>NZ_WMIC01000034.1 GCF_009711135.1 Flavobacterium sp. LC2016-01 | reverse complement strand
GTTGCAGCACCCGGAAGCGGACTTACAGTAACAGGATAATTGGCAGAAACTGTTCCGTTCCCGCATGTATTTGTACCTCGTACCGTAATATTTCCTGTAGCGGCAGATGCCGAATAATTAACCGTGATCGAATTTGTATTTGAGCCCGAAGCAATCGTTGCTCCTGAAGGCAGCGTCCATGTATAGCCTGCAGCATTTGCAATAGCAGTAACTGTATAGGCAACACCCGACTGGCCCTGACAGACTGTAGCCGGACCCGATACTGCTGTTGCAGCACCCGGAAGCGGACTTACAGTAACAGGATAATTGGCAGAAACTGTTCC
>NZ_WMIC01000033.1 GCF_009711135.1 Flavobacterium sp. LC2016-01 | reverse complement strand
GGAACAGTTTCTGCCAATTATCCTGTTACTGTAAGTCCGCTTCCGGGTGCTGCAACAGCAGTATCGGGTCCGGCTACGGTTTGTCAGGGCCAGTCGGGCGTTGCCTATACAGTTACTGCTATTGCAAATGCTGCAGGCTATACATGGACGCTGCCTTCAGGAGCAACGATTGCTTCGGGCTCAAATACAAATTCGATCACGGTTAATTATTCGGCATCTGCCGCTACAGGAAATATCACAGTACAGGGTACAAATACATGCGGAAACGGAACAGTTTCTGCCAATTATCCTGTTACTGTAAGCCCGCTTCCGGGTGCTGCAACAGCAGTATCGGGTCCGGC
>NZ_WMIC01000032.1 GCF_009711135.1 Flavobacterium sp. LC2016-01 | reverse complement strand
GTACAGCCATTGTTGGCAACTGTATAGGTTCCGCCTGCTGTATAATTAGCCGAGTTTACTGACCATGTGTAAGTATCACCAGAGCAGATAGTCGCTGTCGTGATTACTTTTGCTGGTTTTGGAGTTACTGTCAACTGCAGTTCCTGATCGGCCGTGCATCCGTTGTTTGCAACTGTATAGGTTCCCCCTGTTGTATAAGCTGTTGCGTTTACTGACCAGTTGTAAGTATCACCAGAGCAGATTGCAGCTGTTGTGATTACTTTTGTCGGTTTTGGACTTACTGTCAACTGCAGTTCCTGATCGGCCGTACAGCCGTTATTTGCAGCTGTGTAAGTTCCGCCTGCTGTATAGGCTGTTGAGTTTGCTGACCATGTGTAAGTATCGCCAGAGCAGAT
>NZ_WMIC01000031.1 GCF_009711135.1 Flavobacterium sp. LC2016-01 | reverse complement strand
GTATTCCATGAATAGGTGTAGCCCGCTGTTCCACCTGTAGCCGAAGCAGTTGCAGAACCCGTTGCGTCTCCTTTACAGCTTACGTCTGTTTTGGAATCTATCAACGCAGTCAGTACATTTGAAGGTTCGCCGATTGTTACGGTTTCATCATCAGTACATCCTTTTGAGTCAGTTACAGTCACGGTATAAGTTCCTGTTTTAAGGTCAGTTGCAGTAGCTCCTGTTTGAACTGGAACAGTATTCCATGAATACGTGTAACCCGCTGTTCCACCTGTAGCCGAAGCAGTTGCAGAACCCGTTGCGTCTCCTTTACAGCTTACGTCTGTTTTGGAATCTATCAACGCAGTCAGTACATTTGAAGGTTCGCCGATTGTTACGGTTTCATCATCAGTACATCCTTTTGAGTCAGTTAC
>NZ_WMIC01000030.1 GCF_009711135.1 Flavobacterium sp. LC2016-01 | reverse complement strand
ACACTAACAGCGGCGCTGATATGAACTGGGTTGTGTATGTAATGGATGCTAACGGCTGTACTGATTCAGTAGCAGTTCCGTTATCAACAGATCCGACACCTTCAGTTACAGCGGTTTTAAGCAACCAGTGTACAGCTTCAGGAAGCGGCTTTACTATTACGGCTACAGGAACAGGCGGAAAAGGCGCTTTAGTTTACGGAATCAACGGTGTTGGAGGAGCGTTCACATCAAACAATGTATTTAATGTACCGGCTTCGGCTACACCATATACTGTTTGGGTAAAAGATGCCAACAACTGTCCGGCTTCGGCAACTCCAATTACGGTTTATCCACAGTTGGGAGCAACGATCAGCATCAGCAAAGAACTTGACTGTTCTGCAGCTCCAGGTGCAACAATTACAGTTGACATCACTGGCGG
>NZ_WMIC01000029.1 GCF_009711135.1 Flavobacterium sp. LC2016-01 | reverse complement strand
ACACTAACAGCGGCGCTGATATGAACTGGGTTGTGTATGTAATGGATGCTAACGGCTGTACTGATTCAGTAGCAGTTACGTTATCAACAGATCCGACACCTTCAGTTACAGCGGTTTTAAGCAACCAGTGTACAGCTTCAGGAAGCGGATTTACTATTACGGCTACAGGAACAGGCGGAAAAGGAGCTTTAGTTTACGGAATCAACGGTGTTGGAGGAGCTTTCACATCAAACAATGTATTTAATGTACCGGCATCGGCTACACCTTATACAGTTTGGGTAAAAGATGCCAACAACTGTCCAGCTTCTGCAACTCCAATTATGGTTTATCCACAGTTGGGCGCAACGATCAGCATCAGCAAAGAACTTGACTGTTCTGCAGCTCCAGGTGCAACAATTACAGTTGACATCACTGGCGG
>NZ_WMIC01000028.1 GCF_009711135.1 Flavobacterium sp. LC2016-01 | reverse complement strand
GTAAACTCAACAGCCTATACAGCAGGCGGAACCTATACAGTTGCAAACAACGGATGCACGGCAGATCAGGAACTGCAGTTGACAGTTACTCCGAAACCTTCAAAAGTAATCACGACAGCGACTATCTGCTCTGGTGATACTTACACGTGGTCAGTAGACTCAACAGCTTATACAACAGGGGGAACCTATACAGTTGCCAACAACGGCTGTACGGCAGATCAGGAACTGCAGTTGACAGTTACTCCGAAACCTTCAAAAGTAATCACGACAGCGACTATCTGCTCAGGAGTTGCTTACACATGGTCAGTAAACTCGGCTAATTATACAACAGGCGGAACCTATACAGTTGCAAACAACGGCTGTACGGCAGATCAGGAACTGCAGTTGACAGTTACTCCAAAACCAACAAAAGTAATCACGACAGCTACAATCTGCTCTGGCGATACTTACACATGGTCAGCAAACTCAACAGCCTATACAGCAGGCGGAACTTACACAGCTGCAAA
>NZ_WMIC01000027.1 GCF_009711135.1 Flavobacterium sp. LC2016-01 | reverse complement strand
GGTCAGTAAACTCGGCTAATTATACAGCAGGCGGAACCTATACAGTTGCCAACAATGGCTGTACGGCAGATCAGGAATTGCAATTGACAGTAACTCCAAAACCGGCAAAAGTAATCACGACAGCGACTATCTGTTCGGGAGCTACTTACACATGGTCAGCAAACTCGGCTAATTATACAGCAAGCGGAACTTACACAGTTGCAAATAATGGCTGTACAGCCGATCAGGAACTGCAGTTGACAGTTACTCCAAAACCGGCAAAAGTGATCACGACAGCGACTATCTGCTCTGGTGATACTTACACATGGTCAGTAAACTCGGCTAATTATACAGCAGGCGGAACCTATACAGTTGCCAACAATGGCTGTACGGCAGATCAGGAACTGCACTTGACAGTAACTCCGAAACCTGCAAAAGTAATCACGACAGCAACAATCTGCTCTGGTGATACTTACACATGGTCAGTAAATTCAACAGCCTATACAGCAGGCGGAACCTATACAGTTGCAAACAACGGCTGTACGGCAGATCAGGAACTGCAGTTGACAGTAACTCCGAAACCTGCAAAAGTAATCACGACAGCAACAATCTGCTCTGGTGATACTTACACATGGTCAGT
>NZ_WMIC01000026.1 GCF_009711135.1 Flavobacterium sp. LC2016-01 | reverse complement strand
AACTGCTACTGAATCAGTACAGCCGTTAGCATCCATTACATACACAACCCAGTTCATATCAGCGCCGCTGTTAGTGTCTACTGTCAGAATATTGCTTGCCACATAAACCGCTGGCAGAGGTGCAGATGCTCCCTGTTTTACAACTGCATATTTGTAATTCGTTGTACCGCCAACAGCTGTAGCTGTAATTGTAGCATTGTCATTATTACAATTGATGTTAGTAGCCAGAGCCGTAACATCTAAAGCCAATGCAGGCTCGCCAATTGTAATTGAAGCCGAATTTGTACAGCCTGTTGCTGTATCTGTAACCGATACTGTATAAGTTCCTGCCAATACATTGCTCAATGTCAATGTATTTCCAGATTTTGTCAATGAACCAGTACCAAGGTTGGCAGACGTTAACGTAAATGAATAGTTTCCTGGAGTAGCAATTCCTGAAATAGTAAATGTTCCATTTCCAGTTGACGTTCCTTTACATTTTGCATCGTTGTTTTTATTTCCTGCAATTGCAATCGGAGTAACGTTATTGATCGTAATTGATTGAGTAGCAAAACATCCGTTTGCATCTGTAACTTTAAATGTATATGTACCTGGAGCAAGTCCTGTAAATACTCCTGATGAAGCTCC
>NZ_WMIC01000025.1 GCF_009711135.1 Flavobacterium sp. LC2016-01 | reverse complement strand
GATACTTACACATGGTCAGTAAACTCGGCTAATTATACAGCAGGCGGAACCTATACAGTTGCCAACAATGGCTGTACTGCCGATCAGGAACTGCAGTTGACAGTAACTCCAAAACCGGCAAAAGTAATCACGACAGCGACTATCTGCTCGGGTGATGCTTATACATGGACAGTAAACGCAACAGCATATACAGCAGGCGGAACCTATACAGTTGCCAACAACGGCTGCACGGCAGATCAGGAACTGCAGTTGACAGTAACTCCGAAACCGGCAAAAGTAATCACTACGGCGACTATCTGCTCAGGTGATACCTACACATGGACAGCAAACTCAACAGCTTATACAGCAGGCGGAATTTATACAGTTGCCAACAACGGCTGTACGGCGGATCAGGAACTGCAGTTGACTGTAACTCCAAAACCTTCAAAAGTGGTTACGACAGCAACAATCTGCTCTGGCGATACTTACACATGGTCAGCAAACTCAACAGCCTATACAGCAGGCGGAACTTACACAGTTGCCAACAATGGCTGTACTGCCGATCAGGAACTGCAATTGACAGTAACGCCGAAACCGGCAAAAGTGGTTACTACAGCGACTATCTGCTCTGGCGATACTTACACATGGTCAGCAAACTCAACAGCCTATACAGCAGGCGGAACTTACACAGCTGCAAA
>NZ_WMIC01000024.1 GCF_009711135.1 Flavobacterium sp. LC2016-01 | reverse complement strand
AAAGTGGTTACGACAGCAACAATCTGCTCAGGCGATACTTACACATGGTCAGTAAACTCAACAGCTTATACAGCAGGGGGAACTTATACCGTTGCAAACAATGGATGCACGGCAGATCAGGAACTGCAGTTGACAGTAACTCCGAAACCGACAAAAGTGGTTACTACAGCAACAATCTGCTCTGGTGATACTTACACATGGACAGTAAACGCAACAGCTTATACAGCAGGCGGAACTTATACAGTTGCAAACAACGGATGCACGGCCGATCAGGAACTGCAGTTGACAGTAACTCCGAAACCGGCAAAAGTAATCACTACAGCAACAATCTGTTCGGGAGATACCTACACATGGCCAGTAAACTTGGCTAATTATACAGCAGGCGGAACCTATACAGTTGCAAACAACGGATGCACGGCAGATCAGGAACTGCAATTGACTGTTACTCCAAAACCGGCAAAAGTAATCACGACAGCTGCAATATGCTCTGGTGATACTTACACGTGGTCAGTAAACTCAACAGCCTATACAGCAGGCGGAACCTATACAGTTGCAAACAACGGATGCACGGCAGATCAGGAACTGCAATTGACTGTTACTCCAAAACCGGCAAAAGTAATCACGACAGCTGCAATATGCTCTGGTGATACTTACACGTGGTCAGTAAACTCAACAGCCTATACAGCAGGCGGAACCTATACAGTTGCAAACAACTGATTAACGGCAGATCAGGAACTGCA
>NZ_WMIC01000023.1 GCF_009711135.1 Flavobacterium sp. LC2016-01 | reverse complement strand
GCAACGATCAGCATCAGCAAAGAACTTGACTGTTCTGCAGCTCCAGGTGCAACAATTACAGTTGACATCACTGGCGGAAAAGCTGGATATACTTATAAAGCAGACGGAGGAACAGGAACTTACGGTTCAAGTGTTGCTGTAACAGGAGCACAGTTTGTTTACCCGGCTGCAGCAGCAGGAACTTACAATTTTGAAATCACAGATTCAAATACACCTGGCTGTACTAAAATTGTTTCAATTACTGTAAACCCGATCAGCAACCCTACAGTTACGGCTACTCAGGTAAATGTTTCTTGTAACGGAGGTTCAAACGGATCAGTTCAGTTGAGAGGAGCAGGCGGTTCAGGAACTTATACTTACAGCGATGCTCTTGCAGGAACTTATGTAACAGGTAATACTTTCACAGGATTGACTGCCGGAACTCATACTTTCTATGTAAAAGACAGCAAAGGCTGTACAGGAAGTGTTGCTGTTACGATCACAGAGCCTGCGGCTATTGTGGCGACTCCATCAGCTACTAAATTTACCTGCAGCACTACAAATGCAAAACAGTCTGCATTGATCACTGTTACAGGAACAGGAGGTACAGGAGCTTATACTTACAGCTACAACAACGGAACAAGTTATGTGGCAAGCAATACATTGACAGTAAATGACAATGGAGCTTCACAGACATTCCAAATTATTATAAAAGACGCTAACGGCTGTCTTTCACCAATGGTGCCGATTACTTTGGCTCCATTAAACCCGCCGGTAATTTCAAGTGTTACTCCTACAGCAGTAACTTGTCTTGCAACAACAAGTACAGTTACAGTTGCAGTTACGGGAGGAACAGGAGTTGCACCATTAGCTTATACTATTAC
>NZ_WMIC01000022.1 GCF_009711135.1 Flavobacterium sp. LC2016-01 | reverse complement strand
TTAGCAGGATCGTTTTGAACCACACTGCAGGATAAAACATCAGGCTGTGTAATTAATACCGTACAAGTTGTTTTACACCCTTTTGAATCTGTTACAGTTACTGTGTGAGTTCCTGCATTAAGAGTTATTGCATGTGCTACAGTTTCTCCGTTATCCCAAGCATAAGTATATCCACCGTTTCCTCCAAGAGGCGTTACAGTTGCTTCTCCATTGCTTAATCCATTTGCAGTAACCGCTTTGTTTTGTATAACAGAACAAGTCAATGCTGCTTCTGGCTGTCCGATAATTACGGTGCAAGTAGTTTTATAACCTAATTTATCAGTAACAGTTACTGTGTGAGTTCCTGCGTTTAGACCAGTTACTTGAGCAGTTGTTTCTCCGTTGTCCCATGCATAAGTATAATCTCCATTTCCTCCAACTGGTGTTACAGTAGCTTTACCGTTGCTGTCTCCGTAACATTTAGCAGGATCGTTTTGGACCACACTGCAGGATAAAACATCAGGCTGTGTAATTAATACTGTACAAGTTGTTTTACATCCTTTAGAATCTGTTACAGTTACAGTGTGAGTTCCTGCATTAAGAGTTATTGCATGTGCTACAGTTTCTCCGTTATCCCAAGCGTAAGTGTAGCCTCCGTTTCCTCCAAGTGGCGTTACAGTTGCTTCCCCGTTGCTTAATCCATTTGCTGTAACGGCTTTGTTTTGTATTACAGAACAGCTTAAAACATTTGAAGGCTCTTCTATAGTAACGGTTTGATCATCAGTACAACCTTTTGAATCAGTTACGGTTACAGTATAAGTTCCTGCTTTAAGACCAGTTGCAGTAGCGCCTGTTTGAACTGGAACAGTATTCCATGAATAGGTGTAGCCCGCTGTTCCACCTGTAGCCGAAGCAGTTGCAGAACCCGTTGCGTCTCCTTTACAACTTACGTCTGTTTTGGAATCTATCAACGCAGTCAATACATTTGATGGTTCGCCGATTGTTACGGTTTCATCATCAGTACATCCTTTTGAATCAGTTACGATTACGGTATAAGTTCCTGTTTTAAGGCCAGTTGCAGTAGCGCCTGTTTGAACTGGAACAGTATTCCATGAATAGGTGTAGCCCGCTGTTCCACCTGTAGCCGAAGCAGTTGCAGAACCCGTTGCGTCTCCTTTACA
>NZ_WMIC01000021.1 GCF_009711135.1 Flavobacterium sp. LC2016-01 | reverse complement strand
ACAGAAATCTTGCGTAGTATCTGCTGTTGTCGGAGTTCCCGGATCAGATACTGTAACAGTAACTAATAAACGAACTGCACTTTCACAATTTGTTACAGGATCTTTTATTGCGGCATAATAATTACCGCTTGTTAAAGCTGTTGTTGAAGCAATCGCTGTTCCTCCTGTTGAAGCGCTGTACCAAACCACATTTGCTTGATTTACCTGAATACTTGCCACTGTTGGCGCAGTAATTAAACAGAAATCTTGTGTAGCATCTGTAGTTGTTGGTGTTCCAGGATCAGATACAGTAACTGCTACTTCTAATCTTGAAGCACTTTCACAGTTTGTTGCTGGATCAAAAATCGCTGCAAAATAACTGCCGTTTGTCAACGCTGTTGTTGAAGCTATTGCTGTTCCGCCTGTCAAAGCAGTGTACCAAACAATATCTCCAACTACTGGTGCATTTATTTGAATGTTTGCAACCGTCGGCGCATCAACTAAACAAAAATCTTGTGTAGTATCTGCTGTAGTCGGAGTTCCCGGATCAGATACGGTAATTACTATTTCTAATCTTGTAGCACTTTCACAGTTTGTTGCTGGATCAAAAATCGCTGCAAAATAACTGCCACTTGTCAACGCTGTTGTTGAAGCAATTGCTGTTCCGCCTGTTAAGGCTGTGTACCAAACAATATTTCCAACTGCTGGTGCATTTATTTGAATATTTGCAACCGTCGGCGCATCAATCAAACAGAAATCTTGCGTAGTATCTGCTGTAGTCGGAGTTCCTGGATCAGATACTGTAACAGTAACTAACAAACGAACTGAACTTTCACAGTTTGTTACAGGATCTTTAATAGCTGCATAATAATCACCGCTCACTAAAGCCGTTGTTGATGCAATCGCTGTTCCGCCTGTTGCAGCGTTGTACCAAACTACATTTGCTTGATTTACCTGAATGCTTGCCACTGTTGGCGCAGTAATTAAACAGAAATCTTGTGTAGTATCTGTAGTAGTCGGTGTCAATGGATCAGATACAGTAACTGCTACTTCTAATCTTGAAGCACTTTCACAGTTTGTTGCTGGATCAAAAATCGCTGCAAAATAACTGCCGTTTACTAAGGCTGTTGTTGAAGAAACTACTGTTCCACCTGTTAAGGCAGTATACCAAACAATATTTCCAACTGTTGGTGCATTTACTTGAATATTGGCTACTGTCGGCGCATCAACTAAACAGAAATCTTGTGTAATATCTGTAGTTGTTGGTGTTCCCGGATCAGATACAGTAATTACTATTTCTAATCTTGTTGCGCTTTCACAGTTTGTTGCTGGATC
>NZ_WMIC01000020.1 GCF_009711135.1 Flavobacterium sp. LC2016-01 | reverse complement strand
TTACCGCAGGCATCTTTTACAGTCCAAGTATTAGTGTAAGTTCCAGCATTTGAACATCCTTCAGAAGCTATAAACTGTCCGCTTACTTTTACAATATTTGAAACATCAGTGTCACAAGCATCAGTTGCTGTTGGGAATAAGGCTTGCGCCGATGCCAAAGCTTGTGCGTTACTGCATTCAATAGTTTTATTTAAAGAAGCAGTTTGTGTAGTCCAAGTTGGTGCAGTTATATCCTGAACAATAATCGTTTGACTAACTGGCAGAGAAACATTTCCACAAGCATCTTTGGCTGTCCAAGTTCTTGTTTTAGTGTACGATCCCGCGCAGTTGCCAGGTGTTACATTATCTACATAAGTTAATGAAGAAATAGTTCCATTTAAATCGCTTGCAGTAGCTTGTGCAAATACAGGTTCTGCTGGGCAATTTATTGTTGAGGTCGCAGGCAAAGGATCGATCACTGGCAGAATAGAATCACCATCAATAATTTCGAATGATTCGCTGTGTGTGCATCCTTTAGCATCTGTAATTATTACTGTATAACTTCCAGCAGCAAGATTGCTTGCAGTAGCTGTAGTCTGCACCGGATTTGTGTTCCAAGAGTAAGTATATGGAGCCGTTCCGCCAGAAGCAACAACCGTAGCCGATCCAGTAGCAGCGCCGCCACAACCTGGATTTATTTGTGATTTTGTTGCTGTTAATGGAGCACTAGGCTGACCGATAACAACGGTACAAGTAGTTTTATAACCTAATTTATCAGTAACGGTTACCGTGTGAGTTCCTGCGTTTAGGCCAGTTGCCTGAGCAGTTGTTTCTCCGTTATCCCATAAGTAAGTATATTCTCCATTTCCTCCGATTGCCACAACTGTTGCTTTACCATTGCTGTCTCCGTAACATTTAGCAGGATCATCCTGAGTAATGCTGCATGAAAGAACATTTGGTTCCGTGATAGTAACAGTACAAGTTGTTTTACATCCTTTAGAATCGGTTACGGTTACAGAATGCAGACCGGCATTTAAGCCAACTGCTTTTTGAGTGGTTTCACCGTTATCCCATAAGTAAGTGTAGCCTCCGTTTCCACCAAGAGGCGTAACAGTTGCTTCTCCGTTGCTTAGTCCGTTTGCAGTAACCGCTTTGTTTTGTATAACAGAACAAGTTAATGCTGACTGAGGCTGACCGATAACAACGGTACAAGTAGTTTTATAACCTAATTTATCAGTAACGGTTACCGTGTGAGTTCCTGCGTTAAGGCCAGTTGCTTGAGCAGTTGTTTCTCCGTTATCCCATGCGTATGTGTAATCTCCATTTCCTCCAACTGGCGTTACAGTAGCTTTTCCGTTGCTATCTCCGTAACATTTAGCAGGATCGTTTTGAACCACACTGCAGGATAAAACATCAGGCTGCGTAATTAATACTGTACAAGTTGTTTTACATCCTTTTGAATCTGTTACAGTTACAGTGTGAGTTCCTGCATTAAGAGTTATTGCATGTGCTACAGTTTCGCCGTTGTCCCAAGCATAAGTATAGCCTCCGTTTCCACCAAGAGGCGTAACAGTTGCTTCTCCATTGCTAAGTCCATTTGCAGTAACTGCTTTATTTTGAATTACTGAACAGGTCAATGCTGATTGAGGCTGACCGATAACAACGCTACAAGTAGTTTTATAACCTAATTTATCAGTAACGGTTACCGTGTGAGTTCCTGCGTTTAGGCCAGTTGCCTGAGCAGTGATTTCTCCGTTATCCCATAAATAAGTATATTCTCCGTTTCCGCCGATTGCTACTACTGTTGCTTTACCATTGCTGTCTCCGTAACATTTAGCAGGATCATCCTGAGTAATGCTGCAAGAAAGAACATTTGGTTCAGTAATCGTAACAGTACAAGTTGTTTTACATCCTTTAGAATCGGTTACGGTTACAGTATGCAGACCAGCATTTAAGCCAACTGCTTTTTGAGTGGTCTCACCGTTATCCCAAGCGTAAGCGTAGCCACCGTTTCCACCAAGAGGCGTAACAGTTGCTTCTCCATTGCTAAGTCCATTAGCTGTAACAGCTTTATTTTGTATAACAGAACAAGTTAATGCTGACTGTGGCTGACCGATAACAACAGTACAAGTAGTTTTATAACCTAATTTATCAGTAACGGTTACTGTGTGATTTCCTGCGTTTAGGCCAGTTGCCTGAGCAGTTGTTTCTCCGTTATCCCATAAGTAAGTATATTCTCCATTTCCTCCAATTGGCGTTACAGTAGCTTTACCGTTGCTGTCTCCGTAACATTTAGCAGGATCGTTTTGAACCACACTGCAGGATAAAACATCAGGCTGTGTAATTAATACCGTACAAGTTGTTTTACATCCTTTTGAATCTGTTACAGTTACTGTGTGAGTTCCTGCATTAAGAGTTATTGCATGTGCTACAGTTTCGCCGTTATCCCAAGCGTAAGTATAGCCTCCGTTTCCTCCAAGTGGCGTTACAGTTGCTTCCCCATTGCTAAGTCCGTTTGCTGTAACCGCTTTGTTTTGAACCACTGAGCAAGTTAATGCTGCTTCTGGCTGTCCGATAATTACGGTGCAAGTAGTTTTATAACCTAATTTATCAGTAACAGTTACTGTATGAGTTCCTGCATTCAAAGCTGTTGCCTGAGCAGTTGTTTCTCCGTTGTCCCATGCATAAGTATAATCTCCATTTCCTCCAACAGGCGTTACAGTAGCTTTTCCGTTGCTGTCTCCGTAACATTTAGCAGGATCGTTTTGAACCACACTGCAGGATAAAACATCAGGCTGTGTAATTAATACCGTACAAGTTGTTTTACA
>NZ_WMIC01000019.1 GCF_009711135.1 Flavobacterium sp. LC2016-01 | reverse complement strand
ACGTTCGTAGACATATTGAATTGACAGCCGTTTTAACAGAGATGTTAGAACAAAAGAATAAGAGTAATGGAATCGAGAGATTCGAAAAGAACCGATAGATGTTCGTCGAATAATAAACAGCTTTGAGAAATTGAAGCAAACAATATACGATGAAGAGTTTGATCCTGGCTCAGGATGAACGCTAGCGGCAGGCTTAACACATGCAAGTCGAGGGGTATAGTTCTTCGGAGCTAGAGACCGGCGCACGGGTGCGTAACGCGTATGCAATCTGCCTTTCACAGAGGGATAGCCCAGAGAAATTTGGATTAATACCTCATAGTATTATGGAGTGGCATCACTTTATAATTAAAGTCACAACGGTGAAAGATGAGCATGCGTCCCATTAGCTAGTTGGTAAGGTAACGGCTTACCAAGGCAACGATGGGTAGGGGTCCTGAGAGGGAGATCCCCCACACTGGTACTGAGACACGGACCAGACTCCTACGGGAGGCAGCAGTGAGGAATATTGGACAATGGGCGCAAGCCTGATCCAGCCATGCCGCGTGCAGGATGACGGTCCTATGGATTGTAAACTGCTTTTGTACGAGAAGAAACACTCCTACGTGTAGGAGCTTGACGGTATCGTAAGAATAAGGATCGGCTAACTCCGTGCCAGCAGCCGCGGTAATACGGAGGATCCAAGCGTTATCCGGAATCATTGGGTTTAAAGGGTCCGTAGGCGGTTTAGTAAGTCAGTGGTGAAAGCCCATCGCTCAACGGTGGAACGGCCATTGATACTGCTGAACTTGAATTATTGGGAAGTAACTAGAATATGTAGTGTAGCGGTGAAATGCTTAGAGATTACATGGAATACCAATTGCGAAGGCAGGTTACTACCAATTGATTGACGCTGATGGACGAAAGCGTGGGTAGCGAACAGGATTAGATACCCTGGTAGTCCACGCCGTAAACGATGGATACTAGCTGTTGGGCGCAAGTTCAGTGGCTAAGCGAAAGTGATAAGTATCCCACCTGGGGAGTACGTTCGCAAGAATGAAACTCAAAGGAATTGACGGGGGCCCGCACAAGCGGTGGAGCATGTGGTTTAATTCGATGATACGCGAGGAACCTTACCAAGGCTTAAATGTAGATTGACCGTTTTGGAAACAGAACTTTCGCAAGACAATTTACAAGGTGCTGCATGGTTGTCGTCAGCTCGTGCCGTGAGGTGTCAGGTTAAGTCCTATAACGAGCGCAACCCCTGTTGTTAGTTGCCAGCGAGTCAAGTCGGGAACTCTAACAAGACTGCCAGTGCAAACTGTGAGGAAGGTGGGGATGACGTCAAATCATCACGGCCCTTACGCCTTGGGCTACACACGTGCTACAATGGCCGGTACAGAGAGCAGCCACTGGGCGACCAGGAGCGAATCTATAAAACCGGTCACAGTTCGGATCGGAGTCTGCAACTCGACTCCGTGAAGCTGGAATCGCTAGTAATCGGATATCAGCCATGATCCGGTGAATACGTTCCCGGGCCTTGTACACACCGCCCGTCAAGCCATGGAAGCTGGGGGTGCCTGAAGTCGGTGACCGCAAGGAGCTGCCTAGGGTAAAACTGGTAACTAGGGCTAAGTCGTAACAAGGTAGCCGTACCGGAAGGTGCGGCTGGAACACCTCCTTTCTAGAGCCCCAATTGTTAGCGGAAACGCACGATGGGGAAAAAAGATGAAGATCTTGAACGTTCTGAATTGAAAGATTCAATTACTCTTGCTGTTAATTTAAAAAAATGATAAAACTTAAGTAAAACAGAGTCTCGTAGCTCAGCTGGTTAGAGTACTACACTGATAATGTAGGGGTCGGCAGTTCGAGTCTGCCCGGGACTACTATTTTAACTTAAAAAAAAGGAAATTCTAGAGTTGAGTTCTTATGAATAATCATTCATAATTCATAATTCACAATTCATAATTAGATTGGGGGATTAGCTCAGCTGGCTAGAGCGCCTGCCTTGCACGCAGGAGGTCAACGGTTCGACTCCGTTATTCTCCACTGATCTGCTGAAAAATGCAGATAAAAGTTCATTGACATATTGAGATAAGAAAATAATAAAAAGTAGAAAGCGTTTTTTACTATTTATAGTAAAAGACAAAAAAAAACGGTCATAATTGAATTTATGATTGGTACAATAAGCAAAATAAGGGCGTATGGGGGATGCCTAGGCTCTCAGAGGCGATGAAGGGCGTGATAAGCTGCGAAAAGCTGCGGGGACAAGCACACATTGATTGATCCGCAGATACCCGAATGGGGCAACCCACTATGTTGAAGACATAGTACACCGATAGGTGGGCAAACCCGCTGAACTGAAACATCTAAGTAGGCGGAGGAGAAGAAAACAAAAGTGATTCCGTAAGTAGTGGCGAGCGAACGCGGATTAGCCCAAACCATTTATGTTACGGCATAGGTGGGGTTGTAGGACCGCGACATTTTATGCATGCAGAACCGGAAGTTTCTGGAAAGGAACGCCACAGAGGGTGACAGCCCCGTATGGGTAATAAATGTAATAGATAGCGGTATCCTGAGTAGGGCGGGGCACGTGAAACCCTGTCTGAATTTGGCGGGACCATCCGCTAAGGCTAAATACTCCTGAGAGACCGATAGTGAACCAGTACCGTGAGGGAAAGGTGAAAAGAACCGTGAATAACGGAGTGAAATAGATCCTGAAACCATACGCTTACAAGCGGTCGGAGCCCTTTCGTGGGGTGACGGCGTGCCTTTTGCATAATGAGCCTACGAGTTAACGTTGCTGGCAAGGATAAGTGGTTAAGCCATGGATCCGCAGCGAAAGCGAGTCTGAATAGGGCGCTTTAGTCAGTAGTGTTAGACGCGAAACCGTGTGATCTACCCATGGGCAGGATGAAGCTGTGGTAACACACAGTGGAGGTCCGAACCGGTTGACGTTGAAAAGTCTTCGGATGACCTGTGGGTAGGGGTGAAAGGCCAATCAAACTCGGAAATAGCTCGTACTCCCCGAAATGCATTTAGGTGCAGCGCTGATGATAGTTATATAGAGGTAGAGCTACTGATTGGATGCGGGGGCTTCACCGCCTACCAATTCCTGACAAACTCCGAATGCTATATAATGTTTCACAGCAGTGAGGGCTTGGGTGCTAAGGTCCAAGTCCGAGAGGGAAAGAACCCAGACCATCAGCTAAGGTCCCCAAATATATGTTAAGTTGAAAGAACGAGGTTTGTCTGCCCAGACAGCTAGGATGTTGGCTTGGAAGCAGCCATTCATTTAAAGAGTGCGTAACAGCTCACTAGTCGAGCGGACGAGCATGGATAATAATCGGGCATAAACATATTACCGAAGCTATGGATTTACAGGCAACTGTAAGTGGTAGGGGAGCATTCTGACAGGGCTGAAGGTGTATCGTAAGGTATGCTGGACCGGTCAGAAAAGAAAATGTAGGCATAAGTAACGATAATGCGGGCGAGAAACCCGCACACCGAAAAACTAAGGTTTCCACAGCTATGCTAATCAGCTGTGGGTTAGTCTGGTCCTAAGGCGAACCCGAAAGGGACAGTCGATGGCCAACGGGTTAATATTCCCGTACTACTGAATGCTGTGATGGGGTGACGGAGTGATGAAAGCGCCGCGAACTGACGGAATAGTTCGTTGAAGTACCTACCTATAAGATGCGCAGGCAAATCCACGCGTCTTGGGGAAATACGATAGTACTCGGAGTCTTCGGACAAAGAGATAGTGCGCCTAAGGGCTTCCAAGAAAAACCTCTAAACTTCAGGCATTCAGTACCAGTACCGTAAACCGACACAGGTAGTTGAGGAGAGAATCCTAAGGTGCTCGAGAGATTCATGGCTAAGGAATTAGGCAAAATAGACCTGTAACTTCGGGAGAAAGGTCGCCCCGCCCACGGCGGGGCCGCAGTGAAGAGGTCCAGGCGACTGTTTATCAAAAACACAGGGCTCTGCAAAATCGCAAGATGAAGTATAGGGCCTGACACCTGCCCGGTGCTGGAAGGTTAAGAGGAGATGTTATCTTCGGAGAAGCATTGAATTGAAGCCCCAGTAAACGGCGGCCGTAACTATAACGGTCCTAAGGTAGCGAAATTCCTTGTCGGGTAAGTTCCGACCTGCACGAATGGTGTAACGATCTGGACACTGTCTCAGCCATGAGCTCGGTGAAATTGTAGTAACGGTGAAGATGCCGTTTACCCGCAGTGGGACGAAAAGACCCTGTGCACCTTTACTATAGCTTAGTATTGACCTTGGATAAATGATGTGTAGGATAGGTTGGAGACTATGAAGCGGCGTCGCCAGGCGTTGTGGAGTCATTGTTGAAATACAACCCTTTGTTTATCTGAGGCCTAACCCCGCGATTGCGGGGGACATTGCTTGGTGGGTAGTTTGACTGGGGTGGTCGCCTCCAAAAGAGTAACGGAGGCTTCTAAAGGTTCCCTCAGTACGCTTGGTAACCGTGCGTAGAGTGCAATGGCATAAGGGAGCTTGACTGAGAGACATACAGGTCGATCAGGTACGAAAGTAGAGCATAGTGATCCGGTGGTTCCGCATGGAAGGGCCATCGCTCAAAGGATAAAAGGTACGCCGGGGATAACAGGCTGATCTCCCCCAAGAGCTCATATCGACGGGGGGGTTTGGCACCTCGATGTCGGCTCGTCACATCCTGGGGCTGGAGAAGGTCCCAAGGGTTGGGCTGTTCGCCCATTAAAGTGGCACGCGAGCTGGGTTCAGAACGTCGTGAGACAGTTCGGTCTCTATCTACTGTGGGCGTTAGAAATTTGAGTGGATCTGATTCTAGTACGAGAGGACCGAATTGGACTAACCTCTAGTGTATCTGTTGTCCCGCCAGGGGCACCGCAGAGTAGCTACGTTGGGAAGGGATAAGCGCTGAAAGCATATAAGCGCGAAACCCACCACAAGATGAGATTTCTTTTAAGGATCGTGGAAGATGACCACGTTGATAGGCTATAGATGTAAAGGCAGTAATGTCATAGTCGAGTAGTACTAATAATCCGTAAGCTTATGTACACCCTTTTCTCCCCGCCTCGGCGGGGAGAAGAAACTTTCTAAATTAATACTTCTTTTCTTTATCTCAGTATGTTAAAATATTTGCTCGACGCGAGCAGTCTTTAAGTCGAAAGATTAAAGTCAAAAGTCAAAAGACTTTTAAACTTTATGACCTTAGACTTTGGACTAACAACCTTAAGGTGGTTATTGCGGCGGGGCTCACCTCTTCCCATCCCGAACAGAGTAGTTAAGCCCGCCTGCGCAGATGGTACTGCAGTTATGTGGGAGAGTATGTCGTCGCCTTTCTTTTGAAAACCCT
>NZ_WMIC01000018.1 GCF_009711135.1 Flavobacterium sp. LC2016-01 | reverse complement strand
TCAATAAACTTTCAGAATTATCAAATATTACTACTACTGTAAAAACAATAGTATCAACAGTTTTAGCAACTCAAAATACAGCAGGATTTGTAACTTATATAAATGCTTTAAATCCAGTTCTTGTTGTTGGCCCCAATGAGATTGTAAAATTCACAACCAGCGATACAGGACGAACATTTGAATTGAATTTAAGAGGCCGTTCCTTTGGTATCGGCCAGCCTGCCATAACAACAGCTAATGTTATTGAAACTACTGAATTTTTAAATAAAGATTTAAAATTGAGTAATTATCCTTCAACTCGTAATGATGGTCAATCGTCAACTAATAAATTTTTGGGTACAGATGCGAATGGGAATTTGAAAATGTATACTTTGCCAAACTTTCAGGCTCCATTTTTGGGAGAAGCATTCCCTTCTTTTTTACCAAACAGCACTGGTGACTTAACCATTATGGGGGCTTTCTTTACTCCGTTAATGACTGTCACTATTACAGGACAAACCGTAAACTATGTAACTTTTATAAATGACAATTTAATAAAAGTGAATATCACTACTGGCTCACTAGAAGGAAACTTTACTATTACATTAAATAATGGAATTTCTGTTGTTTTCCCAAATGCATTATCTATTATTTTAGGAACCATTTATGAACCAAATACAGGAGATTGGGAAAATATAAGTGGTTCAATTAATTTAAATGAAAAAGGCTCTGTAAAAATTACCGCAATGAATAGTGGCGGAGCTGCTCGTTGGAACAAACTCATAGACCATACAAAAAATTTTTCTGTTAGATTTAATGTTAAAAAATCTCCATTAGGTTATCCTAACTTTAATACACAAAATGGCTTATCTTTTAGGAAAATAAGTGATAATTCCGAAGAACTATGGTGCGATATTAAAAATTATAATTCTGTAAGTGTCACTAATTATAGAGGTTCAAGCATTGATACCGAAGATCAGAATCATATGGTTCCAAATAATGGTCCATTATGGTTGAACTGGTGGCTAAACGTTGCTCCAACGTATGTTTTTGAAATTAGATCTATTAATGGATTCATATATCTTTACCAAAATACAGTCCTATACAAAACATTTACAAAAAAATTCACAGAACATTTAAAAATAGTTGTAGACGTTCAAGCATTTGATATTGAAAACATTAAATATATAGAGTTAGTATCTTAAAAAATTGGTATATCTAATGTTTAAAAAAAAACGAAAGATTTGTAACTAGTTTTATGAGAAAGTGCTACAGAAGCAATTCCTTTTCAAATCAAAAATCATTTGCAACGTAGAATTTTAAAACTTCATTATCACAAAAAAACAGTAAATAAAAACTTCAAAATTATAGCTTTTTAAAATAATCGAATCCAGCATCTAAAGCTTAAATTTTTCAAATTACCGCAGAAAGAAATACCCAATTGCAGAAAAACAACAGGAATCCCCTTCATAAAGAATGAAGGGGTTTTGTTTTTTACAAAATATATCATCTTCAACGTATGCTTCTTTAAATTTTATAAGTAAATTCGTATTTCACCTAAAAAGCTGCTAGTAAGCTATTTTTATTATTATACAATTTTAAAAGATTATCTAATTTCATTACAAATGACTGATCCTCAAACAACTTATATACAGCAAAATATAAAAGAAATAAACCAAGCCAATTTCAGCTTAAACAAAGAAGGATTAGCTCTTTTTGGCTCAATAACCAATTTAAAAACTTTCTTAAAAGGCTATTTCATTACAAGATTAAATGAACAAGAGTTTAGCAATCAGCTTATAAAAGATTTTACAGAAAGAAATTTTATAAAAGCCAAAATAATCGAAATTGCAGATCAATATTATATCGCAAAATCAGATCTTCAATCTTTTTATGATGAAGTATTGCAAAGCAGTTTGATTAATGAAATAAATAAAGAAGAGTTCATCAATAATTCTTTAAGTTTCATCCAGAAAAGTGTCTCAAACCAGCATCAATTTGGATATGCAAAAACATCTTTAAGAAAAATAATAGAAAAACAGTATGATTTTATTTTTTCAAACGGATTTCCTACGAATCTTTTAAATATAAATACCGGAGTAATGACTGCCAACGCTGGAGACAGTGCACAATTTTTATTTCTGGCACGCGCGATTCTGGCAGGATATAACTGCTCAAATGTTGATGTTCGCTCCAGTAGATATGATGCTGTAGTCGATTTTAATAATATATTGTTACGACTTCAAATTAAAGGAGTTTCAAGCAGTAATGCTATAAGTTTTAAAGACAGAGATCGCGGTGGACAAGGAATTGATCATACTCACATAACAAATAAAGGAAAAAGAATTACGTCTGCAGATTGTGACATCTACGTTGCAGTTGATAAAGAAATTGGGATTTGCTATCTCATTCCTATGAACTACGTTGATAGTTTAGAAGAACATGAAATCACCAGTATTAATCTAAACACATTAAAACAATATAAAGAAAACTGGAATATTATTGCCCAAGTTGCCGAAACTAGAAGAATATGAAACTAGATTACCAAAAAAGAGCAAATGGAGATTATTATTTTGTCAACAACAAAAAGCCATTTAAAGGGATCGCAATTAATGAAGACAATTTAAAAAATGTTCTAAATTTTGCATACGAAATGTGTTTTGGCAATGGCCATCATAGATCAACTAGAACCGGTGGCCAATACGGAAGAAAAAATGGAGAGAAATTTTGCAATACTTTCCAGGGAAAATTAGCTGAAATTGTGCTTTATAATTTCTTTAAATCAAAATCTATCGTTTGCAACGAACCAGACTTTGGAATCTATGGTGAAGGAATTTGGGATGATACAGATTTAGAAATTTATGATAAAAAAATCAATGTAAAATCGGCCGCATCGCAATCTAACCTACTATTACTCGAAACCAAAGATTGGTCAAATAATGGTCAATATCTTCCAAATCTAAATAATGGATCAGCAAATTTATATGACTATTTTATTCTAGTAAGAATTAACCCAGATATCAAAAAGGCATTCCGAAGCAAAAAATTAATGTACAATGACATTATTCCAAAAATTGATATTGAAGAAATTATTTTCTCACAAACTTGGAGTTATGATATTGCAGGATATTGTACCACTGAGAATTTAATACAAGCCATTGCTGACAATAATATATTACCACAAAATTCCATTTTAAATGAATACACAAAAATGGATTCAAAAAACTATTATATACAATGTGGCGACATGCAAGATATAAACGAACTTTTAAAAAGTCTTCGATAGCCAAAAAATCATTATTTTTTTGATGATTTCAAAACCTTCATTATATTCTTTGACACCGCTTCAATAACTGGCACACTTACAGAGTTTCCAGCTTGTTTGTACAAATGAGAATTTGCAATTTTAGGAATTCTAAATTCGTCCGGAAAACCTTGAAATCTTAGACATTCTCTAGGCGTAAGTTTTCTAAATCCAAAATCGGTTTTTATTAAAGGTACATTGTGACCACCAGTTCCCATATTAGCAGTCAAAGTAGGACAAACATTCGATTTATTTTCTCTCACATATTGTCTTCTAAATTGATAAACTGTTTTATCTGAAGTCATTTCTTTTTGAAGCATATCGAACATATAGCGATCTTCTTTATAATAAAAATCGTCTTCTACTTTTTCATTGATAACTAAATCTTTTATCGTTTTAGTCAATTTATCTTCTTTTGGAAATTCAAAAACAGCTTCCGGATTTTCAATTTCTAATGTATCAAAAGCAACTATAAAAATACGCTCTCTGTTATGCGGAATATTTCCATAATCTTTAGTATTCAAAACTTTATACTGAAAAGAATATTTTCTGTCACGCAAAGATTTCTCAATTACCTTCATCGTATTTCCATGATCGTGATTAACAAGATTCTTTACGTTCTCCAGAAATACAACTTTAGGTCTCATGGTGTCCACAAAATCTAATATTCTAAAAAAATGATTTCCTCTATTGTCGTCAAAACCTTTTCTATAACCAGCAACCGAAAAAGGCTGACATGGAAATCCTGCAGTCAAGACATCAATTTTAGGAATTCCATCTAAATTAAGCTGCAAAACATCACCTTCAATTAAATTATGTTTGAAGTTTTCTTTGTAAGTTATACAGGCGTTTTTATCATATTCATTTGCCCAAAGTAAATCAAAACCTGATTTTTTAAATCCTAAACAAATCCCTCCAATACCGGCATATAGACTTCCAACAGTAAATTTATTGCTCATTTTAATATATTGCTAATTTTAGTATACAGCACTAATTGTACGTAATCATTTTTACAAAGATAACTATTCAATTTTGAATAAAATATTGCTTTTAAAAATTCAAATCATAAATTAAAAACAAAAAAATCTTAGCTAAAAATTCAATCTTCGATAAACTTCTAGGCTTAAAATTGCATTCAAAATTTCGGCAACAATCTATTTTTCAAACGTCTATTATAAATTTGTATTTTAGACAACACAAATTCAACCTAAAACCATAAAATTTTAAAATATGCGTCGTATTATACTCATTCTAGTAATTGCAATGATAACTTCATGCAAAAAAGAAAACCAGTCTACAGCATTAGCTGAATATTTCACCTATAATAAAGATAATAATGTAGAAGCCGCAGGTGTGAAAATGATTCCAATAAAAACACCAGTTGGTGAATTTAAAGTCTGGACAAAACGCTTTGGAAATAATCCAAAAATAAAAATACTTTTATTACATGGTGGTCCAGCGATGACACACGAATATATGGAATGTTTTGAAACATTTTTTCAGCGAGAAGGTTTTGAATTTTACGAATATGATCAATTAGGCTCCTATTACAGCGATCAGCCAAAAGACAGCAGTTTATGGACAACTGACAGATTTGTTGATGAAGTTGAACAAGTACGGAAAGCGATAAATGCAGATAAAGATAATTTCTATGTTTTAGGAAATTCCTGGGGAGGAATATTAGCTATGGAATATGCCTTAAAATATCAGCAAAACATGAAAGGCTTATTAATATCTAATATGATGGCAAGTGCGCCAGAATATGGAAAATATGCTGAAGACGTTTTAGCCAAGCAAATGAAACCCGAAATTCTTGCAGAAATAAGAGCTTTAGAAGCTAAAAAAGATTTTAATAATCCAAGATATATGGAATTACTAATCCCAAATTTTTACAAAGAACATTTATGTAGATTAAAAGAATGGCCTGACGGATTAAATCGTGCCAGCAAACATGTAAATGGAGAAATTTATACTCTAATGCAAGGCCCAAGTGAATTCGGTATTAGCGGAAGATTATCAAAGTGGGATATCAAAAACAGACTCCACGAAATTACAATTCCTACACTTATGATTGGTGCAAAATATGACACAATGGACCCAAAAGCAATGGAAGAGCAAAGCAAATTAGTTAAAAAAGGGCGTTATTTATACTGCCCAAACGGAAGTCATTTAGCCATGTGGGACGATCAAAAAATCTTTATGAATGGCGTAATTCAATTTATAAATGACGTTGATAATAAAAAATTCTAAAAAGAACAAAAACACAACATATTGATTTACAACACCTAAACATTCAATAATAAAACTATTTATGGCGTTTCCCTTCGGGCCGGGCTCTGCGCTGTATCTTTTGCGGAAGGATTTTCAGTTTAAAAGAGATGTTCACGTTC
>NZ_WMIC01000017.1 GCF_009711135.1 Flavobacterium sp. LC2016-01 | reverse complement strand
GAAGCAATCGTTGCTCCTGAAGGCAGCGTCCATGTATAGCCTGCAGCATTTGCAATAGCAGTAACTGTATAGGCAACACCCGACTGGCCCTGACAGACTGTAGCCGGACCCGATACTGCTGTTGCAGCACTCGGAAGCGGACTTACTGTAACCGTCGCTGAATTAAGATTTGTAATATTAGAAGAACAAGTTCCCCCTGTACCAGATGTTAAATTAGTAATTTTGATCACTATTGATCCTGCAGTACCTAAACTGGCTGTAGTAAAACTCCCCGATGTTAAAACACCTGCAGTACTAACAGTCATAGCTTTAGTTAATCCAGTAGACGCTCCCGCATCATAGGTAACAGTATAATTTCCAACAGGCAATGTCGTTGAAACCCCAGTCACAGTAACAGTCGTCGTACCGCCAACACATACTGTGGCAGGAGAAACTGACGTACTCGCAATACTATATGATGGACATGTGAATGTTAATTTTACTTGACCATCAGCTCCAAGGCCTCCAGTTCTTGCTGCAGTATTCTCAGGTGACCTACCGCCACCGCCTCCACCACCAGGAACTACACCTGGCAAACCATCTCCTCCGACAGTAGAAGTACCCTCAAATCCTTTCCCTCCATTTCCACCACCTGTTGGGGCAGTTGCACCATTATAATTTGTCGCAGTTACACCTGTTGCTGCAGTACCTGCACTACTGCCACCACCACCGCCATAATCCTCATTTACTCCATCAGCTCCATCACCACCAGCCCTAGTAAAAGTCCCTGTTCCTGTAGCGCCACCAACTCCATTTGCACCTGGTTGAGCACCAGTTCCACCAGTTCCACCACGTGCAACTACCGTTGTTGTTCCAAAAGTAGAATTTCCTCCCGCTCTTGTAGTTGTAGTAGTAGAAGGCGTACCTCCCTTTCCAACTACTATAGCATAAGATGTTCCTGAAGCTACAGTTACAGCCGAGCGACTATATCCGCCGCCGCCGCCGCCGCCGCCATTTGCAAATGTCTGATTTGCCATTCCACCTGCACCACCGGCTCCCCAGCATTCAACCGTAACACTAGTAATTCCCGCTGGAGGTATAAAACTATATGTTCCATTTGTCGTGAAAGGAACAACAGTTTGTCCGAAAGTAAAAAAAGGAATGATAAAAAACATTCCCAAACAAAGCGTCCTCAAACTCGGGTTAAAAGATCTTTCTTTAGAAGAATTAGAAAAATTTAAAAATAAAGAACGAACGAAATAAAGTAGTTTTCGTAGCATAGGCGTGGTATTAAATTTGTTTTTGGCGTTAAAAGAAAACTAAATGGTATGGCATTTTTCGGGGCAATACTTTAATTTTGGCTTTTAAAACTTAAATTTTTAAGTTAAAACACTGTTTTTCAAACTGGTTGAAACTTGTGATATTATCGTACAAAAATATTATAATTCCGCACACACACAACAATTTAAGCCATTTCTTTTTAAAGAAATGTGCAATAATCATTGAAAATTTAACATCAAAATGACTATTTTTAGCACTTATAGTTAAAAAGAAAGAAAAAACTCATGAATTCAATTTTTACTCCAAAAGAAGCTTTACAGAAATTAGAACACTTTTGTGCTTATCAAGAACGTTGTCACGATGAAGTAGTTTCAAAATTATACAGCTTAAAAATGACGGCAGATGAAATTGATTTAATTGTGGTTCAGCTGATTGAAGGAAATTTTCTGAACGAAACCCGATTTGCCTGTTCTTTTGCGAGAGGCAAACATCGGATAAAATCTTGGGGAAAAATTAGAATCACCAATGAACTTAAACTCCGAAACATCACTTCAACAAATATCAGCTTGGCATTGAAAGAAATTTCAGCTGAAGAATATGAAATTACTTTTAATGAACTTTCTGAAAGATGCTGGAACAGTCTTCAAGAAAAAAATCTGCTAAAGAAAAGAAAAAAGTTTTGCGACTATCTTCTTCGTCGTGGTTATGAGAGCAATTTTGTTTATGAAAAAGCAAAAGAGCTGGAACGAGAATAACTTCCTTTTTTCTTGCAAATTACCTCTTCCTAATTTCTTAAAAAGCAATCCATTTATCAGAAAATACTTTCCTATACAAATGTCTAATTGTTGCGGAATTTTCAGCATATCTCGCGTTTTTACAGCAAAAAGTTTAAATAATTGTAAATTTTAGATTGATTTTTACGATTTTTCTTATATATGAAATTTGACATTTATAGGAAATTCCATAAAAATGCGATTTTCTTTGTGCATTTCAACGATTAATCCAAACACTTCATCGATTAATCACCCTTTCTAAAACCATCCTTTTTCGAAACTCGTAGATGTATATATCTTTGCTAGGTTAATTCCTATGCCAGCATAACATCCTGATTGAAACCACTTAACATGACTACTTGGCTTCTTTTCGATGTTGCTTTTTTACATATTTGATGGCATAGAAACGTTAAACAAAACAAAATAAAAAAACATTTTTTTTTAAATTAAATGCCACGATTTAATATGATTCGAAAATTACTTTTAAGTTTTTTATTTTTTACTTTCTCACTTTTTTCATTCGCACAAAGCTTTACTGATTCAACACCAGCACCAGCTGGAACTAAAACATGGACAGTCCCAACCGGGGTTACTAATGTGACTCTCGAAATATGGGGTGCTGGCGGCGCTGGTGGCGGCTCTACATTAAACAAAGAAGGCGGTGCTGGAGGCGGTGGAGGTGCATACGTAACAAAAACTATTTCAGTTAACCCAGGAGATGTGATTACTTATTCTATTGGATTGGGAGCAACAGGTACAGTTGGAGACGGAGCAAAAGGCGGAAACACAACACTAAGTACCGTGTCGTCAACCAATTTAATTGCAAATGGAGGTTCGGGTGGAGCAACAGCGGCTCATAACAGTTCTGTTTCTGGCGGAAGTGGCGGAAGTGCCAGTGGAGGTACAAATTCAAATGGCTCGAATGGCGCAAATAACTCAACTTCAACCGGAAATGGTGGTAAAGGAGGTAATAGCGGAAATGGAGACGCTGGAGGTGCTGGAGCAGATGGCAGTAATGGTGGAAACGGAACAGCTGGAGCAACTCCAGGCGGAGGCG
The DNA here is from genome assembly GCF_009711135.1 of Flavobacterium sp. LC2016-01. Taxonomy (GTDB): domain Bacteria; phylum Bacteroidota; class Bacteroidia; order Flavobacteriales; family Flavobacteriaceae; genus Flavobacterium. Next base: position 3,664 of record NZ_WMIC01000017.1, on the reverse strand, counting down.
GAGGCGGTGGTGTCGGTAGAGCGTCCACTAACTACTTAGGAGGAAATGGAGGAAATGGGCAAGTAAAAATTACATACAGTTGTCCAACATATTCATTAACGAGTGTTTCAACAACTGACGCTTGTTCAACTGGCAAACAATCAACCGTTACAGCCAAATCTTCAGCTGCAGGACTTCCCATTGGGACTTATACTGTAGAATATAGATTAAGCTACAATAGCTACTCTACTGTCTACACAGCTACAATGACAGTTTCAACTGCAGGCACAGGTACTTTTACAAGTAATCTTTCAATAATGAGTGGGACTGAAAGTACAAATATCAGAATTGATAAAATAACCTCAAGCAGTTGCACTAGTACCATAAATTCTAATAATGTTTCCAACACTCTTTATATAGCTCCATTCAGAGGTGCGCCGACAGCAAATACTGGTTTTGCAAGCTGTAATGATTGGGTCGCTCAATGGAATAATGATACAGTAGATGGATATTATTTAGATGTTGCTATAGATAATACCTTTACAAATTATGTAAGCGGTTATCAAAATTTATATGTCGGAAATGTTATTTCTTATACATTAACCGGTTTAGCACATGGAGGAACTTATTATTACAGAGTAAGATCTCAAAATTATTGTGGAATAAGTGCGAACTCAAATGTGGTAAGTTTTACAGAAAAAGGAAATGGTTCCTCAAATGCCGGATCAATTTCAGGAGGTGATACGTCAATATGTCCTGGTAATACAACTCAGTATACAGTAAGTGGCAGTAATCCAACTAACGGAACGTGGTCCGTTTTTAACCAAACAGGAGCTGCAACAATTTCAAATACGGGACTTCTTTCTGCAACAAAACCAGGAACTGTTACGGTTGTTTTTACTGTGGGTTCCGGATGCGTATCATCGACTACAAAATCATTTACCATAGCTGGAGGCACTATTGGAGCTGCTTCATCTACGCCAACAATTTGCCTAGGAACAGCACTGACAGCAATTACACATACTACTTCAGGGTTTACAGGAATAGGAGCTGCTAGTAATTTACCTCCGGGAACTTCTGCAAGTTTTAGCAGCAACACTATCACAATTGTAGGAACACCAACAGTTGCAGGAACATACAATTACAGTATCCCATTAAACGGTGGAAGCTGTGGCAGTATTAATTCAAATGCTACCGGAAAAATCATTGTAAGTGGAAGCAATACAGTTAGCACATCATCAAACCCTACTATCTGCATTGGAGTAAATACAACATCGATAACACAAACGACTACTGGAGCTACTGGAATAGGAACCCCTTCAAATTTACCTCCTGGACTTACAGCATCTTGGTTATCAAATACTATAACTATTAGCGGAACACCAAATACAGCTGGAAGCTACACTTACAGTATTCCTCTAACAGGTGGCTGTGGAAGCATTAACGCGACAGGTACAATTACAGTAAATGACAATATGGGAGTTTCTGCTGCTTCATCAAGCCAGACTCTTTGTGTTAATACACTAATGACAAACATTACACATACAACAACTGGCGGTGTAACTGGAATTGGCACAGCTAATCCTCCTTTACCAGCTGGAGTTACTGCTTTGTGGGCGTCAAATACAATAACAATCAGCGGAACACCATCTGTTCCTGGAACTTATAATTACAGCATTCCAGTAATTGGGTGCGGCACAACAGTAAACGCTATTGGAACAATTACAGTAAATGCCAACATGGGAGTTTCTGCTGCATCTTCGAGCCAGACTCTTTGTGCTAATACGCTAATGACAAACATTACGCATACAACAACTGGCGGGGTGACAGGAATTGGAACAGCAAATCCTCCTTTACCAGCTGGAGTTACTGCGTCATGGGCATCAAATACAATAACAATCAGTGGAACACCATCTGCTCCAGGAACTTATAATTACAGTATTCCTGTAATTGGATGCGGTACAACAGTAAATGCCACAGGTTCAATTACGGTAAACCCAGTTTTAAACGCAAGCGTTACTATTACTCATGACCAATTAGATTTAACAATTTGCCAAGGCACACATGTTAGGTTTAAAGCACATCCAACTAATGGAGGGAATAATCCAACATACCAATGGTATAACGGCTCAACATTACTTACAGAAACTTCAGACTCTTATTTAGCTTATAATGTAACAAATACAGACTCCTTTAAAGTTGTAATGACATCTAATGCTTCACCTTGCCTAACGGGCAGTCCAGCAACTTCTAATACCATATCTTTTTCAGTTACTACAACAGATAGAGGGAGAACTCACGGCGGCGGAGACATTTGTTATGGAGCAATTCCTGGCAAAATGACTTTAACAAATTTTGACGGTCCTGGTGGTGTAACATATGCTTATCAAAACAAAATAGTCCGTTGGGAATATAGTACCGATGGTAATCAAACTTGGACACCTATTGCAGGAACAGATAAATTAATTGAATATACGCCAACAACTCCATTGTATGTGAATACCAATTTCCGCGCTGTAGCACAGACTGGAAGTTGTTCAGAACAATATGCTATTGAAACTGGTTTCAATGTATTTGCTCCAACTGTAATCACATCGCCATCTATCAATGGTCAGTTGAAATGCCAAGGTGATCCATTTTCGGCAATTTCTGTTAGTGCTACAGGAACTAATCCAAATGGTCAAAATGCTCTTTTGTACCAATGGTACAGTACGACACAAAACAATAACACAAGCGGATCTGCAATTAATGGTGCAACAACTAATACATATACACCATTATCAACAGCTGCAGTAACATTGTACTATTACTGTATCGTTACAGGCAAATGCGGAACGGCTTCAAGTACTGTTTCAGGAGCTTTTATTACTTATGCAAAACCAGCTGCTCCAGTTGCAAGTGTAACTATACAGCCAACTTGTTCTGGAACTAAAGGAACTATTACAATTACTCCTGTAAGCGGGCTTACATATAGCATCAATGGAACCGATTATTACAATCAAACTGTTTTCGATTCGCTTGATCCAAATACTTACATCGTAACTGCTAAAAATGCTACAGGATGCGTTTCATCAACAGGAACATCACTGCAAGTTAATACACCAACATCTAAAACATGGACAGGAGCAACAAGCACAGATTGGAACGTGGCAGGCAACTGGAGTCCGTCAGGAGTTCCAACAGCTACAGATTGCGTTATTATACCAGCAGGAGTAGCGAAAAATCCAATAATTTCAGATATAAATTTGGACTCATATGCTTACACACTAACTGTAAATGATCAAGCTTCGTTATTGATTAAAAGCAGTGCTACTTTAAGAGTTGACAGCGCTGTCAAAGTTTTATCATCAGCTGCAACAGCAGGCTCGTTATTTTTTGAGGACAGTGCAAGTTTAATACAAACAGACAATTCTCCTAATATAAATAGCGGTAAAATTTCGTATCAACGTACAACACCTGGAATTCGTCAAGCGGACTATACTTATTGGTCAACACCGGTACAAGGACAAACCCCTGGTGGAATTTCTTCTCAGACTGATCCAACCAAAATCTATTACACGGATGGTATTGGATGGGTTTCTATGTCAAAAACAGCTGTAATGACTGTGGGTAAAGGATACATCATTCGCGGTCCAGAAAATTATTCAAATACGGCTAGAGTTCCATTTACTGCAACTTTTTCAGG
>NZ_WMIC01000016.1 GCF_009711135.1 Flavobacterium sp. LC2016-01 | reverse complement strand
GAGCGGTCGAATGCGGCAGTCTTGAAAACTGTTGACTGTAACAGGTCCGGGGGTTCGAATCCCTCTTTCTCCGCTGAGTTTTAAAAACCTTTAACTTTGTTAAAGGTTTTTTTATTTTATATACGCTCCACTTTCTCATCATAATTCAATTGAATGAATACAAAAGCAGATTAATTGCAAAAGTTAAGAACCACACAAAAAGACTGCCAATCTGAATAGAAACATTCGTTCATAAAAAAAGCCTCAAATAACTGAATATTCTAAGACTCTTTCTTTTACAATCACAAGTTAAAAGCAAAGCTTTCTAATCATCCAAAAAAACTCACTTCAAGAGATGATTTCATATTTTTTTACTACATCATAGTATTAATACGAATACTTGCTTTTATAAGCGCTAATGCAGATATTTTTGAAATATGAATATCTTTAGGCTGATGATGCGAATTTTGACTTACGAGCTTTACAAATTCATTCCCTTGCTCCGATTTCTGAACATATTTAACAGTAATGTATTCCTCCCATTCATTCAACTTCACGCTTAAAAGATACATTTCCCCAAAAAAGATATTTTCAAACTCTGTCTCTTTATACAATATTATGTCTCCCGATTTCAAAAGCGGATACATACTGTCACCCGTAACCGAAATTGCACCATCACATTTTGGCAAATTTGGGATTTTTATTGTATCCAAAACTCGTTGCGGTTTTCCACTGCTAAACAACTCTCTTAAACCCGCAACAGCTTCAAGATCATATAAAGGTATTTCTTGATTGGTATGCAATGAGTCAATCGTTTTTCGGTCACTATTCATAATTACAATATTAGTTTCATTTTCTTTTATCATTGACCCATTTCCTGTCAATAACCATTCTGAATTTATTTCCGGATAATGATGTAATATTTTACACGCCTTATCCGTTCCCATATTACTGCTATTATCTAAAAATTTATTAGAAAAACCCAAATCATTGCAAAATTTATACTTAGTAATCCCTTTATAATCAAGATATTCTCTCACTCTCTCTGTTGACCCCATAAAAAGATGTATTTTTTTACGTTAATTATTTGTTTTAATGTGTTTTTTTACATTATATTTGCAAAGTAAAGAAAAATAAAAATCAAAAACAACACAATTGCACACAAATTTATGAAACACAGAAATCATAAAAAAAATACAAATACCCAACAACAAACTGATTAACAGATAAAAACAAACATACAAAACACTAAAAAACAAACTAAACCAGAAAGCTTCTCAACAATGAAATAAACTACACTTATATAGTAATATTAATCAACAGCAACAAATACCTAAACAAATTTTATCATTAATTAATTCATAAAATGGAAACAAATCAAATCAAGGAAAAAATTCAAGAACTGGAAAGTTGGCTCATTGAAAATCCAAATAGCCCAGAAAGAACATTAATAGAATCTGATATAAAAAAATTACGAACCAACTTAGAAAAAAAATCATGAGTAAAAATCAAATCGAAACAAGAATTGCTCAATTGTATCTAGCACTTCAATATTGTTCTGAACGAAGCAAAACTTTTACAGCCGGGGAAAGAATCTGTATTAATCAGGAACGTTTTCAGTGGATGCATATTCTGGACAATGAGACTGCTTCTCCGCGTCCTGTTTCACAAAGTATTGAAAACAAATTAAAAGAGGTTTCAAAACTTGCAGTACTGCATAATTTCAAACCTTATTATAGTGATCCATTCAAAGACGAAATTTTATTACTAAACTAAAAGCCTGTAAACTATGAATACTACATCAACAAACTCAATCAACCAAACTATGGACTTATCTCAATTTTCGGCACAACAATTAAAAGAAGCTTTAAACAGAATTGAAAATAAAAAACTTGAAGAAAGGGATGCGTACAAAAAACTTGTAGCCGAAACTATTCCGAAAGCACTTTCAAGATTACATGAAACCTCAGAAATGATGCGAAATGCCAAAACAGAAACTTTTCAGTTGTTTGAAACTATTCTGGATTTAAAAAATCAGGTTTATGGCTTTAAAGAAAAACAAATGTCGCATACTTTTTCTAATGATAAAGAAGAAATTACAATTGGCTACCGCATTAACGAAGGCTGGGACGATACGGTAACTATTGGAATTGAAAAAGTACAAAATTACATTTCATCACTTTCTACAAGCAGAGAAACTGCATCATTAGTAAAAATTGTTTTCAATTTATTAAAAAAAGATGCCAAAGGAAATTTAAAAGGTTCACGAGTTTTAGAACTTCAAAAACTGACGAAAGAATTCAATAATGAGGAATTTACAGATGGCGTTGAAATCATTGCTTCTTCATTTAAACCAATACGCTCAAGCTGGTTTATCGAGGCAAATCGAATTGATGAAAATGGAGTAAAAACCAATATTCCGTTGTCTATGTCGTCTGTAGATTTTTTACAGGGATATGCTTTTAATTTTTTTAATCAGCAAAACGAACAAAATCATGCAGCCTAATAATGATATTTACGCATCGTTGCTTTTAGCTATTCTGTTAATTACAACCAACTTAAAGCCAATTTTTTCATTTCGTGAATGGCTTTGCTTCAGAATAAAAATAATTTTTAAACAATACTTAAATGAGCGTAAAAATAAAACCAATTACAGACCACGAAAGTTACAAGGTTAATGAACATATTATTTTTAAAGACGGTCTCGGAAACTGGAACTGCAAAAATGATTTGTCGAATAAAGAACGGCAGGCTTTTAATCAATATGAAAGCATCGTGATAAAAAATCCCCGATTTAAAAAACATACCTCAGCCACTTATAAGGGCTAAAAAACCCAAAAATCTGTTTTTTAAAAATTACAGATAAAAAAATGGTTCCTGTTTTACTTCCAAGTGAAGAAAACAGGAACCGGAAAACGGGCAATTTCAGCCCAATAAAAAAGCAGCCAAAAACATTCTTTCTAATGGAATCCAAACCTTATGGTTTATGGAAACAGAATTGTCATGCGGAGCTTGCTGACCTTTATTGTTAAAAAAATCTTTAACAAATACAACCTCAGAACGAGATTTAAAAATGGCATTAGAAGTAAAAAACCAGTATTGAGAAAAGATCAAATGGTTTGACTGCATTTAAAATTTATGTCATTATTTATTATTCTTATTAAAAGTTCATTCTTCTTCCTCTAAAACCTTCTTTCATTTTTTATCACTTAATAAATACTTCTCTCATGCCTATATCTTCAAACAGAAGCCTCGGAATTCAAAAAAATAAATTACTGCGTTACAAACTCGTTAAAGAATTGTATCAAAAACATAAAACAGAAGATATTCCTACTACAGTAGTATGGCGAAAATATGTCTATCCTGTTTATCCTATTTCAAGAACTACTCTGTATGAAATTCTTTGTACACCCATAACTTCAGAACTAAAAAAAATAGAAGAATTAATGTGCAATCAGGAAAAATCTTCTTAATCATTATAAACAGAAAGCGAAATTTCATCCTGTAAAAAGCGTTTTTTATATGGTGCAAAGATGAGTCATTTACTTCTTCAAAAATGATTTCTGTTCGCTTTCCTTACAACTATGTAAAGCCCTAGAATACTAATGTTCATGCACCTTGCATTCATTTTTTTTAGGGCTTTTTTCACCCAATCTTTGCAATCACAAAAGGAAAGAACAGCAAAGATTTAACTGCAGAATTTAAGATTGCACTTTCTCCAAAAAAGCAACATTTCGCTGTTGTTTACCCAAAACAAATTTTATCTAACATTCAACATTCATACATTCAATGGAACAATTTCTATATCCATCCCTTACGGCTTTTTTTGCCGCTTTTGTAACCTGGTTTTTCTCAATGCGAAAATCATTAGCCGAAGACCGTGCCGCCGAACTTGATAATGCCGTTAGTGCCGTAAAATATTATCGTGATCTTCTCGACGACATTACCGCCCGACTTACCGCTGCCACCGAAACCATAAAAAAAATGGAAGTGCAGCACAAAGAACTGATGCTTATCAACCAGCAACTGGTAGATGAATTACAAAAATTTAAACAGCTTAACGGAAAACAACAGTCATGACACTAATCCAAAAAACCTTAGAAATCGCTACAGCGCAAATTGGCGTTGAAGAAATTCCCAGAAACAGCAATTCTGGACCTGAAGTCGAAATTTATTTGCGAAGTGTTGGGCTGTCAAAAGGATATGCGTGGTGTATGGCTTTTGTTTACTGGTGTACACAAAAAGCAGCACTTCAAATTGATGCCAAAAATCCATTAAAGAAAACGGCTGGTGTATTGGATCAATATAATTCGAGACCGCTTTTGGTAAAAAAAACACCTCAGCCGGGCGATGTTTTTATTCTAGATTTTAATAACGGCACAGGGCACGCCGGATTTGTTGAGAAAATTGCCGGAAATACGATTTATACCATTGAAGGAAACACAAATGACTCCGGAAGCCGAGAAGGTTACAAAGTCGCTCGAAGAAAACGAGATGTCAAAACCATAAAAGGCTTTTTACGTCTGCAAAACTAAATTTTAAACCCACTCTTATTATGACTAAAAAACTAAAATGCTTTGCTTTTGTACTTGCTATTGTTTTAATCGTGATTTCATGCCGAAGTCCAAAACCAGTACAAAACGAAAATAAAATTCAAACCATAACGATTACAGAAACACTACACGATACTGTTTTTAAAATTACTAACGACAGCAGTTCATACAGCGCATTGCTCGACTGCATCAATGGAAAAGCAGTTCTCAAAAATGTTATTCAGGCCGAACCAGGGCGTACATTAAAAAGCCCAAAGGTTCGACTTGATAACAATAAACTCCAAGTTGACTGCAACCTGAAAGAACAGGAACTCTACGCCCATTGGAAATCGAAACAAATTAAAGATGTTCAGGAGAAAACGATCACAATTACCAAGTTTACCAACTATATCACTTTTTGGCAGAAAATCCAGATTTGGCTGGGAAGATTACTGCTTCTTATTCTCCTTTATTTGATTGGAAGATTCATCTACAAAATCTATAAACCACTCTGGTTTAAATAAAAATTTTTATAAATAATACTTAAAATATGTCCGCAAAATCCCATTTTTTTATAGAGTCGGGAGGTTTTCCCGCACAGCTGCCAGGTCAGGGTTTTGGACCTCAATCTGAAACTGTTTTCAACCTGACTTCTAGATTTTCTTTAGGCGCTCCCCAAAAAGCCTTTACGATTTGTAAAGGTGTTGTTTTAGTTCAGCCTCAAGCTGGCAGTGATGACAAAGTCAATCTAATTCTTCGTCCTTATAAACAGCCTTTTCCTGGATTGAATATCAAATATTTTATTTATCGAGGATTGCAAAAAAGCGATTTTTTTTCCAATGATGCAGATCCTTTAGTTATTAAGAATGAAGGATCGTATTCAGATTTTATCGACAAAATAAACATAGATTTTAAAGCTTTTCATGAAGGCCGTGTGAAAAAAGATGGCGAAACTGTCACGCCTATTCCTGTTCCGGCTTTCACAGCTAAATTTATTGGTTACGATAAAAATCTAACAGATACAACAATTCCAATTTCTGACTTCTTTTTTAAGGAATCAAAATTTGTCGAAGCTGGAGATACTTTTGATGAAAAAGACGATTTTGAATTACCACTAATCGATATTGGAAAATCATTAGGAAATTTTGCGCAAGGCGAATGCGGAATTGATGTTGTATTGAATTACGGAGACTACCAAAACAATTTTGACAATTCTGAGTTTGCTTTTAATTTAGAATATGCCCGCAAACCTTTTGCAGAAATTACAGTAAATGGTGAAACAGATTTCATTACGAAATTACAGCGCGAGCAAAGCGTTCAGTTTATTGACATTGCAGCTTTTTATGGTTCGCATGTTGAAAATGGAATTGTTACAGTAACTACTTCTGGAGTTAAAACTGAGAAAAAAGGAACTGCAATTTTCAGTGATCTGCTAAATAATTTTTCAACCAAAAATAATTGGTACATCTACATTCAAAGTGACAGAACCCGCAGTTATGATTTTTATGGAAACTATAAAATTAGCGAAGGTCCTGAAAATCTTAAAACAGGTTTAATAGCAGGTTCAGAAGGAATCGTTCCAATGACAACCGTAACTTATGGCACGGATGGCTGGCCGGTTTTAATTGACAAACAAGAGCAAGCAAATACTGTTACTACAAATAATCTTTATCTGCAGTTTTCAACAGATAACAACAATAACACTGCTTTTTACGGCCAAATTGCCAAAGTTGCAAATGCTCAAAAAGACAATTTCATTAATGCTGATGGTTTGCGAGTACCACCAGATAACGAAGGAAATTATAGTTCTCTAACGGAAACAGTTCAACTGACAACGCCTGCCGTACAAGGCAAAAATATTGCAACGCTTAATATTTTGCTTTATCAGGGAAAAGTAAATCAATATACAGCCGGAACAACTCAAGATGAAAACGGAGATCTTGTGATTTTATATGGAAAAGCTAACTTTTTTGATAACGTGTTTAATTTAATAGATGCAAAGCCTTTATTAAACTTAAGTGCCGATGAAAGTTACTCCAGAATGACTTCTGAAAAACTAAACCTCATCAATGAGTTTTATGACAAAAAACAGCAAGGAATTTCTATTGCACAAACCCTTACTGTAAACGATGTTATTGAAACCGGAATTAAAGAAACACCTACTGTTGCACGTGTTACTTATCTAACAGAAACTGTTGATGTTATGAATAATGCTGTTTCTGCAACAGGAAGTACCACGCCAGATACAAAAACAACTGCTTCTGCAAGCGGAGCTGTAACAAATAGTAAAACTTACGAATTACCAGAGCCATTCTATTACAATTTGAAACTGTTTACAGACAGCACTCAAACCATTACCGGACTGGAATTAAAAACATTAGACGGTTCTACTCCTAATAAAATTATTCTGGGATTGACCAAAGCTGAAAATGATACTATAAAAGCATTGATTACTGATGATTTAAAAAATCCTCGTTTGTTTTTGATTGATCTTTTTGAAGATGAAAACGAATTGATTTCTCCTGAAGATGTTAAATATCAGAAATATAAAGTTGCTATTGTGACTGAAAATACTGAAGGTGAGAATGAATTATCTCAACCTGAAGAAACTGTTTTTGTGTATTCGCTTGATAGGCGATATCATTTTAGTAGGGGTTATAGCGAGTATATGCCAGAGCAACAATTTGAGTTTCAATATTTAATTTTAAACAAAGATATAGAATAAATGGTAGTACTTTTATACAAATCAGGTATACCTGTAAACTTAACAAATGATTTTAATGATTTGCGATTCGATATTGAAGGTTTTTTAATAGAATTTACAAAAAAAACAATCATAGGGAAAGATGTTGTCACAACAAAATATGCATTCCATAATAAAAAAGAATTTAAGACAAGTGATAAAAAAAGATCCGATTTAATCGATGGATATTATAATGAAGATCAATTTCTAAATTATATTGAAAGTGTTGGTTTTAATATTGTCTCCGCCAGTGACATGATATACAAACATAAATTTAATTTCGATAAATTTATTGCTAAAGAAAACGATCCGATTTCAGTAAGAGTTACTAATTTTGGTGCTCCTTATGACCTATTCTATGATAGAAAAAAATATGATTTTTTAATAGAAAGCTTATCTGACGAAAAAGGGATTAGAAGCTATTCTGATGGAATACTTGATGGTTTTGATATTGTTGATTATAAATTAAAATTACCTAGTACTTATTCTTCTTCTAATGTTCCTATCCAAAATCAAGTAAACACTGCTGGTTATCATTTTTATACGAAAAATTTAGGGCGTTTTATTTATCAATATTCAAGCGATGAAGAGAAAAGAAAATTTAAAAAAATTACTTTACTTATAATTTTCAAAATTAGAGAAATTGTTAACGAGATATTTCCAAACTTACTTTTAAATGTTACAACTGAAAAAACTTTAAATGATGTTGCAAATTCGATTAATACGGATTTAAACAATCTATCCAATTTTGAAAAAATACTCTTTATTTTAAAGAAAAGCTGGGGATATTATTATGACTCTTCCTCTGCTTTGCCACACAGAAAAACTTTACCATCAACCTTTAATGAGAATTCAACTTATTCAGATTTTGAATACTACTATTTAGGATTAGTAAGCTTTTATGATGAATTTTACAAAATTCCTCAAACATTAGCAAAAGCTCCTGAGTTTGATAAATATAGATTTGTTTTAACAATATTGCCTATTAATGCATTATCACTCATTCCCTTTGAAATTACAAAATCAATAATTGAATCTTTCATTAAGAAGAAATATTTAGCAGAATATCAAAAGAGATTTCTAACTCGATTAATCGTTTCGATCCCTTTCTCTTTAGCAGATTCATTTTTGGATTATTTAGGCGAATGCAACAATGGAGTTGATACTAATTATCAAGCTATTTATTACATCCTTGGAGATGCTCGTACCAAAAGATATATTCCTTTTATTGATGAAACACTTACAAGAAGGCAATATGTATTTGCTACTCATCAATTATGGACTGCATCGAAATATAATTTTTATCATATTCCAAATGGAGTTACTCCAATTCTTGACAATATTAATCCGAATGCTTATTTTATCCAAAACTACGATGAATATATAATAAACAGTACATTAGTTTTTAATACTGGTTATTATTTTTCTGAAGAAGGAATTACAAAACAAGGTTTTGAATATTCTGCCGGATTTATTCATGATAAAATTAGAATTTTTAAAACTGAAAAAACTGAAATTTACAAGAATGAATATATAGATGATGGTTATGGTGCTCCAGCAGTTAAAAGTCAAGTTCTTTTTAAATTACCTGAAAAATTAGGTGATTTTCATATGTATCATCCGATATCTTTAATCGGAATACAACCAGATTTAGAAGTTATCTTACCCGAAGCAAGCTTTTATCCTGCTTTTATTTTTCAATATGTTGAAGAGTTTGAAGATTTAAAAGAGTTTGATGCTTCAGTTAATTTAGGAATTGCAATTACTATCGAATTAGCTTTAGCTTATTTTACAGGAGGTCTATCTAGTTTAAGATATCTAAATTACCTGAAAAATGCATCAAGAATATATCAAGCTTTGACTAATTCTGCACTTGCTAGTGAACAAATTTTGATTTGGTCTGCTTTAGAAGGTGCGACAAATGCTTTGGCTATTTCAGGAAGTATCTTATACTCTTACAATAATTATTTAATCCAATTATCTAATGATCCTTCAGAAATAGAAAAACTAGAAAAATTAAATCGTATTCTATTTTGGCTAATTTTAGCGCAAGCTACAGCCTCAGTAACTTTTAGGTACAAAGCGATTAATGCGGCAGATGAATTCTTAGATTCAATCCCTCCTGGAGCTATTCATCCTGATGTAGAGAATTTATTAATAACCCTAAGAAATCAAAAGGCAACAAATATTCTTGGTATTAGGCAAAAACTTATTGATTTAGGATTAGAAGATAGTACTATTTTGACAAAATTTGATGATTTTGCTGCTGATGTCAAAATAGCTTTTTGGAATGATTTTAAAAGATTATCTAAAGAAGAATGGAAGTTAGTGAACAAATCAAATACTTTGGAAAATTGGAAACTTCTATATGATCGGAAAATTATTGATAGAGCAGATTTGACTGTTATAACAAGTTCTCTTAAAATGGATGCAATTACCAAATATTATCCACATATTCCTTTAAGAAAAATATTGGAGTCTGCTGAGCGCACCAAAAGATGGTTGTTTTTAAATAGATTTGGAAACGATCCTTCAATCTTTGTTAAATTTGCTCTAAATCCTGAAAAGATTACCGAATTTGTCAAAGCTAATGGATTTAGAACTTCTCTTTTAAGTGAAGCTGATTATCTTTGGCTAGAAAACGGTTTCTCTGCAAATCAATTAGATGATATCTATATTCATTTAATGCAAATAAGAAACAAAATTAAAGAGCCAAATAATGCTTATCATAATAAATTTCGTGATTTAATAAAAATTTCTTCTCAATCAAATAAAGAAAAGGCGATAGAATACTTAGGTGCTGGAGGTAAAATTAGTACTGGAGAGTATATAGAAAAACCAGCAATCGATTACATTAAACGAAACCTCGCTTCCTATGAAGAAGGTTATGTAAGTGTAGATATTCAATTCTGTGATTTAAACAATAATCCTTTACATTCTAGGGCCATTCGGGATATAGATGGATTAATTTATGATATTTATACGGCTAAATTCGAAAAAGTTAAAAGTTGCAAACTGCCAGTTAGTGGAACTGAGATAGGATATGAGTTAGATATGATGCTTGCTTATAAAAATATACCTACTAGAAATAATACTTTAATTAAAAATTTCATTATGAATAATAAAAGAATGAAAAAATTTGATTTAAAAGCATTTATTGATAAAGTTGAAAATATTAGATTTAAAATGATAGATGTAAAAACAAAAAAAGAGATAATAATGAGTGCTTCAGAATTTCAACAGAAATTAAAAGCTAATTATTTACCTTCAGATATTATTGAAATAAATCCTTCAACTTTTAATACAACAAAAAAAGAGATAATTGAAGGAACTTATCAGTATTTACATAAGAAATATAATCAAACGAACAGTTGGGATTAATAACAATTAAAAAATAAAGAAGATGGCACGAAGAATAGAATTAGAAGTTGATTACGACAATCCAGATGCTCCAGGATTTTATACAAATTTTGATAATTATGGCGCAATATTGTATTACGCTTATACTGTAAACCAAACTTTGGCATTAGAATTATATAAAGCAATGGTCAGTGAATATTATTATAAATTAGAAACTGGTATACCTTTAGAAGGACTAACTGATGAAAATTTAAATGTTTATTTGCCATTGAGCGATTTACCCCATGTTATAGCATTTATAGATAATCAAATTCTACCTTCATTACAATTATTACCTTTAACCTTAGATTTAACAAATAAATGGAAAATAGGGAATAGCTTTGATGCTTTTTTAATGAATCAAGGCAGTTTCTTTAATCATTTTAGCATTGATAATATAGAACAAAAAGGATATACCGTTAAATATTTTATTGCCTCGTTCACTCAATTAAGAGATTTTCTTGAAGATGTGAGAATTAAAAACACAACATACACTGTTTCAATTATTTAACTACTTGTCTTGTCTTAAAAATAAATTAACATAAAAAGTGTAAAACAACTCAAAGAAAAAAATCTTTGAGTTGTTTTAAAATCTAAAATTTCTCAGAAGAGAAAAGCATTCAACAAAACTCAAAAATCTTATCAAAAAACCAATTTGGAAACTTAAACTTATAGTTTCCCTACTCTCCTATTGGCTTTTTTTCAACTACACTTCCAACTTTTAATCTCCACAATTAACTAAAAAATGAGTACAAATCACAACAGAATTAAAGTCGTTGATTTAGAAAAAAATCAGCCCAATAAAATTTTAAAAACCAACCAAAATGGTGAGTTGGAGTTTAGCGATTCTGAAAATAATTTTCAGCCAAGACTTGATGATGCAAATTTTGGAGCATTCCAAAACACACTGCCAACTACCAATACAATCACTGACACAGATAAAATACCTTTCCTGATTGGTTCATTATCTCGCATGATGACGTGGGCTAATTTTAAATCGCTATTCAAAACAGTCGGCGGAAATTCAATATTTGGAACCGGCAATATTGTTACGGCAGACATGGACACAACCACCACTCAAACTGTCTCGGGAGTAAAAACTTTCTTGAACCTAAAGTTAGGCTTACGAAACGTGGCAAACACTTTTACATCCTTTATTACAAACATTGCAACCGCATCAAGAACTTGGACTTTTCCCGATAAAAGCGGCACTGTTGCAATGACTTCTGATATTACCAGTGTAATAAACGCAGGAACAAGTAATCAAATCCCAAAATATGTTGGTTCTACTGTTGTTGGAAATAGCAGGATTTTAGATGATGGCAGTTTTGTGGGTATTGGAGTATCTAATGCGCCTACAAAAGATTTAACACTTGGAAATCAAAACGATAGGGAGATAGGAGTCGAAGAATCTAATAATACAACCATAGGTCGAGATTTAATAGTTAGCGCGGGTAGAACCATAAATTATGCGCCTACATCATTTTTTGATTTAAATACAGGAATTACATCTAGTTTTAAACAAATAGCTACATCAACACTAGGTAATACATATGTGTTGGATAATTATAATCCTATATTTGAGCAAATAGGTGGAACAGGAACTTTTACTCCTTTATTTAACTTTAACAACTCTAATAAGTGTTCATTTTCAATATCACCAACCAATAAGCTATACATTGTCAATACTGTTTGGAATGGAGGAAATGGTAATGTGGTGTCAAAAGCTAATATTACAGGCACCACAAATACAGAACATTCATTTGATAATGTAAGCACACCTGCATTTATAAGCTGCCATTCTAATGGCAACGTATATCTTGCGGTATCTGGTGGCGGTATTTTAATGCAGACAAACCAAACTGGTGCATTCAATTCTTTAGGGCAAACTTCAAGAACCTGGACAAGTATTAAATGCATGCCCAATGGTGATGTGTATGCAACAGTATCAGGAGGCGATATTTATAAACAAACAGCAGGAACAGGAAATTTTATTGCTACTGGCCAGACTTCCCGTTCATGGACAGGAATTACAGGCTTACCTAGTGGTGATATTTTTGCCTGTGTTAACAATGGCGATATTTATAAACAAACAGCAGGAACAGGAAATTTCATTGCTACTGGTCAGACTCCACGAGCATGGACAAGTTTAGATACGCATGTGAATGGGAATATATATGCAACAGTTAGTTCTTCAGATGTATTTTATTTAGCGATTAACCAAGCAGGCGTTCCAAATCTTGACGGAGGTACATACAAAATAAAATCCGGCACAGGAAAAGGAACCGGAAAAAGCCGTGTCGAATTTTATACTGGGCAAAAATTAACTTCAGGAACTGACATGCAAGTTGAAACAATGCGAGTTTATCTTGATGAAAATGGCTCCTTTGTTTACCTCACACCTCCAAGTTATTCAAATGATGCAGACGCAGATGCAGACGCAAATCTTCCCTCAAAAGCTTTTTATAAAATAACAGGGAATCGAGCCCTTTTTCAAAAGCCTTAAATATAAAATGATAAGTTTTTCAATCTAATTTTTGGCTTTTCTAAAGTCAGACTTACCCTTTGCCCTTCATTTTACAAAACTGTAAAATGAAAAACCTATTGTGACGCCACTAACACAATTTTTAAACAATAATTTTTCAGGTTGTTCTTATATCAACCTGAATTAATTACGGTTAATCCTAAAATAACTGAATATACGCCTGTAATTTTTTAAACCCGTAAATAATAATTAAAAATGAGTACAAATCACAACAGAATTAAAGTCGCAGACTTAGAAAAAAATCAGCCAAACAAAGTTTTAATAACTAATGAAAAAGGTGAACTAGAATTTAACGATGTAAACAATCTTAAAACCGAAAAATACAATGCACTCGATTGCACAACTGAAGGAAAAGCATTAGATGCCAGACAAGGAAAAGTATTAAAAGAAATGATTGATAATATTTCTTCTGATGAATTTATTACCAAAAACTCAAAAAGCTTCATTCACATGTTTTATATAGGCGACATTGACATGGTTGACGTTGATGATAAATCATACTTGAAATTTGAGCAAGGGATGACAGGATTAAGATCCTTAAATATTCAAGATCCAAAAAATTTATATCATGGCCGTGATTTCATTTTGAAAAATGCTACATCAGGAAATGTTACATTATATCATATGCAAGGCACAGGAAATTTTAGATTTAATTTTCCTGAAGGAAAAGATATTATTTTAAAACCAGAAGAAAGTGCTCATATTGTTATGCGTGCAATAAACTTCACAAATAACGGAGGGTTGCTCGACTACATAGGCTTATCTACTGTCGATATTATAGACGATTTAACTACTGGTGGTAGCAACAAAGCTCTTTCTGCTGAAATGGGAAAAAAACTAAATCTTGCTAAGCTATCAGCAACCTTTGCAACCGACTCTGAAACTCAAATCAATTATACAGTTGCTGAAGATGAAAAAGTTATCAGCCGTTTAAAATTATTTAACTGGTGGGAATGGATTAAATCTCAAACACAGACAATTTCCGGAATTTGGAATTTTAAGCAAGGCATCAAAGTTGAGAAACAAAATGGTCAATATACTTACACCTCCGAATTAACAGAATATGGATATTCTACACAAATTAATAGTATGTATGGTTTATTAAAATCCCAATATGAAAATGGTCTAATAAGATGGCGATACAATAATAATAATATTGAAATTACACATTCAGACTTATCACAGAATCTTTACATTAAATTTCCAAGCAAATCAGGAATTTTATCCCTCAAAAATGATTTTATTACTGCTGCTGCAGGAACTACTGACATGCCTTCTCTTATTATTCCTAATGGAGAATTAACTACAGTACCCCAAGATGGTGCTATTGAACGTGATGAAAATGGTCAACTATGGGAAACTCACACTGGTATTAGAAGTCAAATTCTTTCTAAAAATTATATATCTTCAATATATAATTCAGGGACCTATACTCCTACTTTAGAAAATACTTTAAACATTACAGGAGCAACACTTACAGTTGCTAATTATACAAGAATAGACAATATAGTAAATGTTATGGTTGCCTTAACTGCCACTCCGGTAGCTTTAGGATCAGATGTTGAAATAAGTATTTCGCTGCCTATAAACAGAAACCTATCTACAAAAATTTTGTCAGGAACAGCAGCCGGATCAACTGTAAATACAAATTTTTCTGCACAAGTTTTCGTCAATAATTCGTTAAATGCTAGTGTAAAATACAAAGCTAATACATCAGGATTTTCTAATATAGTTGCAAATTTTAGTTATGCTATAAATTAATTTTAAGATAATACCCCTTTGGAAAGCTCAAAGACACTTGCCTTTGAGCTTTCTTAAAAAAGAATGACAACGAAAATTTTAAAACCAACTTAATTTTCCTCCGTCTTACTTATTCTTTTAAAAGCCAATTCCTCATCCATTTACTTTACAACTCTGTAAAGCGCCAGAACATCAATGTTCAACCACTAAGCATCTGTTTTTTAAAGCTCTTTTTTAGGCTGACTTTTACAGTATCAAAGAAAAAAAACACTGCAAAAACATAATAATTCGGCAGTTTTTTTAATACTCATTTTACAGAAAAACATTAAAGAACATCAATTCGAAATACTCTGTTTAATCTATCACAACCCGAATTTAATCATCCAAAATACGAACAAATTTAAAGTCAAAAATTAGAATATGCCAACTAATCCAATTCCTGCGGTTCCAATTCCTACAGCAAGATATTATCCTCGTTTATCTGAGATAGTGACTGTAGATGATTTACCAGAATTTTTATCGTTTGTCGAAGATGGCTTGAATTCCATTTTCAATAAAATTCATTATAAAAACTTACAATATTCAAAAGGATATCGTGGAGATTCGGCTTTTTACAGCCTTGATATCGTAACAAGTGAAAAGCTTTCTCTTCCGTTGCCATTTGGTTTAGGACTTGTGCTTAATCCAGATCTTGATGGAGATTCCTCAATATCATCTTTTCCGATCACTTTAGAGTATCAATGGGAAATTTTAGCTTTCCTAAAAACCTTCAGCTCCAGTAGTTTTTCTTTCTCAGTGAAAGATTTTTATTCTGTTGGTTTACAAGTTTTCCGAATCAGCGAAGAACAAGTTGTTGCCCACATGCTCAACATTTTTGTCGAAGCTCAAGAAGGAAAAACAAAATTCGAACAACTTTTAGAAGATATAAATATTCTTAAAAATCTTGCCGAAGAACATAAACTAAAACTTCCTGAAGATGTAGAAGAATCTATCGATAATGTAATTGCTCTTATTAAAAACAATACTGAAATTAATGAGTCTATTTCGTTATTACTTTTTGCGGCTTACATTTTAAAATCAGATTTAAGCGACACGAAGCAAAAACTACAGGAATTCTACAATATTATTGTTCCAGATGGTATCGAAGAGCATATTAAAAGAATTATTACACCAAAAGCGAAAGCTACTTTGGCATTAAGCGCCGGAATTGAATTTCCTCGAAACATTTTAAAACCTGTTACTGATGTTGGTTTGCCGTTTGGTACAGAAGATGCGAAATCAATGTTTGTATTTAGTAAAGCACAATTGTATGCTGATACTGAAGCAGGAATTGGTTATCAACTAGAACTTGGCGGCTCATTGCAGCCTTCCAATTATGCCATGATTGGCAATACAGGTTTAATTCTTCAATTAGATAGTTTAAAAGTTGATTTAAGCAAAAAAACAAACATTCCTGAAGCAGATGCTGATGGACGTCCGAATGATTTCGTTGGAGTTTATGCGCGTGCTGCTTCGGTAACTTTGCCGTCCAAATGGTTTCATAACGCTGAAATTCCAGAAAGTACAACCCCTACATTAAAAATTGGTGCATCTAATTTATTAGTCGGTTCTGGCGGTCTTTCAGGAAATATTTATCTGGAAACTGTCCCGAGTAAAAATGGTGTTTTTAATTATTTCAATGATAAATTCGATTTCAATTACCCAATAACGATGTTCGAAAAGGACGAACAAAGTGGTGCAGTACATAAGAAAGAAATCGCTGACTATCAATCTTTACTTGTCTTTTTACAAGATTTAAACCATAAGAATCTGCCTTATGCTTTTGATTATCCATTATCGTTAACAACAGTTTCTACACTAGTTTCAAATACTATAAAAGCCTCAACAACATACATTTTTGCTGATGCTAAGGATTATCAAATCTTTTTAGCAGGGTTGTATGACAATACACTTTGGAAAACCATTGGTTCTTCAGACAAAGGCTTTAAAGTTGGTTTTAATAAGTTTGATATTTCTTTTAAGCAAAACAAAGTAATTGGTTCAAATATTAAAGGAAAGATTGAAATTGAAAAATTAAAAATTAAAAAAGAAGATGGTTCAAAAATACCTTTTACTGCTGAAGTTGAAGGTCATTTACAAGATGATGGCGACTTCAATCTTACCGCTTCTTTCTCTACAGAAAATAAGCCGAAAGCAAATTTATTTAATCTCGTAGAGTTCGATTTTAACAATTTCGAGTTAGGAAAACAAGACGATGACTTTTACATAGGAACTTCATGTCATGTTTCTTTTCCTGAAGGTTCTTTAATTGGAAATCTTTTAAAACGTCAGGGCTTTGACATTGAAAAACTTCGTATTTACAGTGATGGAAATATTGAAGTCGAAGGCGGTTCAATTCCTATTCCTGTTAGTCTTTCCTTAAATCTTGGACCTGTTCAAATGGCAGTTACCAACATTAACTTTGGTTCAACCCAAATCAACGGACGTAACTATAACTTCTGGGGCTTTGACGGAGCAATCAATATTAATCCGCTTGGAGTTGACGCTCGTGGAGAAGGTGTGAAATTTTACTATCCTACGGATAACGATCTTAATGAAGAAGATCGTAAAGCAAAATCTTTCCTAAGAATTCAAACTATTGAAGTTGACTTAATTATTCCGGGAACCGCTACGGAAGCTTCTGCAATGGCAATCATTAATGGTATGATTTCGCTTCCTGAACCTGGAAAATCTCAGGAATTTGTTGGGGAAGTTGGTTTAAAATTGCCGAAAGCAAAAATTTCAGGTGGTGTTGGAATGCGCTTTATGCCTAAATATCCTGCATTCTTAATTGATGCCCATATTGAACTTCCTACTCCTATCCCACTTGGATTTATTGCTATTTCAGCTTTTAGAGGTTTGCTTGGTTTTAGATATGTAGCAACTAAAGAAGCGGCGGGCTTAAAGAAAGATAATTCATGGTATGAGTTTTACAAACATCCAAAGCCAGGTATCAACATTAATAAATTCAGCGGCCCGCCTGATTCAATGCAATACGATTCACCATTCTCTATTGGTGCCGGAGCCACTTTTGGAACCGTAGCCGATGGCGGACATGTATTGTCTTTAAGAGCGATGCTGCTGTTATCTCTGCCTACCTTATTCTATATTGAAGCAGGACTTAATGTTATTGCCGGACGATTAGGTCTAATCGAAGATGATCCTAGCAATCCTCCTTTCTTTGCTATGGTGGCATTTGGCGACGATTCATTAGAACTTGCTGCCGGAGCAGATTTTAGCATTCCTAAAGATGGTGGACAAATATTTCAGCTTCATGCTTTACTAGAAGCAGGTTTCTTCTTTAAAAACCAAAAACCATGGTATGTTAATATCGGCTCAAAGAAAGACCCGATTGAAGCTAGAATTTTAACCTTATTTAATGCTAAAGCCTTTATTATGCTTTCGGCTCAGGGAATTGAAGCGGGAGCAAGATTAGATTTTAACCTGCAGCAAAGTTTTGGGCCGGCCAAAGTTAAATTATGGGCATATTTAGAATTAGGCGGGAAAATTTCGTTCAAGCGCCCTCAAATGGGTGGATACATTACTGCCGGCGGAGGTATTCAAATCAAACTTTTAATAATTAATGTTGAAATTGCTTTAGATACAATTTTCTCTGTTGAATCATTTAAACCATTCTTAATTTATGCCAGACTGGATTTAAGTGTACGTGTAAGAATTGGTTTTGTCAAAATTCGTAAAAATTTCGTAGTAGAACTTCAATGGGATATTAACAGAATTGTTGATCGTACACCTTACAGTCCCTTGCCTAAAGGAACAGTTGGAGATGGATTGGACAATAGAACATTAGAAAATGTAAAAGGAGTTCATATGCTTACCAATCAAGCTTTTGAACTTGATTATTTCAAATCAGAAGATGAGCCAAATTATAACGAAAATCAATTTGGTGAAGACGGATTGCCTAAAGCAAACCTTATTACAAAAGTAATTCCCTTAGATACTTATATCGATATTAAAATGGCTAAAGGATTATTACCAAATCCTGAATTGTCTCAAAAAATTGGAGGTTATACCGGCGATGCTAAAAACTATACCGATATGATGCCACCAGTGAGTACTCAGGCAGGAAGAAAACTGCGTCAAGTGAAACATCAATATGCTATTCAATCTATTGAAATAAAATCATGGAATGGTTCAGCATGGGAAGATTATCACCCATTTGAAGCTGTAAAAGATTTTGGTACAACCGAAGATTTAAGCAAACTGCCTTGGGCGCAATGGCAAAAAGCAATTGATCAATATGACAGTATTCGTGTATTAGGAACCAATCCGTTTTCATTTTTAAGTGCAGCTGAACCAGGATGGCATATTCCGGAGCAATTTGGAATCACCTCATCTAAATTGTTCTGTGTTTCTGATGAACATGAACCAGAACATACTGACTTTCTGAATAAACAAATTGGTTTACGTTACAATGTTCCGTCTCAATATGAAGCAGATAAAATCAATGGATTGTTTTTTAAACTAATTGGAGAAGTTTCAGAAATTACTGAAAACAATACAATTGAAAATGTAGATTTTATGAGCATTACGGGAGAAACAAACCCGCATGAATATAACAGATCTTTGTCTTTCAAAAATGAAAATCAGTTGGAAGTTATTTTCCCAGAATCTGCAATTGAACCGGTTTTCAAAATAACAACCCAAGCTAAAGAAGTTGTCATAAAAGCATTTACTGCTATTATTGAAGATAATGCAAAAGTCGTTTCATACAAACCAATTAAACTGAGAAAAACAAAAAATGGTACAGCTGAATATGATTTGACTTATACTAAAGCTGAATTGTTAAGCAGCATAAAATTATTTAGTGAAGAAACTGAACCAATTTCAAAAACTAAAATTGATAAAATTGCCATCATTCCTTTATCTCCTAATGCAAAACGTATTTATGAAATTAGAAATGAAATAGCAGCTTTATTTAGTGAGACATATAGCAGCGAAACTGGTGAAGTTTCTATCTCTTTTCCAAGCTCAATGTCTGAGTACAATTCGTTATTAGCTGAATTAGCACTATTAAAAACTGATGCCGGAAATGATAATCCAACAGCTGGTATGCCTAACAAATTGACTTTTACAAATTATTACGGATATAAAGGAAAAGACACTTATGCATTTGATAAAGTAGTTAAATACAACGATACCTATATTATCTCTTTTCATCCTAAAGCTGATACAACAGTTCTTTTACAAATTAACCCCAAAGGAGAAATTCTAAGAGAGCGTCTAGTTAACGGAGTTGTTACTTCGATTCAGATTGTAAAGGGTAATTTACTAATAACTCAAGCGCTGAATGCTAATCAATGTAAAGGAATTGGAGAAGCAATTATTGATCTCGATTTTATTGTTGGCTGTCAATCTCCGATTGCTGCCATGGCTATTACCGAACTTGATGATGAACTGAATTTAAGTTCTGGAGTACAATATTTAAATAGTTATTCTTTAGGATTTAATAAAGTAATGCCTCTTGCTAATAACGAATTGCTTTGGATTAATGCATTCGAAACCGAAACGCAGATTAATTGGATTAATGGAACTAACCGTGCTCTTATTAAGCGTGCGAAAATCAATGGAACTGCAATTAAAGTTTTGCAGCATAATGATACTGAATTTAGTATGATTACGAAAGATAAAAAGATTATTCGTTTCAATCTTAATACCAGTACAAATGCAATTTCTGTAATGGATACAAAAGTGCTTTCTGATAGTTCAATAACTGAAATTATCGATGCTGTAATTGCAAACGGAAAAATTTTAATTACGGTTAAATTCTCAAATGAAAAATTTGGTTTAGCTCAAATTACAGGAAATTCATTAGATATTGTAAAACAAGATGCCGTTTTTGATTCTCCAATTTACTTATCAAATAATACTCTTACAGACAACTCAATTATAGCTTATAACACACAGCATTTATTGGTATTTAGTTCGGCTTTAGCACTTATCAGATTAATTAAAAGAGGAAATGAAGTAGAAAATGCGTCGATTATTCATCTTCAAAATGAACCTTCTGAAAATGAAATTCTGATGCTTTCATCTAAACCAAAGGAAAAAGGCGTTTATTTCTCCTTGTTTACTGACCAGTTTGACAATTGCGCTTTATATCCTGAACAAACCATTACGATAACAACTTCTGCATCAGCTTTGACAACTGAAACTACAAGTTTGACAACAACAGCATCGGTTGAAAAAGTGAATTATACAAGAGCTCCTAAAAACTCAAAATTAATTTCGGTTCATGAGATGATTTGTGCTAACGGAAATGCTGCAGAAGATCCTGAGTTAGATTATGCAACCTCTGTTCAAAGCATCGAATGGTTTAGTAAAGAAAGTTATGTCCATAATACAACTATTCCGCAGATAGAAGCTGTTGAAGAAGATAGAGAAGCAATGAAATCCGCAGTAGAAAATACTGTTCAGCCTATCTGGAAACCAAATACAACGTATTGTCTAAACTTTACTTTAACCGATACAGTAGATGATGATAATGATAAAAAAACAGACTTTAATTATTTCTATGGCTTTAAAACTTTAGGGCCTGTAGGTCATTATCCTGTTCCCGATAAACCTGTAAAACCTGATGAACAGCCTCCAGTTAAAAACGAACTGACAGAATTGTCGAAATCGCCATTGACGTCATTAAGGCAATACTTAGATTATAACCGTTCTTACCCAAATGCTGATGGAAGTTTATTACAATCAAAACCTGCTTTTTATGGAAATCAACAATGTAAAGTTTCCTTGTTTTTTACTAATCCTTATGCATATCACATGTTTAAAGATTGGGGACCATACACTGAAACCATACCTGAAATAAAAGGAAAATTAAATCTTTTTATTAAAGATCCGCTGACTAATTTACTTATCGAATATCCGTTTAAAAATGAAGCGATTGCATATCCAAAACCAAATGAAGGAATTAAAGAATGGAAAGACGATAACGATCCTAGAATTCCATTAGGTGTTCAATTGATAAACAATATTCTTACTGATAAAGCAGCAATGCGATGTAGTTTAACATGGGGAGAACCTTTAAAACCAAAATCATATAGATACGAGGTAGAATTAATTGATTTAAAGCCTTCTAAACTTTATACTGTTTTAGTAAATAACTTCTTTGATGATGCTCTGCATGGAACTACCAGCGAAAGTAAAAACGTATTAGTACACCAATTTGGTTTCCAGACTTCTCGCTATAAGGATTTTGAAGAACAAATTCAAAGTTATTATTTAAGCGAAAATGAGTCGCACAGAGCATTGTATGATGTCAAACTTAATCTAGATCAGAATCAAATTGATGCTTTACATGATGTAATTACTAATCAGCAAAACGATTTAAGTGATGCATTGGTTACAAAATATCAACATTCATTTGATCGCGCAATTGAAGGAATTTTAAATATGTCTTCTCTTGATCCGGCACAAAACACTGAGGTTAATAAAATTATTGATGCCAATACCGGCAATATCATTGCTCTTTTAATTCGTAATCCAGAGCCATTTAACATTCCTAAAATGCCTTTAGAAGAAATCAAAGATTCAATTTCAGTAGTTGATCAATCTTTAAATCCTAAAACTGAATATGCTGTATTGCATTCAAAAGATTATTCACAGGCTTTAATTATGAACCTTGACAAAGTAATTCCAAAGGACAACTTAACTATTCAGTTTGATTACAGAATGTGGAAAAATGGAGGAACAGCATTAACAGAATCAATCGACAAGCAAAACATAGAGGTTCAACTATCAGAATTAGAAAATACAAATCTTTAAAAAACAAGAAAAAAATGAGTTCTATAAATCTTCAGGAAAGCCAACTCTCTGGCTGCGAAAAATATATAGCAATCGTTGTTGACGAATCGGGTTCGATTAACACCAATGAAGCGCAGCAAATTAGAGATGGGCTGACTTCATTTATCAATTCTCAGGCTCAAAGCAACATCACACTTTCATTAATCGGAATGTCTAACAGCGATACTGCTGTTAGATCCGATAATGTTATCCAGAAAAAAATTGCAGATAATCAGCAGGATTTTTTAAACTGGATTAATTTGTTTGGTAACGGAAGAGCCTATATTCAATCTGATTATTGGGCATCTGGTTTAAATACTGCTAAGAATCTGGCAGTTACTCCTGACATTGTTTTTGTTATAACAGATGGCCTTCAGGTAAACAACTCTGAATTATTAAAAGATTTGTTTTCTGATTTAAATCTAAAATCTCAGGTTTTTGTTTATGGCGTTACAAGTGAAATCGACAACGCAAACGAGTTAACAACTCCGCTAAATACTTTTTTGGGCAGAACGCCAAGATTAAAAGACAGCAGAACTTCAGCACTGGAATCTGATTATATCAGAGTTCCTGATTTCAGTACT
This sequence comes from Flavobacterium sp. LC2016-01, assembly GCF_009711135.1. Classification (GTDB taxonomy): domain Bacteria; phylum Bacteroidota; class Bacteroidia; order Flavobacteriales; family Flavobacteriaceae; genus Flavobacterium. Next base: position 12,062 of record NZ_WMIC01000016.1, on the reverse strand, counting down.
TTAGGAACCGAATTAAACAAGCTTATCACTGATTTGTCTACTGCACAAACAGGCTGTATTCCAAATGTAAGTATCATTAAAAATAAAATTGTTTATCCAGTTTTAAAGAAGGGGATAAAAGTAAAACTGGAAGCCGGAAGTTTAGTTCTTCAAAACAAAAGCCGTGTTGCTCTTACTCTGAGCTCAGGAACAAGAATTCATTCTGAAAGCAGTCTAAATGGTTTAATTTTTAAACTTCAAAATGCTGTTACAATTCCTGGATCGACACAAATTGAAGCTGCAATTCAAATTGAAGGAAAGCCTGTAAGTCAAGGAAATTCTTCGTCTGAAATCTTTTTAAGCAACGTTAAAAATCCTTTCGGGTTCAGTATTGATTTTAATGTTGGTAAAGAATCAGCTGTAATTGACATTGATTCGTTAAAAACAAATCTGCAATCTACTTATTTACAAATTGCAGCAGCAGGATCGAGAGGCGTTGATAGTACAAAAGGAATTCATCTTCGCTGGATGCTTGCTGGAAAATTAGGCGAAAAACATTTTCCAAAAGGAGATTTATACACTGGTACTGCTTCTAATTTTAATAAGCCAGACGACTTCGTAAAAATTTACAGAGCTCCTTATATCAAAAAAACTCATGTTTTAGATTTAAGTACAAAACCAAATGTTGTTGATAATCAAAAAGGGTTATGGGTTTATAAACCAGCCAATTCAGCGAGATCAATTTATGTTACTTTTCATAATATAACAAAATATAAATCGGTTAAACTTACTATAGATCCGCTGGTTAATCCTGCTAACTTTATTCAGGCTTACGGAAATAATTTGATCGAAATTGAAAATAAATCTGAATTATTTTTTGCTGCTGAATTAAACTTTTTGCCCGTAGACTCTTTAAGAAATGTAAGATTAGAAACTTTATCTGTCGCTGAAAATAGTTTTATCGCAGCAAAAAGAGTATCGAATCGTCAAACGTATTCTTCATCTCAAACAGACAATATTCGTTTAGTTGCTGAAAACGGAAGAAGTATTCGATTTAAAGCGAATAATTGTCTTTTAAATTCAATAAGTTTTGAATTTTATTCAGATTTCATCACCCAGGCAAATACAAACGGAGACTGGACTTTAAAAGGAAAATATGCCCTAAGCGATAATGACACTATAGTTTTTGAACAATTAGAACCAAAACTAAATGCCGTTCACGGAAAATGGTTAAAATATAATGATGACGACTATGTAAATATTGCTAATTATAAAAATAAATGGAATAGACCAACTATAAAAAGTAATAAAGGAGACAAAAACATTAAACAAATTGTCAGTAAATATCTTGCATTAAGTACTGATCCAAATAATCCAACTGCTTCAGAAATAATCAATTTTGGAGATCTTGATGCTGAAAAAACTCCAACAGAAGAACAATTGACCGATGAAAGATTCACACAAATATCTTATCTGGATCTCTTAAACATTGCTGCAAATGATTATCATATTGCGCGTATGTTAGGCTTGGGATACATTGATATAGATGACGAAGTTCTATCTGGAGAATTTGTTTATCTAACAGAATATACGACTTTGGGTGATTTGGATGGCACTGGAGCAAATGAAAGACAACATCTTTCGATGAGTATTCCAACATCTTTAAATACAGAACGTCAGCCTCTTCCTGTACAATTAAATAAAATTGTTCCAGGTTTAAACATGGATTCAGATGAAAGTCAGACTGCAAAAATTACAGATCTGGAAGGATACAGTTTTGATGGAAAGAAAAGATATGTAAGTTTATTTATGGACGATGTCATGGATTATGACATTAGTAAAGACTATAGAGATTTCTTTAAATCTACAGTAGAATATGACGGAAGCACCTTTACATTTCCTTTATACGTAGGTGTTGATTATAAAGTTAAAGAACTTCATGACAATTGGGTAAAACCTGAATTATCCCATGATTTAGAATATCGCAATATCAATAAAGATTTTGAGGAATTAAATTATGAATCTGTTCCAATTATTATTCCTGAATCTGGAAAATCAATTTTAAATATTCGCCAAGAAGAACCTGGTCCAAAAACCTATATCTATCAGGGATATGGTATTAATATTTTCTCAAGAGCAACAGCAGGAAGGCAAATCAGTATTGAATCAGATATTAAACCGGCAAACCATTTAATACCGCCAAGTAATATCAACTCACTTTTAATTACAGAAGAGAATCCGCTAATGTTTACTTCAGCTTCTGAACAAATTCTTCTTAACAAGATTACAGGAAATGACAAAACATTAATTCGAATTTTGTTTGACTACTACTCAGCCCAGGAGTTGATAAGCTATACTGTCCCAAAAGAAATGTCTGCTGAAGAAGCAGAAGAAAATACAAACAGCATTTATCCCGACAGTGAAGAAATATTTGCAGATCATTTTAGATTGTATTACAAAGACGGACTCCCAGATGTAGAATATGCATCGATTGAAAGCATAGATGACAATACTTCGGATAGCCTTACTTCTATAATTAAAATAAAAGAATATAAAATTCTTAGCAGTGGTCAAGAAGTAAAAATCGCATTAACAGAAGACAATAAAGAAAAATACGATGGAGGAATCCTGACGATTGAAGATCAAAACTATGTTGTTAAAAATATTGAAGTTTTCACCAAAGAAGTAGATGCTGACATTGTGTTTGATTATGCACTGATTGAAGTTCTAAAAAAAGAAGTAAGTGACAGTATTCATGCAAATGGAGATGCTACAATAGATTCTGATCAAATAAAGTCTATTAAAATACCTGAAAACAAATTATGTACTCTGGTACAAAACATGCAGACGGTTTCTAACTGGCATGAGCCCGAAATTGATTTTAAAGTCAAATATCCTGATAATTTAAAAAGTATTCATAGAGAAGTTATTCAGCCCGAAAGTGAAAACACAAGCGATCTAAAATTAGAAAAAACTCGAGGAATTTGGGAATCTGCCTTAATTGAAAGGGTTTTGGAAGACTCTTATGAAATGGATCAAAATGGAAAATATAAATTAGATGAAAAAGAAAATCTTATTCCGTTACAAGTTCAGAAACATTTAGGGCTATATAAAATCACTTTTCCTGATTTTAATTTATCTCAACATTCTCAGTTTAGTTCAGAAAACAAAAATTTAGTTGAATGGTCTAATGGTATTGTTCGTTTATTTAGAAAAAGCGCAGTTAAAGATGGAAATTCTCTTCCTGTAAAATCACGAAAAGAATTTAAAGTTGTAAGAACTGAGAACATTGGAGGTTCTGGAAATTTAATTCTATACATTAATGATACCGATTTCAAATTAGAAAATTATGCAGAACAAACAATCTCTGACAACTATGATGAAATTATCGTAGGTGAACAAAAAGTAAATTATTATCCTAGCTATAAAGTATATCTATATGCAGATTCTGCTTCTGGAATTACTTCGGCAAATATTCAGCCAAGAGCAAATGAAAGTACTCACTATTCTATTTTTGGGGTAAGCACGCATGCAGTTCAGCCAACATTCGAATACAAATCTAAAATTAGTATTCCTAGCCCAATGTATGCTGTTAAAATTGAAAAACCAATTAGACCGGAAAAGATTACAGGAAGTAGCTTATATGCAACAAGGCCAGATTTTTATAACCGTTCGACTTTCACTTTTACCACGAAATACAATAAGGATCGTAAACCGTATGGTGCATTACATTACAGAGCCAATGAAGAAGATTTCCTAAATCTTTTGTATGAAAGAGAAACTATAAACACAATTCGTGAAGAATTAAAAAAACTTGGAGGAAATGATGAAGTTAATTTTAGAAAAAGATGGGAAAACTTTTTAAACTTTAATGAACTTGAAACAGATGGTCATTATAAAATCTTCCCAGAAGATGATGCTGAAACAGGCTTCGGTTTTCCATTACCTGATAATAACGATTTTATAAAACTAATTAACGATTTTATTGGATGGCATAATGATTCCCTACCTGGCACAATAGAAGATGAAGAAAAAATCACATCTATATCCGCATTAAATCAAGTTATAATCTCTAAAGGAATTGAAAATCCTGTTTTAGCTGTTCATTTTATTGAACAAGCGATTCAGTCTGCTTTTGTTCCTTTAACAGAAGTACCTGTAATTTATGAATATATTAAAGGTCCGGAATATACTCCAACTAATAAAAAACAAACTATTAAAGATAAAAATGGTCATGTCTTAAAGCCAACCGATACAGATTTTGATATTGCACCAATGATGAAAATCGTAAGTGAAACTGAAAATATAACACAGTTTACCGATTTTAATTTGGATGGAAATTCACAGAGTATTTATTTCTATGCTGTTCGCGAAATGGATATTAAAATGAATTTCAGTGAATTCAGTGATCTTTTAGGGCCTGTAAAATTAGTTTCTTCAAACCCTCCTAAAGCACCGGAAATAAAAAGAATTATGCCAATTCATGAGAATCTTGTATTAGGAATTAAACCTTCTGTTCAAATTGAATTAAATGCGTATCAGTCAGAATACAAAATTAGAAAAATCAACATTTACCGTGCGACTTCAATGCAGGACGCTCAATCGATAAGAACAATGACGCTCGCTAAAGAAGTATTAATTAGCGAAGATACTTTATCGAATGAATTTGATAACGTCTGGACTGTTTATGATGAATTCGAAGATTTGGAATTTGTTCCTTTTGCTGATGGCCTTTTTTACCGAGTTACAGTTTCAAAAGAAATTGAATATGCAGATCCAAGTTCGACTGAAATAAATCTGGTTACCAATATTGATTATGCACCTTCGCAACCATCTAAAATTACAGCTACAGTAATCGCAGATGCTATTTCGCCTGAATCTCCAGTATTACAAGCTTCAGGAAATGAAAATGGAGAAATCTTAAAACCAGTAATTTTTAATTGGGAAAAAACAGTTCACAACGGTAAATATCATTTGTATAAAATGAACAACCAAGGAAACTGGGAAAAAATTCATGAGAAGACATCTAATGAAGTTAATATGAATTTATCGCTGCAGGAAACTAAACTGACAACAGATGAATTAGTTATTAAAAATGAAGAAGGCGAAAGAATCTATCATCACTTCAAAATGATTTCTGAAAACTCTTCAGGCATGTATAGCAGTGAAGAAAAAATATTAACTCTTTAAAACAGTAAATACCAATGATTAAACTCATTGGTATTTAACTCAGCTTCATCAATCAAAATTTATATCAAGAAATAAAATTAAACAACATGGTAACAAGCAGAATTAACATTGGCAGTAAATTCCAAGATGGAGATATTCCATCACAAAATGACTTCGTAGAGATTTTTAATAGTTTCGTTCACAAAGATGAAGATAAAGCCGATTTTCAAATGGTCGAAACCGGTACATCCAACGAACATTATATTACTCCAGCACTTTTAAGAACTGTCTTTCAAAATTCAGGAATCATTTCAGGAAATTGTTATTCTCCTTACAAAGAATATCAAGATAATTTTACAGGGTCATCAATAGAATTAGAATATTCTCCTGTCGAAAACAGCGTTAAAGTTTTTAAAAACGGACAATTATTAGAAGAGAATGAAGATTATGAATTAAATGCTAATACAGCGGTAATCATTTTTTCAGGAGAAATTATCGATCGAAATATTGAAATAAATTATTGGTATCAGAATATGAATCCAGAATTACAAGATTCTGATTCAATGTATGGAAAATCATCCATTCCATTTAAAGAAAATTTTAATGCAGATGATTTTAGCAGTGATACTATTACGTTGCAAAATAAACCTCTAAAATACAGTTTAAAAATTTACAAAAATGGACAATTACTTAGAGAAGATAAAGACTATTCAATACTTAACGGCACTAATGTCATTACATTTCCTGAAACAATTAGCAATCGAAATATTGAAGTAGATTATTGGTTTGCTAGTTCAATATCAATGGCTGATCAGCACTTAAGTTCAAAATATGTTGATTTAGCTACTGATCAAAACATCGCTGGAAATAAAAATTTTACTGGTTCAATTGAAAGCAAAAGTTTCATTAAAACTGGCGGCACTTCTAATCAATATCTAATGGCTGACGGCTCAGTATCTACAACTACTGCATCTGATTATGACGCCGGGCACTCGCCTTTTTCTATACCTCTAACTGGCGGCTATCAAAAATTCAGCAACGGATTAATCCTGCAATGGGCCTATTTAATGAATGGTTCTGCCAATTACAGTTTTCCTGTTAGCTGGCCTAAAGGACCGTGCAGTGTTGTTGTATCTACTTACAGAGATTCATCTGGAAGCAGAGGTTATAATCATGTTTATAATGTTACAAATACATCATACAATGCAGTTATTGACGGCAGTTACGGATACATGTTTGCAATTGGATATTAATAATAAAACTTAAAAAAAAAGCTTATGTACAAAGGAACATATAACGAAAACGGAGAATATACAGGTTTTTATGTTGACGGAATTCATGAAAATATTCCACAGCCAAATATTGAATTAACTGAAGAAGAATGGCAACAGGCATTATCAAAAAATTACAAAGTAATTAATAACAAACACACCCACTCGCCTTTTATTCAAAGCAAAAATAATATTCTGGAGAATTTAAAAATAGAAAGAAATCTACTGCTAACCGAAAGCGACTGGACCCAATTAAATGATTCTCCCCTTACAGAAGATAAAAAAACGGAATGGAAAAATTACAGACAAGCATTGAGAGATTTAACTGATCTTAATGATTTAACATCTATTGTCTGGCCAACAAAACCATCTTATTAAATAATTATCTAATATTTTGATGATTTTAAAAAACAAAAAGACAACATTATTACTTACTAAAACATAATGTATGGAAGAAAACATAATATATAAGCCTTTTTCTTATTTGGACAATAATACTCCCGTAGAAGGCTCTGAAGTTTATTATAATACAGAAAAAAAACTAACACTTAAAAAGAATGATTGTACTACAGGAACAACTGGAAATCCAGTTACGCTAACTGCAGACGCTAACAAATTTGTATCTCATGTAAGTATTGCTGATGCAAATGAACAAGCCGAAGCTTGGCTAAATGCAAATGCTCAGGCCTATTCTAACAACATTGGAACTTGCGGTGTTAGGAATACAGCATGGCGAGGAATTAGACCTTTTTGTGTATTAGAGCCACCTATGGCATTACAAGCTTTCGATTATATGGTGATCAAGTACAAATGGGCTTTAGGCGCTGGTAATGACTTAGATACCTTTACCGGCTTCGTAAATACAGGTATTACTAATTTAGACAATAAATGGGTGGGTTTTGGACAAGAGAGCGAACTCCCTCATAATGTCAATGCAGCTGCACAAGACGCTTTCATAATGTGGGGTGGCGATATGACTGATATAACAGGCACCGAAACTTGTATGGTAAATTTCAAAAAAGTGAAAGAAGCTTACTCTAATTTAAATGATATTCAAGTAAGAATGGCCGGAGTGTGGTGGAATTCTAAAAATACCGGAAATATTGATGTCGAAATTACCACCTTTCTTGGTGGCACAATGACTAAAGTAGGTAAAGACATCATTAATGACGATGGAGAGCAAATTCAACAATTGAACTTTTCAAAAAATATTTCTGTAGAAGGAAAAAGTCTGTCAATAAATGATGTTACAAACATTGGTTACATTCATTATTCTAATAATCTTTCAACAGCAAATGTTGTAATAACTTATTAAAAACATGGGAAACACAGGATATAAATCTTTTACTTTTTTAGAAAAATATTATATAGATGATAATACTCCAACTGGAGAAACAAAACCAAATGCAGCAACAGATCCAGATTACATTGCACCCGCTTTAGATATAACAAGCTGTCCTCCTTCTAGTAGATATTATAATACTCAACAATCTAAAACCGTTACTAAAAACAATTGCGAAACTGGATATTCAGGCAGTGATGTTACTCTTATTGCTTATGAAAATCAATTTGTTTCAAATATGAGTATAACAGATGCAAATAATCAAGCTTTAGCCTGGTTAGAAAATAATGCTCAAATATATGCTAATAACATTGGGGTTTGCGAAATTGTAGACGATTCAAATTCGCCAAATCCTCCTATTCTCTCTAGCAACCTTTCGGCTGAAGGAACAATCATTAATTTATCATGGACAATACCTTATGATAATGTTGGAGTTACTGAATATAATTTATATAGAAAAGTTGGTTTGAATGGTGATTGGGCACTTTATATTCCTATTAGTCATGGAGACAAAACATCATTTTCTGATAATGCATTAGAGCCTCAGACTATTTATTATTACAGAATGACAGCAAGAGATGCGGCAGAAAACTGGTCAAATTTCAGTAACGAAACATCACAGATAACTGCAGAAAGTGGTCCATTTTGTTTTGTCGAAGGAACCTTAATTACATTAGCTGACGGAACTCAAAAACCTATCGAATCCTTAGAACTAAATCAATCATTGCTTTCTGCAGAAATTGAAACATTAAATGATACAAACGATGTGACAAAATTGTATAAATGGTCTTGTAATTATTTATCCGAAAACAGAATTACATCCCCTATCACCAAAATCAACGTTTTAACTGCTGATAAAACAATAATAATTAATAATGGATTATTAGAAGCTACTCCAAGTCACTCTCAATTGATTCAAAGAGATGGAGTTTGGAAGTTTGTTCCATTAAGTGATGTAATTGTTGGTGACATTTTATATAATGCTGAACGTGAACCTGTTCCAATTACTTCTGTTTTTATTAATTCTGAGAAAAGGAAAATCTACCCGCTTACTTTAAGTCCATCTCATACTTATTTCGCTAATGGAATTTTGACCCATAACGTCAAACCTGTTGATGTATAACAATCTTCTTTTTTTGAAATATGTTAAGATTATTCTAATAATAATGACTGTTCAATAAAAACATTCTTAAAAATAAAATTATAGGAATTTGGGTTGTTTACAATTAAACAACCCAAATTTCAATTACCAAAAAAAGTAAAAAACTGTTGACTTAAGTAGTTACAATAATCATTATGCAGATTCCAATACTTCAGTTATTTATTCTTTGGCAAATTAAAAACCAATAGAAAAGTTTAAAAGACAGAATGACTTTTGTCGATTACTGAGAATTATAACATATACAGAATATATTCTGAAATAAATTTTTAAATAGAAAAAGTAAATGAGCACAAATCACAACAGAATAAAAGTCTCAGATCTAGAGACGAATCAACGAAATAAAATTTTAACCACCAACTCAACTGGAGAATTAGAATTCAGTGACTTAAATGAAATCAAAATTGATAGTTACAACGGACTAGATTATGCACAAGAAGGTAAATCTCTTGATGCAAGACAGGGTAAGGCTTTAAAAAATTTAGTAGATAATAAAGTTGATAAAGTTTCTGGAGAACGACTAATAACCGCTGCAGAAATCAATAAACTTTCAGAATTATCAAATATTACTACTACTGTAAAAACAATAGTATCAACAGTTTTAGCAACTCAAAATGCAGCAGGATTTGTAACTTATATAAATGCTTTAAATCCAGTTCTTGTTGTTGGCCCCAATGAGATTATAAAATTCACAACCAGCGATACAGGTCGAACATTTGAATTGAACTTAAGAGGCCGTTCCTTTGGTATCGGCCAGCCTGCCATAACAACTGCTAATGTTATTGAAACTACTGAATTTTTAAATAAAGATTTAAAATTGAGTAATTATCCTTCAACACGCAATGATGGGCAGTCTCCAACTAATAAATTTTTGGGTACAGATGCGAATGGGAATTTGAAAATGTATACTATTCCTTCATTTCCTGCTCCATATTTGAACACCTTAATCGCCGACAGCACATTACCTTTAAATACAGGTAAAGTTATTTTAAAAGGTGCTTTCTTTACTCCCACAATGACAGTTACAATAACTGGGCAAACGGTAAATTATACTACTTTTATTAATGATAATGAGGTGCACGTTAATGTGACTACTGGAGCCACTGAAGGAAGTTTTGATGTTACTTTGAATAATGGATTAACTTCTCTTTTTCCTCAAAAAATGTTAGTTGTCTTAGGTAATGTTTACAATTATTCACCAAGTGATTTTCCTTCCTTAACTACCGCAATTTCGTCAGTCGATTCTAATTTAATTGTTTCAAATGTATCAGTTGTAAATCAGGCAATATCATCTAAGGAAATTGATGTAACAAAAAATTGGAGATTTTCCTTTTATGCTAGTGTTTCTCCTTACTATGGGAATCTTATCAATAATCAAGTTCCAAATACTGGTGTAGATGCTTTTATGAATTTATGTTTTTTAGATGTTACAAATAATGCATTACAAATGCGTCATGTTTTTGTCAGTAATTCAACTTCTTACTTAGAGGCTGGTGCGTACACTCCATCAAATACATTCTTATTTTTAAGTTCAGCTTTTCCAGAATTTTGGAATACACACGTAATTATTGAGTATCGTTACAACGTTTCAACTCGAATATTATCCAGTTATGTAAATGGTGTAATTAAAGCAAGTGCAACGTTGACAATACCATTCACGAATAATCTAAAAATACGATTTCGAACAAAGATGTTAGACATTTTTAATATTAAATACGTGGAAACAGCCTAATAATAAATTATAAGTGCAAAAATAGCTATTGAATATGACTTAGAGAAGTTTCAAACAATGGGTAATATGAGTACTGACATTAGCTTTGACTGTTTGTAATTTTTATATGCGCAGGAGCCAGATTACAGCATTAAAGGTTGAAAGGTTTCAAAATCACATTATTATAAAAGTGGACGTGAGGCAGCTCGTATAGTTTATGAAAAAATTATTGGTGATTTTACATTCGCCGGAACGACACACGATAATGTTTTTCTTGGCATGGGTAAATCAATTCACGATTATGATTTGGCGGGTGAAATCGCATATACAAAAAAGTTACAACCTTATTATTTCAGTTTACAACCTGTTTTTGTTGGAGACGGAACTGAAACAATTAGTGGTTTTTCAAGTCAAAAACAGCGCAAAATTTTAAAAGAGGAATGTTATGCTGCTGATGAATGGCTAAACGCCAAAATCCAAATTTGTATGCAATGCTCTATGCGAAATATGGTGTAATATATCAAGCTTCTTTGCGAACAGGATATAAAGATGAATTGATAAACGCTTTCGATTCTGAGACTGATCCTGCAATCCTGCCCGTTTTTAATAATCAGGTTTTTGATATGGAACCTTCGACAGTAAAGGAACTTATAATTTTAAATCTTCAATAATGCTTTTTTTACTATCAATTTTGGAAGTTGGAATACTGCAAATGCTACCCTTATAGCATCTATGTTTTCTGGGGCTACAGCATTTAATCAAAATATTGGAAATTGGAATATCAGCAATGTTGCTTCTTTTGTCTATTTTATGGCATCAAAAACCAATTTTAATTATTCCGCTACAAATTTAGATGCAATATATAACGGCTGGAGCGCATTACCAATTCTACAACCTTCAATCGATATTTCATTTGGTTCAATAAAAAGAACAACAGCGTCTACAACATCAAAAACAATCTTAACGTCAGTTCCTAATAACTGGATAATAAGCGATGGAGAAATATAAATCAAATTTCAAATCTACCATACAAAAAAAATTAAAAATTGATCTTCAACTAACTGCAATATTTCTTTTTAAATAAAGATTAAAAAATATAAGATGAACACAAATCACAATAGAATAAAAGTCTCTGATTTAGAGACGAATCAACCAAATAAAATTTTAACCACCAACTCAACTGGAGAATTAGAATTCAGCGAATTAGATGAAATTAAAATTGATAGTTATAATGCATTAGATTATACGCAAGAAGGAAAATCTCTTGATGCAAGACAGGGTAAGGTTTTAAAAAATTTAGTAGATAATAAAGTTGATAAAGTTTCTGGAGAACGATTAATAACCGCTACTGAAATCAATAAACTTTCAGAATTATCAAATATTACTACTACTGTAAAAACAATAGTATCAACAGTTTTAGCAACTCAAAAT
>NZ_WMIC01000015.1 GCF_009711135.1 Flavobacterium sp. LC2016-01 | reverse complement strand
AAATCTTGAAATCCCAAATTCCAATTCTTGACTAAAAGGGCTTCGACTTCGCTCAGCCTGACAAACTTTACTTCTACATATTACATAGTCGAAATAAAATCATTCTCTCCTTATATATATGTATAAAAAAATAAACCCGACAGGTTTTGAAAACCTATCGGGTTAAATAAGATGTATATAACTTAATAGATAATGATTTCTCTTTTATTGATTAGCTGGAGCTTTTGCTTTTGCTTCCCATTTACTCATTAAATCATTATAATCAATTGCATTTGCTGGTTTCTGATTCACTAAGCGACCCGACTCAAAGGCTCGCTGAAGAATAGTTTCAATTAAATAGTCTTCATTGACTTCATACGGATTATACTCTTTCTTTAAACTAATGTCGAATAAATTAGCTGTTGTATTAGAAACAAAGGCTTTGAAACCGCTTTTTAAAGTTCGTATCAATTCGTAAGTTGTAATTCCGGTTTGTCTATGAACTAATTTTACAAGAATTTGACCCTGTTTTCGTGAAAGTTTCTTAAGCCTAGCTTCAAATTCGTTATTCAAGTAATCTTCAACGATCTTAAAGTATTTCTTTTTTTCACGATTTGAATTCAATCGCGCCATTCCCTTATTTAATGCTGTTAATCTGTCTGCTGCTAATTTAGCGTATGGATATACTTTATAAACTCGATTTTGAAGAATCAGGAATTGCTTTTGCGCTTCGGGATCTAGCTTCTCTTTTGTAATGATTATCTCAGGCAATTCAATAGTATCGCCTAAAATCGAATCTTTTTCTGTAAGTATATAGCCCATTTGCTGGTTTTCTTTTGGTGTAACCTGAGCCTGACTTGCAAAAGAAATCAATATAAAGAATAATAAAATGCTGGTAAATCTCATTGAGTCATAATTTAAATGTAAAATTATATATTTATATACAACTCTAATACCAAATTTATAATTTAGCAAAAAAATATTTTTATGAGTACAGAATCTATCTTAAAAGATACCTCAATTGCTTTTCTGGAAAGCTACCTAAATAACGCCTCACCTACTGGTTATGAAAGTAAAGGGCAAAAACTTTGGATGAATTATTTGAAACCATACGTTGATACTTTTATTACTGATACTTACGGAACGGCTGTTGGAGTTATTAACCCGGATGCGCCTTTTAAAGTAGTTATCGAAGGCCATGCCGATGAAATCTCATGGTATGTAAACTACATTACAGATGACGGATTAATATATGTAATAAGAAACGGTGGTTCTGATCATCAAATTGCACCTTCAAAAAGAGTTCATATACATACTAAAAAGGGTATTGTAAAAGGTGTTTTTGGCTGGCCGGCAATTCATACGCGTTTGCGCGACAAAGAAGAAGCTGCAAAATTGAGCAATATATTTATTGATCTAGGCTGTGAAACCAAGGAACAAGTTGAAGCTCTTGGTGTTCATGTAGGTTGTGTCATTACCTATCCAGACGAATTTATGATTTTGAACGAAAATAAATTTGTTTGTCGTGCCATAGATAACAGAATGGGCGGTTTTATGATCGCTGAAGTTGCAAGACTTCTTCATGAGAATAAAAAGAAACTTCCATTTGGATTGTATATAGTAAACTCAGTTCAAGAAGAAATTGGCTTGCGCGGCGCTCAAATGATTGCGCAGACAATTAAACCAAATGTTGCGATAATCACTGATGTTTGCCATGATACTACTACTCCAATGATTGACAAAAAAGTAGAAGGCGATTTAAAAATGGGGAAAGGTCCTGTTATTGCTTATGCGCCAGCGGTTCAAAACAAACTGCGCGATTTGATTGTTGATACTGCCGAAGAAAACAAAATTCCTTTTCAACGTAATGCAACATCTAATGCTACAGGAACTGACACTGATGCTTTTGCTTACAGTAATGGCGGCGTAGCATCGGCTTTAATATCGTTGCCTTTGCGTTATATGCACACTACTGTTGAAATGGTGCAAAGAGAAGATGTAGAAAATGTGATTCAGCTGATCTATGAAACGCTTTTGAAAATTGAAAACAATGAAACTTTCTCTTATTTCAAATAAGAAATGATTTAAAACATTAATTCGGTTACCTTAATAATAGTAGGTAACCGAATTAATCTCTAAAAAAACAGCATGAAGATACTACTACTCGAAGACGATTTTACTTTATCTAAAGAAATCTCAGCATTCTTTACTTCAAAAGAATTCGAGTGTTTTCCTTACTATGATGGTTCTTTATTATTGAAAAAATATTCTCCACACGAATATGACCTCATTATTCTTGATATTAATGTTCCTGGAGCAAACGGAATTGATGTCTGCAAAGGAATTCGAGAAGTTGACAAAAAGACTCCCATTATTATGTTGACCGCTTTTAGTGAAATTGAAGATAAATTGGCTTCTTTTGACAATGGTGCGGATGATTATTTGGTAAAACCTTTTCATTTTGAAGAGCTGTACGCCCGAAGTTCTTCTTTATTAAGGAGAAAAGATATTCCGCAACAGACAGAAAGAAAGATTATTATTCAGGATTTGGAAATTTTGGAAGACGAAATGAAAGTTTTTCGCTTAGGAGAAGAAATCAAATTGACGCCAAAAGAATTTAAGCTGATTTTAATTCTGGCGCATGCCAAAGGAAAAGTGCTGTCGAAACAATTTATTGCTGAAAAACTTTGGGATTATCATATTGAAACCAATCAGAATACGATTGAAGTTTACATTAATTTTTTAAGAAAGAAAATAGATAAAGACCACGAAACAAAATTGATTCGTACCAAAATTGGTTACGGATATTATTTAAGCGATCAGGAATGACATTAAAAAACCGAATATCACTTTTAGTAAGTTTGCTGTTTACAATCCTTTTTGGATTGGCTTCGACCGTGATATTTGTTTTATATTCGAATTTTAGAAAAGAAGAATTTAGAGACCGTCTTGAAATAAAAGCGCTTTCGAACATTAAACTTTTAGTGAATGTGAAGGAAGTTGACGATCAGCTTTTGAAAATGATTGATCAAAACTCAATCAACAAACTATATGATGAAAAAACACTAGTATTTGACTCTCATTATAAATTGATTTACAGCAGTATTGATGATGCTAAAATTAATTGGTCGGTTGAAGATTTAAAATACCTTAAAAAACACAAAACCTTCTTTAAGCAACAAGGCAATTATGAAGTTTACGGCGTTTTCTACGATACTAAAGACAGAGATTTCTACGCTTTAATCTCGGCGAAGGATGATTATGGCAAACGCAAATTGCTTTTTTTAAGATACACACTCATTATATCTTATATCTTTTTTACTTGTATATGCTGGGTTTTGACTTCTTTTATGGTTAAAAAAGCAATGAATCCGCTGAGTACTTTTCATCAAAAAATAAAAAAAATCAACGAGAATAATCTTGATACCCGAATTGAATCAAAAAGCAATAAAAATGAAATAGATTTGATTGCCAACGAATTCAACTTCATGATGGACAGGATTGAGGTTTCTTATCAAAAGCAAAAAGAATTTACGGCACACGCCTCGCATGAGCTCAGAACTCCGTTATCGCGTATAACTTCTCAAATTGAAAATACAATTACAGATTCGGCAACTTCAGCTAAAGGAAAATCTTTTTTAAACACGATTTTATCAGATGTTAATCAATTAACTGAATTAATAAATTCGCTATTAATTCTTTCGAAAATTGACAATAAAAACCATGAGCACAATGAAGTGCATCGAATGGATGAAATTCTATTTTCGGCAATTGAAAATTTAAATAAAAGCTTTCCAGATTTCGTTATTTTATTTGAAATGGAAGAAAGTGACAATTTAGATACCGCTTTAGAAATTAAAGGAAATAAAAACTTATTAGAAATTGCTTTAAGCAATGTCCTAAAAAATGCTTGTGTGTATTCAGACAATAAACAAGCTACAGTAAAAATCAGCACTTCAGAAGATAATCATCTTATTATCTCGATTTTAAATACTGGAAATACGTTAAGCGAAAGCGAACAAAAAAATCTTTTTCAACCTTTTATGCGCGGAGCAAATTCAAAAGGAACTTCAGGATTTGGTTTAGGATTGCGCATTGTTCAGCGCATTTTAAATCTTCACAACGCGACCATAACATACAGTATTTCAAATATTAACACGAATTTATTTCAGTTAACTTTTCATTCGTAAATAATTTTAAGCTATTTTTAAGGTAGATTTTAAGGTGTCTTAAAGTCTGGTAATAGCATATTTGTACAACTTAAAATTGATACAATGAAAAAACTATTTGCATTATTACTGTTTGTCCTCCTCAATCAGGCAGTTTTGGCTCAAAAAACAGTTACACTCCAAGACTGTGAAAGCCAGTTTCTTAAAAAGAATCTTTTTTTGTTGGCATCACAATACAATATTGATGCATCAAAAGCGCTGACGATTCAAGCTCGTATTTGGGATAACCCAACAATCAGTGCCGAATTAAATGCCTATAATCCTGAGGCAAACCGCTATTTTGATATTGGAAAAGATGGTCAAAAAGCATTTGGAATTGAACAGTTGATTTACTTAGGCGGAAAAAAACGCAATGAAGTAAAACTGGCACAAACCAATGAACAATTGGCTGAATTACAATTCAATGATTTATTGAGGACTTTAAAACTGCAACTGCGAAAAAGTTTTTACACCGTTTATTACAATACAAAAAGTCTGGAAACTACAGACAATCAGTTGGCACATATTGAAGATTTGATCAATTCATATTCTGTTCAGGTGCAAAAAGGAAATATTCCTTTGAGAGATCTTGTTCGTTTGCAATCGCTGTATTTGAACTTTAAAAATGAGCGAATGGAAGTTGTAAATGATAATATTGAAGAACAGGCAAATTTAAAATTATTGCTGAACGAAACTGAAACTGTTGTTCCAAAAGTAACTGACGCTGAGTTTAATAAATATTTAAAAACCATCAATTTTGATTTGAAAGCATTTGAAACTGACGCTATAACAAATCGTCCGGATTATTTGGCAAAACAAAAAGAAATAGATGCCAATACATTAAACGTAAAATGGCAAAAATCACTTTCAGTTCCTGATGTAACTGTTGGTGCAAACTACGATCAACGAAGCGGTGCTTTTAATAAAGAAGCCAATTTGACACTTGGAATTCCGCTCCCGCTTTGGAACAAAAACAAAGGAAACATAAAATACGCTCAAACTATTCTAGAACAGTCTAAAGTTGACAAGCAAAATTTTGAATTGCAATTGCAAACTGACATCACTTCGGCTTGGACAAAATGGGATGAATCCCGTAAAAACTATGCGGTAATAAAACCAACTGTAAATTCTGATTTTGAAGCAGTTTACAACGGAATTCTGACCAATTTTCAAAAACGTAATATCAGTTTATTAGAATTTACTGATTTTATGGAAAGCTACAATCAGGCCCAGATTCAGTTAAATGAATTGAAGAAAAAAGTTGTGCTTTCAGGAGAAGAACTAAACAGTACCATTAACAAAGACTTATTTTAAATTTAAAGAAAGATGAAACATAAACTAATCATAGCCATTGCAATCGTAAGTCTATCTGTTACTAGTTGCAAAAAGGAAGTTCAAAATCCGGACACCAATACCACTTTTGCCTTGAGCGATGCCATGCTGAAAACGACTACAACAGCCGAAGCAAAAACAGAGTCTGTAAAAAACGAATTAAGTTTTTACGGAAAAATTACTGCTGATAATAATAAAATGATTGATGTATATCCGCTTGTTGGAGGAAATGTTATCAAAGTAAATGTCGAACTTGGAGATTATGTACATAAAGGACAAGTTCTGGCTACCATAAAAAGTACCGATATTGCCGATTTTGAGAAACAAGCTCTTGATGCAAAAAGTGATTTATTGGTTGCCAAAAATAATTTGAAAGTAGCGCAGGAATTGTTCGACGGAAAATTAAATTCTGAAAGTGAAGTGCTGCAGGCAAAATCAGAAGTGGCAAAAGCACAATCGCAATTAAGTAAAATTCAGGAAACGTATAAAATCTACAATATTAAAGCCGGTTCTATTTATGAAGTGACTGCACCTATTAGTGGATTTATTATTCAAAAAAGCATCAATCAGGATATGCTTTTGCGAAGCGACCGTTCTGAAAATATTTTTGATATTGCCGAAATAAGTGAAGTTTGGGCAATGGCGAATATCAACGAAATAGATATTAATAAGGTGAAATTAGGAATTGATGCTGATGTAACCTCTTTAAGTTATCCTGATAAAGTTTTTAAAGGAAAAGTAGATAAAATTTTCAACGTAATTGATCCTGAAACCAAAGCAATGCAGGCACGTATTAAATTGCAAAATCCGGGATATCTTTTAAAACCGGACATGAACGCAACTATAAAGTTGTCATTTAACGAAGATAAATCAATGATCGCGATTCCAAGTAATGCCATTGTTTTTGATAAAAGTAAAAACTTCGTAATGATTTTTAAAGATCGTCACAATATTGAAACAAGACAAGTTGAAGTTTACAGAGTTGTTGGAAATACCACTTACATTTCTAGCGGTTTAAAAGAAAATGAAAAAGTCATTACCAACAATCAGTTATTTATTTACCGTGCTTTAAACGAATAGGAAAATGGAAAAATCTGGAAAAATACTGGGGTTTGCAGCGTTATTTGTTTCGACGTTTTCATTTTCTCAAGAAACAGATTCGATCCGAAAATATAGTCTGAAATTTCAAATGACGTCTATATATCAATATCATCCTGCTTTTCATGCTGACTATTCAGGAACAAACAGTATGCATCCAGAAGACGAAGGTGCCTTATCATTAACATCAACTTTATATCTTGATGTGCCGCTTTGGAAAGGTGCTACCGTAACTTTTAATCCAGAAATGTCAGGAGGAGAAGGTTTATCACAAGCCAGAGGATTAGGAGGTTTTCCAAACGGAGAAACATTCAGAATTGGAGATACTAAACCAGTTGTTTATGTGGCAAGAATGTTATTGGAACAAAAAATTCAGTTTAAAAATAACCAATCCTTACAATTGGTTTTCGGGAAATTTGGATTATCTGACTATTTCGATAACAGTCTCTATTCACATGATCCCAGAACACAGTTTTTAAATTGGTCATTAATGACTTACGGAGCATGGGATTATGCTGCAAACACAAGAGGATACACAGATGGTTTGTACGCCAATTATCAGTTTGATACCTGGCAAATAAGAGGTTCCTTAACCGCATTACCAACGTATGCCAATGGTCCAAATGTTGAATTTAGCTTTGCCAATTCGAATGCGATAAACATAGAAATTGAGAAAAAAATTGTCTTTAAAAACAATGACAGCAGCACTATAAAATTATTAGGTTTTAGAAATGTAGCCGGAATGGGAAATTATGAGCAATCAAACTCCAATTTCACAACCACTCCAGATATTCAAAGTACCAGGCAAAACGGGCGTACCAAATATGGAATTGGTTTAAATATGGATTATACGCACAACGATAGCTGGGGACTTTTTGGGCGAATAAGCTATAATGATGGAAAAAACGAAACCTGGGCGTTTACAGAAATTGACCGATCAGCACAAATGGGTATTCATTTAAATGGAAAAATGTGGAATCGAACTGATGATTTTGGCGGAATTGCTCTCGTGGCAAATGGATTATCGAATTCGCATAAAGAATATCAAAAGCTTGGAGGAAATGGTTTTATGATTGGCGACGGAACTTTAAATTATGGCGTTGAACAAATTGTAGAAGTATTTTATTCCTTTTTAGTGCCCAATACACATATTACATTATCGCCAGATTATCAATTTGCAATGAATCCGGGATATAATAAAGACAGAGGCCCAATCCAGTTTTTTGCATTGCGTTTTCACACCGAGTTTTAATCCTATAATACTAAATATGCATTCTTAAAACGAAAGCAACAGAATTAAAAAAATAAAAATTCATCATTAAAAATACTTTTTAGAATGAACAAATTCATTAGAAATATAATTGCTTTTTCACTTAAGAATAAAGCTTTCACCTTTTTTTGGGTGGGATTATTGGCGGTCGCAGGATTTATCTCCTTTAAAAATATGCCAATTGATGCTTTTCCAGATGTAACAAATACGCAAATTATCATTATCACACAATGGAATGGTAAAAGTGCCGAGGAAGTTGAGCGTTTTGTAACTTCTCCAATTGAGATCTCAATGAACTCAGTACAAAAAAAGACAAGCGTCCGCAGTATTACGATGTTTGGTTTGTCTGTAATCAAAATTATTTTTGATGACGGTGTCGATGATACTTTTGCGCGTTTACAGGTAAATAATTTATTAAAAAATGTTTCACTTCCAGATGATGTTGAACCAGACGTTCAGCCTCCATATGGGCCAACCGGAGAAATTTTTAGATATATCGTAAAAAGCAACAGCAGAGACAGCCGAGAATTATTGACGTATCAAAATTGGGTAATTGACAAACAGTTGCGTGCCGTTCCCGGTGTTGCCGATTTGAATGTTTTTGGAGGTCAGACTAAAACGTATGAAGTTGGGGTTGATCCAATTAAATTGGCTAAATATAATATTACGCCTTTACAAGTTTACAATGCTGTAAACGCAGGAAACTTAAATGTTGGCGGTGATATTATAGAAAAAAATGGTCAAGCATTTGTGGTTCGTGGTGTCGGGCTTTTAAAATCAATTCCTGATATTGAAAATATTATTGTTGATGATGCCGGCGGAAATCCGATTTTGGTTAAAAATGTGGCAAATGTTTATGAAAGCGCAATGCCGAGAGTTGGTCAAACCGGAATTGGAAAAAACGATGATGCTGTAGAAGGAATTGTCGTAATGCGAAAAGGCGAAAATGCGCAGGAAACTTTAGCATTGATTAAAGATAAAATAAAGGATTTAAACGAAAATATTCTACCAAAAGACATTAAAATAGAAACGTTTTACGATCGTGATAATTTAATGAACTTCACGACCGAAACTGTAATGCACAATTTATTTGAAGGAATAATTTTAGTTACTGTTGTCGTTTTCTTATTCATGGCCGACTGGCGAACTACTTTTACCGTTTCGATTGTAATTCCGTTATCGTTATTATTTGCCTTTTTGTGCCTAAAAATGATGGGAATGAGTGCCAACTTACTGAGTTTGGGAGCAGTCGATTTCGGGATTATTATTGATGGTGCTGTCGTTATGGTTGAAGGATTGTTTGTGGTTTTAGATCATCGGGCGCATCAACTCGGAATGACGGCATACAATAAAATTGCCAAAGGAAGTTTGATTAAAAAAACAGGAACTGAAATGGGTAAAGCTATCTTCTTTTCTAAATTAATCATCATTACTGCCCTATTGCCTATCTTTTCATTCCAGAAAGTAGAAGGAAAAATGTTCTCTCCTCTCGCCTACACATTAGGTTTTGCATTAATGGGAGCGTTGCTTTTTACTTTGACATTGGTTCCGGTTTTATCACACATTCTTTTAAATAAAAACGTAAAAGAAAAACATAATCCATTTGTAAATTTCTGGGACAGAATTGTTGGAAAAGGATTTGCCTGGACATTTAAGCATAAAGTTCAAACATTAATTGCTGCTGTGGCTGTTTTAGTTAGCGTTTTCTTTTCGGCTACTTTTTTAGGAACCGAATTTTTACCACAATTAAATGAAGGCGCTTTATGGGTAACTGCAGAATTACCAATGAGTACTTCGCTTCCTGAAAGTGTACAGACGGCATCGATGATCAGAAAAGATCTTGAAAGTTTTCCTGAAGTTAAAAATGTGCTCTCGCAAACGGGCCGAAGCAATGATGGAACTGACCCAAATGGTTTTGGTTTTATTCAGCTTCAAGTAGATTTAAAACCAAAATCGGAGTGGACACGCAAAATTTCTATGGATGATTTGATTAATGAAATGGATAAAAAACTGAAAGTTCATCAAGGTATCACTTATAATTATTCACAGCCGGTTATTGACAACGTAGCTGAATCTGTTGCAGGTTTTAAAGCTTCTAATGCTGTGAAAATTTATGGCGATGATCTTGATAAATTAGATGAATTATCAAATGAAGTGTTAGACAAAATAAAGAATATCCCAGGAATTAAAGACGTTGGTATTCTTCGTAATATCGGTCAGCCAGAAATCAGCGTTATTTTAGATCGAGAAAAAATGGCAGCTTATGGCGTAACTTTAAGTGATGCACAAGCCGTTTTAGAATTGGCTTTTGGTGGAAAAACAGCTACTCAGAAATATGAAGATGAAAAGAAATTTGATGTCAGAGTTCGTTTTTCTAAAGAATATCGAAAAGACGAAGAAGATTTGGCTGAACTTAAAGTTCCAACAATAAGCGGTGTTAAAATTCCGCTGAAAGAAATCTGCGACATTAAAACTATAACGGGTCCTGCATTTATTTACAGAGACAACACAAAACGTTTCATTGGAGTAAAATTCTCTGTTCGTGACCGCGATTTAGGAAGCACAATTGCTGAAGCTCAGAAAAAAGTAGCCGAATTAAAAATGCCTACAGGCTACACAACTGGCTGGACAGGAGAATTTGAAAATCAGGTTCGTGCAAGTGCGCGTCTGGCTCAAGTTGTACCAATCAGTTTAATTGGAATATTTGTGCTGCTTTTTATTTTGTTCGGAAATATAAAAGATTCACTTTTAGTTTTGGCCAATGTTCCGTTTGCAGTTATTGGAGGAATTATGGCTTTGCATATTACCGGAATGAATTTTGGAATCTCCGCTGGTGTTGGTTTCATTGCCTTACTTGGAATTTGTATTCAAAATGGAGTTATTTTAATATCAGAATTCCATCATAATTTGAAGGCCAAGTTCACGCTCGAAGAATCTATTTTTATGGGAGTGAAAGCCAGAACAAGAGCTGTAGTTATGACTGCATTAATGGCTTCAATAGGTTTAATGCCGGCAGCAATTTCAACTGGAATTGGTTCTGAATCTCAAAAACCTCTTGCAATTGTAATTATTGGAGGTTTAGTTACTGCTACGATTCTAACATTGCTTGTCTTCCCGATTATTTTCTGGGTTTTCAATCGCAAGAAAAATGTTCCTATAGAATAATTAAAATTGTAATTAGAAGAAAAAGCATCATTAATTTTAATGGTGCTTTTTTTATTTCCCTTACGCTTTAGTTTAATATCTTGCAGTAGATCTTAAAACGACAATTTATGAAATACATCTATTTTCTAATAACCATTTTTTCAATTTCTTTGTTAGCCTCAGTTATAAATGCAAAAGAAGGTTTTACTTGTTTTCTCGAAATTATTCCTGCAATTATTGGATTTCTGATTTTAGCATTCACCTTCAAAAAATTCCGTTTTACCAATTTCACTTATACCTTGATTTTAATACATTGTATAATTCTATTCATCGGCGGTCATTATACTTATGCCGAAGTTCCTTTCTTTGATTATATAAGAGAAATTTTTCATCAAAGCCGAAATAATTATGATAAAGTAGGTCATTTTGCTCAAGGATTTGTTCCTGCCATGATTATACGAGAATTATTTATCCGCAAAAAAGTCATCAGCAATAAAAGTTTTTTCAATTTTATTATTGTGAGTATTTGTTTGGCAATAAGTGCTGCTTACGAATTTATAGAATGGTTTGTTTCTCTGGCAACCGGAGATGGCGGTGATGCTTTTTTAGGAACGCAGGGTTATGTTTGGGATACCCAGTCAGATATGCTGTTTGCCACAATTGGTGCGATTACAGCTTTGATTTTATTCTCGAGATTTCAGGATAAGAAAATTCAAGAAATCAATTTTTAAAATTTCTTGATCGTATAAAAATAAAAAACGGCCCTCTGCTCAAGGAAGGCCGTTAAGTATACTAACTCTAACTCAAACTAGATTTAAACTGTTATTTTAAATCTTTTAAGATTGCAATAGCTTCTGTTGCATTTGACAATTGTGCATATTTCAATGCTGTAAAACCTTGTTCGTTTTTATCTTCTGGACGCGCGCCATTTTCTAATAAAACTTTAAGGATCTCAACTTTATTGTATCGAGCTGCGATCATCAAAGGTGTCATATCCTCTGATTGCTCATTAACATTTGCTCCATAAGCAATAAATTTTTTCACTACTTCTAAATCTCCTTTACTAACTGCTACGTGCAATGGTGCAGAGAAATTTCTAGAAATTTCAATTTTTGGATTTACCGCTAATGTTGTGTGATTTGCTGCCATTGAAACATTGGCAAAAGCTACTAAAGCTACTCCTAAAATAATTACTGACTTTTTCATGTTGATTGATTGTTAAATTGATTGATTATTGATGATTTTTAATTTCTATGTAAATGTAATTCAATTTTATGTATTATGCATTACAAAGTACCTTGTTTTAACTAATTCTTAACATTCAATTAATATAAGCGCTGGTAATCAAACTGAAGGTTAATAATTTGCTTTCTTAATAGACGCTCAAAAACTCAATATGTTACAGTTTAAATCAAAAAAATGTAAAAAATCTTATGAAAATTTTTCATTTTTACAAAAGAGCCACTAAATACGGGCATTTTACTTCACTCAAAATCAGAAGAAAACAACCGTTATTATGTGATTTTATGTATATTTAGTAAACCAAAAAACGATTAAAAACTTAAAACAAAAAAACTATGGGAATTATCAAGAAAATTTTAATTGCATTGATTTTAATTATTGCTGTTGTATTAATTGCAGCTGCTATAATGCCAAAAGATTATGCTGTAGAAAGAGAAATAACCATTAACAAACCTGTTGATTCAGTATTTAGCTATGTGCGCTCGCTAAAAAATCAAAACGAATTTAGTGTCTGGGCAAACCTTGATCCTAAAATGAAATCCACTTATACAGGTACTGATGGAGCTGTTGGCTCCATTTCGGCATGGGAAAGTGAAGTGAAAGATGTGGGAGTTGGTGAACAGGAAATTACAAAAATAACAGAAGGAAAGCGTATAGACTTTGCGCTCCGTTTTAAAGAGCCAATGAATGATACTGCAGTTGGTTTTATGTCTACGGAAAGTGCTTCTGGAAACCAAACAAAAGTAAAATGGGGAATCAGCGGTGTAATGCCTTATCCTATGAATATCATGCTGCCAATGATGAAAATGGATCAAATGATTGGAAACGATCTGCAGAAAGGTTTGGAAAACTTAAAAGCGAAAATGGAAAACTAAATAAAAATGCCCTGCTAAAACTAGCAGGGCATTTTTCATAAGTAACTTATCTTATTTAGAAGAAAGATATTCTACTACATTTTTTTCAATGCGTTGATCAATATTATCAATATCAGCCTTAACGAATTTTTCTCCTAAAATATTCTCGTACAATTCAATATATCTTTCAGAAACAGATTCAATATATTCATCAGACATATCTGGAATTTGTTGTCCTTCCTGACCTTGAAAACCGTTTTCGATTAACCAGCGGCGTACAAATTCTTTTGATAATTGTTTTTGCTCCTCGCCTTTTGCTTGTCTTTCTGCATATCCATCTGCATAAAAATAACGAGATGAATCTGGTGTATGAATTTCGTCAATTAAAACGATAACGCCTTCTTTCGTTTTTCCAAATTCGTATTTTGTATCAACTAAAATTAAACCTCGAGAGGCAGCAATTTCAGTTCCTCTTTGGAATAAAGCACGTGTATATTTTTCTAAAACCAAATAATCTTCTTCAGAAACAATTCCTTTTGATAAAATATCCTCGCGAGAAATATCTTCATCATGAGAACCATTATCTGCTTTTGTAGTTGGCGTAATAATTGGTTCAGGAAATTTGTCGTTTTCCTTTAAGCCTTCAGCCATTATTACACCACAAATTTGTCTTTTTCCTGCAGCATATTCACGTGCCGCATGACCAGAAACATAACCGCGAATAACCATTTCAACTTTAAAAGGATCACATAAATGCCCAACAGCAACGTTTGGATCTGGAGTAGCAATCAGCCAGTTTGGAACAATATCCTGAGTCAACTCCATAAATTTTGTCGCAATCTGATTCAAAATTTGCCCTTTGTATGGAATTCCTTTTGGTAAAACCACATCAAAAGCCGAAAGTCTATCAGTTGCTACCATTACTAAAAGCTCGTCGTTGATATTATAAACTTCTCTAACTTTTCCGCGGTAAACTGATTTTTGGTTCGGAAAATTAAAATTTGTAGTTGTGATTGTATTACTCATTATTTGTTGTGTTGTTTTTTTATGAATGCAAATTTAAAACTAATTAAAAGAAAAAAAGAATCTATTCAGATTCTTTTTTTAGTCTCAGTATGCAGTCACAGTTTCCAGTCTTCAAAACTGTGACTGAAAACTGCGACTGAATACTATTTTTTTAAAAGTGTCGAATTAAATAAATTCAATATTCTGCCATATTCATCAATCCAAGAATACGTTTCTTTAAATCCGTGTGATTCAACTGGGAAAGAAGCCAAACTCCAATTCTTTTTCTCTAATTCAATAAAACGCTGTGACAAACGTACAATGTCTTTATACTCAACATTATCATCAACCATTCCGTGCAACATTACTAAATTTCCTTTTAAATTATCTGCAAAATAAATTGGTGAACTTTTTTTGTATGCTTCTGGATCCGTTTCAGGGAAATTCAAAATGTTACCAGTATATCCATGATTATAATGTGCCCAGTCTGTAACCGAACGCAGCGCAGCGCCCGAAGTAAACTCGCCTGGAGTTGTCAACATTCCCATTAAAGTAATGAAACCTCCATAAGAACCTCCATAAATACCAACTCTGTCAGCGTCAATTCCGTATTTTTCAACCAATACTTTTTTACCATCTAAATGATCTGATAAATCTTTTCCGCCCATAAAACGATAAATTCCAGTTCTAAAATCACGTCCGTAACCGTCACTTCCTCTGTAATCGATATCTAAAACAGTGTAACCTAAGTCAGTCAACATATTATGGAACATATATTCTCTGTAATAATTACTCCAGAAATTATGCGCGTTTTGAAGATATCCAGCTCCGTGAACAAAAATAATAGCGGCTTTGTTTTTAGTTTCTGCAGTTGGTGTATAGATTCTTGCATTTACCAGAGTTCCATCCTGTGCTTTAAATGTAATGACTTCAGGTGCTCTCCATTGGTATTTTTTGAAATCTTCAGTAACCGAAGATGAAATTTGCTGTAAAGCTGTATTCTTTTTATTTTCAGCAACATAAAAATCCCATGGAATGTTTTTATACGAATAACGAACTAAAAGTGATTTTTCGTCTGGCGAAAGAACGACTTCGTGTGCTCCGTCTTTCGTTAAAATTGGCTGTAAAATTCCCTCAGCTGGAACTAATTTATAGAATTCTCTATTTCCAGGATGCGTCGAGTTTGTGCTCAAATAAAATACTTTTTTATCCTTAGATAAAGTCACATCACGAACTTCCCAATTCCCTTTTGTTAATTGAGTTTTCTTTTTCGTTTTTAAATTATAAGTATATAAATGTGAATATCCTGTAGCTTCAGACTGGAAATAAATGGTTTCATTATCTGCCAAAAAATCTAAATTACCAGATGCAAATGAATACGATGGAATTCCAGGACCACCAATCCAAGCTTCATCATGCTGATATTCAATTTCTTCAAAAGTCCCTTTTTCCAAATTTAAATTTACAAGCCATCTGTCTTTATTATCCTGACTTCTGATTTCAACAATTGCCAATGATCCGTTTTCATTATAAACAGGAGCTAGAGCTAAAATCAGTTTGTCTTCTTTTGGCTTGTTCTTTAGATTATCATATTCTTGGAAATACTTTGGAGTATCTTGAATGTGACTTAAAGTCGAAAAATTCACGTAATAAACTGAATCTTTTGCAACAGAATAAATTCCGAATTTCGTTTTTACAAAATTACTTGTCGAAACTTTTTCTTTCGTTTCTGGATTCTGGTTATAACCGTCAGAAGTAATAAATACTTCCATTTTTTCTTGCTTAGCTTCGTTATCTTCAACTAATCTGAACGTTGCAAAATTCCCGTTTGGGTTTACTTTAAGACTTGTAAATCTGTCTTTTCCATAAAAATATTCTTTTGCAAAATCAGATTTTACCGCTTTTGATTTAGCAAGATTCCATTGCTTTTTAGCTTCTTTGTCTCTAATAAACTGGAATAATTCTTTTTGCTGTGTATTTAAAAAAGTTTCCTTTTCAGGTTTTGTTTCTTTTTTAGTTCCTTTACTAAAATTGGTAAGCTGCAAAACAGTTCCTTCTTTAGTATTGTATTTGAAAATATTATCGTTTTGAGAAAAAAACAATACTCCAGCTTCAGATCCTAACTGTAGATTTGATATTGCTACTGATTGCTGAATCAATTTTTTACTGATTTTTGACTGAATTGAATAGGAATACAAACTTCCTTTATCTACATAATAAACAATATCAGAACCTGGTTTGCTTTTGAAATCCATTTGAGAAAAAACAACTTCTTTTGGCTGAACGACTTCTGGTTTTGTCATTCCTTTTTGCCAATAATACGTACTTGTTCCCAGTTCATCCTTCGGATTCCATTCAAAATAAACCTTTTTTCCGTCTAAGGACCAGCGTCCGTTAGTGGGTTGATTTCCAATGAAAGATTCTCCTTTCATTATTTCTTCTAATTTTAATTTCTGAGAATTTCCCGTTATGGAAAGCAACAGAAAGGCAAGAACAAAACTGTTTTTTATCATGGTAGTTGTATTTGAGAAAACAAAAATACACTTTGAAAACTATTAAAAAAATTGTTTTTCTCTAACGAAACTTACCACGCTAATTTTCAGATAATTACAAAAAATATCCTCGAATTAAATATTTGAGAATCATAAATTTAATTGAATAAAAAAGTTATTTAAAACTCAAAATTCCTTTTCCAAAAGATTTTATTGAATTATCTAAATTTCCAAGTGTAGTTTCTGGCAGTTTTTTAAAATCGTTAGTTTTTACAATTAAAATTTGCCCTTGATCTTTAGCCGGTGCATTCGGAACAAAAACAACTGCATTTCCATTTTCATCTTCTTCGATCAAATGTGCAGGCTGCCAATAATCTCCGTTTTTCAACAAAATAGGCAAATCAGTACTTGGTTTTTTCTTTCTGCCTTTCAATTTTTCTTCCGCTTCTTTTTTGTTTTTTTCATAACCCGGCAAAAATATCATCAGCTTATCATCAACCCATTTCGTGAATCTTCTTAATAAGGATAAACGCATCAAATATCCGCTTAAATAAATCAAAAGCACTAAAATAACACCACCCGCAACATCGGTTGCATATTTCCCAAGAACAAGATCTAAACGGAGAAAATGAGCAAATTTTTCACCATAATTCTGAAAAAATTTCCAAACTTTTCCCACCAGTATAAAAAAAACAAGAAGCGGTAATAACAATAATGCTCCCGAAATGCAATTTCTCTCAACTTGACCTAAAAATTCTTTCATCGCTAAATAAATTAAGGTTATAAAAAAAGAGCTGATTCTTAACGAATTAGCTCTTATAAAAATAATTATTTATTTGCATTTGACAAGAAAGTCAACTATAAAACATTCAATATTAGCCTATTGCAAGCTCTTTATCAAGAATTTTAGAAGCAATATATCTTGCAACACCATCTTCGGCATTTGTTTTAATAACCTCCAGTTCTGGCAAAGTCTCTTTTAATAAAGCTGGCGCATTTCCCATAATTAATCCTTTTCCTGCTGCTGACAACATTTGCACATCGTTAAAACCATCTCCAAACGAAACTGCTTCTTGTAATGTAAAACCTTCTTTTTCAAGCACTCTTTCAATTGAAACTGCTTTGTCAATCGATTTGTCCATAAATTCAAGACAAGTCGGCAAACTGAAAGCATGATGCAGATGTTCTGAAGAATTGGCTAAAATTGCATCTTTCAATTTCACTAATTTTTCATGATTTTCACACGAAAAGAAAATTTTAATGGCACCAAAATCTTCCAGAGTTTTATAATCAACTAATTCTGGGCGGTATTTTAAATCGGCCTGAAAAGCATTTAATTTTTCATTAATTCTGCTGGTTTGCCAAACATTTTCTTTGAATAAAACTACCGTAATTTCAGGATCGATTTCGACATTTAACGCTGCTTTTACCACATCGCTGTCTAAGTTGAAAGAAAAAAGCTCTTCTTTATTAGGCGAATGAATTCGCGCTCCGTTTGAACTCACTAAATAAACCGGAACTTCAAGTGTTTCAATAATACCAAAAGCATCAAGGTGATGACGGCCTGTAGCTACAACGATAAGATAATTTTGATTGTGAAGTTCCTGAAAAATGGATTTAGTATATTCTGAAATTCTATGCTGTGGGTTGAGTAAAGTTCCGTCAAGGTCACTTATTACCACTTTTATATTCTTGAGTTTTGTCATATTAATGTCAACTGTTTTGATTTGCAAATTTAAGGCTTTAAGATGGGAAGACCAAAGTTTAAAAGCTTCAGTCCATTAAAATACGGCAAGTTTATTATTTATTTAACTATTTCGTTAAATAAATTCAAATCTTTACAATTCCTGATTTATATAAATTCAACGCTTTTATTAAAACCGATTCAATTTGTTCCAAAGGCAAATCCTGATCAGCATCAAAAAGCATTATTTTCATTCTTGAACGTGCTTCCTGTAACAAAAATGGCTCATCAAAATATTTTCCTTCGACTATACTTAAATAAGGCTTTTTGTATTTTTTATGAATCCATAAATAACAGAACATTTTTCCTTTGTAGCAAAAGAATGGCATTCCGTATTTTAAAACATGCGTAATGTCCTTGTCTTGTTTTAGAATGATTTCACGTAATGCAAGAAATGTTCCTTTTATAGGTTCTTCTTGATTTAGGTAGAAATCGTCAAGTTGTTTCATTTTCTAAATTATTCGTAAATTCTAGCTCCTTTAAAAATTTCAGAAAAAGTTTTCCAGTCTGGTTTATCAGCATCAACATTCTGATTTGTATTATCATAATAGTGCTGAATATCTTCTGCATAAGAACTCAAAGCTTCTAAAAAATTTGGCAGAGTTTTATTTTCCTAACTTTCAGGATGATCTAAAAGATCTTTATGCAATAGTTCGATAAATTTTACAAAACTTTCCCTATCAGTAACTTCGAAATCATTAATTATATCCTTCATAAAAACTTATTTTAAAAAAAATATTCGTTTTGCACCTTTCAAAAAGAAATAAGTACAAAACGAATATTAATAAATGTTAAAACACATTTTACGATTTACATTTAACATTTCACAAAAATAAAACTTAGTCGTGATTTTCTATTTGTTTGTAAGCGTCGATTACCTTTTTCACTAATCTGTGGCGAACGATATCTTTATCATCAAGATAAATAATTCCGATTCCGTCAATGTCTTTCAGAACCAAAATTGCTTCTTTAAGCCCCGAAATAGTTCTTCTTGGCAAATCGACCTGACCAGGATCTCCCGTAATCATAAATTTGGCGTTTTTTCCCATACGAGTCAAAAACATCTTCATTTGTGAATGCGTTGTGTTTTGTGCTTCATCCAGAATTACAAAGGCATTATCAAGTGTTCGCCCGCGCATAAATGCCAAAGGCGCAATCTGAATAATTCCTTTCAAGATGTAATCTTCAAGTTTTTCATTAGGAAGCATGTCGCGCAAAGCGTCGTACAAAGGCTGCATATAAGGATCCAGTTTTTCTTTCATATCGCCGGGCAAAAATCCAAGGTTCTCCCCTGCTTCTACCGCCGGTCGCGTCAATATGATCCTTTTTACTTCTTTGTCTTTAAGCGCTTTGACCGCCATTGCAACGCCTGTGTAAGTTTTTCCCGTTCCAGCTGGACCGATGGCAAAAACCATGTCATTTTTTTTGATAGTATCCACCAGCAATTGCTGATTGGGCGTCATGGCTTTAATAATTTTACCGCCAACTCCGTGAACTAAAATTTTGTCGTGATCGTAAGCCTTTTTTTCTTCTTGGCCATCACTCATAATTACACGTTCAATTACATTATCATCAATGTTGTTGTATCTGGTAAAATGAAGCATCAGCCTCTGAAATCTCTTTTCGAATTCATCTAAAACTTCTTTTTCGCCAAAGGCTTTCAAAGTGGTCCCTCGCGCTACGATTTTAAGCTTCGGGTAGTACTTTTTAATGATTTCAAGATGAGAATCCTGCGCGCCCCAAAAGTCTTTTGGAGCGATGTCTATTAGCTCGATAATTCTTTCGTTCAAATGAGATAAATTTAAATTAAAAATAAATTTGTTTTGTAAATCTATGGCTGTCGGGTATGTTCATATCTTTAAATGCAATTTGTCTTTTCTTTCTTTCAATTTGCATTTACTATTATTAGATTTGCATTTCTCAAATTTAATGAAAATTAGATTTAAATACTATCAATAGTTATAAACAAAATGATGTCAATAATTACCCTTACTACTGATTACGGCTTAAAAGACCACTTTGTGGGTTCGCTGAAGGGTAAAATTATCTCTGAACTTCCAGAGGCAAAAATTATTGATATTTCGCATGACATCGATCCATTTAACACTGCCGAAGCGAGTTACGTTGTTGGAGCATCTTATTTGAGTTTTCCAAAAGGAACTGTACACTTAATTGGTGTTGATATTGAACGCAATAAAGAAAATCAGCACATTGCGATGCAGTGGAATGATCACTATT
Organism: Flavobacterium sp. LC2016-01; assembly: GCF_009711135.1. Taxonomy (GTDB): domain Bacteria; phylum Bacteroidota; class Bacteroidia; order Flavobacteriales; family Flavobacteriaceae; genus Flavobacterium. The sequence goes on along the minus strand of NZ_WMIC01000015.1, from coordinate 17,724 downwards.
TTATTTGTGCTGATAACGGAATATTAAGTATGCTTACGCAGAAGATTGTGCCGCAGAAAATTGTCGCCATAAATATTCACGATCGCTTTCCAGAAGTATACTCTGATTTAGATGTTTTTATACAAGTTGCCTGTCATATTGCAAAAGGCGGTTTACTGAATGTTATTGGTAAAGAAATTCCGGCTATAAAAGAAGTTACAGAACTTCAGGCAGTAGTTGCGGCCGACGGAAATTCCTTAAAAGGATACGTTATTTATATTGATCATTTTGGAAACGTGGTTACCAATATTTCTAAAAAACAATTTTTAGAAATTTCCCGCGGACGACCTTACGAAATTGTAATGAAACCAAAAAGCATCAAAACAATTCTTCCTAATTACTCAGCAATTGCTACTTCTGAAAAATATCCAATTAAAACCTATGAAGGAGAAAAACTGGCCATTTTTAATGAAGCTGGTTTCCTTGAAATTGCAATTTTTAGAAGCAATCCTTCAAAAGTTGGTTCTGCAAATAGTTTATTGGGATTGAATTACCGTGATGTGATTACGGTTAAGTTTTCTTGATTTTAGATTTAAAATAGCCCGCAGATTATATTGATTGAGCGGATTTGCTCTGATTATAATTCGCTTTTTTAACTTCAACACAATATATCATAAACATAGCCCGTGGTTTCAACCACGGGAAACGTATTGCAATGTGCATTATGATATGAATTACGATAACGCATCTTGCGCAATATCCATTGTGCCCCCCACGGTTGAAACCGCGGGCTATGTTTAAGCATTATCACGATAAAAAATTAGGTTTTAGATTATTCAAAATTTTTATAAAAACAACAATCAATTTTGGTACTTTTGCGCACCTGTAAGACTTTAGGTATTCAAAAAACCTAAACGCTACAATCTAAAATTTAAAATTATAATATGTTCGTAAGAATAGTAAAAATGAGTTTTCACGAAGAAAAAATCCCAGATTTTCTGGAGAATTTCGAGTCTGTGAAAGATAAAATACGAAATGCAGAAGGAAATCGTTTTTTAGAATTGTATCAGGATAAAAATGACAAATGTATTTTCTTTACTTATAGTTATTGGGAAACCGAATCTGATTTAGAAAATTACAGACAATCTGAACTATTTAATTCGGTTTGGGATTTTACAAAGAAATTATTTAATGCAAAACCAGAGGCTTGGAGCGTGGATAAAATTGTTTCTTTAGTTTAAAGTTTCAGGTTTCAAGTTGCTCACTTAACGTGAAACTTGAAACTTGAAACCTGAAACTTGAAACAAAAGACAATTACACGATTAAACAAATAAACGAATAAACGTTATACATGAAATCAATCATTTTAAGAGAAATAAAATCCTTTTTTGGCTCTCCTATTGGCTATTTAGTCATTGCGATTTTCTTAATCAGCAACGGACTATTTTTATGGGTATTTGAGGGAGATTACAACATTTTGAATACAGGTTATGCCGATTTAACTCCGTTTTTCACATTGTCACCATGGATTTTAATTTTCCTGATTCCGGCCGTTACCATGAGAAGTTTTTCTGACGAAAAAAAACAAGGTACGCTTGAATTGCTTTTAACCAAGCCTTTATCTGTTTGGGAAATTGTAAACGGAAAATTTTTCGGATCATTTTTGCTTATTATTTTGGCAATTATTCCAACATTTATATATGTATATGTGATTTCAGATTTAGGAGATCCAGAAGGAAATATTGACATGGGAAGTACAATTGGTTCTTATTTCGGATTATTATTTCTTATAGCATCTTATTCCGCAATAGGCATCTTCACTTCTACTTTATCAGAAAATCAAATCGTTGCCTTTATTATTGCAGTTTTTCTATGCTTTATATTTTATTTTGGTTTTGAAGGAATTGCAGCATTAATGCCAGGACAATCCAATATCATTTCGGCATTTGGAATGCAGAATCATTTTAAAAGCATGAGCCGAGGCGTAATTGACACACGAGATATTATTTATTTCTTGAGTGTTACTGTACTGTTTTTATCTTTTACCGTTTATCAATTAAAATCTTTTAAAGCGTAATGAAAGCATCTAATAAATTAAATTTAAAGACATTAGGCATTACAGTTTTCGTTTTAATTGTTTTAAATGTTCTTGGAAGCTTATTTTTCCACCGTTTTGATTTAACTAAAGACAAACGATATACTTTATCTGAAACTTCTTTACAAATTGTAAAACAGGTTAAAAATCCACTGTCAATAAAAATCTACATGCAGGGCGATCTTCCTGCAGATTTTAGACGTTTACAACAGGAAACCAGACAATTGCTGGAAGAATTTCAGGCTTACAACAGCAATATTGTTTTTGAATTCGTTAACCCGATGGAAAACGAAGACGAAAGCATGGAAATAGTAAAATCACTTTACCAAAAAGGTCTTACACCAATAAACATCACTGTTGACGATAGAGGAAAACAGTCGCAGGCAATGGTTTTTCCTTGGGCAATTGCGGTTTATGACAATAAAGAAGTTAATATTCCGCTGTTGAAAAATATCATGGGAACTTCAACTACTCAAAAAGTAATTGGTTCTATTCAGCATCTGGAATATTCAATTGCTGATGCGATTAACAAAATCACAAAAGCCAAACAAAAGAAGGTTGCAATTATAAAAGGAAATGGTGAACTGCACGAAGTTCACATTGCAAAAATGCTAAAACAAATTAAAGAAAGCTATTACATTGGACCTTTTACACTGGATTCTGTTGCCAAAGATCCAAACGGAACTTTAGACGCGCTTAAAAAATATGATTTAGCCATTATTTCAAAACCAACTGAAGCTTTTTCTGATGAAGAAAAACAGGTTTTAGATCAGTTTATCATGAATGGCGGTAAAACAATTTGGCTAATTGATCAAGTTGCTGCCGATATGGACAGTTTGTACAATCAGGCTGGAGCTACTTTGGCGTATCCAAGAGATTTAAATTTGAACGATATGTTCTTTAAATACGGATTCAGAATCAATCCTGATTTGGTTAAAGATGAATACGGAAGTCCAATAAAACTAGCCACTGGCGAACAAGGAAGCGCAACACAATATCAAGAATTTAAGTGGAAATATGCACCTATTGTAAAACCTGAGAGCCAGCATCCAATTGTAAAAAATTTAGGCCAAATCAAATTTGATTTTGCCAGCCCGATTGATACTTTGAAAAACGGAATAAAAAAAACGGTTTTACTGCAATCGTCTCAATATTCGAAGAAAATTGGAACTCCAGCAGAAATCAATCTGAATATTGTAACCGAACAGACAACGCCGCAGGAATATCTGAATAAAGGAAATCTAAATCTTTCTGTTTTATTGGAAGGAAGTTTCCATTCGGCTTTTGAAAATCGTGTTTTGCCTTTCAAAGAAAGTTCATTTCAGTCAAAAGGAAAACCAACAAAAATGATTGTTATTGCCGATGGTGATTTAGCCCGAAATCAATTGGACAAAAACATGATGCCAGTTGAATTAGGCTACGATCAGCGTACCGGAAATCTATATGACAACAAAGATTTCATGATGAACTGCATCAATTATTTGCTTGATGATACCGGACTTATTAACATTAGAAGCAAAGATGTGGAATTGCCTATGCTGGACAGAAATAAGGTTTCTGATAATTATACGATGACGCAATTCATAACTATCGGACTTCCAATTCTAATTTTATTGATTTTCGGACTGGTGTTTACGTTCCTAAGAAAAAGAAAATACAGCAAATAGATGTTAATAAAAAAATTGCGAAACTAAGATAGTTTACGATATATTTGTAATCCTAATCTTTAGTCTCCCAAATCCTAAAGAATACATCAAAAAATAAAATATAACAGATGAAATTTATAGTATCGAGTTCGTACTTATTAAAACAATTACAAGTTTTAGGTAGTGTAATTAACAGTAACAACACGTTGCCTATTTTAGACAACTTTTTATTTGAACTAGACAATGATGCATTGACAGTTTCGGCTTCAGATCTTGAAACTACGATGTCGGCTACATTATCAATCGATTCTAAAAGTAAAGGAAGCGTTGCTGTACCTGCAAAACTTTTACTTGAAATTTTAAAAACGTTTCCAGAACAGCCTTTAACTTTTACAGTTGAAGACAACAATACAGTTGAAATCAGTTCTAACTCAGGTAAATATGCATTAGCATATGCTGCTGGAGAGGAATTCCCTAAATCTGTTCATCTTGAAGATCCATCTGTAACGCTAGTTCCTGCTGATGTTTTAGCAACTGCTGTAAGCAAAACTATTTTTGCTGCCGGAAATGATGATTTACGTCCAGTAATGTCTGGGGTTTTCTTCCAGTTTTCACCAGAAGGATTAACTTTTGTTGCTACAGATGCTCACAAATTGGTAAAATATGCACGTACAGATGTAAAAGCATCTCAAGTTGCTGATTTTATTATGCCAAAGAAACCTTTGAATATCTTAAAAAGTATTTTAGGAAGTTCTGATGCAGAAGTAAAAATTGAATACAACGATTCAAATGCGACTTTCTCATTTGACAATTATATCTTGATGTGTCGTTTGATTGATGGAAAATACCCAAATTACGAAGCGGTAATTCCAAAAGAAAATCCAAACAAATTAATGATTGACCGTTCTTTATTTTTAAGCTCGGTTCGTCGTGTTGCTATTTTCTCAAACAAAACTACACACCAAATTCGTTTGAAAATCGCTGGAGCTGAATTAAATGTTTCTGCTGAAGATATTGATTACTCAAACAAAGCCGAAGAAAGATTGACTTGTGATTATCAAGGAGATGATCTTCAAATTGGTTTTAACTCAAGATTTTTAACAGAGATGCTTACTAACTTGCAATCAGACATGATCATGTTAGAAATGTCATTGCCAAATAGAGCTGGAATCCTTACTCCAGTTGATGGCTTAGAAGAAGGAGAAACGGTTACCATGTTGGTAATGCCTGTAATGTTAAATAGTTAACATCAAAACTTCTTTTTGTTACAGGGATGTTTTTTAGTTTAAGATTAAAGATATATCATTGTAAAAAAAAATATCGCTATTAACCAACCATTTTTTATACCTAGAAACCGCAATTCTTTTTTTAAGATTTGCGGTTTTTTATTTGGGAAACTATGCGCGCAAATTTTTAACGCAAAGCGCGCTAAGATTTTTTTACAAGCTAATTTAAAAACACTAAGTTCGCAAAGCTATATCGAAACAAAGCTTTGCGAACTTAGCGTAGTCTATATACAATCTATATCAAAAAATCTTAGCGCGATTTGTGGTTAAACTCAACGCAAACTTAAAACTTCAAACCTGAAACAAATTTCCTGTTATTTTATTTTTTGAAATATTTGCTTTCCTCCACAATTAAAAACATAAGAACTAGAGAATAAATCTATTTTCTTGATATTTTTAACCAACTTATTTTTGTTGTCCAAAAAAACACATGTATTCATGTAGATCAAAATTATCTGATTCTTATTAGGCACAGTGGTAATAATTAATCCTCTATTTATAAACTCTAAATATTTTTTATAATCACTTCCATTCTCATCTTTAAAAACATTGTAACCTTGCTGTATTAAAAAGTTTAGTTTGTCCACTATTTCTAAATAATCTTTTTTATTGAAATTTAAAATAGAGCAAGCTCCAACTTCTTTGTCAATTACATATATATCAACTGACTTAGATGTACTATATACAATCACAGAATCGCTCACTTTTGAGATTAAATTTTTCTCAGAGAAATCATTCTTATATAAAACACTACTAGCGACAATACTTTTTGTATATTTTTTAGTCAGCAACAATTTATCAATTTGCAAATCTTGAGAGTGCAGAAAAGCAGGAAAAAAGCAAATCAGGAATTTTAAAAATATTCTCATTTAATTTAGGAGTCTTATATATAAAAATTAAAATTTCAGAACAAACATTCTAGTCTTTTCAAAGTTAACAAAATAGATTGCAGTAAACCGGACAGGCTTTAAAAACCAATCACATTTCTGATAAGATTTAACCGCAAAGAGCGCTAAGGATTATACAATCCCGATAGCTATCGGGAGCAAAGTTTTAGATAAAGCTTTGCGAACTTTCCGCAATGTAAATGCAATCTATATCAAAAAATCTTAGCGTACTTTGCGTTAAAAACTACAAGTCGAAAAACAAACTTGAAACTTGAAACTTCAAACCTGAAACAAATTTTTCTGTAACTTTGCATCATGAAAATAGAAATTTGGTCGGACATTATGTGTCCGTTTTGTTATATCGGAAAAAGACAATTGGAAACCGCTTTAGAACAGTTTCCTGGAAATGATTTTGAAATTGAATGGAAAAGCTTTCAACTTGACCCAACAATTACTCCACAATCCGGAAAAGACGTTTATACGTTTTTAGCTGAACGAAAAGGCATGTCGCTTGAACAATCTAGAGAAATGCATAAAAGCGTCGCAGAACGCGCCAAAAGTGTTGGTTTGGATTATAACTTTGACAAGGCTGTTATTTCAAATTCTTTAGAAGCGCACCGAATTATTCATTTAGCCAAAAAGAATAATTTAGGCGATGAAATGGAAGAAATTTTCTTCAAAGCTTATTTTACAGATGGCCGAGATTTAAATGATGGTCCGACATTAATAGAATTAGGTGAAAAAGCGGGTTTAGATAAAAATGAAATCTTGGAAGTGCTCCAAAACGAAAATTTATTTTTAAACGATGTGCAGCACGATATTACAGAAGCGCAGGAAATTGGTGTGCAAGGCGTTCCGTTTTTTGTTTTTGACCGTAAATATGCTGTTTCTGGTGCACAGCCTGTAGAAGCTTTTGTGAATACTATAAATGAAGTGCTGAAATAATCTTAAGCTTTGTCCTAAACAAATGTAATGTCAGCTAAAAAAACAGATCAAAATATTCCGCTCCTTGGCCTTCAGGAATTCAAGACAAATCAAGACAGGGATTCTGATCAGTTAATATTTAATGAACTGCATGGAGAACGCCACATTCATAAACCGCATCAGCACGATTTTTTTATAATCGTGCTTTTTGATGAAGCTAAAGGCGTTCATAATATTGACTTTATCGATTATAAAATCGGAAATAAACAAATTCATTTACTTTTTCCCGGTCAAGTACACAAATGGAATATAGAACCGGACACAACTGGTTACCAATTAATGATTGACAGAGATTTTTTTGAGAGCTTTTCTTCAAGTTTCCGATTTTCATTTGCTCAATATCACAATCATCCCGTAATAGAGCTCAGTCAGGAATCATACAATCTTTTGCAGTATGAATTTTTAGCCATTAAAAATGAATTAGAAAGTGCAGACTGCCTTCAGGAATTAATCAGTTCCCGAACAGCAGTTCTTGCTTCGATCATAAGTAAAGAAGCAGCGAAAATCTTTTCTGATCATGATATTTATCAAACAGAATCTAGAATTGCAAGATTTCAAGAATTAATCGATGCTTATTTCAAGGAAGAAAAATTAGTTTCTTTTTACGCTTCAAAACTCCATATTTCAGCAAATTATCTCAATATTCTCTGCAAAAAACATTTGAAAATTTCGGCCACACAATTAATTCAACAAAGAATTATCCTGGAATCTAAACGGCATCTTAAAGCCACTTCACTTTCAGTAAAAGAAATTGCCTTTGAATTAGGTTTTGTAGATCATGCTTATTTTTCAAACTTCTTTAAAACCCAAACCGGAATTACACCCACTAATTTTCGAGAACAGTTATCTTGGAATAAATTTTTCAGGTTTGTTAATGATCTGAATTCTATTTTTGTACAAATAATTAATTTGTATGAAGGACTCAAATATAACCCGAAAAGATTTTTTAAGAAACTCTGTGCTTGGAGTAGCTGGACTGACAGTTGGCTCAAGTTTTCTGAATACCGCAACAGCTTCTGCAATTACTGAAACCAATTCAGAAATAAAAACTGCATCCAGTAAAAATTATACTTTAAAAAATGTCAGGTTAGAAACTGGTTTTGAATACGAAGAAGTTGAAGCTGTTCGTACTAAAACAGAATTATTTTGTATTGAAATAAGCGACGGAAAAATAAAAGCTATTTCGGCAAACAAACCTAATGCAACAGCTATTGACGCAAAAGGATTTTTGATGCTTCCTGCATTTCGTGATATGCATATTCATTTAGACAAAACTTTTTATGACGACTGGCATGCCATAAAAAAGAGAACTGGCGGTGTAAAAGGAATGATTGCGCTGGAACAACAGATTTTGCCAGAAATGCTGAAAACTTCGACTCAAAAAGCGGAAAAATTAATTGCGTTATTACAATCTCACGGAACTTCATTTGCGCGCAGTCACGTAAACATTGAACCGACTTCAAAACTGCAGTCGCTAAAAAATCTTCAAAAAGCTTTAGAAAACAAGAAAAATACTTTTGGTGCAGAGTTGGTTGCTTTTCCGCAGCATGGTGTTTTTTATACCGATTCCGTTCCTTATTTAAAAGAAGCAGCCAAAATGGATATCGATTTTATTGGCGGTCTTGATCCTTTTTCTATTGACGGCGCCATCGAAAAAACGATTGATTTTACGGTACAATTAGCATTAGACAATAATAAAGGGATTGATATCCATTTGCATGAATCTGGAGAATCTGGAGTGAAAACTATTGACTATTTAATTGCGAAAGTAAATGAGAATAGCGCTCTGAAAGGAAAAACCTTTTTGAGTCATTGCTTTGCTCTCGGAAAACTGGACAAAACCAAACAGGAAGAAATGGCAGAAAAATTAAGCAATGCTCAAATAGGAATTGTTTCGACCGTGCCTTTTGGAAGTTTAGTTATGCCGATTCCAACTTTAATGAAATATGGCGTGAATGTCATGACCGGAAACGACAGCATTATAGATCATTGGAATACTTTTGGAACAGGAAGTGTTTTACAGAAAGCAAATCTTGCGGCTCAATTATACGGACAAGCAACTGAATTTGGATTATCAAGAATGTTGAAGTTAGCAACCGCAGGTTCAATTCCTCTAGATGACAAAGGTATTCAGCAATGGCCAAAAACAGGCGACAAAGCTGATCTTGTTTTTCTTGACGCAACTTGCTCTGCTGAAGCCGTTTCAAGAATGTCACCTGTACGAATGCTTATACATAACGGAAATATTGTTTAACTAAAAAAAGCCTAAAGAACAATTGTATTTCTTTAGGCTTTTTTTTTTTAAATAACTCCCATTTTCTGCATTAAGAAAGTGGCACTTTTATTTTTACAGATTCCGTTTCTCAGTTTATAATCAAAATGAAGTTCGTTGTTTCGAATTTCGACTTCAAAACATTGATTCGTCAGAATATCAGGAAATTCATTTGTTGTCAAGCAAACTTCAATATCATGAGTTGCAATTGCTCCAATTGCTTTTTTAGCAATTACTTTTTTAACGACTTCAATAGTTCCATTGCGTTTGTCATCAGAATTTGTTCCTCTTAAAATTTCATCTAATAAAACAAAAGCTGGTTTATCTTCTAAAGCAACCATAATTTGTTTTAGACGCTTAATTTCTGCAAAAAAGTACGATTCACTATCTGCTAAAGAATCAGATAATCGCATTGAAACTAAAACTGGAAGTGGATGAATGTTAGCTTTTGACGCACAAACAACTGAACCAATTCCGCCTAAAACCATATTGACACCCAAACTTCTTAAAAAAGTACTTTTTCCAGACATATTTGAGCCCGTTAAAATCATAAAGGATTCGGGATAAAAATGAGTATCGTTCCCTACTCTAGTTGCTGGATTTAATAAAGGATGACTTAGATCTGAAAAACCAATTTTATATTCAGAATTGATTTCTGGAAAAACAAAATCAGGATTATTATAGGCCAAATTCGCTAAACTGCTTAAAGCCTCAAATTCACCAATAATAGCAATCCATTTTTCAAGTTCTTCTGAATAATCTTCTTTCCATTTTAAAAGCGCTCTCAAAACGTGAAGATTAAATAAAAAAGTCCCATTGAAAAAAGTAGCCGTTACAAAATTGCTGATCGTATCCATTCTAGAAAACAACTCCGAGAGCTGTTTTAAATGCGCACTTGCGGTTGCATGTTTAAAAACAAGCTGTTGCTGTAAATCAATTAACTTTTTAGAAGTAAAAGTTTCTGCTTCAATTTTCTGAACCAATAAACTGTACTGTTTTATTATTTTATCAATATTATCTGCTTTTGCAATTTCTGATTGAATTCGTTTAAATGACTTCCCTAAAATAATCATATTCGCTATAAAAACGTAAGTCAGATAGGATAATAAAATCGTTTTTGAAGTAATAAAATAAGCCATTAATATTCCGAAAAATAATGCTGGAAATATAAATGAAAGTAAAACTAAAACTTTAGGTAATGAATTGTTTTTAAATGAATTCCAATGAATTATAGAGTCATATGAAGATTTACTGTCAGTACTGACAATTGCTAATGCCAAGAAATCTTGACGCCAATCGATTTTGGTTTTAAGCTCTTTAATTCCTTCTTGATTTTCCAAAATCGTTTCACTAGAAAAAAGACGAAGCAATTGATTTGCCAATGTTTTTTTTCCGATAAATGTGGCAGTTCTATTCAAATTTTGAAATAACGAATGATCCCCAAAAACATCTAAATCATAAGCATACGGATGATGAAAATCATTGAATTCTATTCCGTTTTCAAAAGGTATTTTTTCTCTTTTTAAATACGCGATTTCATTTTCATTGATTTTTAAAAGTGCTGTTGTAAGCTGTTTTTGAAAAGATAATTTAGTGTGGATTCTCATCAAAAAAATAAAACCAATAAAAGATAAAAAAGCCAGCACGACATACAGAATATCATTGGTTTTGATGTAATAAAACAACATAAACAAACAAAGAAAAACTGTTAACAGACGTAAAATACTGATACTGTTGTATTTTTTATTGATTTTATTATAAACACTGGAGAAGTGTGTGACTTTATTTTGATATACTTCCATTTTTATTTTTTATTGAAGTACAAATATAAATTTTACACTTTCAAAACTGCTATTTTAATACTTTATCTTTTTATTCCTTTTCATGCATGACTAAAACAGGTACTGACACTTCTTTGGTGATTTTTTTTGAAAAACTTGATTCGAAAATACTCTCAAAAAAAGATCTCTTATGTGTTATAGTCGTCAGAATATCAATGTCTTTGTAAAGAATAAAATCGAGAATGGTTTCTTTGACTTCGTCACTTGGTAAAACCAAAAATTCTACATTATCATGGGCAAATTCTTGTTCCCATTCTTTAATTGTCATTTCTGAAACATCAGAATTTGAAGTTTTTACATATAAACTTCGAACTTTAGCATCTGTCTTTTTTGCAATTTTCAGAATTCTTTTAAGTACATCTTTATCTTTTTCTCGGTATCTTGTTGTAAAGCCAATAACTTTGATCTTTTTAAATTTGGCATCAACAGGAACGCATAATACTGGCACTTTAACCTCAGATATCACCGAATTGGTGTTTGATCCGGTAAAAAATTTCGTCCAGTCAGAAACTCCTGTGGTTCCCATAATTACAAAATCGATATGATCTTCTTCGACAGCATTTTTCAAATTGAAAATTAAATCACCATCCATCAATCGATGTTTGATGACAATATCTTCTAATTTTCGCTCTGCTGCAATAGCCCTTAGTTTTGGAATTTCATCTTTAAACATCTCAAATTTAGCCAATTCAATAGAACTATAGATCGAGGCATAATTTTCTGGAAAAAATTGACTGTCATACACCGGAATCTCAAAAGTATGAAGTAAAACAAGCTCGGCGTTGACAATTTTGGCAAACTCTAACGCATGAACAAACGCATTTGTAGCTGCTTCAGAAAAATCTGTAGGAAATAATATCTTTTTCATTTTGTTTAGGATTAGTGTATTGTTCTCTCAAATTTAATCATTATAAAAACAAAACAACCTGATAATTATCAGTATTTTAACACTTAATAAATTCTTAAAACACAAATTTAAACAGGAACAGATTTCAAATTTACGCATCAGTTTGACAACGCAATTTTATCGCATTTTTTATACCTTTGCAGTATGATAAATCAAGATTCTATAGTTGCATTAGCGACTCCGTCTGGAGCTGGAGCTATTGCTATCATTCGTATTTCAGGTGCTGAAGCAATTACAATTGGAAATTCCATTTTTAAATCCATTAAAAACAAAGATTTAACGAAACAGAAAACTCATACGCTGCATTTAGGTCATATTATTGATAATGAAAAAACGCTTGATGAAGTTTTAGTTTCTATTTTTAAAGGTCCGAACTCTTATACAGGGGAAAATACGATTGAGATTTCTTGTCACGGATCAACTTATATTCAGCAGCAGATTATTCAATTATTATTGAGAAAAGGATGTAGAATGGCAGATCCCGGTGAATTCACGCTTCGTGCTTTTCTTAACGGAAAATTGGATTTATCTCAAGCCGAAGCGGTTGCCGATTTGATTTCTTCAGATAATGAAGCTTCGCACCAAATTGCTATGCAGCAAATGCGAGGCGGTTTCAGTAATGAAATTGCCAAACTTCGTGAAGAACTTTTAAACTTTGCTTCGTTAATCGAACTAGAATTAGATTTTGCAGAAGAAGATGTAGAATTTGCAGACAGAACGCAGTTTCATGAATTATTAAACCGAATTGAGTTTGTTTTAAAACGTTTAATCGATTCATTTGCTGTCGGAAACGTAATCAAAAATGGTATTCCGGTTGCTATAGTCGGCGAACCAAATGTTGGAAAATCGACTTTGCTGAATGCTTTATTGAATGAAGAAAGAGCAATTGTTTCAGACATTGCAGGAACGACTCGTGACACAATTGAAGATGAATTGGTAATTGGCGGCATTGGTTTCAGATTTATTGATACTGCAGGAATCCGTGAAACCAAAGATGTTGTGGAAAGCATTGGAATCAAAAAGACTTTCGAAAAAATCGATCAGGCACAGGTTGTCATTTATTTGTTTGATGGTTTAAAATTTCAGGTTTCAAGCTCTGAATTTGTTTCTGAGATTGAACAAATAAAAAATAAATATCCGCTAAAACCTTTATTAATTGTTGTAAATAAAAAGGATATATTGTCTGCTGATGAAGTTTCAAACATTACCTCTAAGCTTGAAAATCTGAATGCAAAATTACTATTGATTTCTGCTAAAGAGAAAATTGGTGTCGATGACTTAAAAAATGAATTACTTTCTTTTGTTAATACAGGAGCACTCCGAAACAACGAAACAATTGTAACTAATACAAGACATTATGATTCTTTATTAAAAGCTTTAGATGAAATACAAAAAGTGAAATTTGGCCTTGAAACTAATCTTTCAAGCGACTTAATGGCGTTGGATATCCGCGAAGCTTTATATCAATTTGGATTGATTACTGGGCAGGTTTCTAATGATGAATTGCTTGGGAATATTTTTGCTAATTTCTGCATCGGAAAATAGAGGAGTTCATAACTAAAATTGGACACAAAACACAATAGTGCTACTTATATTTTGATATAAACAATAATGAAAGAGTTTTTTACTAATATAAATTTTTTCCCTAAAGTTAATCTTCACTCCCAGAAATTAGTTTTGTGCTATTAAGTAAAATAATATAGGGTTTTAAAGTATATATAGGATTCAAATCATAGCATTACCAAACTTGAGTTGTTCAACTGAGGCTAAAATTGGTTTATTCCTTAATGTTGAATCTGTCCTTTTTGATCAGAAGGGTATAGCGATATGCAGCGTTGGCCTGATGCCTTGCGTTGTATTTCTTGCACCCGTTTCAAAGAACATTTTTCCCTCAATCAAAAGTCCTCCTTTTCCGAAATAAGCTACTCCTGGACCATATGCAAAAACGCTTTGTTTGGTGTTTACGATCTGATAATGCGTTTTGTAGTAATTGGGATCCCCATCGTAGCTGTCTTCATTGAGCTGACTCAGATAGTACGCCCCCGCCTGCAGGTGCAGGTTTTTAATCACTTCGAACTCAACAGCATAGTTACCGTTATAGAAAGCCCCTGGCTTGTCCAGCTTTCCTAGTATCTTCGAGTTGTAGTTGAACTGATTTCTTGAGCTTACAGTGACTTTGTCGGTAAGGAATAATGTAAAGGCATGGTACACCCCGAAAGTGTAAAGGTGAGAGGAGGGATTTATGGCATATTTCTGATGATAGGATCCTGTCGGGAAAGATATATCAAATTCAGCGCGGTGTGAAAATGCTTTTCCAAACAACTTTTTACCGGACCACTGTATCGATGTGCCCTGCAAGATATCCCCGATCATCGAGGGATTCACATTCGGAGGCTGTTGGCTTGCGCTTGTTGCGTTAATATTCACAACAGGCACCACCACAGTAAATCCAAGATTCCCTCCCAAAAGTTTTACAGACGTCAGATAGATGATCTGATGCAGGGAAAGCAGCGAGTTGATCTTAAGGTCGGTATGCAGGTCATTTCCGCTTGCATCGTTAATTTGATGTGTAACATAAGCCTGTGTGTAGTTCACATAAACAAACCCTGGTTTTCCGGCAAAGCCGTCGTAGATGTTCGTTAGTCCCAGATTCGTAGGCGGAAGCACCGGGTCCTGACCGTAGCAAATGTTGGTCAGGGGCAGAAATGCCATCGCTAACAGGACTGTTTTTACAGACAGAATATCTCTTAAAAATGTAGTTTTCATCGGATGCAGAATATTAGGATGTATTCTTTGGTCCCGCGATGTGAAAGTGACACTGCATAACCAGCTCCCTTGCCGGTCTTCGTGTATTTTCCTTCATTATGCAGGTGATCAAGCACTTTGAAAACCATTTACGCGCGCTTTCAAAATTTATATGGTTGCAGAAACCTGTTTTAATTTGAGATATTCTTTTAATTGTTATACGCTTTTTTACGATGAGAATTCGTTATGAGTGCAATGGGTAATCCCACTAATACAATATGCCAGGTAATACTAATTATGGCATTTAAAAGAACAAATGGCGCCGGTGGAACATTAGAAAGAGGAAAGACAATCAGATTCATTACTATCCAGATTCCAAATCCATAAATAATTCCTGAAATAACAGTATTTGCACGAATAAGCCTACTTGACTGATAAGCAAGATAATATAGCGTTGCCATGATAATACTGGAGAGCAAATGGATAACAACTCCTTCAATAATTGATGACGAACCGGCTCCAAATGCTGATGGCCCTTCAATTGCACTGGCAATCCATTGCATAAATTTACTCGGACTAAAATTTAAACGGATATGGAAGAAGATTATACCTGCAATACCGTCTAGTACTGCAGCCACAGTTCCAGAACATAAAATAATCTGCGCCGCAGACCATTCTTTTTTATTATTTATTATTTGATTATTTGTTGACATAAAGATTTAAATTTAATTTATTGATAAACAAGACCTTCTGATCAATAATATAAAGTAGTCATCGAGAAAATTTTTGGCTTGTTTCTGCAAATGATAAACAAATGATTTGAAGCGAAAGATTCATGTTTAAGATTTTTTACACAAAGACTTACTTAATCCATTAAATACTTCAAATAGTTTCGCTATAGATTTTTCAAACCAAAAAATTAGTTACTATAAGGGCTGCAAAAAATATTGGTTCAAAATCAGTGCATCTAACATGATTATTAGAGAGGAAATCTTCCATCCTCCTCCATAATCCATTTAATTGCGCGTTATTTATTTTTATTTTCAAATTATTTAACTCAAAAAAATAACGCGTATTTTGCTTTTATTTTAGATGCGAACGAAGCATCCATGCCATCTTCTCGTGAGTTTCTAAAAGCCCGGTAATGTAATCACTTGTTCCTAAATCGCTCCAAACCGAGTCAAAATTTTTAATATTCTCACGAAGCAGAATAAGAATGCTTTCATGATCCTCAAGCAGTTCACTTATATATCCCAAACTATCATTTTTCGTTCTGGACTGTTCCGATAACTGCGTAAGCGCCAGAAATTCTTTCAAAGAAGCTGGAGGATAATGCCCCAAGGTTCTTATCCTTTCTGCCACGCTATCAACAATTTCATCTAGTTCCTCATACTGCTGTTCAAAAAACAGGTGCATGCTGTGAAAATCTTTTCCCTCCACATTCCAGTGTGCTTTTCTTGTTTTGGTATAAAGTACAAACTCATCAGCAAGAATTTTACACATAGCATTGGCTACTCCAGCAAGATTTTCTTCCTTAATTCCAATTTTAATATCCATAATTCATTTTTTTATTTAATTATAGTCAAAAAATAATCTAGCTGACGTAATGCTCTTTTAATGCCTTCAGCCCATCTTCATAAATTCCCTGAAAAAGAGAAGACGCCTCCTGATCTGAAACATCAACTGGAGCAAACTCTCCAAACCATTCCACACGAGAACCGCCTCCGTCACTGCTTTTTTTAACTCGTAAAGTAGAATAGTAATCTTTTACCGGAAATGGAGCCTGCAGAATGTGATAACTGTAGCTTCGCTCCTTTTCGTCAAAAGCCATTAGACGTTCAATAATAACACTCCCATCCGGATTAGCCAAATGACGGACTCTTCCTTCTTCCTGCAGTTCAGACTGAGGAATGTAGGGCAGCCAATTAGGAAGGGCATTAAAGCCTCCTATTAATTGCCAAACTTTATCTGCCTCAACTGGAATTTCGATAAATGCAGCTGCTTTTGCCATAATAATCTTATTTAATATTTATCATTTTTTGTCTATCGGAAGCGGAGCCGCGGGATCAACTAAACCTTGATTACGTAATTGTTTCCAAAAATCATCAGGAATTACTTCGTTAAGTGCTTCATTATCTTCTGCTAGACGCGAAGGTCTGCTCGCACCAGGAATGGCCGCCGCCACGGCGGGATTGGCAATAGAAAACTGCAGACCGGCGGCTTTCATACTTACTCCAAACTCGTCAGCATTTTTTTTAATTTTTGCCACTTTGTCCAGAATTTCCGGAGAAGCTGGAGCATATTCAAAAGTCAAGCCGCCAACCAGAACACCAGAACTATAAGGACCGCCAACAACAATTCCCAGACCTTGTTTTGAAACTTCTGGCATAACGCGCTGCAGTGCTTTACTGTGATCCAGAAGCGTATAACGGCCTGCCAGCAAAAAACCATCAGGACGGGCTCCTTCCAAACTCAATATAATTTCAATAGGCTCTACACGATTCACACCGAGTCCCCAGCCTTTGATTACGCCTTCATCACGCAGACGGTCCAGTACTCTAAAAGCTCCTTTTCGTGCACTTTCAAATTTGTCCAGCCATTCGTCGCCATAAAAATCCTGAGCAACATCATGAACCCAGACAATATCCAGATGATCTGTCTTAAGTCTTTTTAAACTGCCTTCAATGGAACGCAGCGTACCATCTTCAGAATAGTCATTTACAATTTTGTTGGGACGCCCATATTTAAATAGATCTCCTTTTTCACCTAAATCTCTGGCGCTGATATCCTCTACCTCATCCAGAATCACACGGCCGACTTTCGTACTCAACACATATTCTTCCCTAGGGTATTGTGAAAGTATTTCACCTAGACGAATTTCTGCCAGGCCGGCGCCGTAGAACGGAGCGTTATCAAAATAACGTATCCCAGCGTTCCATGCAGCTTCCACAGTAGCAGATACTTCATCATCAGGAACATTACGAAACATATTGCCCAGTGGAGCTGAACCGAAGCCTAGCTTCCCTGGAAGTATATTTTTTATTGACATAATACCTATATTTTATTATTACTATTATTTTAG
>NZ_WMIC01000014.1 GCF_009711135.1 Flavobacterium sp. LC2016-01 | reverse complement strand
ATCAACGCAGTCAGTACATTTGAAGGTTCGCCGATTGTTACGGTTTCATCATCAGTACATCCTTTTGAGTCAGTTACGGTTACGGTATAAGTTCCTGTTTTAAGGCCAGTTGCAGTAGCTCCTGTTTGAACTGGAACAGTATTCCATGAATACGTGTAGCCCGCTGTTCCGCCGGTAGCCGAAGCAGTTGCAGAACCCGTTGCGTCTCCTTTACAGCTTACGTCTGTTTTTGTATTAACCGAAGCAACTAAGGCAGCGCCTGGCTGTTCGATAGTTACCGAATTAGATTGATTTGAACAATCATCTGTTACAGTAACGGTATAAGTTCCGGCAGGAAGATTAGGTACAGAAGCAGTAGTTCCTACTACAACATTAGAAGAATTTTTCCATGAATAATTTACAGTGCCGACAGAATTAGTAACCACACCTGCAGTTACACTTCCAGTGCTCGCGTTGTAACACAAAACATCTGTTTTACTAGAAGCAGCAAGTGCTAAAGCAGCGGCAGGCTGTGTTATTTCAATAGTTAAAATTCCTGTAGCACAATTATTGCTATCTGTTGCACTAACTTTGTATGTTCCAGCACTTAAACCAGATATATTTTGTGTTGTAGCAAAATCTACATTGTTTTTTGTCCATTTATATGTGTATGGGCCTTGTCCTCCAGTTGGATTATTTAATGTAATGGCACCATTAGCTCCTCCAAAACATTTTACATTTGTTTGTGATAGAATAGTAATAATTGGGCATGGAACATCGGTCATTGGTGATACAATATCCTGTGTTGCATTATTACAGAGAGCGTTTTGAAAGAAAAGTTTTGATGTACTTACTTGTTGACTGCCGCAAGTATTTGGTTTTGGAGTCAATCGATATTTTAAAGTAATTGTTTCAACATTTAAGAAATCAATATTCCAGGCAATTTCTTGTCCTGTAATTGTTGTAGTTCCTTTGGTTACAGAAACGGATCCGATTGTAAAATTAGCTCCTATGGTTTCTTTTTCAAAAGGTGTTCCTGATATTGCTTTTGCAACCCAAGATAATTGAGTGAAAATTTGGCTGTAGATTCCTGTCAAATCGGCACCAGATTCTGTGAAAAATGAGCCACCGGATTGAACTCCATTAAGTATAGTCTCAGCATTTGTCTGGTCTGTTCCGCTAATAGCGCCAAAGAGTCCAACAGAAAAAATTTGATTGTTATAAGTAGTTCCTGAAACAGTAACCGTTTTAATATTATTTGCTGCAGTTTGAATAGCTGGCGAGCAATTATTACAGTCGCTACCACCGGTTCCTGTTACATTTGGAACTCCATCAGTCAATAATACCACGCTCCTTGCAGTAGCGCAGTCGTAAGTAGCACCATTAGCAGGATCTAATACTGCTTTGGCTTTTACCAAACCATCCTGAATATTGGTGCTTCCATTTGCAGTAAGCCCATTTATAACCGATATTAAATCGGCTTGGCCTGAACTGTTGGTTAAATATCTTCTAATTGATGCAGTTGTACTGTATGTTACAATCCCTACTTTGTTTTTCCCTGTTGGGTTATTAGCAGCAAGAAACATTTTATTGATAAAATCAATAGCAGCATCTTGAGCATGAGCTAAAGGTTTTGGATTGTTTCCAGATCCCATACTTCCAGATACATCAATAACTAAAACAACTTCTAAAGGTCTGGCAACAGGGTTTGTACCTTGAATTTTTAATTCAACATCCAATGCTCCGCAAACTCCAGACGCAACAGTAACTGTTTTTGTTGGGGTTATTGTTTGTGCAAAACCTATGGCAGATGAAAATAAGAAAAGTAACATACAAAACGTTATGCTGGCTTTTTTTATTAAATGGATAAAGTGTAATGTTTTTTTCATTTTATAGGAATTTAAATTGAAAAACAACTAAATATTTTGCAGTGAATATTTAATTTTCAGAAGGATTGTTTACGATGGTATGTACAACAGTGTTTACTGTGTAATTAGCGCAATTTGATGAAGTAGCATTGACTTGCATGCAATTCCATTTATTGTACGCAGTGCCTTGTGGAACCGTTAAGTGAACCTGAAAAGTTGCGGTCTGATTGGCCGGAAGTGAAACCGATGTGATTGCAACATTGCTGTTATCAAGAAAGCTGCCAACCAAATTCACATTTTGAGACGAACTGCTGCCATCATTATTCGAGCAGCTCGAATTTATGTTTAAAACACTTAAATTATAAACATCATCTGAATTTCCCGTATTGGTCAGGACCAGTGTAAAATAAGCACCATCATTACCTGCATTGCTGTAAATTCTGTCTTTCTCAACTCCAAGAGTTGCTTTACAAGAACCAGACTGTGCAAATGAAACGGTTGTAATCAAGCAGAGCAGTAACGAAAAAATGTTTTTTTGAAAGATATTTTTTCTTACCGAAAAAATAGACTTACAATTGGCAATAAATTTCACTGCTTTTTCAAGAGTAGATTTACTTTTCATAACTTAAGATTTAGTTTTGTGGTATTTATGAAATTTTAACAGAATCAAAATTATATTAGAGTTTTTGTATTTAAATTTTTTTGTCTGTAACTAACCTAAAAACTCGTTTAACTACCTTTTTTTAACAAAAAAACGATCAAAAAAAATCTTTTTTTGACCATTTTTTGCAAAATAAGTTATTCGTTTTTCTTCCTTTTTTGATTAAAAACATGCTTTTTGAATCTTTGTAAATGCTTAATAATCAAATATTTAGTTAAAAATTTATAGATTTACAAAATATCGACTAAGTGTAAGTTTTAATGGATGAAGTACACATTTTTGTTAAAACTTAAACCTCATTTTTTCGGATTGTTAAAGTTTTGAGGATTTCATATTCTTGTTAAAATTTTCACAGAATGTTAACAGAAATAAAAAATAGGGGAGGATTAAAAATTCTTTTGTAAATTAGAACTTAGAAAGCAGTTTGCTTACAGTGTATTTATTTTTAATAATCTCTTTTTATGAAAAACTTAATTTTAATACGACACGCAAAATCAAGTTGGGAAGCACCTTTAAAAGATTTTGACAGACCTTTGATGAAAAGAGGGATTTTAGATGCTCATGAAGTGTCTTCACATATTTCAAAATATCTTCCTAAAACCTATATAATTTGGAGCAGTACTGCAGCACGTGCTTCAGAAACGGCTCTAATTTTTGCTCAAAATATTTCTTATCCCATAGAAAGCATTATTTACAAAGACGATCTTTATACTTTTGACGACAAACAGCTCGAAAAAGTTATTAAATCGTGTGATAATAGTTTAGAAAGCGTTATTCTTTTCGGACATAACGAGGCTATTACAAATTTTGTTAATAAATTTGGGGATGTTTTTATTGAAAATGTCCCGACTTCAGGTTTTGTTTCCCTGCAATTCGATTCAGACAGCTGGGACGCACTAAATAAAGGCAAGACTCATAAAACAATTTTCCCCAAAGATTTAAAATAAATAAGAGTGTACGAACAGAAATATATCGATAGAGAAAAAAGTTGGTTAGCGTTTAATGCAAGAGTGCTTCAGGAAGCAGCAGATAACACAGTTCCACTTTTAGACAGACTGCGTTTTGTTGGAATTTTTTCAAACAATTTAGATGAGTTTTTCAGAGTTCGGTATGCTGCAATTCGGAGATTAAGTCTTTCAGGTATTTCTGGAGAAAAATATTTAGGCGGTATTTCTGCTCATCAATTAATTAAAGATATTACTGAAATTGTTATTCAGCAGCAATCTGAAAGTTTGCGTATTCTTGGAAATATCGAAGCTGAACTGGAAACCGAAAATATCTTTATTATTAATGAAACTCAAATTACACCAAAACAGGAATGTTTTTTAAAGGACTTTTTTACGCAAAAATTAAGTCCAGAATTGGTAACAATCATTCTTAATGATTTGGCTGTTTTTCCAATTTTGAAAGATACTTTAGGTTATCTGGCAGTTCGATTAGAACTGGCAAATGACGAAGTTCGATATGCTTTAATTGAAATTCCAAAAAACATCAACAGGTTTGTTGTGCTTCCTTCAGAAGATGAAAAGCAATATGTAATTTTAATTGATGACGTAATTCGTTATAAACTAAAAAGCATCTTCAATATATTTGATTATAAAAGTGTTTCGGCGCATATGATCAAAATTACGCGCGATGCGCAGTTAGATATCGACAGCGACTTAAGTAAAAGTATGCTGGAAAAAATTTCTACTTCTGTAAAAGATCGCCGAATTGGTGAACCAGTTCGTTTTATTTATGATAATTTAATTGAAGAAGATACGCTGCAGTTCTTTTTGGAAAAAATGAAAATTGTAGAAACAGACAGTATAATTCCTGGCGGACGCTATCATAACCGCCGTGATTATATGGATTTTCCAAATCTAGGGCGTTACGACCTATTATATAAGCCAAACGAGCCTTTGCCTGTTCCAGGTTTAAGTTTGGATGGAAGTATTTTAGAAAAAATCAGCAAAAAAGATTATTTGGTGCATGCGCCTTATCAGTCATTCTCCTATTTAACTAAGTTTCTGAGAGAAGCGGCTTTAGACCCGAAGGTTGCCAGTATCAAAATTACGTTGTATCGTTTAGCAAAGAATTCGCAGATTATCAGTTCGTTAATCAATGCCGCTAAAAATGGTAAAAAAGTAACCGTTCAAATTGAGCTTCAGGCTCGTTTTGATGAAGCCAGCAATATTTCGTATGCAGAGCAAATGCAGACGGAAGGAATTGACCTGATTTTTGGAATTAAAGGTCTGAAAGTGCACAGTAAAATATGTGTAATTGAAAGAATAGAAGACGGGAAAACACGTCGTTACGGATTTATTTCAACTGGAAATTTTAACGAATCAACAGCGAAAATTTATACTGATGTGACGTTGCTTACCTGTCATCAAGGCATTTTAAAAGATACATCAAAAATATTTGAGTTCTTCGATATTAATTATAGAGTACACAGATACAAACATTTGATCGTATCGCCACATTATACGAGAGGTAAGTTTATAAAATTAATTGATCGTGAAATTTTGCATGCACTTGCCGGCAGAAAAACGCATATTAAATTAAAAATGAATAGTTTGTCTGATTTTAAAATGATCGACAAGCTTTATGAAGCAAGTAATGCGGGTGTAAAAATTCAGCTTCAGGTAAGAGGAATTTGTTCACTGATTCCTGGAATTCCCGGAATGAGTGAAAACATTGAAGCGATAAGTATCGTCGATAATTATTTAGAACATACAAGAGTTTATATTTTTGGAAATGCAGGCTTGACCGAAGTCTATATTTCATCAGCTGATTTTATGACCCGAAATCTTGACGGAAGAGTCGAAGTGACTTGTCCAATTTATGACTTAGAAATAAAAAAAGAACTGATAGATAATTTTAATATTGCATGGAAAGGGAATGTCAAAGTACGATATCATTCTTATAAATTAGATAACAAATACAAGCCTCGTAATCATCATGCCCCGTTTAGAGCGCAATTTGAAACCTATAAATATTACCAAAATAAAATTGAAATTGCTGAAGCGGTAACACAAAAAATTAATTAATAAAAACCAATTTTTCAAATCATAAGTGAGCATGATTAATATTAGAAAATTTGCAGCAATAGATATTGGTTCAAATGCCATGAGGCTGTTGATATCGAATGTTGTAGAACAAGACGGTAAAGAACCTCAGTTTAATAAAAGTTCTCTTGTTCGTGTTCCAATTCGTTTGGGACAAGATGCCTTTACTGTTGGAGAAATATCACAAGAAAACACAGATCGAATGGTTGATGCTATGAAAGCATTCAATCTTTTGATGAAAGTTCATAAAGTAGAACGTTATATGGCGTTTGCTACTTCGGCAATGCGTGAAGCTTACAATGCCAAAGAAGTTGTGGCTTTGATTAAAAAGAAAGCTGACATTAAAATTGAAATTATTGACGGTAAAAAAGAAGCAGCAATTATTGCTTCGACAGATCTGCATCATTTATTAAAAACGGATGAAACTTATTTATTTGTTGATGTTGGTGGTGGAAGCACTGAATTTACCTTGTTTTCTGACGGAAAAATGATCAATTCAAGATCTTTTAAAGCAGGAACGGTACGTTTATTAAATAATATGGTTTGCGATGTGGTTTGGGATGAAATTGAAAAATGGATTAAAACCAACACTGCAGATTATGATGAGGTTACCTTAATTGGATCTGGAGGAAACATCAATAAACTATTTAAAATGTCGGGAAAACAGCAGGAAAAACCGCTTTCATACATTTATATTAATTCCCAATATGCGTTCTTGAATTCGTTGACGTATGAGCAAAGAATTGCTGAATTAGGTTTGAATTCTGACCGTGCCGACGTTATTATCCACGCAACGCGAATTTATTTAAACGCAATGAAGTGGAGCGGTGCACGCCAGATTTATGTTCCAAAAATTGGACTTTCAGACGGAATTGTAAAAGCAATGTACTACGGTAAAATTTAATTTTTCGCCACCAATTACACCAATTTCCACCAATTTTTATTTTCAAAATAGTTTAAATTAATTCGTGAAAATTAGTGTAATTCGTGGCAAACTTATACTTCAGAATAAATGAATAAAACTAGACTCGAAGCCTTTAGTGATGGTGTTTTAGCAATAATCATAACCATCATGATTTTAGAAATAAAAGTGCCCGCAGGACATGAATTTGCCGATTTAAAACCGCTTATTCCTAAATTTCTAAGCTATATTTTGAGTTTTATTTATGTTGGAATTTATTGGAACAATCACCATTATTTGCTTCACGGTTTATCTAAAGTAAATGGAAAAGTGCTTTGGAGCAATTTGCATTTATTGTTTTGGCTGTCACTAATTCCGGTTTCAACAGGCTGGATGGGTGAACACAATTTTGCAAAAGCATCAATGGCTTTGTACGGAATCATTTTGTTGCTATGCGCCATTTCGTACGTAATTCTGCAATATGTAATTATGTGCAGTGAAGGCGAAGATTCAGTATTGAGAAAAGCACTTAATAGGGATTTAAAAGGAAAAGCTTCAGCCGTTTTATATATTATTGGAATTGCATCTTCGTTTTACAGCGAATGGATTTCTGGTGCCGCATATTTTATTGTTGCCATGTTATGGCTTATTCCAGATAAAAGAATAGAAAGAGCTTTTTATTCTAATGAATAATTTTGAAAAAAAGTCAGCCAGGCATTTCACGAATTGCTACTAATTTTTTATTCACAAAGGTTTAAAAATAATTCGTGCCAATTCGTGAAATTCGTGGCTAAAAAAGAAATTAATCCTTTAAATCTAATCCAAACGTATTTCGTAAAAGTTCAATGTTTGGATTGATTTCTAAAAATCGATTGTAACGATCCTGATTATTATAAGTTCGTTTTGTTTCGGCTTGTTCATTTACAATTACTTCAATTGTAATGTCATGATTATGCAAATGCCCTTTTAAATGGCCTAGTAATCCATTCATCTGACTTTCAAATTCCAATTTAGAACCTTCGTTTGGCAGTTCATAACTAATTGTTGTGCCATTCAAAACCGGATCACTAATCAAAAGTATCGATTCCATAATCTTTAAGCCTTTTTGGCCTAAACGTTCTGCATATTTGTTCCAATGGAGCAACATTTCTGTTTCTGTAAATTCTTCCGTTGGCAATACAGAAGAAGGTTTTACATAAGATTTACTGCTTGCTTCTAATTCCTTTTTTTTGCGAATACTGGCTAAAGAAAATGCGGAAACCTTTGGTGTATTGTCTATTTCTGTTTTTGGAGCTTCCGGAGTTTGAGCTTTTGGAGTTTCAGAAACAGTTGTGTTTTGCGTACTTTCGGCTTCTTCTGAAGCAGTTACGTTTTCTGATTTTGTATTTTCGGAAACAGTGTGGTTTTCAACTTTTGACTTTACACTTTGAACTTCAACAATTGAAAAGCTTCCATTTTTATAATAAGTAGGCGGAATTATGAATTGCTCAGCTTTTTTTTTTCTCCATCAAAGTTGATAGAGGCCAATTGCATCAAACATAGTTCAACTAAAAGTCGCTGATTTTGACTCAATTTGTACTTTAAATCGCAGTCGTTTGCAATGTCAATTCCTTTTAATAAAAATTCCTGAGAGCATTTTTGAGACTGAACGCCATACATTTGCTGTGCTTGTTCTCCAACTTCTAATAAAGCAATAGTTGCAGGAGTTTTGCTTACTAACAAATCTCTAAAATGAGATGCTAATCCAGCAATAAAATGATGTCCGTCAAAACCTTTTGAAAGAATATCATTGTAGGCTAATAAAAGTTCCGGGATTTTATTTTCCAGAATTAAATCAGTGATTGAAATATAAGTTTCGTAATCTAATACGTTTAAGTTTTCGGTTACAGCTTGACGTGTTAAATTAGTGCCGCAGTATGAAACCACACGGTCAAAAATAGATAAAGCATCACGCATTGCTCCATCTGCTTTTTGAGCAATAATATGCAGAGCGTCATCTTCAAAATTGATTCCTTGACTTTGAGCAACATCAGCTAAATGTTCTTTAGCATCTTTTACCGTAATTCTTTTGAAATCAAAAATTTGACAACGAGATAAAATCGTCGGAATGATTTTGTGTTTTTCTGTTGTTGCTAAAATAAAAATAGCATGTTTTGGCGGTTCTTCCAATGTTTTAAGAAAAGCATTAAAAGCGGCCGAAGACAACATATGAACCTCGTCAATAATATATACTTTGTATTGTCCGGTTTGTGGCGGGATTCGAACCTGATCAATAAGGCTACGAATATCATCAACCGAGTTGTTTGAAGCAGCATCTAACTCAAAAACGTTAAACGCAAAATCTTCATTTGGATCGTCATATCCAGGCTGATTTATCTTTCTAGCCAAAATACGCGCGCAGGTAGTTTTTCCAACTCCACGCGGTCCGGTGAATAAAAGGGCAGAAGCAAGGTGATTGCTCTCAATAGCATTCAACAAAGTGTTTGTAATGGCTTTCTGTCCCACAACATCCTTAAAGGTCTGCGGGCGATATTTACGTGCCGATACTACAAATTGCTCCATATTCTTTTTTATTCGATAGCAAATATATGACTTTTGTTTCGTTGTTTAAAGACGATTTTATTTATTTGATGAAATTCTTTTTCTTTAAAATTACAAAGATTAAACTTAGAAATAATACGATGTTGACAATCAAAGAAATGATAATGTATTGACTGTATGTTTCAAGTTTTGCCTCGGTTTTTTCTTTATCAGAAATTTCTTTTTGAGATTTTTTATATATTCTCAATTTCTCTAATTGATAGATCCAGTCGACAAGATATTCATTGTTAGATTCCAATTCAAAAATGGGAATATCTAAAGATTGTATTTGCTTGTTAGCACGGTAGACATTTTCCGTTTTTGGAAATGGGGGCGGATATGACCCTCCTTCTGGTTTAAATCCTCTACTAGGTGAGCAAGAGCTAATATCTATTATTCCAGCATCTTCATAATTCGCATATACAATCCAAAGTTGTTTTGTTTGCGGAAATAAAGAACAGTTGCTAAAGTATTTTCCATTAATATATTGAGACCTGGTTTTTCCTTTGAATAATTCTATAATTCTGAAAGTATATGTACTTGAAATTGTATCAATTTTAATAACTTCTCCATAAAAAACAATGTCTGAATATTGTAGTCCGCGTTCTACCATAGTTTCCTTTTCAGGAGTTTTACAATCGCAAGAGAAACAATTATTATAAAAGAAAACAAATGCGAGTATAAGAATGTATTTTAATTTCATACAATTTGGTTTTGAATACAATAATAATCTTTTAGAATCATTTTTTTTCATTTCTAAATTGAATTTTTGTAATAAAAAATGTACTATTTTTAATCCGAAACTAAAATGATCTATTTACTAAAACATTAATTTGATACTTCATGAACGCAAAACAAATCGTTAGATTAAGCAATATTATCGGGATTACGTCTATACTCTTATTAGTGTATTGGGTATTTACTTTTATTACAATACAGGTTTTTGGGTTAAAAGTGTTTAAAGAGAATATGACTGAAACATTTTATCTGAGTATTTTAGGAATTCTTGCTTTGATGGTGGGTTCTCTGATTATCAATTTAATGTTTAATTTGACCAGAATTGCTGAAAGACATAATCTTGATGCAGTAAATGCTAAATCAAATAGATTGAAATTTTTGACTTTGATTTTAATTTTCCCTTTGATCGCTATAATTTTATTTGGCGGAGATTATTTAACTACTGCCAAAAAAGAAGAGCGACTGATTAAATCGGCTGAATCAATTATTTCGGTTAATAAAGTAAATAGCGATAAGTTGGTAAACTATAGTTTTTCTGAAAGCTACATCAAAGAAACTGCTGATATTTTGGATATTTTATCCAAAACAGATGAGAATTTCCCTAATGTTACTGTGATTGTAAAAGATTCGCTCAAAGGTTCTCAAGTTTATTTAGGCTTTACTGATTATTATGAAGGGCGTTCGAAAGATTCCATTCATCCACAAAAACAAGAATATATTTATCAAACTACTAAAGAAGAAAGAGATTATTTGAAAAGTGTTTTTGAAAAAGGAAATGATGAATTACGCTATAGTTCTCATAACGGCTATTACGAATTATTTTATCCTTATAAGAAAAACGGAAAGAAAATTATTCTGTATTTTTCTGAACAACAGCGTTATGGAAAACTTGGAAGCTAGTTAGTTTATAAAAATATAAAATCAAATCACTTATATGCAACAATACAATTTCGCAAACAATACATTAAACCTCAAAGTAAAAAAATCTCCATTTTTAGTTAGAATAATAATGTTCGTGTTGGCTTTTTCCTTTTTCATTTTTCCAATTGGCGGAGCAATTTCTGGAATTGCGAGCGGTGGCGGTTTGCACATTGGTTACTTTATTGGAATTGGAATATTTTCACTAATAGGATTTTATATGGCTAGAATTGCTTTATGGAATACTTATGGTGAAGAAACTATTCAAATACTAGAAAATAAAGTGATCTATGAAGCAAATTACGGATGGTTTAAAGATGGGAAAAAAGAAACACTAATCAAAAATCCTAAATATTCCTTTGCTCCAATTGGTTACGAAGAAGATAATGAAGGGATTTTGATCATTGCTTCTGAAGAAACTAAAATAGAATCAGTGGTAAAAGTTCCAATGTCTGAATTGGAAGAATTAATAACAGTTTTGGAACGCTTTAAATAATAAAATCTAAACCCATTTTACATGAAAGAATATTTAATACTCGTTATAATTATATTTTGTTCGTTTAAAATTCAGGCACAAACTAAGCAGGATTCCTTAGATATTAAACGTGTTGCTCTGGCCTATATTGAAGCACAGCATACTCTAAATCCAAAATTGATGGAAAGTGCACTGCATCCGAGAATGGTAAAGAGGTCAGTTTTTAGAAATAAAGTTGCTCAAAAAGATTATATATCAGAGTTCTTTGCTGAAAATATGATTATTTTGGCTGAAACCTATAATGTTAAAGGTGATAAATTTCCTAAAAATCCAAGGAAAGAAATCAAGTTACTGGATGTTTCTGCAAGAACAGCTTCGGTTAAATTACTTGCTGATGCATGGATTGATTACATGCATATTGTGAAGGAAAATGGCGAATGGAAAATTATAAATGTGCTTTGGCAGTATAATGATGTGACACAGCATGAATAGTTTAAAATGGGCGAGATAGATAAAATAAGAGTTAAATCAAAAAACTTTGCAGTACTGCTTGTTTTGGAATTTATGTATTGTTTTTTGTTATTCTTTATTCAGAAAGTTTTTTTCCTGCGATCAATAGTGATGCTGTTTTTGTATGTTTTTTTATTGATTGCCTTGCCATTGGCATTGAATGTTCATTTTTATTTTAAAAATAAAAAGAGGCTTGATTTTATTCAATCTAGCAATATATTGATTGTTCAGATGCTTGTTTTAATTTTCTGTTTTGAGTATTTAATATAACTTTAGAATCGAAAAGCAAAAAGGACTAAAATGAAAAATCCAATCATAACCGTCGACGAAACTCAAGGGCATAAACTGAACATTGCAGGAGGGAATTACCGTATTGTCATTTCGGGAAAAGAAACTAATGGCGAATATGCTGTAATCGAAATGTCGGTGCCACCTGGTGCTGGACCGCCACCTCACGCGCATGCTGATTTCACAGAGACTTTTTTTGTATTAGAAGGCGAGGTTACTTTTAAATCAGAATTAGGGATTTATGTTGCCAAGAAAAATAGTTTTGTCAATATTCCGAAAGGCGGCATTATTCATGGCTTTAAAAATCTGAGCAGTGAGCCTGCAAAATTATTATGCACAGTTAGTCCCGCTGGATTAGATGATTTGTTTGAAGAAATTTCAAGTTATATGGAAACGAATTCTTCAGATTCAGAAGTTGAAAAGAAAGAAAAAATAAACTCTATTTTTGAAAAATACGGACAACAGATGTTTCCGCCAGATTATTTGGATTAATGTTTTTGTTCTCAACTTCAAGGCTAATTTCCAGCTTCGGTCTCACTTAACAATAATAAAAAAAAAGAACTGGAAAAAATATAAAAATCGTAATCATATCGTATAAAGTTTTAGCGCTTAATCTGTTTAATTTTAGGTAGTTAATTATTAAATATAGCGTTATGAAGATTCAATCAATTTTATTGGGTATGGGACTTGCCGTTTCTTTACTGTCTTGCAGTCCAAAGGATGCCGATTTAGAGAAAGAAATTAGTGAAAAATTGAATACGCCTGGAGTACATGTTACTGTGCATGAAGGTGTGGCGACAATTGAAGGAACTTGTGATGATGAAGCTTTCAAAAAGAATATTGAACGTGCTGTTAAATCAGTTGAAGGGGTTAAATCGGTTGTAAATAATTGTCAGATTCCGAAACCTAATGTAGAACCTGCAGCAGCAGCTGTAGTAATTAATCCGGATAATGATCTGGATAAATCGGTGGGTAAAGTTATAAAAGCATATGATGGTGTGAGTGCCACTGTGGTAGGCGGTGTTGTAACGCTATCTGGAGTAATTAAAAAAGAGCAGTTACAGCCTTTAATTCAAAGTGTCCAGGAACTGAAACCCAAAAAAGTTGATAACAAATTAACTATTAAATAAATTGTTATGAGTTTACAAGATAAATATAAAGAATTGACTGATCTGGCTTCTCAGTTAGGAACAACAGATTTACAGGTAAGAGAACAAGACAATGTATTATATATTGATGGTAAAGTAAAATCGGCATCAGAGAAAGAAAAGCTTTGGAATGCTTATGGAGAAATTGATCCTGATTATAGATCTGCAGATGTGGTGATGAATATTGAAGTTGAAGAACGGGTTTCTAGAGAATATACGGTTGAAGTTGGGGATTCGCTTTCTAAGATCGGAAAAGCATATGGAGTTTCTTGGCAAGATATTTTTGAAGCCAATAAAGATATTATTTCTAACCCCGATTTAATTCAGCCTGGTTGGAAATTGAAAATACCGACAGAATAATTCTTAAGATACTAAGACTCTAAGATTCTGAGATTCTAAGTTTTTTCTAATCATTAATTTTATGTCACGCTGAGTGAAGTCGAAACATTCTCGAACTAAAAAGATCTTCGACTTCGCTCAGACTGACATACATGGTGTTTTTTTAAATGAAAAAACAATTTTCTTATGGAACCGAGTGCCCTAGCCCCGATAGAAGTGAAAATCCTTTTGTGGCGGGGTTCGCCATAAAAGATTACTTCACTTAATTCTTATTTTAATCGGAGTTCAGTGAACTTCGTTTGAAACGGATAGCGGGATCAGCTCCTAAAAAAAACTACCTTCCCCTAATACTTAAATTAAACAAAAATTGTGCTGTTTCCTGATCTGAATCGGCAGAAAAACCCGCTACATAAACTCCTTTTTTTCCGTTAACGGACTTAATTCCGTATACAACTGCCTCATCGCCTGGATCTGAATCCCCCTCGTATCGATACACATGAACAATTTCAAATTTCTCAGGATTTTTTTTAATCATCTCAGCATTTCGATTAAAATCGCACGTAAATCCTTTCTCATTCAATTGATCTAAAGCCTTTGAAACAGTTGCGTAATGATACATTCTTTTCATGATAACTGAATTTAAAAATTATGGATTTTAAAGATAACTATTTTAAAATTAAAAAGTTATAATAAAATATCTAAAAACAGTTAAAACTGACTCCTGTTTATAATTCTATCAAGAATCTAATCACAATATCTAATTGCTCCGTCACTATTTACCAAGGTGCTATTTATTTTCCCGAATGTAAAACTTATTGCTAACTTTCTGATCGCTAGAGTTGATCTAGAATCATTTCCCCTATCAAATCCATTCTGTTTATGATTTAATAAACGCACATATAGAATTCCATCGTCAATTATTTCATTTCTCTGAAAACGAACATGCTTTTCTTTGGAAAAACTTTCGTTACAGTTTATATTTTTTAAATTATCATAATTGTACTCCGGTAAATTATAGTAGTAATCTAATTGGTAATTATCAGCTTTTATAAAGCTATAAATTATAGAATGCTTTTTACTGTCATAAGTACCTTTTGGTAATAAAAAGAATTCATCAACTTTATCATCTGGAAGATTAGGGTATATGTTGAGAACTGCTTCATTATCTAATAAATGATTCTCGTGATAGATGTTAAAGAGCTGAACAGAAAAATATAAAAAGACTATAATGGCTAAAATGACAGTTAAAAATTTTTTCAATTTGAATTAGATAGTTAAGTGGTTGAATTTTTGATGATAAGTTTTTCAGGAATCGAAAATAGCATATTTTTAGGAATTCTTCATTCATAAAGTGTTACTTTTGCACCGCAGACCGCCTTATCGTCGTTCCGTTTATCGGGAGGGAGGAAAGTCCGGACACCATAGAGAAGCATAGCGGGTAACACCCGTCGGTCTTAGAAATAAGGCAAGGACAAGTGCAACAGAAAGTATGTACAGGTAATGCTGTAGTGAAACCAGGTAAACTCTATGCGGTGAAATACCAAGTATATCAGCATTTAAGGGCTTCTCGTCCGTTGTTGAAGGGTAGGTAGCTTGAGTCCCGAAGCAATTCGGGATCTAGATAAATGATAAGGTATTGTTAGTAATAACAAGAACAGAATCCGGCTTATAGGTCTGCTTTTTTTATATATTTGTGAAACTATCTAACAAACTTTCATGAATATTCCCGCTCCAAATCCTTCTTCAAAAACCAAGAAAAGCTTTTTTCATTCGGTTATTACAAATCTTACTTTTTGGGTTTTAATTTCAATTATTGCGGGTGTTTTGCTCGGACATTTTTCACCTGAAAATGGCGTGAAAATGGAATTTCTAGGAAAGAAGTTTATTCAGCTTATTTCGATTTTTATTGGCCCAATTATTTTTCTGACTATTGTTTTAGGAATTTCCGGAATGGGAAATCTTAAAAAAGTAGGCCGAATTGGCGTAAAAGCTTTAGCTTATTTTGAGGTTGTTTCGACAGTTGCGCTAGCAATTGGTGTTACGGTAGCTTATGTTTTTAAGCCCGGAAAAATTGATAAAGCAGGATTAGCGATTGGCGATGCAAGTCAGTTTACAAAAGGCGCAGCAGAACATTTTTCGTGGCTGCAGTTCTTTTTATCGAATTTTACTTTACAGGTTTTATTGGCTGCAATTGTATGCGGTATTGCTTTGAATTTTTATCAAAAAAGGGAACAGACGATTTTAGTTTTGGAACGAGTTTCTAAAGTTGTTTTTACGGGTTTAAAATATGTAATGTATCTGGCTCCAATTGGTGCTTTTGGAGGAATGGCATATACAATAGGAAAATTTGGATTGGCAACTTTGATTCCGCTCGGGAAATTAATGCTCTGCGTTTATTTGACAATGGCTTTGTTTGTCTTTTTAGTTTTAGGAAGTATTCTGAAATACTATAAAATCAGCATTTTTTCAATTTTAAGATATATTAAAGAAGAGCTTTTACTGGTTCTCGGAACTTCATCTTCTGAAGCAGCTTTGCCAAGTATAATGGTAAAACTGGAAAAAATGGGCTGCAGCAAATCGGTTGTGGGATTGGTGATTCCAACGGGTTATTCTTTTAATCTCGACGGAACTTCGATTTATCTCTCCATGTCGGTATTGTTTATTGCGCAATTGTACGATGTGCATTTAAGCTTTTTTGAAATCTTAAGTGTTATCGGGATTTTGATGATTACTTCAAAAGGAGCAGCGGGCGTAACCGGAAGCGGTTTTATTGTTTTGGCCTCTACTTTAACAGCGCTTCATAAAATTCCTGTTGAAGGATTAGCTTTTTTATTAGGCGTTGATAAATTTATGAGCGAAGCCAGAGCGATTACCAACTTAATTGGAAATACTGTCGCAACCATTATAATTTCAAAAACAGAAAGAGATTTTACAGAACTGAATTTGAGTTCAGTTTCAGAGGAATAGTTTTTTGATAAAGTTACAAAGAGACAAAGGTGCAAAGGATTTAAAACTTTGTCACTTTGTAACTTTGTCTCTTTGCTACTTAAAATTACGACTCGTCTTTTGTAGTTCGAACCAAACTGATTCCTGACATAAAAAATACGATTCCTAAAATTCCGTAAATAATTAAGGATTTTACATCTCTTGTTCCTCCACTTGTGCCGGCAAAAATCACGGCAGTATAAATAAGTCCTATAATTCCGAGAATTGTCAATAATCCGCCGAATAATCTTTTTAGGTTCATGATAATTAGATTTAAAAGTTCTATAACAAATTTATTGCTGTAATGGTTAAATGTTGTTATACAATTACTTACATAAATTATATGATTCCAAGGAAAGATTTTGTAAGAAAATAATTTTGTTTTTAAGAGCTTCGTGTTGTTTAAATAGTATTTTTACGCACACTAATTGATAAACCATAATATGAAGAAAATTTACTTTTTGATGTTGCTTCTTGCTGCATTTAATGTTCATGCGCAAGATGATGCCCCAGTTTCAGTTGCTAAAAATCAATTTAAAATCAATGTAATACTATTGCCGGGTTTTGTATATGAGCATGGCTTTTCTGCAAAAAACACTTTATATTCTGAGGCAAGTATAGTAACGGGTTATCGCCATAATAGCTGGTACGATGAATCTACTTGGTATTTTACACCAAGAATTACAGAACAATTGCGTCATTATTATAATTTAGAAAAAAGAGCAACCAAAGGAAAAAGAACCGCATTTAATTCTGGAAATTTTATTGCTTTGAATGCCAATTATTATTTTCAATC
The DNA here is from genome assembly GCF_009711135.1 of Flavobacterium sp. LC2016-01. GTDB lineage: Bacteria > Bacteroidota > Bacteroidia > Flavobacteriales > Flavobacteriaceae > Flavobacterium. The sequence continues at coordinate 66,587 of NZ_WMIC01000014.1, read as the reverse complement.
AATTTCGACAAATAAATGGTTTAATGAAGAGGTTCCTTCTTTTGCGATAGGTCCAGTTTGGGGAATCCAGCGAACTTATAAAGGAAAATTGAATATCGATTTGCACATTGGAGCTGGAGTATATGTCGACAAATATGATACTGACTTTACACCTATTGCTAACTTTTGTTTAGGATGGGTAATTGGAAAATAATTCTAAAAAAAAATAGAAAAACCTTGATTTATCAAGGTTTTTCTATTTTAAATTCTAAGCCAATATTACGAACACTTTCTATTTTGATTTTCGGATCTGAATTAAAATATTTTCTAAGCCTGCTGATAAAAACATCCATGCTTCGGCCAGAGAAATAATCGTCTTTTTTCCATACCGACATTAATATCTGATCTCTTTTTAATAACTGATTATGATTTAGATACAGATACTCTATAAGAGAGGCTTCCATTTCTGTAAGCTGCTGCACGTGATTTTTATTGTTGAGGGTTAATCTTTCATTGTCAAAAACATACGAACCAATTTCAATGATATTATTTCCGTCTAAACTTCTTTTTTGTTCGATTCTCTTCAAAATATTCTGCAAACGCAAAACCAGTTCATCAACTTCAAAAGGTTTGACAATATAATCGTCGGCACCAAGTTTTAAACCTATGATTTTGTCTTCTTTTAACTTTCTTGCAGTTAAAAAAATAAAAGGAATCTCGGGATTGATTGTAATTATTTTTTCAGCCAATGAAAATCCGTCCAAAACGGGCATCATTACATCAAAAACACAAATATCAAAAGACTGGTTTTTAAAATAGTCTAAAGCTATTTCGCCATTTTCTGCCCAGATTACTTCAAATCCATGCAATTCTAAATATTGTTTTAAAATTGCAGAAAAATCAAAATCGTCTTCGGCTAAAAGTAATTTTTTCAAAATAAGGGAATTAAACTTTTAATAAAATAGTAAACTGAGTTCCTTTTCCTAAATCGCTCACAACATTAACAGAGCCCTGATGCGCTTTTACAATTTGATTTACATAATAAAGACCCAAACCTAAACCTTTTGTATTGTGTAGGTTTCCTTGCTGTACACGGTAAAATTTTTCAAAAAGAAGTGATTGCTTGTTTTTTTCAATGCCAATTCCATCATCTTCAAAACTTACAGCAAATTGATTTTCAACGATTCGTGTTTTAACTGTAATTTGATTGGAACCGTATTTTACAGCATTTTCAAGAACATTTAAAAATGCAGTTGTTAAATGAAATTTGTCTAAAGCTAAAATCGTTTTCGTCGTTTGAAAATCGGTTTTTATGTCGATTTTAGGAAAAGCAATTTTAAAATCGTCTACAATTGAAAGAAGAAAATCTTCGGTTTGGATTTTCTCTTTTTGCAGTTCTAATTCATTTTCTGCCAAAGAATTTGCCATAACCTGATCAATCAAACTTTGAAGACGATTGTTCTGGCGCGAAATGGTATTGACAATTGATTTGAAATTTTCGTCGTTGTCACGAATGTTTTTCTGTTCTAAAATTTTTGTCGAAATACCCAAAGTTGCCAATGGCGTTTTGAGTTCGTGCGTAATATTATTGATAAAATCAGTTTTGACATCGCTTACTTTTTTCTGTTTAATCAAGGCTTTAATTGCAATTACAAAAAGACTGATAAGCGTTGCAATCGAAAATAAAGACAAAATCAGAATAAAGGTCATTCGCCTTAAAATAATCATTTCCCAATCAATTACCGAAACATACATCGAATCTTCGGTCAGCAAATTATAGTTTTGATTTTCAAAAGTCCCATTTGTAGTTCCAACATAATTCCGAACCAAAAAAGCATGATTTAATGAAACCAGATTTCCGTACAATCTGTTTTGAATAAAAGGTTTTTCAGAGAAAATGGTATCGGCTTTTTTTGCGTTTTTATATAAAATGAATTTGTTTAATACAATGGCAAAATCAATTTTGAAATTTGGAAGATCTCTTTCAAATTTAAGCTTGATTCTCTGCGTTAAAATATCTTGATAATCATTTCCTAAAATGCCTTTTTTGACATCTGTTTTATTGTTTTTTCCCTGAATGTATTTTTCTGATAAATCCTTGTAAAGTGCTTCTTTTTTAGCAACTAAAACCGAATCAATATCACTGTAATTGTTTGTGATCTGAGCAATTTCATTTTTGATTTGAGTATGAAATTCGGCTACTTTATAATCGTAGGCCGTTTTTACCAAATAGCATTGTACGGTCGTCAACACAATAAGTGCTACGACTGAAAAAGCGATTAATAAATTGATTTTTTGTTTCATACAAATCTTAAATCTGTTTCAAAAATAATGCTTTTATAAAACAAAAAAGCCATTAACCGCGCATTAACCTACAATTAACCTTCAGAACTTTTTTTTAGAACCACTTTTGCACTTTCACAAATCAAAATAATCCAAAAATTGTTTTTTATATGCCTCTAAAAATTCTCATCTTAATTATGCTTTTTTTGTTTTCATTTTTAGCAAAAGCGCAAAATGAAACGCCAAAAGATTCGACTTCAACTCATTTGAACGAGGTTGTAATAAGTCAAAAGAAAAAGACTTTTACAAATTCAAATGGAAACATTAAGATTGATATTGCCAATTCAATTTACAATTCAATTCCAAATCCAATTGATCTGCTTGCAAAAATGCCAGCAGTACAAGTCAGTTCAGATCGCGAAAGTATTTCGGTTGTCGGAAAAGGAAATCCGCTCATTTATATCGATAACCAAAAAGTTACGATGAACGATTTGAATGCTTTGGCTGTCGCCGATATTAAAACCATTGAAATTATTCAGAATCCATCTGCTAAATATGAAGCTGAAGGACGAGCGGTTATTTTAATCACTCGAAAACTAAGCAAAAAAGATAGTTTTCGAACTGAAATTTCTGAAACAGCTTCTTTTAAAAAGAACTTTAATAATTACTTAGGATTTTACTCCAATTTCAAAAAAAACAAAATTGAATGGAAAGCCAATTTTAATTACAACCGTTTGAATCCTTGGGAAAGTCATAGCATTGATTATCAAATCCCAAATGCCGATATCTCTTCTAAATATGATGTTTCGGCCAATACAAAAAGAAAGCAATTTGTTTTTGGAGGCGGTTTGTTCTACAAAATTAATGAAGAAGATTATTTTTCGTTTAATATAAACAGTAAAATACAAACCGATGTTTTTCCCATCCATACGACCACAGATAATAAAAATAAAGATGAAGAAAATCATGTTGTTACGTATAGCGATAATGACAGCCGAAAGAATTTTGCAAACGCATTTTTAAATTATTCAAAGAAAATAAAATCTATTGATACACAGGTTTTTACTGGCTTTCAATATTTAAATTTAAATCAGTCTGTTTGGAGTTTAGTTGAAAACAATTTCAATCAGACTGCGTTTGAATTGACGCAAGATCGTAATCATAAATTTAATGTTGATGTTTTTTCGGGCCGAATTGATTTTGAAACGAAATTTAAGAATAATATGAATCTAGAATATGGTGCGCTATATTTACAAGCTAAATCAAAATCAGATTTTAATGTTTTTGACTTTGAAAAGCAAGAACGTACAGTTTCGAATTATGATTTTAAGGAAGAAAATCTGGCTTCGTACACACAACTTTCCGGAAAGATTAAAAAAATTGATTTTTCAGTTGGACTCAGAATTGAAAACACTAACGTAAACGCAAAATTTAAAACAGATCTCTCGTCTTTAGTAGATAAAAATTATACCAATCTTTTTCCGAAAGCACAATTTTCATTTGCTATTGACAGCACTAAAAACATTAGTTTTAATTATGCCAAAAGTATTATCAGACCCAATTATTCCTCATTAAGTAACAGAGCAACTTATATCAACCCGTATTTTTTATATGGAAGTAATATCAATTTGGATCCCACTTTTATGAATGAAATTTCATCAACTTATCAATATCAAGATAAGTCCGTTAAGTTCAGTTTTTATCAATGTAAAAATCCGGTTTATAGTAGTTTTATTTATGATAAAGAACAAAATATTATGACTTTAAGAGAAGTTAATTTAGACAAATCATCAGGTTTTAATTTGGATTTTGAGCTTCCTTTTACATATAAATTTTGGACAACGACCAATTCTGTAATTTTTACTCTTGAAAAAGTTGAAGATTCATCTGCTGTGTTTTTATCTTCAAAACCATATGTATATTATTACTCAAATAACGAATTCAAATTGCCAAAAGGTTATCGATTTGCTGTTGGATGGTGGGGTGCGACAAAACAAAACAAAGGTATTCTCGAGAATAATGCCAATTTTATTATGGATATGTCACTTTCTAAAACCTTTAAAAATTGGAATTACACTTTAAATTACAATGACATTTTTAGAAATACAATTTACCAGGAACAATTTGTGATCAATGATATCAGTTCAAAAGCGAGATATGTAGTTGATGCTCATGAAGTTTCGATTGCTATTAAATATTCTTTCGGAAAAATAAAAGAAAGCCAGTTCAAAGAAAAAAATATTAATGAAAATGAAAGTAGAGTTCGATAAGAACTGAAATTATTTTTTTAAGCTTATTCTTATAGATTTTGAAAAAAAGTAACGTTCTTTAGCTTGTAATTAAAAGAATAGAAATCTAAAAAAGAATATGAGAAAAAGAGTATTTGTTGTTTTGTTTTTATTGAGTTTTGTTTTTGCTAATGCCCAGATTGTGAAACCTTTTGTTGGCGGTAGCCTTTATATACACTCTGATTTCGAAAATAGAGGCTTTTTAAGTTTAAGATCTGGAGCTGAATTCAATGTGAGCAAATATGTAAAACCTGAAATTGAAATCAGCGGTTTGCTTGGGACTCTGGAATCCAGCAGTAAACTTGATGCCAATAATGTAATGATTGCTGAAATTTCAAGATCGGCATCTGCGGTTAATTTTAGTTTTTGCCCAAAAATTATTCTAGGCAACGAATTAGTTTCTTATTTCGAAATTCTTCCAAAGTATTCTATTTCAACTATCGAAGCGCATAAAAATTCATATACGTATACTAATGGCAATTTTACTTCGAGTAAAATGGAAATTGCAAAAGAATGGAGTCAGTCTTTTGGTATTGGAATTGGTTATACTTTTAATTTTACCGATGAATATTCAGATTCAATGAGTCTTATTTTAGATTTTCAGAATGTCGATCTCGGAAAACCATTAAATAAATTAAGTCCGAACGCCAATCGAGTTGATACAAAATGGACTATTGGTTTTGGAATTAACTATTATTTTAATTTGAAAAAGAAGAAATTTTAGAACTAGAAAGAAAAAATTCCCGTCATTTGATGGGAATTTTTATTAATTTAAAAGAAGGAAATTAACCTTCGTCTTCTTCTGTAATTTTTATTGGAGAATCTCCAGGAAGTTCTTCGTCATCATCAGTTGAATTTAATTCGAAGAAACTGAAAAAAGAACCTCCGTAACTCTTCTGAAAAGAAAAATTACTTAAATGATCCAGTTTTGTGTATTTCGAATGTTCGATAATCATCATTCCGTCTTCGTGAAGCAAATCTTTTTCAAAAACGGTCAGTACTATTTTTTCAAAAGTTGCCTGATCTAATCCGTAAGGCGGATCGGCAAAAACAATGTCGTAGGAAGTTTTGCAGTTTTCCAAAAATTTAAAAACATCACTTTTAGTGGCTGCAATATCAAAATCATATTCTGATGAAACCTGTTTGATAAATTTTACGCATCCAAAATCACCATCTACAGAGGTAATTGGTGCGCTTCCGCGTGAAGCAAATTCATAACTGATGTTTCCGGTTCCCGAAAATAAATCTAAAACCTTTAAGCTGTCAAAACTAAAATGATTGTTCAAAACATTAAACAATGCTTCTTTGCTCATATCAGTTGTGGGTCTAACAGGAAGGTTTTTTGGTGGAAAAATTCGGCGGCCTTTGTGTTTTCCTGAAATGATTCTCATGATTGAAATAAGATATAATGTTTTTGATTTTCTGTTAAAGAGAAGCTGTTTTTTTGCTGTAAAGTGCTTACATCCATGAAGGATATATTACGAATGTATTTATACGCAATGGCATAAAACGGATCGTTTTTGTCTATCGTGCCCAATAATTCGAGTGGAAAAATCTCCGGATTTAAGTTCGACTGTTCGGCAGTAAATAGTAGGTAATATATGAAATCTTCAGGGGTTTGATATTCAAAAGAATTGAAAAAAAGCAGTTTTTGATTCTGAACCACAATAACTTCAAACTGGCCAGGATTAAAATTGACAACCATTTTCTTTTCGTCATTGTTTCTTGAATTGTCCAGTATTTTTTCGACCAAAATACTGTTCGCATGTTTGTAGTCAAAAGAACCAACATTATCAATCAAAAAATTATTGATATTCACATACGGAATGTAAACAGAATTCATTTGATAATTGGTGATTTCATCAAAAGTAAAAAAGTCGGTTTCAAAAACTTTTGTGTTGTATTGCAGATAACTTCCTAGATATTCTTCATCAAACAAAGCCGTTGGAACAAAAGTCGACAGATTGTTGGTATGAATAACCATTACTTCATCATAAGTATCTTTTAAAGGCGGATTATTCTTAAAAGCTTCGGTAAAAAGATCTTCAATTTTTGTGCTTTTGTTTGAAATGTCAAACTTTATTTCTTTGTATGAAGTGATAATATTATTTAAAGTATCAAAACAACAAAATGAAAATCCTGTCAGGGAAACCTGAATGGAAAGCTTTTTGTAATTTTTGGAAGTAATGTTAGTATTTTGCAATGACATAATTGATTTACAATTCGTTACCTGTTTTTTAATCAAGAAAGAATTTAAGGCGACCACAAACTTACAAATTAAAAAGGAACAATAATAATTGCAATTTCAAAAAACAATTTTAAAGAAAAGTTAGGAAGACGTTATGGTACTATTATTTTTTTTAAAATATATAAGTTAATTTGTGTTTGAGATTAAATTATACGCAGATGAAACGGATTCGCTATAGCGAAAACGCTGAAAAAAACGATTTAGTTTTAAGAATTAAAAAATCCGTCAAAATCCGTGTCTTCGCTATAGCGAATCCGTTTCATCTGCGTCAATATCTTTAACCTCATAACCTTTTTAATGAACTTATATCACTTATATGGTTTAAATCATTTAAAGTTGAAATTGCGATTAAAAAAGACGAACTTTGTATGACAATTTCACCCTATGAATTCAACATTGTTTTACAGCGTTTTACAAAAAAGATTCCCTTTTGCACCTACTTACAAACAAGATATATTTTTTCAAAAAATTGCTATTTTTTTGACCGAACCTCAAAACGATACCATTTTTGTATTGAAAGGATATGCCGGAACAGGAAAAACAACCGTGATTTCGACTATTGTAAATAATCTTGGAGAGATCAATAAAAAGTTTGTTTTGCTGGCGCCAACAGGACGTGCGGCAAAAGTGATTTCGAATTATTCTAATACTGCTGCTTTTACAATTCACAAGAAAATTTATTTTCCTAAAAAGTCATCGGGAGGAGGCGTGGCTTTTACGAAACAAGTAAACAAACATAAAAACACCATTTTTATCGTCGATGAAGCTTCGATGATTTCAGACAGTTCATTAGACAGCGGTTCGCTTCTTGACGATTTGATTAATTATGTATATTCTGGAAGTAACTGTAAAATGATTCTTTTAGGAGATACTGCGCAGCTGCCTCCAGTAAATTTAGATATTTCACCAGCTCTTGATATTCAGACTTTGGGGGTTCATTATGATAAAGAAATTGAGCATATTGAATTAGATGAAGTAATGCGTCAGGAAGAAAGTTCAGGGATTTTGTTCAACGCGACAGAACTTCGTGAATTACTGAAAGAAAGTTTTATAACTGAGTTTAAGTTCAATGTAAAAAAGTTCAAAGACATTGTTCGATTAACGGATGGTTACGATATTCAGGACGCTATAAATACTGCTTACAGCAATTACAGTATTGAAGACACGGCGTTTATTGTTCGTTCAAATAAAAGAGCAAATCAATATAACGAACAAATTAGAACCCGAATTTTATTTAAAGAAAGCGAACTTTCTGTTGGCGATTTTTTGATGGTGGTGAAGAATAATTATTTCTGGCTTAAGGAAACAGATGAGGCCGGATTTATTGCCAACGGAGATATTATTGAAGTGCTGGAAATGTTCGGAATCAAAGAATTATATGGGTTTACTTTTGCGAAAGTAAAAATCAGAATGGTCGATTATCCAAATCAAAAACCTTTTGAAACGGTTTTGCTTTTGGATACTATAAAAAGCGAATCTCCGTCTTTAACTTACGAAGAATCAAATCGTTTGTACGAAGAAGTAATGAAAGATTATGAAGATGAACCAACAAAATATAAGAGGTTTCAAAAGGTAAAAGAAAACGAATATTTTAACGGGTTACAAGTTAAATTCTCGTACGCGATTACGTGCCACAAATCGCAGGGAGGACAATGGGATACGGTTTTTATAGAACAGCCTTATTTGCCAAACGGAATTGACCGCGATTACATCAGATGGCTGTACACGGCTATGACGCGTGCCAAAAATAAGTTATATTTGATAGGATTTAAAGACGAGAGTTTTGAGGAATAGTTTTATTAGCCACTCCCGATAGCTATCGGGATAAAATGATTCTCACAGATTTTTTGCAAAGAAGTATAAACGCTCGTTTTTTTGTCTCACGCAGATTTTGCAGATTATGCTGATTGCTGTTTGGAAAGTCTAAAAAAAATCTTTTTAAATCTGCAAAATCTGCGAGAAAAAAATTAAACGCATTTTAAGAAATCTTTTAATTCTTTTAATCTGTGGCAAAAAAATAAAGAACAATGACAACACTAAACGACTTACATTCGATTTCGTCTACGTTTTCGAATACTGATAAAATGCCGGTTTTGTTTTTAGGACACGGCAGTCCGATGAATGCTATTGAAGAAAATCAGTTTGTAGCTGGTTTTCGTGAATTGGCTAAAACGTTGCCACAGCCAAATGCTATTTTGTGTATTTCGGCGCACTGGTTTACCAAAGGAACAAAAGTAACTTCGATGGAAATGCCAAGAACGATTCATGATTTCGGAGGTTTTCCGCAGGCACTTTTTGATGTGCAGTATCCTGCAAAAGGAAGCCCTGAATTAGCAGTTGAAACCCAGAAAATTTTAGATCCTGTTATGGTCGAATTAGACGAACATTGGGGTTTGGATCATGGCGCATGGAGTGTAATCAAGCATTTATATCCAAATGCTGATGTTCCGGTAATTCAGTTAAGTATTGATTATACAAAATCAGGTCAATATCATTTTGAATTGGCTCAGAAACTTCAATCATTGCGACATAAAGGCGTTTTAATTGTCGGAAGCGGGAATATTGTGCATAATCTTCGTTTGGTTGATTTTAGAAATTTTGACAAAGACAATTACGGTTTCGACTGGGCAATTGAAGCCAGAGAAACTGTAAATAATTATTTGTTAGACGGAAATTTTCAGCCTTTAATTGATTTCGAAAAAATGAACAAGGCAGTTCAAATTGCAATCCCAACTCCGGATCATTATTTACCATTATTATATACTTTAGGTTTAAAAGAAAAGTCAGAAGAATTAAGCTTATTTAATGACAAATTATTAGCAGGTTCTTTGAGTATGACTTCGGTTAAAATAATGTAAGTTTTATTGTCTTTTTAAGTTATAGGCATATAAATAACCATCTGCACTTCCAAAATAAATGGTATTGTTGTTTATGAATGGCGATGAAACAATTGGACCTAATTTGTAAAACGCATCCATTATTTTTTGGTTTTCGGCATAAACAGATAAATCGGCTTGTTTGGAAGCGTATCCAAAATCAAGAAGATTGTTATTGAGAATTTCAGGAGCATATTTTTTTCTGTTTTCAGTACTAACAAAATCTGATTCTTTTCCGTTTGAAAGCAAGTTTAAAGCAAAAAAATTACCGCTAAAATCACCAAAATAAGCCGTGTTTCCTGATATTGCAGGCGAAGAATAAATATATCCGTTTCCTTTAAATCGGTACTTTTCCTGTCCGGTTTTTGAATCAAGTGCTAATAAAGCATAAGTGTCAGAAGTTCCAACGTAAAGCGTATTGTTTTGAACAACAGCCGAACTCAAAATCCAGGAATTCTCGGCATTGTATTTCCATACTAATTTTCCGGTTTCTGCGTTAAGCGCAAATAAAAAAGGATCTCTGGCCCCAAAATAAACTAACCCATCTGCAACAACAGCAGAAGCCTGAATACCTTTAAATCCAGTTTTTACTTCAGTTGAAAAGTGCCATTTCTCTTTTCCTGTTTTGCAATCTAAAGCATAGAAATTTCCATCCCAACCTCCAAAATACAAATTCTCTTTTTCGATAACAGGAGTACTGTGAATTGGTTCATTGGTTTTGAAATTCCATTTTAAAGTACCATTTTTTGAGTCGACAGCATACATGTTTCCATCACTGCTTCCAAAAATTACTAAAGCATTATTTTTATCTTTGTAAATAACAGGCGATGACAAATAAAAATCCCATAAATCGTTCATCAGCATGTCGTTTGGTTTCATTCCCCACATTCCGATTTCTCTGTACCAATGCTCACCTTTGGTTTTAAACTTCCAGATTTCTTTTCCGGTTGTTGCATTTACGGCATAATAATACCCGTCGAAACTTCCAAAATAAACAATATTATTATCTAAACTGGCCGAACTGTGAACTGCGCCATTGGTTTTAAATTTCCAGTTGATGTTTCCTGATTTTTCATTGATGCAGTATAAAAAACCGTCCTCACTTCCGATATAAATTGCTCCGTTTTTAATAATTGGCGAGGAAAAGATTTTTCCTTCAGTTTTAAATTTCCATTTTAATTCAGCTAATGGTTGATAACCTTTTCCATCAAAAATTCGATTTGTAAATGCGTTGATGGTTTTATTCTGAGAAAAAGTATTGGAAGTAAAAATTAAAAAGAAATAGAGCAGGATAGAAGTAAAAGTTCTTTTCATTTTTTTTTTTTACATAAAAGTAAAAAGATTCTAAGAAAGTAAATAGCAATGCTTTAATGAAAATGTTATAAAAATATTTTAGACGGCTCTTTATGAATAGTGTATTTGTTTTTATATGGAAATAGGGAAAGAACTCGTCAAAGTTTTCCAATCGTTTTCCGTTTATGTGATAATGGTCTACGAGTTATAATCTACACAATTTGTTTAAAAAATAAATTTGGTGTGATAGTAAAATGTTTCATGTAAATTTGTTTATTTTGTATAAGTAATTGTTTATCAGTTGGTTATTTGGTTTATGTGTTCTTTTTAATTAGTTTTTTAAATGCCTTTTGTGATTAACTGGTGATAATTTAAAAAATGATAGAAGATGTTTACAAATTAAGTAAGAGTGCGGCATCAGCACTATAATCACTGATAAAACTAAGATGAATCCAAACAAAGCATTATGGGAAAAAGGCGATTTTACGCGCGTTGCAGAATCTATGAGAGAAAGTGGAGCGGAATTGGTTGCCAAAATTGGAATTAAAGAAAATAGCAACGTTTTAGATCTCGGCTGTGGCGATGGTACTACCGCAATACCTTCAGCAAAATTAGGAGCCAATGTTTTAGGTGTTGATATAGCAAGAAATTTAGTGGAAGCCGGCAATCTTCGAGCAAAAAAGGAAGGATTGGATAATATTGTATTTAAAGAAGGTGACGCAACCGATTTGAATGAATTGAAAAATCAATCTTACGATGTTACGATGAGCATTTTTGGAGCAATGTTTGCTCCAAAACCTTTTGATGTTGCTAAAGAAATGGTTCGTGTCACACGACCTGGAGGCAAAATTATTATGGGCAATTGGATACCGGGAGATCCAACGTTGATTGCACAAATCTTGAAAGTTAGTGCTGAATTTACACCACCGCCTCCTGAAGGTTTTGTAAGCCCAATGCTTTGGGGTATTGAGGATAACGTAATCGAAAGATTCACAAATGCGGGTGTTTCTAAAGAAAATATTTCTTTTGAGAGAGATACCTTTACATTTAAAGCAGCATTCCCACCTTCGGAGTGGCTAAATCGATTAAAAAATTACTATGGTCCAACTATGAATGCTTTTGAAGCTGCTGAACAAAATGGGAAAACTTCGGATTTGTATGCTAAACTTGAAGGATTAGTTAATAGCCAAAACAAAAGTAATGACGAAAATTCTACATCAATTCCCGCAACTTATCTTCGTGTTACCGTTTTGGTTTAATTTTTTGTCTTAATAATAAAACCTGAAAGTTGTTCATAATAATCAATGTATTGTTTGCTAGTAGACAGAAAATTCTTGAACATGATTTTCATCCTTTACAGAAATAGAAAACAGAAAATTTAAAAGTAATTTTTGCATATTTGCAAACACTTAAAACCAGTGAAAATTAAATTACTAAATTTTGAGTTTTTTAAACTCAGTAAAATATAAGAATGAAAATAATAGCAGTAATTCCAGCCAGATATGCTTCAACACGTTTTCCAGCAAAACTAATGCAGGATTTGGGAGGCAAAACAGTAATTTTAAGAACGTACGAAGCTTCAGTAGCAACAAATTTATTTGACGATGTTTTTGTTGTAACCGATTCAGATTTGATTTTTGATGAAATTGTTTCCAATGGGGGAAAAGCAATTATGAGTATCAAAGAACATGAATCAGGAAGCGACCGAATCGCAGAAGCTGTTGCTAATCTTGATGTTGATATTGTGGTAAATGTACAAGGCGACGAACCTTTTACAGAAGCCAGACCTTTAGAGCAGGTTTTGTCTGTTTTTAAAAATGATGCAGAAAAGAAAATTGATTTGGCTTCATTAATGCGTGAAATCACAGATGAAGACGAAATCAATAATCCAAATAATGTAAAAGTTGTGGTGGATCAATCACAATTTGCGTTGTATTTTTCAAGATCTGTAATTCCATATCCGAGAGATAAGGACGTTGGCGTTCGTTATTTTCAGCACATCGGAATTTATGCTTTTAGAAAACAGGCTTTATTAGATTTTTACAGTCTTCCAATGAAATCTTTAGAAGCTTCTGAGAAGTTAGAACAACTTCGTTATTTGGAGTTCGGAAAACGTATTAAAATGGTGGAAACAACGCATGTTGGAATTGGGATTGATACTGCTGAGGATTTAGAGAAGGCGAGAATGATGCTGAAGGATATCTAGTCTGTTAAATTGAACGCGGATAAAACGGATTCGCTATCGCGAAAGCGCTGATTTAGACGGATTTTTTACATCTGTCAGGCTGAGCGAAGTCGAAGCCCGCGTTCCAATTGGAGCGCCTTCGACTTCGCTCAGGATGACAAAAAAAAGAAAAGCTCCAAAAATATTGGAGCTTTTTCTTTTATCTAAAACTTTCTAAAATCTTAGTATAAACTTGGAAATTTAGAAGGATTAACTTCATTCATCATGCTGTATACTTTCTCAAAAATATCTTCTGCAGAAGGTTTTGAGAAATAGTCACCATCAGTTCCATATGCTGGTCTGTGTGCTTTGGCAGCAAGAGTCTGTGGTTTGCTGTCAAGATATTTATAAGCATCTTGTTCTTCTAAAATCTGCTGTAAAATGAAAGCAGAAGCACCGCCTGGAACATCTTCGTCGATTACTAAAAGACGATTCGTTTTTGCAATACTTTTTACAATATCTTTATTTACATCAAATGGAAGTAAAGATTGAATATCGATAACTTCACAGTCAATTCCTAAATCTAATAATTCATTTGCCGCCTGCTGCACCAGTCTCAAAGTTGATCCATAAGAAACTAAAGTAATATCTGAACCTTCTTTCATGGTTTCAATTACTCCAATAGGCGTTTTAAATTCACCAAAATTCAATGGTGCTTTTTCTTTTAAACGGTAACCGTTTAGACATTCAATTACTAAAGCAGGCTCATCACATTCTAAAAGCGTGTTGTAAAAACCTGCCGCCTGCGTCATGTCTCTCGGAACCAAAACATGAATCCCGCGAATCGCATTGATAATCATTCCCATTGGAGAACCAGAATGCCAGATGCCTTCTAAACGGTGTCCGCGTGTTCTGATGATTAACGGCGCTTTTTGTTTTCCAACAGTTCTATATTGTAAAGTAGCCAAATCATCACTCATGATTTGGATCGCATATAATAAATAATCTAAGTACTGAATTTCAGCAATTGGACGCAACCCTCTTAGAGCCATTCCAATTCCTTGCCCAATAATTGTAGCTTCACGAATCCCGACATCGGCAACACGAAGTTCACCGTATTTTTCCTGCATGCCTTCTAAACCTTGGTTTACATCTCCAATGTTTCCAACATCTTCACCAAAGATTAAAGTTTCTGGATATTTAGCAAATAAAGCATCAAAGTTGTCACGCAAAAGCATTCTTCCGTCAATATCCGCTTTAGCATTTTCGCCATATTCAGGAAGTACTTTCTGTACTGAGAAAACATTTTTATCTGAATCAGAATGCAAATTACTGCTGAATTTTTCCTGAGTTTCATTTAAAAAACTAATAATCCATTCTCTTAAAATCACTTTGCTGTTTGGAACTTCGATAAAACGAAGAATCTTTCTAGCGTAAACCAGTAATTCTTTTTTAAGCGGTGCCTTAATCGCGTTTAATTCCGAAATATATTTTCTGATTCTGTCTTTGTGGTTAATGCTTGCTTCAGCAATTTGTTCCAATAAAGCTAGAAGATTTTTTTGTTCATCAATAATAGGATTAATGAAGGAATTCCAAGCCTCTTTTTTTGCTTCAAGAACTTCTTTTTTCAATTGAAAATCAATTGCCTCAAGTTCTTCTGGAGATGCAATATTAATCGCAATCATCCATAAACGCATTTGGCGAATACAGTCAAAATCTCTTTCCCAAGCCAGTCTTTCTCCGTTTTTGTAACGTTCGTGCGAACCAGAAGTAGAATGACCTTGAGGCTGTGTCAATTCATTTACGTGAATTAAAACCGGAATATGTTCTTCGCGCGCGATTTGTCCAGCTCTTTCATATGTTGAAACCAGTTCAGCATAATCCCAGCCTTTTACTCTAAAAATATCATAACCTTTAGAATCTTCATCACGCTGATATCCCTTTAGGATTTCAGAGATGTTTTCTTTTGTAGTTTGATGTCTGGCGTGAACTGAAATTCCGTATTCATCATCCCAAACACTCATTACCATTGGAACCTGTAAAACTCCCGCGGCATTTATAGTTTCAAAAAACAAACCTTCAGATGTACTTGCATTTCCTATAGTTCCCCAGGCAACTTCATTTCCGTTTACAGTAAATTTATCTTTGATGGTAATTCCGTCAACATTTCTGTAAATTTTTGATGCCTGTGCTAATCCCAATAATCTTGGCATTTGACCGGCTGTAGGTGATATATCTGAACTTGAATTTTTTTGTTTTGTTAAGTCTTTCCACGATCCGTCTTCGTTTAAACTGTGCGTTACAAAGTGTCCGCCCATTTGTCTTCCGGCAGACATTGGATCAAAATCCAAATCGGTGTGGCCGTATAAACCAGCAAAAAATTGTTTTGGGGTCAGCTCGCCAATTGCCATCATAAAAGTCTGATCGCGATAGTAGCCAGAACGAAAGTCACCGTTTTTAAAAGCTTTTGCCATAGCAAGCTGCGGTACTTCTTTTCCGTCTCCAAATATTCCAAATTTGGCTTTTCCTGTTAATACTTCTTTACGACCTAAAAGACTACATTCACGGCTAGTTACTGCAATTCTGTAGTCGTTCAATACCTCAGTTTTGAAATCTTCAAATGTTAATGTAGTATTGCTTTTTTCTTTTATCATAATCTTTAGTGGTCATGTTTAGACTGCGAAATTACTTAAAAACAATCAATAATCATAATTCTTTAAAATAAATATAATTTAATTATTTGTATTTAAAATCAAAAAACTACGTATTTTATTTATGTGATTTTTAATTAAAATTATGTTTTTGTGATAATAATGTAACTTTTTGTTTAAAATTTATTTGATTAAAGCCATTTTCTAGTAAAAAGATTGACTAATGTTTTTGGAGATAAAGTAATCACAAATCGTATTTTTTCGTTGTAATTACTTTGAGAAATTTCCCATCCGTTATTAGAATAAACTGGAAAATAGAGCTCAAAATAATCTGGAACTAGATTTAAACGAATCCCGCTGTCATAAGCAAAAAACGCAGTTTGATGTTTATTTTTCAAAAATCCAACATCGCCATAAACTTCAACCCAGTTCCAAATCGCATAACTCGCATTTAAAGTGGTCATCCACTGATTTGCGTATGCGGGCTGCAGCTGTGATTTAAAACCGCCTTCGGCAATGACATATTGCTGACTGAAAAATCCTGTAGATTCAGATCTTCCAAAAAGATTGTAATCAAATAAATAATCAGTCGGTCTGTCTAAACCAAAACTGAAATAATCTGAATTTGTTGTGTTATAAAGGAATGTTCCTGCGTATAATCGCAAATTTAATTTATGATTATTTTCAAATAAACGTCTATATTCTACTTCTCCAGAAAGTTTTCCAAAATCTCCTGAAAACTGAATGTCATTCATATAACTAAAATGATCAACCAATTCTGTTTTTGTATTAGAATAACGTGCGTTAAAAATCGAGTAATTTGGTTTGGAATTATCAGTAATGTAAGCGCTTGCTTCACGATTGACAATTACTTGGCGAAACATAATAAGCTGTTTTCTGTTATCCCTGAAGTTTTCTTCACGTATACGAAGCTGCACCATTGGATTTAATCTCAAATAAGTGGCATCTGGCGCATAATGAAAATAATTCTGACTGATCGAATATCGCACGTTAAATAAAGTACTGTTTCGATAATATTGATTCCAAGAAAATGCCGAAGAACCAGAAATTGTTTGCGCTTTTATTGAATAAGCCGGATTAATATCAAATGTAAACGGTTTGTCTAGTATCGTTTTATTATGAAAACGAATTCCCGGCGTAATACCATCGTAATAATTATAAGTTAAAGTCGGAATGTATAAAATCTGATTGTAATAAGGATCTTCTAAGTCTTTTGCAAAATTAAATTTGATAGGACGATTTGTTATCGCAATTGATTTTAAAGATTTCCAATTGTTTCGTTGATTGTATTCTGGAACTTCATTGTCATAATTCAAGACTAATTTATCGGCATTTTTTCGAGTAAACTGATAAATCGAATCGTTGTTTTTCGGTTCAATCCATTCTTTAAAAACAACTTCATTTTTTTTCATTCCATAAACCGGAATTGGTGCATATACTCCTGTTATGTTTTTTATTGAAAACTGAACGCTGTCTTTGGTTCTTGAGACATCTGTAAATCTATAATCGATAATGTCGCGCGATTCGATGATAGTTCTAAAAAACCAATCAATATTTTTTGTGCTGTTTTTGGTTAGTATTTTTTCAAAATCATATCGATTCGTTTGTTCTGTTTTATTCAAGGCATAAAATTCTTGAACACTTTCTGGAACAATATTATGATTTAAATAATCGTCCAAATAACTCAAACTTAAACCAGCACGATATTTACTCGCAATTTGTTCGTTGAATTTGATCAATGTATTTTTTGGATCACCAAGCGGCTGATCTAAATTTTTTCGAGCCATCAGCATATAATAATAGCTGTATTGCTCATTAAAAGTCAGGTTGGTGATGTTATAACTTTTAAAAAGTTTCATGTCTGAAAGTCTGCCAAGCATTTTTTGATCTAAATGGTTTTCTTCCATGTATTTCATCATGGTATAAATCTGAATTCCATCATAAATCCAGTTATCTTTTCTTGGATCGACACGAAGACTGTTTTTTAGATAATTGTTCAAATACGTTTTCAGAAACGTAATTTCGAATATAAATTCATCTGAAAACGGACTGATAAACGATGGCAATTGATTGAGTCCATAAAACGGATTTCGGTCATAATCTGCCTGAGAAACTGTGATTTTTGAATGTGGATATTTTCCAATAAACTCATTTGCAAAAGAGGCCACTCTGTTAATGACTATCGCTCTCTGAATTTCGTTCAGTTTTTTTGTTTTTAAATCTGAAACCACTTCCAAATAACCATTTGTATAGCTTCTGAAACTATTTTGTTTTTCAATAAACAAATTAAAATCAGTTCTGTTATTTCCAGAAAAAACGTAAGTACTGAAAGCAGGATTGGAGTCGTCTTTTGAAACCGAATTCAAATCAGTACTGATCGAATAATTCGCAGGAAGTTTTATTTCAAGCTGATAATCAACAGAGGCATTGGCAATATCGTCGAGATTGAAATTGTTGTTTTTTACAAAACGATGATTTTCAAATCGGGCAGGGCTTAAAAACCAGTTTTTTAAGTTCATTCCGCCGTTTTGGTCAAAACCATAATGTGTAAATTTTGCACTTGGAATTTTAGAAATATAAGTAAGGTGTAAATCTATCTTTTCGCCTGGACGCAGTTTTCGGTTTAATTTTACAACAATAAAATCAGGATTTTTATCTGTTCTTTCCCATTCCAGCGCTGTATTCTCAGAGTCGGTAAGGTTTAAAATGGTTGTATTTCCTCTTTCTTCGGGTTTGGCAACATGAAAACCTCTGTAGAATTCGTCTGAAAAACGTTTTGCCAAAGGTGTGTTTTTGTCCGAAAAAGCATTGTTCCAGTCATTCAAAACAATCGAAATCAACGAATCGTTTGAAGTATTGTAAAACGTAATATCCTGTCTTACGTTTAGTGTTTTAAGTTCGAGATTAACCGCCACTTCCATCTTAGATTGATGTTGTGCATATTGTTTTACAGAAATCAGTAAAACAAAAAGAAGGATAATAATTTTAAAAAGTGATTTCAAAAAATGGCTTAAAAATTATGGATATACCTTAAGATACGTACTTAAAATTGTTTCGGTTTTTTGTAAAAATAGCATAAAAAAAGCTGTTTTAAAAAACAGCTCTCAATTTTTGCGTACTTGCAGTAAAATTTAACCATATAAGTGATATAAGTTTATTTAATTAAAGCTCTAAGCAATCCTTTTTAATGAACTTATATCACTTATATGGTTTAAAAAAATATTTTAGAAATTCGGACTTAAATCGTATTTCTTGTAGAATTTGTCTAGAACGTCAACCACTTCATCTTCGGTATCAACGATTTTGAATAAGTTTAAATCTTCAGGGCTTACCGTTTTCATTTTTTCAACCAAAACTGTTTTTACCCATTCGATCAATCCTGACCAAAATTCAATTCCAACTAATATAATTGGAAATTTTCCAATTTTCTTAGTTTGAATCAAAGTAATCGCTTCAAACATTTCGTCCAGAGTTCCAAAACCTCCCGGCATAACCACAAAACCTTGTGAATATTTAACGAACATTACTTTTCTCACAAAGAAATAATCGAAATTCAAGTTTTTATCGTGATCAATATAAGGGTTGAAATGCTGTTCAAAAGGCAGTTCAATATTCAAACCAACAGATGTTCCGCCTCCTAAATGTGCTCCTTTATTTCCGGCTTCCATAATTCCTGGCCCTCCGCCTGTAATTACACCATAACCAGCTTTACTAATTTTGAAAGCAATTTTTTCAGCCAGTAAATAGTATTTATCATCTGGTTTTGTTCTCGCCGATCCAAAAATCGAAACACAAGGTCCAATACGTCCCATGCTTTCATAACCATTCACAAACTCCGACATGATTTTAAAAATCGCCCAGCTGTCATTGGTTCTAATTTCATTCCAAGTTTTCTGTTTTAGACTGTCCTGGATTACTTTATCTTCATCATTATCAAAATCTTCTAATCTCATTTTAGGTATTTTAATTATTTATATTTTTATTTAAGCTGTCATTTTAATTATAGTCAGAATAAGGAGCTATTCCTGCTGTCCGCTATATCTTTTGCGCCGAACCCCGGCACAAAAGGATGCCGCTCCCATCAGGGCTAGGGCAGTCGGTTTCAAATAGACAATTGGTCTAATTGAAACATCTTAATTCAAAGTCTAAAATTTTGAAAAAAGGCGGATGCTAAATTAACACTTTTTATTAGAATTGTTACAAAAAGGGAAGGTTATAATCTAAAAGTAATGTTTAGGTAATAATGAAGTTTAGGGTTTGATTTCATTATCAATTGATTGTGTCAAAATTTTTTCGAAATTAAATAGGTTTCGAATTAATGCGGGTTTGAAGAACTTTGTCAAAGTTTTAAACTTTGACAAAGATGTTTTTTACTCTAACTCTTTTTTCAAAAACTTAGCTGTATAACTTTTTTTATTTTTCGCCACTTCTTCAGGAGTTCCTTTAGCAATCAATTGTCCACCGCCTTTTCCACCTTCAGGACCAAT
Source organism: Flavobacterium sp. LC2016-01 (assembly GCF_009711135.1). Taxonomy (GTDB): domain Bacteria; phylum Bacteroidota; class Bacteroidia; order Flavobacteriales; family Flavobacteriaceae; genus Flavobacterium. The sequence continues at coordinate 46,297 of NZ_WMIC01000014.1, read as the reverse complement.
ATCAATAATATAATCGGCAAGTTTGATAACGTCCATATTATGTTCGATTACCAGAATCGTATTTCCTTTGTCAACCAGTTTATTAATCACTTCCATTAAAACTCTAATGTCTTCAAAGTGCAAACCTGTTGTAGGTTCGTCCAGAATATAAAACGTATTTCCGGTATCTTTTTTAGATAATTCTCCTGCCAATTTTATACGTTGTGCTTCACCGCCCGAAAGCGTTGTGCTTTGCTGACCAAGTGTAATATATCCTAAACCAACATCTTGAATCGTTTTTACTTTTCTGTAAATCTTCGGAATATTTTCAAAAAATGGAACCGCTTCATCGACTGTCATGTTCAATACATCCGAAATTGATTTTCCTTTGTATCGAATTTCTAAAGTTTCTCTGTTAAAACGTTTTCCTTGACAAGTCTCACATTCAACATAAACATCAGGTAAAAAGTTCATTTCGATTGTTCTCACGCCAGAACCTTCGCAGGTTTCACAGCGTCCACCTTTTACGTTGAAACTAAAACGCCCTGCTTTGTAGCCACGAATCATGCTTTCAGAAGTCATGGTAAACAAGTTTCTAATTTCAGTAAAAACTTCTGTATAAGTCGCTGGATTCGAACGAGGTGTTCGTCCAATCGGACTTTGGTCAATATCAATTACTTTGTCAATATGTTCTAACCCTTCGATCTTTTTATAAGGCTGTGGTTTTTTTACGCCATTAAAATAATAAGCGTTCAAAATAGGGTAGAGCGTCTCATTTATCAATGTCGATTTTCCGCTTCCAGAAACTCCGGTTACACAAGTTAATTGCCCTAACGGAATTTCGATTGAAACATTTTTAAGATTATTTCCTGTTGCCCCAGTTAGTTTTAAAAATTTTCCGTTTCCTTCACGACGCTTTTTCGGAATCTCTAATTTCATTTTACCATTCAAATATTGAGCGGTAATAGTGTTCGATTTTAGGGTTTGTGCAGGAGTCCCAATACTGATAATTTCACCGCCATATTTTCCAGCTTTTGGGCCAATATCAATTACATAATCGGCTTTTTCGATCATGTCTTTGTCGTGTTCTACAACAATAACGGAGTTCCCAATATCACGTAATTGTTCTAAGGAATGAATCAGTTTTTCATTGTCTCTTTGGTGCAAACCAATACTTGGCTCATCCAAAATATACAAAACACCAACCAATTGCGAACCGATTTGTGTTGCCAGACGAATACGTTGTGCTTCTCCTCCAGAAAGTGATTTTGAACTTCGGCTTAAAGCCAAATAATTCAAACCTACATTCATCAGAAAGTTCAAACGATCTTTGATTTCTTTTACAACTTCAGAAGCAATTAAAAGCTGTTTGTCAGTCAAATGATTATTTAAATCCTGAAACCAAGCTGTTAAATCAGAAATATCCATATCACACAATTCGGTGATATTTTTTTCATTTACTCTAAAAAACTGTGCTTCTTTTTTAAGGCGAGAACCTTCGCAAACCGGACAGTTAATTTCATCCATGAAATCTTTTGCCCAACGTTTTATGCTTGTTGTCGCACTTTCGTCGTATTGATTTTTGATAAAATTAGAAATTCCCTCGAAATCAATTTTATAATCTCTTGTTACGCCAAGATCTTTCGAACTTACTGTAAATTTATCTTTTCCGCCATGCAAAATCATGGTCATGGCTTCTTCCGGAATTTTCTCAATTGGATCCGTAAGTTTAAATCCGAATTTTTCTCCAATTGTTTCCAACTGCTTAAAAATCCAAGAAGACTTATATTCGCCAAGCGGCACAAAACCACCTGCTTTTATTGATAATTTCGGATTTGGAATTATCTTTTTAACATTGATTTCATGAACAGTTCCAAGTCCGTTACAATGCGGACAAGCACCTTTTGGCGAGTTGAATGAAAATAAATTCGGTTCCGGATTTTGGTACGAAATTCCAGTTGTCGGACACATCAAATTTCTACTGAAATAACGTACTTCATTTGAATCCTGATCTAAAATCATCAGAACATTTTCTCCATGATGCATAGCAGTATTAATACTTTCAGCCAATCTTTTCTGATTGTCTGGTGTATCTTCAATCTGCATTCGGTCAACTACAATTTCAATATCATGCGTTTTGTAACGATCTAATTTCATTCCTGAAACCAAATCCTGAACTTCACCATTTACTCGGACTTTTAAGAATCCTTGTTTGGTAATTTGCTGGAATAATTCGGCATAATGTCCTTTTCTGGCTTTAATAACAGGCGCTAGAATATTGATTCGTTTGCCATTATAATCCTGAATAATCAAATCTTTAATTTGCTCATCGGAGTACGAAACCATTTTTTCGCCTGTGTTGTAACTGTATGCATCGGCGCCACGGGCGTATAAAAGTCTAAGGAAATCGTATATCTCAGTAATAGTTCCAACAGTTGAGCGTGGACTTTTACTGGTTGTTTTTTGTTCAATTGCAATTACAGGAGAAAGCCCGTCAATTTTATCAACATCAGGACGCTCTAAACCGCCTAGAAATTGTCTGGCATAAGCAGAGAAAGTTTCAACATAACGACGCTGACCTTCGGCATAAATAGTATCAAAAGCCAAAGAAGATTTTCCCGAACCTGAAAGACCTGTTATCACAACAAGTTTTTCACGCGGAATAGAAATGTCTATATTTTTAAGATTATGAACTCTTGCACCAAGAACTTCAATAGTATTGTCTTTTTCTAACATAATTTTGAGCAAAACGCAAAGTTACCACTTTGATTTGTTCTTTTTGTGCTCGATAGCAAAAGTTTATGTTACAATTAGTAACAAAAAAACGCTAACTCAAGTTAGCGTTTTCGTTTTCTGGTTGCCATATATTCTTCGATGGCTTCTTTGGTTGTGTACCAATTTCGGCCTTCTTTATAAGCATCAATTTTTCCTGTTCTGGCCAGTAAACTTACGTATTCTTGACCGTAAGGACTATCAGGTTCACTTACAATGTTTTGTATCGATTGATAATCATAAGTACTTCCCGGCATTGCACTCAAATAAATATTAAGAGTGCGTTCTAAAGCCTGGCATATCAAAAGTGTTAGTTTTTGATAATTGCCATTATTAGCCTGATTAAGCGCTTCATAATATTTTTTGCGATCATTTTTTAAAATAATAGCAGGTGGAAAAGCACAACGCATCAATAATAAATTCATGCTTAAACGAACTGTTCGGCCATTTCCATCAAAAAAAGGATGTATCCAAACAAGTTTATGATGGTAAATAGTGGCCAATTCAATATCATTTAACCCTAACGGATTTGTATTGATAAATTCTATCAATTCATCTAGGTAATCTGAAACTTTATTGGCATTTGGAGGCATAAAATTAGCTCCTGAAATTCGAACACCTCCGTTTCGTAAACGACCTGCAAAATCATCTTCTATAGAACGTAAAACCAAACCATGAAGCGAAAGAATATCAATGCTTCGAAGTTTATAATTATCATCAACGATCGAATATAAGTAATCAATAGCTTTATCGTGATTGTGCGTTTCAAAATGTTCCCGAAGTGATTTTCCTTTTATGGTAATTCCTTCCTGAATAACCATTTGAGTTTCGCGAAGACTCATTGTATTTCCTTCAATACTGTTAGAATTATAAGTCCATTCTAAAGATAAGCTTTCGCGAATTTTATGCAAAGCGATATTAGGCAATGGTCTGCTGTTTTGCAGATCAAGCCTTTTTTGGTACAATCGGTCAAAAGTTGATTGAAATTCTTCTCTGTATGTTAGGTTTATATTCCACATATTCCTACAAAAGTATTTCTTAATATCGGATAAAACAAATTTTTAACTTATCCGATATTAAAACTATTCAATTGTCATCGAACGAAGTTTCATTCGATAAGCTTCAAGTGCAATAGATTTCGAAATGAAGCCATAATATTTGTCATTTCGCAAAACAGGAAGAAATGCTGATTTAGAAAGTTCGAATTTTTTCATTACAATTTCCATGCTGTCATAAGATGAAATGGTTGCAGCTGGAGTTTTCATAACATCTTTTATTTGGGTGTATTTTACGCGATAGGCATTAAAAATAATTTCCCGAATATCGTTAAAATGCACAACACCAACCAGTTCTTTTTCGTTATTGACAACGGCAAAAACAACTTGGTTAGAATGCGAAATTAGATCAACCAATTTGCTCAAATTTTCATCGGGATGAACAGTTAAATAATCGCATTGAATAATAGTATCAATATCTAAGGTTGATAGGATATTTGAATCTTTGTTGCTTGTAAATGCATGACCTTTTTTTGCCAGATTTTTTACGTCAAGCGAATATTTTTCAAATCGTTTTGAAATAGCAAAACTGATAGAAGAAACAATCATCAACGGAATCATTAAGCCGTAACCTCCTGTAATTTCTGCTATTAAGAAAATTGCCGTTAGAGGAGCATGAAACAATCCGCTCAAAATTCCGGCCATTCCTACCATTGTAAAATTGCTGATTGGCAAATTTGATAAACCGGTTAAACTTATAAATTTGGAGAAAAAATAGCCTAAATAAGAACCTAAAAATAGAGATGGAGCAAAATTTCCTCCGTTACCTCCGCTGCCAATTGTAAGTCCAGAGGCAAAAACTTTTACCATCATTGTACATCCAACAAATAAGAGTAAAATCCATTGGTTATTTCTAAAGCTGGTGAACAATGTGTTGTCTAATAATTGTCCAGGGTCACTTTCAGATAAAGTTTTAATACTTTCATATCCTTCACCAAATAAAGTTGGAAAAATAAAAATCAATAATGCCAAAAGCGACGAACCTATCAAAGCTTTTTTGTAGGGTCCAATTTCCATTTTGCCAAAATAATGTTCGACACGCTGAAAGTTACGCGAGTAATAAATCGCCATAAAGCCTGTCAAAACTCCCAAAACGACATAAAAAGGAATGTTGTGATAATTGAATGTTTCTTGTTTTTTAAAAGACAAAAGAATGCTTTCGTCTAAAACAATTGCTGAAACCAATGCGCCCGTTGCGGCAGAAATCATAATGGGTGTAAAAGCAGAAATACTTACATCAACCAGTAAAACTTCGATAGCAAAAAGAACTCCCGCGATTGGGGCATTAAAAGCAGCTGCAATTCCGGCTGCAACACCGCATCCAATTAGTAAAGTTCGGTCTTTATAAGCTAACTTATAATTTTGAGCATAATTAGAACCAAAAGCAGCTCCGGTAACAACAATCGGACTTTCTAATCCGGCAGAACCTCCTAAACCTACAGTTAAAGAGCTTGTTACAATTTGCGCATACATTTGTTTTTTCGGAATTATACTTGCTTTTTTTGCAACGGCATATAAAATTTGTGAAGTTCCTTTTTGGATCGTTCCGTTTAAAACCTTTTTGACAACAAAGACAGTCAATAAAATCCCTATTATTGGCAAAATACTATTAATGAAGCCTAGCTTTAAAATCCCGCTGATATAAGTTGCAAAAGAAAAAACGCTGTGCGCAAAAGTTTTTAAAATAATTACCGCAAATGCGCATGAAATACCGACTAATATGCTCGATAAAAAAATAAACTGCTTTGGCGTCAATAATGATTGAGCTAAGGCAATAATCGTTTCTAATTTTCGAAAAAGTCGTTTTATCATAATTTTTTTACAAAGTTCAGGAGAAATGCAAATTTAGGCCTAAACATCCAATTTTGCATCTTTTTTTGATGCAAATCTTTTTTAAAATCCCGCTGCCTTGTCGTCACCACGGAAATCAGCACCGCCTTCAAGCGTATTATCCGGCAGAACCAAAATAGCATCCACTTTGCCAATTACCGGCGTTGTTTTTTCATTAATTAAATAACCTTTTGCTCTTAAGTTTTCTAATGTTTTATCACTGAAAGTTTTAGGTTCGAAAGTAATTAAATCAGGCAGCCATTGATGATGAAAACGTGGCGCATTTACGGCTTCCTGCATGCTTAAATTATATTCGTAAACGTTTAAAATTGTCTGCAGTACAGAGGTAATAATGGTTGATCCACCTGGTGAACCAACAACCATAAAAAGTTTCCCGTTTTTTTCTACAATTGTTGGCGTCATAGAACTCAGCATTCTTTTTTGTGGTACAATACTGTTGGCTTCATTTCCTACAAGTCCAAACATATTTGGAGATCCCGGTTTTGCACTAAAATCATCCATTTCATTGTTTAAGAAAAAGCCCAGTTCATCACAATAATATTTTGATCCAAATCCGTCATTGATAGTCGTTGTAGCCGAAACAGCATTCCCAAATTGATCTACAATAGAATAATGGGTTGTTTCTGTACTTTCATTATAAGTCACTTTTCCTTCTTTAATATCTGATGATAAAGTCGCTTTTTCTGAATCAAAATTTGACATTCGCTCTTTTAGATAATCGTCAGCCAAAAGTCCGTTAATTGGAATTTTTACAAAATCTGGATCTCCCAGAAACTGGCTTCTGTCGGCATAAGCTCTTCTTTCTGCTTCCACAATAACTTGTATTGATTGTTCTGAATTATGTCCCATTTTTGAAAGATAAAATGGAGAAATCATTTTCATAATCTGAGCCAGACAAATTCCGCCGCTGCTTGGAGGCGCCATCGATGTGATTTTTAAATCTTTGTAATCAAACTGGAGCGGTTTTCTCCATTTTGCTTCATAAAGCGCCAAATCTTTCAGTGTAATAATGCTTCCTTTTTTCTTTAAATAATCAACTAGAATTTGCGCCGTTTTGCCTTTATAAAACTCGTCTTTTCCATTTTTTAAAATTCGCTTCAAAGTATTGGCAAGCGCCGGATATTTTATAGTATCTCTTTCTTTAAAGTTTTTAGCCATAAGCGTATTTGGCCCATTCACTTTTACGATGGCATCGTGATAGGATTCCAATTGTTTCTGTTGTTTTAAAGTTACAATAACACCTTTTTCAGCAAGTGCAATTACAGGTTTTAAAATTTCAGACATTGGCAATGAACCTAATTTTTTATGAACGGCAAAAACACCGGCAATGGTTCCTGGAACTCCAATTGCCAGAGCCGTTTCAGTACTTTTTCCTTTTATGACATTTCCGTCTTTATCCAAAAACATATTTTTTGTTGCAGCCAGTGGTGCTTTTTCTCTGTAATCAAGACTTCCAACTTCACCATTTGCTTTTCGGTAAACCATAAATCCGCCTCCGCCAAGATTTCCTGCATACGGATAAGCGACTGCCAAAGCCAGTTCGGTAGCAACCATTGCGTCAAATGCGTTACCGCCTTTCTTCATTATTTCAACACCAATTTTGGAAGCTTCTTCCCGAGCTGAAACAACCATTGCTTTTGAAGCCGTAAAACCCGTTGGACGCACAGCTTGCTGACTAAAACCGTAAATAGAAACAAGAAGGAATAAAAGCGAAATTTTTTTCATAAAGTGATATATTTTAAAGCGGTTTGATTTTATAATGATAGTAGTTTTTGGTTGGCGTGAAGTCTGAGATCTTCGAAAAAAACAGTGAATTCCTGCTCAAATTCGGCATAAAATTCTTTTAATTCTTCGCTTGCAAACTGCATTTTAGAAAGGTTTCTGGATCTTCGGTCCATTTGGGTCAGAATCTGATGAATTCCTTCAACGGTTCTATAGCTTAAAAGCCAGTTTCTTTCAATCATATACGGCATTAATCCTTGTGTTTTCTCCGTTAGAATGGAATAATTTTCGTCTAATGATTTATAAAATCGGTCTATGAAATTTTCCAGATTTTCATCGGAATATTTTGTCCAGTTTTTGGCTAAAAAATGATCATACACAATATCAACAATTACACCGGCGTAATGATGATATTTTTCATGCAGGCGCTTGGTGCTTTGTCTAAAAATATCGTGCGAATCAGTATAAGTATCTATAAATCTGTGCAAAAGAATTCCTTTTTGAACATCTTCTGGAAAATGTTCAAATTGTTTTCCGCGAATGCCATCGGCCATAAAATTGCCAATCTTGATTAAATCATTATCACCTGAAAGATATATGTGGGCAAGAAAATTCATTTTTTTAAAGATGCTAAGGTTCTAAGCTGCTAAGTAATTTAGTAAATGTATAAAAACTTTTTTAATTGGTTTTGTTATAAAATTAAGCTTTCTAGGTCCGAAGTTTAACGATAATTTAAAAATCTTAGTGTCTTAGCAACTTAGAACCTTAGGAACTTTCTATATTTGTAATAAAAATAACCTTAACTCATTAAAATGACTTTAATAAAATCAATATCCGGAATTCGCGGAACAATTGGCGGGAAAGTAGGTGATAACCTGACTCCCGTTGATGCAGTAAAATTTGCCTCGGCATACGGAACCTTTCTAAAAAATAATACTTCAAAAGAAAAATTGACGGTTGTAATTGGACGCGATGCCAGAATTTCTGGGCCAATGATTCACAATTTGGTTGTGAACACTTTAATTGGTTTAGGGATTGATGTTATTGATCTTGGACTTTCAACAACACCAACGGTTGAAGTTGCTGTTCCTTTAGAAAAAGCCGATGGAGGAATTATCCTTACGGCTTCTCATAATCCGAAACAATGGAATGCGTTAAAATTATTAAATGAAAAAGGGGAATTTTTAAGCGGTGCTGATGGTGCCAAAATTCTTGAAATTGCTGAAGCTGAAGCTTTTGATTTTTCTGATGTTGACAGTTTGGGTGAAATCACACTAAACGACGCTTATATGGATATTCATATTGACGAAGTTTTAAATTTGCCTTTAGTTGATATCGAAGCGGTAAAAGCGGCTAAATTTAAAGTTGTAGTTGATGGAGTAAATTCGTCTGGAGGAATAATTATTCCGAAACTTTTAGAACAAATGGGTGTTGAAGTAGTGAAACTATACTGCGAACCAAACGGACATTTTCCTCATAATCCTGAGCCTTTAAAAGAACATCTAACGGATATTTCTGAATTAGTAGTGAAAGAAAAAGCACATTTAGGAGTTGTAGTTGATCCAGATGTTGATCGTTTGGCTTTCATCAGCGAAGACGGTGAAATGTTTGGTGAAGAATATACACTAGTTGCCTGCGCCGATTATGTTTTAAGCAAAACGCCAGGAAATACAGTTTCGAATATGTCATCATCACGTGCGTTGCGCGATGTAACAAATGGACATAATGGAAATTATGAAGCAAGCGCAGTAGGAGAGGTGAATGTAGTAGAATTGATGAAAAAAAATAATGCTGTTATTGGCGGAGAAGGAAACGGCGGTATCATTTATCCTGAATTGCATTACGGAAGAGACAGTTTGGTAGGTGTAGCTTTGTTTTTGACACATTTAGCAAATAAAAAAATGTCGGTTTCTGCTTTGAGAGCTTCTTATCCAGAATATTATATGAGCAAAAACAAAATCGAATTAACACCTCAGATTGATGTTGATGCGATTTTAGCTGCTATGACTGACAAATATAAAAAAGAAGATATTTCGACAATTGACGGTGTGAAGATTGATTTTGCTGAAGAATGGGTTCATTTAAGAAAATCAAATACAGAACCAATTATTCGTATTTATACCGAATCTGCAACACAGGAATCTGCTGATAAATTAGCATTAAGAATTATTGACGAAATAAAAGTAATCGCAGGATTATAATCGTTCGATTTAAATACAAAAAAAGCCTCTTTTGAAAATTCAGAAGAGGCTTTTCATTTTTTGGTGCGATTTAGATTTTAATAATCTTGATTGTTTTTTGAGTTTTTCCGTAAGTAGCATTCACTATATAAACTCCCGATGCAAGTTTGTCTCCAATTTTAATATCTTCATTAGTAAAATGCTCTTTTGATTTGTAACATACAATTCCTTTCATATCAATAACTGTTATTGTCAAAGGCTCAGTGCTTGCCGATTTAATATGAAGTGTTGACTGATTTTTTACAGGATTCGGATAAATGGTAAATGAATCTTTTTCGACAATAGGATCATTAATTCCCAGATTTGCTAAAGTAAAATTCATAAAATTAAAATTCATTCCGTCAGATTTGAATTTAATTTTCATGTAAACTTCTCCTTTTGGCAAATAAACGCCATTCACATCTTTATTGGTAAAAATCTGCCAATCTCCCGTGACTGGAAAAGTTTCATCTGTTTTTACCACAACTTCGTTTACAAGAATATCAAATTTTCCATTATTAACTGGCGCTGCAACTCTAAATGTTATGTTGTATGTTCCTGCATCGGCAACGTTTAATAAAAATTCATTCCAGTCACCAACTTGTATAGAAGATACGTGTTCTCCACCGCCTGTGTCCTGTGAGTTTTGCAATCCCGTTCCTCTTCTTCGATAATGTTTATTTGCGGGTACTTTCCCAGGAACGTTCATTTTTTTAGAAGTGTAACTTTCATCAATGTATGCTTTCCCAATTGGTTTTAAAACCCCGCTTGTCGGACTTAATAATTGTCCTTCAAGCATATCAGTCCAATCTGCTGGAACACGGCCTGTGAACCAAGAATATCTATAAATATCTGGATCATTTTCAAAACTGCTTACAACCGCTTTCATAAAACTGATTTTATCGGCTTCGCTTTGAATAACTCGGTTTGCAAATTCAGTTACCCAGATTGGACGGTTAAATGTTTTCAAATTTCCCGTAACTCCAACAACAGAACCGGCGGTATTGTCATAAGTATGAAAAGCAATGTAATCCACTTTGCAATTTGGACATAATAGAAAAAACTCATTGTGCCATTTCGTCGGATCGCTGTATCCTCCATAATTATTTGGACCATTGTATGCAGGCGATGCGCTGACGATTTCTAAGTTTTTTGCAGCAGCAATTTTTTGAACATTTGCCCAGGCATTTACGGCTTCTTGAGGTGATAAGCGGGCGCCGTCATTAAAATTTGGCTCGTTGAACGCTAGCAGGTATTTTGCTCCGGGTTTTATGTTGTTGATAAAAGTTTGTACTTCGTTATCATTCAATTTTCCCCAAGCCATTGGAACATATTCAACGCCCAAAGAAGCGTAATTGGCATTAACGTCATTTTCAGGAGTTCTTCCCCAATTGTACCACCATGAAATTCCTGGTTTTAGAGCTTGTAAATCGGCTATTGAATTATTACCGTAGGCGATACCTCGCTTCGGACTTTGCGCAAAAATAGGTTTTGAAAAACTGATTATTAAAAAAGTGAAAAGTAATTTTTTGATCATGAGTACTAATTTGTTTTGGTTTTTGGAAGATTTTTGGTGCCTTCAAATGTATACTGTTTGTGTAAATTAGTATTTGTTCCAATGCAAAAAAAAACCATTACAAAAACACATCAAAAAAGTGTTCTAAGTATTTTAAAACTGAGTTTTCCAGTTTTGTCCTATTTTCATAAAATAAAAAAGTCCAAAAAGCAAAAACTTTTGGACTCTGATTATTTTTATGAAATTGCTATTGAACGCGATGTTTCCATCTTTTATGTGTCCATAAATAATATTCTGGTGCTTCGAGAATTTGTTTCTCAACTTCTCTTAAATAGATTTCAGTAATTTCAAAATTTTCATATTCTTTCGGATTATCAGCAATCGGTACAATTGTCGCTTCATAATATCCTCTGCCTACTTTCATTACTTTAATAAAAATAACGCTTAAGTCATATTTTTTAGCTAGCATTTCAGCACCTGTATGTACAGGAACTTCAATTCCCATGAATTTCATCGAATGAAAAATTCGATCTAATTTTGGCGACTGATCGCTTGCGAGTCCGTAAAGACTTAAAATTCCTTCACGTTGGTTTTGAGCCATGAGTGGAATTGCTTTTTTGGTTTCAACCAGCTGTGCATCATATTTTCCTCTGATTTTTCGAACCAGTTTATCAAAATAAGGATTGGCAATTTTTTTATAAACGCCAACACCATTAAAAAGCATTCTTTTATTAAGCGTTAAAAGCCATTCCCAGCTTGCATAATGCGAAGCTACCAGAACCACACTTTTTCCTTTTTTTTCATATTCATGAAAAAGATCCATGTTTGTAATGACAAATCTTCTTTCCATTTCTTCAGGAGAAATACTCATGGTTTTGATCATCTCTAAAAACATATCGCACATATGCTGATAAAATTTCTTTTCGATATTTTTTCGTTCGGCATCACTTAAATGCGGTAGAGTAAGTGCTAAATTCTCTCGAACCACTTTTCTGCGGTAGCCAATAACATAATAAACCAGAAAGAAAACACAATCTGAAAGCCAGTAAAATATTCGAAAAGGAAGAATAGAAATAAGCCAAAGAAATGGATAGGCTAAAATATAGACAAGAAACTGCATTTATTTTTTTTTACAAATATAAATCAAAAATGGGTAACGTACGATATTTTGCTTTGACCCTAACATATGTTTAAGAATAACTATATTTACAATTCAAAATAAATAAGTTTTATGAATATTATTTTAGCAGGGATTATAGTTGCGAACGTTGTTGTTAGTTACAAAGGTTTTAATGATCTTTCTTTTTTTAGAAAATACGAATTTCATGTAGGAAGTATTCGTTCAGGAGAACAAATAAGAATGTTTTCTTCTGGTTTTTTGCATGTCGATATGATGCATTTAATATTTAATATGCTGACGCTTTACTTTTTTGCGCCAACTGTTATAGACAACCTTCATGCTTTTTCGTTTATTCTTATTTATTTTGGAAGTTTGGTTTTTGGAAATCTTCTTACGATGATGTTCCATAAAAACGATTACAGTTATCGTGCCGTTGGAGCTTCGGGAGCAGTAATGGGCGTTTTGTATTCTTCAATTTTATTAGAACCAAATAATGAGCTGCTGATATATGGTGTCATACCAATTCAAGGTTATATTTTCGGAATTTTGTATTTATTATATTCTATTTATGGAATGAAAGCTAAAAATGATAATATTGGCCACACAGCACACTTTGGAGGTGCCATAGGCGGGTATTTGATCACTTTGATCAAACAGCCTTCATTAATTAGTGATCATACTTTCATTGTTGTGTTGCTTTTGGTGCCAATTATTATACTTTTTGGAATGGCTAAATTAGGAAAGTTGTAAGGCTGGCATAACTTTTGAAATGCCCTTATCAATAATTTAAAATATAACAAAAATGAAAAAAGCAGTATTATTTTTAACAATCATGTTTATGACTATGTCTTACGGCCAGGAAACCAAACAAATACCTCTAATCAATGTTAACGGGGAAGGAAAAGTAAAAGTAGCACCTGATCAGGTTTGTATTTCGGCTACGGTTGAAACAAAAGGGAATAATGCTAAAGACGTCAAAAAGCAAAATGACGAGAAAATGGACGCTGTTTTAAAATTCATTAAAAAAATGAATATTCCAGCAGTTGATTTTAAAACAAAACAAGTGGCTTTGAATCCGCAGTATGATTACGAAAAGAAAAAAACGAGTTATAATGCGACACAAACAGTTGAAATTATCGTAAAAGATTTATCAAAATACGATGAACTAATGGAAGGTTTGGTACAACAGGGAATAAACCGAATTGACCGAGTAACTTTTGAATCTTCAAAAGAAGCGCAATTACAGATTGAAGCTAGAAAATTAGCAATGAAAGATGCTAAATCAAAAGCTGAGGATTATGTTTCAGTTTTGGGGCAAAAAGTTGGAAAAGCTTTTGTTATTTCTGATAACTCACAAGTTTACCACCCGCAACCAATGTATGCTATGAAATCTATGGCTATGGATAGCGCAGGAGCTTCAAACGAAACTTTAGCAATTGGCGAAATCGAAATTACAGCGAATGTTAGTGTAAGTTTTATTTTGGACTAAAATTTTTAAAATCCAAATCCGAATATTTCAAAATCCAAATTCCAACTTTAAAATTGGGATTTGGATTTTTTTTGTTTCTATACTTTTCCTGATACTTAATGTAATTTAAGGTTTATATTTCTTTATGAATTGGTTATTTTCGCAGCTTTTAAATGTTTTATATGCGATTATTAGTTTTCCTGGGAGTTTTTATTTCTTCTTTTTATGCCGAAGCACAGTCTATAAATGGAATCGTAAAAGATGCCGATGAAAAATCTTTATCAGATGTTTTAATTCGGAATTTGGTTTCAAAAACCCACGCTCATACTGATATAAATGGGAAATTTACTTTAGAAGAAACCAAAATCGGCGATAGTCTTCAAGTTTCTAAACAAGGATTTATTACACAGAAAATAAAATTATCGTCAGTTGATTTAGTTTCGATTCACCTTGAAGAAAAGCCTTTTTTGTTGGAAGAAGTTACAATTACGAATAATTTAAAATACTTAAATACAATTTCTAAAATAGATTTTGAAATTCAGCCTATTTCAAATTCTCAAGATTTACTTCGAAAAGTTCCGGGATTGTTTATTGGACAACATGCGGGCGGTGGAAAAGCAGAACAAATTTTTCTAAGAGGTTTTGACTGCGATCACGGAACCGATATTAACGTTTCGGTTGACGGAATGCCTGTAAATATGGTATCGCATGCCCACGGACAAGGTTATGCTGATCTTCATTTTGTAATTCCAGAAACAGTTGACAATATTGATTTTGACAAAGGATCGTATTTTGCTGATAAAGGCGATTTTACAACGGCTGGATATGTAGGTTTTAATACTAAAAACGCACTGCAGAACAGTACAATTTCTTTTGAAGGCGGACAGTTTGATACCTTTCGTACCGTTGCTCTATTTAATTTATTGAATAAAGAAAATCAGTCGGCTTATTTTGCGGGAGAATATATGATGACCGATGGTTATTTTGATGCGCCTCAAAATTTTAACCGATTTAATTTGTTCGGGAAATATACTGCTAAAATGAATAATGGAGATCATTTAGGTTTGTCGGTTTCTCATTTTAAGAGTCAGTGGGATGCAAGCGGACAGATTCCGGATCGTGCTGTAAACGACGGAACAATTTCTCATTATGGCGCAATTGATCCAAACGAAGGCGGAAATACAGGAAGAACCAATTTTAATTTGCAGTACGATGCGAAAATTGATGAAAATACGAAGATTAAAAACACAGCTTATTTAAGCAAATATGATTTTGAACTGTATTCTAATTTTACTTTTTTTCTAAATGATCCAATTAACGGCGATCAGATTAAACAGAAAGAAAATAGAACTATTGTAGGTTTTCAGTCTGAATTTGATCAAAAACTAAACGAAAAATGGTTTTTTAAATTAGGTGCGGGATTACGAAATGATAACAATAAAGATGTAGAATTGTCGCATACTTTAAATAGAAAAACGGTTCTAGATTATTTAAGTTTAGGGAACGTCAATCAGACGAATCTTTTTGCTTATACCAGCTTTGATTTTACGTCTGGAAAATGGCTTGTGAATTCAGGTGTGCGTTTGGATTATTTCAAATTTGGATATGAAGATCAATTGGCATCAACTTACACAAATCAAACGCAGACAAAAGCAATTGTAAGTCCGAAACTGAATTTTTTATATACACAGAATGATGAATTGCAGTATTTTCTAAAATTAGGAAAAGGTTTTCACAGCAACGACACGCGCGTTGTAGTGGCTCAAAAAGGAGAAAAGATTCTTCCTGAAACGTATGGTGCAGATTTAGGAATAAACTGGAAACCTTTTCCAAGAATGATCGTTAATTCGGCTATTTGGTATTTATATCTGGCGCAGGAGTTTGTATATGTTGGAGACGAAGCTGTCGTTGAACCAAGCGGAAAAACCGAAAGAAAAGGTTTTGATTTTGGTTTTAGATACCAATTGACCAATTGGCTATTCTGGAATACCGATTACACTTACACACACGCAAGATCACTAGATGAACCAAAAGGAAATGATTATTTGCCATTAGCTCCAATACATACTTTAATGAACGGATTTTCGGTAAAAGATTTAAAAGGGTTTTCAGGAAGTTTGAGAACACGATTTTTAGGCGATCGTCCGGCGAATGAAGATAATTCGGTTGTGGCTAAAGGATATTGCATCACAGATTTTTCAGTAAATTATCAGATTAAAAAAGTATCAATAGGAGTAAACATTGATAACATTTTTAATACAAAATGGAAAGAAACCCAATTCCTGACCGAATCTAGATTAGCCAACGAAACTGATCCAGTTGAAGAAATTCATTTTACAGCAGGAACTCCGTTTAATGCAAGATTGATTTTGAAATACAGCTGGTAGTTTTTGAGAAAATATTTCTGGCAAAGAAGTTCTATTCTGCTTTTCTCTATTAGAAATAAAAACAAAGTTCCCGAGTTTTATCGCATAAAACTCGGGAACAATAAAAAAAAATAAATATAAAACACAATCTTTAGAACGAATACCTAACTCCAAATTGTCCTTGGAATCTTGAGGCTAATTGATCTATAGTATAAGGTGCTGAAGTAGGTTTTTGGAAAGTATATGTTGGATCGCCAGTAGCAACGCCACCTAAATTTCCTGATTTTGTCAATCCTAAATTAGCTGTTGAATTGTATGTATTTGGAACAAAATAACTTCTTCCCCAATCTTTATTGATAAGATTACCAATGTTAGCTACACTGAAAGAAATTTGGAAAGTACCTACTTTATCCACTTTGATTTCATCCATTAATTTCAAATCTGCCTGAATGTTCCATGGTGTTGTATCGCCATTTCTTTGCGTGAATGTTCCTCTTCTGCTTTTCAAATAATCATTTCCATTAATGAAAGCTTCGTAATCTGCCACTTGTTGTGCTGCTGTAGCTGATGGAACTCCAGCATTACTTACTCCAATATATTTCGCTGCTTCGGCTGCATCTTTAAAGATATAAGCTAATCCTGCCGCTTGTCCTGTTCCTGCAATTGTTGAGTTTACAAATCCCCAAGAGAATGGATTTCCTGATTGTGCATTGAAATACACGTTTGCAGAGAAAATATTATTATCAGCTAATTTCATTGCATATCCAACATTCGAAACAATTCTGTGTTTGATATTGAAATTTGAAGTTGCCAATTGAGGATCATTTGGAGTCAACGACTGATTCATTTGAAAGTTACTTTCCATAGAGTTACGAATTCCGTTTGTAACGTCTTTAGAATCTCCGTAAGTATAAGCAACCATAAAATTTAAACCAAAATCATACGTTTTTGTAACCATTTCTGTAATGCTGTAACGGTATCCTTTATTAGTGTTTGATAATAAATATGCATTTGAAAACGCAGCATTTATATTAGCAGCATAAATTGGCATTTCATGTTTAGTATCGTAAGAGAAATAAGTTGGATTATCTGTTTTATTTACTTGTTGAAACTCAAGATCGCGAATCACTTTAGTATACATACCTTCAGTAGTAAATTTATAACCGTCGATGATTTTGTCAATAGCAAGTGAATTTCTTAAAACTGCAGGCATTTTAAATTTATTGTCAACTAAATCGGCTTGTACTTTTGGCGTTGCGTCATGATATCCGTTTAATCCATTTTGTGCCAAAGGATCACCAGCAGCAGCAACTTGAGCAGGAGTAAGGTTGTTTTTATCATAACTTCCGTAACCTACACCATCATTATAATACGCATATCCTAACCATGCAAACGGAATTCTGCCTGTAAATACTCCAGAACCGCCTCTTAAAACAAGCGTTTTATCTTCGTCTACATTATAAGTAAAACCAACTCTTGGCGAAACTAGTGCTGTACTAAAGAAGTTGTTTTTAATTTGGCTTAAAGGAGTGTATGTGTATGTTGTTCCGTAATTTGGATCAGCTGGAGAGTTTTGAACTTGCTGGCTTAAATTCGGTTTAGTTGGCAAATCAGTATAATCAACACGAACTCCCGGAGTAACTTTTAATTTACTGCCAATTCTAATTTCATCCTGAGCATAAAAACTATAAAGATTTACTTTGAATTGCGCATAAGGATTATTAAAGATTTGATCTCTAGTAGAACCGTCAAAAGGATAAGTTCCACGAACACGAGTAGGCAATTTACTGTAGAAATCAGCAAGTGATTTATAAGAAACTCTTCCGTTAAGAGCATTTACAAAACCATAGTTAATGTCGTAGAATTCGTTATGTGTACCAAACAACAAAGTGTGATTTCCTGTTTTATAAGTCAGGTTATCAGTAATTTCAGTTGTGTTTTGCTTCATATTGAAAACTGTCGCTTCACGATCATTTCCTAAGAAAATTGTTCCACCATTATAACCAATTTCTGTTTGGGGGAACATGATATTGCTTGATTTTGGATCACGATAATCTTTAATAGCCGAATAACTTGCTATGAACGAGTTTGACCACTGTGAATTGAAATGACTTTTTAATTCTAAAACAGTACTAATTGCTTGGTTTTTTTGAGTGAAATCCATGCTAGAGAATCTGAAATTCGCTGCATCACGCTCTAAATTCGTAGCTTGAGAGATAACCGTATTGTTTCTTAACGAAAGAGAGTGTTTGTTATTAATTTTCCAATCTAATTTATTGAAAAATTTCTGGCTTTTTGCAAAGTTGTTGTATGCGCCATAAGTTCCTGGATCAAATCCGTAGTTTGTTTTAACAAAACTTGAGATTTGTTCAGCTGTTGCGTTGTCAATTAAAGATGTTGCTTTTCCGTTTGCATCAGTTTGTCCTGCGTTATAAAACAAAGGATCTGTTCTTTCAGCATATTCCATGTTGGTAAAAAAGAATAATTTGTCTTTTATAATTGGAAGTCCAACTCTAAAACCAACTTGATAATCACCAAAAGCACTTGGCATTTTAGAACCATCACCAGCATTATTTGGACCAGTAATTGCAGCGCTTCTTCCGTAGCTGTAAATAGATCCGCTTACGGTATTTGTACCGCTGCGGGTAACAGCATTTACACTTCCTCCTAAAAAGTTACCTAATTTAATATCATAAGGAGCAATATAAACCTGAATATCCTGAATCGCATCTAGACTTATAGAGTTAGATCGTGTACTGCTTCCAGGCATGCCTGAAGTTCCAGATTGCCCTCCTAAAGATGGACTAAAACCAATAGCGTCATTATTTATAGAACCGTCAATTGTAACGTTGTTGTATCTAAAATTGGTTCCGGCAAAAGAGTTGTTAGAACTTTGAGGAACAAGTTTTGTAACATCTTGAATTCCTCTGTTGATTAATGGAAGTCCGTTTACTTGTTTTTCATTAATATTAGTTCCATTGCTTTTAGCTGAAGGTTTAGAACTTGTAATCACTACTTCTTCTAAAACGTTGTTATCTGCTTTTCCTACTATAATTGCAGGTAAATCATTTTCTCCAAGAGCTAAATTTATGTTTGCATCAGAATAATCTTTTGTATCTGGACTTTTGATTTCAAGCTCATAAGGTCCGCCGGCATTTAAATTTTCGAAACTAAATCTACCTTGTTTGTCGGTAACCGCTTTATAAACGGAATTCGTTGGTAAGTGTGTTAAAGTGACTTCCGCATTTATTAACGGATTTGTTCCATCATTAACTTTTGCAGATAAGGATGAGGTTGTAATTTGGGCAAAAATGTTTCCTGCTAGCAGGAGCATTAAAGCCGAAAAAAAGAGTTTTAGTTTTGTCATGTTTTTTAGTTTTTATTTGACAAAGAAACTCAGTTTGTTTCGATCCGATTTAACGCTTTTGTTAACATAAAATCATAAAAATTTTCATCAGAAACATAAGATCAAGAACGTGTTGTTTTATCAAAATCATTTTAGCGCTTTAAAATCAATGATTTGTGTAAAATTCTAAAAATTAGTACATTAGAGTTGTATTTAAAGTAGATTAGAAAAAGATTAGAGTGTTAATTCAATGTTACGAATGATAAGAATCAGTAAACTAGCAAATTGTTTTTTAGCTGGAAACTTTAATTTTTTTGAGGAAATGTCAAAATAAATGAAGTCCCTTTTTTGACTTCAGAATCTACTTTTATATTGATGTTATGAAGTTTAAGTATCTGAATCGTTATAAAAAGCCCAAGACCTTGCCCCTGAATATGGCGTGTAGTGTCGCTTCTGAAAAACAGATCAAAAATAGATTCTTTGTCTTTGTCAGAAATTCCAGGTCCTTGATCTGAAATTTTGATTTCGAGTTTTCCTTTATTTGAAAAAGCAAAAATGTCAACTTGTGCAGGTGTTGAAAATTTTATTGCATTGTCAAGAATATTGTATAAAGCAATAAATAACATATGTTTGTTAGCATAAACCGAAAGTAAATCTTCCTCTTCGGCAATTGCGTCAAGGTTTACAGATACTTTAGATTCTGGATATTCAATAGCTTTTTTTTCCAGAACGTTCCATAAAATTTCATCCAGCCTTACAATTTCCATTTGCTGCGGTTCAGAAAGTTCAAGTCCGGATAAAACTAAAAGTCCGTCTAGAGTAGCTTTTAGATGTAAAGTGTCTTTTTTTAAAGTTTTTAAAATTTCTTCATATTGTTCAGTTGTTCTCGGTTGCTGCAATGATACTTCGATGTCGCCAATAATAATTGTAAGAGGCGTTTTTAATTCATGTGAAGCATTCTTCAAGAAATTATTCTGAATCATGACGCCATTTTCAAGTCTTTCCAAAAGATAATTAAAAGTAGTTGCCAATTCTTTTATTTCATCTTTGCCGCTCGTTTGCGGAATTTCTAATCTCGAATGAAGATTTTCGGTTGTTATGGTGTTAACTTTTGCAATAACTTCTTCAAATGGGCGAAAAGTTTGTTTGGATAAAAAAGTGCCTAGAAAGTAATTTAAAGGAATGCCAATCAGATAAAAAAGAAGAAACATTAGTCCCAATGCTTCCAACTGACGATTACCAGCACGGTCAATTCCAGAAACTACTATTATAAAGTCGCCTTGATTATCTTTATAAAATAATCCAACAAATTGCCTGTCATTTATTGTAAAAGGAAGTATTTTGTTTTTTACGATAGCGTTTAAATGCTGTTCGCTAAGTTTTACGCCCGTATTATCATGAAGATAAAGTTTTTTTGTTTTGGCATCGTAAACGCGTATCGATTCGTTACTGATTTTATTGTACTGAACTTCAATTTGACGATAACGTTCGCTGTTGATTTCTTTTATCTCGTCTTTTTCAAAATAAAAAAGTGCCGTTGTCATGGCATGATCTTCAAGATTATCAAAATAAAGATCTTTCATATGACTCCTAAAAAGGAGGAAAGACCCTGCCATAAGAAGTCCTACCGTAAAAGCAAAAAGCAGGGTAGAGTTGACCGACAGCTTATTTTTAAGATTCATGACTCTTTTGTTTGAGCATATATCCAGTTCCTTTCACAGTGTGAATTAGCGGAACAGGAAAGTTTTTATCTATTTTGTTTCTCAAATAGTTGATGTAAACATCTACGGTGTTTGATGTGGTGTCAAAATCAATATTCCAGACTGCTTGCGCAATTGAAGTACGTGATAAAGCTTTTTCTCTGTTTTTCATAAAAAAGATTAATAGCTTCAGTTCTCGTGAAGAAAGATTAAGTTCTTTTCCGTCTCTGGTTGCACTTTGCTCTTTCATGTTAATTTCGATTCCGGCATACGATTGAAAATCCAGAATTCCGTTGCTGAATTCTGCACGTCTAAGCTGTGCATTAATTCGGGCTAAAAGTTCTTCAAATAAAAAGGGTTTAGCAAGATAATCATCGGCTCCAGATTGAAGTCCTTTTACTTTTTCCTGCGGTGTGTCTAGTGCACTCAGAATAAGTATTGGAACAGTTATTTTTCTATTTCGCAAAATTTCGCAGACTTCAAAACCAGTTATATCGGGCAGCATAATATCAAGAATGATAATATCAAAACTATTTTCCGTGGCTTCCTTGACCGCTTCATGTCCTTTTGAAACTGTTTTTACCTGATAATGGTTTTCTTCAAGACCTCTTAAAATAAAGGAGGCAACTCTTGGATCATCTTCTACTAATAATACTTTATTCATTGTCAAATAACATTGCTGAATGGAATCTCATAAAAATACAATAGGTGATAAAAGTAATTAAAAGTTATAGTTTTCTTCGAAAAAAACGGAGGAAAAATTAGTGTGAGATTATAATTTTAAAGCATCATCTTCACCAAAAAAGATACTCAAATTAGATACTATTTCTTGTCTGAAAAGTGAATCAATTTTTAAATATTGAGTATATTTATAGCATTCAAGGGATTTGATTGGAATAAAAAGAAATTTAAAGGCTTGGATTTTTTTAAAGCAGATAATAAATGAAAAAGAAAAATATTGAAAGTTCAATTGATGATCCAGTGTCTGATCACTTAAAAAATTCTGCTATAAAATCAGAGAAGGATTTTCTTGAACTTGAAAGAAATATTTTGCTTCAATTAGGGAAAGACATTACTAAAGTAAGAGAAAAAAAAGATCTGATTTTTTTGCTGTCTAAAAGGTTAAAAAGCCTTTATTATTTTACACATACAGTCGTTACATTGATTGACGAAAAGGATGAGACTTACATGGGTTTCTTATTGGACAAAGCCACAGACAATATCCTGGAACCGACAGCTTATGCAAAATTACAAAAAACACATTTTACATTACATGAGCCTTTTATAAAAGCAGTTCTGGCTTCAGATGGTCCAATTTCCTTTTTATTAGAAGATGTTAAAGATGAACCCCAAAGTCCAACGTATTTACAAGTTAGTTATGATGGAGGTATCAGGGAAATACTTATGACTACTTTATGGCTTGAAGATAAACCTTTAGGTTTTTTACATACCTATTCTGATAGGACAGACAGTTTTACAAAAGATTTTCGAAGTATTTTAAAAGGAATTTCTCCTCAGCTTTCTGTTTCAGTTTCGAATATTATTAAAAATGAAGAACTGAAAAAGAAGGAAGAAGAAAAATCATTTTTGCTTGACTTAAGTAATGATATTTCAGAAGTTAGAAATAAAGAAGAACTGGCCATTGCTGTTCGTACAGCTTTAAAAAAAATAAATCCGCTTCGTGGTTATGTAATTAGAAAATTAAATGATGACGGCATTTCACTCAGTCCTTATATTTATGATGAAGACATTACGACAGCCGATTATCCTGTCTTAAACGAAATACTTCAATCAAAATTCCCTATAAATGACGGGCTTCAAAATAGAGTTCTTGAGAGTTACATTCCTTTGCTGTTTCATACTGATATTGAAATTGAGAGAGGAATAAAGTCACAATATCTTTTTTTTTGGAAGGAAATGGGCTTTACAAGAATGGTTGGTATTGCACTTCGAAACGGAGAAGTTACACTGGGAATTTTATGGCTTGCTATCGAAGAAATTAATATTTCGCTGTTGCAGGGTATTTGTTCGCAAATTTCTACGGCAATGTCAAATATTATTGCTAACGAGTTATTAGAAAGCAAAAATAAAGAGCAAGCAGTTTTGCTACAATTTAGCAATGAAATAGCAGGAGTACGAACTAAAGAAGATTTACAAAATGCCATAATAAAGGTGCTTCGCGATCTTCTGGATACTAAGCTGGCAATGCTTAATATTTTTGATGATGATGGAATAGGCTTAAGTCCTTATATGTTTGATAAAAGCCTATTTGCAAAAGCTGAAATAGATTTTGATAAAATGGCAGCCGTAAAACTCGATATTCACGAGCCTTACACGGCGCAGGTTATAAAAAGCGACACTGCTGTTATTTTTAATGTAGAAGAAGAATTACGACTTAGTAATTCTGGTTTTGCAAAACTTTGGAAAAAAGTTGGTTTTGAAAATGCTTATGGAGCCTTATTAAAAGTTGGAAATTCTAATATAGCTACAATGTGGCTATTGGCAGACAAATTAGATCCATCTATTCTAAAAGGAATCTGTTCACAGATTTCAGTTGCAATAGCAAATATTCAGGCAAATGAAAAGCTTCTGTTGTATAAGCAAAGGCTTGAACATGAAAATGTGTATTTGAAAGAACAAATTAAAAATATTTACAATTTTACCGAAATTATAGGAAGCGGAAAACAAATGCAGAAAGTATATCACTTAATGTCATTGGTCGCCGAATCTAATTCGACGGTTTTGATTCTTGGTGAAACAGGAACGGGTAAAGAGTTGATTGCGAGGGCTATTCATAATGCGTCGCATCGAAAAGATAAATTAATGATCAAGGTAAACTGTGCAGCAATGCCGGCAAACTTGATCGAAAGTGAATTATTCGGACATGAAAAAGGTGCTTTTACCGGAGCTACAGAAAGAAGGATTGGAAAATTCGAATTAGCCAATAACGGTACTTTATTTCTCGATGAAATAGGAGAGATGCCACTCGAAGCACAAGTTAAATTATTACGTGTTATTCAGGAACGGGAACTCGAACGTGTTGGAGGAAAGGATACTATAAAAGTGGATGTGAGAATAATTGCAGCGACGAATCGTAATCTGGAAGAAGAAGTGGAAGCTGGAAAATTCCGATCGGATCTTTTTTACAGATTAAATGTTTTCCCGATTTATTTGCCTGCTCTTAGAGAGCGAATGGAGGATGTGGAAGCGCTTTCTAATTTCTTTCTTGCTAAATACAATAAAAATAATGGCAAAAATATAAGCCGTATTGCACCAAAAGCGCTGCAACAATTACACAGCTATTTGTGGCCAGGAAATGTACGCGAGTTAGAACATCTTATTGAACGAAGTGTTCTTATGACTACAGATAATGTTTTGCGAGAAGTTTATCTTCCCAAGAAAACAGATAAAAATGATGCTGAAGAAAACATTTTTAGTAAATCATTAGAAGAAATGGAACGTCTTTTTATTATCAGTGCCTTAAAAAGATGCAACGGAAAAATTTCAGGCGTTGGCGGTGCTGCTGAGGTTCTTGATATTCCGGGGAATACACTTCATTCTAAAATGAAAAAACTTGCTATAACGAAGTCAGAATATTTTTAAATTCTTATTTCTTAAAATATAAATGCCTATTACTTGTAAAAAAGTAGTGGGCATTTTTGTTTTCTATTCTTCCTTAAAAATAAAGTCTACATCAAATCTACAGTTTTCACTATATAAAGTGAAAGTCAAAATGATTTCCCTTTATAAGAGGAAAATTTAAATACACTTACAAGTGTAACTAATTGATTTACAGTGTTTTGATTGAATGGCACGCAAATTGGCTATTACTAAATGAAAATGACAACGAAATCATTTATAACATTTAAAAACAAACATCATGAAAATTTTAGTAATTGGCGGAACAGGATTAATTGGAACAAAAGTAGTAAACAAATTACGTGATCAGGGACACAACGTAATTTCGGCTGCACCCTCTACAGGTATTAACACTATTACAGGCGAAGGACTTGCAGAAGCAGTAACCAATACCGATATCGTAATTGATTTAGCAAATTCTCCATCATTTGCAGACAAAGAAGTTTTAGAGTTTTTTGAAACTTCAGGCAGAAATTTATTAGCTGCAGAAATTAATGCAGGTGTAAAACATCATATCGCACTTTCTGTAGTTGGAACAGATCGTTTGCAGGAAAGCGGTTATTTCAGAGCTAAACAGGCTCAGGAAAATCTAATTAGAAAAGCAGGAGTTCCTTTTACCATTATTCATTCTACACAATTTATGGAATTTCTTGGCGGCATTGTAGCCTCTGCACACGAAGGCGGAAGCGTAACTATTTCTCCGGCAAAAATTCAACCCATTGCTTCTGAAGATGTGGCATCAATGGTTGTAGAACTTGCATTAGGAAATCCATCAAACGGAATTGTTGAAATTGGAGGGCCGGAACGTTTTAAACTTTCAGAATTGCTGCAAACGTATTTGACAAAAACAAACGATCCTCTTAAAGTGATTTCAGATGAAAGTGCTTTATACTTTGGAGCGCCTCTTAAAGAACTTACACTTGTTCCTGCAGATACTGCAAAACTAGGAACGATCACTTTTGAAGAATGGTTTCCTAACCGTCCTCAAAGAGCATAATCAAAATATAAATGGCTTCGATGCCCGTTGAAACGAAGATGACGGGTAGGCAGTTTGTCGAGGCGGTTGTAATGGGAGTGCACTTTCCACCCGTTCGTGCACATTAAAATCCTACGTCAGCGCAATAATTGCGAAAATCTGATCAACAACACGACAACTCAATGGGCAGCGCTGCAATTTTAAACCTTTAAATGAAATAGTATGAACAAGTTAGTATTATCAACAGTAATCACGCCCGACGTGCAGGGAGATGAGCAATTTTTTGCCAGAAAAGCCAGAGCAAAAGATTTTGACGGACTTATGGATCCCATCATTGGATTTGATCATTTTGAATTAAAACATGATATTTTCGGGCCCCATCCTCACGCCGGAATGTCGGCTATCAGTTATGTTTTTGAAAATTCAGCTCCTTATCATAGTGTTGATTCCCGTGGAAATAATATTGTAATTACACCAGGAAGTCTGCTTTGGACCTACGCTGGAAAAGGTGTTGTACATGCTGAATTTCCCGTTCCCGACGGCGAAACTGTTGAAGGCTTACAATTGTTCGTAAATATTCCGGCGCATAAAAAACAAGAAGATCCAAAAAGTATTTTTATCGACAAAGCTCAGATTCCGGAAATAAATCAGGAAGGATTGCGCGTAAGAATAGTGTGCGGTGAAACAGGATCTGTAGTAAATAAAGTGGAAACACCGGAAGAACTCACAATGTTGCACATTTATTTAGAAGCGGGAAAAGAATTTTCGCACCAGCTTCCGGCGCAATGGTCGGGAACTGTCTTTGCAATTGAAGGCTATTTCGATTTTATGACCAATCAAACCACAATAGAACTCGAAGAAGGAATGGTAATTTCTATGGCCGAATCTGATTTTGAGGAACCTTTAAAATTTATCGCCATTACAAATTGTCAACTACTCCTTATTTCGGGCAAACCGTTACACGAACAATTATTCTCTAAAGGCGCCATGGTAATGGATTCTGAAGAAGCTTTGCTAAATGCTGCCGAAAATTATAAAAATGGAAAAATGGGTTTTATAGAAATGGAAGGGGAAACCAGAAAAATAGTTAAACCTGTTTTGTAAACAATTAACAATTAAAAAATGAGCCATGAAAATTATCAATTTTTTTAGATTAATGGGCTTGTCAAAATCAACAAGTTACATTATTGAACCGGGAAGTGAGACGGAAGAGCATCACCATGATTCAACTGACGGAAGTGAATTGCTGGACGAAACACTTCATATGAAAGAACAGCCTTTTGAAGAAAATGAAGACGAAGATTATACTTCGATATTTTAAACAATAAACAATTTTACAAACCTTTAAATACAATTATTATGCAAGAGTTTTTAGTAGTGGTCCACAGAGACCTAACAAGCGAGAACCCAGTACCAACTCCAGAACAAATGAAAGAAGCGATCAAACCGTATCAGGAGTGGATCGCAGGAATTGCAGCACAGGATAAATTAGTTGCGCCGCCAAAACGTTGGGATTTAGACGGAAGAGTGATTAAACATACCAAAATGGGAAATCATATTACTTCTGGTCCTTATGGTCACGGAAAAGAATCTATAGGAGGTTTGTTTCTTATTAGATCAAATGATTATGATGAAGCGGTAAAAATCGCAGAAGCTTGTCCAATTATCCAATATGGAGCGATTGTAGAAGTTCGTATGTCAGTTCCCGTAGCTTAAAGCCTGAATAAGCATGTCTTAATATAGATATGCTTATTTTCAATTAAATCTATTTGTAAATCAGCTTTAAAGAACAATAAAATGTATACAGGTAAATCATATAAGCTTTTAGAATTTATAATCTGGACAAGAAAAAGCATTTATTTATTAGTCTTAATGAGTATAATACCAACTGTTTTATATGAATTTTTTGAATTAAAA
Organism: Flavobacterium sp. LC2016-01; assembly: GCF_009711135.1. Lineage (GTDB taxonomy): Bacteria > Bacteroidota > Bacteroidia > Flavobacteriales > Flavobacteriaceae > Flavobacterium. Next base: position 18,651 of record NZ_WMIC01000014.1, on the reverse strand, counting down.
TGGTTAGGGATTTCTTGGACAGTCGTTGCTTTATTAGGAACCGCTACAGCATTTATAGTGGGGTTTAAAAACACGCAAACCTACAATAGAACTCTGGAAGGACAACAAGTATGGACACAAATTTTAAGCACAAGCCGTTCGTGGGGCATTATGAGCCGTGATTTTTTAGCTAATCCTGAAACAACAAAATTGCTTATTTACCGCCATATAGCATGGCTTACAGCATTGCGTTATGAAATGCGATCGTACCGGGTTTGGGAAACAAGCAGAAAAAAACATAATACAGAATATCAGCAATATTATTATATCATTCCTGAAAATGAGATTAGTCTCAAAGATGAATTGTCTAAATTTCTTTCTCCTGCAGAATTAGAAAAAATTCTAAAAGCTAAAAACAAAGCCACACAAGTTATGGCTTTACAAAGTAAAACGCTAAAAGAACTATATGATAATCAAGAAATTGTTGTACTTCAGTTTGTTGATTTTCAAAGAACAATTAAAGATTTCTTTACACAACAAAGTAGAAGCGAACAATTGAAAGATTCGCCATATCCCAGACAATACGCCATTATCAATACCTTATTGGTTCAATTGTTTTGTCTCCTATTGCCTTTTGGGTTATTAAAAGAATTTGATAAATTAAATGAAAGCGTCAGCGGTATTATGCACGGCAATATGGTTTGGTTTGTCATTCCGTTTAGTGTCATTATTTCATGGATGTATACCTCGCTAGGGCAAGTTGGAGAGAGTACAGAAAATCCTTTTGAAGGCAACGCCAATGACATTCCTATTTCTAGAATCTGTAAAATTATAGAGATTGATCTTAGAGAAATTTTAGGCGAAAATAATCTGCCCGAATTTCTTCAGCCACGACATGATATTATTTTATAAGTATTTCAATTCCATAACTTCGGTGCTGATGCTGGAACATAATTTTTAATTCTTTTGCAAATAACTTAAAAGTGGTCCTTTTTATAATATTGAGTAATCTATAAATAGTTGTAGGGTTTAATCTTTTTTCCTATTCAATTTTAATTCTCTTCTTTAGAAACTTTTATATAATTTTACAATCTATGTATGAAATATTCCAAAAATATCTAGATGATAAAGTAACGCTGACACCGTCAGAATCTGATTATATACAATCATTCGCTATAATTAAAAAACTTCGTAAACGACAATACTTGCTTCAAGAAGGAGATATTTGGAAATATGACGCTTTTATAACAAAAGGTTGTCTACGGACTTATTCTGTTGATGAAAAAGGGAGTGAGCATGTAAATAGTTTCAGTATTGAGAATTGGTGGACAGGTGACAGGGAAAGTTTGATGTTTCAGCAGCCGTCTCGTTTTAATATAGATGCTATTGAAGACAGCGAACTTATATTGTTTACACATGAGAATTTTGAAATGCTGTGCCGTGAAATTCCTGCTTTTAATAATATGGTAAATGCCATACTGCAAAAAAGTTTTATAGCGGCTCAAAACCGAATTCAGGCATCACTTAGTTTTACGGCAGAAGAAAAGTATTTAAATTTTGTAACCAAATATCCGGGATTTGCTTCGCGAATTCCACAAACCATGATCGCCTCTTATCTTGGTATGACACCTGAAACATTAAGCCGTATACGGAAACAGACGGCAAAAAAATAATTACGATCAAGGAGCTTTTAGGCTCCTTTTTTTATGCCTTGTTCAAAACACTTGATCTAAATCAAGTTTTTACTTATTTCTAATCAATGTACAGGTTTTGCATTCGACGCAACTTTGTAATGTTCAAAAGGAACAAATTTTATAAACATTTTAAAATTAGAAATCATGTCAAAAACAATTTTCATTACAGGTACAAGTTCAGGATTTGGTAAACTTACCGCTATAACATTGGCAAATGCCGGTCATTCAGTAATCGCAGGAATGCGTAATACAAAAGATAAAAATGCTGCAGCAGCAAAAGAACTTGCAGCGCTTTCAAATATTGAAGTAGTAGATATTGATATTACAAATGATATTTCTGTAAATCAAGCTTTTGAAAAAGTTCTTATCAAATACGGAAAAATTGATGTACTTATCAATAATGCAGCAATAAGCGGATTTGGTTTACTTGAAGGTTATTCAATTGATCAGATGCAGAAAATGTTTGATGTAAACGTTTACAGCGTTCTTCGCACGTATCAAGCTGTTCTTCCTTCTATGAGAAAAGAAAAAAACGGACTTATTATAAATATTACTACTGGAGCAAGCGGACATACGTTACCTTTTATGATTCCATATATTGCTTCAAAATTAGTAGTAGAAAGTTTCACCGAAGGTCTGCAAGATGAACTTGCCGATTACGGAATCGAAAATGTGAGCATTCAGCCAGGTGTTTATCCTACTGAAATGAACAACGGTTCAAAATCTGGCATCAACGCAGATAAACAAGACATTGTAGATCAATACGGTACTGCAGCAACAGATAAATTCAATGCTTTAGGGACTGCTTTGTTTGGAAAAATGGCTCAGTTTGATATGAATCCACAGACTATTGCTGATGGAATTCTGGAATTGGTTACAATGAAAAAAGGAGAGAGACCGCTTCGTTTCCCGCTTGATGCCATTGCACAAGGAACTGATAAAGAGTTTATAGAAGCGCGCGCGGCTATTAAAGCAAAATGGTTAGCTGCTTACAGTAATTAATTCATATCAAATAATATTTAAATTTATCAAAATAGTAAGTCATGAAGACACATTATAAATCAAATCAAAAAATACAAACTTCAGCAGTCGCTTTATTAAATCTGGTTTTTTTCTTTTCAGCTTCAGAACAAGCGGAGGCTCAAAATAATGCAGGAATTATAGGAATCGATCACGTTGGAATCAATGTGCCTGATTTAGATCAAGGAGTAACATTTTTTAGTGATGTACTGGGTTTCAAACCCGTAACACAGCTTGGGCCAATACCGCTGGATGCAGGTTGGAAAGAAGCCAATCATATTAATCCGGCAACTGGAGCTGTAACCATCAAAATGATAAATGCCGGAACTGGTGCCAGTATTGAAGTATTTAGTTATGCTGATAATAAAGGCAGTAAAGTTCATCCTAATTCTGATGATATCGGGGCTTCGCATATTGCTTTTTATACATCAGATATAAACGAATCTGTAAAATATCTAAAAAGTAAAGGGGTAAAGATTTTAGGAGAACCATTTTTGACTCCATCCGGAGATACGGCTGGCGAATCATGGGTGTATTTTGAAACACCGTGGGGATCTAAAATGGAACTGGTTTCATATCCAAACGGAAAAGGATATGAAAAATCTAATCCCAAAACAGTTTTATGGTCGCCAAAAAATGCTTCTGTCAAAAGTGTAACTGCGGATGATTTAGATGCTAAAAAGAATATTGAAATAGTCAAAAATCACCTTAAAATCTGGAATGAAAAAGATGAAACGAAAAGAACAGCTTTACTAAATCAATTTTATGCCTCTGATGTTGAGATGGTAGACCGTCATTTCATTGCAATAGGAAAAGATGAAATTAGTAAATTTATTGTTGAACTTCAGACAAAAAATCCTGATTTCAGATTCACTGATAAATCAGTTGAAACGAATCATAATATAGTGCGTTTGTATTGGCAGTTTGGCTCAAAAGAAAAACCAGCAGTGGTTTCCGGAATGGATTTGTTTGTGATTGAAAATGGCAAAATACAGAAATTGTATGTATTTGTTGATGGGAAAGAATAAATTTCAGAGGTAATAATTGCTTTAAAAAATTAGAATAAACAAAAATACGCTGTCGTAATCTATATCTGGATTGCGACAGTGTATTTTCTTTTAAATCGTTACATTTTTACTTCTTAAAACATTAATTAATTTTTAATGATTGTATCTTTTCATCCTGAAATTCAAAATTATAAGTAAGCGTTATAGGACTGCCAGGAAAAGTGCCGGAAACTTTAGCTTTTAAAAAGCCTTTTTCAGAATCTCCTTCAAAGATCAAAGGTTCCATTGTTGAATTATATTCCTCTGTTGCTTTTTCGATCCAATCTTTTATTTCTGTTTTGCCAATGTGTGTTTTACCTTCATCAAATACATTTGCTGTTTCAGAAAAACAGTTTGCAAAGTCGGTACTGTCAAAATCGTTCTGTGCATTTACTAAATCTTTTATTACTTGTGGTAAGTTCATAATTTATCTGTTTTATTGTTTATAATTTTTTTAAACCGTTGGAATTGTGCCGCCATCGATTACATATTCTGTTCCCGTCAAATAACTGGCTCTAGGTGAAACAAGAAAACCAATAAGCTCAGCCACTTCTTCTGGCATTGCAGCTCTTCCAAAAGGTATTCCGCCCAAAGCATCCATTACACTTTTTTCAGCCTCTTTGACAGAAATTTTATTGCTTTCTGAAATGCGTTCCATCATTCTTTTTGATGCTTCGGTCATAATCCATCCCGGTGAAACCGTCAGCACGCGAACGCCCTTTGGAGATACTTCTTTTGATAAACCTTTGCTGTAATTAATCAATCCTGCTTTTGCAGCAGCATAAGGAAGCGTAGAATCATGTAAAGGCAATTTTCCCTGAATGGATGCAATATGAATAATGACACCGCTTTTATTTTCAAGCATTTGAGGAAGAAAAGCTTTGTCTAATCGTACTGGTGCTAATAAATTGGTTTGTATTGTTTCTTCCCAATCGGTATTAGACAATGCTGCAAAACCTCCTCCGGGAGTTTCAGAGCCTCCTAGATTGTTTACAAGGATGTCTATTTTGCCGAATTTCTCAAATACTTCACGAGCAGTATTTTTGACATCCTCGGCTTTACTTAAGTCTGCCGAAATAAAATATAAATCTTCGTCAGGTATTTCGGGTGCATTTCTTGCAATGATAATCACTTTTGCACCTGCATTTTTTAAACGTTCTGCAATGGCTTTTCCAGCTCCTTTTGTTCCTCCGGTAACCAAAGCAATTTTGCCTGATAGTTCGTTCTGATAATCTAATTTTTGTTCCATGTTGATTTCTTTTGTACAAATTTCAGAAGTATGCAACTTTCTCACAAGTACGGAATTACGATTCAGATAGGGATAAATTTTTCCCCTATTGTACAAATCGGAACATAGGTTTACTTTTGTTATATGTATGAGAGAAAAATAATCCCGAACCTAAATTGCGGACTTGACCTGATAGGTGAAGTTCTATATGGAAAATGGAAAATACGTTTGCTTTGGTTTATTAATGAAGGTCATAAAAGGCCGAGTGAACTGCAGCGTAAAATACCTGATGCTTCAAGAAGAGTTTTGAATATTCAGTTAAAAGAATTGGAAGACCATGAGCTTGTGGTGAAGAAAATATATCCTGTAGTACCGCCAAAGGTTGAATACAGTCTTACTGAATTTGGCGAAAGTCTGATTCCTGTAATTGGCACTTTAGGACGCTGGGGCGATGAAAATCAGGATCGATTACGGAATTTAATTCGTAAAAAATTCTCTGGAACAACAGATATAGAAGATTAATAGAGAAATGTTATTAAATAAAAAAAGCCCCTTATTTTAAAATAAGAGGCTTGTATGTATTAAAAGATTTAAGTTCTTAAGCTTTAATAAATTCTAAAATATCTTTGTTAATAGTTGCTGCTTCTGTTGTTGGCATACCATGAGGAAAACCTGGATACGAAATTAATTTTCCGTTTTTCAAAAGTGCAGCCGCTTTAGGTGCCTGATTGTAAGGAACGATCTGATCATCTTCTCCGTGAAGCACCAAAACAGGAATATCTAAACTTTTAAGATCTTCTGTAAAATCGGATTCTGAGAAAGCTTTTATTCCTTCGTAATGAGCCAATACAGAACCCATCATTCCCTGACGCCACCAGTTGTGTTTGATACCTTCTTGAACTGTTTTTCCTTCACGATTCCATCCGTAAAACGGAATAGGGAAATCATAAAAATATTGTGCTCTGCTAAATCCGGTTCCTTCTCTGATTTCGTCAAAAACAGACAATGGAACACCGTCAGGATTTGCTTCATTTTTTATCATGATTGGCGTAACCGCACTAATGATAATCGCTTTTGCAACACGGCCTTTTCCGTATTTTGACGCGTAACGAATTACTTCACCGCCACCAGTTGAGTGACCAATGTGAATGGCATCTTTTAAGTCAAGAGCAGCGGTCAATTCTGCTACGTCTGCTGCGTAAGTTTCCATGTTGTTTCCTTCTGAACTTTGACCAGAACGGCCATGTCCGCGTCTGTCATGAGCAATTACTCTATATCCTTGTTTTAGGAAAAACATCATTTGGGCATCCCAGTCATCACCAGATAAAGGCCATCCGTGGTGAAAAACAATTGGCTGTCCTGTTCCCCAATCTTTATAATAAATTTCTGTTCCGTCTTTTACTGTAATTGTACTCATTTTATTTGGTTTTAAGATTAATAAATGTAGGAATATCCTAATTTTGGTATTGTCATTAAATTCTAAGTTTTTAACTGTTTTTATTTGACTTAGATTTCTTTGACAAATTTATATGGGAAGTGCAGAGCAGCCGATTAACCTAGATTAAGTAATGAATTTTATTTTTTTAATCTAAGAGAAATGCGCTAAAAGTCTTCCGTTAAATATTTCGTATTGAAAGCATTACATTCTTTTGATCTTTTCGTAAATGGCGGGATCGTGTTTTTTTACTTTTATTTTCACGTATTTAGATGCCGGCATATTACTTTCTTTCACCACATTATTTACAGAAACTAAAACATTTGTTTCCGGAAAATAAGTGACAGTATTTCGCTCTGGAATTTGATAAGAAACGATAAGGAATAAAGGCGCGATTCTTTCGATGCCATCATTGTAATTAAATAAATCTACTTTATCTCCCGCTTTGAATCCCGCTTTATCAATGTCATTTTGATTCATGAAAATAACGCGGCGTTCATTTTTTATACCTCGATATCTATCGTCCAGACCATAAATTGTGGTATTAAATTGGTCGTGCGTACGTGTTGTTGCCATCATGTATTCATCTGGTTCCAATTCATTATCCGGAATATCGGTCAAAGTAAAGGCAGCACGATCAGCTGATGCTGCAGCTTTAAATTCGCCATGACGAGGCGCATTTGGCAGATAAAAACCGCCTTTTTCCCGAACTCTGTTATTGTAATTTTCAAAACCCGGAATACAATTTTCGATAGCTTCTCTCACAGCATCATAACTGTCGTGATAACGTTTCCAATCAATAACTGATTTGTTTCCGAGCGTTGCCATTGCCATACGGCAGACAATTTGTGTTTCGTTTATCATTTGATCTGAGATAGGTTTAAGTACCCCTTTTGAAGATTGTACAACGCCCATAGAATTTTCGGTACTGATAATCTGGACTTCGTTGTTTACTACATCCATATCACTTCGGGAAAGCGTAGGAAGTATAAGAGATTCTTTTCCGTGTACTAAATGACCTCTGTTGAGTTTTGTAGACACACACACCAGCAATTTCAGTTTTCTAAAGGCTTCTGCGGTGAAAGCAGTATCTGGCGCAGCCGATAGAAAATTACCGCCCATACAAAACATGAATTTTACTTTCTCTTCGTGAATTGCTTTTATAGTTCCAACGACATCATAACCATGATTTCTTGGAGGATTAAAACCAAAATAATTTTGCAGACGATCCAATTGCTCATTTGTTGGTTTTTCATCAATAAGCATCGTTCGGTTTCCCTGAACATTGCTGTGTCCGCGGACTGGGCAAACTCCAGCACCGGGTTTCCCGATGCTTCCTTTGATCAATAAAATATTGACAATCTCTCTGATCATGTCAACGCCATTTGGCTGCTGTGTAAGCCCCATTCCCCAGCAAACAATAATTCTTTTTTTAAAGGCCAGTATTTCTGCAGTTTCAATAATTAAATTTTTAGGAACACCGGAAAGAAAAGCAAGATGATCTAAATCTAAATGTTCAAACTGTTTCTCAAAATTTTCAAAACCAGTTGTTTTATCTTTAATGAATTCATGATCAAAAACTTCGCCGGGATTTTTCTTTTCCAATTCAATTAATAAAAGTTCAATGGCTTTTAAAAGTGCCATATCGCCATTTATTTTTATTGGAAGAAAAAGATCCGTAAGTTTTCCGCCTGAACCTATTATTCCTTTTATTGCCTGCGGATTATGAAATCCCATTAAACCTGCTTCGGGCAATGGATTAACGGCAATAATTTTTGCTCCGTTTTTTTTGCCTTTTTCTAAAGCACTCAGCATTCGAGGTGCATTAGTACCTGGGTTTTGTCCGATTATCACAATGACATCCGTATCATAAAAATCTTCTAAAGTAACTGTTCCTTTTCCGATGCCGATTGTGGACTTCAAAGCCGTTCCGGAAGTTTCGTGGCACATATTAGAACAATCCGGCATATTGTTGGTTCCGAATTCTTTCGCAAAAAGTTGATAAAGAAAAGAAGCCTCATTACTGGTTCTTCCCGAAGTATAAAAAGCGGCTTCATTAGGAGATTTAAGTGCATTTAAATGTGAAGCAATTTTGGCAAAAGCCTCATCCCAACTGATTGGCTGATAATGTGTACCGCCAACGGGTAAATACACAGGCTCGGTTAATCGTCCCATTTTTCCAATTTGGTAATCGTCTAATTGTGAAAGACTGTAAACAGAATTTTCTTTAAAGAACGCTGCCGTAACTTTTTTGGTTGTGGCTTCTTCTGCTAAAGCTTTCGCGCCATTTTCGCAATATTCGCCCAAAGGAGACCGATCATCATCTGGATCTGGCCATGCACAGCTGGAACAGTCAAAACCTCCTTTTTGATTCATTTTAAAAAGAGCTTTTCCACCGCGAACCAGTGCCTTATCTTCAATAAGATCACTCACAGCAGCGAGAACAGCAGGAACGCCCGCAGCCCATTTTTCTACTGTTGTTAATTTGAGTTTTGAAAGCTGATATGGATTTTCTGCTTCAGGTAATTTATTGGCTAAATCAGCTGTATTTTGTTGTTGATCTTCCTTCATTACATTTTGGTTTAATTGGTATTGCGTTATGCTATCGGATTAGATTATTTTCAGGCAGTTAGGATCACAGTTCGATCAGAGGAACTGTATATATTAAATTTGTTCTCTTTTAAAAATCCCAAAAGTGTGATATTGAATTCTGCTGCAAGCTCTACAGCCAGACTTGATGGAGCACCAATAGCAGCAATAATTGAAATCCCGGCCATTGCCGCTTTTTGGATTAACTCAAAACTTGCTCTTCCGCTTAGAAGTAATATATGTTCATTTAATGGCAATGAATTGTCTCTAAGTGATCTGCCAATTAATTTGTCTAATGCGTTGTGTCTTCCAACATCTTCAGTTAAGAGAATCAAATCCCCTTGAATAGTAAAAAGTCCAGATGCATGCAGACCTCCAGTTGAGTCAAAGTCGCTTTGAGCAATTCTTAATTTTTCAGGTAACTGATAAAATACAGACGCATCTATCGTAATTTTAGGTCTCGCTAAATTCCCAAAAGAACTTACCGTTTTTATAGATTGAATCGAACTTTTCCCGCATACGCCACAACTTGAAGTAGTGTAGAAATTCCGATCAGTCTGCATCAGATTTGGAATGAAATTCTCCTTAAGATCAACCTGAACAATGTTTTGTTTTTGAGACAAGCAATTCATTTTTACACAATAAGCATCTTGAATATTTTCAAAAGAAGTAATGATTCCTTCTGTAAATAGAAAACCAATCGCAAGATCAATATCGTTCCCAGGAGTCCGCATGGTAACCGAAATATTCTTTTGTATTCTCTCGGCATTGGAACCATAAGAAAGTCTAATTTCAAGTGGTTCTTCGATGGAAAGGGTATCTAAAAACGCTGTCGTTTCAGTTTTTTCTATTCTTTGGACGCTTACGTGTTTGATGGAAACTAATTCCGAATAATTTATTTCCATGATATTGTAATTAAGGTTGTTACGTAAATTTAATTAAAAATATAATCCCAAAAGATGATTTGCATATAAATTGAATAGTTATTCCTTGAGATTTATCTTAATCTTAACATTGGCTGTCGGGAAAATCTATTTCACAATTTCGCTCATTAACTGCAGCAAATCTTCAGGGCCTCCGTTGAATTTTCTGCCGTTAACAAATAGGGAAGGAGTACCATTTACACCGCTCATTATACCGCTTTCAAAATCAGAATCTATTTTAGCTGCAACTTCAGGTTTTTTAATATCGGTATTAAATTGTTGAGGTTCAAGCTCCAATTTCTCTGCTAATTCTAATAAAAAAGCTTCACTCAAATATTCTTGATTTTCATAAATAGCATCATGCATTTCCCAGAATTTTCCCTGTAATGCTGCTGCTTCTGCGACAATTGCTGCGGGGCGTGCGTATTGGTGCATTTCGGATAACGGAAAGTTTCTAAAAACAAATTGTATTCGTTTTCCGTATTTCTTCATCATTTTTTTAAGAACTGGATATGCAGTACCGCAATACGGACATTGATAATCTCCATATTCTACGATTACTATATCAGCATCTTTTTTTCCTTGTGTATGATCAGTTTTACTGACCGCTGGTTTTAGTGACATAATTAATTGTTTTTAAAGTTTTTCCAGAGCTTCTATAATTCCATCAGCTCCTGGATTTAGAGCCATTGGTGATAGATAACTCCATTGTATAATTCCATTTTTATCAATTACAAAAAGGGCGCGATTACATTCGCCTTCTTCTTTATTGTACACGCCGTATTTTTTTGAGATTTCTCCTTTAGTTTCAAAATCAGCCAATAAAGGAAAGTGCAGATTTCTAGATTGAGAAAAAGCCATGTGACACCATTTGCTGTCTACAGAAATACCGAAAATTTCAGCATCATATTTCTTGAAGTATTTCAGCATTTCGTTATAAAGGGCGATTTGGTCACTGCAAACCGGACTCCAGTCGGCAGGATAAAAAGCTAAAATCACGTTTTTCCCTTTGAACTCTGATAAAGTTATTTTTTGGTCGGGTGTTGCGAATAATGTAAAATCTGGCGCAACGTCATTTTTCTGCAGCATAAGATTTAGTTTTAAGATTAAAGTCTGTACTTGGCATAAATAATGCACAAATTAGTAATAATACTGCGGGCAGGCTAAGTGTCCAGTTTCCTAAAGAAGGAAGTAAAAAAGGCACAGTAAATGCTCCCGACAAAAAGCCTGTCCATAGCAGTAGTAAGTGAATAGCGTTTAGTTTATACTGTTTTCTATTCGTTTCGTCGTGGCTCATGTTTAGCATTGCAGTATTTCGTGCCAGACTATTTAATGTTCCCGTGACGAAATCGGTGTTTATTTGTTGGTTTCCTACTGACGTTACAATCGTATTCATAACTCCTGTTGAAAATCCAATTATGGCTATTGAAAGTATTGTGCTTATATTGTGATAGAGCGATACCGCTGTATAGATTATCAATATTCCTGAAACGATATAAAAAGGCAATGTTTGAATTTTACAATTTTTCCATAATGATAAACACGTACCTATATAAATTCCCAATACAAAACAGCCAATTACAGTAAACGTTGTACAAATTATAGCCAATTTACCATCAGAAAAAGCAACTCCTAACTGTGTCGTATTCCCGCTCATAAAAGAGACATAAATTTTCCATTTAAGTAGTCCAAAGGCATCCAAATAGCCTGCAATAAAAGCGAGGAATATGGCCAGTTTTTCCTGCATCCTGATTTGATCAGACGATGCTGCGATTTCAGTTTCAAGAACCAAAATGATTATTTTTCTGGTTGAATGAACAGTTTACTTTTAGGGAACTTTTCAATTTCACCTGTCGCCAAACCAAAATTGGTTACCACCACATCTTTTGGATTTCCTGCAAGCCATTCGCTTAAATCAATAGATTGATAAGTACCGCTGTTAAATCCGATTAAGATTTTGCAAACTGTATTTCCAGTGTTTTTAATATAATGTCCAGCACCCATTGGTACATAACCAACATCTCCTGTGTTGAATTGTTCTGTTACCACGGTACTTTCTGCTAAAAACACAGACATTTCGGCTTGACCAGAAATGTAATACTGCCATTCATCAGCGTTTGGATGCCAATGCATTTCTCTCAAAGCGCCCGGCTGTAATTCTATTATAGACCCTGCCATTGTAGTACTGATAGGGAATTCTTTGCTTGTAACCAATCTTTGCAAACCACCACCCGGAATTATTCTTGGTTGTTGAGAATGCAATGGATAACGGTGCAAATTGGTCAATTCAATATCAGATTCTTCAGAACGGGAAGCTGCTGTAAATGATAATTCGTCAGGAACAATTCCGCTGGCAAAATAGGCTTCTTTTTGAGGCAATGCGGCCACTTCTTCTAAAGTAATTCCCAAGTTTTGAGCGACAATTTCCGGCGGCATGCTCGAAACAAAATCGGTAACGCTGAAAGTATGATCTTCGGAAAAATTACCATTATCAAAAATTAAAATAAAATGACATTCTTCTGTTCCTGTTGCTTGGATGGAATGTCCGTATCCTTTTGGAAAATACCAAACATCTCCCGGTTCAAAATTATCAGTATAACTATGACCGTTTGGGTGAATAATGGTCGTACGTACTGTTCCTGAAATAACATAAGCCCATTCGGCGGCATTTGCGTGCCAATGCAGTTCACGCATACTTCCCGGCTGTAATCGCATTGAAACTCCTGCAATCCCAATAGAAGCTGGAAAATCTTTTACAGAAGCTCCTCTTGTTGTGCCGCCGTCATTAGTGCGTGGTTCTTTTTTTTCTAATTCGTATTTAAAACTTAATAATTCGGTGTTCATGATAATAGCTTTTTGATGATTAATTATATTGGTTTTTAATTCTATTGTAAAGCTATTGAAGATATTTGCCGATTATATTTTGAATTCGATAGATGGGCAAAAGGAGTCGTTGAATTTAGTAAGAGAAACTTTAAGAAATTAGTTGAAGGTTTTTGAGAAGTTTTAAATGTAAAATGTTTGGTTTCAGGATTAAATCAAAAAAAAATCACTGCATAATACAGTGATTTTTTATCTTATATGAATGAAGTGCTTCATTATTTATACAGCCATTTTTTGATTAGTTTGGTATAATTTGGCATTACAACGAATACCATCAAAAAGACGATGAAACCTGAAATTACCAAAGCATCAAAATAATGATATGATGGAATTTTCAGAAGCCTCAAAAGGGGCAGTGCCAATAAAGGAATTAAAAGCGATAATGGATAAATGGCAGACCAGGTTACAAGAAATTGTTTCCAGCGTACAGGAACTTTGTTTCCTTCATTTTCCGCATTAAAAAGAAAATCTAAACCTGATTTTATTTGGTATTTATCATTTTTTCTGAATAACGGATTCGCTTTTTTGATCAGCATTTTTCGGTCTTCAGATTCCATCCAAATTTTCAGGTTTTCAATAGTATCAAATCGGATAATAACTGTGTAAACAAATGTTAAGTGTGGAATAGGCCTTACAATTTGTAAATCGATAAAACCATGTGAATGTTTGGTAATGGGGACAATTTCATCCAACCATTTTTCATATTCCTGTTCTTTACCGTCCAAAATATGATGAGTGATCACAACCGATGCGCCTTGATTTTCCATATTGTTATTTGTTTTTGGTTAAAATAAATTTTGTCATTAAAACGGCTGATTGTATTTGCCAGTTAAGGCTTTGTTTTCGATGCTTTTAGCAAAGTTAGGTGTTTCTTCGTGGTTGTGAGCGTCAGAAGCAGCTTGTCTTGAAGCCGCCGCACCGGCTAGATTTACTCCGTGTTCTTTTAGGTATTCAAACATCTCTGGTGTTGCAGTTGCATGAATTTCGTTGGTGTAAAGGCAGGTATTCTCGTCGATTTTCGTCACTTTAAGTTCCCATAAAACTTGAACTTTGGTACGTCCGTTTTGTGTAATGGAATCTGAGATTGACAACATACGGCAATAATCGGGACGATGAACTGTTGCCACATAATGCTGTACCATTAAAGCGTCGCCTATTGTTTCTACATTAATAGACATTGGCTGGCCATCATACGTGCTGGTAATTCCCGCGCCAATATGCTGTGTAGAACAGCGCTGGTATTCTGCATCTGGTAAATTTAAAAGCCAGTCTGCGATATTTACTTTCTCAATTGGAGCATTGATAACTGCAGATACAGTTGAATGTGATAATGCGTTTTCTTTGGTTTGAATGATTTCCATAATTCTTTGGTTTTAAATGTTTAACTGAAGTAAATTTACCTTCTTGCGTTCAGGTTACATCAGGCTATTCATCGAATGGGCAAAACCACTCGTTTAAAAAGCAGAATTAATCGTTTGTTGTTATCATAATTTGCATTCGATAGGTTTCCCGAGGTTGAAACCTCGGGCTATGTTTTAAAATAAGAATGGAGAATCATCTCAATCTGAGAAAGTATAGCCAGTGGTTTCAACCACTGGGACACAACGATGATCACATTATATTATTTAAAGTACAATTATCATCGGATTGTGCATTCAATACGTTTCCCGAGGTTGAAACCTCGGGCTATGTTTGAAAACAGGGAAAGGATAAATAAAAAAAGACTGCCATTTACGGACAGTCTTTCAATTGAATAATATTTATATAGTAAGATGATTTTTCTTGAACTTAAAACGAATTGTTCTCTTATTTATTTTACAGCGATTCTAAAAATGCTTTAGTTTCTAAAAGTGATAAATTGAGAATATTTTCTACATCGTTTAAAATCTGCTGTAAAGTGGTGTTTTGTTCTGTTGCCATTTCAAGAATTTCTAGTTTTTCTTGTAAAAGAGGCAGTAAACCCATTATGGCAGCACTTGATTGTAAATCGTGCGCTCTAAGTTTTACCGTCTTAAAATCCTGATTTTGATATGCCGAGATAAGCTGTTCCAAATGCGGTGGTATATTCTCAATAAACTGATGGGTCACGGTTTGTTCAAAAGCTTTATTGCCGCCGCTTACAGATTGCATGTAAGTAAGATCAATGTATTGAAAAACAAGATCAGATTCTGGAACTTTTGCTTCTTCTGATTTTGATTCTTTCAATCCAAAATTAGCAATCAGTTTAAAAAGATCCTCTTCTTTTATAGGTTTTGCAATGTATTCATTCATACCGCTGCTCAGGCATTTTTCTCTTTCTCCTGGCAGTGCGTGTGCTGTCATGGCAATTATCGGAATATCCAGTTTTAAGATTTCGCGAATTTGCTGTACCGCGGTGTATCCATCCATTTGTGGCATTTGTAAATCCATCAGGACAAGATCACAGTCTTTTTTTCTTAGGTATTCAACAGCCTCTAAACCATTAGATGTCAAATCAAAATCAATATTCCATTGCGAGAGCAAATGCTTCATCAAACTCTGGTTGATTGCATTGTCATCAACAACTAAAACTCTTAAAGCTGTATTCGATATGTCTTTAAAGTGCTCGATATTAGCTGCAGGGATTGTATTAAGCTGTTCTTTAGCAATTCCGTATGGAATGTAAAAGCTAAAAGTAGTTCCTTTTCCTAGTTCACTGCTCACTTCGATGTCACCGTCCTGCAGTAAAATGAGTTTTTTTACAATAGATAATCCTAATCCTGTTCCACCATAATTTCTGGTTATTGAGTCTTCGCCCTGATTGAATCTTTCAAAAACATCATTTAGTTTTTCTTTATCAATTCCAATTCCGGTATCTGTAATATTGAAACCCAGAACAACCTGATTTTCATTTTGCTCTTTGTTATAAACTTCAATACTTACTGTTCCCTGATGCGTAAATTTTATAGCATTGCCAATAAGATTTACCAATATTTGAGTCAGTCGGGTGGCATCACCAATCAAAGTATCCGGAATAGAACGATCTACTTTACTGGAAATCGTTAGTTTTTTTTCTTTTACCCGTTCTGAAAAAAGCGTTTCAACCGAATTTAATAATCCGTTGATACTGAATATTCCGGGTGTTATACGCATCATTCCTGCTTCGATTTTAGATAAATCAAGAATGTCGTTAATAATAGTCATTAAATTTTCTCCAGAACGCTGAATAGAAGTTACAAATTCTGCAGCAGTTTCATCTAAAGGTCTTTTTTGTAATAAATTGGTAAATCCTAAAATACCACTTAAAGGCGTTCTGATTTCATGACTCATATTGGCCAGGAAATTTTCTTTGGTTTGTGCCGCAACCGACGCTTTTTTTTCTGCAATATCCAATTCCTTAATCAAGAAATGTTGTCTTCTAAATTGTCGCATGATATGATACCCTATTACGGCACCGCTTAAAATTAATAAGACTAATAAAGAAATGTCATACAGTTTTGCTCTTCGGCCCATTTCCAGACTTAAATTACTGAGTTCAACCATACGCAATTGACGCTTGTGGTAAATTTTCGCAGTAATATCAGTAATTTCATTAGAAATCATTCTTGCGCGCGGATTGGCTATCGAAGTATTATCATCCATATTTCCCACAGAGTCATAACGATGCAAAAGTTTTCCTTTCGTCACCATTTTATCCTGTGCCAAAACACCTAGTCTTTGTATTAAGCTTTCTTCTTCAATATCGGCATTGTCTATGGACAGCGAATCCAGAAAATTTTTAATCTGCTTAATTTTTTGATCAATTCCTTCCAGATGGGTCGTGTCATTGGTTGCGATAGAAGCTCTGATTCTGCTTTCAACTCCCAAAATATCGCGGTCGATTTCTCTTAAATGATTGCTCGAACGCAATTCGTTTAAAAGTGTATTATTGTTTCGTATGAGCTCTTTAGTATTTCTGGCCGAATTAATTTGTACAGCAATTAATAAAATGCTGCACAAAATAAAACTGCTTATTATAAAATAGCTAAAGCGTTTGTTGCCCATTACGGTAGACGTATTTATCATAAAATAAGTGTAAATGAAATTGTATTATCTTAATTGAATAAGACAGAATGTTAGTTTACGCAGCAGGCAAAAAAGTTGTTATTTAAAAAACATTCATTCTCGTGTTAAGCGCTTTTCGATAAGCATCGGCAACAGGAATAAATTTTTTGTTAATCATAATGCCGCCATCTTGTAAAGTATCAATTTTACTAATTGAAACAATATAGGAACGATGTACTCTGATGAAATCATCTTTTGGCAGGCGTTCTTCGGCAGTTTTCATTTTACCGTGTATGGCAAACATTTTTTCTTTCGTATAAAACTTTACATAGTCGCCCATTGCTTCGGCATAAAAAATATCATCCAGTTTTAAGCGTCTTGTGATATTAGAATCTCTAACAAATAAAAATTCTTCTTTGCCAAATTGTACATTTTCTTTTCGGCTTTCAATTATATACTGCGCTTTACTTACTGCTTGCAAAAATCGGGCAGGAGTAACCGGTTTTAAGATGTAATCTGCTATATTCAATTCAAATGCTTCCAGCGCATATTCCTTTTTAGAAGATGTAAAAATGATGATGACATCTTTGCCTGATAGATTTTTTGTCAATTCGATTCCCGTCATCTCCGGCATTTCAATATCCAGAAAGATTAAATCTACATGATTTTCCTGTAAATGATGATACGCCTCCATGGCATTTGAATATTCATTTACAACAGTAAGATTTGGAATTTGTTTTGCCAAATGAGACAAAGTGGTTCTTGCAATATCATTGTCATCAACGATTAACGCTTTCATGGTATTTGGTTTTTGGTTTAGACAAATATACTTATTCCATGTTAGTTTATCTAAAGTAAGAACGGATCATCCAAGCCATTTCTTCATGAATTTCGATTAATCCGGTAATAAAATCACTTGAACCATAATCTTTGTAATCATTAGCAAAAGGAGTGATGTTGCCACGGATAAATTCGATAATGCTTTCATGGTCCTGCAATAAATCTTTCATAAAACCTAAACCATCATTTGTTCTCTCGCTGTATTCTGTAAGATGCGTAAGTTCAAGATAGGTTTTCAAAGTTGCGGGTGCATAGTGGCCAATTTTGCGCATACGTTCGGCAACGCTGTCAATGATTTCATCTAATTGTTTGTACTGATTTTCAAAGAAAATGTGATTCGCATGAAAATTATCGCCAGTAACATTCCAGTGTGCATTTCTGGTTTTTGTGTAAAGTATAAACTCGTCGGCCAATAGTTTTGCCAATTCGTTAGAAACAGCATCTGTGTTTTTTTCTGTAATACCAATGGTTGCTTTCATAATCTAGAGTTTTAAGTTATAAGCAGTATTGCTTGTTTTCTTATGTAAAGGTCATTAGAAAACTTCTCCAGCGCATTTAATTTTAGGTAAACAGGCAAAATGAGTCGTTGAAATAAGTTAGCGGCTCTTTGAGAAAAATAAATATTGATTTGAATGTTCAGATTTTAGCCAAAGAAAAAGAAAAAAGACAGCAGAAATTCGGAGAATTGTCTGCATATTCTAAAAACTTAGTAAAATAGAAGATACTATAAACCTATTTTTTTACTTAAAAACTAGTAATATAAGAAAATTCCTTAAATAGTTGTTGAAAATTTTAAGAGCTAAGTTTTGTGTTATCAGAAAGTTAAGAAAAAAACGCGAAAAAAATTGAAAAAAAATCGATAAAAAGTATTGTAAATGCTGATAAACTATCTACTTTTGCACCCGCTTTGAGAGACAAGCGAAAGACAAAAAATTACGTTCGTAGACATATTGAATTGACAGCCGTTTTAACAGAGATGTTAGAACAAAAGAATAAGAGTAATGGAATCGAG
>NZ_WMIC01000013.1 GCF_009711135.1 Flavobacterium sp. LC2016-01 | reverse complement strand
AGTAGTTAAGCCCGCCTGCGCAGATGGTACTGCAGTTATGTGGGAGAGTATGTCGTCGCCTTTCTTTTGAAAACCCTATTCTTTATTGAATAGGGTTTTTTGTTTTACAGAAGTTTTTGGCGGTTCTGATTCTTTTGAAAACCAAGACATCTTTCTGCCTCGAAATGCGTCAGGGATCGAAGCGGCATCTTTTTGCGGGAACGTGAACATCTCTTTTAAACTGAAAATCCTTCCGCAAAAGATACAGCGCAGAGCCCGGCCCGAAGGGAAACGCCCAAGTTATTTATAATTTAAATTAAACTTGCAATACGACGTTATGGTTAGTTATATAATTCTGTTAAATTAAAGTCAATTTTGGGTTTTAAATTTGAGTGAATTAGCCTTTTTAAATGTGAATCCCTATTTTTGTTTTAAATATTATAATTTAAGTATGAAAAAAACTATTGTATTGTTGACATTGTTTGTTATTGCAAATTTAAATGCTCAACAGCGCCCTAAGTTGGTTGTAGGTATTGTTGTAGATCAAATGAAAATGGAATATTTATATCGTTTTTCTGATGATTTTACACAAAATGGCTTTAAGAGATTAATGAATGAAGGATTCACTTTTCAGAATATGCATTATAATTATATGCCAACTTATACAGCACCAGGACATGCTTCAATTTATACAGGTACAACGCCAGCAACTCATGGTATAGTTGGTAATGAGTGGTTCAGCAGAACTTTAGGTAAAGATATGTATTGTACTGATGATGCCGGCGTAAAAACTGTTGGTGATGGAACTGCAGTAGAGGGCGCAATGTCTCCCAAAAATCTTCAAAGCACTACTATCACTGATGAAGTTAGAATGGCAACTAACTTTCAAGGTAAAGTTATTGGAATGAGTCTTAAAGATCGTGGTGCAATTTTGCCTGCTGGTCATTTTGCTAACTGGGCTTTTTGGTACAGTAAAACGGGTTCTTTTATTTCTAGTACTTTTTATGGTGAAAAATTACCAGAATGGGTAACTGAATTCAATAACGAAAAAAACTATTTGAAATATATCAATAAAGGTTGGGATTTATATAAACCGGCTTCGGTTTATAATGAAAGTCTTCCTGATAATAATCCATATGAAGGTAAATTATACGGAAGTGCAGCGCCTGTTTTTCCATATGATTTAAAAACAATGTACGAGAAAAATGATGCGGGAATTTTAAGATCTACCCCATTTGGTAATGATCTTTTAGCTGAATTTGCTAAAAAGGCTATTGAAAAAGAAGAGCTTGGAAAAGATAATATTACAGACTTCTTAACTGTAAGTTTTTCTTCAACGGATTATGTAGGGCATTTACTTGGGCCACGTTCAATGGAACTTCAGGATACTTATTTAAGATTGGATCAAACAATTGCTGACTTTTTAGCTTATTTAGACAAGACTGTGGGTAAAGGAAATTATCTTTTATTTTTAACCGCAGATCACGCTGGTGCTGAAAATGTAATTTATTTAAAAGATCGTAAATATAATGTTGATAATTATCCGTCAAAAGATGTGCTTAAAAGTCTTCAGGATTTTTCGGTTAAGACTTTTGGAGTTGATTTAGTGCTAAATTATTCTAATTTTAATATTTTCTTCAATAAGCAAATAATAAAAGATAAAGGTTTAGAATTGACAAAAGTAAAACAAGCCTTTAAAGAATTTTTAATTGGACAGCCACAAGTTAAAAAAGTATATACTGAAGAAGAAATTTTAGCAAATGGAGGAAATGACTATTATTTGAATTTTGTTGCAAAAGGCTATGATGTAACACAAGATGGTGATATGGTTGTAATTGATAAACCTGGTGATATTGAATATTCGGCAACTGGTACATCTCATGGAACGCCTTATAGTTATGATACTCATGTGCCTGCTATATTTTTCGGATGGCATATTAAAAAAGGAGAATCTTATGATAAAAAAGCTATTACGGAAATTGCTCCAACAATAGCGCAAAAAATCAAAGTTGCTTTCCCTAATGGAACTGAAGCAAAAGTAATGCAGGAAGTTTTAGATGAGAAAAAAGAAGTTTTGAATGCAAAAAAATAATTCAGACTAAATACAAATTTAAAAGCCAGTCAATTGACTGGCTTTTATTTTGCAAAAAAAAAAAAGGCTTTTCAATTAAGAAAAGCCTTTTGAGCAGTGTTTTTTTAGTAAGCACTTATTTTAATGTTAGCCTATGCGTTTGCTAACACTAATTCTTCGTTATAAGGAAGATTCCAAGCTTCAGCAACTCCTTTGTAAAGGATTTTTCCATTCGCTACGTTTAATCCTTTTTTCAATTCTTCGTTTTCGTTACAAGCTTTTTCCCATCCTTTGTTTGCTAACTGTAATGCATATGGCAAAGTAGCATTAGTTAAAGCCAAAGTTGATGTATAAGGAACAGCCCCTGGCATGTTAGCCACACAGTAGTGAACAATATCATCAATAATGAAAGTTGGATTTTCGTGAGTTGTAGGAGTACAAGTTTCGATACATCCTCCTTGATCAACAGCTACGTCAACAACAACAGTTCCTGGGCGCATTAATTTAAGCATATCACGAGTAATTAAGTGAGGTGCTTTTGCTCCTGGAATTAAAACTGCACCAACAATTAAGTCAGCATCTTTAATTGCTCTTGTGATATTATAGTGATTAGACATTTCTGTATTTACATTTGCCGGCATAATATCGTCTAATTGACGTAAACGTGGTAAACTTAAGTCCATGATAGTAACTTGAGCTCCCAAACCTGCAGCCATTTTCGCCGCTTGAGTTCCCACAATACCTCCACCTAAAACCAATACTTTAGCTGGTGGAACACCCGGAACACCACCTAAAAGAATTCCTCTTCCTTTTAATGGTTTTTCAAGATATTTAGCTCCTTGCTGAATAGCCATACGACCTGCAACTTCAGACATTGGAACTAATAATGGCAAACTGCGGTCTGTTTTTTCTACAGTTTCATATGCTAAACAAACTGCACCTTTTTCAAGCATTGCATGAGTTAATTCCTCAGATGAAGCAAAGTGAAAATAAGTAAAAAGTAATTGATCTTTTTTGATTAACGGATATTCAGATGCAATTGGTTCTTTTACTTTGATGATCATTTCTGCAATAGCATAAACTTCTTCAATAGTTCCTAAAACTACTGCACCAGCCTGAGTATATTCATCATCAGCAAATCCACTTCCTAAACCTGCAGTTGATTGTACATAAACAACATGTCCGTGTTTTTTCATTTCAGAAACACCAGCTGGAGTTAATGCTACACGATTTTCATTGTTTTTGATTTCTTTTGGAACACCTATTATCATATTGTTATATTTTTTTTGTTTTTCTTGAATTTGTTTTACAAAGCTACTCATAGAGAATATATTATTGATAATGGACTTATAAATAAGAAAATATTATTTTATTTTATACTTTTACAGAAATATTTTCTGTTTAAGGGCTTTTGAGGTTCCTAAAAGAGAAAAAATGACTAAATTCTATTAATTTAAGAAAACGTTTTCGTTATGGTTTTAGATGAAATTGACAAAAAAATCTTACGACTTTTGCAGGAAAATGCCCACTATACGCTGAAAGACATCGCAAACAAAATAAATTTGTCTCTGACACCTGTTCATGACAGGGTTAAACGTCTTGAAAAAGAGGGGGTTATAGAAAAATATGTTTCTATTTTAAACAAGAAAAAATTAGGAAACAACCTTACTGTATATTGTCAAGTTACTTTAACAAAACAGACGTACGATACTTCTGAAGGATTCAATCAATCTATTCTTGATTTACCAGAAGTTGTAGAATGCAACTACGTTTCTGGAAATTTTGATTATATGCTAAAAATTATCATTCCAGATATGGAAAGTTACCACCATTTTCATCAAAAGAAATTATCTGTTTTGCCTGAGGTTTCTTTGATTAACACTGTTTTTGTAATTTCGGAAGTAAAAAGCACAACTGTTCTTCCTATTTAATAAATAAAAAACCACCAAGAAAACTTGATGGTTTTTAGGAATGGTTGGTTTTGGTTTTTATATTAATAGTAAGTAAAGCGTCTTACTTTTGCAATATATTTTGCAAGACGAATTACCTGATGGCTATAGCCATATTCGTTATCGTACCAAATATAGAGTACAATATTTTTTCCATCTTTTGACACAATTGTAGCGTTACTGTCATAAATTGCAGGAGCAGAAGTTCCTACAATATCAGAAGAAACTAATTCATTATTCAAAGAATATTTTATTTGTTCTACAAGTTCGCCTTCAAGAGCGTATTTTTTCATGATTTTATTTACTCCCAAAATCGTCGTTGCTTTTTTAACTTCTAGATTCAAAACTACCAATGAACCATTAGGAACCGGAACACGAATAGCATTCGAAGTCAGTTTTCCTTCTAATGAAGGCAAAGCTTTTGCTACTGCACTTCCGGCACCGGTTTCGGTAATAACCATATTTAAGGCTGCGGCTCTACCGCGACGGTATTTTCTATGCATATTATCTACCAAATTTTGGTCATTTGTATAAGCATGAATGGTTTCCAAATGTCCTTTTACAACGCCTATAGTATCTTCAATAACTTTTAAAACTGGCGTAATTGCATTTGTAGTGCATGATGCTGCAGAAAAAATATTGATTTCATCTGGGTTGAAATCATTGTGATTTACGCCATGAACAATATTTGGAATTCCTTTTCCTGGAGCTGTCAGCAAAACTTTACTAACTCCTTTTGAAGCTAGATGTCTTTTTAGTGCTTCTGCTGTAGTAAACACTCCAGTATTGTCAATTAATAGTGAATCATTGATTCCGTATTGTGTGTAATCAATTTCTTCTGGTGTATTTGCTGATATAATATGAACGGTTGTTCCGTTGATAATTAAAGCGTTATTTTTCGGATCTGCAGTTACGGATCCTTGGAAATCTCCGTGAATTGAATCATAACGCAAAAGAGAAGCTCGTTTCTCTAAACTTGACGCATCATTTTGATCACGTGTTACAATTGCTCTCAAACGCAATTGATTTCCTTTTCCGGTTTTAGACATTAATTCTCTCGCCAATAAACGTCCAATTCTTCCGAAGCCATATAAAACAACATCTTTCGGCTGAATTTCTTCCGATGATTTTGCTTTTTTTAATTTATCCATAACAAAATATCGAGCATCAGGATATTTTTCATCTTCCAAACGATATTCATAAGTTAATTTGCCCAAATCTATTTTTGCAGGTGGCAAGTCCAGTGATAAAACAACTTTTGCGATTTCAACCGAATCAAAAATGGTAATTGGTTTTCCAACAAATTCCCCCGCATATTGATGCAAATTGATTATATCGCTGACGTTTTTATCTAATAATTGGTTTTTAAATAAAACCATTTCGATGGATTTGTCATACCATAAATCACTTATAACTTTGATTAATTCGACACCAGCTCTTCTTCGGTCGACTTGTAATGATACCTCTTTTTGGTACAAGGATTTTTTGCTCATAATTGACTAAATTGAAAAAATAAAATGCTCACTATTTTAAAATTTGGCGCAAAAGTATCCATTTCAATCGATTTCGTAAACTATTTTAGCATTTATTTTTGAAAATAAAAAAGCCACCTTATTTTTATAAGATGGCTTTTTTTTGAGTTTTCAGTCGCAGTCACAGTTTACAGTTTCAAAACTGAATACTGTGACTTAAATTATAATTCTAAATATCTCTCCGTTTCTGTTTATCATTTCAATTCGGGCACTTTGGCCTTCATCTTTTTTGCTTAACAGTTTAGACACGGTCTCTACATTTACAGCTTTGACATTATCAATGCTCAGAATGATATTGCCTTGTAATTCATTTTGATATCGCTTTAAATTTTCATCAGTAATATCCTTAATTTTCACACCATAATCAATTCTGAATCTCTTTTTATCAGCGGCATCTATATTTTCTAATTCCATTCCTTTAAATTCAGCGCTAAAAAATTCATTTTTGCTCAAAGTGACTGGAACCGTTTTCGTTTTTCCGTCTTTGATATACGTTACTTTCACTACATCATTTGGTCTTTTGGTATTAATGTAGCCAGACAAATCAGCATAAGTTGAAATGTTTTGTTCGTCTAATTTTACAATGATATCACCTTTGGCAAGTCCAGCTTTTTCAGCACCAGAGTTTTTAGAAACTTTATTAATATAAAAACCTTGCGTTTCTGTTATTCCTAATTCTTTAGAAGCACTGCTATTTAGTTCGCCGCCTTCAACACCAAGAATTCCTCTTTGAACATTTCCATATTCCATTATGTCTTCAATAATTTTTCTGGCAATATTAGAAGGAACTGCAAACGAATAACCTACATAAGATCCAGTCATTGAAGAAATCATCGTGTTAATTCCAATTAATTCTCCGCGAGTGTTTACTAAAGCTCCACCGCTATTTCCTGGATTTACAGCTGCATCGGTCTGAATGAAAGACTGAATACCGCTTTGATCTAAATTTCTGGCTTTCGCCGAAACAATTCCAGCCGTAACTGTTGAAGTTAAATTATACGGATTACCAACTGCTAAAACCCATTCACCAACTTTAACTGAATCTGAATTGGCAAAAGCAGTATATGGAAGTTTTTCATCGGCATCGATTTTTAGTAATGCGATATCCATTTTAGAATCTGTACCTATAAGTTTTGCTTTGTACGACTTTTTATTGTTCAACGTAATTTCAATTTCTGTTGCATCTTTAATCACGTGATTATTGGTCACAATATATCCATCTTCAGAAATAATAACACCAGAACCAGTTCCTACTTGTTCTTGTTGCTGCTGACCTCCGTAGCCATAGAAAAATTCCATCATAGGATTACTGACAGTGCGTCGCGAGACATTTTTTACGTGAACAACGGTATGAATTGTTTTATCAGCGGCAGCAGTAAAATCAACAGTTTCGGCTGATAATGCAACATTTCTGCCAAATGAATCGGGGGCTTGAGTAACAACAGAATTTTCTCTTCCAAAGAAAGAATTGCTGCCATCAAATAATAATTTGTACGCACCAAGTGTAGTAGCACCACTCAGTAATGACACTAAAAATAAGGTTGAAAATCTTTTCATAATTACAATTTATGTTTAAGTTACTAACGTAAAATTAAAGCAAAAAATTATTTGAAAAAATGCTTTAACGCTCTTTAACAATGATTAACATTTCATTAATTAATCTTCGCAGTTTCTTCGTACTTTTGCATTTCTTAACTACTAAAAAATGCAAATAGAATTTTATAAATATCAAGGTACAGGTAACGATTTTGTGATGATTGACAATCGTTCTAATTTTTTTCCAAAAGAAGATATTCAATTAATTGAACGTTTGTGTGACAGACGATTTGGTATTGGAGCGGACGGACTTATTCTACTTGAAAATGATTCTGAAACTGATTTCAGAATGGTTTATTATAACTCAGACGGAAATGAAAGTTCGATGTGCGGTAATGGAGGCCGTTGTCTGGTTGCTTTCGCTAATCAATTAGGTGTTATTAATGATAAAGCGACTTTTATCGCGACCGATGGATTGCACCATGCTTCAGTAGGAAATGATACTGTTGTTTCATTGCAGATGATTGATGTCGATGAAATTCAAAAACACGATTCACATACTTTTTTAAATACGGGTTCTCCGCATCATGTTCAATTAGTCGAAAATTTGAAACAATATAATGTGAAAGAAAATGGAGCGGCAATTCGTTATGGAGCATTATATGGAGAAAAAGGAAGCAACATCAATTTCGTTAAAAAAATTGATGACGATACTTTTTCACTTCGTACATATGAAAGAGGCGTGGAAGATGAAACACTTGCGTGCGGTACCGGTGCCACTGCCGTTGCGATCGCGATGAATGCAATTGGTCAAACAGACAAAACTTCAATCAATTTAAATGTTGAAGGCGGAAAACTGGTTGTTTCATTTGATAAATTAGGAGAACATTTTTCAAATGTTTTCTTGACTGGACCTGCAAAATTCGTTTTTAAAGGAACGATAGAAATATAATCAATGATGTCAGTCTGAGCGAAGTCGAAGACAAATTCCAAAATCTAAAATTGAAGAATGATCACACTCAAAGGCGAAAATATTTATTTACGTGCATTAGAACCTAATGATTTAGAGTTTGTATATGCGATGGAAAATGATCAGAGTATTTGGGAAGTCAGTAATACTAATACACCTTACAGCCGTTTTTTGATTCGGCAATACCTTGAAAATGCACAGCAGGATATTTATGAAGCGAAACAATTGCGTTTAGCCATTTGTCAAGATGAAGATTTTCCTGCCATTGGATTGATTGATATATTTGAATTTGATCCTAGAAATAATAGGGCCGGAATAGGAATTGTGATTCAAAATAAAGAGCATAGAAATCAAAACATTGGTTCTGAGGCATTAGACTTATTAATTAATTATTCTTTTCACAATTTAAACCTTCATCAGCTTTATGCAAATATTAATGTAGGAAATGTAGCTAGTATAGCACTTTTTACTAAATTTGGTTTTGAGAAAATCGGAATTAAAAAAGATTGGATTTTGCTTAATAACCACTATCAAGACGAAGCAATTTTTCAATTAATTAACAAACAAATTTAAAATTTAAACTTTGAGCTTAAAAAAAATTATCACGATAGTAGCTGTAGCCGTAATTTCAGTTTTAATGATTTACGGATTTATTTTAATTAATAAAATTTTCAGCTCGAATACCAAATTTGAAGAAAAAGAACTTTATGTATATGTTCCAACTGGAGCTAATTATACTGATGTAAAAAAAATACTGGAACCCTATATTAAGAATTTCGATAATTTTGAAATGGTAGCCAGTAAAAGAAGCTATCCTGAAAATGTAAAATCAGGTCGTTTTTTACTTAAAAAAGATATGAATAACATTGATTTAGTACGTGCAATGCGTTCTAATGTTCCTGTTAAATTAGCTTTTAATAACCAAGAGCGTCTTGAGAATTTTGCAGGAAGAGTTGGTTCAGAAATTGAGGCAGATAGTTTGTCTTTATTAAAAGCGATAAAAGATTCTACTTTTATGGCGCAGAATGGTTTCAATGAAGACAATGTTTTTGCGATGTTTGTTCCTAATACTTATGAGATTTACTGGAATACTTCAGCAGAAAAATTCCGCGATAAAATGATCAAGGAATATCATAAATTTTGGACTGACGAAAGAATAGCGAAAGCAAAAAAACAAGGACTTACTCCAGTTCAAGCAACTATTTTGGCGTCAATTGTACATAAAGAGTCTGTAAAGAAAGATGAGAGACCTCGTATTGCTGGAGTTTATTTAAACCGTTTGCGTCTAGATATGCCACTTCAGGCAGATCCAACAGTTATTTATGCGCTGAAATTGAGAGATAATAATTTCGACCAAGTTATTAAAAGAGTTTTTTATAACGATTTGGTTATGAAATCTCCATATAATACATACGTGAATGTAGGACTTCCTCCAGGACCAATCGCAATGCCTGATATTACGGCTCTTGATGCGGTTTTAAATCCTGAGAAGAACGATTATATTTATTTTTGTGCAAGCGTTGAACGTTTTGGCTATCATGAATTTGCTTCTACTTTAGCAGAACATAATGTAAATGCAAAAAAATATTCAGACTGGATTGCCAGCCAAGGTGTTACGAGATAACTATTTTTTTGATAAAATATAATTATTTAAACCGAAGTATATTTACTTCGGTTTTTTTGTTCGTATAAGTTACTTACATGTATAGGAATAAAGTTCTATTTTTTAATCTAGATTTAAAAATGATAACTCAAATTTGATGTTTTAGTGATTTTGGAAATTGTTTTTTGACAATGAAATCAAAAAAAAGAGCATATACTAGGTTTTTTACTACAAATTTATTCTGAATATTTTCCAGTTGAAATTATATTCAGTCCAAAAAAGCAATATTTTTTGTAGGCTTTATCTTTGTTTTTTAACAAATTTGATAAAAAAATGATAAAAATGACATTTTTTTGGATTTAATTATTCCAGTTTTTCGGCACAATTCCACTTCCTCGAAAATGCTCTTAAACTGCATGATCAAAGGGCTTAAACAGGATTTTTAATTTTTTAAATTTACATAAATAGCTGGTTTACAGTATTGTTTTGTATTTCTTATCTTTGCACTGTAGAAATTTCAAGAGGGTGACAGCGTCTTGAAGAAAAACAATTTATGATAAAGAAATGGTATTTTTATGCGAGTTTAGTCGTTATTATTACATTTTTAAGTTTGGGTTTTAAACCCTTCAATCTGGAAACCAAACGTTGGTTTCTCACCGAAAAATCAGATGGAGCAGAATACATTTTTCCATCACAAGAAAAGGATGATTATCCTAATTTAAACTTCCCATACACCGGAAATCATTTTATAGGTTTTAAAGAAGCAGTAGCTTTCAAAGAATCTCAAGGAAAGTACCGCTTGGTTAACTCACTTGGTTATATGGGAAAATACCAGTTTGGTTCTGAAGCCCTAAGAGCTATTGGTATAAAAAACAACAAAGCCTTTTTAAAGGATCCTGCGCTACAAGAAAAAGCTTTCATTGCTTTATTATCCAAAAACAAATGGATTTTGCGTTATGAAATCGAAAAGTACGAAGGAAAAGTAATTAATGGTATTGAAATTACCGAATCTGGAATTTTAGCTGCAGCACACCTAGGTGGAGCTGGTTCAGTGAAAAGCTTCTTCAAGAACAAAGGAGCAAGGCATTTTAGAGATGCTTACGGAACTTCATTAAAAAGCTATATGAAAGACTTTGGAGGTTATGATCTCTCTTATATTGAAGCTGATAGTAATGCGACAATACATAAGATCTAAAAAAGCATAAAAAATCCCGAATCAGTCAATTCGGGATTTTTTATGCTTTTTAGTCAATTAATATTTCTAAAATTTGAATTGCGGCTTCGCTTATTTTTGTTCCTGGGCCAAAAATTGCCACTGCACCAGCATCAAATAAATATTGATAGTCCTGCGCCGGAATTACACCGCCTACAATTACCATAATATCTTCACGGCCGTGTTTTTTTAGTTCTTCAATAACCTGTGGAACTAATGTTTTATGTCCGGCAGCTAATGATGAAACTCCTAAAATATGAACGTCATTTTCTACGGCTTGTTTTGCTGCTTCAGCCGGAGTTTGAAATAATGGACCTATATCCACGTCAAAACCAACATCGGCATAACCGGTTGCTACCACTTTTGCGCCACGGTCATGACCATCTTGTCCCATTTTAGCAATCATAATTCTAGGGCGTCTTCCTTCTTGTTTTGCAAAAGCATCAGCTAATTGTTTTGCCTTTTCAAAATTTTCGTCATTTTTTATTGCTGCACTATACACACCGCTAAAGGATTTAATTTGTGCTTTAAATCGTCCAAAAACACTTTCCAGAGCATCGCTGATTTCCCCTAAAGTTGCTCTTTCTCGTGCAGCTTCGGTCGCAATTTCTAATAAGTTTCCTTGTCCTGTTTTAGCACAATGAATTAATTTTTCCAGTGATTGATTTACTTTTTCAGTATTTCTGCTTGCTTTTATTTCTGTAAGACGCTCAATTTGCTGTTTACGGACCATTTGGTTGTCAACATCCAAAATATGAAGCGGATCTTCTTTTTCTAATCTAAATTTATTTACACCAACAATAATATCCTGGCCGCTGTCAATTCTCGCTTGTTTTCTCGCTGCAGCTTCTTCAATTCGAAGTTTCGGAATCCCGGCTTCGATTGCTTTCGTCATACCGCCGAGTTCTTCAACTTCTTCAATTAATTTCCAAGTACTTTCTAAAATCTCATTTGTTAACGATTCAACATAATAACTGCCTCCCCAAGGATCGACAGTTTTAGTGATTTTAGTTTCTTCCTGTAAATAAATCTGCGTATTTCGAGCAATTCTGGCTGAAAAGTCAGTTGGCAAAGCAATGGCTTCGTCTAAAGCATTGGTATGAAGAGATTGCGTTCCTCCAAATGCAGCAGCAGTTGCTTCAATACAAGTTCTGGCAACATTATTAAAAGGATCCTGTTCGGTTAAACTCCATCCGCTGGTTTGGCAATGCGTTCTCAATGCCAATGATTTATCACTTTTCGGGTTAAAGTGTTGAATCAGTTTTGCCCAGATCATACGGCCGGCTCTCATTTTTGCAATTTCCATAAAATGATTCATTCCAATTGCCCAAAAGAAAGAGAGGCGTGGAGCAAATTCATCAATCGTCATTCCGGTTGATAATCCTGTTCGAATATATTCTAAACCATCGGCTAAAGTATAGGCCAATTCAATATCAGCTGTTGCGCCGGCTTCCTGCATATGATATCCAGAAATAGAGATAGAATTGAATTTTGGCATTTTTTTGCTTGTGAATTCAAAAATATCAGCAATAATTTTCATCGAAGGTGTTGGTGGATAAATGTAAGTATTACGCACCATGAATTCTTTCAAAATATCATTTTGAATAGTTCCTGATAGTTTTTCAATTGCAACGCCTTGTTCTTCTGCAGCTACAATATAAAATGCCATAATAGGTAATACAGCGCCGTTCATGGTCATGGAAACCGACATTTCATCTAAGGGAATCTGATCAAATAATACTTTCATATCTTCAACCGAATCGATTGCAACGCCTGCTTTTCCAACATCGCCAACAACACGCTCGTGATCTGAATCGTAACCACGATGTGTAGGCAAATCAAAAGCAATTGAAAGCCCTTTTTGACCTGCAGCAAGGTTTCTTCTGTAAAAAGCATTACTTTCTTCTGCAGTCGAAAATCCGGCGTATTGACGAATTGTCCACGGACGACGAACGTACATTGTTGCGTATGGTCCGCGTAAATTCGGTGCAAAACCAGCTCCAAAATCCAGAAACTTTAAATCTTCTATATCTTTTTCAGAATAGTTTTTTTTGAGCTCGATTCCTTCTGCTGTAGTAAAGTTGTTCGTCAAATCTTTAGACTTTAGATTTTCGACTTTCGACTTTTGACTTTCAAGATTGATATTTTTAAGGTCTTTTCTCATCATGGAGACACTTTCTTTGGTATGATTATTAATTACGTTTAAAAAGAATTACTCAAGCTCAAGTCTTTCTTGTTCCAGTTTCTCGGCTAATCTTTTTTCTATAATAGGTGTAATTAATGTTTTTCTAGGTTTGATTTTTACAAAAGGAAACAATTCCAAATCATGTTTCATTTTGTCCTCTTTGTTAGGATATTTATTGGTTCCCAATAAAACTTCTTTCTTAGAATCAAATAAATCTTGTTCTTTAGCAGCGCTTTCCTGAATTTTCTTTTTAATCGTTCCGTCGTTTAAAAGTTTTAAGAAACCTCCTTCAGCTTCGATTTCTTTAAATAATTTTAAACTTTTTTCTGCCAATTGCATTGTTAAACTTTCAATGTAATAACTTCCATCGGCCGGATTATCGACTTTGTCAAAATAGCTTTCATGTTTTAAAACTAAAAGCTGGTTTCTTGCAATTCGATCGCCAAATTCATTGTCTTTATGATATAAAGCATCATAAGGCAAATTAGCCACAGCATCGGCGCCGCCTAAAATTGCCGACATACATTCGGTTGTAGTACGAAGCATATTTACGTTATAATCGTAAATAGTTTTATTTCGTTTGGTTGGCGTAACCAAAAAATGACAATCTATTTCTGGATTGTATTCTGTGGCGATTAATTTGAAAAGCATTCGCAAAGCACGAAGTTTTGCAATTTCAAAAAAGTAATTTGTTCCAACAGCTATTTGAAAAACAATTGTTTTGTCTGAAGCTGGAAAACGGTTTAAATATTCATTAGCATGCGCTAAACTGTAAGCAATTTGCTGTGTGATATTGGCTCCAGA
This sequence comes from Flavobacterium sp. LC2016-01, assembly GCF_009711135.1. GTDB lineage: Bacteria > Bacteroidota > Bacteroidia > Flavobacteriales > Flavobacteriaceae > Flavobacterium. Next base: position 116,857 of record NZ_WMIC01000013.1, on the reverse strand, counting down.
ATTTTGATACAAACCTGAATCTACGCTAAGAAATGAAAGATTGGTTTGAGACGAAATTTTTTCAAGTGTTTCAAAATTGTTTTTATCTGATGTGTTAAACCAGTTTCCGTCTCGTGCTAATTGTCCAATTGGATCTAAATTGCAATAAAAAATTGCCTTTTTTTCAATAGAAATAGTGTTCAGTTTTTTTACGAAATCGATTGAGATAAAACTCAAATAAAAGTAAACGGTTCTGTTTTCTAAAGGAAGATTTTCCAGTAATTTTTGAACGTCAGTATTTTCGTTTTCGATAGTAAAACGTAGACTTTCGGCACCTCTTTCAATCGAATTAATTGCTTTTTTTATCGATTTTTCGATATCAAAAACAAATATGTTTTGGCAGATTTTAAAGTTTGAAGCCTGGGTTTGTACAGAAGCACTTTGGGTAAATTCATCGTCATGATAAAAAGGTTTTACCTGAATGTCTTCTGGAGAATTCCAAATTACAGTTTGGTTGTAGTCGGCTCCATCCAATTCAAACTGAATTTTTTGTTTCCATTGTTTGGATGAAATCGGATTAAAATCTTCGAATAGGTTAGTGGCCATTAGGTGTTTTTTCTGAATTATTCTTTTTCTTGAATAGTGTCTCCTTCAAATTGGATGATGTAAATATCTTCGCTGTCTTTTTTCATAAAGTACTTTTCGCGAGCATATTTTTCTATTTGTTCAGGATTTTTAAGTTGTTTGATCTGTTCTTGATCTTTTTTTATTTCGTCCTGATAATATTTTTTATTGTCTTGCAGTTCGTTAATCTGCCCGTCTAAAAAACGATGATCAAAGTAGGAGTAATTATCTAAAAATAACATCCAGACAATAAAAAACAGCAAGACCCAAACATATTTGTTACCCAAATATTTGAACCATTTTTTGTCTTTGTATGGATTTTTGAATTTCATATAACCGAGTGTTTCTTTTGAATATGATTGGTCTTTTTAGCCCCGATAGAGCCGGTATCTCCCGATTTAGAAAAACAAGGCTTTTGCCGTAGTTTTTTCTTTATCGGGAATAAAGGCGAAAGCGGGAATTAGCTCCTAATTTTTATGGTTTAAATTTACAATAAAAATTATGAAATTCGCTGATTAATTACGGCGCGAACTACATCAATTGCTACAGTATTGTATTTGTCATTTGGAATAATAATGTCTGCAAAAGCCTTTGATGGTTCGATAAATTGCTCATGCATAGGTTTTAAGGTGTTTTGGTAACGGTTTAAAACCTCGTTAATGTCACGTCCGCGTTCTGAAATATCTCTTTTTAAACGGCGAACTAATCTTTCGTCAGAATCAGCGTGAACGAAAATTTTAATATCGCAAAGTTCACGTAATTCAGGATTTGTCAAAATTAAAATACCTTCAACGATCATTACTTTTCTGGGATGCGTTGCCACGGTATCATCCGTTCTGTTGTGCTGAATGAACGAATAAACCGGCTGATCGATTGTCTCTCCAGCTTTTAAAGCTTTTAAGTGTTTTACCAATAATTCAAAATCAATAGATCTTGGATGATCAAAATTAATTAATGCTCTTTCGTCAAATGACAAATTGGTTGTTTCTTTATAATACGAATCTTGAGAAATTACGCCAACTTCAGTGTCTGGTAATTCTGTCATGATTTGGTGTACTACTGTTGTTTTTCCACTTCCTGTTCCTCCTGCAAGTCCAATAATGAGCATAAAATTTTTGTTTGATATTTGTTTGACAAAATTAATAATTAAAGTGAATTGTTAAGCATTTAAAATAATTTAACCATATAAGTAATGTAAGTAAATTTAAGTTGCAAAATGTTTAAGCGACATAATGCTTAATTGAACTTATATCACTTATATGGTTAAAAAACTATTAACTGAATGGTGAAAAACATAAAAAAATCCCGAAAGTAAACCTTCGGGATTTCGTGCAATCAGTATAGATTTAAAAAATATTCTGAATTTAGTAAGCACTTGTAATTATTTATTCTTTTTTGCTTTTATCATCATTTCAAGCTGATCCCAAAGTTCTTCTGGAATTGCTTCTAATAAATTGAATTGTCCTGCGCCTTTTAACCATTCGCCTCCATCAATCGTGATGACATCACCATTCACGTAAGCTGAAAAATCAGAAACTAAATAAGCCGCTAAATTGGCTAGTTCTTGGTGATCTCCAACACGTTTCAAAGGCACTTTTTTGGCCATATCAAACTTTTCAGCAAGATCTCCCGGCAATAATCTGTCCCAAGCTCCTTTTGTAGGGAATGGCCCCGGAGCGATGGCATTAGAACGGATTCCATATTTTGCCCATTCTACAGCAAGACTTCTTGTCATGGCTAAAACTCCTGCTTTTGCAGTTGCACTTGGCACCACATAAGCAGAACCTGTCCAAGCATAAGTTGTTACAATATTTAAAATCGTTGCTGATGTTTGTTTGGTGTCAATCCAATGTTTTCCAAAAGCCAGTGTACAGTTTTTAGAACCTTTAAGTACAATATCGATAACCGTATCAAAAGCATTTGCAGATAAACGTTCTGTTGGCGAAATAAAATTTCCCGCAGCATTATTCAAAAGAACATCTACTTTTCCGAAAACTTTTAAAGTTTCCTGAAGCATATTTTCTACTTCTTCATAATGACGAACGTCGCATTGAAGCGGTAAACATTTTCCGCCTGTTTCACTTTCAAGTTCTGCTGCAGTAGTTTTTAGTTTTTCTAAATCTCTGGAAGTAATTGCTACTTGAGCACCTAATTCTAAGAAATATTTGGTCATTGCTTTTCCTAAACCGCTTCCGCCGCCTGTGACTACTATGACTTTGCCTTTTAAGGCGTCATCGCGCAACATTTTATCTGTATAGCTCATACTTTTCTTTTTTTACAATATTAATTAAAAAAATAGGATGCACGCATAATATTGTTATAAAATTTTGATAAACTTTATATATCACACAGTTTTTTTGCGGCAGCTTCTAAGGTGAAATTATCTTTGGCGAAACAAAAACGTATCAATTTCTGGTCTTTATGATCAGAATAAAAAGTTGAAATTGGAATCGCTGCAACGCCGTGATTGATGATTAGATTTTTGCAGAAAGTAACATCATCTTCATCTGAAATATTAGCATAAGAAGCTACTTGGAAGTAAGTTCCTTCGCATGGTTTTAGTTCAAAGCGGCTATTTTGAAGCAGTTTTTGAAAATAATCTCTTTTTTCCTGATAGAATTTTCCAAGCAAATTGACATCAACAACATCTAAATATTCGCTGATGGCAACTTGAGAAATACTGTTGACGCTGAAAACCAAGAACTGATGTACTTTCTTGATTTCTTTCATTAAATATTCCGGTGCAATCGTGTAGCCAATTTTCCAGCCTGTAATATGGAATGATTTCCCGAAAGAAGAAACCATAATACATCTGTCTAAAAGAAAACTTTTGGTATGTGCCGAAATATGTTTTTCTTCGAAAGTAATGTATTCGTAAACTTCGTCGGATAAAACTAAAAGATCCGGATATTTTGAAAGTATTTTTTCTAATTGAAGAAAATCGGCTTCGTTTAATATTTTTCCTGTTGGATTATGCGGATTATTGATGATAATCATGCGGCTTTTCTCTGAGCAGGCTTTTTCGATGGTGTCCCAATTTGGAGTATAATCATCGTTCAATGCAACCCGAATTGGTTTTGCTTTGCAGAGTAAAACAGGAGATTCATACGAATCATAACTCGGATCGAGAATAATCACTTCGTCATTTTCTTTTACTAAAGCTAAAATTGTAGTAAAAATTCCCTGTGTCGCGCCTGCTGTAACTAAAAGCTCTGTTTCAGGATTAATTGTTCTGTTATAAGAATCCTGAGTTAGTTTCGCAATTTTGTTCATCAATGGCGGATAACCTGCCATTGGTGTATATTGATGGACGTTTTCCTTTGATAACCGGGCAACAATATCCGTTAATCTTTCATCAACAGGAAAATTTGGAAATCCCTGTGAAAGATTTATTGCATTGTATTCAGCTGCCATTTTTGACATTACCGTGAAAATGCTTGTGGTTATGTTTGGGAGTTTACTCATAATAAAGTTTGATTTTAGGGAAACTTGTGAGTGAATAAGATAAACTTAATTTATTATTATCGGCATAGAGTAAAGGACTCTAACGGTTTTATTGTTTTGTTGTCCTGGGCTCCATTTTGGAAATAGTTGTAAAACTCTTATGGCTTCTGCAGCTGTTTCGTATCCAATGTCTCTTAAAATTTTAATACCGCTTAATGATCCGTCTTTTTCAATAACAAACATGGCATATATCTTTCCTTTTAAACCTTCTTTTGGAATTTTGAAATTTTGTTTTATAAAGGCGTTCATTGCTTCTACTCCTCCAGGGAATTCAGGTCTTACATCAATTCCTGCTGTATTGTAAATTTGATTTTCTTCGGAAGTTTCTTTCGCTTGCGTATCTATAGTGAGAACTTCATTTTTTTTCTTTTCAGGAAATACAGTTTGGGAAAACATGTTTTGTCCCGAACAAATCAAAATAAGGAGGATAAACTTTTTCATATGGTGGTTTTAAGGTTAGTTTACATTTTATGAATGATAAAAATCGTAGGTCGATTGTGAAGGTTAAATTTTGATGACTTGCGAAAGATTTATCGAATTGTATTCAGCTCTCATTTTAGAAATTACCGTTAAAATGCTTGTAGTTACGTTTGGGAGTTTACTCATGATAAAGTTTGATTTTGGAGAAACTTATGTGAGAGATTAAAGATATTAATTTATAACGATAGGAATGGCATAAAATACCCTCACTTCTTTTCCTTTTAATTTTGCCGGAGACCATTTAGGACATAGTTGTAAAACGCGAATAGCTTCATTTCCTGTCCCGAAGCCAATGTCTTTTGATATTTTTGCTTCATTTAGTGAGCCGTCTTTTTCAATAACAAAAGTAGCGTGCACCTTTCCTTTTACAAAAAATGGTTTTTCTTTTGGGACAATATAATTTTTGCTGATGAATTTATAAAATTCGTTCATTCCTCCAGGAAATTGAGGTATGACATCTACTCCTGAAGTATTGTAAACTTGATCGTCATCTTCATTAACAGCTTGCGTATTTGACGGAACATATTCAGCTGGGGCTTCTGTTTTTTGAGTTGATTTGCCTTTCGGAATGGTTTGTGAAAAAACATTTTGGAAGAAGCAAATGACAATAACGATTAACAACTTTTTCATATAGTGGTTTAAACTTAGTTTACATTTTATGAATAATGAAAATCGTCGGTCGATTATGTAAATCTACTTTTAATTTTTTCCAATCAGAAATTTTCATTGTTTTAATGAATTCTGTTGGTAATGTAATGTCGGTCGCAATACAAAGATGTGTTGATGGATTTAGAATCTGCAAAAGATCTTCTACCAATTTGTTATTTCTATATGGAGTTTCTATAAAAAGCTGTGATTGATTTTTGTCTTGAGATAATTTTTCAAAATACTTTAATGCCGATTTTTTCTCGTCTTTGTCAATTGGCAAATAACCGTTAAAAGTAAAACTCTGGCCGTTCATTCCAGAAGCCATCATGGCTAATAAAATAGAAGAAGGGCCAACTAAAGGAACAACTTGAATTCCTTTTTCATGCGCTAATTTTACAATTACGGCACCAGGATCTGCAACGCCCGGACAGCCGGCTTCGCTCATTAATCCCATATTTTTTCCTTCTAATAAAGGTTTTATAAAATCTAAATGTTCGCTTGGTTGAGTACGTTTATTAAGAGTAAAAAGCACCAATTCAGATTGCTTTTTTTCGGGATAAACTGCTTTTATTGATTTTCTGGCTGTTTTATCGTTTTCAACAATATAATGGTCGATAAGCTCGATGGTTCTTCTTACCGTTTGCGGTAAAACATCCATCGGATCGCTTTCGCCCATTGTAGTTGGAATAAGATATAATTTTCCGAGAAGTTTCATGTGTATTTGTTTAAAATTAAAAAATTCAACTATCTCTCTTTTAGAAACAATTGAATTGAATTAAGAATGTTTTTTTAGAAGTTGATCAGCAATTAAATCCGTTGCTTCATCCAGCATCTGGTAAACGTTGTCGAAACCATTTGCAGAACCATAATAAGGATCCGGAACATCGACATTTTCATCTGGGAATAATTCGTTTAAAATCAAACGAACTTTATTTTTATGTTCAGGAGTTTTAGCTAAATGAACTACATCGCGAAAATTCGAGTTATCCATTACATAGATATAATCGAATTCATCAAAATCAGCAGGTTTAATTTGTCTGCCTTTTTGCTCGCTTATGTTGATTCCGTTTTTGCGGGCAACATCTATAGAACGCTTGTCAGGACAATGTCCAATATGCCATGATCCTGTTCCTGCAGAATCAACAATAAATTTGTCTGTGGGCAATTTTGATGCTAAAATACCTTCTGCTAAAGGAGATCTGCAAATATTTCCCAAACAAACCATTAAAATTTTTACTGGCATGATTCGCGTTTATAGCGTTAATTTTTTGTTGATGTCTTCGACAAATTTTTTGAATTGTTTGTCTGTAGAAACTAAATTATCAACAGTTTTACAAGCATGTAAAACGGTAGCGTGATCGCGGTCTCCAATTTGTGAACCAATGTTTGCCAAAGAAGCTTTAGTAAATTTCTTTGCAAAAAACATGGCCAATTGTCTTGCCTGAACAACGTGCCTTTTTCTTGTTTTTGATTGAAGTGTTTCGATATCTAATTGGAAATAATCAGAAACAATTTTTTGAATATAATCGATAGAGATTTCTCTCTTTACGTTTTTAACAAATTTCTCTACAACACTTTTTGCCAACTCAATCGTAACTTCTTTTTTGTTGAAAGAAGACTGAGCGATTAACGAAATAATTGCTCCTTCAAGTTCACGAACGTTAGTTTTGATATTGCGTGCAACATATTCTAAAATGTCTTCTGGCATTTCAACACCATCTCGGTACAAAATGTTTTTTAAGATTGAAATACGTGTTTCGTAATCAGGCTGGTGCAATTCTGCAGACAATCCCCATTTAAAACGAGATAATAATCTTTGTTCAATATCCTGCATATCAACAGGCGCTTTGTCTGAAGTTAAAATTACCTGCTTTCCGTTTTGGTGCAGATAATTAAAAATATGGAAAAACACGTCCTGCGTTCCAGATTTTCCAGAAAGAAACTGAACGTCATCAATAATCAAAACGTCGATTAATTGGTAAAAGTGAATGAAATCATTACGATTGTTCTTTTTTACCGAATCAATATATTGTTGTGTGAAAATTTCGGCAGAAATATATAAAACCGTTTTTTCAGGATATTTGTCTTTTACTTCAACACCAATAGCGTGTGCTAAGTGCGTTTTTCCTAAACCAACTCCACCAAAAATCAACAATGGATTAAATGAAGTTCCTCCAGGTTTATTAGCAACAGCCATACCTGCAGAACGCGCCAAACGGTTTGAATCTCCTTCAAGGAAATTATCAAAACTGTAATTTGGATTTAATTGCGACTCAATTTTTAAATTTCTGATACCAGGAATTACAAACGGATTTTTTAGCTCTGGATTTAAGTTTTTAAACGGAGCGTCAACCTCTTGCGGTTTCATAGGCACTCTGTTGGAACTTGGCAGCTGTTCGGTAAACGGCTGTTTGTTTCCATAAGTGTTCTCCATTTTAATTTTATAGAGTAACTTTGCGTTTTTTCCCAGTTCTTTGGTAAGCGCAACTTTCAATAATTTAACGTAATGTTCTTCTAACCATTCGTAGAAAAATTTACTAGGTACCTGAATATATAATGCGTTGTCGGTTAGCTCAACTGATTTGATTGGTTCGAACCAAGTTTTGTAAGCTTGATCTTGAATATTGTCTTTTATAAAGGACAAACAGTTTTCCCATACCGATTGAGCAGTTTTAGTCATAGATTCAGATAAGTTTTTTATTATTGATAAAGATTCTCCTAATAAAAAAGGAGCAAAATTTCTCCGTATTTCGGGATAACAAATATGTGAACAAATTTCTGTAAAAAAAAATATTTTGGTGTCTAATTTTATAAAAAAATGTTGTAAGAGTTATTTTTAGAATTAATTATTTTTAATATATAAAGAATGAAAAATCATCAAACGCAAGTGCGTGTCCGTTACTCCGAAACTGATCAAATGGGAGTAGTTTATCACGGAAATTATGTGCCTTATTTTGAGATCGGACGCGTGGAATGGCTTAGAAACAAAGGGATTTCGTATGCGAGCATGGAAGAAAGCGGGATTGGCCTGCCAATTGTTTCGATGCAAATAAATTATAAAAAATCAGCGCGTTATGATGAACTTCTTACAATTCATACAACCTTCAAAAGTCAGTCTTCTGTAAAGATCGAATTCGACTGTGAGATCTTTAACGAAGCGGGTGAGTTATTAACAACGGCTGTGTTTATTTTAGTATTTATTTCGTTAAAAACGGGCCGCCCAACAGCGCCTCCAGATTACATTTTAGAATTATTTAAAACACTGGTATAATTGTTAAAATGAGCTATGTTTTAGTGTTAATTTATATAATTTTAATGTCGATTTCAAACATTAAATCAAAAATGTCGAATACAGATTCGGCATTTTTTTTTCGCGTTTTTGTGATTATTTTGCCAATTGGAATATCGGAATTTTCCTCTATTTCCATTTCTTGAGAAATAATTTCCAGCTTTTTTTCTTTAATAACCCGCATTACTTTATTCATATTTTTATAATCAAAAGAGATTAAAAAATGAACATCAATTGTTTTTTCAACAATTTCGCAAATTTCAAGTGTCATTTGCGCAGTTGTTCGGTAAGCAGCGATTAAACCGCCAACTCCTAATTTTACACCGCCAAAAATACGAACCACGACTACAAGAATATTCGTTAATCCGAAAGACTGAATTTGACCATAAATGGGTGCGCCGGCAGTATTGCTGGGTTCTCCGTCGTCATTTGCCCTGTATGATATTTTCGGAGCTGTTCCTAATTGATAAGCATAACAGTAATGCACGGCATGCGGATGCAGTTTTTTTAGGTTTTCAATAATGGGTTTTACTTCGTCTTCGTTTTCAATAGGAAAAGCGTAGCCAAAGAATTTGCTTCCTTTTTCTTTAAAAAGAATCTCTTCAGATTCAAATGCAATGGTTTGATAAGTGTCGCTGTATTCCAAAATTAAAATCTAAATGGCTAATTTTTTATAATATTCCTTTGCTAAATAAATCGACAACATCTTCTTGTCCAACTTGCAAATTCCATACATGAAGGCCTAAAGCAACAGCAGCATCTGTGTTTTCTTTTTTGTCGTCAACAAATAAAGTCTGTTCTGGGATTAAATGATGTTCATCAATTAAATGCTGATAAGAATTTGCATTGGGTTTACGTTTTCTAATTTCAAACGAAAAATGAACTTTTTCAAAACAGTTATAAAAGTCAGTATAAAAAGGAATGCCGACTGTTTTTTCAAAAGTGGCAATATGAATAGCATCTGTATTGCTCAAAAGAAACAAACGATATTTTTTTGAAAGCTCCTTTAAGAACTCAAGTCGGTACGCTGGAAAATCGGCTAAAACGGCATTCCAAGCTTTTAAAATTTCTTCAACTGAAGCATTTGGAAGTTCTTTTTGAAATCCGCCTAAAAAATCTTCGTACGAAACATCGCCAGTTTCATATAATAAATTCAAACGATCCATTTCTGAATTCCATTCGGTCATGCCTAATTTTTGCAATCCTGAAATGGTTCCTTGTTTGTTTAAATTGATGAAAATATCGCCAAAGTCAAAAATTATCGTATCAATCATGGTTTGTAATATAAAGTAATTCGTCGTTCTGAATATTGGTTTTGATTGTGTTTTTCTTTTGGATAATCGGTGCTTTTATGCCTTTTTCAAAATGAGTTGCTCCTATGAAAATTCGGGCTTCATCCCATAAATCTTCATCAATAAAAGATTGTAAAGTTTGTCTTCCGCCTTCAATAATTATAGACTGAATTTGATGCTGATACAAAACGTTTAAAATCTGAGAAATTAGATTTTCATTAAAATCAATCTTTTCAAAAATGGTGTTTTCAGTTGAGGAATTGTTTCCGTCTTTTGAAAATACAATTGTTTTTACACTGTTGTCAAAAACAAAACTGTCTTTTGAAATTCGGTTATTCTGATCTAAAACCACTCGTACAGGATTATTTCCTGACCAATCTCTAGTGTTTAATTTAGGATTGTCTTCAATGACAGTTTGAGTTCCTACTAAAATTGCCTGTTCTTCACTTCGCCATTTATGAACCAATTGTCTTGAATATTGATTGGTAATCCAAACCGGTTTGCGTTCCTGATTCATTTCTTTTTCTGGTGCTAAAAATCCGTCTTGACTTTCGGCCCATTTTAAAATGATATAAGGACGTTTTTTTTGATGAAAAGTAAAAAAGCGTTTATTAAGTTCGTTGCATTCGTCTTCAAGAACACCAACCGTAACATTTGCACCAGCTTCAAGCAGTTTTTTAATTCCTTTTCCTGCGACTTTTTCATTAGGATCAACAGTTCCAACAACAACATTCGGAATTTTATTGGCAATAATTAAATCACAGCAAGGAGGTGTTTTGCCAAAATGAGAGCAAGGTTCTAAACTAACGTAAATTGTTGCTTTTTTTAATAGCGATTTATCTTTCACAGATCGAACCGCATTCACTTCGGCGTGCGGTTCGCCAGCTTTTTTATGCCAGCCTTCACCGATAATTTGGTCTTCATAAACAATTACACTGCCCACCATCGGATTTGGATAAGTTGTTCCAAAACCATTTTGGGCAAGTTCGATACAGCGTTTTATGTACTTCTCATGTATATTCACTGTGCAAAAGTAATTAATTTTGACTTTAGTCTCAATAGTTAACAGGATTGTTGGGAAACTATCGAAAAAGTATTTTTACTTTTGTAAATATTACATGAATAAAAAGAATTATGAAAAATTGCATAATTAGAGCAATTAAAAAAGAGGACAATAAAGCAGTTGCTGAATTAATACGTTCTGTTTTTGATGAAATGGAAATTCCTAAAGTAGGTACAGCATACGCAGATCCATATCTGGATTTAATGTTTGAAGAATATAATAAACCGAAATCAGTTTATTTTGTTGTTGAAAATGAAGGTGAAATCGTGGGTTGTTGCGGTATTGCACCTTTAGAAAATGGCGATCCAGAAATTTGTGAACTGCAAAAGATGTATTTTTTGCCAAAAACACGAGGTTTAGGGATAGGAGGCCAAATGATGGAAAAATGTCTGAATGAAGCAAGGAATTTTGGCTTTAAAAAATGCTATATTGAAACGATGCCATTTATGCATGATGCCCAAAAATTGTATAAAAAATCAGGTTTTGAATATTTAGATGCTCCATTAGGATGTACTGGGCACAGTTCTTGCCCGGTTTGGATGTTGAAAGTTTTGTAAAATCTTGTAACAAATTAGATTTTCCGACACTTATTTTGAAAGAAATTGGCTTTTGCTGAAAAAATACTCAGATATTAAAAATGAAAATCAAACAATACCGTACTCAGTTTATAAAAGAATTATCGCCTTTTTATGATGCATATGAAGCGGAGAGTTTTTTCTATTTAATTTTAGACGACAAACATAAATTACGTCAGATTGATTTAGCTTTAAATCACGAACTGAATTTTTCAGAGAAAGATTTTGTGGTTTGGGATTCACTATTGCAAGAACTTAAAAATGAAGTTCCGATTCAGTATTTGCTTGGGAAAACGAGTTTTTACGGTTTGGAGTTTGAAGTAAATGAAAATGTTTTGATTCCGAGACCAGAGACCGAAGAATTGGTGGAATGGATTATCAACGAAAATAAAAATATAGACAAGTCTAAAGAAATCAAAATCTTAGATATTGGAACTGGAAGCGGCTGTATCGCTATTTCATTGGCTAAAAATCTTCCAAATGCAAAAGTATATGCTATTGATGTGTCTAAAAAAGCATTAGAGACAGCTAAAAGAAATGCCATAAACAATAATGTGGAGGTTACTTTTATGCTGAAGAATATATTGGAATTAGATATTTTGAAATCAGATTATGATATCATTGTTTCAAATCCGCCTTATGTTCGTAATTTAGAAAAAGCTGAAATCAAGAAGAATGTTCTGGATTTTGAACCGCATTTAGCCTTATTTGTTGATGACAACGACGCTTTGATTTTTTACAGAAAAATTGCCGAGTTAGCTCAGAAAAACCTTTTGGAAAATGGGCAATTGTATTTTGAAATTAATCAGTATCTGGGTAAAGAAACGAAAGAAATGCTTGAAAAACTGAATTTCAAAAATATCGAACTTCGAAAAGATATTTATGATAATGACCGAATGATAAAAACGAATATTTAAGAGAGTGTTCAGTGTTCAGGTTTTTAGTGTTCAGCCAAAAGATCCTTATAGTTTTCAGCTAAAACTGAACACTAAAAACCTGAGTACTGACCACTAAAAAAAAACTATTCGTATCGCAAAGCTTCGATTGGGTCTAATTTTGATGCTTTTATTGCCGGATATAATCCCGAAACTATAGCAACGGTAAAACTAGTAGCAAAAGCAGCAAAAATAGCACTCCACGGAATAACAAAGGCAAAGTTCATAGCCGTCGCAATGGCAAATCCAAGCAGAATTCCTATTACAATTCCGACCAATCCGCCAATTTGTCCAATTAGTAAAGTTTCGATAAAAAACTGAACAGAAATGGTTGATTTTGTTGCGCCTAAAGCTTTTCTGACACCAATTTCGCGTGTGCGTTCTGTAACAGAAACAATCATAATGTTCATCAACGCGATTGACGATCCTAGAATTGTTATGATCGAAATAATCCAAGAAGCCCAGCCTAAATATTGTGTGATTCCGAGAATACGGTTTATTAAATCGTCGCTTCGGCCAATGCCAAAATTGTTGTCTCGAACCGGATTTAATTTACGAACGCGGCGCATAACGCTGGTGGCATTGTCAATTGCAGGATCTAAAAGTTCTTTTTTAGAAACCATAACGCTGACAGTGTAATTGATATTTGGTGCAGTAAATAAGGAACGGGCCACTTGAATTGGAATTAAAACGCGTAAATCCTGACTGTTTCCAAACGTTGATCCTTTTTCTTTTAAAACGCCAATTACTTTAAAACGTGCGCCCCGAATTGAAATGATTTTATCAATTGGATTTACATCTTTCAATAAACCTTTTTCAAAATCGGACCCTACAATGCAGGAATAGGTATTGTTGTCAATGTCAAACAGATTGAAAGAACGTCCTAAAGTAGTTTCCAGGCCTGAATTCGATATAAAATGTTCATCGACACCTAAAATTTTTATTTCGGGATCTGTTTTTTCGCCTAAAAATTTCACTTCTGCTTTTGAAGTTGCGGTGAATGAAAGTGAGGTTTCTGTAAATGGATATTTGTATTTGTTTTTAAAGGCAACGGCTTCAGGATATGAAATAATCGGATTTATGATTTCACGTTCTTTACCGCCGCGATTTTTTAGATTGTTTTCGTATTGGTTGATGTTGAATGTGTTAGCGCCCATAGAGGCAAAATTGGTCGAAACGGTATTTTCTAAAGCCGTAACAACGGTTAGAATCCCAACCAAAGCGGTAATTCCGATAGCAATAATTAATACGGTAAGAATGGTTCGAAGAATTTGTGTTTTGATGGAACCAAAAGCAATTCGGATATTTTCTTTAAATAATTTTAGCATCATGACCAATTTGTCACGAAAATACGGTTTTTGTTACAAGTTTGTTTTCGAACTGTTATTATTTATTTTAAAAAGTAAGATATTTGCAGACTTAATTAAGTCGAAAGTTGGAAAGTCATAAAGTCGAAAGTCTGAAGAACCAACAATCTAAAGAAAATCTAGAAATAAATTAATTTTAAAGGTTTTAGATTTTAGATCTCAAAGGAATCTAAAATCTAAAATCAGAAATCTAAAATAAACAGAAAGATGGCTTCAAAACCAAGCGTACCAAGAGGGACAAGAGATTTTTCACCAGCTGAGGTGTCAAAACGCCAATATATTATGCAGACCATAAAAAGTAATTTTGAAAAATTTGGTTTTCAACCGATAGAAACTCCTTCGTTTGAAAATTCAGATACTTTGATGGGTAAATATGGAGAAGAAGGCGACCGTTTGATTTTTAAAATATTGAATTCAGGTAATTTTTTCTATGATAAAAGTAAAAAAATTGAATTACCAGAATCTATTGAAGCTTTACAAGTTAATTCTGCAGAAACAATTGATCTTAATCAGAGAATCGAACTGAATAGATTTACTAGCAGAATTTCAGAAAAAGCTTTACGTTATGACTTAACGGTTCCGTTTGCTAGATATGTTGTACAACACCAAAACGATATTGTATTTCCATTTAAGAGATATCAGATTCAACCAGTTTGGAGAGCAGATAATCCTCAAAATGGGCGTTATAGAGAATTTTACCAATGTGACGCTGATGTTGTTGGTTCAAAATCATTGTGGCAGGAAGTAGAATTGGTTCAATTGTATGATACGGTTTTTACGGCTTTAGGTTTAGAAGGCGTTACAATCAAAATCAACAACAGAAAAATATTATCTGGAATTGCTGAGGTAATTGGAGCTTCAGATAAATTAATTGATTTTACGGTTGCTCTTGATAAATTAGACAAAATTGGTGAAGACGGCGTTAAAAAAGAAATGGTTGAAAAAGGAATTTCTGAAGAAGCTTTAGTAAAAGTACAGCCTCTTTTTAGTTTTTCAGGAACTTTTGCAGATAAAATTAAGCAGCTTTCAGAATTATTAGCTGAATCAGAAGAAGGAATGAAAGGCGTTGAAGAACTGAAATTTATATGTGACAATGTTGCAGATTTAGGTTTGTCAACTGCAATTTTAGATTTGGACGTGACTTTGGCACGCGGTTTAAATTATTATACTGGAGCTATTTTTGAAGTTGGTGCTCCAAAAACCGTTTCGATGGGTTCTATCGGCGGTGGCGGAAGATACGACGATTTGACTGGTATTTTTGGTTTGAAAAATATGAGTGGTGTCGGGATTTCTTTTGGATTGGATAGAATCTATTTGGTTTTAGAAAAATTAGAATTGTTTCCAGAAACTGTTGTGGCAGCTTCAAAAGCAATATTCTTGAATTTTGGAGATAAAGAAGCTTTATATGCGTCAAAAGCGATTCAGAAATTAAGAAAGGAAAATATAAAAGTTGAATTGTATCCTGATAATGTAAAAGTTGGAAAACAGTTTCAATATGCAGATAAACGTTTGATTCCGTTTGCAGTAATTGCGGGAGATCAGGAAATTGCTTCAAACACTTATTCACTTAAAAATTTAGTGACAGGTGATCAGGTTTCTGTTGATTTTGACGGATTGAAAAATGCTTTGTTGAGTTAACTGTCTGTAGTAAAGGTTTTTGCTTCTGATTGCGCGGATTTAAAGGATTTTCTTTTGAAATCTCTGCATGAAAAAGTTGCTGGTAAAGAAAAAAAACTTTTAATTTGCCAACCTTAAGTTACGGGCGTAGTTCAAGGGTAGAATAGCGGTCTCCAAAACCGTTGATGGGGGTTCGAATCCCTCCGCCCGTGCAATAAAATATATTATTTGTCTGAAACTTTTGAAGAGTTAAAGGTGAAAAGGAAAGCATAAAAAAAAGCTTCGTCTGTATAAGGCGAAGCTTTTTTTAATATAAGGTAAATTTGAATTAATAATTATTTTTGAGGCCTGAGCCAACCCTTAAATTCAATTTTGATAGGTAATAGATTTGATTTATTTGAGTTTCAAAGATAAAATAAACTATAACGTAATAGTCTTAAAATTATACTAAATTTTTTTAGGGTATATTTGGATTTTAAAAGGCTCAGTTTTAATAAAGTGACAATTTGACATTTTATAAGATTTGGCAGTACTTTTGCAATCCAACAAAAAGAATAAAAAATGAAGTTTAAGAATATTTTTAAAAATAAAAGTAATATGACTACGGAAAATACAGAATTCGATCAGGAATTAGATGATGTAACGTTAGAAAACAATGCCAACGGAGAGCAGTTAATTGTTGAAGAATTAAGTGTTGAAGAGCAATTGGCTCATGACTTGGCAAAAGAAAAAGATAAGTTTTTGAGATTATTTGCCGAATTTGAAAATTACAAAAAAAGAACTTCAAAAGAGCGTATCGATTTGTTCAAAACAGCAAACCAAGAAGTTTTGTTAGCAATGCTTCCTGTTTTAGATGATTTTGACAGAGCGACTGTTGAGATCAACAAATCTGATGATGAAAATCTGAAAAAAGGTGTTGAATTGATTCATGAAAAGCTGAAAAGTACTTTGGTTTCTAAAGGTTTAGAGCAAGTTGAAGTAAGAGCAGGTGATGCTTTTAATGCTGATTTTGCTGAGGCAATTACCCAAATTCCAGCTCCGTCTGACAAATTAAAAGGGAAAATTGTTGATGTTATTGAAAAAGGCTACAAATTAGGAGATAAAATTATTCGTTTCCCTAAAGTAGTTATCGGAAACTAAAAAAAATGCAAGTAAAATTCTAAAGGCCAATTTTTTAACTATTGGAATTTGGAATTTATGATTTGGAATTTAACCTAAATTATGAAAAAAGATTTTTACGAAATACTAGGCATTTCAAAAAATGCTGACGCTGCTGAAATTAAAAAAGCTTACCGAAAAAGTGCTTTAAAATATCACCCGGATAAAAATCCAGGCGACAAAGAGGCAGAAGAAAACTTTAAACTTGCGGCAGAAGCTTATGAAGTTTTAAGCGATCCGAATAAAAAAGCGAAATACGATCAGTACGGACATCAGGCTTTTGATGGTTCTGGAGGATTTGGCGGTGGCCATGGCGGTATGAATATGGATGACATTTTCAGCCAGTTTGGTGACATTTTCGGAGGCGGATTTGGCGGTTTCGGTGGAGGCGGAGGCGGTCCGCGTCGCGCTAAAGGAAGCAACCTTCGAATTAAAGTAAAATTGACTTTAGAAGAGATTGCAAATGGAGTTGAGAAAAAAGTAAAAGTAAAACGTAAAGTTCAGGCTAAAGGCGTGACATACAAAACTTGTTCGACTTGTAACGGTCAAGGGCAAGTAATGCGTGTTACGAACACCATTTTGGGAAGAATGCAATCTGCATCGACTTGTCCTACTTGTGGCGGTTCTGGACAAATTTTAGATAAAAAACCTTCTGAAGCAGATGGTCAAGGAATGGTGGTAGAAGACGAAACAGTTTCTATCAAAATTCCAGCCGGTGTGGTTGACGGTATGCAGTTAAAAGTTTCTAATAAAGGAAATGACGCGCCAGGAAACAGTATTCCAGGTGATTTGATTGTTGTAATTGAAGAAGTTGAGCACGAATTTTTAAAACGTGAAGGCGAAAATATTCATTTTGACTTATATATCAGTTTCCCTGAAGCTGTTTTAGGAGCTTCTAAAGATATTGAGGCAATCAACGGAAAAGTTCGTATTAAGCTGGAAGAAGGAATTCAATCTGGAAAAATATTAAGATTAAAAGGAAAAGGTATTCCAAGCATCAACGGTTACGGAAGCGGTGATTTATTGGTTCACGTAAATGTTTGGACGCCAAAAACATTGAATAAAGAGCAAAAACAATTTTTTGAAAATGCTTTAAACGATGAACATTTTGCTCCAAATCCAGAAAAATCTGAGAAATCATTTTTTGAAAAAGTAAAAGATATGTTTTCATAAACTGTACTTTTTCTAAAAAAGGCAAATAAATATTAAAACCCATTCTAACTTAAATTTAGGATGGGTTTTTTGTGCATTAGTACACAGATTTGCTAGTAATTATTTACTTTTACACTCGCTGAGCCACAATGGTTAAGAGCGACGCAGAAAAATCCAAAATATAGCATGAGCAACTTACTCGAAGTACATAAAGTCGTAAAACAATATGGCGATTATGTAGCGCTTAATGAAGTTTCATTAAATGTGCCAAAAGGCAGTATATATGGGCTTTTAGGTCCGAATGGAGCTGGAAAAACTTCCCTTATCCGAATCATAAATCAAATTACACTGCCAGACAGCGGTGAAGTAATTTTGGATGGAGAAAAATTACAGCCAAAACATGTACAGACTATTGGTTATCTTCCTGAAGAAAGAGGTTTGTATACTTCAATGAAAGTGGGAGAACAATGTTTGTATTTGGCACAGATGAAAGGACTTTCTAAAGCCGAGGCAAAACTGCAGTTAGAATATTGGTTTGACCGTTTGGGAATCCAGGGCTGGTGGAATAAAAAGATTCAGGAGCTTTCTAAAGGAATGGCACAAAAAATTCAGTTTGTGGTCTGTGTTTTGCACAAACCTAAATTGCTGATTTTTGATGAACCTTTTTCGGGTTTTGATCCAGTGAATGCCAATGTTATTAAAGACGAAATTTTAGCATTGAAAGAGCAAGGTTCAACTATAATTTTTTCGACACATAGAATGGAAAGTGTTGAAGAACTTTGCGATCATATTGCTTTAATTCATAAATCGAATAAATTAATAGAAGGAAAAGTAAGTGATGTAAAGCGTCAGTTTAAAACCAATAGTTTTGAAGTTGGAATTCTAACCGATAATGTTGAAGGTTTGATGTATGATATTACACAGAAATTTACGGTTTCGCCGGCAAATTTTAAATCTTTAAATGACGACCTAAAATTAGACATTCAAATAGGAAATGCAACACCAAATGAATTACTGCATCTTTTAACACAAAGAGGTCAAGTAACTCATTTCGTAGAAAAAATCCCAAGTGTAAACGATATTTTTATTCAAACGGTTACTGAAAATAAAAATTAAAATTCCAAAAAATAAATTCCAAATCCCAATGTTAAAACTCTTAAATTGGAATTTGGAATTTGAAAAATTAAGATATTTATGAGCATCATCTCGTTGATTATAAAAAGAGAATTTATTGCCAAAGTCCGCAATAAATCTTTTGTTGTCATGACTTTTTTGAGTCCGCTTTTATTTGTGGCGATAGCTGTTTTTATTGGCTATTTGAGCTCAATGAAAGCTGAAACAAAACGTATTGCAATTCATGACGAAACCGGATTATTTGCCAATGATTTCGTAAAACAAAACAAGAAAAAAGGCGAATATAAATACCTGAATTTATCTGAAATTGATGTAAAAGCCTTAAAAGACAGTATTACAAAAGAGAATTTCAGCGGATTAATTGTCATTCCAAAAACAAATAATTCAAAAGATTTAGAAAGCAAAATTGAATTTATTTCGAATAACAGTCCAAGTATTTCTTTTATAGAAAACACTCAGGATATCATTGGCTCAAAAATTACAAAACTAAATCTGGAAGAAGCAAAACTTGATACTTTGGCTATTCAAAAAGCACAGTCAAATGTGAACATTCATTTGGTGAAAGCGTCAGGAGAAGAAAGCTTAAAAGGTTTAAATGAAATAAAAATTGCTATCGGCGGTGCATTTGGTTATTTAATTATGATGTTCATTATCATCTACGGAAATATGGTAATGCGAAGCGTAATTGAAGAAAAAACAAACCGAATTATCGAAATCATTATTTCATCAGTAAAGCCATTTCAGTTAATGATTGGTAAAATTGTCGGAACTTCATTGGCCGGAATTTTACAGTTTATGATTTGGGCGATTATTGGTTTAGGATTAATGTTTGCTGCTTCGGCTTTTTTTGGTGTAAATGTTGGCCCAACAGCGAGAATTTCACCAGAATTAATGCAATCGGCACAACATGAACTTTCAGGTTCAGCACAAATGTATATTGCTGAATTATGGAATCTGCCAATTGCCAGTATCATAATTGGTTTTGTAGTTTATTTTATTGGAGGTTATTTTCTATACAGTTCATTTTATGCGGCAATTGGAGCGGCGGTTGATAATCAAACCGATTCGCAGCAATTTCTTTTGCCAATATTAATGCCTTTGATTTTAAGTGTATATATTGGTTTTTTTACCGTTGTAAATGATCCGCATGGAACTATTGCCGTTGTGTTTTCAATGATTCCGCTTACATCACCAATTGTTATGTTAATGCGCATTCCATTTGGTGTGCCGTGGTGGCAAATTGCAATTTCGGTATCATTATTGTTTGCTACCTTTTTCCTTGTGGTTTGGTTCGCAGCAAAAATTTACCGAGTAGGTATTTTAATGTACGGCAAAAAACCAACTTGGAAGGAATTGTATAAGTGGCTTAAATATTAACTTAGAGATTCTAAGTTTCTAAGATTCTGAGATGCTAAGATTTTAGCTTAAAAAAAACTCAGAATCTCAGGATCTTAGCATCTTAGTATCTTAAAAAAGAATGAGTAAAATACTAATTGTCGAAGACGAAGCAGCGATCAGAAGAGTTTTGGTGAAAATTTTATCAGAAGAAAATGATTCATATCAAGTTGATGAAGCCGAAGATGGCGTTGCCGGTCTTGAAAAAATAAAAAACAACGATTACGATTTGGTTTTGTGCGATATCAAAATGCCAAAACTAGACGGTGTTGAGGTTTTAGAAGAAGTAAAAAAGATAAAACCAGAAATTCCGATGGTTATGATTTCCGGTCATGGTGATATGGAAACGGCCATTCATACAATGCGTTTGGGAGCTTTTGATTATATTTCAAAACCGCCAGATTTGAATCGTTTATTAAATACGGTTCGTAATGCTTTAGATAAAAAACAATTAGTTGTTGAGAATAAAATTCTAAAGAAAAAAGTCAGCAAAAATTACGAAATGATAGGCGAGAGCGAATCTATTAATCATATTAAAGTGATGATTGATAAAGTAGCTCAAACCGAAGCCAGAGTTTTAATTACAGGGCCAAACGGAACTGGAAAAGAATTAGTGGCGCATCAATTGCATGAAAAAAGCGAACGCGCTAATTTCCCTTTAATTGAAGTAAACTGTGCTGCGATTCCGAGTGAACTGATCGAAAGTGAATTATTCGGACACGTAAAAGGTGCGTTTACATCGGCAGTGAAAGATCGCGCCGGAAAGTTTGAAGCGGCTGATAAAGGAACTATTTTCTTAGATGAAATTGGTGACATGAGTCTTTCGGCGCAAGCCAAAGTTTTACGTGCGCTTCAGGAAAGCATGATTACCAGAGTTGGTGCCGATAAAGATATTAAAGTTGATGTTCGCGTAGTTGCCGCAACAAATAAAGATTTAAAAACAGAAATTGCCGAAGGCCGTTTCCGTGAAGATTTATACCATCGTTTGGCGGTTATTCTAATAAAAGTGCCACCTTTGAATGAAAGACGTGATGATATTCCGGCTCTAATAAGACATTTTGCAGAGAAAATTGCTTCGGAACAAGGAAATGTAGTCAAAGTATTTTCGGCGCAAGCCATACAATTATTGCAAGAATATGATTGGACTGGGAATATTCGTGAACTTCGAAATGTTGTCGAAAGATTAATCATTTTAGGAGGAAACGAAATCTCTGAAAATGACGTGAAAATGTTCGCAAGCAAGTAAAATTAATTTAATGATTTAAAAATTTAATAATTGAAAGATTTTGTTCACGGATTTAATTTTTCAATTTTTTCAATTTTTTAATTTTTCAATCTCAATAGATGAAACTAAAAAAAATAAACGAGAAATTACAAGACGGGCTAATTGAAAACGGTTTAACAGAAGCAAATGTTTTGCAGATGGAAACCTTTTCGACAATAAAAAGCGGTGCCGACTGTATAATTGTTTCTCCAGCGGGAAGTGGAAAAAGTACAACGATTGTATTGAATGTGATTCAGCAATTGGCTGGAAAAAACGAAGAGTCGCCACGCGCATTAATCATTGTTGAAGACAAAGAAAAAGTGCTGGCCATGGAAGAACTTTTTGAGAAGTATGGAAAATATACCAATCTTGAAGTTTATGGTGTTCACGACAAAGGCGATATGGATTATGATAAAAACTACATTTCTACAGGTATCGATGTTTTGATTGGAACACCTACAAAACTAAACGATATGTTCAGTACGGCTGGTTACAATGTAAATCGTCTTAAAATGTTTATTTTAGATGATGCTGATCCTATTTTGAAATTGCGTAATGACCCTAAAATTATGCGTATTTCAAACAGTATTGCAAAAACACAACGAATCATTTTTGCTGAAACTTTAACAGAAAGAATCGAAATTTTGGCAGATAAAATGCTGATCGAACCTTATTTATTTGATATGGATGAAGAAGGTGAGGAAGAACTTGATGAAGAGGAAGACGACGTAGAAGAAGAATAGACTTTTCGATATAATATGGAAATGATAAAAACGCTTAAATTTTTAACGATTGCGCTTCTGGCTTTTTTCGCAATTATTTATGTAATTATTGTTTCTTATGTATATTTTAATCAGGTTGGAATGGTTTTTCAAAGCGCAACGCTTCCAAAAGAATATAAATTTGAATATGAAAGTCCATTTGAAGAACTGAATATCAAATCTTTTGATGGTGTAAATTTAAACGGCTTATTATTTAAGGCTGAAAATTCGAAAGGTCTTGTGTTCTATCTTCATGGAAATGCTGGAACTCTTGAAACTTGGGGTAAAATTGCGAAAAGC
The DNA here is from genome assembly GCF_009711135.1 of Flavobacterium sp. LC2016-01. GTDB lineage: Bacteria > Bacteroidota > Bacteroidia > Flavobacteriales > Flavobacteriaceae > Flavobacterium. The sequence continues at coordinate 94,320 of NZ_WMIC01000013.1, read as the reverse complement.
TATACCAATTTAGGTTATGATATTTTTATTTTAGATTATCGCAGTTTTGGAAAAAGTGAAGGAGAAATTGAAAACGAAGAACAGTTAAATAAAGATGTTGCAGCGGTATATAAAAGCTTGACCGAAAGATATCCCGAAAATAAAATTATTATTGCCGGTTATTCTATTGGTTCAGGATTGGCTGCGATTTTAGCTTCAGAAAATAAACCGAAAGCACTAATTCTTCAGTCTCCTTATTTTAGTTTCACAGAATTATCTGGAACTAAAGTCCGATTTTTTCCTGATTTTATGAAAAAGTTTCATTTAGAAACGTATCAATATCTTCCAAAAGTTAAAGCTCCAATTTATATTTTTCATGGATTAGATGATCAATTGATTCCAGTTGAAAATTCAGTCAGATTAAATAAAATTTTAGATTCTAAAGGTCATTTGTATCTTTTAAAAGGGCAAGGGCATCTTGAAATGAATGAAAATGAAAGTTTTCAAGAACAATTAAAAGTAATATTACAATAAATAATAAAAAATATAATGTCATGGGATTAATGAAGGTGTTTTCGGGAAGTGAAGTTTTAGCAATTGCTTTACAGGAAAGATTAGAAGAAGCTGGAGTAGAAACAGTAAAAAAAGATAATATTCAATCAGCTCGTTTGGGAGGTTTTGGAGGAACAGATTTGGCAGTTGAGGTTTTTATTCAAGAAACCGATTTTGCAAAAGCAAATCCTGTTATTGAAGATTTCAGAATGAGTATTTAAATAGTATTCAGTGTTCAGCATTTAGTCACAGTTTCATGCTGTAATTGCAAACTGCGACTGAATACTAAATACTGAATACTGCAAACTAAAAAAAATGCAATATAAAATGTTAGTGCTCGACATGGATGACACCTTGTTGACAGACGATCATAGAATTTCAGATTTAAACAAAAAAGTATTATTAGAAGCTCAGGCGAAAGGAGTTTATGTGGTTTTGGCTTCAGGAAGGCCAACTTCGGCAATGACAGCTTACGCAAAAGAGCTTGAGTTAGACATAAACGATTCTTATATGATTTCGTTTAACGGAGCAATAATCAGCCGTGTAAAAGATGATCTTGTTTTATTTGAACAGAAATTAACTGTTGAACAAATTCACGAATTGTATGATTACAGCGTGAAAATGAATACACATATCATTACCTATTTAGATGATGAAATCATCAGCGAAACCGATTCTGAATTTATAGAAATCGAAAAAGAAATCACTGGGATGCCTCATCTTATGGTTTCTAGTTTTAAGAACTATGTTGACAGGCCAGCAGTAAAATGTATTCTGTTAAAAGAACCTTCTGAATTGAAGGAATTAGAAGCAGATTTGAAAGCTAAAATGCCACATTTAAGTGTTTCAATGTCAAAACCTTTTTTTCTTGAAGCAGCGCAGCAAGGAATTGATAAAGCAGCAAGTTTGAAATTTCTGGCAGATAAATTAGGAATTCTTCAAGAAGAAATTATTGCTGTTGGTAACGCAGGGAATGATTTGACGATGATCGAATATGCGGGTCTTGGCGTTTGGGTTGATAACGTGACGCCAGAACTGCGCGATAGAGCAGATTTGATTGTAGCCTCAAATAATGATGATGGGGTTGCTGAGGTTGTTCAAAAATATATTTTGAATTGATTTTCTTCTGATGAAAAATCCAATCGAAACCGAACGTTTACTTTTAAGAGAATTACTTCTCTCGGATGTTGATGGAATGTTTGAATTGGATTCTAATCCAAATGTGCATATTTTTCTCGGTAACAAACCCGTTACCACTATTGAACAAAGTGCAGCATACATCGAAAATCTTCATCAGCAATACAAAGATTTTGGAACTGGACGCTGGGCCGTTATTCTAAAAGAAACCAATGAATTTATTGGCTGGTCAGGCATAAAATTTATTACTGACGAGATTAATAACCATCAAAACTTTTACGAGATTGGTTATCGTTTTATTGAAAAACATTGGGGTAAAGGTTATGCAACCGAAGCAGGAAAAGCTTTTATTGATCATGCTTTCAACGAAATGAAAGTTGATTCTGTTTATGCCTACGCAGATGAAGGCAATCAAAATTCAAGGAAAATTCTCGAAAAACTAGGTTTACAGTTTGTAAACTCTTTTGAATATGAAGGAGAAACTGAAGTCTGGTACGAAATAAAAAATCCAAACTTATAATTTTCTAAGAAATGCGTTCCAAATCTTTGTAAACTTTAGAAAAGGTTGCAAAGATTTGGAAAACGTAGTTTCTTTTTATTATTTTTTAGCTACAGAAACAAAATATTTATTTCCGTCACCCATTGTTAATTTTACACGCTCGTCGCAAAGATCGATTGCATAAGCGGCACTTTCGTAACAGCTGCAAGTTGTGTTTTTGTCTTTAGACATTTCTGTTTTACAGTTGTTGTTTTTGAAAGTTGCTAATTGCGGTGTGTACAAACTAACTAAATCTGTAGAAGCTGTAACTAGCGAAATAATACTTGCTGAATTATTGTTCGTAATTCTGTAAACAATTCTGTCCGTATAATTTACTTCATTTACAGTTACTTTACGAATGTAAGTATAAGCAGTTGATTCTGCACCTGGTTCTTTAACTTCAAATTTAAAACCTACACCACGAATGGCAACATCAAATTGTTGCTGAGAGTTTAAACTTGCCCAAGTCGTTAAAGTACTAATCGATGGAAATGGATTTGTGGCTGGAGCAGCAGTTTGCGCTTGCGAGCTAAAAATGGCTAAGAACATCAAGCAGATTGTGGGTAAAAATGCTTTCATAAAGTGGTGGTATTTGTAATTGATTTTGCCTACTCTCTTTGGTTTTCGGCTTTCCCATTTCATTTTGTTACACAAAACAACAACATAACGATTGAATTTCAAAATTGTTATGTCCGATTTATTATTAAATTAATCAACACTTTCTATGATTTCTAAATCAGCCTAAATTCTAATGTAGAATCAAGTTATCGTAAATGTAAGATTTTTTGAATTTAAATTGCAAAAAAATGTATTTAATCGATGAAATTTGCACTTAATCGATAATTTTGTCATTTAATTCTTATTGAATTGTATAACGTAAAGTTCTAAAAAAATATTGTTTATCAAAATATTTAGTGAATTTAAGTGTATTTTATTTTTAATAAAGACAATTTGTTGAAACGAAGTCGATTATTGATTTTCTTTTACAAATATTGTTCGTAAATTTGCAACCTTAAATTTTTTGACAACGATTTCATTAATTTAAGAGAATTATGGAAAATAGAAAGAAAGTTGCCTTTTATACGCTGGGTTGTAAACTGAATTTTTCAGAGACTTCTACAATCGCCAGAAATTTCAATGACGAAGGTTTTGACCGCGTCGATTTCGAAGAAGTTGCCGATATTTACGTAATCAATACTTGTTCTGTTACAGATAATGCAGATAAACAGTTCAAGCAAGTTGTTAAAAAAGCCATGAAGCTTAATGACAAAGCTTTTGTCGCAGCAGTTGGCTGTTACGCGCAGTTAAAACCAGAAGAATTAGCCGCTGTTGATGGTGTCGATTTGGTTTTAGGAGCTACGGAAAAATTTAAAATCACCGATTATATTCATGATTTAAGCAAAAACGATATGGGTGAAGTTCACTCATGCGAAATTGCTGAAGCCGATTTTTACGTTGGAAGTTACTCAATTGGTGACAGAACACGTGCTTTCTTAAAAGTTCAGGATGGATGCGATTATAAATGTACGTATTGCACGATTCCGCTGGCAAGAGGAATTTCTAGAAGTGATGCTTTAGAAAATGTTCTTAAAAATGCCAAAGAAATCTCTGCTCAAAATATTCGTGAAATTGTTTTAACCGGTGTAAATATTGGTGATTACGGAAAAGGAGAATTCGGGAATAAAAAACACGAGCATACTTTTTTAGATTTAGTTCAGGCTTTAGATAAAGTCGAAGGAATCGAACGTTTAAGAATTTCGTCAATTGAGCCGAATTTATTGAAAAATGAAACTATCGAATTCGTTTCTAAAAGCCGCACTTTTGTACCTCATTTTCATATTCCGCTGCAATCAGGAAGCAATGATATTTTAAAATTAATGAAACGCCGTTATCTGCGTGAAGTTTATACTGAACGAGTAAGTAAAATTCGTGAAGTAATGCCGCATGCGTGTATTGGTGTCGATGTTATTGTAGGTTTTCCAGGTGAAACGGATGAACATTTTTTAGAAACGTATCATTTTTTAAATGATTTGGATATTTCTTATCTGCATGTTTTTACCTATTCAGAGAGAGATAATACAGAAGCAGTTGCTATGGACGGAGTTGTTCCGGCAAATGTTCGTGCAAAAAGAAGTAAAATGCTTCGCGGATTATCAGTTAAAAAGCGCCGTGCTTTTTACGAAAGCCAATTAGGAACTAAAAGAACTGTTCTTTTTGAAAGTGAAAATAAAGAAGGATACATTCACGGTTTTACCGAGAATTACGTAAAAGTAAAAACACCTTGGAATCCGGAATTAGTAAATACTTTACAAGAAATCAATTTAACTAAAATTGACGACGACGGAAGTGTTCGTATGGAGTTTGTAAATAAATTGGCGGAAGCTTAAAATATATTTGAAGTATTTTGTCATTCTGAGGAACGAAGAATCACACAAGAAACGCTACAAAGATTGGCGATTAAGCAGGCGGAATTACTGATGTGATTCTTCGTTCCTCAGAATGACAAATAAAAAAAAGCCCTTTTTAATTTAAAAAGGGCTTTTTTGCTTTTAATAATTATTCATTATCCTGAACCACTAATTTCAAAGAATTAATATAATCAGTATCAAATTCTATAACTCTGATTTTTTCTGGATTGAAACTTAATTCTCCGCCAAACTGACCTCTAATATCTAGAAAGTCAATCAAAAGTTCTTCTTCTGTCAAAGAAATCAATTTACCTAAATAAGCCGATTTAGCTGACTTTTTAGCAATTTGAAAAATACCGTTTTTGTTACTGATATAGTTTAAAATCGATTCCAAATCTTTAATCGGGATAATATCTTCAGAATTGATTTTTAAGCCTTTTAACCGAATTACTTTTTCGGTAAAAGCCAAATCATGATCGCGATTAACCGCTAGAATGTTTTTGTTTTTCAAAATCACAAAACCATCCAAAATAAAATCAACCGGATTATTTCGCAGTAAAATCCAGTCATCAGAATAGTCAATAAGAAATCCGGTAAAAACCTGTTTTTTATCCTCAAATTCTATTTCGACTAATTGTCTTAAATATTGTTCCATCGTATAAAGTTTTTTAAATTCCAAAAATTAAATTCCAAATTCCAATGGCTGTGTAAATTGGAATTTGGAATTTCAAAATTGGAATTTTTAAGGATTAGTAGACCAGATACTGCTGTTTTTAATAAATACTCTTCGGTTCAATTTCAGTTGTGCAATAATTAAATCTGCCATATCTTCAGACTGCATTACTTTTTCAGGATTTCCATCGGTTAATTTTAAATCAATGGCTAAATCTGTTGCTACAGTACTTGGCGTTAAAGCAGTAACACGAATGTTGTGTTTTCTCATTTCCTGCATCAAAGAATCGGTTAACCCTAAAACGGCAAATTTTGAGGCGCTGTATGCACTTGTCAAAGGATTTCCGTTTAAACCTGCAGTCGATGAAATATTAATGATGTCGCCTGTTTGTCTTTCAATCATGTTTGGAATAACGGCGCGTGTCGTGTAATACGTTCCCATTAAATTTACCTGAATGATTTTTTCCCAATTGCTTGGCTCTAATTCTAAGAATTTTCCAAAAGAAGCTATTCCGGCATTATTAATTAAAATGTCAATATTTTTAAATTCGGCGAAAGCTTTTTCAACAGCTGCGTTTATCGAATTCATATCTGAAACATCAGCTGCTAAAGCCAACGATTTTACGCCTAAATTATTAGTTTGATCGGCAAGCTGGTCAACATCCGCCTGAGTTCTTGCAACTAAAATTACATTTACACCTTCTTTGGCCAGTGCCAGTGCAATTGCTTTTCCAATTCCTTTTCCTGCTCCGGTAATTAGAGCGGTTTTATTTTTTAAGTCTGTCATGGTCGTATTTTTTGAAATGCAGAAAGCATCATTTGAGTTACACAAAAATACAGTTTTTGCTTCCTAAAATGATGCTTTAAATGCTTTCTTAATCTAAGTTTAACACCTTTTTTATTCCTTCAGAACCATATCAATGCACATTACAGCTCCTAAGATTAATTGTCTCAGCGGACTATCAGCAGCGATGGTATCTTCAATTTGAAGTACATAATTATCAGCACTTGTAAAAAACTCTTTTCCTAAGCCGGCCCATTTTTTACTTACCTGTGCTAATTGCTTATCTTCATGTGTGAATTTAAAATTCCAGCCCGTCCATTTTCCCTGAAGTGTTGCAACAGGTTTTTCGTTTTTATCCAAAATTTCAAATCGGCCACCAATGGAGAAAATCTTTTGTTTGAAAGTTCCAATTAGTCTGTCTTTTTCGTCCAGAACTTCAACAGTGGATCTGAATATGGCAACTCCTCTTTTTACTGTAATTAGTTTTTCGCCTGCAGCAGTTGTGATTTCAACATTAAAAGGAGTTGCTCTTTTATAATCGGTAAAACGTAAAACTTTGGTAAAAAATCCCAAGTTATTTTCACGACAGTTCATAATGATCTGATTGTTTTCTGGATTATAAATATCGTAATTGTTTGAGGCTTTAAACATTCCGACATGTTCTTTTACTAAAAATAGATTTTGGCTTAAAATTGGGTTCATATGCGTGTAAAATTGATTTTTAAATTGAGCCCAAATGTAATAAAATATCTATTAATTATATTGTTTTGCACCTTCCACCAAACGAATAAATTCCGCTTTGTAACCTTCACCATCATTTGAATTTCCCTGCTTTGCCAGTTTTACAATTTCTTCTGAAGATTTGTCTTTGATTAATTTTGAATCTCTCAATTTCAATCCAAACCAAGCTACGGCGGCACTAAATTTCATGTCATCGCTTGATTTTTCCAAAGCAACCGATTTGTTCGCAATTACCTGAACCATTTCGATGCTTTTATCGCCGTCAGGTTTTTTGTAACGGAATTTTATAGTCGCCAATTCATTATTATAATTGTTTGTATTAGGTTCAGTTTTAGTGTATTTCAAATCATCTGGCTGTTCGGCTAAATAATCACTTTTTACGCCAGCTGGAATAATTTCATACAAAGCCGTAACGGTATGATTGCTTCCTAATTCGCCCGCATCAATGGCATCGTTTTTAAAATCTTCTGGACGAAGTTTTCTGTTTTCATACCCAATCAAACGATACGCCTGCACTTGTTTTGGATTAAATTCGATCTGGATTTTTACATCTTTCGCGATGGCAAACATCGAACCTTTAAATTCTTTTCCTAAAAAACGATTTGCTTCTTGAATGTTATCGATGTAAGCATAATTTCCGTTTCCTTTATCGGCAAGAATTTCCATTTTGCTGTCTTTGTAATTCCCCATTCCGTAGCCTAAACAAGTCAGGAAAACGCCTGTTTTTCTTTTTTCTTCAATCAATTTTTCCATATCAGAATTAGAAGCACTTCCAACATTGAAATCTCCATCAGTTGCCAGAATCACACGGTTGTTTCCTCCTTTAATGAAATTTTCTGATGCAGTTTTATAGGCAAGTTTAATTCCTGCGCCTCCAGCTGTACTGCCACCAGATTGCAATTGGTCTAAAGCATCAATAATTGTTTTTTTCTCGTCTCCAGAAGTTGGCGGTAAAACCATTCCTGCAGCGCCGGCATAAACGACAATCGCAACTTTATCTTTTGGACGTAATTCGTTTACCAATATTTTTAAAGATTGTTTTAATAAAGGCAATTTATTCATGTCGCTCATGGATCCCGAAACATCAATTAAAAAAACAAGGTTTGAAGCCGGCAAATCATTTGTTGGAATATTTTTTCCCTGTAAACCAATTTTCAAGATTTTATTATTTGAGTTCCAAGGCGAATCACTTACTTCAGTATTTATAGAAAACGGATTTTCATCTTTTGGCTGAGGATAAGTGTATTTGAAAAAATTTACCATTTCTTCAACACGAACTGCATCTTTAGGTACTTGTTGTCCGTTGTTTAAAAAACGCCTGATATTCGTGTACGACGCATTATCAACATCAATCGAAAAAGTAGAAAGTGGCGCTGTTTTTGGACTTTCAAAAGCATTTTCGACAAAAGAATCATAATCTTCCTGAGTTGGTTCAGCCGGAATTGGCGTAATTATATTTAATTTTTTATCTAATTCCTTTTCTGTAAGGTTTTTATAGATTTCATTTTTGGTTGAAATTACGACAACGCCATTTGAAGCTTTACTTCCATAAATTGAAGTTGCATCTACATCTTTTAGAACTTTTAAATCTTTAATGTCACTTGGATTAATTTTAGCCATTTGATTGGATTTAGCTAAAACTCCATCAATGATATACAAAGGTTCATTTTTTGGTGAAAGAGTTGCATTTCCACGAATTATAACTGTTGGACTTGGATTTGCAACATATCCAACATTACTTTGAACTGCTACTCCAGCCACTTTTCCTTGAAGCCCTTTCGAAATTTCTCTTTTTTCTTTTCTTCTTTCGGCTCGTGCATAACTTCGGTCTTCATATTCTGAAGTACTTGTTCCATAACCCACAACTACAACTTCATTCAAGGTCTGAGCATCTGAGAAAAGTTGAATATTGATCGTGTTTGAATTTTGAACCTTTTGCCTTTGCGTTTTGTATCCAATATATTGAAAAATAAGCATATCTCCTGTTTTAGCTTGAATGCTGTATTGGCCGTCAAAATTAGTTACCGCAGCTGCTTTTGAGGTTTCATTGATAATATTAGCGCCTGGAATGGGCTGTTTTGTTTCATCTGAAACAATTCCAGTGATAGTTCTTTCTTGCGCCATACTTATGAAACATATAAGCATAGCAATGGCTGATGAAATAAGTTTTAGACTTTTCATGATAATAAGTTTTAAAATTAATTTTCGGATTTTGCTTTGTCAAAGCTGCAGACTTTGACAAAGCTTGGAATTATTTCCTCGGAGTTGGTTTTCCTGTTTTTGTGGTAATTATGACAACCCCTTTTTTGCCTTTTTCGCCGTACTTTTCAGTAGCTTCAAGGTCTTGTAAAATAGTTATTGTTTTAATGTCCTGCTGATTTAACGGTGCATACGGGCTTGTAGGGTTTTTGCCGAATAAATCATTTTCTGAATAATATACGCCATCAATAATGTAAAGCGGTTCGTCAAGAATTACTAATGATTCTACATTTTCAGGCTCTAAATTTTTCATTTCTGCCTGCATCATTTTATCTCTTTTTACGTCATCATTATGAGCCATCGCATTGCCGTTTAAGATTACTAAAGGCGCGCTTTTTTTAGCTTTTGATGCTTGTTTGTCAGCAAAAGCAACTTTTGCTGCTTCTTTTTCAGGATAACCAATATAGCCAACTTGAGAGTTGTTTTCTTTTTTAGAAACTACGTCGTCACTTTCTTCTTCAGCGCTTTCTTCTTCAGCAACTACAGTTACAGCTTGGGTTCCAACGCTAATTGGCGCAGATACTAGAGCTTCAGTGTTTGAACTAGAGCCTGTTGTTTCTTGAATTGCAACGCTTTCTTTATGTTTTATCTGGTTTTCTAAAATTGCTTTACCTTCTTCTTTTGTAACTAATTTTGAATCTGATGAAACGGGTGCACTATTTTCTTCTGTCCAATTATTTTTAGTTGTTTGATTTTGTGTGTCCTTGGTTACAACTTGATCAGCGTTTTGTATGCTTTCATTTTTATCTGTTTTCAGAAATTGATAACCTAAAGAGATTACTAATAAAAGAGAAGCGGCAACTGCAATTTTTTTCCAGAGCGAAATGGTTTTTTTATCTTCTTTTTTGTCGAGTTTGTTTTCAACGCGCGACCAGACTTTTTCCATTCCCGGAAAATCTTGGGCGGGTGCATTTTCAGCAGCTTCTTTAAATTTATCGAATATTTTATCTTGATTGTCCATGACTATTTTGCTTTTTGATAATACAATTTATTAACCAGATCTTTTAGTTTGGTTTTCGCGGCGTTCAATTGTGATTTCGAAGTGCCTTCTGAGATATTCAGCATTGCCGCTATTTCCTTATGTCCAAAACCTTCGATAACAAAAAGGTTAAAAACAGTTTTACAGCCATCCGGAATATGGTTTAATAAATTGAGTAAATCCTCTTCTTCCAGTGCGCTCATTTCCTCAGTAAAAGGCTGTGAAAGCACTTTTACATCATCAAGATACATATTGAAATTCGTGTTTTTCTTGATGGTTGCCAAACAGTGATTAACCGTGATTTTTCTGCACCAGGCTTCAAAAGCTTTGTCTTCTTTGAGCTGTTCCAGTTTCGTGAAAATAGTATAGAAAGCGTCGGCCAGAGCTTCTTCAATTTCTTCTTCTTTTTTCAAGTATCGTTTGCAGACGCGATACAGCTTTGGAGCCATATGCTCATAAACCTGACGCTGCGCATCGCGGTTCATTTTTTTGCAGTTAGAAATTAGTGTTTCGTTTATCACAATGTTGGTCTTTATTTATAAAGAGAGCGAAAAAGATAAAAAGGTTGGGATGAAGATGAAATAAATATAAAAATAATTTAAATTAGTTTGTAAACTGTTGTTTTTGTGGGTTTTATTTCGAATTTGATTTTTTATGTTTTTGCTGTCAAAAGAAGCAAGTCCCATAAAAAATGACAGACAATCAGGATTTTAATGTTTCTGTATTTCTCGTATTGAATAGCAAATACAAGTCCGATAACAATTGGTCCAATCACATTCAGTAATGTTCCATAACCAATATGGAGCAATCCAAACAGAACGCTGGAAATGATTATAGCTGGAATTTTGTTTTTAAAAAGCAGTTCCAGTCTTGGCAATAAATAACCTCTGAAAATTAATTCTTCGGTAATGCCAGCCGTTACGCAGGTGAAAAAAAGTAAAAAATAACTCTTTTTAAAAAGGGCTAAAGCTTTTTGCAATACGGCGCTTTCTGCAGTTATATTAAACAACATGATTAAAAGACCAGTAATATAAACCGCTACAAATAATTTTATGAATGTTATAACTAATGCTTTTGCGAAAGAAGGAAATGGATAATTTGTTTCTTTCCAAAGTAAAAAAGGCTGTTTTTCTATTTTTAACGAATATAAGAATAACAGCAAAAGCGAAATCCAAATGGCAAATCTCGAAATGTAGAATAGAATTTCTTTGCTGATTCCTAGACCTTTGAATAATAAAGGAGAATATAGCGCCAGAACCGGAAGAAGTACAGAAATTATAATACTGCTAATTAAGAGTGGTTTTTTGGCAGAGTTTGAAATGTTGAGCATTTATTTTGGTTGTAGGTTTTGAGGCTTAGATTTTGATTTTTTTACAATTTCATCATTTCGACAAAATGAAAATTAATTTAGAAATTGGTTTCTTTCGATTTATCAATTTCGAAAGGAACTAATTTGCCATTTTCCCATTTATTAATTCGTCGTTTTACTTTTCTGAATTTATAAGAATAATCCAATTCATCTGTATAAATTATTCTATCTTTTAGAACAGGATTCATGTTGGCTAAATCCCTGGTTTCCTTATGCTCTTCAAGTTTTTTTGTTTTAGGATTGATGATGAACAGATGTCCTAGTGACAATGGCCAACCATTGGAAACCGTTTCTTGTAAATAAATATCGGTTTGTCCGTCAAAATTGTAATCTTTGTAATAGATGTCGAATTGAATTGGATGCGCTTCGATATTATTTTGTTGATCATTTTTAATCCATTTTCCATTGCGCTTTGTATATAATTCTATAGTATAAATGCTATCCGTTGGGCAAGAAACGATAATAGCATTTTTTTCTTTTTTAGATAATAGATAACCGGATTTAAAATATATAAATGGTTCCCAATTCTCAAACTCCAACGTGTCTTTTTTAATTGCTTTTGCAAGTAACGTTGCTACAGCTTCTTCCGCAGTATTTGTTTGGGAAGTTTTATAAGTTGATTTTTTCGGACTATTTTCTAAATTTTTGTTTTGATCTTTTTTACAAGAAAGAAAGCAAATATAAATGGATAAAATTAAAATGTATCTTTTTTTCATTTCCGAGTGATTATCATAAATGCTTAAACTTTGCGTAACTCTTATTTAACCGGCAAAGTCAACTTAAAAATCTTAGTTTCTAAAACATCCGTATCATTATCTTCACAAAGTAAAAACTCAATTTTGTTGTTTTCTTTTTTGTAGAAAGTCAAACCTTCAAATTTATTAGTTGAAGTTATTTTTTGAGTAAAATCGATTTTCATGGTTTTAAGATCTATTCTTCCAATGAAACTTCCTAGAATTTCGCCGTCGTCGTAAGTTGATTTTGTGTCTTCGGCAGTTGAAAGGAAATAGATTTTGTCTTCGACCAAAATCGCGTCTGTAAAACTGGAACGAACGCCTTTTATTTTTGGCAGTTTATAATTGACCGAAATTAAAGCAAATTCTTCTCCAAGACTTTTGGCATGAATGGTAAAAATGGTGTTTTTGTTTGAAATTCCGTTTCCGCGATTGAATAAATACCAGTTTTCGCCGTCAAAAATTGCACCTTCTAAATTGAAATCTTCTGGTTTTATTTCGCCGAAACTTTGCATCAAAGCGTATATATCAACCAAATTATTTTTCTGTAAAACCTTTTTGTTTTTAAGATCAAATTCAATCATTTTGTTTCGGTTTTCGGTTGAACCGGAACCAAAAACATATAAAGTATCATTATGATTTGTAATAGATTCAAAATCGGGTTTTAAGTTTTTGGGAATATTTTGCGTTGGATTATCAATTAAAGGATGTTGATTTAATTGCTGATTCTGCATGTTGTATTCGTACAGAAATCCGCTGTTGTCGCCAATAACGTAAAGTGCATCATTATTATAAAATAATCCTGATGCTGATCCGATTCCGATGATTTGAAATAATATTTCTAATGTGAATTTTTCCATGAATGTTGTTTTGAAAATGATTGCCTAGCCCTGATAGTAATGGAAATACTTTGAAAAGAAATTGTATTTTTTCCTGACAGAACAAAGCGACCAGCGGAAGCTCTTGTTATGGCTTTGGAAAAAAGCAATTTATTGAAAAGTATTGCAATGAATAGCAGGAATATGCTTGGTAAAATTACTATATTTATGATACAAAAAATTAAAATATGAAATCGCTATTTCAAAAAAGTCATTAAAAATAAATAACGAGAAAGCGATAACATATTTTACCTCTTAAAAATATAATCAAAAAATATGAAATCAATAGACCCGAAAGATTTTAAAGTTACAGATAAAATAAAATTAAAAAAGATTCCGACTTTATTAAATATCGATGCAGATGATGATGAAAAGGAAGAAAAACTGGATAAGGTTCAGGCAAAATTGAGCGATTTGCAGGATGTTATGTATGCGCACAATAAATATGGGGTTTTGATTTGTCTTCAAGGAATGGATACTTCGGGAAAAGACAGTTTGATTCGGGAAGTTTTTAAAGAATTTAATCCGCGTGGAGTAGTGGTTCATAGTTTCAAAACGCCAAATTCAAGCGAATTGGAACACGATTATTTATGGCGCCATTATGTTGCTTTGCCAGAAAAAGGAAAGTTTGCGATTTTTAATAGAACGCATTATGAGAATGTTTTGGTAACGCGTGTTCATCCGGAATATATTTTGGGTGAGAATTTGCCGGGTATTAATTCGGTTGAGGATATTACGCCTGATTTTTGGGAAAATAGAATTAAGCAGATTAATAATTTTGAAAAACATATTTCGCAGAACGGAACTATTGTCATGAAATTTTATCTGCATTTGAGTAAAGAGGAGCAAAGAGAACGTTTGCTGCGTCGTTTGGAAGAAGGAAAACACAATTGGAAATTTTCGCCCGGCGATTTGAAAGAACGCGAACATTGGGACGAATATCAAAAGTACTACGAAGAAGCGATCAACCAAACGTCTAAAGAACATGCGCCTTGGTATATTGTTCCGGCTGATGATAAAGAAATGGCACGCTATATTGTAGCCAAAATTATTTGGGAAGAAATGCAAAAATATACTGATATTAAAGAACCGGAATTGGACGAAAAAATAAAGGCCAATTTTGAGCTTTATAAAGAACAATTAAAAAAAGAGTCTTGAAGTAAGGCTCTTTTTTTTGTTTGAATGTTATTGAAAGTTTATGAGTATTTTGTATTACTAAATTATTGTTAATTTTTTTGTCGATATATTCTTCTTGTGGTAAAAGTCTTGTTTTTTTGATAATATCTAAATGATTTTCAGTTAAAATGGTAGGATTTACTTTGTAAAAAATAAAATAAACCACTTTAACTTATGAAACGAATTATTCTACCTTTAATTATTTTAGGTTCGATGGTTACATCTTGTAACAACGATTCTAAGGATGACACTGTACCAACAAGTGTTGTATTGAAAGATCAATCTGTAACGCCAAGTTTATTGAAAGCGCAGGCAGGATTTGAAAGTTTAAAAATTTATTCTCTTTTTAGTTCAGATGATGTTTTTCCAGACAGTCCAAGTTTTGTTTTTGGAGGTTCTGCAGATGGTTCTGGTTTATTAAAAAACACTGACGAAACATTTACTTTTTTAGTGAACAACGAAGATAATTTTGCGGTTTCAAGAATTACTTTAGACAAAACATTCAAACCTACAAAAGGGGAATATTTGCTGAATTCAAGCGGAGGAACTTGGAGATTGTGTGGTGCAACTATGGCTACACAGGCAGAACATGGTTTTGGCCCAGTGTATTTGACTTGTGGAGAATCTGGTGAAGAATCTCGTACACATGCTTTAGATCCTTACGCAAGTGCTGGAAATGCTTCAGTATCAAAAGAATTATCTGGATTTGGCCGATTAAGTGCCGAAAATGCTTTGCCATTGCGTTCTAGTGCCTACAAAGGCAAAACAGTTGTTGTAATTGGTGATGACGATTCTGGAACTTACGGAGGTCAGGTTTTTATGTATGTATCGAATACTGTGGGTGATTTGACTAATGGCTCTTTATACATGCTGAAAAGAAATGACGACAATCAAAGAGAGAAAGATATGGAAGTTAGTCAAACGTATTCCGTTTCTTTTGTAAAAATCGATAATCATACAACGCTTACAGGCGCTCAGATTAATGCAGCGGTAAATACTTTGAAAGCAGTCAAATTTGGCCGTGTAGAAGATTTGGATTACCGAAAAGGTGGTGACAATGCAGACCGTGAATTGTATTTTAACGTAACTGGACAAGCTACAACAGGAACAAATGCTGATGGTTCAAGAACGAAATACGGCAGAGTTTACAGATTAAAACTTGATGCTGCTGATCCTTTAAAAGGTACTTTGGAAGTTATTTTGGACGGAGATAACAGAAGCGGAATTGCAGGTAAATTTCAAAATCCAGATAATATCTGTGTGACTAAAAACTACGTTTACGTGCAGGAAGATGCAAACGGATATGGAGACGAAACGCATGATGCTTATATTTATCAATACAACATTGCTACAAAAGATTTAAAAGTTGTAGTTGAATTAGATCACCGCCGTACTGCTGCTGATGCTGCAAAATACAATGTTGGAGGTACTTCAAAATTTGGTGATTGGGAATATGGCGCTTTGATTGACGTTTCTGATCAGGTAGGAATTGCGGATACTTTTATGTTAAGTGTACAGCCGCATACTTGGACTGGTGCAAAATATAAAGGAGTTGATGGCGGAACAAACCGTCCAAACGAACAGCAGGCAAGTCAAATTGTTGTCATTAAAGGTTTAGCGAGATAAAGTTTAAATCATTAAAAAACAGTTATCCACTATTTCAATTTTGAGATAGTGGTTTCTGTTTTTAGGATTATACCTCTTTTTAATTGTCATAAAATCATGAAAAAAATATATGGTCTGCTGTTCTTGGTGCTCTTTGCTAGTTGTGAAAAAAAGAGCAAACATCAGGAAATAAATGAATTGTTTCAGGCAGATATTACTTTGTTAATTGAGAAAGTAGCCAAGCTGAAATATTCTGTTCAGGAAGATTCGACTGAAGCACAAATTCAGAGACAGTTTCTGGAAGCGCATCAAAGCTACAAAAAGGTCGAAATGATAAGTGAGTATTATTCGCCCGCGGTTTCAAAATCGATTAATGGTCCTGCGATAAGTGAATTTGAGGAAAATGATAAAGTAACAGTTCCGCCAGAAGGATTTCAGGTTATTGAGGAATTGGTTTTTCCAAAATACAGCAAAGCCAGTAAAAAAGAATTAATTCAGGAATTGGGAGTTTTATCGGCCAATTTGATTCGGTTAGAAAAAGTTTCAAGTTCCAATGAATTAACGGATGCACATGTTTTTGATGCCATGAGATTAGAAGTTTATAGAATCATAACTTTAGGAATTACAGGTTTTGATTCTCCCGTTGTTCTTAATTCGCTTCCTGAAGCTCAGGTTGCATTAGAAACAATCGAAAAATATTATCGCATTTATACTGAAAATCAAAATGGAGGAAATTCTAAAAAAGTACTTCAGATTTTAGAAAAAGGAAAAAAATATTTAAAATCGAATACCAATTTTAATGCTTTTGACCGTGCTTATTTTATCAGTGAAATTTTAAATCCGTTAAGCAGAGGACTTTTTAAAACACAGGCTGAATTAGGAATTCCGTTAATGAAAGAACAGCGTGGCTTAAAAGTTACGGCTCAGACTTTATTTGATCAAGATGTTTTTGATGCCGAGGCTTTTTCGGGATTTCCAGACTATAAAACAACACCAGAAAAAATTGCGCTAGGCAAAAAACTGTTTAATGATCCAATTCTGTCCGGAAATAATACACGTTCCTGCGCGTCTTGTCATCACGCAGATAAAGCATTTACAGACGGATTAGAAAGAGCGGTTTCATTAGATGGAAAATCGATGATTCAGCGCAATACGCCAACGCTTGCGAATATTGCTTTTCAGCGTGTGTTTTTTGCAGATTCAAGAGTTAGTTACCTCGAAGATCAAGCTGTCGCGGTTATTAAAAATGAAAACGAAATGCACGGATCGCTGGAAAAATCGGTTTTGGTATTAAAACAAAATACTGCTTATGCGGAGTCTTTCAAGAAAGCTTTTCCAAAAGGAGAAATAAACGAATTTGCAATCAAAAATGCTTTAGGCTCTTACATACGTTCGTTAAGTCATTACGATTCTAAATTTGACCGTGTGATGCAAAACAAAATAGTTTTTACTCCCGATGAAAAAGCAGGCTTTAATTTATTTGCCGGAAAAGCAAAATGCGCAACGTGTCATTTTATTCCGCTGACAAATGGAACTGTTCCTCCAAATTTTGACCGATCTGAAAGTGAAATTTTAGGTGTTCCCAGCAGAAATAAAAAACTCGACGGCGACTTGGGAAAATTTGTAATTACACAGGCAGCCATTCATAAAAATTCATTTAAAACACCAACTATCCGAAACATTGAACTTACAGCACCATACATGCATAACGGAGTTTATAAAACGCTGGAAGAAGTTATAGATTTTTATAATGAAGGCGGCGGACTTGGTTTAGGATTTGATGTTCCTAATCAGACTTTGCCAGAAGACAAATTAAATTTAACCGATAAGGAAAAAAAGCAATTAATTGATTTTATGAAGACTTTGACGGATAAAAAATATTCTGAATAGTTAATTAGATAATGTGTCAATTTGATAATTAGATAATTTTTCATCTTTGTCAAAGTTTTAAACTTTGACAAAGATTTCTTAATCAAAATCTAAAACAAACCCGACAGGTTTTTAAAACCTGTCGGGTTTACTATTCTATAAAAACACCAAACCCGGCAGACTGTGCAATCTGCCGGGTTCATACCAAAAACAAAAAATAAATTAAACCTTAATTTTTATAAGTCAAAACCATAAGCAACACGCAATGCTACCTGATTGGTTTTGAAATCGTGATAATCTTCGTAACGTACGCTCAAATCGATAGATTTAGTAGCGTATCCAATTCCCGGCGCCCATAAAAAAGTAGTTTTGTCATAACCATTTGTCACTGCAAAACCGGCACCTACTTCACCTAAAACGTAAAATTGGTCTTCCCAAATAAAAGCTTTAAAACCAGCTTTTGCAGGAATAAATCCAAGATCTTTGATGTTATTTCCAAGATCATCTTTACCCATAAATAAATTAGTAAAACCTGTTGTTAAGGTTAATGATGTTCTTTTCGATAAATCATATTGTAAACGAACATCTCCTCCAAGTGACCAATCATAGTCATTATCTGTTGGAATTCCTCCGTTTAAACCAATACCTAATTTAAAACCCTGATCGTAATTTGTTGCTGCGTTGTCTTGAGCGAAAGTTGTGTTAGCGGATAAAAAAGCAAATGCAGCGAGGCAGATAATTTGTAATTTTTTCATGGCAAATATTTTTGAATTATTAATAATGTAAAAGTATAATCAAGGGCTTTTGGGCTTGTTATATAATTTTTAAAAATCGTTACATAATATTAGGGTGTGCTTAATTTTGCCTTAAAAATGGGATATATTTTTATTGATAGGACAGAATTCATCGCTTCTGATTATCTTTGCCGACTAAATAAAAATAGAAGTGAATTTAAAGCAATACACTAAGGAGTTTTCGTATAATTTAAAACTGGCATATCCTGTAATTTTAGGAATGGTTGGGCATACTTTAATAGGTATGGTCGACAATATTATGGTAGGTAAAATTGGAGCTACTGAATTAGCAGCAGTTTCATTGGGAAATACGATGATTTTTGTGGCAATGTCAATAGGAATTGGTTTTTCGACAGCAATTACGCCAATTGTTGCCGAAGGAGATGCCGAGAAAAATGATGTCAAAATTCGTTCTGCATTTCATCATGGTCTATTTTTATGTACGATTTTAGGATTGTGTCTTTTTGGGATAATTGTTTTGGCAAAGCCAATAATGGAAATGCTGGATCAGCCTGCTGATGTAATTACATTGGCAAAACCCTATCTGGACTGGGTTGCTTTTTCACTAATTCCTCTAATAGTGTACCAAGGTTATAAACAATTTGCCGATGGATTATCGCTTACAAAATATTCGATGTACGCAATGGTTATGGCTAATGTCTTGCACGTAGGAATCAATTACATGTTGATTTACGGAATTTGGATTTTTCCTAAAATGGGAATTATAGGTGCCGCGCTTGGAACTGTAATTTCAAGAATATTTCTCGTAATGTTCATGCATATTATGCTTTCCAGACGAAATGACTTAAAACGATTTTTCAAGGATTTCAGTTTTAGCGAAATAAAAAAAGCAACCATAAAAAAAATAATTAGCATTGGATTTCCATCTGCAATGCAAATGCTTTTTGAGGTAGTTTTATTTTCTGCTTCGGTTTGGCTTTGTGGTAATATTGGGAAAACAAGTCAGGCGGCAAATCAAATTGCTTTGAGTTTAGCTTCCATGACATTTATGTTCGCAATGGGATTAAGTGTAACTTCGATGATCAGAGTCAGTAACCAAAGAGGTTTAATGGATTATAAAAAACTGGTTGTTGTAGCAAGATCTATTTTCCTGTTGGCGGTTATACTCGAAACTGTTTTTGCAATTTTGTTTATCGTTTTTCACCAATATTTGCCGTACATCTTTTTAAATATGGAAAATACTGGACAGGTGCTGGATAATAGCGAAGTAATCAGTATTGCATCAAAATTGCTTTTAATTGCGGCAGTTTTTCAAATTTCTGACGGAATTCAGGTTGTCGTTTTGGGCGCTTTGCGCGGTTTGCAGGATGTCAAGATTCCCATGTATATTACTTTTGTGGCGTACTGGATTATTGGTTTTCCAATTTCATATTATCTGGGAGAATACACAGAACTGAAAGCACAGGGAGTTTGGATTGGGCTTTTGGCAGGTTTAACAGCAGCAGCTATTTTTCTGTACATTCGCTTTCATTACTTAACAAAGAGATTAATCACGAATTCAGTTTCAAATAGCTAAATTTGAAGTGTAAATTATATTAGCCACAGATTTCACAGATTAACACTGATTTAAGTGTTTAACTTTTTAAATAAAATCCTTTTAATCTGTGAAATCTGTGGCAAAAAAACTAGCCCGTTTAGCAGACAATTGTAAAATCTAAAATAAACTTATATAAAATGGAATTACCTAAATTTTTACTTGGAGACAATACTGATTTTCCAGATGATATCTTCATCGTTCATCTTGATTATCCTCGCTTTATTATCAATTTAAAAGATGATGAGGTTGAATTTTTAGAAGAAGCCGAAGATCTTGACGAAGCAGAATTAAATGCTGAAATGGAAGGCTTGATTGAAAAAGCAAACGAGTTTTACGACAGAGAAATAAACCGTTACGAAGAGTAAATACAAAAGGATATAGGTGCATATGTAGAGGCGCACAGCAGTGCGTCTTCTATGTACCGATCTTTTATTTAACACCGAAAATTTCTCGCAATAGCAGATTGTAAAGATTTTTTCACGCAGATTTTGCAGATTATAGCAGATTTAATTTTAAAATTTGCTATAAAAATCGCTGCATACATCTGCTTAAATCTTTTAAAATCTGCGTGAAATAAAAAACTTACGGCTCTATATTATCCCTGTTTCAACCAAAAAAAATAATGCAAATCATCTAATGAAAAAATTAAGTTATTTAAAACCTATTTTCAATTTTATATTAATCGGATTGCTGATTACCACTTTAAGCCGATTTTTTTTATTTCTTATTTTTAAAGAAAGAGTAGAGCAGACCCCAGATTTTTGGTATATTTTTCCAATTGGTTTGCGAATGGATTTGATTTTGCTTTGTTATTTGTCATTTCTGCCGGCTGTTCTAATTACTTTTCTTCCAAATAAATGGCTGAAATTCACCAATAAGTTTTTAGTAATTTACAGTTTCTTATTTCTTTTTCTGATTCTTTTTGTAGAATTGGCTTCACCCGATTTTGTAAAACAATACGATACACGTCCAAATAAAATTTTCCTAGATTATCTTATTTATCCAAAAGAAGTTATCGGAATGCTTTTAAAAAGTTATCTGACTTCAATCATAGTGACTTTTTTAATTCTTGGAGTGGTGCTTTATTTTGCCTTCAAAAAAGGAAAAAAGCATTTTCATACAAGTAATTCAGAATATAAATTCAAATTAATGGTTTTTCCATTACTTGCTTTTTTATTGTTTTTTGGAGCGCGTTCAAGTCTTACTTCAAAACGCCCTATTAATGCCAGTAATGCTGTTTTTTCATCAGATCAATTAACGAATACGTTAGGGTTAAACTCATTTTACACGGTTGCTTTTGCTGCTTATTCGATTAAGAACGAAGGAAACACAAAAATGTATGGTAAAATGGATGAAGCCGAAGCCATTGCACGTGTAAAAAAATACATGATAGCGGGTCCAAATGATTTTACCGATGCTGAAATTCCGTTTTTGCATGTACAACAGCCTGATTCTGTTATGAAAAAGCCATACAATCTGGTGATATTTTTACAAGAAAGTTTAGGTGCAGAATATGTTGGAATTTTAGGAGGAAAACCGCTGACGCCAGAATTTGATAAATTATCAAAAGAAGGATTATTGTTTACCAATTTATATTGTACAGGAACCAGAAGCGTACGCGGAATTGAAGCGGTTGTAACTGGATTTTTGCCTTCTCCATCTGAAAGTGTTGTTCGACTAGGAAACTCGCAGCAAGGGTTTTTTACACTTGCCGATGCCTTAAAACATAAAGGTTATGATACCAGTTTTATATACGGAGGAATGGCTAATTTTGATAATATGGCTTCATTTTTCAACGGAAATGGTTTTAGTGATATTGTAGATCAAACTGATTTTGAGTCAGATGGAAATAAATATGCTTTTAAAGGAACTTGGGGTTATTCTGATGAAGATTTGGTGACGAAAGCCAATAATTATTTCAAATCAAAAGGGAATAAGCCATTTTTTTCTTTGATGTTTTCGACTTCAAATCATGAACCATTTGAATATCCGGAAGGAAGAATAAAACCTTACGATAAAAAACCGGCAACAGTAAACAACGCCATGAAATATGCCGATTTCTCAATTGGTAAATTTTTTGAAATGGCCAAAAAAGAAGAATATTTCAAGAACACCATTTTCATTGTAATCGCAGATCACAATACAAGAACATACGGAAAAAATTTAGTGCCAATAAATAAATTCCATATTCCGGCATTTATTATGGGACCAGGTGTTCCAAAAGGCGCAGTTTATGATCGATTGGCAAGCCAGATTGATATTCCGCCAACATTATTAAGTTATTTAGGAATTCCGTTTGAAACCCCAATGGTAGGCAGAAACCTAAGTAAATTAGATCCAAAAGTACAAGGAAGATCAATTATGCAGTTTAATGATATCAACGCTTTTAGAGTCGAAAACCAAGTTGTGATTATGCAACCAAATTTGAAACCTCTGCAATTTGAAATCAAAAACGACACGACTTTAATTCCGGTAAAATTAAATGAAGAATTAGCAAAAGATGCTTTGGCTCATGTAATTACGGCAGGAAATTTATATAGAGAAAATAAGTATAAGCTTAGAACTAAAAAATAGTTACAAAGGTTCAGAGTAACAAAGTGACAAAGGTTTAAAGAAGCAGAGAAAAATACTTTGCCACTTTGAACCTTTGTCACTTTGTCCCTTTATCAAAATAAAATTTTAATAAATCAGAAGCAGCTGCAAAAGGTGAAATTTCATCATTTTGCACTGCTTTTTTATTTTGTTCTAAAAGCGAAATGATTTCAGGTTTATTGAAGAAGTTTGATTTTAATTGTTCATTGATGGTTTCCATCATCCAGAACTGATTTTGTTCATGTCGTTTTTCCTGAAAAAATCCTGTTCCTTTGGTCAGTTCTAAATAATCAGAAATGGTATTCCAGATAGCTGAAATTCCATCTTTAGTAATGGCACTGCAAGTTGTTACTTTTGGCTGCCAGTTTGATTTTTTTGGCGGAAATAAATGTAGCGCTCTATTGAATTCGAGTTTCGCTTGATTCGCTTTTTTGATATTGTCTCCGTCGGCTTTATTGATTACAATAGCATCTGCCATTTCCATAATACCGCGTTTAATACCTTGAAGTTCGTCGCCGGCACCTGAAATTTTCAATAAAAGAAAAAAGTCAACCATACTGTGAACGGCAGTTTCGCTTTGACCAACACCAACAGTTTCAATAATTATAGTATCAAAACCTGCAGCTTCACACAAAATAATGGTTTCTCTTGTTTTACGTGCAACGCCGCCTAAATTTTCTCCAGAAGCACTCGGACGAATAAAAGCATTTTCGTCTTTTACCAATTCCTCCATTCTGGTTTTATCGCCTAAAATACTTCCATGCGAAATCGAACTGCTTGGATCAACGGCAAGAACAGCCACTTTTTTTCCTAATTGCGTCAGATAAGTTCCAAAAGCTTCAATAAAAGTACTTTTACCAACGCCGGGAACGCCCGTAATTCCTATTCGAATTGATTTATTTGCGTGAGGTAAACAGCCGCTTATCATTTCTTCTGCTTTTGTCGCATGTTCCGGATTGGTACTTTCAATAATTGTAATTGCGCGGCTTAAGGCAGTTCTGTTTCCCGAAAGAATTTCAGAAATTAATTCTGATGCTGAAGGCTGTTGTCTGCGTTTGTTTTTAATGTCATTTATAGCCGAAACATTGGTGATTTCAGGAGATGAAATCCCAGCTTTTTCAGTTAAACTGCTCGACTGTTTCTTTACACTTGACAAAATACTTTTTTAATATTGTAAAAGTACTGAAAACAAAAACAGTTTCAAAAGTAGATTAGTACCT
The DNA here is from genome assembly GCF_009711135.1 of Flavobacterium sp. LC2016-01. Lineage (GTDB taxonomy): Bacteria > Bacteroidota > Bacteroidia > Flavobacteriales > Flavobacteriaceae > Flavobacterium. The sequence continues at coordinate 70,476 of NZ_WMIC01000013.1, read as the reverse complement.
AAGAAACTGTTTTTTGTTAAAATATGTATTATATGATGAAGATAAAAAGACTTAGGATCTTAGCATCTTAGAACCTTAGTATCTTTAAAAAAAATTAGTAAGCAGCCGTAAAACGAACTTGATGATGCTTTGGATTTTCTACTTCATCAGCAATTACAACCGCTAAATCTTCTACAGATAAAATACTTCTTTGTTCGTCGTTAAAAACAGGATTTTCTAAACCTAAACGGTATTTACCAGTTCTTCCTGTTGTAATTCCCTGATGCATTTCAAAAGCCGGACTAAAAAAGGCCCAGTCTAATTCTTTTTCTTCTTTTAAGATATTTAAATAATCTCTTGCTGCAGTTGCTCCTGCATAAAATTCTTTTGGAAAATCTGGAGTATCAACTGCCTGTAAGCCTGGAGCTACAAATAAACTTCCTGCACCGCCAATTGTAATAAAACGTTTTACGCCCGATTTTTTTACCGCTTCTTGAATTGCTTTTGATCCGGCAATAAAATCATCATAAATATTAGGGTTTGTCCATCCAGAATTATATGCATTAATAACAGCATCATTTCCTTTTAAAATTTCTGCCAATTCGTTAACATTAAAAATATCAGCGCTTTTCCAGTTAATGCCAGAAGTGTCTTTTGGGTTTCTTGCAATAGCAGTAATTTCCTGATTTCTGCCTGCTAATTCGTTTAAAATTGCTGTTCCAACGAAGCCTGTAGCTCCAATAATTGCTATTTTCATAGTATATAAATTTATTTAGTAATGAAAAATGTTACAGTTTTGTATAAAAAAATAGTTCTAAAATTGGTTCGAAAAATCTTCTAAGGATATTTCTTCCAATTGTGCGCTCACTTTTTGATTCATTTCTGCATATAAAGCATCCAGATTCTGATTGATTTTTTTTCCAACAGGACAATCTGGATTCGGCTGATTTTTGGCATAACCCAAATTAATAGTTTCAAAAGTCATTTCAAAAATCTCTTTTAATGTCAGTTTAGATGAATCTACGGCCAATTTTGTTCCGCCATTTTTTCCTTCTTTACTTTCTACAATATGATGTGCTTTTAGGTTTGCAATTTCTTTTCGAACCAAAACCGGATTTAAATTAATACTCCCCGCAATATATTCTGATGATAAATAATCATTTGGGAATTTATTGAGTAGAGTAAGAATGTGAATCGTTATGGCAAATTTACCTGAAAGCATACTGTAATAAAATATGTTACAAATGTAATGAGTTTTATAACACAAAAAATAATTTTAACTAAAAATTAATTTCTTCTAACAATTTTTAAATCCCTATTTTTGTCCTGAAGCCTTGATATGAACAACTTTATTATAATATTCTTCTTTTTATTTTTAGGATTGCTTTTACAAAATGTAAAGCGATTTCCAACTCATATCTATAAGACAATCAATAAAATTGTTATTTACGTATGTCTTCCTGCTATTACTTTATACCATATTCCGAAGATAAAATGGAGCAATGAACTGCTGTTTCCAATAGGAGCGGGGTGGATTAGCTTTTTTCTGGCTTTTGTGTTTTTTCATTTTTTAGGGCGACGATTAGGCTGGTCAAATAAATTGATTGGTTGTTTGGTTCTAACAGCCGGATTAAGTAATTCTTCATTTCTAGGTTATCCAATTGTAGAAGCTTTATTTGGGAAAAAAGGATTAGAAACTGCAGTTTTGGTAGATCAGCCGGGGACTTTTGTTGTGGTTTCGACTTTAGGTGTTTTTGTGGCAGCATTTTATTCTAAAGGAAGTCCTGATTTTAAAAGTATTGCTAAGAAAATCATCTTTTTTCCGCCGTTTATTACCTTTGTTGTTGCATGTTTCTTGAATATTTCTGATTACAATTTAGATGTAAATATTCAAACTTTATTATTGAAATTAGGAAGTTTGGTTACGCCATTGGCTTTATTTTCAGTAGGATTGCAATTGACATTTGATCGAAAAAGCAGACATTGGAAATTTTTACAACTCGGACTTTTATTCCGACTTATTGTAACGCCGCTTATCATTTTCATTTTGTATGTTTTTATCTTTAATCAGCATTCAGAAGCGATAAAAATTACAATTATAGAAATTGCAATGGCACCTATGATTACGGGTGCAATTCTTGCTTCTACCTATGGTTTAAAGCCAAAATTAAGCAGTATGATGATTGGTTTCGGAATCCCAATTTCCTTTATAACCCTTGCTGTTTGGTACTTCATAGTTGGTTTTATTTAAAATAAAATACTAACTAGATAGATAATGTAGAATTTTAACTTTTTTTTAATTCGAACGTGTTTTCTAAAGGTTTTTTTTAGTTAATTTTAGAGGAACTAAAAAATATAAATTATGTCAACATTAAGATTAGGCGATATAGCTCCAGATTTTCATGCAGAAACCACGCAGGGACCAATCAATTTTCACGAATATTTAGGTGATTCATGGGGCGTTTTATTTTCGCATCCAGCAGATTTTACTCCGGTTTGTACAACTGAATTAGGAACTGTAGCGAACTATGTTCCGGAATTTTCTAAAAGAAATACGAAAGTTATTGCTTTGAGTGTAGATGGTTTACAATCGCATTTAGAGTGGATTAAAGACATTAATGAAACTCAAAATACAGAGGTTAATTTCCCGATTATTGCCGATGAAGATAAAAAAATAGCAACGCTTTATGATATGCTTCACCCAAATGCGAGTGACAAATTTACTGTTCGTTCTGTTTTTGTGATTGGTGCCGATAAAAAAATCAAATTGACACTTACTTACCCAGCTTCAACAGGAAGAAATTTTGACGAACTGCTTCGTGTAATTGACAGTTTACAGTTAACTGCAAATTATAGCGTTGCTACTCCAGCAAACTGGAAAGATGGTGAAGATGTTGTCATAGCGCCAGCAATTCCAGATAGTGATATTCCGGCAAAATTCCCAAAAGGACATACACCAATTAAGCCTTATTTAAGATTGACGCCACAACCGAATAAATAAGATTCTAAGATACTGAGACACTAAGATTCTAAGTTTTTTAATATAAAAAGCGTTAAGATTTCATAATTGAAATCTTAACGCTTTTTTTTCGAAGCAAGCCGAAAGACACTACGAATAAAACTCAGAATCTTAGAATCTCAGTAACTTAGCTTCTCTTAGTCAACTCATTCATTTTTTTTCTGTCTCCCACAACCCAGATAATATCATTTTGGCTTAAAATAATATTTGATTCAGGGTTTAAGATTCGGTTTCCATTTCTTTCAATTCCAACGACCAAACCGCCCGTTTTTCCTCTAAATTGACCAATGCTTTTTTGAATAAATTCTTCTTGAGAAACCTCTAATTGACGCAATACAATGTCAGATTGTTCAACTTCAGCTCGAGCTTCGATTTCGTTTTGATTTAGATATTTTGCAAATTCGGTTACTTGAGCATCCGTACCAATTACACAAATTTCGTCACCTGGAAATAAACGCTCATTTTTAGTCGGGATTGGAATGGTAATATCGCCTCGTTTTATTTCTGCAATATTAATTCCGAGCTGTTCGCGAATTCTCAGTTCTTCAAGTGTTTTTCCTGCCAAGTTCGATTCTTTTCCAATATCAAAAAAGGACATGTGACCGTCCCACGGCATTAAATTAGCATAACGTCTGTCGATTTTTTTGTTTTCACGATCATTCAGGTTTTTCAGAAAATGATTTTCAATTTTATGATACTGTTCGTTTAATTTTTTCGGAAAAATTTGGTACGCTCCAATGGCAATGATCAAAGCAACAAAAGCGACTAAAGGTGAAAAGAAAATATTCAACAGAAATCCGACGAAAAATAAACCAAGGCTCATTCTAATTAAGATCAGCATTAAAAGTGCCCCACGGTATTTGCGTTCTTCCCATAAAATTTCGACTTCATCAACTTTTACCCTGCGAAGCGAAAGTGCCCATAAAAATGGTGCGATTATTACTAAAGTTATTAAAGCAGCAAGTGTGTTTCCAAATCGGGTATCAGCCACTAAAGGCGCAACAAATTTCGACGATAATAAAATTATGGCTGTAATAATTATGGTATGCAGTATAATTTGTGTGACCGAAGCTCTCAGAACAATTTGCCATGTACTCACCGATTTAATTGCCTGCGCGTTCACGCTATAACGATTAATATTTTTAACCCATCTTTTAGGCATTTTCTGTTCTAAATATAAAGCGAAAGATTCTGAATATTTAATTAAAAAAGGCGTCGTAAATGTAGTAACTGCCGAAACGGCTACAATTATTGGATACAAGAAATCGCTTGTAACTTTCAACGTCATTCCGAGTGTAGCAATAATAAAAGAGAATTCCCCAATCTGTGCTAAACTCATTCCGGTTTGTACGGATTGTTTCAACGGCTGACCAGACAATAAAGCTCCAGTTGCAGAACTTAGTGCTTTTCCAAAAATAGTAACCAAGGTGATAATCAAAACAGGAAGCGCAAAATCAACTAAAGTTACCGGATTAATCAACATCCCGACAGATACAAAGAAAACAGCTCCAAATAAGTCTTTTACGGGCTTAATCAAATGTTCTATTTTTTCGGCCTGAGTGGTTTCGGCAATAATTGAACCCATAATAAAAGCGCCCAAAGCAGGTGAAAAACCAACATTTGCCGCAAACATTACCATCATCAAACACAAGGCAAGCGAAATAATCAGCAACATTTCGTCACTTAATAAATGTTTTGCTTTTTTTAGAAGAGTAGGAATAATAAAAATCCCGCCTAAAAACCATATGATCAAAAAGAATACTAATTTTAAAACAGACTGCAATAATGCTGTTCCAGAGATTTGATCGCTAACCGCAATTGTTGACAACAAAACAAGCATCAAAATGGCCACAATATCCTCGACAATCAGCGCTCCAAAAACAATTCCAACGAACTTTTTTCCTTTTACACCCAATTCATCAAATGCCCGAATAATAATGGTTGTGGAAGAAATTGAAAGGGTAGCGCCAAGAAAAATACTGTCCATTTTTCCCCAGCCCATCCATTGGCCCACTAAATAACCAATCAATGTCATAAATATAATCTGGGTGATGGCGGTGACGGAAGAAGTGCCTCCCACTTTCATCAGTTTTTTAAAACTAAATTCAAGTCCTAAACTGAAAAGTAAAAAAATAACACCAATTTCGGCCCATACTTCGACACTTTTCATATCGGTTATGGAAGGGAAAAAATCGAAATGGTTTCCGGCCAAAAATCCTGCAATCAGGTAACCTAACACCAATGGCTGTTTCATTTTTTTGAATATGAGCACAGCAATTCCAGCGGTCATCAGGATTAATCCTAAGTCGCTGATTAAAGGTTGCAAATGGTGTGTAGTTTCAGCAGCGGCGTTTAAGGCAATCATATAGAAGTGGTATTTTAGTTTCAGGAGCTATTTCCAGCCTTACATTTCAAGCTTTTGCTCAAAAAACATATTTTTAACGCCGTTACAGGAGCTTCCGCTGGTCGCTCTGTAACAACAAAAAAATATAGTTTTTCGAGCAAAAGGCTTTTCATTTCAGTCTGGGCTAGTTTTCCAATCAGATTTAATAAAAAAAGCTATCTCGATAAAGATAGCTTTTTTTTGGGAAAATATTTTAGGTTTTCTTTAAATTCCTGTGTAATTGCTAGGAGTTATTTGCATTAATTCAGCTCTAACCGCATCAGAAACTTCTAAAGTCGCAATAAAATTATGAATTGCATTTTTATCAATAGCTTCATTTGTTCTTGTCAAACCTTTTAGAGCTTCATACGGATTTGGATACGCCTCACGACGTAAAATAGTCTGAATAGCTTCAGCAACAACTGCCCAGTTTCTCTCTAAATCTTCAGCAAATTTGCTTTCGTTTAAAAGCAATTTATTCAAACCTTTTAAAGTTGCTTCAAAAGCAATGATCGTGTGTCCTACTGGAACTCCAATATTTCTTAAAACAGTACTGTCTGTTAAATCACGCTGTAATCTTGAAATTGGCAGTTTCGCTGATAAATGCTCGAAAATAGCATTAGCAATTCCTAAGTTTCCTTCAGAATTTTCAAAATCAATTGGATTAACTTTATGTGGCATTGCCGATGAACCAATTTCTCCAGCTTTGATTTTTTGTTTAAAATAATCCATAGAAACATACGTCCAGATATCACGGTCTAAATCGATAATGATATTGTTGATTCTTTTTAAACCATCAAAAAACGCTGCAAAGTGATCGTAATGCTCAATTTGTGTTGTTGGAAAAGAATGTTGTAAACCTAAATCAGTTTCAACAAATTTAGTCCCGAATTGTTTCCAGTCAATTTGAGGATAAGCAACATGATGTGCATTGAAGTTTCCAGTTGCACCGCCAAATTTAGCTGCAAACGGAACGTTGAACAACAAACGCATCTGCTCTTCTAAACGCTCCACAAAAACCAAAATTTCTTTTCCTAAACGAGTAGGAGAAGCTGGCTGTCCGTGCGTGCGTGCCAACATTGGAATGTCTTTCCATTCCACACTTAATTCTTTCAATTTAGAAATTACAGAAATTAAGGATGGCATATAAACTTGCTCAAAAGCTTCTTTTGTAGAAAGCGGAATAGCAGTATTATTAATATCTTGAGATGTTAATCCGAAGTGAATGAACTCTTTGTGTTGTGATAAACCTAGTTTTTCAAAAGCATCTTTAATAAAGTATTCAACCGCTTTTACGTCATGGTTGGTTACTTTCTCTGTTTCTTTAATCCAAAGCGCATCTTCAGTCGAGAAATTTTTGTAGATATTTCTTAAGCTGTCAAATAAATTTGAATTCACGCCAGAAAGCTGTGGCAATGGAATTTCGCATAAAGCAATGAAGTATTCCACTTCAACCAAAACACGGTATTTTATTAAAGCTTCTTCAGAGAAAAAAGGTGCTAAATTTTGAGTTTTATTTCTATATCTTCCATCAATTGGTGATATAGCATTCAATTCGTTTAGAGTAGTCATTGTTATGTTGTTTTTCGAAAGGTGCAAATATAAACAGAATTTAGCGATTAGAAGTAATTAAAAGAGCATTTATACATTCAAAATGAATTTAAGCGCGCTCTCAAATCGGCAACACCTTCTGATGCAAATTTGGCAATCGTTTCTACTTTATTTCGAATATTCGGAATCGCAATTGGTTTCGGATCAATATAAAAAACAGGAGTTGTGCTTGACGCATACGCAATCAGGCCTGCCGCAGGATAAACTTGCAGTGAAGTGCCAATTACAGCAAAATAATCTGCTGTTTCTGTAATGTCAATTGCTTCTTCAAGAGCAGGAACTTCTTCGCCAAACCAAACAATATGTGGTCGCAATTGATGTCCGTTTGCATCAAAATCGCCAGTATATAAATCTTCAGTCCAATCTAAAATCAGATTTTTATCTCTAATGCTTCTTACTTTTAATAATTCACCGTGCAAATGCAAAACTTTTGTGCTTCCGGCGCGTTCATGCAAATCGTCAACATTTTGGGTAATAACATGAACGTCGAAATCTTTTTCTAATTCGGCTAAAATAATATGACCTAAATTTGGCTTTACTTCTTTTAATTGCTGACGCCTTTTGTTGTAAAAATCCAAAACTAATTCTTGATTTTTATGCCAGCCTTCTGGAGTTGCAACTTCCATAACATCATGACCTTCCCATAAACCGTCACTGTCACGAAAGGTTTTGATACCGCTTTCTGCACTAATTCCGGCACCGGTTAAAACGACAAGTTTCTTTTTCATTTTTCTAATATTTGTATTATTCAGGCAAATGGTTTACTTCTAAAACCCTTACCATTGTGGGTTCTGATTTTGCCAGACCTTCTCCGTCAACCTGATTCACATTTTGAAGAAAGATATGAAGTTTTTTTTGTTTTTCCCAAAGTGAAATATCATAATTCGGTTCCCATTCACCTATGGATGCTGTGGTTAAGTCAATTATTTTCCATTCACTATTATTGCTCAAATTAGTGTAGGTCATCGAAACTTTATTTTCTCTTTCGCTGTCTCTAAAAAGAAGATATAAATTTCGGTTTTTTCCTTTTTCTTGAATTACTAAATCCGGTCTGGAAATCGGTATTTTTTTTGTGCCTCCGCCGCCTAAGGAAAAAGAAGTTTTTCTGAATGCTGTGTTTGTTTTTTTCCAAACGCCATTTTCCAAATACACAATCTGAAATTGCGGAATATTATTTTCGTTCCAATAATTGGCGATATAAGGGTTTCCGTTCTCATCGGCAGTCATCGAAGTTTGGTTAATCAGACTCGATTTTTCTGGAATTTTCCATGCAATTTCTGCAGAAGCGATAGTTATAGGCAAAGTGTATTTTTCTCCATTTGATTTTTTCCAAGTCAAACCGCCATCTTCTGAGCGGGCATAACAAATATCATGATTGGTCGAGACATCCCAGCTTTCTCTCCAAGTCCATGAAAGGTGAATTGTACCTTTTTTATCTACTTTTGCCTGCCAGTAAGCGCTTCTCTGATCTTCGCCATTTACTAAATTACTTTGGATTTGTGTCCATTTTTTGTCTTTTACTGAATAAGAATTAATAATCATATTTCCTCTTCCCGAAGCACCAGAACGGTAAAAGAATACTAAATTTCCATTTGGTAAATTGTGAAATTCAGGATACGTTACTTTTTGTTCGGCATTTCCTGTCATCGATTCTTCTTTTCCTAAATCTAAGCTCAAAGGCAATTTGCTTTTTGCATAGCGAAGTCTGGTGTCATGATGATCCCAGCTTAAATGCAAATATCCTTCTCCGTCAACAGCAATACTGATCGTGTTATGGGCATCTTTTATATTTCCTGTAAAAGGTGTTTTTACAAGTTCCCAATTTGTGGTTTTCAATTTTCTTTTGCCTAAAATAACATAACCTTCATTATCATAATAGGCTATAAACTGAAAATTTTTGAAAGTGGTTAAAGCGTTTTTTCTGAATTTGACCGTATTGATAGAATTGCTGCTCCAGCCATATCCAACAGGAATTTCTGTATTATGTTTTGAGGCGCAGGAAGATAAACTCAGCGATATAAGAAATAAGATTTTGTAAAAATGCGGTTTCATTAAAAGGTTGGTTTTTGATAGTAGTTAATAGGAAACGGAATTTTGTTGTTTTCCCGAATCAGTAAAAATAACCGATTTGTAAAGATTGACCAGCCAAACCATACCAGTTTAATTTATGAAAGACTTAAAATGAAGATGTAATTTTAAAATAAAATTGTTTAGCTGAAATAATATTGCTACTGAATGGGTTTTGTCCGATATGGCAAAATATTATTATTTTTGCCGGAAACATAAACGAAATGATTGATTTAGATTACCTGGCGTTTCTTGAAAATATATTAACGGACAACCGCAAAGAAAAATTTTTAAAAGTACTTGGAGACAGAACAAAACATTTCACTATTGCTGTAGAAGATGTTTTTCAGATGCATAACACAAGTGCTGTAATGCGTAGTTGTGAGGTTTTCGGAATTCAAGAACTGAATGTAATCGAGCAGCGTTATGGAAAAAGAATAGATAAAGAAATCGCAATGGGAGCCCAAAAATGGGTAGATATCAATCAATACGATTCGATTACAAATTGTGTTTCGACTTTAAAAAATCAAGGCTATCAAATCATTGCGACTACACCGCACGAAAATGACTGTTTGTTGGAAGATTTTGATATTACAAAACCAAGCGCCTTATTTTTTGGAACAGAACGAGACGGATTATCTGAAGAAATATTAGAAAAAGCTGATGGTTTCTTGAAAATTCCGATGGTCGGTTTTACCGAGAGTTTAAATATTTCTGTGTCAGCCGCAATCATTATTCAAAACCTGACAAATAGATTACGTAATTCGGATATCAAATGGCAATTGTCTGAAGAAGAAATTCTAGAAAAACGTTTGGCTTGGGCGAGAAATTCTATAAAAGATATTAAGCGAATCGAAGCGCGTTATTATGAGGAAAATCCAAAATAAAGGTTTTTTTTAAGTTTCTAAGGTTCTGAGTTCCTAAGATTCTAAGATTTCTCAAAATATTGTTTTATAGAAAAACCTCAGCTAGAAACACTACAGTGGGTCTAGCTGAGGTTTTTTTAAAGATGCTTAGCTTCAAAGAAACTTAGCATCTTAGTATCTTAGAATTTTTTCTAAAATTATCTTCCAAAAGTATCATAATTATCTGTGGCGTATTTTTCAAAGCGTTTTAATAATGCGATATTTTGCGTTTCAGTTTCGGTTAATTGATTGTTGACATTTTCTGAAATAGGAACATACCATGGTACATATTCGAAAAATTGACGAATCGTGCTCGATTTGAAAGCATAACCATGTCGGGCAAAAATGGTATTTCTCAGAATTTCTAAATCCAGTTTCTTTAAATTCTTTAATTGACTTTCTTCTAATTTGGTTGTTGAAGAATTGATCGTTAAAATAGCACTTGATGCAGCTCTGAAAAGCTCAGAACTGGACTCATATTCGTCTTCTTCATTTATCGAATCTTTTTCAATTTCATCCTGTGATTGTTCTTCCGTTTGCTCTTGTTCTTCCACTTTTTTAGGATTTACATAATCAACATACACATCGTCTTCAGGAAGCATGAAATTCGGGTCATATTTAAATTCTCTTTTAGCAAGCGTGAATTTCCTTTTAGTTACTTCTCTTGTTGGGTCATTGGCTGTCCAAGTTCCTACCAGTAAAGTATCTTTTTGGATTTCAAAATTAAAGACGCCATCATTTTTAGAATCTCCATATTCTTTAAGTGTAAAATAAAATGTATTTCCTGTTTTGGTCATTTGACCTTTTATAGTTTTGCTTTTTCCATCAATAATTCTTTGACCAATTACTTCTGATTCGGTAATTTTTTTAATTAAAATATTAATTGTGTTTGCATACTCGACAACAGGTCTTGTAGTATCTCGCTCTTCAATCAAAAAAGTTCCTACATAAGAACCATATAAATAGGTTCTTATTTCTTTGTTTTCTGCTAAAAGATGAGGTTTTTTAGTGTCTTTTTTTTCTTTAGAATTACATGAAAATAATAAAATGGCAACAAATAAATAAAGAAGGTTTTTCATTTTTTGGATTGATTATAGAGATAATATTCAGCGATTAATAAATTAGGAACCCACCCGAGCCAAGCTATTATTTGATAAACATCCATTGGTGAAGGTTGAAACAAATATACAAGAAAAACCTTCCAAAAACGTAAGGTTATAGCTGAAAATGTTAAAGCAAAACTTCGAAGCATAAAAGCCTTGTGAAGTTTGATGTTTTTGTTTTTAATGGTTGAAAAACCTTTCAGCGTAAAGTAAAACCATAAGATTGATAAAGTGACAAAAGATATTTTTGAATAAAAACCGCCATTTGCAAAAATGCCAATAAATAAACCCGAGGGAGCACTTAAAAACAGTATAATAAACACATACAGTTTGCCTATGTTTCTATGAACAACAGGTTTCTTGTTTAGTAATACTGAATTAAACTGAGTAAATCCGGCAAGTAAAACAAAGATGGCCGAATACACATGTATGTAAAAGAAAGTAGTGTAAAAAGGGATTTCGGTAACCTCCGTCTGTTTTATTTGAAGAAAAGCGACATCATTCCTGAATGGGATGTATTGAAAGGTAATTTTGATCATTAAAATGAAAAAATAGCTAAAGCACAATGTCATTAAGAAAGGCAACGAAAGCTTTAAATATTTTCTCAACTTTATTTTTAAGATTATTTGATGATCAAATTTAGAAAAAGATTCTGAGTTATTAAGTTTCTTTTCTTAGAATCTTAGTAGCTCAGAATCTTAGCATCTTTTTTATTTTTTCAGAAAAAGAATAAAACCTAAAATACTCACGATTAAAATTGAAAGCGCAGCTAAAACAGTCGCTAAATCCCGAATGTTTTTCCCAGCCCAATCCATAAATAAAAATTTATGTAAAATAGCAAAAGAATAACCTTCAACTTTATCTGAATTATTGATAACTGCGGCCAGTCTTGAGGTTGAAGTCTCAATAAAATAAGTTGTTTTTTCGGGTGTGTCATAAGCTAATTTTACGACCGGAAGCCTTTTGTTTACAAAACCATATTCTCTGCTTTCAAAATCGGTTAATACTTTTGATTCTAACAATTTTACATTTTCCAAGGAAGGCTGAGAATCATCTTCAGAAGTATCAACCATTTCACAACAAGATGCTTTTGGCGCTCCATCGGTAAAATAATATGCTAAAAATTCAGCATATTCTAGATCCATATTTGGTGCAATTTGATTTGTGGCTGCGTTGATATAAATTACTTCAGATTTTGGATCTTCTTTTTTATTCCATTTAGAATCTGATTTTGGTTTTTTGAACCTTTTTGTTTCTTTTTCAGTTAATTGACAACGATAATAAATAGAATCATTTAGAGTGATAAGACTGCTGTTTTGAAAACGGCTCCAGTCTAAATTAAGATTGTTATTTGCCAGTGGAATTTCTTTTGTTTCAAATGTTGGTTCGTAAATCATTTGCGATAAAGTATATGGCGCCCATTTTGTCGTCGCATGATAAGCACCGCTAAAAGCAAAAGTCAGCGTGAAAAGTGAAACCCAGATTCCAATTTGGCGGTGGTATTTTCTCAAACCTTTTTTTGGCGCTACACTATCCGTTTTTTTGAATTGTTTCCAAAGCAAACCATAGATTAAAATACCGCTCAAGGCTGAAAATCCAATAATAGATAACAGAAAAATCATCGTAATAATTCGGACACTGTTATTGCTGATCGCATCTATAAACGACCAATTGTGGAATGTATCAAAAAACCAGATGAAAAATTGTCGAGAAGTTGGATTGTAAGTTGCCAATTTGCTCGATGAAGTTTCTACATAAACCTGCATGGCGTCAGGACGGTCAAAACTTAATTTGTAAACCGGCAAATACCGATTTACATATTTATATTGCGAAGTAAATTCGGTTAAAATTTCACTGTTTTTTACAGCGCTTTTTTGGTCATCTAAAAAATAACGTGAAAGCCACTCGGCATATTTTTGATCTCCGTTTTCCAGCTTTTTGGCAGTTGAAGCATTATAATACCAAAGTTCGCCCAGAATTGTTTTTACCTGATAATAAGTAGCATTATTGAAAGTTACAATTCTGAAATTTTTGAATTGCGATATTTCGTTTTTCAGCAAAACTTCCTGAATAGAATAATGCAACTGGCTTTTGTCAATAATTTGCTGTTCGATCTTGTCATGCGCAATTTCTGGTTTGAAAAAATGCGCCATAAACGGATGCATTAAACCAGAGAATGTCCAAAAAATTACAGGAATAATCGTAATTAATCCAATAACACGATGCCATTTGTACATGTGCTGTTTGATTTTTTTTACGATTTTAGAATCTTTCTTCTTCGAAGATTTTTTGTTTGTTTCTTTACTCATTAGTTCCTTTTTTTTTGCCACAGATTTCACAGATTAAACGGATTTTCATCATTAAGGAATCTTTTTAATCCTTAAAATCTGTGGCTAAATATTATTTTTTTAATGAAAAATTATATTGGATTCCAAATACAAAAGTTCTCGGCGCTGCTGCCGTATAAGTGGGCTGTGCATCTGCGGAATTGGTTCTTGAAACATTATAGGCATATAATTTATCGGTAAGATTCAATACATTTCCGTAAACCTCAATTTTTTTCCATTGGTAACCAATTCTGGCATTGAATATATTGTAACCGTCATATTTTACCGTATTAATCTGATCTTGGTAATAACTGCCTACCAGCTGCCATTCTAAAGATGTTCTTAAATTTGGAAGCCAGTTTGGGTAATAACTTACTTCTGAATTTCCTGACCATTTTGGCGCTGACGGCATTTCTTTTCCATTCAAATCCTGAATAGGATCTGATGGTTTGTCGGAAAGTTTGAAATCAATGTAAGTATGCTGTGCATAAGTTCCGCCTAGGCGAATGTTGAATTGCTTTGATGGTCTGTATGAACCTCCAAACTCAATTCCTTTGTGGCGCGTTTCTCCAGCCGAACGATAATCTGTTGAATTATCTGGCAGTTTTATGTTTAATAACTCATTTTTGCCTTCCATGTAATAGAAAGCATAATCAAAATTCAGTTTGTTTTCTAAAAATGACAGCCATCCGCCAATTTCATAGTTGTCAAAATCAGCTGGTTTTAGGTTGTAATAAAATTCGGCTGGAACACCTGTTGTTCCTCCGGTTCCTGGTTTAGCTCTAAAAATTGAAGTAATTCCTGGAGGTGCAAAACCTTGAGAATAATTCCCATAAAATCCTGCAAATGCTGTTGGATTGTAATTTGCTCCAGCTTTAAAAGTTGCTTTGTCATACATTTTGCTTCCAGACGAAAGATCAATAGCATTGTTATAATTCACTTTCATATTGTCGTAACGACCGCCAAGCGTAATAATTAATTTTTCGATTGGATTAAAACTGATTTGCGCATAACCGGCCGTATTAAAAATATCGGCTGTATAATCTGCCAATTTAGAATCTGGATGCTCGGCAATAATTTCATACGAATTGACAGTTTGTTTTCCTGGATCTCCCGGATTTAAATTGGCTTTTAAATCAATTACATACGACCAATACGTTACAGGAGAATAATCGTATAAAGCGCCGGCAACAATTTTGGTATTCAGAAAATCAAATTTTTGAGTATGCTGTCCAATCGCGCCGTAGCTTTTGAAATTATTTGAATTTACTTCGCCTTTAGCTGTGGTCGGATTCACTGTTGGACTCCATTTAATTCCGTATGAGGGATTTTGGCCTAATTTATTATCGCGAAGATAAGCCGTGATATAACTGCTTGAAGTATTATTCCAGTCATGTTCCAGCGTCAGTCGTGTCCGTAAAGCATCGGATTTTCTATAGGTAAAATCAGAAGTGCTTTTGTAAGTTCTGTTGTTAAAATCGTTTTCATTTACTGAACCGCTCATATCCGAATAATATTTTCCGTACATCGTGTTGCTGATCAATCGGGTAGAAGGTGAGATTTGGTAATCAATTCTTGCATTCAGATTGTCTTTGTTATAATCAGAATAGGTCATCCATCCATTTTCCTGCAGACTTGAAATCCCTGCAATATGAAATCCTACTTTTCCGATTGTTGCGCCGCCGGCAGCCTGAAATCTTCTGTAGCCATAATTATCAGCCTGAATTCCAAATTTAAATTCTGGATCAACGGGTGGTTTCAGCGAAATCAAATTAATAGTACCGCCAACAGCTTCAGGCCCGTATAATGAAGAAACAGGACCTTTAACCACTTCAATACTCTGCAGATTGTATTGGTTTATTTCCAATAATGCATTATGATTAAAAATTCCCATAGGGCGAATTGGCAATCCGTCTTCCAAATATAAATAGTAAGCATTTGTTGTCATAGGCTGGCGAATAGACATCATATGCTGTTCGTTTCCTAAATTTACCATCAAAACGCCAGGAGTTTTGTTTATGATTTCGTAAACCGCAGTTGCTTTGGTTTCGTTAATCGTTTTTGCATTTAGTTTGCTTATGGCAACGGGCGTTTCTTTTCTTAAAGTTGCTGTACGATTGGCAGTTATAAAAACGTTTTCAAGCTCTTGTGATTTTGTTGTGTCTTGCTCTGTTTTGTTTTGCGCAAAAACACATTGCCCTATAATCAATAGGGTAAAGTATATTTTTTTCATTTTAAATTATATAAATTTTAAAAGTAACCGATATTCTTTGGCTTGAGGCCACAGAAAAAGCTTTCAGTTTTTGCTGAAAAGCGAGTTTAAAAATTTATATAAAATAGGATGGAGGGTGAAAAGTGGAATTTGCTATTCCAATAGGTTTTTTATTAAAAGAAGCGAAGTTTTTTGCTTCTGATTCGATAAGTGCTGTTAATTTGAAATTATTTGAAATAGAAGCCTGAATGTAAATAACTTCTGCTTTTTCTTTCAGATTGTTTTGCATTCTTTTTTCGTTGTCAGCGTATTTTTTTAAGCTTTTTTGAAGTTCACAACGGCCGTTACAGGTGTTGAAAACCATTTTACGCTGCACACAAATTGTTTTCGAGATTTCTTCCTGATTTAATTTGAATGAGGTATAAACAAAGAAACTGCCAAAAGAAGGTACTAATAGCATGCAGGAAAGAAATATGACGAAAAGTCGTTTCAAAATGTGTTTCGTTGTTTTCGAGAGCAAAAATACATTATAAATATTATTTACAAGAACGATTTTTGTCATTTTGTATAAAAAAGTCTTTTTTTAGCCTCAGTCTCAGTTTTCAGTCTCAATGCGAAACTAGAAACTTTTTTAAATAAATAAACCCGACAGGTTTTAAAAACCTGTCGGGTTTGATATGTAATTTGAGTATTAGTCTGAAAACTGAGATTGCGACTGAATACTAAAAAAAAATTATTTAACTAAAACCCAAGCTCCAGAAGCTAATAAAGTTTCTGCTTTTTTGAATTTCATTTCTTCCGTTTTGCCAGTTGCAACTTCTTGAACAGTAACTGTATCATTTCTGTTGATTTTTGGCATATCTCTCACAATAGTTTCTGTAACCTGACGCTGTTGTGTTTCTCCAGCTTCACGGTTCATACTTTCGCTGTTAGGAATTTCGTCTTTGCTTAATTGAAAATTTTCTTGCTGACGAACTTCTCTAGCTTCGTGAATTTCAGAAGTAACGTTTTGAGCTGGTAAATCACCTTTGAACAAGAATGAAATAACCTCTTTATTAACGTTGTCTAACATTCCTCTAAACAAGTTGAAAGCTTCTAATTTGTAGATAAGCAATGGATCTTTTTGTTCGTGAACAGCTAATTGAACAGATTGTTTCAATTCGTCCATTTTGCGTAAGTGTTTTTTCCAAGCTTCATCAACAATAGAAAGTGTAATGTTTTTCTCGAAATCAGCGATTAATTGAGCACCTTGGCTATCATATGCTTTTTTCAAATCTGTTACAACATTCAAAGTTTTGATTCCGTCTGTAAAAGGAACAACGATTCTTTCAAAATGATTGTTTGGCTCTTCATAAACTCCTCTAATAATTGGGAAAGCTTCTCTTGCGCTTCTTTCTGTTTTTTCAGTATAGAATGCTAAAGCTTCTTTATATACTTTTCCTGTAACTTCAATATCAGTTAATTTTACAAAATCGGCTTCCAAAATTGGAGAAGTGATTCCGAAATAACGAATTAAATCAAATTCAAATCCTTTAAAGTCATTGGTTAATTTAGTATTGCTTACGATTAATTCGCAAGTATCATAAAGCATATTAGCAATATCCAGTTTCAAACGCTCACCAAATAATGCGTGACGACGGCGTTTGTAAACTACTTCACGCTGTGAGTTCATAACGTCATCATATTCTAATAAACGTTTACGAACACCAAAGTTGTTTTCTTCTACTTTTTTCTGAGCACGTTCGATAGATTTAGTCATCATAGAATGCTGAATAACTTCACCTTCCTGTAATCCCATTCTGTCCATCACTTTCGCAACTCTTTCAGAACCGAATAAACGCATTAAGTTATCTTCAAGAGAAACATAGAATTGAGAACTTCCTGGATCTCCCTGACGACCAGAACGACCACGTAACTGTCTGTCAACACGACGTGAATCATGACGTTCTGTACCCACGATTGCTAAACCTCCCGCAGCTTTAACCTCTGGAGATAATTTAATATCGGTACCACGACCAGCCATGTTTGTTGCAATTGTTACAACTCCAGCTTTACCAGCTTCTTCAACGATTTGTGCCTCTTGCTTGTGCATTTTAGCATTCAATACGTTGTGCGTGATTCCTCTCATTTTAAGCATACGGCTTAATAATTCTGAAATCTCTACAGAAGTTGTTCCAATTAATACGGGTCTTCCAGCTTGTGATAATTCAGTAACGTCTTCAATAACAGCATTGAATTTCTCACGTGTAGTTTTATAGATATAATCTTCTTTGTCAATTCTTGAAATGCCACGGTTAGTTGGAATTTCAACAACATCTAATTTGTAAATCTGCCATAACTCGCCAGCTTCTGTAACCGCTGTACCAGTCATACCACCTAACTTGCTGTACATTCTGAAATAATTCTGTAATGTAACTGTAGCAAAAGTTTGTGTAGCGGCCTCGATTTTTACGTTTTCTTTCGCTTCGATCGCTTGGTGAAGACCGTCAGAATAACGACGTCCGTCCATGATACGACCTGTCTGCTCATCGACAATCATAATTTTGTTGTCCATGATAACGTATTCTACATCTTTTTCAAAAAGAGCATACGCTTTTAAAAGCTGCGTCAAAGTGTGAATACGTTCGCTTTTTACTCCAAAATCTTGGAATAATCTTTCTTTAGCTTCCGCTTCAGCGTCTTTGTCTAACTTTTGTTTTTCGATTGCAGCGATTTCTGTTCCGATGTCTGGTAAAACGAAGAAATCTGCATCAGTATCTCCTGAAAGATATTGGATACCATTATCTGTCAATTCTACCTGATTGTTTTTTTCTTCAATCACAAAATACAAAGCTTCATCCACTTTATGCATTTCGCGATTGTTATCCTGCATGTAATGATTTTCGGTTTTTTGAAGTAATTGTTTAATTCCTTCTTCACTCAAAAATTTAATTAATGCTTTATTTTTAGGTAAACTTCTGTAAGCTCTTAATAATAAGAATCCGCCTTCTTTAGTATTTCCTTCTTTGATTAATTTTTTAGCTTCTGCCAAGAAACCATTTGCTAACTGACGTTGTTGTGCAACTAAGTTTTCGATTTTTGGTTTCAATTCATTAAACTCATGACGATCTCCCTGAGGAACTGGTCCTGAAATAATAAGCGGTGTTCTAGCATCATCAATTAATACAGAATCGACCTCATCGACAATTGCATAATTGTGTTTTCTTTGAACTAAATCGCTTGGCGAGTGTGCCATGTTATCTCTTAAGTAGTCAAAACCAAATTCGTTGTTGGTTCCGTAAGTGATATCAGCATCGTATGCTTTTTTTCTTTGTTCTGTACTTGGCTGGTGATTGTCGATACAGTCAACAGATAAACCGTGGAATTCGAATAATGGCGCTTTCCATGTGCTGTCACGTTTTGCTAAGTAGTCATTCACCGTTACTAAGTGAACTCCATTTCCAGTCAAAGCATTTAAGTAAAGTGGAAGAGTAGCAACCAAAGTTTTACCTTCCCCAGTCTGCATTTCGGCAACTTTACCTTCGTGCAATACCATTCCGCCAATTAACTGAACATCATAGTGAATCATGTCCCAAGTAATATCTTTTCCGGCAGCATTCCATTTGTTAGCCCAAACAGATTTTTCTCCGTCAATAGTAATGTACGGTTTTGTTGCAGAAAATTCACGGTCTCTTGGAGTTGCAGTAACTTCGATAAAAGAGTTTTCTTTAAAACGGCGCGCTGTTTCTTTTACTACAGAAAACGCTTCTGGAAGAATTTCCAATAAAGTTTTTTCAGAGATTTCATAAGCTTCTTTTTCAAGAGCATCTATAGCATCATAAAGATCTTCTCTTTTGTCGATGTCTTCGATGTTTTCTACTTCCGCTTTAAGCGCAGCAATTTTAGCATCTTTGTCAGCTCTGGCTTCTTTTATTCTGTCTTTAAAATAAACGGTTCTAGCTCTTAATTCGTCGTGAGACAAACTCATTAGGCTGGTTTCGAATGTTTTAATTTTGTTTAAGTAAGGTTGTAAAGCTTTGACATCTTTTTGTGATTTATCACCTACAAAGACTTTAATAATACTGTTTATGAAACTCATGATTTATTAGTATTTCTTTATTATATAATGTTGTATTTTGAACCAAAAAAAAAGTCTCTGTGATGAGACTTTTTCCTTTGGTTTATTTTTTAATATTCATCCTCATTCCAAAGATAATCTTCGTCTGTTGGATAATCAGGCCAAATTTCTTCCATTGATTCATATATCTCGCCTTCATCTTCGATTGACTGAAGGTTTTCTACTACTTCTAATGGAGCACCAGCTCTAATAGCGTAGTCAATAAGTTCATCTTTGTTAGCAGGCCATGGCGCATCACTTAAATAAGATGCTAATTCTAATGTCCAATACATCTGTTATCTGTTTAGTTTGTGCAAAAATAAATTTTTTACTGAAAAAGACAAGTAAATTTTGATTTATTTTAATAAAATTTAAGAACGTCCTGTTTAAATCCCAAAATTTAAATTCCAAATTCCCTAAAAGGCAAGTGAAATCTCAATAAATGATAATCAATTTTCAATTATTTAAATTCCAAATTCCTTTTTTTAGAACTTCATTTTTCTTTAAAAATTCAAAAGAATTTATTTTTTATTCTTTGGAATTTGGGATTTCAAAAAATTGAAATTTTAAGGAAATTTATTTCCTAGGTATCCATTTCACTTCCTCCGCTTTTAAGTCAAACGACAACTTCCGTGCCAAGACAAAAAGGTAGTCAGAAAGTCGGTTTAAGTACTTGATTGCTATTTCTGGAACGTGTTCATTATGGCTCAAATGCACTGCCAAACGCTCTGCGCGACGACAGATACAACGTGCTATATGACAATGTGACACAGTAGGATGACCGCCGGGCAAAACAAAATGAGTCATTGGCGGAAGGCTTTCTTCCATTTTATCTATTTCGTTTTCGAGCAATTCTATATCTGAATCAATTATGCCGAGATTTTTTAAGCGAAGTTCTCCGTTTTTTAAAACTTCTTTTTCTTGAGGAGTTGCCAAAATGGCACCAACAGTAAAAAGACGATCCTGAATTTCGATTAAAATGGTTTTGTAATGAGAATCCATTTCTTGATCCCGAATTAATCCGATATACGAATTTAATTCATCAACAGTTCCATAACTGTCAATTCTGATATGATCTTTAGGAACGCGTGTGCCTCCAAAAAGAGCCGTTGTTCCTTTATCACCTGTTTTGGTATATACTTTCATTTTTTTTAAGATGCTATCCCGAAGCTTCGGGACTGAGGTGCTCAGTTGTTTAGTTTTTTTAGTTTTCTTTGAAACCGAGTTCGTCATGTAGTTCGGTTAATTTTTTAACAGCTTCTTTATTGAGATTGCCATCAGCTCCATCAGCAATATTTGCGGAAGAATGAAGCTGGTTACAGCTCAAACAAATTTGCGTTTGGCAAATAACAGTGTCGTTTTTAAAATATATAAATGCAAGTCTTGGTTCGTAACAACCTGCAATATTTGGGTTTTTATATGTTTTTTTATTTGCAATGATTGCACTTAATCTTGAAATCTGTTTCTGATTAAGTTTTTTTGTTTGACTGATGGTATTTATATATCTTCCTTTTTCATTAATAGGATAAAAAAAATGCTCGCCCGCAAAACCTATATAATTTACTCCAATTACAGAGTCACATTTAATATCTTTAGAATAGGATAGAGTAGAGTCTATTTTTATATTGACAGTTTTATCCTTAAGCCAAAATATTTTTGTTATGGGTGCTTTTGGTGGTAATACAGGATATTGATTCTCTTTTTTTGTAACATTTTTACATGATGTCAAAACCAAAAAGACAAGTACAAAACATTTTATGATTCGCATTTATTTTCTAAATCTTATTTGTTTGAAATTCTTTGGTCGTGTCACTTTCAATTAAGCCGTCACGCAAACGAATAACGCGATGCGCATAAGCTGCAATATCTTCCTCATGCGTTACTAGAATAACAGTGTTTCCTTGAGCGTGAATATCTCCAAAAAGCTTCATGATTTCTACAGAAGTTTTACTGTCTAAGTTTCCTGTTGGTTCATCGGCTAAAATAATCGACGGTTTGTTTACTAAAGCGCGGGCAATGGCAACACGCTGACGCTGTCCTCCAGAAAGCTGATTTGGCTGGTGATCCATTCTGTCCGCAAGATTTACTTGACTTAAAACTTCAACAGCTCTTGTATTTCTGTCCGATTTTGAATATCCGGCGTAAATCATTGGCAGCGCTACATTATCTAAAGCCGTTGTTCTTGGCAAAAGATTAAAAGTTTGAAAAACAAAGCCAATTTCAGTGTTTCTGATTCCGGCCAATTCATCATCACGCATTTGGCTGACATCTTTTCCATTTAAAACGTATCGTCCCGAAGTTGGCGTGTCCAGACAGCCTAGCAAATTCATTAAAGTTGATTTTCCGGATCCAGAAGGTCCCATCAATGCAACATATTCTCCTTTATTTATTTCAAGATTAATTCCTTTTAAGACATAAACAATTTCGTTTCCAAGTACAAAATTTCGTTTGATGTCAGTTATTTTAATTAATGGATTTGCCATTTTGTTTTACAATTTTGGTTTTAAAAGTACAAAACACTTTTCAATAAAATTGATAAGTAGTAGATTATTGGTTTTTGTTACAAAAATCTCTTTCGTTTTCAAAATGCATTTAGCTAACCAAAATTATACATTGTTTTAGTAAGTAAGTCGTTATATGATTTTAAATAAATTTTATATTAATATCATTATTTTTGATGTTTTATAGTTTTATGATGTTTTTAATATTTGAAAGGTGATAATAATGTAATTTTTTAGATTATGGTTTAGGTACATTTGTTTATCTATTAATTAAAATAATCAGAATTATGAAAAGAATACAATTATTATCAGGAATAGCATTGATCGTTTTGAGTTTTACGTCGTGTAAAGATGAAAAACAAGAAAAGGCACAAAAAACTGTAGACTCTTACGTTTCCTACGTTGATTCAGTTAAAAATGTTGCAGCGGAAGATTTGAAAGCCGACTGGAAAAGTGTTGATGCTGAATATGACAGAAGAGCACAAGAAGCTGAATTGGCTTTAGCAGATTTAAAAGATAAAACAGCAGCAACTGAAAAAGTAAATACAAGTAAAGTTAAATACGAAGAATTTAAAAAAGAAATGACCGCCGTTTTTGCCCCGCCACCACCAGCTCCAAGTCCTAAACAGCAATTGCGTAATGCTTTGTTTGGTGAAGGAAAAATTGGAGATGATATGAGTTTTTCTTGGGTAAATGCCCAAAATATTCATAGTGTATACCAGCAATTTGTTCATACGGTTGAAAATAATAAAGATAATTACTCTAGAGAAGACTGGGATGAAGTTAAATTATTGTATGAAGCATTGGATAGCCGAAAAAATACAGTTGAAAAAGAAGGTTTGACTGCTGAGGACAATAGAAAAATTGCCGGTTTAAAAATTAAATTTGCTCCAATGTACACCGTTAACAGAATGGGAGCGAAGTCTGAAGAAAATAGAGACGCAAAAAAATAAGTTTTTAAAATTTTGAATTAGTAAAAAAGACGATCACTTCTGATCGTCTTTTTTTATGTTCTAATTATAAAATGTTCTTTTTCCTGTTCGTATCTAAAAAATACAAATCCCCATTGAAAGGTATCAATTGTTACCGTTACTTTTGGATGATTTTTAATAATCTCCCATGCTTCCTCCATTTCTTGAGACCAATGAATGTCATCAAAAATCCAAACTGAATCATTCTCAATAGTAGGCAATAAAAGATCAAAATACTTTAAAGTTGCATTTTTTGAATGGTTGCCATCGAAGTATATTAAATCGAAAGTTTCAGTCTCAGTTTTCAGTCTCAACTGAATATCTTGAAGATAGTCGTCAAATTCTGTTACAATTGAATCTGCATTATGACAATCAAATTCGGTTAATTGATTTTGGGCAACATTTGCTGTATTTCGACAGCCTTCTAATGTAATAACTTTTGCTTTTTTATTTCCTAAAGCTAAAGCTGCGGTTGCTAAACCCAAAGAAGTTCCTATTTCAAGAATATTGTGAGGCTGAAAGTAATTGGTAACACGGAATAATAATTCGGCTCGTTTTGAAGAAATTCCAGCTGTTGATGCAATTTTCGCGATTTGTCTTCGATTTGATTTAAAGACTTTTGAGCCTGCGCCAAAATCAGTTACTTCGATAAATTTTTTATTTTCTAAAAGTGATTTTCGATACTTTTTCAGAATCGAATATTCGGGTTTAGATTTCTTATCGTAAAAGCACTTCGTAAGTAAATTAAAAACAAAAGGCGAGTGAACGGCATGTTCGTTTTTAGATTTCCAAAGGAATTTTAGATATGATTTTACTTGAAATAACATTTTGAAACGCTATAGTTCTGTAATTAGTTTACAGAAATTAATTTAACATCAAAAATTAAAACGGATCCGGCTGGTATTGAGCCAACATTGTTATCGCCGTATGCTAGATGCGCTGGAATCAAAAGTACTCCGTTACCACCTTCTTTGAATAATGGGATTCCTTCTGTCCATCCGGCAATGACTTTGTTTAATGGAAAAGTAGCTCCTGCGGTAGTGCTTTGATCAAATGTTTTTCCGTTAGTTAAATATCCTTTATACGCAACAGTTACAGACGATGTTGCGGTAGGTTGTTTACCCGTTCCAGGCTCAGTAATTATATAATACAAACCTGATTCTGTTTTTTTAGCAGTTAAATTATTTTTAGCTAAATAATCAATAATTTCTTTGTCATTTTCTGCTGAATAATCCTTAGGAGGTGTATTCAAATCTTTATCAGAACTGTTACAAGAAATAAAAAGTGTAAGAGCAAATAGTGCAGATAATAAATGTTTCATTGTGGTGTTTAAATTTTTTTTAATATCGGTAAATATATTTAATTCGTTTTTTAGTCTAAGTTATTTGGCTTGTTTTTAACAATTATAAACTTGAAACCTAAAACAAAAAAAAACTATCCCTCAATCTTAGCTGAAAGCTCAAACCATCGTTCCTCTTTTGAGTCAATTTTATTTATAATGTTTTGCAGTTCATTTGCTTTTTTCTCAATGTCAGCATCAGCTACTTTTCCGTCAGAGAATAACTGTTCGATTTTAGACTTTTCGATTTCTAGATCTTTGATCTCTCTTTCTAGTTTTTGATATTCTTTTTGCTCATTGAAGCTTAAATTTCCAGTAGGATTATTTTGTTTCCAATCTTTCTTTTCAGCTTTGTTTTCTTCTTTTTGGGCAACATCAGCACTGTCTTCATAGGCTCTGAAATCAGAGTAGTTTCCGGGGAAATTCTCGATTTCGCCCTGTCCTCTGAAGATAAATAAATGGTCAACAATTTTATCCATGAAATAACGGTCGTGAGAAACTACCAATAAACATCCTGGATAATCTAAAAGAAAGCTTTCCAAAACATTTAGCGTTACAATATCCAAGTCGTTTGTCGGCTCATCAAGAATCAAAAAGTTCGGATTCTGAATTAAAACCGTACATAAATACAAACGTTTTAATTCACCACCGCTTAATTTTTCAACATAATCGTATTGCTTTTTTGCATCAAAAAGAAAACGCTCCAACAGCTGTGAAGCCGAAATAATTTTCCCTTTTGCTAACGGAATATATTCTCCGTATTCTTTAATAATGTCAATAACGCGCTGTCCTGGTTTCGGATTAATTCCGCTTTGTGTGTAATATCCAATTTTGATAGTATCTCCTTTTACAACACGGCCACTGTCTGGCGGAATTGTTCCTGTCAAAAGATTTAAGAAAGTTGATTTTCCAGTTCCATTTTTACCAATAATTCCAATTCTTTCACCACGCTGAAAATCAAAACTAAAATGATCCAGAATAACTTTGTCCTTGAATTTTTTAGAAAGTTTGTGAAGCTCAATAATTTTGCTTCCCATTCTTTCCATATTGATTTCAAGTTCAACTTTATTTTCTTTTCTACGGCTTTGCGCTTTTTCTTTAATTACGTAGAAATCGTCCTGACGCGATTTAGATTTGGTTGTTCTCGCTTTTGGTTGACGGCGCATCCATTCTAATTCTTTTACAAATAAGTTTTTAGCTTTGTCAACACTAGCGTTTTCAGAGGTAATTCGTTCTTCTTTTTTCTCTAAATAATAAGAATAGTTTCCTTTGTATTGGTATAATTTTCCGTTGTCAAGCTCGATAATTTCGTTACACACACGTTCTAAAAAGAAACGGTCGTGCGTTACCATAAACAAGGTGATATTTTCTTTGGTAAAATAGCTTTCAAGCCATTCGATCATCTCAAGATCTAAATGGTTGGTAGGCTCATCCAGAATCAATAAATCTGGGCGATTGATTAGTATGATAGCCAGAGAGAGACGTTTTTTTTGTCCTCCCGAAAGATTTTTTACTTTAAGTTTGAAATCTTCCAGTTTTAATTTGAACAAAATTTGTTTGTACTGTGTCTCAAAATCCCATGCATTATGCTGATCCATTCCGTCAAAAGCTTTTTGATAAGCTTCTTCATCATTTGGGTTTTCTAGCGCTTTTTCGTAAGCTTCAATTATCTTAAGTGTTTCATTGTCTGAAGCGAAAATACTTTCTTCGATTGTAAGTTCATCCTGAAGATTATTGTCTTGCGAAAGAAATGCCATTCTGATTCCTTTTCTTAAAACAACCTGACCTGTATCTGGTTCGTCTAAGCCATTAATAATGCTCATAATGGTTGTTTTTCCAGAACCGTTTTTGGCAATAAAAGCAATTTTTTGGTCTTTATTTATTCCAAAAGAGATGTTGTCAAAAAGAACTCTTTCGCCAAAAGATTTCGATATATTTTCTACAGATAAGTAATTCACTTTGTAAATTATAAGTTATAAATTATAAGTCGTGATTAATTTGAAAATCACAACTTTTTTGCAAAAGTAAACTATTATCTGCCCATTTGCGAATTATTTGTGAACATAGGAATTTAGAACGGGACTCAAATCTAAATAATGAATTTGTGCAGGAACATTTATAATTGGTTTCCGAATCAATGTTTCGTTTGTTATATAATAATGGAGCCCATCTGTTGTTGTAATTCCTTCTATTTGATGAAAAGAAAGCTGAAGGTCAATTCTGCGTTTGTTTCCAGATAGAAAATCATTATTCTTGAAATCGTATAATAGATAAAGAAAAGGCTTTCCAAGTTTTGAATAGCCACAAAGAACAATAAGTTTTTTTGATTCCATATAAACTGCACCAGTCACCAGACCTTTGGTGTCCAATGTTTGCTTTAACTGTGCGGTATGATTTCCAGGTTGATTTGGCAAAGTATAAACACTGGTTTTTGATGATTTCCATTGTTTAGTAAAAAGAAAAATACTGTCTTTGGTCACTATAAAAGCTTCACAGTCAAAATTTGTTGTATTTGGTTTTTGGGGTGAAAAATCAGTTTGATTTGAATAAGTGAATGAAATTTTGTCGATTATTGGTTTTTCGTCTAAAAAAGTTTTTTTACCGATCTTTAAAATATTTAGATCGTTTCTGTTTCCGGCAGCGTTATTTCCAAAATCACCAATGTAAATATGAGAGCTGTCCTGTGAAATCTCTTCCCAATCATGGTTTGTGACCTTATTTAAGATAATTCTTTTTTGAATTTTGCCCAAAGTATCTAATCCATAAATATGAACGTCATGATCATCATTGTGTGTCCAAAGCAAATTGTCAAATGAAATTAACCCAGAAGTTTCTTTGATTGTGTCGTTTAATTTTAAAGAATATTTTGGTTTCAATTTGAAAGATTCATATTTACAGCTTCCGTTATTTACAATAGCAGTTTCATCATAATTGCTTGCAAGAGAATCAGTACAGCCAGTTATTTGAGAAAAGCCTGAATTAAAAACCAATAAGAAAAAGAAAATTAATTTTTTCATTTATAAATATGCAATTCAATTGATTAAGCAAAAGTAATTTTTAATATCCTGAAAATATTCGAAAATTCTTCAAAATAATAACTTAATAAAATGCAATTTTTTAAAAATTACACTGTTATCTGTTACTGCTACAGTACGGTTAATGTTTGTTAAGTTAAGACAATTCTTTCTTTATACCTTTCAGTATTCAATTTAGAAATGTATTTTTGCAAAAAAATTAGAAGGGTATTCTTGCTTTTCTTTGTTTAATCTACTGATTGTTAGTGAATTGTTTTTAAGTTTGATTTTTTTAGTGACTTTGTTAAAGTATTATTTGATAAAAAAAACTTAAAATTTGTCAATATATTTGCCGCTAATGTGAATTTTCTGCTTTCAAATTTTGGGAGTTGGAACGGCGAAGCCGTGTGTTGAAAACAAATATAAATTGCAGAAAAAATATTTAAAAAAATATGAAAATAGGAATCACATTTAGTGCATTTGATCTTTTGCATGCTGGTCATATTAAAATGTTGGAAGAAGCAAAACGTAAGTGCGATTATTTAATCGTTGGTTTACAAACAGATCCGACTTTGGATCGTCCAGAAAAAAATAGCCCAACACAAACTGTGGTTGAAAGATATATACAATTAAAAGGCTGTAAATTTGTTGATGAAATTGTTCCTTATGCAACAGAGCAAGATCTAGATGATATTTTACGTGCTTTTAAAATTGATGTTCGCATACTTGGAGACGAGTATAAAGATAAAAACTTTTCGGGAAGAGCGTATTGCGAAGAAAAAGGTATCGAATTGTATTTTAATACAAGAGATCACCGTTTTTCTAGTAGTGGTTTGAGGAAAGAGGTTGCGGTTAAGGAACTAAAAAGAGTTATGTAAAAATAAGTAGTGAAATATTTAGCATTGTTACCCTTGTAATAAAAGCTGGATTCTTGAGACTGAATATACAATAAATTATGAAAATTACGGCCGTTATCCCTGTTAGAATTGGTTCAGAAAGAGTTAAAAATAAAAATTTAAAAGCTTTTGGTGACACTTCTTTGTTGGAATTGAAAATTGATAATCTTTTGAAAGTGAAAAGTTTTGATGAAATCATTGTAAATACGGATTCAGATGAAGCTATTGAAATTGCAAAATCCAAAGGAATTTCATATCACCGCCGAGAAGATTATTATGCTTCGTCTAAATGCACAAATAGCGAGTTTTTGCAACATTTAGGATTGGTAACTAAAACGGATATTTTTGCGTATTGCCCTTGCACAACACCTTTTATTCTTCCTTCTACTATCGAAAAATCAATAGAGAGTTTTATTGCAACTGATATATATGATTGTTTAGCAACAGTTTCCAGTATAAAAGAATTTTTATGGCAAGATGGAAATCCAATAAATTATGAAAGAGATAAACAACCAAATAGTCAAAATTTGCCTGATATTATGGCATTGAACTTTGGTTTGAACTTAATTTCGCGCGAAGCTCTTATTAAATATAAAAATATAGTTGGATTAAATCCGCTATTTCAAGTTACCGATGAAATCGAAGGTTTGGATATTGATACTCCTTTAGATTTTTTTATAGCTGAGCAAATCTATAGTAAAGGAAGTGATTTTTTTAAAAAAATATGAGCATAATATGAGTATTTGCGAAAAAATAGAAGAAATAATAATGCTTAATTTATCTGAAATTCTTGCTTTAAGGGATGAAAAGATAACTAAAGCTGACGGTAGTTATGTGTCTAAAGGAGATTTTTTCTGCGAAAATCTCGTAAAAGATTACATTAAATCTAATTTACCAGACTTTTTTTTGGTTTCCGAGGAATCTCCTGAAATGAATGTATTAAATTCAAAGCAAAAAAAAGTAATAATTCTTGATCCAATCGATGGAACTGAAAATTTTGTTTCTGGCCTGAAAGAATGGGGAGTCGCTCTTTGCGTGTATATAGATGGTAAGCATCAAGAATCATTATTGTTACTTCCTGAACTTGGTTGCAGCTTAAAAAGCGGAGATAATTTTAAGAAATTTGAATCAAGAATTTGCGGTATTTCTTCGAGCTTAACAAAAGAAGAGATACTTCAATTAGCATCAGGTTTTGAATATAGAATTATAGGATGTTGTGTTTATAATATGTACAATGTTATAACCGGAGCATTTTATAGTTTTGAAAACCCAAAAGGAGCAAAAGTTTGGGATATTATCCCAGGATTAAATTTAGCGATAGAAAATGGCTTGTCAGTAACAGTTAATAATAAAGAATATCATGGAGAACTTCTCGAACCAGATCAAAAATATATTTTCAAAATCCAAAACCGATAGAGTTTATATACTTGGTAAAGGAGCTAGTTTAGGAAAAATTGATAAATCGCAATTAAAGGATGGTGTAGTAATTAATATTAATGATTCAGAAAGATTTTATTCTGGAGATATTGCTTTAGTTCATAGTTTATGGGCATATCAAAGTATTAAAGAAAATGGATTCAAAGCCAATTTTTATATTTCTGATAAATTAATGCCTGATTCGACTAACAGTCTTCAAGTAAAATATTTTCCAGATACATACGAAACCGCAGAAAGTTATAGATTTTCTGTTCATGGTGATGAACTTTTTATTTCCGATTTTTTGTTTCTTTCTGCCATTCGTCTAGGAATTGTGATGGCAAAAGAATTAAATAAAAAATTAGATTTATATTTTTTAGGATTTGATTTTGGATCAGATCCTAATTCAAATTCAACAGTGATAGAAGATTTTTCAGGTCATAGTCAACAATACAGAGATGCAGTACTCAGTACCCAGGAAGATACTTTCATCAGAATAAAATCATATATAGAGACAAATGTTCCTTCGGTAAATTTAATACATGTTGGACGGAAGCCTTATAGTGATCTTTCTATAGGTTTATTTAATCAAGGAAACTTTGCAAACTACGCTGAGCACAAAACCAATAATGAACTTTATTTGGCGATTAAAGATAAAATGGCGGAAGGAATTCCAGTTATTGTTGCGGAATTAACGAACAATCATATTGGAGATGAAAAAAGACTTCGCACAATGATTCGTATGGCTAAAGATGAGGGTGCAGATATAATCAAAGTTCAAAGAAGAGATGTGGATACTTTTTACAGTGAAGAGGAGTTAGCAGCTCCTTATAAATCTCCATTTGGAACTACATTGGGAGATTATCGACATGCAGTAGAATTAACGGATGATTTGTTTAAAGTTTTAATTGATGAATGCAGAAAAAATGAAATCTTTTGGTTTACGTCCGTCTTAGATAAAAATTCCTATGAATACATTTTGCAGTTTAATCTACCTTTAATTAAATTACCAAGTACTATTTCAAATCATAGAAATTATCTAAAACATGTTGCAGAAACTTTTGATGGCGATATTGTAATTTCAACTGGTTTTACTGATAAGGAATATGAAAAATTTGTATTAAATGAATTTACTGTAAATAATCGCTTGTTGTACTTATTGCAGTGTACTTCTTCTTATCCTGCACCTCCTGATGCTTGTAATATTGCTGTAATTCGTCATTACAATGAAATACGTAATAAAAATTTTCCAAATATAATCCCAGGTTATTCAAGTCATGATGTTGGCGCTTTGGCGTCACAAATGGCAATTAGTGCAGGAGCATTGATGATTGAAAAACATGTTAAGTTAGGTAACTTAGATTGGGTACATTTTGATGGTGTTGCTTTAGATCTTACAAAAGGAGAATTGAGACATTTTGTTGAGGAAATAAAAAAAGCGACCATAATTTGCGGTAAAAAAGAAAAAAAAATTCATGGTAAAGAGCACCATAAATACAAACCCAATAACAATAGCAATTAAATTTAGACTAATATTTTAATTTGATTTTATTTATGAGATATTTTACCTTAGTTTTTATTTGTATTTTTTTTAGCTGTAGTACTGAAAATTCAATTACTGATAAACCTACTCCCAATAATAACGCAAACGTAGCGAAATCAATTCTAGATAAAGACATAGATATCGATACAGCAATTAAAAATGGAGATTTATTAATGCAAAAACAGGTAACAGTATCAAAATTCGACTCTGAAGTTTATGCACATGACTCTAAATTAATAATAGACAAGGGTATTGGTTATTGCGCTTATTACGGAAATGATCTTAAAAGTGGTGAAGCTGAGAAAGGGCAATCGGTGAGGCTCTCAGTTTTTAATATAAAAAATCCTAGTGAAAGAAAAGTTTTTGATGTCTTTAAAGAGAATTTTAACTATAAAACTCTAGTGACTGACCCTAATTTACCATGTTACACCCCGGTTCTTTTCCTGACAGATGAAGGCAAAATAAGGATATTAAGCAAGGTGTACGAAAAAAACGTACAAAAATATTATTATAGAGACTTTTCTCCTGATACTGAAACTTTTTCAGACCCTCAAATCTGTAAGTTGGCGATCGCAAATTCAAAAGAATTGGTTGATTTTGATATTTTTAATGTAAAGTCACATTTAAAATATTTATTTGGAAATGATTATCAGTTAAAAAGTGATTATATGTTTGCAACTTCAGAACCTATTAAAATTGAAAATGGATCAATGATAGGTCTTACTGTAGGAATTTTTACTGCAGATTGGAAGGCAGATCAAGGAACTACAATACTATTAAAAACGTTTGATTTTGGCAAAACATTTGAATGTAGTGGTGCACCAGACTCTAGAAAAATTGATCCTAAATACAGTAGCCAATGTGTAGAAGGTGCTTTTAGTTTTATAACAGGTAATGATATGATTATGATAGGACGTAATAGTCTAGGCGGAATAGTAGAGTGCTACAGCCATGATGGTGGGGAGACTTTTAATATTCCTATTTCATTGAATGAATATTGTGGTTTTAATGCTCGAGCTACAAAGCCAAATTTGATGAAGATAAAAGGAGGGTATTTAACTATGTGGAATATCAATGAAAGTTTTGGAGACTATACAGACAGAACAATACTTGATGTGAGATATAGTAAGGACGAAAATATGTGCAATAGTAAATTAAAAATTAGAATAAAAAATGCATTTGGTTGTCATTATCCATCCTTATTTGTTTATAATGAAGAATACTATCTAACCTATACAACAGATTCGAGAAGATTTAATAAAAAGAGTACTGGTGAAATAGTTTTTGTTAAACTTGATTTATAGTTATACAAGAATCAAATTATATTTATGCGGAAGATAGAACATAGATATGTAATATGTGATAATTATTCTAAGAAGTAAACTTTCGAAGCGTTAAAAAAAAATAAAAAGAGTAGAATGATGATATTGGATAAAAATTATGAGTATTATTTATCTTTAAAAGATAAGTTAAATTTTGTTTATAAAGGAATTCAATATAACAAAGTACTTTCGTTTGATATTGCTAGAATTGCATTTCTAAAAGAAAAAGATTATACTATTCGAGAAATTCTGCGCAATTTTTTATTTTCTGTAGATTTGGCTCCTTTAGTGAAAGCATGTAGCATAAAGGAAAAAATAATAATATATTCAATAGGCAGGAATGATTATAAATTTCAAATTGAGCAAACAATATCTGGTATTTCATCTATTGAGACAATTTTAATAGAGAAATTAGAAAAAAAAAACAGCTTTAAACCCTTACAAATATTAGTTACATTTTTTCATACTTATAAATCGTTAAGAGGAAAGATAAGTTTGTATGAAATTATTTTTTTAACAAGTAAAATTGTTTTTTATAAGAGTATACATGAGCAGCTTTTCTTAATTTTTAATATTCAGTGCAAAAATAAAATAAAATTAATTTCTTTTAACAGTGCATTCAATATTGAAAATTTAATCTGTCAATTTTTTAATTTAAATCATCATCCCACATTTTCTTTGTCTCATGGTTTTTTTGTACCATACAAAAAATTTATCCCAACTGATATAGTCAATGGAGAAAATATAGTTTCAAATGAGATTATAGTTTGGGGAAGCTCTTCAGTGACTGATCTAAATGATAATTATGATTTTCCAACTAAAAGAGTGCTAGTAGGAGGGAATCCAAAATATCCATACAAAAAAATTAGATTAAAACAGACTTTTAAAAAATGTATCGTACTACTTGGTAGAGGAATTTATAACGATAGTAATTTAGAAATAATCAAAATTCTAAAAGATTTTATTAGTGAAAATTCAAGTATTATTTTTGAATTGAAGCTACATCCGTCCTTGAAAATTGAGCTTTATCGAGAAATTTGTAATGGAACTAACATTGAGATAATCGAAGACAATAAGACTTTATTTGATATTTTTAATGAAAATATTTATGACTTTTCTATTGTAAATAATTCGACTACATATTATGATGCTTTATATGCAGAGATGATATGTTTAAGATATGAATTATCAGAAAATGAAGAATTCAAAGGGTTAGACGATAAATTCGTAGATTCAGAAACACTAAAAAACCGTATTAATTATTTCATGAATATTGATAGCCATAAGCTTAATAGTGAAACAGAAGAATTGTTAGAGTCTATATTAGGAATGGGAATAAATAATTACAAACAAATTCTAGATTAATTTCTACAATATCTCTGGAAAATTTGTTTCAGTGAAGGAATACTTAAATTCCTAATAATAAATATTTAAATGATTTTAAAAAAAATAAATTTTAATTCTTCCTTAGTTTCAAATTTTTTCTCTTTGATTATACTGCAAGGTGCCAATTATCTTTTTCCACTGTTAACTGTCCCTTATTTATTTAGAACTCTCGGGGTAAACACTTTTGGATTAATAAGTTTTGCTACTGCATTTGCTCAATATTTTATTATTTTAACAGATTTTGGGTTTAATTTGTATGGAGTCCAATATATCTCGAGTAATAGGGAAAATAAAGAGTTGCGTGATACATTTTTTGTGAATGTAGTGATAGCACAATTTTTATTGTTTTTAATAAGTTTAGTGATGCTCGTTGGCATTATTTTTACTTTTGAGAAGTTTTATGAAGATCGATGGATATATTTACTTTCTTTCACAACAGTTTTTGGGACAGTTTTGATGCCTACATGGTTTTTTCAAGGTATTGAACAAATGAAATACATTACTAAGATAAATATTATAACACGTACGTTATCTATTATTCCTGTTTTTTTCTTTGTAAAATCAGATATGGATTATTTATTAGTACCAGTTTTCTATGGTATAGGATCAATTGCCTCAGGACTCATAGCACTTTATGTTGCTTATAAGTATTTTAATGTAGACTTCCATATGTCAAAAATAACAGTTTTAGGGATAAAAGAATGTTTGAGTAACAGTTCACAGTTTTTTATTTCTCGAATCTCGGTTTCATTATACACAGTCAGTAATAGTTTTATATTAGGTTTAGTAGGTGGAAATATAGTAGTTGGATATTATTCAGCAGCTGAAAAACTATACACAGCATTACAAAGTATGTATGGGCCACTTAATAATGCATTGTATCCTTATATGGTTAAAAATAAAAACATTGCTATGTTTAAGAAAATTTTTACTGTTGTAGTATTGCTTAACTGTATTGGGTTGCCTATATTTATTTACAATTCAGACTTTATAATGTCATTAATTTACAAAAATGTGGCAAAAGAAAGTATAATCGTATTTAAAATACTATTAGGGGCCTGCTTAATTTCTGCGCCATCAATTCTCATTGGTTATCCATTATTAGGAGCTTTAGGGCAAGCACGATATGCTAATTTTACAGTCATTGTTTCATCTATATTCCATGTAACAATGTTAGTGTTATTGTTGGTTTTTAATTCTATTACGGTTTATACCGTGGCTTGTTTGGTAGTTATAACCGAATTGCTAGTTTTAGTATTAAGATTACGTGGTGTTAAAAAATTCATCACCATATAGCTAATTAAAAAATTTTATAATTATTTTATTTTTTTAAAGTTAGTTTATATTCTAATAAAATAAATAATTCGCTAAGCTTTAAAAAGAATTTAAAATGGGGGTGTTACTTTTTTCTTTTATTTCAATAATTTTTGTACTACAAATTTTTTTGCAAAAAGGATACAAGAAATTGTTATGGTTTTTTGTAGGGGTGTTGTTTTTTCCATCTTCCATCGTAATTATTACAAATCCTAATATACCCTTTCCAAGGGTCATGATTATTAGTTTAATGCTTGCTTTTCTCTTACGGAGTAAAAATGTTAAAGCTCAATTTTATAAATTCCCACTTCATTTTTCAATTAGTTCTATTGCGATAGTTTTGTTATTTATTGGATTATTTGATAGTCGTCTTGATTTTTTTACCAGACTTATACGTCCAATTAATTATTTTTTAGAAAATTTTATTATCGTTTTTTTGACCTTTTTTTATGTAAAATCAATGCATGAAGTAAGAAAAATTTATAACTTTATTTTAATATGTTTTTTATTCTTTAGTCTTTATGGGATTGTTAATTATTTAACAGGAATTAGTTCATATACGAGTTTTATTGCAGAAACTTATAACACTCGGGATTTTGGAAATGGATATAGTATTAATGGAGACGAAAGATTACGTATTTCATCATTTGCTTGGCACCCTATTTACTATGGTTTTTTAGTTGCATGTGCTATTCTTATATTGATTTTTATCTATAGTGAGAAAAGAATGCAAGTTTATAGTACTTTTTTTTATAGCACATTGTTTGGTCTCTTAATTATGAATTTATTTTGGACTAACTCTAGAACACCGTTATTAGCCCTAATTATAGGACTATGCTATTATTATCTTTTTGCTTTCAAATTTGGGAATAAAATTAAGATTGCATTAACGGGAATTATTGCTCTTTTCTTTGTTATTTCCGTTTCCCCAAATGCCTTAAAATTAGTTGATGAGAGTATAAATACATTTACCGCTAAGGGATCAAAATTGGAAGGCAGTTCTTTGGAAATGAGGGAAATGCAAATGGGAGCGTCGCTTTTAATTTTTAATCAAAACCCTATTTTTGGAAATGGATTTAATTATATTACTGAAAATTTAGGATTTTCTAGTGATGAAAAAAAACGTTCAAGTGATAATGAATTTCAAGGTTTTGAAAGCTATTCTTATAAATTATTGATTGAACAAGGTCTTATCGGTATTTTAGGTAATGTGGCTTTTTTTATTTCGATTTTAGTTTTTTTCTTAAAAAAGCGTAAAAAAGTTAATTTGCTTGGAAAAAAAATTATCCATTTATCATTAGGTATGTTTATAACATTTCTTTTATTCATATTTGGTACGGGTGATATGGGAGTATTTTTGATATTTATGTCCTTATTAGGTGTAAATATAAAGGCGATTGTTTTATTAGCCAATAGAACACAAGAAAATATTCAATCTTAAAAATGAAAGATCTTGTTTAAAAATATATGCTAATAGTTATTAGTTGTTTAGATTGATTAAAGGGTAAAGTTTTAAATGAATAAAAATAAACTTGCAATTGTTATTCCAGCTTACAAGGAAATTTATCTTGAAGAAGCTCTAGAGTCAATTTCGTCACAAACATGTAAAAATTTTACAGTTTACATCGGAGATGATCATAGTCCATATGATTTATTCAGTATAATAGAAAAATTTTCAGATAAAATTAATATCAATTATTTTCAATTTGAAAAAAATTTAGGAGGAACTGATTTAGTTAAACAATGGGAAAGATGTATAGAGTTAACTAATGATGAGGAATGGATTTGGTTATTTTCTGATGATGATGTGATGGAAAAAAATTGTGTGGAAAATTTTTACAAGACTTTACAAACAGATACTGAAAGTGATTTGTTTCATTTTGATGTAAAAGTAATTAATAATTCAGGAAAGATATTAGAAGCTAGTAACCAATTTCCTCAGAAATTAGGTATCGAAGAATT
The DNA here is from genome assembly GCF_009711135.1 of Flavobacterium sp. LC2016-01. Classification (GTDB taxonomy): domain Bacteria; phylum Bacteroidota; class Bacteroidia; order Flavobacteriales; family Flavobacteriaceae; genus Flavobacterium. The sequence continues at coordinate 33,110 of NZ_WMIC01000013.1, read as the reverse complement.
TTTAATTAAAAGATTAAATTATCAATTACATAGTTTTGTCGTTGAATATATTTTTAAAAAGAAAGTTTATTATGAAAATTTTAAATTTCAGAATTTCGATTTAGCTTGGTGTAGCGATGATGCAACATGGGTGAAATTTGGCTTAAATAAGGGTATCACTACAATTTCAAATGCGTTTGTGTTATGGAGATATAGTGAAATTAATATATCGTCAAACCTTAAAGACGAAATGATTATATTAAGAAAACTTGAATCAGCAATACAATATATAACTTGGTTAAGATCTTTTAATTTTAAAAACTATAATAATAAAAATAACGACTTAAGAAAAATTAAATGGATTCTGGGTTCCATTAACAAAGCATCTTCTTTTTCATTTAATTTCAAAATAAAAGTTTATGTCAAAGTTTGGAAAAAAATGAATAATGGATTTAGTTTTAAAGTTTTGTCTTGGATGTTGTTGTCATTGTGCAGAACAGAGTTGGAATCAATTTTAAGAAAGAACAAATGATTTTAAGTAAGCAAGATTATAGAAAATATGTAAAATCTGATGAAGAAGCATTTAATATTTCGACAAAAGGTTTGAGATTTAAAGTAGTTTTTTACCTTAAATGTTATTTTTATTCCGAAAGGTATATTTTATTATCATATCTTAAGGTTTTGAGAAAATTAGAATATCTATATAATGTTAGAAATAAAAATATTTATGATAAATTTCTGTATATATATTATTTTAGAAAAATCAGAAAAAAATCAATTAATCTTCAAATTAATATACCTATAAATACCTTAAAAGAAGGAGCTTTAATTTTGCATATAGGTACTATCGTTATTAACGATGGGGCAAGAATTGGTAAAAATTGTATCCTCCAGCCGGGTGTAATAATCGGTCAAAAAGATTTAAAAGAGAATGTTCCTGTAATTGGCGATAATGTTTATTTTGGTCCTGGTGCAATGGTTATTGGTAAAGTTAATATCGGTAATAATGTTATTATTGCCCCTAACACAGTTGTAATTAAAGATGTAGCAAATAATTGTGTAGTTTCTGGTGTGCCAGCAAAAGTAATTAAGCAAGATGGTTTAAAAGTCTCTTATAATTAGAAAATGAAAATACTTTACATTTGTTCTGAATTTTATGCAGGAATGATGCCCTTTGGAGCGAATATTGTTAATACAATGGAAGAAAGTGAACATGATATTTTTGCAGTCTTTGTATCTTCTCCTCAATGTGATTACAAAACGGCAATTTTAAATAGTGAATCTAAAAATTATATATTTATAAATACTCCAATGAATAAATTTGGAAGGGGTAATTTTAGATTGTTTGCATTTCCAGTAATAAAAGTGATCAATAAAATTTGCAAAGAGAATAAGATAGATGTTATTCATTTGCTTACTGAAGATGGTTCATTAGCTTTTTATTTGAAGTTTTTATTGAGAAAATCTAAAGTATATTATACTGTTCATGATTTGATTCAGCATGAAAGTAAACCTAAAAATTTTATAAAAAAATTAATACATTATTTATTAGTAGAGAAAAGAGCACAGTATTTAAGAGATAATATTGAAAATCTTGTTACCTGTAGCAAAAATCAACTTAATGAACTTGTAAAAAAATATGAAAAAAAAGCTGTATTTTATCATAGTTTTCCATCATTGGTTACATCCTCAATTAAAAATGGAAATAAAACTGTAGCAGAAGTAAAAGGTATAAAAGATTATATTCTTTTTTTTGGGAGAATTGAACTTTATAAAGGCATTCACATATTGTACAATGAATATTGTAAAAATCAAAAAATATTTAATAAACCTCTTGTCATAGCAGGTAGTGGTGATTTATACTTCCAGAGAATTAGAAATAAAGAAGAAGATATTGTTTTTATTAATCGATATATTGAAGATGAAGAATTAAATGATTTGTTTTCGAATGCTTATTGTGTTATTTATCCATATATTTCTGCTACACAATCAGGTGTTTTGTCTCTAGCTTATTACTATAATAAACCTATTATTGTTTCTAATGTTCCTTTTTTTAGAGAATGCATAGTTGATGAGGATTCTGTATGCTTTTTTGATCCCACCAAACCTGAGACCTTAACTGAATCATTTTCTAAGATTAAGGATATTAAAGAAATAGAAAATAATTATTATGATCCTAAAGAACTCAGACTTCAATTAGAAAAAAGTTATTTGTAATATTAAATTTGAAAAAAGAAGTAATGGTAATAATAAATCTTTACAAAAACTTTATTGAGTATGGTGGAGCTGAAAAAGTAGCAATTGATGTACACTATGGTTTAACAGAGCTAGGTTATGAATGTTATTTAATGGGAGGTAATTCATTTGAAAGTAATAACTCTAAATATAATATTGAAAAAAAACAATACAAAAAATTTAGTGCGTTAAATGCTTTTAATTTAAAAAATACTACAATAATTTCTCATCACAGGAAAAATACTACGATATTATTCTTTTTAAATAAACTATTGCGTCTTAATATTAGGCTAATACACGTGGCTCATAATGAATTTGATAATCTTAAATTTTTTTCTTACTACCCTAAAGAAATTATAACTGTTTCTCAGAGAGTTAAGGATAATCTAGTTTCCTTTTTTAATGTTAATCCAAATAATATAACAGTCATCTATAATGGTTTGGCTGATTTATATGACCAGCTTAGAGATACGAATTTATCCACAGATAAAATAAAAATTTTATACGCTGCTCGAATAACTAAAGTAAAGGGACAAGTAGAGTTGGTGAATAATTTAAAAGGAAAATTAAACAATAATATTCAAATTGATTTTGCTGGAACAGGTGAGGATGATTTAGAATTGCAAGCAATAACGAAAGAAGATAAAAATTTTAATTGTTTAGGATTTACTAATTTATCTAATGAATTTTATAAATATAATTATGTAATGTTATTTAGTTCGAATGAGGGATTGCCATTAACTTTGATAGAGTCGTGTTCATTTAAAACACCTGTTATTTGCAATGATATTGGTGGTAATGTGGAAATTATAGATGACGCGGTAAATGGTTTTGTTGTAAATGACTATTCTAGTTTATTGGATTTAATTAATAATAAATTACCAGAAATTAATCCTGAGTCTTATGCGACGATGTCAGACAATGCAAGAGCTACTTTTGAGAAAAAATTTTTAAAAATAAAAATGATAGAAAATTATAAAGAATATATTGAAAAAGGGAAGCATGTTTTTTAATATTTTAAATATTTCTGTACGTTCAATAAAACTAGATGATTTACTTAAATTATTATGTAAAGGGGTTTTAATAACGCCTAATGTCGATCATTTAGTTAAGTTGCAAAAAGATAAAGAATTTTATAACGTCTATAAAAAAGCTGATTGGGTTATTTGTGACAGTAATTTTGTAAATCTAGCGGCTAAAATTTTGGGAACTTCGTTGTTAGAAGTTATACCAGGATCATCGCTTTTACCAGCATATTATAATTATCATAAAAATAATAGAAACATTCAAATTTTTCTTTTGGGAGCAAAAGAAGGAGTTGCTTTAAAAGCACAAAAAAACATTAATCAAAAAGTTGGATGGGATATTGTTTCTGGTGCCTTTTCACCATCATTTGGTTTTGAGAATAATGAGATTGAATGTAATCAAATCATTAAAATTATTAATGAGTCAAAATGTAATGTTTTAGTAGTAGGTGTTGGTGCGCCGAAACAAGAAAAGTGGATAATGAAGTATAAGGAAAAGCTACCAAACATTGATTTATTTATGGCTTTAGGTGCTACGATAGATTTTGAAGCAGGAAACATAAAAAGAGCACCTGTTTTATTTCAAAAATTATATTTAGAATGGTTTTATCGATTTCTCGTCGAACCAAGAAGGTTGTGGAGAAGATACTTTATTGAAGATCCCTTGTTTTTTTGGTATATATTTAAGCAAAAAACAGGAATTTATAAAAACCCATTTGAATAAGTTATGATTAAATTCATAAAAGATAAAATTTTTTATAAAGTATGAAAATTTTAGAAGAACTCTCAGAGTATCGTTTTTCTCGTTATTTCAAAGTTATATTTTTGTTATGGGATGTGGTATTGTTGAATACGGCTATAGTTTTGTCAGCATTACTGCGATTTGGAACTTTAGATAAACTGTTTTTGAAAGAAGTACAGACTATTTCTTTATTAAGTAATTTAATATGGATTGGGCTTTTGCTGTACAAAGATTCTTTTAGGATTGTTAGGGTTGAACGAATTGAATCTATACTAAAAAGAACTGTTAAAAAAGTAATTATTCATATTGCTATAACAGCTTTTTTTGTTGTTGTTTTAAAATATAGTGATATCTCCAGATTGAGATTAATTTACTTTTATTGTATTTTCTTTAGCTTACTTATGATTTCTAGATATTTATCAATGAAACTTCTTAAGTACATTAGATCTAAAGGATATAATTTTAGAAGTTTTATAATTATAGGAGCTAATGATACTGGCGAAAGAATGCGTAGAATTTTAGCAAAGGATTTAACTTATGGTTATCGTTTTCTAGGTTTTTTTGATGAAAAAGTAGATCCTTTTGCCTTTATCTCACATCCTATTTTAGGTGGATTTGATCAAATTGAAGAATTTATTATAAGTGATAAGGTGGATGAAATGTATGTAGCATTACATATTGATAACATTACTGTAATAAATCAATTGGTAAAAATTTGCGAACAACATATGGTACGTATTAAATTTATTCCAGATTTTCAGTTGTATACAAGATCAAACAAAGTGGAAATTACTTTTTATGAAAATACTCCTGTACTGATGTTTCGACGAGAACCATTGGAAGCAGCAGTAAACCGTTTTTTAAAGAAAGTTTTTGATATTTGCTTTTCATCTTTTGTTTTGGTCTTTATATTTCCATGGCTATTTCCCATTATAATGCTTATTATAAAGATAGAATCTCCCGGGCCTGTATTTTTTAAACAAGAACGTTCCGGCAGAGACAATCGATCTTTTACGTGTTTAAAATTTAGGAGTATGCGGTTGAATGGAGCTGCTGACAGTAAGCAAGCTGTGAAAGGTGATCGACGCGTTACTAAATTTGGCGCTTTTATGCGAAAAACAAGTATCGATGAATTGCCTCAGTTTTTTAATGTTTTTTTTGGAGATATGTCTGTAGTAGGGCCTAGACCTCATATGGTAAATCATACTAAGCAATATAGTGAGCTAATTAATAATTATTTAGTGCGCCAATATGCTAAACCTGGTATAACCGGTTGGGCACAGGTTAATGGTTTTCGCGGCGAAACTAAAGAACTTGTTGATATGGAAAATAGAGTAGAATACGATATTTGGTACATCGAAAATTGGAGTTTGCTTTTAGATATTAAAATAATAATAAAGACCGTATTTAATGTGTTTAAAGGAGAAGAAAATGCTTTTTAAGCTTTTTTTCTAAATTTCTTAATACAGAAATTATCTCAACACTAGTATTTAAGAAGCAGAATTGCTTGTATATAAATGTTTTTTTAATCCTTATATTTGCCCCGTAAATTGTAGACCTAATGAAATTGAATTCTTCCTTTTTTATGAAAGCAGTTGGTTTTTTATTGCTTTTATTTTTATGTTTTTCCTGTGGATCCAAAAAAGATGTAGTTTATTATCAAAATATTGATGGAATGATTGCACAGCAAAATCCAAATTCTTACGAGATTAAACTTCAGCCTGACGATTTATTGATGATTTTAGTATCTGCTGACGATCCTGAAGTTGCAATTCCTTTTAATCTAAGAACCTATAGCACGACAAATAATAGCAGACTTGATATTACTAGAGGACAAGAAACTGTACAATTGTATTTAGTAGACCAAAATGGTTATATTGAATTTCCCGTGTTAGGGAAATTAAAAGTGGCCGGATTAACTCGTACTGAAGTTCTTAAGTTGTTACAAGAAAAAATTAGTGTTTATATTAAAAACCCAATTATTAACCTTCGCATTATGAATTTTAAAATTTCATTGCAGGGTGAGGTTAATCTACCAGGAACCTATCCAATTGCTTCAGAAAGAGTTACTTTAATTGAAGCTTTGAGTATGGCAAAGGATCTGACTATTTATGGGCGCAGGGATAATATATTAGTGATAAGAGAAATTAATGGTGTGAAATCATATAACAGGGTGGATATTACAAAATCTGATTTTATAAATTCACCATTTTACTATTTGGCTCAAAATGATGTAATCTATGTTGAACCAAATAATACTAGAGTAAATTCTTCTGCGGTTGGTCCAAATACCTCAGTTATTATATCAGCGATTTCTATATTAGTGTCGCTATCTGTCCTAATCTTTAAATAAAACTGAAATAGAAAATGCAAAAGCAAGATTTTTATAATGATCTAATTGATGATGAAATCGAAGATATTAATTTAAGGGAACAGTTAGATAAATATTTAATTCATTGGCGTTGGTTTTTAGTAAGTGTAGTTATTGGATTAGTATTAGCTTTTTTATATCTGCGTTACACGATGCCAAATTATCAGGCTGTCACTACAATATTGGTTAAAGACGAAAAAAAAGGAGGAATGCTTTCAGAATTGTCTGCTTTTGCCGATTTAGGTTTAGGTGGAAGCATGAAAAATAATGTTGACAATGAAGTTGAGATTTTAAAGTCTAGAACCTTGGTTGAAAGCACTATTAAAAAATTAAATCTTAATGTTGGACTGTTTGTAGAGGGAAAAGTAGTCGATCGTGATATTTATGAAGATACTCCAATCAGCGCTTATTTTAGTAATAAGACAGTTTTATTTGATAAGGAAAAAACTGTTTTGAATTGTAAACTTTTAAACTCAAATACTTTTTCGTTAGAAAATGAAGCAGATGAAAAAGAGTTGTTTATTTTGTCTTCAAAAACGGAATTTAAATTTGGAGAAAAAATCGCTACGAAAATTGGTAGCTTAGTTATTCTTAAAACAGCATTTTATGGTAAAAACCATACTGGTAGATTTAAATCAATACATATTGTAATTAATCCATTAGATGAATTAACAGAAAGTTTTAGAAAGAAATTAAGCGTGGATCCAATCAGTAAAACAAGCAGTGTAGTAAATGTTTCAATTTCTGATCCTGTTGCTAAAAAAGCGGAAGATTTTTTGGATAATATGATTCACATCTACAATGAAGATGCAGCCGAAGATAAAAATTTTATTTCTGAGAACACCTCTAGGTTTATTGCTGGTAGGTTAGCATTAATTGCTCAGGAATTAGATGGCGTTGAACAAGATGTTGAAACATTTAAAAAAAGCAATAAACTTACAGATATTGAATCTGAAGCGAAACTTTTCATAGAAGGTTCAACAGAATACGATAAAAAAGGAGTAGAAACGGAAATTCAGCTAAATGTGATCTCTTCACTTTTAGATTTTATTAAAAAAAGCACGAATTCTGATTTATTGCCAGCTAATATGATTTCTGACAATGATGATGCGAGCGGACTAATTTCTTCTTATAATCAATTAGTGTTAGATCGCAACAGAATTTTAAAATCTGCTACTGAAGAAAACCCTTCTGTTGTTAAATTAGATCAGCAAATTTCATCTTTAAAATCAAATGTTGCAGCAAGCTTGAGACGTATGCAGGCTAATTTGCAAATTCAAAATCGTGATATTAAAAGTCAGGAAGGGATCTTAAACAACAAGATTGGAAAAATTCCGGTGCAAGAGCGTCAATTTAGAGTAATTGCTAGACAGCAAAAAGTAAAGGAAGAACTTTATCTATATTTATTGCAAAAAAGAGAAGAAACGGCTATTTCGTTATCTGCTACTGAGCCTAATGCTCGTGTAATTGATGTTGCAAAAGCAGAGAAAGATCCAATAAGTCCAAAGAAAAAAATTATTTATTTGGCTGGAATGCTTTTAGGATTATTAGTTCCATTTGGGGTTGTTTATGGTAATAATTTATTAGATACAAAAATTAAGAGCAAATTGGATTTGGAGGGGAAAACACAAATTCCATTTATTGGAGATGTACCAACTTCAGATGATATTGCCGAGTTGATAAAATCAGAAAGTCGAACAAGTTCTGCAGAAGCAATTCGTATTGTGCGAACGAATTTGGAGTTTATGCTTACTAAAGTTCCCGAAGGAATTGCAAAAACTGTTTTTGTGACATCAACTTTTCCTTCTGAGGGTAAAACTTTTATATCAGTAAATCTTGCTGCGACTTTTGCTTTGTCAGGAAGAAGAGTTTTGTTAATTGGTGCTGATATTAGAAACCCTAAGTTTGGTGAGTATATCAATGTACCAAGTTTAGGTTTAACAAACTATTTATCATCAACAGATAAAGAGGTGAAAGATTATATCATCAAACATGAAGCTTATAAGAATTTCTTTATTTTGCCATCGGGTGTGATTCCTCCAAATCCGGCTGAATTATTGATGAGCAACAAAGTGGATCAGCTTTTTGCAGAACTTAAAAAAGAGTATGATTATATTATTGTAGATACGGCGCCAGTTAGTTTGGTTACCGATACATTATTAATTGCTAAAAACGCTGATACTTTTGTTTATGTAATGCGTGCAAACGTACTAGAAAAACGTATGCTGAATATTGCTAATACATTCTATAAGGAGAAGAAATTGCCTAACATGTGTATCGTCCTCAATGATACAGACTCAACAAAAGGTTATGGATATGGTTATGGTTATGGTGTGAAGGCAGAGAAAAAACCTTGGTACAAAAAAATCATTTCTAAATAATATAAAGTGATTTCAATAAAAAAACGGCTCAAGTAATTGAGCCGTTTTTTTTTGCGATATTTTTAGATTTAAATCAATAGGATTTAGAATCTGAAAAATTGGTTATTAGCAATAATTTCTTTTAAAACTTTAATGTTATTGTTGTCAATTTTCACTTTCTGATTGAATGAAGCAATGTGATTATTGTGATGAACATCTGTTCCAACAAAATTATACATTCCTTTTTTTAGAAGCTCGTCGGCAACTTTTGTGATTTCAGAGCCATAGTAACCAACAGTTGCAAGCAGATTAAGCTGAAACAAGCAGCCAGCCTTTTTTAACTTATCATATTCATTAAAATTTTTATGATAAAATAGATAACGCTCAGGATGTGCTAAAACGGGAATGTATCCTGCAACCTGAAGATCAAAAAGAATTTTATACAATTGAACAGGTGCATTCATGTACGACATTTCGACTAATACATAATTGTCTTTTAGTGTCAACAGGTTTTCGTTTTGAAAATGAGTTTCGAACCAATCATCCATGAAATATTCTGCAGCAGCCTGAAACGGAATCTTAGTGTTTTCGGCTTCCAGTAAAATTTGGGTTTCTTTATGTTTGGCAATAATTGATTCGGGTGAATTATTCCAAATGTAATGACTAATATGCGGCGTTGCTATAAATTGAGCAACACCCATTTCTTCAAAAGACTTTGCAAGTCTCGTTGTGTCTTCTATCGTTTTTGCACCATCATCGATTCCTGGCAATAAATGTGAATGGATATCTACATAATTACCCGCTAGAAGGTCCTTTAAATACGGTTTTGATTTTAAGAATGATAACATGCTGCAAAAGTAAGTAAACTACTCTATATTTTCGAACGTAAAATGGTAAACTTTTAATAATATAGGTTTTGGTTGGTAAACTAATTTTTCTATCTCAGGTATTATTTTATATTTGTTTGTGCTAATAATTTAAGGTTTTATGAAAATAAAAGAAAATTTATACAATCAAAGAATCGTTTCAATAGATGCTTTGCGAGGAATTACCATTTTTGTAATGATTTTTGTAAATGAGCTGGCAAGCATAAAAAATGTACCACAATGGATGAAACATATGCCTGCAGATGCTGATGCAATGACTTTTGTCGATGTGGTTTTTCCTGCTTTTTTGTTTATTGTTGGAATGTCAATTCCATTTGCCTTTAATGCTCGGCTGATAAAAGGAGACAGCACTAAGACGATTTGGACGCATACGCTTAAAAGAGCATTGGCTTTGATTATTATTGGCGTATTTATGGTCAATGCGGAATATGGCTATGATGCTTCAAAAATGTTTATTGCTCCGGCTTTTTGGGGATTACTAGCTTATGCAATGCCAATTCCAATTTGGAATAAATATTCGAAGGATTTTCCAATTTGGTTAAAATATACACTTCAATATGGAGGAATGCTGGTTTTGGCTGTTTTGTATTTTCTTTATATTCAGGATAACGGAGAAAGAGGAATGACGCCAAAATGGTGGGGAATCCTTGGTCTTATTGGCTGGGCATACCTTTTTACAGTTGTTTACTACTGGCTGGTTTGCGGTAGATTATGGGCAATGATTGCTTTTTTAGTTTTTTGCGTTGCAGTAAATTCATTGAATCTAATCGAAGGTTCCATAATTCATCAATCATTTTGGTCCAGTTTTGTTGCTGGACATTTAACGCATGCTTCTTTAGTAAGTGCAGGAGTTGTTATTTCGTTATTGTTTTTTGATAAGAAAATCGAAACCAAAATTAATTGGTCAGTAATTGGTTTCGCTGTTTTGTTTTTTGCTGTGGGTTATTTGTTGCGACCTTACTTTGGAATTTCAAAAATAAAAGGAACACCATCATGGACAATGTTCTCGGCCTCAATTTGTACGGTGTTGTTTTATTTTTTGCATTGGCTTATGGAAATTAAAAAACAAACAAAATGGAGTGAATTTTTTATGCCCGCGGCAGCAAATCCGCTGTTGATTTATATTTTGCCGGGTGTAATCTATTATTTCACTTTAGCTTTTAGTATTCATATAATTCCAGATTATTTTCGCGAAGGAATTCCAGGAATTATCTGGTCGTTAGTTTTTTCGACGATTATGCTTTTGGTGATGAAAATTTGCAATAAATATAAAATTCAGCTGCATTTGTAGAGGAAAAAAAATTCAAGTTTCAAGTTTCAGGTTTCAAGTTTTGTGCTGAACCTGAAACTTGAAACCTGAAATAAAAAAATCACCTGACTCTCTTAAAAGCAATAGGCCCGATTCGATCTTTATTATCAACAAAAGTTCCTTCGAGAGTATTGCCATCTTCAGATAAAATTAAAGTATGAGTTCCAGCGGTTGCCCAGCCATCAATAGGTAAAGTCACATTTACGGTGTATGTAATTGTATTTCCTACTCGTTTTCCAGTACCGCTTTCTACAAATTTTTGTCCTTTCCATTCTAAATAATGAGAAAAGATAACTGTTCCATTTTGTTCAGAAATAATGGCTACTGCATTTGCAACGCCAGAATTAATATCTGTCCAAACACCATTAATATTGATCTTTCCATCCGTAGATTTTTTTTGGCTGTAGCCGAAATTGAAAAATAATGAAGTTATTAAAAGCAAAAGGTAAAGTCTTATTTTCATGTTTTTAATTTTGAATTATAACAGATTTAATTTCTAATAAAGCTCCAGAAACAGGTTTGTAATTCACAAAGTTAAAAAACGGACGAATCATAATTAATTATTTGTTTTGAAATAAGTATTCATTCTCTCAAAGATACTTTTTCTAAAGTATTTAATTTTCTCTCAGTAAATCTTTTTAAAATAAGGCTATTGTCTTAATAAAGTTCTAAATTTGTAAGAATGCATTCTTAAAGTATTTTTAATGAGTAGTTTAAAAATAAAATTTATAATGTTTGTAATTTTTATTTCGCCATTTTGTTATTCACAAAATGATAGTACTGCCGTGGAAAGTCAAGATATTTTAGATGTTATTTATAAAATATTTAAAAAAAATGATTCAATAGCAGAGCGCAAAGATAGAAAGCTGGCTTTTTCATTATTACCTGTACCTGTTGGAGCAAACAATTCAAATGGACTGGTTGTTTCTTTCCTGACTACATTTTATTTGGGTGAAGATCATGAGACTACAAATATGTCTCAGGTTTCATTTTCTCCCTATTTTAGTTTTAGCAATCAATATGTTTTTCCTATTCAATCCTACATTTATACAAAAGACAATAAGTGGAATTTTATTGGTGATTACCGTTATATGATTTATCCACAGCTCACTTATGGGTTAGGTGATAATAATTCGAAAGAAGAAATGTCAACTTTAGACTATAAGCAGTGGCGTTTTTATCAATTTATTACACGTAAAGTAGTTGGGAATTATCGGTTGGGAATGGGTTTTCTGTATGACAATTATACTAATATTTCTGAAGAGTCCAATATTGATGAAGAGACGGATTATGTTAAATACATGAACGGAGATTTTTCAGATGAAACCTCGTTCGGATTTGCTTTTCAAGGCTTGTATGATTCCAGAAAAAACATCGTGAATCCAGAACAAGGGATGTATATTGAAGCTGATTTAAGAATAAATACAAGCGGTGTAAACGGAGACAAATGGCAGTCATTGTATTTTGATGCACGAAAATACCATTCCTTCAGTAAAACGAAACATCGTGTCTGGGCTTCTAGGGCATTTTATTGGTCTACTTTTGGAGGAAAACCTCATTATCTTGATTTGCCAAGTATTGGCTGGGACCGTGACGGAAAAACTGGACGAGGTTTTACAAAAAACAGATACCGAAGCAACGCATTGATTTATTTTGAAACAGAATATAGAACTGACATTACCAGAAACGGTTTTTTTGGTGCTGTCTTTTTTGCCAATGTTTCATCGGTTTCAAAATTGGATACGTATCAATTTGACAAATGGCATCCAGCTGTTGGGACTGGAATCCGAATTAAATGGAACAAAAAAAACAACAGTAATTTGGCACTGGATTACGGAATAAGCAAAAACGATTGGTCTTTGCGATTGGGTTTAACAGAAAATTTCTAACTTCCCCAAAAATCACCAGCCCACAATTTTCATGCAATTATCGGTAATAATTCTTAATTATAATGTAAGATACTTTCTGGAACAATGCGTTTTAAGTGTTCAGGAAGCAATCACTATGCTTGATGCTGAAATTATTGTTGTTGATAATAATTCAGAAGATGATTCCTGTTTGATGATGAAAGAGCGATTTCCTTCTGTCAAACTTATCCAAAACAAAGAAAATTTTGGGTTTCCGAAAGGAAATAATATAGGTGTTGCAGAAGCAAAAGGAAAATATATCTGTATTTTGAATCCCGATACAGTTGTCGCCGAAGATACTTTTACTAAGATTTTGGCTTTCGCCGAAGAAAAAAAAGAACTGGGAATAATTGGCTGTAAATTAATTGACGGAACTGGAAATTTTCTGCCAGAAAGCAAACGCGGCATTCCAACGCCTTGGGTAGCCTTTACAAAAGTTTTAGGTTTGTATAAAATCTTTCCGAAATGGGAAATTTTCAACCAGTATTACGCACAGCATTTGGACCAAAATCAAACCGGAAAAGTTGAAATTTTAGTGGGTGCATTTATGTTAATGGAGCGCAAACTTTATACAGATTTAAAAGGATTTGATGAAAATTGCTTTATGTATGCTGATGATGTCGATTTGTCGTATCGTTCATTGCAAAAACAAAAGATTAATTATTATTTTCATGAAACTGCAGTTTTGCATTATAAAGGAGAAAGCACCGTTAAAGACGAAAAATACATGAAGCGTTTTCAGGAAGCAATGAACTTTTTTTATCAAAAACATTTTCAGAAATCATTCTTTTTTAGCGCTTTTATTCAAATTGGTATTTGGTTTTTCGCCTTTGTTAAAATGTTTCAGGGAAAATCAAAGCGAAAACTTGTACTGGAAAAGTATATTTTTTATTCTTCAAATAGTATTTTGTCTGAAAAATTAGCTGCAATTCTAAAAAATAAAGTGGAGTTTTTAGATTTCAAAAAAGAAAAAATGGTAAATTCGTGCCACGTTTTTAAGGGTAAAAAGGTTGAGATTATTTTAGATAATCAGTACGTTTCATTCAAAAAATGTATCAAAATCATAGAAACTCTTAAAGATAAGAACGTTACTTTTAAGATTTTCCCCAAAAACACAAATTTTATTATTGGAAGCAATTCGCGAAATGACAGGGGGCAAATTGTAAAAATTGAGTAAAAAATTATATTAAATGTAATTTATATTTAAAAAATTCGGTAATTTCGCAATCTGAAAATCAAAATCACCCTTGAGGTTAACAATATGGCAAGATTTGAATTAAAACTTCCTAAAATGGGAGAAAGTGTCGCTGAAGCAACTATTACAAACTGGTTGAAAGAAGTTGGAGACAGAATTGAAGCTGATGAAGCTGTGCTGGAAATTGCGACTGATAAAGTTGACAGTGAAGTGCCAAGCGAGGTATCAGGAGTTTTAATTGAACAATTATTTGGCAAAGATGATTTAGTTCAGGTAGGACAAACTATTGCAATTATTGAAACTGAAGGTGATGCTCCAGCAGAAACAAAAGTGGAAGAAACAGCAGTTCCGGTTGCAGCAGCAGAAATTGAAAAAACAATTGAAGCGGTAAAAGAAACGGTAAGTGCTCCACAGGATTTTACTACATCTGATAAATTCTTTTCGCCATTAGTTAAAAATATAGCAAAAGAAGAAGGCGTTTCTATCGCTGAACTTGACAGTATTCAAGGTTCAGGAAAAGATGGACGTGTTACAAAAGAAGATATTTTAAAATATGTTGAAGACCGCAAAGCGGGAGTTGTTCAAGCTCCAAAAGTGGTTGAAGAAGCTCCGAAAGCAACGGTTGAAACTGCAAAAACAGTTCAGACACCAGAACCAGCAGCTCAAAAAAGCCAGCAGGCAGTTCCAGTTTCAGTAAATGGAGGCGACGAAATTATTGAAATGGACAGAATGCGTAAACTGATTTCAGGTTACATGGTAGCATCTGTACAGACTTCGGCACACGTTCAGTCGTTTATTGAAGTTGATGTAACGAACATTGTAAAATGGAGAGATAAAGTGAAAACGGCTTTTGAAAAAAGAGAAGGCGAGAAGCTGACTTTTACGCCAATTATGATGGAAGCAGTTGCAAAAGCATTAAAAGATTTTCCAGGAATGAACATTTCTGTTGATGGCGAATATATCATCAAAAAGAAAAATATAAACTTAGGAATGGCGGCAGCATTGCCAAACGGAAATTTAATTGTTCCTGTAATTAAAAATGCAGATCAGTTAAATCTTGTTGGTATGGCAAAAGCGGTTAACGATTTAGGAAACCGTGCTAAAGCTGGAAAATTGAAACCAGACGATACTCAAGGCGGAACGTATACGGTTACAAATGTGGGAACTTTTGGAAGCGTTTTTGGAACTCCAATTATCAATCAGCCACAGGTTGGAATCTTAGCACTTGGTGCAATTCGTAAAGTGCCGGCTGTTATTGAAACTCCTGAAGGCGATTTTATTGGAATCCGTCAAAAAATGTTCTTGTCACACTCTTATGATCATAGAGTTGTTGATGGTGCATTAGGTGGAAGTTTTGTAAAAAGAGTAGCAGAATATCTAGAAGCTTTTGATGTAGACAGAGATTTCTAGTCGATTCATAAATAAATTTAGAACCCGGAAAATAAAATGTTTTCCGGGTTTTTTATTAACAGGAAAAGTCGAAACATGTATTTTACCTCGGATTGATTATCGCTGTTTTTGAAAGTTAAAATTTATGAAATAGCCTTTTTGTGGGCAAAAAAATAAAAATAGGGGCGGAAAATTCGGCTTTTAAAATTATATTTGTAATCTTATAAAAATTAAAATGGAATTAAAATTAAACAAACCAATTTGCTTTTTTGATCTTGAAACAACTGGAATTGACATCGGTAAAGATCGTATCGTAGAAATTTCAATTTTTAAAGTTTTTCCAAACGGAAATAAAGAAAGTAAAACTTGGCTAGTAAATCCAACTATTCCAATTCCTCCTCAAACAACAGCTGTTCACGGAATAACCGATGAAAAAGTGGCCAACGAACCAACTTTTGCTGAATTAGCGCCGCTGGTTTATAATATGATAAAAGATAGTGATTTGGGAGGTTTTAACTCAGATCGTTTTGATATTCCGCTTTTGGCCGAAGAATTGCTTCGCGCCGGAGTTGATTTTGATATGAAAAACAAAGTTTCTGTAGATGTTCAGACCATTTTTCATAAAATGGAAGAACGTACTTTAAGTGCAGCACTAAAATTCTATTGCGGAAAAAGTCTAGAAAATGCACACTCAGCAGAAGCAGATACTATGGCGACTTACGAAATTTTAAAAGCGCAGTTAGATCGTTATCCTGAATTGGAGAACGATATGAAAGTACTTTCAGAATTTACAACCCGAAAAAAAATCGCTGATTTTGCCGGAATGATCGCTTTTGATAAAGATGACGAAGAAATATTTACTTTCGGAAAACATAAAGGAGCAAAAGTGGAGAAAATTTTAGAAACAGAGCCTGGATATTTCAGCTGGATTCAAAACGCTGATTTCCCTTTATATACCAAGAAAGTTTTAACTGGAATTAAATTAAGAAAATTAAATACTAAATAAGGTTCTAAGATACTAAGGTTCTAAGGTTCTAAGTTTTTAAGCTTGAATTCTTAGAACCTTAGAACCTTAGAATCTCAGTACCTTTAAAAAGAATGAAGATTATTTGTATCGGTAGAAATTATACCAATCATATTGCGGAATTAAAAAATGAGCGCCCGGCAGAACCTGTAGTTTTTATGAAACCTGATTCGGCAGTTTTGTTGAAACAGCATCCTTTTGTAATTCCAGAATTTTCTGAGGAAATTCATCACGAAATAGAGATAATTGTTAAAATTAATAAAGTAGGAAAGTATATTGAACCTAAGTTTGCACATAAGTATTATGACGAAATTAGTGTAGGTATCGATTTTACTGCCAGAGATTTGCAGGATAAATTAAAAGCAAAAGGATTGCCTTGGGAAAAAGCAAAGGCATTTGACGGCTCGGCAGTCATTGGAGATTTTTTACCAAAAAGTGATTTCGTTTCTATGGAAAATCTTACTTTTGAGTTAACAAACAATTCTAAAACGGTTCAAAAAGGAAATACGGGTTTGATGTTGTGGAAAATTGATGAGCTTGTATCCTATGTTTCTCAGTTTTTTACACTAAAAATTGGCGATATTATTTTTACAGGAACGCCTGAAGGTGTAGCTTCTGTAAAACCAAATGATGTTTTAGAAGGCTTTTTAGAAGATAAAAAATTATTCAGAATACAAGTAAAATAATGGCTTTAAAGTACAACCTTTCGAAAGTATATGCGCTTTCAGATAATGATCCAGAATTTGTAAACGAAATTCTTAAATTATTTGTTACTGAAGTTCCTGAAGATTTAAAACAAATCAAAGAAGGAATTAAGAAAAAGGATCATAAATATGCCTATTCCTATGCGCACAAAATAAAGCCTACATTAGACTTGATGGGCTTGAATGTGGCTTTTGAGGAAATTCTGCAAGTTGAAGCATGGACTAAAGCAGAAGGCAAGAAAAAAGATATCATCGAAACTTTTAAAAGTATTAGAATACAAGTAAAAGAAGCGATAAAAGAGATCAAAAAAGATTTTGATTTGTAAAATTATGGCGTGACCCTGTTTTTGCCCTTTAAAAAATTAGGGCAAAAACAGGGTCGGGTTATCCACTATATCTTTTGTTCCAGAAAAAATCATTTAACGAGCACTTGACGTTTGTCACAAAAGGATGCCGTTTCTACCCCTCACGCATATCGGAACACAACAACCTACTTTCTGCTAATGGTTTACAATTACTTAAGCACAAAAAATACATTTAAATGAAAGCAACCATTATAACTATTGGAGACGAAATTTTAATAGGTCAGATTATTGATACGAATTCTGGTTTTATTGCAAAATCATTAGATCGAATTGGGGTCGAGGTTACAGAAATGATTTCGATAAGTGATGATAAAAAACACATTTTAGATACATTTTCCCAGCTTCAGAATAAAGTAGATATTGTTATCATAACCGGTGGTTTAGGTCCAACAAAAGACGACATTACTAAAAAAACTTTCTGCGAATATTTTGATGATGAACTGGTTGTGAATCCAGAAGTTCTGGCGCATGTTACACAGCTTATTGAAGGTTTTTATAAAAGACCAATTTCGCAGCTGAACAAAGATCAGGCATTAGTGCCATCAACATGTACAGTGCTTCATAATCAAGTTGGAACCGCACCGGGAATGTGGATGAAGAAAGAAAATACCGTATTTGTATCGCTTCCGGGAGTTCCGTACGAGATGAAATATTTGGTTGAAGAAGAGATAATTCCTAAAATAGTTCGCGAATACAAACGTCCATATATCATTCATAAAACTATTTTGACATATGGTCAAGGGGAAAGTTTAGTTGCGGAGCGTATTGAAGAATGGGAGAATAATTTGCCTGATTTTATCAAATTGGCTTATTTGCCAAATCCGGGAAGAGTGCGTTTGCGTTTATCTGCAAGAGGAACTGATAAAGAACAATTAGAAAAAGCAATCGAAGATAATGTTCAATCTTTAGATGCGATAATTCATGATATAATAGTCGGTTACGAAGAAAATGAAACCATTGAAACCGTAATCGGCAAACTGCTTTCTAAGCAAAATAAAACAATTTCAACTGCAGAAAGCTGTACCGGAGGAAGAATTGCTTCGCTTTTGTCTTCTGTGCAAGGTTCGTCAAAATATTTTAAAGGAAGTGTGGTTTCGTACGCAACAGAAGCTAAGGTCAATGTTTTGGGCATTTCGCAGGATTTAATTGACCAATATTCGGTTGTAAGTGCACAAGTTGCATCGGCTATGGCTTTGAGCGTGAAAGAGATGCTAAAAACAGACTATGCAATTGCAACAACCGGTAACGCCGGACCGTCAAAAGGAGACTCAGATGCCGAAATTGGTGCTGTTTTTATAGCTTTGGCAACACCAGATGATATAATTGTAGAAGAATTTAACTTTGGCCAACCACGTGAAAAAGTGATAGATAGAGCTACAATTAAGAGTTTGGAAATATTACAGAAAGAAATTTTAAAAATTGTGCAATAATTTTTTGCTACAATGGTTTATTTTTCTTTTCTTTGCACCCTGATTTTGAATAACGATAAAAGATAAGTATAATGTCAAGAGTTTGTGACCTTACAGGTAAAAGAGCGATGGTAGGAAATAACGTTTCTCACGCTATGAACAAAACTAAGAGAAAGTTTTCTGTAAACTTAGTTAAAAAGCGTTTTTATCTTCCAGAAGAAGATAGATGGATTACTCTTAGAGTAGCAGCATCTACGATAAAAACAATTAATAAAAATGGAATCACTGCTGTTTTGAAAAAAGCACAGTCAGAAGGATTTATCAAATAATCTTTTCCTAAATAAATATATAGCAAGATGGCAAAGAAAGGTAATAGAATCCAAGTAATTTTAGAATGTACTGAGCACAA
Organism: Flavobacterium sp. LC2016-01; assembly: GCF_009711135.1. Taxonomy (GTDB): domain Bacteria; phylum Bacteroidota; class Bacteroidia; order Flavobacteriales; family Flavobacteriaceae; genus Flavobacterium. The sequence goes on along the minus strand of NZ_WMIC01000013.1, from coordinate 13,800 downwards.
GACTTCTGGTGTTCCAGGAACTTCTAGATATATTACAACTAAGAACAAAAAAAATACTCCAGACAGATTAGAGATTAAGAAATTTAATCCAATCTTAAAAAGAGTAACTGTTCACAAAGAAATTAAGTAATAATTAGAGATTTTTGTAAATCTCAATGGTTTTGCCATTAGAGTTTTATAAAAGCTTCAAATAACATTTGAATCATGGCAAAGAAAACCGTAGCATCGTTACAAACATCTTCTAAGAGATTATCAAAAGCCATCAAAATGGTAAAATCTCCTAAAACTGGTGCATATACATTCGTAGAATCTATTATGGCTCCTGAAGAAGTTGATGAATTCTTGAAAAAGAAATAATTACAATTACATTATATAGAAAAGCTACTTTCATTCGGAAGTAGCTTTTTTATTACCTATATTTGTGTATAAATTTAAAGAATCGCAACAATTGGCTCTTTTTTAAAAAACAATTGCACTTTCTTTAAAGATTTAGGTTTTTGATCTGAAAATCAAGAAATCTAATAATCAAATAATCTACAAAAAAAATGAGTTTTTTTAAAAAATTATTCTCTACCGAAAAAAAAGAGACTTTAGACAAAGGTCTTGAAAAAACAAAAACTACTTTTTTCTCAAAGTTAAGTAAAGCCGTTGCCGGAAAATCTAAAGTTGATGATGATGTTTTAGATAATCTGGAAGAAGTTCTTGTAGCTTCTGATGTTGGTGTAAATACAACTTTGAAAATTATCGAGAGAATCGAAAAACGTGTTTCGGAAGATAAATATTTAGGAACTGACGAATTGAATCAGATTCTTAGAGACGAAATTGGAGCTTTATTGTCTGAAACCAATACTGGTGAAGCAACAGAATTTGAAGTTCCGAAAGATAAAAAACCTTACGTTTTAATGGTTGTTGGAGTAAATGGTGTTGGAAAAACAACAACGATCGGGAAGTTAGCATATCAATTTAAAAAAGCGGGACATAAAGTTGTTTTAGGTGCTGCTGATACTTTCCGTGCTGCTGCAATTGATCAGCTGCAAGTTTGGGCAGATCGAGTAGATGTGCCAATCGTGAGACAAAATATGGGAAGTGATCCGGCTTCGGTAGCTTTTGATACTTTACAATCTGCTGTGGCTCAAAATGCAGATGTTGTAATTATTGATACTGCTGGACGTTTGCATAATAAAATCAACTTAATGAATGAGCTGACAAAAGTAAAACGCGTGATGCAGAAAGTTGTAGCTGATGCACCTCATGATGTTCTTTTAGTTCTGGACGGTTCAACTGGTCAAAATGCTTTTGAACAGGCAAAACAGTTTACAGCAGCGACAGAAGTTACTTCGTTAGCCGTTACTAAATTGGACGGAACAGCAAAAGGCGGTGTTGTAATTGGTATTTCTGATCAGTTTAAAATTCCGGTAAAATATATTGGTGTTGGTGAAGGAATTGAAGACTTACAAGTCTTTAATAAATATGAATTCGTTGACAGTTTCTTTAAATAATATTATAATGTTTGATTCTTTAAAAAATATATCAGCAGTTGCTTTTTATTTTGCAAGCGTTGTTTGCTTTGTTTTGGCAAATTTGCTGCGAGAGAGCAGTCTTTCTTTTTACTATGTTTTATTAGTTCTAGGTATAGGTTTCTTCTTTATGGGAGTTCTTAAAAGATTGCGTAATAAGCAATAATTTATAAACGGATTTGATATGAAATACTGTTTTCTTGTTTTTCTTTTTATAGTGCTTTCATGTACACAGAGGAAAAACGGGAGTGTTGATAACAGTCAAAAAGCAGTTCAAAAAGTAATTGTGATTCAGCCTTTAGGCAGTTTTAAAAAAGAACAGGCCCAAAGAGTTTTTACAGAAATTAAGACTATAAATCCTAAAGTAGTTTTAAGGTCGAATATTTCATTTCCGGAAAATTCATATTATAAACCTAGAAATAGATATCGTGCTGATAGTATTATTAAAAGCCTTAAAAATAACATCGGAGCAGATTCTATAATTGTTGGATTATCAAATTCTGATATAAGTACAACTAAAAACGAGATAAAAGACTGGGGCGTAATGGGTTTAGGTTATAAACCGGGAAAGGCCTGCGTAGTTTCTGATTTTAGATTATCTGTCAAGAGTAAAAATCAACAATTTTATAAACTAGTGCTTCATGAACTTGGTCATACGGCAGGTTTGCCTCATTGCAAAATAAAAAGCTGTTTGATGCGCGATGCAGAAGGAGGAAATCCGCTGGATCAAGAAAAAAGCTTCTGCAAGGATTGCAAAAGCTTTTTGAAAAGTAAAGGATGGCAACTAATTTAAATTGCAGATTTCTGATGTTTTACTGATACAAAGCATTAATCTTTTCCCACAAAGTTTTATCGAAGTCAGACAGAGCAAGATTTTCATTGTCGGCAGCGTCTCCCATTCTAATTACAACCATTTTTTTACTTGGAATCACATAGATTTTTTGATCGTTTTTTCCTAAAGCCATAAACATATCGTTTGGAGCTGTTGGAATTACGCTTCCTTGAAAAGTGAGCTGTGACTGCGGAAGGTGATAAGAAGTTTTTCCGTTTATCCACCATAAATAGCCATAACCTAAATTGATATTTTGAGAAGTTGTGGTTGCTTCGTTAAAATAAGCTTCGTTTAAGATGGTATTGTTTTCCCATTTTCCTTTATTAAGTATTAAAAGTCCGAAACGTGCCATGCTTCTTGATGTGCTTGTGTAAACACTGTTTACGTCAATTTGAACCCAAGTGCCATCCATTCCGATTTTGTCTCTTAATTTGCTGTTGAAATAGGTTTCCCAGCTTTGTCCGCTTGCTTTTTTTACCACATCTTGAAGTTTTACATATACATTGTGATACGCCCAGCGTGTTCCTGCATCGGCTTTATAGATTAAACTGGCTGGATCTACATCATCTGTACTGTCATCAAGACCAGATGTCATAGTTAATAAATGTTTGCAGGTAATTAAATTTTCTTTTGCAAGTGTTTCGTTAGTCCATCCTGTACCCAGATATTTTGAAACTTTATCATTTATATTTAATAAATTTTCTTGTTGTGCAATTCCGGTAACGGTTGAAGTCAATGTCTTTCCGGCGCTGGCCCAATACCAATTTGTGGATGCTGTGTGTTTGTTGAAATAGTTTTCTAAAACTATTCGGCCATTCACTAGAATAATAAATGATTTCGAATTTTTAAGCTGCAAGTAATCCAAAAGCGGTTGGACGGCATTTTGATTCCATTTTAGATCAGCTATTGATTTTGTTTCCCAATTTGTTCCAGTTAAAGGCGGAAAATACATACTTTCGGCTGGGGCGGTGTCAGGTTCAGCGGTTTCTTTGCTGCAGGCTGTAAACAATAAGATTGTCAGGATGATACAAAAAGTTTTAGTCATGTTTTTTTGGTTTTGGTTTGGGGTTTGACCAAAAATATGGAAAATAGTTTAATGGGTTTTGTAAATTTTTATTTCTTTTATATGATATAAAGTTACCTTTGTAATTCACTAAATTTTCTTTTGAAAACGGGAGCCCTAGCCCTGATGGAAGCGGCATCCTTTTGTGCCGGGGTTCGGCGCAAAAGATACAGCGTACAGCAGGAAACAGCTCCTAACTCTTCGACTCCGCTCAGAGTGACAATATTGAATTTAAAAAACAAACTATGAAAAACACTTTTATGATTTTGGTTTTATCACTTTTGATGATAAGCTGTAAACAAGAAATTAAACCAGCAGACATCGCAAAACTAAATGGTTATTGGGAAATTGAAAAAGTGGTTTTTGATAAAGGTGAAGAGAAAGCTTATGGGATGAATGAAAACTTTGATTTTTTTAAAATTACGGGTACGAAAGGAACGAGGACAAAAGTAATGGCACAGCTTGATGGAACTTTTTTGACGACTAATACGTTTGAAAATTTATCCGTTCGATTTACAGATAAGGGGACGTTTTTAGATTATAAAACGAATTATGCAAAGTGGAGCGAGGAATTGATTTCGATTTCGGATAAGGAATTTGTGGTAAAAAATGACCAAAATAAAGAATATCATTATAAAAAAGCAGCACCTATTAATATTTTGAACGATGGCAAAAAGACTAAATAACGAAAGTACAATTGGGGCTGTTTTGAAGCAGATTATTCAGGTTAATAAACTACAGCCCGGAATGGATCAGATTGACGTAAAAGAGGCGTGGGGAAACTTAATGGGGAATGGAGTAAAAACATACACAAGAAATGTTGTTTTGAAAGGAAGCACGCTTTATGTTGAATTAGGTTCGGCTGTTTTAAGAGAAGAATTAAGCCACGGAAAATCTAAAATCATTAAGATGATTAATGAAGAGTTAGGGCGTGATGTGGTGAAGGATGTAGTTTTACGTTAGACTTGCTTAGACTTCTTAGAATTTTAGACTGACTTAGATTATTTAATAAAAAAATAAATTGATTAAAAAACAAAACCCACTTCATTGAAGTGGGTTTTGTTTTTATGTGATTCTAAGAAATCTAAATCAGTCTAAAATTCTAACTTTCTAAGAAGTCTAAATTAGAATTGCTCTCTTCCAGCAAAGTGGAATGCACCTTCGATAGCAGCGTTTTCGTCGCTGTCAGAACCGTGAACTGCATTTTCTCCGATAGAAGTTGCGTATGCTTTACGAATAGTTCCTTCAGCAGCTTCAGCTGGGTTTGTAGCTCCAATTAAAGTTCTGAAATCTTCTACTGCGTTGTCTTTTTCTAAAATTGCAGCAACAATTGGTCCGCGTGACATGAATTCAACTAATTCTCCGTAGAAAGGTCTTGCAGCGTGAACAGCATAAAATGCTTGAGCATCAGCTACAGTTAATTGAGTTAATTTTAATGAAACGATTTTGAAACCTCCATTAGTAATCATTGCTAAGATATTCCCGATGTGTCCGTTTGCAACAGCATCTGGTTTAATCATTGTAAAAGTTCTATTTGTTGCCATTTTATTGTGCTTTTTAAATTTTGTGCAAAAGTAGACTTTTTTTATGAATTGATTTTAATAAATTCATAATTAAAAGATAGCAGAATGATGTTTTAACTAAGAAATGTTTTTTTAAACCGTATTTGTAGAGATGCACAGCAGTGCATCTAACGCACAGTTGATTTATAATGAAAAAAAGACGCACTGCTGTGCGTCTCTACATATATGGTAGAAATTTTTAAACTTTGAATATTAATTTATTTCTGTAGAAAATCCACAAAATAAAAGTCCAGATGCATACGTAAATCAGTGCGCCTGCCAACGAAGCGCTCATAGGATTGCTGAAAAATGGTGCAATACCAAAGTTATACAGATAGCTTAAAAGATTGATTTTTTCTTCAGGTTTATGCGGATTTTGAAATTCAATCATTATCAGAGCCTGCGGAATAATCTGTGATGTGAAGAAAACAATCATAGGGTTTACGCCCCAGATTAAAAATGGTTTGAAGCCTTTTTTATAATCTGCAATATCGATTATATAGTATAAAATAGTAAAGAATATTGTTGCTAATCCAGTTGTATATAAAACATAACTGCTTGTCCAGATGGATTTGTTTATAGGGAAAACAACGTCCCAGATTAAGCCGAAAAAAATTAGTGCAGTTCCTGCAATCCCCATTTTTTGGGCTTTTTGAATTTTGGTTATGTCAAGCTGTAAGACTTTGCCAATCAGTAATCCTATAATTCCGTTTACAATTGACGGGATTGTACTTAGAATTCCTTCTGGATCCCAAGTTACTGTACCGTGGTACATGTGTCCTTTTAGTAAAACACCGTCAAGCCATGCAGCAAGATTTGTTCCTTTTTCGAGATTGGCTTCTCCGATTCCGGGAACAGGAATCAGCGTCATTACTGCCCAATATCCTAGTAATAAAACAGCTCCGGTAATGATTTGCGTTTTTTGAGATGTTTTTAAGTATAAAAGGGAAACCACAAAATAGACAATTGCGATTCGTTGTAAAACGCCTGGAAGCCTTACATCTTGATACGCTTCGATACCGCTGTAAGCCAGAAACAAATAAATAAACAGAATTGAAAAGGCTAAAATGTTTTTGATTTTTGAACTGAAACTTCTCATTAATGCATAACCAACTCCAATTGTTATAGCTAAACGCCCAATTAAAAGCGGTATTCCTTCAAGGCCAAATAACTGAATTTTACCGAAAAAATTAAAGAAGATTCCGAGGCAGAACATTCTTAAAGAACGAATCAAAATTTTATTGAAGGTGGTGTCGTCATAAAATTTATCTGGCATTGCAAGCGGAATTGCAACTCCCATAATAAATACAAAAAATGGAAAAACTAAATCGGTTGGTGTGCAGCCGTTCCATTCGGCGTGCAATAATGGCGGATAAACATGGCCCCAGTCTCCGGGATTGTTTACAATTGTCATTAATAAAATAGTTAGTCCACGAAAGACATCTAGCGAAATTAAGCGTTCTTTTACCATTGGTTTAGGGTAAATTGGTTAGTTAATATTTTTAAAAATCGCTATTTGGTTTGAAGAATAATAATTCTGAGAAGATAGGTGGTTATTTGGTTCTCGAGAATTATTATGTTTTTTTGCCACGAATTCACGAATTTATCAAATTAAAATTCGTGAATTCGTGGCTGTTTTTTTTTAAATTGTTATAATATTAAAATTCATTTCTAACGGTTTCAGTTTCTGTATTAAAAGCGGTATTAACTGTTCGCCTTTTTCCAGATAAAATTCAGAAAAATTACTTTGACGTTCCTGTAAACTGTTGTTTGGGAACAGCTCACATTGTAAATCGGTTATGCGCTGTAATTGATCACTTAATTTTCTTTTTTGTGCTTTTAATAATCGCTTTTCTAAATTCTCTAAACCTTTTGTCTGTTTTGTTTCCTGAGCTTTTACGGCACCAGAAAAAGATTTGTCAGTTTGATTGGCCAGATTAAAAAGATATTCAAATTGTGTTTTCAATATCTCTTTTTGAGGCGTTAAATCAATTGGAAAATCAGAGATTTTATACGTTATAGCATTTACTAAATTTTCTTGTTTTGTAAATAAATCTTTCCAAGTCAATCCTAAATTATCCGCTTTTTTAGCTTGTTTTTCTGTTGAAAGAAGAACCGAATTACGCACTAAAAGCATTGGGAAAGTAATATTTACAGCATCAAAAAATGATTTTAATTCCAACCAATAAGCAATTTCTCCGCCTCCGCCAATGTAGCATAAATTAGGAAGAATAATTTCCTGATACAACGGACGCATAATTACATTTGGACTGAATTTCTCTGGATTTTTTTCTAGAACCTGAAAAATTTCGTCTTTGGAAAATGATATTTTGGTATTGTTAACGAAGTATTTATCGTTTTCAAAAATGATCCTTTCGCGTAAATGATCTTCAATGTAAAACAAATTAATTTCACGCGGATTTACCTGAACTGTATATTCTTTTAGTGATTCAATTGTTTTTTGAACCGCGTTAAAAGAGGTCTGTTTTTCTAATTCTTCCTTAATAAACGGAATAAAAGCTTGTTTTAAATTAGCATCGTCCGCATCTAAAATTACCAAGCCATAATTCGCAAATAAACTGTTGGCTAAAAAACGAGTTGCATCGGCTAGATTATCGTGTTTTAAATACGCATCTTCAAAAAGCTTTTTTAATGTATTTGCATTAGTATTCGAACCTAATTCTAAGGAATAAATTTCGAAAAATTCGGCTAAACCTTCAGTTGAAAGTCGGCCAACTGGGCCTGTACTTTCTTTGTTCCATCTGAATTTTTTTCCTTTGAAATTGAAATAGTTGATTTCTTCAAAATCATGATCTTCAGTTGCCATCCAATAAATCGGAACAAAATTATTTGACGGATATTTTGACTTTAATTCTTTGGTCAAATTAATTGTCGAAATAATTTTATACAAAAAATACAAAGGTCCGCTAAATAAATTTAATTGATGGCCGGTTGTTATAGTAAAAGTGTTTTCTGATGCTAAAAGTTCGATATTTTGTCTGGTCAAATCCGAAATATCAATATTTTGATATTGCTTTTTTAACGTTTCAACCAAGGGAATTCGGTTGCTGTTGTCAAAATTCGATTGTTTTTCCTGGATTTGTTTTTCGAAATTCTCCAATGTTGGAAAATTATTATATAAAGATTGCAGCGCTGGTTTTTGATCTAAATAATCTTGTATCAAGGCAGAGAAATATCCTGAAGTTTGATAGCTGATACAGTCGGTAGGCATAATTTTAGATTTATTTTTGATAGCTGTAAATTTAATGAAAATATACAGTTAAAAACGTTTTTAACGATTGCTTATGATTTGATTTTTTGTTAACGTTTATTAAAGTTCATAAAACCAAGTTTTTAGTTTTAATCAAAATGTCTTTTTATAAAATGTAAAACTCATTGAATTTGTTAAAAAGTAATTGGTGTTCTGAAACTATTTCTGTAAAATATGAATTATTAATAATGAAACTATATTTTTGTAATCAAAAAAAAGTTATATCTATTTTACATGAAAACTAACCCCGATCAGAAGAACTCTTTAAAACATGTTCTTTTTGGAAGCTTAATAGGCACCACAATTGAATTTTTTGATTTTTATATTTATGCCAATGCTGCAGTATTGGTCTTTCCTCAATTATTTTTTCCAAGCGCCGATTCGACTATGGCGACGCTGCAATCTTTAGCTACTTTTTCAATCGCTTTTTTATCGCGTCCTTTAGGCTCCGCTTTTTTTGGGCATTATGGAGATAAAATTGGACGTAAATTTACTTTAGTCGCTGCTTTGTTAACTATGGGAATTTCTACAGTTGCGATTGGATTTTTGCCAAGTCATGCCAGTATTGGTATTGCGGCTCCTTTATTGTTAATGCTGTGCCGATTTGGACAAGGTGTTGGTTTAGGAGGAGAGTGGGGCGGAGCTGTTTTATTGGCGATTGAAAACGCACCTCCAAATAAACGTGCATGGTACGGAATGTTCCCGCAATTAGGTGCTCCAATAGGATTACTGCTTTCAGGCGGTACTTTTTTATTCCTGACCGACTCAATGAGCAATGAAGATTTTATGGATTATGGATGGAGAATTCCGTTTATTGCCAGTTCACTTTTGGTAATAGTTGGCTTTTACATTCGAACAAAAATTAACGAAACACCATCTTTTGAAAATTCTAAAAAAGAGAAGGAAGAAGTTAAAGTTCCATTTTTAACAATTGTAAAGTCATATAAAAACCAATTGATTTTTGGAACATTTGCTGCGATTACAACGTTTTTAGTTTTTTATTTAATGACTGTATTTACTTTGAGCTGGGCAACGTCTGATTTAGGAATCGTAAAACGAGACGGATTATTGATACAATTATTTTCGGTATTGTTTTTTGCACTTTTTATTCCAGTTTCGGCTGTAGTTGCAGATAAAATAGGTCGCCGTAAAATGCTTATTATAGCTACAATTGCGATCGCTATTTTTGGATTTTTCTTTTCTTATTTTTTAAGTACTGGAAATATTGCTTTAGTTGCCACTTTTGCTTGTATCGGTATGGCTTTAATGGGATTCACTTATGGGCCGTTAGGAACGTTTTTGTCGGAATTGTTTCCAACAAATGTTCGTTATTCGGGCGCATCTTTGACTTTTAATTTGGCCGGAATTTTGGGCGCGGCTTTTGCACCTATGATAGCAATTTATTTAGCCTCCACCTATAGTGTCAGTTACGTTGGTTTGTATTTGACTGGAGCTGCTTGTATTTCTTTATTTTCATTTTTAGTAATTAGTAAAGAAGAACATAAATTTTAAAGATTATTTATAGATATCAAAAAGCAGTAATGTAAAAAATTACTGCTTTTTTTTTGCTAATTAAAAAAGTATTTAGATATTTGTCTAAATATGTAAATGATGAATGACGTTTTTAAAGCATTAAATGATGCAACGCGAAGAGAAATTTTAGAGCTTTTGAAAGAAAAGGATTTATCAGCAGGAGAAATTGCTGATGCTTTCAATATTTCAAAACCTAGTATTTCGCATCATTTAGACATTTTAAAACGCGCCGACTTAATTACATCCGAAAAAAACGGACAATACATCTTTTATTCTATAAATACCACCATTATGGAAGATGTTTTGCAATGGATACTAACCTTTAAAAAATAAAAAATGAATTTAGAATTAAAAAAAGAACTTCCAATTATTGGAATTGTTCTGATCCCCTTTGCGTATTTGGCATTTATTTGGAACAGTCTTCCAGAAAAAGTACCAGTTCACTGGAATATGAATGGCGAAATTGATAGTTGGGGAAGCAAGTCTTTTTTGGTTGTAATCGTTTTTATTCTTCCTGTACTAATGTATGCTGTAATGTTTGCTGCAGCAAAATTAGATCCTAAAAAAAGGATTTCTTTAATGGGAAAAAAGTTTTATAACTTGAAGTTTTTTATGGTTTCGTTTATGTCCGCACTGGCCGTATTTCTTCTATATGTTTCAAAAAACCAGTCGGCTTCAAATCCAAATTTAATGTATATTCTGGTAGGGATTTTATTAATGGTTATGGGGAATTATTTTAAAGTGATTCAGCCCAATTATTTTATCGGAATCCGAACTCCATGGACGCTTGAAAGCCAGGAAGTTTGGAAAGCTACGCATACATTTGCTGGGAAGCTTTGGTTTTTTGGCGGTTTGATTATCGTTCTTGGCGGTATCATTTTTTCGGGTTTTATTTTCGCAAAGGCCTTTGTTGGGATCGGATTTACTTTAGCCTTTGTGCCGGTCGCGTACTCTTTTATCAAATTTAAACAATTGGAGAAAAAACAAGAAAATCATAATTCTTAATTATTAATAGCACTTTATTTATTTCAATACAAATGATAAAAACAATACTTATTATAATTACCGCTTTATTTTCATTTATAATGAACGGGCAGGAAATTACAGGACAATGGAATGGACTTTTGAAAGTGCCGGGCACTCAATTAAGAGTCGTATTTCATGTTAATAAAACAGAAAATGGATATAGTGCGACAATGGATAGTCCCGATCAGAAAGCTATAGGAATTCCGATGGAAAAAGCATCTTTCGAAAATTCTGTCTTAAAATTAGAAATGCCGAAAGCTCAGATTTCGTATGAAGGAACTTTGAATAAAGACAATATTATTATTGGAAAATTTACGCAGGGAGGACAATCTTTAGAACTTAATTTATCGAAAGAAATTATTCAGAAACAAGTTTTTGCGAGACCTCAGGAACCTCAAAAACCGTATCCGTATTATACTGAAGATGTGAAATTCGAAAATAAAACAGATAAAGTTGTTTTGGCTGGAACTTTATCGCTTCCTAAAAAAGAAGGCAATTTTCCAGCTGTAATTTTGATTAGTGGAAGTGGAGGACAAAATAGAGACGGAGAAACTCTAGGACACAAACCATTTCTGATTTTAGCCGATTTTTTGACCAAAAATGGTTTTGCAGTATTGCGTTTTGATGATCGCGGTGTTGCTCAATCTACAGGAGATATTTCAAAAGCCACAACTGCTGATTTTGCGAGAGATGTTCAGGCCGGAGTTGATTATTTACAAACCAGAAAAGAAATTAATAAAAATAAAATTGGATTAATTGGTCATAGCGAAGGCGGGGTAATTGCGCCAATTGTTGCTGGAAATTCAAAAGCAATCGATTTTATTGTTTTGCTGGCAGGACCTGGACTTCGTGGTGATAAATTAGTGCTTCTGCAAAAAGAAGCGATTGAAAGAGTAAATGGAGTTTCAGAAAGTGACATTCAAAAATCGCAGGAAATTTTTAGAGGTGCTTATGATATTATCATTGCATCTGAGACAAATGATGAAAATTTGAAAAAAAATGTAAAGGATTTCTTTGCATCAAAATTGAATGAGGATTATGCAAAATCATTAACCGCACAAATTACAAATAACTGGATGTATTATTTTTTAAGAATGGATCCGGCGGTAAATTTAGCAAAAGTAAAATGCCCAGTCTTAGCACTTAACGGCAGTAAAGATTTGCAAGTTCCTGCAACTGTCGATTTAGAAGCTATTAAAAAAACGTTGCTAAAAGCAGGAAATAAAAATGTAACAACGAAAGAACTTGCTGATTTAAATCATGCGTTCCAAGAATGTAAAACAGGTTCTCCTGAAGAATATGAAAAAATTGAACAGACTTTTTCGCCTTTGGCTTTAGAAGAAATATCCAGCTGGATGGTGCTGCAGACAAAATAAATAAATTTTCGGTTTAGGAATTGAAGTTCGCATTGATTTAAAGAGAAAAATTTAAATCAATGCGAACTTTGTCATTTAATTTATCTTTTCAAACTAAAATGACCTTTAAATTCTGTTCCATTTAATCTTGTAACAATAAACCAGTAATCTGAAGCTGGCTGTTCTTGTCCAAGATAATTTCCATCCCACGAAGTATTTTTATTCAGTTCTTTAATGAATTTCCCATATCGGTTAAATATTCTAATTCCTGTATTTGGAGCCAAATAGGCAAAATTAATTGTCCAATCGTCATTATAGCCATCACCATTTGGAGTAAAGAATTTTGGAAAAGGAAGTTCTTCAACAAGATTAATGCAATTTCCAGCCGTTGCTTCTAACACTGAAATTTTTACTGGAATTCGGTCGCTTTCGCAATTATTTATTGTTTCTGAAACGTAATAAGTCACTCCATTTTCAAGCAAAGTTGATTCTGATAAACTTATATTAGAAGTTATACTTTCGAACCATTTCAGATTCTCTCCAGAAACCTCAATGTCGCTAAGTTTTGCTTTCTGCTGCATACAGAAAATCTGAGGTGAATCAACAATTGGATTTTGTGTGTCTTGAATTTTTACAGAAACTGCAAATCTTTGGCTCTCACAATTGTTTAGCGTTTGCGTCGCATAATAAACGCTGTTTTTTAATAGAGCGGTTTGAGGTAAAATAGTTCCAGCATTGGCCGAATCATACCATTTAATATTTGTTCCCGAAACAGAAAGATTAGCAATTACTGCATTTTCATCAACACAAAATTCCTGGCTTTTATTTCCAGTTGGAATAGCAGTGTCATAAACCCGAATTGAAACGGCTGTCTTGTCACCTTCGCATCCAATAGTCTGTGAAGCGTAGTACGTTTTATTATCTTCTAAAACCGTAGTATTTGGTAAAGCCGATGCAGACAAATTGGTACCGTACCATTTTATATTCTGTCCTGATATTTGAATATTGCTTAGTGTTGCATTTTCATTTTTACAGAATACCTGATTTGCATTTGCTGTTGGGGCAGACGGCGTATTTACAATTGAAACAGTTATACCAAATCTTGGCCCCTCGCAATTATTTACGGTTTGAGATGCGTAATACATTCTTCCGTTTACCAGATTTGTTGTTTCGGCTAATAAAGAACCGTTGGTAAGTGAATCATACCATTTTATTGAAGTTCCTGTTACCTGAATATTCGCAATTGTAGAATTTTGACCAGTGCAAAACGACTGATTTGCATTTCCTGTTGGAGGGGAAGTAACTTGAATATTGATTTTCACCGGAACTCTTTCACTTTCGCATCCGTTTATAGTTTGTGAAGCATAATAGGTTGTTTTGTCCTGAAGCACAGTTGTCGTTGGTACAAGTGTTCCTGCTGTTAAGTCACCGTACCATTTTATATTTTGTCCAGTAATTTGAATGTCATTCAATTTTGCGTTTTGTTCAACACAAAAAGTCTGTACAGCGTTTGCGGTTGGCAATGGCTGACTTGAAATAATTACAGTTTGATTTTGTGTTGCTGAATTTCCGTTACCATCATTATAATTCCAAACAATGGTGTACGTTCCTGGTAAACTGTAAGATAATGGACTTGTAGTT
>NZ_WMIC01000012.1 GCF_009711135.1 Flavobacterium sp. LC2016-01 | reverse complement strand
GGTAAAGGATACATCATTCGCGGTCCAGAAAATTATTCAAATACGGCTAGAGTTCCATTTACTGCAACTTTTTCAGGAACACCAAATAATGGAACTGTAAATACAGAAAATTTGTATGCAAACAAAATCTATCTTGTCTGAAATCCATATCCATCAGCGTTGGATGCCGATAAATTTATAATTGCAAATCGCAACCTGCTTCAAGGAACTCTTTATTTCTGCACATATAACACGGCAGTAGTGCTAGGAGGTGCTTATCAATACGGGGCGGATGATTATGCCACATATTACCTTACGGGCAGAGTAAAAGTCGCTAAACCTGCTGGGTCAGCAAATAGTTCAAACAACTATGACAAGCCAAGCGGTCAAATTGGTGCAGGACAAGCTTTCTTTGCGGGAATAAAAACAGCTGGTTCACTGGCTTTTACCAACGCTATGCGTTCAGGAGGAAAAGATAACGGCCAATTCTATAAACCAGGAAAAGATTCTAAAACAGCTGGATTAGAAAAGAATCGTATTTGGCTAAACATAACTAACACTGGCGGCGCTTTCAAACAGTTAATGGTAGGTTATATTGAAGGCGCAACTGATGCATATGAAAGTATTTTTGACGGTACTACTATGGACGCAAATAAATATCTTGACTTTTACAGCATCAACGAAAACAACAAATTAGTAATTCAAGGGCGTGCGCTTCCTTTTAAAGAATCAGATGTTGTGCCATTAGGCTACCGCACAACAATCAATGGCGATTTTACCATTGCAATTGACGAAGTGGACGGAAACATGACTACTCAGAAAATCTATTTGGAAGATAAAACCACAGCTGTGATTCATGATCTTACCGCAAGCAATTACACTTTTACAACTGTCGCAGGAACTTTTACAGATCGTTTCGTACTGCGTTACACCAATAAATCATTAGGAACAGGTGATTTTGAAAATATTGAAAACGGAGTTTTAGTTTCTGTAAAAGACAGAACAGTAAAAGTACTTTCATCGAATGAAAACTTGAAAGAAGTTAATGTTTATGACATTTCAGGTAAATTGCTTTACAATAAAACAAAAGTAGGTTCAAACGAATTGCAGATTTCAAATCTACAGTCAAGCAATCAGGTTTTAATTGTAAAAGTTACTTTAGAAAATAATTTTACCGTTTCTAAAAAGATCATTTTCAATTAATTTTCAAACAGACCAGTTAAAAATCCGACAGCAAAAGCTGCCGGATTTTTCTATATAACCACAAAGACAAACAAACACTCAGAAGCTTTAAAACCTACTAAATCTTCTGTTTTACCCTATTAATCAAACCCAAATCGCCCCCAAATTGTATGAGCCAAAAAATGCTTTTGCCCTCCCGTTTTCTATTTTCAAAACAGATAGTTTTCTTTTTTCTTTTGGCTACATTTCAAATGAGTGGTCAAAGCGACATCACCAGAATCTACACTGACTGGCAAAATTACTGGACCTCCAACAAAGCAACCCTTGAAGGAAACCGCCCAGACGACGCCAACAATTTATTAGCCTTTACTTGGAAAAACAAAACGTACTCTACTGGAGTCAACAACACAATACTTGACACTAAAGGCGTATCCTATATCCCTCAAAAATTTAGAGCTTTAAAAATTCAGAATTTAGGATCGAGCACTTCGACCTACTTTTTGCAAGGTTCTATGATAGACGCATCACCGACAACTGCAAAACTTCAGCCTTCAATAGCAGGATCAACTGCAACGGGTGCTGAACTTGCGGCACGACTCACCGATGGAAGCTTCGGCTTATCACTTGGAACTGGTATTGCAAATATTCCAGTTGGTAAAGCGGAATTTAAAATTGGAACAAACAATTTAAATTTGACTGGCCTCGACGATGGCATTCCTGACTTAATTGTTACTCAAGTAGCAGATACAGGAGGTTCTGCTGATATCTTTAAATTTGTCGATGCTGCAGGAAACACCGTTGGAAAAGAAATATCATTTTTATTTGGACCTGTTCAAGTTGTTGGAACTTATAGTCTTGATCTTTTCAAAGTTGATGGAACCCTTAGCACTTATGCTCCCGCTTCAACACGAGATATTAGAATATTAGGAATAGAAACAAGTTCATTTGGCATAACAAATGCTAATGCCGCTCAGGTAGACCGATTTGTTGTTACATTCTCTGGCAGCTCTGATTGTGCTTTTATTGCTTTCAACAGAAATTCATTAAAAATAGCGGAATTAACTCTAGCAAAAAAAGCTACACTTTCTAACTGTGGCAAACTTGGAGATAAAATAAATTACGAATTTGAAGTTACCAATACTGGAGAAGTGCCTATCACAGATATATATGTTACAGATCCAGACTCGGGAACCGTAATTACAGGAAATCCTATTGCTTCAATAGCACCTGGAGCAAAAGTAACTTTAACCGGAGTTCACACAATTACTGCTGCAGAGGTAAATCTTGGAAAAGTCATCAACAATGTTAAAGTTACAGGAACCGACCCTTCCTTGAATACTGTAGAAGATCTATCTACACCCCTGACAACTATTTTATTGACACCACCATCCGTTGGAACGATTACGAACATAACGTGTGCCAATTCAGGAACAGTCATTTTAAGTAATTTGCCAGATACAGGAACATGGACACTGGAAAGAAGTCCATCCGGCTCTCCAATATATGGAACTGGATCTACCACGACAATTTCGAATTTATCAGCAGGAACTTATACTTTCAAAGTCACAAACAGTACTGGATGCAAATCCCCGGCAAGTGCAGAAATTAAAATTACAAATCAGTCTTCAACAACTTGGAATGGCTCAACATGGTCAAATGGCAATCCTGATATAACAAAGAATGTCATTTTCACAGGCGCTTACAACATTACAACAGATTTTGAGGCTTGTTCTTGCACTATCAATTCGGGAGTTAATCTCACGATTCCATCAGGAAAGACCTTAACGCTTGCCAATGCACTTACAGTAGCAACAAGTGCGTCTTTAACATTTGAAAATAGTGCTAGTTTATTGCAAACAAATACAGGCACAAACATAAACAGTGGTAAAATTTTATATCAGCGTACAACACCTGGAATTCGTCAAGCGGATTATACTTATTGGTCAACACCAGTACAAGGACAAACCCCTGGTGGAATTTCTTCTAAGACTGATCCATCCAAAATCTATTACACGGATGGTATTGGATGGGTTTCTATGTCAAAGACAGCTGTAATGACTGTAGGTAAAGGATACATCATTCGCGGTCCAGAAAATTATTCAAATACGGCTAGAGTTCCATTTACTGCAACTTTTTCAGGAACACCAAATAATGGAACTGTAAATACCGAAAATTTGGATGCAAACAAATTCTATCTTGTCGGAAATCCATATCCATCAGCGTTGGATGCCGATAAATTTATAATTGCAAATCGCAACCTGCTTCAAGGAACTCTTTATTTCTGGACACATAACACGCCAGTAGTGCTAGGCGGTGCTTATCAATACGGCGCGGATGATTATGCCACATACAATCTTACCGGAAGCGTAAAAACAGCTAAACCTGCCGGATCAGCAAATAGTTCAAACAACTATGACACGCCAAGCGGTCAAATTGGTGCAGGACAAGCTTTCTTTGCGGGAATAAAAACAGCTGGTTCACTGGCTTTTACCAACGCTATGCGTTCAGGAGGAAAAGATAACGGCCAATTCTATAAACCAGGAAAAGATTCTAAAACAGCTGGATTTGAAAAGAATCGTATTTGGCTACACATAACTAACACTGGCGGCGCTTTCAAACAGTTAATGGTAGGTTATATTGAAGGCGCAACTGATGCATATGAAAGTATTTTTGACGGTACTACTATGGACGCAAATAAATATCTTGACTTTTACAGCATCAACGAAAACAACAAATTAGTAATTCAAGGGCGTGCGCTTCCTTTTAAAGAATCAGATGTTGTGCCATTAGGCTACCGCACAACAATCAATGGCGATTTTACCATTGCAATTGACGAAGTGGACGGAAACATGACTGCTCAGAAAATCTATTTAGAAGATAAAACCACAGCTGTGATTCATGATCTTACCGCAAGCAATTATACTTTTACAACTGTTGCAGGAACCTTTACTGATCGTTTTGTACTGCGTTACACCAATAAATCATTAGGAACAGGTGATTTTGAAAATATTGAAAACGGAGTCTTAGTTTCTGTAAAAGACAGAACAGTAAAAGTACTTTCATCGAATGAAAACTTGAAAGAAGTTAATGTTTATGATATTTCAGGAAGACTGCTTTATAATAAAACAAAAGTAAGCTCTAACGAATTGCAGATTTCAAACTTGCAGTCAAGCAATCAGGTTTTAATTGTAAAAGTTACTTTAGAAAATAATTTTACCGTTTCTAAAAAGATCATTTTTCAATAAATTAAGAAATACTATTCCATAAAAAAACCATCCGCTTTGACGGATGGTTTTTTTTATATTCAGATTTTTTTTCTTCAATTATCTCTTCTCAATCAGCACACTTACAGCATTTCCGCCAAAACCAACTGCATTAATTAAAACCTTCTTTATTGTTTTGCTCTGATTTTGTTTTTCTCCAAATGGCACACCAATAAAAGTATCGTTCTGGATCATCAAAAGCGCCAGTTCTAAACTCAAAATTCCAGAAGCTCCAAAAGTATGTCCTATTTTCCATTTGTTCGTTGTCAATAAAGGCAATTTCTCTCCAAAAACTTTCTCAATCGCACGCAATTCGGTCAAATCACCTTTAATTGTGCCTGGTGCATGCATTACAATTGCATCAATACTTTCTAGATCTTCATCTTTTAAAGCCATTTTCATCGACTTTTGAAAACAAGTCGCTTCTGCAGAAATCGAAATATTATGTTCTAAAATTTCGGTTGCATAACCAACACCAGTTACATATGCAATTGCATTTTCTGTTTCTCCAGCTTCTAAACAGCAAACCGCGGCACCTTCTCCTAAAATCATTGTGTTTTGCGTTTTTTCAAAATCAAATGCTAGATTCGGCCAAGCTTCCTGATTTTGATCAATACGTGAATAGATTTTCAAAGCTCTCATTTGAGCAATTGTAAAATCAGTCAACGGTGCTTCACTTCCACCTACCAAAAACTTATCTGCCATTCCTGATTTCAGCCAGGCAACGCCATTTAATAACGCATGAAGCGCTGTTGAACAAGTTATTGAATGCGAAATTTCAGGACCTGTACTTTGCAAATCATGAGCAATCCAAGATGAAATATTTCCTAATGTAGTAGTTGGCGAAGCTAAAGTCTGTGCTTTTCCAGTATCAATATATTCTTTATAATGTTTTTCAAACAAATCAGTCGCTCCTCTCGAAGAACCAATATTTATTCCGAAAACATCTTCTGAATTCCAGCCAGCCTGTTCAACTGCTTTACGCGAAGCTGCCAATGCGAATAAAACAGAATCATCTAAAAACTTATATTTAGGATCTGATTCCCTGATTTCGGCAACAAGCCTTTTTGATTCTTCGCTAAGTGAGGCTGTAGAAGTTTCCTGCTGATCCAAAAATCGTTTTGAAAAGCAGTGATTCTCGTTCAGATAGTTTGTCCAAACTTCTTCAGCATTATTTCCTAATGGAGAAATAGATGAAAAAGCTGTTATAGAGATTTTATTTGTATTCAAAATATTGTTTTTATGCCTATTGCATTTTCTAACCGCAAAGATCGCAAAGATTTACGCAAAGGTCGCAAAGAATTATAAAAAATGGCACACTAATAACATGGCTTAAACTAATTCCAAATTGTTATCTGTGGAAATCTGTTTTAATATGTCTAATCTGTGGGCAAAACTATACCATTTCAATCGCTTCTTCGATTGTTTTATAGACTTTTTGAAGCTGTTCGTCTGTCATAATATAAGGTGGTAAAATATACACGATATTTCCAACCGGCCTCAAAACAACTCCTTTGTCAATAAAGAAATTATATAATTTGGTGCGCATTGAACCATAATAACTTTCTTCCGAATCTGATTTTATTTCAACTGCAAAAATAACTCCTAACGTTCTAGCCGTAATTACTTTTGAATGATTTTCAATCTTCTTCTGAAACTCTAAATGGCTTTTATTTATTCTTTCAATATTAGCCTGCATTTCATCAGTCTGTAATAAATCTATGCTGGCCAAAGCCGCCGCACAGCCCGTTGGATTTGCAGTAAAAGTATGTCCGTGAAACAACGCTTTATTGATATCGTCATCATAAAAAGCATCGAAAACTTCTTGGGTAAAAGTCGTAATCGCCATTGGAATTGTGCCGCCAGTTAACGCTTTCGACAAACAAATCATGTCCGGATCTACATTGACATAATCCATTGCAAAGGTTTTTCCAGTTTTGCCAAAGCCTGTCATTACTTCATCGGCGATGGTTAAAATATTATTTTCTTTACAAATTCCAATCAGTTTTGCCAATGCTTCTGGCTCATACATTACCATTCCGGCTGCACCTTGCACCAAAGGCTCAAAGATAAATCCGGCGCAATTATGTTTTTCAATTACATCTTTCAGCGCCTCAAAACTTGCTTCCTCCTCCCCTTTTACCGGAACCGGAATTCGGACAACGTCAATAAACATTCCCTGAAAAGCTTGAGTATAAAATGAAATACCGCTTGCTGCCATTGCTGCAAAAGTATCTCCGTGAAAAGCGTTTTCGAAAGCAATTATGGTTGTGCGCTTTTCATTTTTATTGAAAAAATACTGCAACGCCACTTTAATTGCCACTTCAACTGCCGTTGAACCATTGTCTGAAAAAAAGATTTTTTGCTGATTCTTTGGCAAAATTTCCATCAACTTTTCGGCCACTTTTATTGCAGGTTCATGTGTGAATCCGCCAAATAAAACATGTTCTAAAGTCGTCAGCTGTTTATAAATTGCATCGGCAATAAATTTATTGCTGTGTCCAAAAGGATTAACCCACCAAGATGCTATGGCATCAATGTATTCTTTATTGTTTTCGTCCCAAAGCAATGCGCCTTCTCCTCTGGAAATGGCGATTGGCGTTTGCGAAGTTTTATGCTGGGTATAAGGATGCCAAAGGTATTGGCTGTCTTTTTCTGTTAATGTCATTTTTTTAGAAGATAGAGAATAGAACATAGAAAAAAGACTATGCTCTACAGTTTCCGCAAAGATAAGAAAGTCTATTTTCTTTACTCTATATTCTTTACTCTATAACTTCAATAGATTTTCCCGGAACAAATCAGCGTATTCTTTAATTACGTTTTGGTCGAAATAAGGTTCTTCATCAATTCTTCCAATGCATTTAATTCCGGTTTTATTCAGAATCAAACTTTCGGTTGATTTATTTTCGCTTCCGCTGAAGATAATTCCGTGCACTTGAAAACCTCGATTCTGAATTGCCTCAATAGTCAATAAAGTATGATTGATGCTTCCTAGATAATGTCTTGAAACTACAATTACTTTATAATCCTTCTGAATCAAATCTGCAATTGTATCTTTTTCATTTAACGGAACAAAAATCCCTCCTGCACCTTCAATTACCAAATGATTTTCTGTTTTTGGCTCCTGAATTTTCTTCAAATCAATTTCAATTCCGTCAATTTCTGCTGCTAAATGTGGACTTGCAGGTGTATTTAACTCATACGCATTCGGGAAAAATTGAGATTTTGAATTGGAAATTTTAGATTTTACTTTGTGAGTATCGCTAAGATCTAAATCTCCGGCTTGTATCGGTTTCCAATAATCAGCTTCTAAAGCTTCAACTACAATTGTCGATGCTACAGTTTTGCCAACATCTGTAGAAATTCCTGTAATAAATATTTTCATAGATTCTTGTTTCGCAAAAATTAGCAAGGAAAATGCAAAGAATAAACAATTTGTGAATCTATGTGTTTTCTCTGCGAATTTTTGTGTAATAATTTGATAGCACAAAAATACCAATAAAAACAACAAACCCATCAATTACGATGGGTTCTGTTTTATTCTTCTTTTAATTCGTCAATTACTTTTCTGATTTCCTTGGCATATTTTCCATAAAAACATTTTACTGTCCATTCCAGAGACAATCCCATAAATAAAATGCAAAAAGCAACTATGAAAAAAACACTTATTAATTGTCCATTGCTGAAATCCGTTACTTGAATTCCGCCCGTTTTCATCGAATATTTATCGTATAAAAAACCAAGCAAAAACAACACTAAAAAAGGTGTTAAGGCAAATCCAAAAGTTTTGTACAATTCCATATTCAATCTTATATCAAAATAAGTTTCATAAAGACTGTCTTTCGTTTTTAATGTGATATTGTTTAATCTTCTGTAAAACAAATAAAGCTTTGTCAAATAATATACGCAAACAGCAAAAAAGATGCTGAAGAGCAGATAAAAAGGTGCGATCCATTTTTCCGAAAAACCATGCATAAAAGGCGCCAACCCTATTGCTAATACTGCTATTGTTTGCATGATCAAATCATTTCTTAGATTTCTTCTGATTTTGCCTAAAGGCGTATTTGCCGAATTTATTTTTTCTAAATTATCTGGAAGAACAACATTTTCAATTTTTTCGTTATTCCATGCATTTTGTATATCGTTAAAATCCATATCCTTGATTTTTAATTATTTCTTTTAATTTTTCTTTTGCTCTGTTTAATTTCACTCTGGCATTTCCTTCAGAAATTCCGAGATTTTCGCCAATTTCTTTATGAGAAAAACCTTCTAACTGATAGAAAATAATGGCTTTGTCAATTTTTTCCAATTTCTGAACTGCTTTATAAAAATGATCCAGCTGACTTTCTTTAATATGCGAATCGCCTTCGTCATCTTTAATATTTTCTGAAGCAATCTCGTATTTGTCCACCTTTCGTTTTTCTTTTCTGAGGAAAACGATAGCGGTATTCACTGCCACTCGATACATCCAGGTCGAAAACTGACTTTCATTTCGAAACGTATCGTACGATTTCCAAAGCTGGCAGACAATTTCCTGAAACAAATCCTGCTGATCATCATAATTGTCCATGTACATTTTTGAAACTTTGTACAAAATCCCTTTGTGACTTTCTATCCGATTTAAAAACTCTTGTTCTTTCTCTTTCAAAATAGTTTTAATTCATTACTGGTTTTACAATATATCCTGCATTTCTCAATAAATTAATCACTCCAAATTCACCTCCTAAATGTGCTGCGCCAACTGCAAAAAATACGCTTTCATTTTTCATCATCTGTGGCATTACTTTTATCCAATTCAAGTTTCTTCCATCCAAAATCATCTTCTTTGTTTTCTCGCTCGTAATTTTTTTATCTGTTATGATATCATACAAACTTTCAATATTCTCTGCCTTATATACCGCCACTAATTTAGCCGTTTCATCTTGATCTGATTCACTCAACATAGTAATCATTTCATCATTCGTATAAGCATTTTCAAAAATTGATATTTGAGATTTTACAGTTTCTAAACCATCAATTTGAATATTTCTTTTTTTGGCCATTTCTATAAATTCCATTTCATAAAGCTTTATATCTGCACAACCAAAACTTTTCATTGAAATCAAACTCATTACTGTCATTAAACTAAAATTATCTACTTGTTGAACCGTCATGCCAGCAGTTTTTTTCAAGATATCGTCTAATTGTGATAATTGCCTCGGATTTAAAAGTTTGCTCAAAGGTTCTTTTCCCATAGCTAATTTCTGCATGTCAGTCATTTCTGCGGCGTTTGCAAAATTGATTTCCAAAACTAATTTATTTGCTGTGCTGAATGCTTTTTTTGTTTTTTCTGAAAGAAAATAATCTGGTCCGCAAATCATATGAATGGTTCCATATAAATATGAAGGTTTTTCCAATCCGTTTCCTGAAACTTCCCATAAAAGAGAATTTTCCAGTTTTGGAGCTTTTGTCTGCGCTTGAGCAGATGAACTAAAAACTATTGCAATTACTGCTATTACTGATTTAATTAAATTTTTCATTTTGTTGATTGTTTTTTGATTGATGATAATTGATTTTGATTGACTTATTTGATTTGATTGATGATTGAAACCCTGCTTGCTATCTACTGTATTTTTTTCTCTGCCACGAAGCTGCGACTCCAATAACTAAAGAGATAATAATAACGACGCTTATAATTTTTATTAAAAAGTAACTTACCAAACCTAATAAGAATCCTACTGAAGTATAAAGGATAATTTTAGAAAAACTTTCTTTTGACGAAGCTGATTTTGATTTCATAATAGTTTATTTTTTTGATTACGACTCGTAAGTGACCAAACAATCAAAACGTTACAAAAAAAATTCAACTTTTTTCAAAAAGTGAGGAAATACAATACTTTAGAGAAGAAGAAAAGCCCACAGATCAAACTGATCCAACAGATTATCGCAGATTATTTATATTTTGTTTTCTATTATTAGTGTAGATAATGCGCTTAAATTCTGGGGTTTCTCCAAAATTCAACAACAAACCAACTTGAATTTGAGTTGATTTTAGATAATTCATCAATTGGGCAATATGCGAACTTGATACACATTCGCAAGCTTTAAGTTCAAGAATAATAGAATCTTCAACTAATAAGTCAGCATAAAATTCGCCTACTAGTTGATTTTTAAAATAAACTTTGATTTGTTTTTGAGCCTCAACTTTATATCCTTGTGATTTCAGTTCAAAATACATTGCATTTTGATAAACCTTTTCGAGAAATCCATAACCAAGTTGGTTATAGACATCATAAAATATCTTTAATATTGGTTTAGTTATTTCTTTATGCAATAAATCATTCATAAACATCCGTGTAAACCTGCTAAATCCGTTTCATCGGCGGGCTAAAATACGAAATTTCCTAATAATTCTGGAATTTGACTGATTTCTTCTTCAGTATTATAACTATGAATACAAAAACGCAAACGCTCCTGACCTTCTGGAACTGTTGGAGATAAAATTGCTTTCACATCAAAACCTTTATCCTGCAATTGCTGTGCGATGCGTTTTACATTTTCGTTCCCAGGAATAATAGCCGACTGAATAGCCGATTTACTGCGGACAAACATTGGCTTCAAGCCAAATAAATTTTTCTGCTGATTAAAGAATATGATATTTTGACGGAGTTTGTCAATCGTTTCTTTTTCAATTTCTAAATGCTGATAAGCGATCAAAATTGTTGCAACAGAATGCGGAGATAATCCGGTAGTATAAATAAAGCTTCGGGCAAAGTTGACTAAATATTCTTTCAGCTCAGAACTTCCAAGTACAACCGCACCGTGACAGCCCAAGCCTTTTCCAAAAGTCATAATTCGGGCAAAAATTCTATTATGCAATTGAAGATATTGGATCAGTCCTTCACCTTTATCTCCAAAAACACCCAAAGTATGTGCTTCATCAACCACTAAATAACAATTGTATTTTTCAGACAGCTGTACTAATTCTTCCAAATTCGGACTGTCGCCATCCATTGAAAAAACGGTTTCTGTCACAATGTAAATATTTGCTGGAATTTGGGATTTAGAAGATTGGAATTTAATAATTAATCGTTCTAAATCTTCAAAATCGTTGTGGTTGAACTTGTATGATTTTGCATTTGACATTACAATTCCGTCACGAATTGAAGCATGACTTAACTCATCATACAAAATAACATCATTTCGCTGTGGTACAGCGCTAAAAAACCCTGCATTGGCATCGTAACCCGAATTAAAAATTAAAGCCGATTCAGCTTCATGAAATTGAGTTATAAAAGATTCTGCAATTTGATATAACGAATGATTACCTGAAATTAATCTTGAACCGGTAGCTCCGTTTTGAATAATCTCATTTTCTATTAGATAATGATGAGACTGTTTAAAAATAGATTCGGATTTTGAAAATCCAATATAATCGTTTGAAGAAAAATCAACAAGATTATTAAAACTTGGCAATTTTCTTAACGAGTTATTTTGCTTTCTATTTTCAAGCTTTTGAATAAGATTTTCGGGTAATTTCATGAAAGCAAAGTTATGAAATTGAAATTTGATATAAACAAACAGCGAGATTTGATGTTCTCGCTGTTTTCTAATTTGTTTTAAATATTGCTTATAAAAGGCGACTTCCTGCTGTAACTTGATTCGGTTATTTCTTTAACCATAAATTGAGCAATGTCAAATGCGCTGATTTTATCTCCTAAACAATCTTCAAGATTTACTGCAATTTTAGAACTATCATCAGTAAACTCAATAAACGGAACACGAACTTGTGTCCAGTTGCTATCACTCTGGACTAAAAAATTATAAGCTTTTTGACGATCTTCCTGAATTTCGGGAAAATTGGTTTTCATCCAATCAGTTGCCATAATAGTTTTTATGCTTTTTTTATCAAATGAAGTATCAATATTTAACCCAGCTAGTAAAACAAATCGCTCAATACCAAATTCCTTCATCGCTTTCAGCACATTTTTTATCGATTGACTTGCGACCATAGACTCACCTGGTCTTTGACCAATAGTACTGATCACCGCCTCACAATCTTGCAATAACAACCAAATGATTTTCTCATCAACAGCATCTCCTTTGATGATTTCTAAACATGAATTTTGAATGGTGAATTTATCCGGATTTCTTACTAATGCTTTTACGCTGAATCCTTGTTCCAATAACTGGTTTATTACATATTTTCCAGTTCTTCCTGCACCGCCAAGAACGGCGACTTTTTTTATATTTTTCATCTATACTCTTTATAAAATTTGACATAATAAACTTCGCTTTATCAAGTCGATAAAACGAAACTGTAAAAGCTTACTGAGCGTTTACAACAAAATCAATATTTTATAAAGAGATTTTAATACTTCAAAAGTAAAAAATAATTCTCAAAAAGTCTTAAAAACAAAAAACCATTCACAAAAGTGAATGGTTTTAAAATTATTTTGAAATTGTTTTTAGTCAACTAAAACAATTACTTTATTGTCTTTCATTTCGATTGTACCTGACGTAATCCCTAATGTATAAGTTTGGTCATTAACTCTCACAAATTTATCTGCTACCTCTTTAGAAAAATTAAAGCTCGGTGCTGCAATTTTTATAGTTCCCTTTTCAAGAATAGAAACAATAGGAGCGTGATTATTCAAAATCTGAAAGCTTCCATCAACTCCAGGAACCGTAACTGAAGTCACTTGTCCCGAAAATAATTTTGCTTCTGGTGATACTATATCTAAAATCATAATCGTTTTTTAAATTCCAAATTATAAAATTCCAAATCCCAATTTTGGAATTTGGAATTTTTATTTTTTGATGTTTATCAAGCTATGCTTGATTATGCTTCAGCTAACATTTTTTCTCCAGCTTCGATAGCATCCTGAATAGAACCTTTCAAGTTGAAAGCAGCTTCAGGAAGATGATCTAACTCACCGTCGATAATCATGTTAAATCCTTTGATAGTATCTTTAATATCAACCAATACACCAGGAATACCTGTAAATTGCTCCGCTACGTGGAATGGCTGAGACAAGAAACGTTGTACACGACGAGCTCTTGATACAGATAATTTATCTTCTTCAGACAACTCTTCCATACCTAAGATCGCGATAATATCTTGCAATTGTTTGTATTTTTGAAGAATCTCTTTTACTCTTTGTGCACAGTCGTAGTGCTCATTTCCTAAAATTTGAGGAGTCAAAATTCTTGAAGTAGAATCTAACGGGTCAACCGCTGGATAAATACCTAGCTCAGCAATTTTACGAGACAATACAGTTGTTGCATCTAAGTGGGCGAAAGTTGTAGCCGGCGCCGGGTCAGTTAAGTCATCCGCAGGAACGTAAACCGCTTGTACAGATGTAATAGATCCTTTGTTTGTAGATGTAATACGCTCTTGCATAGCTCCCATCTCTGTTGCCAAAGTTGGTTGGTAACCTACTGCAGAAGGCATACGACCTAAAAGTGCCGATACTTCAGAACCTGCCTGAGTAAAACGGAAGATATTGTCAACGAAGAACAATACATCTTTACCTTGATCAGATCCAGCTCCATCACGGAAATACTCAGCGATAGATAATCCTGAAAGTGCCACACGTGCACGAGCTCCAGGTGGCTCATTCATTTGTCCGAAAACGAAAGTAGCTTTAGACTCTCTCATTCCTGGCATATCTACTTTAGATAAATCCCATCCTCCATTTTCCATAGAGTGCATGAAATCATCACCGTATTTAATAATTCCTGACTCTAACATCTCACGAAGCAAGTCATTTCCTTCACGAGTTCTTTCACCTACTCCTGCGAATACTGAAAGTCCACCGTGACCTTTTGCGATATTGTTGATCAACTCCTGAATCAATACTGTTTTACCAACACCAGCACCACCAAACAATCCAATTTTACCTCCTTTTGCGTAAGGCTCGATCAAATCGATTACTTTAATACCTGTGAATAAAACTTCAGATGAAGTTGATAAATCTTCAAACTTCGGAGCTTGTCTGTGAATAGACAAACCGTTTTCTCCTGTTTTTGGCAAGTTTCCTAAACCATCAATTGCATCTCCAATTACATTGAATAAACGTCCATATACATCTGGACCGATTGGCATTTGGATTGGATTACCAGTTCCAACTACTTCATATCCTCTTGACAAACCGTCTGTAGAGTCCATAGAGATTGTACGAACAGTGTTTTCACCAATGTGAGATTGTACTTCAAGAACTAATAAAGTTCCATCTTTTTTTGTGATTTCTAATGAATCATAAATTTTTGGAAGTTCAACATCTTTACCGTTGAAAACTACGTCTACTACTGGTCCAATGATTTGAGCAACTTTTCCTATTACTTTTGACATTACTTATGTATTTATTAAATAGCTATTTAGGTTTATCGAAAATACCTCTTTTTTCAGAGCGCAAAGATAATTTTTTAAAATATAAAATCAATTTTTTTTTCATAAAAAATACGATGATTTTGTTTGATTCCTAAAAGCAGAGGCTCAAATCACTAAAATTGTATTTTTTAACGAAATAAAAAAAGCCACTGCATTTTAAAAACGAGTGGCTTTTTACTAAAAAAAATTGGCATTATTGTATTACTTGCGGATATTGAATCGGATATGAAGCCAAATCAACCTTACGCAAAGTTGAACCATATTTTGCATTGATTGCATCTATAAAAATATTAGCAATCAAACCATAACCTCTTGCACTTGGATGAACTCCGTCTAATGAAAAAGCGCCACCAGTTGCAAAAGAAGAAGACATAACGAAATTGCCAAATCTAATTCCACCATTTGATAATTGAGTCAAAGTTGCTTTTGTATCAACAAATGCTAAATCTTTTGCTTTAGCAACTGCTTCAATAGTTACATTATAAGCATCAGTAGCTTTTTTAACTTCGGCTGTTTCAGTTGGAACCAATACATGTTTGTCTTGTAATGGATATGTAATACCAAATTTATCCAAAGGTGCCGGTGGTGCAATTCCTAAACCAGAATTTGCAGCAGTTGGAGCAGTACCAATATCAGCTCTTGTTGTCAAAACTACTAAATCAGTAGCTTTAGCTTGTCTGGCTTGTCCAAATACATTACCATAAAACGCAGCTGTTTGTGCTCCCAATGTTGGTGTAAATGCTAAAGTTAACTGTGCTGATAAATTAGGCAGACTTTCATCTTTTATAAGAAGCGGAAGATTTGCGGCTGTTTCAGACAACAAATTAATTCTGTCTCCTGCGCCAAAAGCAGTCAAAGCCTGTTTTAGCGGACCATATAATTGCGCATTCAACGCCTGTATTGTTGCTTTACCAACTGCCTCATTACCATTTCCAAGAATTTTTGCTGTAAGCGGATTGTAAGGAACTGTTGTAAAATATGGAAGCGCCGTAATGTATGGCAAATTTGCCACTACTCCTTTTGCACCTTTAGCAGTTAAATTTGTTGCTAAAGCATTAAATGCATTTGCAAACACAGTTGGATCTGTAATATCATTTCCTCCATATGTCGCAGGATTTGTATTTCCTGTTTGATCTTTTCCTACACCTCCAGAAGTTGCATAGGCTAAAACATCATTTCCTCCAATAAACAAAGAGAAGAAAGTTGGATTTTGAGCAACAGCATCTGCTATAACCGAAGTTCCTGGTGCACTCGCAAATCTTGCAAAATAAGGATTAGCAGCACCAGAAGCAACTCCCGCAACATTTCCGTAACCAGCCGCTAATAAATGAAAACTTTTAGCTCCCGGAACACCTAAATTCCCAAATGTACCCGTTAAATGCGCCGTAACTTCTGTTGTTGGTTTTCCAGGTACGTTTGTTGGAGTTTGAGTTTGTCCAACAAAATACAAACGTGTTCCTGCAATAATATTACCACCTAAAAGCAAACCTCCTATATTATCATTTGCTAAAGGAGTTTTAAATTCTCCTCCTCCTGCAGCAACAAATTGCTGTGCTAAAATATTTGGATACGCATTACTCTGTCCTTTTATAAACAAAGCATTATCACTATATCCTGCAGCAAAAGAATCTCCAAGTGCAACATATTTAGTTAAAACTGCCGACCCGGGAACAACAGGCACTTCTGCTGGCGCATCGCTTTCATCATTATTACATGCTGCCATAAAGGCTAAAGAAACCAATAAAAGCAATTTTATATTTTTTTTCATGTCATTTAAAATTTAAAAAATTAATACTCCTTTCCGTTTTATTTTCATTTGAGAAAATGGAAAGAAAACCCTACTTCATCAAATTAACTTCTTTCAATTATGGATTAATTGTCCAAGAAGCAAACCACATCTGACCAATTGCTCCAGCACCAATTACCTGAAGATAATCTTTTCCGAAAAGGTTAGTTGCTCCTACTTTAATAACTGATTTAAGCTTTGGAATACCATAATTCACCTGGGCATCAAGAACTGTATTTTCTGGAATCATTCCATCTCCGAAAGAAGATTGCCATAAATATTCTGTGTTCCATCTTACATTTACATTAAATCCTAAATTTTTAGCCACTTTTGCATTTCCAAGAGAAGCTTTGATTCTGTGTTTTGGTGTATTGAATCCTGCCACAAAACCTGGATCTTCTGATTGATCAAAAGTAAACTGAGCATAGTTGTAGTTAACACCTAATTCAAAATCTTTATATACTTTTTTAGACAAACCAACTCCAAAACCAAATGAAGAAATTTGTGCTGTTGTATTGGTATAAACTTGATAAACTCTTCTGTCTCCAAAAGCAAGAGCAGCATAAGTCATTTGTACATTTGGATCTGCTGCATTTGTTCCTACTGTACCATAGTAAGGAGAAATAACTCTAGCAGTATTCATAAAATCATTGTAGATATTATAATAAGCATTCAAATCGATTGACAAATCATTTTGAACTACAGAACGGTATCCAGCCTCAAAAGCCTGAACTCGCTCTGGTTTTACTAAACCAATATTAGCTACTTGAAGATCTCCAGGGTTTGCAGAAGCTGCAAATGCCTGAACAGATGCTAAAGTATAAGCATTGTGATAAGCATTTTGACCCGATAAATTTACTGTAGCTGGAGCACCGGCTGCCTGACCCGCTAAACTAACCGGCATTGTTTCTTGAAACCTGTCTAAGTTTTCAGGTGCAGAACCAATTAAAGCGAATGGTCCTAAATCTAAACCAATATATTGATCTTGTGTTGTTGGGTTACGGAAACCTGTTTGATAAGATGCTCTGAAGTTATGTCTTTTAGACTCGCCTGCAGCATATGTAAACGAAACTCTAGGTGAAACGTTTCCGTCGAAATTCTGGCTTTTATCATAACGAATAGATCCTGTAAATTTCAATCTGTCATCAAGCCATTTTTTTTGTAATTGAGCATAAGCTCCATATTCTTTATATTCAATTGGACCGTCATAATCTGTAAAGATTGTTCCTTCAGAATCCATGATGTATTTTCTCCAAGATCCACCTACTTGAATTTCAGCCCATTTTACTAAATCTTTGAAATTATAATTTACATCTGAATGATATAATTTCGAATGATCAATAAATTTAGCTCCTTGAGTCAAATCAGGATTTGCAATTACTTTTGCAAGAGCATTGTTAAACTGTGCTGAACCCGGTTCAAATCTAGCAGAACCTGTTGGTTTTGGAAGAAAAGATAAAGCAGGAGGAAGAATATTATAATCTGCAAAATTTCTAGCAATTGCAGCAGATTCATTTGCATTTGTTCCCATTACAGCACCAGAATACTGATATGCAGTCGCATAATTAGTAAACCATTCTGTATCTGATTTTGCAGTTCTGTTTACGTTCCACGCAGCAAATCTCATATCATAAGAATCTCCAGCATCTTCACTTGTAAAATAAACTCTTCCAAAGAAGTTTTTACCTTTTACTTCAAATTTACCTTGCTGCATTAAGAAATCTTTCAAAGCATATCTGTTTGCTCCTTGATAAATAGTACTTCCTGTACCAATTTTATATTGAAGAATAAACTCAGTATCATCTTTCCAAGGTTTAAAGTGTGCACTGAAATCCGCTTTCATACTCTTAACTTTATTGTCTGTTAAGTCTTGCTCACGATATCCTGTTCTACTTACTTGCCCTACGTTCGGAATAAAAGTAGTAACCTCATCACCGTAGATATTTAATCCATCATAATTCTGATTCACTGCGTGACTATCTCCACCACTTGTCATACTTCTTTTATCAGCAGCGATCCATTCTGTAGCTTCCATATAAGTGAAATTAGCTTTTAAAGCGAAAGTTTCTGTAAACGCTTTTGCAGCTCTAATTCCGAAGTCATTGTAATCATTAGTTCCGGCAGCATCCTGAGATGTTTGCCCATATTTATAGTAAACACTGATCCCTTCATTAGTAAAAGGACTTTTACTATTCATAAACATAATACCATTAAAAGCATTTGCACCATAAAGAGCAGAAGAAGCACCAGGCAAAAGCTCAACACTAGCCACATCAATATCTGAAACACCAATTAAATTACCCAAAACAAAATTTAATGCCGGCGATGAATTATCCATTCCATCAACCAATTGCATGAAACGAGTATTTGCTACAGTTGCAAAACCACGCGTATTGATTGATTTGAACGAAATACTGCTGGTATTAAAATGCACCTCTTTCAAGTTTTCTAAACCATCATAAAATGTAGCCGCTGTGGTATTTTTAATTTCTTGAATTCCCATTCTTTCAACAGTTACAGGAGATTCAATGATTCTTTCAGGAGTTCTGGAAGCCGAAACTACAATTTCATCCAATTTAGTTTCTTCATCTTTCAGTACTACATCAATTTTTTGATTTAAAGATGTAACACTAATTGTCTTTGTTTCAAAACCGACAGCAGACACCTTAAGTGTAAAAGGCGGTTTAGAAGTAGTGTTCAACTTAAATGTACCGTCAAAATCAGTCGAAGTTCCACCTGAACTTCCTACTATATTAACATTGGCACCAGGGATAGATTGTTTGTTACTATCGGTAACAGAACCAGTAATTGAATTCTGCGCAAAGGAAACGCCGCAGAAAAACAACATAATCAGCAAATACACTCTCATTTGGGTTAGGTTTTTGGTTAGTTTATCTAGCCAAAATACAAATATTTTTGATATTAATAAAAAAACGTTAAAAAAAATTAATATAACGCATAAAAATTGTTAGTATTTTAACTTTTTCACATAATGTTTTATTCAATTAACAGCAATAACGAGGCTTTTCAAATCTTAAATAGTATGCATACATATAAAATTTGATTAAAAAATTGAGGATTTAATAAAAATACAGGGGGCAGAAAAAAAATATGATAATAAAAAAAAGCGAGACCAAAATCTCGCTTTTTTAACATTTATATATTTTAAGATATTACTCTACAGTAACTGATTTTGCCAAATTACGCGGCTGATCGACATTACAGCCTCTCATAACAGCAATATAGTAAGAAAGCAACTGCAATGGAATAGTTGTAATTAACGGAGACAATGCATCTGAAGTTTCAGGAATTTCGATTACATAATCAGCTAATTCACGAACTTGAGTATCACCTTTAGTAACAACAGCAATAATTTTACCGCTACGAGATTTAATCTCTTGAATGTTACTTACAATTTTATCATAGTGACCTTGCTTAGGCGCAATTACAATAACCGGCATATGCTCATCAATCAAAGCAATAGGACCGTGTTTCATCTCAGCGGCAGGATATCCTTCAGCGTGGATATATGAAATCTCTTTTAATTTCAAAGCTCCTTCAAGCGCAACTGGGAAATTATACCCACGGCCTAAATAAAGACAGTTTGGCGCATCTTTAAAAGCGGCAGCAATTTCTTTTGCTCTATCATTTGTTTCCAATGCTTCAGCAACTTTTTCAGGAATTATTTCTAATTCTTGCAGGTAAGTATGGAAATCTGTATTTGATAATGTTCCTTTAGCTTTTCCTAATCTCAAAGCAATCATAGTTAAAACTGTGATCTGAGTAGTAAATGCTTTAGTAGAAGCTACTCCAATTTCTGGTCCTGCGTGTGTATAAGCACCTGCATGGCTTTCTCTTGAAATAGATGAACCTACAACATTACAAACTCCAAAAACAAAAGCACCGTTTTCTTTAGCTAATTTAATAGCAGCCATTGTATCAGCAGTTTCTCCAGATTGAGAAATTGCAATTACAACATCATTTTTATTGATAATTGGGTTTCTGTATCTAAACTCAGAAGCATATTCAACTTCAACAGGAATACGTGTAAATTCTTCAAAAATATACTCTGCTACTAAACCTGCATGCCATGAAGTACCACATGCAACAATTAAGATTCTTTGTGCATTTAGGAATTTCTCAAGATTATCTTCAACACCTGCCATTTGAACAATTCCTTCATTTGCATGAAGTCTTCCTCTGTAGGTATCTTTAATTACACTTGGCTGTTCGTAGATTTCTTTTAGCATGAAATGATCATAACCGCCTTTTTCAATCTGCTCCAAATTCATTTGAAGTTCTTGAATATAAGGATCAACTAATGAATCATCTTTTATTTTTCTAACTTTAAGAGGCTTGTGCAATCTAATGTTTGCCATTTCACCATCTTCAAGATAAATTGCATTTGAAGTATATTCAATAAATGGAGAAGCATCTGAAGCAATAAAATATTCACCTTCGCCAACACCAATTGCTAACGGGCTTCCTAATCTTGCCGCAACAATTTCATCCGGATTTTTTTTATCAAAAACTGCAATTGCATAAGCACCTACAACTTGGTTTAAAGCAATCTGCACTGCCTTACCTAATTTGATATTTTCGTTTTTTTGAACTTCTTCAATTAAGTTTACTAAAACTTCTGTATCTGTATCCGATTTAAAAGTATAACCTCTCTTGATTAATTCTTCTTTCAGCGGTGCGTAATTTTCGATAATTCCGTTGTGAATGATAACCAATTCACCAGAATTAGAAAGGTGCGGATGTGAATTCACATCATTTGGCACTCCGTGGGTTGCCCAACGCGTATGCCCTATACCAATAGTTCCGTTTGTTGTAAAACCATCTTTTGCTTTAGCTTCAAGATCCGAAACTTTACCTTTTGTTTTACAAAGCTTCACTCCAGTTTCGTTGTCAAACAACATAACACCGGCACTGTCGTAACCTCTGTATTCGAGTCGTTTTAATCCCTTGATAACAATAGGATACGCCTCTCTATGGCCAATATATCCAACAATTCCACACATATATATTTATTAATTTGGTTTCGTGTAGTAAATTTCGAGTCTCAGTCTCTTAGCTTCTGCAACGGTTGATTTTCCACCATAAAGCACAGTTCCTAACGGTCCCATAACCGAACCTCTCGGCGCTTCTGAAATAACGTTGTTTTTTAATTTTAATTTATTTGAAGTAATCACCCCAATGTCTTCAGTAACAACTAAACCTAGTTTCACGTTCGTTGCTGTAGCATCTTTTATAAGATTTCGAATATGATTCGTAATTCTTACTTTATAATAAGTACCACGCTTACTTGTAGCATCAATATTGATAATACCGCCAAAAACATATTTTGTAGCTTTAGGATCATTTGCAAGTGCAGTAGAAGTACCATCAGAATAATCAATTAAAGGCACATTATTGGTCAAATCATAAAGATAAACTCTTTTTGGTTCTTCGGCTTGAAAACCGCTGCCATCTTTTACCCCCATTTTATCAGTATCAATATAGAAAACTAAATTCGCCTCATTTACAAGCCAATTTTTAGTTCTAATCTCAGCCAACTTAGACGCAAAGCCATTCAACTCTATTACAGCAACAGATCCTTGTCCTCCTTTAATATAAAGACTTTCATCGCCGTCGGTTCTGTTGATATTTCCGTCTGATATTGCATTTGTATAATTTACACTCTTCGCATCTTGCTGCAGACTTGCCGTTGCTCCAGTCAAATTAATCGTAATAGTCTTCTCTTCCATTGTTTCAGGAGCATCAGTAGTAATTGCGGTTTTTGCTTTGTATTTAACAACAATTTTACCTGCCTTTGCAAAATCAATCAAAGCCATATTAGCAGGCCCGCCTGTTGATCTTGCCACTTTGAAATATAATCCTCTAAAATAATCCTGAAACACCGTTGCTGACGATAATTTTTCAGCAGGAGCCTGCAGAATTTTTTTCTTAAAAAATACAGTATCTAACATCAATCGCATTTCTGGTGCCACTTTTGTCGATGTTTCTTTTCCACTGGCATCAACAGTTTTGTCTGTTATTTCAGCATTATTAAAAAAGAACTCTGTATTTTGACTTTTATCACTTGAATTATTTAACTTTTCTCCAATTTTATATGTATCAAAAGTTGTATTTTCATCTGTATAATACAATTGAGGCAATTGCGTACCATTATCAAAAAAACTGCTTCGCATTTGAACTCCAGATTCGTAAACACTTAAATCAAGCTTTCCTTTTGGGTCTCCAAAAATAGAATCTAAAGCAAAAGTACGTGCACCAGTAGTAGCATCAGTAGCCGTAACATGATTAAAATAAGGAACACTCAAAGTCACACTCTCAATAACAGGAGCTTCACCAATTGTAGGAGCATATTCAGACAAAGCAACCTGAGTCGCATAATTACCAGTCGTTGTCCCCATAACAGGGTTATCGTAAATACCCAAAACATTTGTTGCCAAACCGTTTGACTGAACAGGCGTTATTTCTTGATTATAGGCTAAAACATCGTATTTCTCAGGCGTCAAATCAAAATGATTATCCCCAATTAACTCATCGCCTATCGCATTAAAATCTCTATCACAGGAATATAAAAAAACAACCGTTGCCGCTATTAGAATTTTCTTAATAAAAGAAGTATTATACATGTTTAAATTTAAAATTAATTAAAGACCCATTTTTCTGTAGAAATTTGTATACGCCTCAGCGAATGCATCTTTCGGGCCGAAAGGTAAAAAAGGTTTTCCTGAAGATTCTATAAATTTTGTTAAACTTGGGGAAACATTTTCAGAGGCGATAATTACAGCATCTGAATGTAATATACTTGCTTTTAATATATTCTCATAATTAGGAACTTCCAAGTCAGAAACAGATTCATGAGGCACACCGTCAAATTTAACTTTGTTGATCATTTCCATATCTAAGTTCTCATCGAAAGACTGTCCGTAAACCGATGTAACAATTTTAGTTTCAGAAAACAAAGCTTCATTTTTATAATAATGCTTCATATATATAGGAAGCATCGCTGCAAGCCAGCCATGAACATGAATAATATCTGGAACCCAGTTCAATTTTTTAACTGTTTCAACAACTCCTTTGGCAAAAAATATAGCACGCTCATCATTATCAGGATATAATGCGCCTTCTTCGTCTGCAAAAGTTGCTTTACGTTTAAAATACTCGTCATTATCAATAAAATAAACCTGAATTCTTTCTTTCGGAATTGAAGCGACTTTAATAATCAATGGCATATCTAAATCATTCACTACCAAATTCATTCCAGAAAGCCTGATCACTTCGTGTAATTGATGTCTTCTTTCGTTGATATTTCCATATCTTGGCATGAAAATTCTTATCTGACCTCCTTGATCGTTAATCATTTTTGGAACGTCATACGACATTAAAGAAACCTCATTTTCAGCCAAATAAGGCACGACTTCAGATGATACATATAATATCCTCTTATCTTTCATAATAGTATTTTACTTAATTTTTGGTAATAAAAACGTTGCAAAATTACAAAATTTTATGCAGTTTATAACTAATATATTATGTTTGCATAAAATTTTAATAATACCGACATGCATATTTTTTACGGTAAAGTAGCCCTGATAGCCTATTTAAAAACTATCAAAACAGCAAGTTCAACTATCGGATTTGTACCAACCATGGGGGCTTTACACCAAGGGCATCTGGCTTTAATGCAGCGATCACTTAAGGAAAACAACGATACCGTTGTAAGTATTTTCGTAAACCCTACTCAGTTCAATAATCCAGAAGATTTAGAAAAATACCCTCGCACTCTTGAAGAAGATGTAAAAAAAATGAGAGGATTAAGTGACAAAATAATTTTATACGCTCCTTCTGTCGAAGATATTTATGAAGGAAACACAATTTCGCAAACATTTGATTTTGACGGATTAGAAAATCAGATGGAAGGAAAATTCAGACCAGGACATTTTAACGGAGTCGGAACTATTGTAAAACGTCTTTTTGAAATCGTAACTCCTACAAATGCCTACTTTGGAGAAAAGGATTTTCAGCAGCTTCAAATTGTTAAAAAACTAGTCGAAAAAAATAATTTGCCTGTAAATGTTATTGGCTGTCCCATTTTTAGAGAAGAGAACCTTTTAGCGATGAGTTCTAGAAATGAGCGTCTTTCTGCCGAAGAAAGAAAAGAAGCTTCAATTATATACAAAGTAATTACTGAGGCCAAGGAAATATTCCAAAAAGGTACTCCCGAAGAAACCATCAAATTTGTCGAAGATGCTTTCAAGGACAATCCTAGATTTGAACTTGAGTATTTTGTAATTGCTGACGAATCTACATTATTACCAATTGATCATAAAATTATAGACAAAAAATACCGTGCATTTATAGCGGTATTTGTTAATTCTATAAGGTTAATTGACACCATTTCATTAAATTAAATTACCTTTGCTGCATGCAAATTCAAGTTATAAAATCAAAAATTCATCGAGTAAAAGTTACTGGAGCTGATTTAAATTATATTGGCAGTATTACTATTGATGAAACTCTTCTAGAGGCCTCAAATATTATTGAAGGCGAAAAAGTATCTATTGTTAACATTAATAATGGCGAGCGTTTTGAAACTTATGCTATAAAAGGTATAAAAAATTCAGGCGAAATCACTCTTAACGGCCCGGCCGCAAGAAAGGTTCAAAAAGACGACATTATTATCATTATATCCTATGCAACCTTGGAATTTGAAGAAGCTAAAACCTTCAAGCCATGGATCATTTTCCCAAATGAAAATGATAATTCGCTGACGTAAATCGTATATCACACTTACTTTCAATCTTAATTTGTCAAAAATATTTTGCACAAACAGATTTTCTATTGTCTTAAATCAAAAAACGAATTAAACGTAGGAAATCATTGCTTTTTTTTCAATCCCAAAATACTTAAAAGCAAATAAAGTATTATATTGCCATACTATTTTCAATACTTTTTAATTCACTGAAATGCCACAAATCATGAAAAAAGCCTACCTACTGCTTGCATTCATATCCGTTTCTGTTTTTTCTCAGAAAAAATTCGACAATATTAAGTCTGAAAAGCTGGGAGAAGAACGACGAATAACAATTGGACTTCCTCCTTCTTACGATGAAAAATCAGATCGAACATATCCTGTTTTGTATCTTTTAGACGGAGATTATTTGTTTGATCCATTTTCTGGAGCTGTGAGTTATGGCTCATACTGGGATGATATTCCGGAAATGATTATTATTGGAATTCATCAAAATAAAAATGGTGAACGTGAAGACGATTCGACAATTGATCAAAATGAAGGCCTGCCGTTTGAAAAAGGAGCGAAATTTTTTGAATTTATAGGTGCCGAATTGATTCCATATATTGAAAAAAAATACCACACAGCATCTTTCAGAATTATAGCTGGTCATGATATTACGGCAAGTTTTGCTAATTTTTATTTATATAAAGAAGAGCCAATTTTTAACGCCTATATTTGTTTAAGCCCTGAATTGGCAC
Organism: Flavobacterium sp. LC2016-01; assembly: GCF_009711135.1. Taxonomy (GTDB): domain Bacteria; phylum Bacteroidota; class Bacteroidia; order Flavobacteriales; family Flavobacteriaceae; genus Flavobacterium. The sequence continues at coordinate 137,983 of NZ_WMIC01000012.1, read as the reverse complement.
CAAAAATGGAAGTTAGAATAGCAGAAAAATTTGCAAAAATCCAAAAACCTATATTTTATTATCTTTCTGCAGGAGAAGGTGATATTAAAAAAATAAAAGAGCCAATTGAAAAATTAAACAGCAATATTAAAGTCGCTAATAATCCGTTAGTAAATTACAAATACGACGTATTCAAAAACGCAACGCATTATACTGAGGTTCTGCACTCGATTCCGAGCGCTTTGTACCAAATTTTTGAATCTTACAGACCAATAAATTCTGCTGAATACAATGACAAAATAGCCGTTCTTGAAACAGGTTATGCTGATTATTTAGAAAAGAAATACGCAACAATGTCAGAAATATTAGGCTACCAAGTTCCTGTCAGAATGAGCGATTTTAAAGTAATTGAAAACATTATTTTAAAGAAAAATGCTTACGATGAATTAGGGAAAATGGCTGAAATTGGAAATGTAAATTATCCAAAAGCCATGTTAGGTGAGTATGAATTAGGTTTGATGTACGAAAAAATGGGCGACCCTAAACATGCTTCAAAAAAATACCAAAATGCTTCTCAAATGGAACCAATTGGAGATTTGAACAAGGATTTGATGTATGAGAAAATTGACGAAATGAATACGCTTGTTAAAAAAACCAAATAATGTCAAAAGTTAAAACTTCCTTTTTTTGCCAAAACTGCGGCACTCAATATTCTAAATGGCAAGGGCAGTGCAACGCATGCAAAGAATGGAATACCATTGCTGAAGAAATTATTCAGAAGCAGGAAAAAGTGGCTTGGAAAAGCGAACCAACTTCGACAAACAAAGCGCCAAGACCGTTAAAAATTGACGAAATTGATTCGGCTCAGGAAATTCGTATGGATACTACTGACGGCGAATTGAATCGTGTTTTAGGCGGCGGCATTGTTCCGGGATCTTTGACACTTTTAGGCGGAGAACCTGGAATTGGAAAAAGCACACTTTTACTTCAAATCTCATTAAAATTACCTTATAAAACTTTATATGTTTCTGGAGAAGAAAGTCAGAAACAAATAAAAATGCGTGCTGAAAGAATCACGCCAAACAGCGACAACTGTTATATTCTAACGGAAACTAAAACGCAGAATATCTTCAAACAAATTGAAGCGATTCAGCCGGAAATCGTAATCATCGATTCAATTCAGACTTTACATACTGATTATATTGAATCAACAGCTGGAAGCATTTCTCAAATCAGAGAAACAACCGCCGAATTGATCAAATTCGCTAAAGAAACCAATATTCCCGTTATTTTAATTGGGCATATTACCAAAGACGGAAACATCGCTGGACCAAAAATTCTGGAACATATGGTCGATACCGTTCTTCAGTTTGAAGGCGACAGAAATCATATCTATAGAATTTTGCGTTCATTGAAAAACCGTTTTGGTTCCACTTCTGAACTTGGAATTTATGAAATGCTCGGAAGCGGTTTGCGCGAAGTAAGCAACCCGTCAGAAATATTGATTTCACACAAAGACGAAGAATTATCAGGAACCGCAATTGCCACAACACTTGAAGGCATGCGCCCGCTGATGATCGAAATTCAGTCGCTTGTAAGTACAGCCGTTTACGGAACACCACAAAGAAGCACAACTGGCTACAATGCCAAAAGACTCAACATGATTTTGGCCGTTTTAGAAAAAAGAGCCGGATTTCGTTTGGGTGCAAAAGACGTTTTCTTAAATGTCACAGGAGGAATTTCTGTAGATGATCCTGCGATTGATCTTGCGGTTGTTGCTGCCATTTTATCATCAAACGAAGATATTCCGGTTGGTAAAGGTTTCTGTTTTGCAGGCGAAGTTGGATTGTCTGGCGAAATTCGTCCGGTAAACCGTGTTGACCAACGCATTCAAGAAGCCGAAAAATTAGGTTTCGACACGATTTTTGTTTCTAAATACAACAAAATAGCTTTAAAAAATACAGGAATCAAAATTGAACTTGTAGCAAAAATTGAAGATGTTGCCAGCATTCTTTTTGGGTAATTTCTATTAAAAATACCACTATGAATTTTCCAAAACAAAAAATATTCAAAGCGCTAAAAATACTTGCTGTATTATTAGTTTTGCTTTGCATCGGGTTATACTTTTTTCGCGATTCACTTTTAAAACAAGCCATTGCAAAAGTTACCCATAAAATGGCGGTTGACTACAACAGCGATTTTTCTATTAAAGAAGCCTCTTTTAACGGTTTATCAACTATTAAATTAACAGATGTCGTTTTGGTTCCTAAAAATGCCGACACACTTTTTAAAATTGAAAAAATTGAAACGAGCATCAGTCTAAGCAATTTATTGATTGGCGATGTTCAGGTTGGAACTTTAAAAGTCAATAATGGTTATGTCCAATTAGTCAAAAAAGGAAAAATTCGCAACTTCGATGCCTTCTTAAAAAGAAACAGCGACGATACTGAAAAAAGTGAAAAACGTAAATACGGTGCTTTTGCTTACCGAATTATCTCGAAATTACTGAATCTCGTTCCGACTGATATGAATTTGGAAAACTTCCAATTCAAAATTGACGATAATGGCAAAAAAACGAATGTCGCAATCAACAAACTGGTTTTAGACAACAAACAGCTTGAAACCAATATTCATGTGGTAAGCAAAGATTTTGATCAGAAATGGAATTTAAAAGGATTTGCTGATCCAAGAAATCAAAAAGCTGATATTCGCTTTTTTAATTTAGACACTGGAGCAATTAAAGTTCCTTATCTTGATGAACGATACAACTTAAAAGCCAGCTTTGATTCGATCCGCTTAAATGTCGAAAAAATTGACAAAAGCGGCAGTGAACTTCATATTGACGGTTTCACTTCGATTACCAATTTAAAAATTAATCACCCAAAAATTGCCAGCAAAGATGTTGTGATCAAAAATGCCCGTTTTGATTACCGCTTTTTGTTAGGGAATGATTTTATTTCGATTGACAGCACTTCAACAATGACGCTGAATAAAATAAAACTGCGCCCATATGTTTCTTACGATACTGAAAAAGATACCGTTTATACACTGAAAGTTGATATTCCAAAAATGAAGGCGCAGGATTTTATTGTTTCACTTCCTGATGGTTTATTTACTCATTTTCAAGGAATGCAGGCAACCGGTAATTTTGATTATAAACTGGATTTCAAATTCAACAAAAACAAACCAAATACGCTTGTTTTTGACAGTAAACTCAACAAAGAAGATTTACGAATCACTAAATACGGCGAAGCCGATTTGAACAAACTAAATGGCGAATTTGTGTATCGTGCGATTATTCAAAACGTTTTGCAGCGGCCAATTTTAGTTGGAAATGCAAATCCGAATTACACGCCTTTAGATCAAATTTCACCTTATTTGAGGAAATGCGTTTTAACGACTGAAGATCCATCGTTTTTTTCGCATCGTGGCTTTATAAATGAAGCTTTCAAACAGTCTATTCTAAAAAACATCAGAACTAAAAAATTCTCGCGCGGTGCAAGTACAATCAGCATGCAATTGATTAAAAATGTGTTTTTGACGCGAGAAAAGACGCTTTCGCGAAAGCTGGAAGAAATTCTATTGGTTTACATTTTAGAAAACAACCGAATTGTAAGCAAGGAAAGAATGCTGGAAGTGTATTTCAACATTATCGAATGGGGACCAAATGTTTACGGAGTTGGCGAAGCGAGTCATTTTTATTTCCAAAAAAGTCCTTCAGATTTAAATGTGGATGAATGCTTATATTTGGCAACAATAATTCCGAAACCAAGAAAATTCATGTATCAATTTAATGATCAAGGTAATTTGAAAGATTACGCCTTAAAGAATCAAAAGTTCTTAAAGAATTTAATGTTCCGCCGAGGTCTGTTAGTTCCTGAAGACACACTTGGACAATTGCCGGTTTATATTTCAGGAAACGCGCGTTCTTTAATTAAAATCAAAGCGCCGGATTCAACTGCGGTCAAAAATGATTCTTTGGCTGTTGATGATGAGTTTGATTTGTAATTGCTGGATAAGTGAAGTTTAACCGCAAGGTCCGCTAAGATTTACGCAAAGCACACAAAGATTTTTTTACTTATAAAAAGAAATCTTTGTGTGCTTTTTCTATTATTTTTCTTAATTAAAGCATTGCGGACTTTGCGTAAATCTTTGTGTGCTTTGCGGTTAAATGCTATTTTAAGGTGCCGGATCAGGAATAACTGCCTGAACAGCATCAATTTCAGCCAGGATTTCTTTAGAAAGCACTACATCAATTGTATCAATATTTTCTTTTAATTGTTCCAATGTTGTAGCACCAATAATGGCACTTGTCAAAAACGGCTGCTGCAATACAAATCCCATTGCTAATTGCGTCAGCGTTAAACCATGTTTTTTAGCGATTTCCTGATACAATTTTGTCGCTTGCGTACATTGTTCGCTATTGTAACGTTTATATTGCGGAAAAAGATTAATTCTCGCTTTCGGGTGACTTTCTCCAGTTAAAAATTTCCCGGTAAGAACGCCAAATGCTAGTGGCGAATAAGCCAATAAACCAACATTTTCATATTTTGAAACTTCAGCCGAATTCACTTCAAAAAGACGGTTCAATAAATTATACGGATTTTGAACGGTTTTGATTCTTGGCAGATTTTGGTATTTGCTTTCTTCCAAAAGACGCATCATTCCCCATGAATTTTCGTTAGAAACTCCAATGTGCTTGATTTTCCCTTCTTTGATTAATTCGTCAAAAGTTTCAAGAATTTCCCTGAAATTGTCTTCCCAGACATCGTTATGTCCGTGAAAAGCGCGCTGTCCAAAATTATTTGTTTTTCTTTCCGGCCAATGCATTTGATACAAATCAATATAATCTGTCTGAAGTCTTTTTAAACTATTTTCAACAGCGAATTTTATGCTTGCAGGCGAAAAATCCACTTTCTCGCGCATGTACCCAAAACTCGGATTTGGACCAGCAATTTTTGACGCCAAAATCACTTTATCACGATTTCCCGTTTTTTTAAACCAAGTTCCTATGATTTTTTCTGTGCTTCCGTAAGTTGCTTCACTTGCCGGAACTGAATACATTTCGGCTGTATCAAAAAAATTAACGCCTCTTTCAAGCGCGTAATCCATTTGCGCGTGTCCTTCAGTCTCCGTATTCTGCTGACCGAAAGTCATTGTGCCGAGATTGATTTTACTAACTTTTATATCGGTGTTGGGTAATGTAGTGTAGATCATTTTTTTGAGGTTCTAAGGTGCTGAGATACTAAGATTCTAAGGTTTTTATTTTAAATAATAAAGCTTCAAATATACGACGGTATTCTTCAAATGAAAATTTCACAAAAGTTAAAAAATCTACAAGATTTTTTTTGAGGCGCTAAGTTGCTAAGATACTAAGATTCTAAGGTTTTTCTTTTTTAGAATAAAAAAAAGGGGGTTCAAAGTTTTACTTTGAACCCCCTTTTTTAAATCTTAGAATCTTAGTACCTCAGAACCTTAGCCTCTTAATTAATACTATTAAGCATTTCAGCAATTTCATCTAATCTTGGTGTCAAGATAATTTCGATTCTGCGGTTTTTAGATTTTCCTTCTGCAGTCGCGTTGCTTGCCAAAGGAGAAAATTCGCTTCTTCCCGCTGCTGTTAATTTTTGTTTGTTGATTTTAGTATTTTCACTTAAAATAGCCACAATTGCTGTCGCTCTTTTAGTTGATAAATCCCAGTTATTTGCAATTGGTCCTGAACCAGCATACGGATCATCATCTGTATGTCCTTCAATTAAAACAGAAAGATCTGGATTGTCGCCTAAAACTTTTCCAAGTTCGACAACTGCTTTTCTTCCTTCAGTTCCAACCGCCCAGCTTCCTGAATTGAAAAGTAATTTGTTTTCCATAGAAACATATACTTTTCCGTTTTTCTGTTCCACTGTCAAACCTTTACCTTCAAAACCATTTAAAGCTTTAGATAAAGTTTCTTTTAGTTTGCGCATTGATTCTTCTTTAGCCGCAATCATATCTTCAAGCTCTTTTAATCGGCTTGCCGTTTTATCTAAACGAGCTTGTTCATCGGCCAATTTTTTAGATTTTGCTTCTAATTGTGCCAAAAGATCACGGTTTTTAGCCATGTTGCTTTCTAATGCATCGTTGCTGTTTTTCTCTAAGGCATTATAAGAATCCTGCAGCACTTTGTATTTTTTTTGCTCCGCCGCAAGATCAGCTTTTAGTTTTGCAAGATCATCTTTTGTGCTTGCCAGATCTTTAGTCAGTTTATCGCGATCTAATTCCAGCTGATTTTTTGCCGTTTTCAATCCAGCGTTTTCATCAGCAATAGAACGGTTTTCTTTTTTTAGATCCGAATATTTGTTTTCAAGATCATTGTAAATCTTTTTGGATACACATGAAGTCATAGACAAAGCTAAAACTACTAATGCGATAGAGGTTTTTTTAATCATTTTACTTTTGGTTTTTATTTGGGGCTTTATTAATAATTCAAATTTCTTGTTACCTAGAAGCCCTAGCCCTGATGGAAACGGCATCCTTTTGTGGCGGGGTTCGCCGCAAAAGATATAGTGTAGAGCAGGAAACAGCTCCTAGAACAAAATTGATACATTGTTAACAAGAACAATACCAAACTTTACTCGATTTCGACTAATACTGGGCAGTGATCTGAGTGAACAGCATCTGGAAGAATAACAGCTCTTTTTAAACGATGTCCCATTGAATCACTTACCAAATTATAATCGATACGCCAGCCTTTGTTATTTCCTCTGGCTCCGGCGCGGTAACTCCACCACGAATAATGATGCGGGTCTTTATTGAAATGACGGAAACTGTCTATAAAACCTGATTTCATAAATGCATCAAGCCAAGCACGTTCTGCCGGCAAAAATCCAGAAACCGTTTTATTGCGGACCGGGTCGTGAATATCAATTGCTTCGTGACAAATATTATAATCACCGCAAATAATCAGATTCGGAATTGTAAGTTTCAGTTCGTTTATATAGGTTTGAAAATCATCCATAAACATAAATTTATGATCCAATCTTTCAATATTTGTTCCCGATGGAAGATACAGACTCATTACAGAACAATCCTCAAAATCGGCACGCAAATTACGTCCTTCAAAATCCATATGATGAATTCCAGTTCCGTACACCACTGCTTTTGGTTCTGTTTTAGATAATATCGCAACGCCGCTGTACCCCTTTTTAGTTGCAGAATAATAATATTGATACGGATAGCCGGCCGCCGTTATAGCCTCAACCGGAATCTGATCCTGTGTTGCTTTAATTTCCTGAAGGCAGATTACATCAGGGTTTGCAGCTTGTAGCCATTCAATAAACCCTTTAGTTATGGCAGCACGAATTCCGTTTACATTATAAGAAATAATTTTCATCTTGGTAATTTTTTTAGGATTCCAAATGTAATAAAAAAGTGGAAAGTTTATGATTGAATAAAGGAAAAGTAGAGTTTTTTGTTATCTTTGTTCGCTGCTCTAATAATTTAAAAATAGTACATGGGTTTAGTTACCGCGAAAGAAGTTGCAAAGGCAATAAATGTTGATAAGTACGGAGTATTCGGTACTTTTTCAGGCTGGATTCTTATGAAGGTTCTTAAGATCTCAACCCTGAATAAAATTTATGACCATAATAAACATTTAGAGGATCTTGCGTTTCTTAACGGAATTTTGGATGAGATGGAAATCAAATTTGAAATCCCGGAAGAAGATTTAAAACGTTTACCAAAAGATGGCGCATATATCACCATTTCTAATCATCCGCTTGGAGGAATTGATGGTATCTTACTTTTGAAATTAATGCTCGAGAGAGAACCTAATTTCAAGATTATTGCAAATTTCTTGTTACACAGAATTGTTCCGCTTAAAAAATACATCATGCCGGTTAATCCTTTTGAAAATCATAAGGATGCAAAATCAAGCGTGGTTGGAATCAAAGAAACTTTACGCCACTTAAGCGACGGAAAACCGTTAGGGATTTTCCCAGCTGGAGAAGTTTCAACTTACAAGGATGGAAAATTAATGGTTGACAAACCTTGGGAAGAAGGCGCTTTGAAATTAATCAGAAAAGCAAAAGTTCCTGTTGTACCCATTTATTTTCATGCTAAAAACAGCAAATTATTCTATTGGCTTTCAAAAATTGATGACACTTTGCGTACAGCAAAACTTCCATCAGAATTGCTTACGCAGAAAGACCGTGTAATCAAAGTTCGTATTGGAAAACCAATTTCTGTAAACGAGCAAAACGAAATTGAATCGTTTGAAGAATACTCAGAGTTTTTAAGAAAGAAAACCTATATGCTTGCCAATCCTTTTGAAAAAGATACCAAACTAATTGACACCGCAAGCTTAAAAATCCCGAAAGCGCCTAAAAAAATAGCAACTCCGGCCAACGAATCAAAAATGATTGCCGAAGTTGATGCTTTAAGAAATAGTGACTGCCGTTTATTACAAAGTAAAAACTATGAAGTGTTTTTTGCCACAGCAAAATCAATTCCTAATATTTTACATGAAATTGGGCGTTTGCGTGAAATTACTTTCCGTGAAGTTGGTGAAGGAACCAACGAATCGATCGATTTAGACCAATACGATCAATATTATCACCACATGTTTTTATGGGATGATGAAACCAAGAAAATCGCAGGAGCTTACCGTATGGGATTAGGTGCTGAGATTTATCCGAAATACGGAATTGAAGGTTTTTACCTGACTGATCTTTTTAGATTTGAACAGGAACTTCACGATATGATGCACAAATCTATTGAAATGGGACGTGCTTTTATCATTCGCGAATATCAGCAAAAACCAATGCCTTTATTCTTGCTTTGGAAAGGTATTATTCACACCACTTTACGTTATCCAGAGCATAAATATTTATTAGGAGGCGTAAGTATCAGTAATCAATTTTCAGATTTCTCTAAATCATTGATGATTGAGTTTATGAAGTCAAATTATTACGATCCTTATATTGCACAATATATTCATCCGAAAAAAGCATATAAAGTAAAACTGAAAGATGCAGACAAAGACTTTATTTTTGATGAAGCCGAATCTGATTTGAATAAATTTGATAAAATAATTGACGAATTGGAACCAGGAAATTTACGTTTGCCGGTTTTAATTAAAAAATACATCAAACAAAACGCGAGAGTTGTTGCTTTCAATGTCGATCCGTTATTCAATAATGCCGTTGATGGCTTAATGTATATCAGAATTGCTGACATTCCAGAAAGCACGATGAAACCAGTTATTGAGGAATTTCAAATTGAACTAGAAAAGAAATTATCTGAAAAAGAAGATTAACAGATAATCTCTCCAAATAAAAAAGTCCCATCTGCAAATGCAAATGGGACTTTTTTAATTACAATTTTATTTAAAACTAGTTTGTCAAATTCTATTTATCACTAAACTAGAACCATGCTTTTTTACCAACTTGGTAAGTTCTGTAGAATTCATCATCTGGTTTTGTCAAGTAAATTATTCCTTCCACAAATCCAATCACGCCACCCATCCCACAAGTAACAATACTAATTATTAATTGAATAATTCCTTCTTTAGTGTATCCTAAATAAAACTTATGAGCACCAAAAGCACCCAATAGAATTCCTAGAATTCCCGCTACAACTTTTTTATTCTCTACATTTTCTGGTTTGTTATTTTCCATTTCTTTCAATTAGTTAAGGTTTGTAATTTTAAGATTTTTCTTAAAAATCAGCCAAAAATATCAAACCGAAAAGAATCATTTAGAACCTATAAGACATCACTATATTAAAAAAAGACATTTTATATTTTATAAAAAACAGAATAAAAAAAATCCCACTTCAAATGAAATGGGATTTTTTATTATTTAAAACCAGCCGCGATAGCCTACTTGATAAGTCTGATAAAATTCTTCGTCTGTTTTTGTCAAGTACAAAATTCCTTCAATTATACCAATCACACCGCCTACACCACACATTAAACCTAAAAGCAGGTGAATAATACCTTCTTTAGTATAACCTAAATAAAATTTATGAATCCCAAAAACACCCACTAAAATGGCCAGAATTCCTGCTGAAATTTTTTTATTTTCTTCTCGTGGCCGTGATGGAGTATTCCAAGCCTCGTACTTTGTGTTTTCCATTTTTTAAAAGATTAATTAAATCCTACTCTTTTAAGGATTTTCGGCCGCTCCTTTTCGAAAATATTGTTAAAAATCTAACGACAATATTAACAAAAAATAACTTTAAAAACTAATCGAAAATATCGAATTTACAGAAAATACCTATTATAAAATAACCACAACGCTATATTAAAGTACAAATCTTTAAAAATTATGCTTTGGAATCTCCATCAGCATAAACCGCTTTGATTTTATCGACAATCACTTGAGCCAAACGTTCATGGCTTTCAAAAGTCCATCCCGCGATATGCGGCGTAAGCAAAACGTTTTTAGCTTCCAGCAAATATTGAAATGCTTCAGGCGTGTTTTTATCTTGAAATAATGTCTCAAAAGATAATTTCTCATACTCCAAAACATCCAAACCTGCACCTAAAACCTTTTTTGCCTTCATAGCTTCAACCAAATCTGCCGTGACAATATTTTTACCGCGTGAAGTATTAATGATCCAAAATGGCTTCGAAAATGCGTTTATAAAAGCAGCATTGACCATTTTGTCTGTTTCTGGTGTCCACGGCAAATGAAGACTCAAAACATCGGCTCTTTTTTGTAATTCCGGCAATGAAACCTGTTTGGCATTTTCATCACCAATATTTTCTAAAATATCATAAAACAAAACTTCTGTTTCAAAACCTCGAAGTTTTTTGGCGAAAGCTTTTCCCATGTTTCCGTAACCGATAATTCCAACCGTTTTTCCATCCAATTCATGTCCGCGGTTGCTTTCACGATTCCAATGTCCGGCTTTAATCTCGGCGTCAGCCTGATTTAAATTGTTAAAGAGTGACAATATTACACCAAGCGAATGTTCTGCAACTGCATTTCTGTTTCCTTCCGGAGCCGCGATTAAGTGAATTCCTTTTGTTTCGGCATAATCACAATCGATACTTTCCAGGCCCGCTCCCACTCTTGCTATAAATTGCAAGTTAGTTGCATTATCTAAAAAAGTCTTGTCAATCTTGAAACGGCTTCGAATTACAATTCCGTTATAATCCTGAATTTTAGCTTCAATCTCTTCTTTCGAAGATTTAAAATCGGCGTGATTTTCAAAACCTGCTTCTTCTAATTGATTCCATAAAATTGGATTATTGCTGTCTATGTGAAGAATTTTTACACTCATTATATTTTGAATTTTATAAATACAAAAATACGGTTAATTTAATATTCCATCCCTATTAAAAATCTCTATATCTGCGCGTCTTTGCAGCTAAACTTTTTTATTGTTCCGATTTTCTTTAACTTTGAAAATACTTGCCTTCGAAGAAATCCCTTCCCGTTTTAAATCTTCAAAACCTTTTCTAAAATGAAATTGACCAAAACTTTTAATTCTTTCTTTAATAACGAAAAATCTGGAGGACTGCTCTTGTTATTTGTAACAATCTGTTCTTTGTATTTAGCAAATTCAGCTTATTCGGCAGAATATGTTGCTTTTTGGGAAAAAGATTTGGGAGGACATTCTATCACACATTGGATTAATGACGGCTTAATGACCATCTTTTTTCTTTTGATTGGTTTAGAATTAGAACGCGAAATTTATCATGGAGAATTATCAAACATAAAAAATGCTTCATTGCCAATTATGGCTGCTCTTGGCGGTATGCTCGTTCCTGCAGCAATTTTTCTGGCTTTAAACTTTGGCACGGCAACTCAAAACGGAGCAGGAATTCCGATGGCAACCGATATTGCTTTTGCCATTGGGATTTTATCTCTTTTAGGCAAAAAAGTTTCACCGTCACTAAAGGTATTTTTAACCGCTCTTGCCGTAATTGACGATTTGGGCGCTATAATTGTCATCGCCGTTTTTTACACCACTTCAATTGCTTTTGTAAATCTTGCAATAGCTTTAGGAATTTGGGGTCTTCTTTTTATTCTGAACAGAATGAAAGTAAACAATATCATTCCGTATTTAATTGGCGGAATAGTAATGTGGTATTTTATGCTGAATTCTGGTGTGCATGCGACTATTACGGGCGTTATATTGGCCTTTGTAATTCCGTTTGGAGATGGAAGCGAAAATTCATCATCGTATAAACTGCAGCATTTTTTACACAAACCTGTTGCTTTTATCATATTACCGCTTTTTGCTATTGCAAATACTTGTATTTCTATAGCGAACGATTGGCACGAAGGTTTAAATCATCCTAACACCTTTGGAATCATACTCGGATTAGTTATTGGAAAACCTCTCGGAATTGTTCTTTTTTCTTCGATTGGAGTGACAGCTGGTTTATGTGCGTTGCCAAAAAGCTTAAAATGGCCGCATCTTTTAGGAGCAGGAATGTTAGGCGGAATTGGTTTTACAATGTCAATTTTCATTACCATTTTAGCGTTCAAAGATCCTGAAACAATTGTTTTTTCTAAGATAGCCATTTTAATTGCTTCGCTACTTTCAGGATTCTTTGGATTCGTCTTTTTAAAATATACGTTGAATAAAAAATAACTCTAAAATCATGATCGCGAGAATCTGGCACGGAAAAACAAAACTTGAAGATTATGAGGTTTACACCGAATTTATGATCACAACTGCTATTCCCGATTATGAAAAAACAACGGGATTTGTGAAACTTTCCTTTTTGAGAAATATCAAAAATAACGAAGGCCGTTTTACACTAATTACATATTGGGAAAATCTGGAAGTAATCAAGAATTTCGCTGGAGAAGATTTTGAAAAAGCAAAATATTATCCCGAAGATGAGCAATTTCTTTTAGAATTTGAAGAACATGTTGAACATTTTGAGGTATTTGCTTAATCAAAAAGATATCATGAAAACAATAAGACAAATACTTACTCTATCAATATCAATTATAATAGTTCTAGCTGGTTTTATACTATATCAAGCAGCAACATATGAAGATCCACTTCCTGCCTTTTATTGTCGAATTTCTGTTCCTTTTTGTGGAACGAAAAATCCTAAATTAACAGAAAATCAACAAAAAGGAAAAGAAATTTTCAATTCGAATTGTGCTGCTTGCCACAAACTAGATGCCAGAAGCACTGGTCCAGCACTTCGCAACTTAGATTCACACGTCTTTGTAAAATGGATGATCGATAAAAATCACAAAATTGACAGTTCTAAAATTGAAAAATTAGGAATCGATTATCACAGAACAATGTTTAAAGATTATATAAATAAAGAAAATCTGCCTTTAGTAATAGAATATTGTTCAAGCCCGCGTTATTAAATTCTAAAAATAAAAAATTCCAAACTCCAACTAAAAAATTGGAATTTGGAATTTAAATATTGAATATTAATATTTTTTACTTCAACAAACCTTTTATCTGTTTCAAAGAAGTCTTGATTCCTTTTATCAATGACGAACTGAAACCGTTGTGCTCCATTTCATTTAAACCAACAATTGTACAGCCTTGAGGCGTTGTTACACGGTCGATTAATTGTTCTGGGTGCACTTTTTCCTCTAATAACATTTTTGCAGCTCCTTTTGCTGTTTGTGCCGCTATTGCCAAAGCTGTGCTAGAATCAAATCCTATTTCGATTCCGGCCTGCATAGAAGCGCGGATATAACGTAATGCATATGCTGTTCCGCAAGCGCCTAAAACAGTTGCTGCATCCATTAATTTTTCGTCAATAATAGGAGCAGTTCCTAAATCCTGAAATAAATCCACAATTGGCATAGCTTCTTCACGATCTGTTTCTGGAAAAGAAATACAAGTTGCCGATTCTCCAAACTGCGCTGCAATATTTGGCATAATGCGAACAACCGGATATTCGTTATTTGTTTTTGACTGAAGCATATCCAAAGACAATCCACTTACTGCCGAAGCGATTGTTTTGTCTTTGATAACGGGCAAAATTTCAGCCAAAACCGTATCAACTTGATAAGGTTTTATAGTCAAAATCACAACATCAGCTTCCTGAATATTGTGTTTATTATCGTTAGACACTGTAATTCCGTATTCAGATAAGTATTGAATACTGGCAATGTTTCTTCTCGTAACTGTAACTTGATTGTTTTTCGAAAATTTAGCAATTCCCAAGGCAATAGAAACGCCAAGGTTTCCTCCTCCAATAATGTGTACTTTCATTTTGCTTGGTTTTAATTTATTTCTAGCTGATTATCATCTAATTCTTCAGATTGCAAATTACATAGAATTTAAAGATTTTAAATCACTGCAATCTATTAATTTGTGCCAAAAATCTAAAACCCAAGAATCATTTTAGCTACACCAAAATAGAGCATAATTCCAAATACATCATTAGTTGTCGTAATAAACGGACCTGTTGCAATTGCAGGATCAATTTTATTTTTATGAAGAAAAAGTGGTACCAAAGTTCCTAAAGTTGCTGCAAACAAAATCACAACAATCATCGAAATTGAAATAGCCACACCTACTAAATATTGTCCATACATAAGAGAATGATATCCAAGCAAAAGAAACGAAATAATACTTCCTGAAATCATTGAAACCGTAAGTTCTTTACTGAAATAACTACGGCTGAATTCCTTCAGAGTTCCATTTGCCAAACCCTGAACTACGATTGCCGAAGCCTGAACACCAATATTTCCAGCCGTTGCTGATAATAAAGGCACAAAAATAATTAAGGTAGAATATTTTTGAAAAGCGCTTTCGTTATCTTTCAACACGAAAGAAGCAACAATTTCGATTACCATTCCAATTAAAAGCCAAGGCAAACGTGCTTTTGTCAATTCCAGCACACTGTCATTACTTTCAATGTCCTGGGTAATACCCGCTGCTAACTGGTAATCTTTATCGGCTTCATCCTTGATCACATCTACGATATCATCGATTGTAATTCTGCCAACCAGACGGCCCAATTCATCTACAACCGGAATAGCTTCCAAATCGTATTTCTGCATGATACGCGCTACCTCAACATCTTCTGTATCGACGTTTACAAAATTTAGTTTTCGAATATAAATATCCCCAATTTGAGTTTTGGTAGAAGTCGTCAGTAAATCTTTAAGAGATAATCTTCCTTTTAAACGGTTTTCATCATCAACAACATAGATCGAATGTACTCGGGAAACGTTTTCTGCCTGAATTCGCATTTCTTTTACACAAGTCAATACGTTCCAGTTTTCGTTGACTTTCACAAGCTCTTTTCCCATCAAACCACCCGCCGTGTTTTCATCATAGCGTAATAATTCGACAATATCTTTTGCGTGTTCAACATCGAGCAGCTCCGAGATAACTTCTGCTTTGATTTCCTGCGAAAGCTCAGCGATAATATCGGCGGCATCATTTGTTTCAAGCTCATCGAGCTCTTCAGCAATTTCTTTTGGTGAAAGTCGGCTTAAGATATTTTCACGCAGATCATCTTCTAATTCAAGAAGAATTTCGGCTGTTTTATCACTATCTAAAACCTTAAAAATATAGGTAGCTTCGTCAAAATCCAATTCATCAAGGATTTCAGCGATATCAGCATGGTGAAGATCATTAAGTAAAATTTCAAGTTCGTTGTCATTTTTCTTAACGATATGTTCCTCTAGTTGTTGGATAAATTCTTTGCTAACTTTGAACTCCATCGGCTTCTATTTTTTGAGTCAAAACAATAAATTCGTCAACGCTAAGCTGCTCAGGACGTTTATCAAAGATAGTGTCTTCTCGCAAATTATCTGATAAATTTAATGTTTTCAAACTGTTACGTAATGTTTTTCGTCTTTGCTGAAAAGCCGTTTTTACAACCGTAAAAAATAACTTTTCGCCACAAGGAAGACTGTAATCTTCCTTTCGGGTCATTTTCATCACACCCGACTTGACCTTGGGCGGAGGAATAAAAACATTTTCGCTTACAGTAAACAAATACTCAGTATCATAGAAAGCCTGTGCCAGCACAGACAAGATTCCGTAGGCTTTTGATCCTTTTTTCTCGCAGATTCGCTCTGCAACTTCCTTTTGAAACATTCCTGAAAATTCAGGAATCTGATCTCTAAACTCCAATGTTCTAAAAACAATTTGAGTTGAAATATTGTACGGGAAGTTGCCAATTATAGCAAACTGTTTGTTTTCGTAAACCTGATTTATATTGTATTTCAGAAAGTCTTCTGAAATGATATTTCCTTTTAATTTTGGATAATTTGCATCCAGATACGCAACAGATTCTGTATCAATTTCGATTACTCGTGTATGCACAGGCTTGTCAAGTAAATATTTAGTAAGCACACCCATCCCTGGTCCTATTTCTAACACCTCATCATATCCTTTTAAGCTTAAAGTATCGGCAATTGCTTTTGCGATGCTTTCGTCTTTAAGGAAATGCTGTCCTAAATGTTTTTTGGCTTTTACTTTTTCCATTTTCTTACTTGTTTTGCCACGAGGGCGCAAAAGTATTCTTTTTACCTCGAAGGGTCAAAGACTCAAAGCTTTATTTTTTATTTATTTCTCGAAGCTGCTGTACATCGAATAAATCTTTTGCTCGATTTGCTTTGATTTTACTCGTAATTAAATCTTCTAAAGACAGAACATTCCACTTTAAAAAAGTTTTATCATTTACAGTAACTTCTTCACTATCATTATATGCTTCCTCAAAAGTCCTATTCACTGAAAATTTAGTAATCAATTCTAAATCAAGATCAACTGGAGAAAATTTTATTGAAATATTTTGCTGTTGTTGTTTTACATTTTCGGGAAAATCATCGATTTCATATCCCATTTCATTAAAAACTAGCACTAATTTTTTAAAATTTTCATCAGTAGTTTCTATCCAAAAATCAACATCAGCAGAGTGTCTCTGATAGCCATGGAAATTAACAGCTCCTCCTCCAACCATAAGCATTCTAACCTTATGTTTAGTAGCTAAAGCTATAAATTCATCAATATTTTGATCCCAGAGCTTTGACATCTATTTTGATTTTATAACAATTATAAAATTCCCTTTATTTTTATCTACTTTATTTTTCATCGGAAACCGACTTATTCTTTCACTTAATCGCAAAAAGGCATAAAACCTTTCCACTTTTGATAATTTCAAAAAATCTTCCTGCTGCTGTTTATTACTTTCCTCTTTTGTTTGAAATCGAATTTCCATAATAGACTTTTTAAGTAAAATTGAGACTGAAAAGACTTAAAATAAAATTAATGATCTGAAATAACTTCTAATTCTGTTCTAAAAGAAAGCATTTTATCAGCAAATAATTCTAATGCTTCTCTGTCGAATTTAGGCTGATCTTCAAGATAATATTTCTCAAGCGTATCTTTACTGTCTGTTGTATATTGGACTGAATATGTAATTCCTCCCATTTCTTCTTCAATCAAAACCTTCACAATTCTTGCCGAAGAAAATTTTTCGGTTGCTAGAATTTCAGGTATATGTTTTTCCTGCATCCATTTTAACCATTGGTCATGAACGCTTTCATGGATATTGGTTGTAATATTGTAAATGATCATTTCTTTTAAGGTTCTGAGATTCTAAGGCTCTAAGGTTCTAAGTTTTTTTACTCGATTCTTAAAATCAAATTATTAATTCTTTTTTTTTGGAATTTGGAATTTAAAATATTGGAATTTACAAATTCTTATCTCCTCTCAACTCGCGGTATTTTTTTCTGGCATCAACAAAGTAAATACTGTCTTGATGATTAAAAATTACCTTTTCATACAAAGGCTTTGCCTTTTCTATATCATGCAATTCATCGTTGTAAATTTCAGCCGAGAAGAACAGTGCTTCATCAACATAAATTCCGTCACTATGATTGTCAATTATCTGTTGGTATTGGCTTAAAGCCGAATTAAAATCTTTCAGGCTTTCATATATTTTTCCTAAACGCAACATTGTAACAGCTTCTATTTCCTGTCCTTTATAGGTTTTCAGAATGCTCTGAAACTGCGTAATTGCTTCTTGTTTTTTGTTCTGATAAATTAAAAAATCACCTTTTGCAAACTGTTTCAATGCTGTTTGTGTCGAATCAGCGGCGGTATTATCATTTATCAGTAAAAAATATTCAAGAGCGTCATTTGCGATCAATTGTGTGTTTGCCGATTTCAATTCTTTAAACTGCTTTAAAGCCCATTCAAAATCGGTTTTATAATAACTTGTTTTAGCTGCTTTCAAACTTGCTTCATGTGCCATTACATCGTTCTTCAAATCCAATTGGATCTGCGAATAATAAATCAGCGCCTGATTGAATTTTTCCTGCAGAAGCAAAATATCTCCCAATTCCATTTTGGCATCAGCTTCTTGATAATCGTTTAAATTAAGCTCTAAAGCGCGCTTAACAATTGCAATACCTTCTTCGGGATTTTTTAAATTAAAAGCTGCAAAATGCGCTTTAATTAATTGCAAAGATAAGGTAAATGGAGTTATTTCGTAAGTTGTCAATAATTGCTGCAGTTCGGCATCAATTGCAGGATAATCTTTTTCCTGTGCTTTTTCTATTTTGATTTCCATCAAATAGTAATTCGTCTGAATCAATAAATCTAAATCTTTGGTATTCAAAAGAATGAAATTCAGAATTTCAGTAGCTGTTTCAGTATCATCTTCATTCAATGCAAACTGGCTCAAATTGACAATACTCGAAAGCGATTCAGGCTCACGCTTATAAATTGCTTTTTCCTGAATAAAAGCTTTTCCAAACTCTTTTTGTTGCACATAAAACCAGCTCAAATAATGATTCCAGAAAACATCCTGGTCTTTCTGAGTTTTTAAAATCAAGGCTTTTCGCATGGCATCTTTAAAAGCAGTATTATCTGTTTCACCATTCATGAAACGCGATAATTGTGTCTGAATTAAATTTGCATTCTGCGGATTTTTATAAGATTCTGTCAGCAAAAGTTCAATCATTTCATCGGTTCTGCCCAATTGCCCGTATAACATTCCAATCTGGAAGTTAAAATTATAATTCGGCTGCATCTGCATTGCGGTCTGATAGGCTTTTAAGGCATATTCCAGCAATACTTTTTTCTCAAATGAATTTCCAATTCCGTAAACATCATTCGGATTTGATTTAATTTTTTCGATTGCCTGATCGTAATAGTTTCTTGCTTTAGATTCATTTTTCTGCAATTGGTAATTGTATCCCAATTCAACTAAAAAAACGCCCTGTTTGTATTTGCTGTAACGATCCTGAATTGCTTTTTCGGCAACTGAATATTGCTGTAATTGCTGATAACAGTCAATTGTTCTTAAAAAATATTGCGTATTAGACGGCGCACTTGTCAAAAGCTCTTCATAACTGACTTTTGCTTTCTCGAAATCGCCTTTATCGAAGTAATATTGAGCCAATTGCTCATTTTGAGAAAATGCAAGACTTGACCACAGTAAAACGATATAGATAAAGATGTTTTTCATATTTCAGTTTTTTTTAGTCGCAGTTTTTAGTCGCGGTCTCGGTTTTCAATCGCAGTTTGCAGTCACAGTATAAAACTGTCAACTGAGACTGAGACTGTAAACTATTCTCTAATGTCAGTTCTTGATTTCCAAACAATCAAAGTTAATCCAATTAAAATAAAGGGAATACTTAAAATTTGTCCCATATTTATGATCATGCTATTTTCAAAAGCTTCCTGATTTTCCTTAAAAAATTCAATTATAAATCTAGCTAAAAACAATAGAGTTAAAAAAGTTCCAAATAATAATCCGCTGGTTTTCTTTATTTTGTCCGATTTATACATCCAAAATACAATTCCAAAAATCAACAAATACGCAAATGCTTCATACAATTGCGTTGGATGTCTCGGAATTAAATCATCTCTTTGAAAAACAACACCCCAATTTCCATTAGTAGGTTTTCCATAAATTTCAGAATTCATAAAGTTTCCCAATCTTATAAAAGCACCTGTAACAGGAACTCCAATTGCCATTCTATCCAACAGCCACAAAAACTTTACTTTGTATTTTCTGCAATATAAAATCATCGCAATTAAAACACCTATCGTTCCGCCATGACTTGCTAAACCCTGAAAGCCAACAAATTTATAAACACCACCGATTTTCTGAATCGGCAAAAGTATTTCTATTGGATGTGCCAGAAAATAATCTGGTTCATAAAAAAAACAATGTCCCAATCGCGCTCCTAGAACTGTGCCTACAATTACGTAAAGCAGCAAACTATCCAAATTTTCAATGGAAATGTTTTCTTTTTTATAAATATTTCTGACAATATAATAGCCTAATAAAAGTCCGGAGGCAAAAAGAGCGCCATAGTATTTCAAAGGAAAACTGTCTGTAATCATTACTATTACAGGATCTACATTCCAATTTAAAATTCCGTTCATATCACTTTATTTATGCTCTTTATTAAAACTAAGAAACCTAACAGATTTAAAAACCTGTTAGGTTTAACTCCCTAAATTACAAAAAATTTAGTTTATAATATCAAATCCACAGTAAGGACGTAAAACTTCTGGTATTACGATTCCTTCTGGCGTTTGGTAATTTTCTAAAATTCCAGCCAAAACTCTAGGCAAAGCCAAAGAACTTCCGTTCAAAGTATGCGCCAATTGATTTTTCCCGTCTTTGTCTTTGAAACGCAATTTCAAGCGGTTTGCCTGAAAAGTTTCGAAGTTAGAAACCGAACTGATTTCTAACCAACGATCCTGTGCTGTAGAAAACACTTCAAAATCATAAGTTAAAGCCGATGTGAAACCCATATCGCCTCCGCAAAGACGTAAAATTCTATACGGCAATTTCAATTCCTGAAGAATGTTTTTAACATGTTCAACCATTCCGTCTAGAGCTTCATATGATTTTTCTGGATGCTCGATACGTACAATTTCAACTTTATCAAATTGGTGCAAACGGTTTAATCCGCGCACGTGTGCTCCGTAAGAACCTGCTTCACGACGGAAACATGGTGTATAAGCGGTGTGTAAAACTGGTAATTCGCTTTCGTTTAAAATAACATCGCGGAATAAATTCGTAACCGGAACCTCAGCCGTTGGAATCAAATATAAATCATCAATAGTTGAATGATACATTTGTCCTTCTTTATCTGGCAATTGTCCTGTTCCAAATCCTGAAGCTTCATTTACCAAATGCGGTACCTGAACTTCATTATATCCTGCAGCCGTATTTTTATCTAAAAAATAATTGATTAAAGCACGCTGTAAACGAGCACCTTTTCCTTTGTAAACCGGAAAACCTGCACCAGTAATTTTTACACCTAATTCAAAATCGATGATATCGTATTTTTTTACCAATTCCCAGTGAGGCTGTGCACCTTCATGCAAAACCGGAATTTCTCCTTCTTCAAAAACATTTAAGTTATCGTCTGGTGTTTTTCCTTCCGGAACAATATCAGCAGGAAGATTTGGCAAAGTGTATAATTTGTTTGTCAATTCAACAGCAAGCGCTTCGGCTTTTTCGCCAAGTTCTTTGCTTTTTTCTTTTAACGAAACTGTTTTTTCTTTTAAAATAGCCGCTTTTGATTTCTCACCAGCTTTCATCAGCTCACCAATGTCTTTGGATAATTTATTAGATTCAGATAAAACATTGTCTAATTCTGCCTGCGCAGCACGACGGTTTTCATCTAATTGCACCACCTCTTCAACAACGCTTTTAGCATCGATATTTCGTTTTGCTAAAGCCTTGATTACTTTCTCTTGATTTTCTCTAATAAATGCGATTTGTAACATAGCTTGATTTTTGTAACTATTGTATTTTTTTATAATGGAAGCAAATTTAAGGAAATGTTTCCTAAGATTAAGACAAAGTTTGTGGGTAAAAAGTTATTTCACGCAGATACACAAAGATTCACCAAGGTTTTTAAAATTTCTTTGGGAAAACTTTGTGTTTTTTCTTTGTGTATCTCTGGGAAACAATAAAAAAAAACGGAAACAACTTTTTAAAGTTATTTCCGTTTCCTAATAAATCCAGCAATTCAAGGATTTAATTTTTCTATACATTATCTAGTATAAACTGTGATTATACCAGCGGCATCTTTCACTTTTAGCTCTTTAAGTGTTAGATTTACGATATCTTGAGTTTTAGTCACACCATTTATAACAGTAGTTAAATTATTGTGTGATCTTGAATAAATCCCCGACTGAACTGTTAACGCACAAGCACTTACAGCTGAACTGTAATCTCCAACATTTACTGTATTATCCAATTTTAGTTCTAGGTAATCACTGTTACAGCCACTTTGATTTTGTGGTGCATCAGACAATGTTTCTGTTCCATTTATGACAGTTCCCGTTTTACTAAGATCCCATTTTCCTTCTAATGGAATTAGTGTTTCTCCTTCGTTATCATCATTACTGCAAGATGTAGTAAATAAGCCAATGCTTAGTATTAAGGCGAGTAATAAGCTTCTAGTTTTCATGTTTGATTTCTTTAAAATTAATATTGCTAAATTAATTTGAAAGCTTACCAGATATGTTACATAAAATCCCCGATGATTTACATAATTATTAGAAATTCGTAAGTAAATTCACAGAAAAACACTTGACTCTTATAAAGCTTTAAAAATCAAATAATTCTGATATATTTGTTTTAACAATAATTTACAAAGTTTAAACCTATGAAAAAAATTACTTTACTGCTCTTGCTGGTCATTTCTTCAATATCTATAAGTTGTAACGAGAGAACTACAGAGAGCTACAATAACCAAATCGTCGAAGCACATACAAAGCTTTTTCAAGCTAACGAGGAATTCCTAAAAGGAAGTTTAAGTTTAATAGGAAAACCAGAATCAAAAAAAGAACTTTTAACATTGATTGCGTCAACAAGAAATAAGTTGATAGCAGCAAAAAAACCAGTCGATCTTTTATTGCCATTAAGTTCAGACCAAGGTTTAAGAAAAACGATGCTTGATATGTTTGACAGCAGTATAACGTCAATGGATGGCCTTGAAATAAACATAGACATTTTAACCGCTAAAGACAATGAAGCCAAAGCCGCAACTATGCTTCAAGGCGCTTTTACTGAAATTATAGAACTTGACGAAAAGATTAAACAAATTCAAGTTGAATATGCAGATTCTAACAATGCTCAATTAAGATAACATCTTAATTGGGCATTTGTCTTTTATGTAAATTATTTAGTTTTTACAGTTCCTTATTTTCTACCAGAAGACCTTTCAATTCATTCGTTTTTATGTAAACGGCAAAACGCCCAGCAAGCAATAACATTTCCTTTTCTTCTGCTGCGATTTTTAGTTTGGTTTCAACATGAGAGGCATATTCGTACAACATCAAAAGTTCGCTGGCACCAAAATCTTTAAAAGCTGTTTTATCTAGACTCGAAAGTACAAGCTCGCCATTTTTGTCTTTTTTGAAATGGTCTGTACCAAATTTTGCAATTAATTTCAGTTTAAAATCATCATGAAGCTTTAGCCAGCTTGCGGTTTCATCATCGGTATTTTTTAATTGTTTTACCAAATCTTCGTAGTCCTGATCTTTTTTCAATGTTGACAGATAGTTTCGTAAAGTCGTAAAACCAATAATCTGGTAATTTGAAGTCGGGATTTTGTATTTATCCAGAACATTTTCAACGTCCTTTTCAAACGTAATGTAACGCGTTTGAACCGTATACAAAGAAGCTGTTTCTAATAACGAAATCAATCGGATTTTCTCATCGTTTATAAAAGGTGCTTTTTTGCCGGGTCCCAAACAATCAATAAAAAGTGCTTTTTTGTTTTTGTCTTTCACTTTGGTGTCGCTGTGAAGCAATTCAAGAAGGGTTTCATAACCCGTATTATCTGATGCACCGCCATCAATTACGCATAAAATTTTGTCCTGATTTTTGATTCCGAATTTGGTTTTTGGAAGAACACCAGGAAATGCTGAACTCGCCGTAATAGCATAGGTCAGCGGAAAATCATAACCATTATTTATTTGATTTCCGTCAAGCGGAAGTGACGCTTTATTTGGAGCCAAAGAGGCATTAATTTTCAAAGCATGAATAATATGCGGCATAAACGGAAAACGTTCGCCATTGTTATACGCCGTTCCGTTAGCAACCATTATGGGCAATTTCGGACTTAGTTTGCTTTCTTTCGGAATAAAAAAGTCGGATAAAAGCATTTGAGTTCTAAACTTATTCTCGTTTTCAGGATTAGTACTGTCGTACTGCAAAACTTCAAAATCTAATCTTTGTGCCATTGAAATTTTTTCCCCCTTTTCGTTTCGGCTATTGTTAAGAAGAGATAAAAGCGAAGCCGATTTATTTACATCTGATTTATAGGCATCGGCTTTAGAAAAATAAAATTCGTTGAAACTGCAATTATCATATTGCAATTTATTTTTCAAAACCGTCAAATAATATCCCGCCGAATAACAGCCTCCGGAAACCGTTGAGAAATAATCAACTTCATTTAAAAAATTGCGCTTCGAATCGTTTTCCTGAATGTCTTCTAAACCCAAAAGCACGCCCATACTAAAAAACTGCGCGCGCGAACCACCGCCAGAAATCCCAACTCCCAAAGCAATATTAGGGTTCTGAAATTTTGCATCTCTTTCTTGAACTGATTTGTAATCCGCGAGTGAAACTTCAGGAATCGAACTGTAATTGATTTCTGAAAAAAGATTTATTTTGTTTTGAGAAATTGCTGTTTGAGCAAAAAGAACGAGCAAAATTGGGCAGTACTTAAATCTCATTTTGGCTGTTTTAAAATAGATAAATCACTCAAAGCGAAATTAATAAAAGTTTTTGAAAAAAGTGGCAAAGGTTCAGAGAGACAAAGGGACAAAGGTTTTTTTAGCCACAGATTTAAAAGATTAAAGTGATTTTGAAATCTGCTAAAATCTTTAAAATCTGTGTGAAAAAACTTTGCGAGGCTTCGACTTCGCTCAGCCTGACAAACTACTTTGTCTCTTTCTCACTTTGTTACTTTGTTACTTTGAAAAAAACCTAAGCTCGTTTAATCTCGTGTCCCACAAACTCCTCCAAAGCCGCAAACATATCGTCTACCGAAAGCACTTCAAAATCGGGGTGATTCTTCAAAAAATTAGCATTTAGTTCAGCCAGATTTTCTTCTAATTCAAAAAATTTATCATTGTTCAAAGCATCACGAACCGGATTTGCACCTTCCAATTTTCCTTTTAAAAATTTATCCAATTTGATATTGCTCGTAATTCTGACTTTTTTGCTTTGTTCCAAAAACAATTCCAAGTGTTTTTCAGCACCAATTAAAGCCAGACCTTCTTCAATCAATTCGTTTAATTCTTTGTTCCAGCCAGAATTATGAACAAACTGAGCAAAATTTCCTTCGGCATATTGTGAATAGTAATAATCAAGGTAATAACTCGTAATTGCATCTTCGTGAATCAATTCGTCGTCGACACCTTCTTCACGCATTAAGTTGATTACCGAAATATTAGAATGCACAACATCCTGCGGATTTTCACTTTTCATTGCCGTTTCTGAAACTATTATTCTGCCAAATTCTTCCATTGTATTTTGTTTTGAGTTTTTGCTAAGATCAGAATCTTCGCCGTTCTTATTTTCATTTATTTTCGCCGCCAAAACCTTCAAACGTTTAGCCTGAGCTTCTTTTTCTTCTCGAAGCTTGGCCTTTTTCCTGTTCAGCAGCTTCGTATGCAAAGCCTTATTTTTGGTGTTTTTTTCTGGTCCTTTCGCCATGATTTCTATCCTTCATGTTTTCATTTGCAAATTTCGTGGAAATAATAATACAAACACCAATATTTTTTTGGGCGTTTCCCGCCGAACAGCGGGCCGGGCTATCCGCTTCAAGTCCTCGCTCTTCCTTCGTCAGGCTGTGGGCTTTCCGCTTCAAATGAAATTCACTGAACTCCACTAAAAAATAAATATATTGTGAAGTAATCCCTAACGCAATCACGGTTTCATAAGAAAAAATCGTTTTTTAAATTTTTATTAAAAAAATTAAAATTGCAACGCAACCATTTAATAAAAATGCTATCTGTTTAATTAGCAAATCATTACAATTAATTTTTCAACCTAAAAAACCAAAACCATGAAACAGATAATTTTATTTTTAAGTCTTGCATTAACATTCGCAAGCTGTAGTAACGACAACGATGACGGATCAAATATTGCGTTTACAACAATTTATCAACGAGACAATTACGGAGCATCGCCTGGAACTATTCCTAAATCAAATCTGGTTATTACAAATCAAACTGATTGGAACACTTTACTAGAAAAACTAAATATCATCACGCAAGCTTTGTACACAACTCCTGATACAAATGTGGACTTTTCAAAATATCAGGTTATTGCTGTTTTTGATGAAGTACGCAATTCTGGTGGCTATTCCATAGACATTACCAAGATCACGCAATCGAACAACGAAATAACAGTTAAAGTGGAACAATTAAAAAAAGGCAATTTAACCTCCGTAATTACACAGCCTTTTCATATTGTCAAAATAGCGAAATCCAACAAAACTGTGGTTTTTAAATAATTTGGAATTTAAATTTTTACCCTAAATTACAAAACAGAAAATCAAGAAATTCGCCTCTTCTCTTTTAATTAATTATCATACTTTTATCCTTAATTAACGCAATTGCTAATTTGTGGGAATCTCTTATCTCTGATAAAACAATGATAGAAAAGTATAATAAAGAAAAAGATTTTTTGAAAAAAGTCGAAAACCCTGATGATGAGACCAACAAGAGAGAAATCTTAAATAAAGAGCAAATTGAAATGTTGCTTGAAAAATATCCGAAAGTACCTCAGGATTATATTTCTTATTTGCAAGAAATTGGATCCGGAAATTTTAGAGAAGGTCAATTTAAAGTTCATTCTTCTTTATTTAATCTTGAAGATTTAGGTCTTGAAGACCACTACGAATTACAATCAAATATCTGGTTTTTTGGAGATAATTACTGTGGCGATTTTTCGGGTTTTGATTTTAATGAGGAGAACGGCAATGTGGTCGAATTTTGGCATGAAAGCGGCGAACTTCATTATACCAATACGTCTTTTCAGACCTACATCAGAACTCAGATGCTTATGGATGAAAAATACTAAAAGTAAAAAATGACACCAACCTTCTTCTCCACTCAAGAAAAATTCAGAGCATGGCTCGAAAAGCATCACGAAAATGAAACTGAACTTTTAGTAGGTTTCTATAAATTGAAAACCAAAAAACCATGTATGACTTGGTCAGAATCTGTAGATCAGGCGCTTTGTTTTGGCTGGATTGACGGCATTCGAAAAACTATTGATGATGAAAGTTATACGATTCGGTTTACACCGAGAAAAAAATCGAGTATTTGGAGTGCAATCAACATCAAAAAAATTGAACAGCTCACAAAAGCCGGACTTATGAAAGAACCCGGAATTAAAGCTTTCGAATTCAGATCTGAAGAAAGATCCAAAATTTATTCGCATGAAAATGAAGCTTATGTTCTTGATCCGGAATTCGAAAAGCAATTTAAAGCCAATAAAATAGCTTGGGAATATTTCAGCAATCAAGCGCCATCGTACAAAAAAGTAATCATTCACGTAATTATGAGCGCCAAACAAGAAAAAACCAGACTTGCAAGATTAGAGAAAGCAATAAAATTTAGCGCTGAAGGAAAACGAATGTTGTAATGCCTATTGCTTTAGTATAGTATAAACAGTAACTTTATTCCGTCTAAAAAAGTTTCAGTTAAAAAGAAAAAGGAATGGAAGGAAGAAAAGCATTAGAATATTACGTTTTGGATGTATTTTCAAACGAAAGCTACAAAGGAAATCCGCTTTCTGTGGTTTTTACAGACGGCAATCTGCCATTAGATACCTATAAAGATATTTCTAAAGAATTTGGCTATTCCGAAACTTCTTTTGTCTATTATTCTTCAAGAGAAAAAGCACTGATGGTGCGTTCATTTACTCCAACTGGAATCGAAATCGACGGTGCAGGACATAATTTATTGGGTGCGGTCTGCGGCGCTCTGCTAAAAGGAATGCCTATTTTTGAGGACCAAAATGAAAGCGAGCCTTTTGTCATCATGAAACATTCTGCGATACCTGTAACGGTAAGTTTTGATCCGGTTACTTTTTATCCTGTTGTTCAAATGCATCAAAAATCGGCAGTGATCAAACAAGAAATCCCAACGTATAGAATTGCGGTAGCTCTTGGTTTAAAAATTGAAGATTTAGACGTAAATGCTTTTGTTCCAACAATAGTTAAAACAGAAGTTGCACACACCATGGTTCCTATAAAAAACAGTCAAATACTAAACAGCTTTGTTCCAGACAGCCAACTCTTGATTGAAATTTCAAAAGAATACAATTTTGAAGGATTTTACTGTTTCACCCTTGCTGATGGCGACCAAGAACATATAGTCGAAACAAGATTTTTTAACCCAATAATCGGGATAAATGAAGATCCAGCAACAGGAACCGCTGCAGGTCCTTTAATTGGTTTTTTAACGCAAAAGAAATTCACTAAATCTGAAAAGGAATACAAAATTCTTCAAGGCGTAAAATTAAAACAGGCGTCAATGATTGAAGTTATGAATCGTGAAGAAGATATTTTAGTTGGCGGTTCTTCGATTATAACGATGAAAGGTGAACTTTATATTTAACAATAAAATATTTATACAATTTAACACCGAATTGAAGCTGTAATTGTTAAAAGATGAAAAATAATAATATATTTGGGTTAATTTAATGTTTAACCCATAATCTACTTTTAACAACTATTAAAATGGAGAGAATCATAATTCTTATTAGACTTGCAATCGCAATTTTTCTATTCTATGTGCTTAATTATGTATTATACAGCACATTTAATCAAATCCCAGATTTCATAAGTGCCCCAATAAATGTAATTTTAGTAATTGGCGCTTTGTATTACATTTATAAAAGCAGAAAACAATTTATTGCTGATAATGAAGATGAAGAAGGGATGCCTCTTCAATTAGAAAAATCAAGTTACTTTTTTATACCGCTAGGAGCTGTAATCGCATTTTTTCTTGTGTCGTCTAGTTTTAGAACTGATCTTTATATTGACAATGGAAAATCTGTTCCAGTTGAATTCAAAATATCTTCAGAAGCAACACAAACCATTCCTGCAAATAGTTTTATTAAAATCGTTGCTCCGATAGGCGAAAACGAAATGATCATAGATGGAAAGAAAAAGAAAATAAACATAATCGACAACGGACGATGGGTTTATAATGTAGATAATTTGAATTCTTATATCGAAGGAACCGTAGATTATGCAGATCAGGAAATAAGAAATATAAATAATACACAGGATACTACCACAACAAAACTGTCTGTCGATAAAATTATCCATAAAGAATTTTTCAAACTGGAGTCCGATTTTATTTTTGAAGCCCCTGAAACTATAACTGTTTCAAAAGATGCTCAAACAGGTACAGTACACACACAAACTGTTTTATATAGATTGCCAAAAGAATTATCTCAAATAAAATAAACCCACAAAAAAAAGCTGCATCTAGAAAATGCAGCTTTTTTTTATTCAATATTTTAGTTCTTAATCTCTTGTTTAATTGGTTTTAATGGTTCTTGTTGAGGCGGAATTCTCTTTTGCAAAAATAAAATTTGTCCCAAATGACTTGATTGATGTTCCATAACATGAAACCAGCAATACTGATTGCTTATATCGTATTTCATTTGAATAGTGGCAAACCATGCATCATCTCTTTTCTTTAATTCCGAAATAGTTTTTGCTCTTACTTCATTATAAATATCAAGATAATATTGAATATCATGCCCTTTAAATTCATCTCGCGCGTCTTTCCCAAGATTTAGAGCGCTTTCCCATTTTTTCTTTTCTTCTTCGTTAAATTCTCTATTTTCAAAAGTAAAGACTTGATAGTATTTTTCAGCAGCAGCCAAATGCATTACAAGTGCTCCAATTCGGTTTGCATTTTCATCGTGCAAGTAATCAATTTCGTATTGATCCATATTTTTAACTGCGTATTCAACACGGTCTTTAAGGTCTTCCAGCATCGAAATCATGTCTCCAATTTTTGGTGAAGCACCTTCAACATTTCCTATTTTTCCGCTTTCTTTTACTACCATACCACTTCCGTCAAGTAATAATGAATATTTTCCGTCTGCGCTTGATTTATCTGAAGAAATGTTAAATTCCTTAACCTTAACGTTTTTCTGTTTCGCATTGCCCAAATTCCATTTTGGAATATCTGTATTGGTTGCCAATGTTTCAAAACTTGAATTTAAAATGGTTACAGGTTCAAAAACACCTTTTGCATTTTCGATAAATAATTGAAATTTATCAAAATAAAACTTTCCGTTTAACTCGCAAACGCCTCCAAAAACTAATCTTTCACTATTCTCATCAATCGTTCCTTCAACCGTATACGATTGCCATTCTTTTGATTTTATTGGTCTGTCATGCATATTATCAGCAAAACCTTCTTCATTATTTGAATTAAAAACTCTTCCAAAAACTCCTGCCCATGCATTTGGATCAGTAGACTCTACTTTTACTGAAGCAATTACTCGAAATTTTTTCTTTACCGGAGTTTTAATATCTATTGCTTGACTAAAAGCCATCCATTGGCTGGAAATAACTTTTTGTGTTTGAGCCTTTGCCGACACTAAACTTAAAAACAGGAATACTAGTAAAAATCTTTTCATTTTTTATGTTTTAACATTTTTTGTAAATATATACTGTTTTTTTAAGAGTAGAAAACAATTATTTAATCGGAAATTCTTTCAAATAAGAAAATAAAAAAAGCCGCAATAAATGCAGCTTTTACTATAATCAGAAATAGAATTTCTTAATTCGTTTTCATTGGAGGCAAATCAAACGCAACAGAATCGTGCTCGAAGTTGTTTCTGTGTCCGCCATCGCAAAATGGTTTGTTAGCAGATAATCCGCAACGGCAAAGTCCTAATGCTGATCTTCCCTGTAAACCGTAAAGTGCTCCTTCTGGATCCATGATTTCAAAATCACCTTCGATTTTGATTGATCCGTTTTTATTGATAATTAATTTTGTCTTGCTCATAAACTTGTTTTTTCGAATGCAAAGATTGCGAAATATATTTTGAAGATTTTAATGCGAACGCTAGTTTAAACTGGTTCTATTTTATTCGCTTTTCCGCAGAGATTTGCAAAGATTTTTTTAGAATATGAAATAATCTCGCAAAGACGCGAAGGCGCAAAGCTCTTTATTCAATAGCGTCCAGCTTTAGCTGGATGGAATTGTGATTATGTTTATCGGCTTTAGCCTAAATGCATATTTTTGGCTAAAGCCCAATAAATTTGCTTTACATAATCTCCAGCTAAAGCTGGAGGCAATTGATAATTCAATTTAAAATCTTTGCGCCTTCGCGTCTTTGCGAGATTCAAAAAATAAAAAACTCTACGAATCTCTGCGAAAAATCTCCGCGAATCTCCGCGTAATAACAAAATCTCAATTCTATTGCTTATTTTTGCACTCAATAAAATTGAGTTATGATACAGAATCCAAAAAGATATACTATTACAGCAGCATTGCCTTATACTAATGGACCAATCCATATTGGCCATTTGGCGGGGGTTTACGTGCCGGCAGATATATATTCTAGATACTTAAGATTGCAAGGAAAAGATGTAGCATTTATCTGCGGAAGCGATGAACACGGTGTTGCAATTTCGATGAAAGCAAAAAAAGAAGGAATTACACCACAAGAAGTTATTGATAAATATGACGGAATTATCCGCAAATCATTCTCCGATTTCGGGATTTCTTTCAACAATTATTCAAGAACTTCGGCAAAAGTTCATCATGATACGGCTTCAGAATTCTTTAGGACTTTGTATGATAAAGGCGATTTTATTGAAGAAGTTACAGAGCAATTGTACGATGCAAAAGCAAATCAGTTTTTAGCAGACCGTTTTGTTGTTGGTACTTGTCCAAAATGTGATAATCCAGAAGCTTACGGTGATCAGTGCGAAAAATGCGGATCGACTTTGAATGCGACGGATTTGATCAACCCAAAATCGACAATTACAGGAGAAACTCCAATTTTAAAAGAAACAAAACACTGGTTTTTACCTTTAGACCGTTATTCTGATTTTTTGACGGAATGGATTTTGGTTGGACATAAAAACGATTGGAAACCTAACGTTTACGGACAAGTTAAATCTTGGATCGACGGCGGACTTGAACCTCGTGCCGTAACGCGTGACTTGGATTGGGGAATTGATGTTCCGGTTGAAGGTGCCGAAGGAAAAAAATTATACGTTTGGTTTGATGCGCCTATCGGATACATTTCGTCTACGAAAGAATGGGCAGCGCGCGAAGGAAAAGATTGGGAACCATATTGGAAAGATGAAGATACCAAACTAGTTCACTTTATTGGGAAAGACAATATTGTTTTTCACTGTATCATTTTCCCAGCAATGCTAAAAGCGGAAGGAAGCTACATTTTACCAGACAACGTGCCTGCAAATGAATTTTTGAATTTGGAAGGAAACAAACTTTCGACTTCTAAAAACTGGGCCGTTTGGTTACACGAATATTTAGAAGAATTCCCAGACAAGCAGGATGTTTTACGTTATGCATTAACATCAAACGCACCGGAAACAAAAGACAATGATTTTACTTGGAAAGATTTCCAAGCTAGAAACAACAATGAATTAGTTGCCATATTTGGAAATTTTATTAATCGTGTTGTGGTTTTAACCAACAAATATTACGATGGAATTATCCCAACGCCAAATGAATTTTCTGAAGTTGATGAAAATACTTTAGCCGAATTAAAAGCATATCCAGCTGTAATTTCAAGTTCAGTTGAGCGTTACAGATTCCGTGAAGCTTTAGGCGAATTGATGAATGTTGCCCGTTTAGGAAATAAATATCTTGCTGACGAAGAGCCTTGGAAAGTTATGAAAGACAATCCAGAGCGTGTAAAAACGCAAATGCATGTGGCATTGCAAATTGCTGCAGCGTTGAGCGTTTTAGCTGAACCTTTTTTACCTTTTACAGCGGCGAAATTATCTAAAATCTTGAATTTAGGTGATCTTAAAGAACATTTTGAAGGATTTAGCAAGTTTCTTAAAGAGAAAGATCGTGATGCAAAAGACATCATTCTTAATAAAACATTAGGTTGGAATGATATTTCTGAAAATTCAGATTTAATTCCGGCAGGACACAAAATTGGTGAAGCAGAATTGCTTTTCGCTAAAATCGAAGACGAAGAAATACAAAAACAAATAGATAAATTGGAAGCTACAAAAACAGCTAATCTTGCTGAAAACAAACAACCGGAACCGCAAAAAGATTTAATTCAGTTTGAGGATTTTGCGAAAATGGATATTCGTATCGGAACTATTCTAGAAGCTGAAAAAATGCCAAAAGCAAACAAACTTTTAGTTCTTAAAGTAGATACTGGAATTGACGTTCGAACAATTGTTTCAGGAATTGCGGAGAGTTTTTCTTCAGAAGAAATCATTGGAAAACGCGTTTCTGTTTTAGCAAACTTAGCGCCAAGAGCGTTACGCGGTGTTGAAAGTCAAGGAATGATCTTAATGACAACAAATGCCGAAGGAAAATTGGTATTTGTTAATCCAGATGCTGACGCTCCAAACGGATCGACTGTAAACTAAAAATTTATATACTTTATAATCGCGTGAATCAGTTTATATTAATTGATTCACGCTTTTTGCTTTATAAACATTTCATAAGTCTCCAAAAAATCAGATATTCGTCAAAAAATAAATTAATTCACCTCTTTCAAATGGCAAAAAAACTACTATTTATTCTGTTATTTTTAAACAACTATATTTCTTTTTCTCAAGAAATTGTAAAAGAGTTTGATTTGGTAATGGAAAAGAAAAGAGATTTTTTTCAGGTAGTTAATGAAAACAAAAAAGAAGTTATTCTGTTTTTGAACGATAAAGAGAAAGTCACTGCTATACGATTCGACGAAAAATTTGAAATAAAAGATTCTCTGTCTTCAGCAAGACCTGAAAAAATCTATGACGAAATTATTGGATACTCTCAGAATGAAAACGATTATTTTGTTTTTTGGGGATCCGAAGACAGAAAAAAAATCAACTCTCAATACTTTAATTTTGCAACAAAAGAAATCAAAACAACTTCTATAAGTTTAGATTTAAAAAAAGAAAAGATAATCAAAGAGCTTACAATAAATAATGTCTTTTATCTTATTACAATTGTCAAAAACACGAGCATTTTAAAATTTTATATTTCTGACAATAAAGGTAATTTAAATGAAAAGACCGTAGACTTATCTCATTTGGAATTCAAAAATATGTATGGTAATCCTGAAAATTTATACACTGTTTTAACAGATGAATCTTCAGAGCCCTCTTTTCAGAAGGTAGCAAATGATAGTCCGCCATCACTGGCATTGAGTACTAAAAGATATAAAATTTATACTTATAGTCCCAATGAAATTATTTTTACAATGGATAATACCACAAACGCAACCCAAGTTTTACGAATTAATTCTCAAGATTTCACATCAGAACTTAAATCTATTGCGCAGCCAAAAACTCAGAGAGGAGAATATGGCTCATTAATATTTAAATCGAATTCATTTTTGATTGACAATAAAATTCTTCAGATAAAAACCAATGCTTTTGTTTTGTTCATTACAATAAGTGATTTGAATGGCAACAAGATTAAAGAATATAAGGCTTTACATGATCAGGAAATAGACTTTAAAAACTCTGATTTTTTTCAGGAAAGTGACGGTATTCTTAATCAAAAAAATATTGAAAACACAGAGAAGTTTTTACGCAAAATCCATAACTTTCCAAGTATATCGTGTTATAACTTAAATGGAATCTATTATACCGCAATAGGAAGTTCTGTAGATAAATCTCATGCTAGTGGCGGTGGCGGAATGGGAGTTTCAGGTATTGGAGTCGGCGCTGGCGGTATGGTACCAATTTATTATGGAAGTTATACAGTGGAAAATTTGATCTCTTATACAGATAAAATTGTACTTTACACCAACTGTCTATTTGATTCTAATTTTAATCATGTTAAGGGTGAAGTAAAAAAATCAGCTTTTGACAAAGCTAGAATCTTCCTTGAAGAAGATAAAAATATTCACGAAAGTGTTTCATTCTTTACAAAAAGCATATATAAAGATTTAATACTTTTCAAGTTCAACAAGAGTTTATACTTGGGAAACTATAATAAAACAAATAAAAAATATCAGATTTTTAGTTTTACTGAATAATATAAGTATTCAATTAAAGTTTTAAACTAAAAACTCTAAGCTTTTCTTTCGATGATTTGCTTTCGAAAGCTAAAAAACAAAACAAAAATGAAACTCACCAAACCAAGATTAGCTTTAATCTGCGGTATACTCTGCATTTCGATTTTTCCAATATTGGTCAAATTACGCTTAACGCCAGGATTAATTTCGGCTTTTTACCGAATGTTCTTTGCCTTAATTTTGCTTTTGCCTTATACCTTTTTGAGTAAAAATTTTAAACTTCCTAGTCTAAAATTTACACTTTTGGCAATGCTTTGCGGTGTATTATTTTCTTCGGATGTTGCGGTTTGGAATATTGCCATTCAGGATTCGAGCGCGACTCAGGCCTCTTTGTTGACAAATTTATCTCCGGTTTGGGTCGGAATAGGCTCTTTCTTATTTTTGAAATCAAAACCGGCAACGAATTTCTGGATCGGAACTATTGTTTCTTTATTCGGAATGGTGACTTTGGTTGGCTTTGAATTTTTTATTGATTTGAATTTTGACCAGGCTTTTCTGTTTGCGGTTTTATCCGGAATCTTATATTCGATTTATCTTTTGGTCAGTAAAAATGTGCTTTCAGAAGTTGATGTTTTGTCGTTTATGACCATCAGTTTGTCAGCTTCAAGTATTTATTTAGGAATTCTTTGTTATTCCTTAAACGAACCTTTTACAGGGTTTTCGAATACAGGCTGGTTTGTATTGATTTTGCAGGCCGTCATTTGTCAATTGTGTGCTTGGCTTTCGATCAGTTATGCAACGCAGCATATGCGTGCAACGAGAGTTTCACTGAGTTTATTGAGTCAAGCGGTAATTACTTCAATTTTAGCTTGGTTGTTTTTAGAAGAAAAAATAACTTTACAAATGGTTTTTGGCGGCATCATTCTGCTTTTCGGAATTAGAATTACTTTTTACGACAAGACAATTTCTTTGAAAAGGTTGTTTTCGAAGTAAAAAATCGGCTCACAGATTTTAACGGGTTAAACGGGTTTACGCTGATAATTTGCGAAATTCGTGGTAAAAAGTTTCCCGCAGATTTTACAGATCAAGCAGAAAAAAAATTAGTTTAATTCGTGAATTCGTGGCGAAAAAAAGTCAATTTGCAGAAAAAAACCTGAAACAAAGAAAACCTAAAACCTGAAACAAAAAACACCATGTTACATAAAAACAAAATACCAAATTTAAAAGTAATCGCATTTGATGCCGATGATACTTTGTTTGTAAACGAACCTTATTTTCAAGAAACTGAACATAAATTTTGTGCTTTAATGGAAGATTATCTTTCGCATCAAGGCATTTCGCAGGAATTATTCAAAATTGAAATTGCAAATTTGCCTTTATACGGTTACGGAATAAAAGGTTATATACTGTCGATGATTGAAGCGGCGATGAATATTTCGAATAATACAATTCCAATGGAGGTCATTGAAAAAATCATTCAATACGGAAAAGAACTTCTTGAAAAACCAATTGAACTTTTGGACGGAATCGAAGAAACGTTACAAGCTTTACACGGAAAATATAAACTTGTTGTTGCCACAAAAGGCGATTTAAAAGATCAGCACAGTAAATTGCACCGTTCTGGTTTAGGGCATTATTTCCATCATATCGAAGTAATGTCAGACAAACAGGAAATCGATTATGAAAAACTTTTGGGCCGTTTAGACATTCAGGCACATGAATTTTTGATGATCGGAAATTCGCTAAAATCAGATGTTCTTCCAGTATTAGGAATTGGCGGTTATGCGGTTCATATTCCGTTTCACACCACTTGGGAACACGAAAAAATCAATCACAAAGTAGAACATGAACATTTTAGTTCATTTGAAAACATCACCCAAGTTGTTCCTAATTTAATATAATGAAAACACTTTTAGACCTAGAAAACTGGAACAGAAAAGAACATTTTGCCCATTTCAGCAGAATGGAAGAACCTTTTTTTGGCGCAACAGTCGAAATAGATTGTACTAAAGCTTATCAAAGCGCCAAAGAACTGAATGTTTCTTTTTTTATTTATTACCTGCATAAAACATTAGTCGCTGTAAATTCGGTTGAAAATTTTAAATACCGAATTGCTGAAGGCAAAATATATGTTAATGATCGTATTGATGCATCAGCAACTATTGGGCGTGAAGACGGAACTTTCGGGTTTTCTTTAATCGAATACAATCCTGATTTTGACATCTTCAAACAAAATGCTTTAGCCGAAATTGAACGTATTCAAAACACAACCGGACTATTTACAAGGGAATTTAATGATGATAATTTGATTCATTTTTCAGCCATTCCATGGTTAAACTTTACATCACTTACTCACGCCCGAAGTTTTACTTTTCCAGACAGCTGTCCAAAAGTTTCTTTTGGCAAAATGATGGTTTCTGAAACAGGCAAAAGAACGATCTCAATGGCTGTATATGTTCATCATGGATTAATGGATGGATTACATTTGGGTCAATTTGTAGATCATTTTCAAGAATTGATGAACATCTAAAAAATAAAATTGGAATGCTTTTTGTGCGTAAAAACACATGAAACAAATCTACCTTTTATTAGCTGTATTTTATAATACCGTTTTATTAAGTCAAACGGTATTAACTTCTTATCCTTTAAATTTTTCTAAAGAATTAAAATCTGCTCAGATCTTGACTGCAGCAAATCATGCAACAAATGAAGTATTTGTTTTTGCACGAACAGACAAGGAACTTACAATTTTAAAATACAATAGCGCCTTATTTTTAAAAGATAAATTTACTTTTTCACCTGAATACACCGAGGATACACTTTTAATTGGCTACAGCTTTAGCGAAGATGGAAATCCCACTTTATATTGGAGTTCTGGAGATGGCAGCATTATCACAATAATTAAATATTATTTTGAAGACAAAAGATCAAAAGCCCTTATGTTTTTATTCCCTACCAAAACACAAACTCTTCGGGCAGAATATGAAAACAACAATTCTTTCTACATGCTTGCTGAAAGCAAATCACAGTCAAAACTTATTTTGTATATTTTTAAAAACGGATTAGTAGAACAAAAAGAACTTGATTTCAGCAGATTTAATTTCCAAAACAACAATGCCACAAATCTAAATTTTCGCCAAATTTTGAAAGAAAATCAAATAGAAAAAATGGAACCGAATGAATACAATTCAATATATAAAGCGAGTTCAAAATTAAAAGTATATCCTTTGAAGGACAGAATCATTTTAACTTTGGATAACAATATTAAAAACACACAATTATTTGATATAGACTTAAGCACTCTTGAAATAAAAGAAAAATATTTCCCACAGCCTCTAGGCAAAAAAGCACCTAAAACATCTAATTCTTTTTTTCGTGACAATAAATTATTTCAAATTAATACGAATGAAGAGCAACTTTTATTCGAAATAAAAGATTATAATTCCGATCAAGTCATGAAGCATTTTGATGTTGCTAAAAACGATACTATACGTTTCAAAAATTCACCATTTCAGTTTCAAAAAAACAATAGTAAACCTAGACAGTTAAAAAACACAGCTTCTTTTTTAAAACAATTATCAAATGGCACAGTAGGTTTATCCGTTTTTAACAATCAGCAAAATATCTTTATAACCATTGCAGGAGTTGCTAAAAAAGCCATTTTTGATCCTTATGAAATTTCTAATCCAGAAAATATTTTTTATGGAAATAACCCGAGTAGTTTTTACAGCACATCTGTATTTTTTGAAAGCATTTGGGATAAAAATTTTAACATAACCACTAGCGAACAAGAACCGCTTGCAACAGACAAAATCTACTATTTTATAGATAAAAACCAAAAAATCAGAATGCAAAGTATTTTAAAATTTAAAGATTATTTTGTTTTAGGCTATTATGATTTAAAAACGAAACAATACGTTCTTCGCAAATTTACAGATGGATATAATTAGTCCTATTTTTATCTAAAAAAGAAAGAAAATCCAACTAACCTTATTCTGCTATAATTATAACTTTTAGGGGACGATTATTCTTACAATACGTTGTTTTTTTGAGCCAAATTTAAAATCTCAAATAACAATGAAAAAAATTGTAATTACTCTGGCATTTGCTCTAAGCATTATGCGTGTAAGTGCACAAACAGAAACAAAAACTGCTGATAACTTTAATAAATGGTCTGTAGAACTTGACGGCGGTTTTAATAAAGCACAGCGCCCATTTACTTCAAGCAATTATTATAGCTCAAGAATCAGTCCTTTTACTGCAGATCTAGGAGTAAGATACATGCTTAATAACAAGTTTGGTTTAAAAGCTGATTTTGGATACAATGATTTAACAGAGCAAAAAAACAGCTCTCTTGCCTTTGATTCAAAATATTACAGAGTGGACTTGCAGGCTGTAGCAAACTTAGGACGTATCATGAATTTTGAAACATGGACGAATACATTTGGTTTATTAGCACATGCAGGTTTTGGAGTTGCTCAATTAGAGAACAAAGATTATCACGTAAGAGACCGAATTGGAAATGCAATTGCAGGGTTGACTGGGCAAGTGAGATTAACTGACAGAGTTGCTTTGACGGCTGACATGAGCACTATTTTAAATGCGTACCAAGATCATACTTTTGATGGAGCTGCTGCAACTGCAAACAGAGGGTTTTCTGGTTTGCTTTTTAACGGAACTGTTGGTTTACAAGTTTACTTAGGAAAAAACACAAAACATGCGGACTGGGTTGTAATGTCTGATAATGCTGATATTGCAGCTTTAGAAAACAAAGTAGCGGGTCTTGAAGAGCAAATTAAAAAAGCTCCAGAAAAACAAGTAATTGTAGAAAAGCCAGTAACAAACACAGTTGTGGCTGACAAAGATGTTGTTAAAGAAATGATCAACGACAAATACTACAGTGTTTATTTTGACTTTAACAAAGCAACTCCAATTGAAGCTTCAACATCGGCGATTGATGTTATTTTATCTTATTTAAGAAAAAATCCATCTGCATCAATTGATATTGTTGGTCACGCAGATCAGGTAGGAAGCTCTGATTATAACAATAAGTTAGCCAATACAAGAGCTACGAATGTGAAAACCATTTTAGAAAAAGCTGGTATTTCATCTTCAAGATTAAATGTTATCTCTGAAGGAGCTGATAATTCAATCCAAAAAGAGTCAGAAGAAGCTAGAAGATTAGCTAGAAGAGTTACTTTCAGAGTAAAATAATCTCTTTATAGTTCAAAAAAAAAGCCTCAAAGAAATTTCTTTGGGGCTTTTTTTTATGATTTAGAAGACAAAAAAATGTCTCTTTGCTTTCTGCATTTTTCCTTCTGTAAAAAATCATTTTATTTCATTAATTTTGAAAATATATCCGACCAAATCCTAATGAAAAAATTATTGCTTTTCTGCTTTCTGCTTTCTCAATCCATATTGTTAAGCCAGACTATATTAAATTCTTCTGTTCTAAATTTGAATAAGCCGTCAGAAAATGGCCAGCTTATAAATGCTGAAAATGTAAAAACTCATGAAGTATATGTTTTTGCATCTGACAATAGAACCATCAATATTTTAAAATATAATAAATCCCTGTTTCTTGCAAATCAATTCACAGATACTCTTAGAGGAGAGCAAAAGAGAGATATGATGGGATATAGCTTTAGCGAAGATGGAAACCCGACACTTTATTGGGGTTCAGACAATCGCAAAAATGTCCGAATAATAAAATACAATCTGCAGACAAAAACATCAAATGCTTTAAGTTTTGATTTTCCGGCAAATACAGGAAATATTATTACATCTTTCCAAAAAAACAATACCTTTTATGTTCTTTCCAAAGAAAAAGATCAAGAACATTTGCTTTTATTTGAATTTAAAAATGATAAATGTGAAATAAAAATGTTCAATTTCACTCCATTTTCTTTTCAAAATGAAAGAGGTCAAGCTGTTTCTTTCAGCGCACTTGTTCAGTACCACTACCCGATTGAAAAAATGGAAA
Source organism: Flavobacterium sp. LC2016-01 (assembly GCF_009711135.1). Classification (GTDB taxonomy): domain Bacteria; phylum Bacteroidota; class Bacteroidia; order Flavobacteriales; family Flavobacteriaceae; genus Flavobacterium. Next base: position 96,869 of record NZ_WMIC01000012.1, on the reverse strand, counting down.
CTGACGATTTTTCTGCTTTGGACAAAACTGAAAAGAAAAGCAAAATGTATGTTTTGGACGACCGAATTATTCTAACATTTGATTACAACACAAAACGTACTCAAACTTTTAGTCTAAATATGCAGACTAATGAGGTTATGGAGAAAATTTTTGATACACCTGACACTCAATTGTCACAAAAAACGACCAACTCTTTTTATCTGGAAAATAAGCTCTATCAAATTAGTGCAAACAGCGAACAACTTCTGTTCAGCTTGAAAGATTTTGAGTCTGGCAAAAGCTTAAAAAATATTTCGGTTTCAAAAAACGACACGATCACTTTTAAAAATTCACCTATGTTTTTACAGGTAAATGGCGAAAAACCTCAGAAATTAAAAACAACTGCCAAATTCCTAAAACAATTATCGACCGTAAACGCAACACTTTCAGCTTTTAAAAACAGACAATATACGTTTGTTACTTTTGGCGGATTTGCTTCCTATCAGTCTCTGAGTGTAAATTATGGTGACGGTTTTAATAATGTTCAAAATGCAAGCAAAATGGTATTTTTTGATACGGCATTAAATTCTGATTTTGAGTTTATAAAGGATAATCAGATTGAACCTTTAGCAATTGATAATCTAAATTATTTTATAAGTACCAGCAGAAATATAGCAATGGTCAGTATTCTGAAAGTAACCAATTTTTATATTCTAGGATATTACGACACGGTTTCAAAAAGCTACATCATGCGCAAATTTACAGACGGTTTTATGGATCAAAGTGCTGGAAATCCAATTATAAACAAAGCGATATTTTCAAAATCTCTTCCACTGAATAGAAATTAATTTTATTGAGAATCAATCCAAATGTCTCATGTTTTAGCCATTTCTAAAAAGTGGAATGGATTATTTTTGTTAATTTTACAAAAAAGACATCATTATGCTATCAAAAAATATTGAAACAGCTTTAAACAAGCAAATTCGCATAGAAGCAGAATCTTCGCAAACTTATCTTTCTATGGCTTGTTGGGCTGAAGTACACGGATTAGAGGGAATCGCTCAATTCATGTACACACAGTCAGATGAAGAGCGTGCACATATGCTTAAATTAGTAAAGTATGTAAACGAACGCGGAGGACATGCTCACATAACAGATCTAAAAGCACCAAAAACAAGTTATTCTACTTTTAAAGAAATGTTTGAGGAGCTTTACAGTCATGAACTTTTTGTTTCAAAATCTATCAACGAATTAGTGCATATTACTTTTGAAGAAAAAGATTATGCAACACATAATTTCTTACAATGGTATGTTTCTGAACAAATCGAGGAAGAGGCTACAGCTAAATCAATTTTGGATAAAATCAACTTAATTGGCGATGACAAAGGCGGACTTTACTTGTTTGATCGTGATATTCAGCAATTAACAGTTACAAGCTCGATTGCAATCAATCCTAAATAAAAAAGTTAAAGTTTATTTAGAATACTTAAAAATAACTTTTTTGATATATATTTGCCACTGTTTTTATAATACAGAGGAAAATTGAGCAAGAAAGAAAAAGACAAAGACAAGAAAAAGGATAAAAAGAAAAAGAAGAATAAAGTTATCCTTGAGAACATCAAGAAGTTAGAAAACTGTAAATCTTCTTGTTGTGAGAAATACAAAAAAAGTGAAAAGAAGCGTTGTTCACGTTGTCCGATGTTTGATTTATTCAAAAAAACTGCTTAACTAAATATACAAAAACCCACCAAATTTTTTCGGTGGGTTTTTTAGTTTTAAATTGCAGTCTTGTTGCAATTTAAAAGACTCAAAATTTATATGGAAAACCAAATCATAATCCCAAAATCCAGTCTGGATTTTTTGTGCCAGCTCAAGGAAAACAACAACAAACCTTGGTTTGAAGCCAATAAACCACAATATTTAATCGAATTAAATCATATTGAGAATTTCGCTGGCGCTTTACTAAAAGAACTTTCCAAAACTGATGTTTTAGAAAATACTTCGGGAAAGAAAAGTGTTTACAGAATCTATCGAGATATACGTTTTTCTAAAGACAAAACTCCTTTTAAACATTTTTGGGGAGGAAGTTATACGCGCGCAACTGCAGCCAGACGCGGCGGTTATTATTTTCATTTAGAAAAAGGAAATAGTTTTTTCGCTGGAGGATTTTGGGGACCAAATGCCGCAGATTTAAAACGAATAAGAGCAGAATTCGCGAGAGATCCTGAAACTTTTCAGGAAATATTGAATGCAAAATCTTTCATCAGCAACTTCGGAACTTTACAAGGCGAGCAGTTGAAAACAAAACCAAAAGGCTTCGAAGTAGATCATCCAGCAATTGACTTACTTCGTTTCAAACAATTTTTGGTTATAAAACGTTTTTCAGATGAAGAAGTATTAAGTCCACTCTTTCTCGAGCAGGCTTTAGATGCTTTTAAAAACATGAGACCTTTTTTTGATTATATGAGCGAAGTGCTTACTACTGATATAAATGGGGCTTCGGTTCTATAACTATTTTTAGGCGACACAATTAAACCCGACAGGTTTCAAAAACCTGTCGGGTTTGCTTCATTCAATCAAAGATTATTTACTAAGCAATAAAATCTCGTTTACAACAACTTCGGTAATGTACTTTTTTTCTCCATTTTTGTCATCGTAACTTCTATGGGTCAGTTTTCCGTCTACCGCAACTTCTTTTCCTTTTACAACAAATTTTTCGATAATTTCGGCCGTTTTGCCCCACGCCGTAACACGATGCCATTCCGTCTGTTCTACTTTTTCGCCTTTATCATTTCTGTAACTTTCGTTTGTAGCGATAGTTAAATGTGCCAGCTTTTTACCGCTTTCTAATGTTTTAATTTCTGGATCGTTTCCTACGTTACCAATTAATTGTACTCTGTTTTTCATTGCATTCATGGCGTATACTATTTAAATGTTCATATAAAAATTCGTTGATCAAATTCAACAATGCAAAGTTGCGATGGCTCTGCTAAAATATTCGGTTGCAAACTATTTACTTTCGATTGTAACTATTTGTAAGCGTTTGCAAATGGAAATAATTTTGTATATTTGAGATAAATCCTACGATATGCAAACAAAAATCAATAAGGTTGAACTTCGTAACTTGGAAATCGAAGATTACAAGCAGTTAAAAAATTCGATGATTCAGTCTTATCCTGAAATGGCGAATTCGTATTGGCAAATTGAAGACATTGAAAGATTGCTGAGTATTTTTCCAGAAGGACAACTGGTAATCCTGGTAGACGGCACCGTTGTAGGATCAGCATTGTCGCTTATTGTTGATGAAAAACTCGTCGACAAAAAACACAATTACAGTCAGATTCTTGGTGACTATACTTTCTCAACACATAATTCCGATGGCGAAATCCTATACGGAATAGATGTTTTCATTCATCCAAATTATCGTGGTTTACGCTTAGGGCGCCGATTATATGACGCGCGTAAAGAACTTTGCGAACAACTGAATTTAAAAGCAATTGTCTTTGCCGGAAGAATCCCAAATTACGCACAACATTCCAAAAAGCTGAGTCCAAAAAATTATATAGAAAAAGTAAAACATAAAGAATTATATGATCCCGTTCTTTCTTTTCAGCTCAGCAACGATTTTCACGTTTTAAGAATTATCAAAAATTATTTAGAAGGCGACGAAGAATCAAAAGAATTTGCAGTTTTGCTGGAATGGAATAATATTTATTACGACGAAAGTCCAAAACTGATCAATCTTGAAAAAAGCGTTATTCGGCTTGGTTTGATTCAATGGCAGATGCGTCCGCTCAATAATCTAGAAGAATTTTTTGAGCAGGCTGAATTTTTTATTGATGTAGTTTCTGGTTATGGAAGCGATTTTGCGTTGTTTCCAGAACTTTTCATTGCTCCGCTGATGGCCGATTTCAATCACTTATCCGAAGCCGAAGCGATTAGAGAACTAGCACGCCATACTGAACCCGTCAGAAAACGTTTCCAGGAACTTTCTATTTCATACAACATCAATATTATTACCGGAAGTATGCCTTATATGGAAAATGGAAATTTATACAATGTTGGTTTTTTATGCAAAAGAGACGGAACTTCAGAAATGTACACGAAAATTCACATCACCCCAAACGAAGTGGTACATTGGGGAATGAAAGGTGGTTCAGAATTTAAAACCTTTGATACGGACTGCGGTAAAATTGGGATTTTAATTTGTTATGATGTCGAGTTTCCAGAACTTTCAAGACTTTTGGCAGATGAAGGAATGAATATTTTATTTGTGCCTTTTTTAACGGATACTCAAAACGGATACACTCGTGTAAAACATTGTTCGCAGGCACGCGCGATTGAAAACGAATGTTATGTCGCCATTGCAGGATGTGTAGGAAATCTTCCAAAAGTGAATAATATGGATATTCAATATGCACAGGCATCTGTTTTTACGCCATCTGATTTTGCTTTTCCAAGCAACGGAATCAAAGCCGAAGCAACTCCAAATACAGAAATGACATTAATTGTTGATGTCGATTTAAATTTGCTGAAAGAACTGCACGAACATGGAAGTGTTCATACTTTAAAAGACAGAAGAACAGATTTATACGAAATTAAAAAACTCAATTCATGAAGACCTGCCTCGAATGTTCCGAAAAAATTGTTGGCCGTGAAGACAAAAAATTCTGTTCAGACAGCTGCCGAAATGCCTACAACAACAAAATAAATAAAGACACTACTAATTTTATGCGGAATGTAAACAATAAATTACGCAAAAATTACCGTATTTTGGCTGAATTAAATTCAGAAGGAAAATCGAAAGCAACGCGGGAAAAAATGATAAATAAAGGTTTTGATTTTGATTTCTTTACCAATATCTTGCAGACCAAAACAGGGAATACCTACTATTTCCTGTACGACCAAGGATACCGTTCCCTGGACAACGATTATTTTATGCTAGTTAAAAAAGAAATATAGTACGATTCATCATGAAAAAAAACCCCACCTCAATTCTTGGATTTCTTTGTGTATTAGGCATTTTGGGCATTATTTATGCCACAATGATGCCACAATATATCTCGCGGGAAGAAGAAGCTCTGGCAGAATTCTCCACAGAAAGAGCCTTGAATCAGGTAGAAATAATTGCGCAAAAACCGCATTATGTAGGGTCAACCAATCATGAATTAGTTGCAAATTACTTAAAACTTGAACTAAACAGAATAGGTTTAGAAGTCACTACTCAAGAAGGTTTTACACTAAACGACAGAGGGCTTTTAGTAAAATCTAAAAATATTCTGGCGCGCATAAAAGGAACTGACAACTCAAAAGCACTTTTGCTTCTTTCACATTATGACAGTGCACCGCATTCTTTTTCAAAAGGAGCAAGCGACGATGCTTCTGGAGTTGCCACTATTCTTGAAGGAATTCGTGCTTTTTTATATGCAAAACAGCCTCATAAAAACGATATTATAATTCTATTTTCTGATGCTGAAGAATTAGGATTAAATGGAGCTGCACTTTTTGTAAACAAACATCCGTGGGCAAAAGATGTTGGTTTGGTGCTGAATTTTGAAGCTAGAGGTTCATCTGGCCCAAGCTATATGCTGATGGAAACCAACAAAGGAAACAAAGCGCTTGTAAAAGAGTTTTCGAATGCAAAAGCGGCATATCCGGTTTCAAATTCATTAATGTACAGCATTTACAAAATGCTTCCAAATGATACTGATTTAACTGTTTTTAGAGAACAAGGCAAAATTCAAGGTTTTAACTTTGCTTTTATCGACGGACATTACAATTATCACACACAGCAAGATGATGTACAGCATTTAAACAAAACCACTCTGGCGCATCAGGGATCTTATCTGATGCCTTTGCTGAAGTATTTATCAAATGCTGATTTGAATGCTACAGATTCTGCCGAAGACGATGTTTATTTCAGCGTTCCATTTTCTTTCATCAGCTATCCTTTTTCTTGGGTAACGCCAATGACAATAATTGCTTTAGGATTACTGATTCTTTTTATTTTTATCGGAAAAGCAAAACACATCATCAATTTCAGAGAGATTTTCAAAGGTTTTGTACCGCTTTTAGGAGCAGTAATTATTGCTGGATTAGTAACTTTTCTAGGCTGGAAAATTGTTTTAGAAGTATATCCGCAATATTCAGATATGCTCAACGGATTCACTTATAATGGCCACGCTTATATTGGCGCATTTGTAACACTGAGCATTGCCATTTGCTTTGCATTTTATCATCATTTTTCTGATCCAAAATCAACAATGAATCATTTTGTGACTGCATTGCTGCTTTGGATTATTATAAATGCCTTTATAGCAAATAATTTAGTTGGAGCCGGATTCTTGATTGTTCCTGTTTATTTCGGAATAATTTTATTCGGAATTTATGTTCTTACAGGTCATAACAGCTTAGGTCTAAGTTTACTATTTTCTATTCCAGCTTTAATCATCATTGCGCCATTCATTGTAATGTTCCCAATTGGTTTAGGTTTAAAAATTCTTTTTGGAAGCGCCATTCTAACTGTTCTGGCTTTCGGATTATTGCTTCCAATTTTTGGTGCTTTTATTAAAAAAGGCGTTTGGACAATGTTATTTTTTGTAGTTTCAATCAGCTTTTTTATCTATGCAGGCTATCATTCAGGATACGAATACGGAAAAGCAAAATCGAACAGTTTATTATATGTTTATAATGCGGACAATAATTCTGCTGTTTGGACAACATATGATGTTAATTTAGACGAATGGACAAAATCATATTTAGGTGAAAAAAATCAAAAAGCTGTTGGTTTAAATAGTCTTCCGCTTGCCAGCAAATACAATTCTGGTTTTACATACAGCGCAATCGCTCCAGTTGTTGATGTTCCAAAACCAACGATTTCTTTCTTGAGAGACAGTATAATTGGAAACAAAAGATATCTGAAAATAAGAATTACTCCAAATCGTAAAGTAAACCGTTACGACATTTTTGCAAATCCAAAAATGACTTTCTACAACTTTAAGGCAAATGGAGTTGCAGAATTGGGCGCAAAAACAAATCATCTTGAACGTGAAGGCGCAAAAATATTATGCTATTATGTTGTTGGCAACGAACCTCTTGAAATGGAATTTTACATCAATAAATCATCTATTTTTGATATGGATTTAATTGAAAGTTCTTTCGATTTAATGACAAATCCATTACTTAAAGTTAGACCAAGAAGCGACTGGATGATGCCAACTCCATTTGTATTAAATGATGCCGTTTTAATTCAGCAAAAAATAAAAAGATATGTCGCGCCAGTGCCTCAATTGCCTGTTGCTCCGGTAACCGACAGTTTATCAGTGGTAAAAGACAGTTTAAAACCAGCTATAAAAATAGAATAAAATGGCAACAAATATTTCTACAATCGTTCTGAATGCCCCAATCGAAAAAGTATGGAATGCCTTGACAAAACCAGAATTGGTCAAACAATGGCAATACGGAAGCGACCTTGTCACAGACTGGAAAAAAGGCAATGAGATACGGTTTAGAAATGAATGGGAAGGCCAAGTTTTTGAACAATGGGGAACTGTTATTGAAGTTACTCCGAATCAGAAAATCTCTTATTCTTTGTTTTTTCCGAGGCCGGAATTAGAAGACAAGCCAGAAAACTATTTTATTATGAGTTATCTTTTATCTGAAAAAAATCAGAAAACAAAACTCGAAATCATTCAGGAAGACAATCGTCCCGGAGCCGTTCAGGAAGAACCGCAAGGTGAAGAGAATCCGATTTTGCAGGCATTAAAAGCTTTGATTGAATCTTAAAAATAGATTCAAAGTGACAAAGACACAGAGGTACAGAGATTTAAAACAAAAGCACTATTTTCATAGTGCTTTTGTTATTTATACAATTTTTGAAACCTCAGTACCTTAGAATCTTAGCATCTCAGAACCTTTAAATGCTTAACACGCACATTCAATTTTCAATCCCGACTCAACTCCTTTTGTGCCTTCGGTTGCATAACCGTCAAACTTCCACCACTCGATTCCGCCAATTAATTCTTTGACCTTAAAACCTAGTTTCGTCATATTCAACGCGCCTTTCGTCGAAGCATTACAGCCAATTCCGTCGCAATAGGTTACATACAAAATGTCTCTGTCTAAATGTTGTGTGGTTTCTAAATTCATTTCGCGATGCGGAATATTAATCGCGGTCGGAATATGCTCGGCTTCAAAACCAAATGCTTTTCGGGCATCAATTACCACTACTTTTTCACCGTTATTTAAGGCATCAAACAAATCAGAAGGATCCATTTCGAAGGCTAATTTGTTTTCATAATGTTTAATTTGTGCTTCCATATTTCTTTGTTTTATGATTTTGTTTTTTCAAAAGTAACAGAACATCAAACACCATAAAAACGAAAAGAATTCATCACTTTGATTACTTTTTTTCATAGAAAAGCCATTCTAAAATTTTGTTCCTTTGTATTTAAATTCGGTAAAAAATGGAAATACGTCATTTACGATTAATAAAAGCAATTGTCGAAGAAGGAAGCATTACAAAAGCGATAGATAAATTGCATTTGACGCAATCGGCCTTGAGTCACCAGCTCAAAGAAGCTGAGTATCAATTGGGAACTGCTATTTTTTTGAGAACGAACAAAAAATTAGTATTGACAAAAGCTGGCGAGAAAATCTACGAATTGGCCAACGAAATTCTCGACAAGCTTTCGCAGACCCAAACACAAATCAAACTAATGGTTTTTGGAGAATACGGCGAAATCCGAATCAGTACCGAATGTTTTTCGAGTTATCACTGGCTCCCGTCGGTGATGAAGCAATTTCATTTCCTTTATCCGAATGTTGAACTGAAAATCGTAACGGAAGCAACTCATATTCCGTTGCAAAAATTATTGGACAATACCATTGATATTGCGATTATCAGCGATCAGATTAATGATAATAACATCAAATACATGGAGCTTTTTCAGGACGAAGTTGTAATGGCGGTTTCTGAAAATCATGCCTGGGCAAACAAAAAATTCGTTGTTGCCGAAGATTTTATCGATGAACATTTGATTATTCATTCCCTTCCGATGGAAACGGTAACCATTCACCAATTTCTTTTGGCTCCAGCCAAAGTATCTCCGAAGAAAATTACCGCCTTGCCTTTAACAGAAGCTTCTCTGGAAATGGTAAAAGCCGATATGGGCGTCATGTCGATGGCAAAATGGGCTTTATTACCACATTTAAAGAACAATCCGATAAAAGCCATCAAAATTGGAAAAAACGGCTTAAAAAGAAAGCATTTTATTGCCATTCGGGATAATCAAGAGTATCCGGCTTATTTTCATCATTTCATAACCTTTTTACAAACCGAAATTAATCTTCAATGGAATATACAATAAGAGATTGCGAAATAGCTGATTTGCCCAAATTGGTCATCTTATGCCAAAAACACACAGAATTTGAGAAAGCGGAATATGATCCAGAAGGAAAAGAAAAAGGTTTACAAGAAGCTTTATTTGGTGAAAATCCCAAATTATTTTGTTTAGTAGTTGCCACTGATGATGATATCGTGGGCTATGCTTCTTATAATTTTACGTATTCCACCTGGAGCGCAGGCGATTTCATTTATATGGATTGTTTGTTTTTGGAGGAAGAAGCCCGAAATTTTGGAATTGGAGAAGCACTAATCGATAAAATAAAATTAATCGGAAAAGAAAAAAAATGTGTCAACATGCAGTGGCGCACGCCGCAATTTAACGAAAGAGCTATTAAATTCTACCACAGAATTGGTGCAAAGGGAAAAGAAAAGATTTGTTTTTTTCTTGATTTGTAAAAATTTAATCTCGCAAAGGTGCGAAGTCGCAAAGAAATAGGCTTAAAAATTTAACTTTGCGCCTCTGCGACTTTGCGAGAGCTATACAAACGACAATGAAACAAATAAGCATATTAGGGTGCGGATGGTTAGGGCTGCCTTTAGCCAAAAGACTTCTCGAAAAAGGAAATTCGATAAGCGGCTCCACAACTTCTGAAAACAAACTTTCAATTTTAGCAGAAGCTGGAATAGATCCGTTTTTGGTAACGTTGGAGAGCGAAAGTGTCTCAGAAAACATAACTTCTTTTTTATCCGAAAGCGAAATCCTAATTATTGATATTCCTCCGAAATTAAGAAATACGGGTGATTCTTCGCAAAAAGTTTTTGTGCAGAAAATCGAAAATCTAATTCCGTTTATAGAGAGATCAGGGATAAAAAAAGTACTTTTTGTAAGTTCAACTTCTGTTTATGGAGATGACAACAGTTTGATTACAGAAGAAACGATTCCGAATCCGGAGACTGAAAGCGGTAAGCAATTATTTTTGGCAGAAGCTATTTTACAGCAAAACCAAAATTTCGAAACCACCATTTTACGCTTCGGCGGATTAATTGGTGAAGAACGTCATCCAGTAAAATTTTTGGCAGGAAAAGAAAACCTCGAAAATCCTGATGCACCAGTAAATTTGATTCACCAGAAGGATTGTATCGGAATTATCGAAGCAATCCTAAATCAATCAAAATGGAATGAACTTTTCAATGCCGTTGCGCCTTTTCATCCGACAAGACAGGAATATTACACTCAAAAAGCAAAGGAACAAAACTTGATTTTACCGAAATTTAGTTCTGAAAAATCGAATATTAAAAAGATTGTTTCGAGCGAAAAAATTGAAACCATTTTAAACTATCAATTTAAGCTAGAAAATTATTAGAGATTGTCAGGCTGAGCGAAGTCGAAGCCCCGTCCCAATTGGCGAGCCCTTCTCCCGAAGCCTCGGGATCGCTCAGGGTGACAATCGTATGATAACACAAAACCATAAATTACTTATATAACTTATATGGTTTAAAAAAACTTTGCTCCCGATAACTATCGGGATTGCGAAACCTTCCTATCTTTGTGATTAACCTAAAAAATATGGAAACAGCATATATCAATTCGCCTTTAGGAATCACCAAAATCATTGGAGATGAAAATGGTATTGCTGTGATTTCCGTTTCAGATGTTGGCACAAATGAAGTCTCTAAAAAAATCCCAAAAGTTTTAAAAGACGCCGTTTTGCAACTTGCAGAATATTTTGAAGGTAAAAGAACCGATTTCGATTTAAAACTAAACCCGAAAGGAACCGAATTTCAACAAAAAGTCTGGAAAGCATTATTGGAAATTCCATATGGAAAAACCATCAGCTACATGGATCAAACCAAAAAACTGGGCGATATCAAAGCCATTCGTGCGGTAGCTTCGGCAAATGGCAAAAACCCGCTTTGGATTGTGGTTCCCTGTCATCGGGTTATAGGCACGAATGGTTCTTTAACCGGTTACGCCGGAGGTTTGTCCCGCAAAAAATGGTTACTTGAACACGAAAGTCCTTCTGCTCAACAAAGTTTGTTTTAAAAAACATACGTTAATTCTTATATAAAGATTGGTTTTTTGTACTTTTATAAATCTAACAAGTCTAAAAATCTAACATCTAAGATGTCTCAATAATGATTGAAAAAATTAACCTCAACAACATTTTATTTCTTGATATAGAAACCGTTCCGGAAGAAGAAAACTTCAATTCGCTTGACTTAGAAATGCAATCGCTTTGGGATCAGAAAACGCAATATCAGCGAAAAGATGATTTTACGCCTGAAGAGTTTTATGATCGTGCCGGGATTTGGGCGGAGTTTGGAAAGATTGTTTGTATTTCTGTTGGTTATTTTACAATCAAAGGAGATATTCGAAATTTTAGAGTAACATCTTTTTTTGGAGAAGAAAAAAAGATTCTGAAAGACTTCAATAATCTGCTGAATAATCATTTCAATCAGCCACAGCATTTATTATGCGGACATAATGCCAAAGAATTTGATATTCCGTTTATTGCGCGACGAATGATTATCAACCAAATCGCAATTCCTGATAAACTGAATTTATTTGGCAAAAAACCTTGGGAAATTGCGCATTTAGACACTTTGGAATTATGGAAATTTGGCGATTACAAGCATTTTACTTCTTTAAAATTACTGACCAAAATTCTCGGAGTTCCATCTCCAAAAGGCGATATCGACGGAAGTCAAGTTGCACATGTTTTTTATGTCGAAAAAGATATTGACCGAATTGTAACGTATTGCGAAAAAGACACCATTGCTGTAGCACAGATTTTCCTTCGCTTACGCAGAGAAGAATTGCTTATTGACGAAGAGATTATTCACGTCTAAAAAGGCAGCTATGAAAAATCTATTGATTTACTTTTTACTATTATCAGCAATGGGGATTTTATTTTTTCCATTTTTTGAAAATTCGGTAACTCATTCTAGCTCCTATTCAATAAATTACCTCGAATATAGTATCGAAATAACTAAAAGTATTTTTTACCATTTAAGATATCCCTATTTGGAAACAATAGATCTTTTTATTGTTCTTTTAATTCCCATTTCTATTCTATTAGAAATAATTTCTTTTCATTTTAAAAGACATAAATTAATATATACACTTATCATTTTATGCCTACTTTCGTCTGTATATTTTATCTACTTTAATCAAAGTCAGTTAAAATTTGGAATTTATATTTTAGTCATTCAGCAATTAATATTGTTTTCTTTTTTAATTTTCTATTATAAAAACAAATTGTGACACATTCTGAAATTTCACATCATCGTTTGGTTGCTCAAAAATTGTACAAAACAAATTCCTGCACACCGCAAGAAGTTGTTCGGCATTTTGGTGCAATGCAAGCGCAGGATTATGCAATGGCAAAATGGGCGGTTGGTTCCCGATGTGATGCTTCTGAAAAGGAAATTGAAGAAGCTGTAAATTCGGCTAAAATTATCCGGACACATATTTTGCGTCCAACTTGGCATTTTGTTTCTTCAGAAGATATTTATTGGATGCTGGATCTTTCGGCTCCACAAGTGAAACGTTTTACAGCTTCGGCGGCTAAGAAATTTGGTTATGATGCCAAAAAACTCGATCAGACCAATTCCAAAATCGAAAAACTATTAGCAGGAAATAATCATCTGACACGTGACGAAATCATGCAAGAACTCAACATCAAAAAAACGTCTGTTGCCGATTTTTTGAGTGCGGCCTTAATGATGAATGCCGAACTCGACGGCTTAGTTTGCAACGGAAAAATGAAAGGCAAACAAATCACTTATGCATTATTAGAAGAAAGAGTTGCTAGACCAAAAACCAAATTAACCAAAGAAGAAGGCCTCGCAAAACTAGCAAAACGATACTTCGAAAGCCACGGCCCTGCTACGATTACTGACTTTTCGTGGTGGTCTGGTTTCCCTCCAACTATCTGCTCAAAAATCATTAATGCAATTAAGTTGCAATTAAATTCTATCGAAATTGACGGACAGATTTATTGGTTTGGAACGGATTGTTCTTTTGAAAATGACTTCCGCGAAAGCGTACATTTTCTTCCGGCTTTTGATAAGATTTTAATTTCGTATAAAACTCGAGAAGCTTCGATGCAGCCAGAACATCAATCAAAAGCTTTTACCAACAATGGTATTTTTAAACCCATTATTCTCGAAAACGGAAAAGTAATTGGAATTTGGAAAAGAACGGTCAAAAAAGATCATGTCAAAGTAGAAACACATTTTTTTAATGCGATCGAAAACTCTAAAAAAGAAATTTTATTTGATGAAATTAAAGCTTTTGAAAAGTATCTCGGAACCAAAATTGTTATTGAATAAATCGAATTTTCACTAAAAGATTGCCGTTTCATATAAATACTTCTGCTTTCGGCACTAAAATCTTTGTGCATTTTATTGCTAAATAATTACATTTACAAAAAATATAATTATGGTTTTAAGCAGATTTTGGTTAGCGATTTTCATTTCTTCAATTTTCTTTATTGTAGTCAGTTTATTTACTGCCAATACTTATACTGTTGATTCTGTATTGAATGGAAAAAAAGACGACCCAATTTTGGTTTCTGAAAAATACATCGAACAGCTTCCAGCTTTCATAAAAGACAGTATTACAAAAGCGAAGGATCAAACCATGATTATCAATCGCGATACGCTAAATGCCGATACTACTTACGTTTACAAAAACAAAACGGTAAAAATTTACAGCGGTCTTCAAAAATCTGATGGTTTGCTGCCAACTTGTAAAACTACTTTAGTTGATATAATTCTGCCGCTTATTGCTTATTTGGCTTTCTTTTGCGGTTTAATGGAACTTTTGATTATTTCCGGAGCTTCTGGAAAATTAGCGAAACTTTTGAGTCCGGTATTTGTGAAAGTATTTCCAAGTATCCCACAAAATCACCCGTCGATATCCTATATGACGCTAAACTTTGCTGCTAATTTCTTAGGTTTAGATTCGGCCGCAACGCCTTTTGGACTGAAAGCCATGGAAAGTTTACAAGAAATAAACCCCGATAAAGACAAAGCTAGTGATGCGCAGATTATGTTTATGTGTCTTCATGCGTCTGGATTAACCTTAATCGCGACTTCGATTATTGGATATCGTGCAGCGGCAAATGCAACAAATCCAGCCGATGTCATGCTGCCATGCATTATAACCTCATTTATTGGCACAATTGCCGCTTTCTTAATTGTGGGAATCAAACAAAAAATCAATTTTAAAAGTGCTTCACTTCTTATTGGTTTAATGGTTTTAATTGCAGCAATTGTTGGTTTGCTTATGTATGTGAATCATTTGGATTTAATTGGAAAAAATTATTTTACGTCTAACCTTTCTGGGTTAATATTAATTGCAATTATTGCATTTACCTTGATTTTCTCATTTGTTCATGAGAAAAAATTTAAAGAAGCTGACACGACTGTTTTTGACACATTTGTAGTCGGCGCGAACAACGGAGTTAAAACCGGAGTTACCATTTTCCCTTATGTTTTGGGAATGCTGGTTGCCATTTCTTTATTCAGAAACAGTGGCTTATTTGAAATTATCAGTGATGGAATCGGATTTGTATTTTCGAATTTAGGTGTAAGTCAAGAAATCACGAATGCTTTACCTGTAGCAATGTTACGTCCTTTTAGCTCTGCGGGATCAAGAGGCTTTTTGATTGATTCTATGAATACTTTTGGCGCAGATTCTCTAACGGGAAGATTGAGCAGTATTTTTCAATGCAGTGCTGAAAGCACTTTTTATGTAATTGCGGTTTACTTTGGTTCGATTAATATAAAAAATACGCGTTATGCTTTAGGCACAATGCTTTTGGTAGATTTAATTTGTGTTATTACGGCGATTTTTGTGGCAACTTGGTTTTTTTAAATCTTTATATATAATTAAATTGAGTTTAACACAAAAAAATTAATAAATATCAAACATTAATGAAACCACAATGCCTTTTTATCCTATTTCTTTTAATTGGTTGCCAAAAACCAAAGCCGGCAAATCAAACTTCTGAAAAAACTTCTAAAACCAAAACAGAAGCGATTACGGAAAAAGAAATTTTCTTAAAAACAGATACCGTTTCTGTTTATACAAATGGAGAAACTGCAAAGGATAATTATATTTTGGCACATCTGTTAGATAAAAAAATGGATAAGGATAGTGTTGTAACGGGAAAATACCGACTTGATTTTTATTTTAATAAGACGAAAACTGCCAATACCGAAATTACTATTAAAGGAATTGAAGAAGGATCCGAATGGAATCTTATTTATGGATTGGGCAGAGAGAGTATCGAAAGTTCTCTTTTTATTCAACTGGGTTTTGGATATCCTGCATGTGGTTATATGCACGAAAACTATTTGTATTATTTAAAAAACAACGACTTACAGTTGGTTTATGATTGGTACACGCTGTCTGACAGTGGCTGGGGGAATTGGGTTGAATTCGAAAATCCGTCGAAGAAAGCCAATCCTGAATTATTCTACTGTAAAACCGTTGCATTTGTACCGGATGATAACGACGAAAATATGGGAACCGTTACTCACTCTGATTCGATTATTTTTCGCTTAAACGGAAATCATTGGAAAAAGCAATTGCTTTCGGCAAAAGACAAGACTTATTTTGAGAAAAAAATGAGTTTTGATGACTTTCATAAACAAGAATAATCACTTTAAAACACCCCTAATTCAAATTCTTTCTTAGGTAAATAATTTCTAACTTTGTAAAAAAACAAAACAATGATTGATTTTATATACCAAGATCCTTATCCAATTTTAAAGGATGAGACACAATACCGCAAAATCACTTCTGATTTTGTAAAAACAGAAAAATTTGGAGAACGCGAAGTTTTAACTGTTGATCCTAAAGGTCTAGAATTATTGGCTGAAGAAGCGTTAACAGATGTTTCGTTCATGTTGAGAACAACACATTTACAAAAACTAAGAAAAATTCTTGACGATCCAGAAGCGACTGACAATGATCGTTTTGTGGCGTATAATCTACTTCAAAATGCTTCGGTTGCAGCCGAAGGTCAATTGCCAAGCTGTCAAGATACAGGAACTGCAATTGTAATGGCAAAAAAAGGCGAAAGCATTTTTACTGGTGTTGATGATGCAGAATGGCTAAGCCGCGGAATTTTCAATACCTACCAAAAACGTAATTTACGTTATTCTCAAATCGTTCCAATTACGATGTTTGAAGAGAAGAATTCAGGATCAAATCTTCCGGCTCAAATTGATATTTATGCTAAAAAAGGGAATTCTTATGAGTTCTTATTCATGGCAAAAGGAGGCGGATCTGCTAATAAAACATATTTATACCAGCAGACAAAATCGTTATTGAACGATAAATCCCTTGACGCCTTCATTCGCGCAAAAATTAAAGATTTAGGAACTTCGGCTTGTCCTCCATATCACTTGGCTTTAGTAATTGGCGGTACTTCTGCGGAAGCGAATTTAGGCGCCGTTAAAAAAGCATCTGCAGGATATTATGACTATCTTCCAACATCAGGAAATATGGCCGGTCAGGCTTTTCGTGATTTAGAATGGGAAGAAAGAGTTCAAAAAATCTGTCAGGAAAGTGAAATTGGAGCTCAATTTGGAGGAAAATATTTTACACATGATGTTCGTGTCGTTCGTTTGCCTCGTCATGCCGCTTCTTGTCCAGTTGGATTAGGAGTTTCATGTTCTGCCGATAGAAATATTAAAGGAAAAATTACGAAAGATGGAATCTTCGTTGAACAGTTGGAAGTAAATCCGAAACAATTTTTACCAGAAACAGCACCACATTTAGAAGCTCCGGTTGAAATTGATTTGGATCAGCCAATGGAAGCGATTTTGGCTAAATTATCTCAATATCCAATTAAAACACGTTTGAAATTAAACGGAACTGTAATTGTTGCTCGAGATATTGCGCACGCAAAAATCAAAGAATTATTAGATGCCGGAAAACCAATGCCGGAATACTTTAAAAATCACCCTGTATATTATGCTGGACCAGCAAAAACTCCAGAAGGAATGGCTTCAGGAAGTTTTGGACCAACAACGGCTGGGCGTATGGATGTTTATGTAGATGAATTCCAGAAACATGGCGGCAGTATGGTTATGCTTGCAAAAGGAAACCGTACGAAACAAGTTACGGATGCCTGCAACAAATACGGTGGCTTCTACTTAGGTTCTATTGGTGGCCCAGCTGCTATTTTGGCACAAGATAATATCCTAAAAGTAGAAGTTGTTGATTTTGAAGAGCTAGGAATGGAAGCGGTTCGTAAAATTACCGTGAAAGATTTCCCTGCTTTCATCATCACTGATGACAAAGGAAATGACTTCTTTGAGAATTTATAATCTGAGGTACTGAGATTCTAAGTTTTCTTTATGAATATAAAAACCGCCTTTTGGGCGGTTTTGTTTTTTATAAATCTTGCGAACCTTGCGCAGGTCTTAGCGTACTTTTGGGTTAAAAAAATTAAGCACTAAAGGCATTTCTTTCAAATGCTATAAAATGAGAAACTTCGCCTTTAGCGTTATAAACTGGAAAACCGCTGATGTGACAGCTGTACATTTTTCCATTTTTTTTATAGTTTTCTATCGTCTTCTCAAATGCAGTTTTTAACTGAATTGCTTCTCTGATTTCTTTCAAAGCACTTGGGCAAGTTTCCGGACCTTGGAACATCTTGGGCGTATTGCCTAAAACTTCTGCCTCGGTATAACCCGTCATTCTTTTAATTTTACTGGATGCGAAAACGATTTTCAAATTCAAATCTGTAATCACAACTACTTCATTTTTAATTCGTTCTTCTATTTCAAGTTCCTTTTCATTCCATGAATATTGAGTTGAAATATCATGGAGCTTTTTCAAATCGGAAACTATCGCTTTCAATTCATTTACATATTCATAGTGAAAATCCCAAGCCAAAATTGGAACCGAATATCGATAGGAAGCATCTTCATGGTCAGCGTTTTTCATTTGGAGCAATTTAAATGAGACATCTTTTCTCTCAAAGATAAAGCTAAAACTCCAATTTTTATTACGGAAAACCGTATTTTCAAATATTATAACATATCAAAATGAAAATTTTAATTGCACAACAACCGCTTTCTTTTCCTCTGTATTTAAGTTGTTTAGCGAAATTCCAAGCAATCTCACAGAATCTTTCATTCGCTCTTGATACAATAATTCTTCTACGGTTTCTAAAATCAGACTTTTATCTGAAATAAAGTATGGAAGTGTTTTACTGCGGGTCTGTTGTGTGAAATCGCTGTATTTGATTTTTAGCGTAACTGTTTTTCCTGAAATATTATGTTTCTTCAAACGTCTTTCTAATGATGTTGCGATTTTTTCAAGCTGTTCAAGCATAAAAATTTCAGATGATAAATTGACATCAAAAGTATGTTCAGCTGCAACAGATTTTGTAATGCGGTTTGATTTTACTTCGCTGTTATGGATACCGCGAACAACTTTATAATAAAAACCTCCAGATTTTCCGAAATGTTTTTCCAGAAATTCCAGCGTTTTGCTTTTTAAGTCGGCTCCGGTAAAAATACCAAGCTGATACATTTTTTCTGTCGTTACTTTTCCAACACCATAAAATTTCCGGATTGGCAATTCTTCTAAAAAAGCTAAAACCTCATCTGGATTAACGGTTTTTTGCCCATTCGGTTTGTTGACATCGCTGGCAATTTTAGCAACAAATTTATTGACTGAAATTCCTGCAGAAGCTGTAAGCCCAACTTCGTTCAAAATTCGCATTCTGATTTCCTGCGCAAGCAAACTGGCACTTGGGTTTCCTTTTTTATTTTGAGTTACATCAAGATAAGCTTCATCCAGCGAAAGCGGTTCAACTAAATCCGTATAATCATGAAAAATTTTATGAATTTTAGAAGAGATTTCTTTATAACGATCAAATCTCGGACGGACAAAAATAATTTCTGGGCAGTATTTTTTGGCCAAAACTCCACTTATAGCACTTCGGACACCAAATTTTCTGGCTTCATAACTCGCTGCTGAAACTACTCCTCTGTTTTCTGAACCACCAACAGCGACGGGTTTTCCACGTAAAGCCGGATTATCCATCTGCTCTACTGAGGCATAAAAAGCATCCATATCAATGTGGATAATTTTACGGTATGTTGGCGTTTCAGACATTGTACAAATTTAAATAGGAAAACAATAAAAAAACGCTGGCAATAGTTATAAATAGTATCAATTTTTAAAGATTAACAACTAAATGATTCCAAACAAATCATTTTCTCTATTTTTGTAATCCTTATTCGAAATATTAAAAAATGCGAACATTTGTTATAGGCGATATACACGGAGGATTACGCGCACTTGAGCAAGTGTTGGACAGAGCCAAAGTTACCGCAGACGATACTCTTATATTTTTAGGTGATTATGTAGACGGCTGGAGTCAATCTGCCGATGTAATCGATTTTTTAATTGATCTTAAAACCAAACAAAAATGCATTTGCATTAGAGGAAATCATGATCAGCTGGCTCTCGACTGGCTTGAAAACAGACATGAAGATTTTGATGAAGAAATGTGGTATAAACATGGCGGAAAAGCTACTGTTGAAGGATATTCTAAACTTTCTGAAGAAAAAAAGAAAACACATATTGCATTTTTAGAATCACTGAAGGATTATTATCTTGATGATGAAAACCGACTTTTTGTTCACGCTGGATTTACAAATTTGAATGGTGTAGTCTGGGAATACTTTCCGAAATTATTTTACTGGGATAGAACGCTTTGGGAATCGGCGCTTGCTTTAAATCCAAATTTAAAGCCCGATGATTTATATTATCCTAAACGTTTTACAGTTTATAAAGAAATCTACATTGGCCATACTCCTGTTACCAGAATTGGGCAAACTGTACCTGTAAACAAAGCCTGCGTTTGGAATGTTGACACTGGCGCAGCTTTTAAAGGACCACTTACGATCATGAATGTTGACACAAAAGAATTCTGGCAAAGTGACCCGTTAAATGAACTCTATTTTGATGAAAAAGGTAGGAATTAATGTATAAAAGTTTACATTTGCAAACCAAATCAATTAATTTAAAGTTTTATGAAAAAAATTATTACATTTTTGTTTTTATTATCATTCGGATTAACGCAAGCACAACAAGCATTTAAAGGAAAAGGCGACATCAAAGTTAACGTAGGTGCTAATCTTCAAGATGGCGGTTCAGGAATTCAGGGTTCTGTAGATTTCGGATTAGGAGAAAATTTCTCTTTTGGTTTTGTTACGAATTATTTACTTGGAGTAAATAATTTTAATGGTATTTATGGTGGCAATCCAACTCCGTACAATGATTACAAACCAGAATTCAAAGATCGTTTTGATGCAAAAGCAAGAATCAACGCTAATTTAAGCAGTGTTATCGGAATTGAACAATTAGATATTTACCCAGGTTTAAGTATAGGTCTGAAGAATTTTGGTGGTCACGTAGGTGGTCGTTATTTCTTCACTGAAGGATTTGGAGTTTTCACAGAAATTGGTTTTCCAATAGCAAAATACAGCGATAACAATGACGTTTTTGATCATTTGAATAATCAAGCAACTTTTAGTTTAGGAGCTTCTTTTAATTTATAGTACTTGGTATTTAACCGCAAAGAATGCTAGGATTTACGCAAAGTTCGCAAAATCTTATAAATGAAAAACCGCCTCAATGGGCGGTTTTTTATGTTTTCTATTTTATGCTAAATTTCTGCTATTAGTCTAAGTTTTCTTTTTAACATAAAAAGAAAATCATTTAATGTGATAACATAATCTTCACTTGAGTTCTCATCAATTAAAAATTCTGAAAGATCTTTTCTTCTATAAGAAAACAGTAAAGAATTATATCGAATATCTGAACTTGAAGTTTGGTTTAAAAATGAAACTAGAAAGAAATAAAATATCAAAAGCCTAATGAAAACAAAAAACTTTCGAAAACCTTTACTTAAACCATTTTCATTATTTTCTTTAAAAGCTTTAACAGTAAAATAAAACAATTGAATTATAAAAACCGGAATAACAAAATTAGACAGATATAACAAACTGCGACCGTCTATCAAAGACATTAATAATGCTATAAAAATTGTACTTGCTGTATTTATAATGAAGAAATAACTTCCCCATTTAATATCTATTTCAAACTTTTCCAAATGCGTCTTTTTTAAAATCACAACAAATGTAAATAAAAGATTACTTTGTTGTTTGATCTGAAAAATAAAAAAGAGAACCCTTTTTCAAGAAGTTCTCTATATTTAAATTAATTTAAAAGCTAAACTTTAAATCGACATTTCAGGAATTTCGCCTTCGATAATCAAATCCGCTTCCGTTGAAGCGATGATGTGCTCGACAGAAATACCTGGCGCTCGTTCTAAGAGCTTAAAACCTTTTTCGGTTACTTCGAGAACTGCAAGTTCGGTTACAACCTTTTTAACGCATCCTACACCTGTTAATGGCAAAGTACATTTTTTTAAGATTTTAGATTCCCCTGCTTTGTTCACATGCATCATGGCAACGATGATGTTTTCGGCGGAAGCCACTAAATCCATTGCACCTCCCATTCCTTTTACCATTTTACCCGGAATTTTCCAATTGGCAATATCACCGTTTTCAGAAACTTCCATTGCACCTAAAATCGTTAAATCAACTTTTTGACTGCGGATCATCCCGAAACTAAAAGCCGAATCAAAAAAACTCGCACCCGGAAGCGTTGTAATAGTCTGTTTCCCGGCGTTGATAATATCGGCGTCTTCTTCGCCTGCAAATGGAAAAGGTCCCATTCCCAAAACTCCGTTTTCACTTTGAAATTCAACCGCAATATCTTCTCGAACATAATTCGCAACCAAAGTCGGAATCCCAATTCCAAGGTTTACAAAATATCTGTCTTTTACTTCTTTTGCAATTCGTTTTGCTATATCTTCTTTACTCAGCATATTTCTAATGTGTCTTTTTTTTTAATGTGCCAATTAGTCAATTTGATAATTATTTAGATTACGCAGAGCATTTTCTAATTATCACATTTTCTAATTATCTAATTCTAACCGTGCGTTGCTCGATACGTTTCTCAAATTTCTCTCCTTGAAAAATACGCTGTACCATAATTCCCGGAATATGAATTTGATTTGGATCTAAAGTTCCCACTGGAACCAGTTCTTCAACTTCGGCAATTGTGATTTTTCCAGCACCGGCCATACAAGCGTTAAAGTTTCTTGCAGTTCCTTTAAAAATAAGATTTCCTGCTTCGTCGCCTTTCCATGCTTTTACAATCGAAAAATCAGCTTCAAAAGCTTTTTCCATAATATGCATTTTTCCTTTGAATTCACGCACTTCTTTTCCTTCTGCAACTTCAGTTCCATAACCAGCTGGCGTGAAAAATGCAGGAATTCCGGCTTGCGCTGCGCGGCATCTTTCTGCTAAAGTTCCTTGTGGCGTCAATTCAACTTCCAATTCTCCAGAAAGCATCTGGCGTTCAAACTCAGCATTTTCACCAACATATGAGGAAATCATTTTTTTGATTTGTTTTTTCTGCAAAAGCAATCCCAAACCAAAATCATCAACTCCCGCATTATTTGAAATACAAGTTAAATCTGAAATTGATGTGTTTACCAGCGCTGCAATCGTATTTTCAGGAATTCCGCATAAACCAAAACCACCAAACATAATTGTCATTCCGGTTTCAATTCCTGCTATTGCTTCTTGAACATTGTTAACTTTTTTTGTTATCATAACAAACTGTCTTTATTACCGTATATTTTTGATAAAAATAAGATTTTTAGATTGAATTATATCGATTTCGTAATAGTTTTGATGAATTTATTTTCATCGGTTTAATTATAAATATTCAATCCAATATAAATATATCTCGTAGAGATTAAATATTGATAGAAAATTTATTGTCAATGCTATTTTGTCCCATAGGGACTATATGTGAAATTCATTAAGAATCTTAAAAGATCTAGTCCCTACGGGACATCTTCAAAATCTAAACATTCAATGTTTTCTACCAATATTTAACTCCTAGCGGAGTATATATGTAAAAGCTAGTGATCAAAAAAATCCTTTTGTATTCTTCAGACTTAGAAGACTACAAAAGGATTTATTATTTAAAAAACTAAATTTAAGTTTACAACTCGAATTCGTCTGTGTTTTGTTCTGTCTGCGTAGTATCTTTTACGACAGCTGGTCTGCTGTAGCAATCTACTTTTATAGAAAGATTTGCTGGACGCTCAAATTCTGATTTTGAAATCTGAAGGTTTTGATCTTTATAACAAAGCTTCATAAAGTAAGCCCAAACTGGTAATGCTGCAGTAGCTCCCTGTCCATAAGTCAAACTTTTGAAACGTGCTGAACGATCTTCACAACCAACCCAAACTCCTGTTACTAAATTTGGAACCATTCCCATAAACCAACCGTCTGACTGATTTTGTGTTGTTCCGGTTTTACCTGCAATTGGATTTGTAAACATATAAGGGTATCCTGTCCAACGGTTATCACCGCTTCCTCCGCCCTGCGTACGTAAACGCGCACCAGAACCTGTTTCAGTAACACCTTCTAATAATTTGATTACTGCAAAAGCAATATCTTTATTTAAAACGTCATGCGATTCTGGAATTGGTTCATAAATCACCTCACCGCTTTTATTTTCAATTCGGCTTAAAAACTGAGGTTTTACATAAACTCCCTGATTTGCAAATGTGCTGTACGCCGCAACCATATCTTCAACCGTAATATCTACAGCTCCTAATGCAATCGATGGCTGTACTGGAATTTCTGTTTTTACACCTAATTTTTTAGTTAATTCAACCACCGCTTCTGGACCAGTTCTGTCAATTAATTTGGCAGAAACTGTATTGATTGAATTTGCCAAACCTTGTTTCAACGTTACCATTCCGCGGTATCTGTTGTCTGAGTTTCTTGGTTCCCAGTCTTCTGTTACGTGATGACGTCCTTTATGAATCATGAATGGTCCATCTAAAATTGAATCACATGGAGACATATTTAGCTGCTCGATTGCCGTTGCATAAACAAAAGGCTTAAAAGTCGAACCAACTTGTCTTGCTCCCTGACCAACGTGATCGTATTGGAAATATTTGTAATTGATTCCTCCAACCCATGCTTTGATATTTCCGGTTTGAGGTTCCATTGCCATTAAACCAGACTGCAAAAAGTGTTTGTAATAACGAATTGAATCTAGTGGCGTCATAATAGTATCACGTTCTCCTTTCCAAGTAAATATTCGCATTTGCGTTTTTACTTTGAATGAAGCAATGATATCATCCTCACTCTTATCCATATCTTTCATAATTGCCCAGCGAGAAGAATTTTTCATCGCCTGCATCATGATTCTGTCTGTTTCAGCTTGGGTAATATTTACGAAAGGAGCATTTTTATTGGTTTTCATTTCAAGGAAAAACTGCTGTTGTAAATTTTTCATGTGTTCTGAAACCGCTTCTTCAGCATATTGCTGCATTCTTGAATCGATAGTTGTGTAGATTTTTAGACCATCTTTATAAATATCATAATCAGAACCGTCAGGTTTTTTGTTTTCAGCAACCCACTTTTTCATGTAGTCACGAAGATATTCTCTAAAGTATGTTGCCATACCTTCGCGGTGACTTTCTAATTTGAATTTTAAAGTAATTGGCAAAGCCTGCAATCTCAGTTTTTCTGCTGTAGTAATCATTTTTGCTTTTTCCATTTGAGAAAGCACAACATTACGGCGATTTTTTACGCCCTGCGGATTACGAACTGGATTGTATAATCCTGAATTTTTGAACATTCCAACCAAAATCGCTGATTCGTCCATTGTCAAATCTTTTGGATCTTTAGAAAAATAAGTCTGCGCTGCCGAACTTACTCCAACAGAATAATTTCCAAAATCATAAACGTTGCAATACATTGCAAGAATTTCGTTTTTGGTATATTGCCTTTCTAGACGAATCGCAATAATCCATTCTTTTATTTTCTGAACAATTCTAAACGGCAAAAACTTAGAACCTTCTCCGTGAAATAATTGTTTGGCTAATTGCTGTGTTAATGTACTTGCTCCACCATTAGTTCCTAAGGTGAAAACAGCTCTTAAAGTTCCGCGTCCGTCAATTCCTGAGTGTTCGTAAAAACGTGCATCTTCTGTTGCCACTAACGCTTCAACTAAACTTTTTGGCAAATCAGAATATTTAAGCTGAGATCTGTTGGTTTTGAAATATTTACCGATAACTACACCATCTGAAGAAATAATTTCAGTGGCTAAATTTGAGTCCGGATTTTCCAAATCTTCAAACGAAGGCATTGAACCGAATAATCCCCAAGAGGCAAATAAAAAGAAAGCCAGAATACCCAGCAAAGTATATGCAAAAACACGCCAGAACTTCTTTTTATAGTAATTAATATCTTTAACGCTATTTGTTTGATTGTTTTTCTTAGCAGCCATAATTATTTTCTAATCTTTTTGTTCTATTCTAAAACCAACGTCTGTAATACCTTCTAAAGCCTGAACACCAGGAATTTTGCCTGATTCTCTAACAGCTTGTTTAATATGAACTTTATATTTTCCTTTAAACTTTACATCTTCTTTGTAAAACAATTTACTCTCCTTGATATCAGTAAAACCGTTTCCTAACAATGTTCCGTCTGGATTTGCCATTTGATATTCTAAAGTATCCACTTTTGTGAAACCGCTTGGCGTTTCAATAGCCACAATTAGAAACAAATTATTATACGGATAATTGTTGTTGTCTCTCAAATTTACAAATAAATTGTATTTTTTGGTAGAATCTAAAACTGGCAGATCAAATGTTACGACACTATCTTTATTCCAGGCGCTTCCAACCGATTTGTATTCATCAAATACTCTTTTCTTATCGCAAGAGAAAAGAAGTATTGCAACCAAAAGAAGAATTGCGCTATTTTTTATTCTCATTTTTAGTAATAATTATAGGTTTTCTAGGTTCAGCAGGCTTGTTTTCATTCGGTTTATTTGATTTATTCGAATTATTTTGCTTGTTCTGTCCTTTGTTCGATTTATTCGGATTTCCCCCAGCCGGTTTATTATTATTGTTATTATTTCCTTGCTGTGGTTTAGCTGGTGCCGTTGCCACGACCGCATTTTCAGCATTTGGTTTGCGCTTGCGGTTTGGTTTTTTCTTTCTTTTTGGCTGATCAAAACGAGTTAAGCTCTCTTGACCCATTGCATTATTAAAGTCTTTTTCTGGCTCAGAAGTTACTTCGATCGCAAAATCTTCTAATGAAGAAACTTTATTTTTCTGCTTATTCTCGGCAATAATTTCTTTAACCTGATCAATTTTTAAAACATGCCAGTTTGCAAAATTATTAGTGTATGCAAACCACATTAATCCTTTAAAAATATCTTGTTTTTGACAAACAGCGTCTCCTTTTTCGGTTACTAATTTAGTATCGTAATCTGGAAAATCTTTTAAAGCATCCATGTAAGTATCTAACTCATAGTTTAGACAACATTTAAGCTTTCCGCATTGTCCTGCCAATTTTTGTGGATTCAACGACAATTGCTGATAACGCGCCGCCGATGTATTGACACTTCTAAAATCGGTCAGCCAAGTTGAACAGCAAAGTTCACGTCCGCAAGAACCAATTCCGCCTAAACGTGCCGCTTCCTGACGGAAACCAACTTGTTTCATCTCAACTCTTGTACTGAATTCTTTTGCAAAATCCTTAATCAGCATTCTAAAATCGACACGATCATTTGCGGTGTAGTAAAACGTCGCTTTTGATCCGTCTCCTTGAAATTCGATATCCGAAATTTTCATTTCCAATTTATGCTGAATTGCCAATTCACGTGCACGAACTTTCATTGGTTCTTCACGATCACGGGCTACAGACCAAATATCAATATCTTTTTGAGATGCTTTTCTGTAAATTTTCGGAACTTCGTTACTTTCGTGATTTACTCCTTTTTTCTTCATTTGAATTTTAACCAATTCGCCTGTCAAAGTAACAATTCCAATATCATGTCCTGGCGAAGCAACAGTTGCTACAATATCGCCAATACTTAAAGTTAATTTCTCTGAATTTCTAAAAAATTCCTTGCGTCCGTTTTTAAAACGAACCTCAACACAATCAAAAATCGCCTCTCCATTAGACGGACTCATGTTCGAAAGCCAGTCAAAAACCGTCAATTTATTGCAGCTATCGGTGCCGCAAGTCCCATTATTTTTACAACCTTTTGGTGCGCCACCATCTGAGGTTGAACAACTTGTACATGCCATAATTATATATGTAGTGTTGCATAAAAGCAACTTAAGTTCATAAACGTTTGATCGGTAAAGATAGTATTTTTTTTATTTGGCTATTTATAGATTACTTCTAAAGGGTTGTTAAATAAAAAAACCTATTCTGTTTGTCACAAAATAGGCTTGTTTATTGTTCTATAAATTCATTTTTTCAGGTTTTTTTAACCGTAATAATTTTTACCGGACAAGCTTTTGCTGCCAATTCACAGCTTTCTACAATTGCATGACTGGGAGATTTCAAGGTAAAAAAACCTTTTGCATTTTCAGAATGAATCAAAACCGATTTTCCGTCTTTTTTTGACATCTGAAAATGTAACGGATCCATTTCGACGCAGTAATTACAGCCAATGCATTTGTCTCTTTGTAAAGTAACAATCACCATTACGCCTCAACAATTTTATATAATTTGTCCGACATTCTGATTCGGAATGGAAGTTTAAAAGTACAATCGTCACCTTTTGTTGCTTTTTCTGCCGTAAGATCGTTTACAAACATTTCGTCGATAATCATTTCCTGAGCACCAGTACTTGGTCCGGTAACCAAAATTTTATCTCCGATTTTAATCTCGTAAGCTTCAATTTTGAATTGACCAATATTAGCTTTTGGAAAATAATGTGTTCCTTTCCCCACATAAACCTTTTTCTGTGTTGCTGCAGATCCCGCAATATTACTCCATTCTCCTAACTCTTGCCCAAGATAATAACCTGACCAGAAACCGCGATTGTAAACCGTTTCTAAAGCCTGCATCCAAACTGTAATTTTTTCTTTTGAGAAAGTTCCATCGCAATAGGCGTCAATGGCTTCACGATAAGTTTTGGTTACTGTTGCTACATATTCTGGCGCGCGTCCTCGTCCTTCAATTTTTAAAACTTTAATTCCGGAATCGATAACTTGATCTAGAAAATCCAAAGTACATAAATCCTTAGGCGACATCATGTATTCGTTATCCAATTCGATTTCAAAACCAGTTTCCTGATCGATAACCGTATATTTTTTTCGGCAGTTTTGTTTGCAGGCGCCACGATTCGCAGATGAATTATGCGAATGCAGGCTCAAATAACATTTTCCCGAAACCGCCATACACAAAGCTCCGTGTCCGAAAATTTCGATTTCAACCAAATTCCCGTTTGGACCTTTTATTTGCTCTTTTTCAATTTGAGCCGTAATATTTTTCACTTGACGTAAGCTTAATTCTCGGCTTAAAACCATTGTATCGGCAAATAAGCTGTAGAATTTTATAGTTTCGATATTCGTTACATTCAACTGTGTGGAAATATGAACTTCCATTCCTATTGATCTTGCCATGGCGATTACGGCTTGGTCAGAAGCAATTACAGCAGTAATGCTTGCTTCTTTAGCTTTGGTCAATACTGTTTTTACGACAGACAAATCGTGATCGTAAATAATTGTGTTTAAAGTAAGATAGCTTCGAACATTTTTTGCTTCGCAACGATTGGCGATTTCTTTTAAATCATCAATCGTAAAATTCACCGTTGAACGGGCGCGCATGTTGAGTTGTTCTACACCAAAATAAATAGAATCTGCACCATTATTTAGTGCAGCCTGAAGTGACTCAAAGCTCCCTGCGGGAGCCATGAGTTCAATTTTTTCATGAAATGTCATTGTGAATTAATTTTAAAGCTTATACTTTTCTCTTAAAATTAACTTTATGTGGTATTTGAACGTGCTAAAGTTTCGCACTAAATATATTATTGAAAACAGCTGTTTTTTAAAGACTTATACTAAACGCTTTTATTCTAAAATCTTATATATTTTATCAGACAATCTGATTCTGAAGGGAACTTCAAAAGTAACTTTATCACCAATTTTTGCAGTTTGGGTTTCTGCGCCATCAACGATTATTTTATCTAAAACTAATTCCTGATTACCTGTTGTTGGGCCAGAAATTAATATTTTATCACCAACCTTTACTTCTTGATTTTCAACTGTAAATTGGCCAACTTGCGCTTTTACATAATAATGCTCCGCTTTTCCAAGAAGTACTTTTTTTACTTTTATTTTCTGACGGATATCGGCTGGTTTTTCAACCTCAGCAAGAGCAGCATTCGGCAGTTCTCCCGAATGTTTGAATTTTAGATTCTCTGATTTACCTTTTCTGAATACTTTGTTTCCAACTTGTTTTCCGGTTCTCAAACGAACTTGGTCAACCAAAGGCATATGAATAATCTCTAAACATTCTGTTGAACAGCAGTTTTCCATTGCGGCTTTACATTCATCACACTGAATAAATAATAAATGACAACCATCGTTTTCACAGTTGGTGTGATTGTCGCAAGGTTTTCCGCATTGGTGACATTGGGAAATAATATCATCCGTGATTCTTTCTCCAAGGCGATTATCAAATACAAAGTTTTTCCCGATGAATTTGCTTTCTAAACCTTCCGCTTCAATTTGTTTGGCATAATTGATAATTCCGCCTTCTAATTGAAACACGTTTTTAAAGCCTTGGTGCTTAAAGTATGCACTTGCTTTTTCACAGCGAATTCCTCCGGTACAATACATTACCAGATTTTTATCTTCTTTATGATTTTGAAGCTGTTCGTTGATGATTGGCAAACTCTCTCTGAAAGTTTCAACATCTGGAGTAATGGCATTTTTAAAATGTCCAACTTCACTTTCGTAGTGATTTCTAAAATCAACTACAATGGTGTTTGGATCGTCAAGAATCTCGTTGAATTCTTTGGCTTTCAAGTGAACGCCAATATTAGTTACATCAAAAGTTTCGTCGTTTAAACCGTCGGCAACGATTTTGTGGCGCACTTTAATGGTTAATTTTAAAAAGGAATGATCATCATGTTCTACAGCTTCATTCAAACGAATGCCTTTCATGAAATCATAAACTTCAAGAGTTGCTCTGAAAGCCTCCAAGTTTTCTTCAGGAATACTCATTTGAGCATTTATTCCTTCATTGGCAACATAAATTCGGCCTAAAGCGTCGAGTGCGTTCCAGGCTAGAAATAAATCATCGCGAAATTTTTTGGGATCTTCAATTTTGGCATACGCATAGAAAGACAACGTAAGACGTTGTTTACCTGCATCATCGATCATGACAGCTCTTTCTTCTGCGCTCAAAGTGTTATACAGTTGCATGCTATAAACAGTTTTAAGTTAAGAATATTTTTATGAGCGGCAAAAGTACGGAAAAAGGTTCTAAGTTACAAAGGTTCTGAGGTACTAAGGTTTTTAAAAAGAAAAAAAGCAAAACTGTATAAATTATTTTCCTTCTTAATCTTTTTCATCGAGCAATGCTTGTTTTACTGCATTCAACTCTGTGATTTTTTCTTCGCTTACTTTTGGATATTCTAAATCCATTTCGTCCAAAGCATGAATAATTGCTGATGCGATGGCAATTCGGGCATAATATTTATTATCGGCCGGAATAACGTACCAAGGTGATTTTTTGGTTGATGTATTCTTGATCAACTCTTCGTAAGCGAACATATAATCATTCCAATAACCTCTTTCTTTGGCGTCGGCTGCGCTGAATTTCCAGTTTTTATCGGGATTATCAACTCTTTCTATAAATCGTCTTTTTTGTTCTTCTTTGGAAACATTCAGAAAAAATTTGATTACAACGGTTCCGTTTCTATTTAAGTATTTTTCAAAATTTCGGATATCCTGAAAACGCTGGTCCCAAATATCTTCGGTAATCAATTTTTCAGGAATTTTTTGTCCTCTCAAAATTTGTTCGTGCACGCGAACTACTAAAACTTCTTCATAATAAGAGCGATTAAAAATCCCGATTCGCCCTCTTTCCGGCAGATGTTTTTGACAGCGCCAAAGATAATCGTGATCTAATTCTTCAGAACTTGGACCTTTAAAAGAAGAAACCTGACAGCCTTGCGGATTTATACCAGACATTACATGTTTGATTGCACCATCTTTTCCCGCCGCATCCATTGCCTGAAAAATAATCAGCACCGACCATTTATCCTGCGCATATAGAGTGTCCTGCATCGCCGCCAATGCTTTTACTCCCATTTGCAAAGCTTCTTTAATTGCCGATTTTGATTCATCTCCAAAATAAGAAGTAGGCTTTTCCTTTAGCGTAAAATCTTTATCATCACCTACACAATATTGTTCGGAGAACTTTTTGGCCTTATGCAGTAATTCTTTTTTGCTTAATGCTTTTAGATTGCTTGAAGCGCTATTCAAATTCTTCGATTTTATTTTATTTTTTTTTGACATAATAGGAGCTTTTTAGAATTAAAACTGGACACTATAAAAATTTATTCTTACAAAAAAATGCAGTTTAGCGATGTTTTACATCATTTAGTCGGCTTTATTAACAATTGAATATCAATTACATATAAATTTAATAAAAAATAGAAATGAAAATAATATTTCAAATCTTAATTAAAAAAATGTTAACTTAGCTATGGAATTATTTGGTTTTTAGTTAGTTGAGTTTTAATAAAATTTAATAAAAAATTAAAAATGAACAAAATCTACCCTCCAGCAATCTTCTTACTTTTTTTATTGTTATCCTGCAAAAAAGAAGCCCCGCCACAACCCAAGCCACTTGAAATTTCAGTTACAACCGTTTTACAACAGGATGTTAAAATAGAATCTGAATATACTGGACAAACTTTTGGTCAATCTGATATTCAAATTAATCCTAGGGTTGATGGTCTTATCGAAAGTATAAATTTTAAGGAAGGCAGTTTTGTTTCAAAAGGACAACTATTGTATACCATTGATCCATTGCCTTATAAAGCCAAACTCAATGAAGCTGAAGGAGGCGCCGCAGAATCACAAGCGAGATTATCAAAAACCAAATCAGATTTGGACATGATTGCTCCATTGGCAAAAATGAATGCAGTGAGTCAAAGAGAATTAGTTTCGGCTAAATCAGCATATACAGCTTCCATTGCACAAATCAAAGCATCAGACGCATCAGTGCAAAATGCTAGAATTGAATTAGGCTACTGCCGAATTGTTGCACCAATTTCCGGATTAATCGGAATCTCGAAAGTGAGAGTTGGCGATTATGTACGCCCGGGTGCGGCTTCCATTTTAAATACCATTTCTGATTTAGGAGACGTCAGAGTTCGATTCACCATGAGTGAGCAGGAATTTTTGCGTCTTTATAGAGAATTCAACAAACCAAATTCGGCTTTAAGAGGTTCCGGAGCAACTGTGACTTTAAAATTATCAGATGGTTCAATTTATCCTCAAACAGGAAAAGTAAGTTTTACCGACAGACAAATAGATCCGGCAACTGGCGCCATAACATTTGAAGCCGCATTTCCAAATCCTGATAAATTACTTCGTCCGGGACAGTATGCAAAAATTGCATTGCTGACAGACATTCGCAAAGATGCCATTGTAATTCCGCAACGTGCCGTTATAGAAGTACAAGGTATTTATCAGGTTTATGTTTTAGGAAATGACAACAAAGTGCAAATGCAAATTGTAAAACCAGGTCCGGCGGTTCAAAATGGATATATTATTGAAGAAGGTTTAAAACCCGGCGACAAAATAGCCATGGGAGGTACTTCACTATTGAAAAATGGAAGCGTTATTACGCCAAAAGTCACACAATGGCAATTAGGTGAAACAGAAACTGCAGTTACTAAATAATAATCTAGATACATAGTATTATGGGAGAATTTTTCGTTCGAAGACCAATCGTTGCTATTGTAATCAGTATTATTATTGTGATACTTGGATTACTGGCTTTACAAAAAACGCCTATTTCGCAATATCCGGATATTAATCCTCCTGTTGTAAAAATCACTACTTCTTTTACAGGAGCAAATGCGCTGAATGTTGAACAGGCTGTTGCCACGCCAATTGAGCAAAAAGTAAATGGTGTTGAAAACATGTTATACATGAAATCCATCAACACTTCTGACGGTGCCTGTACAATCGAAGTAACTTTTGATGTAGGAACCAATTTGGATAATGCCAATATGCTTACCCAAAACAGACAAAACCAATCGGCGCCATTTATGCCTTCGAGTGTAAAACAACAAGGGGTTGTGGTAAAGAAATCTTTGTCTTTCCCGATGATGCTTTTTACGGTTACCTCAACCAATCCAAAATATGATGCGAAGTTTTTGAACAACTATGCGAGTATTAATATTGTGGATCAATTGGCCCGTATCAAAGGAGTTGGAGAAGTTACGCTCTTTGGAGGAAGTGATTATTCGATGAGAATTTGGCTTAAAGCCGATATGATGAGCAAACTCGGCATTACCGTTGAAGATGTAAAAAATGCACTGAACGCTCAAAACATGATTAGTCCGGGAGGAAAATTTGGTGCTGAGCCTGCTCCTCCAAATACCGAATTTACATATGGTGTTACACTTCAGGACCGATTAGTTACGGAAAAAGAATTTGGAAACATCGTTGTTCGAAGCAAAGAAGACGGAGCACAAGTTTTAATGGGTGATATTGCCCGAATTGAATTGGGAACAGAAAACTACAGCTCAACCGCACGAAGAAACAGTTCACCAAGCGCCGTTGTAGCGGTGTATCAAATGCCAGGAAGTAACGCTCTTGATGTAGCTGAAACTGCTAAAAGTACGATGAAACTGTTATCTGAAAAATTTCCAAAAGATATCGAATATCAGGAATCTTTGGACACCACTTTAGCCATTACTGCCGGAGTTGACGATATTGTTCACACGCTTTTTGAAGCCATTATATTAGTAATTTTAGTAGTATTCATTTTTCTTCAAAATTGGCGTGCTACTTTAATTCCGTTGATTACTGTTCCGGTTTCGCTTATCGGAACTATTGCGGTTTTCCCTTTATTAGGATTTTCCATCAATACATTATCGCTTCTCGGATTAGTACTCGCAATTGGTATTGTGGTGGATGATGCCATTGTGGTTGTAGAAGCCGTTATTCATCATATTGAACATGGCAAAAGTCCGAAAGAAGCAACCGTTCAGGCCATGAAGGAAGTTTCGGGTCCTGTAATTGCGATTGCTTTGATTTTATGCGCCGTGTTTATTCCGGTTGCAATGACACCAGGAATTACCGGACGATTTTATCAGCAGTTTGCCATAACGATTGCCGTCTCGGTCGCGTTCTCGGCATTTAGTGCGTTATCGCTAAGTCCCGCCCTCTGCGCGATGCTGTTAAAACCAACCAAACCGATCGAAGAACAAACCGGATGGCTGGCGAAGTTTTTTGCCGGATTTAACAGAATCTTCGAAAAAGTTACCGGAAAATATATCAGCGGAGCAACCTTTTTTGCTAAAAAGGCCATTCGAATTGTGCTGTTGCTCGTAGTAATATTAGTCGCTACTGCATTTTTAGGAAAGAAAATTCCGTTAGGATTTATTCCCGAAGAAGATCAGGGTTACGTTTTAGTCAATATTGCATTGCCACCCGCATCGTCATTACAGCGTACAGATGAAATTTCGAAAAAAGTAGATAGTTTCTTAAAAGAAGAAAAATCTATTTTATCCTATACGACGATAAACGGATTTAGTATGCTTACTAACTCCTATCAACCTAACAATGCGTTTATTTTCATCTCATTAAAACCTTGGGAAGACCGAGAAGAAACGGCCAAACAATTTGTGGACCGATTTAATATGAAACTTGCCACTCAAATTACGACAGCCACTTGTTTTTCATTTGGTCCGCCTGCAATTCAAGGTTTAGGTGCATCGGCAGGTTTCAGTTTAATGCTTCAGGACAGAGGTGGAAATACACCTCAATACTTGGCCGAACAAACTCAGGCTTTTATTGCCGCCGCACAACAGCGTCCAGAAATAAAACGAATTTATACCACTTTTAATGCCGGAACACCGCAGGTTAAATTAGACATTGATAACGACAAAGCGATGAAATTAGGCATTCCTGTTTCTAAAGTTACAGAAGCATTAGGAGCCTTTTTAGGAGGAAGTTATGTAAACGACTTCAACCGATTTGGCCGTCAATACAAAGTTTATCTTCAAGGTGAAGCAGCTGATCGTGTTCGACCAGAAGATTTAAATTTGATTTATGTGAAAAATAATGCCGGTGATATGTTGCCAATATCAACACTCGTTACAGCAACAAAAGTCACAGGTCCAGATTTTACCAATCGTTTAAATTTATTCCGATCTGCAGAAATCGGCGGAAGCCCAAATGACGGTTATAGTAGTGCGCAAGCCTTAACTGCATTAGAAGAAGTCGCCAAACAGACTTTGCCTGCCGATATGAGTTTCGATTACATCAACTTGTCTTATCAGGAAAAACATTCGCCGGGCGGAGGTTCGGTTTTCATAATGGCATTGGTATTTGTATTCTTAATTCTTGCCGCACAATATGAAAGCTGGAAACTGCCTTTCAGTGTTTTGCTCGGAGCTCCTTTTGCGGTTTTTGGTGCCTTTTTAGGATTAATGCTCGCTAGATTTGGAAGTGATGCTTATGTAAATAACGTTTTTGCCCAAATTGGACTCGTATTGTTAATTGGATTGGTTGCTAAAAATGCCATTCTGATTGTGGAGTTTGCCAAAGAAGAATACGAAAAAGGAAAACCGCTTTACGAGTCGGCGATGGTGGCGGCGAAATTGCGTTTCAGGCCAATTTTAATGACGGCGTTTGCATTCATTCTTGGAGTAGTTCCGTTATTGACCGCAACTGGTGCAGGTTCGCAAGCTCGTATCGTAATGGGAATGGCGGTATTCAGCGGTATGTTAATCGCCACGGTTTTGGGTGTATTAATTGTACCGGGTCTATTTGTAATGATTGAAAACATCGGAAAAAAGAAAGATGATACAGTCATATCTACGGAAGATAATGTGGAACCAAATACTACGGGCCATGATTAAGAGACATAAAATAATCGTCGTTATATTTATCCTGATCCTATTTCCTGTGGGCTGTATGGTGGGGCCAAAATATAGCAAACCAGAACAGCAGCAATCAGATTCATATAAAAACGAAAGAAACCTAGACAGTCTGGCGAACGTAACCAATTTGAAATGGTTTGATCTTTTTAATGATGATGTTTTAAAAGACCTGATTAAAAAAGGCTTGGAAAACAATTACGATCTCAAAATCGCGGTTTCCAGAATTGATCAGCTTCGTGCCGAATTAGGTTATGCCAAAGCCGATTTGTTTCCGACATTTCAATATGGAGCCACAATAAACAGCAACAAGAAAAACTTTACGCCTTCAAATGCCGGAGCAAGTATGTCCTGGGAACTTGATTTTTGGGGAAAATACCGTCATGAAAATAATGCCGTTCAAAGCGAACTCCTTGCTACTGAAGAAGCCCGTAAAGTGGTGCTCTCAGAAATCGTCAGCAATATTGCATATGCGTACTTTCAAATGCGAAACCTTGACGAACAGCTGGAAATTACAAAGTCAACGCTTTCTACCAGAGAGAAATACTATGATATTATAAACGAAAGATTTAAAAGCGGTTATATTTCTGAAGTGGACAAAGTACAAATTGAACAGCAGGTAGCAATTGCAGAAGCTGCGATTCCAAACATTCAAAGACAAATAACGTATCAGGAAAACACAATTGCGCTTCTTACTGGTCAGCTTCCTACTGAAATTCCTAGAGGAAAAAGCAATACCGAATTGCGAATTGTCAGTGAAATTCCACTTTCTCTTCCATCAGCTTTGTTAGAAAACAGACCGGACGTAAAAGCAGCTGAATTACGATACAAAGCAGCGAATGAAAGAATTGGCGTAGCTCAGGCGATGCGTTTTCCATCTCTGAATCTGGCTGCAATTGCTGGCTTCGCGAGTGCCGATTTAAGCAATTTATTTCTGGGAAGCTCCTATTCGCAAAATGCATCGGCCGGAATTGCAGGTCCGATATTTGCCTTTGGAAAAAACAAAAGAAGGGTTGAAATCAATAGACAACAAGCAGAACAATTCAAATTCATTTATCAAAAAACCTATATTGGCGCCGTTTCTGAAGTAGAACAATCTATTCAAAACATCAAAACGTACAAAGAAGAATGGAAAGCTCGCGACAGACAAGTTAAAGCGGCCTTAATAAACTTTAATCTTTCCCGCGAAAGATATGACAGCGGTTACGTTTCCTACTTAGAAGTTTTAGATGTCGAAACCAATTTGTTCAACGCACAATTAAGCTTGGCACAATTATCTGAAAGACAATTAAGTTCGATGGTTGAGTTATATAAAGCACTTGGCGGGGGATGGAATCTTTAAAGGTTCTGAGATGCTGAGGCACTAAGGTTCTAAGATTTTGAACTAAAAACGTATAAAAATAACAAAAGCACTATATTTCTATAGTGCTTTTGTTTTAAATCTTTGTGCCTCTGTACCTTTGTCACTTTGAGCCTAAAACCTTAGAACCTCAGTAACTCAGAACCTTAGTCCCTTAAATTAGCAAAACTCGTTAAACGCGTCTTGCAAATTCTCAGCGATCAATTCAGCTGGGCGGCCTTCGATGTGGTGACGCTCTAACATGTGAACCAATTCTCCGTTTTTGAACAAAGCCATAGATGGCGATGATGGAGGAAATGGAAACATATGTTGTCTTGCAGCATCAACCGCTTCTTTGTCAACGCCAGCGAAAACTGTAATAAGGTGATCTGGTTTTTTAGCTCCGTCTAAACTCATTTTTGCTCCCGGACGTGCATTTCTTGCAGCACAACCGCAAACAGAGTTTACAACAACTAAAGTGGTACCTTCAGCTTTGATAGCGTTATCAACTGCTTCAGCACTATGTAAATCTTGAAAACCAGCAGAAGTTAATTCAGCTTCCATAGGTTTTACCATTTCTTGTGGATACATATTTTTATTTTTTAAATTTTACTTTTATGCTGCAAAGTTACAAAGTTTACCCGCAACTACTTAATTTGAAGTATAAAGTTTTGTTATAGTTCGATTGATAAAGTCGAAAGTTGGAAAGTCACAAAGTCAAAAGCTTGAAAAAACCTGCTTTTACTTCAGTATAACTCTTTTCAAAGCCTTTATAAATGGCATTTTTGGGCATTTCATGATTACTTGAAAATCTTCGAATAAATTGGTTTCCTCATCTAAAAATTTAAAAATCAATTTGGCATTTCCTTTTTTGAATAAAGAAGAAAAAATAGAACTTCCCAATTCATTATGACGATATAAGATATCTAAAAGCAATAAATCATAAAACCAAAATCTATTCTTTTTATGAAACATTGTCATGCTGAGCGGAGTCGAAGCACTTTTACCCTCAATAAACTCAACTAATTCCGAAGATTTTTTATCCGAATTTTTAAAAGTATAACCCGTACTGGCTTTTGTCCAACCGCCGGCAGTTCCAATATTTAAAACTCTTTTGGTGTTCTTTTTCCAAAAAGGATAACTCGTCATCGGGATACTTCCCTGCTCTTTTTCGATAATTTCATATTGATGAATTCCGAGTTTTTCCAAATAGATTTGAATTTCATTTTCGTATTCTTCTTTTGGAAGAAGTTTGTCTGAAAACAAAGTATATTCTACCAAAGCTTCTGTTTTAGAAGTTGGCAAAACATACATAAATCTTGTATTTCCTTTCTGTTCAACCGAAAAATCCATAAAAATGACTTCTTCTGGATTAAAAACTTCTGATTCTAATTTTATAAACCAGCCCGTAAAATGCTGTTGTAAAACGGGATATTTGTTTTGACTTTCGGCGAAAGCCTTAGTATAAATGCTGTTGAACAAATAATGGCAGGTGTATCGATTTTCTTCTGTGCCAACAAAAACATGGTTTTCCAGTTCATTTATATCAGTCACTTTTTCATTTAAAAAAGTAATATTCGACTGATTTGAAATATTCTCAAAAACGAAATTATAAAAATCTAAACCATTGATTTTATTGTATGAATAGGGTTTAAGATCTAAATCACGTTTGAAATTTTCATTGGCAAACAAAGCCAAATCCCATTTTTTTGAAACAATTGAATTCCAAATTGACGCTTCCTTTTCCCAAAAACTCCAAGTTCTGTCATTGTTTTTTTTAGCGTCTTTATCAAGCAGTAAAATTGATTTATCTGAGAATTTGCCAGACAAAACCATTTTATAAACGGTCATTAAAGAAGCCAGTCCGGCGCCAGTAAAAATGTAATCGAAATGTTTGATTTGAGAAGAGTTCATTTTCAAAAATAAGGAATTTATTCTTTTAGTTTTTCTAAAAGAATTTTAAAATCCTTTGATGACAAATAGTTGTTATATTGAAAGATAATTTCGTTTTTCTCATTCAAAACACACAAAACGGGATATGCAATCTGATTATTTATTGTTCCGAGCTGTAAAGCCAGTTCATGAACGCCAACATTATTTCCCGAAGGTTTGTATTTAAATGTCTGATTATTAAAAGTAATTTCTCTTTTTTCCTCCGCATTAAAATCAATGAAATAGAAATCTGAATTTAGTTTTTCGATAATTTCCTGATTTTTAAATGTTGTTGCTTTCATTCTTTGGCAAAACTGACACCAATCGGTATGAATGAAAATAATGATTTTTCGTTTTTGAATTCGCTGTAAACTGTCAATTTCTTCAAAAGAATGGCTTTTCAGCTGACAGAAACCTGTTGCTGAAATTCCGAAGAAGAAGATTAATAGAAAAAGCTTTTTCATTTTGTTTTTTGTTTTTTGGGCCACAGATTGCACAGATTAAATGGATTTTTTTCTGATTTGTCACCCTGAGCGGAGTCGAAGGGCTCGCCAATTGGAACGGGGCTTCGACTCCGCTCAGCCTGACAAATGCAAATCAAAATCTAAAAAAAAATCCATTTAATCTGTGCAATCTGTGGCTATAAAAAATCATCTCAAAGTGTATCGCAATCCCAAAAACCCGCGAATCGTTTGGTTTTGTCCGTAAACATACGTCGTATCAAAAGTCAAACCATAAGGATTATCAGGCCTAACCAAAACTTTTCCGGCCGAATCGTACTGCACATTTTTATCAAAAGGATCATTTGTTCTCGAAATCAAAAACGGATTGTTTTGCATTGGCGTAAAATTCAGCAAATTTTTGATGCCTCCATAAAGCTCAAAATTCTTCCAGCCCGTAAAGGTAAACTGAATATTCTGAATGCTGTACCAAGGCGAATTTGGATTTCGAGGATCTGTTTCGCTCAACAAAGGCAACTTCATCGGACTGTAAACATTCCCGGTATAATCAATTAATAAATTCCACGGCTGTATTTTGTATGAAACGCTCCAGGTTGCAGTAAAATTCTCGGTTAAAAAAGGTCTTTCAGAAATTCCGTTCTGCACATTTTTATTATCTAGAATTGTCGCGCCCACAATAAATTTTAAACCTGACGGAAAATTAAGATCGACATTCGTACTGATTCCTTGACTCAACGCATATCCGTCGATATTATCGTAAACAATCTTGTTTGGGTCAGTTTCGTAATCAGAAATGATTTTATTGCTGAAACGGGTGTAAAAAGCCGTTGTTTCGATACCCATAAAAGTTCCATTGCCAAAATTAATTTTCTGAATATAATTCAGATTCACATTTACCGACTGTTCCGGTTTCAAATCATTTGCAATCACAACATCTCTTGAACCTGTCAACGCAGCGTGATCTTCGGTAAACAAATTCACAACTCTAAATCCGGTTCCCGCATTTAATCTGAAAATCGTGTTTTCATTGGCTTTGAATCGATAGGCAAATCTTGGCGTAAAAATAGAACCGTGAATCGAATTGTAATCATAACGCATTCCGAGCAAAACCTGGCTTTTTGGAGAAAATGTAATTTCGTCCTGAACAAAAACGCCCGGAAGCCAAGTACTTTCAGCTTCTTTAGTTGCTGTTGTGTTATCATCGTAATACGAATATCGGCTGGCAATTCCGGCAAGCATATCATTTCGACCTATCTTTTTATCCCATGTCAATTGTAGAAAACCAATTTTCTGATTCGCGATATATGACGTTGTTCCGTAACGACTGTCTTGATAATGCACATTTCCAGAGAACGAAAGCATCAATTTTTCTTCAAATGGCAATTGGTAACTGCCTATTAATTCGGCTCTTTTGGTATAAATACTTTCGCCATAAATTTCATCGCCTCCGCGATTTTTCTTTTCCCAGCGCACATCTCCGCCCCAACGATCTTCGTACATCCCGCGTACCGCAACACTGAAAAGCCGATTATTGTTTCGCAGAAAACTCCATTTATTAAAAACCGAAATTCGGTCAGAAAGGGTCACATCCGTAAAATTGTCTTTGTCTTTATCAATAACCTGATTGTAATTGAAATAATTAAGGCCCAAAAGTGCGTTGGCTTTTTTTCCGATATTAAATTTCATTCCCAAATCAAGATTGTTTTCGAAATAAGTAGTCGTAAAATAATCGGCAGAAAACATTGGAGCGTTTGTTGGGTTTTTAGTGATAATATTGATCAAACCGCCAACCGCTTCACTTCCATAAAGAGATGAAGCAGGGCCTTTTACAATTTCAATTCTTTCCACCAAAGAATTTGGAATTCCAGACAAACCGTAAACTGTCGAAAGACTGCTCACAATTGGCATTCCGTCAATTAAGATCAAAGTATAAGGACCTTCCAATCCATTTATATGAATATCGCCCGTGTTGCAGACACCGCAATTCAGCTGTGGCCGAACGCCATTTACATTCTGAAGCGCATCATAAATACTTGGCGTTGGATTTTTTTTGAAGAAAACCGGCGAATAAACCTCAACCGGAACAGCACTTTCTAAACGTTTTACTGGTTTTAAGGTTCCTGAAACTACAACTTCGTTAAGTTCGTTTTGATCTTCAGTCAATTCAAAGTCAAGATTTAAATTTTGATTTTCTAAAACCGAAATTTTTTGGGTTATGCGTTTGAATCCCGTTGAAGTTACATGTATTTTATAATTCCCTTTCGGAACATTTTCTAATTTATAAAAGCCAATTGAATCGGTTTGTGTTTTAAAGTTTGTATTTAATAAGCTGATATTAATT
This sequence comes from Flavobacterium sp. LC2016-01, assembly GCF_009711135.1. Lineage (GTDB taxonomy): Bacteria > Bacteroidota > Bacteroidia > Flavobacteriales > Flavobacteriaceae > Flavobacterium. Next base: position 54,386 of record NZ_WMIC01000012.1, on the reverse strand, counting down.
TCCTGTCCTGCAGGAATTAGACTGTCAATTTTTCCGGAAATATTTTGCGAATAAAGGCGTGTAGCAGAAATTATTAATATTGTCAAAAATAAATATTTCATCATTATAAAATTAAATTTAGACAAAACTAAAAATTAAATTTGATAAATATTGTTTCTAATTACAATAATTTTAAACGGATTGAATTCAATGTGTTAGATTTCTGTTTAAACTTTGAAGAAAAATATTAAAAGCATCTATTTTTAATCTCTCAAAATGCTAACACTTTCTAAACCAAATAAGTTATACAAGATGATTTAAGCTTCACTTTAAATGGGCTTACATAACTTATATGGTTTTATTTTTTTAATGATTTTGTTTTTTGTGCCAATTGTAATTCAATAAATGCCCGATTATCATTCCGATGCCGCCGAAATAGATTAATTCAAGATGCATTTCAAACATGATTTCACTCAAAATACTGATCCAAATTAAACTCATTGAAACAACTAAAATTGACGACACTAAAAGCGATGATTTTTTTATAATTTTGATTATTGCAAATAAACCAAAAGAAGCAAAAATCAAATCGATTATCGGGTTATGAATTAGTCCTAAAGGAAGGATTGTCAGAACAGGAAAAATCAAGCAATGCACCAAGCAAAATGTCGCGCTTGAAATTCCTAAAATATCGTAAAAAGATGTTGTTGTTTTCTTCATAAGTTGCAGATTTGCTTAATGCAATTTAGTTGCAAATATATCACAATTTTATTAGTTGCAACAATGTTGCGATAAATTTTTTAATTTATAAAAATGAAAACTACACGTAACACCACAGCAAAGACGGCCGTTTTAGAGGTTTTTGAAAAATCCAGAACCGCGCTCTCACACACCGAAATTCAAAAACAATTGAACGATGTCTGCGATCGCGTTACTATTTATAGAATCCTTGATCGACTAGTTAACGACGATATTGTGCACAAAATTTCGAACCTCGACGGAACAGTAAAATATGCAAAATGCAATCATTCTAACCAGCGAGTTCACATACATAATCACGCTCATTTCAGCTGTGAAAACTGTCATGAAATTACATGTCTCGAAAATGTAAAACCGAGTTATATTATGCCGCATAATTACAAAGTGAAAGAAATCAATTTTACATTGTCAGGATTATGCCCGAATTGTTTAAATTCTAACACCTAAGTTTTAGACTCGCCTAAAAATATTGTTATACGAATATAATTTTTACATATATTTGTTAAAACAACATTTTTTACAATGACCAAATCTTTAGAAGAAGTAAACCAATCGGTTGCTACAGAACATAAAAAAACAGGATTCAGGAAAATATTAGCCTTTTTGGGCCCCGCATATTTAGTCAGCGTTGGTTATATGGATCCCGGAAACTGGGCAACAGACATTGCCGGCGGAAGTCAGTTTGGTTATACGCTTGTCTGGGTCTTATTGATGAGCAACTTAATGGCGCTGCTTTTGCAAAGTTTAAGCGCGCGTCTCGGAATTGTTACACAACGTGATTTGGCGCAAGCTTCGCGTGAAACCTATTCTAAATTCATCAACTACATTTTATACTTTCTGGCGGAAATTGCAATTGCAGCCTGTGATTTGGCAGAAGTTCTCGGAATGGCAATCGGAATAAACCTTTTATTTGGAATTCCTTTAATGGAAGGTGTTTTAATTACCGTTTTAGACACTTTTCTTCTCTTATTTCTAATCAACAAAGGAATTCGCAAAATGGAGGCCTTTATTATTGTTTTAGTCGCAATTATTGGTTTTTCTTTCATCTTCGAAATGATTTTTGCCCAACCGGAAGTTCCAAAAATCCTCGCCGGACTAATTCCTTCAATCCCAAATTCGGCGGCTTTGTATATTGCCATCGGAATTATCGGAGCGACTGTAATGCCACACAATCTTTACCTGCATTCGTCTTTGGTCCAAACCAGAAAATTTGACCGAACTCCAGCCGGAATAAAACAAGCCTTAAAATACAATTTAATAGATTCTACGATTGCCCTAAACCTTGCTTTCTTTGTTAATGCTGCCATCTTAATTCTCGCCGCGGCAACATTTCACAAAAATGGAATGTTTGAAGTTGCTGAAATTCAGGATGCACATAAATTTCTGGAACCTTTATTAGGAACTAAATGGGCGCCAATTTTATTTGCAGTAGCCTTAATCGCTGCGGGACAAAGTTCGACCGTAACCGGAACGCTTGCAGGACAAATTGTTATGGAAGGTTATCTGCATTTGCGTATTCAGCCTTGGGTACGCCGAATCATCACACGTTTAATTGCCATTGTTCCGGCTTTGATCGTGATTTATATTTATGGCGAAAGCGTAACCGGCAAATTATTGATTTTAAGCCAAGTTATTCTGAGCCTTCAATTAGGATTTGCCATAATTCCGCTTATTCATTTCGTGAGTGACAAATCAAAAATGAACGGTTTTCATATTTCAAAAACCACACAGTTCGTTTCCTGGATTATTGCTGCGATTATCGTTTCATTAAATGCAAAATTAGTTTATGATGAAATTACTTCTTGGCTCGAAAGTTCAAATCATCCTGCTGTTCTCTGGTTTACTGTTGTGCCACTCGCTTTCGGATTCCTTGGATTGTTGTTATACATCGTTTTTAAACCTTTCATTGCGAAAGCAAAAATAAAAACCCTCAATCATTCTCCGCACAACCTGAAACTGCAGTTTACACCAAAAGAAAGCCAAAGCATAAAAAACATAGCGGTTTCTGTCGATTTCTCAAAAGCCGATGAAGCAGCGCTAAACAAAGCTTTTGAATTAGGCGGAAGCGACACTCAATACACACTTATTCACATTGTTGAAACTGTCGGTGCTTTAATGTATGGAGGAAATGTGGACGATCATGAAACTACTATAGACGAAAAATTGCTTTTAGAGTATCAAAGCATGCTTTCAGAAAAAGGTTTCAAAATCGAAACGAAACTTGGTTTTGGAAAACCAAACAACGTAATTCCGAAAATTATAAACGAAGGAAATTTTGATATTCTCGTTATGGGAACCCACGGCCACACCGGATTAAAAGATATTCTTTTTGGCACAACGGTAGATAAGTTGAGACATAAAATTTCGATACCTTTGTTGATAGTAAAATAGTTGCTAAGGTTCTAAGATACTAAGATTCTGAGATTTTCTTTTGGATTCTTAAAACTTAGAATCTTAGTCCCTCAGAACCTTAGAACCTTTCAAAAAATGACCTTTTCAGAAGAAAATTATCTAAAATCAATATATCACTTAACTGCTTCTTTAGAAACCGAAGTGAGTACCAATGCTATTGCTGAAATGATGGAAACCAAAGCATCTTCGGTTACTGATATGCTTAAAAAGCTGGCAGATAAAGATTTGGTTAATTATAAAAAATACCAAGGAGTTTCTTTGACCGAAAACGGAAAACTGGCAGCCAAAATGATTGTCAGAAAACACCGTTTATGGGAAGTGTTTTTAGTTGAAAAGCTGAATTTCTCTTGGGATGAGGTTCACGATATTGCAGAACAATTAGAACACATCAAATCGGAACAATTGATCAACCGTCTGGATGATTTTCTTGGAAATCCGACAGAAGATCCGCACGGCGACCCTATTCCGGATGCCAACGGCCGAATTATTAAAATTGAAAAACAGCTTTTATCTGAATTAGAAGAGAACCAAACCGGTGTTTGTGTGGGCGTGAAAGACACTTCATCAGAATTTTTGAAATATCTGGACAAACAAGGAATTGCTTTGGGTTCAAAAATTGAATTTCTTTCTAAAGAATCTTTTGATTTATCGGTCCGAATTAATGTTGACGGAAAGGAGTTGTCAATTTCGAATAAAATTGCTTCTAATTTATTTGTGAAGCTGGTTTAAAAACTCAATTCTGTCTTTAAAAATCTAAATTCACAAAATGATTCTCCAAATTCTGAATCAGATTATCAGCTCTGTTTAAGCTCAATAGATTTATTGAAAGTCCTTTTTTATCTTTAGAATTTGTTTTTATATAAAGGATGAAATGACTCACACTGAAACCTTTAATTTCATCAAACTTTAATCGGCGGGTTGCAAATGCGTTTTTCAAAATAATCGAATCACTAGCAAAAATTATCTTTTTACTAAAAACCGAAATAATCAAAACAGCGTCAAAAACAATTAATGCCATGATTAATAAAGGCATCGAATAGTAAAAGAAATTTATTGAACAGCAGGTATAATACATTTTTAATGCAAAAGCATCGGCAGGCAAAGAAATAAATGGAATTATTAATAAGCCTATTAAAGCAATTATAAATGAGATTGAAAAAAAAGTAATAAAAGCTTTCAATCTATCTGATATACTATATACGTTACCTTGCATTGTTTTTCATTTTAAAAAACAATGCAAATTTAAAGTATTTTTCTTACAAAATAATAAAGCCGAAAAACTTTAACAATTTTAGATTATTCCTTTTTCAATCATCTCCAACATAACCGGCGAAGCATTTTTAAATGTCGGGTCTTGCTCGATAATACTTCCGGCGTTCTTTTTATTTACTTTAAAAGTTACATCGTTGTCTGTAGTAAACAAAAGCGCTGTCAGAAAAGGTTTTTTGATATAAGTTCCCAAAACCAACAAAGCTTCCTCTAAACTATGAATGCTTTCAATTTCTTCGGTTTTATATCGAGAAGTTAATGAAATGGAGAAAGTGTCATCTTCATTCAGAACTAGTCTGAAATAGATGTTTTTTATTTCTGTGTCGCCCATTGTTTTTGCCAAAGTCAGTTTTGCGAAAGTTCCATTTTGGATGCTTTCTTTAACTCGTTCACAAAAAAGGGCAAATATTGGTTCGTACATTTTTTTTAAAGGTGCTAAGGTTCTGAGATGCTAAGGTTCTAAGTTTTTAAAACCTTTGCCTATTATTTTAACCGCAAAGGTCGCAAAGATTTACGCAAAGGTCGCTAAGTTTTTTATTTTCTTTGTGTGCTTTGGGTAATCCCTCGCCCCCGATAGCTATCGGGATTGCGGTTAAGAAAAAATTATTTTCCTGTAAATTCGGCTTTACGTTTTTCTAAAAACGCGGTTGTTCCTTCTTTAAAATCCTGCGTTCCGAAACATTTTCCGAAAGATTTTATCTCTGTATCAAATCCGTTTTTGCCATCTTCAAAATTAGCATTTATAGCTTTTATAGCTTTTGCTATCGCAAACGGAGCGTTTTTAATGATTTTTTGCACTATTACAGTTGTGAAAGATAAAAGTTCTGCTTGAGGCACAACATGATTTACTAAACCATATTGTTTTGCTTCCTCTGCAGAAATCATTGCTGCCGTCATAATCATTTCCATGGCACGGCCTTTTCCAACTAACTGCGGTAAACGCTGCGTTCCTCCATAACCCGGAATTAATCCTAAAGTTACTTCTGGCAATCCCATTTTTGCATTGTCTGAAGCGACTCTAAAATGACAAGCCATTGCCAGTTCTAATCCGCCTCCAAGAGCAAAACCATTTACGGCTGCGATAACAGGTTTTTTAAGGTTTTCGATAAAATCGAATAAAGTTTCCTGACCTTCTGCTGCCAATTGTGCACCTTCAACAACGGTATAATTGGCAAATTCTGAAATATCAGCTCCGGCAACAAAAGCTTTTTCACCGCTTCCGGTTAAAATTATAGCGCGAACTTCATCATTTTTGCTCAATAACTTTATTGCTTCACTCAGATCACTGATTGTTGCTTTGTTTAAAGCATTTAATTTAGCAGGTCTGTTAATTGTAATTGTTGCAATTTTCTCTTCAATAGCAATTAAAATATTTTCGTAATTCATGACGCTGATTTTATGAGTTTGTAATAGGCAAAGAAACCGTAAAAGTGGTTCCTTTTCCGTAAGCTGATTCAAAGGTAATTGTTCCTTTGTAATTTTCTATGATGTTTTTTATAATTCCGAGTCCAAGTCCCATACCACTAGTTTTAGTGGTGAATTTTGGTTCAAAAATTCGGCCGATATCTAGTTTCTGGATTCCAATTCCATTGTCTTTTACCGCGATTTCAACATTATTATTTCTCCTTTTTACGGTAACTACAATTGATTTCTTAAACTGACTTTCGGGAATAGCCTGAGTCGCATTTTTAACCAAATTCGTAATAACACGGATCAACTGCGTACGATCCATTTTCGAAATAATTTCTTCTTCATCACTTTCGAAAGAAATATATTCTTCGTTGAAAATATCCAATGCCAATTCGACAACCTCAACCACATTCAAAGTTTCATTTTGCTGCGCCGGCATCGAAGCAAAGTTCGAAAATGCCGAAGCCACTGCCGTCATGGTATCAATCTGCTGAATTAAGGTTTCAGAATAATCATTCATTTTCTGCTTGACATCTGGAGCGGCAGGATCAAACTTTCTTTGGAAACTTTGAACTGTTAATCGCATTGGTGTAAGTGGATTTTTAATTTCGTGTGCAACCTGTTTCGCCATTTCGCGCCAGGCTTCTTCACGCTCACTTTGTGCTAATTTAATCGCACTGGTTTCCAGTTTATCAACCATTCCATTATAAGCTTTTATCAGGAAGTTGACTTCTTTACTATTGGCTTCTAAAACAATTTTTTCGTTTTTCTGATCCAGATTTGTTTCTTCCAAACGGTCTGAAATTGTTTTTAACGATTTTGTGATATAGGTTGAAAGTAAATACGCCAATCCAAAAGCCACAATAAGCATAAAAGAATATACTTGACTTAAGCGAATCAGGAAAGTATTCAACTCATTATCGTAATAACCGTCGTCTTCTAAATACGGAAGATTTAGAATTCCGAGTGGTTTGAATTTTTCGTCTTTTATTAAACTATATGAAGATCTATTTTTTACTCCATCAATGGTTTTAATGTCGACAAAACGCTTTTCGATAGAGGAACGGACTAATTTTAAAATATATTCCGGAATTGGCGGCGGTGCTTTGTCAACGGCAAAAGATTCTTTTGAAGATTTAAGCAGTTTTCCGTCAAGGCTGTAAATGTTGATTTCAATTTTATGAATCTGCGCTAACTCGTGAATTTTATCTTTGAAGATTAAATCCAGGTTTTGTGTTTTAAGCGGGTAAGTCGTGGTCGAAAGCACATAATTGATATGTTCTTTTACTGCATTTTCTTTTCGTTCTAAACGTTCCTGATGATATTCTTTGGCCTCAGTTTTAAACTGAATAATTGAAATCGAAGCCAATAAAAAAGATGCCACAACAATCAATACAATCATCGACAGGAAAATCCTGGTACGAAGGGACAGCATTGTCATTTTGAAGTTGTTAAACATAATTTTTGTTTTATTTTGTTTCAGGTTTCAAGTTTCAGGTTACGTTGCGATTGGCAACTTGAAACCGAATCTTTCAAATATCTTTTTAATCAAATATTAAATAACCGCTTAATGATAACACCGAAATTGGGATACCGCTCCACCATGCATATTTGATATATTTATATCGATCAATCCTTATATCAATTTTTAATCCTTTTTTCCAAAACATATAACTAATAATAAAAACTGGAGGTCCTAAAAAAAGATTCATAAAAAAAATCCAAGCTCCGCAAACCATCGCAAAATATATAGCGCTAATAAGAGCAATAGTAAAATAAACATCTGCTTTTTTAATCATACTTTTTAAAAGTTATTTATTTACTATACTGCGAAATGCAAAACTATTTTCTTTCACGTATTCGTTTGTAAAAACGAAACCCTAACATTATTAAAACCGAAAATAAAATAATTCCAATTACACCGAAAATCCAGTTGACGGCACTTTTTAAAACTACTAAAAAGACCACGGCAAACAGAATAATTGTAGCTCCTTCATTCCATAAGCGCATAAAATTATTGGAATATTTCACCTCATCATTTTGCAATTGTTTGAAAATCTGATGACATTTTCCGTGATATAAATATAAAAGAAAAACGAAACATAATTTTACATGCATCCACGGCATTGTGATCCAAATATGACCAGCATCTGTAAAAAACAGCATCCAAAAAGCAAAAATACTTGCCAAAATCGCCGACGGCCACGTAATTATGTACCACAAACGATAGGCCATTATTTTATATTGCGCCTGAAGAATTTCTTTTTCTGGTGAAGGTTTTTCATTTGCTTCGATTTGGTAAACAAACAAACGCACAATATAAAACAAACCTGCAAACCAAGTTATCACAAAAATAAGATGCAGTGATTTTAGGTAATTATAATATTCCATAATTTTTGTTTCAGGTTTCAAGTTTCAGGTTTTCTTAAAGTTGATTCTAACTTGAAACCTGAAACTTGAAACAAATATTATTTTGAACACAACTTGCGTCCATTATAAAGTCTTTTTTCTTTACTCTTGCCTCTATTTTCTATTTCGAAGCCCAATCATTAATCCAATTTCCAACCGTTTCGCACCATTCATCATCATCATTCAAACACGGAATGGTTAAGAATTCTTTCCCTCCATTTTCTTCGAAATCTTCTTTGGCGCGCATGGCGATTTCTTCAAGAGTTTCTAGACAATCTGTTACAAACGCAGGCGTTACGACTGCAATTTTCTTAATTCCTTTTGCTGGCATGTTGTTTATTTCAATGTCTGTATAAGGTTCTAGCCATTTATCGCCCGCCAATCTCGATTGGAAAGTCAAGCAATATTTGTCTTTTGGAATTCCTAATTGTTCAACAACCAGACGAGTGGTTTCATAACATTGATGACGGTAGCAAAAATCATGCGCCGGCGAAGGTGTATTGCAACAAGATCCATCAATTTTACAATGTGATTTAGTCACATCAGTTTTGCGAATATGACGTTCCGGAATTCCGTGGTATGAAAACACCAATTGATCATAATCAAAATCACGCAAATGTGTTTTAATTGAATCAGCAACGTTTTTGATGTAATCCGGTTTGTTGTAAAATGCCGGAACATCTGTAAATTTCATGTGAGGAAATTTCGCTTTGCGGATTTCTTCTGCCAAAACTAAAATCGTCAAAGTAGAAGCCATTGCATATTGTGGATAAAGCGGGAAAAGCAAAACTTCTGTAACGCCTTGATCGTGCAGTTTCTGTAAACCTTTTTCGATTGTCATTGATCCGTAACGCATTGCCAATTCAACCGGAACATTGGTTAAAGGCTGCACTTTTTTATGCATTCTTTCAGAAAGAACGATTAACGGAGAACCTTCTTCCCACCAAATTTTTGCGTAAGCGTGTGCTGATTCTTCTGGTCTTTTTCTTAGAATGATTCCACGAACTAATAATGCTCTCAATAAATACGGAACATCGATCACGTATTTATCCATTAAAAATTCATCTAAATAAGGTTTTACATCTTTTGGAGTTGGACTGTCTGGAGATCCTAAGTTTACTAATAATACGCCTTTCATTATTTTTTTGCTTTAGGCTTTAAGCGCTGGGCTTTAAGCTTTTTATTTGTTTTTAAAATTTCGTCAAAAGTAGGGCTTGCTACTTTTTAGAAATATGATAATTATTACTTTTTAATTATTGTAGAATATTTAAAATCGATTTGAACAATTCGTGAAATTTTTCACGCAGATCTAAACAGATTAGAACAGATGTTCGCAGATTAATTCATGATCCCGATAGCTATCGGGAGTGGCGAACAAAAATCTAAACATTCGCATTAATAGACATCAAATACTTTTTAGGTGTCGTCGCGAACTTTTTCTTGAACGCCGCAATAAAGTGACTTCCTGTGCTATAACCAATTTTCAGTCCAACTTCGTTTACATTATAAGAACCGCTGTCTAAAAGTTTTCGGGCGAAATCCATTTTATAATCGAAGAGGAAACCGTAAACCGTGTCGCCGTAAATTTGTTTGAAACCCATTTTGAGTTTCTTCAAATTCAAACCAATTTCATCTGCCAGTTCTTGCAATCCCGGCGGCTCAGCCATATTCGCGATAATGATTTCTTTTGCTTTTCTGATTTTCAGCACATTATCTTCATCAATCAAAAACGGACATTGTTCTGCATTCGGATCTTCGGTTCTATTGAAATACAAACTCAATAATTCGTATCCTTTTCCCTTATAATAAAGGTTTTTTATAGACGGATGAAGATTATAATGAAACAGCTGACTCAGTACAATTGCCATTGACGGACTAATATTTCCTTCATTATAATACTTTTTGTCTTTATTATCAGGACTTAAAAAAGTAATATAATCGGCTTCGGCAGAAAACAACGCGTGAAATTTTTTGATGGAAACAATTACCGAAATGACCCACGAGTTTGGAGCCAATTCTAAATTAAGCGGTAATTCTTTCTGCGGATTGTATAAAAGCAGTGATTTTTCTTCCTTCAGATCTAAAGCATAAGAACCTTGATTGAACAAGAATTTAGCATTGCCTTTTATCCCGAAGTGAAACTGTATCAAGCCAGTACCTATTTCGTGCTGTGCAGAAAAAGGTTCCAAACTATCATTTTGAAAACGGATCAGCGTAAAGTCGTCTTCAATTTTTATAACTTCTTGAGAACTCATAGCGATATTTTTTTTTAACTAAAATCAAATCTAACGCGAAATGTTATTTAGAATCACTCTAAACTAATCACTTGAAATGAGTTGATTTTGCTACAAAAATAGTCCTTTTTACTCAAAAACACCCATTTAGGTTCAAAAAAACATACAGCGATATAAAAAGTACTTTTAGCGTTACTTTTATAAACACTATTGCAATAATTTTGTTGCACTTTATGAAAGTGAATTTATGGAAAACAATAATGTACCGAAACACCTTTATTTTTACTCAGTTGGTCTGAGTTATAAAAAAGCTGATGCTGAGGTCAGAGGTCAATTTAGTTTAGACGCAATTGCGAAAACGCGTTTGCTGGAACAAGCTAAAAACGATGGAATAGAAAGTTTACTAGTTACTTCAACTTGCAACAGAACTGAAATTTACGGTTTTGCTGAACATCCATTTCAATTAATAAAACTTATCTGCGACAACAGCAATGGTTCTGTTGACGCTTTTCAAAGAGTTGGTTTCGTTTACAAAAATCAAGAAGCAATAAATCATTTATTTCGCGTAGGAACTGGATTAGATAGTCAGATTCTGGGCGATTTTGAAATTATATCTCAAATCAAAACTAGTTTTGTTCATTCAAAATCAATGGGATTGGCCAATAATTTCATGGAAAGATTGGTGAATGCAGTGATTCAGGCGAGCAAGAGAATTAAAAATGAAACGGAGATCAGCTCTGGCGCTACTTCGGTTTCTTTTGCATCGGTACAATATATTTTGAAGAATGTTGAAGATATCAGCAATAAAAATATTTTGCTTTTCGGAACTGGAAAAATTGGAAGAAACACTTGTGAGAATTTAGTAAAACACACTAAAAACGAACACATTACTTTAATCAACAGAACGAAAGACAAAGCGGAGAAATTAGCTGGAAAATTAAATCTGATTGTTAAAGATTATTCTGAATTACATTTAGAACTTCAAAAAGCTGATGTTGTTGTTGTGGCAACCGGCGCGCAAAACCCAACGGTTGACAAAGCGATTTTGAATCTTAAAAAACCTTTGTTGATTCTGGATTTGTCTATTCCGAAAAACGTTCATGAAAATGTTGAGGAATTAGAAGGCGTAACGTTGATTCACATGGATTATTTGTCTCAATTGACAGATGAAACTTTGGAAAACAGAAAATTACACATTCCAGCTGCTGAAGCGATCATTGAAGAAATCAAAGAAGAATTTCTAATTTGGATGAAAGGCAGAAAATTTGCCCCAACAATTAACGCCTTAAAAGAAAAACTAAACGCCATTAAAAACTCGGAATTAGATTTTCAAAGCAAAAAAATCGCTGACTTCAACGAAGAACAAGCTGAAATCATCAGTAATAGAATCATTCAGAAAATCACTACTCATTTCGCAAATCATTTAAAAGACGACGATACTATGGTTGATGAAAGCATCGAATGGATCGAAAAAGTCTTCAAAATAAAAGCATCTTAAAATTTAGTTTTACCATTAAGAGATTAAGAAAATTAAGTCCAAGCTTTGTCAAGAGAATTAAGTCAAACAATTTTTGACACAAAGCTTAATTAACTTAATGTCTTAATGGCGAAAAAACAATAATACGTTCTATGACAAAAAAAGAGGTAACACAATTGGCTTATGAAATTACAGGTTTTGCTATAAAAGTACATAAAGCTTTAGGACCTGGACTTTTGGAAAGTATATACGAGAAGTGCCTCAAATATGAATTAGAACGAAACGGATATGATGTAAAACAACAGTTATCTGTTAAAATTGATTATTATGATCTTGAATTTGAATCTGATTTAAGAATAGATCTATTGGTTAATGATTGTGTCGTTGTTGAATTAAAGGCTATAGAAAACCTATTACCAATTCACGAAGCTCAATTATTAACCTACATGAAATTATTACAAAGACCTCAAGGGTTATTGATAAATTTCAACACAACAAATATTACAAAATCAATGAAACCTCTTGTAAATGATCATTTTGCAAGATTAATAGATTAAACGAAAATTTGAACCATTATATTAAGAAAGTTAAGTTTAATGTCCTTTGACAAAGAAAAGCTTAATTACCTTAATATCTTAATGGTAAAAAAACAAAAAATGGCTGAAAAAACAATCAGAATTGGAACTCGCGACAGCGAATTAGCACTTTGGCAAGCGCATAATGTCGAAAAACAACTGAACGATTTGGGTTATAAAACTTCAATTGTCGCGGTTAAATCTCAAGGCGATATTATTCTGGACAAACCTCTTTACGAATTAGGAATAACTGGAATTTTTACCAAAACGCTGGACATTGCCATGATCAATGGTGATATTGATATTGCAGTGCATTCCATGAAAGATGTTCCAACGGCTTTGCCAAAAGGAATTGTTCAGGCAGCAGTTTTAGAAAGAGCCAATGTTTTAGACATTTTGGTTCATAAAGGAAATCACGATTTCGCGAACCCAAGTACGATTGCGACAGGAAGTTTACGTCGTCAGGCGCTTTGGTTCAATAAATACCCAAATCATACTGTAGTTGATTTACGTGGAAATGTAAATACGCGTATGCAAAAATTACAAGACAATAATTGGGACGGAGCTGTTTTTGCTGCTGCAGGTTTGGAGCGCATCAACTTAAAGCCTGAAAATTACATCAACTTAGACTGGATGATTCCGGCGCCGGCACAAGGAGCAATGCTTGTTGTGGCAATGGAAGATGACAATTATACGCTTGATGCACTTTCACAATTAAATCATATTGAAACTGAAATATGCACTTATATCGAACGTCAGTTTTTAAGAACGCTTGAAGGCGGATGTACAGCGCCAATCGGGGCTTTGGTTAGGTATAATGAAGATGAAGATACACTTCATTTTCACGGAGTTTTGCTTTCTATCGATGGAAAACAAAAATTGGAAATCAACAAAACCGTTGATATTTCAGAATGGAAAAAATTAGGTTTTCATTCGGCTCAGGAGATTTTGAATAATGGCGGAACGGAATTAATGCAGAAAATTAAAGAATCCCTGAAAAAATAATGGCAAAATCAACTCAGATATTATCTACCAAAATATTATCTCCTCTTCAAAAACAAGAGTTGACAAAAGCTGGCATCGAAGTAATCGAAGCTGATTTTATCAAAACCGAAAACAAACCTTTCGAACTTAAAAACCTCAACGAAAGTTTAATTTTTACCAGCCAAAATGCGGTTTATAGTGTTTTATCAAATCCAGAATCAGAAAAACTTAAAACCAAAAACGTTTACTGTGTTGGTTTAAAAACAAAGATTCTTTTATCTGAAAACGGATTTAATGTTGTGGCTTACACAGGTTACGCTTCAGATTTAGCCGAAATTATCACTTTGATTTACCGTAATGAAAGCTATACTTTTTTCAGTGGAAATCTGAGAAGAGATACTCTGCCAAATGCTTTGAAAGAAGCAGGAATAAAACTGAACGAAATTCAGGTTTACGATACCTCGTTACAGCCACAAAAAATAAAAACTGCAGTTGATGCAATCTTATTTTTCAGTCCGTCTGGTGTTGAAAGTTATTTGAAAGAGAATACAATCAAAAAAGAAACTTGCTTTTGCATTGGAGAAACCACTGCCGAAGCTTTACATAAAATCACAAAAAACATCATCATTGCAGACCAGCCAACGGTTGAAGATGTGATTGAAGATGTTTTAGAAGAATATAAATAAAAACCTTTGCAACTTTGTCCCTTTGTGACTTTGCAACTAAAATAAAAAACTCATGTTAAAAAACGACCTATTTTTAAAAGCATTAAAAGGAGAAACAGTGCAGCGTCCGCCAGTATGGATGATGCGTCAGGCAGGAAGATATTTACCTGAATTTAGAGAACTTCGTGATAAATATGATTTTTTTACGCGTTGCGAAACTCCTGAATTAGCTGCTGAAATTACAGTACAGCCAATCAGAAGAATTGCTCCAGATGCGGCAATTTTATTTTCAGATATTTTGGTAGTCCCTCGTGCAATGGGAATTCACGTAGAATTGAAAGATAATTTAGGACCAATAATTCCAAATCCGATTCGTTCTTTAGCAGATGTTCACAAAGTTTTTGTTCCAGATGTAAATGAAACTTTAGGTTACGTTTTTGATGCTGTAAAATTGACTAAGGAAATGTTGAACGACGAAGTGCCGTTAATTGGTTTCGCTGGTTCTCCTTGGACAATCTTCTGTTATGCTGTTGAAGGAAAAGGTTCTAAAAGTTTTGATACTGCAAAAGGTTTCTGTTTTTCGAATCCTGCTGCAGCACATACTTTATTACAAAAAATCACCGATACGACTATTTTATATTTAAAAGAAAAAGTAAAATCTGGAGTAAATGCCGTTCAAATTTTTGATTCTTGGGGAGGAATGCTTTCTCCGGTTGACTATCAGGAATTTTCATGGAAATACATCAACCAGATTGTTGACGCTTTAGCAGATATTACTCCGGTTATTGTTTTCGGAAAAGGATGTTGGTTTGCTCTTGGCGAAATGGGAAAAAGTAAAGCTTCTGCATTAGGGGTTGACTGGACTTGTTCGGCTAGAAACGCTCGTTACTTGTCTGGCGGAAATATTACTTTACAAGGAAATTTTGATCCGTCAAGATTGCTTTCTCCAATTCCGACTATCAAAAAAATGGTTCACGAAATGATCGACGAATTCGGAAAAGACAAATATATCGTAAATTTAGGTCACGGAATTTTACCAAATATCCCTGTAGATCACGCAAAAGCATTTATTGACGCGGTTAAGGAATATGGGAACTAGTATTCAGTTTCCAGTCGCAGTTTTCAGATTTTAATGCGACTGAAAACTGCGACTGAAAACTAAAAAGCATGCTAAACAAAGGTTTAAGAGACGAAGAAAAAATCAGAATTGATAACGTTCTTAAAACGTTACGAACTCTTGTTTTTGTCCCTTATCCTTTGAGTATTTTACAACAATCAGAAATTGAAAATCAGCTGAAAGAAGTCGGATTAAACATTCAAAGTTTAATTGATTATTCAAATGAGGATTTAATCGCATTCTTAATTCAACTTTCCTTTGATTGGGAACAATTAGAACAATTTGCTGATATTTTAGTCGAATTTTCTAAAACTGAAAACTTTAATTTTGAAAATAAAGCTTTGGCCGTTTATCAATATATTCAGGCAGAGAGCAAAGTTTTTTCTTTCGGAATCAATACTAAAATTGCTTCTCTAAAAAACAAATAACAATGAGTTTTACAGATTGGAAAATAGACCGAATTGAACATATTCTTCCCAACGAGTTTTATAAACTAATTGACAAGAATAAAAATCATATTGGAAAAACTTTTCCCGTAACACTGGCTAATTCTGACTCACCAGAAAAAGCAGAAAATTTCATTTCCGTTAGTAAAGACAAAGAAAAAAATAGCGAAGGATATTATTTCTATGCCAGAGAAATAAACACCAATAATCTAATTGGTTATCTCTGTGTAAAAACCATCGATTACCGTATTTCAAAATGTGAATTAGGCTACTTTATTGACGAAGATTTTCAAGGAAAAGGCATTACATCCAAAATGGTTTCCTATGCACTAGCTTTCTGTTTCGATGAATTGAAACTTAACAAAGTTTTCATCTGTACTTCAGAAATAAATTTAGCAAGCCAGCAAATTGCATTGAAACACAATTTTAAACAAGAAGGAATTTTAAGGGACGAATTTAGAAACGGTGATGGCACTTTGCAAAATACCGTTTACTTCGGATTACTTAAATCAGAATATATTCAACATGAAAGATAAATTTTACGCCTACATACAACAATTACAAGATCAAATCTGCGCTGGACTAGAAGCTGTTGACGGAACGACGAAATTCCGTGAAGACTTATGGAAACGTCCAGAAGGCGGAGGCGGAAGAACTCGCGTTATCGAAAACGGTGCTGTTTTTGAAAAGGGCGGTGTAAACATTTCAGCCGTTCATGGAAAATTGCCGGAAACGATGCAAAAAATGTTTGGCGTTGGCGAAGCTGATTTCTTTGCCTGCGGATTAAGTTTGGTTTTACATCCAAAAAACCCAATGACACCAACCGTTCATGCCAATTGGCGTTATTTTGAAATGTATGATGAATCAGGAAAAGTCATCCAACAATGGTTTGGAGGCGGACAAGATTTAACGCCTTATTATTTGTTTGAGGAAGATGCAAAACATTTTCACCAAACGTGCAAAACGGCTTGCGACAAACACAATCCAGAGTTTTATCCAAAATATAAAAAACAATGTGATTCGTATTTCTGGAATGCGCACCGAAATGAAGCCCGCGGAATTGGCGGTTTGTTCTTTGATTATTGCAAAGCAAATGAATCAATGTCAATGGAAAATTGGTATAACTTTGTAACTGAGGTTGGTAATAGTTTCCTTGAAGCGTATGTTCCAATTGTCGAAAGAAGAAAGAATCTTCCTTATACTCCAGAACAAAGAACTTGGCAGGAAATTCGTCGTGGCCGTTATGTGGAGTTTAATCTGGTTCATGACAAAGGCACATTATTCGGTTTAAAAACGAATGGAAGAATTGAGAGTATATTGATGAGTTTGCCTCCGCACGTGCAATGGGTTTATGATCATCATGCAGAAGCTGGAAGTGATGAAGAGAAATTGGTGAATGTGTTAGAAAACCCGCGTGAATGGATTTAAAAATGATTTACATAGCGTTTTTTGTCAGCGTTTTTGGGTGTTTCGCCCAAAGCGACACGTTGCAGAATCCCTATTTTAAATCATATAATGATAAAATTACCGCCAGCGTTTATTATTTAGACACTTCTAATAGTTTTCAAATTGCTTCAGATAAGCAGGAACCCAAAGTCTATTTGGATCTTGTTCCGAACAGAAGAGAACAAATTGGTTTTAACTTAAATTATAAAATCATTGATGTTACGATAGGTTTTGCTCCAAAATTTCTTGGCGGCAATACTGGCGATTCACATTCCAAGCACTTTAATTTCAATACTCGATTTTATTATAAAAAATGGATGCAATCCTTCACTTTCATAAATCAAAAAGGGTTTTATGTAAAGGATAACAATATAACGGCACAATTGCCAGATATGCGTACGACAAAAATTGGCGGCTCTACAGCTTATATTTTTAATGATAATTTTTCTTTTAAAACACTGGTCAGCCAAAACGAATGGCAAACTAAAAGTTCTGGGAGTTTTATCCCAACGTTCTCGTTTTATTACACCAACATAGATTTAAACAGCCCGGATACAACTCCTGGTGATATTTACGTATTTACTCTTGCTCCATCTTATTTTTATAATTTTGTAATCAGTGACCGCGTTTTAATTGGAGCGGGAATTGCTTTGGGTGCCGGAATTAATGATGTTGACGGTGACACCTCAGCTTTATACCAAGCCGACTTAAATTTAAAATTGGCTTATAATCAAGATCGTTTTTTTGCTTTTGCGAGCCTTAATGCGACAAGTTTTGATCAGGACGAAAAAGTAGATCCAAGATTGAATGATAATATTGTCACTTTTAAAATTTCTGCAGGGTATCGATTTGATACTCCAAAAAAGGTAAAAGAAGTATACGACAAGGCAAATGAGAAAATAGGGCTTTAAAAAGTCTTCAAAATAGCAAAAACAAGCATAAGCAGGGATTTCTAATAATTAAAAATCATTATTATGGAAAAGAAAGATGTAAAAACGGCACAATTAAATCGTATGCATTCCGGAAAAGGCTTTATCGCCGCACTTGATCAAAGTGGCGGAAGCACTCCAAAAGCTTTAGCACAATACGGCGTACAGGAAAGCAGTTACACAAATGAAGAGGAAATGTATGGACTTGTTCATGAAATGCGAACCCGAATTATTAAAAGTCCTGCCTTTGACAGTCAATATATTCTCGGCGCAATCTTATTCGAAAACACAATGGACCGTAAAATCGACGGACAATGGACGGCCGATTATTTATGGGAGAAGAAAAATATAGTTCCGTTTTTAAAAGTAGACAAAGGTCTTGCTGCTCTTTCAAACGGGGTACAAATCATGAAGCCGATTTCTAATTTAGATGAATTGCTTACAAGAGCTGTAGAACGAAATGTTTTTGGAACAAAAATGCGCTCGGTTATTAAAGAAGCAAATCTGGCCGGAATTCGCGAAGTTGTTGAACAACAATTTGCAGTTGGTTTGCAAATATTTGAAAAAGGATTAATTCCGATTATCGAACCTGAAGTTGATATTTATAGTTCCGATAAAGAAAAATCAGAAGCAATTTTAAAAGAAGAAATCTTAAAAGCACTTAACAAACTTGATAAAAATGTAAAAGTAATGCTGAAGCTTTCGATTCCAACTGTAAATAATTTCTATAGCGATTTAATGAATGATCCACATGTAGTTCGTGTCGTTGCACTATCAGGAGGTTATTCTCGTGATGAGGCCAATGATAAGCTATCTCAAAATCATGGATTGATTGCGAGTTTCTCAAGAGCACTATCAGAAGGTCTTTCAGTTGGACAATCTGATACCGACTTTAATAATGAGTTAAGTAGCACAATTAAAGAAATTTACAAAGCTTCAATTACATAAAAGCTTTAGAAAAATAAAACACAAAAAATGAATATTTTCAGGATAAAACCTGAAACTTTAAACTTTAAACAAATTAAAATGTTCCCATTACAAAGAAACCGCCGTTTAAGAACCAATGAATCTATTCGTTCTTTAGTTCGCGAAACAAGTTTAAGTCCACAAGATTTTATGCTTCCAATGTTTGTGGCCGAAGGAAAAGATGTAAAAGTTGCCATTCCGTCAATGCCTGGTATTTATCGTCATTCGTTAGACAACACCATCAAAGAAGTTAAAGAAGCGTGGGATTTAGGAATTAAAGCGGTTAATATTTACGTAAAAGTAAGTGATAAACTAAAAGACAATAAAGGCGTTGAAGCCTGGAATAAAGACGGCTTGATGCAACAGACAATCCGAGCGATAAAAGATGCGGTTCCGGAAATGATTGTAATGCCGGATGTGGCTCTTGATCCGTATTCGATTTACGGTCACGACGGAATTATCGAAAATGGTCAATTAATCAACGATGCAACTGTTGATGCTTTAACAAGAATGAGTTTAAGCCATGCCGAAGCCGGTGCTGATTTTGTAGCGCCGAGCGACATGATGGACGGAAGGGTTTTGGCAATCAGAAAAGCATTGGAAGAAAACGGACATCATAATGTTGGAATTATGAGTTACAGTGCAAAATATGCTTCGGCATTTTACGGACCATTTCGTGATGCATTGGATTCTGCTCCGGTAGATTCGCAAAATATCCCAAAAGACAAGAAGACGTATCAAATGGATTATGCTAACCGAATTGAAGGAATTCGTGAAGCATTATTAGACGTTGAAGAAGGTGCAGACATCGTAATGGTAAAACCCGGAATGGCTTATTTGGACATTGTTCGTGAGGTAAAAAATGCCGTTCATGTACCCGTTGCAGTTTACCAAGTATCTGGTGAGTACGCTATGGTAAAGGCCGCAGCTGAAAGAGGATGGCTTGATCATGACAAAATTATGATAGAGCAACTTTATTGCATTAAGCGTGCTGGTGCAAGTATTATCTCAACTTACTTCGCAAAAGAAGCTGCCGTAATCTTAAATAAATAAAATGAAAAAAGCAGTATTTTTAGCAGCCGTTTTAACATTTGCTTCATGCAAAAAAGAGAGTCAGGAACCTTTTGGAAAATCAGAAGAAACAACAGAAACATCTTCAGAAGGAGAATCGGCGAAAGCCAAAACTCCATTAGATTTAGGAAAAGAAATTTTTGAAGGAAGAGGAAATTGTACTTCTTGTCATCAGCCTGATCAAAAAGTTATTGGTCCAAGTATTCAGGAAATAGCAAAAATCTACAAAGACAAAAAAGGTGACATCGCAACTTTCTTAAAAGGAAACGCAGATCCAATTGTCGATCCGAGTCAGTTTGCTGTAATGCAGACTAATTTTGCAATTACCAAAGAAATGTCTGATGAAGAATTAAAAGCAATTGAAGCTTATATTTACAGCTATTCGAAATAGAAAAACACACATAAAAAAAAACGGCGCTTAATTTAATAAGCGCCGTTTTACTTTTTATAAGATTACCAGATCTTAACTCTTTTATCTTGTTCAACATACATAGCATCTCCTTTTTTAATTCCGAATGCTTGGTAAAATGAATCTAAGTTCTGAATTGGCACAACTGCTCTGTACATTCCTGGAGAATGTGGGTCAGTTTTAACTTGGCTTTTAATTGCTTCGTCTCTAGATTTTGTTCTCCAAACTGTAGCCCAAGAAATAAAGAAACGTTGTTCTGGTGTGAAACCATCAATTAATCCTGGATTTCCGTTTGCTTTCAAATACAATTGTAATCCATCGTAAGCAGCGTTTGTTCCACCTAAATCACCAATGTTTTCACCTAAAGTAAATTTACCATCAACGTGAATTCCTGGCAATGGCTCTAAAGCGCTATATTGAGCAGCAAGTTCACCGCCAAGAGCAGTAAATTGTTTTAAATCGTCAGCTGTCCACCAGTCAACAAGATTTCCATCTGCATTGTAACGAGCACCAGAATCATCAAAACCGTGAGAGATTTCGTGACCAATTACTGCTCCAATTCCACCATAATTTACAGCAGCATCAGCTTGGTAATTGTAGAATGGCGGCTGTAAAATTGCTGCTGGGAAAACAATCTCGTTGTAAGATGGATTGAAATAAGCGTTAACCGTTTGTGGAGACATTCCCCACTCTGTTTTATCAACTGGTTTTCCAAGTTTATCTAAATTGTCTGCGTAAGCCCATTTTGAAATATTTTTCATATTGTCAAAATAAGTTCCGCCTTCCTTAACGTCTTTAATTTCTAATTTTGAATAATCTTTCCATTTGTCAGGATATCCAATTTTAACCGTTAATTTTTTTAATTTTTCAATAGCTTTCACTTTAGTTTCAGCAGACATCCAAGGCAAAGCATTGATTCTGTTTTCATAAGCTAACATCACGTTTGCGATCATGTCTTTTGCTTTTGCTTTTGCTTCAGCAGGGAACAATTTCTCTACATAAAGTTTTCCTAAAGCTTCACCTGTTGCTCCGTTGATAACCTGCAAAGCAACTTCCTCACGTGGACGCTGTTTTAAAGCTCCAGTTAATGTTTTTCCGTAAAAATCAAAGTTTGCGTTTTCAATCTCTGTAGTCAAAGTTGAAGCAGCTCTGTTTAATAATGACCATTTTAAGTACTCTTTCCAAGCTTCTACTTTCTTTTCAGTAAAAGTTTTTTCTAAAGCGATCATGTAACGAGGCTGCGCCACATTTACAGTGTCTAATTTTGCCATTCCAATTCCTGTGAAATATTTCTCCCATTGAATTGATGGTGTATTCTTTTTCAAATCAGCAACAGCAGTTGGGTTGTATTGTTTTCTTCTGTCTCTTCTTTCAACACGATCCAATCTTGGCGCAGACATTTCAACCTCTAAAGCTAAAATTTGTTTTGCGCTTTCTTTTGCTTTCGCAGGAGATTCTCCAATGAACTGCATCATACGAGCAACATGAACTTCATATTTCTCACGTTTTTCTTTAGAATCTTTATCCTCTGAATTGTAGTAATCTTTATCAGATAATCCTAAAGTACCTGGGCTTAAGCTCACAGAATTTTTATTACTGTTTTTAGCATCAGCACTAACATAAACTCCAAAGAAACCTGATCCGCCAGAAAGCTGCATTTCAGTAATGTAATTTTGAAGATCTGCGACATTTTTAATAGCGTCGATTTTCTTCAAATAAGGCTGAAGCTGTGTAACGCCTCTTTTGTTTCTTCCAACAGTATCCATGATAGTGTTGAACAAAGCGATAGCTTTTCCTTGATCAGTGTTTGATTTATACTTCGGATTCTTCGAAGCTTCTTTCAAAATAGCAAGTGAATTCTCGTCAGTTTTTTGACGCAATTCATTAAAACTTCCCCATGAATTTCTATCACTAGGAATTTCAGTTTTGTCAAGCCAAGCTCCGTTTACATAACGAAAAAAGTCCTGACTCGGACTCACTTTTGTATCCATATTGGCAATATTGATACCTGGTTCTTTTGGTTTTGCATCTTGAGCTTGAACTGCAGTAAAAGAAATTGCAGAAACTACACAAAACATAGGTTTGATAAGCTTTTTAATCATTATAATTTATTGTTTTAGTATATATACAAACGTATTGTTATTATTTCGAATATTATGTTAAAATTTTCCAATAATTAAAGCTGCAGCTTAATATTCAATATCCGAATAGAAAGCAGCTAAAACTTTCATCAATAATTTGTGCGATTTATACCCAATTTTTGAAATTGTTTTTGGAATATTTGTCAAAAGAAAAAACAGAAAAGTGAAAGCAAAAATTCAGAATGCCGTTTCAGGAAAAATTGAACTAATTGGATTTCCAATTCTGGCTTTATGCTGGGTAAGTTTTGGTTGGGGAACAACTTGGCTTGCATCAAAAGAAGGTGTTAAACATATGCCGGCGCTTCAATTAGCGATGATTCGCCAGTTTTTAGCGGGGCTAATTTATGTTGGTTATTTTCTTCTGAAAAAAGAACCTTGGCCAAAAGGCAAACAATGGATCACCATTTTAATTCTAGCTTTTTTGAATTTTGTCTGCAGTAATGGCTTAAGCACTTGGGGTGTAAAATTCATTAGCAGCGGTTTAGGTGCCATTATCAGTGCTATTTTCCCAATTTGGATTATTATCATCAACTTTTTCAATGGCGAGCGTGTTGCAAAATTAGCCATAACCGGAATCTTAATCAGTTTTGGCGGTATCTGTATTATATTTATGGATCATTTGACCGAGTTTTTTAAACCTGATTTTCAATTCGGAATCTTCTTGACAGTTGTTTCAACAATTACTTGGGCTTTCGGAATTCTATTTATCAAGAAAAAAGCAGCGAGTTTCAATCCGTATTTTAGTTTAGGTCTGCAAATGCTTATTTCCAGCTTTTTACTTTACGGAATTACAGAACCTTTAGGAATGAATATTTCATTGTCTCAAATTCCGGCCGCATCGTGGTGGTCAATCGCCTATCTTGTAATTATTGGTTCTGTTATGACTTTTATTGCGTTTATCTACACATTGCAACATCTTCCAACAGAAATCAGCAGCATTTATGTCTATATAAATCCAATTGTTGCGATGATTTTAGGGTTTTTCATTTTTGGAGAAATGCTTACGCAAGCCATAATTATTGGCGGGATTGTAACTTTGATCGGAATATATTTGGTCAACAAATCGATTCGAAAGCCAAAAATTTAAAGAATGTTTTGCCACAAATTTCACGAATTTTCACGAATTAATATTTAAATCAATTCTTTTTAAAATTGCCAAAGATTTATACAAAAACAAAAAAATAGTGGAAATTCGTGAAATTGGTGGCAAATAAAACTTCAGCATCTTGTTAAAAAGTGTTATAACCGCACCTTTTAAAAAGCTCTTTTCGTATTTTTGCGCCAAATTATTTTTATGAAATCGCTTTTATATAAATACCGCAAATTCTTTATTGTTTTAATTCTATTTTCGGTTGTCACTATATCCTTATTTTATTCGGCTTTAAAACCACAAAAAACGCTTCCAATTTACAATCCGTCTGATGTAAATCCAGAATTGGTAGACAGTACCATTCAGTACAAAAGCAAATACCACACCATTGCCGATTTCTCTTTTGTGAACCAAAATGGCGACACCATTACTCAAAAAAATTACGAAGGAAAAATTTACGTAGCCGATTTCTTTTTCACAACCTGCGGATCTATCTGTCCAAAAATGTCAACGAATCTTGTTGATGTTCAAAAAGCAGTTTTAAATAATCCGAAAGTGATGCTGCTTTCACATACTGTTTTTCCTGAAGTTGACAGTGTTTCGGTTTTAAAAGCCTATGCGATAAAATATGGTGTTGTCGACAGCAAATGGAATTTGGTAACCGGCGATAAAAAAGAAATTTATACAATGGCCCGAAAATCCTATCTGGCAGTAAAATTAGGAAGACCAGATCAGCTTTATGATATGGTTCATACCGAGAATTTTGTTTTGGTTGATCAAAAAAGACGTGTCCGCGGATTTTATGACGGAACCAACAAAGAAGAAATTAAACGCCTATTAGAAGACATTGATTTTTTGTCTAAAGAGTAAAATTTGCTTTATTTAAGTAAATTTTGGCATAATGAAAACCGCTAAATGCCTTTGAATAAAGAATTATTGCCTACTTTTGCAATCTAAACTCAATCTAAATAAGCTTGCAAAATACAATTCACACTCTGAAAAAAGGCGAAAAAGCCATTATCAAAGATTTTGATATCGATCTTATTCCTCTAAAATTATTAGAAATGGGTTGTTTGCCGGGAAGTGAAGTCGAATTATTACAAATTGCTCCTTTTGGAGATCCTTTATATCTTGACATTAACGGCTCTCATGTCGCAATTCGCATTGAAACAGCTCGTGAAATTGAAGTTGAACTTATCAAAACCAATTTGTAATGAGTGTTCAAAATATTAATGTTGCCCTTATTGGAAATCCAAATACCGGAAAAACTTCTGTTTTTAATCAATTAACAGGTTTAAATCAGCAAGTTGGAAATTATCCCGGAATTACGGTCGAGAAAAAAATCGGATTTTGTAAACTTCCACATAATATTAAAGCCAATATTCTGGATCTGCCAGGAACGTACAGTCTGAACGCCAGTTCTATGGACGAAAGCGTTGTGATTGAACTTTTACTAAACAAAAACGACAAATTATATCCTGACGTTGCTGTAGTTGTAACCGATGTTGAAAATCTGAAAAGAAATTTACTGATTTATACACAGATAAAAGACCTTGAAATTCCAACGATTTTGGTGATCAACATGTCTGATCGTATGGAACGCAAAGGGATTACTCTTGATATTCCGCTTTTAGAAGAAAAACTAAAAACTAAAATTGCATTAGTAAGTTCACGCAAAGGTTTAGGAATTGATGCATTAAAAGAATTAATTGTTTCATACAAAACCATTCCGCACGAACCTTGTTTAAACGCTTCGGTTATTGATGAAGAATATTTCAAAAAACTGAAACACGCTTTTCCAAATCAATTATTGTATAAATTATGGCTTGTGATCACTCAGGACGTTAATTTTTCAAATTTGGACCGAAATGAAATTCGAAGCACATTTACTAAATCACATTCGGAATTAAAGCGTTTACAGCAAAAAGAAACCATTAAGCGTTATCAATTTATAAATGATGTTTTAAAAGAAGGTTTAAAAGTTGATGCTTCGATTGCAAAAGATGTTCGTGCAAAAATTGACCGCGTTTTAACGCACAAAGTTTGGGGTTATGTTATTTTCTTTGCCATATTATTTTTGATTTTCCAATCGATATTCAGCTGGTCAACCATTCCTATGGATTTCATTGACAGTACTTTTGCTTCTTTAAGTGCTTGGACTGCTAAAGAATTGCCGAGCGGTATTTTAACCGATTTGCTTTCGCAGGGAATCATACCAGGAATTGGCGGTGTTATCATCTTTATTCCCCAAATTGCCTTTTTGTTTTTGTTCATTTCTATTTTAGAAGAAAGCGGTTATATGAGCCGTGTTGTCTTTTTGATGGATAAAATAATGCGCAAATTCGGGCTTTCAGGAAAAAGCGTCGTTCCTTTAATTTCAGGAACTGCCTGTGCAATTCCGGCAATTATGGCGACTCGAAATATAGAAAACTGGAAAGAACGTTTGATTACCATTTTAGTAACACCGTTTACGACCTGTTCAGCAAGATTACCTGTTTATGCGATTATAATTTCATTAGTGATTCCGAGTAGACGTGTTTTTGGTATTTTAAATCTTCAGGGATTAACATTGATGTTTCTGTATGTTTTAGGATTTGCTGCGGCAATTATATCGGCTTATATTTTGAATAAAGTTTTAAAACTTCAGTCAAAAACCTATTTTGTTGTCGAAATGCCAAACTACAAAATGCCTCTTTTTAAAAACGTCGGAATTAATGTTGTAGAGAAAACGAAAGCTTTTATTGTTGGCGCTGGTAAAATCATCTTGGCAATATCTATTATTTTATGGTTTTTAGCTTCATACGGGCCCGGAAAAGATTTTAACGAAGCAGAAGCCATTGTAAAGGAAAAATTTGCAACGACAACTTTAACTGAAGTTCAATTTGAAAATGAAGTGAATTCACAGAAACTCGAAAATTCATACATCGGATTAATGGGAAGAGCAATCGAGCCTGCAATCGCACCTTTAGGCTACGATTGGAAAATCGGAATTGCATTAATCAGTTCGTTTGCTGCGCGTGAAGTCTTTGTTGGAACTCTTGCAACAATATACAGTGTTGGAGACAGTGATAACGAAGCAACAATAAAAAGCAAAATGCAGGAAGAAATTCATCCTGATACCGGACAAAAAGTATTCAATTTTGCCACCGGAATTTCGCTACTGTTATTTTATGCTTTTGCCATGCAGTGCGCGAGTACGCTTGCCATTACTAAAAAAGAAACCAATTCATGGAAATGGCCTGCAATGCAGTTAGTTTTTATGAGCGGTCTGGCTTATTTTATGGCCTTGTTGGCTTATCAATTTTTAAAATAAAAAATTATGATTCAGGAAATTATAGCTTTTGCCATATTAGGATTTGCGGTAGCTTTTTTGATCAAAAAATTCTTCTGGAAATCCAAGAAGAAAAAAGACTGCGGTGATGGAAATTGCGGCTGCGGTTAGGTTTTAGCTATTCCACAGCGATACGCAGAATAAAAAACAGAAAGCTTCACAAAGATTTGAAATTCTTTGTGAAGCTTTTTGTTTACGTGGCGCATTTTTGCAAATGAAAAAATGGCTTATAACATCATATAAATGACTTTTAATGGCTCTAAAGGAATTCCTTTTGCAATTAATTTTGCAAATTAAAAACCATCAAAGATGACTAAAGAAGATCAAATAGAAATTATCAGAGACAATAGAGTAGCAAGGTTATTATGGTTCACACTCGGATTTTTCTGTGCTGTAATTATAACGTATTTAGTTATGAAGCATCATTCTTAGTATTGAAAACTGAGACCAAAAACTTACTTCACCCCTTCCCATTCCGCATAAAATTGAGCCAGAAAGGTTTCCATAAAACGATGCCTTTCTGCAGCAATTTGTTTGCCTTTTTCGGTATTCATTTTATCTTTTAAAAGCAATAGCTTTTCGTAGAAATGATTAATTGTTGGAGCATTATTTTTTTTGTATTCCTCTTTTGTCATGTTTGTTACGGGTGCAATTTCCGGATCGTACAAAGCTCTGTTTTTAAATCCGCCATAATTAAAAGCTCTCGCTACTCCAATTGCCCCAATTGCATCTAAACGATCTGCATCCTGAACAACATCCAATTCGACAGAAGAAAACTTCTTTTCAAAATTACCGCCTTTATAAGAGATGTTTTCGATAATCTTTACCACATGCTCGATAATCTCTTCTGAAACTCCTTCCGATTCTAAAAATAAGCGTGCTGTTTTTGGACCAATCGTTTCGTCTCCGTTGTGAAATTTACTGTCGGCAATATCATGAAGCAAAGCTCCTAACTTTACGATTTCTAAATCACAAACGGTATCATTTGCAATTAAAACAGCATTTTTAAAAACACGCTCGATATGAAACCAATCATGTCCGCCTTCGGCATCATTTAATTTCTCTTTTACAAAAGCAATTGTCTTATTTATTAATTCAGAATTATTCATAAGTGTGTTACGGTTTATGTAGAAATGGCGCACAGATAAATCAAATTAAACAGATTTACACTGATTGCTTTCCTCATTTAAATAAAAATGTTGATTGTCAAAGCTTTGAAACCTCAACAATCAACAATATTTTCAATATCAATATCAATTGCAAAAATCAAGTTTCAGAACAATCCAAAATCTATAATCTGCAATCTAAAATCGCTACAATCTAGCTGGTTCAACCCATTTAAAAATGTGGCCTTCTTCAGGAATTACTAATCTTTCAGAAATTCTTGCCATACGAGCTGGCAATTTCATTAAGTAATCGCGTGCTTTTTCTGCTTCATCTGTCAAATTAGAGATTTTATCAATTTCCCATTTGGTGATTAATTTCTGCATAATATCAACATAATCATTGGCAGTATACACACCAATACGCTGTGCTGAATCAGAAAATTGTTCAAATGCAGAACTTATCTTTTGTCCAGATTCTCTCAAGAAATGTGCTGGCATAACGATTTTTTGCTTCATCATATATTGAAAAGCAAGCATCATTTCGCTTGGATCAACTGCAAAAATACGAGTTACGAATTCGCTGTAAGCATGATGATGACGCATTTCGTCACCTGCAATCATTTTACACATTTTAGACAACTTGTTATCGCCAAATTTCTTAGCAATCTGTGCTACTCTATTGTGCGAAACATACGTCGCTAATTCCTGAAAACTAGTATATACAAAGTTTTTGTATGGGTCAGTTCCAGTTCCAATATCAAAACCGTCGTTGATCAAATGCTGTGTTGTCATTTCGATTTCACGCATGTTCACACGACCAGACAAATACAAGTATTTATTTAAAAGATCTCCGTGGCGATTTTCTTCTCCAGTCCATTGCCTGATCCATTTTGACCAGCCATTTCCGCCATTTTCAATCTGATCGATGCCTTCTACATCCATTAACCAAGATTCATATGTAGGCAAAGCTTCCTCAGTGATGGTATCACCAACAAGCGTAACCCAGAAATCGTATGGAAGTTCTTTAGCAATTTCACGCAACTCTTTTACCTCTTCAAAGAAGTTTTCTCCTTCAGAATTAGGTAAAAAGTCTGACGGCTGCCAAATTTTTTCCACTGGAATTAAATACTGTTCAACGAAGCTATCCACGTTTTTTTCCAAAAACTGCATTACTTCTAATCTAATGTTTTTTATAGACATTACTTATTTTTGATTTGCGATTTTTATTTTAGCTCGGACTAAAAACAAAAATCTATTTATACTCGTTTACTCCTTCTACTACAGCCTTTTCTGTCAAAGCCATTAATTCGGCAAAATCATAATCTTTTACTGCCATTGCTTTATGCGCAGTAAAAGTCAGACGGTTTCCTAAACCAACAGGAAACATACCATAGCGAACCATTTTCCATGAATTATTGATACTCACCGGCACAACATAAGCTGACGGCGCGTATTTACATAAGATTTTTAAACCACTTTGGGCAAATTCTTTAGGTTTTCCAGTCTTGCTTCGGGTTCCTTCCGGAAAAATAACTGCAGCTCTGGTATTTTTTTCGATATATTCAGACAAGCCTTTGATTACAGGAATCGCTTGTTTAGGGTCTTTACGGTCAATAAGCACTGATCCGCCGTATTTCAAATTAAAAGAAACACTCGGTATGCCGCTTCCTAACTCTTTCTTACTTACAAATTTACAATGAAAACGTCTAAAATACCAAATCATTGCGATTATATCGTACATACTTTGGTGATTTGAGACAAAAATAATTGGAACACCAGTGGGGATAGTATCTGCGCCTTCAATTTTATAGGTCGTTCCAACAAGATTCGTACATCTTAAAAGCCAAAAATTTAGGTAATCAACGCTTTTTTTGTGTGCTTGATAACCAAACACATTCAGGCAAATCCATTGTATTGGGTGAA
This sequence comes from Flavobacterium sp. LC2016-01, assembly GCF_009711135.1. Taxonomy (GTDB): domain Bacteria; phylum Bacteroidota; class Bacteroidia; order Flavobacteriales; family Flavobacteriaceae; genus Flavobacterium. The sequence goes on along the minus strand of NZ_WMIC01000012.1, from coordinate 24,238 downwards.
AAACAACCAAACACAATCCAAAACATAAATAGTAAATAACGGAGATGGGATACGAAATTATCTTTTGCATGCTTCAAAAATTAATTGCCAAAAGTAGTAAATAAATTTTTAGCGGTATAAAAATTGAAAACAATAACTGTTTTTCTCGTTTAATTGTACCTTTGCCCTAAAATTTGCAAATTTTTTCTGAACTAAATGAACTTCACTTACCCTAAAAATGAACGCTTAAAGAGCAAAACGATAATTGGATTACTATTTTCTGAAGGAAAATCGGTATCAAAATATCCTCTTCGTTTGGTTTACCGTCAAGCGGAAGAAAATTCAGAAGAAAAGATCAAGCTTGGTGTTTCGGTTTCAAAGAAATATTTCAAAAAAGCGGTTGACCGTAATTACTTCAAAAGAGTCCTGCGCGAAACGTATCGATTAAACAAACATTTGCTTTTAGATCAGCTGGATCAGCCTTATTCCATCATGTTTTTTTATCAGACAAAAGACAAATTATCGTATCAGGAAATTAACACCAAAACGATTCAATTGTTTGAGAAATTTTTGCAACAAATAAACAAAACTCCGGATTCTGAAAATAAAACACAAACTCAGAATCCCTTATAATCAATCAGTTTGAAATGCTCGATTGAGATTAGTCTGTCCGAATAATCGTAATTGATGATTTATTCTTATTTTAGTACTTTATAATTTAAGATATCTCATCATTATGTATCCATATTTCAAAAAGAAATTCATTATACCAGCCGTTGCGTCAGGATTATTATTTATTGGAGCCAGTTTCAAAGAAGATTTTTTTGAAATTGCCAAGCAAATAGAAATCTTCACCACTTTATTCAAAGCTGTAAACACCAATTATGTAGACGAAACTAATCCGGGTGATTTGATGGATAAAGCCATTAAAAGCATGCTGGCAAGTTTAGATCCTTATACGGTTTACTTTAACGAACAGGATGTTGTGAATTTCAAAATCAACAATACTGGAGAATACACCGGAATTGGCGCTTTGATTTCAAGAAAAAAGGATCGTTTAGTTGTTCGTGAACCCTACAAAAATTATCCAGCAGACAAAGCAGGCTTAAAAGCAGGCGACGAAATTATTCAAATTGGTGACGTTTTGATTGCTGATTTTAAAGATGATGCATCACAATTATTAAAAGGAACTAAGAATACCAAAATTCAAATTAAATACCTGCGTCAGGGAAAAACAAATACTACAGAATTGGTTTTAGACGAAGTTGACATTAAATCGGTTCCGTTTTACGGGAAAATTGATGATAAAACAGGTTATATTGTTTTATCACACTTTAGCCGAAAAGCTGCTCTAGAAGTAAAAGAGGCTCTAGAAAAACTAAAAGCCGATGGAGCAACTCAAATTGTTTTAGATTTAAGAGGAAATCCTGGAGGTTTATTAAACGAAGCAATTGACATCTGTAATTTATTTGTTCCGAAAAATGAAGTAATTGTTACTACAAAATCGAGAATTGAGAAACATAATAACACATACAAAACAACCAAAGATCCTGTTGATACTGAAATTCCGCTTGCTATTTTAGTTAATGGTAGAAGCGCATCAGCATCTGAAATTGTTTCTGGAGCTTTGCAGGATTTAGACAGAGCTGTAATTCTTGGAAGCAGAAGTTTTGGAAAAGGTTTAGTACAGCGTTCTGTTGATTTAACTTACGGAACACAGCTTAAAGTAACTATTTCTCGTTACTATACACCATCTGGACGCTGCATTCAGGCACTTGATTATGCGCACAAAGACAAAAATGGCGTCGCACAAAAAACGGATGCCAAAAACTTTAATGCTTTTAAAACCAGAAAAGGCAGAACCGTTTATGACGGAGGCGGTGTTTTGCCAGACATTGAATTGGATGAAACTAAAATGAGTCCAATTACAAGCGCTTTATTAAAAAACGACGGTATTTTTGATTATGCAACAACTTACTATTACAAAAATCCAAATTTAGGAGACAAAATTCCGGTTCTTAGTGATGCTGATTACGTGAGTTTCAAGCAATATTTAAAAACCAATAAAATCACTTTTGATACCGAAACCGAAATTGCCCTGAAAAATACTTTGGCTGCAGCCAAAACAGAAAAAATAGATGAAACAATTGCACCGGAATATCAGCAATTATTAGCCGCATTAGAAAAAAGCGAAACCACTCTTTTGGATAAAAATCAAAAGGAAATCAGGGGTTTAATTCAGGAAGAGCTCATCAAGAGATATCAATATCAAGAAGGTCTTTATCAATTTTATTTAAAAAACAATTCAGAAATTAAAAAAGCGGTCAGCGTTTTAAATAATCAAACTGAGTACAAAACGATTTTAAAAATGTAAAAATGAAATGAAACTTTGTTTAGCCCTATTTCTGTTTATTATTTACAATTTATCGGCACAGCAAAAACCTATTGAAACCATTTATTTTGAGTTTGACAAATTTGATCTTACTCCCCTACAAACCGAAGTTGTAACTAATTTCATTAAAAGTATTGACACAACAAAAGTTGAATCAATACAAATCTACGGTTACTGCGATGATCGCGGTACGGACGAATATAATTTTAGATTATCAAATAATCGTGCCAATACGATTCAGAACTTATTGGTATCTGCCGGATTTAACCAGAGTAAAATAGTCATTTTAGAAGGAAAAGGCCGTATTGTAGTTCGGCCTGATACGATCGAGAATCTTCATGAAACTCGTTCTCGGAATCGGCGGGTCGATTTGATAGTAGTAAAACGAAACAGTTTTGGAAAAGGAATTTACACCTCTTTTAAAGACAATCTAAAGGTTGGCGACAAAATATATTTAGAAAGTATACTGTTTGATATTGGAAGCTCTGTCTTAACCTCCTCTTCTAAAAAAGAACTAGACAAAATTGCCGAAACACTGCTTCGGCATAAAAATTTTCAATTTGAAATAAGAGGGCACGTTTGCTGCACACCCGAAATGTACGACGACGGAATCGACAAAGCCACCAAAGAAAGACGTCTTTCCTGGAACCGCGCCAAAACGGTTTTCAATTATCTGAGTTCAAAAAAAATATCCAAAAACCGAATGACTTATCAAGGCTGTGGTAATAAATATCCGTTAGGAAAAGGAGATAAATATGACCGCAGAGTTGAGTTTTTGATTACGAAGATTTAAAAAAGTTTATTTTAAACCAGCTAAAAAACTTCTCTTTTTAATTAAAGTTATACTTTAAAAAAAACTGTTATTAAATTGTTTTTTAGACAATTATTAAAACAAACAAATCTTAAAAAACTTTAAAGCAACATTATTGCGTTAGTATTTTTTACCCGAGAATCATCTCAATATGTTCAATATCATCTTCAAGATACATTTCGCTTGATTGGACAAAACCGTGGCTTTCGTAGAATTTTTTAAGATACAACTGAGCACCAATTGTAATCTGATCTTTTCCAAAATTTTGTTTTATTGCGGCAATTGATTCACGCATTAAATCATGTCCCCATTTTCTATCGCGATAATTGGCATCAACAACCACTCTTCCTATCGAAGCGTTATCAAAACTAATTCCAGCATCGAATAAACGTGTATAAGCGACAATTTTGCCGTCAAACTCTCCAATTAGGTGTAATCCTTTCTTGTCTTTGCCGTCAAGATCCAAATAAACGCAATTTTGCTCCACTACAAAGATTTCACTTCGCAGTTTAAGCAAATCATATAACTCATGAACCGTTAATGCCTCAAACGGCTTTATTTTCCATTTTAACTCCATTCTTTATATCGTTTGTTGTTTTGTGTTTGTTGTTTATTTGCAAAATTACACCAAATAGAAATCCCGACTACAATTTGTAATCGGGATTTCTATTATTTACTCGAAAGTAATAACTATTTTTTCTTCATCACGATTTCCATGCTTTTATATTCGGCGCCGTTTTTTGTGTCAAACATTTCCATTTTACGAGTTGTGGCATCGACAATTGTATAAAGTTCACGATATGGCGCTTTTTTTCCCGATACCGGATTTACAATTTCTCCCTTAAGTTCTATCGTTTTTGAACCTTCATCATATTTACCCGTGGCCACCATCATTCCAGTTCCCATGTTGTCGATAAAAGTATTCGTATATTCTTTACTGACATTATTGTAAGCCAAAGTACCTTTTCCTTCAAATGGTGATCCCATTATCGTTCCTTTATAATCCGTTTCCTGATAACGGCCTCCAAGAAGCATTTTTACATTTGCGGTTGAACTTGCTTTTTCTGGTTTTCCATTTGGCTCATACCAAAAAGTCATATCACAAGTCCACGTTCCAACTTCATCGGCCATTATTTTATGTGGCTCGCCTGGTGTTGCATACGCTTGCCATGCTTTTACTTGTGCTGCAGAATCTACTGGAGCTTCTGCTTCAGCAACTGGTTCTTCTGTTTTAATACTGTCTGAATCCTTTGTTGTTACTGTTTCTGTTTTAACTTCTTTTTTACAGGAAATAAAACTCAATATCAATACTACTAATATTCCGGTTACATTTTTCATAAGTATTTGTTTTTATGTTTGTTACAAACAAAATTAATGAAAAATTTTTAGTTTCAGGTTTCAAGTTTCAGGTTTCAAGTTTAACCGCAAGGTTCGCAAAGAACTACGCAAGGATCGCAATCATGACAAACATAGCCAATGGTTTCAACCATTGGAGCGCAATGAGCTAATTTTTACATTCGTCCCCAAGGTTAAAACCTTGGGCTATATCTTTTCATAAAGTTCGCAAAACTGTTAGGATAAAGCTTTGCGAACTTTGTGCTTTTTACAAACTTCAATATGTCCCAAAATCTTAGCGCGCTTTGCGTTAAGACCTACCTCTTATCAATATTAACTGATTTTATAATAGCTTCGAGATCCAACATTAAATCGCGTTCTTGATTTGATGGTGAATAACAAAAACCTTCAATCACTAAAATTCGATTATGAGTTTTGTCAAGAATTGCATAATTAATAAAAGGGCCGGCCATAAAATCGTTTTTCATTTCCCAGCTTCCTTTGGTTTCGTAAGCTTTTTTTCCGTCTAAAATTGTAGTCGAAAAATAAGGGGCATATGCTTCTCCTGTAATCATTCGGGTATTTGGTTCTCTCCCTTTAATGTAACCGCCCACAGAATCACGCATTTTAACAATATCAGCTACTACATTTGATTTCTTAAAAGATTTTAGCGGAATCTGATAAACAAGTAAACTTGTATTGCCGCTTATAATATTCTTTTTGAGCCAAATAAAATTCTTTTTATGAAGCATGTACTCATATCCAATAGGAATTTCGAGTTCTACATGGAATTTATTTTTGATTATGGCTTGATTCAGCAAGGATTTACTATTGTCCTGTTGGATTTTTTCGATCTCAGCATCCCGAATTATTTTGATCATTTGCGCCGAATTGAGTTCGATACTGCAAATGATATCATCTACGGATTTTCCGTAAATGCGAAAAGTATTGTGTGGTAATTTTTTGCTTCGAATGATTTCAAACTTATCCGTTGTTGCTTTTTTAACAACAATAATGCTTCGGCTATCGGTAACAAAACCTTCAAGTAAACGTGCTGGATATTGATTAATGGTAAAAAGTGGCTCTTCTTGAGTTAAGCCCCAAACTGGAGAAGCAAATTTATTTCTGATCGTATCACCAACTTCTCCATACCAAAGCTGATCGTCAATAATAATAGAAATGGTATTGGTTTTGCCGGATACAGGCTGAGACTGTTTATCGGTTTTTAAACACGAAACCAGTAAAAACGACAGTATTAGAAATAAAAAAAGGGTTTTATTCATTTTTTTAATTTATGAAATAAAACCCAAATTTAGATGATTTTTTTATTATCCGTTTATTTTAAGTTTCATTCCAGGTTTTATATCTCCATCTTTAATGCCATTCCATTTTTTGATATCTGAAATTGTAACTCCAGGATATTTTTTAGAAATGCTATAAAGAGAATCTCCTTTTTTAACGTAATAATCTTCGCTGATCTTTTTTGATATTGCGCTTTTCTTGAATGAATCTACTGAAGCGTTTGATGCTAAAGCTGTATTCACATTTACAGTTTCTTCAATTACGGGAACTTCTTTAGAAATCACTAATGTTTTTCCTAAACCAATATTATTTGAAGTAAGATTATTAAGTTCTTTTAACTCCGCAACAGTCATGCCGAATTTTTTAGCAACGCTTCCTAAATTGTCTCCAGCGACAACAACATATTCCTGTGGCTGGCCAGCATTTTTATCTTTATCTTCAGCAGAAGCAATTGCTTCTTCCGATTTTTTCTCAACAGCAGGAATCGCTTTTGCTTCTTTTGAAATCTTAGTAGGATCAACATCCGACTTGATTTTTAAAGTTCTTCCTAATGCAACATTATTTGATTTTAAATTATTCCATTTCTTTAAATCAGCAATATTGACATCGTATTTTTCAGCAATTGCGCCTAAATTATCACCTTTCTGCACTTTATAAAGCTGCATATCAGTGTCTATTATTTTCTCAGCCTGTGGTTTTACTTTTGGAGCAACTTTCAAAGCCAGTTTTGCTGGAATCGTACGAATTGTCGATTGATGATCTACGTAAGCATAAATTTGTTTTTCATTTGAAACGAAAGTGGCAATTTTATCTTTCGGAAGTCTTAGACAATGCTGTTCACCTTGATAGAAAGGCACAACATTTAATTTATAAGAAGGATTTAAAAGTTGAATTTGAGATTGAGGCATATCAAGCAAATCTGCGATTTGTTTGAAAGTCATTTCTCTTTTTATATTCAGAGTGTCTGTTTCGAAGTTTTTAACAACAGCTCTTTCAGGATTGATTCCGTGTTCTTTGTGATATTCAAAAAGGTACATTGTTGCATAAAAAGCAGGAACATAACCTTGAGTTTCTTTTGGAAGATTACTGCGGATATCCCAGTATTTTGTTTGTCCACCAGATCGGCGAATGGCTTTAGTGACATTTCCAGGTCCTGAATTATAAGATGCCAAAACAAGTTCCCAGTCACCAAAAACATTAAACATTTTAGTCATATAATCACTGCAGGCAGCGGTAGCTTTCATTGGATCACTGCGCTCATCTACATATGAATCGATTTTTAAAGCGTATTGTTTTCCCGTTCCGTACATGAACTGCCAAAGTCCCGTAGCGCCCATTTTAGAAACTGCTTTAGGATTTAAAGCAGATTCTACAACGGCTAAATATTTTATTTCTAAAGGAACATTGTTTTTTGCAAAAGACTCTTCAAAAATTGGGAAGTAGTATTCGGATAAAGCCATTAATCGAGAAAACGATTTTTTACGATTCTTAAGAAATGACTTTATTAAATTTTCTAAACCTTGATTGTACTCTATATTAAACGGTGATTTTTCGTTCATTGCCTGCAATCGCTGTTTCAGCAATTCTGTCGGCAATTCTTCATCAACCGTAACATCTGAATTAATAGTCTGAATATCTTTCGATAGATCATCATAAATATCGAGACTTGTTAATTCTTTCATCCAAAGACTGTCTGCTTTTGCAGCCATATCATTCTTTTTGAAAGTACTTTTAACCGAATCGAGATACGATAATTTTACTTCCGGCTTTATTTCATTTTCTGGTGACGCAGCTTGCTGTGCAAACATTGATATTGAACATAGAGCCCCGACTATTATAGATATTTTCCGTACAATCATATAACATTTTTTTAAAATCTTATAAATCAAATCATTATAAGACGCTTATTTTTGCAAAACTAAAAAGTTTAGTGTCTAAAAATACGCAAAAAAATGTTAATTGTGATATTTTATTCTAAAATTGCGGCAATTCCAGGTAAAACTTTACCCTCAAGCATCTCTAGCATAGCTCCACCGCCTGTAGAAACGTAGCTCATTTTATCTTCGAAACCAAATTGTTTAACAGCAGCAACAGAGTCCCCACCTCCTACTAATGAAAACGCACCATTTTCTGTAGCTTCAGCGATATAATCTCCTAATGCAATTGTTCCTTTTGAGAAAGTTTCCATTTCGAAAACTCCTAATGGGCCATTCCATAAAATAGTTTTCGATTCTAAAATTACTTTTTTGAAGTTCTCTAAAGATTTTGGACCTGCGTCAAGACCTTGCCATCCATCAGGAATTGCAGTTACATCAACAATCTGAGTATTTGCAGTATTTGAGAAATCATCAGCAGCAACTACATCAACTGGAATGTGAACCTGAACACCTTTTTCTTTAGCTAATCTTAAAATTTCAAGAGCTAAATCTTGTTTGTCATCTTCACAGATTGACTCTCCAATTTTTCCGCCTTGCGCTTTAACAAAAGTAAAAGTCATACCTCCGCCAATGATCATGTGATCAACTTTGTCTAAAATATTTTCGATAACAGTAATTTTTGAAGAAACTTTAGAACCTCCAAGAACAGCTGTTACAGGTTTTTCACTGTTTTTCAAAACTTTATTTAAACTCTCGATTTCTTTTGCCAATAATGTTCCGAAACATTTTTCAGTTGGAAAAAACTGAGCAATAATTGTAGTCGAAGCGTGTGCTCTGTGTGCAGTACCAAAAGCGTCGTTTACATAAATATCGCCAAGTGAAGCTAATTCTTTTGCAAAAGCAACATCTCCAGCTTCTTCTTCAGCGTGAAAACGTAAATTTTCAAGCAATAAAACTTCGCCTGGTTTTAGGTTTTTAGCAGCAGTTTGAGCTGGTTCTCCAACGCAGTCTGAAGCAAACTGAACTTGAACTCCTAAAATTTCAGAAGCTGTTTTTAAAATATGTTTTAATGAATATTTTTCTTCAGCACCTTTTGGTCTTCCTAAATGCGACATTAAAATTACACTTCCGCCTTGCGCTAAAATAGCATCAATTGTAGGTTTCGCAGCTTCAATACGTGTTGCATCAGTTACATTGAAATTTTCATCTAAAGGGACATTAAAATCAACACGAATAATTGCTTTTTTATTTTTAAAATCGAAATCGTTTAAAGTTTTCATTTGACTAGTTTTTTAATTTTTTTGAAAGAACAACAAATATAGAACTTTTGCAGTACTAATAAATTCGGATAAACTAAAAAATCGATAATTAAAAGAACGAAAACGTTATAATTTCACAAATAAATTGGTTTATTAAATATTAAACACAATTTTAAATGCAAAATTTACAGCTACTTTACCAAAAAAAAACCTTTCCTGCTTACAGACTAGCAGAAAAGGCAAAAAATGAAACGAATAATTCCTATTTTTCTGAAACTAAAAGTTTATTTATTTTTGAATACAACAGATGGACAAATTCTTTTGAACAGGAAACATGATGGTTTCAAATTCGTTTGTTTCTTCTACACTTTTTGAAACGAGATAATTTCCTTCGACAATTCCGAAATACGTTAATAACGGTGAATAAAATGTAACTCCGATTTTATGTTTTGATGCATCTGTACTATCAGTATTGATGATATCCAGCTGGTAATTGATAAATGGAAAATAGCTGTTTCCGAGAACATCTGTAACGCGATGAAAGTTTCCTTTTAGCTGATCAACATAACCGCTTGCTGCGATTCCGGTCAGAAAATGCAATTTTTCTGCTTTTTCGTTTTCGGCCAATAATTCACGAAAGGTGTTTTTTGGATTTGTTTCCGAATTAAACTGCTGGCTCTGCATTTGATATTCTTTGAAAGTATCTTCAAAAACATACTTGTCCCACAAAAAAGTGGAAGAACTGTCGATGACAATTCGGTACGCTAATTTTATCTTTTTGATTTCCATTTCTCAAATTTTAAAACTTCAAAGGCACCTCAATTACTAACAGAATAGCATTTTCGGACAAAGCCTCCCATTCGATGGTTGAAATTCTTTTCATTCCTAAACCGTCTTTAGCTTCTAAAAGCCGATTTTCAATTTCAAAAGCTCCATTTATAACAAAAGCAAAAACACCATTTTCAGCATTTTTCAAAGTATAAAACCCTTCTTTTCTTCCATCATAAATTCCGATAAAACCTAGTGCTTTTTCAATCTCAAATAAAGCATTCAGCTTATTATGTGCCGTAATATCAAACTTATATTGCTGAAAATAATTCTTAAAGTACTGGGGACTCATTTGAAAATCGATTTCAAGATAACTCACATTCTCCCCATCGTATGGATTAAATATTTCGATTTCCAAATCATCATCAGCTGCTATAACCCGAATTTGATCAACGCGCAAAAACTCCTCATTACCAAAATTATCCTTGTATTCAATACCGCCAAATAAAGGCAAAATGATCACATTAGTATTTGAACTTATAAATCGAGTAATACGTTGTTGGGGGGCAAGTATTACTTCATTCAAAATTTTCAAAGATCCAAAGCCTTTTCGGGATATATCTTGGTAATGTTCAAAATTAAAAGTCGCAAAACGATTGTGTTTTGCAGAATTAAACACACCTCTTGCATCTGACTTATAAATTTGAGCTGGAATTTGAACTATCATTATAATCTAATTTTAAAGCTAACTTGCTACATTTATTGTATGTGTTAAAACAAAACCGTCGCTCACGCTTCCGGTTACAGTTGACATTTCGTTGGCAACTGAATCTGAAAAAACATTATCAGCTGCATTATAAGTGTAACCGCTTAATCCTTTTGTATATCCATTAGCCGTTGAAGCGTTTACTAAAGCCACGGCGCTACTAGATCCTTCTGGAAAAGCAATTTGAGTTACTAATAAAGAGGTTCCGCTTGCGTTGTAAATATGAACGTGAATATGCGTTGCTCTGCCCGAATACCAGCCTGGAAAAATAGAAGTAAAAGTCACTAATCCATTGTCATCTGTAGTTTGCCTTCCTCTTAAAAAATGAACCGAAGTGTAATTTACAGACTGCATTGAAGTACCTCCATATTCAGAATAATAACCGTCTTTATCGCAATGCCAAATATCAACTATAGCACCTTTCAAAGCGGCACAACTCGCCTTTGTATTTTTAATTGTGATTTTAATTGTAAAGCCAACTCCGGTTCTGTCCATTACAATATTAGATTTTACTAAAGACGAAGGCGTAATTGTTGGGAAAGGTCCGGCAGTTTCTGACGGAGATACGGAGCAATCGCCAGAAGACGATCCTGAACCAGAAGATGAACCAGTATCTGAAACAGCATCAGACTCGCCATCTTTACTGCATGAGTTGATAATGGGAATTGCCAAAGATGAAATTCCGATTAAACCCAAACCTCTTAAAAACTCTTTTCTTTTCATTGCTTTTGTTTTAAATGTTATACCAATGGAATGATTAACAGTTATTTTCGAGTAAAATTATTCGAAATTAAAGCGTTGAAAAAAGTTTGAGGTGAACCACAAAATTTATGAGGTAAACAAAGAAAAAAATGATTTTTGTAGTAAAAATAAGTTGATTATACTGTTATTATAATTTGGAGAATAGCACACGGATGACACTGATTTAAACTGATAAAAACGGATTTTTAAATTAAAAACAATGAAAACCCGTTTAATCCGCGTTATCTGCGTGCCTTTAAATTAGCCATATTCTTATTTTTGATCTAGAAGTGCAAAAAAAGCTTCTTCATAACTGGCACTTATCGGGATTTCAGCCTTTTCGATAAATAGCACTTTGTTTCTAATTTTTTCGATTTTTGCAATTGGAACAATAAAAGAACGATGCACTCGGATAAATTCAGTTTCCGGCAATTTTTGCAGTATAGCTTTTAATGTCATTCGGGCAACGACGGTTTTTTGATTCTGAATATGAATCTTCAGATAATCATCTAAACCTTCAATATAAAGAATATCAGAAAATAAGATTTTGATCAAACTATAATCGGCACGAATAAAAAGATATTGCTGTTCGATGTTTTGATTTTGAAGTTTCCATTGCGAAAAAGCTTTTTCAGCTGCTTGCTGAAAACGGGAAAGCGAAATAGGTTTTAAAAGATAATCCGTTGCACTTAAAGTAAAACCTTCGACAGCAAATTCAGAATAAGCCGTAGTGAAAATAACCATTGTTTTGTGCGGCAGTTTTTTATAAAAATCCAAACCCGAAATCGACGGCATATTGATATCTAAAAACAATAAATCAACCGGATATTTTTTAAGATATTTAAAAGCTTCATCAGATTTCGTAAAGACTTTGTCCAGTTCTATGTAATCAATTGTATCACATAAACTCTGAAGAATTTCTAATGCCAATGGCTCATCATCTAATGCAATCGCTTTAATCATCCTAATTTTATAGAAAGGTTTACAACATATTTTTCTAAAGTCTCTTCAATTTTAAGCTGATGTTTATTTGGGTAAACCAATTTTAATCTTTCGATTGTATTTTGAAGTCCAATTCCGGATTCAGACTGAACAGAAAATGTTTTTTTATTGGAAACGAATAGCGTCAACAACTCTTCTTTGATATCAATATAGATACAAATTTCAGAAGTTTGATCTGGATTTACACCATATTTAAATGCATTTTCGATAAAAGATATTAAAATAAGCGGTGTTATTTGTTTTCCAAAAGTATTCCCGGTGACTTTATAATCAACAATAACGGTATTTCCCAAACGTGTTTTTTGGAGTGAAATAAAATTATTGATGTAGTTGATTTCTTTGGATAAATCAATGACTTCATCATTTGAATTGGTCATGATATATCGCATTAATTCAGAAAGCTGTACAACAGCGTCTGGCGTTTTATCATCTTTTTTTAAGGCCAAAGCATAAATACTGTTGAGGGTATTAAATAAGAAATGCGGATTTATCTGCGCTTTTAGGAAAGCAAGTTCCGATTTTACTTTTTCTTTTTCAACACGCTGCAATCTGCCTGTAATTGCAAAAAGCAAACTCGAAATTACACCAATTAAATAAACCAAAGCAGTATGTCCGTATTGTGTTGGCGGACCGCCGACGAAATCAAAAGATTGTTCTTTTAAAAAAGAAGGAGGCGGAGGAAAATGCTCTGGAAATGGTCCAGGATTGTGTTCAAAATGTTCTGGAGGATTTCTGAAATCTAAAAAATTTCGGTCAGGATGATCTAAAGTGGTTGATATCCAAAGAAAGAATAATAGAAATGCAACAATGATGGAATAGTATAGAAACTTCTTTTCGGAAAAGTAGAACTTCGGAATCAAATAATAATAGTTAAAGTAAAAAAAGCAAAGAAGTGTAAAATAGATAAAAAAGTAAATACGGTCGTGCGGATTTGTGTATAAATGCGGCAACGAAAAAATAGTATTTGTCGATGTGAAGGCATACGGCAAAAATAAAAAAGCGAGGCACAGAACTATATGTTTCGCATAAAGTGAAAATTTTGCTTTCATAAATCAAATTTGATTTATCATTTTGACGATGCAAACTGATACTATTCAAATTTAATGTTATTGCCAGTTTATTTCAAATTATTGCGGTAAAAACACATAATGTTGCGACTCGCTTTATACTAAAGGCTGATTTTGCCCTTGAAATGGTTTTGTTTTTTATTAATCGTGAACTGGACTCTGCGTACAAGGACAGTTACTGATAGCCTGCAAGAAATCAAAACCTATGGTTACTACGTGAGTACCTGTATTGTAGTTTCCTAAATCGTTGAACATAACTTGGTAAGAATATCCAAAGTAAAATCTGGACTTCATAAAACCAGCCATTGGCCCGACAGATAATGGTTTTGGAAACTGGTCATTTAACATACGATACGAAACTCCAATCCAATAATAATCTTCATAACGATTGTAACGTCTGTATTTGAAGTTGAAATCGGTTGTTGAACGTTTATCACTTGCAAAGTATTGATAAAAGATCGATGGTTCGTATTCTATTCGTCTATTTTCTCCGTCGTTAAAAATATATCCTGTGTAAACCTGATAGTTAGAAAGCAAGTTTGGCTCTACTCCACGGTATTTATCTACATTTTTCTTTAAAACGTTATTCGCATTAAAACTCAAATAGAAATTTTTATTACGGTACAAAGCACTAATATCAAAGTTATTATTCCCTGTATAGCGATTGTCTGTAACCGAAGGGTCAAGAACTGGATGCTCAATAGTATTGTTGAACTCATCAATATCAATTCTGAAACTGTTGAAATTATACGAAATACCAAAAGACAAATATTGTTTAGAATAATAATCTAAAATCAAGTGATGTGCAAATGAAACCTTAGCACCGGTTTGTCTTGTGTATCCGTTTTTATCATTATAAATCGAGATTCCAACACCTGAACGATCCAAGACTCTAAAATCAGCATACAAAGATTGGTTTTCAGGAGCGTCCTTAATTCCGACCCACTGTGTCAAACCATTCGCTCTAATACGAAAGTTATCTCCAACACCGGCATAGGCAGGCGAAAGTACGAATGGGTTATCAGCTAAATACTGGGTAAACACTGGTAGGTTTAACTCTTGGCTGTAACTTGTTGTTACAGCCATGAGTACTAGGGATAAAATAAACTTTTTCATTGTAATAATTTTTTTAGATAACATCATAGGGGCTATTACTTTGTTATCTGTATAAAGTGAAATGTCCAACAAACTCTCTTGCATCTTTCTCGTCATTTAGTTTAAGAACATACCAGTAATCACCTGTAGGCAATTCTTCTCCATTGTATCTTCCGTCCCATTTTTGACCATAGTGATATTTAGCAACTACACGACCGTATCTGTCGAAGATTGAGAATTCAAGGTTGTTGTAAATATTAGTACAACCAGGTCCCCAAGTATCATAAACACCATCTCCGTTAGGTGTAAAGTAATTGTCTAAACAAATATCAATATATTTCGCTGGCACTGTAATAGTAGCCGTACAGCCGTTTTGATCTCTTACTACCACTACATAATCACCAGATTTGTAGATTTTGAATGTGTTAGAAGATGTAAACGGTTCTCCGTTAAAACTGTACTCATAAGCAGGAGCTCCACCTGAACCTACTACTGTAATGATATTCATTTCAGGTTTTCCACCAGCTAACTTAATTGCCAATGGCTGAACAGCTTTAATTTGGAAACTTACTGTTGGAACTTCACATCCGTTAGTATGTCTAGCCGTAATATAGTGGTTACCTGGAGCAACATTTGTAAAGATGTTACTTGGTTGGTAAGCACCAGTTCCGTCAAGTTTGTAATCAACATCAGCTGGGTTTTTGATACTGCTATCAATAGTAACAGTTACTCTGTTAGCCGCTTTGTTATCAACACAGTCATAGTTAATTTCAACTTTTGGATCTAGAACTACTGGCAATGGCATATCGATTTGAATAGCATTTGTACAGCCTGCAGCATCTTTATAGTAAACTGTGTGGGTTCCACCAGTTAACTTAGTAAAGTCAAATATTGTCTGACCAGCTGCACCAGCAGTAAATGGTCCTTTTTCAACATCAAGACTTACACTATATGGAGCAGTACCGCCCGTGATTTCAACACTAAATGCACCATCTTTATCACCAACACAAACTTCTGGAATCATAGAGTTTGGAACTTCAGCAGCTTTTAATAATGGTGGCTGTGTAATTGTAATAACACGTACTTCATTACATCCATTCTCATCCATAGCAATTACAGTGTAACTACCAACTGATAAGTTTTGGAATACATTTTTAGTATCAAACTGATCAGAATCTGGAGAGATTGAATATTTAAACGATCCAGTACCTCCAGTTGCAGTAACCGTAATACTACCGTTACTTTCTCCAAAACAGCTAACGTTTTTCTGAACAAAGTTCGCTGCAAACGGTGTTTTAGGTTCAGTAATTTCAAATGGAGCACTAACAATTCTACAATCAGAACCACTTGCTACTGCCACTCTATAGAAACCAATTGGTAAATCTAAGAATGAACCATTGTTTTGTGCAGGACGTACAACTGTTGTACCAGTAGTACCGCTATACAATGTGTATACATAATTTCCTAAACCACCTTCGGCTTTAGCAACTAAGATAGCTGTAGCATCTCCTTTACATCTTACGATAGCGCTTGATACATCTAAACTCACTGTTAATGGAATCATTACAGGAACAGTAATTTCATTACTTGCAAATCCTACGCAACCATTAGCATCAGTCACATAATATTTGTATAATCCTGGATTCACATTAAATGTAACTGAACTAGTGAAAGTTCCTAAAACAGTAGTTCCATTTGTACTATAAGTGTATGGCGCTTTTCCTCCAACTGCACTTAATGTAAGCTGCGCTTGAGTGTTACAAGTTGCAGTTTTAGACTGTACTAAACTTGCCGCTACAATAGTAGGCTCACTGATCACAATTTGAGCAGATGTAGCCGAACAGCTGAATCCGTCTGTAACAGTTACTGTGTAAGTTCCTGCACCTAATCCTGTAAATACTGGATTAGCTTGTGGACCCGCAACACTCACTGGGTTATCAGATACTTTAGTCAATGTATACATATAATTACTTCCTTGACCTCCTGTTGGAAGTGCAACAGTAATTACTGCACTCTTATCTCCGTGGCAAGACAACATTGTTGCACTTGCTGTTGCATTCACAACGATTGGAGCTGGATTAACAAGTACCGCAGTTGTAGTTGCAATACATCCTTTTCCGTCTTTTACGTTTATTGTATAAGTTCCAGCTGTTAAGCCTGTGAACACATTTACTGATGAATACGTTTTGCTTACTGGACCAACTAATTCATATTGATAATTAGAATCCCATCCGCCAGCTGCTGCAACTGAAATTGATCCGTCATTGTTTCCAGCAGCACATGTAATTGGCGATTGTGATTTAGTAATCGTCAATGCAGCTATTGGCTGTTTAATATTAAACACAGTAGTTACTGTACATTCTGGACTGTTAGTCAATTTAGCCGTAACTGTGTACTGACCAGCTAATAATCCTGAAATTCTAACTGGACCTGAATTTGCAGAACTTCCTGTACTTGGCACTGGACCAGTAATAGTATAAGTGAATGCACCTGCATCATTTGTTGGATTCAACAGATTATCTACGAATGTCAAATCAGCACTTCCATCAGCAGCTCCATAACATACTTCACTGTTTACTGGTGTTGCGTTGATAGCAAAAGTATTAGGATCATATACATAGTGGAAACCAATAATTGTACATCCAGTTGTTGGATTAAATACCGTGATTTGATATTTTCCAATCGCTAATCCAGAGAATAATCCTGTTGGATTTGTCTGATTGAAAACAGTTCCAGATACACCTGTAAGTGTATAAACTAATCCTGTTGGAGTTCCGCCTGTTGATGCTACAGAAACCTGAATAGTTTCGTTTGCAATACAAGTAATTGGAGCAACCACATTCACACTTACATCTGTCATTGTAATGAAAGGTGCAATTGTAATAGGAGCAGTTGAAGAACCTTCACAACCTTTGCTGTCAAATACTCTTACTGTGTAAGATCCACCTGCAAGATCCGTTTCATTATAAACATTAGAACTGCTGTTTTGAACAACTGTTCCGTTTTTGCTGAACTCATAAAGAACGTATGGTGCTGTACCGCCAGTAACAGAATTAACTGTAATGCTAGCGAAGTTTGTACTGTTTGTACCTGTTGTACAATTAAATTGTGCAACAACAGGAGCACCTACTACAATTGGACTTGGCTGTATAATTCTAGTGTCAACTTGAGCGTGACAGCCTCTTCCTGAAGCAACAAGCACTGTATAATCTCCTGGAAGAAGGTTATCAAATACGTTGCTTTCCTGAGGACCAACACTAACTGGAATATTACCAATAGTTGTTCCTGTTAATGTATAAGTATATACAGGATTATCATTCACACCTGGCGCATTTGGAGCCAAGTTCACAATAATTAATCCGTTTGAACCTCCGTTACAAGTAACATCAGTTTTATTTAAAGCTAAACCTGTAATTTGAGTAGCTTCTTTTAATTCAACTGTTACGATGTCTTTACATCCTGTTGTTAAATCTTCCACAATAACTGTGTGAGAACCTGCACTCATATTATTAAATGTTGCAGTAGTTCCAACAACTACAGGAATATAAGCACCTGAAGTATATTTATAGTTTCCAGAGCCACCGTTTGCTTTTGCTACGATTATTCCATCTGGAGCATCACAGCTTGGTAATGCCTGAATGTTTAATTGTAAATCTAAAGCACCACTAATAGTTACAGCAGCAGTTACTGTTACTGTACAACCGTTAGCATCTTTAACAGTTACGTCATAAGATCCTGAAGAATTAACCTGGAACGTAGGACTAGATTGGAATCCGCCTCCGATACTATATTCTAATGGAGCTTTACCAGTAGCAGAAACCACAATTTCATAAGTTCCTGTCGTACTAGGACACTGACTTGTAACATTTGCTGTAATAGCACTTGGAAGTGCATCAGTCAAGATGTTTAGAGTTTGTGCCAATGTATTACATCCGTTAAGATCTTTCACATAAACATCCCATGCTGTTCCTAAATTCGTATCTACTACTAATTTATTACTAGTACTGAATGTTGTTGGAGCAGTGCTTCCGCTAACTACTGCAGCATAACCGTAAGCAGGAGTTCCGCCCGCAGCTGTTACTGTAATAGTAGCATTTTTATTATTACAAGAAATGTTTGTAGCACTCATTGTAAAACTTAGAGGTGTAGTTGGCTGTTTTACTAAGAAATTAGTAACATTATCTGTACATCCTGAAGTGTTATCAGTCACAGTGAATGTATAATTAGCCGCAGTTAAACCAGTATATGTTACAACATCTCCAGTTTTTGTAAATGTTCCGTTGTTTGGAGACAATACAAATGTGTAATTAGCAGGAGAAATGTAGTTGCTCACTGTAAAGGCGATTGAACCTGTAGTTCCACCGTTACATAATACATCACTTAACAATTGTGCATCAACACTAATTTCGCTTGCTTTTTTAACTTCAATTGAATTTAATGTACTACAACCGTTGAAGTCAGTAACCTTAACTACATAAGTTCCTGGCAATAGGTTAGCAAAACTTCCTGTTCCATTTGAAACAGCTGAAGCAACTGGATCAACAATAGCATAAGTGTATGGAGCAACTCCACCTGTTACTGAATTTACAGTTACAGTAGCAACTCCTCCAGCAGTATTACAATAAATTGGCGTAGCCGACATATTGAAATTCGTTGGCGGGTTGTAAGCTGGAACAGTAGCTGATCCACTTGCTCTACATCCGTTAAAATCAACTATTACATAATTAACCGTAGCTGATGCATTCATAGTGTATGATGGAGAAGCTCCAAAAGTTACACCATTATCAAAACTATAGCTGTATGGTCCAGTACCGTCATGAGCTGTTAATGTAAGTACAGCATCTTTTGCAGTATTTGAAGGATCACATCCAAACGGTGTAATAGCATGCGTTGCTGTCAATAAAACTGGTTCTCCAATCGTAACTGGAACCGTTGTCGCCGGACAGTTTTTAGCATCTTTAACCGCAATATTATAAGTTCCTGCTGCTAAACCTGCAAAAATATTTACAGATCCAAAAGCTCCACCATTAATACTGTACTGGTAAGGTGCAACACCATTACTTGCAGTAACTGTAATACTTCCGTTAGAATCTCCTTTACATTTCGCGTTAACAGGATCAACTGTAAACATTGGAGTTGTAATTGGAGTAATTACTACTGGAACAGAAACTGCTTGACATTGAGCATCTTTAACTCTGAAAGTATAAGTTCCAGGAGTAGTAGTTACGAAAGGCAATGCAGTAACTGCAGTATAAGTACCACTATTATTTCGATCATACTCAAATGAATATGTACCTGCTCCTGTACCTTGCGTTGCAGTCAATGTAACTGTTGCATTGTTTGTTGTACAATTTAAATCTTGTGTAAGAGTCGCTTGAATCAACAATTCTTGTCTTAATACATAAGTTGCTTTAGCAATACATCCGTTACCATCTTTAATAAAGAATGTATAAGTTCCTGGTGCATTCAATGTAAAGTTTGGACTAGCATAGTAACCATTTCCAATACTGTATGTTGGTGCTTTAACAATATCTGGATCTGTAGTTCCTGTAATTGTGATTGGAACTGGTCCTCCAGTATAACAATATGTATTAGCATTTACATCGATTGTTGGAGCATCGTCTTTTGTAATTGTAACATCTAATATATCTGAACATGTCAAGTTTGCATCTTGAACATATACATCCCAATTAGCACCTAAAGCGAAATCTAGAACTGCGCTGTCGCTAGTTGTATAATCAGATGCTGTTGGTGTAGCTCCGTCTAATACAAATGCATATTTGTAAGCTGGAGTTCCGCCTGTTGCTTTTACAGTAACAATTGCACCTAAGTAGCAATTTGCAGCTGTTTTTGACACAAGAGCAACATCTAAGATAGCTGGCTGGTTAACTACAACTGTTGCTGTGTTTGTACAACCTGTAATTGCATCCACCACAGTTAATGTATAAGGTCCTGCTGGCAAGTTCGTAACCGTTACTACGTCACCCACTTTTGTAAGTGTACCTAAAGCAGGGCTTAAAGTAGCGGTATATCCACCAGCTTTGTTTTCTGCTGTAAATTTGATAGAACCGTTAGTTCCGCCATTACAAGAAACATTATTAACTAATTGTCCTGCCACAGTAATGTTTGTTACTGGCGCCAATGTATATGACTCAGTATATGTACATCCGTTTGCATCTGTGATCTGGAATACATAAGTATCTGGATCTAAGTTTGCAAATGTTGTAGTTCCTTGTTTCACTCTTACAATAGGAGATAAAATTTCATATTGGAATGGTGCAACACCATTTGATTGACCTGTAACATCAACAGTACCTTTTACTAAACAAGTTACTGGAACTGTAGTTGCAAAAGTCATATCAGTTGGAGGATTTAACGCTGGTACATTCACACCATTAGTGATTGTAACTGAACATCCGTTTGCATCTTTAACAAGAACATTAAATGTTGTTCCTGCATATGTTTCATAAGTATTCGTTGTAGAATAGCTTACTCCATTATCAAAACTGTATTGGTAAGGAGTTGTTCCGCCTGAAGCCACTACTGTAACAACCGCTTTTGATGGCGCGTTGCCTGCTGTACAAGCTAAAGGTGTCGTAACACTTGAAGTTGCAGTCAATAAAGTAGGCTCAGTAATTGTTACTGGAACTTTTGCTGACGTACAGTCTTTAGCGTCTTTAACCTGAATGTCATATGTTCCTGCCACTAAGCCAGGGAACGTATTTGATGTACCAAAAGCAACAAGAATTGTAGCTCCTTGTGATAATTGGTATTTGTATGGTGAAATTCCGTTTGAAGCTGTAACCACAATGCTTCCGTTGTTTCCTCCAATACAGCTTACATCAGTTTGTGTAAATGATGCCATTGGAGTTGTAGTCGGTGTTACTGTGATAACATTTGAAACAGCCTGACATCCTTGAGAATCTGTAACTCTGAACTTGTATGTTCCAGCTGTATAAACCGCAGGAAGAGCCACGAATGTTCCGCTTGCGTTGATTTCAACCTCGTAAGTAGGATAAACTCCTGTTCCTCCGCCTGGCGTCAATTTGATATCAGCAGCCAAAGTACAAGTCAAGTCCTGAAGCAATTCTGCTACAAGGGTAACCTGAGGCTTAACTTCATAGGTTATGATGTTTGACTCACAGCCATTAACATCTACAACACTGAATAAGTATGTGCCTGGGCTTGTTACAGTATAAACTGATCCTGTAATATTTGAACCGTTTACTCTATAAACTGCTGTTCCTGCTACCGGAACTGTTGCAACAAGAGATAAGTCTATTGCAATTGGAGCGCCTTGGTAACAAACTGGAGCTGGTGCAGTCATTGTCGGCGAAGCATCTTTGATAATTGAGATGGCCAATGGCGTTCCAATTACACAACCGTTAGCATCTTTTACATAAACTTTCCAGTTTAATGATGTTGCCGGATTCAAGAATGTTTCGTTTGCAGTAATGTAAGTTCCAGGACCTGCAGCAGATGCAACTACGAATGAATATTGGTATGGAGCTGTTCCGCCTGTAGCCGTTACGCTCACTTTTGCATCTGAATTACAATTTGCATTTACAAAAGGATTAGCAGTCAATGCCAATGCCGCTGGCTGAGCAACCGTAATTGATGCTGTAGCTGTACACTGAGTTGTATTGTCTGTAACCTGTAATGTATAGTTTCCTGCAACTAAACCTGTAGCCGTAATTACATTTCCAGATAAAGCAAGTGTTCCTGTTCCTGTTGTGAAAACATAACTGATTGCCCCTGTATTGTTTGCTACAGTAAATGTCGCTGAACCGTTAGAACCTCCGTTACAAGAAACATCTGCAGTTAACTGGCCAGAAACTGTAATGTTAGTAACTGGTTTAACTGTATATTCTTCTTCGTATGTACATCCGTTAGCATCTTTCACCTGGAATAAATAAGTATCCGGAGCTAATGCTGTGAACACACCGCTATTTAGACCTGAAACGTTTGTTACCGCAGAAGCTGGAGATAAGATAGCGTATGTTTTAGTACCTACTCCGTGCTGTACATTGCTGATCGTAACTGTACTTTTCTGGCTAGCCACTGGTAAACAGTAAACTGGAGTTCCTGTAATATCCATGTCTGTCGGTGCGTCTAATGCTGGTACATTCACACCATTTGTGATTGTAACTGAGCATCCGTTTGCATCTTTAACAAGAACATTAAATGTTGTTCCTGCATATGTTTCATAAGTATTCGTTGTAGAGTAGCTTACTCCATTATCAAAACTGTATTGGTAAGGAGTTGTTCCGCCTGAAGCCACTACTGTAACAACCGCTTTTGATGGCGCGTTGCCTGCTGTACAAGCTAAAGGTGTCGTAACACTTGAAGTTGCAGTCAATAAAGTAGGCTCAGTAATTGTTACTGGAACTTTTGCTGACGTACAGTCTTTAGCGTCTTTAACCTGAATGTCATATGTTCCTGCCACTAAGCCAGGGAACGTATTTGATGTACCAAAAGCAACAAGAATTGTAGCTCCTTGTGATAATTGGTATTTGTATGGTGAAATTCCGTTTGAAGCTGTAACCACAATGCTTCCGTTGTTTCCTCCAATACAGCTTACATCAGTTTGTGTAAATGATGCCATTGGAGTTGTAGTCGGTGTTACTGTGATAACATTTGAAACAGCCTGACATCCTTGAGAATCTGTAACTCTGAACTTGTATGTTCCAGCTGTATAAACCGCAGGAAGAGCCACGAATGTTCCGCTTGCGTTGATTTCAACCTCGTAAGTAGGATAAACTCCTGTTCCTCCGCCTGGCGTCAATTTGATATCAGCAGCCAAAGTACAAGTCAAGTCCTGAAGCAATTCTGCTACAAGGGTAACCTGAGGCTTAACTTCATAGGTTATGATGTTTGACTCACAGCCATTAACATCTACAACACTGAATAAGTATGTGCCTGGGCTTGTTACAGTATAAACTGATCCTGTAATATTTGAACCGTTTACTCTATAAACTGCTGTTCCTGCTACCGGAACTGTTGCAACAAGAGATAAGTCTATTGCAATTGGAGCGCCTTGGTAACAAACTGGAGCTGGTGCAGTCATTGTCGGCGAAGCATCTTTGATAATTGAGATGGCCAATGGCGTTCCAATTACACAACCGTTAGCATCTTTTACATAAACTTTCCAGTTTAATGATGTTGCCGGATTCAAGAATGTTTCGTTTGCAGTAATGTAAGTTCCAGGACCTGCAGCAGATGCAACTACGAATGAATATTGGTATGGAGCTGTTCCGCCTGTAGCCGTTACGCTCACTTTTGCATCTGAATTACAATTTGCATTTACAAAAGGATTAGCAGTCAATGCCAATGCCGCTGGCTGAGCAACCGTAATTGATGCTGTAGCTGTACACTGAGTTGTATTGTCTGTAACCTGTAATGTATAGTTTCCTGCAACTAAACCTGTAGCCGTAATTACATTTCCAGATAAAGCAAGTGTTACTGTTCCTGTGGTGAAAACATAACTGATTGCACCTGTATTGTTCGCTACAGTATAGGTCGCTGAACCGTTAGAAGCGCCGTTACAAGAAACATCTGCAGTTAACTGGCCAGAATCTCTAATGTTAGTACGTGGTTTAACTCTATAATCTTCTTCGTATGTACATCCGTTAGCATCTTTCACCTGGAATAAATAAGTATCCGGAGCTAATGCTGTGAACACACCGCTATTTAGACCTGAAACGTTTGTTTCCGCAGAAGCTGGAGATAAGCTAGCGTAGGTGTTAGTACCTACTCCGTGCTGTACATTGCTGATCGTAACTGTACTTTTCTGGCTAGCCACTGGTAACCAGTAAACTGGAGTTCCTGTAATATCCATGTCTGT
>NZ_WMIC01000011.1 GCF_009711135.1 Flavobacterium sp. LC2016-01 | reverse complement strand
TTGCTGATCGTAACTGTACTTTTCTGGCTAGCCACTGGTAAACAGTAAACTGGAGTTCCTGTAATATCCATGTCTGTTGGAGCGTCTAATGCTGGTACAAGTACTGAAACTGGTACAGCAATGATACATCCGTTTGCATCTTTAACTGAAGCTGTTACAGTTCCAGAAGCCGATGTAGTGTAAGTATTAACTGAAGAGTAATTTAATCCTCCGTCAAAACTATATTGATATGGTGAAGTTCCTGTTCCAGCTGTAACGTTAATTGTTACGATAGCAGCCTGAGTAGAATTTCCAGTTCCACAAGTTAAACCTTGTGTCAAAGTTCCCGTTGCAGCAATTAGAGATGGCTGTCCAATTGATACTGGTTTAGTAACCGTACAACCTTTAGAATCTTTAACTCTCACTACATATGTAGTACCTGCTGGTAAGTTTTTAAACTCATTTGAAGTTTGATAAGCTCTAACAATTGTAGCCCCATCTTCTAATTGATATTCAAAAGGAGCAATACCAGCCGAAACAACAGCTGTAATTGTACCATCTGAACCGCCATTACAACTTGCATTTGTTGAAGAAACAGCAAAATCAATAGTAGTTAATGGATCTAAAGTAAACGGTTTTATAACCTTACAACCACCTAGAATTGTATTACCAAGATCTGTAGCTCTAAACAAATAATTACCTGTAACACTTGTTTGGTGTACGTTTGAAGCTAAAGTTGTCCAAGAAGTTCCGCCATTTGTAGAGTATTCATAAGAATATCCTGGTCCAAAACCGCCAGAAGCAGATAAGGTAATTGTTGCCGCTGGAGTTGCTGAACAGTCAAGATCTTTTGTTAAAGTAATATCTAACTGTAACTCTGGCTTAACTTCATAAGCTTTCGTTGCAGTACAGCCATTACCATCTTTTATAACTAAATTATAAGTACCTGGCGCATTAAATGTAAAGTTTGGCGATGTTTGGAAAGTGCTTCCGTTTACGCTGTAACTTGCTCCACCCACTATAGTAGCATCAACACTTCCAGTTATTGCAATTGTAAATGGACTACCTGTATAACAAATTGGTGCAGGCATATTGATCGTTGGATCAGTATATTTATCTAATACAATTGGGAATGGTTTAATACAGTTATAAGCATCTTTTGCATAAACTATATAACTTCCTGCGTTTACATTGAAAGTATTTGGAGTAGCCCAACCAGCAGTACCACTAGTAGGAGCTGTAGCTGAAGCTAATAATAATTGATACGTATAAGGAGCTGTTCCAAATGATGCTAAAGCAGTAATAATACCAGAATTATTAGCACAATTTGCCTTTTGAGAAACTGATGCAGTAAGTACCATTGGTTTTGGTGACTCTAAAATATCAAAGTCTTTTGATGTCACACTACATCCAGCATTTGGACCCACTAGCTCTTTTACTAAAATGTAATAAATACCTTTTGGTAATGGCCCAAGGTTAGTTACTGAATAATTTGTAGTAACACTAGGTGATGTTCCTGATATACCTGTGCTAACATTGTTGTATGCGTTAAAAATTTCGTAACCCATTGTTATTGGCGTAGCCGAAGGATATGGATTCGTAATAGTAAAGTTAACTGCTCCATCAGCGGCACCAGTACAAGTAATATTTTGACCTGTAGCTGCTACCGTTAATAATGAATTCGTTGGGATAGGTGCCGCTGCAGTCTCATAATAGTAACATTTTGTATCAAAATCATAAACTATGAAAGTGTAAGTAACTCCCGGAGTAAGATTATTGAAAACTGTTGATTTACTTCCTGCAGGCATTTCTCCCTGCCATCCACCAACACCATCTGCAGTCCATGTTTGACCAGGACCTGTATAAATATTAAAGTGGAATGGTCCTACACCCGTAAATGCAGTGTTAACCGTAATAGTCGCAGTTCCACCAGTTGTACAAGTAGCTGTCGAATTAATTGAAATATCAAGTTTGTTTGGAGGTGAAGCCACCAATACATTACTTACAACTTCAGTACATCCTTTTGAGTCAACAACTCTAATTTGGTACATACCAAAATCAACAACATTAAAGTTAACAGAAGTTGTTCCTGCAACATTAAGTTCTGATGCATTATAATTGTTGATACCTGTTACATAATAGTTATAAGGTCCTGTTCCGCCTGTTACACTATCAATAATAACAGATCCTTTAACAGTTCCACCGCCTACACATGTAATAGGCACAGCATGATTTGTAACAATAATTTTAGCTGGCTCGTTAATAGTAATTGTTTGTGTATCTGTACAGCCTTTAGCATCTGTAATTGTAACCGTATAGTTACCAGCTGCTAAACCTGAAGTTTGTGTACCATAATCTTGAACCGTTGGCGAAGTTCTTCTTACATTGAAAACAAAAGGAGAAGTTCCTTTAGTATTGTCAATTGCAATTGTAATTGCCGCTGTTTGTTCTCCATTACAATTAATAAATTGTGTCTGAGTCACACCAGTAATGTCTGGTGGAATCGGAGCTGTAGTTGTAACCGGAACAGTTGTTGTTACGGTACAACCTTTAGAATCAGTCACTGTAAACGTGAAATCTGCTGCTGCATTTGTTGTGAAAACATTTCCAGCAAAAGTTCCAGCAGCAACTGGTGTACTAGTGTATGAATAAGTATATGAACCATCTCCACCTGCTGCTAGCAAAGTGATTTTAGCACTTGTTGAACCAGAAACGCAATTATTATCTCTGTCTAATTGAGCTGCAATAGTCAATTTAGGATAAACCGTTACTGGAGTTGTTGTTTGAGCGATACAGTTATTAGCATCTTTTACCCAAACATTATATGTACCAGCTGCAGTAACAGTAAATGTGTTACCAGCCTGATATGAAGTACCATTGATACTGTATTGTAAAGTTCCTGTTCCTGTTCCAGCTGCCGTGATTGTATAAGTACCAACACCTAAACATTGATTAACAGCAGTAGCTGTAACTGTTGGAGCATTGTCTTTTGCAATTACAACGTCTAACATCACCTCACATTTATTAGCATCTCTAACGTAAACATCCCAGTTTAGGTTTGTTGTTGGGTTTAGATATGCAATGTTGCTTGGTCCGAAATCAGCATCAGTAACTGTTACACCATTTTGAACAAAAGCATATTTGTATGCAGTTGTTCCTCCAGCGGCTGTAATTGTAACTTTTGAAGTACCAACATTACAGTTAGCATTTACCGTAGCATAACCTGCTGTTAAAGGATTTGCTGGCTCCAAAATAGTAATTGTTGCACTAGCAGGACATTTTGTTGTATTGTCAACAACTGAAAGTGTGTAATCACCAATAGATAAACCTGTTAAAGTAATCACATCACCGCTTGTTGTTGTTGTATAAGGTAATCCTGTTGGAGTTGATGTAACTGCAACTGAATAATTACCTGTAGCGCTGAATCCAGAAATTGTATATCTAGCAGATCCTGTACTGTCTCCTTTACATTGAACGTCACTCAATTTACTAGCAGTTACAACAATTGGTGTAACCGGATTAACCGTAATTGATTGAGTAGCAAAACATCCGTTTGCATCTGTAACTTTAAATGTATAAGTACCTGAAGCAAGTCCTGTAAATACTCCAGATGAAGCACCTGTTGTATTACCAACTGCCGAAGCTGGAGCTGTAATAGTATAAACTAATGGCGCAACTCCTGTTCCTCCCGTAACTGCAACTGTAACTGTACTTGTTGTTGCAAGACAAGTTACTGCTGTAGGAGTAACACTTGAAATAACTGGTGGGTTTAATTTATTTAATGTTAATGAACCTGAAGCAGTACATCCTTTTGCATCTTTAACAGAATAGTTAATTACTTGATCTGTTCCATTATCATTTACTGTCAGCGTATTTATTGTTGAAGAATATCCACCACCGTTGAAGCTATATTCGTATGGAGCTGTTCCTGTTGATGGAGTTGCAATAGTTACAACTGCTGCTTGTTTCGTATTAGTAGTGCTACAAGTGAATTTAGTTGCTGAAGCACTAACCACTAATTTTGAAGCTTCAATAATCGTAACTGTAATTTTTCCAATACAGCCTTTACTGTCTTTTACAAAGAAATCATAATCTCCGGCAGCTAATCCTGTGAAAGAAGAAGCAGATCCGTAAATGATTCCGTATTTACTGTATTGATAGTTTTGGCCTCCTGTTAATGAACCTCCTGCTCCAATTAACTGTACTGAACCATCTGTTCCTCCATTACAAGAAACATTTACCTGATTAGCTGTAAGAGTTGGATTAGAGATAGAAAGTATATCAGTTGTAGTAACAAATGTACATCCGTTAGCATCTGTAACTTTAATTAAAAATGTTCCAGCTGTTGCAGTTGTATAAACATTTGAAGCCATTAAAGTATAGGTAGTTCCACCGTTTGTTGAAACTTCATATTTATAAGCTGTTTTTCCTCCATTAGCCGTAACCGTAATAGTTGCGTCAGGAGTAGAAGCAGAACAATCTAATTCTTTTACAGCTGTAGTAGCTGTCAATTGTGGGTAAACTGTAATAGCTGCTGCTTGTGCAGTACAGCCGTTAGCATCTTTTACCCAAACGATATATGGAGTTGCGCTTGCTACAACATCAAAGAAATTGTCTGTTGTAAATGCACCGCCAACACCATTAATTCCATATTGTAATGTACCAACACCACCTGTACCAGTTGCTGTGATTCTGAATTTATTTCCAGAACCTGTACATTGATTGTCTAAAGTTGCTGTAACTGATGGAATCTGATCTTTTAAAATAGTTACTGTAACAAAATCAGTACATCCGTTTGCATCTTTAATATAAACATCCCACTGCATCACAGTTCCGTTAACAGTATTCACTGTTAGTTTTGGATCTGTTCCAAAAGCAGTTGGAGCAGCCGCACCTTTTACAACAACAGCATAAGAATAGCTTGTTGTTCCGCCTGTACCAACTGCTGTAATAATAGCTTTGTCATTATTACAATTGATGTTTGGAGCAGACGCAGTAACATCTAATGCACTTGCTGGCTGTGTTAAAGTTACTGTATAAACTGCTTTACATTTTGTTAATCTGTCTGTAGCTGTGATAGTATAATCACCAGCAACTACAGCTGATGCAACATTAATTGTAGTTGTAGAAGCAGCTACATTATTTGCTTGCTGAATTGTTGTTCCTCCAGCATTTTTAATAATATAATCGTATCCGCTAGTTTTAGCTCCAGTAACAGTAAACTGAATTGTTCCTGTTCCAGCATAACATTTAATAGCAGTAAGTACAGATCCTCCGGCAACAATATCCGAAGTTCCTTTTACATCATAAGAAATGCTGAAAGTACAAAGTGTTTTACTATCAGTTGCCTGGAAAGTATAAAGTCCTGGTGTTAATCCTTTAAAATCTCCTGTAGTATTACTTGCAGTACTATAACCTGCTGGTCCTGCTGTAATTTTGTATGATATATTTGCTAAAGTACCAGCTTTTACAGCTGTTAAAGTCACATGTCCACCAGGAGGAGTTGTTGAACAGTCGTAACCGCTGTCTACTAAGTTAATTCCTGTAATTTGATCTAATGTACCAATAGTTATACTGAATGGTCCAGCTTGACATCCGTTTGCGTCTTTAACATAAGCAGTTACAGCTCCAGCAGTACTTGTTGAATATGTATTTGTTGTTGTAAAGTTTGAAGTTCCGTTGAAACTATATGTGTAAGCTCCTGTACCGCCAGTTCCACTAATTGTAACAACAGCAGGAGTAGTTCCTGAAACAGCACATTTTATATCAGTTGCAGAAATAGTTCCGCCAACTGCCGTAGGTTCTGTTAATGTAATATTTCCAATTGCTGATGTACAGCCTTTAGAGTCTTTTACTTGATAAGGATAAGAAATACCCGCTTTTAATCCTGTATATGTAGTAGTAGTAGTAAATGCACTATTGTTAAAACTATAAGTATAACTTAAAGATCCGCCTGAACCAGCTAATGTTACCTCACCAGTTGATGCGCCATTACAAGCTACTTGCACTGGTGTTGCACTAACGGTTGGATTAGTAATTGCGTTAACTGTGATCGAAACATATGCTTTACAAGCTGTTGGATTATTAGAATCTGTGATTTCGAAAGTATAATCTCCTGCACCTGCTGCTGGGTAATTAAATGTACTTCCTGTAACGTTAACACTTGATCCGTAAGAACCTGTTCCAACTTTAACTTTATAAGTAAAAGTAGATTTACCTCCAGTGATATCAACTTTAATAGTTGCTCCTGTAGTAATACAAGATAATCCAGCAGATACTGTTGCACTACCTTTTAATTCCGGCGCAACAATAATACCCGTTACTGTGAAAGTACAGTTATTGCTGTCAGTTACTAAAACACTGTGTGTTCCCACACCAACATTTGTAAACGTATTTGTATTCACAGCTGCAGCACCGTCTAAACTGTAAGTCAAAGTTCCTGTTCCAGATGCAGTAACTACAATTGTAGCTTTATCAGCATCAAAACATAAATCTGATGAACTTGCTAAACTAGCAGTTACTGGTGTTGGATCATTAACAATCACAGCTGTTGAAACTGCAGACGGACAATCTCTTAAATCTTTTGCAACAATAGTATAAGTTCCTGTAACCAGTCCTGTGAAAACTCCTGAATCTTGAAACGCAGTGATAACAGTTGTACCGTTTGCGGCTCTTAGTTCATATTTATAAGGTGTTGTTCCTCCAGAAGCAACAGCCGTAATTGTCGCTTTTGAAGTACATGTTGGCTGTGTTGTAACACTTGCTGTAACTGTTACCGCAGTTGGTGAACCAATTGTTTTGCTGAATGATTTTGAACAAGTTCCAGCAATATCACTTTGTACAACTACAGTGTAAGCTCCTGCAGTTAATCCGCCAACTGTTACTGGAGAACTTGTAGCATTTTGCAATGTTCCTCCATTAATAGAATAATAGAAACCTGTAGCTGTGTTAAAGTTTTGTGCAGTAATAGTAATAGAACCTGTATTTCCTCCGTTACAAGCAACATCTTGAATAGTTGGATCTAAAACAGTAAATGCTTTATCTGTTCCAACTACAAAAGGTATTTCCTGTTCAGCTAAACATGATTTAGGTAATTGATAAACCGAAATGTCATCAATTAATAAATCGTTTCCATTATATTCTAAACTTCCTGAACGAATAACAAATGTCAGGTTAGTATTATTTCCAGGGTTCAAAGAGATTGTTGGAATCTCAATCCATTTTGTCCTGTTTGGATCATTTGCTGCTTCAGCGATTTTTCCTGTATCAACTCTCGCAACAACAACACCAGCTGGATTTACTAACTCAAATCGAACAATTGGAGCCGCACCGTTAACACCTGCATTTAATAAATTGGCAACAGCCAAATCTACTTTTACAGGCTGATTCGGGATAACATCTGCAATTGGTTTACTATAAAGAATTCCATAATCTCCTGCTGCAGAACCAATATTTACTAATAAATATCTTCCGTCAGCTACTGCACCATTTGAAGTATGATCTTTAAATGGATACCATGCTGTATCTCCTCTCCAGAAGAAACTTGCTACAGAATACTGATTATCTTCAACCGATCTTGTAGGATTAGGACATGTATGGATATTTACATCTTGATTATTAAAACAATAAGCTGCTGCAATACCTGGACTTGTTGTAGGATCTCCATGTCCAAAATCTTCTTTTAATAAATTACTATACGTTGTAGCGTCTTCTAATTTATATACAACTTTGATTTTATGGCTTCCTGATAAAATATTATTAAATACATTATTTGTAATTGGTGTATTTGCAACACCGTCTAAATAATATTCATATGAATAATTTCCACTTGAAGGATTTGTAACTGTTGCTGTAGTTTGACCTGTACCATTACAGTTATATACAACAGGAGCTAAATCAACTCTTGGATCTGCTGGTTTTGGATCTAATATAACATCATAAGGCAACTGGTATGTACAACCTGCTGCATCTCTAACAATTAGTATATAAGTACCATTTAAAACATCTTTCTCTGGTGAAGTCTGCCAGCTTCCTCCTCCATCAAAACTATATTCATAAGGAGTTTTTCCTCCTGTTACATTAGTAAATCTTAATTTTCCACCTTGACCGCTAAGTGTACAACCTGCTAATTCAGCAACACCACCAGAAGCAGTTAAAGCATTTGCCGGAGGTAAAATTGTAACAGCTTGAGCTGGATCTGTACAAGTTGTTCCTGATAATGTATATCTGACAACAACATTATAAGTACCTGCCTTTAAGTCTAAGAATGTCGGATTTGAAGTAAAATTAGTCCCATCTAAACTATACTCTAAAGTATAGCCATTTGGGTTTGTTACATTTACAGTAATTGAACCTTTTTCTCCATAACATTTAATTACAGAAGGAGTAATTGTATATACAGGTTTAGGATTAGCCGCAACTGTAAATTTATAAGTCGTTGTACAAAGATTTGAATCACGAACTAAAATTGTATACTCTTTTGCAGTAGGAGTATTTAATATTATTGAATTCAGGTCAGTATTACCATTTTCATCTAATGCATACTCTGTTGTTGAACCGTCGACAAAAAATGCGTACGGAGCTTTACCACCACTTGCCGTAATTCTATATTGTCCATCGGCGCAAGCTGTAAGAGGTTTTATAACTGAAGATGTCACACTTAAAGCAGCAGCAGGATTAGGTATCAATTTGCTAACACTAGCAATACATTCAACCGTCTGATCTGGCTTTTTAGTGAAAACTTCAACTAAATATGTTTTTCCTGGCGTCAAACCTTCAAAAGCATGTGTACGATCCGGCAACGGGCCTAACTGCTGAACTACAACACCATCTTGATAAAGTGTATAATAGTATCCTGTAAATCCGCTGGTAGCACTTACTTGAAGTCTTCCTAAATCTCCAAAACAAAGTGGGTTTTCAGTTAGATTATCAATTGCTGCAGTAAAATCATCTTTAGCAATTATAATTTGAGCTGTTTTATAAGTACACGTTGGGTTTACATTTTTTAGTCTATAATTCACAACGTAATTACCTGCTGTTGTGATACTAAAAACATTATTGTCTCCCCAAGCCGTAGTAGTAGAACTGCTTGCCGGAATAAGGACATGAGTCAAACTAAATTCGTAGCCTGTAAGTTTATCAACTGTAATGCTTCCTGGAGTTGTACATAAAATATTTTTGTGCGTTTCGTTGATCGCAACATCACTTTTATATACATTAAAGTAAAAGCGGTTCACACAGCCACCTGAACTGATAGTTACTCTATAATAACCAGCATCAGTAACTGTAAAAAGAGAACCATTTGCTCCAGCTGAAGTCCAGACACAACTTGTTCTTTCATCAGCACATAATTCAGATAAATCTGCAACTGGCGGACGAACGCAGGTTGTCTTCTCCCAAACAATGGTTGCCGATGGAAGATTCAGATTGAAAAGTCTTGAATCATTGGCACCACAAAGGAAGATTTTAGGAAGCGGTTTTCCATCAATATCACATCCCGGAATATTACCACTTGCATCTTTATTATCTGCATAAGTAATAATTGGATTGGTTTTTACTCCACCTCCATCTTTTACAGTAATAATTTCTTCAAAATCAGGACAGCCTGCCTTTTTACTATATACATAATATGTTCCTGGTCCTGTAATTTTAAGTTTTTGATTTGTTCCTAAAACTGGATTATAAGCTGAACTTGTTGCCCATTTGTAACTATCATATCCACCAGATGCTGAAATTTCCATTTCAGACAAACAGATTTCTTCTTTCCTGTTTTTACAAGCATCTAAACCAACTAAGAAATTGGTAGACTGAGGCGTAGCATTACAAGAATTTGCATCGGCATAACTTTTATCTCCAAACAAAGTTCCGTTACCTCCTCCACCAGCACCTGGATTACCACGATAGCTGGACATTGCACTGTTTTTAATAATATTATTACAAGCATCTGTCAATGAAGCACAATCGTCTACCACATGAACTTTGAAACGAATTGTCTCTTGTGGATCAAATTTTTCTACTAAAGAATTAGGTACTGTGAATACTAGCGTTCTAGTAGCAGCGTTATAGGTTACATTGTTTGCTACTGTCATTCCAGTAGGCAACTTAAAAATATCAGCTGGAAAACTAAAATTTGTATTAACCGGCAACTGATCTGTTATCGTAAATTCTGTTGCACTGTCGTTTCCTTCATTTTTAAATTTTAGTGTATATCTCAATTCTTGACCCAACGTCACATTTGCATTAGAAGCGTCTTTATCTGCCGCATCTTCTACAGTTTTAAGCAACTTAATATTAGGCGCAATAACATCTACTGAAAAAGCCAAAAAATAATTGATATAAACATCCACATTTGTACCTATGGTAATATCTGCAGATGTTGCTTTATTTTTAATAATTCCACTTTGAGGCGTAATATCAAGAACTCCAGCATCAAAACCTAAAGTATTGGTACCATTAGGATTTCTATCTGTAAATACACCCGTTGAAGTTGTTATCGAACTCTTAAAGAAATTATTTGTAGGTCTCACCGTACTCGGAGTTGTTACAATAGGCAGACCGTTAATATAAAGGTAATCACCTGAATAGTTTTGATCTCCTTCAAGAGCTGAAAAAGCAACTCTTGCATTAACATCACCTAGGTCTGGAGTTGTAAAACCACTAACTTTTGTAGTAACAGGTAATGCATTACTACCTATCCCAAAAAATCCATTAAAAGTAGAAACTGACTTGGTCGGTAATGAATTATCCTCATAAACAACAAAAAGAGACCATCCAGCAGCCAAACCAGTTGAACCATTAGTATTCTTTACACCTTCGGTAGCTTGTACATTGGCTACGGTATAAAGTCCATTTGCGTTAGTAGAATTTAATAAAGAAGTAATTTCAGCATAACAGGCATAAGCTTGTGTTTTGTTTCCTCCAGAATCAGCAATACCATCAGCATTATTTTTAATATCCCAAATAACAGTTCCTGTTACATCCTGATAATTACTATTAGCAGTATTAGGAACCTTAATTTTTACATTTTTAATTGTTGTTCTATCTGCTGGTGATCTTAAAATACCTGACCAATACAAAGCAGCATAAGCAACCTTATAACAAGGAGCAGCTGGAGCATTATTATTTGGTACTGTAAGAGTTGCACTACTCGAACTGAATACTACTTTTGAATTAGGAATTGGGTCAACATTGACATAGTACATATCAAAATTACCATTGGTATCATTACTAGTAGTACCACTAAAAGGTGTGTTAGGACTTACACTATAAGTACCATCAGATTTCTTAGTACCTCTGTTAAGTATATTATTTCCAATGTTAATAATATCACCCTTAAGCTGAGTATTGTACACTCTTACAAAATCAGTGTATTTTTGAGAAAATACTATATCTGCTTGTAAAAACAACAGAAGCAAAATTGCAATTTTTAAGATAGTAGGTTTTTTCATGGTATTTAATTTTTTGGCATTCATTCAATCTCTAAGGGGCATTAGTGATTAATTTTTTGCCGCTTTAAAATATTTATTTTGATGAGCACCTTATTTTTTAAGGTGCTTAGTATTTATTATCTATTATTAATTCTCAACTTTTACGATGGCCATTTTTCCATTGTAAGGTTTATTCCCTTTTGCTTCTAATGCTTTAGTCGCCTCTTGTAAACCTTCATATTTCTCGTAATAGATGTAATACTTACTTGTTGCTATATTATAGAAGAAATTAATATCTGTACGTCCTGCAGCAACTGCTTTAGTCAGGAATTCATCTCTCTTTTCAACACTGCTGTGAACTGCAACAATCATGTAATAACCACTTTCAGAATTTTTAATATTCTTGATGATCTGCATATTTGACTGGTCTTCACCAAAATCAAAATCACTTGCTGTTAAAGGTGTACTGCTTACTTTAGTAGTTTCCTTAATTCGCTTAAGCGCTGCTAGATCTTGGTTATATCTTCCTTGATCATTTTCATAAGCCGCACGTTTGATTCTACGTTTTTTCTCAATTTCAGTTTCAGCTTTAATACGCTCTAAATTGGCCAATAATGCTGCACTGTCTGTTTCCATTTTTAATTGTGCTGCTTTTAACTGATTTATCTTTTCTAGATAAGCTCTATTTAAAGCGTCATTTTTATTCGGAACTTTTTTAAGTCTTTCGTTATATAAATTCGTCAGCTTGTCAATCTCATTTTTTTGAAGTCTGTTAGCTTCTGCAATATTTACTTTTAAAGCTTCTAACTGACTGTTTTCTGCCGCAACACTTTTGAATGGTTTAGGTTCTCTATAGATTCCTTTTTCACTTAAATCATTTTCTTCTCTTAAGTCATTCAAATCTTTTTGTTTGTTTGCAACTGTTGCATTAAACTGAGCTAACAAATCACTTTGATTTTTAGTAGAAGCGTCTAGAGATTCTGTTAAAACATCAATAGCTTTTGCTGTTTCATCTTTTTGAGCAGCTGCTGCTTTTGCTGCAGCCAATTTCGCCAATTCTGCTTCTTCAGCTTGTTTAGCCAGTAATGCTTCTGCGTCCGCTTTAGCTTTTGCATCAGCAGCAAGTTTAGCTTGTAATGCTTCTGCATCTGCTTTCGCTTTTGCATCGGCAGCTAATTTTGCTTGTAACGCTTCTGCATCGGCTTTTGCTTTAGCATCGGCGGCTAATTTTGCTTGTAGTGCTTCTGCATCAGCTTTTGCTTTGGCGTCGGCTGCAAGTTTAACTTTTAATGCTTCTGCATCGGCTTTTGCTTTTGCGTCTGCAGCTAATTTTGCCTGACGTGCTTCTTCATCTGCTTTCGCTTTTGCATCTGCCGCTTGTTTTGCTTGTAATGCTTCTGCATCGGCTTTCGCTTTGGCGTCGGCGGCAAGTTTAACTTTTAATGCTTCTGCATCGGCTTTTGCTTTTGCGTCAGCAGCTAATTTTGCTTGTAACGCTTCTGCATCGGCTTTCGCTTTTGCATCGGCTGCTAATTTTGCTTGTAATGCTTCTGCATCGGCTTTCGCTTTTGCGTCAGCTGCAAGTTTAACTTTTAATGCTTCTGCATCTGCTTTTGCTTTTGCATCAGCAGCTAATTTTGCTTGTAACGCTTCTGCATCGGCTTTCGCTTTTGCATCAGCTGCTAATTTTGCTTGTAATGCTTCTGCATCGGCTTTCGCTTTGGCGTCGGCGGCAAGTTTAACTTTTAATGCTTCTGCATCAGCTTTTGCTTTTGCGTCAGCAGCTAATTTTGCTTGTAATGCTTCTGCATCCGCTTTGGCTTTTGCATCAGCTGCAAGTTTTGCTTGTAATGCTTCTGCATCGGCTTTCGCTTTTGCGTCAGCGGCTAATTTTGCCTGACGTGCTTCTTCATCTGCTTTCGCTTTTGCATCTGCTGCTTGTTTCGCTTGTAATGCTTCTGCATCAGCTTTTGCTTTGGCGTCAGCTGCAAGTTTTGCTTTCAATGCTTCTGCATCGGCTTTCGCTTTATTATCTGCTTCTAATTTTGCTAAACGAGCTTCTTCCGCTTCCTGTAATTTTTTTGCTTCGGCTTCAGCTTTTGCTTTTGCAGTTGCTTCAGCATCCGCTTTTACTTTCGCATCTGCAATTAATTGCGCCTGTAATGCTTCCATATCTGCTTTCGCTTTTGCATCAGCAGCTAATTTTGCTTGCAACGCTTCAGCATCGGCTTTTGCTTTTGCATCTGCTGCAAGTTTTGCCTGACGAGCTTCTTCTTCAATCTTCGCTTTTTCTTCAGCAGCTTGTTTTACTTTTAGTGCTTCGGCATCCGCTTTTGCTTTTGCATCTGCTGCAAGTTTTGCTTGAAGTGCTTCTGCATCCGCTTTTGCTTTTGCATCTGCAACAAGTTTAGCTTGAAGTGCTTCTGCGTCAGCTTTTGCTTTTGCATCTGCAGCTAATTTTGCCTGACGCGCTTCCTCATCTGCTTTTGCTTTAGCGTCGGCGGCAGCTTGTTTAACTTTAAGAGCTTCTGCATCGGCTTTTGCTTTTGCATCTGCAGCTAATTTTGCCTGGCGTGCTTCTTCAGCTTCTTGTAATTTTTTTGCTTCAGCGTCTGCTTTGGCTTTTGCCGTTGCTTCTGCATCTGCTTTAACTCTTGCATCAGCAATTAATTTTGCCTGTAATGCTTCCATATCAGCCTTCGCTTTTGCGTCAGCTGCAAGTTTTGCCTGAAGTGCTTCTGCATCAGCTTTTGCTTTTGCATCTGCAGCTAATTTTATTTGTAATGCCTCTGCGTCAGCTTTTGCTTTAGCGTCAGCAGCTAATTTAGCCTGAATTGCTTCTGCATCAGCTTTCGCTTTTGCATCGGCAGCTAATTGTGCTTGTCTTGCATCCTCTTCTACTTTTGCTTTTGCATCAGCAGCTTGTTTTATCTTCAATGCTTCTGCATCAGCTTTTGCTTTTGCTTCAGCAGCAATTAATGCTTGTCTTGCTTCTGCATCGGCTTTCGCTTTTGCATCTGCAGCTAATTTTTCTTTTAGGGCAGCATCTGCGGCAGCTTTTTCTTTCACAGCTGCAGCAGCTTTCGCTCTGTTTGCAGCGTCGATTGTAGCTTTCGTTTTAGCTTCTGAAGCCGCTTTTGCTTTTGTTTCTGCAGCTAATCTTGCTTGATATGCATCAGAATCAGCTTTCGCTTTCGCATCTGCAGCTAAAATTGACTGTAAGTCGGCAGCTTCTGCTTTTGCTTTTGCATCTGCTTTTCTCTTCACTTCAGCAGCATCCGCTTTAGCTTTTGCGTCTGCAGCTAACTTAATTTTTAATGCTTCAGCATCAGCTTTCGCTTTTGCATCTGCTGCAAGTTTTGCTTTTGCAGCTGTTTCTGCATCAACTTTTGCTTTATCAGCAGCTAATTGCGCTGGTGTTTTTTGTGGTGCAGCATCTGTTTTAGCTTTTGCAGCTTCAGCATCCGCTTTTGCTTTCGCATCTGCAGCCAGTTTTAATTTCATTGCCTCGGCATCTGCCTTCGCTTTATCAGCAGCTAACTGTTGTGGCGTTTTTGCTGCTACTGCTCCAGGTTTGTTTGCAGCAGCTTGAGCTCTTGCCGCAGCAGCAGCATCTACTCTAGCTTTATTATCTGCCGCTAATTTTAATCTGCGTTCCTCAGCATCTGCTCTCACTTTATCTGCAGCCAACTGAGCTTGTGTTTTTTGCGTCGCAGCAACCGATCTGTTTGCAGTTGCAGTTTGTGCTCTTGCAGCCGCCGCGGCATCA
This sequence comes from Flavobacterium sp. LC2016-01, assembly GCF_009711135.1. GTDB lineage: Bacteria > Bacteroidota > Bacteroidia > Flavobacteriales > Flavobacteriaceae > Flavobacterium. Next base: position 177,690 of record NZ_WMIC01000011.1, on the reverse strand, counting down.
GCTTTTGCTTTTGCATCTGCGGCAATTTTTATTTTCAAGGCTTCGGCGTCTGCCTTAGCTTTATTATCTGCTTCTAATTTTGCTTTCGCTACAGCTTCGGCGTCAGCCTTCACTTTTTCTGAAGCGGCAAGTCTTGCTTGTTTCGCTTCGGCATCAGCAGTGGCTTTTGCTTCGGCAGCTAATCTTGCTTTTTCTGCACCATCTACTCTTGTCACTGGAGCAGTTGTTGTTTTCTTAGCCATTACAGGTTTTGGCTTCGAAGGATCGATAAGAGAACCTTCATCATCATCACCGTAATAATAATTTCTGCTTTTGAATTTATAGGCAATTGCAAATTCGTGAGAACCACCCAAATTTGTAAAGTTGCCAAAACCTCTTTCGTAGTTATATTCGATTGCAATACTTGGTGAAATATTAACACCTAAACCTGCTGAAACTCCGTATAACGTATTGTAACCAGCCTGTGCCCAAACTCCCTGTGGAATTGTAATCATGGCAAGACCAGATAAAACTGTTTTGTCTTTTTTAATTTCTGTTTTTACTATTCCAGAAAATTTGCTTCTGTCAAAAAATCCATAACTGTCAATATAACCCGTGTACATTCCATGCAACTCGATTGCTCTTTCTGGATCGTCTTTAACCATTCCAGAACCAAAATTGTAAAGCACTAAATTGTTGATCGATAAACCAAAATCAAGAAACGCTGTTCCGTAGTTAATACCAGGATTTACCGTAAGCAAAGTATTTGAAGGTATATTATCTATTGGAAGATTTGAATCGTTTGAAACAATTTTACCTTTGTTTAAACCGCTTTGGTAAGCACCAACGTTAAGACCAAATGTCAAATTGCTGTCTTCTTGCAAAACGATATTATGGGCAAAATTGGCTACTCCTCCAAATACTGTAAACACACCGTAATTTTGCTGGAATAATCCAAAAGCAAAAGCCTCATTTTCTCTGAAACGTCCAGAATAGCCAAATAAATAAGTATTTGGTGCATCATCAAACTGAACCCATTGTCTTTTGTTATAAAAGCTCACATAAGGGTTTGATTCACGTACAAAACTGAATGTTGGGTTAATTAAGTATCTATTAAACTTTAAAGAATTTCTGATGGGTAAGGAAAACGAAACAACTCCATCCTCAGACTTTGTATCTTGAGCATAGAGTAAATTTGAAAAACCGTAAAATAAAGTTATGAATAGTAGGATTTTCTTCATCTTATTTTATCACAGTTATTGATCCTTTTCTTTCACCTGTCCCGGATTGAATGACATAGTAATAAACTGGATTTACATTTTTAATATCTATTGATCCAGACGGGGGCCAATCGCCTTGATAGTTCACAACATCAAGAACCATATCTCCGTTTGAACTAATTATTTTAACACTAGTTTCAGCATTTTTGTACTCGCTTGGGATATCCCAAACATCATACGGATAACTGCTTAAGCTAATAATATTAGCAATTTTTTGAATGTCAGTAGGAGGAGTTGAATCATAAGAAACCGTAAATGGCAATTCTTGTTCAACTGTACATCCTGATGACTGGCTAACTTTTACTTTATAATTCCCGCGTGCAGCAACCAAATAAGTATTACTTGTAGCGCCTGCAATAACAGTGCTTCCTAAATACCACTGAAAAGTTGGATTAACGGCATTTGTAGTAACTGTAACGCTCAATGTTTCACTTGGTGAAATAACATTCGTTGCAGGAACATTTAACGAAGCAGTGAAGTTATTTCCTTTAAGGTCGATTGTTCCGGTTGCAGTACAACCGCCAAAGTCAACATCAACGGTATAAACTGCGGCTTCATTTGTAGTATAACTGCGATTTGTAGCGCCAGTTATTACAGCTCCATTTTTTTTCCACTGATATTTGTTTCCTGCAGTTGCTGTAAGAGTAGTACCAGTTCCGCTAGAACAAAAAGGATTTCCTAAGCTTGAATCTACTGTAACTGATGATCCAGATGCAGCCGAAGTAACCGTAACTCTGTTAGAACTAAAGTTCTCGTCATTACAGCCTCCATAATCGATTTGTGCATAATAAACACCTGGTGCATTTACTAATAACGTTTTACCGCTTTGTCCTGCAATTGCAACATCATCTTTAAACCATTTGTATTTAAGATTTGGGTAATTTGCTGGTGAAGATGGAATATCAGCCGGAGTTGGATTATAAATGCTTAGACTTAAACTTCCTCCTGAACAATATGTTGCTGATGCCAATTTATCATTAATAAAAAACGTTTCGACAAACGTTCTGTAATAAATAGGAAAACTAGTTACACCCTGCGAGTTTTTAAAACTCAAACTAGTTTTGTTTGTGCTGCTTATTATTCGCATACTATAAGTATTTGAACCCTTTAAACTTGTTGGGACTGCAAATTTTATAGTCTGCTGCTGTAAAGCAGGATTGTCAACAAATGAAATTTTTGTGGTAGCAGTTGGAGTTGTAAAATTTCCTAAATCATCTGAAAGCTGTACTTCAAAAGTAGTTCCAGCAGGAAAATCAACATAGCTAAAGGTCGCGTTATATTCATTAAAAGGTTTGCCATCGACAATAAGTCCAGCACAAATTCTTGGATAACCAAGCTGTTGTGGGACTATTGTCTGGGCATAGCTATTTGTTTTAGTACATAAAAAAATACTAAAAAAAAGAATAAAACGGATTACAGATAGCGTAGTTTTCTGAATCATATAGTCCTCGTTCTTGCTAAGTCTATATTTTCAAAAAACAAGATATCAATGAATGTTTCTGAAAAATCATATTTATAGTTCTCAATAATGTCTTTTGCAAGAACAGAATAAGAAGCTGTAATTGATGAATTTTCTAAGCATTCTGAAGTCTGATTCTTCGCGTCAGTTGTTGTAGCAAAGCTGTCCTTGGGGATGGACAGCTCCACTGCTAACTGATTAGAATTATCTAATTTGCTGATCACTGATGTATCAGCTGTTTCTGTTTTTTGGTTATTATTACACGCCGTTACAATGCATTTCAAGTCATTAGAAACTGTAGCGTTTCCAACTGTACTTTGTGCATTTATTGCTGCAATAGGCGAAACCAAAAATATAATATAAATAAAATATTTTTTTATAGATGGGGCCATTATGTTCTGATCTTTATTTGGTCCTGTACGAGACTGACATAAATTGTGTCTGGGGACTTTATTAATAAAATTTACGCTCTGTAATAAAAATCTAAACTTATCTATTTTCCGCTAGACGCTGTAATTTTTCCTAATTGTAATCTGAAATCTGGTTTTTTAGGATTGTAAATGTCAATAAACGTTTCTTTGTTATCACTTTGTGACATCACGTTAAAGAACACAGGGTTTCCATACCAGCCCTCTAAATCTTCATTGTTTGTATTGTACTCTGTAAAGATGTTTCCGTTACATAGGTTAAAGTACATTTCTTCAAATTTGATTTTTTTAAGGTTGACTTCATTGATTTCAGTTTTACTGTCTAGCAAAACGGCCGGGTTAAATCCAGAAACCACAGTACGCTTCATTTCAAGAGAAGAAGCTTCAGCAACATAAATTGCTTCTTTTACTAAACCTGCTTGAATATCAGCTTTAATGTTATCACTGTCGTTTAACATTGTAATATTTGTTGCAACAACAAGAGTTTGTTTTTTAGTAAAATCTGTTTCACTTTTCTTTTCGAATGATTTTACCTCCAAACAACGAGATCCATCTTTGTTACTTGATAAGTAAGATGATCTAACTGCCAATGAGTTAAATAAACGGCATTGAACACCTTGAGTAAATTTGTAATCGTCGTTGATTGATTTGTAAGAAACAAATTTAGTAGCGTTTACATCACCTCCAAAGAAAGCAAATGAGTCACCGCCAGAGTAGCTTACCATTACATTTTCTAGTATTGTTTTAGCACCAACACCTGCAAAAGTCAAACCATTGAAAGTATCTGCACCTTTAACTTTTTTTCCTGCAAATTCGATTCTAACATATCTTAGAACACCTGAATTTCCGTTTACATTATCACCACCATAAGTAGTTAACGTAGGATCAAGATCTAAGTTGTAAGAACCAACACCTCCAAATTTATTGATAGGAGCATCACCTAGAATTACAATTCCACCCCAGTCACCAGCTTTTTTCTGGCTTCTGTTTGATGTAAATACGATTGGGTCAGTTTCTAGACCATCGGCAACAAGCTGTGCACCTTTTGTAACTACCAATGTTCCTTTTGTTTCGAAATCACCAATAATTAAAGTTCCCGGTTCAATACTTAAAACCGCGTTATTTGTAACATAAACGTTTCCTTGCAAAACATAAATATTCTTCTTCAGCAATTTAGTATTAACAGAAATGTTTCCTGCTAAAATTTGGTTTGCTTCTCCATACTCTACTTTGTTAGGCTTAAATTCGGTCCAGTTATTCAACCAATTAGTGTAGCCCATAATTCCTTTCTCTTGCTGAGCACTCATACTAGTAACTGTCAAAAGAACGCAGATCATTTGAGTAATTTTTTTCATGATAAGGGGGTATTAGGGTTAATAATAAATTTGGGTATGCGTAAATGAAAAAACTCATCTCGATTTTTCTGAAATTATTCAGAACACATCGAGAACGAGTTATTTTTTATTGCTCTTTTAAAATGTTTTCGAAAATCTAAATCATCTACGTAAACAAATCAAAAAAGGTTTTAAAAATATTTTTGTTTATTACATTTCGTTCAAATCGTTGAACTCGTGTAATGATTTCAATGTGCTTTCGTAAAATAAAATTGCAGCGATCAAATTTCCTTTGTCTGAGTAAGGCATCATTTTTCTCTGAAAATCTACTGTAGTATCTAAGAATGTTGTTGTACCAACAGCCTGAGCATCTAAAACTTTTTTGTGTTCAGAATCGTCTGGAATACCTAAGTCGGCCATAGTAACCCCTGGTTTAGTAACCAAAGCAATGTAAGGGAGAGTTTTAACTAAAACTTTAATACGCTCAATGTACAATTCCAAAAGTTCTCCTTTTTGCATACCACTCAATTCTTTTTGATCATGGTATTTTCTGATAAGAGCTGTTGTACTAATGATACTTCTTGGAGCATTTTTTGCCTGTGCTGAAACAGCAGCAGTTGTCAAGAAAAAAAGTGTACTTAATAAAATAATTTTCCCTTTCATAGATTCTATTTTTAGTGGTAGTTGATGCAAACAAAAATATATAATTTAACTTAAATTGCAACTTTATTGAATTCTTTTTTCAAAAAAAATCCTTAAAAAAAACTTAAAAAGCAGTTGTATGTCGAGAAAATATGCGTTTTAACGAGGTTTTTGTTAAAATTGTTAATTCAAAAACTGTAAGATATTAACTATAAAAAAAGGCGCATTTCTATCTATAAATAGCTAAAAAAACCTTACGTTTATCATTTTAGACAAAAAAATATTAACAAAAAAGTCTTCATATCTACTCGCGTGAAGTAATTTATTAACAAAATAAAGTTGACATAAAGCAAAATTTTATAAAAAAAGACATTCTGGTTTTTTCAAATTAAATACATCTCACAATCTTTTAATCTAAAATTTTTGACTACATCATTTTCTTCTATCTTTGTCTCATGCAATTTTCTCAAATTTTAGGTCAGGATTATATCAAAAGTCACTTGATAAAAAGTGCATCTTCAGGACGAATTCCGCATGCACAATTATTTATTGGGCCAGAAGGAAGCGGCACATTATCAACCGCTATAGCTTATGCGCAGTACATTTTGTGCAGCAATACTGGAGACGAAAATGAAAACGGAAACGATTCCTGCAATCTAAAGTTCCAAAATATCTCGCATCCCGATTTGCATTTTATTTATCCCACAGTCACGACAGAAGATGTTAAAACCAAACCAAAAAGCTTAGACTTTATTCAGGATTGGCGAACATTTATTCAGGAAATGCCTTACGGCGGCTTGTTTGATTGGTACAAAATATTGGGCGTTCAAAACAAACAGGGAGAAATCAGGGTCGAAGATGCGCAGGAAGTTTTAAAATCACTTGCCCTGAAATCCTACGAAGGAGGTTATAAAATCATGATTATTTGGATGGCCGATAAAATGAATATTGCCGCTTCAAATAAACTTTTGAAACTTCTGGAAGAGCCGTCAGATAAAACCATTTTTATTCTGATTTCTGAAAATGAAGAAGATATTATTCAAACCATTCGTTCTCGCTGTCAGGTAATTCACTTTAACGGACTGCCGGAAAAAGTTATCGCCGACGCTTTGGTTTCCCGAGAAAATATCGATCAGAATTTCGCTAAAAAAATAGCACATCAGGCACAGGGAAATTTCAATAAAGCGCTTCATTTGTTAAAAGAAGATGATTCAGAATATCCTTTTGAGCAATGGTTTGTCAATTGGGTTCGTGCCGCTTTTAGGGCAAAAGGAAACGCTGCGGCAATTCAGGATTTAATTTCCTGGAGTGAAGAAATCGCCGGACTCGGACGCGAAAGCCAGAAAAAATTTATTCAGTTTTGTATCGAAATGTTCCGTCAGGCTTTGATGCTCAATTATCAAGCACCAAGCTTGGTTTATATCGAGCCGAAAGTTGACAAATTCAAACTCGAAAATTTTGCACCTTTTGTAAACGGAAACAATATTCATGAAATTTTCAAAGAACTTTCAGATGCGATGTATCACATTGAAAGAAACGGAAATGCTAAAATAATTTTAACCGATTTATCAATCAAACTTACACGTTTAATTCATAAAAAATAGCTTTCATATGAGTAATGTTGCCTCTATCTTAATTCTGGCTTTTTTGGCCTTAACGTTCTTACAGTCAGGATACGAAAAAATATTTTATTGGAAAGATAATGTTGAATGGCTGAAAGGTCATTTTGCGAACACGCCACTAAAAAATCAAGTGCCGCTTGCATTATTGCATCTTTTAATTTTAGAACTTATTTCTGGGATTTTATCTGTTGTAGGCGCAATTCAGCTGTTATTAAACAGCGGCAGAGAATTTGGCTTTTACGGTGCGATTTTTTCTAGTATCAGTTTGTTGATGATGCTTTTCGGACAAAGATTGGCAAAAGATTACGATGGCGCGAGAACCATTGTGATCTATTTTATCCCCGCAGTAATGGCGGTTTACTGGCTGAATTAATCAGCTAAAATATAAAAATATAAGCCACTCCCGATAGCTATCGGGATTCACAGATTCTTACATTTTTCAATCATCTTAATCAGTGAAATCAGTGGCAAAAAATGAATTTTATTATAAAAAAAATGAATCCAAAACACCCTTCAGAATCCATAACTATTTTAACAGATTTAGTTTTACCGAGCGAAACAAATCCTTTAAACAATCTTTTTGGCGGTGAATTATTAGCCCGAATGGATCGCGCTGCAAGTATTGCTGCCCGCAGACATTCACGCCGAATTGTAGTAACAGCTTCTGTAAATCACGTTGCTTTTAACAGAGCAATTTCGCTTGGAAGTGTAGTTACAGTCGAAGCAAAAGTTTCAAGATCTTTTAAAAGTTCGATGGAAGTTTTTATTGACGTTTGGGTTGAAGACCGCGAATCTGGAAGCAGAACCAAAGCGAACGAAGCCATTTACACTTTTGTTGCTGTTGATGACACTGGAAGACCTGTTGAAGTTCCGGCAATTATTCCAGAAACCGAACTTGAAATCCAACGTTTTGATGCTGCTTTGCGTCGTAAACAGTTGAGTTTAGTGCTTGCAGGTAAGATGAAGCCGTCTGAAGCAACAGAATTAAAGGCACTGTTTTTATAGTGTAAATTGTTGCAATTTGTAACAATTTGACATAATCAAACTTCAAAAAAAGAAGTAATTTTACAAAATTATAAGTCGTTCAAAAAGCAGGAAAACTTTCTTCTATATTTTTTTGACGGCTAAAAATAACCATTTAGATAATTTAAGAAAAGATGAGTTCAGACAAAGAAGCCAAATTAAAAGCGTTACAGCTAACACTTGACAAACTTGACAAAACCTACGGAAAAGGAACCGTAATGAAAATGGGCGACAAAGCCATTGTGGAGGTAGAAACGATTTCTTCTGGCTCACTTGGTGTTGATTTAGCTCTTGGAGTTAATGGATATCCAAAAGGAAGAATTATTGAAATATACGGGCCAGAATCGTCTGGTAAGACTACTTTAACATTACATGCAATTGCTGAAGCTCAAAAAGCGGGCGGAATTGCAGCTTTTATAGATGCTGAGCATGCTTTTGATAGAAATTATGCTGAAAAATTAGGCGTAGATATCGAAAACCTGATTATTTCTCAGCCAGACAACGGAGAACAGGCTTTAGAAATTGCTGAAAACCTTATTCGTTCTGGAGCTATAGACATCGTGGTAATTGACTCGGTTGCGGCTTTGACTCCAAAAAGTGAAATCGAAGGCGAAATGGGAGATTCAAAAATGGGTCTTCACGCACGTTTGATGTCTCAAGCTTTGAGAAAATTAACTGGAACAATCAGTAAAACAAACTGTACTGTTTTCTTTATCAACCAGCTGAGAGAGAAAATTGGTGTAATGTTTGGAAATCCTGAAACTACAACGGGTGGTAATGCATTAAAATTCTACGCTTCAGTACGTCTAGATATTCGCCGTTCTTCTCAAATTAAAGATGGAGAAAACGTAATTGGAAACAGAACTAAAGTTAAAATTGTTAAAAACAAAGTGGCTCCGCCTTTTAAAACTGCTGAATTCGACATTATGTACGGAGAAGGTGTTTCTAAAACTGGAGAAATTCTTGATTTAGCGGTTGAATTTGAAATCGTTAAAAAAGCAGGATCTTGGTTCAGCTACGGAGATACCAAATTAGGCCAAGGGCGTGATGCCGTTAAAGCTTTAATTAAAGATAATCCAGAATTAGCTGATGAATTAGAAGTTAAAATTAAAGCTCACATCAAAGAATTAGCTAACGCATAAAACTTTAAAAGTCTGCAAATTGCAGACTTTTTTTTAAAACCTGACAAGATTAAATCTTGTCGGGTTTTTTATTTTGAAAAAAAATTAAAAATTGACGCAACCATTTTAAAAAAATCTCATCTAGTAACTAATAATTAAATTTTAATTGGCATCGCCATAAGTGCCTTTTTGAAAATTTTTAGAATGAATTTGGTTGATTTGTTTTTTAATAAAAATCCGTTGGTTTATTTGGTGCTGACGGGTTTTTATTCTCTTTTGATAAAAAAAATTTCATATCTCACGCAACCTTTTTCATTTTTTGCTCTCTATAGTAATGTGATGTTAGCTTGAGTTTTAGATAAACTCTTTATTATCAATCCTTAATATTTTTAACCATGAAAGAGAAAATAGAAGTGTTGTACAGTAAAAACCGAAGAAAAACCAAATTGAAATTTAAAAAAGTATTGCGATTTATTTCAGAAAAAATCATTCACAGATAAGATTTTGAATATAAATAAGGGGTTATTTTAGTTCAAAAAAAAGCCCGGCATTCCTGATGCTTAAGGAATGCCGGGTTCTGTTTTTTATCTACTATTTCAAATCTTTTTGCTTGAATTCGAGTAATCCGTTATAAATTATTTGTCTTACTTGATCACGAAGTTGTTTTCGATTTTCACCTGTTAATCCGCTTGTTTCAACAAATGGAAGGATCTTTGCTCGCATTTTTCCAGGGCTTCCGCTTAAGAAAGTATATGAAAAACGTTCTTTGTTATCTGGAAAAACAATTGGGACAATCGGAATATGATGATCTATCGCCAAGCGAAAGGCACCGTCTTTAAACTCATCCAGCAAAACACTTTCATCATCTGGAACGCCTCCTTCTGGAAAAATACAAATACTAAGTCCTTGATTAAGCCTGTTTTGTGCTCTTTTGAAAACTTCATTTTTGCTTTTTGAAGAATTCCTGTCTACCAAAATACAAGTTCTTTTATAGAAAAATCCAAAAAGCGGAATCTTCACCAATTCTTTTTTTCCAACAAAAACAAAAGGATTTTTAATGATAGCCAGCATCAGCATAATATCCGTCATCGAAGTATGATTTGCGACGATCATATAGCTTGTATTTTTAACAAGCTTCTGCTCGCGCTTTACTTTGTAATAAAAACCCATCCCGTAAAGGATGAATTTAGACCAAATGCGGGCCATTTTAAAAAAATAGGGGTATCCGCTTTCTGATATAATAGAAATCAATAAAAACGGCAACATAATCAATATCGGAATGGCCATTAAAACATAAAACCAAATGCGCCATAAAACCCAAAAAATAATCTTTATTCCTTTCATAGTTTCAAATGTAATAAAACCTTAATGAATTTTACAGCGTTTTTTTATTGCAAATTTTTATTTTAAAGAGTCAGAGGGGGTTTTCATAAAACTTTGAAGTTTCTTTCTAGGTTTTTAACGCAAAGTTCACAAAGGTTTTTCGCAAAGAAATGAAGTTATATTTCTTTGAGGTTTGCTTTGCAATAAGGTCTCAGAGCTTTATCTATAGGTTGTTTATGACTCTTCTAATTCCATTTTTTAGCAGCGTTTCATTGAAATTTATAAGTAAACCGAGTTTGTAGTTTCCTAGTTTTAAATATGTTAATGTTTGCGCCAAATGATTTAAACTAAGAGATTCTACACTTTTAATTTCGATAAGGAATTTGTTTTCAACCAGCAAATCAATACGAAATCCGCAATCAAGTTGAACCTCTTCAAAAACTAATGGCATTGCTTTTTCTTTTTCTACAAGAAGTCCTCGCTTCTTAATTTTATAAAACAAGCATTCTTTATAGACATTTTCCAACAAACCTGGCCCAAGTTTTTTATGAATTTCAATAGCAATTCCAATAATAATATTTGATATTTCGTTTTCTGTCATAATTATAAAAATATCAAATTTAATAAATAAATTCTTATTTTTTAAATCCATTATTTAACCTAAAGAAGCGATATTTTAAGGATATAACTTTGAGATCTTATTGCAAAGCAAACCTTTAAGATTATTTCATCTTCTTCACTTTGCGAAAAACCTTTGCGCCCTTTGCGTTAAAAAACATCCAATAACTTCCAAATCTCTGCGTAAAACCTTTACAGACTTTGCGGTTAAAAAAAACATCACGACATTTGCAATTCAGAAAAAATCGAGAATGGCAAAAATACTTACTGGTGTTCAAAGTACAGGAACACCGCATTTAGGCAATTTATTGGGAGCAATTATTCCTGCAATTGAATTATCGAGCGATCCGGCAAATGAATCTTATTTGTTTATTGCTGATTTACATTCGGTAACGCAAATTAAAGACGGTAAAACATTAAGAGAAAATACGTACAGCACGGCTGCGGCTTGGCTGGCATGTGGTTTAAATCCTGATAAAGTTACTTTTTACAGACAGTCTGACGTTACTCAAACTGCCGAATTGACTTGGTATTTAAGCTGTTTTTTTCCGTTTCAACGTTTAAGTTTGGCAACCTCTTTTAAAGATAAAGCCGATCGTTTAGACGATGTAAATGCGGGACTTTTCACCTATCCGATGTTAATGGCCGCAGATATTTTATTATATGATGCTGAGTTTGTTCCAGTTGGAAAAGATCAGTCGCAGCATTTAGAAATCACGCGTGATGTTGCTACAAGATTTAATCATCAAATGGGAGAAACTTTTGTAATTCCAGAAGCTAAAATTCAGGAAGACACTATGTTGATTCCGGGAACAAACGGAGGAAAAATGAGTAAATCTGCCAATAATATTATCAATATTTTTCTTGACGATAAGACTTTACGCAAACAGGTTATGAGTATTGAAACGGACAGCACACCGCTTGAAGCACCTAAAAATCCGGATACCTGCAACGCTTTTGCAATTTATTCTTTATTAGCAAATGAAACTCAAATTGCCGAAATGAGAGCCAATTATTTAGGCGGAAATTACGGTTACGGTCATGCCAAACAAGCTTTGTTTGAATTGATTACAGAAAAATTTAAAACTGAAAGAGAAAAATACAATTACTACATAAACAACCTTGAAGAAGTTGATGCGCTATTGAAAAAAGGCGCGGCAAAAGCTTCAGTTGTTGCTGACGGAGTGCTAGCAAAAGTTCGCGCGGTACTTGGATTTGAAAAATAGAAACCCAAATAAAAAGCCTGATAAAACAATTTCTATCAGGCTTTTTTTATATCTTTTAAATGGCGTTTTTATGCTCTACCTAGACGTGCTAAAAGCAAAATCACTCGTATTACAATAATTATAACAACAACGATCGACCAGCCAGAAAAACCAGAAGAACTTCCAGAATCACTTACTCTTTCGTTTGCTGCATCCAGAGCGTCTTTATTTTTTCGGAACAAAGCATTCAAATCATAATTAACCGCATTATAATTCACTAAAGATGAAATCATTGGGTTCATTAATTCATGTCGAACCGCCGAATTACTGTGCAAATTATAAACTTTGTTGTACACTGTTTTAATCTTCTCATCTTTTTCAGTCGATCTAAAATGAGAAACTAAAACATAAAAACTGCGGTATTTAAGGAACTCAACCGTTCTGTTTATATCACTTAATTGCAAGTTTCCGTTTATTGAATCTATCGCAAAATCGAGTTTTTCAGATACTTTTTTGCTAAGATTTTCCATAGAATTTTCAGGAAGATATTCCTTTACTGCCAAGAAATCATCAATATTATCAAATCTATTTTGTTCGATTAATTGATTTAAAATAGCGTCTAAATCTTTAGATAAAAATTTGTCAATAAATGCCTGAACATCTTCTTTACTAGAAGAAACTTTATAGTCCGAATTAAATCTGTTTCGGGAATAATTCTTTTTTGAAAAAAAATTATATAAGATTCGATTATTAGAAATAAATAAAAGCTGTCCAGCAAAATTTTGCATCGCTAAAATTAAATTATCGCCTAGATCATGCTGCACATTTGAGTTTCCTGAGCGTTCAATTTCAAACTGTCTTCTTGCTTTTTCAATGTCTTCGGCGCTGAAATCCCTTATGTTCTCTTTGTAAATTCCAGCATTTTCAAATAGTTCAATTATATTCATTAAAGTATGATTTTTGGTTAAACAAATATATTCTTTATATCATTTAATCCAAGTTTCTGTGTTAAAAAAACACTTAAATTGCTTCAAACATTTTACCAGGCAAAGGCCTGATCACACCTTTAAGTTCCATATTTAAAAGCATTCCAGATATTTTAAAAATTGGGAAATTGCACTCTAAGGCAATACTATCTAAAAGCTCTTTTCCGTTTTTTTGCAGAAAATCATAAATCTTCTGCTCATCTGGTTCAAGATCAATAAAAAGCTGTTTTTGGATCGTTTTCGGCTTCTTTTCAAGATCCCAGTTCAAGACATAAATCAAATCGGCAGCACCTGTCAGGACATTTGCTTTTTGCGTTTTAATCAGATCATTACATCCTTGGCTGTATCGGTCTGTTACGCGGCCAGGAACAGCAAAAACTTCGCGGTTATAATCATTAGCTAAATTGGCCGTAATTAATGATCCTCCTTTATCTGCAGATTCGATTACAATTGTAGCCTCGGTCATACCGGCTACAATTCGGTTACGGCGAACAAATTTCTCTTTATCAGGATTTGAGGAACTCCAAAACTCTGTAATAAATCCGCCGTTTTCTTCCATTTTTGCAATATATTTTTTGTGTGTTTTTGGATAAATCTGATTTAAACCATGCGCCAAAACACCAATAGTCTGCAAGCCATTTTCCATCGCTAATTGATGCGCCACAATATCAACACCGTACGCAAATCCACTAACGATTACAGGATCAAGCGGTACAAGATCTTCAATCAATTTTTTGCAAAAATCAATTCCATACGATGTTACTTGCCGAGTTCCCACAATGCTGATCAGCTTTTTGTTTTTTAAATCTATATTCCCAGAAGTAAAGATCAAAACCGGCGAATCGATACAGTGTTTTAAGCGATCCGGGTAATTTATATCTTGAAAATAGGAAACATTTATTCCATCTGATTTTATAAATTCAAGTTCCTGATTGGCTTTTTCAAAAACAGTTTTGTCTTTTAAATTTTTGAGTAAAACCGAACCAATTCCATCTATCCCAGCAATTTGAACTGATTTTGCTTTAAAAACGGCTTCAGCGTTTCCGCAATGTGCCAATAATTTTTTCGCCATAATATCTCCTACTCCATCGACTTTGAGTAAGGCTAACAAGTAAAATAATTCCTGGTCTGACATTGTTTAAAAATATTATGTAAAATAGAATTAAAAACTAAAACAAAATTAAGCTGCAAATATGGTTAAATTAAAGTAATTTCTTAATAAAAAATAGTTTTTATGACATCTTCGCCCCTACGACCTGAATAACTTATGATATAAATATTTGAAAACTAATTGTCTATAAAATAATCTCAATTGTTAATAAAAATTGTGAATAAAATTTTGATAACTATATTCGTTCCCTAACTTTGTTACTATGAAAATCGAAACTTACATAGGACAGTTATTGTATCGTTATCAGTGTGTAACGGTACCAGGCTTTGGTGCTTTTTTGACGGAAATTCAGTCAGCGCAGCTGAATGAAAACACGAATTCGTTTTTTCCTCCAAAAAAAATGATCACGTTCAACAGTCATTTAAAAAACAATGACGGTTTGCTTGCCAATCATATTGCATATGCTGAAAAAACATCATATGGTTTTGCTGTAAGCGCTATTGCTTTTGAAGTTTTAAGCTGGAAAAAAACACTTGAAGAAGATGGCACAATAAGCTTAAAAAATATTGGCGAAATTCGCTTGAATTCTGAAAAAAACATCATTTTCACACCAAATGATCAAACGAACTATTTAGCAACTTCGTTTGGATTAAGTCCGTTTATTTCTCCTGCTATCAAAAAAGAGGTTCTTGAGCGCAACTTAGAAGAAGTTTCGACGAAAGAAACTGTGGCTCTTTACGATGATGAGGAAACTCGATCATCAAATCCATTCTTGAAATATGCCGCTATTTTTGTTTTAGGACTTGGAATTACTGGAAGCATCGGATATCCATTATATCAAAATCAAATTGCTTCGCAGACATTAGTGGTGGAAAGCGCAGTTCAGAAAAAAGTAGAAAACAAGATTCAGGAAGCTACTTTCTTCATCCAAAATCCTTTGCCTGCAGTAACACTTTCTGTAGATTCTGCAAAAGTGGAATCGCCTGAAGCAAAACTAATGCCTTACCACATTATGGCTGGTGCTTTCAGGAGTGAAGAAAATGCTAGAAAAGCATATAATCAATTGATCAAAGATGGTTATCAGGCTCGAATGCTTGGCGAAAACAAACATGGCTTATTCCCGGTTTTATACGGAAGTTATGCCACGATGGCTGAAGCTGCACAAGCTCAAAAAGAAATACAAAAAGGCGAAAATCCAGATGCCTGGATCTTAGTCGAAAACTTATAAATTTCAAAAAATCCGATTCAGTTGAATCGGATTTTTTTTTGCCTTATTCTACTATTTATAAAACTTAAAATTTCACTTTTAAATTTCATCCACTCCTAATTTCGTTTTTTATTAAAACTTAAAATAAGGATGAAAAAGATATTCAAAACGTTTGCTCTTTCAGTGTTGTTGCTAAACTCGCAATACTTTATTGCTCAACAAATTAATAAAGATAAAACACAGCAGGAAATAGAATTTCAAAAAGCTGAAAAAGAAATTCAAAGAACGCTGGCAGAAAATCACAGAAGACTTGATGATCAAATTTTGGAATTAAGCAAACAGCAAAAGGAGCTGGAAAAGCAGAAAAAAGAAGCAGAATCTAAAAAGAAAAATCTCAGCAAATCTGAAAATAATCTGAAGTCTACAAAAGACAAAATCAGCAAACTTGAGCTTGAAAACCAAAAAATAGAAAATAAAATTACCACAACTTCAATATCAGAAGAAGAACTAGCGAAACAAAGGCTAAAAACGAAAGAAAACGAGCTAAGTATTCAAAAATTAAAATTAACGCAAATAACGCAGGAAAAAGAGCTTGAAAAGGCAATGTCTGCGATATAAACAAAAAGCCCCTTCAAATTGAAGAGGCTTTTTGTTTATCGTGGAACAATTGTCGCGTTTTGATTTAAAATTTCTTTTCCGTTTTGTGTAATAACTAATCGCGCTGGCGGCGACTCACTTGTACCTAAAACTATAATATCACAAGTATAAATATAATTTCCTTTTTTGAATTCGATATAATGATTTCCTCCAGATCCTTGCTGAACCCATTTTCCGTTAGTGATTATCAAATCAGGCTTTTCACTCATTTTTTGCTTGATTGACCAAGAAGCATAGCGATAATTTTCATTCCCTAAATCATCAATCCTGATTCTGAATTTTGAAGTTTCAAGAATGTACTCCGGTGCCTTAAAATTTGCAATTGAAGGATGAAGCTTCGTTTTTTCAGAAGCAATCAGTTTTGCTTTTAAATCTTTTTCAAACTGCGACTGATAATTAATTCCTATTATTTTACCGTCAGTATCCATCCATAAAGTGCCGCTGTTCAGCATAATACCACGCCAGCCCATTTCTGACCAATCTTTTGCAAGATTCGATTTAATAATTTCACTTGTCAATTTTGCATCAAAAATCTGATCATATTTTTTTATAAAATCGGCTTTGTTGGTGATGCTCGGAATTGGATATTCTCTGCTGAGTGGAAAAGAAATAAATCCCGCAACTGCTTCTTTATCTCCTTTTTTTACATCGGCAATAAAACTTTTAATAAATTTTTGATATTCTGGTTTCAGATCTTGGCCAATTACATTGCTCATCCAAAATATTGCAATTGAGAGATATACTAGTTTTTTCATGATTTCTATTTTACATAATGTTTTTTGCAATACTTCTAAAATTTAGAATTCTAAACACAAGTTACAAAATCTAGAATCAATTTATGCTGGCCTTGAACATCTTCAGTTCATCCCAAGTAAATTCATCACCGTATTTTTCCTTCAACGGACTCAAAGATTCTTCTTGATAAAACTCAAAAGCATCACGAAGTGCCAGAATTTTATCATCTGAAAGAACGTCAACAATATCAACTTTTTTGGCTTGAATCAGTTTTATCAAATGCGTTTCTACCGTTTGAACCGTCAATTTTCTGATCCGTGCAATATCTTCAACAGAATTTTTCTCAACCCAGAGATCGTACGTTTCTTCTACAGTTGTCTTTTTTACAGCTTTTTCAGCCTCTTTTTCAGCTTTTTTATAAGAATAACGCGTAACAGGTTCATCAACCTGAAACATATCCGTATTCGTCATTTTAAAATCTTCTCTGATTTTTGAAATTTTATCCGTTTTATAATTTTTAATTGCAGGAGAAGTCAGACTTTCTTTGCTGATTGTTTCACGGGAAACCACAATTTCAACCAGCAGTTTAGCTTTCATTAAACGCAAAACGGCTTTTGTTTGTAAATCGTCCAGCACTGATAATTCTTCGTAGTATTCCTTAACTTTTTTAAATTTCTGAATTTCAGCTATTTTACTTAAAAGATCTGTAACCAGCTTATCCATTGGCTTAAAAAAGTACTCATAAGCCGCCTCTACTCTTTCTTTCACAAAAACCAAATCGACAGTTTCGCTGCTGAAAATTTTATTAAGCTGATTGATAAATTTCTGCGAAGGATTTACAAGCGCTTCAATAGAATCCAGGCGTTTATACGCCCAAACGGAATGTTTTGCTTTTTCTGATCCTGTTGCATTTTCGTTATAACTGAAACGATGATTGCGCCATTCCTGCGCTAGATCTGTCCAATTAAAACTGTTAATCAGATAGTTATGTATAAAATTTTTAGTTTCAAAATGAAGCGAATTTTTCAGATCGTCTTCCGAAGCTTTGTTCAAAGCATAATCCATCACGTCTTGATCATTCGAAAGACCATTCATTTGTATCGAAGAAAGCAAAATAAGCCCGTTTAAGGACGTTAAACGTGAAAGTGCAACATATGCCTGTCCAGGCAAAAAAACTTGCGATACATCCAGCGCTGCTTTCTCAAAAGTCAAACCCTGACTTTTATGAACCGTAATTGCCCAAGCCAGTTTTAGCGGATAATGCGCAAAAGTGCCCAAAACCTCTTCTTCGATTTCTTTTGTAAGTTCGTTTACTTTGTAGCGAATGTTCTTCCACTCGTATTTCTCTACCTCAATAGTCTTATTTTCTTCCGGAAAATGAACAAAAATTTCTTCTGCAGAAAGCGATTTTATTATTCCCATTTTTCCGTTGAAATAACGTTTATCAAAAGACAAATCATTTTTGACAAACATAACCTGAGCGCCAACTTTAAGCTTCAGATTTTCTTCAACAGGAAAAATTTTCTCTGGAAAGTCGTGAACTACAAACGGCTGATAGGAAAATTCAATTCCTGGCAAATCATTAATTGCCTGTTCATTAATCGCATCGGCTTTTGCATTGTGAGTCGTTAACGTGATAAAACCAGGATTCATTTTCAGATCAAAATCGGGTTTTACATATTGATTTAAAACCTGAATATCCTCTTTTGTGATTTGATTATTTCGGAGATTGTTCAAAACAGAAATAAAGACATCATCGCTCTGACGATAAATCTTAGATAATTCAATGTACAAAGGTGGGTTTTGCTGAATGACATGCGAGTGAAAAAAGAATTTTCCTTTGTAATAATTACGCAAAGTTCGCCATTCTTCATCGCGAATTACCGGCGGAAGCTGTAATAAATCGCCAATAAAAAGTACTTGAACACCACCAAAAGCTCGCGTATTTCTTCGAACTGTCTGCATCATAAAATCAATCGCATCCAGTAAATCAGCGCGAAGCATACTGACTTCATCAATAATCAGCAATTCCATGTTTCGAATCACATTTCGCTTGACATTATTCATTTTGAAATGTCTTCGCAGCGATTCTTTATTTTCAAATTTCACTGTTTCAGTAAACTGTGAACTCTCTTCGTAAGAAGGAATAAAAGCCGAAAAAGGCAGCTGAAACATAGAATGAATCGTAACACCACCAGCATTTAACGCTGCAATACCTGTAGGAGCTACAACTACAGTGTTTTTATGCGTAGTCGCAATAATTTCACGCAAAAGCGTCGTCTTTCCTGTACCTGCTTTACCGGTAAGAAAGATGGATTTTTGCGTCTGATTTATGAATTGTAAGGTGTAAGCAGCAGCTTCTGAAACGTTTTGCATTCTGGCAAGTATTAAACGTCAAAAGTATCGCATTTTTATAAAAGAAAAAAACCTAAATCAATTGCTGATTTAGGTTTCTCCATTTAATTTAGTTAGTTTGGTAGTTTATTTTTTAGCCTCTTCACCTTCTTTTGCAGCAGGTTTTCCATCGGTTTTTGGAGCTGCTTTATACTTGTCATTCAATTCTTTAATGATATCTTTTGTGATATCAAATTTATCTTCAGCATATAAAATTGATGCAGCATCACCTGTACCATAAATGTATGCGTAACCGTTCTTTTTACCGTAATCTTTGATGAATTTTTTAACACCGCTGATTAACGAATCCATTTCTACACCGCTTTCCTGCTGTAATTGCTGTGATAAAGCTTGTTGAGCATAACCCAATTGCTGCTCTCTTTTTTGCAATTCAGCTCCTCTTTGTTGTGCCCATTGCTGGCCATTTGCCTGCGCCTGGCTTTGAAAATTAGCAGCGTCTTGTTTAAAACGAGTAATTTCAGCTTGTAGTTGTCTCCCTTTTTCCTCCGCCTGAGCTTTGTATTTTGCTTCCAGGTCTTTTGCTTCAGTGTATTCTTTCATTAAAACTGAAGTATCTACGTAAGCTGTTTTTACTTCCTTAACTTCTGCTGTTTGATTACAAGAAACAGCCAAAATTGAAAGTCCGATAATTACTAATGCTTTTTTCATTTCTAAATTTCTATTTTTTTTATTGGTATGAAAGACAAAAATATAAAAAAATAAATAGCACCAACATAAAGTTTAAAAAATGCTAAAATTTTATGATATTAGTTTTTTTTATGGCATAAAAGTATTCGATAAAATATCATTATTAAAAGTGGCTTTCATAGCTTTTGTCTCCGATAATTTCTCAAAAAAGACAATACAAGTCCTCAATTTAACCAAGAAAACGCCTTAAATACGCTTATTTCAAGTTTTGATCCCTTTTTTGTCAATAAGTGTGTGTCTAAAACTTTTTAGATTCTTCCTTTTTAAAATTTGATGAAAAAAGAAGTCAAAAAAATGTTCTTTTTTAAAATTTAGCTGTTTTGAAAAATTGAAGCATTTTTTCTTGAAACATTTTATAAATTTTCAATTTTTGAAAAACAAAAAACCACAAGCTTAAAAAAACAAAAATCGCGAAATTTTTTTTTGAAAAAGTCCAAAATTAAAAATCGAAAAAAACAAGAAAAAATCCCAAAAATAGCAGCAATTTTAAGGTATTAGTTTTCTTTATGGATCAAAAAAAAGCTATAAAATATCACTATTAAAAGTGACTTTCATAGCTTTTTTCTAAGCGATTATCTTAAAAAAGACAACACAAACCCTCGTTAACAACAAGAAAACGCTTTAAACGCGCTTATTTGCCGTTTTAGCTGTTTTTTAGGACATAAATGTGCGATGAATACTCTTTTGTTGATGACGCTTTTAAATTGGATCGCAAACCGACAAAAAATGCATTGATATAATTCATTTTTCCGGTTTTGTATTTTTCAGAAAGAAGACTCACATAAAATGAATCAAATTTCATTGGAAGCACTTTTTCTAATTTCATGTCGACTTTTTCAAAAAGTGATTTTATCGCTTTTTTCGAAAAATGCCAAAAGTGAATTGGCACATCAAAAGCCGCCCAAAACTCTCCGTAATATTTTGCGTCGTATGATTTAAAATTTGGAACCGCAATAATTAATGTTCCAGTTGGCTTAAGCAATCGCTTCAATTCTTGAATTTGAAATTCTAAATTTGGAACGTGTTCTAAAACGTGCCACATTGTAATTACGTCAAAAGAATTATTTTCGAGTTCGCTGATTTCTTCAACAAATGAAATTCCTTTTTGCTTGGCAATATTTTTTGCTCGATCGCTTGGCTCAACTCCAATTACATTCCAGCCGTCATTTTTTGCTGTCAATAAAAAATCACCAGTTCCGGCACCGATGTCTAAAATCTTTCCTTTTTGAGATTGTTCCGAATTAATTAAATTCAATTTATTTTTTAAAGCGATACTTTTTACAAAATGATATGCTTTTTCAAAAACAGAACGTTTGTTGTCTGTATGCGAAATATAATCTTCGCTTTCGTAATATCTTCCTAAATTTTCTAAATCTGGCTGCGGCGAAGTGATCAGCATATCCAAATTTTCATCATGATACAAATCGAAAATTTCTTTTGAAACAGAATGGTCTTTTACTGTGAGAAAATGTTTTTTATTTAAAACGTCCATTTTTTAATTATAGGTATTTTGGTTTAATTTCATAGCAAACCCTAAAAGTAAAATTTTCACTTTTAGGGCTTCCTCTTTTTATCTTTTATTTATCTTTTCCAATTAATTTTTACTCCCGACATTTTTTCGTTTTCAATTCTGATTTCTGTCAAAATTGTAAAACCATTTTTAATATAAAATGGCATTGGAGATTTATAATGTGTTGCGTTTTGTTTTATTTCATTTTGATGATCAACAACCCAACCATTCAAACTTATATTATTATTTTTTAATTCATTCATCAAAAGCATGCCATTTCCTTTTCCCTGGATTTGATGATTTAAAATTATAGCAAACCAATTTTCATCTTCTCGTAAAAAAGTAAATGCCCAACCCTTAATTTTATCTAAAGCATCAAAAAGCAAATAATGTTTCGTATTTGAAAGACCGTTTAAGTACAATTCAAAATCCTGCATGTTTTTACAATTTAATCTTGCCGGATATTCTTCGTTCCAAAGTTCACGTAAAACTTCTTTTTCTTCTTCGGATAAAATTTCTCTCTCGACAATTCTCATAAATAGAATTTTAATTTTTAACTCTTTTGTTTCACGTGGAACAAACTTATTTTTTTGTTTCAGGTTTTCTTTTGTTTCAAGTTTCACGTTTTAAGTTTTAAGTTTCACGTGAAACAAAAACAAAGTTTCAAGTTCCAATAAAACGTGAAACCTGAAACTTGAAACAAACTTTTCTATCTTCCCATATAAATCAAAAGCACGGAAATATCACTTGGTGATACGCCACTAATTCTTGAAGCTTGAGAAATTGTCACAGGACGAATTTTACTCAATTTTTGTTTCGCTTCAATCGACATGGATTTGATTTTATTGTAATCGAAATTTTCTGGAATTTTCACTTCTTCTAAACGAGTTAGTTTGTCGGCGTTATTTCTTTCCTTTTCGATGTAGCCAGAATATTTAACTTGGATCTCGGCTTGCTCTAAAATTTCCTGATCTAAATTATTCTCTTCGATATAAGCTTTCACTTTCTCAAATTTCATCATATCCTCCAGATCAATTTGCGGACGAGAGAATACTTTAAACATTTTATCACCTTGCGTAATTGGAGCCGTTTCTTTCGCTTCTAAAATTGGATTTGTTTCGGCAACCGAAACACTTGTTTCTTTGAAGAAGGCAACCATCTTTTCAGACTCGTTTAATTTCTTTTCCATTCTTCTCAAACGAGCTTCAGAAGCAAGACCAATTTCGTGCGACATTGGCGTCAATCTAAAATCGGCATTATCTTGTCGCAACAATGTTCTGTATTCTGCTCTTGATGTAAACATACGATAAGGTTCTTCCGTTCCTTTCGTAATTAAGTCGTCGATCAAAACTCCAATATAAGCTTCATCACGTTTTAAAATTAACGGCGCTTTTTCATGTACTTTCAAATGCGCATTTATTCCGGCCATCAAACCTTGCGAAGCTGCTTCTTCATATCCAGTCGTTCCATTAATTTGTCCGGCAAAATATAATCCTTCAACCAACTTGGTTTCCAAAGTATGTTTCAATTGTGTCGGTGGAAAATAATCATATTCGATCGCATAACCTGGACGAAGAAATTTTACATTTTCAAAACCTACAACTGTACGCAAAGCTTTAAACTGAATATCCTCTGGAAGAGAAGTTGAAAATCCGTTTACATATACTTCGCAAGTTTTCCATCCTTCTGGTTCAACAAAAAGTTGATGACGTTCTTTATCGGCAAAACGATTTATCTTGTCTTCAATTGAAGGACAATATCTCGGACCTAAACTTTTTATTCTTCCATTGAACATTGGCGAACGATCAAAACCAGATCTCAAAATATCATGAACATCAAGCGAGGTGTATGTCATATGACAAGATCTTTGATGCGTCAACGGAACCGTTAAATCCGAATAAGAAAACTTATCCGGTTTTGCATCTCCTTTTTCTTCGTTCATTTTTGAATAATCCAAAGAGCGTCCATCAACTCGTGGCGGTGTTCCTGTTTTCATTCTTCCAGCTTCGAAACCGGCATTCACTAAATCTTCGGTAATTCCAGTTGCCGCACTTTCGCCTGCTCTTCCTCCACCGAATTGTTTTTCTCCAATATGAATTAATCCGTTCAAAAAAGTTCCGTTTGTCAACACAACAGATTTAGATCGAATCTCTACTCCAAGTGAAGTTCTAATTCCTTTTATCTTTCCGTTCTCGATAATCAGACCTTTTACCATTTCTTGGTAAAAATCTAGATTTGGAGTTCCCTCCAACATCAGTCTCCATTCTTCTGCAAAACGCATTCGATCACTTTGAACTCTCGGCGACCACATTGCAGGTCCTTTCGATTTGTTCAACATCTTAAACTGAATTGCAGTTCGGTCTGAAACAATTCCGGAGTATCCTCCAAGCGCATCGATCTCGCGAACAATTTGTCCTTTCGCAATTCCTCCCATTGCAGGATTGCAAGACATCTGGGCTATGTTCTGCAAACTCATTGTAACCAATAAAGTTTTGGATCCTAAATTTGCGGCCGCTGCTGCGGCTTCAGATCCTGCATGACCAGCACCAACTACAATAACATCGTATTCTTCTAAAAACATTTTGTTTTATTATTCTCTGGAAACCGTTTAAGGCAGTTCTCAGAATTAACTTTATTCTTCTTTTGTTCCACGTGGAACGGTTTTTTTTGTTTGAAGTTTCAAACCTAAACCAGATGTTCCACGTGAAACATCTATTCTTTTAAACTCAAAATTCAAACCCAAATCTTCAACGTTTCACGTGAAACATTTTCTAAACCAAACCTCAGATTCAAAAACTAAATCTAAAAGTTCCACGTGAAACATTACAATTTCCTTACTTTTAAAGAGTAGATTTCACGTGTTCCACGTGAAACATTTTATAAAGCTTAAACCTCTTACTTGTGTTTCACGTGGAACAAAAATTCTAAATTCTAAAATTTAAAAACGTTTCACGTGGAATATAAAATACTTTTCTTTATAAACGTGTTCCACGTGGAACACGTTTTCTTTGTTTCTTTTTAGATGTTCAATTACTGTTCCACGTGAAACATCGCAATCTTCTCATCTTCTTTTGAACGCATAAGTTCTGCATCTGCATCACTTTTATCTTTGTATCCACAGTAATGTAATATACCGTGAGCAAGAACGCGTTTCAATTCTTCTTCAAAAGAAACATTAAAATCTTTTGCATTATCTTCTACTCTTTCAACAGAAACAAAAATATCTCCGTTTAATTCGTTCCCAACTGTATAATCAAAACTGATAATATCTGTCAGTGTATCGTGGTTTAAATACTCTACATTTATTTTATGCAGATATTCATCATCACAAAAAATATAATTTATTTCTCCCTCATTCTTCTTTTCAGAAACAATAACAGCGCTCAACCAATCTGTAAAAGCTTGTTCGTTGTCTAAAGAAAACTCGGTTTCGTAATTAAAGTTTATCATTTTGTATTAAAATATTCTTGAACCTTTTGATTAAAATTCGAGCGCAAAGGTAGCGATTGTCTATTTAAAATTTCTACACTATTTAAATAATCAGTTAATGACCTTGGTAAAGCATTTGCACGATTAGAAAATTCAGCCTTATTTGTTTCAGATTGACGCTTCGTATCTTGGCCTTGTTCCTGAACTGCATTGTTTAATTTTAAAAGTTCTTGCTGAATATTTAAAATTCTCTGCAGATTCTCATTCTTAAATCCCTTGTTCAAAATCTGTTTTTCTGAAGCTTTCATCTGTTCAATTGCAGCTCTTCCTTGCGCATCTAAACCTTTTTTGGTTAACTCATTTTGTAAAGCCTCACGAAGTTTAACTTGCTCTTTGTAAATTTCCATGATTTTTTCAGCATCTCCTTCTCCATCTTGACCTTCATTTCCATCCTTTCCTTTTCCTCCTTCTTTACTTCCTTGTCCGTTTTTGCCTTGACCATTCTTCCCATCTTTTCCGTTTCCTTCTTTCCCTTGCTGACCATCTTGACTTGGTTTTCCTTCACTGGTTTTTCCTTGCTGACCACTTCCTGATTTATCACCTTGCTTCATACCTTCTTTCATTTTGTCAGCCAGACTTTTTTGTTTTTGAATAATATCTGGTAATTGCATTCCTTGTCCGTCTCCCGGTTTTGGTTTTCCAGCTCCAGGATTAGCCATCGACATCTGCATACTATTCAAAAGATCACTTAAAAAATCGGCCAATTTGTTTGCAGATGACACTGCGTATTGTTGGTGCGAAACTCCTTTTGGAATTTGAACATCGGTTAAAACTTCAATCGCTTTATCCATATTATATTGTACGTTCCCTATTTCCTTAGTTACATCTTCTGCAATTTTTGGATTTCTAAGAGACATTGCAAACAAACTATCATCAACATGTTTGAACTGTTGTTTTAAATTTTGTTGAATTTTTATGTTCTTTTTATAAGCCGAAGAACCCAATTTCATCGATTTAAATTGTTTCATGACATCTTCCTGAGATAATGAAAAAGCTAAAAGATTATCCAAAATCTGACGAAGCATAGCAACATCTTCTTCTAATTGTTCTTGTTCTCCGCCTTCCATACTTGAACTCATTTGTTCTGCCATTGACTTCATTTTCTTCGAAGCACTTTTTTGTTTTGGCTTAGCCGAAGAAGTATTCTTTTTATTTAATTCTTCCGAAGCTTTGTTCAGATCATTCTCTACATCTTTTTCTTTTGAAGCATCTTTCGGAATATCCAAAGGAGATTTCAAAGTATTATTCTCTTCTTTCAAATCTTTAAGATCTTCCTGAATTTTATCAAATGATTTATTAATATCGTCTTGCTTCTCTTTTGTGTTTTCAGCATCTTTATTAGAAAGTTCTTCTTGCTTTTCTGCCAACTTGTTTAGCTTCTCTGCAACTTGTTCTGCTTTCTTTTCTACATAAAAACGCTTCGTTAATTCAACTAATTGTTCTAAATTACGAGATTGGTTTTTACTGATTTGTTTGAACTTTTCCATCTTATCAAACAACTCTTCGCTGTTTAATTTATCATTTAGGTTCTTTAGTTCATCCATCAATTTTTGATTTTTCTCTAAATCTTTTTCAGCATTATCTAAACGCTTTTGTAAATCTTCAGCAGTTTTGTCTTTCTTATCTGTATTGTATTTATTTAAATTCTTATTCATTTTTTCAGCAAACTGCTTCATCATTTCGTCTTGTTGTTTTTGACGTTTGATAAAATCATTTACTTTCTGCTGATCTTTGAACTCCAAATTATCTTTTTCTTTTCCGGTATTTTTCAGTTTATCCATTTCAGAAAATTGCTTTTCCTGATTCTTTAATGATTTAGATAAACTATTAATGTTAGCATTTTGCTGTTGTAATTCTGCATCATGAACTTCATCTGTTGTAGCAACGCGATCTGAAAATGTAGAAGATTTTGTACTCTTAAATCCGTGCAATGCATCATTATCAAAAACCTCAAAATAGTATTCATACGATACTCCTTCTTCAACTGCAAGATTACTCGGGAAGTTAAAAACGAACTGATCGAATACTGCTTGCTTTACCGGAATGGTTCCTCGTTTTGCAGTTTGCGGTTTGCCATGTTCATAATACACAATCTGCAATTTTGATAAACCGTAGTCATCTCCTAATCTTCCCAAAACATAATTCTTATCTAATTCTAAACTATCCGGAGCTGGAGAAACTGTGATTGTTGGATGCTGATCTTTGATAACTGACAACTGATAGTCTAATTTCTCGTAATTTTTAACCTTATTATTCGAAGTAAGAATTTGATATTCTGTATTTTGATTAATATTTTTAGCCAATTTAAATTCATTTTCAGCCTTATTAAACTTTAAAATTGCGTTCTCATCCTTCCAAACCACTTCCTGAGTGGACTGTGTTTTCATTTTCCAGGTCACGATTGTTCCTTCTGGTACGATAGCATTTCCGGTTCCCTGAATCGTTTCTGATTTCTTTTTTAGATAAGACGGAAAATTCAAAACCATTTCGAAATTAGCAATTGATGGAACTGTGATCACTTTCAATTCATATTCATTTGATGAAACTGTATTTCCTTCAAAAGAAAACTGAACATCTGAAGTTGGTTTTTCAATCTTGAATTCGAACTTTCCGGTTTGAGAAGATTCCATAAAATAGCTTTCATCACCAATATGAATCATCACGTTTTCTGGAACAATTTTTCCTTCAGTTTCAACTTTTACAATAAAATCTTTATTTTGTTCAGTTTGAAGATTGTCATTTAAAACCACAAATTTGAAAGGAGCCGGCGGTAAAAACGAAGCATTAAAATGTACTACTCTATTAAAACTTTGAGAAATGATATTACTATTTCCGGAAACAAAAAACACTGCAAACAACAAAACCGGAATCAAAGCCAACGGCAAATACTTTTTATTTGATTTAAAATTAATAGCATTTCCAAACGGAATTGGCTGCAACGAATTTGCTTTTTGTTCGATCGAAGCCAACATTAATTCTGAACTTTCTGCTGAATTTTCATTAGATGAAAGCTGTAAAAAGTTCGTCAATTTATCACTTACTTCTGTAAAATGATTTCCAATAATGGCCGAAGCCTGATTATAATCAATTCCCTTTTGAAGTTTGAACAACTTAAAAATTGGAAACAAGATAAATCGAAACAACAGAAAAACTTCTACTCCTATAAATATCCAAAACAAAAGCGTTCTTCCAGCTGGTTTCAGCCAAAGAAAATACTCAATAAAAAGTGTAAACAGGAAATACAAAAGTCCGAAACCAATAAAAAGAAGTCCTCCTTTTATCAATTCGTTCATATAATATTTCTTTATAAATCCTTCTAATTTCTGATATATTGCAGATGATGTTTTCAAAATAAAATCTCTTTTAATTATAACCCATAAAAGTACTAATTATAGCAATTCAAATTCTAAAAAATAAATTCCAAATTCCAATCTGAAATACACATTGGAATTTGGAATTTTAAAAAATTGGAATTTATCTAAAGTTGTATCTTTGCATCAAAATTTAAACAAATGTCAAAGCAAGTTCGTGTGCGTTTTGCACCAAGTCCGACTGGACCATTACATATTGGCGGCGTTCGTACTGCCCTATTTAATTATTTATTTGCAAAAAAACATAACGGTGTTTTTTATCTGAGAATTGAAGATACAGATCAGACTCGTTTTGTTCCAGGTGCAGAAGAATATATTATGGAAGCGCTGGAATGGTTAGGAATTGCTCCTGAAGAAACCGTTGGAAAAAATGAAAAATTTGGTCCGTACAGACAAAGTGATCGTAAGGAATTATATCAATCTTATGCAGATCAATTGATCAATTCGGGTTGGGCTTATTATGCTTTTGATACTCCGGAAGCTTTAGATGCGCACAGAAAACAACACGAAGCTGAAGGAAAAACATTTATTTACAACCATCACAATCGTGAAAAACTAGATACATCTTTAGTAATTTCTGCAGAAGAAGTTGCTAAAAGAATTGCAAATGGAGAACATTATGTAATCCGTTTTAAAACTCCGGTTGATGAAACTTTGCATTTAAAAGATATCATTCGAGGTGATGTTAAGTTTGAAACTAATCTTCTTGATGATAAAGTTCTTTTCAAAAGTGACGGAATGCCAACGTACCATTTAGCCAATATTGTTGATGATCATTTGATGGAAACTTCACATGTAATTCGTGGTGAAGAATGGTTGCCATCGATGCCTCTTCACGTTTTATTATACAGAGCTTTTGGTTGGGATGCTCCGGAATTTGCACATTTACCTTTGATTTTGAAACCAATTGGAAACGGAAAATTATCTAAAAGAGATGGTGACAAATTAGGATTTCCTGTGTTTCCATTAGAATGGAAAACCGAAGAAGGCATTTCATCTGGTTACAGAGAGAAAGGATTTTTCCCGGAAGCTGTTGTAAACTTCTTAGCTTTACTTGGATGGAATGACGGAACGGAAAAAGAATTATATTCTTTAGAAGAATTAGTAGAAGCTTTTGACTTGAACCGCGTTCATAAAGCAGGAGCAAAATTTGATCCAGAGAAAAACAAATGGTTCAATCATCAATATTTAATCAAACAAAATGATGCCGATTTAGCGAAGAGCTTCGCTCCTATTTTAGTTGAAAAAGGCTTCTCGACTCCGCTCGAAGTGACAACTCGTATCGTTTCACTCATTAAAGAAAGAGCAAATTTCGTTTCAGAATTTTGGGATTTGACCGATTTCTTTTTTCAGGCTCCAACATCATATGATGAAAAAGCAAGTAAAAACTGGAAAGAAGAAACTCCGGCTTTAATGCAGGAATTGATTTCAACTCTAGAATATATTGATGGTTTTGATTCTGCAAATATCGAAGCAATCGTAAAAGATTGGTTAACAAAAAACGAAATCGGAATGGGTAAAGTGATGCAACCTTTCCGTTTGAGTTTGGTTGGAGCTTTGAAAGGTCCTCACCTATTTGACATTGTTGAAATCATTGGAAAAGAAGAAACTATTTCGAGAATTCAGAAAGCGATAGCAACTTTGTAATCAAAATACAGTTCAAAATATAAACGCTAAGAAACATCTAACAAATGTTCTTAGCGTTTTTTTAATGTTTTAAAATTTTCTTTTAGAAGAATTTTCGTAATTTACCAAGATCAAAAATCTAAATTAATTATCACCATGAGTACAGCATTTATTATCTTACTAGTTCTGGCATTCTTTATTTTTATGTCTTCTTTTTTTACAGTAAAGCAACAAACAAGTGTTATCGTAGAACGCTTTGGAAAATTTACAAGCGTTAGAAATTCGGGTTTACAATTAAAAATTCCAGTAATTGATAGAATTGCAGGTCGCGTAAATCTAAAAATTCAACAATTAGATGTTCTTATTGAAACACAAACTAAAGACAATGTCTTTATTAAAATGAAAGTTTCGGTTCAGTTTAAAGTAATACAGGAACATGTATATGAAGCTTTTTACAAACTAGAATATCCACATGATCAAATCACTGCTTATGTTTTTGACGTTGTACGTGCCGAAGTTCCTAAATTAATTTTGGATGATGTGTTTGTTCGTAAAGATGATATTGCAATTGCAGTAAAAAGAGAATTGAACGAAGCTATGACAACTTATGGTTATGACATCATCAATACACTTGTAACAGATATTGATCCAGATATTCAGGTAAAAAATGCAATGAACAGAATCAATGCGGCGGAAAGAGAAAAAACAGCAGCAATGTTTGAATCTGAAGCACAAAGAATTAGAATTGTAGCAAAAGCAAAAGCTGAAGCTGAAAGTAAAAAACTTCAAGGTCAAGGTATTGCTGATCAACGTAGAGAAATTGCACGTGGATTAGTAGAAAGTGTTGAAGTTTTAAACAATGTTGGAATCAATTCACAGGAAGCCTCTGCATTGATCGTAATTACACAACATTATGATACACTGCAAGCTATTGGAGCTGATACCAACTCTAATTTGATATTATTACCAAACTCTCCTCAAGCGGCAAGTGATATGTTAAATAGTATGGTAACTAGTTTTTCAGCTTCAAATATAATTGGAGAAGAGATGAAAAGACAACCTAGAAAAGTTAAAAAAACAAACAATTCTGATATAAACTATAATCCATCAGATACTTCAGAGCCAACAGAAACGGCTTAATAAAAGTAATACAAAAATAAAAAAGAGGCTTAATGGCCTCTTTTTTTATTTATAAACCAATTGATAACAAAAGGTATAATAGATTCTAAAATTTTCGGATATGATTTTTTAAAGTAATCTGTATAAGAGGAAACAAAACCATTTACAATTTTTTGCGGTGTTATGCTCTCTTTCGTTTTCTGAAAACTTAAAACTAATTTCTGATAATTAATCTCCTTTTCTAATTTTAAAATTTCCAGATCTCTATCAAGTTCTGCATACGATGAGTATTTTTTCTTTTCCATAATTCTTAATCATTAAAAAAGATTTCTGAAAATTTCTCTAGAATTGGTCCTTCAACAAACTTGTCTTTTACAAAGAAAAGTAAGATTGTAAAAAACAAATAGATCCCTCCTACTGTCAAAAATCCGAGCGCGTTACTTTCAAATAAACTGCCAAAAGCATACGCTGCTGCAAAAGATCCAAAAAGCAAAACCATACTAAAACACAATAAAATCAAAGTAAACTTAAAAATTAAAGTAGTCGATTTCATTGCCACTTTAAAACCCCAAAGTTTATAATATGCTAAATGACTTTCAATATATTCTTTAGCCTGATCTTGAATATTTTCAGTATTTTCTTTTAATTCTTCAAAAGCCATAATGATGTTTTTAAATAAAAAAACACATTACTTATCTTAAAAATAGCCAAGTAATGTGTTTATAAGAATGATATTATTTTTGAAGTTTCGCGTTTTGTGCTTTTAAATCAGCCAATTTAGATTCTAAAAAACTGATTACCTCTTCAGTCTTGTAACTCATATTCGAAAGCAATTCGTCATAAGTTCCATCAAGATTCTTTTTTGCATGAGTAAATTTTTCACGAAGCACTTCAGAACTTGCCGAAAGTGAATCCTTTAAATTATGTGCAGCATCATCTATACCTTCTTTCAATTTTGCACGAGTTTTTGATCCTTTGTCTGGAGCAAATAAAATTCCGATAGCTGCACCAGCAGCAGCAGCAGCTAAAATTGCGGCTGCAGTATTTAAGTTCTTAGACATAATATTAAAATTTAAATGAGTAATAAAGGTAAACTTTTTTAAAATATAAATTACTGAATAAATGTTATTTACAAATTTTAACACTAAAATTAATACATGTAAGCTACAGCTTCATATTTACCATCTGCCTTTTGAATAATACTTACAAATGGATAACCGCTTGAAGCCGATTTCGTTTTAATTCTCATAGCAGTCTGGTTCTCATTTGCAATGGGCGGTTCACCTTTTGTCCTTGTCGAAACTCCAGTAAAACTAGTTGCCTGCTTCAGCCCTATTGTCTTTTCCTGAGGCAAAACTGTTACCATTTTGTAATCCTCTTTTGAATCTACAACTATCTTATCTGTAACCTTTTGTGTTTGCTTTGTCTGTTTATTGGTAATAGATGAAACTGCATATTTGCTAATTTTTACTTCTTCTGAACTTCCGTTAACTGAATAATAAATTAAACCATTCTCGTTTTTAATGAAATTAACATCTAGTTGTTCACCATTATGTTTTGTAATTTGATGTGTTTGTGAAATTGCAATATTTGCAAATAACATCGCTAGCGTAAAATATAAAATTTTCATGATAATAAAATTTAAGGATTAAAATGTTTGGCTGCCAAAACAAGACAAAATTTCAAATAACCCGTTAAACCAATTTCATGAAATTTAAAAATTATAAAATGCTTTCCAAAAATACCTTTACGCTACAAGTATTAGCAAAACAATTTTACAATTCGAATTGACCATAAAATCAATTTTTAGAAACAGACTTAGAATTTAGCTAAAAGCAAAAATTTTCAAATTTCAAATTTTAGATCAACTCAGATCCTATTCTTTAAGTGTCTTTAAGAAATTTTAATTTCTCATTTGACCCTTTGATAAAAATAGCAACTTTATAAACAATTGTATGTTAACAACCCGTTAAACTGACAAAAATAACAGCCAAAACTAAAATAAAGACTCTATTTAAAGAATAATTCAAAAAATGAGTTATCTATCAACTAATTAAAAAACATGCTTTAAAATACATTTATTGCATTCATTTTTAATACATAAAAACTATCAAAAATAAATTTTAAATCAATTTTAATAATTATTAATAAAATTTATAAATATTAAAATATAATCAAAATACTTTATAAAATAAAAACTATAATTTTCTTGATTAAAAAATGAAAATAAATCCAACCTAAACTTAAAAATAAAAAATACGCTTCTGAAAATAGAAAATTTGACTCCAAAAAATCAAAACTTAAAATAAGCGTCAATTTTAAAAAATTTTAAAAAATAGGATTATAGAGATGGAAGATTTTAAAAATTGTCTTAAAACTAATTTATGAAAGTCAGTTTTAATTAATAAAATTTATCATTTTTAAAATTATAATCGTTTTTATAAATAATATATATAAACTATTAAAGTAAAAAATAAAATAATACTTAACTATATTAAAAAATTTACAACAGAAAAAACTACCGAAGATTTCATTTAAAATTTTTGAAGAGGAAAATCTAGCTCAAAATTCTAAAATCAGAGTGAAAAAAGTAAAAACTTAAAATAAAAGCGTCTGTTAAACGATATTTAAAAATAAGATTAATGTGGTGGAAGAATTTTAAAAACGCTTTAAAATTAATTTATGAAAGCTGTTTTTAATTTATAAAAATTATAAAAAATTACATTTTAATAAATTTTATATATAATAAAAAAGCGCTTTTAAAAAGCGCTTTTCCATAGATTCTAATTATTTTATTTCTTTACCATCTCGGAAAGAATTTCAATTTCTCTCTCCGATGCATTTTTAGGAGGATTTGAATATAATTTCAAAATTTCGTCATCAAATTGATTTCTGAAACTTTCATTTTCAAGATCTCTTAAATTTAAAAGTGCTTTTGATCGAACATAGGTTGATTCACTTTTTAAAGACATTGAATATAATTTTTTAATATCATCTTCTTCAAAATCAGTGGATTTCCAGTTTGAATATTTCAAAATAAACTGAGAAAACAACAATGAAGCTTTATTATTGTTGATGTTTTTCTTTAAAGAATTCTGCAAAAGTGAAAAACTAGAAACATTTTTGATGCTCTCCCCTATTGCACTTTCAATTGCAATACGTTCTGGTTTCGTTTCAACTTTAAAATATTTGTTGATTTCTTTTAAAGAATTATTGATGCTGTTTTCTTCTTTTTTGCCTTTTTCTTCCCAAGCATCTTTCAATCCAACCGTCTTGTTAAACACTAATTTTGAATCAGTTGAGTCTTTATCAACAGTAAAATAACCCAAACGCTGAAACTGAAATTTATCTTCATTTTGAACTGTTGCCAAACTTGGTTCAACAAATCCTTTTACAATTTCTAATGAATTTGGATTCACAAAATCTAAGAAATTTTTGTCTTTATAACTGTCCGGA
Organism: Flavobacterium sp. LC2016-01; assembly: GCF_009711135.1. GTDB lineage: Bacteria > Bacteroidota > Bacteroidia > Flavobacteriales > Flavobacteriaceae > Flavobacterium. The sequence goes on along the minus strand of NZ_WMIC01000011.1, from coordinate 143,287 downwards.
GCTTCATCTGTAAACAAACGATCGTACAAACGAACTTCTGCTTCAATGGCATGCTGAATTGAAACCCAATGTAATGTTCCAGATACTTTTCTTTGGCTTGCTTCGGTACCGCTTCCGCTTAAAGAATCGGTGTCATAAGTAACATGAATTTCTTTAATATTTCCTTCAGCATCTTTTATAACACTTTCTCCTTTAATGATATACGCATTTTTAAGACGTACTTCTTTTCCTAAAGTCAAACGGAAAAATTTAGCTGGAGCTTCTTCTAAAAAGTCTTCTCTTTCGATATATAATTCACGCGAAAAAGGTACTTTTCTGAAACCTGCATTTTCATCTTCCTGGTTATTTTCAGCTTCTAACCACTCTTCTTTTCCTTCCGGATAATTGGTAATTACCACTTTTACCGGATCTAAAACGGCCATTACACGAGGTGCAATTTTGTTTAAATCTTCACGAATACAAAATTCTAAAACTGAGATATTAATCAAATTATCACGTTTTGCAATTCCGATTGTATTGGCAAAATTACGTAAAGATGTTGCCGTATAACCTCTTCTTCTTAACCCAGAAATGGTTGACATTCTTGGATCATCCCAAGAATTAACATGCTTTTCTTTAACAAGTTGCTGTAATTTTCTTTTACTAACAACCGTATGTGATAAGTTACGTCTTGCAAATTCTCTTTGCTTTGGACGCAGTTTATTTTCGTCTAAAATCTGATCTAAAAACCAATCGTATAATTCACGGTGAGGCAAAAATTCCAGTGTACAAAATGAGTGTGAGATTTCTTCTAAATAATCACTTTGTCCGTGTGCCCAATCGTACATTGGATATATTTTCCAGGTATCTCCCGTTCTATGGTGATGTTTGTGTAAAATCCTGTACATGATAGGATCACGCATCAACATATTGGTTGATTTCATGTCTATTTTTGCACGAAGAATATGTGTACCAGCCTCAAATTCACCGTTTTTCATTCTTTCGAATAAATCTAAATTTTCTTCAACAGAACGATTTCTGAATGGACTATCAGTTCCAACTGTAGACGGAGTTCCTTTTTGAATCGCCATATCTTCAGAAGATTGACTGTCAATATAAGCTTTATCTTTTTTAATTAATAAAACAGCCCAATCGTATAATTGTTGGAAATAATCAGAAGCATAACGTTCTTCTGCCCAGGTATAACCCAGCCATTCTACGTCTTTTTTAATGGCGTCAACAAATTCCTGTTCTTCTTTTTCAGGGTTTGTATCGTCAAAACGTAAATTTACAGGTGACTGATAATCAAGTCCTAAACCAAAATTTAAAGCAATAGCACTTGCGTGGCCAATGTGTAAATAACCGTTTGGTTCTGGTGGAAAACGAAAATGAAGTTTGTTTTGTGAAAGACCTGATTTTAAATCTTCCTCTATGATTTGTTCAATAAAATTGAGTGATTTCTCTTCTGATGCCATTATTTTATAGTAATTTTAGCAAAGATAAAAAAAAGGTTTCAGGTTTCAGGTTTAAAGTTATTTAAGTGGCGCATAACCTGAAACTTTAAACGTGAAACAATATAAAAATGGGAGTTATAAAACTAAAAAACATTCGTACTTTTTCGTACCACGGATGTTTAATTGAAGAAGGAAAAATTGGATCTGACTACACTGTTGATCTAAAAATTAAAACAAATTTAGAGAAATCAGCAGAAACAGATCATCTTTTAGACACTGTTGATTATGTTCATTTGAATAAAATTGTTGAAGAAGAAATGGCAATTCGTTCACATTTATTAGAACATGTCGCCAAAAGAATCAATATTCGTGTACTGGCTGAAATTTTAACAGTAGAAAAAACAACAGTTTGGGTATCTAAAATAAACCCTCCTATTGGTGGTGATGTTGAAACAGTTACCATAAAAATGACGGAAATCAGAAAGTAATTATTTTAATTAAAATCGTATTTTTTCAAAATAGTTCATACGAAACTTTTGAATTTTAAAGATTTTAGTTACTTTTGCCATCCGTTCAAGCAATGGCGTCGTGGCCGAGCGGCTAGGCTGGGCTCTGCAAAAGCTCCTACTCCGGTTCGAATCCGGACGATGCCTCTAAAACCTTCAAAGCAATTTGAAGGTTTTTTTTATGTCTTTTTCTTTCGAAAACTTAGTATTCAACTTTGTCAAAGTTTTGAACTTTGATAAAGTTTATTCGTACATTATAAACATAAAAAAAACCTCTGAAATTCAGAGGTTTAATTGTATATTTTTGAGTTATTAACAAACTACTTATCAATCTTTTCAAAAGCATTTTTAACCATTTCCTTTTCTTTTGGAAACCATCCTTGAATCATCAAAACAAATCCAAAAACCATTAAAACTATACTAATTCCTTTTTTGATTTTTAATATATTAGTTGGTGTCATTTTAGATTTTAATTGTTTAGCTAATAGTATTTTAAGACAGTCAACAAATAAATAAGTTAAAATTACTGCAGTAAAAAATGTAATCATTCTTGAGTTTTGCATTTCTAATTTTGGTCCGACAGAAATAATAACGGCAAGCCAAAAACCAAGGACTCCAATGTTGATAACGTTCAGTAAAAAACCTTTTACAAACAAACTTCCATAGTTTCTTTTTAAGATATCACGGTCAATTTCTTCATCATTAATTTTTTCTTCTTTCTTTAGTTTCACAAAAGAAATAATACCATACGAAAGCATGATTATACCTCCAAAAATAAAAAGCGCTGGTTTATCTTTTAAACTCGAAATCAGTCTGTAACTTCCTAAATAGGCTATAGCAATAAAAAAAATATCGCCTAATACTACTCCAAAATCAAAGACAATTGCGGATCTGAAACCTTTTGTAATACTGGTTTCTAATAGAACAAAAAATACCGGACCTACCATAAAGCTCAGAACAAGTCCCCATGGCAGTCCAGCCAGAATATCATTTATCATCAAAATACTGTTGTTATTTTACTTCTTCGATTTTACCTCCAAAGACTGTTTTTTGGTTTATTTGTTTTGGTTTTCCATAAATGTAAATAGAGCCTCCTGCGCTTACTTTTGCATCGACAAGGGTTGACGCATTCACATCAGCTTTTCCGCCCGCAGAAACGCTTACAGTAGTTTGAGACGTACTTAATTTACTTCCCAGCAAATAACCTCCAGCTCCTAGACTTGCATCTTGATTTGAGGCTTTACCTGTTAATGTAATTTTACCACCTGAAACACAGCTTACTTTTAGTTTATCAACATCTAGCTCAACATTAATGATACCGCCTTCCTGTGCACTTACTTTAAAAGACGTAGCTTTAATCGCTTCACTGCTTTTTACCTCTGCTCCTTCATTAACATCTATCAATTCTATATGTTTGTAATATAGCGTAATATCTAAATCATTTCCAGATAAAAGCTTAGGAAAAGGCATTCTTAATTTTAATGTCCCATTTTTATTTACAGCTTCAACTTCAGCTTCTCTGGCACCTTTTATAACAATTTTATTTTCAGATGACGGAACTAATTTTACACATAACTTATCAAATACTTTTACAGTATCAAAATCACCTAACTCTTTAGTAACCTGAGCAAACGACATTTGAGCAAATAAAATTACTGCTCCAATAATTAGCTTTTTCATACTTTTATTTTTTTAATTAATACTTATTCAGCTCGTCGCAAAAAATGAAAATCAAGTTGTTTTTTAACTAGATCGGCATTTTTTACTTTAACATAAATTTCGTCTCCTAATTGCAAAATGCTGTTTGAAGTAGCTCCAACCAATGCATATTGTTTTTCATCGAAAGTATAGTAATCATCTTTAATTTCTCTGATTCTTACCATTCCCTCGCATTTGTTTGAAACGATTTCAACATAAATTCCCCATTCAGTAACACCAGAAATAACGCCCAAGAATTCTTCATCCTGATGATCCTGCATGTATTTAACCTGCATGTATTTGATACTGTCTCGCTCAGCATTAGTCGCTAAACTTTCCATATTTGAACAATGCAGACATTTGGTTTCATAAACTTCTTCATCTACAGAAGCGCCTCCATCTAAATAATACTGCAGCAATCTGTGTACCATAACGTCTGGATAACGACGAATTGGCGAAGTAAAATGGCTGTAATAATCAAAGGCCAAACCATAATGACCAATATTATCAGTCGAATATTTGGCTTTGCTCATACTTCTGATCGCCAGCGTATCAATAAGATTTTGCTCTTTTTTACCGTTTACTTCTTCCATCAAAGCGTTCAATGATTTCGAAATATCACCTTTGTTACGGAAATCAATTTTATAACCAAATTTAGCAATTACAGTTTGCATCGCAATTAATTTGTCTTCGTTTGGTTCGTCGTGAATTCGGTATACAAATGTTTTCTTTTGTTTTCCAATGTATTCCGCTACTTTTCTATTCGCTAAAAGCATGAATTCTTCAATAAGATGATTAGCATCTTTTGAAATTTTGAAATAAACACCTTCTGGTTCACCTTCAGCATCAAGATTGAATTTTACTTCTACTTTATCAAAAGAAATAGCACCATTCTGCATTCTTTTCTTTCTTAAAATTTTCGCTAATTCATCTAATTTTAAAGTCGCTTCAACAATTTCATCAGAAACTACATAAGATTCTCCGGTAATTGAAATATCAACTGGAATCGTATTGTCTTTTGTTTCAATGATATATTGCGCTTCTTCATAAGCAAAACGCTGATCAGAATAAATTACTGTTCTTCCAAACCATTGGTTGATAACTTGCGAAGTTGGAGAAACTTCAAAAATAGCAGAGAACGTATATTTTTCTTCATTTGGGCGAAGTGAACACGCAAAATTAGATAAAACTTCCGGAAGCATCGGTACTACTCTATCAACCAAATAAACTGAAGTTGCACGTTGATATGCTTCATCATCCAGAATTGTACCTTCTTCTAAATAATACGAAACATCAGCAATATGAATTCCGATTTCGAAATTTCCATTATCTAACTTTTTGAAAGACAAAGCATCATCAAAATCTTTTGCATCTTTTGGATCTATCGTAAACGTAAGCGTATCACGCATATCACGACGTTTTGCAATCTCAGATTCCTGAATCGAAGTATCTATTTTTTGAGCATAAACCTCTACTTCTACCGGAAAATCTGCCGGTAAACCGTATTCAGCTAAAATCGCATGAATTTCTGTATTGTGTTCTCCAGGTTTTCCTAAAACTCTAATTACAGATCCAAACGGACTATCCGCTCTTTTTGGCCAATCTTCTATGGTAACTAAAACAACATCACCGTTTTCTGCTTCTCCAATTTTATCTTTCGGAATAAAAATATCCGTATACATTTTAGGATTTGCAGTCGATACAAAGGCAAAATTCGCCTGAATATCGATTACTCCAACAAACTCTGTTTTATTTCTTTCTACAACTGAAATTACTTCACCTTCAGGTCTTTTACCTTTTCTGCGGTTATAAACGTAAACTTTTACTTTGTCTTTATCCAGTGCGCGATTCAAATTATTGGTCGGAATAAACACATCTTCTGCAAAATCCGGACAAATGAAATAAGCTGTTTTTCTGCTTGTCATATCAATTGTTCCTTCGTAATAATCCTGGCTTTCGGCTTTTACTAAATATTTCCCAGGTTCAGATTCAATTATCTTTTTTGAAGAAGCCAAAATTTTTAAATCTTTTATAATCTGATTTCTGCTTTTTGTATCATCAAGTTCAAGCTTTGCCGCTATTTGTTTATAATTGAATGCTTTATTAGGGCTTTGCGATAAAATTTTTACTATCTTACTAGAGAAATCTTTCTCATTTTTTATCGGCTTTCTAATTTTCTTACTCATATATCTTTTCTTATAAGGTTTAAAATTACAAATAAGATATCAGATAATAGATTTTAACAATTAGAATTATTAAAAATATAACTTTTCGTACATTTATAAAAAGACCTAATATGGAAAGCTTTAAAACCATTGCGGTATTCAATTATCAGCACGAAACTGTTGTTCTGAAACACTTATTAGAACAAGAAGAAATTCCATATTATTTTGAAAACGAAATGACGCTTTCTGTCGCTCCAATGTATTCGGCAGCACTTGGCGGTATCCGACTCAAAGTTCATCCCAACGATTTCGAAGAAGTACAGCAAATTCTGGACAACTTAAACAATCCTCTCAAAATCGTTTAAAAACGTTCTTTTTTCCAAATTCAAAAATTTTTTTTCCTTTTCAACTTTTTTAGTTTTCAACATATATTAAATACAACAAAAAAAGATTTTTAAAATTTTATAAAAAATGTTGGTTATTATAGTGTGTTAATATGTCGAATAAATTTATTTTTAAAAGTATTGAAATGAAGTTTCTCTTAGTTATTGGCAGTTATTAACATAGTTATTTGGAGTTAAAAGTTTAATTTTTAAGGTTTTTTGAATTTTAATTAACAACGGTTGACAACCAAAAATGAATTCATTTTGTAGATAAGTTCAGATGTTGATTTTTGTTGAAAATGGCATTTTTGATATTGATAACTTTTCTAAAAATTAATGAAACTTTATTAGGATTTTTAATTCCAGTTTTGGATTAGGTTTTTTTTTGACACAACCAAAAAAAACTTCTAATTTTCTTTTCGAACTTATTAACAAATAATGTTAACTTAAAGTTAATTGAATATCAACGAATTACGATTCGCTATCAACATTTCAAAATTTTAACAAAAACACTGTTTATTATTTATTGATTATGAGAGACTTATATACTTATTAAAATTGTTAATAAGTGATAAGGTTTTGACAGTGAAATAGTTGTAAAATAAAGGTTTTTGCAACGAATTACACGAATGTACACGAATTTATATTGTAATGTTTAGATTATATTCATAAAGAAAATAATTTGTGAAAATTGGTGTAATTCGTGGCAAACATTTATTAATTGAGTAAATTTGTACTACACAACTAAATAGTATAGAAAATGAAAATTTCAATAGGAAATGACCACGCTGGACCAGAATATAAAAAAGCAATTGTTGAAATGCTGAAAGCAAAAGGACATGAAGTAACAAATTATGGAACTGACACTGATGCTTCTGTAGATTATCCAGATTTTGGACATCCAGTTGCAAATGATGTTTCTGAAGGAAAAGCTGATTTTGGAATCGTGATCTGCGGAAGCGGAAACGGAATTGCAATGACGGTTAATAAACACCCGAAAGTGAGAGCTGGTTTATGCTGGACTAAGGAAATTGCTTATTTGACACGTTTGCATAACGACGCTAATATTGTAAGTATTCCGGCGCGCTTTACTTCTATTCATCAAGCAGTTGAAATTGTTGAAACTTTCTTGGAAACCGCTTTTGAAGGCGGAAGACACCAAAATAGAGTGAATAAAATTGCTTGTTAGTAAAACGTCAAAAAAAATCGGGTGCTTCGCACCAATAAAGGATAAACACACCGGGCGGATTTTTATAATTCATCCGGTTTTTTATTTAATGTATTTAAAATCATCTGATTAAAATGGTTTTTTCAAGTTATTAACATTGTTAATATCTATATTTTTTCAGTTAAATAGAGGTAAACTAAAATACCCTGAAGCAAAAAAATAAGCGAGAATTTGACAATAAATGAAGTTTTACTCGTTTTATGTCTAAAGAAAAGCATTGCCGTTAATAAACCTGGAGTTCCTCCGATTAATTGCAGAAAGAATAGCGTATTTTCGGGGATTCTTCGTTTATTTTTTCGAGCTTGATATTTATCATATCCGGCAAGAATAAAAACGATGATATTTATAAATAAAAAACAGAGTAAAAAAATTTCCATTGGTATAATATTAAAAACAAAGATATTATTTTAGCCAAACGGTTAGTGATTTTCCTTGTATATTTTAACAAGTAAATTATACTGATTTATAATTAAGAATTTATTTCATTAAAAGTATGACTAATATTCAATTCATTGCCAAGTCTGTTCAAACTGCAGCAATTAACATTCAAAACACAGTAAAATTACTTGAGGAAGACTGTACGATTCCGTTTATTTCGCGCTACCGAAAAGATACAACCGGAAATCTTGACGAAGTTGTAATTGAGCAGATTGCAAAATTGCAAAAAGACTACGATACTCTTGTAAAACGTAAGGAAGCAGTTTTAAAATCGATCGAAGAACAAAAAGCGCTTACGCCAGATTTGAAGAAGAAAATCGAAGAAAGCTTTGATTTGCAAGAAATTGAGGATTTTTACCTTCCGTATAAAAAGAAGAAAAAAACAAAAGCCGACGTTGCACGCGAATTTGGTTTAGAACCTTTGGCGAAAATTATTATGTCAGAAAGTGATGTTGATGTTGATTTTATTTCGACACAATACATCAATGAAAATGTTATTAACGAAGAAGCTGCGATGCAAGGCGCACGAGATATTGTGGCCGAATGGATCAACGAAAATATTTATGTTCGTAAACAGCTTCGTAGATTATATCAGCGGAAAGCAACCATTGGAACCAAAGTTGTAAAAAAGAAAGCTGAAGAAGAAGGCGCACAAAAATTCAATCAATATTTTGACTGGGAAGAACCGTTGACAAAAGCACCGGCGCACCGATTATTGGCAATGCTCCGTGCAGAAAATGAAGGTTTTATTAAAATGAAAATTGATGTTGATATTGATGATGCTTACGATGTTATCGACGAAATCATCATTAAAAAACAAAATAATACAACAGCTCATTTACAGTTAGCAATTGAAGACAGTTATAAACGTTTACTGAATCCAGCGATTGGAAATGAAACGCTGCAGGAAGCAAAAGCAAAAGCCGATGCCAATTCGATTCAGGTTTTTGCTAACAATTTAGGACAGTTATTATTAGCGCCGCCTTTAGGAGAAAAGCGAATTTTGGCAATCGATCCAGGATTTAGAAGCGGCTGTAAAGTAGTTTGTCTGGACGAAAAAGGAGATTTATTATACAACGAAACGATTTATCCGCACGCACCTCAAAATGAGGAAGCAATGGCGATCAAGAAAATCCGTTCGATGGTGAATGCGTATCAAATAGATGCGATTTCAATTGGGAATGGAACGGCTTCACGCGAAACCGAATTTTTCATCAAAAAAATCGCGTTCGACAAACCGGTGCAGGTTTTTATTGTTTCTGAGGCTGGAGCTTCGGTTTATTCGGCTTCAAAAATCGCCAGAGAAGAATTCCCTAATTATGATGTAACCGTTCGTGGTTCAGTTTCTATCGGCCGCCGACTTTCAGATCCGTTGGCTGAATTGGTAAAAATCGACCCAAAAGCGATTGGAGTAGGACAATATCAACATGATGTTGACCAGACTAAATTAAAAGAAGAATTAGACAGTACGGTAATTCGCTGCGTAAACTCGGTTGGAATTAATATCAACACAGCAAGTAAACATTTATTAAGTTATGTGAGTGGAATAGGAGAGAAGCTTGCTGAAAACATCGTACAATATCGTTCTGAAAATGGTCCTTTTGAAGACCGAAAGCAGTTGAAAAAAGTGCCTCGTTTAGGAGATAAAGCCTATCAGCAAGGCGCAGCGTTTATTCGAATTACAAATGCTAAAAATCCATTGGATAATTCGGCAGTACATCCAGAAGCTTATCCGGTTGTGGAGAAAATGGCAAAAGATTTGAAACTTTCAGTAAACGACTTAATTGCAAACAAAGAGAAAACAGCGCTTATTAAAGCCGAAAATTATATTACACCTGAAATTGGTTTACTTACATTAAAAGATATCATAAAAGAGCTTGAAAAACCTGGATTAGACCCAAGAAAGTCGGCTAAAGTTTTTGAATTTGATGCGAATGTAAAATCGATTAAAGATGTAAAAACGGGAATGATTCTGCCTGGAATTGTTAATAACATCACCAACTTTGGCTGTTTTGTTGACATCGGAATCAAAGAAAGCGGATTGGTTCACATTTCGCAATTAAAAGCCGGTTTTGTAAGTGATGTAAACGAAGTGGTGAAATTACATCAGCATGTTGATGTAAAAGTTACTGAAGTTGATGAAGACAGAAAAAGAATTCAATTGACGATGGTATTGTAAAAATTCTAATAGGAGATAAAACAAGAAAATCCCAGACTACAATTTGTAATCTGGGATTTTTAATTCGTTTTGACTTTCTTATTTTGTCTCTTCTTCTTTTTTAGAAGCAGCAGGCTGATCGTCTTTAGCAGCGTTTTTAAATTCTTTAATACCGCTTCCTAAACCTTTCATTAATTCTGGAATTTTTTTACCTCCAAAAAGTAATATCACAATACCTACTATAACAAGGATTTCTGTAAGACCTAATCTTCCCATGATTGTATATTTAATGCCGAAGCAAATTGATTTTCGTTTTCACCGCAAAGGTATATAGAATATACGAACAACAAGAGTTTTTGGATTAAAATATTTGTTTCTTACCGCGTTAAATATTTTATAAAATAATAAAATTACTTTATTTGACGTTTTTTCTTCACTATCATCAATACTATTAATTGCTATATTTGCTCATAATAATCATCCAAAATGACTAAAAAAAGATTTGATTTCAGAAAAAAATTATTCATCAAAAACCGACTGGTAATTTTGAATGAAAACACATTTGAAGAGATTTTTTCATTTCGGCTGACTTTAATGAATGTTTTTGTAACGTTTACTTTAGGCGGAATATTTTTAATTTTAGTAACCACTTTCATTATTGCGTTTACGCCATTGCGCGAGTTTATTCCGGGCTATTCTTCAACTGAATTGAAACGAAATGCAACTAGATTGGCAATAAAATCAGATTCTTTGGAAACGGCGCTAAAGAAAAATGAAGCCTATTTGCAAGGTGTTCAGAAAGTTTTGAGAGGCGAACTGGATTATGCAAAATTCAATAAAGACTCCATTTTGGCAGAAGTTGATGAACCTTCTGAAGTGAATATGAAAGCTTCTGAAGAAGAAATTAAACTTAGAGAAGATGTTGCCAAAATAGAGAAAGAGTCGGGCGAAAACAAAACCAAGAAAAAGAAAAGCGACAAAAAATAATACCATATCAAATGTCAATTAAATCGATAGCAGCAAAAATTTTTGCCCGCAAAATATACAATCAAACTCAAGCTTGGTCAAATAAACCGGTTGCAACGCAGTTTGAAGTTTTTAAAAGTTTGATTCAAAATGCCAAAGAAACTGAATTTGGAAAAGATCATCATTTTGGAAGCATAAAAACAATTGAAGATTTTCAAAAGAATGTTCCAATTCGGGATTATGAAGACTTGAAATTGTATATTGAAAAAGTAAAAATTGGCGAAGCAGATATTCTTTGGAAAGGAAAACCGATCTATTTTGCCAAAACTTCTGGAACAACTTCTGGCGCAAAATATATTCCGCTGACCAAAGAATCAATGCCATTTCATGTTGAAGCGGCGCGTAATGCGATTCTGCATTATATTCACGAAACTGGAAATGCCGATTTTGTTGACGGAAAAATGATTTTTTTGCAGGGAAGCCCGATTTTAACTGAAAAACACGGAATTAATTTTGGAAGACTTTCTGGAATTGTAGCGCATTTTGTTCCGAAATATTTACAGAAAAACAGAATGCCTTCGTGGGAAACCAACTGTATTGATGATTGGGAAACCAAAGTAAACGCTATTGTCGACGAAACAATCAAAGAAGATATGTCGGTTATTTCAGGAATTCCATCTTGGGTACAAATGTATTTTGAGCGTTTACAGCAAAAAAGCGGCGGAAAAAAGATCAGCGAAATATTCAAAAACTTTAATTTGTTTATTTATGGAGGCGTTAATTACGAACCGTATCGCGCCAAATTTGAACAAATGATTGGCAAAAAAGTAGACAGTATTGAATTGTTTCCAGCTTCCGAAGGATTTTTTGCATATCAAGATTCTCAAAAAGAAAAAGGAATGCTTTTGTTATTGAATTCTGGAATTTTCTACGAATTCATAAAAGCTGATGAATTCTTTACCGAAAATCCAAAACGATATACAATTGGTGAAGTAGAATTGGGTGTAAATTATGCTTTAATTGTTTCTACAAATGCCGGACTTTGGGGTTATAATATTGGTGATACTATTCAGTTTACTTCTTTGGCTCCGTATCGTGTCATAGTTTCAGGGCGTATCAAACATTATATTTCGGCTTTTGGCGAGCATGTTATTGCCAATGAAGTCGAAAATGCAATGAAAGAAGCAACCGCCGGAACTAATATCGTAATAAACGAATTTACCGTTGCGCCTCAAATTACGCCGTCAAGCGGATTACCGTATCACGAATGGTTTGTTGAATTTGAAAACGAGCCAGATAATATGCAGGCTTTCGCCGAAGCAATAGACGATTCGATGCGAAAACAAAACATTTATTATGACGATTTAATTACCGGAAATGTTTTGCAAAAAGTAGTTATAAGCAAAGTTTCTAAAAACGGGTTTCAGGAATACATGAAATCACAGGGAAAATTGGGCGGTCAGAATAAAATTCCGAGATTGTCTAATGACAGAAAGATTGCGGATAATTTGAAATAAAAACAGAATTTGGATTTTCATAAACCTTATGAACAAAATAGAAATAGAGACTGTGATTTTATAGTTCAGTATCGTTTTTTTTCTCCCGAAGAAGGTGGAAGACCAATTGGAAACCCAAGTCAGGGATATCGCTCTGATTTTATGTATTCTGGCGATGAAAATAAAAAACAATTGTGGATGATTTGGCCTGAATTTTTAGATAACGAAGGTAATATCATTTTAGATAAATCATTACAAGTTCCGACTTCAGGAAAGGCAAAAATGTGGATATTAAGTGAATCCCTTATAGAACTTCATAAAGGAAGAATTAAAATTGGATTAAAAGCTTTTTTCATGGAAGGGCGATATAAAACTGCAGAATGTGAAATCATTCAAATTGTGAATCCTAATTTGAAATAAACGTTATAATTAAATCACATTTCTAGTTTTCAACTAAAATAATATTAATATTTCCTACTTTCGTTTATCGAAAAGGTAGAATGATCTTCACTATTAGCAAGATCTTTAAAATAAAATAGCATGAAAGAAACCAAACATATATCAAGATCAAGAGCGCAGGAATCATCTGCGGCTATTGAAAAAATGTACATTACAATGCGCCATTTATTCAACCGTGGTTTTTATAAACCAATGGGAGTTTCCGGCGATAGTTTAAGAGAATCATTATTGGCATTACGCCCTGAAATCTATGGAAATATTGCTGAGGAAAAAGTAGAACTAAACGGACTTTTATACGTTATAGAACGTCTTCCAATAGGAATTGAACAATGCCGATTCATCAATTTAACTTCAGACGAAGGATATTCAAAATCACATTTTCAGCCAATTGTTCCTCCAAAAAGAAGAAGAAATTGTTACCGAATCGACGAGGAACAAATGAATGTCGAAATCACGCGCGGACGTTCAGACATTTATGATATCCTGACGCATTTGACTTTCATTTTCATCGAATCACATAAAATCAAAAACAGGGTTTTAATTGACGATGGAGGAGAAGTTTCGCGCGATTGGCTAAAACTAGAACAAGCCGTTACGCAGACAAAAAAGCTTTCGCAGATTGAAAAAGAAAAAGCAATTTCGCACGTTGCGAATATATTAGCCAGAACTTTTGAAGAAGTTTTGGATATTTATGACGCTTTCGGTTCAGAAAATGCGCCAGATCGCTTCTTGCACGTCATTTATTGGTTAGGAAAATTGGCAATCGAAGAAATTGTCGAAAACAATAAACGAACTATTACTTTCAGTCCCGTTTTGCGCGAGCGTCTAGGACATCATATTCACGGAGAAATCTGGGCAACAAACATCAAGGAAGTTTTAAAAGCAAATGATCTTTTAAAACGCCCAATTCATGTGATCAGTGCAAACATGCACAGTGTGATGAACTCGATTTTTGCGACGCCATTATTAACGTCAAAATATAAAGGGAAAAGTGATTTCCATATTTATGAAGAATTAAGCAGTTCTGGTTCAAAAGAAATTAGAGGTCAGGTTGAAGAATTGGCTTTGAAAAACGGAATGATTTCTTTGCTAGATACTTCTGGAACAAACATTGACGTTCAGATTTTTGATACAGCTAAAATTGATTTGTCAAAAACAGCCTTTACAAATGCTAATTTTGGAGAAGAAAAACCAGTGTTGATCGTGATGGATTATGCATTTGGAGAACAGGCTTACGAAACAATCGACGAACTTTTAAAACCTTATAAAAAAGAAACTTTACTGAATGTAAAATCGGTTTCGATTATGGGAAAAGCCGGAATTCTGGAAGGCGGAAAAGGCGATATTATGATTCCGACAGCGCATATCAACGAAGGAACGGCGGATAATTATTTCTTCGAAAATGAATTAACCGGTGCGATGTTCGAAGGAAATGATATTGCTGTTTGTGAAGGCGCAATGGTTACCGTTCTTGGAACTTCATTACAAAACAGAGATTTATTGAAATTTTTTCACGAATCGACTTGGGGGGTAATTGGCCTTGAAATGGAAGGTTCGTATTATCAAAAAGCGATTCAGTCGGCATCTAAAATTAGAAAAAGTGTGCCGCACGATATTAAAGTTCGTTACGCGTATTATGCTTCTGATAATCCATTGGAAACTGGAAGCACATTGGCTTCGGGCGGACTTGGAACAACCGGCGTAAAACCAACTTATTTGATTACCATTAAAATTTTGGAACAAATTTTCAACGTAAAATAAAGCAATACATGAGTACAAACGTACCCCAAAATACAGATCAGGAAATAGATATTTTTCAGCTTTCAAAAAGTATTGGTGGTTTTTTTGACCGTATTAATAGATCTATTTTTAGAGCGATTCAGTTTTTTATCCGAAACTGGATTGCGATTCTGATTTTGGCTGTACTCGGAATTGCGCTCGGATTTTATTTGGATTCAAATAAAAAGTCATTTCAAAATCAGGTTGTTGTAACGCCAAACTTTGAAAGTGTCGATTATTTGTATGCCAAAATCGATTTGATTCAGTCGAAAATTGTTGCTGGAGATGTTGATTTTTTGCATCAAGTTTTTGGAAATTCAAGTCCAAATGCCATCAAAAGAATTGAAATTAAACCAGTTGCTGACGTTTATAAATTTATCGAGGACAAAGAACAAAATCTTGAACTCATCAAATTAATGGCTGAGGTAGGCGATGTAAAAAAGGTTTTGGAAGATAATGTAACGAGTAAAAACTATACTTTTCATACCATTACTTTTACGTCAAGTGGAGAAATAAGCGAAAAAGAAATTGTTGAACCGTTACTAAAATTCTTGAATAATTCGGAATACTTTGATGCTGCGCAAAAAATTGGATACAAAAATCTAGAGCGCGAAATTGCGCAAAACGATACTATTGTTTCGCAGATAGATCAAGTTTTAAAAGGACTTTCAAGTACGGCAAAAAGTGATAAAGTGGTTTATTACAATGAAAATCTGCAGCTGAACGATATCTTAAAAACCAAACAAAAATTGATTTTGGAACAAGGAAAAAATAAAATCAGATTAATGAGTTCGGACAAAACGATTAAAGAAATTAATTCGACACTTAATATAAATGAAAACAAAGTCGTGAACGGAAACCTTAAAATCTGGTTCCCACTTTTCTTTATTTTTGTTTTTGTTTTGATTAGCATGTTTGGAAAATTTTACCGTAAACAGCTTGCACTTTCAAAAGCAAGTCAACTTTAAACCCATTGAAAGCCAGTTCTATTTTTGAAAGATTTTCAAGGAATCGATTTTTAAGGCAGAGTTTCAGCACTTTATCTCTACGTGTTTTTGGTGCGTTGCTTTTGTTTGGATTTACCGTTTTTTTGACAAAAAGCTATAGTCCAAAATTAGTTGGCCAATATGATTTTGTACGTTCCTTTTTGTTGTCTATCGGGAGTATGTGTTTGCTCGGTTTTGATCAGTCGATTATCTATTTTAAAGGGAAATTGGCAAGTCAAAACGCACTTGACGAATTAAAAAATATATACATAAAAATGGTTCTGATGCTTTTGGGAACTTCATTGATTGTGTTGCTTTTAATTGCAGTCATCAGTAAAGAAACGATTAACAATTATTTTTCAGATCATGCGGTATATTCGATTTTACTAAAAGGAACTCTAGCATTGTTTTTCTCGGGATTATCGATTTTAAATACAGAAGTTTTCAGAGCATTAGATAAATTATATGTTGCCGAATTATTCCGAAATATCATTAAATATATTCCGTTGATTATTGGTTCGGTTATTTTATTTTATTGGCATAAAGAAGAATATTTAGTTGATGTTTTTTTGTTAGGATTTGTTTTTCTTGCGGTACTGAGTTCGATCTTTGTTTTGGTTTATTTTCGAAAAAATTCGGTTTTAAAAACGGCTGAAAATTTTTCGCATAAAGAAATATTTTTAAAATCATATCCAATTGCCATCAGCGCAATGGCATTGTTTTTATTAATGTGTTTTGATATTATGTTTCTGAAGAAATACAGAAACGATGAAACCGTTGCTTTTTATTCGGTTGGCGTTAAGATTATGACGATTATTTCGATAATAATTGTGAGTATAAATATTACCGTTTCGGCTAAAATTGCAGAGTTTTTTGCGAGCCATAAAATGGCAGAATTAATAGAAGTTTCAAGAAATAGTGCCCGCTTAATCTTCGGAATAACATTGCCGGTTATCTTATTGATCAGTTATTTTTCAAAATCTATTTTGTCAATTTTCGGACATCAATATGTTGTGGCACAGCAGGCATTTTTAATTTTGATTATTGGTCAAGGCATTTGCTCGGCATTTGGTACGGCTTCGGTTTATTTGAATATGACGGGAAGACAGCATACTTTTCAGGTCATTTTAATGATTGCGGTTGTGATTAATTTCATTTTGAACCGATTTTTAATTCCGATTTACGGAATGACAGGCGGCGCAATTGCATTTGTTGCAAGTTCTTTTTTCTGGAATCTTGCTTCGGCTATTGTTATTTATCGAAAGGATAAAATAAAAGTGTTTTTGCATTAAAAAATTGTGCTATGAACATCGAGAAAGAAACTTTACTTTTCAGCATTATTATTCCCGTTTACAACGTTGAGGATTATTTACCGCAATGTTTAGACAGTATTTTGTGCCAAAGTTTTTCTGACTTCGAATTAATTTTAGTCAATGATGGATCAACAGATTCTTCGCTGGAAATCTGTCAGCAATACAAGCAAAAATTTCCTCAGATAATCTTGATTGATAAAAAAAATGGAGGTTTGTCTGATGCCCGAAATACAGGTTTAAAAGAGGCAAAAGGCGAGTATATTATTTTCACAGACAGCGATGATTATTGGCAGGGAAAACAGGTTCTGAAAGATTTGAATCATTTAATTTCCAAGACAAATCCAGACATAATCATTCATGAAGAAAGCCGTTTTTTTGCAGAAAATGATGTACACTGCAAATACAATCAGCGATTTATAAAAAATAAAAGCGGGAAATTTGAAGAGGAGATTTTAAATCTGGTTTATCACGATTTATATGTTGCTTCGGCTTGGGATAAAGTAATTAAAAGAACAATTTTAATCGAAAATGAATTGTTTTTCCCTGTCGGAAGAAAATCCGAAGATGTTGAATGGTGCGGAAAATTGATGTATTATTTCAAGACTTTCAGTATTTATTCGAAATCATTTTATGTTTATCGTCAGGCGCGCCAAGGTTCTATTACAACCACGGTGAGTACAAAACATATTGAAGATGTTTATGAAATGGTAAAAGACGGAATGAATTCGCCGAAAACGCAATCAGAAGTAATAAACAAAGCAATAGAGAATTATTGGGCCTGCAATTATGTTGTAATTCTAAAAGATTTTTATGTTTTGTCGTCTGAAACAAAAAAACAGATTTGGCATGATTTAATTTCCTGGAAATATCTTCTTAAAAAAGGACGCAATGTAAAAGTGGACAAAGTGATGAAATTCTATAAATTTTTGTCCTTTAAAACATTGATTTTCTTTTTGAATGGTTACCGATTAAAAAGAAGCATGAACAAAAAACGCAGAGCTTCAAAATAAAATACAGATAGAAATATGCAATTATTGATCAAAAAAAGCACCGCAGCATTTTTGCTGATTGCTGCAGCTAATTTAGTTGTGGCATTTTTGGCTTTTTTTGTTTTGCCTCCAAAATTTTTCTACGATTCCGCCATCATAATTTATGATAAATACAATGAAATTGGCTATTTCGGAAGTTATCCGTTGACCATTTTGTTCTATAAAATTATAGGTTTTAGGTATTTGCCTTTTCCTATAATTGCATTAATTCAATTTCCGATTCTTATCTATATTTTGTACAAAATAGGAATTCCGAATAATTTCGAAAAACTGAATATCAAGAATATTTTAGTGTATCTCGGCTTTTTTATGATTGCGATTTTCATTTCAATGCCTTCAAAAGAATTTATAACCTATTTGTTTATTGCCGTAATTGTTTTGTTGTGCCGAAATGAGCGGTTTTCGTTCCAAAAAACCATTTTCATTAGCGCATTGCTTTTAATTGTTTTTGGAGCCTTATATCGGCCTTATTTTGCTTTAATTCCGATTGTAGGCGGCGGAATGTACTTGGTAAGTTTTATTAATTTTAAAAACAAAACGGTAAGTACAATTTTCTACGGATTGTTGATTGCTGTTTTTCTTTCTTTGAGTTATGGCATTTTAAAGGGAAAGTATTTTTCTGAAATAAGCAGGGAAGTGGTGAATAACGCCCGAATGGCTTCCGGCGATGCCAATTCAATGATCACTTCGCCTGTAAAAACAGACACTTGGTACGGAGAAATTGTTGGAATCTTTTATGGTTTTTTTACCGTCAATTTGCCAATAAATGGCCTAAAATATATTCTTTCGCCTCAAATTGTCATTTTTGTTATTTGGCAGCTTTTATTGTTTTATATTCTATTAGTTCGTTTTTCGAAGTGTTTAAAAGACAGAAAAAAATTCCGTTATGAGCTGTTGATCATGTTTATTTTGTTTTCGTTTTTTATTCTTCAAGGCGTTTTTGAACCCGATTTAGGTTCGGCAACTCGGCATAAAATCGGAATTTTTCCTTTAATCTATTTTGCACTGTATTATGAGCATTTCCGAAAAGAATTTCAATAAAATATTTCATGTCTTTTTATGTCTGATTGCGGTTACGATGATTTTCAGAAAACCGTGTTCATTGCTGATTATTTTGTTTGCAGCGTTCAATTTGATTTTCATCAAAAAACTGAAATATTCCAAAAAACAACTGCTTTTAATGGCTTGCATTGCATCGCCAGTTTTATTAGAATTGCTGCTTTTTTGGAACAATGATTCTTTTGCAAGAGGATTAAAAGCGATTGAAAAAAGTACATCATTGGTAATTTTTCCGCTCTTTATAATTGGAAATTATCAGCGTGTCAAATTTTTTAAAATCATTCAGACCTATGTGATTTCTACAACGGTTTTTATGATTTTTTTCCTGACCAGATTTATTATTGTTTATCCAGATTTGGTAGCAAAATATGTAAATCGGATTGATTTATGGGAAATGGGTTATCAGTTTGCAGACAGTATAGGAATTCATGCGCCGGCATTAAATATGCATTTGGCTTTTGTAACGGTTTGTGCACTGTATTTTGTTTTTGAAAGCTTTAGAAATCAGAAAAAAATCGGTTTTAAAATAACAAGTGTCGCTGTTTTCTTGTTCTCATTTTTCTTTGTGCTTTTGGTAAATACCAGAATGGCGCTTATAAACACTTTAATTGGGTTTTTAGTTGTTTTCTTCTACGAAATCCAATCAAAATTCAATTTAAAAAAGATTCTTTTAACAAGTTCTGTAATTGTTATTTTATTGGGTGGCATCTTGTTTTTATTCGTTCAGAAGAACCCTTATATGAAAGAAAAATATTCGTCGGTAACTTTTGCTTATATGGATAAAGTTGGCAAACTGGACGAAATTGATCATCCAGAAATTAAGGTTTTTAATTCGCTGGTAACGCGGGTTTCAATCTGGAAATCGGCTTGGGAATTGGCTGTGCAACATCTTCCTTTTGGCGTTGGCGCTTCTGATGGAAAACCAGAGTTAAATAAATATTACAAAGCTACAAATCAGCAGTTTTTGGCGAAATATGAATTCCCAACGCACAATCAGTTTTTAGATTTTTTATTGAAGTTCGGAATTCTTGGTCCTATCGTCGTAGTACTTTATATTTTTACGATTGGTTATTTAGGTTATGATTTAAAAAATGCGATGATAGTTTCATTTTTTCTGATTTTCTTCACCTCAAACCTAGTAGATGATTTTTTACTCCGTTTTGACGGAATTGCCTTCAGCGGATTATGGTTTTCAATTTTTGGAAGTTATTGGCTGCAGCAGAAATTTATTCTTGATAAAGCGCCAGAAGCTGTTTAAAATTTTGATTTTTATCGAATAAATTGCGACATCTATCCAAAGCATTTTGACCAAATTGTAATCTTGTTTCTTCGTCTTTTAAAGTTTCGAAGAATTGATCTAACTCGGCGATATCAGTAAAAAGAAAACCTGTTTTTCCGTGCAAAACAGCATCTTTGTTTCCAATAATATTAGTGGCAATAATTGGTTTTTGCAGTGCCATTGCTTCAAGAACGGCAATTGGCAAGCCTTCCCAAAGCGAGACTTGCATATAAATATCAACATTGTTCAATTCTCTTAAAACTGTTTTTCGATCTAAAATCCAGCCCGTAATTCTAATATTTGGAGCTGTAATTAAATGTTTTAATTCGCCGTCGCCAATCCATACAAAGTTAAAATCGGGAAATTTTAAAGCGATTTGATTGAACATTTCTGGATTTCTGGCAGCAGTAATTCTGGCCATAATCCCAATCGTTAATTTTTCGTTTTGATGAGGTGCATAATGCTCTTGAACATTGTCAATATCAATTCCGTTTCGGACTAATTTTGCAGGACCAATTTTTTTTGCAATTTCTTGTTCGGTATCACCGCAGGCAACAATTGTTCCTCCAAAAAAACGCTGAAAATTCTTTTCGATTCCCCAGTAAATGTTTCTGGCCGTTTTTGAAATATCAGTTCTTAAAAACGAATAACCGTGAGGCGTATAAAAGAGTTTCTTTTTTTTGAATAAGAAAAAATAAGCCACACGACCCAAAACTCCAGCCTTAGAAGAATGGAGATGAATAATATCAGGATTGATTTTTTTAATCTCCTTAGCTAAGTTGTACGCCGATTTTAAATCTTGAAAAGGAGAAAGCTCCCGAACCATATTGACCTGGATCAGTTTAACGCCATCTGAAAACTCAGATTTTATTTTTTGAGCATCAATTTCTTTTCGATTGCCACTGTAAATAATAGTGGTTTCTATATTTTTGTTTATTTCGTCATCTCCAAAGAAAGTCGATAAATCTCTAAAATAGGTATAAACGCCGCCACCGAGCGCCTCAATAATATGTACAACTTTCAAAATAGTGGTTTTATTTGTGGGTAAAAATAGAGAAATGAGTTTAATAATTATCTGAATCCGTAAACTTCTTTTAATATATGCTTTGAAGTGCCATTTGAAAGGAAAGATATTTTATTACATTTGTGCGTCTATCTTGAGTTTTAACATTGAATAAAGCTCAAAAATGTTCAATAAATCAATTATGAAAAGAATACTTATTACCGGTGCTGCAGGGTTTTTAGGATCACATTTATGTGACAGATTCATTAAAGAAGGCTATTTTGTTATTGGAATGGATAACCTGATTACGGGCGATCTTAAAAATATTGAGCATTTATTTAAGTTAGAAAATTTCGAATTTTACCATCACGACATCACCAAGTTTGTTCACATTCCTGGTGATTTAGATTATATTTTGCATTTTGCATCCCCTGCAAGTCCAATCGATTATTTAAAAATCCCTATTCAGACTTTAAAAGTAGGATCTCTGGGTACACATAATTTATTAGGTTTGGCAAGAGTAAAAAAAGCAAGAATTTTGATTGCTTCAACTTCTGAAGTTTATGGCGATCCGCTGGTTCATCCGCAAACAGAAGAATATTACGGAAACGTAAATACAATTGGCCCGCGCGGTGTTTATGATGAAGCCAAACGTTTTCAGGAATCAATCACTATGGCGTACCACACTTTTCACGGCGTAGAAACCAGAATCGTACGTATTTTTAATACTTATGGTCCAAGAATGCGACTGAATGACGGACGTGTAATTCCTGCTTTTATTGGACAGGCTTTACGCGGAGAAGATTTGACAATTTTTGGAGATGGAATGCAAACACGTTCATTCTGTTATGTGGATGATCAGGTTGAAGGTATTTTCAGATTACTGCATTCCGATTATGTATATCCGGTAAATATTGGAAATCCAGATGAAATCACAATTAAAGATTTTGCAGAAGAAATCATTAAGCTGACAGGAACAAATCAGAAAGTGGTTTATCATCCTTTGCCAATAAATGATCCTTTACAGCGTCAGCCAGATACTACGAAAGCGAAAGAATTGCTTGGCTGGGAAGCAAAAGTAAGCCGTTCTGAAGGAATGAAAATTACGTATGATTATTTCAGATCGCTTTCAAAAGAAGAACTTTCTAAGGAAGAACACAAAGATTTTTCTAGTTACATAAAATAAGAAATAATACATTTCTGAAAGCATCATAAATCTAATGAACGATTTAGTATCTATTTTAATTCCGACCTATAATACTGAAAAGTTCATTAGAGCAACTTTGCAATCGGTTCAAAATCAAAGTTATTCTAATTGGGAAATGATTTTAGTTGATGACGCGTCAACAGATCAGACGGTTGCTATAATTGAGGAATTTGCTCAAAATGACAACCGAATCAAATTATTCAGATTAGAAAAAAATTCAGGAAATGGTTTTGCCCGAAATATAGCTTTAGAAAAAGCATCGGGAAAATACATCGCTTATTTAGATGCCGATGATTTATGGTTTCCTGAAAAATTGGAGAAACAAGTTCAGTTTTTAAAAACAAAGAATCTTCCTTTTACGTTTAGTTTTTACGATTGTATCGATGACGATGGAAATGATTTGAAAAGAAGAGTTGAAACTCCGGTACCACTGACTTATAAACAGCTTTTTTTTTGTAATTACGTTGGAAATCTAACTGCCATTTACGACGCGGAATTTTTTGGAAAAATTAAATTAGAATCGTCACAAAAAAGACAAGACTGGCGATTGTGGCTCACGATTTTAAAACAAATAAAAACGGCAGAAGCTATTCCGGAACCGTTAGCTTTTTACAGAATTAGGAAGGATTCTATTTCTTCATCAAAATTCAAATTGATTAAACACAACTTTGGTGTTTACAGAGAATTCCATGGTTATAATCTTGTTTTTTCTGTTTTGTTGATGATGAGGTTTTTGTTTACTCAGTTGATAATCAAACCAAAATATATAAAGAAAATTTAAATTTCAACTTGAAGTCGCAAATTGCGACTTCAAGTTTCAAGGTCACAATTTGTGACCTTGAAGAATTTCGTATAGAATTGGAGGTCGCAATCTGCGACCTCCAATTTTTTCAAGTCGTTTTGTTATAATTAATCACAAACTTGAGGTCACAATTTGTGACCTCAAGTTTTTAAGATCACAATTTGTGATCTTAAAGAATTATTTTTTATAGCCAATCTTTACTCTTTCAGATTCATTTTCTTTCTTTTCAGTCAACTCATCCAAATAGGAAAATACCAATTCAATATTTTTATCGTGATTTTCTAACTTCTTCTGAATCTGTAGAATATCGACTTTAATTTCTGTTGTATCCAAAAGCATTTGTCTCACTTTTGTGAAAATCCTCATAATTTGAATGTTTGTCTGAATAGCTTTGTCACTTTTTAAAATACTTGAGAGCATTAAAATCCCATGTTCTGTAAAGGCATAAGGAAGATATTTTAAGTTTGAACCTCTTCCATTCTTCAAGGTCGCAATTTGCGACCTTGAAGAATTATATTCATTTTCAGTTAGTTGAAACATAAAATCTTCAGGAAATCTAGACAGATTTCTTTTAACTTGTTCATTTAACCTTTTAGTTTCAACGTCATAAAGCAATGCCAAATCGCTATCTAGCATTATTTTTTGACCACGGATAAAATATATTTTATTAGAAATTGTTTCTTCAGAAAGTAAAGAGTGATCTTCCATAAGTTTTTAATTAAAAAAACAAATGTAAGATTTTATTTATATTTATAAATACGATTTAAACTGTTTTAGTTTCCCGCGATTGGTTCTTTCTAAAACTGTTTTTCGAGTAAAAGTGAAATTTAAATTGGGTTCTAAATATAAATCAATAGCTTCTTTTATTTTTTGAATTTGTTCTGAAACCAGTTCTTTTTCAGCGACATATTCAATTTCGAAAGTATCAATTTTAGTTTGTTTGATGATAAATTCTTTTACGTTTCCATCATCTTCAATGATGCTTTTGGTTACGTAATAGAACGTCAAACCTGGCGATTTTTTTCCGCTTGGGAGAATTGCAACGTCATTGGTTCGACCAATTAATTTTTTTAGAATTGGTTTTTGAGGAGTGCTTTTTTCGTCTAAAATTCCAATGTCGCCAATCTCATATCTGATGAAAGGATTTGCTTTATTGAACAAAGAAGTAATGACAATTTTCCCTTCTGTTCCATGTGGAACAGGATTGTTGTTTTCGTCTAAGATTTCGATAAAAAGCGTTTCTGCATTTACCTGCCATTCGCTTTGTGGATTTTCAAAAGCAATTAAATCCAGTTCTGAAGCGCCGTATTCACTAATAATCGGAATTCCGAATTGTTTTTCTAAAAGTTTTTTATCCGATTCAAAAAGCATTTCCGAAGTAACAAAACAAGCTTTTAGTGTTGGACAGATTTCTTTTAAAATGATATTTTTCTGTTCCAAAAATTTAGCAAAAAGTACAATCGAACTTGTATAACCGTTGATGTAATCGAATTTTTTTGTTCTGAATTTTTTCAGAAATTTTTCTAAAACAGCATCTGATAAATCAAAAACAGGAAAACGAAAACGATGTGTCAGAAAATCTTTGAAACGTTCTTTTTGATAGCCAATAAAATCCATCGGAATGCCATAAAAACGCGCCTGATACGAATGATTAAAATCTATTCCAAACCAACCAAAACGCATAATATTCGATGCCCAGGTTAAAGCATGCGAATATTTATCTTTGGCAAAAACAAAAGGAGTTCCGCTTGATCCGGAAGTTTTGTTGAGGTAAATATTTTTTTTAGAATAACCTTTTGAAAGCCTTTCTTCGAGCGGTTTTTGGAGATTTTGCTTGTTTAAAATGGGTAAATTTCCCCAATTTTCGGCAGTTGTATTTCCGGCTAATTCGGCATAGAAAGAATTGTTTTTTAGATGAAAATCAACAATTTCCTTCTTTTTATTTTCAAGAAACGAAGCATATTCTTCTTCAGAAAAATGAACAATTTTGTCCAATTCGGTTTTAGCTTTCTTTATCGGAAAACCATTTAATTGGAGTGAAATATCAAAAAGACGAATCATTATATTTTTAAAACAATATTTATACTTCCAGCAGTTAATTCTTTTTCAGAATATTTTTTGAAATCTTCATGTAATTTTAGATTTCTAAATTTTTGCTCTTGCGGAGAATTTGGTTTAGGATTATCATGAGAAATATAAGCAATTTCCAAATCTAATGAATTAAAAATATCTAAATATTGAGGAAGCCTTAATCTATTATGATAATCAAATCTTGTTTGTATGCTGTCCCATTCTTTAGAGCCATACTTTAAAAAATCCTGAAGTGATAATGATTTGTCTGAATGTGCTCTATGATCACTAGGCGAAATAAAATGTACTATATAAGAACCTTTCGATAAAGAGTTCTTAAATTTTTCATGGATTTTTATTATATCTTCTGGAGTTACATGTTCTAATACAAATCTCGAAAAAACAACATCAGCTTTAGGAATTTCAGCATCTATTATATTTTGAGATGGAAAATAATGAACGTTTTCTGGTAAGGGATATTGGTTATTATTATTTACCGCTATAGTACAATTGTATGTTTTTGAAAACAGAGAATTAAAATTTAGGAGGTTTTTAGTTTGATAATGTTCATTAATATCAAAAGTA
This sequence comes from Flavobacterium sp. LC2016-01, assembly GCF_009711135.1. Taxonomy (GTDB): domain Bacteria; phylum Bacteroidota; class Bacteroidia; order Flavobacteriales; family Flavobacteriaceae; genus Flavobacterium. The sequence goes on along the minus strand of NZ_WMIC01000011.1, from coordinate 117,225 downwards.
TGAACCTCTTTTAATTTATATTTATGGATTAAAATGTAAGGTGATATTGGAAGCCATCCCGAACCAATTTCAATTGCAGATTTGTTTTGTAAATCTATTTTTAGGCTCGAAAAAATTGAACCTAAAATGTTAAGCGTATTTTCTGTGCTTCTTAATTTTCCTTCAATATTTTTATTTTCAGAAACATTTTGTAGTTGATGATAAATTCTAGAACCTAAAGAATCAGGAAGAATGCTTAAAGTTTTAAAAATATATGTTTTTATATAATGTTTCATGAATTAGATTTTCGTCAAAAATAATATTTACTAGCTACTAACAATAAAGAACCAACAACTTTTTAAAGATTTAATTATTTTTTACGTACAAAAGCAAGTATTTTTGCACCACAACTAAATACAACAACACCATGACAATTTTATTATTGGGATCGGGCGGAAGAGAGCATGCTTTTGCTTGGAAAATGACTCAGAGTCCACTTTGCGAAAAACTTTTTGTTGCACCAGGAAATGCAGGAACAGCGGCAATTGCTGAAAATGTTGCAATAGCTCCAACTGATTTTGAAGCCGTAAAAGCATTAGTACTTAAAGAAAATATAAGTTTAGTAGTAGTAGGACCAGAAGATCCGTTGGTAAAAGGTATTTATGATTATTTTAAAAACGACGAAAGTTTAAAACATATTCCGGTAATTGGACCATCAAAATTGGGAGCTCAATTAGAAGGAAGTAAAGAATTTGCAAAAGAATTCTTGATGAAACATAACATTCCAACGGCTGCGTACGACAGTTTTACTGCCGAAACAGTTGAAAAAGGATGTGATTTCCTTGAAACATTGCAGCCACCTTACGTTTTAAAAGCAGATGGTTTAGCAGCAGGAAAAGGTGTTTTGATTATTCAGGATCTTGAAGAAGCAAAAACGGAATTAAGAAATATGCTGGTTCATTCAAAATTTGGAGCAGCAAGTTCAAAAGTTGTTATCGAAGAATTTTTGGACGGAATCGAATTAAGCTGTTTCGTTTTAACAGACGGGAAAAGCTATAAAATTCTTCCAACAGCAAAAGATTACAAAAGAATTGGCGAAGGCGATACAGGTTTAAACACAGGCGGAATGGGAGCAGTTTCTCCAGTTCCTTATGTTGATGCTGTTTTGATGGAAAAAATCGAAACGCGTATCGTAAAACCAACAATTGAAGGTTTCCAAAAAGACGGAATCGAATATAAAGGATTTGTTTTTATTGGTTTAATCAATGTAAAAAACGAACCAATCGTTATTGAATACAACGTGAGAATGGGAGATCCGGAAACTGAAGTTGTGGTTCCGAGATTAAAATCTGATTTGGTTGAATTATTCCTTTCGGTTGCGAATCAAAAATTAGACGAATTTACTTTGGAAATTGATCCAAGAAGTGCGACTACAATTATGGTGGTTTCTGGCGGTTATCCTGAAGATTTCGAAAAAGGAAAAGTAATTACAGGTTTAGAAAATATTACAGATTCTATAGTTTTTCACGCGGGAACAAAATTAGATAACGAAAATGTCGTTAGTAATGGAGGACGTGTTTTGACAGTAACATCATATGGAGACGATTTCCAGCAGGCCATAAAAAAATCTTACCAAAACATAGATAAACTAAGCTTTGATAAGATGTATTTTAGAAAAGATATCGGATTCGATCTAATATAAAATGAATTCTCTAACCCTTTTCGGAGGGTTAGAAACTTTTTATTTTAAAAAAGAGTGAGCCGTTGTATCTTGGTTTTCTGTTCCGGCGTCATCAAAAATGCGTAATTGTTTAATCCAATAAACGATTGCACTTGCACAGATGATCATGAAAATCCAGTTAATAGTGTTTGCACCAAACCAAGTAATTGGTTCTAAATGACGTAAAAAGTCAAGTGGAGCAAATAAAATGTTAACAAATAAGTATTGAATTCCTTCGAAAAAAGCTGTCATAATTTATAAAATTATATGTTATTATTGTTTTTAACGCATTGAATCAAAATTCAAAAAGAATCTTTTTCAACTTGTTGGTTTTTCCTTTTAAACAAGTATTATATTTACAGTCACAAAAGTATAAAATATCCTTATGATAACAAGTGTTTTTAAAAAATCTACGCCATTAAATTATTCTTTGGTTGTAATTTTAATACTGGTTTTCTTTTTTCTATTTCAAATTCAGGATCCGTCTTGGTTTACAAATTATTTTTTGGGATTTCAAAAAATAAGTTTGCTGTGCTTTATTTTTGCTTCTTTTTTCTTGATTAATTTTATTGCAAAAAAGAACGGGCTCAGTAAAGACAACGGATATGCGATTTTTTTCTACTTGCTGTTCATCTTATTTTTCCCCACGATATTTAACGATCCAAATGTTATTTATGCCAACTTTTTTCTATTGCTTGCACTTCGCAGGTTAATTTCATTGCAGTCTTTGAAATCTTCAAAAGAAAAAATATTTGATGCTTCTTTTTGGATTTTAGTAGCTTCTTTATTTCAATTTTGGTGTATTCTCTTTATTATTTTAGTTTTTATATCCATTATTTTTCACGTTTCACGTGATTATAGAAACTGGGTTTTGCCATTTGTAGCATTTTTAGCGGTAGGATTAATCTTTTTATTGGTATCGCTGGTATTTCATTTTGATGCCATAGCTTTTTTTGAAAAAAGAGCCGTAACCGATTTAAGGATCGATTATTTTAAAAATAATTACGAAAACGGAGCGCTCTCAATATATGTGGCCGTTGCCTTATTTTTTGTGTTTTCAATGTTAACGACCTTGTCAAATAGACCACAGATTGTACATACTTCGTATAAGAAAATAGTAGCCTGTTTTTTTATAGCGGCTTTTGTTTTTATTATTTCACCAAATAAAAGCAATGATTTGCTGTTGTTTAGTATTACGCCTTTAACGATAATGGCGTCTAGTCACGTTGAATACATGCAGCAAAAATTAAACAATGAAATTGTGTTTTACGTTCTTATTTGCTGCAGTTTATTTACTTTTTTCTCTCAGTTATAATTTGCTTCCGTAGGCAAGATCACCGGCATCACCAAGTCCAGGAACAATATAGTTTTTCTCATTGAGCTTCTCGTCAAGAGCGGCAACCCATAAATGACAGTTGTCAGGAAGTTTTTTTTCTAAAAAGGCAACACCTTCTGGAGCAGCAATAACCACTACAATATGAAACTCGGCTGGAGTGGCATTCTGTATTAATTTTTCATGAACGGCTACTATCGACTGTCCGGTGGCCAGCATTGGGTCGAGCAATAAAACCGTTTTATTGTTGAGGTTTGAAATCGCCTGATATTCAACTAAAATTTCAAATTCATCATCATTATTTGGATGAAATCGGCAGGCCGAAACGAAGCTGTTTTCAGCATGATCAAAATAATTCAAAAAGCCGTTATGAAGCGGTAATCCGGCTCTTAAAATCGGACATAAAACAATGTCAGATGCGATTTCAGTTGTTTTTTTAATACCGAGCGGCGTTTGAATATCGATATTTTTGTACGGTAAAGCTTTACTCAGTTCATACGCCATAATTTCGCCAATTCGTTCAATATTTCGTCTAAAACGCATGCTGTCGTTCTGAATATTTACATTTCTTATTTGGCCTAAAAAATGATTCAGTACGCTGTTATTTTCAGATATATAATGAATTTTCATATGTAATTTTTAAAATTATTGATTGTTTGTAACGTAAAATGAAAAAATAATAGTTTTTTTCACACTATAAAAGTATAAAAAGTATCTTTGTGTCTCTAATAATTAAAGACATGTTTTCAAAATTAGCATATTCTGTTTTCGAACAAAGCATCAAAGATTATCATCAATTTGATAGTGTTGATCAGCCGATTAATAATCCTTTTCCAAAGGATAAATTTGAGCACTTATTATATCTTAAAAACTGGATTGACACTGTTCAATGGCATTTTGAAGATATTATTCGTGATCCACAGATTGATCCTGTTGCAGCGTTGACTTTAAAAAGAAAGATTGATGCTTCAAATCAGGAACGTACTGATATGGTTGAATATATTGACAGTTACTTTTTGCAAAAATACAGTTCTGTAAAAGCAAAAGACGGAGCAAAAATCAATTCAGAAAGTCCAGCTTGGGCATTTGACAGATTGTCTATTTTGGCTTTGAAAATTTATCACATGAACGAAGAAGCAAATCGTGCAGAGGCTTCACAAGAACACAGAGATAAATGTCAGGAAAAATTAAACATTCTTTTAGAGCAAAGAACAGATTTATCTACAGCAATTGAAGAATTATTGACAGATATTGAAAGTGGTGAAAAATTCATGAAAGTGTACAAACAAATGAAAATGTACAACGATGATGATTTGAATCCTGTTTTATATCAAAATAAAAAATAATTTGGCCGACTTGTCTACCAAAATTAAACACATAGCCGTCATGAGACTATCCGCAATGGGAGATGTCGCCATGACGGTTCCTGTTTTACGCGCTTTTGTAAAACAATATCCAGAGGTAAAACTGACGGTTATTTCACGTCCATTTTTCAAACCTTTTTTTGATGGAATTCCGAATCTTGAATTTTTTGCTTTTGATGAAAAAGAAAGACATAAAGGTTTTCTCGGACTTTTGCGATTGTTTAAAGATTTGAAACAGCTTGAAATCGATGCTTTTGCAGATCTTCATAATGTTTTAAGATCTAAAGTTGTGAGTTTGCTTTTCGCTTTAAGCGGAAAAAAAAGAGCAACAGTTGATAAAGGCCGAGAAGGGAAAAAAGAATTGACAAGAGCCGAAAATAAAATTTTCAAACAATTGCCATCCATGTTTGAGAGGCATGCAAAAGTGTTTTCAGCACTTGGTTTTCCTGTAGATTTGAATAACCCTGAATTCCCTAAAAAAGCAGTTTTAAGCGCAGAAATTACCGATTTAATAGGAGAGAGTTATCAAAAATTAATCGGAATTGCGCCTTTTGCACAATACGATTCTAAGGTTTATCCTTTAGATTTAATGCAGGAAGTAATTGTAAAATTAGCTGAAAATAAAGACCAGACAATTTTGCTTTTTGGAGGCGGAAAAAAAGAAATCGAGATTTTAGATTCTCTTGCAGCGCCTTTTAAAAATGTTATAAATGTGGCAGGAAAAATTAAATTTCAGCAGGAATTAAAATTAATAAGCAATCTGGATGTCATGCTTTCTATGGATTCTGGAAACGCACATATTGCCGCAATGCTTGGCGTAAAAGTTGTTACACTTTGGGGTGCGACACATCCTTACGCAGGATTTTTGCCATTTAATCAGAGTTTAGAAAATGCTTTGACTTCAGACCGAAATAAATATCCAAAACTGCCAACATCTGTTTATGGAAATAAAATTGTTGAAGGTTATGAAGATGCAATGAGAACGATTTCTCCAAAGAAAATAATTAATAGTATTCAGTCTCAGTTATAGTAGAAATTCCAATAACAAAAAAATCCAAATTCCAACTTTACAATTGGAATTTGGATTTTTTTATTTTGAGAACAATCTTTTCCTCATAAATTAAGAAAAAGATATCCCATCGCTTTCTTTTTGTTTCGATCAACTACAATTTCAACAAAATGATTTTCTTGTTCGGTAACAAGTAAAACGTGTTCAAAATTGTTAGCTGAATTTCTGTAAACTTTATGAATTAATTCGGATTCTTTAATTTTATTCGATAAAATCTTGGCAGCTTTTAATTCACTTACATACGGCCAAATATTAAAAAAGTGATCGTTAGCAACTGATATTTCTTTCATTTCTTCAAGCACTGAAGGATATTTTTCTTTTGAAAGAAGTTTAGGAACTTTTCTATTTCTTCTTTTTTTAATTACAAAGTAGACCACAATAAAAGAGGTTACTACAAAAAGTAAAATAAAAGTCAAACGGAGGTAGTGATGCATTGCCATAATATAGAATTTTTAAAAACGTGTTGACAATTTAATAAAGCCTTTGAAAATCGATCTGTAAGATATAGTATGATTTGGTGGCTTAAGTACACTACTAATATAGTAAATTTTAGGCACATTTCTTAAAAAATATTTAATTATTTAAACACTTTTTTAAGCATTGTTTAAAATCGAAAATTATACTTTCAAAGTTTTAAACCCTGAGAAAAGAATGAAGTTCAGATAAAAAAAATTCCAAATCCCAATAGTAAAATTGGAATTTGGAATTTTATATTTTTAGGATTTAACAGACTAAACGTCGTCGTAATCTACGTAAATAGTATCTGATGTTGGGTGCGCCTGACAAGTCAAAATTAAACCTTCTGCAATTTCGCCATCTGTTAAAATTGAATTTTTTGTCATTTCAGCCGAACCTGCTGTAACACGTCCTAAACAGCTGCTGCAAATACCGCCTTGGCAAGAATAAGGAGCATCAACGCCTTGTTTTAGAGCAGCATCAAGAATCGTTTGTTTTTTAGACATTTCGAAAGTAACTTCTTCATCGTCAACTAAAACCGTAATCTTTGTATGACCTTCTTGAGAACCCTGAATGGCATGCTCTTCAGAAGAAGACGTAAAAAGCTCAAACTTAATTGCTGAATCTTTTACATTTTTTTCTTTTAAAATATTTGAAACCGTGTTGATCATTTCTTCTGGACCGCACAAGAAAAACTTGTCAAACTGCAGTTCTTTATGTTTGTTGTTCAGCACAAAATTCACAGCTGATTTCTCAATTCTTCCAAACAAAGCATTTTCAGCTTTTGCTTGACTAAACACATAATGTATGAAAAAACGTCCTACATACTGTAATTGTAAATCATGTAATTCTTGGTGAAAAATAGTTCCTTCAGGAGTTTTATTTCCGTAAACTAATACAAATGAACTTTTTGGCTCACTTTTTAAAACCGATTTAATAATCGAAAGAACCGGTGTAATACCGCTTCCTGCAACAAACGCCGCATAATTTTTTTGTCTGTCAGCTTCTGGCTCAAAAGTAAATTTTCCTTCTGGATGTCCTACTTCAAGAACATCTCCAGCTTTTAGCTTTGTGTTGGCAAACTGAGAAAAAAGACCATTTTTCACCGCTTTAACTGCAATTCGCAATTCACCGCTTTCTGGTGCAGAACAAATAGAATAAGCACGTCTTATTTCTTGATTATCAAGTGTTAATTTTAAATTTATGTATTGTCCGGCTATAAATTTATAGTCCGATTTTAGTTCTTCAGGAACATTAAAAAGTACAGAAACGGCATCGGCAGTTTCGCGTTTTACCTCTTTAATTATAAGTTTTAAAAATGAAGGCATGATTTATTTTTTTTGCAAAAGTAGCAAACACTAAGTAATTGACGCTTACTAAAATATTTTTTTTAACTTTTTTTGTAACGTTTTCCTACATTTGGTCTCTTACTGAAAAACCAAAACCAATAATTATGATTAAAAAGTTTATTTTTCTCGAATGGAAAGCCTTTATAAGATCAGCATCGTTTAGCAAAAACCTTGCGATGAAAATCTTACTAGGATTCTTAATGATCTATTTTTCATTAATTTTTATCGGAGTGGGTGTGGGCGCTTTCTACATTCTTAAGAAAATGAATCTTGAACCTTTGCAGACAGTAAACAGGTTTTTGATTTATTATTTCATATTTGACTTAATAGTTCGTTTGATGGTGCAGTCAATTCCGGTTTTAAATATAAAGCCGTTACTGGTATTGCCTTTTAAAAAACCAACAATTGTTCATTTTTCATTGGGCAAAACTGTTTTATCATTTTTTAATTGGGTTCACGCCTTATTTTTTATTCCTTTTTCGGTTGTTTTAATCATTGAAGGATATGATATTGTCAGCATTCTTTTCTGGAATCTTGCGATGATTTCTTTTATCTATATCAATAATTTTTTAAATATTATTTTAAACAATATTGATAAATTATTTGCAGTTTTTCTGGTTCTGGCCATTGCGCTGGGAACGGCACAATATTATAAGTTATTTGATATTACCGTTTTTACAGCGCCATTTTTTCAAGGACTTTATGAAATCCCCGGATTGTCATTAATTCCTGTTTTTGTACTGGCGGGTTTATATATTTTCACCTTTAGATTTTTTAAAAACAATTTATATCTCGACGCCGGACTTTCTGTAAAAGAGGATATTGCTACAACAGAAAATCTTTCTTGGCTGAATCAATTTGGAACTTTGGGAACATTTCTTAAAAATGACATTAAACTTATTAAGAGAAATAAAAGATCAAAAACAACGATTTTTATGAGTGTTGTTTTCTTGTTTTACGGATTGATCTTTTTTGGAAACACCCATCAGCCGCCGGCGATGCAAATTTTTGCCGGAATATTTGTTTCAGGTGGATTTTTATTTGTTTTTGGTCAGTTTGTACCAAGTTGGGACAGTTCGTATTATCAATTAATGATGACACAAAATATTCCGTATCGCGGTTATATTACTTCAAAATGGTGGCTTATTGTAATTGTGACTTTTGTGTCGACAATTATTGCATCATTTTATCTTTTTTATGGATGGGAAGTTTACTTAACCATTGTTGTTGGAGCAATTTATAACATTGGTGTAAACTCACATTTGGTACTTTTAGGCGGTGCATTTACAAAAACTCCTATTGATTTAAGTAGTGCCAGCGGTGCCTTTGGCGACAAAAAAGCGTTTAATGTAAGCGCAATGCTGCTTTCGCTTCCTAAAATATTTTTGCCATTATTATTGTATTGGCTTGGACTTCGTTTTGCCGATAAAACCGTTGCATTAGCTTTGGTTGCGGGCGCTGGAGTTTTGGGTTTTATTTTTAAAGAAAAGGTTTTTTCTTTAATTGAAAAAAGATACAAAGTCGAAAAATACAGTACAATAAGTGCTTATAAACAAAAGAGTTAAATTAATTAGAGAATGTGTCAATTTGATAATTAGATAATTTTTATCTAATCGAAAAAAACAAATTAACAATTAACCAAATCAACAATTAAACATAAAAAAAATGATACAAGTAAATCAGCTTTCAAAACAATATAACAATACAACAGTTTTAAATATCAACAATCTTGAAATTCCAAAAGGACAGAGTTTTGGACTTGTAGGGAATAACGGCGCAGGAAAAACAACTTTTTTCAGTTTGCTTTTAGATCTTATTCAGCCTTCTACGGGATATATAAAAAGCAATGATATTCAGGTAAATATCAGTGAAAACTGGAAATCTTTTACAGGTTCATTTTTAGATGAAAGTTTCCTTATTGGTTATTTGACGCCTGAAGAATATTTTTATTTTATTGGTGATTTGCGTCATCAAAATAAAGCCGATATTGATGCGCTTTTAAGTAAACATGAAGAATTTTTTAATGGAGAGATTTTAAACAACAAGAAATATCTTCGCGATTTATCAAAAGGAAATCAGAAAAAAGTGGGAATTATTGCAACACTTATTGGCAATCCTCAAGTGATTATTTTAGACGAGCCTTTTGCTAATTTAGATCCTACAACTGTGAGCCGTTTGAAGAAAATTATTAAGGAATTAGCTGACGACCCGAATGTTACTATTTTAGTGTCAAGCCATGATTTACAGCATACTGTTGAAGTTTGCAATAGAATTGTGGCACTTAATAAAGGCGAAATTGTAAAAGATATTCAAACCTCTGAAGAAACCTTACAAGAACTGGAATCGTTTTTTGCTGTTTAAGTTTCTATATTTCAAAAAGAAGCGTATTTTTACAAGTCATTATACTAAAAGTGCTTTTTATAAGTTTATGCTTTAAAAATTAGTTCTATTGAAAAAGAATACTCTAAAATACTGTTTTTTTCTTGCTTTTTTATTCTTTTTGATAGGCTGTTCTACCAAGAATAATACTTTTGTGAACAGAAATTCTCATGCTTTAAGTACAAAATATAACATTTTGTATAACGGCGGAATTGGTCTTGAAAAAGGATTGAAGTCAATTCAGACGAATAATCAGGATAATTTTTGGAAAATTCTGCCAATCGAAAAAATGCAGTTTGACGAGAATTTTTCAGAAGGAGAAAAAGCAAAAAATCCAGATTTTGAGCTCGCAGAAACCAAAGCAACAAAAGCCATTCAGAAACACTCCATGAATATTGGAGGAAGAGAAAGAAATTATCAGATTGACGAAGCTTATTTGATGCTCGGAAAAGCCAGATATTATGATCAACGTTTTATTCCGGCAATTGAGGCTTTCAATTATATTCTTTATAAATACCCGAACAGCAGTAATATTTACACAGCAAAAATCTGGCGCGAAAAAACAAATATGCGTTTAGGAAATGATGCAATTGTAATTAAAAATATCAATCTTCTGTTAAAGAAAACAGACTTAGATAAACAGACTTTTTCGGATGCAAATGCATTATTGGCCGAAGCTTTTTTAAATACAGAACAAAAAGACAGTGCTGTAACCAAATTAAAAATTGCCGAAAAATTTACCAGAATTAACGAAGACAGAGCCAGATATCGTTTTATTTTAGGACAGTTATACCAGGAAGCCGGAAAAAGAGATAGTGCCGTTTACTTTTATAATGGCGTAATCGATATGAACCGCAAGGCCGATCGTAAATACATGATGCATGCTTATGCGAGAAAAGCGCAGATGTTTGATTATGAAAATGACGATCAAAACATGTTCATCGATACCTATAATAAATTGATTGATGATCGTGAAAACAGACCTTATTATGATATTCTGTTTTATGAAATGGCTGTCTTTTTTGATAAAAATAATGAGCAGAAAGATGCTTTGGAATTTTACAATCGTTCATTAGGCAGAAAATCTAAAGATCCTTATCTCGTTGCTTCGACCTATCGAAACATTGGAAATATGTATTTTAGAAATACAGATTATACAATGGCGGCAAAATATTACGACAGTACATTAGTAAAGCTGAATCCAAAAACCAGAGAGTTTGCTTTTATCGAAAAAAACAGAAAAAATTTAGATAACGTAATTAAATACGAAGGAATTGCAAAACGCAACGACAGTATTATTAAAGTATATAATTTACCAGCAGAAGAACGAAAAACGTACTTCGAAATTTATATCGCGGAACTTAAAAAGAATGACGACGCAAAACGTTTAGCAGAAGAAAAAGAAAAAGAAAAACTTGCAAATGTACAGCGAAACACAAATACAGGCAATACACAAACTGCTATAAATCCTCAAGCGCCCGGCAAAAATGATTTAACAGCAGGAGCCTTTAATCCGCCAGGATCAAATGATGTCGCAAGTACTTTTTATTTTTACAACCCAACAACGGTTGCTTACGGAAAACTGCAATTCAGAAAAATGTGGGGAAATCGTTCTATAGCAGGAAACTGGAGAATATCTTCATCAAAAACAATTGTGAATACAAGATTAAGCGATTCCTTAAACATCAATCAGGATTCTATAAATGCGTTGCAGCAAACGGTACCAGAAAAATATACAACGGCATTTTATGAAAATAAAATCCCTACAAGTCCTGTGGTTATGGACAGTATTGGCAAAGAACGAAACTTTGCGTATTATCAATTAGGACTTATTTATAAAGAAAAATTTAAAGAATACACCTTAGCCAGTGATAAGTTAGAACAATTATTACAGAATAAACCTGAAGAAAAACTGGTTTTGCCTTCGATGTATAATTTGTATAAAATCTATCAAATTACAAATCCAGCAAGAGCAGAGAGAATGAAGTCGGATATAATAGGTAATTATCCAACTTCAAGATATGCACAGATTTTAAACAATGCCAATTCTGATGATTTAGCCTCGGCTGACAAGGAATATAAAAAATGGTATAAACTTTATGAGGAAGAACATTTTGATGAAGTTTTAAACAACATTGACAACTTGATCAATCAATATGCGGGAGAAGACATTGTTTCTAAATTTGAATTGCTTAAAGCGAGTACTTTAGGAAAAGTAGAAGGTTTGGCTGTATATAAAAAGGGATTGGAAAATGTTGCCGATAATTACCCAAATAGTGAAGAAGGAAAAGAGGCACGTGAAATTTTGGAAAAACAAATTCCAACTTTAGAAAAACTAGATTTTACAGCTGTTGATGGCAAAAACTGGAAAATTTTATATCCGGTTTCGAATAATGACCTTAAAACGGTTAAAAAAATTGAGGAAGCAATTAGGGTATATATGTTGGTTGAAAATTTCGAACGACTAACAACTTCATTTGATAAATACAATAAAACAGAAAGTTTTGTAGTTATTCATGGTTTAAAATCAGAGGCGTATGCCAAAGATGTTTCAGGAGTTTTGAGAGACGATAAAAAATATAAAATCTCTAATATGCCAATAATTATTTCAAGTGATAATTATAAGGTAGTTCAAATCAAAAAAAATCTTGACACGTATTTAGCCCCAAAAACCCCATAAAATCATGTTTGAAAAAGTCAAAAAAAGCACTACAGAGAATTTAGGAAAAACCAACAGAATTGTAGAAGGAACTTCTATTATTGGAGATATTGTTTCAAAAGCTGATTTTAGACTCGATGGTGAACTGATTGGAAATTTTACTTCGCAAGGAAAACTCGTTATAGGAGCATCAGGAATTGTTAAAGGAGAAATTATTTGCCACAATGCTGATATTGAAGGAGAATTTCAAGGAAAATTAAAAGTTTTAGAAGTCCTTAATATAAAAGGAACAGCTCGCATTCATGGAGAAATTGCAGTTGGAAAACTATCCATAGAACCAGGAGCAGATTTTACAGCAACCTGTACGATGTTAAATTCTAATCCGACAATACTATTAGAAGATGGAAAAGGAACCGAATAATAAGAATAATAATAGGAGAAATAAATGGATCGCGCTTATTAATATTCCGATTCAAATGGGAGTCATTATTTTTTTATTCTCCTATTTAGGGACGTGGCTCGATGAGAATCATCCGAGCCCCAAAATTTATTACCACAAAATTCTTATCATGGTTGGAGTTGCGATAGCACTCTATAATGTTTTCCGTCAAGTTAACGAAATCAATAAAACAAAGTAATTTACCTTTTAAACCGCTTGAAATAAATGTTGCATCTTTGCAAAAAAAATATTTCAAATGCTTTTAAAAGATTACAGACCAATTCTACATTTATTTATTCTTGCCGTAGTCTCCTATATAATACATAAAGGAGTTTTATTTGTTTGTGGTGTTCAGGATCAAAATTTCCATTATACATTAGAATCGTTGTATTTTATTTTTTTTGCATTTGCAGCTGTATTATTTTTAGTATTGTTAAAGTTTAAAACAACTCATTTTGATAATATCGGAATGCTTTTTATGGGAGGCACTTTTATTCAAATGTTTTTTTTCTATTTTGTTTTACGACCAATTTTGACAGACAAGTTTCAAAACATGGCTGTTGAAAAAGTCAATTTTTTTATAACATTTATTTTATTTTTGTTATTTGAAACGCTTTTAACTATCCGATTATTAAATGAAAAGCGTTAAAATAAGGATTCTGTAAAACAAGGTTCAAAAATAATTTTTCATATCCTTTTGAATATTAATAAAAAATGTACCTTTGCACCAAATTTTAGAAACGTAAAAAATCAGATTTTCAACAGATATGGTGATTTCAAACAAACCACTCAGATTAATTCTTGTAGCTTTAGTAGCTTGTCTTCCGGTAATCGGCTTTGCTAATTCGGAAAAAGACGCTGCACATACTCAAACTGAAGTAGCTCACGAAGCTACTGCAGAAGGCCATAATGCAGAGCCAACTGACGTAAAATCTAAAATTAAAGGTTTCGTGAAACATCACGTTTTAGATTCTCATGATTTTACTTTGACTCAAGATGATGAAACAGGAAAATATTATGGTTTTCCTTTACCAGTTATTATTTGGGATAATGGTTTACAAATTTTTTCTTCATCAAAATTTAATCACGGTCATGCTGTAGCAGAATCAAACGGAAATTATTACATGATTAATCATCATGATGGTAAAATCTACAAAACCGATGCTGCTGGAACAATTACTGAAGATGAAAAAACAGGTCATCCAACAAATGTTCGCCCATTAGACTTTTCAATTACAAAAACAGTACTTTCTATTTTTATTGCGGCCTTACTAATGTTCTGGTTGTTTACAAGTTTAGCAAAGTCATATGCTAAAAACGGAGGAATTGCTTCTGGAGTTGGAAGAATTTTTGAGCCGTTAGTGGTTTTCATCCGTGATGAAGTTGCTATTCCTAATATTGGTGAAAAACATTATAAGAGATACATGAGTTATTTATTGACTATCTTTTTCTTTGTATTGTTTTTAAATATCTTCGGATTAACTCCACTAGGAATTAATGCTACTGGTAATTTAACAATTACATTCTCTTTAGCAATCATTACTTTCTTAATTACAAATCTTACTGCAAATAAAAATTACTGGGGTCACATTTTCTGGATGCCAGGTGTACCAAAACCAATGAGAATTATTTTGGCTCCAATCGAATTGTTAGGAGTTTTCATTAAACCATTCTCATTAATGATTCGTTTGTACGCGAATATCTTTGCTGGTCACATCGTATTGATGAGTATTATCGGATTAATGTTTATCTTTAAAAGCTGGATCGGAAGTAGTTTATCTTTCGGATTATCATTTGCACTTTCTATACTAGAGATTTTAGTAGCATTTTTACAAGCCTATATTTTTACAATGCTGTCTGCACTTTATTTTGGTTCAGCAGTAGAAGAGCACCACCACGAAGAGGAGGGGCACCACTAAAATTTAGATTTCAGAATTTAGATTTCAGATTGATTCAATCTAAGATCTACACTCAAAAATCTAAAATCAAATCGAATGTTTAATTTTTAATATATACATATATGAACGGTTTAAATTTCATCGGAGCTGGATTAATCGTAATCGGAGCTGCTTTAGGTATTGGTAGAATTGGTGGTTCAGCAATGGACGCTATTGCTCGTCAACCAGAAGCTTCAGGAAAAATCCAAACAGCTATGCTTATTGCTGCTGCACTTATTGAAGGTATTGGTTTCGCTGCATTATTCGCTGCTTAATTAAAACACAAAAAAACAATAGTTACAACGGTTGGTTGTAACTATTGTTTAAAAATTAAAACATTAAAATTGCTTTGTAAATTGCAATTTAAAAAGACAAAATTTAAAATTTATACTTAAATATATAATGGAAAAGTTAATAAATCAGTTCGAGTTCGGTTTGTTCTTTTGGCAAGTACTAATATTTGTTGGATTAATATTTTTATTAAAAAAATTCGCTTGGAAACCAATTCTTGATGCAGTTAATGATAGAGAACAAGGTATTAAAGATGCTTTGCTTTCTGCTGAAAGTGCAAGACAAGAAATGCAAAACTTACAAGCGGACAATTTAAGAATTTTGAACGAAGCTCGTGCAGAGCGTGACGCGATGCTTAAAGAAGCTCGAGAAATGAAAGAGAAAATGATCGCTGATTCTAAAAACGAAGCACAAGCGCAAGGTCAAAAAATGATCGAGCAAGCTAAAGCGGCTATCGAAAGCGAGAAAAATGTTGCTATGGCTGAATTGAAATCTCAAGTTTCAACTTTATCATTAAGCATTGCTGAAAAATTGTTGAAAGAAGAATTATCTAACAAAGAATCTCAAACTAAATTGGTTGAGAAAATGTTAGGTGACGTAAAGTTAAACTAAGATATGGCAAGTACAAGAGCAGCAATTCGTTATGCAAAAGCAATTCTAGACTTAGCAAACTCTAAAGGTGTTGCCGAAGCTGTTAATAACGATATGAAGTTAATTGCTTCTACAATTGATAGCAATTTAGAATTAAGTACTTTTATTCAAAACCCAACTACAAAAGTTGAAGTTAAAGAAAGTGCTCTTTTAGAAGTTTTTGCAAATGTAAATGGTATAACTAAAGGTTTATTTCATTTATTATTTGAAAACAAAAGATTCGAAATTCTAGATGCAATTGCAGTAGAATACAGTAAAGTATTTGATGAGAGTAATGGAATTGAAGTAGCAAAAGTTACGACAGCAATTCCTATGGATGCTGCTTTAGAAGCTAAAGTTTTAGCAAAAGTGGCAACATTATCAGATAAAAAAATAACAATAGAAAATATAGTAGATCCTTCAATCATTGGTGGATTTATTTTGAGAATAGGCGATAATCAATACAATGCCTCTGTTGCAAACAGATTACAAGTATTAAAAAGAGAGTTAAGTAATTAGTTTTATTACACATAAAAGTGTCTAAATTATAAATTAAGATGGCGGAAATCAAACCTGCTGAAATTTCAGCAATATTAAGAAAGCAAGTAGAAGGTTTTGAATCTGGTGCTACGCTAGAGGAAGTAGGAACAGTACTTCAAGTTGGAGACGGTATTGCTCGTATTTACGGGTTATCGAATGTACAATATGGTGAGTTAGTTGAATTTGATAACGGACTTGAAGCTATTGTATTGAACCTTGAAGAAGACAATGTTGGTGTGGTACTTTTAGGACCATCAACAGGAATCAAAGAAGGATCAACAGCAAAAAGAACTCAACGTATTGCTTCTCTTAAAGTAGGTGAGCAAATGGTAGGACGTGTTGTTAACACTCTTGGTTTTCCAATTGATGGAAAAGGACCAATTGGTGGAGACTTATACGAAATGCCTTTAGAAAGAAAAGCGCCAGGAGTTATTTTCCGTCAACCAGTAACTGAACCATTACAAACAGGAGTAAAAGCAGTTGATGCTATGATCCCAGTTGGACGTGGTCAGCGTGAGCTTGTAATTGGTGACCGTCAAACAGGTAAATCAACTGTTTGTATCGATACAATCTTGAACCAAAAAGAATTTTATGATGCAGGAAAACCTGTATTCTGTATATATGTTGCAATTGGACAAAAAGCTTCAACTGTAGCAGGAATCGCTAAAATGTTAGAAGAAAAAGGAGCAATGGCTTATACAGTTATTGTTGCTGCTAATGCTTCTGACCCAGCTCCAATGCAAGTTTATGCTCCTTTCGCAGGTGCTGCAATTGGAGAATACTTTAGAGATTCAGGTCGTCCAGCACTTATCGTGTATGATGATTTATCTAAACAAGCTGTTGCTTACCGTGAGGTTTCTCTTTTATTAAGAAGACCACCTGGACGTGAGGCTTACCCTGGAGACGTTTTCTACTTACACTCTCGTTTATTAGAGCGTGCTTGTAAAGTAATTGCTGATGATGGTATCGCTAAAAATATGAACGATTTACCAGATTCTATCAAGTCAATCGTAAAAGGTGGCGGTTCATTAACTGCATTGCCAATTATCGAAACTCAAGCTGGTGACGTTTCTGCATATATCCCAACAAACGTAATTTCGATTACAGATGGTCAGATTTTCCTTGACGGAGATTTGTTCAACTCTGGAGTTCGTCCTGCGATCAACGTAGGTATTTCTGTATCTCGTGTTGGAGGTAATGCTCAGATTAAATCAATGAAAAAAGTTTCTGGAACTTTAAAATTAGACCAAGCTCAATTCCGTGAATTAGAAGCTTTCGCTAAATTTGGTTCTGACTTGGATTCTGTTACATTAAACGTAATTGAAAAAGGAAAAAGAAACGTTGAAATCTTGAAGCAAGGTTTAAATGATCCTTATCCAGTTGAAAACCAAGTTGCAATTATTTACGCTGGTTCTAAAAACTTATTGAAAAGTGTTCCTGTAAATAAAGTAAAAGAATTTGAAGTTGATTTCTTGTCTTACTTAAACAGTAAACATAAAGATACGCTTAACGCGTTGAAAGCTGGTAAATTTGACGATAACATTACAGATGTTATTGAAAAAGCAGCAAAAGAAGTTTCAGCAAAATATAACTAATAAGACAATTAGATAATTAGATAATTGAAATGAACTTTTCAATTATCTAATTGACTAATTATCAAATTTTCTAATTAGAAAAAATGGCAAATTTAAAGGAAATCCGTAATAGAATTACTTCCGTTTCATCGACGATGCAGATTACATCGGCTATGAAAATGGTTTCTGCTGCAAAGCTTAAGAAAGCACAAGATGCAATCACTGCAATGCGACCTTATGCCGAGAAATTAACAGAGTTGCTGCAAAATCTTTCTGCTACACTTGATGGTGAAGTTGGTGGAGATTACACAACTCAGCGTGAAGTAAAAAAAGTATTGCTTGTTGCTATAACTTCAAACAGAGGGTTATGTGGAGCATTTAATGCAAATATTATTAAGGAGGTTAAAAACCGTACTGCATTTTACGCTGGAAAACAGGTTGATGTTTTTCCTATTGGTAAAAAAGGAAATGATGTTTTAAGCAAAACTTATAAAGTTCACGGACATCATAATGCAATCTTCGATCATTTAACTTTTGAAAATGTTGCTGGAATTGCAGAGAATCTGACTGAAAAATTCTTAGCTGGAGATTACGACAGAATTGAATTGATTTACAATCAGTTTAAAAATGCCGCAACTCAAATTGTTCAGACAGAGCAGTTTTTACCGCTAGCTCCAATTAAATCTGATGTACCGGTAACGGCAGGAGATTATATCTTCGAACCTTCAAAAGAAGAAATTGTATTGACTTTGATTCCAAAATCGTTAAAAACACAATTATACAAAGGTATTCGCGATTCATTTGCTTCAGAACACGGAGCACGTATGACAGCTATGCACAAAGCAACTGACAACGCAACTGAATTAAGAAACCAATTGAAATTGACTTATAACAAAGCGCGTCAGGCTGCTATTACAAACGAAATCTTAGAGATCGTTGGTGGAGCAGAAGCGTTGAACGGATAATAAGAAATCTAAAAATATAAAAAAAGCCAGCAAATATTTGCTGGCTTTTTTTTTGGTCAAAAAGAAGCCGACACCCCCAAATATCGGCTTTTTCTCTTTTATATAGAAATTGTATTGTTTTTTGTTTGTTATAAAATGGTGATTCTCAATTTACCCAAAAATTGAGAATCAATACCATTTTATAAAATTATTGTACAGATTTATCACCTCTGTTTTGCTTTGTCTTTTATGGGAACAAACTAGCTTTATTAATCCCAATGCTCTGTTTTTTTTAAGGGTTACATTTCAGCAGAATCAATCCCTTTTGCTTTGTCTTTTGTGGGAACAAACTAGCTTTATCAGTCCCAATGCTTTTCTTTTTTAAGGGTTGTATTTTAGCTTTTCTCATTCCCTTTGATACAAAGTTAATACAGAAGCAGTTGTGAAAATTTATATAATTTTTTTTCAATTTTATAGATTTCACATATGTGTTGTTTCACAATTATATATAAGGCCTAAGAAAAATTGAGTAATTTTGAGGTTTATCTTTTATTACAATGGAATTTCAAATACGAGAACTTACTACAATTGACGAAATGCTGGCACAAATCGATACCATGCGATTTCTTTATCCCAAAATTTCACTAGAAAAATATCAATCCTATCTTTTAGAAATGGTGCCTCATAATTATATTCAGATTGGAGTCTTTGATAATGATGTGTGTTTAGGGATTACGGGCTGTTGGTCGGCAACAAAACTTTGGACGGGAAAATATCTTGAGATTGATAACTTTGTTGTTAATCCAGAACATAGATCAAAAGGAATTGGAAAATTACTGACAGACTACATTGATCAAAAAGCTCTAGATTTAGGATGCAGCAGTATAGTTTTAGATGCTTTTACCGGAAATTTTGGTGCGCATCGTTTTTACTACAATCAAGGTTATGGTCCAAAAGGATTTCATTTTGTGAAAGTTCTTGACGAAAACAAACTTACTCAATAAAAAAACGCTGAACTTCTTTTATTGAACAGGCAAAATCATTAATAAACCAAAGAATTGGTTATTTTTGTTTTACGAACTTTATTATAAAAATTATTTTGGGATTATATAAAAATCTATTCAAACAAACTGCGATTTACGGACTAGCAACGGTTTTACCAAGGATGCTTAGTTTTTTATTGGTCAGATTATATACAGGTATTTTACCAACTGCAGAATATGGCGAAGTTTCGATTGTTTTGTCTTGGATGGTTTTCTTCAATGTTGTCCTTTCTTACGGAATGGAGACTGCTTTTTTCAGATTCTACAGTGCTGAAGAAGACAAGAAAAATGTAATTGCAACTTCTACGATTTCTATTTTTTGGTCATCAATTGGGTTTTTATTTGCAGCTTTAATTTTTAGAAATACACTTGCAACTTGGGCCGAAGTCGATGTACAGTATGTTACATATTCGGTTTGGATTTTAGTTTTAGATGCTTTGGTTTTAGTACCTTTTTCTAAGCTTAGAGCCAACCAACGCCCAATGGTTTATGCTGCAATTAAGATTGGAAATGTCATAATCAATTTATTGCTGAATATTTTCTTTTTGATGTATTTGCCAAAACTAGCAGCTTCACATCCTAATTCGGTTTGGGATAATTTATATGTTGAGAATTTCCAAATTGCCTATATTTTCATTGCTAATCTTTTGGCAAGTTTGGCCACTTTTATTGTGCTTTCGCCAAATTACCTTTCGCTTGGACGAAAGTTTGATCCAGAACTTTGGAAAAGAATGATGAAATACGGACTTCCAATTTTGGTAGCTGGATTGGCTTTTGCCGTAAACGAGCATTTTGATAAAATCCTTCTAGGTTATCTGCTTCCTGAAAATTTAGCAAAATCTGAAGTAGGTGCCTATTCAGCTTGTTACAAATTAGGATTATTCATGGTTCTTTTTGCAACTGCTTTCAGATTAGGAATCGAGCCTTTCTTTTTCAGCCATGCTAAAAATGAAAATGCGCCTCAGACATATGCCGTAATCACGAAATATTTTGTGATTTTAGGTTCGTTGATTTTATTAGGCGTTATCGTTTTTGCAGATGTTTTAAAATATTTATTGTTAGATAACAAATCCTATTGGGAGGCGATGAAGGTTGTACCGCTGATTATTTTGGCAAACTTCTTTTTAGGGATTTATAACAACTTATCGGTTTGGTATAAACTGACTGATAAAACTAAAATTGGGGCTTACATTTCTATTGTCGGTGCAATTGTTACTTTGGTTTTAAATTATTTTTTAATCCCAAAATACAGTTACTATGGTTCTGCAATTGCCACTATTTCAGCTTACGGAAGCATGATGCTTATCTCTTATATTCTAGGAAATAAATATTATCCGATCCCTTATGATATGAACAAGATTGGAGCTTATTTAGGTGTTTCAATAGTATTCTCCATAATTTCATTTTACGGATTCAGAGAGAAATATTATGTTGGAATTCCGCTTCTTTTAATTTTTATGTATATGGTTTATCATTACGAAAAAGATACCATAAAAGGAATACTAAAGAAAAAATAAGTCCGTTTTAAAATTTAAATTACAAATGAAAATACAAATCATCAATAAATCACAGCACGACTTGCCAAACTACGAAACTATTGCTTCGGCAGGAATGGATTTGCGTGCTAATTTAACAGAATCGATTACGCTAAAACCTTTAGAAAGAACAATTGTAAAAACGGGACTTTTTATTGAATTGCCAATTGGCTATGAAGCGCAGGTTAGACCAAGAAGCGGACTTGCAGCAAAAAAAGGTGTAACGGTTTTAAATTCTCCAGGAACGGTAGATGCCGATTATAGAGGTGAGATAGGTGTGATTTTGGTAAATTTATCAAATGAAGAATTCGTTGTTGAAAACGGAGAAAGAATTGCACAATTAATTATTGCTAAACACGAAAGAGCAGAGTGGATTGAAGTTGAAGAACTTTCAGAAACTTCAAGAGGCGAAGGCGGTTTTGGAAGTACAGGCGTTAAATAGTTTTCAGTCGCAGTCACAGTAATCATTTCTGTGCTTTGCGATCTTAAAAATAAAATGAAAAACTTAGCATTCTTCGCGAATCCCGATAGCTATCGGGATTGCGGACTTTGCGTTAAAATTAGAACCAACTCAAGAAGATTTTGAAATCTTCCCATAAAAAAATAAATACAAAGATGAAAATAATCGTTCCAATGGCCGGACGTGGCTCAAGACTTCGTCCACATACCCTAACAGTTCCAAAACCATTAATTCCTGTTGCAGGAAAATCGATCGTTCACCGTTTAGTTGAAGATATTGCAAAAATATTAAAAGAACCAATCGAAGAAGTTGCTTTTATTTTAGGTGATGAAGCTTTTTTTGGTGAAGATGTTGTAACAAGTTTGCAGGATTTGGCTAAAGGTCTTGGAGCAAAAGCGTCTATTTACCGTCAGGATTTGCCTTTAGGAACAGGTCACGCAATTATGTGTGCCAAAGAATCGCTGTCTGGTCCTGCAGTTATTGCTTACGCAGATACTTTAATTAGAGCTGATTTTGAATTAGATCCTCAGGCAGATGCTGTAATTTGGGTAAAACAAGTGGATCAGCCAGAAGCTTTTGGAGTTGTAAAATTGAATCAGAATAATGAAATTATAGAATTGGTTGAAAAACCAAAAGAGTTTGTAAGTGATTTAGCGGTTATCGGAATTTACTATTTCAAAGAAGTTGGAGATTTGAAAAAAGAACTTCAGGGTGTTTTAGATAATAATATCCAAAATGGAGGTGAATATCAAATCAATGACGGAATCAAAGCGATGATGGCCAACGGAAAAGTTTTCAAAACCGGAAGCGTTGACGAATGGATGGATTGCGGAAACAAAGATGTTACAGTTGAAACAAATACCAGAATGCTTGGTTTTTTACATAACGACGGAGAGCATTTAGTAGATTATAATGTAACATTAGAAAATGCTACAATTATTCCGCCATGTTATATTGGTGAAAATGTTGTGCTGAAAAATGCAACCGTTGGACCAAATGTTTCGTTAGGAAAAGGATGCCGCGTTACAGACAGTTCTATTAAAAATAGCTTAATACAAACTTATTCTCAAATAAAAAACGCTAACTTAGACAATGCGATGATTGGAAATCATGTTAGTTATGACGGAAAGTTTACAAGCGTAAGCATTGGAGATTATTCTGTTTTAGAATAAAAGAGAGTTTCAGCAGTTTCTTTTTGGTTTAAAAATGAAATTATAAAAAGAATGAAAAAAGGCGTTTTGGTCATTTTATTTTTCGTTTTGCTTAGCAATTCAAACTCGGTTTTGGCTCAAACAGAACCGGAAGATATTGCTATGGCGCCTGATGAATATCAAGATGCTTTTTATGAATCTTTGAAACAAAAAGGAATCGAAAATTACGATAAAGCCTTAGTATCATTAGAAAAGTGTATAAAACTAAAACCGAATGATGCTGTTGCTTATTTTGAATTAGGAAAAAATTATCTGGCTTTAAAAGAGTATCAAAACGCAAGTACTGCTTTTGAAAAGGCGACAGAATTAAATCCTAAAAATAAATGGTATTGGCTTGGAATTTATGACGTAAGTTATGAAACCAAGAATTATCCGCTGGCAATAGAAACGATTCAAAAAATTATTGTTTTTGACGAAGAGTATAAAGATGATTTGATATCGCTTTATATGATTACAAATCAATTTGACAAAGCGCTTGTCGCGATTAACGAAATGAACGATAAATTTGGAAAATCTGAAGATCGTGATCGTTATAAAATGCAGATTCTATCTCAAGGCAAATATCAAAATGCTGAAATTTCTAATTTGATTGATCAGATAAAAAAGAATCCAAAGGAAGAGTCAAATTATCTGAATCTGATTATTTTATATTCAAAATCAGATGATAATGATAAGGCTTTAGAAGTTGCGACAAAATTGGCAAAAGAAGTTCCAAATTCTGAATGGGCGCAGGTAAGTTTGTTTAAAACCTATTTAGATGCAAACCAGGCTGATAAAGCGATTAAGTCAATGAATATTATTTTGGCAAGTTCAAAAATTGATTCAAAAATTAAGCACAGAACTTTGAATGAATTTTTGATTTATACCAATAAGAATCCGCAATATGCTCCAGATTTGGAGAAAGCAATTTCCTATTTTGACAATGATCCGAATGTGGACGTTGCAAAAGAAATTGGAAAATTTTATCACAGCAAAGGCCAGTATGAAAATGCAATTAAATATTATGAAAAAGATTTAAAATCAAATTCAGATACCGACCGCGAAACCAATTTGCTTTTGCTCGAAGCCTACACACAGGCAAAACAATTTGAACCAATGACAAAAAGAGCAATGACTATGATTGAAGTTTACCCAAGTCAACCGCAATTTTATTATTATGCAGGACTGGGAAACAATCAGTTAAAACAATTTAAGAATGCAAAAACCGTTTTAGAAATGGGCCTCGATTATGTTGTCGATGATAAAAAGCTGGAAGCAAATTTTAATATTCAGTTAGGAGAGGCTTATAATGGACTGGGAGACGCCAAGAAAAAAGAGGAGTACTTTTTGAAGGCTAGTGAGTTATTAAAACAAAAGAAGTAAGAAAAGATGAAGAGATATATAGCAATAGTATTGCTTTCGGTTTTAGCTGTTTCATGTAAATCAAAGGCCGTTGCAGTACAAAACAATAATGTCAAGACTGAAGAAGCACCAAAAGAAGATAAAAAAGTAATTGAAAAACATTACAATAATAAGTTAGATTTTTCGACTTTAAGCATTAAAGCCAATGCAAGATATGAAGATGAGAAGCAAAGCCAGAATGTTAATGCGGATATCAAAATTGAAAAAGACAAACAGATTTTAATAAGCATTCGTGTTTTGGGAATTACGATGGCTAAAGCTTTGATTACCCCAACCACGGTGAGTTATTATGAAAAAATAAAAGGCACCTATTACGAAGGTGATTTTACCAGTTTAAGCCAATGGCTTGGAACTGAACTTAATTACGGTAAGGTGCAGAATTTGTTAGTAGGAGAGGCGCTTGATGATTTGAGAAAAGGAAAATATACGCAGACAATTGTCGAAAATCTTTTTAGATTAGAAGATGAAAAAGATGATAAACTGAAAAAGGTATTTTATCTAGATTCTGAAAAATATTTAATTCAGAAAGAAGAAATTTCACAAGCCTCAGAAAATATAAATCTTGAGATTATGTACTCTGACATTAAAACATACAATCAGGGAACGCTTCCAACGAATATTGAAATTAATGCGGTACAGCCAAAAGGGAAAACCAATATTAATTTAAATTATAATAATATTTCATTTAATGAAGAACTTTCTTTTCCTTATAGTGTTCCAAGTGGGTATAAAAAAGTTATAATTAAGTAAATTTGCAAAAAGAAAACAGAAACATGCCAAAATTTCTCCTAAGCCTAATTTTTATTTGTGCCACTACTTTTATGTGGGCACAGGATTCGCAGCAAGAAAAACTTGAACAGCGTAAAGCGCAAATTCAGCAGGAAATTAGAGATAACGAAAAAATGCTGCAGTCTGTAAAGAAACAAGAAAAATCAGCTGTAAATGTATTTATGATTCAGGCGAATAAAATTAAGCTGAAAGAAAAACTGATTAATACAACGGCAAAACAAGAAAGACTTATCAGTAATGATATGTATATTAATCAGGTTCAGGTTAATAAACTGAAAAAAGAATTGGCGGTTTTAAAAGAGGATTATGCAAAAATGATTCTTAAATCATACAAAAGCCGTTCAGAGCAGAGCCGTGCCATGTTTATTTTATCTTCCGAAAGTTTTTTACAGGCTTATAAAAGAGCGCAATATTTAAAACAGTATACGAATTACAGAAAAAATCAAGGTTTAGAAATTCAGTCTAAAACAGCTCAGTTAGTTGATTTTAATGCAAAACTTGACGGTCAGAGAAAAGTTAAGAAAAAAATCATCGCTGAAAATCAAAAAGAAAAACAAAGTTTAGAAATTGAAAAGAAAGAACAGCAAAAATTAGTGAACGCCCTTAAAAAGGATAAAAACAAAATTATTGCCGATACTAAAGCTAAACAACAAGAATCAAGAAGAATTGATGCAAAAATCAAAGATCTTATTCGTGAACAAATTAGGTTAGCAAACCAGAAAGCAGAAGAAGAAAGAAGAAAAAGAATTGCAGAGGGTAAAACTACAGAAAGTAATGATCCACCTGTTCGAAGCATTTCTTCAGATAAGATTGCATTGACACCTGAAGGTAAAATTCTAGCGGCAGACTTTAAGGCAAACCGCGGAAAATTGCCATGGCCAGTTGAAAAAGGATTTATTTCCCTTGCATACGGAGATCAGCCTCACCCGCTGCATCCTTCAATTACAGTACACAATTCAGGAGTTGAGATTACAACAGAAGATGGTGCCACTGCACGTGCAGTATTTGAAGGAGTGGTCTCAAAAGTTATTGCATTGTCTCCAGTAAATAGAGCAGTTTTTATTCAGCATGGAGATTATTTTACTGTTTATCAGAATCTGAGTCAGGTTTTTGTAGAACAAGGAGATAAGGTAAAAATTAAACAAAGTCTTGGAAAAGTAAGAACCAGCGGTGATACAGGAAAAACTGTAATTAAATTTTTGATTCTTCAGAATACATCAAACAACAATCCGGAAGGATGGCTGCAAAACAGATAAAAAAAAGGGAGCTTAACGGCTCCCTTTTTTCGTAAGTTTAAGTTTGGATTAATCGTATTGTTCCAGTAAATATTTTATAACATCGGTTGTTGTCACAATTCCTTTAAGTTCTTCATGATCAACAACAGGTAAAGCGTGAAAATCTTCTTTTGAAAAAATTTCTGCCAAATCTTTAATAATCATATCCGAAGGAACTGTTCTGGGTTTTGAGGTCATTACTTGAGAAATGGACAGCATATCAAGAATAGCTGCATCTGCGCCTTCTTGTCCGTCAAACAAAGCTCCAAAAGTAAGACGGTTGACGTCTGTGCGGCTGATAATACCAACCACTTCTTTTCCCTTAACAATTGGAATATGTCGAATTGTATTTTTCTTTAATTTTTCAACTACTGTTTTTAAATCATCTTTTTCATTTGCAGTCACTACGGTTTTTGTCATAATGTGACTTATTGGTTCTCTCTTTTTCATGATAAATAAGTTGTAATGTTTACCTCAAAGTTCGACAAAGAAAATCAGTAAAAACATGATCTTTATCAGGTTTACTATCTGAAAATTAGATATTTAAGTTTTTTTTAATTCTGAAGCAAAAGAAGAAATGAATGCAAAACGGAAATAAAAGCAATTTTAAGTTTGAAAAATCAATCTATATCTTGATTTGAAATTAACCTATTGAATTTAAAAATAGTATTTTTGCATTATGGAAACAAATAGACAGAAAAAAATAGGCGGTGTCATCCAGAAAGATTTGGTTGATATCTTGCAAGGTGAAGTGCGAAAAAACGGAATTACCAATTTAGTAATTTCAGTATCCAAAGTTAGTGTTACAACAGATTTGTCTGTGGCTACAGTATATTTAAGCATTTTTCCTCAAGAAAAAGCCCAAGAAACTTTAGACGGTATAAAATCAAATTCGACTTTAATTAAGCATGATTTATCACAGCGCGTGCGTTTACAGTTGCGCCGTGTACCAAACTTGGTATTTTTTATCGATGACTCATTAGATTATATCGAAAAAATCGATAACGCTTTATCTAACAGAGAAAACCCAATTGAAAACCGTGATCTTTTAGACAAAAGAAGAAAATCATAAATTGAATTTCCCCCTTTACATAGCCAAACGTTATATTTTTAGCAAAAGTAAAAACAATGCTATTAATATCATTAACCGAATTGCCAGCATGGGAATCATCGTTGGTACAATGGCTTTGTTTGTGGTTTTATCAGTTTTTAGCGGTTTAAAGGTTTTTAGTCTTTCGTTTACAAATGAAATCGACCCTGATTTAAAAATGACAAGTACGTACGGAAAATCATTTTTAATTACACCAGATCAGGAAAATCAGATTAAGAAAATTGATGGTGTTGTTTCGTACACTAAAATTATAGAAGAGCGCGTTTTGTTTTTGTTTAAAGACAAACAAAAAGTTACCTATTTAAAAGGAGTTGACCGTAATTATCCCGTAGTCAACGATATCAGAAAAAAGCTTTTCACAGGACAATGGCTAAAACCAGATACGTATCAGGTTGTAATTGGTTACGGCATTTCGCGTGATTTTTCGTTGGGCGTTCTTGATTTCGAAAATCCGCTCCAGATATTTGCTCCAAAACCAGGAAAAGGAGCAATTGAAAATCCTGATGATGCTTTTACAAAAACAGATGTTCTTCCGGTTGGAATTTATTCAATAAGTGAAGATTTAGATTCAAAATATGTTTTTGCCGATTTAGGTTTGGTACAAGAATTATTAATGTACAAACCAAATCAAATTTCGGGCGTTGAATTTAATTTAGAAGATAATGCAAATGAAAATGCCGTAAGATCACAGCTAGAAAGTATTTTCAAAAATAAAGTCACGCTTAAAAACCGAGCACAGCTGAATGAATCTTTGTATAGAATGCTAAACACCGAAAATATCGCTGTTTACCTGATTTTTACCTTAGTAATTATTGTGGCACTTTTTAATTTGATTGGCGCTTTAATTATGATGATTTTAGAGAAGAAAGGAAATCTGAAAACCCTTTTTAATCTTGGAACAGAAATTAGCCATCTGCGAAAAATATTCTTGCTTCAAGGAACTTTGCTGAGTGTTTTTGGAGGCATAATCGGACTTGTATTAGGTGTCATTCTGGTATTGCTGCAGCAAAAATATTCACTTATTATGATCACGCCAACATTAGCGTTTCCGGTTGTTTTTACAATTGAAAACATATTGATTGTTTTAGGAACTATTATTTCTCTAGGCTTTCTGGCATCCTTAATTGCTTGCAGCCGAGTAAGTAAAAAGCTGCTGGATTAATATTTCTGGCTAAAAAATATTCCATATATTTATCGTCTCAAAAAATTAGCGCATATGATTGTTTCTGCCTAATCCTAGTTTATCTTTTAGAATAATTAGGATACTTACGTTTTTTTACGCGTTCAGATTATTGCATCTGAACATATATTTTCATTTATCCTAGCTTATCATGACAGAAACTACAATACAGAAAAGCTTCTTTTCTAAAATTTTCACCACTTTAAAACAAGCCTTAAAAGGCGACGAATCGTTTGATTATACTTCGGGAAGTATAAAAAAAGCTGTAATTCTCCTTGCCATTCCGATGGTTTTGGAAATGATGATGGAATCGGTTTTTGCTTTAGTCGATTTATATTTCGTCGGACATTTAAAACATAGCAGTTTTGCAATTCAAACCGTTGGATTAACCGAATCAGTTTTAACGATTATATATTCGCTCGCAATAGGAATGAGCATGGCAGCAACTGCTGTAGTAGCAAGACGAATTGGAGAAAAAGATCCAGTCGCAGCAGCTAAAGCCGGAATGCAGGCCATAATTGTTGCAATTGCCGTAAATGCTATAATGAGTGTCTTGGGAATTATTTATGCCAAAGATATATTGTTGCTGATGGGTGCATCTGTCGAAGCTGCCGAACATGGTTTTAGATTCACTCAAATTATGATTGGTTCGAGTTTATGCATTATGCTTTTGTTCTTGATCAACGGAATTTTTCGTGGAGCAGGAAATGCAGCAATTGCAATGAAAAGTCTTTGGATTGCCAATATCTGCAATATCATTTTATGTCCAATTTTAATTAACGGTTTTGGACCAATTCCTGCTTTCGGACTGATTGGTGCTGCTTTGGCAACAACTATCGGACGAAGCATTGGGGTTTTATATCAGGTTTATCATTTGTTTTTTGGGAACGGAATTTTAAAAATCAAGATTCCATATTTCGCGCCTGATTTCACACAAATAAAAGCTTTAGTAAAAATCGCAGCACCGGGAATTTTACAGTTTGTAATCGCTTCCTGCAGTTGGATTTTCTTGGCGCAATTAGTGGCGACAACTGGTGGTGATCATGGTTCTGCAGGTTATCAGACCGCGCTTAGAATTATGATGTTTTTTATTCTTCCTGCTTGGGGATTGAGTAATGCAGCTGCTACTTTGGTCGGACAAAATTTAGGAGCGAAACAGATTGAACGTGCCGAAAAATCAGTTTATACAACCGCGCGTTACAATGTCATTTTCATGGCGACAATTATGGTAATTACTTTGGTTTTTGGACAATATATTATTTCGTTTTTCACAAATGATAATCAGGTAAAAACCGTTGCCATTGAAGCGTTGCAGATCATGAGTATCGGATTTATTTTCTACGGAATTGGAATGGTTTTAATCAATACTTTCAATGGAGCAGGAGACACTTGGACGCCAACCGGAATTAACTTCTTCGGATTTTGGCTGTTCCAAATTCCGCTGGCATTTGTATTAGCCAAACATTTCAATATGGGACCAACAGGCGTTTTTATTGCAATTCCGGTTGCTGAAACTGCTATTACTCTAGCTGGAATTTTTTTCTATAAAAGAGGAAAGTGGAAACGAGTTCAAGTATAAAAAATAAAAAGACCTTCAATTTGAAGGTCTTTTTTTATGCTTTTTAAGCAAATTCATATCCAGCATAAACCTGTTCGATTTCTTTCATAATGGAGAATAAATCTTCAGGTGCATCAGTTGTAACTAATTTTTGCTTGAATTCTTTGAACGAATGAATTCCTTTGAAATAATTGGTATAATGACGACGCATTTCTACAATTCCTAGACGTTCACCTTTCCAGTCCATCGACCATTGCAAATGATTTCTGGCAGCTTCAACACGATCAATTACGGTTGGAGCAGGCAAGTGTTCACCAGTTTTGAAATAATGCTTTATTTCGTTAAAAATCCACGGATAACCAATCGCGGCACGGCCAATCATGATACCGTCAATTCCGTATTCGTTTTTATATTTTAATGCTTTTTCCGGACTGTCGATATCGCCGTTTCCAAAAATAGGCATTGTAATTCTCGGGTTGTTTTTTACACGTGCAATATGCGACCAATCAGAGTGGCCTTTGTACATTTGAGCACGAGTTCTGGCGTGAATTGTCAAAGCCTGAACACCAATGTCCTGAAGTCTTTCAGCAACTTCATCAATATTAATCGAGCTTTCGTCCCAGCCTAAACGCGTTTTTACCGTAACAGGCAAATCTGTACTTCTGATAACGGCTTTGGTCAAACGCACCATCAAATCAACATCTTTCAAAACTCCGGCACCGGCACCTTTGCAAACCACTTTTTTTACTGGACATCCAAAATTAATATCCACCAAATCTGGTTTTACTGTAGAAACGATTTTTGACGAAAGTGCCATCGCTTCTTCATCTCCTCCAAAAATCTGGATTCCAACCGGACGCTCATAATCAAAAATATCCAGCTTCATTCTGCTTTTGATTGCATCACGAATTAATCCTTCTGACGAAATGAATTCAGAATACATCATGTCAGCACCGTGCGTTTTGCATAATCTGCGAAACGGCGGATCGCTCACATCTTCCATTGGAGCAAGTAATAAAGGAAATTCGGGTAATTCTATGTTGCCAATCTTGACCATCTTCATAATTTTTTGCAAAATTACAACATTTAGTTCAATTCACAGCAAAACATTTAATGGGCTGTAAATAAACCATATAAGTAATATAAGTTCATTTAATTAAAATGCTTTTCAACGCAATCTTTTAAATAAACTTATATTACTTATATGGTGAAAAATAAGTTTCTATGTGGTAGTCTTTCGGTAATCAAAAAACCGAATGGGTTTTCGGCTCATTGGATTAAAAACTAGCGGGTTTAAAGTTTCTTTTGAGGCAAATTCTATTTTTGGAGTTACTCTCAGTTTGGCTCTAAAGTGGTCTTTTATTTCCTGAAGAAATTCTGGAGTTTGATTTTTTACTGCGATTTTTATCAGGATTTCATCGGTGCCTAAATCGTTCGTCGAGATTTCGATTAAATGATTTTCGATAGTATCAAAACTGCTCAAAACATCATTCATCGCTGGCGGATACAGTGTTGTTCCTTTGTATTTTATCATTTGTTTTTTGCGGCCAACAACTGGCCCAACGCGCAACGTATTTCTGCCGCAGGCGCAAGGTTCGTCATGAAGCTGGACAATATCTCCAGTTTTAAAACGCAGTAAAGGCATTGCTTCAATTCCTAAAGTGGTAAAAGTAAGTTCGCCTGTTTCTCCATTTTTTACCGGCTGATTATTTTCGTCTAAAACTTCAACAATAATCAATTCTGGGTGATGATGCCCGCCTTGACCATGTTCACATTCTGTAAAAGCGGTGCTCATTTCGGTTGAAGCATAAGTTGAAAACAACTTAATTTTCCATTTATCTGTAATTTTTTTCGACAAAATATTCATTGAAAAATCTTGTTCTCTCAAAGATTCTCCAATACAGATGGCACCTTTTATGCTCGAATTATTATAATCGATTCCGTGAATTTCGGCGTATTCAATTAATTTTAAAAGGAAAGAAGGAACCGTAATTAAATAACTCGGATTGTATTTTAAAATCGAATCCCACTGCATTTCCGGAATTCCGGCACCAACGCGAATTACCCCGACTTTCAGTTTTCTTAAACCCAGAAAATAGGCAAGTCCAGCCATAAATTTTCTGTCAATTGTGGTCATTAATTGAACGACGTCGCCTTCTGCAATTCCAGCGCAGGCAAACGAAATAGCTTCGTTATATGCTAATCGGTCCAAATCAGAATCGGTTAAACCAAAAGTTACCGGATCGCCTAAAGTTCCTGAAGTTGAAGCATAATCAATGACTTTATGTTGTGGAACGCACAAAAAATCGTCGTTGTATTGCTGTAAATCTTCTTTGGTTGTTACGGGCAGAAATTGTAAATCTTCTAAAGTTTTTACTTTCGAAATATCAATATTTTGTCCTGCAAAAAGTCTTTTGTAGAAAGGAGAATTCGCAGCGATATATGCTAAAAGCTCCGTTAATTTTTGTTCCTGAAAAACTTTAATTTCGTCTAAAGAATTTTTTTCTATTGCTGGAATCATTGTAATTTTCTTTTGAGTTTTTTTAAATATTTTTCAATTTTTGCCTTTTCAGGAGCCGTAGTAATTTCTTTTGTCAGTGCTTTTTCAAAATTTATTTGAGCCGCACGGAATTGTTTTTTTTGATAAAAGTACAACCCTGCTTTGTAATATACAACCCAATAATCTGGGTTTAGCGATTGATACTGCTGCAGAAATTCGGGCGAGATTGTTTCTTCTTTTTTAAGATACAAATCCATTTGGTGATTTTCGGCTTTAAACTTTTTATAGTTTTGAAAAGCTTCTGTTTTTATAAAAGGATCTTTGGCGATATTTAAATTTTCCTGTTCAAATGAAATCGCGGTATTTGTTTTTCTGCCATTAAAAATAGAATCCAAATTATAACAAACAAATTCACCAAGCTGAAATGGATTCGCCGAAACCCAAACTAGTTTTTCTTTCGGTTTAAAAATAATGCCGTGATGCGCCAGCAATTGATTCAGCGCTTTTTCATTACCAAAACCAAGCGGAATATTGTTTAAACCGTTTTTATCTCTAAGAATTTCCGAAGCAATTTCAGGATTTATTTTTTTGTTTTCAGATAAAAGTTCTTCCATTCTTTCAAAGCGATATTCAGAGTGACTGTCTGCAATTTGTGCCTGATTTCGTTTTTCATTTTTGAATGTTTCACTCTGAAAATGGTTCGAACAAATTAATTGATTGCTGTTTGGAACTTCATAAACGTCTATTTTTTTGGGCGAAACTTCTATTAAAACAGCTTTATTGTCTTGCGCACTTCCCACCATAATTGATTCAGAAACAAAGACAGATCGTTTTTTTGCAATGGCAACCGCTTCATCAATAGTTGAAGCATGCTGTAAAATTTCGCGGGTCAAGATTGAAATTGGCGTTTTGGCACTCATCGGAATTTCTGATTTTGCCGCATTAATCGTAACGGTCAAGCCTTGCTGATTCATTCCAGAAACAGCGCCAATCATTCCGGGCCAGGAAACCATCATAAAATTATAACCTTGTTCTGGTTTTACAAAAGCAATAATTTTATTTTCGGCGAAAGCATCGTTAACATAAAAATCAAAATTGCGCCCGAGAATTAAATTTCCGTCTTCCGATTTTTCGCCCCAAGCCGCAAAAGACGAACAGCCAACTAAAGCCAAATCCTGCAGAGCGTGCCCAATGTCGTGCGCCGCATGCAGATACAAACCGCGCTGATACTGTGGTGCAATATTGTCAAAATCGTGCGAAGTGTATTGTGAAACCCCAAAAATCTCTGTTTGATATTCTTCGGGAACATTGGCATATAATTTTCGGTTGTACCATTTTAAAAAATGACGCAGCAATTTTTGTTCAAATTTCGACGGAATTAAATCTTTTATTTTGGAGAAAAATATTTGCTGTTGTTTTTGCAGAAGCGAATCAGATAAGGCGCCGGTGTTGAGGCCAATTTCTAAAGGATCACCTTCAACATATAATTCCCAAAGTCCCTGTTTATTTTTTAAAAGTGAATTATTTCCTGAAATAAAAATGCTGTCTGAAAGTTTTGTAACAATAGGTTTTGTCGCATTATAACTGGAAATATCGGGCTGATGATTTTTTGACTTTGATGTACCGCAGGAAATCAGAATTCCTAAAAAACCGAGGAAGAAAAGATATGTAATTCGGTTTTTCATAATTCAATTTATTCGGCAGCCTGATTAATTTTATTAATCAAATATTCTTTTCCAACAATTTCTGAGCAGGTTACTACAGCGCCAATCGTTACGCCCAGAACACCATGCATATTAATACTTTGACCTGTAAGATATAAATTTTCTAACTTGGTTTTTGACGGAATCAATGTTTTAAGCGGATTATTGGAATCTTTAACATAACCGTACATATTTCCGTTATCACCGCCAATATAATCGCGGTACGAAAGCGGACTTGAAGTATGAATAGATTTAATGCAATCTCCGATTCCTGGAAATTTTATTTCGATTTCATCTAAAAATTTAGCTGTTTTTCTGGCTTTGAATTCTTCATAACTTTCACCACGGTCGTTTTTTTCGACCGTGGTGTTAAAAGTATCTGTCCAAGGCAAAACATCGTCGAATTTCATATACGTTATAAACGTCATTCCGTCTGCCCAGATTTCCTCTTCTTTAGAAGCATTCATAGAAGCCATATACATTTTTGGCCACGAATTTTCATCGTATTCATGAGCTGACCAAACTTCACCGCTATTTTTAAAATGGTAATAATTGTGGTTGATATATTTGAAAGTCTCGGGCTTAAAAACCAAATACAGACTAAAAGCCGAAAGTACGCCTTCAAGACTTTGAATACGGTTGAAAAATGGTTTTCTGAAGTTTGTTTCGCCAGCCATTTTCAACGTCGTTTTTGGTTCGATATTCGAAATAAAATACGTTCCAGAAACTTGCGTTCCGTCTTTCATTTTAACCGAATTCACTTTGTGGTTTTCAACTTCAAAATTGGTAACTTCTTTGTGTTTATAAAATTCACCGCCGTATTTTTTGAGCTGTTTCAAAAGCTGTTTTGTAATTTGACTTCCGCCGTTAATACAGCGCCACGAGCTCTGAATATATGAATTCACGATTAACGCATGAACATAAAATGGCGATTTATCTGGAATGCCGGCATATAAAAAATTGGAACCTGCCAAAACAGCTTTCAGTTTTTCATTTTCTGTAAAAGAATCAATGGTTTCTTTTGCATTTAAAGTCAGAATTTCAGAGTCATATTTTCCCTCTGATTCTAAATTATAAAGTGGAAAAGAGTCACAAATCGCTTTCAGTTTTTCGCAATATTCTGAAATGTTTTTTTCTTCTTCAGGAAAATATTCTTTTAACTGATGAACAAAATTTTCATATCCTTGCGCATGCGGATATTCGGTTTTATCATCTTCAAAAGAAATAATATCGAAAGCATTTTCATCTAATTTTTTCAGATTCAGTTTATCGATAATTCCCAAATATTTAAAATATTGATGCAGATTTTCACCTTCACCCAAACCTCCGATATAATGAATTCCGGTATCAAAGATGGTTTTATCACGAACAAAAGTCTGAAGATTTCCGCCGTATTGATTGTTTTTTTCGAGCACACAAACGCTGTAGCCTTCTTTAGCCAGAATAATGGACGAAACCAATCCGCCCAAACCGCTGCCAACAATTACAACATCGTAATGTGCTTTCATCTTAGTTTTTCTTTAATAAGATTACATCGTTTTCCTCTAAAACCGACTCAAAACCAAAGTTAATCAAAGTGTTTTTCAAACGCGGGCAATCAATTAAAATTACGCACGAAGTGAGAAGTATAACTTTCTGAATTTGATTTTCTGAATTTTCATTCGAAATTAAAAGAGTATCAAAATGATTTTCAGACAGTGTTTCTAAATTTTCGAGATAAGATATTTTTCTCTTATTAACGATATAATTGATTTTGGCAACGTCACGTTTTTCTTCATCAGGAATGTACGAATGAATTTTTCGCTGTGGTTCCTGCAGTGCCAATAAAACGTCTAATTGACCGTAATCATTTGCCAAATGCAATATTTTGGCTTTCACCGATAATTGTTTTCCAAGAAGAAAATAAGTTTCAAGATTCTTTTTTACATCCTTTTTTACACTGTTTACAACTTCAATTTCTTTATAATCAAAACTGTGCAAGAGCATATCTTTAAAATAATCAGAGCCTTCTAATTGTTGGCGAATAGTACGATATGCCGCTTTAAAGAACGTACTGATTTGTTTTGTTCTCTCGGCATAATTATTTCCGAAGGAATCATTTTCAGGTGTAATTCTTTCTAAAATAGTAACGGTAAGTTTTCCATTATGGATGACAAAATCGCCTTTCGGAATTAACTCTGAAGCACCGTGAATCACAATTGGAAGTATATCTAAATTAAATTCTTCGGCCAAGAAAAAAGCACCTTTATGGAATCGTTTGACAACATTACTTTCTGATCGAGTTCCTTCTGGAAAAACCATTAAAGAATAACCTTCATTTACTTTTTTGCGTAAATGTTCAACGCCGCCTTCCAGACCTTCGGACACAGGATAAAAACCAGCTTTCCTCACAACACCGCCAAAAATAGGGGAGTTGTAAACCCAGTCGCTTACCAGAAAAATAATTTTTGGACTCAGCATTCCTATTGCTAAAATGTCTAGAAACGAAGAGTGATTCGCAATAATTACGGTTGGTTTTTCGAAGTTTTCATTAAAATCATTAACGACTTTTTTATGTATAAATGGGTTTGAATACAATACCGATTTCATGAATTTTGAAACCGCGTATCGAAAACCTTTCATTTTTATTTTAGCACTTAAAGGTAAAATTGGCATTAAAGTAAAACTGAAAATCGACATGATAATACCGCCAAGACCGTAATAGAAAAAGGAAACGATGCCATGAACAAAAGTGCGTAAATGAAACGGTGGATTTCCATTTTTTGATCTATTTGAAATAAACAGCTTGAAAAGAATTGGGTAGAAAATAAAGGTGATGATCAGCGCCGCAAAAACCCCAATTAATGAAACCGATGAAATCGAAGTCAACGCTGGGTGTTTGGCAAAAATCATGGCGCCAATTCCTAAAATCGTTGTGATTACAGCCAAAATAATTGAGGTTCTGTAAATGGCAATTTCGTTTTTTCCGTTGGTGTATTCTTTCTGCAAAGCACTTGTCATAAAAATACTGAAATCGACACCATGACCAAAAATCAACGTGCAGACAATCATGCTGAAAATATTCATTTGAATGCCAAAAATGCCCATAATTCCTGCTGTGACAATTCCGGTTAAAGCAATTGGGATACAGCTTACAATTACCAATTCGATTCTTCGGAAGAAGAAAAATAAAATCAGAATTACAGCAATAAAGGAATAATTGACAAGCGAATTAAAATCGGTTTTCAATGTGCTGAAAAACGTTTCGTTCATTTGCTGGCGATCAATTGCAATTAAATTATTTTTGGCTGAAGCCGATTTTACAAATGCATCTCGCTGTTCTGGAGAAACTTTTACTAATGTCGAAATGGTGTAAAAACCATTTTTTTCGGTTACAAATTCTTTTAGCTGAAGTGCCTGAATTTTTAAATATTCATTGGCCGAAATGGGTTTGAAGCTAAAATCTAAATGATCAAAAAAGTTGTCATAAGTTGTTGGCTTAAAGCCGATTTTTGAACCTTCGGAAATGAACTGTGATTTTAAAACCGCTTTTTTATTAGCATCCCAAAACGAATTCCATTTTTCAATTTTTTGAAGCTGTGCCACCTGCGAAAGCATAATGCCGCCAACAGAACTGAAATTCAATATTTTATTTTGCTGTTTTTCTTTTGATAAATCAGCAAAAAGCTGGCTGTTGTTTTGCAAAACTTCTTCCATACTTTTTCCGTATGAAGCAACATATATTGTTTTTGAAGTTAAGCTTGTACTTTCTTCCAATTGTTTTTCGGCTGCTTTAATTTCCTTTGGAACAAAATTTAACTGCGACAAATCGTTGTTGAAGCCAACATCATTGTATGTAAAACAGCAAATAATAGTGATGATGATGCAAAAACCAATTAAGATTTTATTGTTGTGAAAAGAGAAATGCGCCATTTTATCAATGACATTTTTCTTGTGTTCAGCCGGATTTTCTTTTGGTTTGTATAAATGCGGTACAATTAAAAGCGAGAAAATTCCAGTTGCCATAACAATTACGGCAGCGAAAATTCCGAGATCATTCAGCGCATCCGATTTTACAAAAAGCAGGCATAAAAACGCAACCGCCGTTGTCGAACTGCTCATGATTACAGGCATTGTAATGTCTTTATACAATGTTTTTATGTCGCTGTTGTGCTTGTAATGCGTGAGAATGTGAATGGAATAATCGATTGTAATTCCGAGTAAAATAGATCCGATTCCGAGAGAAATTGCCGAAATCTGTTCTTTTACAAAATATAAAAACGCAACGGCAAACAAACCTCCAAAAACCGTTGGAAGAAAAATAATCAGCGGAATTAATATTTTTCGATAGAATAAAATCAGAATCAACATCAGCGTAATCATTGCAATTGTTGTCGTCAAGACAATATCGCTTTTGATTTGATTGGCATTGGCAACAGCAATTAAAGCCGAACCAAAATAACTGATTGACGTTTTATCCTTAAACTTTTGATTTAAATTTTCCTGAATCGATTTTAGTTTTTCGGCAAAAAGCGTGTTTTTTTCGGTTTCGCTTGATGGAAGATTTGAGGTTATAAAAAGCAGTAATTTCTTTTTGTCTTTGGTCATAACAAAACCATTCTCAAGCGTAAAATCATCACCGACATTTAATTGCTGTAATTTTTTTAAAGCAATAAACGAAATTCCAAGCGGATCACGTTGAATAAAATCTCTAGTGATAAATCCCGACGGCGAAATTATTGATTTGTAATTTCCTTGAACCGTCGCTGCAATACTGTCTTTTTTCAGCTTGTTTTCAATGGCTTCATAATCTTTGTTTTCAAGAAAAAGAGGCAGATTATTGTAAACAAAATCAATTGTTTCCTGAATGTTTTCTTCGTCAATTTTTCCCTGAATTCCCGTCACATATGGTTTGCAGGATTTAGAAACACTGTCTGAAAAAGCGGTTGCCATTTCTTTTAAATCTTCTGCAGAACCGTTTTTTTCGAGTTTGAAAATGACGGTTATTTTATCGGCAAAATTTAATTGTTTTAGGACTTTTGCTGTGACATCGGCTTTGTCATTGGCGGGAATTAATTTCGTAATATCTTCTTCAAACTTAATTTGAGAAGCAAAAAATCCAAATACTAAAAGCATCAAAAAAGCCAATAGAACCGACAAAGATTTCTTTCGGTTAACAAATAAATGAATGGCGTAAAAGTATTGATGCATGATTATTTAGTTTTTTTTTGCCACTAATTCACGAATTAATACATTCAGATTAAAAATAAATTCGTGAATCTGTGGCGAAAATTTATTCGATTTGTTTCTTGCTAAAAGCAGTTAAAAGCAAATAACTTATAAAACCAACTGTTAGCGCCGAAACGGATGCTAAAATAAGACTTCCTACAATATATTGTGTAGCATTTTTTTGAATATCGTCAAGAGTTAGTGAACTATCCAAAATTAAAGGTGCATCGCTCGAAACAAAAACACTTCCAACTTTAAGTGAAGCGTAAATAATAAACGGAATAAAAGGAGGAAAACTCACATTTGAAGTCAAATAAGCAATGACTTTGTTGAGTCTGAAAATCGCGGCAAAGGTAAAAAGTAAAATAGTCTGAAATCCCCAAAAAGGAGAAAAACCAATAAAAATTCCCAAAGCAATTGCAGCAGATTTTTTAAAATTAGAATCATTACTTTCTAAAATATCTTCGAGGAAAAACTTTTTAAAACCTTTTTTTTTTGCTCTTCTAAAAAAATCTCTCGGCTTGATATACAGCAAAGCATTGGTTACCAAAACCGTATTTAAAATACTGATTCGGGTGAAATCGCGAAACGGGCGAAAATGAGAAACACGTTCTGCGGGATCGTACAAAACCTGAATCGGAATGTTTTTAACTACAATTCCTTTCCATGCTGCACGTACAATTACTTCAATTTCGAACTCAAATTTGTTGGTGTAAAATTTCTTTGGAAGCAATCGCAACGGATATAATCTAAAACCAGATTGTGTATCTTCTAACTTAATTCCGGTTTCAAATTTGAACCAAAAGTTTGAAAATTTGTTTCCGAAACTGCTTTTCTTCGGCACATTTTCCTGCGTCATATTTCGGCTTCCAATCAAAAGCGCGTTTGGTTCTTTTTGAATTGCTGAAATAAAATTCGGAATGTCAGAAGCAAAATGCTGACCGTCAGAATCGATTGTTATGGCATATTCAAAATTTTGTTCCAAAGCTTTTCTGAAACCATTTCGGAGCGCTCTTCCTTTTCCTATATTTTTTGGATGATGAATTTGCGTAAGCTGCGAATATTGTTTGAGAATTTCGGAAGTTTCATCTGTAGAACCGTCGTTGACAATAATAATATTGGCCGTATAATCTAAAATGGAATCCAGCACTTTTTTCAAAGTTTTCTGGTTATTGTACGTTGGGACAATAACACAAAACGAAGTGGAATCAAGTAAATCGTGCTGAAGTAAAATAGGTTTCATGAGGAGTTATGCTTTCGCTTACTTCACAAATTGTTTCTCTTTTTCAGAAAAACTTTTTGATTGTAAAATAAAGTCTTTTAGATATTCTTTTAAAGCACCGCTTTGATCAGCAAAATGCTCCGTAAGATATTTTTTGTCTTCTTTAATATTCTTTTTATAACCCGTAACTCCAGGAACATTTTCCTGAATGCTCAGTCGGATCATTCTGATTTCGATATTGTCTGGTTCACTTTTTATAGTTGATTCAAGCAGTTTTGCACCTTCTTTAAAACGTTCAATTTTATCCTTTAATTTTTTCTTGAAATTAGAATCCAATAAAATTGAAGCGGCTTTATAAGCGACTAAAGTTTTATTTCCATCATCAGAAATCGCAGCTAGTTTTTCTGAAAATTCTTTTGCATTGCTTTCAGACTTTGTAACGTTTGGATACATTTTTCTGATGGACGCCAAATCTGGATTGCCCACAAAATTCACCCATAAAAGTAATGTTAAGAGCAGTTTCATAATTACATTTTTTTGTACACATTGCTCAATTTCAAAGCAACAGTGTCATTAAAATAAGTCGTGTTTTTTACTTTAACCAAATTGTCTTCGGTCGTTGTAATATCAAGTTCCAAGCGCAGTTCCGGATTAACTTCTGGATTGATAAGCGCCATAAATTTTACATTGGCAAGCGTTTGAATCATTAAAGTTTCCTGCGTAATTTTCTCTGTCAGTTCTTTAATAATCTGGATCATGCAAACACCAGGCATAATTGGATTTCCCGGAAAATGGCCTTTGAAGACTTCATGTTTTTCATTGACCAAAATCGTAATTGTATATTTAGAATCGGTTGTTTTTTCTTCCGAAAGAACGTTGTAAAAATCTTTTAAAACCATTTTTTTATTTTTTTTCGCGAAAAGCGTAAGAAATACCTAATTGAATATTGACATTCGTATTATAACTTCCAAATAAATAATAATCATTTTTATCATTATAATAAGAACTGTCAAATACGTCAAGTAAACCTTTTTTTAGTCGGGCTTCAAACGTAAGCCCCGAAGGCAAACGATAAGCAACACCTGTTATAAGTGACAAATCATTATAGGTTTCTACTTTATCTAAATTGTCATTTACAAGAACATCAACAGCGGGTCCAAATTGTATTTGAATTCCGGGCCCAAATGTAAATTTATTTAGAAGCGTAAAGGACAAATAACCCAATTGCAAATCACGATATTTTACAGTTTTTGGCTCAGTATTATCCAAATAATATCCAACATTGTCAGATCCTTGTCTGCTATACGTTATTTCGGGCTGAAGAGCATATTTTTTTGTAATATTTATTTCTCCAAAAGCACCAACGTAAAAATCAGTTTTATAGGTGGATTTCGTTTCCGAAATAGTCGAAAATGAAAAACCGCCCCTCAAACCGGGATTAAAACTGACTTGAGCATTTATATTAATTACACTAAATAAAGCAACAATTGTAAGGCTTATATATTTATTCATTATTTTACTTTAAAAGTATAACTGATACCAAACTGCAATACCTGATTTAAAATAACCTGATCATAATAATAGTCATCATAATCAATTCCATTATAACCATAAATATCAATTAATCCTTGTTTAAGTCGAGCTTCAAAAGTTAAACCATTTGGCAAAGTATAACCAACACCTCCAACAAATGAAAGATCAACATCTTCAGGGTTTGTATTTATATAATTATCACTAACTTTTAAATCTAAAGAAGGGCCTGCCAATAGATGAAAACCTCCACCTCCAAAGTTAAATTTTGCAACCGCTCCCAGTGTTACATAATTCAATTCGTACTTTTCAGAATAATAACGGCCATTTTCAAAATATCTTCCTTCATCACCTTGTCTTGAATAATTTATCTCTGGTTGAATCGAGAAAAATTTATTGAATTTAATATTTACCAATCCACCAATGTAGAAATCAGTTTTAGAACTATTATCATCAATATTGGTTAATGTTGATATATTCAAACCGCCTCTAAGTCCTGGGCTAACTCTAACTTGTGCTTGCGATGAAGCAAGACCAATAAATAAAACAAATGCAATTAAGGTTAATTTTCTCATAGTTGGTTTGGTTTATATTTTTACTCTGATTTAAAATAATTCAGTTCAATTTTCAATTTTATATTCTGATGTAAAATGACGACTTTTTCAGCAAATTTATCGTTTTCTAAAGTAAAAGTAATTGTTATTTTTTCTTTTGACTTCGAAGAACGGATTACTTTTTCTAATTTTTGATCTTTTTTGGAGAAGAAAAGATAGTTATCGCGAGCTCCGTCTGCCGATTTATAAATGTCAAAATTTTCATTTTCGAATTGTTCCTGAATTAGATACTCTTTTTTAAGAAGAATTCTAAAATCTTCTTCTAAAGTATTGATCAAAATTTTTCGATCTAATTCTGATACGATTGAATTGACTTTAAAAGTCTTTTCTGAAATTTCAAAATCTAACAATTTGTTACCAAATTCAGTTGTAAAAACGACACGATGCGTGGTGTCATTTATTTTCTTGGCGATGAAAATTCCAGACATTTCATGACCGTAAACTGTGATATTAGTTTTATAAACATAATCGGTTTTGGAGTCCGCGAAATACGGAACTTCAATCGCTGTTTTGTCTAATTTTTTAGGCGTATAATTTTTTGTGACCGAGCCACAGGAAACCAAAATAATTGCAAGAATACAATTAATTAGTAAAAACTGAATCGTCGATTTTTGCATTGATCACTTTATTTTTAAGTACAATTCGGGTATAATCTTCAGATGATTCTAATAATTTTACCTGAACCACAGTTGCTTCTTCTTTATCGAAAGTCAGTTCAATTTGTTTGATGTATTTTTTCAGCGTTGCATCTTTCGGAACAAATTTCGCCAGATTCTGACCTTTCAGTTTAAAATACGAAATCGTAAATTCTTTGTCGTCAAACATATTGCCGCTCACACTTCCCACAATTAATTTATTAATTCTTGCGAAGATTTTACTGTTGCCAATATCAACCGCACTTTTCTTTCCTTCGTCGTTAATCAGGATTTTCCCGTTCTTGAAAACAATGCTGTAATTGTATGGTTTTTTATATTGCCAGGACAATAATGCAGGTTCTTTAAAAAACATTTTTCCCGAAGTTTCAATGTCTTTCGACAAAAAATCTAAATGTTTGTACTGAACAAAATCAGTACTTAAAGTTTTGATTTTTTTCGAAACTACATTTACATCTTGTTTGAAAGATTCAATTTCGGCATCGGTCATTTTTTGTTCCTGAGCAAAGATATTGCTTGAAATAAATAAAATCAGGAGTGCTATTTTAGTTTTCATATTTTGTCAAAAATTGTGCTTAATTTTTTTTGCTACTCCCGATAGCTATCGGGATAAATGATTTACACAGATTTATAATAAAATCCGTTTTTTTCAGCGTTTTCGCTTGAGCGAATCCGTTTTATCCGCGTTCAATTTCATAAGCATTAAGGTTCAGTAACTCTTCAACAGAAACCACTTCATAATTGTTTTGCTGTAAAAATTGCAAAAACTGTTCCAATACCAAAACAGAGTGTGGAGCAGTATCGTGCAAAAGTACAATTCCG
Organism: Flavobacterium sp. LC2016-01; assembly: GCF_009711135.1. Lineage (GTDB taxonomy): Bacteria > Bacteroidota > Bacteroidia > Flavobacteriales > Flavobacteriaceae > Flavobacterium. Next base: position 72,748 of record NZ_WMIC01000011.1, on the reverse strand, counting down.
CCGGGAGAAACGCGTTTTTTAATTCGGCTTAAAATCAAATCCTGATTTTTTATTCCGCCGTCAAGAGAACGAATATTCCAGCCAATAACTTTGTGTCCGGTAACTTTTAAAGCTCTTCGAATCGATGGCGTCGTAACTCCGTAAGGAGGGCGAAAAAAGTTTATTTTTTTGGAGGTGAATTTTTCCAGCAATTGATCGGTTTTGCGAAGTTCATCAACTACTTTGTCTTCATGATAAAAATCGAAAAATTTAGAATGAGAATAAGAATGATTTCCGACTAAATGCCCTTCTGAAATTATTTTTTGGAGAATTTCCGGATGCTTTTCAATGTTTTTTCCAATGCAGAAGAAAGTCGCTTTGGCATTGTATTTTTTCAGTAATTCCAACACTTCTAAAGTAAATTCACTCGGACCGTCATCAAAAGTTAGCGCCATTTTTTTTTCTGTTTCCGAAGGATTATTACAGAACGCTTTTACATGATAATTGGAAGAAATTCGGGCAGAACCAAACGCATTTATTCCGATCCAGATTAAAACAATGAAAACAAACCACCAAAAATTAATTGCAGTATAAAGACTCAAGAGAAACAATACGAGCAACAAAAAAATAAAAAAAATGGATATGTTTCTATGCGTTATCATTTTGAAAGCAACGTAAAACTATGATTTTTTCCATTGACCTGATTGTACAATAAAATGGTATTGTAAGCTGGTTTTGTAACCGAATTTACTTTGATGATTTCCGGAATTTCCTGAGTTTTTATAATTTTTGAAGCCATCCACAAAGCAAAAGCCGAAGCCGTATCATATTCTCCGCTTAAGTGTTTGTAATACAATTGAGGCGTTTCTGCGAAAGCATTTTCACTTAAATTTGTATAATAAAAATCAGAATCTGAGTTTCCGTCAAAACCTAAAACCACAGCATCAAGATTTGAAATTTGTAAATTATTTGCTTTTAGAAATGAAATTAAAGCAGATTCAATTTCATTTTCTTCCAATGTATTTACAATTTCAACATCGAGAATTTCTGCATATGTATTGGCTTTTTTTTCATTTTCCAAAACAAAAAAACTAGCGCCTTCGCCGTAAATAACACCGCTGGAATTTGCATTTAAAATTTCAGAAGGAAGATCAGTTTCTTTTTTAATTCGTCCTGCGAGTTTAAAAAGTGATAACGTATAGTCTCCATTTTCGTCAACGCCGCCCACTAAAATTGAATTGGCTTCGTTTTCTTCAATCTGCATTTTAGCATCTAAAAGGGCCGATTCAAAAGAAACTGCTCCGTTTACATACGTAAAATTATAACCTTTGCATTGCAATGTCAGCGCAATTTGAGCGCCAACGGTATTGTGTGTGGACTGAATAAAGGATGTTGGCGTTAAAAATTCTTCATTATTGTCCAGAATGTTTTTCAGGAATTTTTCAGAATCCTCGATACAGCCCAAACCGGTTCCGGTAATAATGGCGTCCACATTTTCGACATTAGCATCTTTCATCGCCAAAGCCGAAGCAACGATTCCGTTTTTTACTCCTTTTGCCATTCGGCGAATCGCGGCAGGAGAAATATAATCTTTGTAAATCGGAGAAACGATCGACAAAACATTTTCAGCATTATTGATAACAGCTTCTTCTAAAAAAACAGTATCAAATGTTTTTTGAGTCGAAATACAGCCTACTCCATTTATATATGTCTTTTTTGTCATTAGCTTTTAGAAAATATAAGGGTGGAACAATTTCCGCCAAAACCAAAAGAATTGGATAAAACGTGTTCGATATTTTTCATTTTTAAAGTTCTCTGCGGTTTCAATTCAAATTCTTCCATTGGAACTTCAAAATTTAAATTTGGATAAACCACACTATTTTGAATGGCCAAAACACTATAAACAGCTTCAATCGCCGCTGCTGCCGCTAAAGTATGACCTGTAAAAGGTTTTGTGGAACTGAAATCCGGCACTTTTTCATCTTCATAAATTCGCAGCAAAGCTCTTCCTTCAGATAAATCATTGTTTGGCGTTGCAGTTCCGTGAACGTTGATATAATCAATTTCAGAAGGTTTTAAACCCGAAACTTCAAAGGCTTTTTTCATGGCCAAATAAGCACCGTCGCCATTTTCTGAAGAAGCCGTTTGGTGAAAAGCATCATTTGCATTTCCGTAACCTGAAACTCTAGCTAAAACTTTTTTATTTTGTTTTTCTACAATTTCATCCGATTCTAAAACCAAAAAAGCAGCAGCTTCACCAAGATTTAATCCTTTTCTGTTATTATCAAAAGGTTTATTATAATCGTCAGATAAAATCATTAAAGTTTTAAAGCCGTTGATGGTGAATTTTGCCAAAGCATCAGTTCCGCCCACAATTACGCGATCTAATTTTCCAGATTTTATCAAACGTGCGCCCAGCATAATGGAATTTGCTGCCGAAGAACAAGCCGTACTGATTGTGGTAACCATTCCTTTTAAACCAAGTTCTGAAGCAATTTTTTCAGCTACATCGCCGCCATCGTGACAAGTGATATATTTTACCAATTCCGGTTTTTCGAAATAATCGTAATAATGTTTCTCGGTCATGTCCATGCCGCCAACGCTTGTCGCCGAAATAAGTCCGGTTCTAAATTCGTTGATTGAGGTAATTCCAGCATTTTCAACTGCTTGTTTGGCTGCCAAAGTACCAATCATCGCCGTTCTCGAGAAATTATTATTTTCTGAAAGCTGTAATTCGGAAATTAATTCTTCATTGGTTTTTTTGATTTCACCAACTTTGATTATATCGGCATGAACCGTCGGAATATTTTCAATTCTGGAAATACCGATTTTATTTTCGATTAGGGAAATATAATTTTCTTCGACTGAATTTCCAATCGAAGAGATAATTCCCATTCCCGTTATTGCGACACCTTTCATTTTAGACTTTATTTTAGACTTCTTAGATTTTTAGACAGACTTAGACTTCTTAGATTTCTTGAATTTTATTCTTGTCTAAACAAGTCTAAAAATCTAAGAAGTCTAAGCAAGTCTATTTAGTTCTGTTAGCGTTAATATACGCCGCCATAGTTTCAATCGACTGGAAAATTGATTTTCCTTCTTTCGGGTCAACCAGTTTAATTCCGTAATCTTTATCAAGAATCACGATTAATTCAAGTGCATCAATCGAGTCTAAACCTAAACCGTCTCCAAACAAAGGATCGTTATCTGCAATGTCTTCGATTGCGATATCTTCTAAGTTTAAAGTCGTTATAATTTTATTTTTTAATTCTTCTTTTAATGCTTCCATGATTATTTATTGTATAATGTATTGATATTTTCGTGTGTATATTTCTCATTTTCTTCCTTGCTTATTACACAAAGAAAAGCTTTGTAATTGTCGTTAAAATACTCGACCCAGCCACAAAGAACCTTATCTGCTTTATCTGAATTCAATAAGATATTCGAATAATTCGACATAAATTCGGCGTTGAAAGCATCAAATATAAAGAAAGAATTCTCACTTTTCAGCTGATGACGGATACTTATTTCGCCCAAACAAATATTTGGCAACGTATAAACAAAAACCGCCGGACTTGGATAATAATTTTCTTTATCAGAAATCGATTCCTGATATTTTACATCGGTATCTAAACTCGACGATTTATTCGCCAAAACCAAAGCGATATTATTTTCTTCTTCAGATGAAATAATCGGACTCAAAAGCAATTCTGATCCTAAAAAAGCCAATTTGCTCAAAGCATCCATTTTGAAAAACTTTGGATATTGGATTTCAAAATTACGCAATGCTTGTTTGGAGAAATCAGCAAAATCGGTTGGTTCAATTTTGAATACAGAAGTTCCGTTCAAAACAATTTCGTTGTTTTGGATGGTGATGTAGGATTGTATGTAGGTTTTGTCCATCATTACTTTAATTAGTATAAAAATCTATACTGAATAAGTGATTTTAAATCTTTTTCATTTTTTGATTAATAATATCATTTAATGATCTAGTGAAATCATTGACATTTTCTTTTCCATTTTTTATAATGTAAAAACGCTCTATTTTCTCTTTCATCTGTAAGAAGAAGTCTAAAGGGATTTTTTCTAAATTTAAATCATTAAAACAAGAAAATAAATTCTGTGATAAATAATCTAGATATTCCGTGTCATAAGTTTTTAAAAATATAAAACAATAAAGATAATCCTTATCTATATATTCATTTTTGCTAAAAAGAATTTCATCAGCTAATCGATAAAGAATATTCTCATTCCAATTTAAGATTTCGATGGAGAAATTTTCGCTGTCTTTTTGATCTAAATTACTAATGAAATCTATAACATCATGTCGTATTATATATTCCCAAAAATCTCCGCTTTCATCAAGATTACTTTCAATATATTTTTTTAAACTTGCAATTTGATCACTCATAAATTCTATAAATTTTGATCATTTTAAACTTGTGAATTTTCTTTACAAGTTGGATTTTGAACTGTTCGAAAATTTCTAATAGTTCAAGTTTATTTTATCGTTTCAAAAACAATAGCCGTATTACAACCTCCAAATCCAGAAGCTGTTTTCAAGAAAAACTCAATATTTCTCTGTTCATTTTTTTCAATAACATTTACAGCTTCACTAACTCCAATTTCATCAAAACCTTTCGATTCAAAAAGCATATTTCGATTCGCCGATTCAATCGCAATTACTGTTTCCAATAATCCCGAAGCACCTAAAGTATGACCATAAAAGCCTTTCAAACTATTGATGGGAACATTTTGTAAATCCAATCGGTTTAAAGCAATCGCTTCCATTTCGTCGTTGAATGGAGTTGCGGTTCCGTGGGCTGAAATATAATCTAATTTATGGGCTTCAATTTTTGCTTCTTTTAAAGCATTTTGAATACTTCTGAACAAACCTTCGCCTGTTCTTGAAGGTCCGGAAATATGATTGGCGTCGTTTATAGAGCTGTCACCGATTACTTTTATTTTTGCGTTTTTGGCTTCCGCCGAAACTAAAACTGCAGCGGTTGCTTCGCCCAAACTTACTCCGGTTCTGTTTTTAGAATAGGGTTTACAAGGCAATTCGCTCATCGCCTGAAAAGCATTAAATCCAGACAAAACAAATTCTGAAATTTCATCGCCAGCCACGACAAAAACATTGTCATAAAGTTCCGATTGAATCATTCTTTTGGCAACAGAAACAGCTAAAATTCCGGAAACGCAGGCATTTGAAACTACAATTGGCTGCGTTGTAAATCCGAAGAAATTGGCAACGTTTTTGGCTAAAACATCTAAATGTGCATTATTAAAATTTTCTTCTGAATGCTCTTTTAAAGCCGTCACATTTCCTTTTGTTGTCGAAAGTATAAAAGCAGTTTTTGAATTGAATTCAATTCCAGATTTTTTGACAATCGGCTCTAAAGCCAAAATCATCATTTTCTCTAAACGGGAATATTTTGTTTCAGCGCTGATTTTTGCAAAAGCGCTGTTTATTTTTTCATCAGAAATAATCGCAGCATAAAATGAATTGGGCATCAAAGAAATATCATTGTGAAGCTGAATTCCTGAATCACCTCGCAAAATCGCTTCGATGTTCGTTTCAACATCAAAACCTAAAGGCGTGATACAATTCGTTTCTGTGATGTATATTTCTTTTGACATTTTATGATTTATTTCTGTGCGGTTTATGGCACGCAGATTTTATAGATTTAGGCAGATTTATTATTCTTATTGTCTAACTTCCATTCTGTCTCTATAGTTTAGAAAATTAGAAAACTCCCGAACTATTGCTATTATTTCTTCCGTTGGATAATCCAAACTATCTAAATCTATTGTTTTTGTTTTTGAGTCATTTCTATGAATGACTAAAACCGTTGTTTTTCCTCCTTTATTTCCCTTTATTGTACTTAATTCAACAAATTTAATCTGATTCCAATCCAAAAATTTCAAAGGAGAAAATGGCAAGATTGATTTTCTTATCCAAATACCTTTATTGTTGATTTTTAATGATGCGCCATTGTCAAAAAGGTTAATCCAAGTTAAAAAAGCGATAAAAATGGATATAAAAAAGATAATAGTTGATAACACATTCGAATTAAATTTCTCCCAATGAAGTAGTTCACTAGAAAAATTATAAAAAATAAAAAATGGAATAGCAGTAAAAACTACTATTGCTAAAACGGAATTTAATACATATCCTTTTGCTATTATTTCTTTTTTAGTATTCAAAATATCTAAAATTTTTGGGATATTAATTTGTATAATTTTGATTATTTTAATAACCCAACTTTCCTTTTCCATTCCTCATAAAAAGGAGGATTTGTCAGCATTAAATTCCCTTCTTTGTCTAAAAAAACTTGAACAGTTTCTCCCGTACAGGCAATTTCGCCCTGAGCATCGATAATTTTAAAACGGTAAATAATTTTCGCAGCCGGAGTTTCGACAACTGTGGTTTCGATTGTTACAACATCGCCGTAGCGCAAAGACAATTTATGTTCGCATTTTGATTTTACAATTGGAGTCGTGTAACCCGTTTTTGCAATGTCCAAATACGTAAGTCCGTGTTGGCGTCCAAAGGCTTCGCGACCGTCTTCAAAATAGGTAATATAATGGCCGTGCCAAACAATTCCCAGCGGATCAGTTTCGTTAAAACGAATTCTGATTTCGTGTGAAACGGTTAAGTCTGAGGCTTCGTTATACTGTTCTTTTCTTTTTGTCATAAAATAAGGCAATGGAAGTGGTGATTATAAAGAACAAAAATAACAAACTTATTTTTGGAATGATTTCGACGAAAGAAACATTGCGCAGTAAAACATCATAAAATGCTTCTAAACCCCAATTCATAGGTGAAGATTTTGCAATGATCTGCATCATTTTTGGCATCACAAAAACAGGGACCCAAACGCCTCCAATAGCGGCTAAAATAATAACACTTGTCGCACCAAACGGAGCAGATTGTTCCTGAGTATTCGCAACAGTTCCTAATAAAATTCCGAATCCGATGGCGGCAAAACCTGAAAATAAAGCGACAACACTCATCAAAAATAAATGGCCTTCGATATTTAGCGGAGGTAAACCAATATGCGGAAACAGGAAAATCGCAACGGCAACCATCATATAAAACTGAATCATGCAAATGACAGAATACGTAATGGTTTTGCCAATAATGACAATTAAATTAGAAGTTGGATTAGTCAATAAACGCACAAAAGTCCCCTGCGATTTTTCTTTTACAATGTTGATGGAAAGCGGAATCACAATAAAAAATATGGCAAAAAGCGTCCAGGCCGGAACATTGTGCTGTACCGAATTTGGCAAAACTTCTTTATTGTTTATTTTCGGAATTATTTCTTTGAACGTAATAAAACTCGTTTGGTCGAATTTGGTGTTTTCTTCGCCTAACTGATTTTGAAAAGTCGTGTAAATCGATTTGGTTTCGATTTGCGAAATCATTTTGTCAATCGCATTCATGACCGAATTTTTGAAACTCAGCTGCACCGCCGGATCAAAATATAATTTTACTTCTTTTTGCGTGATAACTTTTGGTTTTTCCGGTTTTGCAACGCTGTCTGTAAAACCCATTTTGCTCACAATGTTTTCGACATTCTGATCGACTTTGGCTTGCAAATCATCGCTTAGGTTTTTCGGAATTACGATGGCCAACTGAAATTTTCCTTTGTATACATTTTCTCGGGCAACTTCTTCGGTAATCGGTTTGTTGTCAATTTGAGTTATAACGGTAAATAATTGGTTTTTTTCTAAATTATCAAAGACCGTTTTCGAAACAGAACCTCTGTCATAATCAACCAATAAAATGGGAATTTTAGTGTCGCTTACCGTTTTAAAAGTGCTGTCCTGAATTACGGTAACGGTGATAACCAAAACCAACGGCATGATAAATAAAATAATCAAACCGCCTAAATCTCTTTTTAATAAAAGAAATTCTTTTACTATCGACATCCAAATTTTATATAGCATCTCGCAAGTCTTTACCGGTTAATGAAATAAAAACATCTTCGAGATTTCTGGCATTTTCTGTCGTTTCAATTAAGGTTGAAGGCGTTCCTTTTGCATAAATTTTGCCTCGGTCCAAAATGGCAATATTCGTGCAGAAATCTTCGGCTTCAGCCAAGTGATGTGAAGTATAAATAATCGTAGTTCCGTTTTGATTTAAGATTTTTAGATAATCCAAAATGGCGTTTTTCGACTGAACGTCAACGCCAACAGTCGGTTCATCCAAAAACAAAACTTTAGGGTTGTGCAGAATTCCGGCAATTAAATTGACTCGGCGTTTCATTCCGCCAGAAAAAGTATGAATTTGTTTATCGGCGAATTTCAATAAACCCAAAAGATCTAAAGTTTCGATTACTTTATCTTTCAAATCCGAACCTTTCAAACCGTACATGCTTCCAAAATAATGCAGATTTTCTCGTGCTGTCAACGTTGGATACAAAGCATATTCCTGAGGAACAACGCCAATGATTTTTTTGATTTTGGATGAATGATTGTGATAGTCTAAATCATCAATTGAAAAATGTCCTGAAGTTGGTTTGATCAATCCGCAGAGCATTGAAATTAAGGTGGTTTTTCCGGCACCATTCGGACCTAATAATCCGAAAATTTGGCCTTCGTTTATCTCCAACGAAACATCGTTCAAAGAAAACTGATCGGCATCTTTGTACTTTTTCGAAAGGGATTCTATTTTTATAATGGGATTCAAAATATAATTAGCTGATTGCTTTTTTTAGTTTTTTGAAAAAGATTTCTTCGCGATTCGCAATGTCCAAAAGTTCATCTGCAATCGCGTTGTAAGCGTCTTCTTTGGCACTTCTGTTTTTATAAATTCGGGAAGCTTCAACGGCAAAATCGCGCCATGAATCTCCAATCTGAGTCATTTCTTTTGAAAGATTTTTTAGTTCTTCATTCCCTAAAACAATCGAAGCTTCTTGTAAAAATGCGGCGTAAATAAATCGGAAACCTCCTCCTCCGGTTCCAATTTCTTCCTGCATTCTAACCATTTGCGCCAGATAATGATTGGCTTTTCTGACACCGTGTTTTTTAGGCCATTTTCGAATTTGACGTGAAACCATTTTGATTCCGCGAACGCCTACAATTGGCATTGGCGCTAGCATATCGCGACAGGTATTTTTGATTCCTTTTATAATGGCACTTTTTAAATCAACAGTTGACGGAATCTGAATTGGATAATACATTTGGCCTCGCGGAGCAAACGCACCTTTGGCAAAACGCACTTTATCCATTTCCTCATGTGTCAAAGTCGTAACGGTTTCCATCACCGGATCACTGATCAAATAATCAGTTTCGGTTTTGCCGTAAACGACTAAATTGTGCGCGTTGAAATGAAAGCGATATTCATCAGGAAAATAACTTAAATGATACACGCCAACTTGAAGTCCGGTCGGAATATTATTTTTTAGATTTTCTTCTAAAGCTTTATTTGCATTGGCAACAGAAGAAAATTTTTGTCTTTTTATTTTTAGATTTAAACGATTGGCGACTTTATTAAAAATATGTCCAGGCAAAGTTCTATAACTAATTGCTGGCGCATGATTTACTTTTAAAAATGGCAAATACACGAAAAAAAGTCCCGAACCAATTCCGAAAACCATCGGTTCGCTGATATTGAGTCCGCTGTTTTTTAAGAGGTTTGAAGCTACTCCGTTTTCACAATGAGCAGATTGATGATGTGTAAAAGTAACTTGCATTAATCTGTTTTAAAGTTTTTTAATTCGGCGATTGAAATGTCAAAAGCGTCGGCATATTTTTGTAAAGTTTTGTCGTTTAGTTTGGCAAAAACGGAAGGTTTAAAATGTCTTTTTACGCGCCATTTCCACATTTCGACATAACCGGCAAGAATCGTTAAATCCATTTTATTGAGTTCCATAAAATAACAAATCGGGCTTAATTCTCCAATCTGAACTTTTAGTTTTGCTTCTTCCGCACGTTCTTTTATATCGTCGATGGCGTTCGAAAGTGCAATCGCTTTTGGTTCCCAGCCCGTACTTAAAGCGGTTGTATAATTGCCGTTTTCATCGGTAGCATAAACCAATTCTTTGAGATTTTTTTTGCTTAAATTTCCATCGTGCTGAGGTACATTTTCTTTTTCCATGACGGGATTTATTTTCGAGTAGGATTATGTTGTTGCCGAAATCGTCTTTTGAATAAACAAATTAATTTCGCATTCTAATAGTATTTTGCCCTCGAATAAACTTGCGCAATTCATTGTACACAAAGTATAATCGTCGCCAACAAATTTTGAAACCAAAGTTGCTTTGGTTGTAATAGTATTGCCAACTTTTGGCAGTTCATGTATTTTTAAATTCTTTAAGGCGCTGATAAAACCAATAACATTTACGTTTTCGTTTTCCGTTCCGTCTTCCTCAAAAAAGTATTTTTTTCCAACAATTGACGAACAGGTTTGTGCTGTATTTTCAATTAAACCAGCTTCAATTAAAATGCCTTTATCAACAAAAATATTGTCTTCTTTAATTAAAAATTCGGTTTCAACAGAAGTGGCATCAATTTCCAAAATCAAATCGACCATTAGCATTGGAGCGCGGTGCGGTAAATAATTTTGTATGTCGATTCCAACTTTCATCATCCTATTATTTTGCTAAAACGGTTTTCATTTGTCCGCTTGCAATTTCTTCATCATTTAAAAAAGTCACAATATCGACTAAAGTTACGCCGGCAAATTCCTGTAAAATCGTAACATTCGATTGAATCGTATCGTTGATTTTTGGGAGTTTTTTAATTTCAATTTCTTTAATTGAACCAATATATCCGGTTGGTGCAATTTCATTTTTCAAAAAAAACTGATAACCAGTATGCAAAGCAACAGACTGTGCCATATGTTCGATTAAGCCGGCTTCTAAAAAAGTATTTTCTTCTAAAAAAATATTCTCTTTTTGAATGTTTAAACCCGAGGTCAATTCGGTTTCAGAATAAGAAAACATACGGTCTACCATTACAAAAGGGAACTTTTGCGGAAGCAGATTTTCTACAGCTTCTTTTTCTAAAAGGATTGAAGCATTCATTTAGCAGACAGTTAAATAAGCGTAAGCAAATGAAAATCTTCCACTTTCCGGAACAGATAATAAAATGCGATCGCCTTTTTTTAATTTTCCAGAATTTATTAATTCTTCAACGGCAATATAAATCGAAGCCGATCCAACATTTCCAACTCTCAAAAGATTCATAAACCATTTTTCATCGGCAATATCAATCCCTTTTTCTATTAAACCTTTATTAAGTCCATCAACAAAAAAGTGAGAAGAAACGTGTGGTAAAAAATAGTCAATATCATCGGCCGTAACATTGTGTTTTGCCATGGCATCGCTCATACTTTGTACACCTTTTGGCAAAATAAATTCGTCCAATAATTTTACATCCTGTTTTACAGCTAGAATAGATTCGTTTAGTAATTGTTCAGGCTTGTAATCACTCCATGGTTTTATTTCTCCGTTTTCTAGTTTGTCTCCACCGGCATACATGCAGGTTTCTAATTCGAATGCATACGAATACGCTTCCATCCATTCGATTTTTAGAGAAATAGCACCAGAAGGTTTATTTTCTAATAAAAAAGCTCCGGCACCGTCAGATAACATCCAACGTAAAAAATCTTTTTTGAAAGCAATAATGGGCTGTTCTTCCAGATTTTTTAAGTTGATAATTTCTCGATTGTATTGTTGTGCCGAAAGCCAGGTTGAAACTTTTTCAGATCCTGTACAGACAGCATTTTGTGAATTTCCAGATTTTACAGAAAGATAACCATACTTCAAAGCATTCATTCCAGAACAACAAATTCCAGAAGAAGAGTTCAATTCAACCGATTTATTTTTTAATAAACCATGAACCATTGCGGCATGCGAAGGCGCAAAAACATCAGGCGATGACGTTCCGCAGGAAAGAACTTCCATATCTTGAGCCGAAAAGTTGCCATCAAACAGCTGCGAAACTGCATTTTTTGTCAGTTCGGCATTAGTATGCGTGCTTATGCCATTTTTGTCTACGGCATAATATCGGCTTGTAATTTTATTATTGCGCAAAATAATACGTCTTGCTTTTGAGGCAGTGTCGTTTATGAGCCCTAAATAATTCTCCATTTCATCATTTGAAACAGCTTCATTTGGCAAATATTTTGCGGCTTTGGTAATATATACGTCAAACATAATATAATTTTCTCCTCTTCTAAACTCCCTGATAATATTGAGTTTCTTTTTTTATAGTTTTAATCTTAAATGGGTAGCTAATAACGTGCAATATATATACTATTGGCGAGATTAACCATATAGCAAGGAATAAATAAACATAAAATAATTTAAGAAGCAGTTTTCTCTTTTTTTGGTTTTTATGAATGAAATTAGACCATTTATCAAAGATTTTGTTAGCGGTTTTGTCAACGGTCACTAAATACGGACTGATTTTTACGGCTCCAATTTCAGCTAATTTTGGCTGTAAATCTTCTAATTTGTTTTGTTTGAATTGTGTAAGCATCACTTCTCCAAACTGATCAGATTCCTGAATGTCTTTTTCAGAAACGCCAGGTAACGGGAAAAATCCTAAATATCTTTTCTTTACTCCAGAAAACATCCAGTTTACAATCGTAATTACGCTGATTAAATTTCCAACGCGGTCTACTAAAGCTACATTTCCAACCAGTTTTGCATTGGCTTCTTTTAATAAAACTTTTACTTTTTCCTGTGCCATGATCCACATATTTCGCGAACCATTTATAGTAATAACGGGAGTATTGTTTAGAATATTTTTACCGTCAGCACTTTTTAGAAAAGAGTTCATCGGAATTGAAGGCGTTAAATACCAAACCTGATAATGCAGTAAAACAAGATCAAATTTTGTGTTTAGAATATCATCCGGAACGGGTTTTAAGACAGTTGGAATTTGTAGAAAAGATTCGGGAAAAGCGTCAAAAAAAGTAGTTTTATTCCAAGGAAAAGGAAACGGTTTTTCTAATTGTATTTCATGAAAAACGACATTGATTTCTTCTGAATTTAGAAACGGTTTTGCAATGTTGCGAGCAATCGATTCCAATTGTCCAGATTGGGAATAATAAATAACGAGAACATTTTTCATTTGGGTTTACTTACTTTGGTTGCGAACAAAAATAAGTAAATTATTTTAAAAGAATTTTCTTGTTTAATGGAATGTTTTGGCCCGCTGATTTTACGGATAAAACTGGTCTGCGCAGATTTTCTTTTTGTTTGAAACAGAAGGTTTAAAAAAAGAAAGCAGAAAGAATTTAATTAAGTGTAAATCTGTTTAATCTGTAAAATCTGTGTGCCATTTATTTAAGCTGATTCCAAAAATCAAAATAATTGAACCACTGCAACGGATATTTCTGCAGAATACTTTCAACACTTTTCACATATTCTTTCAATAAACCTTTTTCGTCGCGGTGTTTTACGGTCGCTTCTCTGGCGTATAAATGATAATGAAGATTTGGTTCTTTCATTACGTATACAAAAACAACAGGAACTTTTAATCGGGAAGCTATTAAAAATGGGCCCGCAGGAAAGTTGGCTTCTTTGCCAAGAATTTCTTCAGAAAGTGATTTGGTTCCTTCAAAATAGCGGTCGCCGGTAAAACAAACCAATTCATTATTGGCCAAAGCCGCATTGATTTCGAAAATATGAGACAAATCGTCTTTGATGATGATAAATTTTACGGCAGATTTTTGCGTAACACTTTCCAGATAATGCTTAATTGCCGAATGTTCCAAATCGGTTGTTACAAGATTGATTTGAAAATCAAGATCAATGTCACCAAAAAAGTGTTCGGCGATTTCAAAATTTCCAACGTGCGCGCTTATTAAGACACCGCCTTTTTTTTCAGCCAAAAGTTTTTTCAGAATTTCAATTCCGTCAAATTCATAGGTGAATTTATTTCGCAGTCCAGCAGAAATAGAAATTTTATCAATAATAGTCTGTCCAAAAGTATAATAACTTTTGAAGACCATTTTTTTTGACTGAAAATAAGAATATCGAAGTCTTTCTCTGAAATAGTAAGAAATAGCCTTATTGCTTTTCTTTAGAAACAGAAAATAATAAGAAGCAACAAAATAAAGTAAGACATAAGCAGACTTGACACCCGCTTTTTGTATTAAAAAAACGAATATTCTATAGCCTAAAACTGTACCTTTTGATTTGCCATCCCATTGACTCATTAAGCAGCTTTAGCTTTTAGTTTGGTTTCAATAAGGTCATAGAAGTTCTGAAAAGTTGCGATACCAACGAAATCAGCTTCAACCAGTTTTACACCAAAGTTAGCTTCAATAGAAACTACTAAATCAACATAATCTAAACTGTCTAACCCAAGTGTATCTTTTAAATTAGCATCTGGTTCAATTTCATCATTATCTACTTCAAACTCATCAACCAAAAAACCATTAATTTTCGTTATAATCTCTTCTTTATTCATTGTTCAATTTAAACTTTTTAACCACCAACGCAGAGTTGGTTCCTCCGAAACCGAAAGAATTGGACAAAAATATGTCAAATTTTTTGTTTAAAGTAGTTTTGATCAAATTTAATTTAACCGCATCTTCATCTGGATTTTCTAAATTGATGTTTGGTGCGATGAAATCATTCTGCATCATTATGATAGAATAGATGATTTCACTTGCTCCGGCCATCCAGCATTCGTGGCCTGTCATTGATTTTGTAGAACTTACCGGCGGATTTTTTTCGCCAAAAACTTCAAAGATTGCCTTGGCTTCGTTTGCATCACCAACAGGAGTTGAGGTTGCGTGGGCATTTATATATTCAATATCTGATGCCTTTAATTTTGCATCTTCCAGTGCGCGCTGCATGGCTGTGGCTGGTCCTTCGACATTTGGAGTTGAAATATGTCCGCCATTTGATGAAAATCCGTAACCCGAAACTTCAGCAATAATATTCGCGCCTCTTGCAATTGCAGATTCGTAACTTTCTAAAATTAAAGTTGCGCCGCCACCGCTCGGAATTAATCCGTCGCGGTCTTTGTCAAAAGGTCTTGACGCTTTTTCAGGATCGCTTTCTCTGTTAGAAAAAACACCTAAACCGTCAAAACTGCTCATAGCATATTTGTTGATTTCCTGAGCACCGCCTGTAATAATGATATCCTGAAAACCGCCTTTTATTAAAAAGTAAGCCAATCCTATAGAATGAGAACCGCTCGCACAAGCCGCACTGACAGTTAAGTTGATGCCGCGTAATTTAAAAATTGTCGAAAGATTCATCGTTACCGTTGAATTCATTGATTTGAAAATCGCTCCAGAACCAATTAATGCTGTATCTTTTTTCTCACGGACAATATCTGTTGCATCAATAATTGCTTTAGAAACACTGTCGTTTCCATACATAATTCCAACTTCGCGAGTTTCAAAAAAAGCTTCGTCGATATTCGCATTTTTCAATGCTTCGATAGTAGCCATATAAGCATATTCGGTTTCTTCACCAATGCTCATACGCTGTCTGCGTGTCAATAAATTTTTTAAATCGGCTTTTGGAACCATTCCGGTCAAAGCCGACTGGAAACCAAATTCTTTTCGGTCAGAATCAAATTGAATACCTGATTTTCCATTGTATAATGATTCCTTTACTTCGTCTAAAGAAGTTCCGATACAAGAATAAATTCCCATTCCAGTAATTACAACTCTCTTATTCATGGTCTTTCAAAGTAATTTTTTTATCCTTAAAGTGTAATTTTTTTAATCTCGCAAAGTCGCAGAGTATTTTCTTTTTTAAGTCTTTTAAATAAAACTTTGCGACTCTGCGACTTTGTGACTAATTTTCGTTGTTAAATAAAAAACTTAAAACAAGCTTCGCAAACATAGTATTCTTTAAGAATATATTCCGCCGTTTATGTTAATAATTTCTCCTGTAATATAACTTGCTTTTTTAGAAATCAAAAAGCTTACCAAATCAGCAACTTCTTCGGCTTCGCCAAAACGATTTACCGGAATTAATTTTAATAATTCTTTTTCATCCAACTGACTTGTCATATCAGTTCTGATAAAGCCTGGTGCAACAGCATTAACCGTAATATTTCGTTTTGCCACTTCTTGAGCCAAAGCTTTTGTAGCCGCAACAATGGCACCTTTTGCAGCCGAATAATTGGTTTGTCCGGCGGTTCCTTTAACTCCTGAAACAGATACCATATTGACGATTCGGCCATATTTATTGCGCAGCATTTTTTGAATAAAAAACTGCGTTACATTAAAAAATCCGTTCAAACTTGTATTTACAACGCCATTCCAGTCTTCGGGAGTCATCCACATAAACAGACCGTCTTTTGTAATTCCGGCATTGTTTACAATTGCTTCAACAATCGCTTCAGGATTGGCTTCTTGCCATTTTGTTAAAACCGTTTGTACTTGTTCAAAATTAGAAACATCAAAACCCAGAATTTCTCCGGTTGCACCTAATTTCTGAATTTCCTGAAGTGTTTCTTCGGCAGCAGTTTGGTTGGAATGATAATTAATCAGAATATGATAATCAGATTCAACGGCTAGTTTTTTACAAACAGCACTTCCAATTCCTCTTGAACCGCCTGTTACTAATACACATTTCATTTATGTAGATTTTATTTTTAATAGGTCATAAATGGTATTGCCTTTTATAATGGTTTTGCTAATGCAATAATTTATTATTGGCAATTTCATTTCTGTAGATTTTTATTTATTGGGGATAAATATTATTTTTTCTTGCTGATTGGTTTTTTTACCGGTTTTGCTGCAGTTTTTGCTGGTTTGGTTTCTTCTTTAGGTTTTTCTGCCACAACTTCAGCTGCCTGATTTTTTTCTGATTTCGAAAATAGTTCAGCATTTTCAAACCATTGATTGCTTAAAACTGTTCCGTCTGGTTTAAGAAAACCCCATTTTCCTTCATTTTTTACTCTTGCAACACCATCAATAAATCCTTTATCCTGTTGCGTAAACATAGCAATAATAGCATTTGCAGTAATGCCGTATTGTGTTGGGATTATTATTTTTCCAGATTCATTAATAAATCCCCAATTGTTTTCTTTTACAGGAGCCAATCCGTTTGAACTGAAAACTTCAGCATCGCTGTAAGTTGGTTCAATTACAAATTTTCCTTCTGGATTGATGAATCCCCATTTTTTTCCAACTAAAACCGGAGCCAGGTTTTTTGAGAATGCTTTTCCTTTATCATATATAGGTAGAATTACCCAATTTCCTTTTAAATCAATATAGCCAATTTTCCCGTTCTTTTTGGCAAATGTCAAATCCTGAGTTTCGAAATCCCAGATTTTTTCGGCACCGTCAACCGGAATAAATTTTCCAGCGCTTACAAGTCCGAAAGTTTTATCTTTTCTAGCCCAAGTTGTATTTTTAAAATAGCCTCCTATTTCGTCGTATACAGGTTCTACTAATTCCTTGCCAGCGGTATTAATAATTCCCCATTTTTTATTGTTTTCGACTCTAGCAAAACCATTTTCAAAAGATTTGATCTGATCGTATTTTGGCTCTAAAACAACAGTCATTTTGTTGTTGATCAAACCCACTTTGTTGTTTTGTCTGATGAAAGCAACACCATCATTAAAATCAAATAATTTATCAGATGCAGGCGCTTTTTGAATTTCGCCTTTTGTATTAATATAAACCCAATCTTTGTCTTTTTGTACAATGGCAATGCCACTGTTAAAATCCTTTGCATCTTTAAAATCGGCTGGAATAATCCAGTTTCCTTTTGCATCAATAAAACCCCATTTTCCGTTGTTTTCTACAGCAGCCAAACCTTCAGAAAAACTTCTGGCCGATTTATACTGCGGTTCAATTTTAAAAGATCCGTCTTTGGAAATATATCCAATTTTTGAATTTTTTTTGACTAAAGCCAGTTCTTGACTATTAACAAATTGAATGAATAGAAGCGATAAAAAAATAAGCGTTTTTTTCATGATTTTTAATTTTAATTAATAGCGCGAAATATACTACAAATTGTTGATTAAATAATCTTTTACTTTTTGAACAAAAGGATACATTACTTGATCTTCCTTAAACACAGGAATTATGTTTCGAACATCGTCGTACCATTTTCGGGTAACCGATGAAATTTTATCTTTTTGACCTAAATAATCAATTGCCTGAACGATGGTAATCATTTCGATAGCCAAAACTTCAAAAGCATTTTCGATTACTTTTGAGGTAATTACCGCCGCATTTGTTCCCATACTTACAATGTCTTGATTGTCATTGTTGTTAGGAATTGAATGCACGTACATTGGGTTCGAAAGCATCTGACTTTCGGCAGTTGTTGAGGTTGCCGTAAACTGAACGCCCTGCATTCCGAAATTAAATCCTAATGTTCCTAAATTGACAAATGGAGGAAGAATTTCGTTGATTTTTGAATTCAATAAATAATTCAATTGACGTTCTGCCAACATGGTTAATTTCGTAATAACGATTTTTAATTTATCCATTTCAAGCGAAATATAATCGCCGTGGAAATTACCTCCGTGGTAAACATGTTTGTTTTTTACGTCGATAATTGGGTTGTCGTTTGCCGAGTTGAATTCGTCTTCTAAAATCGAAGCAACATTATTAATAGTTTCTAAAACTGGTCCTAAAATTTGAGGTACACATCTTAAAGAATAATATTCCTGAACTTTTTCTTTGAAAATTTCTTCCGTATTTTCTCCCGAATATAAATGATCTTCTCTTTTGCGGATTAAAGTACTGTCAGAAAGATTTTGTCTCATTCTTTCAGCTACTTCCTGCTGTCCTTTATGACGTTTGGTTTGGTTTAATTCTGCCGAAAAATGATCGTCATACGCCTGCACCAATTCGTTGATCGCGCAAGAAGATTTTAACGACCAGTCCAATAATTTTTTCGCATGATGAACATTCACAACGCCAATTCCTGTCATTACCGAAGTTCCGTTGATTAACGCCAGACCTTCTCTAATTTCAACCTGAATTGGTTTTAAACCTTCAATTTCAAAAACTTCTGGAGTTGGTCTTCTTTCTCCTTTATAAAAAACTTCGCCTTCGCCAATTAAGACTAACGCTAAATGTGATAACTGTACTAAATCACCGCTCGCTCCGACACCGCCGTGCTCGAAAATTAGAGGTGTAATGTCTCTATTAATTAATTCCGCCATCAAGTGGATAACTGAAGGATGAACACCAGAATTTCCTAATGAAAGAGTGTTCAAACGTGCCAGAATTGCTGCTTTTGCACAAACCGGGCTCAATGGTTTCCCAGTTCCTGAAGAGTGGCTTCGGATTAAATTATATTGCAGCTGAATTTGGTCTGACTCTTTAATTCTATATTGAGCCATTGGTCCAAAACCAGTATTTACACCATATATTATTTTGTTTCCCGAAAATTCTTTCAGGAAATTAAAGCTTTCATTTACTCGATTTAAAACTACATCACTGATTGCAACTTTATTATTTCCAAAAATGATTGACTCGAATTCTGCTAAACTTAAATATTCATTAATTGTGTTCATTAAACCGTATTTGATTGTGCTAATTTAATTTTATTTATCAAAATAAATGTAGTTATTTTGATGATGGCAAATGTAAGTTAATAATTCATAACATTTTTATTATGACAAAGGAGTTTGTTGATGTTTTAGTGATTGGTGCAGGACCTTCAGGATGTGTTTCGGCATCGTATCTTCATAAAAATAATGTCAAGGTTAAAGTTGTAGAAAAAGCAAAATTCCCAAGACTTGTGGTCGGCGAAAGCCTTATTCCGCGAGTGATGGATCATTTTGCAGAGGCGGAGCTTTATGATGCGCTAAACGCGATGAACTTTGAAAAAAAATTAGGAGCCCGTTTTATTAGAGGCGAAGAGATCTGCGTTTTTGATTTTAGCCAGAAATTTGGAGAAGGCTGGGATTGGACCTGGCAGGTACCGCGTGCTGATTTTGACAACACAATGGCGCAGGAAGTGGTTCGAAAAGGAATCGATTTGGAATTTGAATCGGAAGTTTTGGAAGTTTCTTTTGAAGGAAAAAATTCGAAAACTATTGTAAAAGATAAGGATGGAAATTTAAAAGAAATCCACGCCAAATTTATTGTTGATTCCAGCGGATACGGACGTGTTTTGCCTAGACTTTTAGACTTGGACACACCTTCAAAATTAGATCCGCATTCTTCGATTTTTACACATGTTAAAGATATAAACAGAGAAGAAGGCGAGGAGGGAACGCAGATTTCGTTTGATATTTTAGAAACTGAAGTCTGGCTTTGGGTAATTCCTTTTTCGAATGGAAATACCAGTTTAGGCGTTGTTGGTCCAACAGATTTTATTAATTCGCTTTCAGAAAACAAAGACAATGCTGAGGCTTTGCGAAATGCCATTCAGAAATCAGATTATTATATCAAAAGATTTAAAGGAACCGAATTTTTGTTCGAACCGGTAAAATTGGAAAATTATTCAAGAGCTGTAAAAAGAATGTACGGCGACGGTTTTGCTTTGACCGGAAACAGTTCTGAATTTCTGGATCCTGTTTTTTCATCAGGAGTTGCTTTTGCTACAGAATCAGGAATGTTGGCAGCAAAACTATATTTAAAAGAATCACAAGGAATTGAAGTGGACTGGGAAGTTGAATTTACGCAATATATGAAACGCGGTATTGCAGTTTTCACTACTTATGTTCAGGAATGGTACACCGGAAATTTACAGACTTTGTTTTTTCATCAGCCGGAAAATCCAGATGTTAAGGAAAAAATATGTTCTGTTTTGGCAGGTTATGTTTGGAACGAAGAAAATCCTTTTGTTAAGAAACACGATCACGTAATAGCAAATATGGCGTATTTACTAAATATGCAAAAAAATCAAAGCCCTGAATAATCAGGGCTTTTTTTATGATTTTATTTAAATGCTTTTTTCAATAAAAGTTTAGATAATGATTTTGCTGTTTTTGCAAATCCTTCTCCAATTCTGGTTTCATTATTAAAATTATTTCCCCATTGATCTCCTGGAGCTTCCATACTTGAGATTTCTAATAAAACATTAGATTTGTTGGCTGTTTCTACAAAAGTCAAAACAGTAGAAACTTTTGCAGGCTGTTTCATAATTCCGGCATCCCAACCTGGGTAAATCCAAACTGTTTTTACGATTAAAGTATAAGGAGTATTTAAACCTTCCTGAAAATTTACGTCTTTACCAGCTTTGGCTAATACAATATTTCCAATTTCTAAAAATTTTGGAGTCCAGATCTGCTCTTTGGCAACAAGCCATCTTTTGTACCAAAGATTGCCGTTTCCTTTTGCTTTTTGATCTAAATCGGCTTTATGTTCTTCTACATATTGTGCTTCCGGTTTATTTTCTTTCATCATTGTAAAATTGCTGTAATCAAATTCTACGTTGATTTCTTTTTGATCTTTTAAAAAATCAAAGCTTCCGTTTATAATTTCCATGTCTTGGCAGAAGGCAGTTGCTGAAATAAAGAAGCAGGCAATAATTAATTTTTTCATTTTTTTTGATTCGGTTAAAGGTTAATGTTAGTTGGTCAAAAATAATTAAACAGAAATATTTTAATGGTTTTTTTTGAATAAAAAATAATAAAAAAAAGGCCGTCAAAACAGACAGCCTTTTTAATCTTCAAAAAATAATATAGTAAAAAATTATACTACCAGAATTTAACGTACAGTGCAACAATAATCAATAATGTAATTACGATTAAAACTGTAGTTTGTGGTTTTACTTTAAACATTTCAGAGTCAATTTCAAACGCTTTTGGATTTACTTTTGGTCCAGCAAAACTGATTCCGATCATCGCTAACATCGTAAAGAAGAATGATAATCCCATACAAATGTGGAAAGGAATTTCAAAAGCTCCTTTTCCGTTAGGATAAGCAGTATAAAGTAAAGTTTCGTTTCCGAATAAAGCAGGCGCATATTCGTTGAATAAAACAGATAAAACAAATCCTAAAATTACACCCACGATAGCCGCAGTTCCAGTTGTTCTTTTCCAGAACATACCTAGGAAGAACATAGCGAAAACTCCAGGGCTGATGAAACCTGTATATTTTTGGATGTAAGTAAATCCACCCACTCCGCCAATTCCTAAAATGTCATTCCAAGTAAATAACACAGCCAAAAGCATTGCAGCAAAAACGGCAATTCTACCAATATTTACTTGTTGCTTTTCACCCGCCTCTTTTTGAATGTATTTTTTATGAACGTCTAATGTATAAATAGTCGAGATACTGTTTACTTTTCCAGCTAAAGAAGCTACAATTGCAGCAGTCAGCGCCGCAACGGAAAGTCCTTTTAAACCTGTTGGCAAGAAAGTCAATACAGCTGAGTAAGCTCCATCTTTTCCTCCAACTAATTGTGGTAAATGTCCGTTTTGGTATAAAACGTAAGCAGCAATACCAGGCAACATTACGATTAAAGGCATTAATAATTTTAACATACCAGCAAATAAAATACCTGTACGAGCCGTTTGTAAATCAGCACCTAAAGCTCTTTGCGTAATGTATTGGTTACATCCCCAATAGTTTAAGTTGATAATCCAGATACCAGCAAGGTAAGACATCAAACCAGGGAAAGTTAAGTATTTGTCGATCTCAAGTTGAGATGAATTTGCAGTTGGTTTTGGGATAATCATTTTGAAATGCTCTGGCGCTTCTCTCATTAAAACTTTGAAACCTGCAATTGCATTTTCGCCTACTCCAAAATATTGACCAACAGTTGTCAATGCAATATAAGAAGTTACTAAACCTCCAATAATTAAAACCGCAACCTGAATAACGTCTGTATAAGCTACAACTTTCATTCCTCCTAAAGAGATGAATAAAGCAAATACAGCCAATCCAATCATGATTACATGCAGATATTGTCCACCCGCAAGTCCGTTAATAGCAACAGCTCCTAAATAAAGGATTGAAGTCAAGTTTACAAAAACATATAAAAACAACCAGAAAACCGCCATAATCAAAGCAGTAGATTCGTTGTAACGTGTTTTTAAGAATTGAGGCATCGTGTAAATCTTGTTTTTAAGATAAACAGGAATAAACCAAACTGCTACTATAATTAAGGCAACAGCAGCAAGCCACTCGTAAGCAGCAACAGCGATTCCTAAAAAGAAACCTTCACCGCTCATTCCGATGAATTGTTCAGCCGAGATATTTGAAGCGATTAATGATGCTCCAATAGCCCACCAAGTTAAGTTTCCTTCAGCCAAGAAATAAGCTTTAGCGTCGTGTTCGTCTTGTTTACGTTTGCGGTAAACGCTGTAACCGTAGGCAGAAACTACGATGAAATAAATAATAAAAACCGCATAATCGGCAAAAGCGAGGTTCTGGTTCATTGTTAATAGTATTTTAAAAAATTAGTATAGGTGATTGTTTATAAAGTGGTTTTATGAATTCATTTTAATATAATTTCGAAACCTGTTATTTTGTTGTTTTATCTTATTAAAACTAAGATATCTGTTTTTATTTTGTTATTTTTTTATGAAAATAAGAACGAAAGCCAAAAGTATAATAAAATTCTATATCTACACCATTTACAAATGTGTTTTTTACATTTATAATAGATTTATTATGTTAAATTTTAATATACTTTTGATTTTTGCTTTTTTCAGACTCCGTTTTATAGACTTTTATAATGCACTTCTGATTGCTGTCTTAAAATCGCAGCGCTTTTTTCTGGAGTAATATCTCGTTGTGATTCGCCTAACATTTCGTAGCCCACCATAAATTTCTTAACCGTTGCCGATCTTAATAAAGGCGGATAAAAATGCATATGAAAATGCCACTCTGGATGATCTAAACCATCTGTTGGGGCTTGGTGAATTCCTGATGAATATGGGAAAGAAGTACGGAATAAATTATCATACTTCGTTGTTAGCTGTTTTAAAATTTTAGCAAATGAAGTCGCTTCTTCGGCAGTGAAATCAGTGATTTTTCCGAAAGCTCTTTTGCTTAAAATCATGGTTTCATAAGGCCAGATTGCCCAAAACGGAACTAAAGCCACAAAATGATCATTTTCGATTACAATGCGCTCGCCAGATTTTAATTCGGCATCTAAATAATCTTTAAGAAGCGTTCTGTTGTTTTTATCGTAATATGATTTTAAGCTGTTTTGTGTTTTTTCAACTTGAGTCGGCAATGAAGACTGTGCCCAGATTTGCCCGTGCGGATGCGGGTTGCTGCAGCCCATCACGCTTCCTTTATTTTCAAAAATCTGAACGTGATTGATGTATTTGATATTTCCTAAATCGGTATATTCTTTTTGCCAGGTTTTAATGATGTTCTCAATTCCGTCAATTTCCATTTCTGGTAACGTCAGGTCATGTCTTGGTGAAAAACAAACTACTCTTGAAATTCCTTGTTCTGGTTTTGCTTTAAAGAAAGTATGTTTGATATCTTCTTCAAAAATAATTTCATCCTGTTTCATGGCTGCAAAATCATTTTCAAAAACAAAACTGTTTTCATATTTTGGATTGTTCATTCCGTTGGCACGAACATTTCCAGGACATAAATAACAAGTTGGATCGTATTTTGGCAAAGCTTCTGTAGCGATGGTTTCATTTTGTCCCTGCCAAGGACGTTTTGCACGATGAGGTGAAACTAAGACCCATTCGTTTAATAAAGGATTAAAACGTCTGTGTGGATCTTCGTTAATGTCAAAATTTTTCATGTAATGTGTTGTGGTATTAAAGTAGTTGTGTTCCGTTTGAGATTTTTACATCATAGAATTTTAATTCAATTCCAAATGTATCTAAATAAAGATTTGAAAACTTACTTTTTACCTCATTTTCATGACCTTTTTTAATTAAATTTATGGTGCATCCGCCAAAACCGCCGCCCATTAAACGAGAACCAATAATGGCATCATCAGCTTTTGCAGTATCTACAAGCATATCCAATTCTTCGCAGCTTACAGCATATTCCTGTGATAATCCATAATGTGTTTCAAAAAGCAATTGTCCTAAAAGTTCTATATTTCCTTTGTCCAAAGCCTCGCAAGCTTTGATTACTCGGTTGATTTCTTTTACAACAAAATGTACTCTTTTAAAAACAGTTGGATCAAATTTATCCTGAATGCTCAAAAGCTGTTCTTCTTTGCAGTCTCTAAAAGTTTTTACTTCTGGAAAATGATTTTTTATAATCACTAAACCTTGTTCGCACTCGATTCTTCTTGTGTTGTATTCTGAAGTGAAAAGAGAATGTTTCACATTGCTGTCCATTAAAATCAAAGAATAATCTTTGAAATCGGCATTGTGATATTCAAATTCCAACGTGTTGCAGTCTAATTTAATTACTTTGTTGTCAAGTCCGTGAACGCTTGAAAACTGATCCATAATTCCACAGTTGATTCCAACCCAGTGTTCTGCTTTTTGTCCTAATAATGCTATGTCTTTCTTTTCAATTTTTAAGCTGAAAAGTTCTTTTATACCGAAAATCATCCCGCATTCTAAAGCAGCAGAAGATGACAATCCAGATCCAACCGGAATATTACTGCTGAAAACACAGTTGAAACCTTCAAAAGCAAAACCATTATCCTGAAGCTGTTTGATAACGCCACGGATATAATTGGTCCAAACGGCATCATTCAATTCGATTTTTTGAGTCAAATCAATTTCAAATTCTTCATTTAAATCGATGGCGATTATTTTAGATTTTTGAGTATTGTTTTTCTCAAAAGCAAAACAAATTACTTTGTCAATTGCGGCAGGTAAAACGTAACCGTCGTTATAATCAATATGTTCTCCAATGATATTGATTCGTCCTGGAGAAAGTACAATTTTTTGAGGAGCAGACCCGAAAGTTTTCTCAAAAAATGCAGTGGTGTTTTGAATTAAAATCTCATTCATTATTTAGTAATTGTAATAGTGTTGTCTTGTAGATTATTTGATGTTGCTTTTAGCACAATTTTCTTTTTCAGGTCTTTGGTTTTCAAAATAATGGTTGCAATTCCGGCTTCAGCCTGAACGGGATTTTGTCCAATGATTTCGGCATTTCCTTCGCTTAAAGCAAAAGTTACTTCGTTTGTCGCCGTTGGAATAACAGTTCCATTTTCGTCAGTAATTTTGGCATAAACGAAAACCATATCTGGAAATTCCGGATTGATTTTTACCGAAGAAAGATCATAACTCAATTCAATTTTTGAAGCTTTTCCAGGAGTTTTCACACTGTTTGAAGCCACTTTTTTTCCTTTGATGAAACCTTCCGCACGCAAAGTTCCTGCTTGAAATGCTGTTACTTTAAAAATAAATGGTGCGTGTTCCAGTTTGTCGCTGTTATTGTTTACAGTTGGTTTTTCTTTAGAAATTAAAATATCATTTACGTACAAAGCCACTTCATCACAATTGCTGTAAACAGTAACATTCAGTGGTGATTCTGGAGTCCAAAAATTGGCAATATTTACCATTGGTCCAGAGAACAATTTTTTATTCAAAACTACATTGGCATCGCGCTGGCTTTGATAGAAATAGTAAGCAAATTTTGGAATTCTGAAAATATCACTGATTCCAGAACTTTCTAAATCTGGACTGTAACCGCGGTTGTAATCAAACATAACCCAGTTTGCTTCTCCAATTGTTGATGCTCCTCTTCGGTTTGAATTTGATGCTTCCTGAAAATTATAAGCTTGCTGTAAAAGTCTTTTTTCACCCGCGCTGCGCAATTGTCTAGAAGTTCTTTCTTCTTCTTTTAAGTTGGCAAATTCGGTTTGATTGAAACCTGCGTTTTGAGCATAATATTCCCAATCGCCATATTCGGCAATGAAAATTTTACGATTTCCTTTGTTGTATTTTGTCCAATAATCCGGTGCTTTTGCGTGCTGGCGCGCCGGAATAAAGATGTCGTAATTGTCGTTGTCAATCCAGCTCGCACTGTAATTATGATCAAGAGGCAATTCTTCTTTAAGTGTTTTTGTCGCTTCTTTCATAAATTCTGGCGACATATTAGTTTCATTTAATGAAGCTTCCCAAAAAATAATACTCGGATGATTTCTGTCTCTTCTAGCCATATCGCGAATGTCCTGATAAGCACTTTTTTGAAATTGTTCTCCGCCAAAAAATTGCCATCCTGTCAAGCTGTTCATAACCAAAATTCCCAATTCGTCGCAGGCATTTAAGAAAGCTTCGGCATGCGGATAATGTGACATTCGAACAAAATCAAAACCGGCATTTTTAATTTTTACCGCATCACGATATTGCGCTTCATCAGAAATGGCGTACCCTAAATACGGATATTCTTGATGTTCGTTTGTTCCAGTAATGTAGATTTTTTCATCATTCAAATAATAACCATCGGCTTTTATTTCTGATTTTCTGATTCCGATTTTTTCTGAATACGAATCAACGACTTTATTATTCGAAATAATCTGAACTTCTAATTGGTACAAATTCGGATTATGAATCGACCATAATTTTGGATTTGTAACCGAAATGTTTTGAGTTAAAACAAAATCAGCATTCGGTTTAACCAAAAAATTATCCGATTTGATTTCGGTATTTTTGCCTTTATTATCGGTTAAAATAAATTTTAAAGAAGCTTTTTGTTCTGCGTCAAAATCATTTTGCAAATGCACCTGAACAGTTCCTGAAGCTTCAGTTTTATTGATGTTTTTAAAATTGACATAAAGACCGCCACTTGCCACTTTATTAGCATTTACAGCATCTGTAATATGTAATTTTGAAGTGGTAACGAAATAAACATTTCTATAAATTCCACCATAGTAATTAAAGTCTAAATCTTTTATAGGCTTTCCAGGTAAAAAATCTGGATTGTCTTCGTTATTGACTTTTACTTTAATTGTGTTTTCATTATTGGCATTCAAATACGGCGTAACATCAACTGTAAATGGCAAATAACCGCCTTTATGATTCGTTACTTTTTTATCGTTGATCCAAACGTCAGCTTCCTGCATTACACCTTCAAAATAAATAAAGGCTTTTTGGTCTTTTGAGACAGCAGTTTTGAATTTTTTCTGATACCAAGATGTTCCTTGAAACTGCTTGATTACCACTAATTTTTCTAATCTAGCGGTGTGCGGAATTGTCACTTTTTCCCAATCCTGAGCTGGAGTTTCTTCTCTTTTAAATTCCCAGTCGACACCAAAATTTACTTTTGTGCGTGACTGCGCCTGAATTTTTCCGAATGAAAAATTCAGTAGAAATAAGAAAAATATGGATTTAAAAATTAATTTCATTTTCTGTTTTTTTAACCATTTAGATATTAAGAAAATTAAGTCCAAGCTTTGTCAAGAGAATTAAGCCAAGCTATAAATGTATTTTAGACGAACGCAAAACTTAATGATCTTTCATTTAACACAAAGCTTAATGAGCCTTAATGTCTTAATGGTAAATTTTTAATTGTTTATTATTTGAAAGCATCTAAAGCCGGTGAAGGTTTTCCGTCAGAAAGCCAAGCGCTTAATTGATAACCGCTCCAGCTTTTTTCGCCTTCCGGTTCCCAATAAATCACACCTAAACCTTTATTGTTTGGAACACTTTTTACTGCTTTTATAGTCGCTTCGAGCATTTCTTTTGTGTTTTGCACCTCAGTATAATCACCGCCAACTTCAACAACCATAACTTCTTTATTGTAGCGCGAAGCCATATCTTTTAAATTATTTTCTAAATCTAAAATGGTGCTTTTGTAATCGGTTTTAATCCAATAAGGATAATAGGACATTCCAATTACATCGTATTTTACATTATTGGCAGTCGCTTTATCAAAAAACCATCTGAATTTTTCGCTTTTGTTTCCTTCGTCAAGATGCACGACAACTTTTATTTTTGAATCGATTGCTTTTGTCGCGTCATAACCTTTATTAAGCAATTGTGCCAATTGTGCAAAATTGTCTGAGCTTCCTTCCGGCCAAAGCATGCCGCCTGGAATTTCATTTCCAATCTGAACCCATTCAGGAGTAACGCCGGCCTTTTTTAATAAAGTCAATACATCAAAAGTGTGATTGTAAACATCATTTAAAAGTTCGGTAAATGAATGTTGAGCCCAAGCTGCAGGTTTATTTTGTTTTCCAGGATCTGCCCATGAATCGCTGTAATGAAAATCGATCATGATGCGCATTCCCATTTTTTGGGCACGGACCGCCATCACAACAGTTTCTTCGGGACTGCAGTGTCCGCTTGCTTTATCGTTATTCGGGTTTACCCAAACACGAAGGCGAATCGTGTTGATGCCACGGTCTTTTAATAATTGCAGACAGTCTTTTTCTTTTCCGTCAGTATCATAAAATTTATAACCCGTTGCTTCCATTTGTGGCAACCAGCCAACATCGGCTCCTTTTGCAAAACTTTTATCTTCAGTTTTTACATCTTTACTGTCTTTTGTCGTGGTGCACGAAGCAAAAACAGCAACAGCAAAAAGGCCTAATAATACTTTGATCTTTTTCATAAATCTTAAGTTAAAGTTTCAAATTTGTAAACCGTTGTCTGCTGATATTCTTCCCCTTTTTTCAAAACTGAATTCGGGAAATGTTCTTGATTTGGTGCATCAGGAAAATTTTGCGTTTCAAAACAAATACCGCTTACGGCACTGTAATTTACGTTTTCTTTTCCTTTTAAAGTGTCAAAACAGTTGCCGCCTACATATATATGTACACTTGGCTGATCTGTGTAAACACTCATTTTTAATTTTGTTTTCGGGCTGTATAAAGTTGCCACAACATCATTTGAAGGTTCAATTACAAACGAATTGTCAATTGATTGCGGACAGTTTTTAGACGTTCTAAAATCGAAATCATGACCTGAAACGGCTGTGAATTTTCCGGTTGGAATACTTTCCGAATTGGTTTCTAAAAATTTATCTGAAACAATAGTCATTTCCTGATCTAAAACAGTCGAATCATGACCATTCAAATTGAAATAACTGTGATGCGTTAAGTTGATAACCGTATCTTCAGTTGTGGTCGCTTTGTATTCCAGTTTCAATTCGTTGGCTTCTGTTAAAGTATATTTTAAATCAACATGTAAAGCTCCAGGATAATTTTGGTCTAAATCTTCGCTTAAAAGATTAAAAGTAATGGATGGATTTTCGCCAGAAGTTAGATCAGAAACATTCCATGCTTTTTTTCCAAAACCTTCATTTCCTCCGTGCAAAGCATTTCCGTTATTATTTCCGGCCAACTGAAATTCTTTTCCATTTAAAGTAAAAATTCCTTTGTTGATTCTCCCGGCATAACGGCCAACAGTAGTTCCAAAATAAGGCGCGCTTGGTAAATTGTATGAACTTATATAAGATTCTAAAGTATCAAAACCCAAAACCACATCAACCAATTTTCCATCAACGGGAATTTTAATTGAAGTTACCGTTGCACCATAATTGATTAACTGAACTTTCGTTCCGTTTTTGTTTGACAATTCGAAAGAAAGAATTTCTTGGTTATCAAGCGTTAAACCAAATGATTTATATGCAGAAGCATCTTGAAAATGCGATATATGTTTTATTTCCATGCTATTTTTAACAAAAGTGAAATTCAAAAGTAGAAACATTTTTCGCCTTTGCATACCAGTACCTACCAGTTTTTTGTATATTGCGCCAAATTTCAATTTTTATGAATATTATCTCCATCCAAAATAACATTGGTCTGCCAAAATATAAGCAGA
Source organism: Flavobacterium sp. LC2016-01 (assembly GCF_009711135.1). Lineage (GTDB taxonomy): Bacteria > Bacteroidota > Bacteroidia > Flavobacteriales > Flavobacteriaceae > Flavobacterium. The sequence continues at coordinate 42,205 of NZ_WMIC01000011.1, read as the reverse complement.
TAATTCTGTCAATTGAAAAAGCGATTGATGAAGAGAAATTGGTAAAAGGCGACCGTCTTCCATCAGTAAATAAAGTCTGTCTGGCTTTTTCTTTATCTCGCGATACGGTTTTGCTGGCGTATGAAGAATTAAAAAAAAGGGGAATTATTTATGCCATTCCAGGTAAAGGCTATTATATTAAAAGCGTCGAAACCACTATAAAACAAAAGGTTTTTTTACTTTTTGATGAATTGAATATTTTTAAAGAAGATATTTATAATTCGTTTTTACAGCACATCGGAAAAAATGTTCAGGTTGATATTTTCTTTCATCATTTTAATATTCAGGTTTTCCAGAAGCTCATCAATGACAGCAATGGCAATTACACGAAATATATTATTATGCCAACCAATTTGCTCGATACGGCATCTTCAATAAAAACCCTACCAGTAAACGAAGTTATCATACTGGATCAGACCAATCCTGATTTAAGAGCGTATCCGGCGATTTATCAAAATCACGAGAAAGATATTTTTGAAGGTTTGTATAATGCCAAAGGAAGATTGAAAAATTACAAAAAACTGATTTTAATTTTCCTCGGATTTAGAGAACCGCTTGGTATGAAAATAGGTTTTGAAGCTTTTTGTACCGAATATAATTTTGAATACGAAATCATAAGCGAATTTACGGATCGAAAAATTGCTGTTGGCGATGTATATATTATTCCAACCGATCGTGAGCTGGTTCATGTTATTGAAAACGCAAGAAATCAGAATTTGAAATTGGGAATTGATTTCGGAATTATCTCTTATAACGAAACGCGATTAAAAAAGATTGTCGCAAACGGAATTACGACAATTTCGACTCATTTTGAAACCATGGGAAAAATTTTAGCCGAAATGGTTTTGAAAGGAAAAAAAGAACAGATCGAAAACAAATCGTCTTTGATTATGCGAAATTCTTTGTAGTGTTGAGGTAAGTTAATTTTCTTTTCGGGTATTTATATCACAAGCAATTTTCTTATTGTTTAACAAATTATCATTTTTTTAATTAAAAAAATAAGGAAACAATTTTTTGTTTTTGTGGAAATATTTTACATACATTTGTAAATGTAAATTTTACACTTATTATTTAATTTGTTTTATTGAAGAGAATACCTAGGAAGAAACTCGTCAAAAAGATAAAACAAACTAGTTTTTAATTCATTCAAAAAAAAGACAAATGAAATTTTTTATAGATACAGCAAATTTAAAAGATATTAAAGAAGCCAATGATTTAGGTGTTTTAGATGGTGTAACCACAAATCCGTCATTAATGGCAAAAGAAGGAATTACGGGCGCACAGAATATTTTAGATCATTATATAAAAATTTGTGAACTGGTAGAAGGTGATGTCAGTGCCGAGGTAATTTCAACCGATTTTGAAGGTATGATTGCCGAAGGAGAAAAATTAGCTGCACTGCATCCGCAGATTGTAGTTAAAATTCCGATGATTAAAGAAGGCGTAAAAGCAATAAAATATTTTGCCAATAAAGGAATCAGAACCAATTGTACTTTAGTGTTTTCTTCTGGCCAGGCGTTATTGGCAGCAAAAGCTGGAGCCACTTATGTTTCGCCATTTATTGGGCGTTTAGATGATATTTCGACAGACGGAATGAATCTAATTGAAGAAATAAGATTGATTTATGACAATTACGGATATGAAACTCAAATCCTTGCCGCTTCAGTTCGAAATGTAATGCATATAATTAATTGCGCAAAAATTGGATCTGATGTTATTACTGGGCCATTAAGCGCAATTGAAGGTTTGTTGAAACATCCATTAACAGATATTGGTTTGGCAACTTTCCTTGCTGATTATCAAAAAGGAAATAGCTAAAAGGTTTTTTTCTCGCAGATTTGGCAGATTAAGCTGATTCCAGGATTAAAAAAATTCCCTAAATCTGCCGGATCTGCGAGAGATTATTTTTCAAAAAAAAGATTAATTAGTTAGTTTTTTAATAGTAGTTTTATTGAAGTAAAAACCCTGAAAGATTGTGGCTTTCAGGGTTTTATTTTTTTATTTAATGTTTTTCTCGCAGATTTAGCAGATTTAAAAGATTTCAACGTAGAGAGAAAATCTATCGAATCTGCTAAATCTGCGAGAAACAATTTTACAAGTTCAAAACAAAATCGTTTAGTAATTTTTCTTCATATTTTTCTTTGTTGAAAGTATACAAATATGAACCTTTACGAGAAGACTGCATATCCTTTTCATCTAATTTATTCAAAATTTCTAATGAATTAATTTTGCTGATAAAATTACGTTTGTCCAATTCTTTGCTCAAAATTGCCTCATATAATTCTAATAACTGCCTCATAGTGAATTTCTCCGGAAGCAATTCGAATCCAATAGGTTTAATTGAAGTTCTGTAGCGAAGTCTTCTGATGGCGTGTTCAACCATTTCATTATGGTCAAAAATCAAGTTTGGCGCATCGGTAATACTAAACCATTGTGCGTGATAATTTTTGATCAGTTCGGCATTATGATTTTCGATATTAATCAAAGCATAATAAGAAACCGAAATGGTTCTTTCGACAGGATCACGATCAATTTCAGAGTACGCATAAAGCTGCTCCATATAAATATCGTTTAAACCTGTGTATGTATTTAAAATTCGTATCGCGGCATTATCCAGTACTTCATCACGCTTTAAAAACCCTCCAATTAAAGACCATTTGCCCTTTTCTGGCTCAAAGTCTCTTTTAATTAAAAGTATTTTTAAGCCTTGATTGTCGAAACCAAAAATGATACAATCTACTGCTAATAACGCTTTATCAGCAGAGCTATAACTGTTTAGCATAATTAATATTTTGTGGTAAATATATAAACTTCCTAATACGTTTCATAATTTATTAATGTAGATTTTACACTTAAAACAAAAAATTATCAAAAAAAGAAGTTAAAAAAAATCATCATAAAACTGCAATTGGAAGCATATTTTATCGTTTTCAAACGTTTTCGAAACAAAAATAAGCTGTTTTTTTAATATTCGAAGCAATTTGCGCGAAAAATTAAACCTTATAAACAAGATTTTTTTTACAAATAAAAATTTTTTTATACCGCAAATTATTCTAAAACAGCGTATTCATAATTTTTTTTAAAAAGTCGTTTTTTTGATTAAAAAGAAGCTTTTTGATAAAAAGTGTAGATTTTACACAAATAACCCTTGAAAAAGGTCTTTTTTTTGAAAAAAATATCAATTTATTAATGTTAATTTCACACTTAATTTATGATATGTATTTTTTTTCAGCGGTTTTTTTAGGATATTAATTTGTTTTTGAGGTTTTTTTTTAGTTAAATTTACAAATGTAAAATTAACACTTATAATTATACACTAACCAACTTAATTAAACCTTATGATAACAAACCAACGATTATTTTTTTATTGCAACTTTTTGTTGCCAAAAAAAGAATGGCTTTTAGCATTAGTAATGCTATTATTCTCTGCTAATCAAATGTCGGCTCAAGGCAAAGCGATTAGCGGAGTTGTTACCTCGGCTCAAGACAAATTGCCTTTGCCGGGTGTGAATATTATGATTAAAGGAACCAAAACCGTTACAACAACTGGTTTTGATGGAGAGTATTCGATTAAAGCATCTTCAGGTGATGTTTTAGTTTTTTCATTTATAGGATTTCAGAACCAAGAAATCACAGTAGGAAATCAATCAAAAATTGATATTACATTAGGAGAAGATACAAATAAACTTAATGAAGTAGTAGTTGTAGGTTACGGTACACAGAAGAAAGCCGATTTAACGGGTTCAATTGGTGTAGTTGACATGGAAGCAGCGAAGAAAACCGTAACATATGATCCTGCAAAAATGCTTCAGGGGCAGGTTGCGGGTGTAACAGTACAATCATCAGGAGAGCCTGGAGGATTTGTGAATGTTAAAATTAGAGGTATCAATTCGTTTACAAATAACAATCCTCTTTTTGTTATTGACGGAATGATTGTATCAAACCCGAATGACTTTGCACCAGGAGATATCGAATCGATGCAGGTTTTAAAAGATGCATCGGCTGCAGCTATTTATGGTGTTCAGGGAGCAAACGGGGTTGTAATTATTACGACTAAAAAAGGGAAAAGCGGTAAATTAGACATTAAATATAAATCGCTTGTAGGTTTCCAGAATGTGGCTAGAAAATGGGATCTGACAGACAGAGTTGGATATCAAAAAATCACAACAGCTGCCGAATTGAATGCAGGATTAGGAATTGCTCCAGGGAACAACCCAGCTAGTCCATCATACATCAGTAATGTTGATACAAACTGGCAAAATGAGGCTTTCCAGACTGGTCTTGTCGAAAATCACTCGCTTACTTTTAGCGGAGGTGCTGAAACTTTAGGGTATAATTTAAATACCGATTATTTCAAAAATACAAGTTACTTGAACTCGCCTCAGGATTATGAAAGATATTCTGCTAATTTGAATTTATACGGTAAAAAAGGAAAATTCAAATACGGTTCAAAAATTGGCTATACAAAATCGGATAAAGAAAACTTTAATGAATACAACGCTGGAGAATCAGCAATTGTAGATTTATTAGGCGCAATTCCAACAATGAAAGTGTACGATCCAAATAGACTTGGAGGTTACGGAGGAACAGACAACTTAACGCAGAGAGCAATCTCTATGAACGTTATTGGTTACAATAACTTGATTACTAATAATGGGCAAAGAAGCCGTTTTATTGGAGATCTTTGGGGAGAATTGGAAATCATTAAAGGCTTAAAATATAAATTAGATTTAAGTTATGACAGATTGGATTTTCAAAATAGAAAATTCATTCCGCCAAGTGATTTAGGATGGTATTATATCACAACAAATGATGAAGCTTCTTTAGATGTTGATAACGGAAATCAGCAAAGAACATTCGTAAATAATTTATTGACTTACGAAATTACTTTAGACAAGCACAAAATTGATGCTTTAGGAGGCTGGATTCAGGAAAGAAATGATTATTACAGACATTGGTCAAGAGGTGTTGGCTATACTCCGGGCGAAATCAGCCAAATTCAGTATGCTGATGCTACAAGTGCTGGAGAATATAAAAACACACTTACAAATATCTCTTACTTAAGCCGTTTGAATTATTCTTACGATGACCGTTATTTCATTACTGGAAACTTCAGACAAGATAAAACATCACTTTTTAGTGAAGACAACAATACGGCTAATTTCTACTCTTTTTCTGGAGCATGGAAAGTAAGCAACGAGAAATTCATTCATTTACCAGAGTGGTTTAATACCATTAAATTAAGAGGAGGTTATGGAGAATTAGGGAACAATACACTTGGAGTTTATGCTTATTCGCCAACAATTAATGCATTTGCTGGATACGATTTCAACAATACATTAGCTCCGGGAACAACAGTTGTAAGTGCAATTGACCCAAATGTTCACTGGGAAAAAACAGCGACTTCAAACGTTGCGGTTGAACTTGGTTTCTTAGACAATGATTTGCAGATTACAGCAGAGTACTATCAGAAAAAATCAACAGATTTATTAATTGGAGTGCCATTGCCTTATTCAACTGGAGCATTTCCAGCAAGTATTACAACAAACGCAGGTGCGGTTAAAAACAGTGGTTTTGAGTTTACGGCTACGTACAACAACAATCACCACGAGTTTAAATACAACATCTCGGCAAATTTAGGAACCTTGAAAAATGAGGTTTTACAAATTGGTCTTGACGGAAATCCAATTTACGGTGCAGCTTCAAAAACTGAAGTGGGAAGATCAATTGGTGAACTTTATACGTATCAAGTTGCTGGAATTTTTCAAAATGCGGCTGATTTAGCTTCTTCGCCAACTCAGACGAATGCAGGTGTTGGAGATCTTAAATTCAGTGATTTAAACGGTGACGGTCAAATTACGGATGCTGACAGAAAGTTCATGGGAGTTGCAATTCCTAAATACAGCTACGGAATTAATTTTGGTGCAAATTATAAAAATTGGGATTTCTCAATGTTCTGGCAAGGTTCAGGAGGAAACAAAGTATTCAACGGATTGTATCGTAATTTAATGACAGAACAATATGGAAACAGCCATGTTGATGCCTTGAATTACTGGACGCCAACAAACACGAATACAAATGTGCCTCGTCCTATTATTGGAGATCCAAACGGAAACGCAAGAGATTCTGACAGGTTTATTGAAAGCGGTGATTATATCAAATTACAGACAATGGAAATTGGATACGAACTTCCATTGCCAAAAGATTTGTTTATTCAAAAAGCGAAACTGTATGTAAATGGTCAAAACTTATGGATCATTAGCAAATACAGAGGTTACGATCCAGATTTTAATTACAATGATGGATTATTCTCTAGAGGATATGATGCTGGATCATTCCCAAACCCAAGAACAATTTCTTTGGGTGTTGAAGTAACTTTTTAAACTAGCCTAACCAATTAAAACGAATTAAAATGAAATATAAAGTATTTAACTATATAACAGTTTTCTTTTCATTAGCACTTGTTACCACAAGCTGTGTTGATAATGAAGACTTGAACCAAGTGGACCCAAACGTTGAAACTGCAGGTTCATTTTGGAAAACAGATCAAGACGCTATCGAAGGAGTAAATGCCGCTTACGGAAGTTTGCTTACTGATGGAACTTACATGAGAAGTACGCCTTTGCTTTTAGATTTAAAAGGAGATGATACACGAAGCAACAGCCCTTGGGGAGCAATGTATAACGTTGGGCGTTTCAACTCAAACCCTACAGATCCTGCAATTTACGGCTGGGCTTTTGAAACATACTATCAAGGAATTTACCGTGCCAATCAAGTTTTGACAAATGTTCCAGAAATACAATTTACAGATGCAGCTCTTAAAAACAGGATTTTAGGACAAGCGTATTTTTTAAGAGGATTGTATTTATTTCATGCGGTAAATATGTTTAAAAATGTACCGCTTCCAACAGAAATTAAATTGTATACACCGCAAAAAACAGAAGCAGAAGGATGGGCGCTGGTTATTGCTGATTTTAAAGCTGCTGCCGATTTGCTGCCAACATCATATGATGCCGTTACAGGAATCGATAAAGGTCAAAAAGGACGTGCTACAAAAGGAGCAGCTTTAGGATATTTAGGAAAAGCGTATTTGTTTACTAAAGATTTTGCAAACGCAAAAACAACCTTTAAACAAGTAATTGATTTAGGAGTTTATTCATTAGTTTCAAACTATCGTGATAACTTTACTACAGCTAATGAAAACAATTCTGAATCTCTTTTTGAAGTTCAGTTCAGCAGAGATGCAGGCGGAGTTGATTTAGGATGGGGCGGTGCTCCGGCTTCTGGCTGGGGAAAAACTTCTGCCCGTGCAATTACTTATGCGCCAAGAGCTTTTGGATGGACAGACGTTCAGCCTTCATGGACATTATTTAATGAATTTCAGCAGGAAAAAACAAAAACGAATGCTGTAGATCCTCGTTTAGATGCTACAATATTTTATAATAAACCAGGCGGCATGCAATTGTACGGTAAAGATTTTGCTACGTTCTATGCAACGAGTCCAGCTGATTTAAATGATATCTTTTGCAGAAAATATCAAAATTCAGATGGTCAATTTGCTGATGAGTACGACTGGCGTTCAGGAATCAACGAGCGTTTGTTGAGATATGCGGATATTTTATTGATGTATGCTGAAACGTTAAACGAAACAGGTGATACTCCAGGAGCTTACACTTACATTCAAATGGTAAGAAACAGAGTTAACTTGCCTGATTTAGCTACAACAAAACCAGGAATGAATCAGGCTCAAATGAGAGATCAGATTGGCCACGAAAGATTTTTAGAATTCCCTCTTGAAGGACACCGTTTTGATGATATTCGTCGTTGGGGATGGCTTCAGGATGCTACAAAATTGGCTTGGTTAAAAACAAGAGATGTAGAGTTCAATTCATATGCGCCAGGAAGAGAATATTTCCCAATTCCTCAATTAGAAATGGATAACAATCCGGGAACTGTACAGAACAGCAGTTATTAAAAAGTTTTCAGTCGCGGTCTCAGTCACAGTATATAACGAGACTGGGACTGAAAACTGAGACTAAGAATAAATTTGAATTAGTAAGAATACTTAATATCATGTGGAGGCTTCAAAATCTTCACATGATATTATAACTTAAAAACATTATGAAAAAAGCACTTTTAATTACCTTTCTTATTACCCTTTGTAATCAGGTTAGTTTTGCCCAAAATCAAACCACAGTTGTTACTATAAAAAATAATGCAGATGCGCCAGTAATTAATAAAAACATTTACGGGCATTTTGCTGAACACTTAGGACGCTGTATTTACGGCGGATTTTTTGTTGGAGACACTTCAAAAATACCAAACACAAATGGAGTAAGAAATGACATTATTGCTGCTTTAAAAGATTTAAAAATTCCAAATTTAAGATGGCCTGGAGGCTGTTTTGCCGATACTTACCATTGGAAAGACGGAATTGGACCAAAAGAAGAAAGACCAACTATTGTAAACAAATGGTGGGGAGGCGTAACGGAAGACAACAGTTTTGGAACTCACGATTTCCTTAATATGTGCGAGCTTCTTGGAGCTGAACCTTATTTGTCAGGAAATGTTGGAAGCGGAACCGTTCAGGAATTAGCAGACTGGGTTCAGTACACCAATTTTGGCGGCAGAAGCCCGATGAGTGATTTGCGTCAAAAAAATGGAAGAAAAGAACCTTGGAAAGTTAAATTCTGGGGAATTGGAAATGAAGCATGGGGATGCGGAGGAAATATGACAGCAGAATATTATGCTGGAGAATACAGAAAATTTGCAACATTCATGTCGGATTGGGAAAACACTGGCGGACTTACACGCATCGCGTCAGGTTCAAATGGTGATGATTATAATTGGACAGAAGTTTTAATGAAAAACATTCCAACAAATATGTTAGGTGGTCTTGGAGTACATCATTATGCCGTAATTGAATGGGCTAAAAAAGGGGATGACAGAGATTTTACTGAAGAAGGTTATTTCAAAACAATGAAATCGGCTTTAAAAATGGAAGAGCTTGTTACAAAGCATTCTGCCATAATGGACAAATACGATCCAAAGAAAAAAGTAGCCATGATGGTTGACGAATGGGGAGGCTGGTATGAAGTGGAGAAAGGAACAAATCCAGGGTTTTTATATCAGCAAAATACAATGCGTGACGCAGTTTTGGCTGGCGCAACATTGAATATTTTCAATAACCATGCGGACAGAGTTAAAATGGCAAACTTGGCTCAATGTGTAAATGTTTTGCAGGCTGTAATCCTTACAGATAAAGCAAAAATGATAACTACGCCAACGTATCACGTAATGAAAATGTACAGTGTGCATCAGGATGCTAAATTATTGCCAGTAAGTTTTACTTCGCCAAATTATACTTTTAATGGAGAAATACTTCCTGCAGTTTCGGCATCAGCTTCAAAAGATAAAAGCGGAGCGGTTCATATTTCTTTAGTAAATGTTGACGCTAAAAATAAAAACAAAATAGAAATTGATGTAAATGAACTTGGCGTTAAAAATTTCACAGGAATAGTTTTAACATCAGCGAAATTACAAGATTACAATTCATTCGATACACCAAACAAAATTGTTCCAACGGTTTTTAAAGGTTTCGAAAACAAAAAAGGAAAACTTGAAATCATAATTCCTCCTTTCTCAGTTGTTGTTTTAGAAGGAAAATAACAAGCTAAAAAAATGAAAAAATCAAATTCCATAATAAAAGTAATATCCAAAATCGGACTGTTTTTGGTTGTTCTAATTGCAGCAAGCTGTTCTAAAGATGATCCGGCAGTACCTGAAGTTGGCGGACCAGATCCTGTGGTACCACCAGTTGTTGTTCCGCCATCTACATTTGCCGGACCAACATATGCAGATAATTACACTTCAATTTCAAGTTGGGGAAACAGATCGCAGTGGAATTTGGCCAACGTACATGATCCATCGGTAGAAAAATCTGGAGACTATTATTATATGTACCAAACCGACGCTTCTTACGGAAATGCGCATGAAGGTAACGGACATTTTTTCTACAGAAGATCAAAAGATTTAATCAATTGGGAATTCATGGGATCTTCGATGACTACGGCTCCGGCTTGGGTAAAAGATTCTTTGAACAATAAAAGAGCAAGAATGAATCCGGCGCTACCTCCAATTACAAATCCGAGTTATGGTTATTGGGCACCTTGTGTTAGAAAAGTCGGAAATAAATTCAGAATGTATTACAGCATTGTGGTTACGAATCCAATTACTGGAACAGATACCAATACATCATGGTCAGAACGCGCTTTTATTGGTTTGGCCGAAACAGATGATTTGGCTTCAAATAATTGGGTTGATAAAGGAATGGTGGTTTGCTCTGAACCAGATGGTGTAAAAAGCTATGTTCGAAACGGAGGAAACGATTGGGATGCTTATTTTAAATTCAACGCCATCGACCCGAGTTTTATCCAGACTCCAGAGGGTGATCAGTATTTAATTTATGGTTCTTGGCATTCTGGAATTGCAGCTTTAAAACTAGATCCAGCAACAGGAAAACCTGCTAAATTAAAAACAATTGATGATTACGGAGTTCGAATTGCAGGTCGCGGAAACGTGAGTACAAACCGTTGGCAAGCTCTTGAAGGACCAGAAATTATCTATAATCCAGATACACAATATTATTATTTGTTTTTGGCTTATGATGAATTATCAGTTGCGTATAATACTCGTGTAGCGCGTTCAAAAAACATTTTAGGCCCTTATTTAACAATCAGCGGCAGCAGTATTACAACGGGATCTGAATGTTTCCCGATGGTTACACATCCGTATCAATTTAAAAATCATACAGGCTGGGTGGGATTTGCACATTGTGCCGTTTTTCAAAATCCAGATACAAAACAATGGTATTATGCTTCTCAGGCGCGTTTGCCTGAAGGTGTTGCCGGAATTGCAGTTTCAAATGCGGTAATGATGGGACATGTTCGCGCCATTCAATGGACAGAAGATGGCTGGCCAGTTGTTGAAGCAGAACGTTACGCAGGAGTTCCAGCAACAACAATTACCGAGGCAAATTTCATTGGAACTTGGGAACAAATTACAATGAATTACCAATACAAAACGATGCAGAAAGCAGGAACAATTTATTTAACTGCCGATAAAAAAGTAAGCGGAGATGCAACAGGAACTTGGTCATACGACAGCACTAAAAAAGTATTAACGGTTAACGGAGTTAAATGTAATGTATCAGATTCTTGGGATTGGGAATTAGCCACAAGAAAAGTAACCTTGAGTTATTCTGGATATACAGCAGCTGGATTACCTGTTTGGGGTAAAAAGATTAATTAGAAAATTAGAAAATTAGAAAATTAGAAAATTAGAAAATTAGAAAATTAGAAAATTTCAATTTTTAAAATTCTAAAATAAGAATCTGCTCAATCTGCGAGAGAAAAAATAAGCCCCGGATTGCACAAATTTCCACAAATTAAAATTCGAGGAAATTTGTGCAATTCGTGGCAAAAAAAAAAGATAATGAAAAATCTATTTACAAGCCTGTCGCTTTTAGTTTTAATTACGTCATGTAAAGTAGTTGCTCAAAGCGATCCATCAAAATTCAATAATCCAATTATAAAAGATCAATATACCGGAGATCCGGCAGCATTAGTTTATAAAGACAAAGTGTATTTATACGCTGGTCATGATGAAGCGCCAAATGATTTTAATTTTTATAAGATGAATGAATGGGTTGTTTATTCTTCGTCAGATATGAAAAAATGGGAATCGCATCCAGTTCCGTTAAAAGTAACCGATTTTAAATGGGCAAAAAGTGATGCTTGGGCGTCGCAGGTAATTGAAAGAAACGGGAAATTTTATTGGTTTGTAACGGTTGAACATGGTTCAGTTCACGGAAAAGCAATTGGAGTTGCAGTTTCAGACAGTCCAATAGGACCTTTTAAAGATGCTTTAGGAAAAGCTTTAATTACAAACGACATGACCAAATATACCGATATAAGCTGGGACGATATCGATCCAACGGTTTATATCGATACTGATGGTCAAGCTTATTTGTTTTGGGGAAATACCTCTTGTCATTATGCAAAATTAAAAGAAAACATGACCGAACTTGATGGACCAATTCAGCATATTGAGCTACCGCATTTTACAGAAGCACCTTGGATTCACAAACACAAAGACTGGTATTATTTGTCATATGCTTATGAATTTCCAGAGAAAATAGCTTATGCCATGAGCAAATCAATAAATGGTCCATGGGAATTCAAAGGAATTTTGAATGAATTGGCCGGAAACAGTAATACAAATCATCAGTCAATAATTGATTTTAAAGGACAGTCGTATTTTATTTATCACAACGGGGCGTCCATTCCGCATGGAGGAAGTTTCAGAAGATCAGTCTGTGTTGATAAATTATACTATAACAAAGACGGAACAATGAAACGAGTGGTTATGACGTCTGAGGGAATTCAGTAATTTAGTGATCAGTGTTCAAGTTTTTAGTTTACAGTTTAGTTTTTCAGTCGCAATTTTCAGTTTTTAAAGGCACTGATTATATGATCTAAAAAAGTTTACAGTTAACCAAAACTTAAATTTACTTATATCACTTATATGGTTAACAAAAGAAGTATTTTAAACAATTATATTTTAAACACATGGTTTTCTCCTATATGAAAGTGAGTTTGAAAAAAATAACGATTAAATCATTTTATTTAATCGCAACTCTCTTAATTACTATTCCTTCAATCGCACAGATGCAGGAATTTAAGTTGCAAGAGATAAAACTAACTAGTGGTCCTTTCAAAAATGCTCAAAACGTTGATCTTAAATATTTATTAGACCTAAATCCAGATCGACTACTAGCACCTTATTTGATAGCTGCCGGCTTACCTACAAAAGCGGATAGATATGGCAACTGGGAAAACATAGGTCTTGATGGACATATAGGAGGTCATTATTTAGCGGCATTATCAATGATGTATGCTTCTACGGGAAATAATGAAATTAAAAGCCGTTTGGATTATATGATTTCTGAATTGGATCGTTGCCAGCAAAAGGACGGAACTGGTTATGTTGGAGGTATTCCTGAAGGAAAAGTCTTTTGGGATAGAATTCATAAAGGAGATATAGACGGTAGTGGTTTTGGTTTAAATAATACCTGGGTTCCAATCTATAATATTCATAAACTTTTTGCAGGCTTAATCGATGCCTACAATTATACGGATAATGAAAAGGCAAAAGAAATTGTAATAAAATTAGGAGATTGGTTTATCGAATTGATTCGACCTCTTTCTGATGAGCAAATTCAAAGAATCTTGAAAACAGAACATGGTGGTATAAACGAATCTTTTGCAGATTTATATAGCATCACAAAAAACAAAAAATATCTTGAAACGGCTGAAAAGCTTTCGCAAAAAGCCATTCTCGATCCATTAATTAAAAAGGAAGACAAACTAACGGGTTTACATGCTAATACACAAATACCAAAAGTTATTGGTTTTGAGAAAATTGGAAAGTTATCGGATAATAAACAATGGTCCGATGCCGCACAGTTTTTTTGGAAAAATGTCACCGAAAAAAGAACTGTCGCTTTTGGAGGAAATAGTGTTGCTGAACATTTCAATCCGATAAATGATTTTAGCGGTATGCTAAAATCAAATCAAGGCCCGGAAACTTGTAATTCCTACAATATGGAACGTTTAAGTAAAGCATTGTTTTTAGACAAAAATGATGTGAGTTACCTTGATTTTTATGAGCGTACACTTTACAATCACATTCTTTCTAGCCAAGAGCCTAATAGAGGTGGTTTTGTGTATTTTACTCCAATTCGACCAAATCATTATCGCGTATACTCGCAGCCAGAAACCAGCATGTGGTGTTGCGTTGGAACGGGACTTGAAAATCATTCTAAATATGGAGAATTAATTTATAGCCATTCAGAGCATGATATTTTTGTAAATCTTTTTATTCCATCCACTTTAAATTGGAAGGAAAAAGGAATAGAATTAGAGCAAACCACAAAATTTCCTTATGAAAATAATACTGAGATTGTTCTAAAACTTAAAAATCCTAATTCTTTTGTTTTGAATATTCGTTATCCAAAATGGGCAACGAATTTCGAAATTTTAGTCAACGGAAAATTGCAAAAAACAGATACCAAACCAGCTAACTATGTTAGTCTGGAAAGAAAATGGAAATCAGGAGATAAAATAACTATTGCATTCCAGACTTCAACTCATTTGGAAAAGTTGCCCGATGGCTCCAATTGGGCCGCATTTGTAAATGGTCCTATTGTATTAGCGGCTAAAACCTCTACTGAAAATTTAGATGGTTTGTTTGCTGATGATAGCCGAATGGGACATGTTGCTCAAGGAAAATACGTTTCGTTAGACAAAGCTTATGCACTAGTAGGAGAAGATGGAAGTTATGTTTCAAAACTTAAAGATTTAGGTAATATGCGCTTTAAGTTAGATTCATTAGAATTACAGCCCTTCTTTGAAATACACGATGCCCGTTATCAGATGTATTTTCAAACCTATAAACCAGAAGACTATAAAGAAAAACAGGCATTGTTAAGACAACAGGAAATTGAAGCTATGGCTATTGAAGCCAACACGGTCGATAAAATAAATTGTGGAGAACAACAGCCTGAAGTAGATCACCATTATAAAGGAGAAAAAAGTGAATCGGGCTATGAGGAAGATGGTTTTTGGAGAAATACCAGCTCTTATATTTCCTATCAAATGGTAAATAAAAATCTAGAAGGCAAATTTATTGAAATTAGTTTTTTAGGAGACTTTAAAACGGATAACCTTGATGTTTTTATTAATGAAAAACCTGCTGCAATTGTCACAAAAAAAGATAAGATAATTCAATTCAAAGTAGACAATACTCAAATTATTGATTTAAAAATTAAGTCTAAAGACGGCAAAAAAACGTCTAAAATTTCTCAAATAAGAATTGTAAAATAAAAAATAATCATGGAATTGTACATCAAAATAAAATCAATATTCTCACTCCTATTTATTCTAACTGGGTCCGCGGTAATAGCACAGGACATTGTTGTTCACGATCCGGTAGTGATCAAACAAAAAGACACTTATTATTTATATTGTACCGGAAACGGAATTAGTGTCTTTAGTTCAAAAGATTTAAAAAAATGGGACAAACAGCCACAGGTTTTCAAAGATAAACCCGTTTGGGCAGATGGCGTTGCCGCCGATTTCAAAAATCATATTTGGGCACCAGATATTTCATTGCACAACAATGTTTATTATCTGTATTATTCGGTTTCGGCTTTCGCCAAAAATACTTCGGCAATTGGAGTTGCTACGAATACGACTTTAGATCCATCTGATAAAAATTACAAATGGGTCGATCAGGGAATTGTAATTCAATCACAGCCTAATCGTGACATGTGGAACGCCATTGATCCGAATTTGGTTTTTGATGAAAACAATACGCCTTGGCTTTCATTTGGTTCTTTTTGGGAAGGCTTGAAAATGGTAAAATTAAATCCCGATCTAAAATCGATCGCCCAGCCTCAAGAATGGCACACGATCTCAAAACGAAAAAGAACTTTTGAATTAGCCGATTCTGATCCGGGTGACGGCGCACTTGAAGCTCCATTTATTTTTAAGAAAAACGGATATTACTATCAATTTCTTTCTTGGGATTTATGTTGCCGAGGGGAAAAAAGTACTTATAAAGTTGTGGTTGGAAGATCAAAAAACGTAACCGGACCTTATGTTGATAAAGACGGAAAATTATTAACCGAAGGTGGTGGAACCATCGTAGTCCAAGGCGATGAAAATTATTTTGGAGTAGGACATAACAGCGCTTATACATTTGATGGAAAAGATTACATTTTTTATCACGCTTATGAAAAGAAAACGAACGGAACACCAAGATTAGTGGTAAAAGAAATGAAATGGGATACTGATTTATGGCCTGTTTTGAAATAGAATATAGATTATAGAAAATAGAACAAAGAAGCAAGATTTTAGACTATTTAGATAAAAGATTAAAATAGATCTGCCTAATCTGCGAGAGAAAATTTAAACACACAACTATGTGTATTTTAAATAAATGAAATACCTTTTTTAGACAATGTACAACTATGATTCTATGTGTTTAAGTTAAAGCCACAATAGAAAACAAAATTAAAAACCCGTTTTATCCGCGTCATCCGCGTGCCATAAAACACATTTAAATAAATAAAAAATGAAGTCCAATTTAATTACAAAAATTACCCTTTGCGGTTTAATGCTGAGCGGCGTTTATGCATCGGCACAAAAAAATAATCTTCAAGTTGATGTTGCAAAAACAGTAACAAAAATTCAGCCCACCATGTACGGAGTGTTTTTTGAAGATATCAATTTTGCTGCAGATGGCGGATTGTATGCCGAAATGATCAAAAACAGATCTTTCGAATTCCAGTTTCCGTTAATGGGATGGAATCAGCCTAAAAGTGACCGTCATAAATTAAACACCGAATCAGGAATTGCAAATGTGATTCAGTATTCTCAAAAAGGGACAAATCATAATTACTGCCGAATTACCATTAATGATGCTTCAGGTTATGAGTTGATAAACGATGGTTTCAGAGGAATGGGAATCAAGAAAGATTTGAAGTACAATTTGACTTTAAAAGCTTCAAAAATTTCAGGTAATATTTCAAAAATCAAATTCCAATTTATTGACAAAAACAATAAAGTTTTAGGAGAAACTTCAGTTGTACCAACATCAAGTGATTGGTCCAATTATTCGGCTCAATTAACATCTTCAGCAACAGAAGCGAAAGCAAAATTAAAAATCACTTTTGAAGGAAATGGCGTAATTGATTTAGATAATATTTCATTATTTCCGGAAGATACTTGGGCAGGAAGAAAAAACGGACTTCGTAAAGATTTA
This sequence comes from Flavobacterium sp. LC2016-01, assembly GCF_009711135.1. GTDB lineage: Bacteria > Bacteroidota > Bacteroidia > Flavobacteriales > Flavobacteriaceae > Flavobacterium. The sequence goes on along the minus strand of NZ_WMIC01000011.1, from coordinate 25,279 downwards.
GTCCAATTATTATACGATTTGAAACCAGGATTTTTGCGTTTCCCTGGAGGCTGTATTGTAGAAGGAAGAACTTTGGCAGAGCGTTACCAATGGAAAAAATCAGTAGGAAATGTTGAGGACAGAGAAACAGCAGTAAACCGTTGGAATATGGAATTTTCACATCGTCCGGCGCCAGATTATTTTCAGAGTTTTGGTTTGGGTTTCTTTGAATATTTTCAACTTTCAGAAGATATTGGCGCTTCTCCGCTTCCAATTTTAAGCTGTGGAATGGCTTGCCAGTTCAACACGGGAGAATTAGTTCCAATGGATCAAATCGATCCTTACGTTCAAGATGCGCTAGATTTAATTGAATTTGCAAATGGCGATGCGACGACAGCTTGGGGAAAAGTAAGAGCCGATATGGGACATCCAAAACCATTCAATTTAAAATTTATTGGAGTTGGAAATGAGCAATGGGGACCCGATTATATTGAACGTTTCAAAGTGTTTCAAAAAGCCATTAAAGCAAAATATCCAAACATCACAATCGTATCTGGAACAGGCCCTTTTCCTGACGGAGATTTTTATGATTATGGTATGAAAGAATTAAAAAAACTGAATGCAGAAATTGTTGACGAACATTATTATAAAGATCCAGCTTGGTTCCGTAAAAATGTAACGCGTTACGACAATTATGATCGTAAAGGACCAAAGATTTTTGCTGGAGAATACGCAGCGCAAAGTGTAGCAATTGCAAGTCCAGAAAACAAAAACAACTGGGAATGTGCCTTTTCTGAAGCGGCATTTATGACGGGAATGGAGCGTAATGCTGAGGTTGTTCAGTTAACTTCTTATGCGCCATTATTAGCTCATATTGAAGGCTGGCAATGGACACCAGATATGATTTGGTTCAATAATTTACAATCGTATGGAACGCCAAATTATTATGTTCAGAAATTATTTTCTAATAATAAAGGGACAGATTTAATCAATATTACAAAAGACGGAAAAGCGGTTACAGGACAAAATGATTTGTTTGCATCGGCAGTAAAAGATGTGAATTCTAAAGAAGTGATTTTGAAAATTGTTAATGCAAATGCTGCTTCTCAAAATGTTTCAATTGATTTAAAAGGTGCAAAATTAGAGTCAAAAGGAACGGCAATAGTTTTAAAAGGTGACGGAATAAATGACGAAAATTCTTTTGAAGCTCCAACTAAAATCAGCCCGAAAGAAAGCGAATTTAAAGTAAGCGGAAGCAAAGTTCAGTACGATTTTCCAGCTTATTCAGTAACAGTTTTGAAAATTAAGATGAAATAATCGCAACAGAATAAATGTAAAACTAACGTTTGTTTTCTCTTTTTGCCATAATTGCTTGTTTTGATGCATTATTTGTAAAAATTCAAAGCTCAGTTTTTTTAAGTGTTTATTGTACACTTATAAATGAATTATAATTATATTTGTCATTATTAAAAATGAATTTCGAATGAAAAATTACGTTATAGGATTGGACTACGGAACAGATTCTGTTCGAGCGGTGCTTATCGATACTGAAAATGGCCAGGAATTAGCATCGAATGTTTCTCATTACAAGAGATGGAAAAACAAACAATATTGTGACGCTTCTATAAATCAGTTTCGTCAGCATCCTTTAGATCATATTGAAGGATTAGAAATTACGATTCAAACCGTTATAAAAGAAAGCAAAGTTGACCCGTCTTTAGTTCGCGGAATTTGTATTGATACTACTGGATCTTCGCCAGTTCCGGTTACAAAAGATGGAACTCCATTAGCATTAACAAAAGGTTTTGAAGAAAACCCAAATGCGATGATGGTGTTGTGGAAAGACCATACTTCTATTAATGAAGCAAACGAAATCAACGAACTGGCAGTAAGCTGGGGCGGAGAAGACGTTACAAAATATGTAGGCGGTATCTATTCATCAGAATGGTTTTGGGCAAAAATCCTTCACATTGCAAGACAAGATGAAGCGGTTAAAAATGCAGCGTATACTTGGATGGAACACTGCGATTTAATGACGTATTTATTAATTGAAGATAAAGATCTAAAAACATTCAAAAGAAGCCGTTGTGCAGCAGGACACAAAGCGATGTGGCACACCGACTGGAATGGATTACCACCAGTTGAATTCTTAGAAAAATTACATCCGTATTTAGCGCAACTTCGCGGTAATTTATACGATGAAACCTATACTTCTGATTTAGCAGCAGGAAATTTAAGCAAAGAATGGGCAGACCGTTTAGGGCTTTCGACAGATACCGTTGTAGCTGTTGGAACTTTTGATGCGCATTCTGGAGCAGTTGGAGCTAAAATTGGAGAAAACACTTTAGTTCGTGTTATGGGAACTTCAACTTGTGATATTCTAGTTGGTTCTTATGATGAAGTAGGAACAAAAACAGTTCGCGGTATCTGCGGACAAGTTGATGGTTCTGTAATTCCGGGCTTTATCGGTCTTGAAGCAGGACAATCTGCTTTTGGAGATTTATTGGCTTGGTACAAAGAATTATTAATGTGGCCGACGGAACATTTATTAGGTACTTCATCTCTTTTAAATGAAACTCAAAAAGAACAATTAAGAGAAGAATTCAGCGATAAATTAATTGTTGAATTAACAAAAGAAGCAGAGAAAATTCCAGTTTCAGAAAGTCTTCCAATTGCCTTAGACTGGATCAACGGGCGACGAACTCCAGATGCCAATCAAGAAGTAAAAAGCGCGATTTCAAATTTATCTTTAGGAACAAAAGCGCCTCATATTTTCAAAGCTTTAGTAAACGCAATTTGTTTTGGAGCGAAGAAAATTGTAGACCGTTTTGAAGAAGAAGGTGTAAAAATTGATAGCGTGATCGGAATCGGTGGTGTTGCTCGTAAATCTCCTTTCATTATGCAGACTTTGGCTAATGTTTTAAACAAGCCAATTAAAATTGCAGCTTCAGATCAAACTCCGGCTTTAGGAGCAGCAATTTACGCAGCAGTTGCAGCGGGAATTTATCCAAACGTAATTGAGGCAAGTCAAAAAATTGGAAGTGATTTTGACGGAGAATATTTCCCTCAATTAGATAAAGTTGCAGCGTATAACAAGTTGCTTATCGCTTACGAACAATTAAGTGTTTTTGCAGATCCAACCATTAAAATATCTCAAAATGAGTTCTCAGTATAAAGATTTAAAACAAGAATGTTACGAAGCCAATATGCAGTTAAATGCATTGAATTTGGTGGTATACACTTTTGGAAACGTGAGCGCCGTGGACAGAAAAAATGGTGTTTTTGCCATTAAGCCAAGCGGTGTTCCTTATGAAGATTTAAAACCTGAAGATATCGTAATTGTCGATTTTGATAATAATGTTATTGAAGGAACCATGCGTCCGTCATCAGACACAAAAACGCATGCTTATTTATATAAAAACTGGCCAAATATTGGAGGAGTTGCGCATACACATGCCACTTATTCAGTTGCTTGGGCACAATCGCAAAGAGATATTCCAATTTTCGGAACAACACATGCAGATCATTTGACAGTGGATATTCCGTGTGCGCCCCCGATGGCAGATTCTCTTATCGAAGGAAACTACGAACACAATACCGGAATCCAGATTTTGGATTGTTTTAAAGAAAAAAATCTTTCTTATGAAGAAGTAGAAATGATTTTGATAGGAAATCACGGCCCGTTTGCATGGGGAAAAAACGCAGCAAAAGCGGTTTACAACAGTAAAGTTTTAGAAGTTGTGGCAGAAATGGCGTACTTGACTTTACAAATAAACCCAAACGCACCAAGATTAAAAGATTCATTAATAAAAAAACATTACAACCGCAAACACGGAAAAGATTCGTATTACGGACAGTAATTTAGATAAAAGATAAAAGAATAAAGAACAAAGATTTTCGGCATTTCAAAACTTGAAACTTGAAACAAAGAAAACCTGAAACAAAATAAAAAACATGATAGACATTTCTCAAAAAGAAGTATGGTTTGTAGTAGGAAGCCAAGAATTATATGGTGAAGAAACACTTAGAAAAGTAGCAGAACATTCACAGATTATTGCAAAAGGATTAGACGCTTCGTCTTCGATTCCGGTAAAAGTGGTTTACAAAGATGTGGTAAAATCGCCTTCGCAGATTTTAGATGTTTGTTTGGCTGCGAATTCAGAGAAAAACTGTATCGGAATTATCGCTTGGATGCACACTTTCTCTCCAGCAAAGATGTGGATTGGCGGACTGAGTATTTTGAAAAAACCATTATGTCATTTACATACACAATACAATGCTGAAATTCCGTGGGGATCTATCGACATGGATTTCATGAACTTGAATCAATCGGCTCACGGAGATCGTGAATTTGGTTTCATTATGTCAAGAATGCGCAAAAAACGTAAAGTTGTGGTAGGGCATTGGGAAGATGAAAGAGTTCAGAAAAAATTAGGAATCTGGTCAAGAGTCGTTCTAGGATGGGACGAACTTCAAAACCTAAAAGTAGCTCGTATTGGAGACAATATGCGTGAAGTTGCCGTTACAGAAGGCGATAAAGTTGAAGCTCAAATTCGTTTTGGAGTTTCAGTAAACGGATTTGATTCTTCAGATGTTACCAAACATATTGAGAAAGTTACAGACAAACAATTGGCAGATTTATTAGCAGTTTACGAAGCTTCTTATACTTTAACTGATTCTTTAAAAGAAGGCGGCGCGCAAAGAAGTTCTTTAGCGGAAGCAGCAAAAATTGAATTAGGTTTAAGAGCTTTCCTTGAAGAAGGAGGTTTTGGTGCTTTCACAGATACATTCGAAAACCTTGGAGTTTGGAAACAATTACCAGGAATCGCAACACAAAGATTAATGGCCGATGGTTATGGTTTTGGTGGTGAAGGAGACTGGAAAACCGCTGCAATGGTAAGAGCTTTAAAAGTAATGAACATTGGATTGGAAGGCGGAACTTCTTTCATGGAAGATTACACGTACCATTTCACACCACAAAAATCATACGTTTTAGGATCACATATGTTGGAAATTTGTCCATCAATTGCAGATGGAAAACCTTCTTGCGAAGTGCATCCGTTAGGAATTGGAGGAAAAGAAGATCCAGCTCGTTTGGTATTCAACTCTCCTGCAGGAGATGCAATCAATGTTTCTTTGGTAGATATGGGAACACGTTTCCGTTTAATTGTAAACGAAGTTGAAGCGGTTAAACCAATGGCAGAATTACCAAAATTACCAGTTGCCAGAGTTTTATGGGATTGTAAACCAAATCTTGATATTGCAGCAACAGCTTGGATTTTGGCGGGTGGAGCACATCACACGGTTTACAGCCAATCATTGACAACAGAGTATATGGAAGATTTCGCTGATATCGCTGGAATTGAGTTATTGGTAATCGATGAAAAAACGACTGTAAGAGATTTTAAAGATAAAATCAACGCAAACGAAGCCTATTATCATTTGTTTCAACACGGACTATAAATTAGTCAAAAGTCGAAAGTCGTAAAGTCCGAAAGTTTTAGTTACTTTGAAGAAAAGACTTTATGACTTTTGACTTTAAGACTTTACTAACCAAAAATAACCACTTATGAATGTATTAAAACGTTGTGTTTTCGGTCTAAGCCTTTTGAGCTTGGCAGCAGTTTCAGTTCAATGTAAAAGCGATAAAAAAACAGATGCAGAAAAAATTGCAACTGAAGGAAAAGATTTAGTTACAATTGAAAAATCAGAGTACGGAACAACTGCAAAAGGAGAAAAAGTTGAAAGTTATAAACTGAAAAACCAAAATGGGATGGAAGTTGACATCATCACTTTTGGTGGCAGAATTACAGATTTGAAAGTTCCTAATAAAGAAGGCGTTTCTGAAAATGTAGTAATCGGATTTAGTTCTTTGGCACAATACGAAAAAGAAAATCCTTTCTTCGGAGCTTTGATCGGAAGATATGGAAACCGAATTGCAAAAGGTAAATTTTCATTGGATGGAAAAGACTATCAATTGGCAATAAACAATGCACCAAATGCTTTGCATGGCGGTCCGCAAGGATATTTTAATGTTGTTTGGAAAGCTGATGAGGTTAAATCTGGCGAAAACGCTTCTTTAAAATTATCTTATGTAAGTAAAGATATGGAAGAAGGTTATCCGGGAACTTTGAAAGTTTTTGTGACGTATACATTGACAAATGACAATCAGTTAGAAGTTTTGTATGAGGCAACGACTGACAAGAAAACAGTTGTTAACTTAACACAGCATTCGTATTTCAATTTATCTGGAGATTTTACAAAAACCATCTTAGACCACGAATTGACTTTAAATGCAGATAAATTAGTTCCGGTTGATGCGACTTTAATTCCGACAGGAAAATTAGACGATGTTGCTGGTACGCCTTTCGATTTCAGAACTCCAAAATTAATTGGAAAAGACATCAATGCTAAAAACGAGCAGTTAGAAAGAGGAAAAGGTTACGATCATTGTTGGGTATTGAACAATCCTGAAAAAGGAAAAACAATCATTGCAAAAGTATACCACGCAGCAAGCGGAAGAGTTATGGAAATGACAACTGATGAACCTGGAATTCAGTTTTACTCAGGAAATTTCCTTGACGGAACTTTACCAATGCGTAATGGCGGAACTTACGCTCACAGAACCGGACTTTGTCTAGAAACGGAACATTATCCAGATTCTCCAAACCAGAAAAATTTCCCAACAACGGTTTTAAACCCGGGAGAAAATTATAAAACTAAAACAACCTTTAAGTTTTCTGTTCAAAAATAATTCTTTTAGAATTTGTTTAGTTAGTTCTAATTCTCTGAAAAACCTCGAAAGCTTAACACTTTCGAGGTTTTTTTGTAGAAAATTTATCTATATTTGATAGGTGGCACAAATATTTTTGTATCGCTTTACGTGGAGGTTGGTTTTTAGATGTGGCAGTTTCAATAAGTAGAATTTTTTTGTATTTAATAAAGAATCTAAATTTTTAATTATATGATAAAGAAAATACTCCTGTTAATTCTAGTCTTGACATTTGTAAGTTGCGAAAAGGTTGATGATGATACTCGCAAAGACTGTTCTTCAAACTGTACAACTATAAGAGGCAGATTTGTGAGCGTAAATGATGAGCCTGTTGCCAATATGAATGTATCATTAAATTATAGAATTAGTGGTGGAGAATTAGGTGGTGGCTATACTAGGAAAATAGTAAATCTGAAATCTGACAAAAACGGAAATTTTGACCAAAACTTTTATATTAAAGATTCGGAATTAGGAAGAAAGGAAGATGGTTATTTTGATATTGACATCACAGATTCAAAGATTGATGTGACCAAATATATTAGACAGGATAATTTAATTGGAACTACTACTACGGTAGTTAGTTATCAAATTTATTCAATAACAAACAGGGATACAATAATCAATATAGATTATTATGTTCCCAAAAAAGCCTTTATAAAAGTAAATCTAAATAACTTTATTCCTAAAGACAAAGAAGATTTTTTTGAAGTACAGACATTGTACCCTTTTGGGCCAAACATTGGAACTAATACTTTTTTAGATTCTAAATACTCAACTGGTTTTAGCGGTTATGATACGTTTAAGGCAAAGCAATTAAACACGGTGTTAAATGTTTTCGTTGCTGAAGGAGAGAAAAATGTTATTCGTGTTTTAAAAAGGAAAAATGGAAAAAGTAGTAGTGAAGATTTCCCAATAACAATTCCTCCAAATAATACAATTGAATTAACATACGAGTACTAGTAAAATAGCTACGGGACTAATATAAAAACATTAAGTTCAAGATAAAGAAGATGTTTTAGAATTTGCTTAAGAATACTATAAGAAACCTCGAAATTTAAATGTTTTCGAGGTTTTTTTATTTCGATCATTCTGCTTTACATTTGAAGGATTGTTTAAAGATTTAAAAACTTGATCATGAAAAGAATAATCATTTGTGTGCCTATTTTAATTTTATTTATTCAAAGTTGTCAAAATAAGGATAGCAATCAGTTAAAAAGCGGCTCTATCGTTAAAAGTGATTCAGTAAACAAAGAAGAGGTTAATTCTGGTATTAATGCAAAAGAGGAAATCGAATTAGTCAAAAGTTTCATGAAATGGTATATTAAAAATGTAAATACATTATATAAATTTAATACTATTGGAGGAGGAGCGAATGTAGCTGAAAACGAAGAACCGCAAAATTATTTTGTAAATTTCAGTGAGGTTGAAAAATATATTGTTGAGTTAAAAAAAAGTGGTTTTTTGACAGAGAACTTTCTTAAAAATGAAAAGCAAATATTTATAGAAGGTGAAAAATATTTTAAAGAAAATCCGGAGAATGATGGACCACCTTATGGATTTGATTATGACCGTTTCTTTTTTACCCAAGAAGCTTTTGAAGAAGATCTTCCAAATATTGACAAAAGTAAATATGTTGTTAATCAAAAGGGAGAATTTAATTCTGAAGTTAAGTTTTATCTTCCTATATGTGGGATCACTTATAAATATTCTTTGAAAAAAGTAAATGAGAAATGGTTTATTGATAAAATAGAATCTGTGGATACACTTTAAATGTTTAAAAGGAAGAATTATTTATCATAAATAAAACAAGTATGTCGATTAAACATTTATTTAAGGCACAATTAAATTGGATTTCAAAAACTGAGGAATTATCTAAAAGATTCTACAGCAAAACCCATCAAATTAAAATTGAAGGAAAACCAACTTTAGACGTTTCAGCAGCCAAAGCTTTCAAAGGCGATCCGTCGTTATATAATCCTGAAGATTTGTTGTTAAGCAGTTTGGTTTCCTGCCACATGATGTCCTATTTATATGTTTGCTCTCAAAATGGAATAGAAGTTCATGAATATTCAGACAATGCCGAAGCAACACTCGAAGTTTCTCCAGATGGAAGCGGACGTTTTGTTGAAGTAAAATTATTTCCGAAAGTGAAAATCTCAAATCCAGATCAAATAGAATTGGCTTTAGACTTACATTTTAAGGCAAATCAATTATGTTTTATTGCAAATTCTTGCAATTTTCCGGTTTTGCATGAAGCGAGTTGCGAGGTTTTAAATATGTAAGTGTTTTAAGTTTGTTTAGTGCAGGAATTTAAATTCGCTAATATGTTTGCTTTAATTAATTTTTATTAGGGGTTTTTACTGTTAAAACAACGAGAATATTTGAATATATTGCAAACAAAAATAGATTCCAAAACCATGAGTAAATCAAAGAATGAAGATTCAAAGGAAAGTAATTCACAAGAACCAAATACAAAAAAAACATCAAATTCAATAGTCTATACTATTTTTAAAGATAAGCCAATAATCATTTTTAGAAAATTTGCTTTTTGGTATAAAAGAAATTATTTGCAAAATAAATTTTCGAATGAAGATAACTTAAAAGATTTTTCTCCTGTTATACTTGATGATAATGAAGACAAGTATAGCGATATTATGAAATTTAGTGTTGATAATCCAAAAGTTAAGAATGTGGCACTTACAGGATCGTATGGTTCTGGGAAAAGTTCAATTATCTCAACGTTCGAAAACAAATTTTCAGAATTGGAATGTTTAAATATTTCTTTAGCAACTTTCGATGGTAAGCAACTTAAGGATATTAAAGCAATTGAACTATGTATACTTAAACAATTGTTTTATAGCGTTGAGCATGATACAATTCCGGAATCACGTTTTAAACGAATTGTCAACCAAAAATGGGTTAAGACAAAGACATTCCTTTTTGCGCTTTGGTTAATTTCCCTCTTATATGTTTCTGGAAATAAGTTGTTGTGCGAAATTTTTTACTCTCAAAATTATCAGGAATATATTAAACTAATTTACCTAATTATTTTTAGTTTAGGAAGCTTTTGTGTTTTGTATATATTAATGAATTTTGTTTTAAATTTTAAAATTAGTAAAATTAAATTTAGTGAAGTTGATGTAGACAATAATCAGGACAAGAAAACCATTAGTTTTGAAAATGAGATAGATGAAATTCTTTATTTTTTTGAAAGGAAAAAAATAGAGGTTGTTTTTTTTGAAGACCTTGATAGGTACAAGGAAACTTTAATCTTTATTAAATTAAGAGAGATTAATCAACTAATTAATAATTACGAGCCAATTAAAAAAAGGGGCAAAGTTACTTTTATATACGCTGTTAATGATGATATTTTTAAAGAAGACGAAAGAACTAAATTTTTTGATTTTATAATTCCTGTAATACCTATTATAAATTATACTAATTCCAGTAAAACCTTAATCGACAACATTTCAGGTGTGGATAAAACATTTTTGGAAGAAGTTTCAAGGTATCTAACTGATAAAAGACTTTTGAACTCAATAATCAACGAGTATACTGTATATAAAAAAGTTTTGGGAGAAGAGTTAGCAGGTGAAAAATTATTAGCCATAATAGTTTATAAAAATGTAGAGCCTGCTGATTTTGAAAATCTAAATAATCGTAAAGGATTTGTATATAATCTTTTTAGAAATGTAAGTACATTATTCGCCGAGAAAATTAAACTATTAGAAGAAGAAATTACAAATTATGAGAAAATAAAGGATGATTCCCAAAAAGAAACTCTTAGTAATATTTACGAGTTAAAAGCTTTATATATATTTAAATTTTTTGATTTAGTTGATAAAAAAGGTTTGTCAAATAAAGGAATGCCATATTTTGATGAAAGATTATCGGTAGCAAAACTTGGTTCTGACGAGAAATTTGAGATTTTTAAGGAAAGTAAAAATATCACTTTGATAGGTGAATATTCTATAAAAACGGAGACAGGTATTTCATTTAAAGATATTGAAACTTCATTTGAAAATAAAAAATCTTATGATGAACGATTAAAATTTATTTTAAATAAAGAAAAAAGCAATTCCTCTCAATTGAATCAAAATATCGAAAGAAGGAAAGCTGAAATAGCCAGCTATTCTTCAAAACGATTGAAAGACTTAATTACATTAAGTTATTATGATAATTGTTTAAATTTCGATTGTATTGATGGAATCTTTAAAATTGAAAAGAAGAAAACACATGTAATCAATAATTATGATCTGGTTAAATATTTAGTTAATGAAGGATATATTGACGAAGATTATGAAATTTATATTTCGAGAAAAGATGGCAATGTCTCTAAAGTTGATACTGATTTTCTATTGAGTTTTACTAATAATAGACCCTTAGCTTTCGATTATAAATTAGATGATATTAAAGCTCTTCTGAGTCAAAATAAAATTAAAGAAGCGAATTTTTCGAAGGATTCAATCATGAATTTCAGCTTGTTAGACTATGTAATTGAAAAAGGGAAAGATCAAAAGTCTTTGCTTATAATTAATCACATATGCAATAGAAGTGCTCAATTTGTAAAATTCATGGATGGATATGTGCATTATGGAAGCAGTAATAATGTGAATTACTTCTTTAAAAAAGTTTGTAATTTAAAAGATGATTTGATAGATATAATTTTTGTAAAGGGAAATTTTACAGAAGAGAAAAGAATGAGTTATGTTAGACTATTTTTTATCAATTTTGCCAGTGAAGAAATAGTTAAAATGGATTCTAACAATGTATTGACAAATTATATTTCTGAGTTTGATGATTTAAATGTATTTCACGATCCTTTAATTAGCATTGTTAAAGTTAAAGATTTTATCATTAGTAAAAATGTAAAATTTTCTAGTTTAAAAACTGCAGAAAATGAATTTACTCCCTTTGTTTATCAAAGTAATTATTATCTGATTAATGAAAACATGATTCGATTTTTTATTATGGCATATTGTTCAGATATGAAATTTTCTGATTCATTAGATAGGCCTAATTATACTGCAATATTAGAATCGGGTTGCAGTCCATTAATAAATTACATTAATGATAATATTTCAACTTATTATAACAATGTTTATTCTAAATTAGAAGAGAATAATAATGAAAGTGAAACTGCCTTATTAAAATTATTAAATGAAGAGTCTTTAATAGATTTTAGAGAGGAAATCTTACGCAAAAATAAACATGTTATTAATGATATCAATGAAATTCAAGATAAGGAATTTTGGAATATTTTAATAAAAGAGAGAAAACTCGCTATTAGCTGGGATAATATTTTGGCATATTTTGTTAAGTGCGAAAATATAATTGATGAAGATTTATTTGACTTTTTAAACAACTCTGTAAATTATTTACAACTTATTAATGATGATTTTGACCTTAAGGGAGACGCAAGAGCTTATCCTTTCTTTGTTAAATTTGCCAATAGTAGAATAAAACTTGAAGCTTTTCAGTTTTTGATAATTTGTTTTCTATCAATTGAAATTAAATTAAAGGATTTTGGTAGTGTTCCGACTGATAAAATGGAGTTGTTAATTGATTTCAAGTTTGTTGAAATGGATAAGCATAGTTTCGATTTTATTAATAATGGATACAATGAATTACTGTTGAAATTTATCAAAGAAAATAAAGAAAAGTTTATTGAGATTTTAAATGAACTGTCTCTTGATAAAGAGACAATTTATAAAATAATACGATCAAGTGATTTCGATGATATTTTGGCAACTTTTATAATTTTGATGGGAAAACCATATTCTGAAATTTATGATCAACATATCGTGGAAATCGAAAACAATCCTTTTAATACTGAATTTGCACAATTACTAAAAAGCAAAAAAGTAATTAGAAATTTTAATACGGAGGATAATTTAATCTTTTTAAAGATTAAGGGGAAATAAACTTAATAATCAAAAGGATTAAAAATTTACATCGTAGAAGAATGATATGATGTTTTGTTAGCGTCAATACTAATCGATTTTTAATACTTTGAATTGGAAAAGCACATTGTTTTTTTAAAATAGTTGAGCTTTGGGATAATATAAAACCAAAAAAACCTCTTCATTGCTGAAGAGGTTTTTGTACCCTTTACAGTTGAATTGTCGAACCTTTTTATTGAGGATTTGAAGAGATTATCGTATGCTTTCAATAAATTAAATAAAACAAAAACTTAATTTAAGCCTTGATTTTTGATTCTATAAAGCTCTTATTTAACCAAAAGCTTTGCCAAGAGATTCTAATTTTATTTCCAGTATATTCATAGTAAGGCAAATCTATATCATCAGAATTTTGAGCGTGAGGACGTATGTGTATGATTTCTGTACTGCTAGATTTTAAGAGGTTGTTTTTTTGTCTTGGTTTAGAACCATGCATAACAGTTTCTACTTGCACTCCGTTTTTAACAATTTCCTGAGCTCTCTTCCATTCATCTTCAATAGTGGACAATTCAGCATCAGAAGCTTTCCAGTAAACTGATTCTCCAATTGTCCATGTTTTCCAGTCTCTGTATCTTTCTTCTATTTTGCCATCTTTAAGATACTTTTCTTTCTCCTTAATGATAGTGATAAAAATGAACCCATTAGATATGATGTTTTTAAAAACTGCTTCTCCTTCTTCTTCATCTTCATCAATATCCCATTTCTCAACGATTAAATCTACTAAACTGAACTTTGGAAAAGACATTGCTTCCCAAGGCTTTTTTTCTGGGTCAACAGGAACTGTTTTGATTTCGATACCATTCTCTTCCAGTTCAAGTATTTTTTTGTTGTCAGCAACATTTAGTACCCTATTGATTAAAAGACGAAAAGACGATTTTGCTTTAGGAGAAAAATCCACTTTATACTTCTTTACTACAGCTTCTAAGTTTTTTCCTCGCAGTTCATCATTAAGTTTGTTTAAAACATAATCCTCTGGAGTAATTTCTGCTACTAAATTTAATGATGCATATTTTTGCTTTTGTATTTTTTCTTCATAAAAGAATTTCATGTAGCTATGCTTTAGACTATAGCTTCTTTGTTTTGCTCTTGCTAGTTTATCCTTACCATAAGGAATTAACTTGCCACTTCCAGATGTACATGCTCCTAAAATTTTCCCATCACCTTCAGAAATACTTTCGGCAATTTCATCAACAACTTTCAGCTTAATTTGTTCCCAATCTTCTTGGACTAGATTTTCATTTTCATGCTCAATTTCGTAAAGAAGAGTTCCTTTAAAAATAAATTCTTCCCAGTCAAGATATGTCTTCCCAGTTGGATGTTCATAGAGAAGAAAAAGCATCTTTTCCATTTTCTTCCTTACTTCAGAAGTAGTCCATTGTTCACTAGTAATGGTATTATAGTTTAGTGATTTAATTTTAGACCTTTCCTTCGGTTGAATCTTTTTACTTATTTCTCTTAAAGGAAGAACTTTCAATTCTACATTAATACCACGAACATCCGCTTGAGGATTAGAGTTTGGAGCATTCCCTATGATTGCTTCTAGTACTTGACCCGCAATTCCCTTGTTGGGGGTAAGAATTATTTCGGGATATGTGGCAGAAATATAATCATGTAAATCCCTTAAAGTGCAATTTTCAAAATTTCTATAAAATTCCTTTAAATTGTCAACGCTTTCAAAATCTTCCATCTATCTTTTTTTGTAGTGATATGCCTAATTTTTCAATAACTCCAACAACTAAAGCATTTCCCATAAAAAATGCTCTTTTGGTCGGCAAAACACCAGCTAGTTCCGTATGATTGTCGGGAAACATATTTAATCTCTCTAATTCAATTGGTAATAGCCTACGATATCCATTTGCGGTGTTAATTACATGCTTAAATCTAGAAGGCGACTTACCTCCTTCGCCTGTTATTATTGTTCTGGCAGGCTTGTCTAAAGAGTCAGGAAAACTCATACTACCTTCACTATATTTGTATTCAAAGCCCTCAGCATTGACTTTTGAATGACTTTTTGCTCCTTTAAGATAAGTCCATTTCTCAAGCTCTTCTTCATTAATATAGTAATCTTCTTCAACTCTATCTGATAAAACAATATCTCTAAGGGTAACATACTTATCCTCATAACTAGGTACTGATTTTACAGTTGTAACCTGTCCATTAATCATAATACCAGTATTCTCAAAAGAACTTTTTTTCCCGCCTTTGTTAAATTCATTAGATATATTGACAATATCGTTATCTAATTGAAAAACGTTATAACTTTTTTTGTTATCAATTGAAATAGGAAAAGAATCTGCTATTGTTCCTTTTTCAAGAATCCATTCTAATGAATCCGATTCCAACATTTGATTGAAAGTTTCCGAAGTATTGTGGTATGCTAAAATGAAAATTCTTCTTCTTCTTTGTGGCATGCCGTATTCGGCAGAATTAATTATTCTCCATTCAACAGCATATCCCAATTCATTTAAACTTTGTAGTATAATTGCAAAATCCCTTCCTCTTTGACTGGATGGAGAAATTACAAGCCTATCAACATTTTCAAGTAGTAAGTATTTTGGTTTGATTTCCTTCTCATTTAGAATTTTATGAATTGACCACCACAAAACCCCTTTTTTTCCTAGTAATCCTTTTGAATTTTTTAAAGTTGTTGCTACCGAATAATCTTGGCATGGAAATCCTCCTACTAGCAAATCATGGTCTGGTATCTTGCTCACATCAACAGAAGCAATATCTTCATTGCTATGATTTAATTTGCCCCATCTATTTTCATAAACCATTGAAGCATGCTGTATTTTAGTTGAAGGCTCCCATTGATTACTCCACACCACTTCGTATGAAGAGTTTACTTTTTGTTTATATAAGCTAGATGCAGATTTACCATTCCATCCCTCTAATCCAAGTCTAAATCCACCAACACCAGCAAACAATTCCACAACTTTAACCTTCATAACCATTTATCTATTTAAAAAATTTATTCGATTCACAAAAGTATTCAATTAGTAACAATTTATACGAATTAATAATTTTGAATTTTATTTATACTATTAATCTTTTCGAATCGTGCATCGCACGATCCGTAAAGATTAAATTATATTTTTTTCATAACAATATAACCTATCTATTTAAAAATGGTATTATCAATATTCCCAACCCTTTTTAAAGTACACTCGGTATCAATATTAATTGAATTGTTATTCTTAGTCATTATATTTTTGGTCAATTTCTCGACCTGCTGTTTTGCTAATGTGATGTGTTATAAAGGTTTTGGCTTCAATTTCATCATGGGTCTTGTTGTATTGTGCATCAATAAACCATTGCAATACCTTCTTATGAGTGTCTTTGCGTTGGTTAACAGTTCCCCCTGTCATTTTGTTTTCAATTATCTTAATGCATTCCGTTTCAGTTATTCTTGATGGTGCAACTGGTACGGGTTCATTGATGATAAACCTTTCTATTATCAGATTTATATTTTCAACGTTTAGCTGGTCGGCACTTTTAAGTGTGCCATTAGCAATTGCAGTCTTAAAATACTCAATGCAATTTGTAATATCAACGTCCTTGTCGTTCATAATTGATTTGTCAATCTCATCAAAAATTAAATTAGCATAGTCTTTTAAAACTAGTGGTTTAACATCAGATTCAACCGTTAGGGTTGAATCATGTATTGTTTGGCTTACGTGTTCCGTTGATGATATTTGCTCGGATGGGTCGTATGTGTTTTCCACCGCTGGGGCTTCCAATTCTGGCGTTTGCTTGGATTGTTGGTTTAGGTTTCCGTATTCGCTTATTTTATATGTCCACATGTTGAAGCGTTTATCTACTTGGGTTTGCATGATATACCCAGCCTTTTTAAGCCTTTTGATTGATTTACCTATGGTATCATCGCTACACCCAAATCGATTAGCATACGTCATAACATTAAATATGTAAGTATCGTCATCGCTTAGGATGCTAATAAGTAGCAACTTATCGAAATGGGTTAGGTTTTTATTATATAGGATTGTGTTTGATACTAGGCTGAAAGTTCCTGCTTGTCTTTCTTTTACATGAAATGTTATTCTATTGTACTTTTTTTCTTGGGTTGGTTTTTTCTTTTCCATCTTGTGGGGCTTTATCTTAGCGTTATGATTTTAGTCGTTGACCTAGACTAAGAGCTGGGCAGGTGTCGACTCCTGTTTATCCCAGCACTAGGGATTTTAGTTGAAGCGGTTTACTCCGCTAGTTATATTCAAGTATAATGATACTCATTGATAAGGTCAATACTTATTGAAATAAACTGGTAGGTACAGGTTGGGTCGTTGAAGTGTTATTTATGATAAGACATCCATGACCATCATAACAATCAATGATAGCGCAAAGTAGCGGTATTGTAAGTGGCAAGAAAATTTACAATACCGCACATCTACGGTATTGTAACAAACCCACTAAAATCAGCAATACCGCAAAACAAAATACCGTAATATTGCGGTACTTAACTATATAAGTTATTGCTGTCGGAAGTAGACAGCGGATAACTGAGAGACAAAGAAAGATATGTCTTATGTGGTCTTGATGACCACAAAGACAAGTTAAAGGATAAGACAATACTCCAACACAAATCGATTCATCCAACTCAAAGATTATCAAACTAACTTCAACGAAAGGAAAAGGCTAAGTGCAAAGATTATCTACTGGAGGAAACTCCCCACGTACCAGTTAAACACAAAGGATAGACTAGCAAGGCTGGCACAGTTGCACAGCAAGCCTAGGTGTAAAGATTGTCAATACTATTCCAACGAAAGGAAAGACCAACTGCAACACACTTCAACGTAGAGAGAATCCAGCTCTGGTCAATAGCACAAACTGCGCATAGCCCCATAGGAGGCAATATGCTCTCAAGTCTTGCTATTACTGAGATTAAGCTCTTATTTTTCTATAGGATATTAAGTAACATATATGATAGAGGAATGAAGAGAGAGTAATCAAACCTTATCAGCTATTTCATGTACCTTTAAGTACCGTATTGCGTTCTGATAGGGCTACAGATGCTCCTGTAAAAGCGAGGGGTCACGAAATGGAGCAATGTACCTCAACAGACCACTGCGTGACCATGAAATCCCCCCTCATCCCTGCAAAAACAAGGATTAAGAGGGTTAGTTACCTCCGAACCTTATACCCCAAAATGTACACATTGCTTCCCCGTAGCTCTGATTTGTCCGTAAACTACGCTAACAAAATCGATGAAAAAAATTCTGGACACAAATTTCTGAGAAAAATTTCTGAGAAAAAAATCCGATTCCATTTTAGACCATATTTATGGTAAAAGAGAACATGAAAATAGTAATAAGCTTATCCCAACTAAAACAAGTACTTAAAACCCAAGCTGTCAAATATCCATTAACATTCAAAGCGATGAACTTCACGGAGCAGGAACTTGAAGAGTTTTCACGATTGATACAATCCAAAGAACGAGGCTAACACCTCGTTTTTTTGTGCTCCAGAATGACCTAAAAACCTGTGAGCCCAGGAAATCCAGGATTTTTCTAGGATAGTTTAAAAAAAACCTGGACTATTGCAGTGTAATAATTCATAAACGGTCGTCTAAGATTTATTACATTAAAAATTGAAGCTATGAAAAAATTTGTGTCTTATTATCGTGTTAGCCGAAAAGAACAGGGAATTAGTGGTTTGGGATTGTCTGCTCAAAAAAACTCAGTCGTAAAATATGTAGAATCACAAGATGGTGTCATTATTAATGAGTTTACTGAAATTGAAACAGGAACAAATAAGCGTGAACGTATCGAAATCCATAAAGCAATTCAATTGGCTAAAAATGAAAATGCTGTTTTGGTTATTGCAAAATTAGACAGATTAGCAAGGAACGTAAGTTTTGTAAGTTCTCTCATGGATGCAGGTATTGAGTTTTTGGCTGTAGACATGCCATCAGCTAATAATTTTACAATCCATATTTTTAGCGCTCTGGCGGAACAAGAAGCGAAGCTTATAAGTTCCAGAACAAAACTCGCATTAGCCGAATTGAAGAAGGGTGGTTCTGTGCTTGGGAATCCAAAGAACCTTAATGATGAAGCAAGAACCAAAGGACTTGCAGTAATCAAAGAAAATGCTATTAACAACGATAGGAACAGACAGGCACAGTCTGTTATTTTAAGTTGCAAAGAAAAAGGTATGAGTTATAGAGAGATAGCCAAATACCTCAACGAGCTAAATTTCAAGACTCGTTATGGAAATCAATTCCTTGCTCCAACTGTGCATCAATTATACAATAGAACAATACTAAAATCAGCTTAATATAATTTTTGTTGGAAAAATAGTTGGCATCACTTAGAATAAAGTAGTAACTTTGTATAAGTTCCTTAAAAAGGTATAAACTGACTCTTAAATCAGCTCTTTTTTAGAAATTTACTCAGAAACGTATGAGGGCAGTATTTTACTGTTTAGGCGATAATCATATCCAGTCCACTTTGTATTCCAAAAAGTGGTTTCAGCAAAAAAACAATAAAAACAATTTTTTAGACAAACATCTTGTCTAATTCGTCGTGATCCTTATTTCTTTGAAATAAGGATTATGCGAATAATTTATCCAAACCAGTTTATGAGATTGATTTGGACGAGGTCTTGCTGTGACCAAAAATAACGAGAATATTCCACCGTCAAATTAAAAAATAGGAAAATGACGACTGAGAAACTAAGTGTTAAGTATAACTGAATGCAAAAAAATATTAAATAAAAAAGGAATAAGCTACACGGATGCAGAAATAGAAATTATCCGAAATGCACTATATAAATTGGCAGAGGTGTGCCATAAAATAATTAAAAATCAAAATAATGAACAAAATAAATAACGACGGAGAAAATGTTATACTCTATTTGAGAGTTAGCACCGATGAGCAGGCTAATGGCTTTAGCTTAGATTACCAAGAAGACTCTTTAAAAAGATTTTGCCTTGTAAGAGGTTATAAAGTGTTAGCAATTTATAGAGAAGACCATTCCGCAAAAAACTTTAAGCGTCCAGAATGGAACAAGCTTCAAGCATTTGTAAAAGGTAACAGAAGAGAAGTAGATAAAATACTATTTGCAAAATGGGATAGATTTTCTAGAAATATCCATGAAGCATTTAATGTAATTTCTCAATTTGAAAATATGGGAGTTGAAGTCAATGCGGCTGAACAATGGTTAGAGCCAGATAATCCAGACAAAATCATTCTTTTAAGTTTTTACTTGTCGATTGGGGAAGCTGAACGTAGAAAAATAGCAAACAGAACAAAAGATGGTACTTATCAAGCTAAAGTAGAGGGATATTATGCAAGTAGGGCTCCTTATGGGTACGATAGTCATCGAGGAGGAAGAATAAATCAAAGAGGCGTTTTTAAAGGAAAAAGGTCTCTTCTTGTTCCAAATGGCAATGCTCATTTTGTTACTAGAGCTTTTAAAGAAGTAGCTATGGACATTGAATCGATTGAAACTACTAGAAAAAGACTTGTAAATGATGGGCTAAAATTAGGAAAAAGTTCATTTACTGAGATGTTGAAAAATATCGTTTATGCAGGTAAAGTTATAGTTCCTGAATATAAGAAAGAAGTAGCTAGAATTGTGGATGGAGTGCATGAACAATTAATTGATATAGCAACCTTTGAAAAGGTACAACAAGTATTTAGTGGCAAAAGATGGCATGGTTTAAAGCCTAGTCATGAAAATTTTGAATTCCCAATGAGAGATTTTCTTACTTGTGAAGTTTGTGGTCGTCAAATCACTGGTAGCATGTCGAAGGGTCGAACTAAAAAATATGGTTATTATCATTGTCGTGAACAATGCAAGACAAGAGTTTCAACTGTAAAAACACACGCTAAGATTTCTGGTCTGTTGGGAAATCTTAAAATAAATGAAAATGTTAAGGATTTATTTGCGCAAGTTTTAAAAGACTCTGAAGCGCAAATAAGCGGGAATAAAGCTATTCGTCTAAAAAACAGAATTGAGCGTAAGCAGACATTACTAAATCAACTAGACAATGCTGATGATATGAGACTTGCTAATGAATTGCCCGCTGATAGATACAAGAGTATAGTTGAAAGATATAATACTGAACTAAGGGATATTAATATGGAAATTGAGGTTTTAGAAGCGGATAGTGATTCTATAAAGCAGTATGTAAGTACAGGTTTGGAACTTCTTACAAGTTTAGATATTGTGTTTGAAAAAAGTGATTATGAATGCAAAAGAATATTGATGGGTTCTTTATTTACGGGAAAATTAATTTTCAGTAATGAAGATTGTCGAACCACTAATGTGAATGAAGTATTAAGTACTTTTAGTAGAGTTAGCGGGGGTTTAGAGGAAATGAAAAACGGTCAAACCGTTAAAAAAAACAGTTTGACCGTTAATGTACCCGGAGCCGGAGTCGAACCGGCACGGTTTCCCACAGGTGTTTGAGACCAGCGCGTCTACCAATTCCGCCATCCGGGCTTAGCAGACGAAAAAAAACAACTAATAAATCAGTTATTTTAACGCAATAGAATAAGTAATTATGATGTCATAACTGTGCTTATTCCTTTAACACGGTGCAAATGTAAAAAATAAAATTAAATCAACTACTAAAAATACTTAAATTTTTCCTTTCAGTGTCCAATAAATTTTATAAATTTGCACCTCGTTAAAACGACGCACACACAACTAACTACACCCGAGGCATTTATATTATTTTGCTTTACCCAAAAAGGTGAAGCTAAATTGTACAAGGGCAGCGGAGCAAAAACAACAAATTATAATGTCGCACCTAGAACCAGAAGCTAAAATTTTTGCTTGTTCACAAAGTGTTTATCTTGCAGAAAAAATTGCAGAACAATACGGAATTCCGTTAGGAAAAGTAACGATGTCAACGTACAGTGATGGAGAATTTCAGCCATCTTACGAAGAATCAATTAGAGGATTACGCGTTTTTATCGTGTGTTCAACTTTTCCATCGGCAGATAATTTGATGGAATTGTTACTAATGATTGATGCTGCAAAACGCGCATCAGCAAGACATATTACAGCTGTTATGCCTTATTTTGGTTGGGCAAGACAGGATAGAAAAGACAAACCAAGAGTCCCGATTGGAGCTAAGTTAGTTGCTAACTTATTAACTGCAGCCGGAGCAACAAGAATCATGACAATGGATTTGCATGCAGACCAGATTCAAGGATTCTTTGAAAAACCAGTAGATCATTTATTTGCATCTACAATCTTTTTGCCTTACGTGCAGAGCTTAAATTTAGAAAATTTAACTATCGCATCTCCAGATATGGGAGGATCAAAAAGAGCATACGCTTACTCTAAGTTTTTAGAATCAGATGTAGTAATCTGTTACAAACAAAGAAAAGCAGCCAACGTTATCGACACTATGGAGCTGATAGGTGAAGTAAAAGGCCGTAACGTAATCTTAGTAGACGACATGATCGATACAGGAGGAACTTTAGCAAAAGCAGCCGACCTGATGATCGAAAAAGGAGCACTAAGTGTAAGAGCAATTTGTACACATGCCATATTATCTGGCAGTGCATATGAAAAAATTGAAAATTCGAAATTAACAGAATTGATCGTAACTGATTCAATCCCGTTAAAGAAAGAATCAAATAAAATAAAAGTAGTGAGTTGTGCACCGCTTTTTGCCGAAGTTATGCACATGGTGCACCACAACAATTCCATCAGTGGAAAATTCATAATGTAATAAGCAATAAGCTTTATTATATAGTGAAGAAAAAGCCTAAAGCCTATGGCCTAAAGCTTACAGCAATTTAGAATATTTATTTAATAACTATATTTTTTTACAATGAAATCGATTACAATTAAAGGATCAGAAAGAGAAAGCGTGGGCAAAGTGTCAACTAAAGCCTTACGTAATGCTGGAGCGGTTCCTTGCGTGTTATACGGAGGAAATCAAGCAGTACACTTCTCAGCAGACGCTGCAGCGTTCAAAAACTTGGTTTACACTCCAAACGCACACACAGTTGTGATTGAGCTTGGAAAAGGAAAATCATTCAATGCAATTTTGCAAGACATCCAAGTTCACCCAGTATCTGACAAAATTTTACACATTGACTTCTTCCAATTATTTGATGATAAAGAAATCACAATGGAAGTTCCTGTAAAAATCGTTGGTACATCTAAAGGTGTTCTTGCGGGAGGTGTTTTACGTTTAAACACTCGTAAATTAAAAGTTAAAGCTTTACCAGCAAATCTTCCTGATTTTGTTGAAGCTGACATCACTCCACTTGAAATGGGTAACAAATTATACGTTACTAAAGTTGGACAACCGGAGTACAAAATTATGCACCCAGACAACACTGTTGTTGCTCAAGTAAGAATTTCTCGTGCTGCTATGAAAGCTGCTCAAGAAGCTGCAAAAGCTGCAAAAGCTCCTGCAAAAGGAAAGAAAAAATAATTTTTTTCAAATCAATACAAAAAGCCTCAATCTTTCGATTGGGGCTTTTTTTTTGAGGTTCTAAGATGCTGAGGTTCTAAGGTTCTAAGTTTTTTTTTAATAGGAGAGGGCTTCGACTCCGCTCAGTCTGACAAATATTAAGCGTGTCAGGCTGAGCGGAGTCGAAGCCTTTTTTTTGAAAGGTTCTGAGGTTCTGAGATTCTAAGGCTCTAAGTTTTCTTCTGTCAGGCTGAGCGCAGTCGAAGCCCTTTAAAGACAATTATTTAATTGCCACATCCTCTAATTATCTAATTGTTTTTTTTAGAAGCAGAAACGCTCCGTTTTTTTCAAGACGCGACATTCCTGCCATCCGCTATATCTTTTCATCCGCTAAAAAGCGGATAAAAAGGATGCCGCTTCTGTCAGGGCTAGTGAGAAAATATCTTTTTTATAAGATTCTAAGTTAGTGAGATTCTAAGATGCTAAGAGAAAATCTTTATAATCTGCTAAATCTGCGAGAAACATTTTCTTTGCGAACTTTGCGGTTAAATTACGACCAGTAAATAATTATCTAATTTTCACATTGGCAAATTATTTAATTAGTTCTATTTTTGCAAACATGATAAAATGGATAACAAAACTGTTTTCATCAACACAAAAAGAAGAGAACATAGATAATATGAAGAAATATCTAATAGTAGGTTTAGGCAATATAGGTGCAGAATACGTAAACACCAGACACAATATCGGATTTAAAGTGCTAGACTTTTTAGCCCGAAAAGAAAGTCTTTCATTCGAAACAGTAAAATTAGGCTCACTTGCAGAATATAAATTTAAAGGAAGAACTTTTTTTCTTTTAAAGCCAAATACCTATATGAATCTCAGCGGAAAAGCAGTAAAATACTGGATGGACAAAGAAAATATTCCGTTAGAGAATATATTTGTCATTACCGATGATTTAAATCTTCCTTTCGGAACTATTCGCATCCGAAAAAAAGGAAGCGACGGAGGTCATAACGGACTCAAAAACATCAACCAAATATTAAACACGCAGGAATACACCCGTTTTAGATTCGGAATCAGCGATGAATTCAAAAAAGGACAGCAAGTTGATTATGTTTTAGGTGATTGGGACGAAGATGAAAAAGCAAAAATGCCAGAACGTTTAGAAGTAGCATCTGAAATTATAAAATCTTTTGGAACAGCCGGATTAGAAAATACGATGACAACTTTCAACGGAAAGTAAAGATTTATAAGTATTTAACTTTTAAAAAATCGATTTATCGATTAATTTAATTGAATTATAACGAAATAGTATTTTCAATTACAAAGTTAAATGTCTAAATTTGGAATAAATTATTATAAACCATAAAAATCCTAATATCATGGCTTTTGAATTACCACAATTACCTTATGCATATGATGCATTAGAACCACATATTGATGCTCGTACGATGGAAATCCACCATACAAAGCACCACAATGCATATACAACAAATCTTAACGCTGCAATTGCAGGAACAGATTTAGAAGGAAAAACAATTGAAAACATCTTAATCAACTTAGATAAATCAAACGCAGCAGTTCGTAACAACGGTGGAGGTTTTTACAACCACAACTTATTCTGGACTGTAATGTCTCCAAACGGAGGCGGATTGCCAACTGGTGATTTATTAGCTGCTATCGAAACTTCTTTTGGAACTTTCGAAGAATTTAAAGCAAAATTCGCTAAAGCGGGTGCAACACAATTCGGTTCTGGATGGGCTTGGTTAACAGTTCAAAAAGGCGGAAAATTAGAAGTTGTAGGTACTCCAAATCAAGATAATCCATTAATGCCAGAAGTTGCTGGTAACGGTGGAACTCCAATCTTAGGAATGGATGTTTGGGAGCACGCTTACTACTTAAACTACCAAAACAGAAGACCAGATTATATTGAAGCTTTCTTCAGCGTAATCAACTGGACAGAAGTTGCAAGAAGATTTGCTTTAGATAAATAAGAAGATAGAGTAAAGAATAAAGAAAAAAGACGGACACATCAGTGTTCGTCTTTTTTTTTATCTGTTTTTTTCGGTCTTTACTCTATGTTCTATTCTCTAAAAAAAGAAAAATAAAAAAGGCGGAATCTCTTCCGCCTTTTTTGCCCCAAATCTACCATAAACTTAACCTACTAAT
>NZ_WMIC01000010.1 GCF_009711135.1 Flavobacterium sp. LC2016-01 | reverse complement strand
GAACCGAAGCCTAGCTTCCCTGGAAGTATATTTTTTATTGACATAATACCTATATTTTATTATTACTATTATTTTAGAAAAACGATTATCCTTAAATTAGAAACATGAAGTACTGCCGGAATATCACAATAATAAAAACTGCTGCTCCACATGTAAAATTCGTCAAAAATTGAATCTTAATATATTTCGAAAACGTCTTTTTTATTATAAATTCCTAATATTAAATCATTCACTATGAAATAATTATACAAAAACAGGCTTTAGCAATTGCGTATAAGAAGTTAGCGACTTATCTAATTCAGTACTTGAAAATCCAAAGCTCTGATCTCCTATGTGAAAAAGAGAACCTAAACCGGGCCGGGTGCCTGCTATTTTTTTATAAAAAGATTCTATTTGAAGTGGAAGTCTACCTCTTGTCGCTGCCTCAAAAGTATTCCATGCACAATCATCTGGTAAAAAAGGTTCCAGAAGTATGTACAGAAGACCGTCACTTCCCTGTCTGTAACGCCCCTCATAAACCATAATTTTAGCTTTGTCTGATAAAAGAACGGACTGACATTGCCTTAAAATTTCATCTTCAACAGGACCTTGGTTTACTGCTCCTGCAATAGTAGCATCTTCAAATACCAGCATTCTAAGCCCAGGCTGTCTATAAGAAGAACCTTCCACAGCAACAACTGTAGCCATTACCGCTTTAATTCCTTTCGCTTGAGAGCTCCTATAAGCTTCTTTTAATTTTAATAATTCATCTAGCATAGTTTTATATCATTTAAAAATCTTTTCCCTTCGCTTACAGGTGGTATTAAGGCTATTTAATCTGTAAAATTTACAAGTTGTTCTTTCTCTGCATAAGAATTATTAACTGCAATTCTTATTGACGTTAAATTTTGAAAATCAGGGTAAAATTCAATCCTTTTTTTTCTTTAATTCCAATACAGAGATCTCTTGTCTAAAGTCCAATTTTAGAATAGACTTTCTAACTATATCTCCTGCAATTCCAAATAACAAGATGTCCATAAATTATTTAATTTATTATTCTAAAAAAACTTCTTAATAGCTGAAATTGAATCCTATAAAAACAATATTTCCTTCCTCAGAATTGAAATACGCGGCCTGAAAACTTAGCGAACTCAATCCTCCTATCCAGATGCCTCCTCCCTGTGACGTGTGCCATTTTTGGGAAGGATCATCTTTGATCCATACACGACCAACATCAAATCCTCCATAAATACCAAAATCAATTGGCAGTATGCCCGTTTTAAAACTTGCAATTTTTAATTTAAGATTTGAACTGTCGTATAAACTGCTCTTGCCGCTGAAACGTTCATTGCGGTATCCTCGTAATCCGTGATTTCCTCCTAAAGAAGAAGCATGGTAGAAATAATAATTGTCGCCAAAAATGGTACGCCCTTCAACAAGGGTCTGAAACACAAGTCTTCCAGATTTGGTTAGCTTGTCTTCCAGTCCTACTTTGGCCAATGCATATCCAAAATTATTATCCTGATTATCGGTATTAAACTTCCAGCCTGCCTTGGTTTCTGCATATAAGCCTTGGGTAGAAAAATCCTCTGCATTTCGATTCTTATAAAGCAGTGATGCCTCTGCACCAACATAATTCTGATGTTCAAAAACAGCCGGATCCATATTGGACGTATTAAAATATCGGTCATCCATTTCTTCTACTTCATAACCTTCATACAGCGCCTTAACTTTAAGCTTACGGTATTGCAGACCTAAATTGAGATTGGTCTGTCTGGTTCTGGCACGATTGTAATCTTTTCCCAGTGCATCATCATTATTTAGCGTTTCATTCCCAAAACCAAAGAAATTATTCGAAAATCTCGCTCCTGAAAAGTAAGCTTCTGCCAACAGATTAACATGCGGAAAAATATTAAAAAAAGTACCGCTGTATCCTGCCTCAGCAGACTGATAGGTAAAATAATAATTTGCAAAAATCTCATGCTGCTGCTTGTGCGGATTTCCATTAAACCCATTATAGGTATACTTATCTTTTATACCCAGAAACACACCGTCATCTGTAGCAAAACCAACTGCAGGAAGCAGAATATTGCTGCTGGGAAGAAAATATCTGAAATGCAGGTTATTCGTTTCGTACAATGATGAAAACTGTTTTTGGGAAGGTTTCTCTGCATCAATTATATTCTGTTCATAATTGTAATCATAAACACGTGTTTTTTTACTGTTGTGTAACGTATAGCGATCTGTTCCGTATCCCCCGATCATCCGTATCAGTATTTCATTGTCGCCCTCGCCTTCTGTAATAAAAACATCATCTCCGTTTAATCCGTAAATCCAGGCTTCACAGGACTGATTGGAATTAAGATTTACAGCATAATACGGCACCGTGCTGTTTTCTTCGGTGAAGATCTCGATAACAGTACTTCCTTGTGGCTGTCTTTTTATGTGAAATATATCTTTATTGTCCGTTCCATAAATAATTACTTTTTTGTTGATCTGACCAGCATACTTTTCAGCAATTTTATCGATATTTTTAAGCCTGTTTTTAAATTTAATTTTGATGTTTTCCAAAGACTGATCCTCCATTTCTGAAGGTAATTTTGAAAAAGCATTGTCAATTACAGCATCAGTAATGCTTTTTTGAATGGATAACGCTTCCTCTTTCCAGATATTTTCATCATACTGTGAAACAAAAATTTTATCGAGATTATAGGCTTCAGAATTGAACCATTTTACGCTAGCTAAATCATCATCATACGTTTGCCAGAAACGAGTTTCGGGAACAGCGTGTTTTATCACAGTCAGAGCCGCTCCGTCAAATTTGGAAAATGCGGCATCACGATCGCGGGGTATTGGTACATAAACTCCTTCTTGATTTCCAGTTTCATGCAATGCCCATCTCCATTGATCTTCATGACGATCCCAATCTCCCAAAAGCATATCAAAAATTCTTGAACGGATATACTGGCGCTTGTCAATGCTGTATTTATCACTGTCACGGAGTTTTTCTAATACTTCAGTTGTACCAGCAAAATCCGTAATTGGCCCTTTAGTCTCCGATGATGAATGCTGATATCCTTTAAAATCCTTTTGTCCCTTAGAAGGTCGTTCTTCAATAAAATATAAACCATCTCCATATTGGTCATTCAAATCTCCAAATTTTGACTGTTTTGGAAAATAATAAAGTTTGGTGTCCGAATGATTAATTGAAGCGGCTTCGGCAATATCACTAACTGCAAGCTGTGCATAAGGATGTGAAGTAGTAAAAAAATCAGAAACCATATCTTCAGCAGAAGTGTTATCATAAGCATTTTGATCAAAAGCAATTCCTTTTAATTTGAATCGGAGAAATTTAAGTGCATCTTTTCGCAATGATCTCATAACATATTGACGTCCATCTCTATTTTCTAATCTTAAAGATTGCGATTGATGGCCCCCGCCTTCTTTTAAAATAGTCACACCTCCATATAAAGTATCCAGCAAAGCTGTTTTTGCTGTAATTGGGCTGGAGTAATATTTTCTATAATGTTCTCCCCAAAGCAATCTGTAAAACCCTGATTTTGAAGTTTCCTCATCTGTAAGTATCTGCGCTTTTGAAACAGCGGGAAAATCAGATTCAGATTTAGTGGTAACAGCCTTTTTTTCGATAACTGGCAAAGCGTTATTTACTTGATGACGATATAACAGTTTATCATTTTCAAAAGCATGAAATTCAACATCAGAGGAGCCATCTTCATAATAATTAAGCTTGGCATATCCATTAACACTCGAACTGAAAATCCCCTCGTAACTCAGTTTTCCGCCTGGTGCAGTTATGATTTCCTTTGATAATTTTGATGCTTCGCTTTTGGAAAGTGAACCGCTTATAATCTGATGAATACCGCCGCCTTCCAAATACTGTAGTCCAGCCTCATGTCCTGATACAATCGTAATATTATTTGATAATTTTGCCAGAGCTGATACAAAACTGGCCAGTTCTCTGTATCTATTGTAACTCAGATCCTTCGGACTGCTGCCACCCAATTTCCTTACGGCTTTATCTCCAAAACCTAGTATCGGTAAAGGATGCAGATAATCATTAAAACTGTATTTTCCTCCATGTTTTCCATTACTGAAAATAGGATGATGCATTACAATGATGACATTTTTAAAAGCAGCATCTCGGATCATACTTTCCAGTTCTTCCAAAAAACGTCTTCTGGTTTTTATATCTGGTGAATTTTCATTGATATATTTGACGTCATCCCAGTCAGAAATATACCATTGTGAATCTATAAATATAATTTCAAGATCTTTATTGACTGTAACACTAATTAGCGGATTGCCATTCTTAGGCTGTTGCTGAAAAGATTTATTACCTGCATCTTTTAAAATTTCCTGAGTAAAGGCTGTTTTTCGGCTGTCTTTGTATTTCCATTCAAAATCACCTGGAATGAAATATGTTTTGCCTTTAAAGTTTCCAGCTGCTGCTAATTGCTGCTCTATTGACTCCTTGTCAATGAGGCTGTCTTTTTTTTGTTCTGAAATATTATCTCCCAATAATAAAAGAGCTGAATTTTCGGGCGCCTCCTTAAGTATAGTTTGGAACTGCTGCAGATAATTGCTGTCTTTACCTCTCACTCCATAACCTCCTGTCAGATAAATGGACTGGTTCAGTTTTTTTTTGACCTCTTGGGAACTTACATCTCTTGACTGGTTATTAAATGTTGCACAAGCTGTAAAAAACAGTCCTGCACCCAGATATAAAATAAATATTTTTTTCATGATATTCTGTTTTAATGAAAAAGATAAACTGGACATTCCAGACCTGTCTAAAATCTTTGTCTAAAAGATTTAATAGTTCCGAAAAAAACAGTTCTATAATAACCCAGTAAGCAATCCATATACCATTTATACAAAAGCATATAAATCAACAATTTAAGCAAAAAATATTTTAGTTTTTATTATATCTCGCTAATTTATGTTCCAGAATTAGTGACATTTAAAAACAAATACCATCATTTCAAGTGTTTTTGGCAAAATCAAATATGCGATCGAGTTTGATAACAGAAGTACCTGTAGGCAATACTTTTGGTGCCTTTGCTAATTTCTCGGCAAGAAGCGATGTCGGCATAGGACTATATCTTTCCAATAGACCGATTGAATTAAACAGCTTCAGTGTGCCAACTATAATTTTTTCGCCCAAACGACTCGAACCATCTCTTAGAAGTAATCCCGGCTTGAAAATAATAAACTGTTCATAATCCATTTCTGAAATACTTTCTTCTATTTCTCCCTTCATTGTGGAGTAAAAAATACTACTGTCAACAGAAGCATTAAAAGAGGATAGCAGTACAAAAGAAAAAATGCCGTTTTCTCTGGCTAATCTTGCAAACGTCACAGGAATATCATAATCAATTTTCCACTGATTTTTTTTCGAGCCTGCATCTTTTAGAGTTGTTCCCAAACACGAAAAAATAACATCACCTACTATTAGCTTTTTGTAGCTTTCGATACTTGAAAAATCTATAATATGTTCTGCAAGCTTGTCATGTTGTTTTCCTGTTGAGCTTCGTACAAAAACGGTAACTTTTGAATAATCTTTGTCGGCCAAAAGTTCATCAACCAAAAATCCTCCTGTTGAACCCGTTGCTCCAATAATCACTGCTTTCATAGTTTTTTTTCGAATTATTTAGAGTTACTTGCATCAAAAAATAATATTTGAAATTCTTTCGAATTTATCGATATGTCAGATCTTTGAATCTGCTTCTTTTGCGGAAGAATTAAGGCTATCTTCTACTTTTTAATCTTCATTTTCTAAGAAAAAATATGCAGCAGTATCATCATAAAAGGAATTAGAAGAAGTATCAAGAGTAAGTGAATAATATCTTTATCTGATCTTTTCATAATGGTCCCTTCTAGTGTGATCTATTTATTTCAAAATTAGCATAAGGCAAAAACAAAATGATAGGAATAAATTCCTTTTAATTATAATTTTTAAAGATTTTAAATCCGGTATATTATTGTGTTTTTAGCCTTTTTGAATGATTCGATCAAATACCGACCATAACTCAGAATTCTGCCAGTTTCCATTGAATTTTTCACCATTGATAAAAAATGTGGGAGTTCCTGCAACCCCGCTTCGCACACCTCCATACATATCTGCTTCTACTTTTGAAGTGCTGTCTTGCGTAATTTCAGTAAAATCTTCAAGAAATTTTTCAATATTCAACCCCAACTTTTCACCCATTTCAAGAATGTTTTCAAGTTCCAGTTCCTCATCGGTTTCATACAAAGCATCATGCATTTGCCAATATTTATTCTGTCTGGCTGCTGCCTCCCCAGCTATGGCTGCAAGTCTGGCAAAGCGATGAATGTTCGTCAGGGGAAAATTTCTGAATATAAATTTGAGCTGCTCTCCATAATCCATCTGAAGTTTTTTTATAACATGATAGGCTTGACGGCAATAAGGACACTGATAATCTCCATATTCAACAAGTTCGATAAGAGCATTCTCATTACCTTGTATGTGATCTCTTTTTCCTATAGGTGAAATTAAAGACATAGGATTTTTTTTTAAAATTATTATATTCAATTTTTATCCAATTCTTCAAGTGCATTCAAAATACCGTCTGCACCCGGATTGACTCCTATTGGAGACTTGTAGTTCCAGCGGATGATTCCTTTTTCATCCAATACGTAAAGCGATCTTTGGCATTCTCCTAAATCCTTGTCATAAACTCCATAGAGCTCTGAAACAGCACCTTTAGGCTCAAAGTCGGAAAGCAGTGGGAAATGAAAATTTCTATCCCTGCTGTAAGCCAAATGACACCATTTACCATCAACCGATATACCTAAAAGCTCGGCATTATGCTCTTTAAAATATTTAAGAGTTTCGTTATAAAGAGACATCTGATCACCGCACACAGGACTCCAATCTGCCGGATAAAAGGCAAGAATTACTTTTTTGCCTCTAAGCTCACTTAAACTGATGTTTTGGTCAGGTGTAACGGGCAGTGAAAATTCAGGGGCTTCCATTCCAATATTTAACATGATAAATAGCTTTTTTGACTGCCTTACAGCAGCATAATTATTTAAAATTTAATACTTCTAATTTAGCTGCTTTAAAAAAGCCCATCGATATATTAAACCGCCATTTACTTATAAAAATTAAATATGCCGTGAAGTCATACAACTTTAGAGGAATCTTTATTTCTAAAATTCGAATTAGGTGTTACAATTACAAAAGCTAAACTTGGACAGCTAAAAAATCCAGTGTTCTCTCGACATGTTCTTCACCATTGAATAGGTTTCTGAATTTATAAATCAGAACTCCAGATCGGTCAAATATAAAAGTTTCCCTGCCTCTTATAAATATCCCTTTTTTAACACCAAACTGCATACTTACTATATTGCCGGTATCACTCAAAATCTTAAAAGGCAGATTATTTTTTTCTGCAAATTTTTTATGACTGGCAACATTGGCTGAATTAACACCTACTATCTGTATACCTGCCAGAGAAAAGGTGGTGAAAATTTCACTAAAGGCACGCGCTTGTGCTTTGGATGTATTCCCTCCATTAACAGGATAAAAATAAATTACAGTGATTTTTCCCAGAGTTCTTTCATTGCTTTTCCAAAGTGCTCCGTTCTGATCTTTTAAAGTAAATAAAGGAATTCGATCCCCTATCTTCAAACCTTCAAATTTTTTCTGGTTTAATTTCATAACTTTTATCTTGTTTTTAAACCATGTAAAAATCTTTAGAATAAATATCAATTCCATTCACATAGGATAATTTTTAGATAAAATTTCATTTTTCAATGATGTAAAAATAAAAGAGAAAAAAATAAAACCTTAGAAACAATATTTCCAGAAGTTCTAGTCAATAATATTACTTCTTAACCTATCAACGATGCATTCTACAGCAACAAAAAAGGCTACAATTGTAGCCTTTTTCTCCATTCATTAAAAAAAATATAAAAACTAAGGCGATTTTTGAAGGTCAAATTTTTGACGAATCAGCAGCCAAAATACTTGTCCGTGAATAAAACGGTTTGGAGTGAAAGTAGATAAATACTGATTTGACCAGATTAAGGAAACATTTAATTTTTTACTGAAATAAAAAGTGGGACTTATAAGAAATCTATTCTGATCAAATTGATTGTGTATAATGTTCTTACCGGCATTAATCATAATTTCATCTCCTATACCCAGTGACATCCTAATATCTGGATTTTTTTTGGAAAATTTAAATAATGGGATATCAAACATAATCATGTATCGAAAACGCCAATTAAACCAGTTAACGGAACCAACTTGGTCTGATGTTAAAGGTTCAAAAAATCTTTCTTCTACCCTTAATCTCTGATAAACTCCGATATTCCAAAACTTATTTTGTATCGACATTTCCTGATAGGGCCGATGTTCAATACGACTAAGCTTTTCATTATCATAGAAATAACCGATATGCGCAAAGCCAGCATGTATAGATACATTATCACTTAATTTATATTCGAACCCTGCTCTGATATAATAAACATTGCCCGTAATATAATTATCCATCCAGCGATAACCGGAATCTACGAGAATCAAAGACTTACTGCCCGTTTTTAACTGGGCAGAATATTCAAACCATTGTTGATTCTGTTCAATAACTTGCTTCTCCTGGGCGTCTGTGTACGCAACAACGAATAAAAAAGAGAGCAAAACAATCTTTACTCTTGTTTGTAAAACGATAGTAAATGACTGCGCTCTCATAATTTATTTTGTCAAGAATTTAAAAATATGTGCTTATTCTTCTAAAACTTAAATGATTCAAATAATTGACAAACCTTATAGAATCCTAAAATTAAAAATCCTGTATTGTTGGTCGAATTACAATTTCATTGATATCAACATCATCAGGCTGTTCTATAGCAAAGGTGATGGCTCTTGCCACTGAAGAAGGCGGAATTGCTAATTTGTAAAACTCATTCACGCCAACAGAACTTTCTTGGTGTTTTGTACTATTCTTCAGCTCAGAATCAATAGCCCCAGGCTCAATAGTTGTAACACGAATAATACTTCCAACTTCATGTCGCAAACCTTCACTTATTGCTCTGACCGCATATTTTGTTCCGCTGTAAACCGTGCCTCCAGGACTAAAAACTTTAATTCCTGCAACCGATCCTAAATTAATAATATGCCCCGATTTCTGTTTTTGAAAAATTGGCAGCGCCGCCGCAATACCATAGAGTACTCCCTTAATATTGATATCGATCATATTGTCCCACTCGTCCGTTCTTACATCGAACATCGGAGCAATAGGCATTATTCCTGCATTATTGATAATGACATCTATTCTGCCGTAAGTGCTTACTCCTTTATGAACAAGAGCCTGAACATCTTCTTTTTTAGTTACATCTGTCGCCCAATAAACGGCTTCGCCACCAGCCGACTTAATATCTTTTACGATACGTTCCAAATGTTCTGTACGCCTGGCGCCTAAAACAACTTTTGCGCCTTTTTCTGCAAGATGCCTCGCAGTAGCTTCTCCTAAGCCACTACTTGCTCCTGTTATTACTATTACTTTATTTTTAATATTTTTATCCATTTTGATGTTTTTAAATTATAAAATCATTTGCATGATATTCATAGCTTTTACTTTTGTTGTTAAAAATCATTTCTTATCTGATTCTTTTTGAAGTTCAAAATTGGTCAGAACAATGTGTAGTGCGCCAGTACTGTAATGAACCTCAACCAATAGCAAAATCAGCGAAATCGAAAATGTTATAACCGCTAAAGCAAATGCATATTCGCCATAAATTGGCTGCCCTATATAAATCAAATAAATCGAAGCCACAGTAAACAAATAACCAGCAACTGTCCATTCCTGCATATTTTTAATCAGACGCAGCCTTGTCTTTAAATTTTTAATTTGATCATATAGATAATGATCTGTTTCATTTTTTTCCTGCTGTACAATTAATTCCCGCACTAGGGCCCCTACTGCGTAAAATCGGTTGGTGTAAACCAGCATGAGCAGACTAAAAGCAGGGAAAAGTATGGATGGAGTATTGATAGAGATTTCCATGATAAGCTTTTTTAATGATCACTTATTCGTATTTGTTTATATAGACCGTTTTCACATTAACAAATTCCTGTATTCCTTCATAAGAAAGTTCACGGCCATAACCTGAAGATTTAACCCCGCCAAAAGGGAGTCTTGGATCACTTTTGACTCTTTCATTTATAAATACAGAACCGTCATCAAATTTTGGTATCAAGCGTCTTGCCCTTTGAAGATCTTCGGTAAAAATAGATGCTCCCAATCCGTAGATGCTGTCATTGGCTAATGCAACCGCCTGCTCTTCAGTATCAAAAAGAGTGATTCCTATAACTGGGCCGAAAGTTTCATCTGTGAAAACCGACATTTCCGGAGTTACATTTCCTAACACTGTCGGTTCTAAATAAGCCGCATTTCTTTTACCACCTGTCAGAATTTTTGCACCTTGCTTAACAGAATTCTGTACCGATGCTTCAAGTTCCTGGGCAAGATCTTCTCTGGCCATTGTACCGATGTAGGTATCTTTATCCATCGGATCACCACTTTTTAATGCTTTAACTGCAGCTACAAATTTTTGAGTAAATTCCTCCGCAACAGCACTATGTACAAGAAGGCGTTTTCCTGCGATACAGCTTTGTCCTGTATTTTGAAAACGGGAAAGAACGCATGTTTTAACAGTCTTATCAATATCTGCATCTTCTAAGACTACTAATGCATTGCTTCCTCCCAACTCCATCACACTTCTCTTGATTTCAGATCCGGCAATAGCGGCTACTGCACTTCCAGCTCCGTTGCTTCCTGTCAAGGCAACTGCTTTCACTTTTTTATTCCTTAAAATCTTTTCTACTTCCCCGCTTCTTATGGCAAGATTGGTAAAACATCCTTCAGGAAAACCTGCGCGCCAAAATATTTTTTGGATATTCTCAGCACATTCAATCACATTGCTGGCATGTTTTAAAATTCCGACATTACCTGCCATAAGAAGAGGAACTGCGAATCTGAAAACCTGCCATAGCGGGTAATTCCAAGGCATTACTGCTAATACTACACCCAAAGGTTCATGGGTTACATAACTATCAAAGGCTTCTGTAACTACCTTTCGGTCTGCCAGCTGCTTTTCTGCATTTTCTGCATAGTACTCACAAAGCCATGCACACTTTTCTATCTCATCAAGTGATAGTGTTATAGGCTTGCCCATTTCTTTGGTAATTGTTTCGGCATATTCCTGCTTATTTTTTCTGAGTTCTTTGGCGGCATCCAGCATTAATCTGCTTCTTTCCTTAAACGAAACCTCTCTCCAAGAAAGGAATGCGGTATCTGCTTTTTCAATCACCTTTTCAACCTGACCTGAGCTCAATTCTTCAATTTCAAATACTTCTTGTTGAGTATATGGATTTACTGACTTTATCATAATACATAATTATTGGTTAAACAATAAAATTTGAAGCAAAGGAATCAGGCTATCTTGAAATTGCTTGGCATTTTTAGGCGGAAAAATTTCTTTTTAGTACAGTTATATTTTTAAAAAATAGCCCAGATTCGATAAAGCAGATCAGGCTCCTAAAAGCGCTACGATTTTCTCGCCTACTCCTTTGCCTGATGCAGGATTCTGACCAGTAACCAAGTTACCGTCAGTAATACTGAATGGCTGCCAAGGATCTACGGTATGATATATAGCTCCTTGTTTAGTAAGTGCTGTTTGTAAATCAAAAGGCACATCTGCTTTTGCGTAATTCTCTTCTTCTAAAGTCGTAAATGAAGAAATATTTTTTCCATCTACAAGATATTTCCCATTGCTCAGCTTCACATTCAGTAATGATACCGGTCCATGACATACTGCCCCCACAACAGCACCACGCTCGTACGTTTCTTTGACAACTTTTTTAATAAGTGGGTCTTCAGCCATATCCGCCAGCGGTGCAAGACCTCCAGGAATAAAAATGGCGTCATAAGTACTTACATCCACAGTAGAAAGCTTAACTCCTTTTTGCATATCTGCCCAGCCTTTACCTGTTAAAAAACCTAGATTATCAGGATCTGCAGAAGATTCAAGATTATCAAGAAATGGACTTTCTCCTGTCAGACTGGCAAAATCAATATGATAACCTGCTCTTGCGAATTCGGCATAAGGATGCGCCACTTCTGGTAAAAAATTACCTGTTCTTCTATGGTTTGGCCCAATTGTATTGGTATTTGACGAAATAATTAAAACTTTTTTCATGATCTTAAAATTTTTATATTTATTACTATGTTTTTCAGTTAAATCAATTTTTTTACAACATAAACCGTACGTTCCTCCAAATAAGGCGCTATCTGATCTACGACAATTGATTGGTAATGTTTAGAATTTCTGTGTATTTCCTGTGCCTGCTGATCAACGTAACGTTCATGAAGTATCAGTTCATTTGGATTATCCTCCGACTGATAAATGGCATAATAAATATTCCCTTCTTCTTTTTTAGTTTTTTCAGCCAATTCAGGCAATAATTTAAGAATCTCAGCGGTCTCAGATTCCTTAATTTTCCATTTTACGATAACTTCTTTTTCCATGTTTTGTACGTATTATTATTTTTAAAATATTCTCATTCCTTTATAAATTCAAATCTGTTACTTCATTGTTACATCAAACTGACAAACAAGTACATAAAGCATTCATCTGTATAAATAACAACAACTTACAGACACAAAATTACGTACATGCTGGAGCGCAAAAATTGACCTATGGTAATAAACGAGTAGGAGAAAAATTTGGAGGAAGAAAATCTGAATTTGAATACATTTCAGTATTCATTTTTAATAATTTGCTCTTAATTAAAAAAGAAAGTAAAGAATTAAGAAAAGTAACGAAGATTATAAATGTGCTGCTTTATATTTTTTGTGCCGCTTTCACAATAATCTTAGTCACCTCTTCAGGCTGCGAAAGCATAGATACGTGGCTTGCTTTTAGATGAAAAGTTTCTGCTCCAATCTTTTTTGCCATATCTCTTTCCATTAAAGGCGATATAACCTGATCATTATCCGAAATAGCATAAAAACTAGGTTTTGACTTCCAGGCAGGATTCGAAACCGTAGCAGTAAGACAGCTTGAGTGAAAACGCCCTTGTACAGCGGCAACGACCTTAGCTTCAGCTTTTGGAAGGTCTTGAGCAAAATGTTCGACTACAGCTTCTTCGCGAAGACGAATATATCCATCACTGATAAGCCTATTATCAAGAGCAGGCGCCGGTGGATATTTTTTAACTTCATATGCATCTTTAGTAAGGCTAAGCGCGCTTTCATTTACATCTACCGCATAAGCTGCAATGTATACGAGAGCTTTGACTTTATCATCGTTTCCTGCCTCAGTAATAACTACTCCGGCCCAAGAATGTCCGACCAGAACAATAGGGCCCTCTATTTCTGCAAATACCCTTTTTACAGCTGCGACATCATCTTGCAGCGAAGTAAGCGGGTTTTGTACTGCTACAACCGTATAGCCCTGCTTTTGCAAAAGCGGAATAACCTTGCTCCAAGACGATCCGTCTGCAAATGCGCCGTGAACCAATACAATTGTGGGTTTTGGTGCGTTAGAAGTTTCATGCGTTGATTTTTTCTGTACTGTATTAAAGGAAATAGTTATCGCCGCCGCAGAAAGCAATAATACAGCAACTAAAATTCTTCGGAAAAAAATACTCTTTTTCATAATGATATAATTTAATATTAGACTTTATTTTTTGATAGCTTATGACAATTGGATACTGTCAATATTGATAGTAATCTTTTCAAGAATATTGCAACAAAAAATTAATGCATAATGGAAAACCACTGCACAAAATGAGTTTACAAAATGTTATAGATTTTTTACGGGATACTATTTTTTTTCTCTAAATCATTTCTGACTCTGCTGAGGCTTTCTGTTGTAATACCGAGATAGGAAGCCATATGATATTTTCTTATGTACTTTTCAATCTCAGGATAATTTTTTATAAACTTTAGATACTTTTCTTCTGCAGTAAGTTCTAATTCAGATAAAATTCTTTTTTGGTAACTGCCAAAAAAACGTTCCATCTTAATCCTAAAAAAGCTTTCTATTTGTGGAACTTCCTTATAAAGTAATTCCATGCTTTCTTTTGATATCTTATAAATGACAGCATCAGCAATACAATCAACATAAAAAATCGATTTTTCTCCAGTAAAAAAAGCGGTATAATCACTAATCCACCAATCATTAACAGCAAACTGCAATGTGTATTCTTTACCAGTCTGACTAATAAAATAAGACCTTAAACAGCCATCAAAAACAAAATACTGATCGTATACAAAATGATCTGGTCTCAAGAGAATATCTCCTTTTTTAGGAAAAAGCTCTTCAAACTTACTTTCAACAATTTTAATTTCTGCGGGAGTAAATTCAACTCCTTTAAAAATATCTTGTACAGTACATTTTTTCATGGCAGACTTTCCTTTACTTCTTTAAATTACATAAAGTTAACCGTCAAATGTCTAAACTCTTTATCAAATAAAAATTGACATACGATAAGATTTGGAATAATACTATAACTAAATATTGCTATTTTGTGAATCAAACAATTTAATAAAATTATCTGGCTCGCGCGTACTGAATAGGTCCATCAATCTTTACGTTTAATTCACCTGCTGCTGTCAAAGGAAAATAAGGGTCTCTTAAAAATTCCCTGGCCATAAATATCAAATCTGCATCTTCATTAACTAAAATAGATTCGGCCTGAACAGCATTTGTTATCAATCCTACAGTAGCTGTTAGTATACCTGTAGTTTTCTTTATTTTAGAAGCAAAAGGCATTTGATAAGCAGGTCCAACAGGAATTTTTTGATCGTGACTTAATCCGGCTGTCGTAACATCTACTACATCAGCGCCATGATCTTTAAGTGCCGCTGAAAGTGCCATAGAATCTTCAGAAGTCCAGCCACCTTCAACCCAGTCAGTACCGGGAATTCTAACAAATATCGGAACTTCAGGGGATACCGTTTTCTGAATCGCTTCCAAAATTTCAAGTACTAATCGCATCCTGTTATTTAAACTTCCTCCATAATTATCGGTTCGCTGATTTGTTAAGGGAGACAGAAACTGATGCAGCAAATATCCATGTCCGGCATGAATTTCTATAACTTGAAAACCTGCTTTTAATGCCCTGCTTGCAGCCGATTTGAAGTCTTCTATCACCTTTCTGATTCCGTCCTTATCCAGTTCAAGAGGCATGGGATAATTCTCGGAATAGGCTATCGCAGAAGGAGCAAATGGATGCCAGCCTCCATTGTCTGTACTCACTGCACTGTGCCCTTCCCAAGGTGCCATAGTACTGCCTTTTCTTCCTGAATGTGCCAGCTGAATTCCTGTTACGCTTCCTTGTTGTCTAAGGAAACTAGTAATCTGTAACAGCTTTTCTATATGCTCATCTTTCCATATTCCCAGATCATGCAATGAAATACGACCTTCAGGCGAAACAGCTGTAGCTTCTGTCAATATCAGAGCGGCTCCTCCCACAGCCCTGCTCCCCAAGTGTACAAAATGCCAATCATTAGCAAATCCATCAACAGAAGAATACTGACACATTGGTGAAACGACAATTCTGTTTTTTAATGTTATACCTTTTATTGTCAAAGGACTAAATAGCTTTGTCATCAGTACTTAATTTAGTTGATTATTTTGTTTCACTTAATCACAAAATGTCTTTTTACATTCATTTAAAGAAGACTTCCTGCAGTAGCGATTTCCAGATCTTCTTCAGAACTTCCTCCTGAAACACCTATATAGGCAATTATCTCATCCCCTTTTCGAACAGGAACTCCTCCTTTGAATCCTACGAGTCCTCCATTTG
Source organism: Flavobacterium sp. LC2016-01 (assembly GCF_009711135.1). Lineage (GTDB taxonomy): Bacteria > Bacteroidota > Bacteroidia > Flavobacteriales > Flavobacteriaceae > Flavobacterium. Next base: position 198,200 of record NZ_WMIC01000010.1, on the reverse strand, counting down.
TATTCTCCATTCCGTAGCTTCGGGATTCGGGACTCAAAAAAGCATCTCCTAACTCATGGCTCGGTTTTCTAAAGAGCATTGCTGTTTTTGCTTTTCCCAAAGCGATATCAATAGATCCCAAATAGGCATTATCCATTCTTATAAAATATTTGAGAAATCCTGCCGTATCGAGCACAGCTATATTAACAGGAACATTCATCTCTGTTGCTTTACTTACTGCTTTTTCCAGTACTGTAAAGGCCTGTTTGCTTGAAATATCCATTTTTAAAATTTATCGTTACTATTTAATCTAATCCTCGTGGCTGATTTCAAAGCAAACCCTCTTACAGGCTTAAAACCCTGTAATTAACTTTCTAGAGCTATCACACAACTGTTTGTTACAGTTATGGGCAACTTAAACCGCTCATAATTGCAAACACTATCTACTGAAGGCAATTATAAACAATTAAACCATTTTCATTTGGGAGTAAACAAATTTAGATACTGTGGTAGAATTTGTTTCTGTGATAATATCACTAAAAGTTATAATAAATTAAGATTTAGAATATATGTCTTAAATTACTGCAAGACAGCAGAGATTAAGAGGTTTTATCTCTGTAAGAAGTAAATAAAATTAATTAATCCTGCTTAAGGTTTTCTTCTTCCAAATCGATTTTGTGTAGAAATCTCCTGATTATTTCTTCATCAACAAGTTCTCTGCTTCTATTTATTTTCAAAAGAATTTGTCGCTGCTCTTCAAGGATATTTTTATAAAGCGTAAAATCATCAGGCGGAATCGATTTATCTTTAGAATCAATATCAAATTCCCATTCTCTAACCCATTTTTGCAGATGTATGCTGTATTCTGATTCCTTTCCATTTAATTTTAAGTATTCTAAAGAAACTTTCGCTAATTCTTTTCTTAATAATTTTTCTGTTTCGGCTTTTGGCAGATGATCATGAAAACTAGGAATTCTAACTTTTTTTATAACAAAAGGAAGCGTTGTTCCCTGTAAAACTAATGTGGCTAAAATCACAATGAAGGTGATATAAAGAATCAAATTTCGATGAGGAAAAGGGCTGCCGTCGAGCGTAACAGGAATTGACAAAGCGGCAGCCAAAGAAACCACACCCCGCATTCCTGCCCATCCAAGCACAAAAGGAAGTCTATTGCCCGGATTCTTATCAGCAACAGTAATAAATAAACTGGCAATTTTGGTCACTATTACAGCACCATACGCCACTAACATTCTGCCAAACATAAGTACTAAGGTAATTAACAAAGCAAATAAAGTGGCATCATAAAAACTGATTCCTTCTTGTTTTAATCCTGACGTAATTTCTGGCAGGTCCAGACCAATTAATAAAAACACAAGTCCGTTAAGCAGAAATATAAAACTTTGCCAAACAGTCTCTGCTCTTAAACGCGATGAACTGCTCAAAAAATGATGTCTGTTATAGGATAAATAAAGACTGCCGCTTACAACAGCCAATATTCCTGAAGCATGAAATTCCTCTGCTGTTATATAAATTATATAGGGCGTTACTAAACTTAGGATAATATCCATATTCGCATCTGTTGGAAAAAATTTTTGGGTTTTACAAAAAATAACACCAATCAACATGCCTATACCTACACCTCCAATAACCATCCAAATAAAACTTAGTGCTGCCTCATACCAAATAAATTGTCCTGTAACGACAGAAATGAGGGCAAAACGAAAAATAATTAGTGAGGAAGCATCATTTAGAAGACTCTCTCCTTCAAGAATAGAGGAAACTCGTTTGGGAACTTTTACAAATTTTAAAATTGCCCCTGCACTTACTGCATCTGGCGGCGACACAATACCGCCAAGCAAAAAGCCTAGTGCAAGAGTAAAACCAGGAATAAAAAAATTAGCTACAAAAGCAACGGAAACTGCCGTTAGAAAAACTACTACAAAAGCAAAACTTCCAATTATTCTGCGCCAATGCCACAACTCCTTCCATGAATTGAACCATGCTGCATCATAGAGCAAAGGCGGAAGAAAAATTATAAAAATAAGTTCCGGTTCAATTTTTAAAACAGGAACTCCAGGTATAAAACTTATAATTAGTCCTGCAATTACCAACAATATAGGATATGCTAATTTGATTTTATTGCTAAGCATAATCAAAAAAACAATCAGGACCACTAAAGCTAAATAAAATGAGAAATCTTCTATCATAAAATAGTATCATATTTATATTAAAGTTCAAACAGCCATTAGCATAAAAACAACTCACAATCAACAACTTAATAGCTACTTATTCAAATTTATTAATAATGATTCAAATAACATAAGTCTTATTGAATAACTATAAGTTTTTACCAAAAAATCACATTCTTTATACTCTCGATTTTCCTAAATTTACCTAGTAACTTTTAAGGAATCTAATATGAAAATGAACGATTCGGAATTAGTTTCCATCAAAAATATAAGCCTTCAAAAGGTAAACGGATTTGAAAGTTCATTCTGCTCCGATATACTTTCTGTTGAAGAACCTCTCGAAATAAGGTTAAGATATGGCTCGCAGATAGAAAAAACGCAGAAAAATATTTCTGTTACCATGCGTACGCCCGGTGATGATTTTGACCTTGCAGTCGGTTTTTTGTTTACAGAAGGCATTATTTCTTCTTATCAGGATTTGGTAAAAATCTATCACATTGAAAAAGATTGCCAAATGCAGAAAAAGAATATTGTTCAGGCTGATTTAAAAGACGATTTAATTCCTGTTTTAATGCATACTGACAGAAACTTCTATACTACTTCCAGTTGCGGGGTATGCGGAAAAAGTTCCATTGAGTCCATTAAAACGACCTCTTCTTTTAATCACATAAACAAAGCTGAAATAACAGTTTTTCCACAAGTTCTTTACCAGCTTCCAAAAAAGTTAATGCTGGCTCAAACCAGTTTTGCATCCACAGGCGGTATTCATGCCTCCGGCCTTTTTTCTATTGAAGGAGACTTACTTCTTTTAAGGGAAGATGTTGGAAGACATAATGCCTTAGATAAATTGATTGGCAGCGCTTTGGCAAAAAACCTCTTGCCTTTAGATCAATATATTTTAGTCTTAAGTGGAAGAGCTAGTTTTGAGTTAATTCAAAAAGCTGCTATGGCAGGTATTTCAATTGTCGCGGCCATTGGTGCGCCGTCAAGCCTTGCTGTAGAACTGGCTAGAGAATTTAATATTACACTGCTTGGTTTTCTTAAAGATGGCAGATTCAATATTTATAATTCTGGAAATCATGTTTTAATCCCCATTTCTAATAAAAATTAACTTCAAATAAAAATGAGATTATATTAAGAATGCTTATATGTAATTAAGATAGGATACCCCTTTTAAGATTAATCTTTACTAACAATTTCATATGCATTTAAAACATTAAACAGCAATAAAATCTATAAGTCATGAAAGAAGATAACTCAAAAAAAAGTGGCGGATCTGAAACTAATAAATTGCCTAACGCTGAAAACCCTTATACGCTTTTACACCTTAAACTTACCAAAGTTGAAAATTGGGCAGCGGGTGTTCCTGCTGTGATGGCCGCGTTTAGCGACATCATAGAGGAAAAAACGATTATTCGCGGTACAAAAGCCTTGTTTAAAATGAATCAGGTTGGTGGTTTTGACTGTCCGAGCTGTGCATGGCCCGATCCTGATGATGAACGCTCGCATATTGGTGAATACTGTGAAAATGGAGCTAAAGCGCTTGCTGAAGAAGCAACTTCAAAAAAAATTACTGCAGAATTCTTTAAAAAGAATTCGGTGTACGATCTTGCAAAGCTGGATGATTATCATATCGGAAAAATGGGAAGACTTACCGAACCGATGTATCTTCCGAAGAATGGCACACACTACGAACCTATAAGCTGGGATAATGCTTTTAAAAAGATAGCCGGGCATCTAAATGCATTGGATTCTCCAGATCAGGCAGCGTTTTATACCTCAGGAAGAACAAGTAATGAAACATCCTTTCTGTACCAGCTTTTTGCCAAAGAATACGGAACCAATAATATGCCCGATTGTTCCAATATGTGCCACGAAACATCTGGTACAGCATTGAGTCCAACAATTGGAATTGGAAAAGGAACAGTGAGATTAGATGATTTTTATGATACGGATGTTATTATTATAATAGGTCAAAACCCAGGTACTAATTCTCCTAGAATGATGAGCGCGCTTTCAAGAGGCAAAAAAAATGGCGCAAAAATTATTGCCATCAATCCTTTACCAGAAGCAGGTTTAATGGGATTTCGAAATCCGCAGGAGATAAATGGCGTAATTAGAAGCGCAGTTAAACTTGCTGATTTATTTCTCCCAGTAAAAATTAATGGCGATATGGCTCTTTTAAAAGCTATCGAAATTTTATTAATTGAACTTGAAAAGCAAAACCCCGAAAAAGTTTTTGATCATGATTTTATCAGAGAAAAAACAGTTGGATATGACGCCTTTCTTAAACAGTTTGAAAAATACGATCTTGACGAACTTTGTGAACTTTCAGGCATTTCCATAGAAGCTCTTACTATTGCTGCGGAAATGATTGCTTTTAAAAAACGAATTATTGTTTGCTGGGGAATGGGACTTACCCAACAGCCAAATGGTGTAGACGTAATCAGAGAAATACTAAATATTCTGTTGCTTAAGGGAAGTATTGGAATACCCGGCGCAGGCGTCTGCCCTGTTCGTGGTCACAGTAATGTTCAGGGAAACAGAACAATGATGATTAATGAAAAACCTACTGAGGAACAGCTTGATCGGCTTCAGGAATTTTATGGATTTAAGACACCGCGTAAACACGGCTATGATGTTGTGCGCGCCATTAAAGCCATGCATGAAGATAACGTAAAACTACTTTTTAGTATGGGAGGTAATTTTTTATCGGCTACTCCAGATACTGCCTATACCGCTAGTGCATTGAGAAAACTGAATTTAACAGTATCGGTTTCTACAAAACTGAACCGCAGTCATTTAATTCATGGGAAGGAAGCTATTATTTTGCCAACATTATCCCGAAGTGATATTGATATGGTGAATGGTGAAGCGCAATTTATAACAACCGAAAACTCAATGGGAGTTGTACAGTCATCTAAAGGAATACTAAAACCCGTATCGGATAATCTTATTAATGAAACACAGATTGTTTGCCGAATGGCGATGGCGACTTTAGGAGATAAATCCGTAATTAACTGGCAGCGTTATCACGACAGCTATGATGCTGTTCGCGATGATATTGAACAATGTATTCCAGGTTTTGATAATTATAATGTAAGAGCCAGAGATAAAGGCGGTTTTTATCTGCCCAACGCTGCAAGGGAAGGAAATTTTATAACTGATCAATTTGGAGACAGAGCCCCATTTACTCTAACTGAAATTCCTGATAACACTCTTGGCGAAGATGAATATTTAATGGCGACAACCCGTACACACGATCAGTTCAATACTACAATTTATGGTCTCGACGATCGTTATCGCGGTATTAAGAACGAACGTCGCGTAATATTTATGAATAAAACGGATATTGAACAGGCAGGATTTAGTAGCGGAGATAAAGTAGATTTATTTAACTATGATGATAATATTGAGCGTATTGCTCCTTTATTTATTATTGTTTCTTATGAAATACCTAAAAAAAATGCCGTAACGTATTTCCCTGAAACCAATGTTCTTGTCTCGATAAATAATGTTGTAAAAGACAGTAATATGCCGGCTTCAAAATATGTAAAAATTAAGATTAAGAAACATGACCCAAAAATTTATGAGAGAATAAATCAATTGTAACGCTCTGTCTGCTATTTTTGTAAATATTTCCGCTGTCTATTTTTTAGAGCATAATCAAAATTAGTATGATAATAAAAGAGAAAGAACATTGGTTTAAAATGCTTTTTGTATGGCAGGGATCTGTATTGCCGCAATTGCTTCCGCGCCTTATTCTATTGTTTATTTTGTCTTGTATTATTGTTTATTTTAATGGAAATGTTTTCGACTTTAAAATTCCTCTTAATCCAGCGCCTTTAGCCTTATTTGGGTTCGTATTGGCCTTGTTTCTCGGATTTCGCAACAATGTCAGCTATGACCGTTTTTGGGAAGGCCGAAAGCTTTGGGGAGCTTTATTAAATCACACCAGATCATTAGCCCGACAAGCTCTGACTTTAACCAATTCTGCTGCAGACCACTCATTTAAAACCGAACTTATTTTGCTGCTTAGTGCTTTTGTGTACGCTTTAAAACATCAATTAAGAAATACTGATGCAGGACATGATTTGCAGCGATTTCTTAATGATAAACAATATGAAATTACAGCAAACGCAAAATACAAACCTATTGTAATTACAAAATTATTAGGTGAATGGATTCAGAAAGCCAGAAATGAAAATCTGATTGACTCTATTCAACAAGCAAGATTTGATGAAAACATTGATGCGCTGACGGACATAGTTGGAGGCTGTGAAAGAATTTCATCGACACCGTTTCCCTATACGTATCGTATTTTACTTCATCGAACCGTCTACGTTTACTGTTTCTTATTGCCCTTTGGATTAGTGGATAGTCTACAGTGGCTTACTCCGTTTATTGTTACTTTCGTCGCTTACACTTTTGTCGCTTTTGAAGCAATTGCAGATGAAATCGAAGATCCGTTTGGAGTCGAACCAAATGATTTGGCTTTGAACAGTCTTTCTGAAATGATCGAAAGCACAATATTCGAATTGGGTGGAATTAGCAAAGACCCAAAACCCGAAACAGGAAGAAGCATTATTGATTAAAAATAAATAATGTAATTCAACCAATCTTATTTTCTTTTCAAATCATAATTACAAAATCCATATAAGGAAAAAATCTGTTTGCCACTTCTTAAGGCATTAATTTCCTAAATGATTTTCTAAAATAATTCATTAAAATTTCACCATCTTCATTTTTTACCATAGATCAATTTCTAGCGCTTATATCAGACATAATTTTGCCTTGTAAATAATTACTAATTATAAAAAATAATACAATGAAAAATTTTCTGATTTTAACTGCTGCATTTTTATTCTCAGTTTCATACGGGCAAAATAAAAATGAAACAGTACCGGCAAAACAAAAAACAGCGGTACAAAACGTGACAAAAAAAATATTAATTATTGTTTCGAATGCGAATACAATTGGCCCAAACAATAGAAGAACGGGAACTTTTTTACCAGAAGTAGCACATCCTTATGCTGAATTCAACAGAGCAAATTATCAAATTGACTTTGCGAGCTTAACGGGCGACACTCCTTATTTGGATGCACTAAATTTAGCGAGCGATCCTGATAATCTTGCTTTCTTGACTGGCAAAGGATGGACAGATATGCAAAAGGCTGTTAAACTTTCAACTGTAGATGTAAGTGCTTATGATGCTATTTTTGTTCCAGGCGGACTTGCACCAATGGTGGATATGCCGGAGAATGCACTTCTTAAAAAAACTATTGTTCAGACCTACGAAAGAAATGCTGTTGTTGGCGCAGTTTGTCACGGTCCGGTATCTTTATTAAATGTAAAACTTAGCAATGGAAAATATCTTATTAACGGAAAAAATATTGCCTCTTTTACAACATTAGAAGAAGACAATTACGCTAGAGCAGATGTGCCTTTTGACTTGCAGACTGCGCTTGTTAAACAAGGAGCCAAATTTCACGCTGCTGCGCCTTGGTCTGCTAACAGTATTGCAGATGGTAATCTGGTTACAGGACAAAACCCTGCATCAGCCAAAGGTGTTGCTGAAAAAATGATTGCTATTTTGGATTCTTCAAAAACAAACTAAAACAAGTATTTACAACAGTTTGGTAGACAATAAAAAAGCCCTTCTTAAAGAGGGGCTTTTTTTATGCTGTTAATGTATTTTTACTGCGCAATTTTTTAATTGCAAAAATTAAACCGGAGTTGATATATCCAATACAACGCGGCCTTTTATTTTTCCATGTTCAAGGCGATCAAGAACATCATTAATATCTTCGAGTTTGCTTTTAGTTACAAATGTTTTCACTTTTCCCTGAATAGCCAAATCAATAGATTCTTGCAAATCTTCTCTATTACCGATTAAGGATCCGCGCACGGTATATTCGCATAAAACAGAATCAAAAATGGGTACTTTGATATCGCCATCGGGAATTCCCAGCAATGTAATGGTGCCTCCGCGTCTAATTGCTTTGTGAACATTTTCAAAAGCGGAATGCGATACCGCGGTAATTACTATGGCGTGTACACCTCCTACTTCTTTTTGCAGAAATTCTCCCGGATCATTTTTTGAAGCATTGACTAATAAATCTGCTCCTAATTCTTTTGCAAATGCAAGTTTTTCATCAGATATATCAATTGCAGCCACTTTATATCCCATAGCTTTTGCATATTGAACACCAAGATGTCCCAGTCCTCCAATACCTGAAATTGCGACCCAATTGCTCGGTTTTAAATTAGATGATTTTATGCCTTTGTAAACTGTTACGCCTGCACATAATATCGGAGCCATTTCGTAAAAATCAAATCCGCTGTCAGGAAAACGTCCAACATAATTGGCATCGGCAATTACATATTCTGCATAACTGCCATCAACACTGTAACCGCTGTTATCCTGATCACCGCATAAAGGTTCCGCTCCTGAAGAACAATAATCACAATGTCCGCAGGCTCTGTTCAGCCAAGGCACGCCTACAATATCACCCACTTTTAAACTAGTAACTGAAGGCCCTAATTTAGCAACATAACCAATTCCTTCGTGCCCCATTACTAATGGCATATGAGGTTTCACCGGCCATTCACCGTGTGCAGCATGAACATCACTGTGACAAACTCCGCACGCAACAACTTTTACTAAAACTTCATTTCCTTTAGGTTCCTTAACGGGAATTTCTTCAATTGTGAGGAGTTTGCCAAATTCTCTAACAACTGCCGCTTTCATAGTTTTTGGTATCATAATATTCATTTTTAAAGTTTATACTGTTTATTATCTGATATAAAATAATTGTGCTCAGTAAAACACAATAGAATTATATAAATCAGAAACTATATTGAATACTACGAATTTAGATATAGCTAAGAATTCTATTTCTGCTATTATCTTACTAAAACTTATGATTAATAAAGATTTTAATTTGGAGTAAAGGGAAATAAAAAAAGACAGTAAAATCAAAACTGTCTTTTTTATGAAACTTATTAATGTCTGTATTTTCTATTTTTTCAGATCATAACTATAGTAATCGTACTGAAAGGCTTTTTTGAATCCTAACTTCTCATAAAGCTTTTGGGCATTTTCATTGCTCTTTTCTGTACATAAATCGATTCTAATAATATCTTCTTGCTTTGCAAATTCAAAAACAGCATTTATTAAAGCTTGTGCAATTCCTTTTTTCCTTTCTTCGAGAAGAACAAACAGATCATTTAGAACAAGAATTTTTCCCAGTGAAAGTGTTGAATAAGAAGGATAATTCAAAACAAAACCAATTGGCTTTTCGTGTTCGTCAACCGCCAGAAATATAATAGCATCCTGATTTTCCAGTCTATCCGATAAAAATTTCTTGTACTTTTCGGTAGATGAAGGCAACTTATAAAACATCATATACTGATCAAAAATAGCTACTATTTTCTCGATATTATCAGATCCTTTTAATTTGATTATTTTCATTTTTTGTATGTGGAATAAAATATTTACTTTTTCTGTTTGAGCGGTTTCTTTACATTCGCTCAAACTGTTTTTATTTAGTCAAGCCTTCAAAATTCTTTAATTTCGTTTTCAAAAAAAATGATCTGTGGTAATAAAATTCAATAAAAAAAGCGTTTGAGTTGTAAGATTACAATTCAAACGCTTTTTAATTTCTAATAAAATTTATCTTCTAACAATAAATTATTTTCTCGTGCTTAAAAAACTCAGCGCTTTTTCAACGTGAATATCGCCTTTGAAAAAATTCCTGAATTTATAGATCAGAATTCCTTCTTTATCAAAAATAAAAGTCTCACGGCCACTTGCAAATAAAGCGCTTTTCACTCCAAATTGTTTAAGTACTTTATCTCCACTGTCACTTAAAAGGGTAAAGGGCAAATTATTCTTAAGAGCAAATTTCTTGTGGCTTTCAACACTGCCGGAATTAATTCCAACTACCTGTGCCCCTGCATCTGTAAAAGCTGTAAAACTGTCTCTAAAAGCACACGCTTCTTTTGTACAGATACCGCTTTCATCTTTTGGATAAAAATAAACAATACTGAGATATCCCAATGTGTTATCTTTGCTGTCCCATAATTCATGATCCTGATTTTTTAATTTAAAGGCTGGTATACGATCACCAATCTCTAACGTAACTTTCTTATTATGTGTTAATTCCATCGAATTTTATTTTAAATATTATAACGATGCAAAGTTCCAAATTACAAAGCTCATTTACATTAACATAGGTTAATTTCGTCATCGGAAGAAGATAAAAAATATAGTATTATTAATTATTTTTGTACACTAATACGAAAGTATCTCCTTCATTTTTTTATTATGGATCACCCTACTTTAGATATCTCAAAAATTCCAGCCGAACAGCATTTTGCGATTCCTTTCTTTGAATTTGTATCTAAAGATTTTGATCTCGATGCAAAAACGATGACCATGATTTCCAAACATTGCGAACTGGTTACCTATGAAAAAGGAAGCAGGTTATTAGATGCAGGTTCAGATTGCAGATACATCCATTTTATAATCAGTGGTGAAGGCATTTCATACTTTACCAATCATAATGGTAAAACTATTACCTGGTTTTTTCATTTCAACAAACCTGAAGGTTCTGTAAAAAATACTTTTGCTGTAGATTATAAAAGTTTTTTATCTGGTGAACCGGCAACAATATCAATCGAGACCTTATCAGAGGTAACTGCAATTCGTTTTTCGAGAGAGCATGTTCGCTTTCTTTCCGACAATTCTATACTATTTGAACGATGGATCCGAATCATAAACGAAAGAGCTTTTATTATGATTTATGATCGTGTTGCTACATTGCTGACACTTTCTGCCACAGAACGTTATAAAAAGTTTCTAAAAGATGAACCGTATTTACTTAATATGTTCAACAATTATTACATCGCCTCTTACCTTGATGTAGCGCCTCAATCGTTGAGCCGAATCAGAAAAAATATCTGATCGGAATTTTTCGCAAAAAAAATACCGTTTCTTAACATAGGTGAATGTGCAGGTATAAATCTATACAGATATTTGTGCTTCTTTAAATAAAAATCTATGACTAAATTAAGAAGCCCCAAATTATCCAAAGGATTTCTATGGCAATCAATGCTATTGCTAACTACTGTACTGTTGAGCTCTTGCTCTTTTTCAAAACACGAAAAATCAAATGAAATAAATTATTTCAGCCATGATTCGACACAGATTCAAACTGGTGGCGTAACGATGGTTCCGGTTTCTACTCCAAATGGAAAATACAAAGTCTGGACAAAACGTATTGGCAATAATCCGAAAATAAAAGTATTATTATTGGCAGGCGGACCAGGTTTTCCACACGATTATCTTGAAGTTTTTGAAAGTTTTTTTCCGGGTGAAGGCATCGAATTCTATTATTACGACGAACTCGGTTCTGGCAACTCTGACAAACCGAATGACACTACACGACATAGTATAGCAAGAGCCGTAGAAGAAGTCGAACAGGTACGCAAAGCATTAGGATTGAACAAGGATAACTTTTATCTGTTCGGGCATTCCTGGGGAGGTTTACTTGCGATGGAATACGCTGTTAAATATCAAAACAATCTTAAGGCGATGATTGTTTCAAACATGTCTTCAAGTGGAAAAGAATTTAACCGATATGTTCAGCAAGAACTGACAAAACAAATAGAACCTCAGGCATTGGACAGTATCAATAAACTGGCCGAAAAAAATGACTACGGAAATCCTAAATATATGGAATTGGTGATGAAGAATTTTTATTCCAAATTCATTTGCAGAATTCCAGTTGAAAATTGGCCTGAACCGTTGAACAGAGCATTAGGCAAACTCAATCAACCCTATTATATGAAGCTTCAGGGGCCAAGTGAATTTGGTTTTATCGGAAGTCTGAAAGATTGGGATGTCAGCCAGCGTCTAAAAGAAATTTACGTTCCGACATTAATGATTGGTGCGAAGTACGACGAAATGGATCCCGAACATATGAAATGGATGAGTAAACAGGTCAAAGATGGTCAATACTTATATTGCGCAAAAGGCAGTCATTTAAGTATGTATGATGAACAGCCTTTTTATATGAAAGGAGTTATCAATTTCATCAAAATGGTGGATCAAAAATAATTTAAAAAGTAAGGCTGTAAATAATTTTACAGCCTTTTAAATTATGCTATTTTTTCATCAGCTCGCTTCTCACTCTGCTTAAACTCTCTGTCGTAATTCCCAGATACGAAGCTAAATGATAATTCTTTATATGTTTTTCGATATCCGGATACGATTTCAAAAATCTTAAGTATTTTTCCTCCGCAGTCATCGCAAGATCAGATAAGATTCTTTTTTGATAGGTTCCGAAGAAGCGCTCCATTTTAATTCTGAAAAAACTTTCAATCTGCGGAACTTCTTTATAAAGTTCTTCCATACCTTGTTTTGATATTTTATAAATCGTAGCATTTTTGACACAATCAATATAAAACATAGATTTTTGATCGGTAAAAAAAGCTGTATAATCACTAATCCACCAGTCATTTACTGCAAATTGCAACGTATATTCTTTACCAGCTTCGGTAATAAAATAGGTTCTCAAACAGCCTTCATAAACAAAATACTGATAAGGTACAAATTCTCCCGGAGTAAGCAAAATACTTCCTTTTTCTACAAAAATCTCTGTGAACTTTTTTTCTGCTATTGCTACATCCGATTCAGAAAATTCGATTCCTTTAAAAATATCCCTAATTGATAATTTTTCCATGTTATTTAAATATTACAAACAGCTGATAAATGAGTATAATCTTTTTTCAATATCATAACAAATGTAATAATTAACCATGCTTTAAAATAATTTAACAAACTAATATCTTTTAAATATTGTTCCTATAAATGGCTTAAAAAATCATGTATATATTGAGCCACTGTACTATGATGTTCTTCGAGTAGAAAATGTCCTCCATTAATTTGGAAAACCTGAGCATTAGGAAGATCTTTTTTATAGGCATCACCTCCGGCTGAAACAAACATTACATCATTTTTTCCCCAAACAACTAGCGCTGGTGGCTGATGTTTTCTAAAATAATCCTGCCAATCATCATATTTCATTACGTTACTGCCGTAATCTCTAAACAATGCTAATTGTATCAAATCATTTCCCGGACGGTCTAAATAGTATTGATCCAAGGTATAGCTGTCGGGACTTATTTTGTCTACATTTTCAGCACCATTGAAGTATTGCCATTTGGTTGCTTCGAGCGTTAAAAAAAATCTGGCTTTGCTTTCTGTTTCATTATTCTGATTTTCAATATAAGCTGTTAACGGAGCCAATGCTTCGCCAAGACCTTCCAGATAGGCATTAGCGTTTTGAATGATCAGAGAGGAAATAAGCTCTGGTCTGCGTAGTGCAATTCTCATTCCGATCGGTCCGCCATAATCTTGTATATAAAGGTTTATATTTCGAAGATCCAGATGATCTATAAAATGTTCTATCGTATCGGATAGAGTATCAAATGTGTAATTGTATTCCTGAAGCGTTGGCGCACTACTTTGCCCAAAACCAGGATAATCAGGAGCAATTACATGAAATGATTCGGACAGAATTGCTATAAGATCCCTATACATATGCGATGAAGATGGAAAACCATGAAGCAATAATAAGGTCGAATCTTTACGAACACCTGTTTCGCGATAAAAAATAGTAAGACCATCAATATTCGCCGTTTTATAATAAACCTGATTTTTCATATGTCTTATTTATTAATTTATTTTTTATAAAAACCTGTCTCTCCTATACAAATTTACGCATTAATCAAAAGCGCAAATCTTTCATAATCCAATTAAAAATTACATAAAATAAAGATTTTTGAAATATAACATTTTGTAAATCTTTTTGTAAAATGGCGAAATAAAGTAAAAAATTCAAACTCATAAAAAACAAAAAACCCTCATAATCAACACTTTAACTAAAAAGGCAAAAAAATTGATTTGTACTCATAAACCATTAAGAACCAAATATTAAAGTTTATGAAAGCATTTCAAACCTCAGCAGTCCCAAATAAGAAGCAATTGAAAAAGGATAAAGATTCTATTTCCTCTGATAAACTTGACAAATCTTCTATACTATCCATTTCTCAATATCAATTAACATGAAACCGCTATTGACAACTGTTAGAAAATTCACTGACAGTCTGGCTTTTATGGATCTTCCTGTTTTTGATTATATCGATAGTGATGATTTTGCAATAGTTCGCATGGAACAACTCGGAATGGAGCTGCCTTATCAAACGCCAATTTTCAGACCCGATCATTATAGTATAATTGTCGTCGTTGAAGGAACTGTTACGTATTTCATAGGCAATTCTGTTTTTGAACTTAGTCAAAACTGCATACTTTTTTCAAGACCTGATTCATTTCTTGCCAGTAAATGGTCTGCTTTGGGTAAAGCATATACGATCACTTTCAGCAAAAAATTTCTTCTGCAACATTGGCCTTCAGGAATAGATGAAATTCAAAAATTAGAAAATTCTAAAAATTGCATTATAAAACTCGCGGATAAAATGATGAAAAGTTTTGAAACGACCTGTCTTGAAATTTACAACGAAGCCATTTCTAAAGAACCGTATAAACATGAATTAATCACAAATCTTATTTTTAATCTTCTCTTATTGATTCGTCAGGAACAATTTGGAAATAAGTCTGAGGATTTGCAAAAAAAATATAATGCCTACGTCACTAACTTTATCAATGACATTGAAGATAATTTCAGCAAGATCGCCTCAGGACATTCTAATACACTGCTTCATATCAATGATTATGCGAAAAAACAAAATCTTAATGAATCGACATTATCTAAAATTGTAAGTACTGCGACCGGAAAATCTGTTAATCAGTGGATTCACGAAAAACTAATCGAAGACATTCAGTATTTGCTGAAATATACCGATAAACCCATGAGAGATATTGCTACACTTTATGGTTTTTACGATCTCAATTATTTTTATAACTACTTCAAAAGACATACCCAAAATGCCCCAGGTACATTTAGAAGAGATTTTAGTCTTATGTAATTTTTAAGCAGTCTCGTTTCATCATTTTTTTAACGTTAAAAATTTATTATAATCATGATACCAAATGAAACCATTGAATGCAAAAAAGGGCTCACTAAAAGTAGTTCAGATAGGACATCTATGAAAAAACATGTAAACGATGATGAATTCGGGAGTCTTAATGTCAAATTTCATTCAGATCAGTCTCATGATACTGCATTGTGGTTCAATTCTAATTGTTTTTCGCTTACTTTAGCCATCAAAGCCTCTGGACTTTATACAACCAAAACAAACACATTAGAAGTCGCACCGAAAACACTTTTTTTCAGTCGGCCAGACACGCATCGGGAACTGAAATGGTATAGTCTTGATGAAATTTATCACATCAAATTTTCTGAACGATTTCTTGCCAAATATGCGGGAGTTGAACTTTTCAAAACATTTCCTTTTCTAGTGCTTGAGACCGTTATACCTGAAAATATGGCCTCTGAAAATTTTGAAGATCTTTGCAGTATCTGTCATCAAATTGACATCATTAATCGGGGAAACTCACCTTTCAAAAAAAATATTATTGCGAATCTGGTAACGCGTCTTCTGCTAAGAATTAAACGAAATTTTTGGCAAGATTATGATAAACAGCTCGCACAGGATAAAGAGCACGATATTTTAAAACAATTCATTAAAAACCTTGAACATCACTCCCAACTGTTACAAGAAGGCAAAGCTCGAACACAACTAAGGGTTAAAGACTATGCAAGTATGCAGGGAATTCATGCCAATTATCTTTCGGATGTAATTAAAAAAAGAACCGGGAAAATGGTAAGTCATTGGATTACCGAAAAAACGGTTCTTGCTGCCGAAAACTTACTTCAGAATAATTCACTTTCTATAAAAGAAATTTCATATCGCCTTGGATTTCCTTACATCTCCTACTTCACTATTTTTTTAAAAAAACATACAGGACATACTCCGCGAGACCTTCGTAATATTAAAATATAATGAACAAACACATTGATGTTTTAAAAATAAAAAGTAACTTTAATCACCTCTTCTATAACAAATTATTTGCATGAGAAATCATAATCGGCCGAATTAACTCTTTACAAACTAAAGCAGTAAATATGAGATCTAATTTAGATATTAAAACTCGTTTAGAACAAAGAGAATATGAGCAATCTCAACTTATTTTGATGAGCGGAAGCCTTGCTCCTATTAGTACAAAAACCGAGCTTAATGATGTCATAAATACTACATTAAAGCAAATAATTGGATTTAATCAGATGATGATTTGTCTTGAAAATGCATTGCAAAAAGACTACAATCTTTTTTATCATAATATTCCTTCCCACTACAATCAGTATAAAAATGAATATTTTATTGATAAATCTGAAATCTTTGCGACGGCTTTTAATTCGCCGGAACCTTTTGTTTTGTCCAAAAATAAATTTGCAAATAAAAACGGAGTTCCATTCTTAATAAAAGAAACTTTTAAAGATGCACAAAACATTGTTTTCTGCTCTATTCCGTTTAACTATTGCAAAGGAGTCCTAATCTTTGATTTTAAAGGTCTTCCTCCTGAAAGACACATTTTAAATATGATCAAAATGTTATCGCCTCAACTTGGAATTACGATAACAAATATTTTATTATTTGAAAAAAACATCCTTGCTTCTGGTCCAATTGAAACCTATATCAAAACATTCAATAATGAAGAAACAGCGGACAATATGGGAATTATTGGCAACAGTGAAGCTACAAAAAATCTTCGAAGCCTTATCAAACTTGTCAGCGTTACAAGCAGTAATGTTCTAATACAAGGCGAAAGCGGCACAGGAAAAGAACTTGTTGCAAAGGCTATTCATCAGAACTCAAAAAGAGCTAAAAAACCTTTCATAAAAATAAATTGTGCAGCAATCCCAGACAGTTTAATAGAAAGTGAACTATTTGGATATGAAAAAGGAAGCTTTAGCGGCGCCATATCTCAAAAAATTGGAAAATTTGAACAAGCACATCAAGGAACATTATTTCTTGATAATATAAATGAAATGACCTTAGACTTACAGGTAAAATTATTAAGAGCCATTCAGGAAAAAGAGATTCAGCGCATTGGAGGCAATACCACCATTATTGTCGATACCCGAATCATTACATCATGCAACAAAAATTTATTGGAAGAAGTAACTGCAGGGAATTTTAGAGCTGACTTGTTTTACAGAATCAATGTATTTCCAATTGAAATTGCGCCATTAAGGGATCGAAAAGATGATCTGGCAGACCTTGCCCTTTTCTTTGTAAATAACTATTGCTCAAAAAATGAAAAACCATTAAAAACAATTGCTCCTTCCCTCTTTAACTCCCTTAAAGCATATCACTGGCCGGGAAATGTAAGGGAATTAGAACATACCATAGAGAGAGCATTATTATTAACTCCAGGAAAAGTTATTAAAGAATTAGATTCAAATAACTACAAAACAATACTTTCTACTGATAATACTAGTATAAAACCATGGAATGAATTTGAAAAAGAATACATCCTTAAAGTACTTAAATTGTGTGGAGGAAAAATTTCCGGACCTAACGGTGCGGCTTCTTTTTTGAAAATACCTTACACCACACTGAATTCTAAAATGAAAAAACTAGGCATAAGTAAAAGACATTATTTATCGGATAATTAACTGTAAATGTGTTTTTCTGCAATTAAGTTTTTTTATCTCCTAATAAAACGAAGATCAATATTCAATTTTAGTTCTTCACTTATCGGAATGCCCGTATCAAACATTCTATTCATGTTTAGATCCCAATGCGTTCTATTAATTATTCCAGTAATAATAAAACTTGCTTTTATTACACCCCACGGTTCTTTCAACAAACCACTAAATTCAGCATCAAAAGTTACTAATCTTGTGACATTACAAAGTGTAAGGTTACCTGTAAGTTTGTAATTAACTTCGTCAATTTTATCAAAAGTAATCGCTTCAAAAGTAACTTTGGAAAATTGATTTACATAAAACAAATCAGCGATTGACTGATCTGCTTCAGATTCTTCTTTTTCAGTCGTGATGGATTTAATTTGACCATCAAATTCAATTTTAGCATTATCAAAAACATCAACACTGGTCGTAATTAATGATTTGAATTTACGTATTTCTCCAGGTACATTGGAAAACATCATATGATTTGCTTTGAATCCAATTTCAGAGTTTGCTCTATCAATAAACCATTTTGTTTTTCCCATGTTTTTATGAATTTTTATTTGAACTTTCGCTCTGTTCCTTCAATTGGCAAATCATTAATACTGGCATATCTTTTTTTCATTAAACCATTGTCGTCAAATTCCCAATTTTCGTTCCCATAAGCTCTAAACCATTGCCCTTGCGAATTATGATATTCATACTCAAATCTCACTGCTATTCTATTATCAGTATGAGCCCAGTATTCTTTTTTGAGTTTATAATTCAACTCTTTTCTCCATTTAATGAATAAAAAATCTATAATTTCTTCTGTTCCATTGATAAACAAATCACAACTTCTCCACTCGCTGTCAACTGTATACGCCTGTACTACACGATAAGGATCTTTGCTGTTCCAAGCATCTTCGGCCAGCTGTATTTTTTCTTTTGCTGTTCTGTCTGTAAAGGGAGGTATAGGGTATCTTTTCGACATAGTGATTATATTAAATTAATGTATCTCATTATTACAAACTTAACTATTGTCAAATGTTCCTTTTCTATAGCATTTTCATGAATAATTATAAAAAATAAATATTTCAAGAACCAGTAAAATCACGCTTTAATAGAAGCCGAAATAATAATATCTGCCACTGCTTCTGGCTGTGAAATATAAATAGCGTGACTGCCTTTAATATGCGTTACTTTGGTATTTGAGCGTTCATACATGGCTTCCTGAATTTCTGGTACAATACTTTTGTCTTCGGTGGCAATCGCTCCGTAAGTCGGTTTTGTTTTCCAAGCCGCATTTTTAATTGGTGTCACAAATCCTTTTGCATAAAAAGCGCCTTGGGAAGCGTACATAAAATCGGCATCTTCCTTTTTTAAATCGGCACAGACACCTGAATGATACTTATCTTTAGCATAATAAATAATTCCTTTATTATCTACTGGCAAAATCCCATTCTCCGCTGCTGGCGGTGCGGTCTGAATCCATTGCAAAGCAGTCTCGCCGTCGCCGGGCTGAAAAGCGGCAACATATACAAGTGATGATACACTCGGATGATTACCTGCTTCTGTAATCAAAACGCCTCCGTAAGAATGACCAACAAGAACAACCTCGCCTTCTTGCTTGTCTAAAGCCGTTTTTACTGCCTCTACTCCATCTTCAAGAGAAGTTAAAGGATTGTGTACAACAGTTACTTCATATCCTTTTTGAGTGAGTATTTTATAGATGCCTTTCCAACCTGAGCCATCTGCAAATGCGCCATGGACAAGTACTATATTTTTGATTGTTGTCATATTTTCCGGTTTTAAATATTATTTGTTTAAATTTTGCAATTAGTACGTGGAATAGGAATCTTTTAAGCACTACTTCAACTTATTTTTTACCCGTTTTTCTTTTAAGAAAATCTTTTATAAGTGCCGAAATTTCATCCCCGAAACTTTCTAATGCAAAATGACCCGTTGGAAAAAGATGAAACTCAAGATTTTTCACGTCTTTCTTAAAGGCTTCTGCTCCGGAACCTGGAAAAATATAATCATCTTTTCCATAAACAATAAGCATCTCTGGCTCATGTTTTCTAAAATATTCCTGCCACTCAGGATACAAAGTTACATTGGTCTGATAATCATAAAACATGGCTAATTGAATAGCATCATTTTCTAATCTTTCTAAATGTCTCAAATCGATTTCCCAATTATCTGGCGAAATTACAGCTGGATCAGGAACGCTATGGGTGTACTGCCATTTCAATCCGTTTGGATCATGAAAACCTCTGAGTGTGTTTTCGGCTTCCTTATTATTTCTGTCTTTCCAATATGCTTTAATCGGATCCCAAAAAGTTTCAAGACCTTCTTCATAAGCACAGCCATTTTGTACAATTAGCGTATCAATTCTTTCCGGATTTCTGCTTGCAATCCTAAAACCTATTGGAGCACCATAATCCATTAAATAAAGGCTGAATTTTTGAATATCCAGTTCATCTAATAACGTTTTCATTAAATTACTGAAATTCTCAAACGTATAAGCAAAACCAGACATTGGTGGTTGTTCAGTTCTTCCATAACCTGGATAATCTGGAGCAATTAAATGAAAATCATCTGCCAGATAATTAATCAGATTGCGAAACATATGCGAAGAAGTTGGGTAACCATGCAAGAGAAGAAGCGTTGGGTTTTCTTTGTTACCGGCTTCTCTATAAAAAATATCTACTCCATTAATTTTTTTTGTGTGATAACTTGTTTTCATAACATTGCTTTTTTAATTTATTTTTTAACCTTTTCATTTGTTTAAAGTCATTTAAACTTTCTTTCACTTTCTTTAATGGGAAGATCATTGATACTTGCAAACCTTCTTTTCATAATACCATCTTCATCAAATTCCCAATTTTCATTTCCATACGCTCTAAACCAGTCTCCATCGGAGTTATGATATTCATATTCAAATCTTACCGCAATGCGATTTTCCGTATGGGCCCAATATTCTTTTTTCAATTTATAATCGAGTTCTTTTTCCCACTTGCCCGTTAAAAACGCAATAATTTCTTCCCTGCCATTAATAAACAAATGACGGTTTCTCCACTCGCTATCAATCGTATACGCTTGGGCTATTCTATGGGGATCCTGGCTATTCCAGGCATCTTCGGCTAATTGTATTTTCTCCTTTGCTGATTCTAGTGTAAAAGGAGGAATTGGATATTTTTTCATGATCATTTTGATTCGTTATGGTTCTACAATTCCAATTATTTAAAGTTCTGAAGCTTTTGGAAAATCGATCGGTATTTCGGTAAGAGCATAAACATAATTTGTAAATGTTCGTACAGTTACAATACCTACAAGATCTATAAGATCTGTCTCAGTATAACCTGCGTCAAAAAAAGCATCTTTAAAAGATGCATCTGCTTCACCTTTATTTTCAGCCATAGATTTTGCGAGCTGCAAGGCGGTTTGAAATTTACTGTCATCAGATGAGCCCTTTCTTAATCCGAGTATTTCATCAGTATTATAACCTTTCATACCGGCAAGCATCGTATGTGCCGCAAGGCAATAATTGCAATGATTTACTTGCGAAACTACAAGGTTAATGCCTTCTCTTTCTTTGGCACTAAAAGTACCATGGCTAAAAGCCTCCTCAAACTCAAGAAAACCTTTAAGTGCATTGGCAGAATAACCAATTGTTGCATAAAGATTAGGCACTTTTCCAATTTTCTTAGTAATCGCTTCAAACAATAACTGCGATTGTTTACTCACTTGTTCTTTTGTTGGTACATTGATGGTTTTCATAATTGCATTTTTTTTATATTATTATTTCTTAGATACAATTTTGCCGACTCACTCATGGTAATTAGGGAACATCCTAAAAGCGCTATGTCTTTAATAACAAGTCGGCCTCTTCCGGATAAAAAAGGAAACCCATAATCAGAATCGCCGAGATTTGGTACCCAGCATTCCGGAGTCGTTATAAGAAAAGAAAGGGTTCCTAAAGTCGTAAAGAATATTAGTATACTTCCTATCATACTCCATAATGGCGCTACTCTATGTAATGCAACAAGAATACCGGCTCCTATTAAAAAAATACCTAGTCCTTTTGAAAAACCATAAGTATTATTCTGAAGATTCCATTCGTGATTTTGTGCTATAAATTCCCCTTCTTTATTTTGATACGTTTTATAGTCTTTGGGTGCGTTATAAAAGAAACTCATAAAGGGACTATTTGCTACAAACGGAACTATTCCGTCTGCTTCATAAGCAAAAAATTTAAGACTGCCGATCCATATAAAAATTACTGCAATTGCAAATCGTACAGTGACTTTAGCGTAGTTCTCTAATTGAGCAATTTGATGTATTATAAAATGTTTCATAATGTAATTTGCTTTTGTTTCAAACAAATTTACATCAGACATACAACAGCAGATAATAACAAAAAAGGATATTACTTATAAAAATCAACTGCACTTTGTAAAATGAATCTAATTTCCATTGTAGTTTATATATCAATCAGAATCAGGTTTTTATGAATTTCCACAGCGATTAAAACAAAAAACGCCTCAATTTGGTAATTGAGACGTTGTCAGGTTTTATTTTTTTTCTTCATTATTCAACTGATCATCGAAATCTGGCTTTTCACCTTTAAACTTATGAGTGTCAACATCGTAATTTTCGTCGTTTGTTAAAATTTCATCATGATCTTTATATTGATGTTTCCTCATATCACTTCGATGATCAGAACCGCTTTTTTGGGTCTTCTTCTGATTTTGATTTTTTGAGTTCATATCACTAAGTTTATAATTCACTAAAATTAATTAAACTCCAGATTTTCAAATCTGTATAATTCGTCATTTTAATTATAAAATTTAAAGGTTATTCCTCATGGCAATGATCAGCAAAATGAACAAATCTTTTTAGTTTCAATTAAAAAAACACCAATGAATTATAATAGCAGCAAATCTACTTAAGAAAGAAATCTTTAATTTTTATAATTAAATGTCTTTTTTCGACATTTTTTCAAGAGCGAACTTTATTATCTTAGTACTAAAAATATAAGAGCAGACATTTACCAAAACTAATTTTACACTGCTGCATAAAACACCCTCAAAAAATATTTTACTTACAAATAAAGACTCCGTAAGTTATTAAAGAAACGAATAGTTGTTGTTGTTTTTTAGAATAGCTATATGGAACAATATGCTGTAAATTTAGTGATAAGCACTCAACAGGATTATCTTAAATTATTCGCCTTTCCACCAGACAAGTCTAGTGTTTGACAATTGGAACCTGTTGTCATGAAATAAAAACTAAATTCCTAGAAGTTTTGTTTGAATTTTGTGAACAAAAACCTTTAAGGTTTAGTCCAATGAAACAACTGCTTAAAACTTTTAATATATAATAATAAAATTTAACTTTATAAAAAAAACTCGCATTTAAGTCCCAACTATAAGATGGAAGATATGCAAAAAATATTAATTGTTGAGGATGAATATATCGTGGCCATCGACCTCAAAATGCTATTACAAAAAAATGGTTACACTGTAGTTGGTATAGCATCATCTGTTGAGCAAGCGAGGGTATTGATAACCAATGATAAGCCTGACTGGGTACTTCTGGATATTATACTTCAAGGTGAAGAAACAGGAATAGACCTTGCATTAGAATTAAAAAATTGTAAAACGCCATTCTTGTTTATCTCCGCAAATACTGACCTGTCAACTCTGGAAGCTGTAAAAAAAACAGAGCCTTATGGTTTCTTGGTAAAACCTTTCAGACATAGGGATTTACTGGTGATGCTGGATATTGCCAGATACCGACATATTGTGGAAAATCAAACTAAAAAATATTTAACTGGAAATGAGACACAATCAGCCGTATTTGAGGGGATTATTGGAAAGAGTCCTTTATTAAGCGAAATATTTTCAAAAATAAACATTGTTGCGCCAACTGAAACATCAGTACTGATTACAGGTGAAAGCGGTACAGGCAAAGAAAGAGTTGCGCATGTCATTCATGAAAATTCACAACGCAAAAACAAACCTTTGGTAATAATAAATTGCGCAGCGCTTCCATTTTCACTACTTGAATCAGAGCTGTTTGGATATGAAAAAGGAGCATTTACAGGAGCTGATTCACAAAGAATTGGCAAGTTTGAACAGGCAAATGGAGGAACGCTTTTTCTTGATGAAATTGGAGAACTTCCTCTCGAAGCTCAGGCGAAACTTCTGCGGGTACTTCAAGAAAAAGAAATTGAACGCATTAGTGGCGATAAAACCATAAAAGTTGATGTCCGAATCATTACAGCCACTAATAAAAACCTTGAGCGTGAGGTTGCCGAAGGCCATTTCAGACTCGATTTATATTATAGGCTTAATGTATTTCCTATAGAACTTCCTCCACTGCGCGAAAGAAAAGAAGATATAAAAGAACTCGCGATGTATTTCCTTGAAAAATTCGCCATAGGCTATGAGAAAAATATCAAAGGTTTTTCTCCTGCAGTACTCGAACAATTAAAAAACCATAATTGGCCTGGCAACATTCGTGAGCTAGAGCATCTTATTGAACGCAGTACCTTGCTTGCCACAGGAGACGAGATTACCCAAATCAACATACCGATAATTTCTGATTTACCTCACACAGCTACAGAAAAAGGTGATCTCCAGTCCTTGCAGGATATGGAACGAAATCATATCATGCAGGTGCTACAAGCGTGCAATGGTAAAGTATACGGACCTGGAGGAGCAGCAGAAATACTAAAAGTAAACCCTACCACTCTTTATGCTAAAATGAAAAAACTAGGCATCTCTCACGAACACTTTTAATTTTAAAAAAAGGCAAATACGAACATTCTCATCATTGAAAGTCAGTTCTTGATGATCTAAATTTGCTTCACCTTTCTGCATAGCCGAATGTTATTCGGAGTCTTGTTATTTTTTTTAATCTTATAAATTATAGTAATAACCTTAAAAATTTGACAATGACCTGTATATTTGAGCATTACATCTTGCTTTTGATACTTTTTCATCTTAAATGATTATTTTTATAAAACCCAATTCTTTTCAAAGCAAAAATAATTTATTCGCAAGCCAATTGAATTCTGACAAATAAGATGAAAGCACTGTACCTTTTAAGTTTTGTTATAACAATCACGTTTCAGAGTTACGCCCAAATAAATAATCCGTATGTAAATTACGATCTAAAAAAAACAAAGCTGCTGATTAAAAGTACTGGGATGTACATATATTCTTCCAATCAAGGTTTTGTAGACGTTGACAGCACAATGATACTAGCCTGTACATACAATAAAGTTCCAGTATCAATACTTTATGAGGAAGCTTATAGTGATGGAAAACACTTGCCTGGAGATAAATTAATTGATCAAAACAATATAACAGCAGCAAAAAAAATACTTCCAAAACTAAAAGAAACAGACCGTTTAAAATTACTGCTGCATCTGGGATACCATTTCCTTTATAAAGCAGGCGAAAAAAAAGAAGATCTTCAAAATACTTTTCAATTCTTTAAACAAGCGGATCAAATAAGTGAATCGCTTGGCATACCAAAATGGCAAAGACAAAGTACCATTTTGCTTGGAAAATATTATGTTCAAACTCATAACGTTGCTGAGAGCAAAAATATCTTTTCCAATATAGTGACGGAAAGCAGAAAATTAAACAATCGGAAAACTTTAGCAGATGCGTTAAATAATGAAGGAACATACCTTCCATTGTTTGAAGCAGATAAAGAAAAAGTATTGTCAGAGGCCATGTTGCTTTATAAATCAATAGGAGAAAAAGAACTTGAAATAGAAATGCAAATGAAGTTACTTACTGTTCATTTTTGGACAGGAAAAATGGAATTGGCAGAAAAAGAACTTTTCAATTGTTTCGCTCTTCAAAAAAAAATAGGATTTAAACATCTTCATTACACTACAGCACCACTTGCTTATATCTACACTGAAAAATTTAATCTAAATAAGGCGCTATATTATTCCATTGCAAGTATTAAAACAATGGAAGCTACAAATGACCTGATTTGTGGTGATAATTTCTATTTGCGATTAGGGAACACTTACGACCACATGGGGCATATTGACGAAGCAATTGAAATTTACAAAAAAGCCTTCGAGATAGGTCAAAAAAATATTAATAGCGGAAGTTACTATAAAGGTTTTATCTTAATTAATGAATGTCTTTCTAAAAATAAAAGATACAAAGAAGCACTCAATTATATCATAAAAACAACTGAATTGTATCCTCCTAAAAATGAATTAGATAATTATCTTGTTTTGTACACTAAAGCAACAACTTATGAGAAATTAGGCAATATGTCAGCTGCTGAAAAATATTACATCCAAATGGAAAAATATGCTGATAATCTCTTGTCGCCAAAAACTGCTGTGAACGCCTGCTTCGGTTATTTATCAATGTCAATATTTTATGTAAAAAAAGGAAATTCGGTTAAAGCTAAACTCCTTGCTGACAAAGTTCTTTCGTTCAATGAAAAAACAAAGCAGAACTATCAGCCTCAAATGTTAGAGTTAGCTTTATACAAACTTGATTCTCTAACTGGAAACTATCCTTCTTCTATTAGACATCATTTAAACTATACACGAATTAATGACTCATTATTTAATATAGGAAAGAACAGGCAGATTGAAGAATTAAAAATTCAGTATGAAACTTTAAAAGATAAAGAAAACATTCAAACTTTAGAGTTACAAACCAAATTACAGGAAACTAAAATAGCGAAATCAAAACTTTTAAACAATTTGTCGATAGGATCAATTTTCCTTCTCCTGATAATTATTATATTATTATACAATCAATATTTACTGAAACAAAAAAATCATAAGAAACTAGAAATTAAAGAAAAAGAAATTAATTTTCAGAATACAAACCTGAAGCACTTACTTGATGAAAACCGATTGCTGTTGAAAGAAATTCACCATAGAGTAAAAAACAACCTTCAAATGGTAATCAGTTTACTTAATTTACAATCTTCATTTGTTGATAATGAAATAGCATTAACAACCATTAAAAACAGTCAAAACAGGATTCTTGCCATGTCATTAATTCATCAGAAACTTTTTATGTCTGAAAATGTTTCTACTATCAATATGCCAATCTATATTAGGGAATTAGTTGAATATTTAAAAGATTCATTCGATTCAAAACAGCATATTAGTTTTAAATTAAACATTGAAGAAGTCGAGCTAGATGTTACCCAAGCTGTTCCGTTAGGTTTAATTATAAACGAAGCTATTACTAACGCTCTTAAATATGCATTTCCAAATAATAGAGACGGTATAATTGCAATAACATTGCTTTCACCCACTTCGAATCAATATTTACTGACTATTCAAGATAATGGTATAGGAATTCGTTTTAATTCAAATGTCGAAAACAATAACTCATTTGGAATAAATCTAATCAAATGGTTATGTGATGACTTAAAGGCTCATTTTTCTATTGAAAACAAAAATGGAACGTTATTACAGTTAAGCTTTGAAAAAACTATTTTAATTACAAATAAAACTGATCAGGCACATCCAAAAAATTAGATTCTGTGATATCAATTTAATAAAATTGAATTTCCGTTAATTATTATTTTTTAACCTTTTTATACTGCTTCATTATCTTAATTTTACAGACGGACAAATTAATTAAATAATGTTTACACAAATTAATACTGCAATTTCAAGATATGTGAACTTTACGCAAGAAGAATTAGATATTTTTAATTCTTTATTGTCCTCCAAACAAATCCCCAAAAAAACAATTATGCTTCAAAGGGGTGAGAGATGTACTTTTGAGGCATTTGTAGTCCGAGGTTGTGTCAGAAAATATTATATCGATAAAAATGGATTTGAGGTGATTTTACAGTTTGCAGTAGAAAATTCATGGATAAGTGATATATCCTTTAGCATCTATGAAACTGAACCCAGTCAAATTTTTATAGAAACGCTTGAAAATTCTGATTTTTTAATGTTCAGCCCCGAAACAAAAGAACAGCTTTTTGAACAGGCTCCAAAGTTTGAAAGAGCCTTTCGCATTCTAATGCAACGTCATCAGGCTGTAACTCAAAATCGTTTGCTCAACAACATAACGCTCACTGCGGAACAAAAATATGATGAATTTCTTAAAGCATATCCTACGATTCCACTTCGTGTAGCACAACATTACATTGCTTCTTATCTTGGTATTTCTCCTGAATTTCTTTCAAAAATCAGAACAAGAAAACTCAAGTCCTGATTTTTAAAAATCTTGTCCCAGTTCAATGCTCAGGTATTTTTTATAAATGAAATTTGCTTTTGCAATTAAACACTTATCACTATGGACAGAAAAGATTTTATTAAAAAAGGCCTTTTGGGAACAGGAATGTTTGTGGCCTCGACTGCAGTTGCCAATATTATGAAGAATGATATCGACGAGATTAAACCCTTAGAGCCGGTCGGCTTTAACCACCTGCCCTCAGACGATACACCTGTCACTGAAAATTCTGTTCTGCATAAAGCACAATCCAGAGGACATGCCAACCATGGCTGGCTTGATACACATCAGACTTTTAGTTTTGCTTCCTACTATAATCCTGAGCGAATGCACTTTGGAGTACTTCGCGTACTCAATGATGATGTTGTAGATCCCTCACAAGGATTCGGGACACATCCTCATGATAATATGGAAATTATTTCGATTCCTCTTGAAGGCGATCTGCAGCACAAAGACAGTATGAATAATGTTGCTATTATCAAGAAAGGTGATATTCAGGTCATGAGCGCCGGTACTGGAATTTATCATAGTGAATTTAACAATAATGGAGATAAACCAGTTAAATTTCTTCAGATTTGGCTATACCCAAATAAAAAAAATGTAATTCCGAGATACGACCAGATCAGTTTGAATCTGAAAGACCGTCACAATAAATTTCAGCAGATTTTATCGCCTAACGCAAAAGATGAGGGCGTATGGATACATCAGCAAGCCTGGTTTCATCTCGGTGTCTTTGATAATAAACACAAGAGTACCTACAAAATTAAAAAAACAGGAAACGGCGTTTATGCCTTTATAATAAAAGGCAGTTTTATTGTAAACGATTCACTTCTAAATGAAAGGGACGGCCTCGGAATTTGGAACATAGAAACTCTTGACGTTCAATCTCAGAATGATCATTCAGAAATACTTTTAATGGAAGTTCCAATGACTATGTAATTAAATATTTTACATGTTCGTTCTGGAAAAAAAATGCTCCATAATTCTATGACAGAAACTGTAATTTCAAACAGTTTCTGTTTTTATTTGAGTTCATACCTAAAAATGGACCCAGAAGCACAAGACCTTTGGTTATAAAAAGAAATCTAAAAACCAAAGCAGAAGTACACACTGAAATTCAAGCAATATTGGCTAAAAAACAAGATTGTTAATAATTAATTATGTTAAAAAAAAGTAAAGTCCTTCTTTACATTGTAGTATTTTTACTTAGATTTGAACCATGTTAACATTTAACTATTATACTAACGATTACTAATTAAAATCGTTAAAATTCAAACCGCCAATAATCAAAACCTCGCAAAAAAATTATGAATTTCATAAAATTAAATCGCTATTCTTCAGCAAACCTTTATAAAAAAGTGCTATTTCAATTTCTAGTATAGAACCTACAATCTTCTAACTCCATAACCAAAACAAATCACAAAACAAGTGCATTTTATTTCTATTTCTCAAAAAATAGAATAGAACTATTATGCCTCTTTTTTAAAAAACCATAACCAATTAATGAGACAAACAATTCTATTATTATGTTGCTTTCTTTTTTTATCAACTACTTTACAGGCACAAACATCAGGTACAGTTAAAGGGTATGTAACAGATACCGTAAACAAATCTACTTTAACAAAAGCATCAGTCTCTTTGTTAAGAGCAAAAGATTCCATTTTAGTAAAATTTACCCGAGCTAAAGAAAATGGTTATTTTGAGTTGAATAATATTAAACCCGGTAAATTTATTTTACTGGTTTCTTATCCAAAATTTGCTGATTTTGTAGATCAATTTTCTATTGATTCCACAAAGTTAATCAAGGATTATGGTAAAATTAATTTGGAAGATAAAGGAAGATTACTATCCGAAATAATTATAAAAGGCAATAGAGCCGCCATGAAAATCAAAGGAGATACGTTAGAATTTGATCCAAAAGCATTTAAAATAGAACCTAATGCAAAAGTGGAAGATCTGATAAAACAATTCCCAGGAATACAAATCGATAAGGATGGAAAAATTACCGCTCAAGGCGAAACTGTAACCAAAGTTTTGGTTGATGGTGAAGAATTTTTTGGTGACGATCCCACTTTAGTTACAAAAAATCTACGTGCGGACATGGTTGATAAAGTACAATTGTACGACAAAAAAAGTGATCAAGCTGCTTTTACAGGAGTTGATGATGGTCAGAAAACCAAAACGCTGAATGTTAAGCTTAAAGAAGACAAAAAAAATGGTTATTTCGGAAAAGTAGAACTCGGAGGTGGAACTAATGATTTTTACAAAGGTCAAGCCATGTTTAATAAGTTTTGGGACAAGAAAAAACTAGCCGCTTATGGTATTTTAGGCAATACAGGACAAGTAGGATTAGGATGGGGAGATAAAGATAAATATGGGCAAAACAGTTATCAAGTAAGTGATGACGGCGGTATTTATTTTACAAACACTGGAAATGATGAATTTGACAGTTGGGATGGACAATTTAATGGTGAAGGAATTCCGGTAACTCAAACTGGCGGAATACATTTTGACAATAAATGGAACAACGACAAAGAATCTATCAATGTAAACTATAAAATTGGTGATATCAAACTTTCAGGAGATCGTAATGATATTAACCAGCAAAATTTAAGTTCTAGCAGTATTTATAATACTTCAGACAAGAGTTTTGAGAAAAACATGACTAAAAACAAACTTGATCTAACTTATGAAATTAAAATTGATACGACTTTAACTTTAAAATTAAATGTAGATGGATTATTTAAAAAGAGTAATTCAAGTGAAGCAGAAATGCGAAAAGGTACGGATGAACAAGGTAACCAGTTGAATAATTTGAACCAGACAACTACAAACGACGTTGATGATAAAATATTTAATTTTAATACTTTATTAACCAAAAGACTTAAAAAAAAGGGCCGAACATTATCTCTTAATTTAAGCCAATCAAGTACAGACAGCAAAAGTGATGGTTATTTAAATTCTAGAGCTGAATTTTTTACACCATCCGTAATTAGTCCGGATAGCACTAAAGTAGTCGATCAAAACAAAGTCAATAATATTAAGAATACAGCTTTTAAATCAAATTTAATCTATACCGAACCGTTATCCAAAAGTCTATCTCTAATTCTTAATTATGGATTCAACATGAGTAACGGAAAATCTGATCGTAAATCTTTTAATCAATCTCCAAATGGTGATTATAATGTTCTGGATTCCATCTTTAGTAATAATTATGAATTAGACCAAACGATAAATCAACTTGGAGCGATTTTTAATTACAAAAAAAACAAAACCGTTTTTAATTTTGGATCTAAATTTAGTGGTGTAAAATTTAAACAATATGATGTTTATAGAGATAGTTCTTTTGATCGAAAATTTGTCAACTACATGCCTCAAATAAGCTATCAATATAATTTTAAACAAAGAGAATCGCTGCGTTTGTCATATAACGGAAACAACGATCAGCCAACATTAGAACAAATACAACCAATACCAAATAATCAAAACCCATTAAATACGATTTTGGGTAATCCAAACTTAGATCCTTCTTTTAAAAATAATTTTAGAGGAAGTTATTATTCGTATAAAGTACTTAGCAATCAATATTTTTCGGTTAATGGATCGTATAATTTCACGCTAAATCCAATAATAAGTAATGTGATTACAAATGATAGAGGACAAAGTATTTCTCAATTTGTAAATCTAAAAGACAAAGCAGCAACAAGTTATTATTTGAATGGTAATTTTGGCAAAACAATCAAAGCCATAGACATGAACGCAGGAATTGGCTTAAGCGCTAACAAAAATATAAACTATAATTATATCAATACAAAACTGAATCAAACTAAAAATTCAACTTATTCCGTTAATTTAAACTTATCAAAGAATAAAGAAAAAAAATATAACTTGAATGCTAGCTTCGGACCTACTTACAATGTTGCTGATGCAAGCATCAACGAAAATAGCGATAGTAATGGTTGGGGCTTTAATGGAAATTTTTGGACCAGCGTACAATTGCCTTTCAAACTAGAAATTAGCTCAGATGGTAATTATCAATATAATGGAAAAACGCAAGTGATTCAGGAAAGTTTTGAACGTTTTATTTGGAATGCATCTATCACCAAAAAATTCTTAAAATCAGATAATTTAAGAGTTTCTATAACGGGACGAGATCTTTTGAACCAAAATTTAGGATTTAATCGAACTGCATTCAATGGAAATATCAGCCAAAGCACTTATACGACTATCCAAAGATACTTTATGTTCTCTGTAAGCTGGGATTTCAGCAAAATGGGCGGAGGAGAAACTAAACAAAACTAAAACTATGAAAACAATAATAAATCGCATCTTAATTTTAATAATTGCATTGATAAGCTGCAATACTTTTGCTCAAAATGACCACGTTGTACAAAGTGACCACTTTGTAGAAAATGGCGTAATCGAATTTGAAAAAAAAATAAATACATATGCTTTGATTTCAAAAAAAATCAAAGGAGAAACTGAGAGTTATTATAAATTAGCTTTTGAAAGTTATAAAAAAAACAATCCACAATTTAAAACTGTAAAAAGTACACTCAGCTTTTCAAAAAACAAAAGTTTATATAAATGGAATGAAACCAATGAAACACCAAACAACACCAGTTGGATTGCAGATGATGCAATGGCTAATTTAAAAAATATTATCGCAACAGATTTAGATACTAAAACCAGTACTACCCAAAAAAACGTTTACGATGATTTATACTTAGTTAAAGATAGTTTACGTAAAATTGACTGGAAAATTACCGATGAAACTAGAGAAATTGCGGGTTATGAATGCCGTAGAGCAAATGCTATAATTATCGATTCTGTTTATGTTGTTGCTTATTATACAATTCAAATTCCATTCTCAGGCGGTCCTGAATCTTTTACAGGTTTACCAGGAACAATTTTAGGCTTGGCAATGCCACATGAAAATATGACATGGTTTGCCACAAAAGTTACTGAAATTCCAGTTTCTGACAAAGATTTAGCTCCACCAATTAAAGGTAAACCGACTGACAATAAAGGACTAAACAAAATACTTTTGGATGCTTTGAAAGATTGGGGAAAATGGGCAAGAAAGACATTACAAGCCTACTCCTTATGACAAGCTATTAAAACTTATTTCTTACACAAAAAATAATCTAAATGGTTCCTGAGATTTTCAGAATATATCAATGGAGCCAGTAATAGAATAGAAGTCACAGAATTGCATTTATAGAATAAATGGAAAGATTAGCACCAAGAAAAAAAGAGTTAATATATTGATAAACAATATTTTAACTCTTTTTTTTTATTACTTATTCTTTTGGATATCAAGCGATGTTTTGATTAAATTCGCACCTTGTTTGTGTCTCGAAAGACTGGGGTGCAAAAAATATTTTTTCTTAGCCAAATTATGGTAGATAGAGGCATTCTAGTAAAAAATCATGTCTTTCTGTTTAAATTCATCTAAGTTCTTACTTCTTATCTAAAAGTTTTTCTTCCAGAATTTTTACTTTATTTTCCAAGTTTGCAATATATTCTTTTTGAGGCTGTAATGCTTCGTCAATCTCTTCCGTTGTGTAACGAGGTATAATATGCTGAGGGCAATTCCAGTCATATGCCTGAATTTCGAAAATCATCATTCGCTCAGGACGAAATTTATAATCTTCAGGTTTTAATAAATCATATAACTCTTGATCCTCTTCCAATTCCACAATTTTAGCTTTGGCATAGAGTTTTAATCTAGCCCGATGCGGATAGGAAACCATTATGATTGCCACATTATTATTCGTTGCAATGTTGCCAGTAGATATATACTGTTTGTTGCCAACAAAATCTACAATCCCAATGGTTTTATTATCAATGACTTTTATAAAGCCTTTAGGACCGCCGCGATGTTGTATATATGGATATTCGTTCTCTCCAAAACTCGCCATGTAAAAACTATCCCGATCTTCAATAAAATAAATCTCATTATCAGTAAGTCCATCAACAACCGAGGTTTTTTCCATACGATCATAACCGTTTCTACTTCCTTTTTTTTCTTGGAGGTCTTTAATAGCATCGGTAAAAGCTAGTTGAGTATAATTCATAACAAAATTTTTAATTGTTTAAATTTAATGATAAAACCCCACAATTATGGCGAATTATACAATCTAAAATCAAAGAAGTAAGCTCTAAAAAAAATTAGCATTGAGCACCTATCTCTTTCTTACAATTCAAGAATCTGTCTAATCATTTGATTGGTGAACCCCCATTCATTATCATACCATGCCATAACTTTTACCAAATCTCCATCAACTACTCTGGTCATTTCTAAATCTACTGTAGCAGCAAAAGGGCTTTTTATGATGTCAGTTGATACCAATGGTTCATTTGTTACGGTAACTACTTTTTCATAACGCGGCGTCAAAGCTTCTTCTGACAAAATCGCATTAATCTCTTCAGCAGTTGTATTTCTTCCTGTAACAAAAGTAATATCAGATATTGATCCTACCGGAACAGGAACCCTTACTGCTACTCCATCAAATTTTCCAGCATACTCAGGTAATGCTTTGGTCGTTGCAATAGCCGCTCCAGTAGCTGCAGGAGCAAGATTAATACCTGCCGTGCGTCCCATTCTGGGTTCTCTTTTTGAAGGAGCGTCCATTAATGTCTGCGAAGCTGTGTAAGCATGAATTGTGTTTAAAATAGCTTTTTTAATACCAATTCTTCGTCCTAAAATTTCTATGAGCGGGCTAATATTATTTGTTGTACAACTAGCACATGAAAATATGGAAACTTTGCCTTCTGCTGTATTTACGCCATGCACTATGGTCGGAGTGTCTTTTGTCGGACCTGAAATCACGACAAATTTAGCTCCTGCACTGAGATGCTTTTCTGCATCTGTTTTATTGGTAAACAAACCAGTACTTTCTATAGCTACATCTACCCATAATTCTTTCCATGGCAGCTCTGAAGGGTCCTTTTTAGAAGTATATTTTATCCTGTGATTATCAATCAGTATATAATCTCCTTCAAAAGTCACTTTTTTATCATACTTCCCATATATACTATCGTACTTTAAAAGATAAACTGCATTTTCTATACTCATTAAATCATTAATCCCAACCAATTCCAAATCAGGGTTTTCTAATATAACTTTTAGAGAAGATCTTCCAATTCTGCCAAAACCATTAATTCCAATTTTTTTCATTTTTTTTTACTTTAAATTGTTTGACTAAAAAATAGAGCGTAATTATTACGCTGATTATGATTATCATTCTTTTACTTTACTTGAGATGCAAACGAAGAATCCATACCATAATAATTCTTATTTAAATTTTTATCATTTTTTGTCTATCGGAAGCGGAGCCGCGGGATCAACTAAACCTTGATTGCGTAATTGTTTCCAAAAATCATCAGGAATTACTTCGTTAAGTGCTTCATTATCTTCTGCCAGACGCGAAGGTCTGCTTGCGCCAGGAATGGCCGCCGCCACAGCGGGATTGGCAAGAGAAAACTGCAGACCCGCAGCCTTCATACTTACTCCAAACTCATCAGCATTTTTTTTAATTTTTGCCACTTTCTCCAGAATTTGAGGAGAAGCTGGAGCATATTCAAAAGTCAAACCGCCAACCAGAACACCTGAACTGTAGGGACCGCCAACAACAATTCCTAAACCTTGCTTTGAAACTTCCGGCATAACGCGTTGCAGTGCTTTACTGTGATCCAGAAGCGTATAACGGCCTGCCAATAAAAAACCATCAGGACGAGCTCCTTCCAAACTTAATATAATTTCAATAGGCTCTACACGATTCACACCGAGTCCCCAGCCTTTGATTACGCCTTCATCACGCAGACGATCCAGCACTTTAAAAGCCCCTTTTCTTGCACTTTCAAATTTGTCCAGCCACTCGTCGCCATAAAAATCCTGAGCGACATCATGAACCCAGACAATATCCAGATGATCTGTCTTAAGTCTTTTTAAACTGCCCTCAATGGAACGCAGCGTACCATCTTCAGTGTAGTCATTTACAATTTTGTTGGGACGCCCATATTTAAATAGATCCCCCTTTTCCCCTAAATCTCTGGCGCTGATATCCTCTACCTCATCCAGAATAACACGGCCGACTTTCGTACTCAAGACATATTCTTCTCGAGGATACTGTGAAAGAACTTCACCCAGACGAATTTCTGCCAGACCGGCGCCGTAGAACGGAGCGTTATCAAAATAACGTATCCCAGCGTTCCATGCAGCTTCCACGGTAGCGGATACTTCATCATCAGGAACATTACGAAACATATTGCCCAGTGGAGCCGAACCGAAGCCTAGCTTCCCTGGAAGTATATTTTTTATTGACATAATACCTATATTTTATTATTACTATTATTTTAGAAAAACGATTATCCTTAATTAGAAACATGAAGCACTGTCGCAATATCATAACAATAAAAGCTGCTACTCCACATGTAAATTTCGACAAAAATTGAATATAAATTTATTTCGGAAACATCTTTTTTATTATAATTTATTAATATTCAAACATTTAACCCAGTATATTTAAATAAAAACAGGCTTTAGCAATTGTGTATAGGAAGTGAGGGACATTAGATGCTGTGGTGTCGATTTAATAAAATTAGATTTCCAATAATTATAATTATTTAAGAAAATCGGGGATAGTTTCGAATTTTCCTTTAAATAAAAACCTCCAAGATCAAAGATCTTGGAGGTTATAAGTTGAAATAAATTACTAAATGATTTTAAAAATCTACATTCTTCGCAGCTTCGAATTTAATTTTCGATTGTTCCTATTGATAGTAGTACGTACCTTTTTTTTCTTGACCTCATATTCTTTAATGCATTTTTCAAGTTCATTATACAATAGCTGAAATCTCGCATACAGATTATCTAACTCTGCCATACCTTGTCGGGTCTGCAAATCTTCAGATTCTTCTAATACGTCTTGAGCAATTAAAGACATAGATTCAAATTTATCAAAGGCTGCAGCCAAAATTCGATGCTCTCTAGAATTTATTCCTTGCATAATATGTTGCTTCAATATCGAATAAAATAAAAAACTAAGTCTTATCAAGACTTCCACTGAAACAGTTTTAATTTATATTCGTCAATGTTTTATTTAAAAAGTTATTATAATTTATTCAATACCTTTTCAGGATAATCCGTTATAATTCCATCCACTTTCAGTTTGAGCATATGGTCTATATCCTTATCCTCATTTACTGTCCAGGGAATTATTCGCATTTTCAAAGACCTGATAGAAGCAACTTCTTCTTTATTGAGCAGTTTATGATTAGGACTGTAAATTTCGGGCACAAAATCCAGCATCGACAGATTTTTTATAAAAGTACCTTCCCCTACAAGATAAGCAATCTTAGTGCTCGGATACATCTTATGCATCACATTTAGGACCGTCGGATCAAAAGACTGGATGTTTATTTTTTGCTCAATACCTTTATCCTTAATAACCTTCATGACCATTGCGGCGAATAAAGCAGGCTCTGGCTGTCTTTTTCCGTAATCTTCCTTTTCCGATTTGATTTCAATATTGTATCGCACAGGTTTGAGTTTATTTCTGCTGATATAATTTTCAACACTGTCAATCACTTCAGATAATAGAGGCTTATAAGTCTTCAGTTTCTGCTGTGCCGGAAAAGCTGCATTTCCTCTGGAACCGCTGTCAAACCTTTTGATACTGTCGTAAGTCATCTCAAAAAGATTATAACGCTTCTCGTTATCCTTTTTAATTGGTTTTCCTTCAAGATCGCTCATGTACTGCGCAGCCATAAATGGTTCATGCGAAACCACCACTTTTTGATCCTTCGAAATCACAACATCCATCTCTAAAACAGCCGCACCTTTTTTAACAGCACTTAAAAAAGCCGGAATCGTATTTTCAGGAAAATTGCCGCGGTCACCACGATGTCCTTGTACTTCGATGGTCTGTGTTTGCTTCATTTTTCCTGTGCCTGCACAGCTAAATACCATTAAAAACACTAGTAAAATCCCGCTTAACTTTATCGTTCTAATCATTCTATTTCTTATTTTACTTTGTCTATTCTGTAACTGGTGTTGGCTGTATGAGTCTTGCCAAACATATCAGTAGCTTTAATTTCAATAGTGTGAGTTCCCAACGAAAGGTTAGACGGAATTTCTCCTCTCCAGACATGCGTGCTTTTCTCTGGATCTGAAGAGCGTTTTCCCGGCATAAGTACCTCAGAAAGTTCCCATTCATATACCAGTTCCACATAAGAAGGATCCTGTACTTCTGCATAATCCATATCTTTCCATTCTCCCTGATCTACACGGTAAGCAACTTTATCTTTTTTACTTCCCATAAAGAAATTTACAAATACACCTGACTTCGTGTGTTTGCCTTTTGCAACTACTTTTGGAGCAAAAACTTTCATCTGATAATTCTCAGGTTTTCCAGCTACTTTGTAATCCACGTTATACTGATTGCCTGAAAAATGAATAAAAGCATATCCTTTTGGGGTACCATCTCTCATAACTGAAATCGGAATTCCCTTTTCATCCAATTTTCCTGAATACCAGTCCCCTGATGTGGTTCCGATATTATAATGATGATGTGGTTTCTCCTGAAGCCATCCCTCTTTTTTTCCTAAGAAATCCTGACGCTGCATATGTGTATGAGCCGAAAGTGAAAGTGTATTTGGGAAATCCTTCAGAAGCTCGAATAATTTCTGACGGTCTTCATCCCTAAAAGAATCATCTTTGCTGTCCGGCTCACTAAGCGGAATATGAAAAGCCAGTACAATCAGATGGTCTTTGGGTACAACTTTTAGGTCATTTTCTATAAATTTCATCTGCTCTTCGGTAAAGCCTCCCCAATAGCCTTCATGATCTCTCGGATCAGGATACAAGACATCATCTAAAACAATAAAGTGTACTTTTCCATAATTAAACGCATAATTGGCAGGACCAAAATGCGCTTCATACGTTTCATCAGCCAGATTATCAGCCTTTGCATCAAAATTAAGATCATGGTTTCCAAGGAGATTATACCATGGAATTCCCACTTTTTTGACTGCCTGAATGTAAGGATTGAACAAACTAAGATCATTTCCAACCAAATCTCCCATACTCAAACCAAAAGGAATGTTTTTAATTCCTTCTACTTCTGCAACAATTCCTCTTGTAAAAAAGTCTATCTCGTCTAGATTATAAGGCTGCGGGTCTCCAAAAATAAGTGCTGTAAAATCATCTGTTTCTTTTTGAGAAACCAATGGAAAATCAACTGATTCTGGAAGTTTTCCCGTTGGAGCTACTCCTTCAAACTTTGATTTTGGAGAGCCTTCTGGTTTGTAATTATAATAAAACTGAGGAATGTTATCAGCATTAGCCTGTATCTTATAGCCTGTTGGTTTGATTACTGCAATGACAGCATCACCTTGCAATGGAAGTTCATAATTTCCTTTTTTATCAGTCAAAACCACTTCGCGTCCATTAGTGACAGCAACATTTAAAATTCCTTTTTCTTTTTTATCCCTTTTTCCGTTTTGATTCAAATCCTCAAATACGCTTCCTTTTACCGTTGTCTGCGCTGTCAAAACACTGCAGCATAACAATGTGCTGTATATAATAGTTTTTTTCATTTTTCGAATTTTTATTTGTCCCACCACACTTTAGAGTTAATATTGTCTCCGCCGATCATCTGAACAGCTTGTTCATAATTCTGAGCGTTTTTAATCTGCTGATTATCCGGATAAGTAAATCTAGAAGGCATTATTCCTCCGTTAAGCATTGCCGTTGTAGTTGGCAGTACAGGCAGTCCTGTTCTTCTGTATTCAAACCACTGCTGATAATCGGTAAAATAAAGCGCGTAATACTTCTGAAGCATGATTCTCTCGAGTGTTCCATTATACTGCGCCTGCACATTATCAAAATAATTAGCCGGAGCCACCGCTTTTACTTGTTCTATCGCCGCTTTCACTCCTTTTACATAATGTCCCGGCGCATCAGCAATATAACCTCTCTGGGCTAATTCTGCTTTAATAAATTCTACTTCTGCATAGGTCAAAATATAGATCTGCATTGGGTTTGTTGCCTGTACATTCAAAAGTGTGGAAGCATTATATTTAAACTGCGAATCTGCTCCTGCATAGGCACTTGTAATTCCTTTAAATCCAATCGGTGCATTAGTAACCAGTGCTGTAGCGCCTGTCGCAATCAACGCTCTTCTTGGATCTTCCATCGTATTTAAATTATCGATAAAAAAAGAGGCCATTTTGATATTAAGGTTAAAATCCTGAGGCCTTCCCCATGGAGACATGTTAGGAGAAACACCTGTCACTTTTAAAATCGCTCCTTCGGCTGTTGTAGTAAATACCGGGTAAATCTCAGGATGATCAGACATATAAGCCAATTTTTCAAATGCCTTAATTTCTGTGCGGTTTGAAACTCTCAAAAGCAGTCTCATTTTTAAGGAATTGGTGAATTTTTTCCATTTTAAAACATTGTTCTGAAACAGAATGTCTTCCGCATATATCATCGGCTTGCTCACATCATAAAGTGTGTTGGCTCTTTCCAGATCAGCAAGAAGCGTTTCATAGATAAACTCCTGAGTATCGTATTTTGGGTATAAAATTCCGTCTTCTCCCCTTACCGCTTCGGTCATAGGAACCGGTCCGAAAAGATCCGTAAGATTGGCATAAACCAGAGCATTCAATGTCAATGCTACTGCCTCATAATTTCCATCGCCGGCCTTTACTGAGGCCATTCTCATTTCTCTGATATTAGAGAGCCATTTATAATAATTATTCCACGCCGAGTTCCCAATATTGTTGCTCACATCATAGCGGTGAAGCCCTCCTGTTATACTTGGAAAAGGTAGTGAAA
The DNA here is from genome assembly GCF_009711135.1 of Flavobacterium sp. LC2016-01. GTDB lineage: Bacteria > Bacteroidota > Bacteroidia > Flavobacteriales > Flavobacteriaceae > Flavobacterium. The sequence continues at coordinate 157,225 of NZ_WMIC01000010.1, read as the reverse complement.
CCTGCATCAAATTGAAATCAACGTCAACACTTTGCAGAGCATTATGAGACGCAATCCCATAAATTATTGGGTTCAATAATGTCCCTGGACTTACCTCAGAGATAAGATTAGGATTATCATTAAGTTCTTCGAAACCTTGTGTACACGAAATAGTCATTCCGGTAAGCAATACAAGTATTGCTGCTATTTTTAATTTTTTCATTGTTTTATTATAAAGTCAAACTTAAATTAAAACCATAGGTTGCCGGCGAAGGCATCTGTCCTGTTTCTACTCCAGGCAGAATGGTATCTCCGTTCAGCACGGCAGTTTCTGGATCGTATATTGGAAAATCCGAAATAACCGCAAGATCTCTTCCGAAAACAGAAAATTGAACCGACTGCAGTCCTGTATTTTTAAGCCATCTTTTTGGCATGTTATATTGAAGACTCACTTCACGAAGTTTTCCATAAGTAGCATCAAAGGAATTTGATTCAATATTGGCTCTGCGGTAATAACGCACATACCAGTCAGCCGTTGCTACCTTTTTAGTATTTGGAGAATAAGATCCGTCTGCATTTTGGATTACACCATCTCCAATGATATAACCGTCTGCTCTTCCCATTTCATTAGAATTTAATTTTCCCTGCTCAGCAAGTTTATGATGCGTCATCGAATAAATAGTACCGCCATATTGCCCGTCAATGGTTACATTCATAGTAAAATTGCCAATTGTAAAACTGTTGGTCAATCCTGCTTTCCAGTCCGGACTTGCATCGCCTATGTACTGTATTTGATCAGGATAAGCAGGAAGACCTGCATTGTCATACACGATCTTGCCCTCAGGAGATCTCACAAAACCAAATCCGTAAATAGCACTTGTAGTTCCTCCTACTTTTGCTATGATAGATGCTGTTCCTCCTGTACCAATAATCTGCTGTCCGTCTATTCCTTCAGCAAGTTCCATTACTTTATTCCAATTGCGCGACCAGTTCAAAGTCGAATTCCATTTGAAATTTTTATTATCAATGAATTTTCCGCCAAGGGTAAGTTCGATACCACGGTTTCTTACTTCACCTCCGTTTAATACAGCACCGCTGTAACCTGTTGAAAAATCCATTGGGATATCAATAATTTGATTTTTAGTGCTGCTCTCATAAACCGTTGCATCAGCTGTCAAACGGTTATGAAGCATTCTGATCTCAAAACCAGTCTCTACACTAGAAGTAATCTCTGGTTTGAAATGATCATTGTATAAAACCGTTAACGTCTGTGCAGAACTTGGAAAGGCACTCTGTCCATAGTATTTTTGGGTTTTATAAGGCTCTGTATCATTACCTACCTGCGCAAAAGAAAGTCTGTATTTCAGGTAATCTATTGCTTTAGGCATAGTAGTCATTTCTGAAATAATTAAACTTGTATTTACCGACGGGTAAAAGAAGGAGTTGTTTTTTACTGGCAGTGTGCTGGTCCAGTCATTTCTTCCTGTAACATCTACAAAAATCATTTCACCATAAGACATAGAAACCAGGCCATAAAGACTGTTCATCTTTTTATAAGCATCACCAAGAGTTAAAATTGGGGCGCTTGATCCATTTGAAAGTTTATAAACTCCAGGCACTACAAGACCAGTAACTTCCGCTTCTGTTCTTCTGTATTTATAACTCATAGCGTTACCACCCGCCGAAGCAGCAAGAGAGAATTTATCTCCAAAATTCTTTTTATAAGAAAGCAAAAAGTCTGAATTGATTTCCTGTTTGTATACATCCTGTCTTTCATAAAAACCTTTCGCATATCGGTTAATACTGTAAGGTCTTTTTTGTTCTCTTGTCTGATTGTAAGTATTCAGAGCCGAACGAAGCATTAAATCGAGATTAGATGATAATTTGATATTGGCAAAAATATTCCCGACAATCTGATCACTGTTCAATGTATTGGTAGCCTCATAAGCAATCAAATAAGGGTTATCAATAAAAGAACTGAAAGGATGCAGCTGCTGAATATTTTCTTTTCCTTTCTCCCAAATTGGTCGATACCAATCCAAGTCGATGTTAGGCTGTTGGAAAATCATAAAATAAGCAATCGAACCATTATTGTAGCCGCTTGATGGAAGGTTGTCACTGTTTCGTGTATTGTAGTTCACTGAAGTACCCAGTTTGATTTTATCAGATACCTGATAATTGGCATTAACTGCCGCGGTAGTCCTGTCAAATCCGGTATTCGGCATAATCCATTCATTTTTCTGTTGTCCCAGCGAAAGACGCATTGAACCTTTATCATCACCTCCTTGAATAGATACATTATTATTTAAAGTTATCCCAGTGTTCCAGAAATCCTTACGATTGTCGTTATACGAAGTCCATGGAACTCTGCTCGCTGACTGTCCCTGAAGATTTGGATCATACTGATAAAAATTCTGTCCTGTAAAAGCAGGTCCCCAGGCACTGCTTGTACCACTGGTAGAGGTTCCGTCTTGGGAGTTACCATAAGAATAGTATTGATTCCCCTGGGCATCAGGTGAATTTCCTGTTCCTTGCCCGTATTTGTATTGGTAATCCGGCCATCGTTGGATTTTATCAAATGACGCACCTGTGCTGTAAGAAATCCCTAATCCTTTATTTTTCTTTCCGGATTTTGTGGTAAGAATCAATGCTCCATTTGCAGCACGGCTTCCGTAAAGTGCAGTTGCTCCTGCCCCCTTTAAAACGGTAACACTTTCAATATCATCAAGATTAAGATCTGAAATTCCGTTACCGTAATCTATAGGAGAATCTTCTCCCATATACGCGCTGCTTGAACCTGATGTCGTCATCTCAGCATTGACTGGCACACCATCAACCACAATAAGCGCATAATTGCCTTTCGGGCTCAGCGACCTGTTTCCACGAAGTGTAATCTGTTGTGAATTGATAGGTCCTGATCCTGCCGAGGTAATGCTTAGTCCAGCAACTTTTCCTTTTAAAGCAGAAGACCAATTATTAGATCTTGCCTGAGATAAGCTTTCTGATTTTATGGTCTGTTGGGAGAAACCAAGCTTCTTTTCCTCTCTTTTTATTCCCAGTGCGGTTACAACAACTTCATTAAGCTCGCTAGTATCCAGTTTCATTTTGAAGGTCATTATAATACTGCCTGCGCTGGCCTCCTGCGTAACATACCCCACATAAGAAATAACAAGAACTGATGAGGTACCGGAAACAGAAATACTGAAATGTCCTTCCATATCAGTAAGTGTGCTGTTTTTTGTTCCTTTTTCGAGAATTGTTACCCCTGGCATTGGTAAACCACTTTCATCAAGTACCTTTCCGCCAAGCGTCATCTGCATGCGTACGTTTTTTGTAACGGTGATGGTATTGTTGAGTTTTCTGAAAGATAATCCCGTTTTGTCGGATATCTTTGAAAGTATACCGTCTATACTTTCTTTTTCAGCATAAATTGAAATGCGCTGTGAACTTGATGAAACTTTTTCGTCAAAGACAAAAGTGAAATTCGTTTTCTGTTCAATGGCCTTAAAAAATTCAGTGATGGTCGCATCCTTAAGATTGATGCTGATTTGCATTTCCTTTCCGGGCTGTCCTGCGGCAAAACCATAAAAGGAAAGAAATAATGTGATCAATAAGTAAAGATTTTTCATCTTACTGTACTTATTGAAAAAAAATTGTAGTTTCGTATTCATTACTATTGGGCTGTGAATTTAATTTATAGTCTGTTTTTAATTGCCCGTTTCCGTTGCACCGGAAGCGGGTTTCTGTTTATTGGCTTATAGTCTTTCTTCTTATAACGATATGTTTTTTGGTTATATAATCTATTTTTAATTGTTTCAAAAAGGCAATACTTTCTAGTACATTTTCCAACTTTTCATCTTTAAATTTTCCTGAAATAGTAAGTTTTTCCAATGTCTGATCTTCAAAAGTTATATCGACGTTGTACCAATTTTCAATAATTTTAGCCGTTTCAGACAGCGTTGTATTTCTTAGCATTATGATGTTGCTTGTCCATGCAATTCTTTCGCTGCTGTCCTCTTGAAATATTTGAAAATCAGAATCTGCAGTGAGATCAGCTTCCTGATTTTTGATAATATGTACCTTTTTTCCTGTTGGCGAAGTAACTTCTACCTTTCCAGTAAGGACACTTACTTTGGTCTGTCTGTGATTATAAGAATTGATATCAAATGAAGTTCCTAGTACGCGGACCTTCACATCATGAGTCTGCACCGTAAAAGGTCTTTTCTCATCATGAAATACTTTGAAATATGCTTCTCCTGTAAGTTTTATATCACGCGAAGTATTAAATTCTTCGGAGTACGTAATACTGCTGTTGGAGTTCAGTACAATGATACTTCCGTCTTCAAGCAGAATTTCTTTTTTCTCTCCCTTCGCCGCAGTCTGCGTTATTTCTTTGGGAGAAAGGAAAATTTTTGCAGCAGAAAAGGAAACACCAAGAGCTACAACCAGAATTGCGGCTATTCTTAAAGCATTTCGGAATATAAATTTTCTAGGCTTTTTGTCATGCAGTTCTTGGAATATTTTTCCCAAAATGACATCGCCTTTTGTATCAGATAATTGATTTAAGTGATCTGATGAATGATCCTGCATCTTATCGAAAAAGGCTTCAACGGCCATTTTTTCTTCAGGTGTGCAGGTACCTTGTTCGTATTTTTTTGCCAGCAGCAAAAAGGTTTCTTTTTTCAAAATAAGTGCTTTTATATAGAAGTACCCATTTTTGAATTGAACAAGTAGTCGAAAATGCAGGCTTAACGTTTTCTTAAAACGGCAACATTTTAGTTAACATAAAAAAATATGGCCCAGTATAAAAGAAGATAATTATGTGACTGTCCATGCCCGCGAAGTTCTTTAAGAGCATTGCTGATATGCTTCTCTACGGTATGGATTGAAAGATTTAGTTTATCGGCGATTTCAGCATTCGTAAAATGATCCAGACGGCTGAGCAAAAATACTTCCCTGCATTTGGGAGTCAGCTGATTAATCTGATTCATGATGCCTTTTTCAAGCTCAACATATTCGATATCGTTTATCGAATAATTAAACGCAGGTATGCCTTCAAGAACATCAAGATGTTCCTTTTCAAATTTTAAATCTCTGATATGTTTGGCAATTTGAAATTTTACTGCCCTGAAAAGGTAGGCTTCCAAATTAAGTATGACCGTATTACCTGAATTTTTCCAAAAACTGATAAAAATTTCCTGTACAATATCCTCACAGACAGCTTCTTCTTTATAAATCTTAAAAGCATAGGAGTAAAGTTTTTTCCAATAACGATTGAAAACAACAGCAAATGCCTCTTCATTTTTTTGGAAGATTAATTTCTGTAGTTCTTCGTCAGACATTTGCAAAAGGTAGTTTTCCATAGAAGATTTGATATCGCAAATGAAAACTAACCGACAAAAAATACCTAAGAACTTAATTTAACTTTGTGTTAAATTAATATTTACAATCCTTAATTTCTCTAAATTTTGAAGTAGTAAAGACGTAATTTAAGCCTTTTATAATTTGTAATATTTTATAAATCAAAATGTTACACAAAATATAGTGCTTTTGATTTATTTGAAAAATTGGGAAATACTGCTTCCTATTTTGGTTTAAATAGAAAACAGCATTTCCCTTTTTCTTTAAATTATTTTCTCAATGATTTAAATGCTGCACGAAGCTCCTCTGTATAAAGCTGAGGTTCTTCCCAAGATGCAAAGTGACCGCCTTTGTTTACTTCATTGAAATAAATCAAGTTTTTATATGCTTTTTCAGTCCAGCTTTTTGGTGCTTGATAGATCTCTCCTGGAAATACAGTTACAGCTACTGGAATTTTAATATCATGTGTCTTTTGTTCTACCACATTAAAGTTGTTATTGTTGTTCTCCCAATATAAATTAGCAGATGAATTAGCTGTATTAGTAAACCAATACAACGAAATATCATCAAGAATTTCATCTCTTGTAAGTGATTTTTCAGCATTTCCGCCGCTATAAGTCCAATCATTAAATTTATCTAAGAAAAATGAAGCAAGACCAACTGGTGAATCTGTAAGCCCATATCCTAAAGTTTGAGGTCTTGTTACCATCATTCCGGCATATCCTCCTCCTCTGGTGTACAACTTATTCAAAGAATTAAAAGCTGCTTTTTCTTTAACTGATAATCCTGCAGGCGCTGGAACTCCGTCTTGTAATGCTTTAGCAATATCTGCTGGAACCGTTGCTGGCATATTAACATGGATTCCAATTAATCCTGCTGGAGCCTGACGAGCCATTGCATCTGCAACTACAGAACCCCAGTCGCCTCCCTGAGCAACATAATTTTTATAACCAAGACGTTTCATAAGTACATCCCATGCGCTTGCAATTCTTTCCACTCCCCATCCTGTTTCTGTTGGTTTTTCAGAGAAACCATAACCAGGCATTGAAGGTATAATTACATCAAAAGCATCCTCTGCTTTTCCACCGTAAGCTGTCGGATCTGTTAATGGCCCGATAACTTTTAAAAGTTCGAAGAATGATCCTGGCCATCCATGAGTTATAATGATTGGTAAAGCATTTTTATGTTTTGATTTCACCTGAATGAACTGAATGTCTAATCCATCAATTTTAGTTACAAACTGAGGCAGTGCGTTTAATTTGGCTTCTGTTTTATGCCAGTCGTAATCTGTTCCCCAATACTTAACAAGACCTTGAATTTGAGCTAGTCTCACCCCTTGTGACTGATCTTTTACAGTTTCCTTATCTTGCCAACGCGTCGCATTTACACGATCACGAAGTTCTGTGATTGCCTTTTCTGAAATACTAATATGGTAAGGACGGATTGCTTCTGAATCTGGTATACTCTTTCCCTGACTTTTTTGTGCAAATCCAGTTACGGTAATCAAAATAAGAGCAGCTGTACTAATTACATTTGCAAAACTGCGTCTGTTTGTTTGAATTGTTTCCATTGTTTTTAATTTTTAAATTATGTTATTGTGATTAATTTCTTCGACAAAATTATTACGATAACAGGCGCCTGACAATCAGGAAATATCTCAATCGAGCAAAGTTGATGCTCAAACGGACATTCTCAAGGCTGAAAAAATTATCAAATTACAATATTGGTAATTTCGCTAAAATCAAATAGATGGAAGTAGTGGGACTGTGCTTTAATTATTGCAGACCGAATTCTAAGAATTCAATAAATATTGCTTTATAAAGTTACTCTTTAATACAAAGCAATTACTTTAAATGAACCTCTAACTCTCTTTTTAAAAATTTTATAAAGGTATTTTCTTATGATTCTTTTTTAATCAAAATCTTTAGTCATAAATGCAACAGACTATTTACGGGCCATAGCCTTTTAAAAAACCTAATATTATGAATATCAGCATCATAATCCGATATTAATAACGTACTTTTATACTTTAATGGCCATAGCGCAAAAGCAAATCCCTCCAAAAAAAAATTAAGGAAAATCCTTTTTTTCGCCACTAAATTTGATCCCTGTTTATTATATTTTTCAGACCCAAAATATTTCAGGTTTGAAATTGTCAGGTTCACTACCCTCTTCGTCTGTTTAACCTATATTATGACTGTACCACTTGTACAGCCAAATACCTTTGTACCAGAAATTTAAAAACAAATATTATGAAAACAGTTAAACAGCACGCAGCAAATGATTTATTAGAATTTACAATTAAAGCTCATGGAGGCAGAGAAAACTTTAATAAGTTTGAAACTGTGTCGGCACGACTTATCTGCGATGGGGTACTCTGGTCAATGGTGGGGCATCCTGGATCAGTTGATGACATTTATGTGACTTCTCACACAAACAAACAATTTACTTCACATCGCCCTTTCCTTAATAAAGATTGGCACACAGCATTTACTGCTCAGCATGTTGCCATTAAGAACAGTAAAGAAGATGTTATTGAAGAACTCTCAAATCCTCGTGATTCATTTGCTGGATATACAACAGAAACACCTTGGAGCCAAATTCAGCTTGCGTACTTTACTGGATATGCTATGTGGACTTATTTTAATGCTCCTTTTAATTTTGGAGATGCTGGTTATAAAATAGAAGAATTAGAACCTTGGATAGAAAATGGAGAAGTATTTCAAAGACTTCAAGTAACTTTTCCTGAAGAGATTGCGACGCATAGTCCCGTTCAAACTTTTTATATTGACAAAGACGGTCTTATTAAACGACATGATTACAATGTAGATATTGCTGGTGGAGCCACTGCAGCACATTATTTATCTGATTATATCGATGTACAGGGAGTTAAAATAGCAACTAAAAGAAATGTATATATCAGACAAGAAGATAATACGCCGTTGTTTCCTGAACCTTTATTAGTATCAATTGACCTTAGAGAAATAAGCAGAAAATAAACGCAAAAGTATTTATTAATTGAATTTGAAAGCATCATCAAACCAATATGATGCTTCTTAATAAAATATAAAATAATCATGAAAAATAAAATTGCATTTGCACTCACTATGGGTATAATCACAACAGGAATTATATCATTCAGTCTTATTGCCATCAATCTTGGTTTTACCGAAAACTTTTTAAAGGTTTGGACAAAATCTTGGGCACTAGCCTATATCTTAGTTATACCCGCGATACTTATTATTGGTCCACGTGTACAAAAAGTCATCGATAGAAAAATAAAATAAATAGCGTTCGATAAAAACAATCCTATTATTAATTCTAAATATGCTTTCTAGACCCAAAACTTTTCAGGTTTGAAATTGTCTGGTTCAATACCCACTTCGTCTGTTTAACCTATTTTCTGATTGTAAAGACTATACTGCCAAAATACCTTTGTCTCAGAAATTTAAAATTATTAATTCATTCAAAATAAAAAACAATGGAAGCAATTAAACAGCATAAAAAAAGTTTTAAAGGTTTTTTTACTACCGGATTATTAGTCCTTATGGTAGCAACTGGTATTGCCCAGAAAAAACAAGCAGCAGATAAATCAGAAGCTATTCGTCCTTTTGAGTACCATGCAACACAAGCACAGCTTGATGATTTAAAACAAAGAATACAAAATACAAAATGGCCTGACAAGGAACTTGTTACAGATAATACACAAGGCGTACCGCAAGCTACAGTACAGGCACTTGCCAAGTATTGGGCAAATGATTATGACTGGCGCAAGATTGAAAAGAAAATCAATTCTTATCCTAATTTCATCACTACAATAGACGGAGTTGAAATCCACTTTATTCATGTGAAGTCCAAACATAAAAATGCACTTCCGATAATCATTACCCATGGATGGCCAGGGTCTGTAATCGAGCAGCTTAAAATAATTGATCCGCTTACCAACCCAACTGCTTACGGTGGAAAAGCCGAAGATGCTTTTGATGTAATTATACCTTCAATTCCTGGATACGGATTTTCAGGAAAACCTACTGAACTGGGCTGGGGTCCTGAGAAAATTGCAAAAACTTGGGTAACTTTAATGAAACGCCTTGGCTACCAGAAATTTGTAGCACAGGGAGGTGACTGGGGTGCGCTTATCACTGACATGATGGGAGTACAGGCAGCTCCTGAACTTATTGCAATCCATACCAATATGGCCGGAGCAGTACCAAACGAAATTAATACAGCTGCTTTTACAGGCGCTCCCGAACCAGCTAATCTTTCAGCTGATGAAAAGAAAGCATATGGACAGCTTTCTTTCTTCTACAAAAATGGTCTAGCATATGCACAGGAAATGGGAAATCGTCCACAGACTTTATATGGAATCGAAGACTCTCCTATCGGTTTAGCTTCATGGATATTAGATCACGATGCCAGAAGCCTTGAATTAATTGAACGCACATTTGAAGGAAAAAAAGAAGGTCTTACAAAAGATGATATTCTTGATAACATTACCCTTTACTGGCTAACTGGAACTGCGACTTCTTCATCACGTCTTTATTGGGAAAACAAGCTTGCCTTTTTTGCTCCTAAGGACGTAAAGATCCCCGTTGCAGTAAGCGCTTTTCCTGATGAAATTTATACAACACCACGCAGCTGGGCAGAAAAAGCATACCCAAACTTGTTATACTTTAATAAATTAGAAAAAGGTGGTCACTTCGCTGCTTGGGAACAGCCGGAAAGCTTTACCAAAGAATTGAGAGCTTCTTTTAAATCATTACGCAAATAAATTTAAAAAAAGCTTAAACCTATAGCTAAAAAATAAAAACTGCTCTGTCTAATGGCCCAGTATGGTCATTAGACAGAGCAGCTTTTTTGTCAATACATTCATCAAATTATTAAATACCATAGCTGTTCAAAATAAATATGAATTATATTTACCCCCTTGTATACTGCTAAGTAAATAGACACTAAAAATGATTACCATTACAGAATGCCACCCAAACCAGCTTGATTTATTATTTAAAATTGCAGTTCAAACCTACACCAACACCTACAAATATCTATGGATTGATAATGGAGTATGGTATCTTGAGAAATTTTATAAAAAAGCAGATTTTAAAAAGGAACTTTTATCATCCGATATTCATTATTTTCTCGTTTATGATTCAGAAAATATCATTGGATATTTTAAACTGAAAAATAATTTCATAGCCCCTTACTCTGAAACAGACTGTATCGAAATAGATAAATTATACCTTCTTAAGAAATATGCCGGAAAAGGAATTGGAAAAACGGTTATGAAATTTATAATTGATTTTGCTCATAAACACGACCGCCCAATTATTTGGCTTAAAGTTATGGAAGATAGTCTTGCAAAATACTTCTATGAAAAACAGGGATTTGTAATGACTGACAAAAACTATTTGGATTATCCGGCAATGAAAGAGGAATATAGATGGTTACTTACAATGATTAGAAAGATTTAGTGAATTAAGTCCGTTGTATGCAATGTATTAACTTGTCTTTAAAAAAGAATTAGCCAAGTTAATACTGCTGCATTTTCTAATAAATACATCGCAAAATAAAAACAAACAAACGAGTTAAAGTGTCTGTAAAAAGTATCTTTCTATCAAACTTGTAACTTTTGCATTTGATTTCTGGATCGCAAGTTCGATTGCTTCCGGGCCATATCCTTCTCCATCAACAGTAATTTCCTGAATATCTGTTATCCCAATAATGTTAAATACCATCTTCAGATAAGGAGTCTGAAAATTCATATGTTCGTTGTACTCCCCTTTTTCGTATCCTTGAGCTCCTCTTGAGGTTAGCAGGAATAAGGTTTTATTTTTTAGCAGACCAATATAAGGATTTGAAAGATCTTCAGTATTAAGTTTCCATGTTTCGTTTACTCTTAAAACCTGATCAATATAAGCTTTGAGAGAACTGGTAATTGTCCAATTATGCATTGGGGCTGCAAGAACAATTACATCAGCCTCTTTTAATTCAATAATAAGTTCCTTACTTAATTTTAATGCTTCAGTTTCAGCTTCTGTTCTATCGCCCTCAGGTCTAAATGCTGCCGCAATCCAAGTTTCACTCATATGTGGAACATTGGTTGATGCCAAATCTCTATAGGTTATTGGTGTAGCGGGTACTTGCTTTTTCCAAGATTCAACAAATGTATTCGCAAGTCTTCTGCTGCGTGATCTACTCTCTCGCGGACTTGAATTAATTACTAATATTTTTTTCATGAGTTTAATTTTCCGCAAAGCTAGACCGTATAGTACAGCTAAAAGTTAATGTAGTTCAAGAAATCAGTCAATTCGTATTTGTCCTGTATTATTATTCTTCAATATTTTTTTTAACGCAAATAATCTATTTTATTTTATTCTGAGCCGAATTAGGTTTAAGTTCATCAGGACTGTCTTTTGTATAGGTGTTGAATATGTCTTTTGAAGGACTTGCAAATAAATCCTTTATAAGCTCTAAACTGATTGTATCTGATGGATTAAACTTATCCGAATTCATATATTTCTGCAGTGATTTGAAAAGCTGTTTTGAAGCAGGTTTGTTTTGAACATCAGGTCCCAGATCAGCACTGCATACAATTATCTTTCCATTGCCAACCCGCGCTTCAAAAATCAAAGCTAGTCTTCGGTTCATAAACCAGGTGTCGATAGGCTGGACAAGCGGACGGAAATTTGCAGGAAAGTCTTCAAGATTCATTACTTGAGCACGATTCTGAATGTCCCACCATTGGAGATCACTGTACGAATCTGTGGGAAAATCTACAAACGCGGCACTTTTCTCCTGAATGAGCATTCCGGTAACATGTGGAGGTTTCATTTTAAACCAGGAAGTATTCCAAAAAACAGGCAAAAAATGCATTTCGACTTCTTTGCCTTTTATCACCTTTCCCGCCGCATTTAAAAATACGCTGCCTCCATTTCTAAGCACATCTTCAGCTTTGCTGTCCAGCTTATTACAATAATAAACTGATGATTCAGAAGTTTGGTCATTTTGTGGATATACCCAAAAATTCCAGTCATTAGCAAAAGAAGTCCCATTGATTTTTACTTCCAGTTTTAATTTTGATGGTGCTTTTATTTCATTAAGCCCAAAAGCAATTTTTCCCACGGGCATGCCGTTTCCATTTTGAAATGTCTGCGGATTAAAACTGCCAGAAGAAAGAATATTTCCATTCTCATTTTGTATGCTCCAGCTAATTACTGCATTGTTTAAAGGATTCTTTCCTGAATGGAAAAGTAAAATCTCAGCTTCAAAATTTTCATTCGCAGTATAGACAAATTTTGGAATTTTTGCTAAAGGCACAGTCTGATTACAGAATCGGCTGTATTCTTTCGCTGTAACATATCCTTTCTCCTGCCAAAAAGCATCCAGAACCCCAACTAACGCAGTTCCCTGACCAGGAAAATCCTGAAGTCCCAGTAATTGAAAACCTCCATAACCGGGCGTTCTCAGCATTTTCTCAATTTCATTTTTATAACACAATACCTGAAGCTTTCCCGATGCATTTAAAAAATTGCCAGCCTGATCACCCATATTGTGATCTATAAGATCCTGCTGAAACATTTCCATGTTTCTAGCCTTGTAAACTCCCTGATATTTCTGAATCTCACTGAAGTTTGGAAATACACAATACTGACCGATCTCATGCGCGACAAAGGGAACTTTGAAACCTGAAATTCCAGCACTAAAATCGGATACCGTTTCGGGCATTTTATCCCATGCCAGTCCCCTGACTCCTCCTCTGACCTGAAATTCGGCATTGGGAACAACTGGCCAGCTTCCTCCAACTGACATTCCGGTATACACTCTCCTGCTGTCTTTCTTTTTCCAAAAATCAACAAAGGCATTCAAATACGCTACCTGATTTCCTGCTGGTTCATTTCCTGCAGAAAGCATTGTAAATGATGCATAATTGCCATATTCTTTTGTCATTCTGATGGTCTCGTCGTACAGATACTTATCTATAGGCTGGCCCAGGCCAATCTTAGGGCCATGATTCGGCCAGCTAGGTCCTTCCGCCTGTAGATATAATCCTATTCTATCAGCAGCAATAAAGGCAGCTTCTGGAGGACACCAAGAATGGAAACGGACATGATTTAAGCCATAAGATTTAATTGTTTTGAAGATTTTCTCCCACGCTTCTACCGTTACTGCGGGATATCCTGTTAATGGAAATTCGCAATTATTTAGTGTACCGCGCAGAAATACAGGATTATCATTTATCAAAAATCGATTTCCTTCTATTCTGAATTCCCGCATTCCGAATTGTATTTTTTTCTCTGAGACTGCTGCTTTAGAAACAAGTTTTGCGTCCAGATTGTACAAAGCAGGATTAAATTCGTCCCATGTGAGCATTCCTTTTTCAAAAGGAAGTTCCATTTCAACAACCGTGTTTGCAAGTTCTGGTACTGTTACATTGGTGTTTATTTCTTTCGTTTGATCCGAAGCATCCGAATTAAAGCTTTTTGCAGAAAGAATCAGTTTGCCGTTGAATCTCTTCTTGGTGCTGTTAGTTATTGAAATTTTTACTTTGGCTCTTTTATTCTTTACATCTGGGTAAATCTGAATATCATCCATATACACCTCAGATGAACTTTCAAGGTCAATCTTTCCAATAATACCGTTCCAGTTTCCTTGTGTGTGATCGCTTATGCTGTGCGAATCAGGACCTACATTAATTTCTTTAATTCTGTTGTCGATACGTATAGAAATACGATTTTTCCCTGTTGAAAGATATTCCGTTAAATCGTAAGTATGAGGTGTCGTAAGGGAGTTCTGCATTCCGACCTCTTTATCATTTACCCACACTCTTGTTTCTATATGAACTCTTTCGAGATTTAGAACAATTCGTTTTCCCTTCCAATCTAAAGGGATTATGACTTCTTTTTGATACCAAGCCGCTCCAACATAATATCTTGCCGGAGTAAGCCAAAAAGGAATATGCACATTCCCTGGTTTACGGTACTTGGCGAACCTTGGAACAAAATAAAAAGAGCTGTCATAGATTGTCCCTGTCCACTTTGTAGTTAAGGATATTTCATCGCCTTTGAGATATTCTGCCATTGATCCCGGCAGTTTGATCTCATCCGTAAGTATGCGATTGTACCATTTTTCAGAAATACCTTTATCTTGTCTGTCAATTTCAAAATGCCAGCTCCCGCTCAGATCTATAGTCTTGTCGTTAAAACTGCACAGCACAAACAGAGCAACAAGTAAAGCAAAAGGGCAATAATACTTTTTCATATTCATTTAGTTTTGACCGTAAGTCAAGCTTTTATTTTTAGCTTCAATAAGGTAATTTAGACTTTAAAACTGAATTTTGTTAAATTCAATACTTACTTTATATTCAGGAATAATTTCAGGTGTTTTGATTTCGAGAAATTCTTTTGTTTTTGAGAAATCTGGCAGTACATTTTTATCCAGATATTCCAAATAAGGAGCATCTTTAAGCATTGGCATAAAATAAAAATACATTTCATTTTGCTTTAGCGCTGTTTGATATCTCTTAAGTCCAACCTGCCATGCTTCACTTGTATAGAGATTATCTGTAGCAATTTCTCCATTAAGCATACATATAGCTCTGTCACCTCTATAGTCAAATTTCACAAAGACATCGTTAAGCTTAGAAAGATCAAGATCTTTGGCATCAAGTATAAAATGACGGTCATCAAATTGAGAAATTTTAACCTGAGGCGTCACTTTCTGGGTTGTTATATTCCAAGATGCAACTATTTTTTCACTGTTTTTCAATGGACTTATTTTGGCTTCATCAGTTTTTATTAAAGCAGTTTTTGGATACATTTCCAAATCCCAAGATGCTGTGCCCGTACTTATCATGTCCAATTTATTTCCATTTTCCAGGACAAGTGCTTTGCTTATGACTGCATATTGCTGTTCTGGTGTTCCCACCAAAATTGTATGAAGCGCCTTTTCAAATGGAATAATCAGAAAGATATTGTTACCTGCAGTAAATTCAAAACTTTTTCCATTCTCTCCAGAAATCACACTATTGCCTTCACTCGATAAAGAACTGGCATTTTTTACCGTAGTTTTTATTTTTCCATTTAAAACTACCTCTGGCTTTATTCCATCTACAGAGAAAAACACGAAATAATTCTTTCCGTTATTACTGAAATTTAAAAGAGGCTGTACAGTTGCTTGTTTAAATTCTACTGATCCAAATTTCATATTAAATGGAAAAACAGCAGAAGAACCCGATTTTAAAGTAAAAGTACCTGAATGCGGAAACTGAATATTCCCCGCTGTCGAAGCAATAGCTACTTTTAAATTTTCAAGATCTTTTGTCTGAACATGGTCCTGATAATTGTGCATAAACAGAAAACCGCTTTTCCCGTCACTTCTTACTGAATAGCGAAGTGTCGCATTATTATCTGCTGTTATTTGAGCATTTGTCTGAGGAATTACAGGATAAAGGGGAGCCAGTTTTTCTCCAAAGAAATTCAGAAAATTATTCATCAGTCTCAGTTCATAAAATCCTTTGCCTGTATTTCCAAATTCCCTGATAGGTGACTGGTAATCATATGATTTATTTGAAAGACCGAAACCTTCAGAATACATATAAAATCCATTGGAAGGTGTCGTTCCGCCATGGTACATATAATACCCAAGACCATTTGAGCCGCTTCCAATAGTTCTTACCATCATCGGCAGAAAACTTTCTCCAGGAACTCTTGGCCTGCGTGAATACAAAACACTCATTCCCGTTCCGAGTTCAGCTGCTATTGAAGGATAATCTTCAGTGATATAACTCACAGGAGCGTAGTCAGGAGTTTTACGAATGTCTTTGAACAAGTAAAAGGGAGAAGGTTTTATCTTGTCTTCCCAAAAAGGAAATGCATATCCTGCCATGACTGGAATCGATCCATTATTAATGATTGTGGCAAATCCCCAGCCTGTAGCCGTATAAAGCGGCACATCCATTCCTGCTTTTTTTGCCATCGTCTTAAGGCCGTTCATATATGCCTGTCCATAATCTTTAAATTCATTTCCAGAATCATTTATGCCCACGCCCACCTGTGTGATTTTACGGTCACGTCTGGCAGTAGTGTATTCTCGTTCAGCTCCGGAATAAGTAATAGCCCATGGAGCAGCAGAATGCTGATATTCATTTTCAATCTGAATTCCAATGACAGGACCTCCATCTTTATAATAAAGTCCCTGAAGCTGTCTGCCAATTTCGTTATACAATTTTTCAGTATACTTCATAAATTCCGAATCGTTGGAGCGTACCTCAAAAGGACGCCCATAAAGCCAGTCCGGAAGCCCTCCATTGCGGATTTCTCCATGTGCAAAAGGCCCTATTCTAACAATTAAATCTATTTTATTGTCTTTGCAAAGCTGTGCAAAATGATGCAGATTAGAATCATCAGCCCAATTGAATTCTCCTTCCTTTGGCTCATGCATATTCCAGAAAACATAAGTAGCAATTACCGTTACTCCTCCTGATTTCATTTTTTTGATTTCCTGATCCCAATACTGAGAAGGATAACGGCAATAATGAAACTCGCCTATAACTGGAACAAAAGGCTTTCCATTTCGCTCAAGATAAAAGTTATTTACCTCTATTGACTCCTCGTTCTGACCTTTGCCTCCCAAATCAAGATGCCCTCGCTTTACTTCATATTTTGCTTTAGAAACATCAATTTTATAAGAGCTCTGCGCCATTACATTAGATTCAACGCAAAACGTCAATGCGATTACTGCAGAAAAGGCAAGGAATATATTCTTTTTCATAATGGTAAATTTAAAACTTTTAAAAGACAGGTTCACCTTTTTCCAGCATTGAAATATGTATCTGAACTCCTTGATGATTGATATCTTTTTTTAAAGCTTTCTGAAGATGCTCTTTTGCCTTTTCAGTATTTCCTAATCCATAGTAACCGAGTCCGAGCATATAATGACAATGAACCTTATTTCGTAAAGTCAGATCATCTTCCCAAATCAGAAGATCAGGAAGCGATACTGCAAAATAATCCAATTTTATAATCTCATCAAGATGTTTCTCGCCATAAGCAATCAAGGAATTAAAACGTTTATGTGCTTTTTCAATATCATTTAATTTTAATAATGCCAATCCCTGATAAAATATCTTATCCGGTTTTTGATCATTATAGAAGATTGCAGCTGCAGGTTCTGAATTACCTTGTTTGGCTAATGTCCAATATTCTTCTGCTATTTCATAATGCTTTAAGCCGTGGTAGGCACAGCCAAGCCAGTAAAGAAAATCGTTTTCCTGCGCTCCAGACAGTTTTCCTTCGCCTAAATTTGGCGGATACTGCAAACATTCTTTTAAAAGAATTATAGCATTATCGAACTTTTTTTTAGCCAAAAATTCTTTTGCCAGCTCTACTCTTGCCAACTGAAATTGGGCAGGAACCTTGCCTTCTCCTCCTTCCCACGGATGAAAGATACGGCTGTCAATAAGACGTATTGCTTCATTATAATTTTGTGTCTGATTGCATAATGCTGCATATTCCAGATAAAGATCGTCACGCTGTTTTACCAGATCAAAGTGCTTTTCCAAAAATGTTTTACGGACAGAAAAAGAGCGATATAAACGTTTATATAACTGATCGAGCTCCATAAGTATGCGGGCATCAGAAGTGTCAAGTTCAAATGCCTTTTCCATAAATTGGACTGCTTTTTCCTCTTCTTCCATTTTGTTGAAATAAGCCAGAGCCAGATTTCTAAATACAGTCGGAAAAGTACTGTCGTTTTCTGCTGCTTTTTCCCAACATTCTACTGCTTTAGAATACTGTCTTTTATCGTACCATAAATTCCCTAGATAATAAGGCGCTTTCGCATCGGCTTTATTTATTTTCTGCACGTATTCTAATGCAATTATGGCTTCTAACCGATTTGGAAAACAATATTCAGGAGAATGTGCAGAAGCTATTTTAAACGCAGTCTTGGCATCTTTCCCGTCAAGCGACAATGCCCACCCCATATAATAATAGGTCATGGCCGTAGTTTCACAGGTCTGTGCTCCTAGCTGAAGCAAGTGAACCGCTTCATTGTACATTCCGGAAGCGATATAATCCAGTGCAGTGATTTCATAATTATGAATTTCACCGCGCATAACCGAGTGCATTTTGTCTAAAGCCGAAGTCTTTTTCACAATCAGATATTCTTCAAAAAGACAGCCAAAATTAAACAGGTCAATTTTCAAAGAATCAGCAATTAATGCTAGAGCTTCCTTTTCTTTCCCCGACCTGCGCAACAATGCCGTTTTTAAAGTACGAGCTTTTTGATTGTGCCAATTGCGTACCAAAGATTTATCGACTTCATAAAGTGCATCTGTCAGATTACCAGCTGCCGATGAAATCTGTGCGCATGCAAAATAACCAGCGTCCTGCATAGCGGCATTCCAACATGATTTATAAAAAGCATCATAAGCCAATTTGTTTTTGCCCTGATATTTCAATGCTAATCCAAGATTGTAATGCGGTTCTCCGTCATAAGGGTTCGGATTTCGCTCAAGCTGTGTATTTATAGCATTCTGAAAATATTTTTCAGACTCTCCAAATCTTCCTCTTCTAAACAGCCATAATCCCATTGCATTGTTATTTCTTACATCTGATGCATCTCTTTTCAAAGCTTCCAGATAATAGTCTGAAGCATTATAAGTAGCATGACGGTATTGTTCCAGATGCAGTCCAGTGAGGTATAATTGTTCGCAGGTTGGAGTTTCTTCGGGTGAAAAAGCTGGTTTCGCAGGTTCAGGAACAGGTTTTACATCCTGCTTTTCCGATTTTATGCTTAAAAGTTCTTTTTCATGAATATCATATACAGAAAGTTTCAAATCTGAAATCAAGACAGTTCCAACATTTATTTCCTTTTCATAAACTAATTCTGGAGATAAAGTAAGTGTTTCTTCAAAAAAGCCTTCAAGTACTATTTTTACATTTTTTAATTCTGAAGTTGCAAAGATTTTTATAATTGCATTTTGATTATCCTTTTCTATATTCATAAGAAGATCCTTCGATGCATTTTTTACCACACCAAGTTCACGGTAAGGCAGAAAATATTGCGTAAACGTTTTTTCTTCATAAGGCTGCATCCAGCTGAAATCAGGCTGATTATCTGTATACACTCCAGCCATAAGTTCAATGTATGGACCGTCTTCATCTGTTAAATTTCTATCCCAGGCTTTTCCAAAATCTCCATTACCCCATGTCCACTGCTTTTTTCCTGGTGAAATATGATGATTTGATACATGCAGCACTCCGGCATTCGTATCATTTTCATAACCTCCAACAAAATTGAACTCCGAATTAATTGCCATATAAGAAGTTGGAACTGGTATATTTTTGTAATTTGAAATATCAACTCCTGCGGAATAATCTACTTTGTAATAAGTTCCCGTTGCAATTGGAAATGTAGAAACATCTCTTTTTCCATGATCAAAAACAGCATGTACATCTGGAGGAAAAACAGATTGATAGTGCTCATTTACTGCAACGGCTGGATTTGCCCACCATAAAAAAGTCTGCGGTATAGGAGTGGGATTATAAAGTTTTCCTTTGATTTCAAGATAAGCTTTTCCAGGATGGAGCGTGAATCCCGCCATTCCTTTCTGGTGAAACATTCTTTCGTTTTCGCTCACCCATACTGTAATGCTTCCATCAGTATTGTTTTCGATGGTATGGTCTACGGGTAAAAAAGTACTAGGACGATGATGCTGTGGCCAGTTAAATTCTATTCCGCCCGAAATCCAAGGCCCCGTAAGTCCCACAAGTGCAGGTTTAATTACTTGATTGTAATAGATAAAATGACGCTGTTTAATTTTATCATAGGCCATTTGAACCCTCCCGCCAAGCTCAGGAAGAATCATTACTTTTATGTATTCATTCTCCAGATATACTGCTTTATAGATCTTATTCTGCTTTTCGTCTTCAATTTTTTCTATAACAGGGTAAGGATAAACAGCACCACTGCTTCCCTGATACACTCTTTTCTCGAAAAACATCGGATTTTTTTCCGGTTTTCCAATATTATACGTTGGGATCGAAACTTCTTCTTCCCAAACTTTTACTGATAAATCATTCATAACTTATATTTTTAATGCGATGCCATATATTCTTCTACCTGCTCCAAAGTCTGACCTTTCGTTTCTTTGACTTTTTTAAGAACAAAAACAAATCCGAGAAAACAAATAGCAGAATAAAGATAAAATGGTCCATAAGTACCCAATTTTTCGGCAAGTATTGGAAAAGTAAAGGCTATAATAAAATAACCAATCCACAACGAAACAATAGCCACAGAAGAAGCTAGGCCCCTAATTCGATTTGGAAATATTTCTGAGATCAATACCCAAGTAACCGGAGCAAGAGAACTTGCATAAAGGGCTATAGCGATTAGAACTATTATTGAAATTAAACCGGCCGCTGCACCGCTTTGAAGCAGATATGCCAAAAGAACATAGATTATAGAAAGACCTAGTGAACCTATAAGCATTAAAGGTTTTCTGCCTAATTTATCTACCTGCCACATCGCTACGACAGTAAATATCAGATTAACGGCTCCTATTACAACGGTTTCAAAAAGCTGTCTGTCAAGATCGGCTCCTGCAGATTCAAAAATTGTCGAGGTGTAGTTAAATACAACATTTATCCCGCAGAGCTGCTGAAATACAGCTAGTCCAATTCCTAGCATTACTGCAGGACGTACTGATTTTTCAAAAACAACCGCATATGATTTTTTCTGAGTTCCAGAAAAGGACTTTTCAATATCGGCAAATGTATCTTTCACAAATGCCTCAGAGCCAATTTTTCCAAGTATTATTTTTGCTTTTTCAGGTTGTCCTGCCTGCAGAAGCCATCTCGGACTTTCTGGAAGCCAAATCAGCCCGATTAAAAATAAAAGAGACGGAATTGCGCCCAAACCAAACATCCACCTCCAGACATCCGGCCCGTTGCCTGACAAAAAGTAATTTAAAAGATTCGTAACTAAAATTCCAACAACTATGGTAAGTTGATTTATAGCTACGTTTCGTCCCCTCATAGACGCTGGGGAAATTTCCGCAATATACATAGGACTGAGCATGGAAGCCATTCCTACTCCTATTCCAGCCATAAACCTCATCAGTACAAAGATTGTCAGGTTACTGGCCATTGCCATTCCAATTGATGATATAGCAAAAATCAATGCCGAGAGCATTAATCCGGGGCGTCGCCCAAAACGGTCGGCAAGCTGTCCGGCCAAAAGACATCCAACTATGCATCCTAGCGCAAGTGAACCTGTAAGGAATCCCTCCCACCATGCATTTAATTCAAATGCAGTTTTTAAAAAAGGAAGTGCTCCAGAGATAACAGCAAAGTCAAAACCAAAAAGATAACCGCCAAGTGCAGATATAAAAGAAATTCCGAGTATATAATTGTTATTATAAAGGCTGATTTGATTGGTCATGAAAATAAAATTTTCGGTAAGTTAATAAGTAAAACAAAAATACATTTCGTTCTTGCTTTAAAAATGGATTATATATTGAAATAAATGGATTATCTTACGACTTTATTTTAATTTATATCGTAATAGTTAACTTATAATGAATAATCTACCGACAGCAAGAATTAGAGATGGTTTTCCCGGACAGACCATGATCGTTCTTTCACAGGAGCAGAAAAATAAAATTTCGCCAAATCCTTTTTTTCAAAATCTTTTCGCGTCGGCTGTGGGGTATTTTCCAAATGCCAAAAATCATGACAGATCAAGGAAAAATGGTATTCACGAGTATATTCTGTTATACTGCCTCGATGGCGAAGGATGGATTACAATTAATAGAAAAACGATAAAACTGACTCCTAATACCGGTTTTATAATTCCTGAAAATACCGCTCATAAATATGGAAGTTCTCTCACTCATCCATGGAGCATTTACTGGGTTCATTTTACAGGAAATTATGCTCAGACATTTTATAAACGATTTTCTGCCTCTTCATCTGAAGCAGTAAAAATTGCATTTGATCAAACACGAATTATAATTTTAAATGCAATAATGAAACTTCTTGACAGTGATCTTGCTGATGAAAAAACAGAACTGACCCATTTTAAATTAATAGCGTTTTTAAGTTCATTGTGTTATTCAGATACTTTAGACAAGGCCAATACAGATGACAGGATTGATCTTTCAATACTGTTTCTGAAAAAAAATATAAACAAAATACTGTCCATTCAGCAGCTTGCAATTCAGGCTAGTTATTCGGTATCAAGATATTCGGAACTTTTTAAAAACAAAACTGGATATTCTCCAATTCAATATTTCATTAAATTAAAAATCGAAAAATCCTGTGAATACCTATATTACAGCAACATGAATATTAAGGAAATATGCAAGGAAATAGGTTTTGACGATCCTTATTATTTCTCTAGAATGTTCAAAAAACAAATTGGGATGGCGCCTCTCCAATATAGAAAAACACATAGCTGATATTTGCAATTCCATTCAATCAATTATAGCAGGAGAAATTAGATAAATGATCGTAATGATAGAAACTATTTGATATGAAAATTAAACGATTAAAAGCGCATCAATTCTTCTATAATACGCTTCAAATTTGTTATTCAGATTATTAGAAGAAAACTACATTTATTAGCTTAATGGTATTATTTGATTCGTCATTAATTAACATTAGTCTATTTACATTCCTTCATAAAATATTAATCGAAATACGCTATAAAATAATGAAAAGTAAAGCTCTGATTGTTTTTGTGTTAATAGTCTTGATGCTGCAAATTAAGATGCAGGCACAAAATTTAAAACTTCATCCTAAAGGTTATTTTTCTGCTCGCGGATTAGAGGTAACCGTCTTTAACGATATATACCCGGATGGGCATCAGACAGGTGTTACGATGATTCAGCATGGGGAACGTGTTATGGCTAATGGTGATTTGAGATTAGAAATTTCACCAGGTCAATGGTCTCCTGTTCCGAAAGAAGTAGAAAAAAAGATAGATCCTGCAACAAATACCATTTCTCAAAGTTTATATTATCCTGATGAAACTAAAAATCATGTTGGTTTTAATCCGATAAATTATCCGGATTTGAAATTAAAATATAAAGTAAACGTAACGCCTACAGAAGGAAATAATTTCCGGATTACAGTTGATTTAGAAAATGAAGTTGATGCAAAATGGTTAGGCAAAATTGGTTTCAATCTCGAATTATTTCCAGGAGATTTATTTGGAAAATCGTATAGCTGTGATGGAAATTTTGGGATTTTCACTCCTTCGCCTTATGGGCCTGTTCTACCACATATTGATGGACAAAACCTTGGAACACCGCTTTGCAAAGGAAAAAAAATCACAATTGCTCCTGAAAGCGATTTATTACGATTAAGTATTCAGTCTAATTTAGAAGACATTGCTTTATGGGATGGAAGAATCAATCACAATAACGGATGGTTTATTATCAGGGCTCCTATTGCCGCAACGTCCGGAAAAAGGGTTATAGACATTACGGTTTCTCCAAATGTTATTCCAAATTGGACATACAAACCGGTTGTTCAGGTTTCACAAGTTGGTTATTATCCAACACAATCTAAGGTAGCTATTTTAGAAACAGATCCAAATGATACGGAAGTGTCTGAAATAATTTTGATAAAACATGATGCGTTTGGTAAGAAAAACATCAAAACCATAAAGCCTAAAAAATGGGGCGACTTTTTAAGATATAACTATTACCAACTCGACTTTTCTGAAGTAAAAGAAGAAGGAATGTACACGTTAAGTTATAGAGGAAATAAAACTTCTCCTTTTCAAATAAGCAAAAAGTTATATGACCGAAATGTTTGGCAGCCTATTTTGGAATACTTTTTACCTGTTCAAATGTGTCACGTGAGAGTGAATGAAAAATATCGAATTTGGCATAACTTCTGTCATTTAGATGATGCTCAAATGGCACCGATTAATCTGAATCATTTTGATGGATATGTGCAGGGA
Organism: Flavobacterium sp. LC2016-01; assembly: GCF_009711135.1. Lineage (GTDB taxonomy): Bacteria > Bacteroidota > Bacteroidia > Flavobacteriales > Flavobacteriaceae > Flavobacterium. The sequence continues at coordinate 132,913 of NZ_WMIC01000010.1, read as the reverse complement.
CCTTCGACACTTACAAAATATAAATCGAATGAAGTTGTTCCGGATTTAAATCAAGGAGGTTGGCATGACGCCGGAGATGATGATTTACGTGTAGAATCTCAAATTGGAACCGTATGGAATCTGGCACTGATGTTAGAGGAATTTAATATTGAGTCTTATGATGCGACCAGTATTGATGAAAATAAAAGAGTTGTTGAAATTCATCAGCCTGACGGCAAATCGGATGCTTTGCAGCAAATGGAACACGGACTGGCTTCAATTTTGGGAGCATACCGTTCTATGGGACGTTTGTACAGAGGAATTATTACAAACGATTTAAAACAATATGTACTTCTTGGCGATTTTGGAGGAGTTACAGATAACAAATGGACCGAAAATCCAAATGCAAAAGATGATGATCGATGGGTTTTTACTGAAGATAATCCTGATCGGGAATTGTATGTTGCTGCCGGACTTGCCGCTTCTTATCGGGTTTTAAAAGTCTCAAATCCCAAATTAGCCACTGAATGTTTAGAAACAGCCAAAGCGCTTTACAAAACGTCTTTTGCAAAATCAAAAAGAACAGAAAATAAAATAGCTATTCTTGTTGAATTAGCACTGTCAACAAACGAAACAAGTTACATCAATCAAATTACAGATTTACAAGGAGATGTATTGAAAAATTTCGAAGATTTAGGATGGAGAGTTGGGCGAATAAAACATCTTATTAAAGATAAATCCTTTCTGGAGAAGTTGAATGCTGAGGCGCAAAAATGGGCTACAAAAAGCAAAAACAATTCCCTTACAGATTCTCCATACGGAGTTCCATACACGCCTAATATTTGGGGAGCTGGCTGGACTTTACAGGAATTTGGCGTAAAGCAATATTATTTTTCAAAATCATGGCCAAAGTTTGCAAACTATGAAGTGTATAGTAATGCTTTAAATTTTATACTTGGAGTTCATCCGGGCAATAATACAGCCTCTTTTGCATCGGGAATTGGATCTAATTCGGTGTTGGTAGCGTATGGTATGAACCGCGCCGATTGGTCTTATATTCCCGGAGGAGTAACTTCGGGAACGGCACTTATAAGACCAAACTTACCCGAACTTAAGAAATGGCCTTACTTTTGGCAACAAACCGAATATGTAATGGGTGGCGGATCTACCGATTTTATGTTTTTAGTGCTGGCCGTTCAAAAACATTTCGGAAATTAAACTTTAGTAAAAAAGCGATAAAATATAGAAGATGATTTTCTATATTTTATCGCTTTACTCCAATATATTCTGGCTATATTTTTATAGATACTGTTCCTGAAAATGTTCTTCCGTCTGATGGCCAAATCCCAGGTCCCGGGTAAAATTGAGGACGTTTTGTGAAATAATGCTCATCAAAAACATTACTGAGATTAAATTGTAATTTTATATTGTCTGTCAATCGTAGTGCAAGGTTTAAATCAAGAAGCTGATATGCAGGTACCAGACCAACGGCTCCGCTTGCAGAAGGCGTAACAATATTAAGTGCATCGGCATAACTTTCAGCTGTATAACTGTAAAGTGCTGAGAAACTAACTTGTGAATATCGAAGTGTAATTCCGTTTCTGGAAATCCAGGACGGAACACTTTCTACTTTATTGCCGTCGATATTTACATTGGTATTGCCTGATCTAACTACAGCATCCTCATAGCGGGCATCCATAAAAGAAGTTGAAGTAAACAATGATAAACTCGTCTTTTTACCCAAAGAGAAATCGCCCTGCAAAAAGAATTCAAGTCCAGCTGTTCTTGAATCACCAATATTGGTTCTGAAAATAATCAGATTGTTTGCCGAGTCCGTTTGTGCAAGCGTACCCAAGCGGTTGTTGTATTGCAAATAAAAACCTGTTACATCCCAATTTAGGTATTTCCATTTGCCTCTAAAACCAACTTCGGTATTATAGCCATAAGCATCTTTTAAATTTTTATCGCTTGCCTCGTAAATCGATTGTGGAATAATATCTTTAAAAATAACAGGCCTATAAGCTTGCGACCATCCTCCGTAAATATTGATACTTTCTGTGAGATCATATTGGGCACTTACACCAAATAACGGAAAATGATGTTCAATTTTATTTGGCAATTCTTTTTCTGAATAATAAATGGTTGTACCGGTCATATTCGTTTCACCAATTTCCATTCTAACTCCTGTATTGACTGAAAATCGCTTTGTTAAAAGCCATCGATTTTCGGCAAATAATGCTATGTTTTTTGTTTTGAAATGCAGATCTCTCCCCCAGCCCGGTGTTACAAGCGATAAATCAAAATCGGTTCCTGTTGTTCCTTTTCCTTGCTGTTGGCGGTGCAGATCGTTGTTCATATATTGAATACCTGTCGCAAGCGAACTTGTTTGTTGGAACAATTTGTAGGATTGAAGCATTCGCAACTCTGTGGTGTAACTATTAAAATGATCAATATCAACCTGACGATTATTATACTGAAGTGTAGCAGGAACAATGGTGTCGGCAATATTGGCCGGCCTGTCAAACATCACACTATTTCTTGCTCCTAAAACAGCCGAAGTCGTCAGTCTCAATTTTGTTGAAGAACTAACATTCCAATCCGCTGTTAATGACGGAATATGGATATTGGGCTGATAATAATTACGAGATCGCGTTGACATTTTTGGATCATCATAAAACATACTATCGGTTAACGGTCCAGGAATATGTGTAATGTAATTTGAATGCGTCCATTCTAGTTTAAAAGTTAGATCTTTTGATACATCATAATAAAGCGAAATTCCTTCAGCATCAAAACTAGAGTCACTATTATCTCTATAACCTGTAATCCATTTGCCATTTACCCAGGCAGAATATCGAAACTTTCCTAATGTTCCCGAAAGGCTGTTGTAAGTACTCACTAAACCGTAAGAACCGAGCGTATTGATAGTTTCAAAAGTAACTTTTTTTGAATCTGGCTGTTTACTAATATAATTGAGCATACCTCCAAATTGCGCACCGTATTGCAGAGAAGCTGTACCCCGAACTAGTTCAATACGTTCTACCGCTTCCATTGGAATATTATAGTGACTGGCAGGATAACCGTACATGTCGGAGTTGGTTATGATTCCGTCCTTACGCACATTGAATTCCCAACTACGGTGAGGGTCAAGGCCACGTGTGGAAATATTTACCTGATTACCTGTTCCGTCGATATCGTAAACAAAAATACCGGGTATTTTAGCAAAAATTTGTCTGCCGTATTTCTCTGTAATCGCACCATTTTTCTGGGTCATATCAATTACCTCATTCTTTTTACCTGAAAAAATATAGGTACCTTGTACAGGTTCAAGCCGATGAATATCAACAAGTATGCGACTGCCTTCGACAGTTACAGGAGAAAGTTTATGGGGTTTTATGGTATCTGTTGTTGTTTGTGAAAAAACAGCAGTAGCATTAATTAAGAATAGTGCAATAAGAAAGGGTTTGGTCATAGTAGGTTAGTTAGTTTTTAGAAGTTAGATTAATTATTTAAACAGCTTAGAAGCAAACTGATTCAAACATCTTCTCCACGTAAGCCACTCATGAGCTGTTTCAGGAGATTCATAATAATCATATTTAATTCCTTGTTGTTCTAACATGGTTCGGAATGCTCCAATAGATTTAGGAAAAGGGCTTGGTTCTTTTGTTCCTAGACCTAACCAAAAAAGCTTGATTTTTTTGTTCAGTGCATTACCATCTTTATATTTTCCGTCTAAAAATGTAGCAACATCAATCGTATCACCACTTGGATAATTTGCTGTACCGCTGAAACCTCCATAATAAGAAAAAATATCAAGATGATTCATCATGATTCTCATTGTTTGATTGGCTCCCATCGAAAGACCCGCGATAGCTCTATGTTCACGATTGGCAATCGTACGAAACTTAGCGTCAATCATAGGAATAACTTCAGTAATAAGAACTTCTTCAAAAATTGATTCCGGACGTTCTTTCTTATCTGAAATCTCTTTAGTTTGAGGTTTAAAGGCATAGCCGTTATCCATTACAATAATCATTGGCGTTGCTTTTTTTGAAGCAATTAGATTATCTAAAATTAAATTGGCTTTACCCTGAGATGACCAGCCAGTTTCGTCTTCAAAACTTCCGTGTTGTAAATAAAGTACCGGAAAACGTGCTTTACTATCTTCATTATAAGAAGGAGGAGTATAGATAAAACAACGTCTAAAAGCATTAGTCAGTTTTGAGAAGTAAATATTTTCATTTATAAGACCATGAGGTACATTTTTTAATTCGAAAAACTCCTGATCTCTTGACGGAATTTCTATCCCACTTCCCCATCGGCCGGCACCGTAGAAATACAAACTTCCCGGATCTGGAACTGAGGCTCCATCAATATTTAACTGGTAATAATGAAATCCTTCATCCTGCGGATTCGATTCTCCCGTCCAAACTCCCTTGTCATCTTTTTTCAGATCATATTTTACACCGCCAATATCCAGTTGGACTTTATTGGCATTGGGTGCCGAAATACTGGCACGCACGCGTCTTTGCGAATTTACTTGCGGAAATTGTTTATCCGACTGATTCATTGTTGAAGATTTAAAATCTTCAATAAACTGTGTTTCCTGACTCCAGCCTGACTGAAAATACAAGCTGGAAATTAGTATGGCAATATTTATAAATTGTTTCATATTTATATTTGTTTATGTTGTGGTTAATTTTACCGCAAAGCCCGCAAAGTTTTTTTCGTTGTGTTTATAATTAGCTTTATTAGGTTCGCAAAGCTTTGTCAATAAAAGCTTTGCGAACTTTGCGTAGATCTTTGCGCACCTTGCGGTTAAATTTTAAGCCTGTTTACTATTTTTCATTTGCCAAATCATTTACCGTATTAGCGAGAAAAACAAACCACGCTCCACCATCTATGATACACTCATTTTCTCCCCAAAAAAATGGCCAGTCATCTTTATTTTCTAAATAATCCGGCTTTAAAAAGATAAGCCCTGGTACTACTCCACCAGCAATGGTTGTAAAATCGGCACGGTTGTTTCCATAAGCTACTTTTTTAGATCTGTTTCCTACCGCATTCACAAAAGATAAATTGGAATAAGGATGACATCCAAAAATATAGTTCAATCCCTGATAAACATATTCTTTATCCATGATATCCGGATAAATTTTATGAATGTAATAATTGGTGCTGGCCCAATTAATAACCTGAGAACTTCCGCCCCATCCTCTCAATGCAATCGGAACATTATAAGGGTTTCCTGCATTTTCTTTTTCGGTTTTTTCTTTATATTTAATGACATAGCCACGCAATTTTACTTTATAATTATTATCCATAGCAGGCAAAGCCAATAAAGCCGAATTCAGATTAAATTCTATGTTTTCATCCAACGCTTTCCAGATTCTGTCTAAAAAACCCTTTTTATACTGATTATCTTTCGTACTTAAGTAAAGTTGCAACATCGCAATCATTTCGCTTCCTTTTCCCCATCTCGACATTGGACTATCATCGGGTTTTGCTTTTTTATCTATTTCCCTTGCTTCGTTTGTCAATTTAATGGCTAATGCTAAACATTTAGCCGAAAGTTCATCATTGTAGCCCTTTAATGCTCTGTTTGCTGACGCTAAAGCTCCTGCTGTTCTATAATCCAAAAATGAAGTTCGGTTTGTAAATGCCCATCTGTCATCAAGCGTTCCACTGGAAATCCCATTGGATTCATAAGGCTTGAGAGCTGGATTATAAGGAAGATTATCCGTTTCTGTAGAAGCATCACCCAAATGATGATACTGATGCAGATTAGGTACAACTATTCCTCTAACCGGATGCCCAATATTCTCGACTTGTGCCACAAGATTCAAAACGCCATGCTCAATTTGCTGTAATAAATCGGGTTGGCCATCAGGACGATGAATATCGACAAACTGTGTTTTTTGGTCAATATAAGTTTCATCTCTTTTAACTTTGAACTGTTCCCAAGATTCTACAAAACTATTGATTACGCTAACATGCGAAAAAGTTTGTATATCAAAATCGCCAGCGTCAAACCATCCGCCTACTGACATTCCCGGAATACGTTCTAAAGGTTTATATTTCGTTTCTGTAGTGGGTCCTTGCTTATATCCATCAAAATGTTCATGATTCAAAGGCGCCTGAAGACAATCGTCTAAAAATGGTTTTCCATGCCAAACTCTGTAAGCTTCATTGACTTCCATGTGGTCCATTTGAACCGGAAACCAGACATCCATTGTAGGATGCCATACATTAGCATAAATATCATCTTCAATCTGAAAAGTATTGGTTTTCTGATCTCCATATTGAATGTAATAAAGTCCTTTTTCTTTAACAGTGCTAAAATCAAACTGAGCATAATTATATCTTAGATAATTCCCCCAAAGCTTGACATCGCCTTTTAGTTTTTCTACAAATTTTCCGTCTTCATTAAGTTTAAAAATTGACGCTGTGGCTAATGCTTTATCATTTTTGTCGAGTTCGATGACGGCCACTTTCTTTTGGTTTGGCATATAACCCACCTGAGAAAATCCAATTACGGGTTCTCTTTTCCAATTCGAAATTGCATTAGGTTCTACATACCAAGTCAGCACTTTTCCTGTTTTGTTTGAAGGAAGCATACTACGCGCTATAAACCAACCATTCTGACCCAGATTTCTTCCATCAAAAAGCAGAACTTCCTGATCTTCGGATTGGATTTTTACTGTACGTTCCGGGTTTTCAGGAGCAAGGCTTAAATTCTTACCCGATGCGAGTGGTTGTGTCACTATAAATTCATTTCTTCCGCGATCGTCAAATGTCGTATGTCCTGCAAACTGTGGAATTTTTTGAGATAAAGGCTGAATTTCAGTGTTACCTGCAGGATATCTCGGAAAAGTTTCTGCTCTTCCATCAACCATATAATTACTTTCGACGTAAGAGGCAGGCAAAAATTCCATATTAAATCCTGCTCTTCCTTCTAATTTCTTTGGAATCGGTTTATCCAATAAAACAGTAATAACAAATCCTTTTCCTTTTGAAGTTACTACAATTTTGGAATCAAAATCAAACTCTTCATAACGCAATGTAACTTCAATGGTATTGTTTGCCTTATCTACTTTTCGACTCGTCATTTTTGGGATTAAATCCCACTGTTCCGGAGTGTTTTGAAGTCTGATTGCCCCTCCGGTCACAGTTCTAACACCATGATGAATGAACTCTATTCCGGCTGTTTTTTCGTCAAAAAACATTCCATTATATTCATTGCTAAAAACCAGAACATTCAGGCCAGTAGTTTCAAAATAGTCCTTTTCATTTAATTTTAAACTCTGAGAAAATGAAATATTCGAAAAACTAAACAACAAAATAATAACTGCATACTGTTTCATATTTTTATTTTTAAGTTTAAAATTTATTTAACTGCCGGATTTATGATTTGATAATTACCACTGAGATGCATTAAACTAAAGAGATACATCAATCCATCATAATAGGGATCAAAATAGCCGTCCTCATAAGGTTCTAATTTGGCATTCCAGACCGCATGAACAAAATCGATACTTTTTTTGTCTTTATTTACTAATGATGCCGTAGCCGAGGTTGCTACTAAACCAATAGAATGTCTCAGTTTTTTAACCGTACCAGCTTGCAGAATAAAATCAGGTTTAGAACCATCCAGATTAAACTGATCTTCAAAAGTGTCTAATCCTTTCGATCTTAGGAAATTTTGAAATTTTGAAGCATATTCTTCCTGCCACTTTTTGTCTTTTCCGTACCAAGTATAATCCATTGCAATATTCATAGGAACGCGCCAGGAATCGTATCGAAATCCCGGTGGCATCCAGGGTGTGGGATGTGGTTCGCCAGTAAACTCGGTATAATCTGAATTTAAGCCCGTTACCGGATGCGTTGCTTTATGCAGAAATTCACGAGAAACATCGGCGCATTCTTTATAAAACTGTTCGTGGCCATCTTTGGCATATAATGCCCAGATTTCGTAAAAAGCAGGAACATGATAAGAAGGATCTGTCCAGTTATAACCACCGCCTTCGGGCACGAATGAAATTTGCTTATGTTCGGTATTTATAATATTATGGACATTGCCTGTGCCGTCTTTTTTCCACATATTATCCAATATTCTTCTGGCTTCTTTGTAATAATCTATCCCTGTAGAATTACCCCATTTATTGGAAGCAAAAAGCAAACTCGTGATATAATACAATTCTCCATCTGAAGCAGAACCGGCCGAATTTTGTTTTTTGGTTTCCGGATTTACACTCCAGGCAAAATAACCTTCTCGTGGACCTTCCTGATGTTGCATGTATTTAACCGACCATCTCCAGATTCGGTCAAAAACTTCTTTTTTATTGAGCTGAACGGCAATCATCATTCCGTACGACATTCCTTCCGTACGAGCATCTTTATTTTTAACATCCGAAACATATCCTAGCGAATCCCCTTCTTCAAAATAAACTTTGTTAGGGCCTTCAAAAACATCATAATAAGCTTTAGTCAATTTCTTGTCTATTTCAATCTGACTATACCCTGCTTCCTTAAAAAGATTGCGGTATTGAGGTGTTTTAGATTCTGATTTTTCTGTCTTCCTTTTATTTTGACTGATGGCTAGAATGGGTAGAACCAAGCCAATAAGCAGTACCAAAAAGTGAAATCTAACCAGAGATTCACTTGTAAAATTTTTATCTATTATCATTTTTTTTCTTTTTTATCTTTTTAATGATTAATCCTAAACCAGTCAAAATCTGCATATCCGCCAGTATTTTTTGTGGCATAATTAAATAAGCCAAAACGATAGCCCATAAAATGTGGCAACGTATATTTCATTTTTAAAGTTTCTCCTATCGGATTCCAAACTTTCCCGTCTAAACTGTAGAAAAAATTAGCTTCGTCTTTTTTATTCGTAAAATCACAATCAATTTTGAAATAAATCTGATTTTGAAGTAAAGGAATTCGCTGTATTTCAATCGGTTTATCTTTGATAGTACTAACCATTACGATTACTTTTTGATCGTTTTCCATTTTCACTCCTACCAATCCGTACTCTTTTTGTAAAGCACTTAATCCGGCGAAATCGCCTTCTTTCATTTTTGAAACATCCAGCAAAACAGAAGCTTTACTCGTTGGCCCAATAGTGCGCTGTGTAAGTGTATTTCTTGCCTGCAGAAAATCAGTATCAATTCTTCCTGTCTTAAGTCGGAGAAATCCTTTTCTTTCTTTTAAAGACCAAAGTGCATTATCCGGATTGTGATTCCATTGCCAAACTAACGGAAGAGTTTCTTGCCCTTTCTTTCTATCAAATTCATCAGAAGCGACCAAATTCGGAATCAAACTTTTATTGGCCGGCAGGTCTAGTATTTCAGGAACTTTACCATTTTCACCTAATATTGGCCAGCCATTCTCCCATTTCACGGGAACTAAATATGGAATTCTGCCAACAGCACCAAAATCACGAAACAGATAAGAAAACCAGCGTCCATCAGGAGTATCGATAAGTCCGCCTTGCGCAACACCTAAATCCTGTAAACCTATTTTTCCTTCCCAAGGACCTGTGATATTATCTGCTTTATGTATAACCACAGTTCGCATTCCGTCTTTCGGCCAACAGATATTAAATAAATAATATTTTCCTTTAATTTTGAATAATTGTGAACCTTCAGCTCTCAGCATAATATTATTTCCTGCGGGTGCACTGGCATTTTCTATAATGATTTTTTCAGGAACATTTTGTTTGATTCCGGTTAAGTCATCGTTTAGTTCAACTAATTTGATTTGACCTGTTCCGTAAATCAAATATGCTTTTCCATTGTCATCAAAAAAAAGAGAGTGATCGTGATAAGCGGGTTGAAAAGAAACTTTTTGCCAATTTCCTTTCTCGATATCTTTTGTTCTAAAAATATAGGTTTCACCTGTTGTTTGGGCAAAAGTCGTCACATAGTAAGTGCCGTTGTGAAAACGTAAACTGCTCGCCCAAGAACCTCTGCCATATGTACTTTTAGCTTCGGTTAAATTTAATTCCGGTACATCTGCCAAAGTATCATAGGCATAATTAATCAGTTTCCAATTGACCAGATCTGTAGATTTCATAATAGGCAGCCCCGGACTCATGTGCATCGTTGTACTGCTCATGTAATAATTTTTCCCTACCCGAATAATCGAAAGATCAGGCACATCGGAAAAAATAAGTGGATTATTTGCTTTTTTTTCCTGTGCAGAAACAGTAGTTTGAATCATCAAAATACAGAAGGCAAAAATGAAAGTAATTCTATTTTTCATGGTATAAAAAAATTAGATTGAGATACTTTTTACTTGATTTCGTTTACGCCTTCCGTAGTCTGTATTACTTTCTGAATCGTGCCATCTTTATTATAATGCATATAATCGACGCAAATTGAACGTCTGTAGCTTCCACCAGTTGGCAAGCTTCCATTATGATAGAAAAAGTATGATTTGCCTTTATAGGCAATAATACCTGGATGTGTGGTAAAACTATTGGGTACATTTTCCTGTATAATTCCCTGATAAGTCCAAGGGCCTGTTATACTTTTAGCCGTGCAGTATTCTATCATTTCTGGTTTTGTTCCTGCACTGGCATAAACCAGATAATAAAGTCCTTTTCTTTTGTAAACCCAAGGTCCTTCGATATAATTTTTAGGTTTGAAAGTAGTAATGGCTCCATCTACTTCTGTCATGTTCTTTTTAAGTTTTATCCACTTACAGCTTCCATTTCCCCAAAATAGATACGCTTGTCCATCATCATCGACAAATACAGTAGGATCGATATCATCCCAGGCATAGGTCATATCGGTAGTCATTTCATTAATGATAAGCGCTTTGCCAATGGCATCTTTAAAAGGACCTGTAGGACTATCTGAAACTGCCACGCCTATTGCCGCACCGCCAGCACTTACATCACTCTTTTTATGAAACGTAGAAACAAACCAATAAAATTTTCCGTTTCTCTCGATACATTGCGCGGCATAAGCATCGCCCGTAGCCCAGGAAAATGTGCTTGGTGAAAGCAATGCTCCATGATCTTTCCAGTCTTTCATATTGGTTGTAGAAAAGACATGCCAGTCGGCCATTTTGTAATTCGTATCCTGCTCTGTTGCGACATCGTGTCCCGTATATAAATACAAAGTTCCTTTATGTACAATAGGTGCCGGATCAGCAGTGAAAATATCTTTAATGATCGGATTTTGCGCTTCCATTTTTATTGCCGACAGACAACATAGCAGTGCAAATAAAATTTTGGTTTGGTTTCTCATTATTATGGTTTTTGGTTTGGTTTTATAGTTATAACATGTATTATTTTTTAATTGAAACTACTGATTTATTGGAGTCAACGAAATTGCAAAGCCTCCTCTACGAAGCAATTTCACCTCAATGGTACTGTTCTTATTTACTTCCAAAACTTGAGAAGAAAACGCTTTATCGTGTTTTCCATCTGCAATAACAACGGCACGATAATCAATCCCTTCATCTAAAAAATCCAGTTTGATTTCTTTTGTAAGCTCTTCACGTTCTGAGGCACTAATTCCGCCAATGTACCAAGAGCCTCCTTTTCTACGCGCCATTATCACATCTTTGCCTGGATAACCATCGATAAGTTTGGTTGTGTCCCACGTAGTTGGAACTTCTTTTAAGAAGTTTTTCGCCTCGTCAGGTAATTGGTAATATCCTTCAGGCCTATCTGCAAAATGTTGGAAAGGAGACTCAAAAAGTACAGAAAGCGCCAATTCATGTCCATAAGAAGTATGATGCGGAAATTGAGAATTGGTAAAAGTCACAGGAGTATAATCCATTGCTCCTACTACATTTCTTGTAAAAGGTAAAATGGTATTATGCTCAGGTGCTGTGGTCGAAAATTCTGGGCCATTGTTGTACCATTCAGCCCCACGTACCGCTTCATAAGTCATTAAATTAGGATACGTTCTTGACCAGCCTCTTGGTACAATACAGCCGTGAAAATAGACCATCATTTCAAATTGGGCCGCATCTTCCAGAATATCAAGATAATATTGAATCATATCCTGTTTTTCGCTTTCGAAAAAATCAACTTTAACTCCGGCTACACCTAATTTTTTAAGTTTTGTAAATTCTTCCACTCTGTTTTTATGCGTCAGCATTCGGTCTTTTGGCGTCGAAGGCACCCACGTATGATCTCCTCCCGAATTATACCACATCAAAGGTTTTATTCCTTTAGAATGAATATAGTTCAAAGCATCTTCCAGATTACCGCCATTCGCCATGGTATCCCATTCCCAGTCTAAAAGCGTATAGGGCCAGTTCATGTTTACGGCTAAACCTGCAAATTCACATACGGTCTTAAAATCTTTAGTTCCGTGATTGCTTGACCAGTAATTCCAGGAAACTTTTCCTGGCTTTATCCAAGCAGTTGTTTTAAAAGCAGTAGGAGTCGATACATCCTCGATTAAAGTACTTTCTACGATATCAGATAAACTTCCGATAGTAATTACCCTCCAAGGTGATTTCCACGGAAGTGAAATTTTTGGTTTTGATTCACCTGTTCCTCTGGCATCTTGTTGATCGGGAAAAGTAAGTTTGTACGTATCAATATCTTTTATATTGCTCAATTTTGTGCCGCAATAACTGCGATTTAAATCTGCTTCATGCAACAGAAACCAGCATGATTTATCTGATGCATCAAATAGTGCGGGATAACACCATTCTTGCTGTAAAATTTTATCATCACTGCTCGAAGCATACAATCCTTCATTGGCAGGATTCCATTTTTCTAGCCATCGTTTACTTTCTTTTGGTATTTGATAAGCAGTGAATTCATCATTAATACTATAAGAGCCTTTTTTCTCTGGAAATTCATATCGAAAGGTAATGCCATCATTATAGGCTCTAATAATAAGATTCAATCTGGCTTTATTCGGATTTTCAAAAGAAACCGTTATTTCGTTGGCCGTGTTTTCGCGTATTGATTTCTTGCCGAATGGAAGTTCATAATGATCTTTAATCAATCTCGGTTTTGTTGCTTTTAAAAAACGAAGTGCTGTAGAAAAATCCTGATCGCTTCTCGAAAGTCCTAAAGTTATTTTCGGAATTATTTCTGAAAAAGTATTAGCTGTCTGATAGGATACTTTCAAATACCATTCACCTTTCGCATTCGAACCAGCGGTATGCAGAACAGTTGTAATTTTTTGATTTGGTGACTGCAAAATGATATTTTGCGACCAGCTCTGTGACAAGTTTACTAAAACAAAAAACAGTACAGTAATTTTTAATTTCATGATTTTAAATAATTCGATTAGTACTATTATAAATAGTATAGAGTTATGAAAAAGCCGAAAGGGATTAAGCTTCCGGCTTTACGATTTAAAAACTAACGCACTTAGTTATAAATAGATTCTGTAAAATAACACTTATAACACACTATTCACTTTTTAAACCAATTCTTATCTTTCAATATTTAATGACCCAACAATAAAAAAATTATAATCTTTAATTATAATCCTGACTTTATTTTCTTATTCAATAGCTCTCCTAAGTTTAATGTGTTTATGAATTTGCAAATAGTCCAAAAACTATAACCATAATTTCATTTTATGAATAAGTGTATTTATTACAAATATAAAAAAATAAATCAAAACACAACCGGTTGCGTGTTAAAAACTTTCTATTATTAATAAAAAATATGCTTAAAAATAATAGTTTATAGATTTTTTAATTTAAAAAATTAAGATATTCGTATTACACCAATCCGTTTGATGCTAAACTTTACAGATTTACAACTGATATTAAGAATTCTTTAGATAACTCATAAAAGAAAAACATAAAACATCTTCCGTAATACACTATTAATCAGCAGTATTCATATCCCATAATTTATTAAAAATTATTTTTTATTTGATTAAATACTGCATCGATTTGTGTTTCTGGCCTTTTGCAAGCTCTGTTTACACAGATATAAATGAAGGTTTCATTTTCAACAAAGCGGTTTTCTAATATTGGAAGTTTACTTTCTTTTGTAGATCCAGCAATGAGAATATTAGGCAAATAATAACTTTGCAATTCACTTGTTTTACTAACAGCTTCTTTTCCCGAAAGAGCAACTTCAAAATAATTATTCGTGTAATTCAGCATTAAGTCGAGCCAATTGTAATATTCCATAGGTGCTTCCAAAGCACTAACTTTTATATTATTGAGCATATTTTGCGCCGTTTTTGCATACATCTCATTAGAATAATAATGCCCTAATGCAAATAAATTATGAGCAAAAATCGAGTTGGAACTCGGGATAACATTGTCTGCAACTTCCATTTTTCGTGCAATTAAATCTGCTGAAGTACGAGAGGTAAAATAAAAAAGACTCGATTTTTTATCCTGAAAATGTTTTATAGCATAATCCGTTAATTGCTTCGATTTGTTCAGCCATTTTTCATCAAGCGTAATTTGATACAGCGCAATAAAAGCATCTATAACACTTGCATAATCTTCAGAAAAACCAGAAATACTGCTTTTGCCTTCTTTATAGCTATGATTCAAACTTCCATCTTTTTGTAATTGGTTGTCCACAATAAACTTTGCACTTTTTAAAGCGATTTCCTTGTAATGCGGATTTTTAAATGCTCTATAAGCAGACACATAGCCCTTCAACATTAAAGCATTCCATGAAGTCAATGTTTTATTGTCTACATGTGGTCTGGGTCTTTTGTTTCTCGCTGATAAAAGTATTTGCTTCCAGTTTTTTATTTTAGAATCTAATTCCGTTAAGGTCAATTTATTTTTGACTGCAAAATCTTTATCTCCTTGCGTTTTATACAAAATATACTTTCCATCTTCCCATAAACCATTTTCGCTAATATTGTAATAATTCTGAAAAAGTGGAAAATCTGATTTTAACAACTCTTGCAATTCATCCTTTTTCCATGTATAATATGCTCCTTCTTCTAATTTATTTGCTTTGTTTTTGCTATCAGCATCTATAGAAGAATAAAAAGCTCCGTTTGAAGCCATGAGTTCTTTTTCTACAAAATTCAGCGTCTCATATACTGTTTTTTTATAGCTTTCATTTTTTGAAATCAGATAGGCGTCTGAATACAAACTCACTAATTGCGCATTATCATACAGCATTTTTTCAAAATGAGGAATATGCCATTTTGCATCGACAGAATATCTGGAAAATCCTCCCCCAACAGCATCATACATTCCGCCATTTGCCATTTTTGTGAGTGTATTGTCAACAAAATTTTGAATTGATTTATCATTATTCTGAACACTGTAACGCAACAAAAATTGCAAAGAAGCCGGCATCGGAAATTTGGTTTCGCCAACTAAACCTCCATCTTTAAAATCTAAATGTTCTTTCCATAATTTTACAGCAGCCGAAATTTCAGTTTTATTAAAATTGGCATCATTATTATTGACAGCAACTAATTGTGATTCCTTAATTCCTTTTACTAACTTATCAGCATACTCGCTTGCCTTATTTGGATCTTTTTTATACAAATTAGAAATCTCGGTTAAAGCTTTTATCCATTGTTCTTTTGTAAAATAAGTACCGCCAAAAATTGGTCGGCCATCTGGAAGCGCAATACAATTTAACGGCCATCCGCCTTCGCCAGTCATCAATTGTACCGCATTCATATAAATCTGGTCAATGTCGGGACGTTCTTCCCTATCTACTTTTATGCTGATGAAATTGTCATTCATTAATTTGGCAACCGCCTCGTTTTCAAAACTTTCTTTTTCCATAACATGACACCAATGACAGGAAGAATATCCTACCGAAACGATAATAAGTTTATTCTCTGTTTTAGCCTGATCTAAAGTTTCTTTATTCCATGCTTTCCAATTTACAGGATTGTGCGCGTGCTGCAAAAGATACGGACTCGTCTCATTGATCAAATCATTCGTATATTTATGATATTCTTTATCATCCTGTTTTTTATTGCAACTTAAAAAAAGACAGTAAACAAGTAGTAAACGGTAGAGAATACGCATAAAAAAGAAAATGTAAAAGTGAGTATAATGATTTGAATTTTAGAAGCTTTTGAAAACTAATGAAGCTAAAATAGCAATTTATATTTAAAAGATTTATGGAAACAAAAGAATGCTTCAAATGTTCTATTAAAGGCTTCAAAAGTGACAATCATATTTCAACTTTCGAGCTATTTTTACAGATAGCATTTTATTCAAATTATAAAGAAGGGAAATTTTTTGACAGATGAGAAAACTCAGTACTATTTTAACTATAAACCAATTCACTGATAGAAGCAAAAAACAATACGTAAGTATTAGTAAGACATCTGAAAAACTTTCTGTAACAGAAAAAATAGGATACGGTTTAGGAGATTTTGCAGCAAATTTGATTTTTCAGACTCTGCTTACCTTTTTAGCTTTCTTTTACACCGATGTTTATAAGATTCCTGCCGGAAAAGCAAGTATTATTATCTTTACTGGAGGTTTTATTGGTGCATTCTTTAATATTTTTATGGGTATTATTGCCGATCGTACCCAGACAAAATGGGGAAAATTCAGACCCTGGATATTATGGACTGCATTGCCTTTTGGAATTGGTGCTGTTCTTACTTTTCTAACTCCCGATTTTGGAGAAAATGGGAAGATAATCTATACTTTACTGACTTACTTTTTTTTAGTTTTGATTTATTCTGCAAATAATTTGCCTTATGTTGCCTTAAGCGGTGTTTTAACAGGTGATATGAAAGAAAGAAATAGTCTTTCCTCCTACCGATTTGTTGCTGTATTAATTGCTCAATTCATAATTCAGTCCCTTTTATTGCCCTTAGTTTTAATTTTCGGACATGGTGACAAAGCAGTCGGTTTTAAAAATACGATTATCCTATTTTCTGTTATAGGAATACTTTGCTTTCTCATTACTTTTTTTACCACAAAAGAAAGAATCGTCCCTACAAAAAATCAAGAATCTTCAGTAAAACAGGATTTTATTGATTTGTCTAAAAATAGTCCCTGGCTCGTTATGCTGCTGGTTACAATCTTAGTTTTTATAACCTTGTCCTTAAAAGGCGGGATGTATGTATTTTATTTTAAATATTATTTAGACCCTGCTGCGCAAACCTTATTTTTGAATAATATTGGTTTTACAGCATTTATTCATGATCTTAACAATTCATTGATATCAATGGGATTAGTCGATTTTCAGTGGCCAAAGGATGCTGCTACTTCTGCATTTAGTCTTTTTAATGCGGGCGGAATTCTTTTTATGATTTTGGGTATTTTATTTTCGAAACCACTTGCAGATTCCTTTGGAAAAAGAAATATTTATATCAGTTTTATTTTTTTGTCTACTATAAGTCTGCTCCTTTTTAATTTTTACAGCCGAACAGCCATTGAAATCGTTTTTCTGACCCAATTAGCACACGGATTTATTTACGGGGTAACAATTCCTTTATTGTGGGCGATGATCGCTGATGTGGCTGATTACAGCGAATGGAAAAACCATCGAAGAGCAACTGCTACTGTTTTTTCGGCGATGCTTGTTGGATTAAAAATCGGAATCAGTATTGGTGGTGCATTGGGTGCTGCTTTTTTATCTAAATATGGTTATGTAGCCGAAGAAATCAATCAGGTACCCGCAGCAGTTGAAGGAATTAAACTTTCTATCAGCATTTATCCTGGCTTTATATTTATTATAAGCGCTGTAATGTTATGCTTTTACAAAATAGATAAAAAAATGGAAATTCAGATCGAAAATGACCTAAGAGAAAGAAGAAAAAATTAAAATTATGGCATTATAAAACATTGCCATAATTTTAATTTTTTATAAATTTTCAATGCTGCTTATTCTACTGTAATCTTCAGACTGCTCACGATATCTTTAACTGATGTGGCCGTGTAAAGTACAAATTCACCAGTTTCAATTTTCCAGCTGGAAGTTTTCTCATCATAAAAAGCCAAATCTTTAACCTTTACTTTTAAATCAATTGTTTTGCGTTCTTCTGGCTTCAAAAATATTTTATCAAATGCCTTTAATTCCTTTTTTGGTCTTAATACTGAAGCATTTGTTTGTCCCACATATAATTGAACAACTTCTGCACCATTCGTTTTTCCCGTATTTTTAATATCGAATTTCAAGACTATTTCATCATTTACGCTATAGATTTTTTTATCTGCAGCAACATTTGAGATTTCAAAAGAAGTATAAGACAATCCGTAGCCAAAAGGATATTGAGGCTTAATTTCTTTGGTATCAAACCAGCGATAACCAACCAGAATATCTTCATCATAGTTTACTTTCAAATCATGTCCAGGGTATGCTCCTAAGGCATGTGCAGGTGATTGGCTTAGTGTAACCGGAATCGTAAAAGGAAGTTTTCCAGAAGGAAATTCTTTACCACTCAATACATCAATTACAGCATTTCCAGCTTCCATTCCGCCATACCATCCCCAAACTAAGGCCGGTACTCTCGATTCAATTCCTGCTAGCTCAAGAGGAGAGCCGGCAATAATGACAACAATTGTTTTAGGATTTGCTTTGGCTACTTCCTGAATTAAAGTTTCCTGTCCATATGGCAAACGCATATGAAGTCTGTCAAATGATTCTGAATCAAAATCATGATTTAAACCTGCAAAAACAATGGCTACATCCGATTTTTTTGCCTGTGCCACTGCTTCGTCAATTAATTTCCAATCTACTTTGTCTGTATTTAATTGTCCGTTGCTGCTTCTTTCCTCAACGTGGGATTGTTTTTCGTAACCCTGTGCAAAATTTATCTGTACCGATTTTCTGTATTTTTCAGTAATTGCTTGAAATGGAGTTACCTCATATAACGCTTTTATTTCGGAACTAAATCCACCACCGCAATGAGTTCGAGTCGCATTATCTCCAATAATTGCCACCGATTTTAAGGCGCTCATATTTAAAGGCAAAATTTGGCTCTCGTTTTTCAATAAAACAACCGCTTCGACTGCAGAACGATAAGCTGCTTGCTGGTGTTCTTTAGTATTTATAGAACCTACAATTCGTGTTTTAGGATCTAAAACTTTTGTTTTAATCATAACTCGCAGAATATTGGCCACTTTCTCATCTACCACACTTTCTTTTATGCGTCCTTCCTGTACTGCCTTAATTAAAGGATCTGCAAAATACCAATCATTGTAATTTTCTTTTTCCGTCCCCATTTCCAGATCCAGACCAGCTAAAGCTGCCTTTTCAGTACTATGAGTGGCATCCCAATCCGACATATAAACGCCTTTGAATTTAAATTCATCTCTTAGAATTGTTCGGCCTAAGTAATTATTTTCGGTACAATATTCACCTCTAAATTTATTATAAGCGCCCATCACTCCCAATACTCCGGCATCAACAATCGACGATTTGAAACCAGGCAGATAAATTTCACGAAAAGCTCTTTCGCTCATATTGACATCAATAACAAAACGATTTTCTTCCTGATTATTTGCCACAAAATGTTTCACACAAGCAGCAACATCCTGAGTTTGCAAAGCTTTGATATAGCTTATGGAAAGCTGCGAAATAAGAAATGGATCTTCACTCAAATACTCAAAATTTCGTCCACAAAGAGGAGAACGAATAATATTGATTCCGGGGCCAAGCAAAACGTCTTTTTTACGAAAACGAGCTTCTTCACCTAAAACAATACCGCGCTGCTTTGCCAAATCTAAGTTCCAACTTGCCGCCATAGCCGTTCCTGGAGGAAAAGAAGTGGAAGAATCGTCAGTTTGTCCTGTATATTTCCAGTCGTGTCGATTCATTTCTGCTCTGACTCCATGCGGACCATCAGACAATGCCCATTCTGGAATTCCAAGATGTTTTATTTCTGAAGTGTAAAATTTAGAGTTACCATGCAACATTCCTGCTTTCTCTTTCAAAGTCATTTTTTTTATTAACTGTTGAATTCTTTTCTCAGTTACTGCGTCTGTCTGCGAAAATGTACTTTGAAAAAATATTAAAAATAAAACAATAGCGCTAAATCTGAATCTCATTTTTTTATATGTTTTAAAAACCTTTTGGGTTATAGTAATTAATTTGAATTTAAATGGAAAAGCAACTCATTATGAGCTCGCAAAAATAGCGGAATAACAGTTTTAAGAATCATACAAATGGATCATTTTATATCATAAATGAAGCAAACTTCTATCAAAAATCGCATAAAAATCTAAACTATATAAAAAGGACACCTATCGTATTCTTCCGTTTGATTTTTTATAAAAAATAGTATATGATGAAAAAACAAAACCCGACAGGTTTTAGAAACCCGTCAGGTTTAAAATTGAAAAAATTCATTTTATAATAAAGAAAAAGATACTTTATTTTATTATTCCGCGCCGTCAGTTGTTGCTCTAGTAACGGCAAAGCCACCGACTTTTTTACCTAAGACTAATCCTTTTTCACAATCACTTCTGTAATGAATTGCTCCGTACATTCTTGAGTTTGATGCCTCTAAAGCCATTGCTTCATATTCCGTCTTTTTAGTCGGAATAAAATGCGACAAAACGGTGCTGGCAGCAGCACTAAAAGTAGAATGACCAGAAACATAGGCCGGGAAATTTGGAACTCCTGTAGTAGTTTTAATTGAAGGATCCATTTGGCAAGGACGTGGATTAAAATAAGCGTATTTAGCATCCCAACAGCTTATAGCCGCATCCATCATGGCGACATTTAATAAGGCTAAATTTCTTGCCCAACGAACTTCACTGTACGATTGCTGTACAAAAGTTTCAGAAGCAATGGCGTTCCAATGGCCTGGAGGCGTATAGGTATCTACTCCATCAGCCCAGAAACTGACAATTTCCAAATGTTCGCGAGACTTATCTTGACTGAACTTTTTAATCTCGGCTAGTTCTTTGGCGAAAGCCTCTGATTTTGTTGAAGGCGGGGCCGGCGGGCGATTGGCCACAACATCTGCTTCTGTCATCAAAAATGATTTTACTTTTCCGAATAAAGGCAGCATTGGCGGTCTGGCTGGTATTTCTAATGATTTCCATGGAACTTCTCCAGTTGCAGCGGTTTGAGATTCTAATGCAGCCCAAATTGCCGGTGTACCAATAGCTGCTCCGGCTCCGTCAGTTGAAGCGCGAGCTATAAATTTTGCAGCAACCTTTCTGCCTAAAATTATTCCAGCATCAACATCAGAACGAACATTGGCGCCGCTGATAATGCGGTATAATTTTTCTTCTTCAGCTTTTTCATTTACATAAGCAATTTCAGTTGGAAATAACAATTTTAAAAGTTCAACGGTAACTCCCGTCACAACAGCATCTTCTGAAGGATAAGATGGTAAAGTGCTTTTAGGGATTAAAACTTGCAGACTCGGATCAACAGTATAAGGTGCTGCTCTGTTGTAAAGCTTTTTATAATGCCATGCAGCAACCAGCGCATCGTATTGAGCAGCGCTTACATAAGCATAAGCTCTCGCAGCATAAGGAGGATTCGAAAATGGAAATTGAGGATAAGCAAATGGATTTGCAGCTGAAGGTGCCGGATAAGTTCCGTCTTCATTTTGATACGGCGGGCGATTATGTCTCGCGACTAATGTTCGCAAAATTTCATTCCAACGCAATACGCTGCCCGCGCTCCAATACTCTATTATGCTTTTTTGCTCAGCGGTAATGCTGACCTGAAAACTTTTTATTTCGTTAATTTCTCTTGTATAAGCAGCTGAATTTGTCGCAACAGGTACATCAATTGAAAATTCATCTGGTGCAGTTAAAAGATACGTTTTCCAAGTGCCGGCTTCAACATCTGTATTTTTAGGGCTTAATTGCGGAAACTGTTCATTACGCTGTGCAATGTCATCATCACAGGAATATAATAGTCCCATTGCAAAAAGGAAAAGAATCAGACTTTTAAAGACTATTTTTTGAATACTATTTTTCATCTTATTTGCTTTTTTTATTAAAATTAATCAGGTAGAAAACGCCTCCGTAAAACGAAGTTGTTTCTCCTACATTTCTACCTTCTGTCACTACGT
Source organism: Flavobacterium sp. LC2016-01 (assembly GCF_009711135.1). Taxonomy (GTDB): domain Bacteria; phylum Bacteroidota; class Bacteroidia; order Flavobacteriales; family Flavobacteriaceae; genus Flavobacterium. The sequence continues at coordinate 110,996 of NZ_WMIC01000010.1, read as the reverse complement.
TGTATCCGCCTACGATAGCTAATTCAGGTTTTTTTATAACCGTATATTTTCCATTTAAGCCCAATTTAAAAGCATTCATGGTATTGCTTGGGAAAGGCATGTTGTTTTTTGTAATGTCAAAACCTCCGGACTGAGTAACCGAATTGTCAATCACAGCTTCTGCAATTAATCTTGGGGAACGGTATCCAAATCTAAAATTGACGTTTATAACATCGGGCATATTCACTTCATTGGTATAATGAATTTCATCATCCAAATAGGAATTTCGGTCAATGGTAATATTTCCTCTTTTCATATAAGCAGCAGAGAAAGTCGTGAAGAAAGTACGATATTGTACATCACCCATTAGTCGAAAGGTTCCGGTTTTGCTGCGCATACCAATGCTTAATGGCAAATAATCAGCCACGTAGTCTGACGTAGGCATTGAATAACTTCCTAAAACTAACAAGGAATACGTAAATGCGCCAACTTTCTTTTTAATTGGCATATATTTCAAGGTCAAGGATAAATCCTGCATTCCTTTTTGGCCTTTCATAGTCCCTGCAGTTGCCTTGGTTTCAACATACGGAATGGTAACAAGAAAATTCAGTTTGTCTAATATTCCATAATCACCCATAAATGCAGGGCCTTGAGAAGATACTGTACCAAGATTAAGATTTTCTCTTTTAAAAGTCCCCTCCCAATATTTATCCCAACTGCTGTATTGATAAACTGCTCCAAAGCAAAAATTATTTTTACTCATCATAAGCGCATCTATATCAGTTTGTGCGCTCATCATAACAGGAATTATGAAGAGAAAGCACAAGTATATTTTTTTCATTTTTTAATTTGTTTTTCTTGGTTATTAGTTTGTTTTCCGTTTACTCGTTCAGCATTTGCTGATTCTGAATCGTAGCATTTGCAGTAAATTTTTCCTGCTCTTTTTTCAAACTCATTGCTATATAATATTCTTCATTGTATTTCCCTGCAATCACGAGAGCTCCGGCTACCAAAACAATATTTTTGATAACGTATTGACCGGCTAATGTTGGTTCATACGGAAAGATTTCAAAACAACTGGATTTTAGAATGAAAAAAGTGGATAGCGTTGCGGTCATGTGCAATAATAAAAGCACAATCGTTACCGGAATCCATTTTCTCACGAGTAATCCCACTCCTATGCATACTTCAGCAATACCAAGAATGGGAATAAAGAATTCTGGCTTTAACCAAAAAACGGTTTTCGCTACCATGTCACCTGCAGGACTAAGACCAAAGATTTTGAGAAGTCCAAACCAAATGTAAATGATGACAAGCGCCATACGCATTAAAGAAACACTGTGTTTTCCTATTTTATCACTTAAGGAAAAATAGAAAGCGTTAAAAGTATTTTTCATTTGTTTTTAAAGTTTTGGATTATTAGTTAGAAATGGCTAAAAGACAAGCTTGAACTCAGAATAGGAGATCAAAACTTGTCTTACTCTTTCTATTTTTAATTGATCCTGACGCTTTGTAAAAACGAATTATTTTTAGTAACCAAGAGATAGTTTTTTCCCTGTACTTTGATTTTTTCCATGTTTTTAACATCGCCTGGAGTAAAAAATCCGCTTTCGAGCGCTGTTAGCGATTTGAATTTTCCTTTTCCGTTTCCTTTTAAAAACAATCCATGACCAGCATCGTTTCGAGGCGTTTCTACTTCAGAATTAAACATGTTTCCTGTAATTAAAACATCGAGATTTCCATCTTTATCATAATCATCCACCATGATTTGATTGATACAGCTCAGCTGTGCTTCAACTGGCAATTCATGGATAACAAATTTTCCATCTTTATTTTCTAAATAAATACTGGCAAATGATTTTACTTTGTAATGCAAGGCTTCTTTAAGTGATTTTTCGGTATAAACATCAACCAGAGTCGCTTCTGAAAAGCTTTCGTAATCTTTGAATTTCTTCTTGATATTCGGAATTTGCTGTGATGAACAACCACGGCCACGCACCGGATATTGCTTGCCATCATTGTAATAACTCAGCACAATATCTTTGTGTTTATCGTTGTCAAAATCTTTCACGAAAATATCAAAGGTTTCATTGGGAGTCGCTTTGTATTTGTAATTCAATCCGTTATTACCCACGATATAATCCATGTCGCCATCCTTATCAAAATCGCCTTGCTGAATGCTCCACCACCAGCCTGTCGTGTCATCGTTAAGTCCCATGTCTTTTGTAATTTCTTTGAAACCCGATTTTGTATTTTGGAAAATACGGATCGGCATCCATTCACCGACTATAATGATATCATTCAATTTATCATTGTTAATATCAGTAATTACGGCACTTGTTGCCATTCCAAGATTGACAAATTCCTTAGGTGCTTTTTTAGAAATTTCAAATTTTGGCTGTGTTGCGGTACTCAAATTATGCAACAAATACGTTGTGGTTGGTGATGGATATTGTCCCGGAACTTGTCTTCCTAAAACTAAAAGATCCTGTTTTCCATCTTTATCATAATCGATTGGATATACTTTTGAACTACTTGTCAGCATGGATGGTAGTACTCCTGTTGGCGCTTTAGTAAAATCGCCTTTTCCGTTGTTGAGATATAATCTGTCCTGTAATTTTGGATCATTAATCAGAAATTCGTAACCACCGCTCACTACATATAAATCGTTATCTCCGTCATTATCAGCATCAAAAATCAATGCTCCTGTATCTTCACTCGCTTTATCCTGTTCCAGTGCCGGAATGTTCTTTTCTACAAAACCATTTTTTGTCTGAAAAAACATTTTTCCGGAATACGTGGCTGAACCTCCAATGAAATAATCTTCAAGGCCATCTTTATTTAAATCACCAACAGCAATCACAGGACCAAAAGTTGACATTTTATGAGGCAATAAAACCTGATCTTTAAAATCATCGTATTTATTTTCTTCGTGTTTAAAAACGGGGAAAACCTTAGTTTCATTGGTAAATAATAGGTTTTTAGGCGTTACGTTCGCCACTGATTCCTCTTTGGCATCCTGCTCTTTAAACTGAAGCGTTTGGTTGGCTTTTACATTATACAATTTTTGCACCTTGCCATTCGTCCAGACTACTTTTACTTCATCGATTGTTTTTTCCTTCGCTACTCCAAAATGCAATTCAGGCGTCACTGAAGATTGAAATCCTCTTGTCATGGTCAACTCTTGCATTTGGGTTCCTTTATTTGTTTTTACATAAACACGATTCCCCAAACCATAAGTGTTTTTGGAATTTCCCTTGAATTTTACTTTGATGTAATTATTAATCTTCGAACTTGAATTTTCAAAAACTGAAGCAAAATCATCAATATTATTCACTACCAAATCCAAATCGCCATCGTTGTCTAAATCGGCATAAGCCACACCATTTGAAAAACCTTTGTATTCAATTCCCCATTTTTCATTTACCTGTTCAAAATTTAAGTTTCCTTTGTTTTGAAACATGAAATTATCGATTTTCTCAGAAGGAATTTCCTGAGATTTTTTGAGTAAATCTTTTGGTTTTAAATTCAGCCTTTCTAAACTATGAAAGAAATCATTATTGTTTATTTCTCTTCGGGTTCCATTGGTGACAAACAAATCTTTATTTCCATCATTGTCAAAATCGGCGAATAAAGGCCCCCAACTCCAATCCGTAGAAGAAGTTCCTGTCAAACGGGATATGTTTCCAAAATGCGGAATACCATTTTCATTCACTCCCGTGTTTAATTGCATGCAATTGTGCATATATTGGTAATTAAAACCGGCATCAATGACATCCCAAAAAAGTTTCGGATTCATACTCGACATGTTGGCTTTTTTACGACGATTGTCTTTCGCATCCATGTCTACCTGAAAAATATCTAAGTTTCCATCGTTATTAAAATCAGAAATATCGACACCCATTCCGTAAAAAGAATTGTGTGATGTTGCCTCTTTTACAACTTCTTTAAAAGTGCCATCCTGATTGTTGATGTACATAAAATCAGGCGAATTGAAATCATTTGAAACATAAATATCAGGCCAGCTGTCGTTGTTTAAATCGCCCACTGTAGCACTTAATGATAATCCATAGTTTTTTACACCAGCTTCCTGGGTAACATTGGTAAAATGATTGCCGTCATTTCGATATAAATGACCCGATTCATTGTCTTTGACATGCGCCATCATTTGTACATAATCACCTGTCGCCGAATTGAATTTTGTAGGAGGATAATTAGCGACAAACAAATCTAAATCGCCATCTTTATCATAATCGAAAAAAGTACCCTGAACGCTGTTTCCTATATCGTCAATACCATATTCTTTGGCTCTTTCAGTAAATGTTCCATTGTGGTTATTGATAAATAATTGATTGTTTTTAGGGCCGAATTTTCCACCCACACTACAATAAATATCTAAAAATCCATCTCCATTTACATCGGCCATTGTAACTCCAGTGTACCAACGGCTATCACCTCCTACGCCGGCTTTTTCTGTAATGTCTTCAAATTTTAAATTTCCTTTATTTAGGTATAATTTATTGGATACCTGATTTCCTGTAAAATAAATATCAACCAGGCCGTCATTATTGACGTCGCCAGTGGCTACTCCTCCGCCCAAATAAATATAGTTGTAGGTAAAATAATTCAGGGAATCATTTTCTTTTAAGTTATTACTAAACTCAATTCCGGTATCTGAAGGGTCTAGTGTAGAGAATATTTTCTCATCTGATTTTTTAGAACAGCTGACAAGCAATAATAGGCCAACAACGCTCAAAAAACCTGTTTTTATATTTATATTTTTCATTTTTATAAGTCTAATAATTTTGTCAATTTTTCTAATGAATTTCTGGCTTCAAGAATAGTTCTTATCACATACAGATAGGAGATCTGGCGCCGGCTGTTGGAAAAGAAAGTGCTTTAAGATTTACTTTTGAAAAGTCTTTTTCGCCTTCCATAATTTTAATGTATTGATTGGGCTTTATGTTTTTAAAGACTTGTTTTTTCTGATTTTTGGGCCAGATAATTTCAATTTGATCTATAATTGACGCTTGTCCAATTCCAATTTCCATTCGTAAAGCCGATGCTCCAAAACTTCCACCAGAATTTACTATTCTGTATACCGATCTTGGAATACCATTTTCTTTGAAGCTTACTTTTATTTTGGCCCCGATTGCAGAACGATTACTTTCTGTACCTTCCAGTTTCATTTTTATCCAACGGTTGTTGTTCTGGCCGGGATTCAGGTATAAGGAATTATTGAAAGCATCACCAAAATAAGCACCGCCAACTTCGATAAAAATATCCGTGTCGCCATCGTTATCAAGGTCGTTAAAAGCTACAGCATGCCCTTTTTGCAAATTCCCCATTCGGCTGGAAACGGTGACATCTGCAAATTTTCCGTTGCCCATATTTCTAAACAATTTATTAGGCGATAAGGATTTATAATCGGGGTTTCCGGTTCCGAGATACATATCCAGAAAACCATCATTATCAAGATCTCCAAAATTGGAACCCATAGCAAAAACAGTTTTGCTCAGACCCGAAACTTTTGAAACATCAGAAAAAGTACCATCATGATTATTGTGGTACAAGTACATTTTACTACTTCCATTTGGAATATTCAGGGCTTCCATTGCAATCTCGCCGGCAATAGAACCATTAAACTGATAACCGCAAACAAAAATATCCTGCCAGCCATCATTGTCGTAATCCCAAAACCAGGTTGGAAAAGTCATGACATTAATTCCCGCTAAACCTGCTTCATCAGTGACATCTTTAAATTGTGGAATGCCATTTTTAAGTCCGGTATTTTTTAATAATATTTTCTTTTTATTCATTCCGGAAAGAAACAAATCAATATCGCCATCATTATCATAATCCGCTGATGTTGCTCCTTTGATGTACGCTATAACATCACATTTTGCTTCTTTTGCAACATTCCTAAATGTCCCGTCCTGATTGTTGAGATACAATTCAGAAGGATATGATCCATCATCTGAGGACTCGTTCCCAATAAATAAGTCTAAATAGCCGTCATTATTAAAATCATTCCAGTTGCCGGCTTGAGTAGGAAATTCAGAATACAGACCACTTTTAATAGTGACATCTGTAAAAGTACCATCGCCATTGTTGCGTAATAATGAGTTGGGTTGTCTTCCGTATTTACGCATCCATGCGCCTCTTAAAACAAAAATATCAACGTCTCCGTCGTTGTCATAATCTGCCTGGATCATATTTAAACCACCTTTAAAACGGCCTATTTCTGAAGTTTTGGATACATCTGAAAATTTTCCTTTTAGATCATTTTGATAATAATGCATTACCCCATCCAAACTCCAGTCAGACGTTACAATATCTAAATAATCATCATTATTAAAATCATCCACAATCACCCCGCCCGACATATTTCTGCTTTTTATACCTACGTTTGGTGCAACGTCCAAAAAAGGTTTTACATGATAGTCCGAGTTGTCTTTATTAAGATTGGGTATCAGCCATTTTTCAGGAACTTCTGACGGATATTCACCCAAAGTCATATAAGCGATATTGAGCAACCATCTTGATTCATAATCATTCGGATCTATCTCCAATAATTTCTTATAAATTTCAATGGCATGCTGAGAACCCTGACGGATTGTATGAATTCCATTTTTGTGGATGGGCATTATACACGATTCCGGATTGTGGTAATTGACGCAATTTTGTTTTTCGCCCAATCTCATATAAGCAATTCCCAAACATTTTAAGTATTGAGGATCATCTTTGCCATCTATTCGTTTCTTCTTTTTGATGGCATTTTCGATAATGGAGACAGACTCGGCTTCTTTTCCGAATTTCAATAAGGCGTTTCCTTTGTTTAATTCGTTGAATATTTTGAAAAAACCTTCATCAGAACTCTTAATTATGGAATCATAATAAGCGACTTCTGCCTGCGCTGCAAATGGATTGCTTCTGACATTATACATCATCTTTCTCGCATCCAAAATCTTAATCATCTTATCATTTGGGTTCGAAAAATAATCACATGAAACTGCCAATATAGCGACTGAAAATAAAAATGATAGCGGTTTAATTTTCATAATTAAAACATTTTTAGAATAGATTAATTCCCTGTTTTTATTGGAAAACATATTTAATTCGCTGTGATTTTATCAACAGTTTTATTTCCGATATGAAAATTGTAAAATTTCCAAACTTCATGAGCCACATTTCTGCCCAGCTTAAGTCCTTCGACATTATCTGCCTGAATGTGATAACCTCCCATTACTCTGGAAATTCCAGCCATATTTGCTGTTTCTGTAAAAGTTGGAAATTTTAGGACAACCGGTTTTCCGATGTTGTTTGGTTCTGTCATTGAGCCTGGCGTACTCACTGTTGCAGACTCGCCAAAAGTGTCACTTCCTGTCCATAATTTTAATGCTTCACCGCAGCCTCCGCTGATTGTACTATGTCCTGAAACATATCCCGGAAAAGCTGGACATAAAAAAATATCTGGCGAATAAGGTCTCCAGTCTTGTCCTTTCATTTCTATATTTCCAAAACCAGGTCCGCCCCAGGCTGTTATTGTTTTGTCTTTATAATAATAGTGTACTAAAGCATAAGGACGAGCAAAATCGTAAAACATTTTTGTATCCCAACAGGCTATAAAACAATCCATAGCCGTCACCTGATTGTAAAAAAACATTTTTACATCCTGATCCAGTGTGTGTTTATCACGTCTTGAAACATCCTGAGCGAATTTTAACCAGTGTCCCGCTTGTTGTACGGATTTTGGACCATCACGCATAAATTCTACTAATGCTTTTTGCTCGTTAGTAAGATTATATTGTAAATCAATCAGTTCTTTAACTTCATTTTTGAGTTGTTGCGAATCTAAAGATGGAGGAGGCATCGCGCGAAACTGCTCTCCAGACTTTAACCCAACTGGCTTAACTTTGCCCCAAAAAGGCGTCATACAGCCTGGTGCAAACTTTCCACCTTTTCCATCTGAAAAATATTTTGGCTGCCAGTGGTTTACATCAACCATTTCGTCTGCAGTATTTACGGGCTTATAATTTACATAGTTAAAATAGGGCGTTCCGTTTGATCCGTCTTCTTCTCCATATTGATTTGAACCGTCATGTTTTCTCGCTTCAATTACTGCTTTAGCAGCTAAATTCCCTATTCCTACTGGTGTTTTGGGATCAAGCGATTTATCATTAGGATCCAGTCCTAATTCAATCATATATGCCTTAAACATTTCTTTATCTGAAAAATAATATTCACTTAAGGCACCATAAGCTGCATAACTAATAGCAATCTCTTTGTTTTTAAGTGTCTGTTCTTTATTAGGTCTTCTTTCGGCGTCTTTTAAGTATACTGGAATTGCTTTTTCATCATAACGGCTCCAGGCATCAAAAACAGCAACAAATGTCAATCCTAAAAAACGGGAAGTTACGGTTGGCCTTGGTTTAAATTTATCCGTATCATTTGCCGTTGCACGAATAGCCACTTCGCTCCATTTATAGGCCATATTGTTTGCTCCTGTTGGTTCAGATTGTTTTTTATTGTCTTTGTTTTGGGCAAACGCAGATATGCTTAAAGTACCAAATAGTAATACTTTAAACAAAAATTTATTAATTTTCATTTTGGTTAGTTTTATATGGTTATGTAATAGTTTCTTAAATCAATTATTGCTAATTGATTGTGTGAAAAATTTAAAAAAAACAGAATTAATCTTATGGCAAAAACCAAAGATTGAATTGCAGGACTTGATTAATAGCCCAGATTTTTTAAATTTTAAATGAAAAGAAATATTACACCATATCAGGAGGAGGAGAAATGCTTGTAAGATATCCAGAAAGAAGATCTCTTTTTGGAGTATCTGGATACAATTTGGCAGGAAAAAATGCTTTGGAGTCACTAACTGTCAAATCAATTGTATCAATAGAAATATAATCCGTAATAAAGGATTTTACTAATTTTTTGTTTGGATTCTCTTTATTTGAAGAACTGTCAAATATTTGACTATCAACAATTTTAACTAAATCTTTATTAAAAACTTTACTATTATGATTTTTTAGGCAATATAATTTTAAGACATTGTTTACAATTCTTTTCTTAAAAACATGATAGGTTTTATTTTCAATTGTGAAATCTTCATTGACCTCTTCAAAACCAGAATCTACAACATATGCATAAGGATCAATCTCGACTTCAATAACTTCAAAATTTGAGTCATCAGTTTTTTCCATAGCAGTCACCCATACTTGCTCTTGTTGTTCAGCAAACATGATGTAAAATCCTAAAACATTGTAAAACAACGTTACGATTAAAAAAAGTGATGCAATTTTTTTCATTTTGAATAAAACTGGTCTGTGGTATTATAATTGGATTCTAATAGTGAAATATAAATTGATGAGCATCTAAACTCATATTGCATAACAAAGGCAAAATTGATTTGAGCTAGAAAGTATTTTAGTTTGATTTTTGAATTGGATTATCTGTAATCAAAAATGAAAACAGTAGCAGTTTTAAAGAAAATAACATAGTGATAAACAGCGCACTTTAACATGCGCTGTTTCTCAAATTACTAACTACTAACTTAAACTAACTAACTTCACTCATTTATTTAATACCCAGGATTATTATTACTAGGTTTAATATTTGGATTTGAAGACGTTTCTCTATTTGGTATTGGCCATAACTCGCTTTTACCAGCTTTAAAACCAGTTCCTGCTAATTGAGTACTAGCTATACCCCATCTGATAATATCATCAAAACGAACTTGTTCACCAGCCAATTCTACTTTACGTTCGTGAATTAGAGCAGTAAAAACTTGATCTTTTGTAAGTGTTGTTGCTAACAATGGTACACCTGCTCTTGCACGAACCTGATTGATATACCCAATAGCTGTGGCTTGTACACCACCAGATCTAAGGCTTTCACATTCTGCCATCATAAGCAATACATCTGAATAACGCATAACTTTAAAGTTGATACTTGAATCAAGATTTTCATCAGTACGTTTATAATAGTTTTGATATTTTTTCCAGCCAGCTCTTCTTAAACCTTCTGATGAAGAGAAATTAGCAGCTGTCATTGTGTTGGCTCCGTTATTATATTTAGATCCCGGAACATAAAAAGTATCTCCAAAACGTTTGTCACCTGCCTCATATTCATCTAATAAATTATCAGACGGATACACATTGTACCAACCGAGGTTACCATATTCCTGACCTCTAAGTGTAGATTCGGCAACACCATCTCCGGCAGTATCACTACCCCATTTATCAGCTACACCTAATTTTTCATCATACTCAATCTCAAAAATTGATTCTGGACCATGCTCAGTTTCATCCATAAAATTGTTATAGAAATTAGATTCTAAACTAAATCCTGTCACTTTACTGAAAGCAGCTAAAGCTTCATCATATTTCTTTTGATACAGTAATGCTTTTCCTAAATAAGCAAAAGCAGCTTCTTTGGTTGCTCTACCTTTATCTTCAGCATTTTTGCTTAATAGATTTTTTGAAGCAAAGTCAAAATCAGATACAATCAATTTATAGACTTCATCTTTTGGACTTCTTGGATTACCAACAATAGTCTGTTTTGTATAAATTGGAAGATCTCCAAAACGAGGTACTAACAAAAAGTAATAGTAAGCTCTTAAAAAATGGGCTTCTCCTAAAAATTTATTCTTTTTCTCTTGCGTTAATATTGAATTTGGCAAAGCGTTAATTTTAGCTTCATTATCTAAGACAAAATTAGCCTTGGATATCCCTAAATAACAGGTTTCCCAATAAAACTGGATAATATCGCTGCTGGCATCAAAAGAAAAATCAAGAAAAGGCTTTTTGTTTCCTTCTAATTGAGGGTTCCCTTTATTTTCTTGAGCCATGTTGTCTAAAGCAAAGAAAATATGTCTTGCGTATAATCCTCTTGTTTGCAAGTTAGCATAAGCCGCATTTACTGAAGCTTGCACCTGAGTTTCGCTTTTAAAGTAAGTTTCAGGCGATAACTCATTTGGATTACTCAATTCTAAATCATTGTCGTTACAAGAATTTATTGTAAATATCCCTAACAACACTGCAATTGTATATTTTATTTTTCTCATCATCTTTATAAATTAAAATGTAACATCAAGTCCAAAAATTACTGATTTAGGCTGAGGGTATCTTCCTATATCAATTCCGGCAGAATTTGCATTAGCATCTACACGAGCAATTTCAGGATCTAAACCAGAGTACTTTGTAATTGTCACAAGATTTTGCGCACTTACATAGAATCGTATGTTTGAAAAATGATTGTCGAAAGTGTCTCCTGATAAAGTATAGCCCAGAGTCACATTTTTTAACCTTGTATAAGAACCATCTTCAACATATCTTTGACTTGCAGATGACCAGTTTTGACCCGCTCCAAGAGCTCTAGGTAATGTAGCCGAAGGATTGGTAACTACTCCATTTTGAACAATTGATCTGTCTAAAACATCTGTACTAGCATTAAATAAACGCTGCATAGCTTCTAGATCAAATTTATTTGAATTGAAAACGTCATTACCGCTAACTCCAGTTATGAAACAGTTGAAATCGAATTTTTTATATGCGGCAGTAAGGTTTAAGCCGTATGTAAAATCTGGATATGGATTTCCAATATTTGTTTTATCCTCTGAATTGATAACTTTATCTCCGTTTCTGTCGACAAATCTGATATCACCGGGCTGTACTGTAGTTTGTCCTGCACCTAAAGCGGCATCTACTTCTGCTTGATTTTGATAAATTCCATTGGTTTGATAACCCCAGAAATAAAACAATGGCTGGCCAACTTCTAGTCTTGAAAAGCTCTCCAAACCTGCTCTTCCAGATGGACCGCCTAGTACGCTAGTTACACCCGGTGCTAAACTTGTTACCTCGTTTTTGCTTGTTCCTAAATTAGCAACAGCAGACCATGTAAAATCACCTTTTCTGTCATTGTAGCCAAGCGACAATTCGAATCCGTGTACTTTTGTGTTGGCAATGTTTTGAGTTTGAGTTCCTCCACCAGCAGAACCTACAGAAGCAGGAAGCGGTACTGCGAAAAGGATATCACTGCCTTTATTGTTAAAATATTCAAAGCTTCCAGTGAATGCTTCATCAAATAGTCCAAAATCCAAACCAATATTTCGATCTGTTTTAGATTCCCATTTCAAATCTGGATTAGAAGCTCTACCAGCTGTTACACCTGAAGCTGCTGCTCCATTGATTGGATAAATGTAATTTGCTGCTAAAGTTCCGCTATACTGATAATTGTCGATAAGGTCATTACCCGTTGTTCCTGTACTCGCTCTAAGTTTCAATGTGCTGAATATAGAATTTGCCATAAAACTTTCTTTTGCAATATTCCAACCTACAGCAACTGAGTAGAAGTTACCATAGCGATTATTAGAACCAAAACGAGAAGATGCATCTCTACGTCCTGAAATTGCGAATAGGTATTTATCATCATAGTCGTAATTAATACGAGCTACATAACCTAAATTATTTGTTTCACTGCTTGTTGACGCTAAATTTGCATCTTGAAGTCTCAATTGATCAATTTCATCTGAAATATAATAACGGCTGCTTGCTACAAGATTCTGAAATTTATTCTCAATTTTAGTAATTACTCCTACTGCTTCTAAGTGATGTTTTTCTGCAATAGTAGTTTTGTAAGTTAAACTATTATCGAAAACAATAGTTTGACCTTGAGAATTTGTTTCTGCAGTTGATGAATAAGCTTGTTTATGAGCTGAACCATCGCTGTAGCTTGGAATAAAAGTATGGTCTTCGTTTGTAAAATAATCCAATGCAACTTGTGATCTGAATTTCAATCCTTTAATGATTTCTACTTCAGCATAAATGTTTCCAATTATAGATAAACCCTTAATGTATTGATATCCTAAATTTGCCACACGAACTGGGTTTTCTGCATCCTGCCCATCAGCAGTAGAAGGACCTTGATAACCTCCTAAATTAATTGCATTGTAAACAGGTAAATAAGGTGCCATTTTAATAGCATGCTCTAATAATGTTCTACCTCCTGATGCACGTTCTGGATTAGTCTTGCTAAAAGATACTCCAATATTGCTTCCTACAGTCAGTCTACCGATGTTTTGCGTATTATTCGCTCTGAAAGAATAACGTTCAAAACCGGTATTTATAACAGCTCCTTCTTGCTTTAGATATCCTGCAGAATAGCGACCTGTAGAGTTTTCAGTCCCATTTGAGAAGCTTAAATTATAATCCTGCATTACACCATCCTGAAAGATTTCGTCTTGCCAATTTGTATTGATGTTTCCAAATTCAGCTGCTCTAGCTGTTAAGTCACTTCCTAAATCTTTTGCATATTTCAGATACTGTTGTGTGTTTAAAACATCATATCTTTTAGTAATCTTTTGAAAACCTGCGTAAGAGCTAAAATTTAATTGTCCAGGACCTTTTTTCCCTTTTTTTGTTGTAACCATAATTACACCATTATAGGCTTTGGAACCATATAATGCTGTTGTTGAAGCATCTTTTAAAACTGATATGCTTTCGATATCACTAGGATTTAATCCTGACAAGTTACCTGTCAAAACCCCATCAATTACATATAAAGGTGTGCTATTTCCCATTGTGGCCAAACCACGAATACTAACCGTAGGGCTAGTACCTGGTGCACCATTTACAACAGTAACACCTGCCGCTCTACCTTGTAAAGCTGACTCTGCATTAGTAATAGGCACTGCTGTAATATCTTTTGAGGTAACGGTTGAAATTGCTCCCGTTACTTTTGTTCTTTTTTGTGTACCGTAAGCGACTACAACTTCCTGCAAATTTTGAGCAGATTCTGCTAAAGAGACATCAATTGTAGTGCGAGTTCCTACAGTAATAGTTTGTGTTACTAATCCAACATAAGAATATATAATTTTGTCTGTTGGATTAACTCCTTTTAGAGCATACTTACCATCAAAATCAGTTGAAGCACTATTGTTTGAGCCTTGCACTGTAATACTGGCACCAGGCAATGGAAATCCCGAAGGATCTGTAACCACACCTTGTATGGTCTTGGATTGTGCCATCATATTCTGATAGCTTATCATTAGCAATGCGATTATTGCAAATTTTAATTTTAACATCATACTAATTGGTTTTTTGTTTAGTTAAATAATTGTTGGTTGTAAAGTTTTGTTTGTTGTTATTTATTGCATTGATGCTTTCCTTTTATTATTGGTTAAAAAAAGAAACTCACCATACATAAATATGGTTTCAATTCATATTCGAAATGTTTAAGGTTGTTAGTAATTTGTTTCATGTTTATTTTAATTTTGATTATACCAAAAGTAGATTGTTAACATAAATTTCACATACTACATTTGATGCATAATCTATCAAATTTGTAGCATCATAGTTAAAAAAATAGCAAATTCAAGGTTTTACAGCGCTTAACCAACTGAAATGAAAAATATATTATTACTAATTTTAGCATCTTATTTTTTGTATATAAAAAAATAAATGACTTATATATTCCTATTTCATAATCTGTAAGAAATAAAATTGGGTCTTATATTTCTCTTTTAATAAAAATAAAAAGGCTAAAAACAACTTACTATTCTGTTTATAAAAACCTGTTGATTGATTCAATTAAAAGCAAAAAAAAGACGAAATACTTCGTCTTTTTTGGAGGGGAAATTGCTGTAATTAACTATTGTTTACTTTTTGTGTTGGCAAACATCCAAATTTTTCTTTATAACATTTCGTAAAATAAGAAGGAGAACTAAATCCTACTTTATAACTGATTTCGGTTATATTATCATTTCCTAATTCTATTAATTCTTTTGCCTTTTCTAAACGAACATTCCTTATAAATTCATTAACTGATACGCCAGTTAATGTTTTAACTTTTCGATACAGCTGGCTTCTGCTCAAAAATACATTCGAAGCCAAAACTTCCACGCTTAATTCAGTTTCACGAATGTTTTCATTAATATATTTCAGTACATTTTTTATAAATTCATTGTCTAAAGTGGTTGTTTTTTCTTTTGCTGTTGAAGTAATTCCGTTATAGAATTTATTGAACATAATTTGTCTGCTATTAATCAATTGTACCAAACTAGATCTCAAAATATCCATATCAAAAGGTTTGCTCAGATACATATCAGCACCAGAATCAATTCCTTCTAATTTATCTTTAACCAATGCTTTTGCAGACAGCATCATTAACGGAATATGACTCGTTTTTAAATTTGCCTTTATATTTTTACACAAATCCAAACCGCTCATAACCGGCATAATCACATCGGTTAAAATCAAATCAGGCAATTTTTGTAAAGCTAAGTCTAAACCAACCTGTCCATTTTCTGCGACGATAACTTTGTATTCTTTTTTAAGTTCATTTTTTAAATAATTTCGAAGTTCTACATTGTCTTCAACGATCAGAATGGTGTAAGTCCGATCTTGCTGTTCATCCTCATCTGTTAATTTGATTTCTTCTTTTTCGACAATGGGCCTGAAGCTAATTTTGTTTTCCTTCTTATATTCTTCAAACAATATTTCGTTTTCATTAAAAAATTCTTTTCCAACAGGAAACAGCAGTTTAAAAATACTGCCTGCTCCCAATTCGCTTTCAACTTCGATTATTCCTTTATGTAATTCTACGAATCCGCGAACAACTTCCAAGCCAATTCCTGTGCTTCCATAATACGCCTTATTCAGATTGTTTACCTGATAGAAACGGTCAAAAATTCTTTTAATATCTTTTTTATCTAACCCCGCCCCAGTATCTTCAACAACTATTGTAAAATAGGGAACTGCATCTGATGAACCAATTAACGGAAAATGAATTGATTCGTTATTAATTATGATTTTCACCATAATTTTTCCATTATCTGGAGTAACTTTAAAAGCATTTGAAACTACATTAAAAATAATTTTTTCAAACATTTTCGGATCAATCCAATCTTTTAATGAAGCTTTATTTGACTCAAATTCCAGCTGAATTCCACGACTTGATGCTTCTTCATTAAAATAACTAACGACTTCTTTCGTAAAACCAACTACTTCAATCAATTGTAATTGAAGGTTCATCTTATTAAACTGAAGTTTATTAAAATCCATTAACTCATTAATCAATCGGGAAAGTCTGTCAGAACTTTTTTGAATCGTTTGCAATTTATTTAGTACACCTTCAGGAAGTTCCAAACTATTATTTTTGATTATATCTCCTAAAGGATTTAAAATTAAGGTAAGCGGCGTTCTGAACTCATGTGAAATATTGGTGAAAAATTGTAATTTCTTATTATTCAGTTTTTCAATCTGAATCGCTTTTTGTTTTTCAAACTCAATCATTTGTTTTTGTTTGAATCGATTTTGATAGTATTGATTGGCAAAATGAATAGCTGCCCCGAGTAAAAGAGTATAGAATAAATAAGCAAAAGATGTTTTCCACCAAGGCGGTAATATCTCTATTTTTAATTCTAGCGGTTTCTGACTCCAGACTCCATTTTTTTCTGTTGCTTTAACTTTAAATGTATAATTTCCAGGAGCTAAATTCGTGTAAGTTGCCGAACGTTTATTGCCAACAAAATTCCACGAATCGTCAAAACCTTCTAAGTAATAGGCAAATTCATTTCGAGCAGGGAAAGAATAATTTACAGCAATAAAATCAATCGTAAATACCGATTGATCATGTTTAAGAATTATCTTTTTTGTCTCAGATATTACTTTTATAAGCGGTGAGTTTTTTTCAAGTGGACCTACTGATTTATTAAAAAGCTTTAGATCCGTAAAATAAATAGGCAATTGCTTTTTGCTTTTAACTAAATTAGAAGGATTAAAATAGTTTAAGCCCTCATAACTTCCAAAATAAAGCATTCCTTTTTCGTCTTTTAAAACTGCATTATTGTTGAAATCATTCCCTAGCAAACCATCATAGGTTGAATAGTTGACTGAAGTGTTGTTTTTTAAATCCAGTTTGGTGATTCCTTTCTTTCCGCTTAACCAAATACAGTTGTCATTAGATTCTGTAATCGCTGAAATTGATTTTTCGTGTAGACCGTTGAAATTTATGTACCATTTTAGAACATCTGTTTTTTTATTGTAACTGAACAATCCCGCACCATCAGTTCCAATCCAGATTTCTTTATTTTTAGCCTGATATAAGGCATTAATAGTATGAGTACTTTTATGATTTTTAAGTTTTTCAGACATTTTATCTCTAAAAGAAGTAACTGAAAACGTAACAAAATCATTAGTAACAACTTTGTATAAACCAGTTGTTGACCCAACCCAAACCGCATCATCTGAATCAACCATTACATGCCTGATGTCAATATTTGTAATTGCATTTGTCAAAAATGGTTTAGCATTACAATGATGAAATTGGCCATCTGACGGCGTATAATAATGAAGTCCTTTTGCAAAAGTTCCAATCCAGATTACACCTCGTGAATCTTCACTGATACTCATAATATTATCTGAAGCCAGATTGGGAGTATTTTTTGTATTGTAATTAATAAAGCTTCTGCTTCCCTTCTTTAAAAGAAAAATCCCTTCATTCCAGCTCGATAACCAGATATTTTGTTTTTTGTCAATAAATACCTTTGTGATATTATCATTGGTTAATCCTGAATACAGACTAGCATCTGATTTGGTAATATGTTTAAAGTCTTTGGTTGTAGGATTGAATACATCCACTCCTCCGCCTTCCATGGAAATCCACAACTGCCCTTGATGATCTTTGGCAATTCCGGTCACACAATTGGTTTGTAAGGATTGTGGATTTCCAGGCAAACTTTCTATGATAGTGACTTTACTGTTTATTTTATCAAAAACACCTAAGCCTTTATTATAATATCCCAGCCAAATTCTATTCTCTTTATCTAAAAGTAAAGACCAAACCGAATTTGAGCTTAAACTGCGCGTATTGAATTTACTGTTTACATATTTTTTTTGAACAACTCCCTGATCATCTACAATGATTAAACCGTCATTTTCAGTTGCACAAAGAATTGTTTTAGCATCTCTTGCTAAAATTGACATGATTCTTTTTTTGGTAATAGGATAGAAAAAAGCCTGCTTGATTTTAGAATGTAAATCCACCTTTATTAAACCTTTAAATCCATCGCCAATCCATAAATTTTGATTGCGGTCTAAACACATAGACACAATACTTGCCGAGAGTATGCGATTGTCATTGCCAATATTAATTTTTTTAGTCTCATTCTTTACAGGGTCGAATATTTTCAATCCTAAGTTTGTTCCCAGATAGATGATCCCCTTTTTATCTTTTGCAAGGCAATTGATAAGATAATTTGAGTTATTTGCTACATCAGAATTAACTTTAGTGATTTCCCGCGTCGTCGTATTTAATTTTAGTAAACCATTATTAACTGTTCCTAACATTAAATTTCCATTATTATCTTCAATAATGCTTTTAATAGAAATTACGGTTTCTTTTTTAATTTTCTTCTGAATGTCGATACTTTCAAAACTATCTAAATTTCTATTATACAGACACAATCCTTCATCAGTTCCTATCCACAACCGGTTGCGAGTATCTACATAAGTAACATAAATTAAATTGCTATTAATAGAATTACTTTGCTTGGAGTTTTGCTCATAAGCAACATAATTTACTCCGTCGTATTTATACAAACCAGCACCATTCGTACCCATCCACATAAATCCAGAATGATCCTGTGAAATGGTATAAATGCCGCTTTTTGAAGCTTCTTTATCTACTAATCTAAATTGATAGTTTTCAAATTTATTTTGAGAAAACAAATTGTTTACCACAAAAAATAGAATAACTATCGCTTTAACACAATTTTTTGGAGACATATATTATTGGGGAAATTTAAATTAAATATATACTTTTTAATTGAAAATGCAATTTAGTCGCATGTTAATTAAGTATATTATCAGGATTCTAACCTTACTTTGAAAATATCACTTCTCAAAGCAGGCACTTTATTTTGGTAAATTACTGAACAAACACTTTAGTCATTTTTAAATCTTTAGTTTCTGAACTATTACCATAATACACCTCATACTCACCTGGAGTTACCTTCATATTTCTAGTGTTTTGATCATAAAATTCAAATGAAGATGAAGGCAAATCAATCGTTACATTTTGACTTTCTCCGGCCTTTAAATTGATTCTTTTAAAAGCTTTCAAGGTCTTTAATGGGCCATCTGTGTCATTTAATTTTTTGATATATACCTGAACAATCTCTATTCCTTCACGTTTGCTGACATTTTTTATTGAAAAGTTCAATTGTGTACTTTCATTTGATTTTATTTTTGTCTTGCTCAGGTTTGCTGTGCCTATATTGAATTTAGAATAACTCAAGCCAAAACCAAAAGGAAACAAAACATCTGTGGTGTATCTATAAGTACGTCCTTTCATCGAATAATCTTCAAAATTTCCTAATATTTCTGAATTTTTATAGAATGAAACCGGAAGTTTTCCTGCTGGATTATAATCCCCAAAAAGAACATCGGCGACAGCCTGACCACCTGATTCTCCCGGATACCATGCTTGTAAAATGGCATCACAGCTTGATGTCTCTGGTGTAAAAGCAATCGCAGAACCCGAGCAGTTTACAAAAATCACTTTTTTACCTGCAGCTTTAAGGGCCTGTAAACATTTTCTCTGAACAGACGGAAGCTCAATATTGGTTCGGTCACCGCCTTTAAAACCGGGATAAGAAACCGGCATTTCTTCTCCCTCTAGTAAAGTCGAAAGTCCGCCAACGAAAATTACGGTATCAATACCTTTTAATTTTTGAATTAAACCTCCATAATCTATATCGAATTCTTTTCCAAAATCGAATTCAAGATTCGCCTGCCAATTATTTGATTGAGCAAAAAGAATTTCGATTTTATATTTTTTACCTGCTTCAACTACAAATGGGATTTTTCCAGGCAATGTTCTCCAATTGGTAAATTTTGCTTTAGAAACGCCATCGACTATTAATTCAAAAACTCCGGCAGCACCAGTTTTAAAAACCAGCGTATCATTTGCTTTAGCTGAATATTCTGCTTCATATTTTGCTGAAAATCCTTCTAATTTAACTCCAGAAGCAAATTCATGTTGACCAGCAGTAGTCATTTTTATGGGATTTAAAATTTGCTGTGATACCACTGGACTGCCTTCTCTATTCGGATTATTCCAATAGGTTGCTTTCATTCCTTTTTTTCCTTCAAATGAAATGTCGTTAAAATAACTTTGATTTACTTTATCTTCTACTAAATCACAGGCTTTATCATACATCATTTTATTTGCTGCAATTTTAGATTCAATGCCGCTCTTGATTGTAATTGTTTTAACGGGTGTTCCATTATAATTTCCCCATAACATTGGCTCATTATCGGCATTTGGACCAATAACAGCCACCTTATTTATGGCTTTATTTAAAGGAAGAATATTATTTTTGTTTTGTAAAAGCGTCATTGACTTTTGAGCCATTTCAAGCGCTAATTGTTGATGCTCTTTACTATTTAAAACAGATGCCGGAATTTTGGTCCAGGGAACGATTGCATCATCATCCATTTCACCCAAATCAAAACGGCCAACTAAAACGCGAAGCAGACTTTTATTGATATCCGACTCTTTTATTAGATCTTTCTCAACGGCTTCTGGTAAATTTTTAAAAGGATATTTTTCCCAAACGCATTCGACATCAGTTCCTGCAAGTACAGCTTTAGATGCTGCATGCGTTGCATCGGACGAAACTTTATGAGTGGTATAAAAATCGGTAACTGCTCCGCAATCAGATACTACCATATATTTATACCCCCACTCGTTACGAAGAATACCTTGCAGTAATCTTGTATTACTGCAGCAAGGTTCATCGTCTAAACGCTGATAGGCACACATTACCTGGCGCACATCGGCATCCTGAACCAGCGATTTAAATGCCGGCAAATAAGTTTCGTACAAATCTCGCGGATTTACATTATTCAAATTCAATTCGTGTCTGCTCCATTCGGGACCTGAATGAACGGCAAAATGTTTTGCGCAGGCCAAAAGCTTTCGATATTTAGCATCAGCTGGTCCTTGCAAACCTTTTACAACTGAAATACCCATTCTAGAAGTAAGATAAGGATCTTCGCCATAGGTTTCCTGTCCACGGCCCCAGCGCGGATCTCTAAAAATGTTGACATTAGGAGTCCAAACCGAAAGGCTTAAAAATCGTTTGTTCTCGTTGCCGTTTTTAATCCATTGGTTATATTTCGCCCGAGCTTCATCTGAAACAGCATCAAAAACACGATAAACGAATTGATCATCAAATGATGCGGCCATGCCAATAGGTTCAGGAAAAACGGTCACATTATCATTATTAGCATACCCATGCAAAGCTTCACTCCACCAATTAAATTTTTTGATTCCTAAACGTGGTACCGCATCACTTTGATCACACATTAATGCTGCTTTTTCTTCAAGCGTCAATCGTGAAATTAGATCTTTTGCCCGCTCCGCTGAACTAAGAGAAGGATCCTTAAAAGGATATTGCTGTGCATTGGCACAAAAAAAAGACATTAAACTTATGATAAATAGATAACTGATTTTCATGCTTTCTCTGAATTTAAATTTTTAAAAAAAATCTTTTAATCTAAGTCGCTTCTACTGAATTGACTGCATTTGATTCATTCTATTCCTTAATCGAAAAATGGTATACTTTCCCTTTTTCAGTAGCAATATCATACAAATAAGTTGGCGCTATATCCAAAGGTTTTATAGTCGATTCTTTTGTTATAACAGGTTTTTTGACCTCATTTGTTTCATAAAAAACATTTGAATTAGCTCCCGAAGCTATTTTAAAACTCATCTTGTTTTTAGCCATGATTTGATTTGGTGTTCTCAATCTAAGGTTTCCTCCAAGATTGGACTGAATACTGACCGCTATTAATTTTCCGTTTTTCCATTTCATCTCTTTAATTTCAAATCCTCCGCGTGCTTTCAAACCACTTATTGTTCCAACTTCTTTCAGAGAATCCGGCAAAGCGGGAAGCAAATGAATAGCATCATCTGAACTTTGCATCAACATTTCCGTAATTCCTGATGTACAGCCAAAATTTCCATCAATTTGAAAGGGAGGATGTGCATCAAAAAGATTGTTGTAAGTGCCTCCACCGTCTTTGTTCACACCTAGCGGGGTCAGTTGATTTTGAATTAAACTGTACGCATGATTTCCATCCTGCATTTTTGCCCACCAATTCACTTTCCAGCCCATACTCCATCCTGTGGAAATATCGCCTCTTTGCAGTAAGGTATTTTTTGCTGCAGCAAAAAGTTCAGGAGTTCGGTATGCTGAAATCTGATTAGAAGGATATAACCCGTATAAATGCGAAATATGACGGTGATTATCTTTGGGATTGTCCACATCATCTATCCATTCCTGAAGCTGATTGTATTTTCCAATTTGCATCGGAGGAAGCATATTCCTTAATGTTCTTAAACTATCAGCATATTGTTTATCTTTTCCTAATGCTTCTGATGCTTTAATTACAGTGCTAAAAACATCAAATACAATTTGATTATCCATCGTGGAACCGGCAGTAACCGATGACCCTTGATGTGCTTCCGGAGCATTTTCGGGCGAATTTCCAGGAACTACAACCAGCCAGCCATTTGTTGGATCTCTCACTAAGAAATCAGCATAAAAATCGGCCGTTCCTTTCAGTATTTCATAAACTGATTTAAGATAATTTTTATCTCCCGTATAAAGATAATGTTCCCATAAATGCTGGCTTAGCCATCCCCCGCCTGCATTCCATACTCCCCAAGTTGCGCCGTCGACAGCTCCATTGATGCGCCATATATCCGTATTGTGATGCGCCATCCAGCCACGAGCGCCGTACATTACATTTGCAGTTTCTTTTCCGGTTTGAGCTAATTCCTCAATCATTTTTAAAAGAGGTTCATGCATTTCTGATAAATTGGTTTTCTCAGCGGGCCAGTAATTCATCTCAGTATTGATATTGATGGTGTATTTACTGTCCCATGCCGGATTCATGCTGTGATTCCAAATACCTTGCAGATTGGCCGGCTGGCCACCCGGTTGTGAAGATGAAATCAATAAATATCGCCCGTATTGATAATAAAGTGTTACAAAAGAAGGATCTGAAACATTTCTGAAATTAGCCAGTCTCTGATCTGTCGGCAGTTGAGATGCTACAGTTGAACCTAACTCAAGTTTAACTCTTTTAAAATACTTTTGATAATAAGCAACATGGGCTTTCTTCATTTTATCATAACCCTTATCCAATGCCTTATCCAAAAAAGATTTTGCAAGTGACTTTTCATTTCCACTGATATCCTTGTAATTGATAAAATTTGTCGCAATAGAAACATAAATCAAAACAGAATCTGCACCTTCAATTTTTATCGAATTCCCAGACGCAATGATGCGTCCACCATTCACTTTAAATTTTGCAAGTGCATTAAATTTTACCTTTCCTTCTATGCCTTCATGATCACTTGTTGTGCCTGAAAGTGATAATTCATTATTGCCGTTAACGGATATTTCCTGTTTTTGATGTTCCGAGGTAAAAGCAGTTGTAAACGACAATTTTCCGGGTTTATTAGCAGAAAGTTTTATAACTAAAACACGATCCGGAAAAGACGTAAAAGCTTCGCGGGTATAGATAATGTCTTGTACTTTATATACTGTTTTTGTAACGGCACGCTCAATATCTAGTTCGCGATAATAATCCGTAAAGTTTTGCTGATCAGGAAAACTCAATTCTAAATTTCCTACGGGCTGAAACATCTGTCCGTGGGATTTTTTAGTAATTATATTTTCGTTGATCAGTTTTTCAGCTTTTTTGTATTCTCCCTGAAAAATAAGGTTTCGTATTTCTCCCAAAGCTTGTTTTGCGTCGGGATTGTCATTTCTATTTGGACTTCCGCTCCAGACGGTTGCTTCATTTAATTGAAAAATTTCTTTCTCGACATTTCCATATACCATAGCACCTTGAAAGCCATTTCCAATTGGCAGGGCATTTTCCCAAACTGCACCGGCAGGATTTTTATACCAAAGCTTTAGATCATTTGTCTGTTGTGCAGATAATGAAATTCCAAAAAACAGTACTATGGCAATTAAATAGGTTTTCATAATTTTTTTTTGTCTTTTGGGATTCATTGACGCATATAAATTAATTAAATAACAAAGGAGCAAACATGAATAAATCGTGTCTCCATACCGGCCAGGTATGACCTCCAGAATACTCACTGTATTGATATTTAATGCCCATTTGATCAAACTTGCTCATCATTATTTTGCAGTTTTCATAAGCGATATCTTCCTTACCGCCCATTGAAATCCAAAATTCTTTAATGTTTGAATTAATGGCTACAGCATTGTTTTTCATAAACTCATATTGAGGTGCTGATAAAGTTTGATTGTTGGCCCACCAGCCAGAGCTAAATACACCAATGCTTGAAAACATATCTGAGTTTTTAATCCCTGCGTAAAGTGTCTGCAAACCTCCCATTGATAATCCGGCCAAAGCTCTGTTTTTAGCGTCTGTTGCTACTTTAAAATTACTTTCTACAAAAGGGATTGCTCCCGTTTTTAATTCATTTTCAAAAGATTTCAAGGCATTTTCATTAAATCCGGCAACTCCTCCGGTATTTCCCATATTGCCGTCCAGCATTACGATTACCATTGGTTTTGCTTTCTTTTCAGCTATTAAATTGTCTAGAATTAAATTTGCCTTACCCTGAGTGGCCCATCCGGTTTGGTCTTCACCGCCTCCATGCAATAAATATAAAACAGGATATTTTTCGGAAGCATTTTCATAACCCGGTGGTGTATAAACGTACATTTCGCACCAGGAATTAGTTGCTTTTGAAAAATATTTTTTAATTCTGATATCTCCGTGCGGCACCATTTTTAAGGCATAAAAATCACCTTCTTTGTTCGGAATTTCAATACCGCTGGCCATGCGTCCCATACCATAAAAGGTTTCGCTTGAAGGATCGGCTACAGCTACACCATCAATCAGCAAAGAGTAATAATTAAATCCTTTATTGATTACATCAGTAGTAACGGTCCATAAACCCTCTGAGTCCCTTGCCATATCGTATTTTCTGCCTAGATCAATTTGCACTTTTAAAGCTTCTGGAGCTTTAACTTTAAAAACTACACGATTGTCAGGCAATATTTGCGGATACTTTGCATTGCGGATATTCGTTTGGGCCGGATCTCCTAAAAGGGTATAGGATGTAAAAACAGCTTGATCAACAGGCTTAAATAAGAATTGCGAAAACATATACAAACCGTTTTTCCATACCTTAAAATCATGAACTCCCGGCTCAATATAATAGATATGAGGCACATCATTTTTATACAAATAATCATGGGTTCTTCTGCTATTTTCGATAAGCCAGTCATTATCACCACAGGAAATCCAAAGCAGTTTTAATTTCTTTTTTGCTTCTTCTGGATTCGGAAGCAATTCTTGGGGCATTTTGGTATTCGGTGCCGCAGAGAATGCGCCAACCCATGCAAATTTGTCTAAATTCCCTAATCCGAAATTCAGAGATTGTCCTCCGCCCATAGACAAACCGGCAATAGCACGATGTTCTCGGTCTTTATAAACTGGATATTTTTTTTCGATAAACGGAATTAGATCCGTCAACAAATCTTTTTCAAATGTCGCAAAAGCTTGTACTTTGTCGGGCGCCATTATATTTCCGGTAGCACTATCATCCTTCATAGCCCTGCCGTTTGGCATCACCACAATCATCGGTTCTAATTTTCCTTCTGCGTAAAGATTGTCCAATATAATCTGCGGAGTTCCACCATTGAGCCATTCTTTTTCATCTCCGCCAATTCCATGTAAAAGATATAAAACAGCGTATTTTTTCTTTGTATTGAAACCCGGAGGCGTATAAATAGTCACCTTTCTATCAGTACCAACCGTTTTGGACGGGTAACTAATGGTTTCTATTTTCCCTAATGGTATGTTTGAATTTAATTGATCAAAACCGACAGGAGCCTGCACTCTTAAAGGTGATTTGCCTTCTGAGATTTTATATCCCAAAAGCGAAAGCATATTATCAGCATAACGTCTTCCTAATTCCCTGTAGCCATTGGCATTAAAATGCAAAAAATCGGGTTCAGCAGTACATCCGCTTGATGAAATTACATAGGAATTCGGTATTGTTTTTGGTAGTGTCGCAATAATTTTGTTCATGCTCCCGCATTTACCCTTCTGATCGTCATTTACGGTTTCTCCGGAAAGTAATGGCACTTTTTTGGGATCCAGATTAAGATCTTTTATTAAGTTATCGTACACAATTTTTACCTTTTGAGGCCAAAGTGTATCACCCGTATTAGATTCACCCTGATGCAGTAAAATTCCTTTGATTACACCTTTCTTTTGAGCAATCTTCGCCATTTCTACCAGTCTTTGATACGGATTGTCGTTGTACTGCTTCAGAATTCCTTTCATCCAATCTGGTGCGGTTGCAACATACTCTGCTGTTTTGTTTTGATCAAAAAGTTCGATTTTACAGCCTCCAACCGCTACATTTATAATCCCGATTTTTATATTTTTTGGAAGATTGGCCACCAAAGTTCTGCCAAAATAATCCATCGGTGTCAATCCGGTAGTACAACGGCATAATGGCGGAATAGCCGTATACCAATTGCCTTTTGAACGTGATATTTCCGGACAATCTACCGTTTGCAAAACCTGAAACCGATCATCAACTGCAGTAATATCCTGAGGTTCAATTTTAGCATAACCCTCCATATTTGATTGGCCAAAACTTAAGTACACATGAAAATTTGGATCTTGAGAATATCCTTTTTGTCCTATCAAAAAAAGAACAGCAAACGCGAAAAATCTAATTATTGATTTCATTATATAGTGCTATTTTAATGTCAAAAATTATTGTTTAAATGCTGAATGTTAAATCATTTCTACAGTTCTCGCTTTTTATTCTGCGCGAGCATCATTTGCCGTGGTAGCATATAATCCAACCAATGCGCCTGTAAAACCTCCTGCCACATTTGTTGAAAGAATATCCCCAGAAACGCTTCCACCTAAATTTTCAAAATTAACGCCATTTAGAGCATAACTAAATTGGTAACTGTCTCCTGTTGCTTTTACCTGCAGACGTATATTTTTTTTGATTTCAATTTTAGTGCTTGCGATAATTTTTGATTCACCTTTTTCTGTTCTTTCCAATAGTAAATAAGTGTCTTTTCCTTTCTTGGTTACCCCAAAAACATAATTAAAGCGTTCGTTCTGCAAACAAACAATTCCAGCCAAATCCTTTTCAGATACGGGTTGATAATCTATTGTTGTCGCAAAAGAAAAAGTATTGTGTTGTTGTCTATAAAAAAGTGTCGAAGTGGGTTTGACTTCTTTAATGTTTACCGCAAAAGGCTTAATTTCTAGTCCTTTTTTGGTTACTGAAATAAAGTTTTCGCGAGGTCCTCTAAGCCCTATCCATCTGTAATCTAATTTTTCAGATGTAAAGTTTTCCGTAAACGTAAAATTTCCATTAGGGAAAAATCCGTCCTTGCCGGTTTTATTTTCAGTAACTCCTTTAGGCATTTTCATTTTTGGTTCGAGAGGAACTAATCCGTTTTCAAAAACTGGAAAAACTCCGGACCAATCTACAGGCAACATAAAAGTTTCGCGTCCGGTATTTACCCTGTCTTTATCATTAGGACGAATGCCCAGAAACACCCCATAATATTTATTATCAGGTCCCTGAACTAAATCGGCATGCCCCGCCCAGTCCACTTTATCAGTCCTGTTCTTTGGAAAATATCTTTGCGTAAGAATCGGGTTATTTGACGCGGGTTTAAAAGGTCCCTTCGGACTATCGCTGATAAAAACAACTTCACTATGATTATCACCAGTACCGCCTTCTGCACACATTAAATAATAACGGCCGTCTTTTTTATATAAATGAGGAGCCTCAATCCAAATTGGTTTTTTAGAAAGATCTACGCCTCCATCTACTATAATTTTATCTGTGCCCGGAATTACTTTATCATTTACAACATCATATTCCCAAACTTTAATGACACGATGGCCTTCATACAATTCTTTTCCTTTATCTGGGGCATCGTTATGAACAATATATCCTTTTCCGTTATCATCAAAGAAGATACAAGGATCAATTCCATTAAAATCTAATTTTATGGGACTTCCCCATCCCTTCATAGGATCTTTCGTTTTTACGATAATGTTGCCCATTCCTCCTGTAAAGGCGGTTACGATCATATAAAAGGTATCATTATGCGGATTATAAGTTATGCCCGGCGCGTATACTCCCTGGCTAATTCCGGTATCGTGAGGATTGAATTCTGAAACTTTATTAAGTACACCTCCAAGATCTGTCCAATTTACCAGATCTTTAGAATGAAAAATGGGCACTCCGGGAAACATGGCAAATGAAGAACAGGCCATATAATAGTCATCTCCTTTTCTTGTAATAGCCGGATCAGGATAACATCCTTGTAAAATTGGGGAATAAAACTCGTCTGGTTTTAAAGGATTATTTTTATAAATATGATCATCGCCTGTATAAACAACATTTGAAAAAATAGGCATACTTGCAATTTGACTATTTATTAAATTGTTTTTAATTGTTATTCCATTAAAGGAAAGAAGAAAAAATACTGATAATAACGATAAGGAAAAAATTTGCTTTTGGTTCATTTTGTTAATCTTAATTATTGATATTCTTTTTAAATGTGGTTTTGATATTAAAAAAATCAATTAAAATAAATACAGCTCCATTTCAATTTGAAGCGAATTAATAAGTGTATTTTTAACAAATATAAAAAAACAATTCAATACACAACCGGTTGTTTTGTTATTTTTTTTACATATCAATAAAAATAGTAGAGATAAAAAATACATTATGTAACAAAACCCCTAAAATTTTATGCTTTGAACTAATTCAATCCCAGAAACAGCAATACTTACAAATTCAGAAAATATCGATGAGAAATGCTTCACCCCTTTTTAATATAAGATGATGAAAGTGGAAAAAATGCATTGTATTATAAAAGGGCTTCCATAATACAGCTTTCATGGAAAAATTATAACTATCTAGAACTACCTATCAATGTTCAGCTATTTAAGTATAAAGAAATTTACTTTTTTAAATTACTAATTCTCATATTGGTCAATAGTTTTGATGGTTTCATCTGCTAAAAGATTATTTTTTTATTGTTTTTCTTCTGCAATATAAAATACTGTTGCTTTTTTATATCATATAACAATTATAAATCATAATTTTACGATATATCGTAACTGAAACAGTTTAATAAAACGATAAATCTTTAATTCTAGGCTCTTTTTGCTTTCGGCATACTCATTGGTTTATATCTGACATTCAATTAATTAACAAGATGTAAACATGAATACAGCAGATAAGCTTAAACCTAGAGAAATTATCTTTCTTACAAGTCCTCCAATCTAAGAATACGCACAAAATTAGTGCAGCTAATTTGAATTTGAATAGTTAAAAACTTTGTCTATTTAAGACGAAGCATTAAATATTTCAACTCAAAAAGCAGCCGCTTTTTAAATATTAAATAGATCAACTAGAAAATTAACATTTTTCTTAATCTAGATTAATCAACAAACTTTCGCACCTACTGTAAGTTTGTAAAAGAAATTCACAACAGCTTTTAAATCAAAAATAGATTTAATCACAATACAAGTTTTGACATTTAACTCTAAATATTTAATAACCTAAAACCATAAAAAAATGAGCACATTTAAAACACAAGACGGAACAGAAATTTTTTACAAAGATTGGGGAACAGGACAACCAATAGTTTTTCACCACGGATGGCCATTATCAGGTGATGACTGGGATGCCCAAATGATGTTTTTCCTAAAACAAGGATATAGAGTTATTGCACATGACAGACGCGGACACGGTCGTTCTAGCCAAACTTCAGAAGGAAATAATATGGAAACTTACGCAGCAGACATTGCAGAATTGACAGCGTCTCTTGATTTAAAAAATGCAATTCATATTGGCCACTCAACTGGCGGCGGTGAAGTAATTCGTTATGCAGCAAAATATGGAAAAGGCCGTGTTGCAAAAGCAGTAATTATTAGCGCGGTAACACCAATTATGATTCAAAGTGAAACAAATCCTGAAGGTGTGCCATTATCTATTTTTGATGAAATCAGACAAGGAACTGCATTTAACAGAGCGCAATATTTTTATGATTTTCCAATTCCATTTTACGGATGGAACCGCGAAGGACAAACCGTTCAAGAAGGTATCAAACACAATTGGTGGCGTCAAGGAATGATGGGATCAGTTTTAGCTCATCACGATGGAATTAAAGCGTTCTCAGAATCCGATTTTACAGAAGATCTTAAAAGTTTAGATATTCCTGTTTTGGTTTTACACGGAGAAGATGATCAAATCGTTCCTTACAATCAGGCACCTAAAGCTGCCGCACTTTTGAAAAACGGAAAATTAATTTCGTATCCGGGTTTTCCTCATGGTATGCCAACTACAGAAGCAGAAACAATCAATAACGATATTTTGGCTTTCATTAAAGCATAAATATCTTCCTAAAATTAATCCAAACTGCCTTTAATGGCTCGCTTTTATGGGCAGTTTAAAATTTTTCTAACTATGAGTTCAACACAACAACCCGCTTTTGATACGGTTACCGAAGCTTTACAATGGCTGAATCAGCAAGGTTTTACCGAAAATTTTAATCTTGACGAAAACTGTATCCGCTATAATAGCAACACCCAGAGTATGTCTCCCGAAGAATTCAAAATCGAATATTTATTTCGTTTTGAAGGAGATACAGATCCCGGCGATGAAGATATTGTTTACGGAATTATCTCTGAAATCTATAATATAAAAGGAGTTTTAACCAGCGCATTTGGAATTTATGCTGATGCGATTTCTGCAGAAATGATCAAAAAGCTTTCTACACATTCATAAAAACGGGACAACAGCTTAATAAAATCGCGATATATCGCAAATCTTTTTAGCTCTTAAAAACCTAAACCATAATGCAGTAACAAATTAAAAGTCTGTCATTTCATTGGCTTGACTAATTATAAATCTTAAAAATAAATATTATGAAACCATCAGTTAATTTATTATCACCAGACAATCATGCTTTAGTATTAATCGATTTTGAAGGGCAAATGGCTTTTGCAACAAGTAATATTCCGTTGAACGAATTACGCACAAACGTTGCTATTATTTCTGGAGCTTCTAAAATTTTTAATGTGGAAACTATTGTAACAACTGTTGCAGAAGAAAGCTTTTCTGGTCCTGTTTTTCCTGAACTAGAAGAATTTTACCCAATCGCAACTTCTGGATACATTGACAGAACGACAATGAATACTTGGGAAGACGAAAATGCTTATAAAGCTATTGTAGCAAAAAATAAGAAAAAAATAGTTCTTGCCGGTTTATGGACAGGGGTTTGCATCGTTGGGCCAGCGTTATCTGCTATCGAAGAAGGTTACGAAGTTTATGTAATTACAGATGCGTGCGGAGACGTAAGCAAAGAAGCTCACGAACGTGCAGTACAAAGAATGATTCAGGTTGGAGTACAGCCAATCACATCAATTCAATATTTATTAGAACTTCAAAGAGATTGGGCTCGTGAAGAAACTTATGTGCCTGTAACCAACTTAATGAAAAAATATGGAGGATCTTATGGTTTAGGAATTCATTATGCACACAACATGCTGAAACACTAATTCATTTCAACTTGAAACTTTAAACAAAAAAGCCTCTCACACTTCATTAAATTGGAATAATAAAAATTCACATCCCAAAAAAAACAAGAATTTCGGAATTATCGTGATGTGTTTTCTTCTAATGGGAAGCGTTACGTTTGGGCATTACAAATTATTCTTTTGCAAGTGATATTAAAGATGCGGGAATTGATTCTACAACGGCTTTGGCAGCAACCAATGTAGTTTTAGTGTATAAAACTCAGCCGTATTTAAAAGATAAAAACTAGCTGATTATAAACCATTAACAAAAATCATATTGCTTGCCAGACCTTCATTCTACAATGTTGCCGGAGAAGGAATTAAAGAAGCCATTGCAAAATTGAACACTAAATAACCAAAATTATGAAAGCAGATCTAATTTTATTCAACGGAAAAATTCATAGCTTCAATGCCGAAACTCCAAATGTTACAGCAGTTGCCATCAAAGACGGAAAATTTATTGCAGTTGGAAACGATAGCAATGTAATGGAATTTGCATCTGAAGAAACCAAAATAATCGATCTTCAAAATAAAAGAGTGGTTCCAGGAATCAACGATTCGCACATTCATCTTATTCGAGGCGGTTTAAATTATAATTTAGAATTGCGCTGGGATGGCGTTCCTTCTTTAGCTGATGCATTAAGAATGCTGAAAGAACAAGTCGATCGCACGCCAAATCCGCAATGGGTTCGTGTAGTTGGAGGCTGGTCGGAATTTCAATTTGCTGAACGCCGAATGCCGACTTTAGAAGAAATCAATGCAATTGCTCCCGAAACTCCTGTTTTTATTCTGCATTTATACGATAGAGCCATTATGAACAGAGCGGCGCTAAAAGCAGTTGGCTACACTAAAAATACGCCAGCGCCTCCTGGTGGTCAAATTGAAAGAGATTCTAAAGGAGAACCAACCGGACTTATTATTGCCACTCCAAACGCCATGATTTTATATTCAACTTTGGCAAAAGGCCCAACGCTTTCATATGAACATCAGATCAACTCGACACGTCATTTCATGAAAGAATTAAACCGTTTCGGAATTACAAGCGTGATTGATGCCGGAGGTGGATTTCAGAATTTTCCAGATGATTATAAAGTCGTTAATGAACTGAATGAAAAGAAGCAATTAACGGTAAGAATTGCTTATAATCTTTTCACTCAAAAACCAAAACACGAATTTGAAGATTTCGAAGATTGGATTGATACTGTAAAATTGCATCAGGGCGATGATATGTACCGCCATAATGGTGCAGGCGAAATGTTAGTTTTTTCTGCTGCCGATTTTGAAGATTTCCTGCAGCCAAGACCCGACCTTCCTGAAAATATGGAAGCCGAATTGGAAAAAGTTGTTCGCCTTTTGGTAGAAAACCGTTGGCCGTTTCGTCTTCACGCGACTTATAACGAAAGCATTACGAGATTCTTAAATGTATTTGAAAAGATCAATCAGGAAATTCCGTTTAACGGACTGCCTTGGATTTTTGATCATGCCGAAACTATTGATGAACGTAATATTGAACGTGTCAAAAATTTAGGCGGTGGAATCGCCGTACAAAGCCGAATGGCATATCAAGGCGAATATTTCACAGATCGTTACGGAGCAAAAGCAGCTGAAAATACGCCGCCAATAAAAAAAATGCTTGAGATGGAAGTTCCCGTTGGCGGAGGTTCTGATGCCACAAGAGTAAGCAGCTACAATCCGTGGGTTTCTATGTATTGGATGACAGTTGGAAAAACAGTCGGCGGTTTGCAATTGTACAATGAAAGCAGATTAAGCAGAGAAACGGCTTTAGAAATGTATACCAGAGGAAGCGCCTGGTTCTCGCAAGAGCAAACTAAAAAAGGAGATATCAAAACCGGAATGTTTGCTGATTTAGTGGTTTTAGATCGTGATTACTTTAATATTGAAGACGAAGAAATCAAAAAAATAGAATCAGATTTGACTATTGTGGACGGAAAAATTGTGTACGCCAATGGCGATTTTTCATCCTTTTCTCCGCCGCATATTCCAATTTTGCCAGATTGGTCGCCAACGAATATTTACAATGGTTATCCATCAAAAAGCAATTTGCAGAGCGCGATTGAGAAAAATTCAAAAGCAGACGCTAAACCAAGTCTGACCTCGCAAATACACAGTTGTTCTGGAAGCTGCGATGTTCACGCTCACAGCCACGATATTGCCAGAATGAGCAACGTACCAGTAAATAACTATAACGCATTTTGGGGCGCACTTGGATGTTCCTGCTTTGCCTTTTAAATTTAAAGAAATGACTGAAATTATAAAACAAATACTTTATTCTGATTTAGGAACATCTTTCAATAATGCTGCGTTTTTACTGTTTAGAGTATTACTTGCAATAGAGCTCTTTAGAGTTCATGGAATGAAGAAATTTAGAGTTGAAAACGGACAAAGAGAACACGTTCCTAATCCGCTGCATTTACCGGAAAAACTAAACAGTTTAGTGGCTACTTTTTCTGATACTGTGGTTCCATTTCTAATCATTTTGGGCATCGGAACCCGACTTGCAGTTTTACCAACTATTGGTGTTACAGCTGTTGGATATTTTGTAGTGCACAGAAAAGATTCACTCGAAGTACGCGACGTTCCTTATATGTACACTTTATCTCTATTACTAATTCTCGCACTTGGAGCAGGAAAATATTCACTTGATTATTACTTTTTAAACCTAATTTAACATGAAAGCAAACATCGGAATTAAACAAGAAAGCATCACAAAAGTTGTGGATGTACTGACAAAAGTTTTGGCTGACGAATTTGTACTTTATACCAAAACAAAAAAAGCACACTGGAATGTAGAAGGCCCTGATTTTTACAACAAACACCTTTTCTTCGAACAGCAATACGAAACATTAGACGAAATTGTAGATGCGGTTGCAGAAAGAATCAGAACTCTTGGTCATTATGCGCCGGGAACTTTAAAAGAATATTTGGCATTAACGCATCTTTCAGAAGAATCGAGAGAGAAAAACGATAGTGCAGGTTATATAAAAGAATTGCTTTTGGATCATGGAAGTATTTTGATTCACTTACGCGAAAACATTAACAATTTTGCCGCAGAACTACACGATGCCGGAACCAGCGATTACATCACAGGTTTATTAGAAAATCACGAAAAAATGGCTTGGATGCTTCGCGCCCACCTAAAATAAAAACGATGGAAATACAAAAAAACATTTGGTACGTTACGCTGCTTCTCACTATGATTGCAGGATATTGTGATACCGTCACTTTTGTCGCTGCAGATTCCATATTTTCAGCACACGTTACCGGCAACTTTATTGTCTTTGCTTATCAAATCATCAAAGGTTCAGACTTGCATGCTTGGATAAAATTATTGACTTTTCCTGTTTTTATTTTAGCCGTAATTACCGGAGGAAGAATTGCATTAAAAGCAGCAAATCATTATACCGTCTTATTTTGGGAAGGTTTAATATTAGTTTTGAGTGGCATTGCAACTTATCTTTTTGGTTACTTAGACATTTTCTCCGAATGGACAATGTACACTGTTGCTATGACAACTGTATTTGCCATGGGACTTCAAAATGCTTTTGGAAAATTATATGCCAAAGAGACCTACGGACCAACAACCATGATGACAGGCAACGTGACTCAAGCTTCTCTTGATTTGGGAAACCTGTTAAAAAACGGATTGAAAGATGTAGATGTGCTCCTCAGTTTAAAAAAACAATTAGTTACCATAATCGGATTTCTTGTGGGGTGTTTTTTGGGAGCCGTTGCCGGAAAGTTTTTTGGATTAGGTACTTTAATTTTGCCTGGAGCATCAATGATAATTTGTTATCTCTACCACCGCGAAAACTAAGCAAACATGGATTTAAAATTGCTGATTTCTGATAATATAGTATCTTTAAGAAATGAATTTTGCCCTATTATTTTTTATCAAAAACCACATAAATTTTTTAATGTGTATTGTTTCTGTTTTTCATAAACATACAACCCCAGAGGCGCAGCAGAACTCTTAAAAATACTGCCACAAACTTTAAAAAACTAGTTATAAAACAAGATTGTAATTAAGATATGGAAACAATAAAATTAGAATTAGACGAAAAAAAACACGGTGCTTTTAATCTTTATGTTGAAGATAAAAAATTAGGCGAAATGACGGTAAGCATCAAAGATGATTTACTAACCGTTTACCACACAGGAGTTGAGCCAGAAGCTGAAGGAAAAGGTTATGCAAAAAAACTTCTTGAAGAAATGGTATCGTATGTTCGTGCCAATAAAATGATGGTTTTAGCACTTTGTCCTTACGTTCATGCCCAATTTAAAAGACATCCAGATGAATATCAGGATATTTGGAAAAAGTAATCAATTCTTTAAAAAGTAATCACCAAAGTTTGTCATTTCGAACTACGAGAAATGACAAGATTATGTAAACAATTTTACTATCCGAACAAAAAATCAAATTGATTAAAATAAAAAAAATAAAAACTATGAGTTTAGAGATTATAACAGATGGTGTACCATTAAATGAAGCTAAAAAAGCTTTGATTATGATTCACGGACGTGGTGCGGGTGCTCATGATATTCTTTCAATTGCAAAACATCTTAAGGTTAATGATTTTGCTCTGGTTGCTCCTCAGGCAGAAAACAGAACATGGTATCCCTATTCTTTTTTAGTTCCGATTGAGGAGAATGAACCTTCTTTTTCAAAATCATTAGATGCTATACATCAGGTTGTTGTCGCAATTCAACAAAACGGAATCGAGAAAGAGAATATCTATTTTCTTGGGTTTTCGCAAGGCGCTTGTCTGGCTTTAGAATTTACTGCCAGAAATGCTGCTAAATATGGCGGAGTTGTTGCTTTTACAGGCGGACTTATTGGCGATAAAGTCTATGAAAATCATTACGCCGGAAATTTCGAAAACACACCTATTTTCATCGGAACAAGCGATCCTGATTTTCACGTTCCAGTTGAAAGAGTAAATGAAACCGAAGCGCTTCTTCAAAAAATGGGCGCAGACGTTACTAAGAAAATCTATCCAAATATGGGACATACCATTAGTCAGGACGAAGTAGATTCTGCAAATGCATTAGTCTTCAATAAAAAATAATGATTACAATAACACGAGTTTACAGCGATGCAAATGGCGAAAGTCATTTTGAAGATTTCGAAGTTCCGTTGAAAAACAATGGCGATATCGGTTTTTTATCTGATGATGAACCGGTAAAATCGATTGTATTTAGAGAAGTAAGTCCGTCTTATGATTATGATTTTCATAATGCACCTGATCGACAATATATTGTTTTATTAGAAGGTGGTGTAGAAATCGAAACTTCTTTAGGAGAAAAAAGAACATTTGAAACAGGATCCATTTTATTGGTTGAAGACACCACGGGAAAAGGTCACAAAACAAAAAATATTGAACCAAAACTGCGAAAGTCAATATTTATAAAATTATAAATTAAACACTGCAAATATTTCTTAAGATCTAGAAAAAATTTAACCGCAAAGCACGCAAAAGTTTTTTCATACTTTTTATAGTGTTTGTAAATATAAAGTTCACAAAGCTTTATCTAAAACTTTGCGAACCTTTTGTAAACCTTTGCGGCTTCGCGGTTAATAATACAAAGAAATTATAAAATGGAAAAAGAAACCGTAAGAATAGAGAATTTCAGCGATGCTGTTTTTGCTATTGCCATTACGCTTTTGGTTCTGGATCTTCATGCACCAGATACCAATGCTGTAAAAAATGGCGATGAATTACTGGCTTTTTTAAGAGGAGAATGGACATCGTATCTTGCTTTTACGCTTTCTTTTTTCAGTATTTTTATCATGTGGGTGAATCACCACAAGATTTTCAAACAAATTTACAGCCGCAACACCGCGATCATGTTTGCAAACGGATTGATTCTTTT
This sequence comes from Flavobacterium sp. LC2016-01, assembly GCF_009711135.1. GTDB lineage: Bacteria > Bacteroidota > Bacteroidia > Flavobacteriales > Flavobacteriaceae > Flavobacterium. Next base: position 73,410 of record NZ_WMIC01000010.1, on the reverse strand, counting down.
TTTGGTAACAATTGTTTCTTATCCAACCGCTTTATTAGCACGTTTTTTTGAGGGAGAAGCGTCCAATATTGCAGTTGCAATTTATACGGGAATCTTTGTTTTGATCAATCTTTCGTATAATTTGTTGTGGTATACGGCAAGCAGCAACAAAAAACTTTTACGTCCAGAAATTACAAATTCGGCTATAAAAAAAATACGAAACAATTATTTATACGGATTACCAACTTATTTAATAGCTTTTGGTTTTTCATTTCAATATCCAGCATTTGCTTTGATTATCAGTATGGCATTATTGATTTTTTGGGCAATTTCTTCGGGAAAAATAAAAATGATTCAGGAATAAATCGAGCTGCAGAATGTTCTTTTTAATACCCAAAATTCTGCATTCTCGACATCAAAGTTGTTGCCGTCAAACCTAGTAAAATGGCTGCTCCTTGTGGTCCTGAAATTCTTCTTTGATTTCTATTTCTGAAAGCGCCTTACAAATCGACAAAATCAAAATCTGTTCTCGTTCTCTTTCCTGCAATCGGTTAATTAAAATTGCAAATTGACGAATGAAAACGAAACGGCTTATTATTTCTTAATCTAGGTTAATCGATGCAGAACCATAACAGAAGTAAATTTGTATAAGAAAATCAATAATAACTAAATAAAAAAAATACCATGGAAAATACAATTTTAGGCTTACACCATATTACTGCAATTGCTGGTGATGCAAAACGCAACTTTAATTTTTATTCTAATATACTAGGATTACGTTTTATTAAAAAAACAGTCAATTTTGATGATCCGGGAACTTACCATTTTTACTTTGGAGATGAAGTTGGAAGTGCCGGAACAATTTTAACTTTTTTCCCTTGGGGAGAAGGAATTCAGCAAGGCCGAAAAGGTTCTGGAATGGCAACCGAAATTGGTTATTCTGTTCCAAAAGGAAGTTTGGATTTCTGGCAAAAACGTTTTGAAAAATACAATGTAATTTACAATAAACCAGCTGAAAAATTCGGCGAAAAATACCTTACTTTTTTAGATCCTGATGGATTAAAATTAGAATTAATCGAATCTAAAACAGAAGACAACAGAAAACCTTGGGAGACTGACGAAGTAAAAGCAGACGTGGCTACAAGAGGATTTCATAACATCACTTTAACGTTAAACAGCATCAAAGCAACTGCAGCCGTTTTAACTGAAATATTTGGCTATAAATTAATTGATCAAGATGTAAACCGTTACCGTTATGCAACCGATGCCGTAGAAAATGCTGCAATTGTTGACTTAGTAGAATTACCCGAAGAAAAACGTGGTTTAGGTGCAAACGGAACTGTTCATCACGTGGCTTTTAGAGTGCAAAACGATGAAATTTTAATGCACTTCCGTGAAAAAATAGAAGCTTACGGATTGTCTATTACGCCACAAATTGACAGAAATTATTTCCATTCTCTTTATTTTAGAGAACCGGGAGGAGTTTTGTTTGAAATTGCTACCGAAAATCCTGGATTTATGGTTGATGAAAGTTTAGAAGAATTAGGAAAAAACTTAAAACTTCCGGCACAATATGAATCTGATAGAGCGGCTATTGAAGCACATTTGGTAAAAATCAATTAATTTTAAAAGGAAAAAATAAACATCTAAAATCATAGAATTGAGAAACCATTTAAACATAATCCTTTAGTGGTTCTCTTAAAAAGCGTTAAATCAAATGATTTAGCGCTTTTTTTATGAAAGTAATTTATAACCCGAGAAAATAGTACTACTGCTATTTTATCAAAATTTGAAAATTGGCTGCATGATTATTTACAATCAGAAAATGCACAGGAGACAGGTCTGCCTTAGAGTATTTTGCATCTCTTTTAAATCTTTCTCTTAATTATTTTAGTGATTTAATAAAAAAGAAACTGGTAAATCTGTTTAGGAACACATTCAACTGAAATTGATTAACTTAGCCAAAGAAAGATTTTTTGCACCAATAAATCAATCAGCCAGATCGCATTTGAACTTGGTTTTAAATATCTACAGCATTTTAATTGAATGTTTTAAAAAATACAGGTTGTGCGCCCAATGAATACCTGAATTTAAGCTAAAAAAAGTATTGTAAATTTCTATATAAAAGATAACGAATGCTCGAAAATTTTCCTTTTTACTTAGGCTTAATAATGATTATTTTACTGCTGATTATGCTGGCAGCCAAAATAAAAGTAGCATATCCTGTATTACTGGTATTAGCAGGATTGGCAATCAGTTTTATTCCAAAAATTCCAGTAGTAGAAATTGAGCCGGATCTTATCTTTTTGATATTTCTTCCTCCATTATTATATGAAGCAGCATGGACCGTTTCCTGGAAAGAAATGTGGCGCTGGAGGCGCATCATTACAAGTTTTGCCTTTATAGTCGTTTTTCTGTCTGCCCTTTCCGTAGCATTAGTAGCGAATTATTTTATCCCAGGATTTTCTCTTGCATTAGGCTTTTTACTTGGTGGCATCGTATCTCCTCCAGATGCCGTAAGCGCCGGTGCAATTTTAAAATTTGTCAGAGTTCCTAAAACAATTTCATCTATACTCGAAGGAGAGAGTTTATTGAATGATGCCTCTTCTTTAATTATTTTCAGATTTGCAATGATTGCGGTTGCAACAGAACAATTTATATTTTACAAAGCGGCAGTAAGTTTTAGCTGGATGATTATTGGAGGCGTTGCAGTTGGCTTGATAATAGGATGGCTTTTTATGAAAGCACATAAATACTTGCCCACTAGTGCCAATGTTGATATTGTTCTATCGCTTCTTACGCCTTACATTATATACATTGCAGCTGAAGAAGTACATAGTTCTGGTGTTTTAGCTGTTGTTAGCGGCGGTTTGCTTTTGTCTAATAACAGGCATCGTTTTTTGAGCAGCAGATCCCGAATACAAGGAATAAATGTATGGGAAAGTCTTTGTTTTATTTTAAACGGACTGGTTTTTATGCTGATTGGATTAGATTTACCTCAAATTACTTCTGGTCTCGAAGACACAAGTATTGCGGTGGCAATTGGATATGGCGTTTTAATTACTTTTGTTTTAATAATAAGCCGTTTATTATCTGCATACGGCGCCGTAATTGTCACATTAATTGCCCGTAATTTTATCACAGTAGCGGACCGACGAAATCCCGGATATAAAACTCCATTTATTCTTGGATGGACTGGTATGAGAGGTGTTGTTTCTTTGGCGGCGGCGTTATCAATTCCTGTTTATTTAAACAATGGAAATGGCTTCCCGCAGCGAAATCTCATTTTGTTTATCACTTTTATTGTAATCCTTTTAACCTTATTAATTCAAGGATTAACGCTTCCTTATTTCATTAGAAAAATAAATCTGCCGGCAATTTATGATCCGATTTCTCGAGAGGAAGCCAGTACTATTTTACGAAAAGATCTTGCTGAATCTTCTTTGAATTATTTAAAAACAACTTATCAGGATCAGCTGGAAAATAATCAATCTTTACAGCAGCTCATTCAAAAATGGGAACATCACACGAAAGGAATTGACGATGAATCGATTGGAAATGAAGTTAAAAATATTTATCTTGATTTAATAAATCATCAGAGACAATGGCTGATTGATAAAAACAAAGAAGATCAAAGTATAGATGAATCTATCATTAGAAAACAAATGTATTATTTAGATCTTGAAGAAGAAAAACTGATTCACTTTTAGGATTGTATAGTTCCCTATTCGTTATTTTTGAACTTTTAATATTTTGCTTTTTATCTAAATAGACAAATACGGCCTCTATTCAGAATACCGTATTTATCAAACTAATTCAAATTAAAAAAAACTACAAACTTGCTTTTACTTCTCCACAAGTCAGCATATTTTTTGGATAGTAAGGATTTTTAATTTCTTTACTATCACTTGTCCAGACAGCACCAGTCATTGGGCAGATCTGTAAATACAATGTCGCATCAGCCGCTTTGAATTTTGATGCCTGCTCCCAATATTTAACCGAAAGCGTTTCAAAAATTTTACGCTGCTTATTAATGTTTTTAGTTGCGGTAAGCTGTGTTGACAGCTCTACCATTTCTTTTCTTGATGTCGTAGCTTCGTTCATTTTTTCAAGAGTTAATTTTTTAAACTTGAAATTCTTTAATGAATTTTTCAATGCCTCTGCATTTTTAACAACTCCCAAACTATCTGAAGTTAAAAAGCTATTTTTCAAAGCCAGATAATTTTTAGTAATCTCTTTTTTTTGTTCTTCTCTTTTTTGAACCAATTCTGGAGCTACTTCTTCTTTTGATGTTACTTGCGCTTGTGCTAAACTGCTTATGAAGATTAGCGCGATAACTAGTATATTTTTCATATCGTCGTAGTTGAATTTAATTTTGTTGCTATTTTATCTATTTCGATTAATATTCCTTCGAAATGTTCTTTGTTTATTCCTGATGTTCCGCTCATCAATTTTACAACATCTGCTCTTAATTTTATAAGATGCTGTTTGGCATACAACCTTACATCGCTGCGCTGTGCGTTATTTAAAGCTCTGCTTCCTTCCGCTTCTTTAGGCAGTAGTAACAAGTAAAGCTTATCGATATAGCTGCGCTGTAAACTGCGTCTGTAGTAATCTAATTTTTCGTTGCCGCTAAAATTTACCCAGACAGTCTGCTGCAGATCGTTTAAAAACTCCGGAACAGTGTAAGCTCCTTCAAACTGCATTGATTTAAGACTGATATTATACAAAATCCCAGAACTTAACAGAATATTTAAAACCTGATTCTGTTGATCTGATATTTCCTCTGAAGTTTTTAAAGAAATGAGCTGGCTAATATCCTGAGGATACATCCAAAGAGGAGCTGTAAATAATTGTCTTCCAACGTAATCAACAGCTGCTTTTACTTTGGCTTTAGGAACCGGCTGATACACTGCGCCTTTTTCATCAACAGTTCTTTTGGTAACATAGTTGTTGCCAATATATTTAAGCACATGGTATAAATACATGCTGTATTGTTTTACAACCGCTTTGTGCATATCTGCTAAATTATCATAAGCATCATTTGGCTCGTAGGTCCATTCAATAAGGTTTGGCACAACACGCTTTAAATTTTTAATTCCGTAATCGCTTGCAAGAACTGCGTCATCACCTAAATCTTCTGTCTGGCTTCGAGGATCTTCCTCTTTTCCTTCTCCTCCAAACCATAATTTAGGATTAGCGGTCAAGCTATCAGTTGCTAGTTTGCTGAGCATATTTTCCTCTTCAAACTCATCTTTAGTTTTTGAAAAATAATTGTAGCCCCATTTTATCGCCCATTTATCGTACATTCCAATACGTGGATAAAGGCCCTGCGGACTAATATCATCTTCTGGCTGTGCCACATAGTTAAAGCGGGCATAATCCATTATAGAAACGGTATGACCATTGGCTTCAACCCATTTTTTATCTCTTAGTTTTTCAACTGGTGTAGCGCTGCTGGCTCCCATGTTATGACGCAGACCAATAGTATGTCCAATTTCATGAGAAGAAACAAAACGGATTAACTGTCCCATCAATTCATCATCTAAGTGCATTTTTCTGGCCCTTGGATCTAAAGCTCCTGCTTGTATCATATACCATCTCTGGACTAATTTCATTACGTTATGATACCAGCCCACATGGCTTTCAATGATTTCCCCGCTTCTTGGGTCGCTCACACGCGGTCCGTAAGCATTAGGTGTTTCTGATGCATAATATCTAACTACTGAATATCTGGCATCTTCTAAACTCATCGTAAGATCATTTTCGGGCCACTCCTTGCCTACAATTGCATTTTTAAAACCAGCCGCTTCAAAAGCTTTCTGCCAGTCGTTGATTCCTGCAATCAGATAAGGTCTCCATTTTTTTGGCGTTGCTGGATCAATATAATAAACGATTTGTTTTTTCGGCTCGACCAGTTCGCCTCTTTCATATTTTTTAATATCCTTATCCTTAGGTTCCAGACGATAACGCTGAATTATATACTTCACTTGAGCACGCTGCTGCTCATCATCAAAAAGAACATATTTATTGGCAAAATACCCTACTCTTTCGTCAGCAAAACGTTTGCGCATTGGCGTTTTTGGCAATAGTACTAATGAAGTATTTAACCTCAACGTTACCGTTCCACTGCTTGCTGCTGCATTAGTATAGGTTTTTGTCGTTTTAACCTCTACGTTAATAGGATAGGTATCTATCATTTCTATGAAAGACTTATCATCAGCCAGAGCGGTTAATTTTTTCTCTGTTTTCTCTTTACTTTCGATAGAAAACATCGGATTATCTTTCTTGAAAATATCAGTTACATCAATGACAACATTTCCGTTGTCTGGATTGGTTGTTTTGATTGGAAAAGCGGCCACAATTGGATTCTCGTTGCTCCCTGCCAGTGCTTTTGCCAGCATAGAATCGGCATTACGAACATCTTGCCTGTATTGCAGCGATCTAACATAAACTGTATTATTAGTTCCTTTCTCAAAATAAATTGTCTGCTCGTTGGCTTTCTCACCACCAAAACGGCCAAAACCTTCAGGAGTTGAAAGATAACGGGTTACCACCAGCATATATCTGTTAAACAAACTGTCCGGAATTTGAAAGTAATATTTAGTATCCACTTGACTGACAACGAATAATCCCGACTTGCTTTTAGCCTTATCAGTGATTATCTTATTGTAAGGCTGCATGCCTTTTGGCTGCGTGCTGGTACTATCTGCTTTTTTTTCAGGAGTTTGGGCAAAACCATGCTGGTGTAAGCCCACCAGCATGATCATTAATATAAATAATTTTTTCATTGGAATTAAAACGGAAGTTTCTCGTCTGTATTTAATGTAAGTTTTGGATTTTTTGTCAGGGCAGACAAAGGAAATGGAATAATGTATAACCTCGAATTAGGCTGTAACGTATACGTTTTTTGAGCAACAGTCTTGTTAACCAGCGGAAATACTCTTGTAATGGTTTTTGCATATTCCGTTTCAGTATTTAATCTTTTCAAATCAAAGAAACGATTGAAACCTAAAAGCAGTTCTTTTCTGCGCTCGTTTATAACCAGCTGCATCGTTGCTGCTCTGGTCGCTGGAACATCTAAATTTACAGTTCCTGATAAAATGCGTTTTGCTCGCAAGGTATTTAGAATAGCAACCGCCTCTGCATATTTGTCTTCTCTGGCATAACATTCAGCCTGCATCAAATATACCTCGGTTGTTTTCATGCCGACCGTAGAATAAAAATATTTCGTGTACACAATTGACCAATAAGCCGTGTTGGAACCCTGATCCAGATTTGTCGTGCTGGTGGTATTAAAAAACAAATTAAAACGCGCATCGTTTGTGCCGAATAAAGTTCTGAGTTCTGGACTTATAATATATTGATAAGCAAAGCTCATCTCATTGTAGCCTGTCATGTACTGGTAGCTCAATACTTCTACATTATTTGCAGCAGGTACACTAACTACATTTGGCCCGCCTTGTTTGTTGTAGGCAACCATATCAAATATTTGATTATTATAGCTTAATGATTTTTCAGCGGCTTCTTTTGCTTTTGCAATTTCACGCTTAAACAAATGAACTTTAGCTTTAAAAGCATAAGCAAATGCCAATGAAGGGTGATAAACATCAAGTGGTTTTTCCTGAAGGTAAGGCAGTGCATCCTCTATATCCTTTTGAATAAAATCGTAAACCTGAGCCACTGTTGATTTTGCTGGCTGTGCTTCCAGATCAAATTTATCCATTATACAGATGCCTCCATCCGTTGCAGCAGTCTGCGGATCATAAGCCTTTGCATACGTATTTACTAACAAAAAATGGTCGTAAGCTCTATTAATTTTAGCTTCGGCTTTTGCTATTTTTTTGGTCGCTTCATCTCCTTTACTATCATCAACTAATGAAATAATGGTATTCCATCTGTTGATGTAAGCGTAAGCCTGGTTATAAAAACTGGAAGCTTTAAGTAAAGAAACTCTATCTGTATTTTCATCAAAAGTAAAATTAATAATGTCAACATTTGGAGTTATTCCGATTACGTTGGATTCCTTCATCCATTGGTCATCTGACAAATACTGAAAATTATTGATTGGATAACCTCTGTTAGGCAGTGATACCATTTCGTAAAATTGTGCTGCTGTTTCAACAACTAAAGCTCCTTTAGGTGTTACATCTGTGTATTCTTCGCATGATGTTACAGTTAACATCAATAGCGACAGCGTTATTGTATATATATGTTTCATTTTTTAAAGGGTAAGATTAAGACCTAATAAGTACGTTTTAGGCGATGGCAGATTTCGCGTACCAGAGTTAGCAGAATAAACTTCTGGATCAATACGATTCCCAGCGGCACTCCAATACCAGATATTATTCATTTGAAAAGTAAATTTAGCCGATGCTATTTTCATTTTATTGGCAAAAGCTTTTGACAGATTATAAGCCATTGAAATATTTCTCAACTTAATATAATCCCCATCGACAACATTTACATCTGAGTTTCTCCACTGTGCGCTGATCGTTCCGGCATAACTTCTGACATTTTCCGCTAAATCTACATACAAACGTGTATTGCCGTTTTGATTCGTATCTGTGTAACGATCCGTAATACCTGAAAGATTTACCAGATCTGAACTCATATCAATAGTCTCCTTACGCATCACATTTCCGCCTGAGAAAACAAACAAGAAATTCAAATCAAATTGTCTGTATGAAAATCGCTGTGATAATGAACCTGTATAAGTGGGCATTAGACTCCCCATGTTAACTAAGGCAGCAACATTATTTACTGATTTTACAGAAGTAGGAATAGGATTTCCGCTGGCATCAAAAGTAATTGATGGATTTCCATTCTCATCTAAAATATAAGGATAACCGTTTACTGTTCCTCCATATTTGTAAGCATATAAACTATTGTATGCTTCGTTTTCTAAAAAGTAATCGCCTGGAAAGCCTACATAATTAGAAGCTGTCGATTCTGCTCTGGTAATTTTTTCAACGGTAGTTTTATTAAAGCCAAAAATTACATTAGAACCAATTCTGAAATTCCCGTTATTATACCATTCAGAACCTACACTAAATTCTACACCTTTGTTTAACAAAGCTCCTGCATTAATTCTTCTGGATAAGGCACCAACTGTAGGATCCAAATCGGTTGTCGCTAATAAATCTGAACTGTATTTACGATAAATATCAATGCTTCCGTTTAACTTACTGCGAAACAAACTGTAATCTACACCAAAATTGGTTGTCTGTGTTTTCTCCCATCTCAGCATAGGATTTGGCTGTGCTGTTACGTTGATATATTGTAAAGACTGATATAAGTTATCATTTTTTCTTGTAGCCGTCACATATGGAGTTGTAGATTGATCTATATTTCCATTAATACCATAGGTAGCTCTAAGCTTAAGCGCACTAACCCATTTTACCTCTTTCATAAAATCTTCACTGCTGGCATTCCATCCCAGACCTGTTGACCATAATGGGCGATTTTTATATTTAGGATCTACTCCAAACAAATCTGCTCGGTCTACTCTATAACTTCCTGTCAAGTTATATTTAGACAAAAAAGTATAATTTAAAGTACTGAATACTGAAAAATAGCGATGCAGGGATTCTTGCTGCGTTCTTGTGACAGCTGCTAGCGTTCTATTACTGCCATAAATGTAACTTGCAACGCCCGTCTGGCTTAGTGCCAAACTATTAAGTACGGCAGAAGTAAGTGTTACAGGATCATAACCGTATCTAATTTGTTCAATATTTCTGGGAGAACTGGTTTCTCTCATTTCAAAACCAGCAACTGCATTAACAGTATGTTTCCCCTCAGCAAATTCCTGATTATAATCTAATTGGTTTCTAAAAGTATAATTACTGGCTTGATTGCTCAATTGTTTATATCGTCCTCCGGTAGAAAAACCATCCACATAAGTATAAGTATTTGTAGTAGGAGTATATCCCGTTAATGCATTAATGGCATAACGCATCTTATATGAATTTACGTCATTGTATTCTGAGCTCTCATTTCTTCTGGCCTCGTATTGAAATTGTGTGTTATAACTTAAACCTTTCCACAGCTTGGCTCTGATGTTTGCAAAAGCTCTTAATCCTAATGAATTCTGCTGTTTAATTCCTTCCTGAAGCGAATTTAAAACATTAAACTCCAAAGATTTAAAACCGCTTAAAGCCGCTAATTTTTGAGCGATCTGAGGATTCATAAGACCGCTCGAAGTAAAACCATCACTTAGATTTACAAATGGTGACATTACCAGATTTCCATTGTCATCAGTAATACGTTCGTATCTTTTTTGGATATCATAATTGCCGTAATCTACATCGGTTATATCGTCATTGCTGAACGTTCCATTGACACCAATTGTAGCCTCCAGCCAGTTATTCAGCTGAAAACTGCTTTTAGCATAAAGGTTAAAGTTATTGCTGTTGTTGTATTTGATACGTCCTTTAGATTCATCATAATTCAATGATACAAAAGTGTTTTGCTTTCTTGTACTTCCTGAAAATGTAACGTTGTAACGCTGTCTGAATTCATTCTGCCATACGTTATCACTGTAATCCTTATAATAATCGTTTTTTTTCCATTGGGCAATGGTACTGTTATAATCGGCGCTGCTTACTTTTCCATCTTCCAAATCTCTGTTTAATTGGTAAAGCGGACTGTAATATTTGATACTGCTGCTTCCAATATCTCCATAGTTGTTGAACATAGTGGCAGTATTGGTAAACCTTGCTCTTTCTCTATTGTAAACTGCTTGTTCAAAATCTATCATATCGCTTGTTGAAGCGTAATTCATATCTCTTAAATTAGGTTTTGCAGAAATAAAGAAATCAGAATTTACAGTAACTTTTAAACTGCCGCTTCCTTTTTTAGTACTCAAAACAATAACACCATTTGCGGCTCTTGAACCATAAATAGAAGCTGCAGCGGCATCTTTAAGAACATTGACGCTTTCAATATCGTAAGGATTAATTTCATCCAGAGTCATTTCAGTTGGCAGGCCATCAATTACTATTAGCGGACTGTAACCAACCAGCAGAGAAGAAAAAGTTCCTATACCTCTCAAAATAGGTTTATCGGCTGAAGATCCGTTAGGATTTTTTTGAAACATCAAACCTGCAACACGGCCTTCCAAGGCGGCTAATAAGCTGGGATTGATATTTTCATTTAATGTTTTTTCATCTACTGTTGCGATGGCTCCCGTAGAGTGTTTTCTCTCAAGAGTCTGATAACCTGTCACAACAACTTCTTTCATAACAGATATTTTCTCTTCCACAAAAAGTGTCAATTGCGTACGCCCTCCTATTGAAAAAGATTTTTTTTCTATTGTCAGCCCTGAGACTTCTATGATACCTTCAGCGGGCACATTGTCAATAGAAAAGCTTCCGTCAAAATCGGTTATACTATGCATGTTCGTGCCCGAAACATTTACATTTACACCCGGAAAAGGCTCATTTTTATTATTTACTACTTTTCCGCGTATACCGATTAATCCGTTTCCCTGCTTTTCAGCTTTTTCCTCTTTTTCCTCAGTAACCACAATGGTTTGATTGGTAATGGTGTACTTTAATTTTTGAGAACTAAAAATCTGATTTAAAGTTTCTTTCAAAGAAGAATTCTTAACATTAATAGTTACAGGGCTCGAATTTTTGAATAATTTTTGGGTATAAAAAACTTCATAATTGGCCTGTTTTGCCACCTCTTTCAGAACTGTTTCCAGTGGTGCATCTTTAAATTTAATCGTAATGTTCTGCGCTTGGCTTTTAAAACTGCAAAACAGCATCAGGAGCGCACTAAAGACCCATAAAGAAATAGAAGATTTAAATTTCGGGATCCTTTTTTCAAGTTTTTTGTAAGGTTTTTTTGGTTGTAAATTAAATTTCATACATTTACATTTGATTATAGTTAAACAATAGGTGGACAACTTATACCGGCTATAAACTTTTATAACAACCAGAAGCATCGCAACTGTTTCTGGTTTTTTAGTTTATAATCTCAGTATATTCGGGTAAATTTAAAATCAGGGATATACAATAACTGTTTTTCCTTCAACCTTAAATTTTATATTACTAAACTCAAGTACTTTTAATACTTCAGACAAATTTTTATTTCTAAACGTACCTCCGTTAAATCTAACATCCGATACATCTCCACGGTATTGTACTGTAATTCCGTACCAGCGTTCCAGCTGTCTCATTACTGTTTTTAAATCAGCATTATCAAATTTAAAACGACCATTTTTCCATGCAACTGCTTCTTCCGTATCTACTTCTCTTACTTTAATTCTAGAAAAATTATCAGATACATCCGACTGTTGTCCCGGTTTTAATATTGTTTTTTGGTTTTTAAAAGCAACTGCCACACTTCCTTCAATCAAAGTCGTTTTTACAACAGCTTCGTCGTTATAAGAGTGCACGTTAAAATGAGTTCCTAATACTTCTATTGATTGCTTATCTGATTTTACAATAAAAGGTTTGTTTTTATTTTTGGCTACCTCAAAATAAGCTTCACCTTCAAGTTCTACAATTCGCTTATTTCCATTAAATTGAGTTGGATATTTAATAGATGAAACTGCATTTAGATACACTTTTGTTCCGTCTGCCAAAACAATATTATATTGTCCTCCTGTTGGAGTTGAAAGTGTATTGAACGAATTAGCTTCTTCCTTTGAAATAGCAGCATTTGGATTGATAGTATACGTGATTACTCCATTTGCCCCCATCTTTATGGTAACTTCTTCTTTTTCTCCTTCTTTGGCAATAGTATCTTTTGTAGAAATATCAGACAGTACAATTTGCTTACCATTAGAAAGTGTCAAAATACCTCTGGTTCCTCCTGGAGCAATTTCCTGTGGTTTTACGACAACCTGAATATTTTGCTGATTTGGTTTAGTGAAATAAAATATTCCTATTCCCAGAAGTAAAAGTATTGATGCCGCTACAGCGACGCGGGGCCACAGACGAATTACTTTTCTTTCATACTGAAGAGGCAGTTTAGATTTCAGCAGCTCATAACTTTCCTGCAGCTCATTTTCGCTGAGCTGTAAATCGCTGTTAACAGCTGTGTGCAGGTACCAAGCATCGAGTTTATCCTGCTCTTCAGCAGACAAAAGGCCTTCCTTGTGTTTTTTTAGCAGCGCTAAGATTTCAGTTTCATTCATAATTATCATGCAAAATTTTATCTTGCTTTTAAATAAGACAGTTAAAAACAACTTTTGTCATATCCAATATCAAAAAAAAATTAAAAAATAATTATCTTATCATTAACTGACAGAAACAATCAAGTTAATAAACAACTGATAAAAAGAACATTAGGAGGTAATATTATTGTAAAAAGAAAAAAAAATTTAACAAACAAAAACGGTTAAAAATGATTTAAGTTTTACGCGTAGAATTTTCACAGAGTTATACACCTGCTGCTTGGCAGTTTTATCTGTAATATTGAGTTGAAGCGCAATTTCTTCATAGGAAAGTTCATCGACCTTTCTTAAAAGAAAAACTTCTCTCATTTTTTCTGGAAGTAATGCAATTTCTTTTGCAATAACTGCTTCTAACTCTTTTTCTCTAAGATTAGAATCAGCAAAAGTATAATCGTTTTCGATGAAAATTGAAATTGAATCAGCATAACGTGAAATCACTTTTTCATGCGCAATATGATTCAGTATTTTATTTTTTACTGCCTTATATAAGTAGGATGATAAAGATCCAGTAATTGCTAATTCATGACGCTTGTTCCAGATTGTTAAAAATACTTCCTGAACGATGTCATTTGCTTCATCTTGATTACCAAGTATTTTATAAGCATGATTTATGAGGACTTTTGAATACTTCTCGAAAATTTCTGTATACGCTAATTGATTATCTTCCTTTAGAAGAGCAATTAATGCGTGATCATCAAATTTGTTAGGAAAAGACATTATAAAAGTAAAAATCATTGTATATAACGCAATATTAGGTATTTTATATGTTAAAACCCAAAAGATAATTGAACTAAAAACGATTTACCCTTAATTATTTTCAATTTTTACTTTAGTCCGATTAATTATTTTCAAGAAATGTCTTATGAAATAATAGGGACCATTAATTCCCTTTCGGTATTTAAGTTGAATTCCTAAGTTGTCTGAATATCTTTTAAAGATTTATGCGTTGAAAGGCATTCTCCTTTAAAACAAATAATCTCATTGAAAAAAACTTTTTTTTAACATTATAAAAATCAATACATTTGTCGCACATCGAAAATATAACATGAAAAACTTAATTAACATCACTATTATCAGCAACATTATTATCATTAGATAATGATCTGGGATGTTATATAAATAAGTACATAGATACAATTTAAAGCCTCCCTCTTTGGGAGGCTTTTTTTATTTAAAATATACATGAAAAATTCTGTACAAATTATTATCAGCACAATTATCATTATTCGTCTATTATGACGAGGCAGGATTCTATTGTATAATAAAAACCTTTCTCAGTCATAATGAGAAAGGTTTTTTTATTTCTAAAAAACACTAATTAGTAATCATTCAAATACACAAACACCTTTCAAATGAAACAAGAATATACTTTAACTGCCTACACAGAAGATCAAATGGGATTACTTAATAAAATAACGGTTATACTTTCGCGACGAAAAATCAGTTTAGAAAGTATCAATATCGCTACTTGCGAAATTGACAAATTGTACAGATGTACCCTCGTTATAAAGGAAACTTTTGAAATCGCTAGAAATATTGCACTTCAAATCGAAAAAATCATTGAGGTTTACAGCTGTTACTGCAGTACAAATGAGGAAATCGTCTGGAAACAAATGGGATTATTTAAAGTAATGACTTCCACTTTCATAAATGACGAAAGTGTGAATCATTTACTCAGAAAATATAATGCTGAATCTGTAATAATTGAAAAAGATTTTACTGTATTTGAAGCAACAGGACAAGAAGATGATATCAATGATTTGGCGATCGAATTAAAGAAATTTGGATTAATTGAATTTGTAAAAACTGCCCGAATTGCTGTCACTCTAAATAGTGAAGCTTTCGATGCATATTAACACATTACTTTTACATTAAGCACTAAATTAACGTGTTCAAAAAAAAATAAAGCCTCCAATTAAAGAGGCTTTTTTATAATAAGATCAGAACAATATAGTCGAATACCAATGCTTTAGCTCCATTCCGGAAATTGGGTTTTATTTAAGTCAAGTTTTTCAATTGCACTCATATCTTCATGATCGAGTTTGAAATCAAATATATTCAGATTTTCTATAATATGTACTTTTTGGGAAGATCTTGGAATGGCAACAATACCACGCTGATAATGCCATCTCAGATTTACCTGAGCAACAGTCTTGCTATGCTTTTTGGCAATCTTGGCAAATACTTCATTTGTAAAAAGTCCGTTGCGGCCTTCTGCAAAAGGTGCCCACGCCTCCATCTGAATATTATGTTGTTTCAGCACATTATATGCATTACCTTGCTGATAATAAGCGTGTGTTTCAATCTGATTCACAACCGGTTTTACCTGAGCATAGGACAAAAGATCAGCCATTTGGTCTGAATCGAAGTTACTTATTCCTATAGCTCTAATTTTTCCAGCCTTGTAAAGTTCTTCCATAGCTTTCCAAGATCCTTTCACATCACCTCTTGGACGGTGGATAAGATACAAATCGAGATATTCTAGTCCTAATTTTGTCAATGTCTCTTCAAAACCTTTTTTAGCATTTTCATAACCAGCATCATCAACCCATAGTTTCGAGGTAACAAAAAGTTCCTTTCTATTGATTCCACTCTGTTTTATTCCTTTGCCTACCGCTTCTTCATTTCCATACACTTTGGCGGTATCAATAAGGCGGTAGCCGACTGATAGGGCACTGGCTACAGATTGCTGGCATACTTCCCCTTTAAGCCCGTAGGTTCCAAATCCAAGCATGGGCATTTTTATGCCGTTATTCAGCTTAACATTTGTAATCTGAGTACCCTCTTTATCTATATCCATTATTGTATTGCCAAATAATTTAGGCATGCCAAAAAGGCCCAAGTAAATTCCCGCAGCGGCTGTGCTTTGTAAAAATCTGCGTCGGTTTATTTCATTTTTTTGGTTTTGAGAATCCATTTTGTTTGTGTATTAGTCAATTCGTATCAGCTAATAAAAGTATATATTATATTTTAAACAGAATGCTAAATTTTCTAATACAAATAATTATTATAAGAGATTAAGAAAGAATTAGCCTATTTTGAAGAGGAAAATTCTATTTTATAAGTCCTAAAAGTAAGCCGATTTTATGTATTCCTATTTTTCAACATTGCAGCGACCAGCACGAGACACACGCCAATCCATTGGCTAAAAGAAACATATTCATCAAGCAGAAAATGTGCAAATAAAATGGATACAGGAATTTCTAATGATGTAAAAATTGCTCCTAAGCCTATCCCTATTAAAGGCATTCCTTTACTGAAAAATATGGGCGGAAGAATGGTTCCGAATAATGCTATTAAAATTCCCCAGTTAAAAAATATCTCAAAAGAAAATCCATTTACAAGTGAAACACAAAAGGTCAAAAGTACCGTTATAAGTCCGCCGCTAACCATTAAAAAACTTCTTTTCAGTGTTGGAAAACCTACTTCAATATGGTTTGATGAATACATGGTAGCGGTGTATGATATTGCGGCCAGAATTCCCCAGCCAACTCCTTTCCAATTAATTTGATTATATTGATGCAAGACATCTGTTGCCAATATGGTTCCGAAAATTATGATACAAACTGCGGTTATTTTATATATTTCAGGTCTTTTTCTTTTTTGCAGCATCTCTAAAACAAGACTCATCCAAACTGCTTGTATGAGAAGAACTATACCCAAACTGACAGGTATATACCTGACCGCCATGTAATAAAAGATGCTTGTAAAACCAAGTGAAGTTCCAGAAATAATCAGTTTTATATAGCTCTTTCTGCTTTTATTCACTGCTTTTTCATTTACAAAAAGTGTTGCTTTTTTTGAAAAAACAGTAAGAATCAGCAAGACAATAAACCCTATTGAAAATTGTGAAATGGTAACCTCAGCTGTTCCATAGCCATCTTGGTATGCCAATTTTACAAAAGTTCCAAGCATTCCATAACAGCAAGCTGCCATGATTATGAACAAGCTTCCTTTCCAAATATCGCTGTTATGTTTTTGTGCGCTCATAAAACCTCTTTTTCTATTAAGCTTTTTATCGTTTTATGTGCAGTTTCCAGACTTTTTGCAAAAGCTTCCTGATCGCGTGATTCTCCATTAACTGCAATAGTATGAATATTGTCAATGCCAATCAGTTTAAACACTTCCTGTAAATAGGCGCTTTGAAAATTCATGTGTGCATTGGGTTCGCCTTTCTCGTAACCTATTCCGCCTCTTGTCAATAACAGAAAAATGGTTTTATTTTCAAGCAGGCCTAAATAAGGATTCTCAGTATTATCAGAATCAAACTTCCATGTTTCATTTATTCTAATAATTTGATCAATGTAGCCCTTTAATACTGCTGGAATGGACCAATTATACATTGGTGTGCCGAGTACAATACAATCTGCTTCTTTTAATTCCTGAATATAAAAATCACTTAGTTTTAAAGCTTGATTATCAATCTCATCTCTCACTTCTTTTTTCTTTGAAGCTGCTTGAATCCAGCTTTCATTAACAAATGGAATGTCGGAGTTGCTCAAATCTCTAAATTTAAAAACTGCTTCTCCTTGTATTTCATTCCATAGATTTACAAATGTTTCTGTCAGGGCTCTGCTTTTTGACTGAGCCGTTCTGGCACTTGCAGTGATAATCAATATCTTTTTCATAATTAGTATTATTTTGAAACAAAATTAGAGCGCAAATTCATCTGCATCAGATACCAATTTCAATAATCAATAGGATCCAGAAGTAATAAATATTGAAGAAGATATCATTCAGATTTACAAAATCTTATCCTTCTAAAAATATATCCATGCAGGCTTCTACCGAATCACAAACAAAAAACATAGACTCTTTTTTTGACTTTAAAAAATCGAAATTTTCGAGATTTTCAATCATTATTAACAAGGGGGCGTAAAAGTTTTTAATGTTCAATAAAACAATCTTTTTTTGATGGAGCCCTAACTGAAACCAGGTAAGCATTTCAAACAATTCTTCTAATGTCCCTAATCCACCCGGCAACACAATAAATCCATCTGCAAGCAAGTTCATTTTTGCTTTACGCTGATGCATATCATCTACCAAAATAAGTTCTGTTAGATTTTGATGAGCCACTTCTTTCTTCTGAAGAAACTGCGGTAAAACGCCAATAACTTCTCCATTATTTTCAAGCACTCCATCAGCCACTGCTCCCATTAATCCAGTACTTGATCCACCATATACCAGTCCAAAATCTTTTTGGCTTAATAATTTCCCTAAGCTGCATGCTGTCTCCTTAAAAATGAATTCGTTTCCAAAACCAGACCCACAAAAAACGGCTATTCTCTTTTTCATAATCTCTTTTTTATGTATCAAAATAACAGCAAACAATTTTCTGTATAAAGTCCCAAGTTTACAATAATAGAAGACCCAACAAGAAAACAAACATACCACGAACCAGAACAATCAATTTAAATTCATTGCCCAACTGGGTCCTATGTTTTAGTAAATCTGGGGCAATATTAAAGTACAGATGCGATCTACCTTTGCCTAAACAAATAATAGAAATTATGGAAGATCAATTTAAAACACCTCAGCTGCTTTTAAGATTAGCACTGGGTATTACATTCTTAACTCCTGTTTCAGACAGACTAGGAATTTTAGGTGCGCCAGGTACTGGCAATATCGAATGGGGAAACTGGCAAAACTTCATCGATTATACGGCTACGATTATGCCAATTTTTGAAAGACCAATGGTTAATTTTATGGGAGGCGCCGCTACTGTAGCCGAATTATTTATTGGTATTTTTCTAATAATTGGTTTTAAGACAAAATGGGCTGCCAGAGGTGCATCTCTAATAACCCTGACATTTATCATTTTTATGACATTATCGGTGGGAATTCAAAAACCTATTAATTATGGTGTTTTTACCGCAAGTGCCGCAGGTTTATTATTATCCTTTATTCCAAGCTATAAATGGAGCTTAGATAATGTATTAAAACTTAAATAATTGTTCTTTAATCCGAAGAAAATAAAAAGCTGTCAATTGATTGAATAAAAACTAAAAAAATCAATCACTTTTTACAAATTAAAGTACATAAATATTGCTGTCATGAAAACACAAGAGCCTATAAAATCTCAAAGCAAATCATCAGTAAATCAAAAGGTTTTGCTAAATATTACACATACAAAAAATCTTTTAAAGGATGGCTTGAGCGAAATATTAAAGCATTATAATCTCTCTCATGAGCAGTTCAATATTTTACAATTATTAAGGGATTTAAATGGTAAACCGGCAAATATGTTCACTATTCAAGAGAGAATGCGAGAAAAAAACAGCAATGCTACAAGACTGGTAGACAAGTTGCTTCTCAAAAATCTAGTTCTTAGAAAAGTATGCGATGAAAACCGCAGAAAAATAGAAATCTTTATTACTAAAAAAGGACTTACTGCTCTTAAAAATACTGAATATAAAGTACTTCATTACGAAATGAAATTTGCAGAGAATATGACCTTAACTGAGATTACACAACTTAATCGTTTACTCGAAAAATATAGAAATATTAATAATTAAATATAAAAAATGAAAACACGTATTAAAATCGATAAAATAGAACCTGCAGGATATAATGCAATTCTTGGACTTGAAAAATTTATTGAAAGCACTTCATTAACCAAAACTCACAAAGATTTGATTAAAATTCGTGCTTCACAAATCAACGGCTGTGCATTTTGTATCGACATGCACGCAAAAGAAGCACGCAAAAGTGGAGAAACGGAACAGCGTATTTATGCACTTAATGCATGGCGAGATACTCCTTTTTTTACCAATGAAGAACGCGCAATCCTTGCACTGACTGAAGAAGTTACACTTATCAGCGGACATGTAAAAGACGAAACATATCAAGCTGCAACTGAAGTATTAGAAGAACAATATCTTGCTCAGGTGATTTTGGCAATAATAACCATAAACGCCTGGAACAGAATAGGTATTACAACGAAGCTTATCCCAGCGTAAATAGTAAAACAAACTCCATTTAAGTAGCTGCCTCAAATTTATTGTTGGCAGCTTTTCTTTTAAAATACACTGGGTTATTTATTTATAATAATGAAGAATGCTTTAAATTTACTCTAATTCGAAAAACATGTCTCACGCAAAACAGTATAGAATGTTACCATACAAATCTCTGATACAGCTAAATAGAGACTCAAATATTGCATTATATGTTCAGTTGTGCAATAATTTTATTCAGTTGATTACTAACGGAACGCTCAAACCTTCAGATATTCTGCCAAGTACAAGAGTGCTTTCTGAATTGATAGGAATTAGTCGGAATACCGTGAAAATTGCATACGAAGAACTTATGAGCCAGGGCTGGGCAGAATCTGTGGAACGCAAAGGAATTTTTGTTCTCTCTAAACTTCCTGAACTTTCGCATAAAAAAATATATCAGCAAGTTCCAAATTCTGTAGAGAAAACATCTTCTTTTATCTGGAACAATCCTTTTAATACCAAAAACATTATCGAAGATTACCAAAAATCAATTTTAAGAATCGATGATGGTTTTCCTGATGTGCGTTTGACGCCTGTAGATCTTTTGATGCGCGAATACAGAAGTATTTCGAGAAAATTTTATGGAAAAAACTTTCTAAAATATGGACATCCAAAAGGTTCTGGAAGCCTTCGTTCCGCTTTATGCCGATATCTTTCTGAAACTAGAGGACTTGCCGTTGATCCTGAAAATATACTGATCACTAAAGGAAGTCAGATGGGAATCTATCTTTCAACCCAATTGCTGCTTACTTCCTCTGATAAAATTGCTGTAGGGCTATCAAACTATCGTTCAGCCGATGAGATTTTTAAATATAGCGGCGCTGAACTTTTACGAATACCAGTAGATGAAAATGGCATGGACATTGATTTTTTGGCTGAAGTCGTAACCCGTCAGAAAATTAAAGCAGTCTACATCATACCGCATCACCATTTTCCAACGACCGTTACGATGAGTATGGAAAGAAGATTAAAACTTCTTAAACTTGCCGAAGAACATCATTTTGCCATTATAGAAGATGACTACGATTTTGATTTTCATTACAATAACAAACCTTATATTCCGCTTGCAAGTATTGACCATCATAACAATGTTATTTACATTGGCTCGATAACCAAAACTTTTGCTCCCGCACTCCGAATCGGGTTTTTAATTGCTAATCCGGAATTTGTGAATGCATGTGCTTCTCTTAGACAGCTAATCGATAAACAAGGTGATTCCTTGCTGGAAGAAGCATTTTCTTCTTTGTATGATAATGGTGAAATGGAAAGGCATTTTCGTAAATCAATAAAAATATACAAACAGAGAAGAGATCTTTTTTGTGAGATACTGGCAACCAATTTTAATGATGTCATTACTTTTAAAGTTCCTGAAGGCGGACTTGCAGTATGGTCATTATTTGATAAAGAAATTCAACTTTGTGAATTGGCAACAAAAGGAGAAAAAAAAGGACTGAAAATTTCTGATGGCACATTTTATAATGACGACATTTATTTCCCTAACGGTTTAAGATTAGGTTTTGCCTCCATTAACGAATCAGAAATTGAGCAATCGCTTTCCATTCTCCGACAAATCATTTAAAGGCTTTTCTACATTGGCACAGCAACACCCAGCATGCATCTGCTTACTTTTTCTTCATGATCGTAAGCAGGCATAACCCATAATGTCAACTTTAGTTTTGAAATAGTGTACCTAAAATTGGGGCCCAATCCGTGATAACGCCAATCCATAAGCCCTAAACTAATTTTCTCTGAAAACTGGTGAAAAACGTTTACTTTATACAAATAATTATCAGGCCCATTCCCTATTTCAATTAATGCAAGAAACGAAGTATCTCCTTCTTTTAGCCAGATACTGGAAGAATATCTCGGAACTCGCTGTCCTTGCTCAATTCCTGCACTTACATAAAAAATTGCATTTTTATTTAACGAATAAGATAAACCAATTAAAGCCTGAGCCCATTTTTCTCTTGTAAGTCCAAAAAAGGTCAATGCAAAATGATCGTTTATTTTTTTACTTCCGAAATAATCGATTATCGGTTCAACTGATCCGTCTTTATTGAATTTTGAATAGTATTCAAGCTGTGCATTTGCATTTTTTGGAAGCATAATAAAAAACACGATCCAAACCCATTTTTTAACATCTTTAACGATATGCGTTTTCTCCTTAGATGGGATTTTTTTATCTAAATTTTGGCACAACAATCCTTTCACTAAATCCTTCATTTTCTTTAATACTATTTATTTTGAAAACAAAAGTAATGTGCCTTTTTACTAGATTACGGCTCCAGATTTAAGAAAGAATACAATCCAGGTTAATGAGGATAAATAGTCTGAGTTCATAGTTAAAAGTAGATACAGAAGCACAAGATGCTTGATTTTAAAATACAAAAACCACGTTGATATAATGAGCCTCAACAATATTTGTCTCATTTTTTTTTAACAAATAAAGTTTTAAACATCTCTATATCAATTTTTTATTTAACTTTAGATCCCCCCTAATCTTCAGCTTTGATTTCTAATCTGAGCGCTCTAACCATCTAAAATACTAAGATATGAAGTGGTTTGTTAATTTAGGAATGCAATTTAAAAGTAGATTTTCAAAGTCAAATCCTGCTCAAGATTTAATAGATCTAGAAAAAGGAAAGCAGCTGTATTTGGCAAGTAAATTTCATGATGCTGTATTACATCTTGATGTTGCTGCAAACTCTGGATTTAATATTGCGGTATATGAACTGCGGGCAAAATGTTTTCAAAAATTAGATTATCACTATAAAGCAATTGAAGATTTTGACAAAGTAATTGAAGATAATCCACTGAAATTTTTAAACTATTACAGTCGTGCTATTTCAAAAAATGCAATATTCGATTTGCAGGGCCAAATTGAAGATCTTCATAATTGTATTTACTACTACAAGAAAAATAAAAATATAGAAAGCGCTATTTTAAAAAATCTTGAAAGAGATTTGTTAACAGCAGAAAATTATGTTGAAGGGATAAAAAATAATATTGCCTCTATTCATAATGTTTCTTACGCTGAAATAAAGAATCATATTAATGAATGTCTTCTTCAGATAAGAAGAATTAAACTTCGAGCCAGAAGATTTAAATCACAAAGAAGCACTGAAATCCTTTTAGAAAATTAAAAAAACCTGACTTCTTAGCCAGGCTTTTGTTCCTATAAAATTAAAAGAAATAATAAACCATTATTCATTATTGGCTTCAGCAATCCAATTATAGATTTCGGTCTGTGCACGTCTTGGCACATCTAAACTTTGAATATCCATTTCGTTGTTTCCTTCGCTGTTTATGATTCTCCTTTTTGTATTATCTTCCAGCTGCAATTGAATTATAGTATTTATTTCTGCAATGTGTTTTTCATCATTTATTGGAAAAGCAACCTCTATTCTCCTATTTAAATTCCGATTTAGCATATCGGCAGATGACAAATAAATTTTTTCTTGACCATTATTTGCAAATTTGTAAATTCTCGAATGTTCTAAAAACATATCTACGATGCGATAGATTTCGATGTTTTCTGATACATCTTTAATTCCTGGCAATAATGTGCAGATACCGCGTACTATCATTATTACATCCACACCTGCTTTGCTGGCTTCAATAAATTTATCAATAATGTCATTCTCATCAACGCCATTTACTTTTAAAAAGATATAAGCTTCTTTGCCTTCTTTTTTATTTTCTATTTCGGTATTTATTAATTCTATTAATTTATCCTTCATATTAAATCCTGCGGCCAAAATATGTTTTGGCGGTGCAGTTTTCTTCTTGGACTTTAAAAATGCAAAGACTGTTTTTAAATCATCTGCGTATTTTTTTTCTGCAGAAAAGAATCCAAAATCAGAATAAATATTTGCTGTACTTTCATTAAAATTTCCGGTGGACAAATAACTGTAGTGTTTTTTGTTTCCGTATTTATCTTTCATAGTCACCAAAGCCACTTTTGCATGAACCTTTAGATTCGGCATGCTTTGAATGATTTTTATTCCGGCATTTTTCATTTCCCGCGACCAGAATAAATTATTGTATTCATCAAATCGCGCTTTGACTTCAACAAAAACAGTTACTTTTTTTCCATTTTTTGCAGCACTTATCAATGCATTTGCAATTAAGGAATCTGATGAAATACGATATAAAGTAATTTTTATCTCGAGAACGTTTCGATTAATTGCAGCCTGATTAAAAAACTGAAGCACATAATAATATGATTGATACGGAAAGTGCAGCAATTGATTTTGCTTATTAATAATTTCAAAAATGGATTTGCTGCTTTCAAAAGGCAGATGTTTGAGACCCGGATATTTTACTCCCTGAAGATTAGGTTTCAACGGATTTGGAAACTTGAATAAATCATACAGATTATGATGGCTTCCTCCTTTTATCATTTCCTCTTTTTTAAGTCGGAAAGCTTTTTTGCATATTGAAATTGTTTCAGCATCCATATTTGAATCGTATAAAAATCTTGTAGATGAACCGCGTTTTCGTTCTTCAATTTTGGCTTCAATCTTCGCTATTAAATCTCCTGAGTTCTCATCTTCTATCAAATAATTTTCATCACGATTTAATTTAATCGCATTACAAGAAATCACTTTTTCAGCAGGAAATATCAGAGGCAGACATTTCTTTATTATAGTATCAATTGAAATAATATAATGTGTATCTCCCTGAGTTTGCAATTGTTTATAGCGATCCAGTTTATCCGAAGGAATATTTAAATATGCATAATTATCATTACCTGCGTTATCTTTTAATTTTACCAAGAAATATAAACTGCGGTTATTTAAGAAATAAGTTTTAGGTTGATTTATTGAAATATAAATCACCTGAATATAAGACAAAATAATGCTTTTAAAATAATATTCAATCTCGTGCAGATGCTCTTCTATAAGTTCTTGATTTTCATAATACACTATATTATTAGCTTCTAATTGAGGCAGTATTGAACTGTTCCAAATTATTCCGAATCTATTTTGCTGCTGATTTACTTCTGTTAAAATTTTATCTAGTAAATCTTTATTCTTTTTTGAATTTTTAATCAGCAGTTTTCTGATTTTCACTCTGAAAAACTCATCCAAATTAGAAGAATGAATGGCTAAAAATTTAATTCTTTCATATAGAGAATTATTTGAATCATCAGCCTCATCCAAAATACAGTTATTGAAAGAAAGCCATGAAATTTCTGAAGGTATAAGGTAGTTTTGCACGTTTAATTAAATACGATTAGTAAACAATAAATTGATTTCTGCTTTTATGACATTTGTAAATTACAGCATAATTATCTTTAAATATAGATACAAACAAGCTGTTTACCATAATTTAATCCAATCGTAACATTTTTGTAATCAACATCGTATTCCTGCAAAAGGCATGCATTTATTCCAAAAAAAAAGCAAGGTTCGGCTATTTAACTATGATCCAGATGCTATTATACTCTTATATTTTTCAATCTCATCTTTTTTAAGCGTTCCAACTATAAATCTTTTATATTTACCCAATAAATAATATATCAGCATTTTTATGGCCCTAAATCTGCTCTTTCAAATTTTAACTTCATGGTTAATTGCCTATTGTGCGCTCAGCCTGTTCTATAAGACAGTCTCAGCAACATATAGCGAAATTTATCGTGAACCCACTTTTCTTACATCGATACTGACCGGAGTTGATTTAAATTTTCACCCAACAGCAAAATTCATTGTCAGCGGTATACTTAATCACAGCATCGGAATATGTTTTGCTGGAATTTACTACTTGATATGGTATTATGAATTTGCAGATATTTCATTCACGACAAGTTTAATAATAGGATTCATCAGCGCTTTATTGCGAATTATAAGCTGGACTCTTCTGCTTATCGTTATACCGTCATCATGGCTGATTAATTTTAAGGGATATTATCTGCAGCTTGTATTTTTGCACAGTATATTTACCTTTATAGTTGCAATTCTGTACAAACTATTTTAGATATCTCAATTCGGACTAAACCTCACCAATCCGAAGATAACACACAATCATTTTTAGACACATCAAGTTAATTTATTGATTACCTGATTATTGCAAAATAATTTAGCATTTTTACTCATAAAGACATTTTTAAATCTCTTCAGATAGGTGCAAAACGTGAAGCTGGATTTTTATGTACCTAAAATCGTACTTTTCACCTCCCTTTGTAACTTGTTATTAATCAACTTTGTAAGACAATTACTAAATACATTGAAACCACTTTTGAGAAACAGAAAATCTTTCTATCTCATTATCAATGATGTAATTACTATCTATCATTTATTAACCTTAATGTTTCAAAAATGAAAAAACTATTAAAATTAACAAGTTTGCTGTTCATTACAGCATTAGTGTTTCAATCCTGTGAAAAGGAACAAGATTTAAATGTGCCACAAAGCACTAACAAAGACGTGTCGCAAAGCGTTAACACCGATGCGCAGCAAAACACAAAAAAAGAAGCGGTCGCTGCTGCTGCTTTAGCAGGAAGTGCAGGAGCCAGAACAATCACTTTGTCAACCAATACACTATCTTGTCCTGGCGGTTTGTGTACATCCTATGGCGTTTGGTCAACGGGCGTTTATACGGTTTGGTTTCAAATGAAATTTAATTCCGGGTTCTATTGGAGCAGAGGCGGTAAATGCGGTTACGGTATTCTAATTGGTGATCAAAATACAGGTGGCGATCCTGGATGGGATGGTAATGGCGGCAGTGCCCGATTTATGTGGTACTGTCCAAATGGATCAAACACGGCCAAAGGAAGCGGTGCTTATCTTCAGCCTTATGTTTACTATAGAGATCAGCCTGGACAATTTGGTAACGATTTTGGAAAAAAGTACTATATTCAGGAAGGTGTTACATATAACTGTCAAATATCTGTTAAGTTAAATACTGGATCAAATACAGACGGATATGTCAAATATTATGTAAATGGCACGGAGATATTGAATCAAAAGATTCGCTGGGTGACCAATGACTCTAAACGAAATGTAAATGCCGTAAGTCTGCATACGTTCCGTGGAGGCAGCCAAGAATATTGGAAAGCTCCGGTTACGAGTTCTATCTATTATCCTAGTGCGTCTTGGGATGCGCTTTAGAACAATTTAACCCAGATAAATAAAAATCATAACTCCGATGCTGCTTATTATAAACTAATAACAGGATCGGAGTTTTTCTATTTGTACAAATCTGCTTTCCAAATTTGCCTTAAATATGGCAGAACTCGAAAGTTAATCCATAAAAAATAACCTTATTAATCTTTTAAAATTAGAATCAAACAAAATTAAAACCGAAAGAAATCAATCATTTTTAATGGCAATTTTATGATAGTAAATTTCATTTTTTTTTCTTCTGATTTCAAAAAAAGAACAAAACCAGTAAAAAGCCGCTATTTCCTCTTACGTAAAAATACTTGTTTAGTAAACTTATTTTTAATTCTTCCTACAATTTAAATTGACAAAAAAGTTTTTTTATTAATCCAACACCATTAAAAGGCTAAGAATTTAATTTAAAAACCACAATCCCCACAAAAACAAAACCTTACAAAAAACAAGGCAAATAAAATCAAAATTCAACCACCATCAGATGGTAGAAAAAATAAACACTAAATCATTAATTACCAATTACTTAAGTTGCAAAATCAAAAAATCTGAATATTTCAAAAAACAACCACTAAATGGTTACAAATAAATAAAACATAAATACCTCATTGTCAGTATTTTCTTTTAAAACATTCTAAAAAAAAAGTACTAACTCTAAAAAAAGCAAGAAAAAAGAAGAAATCAATTTAAAGAAAAAAGATCGCCAGATATTTTTAAAAATATATTTGTAAAGTCAACAAGCAGTTGAAAAAACAAATTATAAACTAATTAAATATAACCAATTATGTCAGACTTTTTAAAACAATTCGGAAGTGATCTAGAAAAAAATGTACCAGGTTTCATTGCAGTTTCAATTGCAGAAATTCAAACAGGAATGTCTTACTTTTCACTTTCAACAGTACCAGATTTTGATCCTGAATTAGCATCTGCTTTTAACCTTGAAGTTGTAAAAGCAAAAATGAATGCCGTTAGTGCTTTAGGGCTGAAAAATCAGATTGTTTCAGACATCATGATTACTTTAACCTCCCAAATTCATATTATCGATGTTTCTGAGAATAACTTATATATGATCTATCTCGCAGTTGACTCGACAAAAGCAAACTTAGGAATGACCAAAGCAACTCTTAATAAGTATAAAAAAGAAATTGCTTCTAAATTATAATGATTTGAAATTGTGAAATGGCTGACTTTTTAAAGGTTGGCCTTTTTTTTTAGAATAATTTAAAAAAAGAAAATTATGAAAAAGAAATTAATGTTACTTGTATTTTTTACTTTCACAATATTCATAAAAGCACAAAACACTAAAGGTATTAGTGGCGATACCAATTGGTTGAATATGTGGACCAATTTTAATCCCAAAACTACCAACTATAATGAAGCCTCAATGATTATAAACGGTGTGATTACCGCGAACATGACATTAAAAAAAGAAAATGTCTATATATTAGTTGGTACCGTTTATGTTGCTCCTAATGTAACGCTGACAATCGAACCGGGCACACTCATAAGATGTGATACTAGTACCTTGACCACATTAGTTATTACAAAAGACGGCAAAATTAATGCTGAAGGCACTGAAACTGACCCTATCGTTTTTACCTCCAATAAAGGCTCAGGAGACCGAAATCCTGGAGACTGGGGAGGTATTATTCTTTTAGGAGATGCACCAATCAACAAAACCGGCGGAGTTGGTACTTTAGAATTTGATCTTGATCCTCAGAAAGCGATGTACGGAGGAAATAATAAAGACAGTGATTCTGGAGTTTTAAAATATGTCAGGATTGAATTTTCAGGAAGAAGAACCGCTGCTAATAAACCGATAAATGGACTATCACTGGCCGGGGTCGGAAGCAAAACAAGATTAGAATATATACAGGTTACTTCATGTGATGATGATTCTTTTCAGTTTTATGGAGGATATGTAAACGCCAATAATTTAATATCTATGCGCTCTGCAGATGATGACTTTGATTTTACCCAAGGCGTCCAATGTAATCTCTCCAACAGTATCGCTATTAGAAGCCCGTTCTTGTCTGACAGTTACGGGTCTCGTTGTTTTGAAATGGAAACGGTCGACACCAGAAAAGGAGAAGTTTTAGACAGCAAAAAAGAAATGACCCGAGTAAATGCAACAAATATCACGATGATGCATACCGAGGATATTGGCTCCGAAACTGAAGGTCTTAAACACGAAGCAATATTAATTCGGGAAAACACTTTTTTGACATTAACCAATTCCGTAATATCAGGATTTAGCCATCTCATTATATTTTCAGATACAGTTACAATCTCCGATGAATATTTAGAGAAAATAACTTTAAAAGATTTGCTTATTAATGATACTAAGATTATTGGAACAACTCAAAATACTGCTACCAACAACTTCATCAATAATTGGTATCAAGGAAAACAATTCGGAATCGAGTTTATAAAGCTTAAAAATGATGAATTATTTGCCAGTTCATCCATGCGAAAAAAGCCTGATTTTAGAATTAAAAACCAAAATTTGACTAACTAAAAAGCAATAAAAAAACCAGTAATCATTAGACTACTGGTTTTTTTTATTATTTCACTTCTCAATATAATTGGAAAACTAATATCCGGTGTTTGAATTATCAATTAAAATGTAAAAAATAAAACTTCAAAATCACTCCTTTTTAGCCTATTTAAAGAACATTCTTAAAAAAGTCATCTTATTGAATATTCTTTGCTCTTCTTGCACCATCTGCAATATAAGAAAGCAGCCAAGCCATTTGTCCCTGTTTTGTGAAATAGATGTTTTTCGATTTAACATCAGGAATTTTTTCTAATAAAGTCAGCAATATTGAATTTGCTGCAATCAAGTATTTTTGAGAGTAGGTTTTCAATACTTTTTCAATATCCTTATTTTGGAGCGCTAATGCTTCAAATTTTGCATAGTCGGTTTTAATCATATTATTATAATCTACAACTTCTTTAATTTCAAATGGGCTGAAATTTTCAATTGCTCCTTTTCCCTTATAAAGTGTGTAAAATGCCCAAACAGCGCCCCCAGACATATATACATTTTTTTTGCTGGAAATTTTTGGACTTTGCATATATAAATGATCTGTCTGCTCTCTTAATTCAGGTAATGCATTAATCAGCAATTCATTAAATTCATCAACTGAATTGGTTTTGGTATTTTTGTTTATTTTCTCTGTAAAGGTTACTGTTCCTAAATCTAATGTCATGGGATAAAACCTCAAAATATCCTCTTCGCTGAATTCCTCCACAAAACCGCCCTTAGTATTTCCTCCGCCAATATCAAGAATAACTGAGTCAGAATACTCTTTTGGCGGAATGCATCCTTTTAATAATAATTTTGCTTCTGTATCAGAAGTAATTATAGCTACATTAATATTGGTAAAAACATATAGCCTTTGAAGCAGTATGTCTACATTTTTAGCCATTCCTACGCCAGAAGACACAACTATAAAGATCTTTTTTTCTTCAATTTTGTATTCCTTAAGCAGTTTGGTATAATTTTTTACCGCGACATTAAAGGCCGCATCAATATCACTTTCAGCTAATTTTCCGTCTATGGCGATCCCTTTTGCAATAGCCACATTTTCTGTCCAAAAATCAACTACTTCATATTTTCCCTTTTTAATGTTTTGGACATTAATTATCGACATTTTTACTCCCTTGCTTCCTATTTCGATTCCGGCATAAAGTTCTTGTGAAATTAAATACGAGGGAATTAAAAAAATAAAGATAATTATGATTTTTAATGCAATATTTTTTTTCATCTTAAATGGTATTTTTAATAATAGGAACAGCTCATTTTACTCAAACCTTGAAAAGGAATTATAGGTCCATTTTTGCCTCGAAGCACATCATTATTTCTTGCTTTTATCAACAAAAATGGATTGCACTATTTTTATCTTAGTATCTATTGTTTCTTTTTCAACTGTTTTTACCAGCCAATAACAAAGAGAAATAGCCAATAAACCAATTAAACTCATAAATATGAAATCTGCCCTGTAACTCGCATACGCGACAATTTCCATTCCTGTCTTAGCACTTAGTATATGTGCAAGACTGAAACTCATTGTAAAAACAGACATGTACCTGCCCTCTTGATTGTTGTGTGATCGGGTCATGGCAAATGAATTTGCAAAAGGAAAAGTTAACATTACCCCAAGAGTCATAAAAAACATCATTATATACAATATGCCGTACCATTTGTCATTCAATAACAGCAGAATATAACTAAGCACCATAAACGATAAACCAACCATTATAACACTTAGCTTATTAATTCTGTTTTTTTCAACATAATTGACAATCGGCAATTCAAACAGCAATGTTAAGATACCGCTAAAGCTTAAAATCAGACCGCTGTTTACTTCTGATAAATTAAATTGTTCTCTGTGGTACAATGTCAATGTTGTAAATACTTGAAAATACATAATCCCTGTAATCAGCGAAATGAACATATGCGTTAAAAAAGCCTTATCCTTTAATATCGCATATTTGTCTACACCAATATTGTTTTTTTTAAGTTTAAAAGGCAGTTTTCTTTCTTTAACTAAAATAACAAAAACCAAAACTGCCAATATACAAGTGATAGAATCTACATAAAACAGATATTTATACCCTACTAACGTAATGATAACACCGCCTAAAGGTGGCCCAAATAGAAAGCCCAGACTTGTTGCTGATCTTACTAAAGCCAGAGCCCTCGTTTTGTTTTCTTTTCGAGTATAGGTATTTAAGGATACCAGCATTGCAGGCCTGAACATATCTGCTATAGTTGTTAAAAGCAAAATTGAAAGACAAAATCCTTCAAATGATGTTATATACTGCAGCATAAAAAAGATTATTCCGCTTCCAAAAAGACTTCCAATCATTACTTTGTAAAATCCAATTTTATCAGACAATATACCGCTCAACCAGGTGCCTATAAAAGAACCAACCCCAAAACAAACCATAACCCAGCCAATCTGATGATATTCAAAATGCAGGTTCTCTCGCATGTATTTTGAGAGAAACGGAATTACCATTGTTCCTGTTCTGTTTATAAAGGTTATCAATGTCAAAATCCAAATTTCTTTTGGGAAACCGCTATAATTTTCTATGTATTTTTTTCTTAAGTCGCTAATCATTTTTTTTTCTTTTTTGGGTGAGGTTTTTTCTTTTTTTTTTTGGAGCCACTTTTAAATAAATAAAAAGCACTGCTTTTTAAAATCGTTATTTGAGTTTTTCAATTTATAATCTCAAATAATTGATTTAAAAAGAGTTCCAGTCTAAATGCAAAAAAGCGTAATAATTAAGAATTACTGCTAATGAGTAAAACTTGCTTTTAAACACAAATAGTTTTCTATCTAAATTGTGGATTTAATGTCTTAGGGAATTATTCGGTTTTTAAAAGGTGTATTCTTATTCAGAATAACCATCTAAACCTATCCTTTCTTACAATCTTAATTAGATGAATCCTTGTTAAAAATGATGGTACTTACTACCACTTCTTTCATCCATTTAATTGTTTCGATCACTCCTGTTTCTTTACAAATCATGTTACAGTTTTGATGTCCCCAAGCTAAATTATAGGGCGAATGATTGAATTCACCAGTTTTCAACTGATTAATATAAAAAAGGTTTATCTGACTTATATCCTTATCAATATCTGCTGACTTCTCACTAGATTCAAAAAAGTTAATCAGAAAAGCTCCTGCACTTAATTTTTTTAAACAAAGGGGGCAAATCGTGTTGTTTGCATTATTAATAATTCGGGTCTTATAAAGTCGGTCAGTATTCGCTAATTTTTGATTGTTACAAGCTGTTGTTATAGCTGTAATACGATGTTCGATCTCACTTTCAGTCATGCCTGCGTTGAGTGCTACTTCTTTAGAATCATAGCAAAGCCAGAATAAATATTCTAATTGCAAGTGGCAGGATTTTATCGTAAATAAAGAAGCATATTCTGCTACTCTGATTCCGGCGCCTTTACAGCTGCTGGTATTAAATCCAAGAACAATTTTCTCTTCGTCTTTTGAACCTGACGATAATATTCTTGCAACAAAATGACCATCTATTGGAGTTGCTCTTTTTTCAGCGACGGACAGCTTGTTTTTATACGGATTAAATTTATCCCATTGTGCCCTTGTTTCGTATAGCAAAATAGCATTGACACCAAGTTTTAACTTCTTGGCTTTCATTACAATTAATGCATCAGGATTTGTATAATAATCCTCGGGACTTAGGACAACAATAAACCCGCTTTCAAATTTTTGAGAAGTTAAAACAGAAATATCAAATAAATGAATGGATTCAAAAGGTATCAAAACGGTGCCATTTCTATTGGCCCTATTTTGAAAAATCACATCATCATTTGCACTTCGGGTTTGTCCGGTTTTGTAGATTTTACTTTGCAGTAAAGGAGGTAGTTTAGGTAGTCTTTTTGCCATAGGTTAGTTAAGTTGGTGGTTTGATTTATTGTAGATTTGGCAGCAATATCTTCTTTACATTCTTTAATCTTAAATATTCACAGTAAAATGGTATTCATTTTTTTGATTAACTTTTAAAATTCTTTTCTCATTTCATAGTTCTTTTTTTTAATCCTATCTGATATTTTTGTAACTTTCTAAAAACAAATTAATTAAAAAATTAACATAGTCTTATTCCCATAAAAATAGGTTAATTTTAATGAAATATTCAAGTTTTATAAAATTTTAAAAACTTAAACACTTGTTAAGATATAAACAAATCTATTTGATTCAATTTTCAAAATAAATGGACTATATAACTATTATGATGGACTATATTACTATTATCTCTTTTCGCTCTTTTCAAGAATGCTTTTATACGCCTATTAAATTATAGCAAAAAATTTGCTTCGTTCTTATAATGGACTATCTCATTATTTTGTAAAAGCAAAAAAAGAAACGTGTAAATTTTCTTGCAAAACTTATTGATTACAATTTCAAGAAAAAAAATCTCAATTATCTCTAAATCGACAGTGAAAAGAATATTTTTTTAAACTAAAACCATTAAAATTATAATTTACAGGTAAATCAAAAATCATTTTAAAATTCCAAGAGAAGAAAAATAAAATTGTATTTTAGCAGTAATTGCTTTTTTTGGTCATAATAAATTATCATGGAAAGTTTTAAACAACAAGATGGTTTTCAGAAGGAAAAATTAATATCACTGCCTAATAATATTTGGCAAAAGGCAATTAAAGAAAATCCTGTATTAAGCCATTTGTATATAACTCATATCGGATATTTCCCTAAGGCTACTTATTATTACAGGGAGCGAAAAAAAGGCTGTGCAGATAATATCTTAATTTACTGTGTACGTGGAAAAGGGTGGTATTCTTTAAATAACAAACGTTTTGAGGTTAGGCCGAATCAATTTTTCATAATTCCTGCAACACAGGAACACATAATTTATGGAGCAGATGAAAATGATCCCTGGACAATTTATTGGGTACATTTTGGCGGTCGTGAAATAGACCTTTTTAATAAAAGTTTCAATATAGGCTTATTTGATGGTCCGAGACAAATTGCCTATAATGAAAAAGGAATAGAACTATGGGATAGCATGTACCAAAACCTTGAAATGGGTTATGGCAAAGAAAACATTACCAAGGCAAATTTATGTTTATATCATTTCGTTTCTTCGTTTTTGTATCCTGATGTCAATGTCAATGAAAAAAAGCAGGACGAAAAAGATTTGATAAGCAGTACAATCGTCTATATGAGAAAAAATCTTAACGGAAAAATCACTTTAGAAGATTTAGCCGTAGTAAACAATCTGTCTCCTTCACATTTTTCACTACTTTTCAAAAAAAGTACCGGTATGGCTCCACTGGATTATTTTATCCATTTAAAATTGCAACACGCGTGCTTGTTGTTAATAACCTCTGAGGTTAAAGTAAAAATTATTGCTGCTGATTTAGGATACGATGACCCTTACTATTTTTCTCGACTCTTTAAAAAACATATGAAAGTTTCTCCATTGCAATATCGTTTTTCACCGCAATCAAAGTCATCATAATATAAAAAAAAGAAAGCTTTTCTATTTAGATTAGAAAAGCTTTCTTTTTTAAGGAGTTATAAACGGTTTTAGTAACCTCCGCCTCCTCCACTGCCTCCACCGCTTCCATTCGGATTATCGGTAATGAGCTGTCCTCTAATTTCTCCCGCTGTAAAAGCTTCAGTATGCAGATTTACATAATAATTATTTGCCAGAAGATCTGTCTCTTGTTCTGCTGTTAACGCAGCGCTTGTGTAACTAAAAGGTGATGTAATATTAGTGAAAGGAAACACGATTGGGCCACTAGTACCTACAGCACCTTTGTGTATATGCCCCATAGTTGGTGTTAATCCTGTATAAGTTACATTGAGTGTAAAGATTTTCGTGGTTTTGTTGTAACTCAATGTTGCAGTTCCTGTTGCAGTTGAAGCATTTGCGGGTACTTCACTGGTACCATTCAAAGTTGCATTGAAGGTAACAATAACAGGCGCTGGGGGTGTGGGATCGTCATCATTACTGGAGCAGGAAGCTCCAATAAATAACAACAAAATTGCCGAGAAATTTAATAGCGATTTCATAATTATGTTTTTTAGATTAATAAAAAAGATTAAAAAACTATCGATTATATAGTTTTGCTATTTTTCATCAAGAACTAGATCCAAACTAACTTGAACATCTTCAGACACTTTGCTTTTTACAATGCTTGGTATTTTGATATTAAAATCTTGATTCTTAACTGTAAAATTTCCAGATATATATACTTTACGATCTTTAAGTTCTGCGTTTACTTTTGTTTTAATTTTTTTTGTAACACCGTGTATGGTCAAATCTCCTTCTAAATCGTATTTTTTAGAAGAAGCCAATTTCGAAGCATCAAAATTTAAGATTTTCCCTTTGAAGGTTGCTTTTGGATATACAGAAGACTCCATATAATTTTCATTAAAATGCTCTTCCATTAAAGGAATTTTAAATTTGAATGCTTTTACCAAAGCTAAAACAGCAAACTCACCATTCGATTCATCAAGAATTGCAGAAACCGAATTATTTACGGCGGCAACAGGATCAAAAGAAGGTACAGAGGCTTCAAATTTTATTTGTCCGGTTCGGGTCATCATCTTTTGGGCAAAAATTATATTTCCCAAAAAAAGGAATACTATTATAAGTGCTATTTTTTTCATCATCTTGGCTTATTCTTTAATAAATCCGTTAGTTACCCAAAGTTTTATCATATCAATATCGGTTTGAGGCAGACTTCCTCCCTGAGGCATTCTTTCTCCACAGGAATTAGATTCAATCAGACAAACCAAATTGGCATTAAGACAAGCATTTTTCACACCTTCATAGGTTTCTAAATTAGGATATTGATTTGCCCCATAATGACAGCTAAGACAATTATGTTCAACAATATGTTCAATATTAGCCTCATAAGTAGGATTTCCGGCCGGTCTGCTTATTTCACTATAGGTGTTTGATTCACAAGAAACAATAAACACACTTGGCACTGCCATTAAAAATATTTTTATTTTTTTCATTGCATATTGTATTAATTTTAAAAAACCCTATATAAATTAAATCCAAAATAAATACCTCCGCCATTCCATTTTCCAGTCGCATTAGAAAACACATAGACATCATTCATAGTCTGGCAATTTGAGAATACCATCTGAAAAATATGTCCGCCGGTATCAATATCCAATCCTACCGAAAGTAAATTATGATACACATCATTTTCTGGTGCATCTATTCGGGGCGCATATTCAAGATTCATACTTAATCTTTTTGTGAATTTGTATCTTCCGCCAAGTCCCAGAACAAATTGATCTTTTCTCTCCGTTGTTTCATCATACAAATTTTTATGAATGTAAATGGGCGCCATTTCAAGTGTAATCTTATCCGAAAACTTTCTTGAAATTAACAATTGTGTTGTATACGCTAAACGATTATTAAACTCCAAATATGGGTATTGATCTGTACTCAAATTTGTGTTGATATCCATAGTATTATACCCTACAATAGAAACAGGAAAACCATTTTCTTCCTGATTTTTTAGCCTGTATTTTGCGGTCAGTTCATAAATCTTATTATTCGTTTGTCTTGATGCTCCAACCGACAACCAATTTGTCAATCCGTAAATTGCTCCTAATTTGGTATACGCGTCATCTAATCCAAAAAAATTATCAAATCCTTGAGTTAAATCACCAAAACGATGAGAAATTAATACATACCACTCACCTTTGGCGGTTAATTTTGTCGACTGCATATTGCAAATCTGGAGCCCTTTGAAACCTAACGTTTCGGCCTGTTTTTCTTTGGATTTTATAGTATCCAATTCCTTTAGCAAATCATCTTGTGCTGAAGCATGGCCTATAACCGAAAGAAAAAATGCTAAGGATAAAAATAATTTTATGTTCATTTAATTAATTTTTGATTATAAAACATTGGTCTAATTTTAACTCATCCATCAAATCATCATACCCCACAATTCTACCTTTTACAGTCACTATTTGTTCTTTTTTTATTGATAAATCCTGATCTTTAAAGCTGCAGATAATCGCATTATCGAGAATTACTTCTTTACCATTAATGGCAGTAATTTTCCCTTTTATTGCTACAGCATTCTCCAAATATTTTTTATTTGCAGCTTCAATATCTGCAAGAAATTCAGCTGTTATGGATTCAGAAGTAACTGTGAAATTTGTTTCTTCTGTTGCTAAATTTCTGGCGCCGCCGTGCATTATATAGTTATAAGAAAAGAAACCTATTAGCGCAAATACGGCCAGTGTCAAAATAATTAGTATGACTTTTTTATTCATTTTTCTGTGCTTTTTAATATCAGGATTTATCAATTTTTATACTCAATACTCAGTTTATATTGCGAGCGGTATATCTTTTACTGGTACTGGCCAAACTCCAGGACTAGGGAAACTGATTCCTTTATTAGCACCACGTACGCTTGCGTCTTGCCCGAAATAGTACAAAGGCCAGCCATTATAAACTAACTGTGATTTGCCAAATACGGTAATAACACTAAATTTTGATTTGTCCAGATTAGAAGGAACAACAATTTTATCTGTTTCATAAATTGGCCAAACTCCATTGTTTGAAAAATCAGCAGCCGTAAAATTGTTTTTCTTGAAATTGTCATTTTTAAAGGTGTACAAGGTCAGTCCTTTGGCATCTGTAAAATAAGTAGTTACGCCATCGCCAACTGTATAATCTGATTTGTAGTTTTTACCATCATGACCTTTTAACTGGCTTCTTACAATCATAATTGAATAATCTGGTTTTGCAATAAACCAAGTACCGTCTATCCCATCACCTGTGGTTTTGCCTGCAGCTTCTGGTGTATTCACTCCAGCACCGCCATATCCATCGCCTGCTGAGAGTGGCGCATAATAGTACAACGGCCATCCTTTATATGTTAATTGTTTTTTATTCGATGCAGTGGTTATAGATCCAAAATCTGCTAATGTTAACCCTGCCCCTAATTTATCTGCAGTCAAATTATCTACAAAAAAAACAGGCCACAAAGCTTCACATCCTCCTGTGCAAGATGATTGTCCGTTTGCATCAGTTGCGAAAAAATATAAAGATCGTCCAGATTTATCTGAAAGATAAGAACCTAATGTAGCGCTGTTAGAAAGCGAAATTTCCATTTTTGTTTCTTGAACAGGCGGAGGTGTCGTTGTATCATTACCATTGTCGCTGCTGCAGCCAAAGAAAAATAGTGCTGCTGAAAGAGCAGCCAAACCGAATGTAATTTGTTTTAATTTCATAGTTTTTTAATTAAATTGATGTTAAAAGATGGGATTGTTTACATAAACTGTAAAGCATTTAATAATCAAGAAATCATGCTTTTTTTTAATGAGCAATTCGTTCCATAACTTATCAGCTGTTATTATGAACTGTCATATAAAAAATAGGTAGGATAGTAAACTATCGAGTTGCTTAAAAGTGTCATTTTATTCTTTTAATAAGATTCAATAGTAAAACAGTCTTAACGCAGATTACCCTACCTAAGAAAATTATTTTTTGAAAAAAAAATTAAATGAAGAACAAGAGTTAATGCAACTCTTGTAAAAAAGAATTAAAATGAAACTCTAAAACTCAAGTTTGGAGTTCGCTGTAATGCAAATGTTTCAACCTCTTCTATAGAATTTGTTAAAGAACTTATTCTATAATATTCGCTGATTTCATTTTTCTTGTTTAGGATATTTAAGATCGATATACCTAATTTAAATTGAATGCCTTTTTCAGTTTCCCACTTATAAGTCGAAGAAAGATTCACTTGTGAAAAAATATTTAAGTTGGTATCATTTGGTTTATTGTAAACCAGTACAGGATTTGAAGCATCAATTTGAGAAGTATTAGGCAACGTATTTGGTCTGCCCGAAGATAATTTTGTTCCCAAAGCAATTTTGAAATTATTTTTCTCATACATTCCTGCCCACGATACCGTATGCATCAGCTCAAAGTTGTTAGGGAAAATTGGGTATTCATAATTAGAAAAATGATAATTATTATGGTTATACGTATAACTCAGCCATGTCAAAAAATGATTCATCTTTTTTTGAACCAAAATTTCGGTTCCCCAAACTTCATAGTCGCCAGTTGTTTTAACAAACTCTAATTGGTTTTGAAAACCTTGGCTCGAGGTTGTAATTCCCGTTACTTTTTTATAAAAATTTTCTATATCCAACAGCCAGTCATTCTTTTTGTAGAATAAATTTAAAGATAATTGCCTGCTTTTCTGAATAGGGATTGTGGTATTATTTGAGACAATCCAGCGTCTTTTTTCGATACCAAAATAATCTTTCTGCAAATCAATAATTTGCTGCGAATTTT
The DNA here is from genome assembly GCF_009711135.1 of Flavobacterium sp. LC2016-01. Taxonomy (GTDB): domain Bacteria; phylum Bacteroidota; class Bacteroidia; order Flavobacteriales; family Flavobacteriaceae; genus Flavobacterium. The sequence continues at coordinate 33,286 of NZ_WMIC01000010.1, read as the reverse complement.
GGCTTTTTAGCTCGCCCAGCAATTCAAGATTCAGACTTTTATTAAAACCATAACTGAATTGAATTCGGGGTTCTACAATATATTTTTTAAATTTTTCGATGTAATTAATTCGCGTTCCTGCCTTAAAATATATTCGAGAAATGGTGTCATTATATTTTCCTTCCAAGATTAAAGCGTGTGTTCGCAGAACATCTTTAACTTTACGATAAAAATCAGGATTAGTAACATCTTCTAAATTAGTAACGCCAATTTCGTTAAATTGATAGCCGTCATTAAAACTAAATTTAGAATTAATTATATGGTTGTTCTCCAAATTAATTCCGTTATTATTAACTGTATTTTCCTGAATGGCGATTTGATTTGCATTCGTTGTTTTTTGATTGGCCAAAAGCTCATAGGCTGAGTTGTAAACATTAATTTTTGTGGTATTGAAGCTGTTCCAATTTCTCTTCCACGACAAATTTCCACCATAATTTTGTTGGCGTAAAATGTTATTTTCTGATCTGTAGATGTTATTTCCTTCAGCGCTTTGAAAAACTTCTAAATTGTCTTTTATCGTAATTAAATCCAGTACGATCAAGTCTTTACTTCCTATTTTTTGACCAAATTTTAAGGTGGCATCATAGAATCCAAATTTTTTATCACTGCGATAATCTACATTTTGATTTTGCGAAAAATCAGTGATAGTGGTATTTTGAAATATTTTGTCGAAATACTCTTTGTAAGTAGGTGTTTCTACAAAATCAGTAATGGATTTACGTGCTGAAATTTCGATATAACTTTTTTTCGAAAGATTGTATTTCGCATAAACATCAGCATTAATCATGTTTATTCCTGCGCTGAAAGTATTTTTTTCTGCCGTCTCAGGAGTAGAAGAAATAGAAACGACACTGGAAACACTTTCTCCATAAAATGCTGAACTTCCATTTTTATAAATAGAAATTGTATGTGCCAAATTGGGATTGAAAACCGATATTAAACCAAAAAAATGTCCCGTTTGGTACATTCGTATTCCGTTCCATAAAAATAAATTCTGATCATGCGTACCACCACGAACATTGATGCTTGACACACTTTCATCAATACTGTTTACACCCGGAATTTGCTGCATCGCCTGCAACGCATCTGGTTCTATAAGCCCGGGCAGAATACCGAATTTCTTGGGTTTAATTTCAAATGATCCGTCTTTATTTTTTGAAATTCCGGAAGCTAAAATAGCATTCGTTTTGATCTCCGCAAGTTCTGTAACTTCTGGCTCCAGTAAAATTTTAAGACAATTTTTCGCGTCTGAATTAACGGCCGTAATTCTTTTAGTTATGAATCCGATGTGGCTGATTACGAATACTGTTGCATCCTCTTTTTTAAATTCGAAGTAACCATTTGAATTGGTTACAGCCTGAGTTTTGCTGCTTGTATTAACATTTGCGTTGGCAATTGGTTTATTATCTGCGCTGGAAAAAATGTATCCGCAAACTATTTGTGGTTCATTATCTTTTTTATAAATATTAATGAATTTGTTTCCAATATTTTCAAATGATAAATTAGTTTTCTTTGAAAGATATTCCAGTTTTTGTTCTAAAGAAAGTGACTCTTTTGGAGGTATTACTTTAATCCCAACAACATTTTCCTCAATATAATTAAAGCTTGCATGATGTTGCTGCTCAATTTCAATTATGACGTTTTTTAATGGCACAAGTTCTCCCTTGTCCTGAGCATTAATGCCAAGAACAACGAAAAACAAAAAAAACAAAAAATGAAATTGTTTGGGGAGCAACATTTATTTTCCGTCAAAAATTACTTTATTTTTGGACACTTTTTTGGCCTCCAAATGATAGGTTGTGCTAATAATCTGTAAGGCAACATTTAAGTCTTTAGCGGGTAATTTCCCTGTAAATAAGGAAGTTGTATCTTTTGTATTTAATTCGATTGTGATATTATATTGCCTTTCAACTTCATCTAAGATGCTCTTTATATTTTCTTTATAAAAGCAAATTTGATTGTCAATCCATTCTGGTTTTGACGAAGTTACGATTAAATTGGCTTGTTTTCCATTTTCAAAACTCACACTCTGCCCGTGCGTTAATAAAATTTGAGTGTCAGCATAATTTACTTTTACACGACCTTCATAACATACTACATCAAATCTATTTTTTCTCGCTTTTACATTAAATTGAGTTCCTAAAACGGTTACTTTCCCTAAATTGGTCTCTACTTCAAATTTACGGCCTTTAGCAACTCTAAAATAAGCTTCTCCTTTTAGTTCAAGATGTCTGTTATTATCCCAATTCCATTTTTTATAGTTTATTTCAGAACCAGAGTTTAAAACTACTTCAGAGTTGTCCGGTAATGAAAAAGAGGTTTTTTCTCCAAAATTTGCTGTCTGTGTCTGTGGCATTAAAAACTTCATGGCAAAAGTAATTCCTAAAGCCAACACAAATATTGCTGCCGCTCGAAACATCCATTTTTTGTGTAAGGAAACTACTTTTGGAGTTTCTTTTTCCTGTTTAAGAATGTTCGCCAGCATGTTATTTTCATCAAAATCATCTACTTCTAAATGAGCAGTATAATTTTTTATTTTTTGGTATTTTTCAAAATCAGGGCTTGCTTCAAATTCAGCTAATTCATCCTCTGATAAATCATTGCTGAGCCATTTGGCTAATAAGTGATTCTTTTTCATTGTACTGCTATTATTTCATTAAAACAATTGGAACTGCATTTACCCTACTTTTACAAATCAATTTCTTTGCGTAAGCTTAACAAAGCCAAATGAATACGCTTTTCTACTGCTTTTACGCTAATATTTAAATCTAAAGCAATTTCGCTATACTTCTTTCCGTCAATTCGATGCATCAAAAATGCAATGCGCTGTTTTTCATTCAAATTTTCAATGGCTTTCAAAAGTTTGGCTTGAAATTGTTTTTCTTCCAGAATATATTCAGGACTTTCATTTGTTTTATCCATACCTGTGAAGTTTTTCTCATATCTCAAAACAACTTTCTGATGCGCAATTTCATTGAGGCTGCTGTTATTTGCAACGGTATAAATAAATGATTTTGCTTTTTCCAATGGCACCGAGGCACAGTTTTTCCAAAGTTTAACAAATGCTTCCTGAGCCAGATCTTCGGCCTGCTCCATATTGCCATATTTGTAGAAAAGAAAATTCCGAAGTGCTTTTATCTGACTTTTGAAGAAAGACGAAAAAATTATTTCGTCGCAAGTATTTGATTGGTTTTTAGTTGGCATTTCGATTTTCAATTTTCAGTGTAAAAGTATTTGTTTTTATTTTAAGTAGGGTAAAATAAAAGCTGATTGTTTTATACATAGATGAAATGTAAATTTCCTGTAATAATTAGAGATTAAAAAAATGAAACTGAAACCTTTGTTGGCAATTTATTAAAAAACAGCTTCTTAAATTTTATTACCTTTGTAAAAATATAAATATGTTCCCTTTTAAAAAATATTTATCAATAGCAGTTTTCTTATTCTTGCTGTCTTGTCAAAGTGAAATGGACGAGCAAGTCAATAATGCACAAGGAACAGTAACAACTGCTTCTCCTATAACCTCTTATCTGCAAAGGGTTGCAATGGTTCAAACGGTCAAGGATAATGTGATCGACGGATCTACTTATTGTACTATAAAACCTCCCTATACTGTTACTGTTAATAATACACAAATTGCGGTTAATTCGGCTGCCGATTATCAAAAAGTAATAGATAATATCAATGCCAGCAATAGTGACAATGATATTGTGAAAATAAATTTTCCGGTAACAATGGTTTATTATAATTACGTTGAAAAATTGATCCCAAATGAAGCTGATTTTGATGCTTTAATTGATTATTGGAATCAGTATCCTGACCTTTTATCTAAAATCAATGGACTAAACATCAATTATCCGATAACCATAAATATTTATAACAGTGCAAATCAAATTGCAAGTTCTGTATCGATTATCAGTGACCAGGCATTTTTTAATTTTATAAAAAATTTGAACAGCAGTCAGTACATTTCTTTACAATATCCAATTTCTGTAGTAGATTATAATAATCAGACAAAGTCAATTACCAATAATTTAGAGTTTGAAAATGCAATAAAATATGCTATTGATTATTGTCCCGAAAATAACATTGTAACCCTTGATTTTACAGCAACAATAACAAATGGTTCTTGGCAAATACCTTACTTTTATGATGAATCAGAAAAAACAGCTTCGTACAGCGGTTATTCTTTTACCTTTAAAAGTGACAAAACAGTAGTTGCTTCAAAAGGTGCTGTTTCAGAAACTGGTCAATGGGAAACTAAATTACAAAATGGTGTTAGGGAACTGCAGCTCAATTTCAATTCAGAATTACTTGGTAAATTAAATTATAATTGGAAACTGTTTGAATTTAATAACTCGCAAATAAGATTGCGTAATATAAACAACAGCACCGATTATCTTTATTTTGAAAAAAAATAAGTTTTACCTCTAATATATTAAATCAAGTACACTTTCTTTTTTAATGGTTTTAGACTTACAATTCCTTTAGTACTTAAATGAATAATTTAGGTACTTTTTTTTGCAGTTAACAAACTTCTGCAAATAAACACAAAAAACCTAACTATCTATTACACCGTAAATTATATTTCATTTTATAAGTAATTTATTAAAAAAAGTAGTACTTTTATCAGTAATAATTTTTAATGCCTCAAATTCAAATTTTTCTTTTTCTTAGTTAATAGCATCTCGGTAATTATTCTGTTTCTTTAAACTTAATATTATGGTTGTAACTATACTTCGCAGGCATTCCAGTCAATCTGTCTTTCTTTCTTATGCTTTAAGATATTCATCAGTATGCTTTGAAATTATTAGAATTATAATTTACACTTTCAGAGACATTTTCTTTGGTTATAGCTTCTCAAATCAATTCGGCATCGTTCAGCTTAGACTTAGTTACTTAAAAAACTCATTTACAACAAATTGCATTTATACATTTCTGAGTAATCAATGCAGCATTACCTCTATATCCTCAATATGTGGACTAATTTCCTATACCCTAAAATTCAATTTTATAAGCTATCCTTTTAGGACAATTTCAGTTGGTTTGTCAGATCTAAAAATCCATACGTAATAGTGTGTTATAAGAAAAAGAAAACTCAATATTCCCGAGAATTGGGATGAAATCTATTCAACAAAAAATCTAATAAACCCAATATATACAAACCTTTAAATAAATTTTCAGCATGAACCCTCAAGATAAAATCACACTAGTTTTAATCAAAAAATGTAACCATGAAAAAAATTATGAAAAAATTGCATTTGTACCTGATGATATTGATTTTTCCAGTTATAGCATCTGGACAAACCGATACCATGGAAAAACAGACCAATGAAGGAAACCATCTTTCTGATTCCATTGCACCAATCATTCCTATCTCAAAACAATCACTTTTACGAGATATTGATGTGATTTTTAATTCCAGAATGGCATACAACAGTTACTTTACTGATGGAAATCACGATATATCGCATTTTAACGTTGATCAGCTTCGATTTGAGATCAAAGGAAAGATTCATGATAAAGTGTATTTCAGATTTCGTAACCGTTACACCCGCGAGCCTGTTCCAGGAAATCTTGATAATATCAGCCGCGCAGTTGATCTTGCATTTTTACGAATTGATTTATCAAAAAGAACCAATATTTCTTTTGGAAAACTCTGCGCAGACTGGGGCGGATACGAATTTGATTTTAACCCTATCGACATCTTAACTTATAACGATGTTATCGAATATGCCGACAACTTCTTAGTCGGTGCCGGAGTATCGCATACTTTAGAAAACGGAAATCATTCCTTTTCGTTTCAGGTCCTGAATTCACGAACCAAAACTTATGAGGAACAATATGGAGCAAGTGCTCCTCCAGATATTAACCCTTCAGAATTTCCTTTGGCTGCAGTAGCAAACTGGCGAGGGAAATTTTTTGGAGGAAAATTTGAAACGACTTACAGCTACAGTTTTTTTAATGAAGCTCAAGGCGCACATATGAACTACATTGCGCTGGGAAATAAATTTACGGCAAACAAATTAGTGGTTTATTATGATTTTCAATATCGTGACGAAGGCCTAGACCGTTTAGGGATTGTATCCAGCATCATAAGCAGTCAATATCCTTATGCCGCACAGAAAGTTGTTTATCTTGAAAACTGGGTAAGAGCAGAATACTTAGTAACACCTAAAATTAATTTGTTATTAACAGTAATGAACAGCAACCATTCCTGGAAAGACAATCCTGACCCAAATGCAAATAATAAATTATCTACCAGCTGGGGATTAATACCAACTGTACAATATATGCCTTTTAAAGACTTAAATCTAAAATTCTATCTGGCTTATACTGCAAGGAAATACAATTATACCAGTTATGCCGAATCGGCTTTTGGTGTAAAAGACTATACAACAGGTCTTTTGGCTGTCGGGTTCATTGCTCCATTACTAGTATTATAACATAATAGACGTAAAAACAAATAAACCACCCTGATTTTAAATCAGGGTGGTTTATTTGTTTTAGTGACATAAGAAAGTCAAAGGAAAAGAAGTATCTAACTGATAATGGTGATTCTGGAAATAATACAATTCATTACTTTACAAAGCTTACTGTATCTGCCAAATTCTCTTTACTGATAAATGATGATATATAATCCTGAACTTCATTTTTTATTTCATCTCGAGTTGCAAAAGAGTTTATATGAAACTCATCGTCCTGATCAAGAATATGAATTATTTCAGTATAACCTTTAGATATTAAACTTCCTTTTAATTTAATTATATCGAATTGCTGCCTTCCGCTTACATCTTTGCGGATTTTTAGTTTAATAGCTTTTTCCATTGTAATATTTTTAATTCATTATTACTACAGTTTGGGTTCTCTAAAAGTAATACTATTTTTAAATACAATGCAGGCTTAAAAACACAAAATAACAGTCATTGACTCAGTATTAGCAATAAAGCAATTTTTAAACTTTTAGGCGAAGGTTTTAATTATAATTACTAAAAATTTAATATAATTATCATATATATTCTTTTGCGAAATTGAGAAAATTGAGAAAGTCTATAAGGCTCGATTCATTATTTATACTAATTACCTCATCAAAAAGACTGAAGTTTTTCATCAATTCTTCAATTTTACAAAATGTCCAAGCTCTTTAGTGTTGTCAGATGTAATCATTTTTACTAATCTCACTTCTAAAACAAATTGCTTTGAACCAGATTTTTTTGCAGCCATTCTTGTCAGTAATAAAAAACTACCTAAAAAGGTAGTTTCATTGTATTTAATTAAAAAAAAAAAATTAGCGCCATCCTAACTCAGGGGCAATGTATTTTAATATAGAAGAAAGTATATGCACATTATAATCAACACCTAATGTGTTAGGTATTGTAAGCAACAATGTATCAGCTTCTTGAATTGCTTCATCCTCTGCTAACTGTTTAATAAGCTTTTCGGGTTCAGCGGCATAACTTTTTCCGAAGATTGCTCGTTTATCACTTTCAATATTACCAAAACTATCAGAACCTTTACCTTGATCACCAAAGTAAAATTTGTCCTGATCTGTCATCAGTGCAAAAATGGAACGGCTAACCGAAACTCTAGGTTCGCGCTCATGTCCAGCTTTTTTCCAAGCTTCCTTATATAGTCTAATTTGTTCTGCTTGTTGAATATGGAAAGGTTTTCCGTTTTCATCATACTTTAAGGTAGAACTTTGCAGATGCATACCGTTTTCCGCAGCCCAAATTGCAGTAGCATTAGATGCAGCGCCCCACCAAATCCTCTCTCGTAACCCTTCTGAATAAGGTTCAAGTGGCAATAAACCAGGCGGATTTGGAAACATCGGAAATGGGTTTGGTTCAGCAAATCCTTCTCCATTAAGCCTCTCCAAAAATTCTAAAGCTTTTTTACGCCCCATATCAGCATCTGTTTCTCCTTCTAAAGGCTCATATCCGAAAGCGCGCCAGCCGTCAATAACCTGTTCTGGAGATCCTCTGCTAATGCCTAATTGTAATCGGCCTTCTGAAATTAAGTCAGCTGCACCGGCATCTTCTACCATATACAGAGGGTTTTCATATCGCATATCAATCACACCAGTCCCAATTTCAATTTTACTCGTTTTAGCACCAATGGCCGAAAGTAAAGGAAAAGGTGACGCCAGCTGTTTTGCAAAATGATGTACTCTGAAATAAGCCCCATCTATACCTATTTCCTCTGCAGCAACAGCTAAATCAATAGACTGAAGAAGTGTATCGCTTGCTGTACGAGCTTTATAAGAAGGATGATTTGCCCAATGCCCAAATGATAAAAATCCTATTTTTTTCATAGATTGCATTATTTTTATTTACAATCTCAAATATACGCATCATTATTCAGTGCGTCTGCAAACTTTTATAGAAAGTATTTATCCTTTTATTCCAATTCTTTTTGTAGGTTCTAAATTAGAAAACTGTTCATCATAAGGTTTATCAGAATTGTAAATAATCTTATTAGATATATCCAATCTAATTTTTTCTTTTTTACATAATCATTTCATGGTGCTTAAAACTAATTATTTCGATCTAATACTAAGAAACAAAACATTGTATAATGCAAAAAAAAAACGAGTTAATTATATAAATTAACTCGTTTCTTGTTTTAGCTTTCTTTGGGGGCATCAAGCTATTTTTTTATTTTATCTCGCAAAATTAAATTTGAGAAAAAAATTAGATTTTACTTTCATCATCAACAGCATCCTGCCATTTATCCCAAACTTTAACAGCTTCATTGTAACCATCATAACCATAGTTCTGACTTAATTGACCTTTGATGTTAGGCTCAATAGCAAGTTTAAAAGGAATTGGCCAGTAATTATTACGTTTGTCCATCGTATAAAACTTTACGCCTGGTTTAAGAGCAATACCATTTGGATATTTGTTGTAAAGCGTGTAGTGAACAATACGCTGCCACCAATAACTTCCTCCAGTTGCATCTTTCCCAGATTGTTTATCCCAATTGGTTTTGCTGTAAGTATTACCCCATTCATCTGGTTTTCCACTCATAGCCAAACAGTGCGAAATACGTTTTAACTCCACATTTCTCCATTCTTCCATGTAAAGTTCTCTTCCTCTTTCTGCACAAATATCACCAATCGTTACTGTAGTGTACATTTGCGATGCTTTTGCTCTTGCTCTCACAACATTCACATCTTGTGCTGCACCAGTAGCATTACCTTGGTAAAAACGAGCTTCTGCACGCAATAAATACGTTTCAGCTAAACGATAGATATACAAATGTGCACTTGCGCCTGCAGTAGCTCCTTGAAAATCATTTGCTGCTGGATTAGCTTCGGCTACAACATCATGATAAAAGATTTTGTAATTTGGAAAATCATACCAGTCACGAATAGAATCTTGTGCTAACAGTTTTCCAGCTGCATCTTTCATTCTGAAATTTTGTCCAGCCCAAACAGCACTTCCACCTGCTCCAGGAGCGTATTTAAGATCTTCCATATTCACCCAGTTACCAACTGTGCTGTTATGTCTAAGATCCACTTTATCCTCAACGCCATTCACAACCCACATAGGATGCTGTGAATAATAAGAAGCACTGATCGTACCAATACCACGTCCTATTGCTCTTTGATAATCATATTTTGCATTATAATTCGTTTTGTCAGTCAATGGGAAACGCGGTGCTGCTGTTTTACCATCAGGAGTAATTAAGTTAGCATCATTCCAGTTAGGCCCAAAAATTCTCATTGAAGCAAATGCTAAAAATGATTGTGCTCCTCCATTTGGTGCAACTAATATAGCTTCAGTATTAGCAGATATCACTTTGTTTTCTGGTCTGTGTAAATCCCAAATCACATTTCTAGTAATAGGCCATGCTGTAGGATTTCCTCCTGGATCAAAAATTCCTAAAGTGCCTTGTACCAAAGAATAACCTGATCCATTAATCAAAAGATTAGCTTGTGCTTCAGCATCAGCAAATCTTCCAGATGCTAAGTAACATTTAATTAGCAATTGACGACAAGCACCTTTGCTCACCATACCTACATATCCTATTTTTGATTGTTCTGGTACATATTGTACAGCTTTCTCCATATCAGCCGTGATCATTTCTATGATCGCTTCCTTTTTAGTAGAATAATAACTCTGTTTTGGTACCGCCAGGATTTTAGTGATCAATGGAATATCTCCAAATTCATAAACTAAATTAAGGTAACGGTATGCTCTGTGAAAATAAGCCTGACCAATATATTTATTTTTAACTTCCTCGGATAAACTTTTTACATTACCAATATAAGATAATACAGTATTAGCATTTTTAATACCCGTATAAGCTTCAGTCCAAAGGAATCCAAGATAAATCGATTCACCAGCAGCATCTCTTCTATATACATCTAAACCAGCAGAAGGAACTATAGTTGCAGCATAATCAGCAATATTACTCCCTGTATCCGTTTTTCCATATTGTGCCATATCAGAGAAAAGATACTCCGTACCAATAGGCACGCTAACACCCGAAAAGCCGAAATGAATATAATTATTACGCAACTGTTTGTCGCACAATGCTAAGGTTGCCTGCAAACCAGCTTCTGTAGTAAAAGTAGTTTCTGGGTCATAAAACGAAAGCGGATCTGAGTCGAGATAATCCTTTGAACAAGAACTGGACAATACAGCCAATAGTACAAAAGGCACCAGTCTTGAAATTTTATTATTTATATATTTTTTCATTGTTGAATAATTTTTAAAGTTGGAAATTAAAACCTAAATTAAACTGTCTTGTAGCCAATCCTCCTGTTTCTGGATCTCCAAAATATTTCCATTCTTTAGAAGCAGACCATGTTGCGGCATTTTGAACAGAAGCATAAATTTTAATATTTTTAATATGCGCGCGATCTAAAAGATCTCTAGGAAGTGTATACGCTATAGAAATGTTATCTAAACGAACAAAACTGCGATCATACAATCTTCCTGGGGCAGCTGGAGTTCCAGCAGGTCCTTTAGCATCAAGACGAGCCCATTCATTTGTTGGATTGTCAAGTGTCCAATACGGATTTACATATGGATTGAAGTTGAATTTGTACAAACTACTGTCGTTGAAAGTGTTCATATAAATTGAACTAAGTGATTTTCCTCCAACATATGAATACATACTGATACCTAAGTCCCAATTTTTATAAATCTTAAAGTCATTACGCAACGTCCACTGTACTGGAGGATTTGAATTCCCAATAAACTGCTTATCTTTTTCATTGTAAACTGCTTTTTTGTAAGCAACACCATCTGCATCTACTGCATCAACGTCATCTGCTGTATAGCTGTTTTGAACTTTTGGATCTCCAGGACGCTGTCCATATCTTTGAGCTTCTTTCCATTCATCTTTTTGCCAAATTCCAGTTACTTTATAATCCCAAATTTGAGTAATTGGTCTACCTATAAACCATCCATTAGTCGAATCATCACCTTCTTTTTTTCCAATAACATTACCAGCAGCATCTTTAATATCTACCATATTGCCATATAATGACACAATTTTATTTTCGTTATAAGATATACCAACTGTAGTACGCCATTCAAAATTTGGTGTTTTCATATTAAGTGTGTTAAGACTTAATTCAAAACCTTTGTTTTGAACTTCTCCAAGGTTGGTTGCAATTGCTGAGAATCCAGTGAAACCAGGCAACGATTGACTCATAATCATATCATGAGTAGCCGTTTTGTAAAGGTCTAAAGTAGCCGTGATACGATCATGTAAGAAACCTAAGTCAAGACCAATATTTGTTGATGTAGTTTTTTCCCATTGTAAATTTGGATTTGCCATACGATCAAGTGATAAATACTTCAACTCAAGCGGTTTTCCTGAAGCATCTAAATACCCCATTGTACCAGTGTTTACTAAGTTTGCCAAAGAAATGTATGGATCTGCAAGAGATCTGTTTCCATTTTTACCCCATGATAAACGTAATTTTCCTGTGGTCATCGCATCCCAATTGAACCAACTTTCATTTTTAAAGTTCCATGCAACTCCAAAAGAAGGGAAAACTGCATAAGGATCTGAAGCTCCAAAAGCTGAATATCCATCACGACGAACAGTCGCTGTCAACATATAACGGTTGTCAAATGAATAGAAAAGTCTTGCCATCAAAGCATCTGCCGTTTCATGTGTATCATTTGATCTAAGCACGCTATTAGCAAGAGTTGCAGTATTAACATTGTGGAACCCTAAAGCATCTGAAGGCTGAATATTATTCGCGTCCATTCCATCTGACCAATAACGACGTTCTTCAGCTTCCTGAACAAAAGTGGCAATAATGTGATGTTTTTCAGCAATCGTATAATCCCATGCTAATGTATTGTTCAAATTATAATCAAATCTCATATTATTATTCCTAACTGCTCCATTAGTAGCGGCAGGGAAATTCGGATTTTGTGTTGACTTGAAATCACGTTGGTGATAAAACTGATAACGAGGAGCAATATTAAATGAATATGTAATACCTAAAGGTAATGTAACTTTTGTATTGAAAACTGAATTCAATGTTACATATCCTCTCTCCTGCTCAATAAATTGACGCTCGTAGTAATAGTTATAATTCTGTCCTGAAACGTTTTTCCCCATTGGTTGTCTCTCATAGTTGCCATTTGCATCAATAAAAGTTCCATACGGGCTTGTTCTCATCATATTATTTTGTCCAGACTCTGTACCTAACGAAGGTGTAATATCTCCATCTGTACGATCTTGGAAATTAACGTTTGCACTAAAATCAAGCCAATCTGTAATTTTAGCGTCAACTTTCATATTAGAACGAGCTGATTTATAATCATTTCCAACAATAGCTCCCTCTGAAGTTAAATAACCAAAAGACATATAATAGTTTACCTTGTCACTTGCTCCAGAAACACTTAAGTTGTTATCATGATTAATTCCTGTTCTAAAAGAACTATTACTCCAATCATGCGTTTTATCTGCTAGGAAATTTGCCATTAACGAAGGATCAAAATTTAATCCTAAACGTGTTCCCCAAACTTCTTTACTGCTTTTTCCTGCTGTTTGAGTAGCGGGCTGATACGCTAACCATTGCGCTTCAGTAATACCCCATTTTCCTAAATCATTTGGATTCGAAAAGTATCCCGGTTTGCCATTTGCAACTGTTCCTGCGATAAATGCTTCGTATTGTTTAGTTGTTGTGTTTACACCATAAGTTTGGGCAGTTTCCCAATCTTCACGATATTTTAAGTATCCTTCTGGAGAATACACACCACGATAAGCACTTTTATTGCTAATTGTTGTGTTTGTAGTAAAACTAACGATAGGCTTACCGCTTTTTCCTTTTTTAGTTGAAATAAGAATAACCCCTGCCGCAGCTCTTGATCCATATACAGATGCTGCCGAAGCATCTTTTAAGATATCAAGTTGTTGAATATCATCAGGATTGATTTCTGATAACTCACCATAAAACTGCATTCCGTCTAAAATAATAAGCGGTGAATTATGAGGGCCTCCCGTTTTTGAATCTGCACCTGTATACACAGAAGTCTGACCACGAATCTGGATGTTTCCTCCTCCTTTTGCTGAAGGATCATATCCTACTCTAATACCAGGCGTACCTCTTAAGATGTCCTGAACTGTCTGCGGATTTTGATTCGCAAGTTTATCAGGCGTTACCTGAACAATTGCTCCTGTTAAATCCTTTTTCTTCATTTTACCGTAACCAACAACAACAACTTCGTCTAATGAAGTAGTCGCTTTTTTCATTTTTACAGTAATTGAAGCTTCTCCTTTTACGCTAACTTCGGTAGTTACATAGCCCAAATAAGATACAACTATCACTGCATTCTCGTTATCTACTTTTAAAGTAAATTTTCCGTCAAAATCTGTTGAAGTACCATTTTTACTTCCTTTTTCTAAAACTGAAACTCCTGGCATCGGCATGCCGCTTTCATCAACTACTATTCCCTTAACGTTTTTTTGAAAGTCTACATTTTCATGTTCTTTTGCACTTTTTGCACTAATTGCGTATCCATCAATCTGAGTTAAAGAAAGCAATGCACAGAGCATTATCATTTTCTTTTTCAAACTAAATACCGATACACAATCAGGACCATTTTTAATCCTAATAAAATTTGTCATTTTTGGTTCTACTTATTGGTTAATTAATTAGTTAGTGTCAATCACTCGACTAAGGTGGAATCGATTTGTGATCTACTGTGCAAAATTGGATAATAATGGTTCTGAGGAGGGGTAATAAAATACATTTTTGGGGATACTATAGTCTTGCGAAGGCAATTCAGCACCATTTTTACCTTAAAAAAATGGCATTAATAAAAAAAAGCAGGAAAAATTACATAATATTCAAACGAAATAAAATCAATGCAAAAAAGGGTGTAAAATCAGATTTGTTTTAAAAAGAGAAATGATTATTTGATCGCTCGATTATAAATAAAATAGAAATCATTAAAAAAGGCAGAAATAACTCTTTTCAAACAATAACACTGTGTAACTATCACACTTATAAAAAAGATATTTGGTCACAAATAGTCTAAAAACAAAGAAGCTAAATCTTTCGATTTAGCTTCTTCAAATATTTATTAGGTGAAATTTAATTATTTCACATCAAACCAAAGTTTGGTTGTAAGAAGGTCTTTACCTTGAACAGCTACTGCTGCTTGATAACTAACTCCATTTAAAGATTGTTCTGTACCCGGATAGAAGAAACGTGCAGGAATCTGTCCGTCTAAAACTGTCGCTGGTCCGGCTTTCAATACTGGATAATCAAGTCTTCTCCACTCTGTAAAAGCGTCAAGACCTTGTCCGTAGAAAGCGATCCATTTTTGAGTACCAATTGATTTTGCATAGTTTGAAGCATCATATTTTACAGTTGCCTGATTTAAATAATTAGCGATAACAGTTGCATCTGTAATTCCAAATTGGTTGAACGATGCAGTAATGGCACTTTTATAAAGCTGTTCAGCATCTCCAGAAATATAACCTCTTGCAACTGCTTCAGAAAGATTAAATAATGTTTCTGAATAAGAAGCAATTACAGCTGGTGATGTTGACGTCAAGAAATAAGTTCCCGGTTTTGATGTTTTAGCAAAACCTTGACTATTTGCATCACTGTTTGATAATCCATTTGCACCTCCAACATATTTACCAACGCTTGCATCTGATGGCAATTGTGCATATACTGGTAAACGTGGATCAACTAACTCATATAATTTATCAACCAATGTTTTCGAAATACGATAATCATCACGAGTTTCAAACCATGCCGAAGCTGGATTTTGCTGTGGCGAACTGATGTAAGTAAACTTAAAAGTATCATTATTACTGCTAAGTAACCCAGCGGCATCGCTAGTTGCATCAATTGCAGCTTGTTTCGCTAATGCTGGTTCTCTATCAGAAATTCTTAATGCAATACGCAAACGAAGTGAATTTACCAGTTTTTTCCATTTTGTAATGTCTCCTTTGTATACTAAATCTCCTGTAACAGCTCCATTTGATGCATTTAGTAAAGACTGAGCTTGTTTTAAATCTTCAAGCAATCCTGTATACACCTCTTTTTGAGTATTGTATGCCGGCGTTACTTTTTGACCTGCTTCTTTATAAGGAATACTTCCGTAAGCATCGGTCAGCAATAAAAATGTCCATGAACGCAATGTTAATGCAATTCCTTTGTAATTTGAATTTGCCTGTTCTGCAGGAAAATTAATAATGGTATTCAAATCTGTAACCAAAGTTGCATATCCTGTATTCCATAAAGATGTGAAAGAAGTATTTGATACATCATATCTATCAGGCTCAGTATATTGGATTTTAGCCCAATGCTGCACAAACAGTAAAGACGAGTCAAAATTATTTGTTGACCCCCAATATAAGTCGGCGCCCTGTTTTAATGTTCCTGTTAACAGGTAAGGTGCCAATGGGGTTTCCGTTGCATTTGGATTTGCATTAATGTCATCCAAAGTATCGCTGCAAGAAACGGAGACTAGCGATAATGCAAACAATGTTATATAGGATAGTTTTTTTAACATGATTTCGTGTTTTTAAAATTTAAGATTAACATTAAGACTGAAATTTCTTGTAGTTGGCAAAGCTAAACTCTCCAAACCTTGAGCATTTCCAGTAGTGAAAGCTGTTTCAGGATCAATATTTGGTGCATCTTTATAAATAAAGAACAGGTTACGTCCTACAGCAGTAATACTTGCTCCAACCAATCCCAGCTTTTTAGCAAATGATCTATTTAAATTGTACGCCAGTTTTATCTCTCTCATTTTTACAAAAGTAGAGCTGTAAATGTATGCCTCACTGATATTGTATGACGCTTTGTAATACTCCTGTGCACTAAGCACTGAGGTATTTTTTGTTCCATCAGCATAAACTCCATTAAAGATCATACCATCATCATATACCACTGCACCGCCCGGAGCTGTTGCACCTGCAGGCAATAACGTTTTTGTAGTACCTGTTACATAGTAATTTAATCCACCATTTGCAGCATCACGGCCTGGAAGCGTCTGAGCTAAGACCCCTGTATAATCACCTGTTCTGTTTGTTCCTGAAAAAAGTTCTCCTCCTACACTCGCATCAACAAGGAATGACAATTCAATATTTTTATACGTGAATGTGTTTGTTATACCTGCTAAATAATCAGGAGTATAATGTCCTAAAACTTTCTTTGCAGGATCCGCTTTTGGCAATCCATTTGCTCCAACTACAATATTTCCGTTTGCATCACGCTGATAAGCTGTCCCGTAAAGCGCTCCATAAGCTTGTCCTACAGAAGCTAATACATCAACACCTCCAGAAGAACCAATTGTGTAGTTCTGAATCTGTTTATCATAATCAAGAATTTTTACTTCGCTTATATTCTTTGAATAATTCACGCCAACATTCCATTTGAAGTTTTCAGTTTGAACAGGGTTTCCGTCCAATTGAATTTCAATACCGTGATTGTTTATTTTACCGGCATTGATCAACTGTGAATTATAACCACTTGAAGCTGTAGTTTTTATCTCTAAAATTTGATCAAAACTATTCGTATTATAATAAGCCGCATCAAAATGCAGTCTGTTTTTCCAGAATGAAGCTTCTAAACCAACTTCAGAAGAACGAGTTGTTTCTGGTTTCAGATTCTCATTAAGTTTCCTTTGTGAAGAAGTTTGAATAGGATTTCCGTCGAATGCTGTCTGAAAATTATAAACTGTTGATAATTGGTACGGATCTGCATCATTACCTACTTCAGACCATCCTCCGCGAACTTTTAAGAAGTCAAGAGTATTGCTTTTAATATTCAAAGCATCAGTTAACACTAAACTTCCATTAATAGAAGGATAAAAGTAAGAACGGTTGCTGCTTGGCAATGTTGACGACCAATCGTTACGAGCTGTTAAGTTTAAAAACGCATAATTTCTAAAACCCAATTGTGCCGAAGCGTATGCACTGTAAACTCTCAATCTTGACAACGTGTTTGATGAAGTCAACGGATCTCTTGAATTTGTCAATGTGTATAAATCTGGCACAGCCAAACGTGGTGCTTTTTGATAATTATTTGCATCACTGTGGTTACGAATATTAGTTCCAGCAAGAGCATCTAAACTAAAATCATCATTCAGTTTTTTAGTGTATTGCAGGATTCCTTCTGTATTTTGTTCGTTTACAGTATAAGCATCTTCTGCATAAGACCCAAATGGAGTTCCATTTGTTCCGTATTTGATTGTGTATTTTCTGCGGTCATTATAATAATCAACTCCAGTACGGAATCTAAAATTAAGTCCATCGATAATTTTTACATCCAAATGAATATCTCCAATTAAACGATTACGCTGCTGACTTGTAGTATTGTAATACGCATTCCAGTAGGGATTGCTGTAATAGCTGTTGTTCCAGTTCTGATTCCAATTGTTCTTAAGTTCATCAGTATCAACTTGTCGTCCAAACCAAAGAAACTGAAGCATTACACCAGCCGCACGACCTCCTGATGGTCCTCCAGGTAATTGTGGCGCATTAGTAACAGTATAATTAGCCGTTACTCCTACCTTAATATTTGGAGATATTTGGTAATTGGTATTAACAGTGAAATTTGTTTTATTTACTTCACTATTAGGTACTGTTCCTAATTGTTTTTGATTGTTTACTCCTAAGCGAAAATCTGATTTTTCATCTGATTTAGCTACAGAAACACTATTATCATAAGTAACTCCCGTATTAAAAAAGTCTTTTACATTATTAGGATGAGCTACAAAAGGTACTGCAACGCCATTTGAATAAAATTGCGGAATCAAGCGTCCGTCCATTTTTGGCCCCCAGCTTTCGTCAACTCCATCATTAACTCCTCCTCCTTTACCATCAACATAGCTGAACTTTCCGTTTGATCCTTGTCCAAAAGTATTTTGATAACTAGGCAAAGTACTCACTTGAGAAACTGTTATACCAGAGTTAACGCTAATTCCAAGTCCTTTTTGACCTTTTCCAGATTTTGTAGTAATTAAAACAACTCCATGCGCCGCACGCGATCCGTAAAGAGCTGCCGCATTAGGACCTTTCAATACTGTTAGTGTTTCAATATCCTGTGGATTCAAATCAGAAATTGCGTTTTTGAAATCTCTAGTTGCTCCTCCTGAGTTCAGCTGTGAGTTATCTACCGGAATTCCGTCAACAACAAACAATGGCTGATTGTTTCCTGCAATAGAAGTTTCTCCACGAATAACAATACGTGAAGATCCCATATCTCCCTGTGAATTAGTGATACGCACACCTGCTAATTTACCAGTAAGACTATTTAAAAAGTTAGTCTCTTTTGTATCTGATAATTCTTTTCCTTTAAGTGCCTGAGTAGTATAACCTAACGATTTCTTTTCTTTTGTAATACCTAAGGCTGTAACTACAACTTCAGATAAAACATTCTGTTCTGCAGTAAGATCAATAACCACTGCATTTTGATTCACTACAACTTCGGCTTTTTTATACCCTAGATAACTTACTATCAATGTATATGGAAATTTTTGTCCTGTCTGGAAAAAAAACTTCCCATCTAAATCGGTTACTACTCCGTGTGTAGTCCCTTTAATGTTTACCGAAGCACCAATAACAGGCTCCTTTGTAACAGCGTCGATTACGGTTCCTTCGAGTTTTGACTGAATTAAAGGCTTAGTCTCTTGAGCTCTAAGTCCTATGGAAATCAATAAAATGCATAACCATGCATATGTATTTAATTTTTTTTTCATTACTTTGTTTTAGTTTAATAAAAGGTGAGCCGAAAACAGATTTACTCCATTCTCGCTTTCCTTATAGAGATGAACAATTTCTTTTAAGCTTCACCATTTCTGCTGCAACAGAAATGGTTTTTTTATTCACTGCACATTCGTTTTTTCATTTTCTTTTTTTTTTTGATTATTACTATTTGTTTTGGTCTTTTTCATGATTCTGATGCAATAATTCAGAATTCATCTTTTGATATTTTTTATGATTTTGAGATTCAAGAGCTTTTAAAAATGCCTTCTTGAAAGATGAAATTTTCAAAAAATTTTCTCGTCTTCTCAAGAATAAATATATTTTGATATGCCGATTTTGTTGAGTTAATTTTAAACTCTACTAATTTGATAGAACAAAAGTATATTAAAATTTCTAATTCAAAAATTTTAAAGGTTTTTTTTGAAAAAAAATTGTTAACGAAATTGATTTCGAAATTTTAAACAGCTAAAAACAAGATGATTAGTAATTAACCGTGTTTTTAACATTTTATAGGAATTTTACTAATTTAACAAAGCAAACATATCATTTGAAGCCAATTTCTAAAATCTTCTAATAACCGAAAACATTATAAATAAACTATTCTAAAAACAAAAAGAGCCAAGAATTTAGCTAAATTCTTGGCTCTTTTTTGATCTCTTTTGTCTATTCAACTTTGTCAAAGTTTAAAACTTTGACAAAGTTCTCAGCTTCATCTATATGTAAGAAGCTAGTCTTTTTTAATCTCTTTTAATAAATTCTTTTCAATTCAATTCCATTCAAAATTGTCTTTCCTGTTTTAGCTTTAAAATCAACATGAATTCCTTTTCCGTCTTTCACAAAAATGGTTGTTTTCATATCGACTGCTTTTTCAGGCTCTAGATAATTTTGGTTTCCGAAATTTTCTAAAAACAATTCACCATTTACCAAAACATCAAAAACTCTAAAAGCTTTTTCTTCCTTTGCACTTTTCTCGGCCAAATTATAAGCCAAAGCTTCTCTCGTGTTTCCAGAAACCAACTCAGCGAAATAAAGTGTTACTTCATACTTTCCATCGGGAACATCAAAATTAAAAGCTTCAATTCCTTCTCTTTGAGTTTGATAAATTGGTTCGTTTTCAGTTCCTTTTATCAACTTATTTGTTCCGTATGGAATCTGAGGATTTCCAGGCATCTTATAAACTTGACCTCCTACATAGCCCCAACTGCCGGTTTTATATTCCTGTTCTGGAAGCCAGTTTTGATTCGTCAATTCGTCCGTATATTGTCTTTTATCGCCTAAACTGATTCGGATATTTTCAAAAGGATATTTTTTGCTGTTTAAATTCGGTGCGTAAATCGTATAATGAATTGAAGCAAAATCTTTTACATTTTCGTTTGAAGTCGAAAACGCTTCTACCAAATTCACTCCGTTTTTAAAAGGAACTTTAAAAATAACCGAACCTTCCTTTGTCTTCTGACTTCCTAAATTTTGCCCGTTCACTTTTAAAGTGATTTCATTTTGATTCGAAAAAACTTCCAGATTCTCATAATAAAATTCGTCATTTTCAGAAGCTAAAACTCCCGAACGATTCGTCCAAGCTTTAGAACCAATACTTACAACAGGCTTTTTAGACAATCGTGCTTGATAAAGATAATAAGCATCTTTCGGAATTCTGTCCCACGACATAATCCCTTTATTATTCATGTGAGGCCAGCTTTCGGCTCTTCCTTCCGAATTAAATTCAACTAAATTCCAAATTGTTCCTCCGGCAACATAATCAAGATTTTCAATCGCATTCAAATAATGTTTGTGATACAACATAGCATACTCCATTGATTTATCAAAACGTTGCGGATTCTGAGATCGCATTCTTCTGTCAGCATCAGCGCCAAATTCTGTGATTACCATAGGTTTGTCGGGTAAAACTTGATGGTGTTTTTCCAAGTATTTTTCTAAACCGCCAAACTCGCCATTGTACCAGCCTTGATATAAATTCCACCCAACAACCATTGGAATTTTAGTTAATCCAACCGAATTGTACAAATCAAAAGCGCCGTGATTAGGAATCATCGTATATCTTGAAGGATCTTCTTCTCTAGTTAGATTTTCAAGTTTTTGTGCCAATGCTGCAACGTTTTTATAATACGTTTGTCTTTCTATTGATTTATCATCGTATCTCGGACGAAGCAGAATTTCATTCATATACGCCCAAACAATCACGCTAGGATGATTAAAACTCTGGCGAATCATTTCTCTTTGCATTTCAAGACTGTTGTCTTCAAATTCCTTCGTTTCTGTGATTCGATTCACTTCTGGAGTTTCAACCATTGCTAAAAGTCCAATTCTGTCACAGGCTTCTAAAACAACTGGATCTTGTGGATAATGTGCCACACGAACAAAATTTCCGCCCATGTCTTTTATCAACTGCATGTCTTTCTCAGCCAAAGCGTCTGGCAAGGCATTCGCCAAATCTTTATAATCCTGATGACGATTAGCACCAATTAATTTCGTTGGTTTTCCATTCAGAAAAAATCCTTTATCTGCAGTAAATTCAAACCACCTGAAACCTACCGGAGCAGAAAACAAATCTAATTGCTGTTTTGTTTTTTTATCTAAAATAACTGAAACTGCTTTATATAAAGTTGGTTGCTCTGGCGACCATAATTTCGGATTCTGAATTGCTTTTGAAAGCTGTTTGAATTCGGTTTTCGAATTTGGTTTTAGTTTTAAATCTGAAGTTATATTGGCAACTTCAACATTATTTTCATCGAATAATTTTGTAGCAATTTTTATTTCTTTTGAAGAATTAGAAGTATTTTCAACAATTCCTTTTAATTGAAAATTCGCCGAAGCAGCAGAAACCGAAGGTGTTGTTACAAAAACTCCGTCAGAAGCTTTGTTGCTCATATCAAAATGAATTTCGTTTGCTGCAACCAAATAAACATCGCGGTAAATTCCGCCGTAAAAAGTAAAATCGGCATCAAGAGGTGGAATATTTTCGTTGTAACTATTATCCACTTTTACCACAATCTGATTTCCTTTTTCAAGATTATCAAACCGAAGAAAATCATTGATCGGAAAACTGAAAAAGTTATAACCGCCAATATGTGAGCCCACTTTTTTTCCGTTAATATAAACTTCAGTCGTCTGACTTGCGCCTTCAAAATAAAGATAAACCGATTTATTTTTCCAACTCGGATTTACAAAAACCGTTTTCTTGTACCAGCCTTCACCACGGTAGTACCCCCATTGATCGTCCATGACATCAAACTTATTCCAGCTGTGTGGTAGGTTGACATCTTCCCAATCTACATTTTTTCCATTCTCTATATCGGTGGTTTGGGCTTTTCCTTTATAAAATTGCCAATTCGAATTGATGGATTGTTTTATTTTTTCCTGACTGAATCCTGTCACAAAAGCAAACAGTATACACAGGAGTATAACTTTTCTTTGAGTCATCTTAATTTAATTTTCTGGGTTGACCACTCTCCAGAAAAACAAACCACCTTTTTGTGTTTTCTGAATTGGCTAAAAATTGATTGTAATTTAGGTTTGCTCGTTAATAAATTAACTGTAATCGTATAATTTTCATTATAAAATGAATTTGGCCATTTAGATTTTAAAGCCTCTTTTCCGATTACCAAACCGGCCACCAAGATACTATAAAGATCTTATTCCGCAATCACTAAAAAATAAATTAGCATCCAGATTAATTACTGGATTCCATAAAAAAGTTAAAATTTCCGTACCTAAAAAATGGTCAAAATCTCTAATATTCTTATTGCTAATCTGTTGATTATTGAAAATTATGATATTTCAATAATTGAAACTCCGTTTTAACGATATATAAATAAGTTTAAATCAATGCAATATAAAAATGCTTTTATAATCAATGCTTTACAAAAAAGGCATTCCTTTTGTCTTGCTCTTTGAAAATATATAACAAAAAACAGTGCGTTTCTGAAAATAATCACATAAAAAAGCAACATGCATTTATCTGACAAAAAAACAATTATGTTTATCCAAGGAGCCTTCATTAGCCATTCTTGCTGGGATGAATGGATTGTTTTTTTTGAAAAAAGAGGTTATAAAACAGTCGCGCCTCCATGGCTTCACAAAAATGAATCGGCTGAGATTTTACGGAGAGAACATCCGAACTCAAAAATTGCCTCAATATCGCTGAATGATTTACTGGATTATTATGTTGAAATTATCGAAAAACTTCCCGAAAAACCTATTTTAATTGGGCATTCATACGGCGGACTTTTGACGCAATTATTGATGGAAAAAGAATTAGGATATGCGGGAGTTTGTATAAATTCATTTCCCCCAAGAAACGCAATTACGGTAAATTTCTCATTTTATAAAGCCATTTTAAAACCATTAGGCTTTTTTACTTCGGCAAAAAAAACATACTTAATGTCTTTTAAAAAATGGCAGCACTATTTTACAAATAAAATGTCATTTGAGGAACAAAAAGATAGTTATGAAAAACTCATCATTCCCGAATCTAAAATTCTTATAAGAGGTATTTTTTCTAAGATCTCAAAAATCAATTTCAAAAAAAAACACAGTCCGCTTTTATTTTTATCTGGTTCTGCGGATCATTTTACTTCTTCAATAATTAATTATTCGAATTTTAAAAAATATAAAAATCTGCATTCCATAACCTGTTTTAAAGAATTTGAAAATCAGAATCATTATGCTCTAGGTCAGAAAAATTGGGAAAATATCGCTCTATATATTGCAGACTGGTTAGAAAAAATCTCTTAACTGATTTCTCGTTTTATTTCCAGTTTTTTTATTTTGGAATTTAGAGTCGAAGGATGGATATCTAAAATTTCGGCAGCACCGCCTGCACCAGAGATTTTTCCGTTGCATTTTTTTAGAATATAGAGAATATAATCTCTTTCATTTTCTAAAATAGTTTTAATAGAAAATGGTTCAGATGCCACTTCTGGATGCATTTTTGAAGACGTTGAAAGTTCAATTTCCTTAATTGTATTTCCATCTGTCAATAAAATGGCACGTTGTATGGCATGTTCAAGTTCTCTGATATTTCCTGGCCAATTGTAATTCATAATTTGCTGAAGCGCAAAATCAGAAAGATTCAATGTTTTACGTCCCATTTTTTCACTATAAATCTTTATAAAATGATTGGCTAAATCAGGAATATCTTCTTTTCTCTTTTTTAGTGGAGGAACTGTAATAGGAAAAACATACAGACGATAATACAAGTCCATTCTAAATCTTCCGGCCGCAACTTCTTCTTCAAGATTTTTATTTGTCGCTGCAATAATTCTAACATCAATTTTTATTGACGAAGTACCGCCAACACGCTCAATTTCTTTTTCCTGTAAAACACGAAGCAGTTTAAGCTGCAGTTCTAAAGACATCTCTCCTATTTCATCTAAAAAAACAGTGCCGCCATCAGCAAGTTCAAATTTGCCGATACGTTTTTCTAAAGCGCCTGTAAAAGCGCCTTTTTCATGACCAAAAAGAATTGATTCGGCTAAATTTTCCGGAATTGCTCCACAATTAATTATTACCAAAGGATTATCTTTTCTAGGCGAAAGCGCATGAATGCTTTTTGCAATTTTTTCTTTCCCTGTCCCGCTTTCACCCAAAACCAAAACCGAAGTATCGGACGGAGCCACTTTTCGGATATAATTAAAAACCGAAATCATTTGCGAACTGTTGCCAATAATTCCTTCAAAGCTTTCTGGATTAACTGCAGAATCTGCTTTTTTTGCTTCTATTTTTTTAACCGGTAAATTAAATTCTTCTTCCGAGTAAATCTTTGCAATAAACTGAGAAAATGTGTTTTCGAGAGAATTTAAAAGTTTTAAATTTTCTTGCGAATAAATATTTAAATTTCTGCTGTAAAAAGTAAATTGATAGTTTTGCACTGAAGTTGTCGAAACAGGAAAAACCAAATACGATTTTATTCCAAAATTATGTGCGATTAATGCTTTTATCGGCGCTGCCTGGAAGTTATTTATCAATGCTTCTTCGCTGTAAATGATCGATTCCAAATCTATTTTTGATTTTTTGTACGTATCATTTATTTCTTTGTCTGATAATGCGGTGATCTGGGAAAGCTTTTGCGGATTAATGATTTGGTAATCGTCTAAATTTTTACGAATAATTCCGAGATGATCATATTCTGGCGCCGTTGCAAATCCGGCTTCTAAATAATCAAATGGAATAAAAGTCTGAATTATTTTTCCAAAAGCCAATAATGCATCTTCTCTTTTCAAATTTGCATTTATAATTTCCGTAATCTCTTTCTGAAGCTGAAATTGCTGGTGTAACTGTGTTTCTAAACTATATTCCTGACGGTAAAATGCGATTTCGAGAGTTGTTAAAACATCTTGATCTCTAAAAGGCTTTACAATAAAACCATAAGGCTGGGTCATTTTTGCCTGATCTAAAATACTTTTGCTTGAATTGGCCGAAATAAATATAAATCCGATAAATTTTTCTTTAAGAAGATGTGCCAATTCAATACCATTTCGAGTTCCCTTCAGCATAATATCCAAGAAAACTAAATCTGGTTTTTCATTTTCAATTTGCTCCAAAGCCTGCTCTACAGAACGTGCAATTCCCGTAACGACATAACCCGCTTTTTCCAGTATCAACTGCAAATCATGTGCTTCAATAAATTGATCTTCCACGATTAAAATTCGCTTCTGTATTGTTGAAGAAACAACTCCATATTCAATATCTGCAGTCTTTTTCATAAAAAGAAAATTTTGTCTTAAATTGCACTTAATTTATTGATACAAAAATAGTTAATTATCACAATTAAAACAGACGTTTTCCTAAAATCAATGAATAAAAATCACATTTAATATGAATTTTCAGAACATTTCCGCAATATGACGCCCTAATTATTTCATAGTTATTGATCAAAAAAAGTAATAAAAATTTAATTCAAAAATCAGTATGAAGCCACTCTATTTTTTTTGTCTATTATTTCTAATTGTATTCAATTCCGCCGCACAAAACTCATCCCCTACGGCTAATTATGATCTTAAAAAGAAGCGTCTGCTTATACAAACTTGTTCTGCTTATATATACAATTCAAATCAAGGTGCAATTGATGCTGACAGTTCTGTTGTGTTGGCATGCAAAGCTTATAAATTGCCCATTTCATTAGCCTACGATGAAGGGTTTAATGATGGCTCGTATTTAATTGGAAACGATTTAATTGAAAGAGAAGATATTACTTCTGCAAAACTGCTTTTGGCCAAATCAAAAAATACAGACAAAATCAAATTAGCGCTGCAACTAGGAAATTACTACCTATTTAAGCCTTTTACGAAACCTGATGATATTGCAAATGCAAATCAATATATAACTGAAGCTGTAAAAATCAGCAATCAGCTGAAAATACAAAAATGGCAGCATCAAAGTTTAATGCTTTTGGGTAAATATTATTTTCAAATTGGTAATTTTCCAGAAAGTAAAAAATGCTTCCAACAAGTTGTAAATGAATGCCGAAAACAAAAAGATAAAGCCGCACTCGCAGATGCTCTGAACAATCAGGCAACGTATCTTTTTGAATTAGATCCCGAAAAAGAAAAAATTCTAAAAGAAACACAATCACTATATGAGAAATTAGGTTTTCAAGAAAAAATAATTGAGGCAAAAATGAAATTATGCACCATTTATTTTTGGAGCGGAAAACTCAATGTGGCTAAAAAAATCTTGTATCAAAATATTGCAGCAATGCGCAAAATTGGTTTTAGACAGCAGCAATTTGGAGAAACTACAATTGCATATATTGAAAGTGTTCAGTTTAATATAAAAAATGCCTTGTATTATGCTTTAAAAAGTGTAAAAACAATGGAAAACACCAACGATTATACTTTTGCTGATATTTTTTATATGAGGCTTGGAATTATGTATTTAATGCTTGGTCATTATGATGATGCAAGAAAAACAGCTGAAAAAAGTATGCAGTACGGACAGCATGTTTTTAATAGCGGCAGCTGGTATAAAAGCTTTATTACAGCAACTGCTTCGATATCAATGAGAGGAAAAAATAAGGAGGCAATTGATTACATGAATTCGGTAACCAAAAACTATCCTCCCACAAATAATTTTGACAAAATGCTTGTGGCATATGCCTACGCAAATTGCTACTGGAGGCTTTATAATTATACTTTGGCAGAAAAATATTTTAAAGAAACAGCTGATTATTGTACACTTCTAGACTCACCACAAACCGTTAGAGACGTATCTAACAGCTACTCTACTATTGCTTTGTTCTACGCTAATCGCAGTGATTTGAAAAAAACACAATTTTATACGGACAAAATTTTTGCACTCTCAAAAAAATATAACAAACCATATAATTCAGAAGCCCTCCAGGTATCCTTATACAAAATTGATTCGCTTAAAGGTGACTTTAAATCAGCTTTAGTGCATCATAAAATGTATAAAAAATTAAGCGATTCGGTTTTAGATTACGCAAAAAACAGACAAATTGAAGAACTTAAAATTCAATACGAAACAGTAAATAAAGAACAAAAAATAAAACTGCTCAGCAAAGAATCTAATTTGAAGGAAACAGCGCTGAAAAAATCAAAATTATTAAATACTGTATCCATTTGGAGTTTAGTGCTTCTTTTGCTGACTATTGGCCTTTTATACAGCCGCTATCGTCTTAAACAGCAAACAAATACGGCATTAGAAATTAAAGAAAAAGAAATCAACCAGAAAAACATTAATCTGAGGCATTTGCTTGATGAAAAAGAATGGCTTTTAAAAGAAATTCATCATCGAGTAAAAAACAATCTTCAAACCGTAATTAGTCTGCTCAATTCACAATCAGCTTATCTTGAAAATGATATGGCATTATCTGCTATTAAAAACAGCCAGCATCGTATTCATTCTATGTCTTTAATTCATCAAAAATTATATAATTCAGAAAATATTTCGACGATTAATATGC
Organism: Flavobacterium sp. LC2016-01; assembly: GCF_009711135.1. Taxonomy (GTDB): domain Bacteria; phylum Bacteroidota; class Bacteroidia; order Flavobacteriales; family Flavobacteriaceae; genus Flavobacterium. The sequence continues at coordinate 5,100 of NZ_WMIC01000010.1, read as the reverse complement.
CCAATTACATTAAAGAATTGGTAGAATATTTAAGAGAATCTTTTTCTCTTGGACAACGAATCCGATTTGATTTAAAAATTGATCCGCTGGAATTAGATGTTGCTCAAGCTGTTCCTCTAGGACTTATTTTAAATGAATCTATAACAAATTCAATCAAATACGCTTTCCCAACTGATAGAACAGGAATGATTCATATTACTCTTGAAGCTACATCTGAAAACAGATATCTGCTTACGATTTCTGATAACGGAATTGGTTTTGATGCCAATATGAATGCTAAAAAAATCAATTCATTTGGGTTGAGTCTGATAAAAGGTTTAAGCGATGATTTAGATGCTGCATTTTCTTTAGAAAATCAAAATGGAACAATTCTTAAAATCGAATTCTCAAAAGATTTCCCTATAAACCAAAAAGTGAAGTGATTAGAAAACAGCGTTTTAGATTATTTTATTTATCGATAGCGAAATCTCACGAATCAAAATTTGTTTAGCGAAATATAGCGCTTTTTAAACCTGAAAAAAGCGCTATAATCGCCATTAACAGGCATTTTATGGCATGGCATATAAATTGGTTTCCTAAGAAAATTAACTCTTAAAACCACTTACCATGAAAAAGTCAATATTGCTATTATTAATTCTATTTTTAAATTATGGTACAGCAAAAGCTTGTGACAAATGCAGTACTTATAACAACAGTGATTTTAAAATAAAGTCGGCAGCAATTACACATAAAGCAGATTTAGGTCTTACTATTTGGGACATTAAAGTGGAAGGAACTGCTGGAAAAACGATGCCAAAACCAGTTGGGCAATTAAATGGAGCTCCAGTTTTAGCATATGTTTTCCCGACTACTTTAAAATCATCTGACATAGGTTTCGGTCAAGCCGAAGGAATTGTGGCACTCGCCCTAACGTCACACCCCGATTTTGAAGATACACCGCTTTGGGATGAAAATCTCGACGGAAATTATTTAAATGATGGTTTAATCTGGCATGCACATTGGGTTTTATTAGTTGAAGATAAACGCGTTGGCGGAGGCCTTTCAGTAAAAGAATTTACCAAAGGAGATCCAAATGTCATTTTGCCACCAACAAATCCAGGAATGGCAATGTATATGGATAGTCCAGGATTTAATATCGTTGCAAAAGGAACCTCCATAAAAGTCATTGTACCTGATTTTAGAATTAACAACAAAACTAATTTCAAATTTGATGCAGTAAGCTGCTATATGGAAGTAAGCACAGGAGCCGGAGGTTCACATGATAGCGAAGGAGCAAAACCAATGCTTGGTGTGTATAAGGTTTATACGGTTGCCAGCGGAAATCTTTCATTACCCTATTCTGTCAAATAAAATCATTCTTAAAATCAACGATCATGAAAAATCTAAATATAGTGCACAAAGTATTAATCCCGTTTCTAATTTTAATAACGATGACAACTAATAGCTACGCCCAAATAGATTATGCCTCAGACCCTCATTTGACACCAGCTGTCAAAGAATTTTTGAAACCTCTAAATTCTGGAGGAGCACCATTGGAATCGCTTCCAGTTCCAGACGCTCGAAACGTGCTTGTTGGCGCTCAAAACGCTTTTAAAGTCGACTTATCAGGAATTGAAGAATCAGAAAAAGAAATTACTTCTGATGGGTATAAAATCAAACTAAACATTGTACGACCAGCTGGAGCAAAGGGAAAACTGCCTGTTTTTATGTTCATTCATGGCGGAGGCTGGGTTCTTGGCGATTATCCAACTCATAAACGAATGGTTCGTGATCTAAGTGTTCTCACAGGATATGTAGGCGTCTTTGTGAATTATTCTTTGGCACCCGAAACTAAATATCCACAGCCAGTAAATGAAGTTTATGCGGCGGCTAAATGGATCGCTACACACGGAAATGAGATAAATGTTGATGGAAACAAACTCGGAATCGTTGGCAACAGTGCAGGCGGAAATCTAGCCACGGCAAGTGCTTTACTGGCTAAAGAAAAAGGAACTCCATTATACAAAGTACAAATCTTATTCTGGCCTGTTACAAATGCCAATTTTGAAACCGAATCTTATAAAAAATACGGAAAACAACGCTTTTTGACAGACACATTAATGCAATGGATGTGGGATCAATATGTAGATCCTTCTAAAAGAAAAGAGATTTACGCTTCACCGCTTCAAGCAACTTTGGCACAATTAAAAGGACTTCCGCCAACATTAATTCAAGTTGCAGAAAATGATATTTTAAGAGACGAAGGAGAAGCTTACGGACGCAAATTAAGCGATGCCGGAGTTGTAGTGACAACAGTTCGTTATAATGATGTGATTCATGATTTTGGATTATTAAACGGACTTGCTGAAATTCCTCAAACCAAAGCTTTATTCCTTCAGGCTGCTGCTGAATTAAAAAAGTATTTAAAGTAATTAATTCTTAAATCTAAATCTGATGAAAACAAATCAATTTGGCAAAACGGCTTTAATATTAATAGATCCTTATAATGATTTCCTTTCAGAAGGAGGCAAATTATGGGACGCAGTAAAACAGACCGTTATAGAAAATAATGTAATCCCAAATTTAATAAAGCTGGTAGACGAATGCAGGAAAAATAAAATTCAGATTATTTATGCTCCACACCGAAAAACTCAGAAAGGTGATTATTTAAATTGGAATTTTTTATCTCCCTCGCATATGGGAAGCCTAAAACTAACACTATTTGAAAAGGGAAGCTGGGGCGGTGAGTTTCATCCTGATCTGCAGCCGCATCCTGAAGATCTTATTACCCAAAATCACTGGACAGCCAGCGGATTTGCCAACACTGATCTTGACTTTCTTTTAAAACAGCATAGCATAACGCAAATTGTTTTAGCCGGAATGAGAGCAAATACTTGTATTGATTCTACTGCAAGATATGGAGTCGAGCTAGGCTATCATGTAACTTTAATAAAAGATGGAATCGGCGCTTTTAATTGGGACGAAATTAAAGCAACTGTCGAAACCAATTTTCCAAATTATGGACATAGTCTCTTAACCACTGATGAATTTATAGCCAATTTAAAATGAAATTATTAGCCGAAAGTACGTGCAAAGCAATTATAAATGCTCCTTTAGAAAGCATTGATATCACAGAATGGCTCTTTACCTTAAACGATTCTGAATATAAAGCCTGCTCAGCAGATCATTTAGCAGCAGGAAACTCAATAACTAATGAAGGAAAGAGAATGTCGATAAATGTAGAACAAATAGCAGGAAATCTGCTCATTCAGCATTATATTGAAAATATAAGCTTTAGGGATCATTGCCGTGTGCAATCCATTTCTGATTCTATTTCTCCAACAGGAAAAACAAAGCTTCATATTATCTGGGAATTAAGAATTAAAAAATACGATTCTTCGAGCTGTGAACTTTTTAATCATGTTGCTGTAAACTCAACTCCAGATTTTATAACTTTACTAGATTCATTAAAAATAACTGATTATAAATTAGTTACAAATGAAATGCAGCAAAATTTAGTAAACCACAACAACGAGGAAACACCGCTTTTTGCCAAAGATATTGAAGCAAAAGCAACCAAAGGAATATGGAATTAAAGAACTGCAGAGGCAAAAAAAACAATTAATTAAATCCTTAAGAAAAGGAAATTTGAAGATTTAATTTAACAAATAATCTAAACTCATGCTGGCAAACGAAAACACAGGATTAATTCTAATAGACGTTCAAGGGAAGCTTGCCCGCATTGTGAACGAAAGTGAAAAATTGGTATCAAATCTTGAAAAACTTATCCGTGGTTGCCAGATACTCTCTATTCCGATAATTTGGGCGGAACAAAATCCGAAAGGACTTGGTCCAACTATACCAGAACTGCAAAAATTATTACCGAATCAAAAACCAATAGAAAAATATACTTTCAATGCTTTTGATAATGATGATTTTAAAAAGGCTATTATAAATTCTAATAAAAAACAATGGCTAATCTGTGGCATTGAAACGCACATCTGTGTCTATCAAACCGCTATAGGATTATTATCAAATGATTTCGAAGTAGAAATCGTAACAGACTGTGTTTCTTCCCGATCAAAAGAAAGTATTGATTTGGCTTTGAAAAAACTACAAAATAAAGGAGCAGGATTAACAAATATTGAAATGTGTCTTTATGAACTTGTTAAAGACTCTAAAAAAGAAATCTTCAAAGAAATTCTAACATTAATAAAATAATCATGTCAAAATCAAAAACTATTGTACTCATTCACGGGAATTTTGTAAACGACAATACCTGGACCGAATGGAAACAGTACTACGAACAAAAAGGATACAAAGTTTATACACCAGCAAACCCAGGACACGATGGAGATCCAACAGAATTACGCGCAAAAGTACATCCTGATTTAGTACAAACCGGTTTTATAGACGTTGTAAACAATATTATAAAGTTAATAAATACTTTACCCGAAAAACCTTTAGTCATAGGGCATTCAATGGCTGGTATGGCCGCATTGAAATTAGTCGAACTCGGAAAAGCCACAGCGGGAGTAAGTATCGATGGAGCTCCGCCTAAAAATGTTTTCCCGCCATTTCAAACACTAAAGACAGTATTGCCTGCCTTCGGATTCTTTTCTTCTGGAAAATATTTCATGGGCAGCAGAGAATGGTATGATTATGCTTTTTTTAATACAATTCCGCAAGCAGAAAAACAAAAAGCATTTGAAAAATTTGCAGTACCAGAAAGCTATAAAGTCAGTCGCGAATTGGTTCTAAATTCTTATTCGAATATCGATTTCAAAAAGCATCATGAACCAATTTTATTTATTGGTGGTGGCAGTGACCATATCTTCCCACCAGGTCTGACAGAAACAATCGCACGAAAATACAAAAGCAACACCAGTCGTGTAGATATCAAAATATTTGATGGTAAAAGCCACTTCATTTGTGGAGAACCAGGCTGGGAAAATGTAGCCGATTATATTATAAATTGGTACGAAGCGCTTTAACAGTATTTATGAGCTAAAACTATTTATGGCGTTTCCCTTCGGGCCGGGCGCTGCGCTGTATCTTTTGCGGAAGGATTTTCAGTTTAAAAGAGATGTTCACGTTCCCGCAAAAAGATGCCGCTTCGAT
>NZ_WMIC01000009.1 GCF_009711135.1 Flavobacterium sp. LC2016-01 | reverse complement strand
GCCAACTGAGCTACGCTGGCGACTCATTACGGGTGCAAATATAAAGCGGTTTTTCGTTTTTCCAAAATAAATTTGCACTTTTTTATACTTTTTTTTGCTTACAATTCGTTGATTTTAGCAATCAATTGATTAGCAGTTTCTTCCAATTCAACATTGATTTGTTTGAAGTGCGCTTTTTTGTTTTCAACGTTCTTTGCGTTCACTTTTGTGATCAAAGTATCAAATGCAGCGATCGCTTCATCGATTAAAGCATTCGTTTCTGGAGTAGGGTTTCCTGTAGTTGAAAGCTCAAACAAGTAAACTGCTTCAATAATATCTCCTAATACAAAATTGATGTCTTTCTTTAAATTTTTAACGTTTGCCATTTTTATTATAATTTTAATTTGCGTTTGCAAAAATACATATTATCTTTAGAATAAGTGCTAAGAAATGTAAATTTCTAAAATTGAAGCATTTCCGTCCAAAATAAAATCACTTACAGTTGCCGGAACCAAAACTGTATCTCCTTTCACATAAGTATCACTAAATCCGGCATATTCGATTTCAAAACTTCCTTCGATACACATATAAACAGTAAAAGTTTCCCCAGATTTTGAAACTCCCACTTTGTCTTCTAACGGAATAAAATTCGTTGTAAAATAAGGACAATCAACAACTGTATTCGAAACATTTGATTTTGTTTCGTATTTCTTCTGTGTATCAACTTTATTGTAATTGATCGCATCAAGCGCTAAATCTACGTGCAATTCTCTTTTATTCCCCTGCGCATCAACTCGGTCAAAATCATACAATCGATACGTAATATCAGAAGTCTGCTGAATCTCGGCAACAACCAAACCTGCTCCAATTGCATGAACTGTTCCTGTTTCTAAAAAGAAAACATCACCAGATTTTGCTTTTACATCATCTAAAATAGATACAAGCGTATTATCATGCAGATGTTTCAAATACTCTTCCTTGCTTGAGTTCTCCTTAAAACCAACAATAATTCTTGAATCAGAATCGGCCTGCATTACGTACCACATTTCGGTTTTGCCAAAAGAGTTATGACGCTCTTTTGCCAATTTATCATTTGGATGAACCTGAATCGAAAGATCTTCGCGAGCATCTAGATATTTAAAAAGTAACGGAAACTGTTTTCCGAAACGCTCATAAACGCTAGTTCCCAAAATTTCATTTGGTTTTTCATTAATAAGTTCCATTAACGATTTTCCTTTCAAATCGCCATTTGAAACCACGCTTACATCTCCTTCAACAGTAGACAATTCCCAGCTTTCACCAGTAATTTTAGAAGTAATTGGTTTATTTAAAACTGTTTTCAGCTTTTCGCCTCCCCAAATTCTTTCCTTCAAAATTGGTTCAAACTGCAATGGATATAATTGTGTGCTCATCTTTTTTGGGCTAATATCTCTATTATTTAAATATTGTCGTAATACTATTTTATTAATCTATAATACTAATTCTTTGATTGTTTCCAGCGCTTTTTGAATATGCTTTTCAGCATTCATACTGTCAAAAATAAAAATAACCACACCATTTCTGTCAACAATGTAAGTTACTCTTCCGGGCAAAAGCCCAAACAAATTATTACGGACACCAAACAGCTGTCTCAATCTTTTGTCTTGGTCTGACAATAAAATAAAAGGCAGTTTGTATTTATTGGCAAATTTGTGATGCGATTTTACACTATCACTGCTAATACCAATAACTTCAGCACCTAAATCTTTAAAATCTTCGTATTGATCGCGGAAACTGCAGGCTTCTGTAGTACAGCCTGGCGTATTATCTTTTGGATAAAAATAAATCACTAAAGGCTTTCTTCCTAAAACACTCTGGCTTTCAAAAAGTTCTCCGTGACTATCTTTTGCAGTAAAATTCGGAACTATATCTCCTATTTTTAATGACATTTATTATTCTCCTTTATAAGTTACAAAATTGCGGTCCGTTTCATAAAGCACGATTTCTAAGTCAAAATCAGGCTGAATTCTTTTTCTAATTTTATTCCATATCACAACAGCTATATTTTCAGCTGTCGGATTCAAATCCTGAAATTCCGGAACATCCAGATTCAAGTTTTTGTGATCAAACGGGATTTCAACTTCTTCAAGTATAATATCCGCTAATACTTTCACATCTAAAACAAAACCAGTTTCCGGGTCAATTTTTCCTGTAACACTAACAGTTAAACCATAATTGTGACCATGAAAATTGGGATTATTGCACTTCCCAAAAACAGTATTGTTTTTTTCAGCTGTCCAATCTTTCCTATGCAATCGATGCGCAGCATTAAAATGTGCTTTTCTTGATATGGTTACTCTCATTTAGGTTTTTGGTTAATTTTGGTTATAATTTATGGTCTTCGAGATAATGATCAAATTCATCAAAAATTATCTTAAACCAAACCGTATAAATTTCGGGCTGTTTCTCAATATCAGCTTTTACATCTTCAATACTCATCCATTTCCAGTCTTCAACTTCTTCAGGATTAATGGCCGGTTCACCATCATAATACCCAATCATTACGTGATCAAGCTCATGCTCTGTCAAACCATTATCAAAAGGCGCTTTATAAATAAAATGAAAAAGCTCTTTTAATTCGCTTTTAAATCCCATTTCTTCATACAATCTACGGCTTCCGGCTTCAATATTGCTCTCGCCTTCACGCTGATGACTGCAGCAGGTATTTGTCCAAAGCAAAGGCGAATGATATTTATGATGCGCTCTTTGCTGGAGCATAATTTCATTTTTATTGTTTAAAATAAAAACCGAAAATGCACGATGCAAAAGTGCTTTTTCATGTGCTTCTAATTTTGGCATTAAGCCAATCTGTTCGTCGTTTTTGTTAACTAATATTACGTTTTCTTCTGTCATAGGGCGTATTGAATTAACAAAAATACGAAAAAAGAAATGGCTATAAAATCCTAGAAGACATTGTGAAAAGTTTAACTACTTTCCTCTTTTTACAAAACTCTGGACAACAATAGACTACATTCCTTATTAATCGAAAATCCTTTAAAAATAAGATATAAAAACTGCAAAGTTTCTTTTTACGTAAATAATAAAAAGTTAAAACATACTTAAAAATATCTGAATTGTAATTTAGCCGACATTTCAAAGCAGAATGTCGCCGTATCTTTGAACATCAGATTAATGCACCAAAAACCTATGAAATCTAAGAACTTAATTTTCAGCCTTTGTTTTGTACTGCCACTTTTTATTTTTCAGGCCTGCGGACAAAACACAAAAAAACAAGCCTCAAAAACAGCTACTTCTATGGAAAACAAAATCAGCAAACCCGGAAATCCTTATTACTCCAACACCGATACAACAAAATTAAATGTAAGTGATGCCGAGTGGAAAAAGGTTTTACCCGAAGATGTTTATGCCGTGATGCGCCATGCCGACACCGAAAGACCATTTACGGGAAAATATTGGAACACTGACGAAAAAGGAACCTATTATTGTGCTTCTTGCGGCAACTTACTTTTTAGATCAACCGCAAAATTCTCCAGCAGCTGTGGATGGCCAAGCTTTTTCGAACAAGAAAACAAAACAAGCGTGGTTTACAAAAATGACAATTCATACGGAATGGAACGAATCGAAGCATTGTGCGGCCGTTGTGGCGGACATCTTGGACATTTGTTTGACGACGGTCCTGAGCCAACCGGAAAACGTTATTGCATGAATTCAATTGCTCTAGATTTTATACCCGACAACAAATAATTTAACTATGAAAAATCTACTTTTAATCTGTTTATTCACTTTGTCATTAAACGGATTTTCACAAAATAAAAAAGCTTCAAATCTTGAAACTATTACACTTGGCGGAGGCTGTTATTGGTGTGTAGAAGCTGTTTACGAAAACCTGGATGGAGTAAAATCTGTTGTTTCTGGATTTTCAGGCGGAAATGTTCCTAATCCTACTTATGAAGAAGTCTGTACAGGAGAAACGGGTCACGCCGAAGTAGTTCAGATCACTTATGATAAAAATGTAACCGATATTAATGAAATCTTCAAAGTCTTTTTTACCGTTCACGATCCAACAACTTTAAATCGTCAAGGTGCAGATGTTGGAACTCAATATCGCTCTGTTATTTTTTACAAAAATGACGAGCAAAGAAAAGCGGCTCAAAGCATTATTGCCGAATTAAACAAAGCAAAAGTGTATAGCAATCCGATTGTGACAAAAGTCGAGCCTTTTAAAGCTTTTTATAAAGCCGAAGATTACCATCAAAACTATTATGCAAACAATAAAAATCAGCCGTATTGCAAAATGGTAATTCAGCCAAAAATTGAAAAATTTGAAAAAGTTTTTAAAGACAAACTGAAAAAGAAATAAGGGCAAAAGCTTGTAAAATAAAAAAGGGAAATGATTCTGTCATTTCCCTTTTTTTATGTTGAACTTTATCAAAGTTGAATAACTGAAACTATTGTTTCGCCACTTTTTTAAATCTCATCATCGGCACATCGCCTTGAATTAAATTTAATTTTCCGTCCTTATCAATCGAATAGCTTGTGATTTTTTTCATTTGCTGTAAAAATTGCTGTTCTCCTCCTCCATCACAAAACATCAATGTACTTGGTCCCGGTTCTCCAAAAGTTAACAATTTTCCGCTTAAAGTATAAGGCGCACTGTATCCGTTACAGCCATTGTTTCCAAAAACTTTTGTTTCTTTTTGATCAAAAGTGATTTGTGGTTTCTTATTCGGATATAATCCTTCAAAAGCAATTCTTGGTCCTGAAATATATTCTAATTCCCAAGTTGTACCAAATAAATTTCCTCCGCTTGACGCTTCTTTTGATGCCTTGCAAGAAGTCAATAATACCATAAAAAGGGAAACGGCTGCTAGTGTGTATTTTTTCATAAAAATGTATTTTTGAAGATTAAAATTACTTTATAAATAGAACGTTCTCAATATTCGTGCCCGGTTACACGATTAATTGAAATTTAATTTTCACAACAAACTGTATTTTTCTAATCTCTAAGTTACATCATTTTGTTTAAAACTATATTAATCAAACATTTAAATTACAATATGTGATTGTATTTTTTTTGTAATTTGCACTAATCAAAAAACCAAAAATTATCAATAAAAAACCAAAAAATGAAGCAATTAGTAGTATTCTTTGCCGTTTTATTTACATTCTCACAAGTTCATTCTCAAGAAAATCTCCCAACAGATTATCTTTCAAAAGAATTTCACAAAGGCCGTCGCGAAGCTTTCAGGGCTTTAATGCCTGCCAATTCAGTAGCGGTAGTTTTTTCTTATCCGGAAAGAATTTTCTCAAAAGACGTTAATTACAATTATCACGCAAATCCAGACATGTACTATTTAACTGGATACAAAGAACCAGATGCTGTTTTAGTGCTTTTTAAAGAACCTCAGGGAACAGAAAAATACAACGAAATTCTTTTTGTAAGAGAAAGAAATGCCAACAGAGAAACTTGGACCGGAAGACGTTTAGGCGTTGAAGGTGCAAAATCAAAACTTGGTTTTACAACCGCTTACAATGGCAAAGATTTTAACGGCTTTGTTATAGATTTCAAGAAATTTGACAAAGTCATTTATGACAAAATCTCAACAGATCTAGGAAATGACAAAAGCGGATTTGATTTTTTTGGCTTACTTGAAACTTTTAAAACCAAAGCCGGAATTACCCAAAACAACGATACTTCTACAGATTTGTTCACCAATATAACCAATTCACTTAGAGAAATAAAAACTCCCGAAGAACTTGATTTAATGCGTAAAACCGTAAAACTTTCCTGCATTGCCCACAACGAAGTAATGAAAGCTGTTGGTCCTGATATGAGCGAAAATGAAGCAGACGGAATTCACGCTTACGTTCACAGACATTATGGCGCCGAAGGCGAAGGCTATCCGCCAATTGTTGGTGCCGGAGCAAACGGATGTATTTTGCATTATGGCGAAAACAATTCAACAAAAATTGACAACCAGTTATTGCTGATGGATGTTGGATCAGAATATCATGGTTATTCTGCCGATGTCACCAGAACAGTTCCCGCAAACGGAAAATTTACTGAAGAACAAAAAGCAATTTACCAATTGGTTTATGATGCACAGGAAGAAGTTTTTAAACTTTGCAAAGAAGGAACTCCTATTCAGGATTTAAATACAAAATCGAGAGAAATTATCGCAAAAGGATTAATCAAATTAGGAATCATTACAGATCCTAAAGATGCCAGAATTTACTATCCGCACGGCTGTTCACATTTTCTTGGCTTAGATGTTCATGACAAAGGAAATTACATGGGGACTTTAAAAGAAAACATGATTCTGACAGTTGAACCGGGAATTTATATTCCGGCAAACAGCAAATGCGATAAAAAATGGTGGAATATAGGCGTTCGTATCGAAGATGATATTTTAATCAAAAAAGATTCCTATGAAAACCTTTCTGCAGAATCTCCAAGAAAATGGCAAGATGTTGAAGCTTTGGCCAAACAAAAAAGCACTTTCAACGAAATGAAATTCCCAAAAATCTAATTTATTTTTAGCCACAGATTAGAAAGATTAAAAGGATTTTTTTAAAGTTTTAAAACTAAAATTTAATCCGTGAAAATCTTTTTAATCTGTGGCTAAAAAAACTTTTTCAAAGCCTCATTTAAAAAATTAAATGAGGCTTATTTTTTGAATTTTGGCGTACTTTTGTAGTCCTAAAAATTAAAAAAATGAAAGCACTTACCTTCTCTACTTTTGGAGATTCAGATGTTTTAGAATATATCGAAATCCCGAATCCGGAATTAAAAACGGATGAAATTTTAATCGAAATGAAAGCCATCGGATTAAATTTTGCCGATGTTTACAGACGAAAAGGAAATTACCATTTAAAAGGAAACCCGCCTTTTATTGCCGGTTACGAAGGCGCCGGAATTGTTGTTGATGCAAACAATCATCCTGAATATAAAGTTGGTGATCGCGTGGCTTTCGCCGATGCTCCTTTTGCAAACGCCGAATTGGTTGCCGTAAACATAAATCACGTTTTGCCATTGCCGGAAAACATTTCTTTTGAAACCGCAGCTTCGATTTTATTGCAAGGATTAACAGCGCATTATCTAGCAACCGACAGTCATAAAACAGCAAAAGGCGAAACGGTATTAATTCACGCAGTTGCCGGCGGAGTCGGACAAATTTTAACACAAATCAGCAAGCTTTTTGGCGCAACTGTTATTGGCTTAACTTCTTCAGCAGACAAGGCAAAAGTTGCAATTGAACAAGGTGCAGATCATGTTTTCCTGTACAATGAAGATTGGAAATCGCAAGTTTTCAAAACTGTTCCAAATGGCGTTGATGTTGTTTACGACAGTATAGGAAGCACTTTAAAAGAAAGTTTTGAAGTAGCTAAAGAATGCGGACAAGTCGTTTTCTTCGGAATGGCGGGCGGAGATCCTGAACCTGTAGATCCAAGAATGTTAATGGACGGTTCCAAAACCTTAACCGGAGGCGATTTGTGGAGTTATTTGAATTCTAAAGAAGAAAGAATCAAAAGAGCAACACAGCTTTTTAATTGGATTATCGAAGGAAAAATCAAACTTTCAGAACCAACTTCTTTCAAATTATCTGAAGGAAAACTGGCGCACGATTATCTGGAAAGCAGAAAAAGTACCGGAAAAATAATTTTGATTCCGTAAATAATAATCTGGGCGTGCCAGCAATAAAAAAAGGGGCCGACTATGCAAAACGCTTAGTCGGCCCCTTTTTTTATTGCTGTCGGGCTTTCGCTGCTACTTCGGTAGCTTAGCTCTATCCCTCACGCGGCATCCGTTTTCAAAACCACATTTATAGTATCATTTTAAAGTTTCAGCAATCATCAAAGCACATTTTTCACCATCAATTGCAGCAGAAATAATACCGCCGGCATAACCTGCCCCTTCTCCGCACGGATATAAACCTTTTATCTGCAAATGCTCATAAGTGATAGGATCTCTCGGAATTCTGACTGGTGATGAAGTTCGGCTTTCAGGAGCATGCAAAATGGCTTCATTGGTTAAATAACCGCGCATTGATTTTCCGAATTCTTTAAAACCTTCACGCAAAATCTGCGATAAAAATCCTGGAAAAACTTGTCCCATTTCAACCGAAGTTGTTCCTGGAACATAAGAAGTTTTTGGAATATCGGCAGAAACTTTATTTTGTGTAAAATCAATCATTCTTTGTGCTGGAACTTTTTGAGTTTGTCCAGCCAAATGCCATGCTTTTTGTTCGATACTTTTTTGAAATTCCATTCCGGCCAAGGCTCCAAATTTTGCAAAAGGTTTAAAATCTTCCAACTTCAACTCAATCACAATTCCAGAATTTGCCGTTGCCTGATCACGTTTTGAGGGCGACCAGCCATTAGTAACCACTTCTCCCGGACTTGTAGCGCAAGGCGCAATGACACCACCCGGACACATACAAAACGAGTACATGCCACGGCCGTTAACTTGTTTTACAATAGAATATGGTGCTGGAGGCAAATGCTCTCCGCGATAATCACAACTGTATTGAATACTGTCGATTAATTCCTGCGAATGCTCGGCACGAACACCTAAAGCAAAAGGTTTTGCTTCGATTAAAATTTTCTTTTTATCTAATAATTCAAAAATATCACGCGCCGAATGTCCGGTTGCCAAAATCAGTTTATTAGCCAGAATCTTATCTCCGTTTTGCGTTACGATACCTTCGACTTCATTATTTTTTACCAAAATATCATCAACTCTGGTATCAAACAAAACCTGACCGCCAAACTCGATGATTTTCTTTCGAATATCTTCAATAATTTTTGGCAGTTTATTTGTTCCAATATGAGGATGCGCTTCAACTAAAATATCTTCTGAAGCTCCAAAAGCAACTAAAAGTTCTAAGATTCTAGTTACATCACCACGTTTTTTAGAACGTGTATATAATTTCCCATCCGAATACGTTCCGGCTCCGCCTTCTCCAAAACAGTAATTTGAATCTTCGTTTACAATATGTTCTACATTTATTGCTTTTAAATCGCGTCGGCGCCCGCGAACGTCTTTTCCTCGTTCAATTACAATTGGCTTTAAGCCTAATTCTATTAATTGCAAAGCCGCAAAAAGTCCGGCTGGACCAGCCCCAACAACAATCACTTCCTGAGCTGATGAAACATCTTTATATATAGGAAGTTCAATTTTAGTTTCCTGAAATGCTTCTCCTTTTAAATATATAATAACTTTCAAATTGATTTTAATCGCTTTCTGGCGTGCATCAATCGAACGTTTTAAAATTGTAATGTGTTGAATTTCCTGTGGAGAAACTTTTATTTGTTTAGACAAATAGTCTTTCAGCAACAATTCGTTTGCAGCAGTTTCTGGAGTTACCTGAAGTAAAAGTTCTCTTGGCATTTTGATTAAAAGGTAATAATATTGTTAAAAGATGCTAACCACTAAAAAATATACAATGACGCATAGAGGCGAAATTCCAATTGTGATATAATGTAATTTTAAATATCTAAATGAATCTTCTAAAGCTTCTGAATCATCATCTCTAAAAGCTATTCTAACATTTGAAGAAAATTTATATAAATAATAAAGCGGAAAAAAACAAACGACACAAATAAGCAACAAAATGGGCAATATGGCCATAGCCATAAAATATCCCACTCCTCCACCTGAAGGAACGTCATCCCATTTAGAAAGATTCATATAATCATAAAATAGACGGAGAACTCCATACATTACTACAATCAATCCGATAATCGATATTACATAAACCCAATTTGCCGCCGTTCTTAAATGATCTTTCGCAGATTCACTCAACGATAATTCATTTTCTTCTGACTTTTCCTCCATTCTTATTTTTTATGGTTTTAAAAGATTTTCGATTAAATCAAAAATACAATGCAAAAGTACTATTTTGAAATGAAATTAGATCTTTAATATAAAAATCCATTTTCAAAACAGACTTTGTACCTTTGCAACTCTGAACCTTTGTACCTTAAAAAAAATGTCTAGAAAAATAAAACTGATTTGGGATTTTCGCGGTCCGGCTTCTGCAAAAACAGCCGAACATCATGAAATTCATTTAAAAGAATATATCGCAATCGAAAAATTGCCTTTGAATATTACAGGATATAAAATCGTAAACGACATGCATGCAACTGCCTTTATGGTCGTGACTGATGAAAATATGATCCAGGTTAGAGATGCTTTGAAACCACATCGTGGGGAAGTTTATGTTGAATAAAATCCCAATATTTTAAATTCCAAACTCCAAAACTTACATTAAAAAAAATCCAAATTCCAATTGCTACCGACAGCTTGGAATTTGGAATTTTAAAAATTTTGGAATTTATTTTTTAATTCGCTACTTCACTAATAAACTTAATACGCATTAAACGTAATTCATCAATATCATAATCGCCATCAAATTCTTTAAGTGCGTCTTCGATTTTATCTGATTCTGATTCCATGAAATAATCGTGAATTTCTTCCTGCTGATCATCGTCGAGCATATCATCAACCCAATATTTGATATTTAATTTGGTTCCGGAATATACGATTTGTTCCATTTCTTTGATTAGAGCATCCATTGTCAGACCTTTGGCTGAAGCAATATCGCTTAAAGGCAATTTTCTGTCAATATTCTGAATGATATAAAGCTTGTTTGCAGAATTTACTCCCGTAGATTTTACTACTAAATCATCTGGACGAATAATATCATTATCTTCGACATAACGGCTAATTAAGGCAACAAATTCACCGCCGTATTTTTTTGCTTTTCCTTCTCCAACACCATGAATATTAAACAATTCAGCTAATGTAATTGGATATTTTAAAGCCATATCTTCAAGTGAAGGATCCTGAAAAACAACAAAAGGTGGCACTCCAAGTTTTTTGGCCACTTTTTTACGAAGTTCGCGAAGCATTCCCATCAAAACTTCATCTGCAGTTCCTGATGATTTTGCTCCTGTTACAATTGCTTCATCCTCAGCTTCACTATATTCGTGATCTTCAGACATCATAAATGAAACCGGTTTTTTAATAAAATCCAGACCTGCTTTTGTAATCTTTATAACGCCATACGTTTCAATATCTTTAGACAAATAACCACTTACCAAAACTTGTCTTAACAAAGCCATCCAGTATTTTTCATCATGATCAGAACCTGAACCAAAAAAGGACTGTGTATCTGTTTTATGTGCTTTAATTACAGCATTTATACGCCCAATTAAAGTAAAGACAATTTCTTTTGACTTGTATATATGTTTCGTGTCTCGAACGATTTCCAATAATTTAACAACTTGTTCTTTAGCCTCAACTTTATGTTTAGGATTACGAACGTTGTCGTCCATATCTGCACCTTCTCCAGTTTCGCTGTCAAATTCTTCTCCGAAATAATGAAGAAGAAACTTTCTGCGTGACATTGAAGTTTCGGCGTAAGCCACAACTTCCTGCAAAAGTGCAAAACCAATTTCCTGTTCGGCAACTGGTTTGCCAGACATAAATTTCTCCAGTTTTTCTACATCTTTATAAGAGTAATAAGCAAGACAATGTCCTTCGCCTCCATCACGGCCAGCGCGACCTGTTTCTTGGTAGTAACTTTCTAGTGATTTTGGAATATCATGATGAATTACAAAACGAACATCTGGTTTATCAATTCCCATTCCGAAGGCAATTGTTGCCACAACAACATCAACATCTTCCATCAAAAACATGTCTTGATGTTTGGCGCGTGTTTTTGCATCCAATCCTGCGTGATACGGAACAGCACTGATTCCGTTCACTTGTAAAACTTCGGCAATCGATTCTACTTTTTTACGGCTCAAGCAGTAAATAATTCCAGATTTGCCTTTATGTTGTTTGATAAATCGAATAATATCCGATTCAATATTTTTCGTTTTTGTGCGAACTTCATAGTACAAGTTCGGTCTGTTGAATGATGCTTTAAAAGTATTTGCATCAGACATATCAAGGTTTTTCAGAATATCTTCCTGAACTTTTGGGGTTGCAGTTGCGGTTAATCCAATAATTGGCACTTTGCCTAATTGTTTGATAATATTTCTAAGATTTCTGTATTCCGGCCTAAAGTCATGCCCCCATTCTGAAATACAGTGCGCTTCATCAATAGCAACAAATGAAATGGGCACACTTTGTAAAAAAGCCACATATTCTTCTTTAGTTAAAGATTCTGGGGCCACATATAAAAGCTTGGTCAAACCAGAACTGATGTCTTTTTTTACTTGAGCAATTTCTGTTTTTGTGAGAGAGGAATTAAGCACATGCGCAATTCCGTTTTCTGAAGAAAGGCTTCGAATCGCATCAACCTGATTTTTCATCAAAGCAATTAAAGGAGAAACAACAATGGCTGTTCCGTCCTGAATTAAAGCGGGTAATTGATAACAAAGAGACTTTCCACCGCCTGTTGGCATAATTACGAAAGTATTCTCTTTACCTAAAATACTCGTAATGACTTGCTCCTGCAAGCCTTTAAATTGGCTAAAGCCGAAATACTTCTTTAATTCCTTGTGTATTTCAATTTCGTTTGAATTCATTCTTTATATTAATGGATATTTTGTATAAATTTGCAACACATAAAGATACAACTTTCTTTTATACATACAAATTTTAAATATTCTGTTTTGATCTCAAAAGAAAATATATTGGCGATTGCCAAAAAAACAATACTATCTGAAAGTGAGGCAATTACAAAACTAATTGATTTTTTAGACGAAAATTTTTACGAAGCCACCCAACGCATTTACGAAACCAAAGGCCGTTTAATCGTTACCGGCATCGGAAAAAGCGCAATCATCGCGCAAAAAATGGTTGCCACTTTTAACTCAACAGGTACTCCATCTATGTTTTTGCATGCCTCTGAAGCCATTCATGGTGATTTAGGCATGATTCAAAATGAAGACATCATTATCTGCATTTCAAAAAGCGGCAATAGTCCTGAAATTAAAGTTTTAGTTCCATTATTGAAACGTTTCGGAAACACTTTAATTGCAATCACTGGCAACATAACTTCTTTTTTAGCCAAAGGTTCAGACTACGTTTTAAATACAACTGTTGAAATAGAAGCCTGCCCAATAAATCTTGCACCAACAAACAGCACAACAGCACAGCTTGTTATGGGCGATGCCCTTGCCGTTTGCTTAATGGAAATGCGCGATTTTAAACCTGAGGATTTTGCAATTTATCATCCAGGCGGAGCTTTAGGAAAAAAACTGCTGCTTAAAGTGAAAGACATGATTGAACATTCACTAAAACCAATGGTTACACCAGAAACTTCAATCAAAAAAGCTATTTTTGAAATCTCAGAAAAAAGATTAGGCGTAACAGCGGTTATTGAAAACAATAAAATAGTTGGAATTATTACCGATGGAGACATCCGAAGAATGCTAAATGACGTAGATACTATTGCTGACTTAACTGCAAGAGATATTATGTCAAAAAATCCTAAATTAGTATCTTCAGAAACTATGGCAGTTGATGCCCTGAACATTTTAGAGGATTTCGCTATAACACAATTGATTGTGGCCGACAATGGCGAATACAAAGGAGTATTACATTTACATGACATTTTAAAAGAAGGAATCGTATAATGGCAAAGAAAAACCTTGGCGAGATGTCATTTTTAGACCATCTTGAAGAATTAAGATGGTTATTAGTTAGAAGTACAATTGCAATATGTATTATGGCATTTGTGACTTATTTTATTAGTGATTATTTATTTGATCAAATTATTTTAGGTCCAATTCGACCTACATTTTTTACTTATGTATGGTTTTGCGATTTATCTCATTCATTGGGATTTGCAGACAGCATTTGTATTACTGAACTGAATTTCATTATTCAGAATACAGAAATGGAAGGACAAGTAAATATTTTTGTCTGGATGTGTCTATTGGCAGGTTTCATTTTAAGTTTCCCTTATATTTTATGGGAAATCTGGAAATTTATCAGTCCGGCCTTGTACGAGAAAGAACGTAAAAACGCAAAAGTTTTCATTTTTGTTTCTTCGATGCTATTCTTTTTAGGAGTATTATTTGGCTACTATGTTGTAATTCCGATGTCGGTAAATTTCGTTGCTACTTTCTCTGTAAGTGATGTCGTGAAAAATCAATTCACGCTAGAGTCTTATATGGGAATGGTAAAAACAAGTATCTTAGGAAGTGCAATCTTTTTTGAATTGCCAATCGCTATTTATTTCTTAACCAAATTAGGACTTGTAACTCCTGCTTTTTTAAGAAAATATTGGAAATATGCTGTTGTAATTATTTTAATTATTGCTGCAATTGTAACACCACCAGACGTAGTAAGCCAAACCATTGTAGCAATACCAATGCTGATTATCTACGAAGTGAGTATCCTGATTTCAAGGATTGTATATCGAAATAAAATGAAAGAAAATGTCTGAATTAATACAAGAATTTAACGATTATCGTTCTAAAATGAACGAAAAATTATTAGCTGACAACAACAAAATTGTTAAGCGAATTTTTAACCTTGACACAAACGCATACGCTCCTGGAGCTCTTGATGTAAAAACTAAAGAACTTTTAGGCTTAGTTGCATCTACAGTTTTGAGATGTGACGACTGTGTGAAATATCACTTGGAAACAAGTTATAAAGAAGGCGTTTCGAAAGAAGAAATGATGGAAGCAATGGGAATCGCAACTTTGGTTGGAGGAACAATTGTAATTCCGCATTTAAGAAGAGCTTACGAATTCTGGGAAGCTCTTGAAGAAGCTGGGAAATAATTAGAAAATTTGATAATTAGTCAATTAGATAATTTCATACGATATGTTAATTCATTTATTTGATTGATTTATTTTTACTTATTTTGCCCGTCTGAGATAAATTATCTCATTATCAAATTGCCTAATTGGCACATTATCAAAATTAAATCTGAGTTAGTTTTTCAATTATCTCATTTTCAAATTATCTAATTATCTAATTAAAAAAATGAAGCTAAGAGCCGATAATTTAATCAAAACCTACAAAGGCCGAAGTGTTGTAAAAGGAATTTCCGTTGAAGTAAATCAAGGAGAAATCGTAGGGCTTTTGGGTCCGAATGGTGCTGGAAAAACAACTTCTTTCTATATGATTGTTGGATTGGTAAAACCAAATCAAGGGAATATTTATCTTGATGATTTGAATATTACTGATTACCCAATGTACAAACGTGCTCAGCAAGGAATTGGTTATTTAGCACAAGAAGCTTCGGTTTTTAGAAAATTGAGTATTGAAGATAATATTTTAAGCGTTTTGCAATTAACTAAACTTTCTAAAGAAGCTCAAATTGCAAAAATGGAAAGTTTAATTGAAGAATTCAGTTTAGAACACATTCGTACCAACCGAGGCGATTTACTTTCTGGAGGTGAGCGTCGTCGTACAGAAATTGCTCGCGCATTGGCAACTGACCCAAAATTCATTCTATTGGATGAACCTTTTGCTGGAGTTGACCCGGTTGCGGTTGAGGATATTCAAAGAATTGTTGCGCAATTAAAAAATAAAAATATCGGAATTCTAATAACGGATCACAACGTTCAGGAAACTTTAGCAATTACCGATAAAACATACCTAATGTTTGAAGGAGGAATCCTGAAAGCAGGAGTTCCCGAAGAATTAGTAGAAGATGAAATGGTTCGCCGCGTTTATCTTGGTCAAAACTTTGAACTTCGTAAGAAGAAATTGGAATTTTAAAAAAAGTGGTCAGTGTTCAGTCTTTTTAGTAATCAGTTTTTTTCTGAACACTAAAGACTGAACACTGAACACTAATCTAAAAATATAATGAAGTCAGAAAAACCAACTCAGGAAGATTACGACAATTGGCATAAAGATCCAAACAATTGGTATTTGGGATGCTTTTATTATAATCCGAAAGACAAACGGTTAATGCCACCAAAAAGGATTGAATGGATGGGTCTTACTATAAATTTTGCCAATCCTTATTCTGTGCTTCTTCTATTACCTTTAGTGATAATGATTATTCTGGTTTTATTAAAATAACTTTAAAAAAAGTGGTCAGTGTTCAGTTTTTAGTAAGCAGTGGAACTGAACACTTTAAACTGAACACTGAACACTCCAATTCACTTCTACTCCACTGTAATAAACTGCAATTGTTCCAAATCGCCGTTATAAATATTCACATCAACACGATGTTTTATTCCGGGCAAAGAAGCTTTTTCTGTAAACTGCCAAAAAAGCCAATCGTCTTCGATTTTTTCTCTGTAGAAATTATAATTCGCAATCCAAAATAAATATTCGCTAAATTCTTCTTTTAGGAAATCACTATAATATCGTTCTCCCGAATAAATTATTGGGCGAACTTGGTAATGCTTTTCAACTTTAGTCAGCCATCGTTTCAAACCTTTTTTCAAACTGTCCAAAGGCTGATTTTTTGGCAATTTTTCAATATCTAAAACCGGAGGCAAATCACCTTTTTGCAATTTTACTGTTTTGATAAAAAGATTAGCCTGCTCAATAGAATTTTCGTTTGGACGATAATAATGATAGGCCCCACGCATAATTTTATTTTCTTTTGCACCTTCCCAATTCTTCTTAAACTGTGAATCTACACGATCATTTCCTGCAGTTGCCCTTATAAAAACAAATTGCACCGGATACTTTTCATCTAAAATTTCAACCTCGTCCCAATCGACTTTTCCTTGAAATTCAGAAACATCAATTCCGATAACTTTTCCTTTATGATTTTCAAGAACACGAATATTTCGAACATCAGAAAGGTGTTTGTCTACTTCATCTTCGTCTAAAACTTTCTCCGATTTAAATCCTAAATAGTATGCCAGCCCTTTTCGGTAATGATAGACGATTCCGATGAATAAAAGCGAAAAAAATAGCAACAAAATCCCTCGAAAAAGCTTGCTTAGAAAAGATCTTCCAGCCGGTTTTCTTGAATATGTTTTACGGTAAGTTGTTTTTCTTGCCATTAGAATAGGAGCTACTTCTTCAAAAACAAATTATTTATGATCGATAACAATACATAAAAAAAGATAATTAAAGGAATTGCGATATAATGAAGCAAAAGAACCAATACAACTGAAATTAGTAAAAACACAATTTGAAGTGCGTTATCTTTTACATTAAACTTCTTGATTTTTAAAGCAAATAGCGGGATTTCAGCGTTCAAAATATAAGCACTAAATAATGTGATGATTAATAAAACCCATTGATTTGTTAATAATTCAAGAATAAAAAACGAAGAATCAGCATACATGTCAAGTACTACTTGCAAACTAATAATAAAAAGTGCATTTGCAGGAGTTGGCAAACCTATGAAAGAATCTGTCTGACGGGTGTCGATATTAAAATTAGCCAAGCGGTAGCAAGATCCTAAAGTTATTATAAAACCTAAAAACGGAATTAATGGACTTGTCCCTAATTGATGACCGCCATTCACAAACATATTATACATTACATAACCTGGAGCAACTCCGCTGGTTACCATATCGGCCAAAGAGTCCAACTGTAATCCAAGTGGGCTTGAAACTTTAAAAAGTCTGGCAAAAAAACCATCAAAAAAATCAAAAAAGATTCCTAAACAAACCATGTAAAAAGCCATTTCATAATTGGCTTGAGAAATGTAAACAACGGCTACACAGCCACAGAAAAGATTTATTAGAGTAATTAAATTAGGAATGTGTTTTTTAATATTCATCTTTATAAAATTTGATAATGGTAAGGAACAAATTTAGCATAATAAGTGCATGTAAAATAGGTTTTCGCAAGAGTTTTTTAGTTAAAGCTCTTAGTTCTGCAATATTTCATAAAAGGAAGAAATTAGATGACTAAAATATTATATTTTTGGTAAAAATTAAAAACAGGCCTCAGTCTGCAAAAAAATAACTTTTGAAAAAACTTTTTGCGTTTTTATTGTTTTGGAGTTTTACTGCACAGTATGCACAAACGGTTCGAAAATATTCGAATGAGTTTATGAATATTGGTGTTGATGCCGCTGCATTAGGAATGTCGAGTGCCGTTGTCGCTTCAACAAATGATGTTAACGCAGTGTACTGGAATCCCGCAGGTTTAACAAATCTTGAAGACCACCAAATTTCATTAATGCATGCCAATTATTTTGCGAATATTGCACAATATGATTTTATAGCCTACGCAAGTCCAATTGATGACCGAAGTGCTTGGGGAATTTCGATGATTCGTTTTGGCGTTGATGATATTATGGACACCACCCAATTAATCGACAGCCAGGGAAATATTGATTATAACCGAATCAGTTTATTTTCAACCGCAGATTACGGTTTTACTTTTTCGTATGCACGAAAATTGCCAGTTGAAGGTTTTCAATACGGTGTAAATGCCAAAATAATCCGAAGAATAATTGGAAAATTTGCCAATTCATGGGGTTTTGGTTTTGACGTAGGTTTGCAGTTTGAACGTAATGACTGGAAATTTGGCTTGATGCTTCGCGATATTACAACCACATATAATATCTGGAACATTGACGAACAAGAATATGCAAAAATCGCCAACGCTATTCCTGGAGAAAACAACGAATTGCCTGAAAGCACAGAGATTACTTTACCAAAAGCACAATTAGGAGTTTCTAAAAAATTTGATTTCCATAATGATTACAGTCTTCTGGTTGCTACAAATTTGAATATGCGATTTGAGCAGACAAACGATATAATTTCATCAAAAGTAGTAAGTATTGACCCTGCGGTTGGTTTTGAATTTGGCTATACAGATATTGTTTTCTTAAGAGCCGGTGCAGGAAATTTTCAAAATGTCACACAATTAGACAATACTGAAAAAGTAAATTTCCAGCCAAATATTGGCCTTGGTTTCAAATACAAAGGAATTCAGGTAGATTATGCTTTGACCGACTTAGGGAATCAAAGTGCGGCGCTTTATTCGAATATTTTTTCTTTAAAAGTAGATTTAGGTATCTTTAGATAATATTTACAAAACCATTAAAAATTCTTAAAAATTTTAAATTATGAAAAATGTCATTTTCAAAAAAACACTTTTTTGTTTACTATTGTTATTGAATTTTATTGGTTTCAGCCAAAATTTACCTCTATCAAAAGATGCTAAAATCAGCGTTATCACTTGCGGATTAGGAAACGAAACTTACTCCTATTTTGGTCATACTGCAATTCGTGTTGCAGATCCTGCAAACAATATTGATTTGGTTTACAATTACGGTGCTTTTGATTTTACAACGCCAAATTTTGTAGCCAAATTTGCAAAAGGTGATTTGCAGTATTTTGTAGTGGTTCATCCATTTATTGATTTCATGAATGAATACAATTATGAAAAAAGAAGTGTTTTTGAACAGGAATTGATTATTTCACAAGATTTAAAACAAAAGCTTTTTGATAATTTAAACGCGACATTATTATCTGAAGATCGTTATTATACCTATAAATTTATTGATAAAAACTGTACTTCGATGGTTGTTGATATTATCAATAAAACGTTAAATGGAAATATAATTACAAAAAAAGGCGACACGAATATTACGTATCGCTCTATTTTATTCCCGTATTTTGATGGTCATTTTTATGATAAATTAGGAACCAGTATTATTTTTGGAACCAAAGTCGATCAATTAGGCACAAAAATATTTTTGCCTTTTGAATTGAAAAACAGTTTAGCGAAAACTACTTTTCAAAATCATCCTCTGGCAAAAGAAAGTCAAACACTTTTAAGT
Organism: Flavobacterium sp. LC2016-01; assembly: GCF_009711135.1. GTDB lineage: Bacteria > Bacteroidota > Bacteroidia > Flavobacteriales > Flavobacteriaceae > Flavobacterium. The sequence continues at coordinate 204,424 of NZ_WMIC01000009.1, read as the reverse complement.
TTTGAAAAAGAAACACCAACTTCATGGTGGAATAATGTTTATACTTATCTATTTATACTTGGCTTTATTGTATTGGCACAAAATAAAATCGCAGATAAAATCTATCTTTTCATTTTATCTCTAATGGGAATCTTTTTTGTTGTGGTTGGATTTTATTCTTCTCATCACGAATTGGCGATGAATTACAACGTATTATTATTTAGTCCGCTGTTATTGATTCTGATTGTTTTATCAATATTAAAAAATAAAAGATGGACCTATCGATTTGCGGTTTTACATTTACTATTCTTATTGATGTACACACTTTTCCTAATCAATAAAGCGCACTTTTTTATTGTTTTGCCAATGATCATTACCAGCGGATTTGTCTTGGCAAGACTTGCAATCAAAAACAAAAAACGCATTCCGATAATTATCTAAAATTATTGTCCGCGATAAAATAAAACAGTTGTAATCGTTTTAAAAGTTATACTTAAATCCAAAAAGATACTGCGATGTTTGATGTAGTATAAATCATATTGAAGTTTTATCAGACTTTCATCAATAGATTCTCCATAAGAATAATTTACCTGAGCCCAGCCAGTCAAACCTGGTTTTATAACATGTCGTGTTTCATAAAAAGGCATTACTCTTGCTATTTCAGAAACAAAAAAAGGACGCTCAGGTCTAGGTCCAATTACTCCCATATCTCCCATTAAAATATTAAAAAACTGTGGCAGTTCATCTAATCTCGATTTACGCATAAATTTTCCAAACGGAGTTATTCTTTTATCATTTGACTGCGCAAACGGACCATTGACATCATTATTTTCAATCATTGTCCTGAACTTATAAATTTTAAAGATAACACCGTTTTTTCCAACGCGTTCCTGCGTGTAAAATAAACTGCCTTTATTTGCGATAAGATTTCCAATTAAAATCAGTGGTATAAAAAGGATACAAAAAGCCAAACCAATAAAAGACAGAACAAACTCTATCAAGCGAGTTAAAATCAGATATAATTTATTGCTGTTACTGCGGCTGAATGGAAAAAAACGATAAAAATCACGTTCAATATAATGAACTGGAATTCGCTGTGTTTTATTTTCATAAACCTTAGTATATTCTTTTATAATATTGCCGGATTCTAATAAGTGAAGTAGTTGCTGATATAAATCAGCTGTGATTCCGTCCGTTTTTTGAGTTGCGATGACAATTTCAGAAACGTTATGATGAATTACAAAATCCTCTAAATCCTGTTTCTTAATCTCTTTCACATAATTAAACTCGTTGCTTTGATCAGAAACTGAATCTGAATTAACAAAACCAATTATGGTATAATGCGGATCAACATTTTCAAGGCCCATAACCAATTCCTCCACCTGGTCTTGATCACATATCAAAACAACATTTTGAGAAAACCGATGCGAGGCCAGAAAAACAGCATAAAAAAATCGCCAAACCAATAAAGAGCCAAGAATAGAGAAATAAAAAACCAAAATAACGAGACGTTTTTTTGGAAGCTCAGGCGATAAAATAGGGGTAAATAAGTAAAGTATCATTGCTGCAGTAACAGCAAGAATAACGCTTCGTAGTATTTGAAATTGATTACCTGCAACCTGAAGGTTATACATTTCGAAAATTACTCCAAAAATAATAATATAAGAAATAAGCAAAATTGGTCTATAAAAATAATCCCAATCTAATACATAGTAGCGGTTATCAAATAAAAAATGTAATACATATAAACCGGCAAAAATAAAAGCGGCGTCAAAAATATGCAATAGTATTTTCCTTTCCGAAATCTCGAAATGCATTTTTTTAGTAGTCATAATAGTCGTAAGTTTTAAAGTTTGGGGACTTTTTCTTCGACACAAATGTATTATAAAAAAATTATAATTAACTATCTTACTTTTCAGCTTTTTCCGGCATTGTAATTCTAACAGAAAGCAATGCCAAAGCGTAAACAAATGCAGGTGCTGCGATTCTCATTGCCGCGTGATTTATCGTTAACAGCCAAAAGAGATAAAAAGATAAACAATAAAGATGTTGTCTGTTATTAATAAAAAGAATTAATGGTGTGATAAATAATATCAAGAGCCCGAAAACACCAAACATACCATGTTCTGCCAGCATTCGAGTAATTTCATTGTGTGAGGCAATTACATCACCAGATTCTTTTCTAAGCTCTTTTCCCATTCCGGCACCAATTCCCATAATAGGATTATCTAAAAAGAATTTAATTTCGGTATCCATAATTTCTTCTCTTCCGCTTAAATTGCTCTTTTTCACTCGACCTAAGGCATCTTTATTTGCATAACGCTTATCAATAAGCCCTCTTGTTTGAATAGAACTATAAGTCCAAACTCCAACACCCATTAAACTTGTTAAGATAAGTACTAAACCAAATTTTGTCTTCCCTTTTGCATTTGAAAATTGATACAAAAAAAACAGAAGACAAACAATCATGACAACTCCAGTTATAACCCCGCCTCTAGAAAAAGTTACAACTCCTCGATAACTAATAAAAGCCAGTATGAATCCATTCAAAATAATATCTTTTATTGATTTGGAAGACAACACAAGCTGCGTAAAAAAAATAAAAATTCCCAAACCTAAAATTGTCGATACCTGATTTGGTCCAAATCCTCCCGATGTTTCAAAATTAGAACCTGTGCTTGTTACTACATCTCTCACACTCGGTGTGTATAAAAATAAATAAACTGTCGTAGTCAAAATCGGCAATCCCATTACAGAAAGAATATTCTGCAATTGAGAAAATTGAATTCGCCTAGAGTACATATATATAGAACAAACTCCTAAGCAAACTGGTCCAGAAAGATTAAAAAATAATAGTTTTTTAACATCAATATTAATTTGATCTACTGAAGCTGTAATCAAAATACAAGGAATAAGTAAAATCAAGAAAAACCAATAAATAAAAGAAGATGGTGAAAAACTACTATAAATCATGCCTAAGAACATGAAAAAAACAAGATTAAATTTTACATATTCATTATTAAAATTCCCTCCTGTCATACGCAAAAAAACTTCTACACCCACCAAATATGCACACACCAGCAATACTTCATTATTTCGGTTTTTTGTTTTGTTTACCAAATAAATTCCAGCTATTGGAATTATAAGCGCATAAAGTTTCGAGAGAACTGGCAAAACAAAAACTGCCAGAGCAATAAGGAAATGAAATAAAATAAGATAATTATATGTGATGGTTTTATTTTTCATTAAAAATATTTAAACTGGAATTTCGGGAGCAAAATTAGTCAAAGAATTTAACCATTGTAAATAATCTTTGAGAATTGATTTCTGAGAATATTTTGACTCAACAATATGGTGTAATGAGAGCCCCTTTTGAACACGCTCATTTTCATTCTCAATTAATCTAAGAATTGACTGTGTAAATTGACCTAAATCATTTGAATCAACTAAAAAGCCTTCTTTATCTGAAGAAATAATTTCCGAAATCTGACCAACATTTGTAGCTACAACAGCTTTTTTATACAATCCGTATTCTAAAATCGCTAGTGGAAGACCTTCTGATAAAGATGGCAAAACTGCTATTTCAGACTGTTTTAATACAGAACCTACATTATTAACAGTCCCGTAAAGAAAAACAGATTCTTCTAATTTTAATTCTGCAATTAAATTTTTAATCTTTTCAGAATGACTGTCATGGAAATCTTTTCCAAAAAAATGAAAAGTCCAATCTGGATATTTTTGTTTAATTAAGTGTGCGGCTTTAATTAATAGTTCATGATTTTTTTGTGGGCGCAGATTGGCAACACAGATAATTCTTTTATTATCATTTCCTTTTAGCAAAGATCCTTTTTGTGAATCAACAATCTCATCAATAAAATTAGGAAAATAGACAACATTTTTGATCTTTAAATAGGATTCTGCCCAATTTTTCAAAGCCGAATTAACCGCAATGCTTCCTTCAAAAAACAATGAGCCTATTTTTAATCCTATGTTTTTTCGTTCAGCCAGATTCTGCGAAATACCATAATGATCATGCCAAACAATTTTTATTTTAGGAAAAATACATTTAACCAGAACGGCTAAAAAAAATGAAGAACTATGTGCGTGAATAACATCGATTGCATGTTTTTTTATATATGCTCTTACTGCAAAAACAGCTTTAAAATCTATTCTTTTTTTCTTGTTTAAAAATAAGTAAGTGACTTTTTCATCAATTTGGTTTAACAGTAAACCTTCTCTTCTGGTTGCAATTAAACCGGAGAATTCAATTTCTTTTGACAGTGCATTAGCATAATTGACTGCCATGCGCTCCGCTCCGCCAGCTTCTAAAGAATCAATTATTTGTACAATCCTCATTATTTACAGTAAATTTTTAATTTCATTCTCAAAAAAATCAGTCGTATAAGTTTGAGACCATTCTTGGGCCAATTTACTTTTAAACTCAAAAGCCTCATTGTTTTTAAAAAGACAATCTAGCTGGTGCAAATCTTTTTCTAAATTCATCTCTAATAAAACACCCCTATTTCCATAGTCAAGCATAAATGGCACACACGAAACTTTAGTAGCAATAGGAACACATCCCCAAAACATTCCTTCAGCAATTGCTTTTGGCCAGCCTTCACTTTTTGATGGCAGTATTACAAAATGGCTTTTTTGATATGCTTTTTTTACTGTCTCTTTATTTTGATTTCCGTGCAAAATAATATAGTCTTCTAATTTATTTTCTTTAATATAAATTTCTAAATTATTCTTTTCTGAGCCATTTCCATATAAATTCAAATTAGCTTTTACTCCCTTTTTCATCAACTCTTGAACTAACTTTATAACATAAAGAGGATTTTTTCCAGAAACCAAACTGCCAACAAAAATAAATTCGGCCTTGAGATTTAAATTATTTTTTGAAACAATTTCTTTCTCTGTTTCGGAATATGTTGCTGTAAAAAATGGTTTTATGTTTCTGGATTGGTTTTTCCAGTCTCCATAAACCAAAACTTGAATATTACGAGTTAAAAAAGAATTGCTAAGAATCCATTTTTGCAAACGATATGATAAAGGCTGTTTGCTTTTAGGGTCCCAATTGCCAGCATATTTGGCCGTCTTCTTTTTATTTGGAAAAAAAACTTGTGCTATACATCCTAGTAAACCAATATTTCCTGGACAACGCAAATGAATATGGTCTGCATTATTCATTGCTTTAAGCAGCATAAAAAAGTTGCAAAAACTTAAAAAAAAAGCTTTTACTATCTCTTTAAATGATTTAAGATTAGTATCAAACAACTTATAATGCTTGCTAATATTAAAAGGCATTTCACTAATAAGAAGACCTTGATCATTTTTCCAAACTGGACAACAAAAAACAATATCTGCATATTTTTCCCAAACCATTAATTCTTTAACGTATGGACTATACGCAAAAGCTTTATCAGTTTTATAAATAATGGGAGCGTTTGTAACAACTAATAATTTCATTAAATATAACCTTTTGAACCTTTTTGGGAAATTAATACTGCCGGAACTCCTAAGACAACTGAATTATCAGAAAACGAATCTTTTACCATCGAACATGCTCCTACCACAACATTATTTCCTAAAGTAATTTTACCTGCAATGACTGAATTAGCGCCAATATATACTTCATTACCTAAAACAGGAGTTCCCCTATTTTCATCAGTTCCAGAAACTCCAATCGTTACTCCTTGTGAAATATTGCAATTATCACCAATTATAACATTAGAATTTATAATAATTCCTCCAAAATGACCAATATAAAAAGAATGGCCTATTCTTGCAGCATAGGGAATTGAAATCCCAGTAAAAATTTCAATATTTTTTTGCCACAATAAAACAAAAGCCAACAGTGGAAATCTAAAAAGCTTCCAGGTTATTTTTTTATGAATCAAATGTGCAATTCTATATTGAAATATAGCCCAGAAACCTTGCGTCAGAAAAATGATGCTGAAAAAATGTCCTCCATATTTCTGATATTTTTTATAATCTGAAGCTATTAACTGAAATACATTCATTGAATTATCTTTTTTTTGAACATTTTTTATGAGTTTCCACTCGAAGATATATTAGATTTTAAAAAAAAAATAGTAGAATATTTTTACATATTTCTTCTTCTATTTTCATTTTTCAATTATTGGTTTATTGAATAATAAACTCCACCAACCTATTGTTCTTCCAATTGCTTCTGTAAAAGCTTCTTTTTTCTTGTTGCCTTTACATGCATTACTAAATCTTATTATTGTCAGCAAAATAGTTATTACGTTCCATTTAAAATGATCTTTGAAACTTGGATCTGGATTTTTCACTCTCCAGACATACCAGCCATTTCGAACGACCATTTTTCCATATTTGTATTGATTTGGACGCCCTGATATCGCATGAAAATGATCTAACTTTGCTGCTGTATTTAAATATAAATTCCCAATTTTTGAAACCCTTATCGTAAAATCTGCATCTTCATAAAGACCATAGCCCTCAAAATAAGTTGAAAAAGAAAGCCTGTCAAAAACAGATTTTCTAAAGGATGAAACACCTCCCATTAATTGCTCAACCTTGTATATTTTATTGCTAGGAGGTAAAAAACCAACGCTTCGACCATGTGAAAAATTGGGTAAAAAACCAGGAGGACAATTACTGTCTAAATTAAGTTTTTTTCGAAGAACAAATCGGCTTCCGTCTTTTCGTTTCCATCCATCATAATAAAACTCATTAATTTCCGGAATATAATGCTCCGAAGTTTTCTCCCATTTTACTTCATTGCAGATATAACCTCCTACTCCCAGAGCATCGGGAAATATTTTATAAGTTTCGATAATTTTCTCAAAATAATCTATTTCTAAAACGGTATCATCGTCTAGAAAACAAACAATTTCACTACTCTGATTTACATTCTTGATTCCAAAATTCCGTTGTTTTGTGAGGCCTCGATTAGCATTATCAACCAAAAAATATTTCAAACCTGTGAATTGGTTCTTCTCTAAAATATTTTGGGTTTCATTGTTTAAAGATCCATCAATAATTAAAATTTCATCTGGATAAAAAGATTGAATTTGAATCGATTGCAATAATTTCAGCAATGGTTCAGGACGCATGTAGGTACAAATAATTAGAGAGAATTTCATGTTTATTTATATCTAATCCCTAAATTATTTAATTTTTTAGCATAAAAAAGTGATTTCTTAAACTGAAGATTTTTATATGGAATCCTTAAAAATCGATATAGAAAACCTCTTTTTGAACCTTTAAAAAGATAAAGAAAAAAGTATTTGTACTTATATTCTAATACTTGCTGTGCTTTGAAATGCTTAACAATACCATACATAACGGTAGGACTTGGTACAGGACGAACAAGTTTCACAGGATTATCTAATTCCCAAGGCTGAATTTTTCGTTTTTTACCTAATATCTTGGCTTGACTGCCCCAAAATCTATAACCTCCTACAGGTGGTTTCAAATGCAGATTAGGTGAAAAAGAGTTGTAAAGAACAACCTGCCCTAACTTGAGTAATGATAATCCAAAATCACTGTCCTCTCCATAACCTCCATCAAAATTGACATCATTACCTATTAATTTTCTAACATATTCTGTTTTTACACATGAATTTGCATTGCTAAAACTAGAACTTACTCCTGCTTTCCATCTATTTTCATTTATTCTTTCCAGCTTTTCGTTCAAGTCTGTCAAATTTTGCTGCTGATTATCGGCTCGAATATCCAAGCCGTTACAGGCTCCGGCTTTATATGTCTGCAGTACTTTTATATGATTTTCAATAAAATCTGGGAGTACCCTTACATCGTCATCACCAAAAACTATGTAATCGCCCGTACATAAGTCTATAGCTTCATTTCGAGCTCTACAGCTTCCTTTTGTTTCCTGCCATTTTACAATTAATTCAAAAGGAAAATCATGTGCCTGATATAACTTTTCATCTCTTGCATTTTCAGGAGTAGCATCCACAATAACAACTTGAGAAAGCGGATAGGTTTGAACCGCTAAATCCTGTAATAGCTGTAAAGTAAAATCCTGGCGCATCATTGTAGGAATAATATAACTCACAATAGGCTGCCCTTCAATTGGCAATAATTTACGAGGTTCAACCACAGTTTTTTTAACTGATAATCCAAAATTTTTCTTTGCATAAAAGAAAGCATTCCATTCTTTCCATTTCCAAAATCCTTCTCTGTACAGCATAAAAACTGAGTGATCTAATTTGAAATTTTTCCGAAAAAAAACATATCTGTCTTTTGCCGTTATATTAATTTTTTCTTGGAAATTTTCTTGAAAAAGCCCTTTTATATAAAGTGGAACTGCCGCAGAATTACGCAATGCATTGTAACCAAAATCTAGAGCTTTCAGCTGAACATTTTGATATTCGTCATCAAAACCTTTTAATTGTTCCCACACAGATTTACGAACGGCAAATTGATTCGGATTGACTCTCCAGCTTACACATTCATCAAGATTGTCAAAATCATTAATAAACATAAAAAAAACAGCAGTCTGATATACTAATTCTGGAAAAGCATTTTTATATCCTTGTTCAAATGAACTGTGCCAAATATCTCCTGCACCAGACACTAAGATTTCTAATTTCTCAAAATCAGGGTTGCCATTATAAAGTATAATTTCGCCAGTACTTGTAATAAATTCCTTTAGTATCATTATTAATGTTAATTATACTTTCATTTTTTTATAAAACTCAATATTTCTTTTTGCCAGAACTTTTATATCAAAAACTTCTTGAACTTTTTTCCTTGCCGCTTTTCCTAATTCAGAACAAAGTTTTTCATTGTCTAAAAACGCAATAATTCTTTGAGCATACAAATCATGATCTTTTGGGTAAACTAAAAATCCATTTTTTCCTTCATCTATCATTTCATTTGCCCAGCCAATATTTGAAGCCACAATTGGTTTTTCCATTGCCATTGCTTCTAACCAAGAAACTGGAAAAGCTTCTGCAAAAGAAGGAAAGACACATATTTTTGATTCCTGAATTTTTTGTTTTATTTCTTCGTACGGAACACTTCCAAGATATTCTACATTTTTTAATGCCGGTTCAGAAAAAAGATGCTGCATCATTTTCCAAGTAGATGAATTTCCAGATACAATATCTGAAACATCTTTACCTATCAAAATTAACTTTGCATCAGGATTTTTTTCAATGACCTTATTAAAAATCAAAGGCAATTCTAAAAGTCCTTTTTTTCGAATAAGACTTCCGAAATATAAGATATTTTGTTTTGACTGCTTATCTGAATCATCTTTTTTAAACAATTCAGTATTAATAAGATTTGGAATTATTTCAAACTTTTTATTTAATCCAAAAACAGCATTCGTTTTATCTGCAGTAAATTTACTTACAGCCAATAAACCATCTGCTTTTTGAATTGCTCTTTTTTCATGAAACTTATTTATCCATTTTACAGGACGATTGTCTAAATGACAAAAGTAAGTATCAGACCCATGCAGTCTTATAATTACAGGGCAATTATCTGGTTGTATGAATGATGTAATTCCTGTCCAGTCTGCTGCTTCTACTAAATCAATTTCTTTATTAGAATATAATTCATTAATTATTCGCTCAATTTTTTTTCTTGTTAATATCCAAGAAAATCCTTTGAACTTAATATTTTTTATTTGTTGAATAATAATTCCATTGTCTTCAAAAACAGCATCTTCTTTTTGAGCATAAACAAGTACACGCACAGAAATTCCTTCCGCTAAAAGTCCTATTGCTAAATTCTTTATGCTGGTGCCAATACCTCCAGAATTGCCGGTTTTAGGGTTTGGGTATTCTGGTGTTAAAAAAGCTATTTTCATCTTTTTATTTATTGAAAAAATCTTTTAAAATTTTGGCTGTAAACAATTTTGCTCCAGTATCTGTCATATGTCCGCATGAAGAAAAATATTTATCCTCAGTTACTACATTTTCATAATTATGTATTTCCGGATATGCTTTTTTAACCTTATCGAAATAATTCATCCCTACTACATTTTCGCACATTGGCGTCATTACAGCGATAAAATTGATATTGTTTGTTTTGCAAATACTTTTGATTTCTTCGTAATATTTATTGTGCGGAAGTGGATTTAAATTGACAAGATTATTTTTCATATTACCATTTTTATGTTTTTCTAAAGGGTAATATCCTAGATTATCCAGTTTATTGGTTTTTTTATGAATTGCCGTGAAAAATGTTTCTCTAACTCCAATTTTTGTTTCATATTTAATATATCGATAAAAAGGAATATAATATAATTCATTGAAATTTTCTTGACCTGAAAAATGATCTTTAATGATATTAGAATTATGAATATATGGCAGAAAAAGAGCCGAAATACCATCAGCCGTATGTTCATTAGACAGATTTAAATCGGTTTCAAGAATTACGTTTTTTATTACATACTTTCTTTCGATCATTAATTTCAACATTAACGACGCTTCAAATAAATGGCTGCCGCTCATTCCATAATTAAAAGTTTTTAATCCTTGATCTTCAAACATCTGTGACACGAAATGATTATTTGCTCTTGAAGAACCTAAAATCACAACATCATAATTTTGCGCACTTGAATTAATAACGGTTTCGATTTTTCCTCTATTTTTAGATTGCAGAAAAATATAAGTATAAATTCCATCTAATGCTATAGCAATCAAAATCACTAAAGCTAAAATTTTGGCGATATAAATTAAAAAATTCTTCATTAAAACTGAAAATATATAAATTCCTTATAATCTGAAAAAGTTCCGAAAGCCATAATCGCTGTTATCGCCAAAGCTAACTTCAATAGACTTCTTTTTCCTGAAATCGGTTCTACCTTGTTTCGATTATTCCATTCGATCAAAACAAATAAGCCAATCATTCCTAATAATTCATAGCTGTAACGTTCATTTTCTAAATATTGAAAACTAAAGTCTCTATTTGAAAAAATTCTTTTTATATACAGAACTGCATCAGTGATTGTTTTGGCTCTAAAAAAAATCCAAGCGGCACAAGTCAGTAAAAAAGTATATAAAATACTCATTATTACTTTTACCGAATCAAAATCAAATTTTAATTGAATAGCATCCATATTGTTTCGATTGCTATTTGATAAAAGCAATGGTAAAAAATAAATAGCGTTTATAAATCCCCAAACTACGTAAGTCCAATTGGCTCCATGCCAAAATCCGCTTACCAGGAAAATAATAAATGTATTTCTGATTTTCATCCAAAGTCCACCTTTGCTTCCTCCTAATGGAATATATAAATAATCACGAAACCAAGATGAAAGCGAAATATGCCAGCGGCGCCAAAACTCTGCGATATCTCTTGAAAAATAAGGATAATTGAAATTTCGCAATAAATCTAAACCAAACAGTTTTGAAACTCCTAAAGCAATATCAGAGTAACCTGAAAAATCTCCATAAATTTGAAACGCAAAATAAACAGCACCTAGAATTAATGAAAATGAATTCATTCCGGTATAATTATCAAAAATAGCGTTAGCATAAGTTGCGCAGGTGTCTGCAATAACAACTTTTTTGACTAAACCCCAAATAATTTGATATACACCCTCTTTTGCAGTTTGAAAATCAAACTCTCGTTTTACTTTTACCTGAGGAAGCAAATGTGTTGCTCTTTCTATTGGACCCGCCACCAAAAGTGGAAAATAACTCACAAAAAGAGAATAATCAACAAAATTGTATTCGGCTTTAATTCGTTTGTAATAAATATCTATAACATATGAGAGTCCGTGAAAAGTATAGAATGAAATTCCGACAGGAAGAATAACTTTAAGTAAAATTGGACTCGCCTTAAATCCAATTGTATTTAGCAATTCTGAAAAAGAAGCGGCAAAAAAGTTGTAATATTTAAAAATACCTAAAAACCCAAGATTTACTATAATACTTAGCCAAAACCAAAATTTACGACTGTTTTCAGATTTTCCTTTTTCAATCTGGATTCCTGTATAATAATCTAGAAATGTTGAAAAAACTAGCAAAAACAAAAATCTCCAATCCCAGCAAGAATAAAAATAATAACTCGCTATGATTAATAAAGCATTTTGTGTGCTTTTAGTTTTATTAAAGACAAACCAATACAAGAAAAAAACGATTGGCAAGAAAATAGCAAATGCTAATGAGTTAAAAAACATTTATGTATTTATAAAATTGTAAACTTATCTATTTGTAAAGCAGGTCAAAATGGTCATTTACCATTTTCGGCAAAGAAAAGGAATTGCAAATTAATTCCCTCGTATTAATCGATATCTTTTTGTTTCCTAAATAAATATCTTCAAGAATTTGACTTAAGGCCTTTATATCTTTTGCTTCAAAAATATATCCGTTATCGGCATTTTTTATAACCTCAGCATTCCCTCCAACATTAGTAGTTACAACAGGAACATTTGCTGCAAGACTTTCTAAAATAGACAAACTGAAACATTCCATGTGCGTAGGCTGAAGCATATAATCGTATTGAAAAAAAATCTCATTCAGATTAGGTTTGCTTCCTTTAAAACAGAAACAATTTTGAAGTGAATATTCTTCAATTTTCTCTGTTAATTGATTTTTATAAGGTCCATCGCCATAAATATCAATCTTTATTTCTTCTTTTATTTCATTTGAAAGAAACGAAACCGATTCAATTAAATCTTGTATTCCTTTTGATTCTCTAAGATGCGAGGCAACTAAAAAAGTTGGCTTAGAAACATTTCTGTTCTCTCGAACTAAAATTTTATCTATAACTACTCCATTATAAATTGTCTTAGTTTTAGATTTTAAACGTGAACCAAAATCTTTTAAAATCTCATTTACTGTATAATCAGATACTCCAATAAACAGATTTATATATTTTGAAAAAAGTAATCCTTTGAGTTTTTTATTTATTCTTTTCTTAAATGAATATCCGTTCAAAGGTCTCGGATTATGATCGATGGCAATAATTTCTGCAGTAGAAAGTTGTTTTACTTTTTTAAAAAAAGGAGTGCATAATTCAACGAAATGAGTAATAATGTGAGAATACTGCTCTTTATTCTGTTCAAGAAACGTTAGAAAACCATTTTCTACATTAGTTTCAGAACTGCAAATTTTCAATTCTGAATAATTCCCATGATTTGAGCTATTTGGAAAAAACCAGTCAACTTCAATATTATTTTCTTTGCATTTTTTATCAAAACTCCAAAAAAAATGATCCATACCTCCAACTCGTTCTGGAAGTAATTGATAATTGCAGATTATAGCTATTTTAATCATTCTTTTTTTGAAATAGATAGTTGTTTAATTTTTTTGCTATTTTCATCTCTACTTTAATGGTATACAATACACTAAAAATTGTCATTAAAATAATAATGAGAACCGGCGCTATAAAACTGTATGGATAAAAGCAAGTAACGATATTTCGTATCCAAACAACTCCTATATATTCGTGTATTAAATACAAAAAATAGGAGGATATCCCAATATTTATAAAAATCTTATTATCTAAAAACCCTATTAATTTTGGATAGTATATAAAACAAAAAAACAAACTATACATAATTAAAGTAGCGATTAACTCTACCATTGACAGAGAAAAATTAATTAAAATAAAAGTGATAACTATGAAAAAAAGGTCCTTATATGAATTCTTATTTTTATAAAGCATATAAAATAAGGACCCCGCAAGAAAAAAAGGCAAATGCTTTATAAGATTAAATAAATTGATGCTTTTTTCAACGTATTTAATTTGATTTAAATTATAAAAGTTAGCCAAATAAAAAATGCCTAGTAACAAAAAACAAGCAACAATATAGTTTCTCTTAAAATTAAATTTATCAAAAAAATAAATTGCACTTGACAAAAAATAAAATTGAATTTCGGGCCATAAGCTCCAATAGGAATAATTTAGATAACTAAAATGATTTTTGGTTCCAAAGATCAAGTCAAACAAATTAGGAGGTAAAAAAGTAAAACTTGTAATTAAGTTTCGAAAATGATTACTGTCGGCAAAAATATTATTGTAGTCAAAGATTAGTAAGAAAATAAAAGTTATAATTGAAGCAATAAACATTGAAGGAAATAAACGAATAAATCTTTTTTTCCAAAAAGAGACAAAATCAGAAGTATTTTCTAATGAGTAAAAAATAACAAAACCACTTATCATAAAGAAAAAAGGAACTCCTTTAAATCCATAATGAAAATTGTCTCCTCCAAAATAAGGATAAATAGGATCATTCCAACGATAAAAATAATGATATAAAAGAACTGATATAATTGCTAATGTCCTAAAGCCGTCCAGAATAGTTATTCTATTATTAGACATTAAAATCTTTGAATCCATCATAATTTAAACAAAATTTTTAGTCATTTCTTTTTATCTTGATTGTGAAATAAAGAAAATAGTTTTCAATATTTTCTGTGTCATTACAGTTAATAGCCAAATCAGAATTATTTCTATTATTCGATTTGTTACGAAAAAAACAATCTATATTAACACCATTTTCTTTGCATTTTTGATCAAAATTTTAGAAAAAATGATCCATTCCTCCTACTTGTTCTGGAAGTAATTGATAATTGCAGGTAATTGCTATTTTTTTAGTCATTGAATGATGCTAAAGTTGTAGCGATTCTTTTGCTGGTTCCTTCGAGACTCTGCCCTATTTGCAAATTAATCATTTCAATTCTTTCTTGTTTTCTTTCCTCAGGATTTTCCAATGCCTGATTAATTTGATCAATAAGTTCTTTTTTATCTTTGGCAATTGTCACAGCATTTCCGTCAATTACTTTTTTGTAATGAACATAATTTAAAAATCTTTGGTCGTTATACAGCCCGTTTTCTAAATTTCCAAAAACAGTATTTATAACCGGTTTATCAAAAAACATAGAATCTAAACTCATAGTTGAGCACATATTGATATTCAAATCTGCGTTTTCCAACAATGCCCTCAAATCTGCAATATCTTCTTGACTTGGAATCCTTTGAGACCAGCTTTCCTGATGATTTTCTCTGGTCAAAACCCATTTTGGGACATTCCACATAATTTCCGGAAATTCATCACGAATAGCTTTAAACCTACTGTCATCCTCTGCTGGCGAAGTTCTAACCAAAAGCTGCACATCAACTTTAATTTCATTATTTCGAATAGCCTCGGCAATAGATTTAATAACTAAAGGATCGTTTGAACCAATTGAAACATCAGCACAACTGTAGCTGATTATTTTTTTAGATGAATCTAATTTAAATTTTGAGATAAAATCTTCTTTTGATGACTTATATTTGTCCAAAACGTATGGTTCAAATTGAGGTGTTCCCACAATATGTACGTTTTCACTTTTTACATTTGGATAAAAGTAAAGCAATTCGTTTTTCATTAATTGGCTCCAAACCAGAAAACAATCAAATGTTCCTAACATTCGACCTTTAGAAGCCAAGTTATCCCAACTGAAAATAAATGTACTTACAGGAATTTTGGATTTAATTGTGGCATATAAAAAAGGGGCTAAATATGGAGGTCGTTGATGCGTAAAAAACACATAAGAAGGTTTGTCTTTTTTAAGTAAGTCAATATATTCTTTTGTAATTTTATTTTTTGAAAAAGTTAAAAACTGCATTTTTTCAGCAAACAAAATGCTTTTATCTGAATTTACATATCGCGTAAAAAAGTGCAACATTTTTATCAATAAAGAACGAATAGAATTGTTCTTAGGATAACCAGTAACAAGATTATCTTTCATTCCGTAAAACCCCTTATGAAGTTGCAAATGAGCTAATTCTTTCCATTTTCTAAAAAACCATGTGCCTTTACCTTCTGTAAAAACAGGCAGTTCTTTGATTTCAACATCCAACCCATTAAAATCAGTATAACAATTTTTAGGCAGTCCTGAATAAATAATAATCTTGTCAAATTGTGAAGAAGCTTCTTTAATAAAATCACTCATTATAAAATTTCTGAATCCTACTCCATCTGTGATTACAATTCCTAATTTTTTCATTTTTTTTAAATCATTTATTCTATTTCGGTGGCTTACCTTTCTTTTTAAGAAGCTCACCAAATTCCATTACTACTTTTTAATATGTCTATACTTTAAGATTTCGCAAAACAAAAAATCATTTGTTCTTAAAATTTGCAGCAAAGTTTTGTTTCTGATACAATATTAGATTAAGATCAATTAATACAATTTTATATGAACTATTTTCCAAGGCAACATTAAATATCCTTTGAATTGGTTTCCTTCAACGATTCGGGTGGCAATATTTTTACCAGCAATATTCTTGTGTTCATTGAAATGCTTCATTATGGCCTCTTCATCAAATTCATCGTCATAAATAACTAATTGACCTTTATCCCCAATGATATTCTTTAAATAATTTTCGTCATAAATATTAATATACATGAAAGATTCTGGCTCTCCATTTTCATCAAAATTATTTGATAGTGCTTTTTTGGTTATTAGAACCTCATCACCCACTAACATCCTAATAAAAACGTCATTCTTTGTAACTCGAATAAGTTCATTAATTGCTTTTTCAATTTGAGGAATATGAGGAATTGTATTTGAGCAGATTGACACTTCAAAGCTTTTATCTTCAATTTCTAAGTTTCTAATATCACCTAACTTAAATTGATAATTCTCATTCTCTTTAAATATCTCAATGGCATCAATTATATGTTGCTCTGTAATATCAACGCCTAAATACTTAAAATCATTTTCTATTTTTTTTTCAAGACTTAAAATAAAATGTCCTGTACCGCAACCTGCATCAAGTATAGAATTATGACTCTTTGCTTTGTGAAATACCAGTTGTGAAATTTGTTTAGCAGCTTCCATTTCACTTTTAAGCCCTTTTGCCCTATCTCTTAATTCAGCGTGATAGTAACTCCTTTCTGTCCAATAATTCCACTTTCCCATTTTCTTTTTTTTCAATTAAATTTATATATTACAACCTACTATTTTTATTTATAGTGCTATACTATTTCAAGTATTAAACTATTTTTTTAAAAATTTTTCTACAATAAATTCCTCTGTCATTGCCATAGATTCAAACGTTGCTCCGGCAATATGAGGAGTAATGACAATATCAAGTCCTTTTTTTGCCAAAGTAACCAACTCATTCTTTTCATCTTCACGATGAAACTCATTACACAAAACATCAGTCGCTATCCCTTTAATTAGACCGTTTTCTAATTTCTTAGCAATTACATTTTCATTCCAAACTCTTCCCCTAGATGTATTGATAACACAAGCTTCTTTTTTTAAACAATCAAGAAGATTCTCGTTGATAAACCCATCATTTTCTGTTGTGTACGGAATATGTATAGTAACAATATCAGCCCAAGAAAATAAAGCTTCTGGAGTTTCAAATCTTTCATAAATAGATTCAAAAGAAAGCACATCGTAAAATCCTATCTTCATACCAAAAGCTGATGCAATATGGGCTACTTGCTTACCAACTCTTCCCATTCCTAAAACCGCAATATTTTTGCCTTTTAGATTGTTATTTTTAAACCCATCCCTATTCCAATTTCCTAATTTTACATCATCAAAGGCGAAAGGCACTTTTTTGATTAAGGATAGAATTAAAGCCCAAGTATGTTCTGCCGTAGAAGGAATACTTTCTAAAAACTCAGTTTCTCCTTTTAAGGTAACTATTCTTCCTCCTTTTGAGGCAAAATAGTCTTCATCAATATGATCTGTTCCGGTCGTAGCCGAAAGAATATATTTTAAATTTGGCAACTGATCTATTATAGAACTGCTAATCTTAAATTTTAATCTAATAAAAATTACAGAAGCATCAATACATTCTGATATTAGTTGTTGTTCACTTTTACAATCTAACAGCTTCACACTGCCAATTTCTGAAAGTTTCTCTAGTCCCTTTGGGCTAAAATGCTCGGATTCAGTTATTGCTATTTTCATCTTTCCAATCATCATATAATAAAGTTGCGAGTGCAAAATCCCTTTTATTATCAATATTTACGAGCCAATTTGGATCCATCACATAAGGCTTTTTATATTGAGGCATTAAGGTGTTTTGTTCTAGAAAAGCTTTTTGCGTAATCACATAAAAACAGCCATTTCTATAATAAACCGGTGCCAGATCCTGTCTTCTTAAACTTTCACCGGAATCAATATAAGGAATCAAATTATTATGGTCATCAAGATTATACATTCGGGCTGGGTGAATATCGTCCATAGGCACAACACTAATAACTCCTTCTAATGCTGCGTCTTTTTTAAACATATCAATTATTTCATCCAATTGTTGTCCTGAACGAAGAGGTGCCGTTGGCTGCAGCAAAACTAGCAAATCGAAATCAGTTTTTAAAACGTCAAGTGCATGTTTAACTGCATTCACAACAGGACTGTCATCTTTTGCAAGATTATCTGGTCGCGTTATGATGCTGATATTTTCTTTTTCAACAACATTTATAATTTCAACACTATCAGTTGTAACCACAATGCTCGAAATCATTTTTGACTCCTTTGCGCAATCAATGGCATGTACAATAAGCGGTTTATCTCCTAAAAGTTTTATATTCTTTCCTGGCACGCCCTTTGAGCCTCCTCGAGCTGGGATAATAGCAAGAATTTTCATTAATACATTATTGTTTTATGAAATTGCAAAGGCAATTCAGACAACAATTCAGCTATCTGCTCACCTGCTTTTCCAATACCATAAATTGACGAAGAAACGGTTTTCCCTTTTTGAACAGAAGCGATAATGGCCGCTTCTATCTCGTCTTGCAAATAGTCAACATCTACACTATTTCCTCCACGGTCTCTTCTATTTTGACGAGAACCAATATTAATTACTGGAACTCCTAAAAAGGCACATTCACGAATACCAACACTAGAGTTTCCTATCAAACAATCACTATGCTTTAACAATTCCAGGAAATCTTTCCCTTCCATATTCTTAAAAAAGTGAACATTGGGCAACTGGTGCTGTTCTCTAAAAGCACGTATTCCTGTTGAAGTTCCGTCAGCTCCTGCATCTACATTTGGCCAAAACCAAAGCGTCGGTTTATTAATTTTATAAATAGCTTCAAGAGTAGCTTCAATATGCTTTCTAGAATCTTTATATTCTGTGGTAACAGGATGTTGCATTACTACCAAATATCCATTAGATAAATCCGGTGTTGCCCCCACCCCTCCATATTTTTGATAAGGATCAAACGGAAGTTTTTCGCTTTCAATAATTTCTTCTGCTAAATCAATGGAAGGACAGCCTGTATTAAAAACCATCGCAGGATCTTCTCCTAATTTTATAACTCTATCTTTTGCACTCTCTGAGGCTACAAAATGATAATCTGATAATTTTGTGATTGCGTGGCGTACTTTTTCGTCAATATTTCCAGTGACTTCGCCACCTTGTATGTGCGCCAAAGGAATGTTCATGTAAGAAGCCGCAATAGCAGTTGCCATTGTTTCAAATCGATCAGCTACAGTTACCACAATATCTGGTTTTAAATTATCAAAAACAGTAGATAATTCTAAAATCCCAATTCCGGTAGTTTTTGCAGCGGCGGTCAGATTCTCTCCTTCTAGTACATTAAAAACCTTGGCTGCAATGCTGAAACCGTCTTTCTCGATAAAATTTACAGCAGACCCATATCGATCTAATAAGGCTGAAGCTGCTACAACCAAAAGCAACTCTAAATCCGGGTGCTTCTCGATAGCAGACAATACTGTTTTTACACGACTGTAAGAAGGACGTGCTGTAATAACAACAGCTATTTTTCTTTTTGGCATTTTTAATTTATTAAGGGGCTAAAGTAGATAAAAAAGAGGAAAAGAAAAACGTTATTTTTTATCAAATTTATTACGCGAAAAAAGTCGTTTTTTTTTTACTTATAACAAATCTGTCTCATTCAAAAAATCCCATTGTTTTAATTCTTTATTCAATTTTTTGCCAATGATTTTTTGAAATTGAGAAGCGTCTATTCCGAATCCTTTCGGTTTCTTAGCTTCCAAATCTTCAAATGTGAGAATATGATTTTTAGGTAGATCTTTATTGACAGCCAATGATTTTTCAAAGATTTGCTTCAGCGAAGAAAAAGCTTCATTATCATTTTTATCAATATCATTTGATAAAGAAGTTGCTATATTTCGAACAGCAATAACCAAATCTGCAGTCTCAGAAATTGTCAATGAAGACTTTGAATCCGGACCAAACATTTGTCTGTCAAAAACAATGTGAAATTCTAAAATATTTGCTCCTAAAGCAGTTGCAGCTATACAAGTTTCTATTTTTGCAGAATGATCCGAGAAACCAACTGGTACATTATATCGATTTTTCAATTCCTGAATAACATTTAGACCATATTGTTCTGGCTGAGTTGGATATGCAGTAGTACATTGCAAAATTGCAAAATTGACATTTCTTTCTTTCAAAAAAGCAACTGTATCATCTAATTCAACATACGAACTCATACCTGAAGACAAAATTACTGGCTTGCCTGTTTGGGCTATTTTTTCTAATATCAAGAAATTATTTACTTCGCCTGAGCCAATTTTGTAACATTCTACACCTATTTCTTCCAGCCAATCTACTGCAAAATTGCTAAATGGAGAACAAATAAAATCTAATCCAACTTCATCACAATGCTTTTTAACTTCTTTCCATTGATCTAAAGAAAAACCCATTCGTTTCCAATAATCAAAGCGTGTTTTATCTTCTAATGAAAACTGAACTCGGAATGGTTCATGTTCACTGCTCTCAGCTTCAGCAATATGCATTTGAAATTTAATAGCATCAACACCAGCTTGAGCAGCAGCATCAATATAAGAGTGTAAAATTCCTAAACTGCCATCGTGCGCCTGGCCAATTTCTGCAATAATATAAGGGGATGATTTTTTTGACAGCATATTACAATTTCTTTTTTTAATTTTAAGTCTTAAAATTTTAAACGAGACAAACCTCGCATTTTTAAAATTACCGTTTTATCAATTGCGTTTCTATAACTTAAAATTTTAGGAATATTAATCATTACAATAAATAACGTTTTAAAATATATTTTACAGCATTCCCAGTCGGTTAAGGCATATTTTTTAAAATTATGCCAATATAATTTTAAAATATTAATTAAAGGAAATGGATAATATACCAAAAAATAAAAAGTTGAATTTTTCAATTGTTTTCCAAATCTAAAATAATTCTGTTTATTTAATTTCCTTTGTTCTTTGTTTACTCGATGATTAATTTTTACTTGATTTGTATATAAAATATCGTAGCCTTTTGATATAACTTCAATAGACAAACAAGATTCCTCTCCATAAATATCAATCCATACAGGAAAACCATTCGTAAGATTATAAACTGATTTTCGAATTGCGAAACCGCAACCAATAAATTCAGACGTCAAATACTCTTTCTTTTCTGTTTCTGCTTGTCTTATAGCTTCTTGATCAGATTGAAAAACTCCTTTTATTTCTTCAAAAGCTAAAATTCCAACATTGGTGCTTTTTTGAAACAGATTTTCGATTTGATCCAAAAAATCAATACTTAACGGATGTGCATCATCATCTAAACCAATGAGAATTTCCGAATTTGCTAACGGGTAAATTTGATGTCTCGCACCTGAAGCTCCAATTGAATTCATGGAAATAAACCATTTTACCCAAATAAATTCATTTTTAAGGCTCTCAGATTCATCAGTACAGCCATCCAAAAAAACTAAAACTTCTACTTCAGATTTATCTATTAAAGATTCTAAAATATTTAATGTTTTGAATAAATCTTGTTTCCGATTTTTTGATACAATCAGTATTGAGGCTCTCATTTTTAATTATTTGTTGTTTTTTTTAAACACTTTTTAAATCTTTTAGTGTATCTGTTAAATAGGATACAGACACGTATTCCTCAAGGTCTTTTCTGTTTAAATTTAATTCATTGGGGTTTTGTTTCCATAATAGATACAGCTTCTCTATCAAAAATGCAATTCTTTTTACATCATCTACCTCTGACCAATATTCATAATCCTCACCAAGTAATCTTCTTGTTTCACTATAATATGGCGCTAAAGAAAGAATAGCTTTGTTTGCTTCTACACAATGTGGAAACTTAGCTGGAAGAAAAGGACTAATTTCTCCTTTTGCTTCAAGAATTATATTAACAGAAACATTTTTTTGCAAATAATAAACCTCATCAAAAGGTTTATTACCATTATGAATGAAAATTTCAGGACTGTTTTTTTTATAATCGTTTAACATTTCTGTATGATAAGAAGCATTTCCTAACAAGAGAAGTCTTGCTTCTTTTTTTGCGTCAGAATTTTTTTCCAAAAACAATTTAAAGCCCTTTATTAAACCTTCTGGCGAACGTTGCTTCATAAGATTTCCTGCATGAAGCAAATTAAACTTTGTTTTATCAAAATAGCTTAGCAAATTAGTGTTTTGATCTAAATTTTGTGAAATATCCTTAGAATTTTGGTGTGGTATTACTATACCTGTCTTCATAAAGTCAGGGAAATAACTTCCCATCCATTCTAACAACAATTGGCTAGGGAATGCACTAAATTTAGCTTTTTTTGAAACTTCTAAAAAGAAATTTTCTTTAGCTTTATAATTAGGTTCGACCCAAGTATAAGGTCTGGGATAAAAATGAAAAGGATATGGATCATGAACATACGCGATCCATTTGTTATGTAAATCGGGAATTTTTAACATTGCATAATGTGGACGAAAACTCGCTCCTTTGCTTAATGTCAAAACTAAATCTGGCTGGAATTTATTTTTTTCAATAGCTTGTCTAATACTATTAGTATCATTAAAAAAAGTAAAAGAAAAACCAAATAATTTTTCTAAAAAAGATGCCATATTCACTTTTAAATTCCTACTTATAACGCGCTGTAGTCTGCTTAAAAAAAATAAGCCACTAATTTTGATTTCAGGAATTGCATAGGTTTTAATACCTTCTAATTTAATATCTTTTAAAGTGTAATGATATGCCAAAACTTCAAAACCAGCTTTATTTAAATTATTAATTAAAGCAACATTTGCCTTTGACCCACTGCTATCCTCAATGTTAATAGACTCAACTACAACAAGTATTTTCATTTCACTTCTATTTTAAGCAAATAATTTAGATTTTTTTTTTGAAGCATCTCCATTTCCGTAAGGGTTCATGATATTATTGAAACCGTCAAACTTATCCAAAATATCTTGAATGGCTTTTACAATTTTAACCTCATCAGTTCCTGTTAGTGCAGAAAATCCAGCCGCAATTCCTTCGGATCTTTCTGAAACTGTTCTAGTAACTATGACTGGTTTCCCTAACGAAGGGGCTTCTTCTTGAATTCCACCTGAATCAGTAACAATCAAAAAAGATTGTTGCATTAACCATACAAAAGCTGAATAAGATACAGGATTAGTAAGTAAAATATTATCTTTAACAGATAATAATTGATTAACAACATCTTTGATATTTGGATTTAAATGCACTGGATAAACTATTATAACATCTTCACGTTTCGAAATAGTTAACAACGCTTCACAAATATTTCTCATACCTATGACAAAATTTTCTCTACGATGACCTGTTACTAATATATTTTTTTTATCTCTTGAAATTATTTTTTTTAATGTTTCTATCTCAGAATGTTTATAATCGTCTGATTCTATTTTATTAATTGTCCATAATAAAGCATCCACGACAGTGTTACTAGTTTCAATAATTCTGTCAGAAGAAAAACCTTCTTGCAACAAATTTTGCGTTGCTTGAAGTGTTGGCGTAAAATATATGTCGTCCATTCTACTCGTGATTTGACGATTTATCTCTTCAGGAAATAGTGCGTTTTTATTATAGATTCTCAATCCAGCTTCGATATGTCCCGTTTTTATTCCCAAATCGAAACTTGCTAACGCTACCATACAGGATGTTGTTGTATCACCATGAATCAAAACTAAATCTGGTTTTTCTTTTATTAATACCTCATTTATTTTTAAGAGTATTTTAGAGCTTAACTCATTTAAACTTTGATTTGGTTACATTAAATCAAGATCATAATCTGGAATAATTTCAAAGAAATTCAAAACCTAATCTAACATTTGTCGGTGCTGGGCTGTAACACATACCTTAACTTCAAAATTATTCTTTTGAAGTTCGTGATAAAGTGGCGCCATTTTTATAGCTTCTGGCCGAGTTCCAAAACAAAGGAGGATCTTCATAATTTTTTTAAATTTAATAAAATTTAATAACTCTATTACTTGCTTGATAATACCTGAAGATATCGCATTACAAATAAGAGATTTATGAGTAAAAATCTATTTTTTATATTTTTTATACAGAGGATAAAGTTTTTTATAGATAGCGTATTTCAGCATATAATATCTCGCAAACCTTAAATTAATTTCATTTTCTTTAAAAAAATAAAAATGCTCCTTTAATAAGATAGAGTTTGATCTCCAATAATTATAAAACACTTTAAACAACTTCCATTTAAAATAAGAAACACACTCTATGTCATTAAATTTTAAATGATCACTCATTAACTGTAAACTATACAATAGCGACTTTAAACTATGAACATCTTTGGAAGCACTAATTCTTTCACTTTCATAACTACGATATAAAACAAAACACTCATGAGTATTTACCACCTTTTTACTTTTAAGCAAAATACGAGTCATAAACTCTGCATCATCATTCAATTTTAAATCAATATTCCAATTACCCGAAATATTAATCAAATTTCTGTGCATTAAGAATGCATGGATGGGTATAAAAGTTTGTTTTTTTCTCAATTCAATGAAAAAGTTATTTGCCGTCAAGTAAGATTTAGAATCAAAAACACTATTTCGTTCAAAAATCTTTTGTGGCCAAAACAGATCCCAATCACAGCTAGCAAATATTTTTTCGTCATTTAACTTGTCTAGCAACTTCACTTGCAATTCCAACTTATTTATTGAAAGCAAATCATCATCATCCAACCACTGAATGTATTTTCCTTTACTTAATCCTAAACCATAATTTCGACAACTTGCTGCTCCTTTCGGATAATTTTCAGGTCTTTTGAAATATTTAAATCGGAAATCATCTTTTATTATTGTTTGAATGACAACATCTGTTTGATCAGTACTACCATCATCAATTATCAAGCACTCCCAATTGTTAATAGTTTGATTTTTGACTGAAAGCAAAGCTTCTTTTAAAAAATCAATTCTATTAAAAGTCGGAATAATAATAGAGACCTTAATTATATATTGTTCGTTCATTTAAATTTAAAATATTTGATTGACTACACCCAAGTAGACAATTTACCTATAATCTTATTGCTAACTTTAGAGATATAAAGAGTCGATTTTAAATAAAGCTTTAACTTTATAGAAAACCCTTCGTTTTGAGTCACATATTTAATTAATTCTTTTAAATAATGAGGTTGATAATAATCAATCATAAATGTTTTTGCCAAAAAAAGAATACTTTTTTTTGTATGCAATCGATTTACGGTAAGATATTCATATATTTTTATGCGTATTATTGCAGATGTCTTCCTTCTGCTAAAATCTAAATCATCACCCATTGTTAATGATTTTTTATGTTTACGATACTTAAATAAGTATTCGTCTACAACATCATAACTTGGGTTAAGATAACCTATCCTTGTAAGGAGTTCCCACTCTTCAGCATATAATAAATGTTCATCAAAGCGAAAATTTTTAATATATATTGCTCTCCACAAAATACATTGAATATTTACCTTTAAGTCTCCAACCAATATAGCATCTCCCATGTGCGAATGTGAAAGTTGAAAAATTGGTCGTGATACATTAGATCTATCATCATGATCAAATTTTTCAAATTTACTGATGGTAAAATTTACGTTGGATTTCGGGGCCAATGATAAAATTTTTGATTCTATATTGTTTGGGCACATTAAATCATCGTCATCAAAAAACTGAATGAATTCGGCGTTTCGAGAAATTGCAATGTCTAATCCATAATTTCTAGTTCCTGAGAGCCCTTTTTTATATTTCTTTGTTTTCTTATAATAACTGAACCTGTTGTCTTTTTTTATGTACTCGCTTACAATCTCTTCAGTTGAATCAGTAGAATTATCATCAATTATAATACACTCCCAATTAGAATAAGTTTGTGATACAATTGAATTCAATGTCTCAGCAATCAGGTGTGATCGATTAAAAGTTGCTAAGAGAATAGTAACTAATTTCATTTCATTCATTTGAATTGTTTTGTTTTAAATTTTAATACTGTCATCTACTGCAACCATCGAAAGAAAACTCCACAGTATAGTTTTTATTTAAATTTTCAAGTTAATTATTTAAAAAATACTAAATTTTATGAATTTTAGCTTACAATTGTCTTTTTACTAATACTTTCATAAGCAACGGTTTGCAAACCTTTATCAATACGGCGATGAATTTCATTTCCATAATTATAAATAAAGGATTCATCATTATCTAAAAGAAAAGCTCGCTTCAAAGAAATTAAGCTAGAATAAGAACTTCTAGAATTTCCAATGAAAGCACTTGCTCTACAGCATATTTCAAAGTTAATTGCTGCATTAATTTCATATTCAAGTTTTGGATCAAAAAAATAGTTAGAATTATAATTTAATTTTTCTAAATAGCTCTTTATTTCATGATGATTTTCGCCTGATGTAAAAAACAAACTCTTCGATTTGCTCAAAGCCTGAAGCATGTTCATCACTTTATCTAAATTTACGAAGACTGATTCTTCTTTATCCGATACTTGTAAAAATTTCGCATGTTTTGTCCAATCTGATTCTGTTCTTATTTGAATAGCAATTTCTACTCTATTTGACACATATTCTTCTACAATATTTTCATATTCAGGCTTAAGCCTTAATGCTTCTATAACTTTTAATTTAGTTGATTCGGAACTTATCACTCCTGATTTACGTTCTATCTTTAATTCCTTCTCTGAATAATTCCATAAGTCAATATCGTTATCAATTAATTTTAAGCTAAAAAACTTTAAAAACTTATTTTTTACAATTTTATCTTTAGCGATCATTAATGTTTTGCCATTATTGTACTTACTCATTACTTCATTGAAATATTCAATATCATAAATATCTGAAAATAGAATTCTGTTAGTCCAGCCAAAATCAGGCTCGACGATAAATGCATTTTGCTTTAAAGCAATATCACAAGCACTAAATAAACAATAAAGTTTATTACACAACCCTCCTTTTAATCTTAATATTAAGTATTTATTGCTATAATTTTTTAAAAAAAATTTAAGCGAATAATGACGCATTTTAAGTAGATTTTTCTTTATTTTAAATGTAGACATCTAGTTTTTGCTTTTAAATTTTTGCAAGAGCAGAATTAGCAGATATATCCTCCTTTATTAGTGCACTATCCAATATTATAATTTCTTTATCTTAAATATTTTTTTTACCCATCGAAGCGGTTTTAAAACAATTATTCCAATTCTATATTCAATTCTATGCAAGTTTTTTATCTTCTCTTTTTCTTCTCTTTCTATTTTAGATAACAAATGAATTATGAATTCTTCATAATGGCTTATGTACAAATCTTTATGTTTTAAATAAATTTCTCTTAATAAGGTATATTTAATTTTATTAGCTTTTGTTGTGGTTGAATTCTCTTTTACTCGATAATTAAACAGCGGTTCAGGAATTACATAAGCCACCCCTTCTTCTTTTAATAATCGAATATAAAATTCCCAATCTTCAAAACCTCTCCTCATTTCTTCATTATAACCTGATACTTTTTCCCAATCAGATTTTCTAAACATTGAACTCCCCATAGCACAATTATTTAATAAAAAAGCATCTATTTTACCTCCTCTAGGCTTAAAAATATCCGTTTTATTATTTTCAAAAATTCTATTTGTAAAGCAAGTAACAATTTTAACTAAATTATCTACTGAAAATAAAACTGTTGCTTTATCGCAAAAACTAGGTTCAAAAAAATCATCGCTGTCTAATACCAGAATATATTCTCCTTTTGCCTCTCTAATTCCAACATTTCTTGCTGTACTTTGTCCTTTATTTTCTTGTGTAATCAATTTTGTGATTTTTGGCTCAATTGTTTTCAAGACTTTTTTAGTTTCATCATTTGATCCATCATCAACAATGATAATTTCTTTATTTGGATATGTTTGATTCAGAGCTGAATTTACCGATTGCCTAATATATTGAACATCATTATAACAAGGTATAACAATTGATATAAGATTATTATTTTTCATTACTTAAATCACTATAAATTATTTCCCACTTCTTATCAATGACTTTTTGAGAATAATTATTATTTACAAATCGGACAGCTTGATTTCCCATTTCAATTAAAAGATTATTGTTTTCAATTAATGTTTTCACTTTGACCACCATACAATCAATGTCATATTCATCACAAATAAAGCCTGAAACTTTATTCTCAAGAGTATATTTTATCCCCCCTGAGTCAAACACCACAACAGGAAGTCCGCAAGCCATTGCTTCGATAGTTGCCAACCCTTGAGTTTCAGTACTTTTACCATTATGTAAAGAAACTGAAGGGAATAAGAATGTGTCATTTTGCCAAAGCAATTCACGAATTTCTTCACGTGATTTAGCTCCAGCCAAAATTATTGAATCACTTAAACTATTATTATTTATATAATTTTCTAAATTTTCACGTTCCGGTCCTTCTCCGATGATGATTAACTTTACATCAAATCCTTCAGATTTTAATTTCTTAACCACCTCTAAAGCATAAATATGTCCCTTGACAACATTTAATCTTCCGACAATAATTAAATTAAAAACGCTATCATTTCTTTGGGTCTTTTGAGGATAAAAGAAATCTGTATCGACGCCTATCGGAACTATTTTAAGCTTTTCCTCTGGACATCCTAAATCTGTGATTACTTCTGCCAAATATGGTGTATTAGCTACTATTAAATCTCCATATTTAAAGAGATTATCATAATAGCCATTATTAGCAATATATCCATTTATGGGGAAAAAAGCATCATGTCCATGAAAACTAACAATTAATGAAGGTTTATAGCCATTTTTTTTAAGTAAAGACAATACTCCTGAGTTGGTTCCATATTGAACATGAAAAATATCAACATCATTAAATTGGTTGTAAAAATGCCATTGGTATACCCACGATAAACTAAAATTTGAGTGTTCTTTATTATAATGAAATATTTGCTTTATCTTTTTTAAATTTAAAATTAACAGCAAGATCCATTTAAATAAGCGAACTGCTTTATTTTTTGGAATTTTATAATTTTCTACAATTATCTTCTTTTCAATTTCATATTTTGCGATAAGGTCCTCTTGTTTGCTAGCTTTAAAATCTAATACTTTACCTACTATCAATTTTACATCATAACCGCAATGTACGGCCGTTATAATTTGTGCCAAGATAAAAGTTTCTGACAAATGAGGAAACTGTCCTATTTTAAAAACTATTTTTTTACTCTTCACTTAAATTTACGTATTTTATTAGCAACCATAACTTTTACATAATAAAAAAAACTCTTTGTTTTTTCATAAAACCCTTTCTTAGATAAAGTCTCACCAAAGAAAAATAAATATTGATTCAACAAATCTTTATCTGAAATACTTCTAATTAAATACTGTTTACCATTTTCTACATATTTAATAGTGTGAGTTTTTTTGGTTTTTAACTTTATATAGCTATCTATTAGTATCCAACTAAGAATTGCGTCTCTACACTTTTCAGTATTAGAAAAACTGCTAACATTGTCATTTAAAAATCCATATCTATAAAAAGCTATACCACTTTCAGCATGTAAAACCTTAGAAGTATTCAACAAAACTCTAGTAAAAAATTCACCATCTTGGTTTATTGTCAATGACTCATTCCAAAGGCCACTTTTTATAACCAATTCCCTTTTAACTAAATAAGTATGAGGAGGCAAAAAAGTATTATATGTTCCAAAATCATAAATTAGATCAAAACCATTGTTATAGTTTTTATTAATTTCTTTTATTTTAGGGCCAACATTTTCTATTGTCTCTGAAAAATAATTCCATTTACTGGTCGCTAAAATATAATTATTTTCTAAACTTGTTCTCACAACATTTACTTGAGAAAGTAAAAGATCATTAGACAATAAATCATCAGAATCAAGCCATTTAATGAATGCTCCGTTACTTAACTCGAAGCCAAAATTTCTACAAACATTACCACCTTTTGGTCTTTCTTTTGGTCTTTTATGATATTGAAAACGAGAATCTTGCTTGCAATATCTCAATAAGATTTGCTCCGTTTCATCTGTGGAGCCATCATCTACGACAATACACTCCCAATTCGTATAAGTTTGCTCCAGTACACTATCAAGTGTCTGCCCCAAGAGATTTGCCCTATTGTATGTTGGAATAATAATTGAAATTAAGATCTCATTCATCTTTAATTATAATTTTTAATTGCAATTTATTCTTTTACACATATTGTATCAATTCAATTTTCAATGCTTTGTAATGATTATAATCTTACTGATATCATAGCAAAATCATATGTTATCCTTTATTAAGTACATTTTTAAAAATCATTATATTCTTAATTAGAACCTTTGATTTTTTTTAAAACATATCTTCTTCCTCTAAATGGCATCTTACTGATAAATTTTATTGTTTTTTCTAGATCTTTTGTGATTTCAATACTATATATTTTTAGATTGGTCTGCAAAGCATCTAAAAAATTTATTTCAAAAGCTTTCGGCAAAATAAATTTCAATTTATCATAACGATAAGCCTTTTTCAGACCTACACGTCGATGATTTACATAATTTTCCTGATGCGATAATTCCATCCAAAGCCTTTTTTTGCTATATGAAATAACATTCTTTTCGCTTTTCCACCCATAATGCATGCGGGAGAAAACGGTCTCAAAAGATTTTGCATTTTCAATTACGCTGATAAAAGCATTAAACGGATGAGTATACAACCTAATTTCTGGCTTTGAAATATCAATTGAAACTTGATATCCCTTTGTTAAGTCAATAACTGCAAGGTCAATTGGTTGAAATAGAACCTGTAATATGCTCACAAAATCTTTATGAATAATATCGTCATTATCGATTCTTGTGGTAATAATATGGGAATCAGTATTGACAATATTTTCAGATATATATTTTTTAAATGAACCGTTTAAATCACGCATTCCATCTATAAATATTGGGATTATATTTGGCGTATTTGTGGTTAAGGCAATAATTCTATCCTTAAAATTTTGTGGCGTATCAATATCAAAAAAAACACACCAAGTAAAATTTTGATTAGATTGGTTTCTAACGGACGGAAAACAATAGTTTTCAAACAAATTAAATCTATGCTCCAACCATTCGTCAGTTAAAACTAAATTACCAGATTTACTTTTTTTCCAATCAGATGTTTTTAAATTAAATCTAGTTGCGATAAAATGTTTCATTTTTTCCTAATTATATCAATTTATTCAGTACCAAAATAGTTTCTAAAAATTATGAACATCCGCTACTAATACTAAAAAAGAAGATTATTTATTATTAATTATTTTTTCAATTAAATCATCAATAACATTCAAATACCTTTCTAATGTAAAATCAGTTTTAATTTTCTTTTTTCCGTTCATACCTAATGTTATAGCCAATTCTTTATTTAATAAAAATAGTTTCATTTTTTCAGCCATACCTTCAACATCATGTTCTTCTACTAAAAAGCCTGTTTTGCCATCAATAATTACATCAGGAATACCTGCATGTTTTGTTGAAATAACTGGCAATCCGGCTGCACTAGCTTCTAAGATAGCTACTGGAGTCCCTTCCTGATCGCCATTCAAGGCAGTGATAGAATGTTGCACAAAAGCTAAAGAGGTTGATAAATATTCTATAAATTGACTTCTATCTACTATGCCTAGCAATGAGACAACATCTTGTAATTTAAATGTTCTAATCATATTGAGGCATACTTCTGATAATTCCCCATTACCGCCCATAACCAATCTTGCATTAGGAAATTGTTCATGAACTTTTTTAAATGCTAAAATCGTGTAGTAAGGTGCCTTTTTATTTACAAACCTCCCAATTGCAACAAAAGTTGGGTTACTAAATTGAGGAACAACATTTAAAAACAAATCATTTGGGCCATATGTATTATAGATCACTTTTTCTTTTGGGCAACCTAATTCAATTAGTTTTTTTTGCATCGAATGGGAAACTGCGATGACATATGTACTGTATTCAAAAACATTTTTATAATGATCACATTTATTAATAATTGCTTCAACCGAGGCATCATATCCATGAAAATGAGTAATTAAAGGAATGTTTAGCTTCTTGCAAACAGCCACAATTTGATGAGCTGTAGTGCCATATTGTGCCAAAACAACTTGAATTTCATTCTTTTGAAGCGAGCTCATAAAAGCCTTTTCTGTTACTGAAAAGGTTTTAAATCCCAGCTTACGTTTTATTTTCGTAGACCATACAAGACTCTTACTACCCAATTTGCCAAACTCTTCTAAAAATTGTGGTACTGCCCCTCCGTAATAATAATAAACTTTTCCTTTTAACCCATTTTTTTGTTCTTGAATAAAAGTTTCAGAATATACATCTTGAGAAGGAGAAACGATAGCTATTCTATTTTTTTGCAATTCCATAAATCAATTATACTACAAATTTAAATTTACTTTTAATGTTAGAAAAACTAAACTTGCTTTGAATACACATTTTCAAAAAAAGAAAAAAAGAAATATTCTCTAGTTTTATAGCATAAAAAGGTCTGGTAAAAATAGCCCGATATCCGTGCAAATTAAACCATTTACTATATAACAATTCTTCTGATTGTAAGTTTATAATTTGAACTGAATTCATAAAAATCCGAATAGATTTCTCTTCAAGTAATCGCAACTTTTTTTTAAACATATCATTGTGATTACGGCTGACAGATTGATGCTCTCTAAAATAGTTTAATGTCTCAGATACAAAACAAACTTTTGATTTTAAAATTATCCGAACCCAAAAGTACCAATCACCACACATTTTCATATCTATGAGAGGTGTTGAAAAAATAGCATCCTCAACCAATTCTTTTTTAAAAATTACTGCACTTGCATTAGGAATAACATTAATAAAGCTAAGATAAGATTCAACAAATTCTTGTCCATCTTTAACGAAGTCTTTTTCCCATATATTAGGTCGAAATCGACTTGTATAGTTTATTCGATTAGCCAAATGATCCCCATTTTTATTAACGTCGTTCGTTTGGCAATAAATGACACCAATTAAAGAATCATCATCAGTACATTTTATCAATTTACTTAAAAAAGTCAGCTCACAATAATCATCGCTCTCAGCAATCCAAATATACTTTCCTTTTGCTAATTGTATCCCTCTTTGCCACTGTTTAAAAGGGCTTCCTGAATTTTCTCTATTAACGATAAAATGAGATACTTTAGGATGATTAGCATATTTTTCCAAAATAACTATACTATTATCTGTGCTTTTGTCATCCAACAATATAACTTCAAAATTTTGGTAGGTTTGGTTAAAAACTGAATCCAATCTTTGCGTCAAAAAAGCAGCATGATTGTAATTCGGTATAATTATAGAAATTAATGGATTCAATGTATATTATATATAAAATAATTATTTAATACTATTCTGAAATGATAATAAAATCTCCTCCATTTGATAAATACTATGTTCAAGTGAAAAATTTTCTCTAGCCCTTGCTTCTCCAGATTTTCCCATTGCTAGTCTTAAATCTGAATTATTCATCATCCATTCCATTTTAGTTATTAGTTCGTTAACATTTTCATATAACACACCATCAATTCCGTCTCTAATTATTTCTTTTGTTGCGTTATATTTTGACAACCTTCCTATTACTGGTAATGTATTTAACATAGCCTCTACAGTAACACGGCCAAAGGACTCCAACTCTGAGCACATTAAATAGCAATCAGCTCCTTTATAAAATTGTTCTACATTGTTTTGGTGACCAAATAAACGAACGTAGTCTTCTAAATCATTTTCTTTTATAAAAAACTCCATTTCAGACCGCAGCCTCCCCTCTCCTACAATATGTAATTGAAACTTATCGTTTCTTAACTTCAATTGTTTTACAGCTTCTAATGCTTCAAAATGACTTTTTCTTTTAATTAATGAGCCCACTATTAAAAAAACAAAAACATCTTTTTTATTCTTTCTATCTATAGTATTGCTTGAAATATCTATTCCATTGTAAACTACTTTGATTTTATCTTTCTTAATAAATTTAGAATAATACGACTTAAGCAAATTAGAGTTTACGATGATTACTTCAGATTTTTTCAAATACTTTTTTAAATAAAAATATCCGAAATTAGGAGTTATATCATAAAACTGGAATTCTCTTATATGCCATATGTGTTTTACTTTTAATTTTTCAGCTAACGCTACACCTATATTAATTACAGATGTGTTTGAATAGATAATATCCGGATTAAACTCTTTTAAAAAAATTAAATGCTGATTTATTACTTTTTCATTAAACCTTCTGACAGAAAACCATTTATTTACTGTTTTTAATGAATCTATAAAACTAACTTTTTTATAATCATTCTTGCTTTGGCTTGACCATTTAAATGGAATTATGGTATTATTAATTTTTAAATTGTCTAATTCTTCATTTAGAGTCCCTTTATATGGTGTGATTACAAAACATTCATGTTTTTGAGAAAGACCGCTAACTATTCCTAAAAAAGATTCATTAGCTCCATTACCCAATTGTCCCATATGAGAGTAAAATACAATACGCATTAATTAATTAATTTATTTTTTTTAGTGATTCTAGGCTGACTTTATCATAAAACAAATCCTTATTCTTTTTAATCTTTTCTATCTCCCAATCCCACCACTTAATTTCTAGCAGCTTATTTATAATTTCAGGAGAAAATCTATATTTCAAAACCTTCGCAGGAGTTCCGCCTGCTATTGCATAAGGAGGTATGTCATTTGTTACCACCGCATTTGCCGCAATTACAGCGCCGTCTCCAATTTTTACCCCTGTTAATATTGTTGAACCTGTTCCAATCCAGACATCATTTCCTATTTCAATTGCTCCTTTTGAAACAGCATCTGCGCCATATTTATCATTGAAAATTCTATATTTTATAAAATAAGTTGTTATACAATTAATATCATGATTATGTTCTTGAATATTTGTTCCTCGAGCTATAGAACAAAAATTTCCTATTTTTATTGGAAAATCTAACGAATAAAACTCTGTATTAGGTCCATTAACAGTAGTATTCGAGCCTATAATTATATTACCGTCAAATAGTACCTTATTAATCAAACTTCTGGCACCAACTTTTACTTTTCCTCTTAATTCTGAAAATTGTACTTGTGCACTTACATCAATTAATTCTGAGCATTGAACTTTCGATTCAATTATATTTTTAACAACCTTTTTCTTAGGTTCGCTAATTAAAGTCTTTTTTAATTTTCTATATAAGCTCTTAATTAATTTCATTTAATTAAAATTTTCTTTAATCAATTTACAAATATCTTTTTTCTCTACTCTCGTATTTGATTCGTACTTTATTTTTTGTTCAAATATAAATTCTAAATCATTTTGATTATTTATAAATAAATATCTTTTTGTTTTGATTTCATTTTCATAACATAAATAACCCTTATCTCCATATATAATATTTGTTATATCAAAATATTCCGCTTCAATAGCAGCACCTGAAAAATTAGTTAAATGGTAATCTACAAAACTAAAAAGTTCATGCAATGTTAATGAATTTGCTTTATCTATTTCTATTTGTTCTTTATATTTTAATTTAAGCATTTCACATATTTCCTTGTCTTGAGTATAACGCGGATGCAATCTCAAATATAGTACAACATTAGGATGTCGATCTAAAGAATTGATTATATAATCTGGCAACCCAGTTCCTTGCAAAGTAACAAGAATCCTAATTTGCGAGTCTGTCTTTATTTTTTTTGTTTTTTTTGATAACTCTAAAGAAAGATTGCCCCCTACGATATAGTTTATCTTTTTTATATCTTGAAATTGTCTTTCTAAATATTCAGCATCACTCTGTCTCCAAGCCCAAATTTTTGAAGGAAAAAAATCTTTTCCACTTCCTTGCATGGCTTTCCAACTGCTATATGCAAAATGATTTGAAGTCACTTGACTGTGCTGATATTCTACTATGGCAACATTTAACTGATTTGCTGCTCTAATAATACTCATCATTGTATTGTTATAATAACAGTACAACAGAATATTTTTTACATTACTTTTTTTCAAAATATTGAAGTACGTAAAATACTCCGCTTGATTAGTAATAATATTTTCTACTAAATGATTGTAGAGTTTAAAATCTGTGCCATATTGTTGAGTCAAAAAGTCACAAAATTGCTTTAATTTAAATTTGATTTCAGAATTTTTATTAAACTCATTTTTAACCTGCGCTAAATAGATTTTTTTCAAAATCTTTATATTACATCCAAGAAAAAAATCCTCATTTTTATAATCAAAAACACTGTAATCTATTTTCAGCTTTTCAAAATAATCTATAAATGGATCTGTATAAGGATTAGTAAGTACTTTTGAATTAGAGGCAGAGCTAATTCTGTTATGAGAGTTAGTAACAATTATATTTTTAACAATTTTATTTTGCTTAAAATTTTGCTTAAAAAAATTTAAGCGATCTTTTAAAGTTATTTTTACCGCAACGTCAGAAAAACACCTTGCACTATCATTTAATTTAAAAATATTGCCGTTTTTTAAATGCAGCTGATAAGCAACTTGAACTTTTATCAGAGGCCACCAATTAATATCATAAAATAAAAATTCATGGTTTTCAAATTCTTTAATAAAAACTTCTTGATTTAACATAATAATTTCAATACCAACTCATCTCCTAAGATAGTTTCTACAAACTCACGAAAAGCTCCATCCCCCCCTGCTCTAGCAGTTACAAAATTTACTTTATCTTTTATGTATTTTGGAGCATTACTTGGCGAACAACTAATCCCAACATGCAATAGCAATTCTAAATCACCTAAATCATCTCCTATGTAAGCTACATCAGTTAAAGAAATATTTAATTTCTTACAGATTTTCCTAGCAATAATCAACTTATCAGAAACTCCTTGATACAAAAAATCAATTTTTAATTTTTCTGCACGTCGTTTTACAATCTCCGTATCTTCACCAGTGATAATTCCTACTGGAATATTTAGTTTTTTACAAAATAGGACACCTGCACTATCTGAGGTATTAAACTTTTTCCATTCGTTACCCGTCTGGTCATAGTACATACCTCCATCTGTCCAAACACCATCAATATCTGTCAATATTAATTTTGGTAATTTCATTTAATATATTTTTGATTTTTCAGGATAACTCTTGTCGACAAAAACATTCGCCCCTATTATTGAATTTTCACCAATGTAAATATCACCTACAATAATTGATCCTGGGTAAATAATTACATTATTGCCTATTTTAGCTCTTCCCCCATTTTTTTCGCCAATAGTTACAGCATGGTGTAGCAAAACGTTATCTCCCAAAATTGTTCTTGAACCTATAACAGTTCCAATTCCATGATTTATTTTTAATCCTTTTCCAATCTCTGCAGAAAAATAAATTTCGATAGCGGTCAATGAAAAACCTACTGAAGAAAATTCTAAAGCATTTATTTCATCACCTTTTAAAAATAGTTTTCTTGCAATTCTATAAAAGAAAGTGGCTAATAATCCTGGAAAATATTTCACTTTATAAATATCAAGGGAATCACTATAATACCTTTGATAATCATAACTAAATAATTCAATTATTTCATTCCATTCTTGATTTGATAAAGAATTACAATCCGGATTAAAAATAGATTTGTTTCCTAATTCCCTAATTATTTCCTTTAAATTTTCTATCATTACAAAAGATTATCAAAATAAATCACTTCATTTTCTTCTATATCATTTTTAATTTTTTTGCCTAAAATTTTTTCCTTTTCCGTCCACTTGAATCCATCTCCTGGCGATAACATATGAATATCAGCCTCTGTAATTACCATTCCAGATTTCATCATTTTATTCGTAGCAATAGAACGTTCTAATTTTTCTTTCGCCACTGCCGTCTCTGGAACAATAAAAATATCTTCGATTCCCATGGATTGATCTAAAATCCTGATATCCCTCACCATTCTATTAACTCCATCAGGTCCTAATGAACCAGCTTGGTCAGTTCCTTTCATTCTTCGATCAAGTGTAATATGTTTTTCTATAATTTTGGCTCCCATTGCAACTGCTGCTACTGGGGTAGAAATACCTATAGTATGATCTGAATAACCTATCATGAAATCATTGTAATTTGCAAGCAAATACTTAATCGTATTTAAATTAACATTTTTAGGTTCAGTAGGATACTGAGAAACACAATGCAGTATTGATAAATCAAAATGATGTTTTGTTATAACTTTAATAGCATCATCTAATTCCTTTTTACCAGCCATGCCAGTAGAAACAATAATAGGGATTTTAGTTTCTGCTAAGGCTTCCAACAAAGGTAAATTTGTTAAATCTCTACTAGCTACTTTTAATTTATCAGGGGTAAAAAGACGTAACATTGACAAACAGCCAACTGCACAAATTGTTTCAACAAAATCTAAACCTTTTGCTTTTGCGTACTGATAAACTTCAAAATGTTCTTCTTCTGATAGCTCTAGTTTTTCACGATGTTCACCATAAGTTTTTCCAAAAGAATGAGGTGAATCATAAATTCTAGCCATTTGTGATTGTGACAATTCTTGCTTTAAATCACGTTTGGTCAGCTTTATAGCATCCATCCCTTTTAATACATTCCCAAAGACTTCGTCTTTAATTTCTCTTGAGGCTAAATCAATTATAACTTTAGCTAAATCAACTGACCCATTATGGTTTTGCCCTATTTCTCCTATTATATAAGTCATTTCGAGTATTTATTAATATTTGCAATCATATTTTTTATGATTAATGGATTTTGTTCTGCAAAAAGAATAGTTTTTACAATATCATAATTAACTTCACTATAGTATTTATATACTTCCTGCAAAACTTCAAAATCAACAATATCATCTATTGTAAAACGTAAATGGTTTCTATTTCTTAAAAAAGAAGGTATTGTTTTTAAGTTGCATTCAAACAAATCACTTTCATAAATAAAATTTGTAACATGCTCCAAATATAGAGAATCTGAAGTTATTGACAGCACTTTAGACAATGCTTCAACAGTGACTATTTCTGCAAAAAAACCAAAATGTGTTTTAATTACAGGAATGTTATTGCTGTTTTTAAAACTCCAATAATCAGCTTTAGGATTATCATTGTGAAATTTAAGTAATTCATTTAAAAAGTTGATATCAAGAAAAGGATTATCGGCACAAATTCTAATAATCTTTTGAGAATCATAATGAGAAGCCGCATCTATAAACCTTTTTAAGACATTTTTTTCATCCCCTCTAAAATAATTTATATCTCTTTTTTTACAAAATTCTGCTATCTCATCGTCCTTCGTATTATCAGTTGTACAAATTATTATTGGCACTAAAGGAAAACTCGTTTGAAGTTTTTGTATAATAATCTCCAGGATACTCTTATTGTCAAAAAATGGCAATAAAATTTTAGATGGGAGCCGTGTTGATCCTGTTCTGGCTTGTATGAATATATGAGTCATTTTAAAAGTACATTCAAATTAATACCATTCACTAGGCAATAAAAAATCAGCCCCAACAGTAATCGTCGGTTTTACAATAAAATGACCAATATTGCTTTGCCTTAATATTCTTTTATTTGTATCTAGATTTGTTACATGTAAATGAATGCTATATTTTCCGTACTTTAAATATAAACCTTTAATGATGGCAGTTACCTTAATTTTTCCATCAACTACTTTCCCAATAAAATTTACTGTATCAGAGTCTACCTCAGCCAAAAGTTTATACTCTATATTAAAAAAACCTAATCTAAATTTTAAGTTCTGGACATCATTAACAGCATCAATTTCAAATTCTACTTTTAAATCATCTCCATTTTTTATAGAAGTCTCAGCAACTTTTTTCGAATTTTCTATAAAATTAAATCCAATTAATGCTACACTTCCATCTCCAATCAATTGTTCATCACTAGTTTGAAACTTGAAAAAATATTGTTCAACTACCTCTCCAACATTTTTACTATAAAAATCCAATTTACCATGCTCTAATAGCATTGCTTCATTACAAACTGTAGTAACTTGAGCCATTGAATGTGATACAAATATAACAGCAGAATTTGCTAACAATTCTGTAATTTTATTCATGCATTTTACTCTAAACCCTAAATCACCAACCGAAAGTACCTCGTCAATAATTAAAATATCTGGTTCCATTTGAGCTGCCACTGCAAAACCTAAACGTACTTTCATCCCGCTGCTATAATTTTGCACTGGCATATCTATAAAGTCACGGATCTCAGCAAAATCAATAATTTCTTCTACCTTAGAATCGATTTCTTTTTTTGAAAAACCCAAAACGGCACCATTATTATAGATATTTTCTCGCCCTGTTAAGATAGGATTAAAACCAGCGCCTAATTCAATTAAAGCACAAACTCTCCCTTTCATGGTTACTTTTCCTTCATCTGGATTAATTAACCCATTTAAAATTTTTAGTAACGTGGATTTTCCAGCTCCGTTATGCCCAATTAATCCTAGGCATTCTCCTCTTGTTAATTCGAAATTAATATCTTTTACGGCCCAAAACTCCTTTGGACGCAAATCTGAACTATCCTTTTTATTTCCCACTACGTTGGAGCATAAATCTTTTACACCGTACCAAAGACTGGTTTTTAAATCTTTACAAAACTTTTTAGAAAGATTTTCTACTTTTACTAATACTTCTTTTTCCTTCATTATTAGGCACTCATACGTTCAACAATTATTGGAATAGAAATTCTATAAAAAACTAATCCTAAAAAAAATAAAGGAATGCAAACAGCAAAAACCCCTAAATAATAGATAGGATAATCTATATTCTGCCCAAATAATAAGTTTTTAGTAGTTAATAGTAAAGGTGTTAGTGGATTTATTTCCATCAAAGTCTTTAACAATCCCGTTTTAGGAATTGCATAAACTACTGGCGTAGCATACATCAAGAAACTAAGCCCCATACTAATTATTTTCCCCACATCATTATAGAGCATTCCCAAAGGTGTAATAAATAAACCGATGGTTGTTCCAAAAAAAATAATTCCTAAAAAAGCAAATGGAAATAACAGAATAGAAGAATGAAAACCTACTCCATAAACTATTAAAAAAATTAACAGCAAAAGTATTTTCACAAAACTATTTGACAGCAGTTTGTAAACGCCTGATAAGATTAAGGCTTCCTTAGGAAAATTAATCTTAGAAAGTATCGATTTTGCACCATTAGTATTTGCCATTGGTGCATTAATAGACTCAATGACAATTGACCAAAGTAATGTTCCTGAGAAAACAAACACAGGATATGGAACTCCAGTATCTGATAATTTAACTGTTCCTGATTTACTTAAAATAATCCAAACTAAAGCTGTAGACAATGGCGTAATAAATGCCCAAATAATACCTAAAAATGATTGGCGGTATTGTGCCTTAATATCGCGAATAGCAAGTTGTTTTGCCAAAAAACGCGAACTAAACATATCATTAAGGCTTTCTCGTAAAAGTTTACCAATTTTATTATTATTTACTTTTTGATAAACCGTAGTTTTTAATTCCATTTAAGTAGGTTAGAATAATTGTTGATTTTATTATTATTTTATTTGAGGCTAAATTTATTTATAATTAATGAAACATAATTTCGTAGAACTTATTCCAATTAAATTTAATCAAAAGTTTTTTTAATGAATTAACAAGATTTTTAGTCGTTTGAAAATTCTATAAAAAACGAAAAGGCGTTTTGTTAAAAAACACCTTTTTCTTATATTTTCATTAAAACTTAAACTTAACGTAATAAATATTACTTATCCAAAACTTCAAAAGCAGAATTCATGCTTTTAAATTCGGGAACAATTTTTTTCATTTTTGCTACAATATCATCGTTATCATAGAAATCAGCAATACCAATCAGTTCATCTATATCGATATGGAGGCTTTCATATTCATCCTGAATTTCTTGAGCAATCATGATTTTATTATGATATGTTGGCAACGTTTTAGAAGTATCATTTAGTAATTCTTCATAAAGTTTTTCTCCAGGGCGTAAGCCAACGATTTTTATTTTGATTTCTTTATCTGGAATAAAACCAGCTAATTTGATCATTTTTTTTGCCAAATCAATAATACGGACTGGTTTACCCATATCAAAGATATAAATCTCACCTCCATTACCCATTGCCCCAGCTTCAAGAACTAATTGGCAAGCCTCAGGAATAGTCATGAAATAACGAATAATATCTTGATGTGTTATGGTTACTGGACCTCCTTCTGCAATTTGTTTTGTGAATAAAGGAACTACAGATCCATTTGAACCTAAAACATTACCAAAACGTGTTGTAATAAATTTTGTACTGCCTTCATTATTTTCTCTTTGATTCTTCAAAAACAAAGATTGTACATATTTCTCTGCAATTCGCTTGCTCGCTCCCATTACATTACTAGGATTAACAGCTTTGTCTGTTGATACCATGACAAATTTTTTGACACGATATTTACATGATAAGTCTGCTAGATTTTTAGTTCCTTTAATATTTGTCAAAATAGCCTGTGACGGATTTTCTTCCATCAAAGGAACATGTTTATAAGCCGCTGCGTGAAAAACAACATGCGGATTATAGTTTTTAAAAACTTTTTCGAGTGCTTTTTTACTTCTTACATCTGCAATTACGGCAACTATTTTAGTTTCTGCTTTTGAGGCGAATGTTTCTAAACATAAATTATGCAAGGGAGTTTCAGCATGATCTAAAATTATTACAACTTTTGGATTAAATCCAAGAACTTGCCTAACTATCTCACTCCCTATCGAACCTGCAGCGCCTGTAATTAAAATAGTTTTATCTTTTAATTGCTTAGAAATTGACTTGCTGTCTAAAACAATAGGCTTTCTTTCTAATAAATCTTCAATTTGAATATTCTTAACTTTCTGAGAAATCTCTTTTTGATTTTCCCAGTCTGAAATCAACGGAACTGTATAAACTCGATAATTGAACTCTAAACATTGATCTACAATGATTAATTGCTCGTCTTTAGACAAACTTTTATCGGCAATAATTACACCTTCTGCAGCTACAGAACGCATTAAAGCTGGTAATTTTTTCCTTAAAATCAAGATTGGCAAATCAAGCATTCTCTTCGATGCATTTTGATTATTTTTGTCAACAAATCCAACGATTTTAAATCGGGAAGGCGTTTCAAATTTTAATGCATTGGCAACAGAAATTGCGTTTGCATCTGTTCCATAAATTACCGTTCTAATAAGTTTTGTGTTTGCCTTTTCTGAAAAATATAATTCAAAAGTTTGTTTAACAATTACACGATATAAAAACAATCCACAAAAGGATAGAACCAAGTTGATAAAAAGTGCTGTATTTAAAAAAGCTTTATGTCCTGTGTATAATTCAAAAACTAAATTAAAAAATAAAAAGAACACCAAAACTGACATTTGCGAAAACAGTAATTTTATGGCATCAATATAAGAAGAATGCCTAATAATTCCTGAATAAGTTCTAAAAAGCCAGAAGAAAAATATATTTACAAGTATTAAACTTGAAACAAAATAAAAGTCGTGAGATGTAATTATATATCCCAATGCTGTCCCTTCAAACAGCATATAAGTAAAACTAAAAGAAAATATTAAAACCATTACATCAATCCCAACAATAATCCACCTAGGCAAATAGCTAAGGTTATTAATGTGAGCCCTTAGATTTCTAGGAGATAACGAGTTATGCAACACGTCGGCTATTTTGGCCTGTTTATCTGTATTCAATGGTATTAATTTTGATTCTGCAAATTTGTAGGTCTTACAAAAATACAAATTAAACGTTTAAAAATGCATTTATGTAAGTAAATTAAATTTTAATCCCTTTTTTCTTCTGTTTTAAAAACTCTATTAAGTAATTTCCATAACCAGATTTGACTAAGGGCAATGCAAGTTCCTCTAATTGAGCATCATT
The DNA here is from genome assembly GCF_009711135.1 of Flavobacterium sp. LC2016-01. Taxonomy (GTDB): domain Bacteria; phylum Bacteroidota; class Bacteroidia; order Flavobacteriales; family Flavobacteriaceae; genus Flavobacterium. Next base: position 160,351 of record NZ_WMIC01000009.1, on the reverse strand, counting down.
GATAAAACCTTGTCTCCATGCAATCTCTTCAATACATCCTACTTTCAGTCCTTGTCTCTCCTCCAAGACTTGAACAAATTGCCCAGCCTGCATTAGACTATTAAAAGTTCCGGTATCTAACCAAGCTGTTCCTCTGCTTAAGATCCCAACTTTTAAAGCTTCTCTTTCTAAATAAACCTTATTAACATCTGTAATTTCATATTCACCACGTGCACTTGGTTTAATATTTTTTGCAATTTCCACTACAGAATTGTCGTAGAAATATAATCCTGGAACTGCGTAACTCGACTTTGGTTCAATGGGTTTTTCTTCAATCGAAATCGCTTTAGAATTTTCATCAAATTCAACTACTCCATATCGTTCTGGATCTGAAACATGATAAGCAAAAACAACACCACCTGTCGGTTTTGTATTAGACTTCAGCAATTCCTGCATATTAGACCCAAAAAAGATGTTGTCTCCTAATATCAAAGCTACATCATCATTCCCAATAAACTCTTCGCCAATTACAAATGCCTGCGCCAATCCATTAGGAATTGCTTGTTCTGCGTAAGAGAATTTACATCCAAGCGACGATCCATCTCCTAATAATTTTTTAAAATTTGGTAAATCATGCGGAGTCGATATAATAAGAATTTCGCTGATTCCTGACATCATCAAAGTCGATAACGGATAGTAAATCATTGGCTTATCATAAACCGGCATCATTTGTTTACTCATTGCAAGTGTCAATGGATGTAAGCGAGTACCTGAACCTCCAGCTAAAATAATTCCTTTCATATGTTTTTAATTTTAAATTCTAGACTTTAGATTTCATCACCTGTTTAACAATGATAAATTCAAATCTTGAATCAATTTATATAAATATTTTTTTTAAACTTTCTTTATAATAAGGTACTTCCAAACCATAATCTTTCTTTATTTTATTTTTGCCAAGTAAAGAAAACTCAGGGCGCTTTGCCGGAGTTGGATAAGATGCTGATGGAATGCCTCCAACAATACAGTTATAATTACCTAATTCTTTTATGGCTAACGCAAACTCATACCAACTTATTTCTCCTTCATTAGAATAATTATAAATCCCTGGAATCCATTTTGAAGACTCGATAATATCTAACATAGCCTGCGCGAGATCAGTGGCGTAAGTTGGAGAACCCACCTGATCATTTACTACATTTATTGAATCTCTCTCCTGCATTAATCGCTGCATGGTTTTAACAAAATTATTTCCAAATTTACTGTAAACCCAAGAAGTCCTGATAATAATTGAATCTGGATTTTCTTTTAAGCAAGCAATTTCACCTGCTAATTTACTTTCACCATAAACATTTATAGGATTTGTTGCAGCTTCTTCATTTAAAGCCACTGAAGATGTCCCATCAAAAACATAATCTGTAGAGACGTGAATTAATTTCGCTTTATTTTCTGAAGCATATTTTGCAATTATTCCAACAGCTAAATGATTTATTGTAAAAGCTAATTCCTTTTCACTTTCAGCTTTATCAACTGCTGTGTAAGCTCCACAATTAAATATTATATCTGGATTGATTTCATTTAATTGAGTTTTAAGTAACAATAAATCATCTAATGTTACCTTAGTTCTATCAGCAAAGAACCAATCATAATTTTTGTAATTTTCAGACAAGACCTGCAGTTCAGATCCCAGCTGTCCATTTGCTCCTGTTACAAGAATCTTTTTCATTTAAAACAGACTATTACAATTTTCAATAGTAGGTAAAACTAGATCTTTCTCTGACACAATTGCATCGTTTAAATCCATTCCCCAATCAATATTTAAAGACGGATCATCAAATTTAATTCCGCCTTCTGAGGCTTTGTTATAAAACTGATCACACTTGTACATCACTGAAGCTGTTTCGCTAATAACCGAAAAACCATGAGCAAATCCTTGTGGAACCAACAATTGTTTTTTGTTTTCGGCTGACAATAAAATACTAAATGATTTTCCGTAAGTTGGAGAATTTTTTCTCAAATCTACGGCCACATCAATAATTTCACCTTCTAAAACACGAACCAGTTTAGTTTGTGCAAAAGGAGGATTTTGATAATGCATTCCCCTTAATGTCCCTTTTTTTGAAAAAGACTGATTATCTTGTACAAAATCAATATTAATTCCTAAGTCTTCAAATTTAGTTTTACTGTATGATTCAAAAAAGTATCCTCTTGCATCACCAAAAACAGTTGGCTCTACAACAACCAAATCCTTTATAAATGTTTCTTCAATTCTCATATTATATTTTTAATCGTATTTTATGATTTAAAAAAAGTGGTAATCACCTCTTTTATTCTATTCTTATCGTCCATTGTTAAATTTGAGCCAGATGGCAAACATAATCCTTTTTTGAATAAATTCTCCGCTACAGTAGTTCCATAATAAGCATACTTTTCAAAAATAGGCTGTAAATGCATTGGTTTCCAAAGCGGACGGCTTTCAATATTTTTTGCCTCCAGCGCTAGCCTTAAACTTTCTCTATTTTTATTTGGACTCTCATTATTTATCAAAATAGTATTCAACCAATAACTAGAATAATAATCTTCATTTAAAACTTCAAAAAATTCGACAGCAGCTATCTCTTTAAAAATCTCTTTATAAAAACTATGATTTTCCCTTCTTTTTATAACGTTTTTATCTAGAATTTTCATCTGACCAATACCAACACCTGCACAAATATTACTCATTCTATAATTATAACCTATTGAACTATGTTGATAATGCACTTCGTTATCTTTTGACTGGGTAGCATAAAAAATTGCTTTTTCTCTGATCACTTTAGAATTAGAAATCAATGCTCCTCCGCTAGAAGTTGTTATAATTTTGTTCCCGTTAAATGATAAAACTCCTAAGTTCCCAAAAGTTCCACATTTTTTTCCTTTATAAGAACTGCCTAAAGCTTCGGCACTATCTTCTATAATTGGAATTTGATATCGATCTGCTATAGCATGAATTTCATCCACTTTATAAGGATTTCCATATAAATGAACTGCTATAATCGCTTTTGGTTTTTTGCCTTTTTTAATTCTGTCTTTTATTGCGATTTCAAGATTTTCAGGGCAAATGTTCCAAGTTTCTTTCTCACTGTCAATAAAAACAGGAATTGCTCCTTGATATAAAATTGGATTTGCAGATGCAGAAAATGTCATTGTCTGACAAATAACCTCATCATCCTTTTCTACACCCAATAAAACGAGTGCTAAATGAATTGCCGATGTTCCAGAATTTAATGCTGTTACAAATAAGTCTTCTCCTAAATAGTTTTGAAGTTCAATTTCGAAATTATCTACATTTGGACCTCCAGAAGTTATCCAATTATCTTCTAAGGCTTTTGAAACATATTCTTTTTCAAAACCACTTTGTACTCCTAAGGACAAATAAATTCTAGAATTATTCATTTATTAACCAATAATCTGCTGGATAACGAACATCATCATCCTTTACATCCTTCAAGGGTAAAGTTGAAAAAGATATTAATTTTGAATTATTTTCTAAAGATTCAATGGCATTAGCATAACCAGCTGGAATATGAATTATTTTACTATCAGATTCAGAAACAATTATAGTTTCAACTTTCAAGTTTTTTGATGGATTTTCCCAATCATCAACTTTCACAAAATGTATTTTAAAAGACCCGCTTAGACAGTAAAAGTTTTTTGCGTCTAGTTTGTGCCCTTGCCAGGCACGGATAGGACTTTCATTGGAATTACTTATAATATAAAATCTTTCAATATCCTCAAAAGTAAAATCATTTACATATGAAATCGTACCGCGATGATCTGAAAAATTACCTCCTTGAATTACTTTTGGTATCATGCTTTTATCTGTAAATTATTTTTGTTTAGCAAATAAAATTTTGAAGAATAAATACACAGCAAAGGCAGGATTATAATTAAGAATATTATTAAATCTTGAACTTTGTGATAAAGGAAAACAACTAATAAAGAAATTGCTGTCTGCATTAAAGCATAAAAAAGAGCTACTAATCTATGTTGTATTTTATATTCATTACTTAGTATTTGATACAAATGTAATCGATGGGCTTCAAAAATATTCTGCTTCAGGTAAAGTCTGTGTAATATTGTACAAACGGCATCAACGCCATATACAGCCAAAAACAATAGCCATATTATTGATTCTGTTGCAAGAATTAATTTTAAAACTAAATAGATTATCCAAAAAGCGATGGCTATACTTCCAACATCGCCGGCAAAACATTTTGCCTTTTTCCTGTAATTAAAAAACAAGAAAATTAAACTTGCAAGCATTGCATATTTTATAAAAGCTCCATCAACAAAAAGCTGAATTTTTGTATTTACATATAATAATGACCCCATAACTACCAATGTATACAGTCCTGTAATTCCATTAATTCCATCCATGAAATTATAGGCATTTATCAAGCCAATGGCAGTAATATAAGCAATTACAATACCCCAAATCGGAATTGTATTGAATAAATTCATATCATAAAAAATCAAAGTAATCGAGAGAAAATGGATTGAAATTCGGATTTTATTTGATAGACTTTGAATATCATCCCAAAAACTAACTAAACTCACAAGAGTAATTCCTGTAAAGAAAAAGTAATTGTTTTGAACATTCTGCACAAAATAAAATAAAGCTGCGAACCAAAAAATGATTCCACCTCCTCTTAATGTTATTTCGGTATGCGAACTCCTTTGATTTGGTTTATCAATAATATTAAAATAATCAGCTATTCTAAAATAAATTAATTCAACAATAAAAAGTAATAGAATAACGACACACAGAGATGCTTGTAACATTTATTTATAAGGTATTTTAATCTTTAATTAATCGCATTTAAAAACATCCAGTTTTTTATTTTATCTCTTAAAAGCTTTAGCCGTTTTACAAAGCCCTTCCATTGAACTTAATGGAAATTCTATATCTAAGGCCTCTTTAATTTTAATATTGCTAACAATATAGTTTTCTGTTAGTTTTTTTAAACGTTCTGTATTTAAAGGGAGTTTTATTTTATCTCCAATTTTAGCTGTTTTTATTATTATTTTTTGTGAAATCGGCCATAATTTAGGCTTCTTATTTAAAGAATTAGCTAGAAACGAGACGATCTGATTTGTTGACAATGGTTCATCATCAGCAACGTTGTAAATCCCCGATGGTATATTCTTCTCAAACAATTTTTTAATGACAAAGCATAAATTATCTACACTTAAAAGCGATCGTTTGTTATCAAATGCAGCCAGCGGGTAAGGAATATTTTTTTGTACAAACTTATATAACAAATTCAAATTACCTTTATTACCAGGGCCATGTATCATACATGGACGTAAAATATAGTATGATTTTCCTTCTGGCAATGGTTGGTTTTGGATATATTCCTCGGCCATAAGTTTTGACTTTCCATAATGTGTCTGCGGATTTGGCAAATGTTCTTCAGTTAAAATTCCATCGACCACATCTGCTGTGGCTTTTACTGAACTAACAAAAATAAATTTTCCTGCCTTAGACTTCAAAAATTCATCATATAGCTTTTTGGTTAGTTCAAAATTTATCCGATAATATTCATCAGGATTTGATGTTGCCTTAAGATCGTGCGCTTTACCCGCTAGATGAACTATGGCATCATTTACATCAAATTCTAATTTAGACACATCATGAAAGTCTGTCCTGGTGATTGGACAATATTCAAAAGAGCTGTCCTTTAAATACTGAATAAGGTTTTTCCCAACGAAACCTGAATTTCCACTAACCCAAACTTGCATCTTGTCTTTTTCTTAATAAGGTATAAATTTTCCTCAAAGCGCCTGTCGGCAGTGAGCGTACAACAATTCGTGAAATAACTAAAGTATAATACCTAAGAGTTGAAAGAAATTTAATCTTGTACAAAAATTTTATTCCTGTAAGTTCTCCTTTTAAGAAATTCATACCTGATCTCCTTGTTATTAACCCTTCACCCGTACGCGCTTTAACTAAAACATCTGGCAGATTAGCCGCTTTATGGCCATTGACTAAAAACAAGCCCCAAAATGAATAGTCTTCATAAACTTTCATGATAGGATATCCTCCTAATGCGATGGCAACATCTCTTTTATAAAAAACTGTCTGATGGTTAAAAGGACATCGCCATTTGGCAAATGACAATATTTCACGATATTTAACGGGTACTCTTCTAATTCCCATTGAAACTTCCATTTTTTCATCAAATTCTTCAATTTGGCCACCTAATATAACAACGTCATTGTTATTTTTTAAAAACTCAATTTGTTTTTCAAAACGATCAGGAAAGCAGATATCATCTGAATCAAACCTAGCAATATAATTACATCTACTTGCATGTAATCCTAAATTCAAGCAAGGAGCCAATCCTTTTACTTCTTTGGAATCGACAACTCTTATTACTTCGTCTCCAAAAGCCTTAATCCAATAGTTAAGGATATTATTTTGCTCTTCATTTAAAACTCCCTCTTGTACAAGTATTATTTCAGTAGGTTTAAGAGTTTGATTATATAAACTTTTCAAACTTTCTTCGATGTATTCTGGTTTTTCTTTAAAAAACAATGGCATTAGAACACTAAAGTCAAAATCTTTACTATTAGTCATAGCGAGACAGTACTTTCATTAAAACATGCACGAGCATCATATGAATATCTTCAGAAATTTGCATATCATTCACATTAGCATTGATACTTAAAGATGAAATTTCACGCAATTTTCCGCCTGAAAAACCAGTTAACCCAACAGTAAAATTCCCTCTTTCGTTTGCATACTCAATAGCTTTCAGAACATTTTTAGAGTTTCCGCTACCTGATATACCAACAATAAGATCTCCTTCTTCAATAAAGTTTTTCATTTGCTCAACAAACACATCATCATATGATAAGTCGTTCGAATAAGCTAAAATTGTAGCAATATTATCAGTTAATGCTATTACCTTATATCTTTTACTTTTTCCAAGTGAAACTCCTTTGTTTATATCACAGGCAAAATGTGAAGCAGTTGACCCACTACCTCCATTACCAAATATAATAACGCGTTTTCCTTCTTGTCTTGTTTTTTCTAAAAGTTCAGAAAATTGAACGATCTCTTTTCTGCTTAAAGCATCAATTGTATTTTTTAATTCTGATAGATATGTATCTATAATTGTTAATGATTCCATAGTTAAAATATTATACTTGTTCCTGTATTATCAAATTTAAATTGTAATTCATAAAGATCGCTCAATGCTGATCTTACCGCTTGTTGTTTAGATTCCTCAACATAAAAAAGCAAAAATCCTCCACCACCTGCTCCTAATAATTTTCCGCCTACAGCTCCAGCTCTAATAGCTTTTTCGTAAAATATGTCAATATCTTTATTAGAAATATTAGAAGCTAGTTCTTTCTTATACATCCATCCAGTATGCAAAATCTCTCCCATTGATTCTATATTATTAGACAGAAGTTCTTTCTTTAGATCATGGGCAAGACCTACCATTTTATGCAAATTATCTACTTTTTTATGATCCGATTTTGTATTTTCCTTTTGCTCAGTCAGTATCGAAGATGCTTTTCTAGTATTACCTAAATAAAACATCAATAAATAATTCTCTAATAGATCATATTTATTCTGATTCATTTTTACTCGCTCAACAATAACTTTTTCATTTTCTCTAAACTCAATGAAGTTTAATCCACCTAAGGCACAAGCATATTGATCTTGTTTCCCTATAGGTTCATGAAGTTTATCTATTTCAATTATGCAAGCTAGTTCTGCGATCATTTCTCGAGAAAGATATTTTCCCTGATATGCATTACATAAACTAATCAGTCCTGAAGTAAAAGCTGACGAAGACCCCAAACCTGTCCCTGAAGGAATATCTGCACTTGAATTGAAATCAACACCTTTTATATCAAAATCTTCAAAAACTTTTCTAATGATTCTATGTTGTATTTGATCTAGCCTATCTACTAATTCTATATTAGAATATTTCAAAAGATACTTATCATCATTAAAATAAGGATGCATAGAAAGATAAACATATTTATCAATTGATACACTTAATACAGCACCGCCATGATTCTGATAATATTCTTTTAAGTCACTGCCTCCCCCGGCAAAACTTATTCTAAATGGTGTTCTACTAATTATCATTCATTTCCAAAATTTGACTGACTGCATCATACAAATCAATTGCAATTGCGTCAGGTTTAACATTATATTTTTTATCACTTCCAGCATGTCCTGTCTTTACCAACACGGTTTTAACATTTGCATTAATTCCTGTTTGAACATCTATTGTTGTATCTCCAATAAAATAAGATTTAGATAGATCAATATTAAATTCTTTTACTGCTTTCTCGATCATCCCTATATTAGGTTTTCTACATTCACATTTAATTTTCAAAGAAATGATTTCACCCTCAAATCCAGCTTCTGGGTGATGCGGACAATAGTAAATTTTATTAACATAAGCCCTTTCATGGCCTATTTCAGTCTCCAGTTTTTTATGTATTTCGCTAAGCTCTAATTCTGACAAAAATCCTTTTGCAATCATAGGCTGATTAGTTATTACGATTGCTAAAAATTTAGAATTATTAATTTTCTTTATAGCTTCAGAAACTCGTGGAAGCAATTTAAAGTCATTGATATTTCTTAAATTATCGACCTCTTCGTTAATTACCCCATCTCTATCTAGAAAGATTGCTGGTCTCTTAAATTTCTTATTAAACGAGGCCACTTTTCCACTTATAACTGCATTTTCAACTAGGGTAAGGCGATCAGGAGTTCCAAGGTCTTTTATATACTCAGGAGTATTATAAGCTCTTATTTTGTGAATTCCTTTATGCAAAATTGCAGGAAAAATATCTTTCCCAAAATCAGATAATTCGCCTTTATTTATATACTGAAAAATATCAGGATGAAAGATATAAGTAGCAGCGTTTACATTATTACTATAAAACAAGTTTTCTTCATGTGGCTTAGAAAGAAATTTATTTACATAACCGTGTTCATTGGTTTCTACTAAGTCACTATCATAAGGATGATCATTAGGATGGACAATGATTGAGGCAATCGAATTAGCCTCGCTGTCAAATTGAATAAATGAGTCTATATCAAAATCCATCATGACATCTCCATATAAAACCAAGAAACGATCACTAATTAAGCCTTCTAACTCTTTAACTGCACCTGAAGTTCCTAGAGGAATATCCTCTACGATATAACTAATATTTACACCAAATTTATGTCCGTCACCAAAATAATTTTCAATTACATTTCCCAAGTGTCCAGTTAATAGAATCACATCTTTAATTCCGTAACGTTTCAATAATTCAATTTGATGCAACAACAAAGGCTTTCCCGCTACATTAACCATAGGTTTTGGAACATCAGTTAGCCCTAAACGAGTACCTTTTCCTCCTGCTAGTATGACAGCTTTCATACTTTATTTTTTTATCTGGTTAACAATACTTCTAATAGATAGCCTAACTGCTTCATCAGAAGTATTCTTTGCTTTCCAGCCTAAATCATGAATTTTATCTAAGCTATAGGAGAAAAAAGGCACATCTCCAACCCAGCCTCTATCTCCTCCTGTAAATCTTATTTCTCTCAATTCATTCATTTCTTCTAGTACAATTTTTGCAATATCTTTAACTTTAGTACTGCTGTCCACACCAATATTGAAATAATTAAATTTTTCACTTGAATTTGTCCAAACAAAATTTATTGCTTCTACTAAATCTCTTACATATACATAGGGCTTATTTTGTTCACCATTGCCAAGAACCTCAAGATATATTGGGTTATCGTTAATTTTTTTAACAAAGTCAAAAAGAATACCATGTGTTGTTCTTTCTCCAACAACATTTGGAAATCTTATTATCCAAGTTTGAATTCCGTAATTTGCAGAAAAAGAAGAAATAAATGCTTCAGATGCAAGCTTTCCAGCGCCGTAATGAGATACCGGAAAAAGTGGGCCAAAATCTTCATTTAGTGTTTCAATAGTATCACCATAAATAGCAGATGTCGATGCAAATACCAGCTGTTTAACCTCATGAACTCGCATAGAATTTAAAACCTTGAATGTTGTCAAAAATGTATTATTTAAATCTACGCTTGGATCATTATAACTTTTTGCAATATCAGAATTAGCTGCCAAATGAAAAACCACATCAAATTTACCTTCTACAAAAACCGAGTTAAGCTCAGTATCATTAAGTATGTCTATTTCGTAAAACTTAAATTTGGCATTAGGAATTAAATGTTCTATATTTTTAATACGCCCTAAAGATAAATTATCCACAACGGAAACATAATTTTTTTCGTCATTTAATAATTGATCACAAAGATGACTTCCAATAAAACCAGCACCGCCAGTAACTAAAATATTCATATATATATATTTATATTAAATTATAATTTATCCTTTTACACTCAAACCCGCTTTTATTCCTCTAAGAATATTCTTTAAATAAAGCTTTCTAGGCGAAACAAATGTAGGATAATAAAGTATTTTTATCAAATATTTAAATCCATTATTAATTTTCCAATATAAGGGCACATATTGTCTCTTACATAAATAAAAGTAATTTCTAAATTGATAAAAAACTCTAAAAGGAGAAGTAATTGCAATCCGGATTCCAAATATTTTTCTATCTCCTTCACCAAGCATATGCTGTAATTTTGCATTATTAGACATTGCACAAACATACCCCTTCGAGTTAGCTCGCCAACACCATTCATGGTCAACCCCATCAATAAATAAAGACTCATCCATTAAACCAACATCTTCAAAAATAGCTAAATCAATTAAACTGCCTGAACTAATTAACTCACTAACTTTTATAATATTTTGACAATCATCAAAAAACGGATAGTTTTTTTTGATTCTAGATGAATAAGGTGCTTGCGTCTGAATATTAATTGGGACAGGTCCTATTGCACCTACTTTACATCCTTTATTAGATAAAAATATAAAATCATGCTTTAAATGGTAAACCATATCGCTAAAAGGAATACTATCTTGATCCATGATCAAAACAAAGTTTGATTTTTTATTTAATGCCTTATGTATTCCTATATTTTGAGCCTTAGCTATTCCCAAATTCTCACCTAGAAAATAATACTCAATCGAGAAATCTTTAAAAAAAGATAAAAATTCTCCAGTTTCTAAATTTATAGGACTATTGTCAATTAAAATCACATTACCAACCTGAGTAATCAGTGAAAGTAAGCTTTTTTTGAGATTTGATAAATCAGGATTATATAAAACAACAACCGCAGATACATCTGCATTAAAGTTTACTGATTTTTCCATTTTACTAATTTTTCAATTTCTATAACTAAAAAGTTATTTTTAACTCGCATATATTATTCTTTATTTTCGATTACCTTATCTTCATAATAATCCCCAACTTTTATTTTAACCCGATTATATTTTTCTAGAATAAATTTTTCATCTTGATCATCGACAAACAAATAATTGAAATAAGGTGAATATGTTAACCTCACAGTTTCATCCATCATTGAAAGATTAAATCGTAAAATCGCATAGGTTATATAAAAACTTACCGCAATGATTTGAGGTTTTGGCTTTAGCAATTTACTAGAGAATGAAAAGAGAAACGCTATTCCAAAGTTAAAGAAGAAAACAAATCTAGCTTCAACCACTTTAATTTCAGAAAAAAAGACAGATACGTAAGCATAAGCAAGAAAAAATAATATCATTACTTTTTGTGACTTAGACAGACTTTGTAATTTATCATAATTAAATATTAGAATAAGGGCAAGTAAAGAATATACTAAGGTAAATATTCCAAATTTATTGGGATATCCAAATAATCCAATGTAAATTTTAATTTTATCAAAAACGTAATTACCTGAAATAAAAGAAAAAAGATCCAAAATCAATGAGATACATTTAACTCCAAACAAATAACCAAAAAAATAAACAATTAAAGTTATCACTAACAACCGCTTACTTAAATCAATCTTAAAAAAAAAGTATAGGGGAATAAATAATAATGCACTTGAATGAAAACTTCCAGCGATTAAGCAGATTAAAGCATATTTTATGAAAGATTTGTTGACATACTCAAGTGCAAATAAAAAAACATAAAATGCCAAAGCTTGTCTAATAATATCAAACTCTGTAAATAAATTAAAAGAGTAATACATTAAATAGAACATAAATTTATTCTCAACATTATTTATCCTCAAAAACCTAACGAATGAGTATATATTAAATGCCGATATTATAAATACTAAAAATTGAAATTGTCCTACTAAAGTTTTTATTAACGATACTAAAAACTTAAATCCTAATTCAAAAAACTCTTCGCTATAAAATTCAATTGCAAGTTTTGACTTAAATAAAACTACATCAATTGTTTCTACTTTATCAAAAAAAGTTTTGTATTCAACCCAGTCAGTTCCTATTTTATATCTTAACCCAATAAAAAACAACAATCCAAAAGGCACTAACCTTTCGATAACTTTCAAGTTCTCTTTAACTATTTGCTCTTTAAAATCAATCGACTGAAAAAAGGAAAATAAACCTAGGGATCCATAGAACAAATAGTATGCAATCATATTATAATATTAACTCTTTAATATTATAATTCTCTTTTAAAAGTCCTTCAGCAATTGCAGTATTTTTACCACTTTTTACAGGACATAAATCATTACTTACATCTGAAATAAAAATGTATTCATAACCAAACTTATTAAAATCACCAATATCAATTAATTTAACAATTGGTACTATACCAAAATATAAATACTCAATTAATTTTGTTGGCATTGCAACTCGGTTCAAAATGTGATCATCTCTAAGAATGTAACCATAATGAGAAATAGAATAGTATTTGGAAAGTTCTTTTGGAGACACACTAAAAACTAAAATTTGTTTTCTTTTTGACTCGTTACAGCGATCTAAAATTATTTTGTTGACAGCATTTATTTCATTAGTTAAAATTATGAATTTATAATTTACATTATTTAACTTGTTAATGGAATCAATAACCATATCAAAATTTTGCCATTTTTGAATATTGCCGGAATAAATAAAAACAATATTATTTTCTAAAATTCCAATTTCACTTTTAAAAGCGTCAATATCAAAATCGTTATCTTGAGCAAAAACATTTTTTGTCAGTATTGGACAGACATAATTTTCCTTCTTAGCTAACTTTTTGTATTTGTTTAAGTAATAATCTTTCATAGTTGTATTTACATAGATCATAACACTAACAGTATTTATTAATCTACGTTCAATTATTGAAAAAAACCAACTTAAAATATTTCGATTATAAAACTCTAATTCTTCGGGAACTACGCCATGTAAATCAATAACTAGCTTTTTATTTTTCATGCTAAATAATGCAATCCAAATATAGTTCCATAGCGAATGCACATAAATTACCGTATTCTTATTTATTAACTTACAAATTTTAAAAAAATGAAAAAATAGATTTAATTCAATAATATTTAAATTACCCAAAAGCTTATTTGAGTAAGATAAATTTTTTGTTAAGGATATATATAAATAAGTTCTTTCAACATTCTCAAAGAAAGCATCAACATTTGCTATCCGTTGCATCATACCATCCTTAAGGTCAATCTCATTTGGATATCTTGAAACAAACAAAATTTTATTCATTTTATTCTAATTATTGTATACATTCTATAATTTTTGCACAAGTAGATCCATCACCATATGGATTATGAACCAAAGACATTCTTTGATACTCTTTCGGATTATCTAACAAATATTTTGCTTCAAATAATATTTTATCAATATTAGTTCCCACTAATTTTACTGTTCCTGCCTCAACAGCTTCTGGTCTTTCTGTAGTATCTCGCATTACCAAAACAGGTTTTCCAAGACTTGGTGCCTCTTCTTGAACACCTCCACTGTCAGTTATTATAATTTTAGCTTTTTTCATAAGCCAGACAAAAGCAGGATAAGCAAGAGGCTCAATCAAATGAATAGATTCCGTATCTTTTAAAATAGAATGAACAGGATCAATTACGTTAGGGTTAAGATGTACAGGATAAATAATCTGAACATTTCGTTCTGCCGCTAATTGTTTTAATGCTTTACAAATATTGATAAAGCCATCTCCAAAATTTTCTCTCCTATGTCCAGTAACTAAAACTAAATCTTTTGAATTATCAATAATGGATTTTAAAAAATTTATTTGTGAATCATTAATTAACTCAACTTTATCTTTTGCATATAAAAGTGCATCGATAACAGTATTTCCAGTTACAAAAACAGAATTTTCAAGAGTACCTTCACTTAATAAATTCTCTTTTGATTGATAAGTTGGAGCAAAATGTATATCTGCTAATCTGCCAGTTAATTGTCTATTCATTTCTTCAGGAAAAGGCGACAATTTATTATACGTACGTAGGCCTGCTTCAACATGACAAACCTTTACACCTGCATAAAATGATGCAAGGGCAGCAGCAGTAGAAGTAGTGGTATCACCATGTACAAAGGTATAAAAAGGCGTAAATTGTTCAAAGACTGTTTTTAAACCTAAAATAACATCTGCCGTTAATTGTGATAAATTTTGACCTGGACGCATTAAATTTAAATCATAATCTGGTATAATATCAAAAAAATCTAAAACTTGATCTAACATTTGTCTATGTTGAGCTGTTACACAAACCTTAACATCAAATCTATCAGTATGTTTTTGAAATTCTTTTACTAACGGAGCCATTTTAATTGCTTCCGGTCTAGTTCCAAAAACTATGAGTATTTTAATCATTTATTTATAGTTATAAATTCAACATTTTTTTTCTTCTTAAATAAAATAATTTTTCTCAGTATTGCAGAATATATTTTAAATATTGGCCATATTATTTTTAGTAATTTTTCAGGCATTATTATTACTGGATACACAAAAAATAAATAAACAAATAATTCTTTCTTTGTATTATATTCTAATTTAAAAGAACTTAATCTATCAGTAAAACTGTGATTTTGAGTTTTAATTCTATAAATCCAGCCAGGAAAACATTCCATAAATAGCCTGCAATTTATCATCTCAGATAGCTGTGCTTGTTTCGAATTTAAACAAACCTTTCTAAAGATATCATTGATATTTTTCCCAAACACTTTCAATACACTAAATCCCCCACTATTTTCTGGTTCAACACTCACAAGTGGAGCCTTATGAACAATATTATATGTTGATTCAAATGCCGCTGTCAAAAAAAGTGGAAGCTGAACTAAATTAGTACCTAAGTAAGAATCAAAATTTATATTCTTTATAAATTTTGAGTTAACTACATTGCCAGAAATAAAAGTTACATTATGGCTAATCTTTTCAAAAAAATCTATATAATCTTTAAATAATAATATTTCACTATTACTAAGATTATCCATCTCGTCAACACTATCTAGTAATTTCCAATTCAGATAAAAAACACCAATATCTTCATATTTATTCAAAACATTCAATATTTGAACAATTGAGCCTTTATTAAATATATCATCATCCCCAAAAGCTACAACATATTTCCCCTTAGCTTGTGTATAACACTGAGCGATATTAAAATCTGCACCTTTATTTATCTCATTTTTTATATATCTAATTGCCAATCCGTTATCGATGTATTTTTGAACTATTAATGACGTATCATCATCTGAACAATTATCTGAAACAATTATTTCAATCGGAAAGTCGAATCCATTTACCTGAACATCTATATAATACAACGCTTTATCTAAAAACTTTGATCTATTATAAGTAGGTATTGCTATTGTTAAAAGCGGTTTTTCTATGAATGCCATAATCTCTTTTTTGTTTTAAAAATCATATAAGTCCATATAAATGCCACCATAGTTAATACCATATATCCTAGAGTCATTCCTATTACTCCAAAGAATTTACCCAAAACCAAAGTCGACAAGCAAGATAAAACACCTATAACTACACTTTGTAACAACATCGGTTCTTTTTTATGACAACGCAAGTAAGTAGCCCATGAGGCAATTATATGATTTAAAAAAACCGGTATACTCATAAATAACAGTGGCAGAAAAGATAAAAACCTATTTCCAAAATTTTTACCATCGATTTTTAAATCAAAATATCTCAATAAAAAAACTATAATAAAAAAACAAAATAATGCTAATGCATTCAATGCTGAAGATTGAATCAACGTTTTATAAAATAAATTATCTAATTCTTTATAGCTCTTTTTTGCTATCAAACTTGAAAAAAAAGGAATTTTTGTT
Source organism: Flavobacterium sp. LC2016-01 (assembly GCF_009711135.1). Taxonomy (GTDB): domain Bacteria; phylum Bacteroidota; class Bacteroidia; order Flavobacteriales; family Flavobacteriaceae; genus Flavobacterium. The sequence continues at coordinate 144,119 of NZ_WMIC01000009.1, read as the reverse complement.
GAAACCCAACTCAAAGTGAACATCAAGATAGAATTTAAAATCACTAATGTCATTCCCATTTGTCCAGCAACACTAGGGCCTTCTGTAGCAAAAAGAACGGGATTAAACAATTGAAATATAAAGTAACCACTAATCCAACTCAAGGCTATTTTCCACTGAAAAGGAAAAATTTCTAATCTATAATTCACTTTAAAAACATCAATTTTATTCCAAATGAATAGCAATGTTTTTTTTGTATCTCCCAAAAAAATCCAGATTGGAATGACAGTAAAAGAGACTATTGAAGCTAATGGGCTAGAAAATAATTTAAATCCAAATTGAAAGAAAAGAATAATAAACGAGAGTTGAATCAACTGTTGTACTAATCTTATCCTTGCAATTTCTTTTACCCTTCCTAGTCCCTCAAGATAGGCTAAAATGGGAGAAAGCATTAACGACAGAGAGGTTGTAATTGAAAGTATTAACCAAGGAACTTGCCACTCAACAATATTGTCATTTTTGCCGAATTTATTAAAAAAACAATATCCAGCAATCAGCAAACCTAAAAATAATAAAACAGCAATTACAGCGAACCATCTTACTGTAAAACGCAATAGAGAAGCCAATCGTGAACTTGATTCAATTGGCCCTCTAAAACTTGTTTTATCATTCCAAATCAAATTGGCATTTTCGTGTGCCACAAATTGTGTAAGAATATTTGAAAGACCTAATTCAAAAAAAATCTGGATAGCTAATATACTACCAAACGTATAGTAATAGCCTTGCTCAATCTTTGTAAGACATTTTGCGACAAAAATTAAAGTGATTATGCCACCACCAGCTTGAATTAATCTTGAAAGTATTGTAAAAGCGATAGCTCCATCAATACCAATTATAGCAGAGCTCTTTTTTAATAATTTAATCACTCTACGAATTTAAATAGTCACGAATCACATCAGCTATATAATCATAGTGACTTTCATTCAAACCAGGCCAAACACCTAACCAAAATGATTGATTCATGATAATGTCGGTATTAGTCAAATCACCTACAACACGGTGCTCTATATTAGCATAAGCAGGTTGTCTTAACAAATTCCCTCCAAACAGTAACCGAGTTCCAATTTTATTTTTTTCTAGATGTTGTACTAACATATGGCGATCATTTGCATCACCTTCTCTAAGCGTCAACAGAAACCCGAACCAAGATGGTTCTGAATTTGGAGTAGGTTCTGGTAAAACAAAAACTTCCTCAAATTCTTTCATACGCTCATATAAAGCCGCATAATTTTCTTTACGACGCTCTACAAATTGATCGATTTTTTTAATTTGTGAAACTCCAAAAGCAGCCTGCATATCAGTTACTTTTAAATTAAAACCAATATGAGAGTATGTATATTTATGATCATATCCATAAGGCAATGTCCCTAATTGCTGACCAAAACGGCAACCACAAGTATCGTCTTTTCCTGGTTCGCAATAACAATCACGTCCCCAATCACGAAAACTTTCTGCCAATTTTGATAAAACTGGATTGTTTATTAAAACTGCTCCACCTTCGCCCATTGTGATGTGATGTGCTGGATAAAATGAAAATGTTGAAATATCTCCAAAAGTTCCAGTTTTCTTTCCATTATAAGTTGCTCCTAAAGAATCACAATCATCTTCGACTACCCATAAATTATATTTTTTGGCAACACGCATTACTTCATCTAAGTCAAACGGATTGCCAAGCGAATGAGCTATCATAATTGCTTTTGTTTTAGGGCTTACCGCCGCCTCAATCATATCTGCTTTCACATTGTGTGTTGCGATATCCACATCAATAAAAACTGGAATAGCTCCAAATTGAATTATAGGATTAATCGTTGTTGGAAAACCAGCTGCTACAGTAATTACCTCGTCACCTGGCTTGATCGCTCTTTCTCCTAACTTCGGAGAAGTTAAAGCATAAAAGGCCACCAAATTAGCAGAAGATCCTGAATTTACCAAAAGCGATCTATGAGCACCAAAATAAGCAGCAAAATCTGCTTCAAATTTGTTAGCAAAACGACCTGCAGTTAACCAACCATCAAGAGCTGCATCAACTCCCATTAAAATATCTTCTTCATCTAATACTTTTCCAGTAACGGGAATGTAATTTTCTCCAGCAACAATAACTTGAGTTGATTTTTTCTTTGCAATTTCTCTTAAACTATTTAATAGAGAATCTTCTTTTAAATTTTGTAACATATAAGTCTATCTTTAACAATAATTTTAATTAATATTAAGTGGCTTCCATTGCTATTGGTTTAGCAAATGGTTCCATTTCAGTAATTGGTCTGCCAAAAGCAATTTTCGGATAAGTATTAGTATGAGGATCAATCATGACTTGCAATAATTGTGGTTTATCTGCATTTTCACTATTCCAAAACCAATCTATAGCATCCTCAATTTCAATTGGATTTTCAATTGTTTTTGCATCTATTCCATAAGCTATAGCAACTTTAGCAAAATCAGGAGCGTCATATCCCCAATAGGTAGACTGATAACGAGATTCAAAATAACTATCTTGAAATTGCCTAATCATGCCTAAAGTCTTATTATTCAAAACAACAATTTTTAAAGGCAATTTATTCCTAACAATAGTTTGCAATTCTTGAATATTAATCTGCATACACCCATCGCCTACTAAAACAACAACTGGCTCTTTATTTAAAGCAATGCTTGCTCCAATACCAGCTGGCAATGAAAATCCCATAGCTCCCATTCCTCCAGAAGTCAAAAAATGTTGATCCTTATAAAGTTCTAAAGATTGTGCGGCCCACATTTGGTGACTTCCAACATCTGCCAAATATGACTTTGCTTTTTTAGATTTGCTAGAAAGCAAATGCATAAAAACATTTGGGTTTATGCCTTTTGGATCTAATTCTTTTATATCTGGCCAAGTTTTCCTCAGGTCATTAATGTGATTGAGCCATTCTTGGTTTAAAATAAAAGAACTATTAATGGTATGTATCTTAAATTCATTAAAAAAGGATTTTAAATCTGTTACAATAGCCTCACAGCCTTTAACACGATTATTAATTTCTCCTTTTTCACAATCAATATGATAAATTTTTCTATTCTCAATAAATTTAGCATCAGCTCCTGTCTGCCTAATATCGAGACGACTCCCTAAAACAATTAATAAATCACATTCTCCAAATGCAATATTTGCCCATCTATTACCGTAACTTCCAATAAATCCCACTCGTTGAGAATTGTCATATTGAATAGTATCTAAACCTAAAAGGGTCGTAATCACTGGTATTTGGGTTTTTAAAATAAATTCGTCAAATAATTCTTGACTCTTACTTGCTTTAATTCCTCGTCCAGATAATATCAAAGGCTTTTTAGCCTTATTAATATCTTCTATTAAACTTTTAAAAATATTAGAATCTATCTTTGAAAATTCCAAAGGTTCAGTACCAATAATCGTATTCTCAATTTGAGTACGTTGGACATCCATCGGAATATCAATAAGAACTGGACCAGGTCTACCTTCTAAAGCAATCTTAAAAGCATTTTCAAAAATAGCTGGAATATCATTAGGATCATTTACATGGAAACAAGCCTTAGTAATAGGTTTGGCCATAGAAAAAATATCTGTTTCTTGAAAACCTAATTGTCTGATCTCTCTATCACCTTTTAATTCATGTCTATTTACTTGGCCTGTTATAAAAACTGCAGGAGTTGAGTCAAAAAAACAACTTCCTATTCCAGTCAATAAATTAGTTGCACCAGGTCCTGACGTTGCTAGAGCAATACCAGGCAAACCAGTGATTCTAGCATACCCCTCTGCAGCAAATGCGGCAGCTTGTTCATGATGCATTGTAATGATATTGATACTTGTTTTTTGATTTAAAGAGTCTAGAATATGAGTTATCATTCCGCCTGATAATTCAAAAACACTTTTAATTCCTTTTTTTTCTAAAAACTCTGCAATAAAGTCAGATGCTTTCATAATTTTATTTTTTTAAATAATAATTTAAAGTATTTTGCAAAGCAATATTATAACTAGAAAATTGAATTTTTCCAATTTGGGTGCTCAATTTTGACATATCACCTTCCATATGCATTGATTGTCCAGGTCTATAACTTAAAGCTCCAAAATTTAAACTAAATTCTGGATTAACGATGTTTTTTATATCTTCAATAAGAGATCTTATGGTTCTAATTTCATTGGAGGAAATATTATAAACGCCAGAATTCAAATCTTTTTGAACAATTTCTTTCATTATTTCAGTAAAATCTTTTACATATAGATAAGCATATTTCTGCTCTCCTAAAGTAAAATCCATCTCATTTTTATTTAACATTGAGTTTACTAAAGATGGGATTAACCAATTTGAATTTTCCTTTTCGCCAAATACCGAAAATAATCTAAGCCAGACCCAATTTATATTATTTATACGCGAAAAACTTTTTAAAATTTCCAAACAAGCTAATTTAGTAGCTGCATATGCGTTTAAAGCATTTGATTCATAATCTTCAGATATTTTACTATTTATAATACCATATTCAGCTTGTGAACCTAAAAATATTATTTTTTTTACTTGTAAAATTTTAGCAACTTCTAATAATTCAACAAAAAAAGTAACATTTTTAATTTGTTCAATCCAATTATCTCTATCCTTTGATTCAACACCAATCCATGCGGCATGGATAATTGTATCAAAAGAATAATTGTTTAGAATTTCTAGTGATCCATTATCAGGAATATCTACCCAAACTACTCTATCTTTAAATTCTTCACACCTCCATAAATTAGAACTTTCACGCTTTAATCCAATTACATTAATATTATTAGCAATTAAACTTTCAGCAATATGAGAACCCAAAAAGCCCGTAATTCCTGTAATTAAGATATTACGCATTTAGAAATAATTTAACTTGAGTTTCTGTAAATAAATTAATATTTTCTTTTTTAGTAACAAATTGATTGTACCAATCCATCGTCATACTAACAGCTTTAGTAGCATTCAATTTTGGTGCCCATTTTAATTCATTTATAACTTTACTAATATCAAGTTTCAACAATCCGGCTTCATGAGGCTGATTTTCTTCTATTTCCACCTTATATTCTCCTTTACCCCAACTTTGAATAGCTAACTTTAACATCTCTTCTACTGGAAGAGCATCAGATAAATGCGGTCCAAAATTATACGCTTGACTAAATTGTAGTGGATCTGTAGATAAACTAGCTCCTAATAATAAATATCCCATCACTGGTTCTAAAACATGTTGCCATGGTCTGACTGATTTGGGATTTCTTATAATTACAGCTTTATTATCTGCAAAAGCTTTTGCTATATCAGGAATCAAACGATCCTTTGACCAATCTCCTCCTCCAATAACATTCCCTGCTCTTCCAACAGCAATCGCTTTTTTATGAAAATCATAAGATTTAATATTAAAAAAAGAATTTCTATAAGAATCTATAACCAATTCTGCGCAAGCCTTACTTGCACTATAGGGATCATAACCTCCTAATCTATCATTTTCGCGATAAGGATATATCCATTCGTTATTATGATAAACTTTATCGGTTGTTATTAGTATCACATCACATTTTTTTTCTAACAAGCGAACTGCATCTAAAACATTAGCTGTACCAATAACATTAACCTCAAAAGTTTCTGCAGGTATATCATACGACAAACGAACTAATGGCTGTGCTGCAAGATGAAAAACATAATCAGGTTGAAAGTCTATGATCTCTTTTTCTAAACGCTTTTTATCTCTTAAATCAGCAATTACAGAATCACATATATTATCTCCATCTATAAGACAAAACAAATCATCTTTGGTTTGAGGTTCAAGGGCATAGCCTTTTACTTCAGCTCCTAATAAAGACAAAGTTTTTAACATCCAAGCACCTTTGAAACCAGTATGACCTGTCAAAAAGATCTTTTTACCATCATAGGATGCCTTTAATTTTTCAAATAATGAAACTACCATGTTTTCCATTTTGCATTTCCAGAATTCCACATTGCTTCCAATTCCACTCTATCTCTAAGAGCATCCATACATTTCCAAAATCCAGTGTGCTTGTAAGCAGCCAATTGTTGATCTTTAGCAATAGCTCCCAAAGGCTCCTTTTCCCATTGAATGTCGTCAACATCATTTTCAAGATACTTAAAAATCCCTGGTTCTAAAACAAAAAAACCACCATTGATCCACATTCCATCACCAGCTGGTTTTTCAATAAAACTATCAACCTCGCCTTCGTTTCCAATTTCTAAATTTCCAAAACGTCCAGGTACCTGAACACTTGTTAAAGTTGCTAATCTACCGTGTGATTTATGAAATTTAAGCAATTGAGATAAATCCACATCCGCAACACCATCACCATATGTTAGCATAAAAGTCTCATCTTTAACATATTTCTGAATACGTTTCAATCTTCCTGCTGTATTTGTATGCAAACCAGTATCTATCAATGTCACTTTGAAAGATTCTGTTTCTGAATAATGAACATTAATATTATTATTGGCTAATTCGATTGTTACATCCGAATTATGCAAATAATAATTATAAAAATATTCCTTAATAAAAGTCGCTTTATATCCTAAACAAATAACAAATTCATTGTAACCATGTTGCTCATACATTTTTAATATATGCCACAATATAGGTTTTCCACCAATCTCTACCATCGGCTTTGGTCTAGCTTCGGTTTCTTCCATAAGTCGTGTTCCAAAACCACCTGCAAAAATTACTACTTTCATTATTATATTTTATCTATGATTATTGTTTTTTATATCTCAACATAAACATTATTTGTCATGGGGTAACTACAACATAATAAATATTCATTTTCATTTAAGTCCGTTCTCGGTTTACTTAAACCAATCATTTTAATTTCTCCTGATTTAATAGTTGCTTTACAAGTACTGCAATTTCCCGTTTGACATGAATAAGGTAATTCTAAACCCATTTCCAATGCATCCTCTAATATCGAATTTCCTTTCTTTATGGTAATTTTATTTTCATTTCCTTGAAAATTTAATATAATATCTTGATTAAATATATTTTTAAAATCTTCAGGATTTTTAACAATTTCAAAATCTTCAGAAAAAAAATTATCCAAATTTCCTATTAAAGACAACAATGATTCCTTAATTGTATTTTTTAATCCAATAGGTCCACAAATATAATGTCTTGTAGGCTGATCAATTTTTTTAATTAAGTTACTCACAAAATCTGAATTAATTCTTCCTTTAAAATTATGAGATTCATCATCAAAAAAATCTTCTTTTGAGTAAAAATAATATATCTTAAAACGGTCTGAATAGGCAGCTCTAAGTTTCTCTAATCCATCATGAAAAATTACTGAATGTTTAGATTTATTACCATAGACTAGATGAATTTTTATTAAAGAATCAAAAGCTAACAAATACTTAATCATTGAAAACAAAGGTGTTATACCACTTCCTACTCCCCAAAAAACAACTGATTTTAACTTTTCATCTGATTCAAATGTAAACTCACCTAATGGCTCTTGCACTTCAATCACATCGTCAACTTTTACATAATCATTGATATAGTTAGATACAATACCTTTGGGTACGCGTTTAACAGTTACATCAAGCGATGAGTCTACTAAAGGAGTAGAGGAAAACGAATAAGGTCGGATATATCTTCGTCCATTGATTCTAAATTGGAGTGTTAGATATTGACCAGCTAAATACTTAATTTTTTTTAATCCTGGTTGTTTAAAACATAAAGTAACAGTATCATCAGTTTCTCTTCTAACTTCTTGAACTTTTAAGGTGTAATTTTTCATTTTATTATTACAATCAGAAAATTATTTCATAATTTCTTTAACCACTTTCTTAAAAATCAAAAATAGAGTAGTTAAAAACCCAGCTAAAATAGCTCCCATTATAATTCCTTTTAATTTGCCAAAACGTTCTTTTGCTAATGGTAGAATTGGCCTATCAATTACTTGAATCAATGGTGTCTCTTTACGCAAAGTTACTTTTGCTAATTCTGATTGTTTAACCAGTTCTGTTAAAATTGCTGTATTTGCTTGTACATCTATTTGTCTTCTTGCCGATGGGGCGCGACGAACATTAAGAGCTGGATTTAGCATAAAGGTATTATCATTAGCCACTGCTACTCCGGTAATAGCACTATTTAATTCTGCACGAATAGAATCTGTTTGCTTTTGCAAAATTTCCATATTCATACGAGCTTTTTTACTTTTTGTAGCAACGTAGAAATTCCCAACTTGTTTGGCAAGTGCTTCACAAAAATAAAGTGAAAACAATTCATTCTTTGAAGAAACATCCATACTAATTATTGAAATTTTTTTATCTTTCTGAGCAACTGATAAAGACTCTTTGGACAAATTTTTATAAATTACTCCTAATATACTATCATGCACTCTGCTAAATAATTTTCTATTTGCGTTTGGCAAAAATTGAATTTTATTCAGTTTTGCTTCATCCTTCCATTTTTCTCTCCAATCGTTATCTTGAATATACATTTCTGCTAAAGAAATTATCTTACCATTAACAATTACTGGACTTAATAAAGTTTTTTCTACCATCGTACGGGACTTAAATAATTCAGTCAAATTTGAACCTGTAAAAATACTTCCTCCACCACTGCCTAAATCTAACCCTAATGTACTAGCCAAACCTAATGCACTACCTAGTCCGCCGCCACTAGACTTATCATCTTCTAATGCAAAAGACAATGTAGCAGTATACACAGGCTTTTTTAATATCGAATACGTTAATCCTAATGATGCACCAATTATTCCAACACATAAAAAAAGTTTCCACTGAGAAAGTAAATAAGAAAACCACTCTTGTCCCTTAAGTAGTAAATCTTTTAACGAAATCTCATTATTTGTAATAATTTTATTATCCATCAACAATTATTTAAAAGCTGTAACAATTAACAAAGCCAAACTAGTCAACACACTACCAATACTAACCCATTCTCCAGTACTCATTCTTTTAGTTTCTGGCTTTTCAGGAACTACAATTTGCGAATCTGGTTCAACTTTGGGATACGATCTAAAAAACAGAAATGACTGAGTCACAGACGCCTTACCATTAGGATAAATAATATATGCCTTCTTTTTCCATCCTTTATTGTCAACACCTCCAACAGCATTTATATAATATTTGAACCCTTTTCCACTTCTATATGGAATTTCAGAAGTTAATAATACATTTCCAGTAACTTTTACACCTTCATTATAAACAGCTACTTCAATTTCATCACCTGGAAATAAAGTAACATTTGAATAGTGATTTTTATCTTTAACTATTTTTTCCCAATTGACCGGAATTGTAGCAAATTTTAAATCTTCCTTTAATTTTTTAGCAAGTTTTTCTTTAAGAGTATCATTTTTCGCCAGATTCAAATCAACACTTTCAATTTTCTCAATCTGTTCTTGCTTAATTGGCCTTTTTATTTTCATCCCGTCCAAGTTTGCAATTGAAGTTAATCCTCCAGCTCGCATAACCACATTATAAACAGTTTCTTTTTTATTGGCTAAAACATATTTTCCTGGATAACCAACTGCTCCGCTCACTGTCACCATTTGAGGCTTTTCATAAACTGCCATTTTACGGATATTAATAACATCAAAAGGTTTTAGAATGAAATTTTTAACCTGTTCGTTATTATCTGCAGTAATTTCAAGTTCGACCAACTCAACACGTTTTGGATCTGCATCGTCTATTACATCAGATTTCACCATTCTTGCAATTTCAACTCTTTTTGATGCTGAACCTGTTAATCCACCAACTTGTACAACCAAATCGTTTAATGTAAGATTTTCAAAATATTCGTACTCTCCAGGATTTTTAACTTCTCCATCAATAGTAACTTTATACTCTTCTCTAAAATCTAAAATTGAATATACCGTTACAATATCTTCTCTCTTTAATTCAATGTCAGCATTTAAATCACCTGATAAAGCACTTGCTAAATCAACATTTACAATTTCAGTAGTTAAATCTGTTTTTAAACGAATGATTCTTGCTCTCTTTGTGTAGGCATCTTCTTTAAGTCCTTCAGCTCTAGTTATAAGATCAGAAATTCGCATTCCTTCATTATAAGAATAATAATCTGGCCTAAAGACAGCACCTTCAATTTTGATACGGTTTTCAAAACGATTTAAAATTTTAGTAATTTTAAAAACATCTCCTGACTGCGGTACATATGTATTATATTCACTTTCGTTGATATCATGAACTTTAAATTCTTTTCCTGTTTTTTGTAAAACATTTACAGATGCTGTATAAGCAAACTCATTAAATCCAGAAGCAAAATTTAATAAATCAGAGAATTTTTCTCCTTTTTTCATTTCAAAAATCCCTGGACGTTTTACTTCTCCTTCTACAACCACTCTTTGACTGTAAGCTGGAATTCGAATTACATCATTGTCTTTTAGACTAACATTATCAGATTGATCTCCTTTAACTAAAAATCTATAGATGTCAATATTTCGATAAACTTTATTATTTCTAATTAATTCAATATTTCTATAACTGCCATTTTTTCCTGGTCCTCCAGCTAAATGCAATGCATTATAAACTGTTGCTAAAGATGATATAGAATAGTTTCCAGGCTGTTTTCCGCCAACAATTGTTACTTTGATAGTACGAATTTGACTTAAACTGACACTAACTTGAGATTGACCAGATCTTACCGTACTATAAACGCGAGCAATTGCAGCTTTTATTTTTTGAGTCGCAGCTTCAATAGACATTCCTGACACTGCAATTTGTCCAACATAATCTATTGTTATTTTTCCTTCAACACTTACCGGAATATTTGCATTATACTCTTGAACTCCATAAACACTTACTTGTAATTCGTCACCTGGGCCCAAAACATAATTCATTGGAGTTGCCAATTTTAAATCGGGTTCAAAATTTAAAGTCGGATTGTCAAATAATTCAGATCCGAAAATTAAAGCATTAACAGAATCCTTAACTTTATCATTTTTGATTTTTTCTTGTTTTCTGCCAAATTCAGAATCTTTCTCTGTTTTTTTTTCTTTACTCTCTTTGTCAGGATTTTTAGCAGGATCTTTAGACTGTTTCTTTTCGTATTCAGTAAGTTTGACTCTTAATTTATTAAACTCCATCTGACTCATTCCTTTTGACAAAGCCATTGGCTCAACCTGATCCAGCGTTGCATTATTGCTTTTTAATTGTGCACTGATTTTTGCAAGATCATCATCTGACAAATAATCAACTTTTACTGTGCTTAAATCTTTAGATTTCAATAAATCTTGAGCATGCACATTAAAAGACATCATCAAAATAAAAAATAGAGTAAGAACGTAAGTTATTTTTTTCATACTAAATTATAATTTAAACTTAAAATTACTGTTTAAAAAAGTCTACGAATATTGCTTTTTATAATAATCTTTATATACTCCTGAAGTAACATTTTTTAGCCATTCTTCATTGTTTAGATACCAATTAATAGTTTTTTCTAAACCCTCTTCAAAAGTCACAGATGGTTTCCATCCTAATTCTTTATTAATTTTTGATGCGTCAATTGCATAACGTAAATCATGTCCTGGCCTGTCTTTAACATATGTGATAAGTCCTGCAGAAGTTCCATTTTCGCGTCCTAACTTTCCATCCATTATCTGACACAATAACTTAACTAAATCAATGTTTTTCCATTCATTAAATCCGCCAATATTATACGTTTCATGATTTTTACCTTCATGAAAAACTAAATCTATTGCAATAGCATGATCTTCAACAAAAAGCCAATCGCGGGTATAATTTCCATCACCATAGACTGGTAATGGCTTATTATTAATAATATTATTTATAAAAAGCGGAATTAATTTTTCAGGAAAATGGTAAGATCCATAATTATTTGAGCAATTTGTCAATACATATGGCAAACCATAAGTTTCTCCATATGCTCTTACAAAATGATCCGAACTTGCTTTTGAAGCAGAATACGGTGAATTAGGGTCATAAGAAGTAGTTTCTGTAAACAATCCTTCAGCCCCCAGTGAACCATAAACTTCATCTGTACTAATGTGATAGAATCTCTTTCCATCAAAATTATCTTTCCATTGATTTTTTGCTGCATTTAATAAATTCATTGTTCCGATAACATTGGTTTTAACAAAAGCCAAAGGATCTTCAATAGATCTATCAACGTGTGACTCGGCTGCTAAATGTAAAACCCCATCAAATTTATGATTCGAAAAAAGTTCATTGATAAAAGTTTCGTCAACAATATCGCCTTTTACAAAAGTATAATTAGGCTGATCTTCTATATCTTTAATATTCTCAAGATTTCCAGCATAGGTTAATGCATCTAGATTAAAAATTTGATAGTCTGGATATTTATTTACAAAACGTCTTACTACATGTGAACCTATAAAACCAGCACCGCCAGTGATAAGAATTTTTTTCATTTTAAATTTAATTAGTTTAGTAATTCAGAATTTTGTTTTTCTAATTCACTGTAAATATCTTTTACATCTTGTGAGTTTTCCTTCTGCAAAATCAAATTAGCTGAATCTGTATATACGAAAATAGTATTTTTTAATCCTAAAAAAGTAGTATGTTTATCAGAGCCGATAACCATATTACCATTTTGATCAGTTGGATGGCCTTTAGAAATTAGATAATCATAAACTGACTCAAATGATCCCAAATCTGACCAAGAGAAGGAAGCTGGGACAACTTTAATTTTTTTACTGCGTTCCATTACAGCATAGTCAATACTTATTGAAGGAATTTCTAATGAAAGATCTAAATCTAAGAACCCATCTTTACTTGATTCCCAGACAGCTTTGGATTTTTCATAAATATCTGGTTGAAATTGTTTTAACTCATCTAAAAGAACAGTTGCTTTAAAACAGAACATACCACTGTTCCATAAAAAGTTACCTCTCGCAATAAATTCTTTTGCTGTCGTTTCGTTTGGTTTTTCGCGAAACGAAATTACTTTATCGCCTTTAGATTCAATATAACCATATCCCGTTTCTGGTTTAGTTGGAATAACTCCAAACGTAACTATAAAACCATCATTAGCTTTTGAAACTGCTTCATCAATAGCGTTATTATAATTATCCATCAAATCTATAATATGATCTGAAGGAGTAACGATTAATATATCTTCGGGGTCAGAAGCAAATGCTGCAAATGCAATTGCTGCGGCAGTGTTACGAGGCGTAGCTTCAACAATATTGATATATGAAGTCAACGTTTTCTCCATTACTTTTCCGCTCAAATGATGATTATCGACATTCCCAACAACCATTACTTTATCAACCAAATGACTATTACGATCTACTGTCATTTCAAACAAAGATTTACCTTCGAAAATCTCTAAGTATTGTTTTGGCTGACTTTTTCGAGAAAGCGGCCATAATCTACTACCTACCCCTCCTGTTAAAATTACGTGTGTAATTGTTTTTTTTTCACTCATTATTTCTCTAAATAAAAAAGAATCTCAGCTACTATAATCTATTATCGGCTATAGTACCTAAAACTCCTTTTACATCATATAATAAACTATTATCTTTTTGCAACTCTGAAAAATTTAATTTTAAAAATTCAGCATGGGCAACACCTAGAACAATAGCATCAAATTTTTCTTTTGGAACTGAATTCACTGTAATCAATCCATATTCTTTTTGCACTTCTTTTATATTTGCTAAAGGATCATAAATTGTAACCGATATTCCATATTCTTTCAATGATCTAATAACATCAACTATTTTAGTATTTCTAACATCTGGACAGTTTTCCTTAAAAGTAATACCTAACATTAAGAGACTTGCTCCATTAACTGAAATACCTTTTTTGATCATTAATTTAACTACCTGCGAAGCAATATACTCACCCATACTATCATTTAAACGTCGTCCTGCCAAAATTATTTCAGGATGATAACCAAATTCTTGGGCTCTTTGTGCTAAATAATAAGGATCAACACCTATGCAGTGCCCTCCAACCAAACCAGGTTTAAAAGGCAAAAAATTCCATTTTGTTGCTGCTGCCGCTAATACTTCCTGAGTATCGATATTCATTAAATTAAATATCTTCGCAAGCTCATTCACAAAAGCGATATTTATATCTCTCTGTGAATTTTCTATAACTTTAGCCGCTTCAGCAACTTTTATTGTTGGTGCTAAATGAGTCCCAGCAGTTATTACTGATTTGTATAATGCATCAACTTTTAGTCCAATTTCTGGTGTTGAGCCAGAGGTTACTTTTAGAATCTTCTCTACAGTATGTTCTTTATCACCAGGATTAATTCGTTCAGGAGAATATCCTGCATAAAAATCAACATTTAACTTAAGTCCAGAAACCTCTTCTAAAACAGGAACACATTGCTCTTCTGTAACACCTGGATAAACAGTCGATTCATAAATAACAATATCTCCTTTTTTTAATATTTTACCAACTGTTTCACTTGATTTATATAAAGGAGTCAAATCTGGACGATTATTTCGATCGACTGGAGTTGGCACCGTAATTATAAAATAATTACAATCTGACATATCTGCCGCGATACTTGTACAAAACAGTCCAACTTCTGCTGTAGGTTTATCAACTAGCACTTTGTGCAAATCATCCTGATCAACCTCTAATGTTGAATCTACTCCAGATTTTAAACTGGCGACTCTCGATTCGTTAATATCAAATCCAACAACTGGGTATTTTGTAGCAAATAATCTTGCCAAAGGAAGACCAACATAACCTAAACCTATAACAGCTATTTTTATGTTTTCGTTCATTTAAAAAATATTAGCTTTAATCATTACAACACATGGCTTCGCCATTCCAAGTCCCATTTATTTGCTCGGTTTACTAAAAAAGTATATTCTCGGCAAATATAACATAATAACTCAATTTATTCAATACGGTTTCCCGTAATACTATATAACAAAAAATAAGAAAAAAACTAAAAAATACCAACCTACTACTAATCAGGTCGTAAAAAAACAGCCATTAAAAAAAACAGGAAAAAAAATCTAAAATAAGACGATTTAATTTCCTGTTTTTTATTTCTGTTATTTCAGCGCAATTCCTATTTATATTTAATCTTTAGCACACAACCCAAAGATTCTAACACCAATATATAATGTGTTTTTGAAACTTCCTGTACAATTGCATCTTGATTACTAAAAGCTCCCGATTCTAATTTTATTCTGTCACCCACTTGAATTGAAGCTACTGTAATATCACTTACATTAGCAGCCTTAAGACTAGATTTAATTATATTAATCTCTTCATCACGAACAATTGCCGGTTTCCCTAACCAAAACAAGTATCTTACAACTCCCGGAACATTAAAAACTGAATTCCGATCAATTTCAGAAAGCTGTACAAACACATAGGAGTTAAAAAGAGGAACTTCAACTTTTTTCTTTCTGTCTGACCATTGTTTCACCTGAGTAATTAAGGGACAATAACATTCAACACCAATCTGCGTAAGTTTCTCTGCCACTTTTTTTTCCCATTTGGGCTTTGTATAAACCACATACCAATTCATAACTCTAATTTATTGAAATAAAATCCACAACACCACCCTCATTATTAACTTAATATTAAATTTTACCTCAATATCAATTGCAATTAAGAACCTATTCTTTTGTAAATAAATCCAATCGACTCAATTTCTTTTACATTCAATATATTTCGCCCATCAAATAGGAAAGCAGGTTTATGCATGGAATCATATATTTTTTGCCAATCATAAGTAACAAATTCATCCCATTCGGTAAGAATTGCAATTGCATGTGCACCTTCGCAAGCCTTATAAGGATCATTAAATATATCGAGCGCATTACTATTTTCTTCACTTGATCTAGTCTGCAAATAATCCAAGTCACTCAGCATTTTATTTCTTGATACTTTAGGGTCATATACTGCAATTTTAGCCTGCTCATTGATCAAATCATCAGCTACATAAATTGCTGCAGATTCACGTGTATCATTTGTGTCTTTTTTGAAAGCCCATCCTAAAAATGTTATCTTTTTATCAGCAACAGTGTTGTACAATGTCTGAACTATCTTATTTGAAAATCTCCTTTTTTGATGATCATTCATTATGATTACCTGTTCCCAATAGTCAGCTACTTCATTCAAACCATATGATTTAGCGATATAAACCAAATTCAAAATGTCCTTTTGAAAGCAAGAACCGCCAAAACCTACTGAAGCCTTCAAAAACTTTGATCCAATTCTACTATCCATTCCAATTGCTTTTGCAACTTCACTCACATCGGCACCTGTTTTTTCACACAATTCAGACATCGCATTAATAGAAGATATACGTTGTGCCAAAAATGCATTAGCAGTAAGTTTAGACAACTCTGAAGACCAAACATTCGTTGTTAAAATCTTATCTTTATCAACCCAGTTTGCATAAACTTCAACCAAAGCATTTATTGCATCTTCACCTTCTGGTGTAGTATCTCCACCAATTAAGATTCTATCAGGACTCAATAAATCTGTTACAGCAGTCCCTTCTGCTAAAAATTCTGGATTAGATAGAATTTGAAATTGCACTCCATTTCCAGTATTATCTAAAATGCTTTTTATAGCTTCCGCTGTTCTTACCGGCAGGGTAGATTTTTCTACAACTATTTTATTTTGCTTTGCAACTTTTGCAATTTGCCTAGCACATAATTCAATATATTTCAAATCAGCCGCCATACCTTTTCCTTTACCATAGGTTTTAGTAGGCGTATTAACTGATATAAAAATTACCTGGGCATCATCTATTGCTTTTTCAACATCTGTAGAAAAAAACAAATTTCTATCTCTTGCTTCGGCTACAATTTCAGATAAACCTGGCTCATAAATTGGAATATTCTCTGTATTTGGATCATTCCAATCCTTAATTCTTTGCTCATTCAAATCAACTACAGTAACTTGAATGTGTGGACATTTTTGAGCTATAACTGCCATTGTTGGACCTCCAACATAACCTGCACCTATGCAACAAATTTTTGTTATTTTCATTTATAATACTATTATCTTAGTCTACTGTTCTCTTAAATTATTCCAATACCAATTTACAGCTTCTTTCAAACCTTCCTGCAAAGAATATTTAGGGTTATAGCCCAATATTTTTTTTGCTTTATCAATACTAGCTAATGAATGGGGAATATCTCCCGCTCTATTATCAGTATAGATAATTTGAATATCTGCAATTTTTGGATCAAAGTCTGAAAGATATTTTTTTAAATATCTTGTCAAATCATTTAGTGTATTTCGCTCACCAAATGCGGTATTGTAAACTGTATTTACAGCTTCAGGGTTTTGGCTTTTCATTGCCAATTCATTCATCTGAATTACATTTTCTATATATGTAAAATCTCTTGAGTAATTCCCGTCACCATTTATAATTGGACTTTCATGTTTCATTAATTGCATAACAAATTTTGGAATTACAGCGGCATAAGCTCCCTGCGGATCTTGTCGTCTTCCAAAAACATTAAAATAACGCAGACCTACAGTTTCCAAACCATACGTTCTGCTAAAAATATCAGCATATAATTCGTTTACATATTTTGTAATAGCATAGGGAGATAATGGTTTACCAATTACCTCTTCAACTTTTGGCAATCCAATAGAATCTCCATATGTTGAAGAACTGGCGGCATATACAAAACGTTTTACTTTTTCATCCCTAGAAGCAACCAGCATATTTAGAAACCCCGAAACATTTACATCATTTGTGGCAATTGGATCATTTATAGACCTCGGAACAGAGCCCAAAGCTGCCTGGTGCAAAACATAATCAACGCCTTTAACAGCTAAAGCGCAATCCGTAATATTTCGAATATCACCTTCTATTAATCTAAAATTTGGGTTTTGAATAAAACTATCCAAATTACGACGATGACCAGTTGAAAAGTTATCTAAACAAACTACTTTATTACCCAGCTCTAAAAAATATTCACACAAATTTGAGCCAATAAATCCTGCTCCACCAGTAATTAAAATAGTATTTCGATTAGATGTTTCCATTTGAAGCAAA
The DNA here is from genome assembly GCF_009711135.1 of Flavobacterium sp. LC2016-01. Lineage (GTDB taxonomy): Bacteria > Bacteroidota > Bacteroidia > Flavobacteriales > Flavobacteriaceae > Flavobacterium. The sequence continues at coordinate 126,107 of NZ_WMIC01000009.1, read as the reverse complement.
TTTATTTCTTTCTCAATTTATTTAAAAAAGTTTTTACAGGGCTTATTTTTTTCTCTTCATCAAGATAGCCATTAGAATAATCTCCATATCCATAACCATATCCGTAAGCAGATCCATATTTTGCCTTATTTTCGTAACCATTCAAAACAATGCTTGCATTATTTAACTCCCCACTCTTAACTCTTGTGTTCAACAACGTAATCATATCTTTTTTAGTATAGTTCTGTCGAACAATATATAATGTCACATCTGAATATTGAGACAGTTCCAGAGCGTCAGAAACTAAACCAACAGGAGGCGTATCTAAAATGATGTAATCGTATTTCTGTTTTAACTCATCAATCAATTCACGCATAGAATCACTTAAAATCAATTCTGATGGATTTGGCGGGATTGGTCCAGAAAGTATAACATCAAGATTTGGAATCTTTGTTGAGTTCGTAATTTCTCCCAAACTATTTTGCTTAATTAAATAGTTGACAACACCTATTTGATTTATTAAGTTAAATTCATCAGCTAATCTTGGTTTTCTTAAATCTAAACCTACAATCACTGTTTTCTTTTCGCTTAAAGCGAAAACTGTAGCAATGTTTATAGAACAAAATGTTTTACCTTCTCCACTTATAGACGAAGTAATCATCAAAGTTTTCGAACCGTTCACTTGCTGTTTTTTGTACAAAAACTGCAATGATGATCGAATTGCTCTAAAAGATTCAGAAAGGGCCGATTTTGGCTTATCAAAAACGGCAAGGTTAGCTCCTTTATTAACACCAACTACTCCAATTATTGGTATCTGGCTTAATTTAGTTACATCTTCTGTATTTTGAATAGAATTATTAATAAAGAAAATAGCCAGAACAATTAATAAAGGGATCAAAACACCTAAAAACAAAGCCAAGATGTAATTTACAGAAGTCTTTGGCCCCACTAACCCACCACCAATATCTTTCGCCGGATCAATAAAATGAATATCTGACAAATTAGATGCTTTAACAATTTCTGCTTCATTTCGTTTTTGTAAAAATGTCGTATAAATATTGTCATTTAAATCATATTTTCTTTGAATTTTCAATAGCTCTTGCTGTTCTTCCGGAAGTCTTTTAATTGTATTTTCAGCCTCCCCGATTTTTGCATTTATTAAAGATAGATCATAAAGCAATGATGACTTTGCAGAAACAATATTTTCTAGCAAAACACTTTTTACAGCCTCCATTTGATTGTCAAAATCTTTAAAAATTTTGTCACTTTTGACAGCATAAGCCATTTCAGATCTTTGAGTAGAAAGTGCTATTAACTTAGAAATATTTGCGACAATATTAGGATCATCAATTCCTGCTACAGATGGAGCTGGAAGTCTTGAATAATCAACACTATTATTCAAATAAGCTTTTAGTGAATTATAGTACGTTATTTTTCTGGTTACTTGGTCTTTTGCAACATCAAAATCCGTTATTTTATCAGAAAATTTAGCACCCCCGCCTTCTATTTCATATATGTTTTTATCTTTTCTAAATGATTTCAACTCATTTCCAGTTTGTTTCAATTGAGACTCCATGGCGACAAGTGTGCTATCAATAAATTTAATAGTGTTATTCGCAAATTGGTTTTTGCCATCAAGCTGGATCTTAATCAACATCTTAACTGTTGAGTTAAGATACTCAACAAGTCTCGCTTTATTTGTCCCCTGCATTCCTAATGTCAATATGGAACCTCCCTTATCATCAGAACTAACATCTATACCTTTATAACGAGAAACTGTTCCATCAAAATCATTAAACCTGACAAAATATTCGTTCCCTTCATACAAACCAGGGTTATCATTAATTTGCAGTTTCCAGTTTAAAAAAGGCAGAGAAACCTTTTCCCCAACTTTATATCTTTTTACAAATTCTACAGGCTGAACAGCAGTTTTAGAATATAAATTTTCAGCATAATTAATAAGTGAAACCGAATTGCTTTCAAACGGTATATGTACTTCGTACACATTTGCACTGATAAACTTAATTTTAATTAACGTATTAGCTAACTGTCCTCTTGATTTATCAATATCCACATAAAAAGGCACAGCACCATAAGAGTCAATCAAGTTATATTTACCCATTGTAAGGTAGTCTACATAATATTGTAATTTACTAACTACCAGCTCATTATGAGATCTTGATTGCAATATGGTTGTTATTCCACTTACTTGATCAGAAATACCTCCCCAATTAAAGACTAAGCTTGTATTAGAAGTGAAAAACGGATTGCTTTCTTCTTTAATTGAAATCAGTGTCTGCATTCCGTAAATTTTTTCTTTACGAATATTTACTTGATATGCAATAGTAAGCGCAATGATTAAACTTACTAAGAACCATTTCCAATAACTTAGAATCTTCAACAACAAACCTTTAAAATCAAAACTTGATTGATTTTCAAAAATCGAAAAATCTTTTATATCTAACATCCTCTGAATCTCGTTTTTGTTTTAAAGTTATTTTAAAATTAAATAAACTGTTGTTGCCAGTGATAATAAAGTAATAATTGTGCCAATTGACTGAATTCCTGTCTGACCAGTCCCCCAAGTTTTTTGTCTCAAAGGTTTTACATAAATATAATCGTTAGGCTGTAAATAATAGTACGGCGATTTCATTACGTTGACATCAGTAAGATCAATCTCGTTCATTTGAACTCCAGTGGGAGTCTGACGAATTATTGTTACTGCTTTTCTATTTCCAACTGTATTAATATCTCCTGCATTTGCGACAGCCTCCATAATATTAACATGTTCTTGAAACAGCGTTTTTGTTCCAGTACTTCCTACTTCTCCATTTATCGTATATCTAAAACCTGCTAACTTCACAGTAACAAAAATGTTTGCCTCTGTTTTAAAATATTCTTCAAGTAATTTTTTCTCAATCATCACTCGAACTTCTTCTAAAGTATAGCCAATAACGTTTACTTCTCCTAATATTGGAATTCTAATATTCCCATGATCATCAACAGTAAAACCATCAAAATATAAGGCTGCTTCCGACCTTCCTGTTGTCGAATTAGCATTTTCTGATTTACTAAAAATCGAAACTAATTTAGGATCTATAGCCTTTATAGTAATACTTAAAACATCATTAACCTGTAATCGATAAGGTTTTGTTTCGACTGCAACAACAGCGTTTTTCTCTTCAGAACTATTTTTATCCTGAAGATATACCAAATCTTTTATTGGTATACATGAGGTAAAAAGCATACTAACCAGCAACAGAATATAAAAACTATTTTTTGTCATTATTGAAATTTTAGCGCAAATATAGCTTTTCCTTTAATCTTCAGAAAATCTATATTTTATTTGGGGGTTGTTTAATTATTTTTGAATGTTTTTTCAAAAGGAACACGATGTAAAATACTTCTGCCTAAGGTAACTTCATCAGCATATTCTAGTTCATCACCTACCGAAATTCCTCTTGCAATAGTTGAAATTACAATTTGAGATTCAGCAATTTGCTTATAAATATAAAAATTGGTCGTATCTCCTTCCATAGTTGAACTAAGTGCAAAAATGATTTCTATTACTTTTCCAGATTTAACTTTTTCAACTAAACTTGAAATATTTAACTGACTCGGACCAACACCTTCAATTGGAGAAATTTTTCCACCAAGTACATGATAAATACCTTTGTACTGACCTGTATTTTCGATCGCCATGACATCACGAATATCCTCTACAACACAAATAATCTGCTGATTTCTTGAAACGTTAGCACAAATTTCGCAGATTTTGGTATCTGAAATATTATGGCAGTTTTCACAAAACTTAATATCCTCTCGCATGTTTAACAAAGCTTGTGACAGAAATCCTGTTTGCTCTTTTGGCTGTTTAAGCAAATGAAGAACCAATCGCAAAGCTGTACGCTTGCCAATACCTGGCAATTGCGACATTTCGTTAACCGCTTTCTCTATTAATTTTGATGAAAATTCCATGTCGACAAAAGTAACATTTTTAACGGTATCAAAGACTTTGAAACAATTAAATTCAAACTTTTAAGAAATTCACATTTAATGATCTTTCTACCTGTAAATAAAAGACAAAGCTTTCCAATAAAATTGTAAAGCTGACAAAAAAGTTTCGTATAATTAATATTGATTTGTTGCCAACAAAACCAACGTACAAGCAACTTCTACTTTAATATTATTTAATTCCAACAATTGGTATAATTCTGGATTTTCAGTTCCAGGATTAAAAATAACTCTTTTAGGTTGTGCTTCGATAATGTAATTATAATAATCACGTTGTCGGCTTGGGTTCAAATATAAAGTAACGGTATCAATATTTTTAACCGGAATTTGTTTTGTATAAATTTTTACTCCGGCAACTTCTCCAGCATTTTGGCCAATCGCTAATACTGTGTGTCCTTTTTGAGTAAGCATATTTATAGCTCTAAATGCATAACGATCTGGTTTTGTCGTTGCACCAAGAAGCAAAGTTTTTTTATTTTTCATCTTTTTAATTTAAAACGCAAAAGTAGTTAAAAAGAATGAGCTTAGCTTACCTTATTGATTCAGAATATTGACTCTAAAAAAATAATAACATAATGTAAAACATTCTGTCTATATAAAAATTTAACTACTTTTACTTGACTAACCAAAACTTTATGGATCTATTCATTTATTTATTTGCCGCACTTTTTTCAGTATTAAACCCAATTGGCACTGTCCCTATTTTTGTCGGATTGACACAGCATGATTCGCAAAAAGAACGTTCAAGAATTTCTCTTTGGACAGCCATAAATGTTGGTATAATTTTATTGGTTTCTTATTTTATAGGCCAATATGTTTTAACTTTTTTTGGAATAAGCATTGATGCATTACGAATTGCAGGAGGAATTGTAATTGTAAATTCAGGATTTTCATTATTATCAGGAAAGTTCAACAAGAAACGAGGCATTAACAAAAAGATCGAAAACGAAGCTCAACAGAGAAACGACATTGCGTTAACACCTCTAGCAATTCCAATGCTTGCAGGTCCTGGATCAATGTCATTGTTAATAGCTTTCTATCAAGAACATCATCAAATGGAAGAAATCATTTTTTCATGTCTTGCAATTTTAGCAATTGCTGTAGTCATTTTTGCAATTTTAAAAAGTGCTCACTACCTTGCCAGAATACTTGGAGCTTCAGGAATCGTAGCAATATCAAGAATAGTTGGTTTTATTGTAATTTCTATCGGAATTCAATATATCGTAAGCTCAATCGTAAATATTATAAAAGGAAATTTTTAACACAAAGCATCTTTTTTAAAACATAAAAAAAGGGATAAAACTTTACGCTTTATCCCTTTTTATTTTATCTAAATTGCTTTTCCTAATTTCTCGGCAAAAATACTTCAGCCATCATACATCGTGCGCTTCCACCTCCGCAAGCCTCAATAGTATCTAGGCTTGAACTCAAAATTTCAGCATGTTTTTCTAATTGCGCAATTTGTTTTGCAGTCAAACTCTGATGTGCTGATGCACTCATCACAATATATTTTTTATCGTTTGTTCCTCTAACTTCCAGCATATTTCCTGCGAAATTATTTACTTGATCTTCGGTAATTAAAATAATTTCCTTCTTATCATCTTTCAAATTATCAAGAACCATTTTGCGCTCTTTTTTATCATCGATGCAATCTGCACAAATAACTGCAAAAGTTTCACCAAGACACATCATCACATTTGTATGATAGATTAGTTTTCTTTCGCCATCAACAGTTTGAAAAGCTTCAAAAATTACAGGTGCATAATCAAAATCTTCACAAAATTCGATAAATAATTCCTCATCTGCACGAGGCGACAATGCACAATATGCTTTTGCGTTAGCACGATCTAAAAGCAAACTTCCTGTTCCTTCTAAAAAATAACCATCATCTTCTGCCGAAGTATAATCCATTATATTAGAAATTTCAAAACCCTTTTCTTCTAAAGTGTCTAAAATATCCTCGCGACGTTCTTGACGTCTATTTTCAGCAAACATTGGATAAAGAGCTACATCGCCATTTTCATGAAATGAAACCCAGTTATTCGGAAAAATACTATCCGGAGTATCTGTTTCTAAAGTATCTTCGATTACAGTTACATCAACTCCAACATCTCTAAGTTTTTCAACAAAAGCATCAAATTCCTGCTGCGCTTTTGCATTCACAGTACTTGGCAATAAACCGTCTAATACTTTTTGGTAATAATTATTAACTGCAGTCTGCTCATTCATTCTGAAAGCAACTGGCCTAATCATTACGATTGCGTTTGTTGTCTGTTTCATTTTTTTATATTTTTTTGTTTCAAGTTTTAAGTTTCAGATCTCACGTTATACAAAACTTGAAACCTGAAACTTGAAACTCAAAAACTATTTTTAGTCTCTAATTAATGGCAAAGTTGAACATCTCAGCAAACCTTCTTGCTTTGCAATTTCAGCATACGGAATCTCTTCAACTGTAAAACCATTTGCACGCAGCCAATTATTTAATCGAGTGAAATTTTTCTCAGAAACCACAACATTTTTATCAATAGAAAATACATTCGAAAACATGTTATACATTTCATTTCTTTCGATATGAAATAAATTTTCTTTTCCAAAAAAATTTACCAAATACAGATAATCAGCTTCTTCACGAAAACCTCTTTTATAAATAATCCCCTTATTCTCACCAACTGGCTGAAAACAACAATCTAAGTGCAATGCATTATCTCTGGCTTCTAATTTAGATTTAACCAAATCGAATTCTTTTACAATTTTATTTGGAAACAGCTCTTTAATAAAATTAACACCATGCATATTAGTTCTAGCTGTGATATAATCTTTGTAATCACTTCCTTTATAAGTACCAATAAAGATATGATCATTCCAAAGCATAACATCGCCACCTTCAATATGAACTTCTTCTGGCGGGCGAACTACTTTTTGCGGTTCGATTTGATCAATTACATATTGAATAGCATCTAATTCGCGTTCGCGATCAGGCAGTATATTCGATTTTACAAAAACATCATCAATTACAAATCCTATATCTCTGGCAAAAATCTGATTATAATTCTCGATCATTTCTGGACGATAAACTTTTACATCATATTTTTTAAAAACAGAATTAAAAGCTTCCATCTCAAGAACCATGTCTTTTTCTATTGGATATGTTCCTGCTTTAATATGTTCCAATGACTTAGGGTCATAAGCTTCCTCTAAGGTTGGAGTTGGCCCATTATGAACGGCTGAACCTAAAACTACAGCGCGCAGTCTTGAAGTTTCGTTCTTTACATTTAATTGCAACATGACTTTATTATATTTTGAGCAAAGATAAAAAAAGCTTCACATTGTAAGTGAAGCTTTCTGTTTTTTATTTGTTACGTTTAAATTCTCTCAAAGGATGACCTGTGTAAATTTGTCTTGGTCTTCCAATTGGCTCTTTGTTTTCACGCATTTCTTTCCATTGTGCGATCCAGCCTGGAAGTCTTCCAATAGCGAACATAACAGTAAACATATCTGTTGGAATCCCTAATGCTCTGTAAATAATTCCAGAATAGAAATCCACATTAGGATATAAGTTTCTTGATTTGAAGTACTCATCTTCAAGAGCTGCAGCTTCTAATTTCTTAGCAATTTCTAAAATCGGGTCATCAACACCTAAAGTTTCTAAAACTTCTTTAGCTGCTTTTTTAATGATTTTTGCTCTTGGATCAAAATTTTTATATACTCTATGACCAAATCCCATTAAACGGAAAGGGTCATTTTTATCTTTTGCTTTCGCCAAAAATTTATCAGTATCTCCACCATCATTGTTGATATCTTCCAACATTTCAAGTACAGCTTGATTAGCACCTCCATGAAGAGGTCCCCAAAGTGCAGAAACTCCAGCAGAAACTGATGCAAATAAACCAGCATGAGAAGAACCAACCATTCTTACTGTTGAAGTAGAACAGTTTTGTTCGTGATCTGCATGAAGAATAAACAATTTATCTAATGCATTAACAATTACAGGATTTGCCGCATAAGGTCCAGTAGGCAGTTTAAACATTAACTGCATAAAGCTCTCAACATATCCTTTTGTGTTATCATAATAATTCAAAGGATAACCCATTGATTTTCTGTATGTCCAAGTTGCAATAACTAAAAACTTAGCCATTGTTTTGCAAATTGCCTCATACATTTCTTTTTCATTATCAACATTTACCGCTTTTGGATTAAAAGCAGTTAAAGCGCTTGTTAAAGCAGATAATACGCCCATTGGATGCGCAGTTTTTGGAAAACCGTCAATGATATTTTTCATTTCTTCGTTTACTAACGAATGTTTTTTAATACCATTTTCAAATTGTTCCAATTCTGCAGCAGTAGGCAATTCTCCAAAAATTAAAAGATATGACACTTCTAAAAAACTAGCTTTATCAGCTAAATCTTCGATTGAGTATCCTCTATAACGCAAAATTCCTAATTCTCCGTCTAAGAAAGTGATTTCACTTGTACAAGATCCCGAGTTTTTATAACCTGGATCAATTGTAATAACACCTGTTAAGTCACGTAATTTGTTAATATCGATAGCTGATTCATTTTCGCTCCCTGTGATAACCGGAAGTTCAATTTTTTTACCATCTACTTCTAATGTAGCTATTTTTGACATAATATAATCGGGAATAATTCTATAAAATAATAATTTATCAAATCTAATGAATTTCAGACTAACTAAAAAAAGAATCCTGCTATGAATTTGTTAAAACTCCAAAAAAAAACCATTCGTTAACACGAATGGTTTCTTTTCAATATATAACTCTTACAATTATTTGATCTTGAAAGCGTTTAACCCAGGGAAATAAGCAGTACTTCCTAGTTCTTCTTCAATTCTTAATAATTGGTTGTATTTAGCCATACGATCAGAACGTGAAGCAGAACCCGTTTTGATTTGTCCACAGTTTAAAGCAACTGCTAAGTCAGCAATTGTATTATCTTCTGTTTCTCCAGAACGGTGAGACATAACTGAAGTATATCCAGCGTTTTTAGCCATATTTACTGCAGCAATAGTTTCTGTCAAAGTTCCAATTTGGTTTACTTTTACTAAAATTGAATTCGCAATTCCTTTTTCGATTCCAGTTGACAAACGAGCAACGTTAGTTACAAATAAATCATCTCCAACTAATTGTACTTTATGTCCAATTTTGTCTGTTAAATATTTCCATCCATCCCAGTCATCTTCATACATACCATCTTCGATAGAAATAATTGGATATTTAGCAGCAAGTTCAGCTAAATAATCCGCTTGCTCTTCAGAAGTTCTGATTTTTCCAGTTTCTCCTTCAAATTTAGTATAGTCGTATTTACCGTTTACATAAAACTCAGAAGCCGCACAGTCAAGCGCAATCATAATTTCGTCACCGAAAGTATATCCTGCTTTTTCAACTGCTAGCTTGATAGTATCTAAAGCATCTTCAGTACCACCAGCTAAGTTTGGAGCAAAACCTCCTTCATCACCAACAGCTGTACTTAAACCTCTGTCGTGTAATACTTTTTTCAAGCTGTGGAAAATTTCAGTTCCCATTTGCATAGCATGTGTAAAAGAAGTTGCTTTTACTGGGAAAATCATAAATTCTTGAAATGCGATAGGTGCATCAGAGTGAGAACCACCATTGATGATATTCATCATTGGCACAGGTAATGTATTAGCAGAAACTCCACCTACATATCTGTATAAAGGCAATCCAAGTTCATTTGCAGCAGCTTTAGCAGCAGCTAAAGAAACTCCTAAAATAGCATTAGCTCCTAATTTTGATTTATTTGGAGTCCCGTCTAAATCAATCATTAATTGATCGATAGTATTTTGTTCAAAAACAGAAGTCCCAACTAATTCTTCAGCAATAACAGTATTTACATTATTCACTGCATTCAAAACTCCTTTACCTAGATAAGCTTTACCTCCATCACGTAATTCAACAGCTTCGTGCTCTCCAGTTGATGCTCCAGATGGAACAGCAGCTCTACCTAAAACCCCATTTTCAGTTACTACATCAACTTCAATAGTTGGGTTTCCTCTAGAATCAAGAATTTGTCTTGCGTGAACTTTAATTATAATACTCATTATTTTTGTTTTTTTATTAATAAATTATATTTTTTTTCGAAATTATAAAAATATTTAATAGAAAAAATGCATTCTAACTATTAAACACCTTTATTTATTAACTATATCGTTTTAGCAGAAGCTTCTTTGATGTTCTCTACGAATTGATCGAATAAATAAGACGAATCATGTGGCCCAGGACTAGCTTCTGGGTGATACTGTACAGAAAAACAATTTTTGTTTTTCATGCGCATACCCGCTACCGTACCATCATTTAAATGTAAGTGTGTAATTTCTAAATCTGGATGATTATCTAACTGTTCTTTATTCACAGCAAAACCGTGATTCTGAGAAGTGATTTCACCTTTACCTGTAATTAAATTTTTCACAGGATGATTAATTCCGCGGTGTCCGTTAAACATTTTATAAGTTTGAACTCCATTTGCCAAAGCAATAACTTGATGTCCTAAACAAATTCCAAATAATGGTTTATCATCAGCCAATATTTCTTTTGCAACTTCGATAGCTCCAAAAAGAGGATCTGGATCTCCAGGCCCATTAGACAAGAAATACCCATCAGGATTAAATTCAGCCATATCTTTATATGTCGAATTATATGGATAAACTTTAATGTAGCAATCTCTTTTGGCAAGATTTCTTAAAATATTTTTCTTAATTCCAAGATCTAATGCCGAAACTTTGTAAGTCGCATTTTCATCACCAAAAAAATAAGGCTCAGTAGTTGATACTTTTGATGCCAACTCTAAACCTTCCATGTTTGGCACATTTGCCAATTCTTTTTTCAAATCTTCAATTGAAGTTCCATCAGTACAGATCACGGCATTCATAGCACCATTATCGCGGATATAACTTACAAGTGCACGAGTATCAACATCGGAAATACAGATTAGATTCTGCTTCGCAAAGTAATCTTCTAAGCTTCCTGAAGCCAATTCGCGAGAAAAATTAAAACTGAAGTTTTTACAAACTAAACCAGCAATTTTGATACTATCAGATTCTACCTCCAAATCATTAACACCATAATTTCCAATGTGAGCATTTGTTGCTACCATTATTTGTCCAAAATAAGAAGGATCTGTAAAAATCTCCTGATATCCAGTCATTCCAGTATTAAAACAAACTTCACCAAAAGTCTTACCGCTAATTCCGATAGATTTTCCGTGAAAAATTGTCCCATCACTTAATAGTAAAATGGCGCTTTGTCGTGTAGTGTATTTCATTCTTTAATTTGTGTTGTTTTATAATTTTTGCTTAAAACGCGCAAACCGCGTTTCAATTGAAATTAGATATTTTGCAAATTTACTTCTTTAAAAGAGTGCTTCCAAGATTTTTTAAAAATTTCCTTCATAAAAATAAAACCTACTTACTGAAATAAGTTAAATTTCATCTAGTTTAAAAAAAATCAAAAAAAAAGGATAAACTAAAAATTAGCTTATCCTTGATTTCTATAGAATCATTACTTTCATAATTATTCAGAAGCTTCAGTAGTCGATTCTGATTCAGCAGCAGGAGCTTCTGGAGTAGTCTCCTCAGCTTTTTTAGCTTTACCACCACGACGGCTTTTTGCTTTTTTAACTTCTTTTTTACCTCCATTGTAAAGTTCATTGAAATCTACAAGTTCGATCATTGCCATATCAGCATTATCTCCCAAACGATTTCCAACTTTAATGATACGAGTGTATCCACCTGGGCGGTCACCAACTTTAGCAGCTACGTCTCTGAACAAGTCAGTTACAGCATATTTACTACGTAAGTAAGCAAAAACAATACGACGGTTGTGAGTCGTATCTTCTTTTGATTTTGTGATTAAAGGCTCAACGAATTGTTTAAGCGCTTTAGCCTTAGCAACAGTAGTGTTAATACGTTTGTGCTCGATAAGAGAACAAGCCATATTAGCTAACATAGCTTTTCTATGTCCAGTCTGTCTGCTTAAGTGGTTGAATTTTTTTCCGTGTCTCATGACGTGTTTTTTTTATCTTCATCTTGCTACAATCCGCTATGGAGAGCAAAATATGAAGTAAATTATTCTTTATCTAATTTGTATTTAGCTAAGTCCATTCCGAAAGTTAAATTTTTAACTGCAACAAGTTCATCAAGTTCAGTTAAAGATTTTTTACCAAAATTACGGAATTTCATTAGGTCATTTTTATTGAACGATACTAAATCACCAAGTGTATCAACTTCAGCCGCTTTCAAGCAATTTAATGCTCTTACAGATAAATCCATATCAACAAGCTTAGTTTTAAGCAATTGTCTCATATGCAATGACTCTTCATCATACGATTCTGTTTGTGCAATTTCGTCAGCCTCAAGTGTAATTCTTTCGTCAGAAAACAACATGAAATGGTGAATTAAAACTTTGGCAGCTTCAGTAAGGGCATCTTTTGGATTAATAGAACCATCAGTTTTAATTTCAAAAACTAATTTTTCATAATCTGTTTTTTGCTCAACACGGAAGTTTTCAATTGCATATTTTACATTTTTTACCGGAGTAAAAATCGAATCTGTAAAAATGGTTCCAATTGCAGCATTCTGTTTTTTGTTCTCTTCAGCAGGAACGTATCCTCTACCTTTTTCGATAGTTAAATCGAAGTTCAATTTGATTTTAGAATCTAAATTACAGATAACAAGGTCTGGATTCAAAACTTGGAAACCTGAAATAAATTTCTGAAAATCACCTGCTGTCAATTGATCTTTACCAGAAACAGAAATTGTAACTGCTTCATTATCGATATCTTCAATCTGACGTTTGAAACGCACTTGTTTTAGATTAAGGATAATTTCGGTAACATCTTCAACAACACCTGAAATAGTAGAAAACTCATGATCTACACCTTCGATACGAACAGATGTAATTGCATAACCTTCTAATGCTGAAAGCAAAACTCTTCTAAGTGCATTACCAACTGTCAATCCGTAACCAGGTTCTAAAGGTCTAAATTCAAATTTACCTTCAAAATCGGTTGAATCGATCATGATAACTTTATCGGGCTTTTGAAAATTAAATATTGCCATAAATTTCGACTAAGTCAATTATTATTTGTTGTACAACTCTACGATTAATTGTTCTTTAATGTTTTCTGGAATTTGAAGTCTTGCAGGTACAGAAACGAAAGTTCCTTCTTTAAGATCATTGTTCCAAGTAATCCATTCATAAACATGACTTGAATTTGATAAAGAACGTTCGATAGCTTCTAAAGATTTAGATTTTTCACGAACTGCAACTTTATCACCAGGCTTAAGGTGGTAAGAAGGAATATTTACAACTTCACCATTAACAGTAATGTGTCTGTGAGATACAATTTGACGAGCACCTCTTCTAGATGGAGCAATTCCCATTCTAAAAACAACATTATCCAATCTTGCTTCGCATAATTGTAATAAAACTTCACCAGTTACACCTTTAGTTGCTGATGCTTTTTCGAATAAATTTCTGAATTGTTTTTCTAAAATTCCGTAAGAATATTTAGCTTTTTGCTTTTCCATTAACTGAACAGCGTACTCAGATTTTTTTCCTCTTTTTTTAGCCATCCCGTGTTGTCCAGGTGGGTAATTTCTTTTTTCGAAAGATTTATCATCTCCGAAGATTGCTTCGCCAAATTTACGAGCGATTCTTGTGCTAGGACCAGTATATCTTGCCATTTTAATTTGTTTAAGATAGAGATTATGAATTCAGGTCTTATCCTTCGATAATCTATGTTCTATCTAGGTTATACTATAATAAATTTTGAGTATTAAACTCTACGTCTTTTTGGAGGACGACATCCGTTGTGAGGCATTGGAGTAACATCGATAATCTCTGTAACTTCAATTCCACCGTTATGAATAGAACGGATAGCAGACTCACGTCCGTTTCCTGGTCCTTTTACATAAACTTTAACTTTTTTAAGTCCTGCCTCAAGAGCTACTTTGCTGCAATCTTCTGCTGCCATCTGAGCTGCATACGGAGTGTTCTTTTTAGAACCTCTGAAACCCATTTTACCAGCTGAAGACCAAGAAATAACTTCACCTTTCTTATTTGTCAACGAAATAATGATGTTGTTGAAAGTGGCAGAAATATGAGCTTCACCCGTTGATTCAACGATAACTTTACGTTTTTTTGCAGTTGCTTTAGCCATATTACTTATTATTTAGTTGCTTTTTTCTTGTTAGCAACAGTTTTTCTTTTACCTTTTCTTGTTCTAGAGTTGTTTTTAGTTCTTTGTCCTCTTAACGGAAGACCAGATCTATGACGGATACCTCTGTAACAACCAATATCCATTAAACGTTTGATGTTCAAAGAAACTTCAGAACGTAATTCTCCTTCAATTTTGTAAAATGAAACTGCATCACGAATTGCTCCGATTTCGTCATCATTCCAATCTTGAACTTTTTTATCTTGGCTAACTTGAGCTTTTTCTAAAATCTCAATAGCTCTACTTCTTCCTAATCCAAAGATATAGGTAAGTGCGATAACACCTCTTTTGTTTTTTGGGATATCTACCCCTGCTATTCTTGCCATAATTATCCTTGTCTTTGTTTAAATCTAGGATTCTTTTTGTTTATTACGTACAGTCTCCCTTTTCTACGCACGATAATGCACTCGGCACTTCTCTTTTTTACTGATGCTCTAACTTTCATAGTAATTATCCTTTAATATCGATAAGTAATTCTTGCTTTTGACAAATCATAAGGACTCATTTCTAGTTTCACTTTATCACCAGGTAATAACTTGATGTAATGCATTCGCATCTTACCAGAAATATGAGCAATTACAATATGTCCATTTTCTAACTCCACACGGAACATCGCATTTGACAATGCTTCAATGATTGATCCGTCTTGTTCTATTGCTGATTGTTTTGCCATAAATATATTAAGCTACCGCTTTTCTATTTTTACCAGTCTTCATTAAACCATCATAATGTTTGTTTAACAAGTATGAATTGATTTGCTGAATAGTGTCTATTGCAACCCCAACCATAATTATTAATGAGGTACCTCCAAAAAACATTGCCCAAGATTGTTGTACATCCATAATACTTACAACAATGGC
The DNA here is from genome assembly GCF_009711135.1 of Flavobacterium sp. LC2016-01. Classification (GTDB taxonomy): domain Bacteria; phylum Bacteroidota; class Bacteroidia; order Flavobacteriales; family Flavobacteriaceae; genus Flavobacterium. Next base: position 111,003 of record NZ_WMIC01000009.1, on the reverse strand, counting down.
TGGGAACACAGCAATCAAAGCAAGGAATAAAGATCCTGGGAAAGTTATTAAAGACATCACTTTATCTAGGAAGTCTGAAGTTTCAGCTCCTGGGCGAACGCCAGGAATAAAACCACCACTTCTTTTTAAATCATCAGCCATTTTGTTCGTAGGAACAGTAATTGCAGTATAGAAAAATGTAAATACAATAATTAAAGTTGCAAATACAAAATTATACCAAAAACCGAACATATTACTAAATGCTCCAACAATAGATTGTGATGTATCTGATTTAGATAATCCAGCTACAGCTGCAGGTATAAACATAATTGCCTGAGCAAAAATGATTGGCATAACTCCAGAAGCATTAAGCTTAAGAGGAATCCATTGTCTATTACCACCTGCCAAATCTTGCTCATAGTCTCCTGTTGTAGTACGACGAGCGTACTGTACAGGAATTCTACGTACTGCCATTGTAAGCAATACACAAGAAATAATTACTAATAACCATACAATAATTTCAATGGCCATTAACATCAAGCCTCCAGTATTATTTGTAACTACAGACTTAAATTCTTGCATAAAAGCTTGTGGTAAACGAGCTAAAATACCAACCATAATCAATAATGAAATTCCATTTCCAATACCTTTATCAGTAATTTTTTCACCTAGCCACATAGCAAAAATAGTACCAGTAACTAAAATGATTACAGACGAGAATAAAAATTCAGGCGAATTAAAGCCTAGTAGAAAAGCACTACCAGGCAATGTTCTGTATAAATTATAGATATAAGTTGGACCTTGAACCAATGTAATAGCAATAGTTAACCAACGTGTAATTTGATTAATCTTTTTTCTACCACTCTCTCCATCATTTTGAAGTTTTTGTAAATAAGGAATAGCAATTCCCATTAACTGAACAACAATAGATGCAGAAATATAAGGCATAATTCCTAAAGCAAAAACTGAAGCTTTAGAAAATGCACCTCCGGTGAACATGTCTAGGATAGATCCTAAACCATTTTTAGTTTGTCCTGCTAACCCCATCAATTGAGTTGCGTCAATTCCAGGAAGCGTAACGTGTGCTCCAAAACGATATACTAAAAGTAATCCTAAAGTAATTAGAATTCTATTCTTTAGTTCTTCGATTTTCCAAACATTGCTAATTGATTCAATAAATTTCTTCATACAATAGAAAAATTATATTGTTACAGCCTCTCCACCAGCAGCTTCAATAGCAGCTTTTGCAGTAGCAGTAAATTTGTGAGCAGTTACTTTTAATTTTGCTTTCAATTCTCCTCTTCCTAAAATCTTAACGATTTCATTTTTAGAAGCTAGACGGTTTGCAACAAATTCTGCCATAGAAACAGAATCAGTAATCACACCTTTGTCTACTAATAATTGAAGCGTATCTAAATTAACACCTTCGTATTCTTTACGATTGATGTTTGTGAAACCAAACTTAGGCACACGTCTTTGAAGTGGCATTTGCCCTCCTTCAAAACCAATCTTTTTAGAATAACCAGAACGAGATTTTGCTCCTTTGTGACCTCTTGCAGCAGTGCCACCTTTTCCAGAACCTTCTCCTCTACCTAATCTTTTATTTTGATTGTGTGTTGACCCTTCAGCTGGTTGTAAGTTACTTAAATTCATAACAGTATTTGTTATTTAGCTTCTTCTACAGAAACTAAGTGTTTAACTTTGTTTATCATCCCAAGGATAGCAGGGTTTGAATCATGCTCTACAACTTGTCCCATTTTACGTAGACCCAAAGCTTCCAAACCTCTCTTTTGAGAAAGAGGGCAGTTGATTTTGCTTCTTACTTGTTTTACTAATAATTTAGCCATAATTTCCTTGAATTAACCTTTAAAAACTTTTTCTAAAGAAACACCTCTTTGTTTTGCAACAGTATGAGCGCTTCTCATTTGTAATAAAGCATCAAAAGTTGCTTTCACTACGTTATGAGGATTTGATGATCCTTGAGATTTAGATAATACATCGTGAATACCTACTGATTCAAGAACTGAACGAACAGCTCCACCAGCAATAACTCCTGTACCATGAGACGCAGGAATTAAGAATACACGTGCACCACCAAATTTACCTTTTTGTTCGTGAGGAACAGATTGTCCATTCAAAGGAATTTTTACTAAATTTTTCTTAGCATCTTCTACTGCTTTCGCAATTGCTTCAGAAACGTCTTTAGATTTTCCTAATCCATGACCAACTACTCCATTTTCATCACCTACAACTACAATAGCAGAAAAACCGAAAGCTCTACCACCTTTTGTAACCTTAGTAACACGATTAACACTTACCAGACGATCTTTAAGTTCAAGACCACTTGGTTTTACCAATTCTACATTTTTGTATTTAGACATAATATATTAGAATTTAAGTCCAGCCGCTCTTGCGCCTTCTGCTAATGATTTAATACGACCGTGATATAAATATCCACCTCTATCAAAAGTGATGGTATCAATCCCAGCTTTTAACGCTTTCTCGGCAACTAGTTTTCCAACAGCAGCAGCGATTTCAACGTTAGTACCTTTTCCTATTTCTTTTTCTCTAGAAGATGCAGCTAATATAGTAACTCCATTTACATCATCAATGATTTGAGCGTAAATTTCTTTATTACTTCTAAATACAGATAGTCTTGGCTTAGCAGCAGAACCACTAATCGTTTTTCTAATTCTGAATTTAATTCTCTGTCTTCTTTCAGATTTTGTTAATGACATAATCTTATTTTTTAAGCTGATTTACCTGCTTTTCTTCTTAATACTTCACCCACAAATTTAACACCTTTACCTTTATATGGCTCTGGCTTACGGAAACCTCTGATTTTCGCAGCAACTTGACCTAAAAGTTGTTTATCAAATGATGTTAATTTTACGATAGGGTTCTTACCTTTTTCAGATATTGTTTCTAAAGCTACTTCTGGAGCAATTTCTAAAACAATATTGTGAGAATATCCAAGTGCTAAATCTAATTTTTGACCTTGGTTTGAAGCTCTATAACCAACTCCAACTAATTCTAGTTCTTTAGTAAAACCTTCATTTACACCAACAATCATATTATTGATTAATGATCTGTATAATCCGTGTTTTGCTCTATGGTCTTTATGATCAGACGATCTTTCAACTTGAACTTGATCGCCTTCAACAGTTACATTTACGTCCGAAAACTCCTGAACTAGTTGACCTTTTTTTCCTTTTACCGTAATAATACCGTCTTTAACTTCAACAGTTACACCAGCAGGGATTACAATTGGGCTTTTACCTATTCTTGACATCTTTATCTAGTGTTTAAAATTAGTATACGTAACAAATTACTTCACCACCTACATTTAATTGCTTAGCTTGTTTTCCAGTCATCAAACCTTTTGACGTAGAAACAATAGCAATTCCTAATCCGTTAAGGATTCTAGGTAATTTGGCAGCACCTGCGTACTTACGTAAACCAGGTTTACTAATTCTTTGGATATCTTTGATTACAGGCTCTTTAGTATCTTTATCATACTTTAAAGCAATTTTGATTGAACCTTGAACAGTGTTCGTCTCAAATTTGTAACTTAAGATATAACCTTGATCAAATAAGATCTTAGTTATTTCTTTTTTTAGATTAGAAGCTGGAATTTCAACAACTTTGTGGTTTGCAGCCACAGCGTTACGAACTCTAGTCAAATAATCTGCAATAGGATCTGTATACATATGTATTTGATTGCGATTACGGTTTTCAGGAAGCACTATGCTTCCTGAACCTTTAATCAATTAAAATTATTTTTTGGTTTGCAAAAGTAATAACTTATTGCGAGATTACCAAGATGCTTTTTTAACTCCAGGAATTAACCCATTATTAGCCATTTCACGGAAAGTTACACGTGAAATACCAAATTGACGGATATAACCTCTTGGTCTACCTGTTAATTTACAACGATTGTGTAAACGAACTGGTGAAGCATTTTTAGGCAATTTTTGTAAGCCTTCATAATCTCCAGCTTCTAATAAAGCTTTTCTTTTTTCAGCGTACTTAGCTACCGTTTTCTCTCTTTTAACCTCACGGGCCTTCATTGATTCTTTAGCCATGTCTTAATTCTTTTTAAAAGGTAATCCTAATTCAGCCAATAATGACTTTGCTTCCTTGTCTGTTTTTGCAGTAGTAACAAATGTAATATCCATTCCTGAGATTTTGTTTACTTTGTCAATATCAATTTCTGGGAAAATGATTTGCTCCAAAACTCCAAGATTGTAATTACCTCTTCCGTCGAAACCAGTAGCTTTGATACCACTGAAATCTCTAACGCGCGGTAAAGCAGAAGTAATAAGTCTATCTAAAAACTCATACATTCTTTCACCACGTAAAGTAACTTTTGCTCCAATAGGCATTCCCTTTCTCAATTTAAAAGACGCAACGTCTTTCTTTGAAATTGTAGATACTGCTTTTTGTCCAGTGATCTTTGTTAACTCATCAACAGCATAGTCAATAAGTTTTTTATCAGATACAGCTGCACCAACTCCACGGCTCAAAACGATTTTTTCAAGTTTTGGAACTTGCATTACGTTTGTATATCCGAACTCTTCTTTAAGAGCAGAGATTACTCTACTCTTATATTCTTCTTTTAGTCTAGGTGTATATGCCATTACTATAGTACTTGATTAGATTTTTTTGAAAATCTTACTTTCTTATCTCCTTCTACTCTAATACCAACTCTAGTTGTTTCCTTAGTTTTAGGATCAATTAGAGAAATGTTAGAAATTTGAATAGAAGCTTCTTTCTTAACGATACCACCTTGAGGGTTTTTAGCACTTGGTTTTGTATGTTTTGAAACCATGTTTACACCTTCAACTATCGCTTTATTTTTCTCACGGTAAACACGTAAGACTTTACCTTCAGCACCTTTATGGTCTCCAGCAATAACTCTTACGATATCTCCTGATTTTATTTTTAGCTTTATCATCTTAAAACGAATTAAAGCACTTCTGGTGCTAATGATACAATTTTCATGAATTGTTTTTCACGAAGTTCTCTTGCTACCGGACCAAAAACACGAGTTCCTCTCATTTCCCCTGCAGCGTTCAAAAGAACACATGCATTGTCATCGAAACGGATATAAGAACCATCAGCTCTTCTCACTTCTTTTTTGGTACGCACAACAACTGCAGTTGAAACAGCTCCTTTTTTCACGTTACCGTTTGGAGTTGCATCTTTAATAGATACTACAATCTTGTCACCAACAGAGGCATACCTTCTTTTGGTACCTCCTAAAACACGGATAGTTAAAACTTCCTTAGCTCCCGTGTTATCTGCTACTTTTAGTCTTGATTCCTGTTGTACCATAATTATTTAGCTCTTTCTAAGATTTCAACTAATCTCCAACATTTTGTTTTACTTAAAGGACGCGTTTCGCTAATTCTTACAGTATCTCCAATGTTACAGTCGTTTGTTTCGTCGTGTGCAACATATTTCTTTGTTTTCAACACGAACTTACCGTATAACGGGTGTTTTACTTTTCTTACTTCAGCAATAACAATAGACTTATCCATTTTATTTGAAGTAACAACACCTATTCTTTCTTTTCTTAAATTTCTTTTTTCTTCCATCTTTCAGCAGAATACAATTATTGTAACTCTCTTTTAGTTAACTCTGTAGCCAATCTTGCAACTGTTCTTCTAACGCTTCTAATTTGAAGTGGGTTAGCAATTGGAGAAATAGCGTGAGCCATTTTTAGGTCAGCATATACTTTCTTAGTTTGACTAAGCTTTTCTTGCAACTCCGCTGCAGAAAGATCTTTTATTTCTGATTGTTTCATAATAAATATAAATTATGCTTCGAAATCTCTAGCAACGACGAATTTAGTTTTTACTGGAAGTTTCTGAGCCGCAAGACGTAAAGCCTCTTTTGCAACTGATAACGGAACTCCTCCAACTTCAAACATAATTCTTCCTGGTTTAACAACAGCAGCCCAATACTCAACTGCTCCTTTACCTTTACCCATACGTACTTCAAGAGGTTTCTTAGTAATAGGTTTGTCTGGAAATATTTTAATCCATAATTGTCCTTCTCTCTTCATGTAACGAGTTGCAGCGATACGCGCAGCTTCGATTTGACGAGAAGTTAAGAACATTCCATCTTCATGTACAGATTTAATACCAAACATTCCATTAGAAAGTTCATGCCCTCTTTGAGAGTTACCTTTCATTTTACCTTTTTGTACCTTACGGTATTTTGTTCTTTTAGGCTGTAACATTTTTCTTTAGTTTAAAAATTTACTTTCTTTTACGAGCGTCTGGTTTTCCACCTTTGTTAAAGTTAGATTTGCCTCTAGGAGCATCTCCACCTTTACCACCACCTGTACCAGATTGTTTTTTGTCCATTCCAGCAAGTGGAGAAAGTTCTCTCTTACCGTAAACTTCACCTTTCATGATCCATACTTTGATACCCATTCTACCATAAGTAGTGTGAGCTTCAGCCAAAGCATAATCAATGTCAGCTCTGAAAGTTGATAGAGGAATTCTACCTTCTTTGAAACCTTCTGAACGCGCCATCTCAGCACCATTCAAACGACCAGAAATCAAAACTTTGATACCTTCAGCGTTCATACGCATAGAAGCAGCAATAGCCATTTTGATTGCACGTCTGTAAGAAATACGGCTTTCGATTTGACGAGCGATGCTTGTCGCCACAAGATAAGCATCTAACTCAGGTCTTTTAATTTCAAAGATGTTAATTTGAACCTCTTTGTCAGTAACTTTCTTAAGTTCTTCTTTTAACTTGTCTACCTCTTGTCCACCTTTTCCGATAATGATACCAGGTCTAGCAGTAGTGATAGTAACGGTTACAAGTTTCAAAGTTCTCTCGATGATTACTTTTGATACACTAGCTTTTGATAAACGAGCGTGGATATACTTTCTGATTTTGTGATCTTCGGCTAATTTATCACCGTAATCATTTCCACCATACCAGTTTGAGTCCCACCCTCTGATGATACCAAGTCTATTTCCAATTGGATTTGTCTTTTGTCCCATGCTGCTTAAGAATTGCTTTGTGTGTTATTGATAGCTCCAAGCACGATTGTTACGTGGTTAGAACGTTTTCTGATTCTGTGTGCACGACCTTGTGGAGCTGGACGAAGTCTTTTTAACATCATTCCACCATCTACTCTGATCTCTTTAACAAATAAACCAGCTTCTTCTAAATTACCTTCACTATTTTTTTGCTCCCAGTTGTTGATTGCAGATAATAATAGTTTTTCTAATTTTCTTGAAGCTTCTTTAGAACTGAATCTTAAAATGTTAAGTGCTCTTTCTACCTTCTGACCTCTTACCAAGTCCGCTACTAAGCGCATTTTTCTAGGTGAAGTAGGGCAGTTATTCAATTTTGCGAAAGCAATAGACTTATTAGCCTCTTTTCTCGCATCTGCTGTTTCTCTTTTACGAACTCCCATTGCTTCTTATTTTTTACCTTTATTTTTTGCTCCAGCATGACCTCTAAAAGATCTAGTTGGTGAAAACTCTCCTAATTTGTGACCTACCATGTTTTCTGTTACGTAAACTGGTACAAATTGACGACCGTTATGAACTGCGATAGTTTGTCCAACAAAGTCTGGAGTAATCATTGAAGCTCTAGACCAAGTCTTTACTACTCCATTTTTTCCACTTTCTATGTTTTCTTGAACTTTCTTGTCTAATTTATAATGAACGAAAGGTCCTTTTTTTAATGAACGTGCCATATCTTATTATTTCTTTCTACGTTCTACGATATACTTGTTACTCGGGTTTTTCTTAGAACGAGTTCTGTAACCTTTAGCTGGCAATCCGTTTCTTGAACGTGGGTGCCCTCCAGAAGAACGTCCTTCACCACCTCCCATAGGGTGATCAACTGGGTTCATCGCTACTGGTCTAGTTCTAGGTCTTCTTCCTAACCATCTTGTTCTACCTGCTTTTCCAGATACAACTAATTGGTGGTCAGAATTAGAAACAGCTCCAATTGTAGCCGAACAAGTTAACAAGATCAATCTTGTCTCACCAGATGGCATTTTAATTGTTGCATATTTCCCGTCTCTTGCCATTAACTGAGCAAAAGTTCCAGCTGAACGAGCAATAACAGCTCCTTGTCCTGGACGTAACTCAATACAAGATATAACAGTTCCAAGAGGAATTCTGCTTAAAGGTAATGTATTACCAATTTCAGGTTGAGATTCTGGACCAGAAACTAATTTCTGACCAACTTTCAATCCGTTTTGAGCAATAACATAAGTTTTCTCTCCATCAGCATAAGCTAATAAAGCGATAAATGCAGTACGATTTGGATCGTATTCGATTGATTTCACAGTAGCCGGAATTCCGTCTTTAGTTCTTTTGAAATCAATAATACGATATCTCTGCTTGTGACCACCACCCGTATAACGCATGGTCATCTTTCCTTGACTATTTCTACCTCCAGAGTTTTTTATCGGCGCTATCAAAGAGCGTTCCGGCTTATCAGTTGTAATGGCGTCATAACCATTCACAACTCTAAATCGCTGACCTGGGGTAATAGGTTTTAATTTTCTTACTGACATTTTTCTATCTTAGATATTGTTGTAAAAATCAATTGTTTCTCCTTCTTGTACTTGAACAATCGCTTTTTTAATTGCATTTGTCTTTCCACTGATTAAACCACTTTTAGTGTATTTTGTAGTTCTATCCGGTCTCACGTTCATCGTGTTAACTGAAACGATAGTTACTCCATAAGCAGCTTCAACAGCTTTCTTAATTTGAACTTTGTTTGCTTTTTTGTCAACAACGAATCCGAAGCGGTTTAAAACTTCACTTTCTTTGGTTACTTTTTCTGTTACTATAGGTCTAATTATGATGCTCATACTCCTATTATTTGCTTAAATTTTCTTCGATTAACTCCAAAGAACCTTCTAAAAGCACTAAATTATTAGTGTTTAAAATAGCGTAAGTGCTTAATTCTGAGCTAGTTACGACATTAGAAGCCTTTAAATTGCGTGACGACAAATATACATTTTTATTTGACTCTCCCAACACAAATAGAGATTTTTTATTTTCTAACCCTAAAGCTTTCAAAACGTTAATGAAATTTTTAGTGTTTGGCGCTTCAAAATTAAAGTCTTCAAGAACGATGATATTCGACTCTTTTGCTTTGATTGAGAAAGCTGATTTTCTTGCCAATCTTTTTAAAGCTTTATTCAATTTAAATGAATAACTTCTTGGTCTTGGTCCGAAAACTGTTCCACCACCTTTAAACAATGGATTCTTGATACTTCCCGCACGAGCAGTACCTGTTCCTTTTTGTTTTTTAATCTTACGTGTACTTCCTGTCACTTCAGCTCTTTCTTTAGCTTTGTGAGTTCCTTGTCTTTGATTAGCAAGATATTGCTTAACATCAAGGTATACAGCGTGATTGTTTGGCTCAATTGCGAATACTGAATCAGAAAGTTGAACTTTTCTTCCAGTATCTTTTCCGTTGAAATCTAATACTTTTACTTCCATTACTTCTGAATGATTACATAAGAGTTTTTATGTCCAGGAACGCATCCTTTAATAACAAGTAGGTTCTTTTCAGCAACTACTTTTAAAACTCTAAGGTTTTGAACTTTTACATTGTCTCCTCCCATTCTTCCAGCCATACGCATTCCTTTGAATACTCTAGATGGATATGAAGAAGCTCCTACAGAACCTGGCGCTCTTAAACGGTTATGTTGACCGTGAGTTGCTTGTCCAACACCACCAAACCCGTGACGTTTAACAACCCCTTGAAAACCTTTACCTTTAGATACACCTTGTACATCTACAAATTCTCCTTCAGCAAAAATAGAAACATCAATAAGATCTCCTAATTTTTGTTCAGTTGCAAAATCTTGAAATTCAACGACTTTTTTCTTAGCAACAGTTCCAGCTTTTTTAAAGTGACCTAAAGCCGCTTTAGTGGAATGTTTCTCGTTTTTGTCATCGAAACCAAGTTGCAACGCTTCGTACCCGTCAACACCTTTGGTTCTGACTTGGGTAACAACACACGGCCCAGCTTCGATTACTGTACAAGGAATGTTTTTCCCGTTTTCATCAAAAATGCTAGTCATGCCGATTTTTTTACCAATTAACCCAGACATAAATATTAATTATTAATTACTAAAATTCCCTTCAATTTGAAAATAACAGAAATTTCCAAACAGGGAGTGCAAAAGTAGACATTAATTTTGAATATACCAAACGGTTATAAAAATTAAATCGCTCATTATCAAAATCAAAGACTCCAACATAGCGATTGAACAATTTTATTTACTCAAAAAATTAAATTTTCAATCCTTAACCCACAACCAATTCTTTCTTAACAATTACATAATAATTTGCAAGAAAAACATCGGCAACAGCCTAAATAAAAGACTTTTCTACAAAACTGACAGCTTTAATCAAATAAATAAAAACTTCAAAAAATCACTAGATACAAAATCTGTCATAACAAAAAAAGCGAAACATTACTGTCTCGCTTTTTTTTATAAAATATAAAAATAATTATACTTTTATTTCTACTTCTACTCCACTTGGCAATTCAAGTTTCATTAAAGCATCAATAGTTTTAGATGAAGATGAATAAATATCAATCAATCTCTTGTATGACATTACTTCAAATTGCTCTCTCGCTTTTTTGTTAACGTGCGGAGAACGTAGTACAGTGAAAAGTTTTTTGTGAGTTGGCAACGGAATTGGTCCTGTTACAACTGCTCCAGTAGTTTTTACTGTTTTTACGATCTTTTCAGCAGATTTATCTACCAACATGTGATCGTAAGATTTTAGTTTTATTCTGATTTTTTGACTCATTTTCTTAAGAATTAAGCGTTACCTTTTGCTTTTTTAATTACAGCTTCTGAAATGTTAGCAGGCGTTTCTGCATAGTGAGAAAACTCCATTGTTGAAGTTGCTCTACCAGAAGATAATGTTCTTAATGTTGTTACATATCCAAACATTTCTGATAAAGGCACATCAGCTTTAATAGTTTTAGCCCCATTTCTGTCACCCATGTCATTAACCTGACCTCTACGACGGTTGATATCACCTACGATATCTCCCATGTTTTCTTCAGGAGTAATAACTTCCATTTTCATGATTGGCTCAAGAACAATTGCTCCAGCAGCTTTCGCTACTTCTCTATAACCCATTCTAGCAGCTAATTCAAAAGAAAGAGCATCAGAATCGACAGGGTGGAAAGATCCGTCTGTCAAAGTTACTTTCAAACTATCCACTTGATAACCAGCCAAAGGACCAGTTTTCATAGCTTCACGGAAACCTTTTTCTACAGATGGAATATATTCTTTAGGAACGTTACCACCTTTTACCGCATTAATAAACTGTAATCCTACAGGAACTTTACCGTCAACTTCGTCAGCTGGCTCAAGTGTAAATACGATATCACCGAATTTACCACGACCCCCTGATTGTTTCTTGTAAGTCTCTCTGTGTGTTGCAGATCTTGTAAACGCTTCTTTATATTCAACTTGAGGCTCACCTTGGTTTACTTCAACTTTAAATTCACGTTTCATACGATCTACTAAGATATCTAAGTGAAGCTCACCCATACCTGAGATAATTGTTTGCCCTGAAGCCTCATCTGTTCTAACAGTAAATGTTGGATCTTCTTCAGCTAATTTAGCCAAAGCCATACCCATTTTATCAACGTCAGCTTTAGTTTTAGGTTCAATTGCAATACCAATTACCGGTGCAGGGAATTTCATTGACTCAAGAATAATTGGGTGTTTTTCATCACACAATGTATCTCCAGTTTTGATATCTTTAAATCCAACAGCAGCTCCAATATCTCCAGCCTCAATATATTCGATTGGATTTTGTTTGTTAGCGTGCATTTGGTAGATACGAGAAATTCTTTCTTTACTTCCTGAACGAGTGTTCAAAACGTAAGAACCAGCATCTAAACGTCCAGAGTAAGCACGGAAGAAAGCTAAACGACCAACGAATGGGTCAGTAGCAATTTTAAATGCTAGAGCAGCGAACGGCTCTTTTACGTCTGGTTTACGTAAGATTTTAGTTTGATCTTCTTCTAATAATTCAGCATCATCAGGATCAATACCCCAGATACCTTCCTTATCCATTGGAGAAGGCAAATATTTACAAACTGCATCTAACATGAATTGAACTCCTTTGTTTTTGAAAGAAGAACCAGCGATCATCGGGATGATAGCCATATCCATAGTAGCAGCTCTTAAAGCATTGTTGATTTCTTCTTCTGTAATAGAGTTTTCATCTTCCATGAATTTCTCTAATAAGTTTTCATCGTAATCAGCAACTGCTTCAATAAGAATAGATCTGTATTCTTTAACTTCAGCAACCATGTCAGCAGGAATCTCAACAATATCAAAAGTTGCCCCTTGAGTTGCATCATGCCAAATGATAGCTTGGTTTTTTACTAAATCTACAACACCTTTGAAATCATTTTCTTCACCAATTGGCAAAGTGATCGCAACAGCGTTTGATTTCAACATATCACGAACTTGTTGACAAACTGCCAAAAAGTTAGATCCTTGACGGTCCATTTTATTAACGAATCCCATACGAGGAACTCTATATTGATCTGCAAGTCTCCAGTTAGTTTCTGATTGTGGCTCAACACCATCAACAGCACTAAACAAGAAAACTAATCCATCAAGTACACGTAAAGAACGGTTTACCTCTACAGTAAAGTCAACGTGACCTGGGGTATCAATAATATTAAAGTGATATGGTAATGATTCTGGCAAAAGTTTACCTTGCTCAGTTGGAAAATTCCACTCACAAGTTGTAGCAGCCGAAGTAATTGTAATACCTCTTTCTTGCTCTTGTGCCATCCAGTCCATTGTTGCAGCACCATCGTGCACCTCACCAATTTTATGTGACTTACCTGTGTAAAAAAGGATACGCTCAGTTGTTGTTGTTTTACCAGCATCAATGTGAGCAGCAATTCCAATATTTCTTGTATATTTTAAATCTCTAGCCATTTCTTTATGAATTAAAATCTAAAGTGAGAGAAAGCTTTATTAGCTTCTGCCATCTTGTGAGTATCCATTCTTTTCTTAACCGCAGCACCTTCTTCTTTAGCAGCAGCTAAACATTCTGACGCTAAACGCTGTGCCATAGATTTTTCGTTTCTTCTTCTAGAATAAAGTATTAACCACTTCATTGCCATAGAAATTTTTCTGTCCGGACGAATCTGCATTGGGATTTGGAATGTAGCTCCACCAACTCTACGACTACGTACTTCTACGTGAGGCATAACATTTGTTAAAGCATCTTTCCAGATCTCTAATGAAGTTTTCTCATCATTTTGCTTTTTAGATTCGATGATATCAATTGCATCATAAAATACTTTGAAAGCTGTAGATTTCTTACCGTCCCACATTAAGTTGTTTACAAAACGCGTTACCAATTGGTCGTTAAACCTCGGATCTGGTAAAAGTGGTCTTTTCTTTGCCGCTCTTTTTCTCATGTCTTTTTCTTAAAAGTTTTTAAATTACTTTTTTGCTTCTTTTGGGCGTTTAGCACCGTACTTAGATCTTCTTTGCGTTCTTCCCGCAACACCTGACGTATCAAGCGCTCCACGAACGATATGATATCTAACACCTGGTAAATCTTTTACCCTTCCGCCTCTAACTAATACTATCGAGTGCTCTTGTAGATTGTGTCCTTCTCCAGGAATGTAAGCATTCACTTCGTTACCATTTGTCAAACGTACACGCGCAACTTTACGCATTGCAGAGTTTGGTTTTTTTGGTGTAGTAGTGTAAACACGCGTACAAACCCCTCTTCTTTGAGGACAAGAATCTAAAGCAACCGATTTACTCTTCTTAGTTATCTGAGTTCTTCCTGTTCTTACTAATTGTTGAATTGTTGGCATAATTAATACTAAAAATTATTATGTTTATTAAATTCCCGCTTTTTACGGGGTTGCAAATGTATAAAATATTTTTCACTATACAAACGTTAATTCATTAATTTTCAACAACATTATTTAGACTTATGTTTTTACAAACAAACATTAGATATTTGCAATACTTTTAACCAATGAAAAAACAGCTTTTGAAACACTTATTACAAATATTCATCTTTTGCTTTATAAGCTTTTCTGGCTATGCTCAAAATTTTCATTTAACCATAAAAGGAATCAACAAAACTGAAAATCAAATTATTGACTCATTAAGCTACAAGCCAAATCATCTAAATATAAAATCGTTGTTTGAGGAAGTAAAAAACACTTCTGAAAGATTGACTAAAATAGGATACTTAGAAAACAACATCCAAAGCACCACCCGGATAAACGACAGCACTTACAGTTCAACAATACAGCTAAAAAGTCAAACAAAATACATGCATATATATATAGGTATAAATAATTCTTTCTTTTATTCTGAAAAAACAAAAAAAGACACCGTCATTCTTCCTTACAATGAAGTTGAAAATTATTTAAATCAAAAAATAATAGCAGCAGAAAAACAAGGTTTTGCATTAAGCAAAATCAAATTAGAAAATATCCAAAAAAAGAATTCCATAATTTATGCCGACTTAAATTTTAAATCCGAAAAAAAACGAACCATAAATTCAATCATTCTTAATTACACAAATCCTAAAGGAAAGGATTTTTTTCCGAAAGGGCATTTAAAACAACTAAACAAAAAATACCTAAACAAAATTTTCAACCAAGAAACCACACAGCAACTTTATGAAGACATAAACAGTTATGAATTTATTTCTCAAACAAAATATCCTGAAATATTATTCACTACTGATTCAACCAAAATCTATACTTATATAGAAAAAAGAAAAGCAAATACTTTTGATGGCTATATTGGCTTTTCGAACGATAAAGATGAAAAAGTAAACATAAACGGATATGTAGATATCTCCCTCTTAAACACTTTACATGCGGGAGAACAATTTTCTTTGTATTGGAAAAGCGACGGTAATCAGCAAAAGACTTTCAATACCAAACTTGAAATACCATATATTTTTAAATCTTCATTAGGCATAAAAGCTCAACTAAACATATTTAAACAAGACAGCACATTTCAAAACACAAAAACAGCAATTGATTTAGGCTATTACATAAATTACAACTCAAGAATTTATGCCGGATATCAGTCAACCGAATCAAGCGATATTCAAAACACTAATAATTCACAAATCAGCGACTTCAAAAACGCCTATTTCACATCAAGCTTTGATTATAAGAAAATAGACCACGCAAATAATCTTGTTCCAAAAAAAGCTCTTGTAAACTGGATAATCGGCTACGGCCAAAGAAACACTAATTCTTCACCCGAAACAGCTGGATCGAGCAAACAATTTTATACAAACTTAAATGCTTCCTATAATTTCGAGATAAACGACAAGAATTTCATTAACATAAATTCACAAAATTTCTACCTAAACAGCAAGAATTATATTTCTAATGAATTGTTTCGTTTTGGAGGCATGAATTCCATTCGAGGCTTTTTAGAGAACAGCCTCCAATCAAACTTCAATTTTTTAATTTTAACAGAGTATCGATATCGGTTTTCAAAAAACATTTACGCTCACACAATCGCAGATTACGGTGTATACCAAGACTTAACATTGGCAATAAATCCGAACAAAACAAAAAAATTAATTGGATTAGGCTTGGGCTCGGTTTTACAGACACCGAATGGATTACTGAAGATAAACCTTACAAACGGAAGTCAAAACATTAAAGAATTACAATTATATAACACTATAGTAAACATATGTTATAATGTTAAATTTTAGCGGGAACTGAAAAAAGTTTAAACTAATATTAGGATAGTTAACAAATTATTAAGAGTTTTGCGATACTAATTCAAAATATTTAAAAATGAAACTAAAGTTCAATGGATTCTTAGTGCTTTTATTAGTACTAGTAGCGCAACTTACTTTTGCGCAAGAAAGAGCCGTTTCAGGAATAGTTTCTGACAATGCCGGAATGCCTTTGCCAGGTGTGAGTGTATTAGTTAAGGGAACAAAATCTGGAACGCAAACTGATTTTGATGGTAAATTTACTATCAAAGCATCATCAAGCCAAATTTTGGTATTTAGCTACATTGGGATGAAAACTCAAGAAGTAGCGGCAAGTTCAACTTCATTAAACGTAAAATTAGCAGCTGCTGCGCAAGAACTTGAAGGAGTTGTTGTAACAACTGCTTTAGGTATTAAAAGAGAGAAAAAATCTCTTGGTTACTCTGCTCAGACAGTATCAGCTGAACAAGTTGGAACTGTTCCAACAGGAAACTTCACAAACAACTTATCAGGAAAAGTTGCTGGTCTTAGTGTAACTCAAGGTACTAACTTTGGAGGATCTACAAACGTAGTTCTTAGAGGTTTCAAATCACTTTTGGGTGACAACCAGGCTTTATTCGTAGTTGATGGTGTGCCAATTTTGAACAATAACGTAAACAGTCTTGATCAAAAAAGTGGTAGAGGTGGTTACGATTATGGTAATGCTGCATCTGATATCAACCCAAACAACATTGCTGAGATCAACGTGTTAAAAGGTGCTGCTGCAACAGCTCTTTACGGATCTAGAGCACAAAATGGTGCGATCATCATTACTACTAAAAAAGGAAAAGCTAGAACTGATTTATCAGTTGAATTCTCTTCTTCTTACACAATGTCTACTGTAGACAGAACAACTTTCCCTAAATACCAACAAGAGTACGGAGAAGGTTATTTTGGACAAAGATTCTCTACTTACAACGGGCAGCCAAGATCTAGATCTGGAGACGATGCTTCTTACGGACCTAAATATGATGGTTCTCTAGTTTGGCAATATGATGCTTTTATTCCAGGTTCTCCTAATTATGGAAAACAAACTCCATGGAAAGTTGCAGAAAATGGTCCTATCGAATTTTTTGATACAGGTACATCTACAATCAACAATATCTCTTTAAATGGAGGTAGTGAAAAAGCTACTTACAGATTAACTTACGCTAACACAGACAGTAGAGACATTTTACCAAATTCATTGTTAAGCAAAAACAACTTTAACTTTGCTGGTACTTACAAATTCAACGACAAACTAAGCTCTTCTTTCAATGCGACTTATGTTTCACAAAACACAAGAAACAGAAACTCAACTGGATACGGAGGAAACCAATTGGCTGGTTTCAGACAATGGTGGGCTACAAACGTTGACCTTAACGAGCAAAAAGATCTTTATTTCCAAAGCCGTCAAAACTATACTTGGAACATCAAAAGTGCTGCAGACATTACTCCAGCATACTGGGACAACCCTTATTTCCAAAGATATGAGAACTACAACAACGATAGCAGACAAAGAGTTGCTGCTAACGCTAGTATTACTTACGACGTAAATAAAAATTTAAGTTTTACAGGTAGAGTTGGTACTGACGGTTTCAACTTAAAAACAGAAGATAGAATTGCTCCAGGTTCAACTCCAGCAACTCTAGGTTCTAACGCAAACCTTCAAAACCTTCCAGCTCAGCCATCTGGTTACGCATTAGATCTTTATAACTATAGCGAGCAAAACTATGATTTCTTAGCTACTTACAAAAAAGACTTAACTGAAGATTTAAATCTTAGTGTGCTTCTTGGTACAAACTACAACGTACAAAGTAAATTCAGTAATCAACAAATGACTTCAGGAGGTTTATACATTCCTGGATTATACACTATCTCTAACTCAGTTTCTGCACCTGCTCTTCCTAGAATCGTAGATACTAGAAAAGAAGTATTAGGTTTATTTGCACAAGCTACATTAGGATACAAAGGAACTTACTATTTAGAAGGTTCTGTTAGAAGAGATCAATCTTCTGCTTTACCAGTTGATAACAATGCATATTGGTATTCTGCAATTTCAGGAAGTGTTGTTTTCTCAAACTGGTTAAAAGATGTTGAGTTCATCAACTTCGGTAAATTCAGAGTTGCTTACGCTCAAGTAGGTTCTGATACAGATCCAAACCAATTATTAGATAACTATACTGCTAGAACTCCATTCGGAACTCCAGTATATTCATTCAATACTACTGCTAAAAATCCAAACTTAAAACCACAACAGTTAGATAACGTGGAGCTAGGTTTGAACATGCAGTTTGCACAAAACAGACTTGGATTTGATGTTGCTTGGTTCCAAAACAAAGCATACGATCAAATTTTACCATTGCCAGTATCAACTGCTACTGGATCAAACTTCAACACTGTTAACGCTGGAACATTAACTACAAAAGGTTTTGAGGTTACTCTTACAGGAACTCCTGTAAAAACTGACAACTTCTCTTGGGATGTTAGCGTTAACTGGTCTAATCCTAACACTAAAGTTACTGAGTTAGCTCCTGGTATTGAAAACATCCAAATTAACACTCTTCAAGGTGGTGTAAGTATCAATGCTCCTTTAAACCAAGATTATGGTCAAATTTGGGGAACAACTTACGTATTAGATGCTTCAGGAAACAGAATTATTGGTTCTAACGGTGCATACGAAGTTTCTACAACAACTGACAACAAATTGGGAACTTACCAAGCTGATTGGATTGGTGGTATTAACAACAAATTCAACTACAAAAACATCTCTTTCAGTTTCTTAATTGACATGAAAAAAGGCGGAAGCGTTTTCTCACTTGATCAATATTATGGATACGGAACAGGTATTTACGCTAACTCTGTTGGAAACAACGATTTAGGAAACCCTATCAGAAATACATTACCAAACGGTGGTGGTGAAGTTTTACAAGGTGTAATGGCAAACCCTGCTTACACTCCTGGAGGAACTCAACCACAATATATTACAAACACTACAAGATTAGACAGATCTCAATCTAGCCAGGTTTTAGGTACTGACCCACCTGCTGCTGCATTTGTTTACGATGCTGGATTTGTAAAATTAAGAGAGGTTGTATTAACTTATAATCTTCCTTCAAGCATTTTAGGAAGTACAATTAAAGGAGCTTCTTTTAGTGTAATAGGTAACAATCTTTGGATCATTGACAAAAGCTTGCCTTATTCTGATCCAGAAGCAGGATTGTCTTCAGGTAACACACAAGGTTACCAATCAGGACCTATGCCGACAACAAGAAATATTTCTTTTAATGTCAAAGTTAATTTTTAAAAAAAATGAAGATGAAAAAAATCATAGCAATATTAGCAATAGGTCTGTCAATGACAGCTTGTGTTAATGAAGATGCAAACACCGACCCAAATAGTGCCTATACCACGGTACCGGGTTCATTGATCACTTACGCACAAAAAGAATTAAGCGACTATGTTAATACTCCAAGCGTAAACGAGAACAACTTTAGATTGACAATGCAATACTGGCAAGAAACAACTTACGTAAACGAAAGTAACTACGACTTTACAAACCGTAACGTTTCTAACCAAATTTACTCAGACAACTACGTAAACGTATTGAACAATCTTGGTAAAGCTAAAACGATCATTAATGCTTATGCTCCAACTGCAGATGAACTAGCAGCTTGGCCAGCAAACAAAAAGACTCAATTAGCTATTATTGATATCATGCAAGTTTATACATATCAGCTTTTAGTAGATACGTTTGGTAATATTCCTTACACTCAAGCTGCAAACCTTGCTCAATATCCATTGCCTGCTTATGATGATGGAGCGACTATTTATGCTGATTTAATTACAAGAATCAACGCTGACATTACTGCATTAAGCAGTGGTACAGCTAATAGCTTCCCAACTTTCTCTTCTGGAGATAAGATTTATGGAGGTGATCCAGATGCTTGGCGTACTTTTGCAAACTCTTTAAAATTAAAACTTGCAATCGGAATCGCAGATTCAAATCCAACTTTAGCACAAACTAATGCACTTGCAGCTATTGCAGCTGGAGTAATAACATCTCCTGCTGGCGATGGGCATTTCCCATACCAAGAGGCTTCACCAAATTACAATCCTTTGTATGAAAACTTAGAAGCAAGCGGTAGAGAAGATTTCGTTGGTGGAAAAACTTTAGTTGATTACATGAACGCATCTAACGATCCAAGATTACCTGGATACTTCACAACAAAAGGTGGTATATATATTGGTCTTCCAATTGGTGAAGGTGGTGAATTTGCAGATTTCTCTCACGCTGGAGACTATGCATACACTCCTGATACTCCTGGAAATATCTTGACTTCTACAGAAGTTGCTTTTTACGTTGCTGAAGCAAATGCACGTTGGAATACAGCAGCAGCACCAGCAGCTTATACTGCAGCGGTTACTGCTTCAATCTTAGAATGGGGTGGTTCAGCAGCAGATGCTACAGCTTACCTTGCAACAAAACCATACGATGCTGTTAATTGGAAAAAATCAATTGGAGAGCAAGCTTGGGTAGCGATGTACAATCAAGCTTTAACTGGTTGGAATTTCTGGAGAAGATTAGACTTCCCTGTATTATTGGCACCTCCTACAGCAATTAATAACGCTGGTGGTAAAGTTCCAGTAAGAATGGCTTACCCAGTTCTTGAACAACAAGTAAATAGCACAAACTGGAAAGCTGCTTCTACAGCAATCGGTGGAGATTTATTGACTACAAAACTTTTCTGGGATAAATTCTAATTTTAGACCGAAAAACTTAATATTAAAACCACTCTGTTCATTCAGAGTGGTTTTTTTTTATATAAACAATATACCTATATTTGCATCATGGAAAAAGAACATCAAATATTTGGAATTAGAGCCATTATAGAGGCAATTCAGGCAGGAAAAGAAGTTGATAAGGTATTTATACAAAAAGAAATTTCTGGAGAATTAATGAAAGATTTAATGAAAGTGATGAAACGCGCTAACATTAATTTCTCTTATGTACCGGTTGAAAAATTGAATCGCCTGACTCCAAATAACCATCAAGGTGCTGTTGCCACAATATCGCCTATTGGTTTTATTGAATTAGAACATTTAGTTGAATCAACTATTGAATCTGGTTCAAAACCATTATTTTTAATTTTAGATCAGATCTCTGACGCAAGAAATTTTGGAGCTATTATCAGAACTGCCGAATGTACGGGAGTAAACGGTATTATTGTTCAAAAAGCAGGTTCTGCACCCGTAAACGGTGACACAGTTAAAACTTCTGCAGGAGCTGTTTTCAATGTTCCAATTTGTAAAGTTGAACATATTAAAGATGCCATATTTTATTTGCAGGGATCTGGGATCAAAACGGTTGCTGCCACTGAAAAAACAGATCAAAATATCTACGACATAACACTAAATGAACCTGTAGCAATTATTATGGGTTCTGAAGACAGAGGAATTAATCCTTCGGTTCTTAAAATTGTAGACGAAAAAGCTAAACTGCCAATGTTTGGCACTATTGGGTCTTTAAATGTTTCCGTAGCCTGCGGTGCCTTTTTATACGAAGCTGTTCGTCAAAGAAGTTAAAAAGTATTGAAAGAGTTAAGATGACAAACTAATATTCCAATTAATGTCTTCAAAAAACACTCACAACATAGTACTCAAAAAAAACATCTCCATACTTGTAATTTTATTAATTACAAGTATGGCTTATGGACAAGCCAAAACCTACAATCAATTTTGGAATGAATACCAATTCAACAAAACAATCAATAAAAAATGGTCTGTTGAATTAAACCTTGGAGCTGTCTATAGCAGTACAGAAACTTCTTCTAATATTTTCCAAGAAAACACTCAAAGATCAATAAGAGGCTGGGGACATTATTACTTATCTCCGCGCTGGAAACTTTCTTCTTTTTTAGCTTATAATCATAATAAAGATGTACCTGAAATAGGTCAGTTTGAATCGCCGGAATGGAGATTTGCATTACAAGGCATCTATTATTTTCATAAAACTGGCTACACTTTAAGTACCAGAATGAGACTTGAACTGAGACACCTGAAAAATGAAGATGACAACTACGATAATGTAATTCGTTATCGTCAACAAGTAAAATACATAAAACCAATTAACAGCAAAATCCTCAGAGAAGGCGTTGTTTATGCAATTGCCTCAGAAGAAGTGTATTTTAAATCAGGAGCAAAAGTAACCGGAGAAAATTTTTTTGACCGAAACAGATTAAACATCGGAGCAGGTTATTTATTTACAGATGACATTCAAGTTGAATTAACTTATGCCAACGAATATCTCCCAAGAAATAGCGGCAACCAGATTGTAAACGCAACGTCACTGACCTTGACATTTAATAATCTTTTTAAAAACCTAAATAAAAAATTATTACAGAAAAATGCTCCGCCCTCAAGCGACGAGTAAGTATCACTTTTCTTCTTCTTTCAAAAAGCAATCAAGCTGTCTTATAATGGCTCGTTTATGCAATTTAAAATTAAATTCTCGTACAAAATCTGTCCCTTCCATTCTAATTTCAGCAGACACTGCTTCAAATTTAGAGAACGAATCCAGATCTTTATCATCAATTAAATATAAAACCTGCATTATTGAATCATTTTTGATATACTGTGTATCATAATGCTTTAATGTGTACGTTTTATTATCTGCCAAATGCATAATCAAATCATCTTTAATTTTTTTTCCTTCTTTTTTTGATGGAAATGGAGTTGGCTGCAAGGCTATAAAATAATGCTCTTTGTCGGTTACAATATTAATCTTTAAGGATTTTGAATTTGTTGTATAAAAAACTTCAGGATCAAAATAATACACCATTGAGCCATCAGCCAATATTCTATTTTTAATATTGCATTGCGCAACTGCTTTGGTGTTTACTAAAAAGAACAAAACAACAAAAACAAACCCTATCTTCTTCATATCTAGTTAAATAAAATTAGAATATCTCTAACAAAAATAATCTTTTTAAGTCAAATGAAGAATTATCATTGCCTATTATCCTCAGATTCAGATTTTGTGACAACATAAACCACAGGAAAACTTGAACTGAAATAATTATTTCCTGAATCTGACTCTTCTTCAGGAATTTCAGTATTTACAAAATTTCCGTTTTCATCAAAATGTTTCATAAAAGGATCTTCCTCTGGGTTAAAATCTGGCTTCTGCCAATCATAAACAATAGGTTTTGTATACTCTGGCGTTTTATAAAACAATGACAAAACAAAACCTGTAATAAAACCACCCAAATGTCCTTCCCACGAAATTGCAGCATCAACATCTGGAAAAACATACCAGATCATACCGCCGTACAATAAAATTACAGAAAGCGAAAGTGCAACTAAACGATAATACCCAGTCTGAATTCCTTTGAAGAAAATAAAACTCACTAAAACATAAATCAATCCGCTAGCGCCAATATGATAATTTTCTCGGCCAATAATCCAGGTAATCAAACCTGAAAATAAAATTCCGTAACCAATAACGGGAATTGTCTGCTTAGGATAAAAAAATTGCAAAGCGGCAAGCAAAACTAAAAGCGGAATTGAATTATTATATAAATGTTCCAGATTTTCATGGATAAAAGGACTAAACAAAATACCCTGCAAACCCGAAAAATCTCTCGGATAAATTCCGTTTTGATAAAAATCAAAGTCGAAGCGAATCTGAAACCAATAAATGACCCATAAAAAAAGGACAAAAAATACCGGAAGTCCAATTACAGCAGTAGAAAATTTAAAATCTTTATCATTCATGTTTTTAAGAAATCAGTTTCAATTATTGGCATCAAAAAACTGTCCAAATCTAATTTACTGATAATTTGTCATATTATAAAACATGTCTCAGATTGTAACAATCCTTCTCTGAATCATCTGTTTTAACTTTTAAGAGACAAAATCTAAAATTAAAAAACAGTAATTTTGTAAAATGGAAGCACCTTTAGCCGAGCGTATTCGCCCACAAAAATTAGAAGATTATGTAAGTCAGAGTCATTTAGTTGGCCCTAACGGATCTTTGACACAGCAAATTTCAAAAGGAATTATTCCGTCTTTAATCTTTTGGGGACCGCCGGGCACAGGAAAAACCACTTTGGCACAAATTATTGCACAAGAATCTAAACGTCCATTTTATATATTGAGTGCTATCAATTCTGGTGTAAAAGACATTAGAGATGTTATTGACAAAGCAAAACAAAGCGGCGGATTGTTTACTGCCAAAAATCCAATTTTGTTTATCGATGAGATTCATCGTTTCAGCAAATCACAGCAAGATTCACTTTTAGCTGCTGTTGAAAAAGGCTGGATCACGTTAATTGGCGCAACGACCGAAAATCCAAGTTTTGAAGTTATTCCGGCATTATTGTCGCGCTGTCAGGTTTATATATTAAATGCATTCACAAAAGATGATCTGGAAGCATTATTGCATCGCGCAATGAAAGCAGACGCTTATCTGGCATCAAAAAAAATAATCTTAAAGGAAACAGAAGCTTTACTGCGACTTTCTGGCGGAGATGGCAGAAAACTGCTTAATATTTTTGAACTGGTAATCAATGCTTCTGAAGGTGATGAAATTATGATTACAAATGACCGCGTTTTTCAATTAGTACAGCAAAACACTGTTTTATATGACAAAACGGGCGAACAGCATTATGACATCATTTCGGCTTTTATAAAATCAATTCGCGGCAGTGATCCAAACGGTGCTGTTTATTGGCTTGCCCGAATGATTGAAGGCGGTGAAGATGTAAAATTTATTGCCCGAAGAATGCTGATTTTATCCAGCGAAGATATTGGAAATGCAAATCCAACTGCATTTATTATGGCGAATAATACTTTTCAGGCTGTAACCACAATTGGTTATCCTGAAAGCCGAATTATTTTGAGCCAATGTGCCATTTATTTAGCGACTTCTCCTAAAAGCAATGCTTCGTATATGGCAATTGGAAATGCGCAGCAATTAGTAAAACAAACTGGCGATCTTCCGGTTCCCATTCATTTACGAAATGCGCCGACTAAATTGATGAAAGAATTAGGATATGGCGACGATTACAAGTATTCACATGATTACGCCAACAATTTTGCTGAACAGGAATTTTTACCAGATGCTGTAAAAGAAACGGTTCTTTACAATCCGGGAAACAATTCTCGAGAGAACAGCAACCGCGAATTTTTAAAGAACCGCTGGAAAGATAAATATGGTTACTAAAACCAGATTTTATATTTAGAATTTAACTGAAACTTTTTCAGAAACTAATTTGTCATTTTGATAATACTCAAAAAACCACTGATTGTCTTTTGCATTTAAAGTTCCTTGAACACCATCTTTAATTGCGATGAAAGAATCTGGACGCGAAGTTTTCAATAATTTCATTACCACTTTTGGTGTTTTATCAATTAATTGAAATCCGTTTTCTGTTGGCTGAGCGTAAAGTAAATTTGGATCAGTAACATCAGCAACTGGAGCTGGAGTTGCAACTGGCTGTGATGGTGTTACCGCAGCAGCAACCGCAACCGGAGCAGCAGTAATCATACCTGCTCTAGGGTTAGATGCAACAGTTTTGCCGCTATATTTATAATGAAGACCATTTACTGAAATAAAAGCCATATTTAAACTTTCTCTGTATGCTGCTTCATAATCTTTTTCTTTGCTTTTACCAACTTCAGAAGTGTAAATCACTTTACCGTAACAATCTTTTAGTTCAACAAAAAGCTTAGTCATTAAAAACGCGTTATCTTTTCTAACGTCCATATACAAAAGCTGACAACGGTCGCTAAATTCAGCTGGAAGTTCTTCATTTGCATAAAAAGCCTGAAAGCCCGCTTTAGTTAAATTTCCTTTACTTATTGTTGCCATTCTATATTGATTATCTGATTTCATAAAATCATATTTCAACGGCACAACAACCGCTTTATAATCATTCACAGACTCCGCAGATTGTGCAAATCCAATAACTGAAATAAAAAGTACAGTCAGCAAAAATTTAATTCTCATCATTATAAATATTTTTTAAGTTCTAATAAATGGTTTATTTGTTTAATATTTTGAGCTACTTCAATTTTTTTCTCATTAAAAAAAATAGCATCCAGACCTGCATTTAATGCTCCGTTCACATCAGCATCTAAACAGTCTCCAATCATGATACTATTTTCTTTTGAAGCTTGGGCCAAATTAACAGCATAATCAAAGATAATACTATTTGGTTTTTTTACACCAGCTAATTCAGAATTTGTAATGGTATCAAAATAACCTGAAAGTGAGGCATTTTTAATCTTTTTATCCTGAACACCCGCAAAACCGTTTGTGATAATGTGCAGTCGGTACTTTGGTTTTAAATATTCCAAAACTTCAACGGCGCCCTCAAAAAGATGATTATTATCTGTTAAAAACTCGATGTAGTAATTTGCAATTTCGTTGATATTTTCATCTGAAATTTCATAATTCAAAGCATCAAACGAAAACTTTAATCTGTTATAACGAAGTTCAGTATGCGTTATTTCATCGTTTTGATATAACTTCCAGCATGCTTGATTGATAGGAATATATTTTTCAATAAAATCCTCCGTTTTTATTTCGGGATAATTGTTTTTAAAGATACGGTCGAAAGCCATTTCAGAATTTTTGTCAAAATCCCAAAGTGTATGATCTAAATCAAAAAAAACGTCTGTAATTGTGGTATTCATAATCTAAAAAATTCCTTCATCTACAAAACTATAATATTTTGTTTCAGTAATAATCAAATGGTCTAAAACTTTAACATCTAAACTTTCGCCGGCCTGTTTTATTCGTTTCGTAATCTGTTTGTCAGCTTCGCTGGGAGATAAATTGCCTGACGGATGGTTGTGACACAAAATCAAGCTAGTAGCTCCATTTTCAAGTGCCAATTTAAAAACTAGGCGAACATCAACTATAGTTCCAGTAATACCGCCTTTGCTGAGCTGTGACTTTGAAATCACTTTATTAGAATTATTCAGAAAAAGTACCCAAAATTCTTCATGAGCCAATTCACCGATTATAGGAACCATCAATTCAAAAACTAATTTGCTCGAAGTAATTTTTATTAATTCGACAGTATCTTCGGCACGTCGACGGCGCCCGAGTTCCATAGCGGCAATAATTGCAATTGCCTTGGCCTCTCCTATTCCCTTAAAATTCATCAATTGCGAAATCGACATTTTTCCCAAAGCATTCAAATTTTCGGCATTCTTCAAAATTCTTTTGCTTAAATCAACAGCCGATTCGTTTCGGCTTCCAGAACCAATGAGAATAGCAATCAACTCGGCATCGCTTAAAGCACTTTTTCCTTTCAGCATTAATTTCTCGCGAGGCCTGTCATCTTCTGACCAATTGGTGATTGGGAAATGAGTCTGTTCCATAAACTAAATGATTTTTCAAAAAGCGAATATATCAAAAAGAAAGAAAAATCATTCAAAAAATACAACAATTAGATAATGTGTTAATTAGTAAATTAGGTAATGAGAAAATTTATCAATTAGAAAACTCCAAAAAAAAAGCCGATTGTCTAAAACAATCGGCTTATTATCTAATTGACTAATTATCAAATTTTCTAATTAATCAGACCTTTAACTTCATCAAAGTTTAATCCGCCATAATTTCCAGAACTCATTAATAAAAGTGCCGAATTATCTAAATTCAAATTGAACAAATATTCTTTGAATTCAGCTGGATTTGTATAAATCACAAGATCTTCACGATTAAATGCTTTTGCAATCTGCTCGTAAGTTACTTCTTCTAATTGTTTGATTTTTACAGCATCTGGTGAATAAAAAACAACAGCAACATCAGCATATTCTAACGCGCCTTCGTATTCTTTCAAGAATTCAGCATTTAAACTGCTGTACGTATGAAGTTCTAAACAAGCTACTAAAGTTCGGTTTGGATATTGTTCTTTAACGGCTTTTGTCGTCGCTGCAACTTTACTTGGCGAATGTGCAAAATCTTTGTACGCTACTTTTCCTTTTCCTTCAGCAATTTTTTCTAAACGTTTAGAGGCACCTTTGAAACTTGCAATTGCCTCATAAAAATCGGCTTCATCAACACCCATATTCTGGCAGATCCATTTAGCTCCGGCCAGATTATTTAAATTATGCGCTCCAAAAACTTCAATTGGCATATCGCCTTCTGGAGTTTTTAATAAAGTAACGCCATCACTTACGGTATATTCTGGAGTATGATACGCTAATTTACGAATTGGATTTGTTGCCGCTTCTGCAACACGTTTTACTTCTGGATCATTTTCGTTAAAAACTAAAATCCCTCCGTTTGTAATTTTTTGGATAAAAATCTCAAACTGCTCTACATAATTTTCATACGTTGGAAACACATTAATATGATCCCAAGCAATTCCTGAAATTAAAGCAATATTTGGCTGATACAAATGAAATTTAGGGCGTCTGTCAATTGGTGATGATAAATATTCATCCCCTTCCAAAACCACAAAATCATTTTCTTCAGTAAGATGAACCATAGTATCAAAGCCTTCTAACTGCGCTCCTACCATATAATCAACTGCAATATTGTGATAATGCATTACGTGCAAAATCATCGAAGTAATCGTAGTTTTTCCGTGAGAACCACCAATTACGACACGTGTTTTGTTTTTAGACTGCTCGTATAAAAACTCTGGATATGAATAAATTTTCAGCCCCAATTCTTGAGCTTTCAGCAATTCAGGATTATCTGCTTTTGCGTGCATTCCTAAAATGATTGCGTCAATATCAGCAGTAATTTTTTCTGGAAACCAACCTAATTCGGCAGGAAGAATTCCCTTTTTTTCTAATCTTGATTTTGAAGGTTCAAAAATAGCATCGTCACTTCCTGTAACCTGATATCCTTTGTTATGCAA
The DNA here is from genome assembly GCF_009711135.1 of Flavobacterium sp. LC2016-01. Lineage (GTDB taxonomy): Bacteria > Bacteroidota > Bacteroidia > Flavobacteriales > Flavobacteriaceae > Flavobacterium. The sequence continues at coordinate 82,343 of NZ_WMIC01000009.1, read as the reverse complement.
TGCTAATGCTAAGTTGTGCATAGCACTTCCGCCTATCGCGATGAAATGTGTTTTCATTTAAATTCCAATTATTAAGTTCCAAATTCCAATTAAATACAGAATTTGCCTTTAGATATTTTTATGTTAAGCTTCGAATTTTCGTTTTAAATCCTGCGCTTTTTTTGTGTCTTTTAATTTGTTCAAATATAAATTATATAATTTTTGAAATGTGACTTTTGAATTGCCAATTTCATGTGCTTTTTTATAATTTTTTTCAGCCGAATCGTATCGTTTGAAATATTCGTCAATTCGTCCTCTTGATAAATAACCGTCAATTGGGGAAAACTGTGCCAATTCGTTAGAATATGCCATTGCTTTTGATTCACTTCCGCCTAAAATTCCGGGTAATTGCAAATATATTTCAATCAGCGCCCATCTCGCCTGAACATGTTTCGGGTTTAATTCGATTGCCTTTTCAAAAGCTTCTTTCATGTCGCCCACCATTCCAAAAGCTTTTATTTTATTTACTTCGAGAGAATGCATTGCCAGACAGCCGCCGTATTTAAAGAAATAATCAGCAACTGTAGGTTTTAATTCCTTCAATTTTTTAAAATAGGAAGCACCTTTAACCCAGGATTTTTGATAGGCCGCAATATCACCCAGATATTCCAGTGATTTTATATCTGAAGGATTATTTTTTATTATTCCTTCAAAAAGCACTTGGGCTTCATTGTATTTTTTGGAATGAAATAACTTCTCTGCTTTTTCAAAATTAGATTGCGCCCAACAGCACATTGGAACAATTAAAAAGAAAATCAGCAGCTTTTTCATATTTCAAAAATAAGGAAATATAAAATGCTATTTGCTTTTGAAGTTAAATTAGTAATTTGTACGAAAATTATTTTCAATCTCATTCCAACCTTTCCGCCGAAATAATCCTCTATACTAGAAAACCCCACTTATGAAAAATATATTATTTGTATTCTTATTTCTTTCTGCTACAATCTTTGCACAGCAATCTGACAAAAAATGGGATAAAATTATTGCTTTTGAAAAAGAAGGAAAAATAAAATCTGCTAATGAAATTGTCGCTGACATTTATAAAAACGCAAAAGCTAAAAAGGACGAAGAACAAATAATAAAATGCTTTTTCTATCAATCTAAATACATTCAAATTTTAGAAGAAAATGCACAAACCAAGATTATAAACAATTTAAAAGCGACTATAAGTCAGGTTTCTGCTCCTTCAAAAGCAATTCTGAATATCGTTTATGCCAATTGCCTGAATAATTATTTCAACACAAATAATTATCAGATCACACAGCGAACCAACATTGAAACGGCTTCTGCTGATTTCCTGACATGGACCCAAAAGAATTTTGAAGATCAAATAAATGCTGCAATGAAAGAAACACTGCAGAACGAAAATTTGCTAAGAAGCACACCGCTGAGCAAGTACGAATCTATATTTGATTATGCTAATTCAGAAAAATTCAAAACTGAAAATCTCTACAATTACGTTTTAGATCAAAACATCAATTTCTATACGCAAGAACTGCATCGTTGGGAGATCCCGAAAACTGTTTTTATTCCTTATAAAAAAGATTTCTTTGGAGATTCTCCGGCATTTACAAAACTGAATTTAGATTTTATAACTAATGCAAATCTTCGCTTAGTTGTTTCGCTTTATCAAAAAAAAGAAAGCAACAGCCCAACATCAGATAATCAATTTGAACGTTTGCTTTTTTGCAAAAACTTCTTATTTCAAGCCGATGAAGATTATTCTAAAGCACTAGATAAACTTCAAAAAAAAGCCGATGACAAAATATTAATTCAAAAAATTCAATTGGAAAAAGTTCAATACTTAGTTCTATTTGCATCAAAAACCTTACATCCAGATTACAACACTAAGGCTCTTGCTATTTTAGACAGCATTATACAAGTCAACAATAGATCGAATGAGCACAAGAAAGCTATAAGTCAAAAACAAAAACTGCTTTCAAAATCATTGACCGTCCAGCTTCAAAAATATATTTACAACAATGAAAATACTCGTGCTTTTATTCAATACAAAAATGTAGAACACTTAAAAATTTCATTTTATAAAATCGATCAACAACAAGTTTTGTTTTTCATGGGTTATCGAAATTCAAGAGAGACTCAAGCCGAGGAAATTGTAAACAACAAAAAGCCAGAAATAACAGAAGCTTTTACTTTAAAAGATAAAAAAGACTATTTTCAATATTCGACAGAAGTCTTGCTCCCAAATTTAAAAACAGGATCTTATCTTGTTTATTTTGAAACTGAAAAAGATACAAAAGACGAAAAAGCAACCGCTTTCGAAACTTTGACTGTAACTAATCTTTCGATCTCAGTATCAGAAGTTAGTATGAATGAAACGTATCAGGTTTTAGACAGAAAAAAAGGAAATCCTTTAAAAAATGTAAAAGTCAGTTCGCCAAGATTTACGGCTATAACTGATAAAAACGGTAAAGTTTCTTATAATAAAATAGGAAAGGGCCGAAATTACGAAACACTGCAAGTTTCATTTGAAAATGATACTATTACAATTGGAAATAATTATATACTGCGCAACTACGCGTATCAATTAGACACTGTAGAAAATTTACAAGCTAAAGTAGAATTTTACTTGGATCGCGCGATTTACCGTCCGGGCCAGACTGTATATTTTAAAGGAATTGCAATTCAGAAAAACAATGACAAAACAAGTGTTGTTCCAAACACTGCTTTTAGGGTTTTGATTCAAGATCCTAACAATAGTGATTTCAAAGAATTTAATATTACTACAAACGAATTTGGATCTTTTTCGGGAGAATTTACTTTACCTAAAACGGGATTGATGGGTAATTTTAGCATTACAGCCTTAAAACCAGCCAACTTCGAAAAGGAAAAAGAGAAATATCCTTTTTGGGTAAAAGCAAATTTTGACTATTCTCAAACCCATTTTAGAGTTGAAGAATACAAACGTCCGAAATTTGAAGTCACATTTGATCCTAAAAAAGAAACTTTTCAAGTCAATCAATCAGTAAAAGTAAAAGGTACTGCAAAAGCTTTTGCCGGAAGCAATGTTTCTGACGCGACAGTAGATTATACTGTTAAGCGTTTCACCAGTTATATGAATAATTATTTTGGCAGAGAAGATGAAGAAGAAATTGCCGAAGGAGAAGTAAAAACAGATGCTTCAGGCAAATTTATTATTGATTTTACTGCTTTGCCTCCTGAAGATTCAAATAAAAAAGAATTACCCATTTTTACCTATGAGATTGAAGTTTCGGTTACAGATATTAATGGCGAAACGCATGAATCGCGCACCGAAATAAAAGTGGGTTATCATGATTTGATTTTAGAAGCTGCGATGCCAAGTAAAATTCAAACCAAAGACAAAAACGAAATTATTTTAACCAGCACCAACCTCAACGGCGAATTTAAAGCGGCAAATGGCGAAGTGAAAATATATTTTGTTCGTCCGTTCTTGAATAAATTTAAAATTAGAAGTTCTGAAAAACCAGAAATTGAAACGATTTCCGATCAAGATTTCGAAAAATTATTTCCTTATGAAATTACAGGAAAAGAATTTATAGACGAACCTAAAGAAACTCTAGTTTACTCGAAAAAAGTCAACACCGAAAAAGATAAAACTATTGCGTTAGATTTTATTTCAAGTTATAAATCGGGAAGCTATAAAATTGTTTTTAGCGCAAATGACAGTTTCAACAATCTAATTGAAGCAACAACAAATTTTCAGCTGACGCAAAGCAAAGACAAATTTAATCCGAGTAAGTTATTTACAGCACAGCAAATTAATGACGATCCAAAAAAAGATGGTTTTGTCGAAATAAAACTGACTTCACCAATTCAAGAACTTTACATTAACACGGCGGGAAATTACAAAAGTGGATTATTTTTTGAAGAAACAAATCATCTTCAAAACAATGAAGCCGTTGTTAAAATTCCGCTTAGGCCTGAATTTGAAAAAATACTAAAACTAACATTTGAAAGTATTTTTGAGAATCAAGTTTTTAATGACGAATTAGATGTTACACTGAAAAGCGAAACGCCAAAATTAGAATGGAAAGCAGAAAGCTTCAGAAGTAAAATCGAACCTGGAAGTACTGAAAACTGGTCGTTTCAGCTGAAAGCAAGCAACACAAAAAAAGAAGCAGAAGTTTTGGCCTCGATGTATGACAGCTCTTTAGATAAATTTACATTTACGAAATGGAATGGTCCAACTATATATGACTACAATTATAATTCTGGCAACAGAAAAACGATATTAGGCTTTGGCGAAATATATCAAACATTACATAATTTAAATAGCTATATTCCAAAAATGCAGTTTTCGAGCGAGTCGACAAGCTTGATTTGGTTTGGGTTTGATTTTAATAATCCAAATGGCACTTATCAGCAAAGCCAATATTTAAAACAGCTCATCAAAAAAGTAAAAAAACCAGCAAATGCAAAAATGATTTCTGGAATCCTTACAGACACCAGCGGATTAGCACTTCCGGGAGTTTCAGTAACGGTAAAAGGGACACCAAGAACTGCAACTTCAGACTTTGACGGTTATTATGAAATTGAAGCTGTAACTGGCGAAGAATTAGTTTTCTCTTATCTCGGATTTAAAAATACTTCAGTTAAGGTGGCCAATGACAAAGTTATAAATCTAAGTCTTGAAGATGACTCTAGCCAGCTGCAAGAAGTTGTCGTTATTGGTTATGGTACTCAAAAAAAACAATCTCTTACTGGAGCGGTAACACGGCTTGAAAGCGCAGATTTCAAAGTTCAAGCAGATATACAAGCTTCTGATTCAACATTTATGGCTAAGGCAGTACGAATAATTCCAGGCGATATAAACAATCCTGAATACTATTTTCAAACCAAAAAGCTAATATTTGTTCCTGGGAAAAAGATTGTCAGTGGCTTAACTTCGATGATAATAAGTTCTTCAACATTGTATATTATTGACGGCGAGATTTCATCAGAAGAAAATTTCAAAAAAATAAATCCGGAAGATCTTGTAGACATTGATTTTTTAACTGCAGATAAAGCCATTGCAATTTATGGGAACAAAGCATCTGCAGGAGCAGTTATCATTACAACCAAAAAAGCAATGGAAGCTTTAACCCAAGTAAAAGCTAGAAAAAATTTATCTGAAACTGCTTTCTTCTTTCCTCATTTAAAAACAGATGCTAAAGGAAATATAAGTTTCAACTTTACTTCTCCAGAAGCTTTGACAAAGTGGAAACTTCGTTTATTGGCACATAATAAAGATGCTGTTTCGGGTTATTTAGAAAAAAGCATTATCACGCAAAAAGAATTGATGGTTTTACCGAATTTCCCACGATTCTTCAGAGAAAAAGATACCATTATAATTAGTGCCAAAATTTCGAATGTGACCAATGAAGCAAAAACTGGAATCGCAAGTTTACAGTTTTTTGATGCCACAACGATGCAGCCAATTGATGGTAAAATGCTCAATGCTAAAAACATTAAAAACTTTACAATTAACGCTTTTGGAAACACAAGTGTAAACTGGACTATTGCAATTCCTGAAGGTTTGCAAGGTGTTCAATATAAAATCGTGGCAAAATCCGGCAATTTTTCTGATGGAGAAGAAAACATACTTCCGGTTTTGACAAATAATATGTTGGTTACCGAAAGTATTCCGCTTTGGGTTCGTGAAAATTCGACGAAAGAATATACGTTTGAGAATTTAAAAAACAACAATTCTTCAACTTTAAGAAATCATCAGTTTACACTTGAATATACTTCAAATCCAACTTGGATTGCCATTCAGTCACTTCCTTATTTAATGGAATATGAACATGAATGCGCGGAGCAGACTTTTGCTCGATTTTATGCGAATGCACTAGCATCAGAAATTATTTCGAGCAATCCGAAAATTGCGGGCATTTTTGAAACTTGGAGAAAAAACGGAAAACTGCATTCAAAATTAGAAGATAATGAAGAACTAAAATCGATAATTCTTGCCGAAACGCCTTGGCTGAATGATGCACAGAGTGAAGATGAAAAGAAGAAAAATTTAGCACTTCTATTTGATTTAGAAAAAATGAAAACTTCGCAAGAAGCTACATTCGAAAAATTAAAAAAGAAACAAACTGCTTCTGGCGGATTTCGATGGTTTGACGGCTACGCAGAAAGTGAATATATTACGAGACATATTTTAGCCGGTTTAGGTCATTTGGCGAAGCTGAGTACATCTGAAGATAATGAAGATAAAATAGATCAAATTGCAAAAAACGCAATTCCTTATTTAGACAATGACTTTTTAGAATATTATAGAACGAGAACACAAAACTTAAAAGCAACCGACAAATTAATCTGGATCAATCCGTATTCTGACTTGCATTATCTGTACACGAGAAGTTTTTATTTGGAGAACTATCCAATGTCTGATGAATTAAAAAAAGCTTCAAAATTATATTTGGAAACGGCTAAAAAAGATTGGCTGCAATATTCACTTTACGAAAAAGGATTAGCAGCGGTAACGCTAAATCGTTTTGGAGAAAAAGAAACGGCAAAAAAAATAATTGAAAGTTTAAAAGAAACTTCTTCAAATAATGAAGATTGGGGAATGTACTGGATTGCGAACAAATCGGGCTGGTATTGGTATCAGGCACCAATTGAAACTCAGGCTTTATTGATTGAGGCTTTCGCCGAAGTAACAAATGATACCAAATCTGTTGATGCGATGAAAGTCTGGCTTTTGAAAAACAAACAAACCAAAAACTGGCCCACAACAAAATCAACCACTGAAGCGATTTATGCCTTATTAATGCAAGGAACCGACTGGCTTTCTGTAAAAGATAATACGGTTATAAAATTGGGAGACGAAAAAATCGTTACTAAAAAATTAGCCGAAAATGAAAAAGAAGCTGAAACGGGATACATTAAACTAAACTGGAAAGCTGAGGAAATTAAAAAAGAAATGGCTTCAATCAAAATCGAAAACAAATCTAAAGTTCCTGGTTTTGGTGGTGTTTACTGGCAATATTTTGAAGATTTGGATAAAATCAAAAACGATTCAGGTGCCGTTTTATCTGTTTCGAAAGAACTATATCTAAAGAAAAACACTCCAAAAGGAGACGAATTGCAAAAGATAACAACTGAAAATTCTTTAAAAATAGGTGATTTAGTAACAGTCCGTTTAATTATTACTTCGAAAGAAGATGTTGAATATATTCATTTAAAAGATATGCGAGCTTCCTGTTTTGAACCTGTAAATGTTCTTTCGGAATATCAATATAAAGATCGATTAGGATTTTACATGAGCACAAAAGATGCAGCAACACATTTTTTCTTTGATCATATAAATAGAGGAACTTATGTTTTAGAATATGACATCCGAGTTAATAACGGTGGTGAATTTTCAAACGGAATCACAACCATTCAAAGTATGTATGCGCCAGAATTTTCGAGTCATACAAAAGGGATTCGGGTGAAAGTGAATTAGAAAAATTCCAAATTTTAAATTGCTTCGCCAGTTCGCTAGCGCTCGTGTCCAAATTCCAACGAAAGCATATAATCTATATTTGTCAGTCTGAGCGAAGTTTGTCAGTCTGAGCGAAGTCGAAGACCCCGTTCCAATTGGCGAGCCTTCGACTTCGCTCAGGATGGCATACTTTTTCAAAATTAAAAACAATAAAAAACCCGATAGCTTTAAAACTATCGGGTTTAATTTTATAAATAAATTGAGATTATTTAGCAATCGTCAATTCGTCAATTATATTTTTCGCTCCGGCGTATTTGTCAATAATCCAAAGAACGTAACGAATATCAACGTTGATTGTTCTTTGCAATTTAGGATCAAAAATAACATCTCCAGCCATAGCTTCGATATTACCGTCAAAAGCAATTCCAATTAATTCTCCTTTTCCGTTAAGAACCGGTGAACCAGAATTTCCTCCAGTAATATCATTGTCTGTCAAAAAGTTTATTGGCATATATCCTGCTTTATCAGCATATTGTCCGTAATCTTTTGTCTTGTTTAATTCTAACAAACGAGCTGGCAAGTCAAATTCCTGATCTCCGGCTTTGTATTTTTTAACCATACTTTCCATTGTAGTATAGTTGTTGATTTTTGCATCATTACGAGGATCAGCAGGCAAAGCGCGAACTTTTCCGTAAGTCAATCTTAAAGTAGAGTTTGCATCTGGATATTTGATAGCATTTAGTTTCGATTCTCTTAAACCTTCAACTAATTTGCGGTATGCAATTGCAAATCCATCATCAGCTTTTGCCTGATCATCTGTTTTTGCACGGGATTTAGTCAAAAGATCATTAGAAATAATATAAAGCGGATCGTGAACAATCGCTAATGGTTTTGGATCAGCTAAAAATGCCAATACTTTTTCTTTATTCGTAAAATAACTAATTTCAGTTGCTTTTGCTACATCAGCAGTAAAATCACCATTATTAGCCGCTTTCATTTTTGCGATTTCTGGAGCAAGTCCGTATTCTGCAGCTTTAGCAGCATATAAATTTAACTGCGCAGTTAAAACATCTTTTTCTAATGGCTCATAAAAATTACCATAAATATTATCTACCAAAGTGTTGATCTTTGGCAGTAATTCAGCTCTTTTCGCATCATTTTCTTTATAGTAAGCAATCAATGCATTACCAAGATTTGCCGGACCAGCAGCATAACTTGATGTACGTAAAACTTGAGATAAATAATTATCGTGACGCGCTTTTAAGTTCGTTTCTCTGTAATAATCATTAATTGTCGGAATTACGTTTTCGTATTTGTCTTTATTAGCCGGTTTGCTTGCCCACTCATAAAATTTATCTTCTTGTTCTGCTTTTGCATCTGCCGTACCGGCTTTTGTTAAAGCATCAATCATACCTTGACGGTTTTTCCAGTAATTTGCAGTCGAAGCATATTTAGAAGCATACTGTAAACGAACAGTCGCGTCTTTATCCATATACTTTTTCATTTGGTCCATTCCGGTTTTTGCACCTTCAACCCAAGCAGGATATGCGAATTTTACATTTTGCTCAATGCCGCCAGCTGGCATCCATCGGTTTGTTCTTCCTGGATAACCAAGAATCATTGCAAAATCATTTTCTTTTACACCTTTAATACTTACAGGCAAATAATGTTTTGGCTGTAAAGGCACATTGTCTTTTGAATAGGTTGCAGGATTTCCGTCTTTATCAGCATATACTCTGAACATTGAGAAATCTCCTGTTTGACGAGGCCATTCCCAGTTGTCAGTATCTCCACCAAATTTACCAACACTTTCTGGCGGTGTTCCTACTAAACGAACATCGGTGTAATCTTGGTAAACAAAATAGTAATATTCATTTCCTTGAAAGAAAGGACGAACAGAAACAGTGTATTTTCCGTTTTCGCTGTTTTCTTTTTCAATTAAACTGATTTCTTGCTGAATGATTTTGTTTCTTTCCGTTTCTGTCATCTGATCATTTACTTTTGACAAAATTCTTTTAGAAACATCATCCATACGAACAAAGAAACGTACGAATAAAGATTTTGGTTTCAATTCTTCTGAACGATTTTTTGCCCAAAACCCATCTTTCAAATGATTTTGCTCGGCAGTTGAAAGTTCTGCAATCGCACTATATCCACAGTGATGATTCGTTAGTACCAAACCACTGTTAGAAACGATTTCAGCAGTACAACCTCCATTGAATTGTACAATTGCATCTTTTAAACTGTGGTGATTAATACTGTAAATTTCTTCGGATGTTAATTGAAGTCCCATTTTCTCCATATCTCTATGGTTCAATCTTTCGATAAACATCAAAAACCACATTCCTTCATCCGCTCTTGCAGGAAAAGCCATTAGGCACATGGTTAAGAATAAAACTATTTTTTTCATGTTATTTTATTTAAGTGATGCGAATATAAAGCATTTTCACAATTATCTCAACCCAAACAATCCTAAAATTAAAAATCACAATAGATTTTTACTCGTTTATTACGAATTTAACATTATAAAACAAAAAAAAAGGTGCTCTGAAAAACAGAACACCTTTTATATATAATTGTATTACTTTTCTACTCGTTAAGCATTTTCCAAAGTCTATCTTTCAAGTCTGTAAGCCCTTGCTGTGCAACAGATGAAATAAACATATACGGAACATCTTTAAAAGAAACATCCAGCTCAGCTTTTAATTCGGCTTTTAGTTCGTCATCCAGCATATCGCATTTTGAGATTACTAAAAGACGTTCTTTGTCTAACATTTCAGGATTATATTTCGTTAACTCATTAACCAAAATATCATATTCTGCTTTAATATCTGGCGTATCAACAGGAACTAAAAATAACAAAGTTGAATTACGCTCAATATGACGCAAGAAATAATGTCCTAAACCTTTTCCTTCAGCAGCACCTTCAATAATTCCCGGAATATCAGCAATTACAAAAGACTGGAAATCTCTGTAAGCTACAATTCCTAAGTTTGGTTTTAAAGTTGTAAAAGGATAATCAGCAATTTTTGGTTTTGCTGAAGTTAAAACAGACAATAAAGTAGATTTTCCTGCATTCGGAAAACCAACTAAACCAACATCTGCCAGAACTTTAAGTTCCAAGATAACATCCATTTCTACACCTGGTAAACCAGGTTGTGCGTATCTTGGCGTTTGGTTTGTTGAACTTCTAAAATGCCAGTTTCCTAAACCTCCTTTTCCTCCTTTTGCAAGAATTCTTTTTTCTCCGTGTTCTGTAATTTCAAAAAGTGTTTCTCCAGTTTCTTTGTCTTTTACAACAGTTCCCAGAGGTACTTCAATAATTTTATCATCTCCGTCTGCACCTGTACTTCTGTCAGATCCTCCGTCTCCTCCGAAACCTCCTTTAATGTGACGTGCAAACTTTAAATGAAATAATGTCCAGAGTCCTTTATTTCCCACTAAATACACATGTCCTCCACGACCTCCGTCTCCTCCGTCTGGACCACCTTTTTCAATAAATTTCTCTCTATGTAAATGCGTAGATCCTTTTCCTCCTTTTCCGGACGAAACAAATATCTTAACGTAATCTACAAAATTTCCTTCTGTCATTTTTGTTTGTTTATGTGGAGTTTCAAGGTTCAAGTTTCAAGTTTCAATCCAGATAGCTATCGGGGCTGAAACTTGAAACTTGAAACTTAAAACAAAATTCTCTCTACTCTTTAAGCGCTTTTACAAGCACTTTATCAATTTTAACGCCATCCATGTCGATGACTTCTAAAACGAATTTTTGCCAGACTAATTTTTCGCCTTCTTTTGGAATATGCGAAAGCTCGGTCATAATCATTCCGCTTACAGTGTTTACTTCGTAATCGTTTGTGAGTTCATCTAACTCAAAATACGTTAAAAAGTCGTGCAATGAATAATGTCCGTCAACCAGCCATGATCCATCTTCTCTTTCTATAAGCTGAAATTCATCTTTGTAAAATTCTGATGCATCACCAACTAAAGCTTCCAAAATATCATTCAACGTAATCATACCTTGAAAAACGCCATATTCATCTGAAACTAAAGCGTAATGAACGCCTGTTTTTTTGAAGTTTTCCAACGCTTTGTATGCTGTTGTCTGCTCCATTAAATAAGGCGCATCGGTCATTATTGAAGCCAAATCAAAATTATCATTTTCGATATGGGCAAAAATATTTTTTAACGTTACAATACCAACAATATCATCATAGTTGTGATTGTAAACCGGATAAACAGTATGTAAATCCTGAACTATTAAATCTTTAATTTTAGCTTTATCTTCTTTTAACGGAAGCATATCAACAGATTTTCTGTGCGTCATTAACGAACTTACTTTTCTGTCTCCAATATGAAAAACACGTTCTACAATATCTTGTTCAATTTCTTGAACTTCGCCAACTTCAGTTCCTTCTTTTATGATTGCTTTAATTTCTTCTTCGGTAACTTTTCCGTCAGCGGTTGGTTTTATCTGAAGAACATTCAGCAAAAAATCGGTCGAAGATGTTAAGAGCCAAATGAAAGGCGCCGTAATAATCGAAATCACTTTCATTGGCATTGCAAACATTTTTGCTATCGTTTCTGGATAATTTAATCCAATTCGTTTTGGAAGCAATTCTCCTAAAACCAATGAGAAAAAAGTTAAAACAACAACAACAATCCCAACTGCGATGGAATGCGCGTAAGGTTTTAAAACTGCAAAACCAGAAACAAAACTTTCAACATCTATTGTAATTTTATCACCACTGTAAATACCGGTCAAAATTCCGATTAAGGTAATTCCGATTTGCACTGTTGACAAAAATTTGTTTGGAGAATTAGCAAGATCCAGCGCAATTTTAGCTCCTTTATTTCCTTTTTTCGCTGCTGTTTCAAGTCTGTTTTTCCTAGCCGAAATCAATGCGATTTCTGACATCGAGAAAACTCCGTTTAATAGTATTAGAAAAAATATTATTAGTATTTCCAATGTTTAGTAGATTCGTTATTTGTTTGGTTCGTTATAAATATTATGGTATTCTTATTCTTTTTTAGCCCAGATGGAAGTGGAAAGCCCGGAGCTAAAAAAACTAATTTTTCCTGCCAGAAAACAGCGACCGGAGGAAGCTCGTTTTATGGTTTGGAAAAATAGTTTTTTTAGTGAGGACTTGTAACGTACAGCTGGATTAGCTTCTACAAATTATCTATAACTGACGTTAATCTTTCTGTAATTTGCTCAATTGTTCCAATACCATCTACGGCATGAAATTTATTTTGTTCTTTATAATATCCAATTAATGGAGCTGTTTTTTCATTGTACTCCTGATATCTTACACGAATTTTTTCTTCGTCTTGATCATCAGCTCTTCCGCTTGTTTTTCCTCTTTCTAGTAAACGTGCTACTAAAATTTCGTCATCAGCTTCTAAAGCAATTGTAGCAGTAACGCTTGAACCAATTGTTGGCAAAAATTTATCTAAAGCCTTAGCCTGATCAATTGTTCTTGGGTAACCATCAAACAAAAATCCTGCTGTATCAGGGTGTTTTTTTACTTCATCAATTAACATTGCAGTTGTTACTTCGCACGGAACTAATTCTCCGTTGTCCATAAAAACTCTTGCTTTTTTTCCTAGTTCAGTATCATTTTTTAAATTGAAACGAAAAATATCTCCTGTTGAAAGGTGCGTTAAATTGTATTTTTCTTTTAAAAATTCTGCCTGAGTTCCTTTTCCTGCACCAGGCTTTCCGAATAAAACGATGTTAATCATAATGACTGTTAGTGTTGTGACTTCTTACTTTAAGAAGTTTAAAATGAATATTATAGTTGTGTTTGTTTTAATTATTCAGCTAATTTATAAATCTCTGTCAGGTTTCTTCCAAGACCGTCATAGTCTAATCCATAACCAACAATAAATTTATTCGGGATTCTGATTCCGATATAATCGATTTTAATGTCTTTTTTATAGGCTTCTGGCTTAAAGAACAATGTTGCAATTTTAAAATGCTTTACATTTCGTTCTTTAAATAAATGTTTTAACTCTTCGATTGTGTTTCCGGTATCGATAATGTCTTCAATGATAACAACGGTTCTGCCCGTTAAATCCTGATTGATTCCTATTAATTCTTTAACCGAATTTGTGCTTTCGGTTCCTTCATACGATGCCATTTTGATAAATGAAACTTCGCATGGTTTTTTATATTTTTTCAAAAAATCGGAAACAACCATAAAGGCTCCGTTTAAAACTCCAATAAAAATTGGTGTATCATCTCCAAAATCGTCTTCTACCTGAGCCACTAATCTGGTTAAAGCAAAATCAATTTCTTTAGCCGAAATAAACGGAACAAATTGTTTATCGTGAAGTTGTATCATTATTTTTAAATTTAAAATAATGGACAAAGATACAGAATTACAACTTAACTGTAAGTATCAAAATAAACTGTATGAGTATTTTTTAAGCACATTACGCACATCTTTTCGAAAAAAATCTCTTTAATTTTAGTAAATTGAGGCCTTTTAAACTTTAATACAAACCTCAATGAAAACCACAATACAAATCTTTTCGGCATTCTTGATATTAACAGCATGTCAAGGACAAGTAACAAAGGAAGAAAAAGAAGCTTTATCTAAACAACCTTCAAATGTTGTAAAAACCGCAATAGGCGATCTCACGCTGCCGCCGCCATACGCAACCGAATCAAAAACAAAAAACAGTAAAGTGATAGGCTGGCCCGAAGGAAAAACGCCAACGGCACCAGAAGGTTTTACGGTTACAAAATTTGCTGACGGCTTCAATAATCCTCGCTGGTCTTATATTGGTCCAAACAATGATATTTTTGTTGTTGAAAGCGGTACAAGAACGAGTAAAAACCAAATTATAATTTTGCGCGACAAAGATAAAGACGGAACTTATGAAACTCGTGAAGTTTTTTTACAAGGCCTTAACCGACCTTTAGGAATGTTAATTTTAAAAGACTTTTTTTATGTTGCAAATACTGACGGACTTTATCGATATCCATACAAAAACACACCACTAAAATTAGAAACTCAGGGAACTAAAATTGTTGAACTGCCAGCTGGTGGATACAACAATCACTGGACGAGAAGTTTGCTTGCTAATCCTGACGAAACAAAAATTTATATTGGTGTTGGCTCAGGAAGCAATGTTGGAGAAAACGGAATGGATAAAGAAATTCGCCGCGCTGCCATTTTAGAAATCAACCCTGATGGAACTGGTGAAAAAATTTATGCTGACGGACTTAGAAACCCAATGGGAATGGACTGGAATCCGGCCAACAAAAAAGAACTTTGGACTGCAGTAAATGAAAGAGATGAACTTGGCGACGATTTAGTTCCAGATTATATTACGAGTGTAAAAAGAGGCGGTTTTTACGGATGGCCTTATTCGTATTTTGGAAGTATTCCTGATCCAAGATTGAAAGGCGAACGAAAAGATTTAGTGAAAAAAGCTATCGTTCCCGATGTTCCTGTTGGTGCGCATACCGCTTCTTTGGGATTGGCTTTTTATACTAAAGAAGCTTTTCCTGCAAAATACAGAAACGGCGCTTTTGTTGGTCAGCATGGTTCTTGGAACCGTTCTAAAATTTCAGGTTATAAAGTGCTTTTCGTTCCTTTTAAAGACGGAAAACCTTCAGGAAAACCGGAAGATTTTTTAACTGGTTTTATTTCTGATAATGATAAAGCCGAAGTTTATGGACGCCCGGTTGCGGTTACTGTAATGAAAGACGGATCGCTTTTGGTAAATGATGATAGTGGAAATACAATTTGGAAGGTTACTGCGAATAAGTAAATTCCAATTCTAAAGCTGTCGGAAAAAATTCCAAATTCCAAACGCAATACTTTTAAAACACATAGAAACATAGATTTTTGTTTCGTAGAATAAAGATTGAAAAGAAAACCCGTTTTCACACATAGATGGCTATGTGAATTTAAATAAGTGAAACGCCCTTTTTGCCTCAATAAATGCTATGTTTCTATGTGTTAAAAAACTCGCCCTTAATTTCAATTCTTTATGATTTCAAAAAAATATTTTCGTCTTCTTTTTGTGCTTTTTGTTTCCCTAAACATTTTTGCTCAGGAAAAAGAAGTCCGAAATATTGATTCTGTCAAAACTCAAAAACTAAATGAAGTTTTAATAAGTCCGCTTCATATTAATCGTGATTTGCAAAACAGTCCGGCTTCGATTGGCATTTTATCTGAAAAAGAATTACTTCGAAATAACACCGCAGATATCAGCAATGTCATCAATACGATTCCCGGAGTTTTTATGCAGTCATCCAATATTACGACGACCCGAATTTCTATTCGCGGCATTGGTGCCAGAACTCCGTACGGAACTAATAAAATCAGAGCTTTTTACGGAACTATTCCGCTGACTTCTGGAAACAGCGAAACGGTTATTGATGATATCGATCTTCAAAATATCAACCAAATTGAAATTATAAAAGGTCCGCTTTCCAGCATTTACGGCGCAGGTTTGGGCGGTGCTATCTTGATTTCGCCTCAAACATTAAAAAAAGGCAATTATCAAACTGAAGTCAGCACTGTTTTTGGTTCTTTTGGATTATTGAAAAACAGAGTCAGTTTTGATTTGAATGAAAAAAGCAGTTCTCTAAGTCTGAGTTATCACAATTTAAAGACTGATGGCTGGCGCGAAAACAGTGCTTACAATCGGGAAGGAATTACGCTTTCTGGTGAATTATTTCGAAAGAAAAACAGCAAACTGACCTACTTTTCCAATTACACTTATTTAAAAGCTTTTATTCCGAGTTCGATTAACAAAACCACTTTTGAAAATAATCCGCAGGCAGGTGCACCAACTTGGGTCGCTTCAAAAGGATTTAAAGAATACAAATCGACTTTGGGCGGATTGGCTTATGATTTCAAACTAAACGATCACCTCAATAATTCGACTTCCGTTTTTATTAATTATAAAGACAGCAACGAACCGCGACCTTTTGATATTTTGCGTCAATATACTTTTGCTTCGGGTGCGAGAACTCAGTTTTCGGGAGATTTTAAAATCGGAAAAATCAAAAATCAATTTATTGGTGGGTTAGAATATTTCAGAGATAATTACAGCGGAAATACTTTTCAAAATCTCTATCAACAAAATAACGGAAACGGAAGTTTACAAGGCAATCAACTTACAGCAACGAATCAAAAAAGAGATTTTTATAATATTTTTTCGCAAATAAGAACTTTACTTTCTGATCAATTTGAAATTCAGGCAGGCTTAAATTACAACAAAACTAAATTCGAACTTCAAAATGATTTTCCCGCTTCCGCGAATAATCCGAAAGAAGAATATAGTTACGACGGTATTTTTTCGCCACAGCTTTCTTTTTTATATAAATCGAATGAAGTTCAGACCTTTTATTTTTCTGTAAGCCGAGGATTTTCTCTTCCCGCAACCGAAGAAACTTTAACCAGCGCCGGAAACATCAATCAAAACATTAAACCTGAAACGGGTTATAATTTTGAATTGGGTGGAAAGCTTCATTTCTTCAACAAAAAACTTTATACCCAAATTGCCATTTATAGAATGGAAATTAAAGATTTGTTAGTTGCCAAAAGAATTGGCGACGATCAATATGAAGGCGTAAATGCTGGAAAAACTTTTCATGAAGGAATCGAAATTTCGTTAAATCACAATTGGCCAATAAATCGAATTTTCACTTTAAATTCTTATATCGGAACTTCAATTGGAAATTATGAATTTAAAGAATTTGTCGACAAAGAAAATGATTTCTCAGGAAACAAATTAACAGGAGTTCCAGCAAACACCGCAAACGCGGGTTTTACTTTAAACACGAATTCTGGTTTTTATTTTACTGCCGATTTTCAGTTTACCGATAAAATTCCGATGAACGATTCCAATGCTGATTTTTCAGATTCTTATTCTCTTTTAAATTTAAAAACAGGTTATCAATTTGAAATTTTATCTGGTTTAAAAGCGCATCTCGACGCTGGTATAAATAATGTCACAAATGAGAAATATGCTTCAATGATTCTCACCAACGCAACTGCAGTTGGAAATGCACAGCCAAGATTTTATTATCCGGGATTACCCATAAATTATTACGGAATTATCGCATTAAATTACTTATTTTAGCTTAGTATTTAAATATCAAATGATGCTTTCTGAATTGCAAAAAAAACTGGATTATGTAAATGCTTATAGAGAAAATCGTCTTAAAGCTGCACAAAATGTTTTAGAAAACCCTTCCCTTTTTAATGAATTGGTTTCGATTTGTTTCTCGCCTGAAAACAAAAACAATCATAAAGCCTGCTGGATATTAGAATTTGTATCTTATGAAGAATTGCTTTGGCTCCAGCCCCATCTTGATTTTTTCTGTTCGAATTTGAAAATTTTAAAAGACGAAAGTGCCATTCGGCCAATTGCAAAAGTGACACAGCTTTTGATTAAGTCACATTATAAAAAAGATGAAAATTGCATTTCTCTTTCCGAAAATAATTTACAAGATATTATCGAAGCTTCTTTTGATTGGCTGATAAACGATGTCAAAGTCGCTACGAAAGCATATTCTATAAGAACTTTATATGTTTTGGGGAATCATTACGACTGGATTCATCCTGAACTAAAAATCATTCTGAACAAAGATTATGGCGATCATTCTCCCGCGTATAAAGCCGTTGCGAAAGAAGTTTTGAAGAAAATAAAATAGTATTTTAGTTGCCACGAATTACACAAATTTCCACGAATTAATCTTTCATTGAATCTAAAAAATTAGTGGGAATTTGTGTAATTCGTGGCAAACAAAAAATCATACTAATCTTTTAATCTGTGGCGAAAAAAACTAAATTTTGGCTAAAAAAAGATTAAAAGGTATCTTTGCAAAAACACAACACAAAATGAATTATTTTTCTTCTGATTTTAAATTAGGAATATTAGGCGGAGGACAATTAGGTAAAATGCTTTTGTTCGACACTAGAAAATTTGATATACAAACTTACGTTCTGGATCCAAGCGACGAAGCACCGAGCAAAATTGCCTGCAATAAATTCTTTCAGGGCGATTTAATGGATTATGAAACGGTTTACAATTTTGGAAAACAAGTTGATGTTCTGACTTTCGAAATCGAATTGGTAAATCTTGAAGCCTTAACGCAATTAGAAAACGAAGGTCTAAAAGTATATCCATCTCCAAAAACTTTAAAAGGAATTCAGAATAAAGGAACTCAAAAAGATTTTTATACCGAAAGCAATATCCCGACAGCATCATATTTACGATTTGGAAGTCCAGCGCATTTGCAAAAATCGGTCGGAAATAATGAAATCACCATTCCATTTGTTTGGAAATGTACCGAATTTGGTTACGACGGAAATGGCGTAAAAGTGATTCGTCAAATTTCTGATATGGATGATTTGCCAAATGTGGAATGTATTGCAGAAACTATGGTTCCGTTCAAAAATGAATTGGCCGTAATTGTAGTAAGAAATCCATCAGGCGAAATCAAAACCTATCCTGTTGTTGAAATGGAATTTCATCCAGAAGCCAACCAGGTTGAATATGTAATCTGTCCTGCAAGAATTGATGAAAAAGTAGCCGAAAAAGCAAGAGCAATTGCCTTAAATGTTTCTGAAAAATTCAATCATGTTGGACTTTTGGCTGTTGAAATGTTCCAAACTCAGGAGGATGAAATTTTAGTAAATGAGGTTGCTCCTCGCCCACACAATTCTGGACATTATTCAATTGAAGCAAGTTATACTTCACAATTCGAAAATCATTTACGTGCTATTTTAGATCTTCCGTTAGGAAATACGGACAGCAAAGTTGCCGGAGTTATGGTAAATTTGGTCGGTGCAGAAGGATTTTCAGGCGATGTCGTTTATGAAAACATCGAAACCATTTTAGGATGGAACGGCGTTACACCACATATTTACGGTAAAAAACAAACACGTCCCTTTAGAAAAATGGGCCACGTTACGATTGTAAATAGTGACATGCAGGAAGCAAGACGAATTGCTGAGGAAGTTAAGAATACTATTAGAGTGATCAGTGGTCAGTAATTTTTAGTGGTCAGTTTTTAGTCGCAATATTCAGTTAAAACTAAACAAACAGTGTTTACAGTTTGCAACAACCTGAAACTTTAAACCTGAAACAAAACAAACAAAAAACACATGAGCAAAGTAGCCATTATAATGGGAAGCATCTCCGACATGCCAGTTATGCAGGATGCAATCGACATATTAAAACAATTTAATGTAGAAGTTGAAGTAGATATTGTTTCGGCACACAGAACGCCGGAAAAATTATTCGATTTCAGTAAAAATGCACATACACGCGGTATTTCGGTAATTATTGCCGGAGCTGGTGGAGCAGCACATTTACCAGGAATGGTCGCTTCAATGTCGCCGCTTCCTGTAATTGGAGTTCCTGTAAAATCAAGTAATTCTATTGATGGCTGGGATTCGGTATTATCTATTCTACAAATGCCAGGCGGCGTTCCAGTTGCCACTGTAGCTTTAAATGGAGCAAAAAATGCCGGAATTTTAGCGGCACAAATCATCGGAAGCCACGATAAAAAAGTTTTAGAAACTATTATTTCTTATAAAGAAGAATTGAAAGTAGCGGTTAATAAAGCAGCTGAAGGTTTGAAAAAATAATTTCACAGAAATACACATATAAGACACAGAGGCACACAATTTTTTTGTGAATCTCTGTGTTTTTTCTTTGAGAAATTTTGCGAAATAATCCACATCGGAATTATTAACTAATCCTTATAAAAATTTCTAAAAGAAAAACTTAACTTTGAAAAAAAAGCAAAATGAACATTCAAACTTCTAAAATAGAACTGGCAAAAATTGTTTTAGACATTGATAATCCCGATTTAATTCAGGAAATTGTGGATTTAATTCAATCCAAAGAAAGCCTTTCAGAAGAGCAAAAAAACAATATAAATGAGGCGATTTATTCTTTAGACAATAATGAAGGAATTCAGCATGATGTTGTAATGGAAGAAACCAAAAATCGTTATTCAAAATATTTTAAATAAATGAATGTAATTTGGGCTCCACAAGCTAAAAAAGACTTTTGGAACAACATTGATTATTTAGAAGCAGAATGGTCAGAAAGAGTTGCTCTTAGTTTCATCGAAAAAGTAAATACCACTATAGAACTTTTAAAAAATGACAATGTTTTATTTATAAAAACAAACTTCAAAAGCGTTTATAAAATTGTCATTACCAAACAAATTTCACTTTATTACCGTATCGAAAACACTAATTTAGAATTACTTCGTTTTTGGAATACTTTTCAGGATACGAAGAAATTTAAATTATGATTTTCTAATTTTATATTTTTAAACAGCATAAACAATATGAGCGTATTAACACAATACTTTAACACCAAACATAATACTGCACCTTTTTCGCAAATTAAAATCGAAGATTATGTTCCCGCTTTCAACGAAGGAATTGCTTTGGCTAAAGCCGAAATCGATGCAATTGTAAATAATCCAGATGCACCGACTTTTGAAAACACCGTTGTTGCAATGGATTTTTCAGGCGATATTTTAGATCGTCTTTCGAGTATTTTCTTCAATTTGAATTCGGCTGAAACGAATGACGAAATGCAGAAAATTGCTCAGGAAGTTTCACCTTTGCTTTCAGAATTTGGAAATGACATTACATTAAACGCTGCTCTATTTGCCAAAATAAAAGCGGTTTACGATCAAAAAGAAAATCTGAATTTAAATCCGGAGCAAACGACTTTATTAGATAAAAAATACAAAAGTTTCTCCAGAAACGGAGCCAATTTACCCGAAGATAAAAAAGATCAATTAAGAGAAATCGACAAAGAATTATCAAGATTGAGCTTGCAGTTTGGCGAAAATGTTTTGGCAGAAACCAATGCTTTCGAATTGCATTTGACTAATGAAAAAGATTTAGCCGGTTTACCAGAAGGTACAATTGAAGCAGCAAGATTATTAGCCAAAAATCAGGAAAAAGAAGGCTGGATTTTCACTTTAGATTATCCAAGTTATGTTCCGTTTTTGACTTATGCTGACAATCGCGAATTGCGTAAAAAAATGGCGATTGCGTTTGGCGCAAAAGCGTTTCAGAATAATGAATTCGACAATCAGGAAAATGTTTTAAAAATTGCCAAACTGCGTTTTGAAAGAGCTAATTTATTAGGTTACAAAACACACGCACATTTTGTTTTGGAAGAAAGAATGTCCGAGAGTCCGGAGAAAGTTTTCTCTTTTTTAAATGATTTATTGGCAAAAGCAAAACCTGCGGCACAAAAAGAATTTTCAGAATTAACGGCTTTCGCAAAAGAACTGGACGGAATCGAACAATTAGAGAAATGGGACGGTGCCTATTATTCTGAAAAATTAAAACAGCAGCTTTTTAATTTAGACGATGAAAAGCTGAAACCTTATTTTCAATTAGAAAAAGTATTGGACGGCGCATTTACAGTTGCCAAAAAATTATACGGCTTAACTTTTACCGAAGTTTTTGATATTGACAAATACCACGAAGAAGTTACCACTTATGAAGTAAGAGATGCTGAAAATAATTTGGTTTCGATTTTCTATGCTGATTTCTTTCCAAGAAAAGGAAAAAGAAACGGCGCTTGGATGACTTCATTCAAATCACAATATATTAAAGACGGCGTAAACGAAAGACCACACATTTCGAACGTTTGCAATTTTACAAAACCAACAGAAACAAAACCATCTTTATTGACTTTTAATGAAGTGACCACTTTATTCCACGAATTCGGACATGGGTTGCACGGAATGTTAGCCAACACGGTTTATCCGAGTTTATCTGGAACTTCTGTTTTTTGGGATTTTGTAGAATTGCCAAGTCAGATTATGGAAAACTGGTGTTACGAGCCGGAAGCTTTGGCTTTGTTTGCGAATCATTACGAAACGGGAGAAATCATTCCGATTGAATATGTGCAAAAAATTAAAGAAAGTGCCAGTTTCCAGGAAGGTTTAGCAACGTTGCGCCAATTAAGTTTTGGATTATTAGACATGGCTTGGCACGGACAAGATCCAACAAATATTACCGACTTAAAAGCTTTTGAAACAGAACAATTTGCCAACACGCAATTGTATCCTGATGTAAAAGAAAATGCGATGAGTACTGCATTTTCTCACATTTTTCAAGGCGGCTATTCTTCTGGATACTACAGCTACAAATGGGCAGAAGTTTTAGATGCTGATGCTTTTGAATATTTTCAGGAAAAAGGAATTTTCAATAAAGAAGTTGCTACCAAATTCAAAGATAATGTGCTTTCAAAAGGAGGAACAGAACATCCGATGATTTTGTACAAACGTTTTAGAGGTCAGGAACCTAAACCTGAAGCTTTGTTAAAAAGAGCAGGATTACTATAAAAATTTTAGATTTTAGATATAAGATTTTAGATTAAAACCGAAGCGAAAATGCTTCGGTTTTTTATTTGATTTTACTTTACCTATCTTAGCATTTTTCGAATCTTAATCTTACAAAAATATACCGTGAAAAAATACTTCAGAATCTTGCTTTACTTTTTTCTTATTGGATTAATTGCTGTTATTTCAGTGAATTATTATGTAAAATCTTCAACTAAAACTAAAATTCATTATTCGGTAAAAAAGTTTCCTAAAAATGATGTCGGAATTATTTTTGGCGCGGGAATCAAGGAAAATCAGCCAAGCAAATATCTAAAAGATCGTTTAGATGCTGGAATTATGCTTTGGAAAGCAAAACGTATCAATAAAATTTTACTTTCGGGAGATAATGGCCGTGATGAATATGATGAATTAACGGTTATGAAAAAATACTGTTTTGATCATGGAGTTGATACCACAAAAATTTTTATTGACTATGCAGGATTTGACACATATTCAACCATGTATCGTGCAAAACATATTTTCAAGATTAAAAAAGCAACGTTGATTTCTCAAGAATATCATTTAAACCGTGCGATTTACATCGGACAGAAACTCGGAATAAAATCGGTTGGTTTTTCTGCAAACAATGGTGAATATCTAGGCTATAAATATGTGACTTTTAGAGAATGTGGTTCTATTTTCAAATCTTTTTTTGATGTTTTGAGAAATAGAGAACCTCATTTTTTAGGAAATCCAATTGATATTAATGGTGTTTCAAATTATTCTAAAGACGATAAACGATAAAAATTAATAAACATATCGCTCCTCTGGAGCAGTCTAAAAAAGGACTGGCTCATTTTTGAAACAGTCCTTTTTTAAGTTTTAAAAATAAAATCTTTATTCTTGATTCTATTTTCTTTGTTCTATTTTCTATGTTCTATATTCTATTACTCTTTCTCCAAAACTCTTTTCGCTAATTTCCCAACAGTTAAGCCTTGCACAACAATTGAAAATAATACCACAATATAAGTGACTTCTAAAAGCAGGTTTTTATATTCTCCTTCTGGCATTGAAAGTACCAAAGCGATAGAAACTCCGCCACGAATTCCTCCCCAAACCAAAACCATCAAAGAACCTTTGTTGTAAGCCGATCTGATTCCGAAAAACTTGAATATATCGAAGAATTTCCACGGTAAAACTATAGAGGCAATTCTCGAAAATAAAACGATAAAAATAGCAACAAAACCTGTTACTAATTGTTTATTTAAATCGGGCAGCAATAGTAATTCGAAACCAATAAATAAGAATAAAATAGCATTTAATATTTCATCTATAAGTTCCCAGAATTTCCCTAAATAATCTTTAGTTACTTCGCTCATCGCGACTTTTTTACCGTAATTTCCAATAATCAATCCAGCAACAACCATTGCTAGCGGACTAGAAACGTGTAAACTTTGAGCAATCAAAAATCCTCCCATTACGATGGAAAGCGTTATTAAAACCGAGACTTTATAATCGTCAATTCTCTTCATAACCTTTGATGCGCTAAATCCAAAGACAGCTCCTAGTAAAAGTCCGCCAATTCCTTCTTTTGCAAAAAGCCAAGCAATAGAACCAAAACTTACATCAAAAGTTGGATCGGTTGCCATTTTCAAAACAACAGCAAACATGACTACCGCAACTCCATCATTAAATAATGATTCACCAACAATTTTGGTTTCGATTCTCTTCGGAACTTTTGCTTCTTTTAAAACGCCCAAAACTACGATTGGATCGGTTGGAGAAATCAATGTTCCAAAAACCAAACAAAATATATAAGGGATTTTTATTCCTAAAAGTGGTGCGACATAATAAAGTAAAAGAGAAATAATTAAGGCTGACAATACTACACTTACTGTAGAATAAATCATAATCGGCACTTTCTGTTCTTTGAGATCTGACATGTTTACGTGCAGTGCGCCTGCGAACAAAAGAAAGTTCAACATAGCTCCCATTAAGATTTCGTTGAAATCAAATTCTTTTATCAAATCAAAAAAATGTTTGGTAGTAGCAGGAAAATAAGAATCTCCTAAAAGACGAATTCCTACTGAAACCAACATTGCAATAATCATA
The DNA here is from genome assembly GCF_009711135.1 of Flavobacterium sp. LC2016-01. Lineage (GTDB taxonomy): Bacteria > Bacteroidota > Bacteroidia > Flavobacteriales > Flavobacteriaceae > Flavobacterium. Next base: position 57,432 of record NZ_WMIC01000009.1, on the reverse strand, counting down.
ATTCCAATAGTTCCCGGAAGTTTTAAAAATCTTAAATTTAAATAGGCGAAGAAAGAAGCCAATACAATAAGTACTGAAAAGGTGTAGTATAATTCCATAAAAGTGATTTTTACAAAAATAGCTGTATCATTATTTAATCGGAAATTTCGGAGCTTGAATTAACATAACTTTATAATCCACAAAATAAGTTTCAATTATTTTTGAAAGTTTAAAAACTTTTACTTACATTTGATCCATGGAATTCAAAGAAGCAAAAAATAAGTTTGTACAAACCTGGGGAGCATTAGGTTCTCAATGGGGAATTAATAAAACGATGGCACAAATCCACGCTTTATTAATGGTCTCAAACGAAGCTGTTTCTATGGAAGATATAATGGAAGAATTACAGATTTCCCGCGGAAATGCCAGCATGAACATTAGGGCATTAATGGATTGGGGAATTGTATATAAAGAATTTAAAGCTGGGGAAAGAAGAGAATTTTTTACTGCTGAAAAAGATTTAGATGAATTGGCCGCTAAAATTTCAAGAGAAAGAAGTAAAAGAGAAATCAAACCGGCACTTAAAATCTTAAAAGAAGTTTCGACCATCGAAGCCAAAGATTCGGAAGAAGAAAAACATTTTGTGGATCAGACCACTAAGCTATATGATTTCGTTTTAAAAGCAGATAATATGTTAGATAAAATGACTGAATTCAATGAAAACTGGTTAGGAAAATTGATTATCAAAATCATGAAATAAAAAAATTTAATCAAAACTTTCAATTTTTTCTGAAAGTTTAAAACAATCAATAACTATGATACCAACAAAAAGCATCAATAAATTAGCTATAATAATCTGCTTTCTATTCTATTTAACATGTTATTTACGTTTTGCGGGACAAGCTTTTTTACTCCTAATACAATCAATTTCGGCAATTTTTTTAACTATTGAAATCTTTCCAAAACCAAATAATTATAAAATTAAAAAACAGATAAAAACCTATTGGGCAGTTACAGTTTTAAATGCCATTATTCTTTTTTCGTTTTTTAATTACATTATGTGGAATGATTTTTTACAAGTCGTTTTCGTAACTATAATCCCGAATATCACTGCAATTTACTTTTATCGAATATTGATTAAGTGCGAGAATTTAGGCTTTGTACACTGAAAATTGTTCCAGGTTTTTATTCTCAAAATCATCAAAAAAAATTTAAAAAAAACAAAAACTATGAACTTAACTATACCAAATTGGTTAATAATTCTAAGCGGAATTGGCCAAATATTTACAGCACTTATTTACCCATATATCCGTCACAACGTTTTTGACTGGTACAATGATGTAAAACAACTCAAACCCCTAAATCAGGAAATTGCTAAAACTTACGGAAGATATATTCAAGGACTAAACTTTTGTTTTGGATTAATTGCGATCGTATTTACAACTGAACTAAAGGAACAATCAGCTTTGGCAGTTGCATTAACGGGGCTAATTGCTTTGTATTGGGTTGGAAAAGTTGCTACTCAAATTGCATATTATCCAATGTATCAAATTCCGCAGAAAATAATTTTCAAAATTGGGAGCTATTTTATGAATACACTTTTTGTATTGTTTGCAACAGTAAATTCAGCGTTGTTCATTTATAATTTAATTGGTCATTATAAACTGCTTTGATTATGAACTTCAACATTATTGGGTATTTAATTTACCTCAGCATTACAACTTTCATCATTCTAAAAGTTGGAAAAATCTGCTATAACAACGGAAATATTTATGTTGCAGATTTAATCCCAAATCACGCTGACGTTTGTCAAAAAATAAATCAGGTTTTGCTTTTGGCTTATTATCTTTTAAATATTGGTTATTGCGCCATGACATTGATTTCCTGGCAAAAAATTATTTCTTCCACTCAGTTGATTGAAACAATTTGTATAAAAACAGCTGTCATAATTTTTATTATTTCAGTTCTGCATTATTTCAACATTTTAATTATAACAAAATACATTCAAAAATTAATCAAATAACAACTAAAACCCTAATATCATGGAAACTACAAAAATCTTAATCGGTTACGGAATTTATCTGCCAGTTGCTTTATTTTTAACTTATTATGTTTCTAAAACGCTTTTTAAAAATGGGAAAATCTTTATGCTTGACATCTTTAAAGGACGCGAAGAAATCGCTGAGGCAACCAACAAACTTTTTGAAACCGGATTCTATCTTTTAAATATTGGTTTTGCCTTAATGATTTTAGAATTGCAATTAAATCAGGACAGTTATCAGGAATTAATTGAAAGATTAAGTTATAAAATTGGAGGATTTTCTATCTATCTTGGTATCATGTTATTCTTCAATTTATATTTCTTTTTTAGAGGAAAAAGAAAAGCTAAAGAAGCTCAAAGAGAAGAAAGATTAGTTTTTAAAGCTTAACATCATAAACAAACCCGACAGGTTTTATCCCGAGGCTTCGGGACTGTCGGGTTTTAAAAAAATCCTAAATCATAAAAAATGACACATCAGGAAATACTCAAAAAAGTGCAGTGGAAAGATTTAAAAACGCTCAGCTTTAAAGAAATGCTGATTGAAAACAACTTGACCATTCCGTGGTTTTTAATTTCTATGACGCTGGCCTATTTTGGATATTATTTATTTGCTCTGCCTTTTTCAGCTTTTTTCTTTTTAGCTGGTTTGAGACAAGTTCATAATGGTTTTCATAATTCATTAGGGACAAATAAACTTTTAACGTGGTTTACTTTGTATACGAACAGTATTTTATTGATGGTTTCAATTCATGCCGTCAAATTCAATCATATTCGTCACCATAAATATTGTTTGTCTGAAGAAGATTATGAAGGAAAATCAGCTCGCATGACTTGGTACGGCGCTATACTTTATGGCCCAATTCATATGTTTTTGATTCATAAAGTAACATTGCAGAAAGGAAATAGAAATTATGTGAAGAATGTAATTTTAGAATTAGTTTCTATTGCTGTCGTAACATTCCTTATTTTTTATTTTCAAATCCATTTTTTGATTTATCATGTAATAATTATGGTTTTCGCCGAATTTCTAATGGCTTTTTTCGCGGTTTGGACGGTGCATCATGATACAGAAGAATCTCCAGAATTTGCGAGAACACAACGTGGAACGTGGAAAAACAAAATCACATTTAGCATGTTTTATCATTTAGAACATCATTTATTTCCAGCAGTTCCGACTATCAAACTGCCGGAACTGGCAAGAAGAATTGATGAAGCACTTCCTGATATTGAGAAAAAAAATACTTTTTAAATTGTAAAATATAGTTTGCTGCTAATTCCCTTAAATGCTTTTTAAAATTTAACTAAAGAAAAACTAACCAATGAAATATTTAAAAATAATTATAATCCCTATTTTGTTTGCCTTATTACTCCGAATCATATTTGGTGCTTCTATTTTTGATGATTTTTTATCTGTAATGACTTGGACTTTTTTCTTGTTAGTTCCCTCTGTGATCGGAGCGCTTACCATTTATTACTCAAGCATCGAAAAAGTAAAATCGATGAACTATCGGTTTTTTGCGCCATGGGTGCCCATTATATCGGTCATTTTTTTAACTATCTTAATTGGTCTCGAAGGCTGGGCATGCTGGATCATGATTTCACCTTTATTCTTGATTTTTAGTTCTATTGGAGGATTAATTGCGGGATATTTTAAAATAAAGAAATCTAAAAAGCAGGAAAATTTAAATCTGTCAATTCTTATTTTGCTTCCTTTTATCATTGGACCAATAGAAAACAGTATTCCAAGAAACCCTGAAGTTTTTAAAACTTACACTTCAATTATAATAAATAGCAACAAAGCTAAAATATGGCAAAATGTAACTTCTGTCAGAGAAATAAAAGCAACAGAAGATTCTTCAACTTTAACAAAATGGCTCGGGTTTCCTAAACCAATCAAAGCCGAACTGAACAAACAAGAAGTTGGAGGTTATCGAAAAGCCATTTTTGAAAAAGGACTCATTTTTCATGAAACAGTAACCGAATACCAAGATTTAAAATTGATGCGATTTAAAATAAAAGCCAATACTTATGAAATTCCTTCAACCACTTTAGATGAACACATTTTGATTGGCGGTGAATATTTTGATATGCTGAACGGTACATACGAATTAGAAAAAATAAATGAACATCAATACAAACTAATTCTTTACAGTAATTTTTCAATGAAAACTACTTTTAATTCCTATGCCGGAGTTTGGGGAGAGTGGATTATGAAAGACATACAGAATAATATTTTAAAAGTTATTAAAGAAAGAAGTGAAAACGAATTATGACAACTATAAACCTCACAACCAAAATAAAAGCATCAAAACAAATCGTTTTTGATGCTTCAAGAAATATCGATATTCATCAGCAATCTGCAAGTCCAACAAACGAAAAGGCAATTGCCGGAGTGACATCAGGTTTGATCAATTTAAATGAAACGGTGACTTGGCGCGGTAAACATTTCGGTTTTTATCTCACACATAAAACCCGAATTCCCGAAATGAATCTCTACGATTATTTTGTAGACGAAATGGAAAAAGGCAAATTCAAATCTTTCAGACATGAGCATATTTTTGAAGAAGAAAATGGAGTAACAATTATGAAGGATATATTGCAATACGAAACGCCGTTTGGAATGTTCGGAGAACTTTTTGATATTTTATTTTTGGAAAAACATCTTACTCATTTTCTTTTGGAAAGGAATAAAGTTTTGAAAGAGGTTTCAGAAAAACTGAGTTAAAATTAATTATTTTTTCACGCAGATTTAGCTGATTTGGCAGATTTAAGATATTATTTTATTGCCTCCAGCTTTAGCTGGAGGAGAAATATGTGGAAGATTTTTTGGCTTTAGCCTAACTTTGTCATTTGGCTAAAGCCTAGATCGAAGACTTCTTTTTACCTCCAGCTAAAGCTGGAGGCAATTAAAAATTTAATAAATCAGAAATTCTCTTTCGAAAATGAATTTTCTTATTTTACGGTTTGCGTGAGGGATAGAAGCGGATAGCCCACAGCCTGACGAAGGAAGTGCGAGGACTTGTAGCGGATAGCCCGGTTCGCCACGGCGAAACACGCCCAAACTATTCAGAAACTTTATCTTCTTATAAAAACACAATCATCAGCCACCAAAAAATCGGTACGCTTTCGACCCAAAAGGAAGTATAATATTTCGAGCGATTGGTGTTGGCAAAGAAAATAAACAACATCAAAGTCACCACCATGATCAGATTGATGATGAGATCGTGAAACGTAAAAGTCAGGATTCCTAAAATCCAAAAGGGAACTAAAAGTGAAAACCCTAGAATTTTTGTTTTCTTGACGCCAATGGTTTGCGGAACGGTTTTTAAATGCGGATCGTCATTGGCCAAATCCAGAATTTCAAAAACTAAAATCAGCACAAAAACCAGCACAAAACGCTGAATGCATTTTATAAAAAAGTTGGCTGTAAACGGAATTTCGGCATTGATGTACGGTAAAACCAAACTTGCTCCTACCCAGCAAATGGCGACCATATAAATTTTTACGCCTGCCCAGTTTCGGGCATTTTTTCTGTTTGGAAAAAATGGCAACGTATAAAGTGCGGTTATCGCAAAAATTCCAACTGACACAATTTGGGTAATGCGTTTCAATTGAAAGAAATAATAACCAACCAAAATCAGCGAAATAAAACTTAAAACAGCGATAATTTTTAATTGAATGCCAACCGGTTTTCTTTTAACACGAACCAAAGCATCGTATTTAACAAAATTATAGCCAACAATTGTTCCGAAAAAAACAAATAACGCCATCGGTTCATCATATTGAATATGAAAGACATAAAAAGTAATTCGGACCAAAGCATAACACGATAAAGCCACGTGAATACTGCTGTTTAAATAAAAATCTAAAATTTGTTTTAGGAGTTTCATAGCTCAAATCTAATCAATTGGTAACAAATCAACTCTTTAGTTATAAATTTGATAAAAATTGAAGTTAAAAATACCCATTAAATTATTAATAATACTTAATTTTGCGCGACAAAAAAACAACACATTTACTATAAAATGTAATAAACCCTGTGAAATCGTAGAAAAACACTCGGCAAATTACTTTTGATCTTTAAAAAATAGACTGCTACAAATGAAAACAGACGCTTTTGCTTTAAGACACATTGGTCCAAGAGAAACAGATCTTCAACACATGTTACAAACTATCGGGGTTGAATCTATTGAACAACTTGTTTACGAAACCCTTCCGGACGATATTCGTTTAAAAGCACCTTTGAATTTAGATCCTGCAATGACAGAATATGAATTTGCAAATCATATTCAGGAATTAGGAAAGAAAAATAAAGTGTTCAAATCGTATATTGGTTTGGGTTATCACCCAACTATTGTTCCGGCTCCAATTCAGAGAAATATCTTCGAAAACCCAGGATGGTATACGGCTTACACGCCTTATCAAGCAGAAATTGCTCAAGGTCGTCTTGAAGCGATTTTAAATTTCCAGACTACTGTTATTGAATTAACAGGAATGGAAATTGCCAATGCCTCTTTATTAGATGAAGGTACAGCTGCTGCTGAAGCTATGGCGTTATTATTTGACGTTCGTACGAGAGATCAAAAGAAAAACAACACCAATAAATTCTTCGTTTCTGAAGAAATTTTACCTCAGACTTTATCTATCCTGCAGACACGTTCAACTCCAATCGGAATTGAATTAGTTGTTGGAAACCACGAAAACTTTGATTTTTCAAATGAATTTTTTGGAGCTATTTTACAATACCCAGGAAAATATGGTCAAGTAAACGATTACAGTGCTTTTGTTACTAAAGCAAAAGAAAATGAAATCAAAGTTGCCTTTGCTGCTGATATTTTATCACTTGCTGCTTTAACTTCTCCAGGAGAAATGGGAGCTGCAGTTGTTGTTGGAACTACACAACGTTTTGGTGTACCAATGGGTTATGGTGGCCCTCACGCTGCATTTTTTGCAACTAAAGACGAATACAAACGATCTATGCCGGGTCGTATTATTGGAGTTTCTATTGATGTAAATGGAAACCGCGCTCTACGTATGGCTTTAGGAACTCGTGAGCAGCACATTAAACGTGAAAAAGCAACTTCAAATATTTGTACAGCTCAGGTTTTACTTGCAGTTATGGCTGGAATGTATGCCGTTTACCACGGACCTGAAGGATTAAAATATATTGCAAACAAAGTTCATGCATCGGCAGTTACTGCTGCTGAAGCTTTAAATAAATTAGGAGTTTTCCAAACTAACACCGCTTACTTTGATACTATTTTAGTAAAAGCAGATGCTCAAAAAGTAAAAACTCTAGCGGAGAAAAACGAAGTAAACTTCTTCTATCCTGATGCCGATACGATTTCTATTTCGTTTAACGAAACAACTTCGATTAACGACATCAACCAAATTATTGCCATTTTTGCTGAAGCTTTAGGAAAAGAAACTTTCACTGTTTCTGAATTAACTGAAGCAAGTCAATTACCGGCTTCATTAGAAAGAACGTCGCCTTTCTTAACGCATGATGTTTTCAACAATCATCATTCAGAAAGTCAGATCATGCGTTACATCAAAAAATTAGAGCGTAAAGATTTATCATTGAATCACTCCATGATTTCATTAGGTTCTTGTACAATGAAATTAAACGCAGCTTCAGAAATGTTGCCTTTATCAATGCCAAACTGGAACAGCATTCACCCGTTTGCACCAGTGGAGCAAGCTGAGGGTTATATCACAATGCTTAAAAAATTAGAGCAGCAATTAAATGTAATTACTGGTTTTGCTGGAACAACATTACAGCCAAACTCTGGAGCTCAGGGAGAATATGCTGGTTTAATGGCGATTCGTGCTTACCATTTGTCAAGAGGCGATAGTCACCGTAATGTATGTTTGATTCCTTCATCAGCTCACGGAACCAATCCTGCTTCTGCAGCGATGGCCGGAATGAAAATCATTGTTACTAAAACGACTCCGGAAGGAAATATTGATGTAGAAGATTTAAGAGAAAAAGCGATTGAACATAAAGATGATTTATCTTGTTTAATGGTAACGTATCCATCTACTCACGGAGTTTTCGAATCTTCAATTATTGAAATCACAAAATTAATCCACGAAAACGGCGGATTAGTATATATGGATGGTGCAAACATGAACGCACAAGTTGGATTAACAAATCCTGCTACAATTGGCGCTGACGTTTGTCACTTAAACTTACACAAAACATTCGCTATTCCTCACGGTGGCGGTGGACCTGGAGTTGGACCAATCTGTGTGAACGAGAAACTAGTTCCATTTTTACCTACAAACCCAATCTTAAAAGTAGGCGGTGAACAAGCTATTACGGCAATTTCATCTGCACCTTACGGATCAGCTTTAGTTTGTCTAATTTCTTACGGTTACATCACAATGATGGGTGCTGAAGGATTAAAAAGTGCTACTGAACACGCAATCTTGAATGCAAACTATATGAAAGCGCGTTTCGAAGGACACTACCCAATTCTTTATACTGGAGAATGCGGAAGAGCAGCTCACGAAATGATTTTAGATTGCCGTTCATTTAAAGAAAACGGAATTGAAGTTGGTGATATCGCAAAACGTTTAATGGATTACGGTTTCCACGCTCCTACGGTTTCTTTCCCAGTTGCTGGAACTTTAATGATCGAGCCAACTGAATCTGAAGATTTAGCTGAGTTAGATCGTTTCTGTGATGCTCTTATCTCAATCAGAAAAGAGATTGAAGCAGCAACAGCCGATGATAAAAACAATGTATTGAAAAATGCACCGCACACATTGGCCATGTTAACTACTGACAATTGGGTTTTCCCTTACACTAGAGAAAAAGCGGCTTATCCATTAGAATACATCGCTGAAAATAAATTCTGGCCATCTGTTCGTCGTGTAGATGACGCATACGGTGACAGAAACTTAGTTTGTAGCTGTGCTCCTATTGAAGCTTACATGGAGAACTAAGATTTTTTAGTTTACATATAAATATCCAAACCCGACAGTTTTAAAAACCTGTCGGGTTTTGTTTTTTGTTTCAGGTTTCAGGTTTCAGGTTTCACGTTATGCAGGAACTTGAAACTTGAAACCTGAAACTAAAAAAACTTTCTCCAATATTTCATTTCAAACGTTTGAAATCTCGGAAAAATTAAAAAATCATTAGAAAATAACCATTATATCACCCAAAAAATTGTTATTTCATAATTATATGCATGCATAGTACTTTTTATGATAGTTATCATGATTTTATTTATACTTTAGCAATAAATTTATCGGATAATTAAAGGAAGAAATGAAAATAAAAATTATTGGCATTGGGAGTTACATTCCCAATTTAGAAGTAAAAAACACAGACTTTGACAAGCATATTTTTTTAAATGAAGATGGAACTCCTTTTGGTTACCCGAATGAAGTTGTTATAAAAAAATTCAAAGGTATTACCGGAATTCAAAACCGACGTTATGCCGAACCAGAATATACAGCATCTGATTTAGCTTTTTTTGCAGCTGAAAAAGCAATTGCAAATGCCGGAATTGATGCCGAAACTTTAGATTATATTATTTTCGCTCATAATTTTGGAGATGTAAAAACCGGAACACATCAAACGGATATTTTACCAAGTTTGGCCACTCGTGTTAAAAACAAATTAGGAATCAAAAACCCTAAATGTGTGGCTTATGATATTCTTTTTGGATGCCCGGGATGGATTGAAGGTGTACTTCAGGCCAATGCATTCATCAAATCTGGAATGGCAAAAAGAGTAATGGTAATTGGTGCCGAAACTTTATCAAGAGTTGTCGATGATCACGATCGTGATTCAATGATTTATTCTGATGGAGCGGGAGTTTCAATCTTAGAAGCATCAACTGACGAAGCTGGTCTTTTATCTTATGAAAGTGCCACTTATGCAAATGATGAGGCAAATTACCTTTATTTCGGAAAATCATACAATCCAGATTTAGATCCAGATATTAAATACATTAAAATGTACGGACGTAAAATTTACGAATTTGCTTTAAGCAATGTTCCGTGCGCAATGAAAAGCTGTTTAGATAAAAGCGGTATCGGCATCGATGAAGTGAAAAAAATTCTGATTCATCAGGCAAATGAAAAAATGGACGAAGCGATTATCGAACGTTTCTACAAATTATACGACAAAACTGCGCCTAAAGATATTATGCCAATGAGCATTCATGATTTAGGAAACAGCAGTGTTGCAACCGTTCCGACTTTATACGATTTAATTCTACAAGGAAAAATTGAGAATCAAGAAATCAACAAAGGTGATGTTATCATTTTTGCTTCAGTTGGGGCAGGAATGAATATCAATGCTTTTGTTTATAGACATTAAATTAGTTTGCAGTCACAGTATTCAGTTTAGCTGACTGTAAACTGTGACTGAGACTCAAAACTAAAAAAGTCCGCATCTTATAGTGCGGACTTTTTTAGTATATTTGCGACCTAAATAATTAAATCAAGAACGAGAGATAATTTCGTTCCTCGCAACGACTATGTACGAAAAAACGTTTCCAAATAAAAGATTCAAACTTACTTTAGAGTTTTTACAAAAACACGTTAAAACATCAGAAGTCATTTTTGATTTTGGTGTGCCAAATCCGTTTTCTAAGATAATGGAAGAAAATGGTTATACGGTAAAAAACACAAAAGGTGAAGATTTAGACAACGATCAAACTGCTTTACAAACAGAAGATTATACTGTTTTTACAGCATTTGAAATTTTCGAACATTTGCTGAACCCATACACCATTCTAGAAAACGTAAAATGCGATAAATTGTTAATTTCAATTCCGCTGCGTTTATGGTTTTCTCCGGCATATCGTTCTAAAACTGATATGTGGGACAGACATTATCACGAATTTGAAGACTGGCAGCTAGATTGGCTTTTAGAAAAAACAGGCTGGAAAATTACAGATCGTCTGCAATTTACACATCCCGTAAAAAAGTTTGGATTCAGACCTTTATTAAGATATTTCACTCCGAGATATTATATTGTTGTAGCTGAGAAAGTAAAAGCCTAACAGCAAATTCCAATAAAAAAAATCCAAATTCCAATTTTAACCACACAGGTAAGATTGGAATTTGGAATTTAAAAGAATTGGAATTTTAAATTGAAAATTTATGAAGTATTACATCGTTATTCCCGCGCACAATGAGCAAGATTTAATTGGTTTAACTTTACAATCTTTGGTTTCGCAAACGGTTTTGCCTTCAAAAATTGTTGTTGTAAATGATAATTCGACTGATAAAACAGAAGAAGTTGTTTTAAATTTTGCCAAAGAAAACCCATACATTTCTGTGGTAAACAAAACTTCAGATGCGATTCACATGCCGGGGAGCAAAGTAATTCAGGCTTTCCAGAAAGGTTTTGAAACCTTGGATTCTGATTACGATATTATTGTAAAAATTGACGGTGATTTAATTTTTCCTCCGAATTATTTTGAAACCATAATCAAACATTTTGAATCTGATCCAAAAATCGGAATGGTAGGCGGTTTCTGTTATATCGATAAAAATGGCGAATGGGTTTTAGAAAACCTGACCGATAAAGATCACATCCGCGGTGCATTAAAAGCCTATAGAAAAGAAACTTATCAGCAAATTGGCGGTTTAAAACCCGCAATGGGATGGGATACCGTTGATGAATTGCTTTGTAAATATTACGACTGGAAAATAGTTACCGATGAATCTTTACATGTAAAACACCTAAAACCAACCGGAGCAAATTACAATAAAACAGCCCGTTATAAACAAGGAGAAGCTTTTTATACTTTAGGATATGGTTTCTGGATTACTTCAATTGCATCGGCAAAATTGGCGATGATGAAGAAAAAACCATTTCTCTTTTTAGACTACATTAAAGGATTTCTGAAAGCTAAAAAAGCAAAAACTCCTTTATTGGTAACCCATGAACAAGCTAAATTTATTAGAAATTATCGTTTGCAGAAAATGAAACAAAAGCTTTTTTAATCTTAAAAAAAATTAAAAAACTGTAAACTGAAACTGTAAACTGTAAACTAATCCTTAATTTAGCCAATATTTCAAAAACTATGATGCTAATTCGTTACCTATCTCAAATAGGAAGATATTTTTTAATGCTAAAGGAAATTTTCAATAAACAGACTAAATGGCCTGTTATGAAAAATTTGATTTTCAAGGAAATTGATGATTTAATTATTGACTCTCTTGGTATCGTTTGCTTCATCTCATTCTTCGTTGGAGGTGTTGTTGCCATTCAAACTGCATTAAACTTAACAAATCCTTTAATTCCAAAATATTTAATTGGTTTTGCTACACGACAATCGGTGATTCTGGAGTTTGCTCCTACTTTTATATCGGTAATTATGGCCGGAAAAATGGGTTCATTTATCACTTCAAGTATCGGAACAATGCGTGTAACTGAACAAATCGACGCATTGGAAGTTATGGGAGTAAATTCACTTAATTACTTAGTTTTTCCTAAAATTATCGCTTTGCTTTTGTATCCGTTTGTTATTGGAATCAGTATGTTTTTAGGGATTTTTGGTGGATGGCTTGCTGGAGTTTACGGCGGATTTACAACGAGTGACGCCTTTATTGCTGGAGCACAAATGGATTTCATTCCGTTTCACATTACTTATGCATTTATTAAAACCTTAATATTTGCTATGTTATTGGCAACTATCCCATCTTTTCATGGTTATTATATGAAAGGCGGCGCGTTAGAAGTTGGTAAGGCCAGTACGGTTTCGTTTGTTTGGACATCAGTATCCATCATTCTTTTCAATTACATATTAACCCAATTGTTATTAGGATCATGATAGAAGTAAAAAATGTAGTAAAATCATTTGGGGACAGCAAAGTTCTAAAAGGTGTTTCGACCGTTTTTGAAACTGGAAAAACCAATCTGATTATTGGACAAAGTGGATCTGGAAAAACAGTTTTATTAAAAACTTTACTTGGAATTCATACTCCTGATTCTGGAACAATTGAGTTTGACGGAAGAGTTTATTCTGAATTAAATCCGGATGAAAAAAGAGAATTGAGAACGGAAATTGGAATGGTATTTCAAGGAAGTGCTTTGTTTGATTCGATGACAGTTGAAGAAAACGTAGCTTTCCCTTTAAAAATGTTTACAAACGACAACAAAGCCAAAATTAAAGAACGCGTTGATTTCGTTTTAGAAAGAGTAAATCTTGTTGATGCACATAAAAAACTTCCATCTGAAATTTCAGGAGGAATGCAGAAACGTGTGGCGATTGCACGTGCAATCGTAAATAATCCGAAGTATTTGTTTTGTGATGAACCTAACTCAGGTTTAGATCCGAATACCTCAACTTTGATTGATAACCTGATTCAGGAGATTACAAAAGAATACAACATTACAACCGTAATTAATACGCATGATATGAACTCGGTGATGGAAATTGGCGAGAATATTGTTTTCTTAAAAAAAGGATTAAAAGCGTGGCAAGGAACTAAAGAAGAAATCTTTAGAACTGACAATAAAGATATCGTGAAATTTGTTTATTCTTCAAATTTATTCAAGAAAGTAAGAGAAGCTTATTTGAAAGGTTAAGTTCTCTAAAATTCCAATATTTAAAATCCCAAATTCCTAATTTTACTAAGATTGGAATTTGGGATTTTTTTATTGATACCTAATTATTTTATATCTTTAAAATCAGTTTCTAAAACTGCTATTGTTTGATAGGTTATTCCTTCTACATTACTTGCAGGAAACTCATATGATGCTATCTGCCTAATTCCATTTTTCATCCTTGACAAAATAACTTTTTCTTTATTGTAACGCTGTATGTATATCGTTTGCTCAGAAGTTCCATTAGCAGTCAAATAAGTTAAATTGGATGCATTTGTATATTCATGCATAATTTGTACAGGAAAAGTTTCAATATTATTGAGCTTAAATGTTACTTGGCATGGATATAATCGAATTAAATCATTTGTATTAAACTCAAATTGTTTCCCAATAAATCTCATATCATTTGCATCCTCTGTAATACGAACATAACATTCTCCAAAGATAACTGGAGTTTCATGTGGCTTTACTTCTTTACCTATCACTAAATTATAAAAATTTCCTTTACCGCTAGTTTTAAAGGTAAAATTATAATTTCCATTATTATCCGTATGAGTCGAATCAACCCATTTTATAAATTCATGATCTTCATAAGACATGATATAGGAGCCAGTGTTTGTCACTTTATATTCTCCAACTTTTACAATTAAATTTGAAATTGGCGTATCATGATTATCAGTGACATTTCCGCTCACTTTAGTTTCAATTCCAGATTTAATTAATACAGGATCCTTGTCGCAGGAAACCAATGAAAATAATAACGCAAATAAAATTACTGTATTTTTCATAAAGATCTTTTTGTAAAGATAATACAATTCTACAAACGTAGAGTAAGCTGTATTTAAAATTAATATTAAATTTCTTATGACAAATCCCAACAAAAAAAATCCAAATTTCAATCTCATATAAAATTGGAATTTGGATTTTTCTATTTTGAAATATTTAAACCTTTAATCCATCAGCTCAACTTCTGCATTTGGATTAAAAAGATAGGTTTTTCCTGTACTTATTTCGAGGCATTCGAAACGTTTGGTTCTAACGGCAATTTTTTTAAATACTTTGCCATTTTTTATTTTGAAAACACTTCCGTATGGAATTTCAAAAACATAATTTTTATCACTGTTTGCATCATATTGTTTCAATGCCAGTGACAAAGTCGTATCAGTATCACTGCTCGCCGACGGATTTTTAAAATGTCTCGCAAGCAAAGGTAAAATCTGACCTGGAAATATTTCTGGCCGAATAAAAGGAACCATTAAACGCTGAAAAGTATATTTCCATTCATTTCCATGTGGTTTTATATTTCTTCCGAATTTTTCGAATGCAACTAAATGCGAGATTTCATGAATCAGCGTAATCAAAAAACGGTACTTATTTAAGCTCGCATTAACCGTGATTTCATGTTTACCGCTTGGTCCTCTGCGATAATCTCCATGACGCGTCTGACGTTCATTTACAATTTTCAGATGAACCTGATTGGCTACAATCAAATCAAAAACAGGCTTTACAGCGTGCTCCGGAATATATTTTGCTAATGTATCGCTCAATTTAATTATGAATTTTGAATTTTGAGTTATATTTTTTCGATTAGTTAAAAGAACAAAAAAGGCTTCGACTCCGCTCAGCCTGACAATTTATATTTAACTACGGATTCGTTGAAGAAACTTCCAATACTTTTCCGTTAAAATATTTGTTTCCGTTTAGCGTAAAATCATAAATGTAAGTTGCCATTCCTTCTGCCGAAATTGGCGCTTGATAACCTGGGAAAGCTTCGTTCAGCATTTCGGTCTGAACAGAACCTAAAGCCAGAACATTAAATGAAATGCCTTTTTCTTTATATTCTTCAGCCAATAATTCTGTTAAAGTAATTACCGCACCTTTACTTGAACTGTAAGCGGCCAAACCTGCAAATTTCAAGCTTCCGCGAACGCCACCGATCGAACTGATTGTTACAACATGACTGCCTTTCTGTAAATATGGAAGACAAATTCTAGTAAGATTTGCAACTGCAAAAACATTCACTTTATAAATTTTTTCGAAATCAGCTTGGGTGGTTTCTGCAAAAGGTTTCCAAATTAAAGCACCAGCATTATGAACAACTGCATCAACTTTTTTCCATGTTGACGAAAGAAAATTTTCTACGTCTGCTAAAGCTGTTTCATCAGCCAAATCAATTGATAAGCACGTAACATTTTTATGTTCTAAAAGTGCTTGCGGAGTTTTTCTTGAAATCGCTAAAACCTGATTTCCTGCATTGGCAAACTGCAATGCTAATTCATAACCAATTCCTCTGCTCGTTCCGGTAACAATAATATTTTTCATTCTGCAAAAATAATCAAATCCAATAAAAAGCGGTGTTATTAATTCATTGTTATTTCTTCTGTTGGTGTAGAAGCAATCTTCGTGACAGCAGGCAAAAATTCCTGAATAAATGAAGTCATATGCGAAATATCCATCACTTTAAATTCGTCTGAAACATGATGATAAAAATCAAAATTCTCAAAATCGAAAGTACTTATCGACTGGCAAGGTTTTCCGAAAGCCTCGAAAAAGGAATAATTATCAGATCTGTAAAACAATTTATACTCTGCTTCTTTCGGCAAAAATCCAATTGTATTTTTCCCAGTATATTCATTGATTTTCTGCGCCATATTCGATTTGTCAAAACCCGTTATATAAGCTAAATAATCGCGTTTCATTGGCACGCCGATCATTTCGATATTCAATTGTGCGTACAAATTAAAATTTCTCTTTTTTAATTTTTCTACCAAACTTTCAGAGCCCAATAAACCTTTTTCTTCTCCTGCAAAAAACACAAAAAGAATACTTCGTTTGTTCGATTTTGTTTTGGCAAAATATTTAGCCATCTGCGCCACGGCAGTTACGCCCGAAGCATCGTCATTAGCTCCATTATTAATTTGATCAGCCTGCTGTTTAGTCTCCAAACCAATATGATCATAATGCGCACTCAAAACCACAAATTCCTTTTTTAAAACTGGATCTGTTCCTTCTAAAACGCCAACAATATTATAAGCGGGCGATTTAAAATTCGTCAGCGTATCGCGATAAGTTGCAAAATAAGGTTTGATTTTATTCTCCTTAAAAAAGTCTTCTAAAAAAACAGCCGCTTTTTCGATTCCTTTAGTTCCGGTTTCTCGCCCTTGTAATTCATCTGAAGAAAGATATTTTAAAAAGTCTGAAACTTCGGTCTGCGAAACTTTATAATTTATCTCACCAACCGTAGAAGTATTTGATTTACATCCAAATAAAATAAACGGAAGGAGAAAGTATAGTTTTTTCATAAATAAAAATTTGATGCACTTTAGCTTTTAAATTTCTAAAGCTGCTGATTTAAAATATTTTTTATACACTTTTAATACTTGGATACTTCCCAGAATTATAAAAAAAACTGGAATAAAAACTGGCATTATGTACTTTGAAAACTGATTTGTTTTTTGAAAAAAAGTCTGCAAAATTACAATCAAGCTAAACATTCCAAAAAAAACACCAATCAAAGTTCCTGCAATATAATAATATTTTAATTTTCTTTCAATGGCAATGTACTTTCCGTTAAGCAGATATAAATTCCAGCTGGCCCAAAAAGGAAGCTGTAAAAAATTAAAACAGTTTAAAACAATTCCAATCATAAACGGTGAATAGATTAAATATTTGGACAAAATTTCATCTGATTTTATTTCTTGATTAAAATTGAAATAAAAAGCAAAAGACAAAACAAACATAAATCCTACCGCAAAAAAATCAATGATCTTCATTAACTTTTTATTGTTAATGAGTTGTTTTGCAAAAAGAAGCGTGAAATAAATAACAAAGGTTTCTACTAGAATAACTCCGAATAAAAAGAAAACTAAATCATGAAGTCCTGATTTGGTATAAATTTCTAATCCAACAAGGTTTAAATATCCTAAGGGAATTGATCCCAAAAAACTTACGAGAAATCCAACTAAGATATTCATTAAACTCTTCATTTTTAAAAATTTATAATTTTATTATTTTGAACTAAATGCAATTTGTATTCACGGATTCCCACTTTATAATCTAAATAAGGAACTCCCAATTTATGGTTTTCAGCACTTATTTCATACATATAAGTAATATGTCTTGCCAGTTCTTTCCAGGCAAACCATACGGAATGTTTGGGATCGTATATATGCGTAGGTTCGCTCGCCGCTCCGTTAAGTTCTACAATTTGAAAATTTTCTCCTCGCTCTAATTCTTGAAAAGTATTGTACATGATATCGAAACGTCCGAAATAGAATCCTGGAATTTGAATTGCAATTTCATTAATTGTCTTTGTTAATTCTGAAGTAATCCAATCACTGCCGTCAAGAAATTTTGCGCCTCGGGCATGATTACCAAACGGAACTAAATTTAAGGTTTCGTCTTTAGGTAAAATTCGCTGCAGTTCTTCTCCATATTCTTGTTTCAAAACCTCAAACTGCAGTTCAAATCTTGGCGTTTGCTTGATTAAATTTTCAATCGTTGATTTTCCATCTCCGGTTACAATCAAAAACTCTTTAGAAACAATTCCTGTAATTTTTCCATTTTTTTCAAGCGGACTGCGTACATAAAAAACACCTACTTCTTTTTCAAACGGAATAAGATCTTGCAGTAAAAAATCAAAATTTGCTTTAGACGCATAATCTGTCAGCTCAGAAACGGTTTTAATTTTTTTTACTCCGGAACCGCGCAGGCCAATATCTGGTTTTGCAATTAATGGAAAATAGATTTGTTTTTCGACCAGTAGATTGACAATATCTTTTAAATCAGATTTTTCCCGAACTAAAATAGTTTTGGGATAATGTTTTTTAGGCAGTAAATCATAAATCTGTTTTTTACTTTCCATGATAAAACCGCCATTTTTAATTTTGGGATTTGAGGCGTTAAAGAAAAAAATCGACCTTGCTTTGATTGCGTAATATGCCCAAAGAAAATAAATAGGAAAGTACAAAACCTGAAATGGCCAATATTCCCAATTGGTTACTTTGTGAAGAAATAGTTTCATAGATTTATATTTTAGATTCGAATAAAAGAGGTTGAAAAATCTTCTGTTTTTATTAAATCATAATAATTCATTGCACCTTTATTTTGTTCTATTACCACTTGCGTTACACTTAAGGTTTTCATTGAATTTTCTCTATTAATGATTAAACCATTTTGTGTGTCATCGCTGTGTGTGTTTTTATGAAAATCCAGCATATCTAAGGCTGAGATTTCATTTTTATCTTTTACAAATTCAAAAAACCAATTGGATCGTTGTTTTCTAATTTCTTCTGGATATAAAGTGACCGATGACCAAATATGACTTTGAGTTTCATCAAGTTTTGTTTTTCTTTTACTGCTTCCATCCCAAATCAATTCGTACAAATCTTTTTCCTGATACAAAACCAGCGTAAATGGTTCGATATTATGGAGATCAATTTGTTTCCAAAAATCCTTTGGTGAATCTTTTTCAATAATATCCAGAACAATTAATCCGCGGCTTTTTCGATACGGAAGTATGGGAATGTGTTTTGTAATCCCGCCATTTAATAAAACCAAAACAGTTCCGTTTTCATCCATTGCAAACCAGGTTCCTCCTGCTTTTGAATCTTTTGGATACATTATATTTTTACCGTTGTGACAGTAATTTCTAGGCACAACAGCACCGGGACGAATTACTTTTTCGTCCCGGTTTGAAGTAATAATAGCAACTCCTTTATTATTTATAAAACTTACTGTACACATTGTTTTCTATATTCGATAGTTGAACGCGCTACGCCAAAATTGTCATCTATTAAAATATTTTCAAATTGCAGTACAGCCACTTTTATTAAAGCCTGATGATGCACACAATGTTCTAGATTATAAAGCAATTCTCTGTAATAATTACTTTGAATTCTCATGTTAAGTCCATCAATAAACTGCTCCAGAAACATTATTTTATTCTCGCTTTGCAAATCTGCTTTAATTTCAGTGATGCATTGTTTTGCAAATTCGGTTTCAGTTTGAATTCTGTTGTTTCTCTCGCGATTATCATAATTTACAATTCCTGAATCATATCCGTTTTGAAGACATTGAAACATTTCAAGAATATGCCTTGTATGTTCGCCAATAGTGGCATTGCTTAAAGCCTGGCAGGATTCTGAATAATCTCTATTAGATAATTGATTCAATAAATCCGTTAACTCATCTAAACTGCGGTGTATTGATTTTAGTAACATAACTTCTAATTTACAAGATTAAACAATTTGTTTTTATAGAAATAAAGCAAACCTAAACTGCATAACAACGTAATAACAGCCAAGGCAAAAAGTAATCCGCCGTCATTTTGAACTTCAATTCCTAAAACAAATAAATGTGACAAAATAGCTCCAATCATAATTCCGGTAGCGCCAAAAGCTCCAAGCCAGGTTGTTTTGGGAATTAAAATCAAAATTGCAACGATTAATTCGGCAATTGCAGAACCAATTCTTCCATAAGGTTCCACTCCTAAAGTGGAGAAAATATAAATACTTTCTTCTGCTCCACTGAATTTAAAAAACAAGGTTTGCAATAAAATAACCGAAGCCGTTATTCTTAGAATCCATATTATAATTTCCTTTTTCATGGCTTCGGGTTATTTGTATATTTTTTTCCAGTTGTTATCTGCCTTAACTTTTAAATTAGCTTCATCCGGATTCCAGCTTTTTAGCGTATTATTAAAATAAGCATTGTAGAACAGATAAAGTTTACCATCGCTAATTTTAAAAGTCTCCGGATTAATTTCAACTTTTTTGCCAGCGCTTCCCATTGCATACGCACACCATCCGCCATATTGAGGCTCATATTTTGATGGGTTTTTCAAAAAGACATTTTTATTTTCAGTTGATGAAAAATTATAAATCACTCCCTGATACGAAGTTGAAATTTCTTTTTTCCCTTTAATTGCTTTTCCCTGATTAAAATAACCAACTGGATCATAACCCTGAATCGCTATTTTATTTTCTAAATTATACTGGCTAACTCTTTTGGCATCATTTTGAGCAAATGAACTGCCTGAAACTAAAATCAATAACAATACTACTAACTTTTTCATCTTTGTTTTTATTTAAGGTTTTTTAATACTGACACTAATAATTCCGCGGAGATACGCTGTTTAAAATCTGGCGAGATATATTCAAAAAGTATATCAGCCTCAGTATTAACAACAAAAACAGAAGGAACAGGCAGTAAACTGGTATTGATTCCATTAGAATGTACGTTAATTACTGTTTTGTAGTTTTCTGGAGCCTGATAGGCAATTCCTGCCGCTTTTATCAATTCTCCTTTTGAATCAGAGAGTAAAGTGTATTTTACTTTGTCTTTTTCTTCTGTTATTTTTAAGTTTTCAGGAGAATCCGGGCTTATGGCAATAATTTGATAACCAAGATCGATAATTTGTTTTTCAGCCTCAGCCAATGACTGCAAATGTAAATTGCAATACGGGCACCAGCCACCGCGATAAAAAACAAGAACTGTTTTTTTCTTTTTAAGTAATTCTGAAAGGTTTACATCTGCATTTTCAGCAGTTTTTAAAGTAAACTCCGGGATTTTTTCTCCTATTAATAAAGGAGCAATGTCGAGCGCAGATTTAGGAATCTCGCTTTGAGCATGAGCAGCCGAGGTTAATGCTGCCACAAAAATTAAAAATATTTTTTTCATAGTGTAGTGGTTTTACATCTTTTTGATGATGTAAAATTATGATACTATGAAAAAGCAAAATGTCGGCTAATTTACACTTCGCATAAAATAATTATAATTTGGTGATATCTTGAATGATAATTTCTTTTCTATTATAACTTAACAGCTGGTTCGTTTCCATTTCATTAAGTAATTGTGTAGCAGTCTGTCTTGAAGTGCAGATAATTTGGGCAATATCATTTTGGGTTAAATAATTTTCAATTGCTACCGTATTTCCGTTTCTAATTCCTTCTTGTTCTGCCCAATCTTTTAAGAATTGGTACAATCTGGTTTTGGCGTCTTTAGAGATTAAATTGGCATAACTGTTTTTAACACGTTTCATTTTCAAACCCACAAACTTGGTGTATGAAATTGCCAATGTTGGATTTCGCAACAATAAATCTTCAAAATCAGACATTAAGAAACTGCAGATTACAACATCATCAGAAAGAACTTTTGCATATTCTTCGACTTTATTGTCTGTTTCCAAAGTCAATTCGCCAAATAAATCTCCTTTTTGAATAATGTCTTTTATGGTTTCATTGCCATCATCATCAATGGCAACAATTTTTATATTCCCTTTTTTAAGCAAAAAGATACGAGGCACATCTGAAGAAGAAAAATAAATAATTTCTCCTTTTGATGCTTTTTTAAAACCGGTAATAATACACAATTGTTTGATTTGTGAATAACTCAGCGTTCTAAATAATTTATGATCCCGCAAGTACCAATATTTTAAATCTTCGTACATAGAATAAATTTTCTTGATGTAAATGTAACAATTTTAACATCTAAACAAAAAACCCTTTCGAAGCTGCATAAGCTGAAAGGGTTTTATTTCTATTGAATTGAAAATCTAAATTTATCCGGCGATAACTGATCTCGAAATTACGATTTTTTGAATCTCTGATGTACCTTCGTAAATCTGAGTAATTTTTGCATCACGCATAAAACGCTCTACATGATATTCTTTCACATATCCATTTCCGCCGTGAATCTGAACCGCTTCAACAGCAGTGTCCATTGCCACTTGCGAAGCGAATAATTTTGCCATTGCACCGCTCACGTCGTAGTTTTTATGCTGGTCTTTATCCCAAGCCGCTTTCATACATAAATGACGCGCTGCTTCGATATTTACAGCCATATCTGCCAATTTAAAAGCAATTGCCTGATGATTGCAGATTTCAGTTCCGAAAGCTTTACGTTCTTTAGAATATTTAAGAGCCAATTCATAAGCTCCAGAAGCAATTCCTAAAGCCTGAGAAGCAATTCCGATTCTCCCTCCAGCCAAAGTTTTCATTGCAAATTTGAACCCGAAACCATCTTCACCAATTCTATTTTCTTTTGGAACTTTTACATCACTAAACATTAAAGAGTGTGTATCAGAACCACGGATTCCCATTTTTTGTTCTTTTGGACCAATCGAAAAACCAGGCATATCTTTGGTCATAATCAAAGCATTGATTCCTTTATGTTTTTTCTCTGGATGCGTTTGAGCGATTACTAAATATACTGAAGCCGTATTTCCGTTAGTAATCCAGTTTTTTGTTCCGTTTACCAAGTAATGGTCACCCATATCAATGGCAGTAGTTTTTTGAGAAGTTGCATCACTTCCTGCTTCTGGCTCGCTCAAGCAAAAAGCTCCGTGAATTTCACCTGAAGCTAAACCTGGCAAATATTTTTGTTTTTGTTCTTCAGTTCCAAATTCCTGTAAACCCCAGCAAACTAATGAATTATTTACAGACATAACCACAGAAGCTGATGCATCAACTTTAGAAATCTCTTCCATAGCAATTACATATGAAATAGCATCAAGTCCGCTTCCTCCGTATTTCGGATCAACCATCATTCCCATGAAACCTAATTGTCCCATTTTTTTTACTTGTTCTGTCGGAAAAATTTGTTTTTCGTCACGCTCAATAACACCAGGCAGTAATTCATTTTGAGCAAAATCTCTAGCAGCCTGCTGAATCATTAAGTGTTCTTCGGTAAGATTAAAATCCATAGTCTTGTTTAGTTTATTGTTTTTTTGAACCACAATCGAAAAACTTTCGTTGGTGGAAATATTTTTTTGTTTTTAAAAATGTTTTTGTGCTTAAAAAAGGCTTTCAAAGATAAATGTTAAAAGTCAAATTAACAATGCATGCATATAAAATTAATAGATCAGCAAAGATTACGATAACGTTTTCGTAATAATTCGGCATTTTGAAAAAACTAACAGCAATACTTCAAGGATTTCTTTAAAATTTAAGAATATAATTGCACATCAAAAAGGCATTAATTATAAAGTTTTAGTAAATTTTAGAAAAAAAAGTGCGCAACCGGTTTTGGAACGCGTAAATGTACGTAAAGCAAGTCTTACTAAATTGATAATGAAATAAATACAAATAAAAAAATTGCATTACTTTAATAAAAAACATGTATTTTTAGAGAGCAGAATTTAGAAATTAAAAGTATTTTTGCCAAAAAACAAAAATTATCGATAGAAGTATGAAAAAGATTTTACTATTATTTGCACTTATTTTCAGCGTGCAATTTTCGACTGTTTCGGCACAAGCTCAACTAGAAGTAAACGGCGTTACAGTTCCAAGAAAAATTGAAGTCCAAAATAAAACAATGCAGCTAAATGGTGCTGGCGGAAGATCAAAAATGTGGTTGGAAGTTTATGTCCAGGCACTTTATTTATCACAATTAAGCCAAGATCCAAAATTCATTATTGACAGTGATACTGAAATGGCTGTGCGAATTGAAATCACTTCTTCTATGGTTTCTTCAAACAAATTGACAAAAGCAATGAATACCGGTTTTGAAAAATCTGCAGGAAGCAATCTGGAGGCTTTGCGCCCGAGAATTGAGCAGTTCAAAACACTTTTAAGTGATGCCATCACAGAAAAAGATGTATTTGTTTTGTTTTACAATCCGCTTGATCAAACTGTTAGTGTAATTAAAAATGATGTTCCAAAAGGAAAAATCACAGGATTTGATTTTAAACAAGCATTATTCGGAATCTGGCTTTCAGACAAACCAGTTGATGAAACTTTGAAAAAACACTTATTAGGAATATAGTTCAGAATTTCTTAAAAAGATTCGAAATCCGAAAGCCGAAAACCATATAGTTTTCGGCTTTCTTTTTTTTCTTTCATTAAATTTGCAATAAAATACATTATTCGCATTATTCTATTTTATACTTTTACGCAAAATAAACATATCTCAACAAAATGAAAGATTTATTACAGCAATTTGAAAATAAGGAACCTGAAATTGTTTTTAACTGGAAAGATTCTGAAACTGAAGCTGAAGGATGGACCGTTATTAATTCTTTGCGCGGAGGAGCTGCGGGAGGCGGAACTAGAATGAGAAAAGGCTTAGACATGAACGAAGTTTTGTCTTTGGCCAAAACCATGGAAGTTAAATTTTCAGTTTCTGGACCTGCAATTGGAGGCGCTAAATCTGGAATTAATTTTGACCCAAATGATCCTCGCAAAAAAGGCGTTTTACAGCGTTGGTATAAAGCAGTTTCACCTTTATTAAAAAGCTATTATGGAACTGGAGGAGATTTAAATGTTGATGAGATTCATGAAGTAATCCCAATGACAGAAGAATGTGGTGTGTGGCATCCGCAGGAAGGTGTTTTCAACGGACATTTCAAACCAACAGAAGCTGATAAAATCAACAGAATTGGGCAATTGCGTCAAGGTGTTATCAAAGTAATTGAAAACCCAAAATTCTCACCAGATGTAACTAGAAAATATACAGTTGCTGATATGATTACAGGTTATGGCGTTGCTGAAGCAGTTCGTCATTTCTACGCTACTTACGGCGGTGAAATTAAAGGCAAAAAAGCAATCGTTCAAGGTTTTGGAAATGTTGGATCTGCTGCTGCTTTTTATTTAGCCGAAATGGGCGCAAAAGTTATCGGAATTATTGACCGTGACGGAGGATTGATTAAAGAAGAAGGTTTTTCGTTTGAAGAAATCAGAACTTTGTTTTTAAATAAAGACGGAAATAAATTAGTTGCCGAAAATATGATTCCGTTTGAAGAAATCAATTCTAAAATCTGGACGATTGGAGCTGAAATTTTCACTCCATGTGCCGCTTCAAGATTAGTAACTCAAGCACAGATTGACAATTTAATTGCAAATGGTTTAGAAGTTATTTCATGCGGTGCAAATGTTCCTTTTGCCGACAAAGAAATTTTCTTCGGATCGATTATGGAAGAAGTGGATCATAAAGTAAGTTTGATTCCTGATTTCATTTCAAACTGCGGAATGGCTAGAGTTTTTGCTTATTTCATGGAGAAAAAAGTTCAAATGACAGATGAGGCTATTTTTAATGATACTTCAGAAATTATAAAAAATGCGATTGTTAAGGCTCATGCTTTAAGTTCATCAAAAACAAATATCAGCGCAACAGCTTTTGAAATTGCACTGAAACAATTAGTATAATTTTTTATACTTCATTTATAAACGAGCTAAATTCTTTAGCTCGTTTTTTTTTTAACCGCAAGGCACGCAAAGATTTACGCAAGGTGCGCAAAGTTTTATTTTTTAAGTTTCTTTGCGACTTTGCGAGATTTAAAAACAAATAGCTTTGCGCACCTTGCGTAAATCTTTGCGTGCCTAGCGGTTAAATTCTCTCTACGATTCTAAACAATTTTTACTACTTTTAAACGTTTTTATTTAATACAATTACAAAATTCAGAATCAAAATGAGTTCTACCGATTCTTCAGATAAAAAGAAATCTCTACTTTATACAACAGCAATATATGCCGCAATTTTAGTATTGCTTTTTTTTATACGTTTTTGGCCGCCATACAATCCGGAAAATAACGTAGCGCTTGCTGACGGCGGTGGCGGTGGCGGAGGCGTAACGGTAAATTTTGGTGACAGCGATTTAGGTTCTGGTGCCAATTACAAAAGTGAAGTTCTAGATGTAAAAAATAACGTAAAACAAACTGCTGCTCCAAAAGCAGTTCCTGAAGAAGCTATCATCTCGCAAGAAAACACAACTGCCGATAATGACGTAGTTATTCCAACAAAAGAAAAACCAAAGAAAACCCCGCCAATAGTAAAACCAGAAACAAAACCTGTTCCTGAAAAACCAAAAGTTTCTAACTCTACAAACGATGCTTTGTCTAGCATAATGAAAGGTTCAAACAAAGGCGGAGACGGCGATGATAAAACAGCTGGAAACAAAGGAAAATCAAACGGAAGTTTAAGTTCTAATGGTTATTACGGATCTGGAGGTTCTGGCGGAGGAACCGGAGGCGGTAACGGTACCGGAAATGGAATTGGAACTGGAAGCGGTTACGGAGCCGGAAGCGGTGGCGGTTCTGGCGGTGGATCTGGATATTCTTTAGGAAACAGAAAAGCGTTATCGAAACCGGCACCAAAATACAATTGCAATGAAGAAGGAAAAGTGGTGGTTGAAGTAACGGTAGATCAAAACGGAAAAACAATCAGTGCAACTGCTGGAATAAAAGGGACTACAAATACAGCAAGCTGTTTATTAGATCAAGCGAGAATTGCGGCAATGAATACGAAATGGGAATCAGACAGTGATGCTCCTGTTAAGCAAGTTGGTAAAATTATTTATAATTTTAGTTTGAATTAAAAAACACGAATTTACTTCGTCTGTTCGCCCTTCGGGCTCGAGTCACGGATTTACACGAATTATATAAAAAAGGCTTTCTGAAATTTCAGAAAGCCTTTTTTTATGTTTATTTCATCTAGTATGTTATTCCGAGGAACGAGGAATCCCCGCGAGAAGCTCCGCAAACAAAATCGCCAATCTTTGTCGAGTTACTTGTGGAGATTCCTCGTTCCTCGGAATGACAAGATTGTGTTGAAATTACTTTATTTCTCGAATACTAAAATCGTCTTGTTTCCGCGTGAGGGATAGAAGGAAGCTACCGAAGTAGCCCGGATAGCCCGACCGCAATAAAAAAATGGGCCTATCAACGTTATGCTGATTAGCCCATTTTTTTATTGTGGTCACGCCCTAATATTTATTTTTTATTTCGGGCTTGTAGCAATTACAAACTTCAAATTGTTCTTCACTCCTATCTGCAAAACATCAACTAAATCTTGAACCTGCAGGTTAAACGGAATTCGAACTACAACTGTCTGTTCTTTATTTGTGCCTATTTTAGACATTAAACTCGTTTCCAGATTTTCAAAATCAACGGGTTCTTTGTCAATGTAGAATTTTTTATCTTCGGTAACCGATAAACTGATTAATTGTTTATTGGTCTTTTCATTTGCTTTGGCTTTCGGCAACGTCATTTTAATCACATTAGGATTTGCCAGCGTTGAAATAATTAAGAAAAACAACAGCAGGAAAAACATAATATCACTTAATGACGAGGTCGCAACCTCAGCGTGAAATCTTCTTTTTCTTTTAATGGACATACCTTATGCTCTTTGAATTATATTGACAAATTCTAATATTTGTTTCTGAATTTTTAAAGCAAAATTATCAATTTTCCCGTTTAATAAGTGGTAAGCAGAATATGCAATAATACCCACAATTAACCCAGAACCTGAACTGATCATTTTTTCATACAAACCTCCAGAAATATTTCCGATACTGATATTTTCTGTAACCGAAATACTGTAGAAAATTTTGATTACTCCAGAAATTGTTCCAATAAAACCAAGCGTTGGCGCAATACCGGCAATAAGACCAAGATGACCTAAATGCTTTTCCATTTCGCCAATTTCAATATCAGCAGCGCGGTCCATGTTTGATTCGATTTCTGCAATTGGTCTTCCGATTACTAGAACACCTTCTTTCAAAATATTTGCAGCAGCTGTATTGCTTCTTTCTACAATTGTTCGTGCCAATTCTATATTTCCTGCATTCAATTTATCCCCTACGTCCTGCATTAATCGGCTGTCAATTTGCGACGCTTTACTAATGTACATATAACGCTCAAAAATGACATAAATAGTATAAAACAATAATATAGCAATTGGAATAAGGAAAACTCCTCCTTTTAAAATAAAGTCTAAAACTGAGATTTCGTTATTTGGAGCAATTTTTTCGATAACTACGTTAGATGCTGCGTTTGCGATTGTATCTGTTTGTAATTGAATGAAGCTAAACATATTTTAATTCTGGTTTTTATGATTAATTCTAAAAAAAATATTTGAAATTTGCACTAAAGATAATTTTCGCTGTTATATTAAACTACAAAAATCGAAATTTATTTCAATCAACAACTATTTTATCCAAATAAATGAACTATCAAGAGACCACAAACTGGATGTTTAATCAGCTTCCAATGTATCAGCTGCAGGGCGCTTCGGCCTATAAAGAAGACTTGACCAATATTAAATTGCTGGCTGGACATCTTGATAATCCGCAAGACCATTTAAAGTGCATTCACGTTGCGGGAACAAACGGCAAAGGTTCTACTTCGCACATGCTGTCTTCAATCTTGCAGGAAGCTGGGTATAAAGTTGGATTGTACACTTCGCCGCATTTAAAAGATTTTAGAGAAAGAATCAGAATAAACGGCCAAGAGATTTCAGAAGAATTTGTAATCGAATTTATAGACAAGCACAAAAGTTTTTTTGAAGCCAATGATATGAGTTTCTTCGAAATGTCTGTTGGTTTGGCTTTTGATTATTTTGCAGCAGAAAAAGTTGATATTGCTGTTATCGAAGTTGGTTTAGGCGGAAGATTAGACGCTACTAATATTATTACGCCTTTGGTTTCGGTAATTACAAATATAGATTTAGATCATACGCAGTTTCTTGGAAACACGCCTGCTTTGATTGCCGGCGAAAAAGCTGGAATTATCAAACCAAATGTTCCGGTTGTTATTGGCGAATATACAAATGAAACCCAGCCTGTATTTTTGGCGAAAGCCGAACAAAACAAAGCGCCGATTTACTTTGCTTCGGATTTAATTTCTGAAGTTTTTCCTTCGGATTTAATTGGAGATTATCAGTTTCACAATAAAAAAACGGTACAGCAGACAATTCAGATTTTAAATGAAACCACCGATTTTAAAGTTTCGGAAGAAAGTCTGAAATCAGGATTATTGCAGGTTGTAAAAAACACAGGTCTTCAAGGCAGATGGCAGCAGCTTGGCGAAAATCCAAAAATCATTTGTGACACTGCTCATAACAAACATGGTCTTGCCGTTGTTATGAAGCAGCTTCAAAAAGAAACTTACGAAAATCTACACATTGTTTTAGGTGTTGTAAACGATAAAGACCTAGATTCTATTTTACCGCTCTTTCCTCAAAAAGCACGTTATTATTTTTGCAGACCCGATTCTTCGAGGGGGTTAAGCACTGAAATTCTGCAAGATACAGCCAAAAAATATAATTTAATTGGAGAAAAATACGATTCGGTTGAAAAAGCATTTTTGGATGCAAAGAAAAACGCTACAAAAAATGATTTCATTTATGCTGGCGGAAGCACGTTTGTTGTCGCTGAACTCCCATTAAATAAAGAAAGCTAAAATTTGGGGAAAAACACCCTTCAAAATTCATAGTTGTTTTATAACTACTTGATTTTTAATGTTTTAAATTTGTTTAGTTTTTTTAATAACCAATACAAATTTAAAACATGAAAAAGAGAAAAACCCTTGCTATAGGGATCATCACGTTGATGATTCTTATTGGCGCAAAAGTCAGCGCGCAGGAAAAAGAACAAGAAAAAGAAAAACCTGTGTTCATTACGGTAACCACTTTACACCGAAATTTGGATTCGAAATTGAAAGCCAAAGACTGGAAAGCTGCAGAACAGGAATACTTTGATAAAGTGACCAGCAAAAACGACCTCATTATTGGATCAGAACTTATGACCCATTATTACACTGATGATAATACTGAAATTGTTTTGGTGACCGTTTATAGAACTTGGGAAGACATTGAAAAAGCAAACGCACTCAGCGATGATTTAGTTAAAAAAGGATGGCCAGATGAAAAGGCCAGAAAAGCTTTTTTTGAAAAATATGATGCTTTTTATGGTCCAGTACATTCTGACGAAATTTATCAAAGTGTAACTTCTATCGGCAGGAAAGAGTACAAAGACGAAACGAAAAAACCAATGATTGTTTATTTGCGGAAATCACAGCTGAGCATGAAAGGGGATTCTAAAAAAGCAAAAGAATTCAATGACAAAATCACTTTTAAAGATCCTTACATAAAAGCTTATTATCCGCTAAGACATTCATGGGGCTCAAATAGTACTGATTTTCTCGAAGCTTTTTATTATGATTCTTTAGCCGATATGGAAAAATCAAATGATAAAATAGACGAACTGATCAAATCGACTTGGCCAAATGAGAAAGATGCCGATGCTTTTTTTGATGAATTAGAAAAATCTTTCACCGGAAAACACAGCGATTACATCTACAGGAACATTCCATCGCTATCAAAATAAAAAATAACCAAAAAAAGTTCGTTTATAACAAATTCTACATCAGCAAGATAGAAAACACATTAAAAAAACTTTAAATTTTTAGTGTGTTTTCTTTGCAGAACTCAAAAACAAGCGTATATTTGCACTCGCAATCACAAACGATAGCAACCTAGTAAAATAGGGCGATTAGCTCAGCTGGTTCAGAGCACCTCGTTTACACCGAGGGGGTCGGGGGTTCGAACCCCTCATCGCCCACAGAATTCCAAAAACTCCAAAGTCTTATGATTTTGGAGTTTTTTTGCTTTAACACTAGTCTAGATAAAGTGAAGTTTTAGCAAAACAATCTAATATGATTTTAATTGAAGAAGATTTTAAGAAATTAAATAATTAACTCTCATCCATATACTCATATCCAGAGCCGGTCACATAACCTTTTTTACCATTTGGCAGTTCAAATCTCGCATACACACCCACAAAATCAGCTAACTTTTTGTATTTCGGAACTTTATTTATTTCGTAATAACCATAAAGTTTGTCTTTCTTGACTTTAGTCATCAGATTTACAATTCTTATTTCGCTGTAAATTGCTTCTGTTTTTGGAAAAATTCCGTACAGGTTATTTTTTTTGAAAATAACTGCGTTTGGATCTTCATTTTTAATGTTTACAAATCGATTCGTGTAGGGATAATTGCTGTATGAATATTCTTTTTCTCTATTTATACAATAACAATCATCTGCATCATTTTTTGATATCTGACCAATCATACTCACTGTATCTTTTTGATTCATCCAAGAATTATCTGTTTTCAAAATAATCTGATAATGATTTAGGGTATCTTTTATAGAAATTTTATAGTAAGGTACTGTCCCGCAAACAAAACTAGCATCTTTAACTTCTTGAACACTTAATTTTAATAGGACACTTCCTTTTTCCAAAGAAAAATAGACCAATTTATTTTTGGAATCAATAGCCTGGTACCCTCTGCCTAAGTTTTCCATTCCTCTTATATCTTTAAGAAGCACTTTTCCTTCCTTATTTTTCAAAGTATATTTTGCCGTTTTACTATTATCTTTTTCTGTTTTAAGATATAGAACGATGGTAACTCCGCTCTCTTTTCTTTCTATTGCACGTGTTTTATTTTGCGAGTAAAGAAAAGAAGTCCAACTAAAAATAAAGATCAATAAAAATGTTCTTATTAGTTTCATTAGATAAAAATTTTAGATTTAATTTTTTGTCCATCAAAAAGTAAGGTCTTAATGTAATTGCAATCCAAAAAAAATTCAATCCAAATCGAATCACCAACCTGGATTTTGTCATAGTCTTTTTGATCGATCCAAATACTTTTATGTTTTTCTTCTACTTCTGAGTACATTTTTATTCGATAAGTAACAGTATCCGAATCGTGTCCTTCAATCGTAACTATTTCTTTTTCTAAAACTTTTATATTGCCTTCAATCTTTGTCTGCAATAACAAATTCTGCTGTTCTTTGACAGTATCTCTTATTCCCATAACGGTAAGATAAATCCAGAGACCGAAAAAAACAAAGACAAGTAAAATGTAAAATACTTTGTCGTCTAATTCTTTATTATTGATGATGCCATAAATAGCAGAAAACGGAAATACAATCGAAAATAATGAGAAAATAAACCAGACTAAATATCCTTTTTTGAGTTGTCCTTTCAGGAATTTTATATCTTCATTATTTAGACTTGTAATTTTTAACGTTTGCTGCATTAAGTACTATTTATTTGGCTAATATAAATATAATTAGGTCCATTGAAAAAATTGATTTACTTCTTCATTTTTCCTTATTTCAAAAAAGAGATATGACAGCAGAAACATTTAACAATAACTGAAAGCAAGATGTTTTGCAATATAATATCTCAGACTTTGTTGGTTAGTAATCTTGATTTTACCATTATTTTAATGACCAACAACAAGCAAAATAATTTAGACAAATAGGAGTTCGATAGAAAACATAATCAAGCAAGAGTTCGAAGAAATATCGACAGCTAGACTACATGTAATCCTTTGGGGAAATATTCAAACTCTCTCGTTGTTTTATAGAGGATTTCATTTCTTGCACTTGCAATTTCAATTTTTTCTATCCAGTTTCCATGTTCATCATATTTGTATTGGTAGGAACGATCTCTACTGTTTATTACATTGTCATGGATGTCATATTCAAAAAAATCACACGTTCCAATTTTTCCACCTGGATAAGAAATTTTATCTTCGATTAAGAGTCCTTTTTCATTATAAAAATAATAATGATTCTCAAATGAATCGTCGTCCCAAAAGGTTAATTGTTGTATTAATTGATTTGTTTCGTCATAAAAGAACATTCTTTTACTAGAAAATACACCATCACGATTCATGATGCTTTGAAGAATATAGTTTTCCTGACTGAATCTTTCGCTTGAATTTATTTTATCATTCTGATGGCTTGTTTTTGTATAATATCCTCTTCGTCCAAACGTAGAATAATCGTAAACAATCTCTAAATCACTATAGTTTGCTTTTTGAAGCGTTATCTTATCGTAGGCATCATAATAGTAACTAAAATGCTCGCTGTGATGAATCATCGAGCCGTCTTTTAACTTCTCGATTTTTAATTCTTTTTCTTTTCTTATTCCGTTTTTATTAATGTTTATATACTTATTAACTAGATCTGTCACTTCATCATATTCATATAATTCAATGGAATTATCTGGTAAATATTCTTTTGAACTTACTTTTTGATCTTTAAAATTCTTGTATTTGGTTTCAAATCTTTCTTTTCCATCTAATTCTCTAATAATTTCTTTTTGTCTGTTGAACTCTAATGAAAAACAAGCTGTTCCATCTACCAGCTTAAACGCATTAATTTCAGTATCAAAATCATAAGCAGTCTGCTTCATAAATCGAATATTCCCTTTCAGATTTTCTAGTTTAGATCCATAATAACTGCTATAGAACCAGTTAGAAATATTGTGATTTTTTTCAAGATAGTCGTTCATATTACTTTTAAGAAATAGGTTAGTATTTATATGCCTGTTTTATAGTAATTCAGGATTTTTTAAGCTAATATACAATCATTTCAACAATAGAAAAATACAGCCCAAATGTTGAATTGTTGCAAATATTCAAAAAAAGCAATAAATTACATCAAATCTAAAATTCATATGGAACAACAAAAAGACTGGTCAATAGACGAAATTCAGCATGTTTGGCAATTGGTTTCAAAACTACATGACGGACAAAAATATGGCGGCGTTAATAAAGATGAAAGAGTAGAATATATCAACCATATCGGGAGCGTTGTTTTTGAAGTTTTGAATGCCGTTCGATTAACAGAAAACATGAATGCCGACTTGGCCGTAAAATGTGCAATGCTTCATGATACAATAGAAGACACCGCATTTAATTATGAAAAAGTAAACGATTTATTTGGAACTCAGGTAGCATTGGGAGTTTTAGCATTAACCAAAAATGATCAAATTGAAGATTCGTCTGAAAAAATGTTGGACAGTTTAAGCAGAATTAAACAGCAGCCAATTGAAGTCTGGGCTGTTAAAATGGCCGATAGAATATGCAATCTGTATGAACCTCCGTATTATTGGAATGACGAAAAAAAACTGAAATATATTGAAGAAGCTCAAATTATTCATAATGAACTGAAAGATGGCAATATCTATTTGGCAGAAAGATTAAAAAATAAAATCAAAGAGTATTATCGATTTCTTAGTATTTCTAACTAATTTGTTTTACGATTACCAATACAAAAACAGCCTCCAAAAATAACTTTTTTTGGAGGCTGTTTTTTAAATAAATTATTTCAAAACAGTATCATAAATTGCATTCAGCAAGTTTTGTCTCATTTTTGAATTTCTTTGATCCAGAAGTATAATGATACCCCAATTTTTAGTTCTGTTGTAACAGATAATCGAAGATTGTCCCATCGAATCACCTGATTTCATATAAATGGTGTTTTTATCATCTGTGACGATATTTGTTCCTAAACCCATTTCTCTTTTTTCATCTTTGTAAAATATTTTCTCGGTAATGATTGCCGATTTGCCTACTGAAGTTTTACTATTTAAAACAGCTTTTAAATACGTAACCATATCAGCTGCATCCGATTTTATTAATCCCGCCGGCGCAGTAACATTCCATTTAAAAAATTCCTGAATACCGCCATCAGGATTGTGGCCAGTAGTAATGTTCTTTACATTAAAATCTTTCGTTAATGTATTTTTCATTTTTAACGGTGCAATTATTTTCTCTCTAATGATTTGGTCGTAATTTTTGTTATAGACTTTTTCTAAGATTTGACCGAGTAAAGTATAACCAATTGTAGAATAACGATATTTACCGTAATCTTTCAGTTCACTGCAATTATTGATTATGTCTGCCAATGTTTTTTCAGTCACATTGCTTACAGGCTGTTGCGGATTTAATTCTATTAATTTCCCAAAATCGATATCAGGCAAACCCGATTGATGCGAAGCCAAATCTGAAATTCTTATTTTGTTTTTAAGATTTTTTTGCAGAAGATATTCCTTCGGAAGATAATTGTCTATATAATCATCTGCTTTTATTTTATTCTCCATAACGGCCTGAGCAATTAAATTCGAAGTTAAAATCTTGGTAATTGATGCAATTTCGAACAGTGAATTTTTATTAATCTGAATTTGGCTTTCAGCATTCAAATTACCATAAGCTGTAAAATATTCTTCATTATCTTTAATAAAACCCACGCTTATACCAACGTTTGGATTTTTTTGATAATTGTCTTTTATTATGGAATCAATTCTTTTAGAAATATCTTGTCCAAAAGAAAAGCTACTTATTAAAAATAGAACTGCTAAAAATTTTACTGAAGTTTTCATTGTATCGCGTTTTAGGTTAGAAATTTATTTCGATACAAATTTGAGAAAGAAGCAGAAGCTGCACGACCGAATAAAAAAAGTCGTACGCATTTGTTTTTAAAAAATGGTACGACTTTTTTTAGCGCAAGTATGAATAATTACACGATATTGTTTTTCATCGACTTACAAGGAAAGTATCAAATAGAAACTTCGATATTTTTATAAATAGGTAAAAATCATTTTTTCTTCAAAGAGCGTCCTCTAGGTTCATCACCTTCATGAAGTACAATTTCAGAATGGAGGAATTGTGCAGCATCAGCAGAATCTTTTACTTTAACGGCGCTGCGCTTTAGCATTTCAGCTTCAAATTCGTTTAAAACACTTTCTCTGATTCCAACTTTTTTCCAATGCTTTAACGATTTGCATCCTCTCGTAATGCCTCGAGCCAAAGAAAGTGCATCAAGCAGTGCCTGATTAGCGCCTTGACCCTTAAAAGGACTCATTGGGTGCGCCGCATCGCCAATTAAAGTAACGGCATTTCCTTTTTTCAATATTTCAGCATCAAGTAATTCTCTATCGTAAACAGGATATCCTGAAACTTGGGCTTCCTCTGTAGCGGTCAAAATCTGCGGAATCGGATTGTGCCACTGTGTTCGTCGAATCGCTTCTTCCTTTAGTGCTTTTTGACCTTTAGCACTTAACTCTTTTGCTTCATTTTCTGACATTGGAAAACTCAGCTGCCACATTACTGAATCTGCTTTGTAAGGCATAATATAAATTCGCTCGTTGCCATTTGCGGTTTGAAACACGGTAGCCGAATCTAATAAGTGACTTTCAACATTTTCTAGTGCGCTCAACGGACAAATACCCAATATCACAATACAATCCAAATAACGCAAAGGAGCTACATCATCTCCTAAAAGCAATCGACGCACGGAACTGCGAATTCCATCGGCACCAACTACTAAATCTGCTTTTGATTTCTTTATTTCTCCATCAACATTAAAAGTTAACTCAACTCCATCACTTTCAAATTGTTTAAAATCTATCAACTGATGTCCCCATTTCATGGCATCACTCCCACCGAGCTGCTGCAAAAGTTCTAAACGCAAAGATTGTCTTGCGATATGTATATTAGAGCGTTTTTGAGATTTTTTCTCTTCTGACTGAATCCACTTTCTATTTCCCCATTCACCAATCACTTTTCCATCTGTAGTATGAACCAAATGTCTTGATGAAACTACTCCGTCTTCTAAAGCCAAAATACCTAACCCGGTCATGGCTTTACTCGCCTGCTGCAAAGTGAGTCCGTAACCTTGTGATCGGGCATCGAAATTAGTGTCACGTTCATAAATAGTAAACGGAATTTGGCGGTGCAGACAAGCCACTGCTAAAGCAACGCCGCCAATTCCACCGCCAATAATGGCAACATGCGGATAGTTTTCTTTATTTGGTGAAGGAGAGTTTGAAGCGTGGACTAATCCAGATCCGCCACAATTTAAACACAACTTTAAATGCGCTTTAGGAGGAACTGGAGGTTTTCCTTCGCCTTTATTATTTTCAAATTGGTCTAATTCCATTTGATAACGAAGCTTCACTTTTTTGCTGATGCGCTGACTTTTTTTTCCGCGTCCTTGACATTCCTCACAAATCGTCCAGCTTGTTTCTTCCTTTTTCACTTTAATTTCTTCTTTATTTTTCAGCTTTTTTTGCATCTTCCAGCAATGGAACAAAATTAAGATAAAAGATGGCCAGAACAAAACTTTACAATTTCGTTAAAAGTATGTAACACATTTATTTGCTAACTTAGTTCGTTAACTATTAACTAAAACTAAAGTTTATGAAAACGAAAATGATATGGGCAAACTTGGTTTCACATGATTTGCAAAAAACAATTAAATTTTATTCCGATTTAGGATTTAAGCAAAATGGCAAGGAAACTGAAGAATTGGCAAGTTTTACTTATGGCGAAAATAACTTTGTAATCAATTTTTTTATTCCAAAAAGATTTGATAATGCCCTACGAGGTAAATCTGCTGATACCAAAACAGAGAATGAAATCATTTTTTCATTGTCGGCAGAAAGCAGAGAAAATGTTGACGAATGGTATGAAATTGTAAAAAAAGCTGGAGCAGCAATCTTCTCTGAACCCGAAAATTTCCAGCAAGGCTACACTTTTGGTTTTACAGATCCCGATGGTCATAAATTCAATTTTTTATACTGGCCAGGAATGTAGTTTACAATATAGTCTGATCGCAGTAAACAATAAAAAACTCCTTAATTTCTTAAGGAGTTTTTTATTGAATTTCTTCAAAAAATACAATTCGATTTTTACAATTCTCTGCTTTTTTTCTCTTTCTGCAAAGTCTTTAAAGTATTCGCATTAACCATTATAATTATTCCCAATGAAAGTGGAATAACGGTCAAAGCACTAAACTGTTTCTTCACAATAGTAATCCATATTCCTAATGCTAGCAGTACTATTGAAAAAAACAGCAAAAGGTAAATTATTGTTTTTAAGATTGATTCATTTTTAAGCAACTCTTCATTGCTCATTTCTTGTGGTTTTTTGGCAGCCATGATTTATCGTTTAATACACTAAAATTACTTTTTTATTTGATAAAACAAATAACGTTTAAACTAAAACTGCATACAATAGGTCAGAAATTTTTGACTATCTAAAACCTTTAATTAGCAAATCTCATAAAAGAAAACTCAGGTGCTCGCATTGCTAGTTCATTATTTCTGGTTTCTTCTTGTGCTTCTTTGGCATAAACAAACATCTTTTGTTCGTAATCTGCAATTGCGGTTTCAATGCTTTCAAATTTTTCATTCAGAAGATTTTCTGCCAAAATCATGGCGTCGACCAAACCAATATTTGCACCTTGTCCGGCAAATGGAGGCATTAAGTGTGCTGCATCGCCAATAAGTGTTATGGGCAAAGGCCGATTATTTTTCCATTCTTTTTCTAATGAAATTTTTCGCGTTGGCAGTCCCACAAAAAAGGATGTCGCACGAAATAACTCTTTATAAGTTTCATCCCAATCAGAAAATCTATTTACTAAAAATGAACTGATGCTTTCTGTATTTCCAAAATCCAACTCATTTCCTGAAATCCATTTTGAAGGTGTTTTAAAAATGACATTATAACTTAAAGATGCTGCATTCTTTGGGTTTGCCACTAATAAATTTCCGTTATGCGATGTCATTAAAATAGTGTCATCACATAAATCGAAAAAATCTTTGCACTTAATTTCGGCCTGAGAAACTTCGCCTTGAATCATATAAGTTCCGGTTTCTTCAACTTCAGCATCCGTAATATATTTTCTAATTGCTGACATACCGCCATTTGCTCCAATCACAAAATCTGCTGTCTCGGTTTTGTTATTTTCGAAATGCAAAATCCATTTTCCGTCTTTAGCTTCGAGTTCGTTTACTTTGCTGTTCCAGACAACAGTATCGTTTTTTAAACTATTCAACAATAATTTTCTTAAATCGTTTCGGTTTATTTCAGGATTGTCTTTAGCTTCTTCTGGAGTTGTATTATATTTAAATAACGTTTTGCCGTTTTGATCTGCAACAGTTCTTCCCATTGGAATTGCCAATTCAAAATAGCGTTCTAATAATCCCGCTTTTTTCATCGCATCTTGTCCGGAACCTTTGTGCAAATCAAGCGTTCCACCCCAAATTCTGGTTTGTGCATTTTTATCTCTTTCATAAACGGTTACGTCAATTCCTTTTTGTTGCAGCAAAATTGCCATTGTCAAACCAACCGGGCCAGCGCCAATAACAGCTATTTTTTTATTTTGTAGTAACATCTTTTGTATCATTTAATATCGATACAAAATTGCAAAGAAGGTTTTGGCAGAAATAGTAAAAATCAGTCGTTTTTTTGAGGTGGCAGTTTTTTAATCGCTGTAATATCCATGAAACGTTCATCCCTATTTTTGCTGAGTTCTTTTGGCGTCACGCCTGAGTATTTTTTTATTTCTTTTATGAAATGATTTTGATCTGTAAAGTTCAATTCAGGGAAAAGCCGCCCTTCGCTTAAATCTTTAAAAGAAGATCCAAAACGCAGAATCTTGCAATACTCTTTAAGTGAAATTCCGAATTGCTGATTAAAATACCGGTTGATCTGTCGGCTGCTCCAGAACACTTTTTCCGAAAGTTCTTTTACCGTTATGGCACCTTGCGATGCATAAATGAGTTCAAATAATTTCTTCTTTCTGTCATCAATGGGTTTGGTTGAAAATGCGTTGATTTTATGCGTTACTTTCTTCTGAAAATTTTCTAAACTTTGAGTATCCATTTCTTCAAATTGCCAAAAATTATTCGGAATTGTTTTTCCTCCGTTCAAAACATCTTTTATAGAATCTCCAAATAAATATTCGACAGCCAAAAGTTTAAATCCAACAGAAAATATCCGTACATCTTTGACAATATTAACTTGACTTGCAACCGTATCCAATCCGCGAATTGACATTTCCCAATTCTCATCATTTATTTTCATGAGCGTCATATCCATCATTCCGTTTGGAAGTACTGTTCCTGGAATATCATTTCCCGTTTTGTTCTCCACCATCCAAAAGCTGTGAACAAAATGCGAAATAGAATCTTCCGGCAAAAGGGATTGAATCGTCAATTTCATTATTTATAATTATTTTAGTGGAAAAGATAAAAACAGTTTAATCTCCGCCACAGCCACCACACGAACTGCCACAAGAGCTTCCGCAGGAACTGCTGCAAGAACTCCCACACGAAGTTCCGCATGAGGAACCAGTGCCCGAAGAACTGAAATTTCGATTTAAATGTGTTGTTAACGGAATAAAAGAATACGAAAGTCCACCGTACAGAAAATAATTCCATTGCCAATCTTGTTCTGGTCTATTAGTATCTTTTTCGTTTTTAAAACTGAAATGAACTGCTTTTTCAAACAAATAATTTGTTATTTTTTTGAAACAATAAATCGAAATCAATAGTAACAAAATCATCACTCCAATAATGTTTCCTACCGATTTCCCTCTCGAAATTCCGGTTATTATTCTGCTGAAACCAATACTCAGGAGAAATCCAAAAACAAACAATGCGACTTTTATAATCCATAAAAATTGTTTCGAATTAATAATCTCTTCTCTGATTTTTTCAACCGATTTTTTCAGCTGGTCAAATATTGGTTTGCTTTTTATTGCTTGATTTAATTGCCAATATGGCATCAAATCATATTCTTTCATAATTTCAATAACACAATTTTCATACTGATTATCGGTTAAAGTTTCATTGGTCAGTTTTAAATACTTGCCCAAAACTTCTACTTTTTTGTTTTCAACTAAATTATTTACAACCCCGTGAATTACAAAATCGAGTCGATTCTTTCGAAAAAAAACCAATTCAAAAGGAGTGAGATTTTTAATGAGTAACGTGGTTTTTAAATTCTGAATTAATTTCTCGGCATATTTCTTCACATATTGCATCAATAAAATGGTTGCAACAGCAAATAAGAAAATATAATACCAAACAAAATCTGGATTTCCAATTTGGACTAAAATAGGTTTAAGTAATAACGAAATCGGAAATATTAGAAGTATCAAGCATCCCAAAAAAATTATTTTCAACATCGACAAATCCAAATTGGAGATATCTAATTTTAGTGAACTGAGCGGATTATCGTAATCCCAAATTTCTTTTGGCTGTTCTCCAAAATTTAACTCGTATAATTTTTTAGTCGCCTCTTTTGCTCTTTTAAATTTTTCAAATTCGGCTTTGTTATGGGTTGAAGGAATATGCTCTATTTTTTTGGATAAAATGGCGCAAAGATCTGAGTACGACTTAGTAAAGATTAAATGCTGATGCCAAACAATATCAACAATTTCTGAAGGGGAAACCATTTCATTAGAAGTTGCGGCCAGATACATGAATTTTTTGTATTCGAGAATGGCAATTTTTGTAAAATAGATTGTCCAGCTGTTTTCAAATGCCAATCTGGTCGAAAATCCATATTCTTCACCCGGATTATCTAAATCGAATTTTTCAATTTCTGACCAAAGCGTTTTATCCATAAATATTTCAAAGTTCTTTTGTTAATCTGTCCATTTCTTTCAACAAAGTCGGCATTCGAAATTCACCGGCCATGCTTTCCACTTTTTGATACGCTTCATCCAAATCAATTCCGATAGAAGTTATGTATAAAGGCTTTATGCTATCGCCTCTTAAAAGTGCCTTTTTGTCTTTTTCAATACTTGCAAAATTCGTTTTGGCAACACCAATAATCGGAATTTCTTTGTTCAGTTTTTCATATAAATGCCCGCCTAAACCGTATTTTTTATCGTCATCTAAATATACAAAACCATCGACAATAATTACATCAACTAACTTTAAATCAATATTATTTAATAGACTGAGAATACAAGGCAATTCTCTTTTATAAAACGCTCCAGGAACATATTCTTCTACATTATCAATAATTTCGGTGTGAACTTTAAAATCTTTTTCCTGATTCCATTCTGTAAATTCAATGCAGACTGTTTTGGCTTTATTATCGTAATAATAGGTATCGAAGGCTAAAATCATAAATTAAAATAGATAGTTTTTGCTAATATAAATTTATTTCAGCAGAACTGAATCAATCTTCAATCAAACAAATCTCAAAAGCCGTTTTTCCATTTTCATTTCTGTAATTGATGTAACCGCCGTGCGCTTCGATAATATTTTTAGACAAAGTCAGACCAATTCCTGCGCCTTCATTTCTGGTGGTGAAAAACGGAAGGAAAATTTTGCTTTCAATCTCTTTTTCAATTCCGTTTCCGTTGTCGGTAATTTTAATAAACGTTCTATTTTCTTTGGCTTCCGCCGAAATAGAAATCTGTTTTTGAGCAGTATTTTTCAACGCATTTATGGCATTCGTCAACAGATTAATCAAAACCTGTTCGATTTGCTGTGAATCGGCATTTATCAAATAATTAAAAGAAATGGTATTTACGATTTCGATATTTTCCCTTTTAAATAAAGGTTCCATAATTTGAAGGCAATTCTGGACTAAATCCTGCAGTTCTGTTTTTTGTTTTTTTGGAGAAGGAAGCATGGCCAGTTTTCGATAACCTTCAACGA
Organism: Flavobacterium sp. LC2016-01; assembly: GCF_009711135.1. Lineage (GTDB taxonomy): Bacteria > Bacteroidota > Bacteroidia > Flavobacteriales > Flavobacteriaceae > Flavobacterium. The sequence goes on along the minus strand of NZ_WMIC01000009.1, from coordinate 14,798 downwards.
ATTTCTGTAAATGATCGCTTCGTCTGAGCATCGTTTCGACACTGTTTTTGATGTCTTCCAAATCTTCGGTTGACAAAGAATCCTGTTCTACCAAATCCTGCAAGTTTTGGCAAATAGAACGAATTGGCGTTATTGAATTTAAAAGTTCATGCGAAATCACTTTCATCAAATTGATCCAAGCATCTTTTTCTTTTTTCTCCACAACATTCTGAATCGAATCAAGCAAAACAATATAATAATCGCGTTCAAAAATCTCCGTTCGGGATGCCTGCAAAACAAATGTCTGCGAATTTTGTTCGTTTATGCTGATATCGATTGCCGTTTTTATTTCCTGAAAATCATCTTTATCAATAATTTCACATAATGCAGGCAATTGATTTTTCAGGTATTTCCACTTCGAAAATTTCGGCACATTAAAATGACTCGAAAAATAATCGTTCATTAAAAAAATATTCCAGTCATTTTCCTGCTTTTGCAAAATGACAATTCCGGTTTCGATATTATTTAAAATCGAAGTATAAATAATATCTTTCGAAATCTGTTCGTTTCGTTTATTTTTTAAAATATCATACAACTGAAACAAATCATTTTTCTCTGATTTATGTTTGGAAAAATCAGAAGTAAAATCGTTTTGAATGATCGAAGAAATGGTTTTATCGTAAAGCAGAATGATATTTTTGACATAGAAATACAATTCGACAATCATGAAAAAAACGATCAAAAAGCCAAAAATAGGCGCAAAAACAAATTTGATTTTATGCAGATAAATAGAAAATTCTATTCCGGCCAAAATCAAAATTAATCGCACAAAAAGCAGCTGATAGGTTTTTAAGGACTTTAGCATATTAGTTGGTGCTGATATTATATTTTTCCAAACGTCGGTACAAAGAACCTCTGGACAAACCAAGCTCTTCGGCGGTTTTACTGATATTGTTGTTGTGTTTCAACAAAGCTTTTTCGACTGTGGCTTTTTCTACCGAAGAAAGCTGAATATCATCTGGATTTTCATATTCTGTGATTTGCTCCAAATCCAAATCTGAAACTGTGATTTTGTTATTTTCACAAAGAATAACGGCGCGCTCAATCTTGTTTTCCATTTCGCGAATGTTTCCATTCCAAGCGTGTTTCTCGATTTGTTCCAATACTTTTTTATCAAAAGAAATTGGACTTCTTCCATATTTTTCGGTCATTTTTTCTAAAAGATATTCGGCAAGCGGAATTTTATCTTCGTTTCGTTCTCGTAATGGAGGGAGCACAATTTCCATCGTATTGATTCGGTAATACAAATCTTCACGAAAATTTTTATCGGCAACTTCGAGTTTTAAATTCAAATTGGTTGCTGTAATTATTCGAACATTTAAAGGTCTTGGTTTTGTTTCGCCCAATCTTGTTACCGTTTTGGTTTGAATAACCTGAAGCAATTTTGACTGTAAATGAAGCGGTACATTCCCAATTTCATCAAGAAAAATAGTTCCGTTTTGCGCCATTTCAAAACGTCCCGGCGTATCGATTTTTGCATCTGTAAAAGCACCTTTGGCATAACCAAATAATTCGCTTTCGAAAATATTGGAATTTAAAGATCCTAAATCAACATTAACAAAAGGCTGATTTTTTCTTTCAGACTGCATATAAATATGATGCGCCAAAACAAATTTTCCTGTACCGTTTTCACCGAGAATCAAAACATTAGCATCGGTTTTTGCTACTTTGTCAGCGAGCGAATAGGCTTTTTTTATAATCTCAGAGTTTCCAACAAAAAAATCGTTTTTAATTTCAACGTCTTTAACTTTTCGCTGTTCTTTCCTTGCTTTCTCGACCGCTTGTTTTACCGATTCCAGCAATTTAGTATTCTCCCAAGGTTTCAGGATATAATCAAAAGCACCCGATTTTAAACCTTCAACAGCAGTTTCAACTTTACCAAAAGCGGTCATTAAAATCACAACCGTTTTTGGTGAAAGCGTTTTTATTTCTTTCAATAAATACAAACCTTCCCTTCCATCTTCAAAACCAATTCTGTAATTCATGTCAAGCAAAACGACATCAATGGTGTTTTTCGATAATAATTCGACAATGTTTTTGGGATTATTTAAAGTGTAAATCGTCTCAAAATATTTTTTCAGGTACACTTTCGACGCAAAAAGAATGTCTTCTTGATCGTCGATGATTAAAATCGAAGCGTTTGTTTTTTTCATGTTTGTTCAGTTTTGGACGAAAGGTGTCCAATTATGGACAGTATCTTATTTTTTCGGAAAATAAAGCATTAAAAATAAAGCAATTACAAAGTTTAAATCTTTGGCATGAAAATCACTTTTGTACTGATAAATCATTAATTATTAAGCTCTTTCGAAAGTAAAAATAACAAAAAATCGCATTGTTAATTATCTTAATTTTCCGATGTGTTTCTTTTACTTCCAAAGGGAAAAATTTTAAAAAGAAAATCAATCAAAACTAAAAACATCAATTATGATCACAATCAAAAAGCTTTCAAAAGTATTTAGAACTGAGGAATTAGAAACCAAAGCATTAAGCGAAATTTCATTAACAATCAATCAAGGCGATTTTATTTCGATCATGGGACCGTCTGGAAGCGGAAAATCTACTTTGTTAAATATTGTGGGACTTTTGGACAGTGCTTCAGACGGAAGTTATCAATTATTAGATCAGGAAATGGTTGGCTTAAAAGAGAAATTGAAATCAAAAGCGCGAAAAGAAAATATCGGATTCATTTTTCAAAACTTTAATTTAATTGATGAATTATCGGTTTATGACAATATCGAATTGCCTTTGATTTACAATAATGTTCCTGCTGGTGAAAGAAAAGCGAGGGTAAATGAGATTGCAAAAATATTAGGAATTTCACATCGATTGAAACATTTTCCACAACAGCTTTCGGGCGGACAGCAACAACGTGTAGCCGTTGCGAGAGCTTTAATCAATAATCCGAAAATTATTTTGGCCGATGAGCCAACAGGAAACTTGGACAGTAAAAACGGAAATGAGGTTATGGAATTATTGACAGATCTTCATGCCAGCGGTTCAACAATCTTGATGGTTACACACTCCGATTATGATGCTTCCTTTTCGCAGAAAACAATTTTAATGAAAGACGGTGTTATTCTTTCTGAAAAATTAAATCATAGAAATGTGGATGTTTTGGTAACTTCTAACAATTAGAATCATGCTGAAAAATTGGATTAGTATTTTTATTTTTCAGGTAAAGAACAACAAGCTTTTTACAGCTTTGAATGTTCTGGGTTTGAGTATAGGAATTGCCGGGTTGGTTTTTGCCATTCTTTACTGGAATGATGAACAAAGTTATGACCAATGGAATCCTAATAAGGATAATGTTTTTTTAGTTGCCAATCAAATGGATCCTACTACATATTGGGCTTCAAGTTCTGCACCAATTGGCTCTACAATTAAAAACATTAGACCAGAAGTGGAATCGTATTGTTATGTAAAAGGAAATTATGATAATGAAATCATTCGTTATAATGGTAAAAAAATACAGTCTGAAAAAGTTGTTGTAGCACAAAAAAACTTTTTTGATTATTTCCCTTATCAGTTTATCGAAGGAAACGCAAAAACCGGTTTACCAGATGGCAATAGCATTTGTCTATCTGAAGATTTGGCAATGCAAATCTTTGGAAACGAAAGCGCATTTGGAAAAAAAATAGTTTTGCAGAATCAGACTTTGGTTGTTAGAGGTGTTTATAAACTGGATAAAAAATCGATTTTTAATCCTTCTTGCGTCGTCAATTTTATGGATTTACGAGTGAAAAATAGTATTCAGAATTGGGGAAATTTTCAATTCATACTTTTATTAAAACTAAAAAATCCAACTGATGCAACATTAGTCGAAAAGAGTCTGTCAAAAATTTATTATGATAACATGACAGTGCCTCGGGCTAAATCTCAGGGTATGAATCCAGAAGAGTTTATTAAAAAATTTGGAGAAGTAAAACCTCATTTAGAAGCTTTGTCTTCTATTCGTTTGCATACCAAAACTGGCGGTCTTATAGAAAATAACGGAAATTATCAGCTATTATTAATTTTTGTTGGTTTATCGATCTTAATCTTGATATTATCTATTGTCAATTATGTTAATTCTGCTACAGCAAACGCGGTAAAAAGAGCGAAGGAAATTGGTGTTCGAAAAGTTATTGGCGCTTCGAAAGCGAATATAATACAGCAATTTATTTTTGAAACGGCTCTTATTTTATTGTTTTCTATTTTAATCTCTCTTGTTATTGTTGAGCTTTCAATTCCTTATTATAATGCTTTTTTAGAAAAAAATCTCGTACTGCAAAGTGGACAATTTTATTTGCAGTTAGTTGTTATTTTTATTGGGACTGTAATTACAGCAGGAATATTTCCGGCAATTTACGTTTCAAATTTTGAAGTTTTAAAGGTATTAAGAGGAAATTTTATTCGAAGTAAAAATGGCGTTTGGCTTCGCAATGGGATGCTGATATTTCAATTTGCTGTTGCTGCGTTCTTTATTATTGGGTCTTATATTGTTTATCAGCAAATTGATTTTATGAATTCTAAGGATTTAGGTTTTAACGGAAATCAGGTTCTGAATATCTCTTATCGAAATATCTATGGTGAAAAAATTGATGGTAAAATTCAATTTGCCAAATACAACAACATCAAAAATCAATTGCTACACATAAAAGGAGTTAAGCAAGTTGCTGGCGGTGGCTTTGTTATGGGAAGTGGCGCAAAATCTGTAATTTCTTATCATTATAAAGATATTAATATTGACGGAAACAATATTCCGGTAGATTTTGGACTCCTTGAAATGATGAAAATAAAAATAGTCAAAGGGCGCTATTTTAATCCGCAATATTCTCAAGATACAATCAGTTCAATGCTGATTAATGAAACCGCTTTAAAACTATTAAACGAAAAAGATCCTATAGGAAAAAAAATAAACTGGGATGGTAAAGAAGCTATTATTGTAGGAGTGGTAAAAGATTTCAATTTAGGAAATCCAGGTGAAGCTATTCCTCCAATGACTTTTTTTCATTTTAAGAGTGTAGCATGGTTTAATAGTCTATTGAACAATATTTATGTAACTGCAGATCCTAAAACAATGCAGCAAACTATTGCTGATATAGAAAATTTATGGTCAAAGAAAGTAGACTCAGAATATCCTTTTTTATATGATTTTGTAGATAAAGAATACAAAAGATCGTATAGCGGTTATGTGCGACAAAAAAATCTTTTTTCACTACTAAATGTGATTGTTATCATAATTGCTCTTATTGGTTTATTTGCTCTGGCTTCATTCTCGATAGAAAGACGTATGAAAGAAATCGCTATTCGAAAAACACTTGGAGCCGAAACCACTATTTTATTGAAGGATCTTTGCAAGCAATATGTTCTTTTCAGTATAATCGGATTTTTGATTGCTTCGTTTCCAGCTTATTATTTATTAAATAAATGGTTAGAGAATTTTGCTTATAGAGTTTCTATTTCTATTTCTCCTTTTCTGATTGGCTTCACAGCTTTATTATTGCTAACGCTTGCAGTGGTTCTTTCGCGCGCTTATCAAGCTACAAAAGTTGATGTTTTACGCTATTTAAAATACGAATAAGATGCTACGAAATTGGATCAACACATTTTTTTATCACATCAAAAACAACAAACTGTTTTCGATTCTAAATATTTTAGGATTGTCAATCGGAATGGCGACGTTGATTTTTGCGATTCTTTTTTGGAATGACGAACATTCGTATGACCAATGGAATCCGGAAAAAGATAAGATTTATTCGGTTCTAAATGACATTGGCGGAAATAATATCTGGACAACAAATGCGGCTACAACCGGACCGATGCTAAAAGCAGTTTCTTCCGACTTAGAAAGCTACTGTTATTTTTATACCGAATATGCCAAAGATGTGATTTCATATAATGGCAAGAAAGAAGTGCTGAATAAGATTTTTACGGCACAAAGTAATTTCTTTTCTTTCTTTCCGTACAAATTTATTCATGGAAACGGCAAAACGGCAATTCAAGATCGAAGCAGTATTGCATTATCTGAAGAAACTGCCGAACGACTTTTCGGCACAGAAAACCCGATGGGTAAATTAGTCCGATACGATGGTCAGGTTTTTACTGTTCGCGGTGTATATCAGCTTTCTGAAAAATCATCTGTAATGCCCGAAGCTGTTACAACAGTTATCGATGACGACCTAAAAAAAACAAAAGACGAATGGAGTTATCATTACGGCTTGGTTTTGAAAATTAAAAATCCAAATGCGACGGGTGCCATCATAAAAAACATGGATCAACTTTTCTTTGAAAATTGCACTAAAGCGCAAGCAAAACAGGAAGGTCTAACAATTGATGAATTTTTGAAAAAGTATGGCGATCCTGTAAAAACAAGTTTACTGCCATTGCCGAAAGCCAAATTATATAACGGAAGTCAGCCTTTTTCTGAGCCAAACGGAAATTTGCAATATCTGCAGATTTTAATGGGCTTGTCTCTATTGATTTTACTGCTTTCGATTGTAAATTATATCAATCTGGCAACTGCAAACGCTATAAAAAGAGCTAAAGAAATTGGAGTAAGAAAAATTACTGGCGCTACAAAAGGAGAAATTATAATGCAATTTGTTTTTGAAACAGCATTAATCACGATTTTTTCAGCCTTGCTGGCTTTGGTTTTAGTTGAAATTTTATTACCATATTATAATTCTTTTCTAAATAAAGACTTGGTTCTTGTGGGCGCACAGTTTTACATTCAATTATTACTAATTACTTTGATCGTCATACTGGTTTCAGGAGTTTTGCCGGCAATTTATGTTTCGAATTTTGAAGTATTAAAAGTGTTGAAAGGAAATTTTTCCCGAAGTAAAAAAGGAATTTGGCTTCGTAACGGAATGCTGGTTTTACAATTTGCTATCGCTGCTTTTTTTATCATTGGGTCCTTCATCGTTTACAAACAGGTAAATTTTATGGCCGAAAAAGATTTAGGTTTTAAAGGAACACAAGTTTTAGACATCACCTATAAACCTAAAAAAGGAAAAAGCCAATTTGAGAGATATAAAGTCATCAAACAAGAAGCTTCAAAAATAAAAGGTGTCGAAGCAGTTTCGACTGCACTATTTGCAATGGGATCTCAGGAAAATTCATGGTCAAGTGCGAGTTACCAAAACAACAAACCGTTTATAATTCAGGAAATGGCAATGGATTTAGATATGCTGGATATTTTGGACATTAAAGTATTGAAAGGACGAAAATTAAATCCTGCAATTTCTTCAGACACCATTTCATCCGTGCTTTTAAATGAACGAGCTGCCAAATTAATTGGAGAAAAAGACGTTTTAAATAAAATTATTTTATGGAGAGAGGAAAAAGTGAAGGTTGTTGGCGTGGTTAAAAATTTCAACTATTTCGGACTTGAAAGCGAAATTTCACCTATGGTTTTCTTTTATGTAACAAAAATTAATGGCGTTCAGGATGACATCAGACATATCTTCATAAAAGTCAAACCGGACAACATCTCCGAAACTATTGCTGGTATTAATAAATTTTGGACGCAAAAAGTAGATTCTGAATATCCTTTCGAATATAATTTTGTGGATAAAAATTACGCCCGAAACTTTAAAAAATATGAAAACCAAAGAAACTTATTCGCCTTACTGAATATCATCGTAATCCTTATTGCTGTCTTCGGATTGTTTGCTCTTGCTTCTTTTTCAATGGAAAGAAGATTAAGAGAAATCGCGATACGAAAAACACTTGGTGCAGAAACCAATATATTACTTAAAGAATTATCTAAACAATATGTTATTTTTTGTGTGATTGGTTTTTTAATCGGAATTATTCCGGCCTATCTTTTACTGCAGAAGTGGCTTGAAAATTTTGCGTTCCGAATTGACATTCCGGTTTTACCATTTATAATTGCCTTTGCGTCTTTGTTATTTCTAACACTGACAATTGTTTTGGCAAAAGCATACCAAGTAACAAAAGTCGAAGTTTTACGATATTTAAAATACGAATAAGATGCTAAAAAACTGGATCAATATATTTATCTACCAACTCAAGAATAACAAATTATTTACTGCACTTAACGTTTTAGGATTATCAATTGGGATTTCAGGTTTAATTTTTGCGCTTCTATACTGGAATGACGAAAAAAGTTATGATTCCTGGAACCCTCAAAAAGATAATGTCTATCAGGTTTTAGTGCAATTGAAAGATATGACGTCTTGGTCAAATTGTGCCTTATTTTTAAAACCAGCCCTAGATGCAGATCCAAATATTGAAACCATAATGTATGGGGATGATTGGTATCAAAAAAATAAAATTATTTACAAAGGGAAGAAGGAATTTGTAGATAAAATCATTAATGTACAACATAACTTTTTTTCCTTTTTTCCTTTTGAAATCATAAAGGGAGACGCGATTTCGTCGATTAAAGACGATTCTAGCATTGCAATTTCAGATAATATTGCAAAAAGAGTGTTCGGCAACGAAAACCCAATTGGAAAACAAATTAAATGTTTCGACCAGCTATTTTCTGTTCGCGCAGTTTATCGAGTTCCGGGAAACTCATCCATCACTCCAAATGTTATAATTAATAAAATGGATAAACTTGTAAATTCCACGATAATAAATCCGTTTGTTTTTAAATTATTGCTCAAAGTTAAAGATCCATCAAAAGTTGAAAATACAAGGAAAAAACTGGAACGGATCTATAACTATGATTTTATTAAACGTTTAGCAAAAGAAGAAGGCTTTACGTTTGAGGACATGGGAAAGAAAGTAGGGTATTTTAATGTCGTAATAGAACCCCTTTCGCAAGCCAGATTACATTCTATAACAGATGGTTATCCTGAAGGCAGAGGCAATTATCAATTTTTAATAATTATGATGGGTTTATCAATTTTGATTCTCATTTTATCAATTATTAATTACATCAATCTCGCTACCGCAAATGCAGTAAAACGAGCGAAGGAAGTTGGGGTACGCAAAATTACTGGAGCTTCTAAGAGAAATATTATCTGTCAATTTATTTTTGAAACTATTTTAACAACTTCTTTTTCAATTTTACTGGCATTAGTAATCGTAGAAATGACTTTGCCTTATTACAATAATTTCTTAAATAAAGATCTTATACTTCTTGGAAATCAATTTTATTGGCAATTGCTTTTAATTTTTATAATTACCGTATTTACTGCTGGACTATTTCCTGCGATTTATGTAGCCAATTTTGAAACTTTGAAAGTTTTGAAAGGAAATTTTGGAAGAAGTAAAAACGGAATCTGGCTACGCAACGTGATGCTCATTTTTCAATTTGCAATTGCAGCTTTTTTTATAATCGGATCTTATATTGTTTATGAACAAATTCAATATTTACAAAACAAAGATCTTGGTTTTAAAGGAAATCAGGTAATTTCTGTAGCATTAAACTTTCCCTCTTCAGAATATGAAGGAGAAAATACAGAAAAAAATATCTACAGCAAATACAGTGTTATAAAAGATCAATTAAGTAAAATTAAAGGCGTTGAAGAAATTTCGACAGGTCTTATTTCTTTTGATGGTTCTGACAATTTTATTAGTCCTGTGCTTTATAAAAATGAGCTTTTTAAAGAAAGAACAATCGCATTAGATTATGGCATGTTTGAAATGTTGAATATCAAAATTGCAAAAGGAAGAAATTTTGACAGAAAACTAGCTTCAGATACTATCAATTCAGTGATTATAAACGAAAGTGCTTTAAAGTTGATGAATATAAAAAATCCGATTGGAGCAGAATTAGTAATACGAAATCAAAAATTAAAAATCATTGGTATTGTTAAGGATTTTAATTTATTAAGTCCAGAATTGAAAGTGCCACCCATTTCATTCTATCATTTAAAAACCTTTGGAATGGCTCATAACATAAATAAAGTTTTTATAAAATTAAAACTTGATGATTCTGGAAAGACAATTGATGATATTGAAAAATTATGGTCGAAAGTGGATACGGAATATCCCTTTAAATATGATTTTGTAGATAAGGAATACGCCCGAACATATGAATCTTATGTAAAGCAAAAGAATTTGTTTTCGTTGCTGAATATTGTAGTAATTCTTATTGCTTTGTTTGGCTTGTTTGCATTGGCATCTTATTCCATTCAAAGAAGATTAAAAGAAATTGCAATCAGAAAAACGCTCGGTGCAGAAACAAATGCATTATTAAAAGAACTCACTAAGCAATATGTCGTTTACTGCGTAATTGGTTTCCTAATCGGAATTATTCCTGCTTATTTATTATTGCAAAAATGGCTTACCAATTTCGTTTTCCGAATTGATATAACAATTTTGCCATTCGCAATTGCCTTTGTGTCTTTATTAATCCTGACACTTATTATAGTTTTAACAAAAGCATACCAAGTAACAAAAGTTGATGTTTTACGATATTTAAAATACGAATAAGATGCTTAAAAACTGGATTAATATTTTCCTTTATCAAATAAAGAACAGTAAACTTTTTACTGCGCTAAATATTCTCGGATTATCAATAGGAATCGCAGGATTAATCTTTGCATTACTTTATTGGAACGACGAACAAAGCTACAATGCATGGAATCCTGAAAAAGACCATGTTTATCAGGTTTTAGTTCAGCTGACTGATACGCCTGTTGGCACTAATAATACCGTTTTATTAAAAGCGCATTTAGAAAAAGATGCCAATATCGAAAACATTGTTTTTGCGGATAGCTGGTATCAAAAGAGTAAAATAATTTATAAGGGAAAGAAAGAATTCGTTGATAAAATAATCAATGTTGAAAGTGATTTCTTTTCGCTATTTCCATTTAAAATTATTCAGGGAAATGTTGGCGGTGCAATAAAAGACGGAACAAGTATTGCCATTTCTGAAGATCTTGCAAAGCGCGTTTTTGGGAATGAAAACCCAATTGGCAAGCAAATTAATTGTCTTGATAATTTATTTGTAGTTCGCGCAGTGTATCAAATTCCTGGTAATTCTTCGATTGCTCCAAATGTTGTAGTAAATCGAATGAAAGACCTTGCTGATCCAGCTCAAAGCCGAAGCTTGTTTGCTTTAAAAATACTTTTAAAAGTAAAAGACCCATCAAAAGTAGAACAAACTCGTAAAATGCTCGAAAAAGCATATTATGATGATGTAATTGTGAGAGAAGCAAAACAAGCTGGTTTTACTCCCGAAGAAATGACAAAAAAAGTGGGACATTTTACAGTTTTCTTGGAACCTCTTTCAAAAGCAAGATTACAGTCCATCACAGATGGCTACCCTGAAGGCCGAGGCAATTATCAGTTTTTGCTGATTATGGCAGGACTGTCAATTTTAATTCTCATTTTGTCGATCGTCAATTATATAAATTTGGCTACAGCCAATGCAATAAAACGTGCTAAAGAAGTCGGAATTCGGAAGATTATTGGCGCATCAAAAAGCAATATTGTATTCCAATTTATTTTTGAAACAACTTTGATTAGTTTGTTTTCAATTTTGTTGGCTTTAGTAATTGTAGAATCGACTTTGCCTTATTACAATAATTTTTTAAATAAGAATTTAATGATTATTGGAAGCCAATTTTATTTACAGCTCATTCTAATTTTTGTCATTACTATTTTTGCAGCAGGGATATTTCCCGCAGTTTATGTTTCGAATTTTGAAACTTTAAAAGTTTTAAAAGGCAATTTCGGAAGAAGTAAAAATGGCGTTTGGCTGCGAAACGGAATGCTGATTTTTCAATTTGCTATTGCAACATTTTTTATTATTGGTTCAAGTATTGTCTATCAGCAAGTAAAATACTTAAACGATAAAGATCTAGGCTTTAAAGGAAATCAGTTGATTGCAATAGACTTAAATCTTCTGCCTTCAGATTACGAAGGAGAAAACATTGATAAAAATATTTTCAATAAATACGGTACAATAAAACAAGAGTTGGGCAAAATTAACGGAGTTGAAAACGTTTCGACCGGACTTGTATCTTTTGATGGTGCAGACAATTCGTTAGCGCCACTTTTATATCACGATGTGCTTTTTAAAGCAAAACATATTGGGATAGATTTTGGCATGCTTGAAATGTTAAAAATCAAGATGGCACAAGGCAGAGGACTTGATAGAAAACTTGCTTCTGATACTATAAATTCAATCATGATAAATGAAACCGCTGCAAAGTTGATGAACATGAAAAACCCGATTGGAGAAGAAATTTTAATTAGAAATCAAAACTTAAAAATTATTGGAGTTGTAAAAGATTTCAATTTATTAAGCCCTGAAGTCAAAGTTCCTCCAATGACTTTTTATCATATAGAAACCTTGCGTATGGCTGAAAATATGAATGTCGTTTATGTAAAACTAAAATCGCAAAACATTGAAAATACAATTGCAAACATCAAGAAATTCTGGACAGCAAATGTTGACAAAGAATATCCTTTTAAATACGATTTTGTTGATAAGCAATATGCGAGAACATACGAGGCATACATAAAACAAAAAAATCTTTTTTCATTGCTAAATGTCATTGTGATTCTAATTGCCCTTTTCGGATTATTTTCTTTGGCTTCTTATTCAATACAAAGACGAATGAAAGAGATCGCAATCAGGAAAACCCTTGGTGCAGAAACTAGCGTTTTAATAAAAGAATTATCAAAACAATACATTCTATATTGCATCATCGGATTTTTAATTGCATTATTTCCTGTTTATTATTTACTAACCAAATGGCTTGAAAATTTTGCTTTTAGAATAGACATAACGTTATTTCCCTTTATTATAGGTTTTGTCACCTTATTACTACTGACCTTAATAATTGTACTGTCAAGAGCATATACAGCAACAAAAACGGATATTTTAAAATATTTGAAGTACGAATAGAAATAGTTTTCCTTTTACTTTAATTATAAATTATAATTCAAAAAACAAGACTTTAATATAATCTATTGAAGTCTTGTTTAAATTATTTATTCAACCCCTTTGACAATTCCACGTTTTGACATTCTAATAAAATGCAAAATTTCATTACGCTCAAAAGTAGGCTCAAAATTTTGCTCAATAAATTCCAAAGCTGAATGAGTATTTCTTTTTTCCTGAAAAATGATTCTGTAAATTGCTTTAATCTCCTCAATTTTTGCGGAAGAAAAACCCCTTCTACGGAGTCCAATACTATTTAACCCAACATACCTCAAAGGTTCGTGCGCGACAGTGATATAAGGTGGAATATCTTTAACAATTCTGCTCAAGCCACTCACCATAGAATGACTGCCAATAGAAGAAAATTGATGGACAGCAGTCAATCCGCTGATATTAACCCAGTCACCCGTGATGACTTCTCCGGCCATACCAACACTAAATCCAATTATGCAATTGCTGCCAATAATACAATCATGGCCAATATGAGCGTTTGCCATAATCAAATTTGAATTTCCTATACTGGTTCTTCCCTTTGATATAGTACCCCGATTTATAGTAACATTTTCACGAATAATATTGTTATCGCCAATTTCAAGCAAAGTATATTCATTGTCAAACTTTAAATCCTGAGGAATACCGCCAATTACAGCTCCAGAATGAATTTGACAGTTATTACCAATTCTCGAACCGCTTAAAATTGTAACGTTATTACCCAACCATGAATTATCTCCTATGATTACATCATTTTCAATTGTAGAAAAATTTCCAAAATGGACATTCTTTCCTATAATTGCACCTTTTTCTATTACAGTATTTTTCAATATTACTTCATTTAATAACACGGCAAATATTGAAAAAAAGATAAATTTAATTTTTGACCTAATATCAAATAATTGAAGCGCGAATTCGGCTTAAAGTTTCCTGGCTTACGCCAATTAGTGAAGCAATATGTTTCAGCTTAGCTTTTTGAATAATTTGAGGAAACGATTCTAATAGAAATAGATATTTTTTCTCAGCCGTCATTACACGAAATAAATGATGAAATTCATTTATTTTAGAAAGATAATGTCGAAGTTGTTTTAGATGAAATTTTAAAAATAATGGATATTCCAGTAAAAGCAGTTCATCAGAATATGATAACGAATAAACAACTGTATCCTCACAAGTCTGAAAAATTTCAAAGGAAGGTTTTTGTTCAAAAAAGCTGCTCATTGAAGTTATAAATTGATTATCGGTATAAATCCACTTAGTAACTTCTTCATCATTCTCAAAGCAAAATCTTCGAACAGCACCAGAATTGATAAAATAAATTTTATCGCAAATTTTATGTTCTTCAATAATAAATTCGTTCTTCGCAAATTTTTCTTCAACAAAAAATCTCCGAATGGCATCTTCAGTCTCAGAATCTAACTTTTGAAAACTTTTAATAACCCTAATCAGCTCGTTCATAATTTGATTTCTAAGGAAACAAATTTATCATTATTTTCAAGATGATAACATAAACGCTAGATAAACCCATTTAAATTAAAGTATATGAAAAATCTAAAGGAAACCTTAATGCAAAAAAAAACTTCAATTAGCGAAGCCAATTGAAGTTTTAGTACTCAGAGCGGGACTTGAACCCGCACGAACATTGCTGTTCACTGGATTTTAAGTCCAGCGTGTCTACCAATTTCACCATCCGAGCATTATGTGGTACCTCCAGGGATCGAACCAGGGACACATGGATTTTCAGTCCATTGCTCTACCATCTGAGCTAAGGTACCATTTATTCATTTTATACAAATGAACAAAGTGAGAATAAAAAACCCTATTCAATAAAGAATAGGGTTTTCAAAAGAAAGGCGACGACATACTCTCCCACATAACTGCAGTACCATCTGCGCAGGCGGGCTTAACTACT
>NZ_WMIC01000008.1 GCF_009711135.1 Flavobacterium sp. LC2016-01 | reverse complement strand
CTCGATTCCATTACTCTTATTCTTTTGTTCTAACATCTCTGTTAAAACGGCTGTCAATTCAATATGTCTACGAACGTAATTTTTTGTCTTTCGCTTGTCTCTCAAAGCGGGTGCAAAACTAAAACTTCTTTTTGTTTCTCGCAAGAAAAATTTGAAAAAATTTGAAACTTTTTTTTCGCCTCATTTTTTGTTTTTCTTACCAGTCTTTCAAGGAACTTTCCGTGTTTTGCGGGGTGCAAATGTAATACCCGTTTTCCAATCCCGCAAGCTTTTTTAAATCTTTTTTTGAAAATAAATTTTCAGTTCTCATTTAAACCCTTGTCAGTATTTCGGTGAACGTTTATCGCTGTTGCGGGTGCAAAAGTACCACCTTTATTCAGTTATCCAAGCTTTTCTGATCCCTTTTTTTGGCCTTTTTTTGATCTTTTTCTTAACTCGCTGATAACGGATTGTTTACATATTCGTTTTTTCCGGTTCCCTGTCAGGTTTTTCTGAGTTATCATGCGGTTTCTTTATTTTTAGGCGCTTTCCCGCCATCCGTTTTGAGGAGTTTTCAGCTTTTCATGCTGTTTTATGAAGAGAAATCAGCTTTTGAATACTGTTTTACCGCCGTTTTTAATCCCGCAGAGACGCAAAGACGCAAAGTTTCCTCTTTCTTTCTTCTGTTTTATTCACGATATCGCAGTTTCTTTTACTGAATTTCTTCTGGAAACCCATGCCCTAGCCCCGATAGAAGCGTAAATCCTTTTTGTGGCGGGGTTCGCCACAAAAAGATTGAAGCGAATAGCGGGATCAAGCTCCTGAAAAAAAAATCAAATCTTGAAATCCCAAATTCCAATCAAAGAGGCTTCTCCCGAAGCCTCGGGACGCTCAGCCTGACAAAAACGCTGCTTAAATATAATAAGCATAATTCTCTCCTTATATATATGTATAAAAAACAAACCCGACAGGTTTTGAAAACCGGTCGGGCAATGAAAGCAAAATCTACTCTTATTATACAGTATCATTTTCAGTACTGATATAATAAAGCAATCTTCTACATATATATATTGTTTGTATTTTTGTAATCATGTATATTTGCATTCACAAAATTATAAACAATGATCAAGATTACTTTACCCGATGGGTCAATTAGAGAGTTCGCTCAAGGCGTAACTCCAATGGAGGTCGCTAAAAACATTAGCGAAGGTTTTGCAAGAAATGTTATTTCTGCATCTTTTAATGGTACAACTATTGAAACCGAAACTCCATTAACGACCGACGGTAATCTTATTTTATATACTTGGAATGATCCTGAAGGCAAAAAAGCTTTCTGGCATTCGACTTCGCACGTAATGGCGCAAGCTCTTGAGGAATTGTACCCAGGAATTAAATTAACTCTTGGACCTGCAATTGCAAACGGTTTTTATTATGATGTTGATTTTGAAGATCAGAAAATTGTTGAAGCTGACTTTAAAAAGATTGAAGATCGTGTTCTTGAGATCTCAAGAGAGAAACATGAATTTAAAATGCGTCCGGTTAGCAAGGCTGATGCTTTAGCAATGTACAAAGACAACGTTTACAAGACTGAATTGATTTCGAATCTTGAAGACGGAACTATTACATTTTGCGATCACGCAACTTTTACTGACTTATGTCGTGGAGGCCATATTCCGAATACTGGAATCATCAAAGCTTTTAAAATTATGAGCGTTGCTGGTGCTTATTGGAGAGGTGATGAGAAAAATAAACAGTTGACTCGTGTTTACGGAACTTCTTTCCCTAAACAAAAAGATCTAACTGAATACTTAGAACTTCTTGAAGAAGCAAAACGTCGCGATCACCGTAAATTAGGTAAGGAACTTGAATTATTCGCTTTCTCACAAAAAGTTGGCCAAGGTTTACCTTTATGGCTGCCAAAAGGCGCTGCACTTAGAGAACGTTTAGAGCAATTTTTAAAGAAAGCTCAAAAGAAAGCAGGTTACGAACAAGTTGTAAGTCCACATATTGGTCAAAAGGAACTTTATGTTACTTCTGGTCACTATGCTAAATATGGAGCAGACAGTTTTCAGCCAATTCATACTCCCGCAGAAGGCGAAGAGTTTTTATTGAAGCCTATGAACTGCCCTCACCACTGTGAAATTTACAATGTAAGACCATGGTCATACAAAGACTTACCAAAGCGTTATGCTGAATTTGGTACTGTTTACAGATATGAGCAATCAGGCGAATTACACGGTTTAACTCGCGTTAGAGGATTTACTCAGGATGATGCTCATATATTCTGTACTCCAGAACAATTAGACGAAGAGTTTAAAAAAGTAATTGACCTTGTATTGTATGTATTTGGTTCGTTAGGTTTTGAAAACTTTACCGCCCAGATTTCATTGAGAGATCAAGAGAATAGAGAAAAATATATTGGTACTGATGAAAATTGGGAAAAAGCAGAAAACGCTATTATCAATGCTGCAGCCGATAAAGGCTTAAATACAGTTGTTGAATATGGCGAAGCTGCATTTTACGGACCAAAGCTTGACTTTATGGTTAAGGATGCTTTAGGCAGACAATGGCAATTAGGAACTATTCAAGTAGATTACAACTTGCCTGAGCGTTTTGAATTAACATACAAAGGTGCTGATAATGAATTACATCGCCCTGTTATGATTCACAGAGCTCCTTTTGGATCGATGGAACGTTTTATCGCAATTTTACTGGAGCACACTGCAGGAAATTTCCCACTTTGGCTAATGCCTGAACAGGCTATTATATTGTCTTTGAGCGAGAAATACGAAAATTATGCTAAAAAAGTTTTAGATTTGCTAGAAAATCACGAAATTCGCGCCCTAATTGACAACCGAAACGAAACAATTGGCAAGAAAATTAGAGATGCTGAAATGCAAAAAATCCCATTTATGCTGATTGTGGGCGAAGAGGAAGAGAAAAACGGCACAATTTCTATTCGTCGTCACGGCCAAGAAGGAAAAGGTAATATTACAGTTTCTATTGAAGAATTTGCTTCGATTGTAAACGAAGAAATAAAAAAAACATTAAAAGTTTTTACAGTTTAACTTAAATTATAAAGTCATAGCAATAAGAAGCAACAGAGGTTTTCAACCTCGCGTAGAAAAAAAAGATGCACACAGAATAAATAACAATATTCGTGGTGTACAAGAAGTAAGACTAGTAGGCGAAAACATCGAACCAGGTGTATTTAAGCTTGCAGAAGCTTTACGCTTAGCAGATCAGTTCGAATTGGATTTGGTTGAAATTTCACCAAATGCTGAACCGCCGGTTTGCAAAATCATGGACTACAAGAAATTTGTTTACGAACAAAAGAAACGTGACAAAGCATTGAAAGCTAAATCAACGCAGGTTGTAGTAAAAGAAATTCGTTTTGGTCCTCAGACAGATGAGCACGATTATGAATTTAAAAGAAAGAACGCTGAAAAATTCCTTAAAGAAGGAGCTAAATTAAAAGCCTTCGTATTCTTTAAAGGACGTTCAATCATCTATAAAGATCAAGGACAGATTTTATTACTGCGTCTGGCTACAGATTTAGAAGAACATGGTAAAGTGGAAGCGATGCCAGTTTTGGAAGGAAAGAGAATGATTATGTTCATTGCTCCGAAGAAAAAGAAATAGTGTTCAGTTTTCAGTCTCAGTGTTCAGTATTGAACTTGAAACTTTAAACTTGAAACAAAATTATAAGTAAGTAAGAATAAATTAAAACACTAGGAAAAATGCCTAAAATGAAAACAAAATCTAGCGCCAAGAAACGTTTCAAAGTTACTGGTTCTGGAAAGATTAAAAGAAAGCATGCTTTTAAAAGTCACATCTTGACTAAAAAATCTAAAAAACGTAAATTAGCTTTGACACACTCAGCGCTAGTTCACTCAACAGATATGAAAAGCATCAAACAACAATTAAGAATTATCTAATAATTCTTTAGGTTAAAAAATTATTTATATAACCTTGGAGTATGGCTTTCAAGTTCCTTTGATTCAATTCAGGACGCCTGCTACAAAAACACATTAAAATTATGCCAAGATCGGTAAATTCAGTTGCTAAAAGAGCAAGAAGAAAAAAAATAATGAAGCAAGCCAAAGGTTTCTTTGGTAGACGTAAAAACGTTTGGACAGTTGCTAAGAATGCAGTAGAGAAAGCAATGTGCTACGCTTACCGCGATAGAAAACAAAACAAAAGAAATTTCCGTGCATTATGGATTCAACGTATCAACGCTGGAGCTAGATTGGAAGGAATGTCTTATTCTCAGTTCATGGGGAAAGTTAAAGCTAATGGAATCGAATTGAACCGTAAAGTTCTTGCAGATTTAGCTATGAACCACCCAGAAGCTTTCAAAGCTATTCTTAATAAAGTAAAATAAACGTTTTATAAACTCAATTTAAGATTACTTACTTATCATAGAAAAACCATTCGTTAATTCGGATGGTTTTTTGCTTTTATAAAAGTTTCAAATCGCTCTGGCACAAAACAAAATTTAAAAAGTAACTTTGTATAAAACCAAAACAACCGTATGTACAAACCGCTTTTTGATCATATTGAAAAATTCATCCATCTCGAACCTTCAGATATTGATAAATTAGAATCATGCCTGGAGCTTTCAAAAATAAAAAAGAAAGAACATGTGTTGAAAGAAGGCCAAGTCTGCAACACCATCTATTTTATCGTTAAGGGCTGTCTAAGACAATATATCATTAATTCTAAAGGTGTAGAACAAACACTGCAATTTGGCATTGAAAACTGGTGGATTACAGACTATTTAAGTTACCACAATCATGTTCCGTCTAGTTTTTATTTGCAAGCAGTAGAAAATACAGAAGTTATTGCGATTGATAAAACTGTACTGGAAGCGCTTTTAATTGAAATTCCGAGTCTGGAACGTTACTTTAGAATTGTTTCTCAAAAATCATTTGGCGCCATGCAAATGCGGATTAAATTCTTATTTACAATGTCGGCTGAAGAAAGATACCATCATTTTAATGATCATTTTCCAGAATTTGTTCAACGTGTTCCGCAATATATGATTGCTTCTTACTTAGATTTTTCAGCTGAATTTATGAGTAAAATAAGAGCCGGAAAGATCTAGACGTATTTCTTGAAGTAGTTCAAGTTTTTTAATGCAGATATAGAGGAACTTTGTATCAAACTTTTAAAACATATCAAAATGAAATCAAGAATCGTTATCCCAACTGTTGCCCCAGAAGCTTATCAAGCATTGTTAGGTCTAGAAAAATACATGGCCACAACTTCATTAACTCCTGTACATAAAGAATTAATTAAAATTCGCGCTTCGCAAATAAATGGTTGTGCTTATTGTATCAACATGCATACAGCAGATGCAAGAAAATATGGTGTATCTGAACAGCGAATCTATCTATTAAGCGCGTGGAGAGAAGCCGACATTTATTCTGAAGAAGAAAAAGCAATCTTGGCTTTGACCGAACAAATTACATTAATCAGCAATCATGTATCTGAAGAAGTATATCAAAACGCTGCACAACTATTTGACGAAAAATATTTAGCAGAAATCATTTTAGCTATCATTACAATTAATGCATGGAATAGAATAGGAATTGCAACAGGACTGCGCGCTCAATAATTTTATAAAGATAAACTTTACAACAAATTTACAAGTACAAACCCTCCTATTCGAGGGTTTGCCTGTATATGCTTGTAAATGAGATTTCGTAATTTATTTTTTTTCGCCTAAAAACAAAATACCGTATTTATACGTGGTTGTAAGAAATATAATTTTCTATTTTTGGCGCATGGTTACAAAAAGAATACAATTTTCTTTGCCTATTTTGTTAATTCTGCTTTCATTTTTTGGCTGTCAGAAGAAAAAAGGTAGTCCAGAGAAAATTACAAATAACAAAGTCAAAATAGAAAAGATAATAAATGCAGCCGATTTATTTTATAAAAATAAACAGCTAGACAGTGCATTTTATCTTTACAATGAAGCAAGGTCAAACTGTAACCCAAATGAAGATCCTAAAAGCTATGTTTACTGCATGTATTATATGGCCGAAATTCAACAAGACCATGAAGATTTTATTGGAAGCACTATAACAGCAACAGAAACATTTCCCTTTTTAAATAAAATTACCGGTTCAGAATACGTTTGGAATATTTATAGTGTTTTAGGCAGAAATTATTATTATACTTATGATTATCCAAATGCTATTTACTATTATTCAAAAGCATTTATTTTAAAAAGTGACCCCGTTAATACACTTGAAGCAAAAAACAATATCGCTGTTATTTATATAAAACAGCACAGATTCAATAAAGCACTACGAATTTTTCTTTCAATAAATAAAGAAAAAATCATACAACAAAACCCAGCATATTATTCAAAAATACTGGATTATGTAGGGTATTGCTATTACAAGCTTAAGGACCCAAGAGCGTTGTCTTATTTTCAAAAGAGTATTGAAATAAAGTCTAAAGCAAAAGATCAAGATGGCTTAGGCCGAACTTATTATAATCTTGCTGACTATTACCAAAAGGATAATGCCGGCTTATCAATGAAGTATGCAAAATTAAGCTACGAAAACTACACTTCAGCAGGCAATATTGATGATTGTTTACTTGCTCTGAAATTGATTATAAAAAAAAGCTCCGATATAGAGACAAAGAAAAACTCACTTATTTATATAAAATTAGTAGACAGTATTTATGAAGTCAGACAAAGAGCAAAAAATCAATTTGCAAAAGTTAAATATGATTCAAAAAAAGAAAAAATTGAGAACCTAAAACTAAAGGCTCAAAAAATCAAAAATGAACTTCAAATAGAAAAACAGGAAAGAAGAAATATTATTTCATACGTCATAATCATAATAGCATTATGCCTGATTATCTTTCTTTATTTTTATTTAACTGCGAAAGCAAATCGTCAAAAAATTGAAGCAACTTATCAAAGTGAAACTCGAATTTCAAAAAAATTACATGATGAATTAGCTAATGATGTCTATCATGCAATGGCATTTGTTGAAAATAGAAATCTTTCTGTTGAAGAAAACAGTACTCATTTATTAAAGAAACTAGATGATATTTATTCCCGAACAAGAAATATTTCAAAAGAAAACAATCCGATTTTAAACAATCAAAATTATACTGTTCAGCTTAAAGAAATGATTTCCAGATTTAATACTTCAGATGTAAATCTGTTATTAAATGGGTTAGACACAATTTCGTGGAATAAAGTTGATAAGATCAAAAAAATATCGGTTTACAGAGCCGTACAGGAATTACTTGTAAATATGAAAAAACATAGTGATGCCAGCTTAGTTGTAATAACTTTTAAAGAGAAAGACAATACCATATTAATCAATTATACCGATAACGGAAAAGGAATCGATGCTACTAAATTGGTTTTAAAAAACGGTTTGCATAATATGGAGAATCGAATTCACAATATTAAAGGTGAAATTGATATTCATTCAGATCTAGGAAAAGGTTTTAAGGTTTTAATTAAATTCCCGTTATGATGATTAAGAACTTATTTCGTTTTTTTCAAAAAAACTACCTTGCTTTTTGCTTGCCAATCTTTATTATAGTTCTGGCATTTAGTTTCTTTTTACAATTTTCTGAGGCAAAAGAGCTGCAAATAAAACATATCAAGAAAGATCGTTCAGCCGAAATCGAACAAATGCAGAAAAAAGCATATGCTTTTTGGGATTCCGGAAAAAATGACAGCGCTCTTTTTTATTTCAATAAAACAAAATTATTATGTGAACCGAAAGCGGATTATGCAGATTATTATGTTGGCTCAATAAACAATATTGTAGAAATCTTGCAACAAAATGGTGATTATTACGAAGCAGAAACTACACTTATAAAAGCATTTCCTTACTTAGAAAAAACAACTAATGTAAAATATCCAGTTAATGCCTATACATTTATGGCTTATAACTATTTGTATACGTATGATTATGAAAAAGCATTGTATTATCATAAAAAAGCTTTAAAAAAAGCGGTTTCTACTTTTAGAAAAGCACGAATATTATCTGAAATTGCATTTGTTTATATGCATCAAAAAAAATATCAAGAGGCGATAGATTTATTAGAACCGATAGCTAGATATAAAATTGTCGATAAAATCACTCCTTCAAATACAGATGTTCAGCGTGCCGCAATATTGTATAATCTAGGTCTTTCCTATTTATATCGTGGAAATCATAAAAAATCAGCTTTCAAGTGCTTTGACGAAAGTTTAAAATTAACACTTACATTAAACGATGAATATGAGTTAATTGGCAACTACCATGCTTTTTATAAATATTATTTAAAATACAATAATCCAGAGCTAAAAAAAAGATACGCAGAAAAAGCCTACTATTGCGCAAAAAAAGCAAAGTCGGCAACAAATGAAATTAATATGTTAGCGCAACTTATTGAGGCTGATAGTCCTGAAAATTCAAAAAAACACTGGAAGGTTTATATTAGAATGGTTGATAGTCTAATTGTAAGCAGGAAAAAGGCAAAAAATCAATTTGCTGATGCTATATATAATTCAAAGAAAGACAAAGAAGAAAATTTAGAACTGAAAACTCAAAAAGCAGAAAAAGAACTGCAGTTAGAAAGACAGAAAAACCGCAATATCATTTTGTATATTTCTATAGTTTTTGTCCTCTCGGCATTTCTATTTTTATTTTTTCGCCTATCTAAAAAAGGCAAAAAAGAGAAAAACGAAGCGATTTATATGAGTGAAACGAGAATTTCTAAAAAATTAGATGCTGAACTTGCCAATGATTTATATCAAACGATTAATCTGATCCAAAAAGGAAATTTGGAACAAAACGAAAATAAAGATCAATTACTAAATAGTCTGGAAAACATCTATTTAAAAACTCGAAATATTTCTAAAGAAAACAGTTTTATTACCACCAATGAAAATTACATTTCTGAATTAAAAGAAATGATTTCTGGGTACAAAACCGACAAAGTAAATATTATTCTAAATGGTTTTGATGCTATTCGCTGGAATGAAATCGAAAAAAACAAAAAAATCATTCTTTACAGAGTATTGCAGGAATTGTTTCTGAATATGAAAAAACACAGTCAGGCAAGTTTAGCAAGTACGACTTTCAAGATAAATGAAAAAAATCTTATTGTGACATATGCTGATAACGGCACTGGAACAAAGAATAACAACTTTATTTTAAAAAATGGACTCCAAAATGTGGAAAGCCGTATAAAAACCATAAATGGAACTATTACTTTTGACAAAAATTCTGACAATGGTTTTAAATTAAGTTTCACCTTTCCTATTTAAAAATAAATTATATGTTCAAAAAAGTTTTAGTTGCCGAAGATCTAGATAGTATAAGCATTGCGGTAATACAAATACTTGAAGATCTAAAAGTAAATTCAATAGATCATGTAAAATATTGCGATGACGGTTTATTAAAAATCAAAAAAGGACTTGCAGAAAACGAGCCTTATGATTTGCTTATTAGTGATTTATCATTTAAATCTGATCATCGAAAAAACCAGCTTACAAGCGGTGAAGATCTTATTGAGGCAGTAAATAAAGTACAGCCAAACTTGAAAAAAATAGTCTTTTCAATAGAAGACAAATCCTACCGAATTAAATCTCTTTTTTATGATTTAGGCATTAATGCCTATGTTTCTAAGGGAAGAAACAGCATGGAAGAATTAAGAAAAGCCATTGAAGGTGCTTATAGAAATGAGGAGCGAATTCTATCATCAGATTTATCGTTTAGTTTTAATGATAAATCTTTGATTGAAATTGAATCTTACGATATTTCTATTTTATCGCTTTTAGCAAAAGGATATATTTTAGAGCATATTTCGAATGAATTTAAAGCGATGTCAATAACCCCAAATGGCACCAGTAGCATAGAAAAACGAATCAATAAATTAAAAATATACTTTAAAGCCAATAATAATGTGCATTTAATAGCTATTGCAAAAGATTTTGGTTTAGTATAAAATTAACACTTTGATTACGGTTTACCGTAAGGAAATACCTTTCTATACTTCTAAATTTGTGTAGAATTCTATTAACTGACCAATGAAACCCAAAAAACGCGTTAATTTTATTGATAAAATTAATACAACTAAAAACCGAATTATCATGAAAACAATGATTCTTTGCATCTTTTTATCTATAAGCTTTGCTTTTGTTTCAGCAAAAACAGGAGGTTCTGAAATTGAATGGAAAATGGTTTTTATTCCAGCACTTCTAGTTTTGCAAATTATCATAATTTCGACAGCACTAAAAAATAGATATAAAAAAAATTAAGACTAAGAATAGTCAAAATTTACAATGCTTCTTATATTTGAGGTTTTAAATACCAAATGAAAAATATTCTAAGCGTTGTTCTTTCTTTTTTTACATTTCTTTCTTTTTCGCAAACGAAAATTCTGTCTTGGAATTTAGAAAATTTTGGAAAATCAAAATCTGAAACCGAAATAAACTATATCGCCTCAATAGTTCTTGACTACGATATTATTGCTGTTCAAGAAGTTGTAGCTGGTTACGGCGGTGCACAGGCAATTGCAAAACTTACTGATATCCTAAATCAAAAAGGCTCTAAATGGAATTACGCTGTAAGTGATCCCACAAGCAGCAGCAGTTATAAAGCAGAACGCTATGCCTTTATTTGGAAAACGAGTAAAGCTAAACTGAAAGGAAAACCTTGGCTTGAAAAAAAATACAGTCTAGAAATTGACCGTGAACCGTATTTTGCAACATTTGAAATTGGCAAAAAAAACATCACTTTAACCAATTTTCACGCCATTACTAAAAATAGAAATCCCGAAACTGAAATTAAATACTTCAAATTTCTTCCTGCTGAATATCCCGATTTAAACTTAATTTTTGCTGGAGATTTTAATTGTCCGCAATCCCACACCGTGTTTTATCCATTAAAGAAAATGGGCTACGCTCCTATTTTGCAAAATCAGAAGACAACTTTGAAACAAAAATGTAAAAAAGATGTTTGCCTTGCATCTGAATTTGATAATATCTTTTTTAAGACAAGTGCACTTAATTACATAAATTCTGGAATAATTCCGTTTTACAAAAACTTCAATTCACTTCAAGAAGCTCGAAAAATATCCGATCATCTTCCGGTTTGGGTACAATTTTCGTTAAACTGATTTACGTTTTAAGTTTTTTCTTTTTTGCAGCAGGAAACAAAACATTGTTTAATATTAGTCGATATCCTGGAGAATTTGGATGTAAATCTAAAACCGTAGGCGGGTCTCCAACCTGATGTTGAAAATCTTCTGGATCATGACCTCCAAAAAAAGTAAACATTCCTTTTCCTTTTTCGCCATGAATATATCTTGATTCGCCATTTAGCTCGCAAGTTCCCATTATTAAAACATTAGATTTTATTAATGCCGTATCAAACGAAGTAGTCTGTCCCATAAAACCTTTAACCAGCTGTGTATGATTTTGGCACAGCATACTAGGAATCGGGTCCCATTTTGCAGAAAATTCCATCAGCGTAAAATAATCTTTCTCCATTGGAACCTTGCGTTTTAAAGTCATATCAATATCCGAAAACTCATAAACTTCTGGTCTTCTTTCTAAAGTAAAATTTTTAAAGGCAAAAGAATTTGTATAGTCCAGTTTCGACTGATAATTAGAGTCGCTTGCATCACCATCAAACATAGCTTCACAAATATCAACACCATCAGCCGCCAGCGCAATATCAAAACTATCTGTTGCTGAGCACATGGCAAACATAAATCCGCCTCCAATCACAAAATCTCTAATTTTTTTTGCAACAGCACCTTTTTCCTGAGAAACTTTTGCATAACCTAATTTTGCTGCCAACGCTTCCGCATCTTTTTTCTGATCAATATACCATGGTGTGTTTTTGTATGCGGCATAAAATTTACCATATTGTCCGGTAAAATCTTCATGATGCAAATGAAGCCAATCGTATAATAACAACTGGTCGCTTAAAACTTCTTCATCATATATTGGAGTAAAAGGAATTTCAGCATACGTTAAAACTAAAGTTACAGCATCATCCCAAGGCTGTTTTCCTTTTGGAGTGTAAACAGCAATTTTTGGCGCTTTTTCCAAAACAACTGATTCCATATTTTGCGAAGGGCTTGAAATTTCATTTAAAATCGAAGCTTCTTCGCTATCTGACAAAATTTCAAAGCTTACGCCTCGAATTTTACATTCTTTTCTAATTTCTTCAGCATCAGGCAATAAAAAAGAACCGCCTCTGTAATTAAGAAGCCAGCTCGCCTTATAATCTCTGCTCAGGCACCAATAGGTAATTCCGTAAGCTTTAAGGTGATTCTGCTGCGTCGTTTCGTCCATTGGAAGCAAGATAAACGATGCTTTAGCCGAAAACGAAAGCAATAATATAAAGATGTAAACTAGACTCTTCTTCATTAAAAAATTATTTTAGTAAAGATATAAAGGAAGCTTTTAAAAACACAATAGTTGGCTTGGTTTTATAACCGAAAGAAAAGTTAAAAAAGAAATTTTGGCTTTTATATTCTTACCTGTAAAAACAGGTAAAAACACGTATTTCACAAAACCAAATTCTAACTACATTTGGTAACCCAAATCATTGAGCTATATATCAATGAAAACCAAAATTATGAAATTTAACGAAAGTAATAACCAGCCAAAGGGATTAAATGTACTTCAAAAAATAGGTATTTGCGTACTTGTTCTTACAATTATCTTATATTATGTTCTCTCCATACAATTTTTAACTGCCTGAAAAATTACAGTGTCAAAACCGCAATCTCATTTTGTATCGCGTACACCACTAATCCAGCAATATTTCTTGATTCTGTTTTAAGAAGCAAATTATTGCGATGACCCTCTACAGTTCTCGGACTTAAAAAAAGATGTTCAGCAATTTCAGTAGTTGTTTTCTGCTGACAGATAAGCTGTAATATTTCGATTTCTCGAGGAGAAAGAAAACTTGTTTCTAAATTCACTTTTGAATTTTTTGAAGAAACAATTGTTTCCTGAATTGTTTTTAATACATTCTCATTATAATAAAATCCTTTTTTTGCAACTTCATTAATAGTAAGGATTAAATCTTTTGGAGTAGTATTTTTTATAAGATACGCCACAGCACCAATCTGAATCATATTAGCAATAAATGATTTTGTATCGTAGCTGGTAAGCGCAATTATTTTAATGTCTGGATGAGATTTGCGAATAATTTTTGTCGCTTCAACGCCATTAAGCAAAGGCATTTTCAAATCCATTACAATAATATCAGGTTTGATTTCAGTCTTTTCTAAACTGTCAAGAAGTTCTTCGCCGTTTGATGCTTCAAAAATAATTTCGATATTATCTTCTCTCTGCAATAAAAAGGCAATTCCTTTTCGAAATAAAACTTCGTCATCAACTAAAGCAATTTTAATAGCAGCATTCATTTTTTATTTTGTTTTTGGTCATTTTGGTATGCCGAATTTACAAAATATGTTGCAAACAATAACCGAAGAAATGCATAATGTCGATTTAAAACTACAATAAATACAAGATTTTAACTTAAAATGTGAAATTTGCAGCGAAACCTTTATCAACTTCTGAAGAAATTTGAATGGTTCCGTTAAGAAAAGAAATACGGCTGTCAATATTTTTCATTCCGAGCCCTTTTTGATTTTCAGAACTTTTACTGTCAAAACCAATTCCGTTGTCTTCATAATTACAAGTAAAAATTCCATTTTCATCAGAAAAAGAAATCTTAATCTCGCTTGCTTTTCCGTGACGAATTGAATTATTCATAAATTCCTGCAGGATTCTAAAAACATGCAAATGACGATCGATATCCTTTTCATGAAATTCAGCTGCATTTTTGTAGTAAACCTTAACCAGTTTACTGGTTTCAAATTCGGCACATAATTCTTCTACACCGGCGCTCAGTCCAAATTTTTCAAAAACTGGCGGCAATAAATTATGCGCTATTTTTCTAGAATTCTCAAGCGCTTTTGCAGTAAGATTAATAATGTTTCCTGTAATTTCTTTAGTCTCAGCTTCCGTTAAATTTGAAGCCGATAACAAATGTGTGTTCAAAGAAACAATGTTCAGTTTAGAACTAATATCGTCATGCAAATCTTGTGCAATTCGTTTTCGTTCTTCTTCCTGAGTTACAATAATGGCATGCAACTGTTCTCTTTGATGCTGAATTTCTAAATCTCTTTTTTCAAGTTCTTTCTGAGTAATTTTTTTTCGCGAAAAATAAAAAAACAAGATCAAAACGAGTCCCATCAATAAAAAAGAAACACAACTAAAAATTGCGGTTGCAACAATTTCAGATTCTGAGATTACTTTTGGTGCCATATATTTTAAAAAATTAGCCTTTTGTATTTCAAAAGATTAAACTTATGTCGAAAAAAAATTAAAAACCTCTTCAAAATAAAATTCTGAAAGAGGTTTCTATAGTGTTTACTAATTAAATTTTAATATGGAGGTGAAGGACGTGCACCATCATAAACATCCTCAGGATTATCCATAGTTTTCCCTGTTAAAGATGATTTTGATTTAATAGTATTGTTTTTATCCAGCTCTACTAAAATTGTAGTTACTTTTCCAACTCCGTTAAGTCCCAAGAACAAACCGATGTTTGGTGTATCCTTGCCTTTAAGCATTTCGGCCACAACAGCAGCTTCTAAACTATAATGCTGAAAACGCGCTCCTTCATAAGAAGTTACTTCATTTAAACCGTTTAG
Organism: Flavobacterium sp. LC2016-01; assembly: GCF_009711135.1. GTDB lineage: Bacteria > Bacteroidota > Bacteroidia > Flavobacteriales > Flavobacteriaceae > Flavobacterium. The sequence continues at coordinate 236,481 of NZ_WMIC01000008.1, read as the reverse complement.
AGTTTTTAGTTTTTCCTGCCAAGCCACAATACCGTTAAAAGCTTCTTGAGATAACATCAAATGTTCGTTTAAAAGAGCGGAACCTTTATCTGTCTTACTGATTTCACCATTCTCAAGCTTTGCCAATTTAGCATCGTAAGAAGGATCTTTTAATATTTTAGAATCAAGACTTGCAAGTTCTTTTCCTGCTTTATCGACTCCAATAACTTTAATCTGTACCGTATTGTCGCTATAGCCTAATACAAACTGTACATTTTCAACATTTGGAGTTTCTACCAGTTTAGAAAGTTCGTCTGTTGAAAACAAATAGGCTGTAACTTGTTTTTGAGAATTAGCAAAGCTAGCATCTAAATTTGCTGTAAGCCAATTCTCTTGTTCTTTTGCCGAAACCGCAGAACCATTATCTTGCGAAGTATCTTTTTGGCAGGAAAACATAATCATTGTGGCTCCTGCAAGCCCAAATAAAGTTGTTTTTTTCATTATTAAAGATTTAGGGAATTATTAAATTATTCATTCTGATAAACTTAATATTTAAAAACCTCCTCAAAATAAAATTCTGAAAGAGGTTTCTAAAGTATTTAATAATTAAATTTTAATACGGAGGCGATGGACGTGTACCATCATAAACATCCTCAGGATTATCCATAGTTTTGCCTGTTAAAGATAATTTTGACTTAATGGCATTGTTTTTATCCAGTTCTACTAAAATTGTAGTTACTTTTCCAATTCCGTTAAGTCCCAAGAATACTCCGATGTTTGGCGTATCCTTGCCTTTAAGCATTTCGACTACAACAGCAGCTTCTAAACTATAATGCTGAAAACGCGCTCCTTCATAAGAAGTTACTTCGTTTAAACCACTTACAGTTTTTAGCTTTTCCTGCCAAGCCACTATACCGTCAAAAGCTTCTTGAGAAAGCATTAAATGCTCGTTTAAAAGAGCAGATCCTTTATCTGTTTTACTGGTTAAGCCGTTTTCAAGCTTTGCCAATTTAGCATCATAGGAAGGATCTTTTAATATTTTAGAATCAACACTCGCAAGTTCTTTTCCTGCTTTGTCGACTCCAATAACTTTAATCTGTACCGTATTATCACTGTAGCCTAATACAAACTGTACATTTTCAACATTGGGAGTTTCTACCAATTTAGAAAGTTCATCTGTTGAAAACAAATAAGCGGTAACTTGTTTTTGAGAATTTGCAAAGTTAGCATCTAAATTTGCTGTAAGCCAATTCTCTTGTTCTTTTGCCGAAACTGCAGAACCATTATCTTGTGAATTATCTTTTTGACAGGAAAACATTATAATTGCGGCTCCTGCAAGCCCAAATAAAGTTGTTTTTTTTACCATTGCATTAAAATAATCAGTTAGAATTAATTGCCTTTGTTCGAAAATAACTTACTTTCCATTCGTACAAGAAAAACAAGTGATACACTATTATCAAAATTGCATTCAAAGTCCAAGTTATCATGCTTAAATCTTTACTGAATTTTGTAGTTAGATTCCCTATCAGAAATAAAATTGTACTCGCAAAGAGGTACAATAAAATCCCCATATTGATATAATAAAATTCTTTCTTCTCATCCAGCATATTGTAAAAATGAAATACTGCGTAAATAATCAACAAGAACGAAGTAATAAAAATTTCATATAAATTGAATTTAAAAAACATCTCTGGTTTTAAGCCATACTGAATGATCAATGTTGATAAAACCAACACAAAACCAATCTTAATTGCTTTTTGCTGAAATGGATCTTTTACCAATTTTAAATAAAAAAGACTTAAAATTGCAAACTGTCCCATGAAATATACATGAGATAAAAACAAATTATCCAATCCTTTTTCTTTTAATATTCTTGCAATTACCTGCACACATAAAATAACTAACAAGTAAAATGCAAAAACTTTATAAGCATCGTTTTTGCCGCGTAATTTTATAGCATATAAAATAAAATTAAGTAACAACAATATGTATCCAAACTTTACAAGATATAAATGCATATTATTGATTCATTGGGCTATTTGGATCCGGTGGAGTCGGTGGGCTTGGTTCTGAAAAGTCATAAATCCCAGCTCCTTCTGCGGCAGCTTTGGCAGCAACTTTATAACCTGGAATTTGATCTTCATAAATTCCTGTTTCTTCATTATAAGTTGTACCAACGATCATTAAAGTCTGCAGCCCTTTATCGTTAATTCCAATATAAGCTCTAGCCGCATCAATTCCTTGTGCTAAAACTTTTTCTAAATTAACCTTCGGGATTAAAAACGAATTAACACGTTTCTTTGCTGTTTCTTCGTCTGTCTGTTTTTTCCATTTTGCAACCCAATCTTGAGCTACTTCTAAGCTAATGTCAGTGTCTCTTTCGGGTAATTTTTGATTTGCCATAATATAAAATTTGTTTATTGGTTACAGTTAATTATGCGATTGTTTAGCAATCGAATCGCTAATCTACTGAATTTTATTAATAAATTTAACATTAGGACATAAAAAAAACCTTATAAAAAGGTTTTTAAATTGTATTTAGAATGGCACATCACTGTCATCGTCGTCATCATTGAGATTGCTTCCAAAAGCTTCATTGGCAGAAGGAAGATTTTTAGTAATGAACGGATTATCGTCATGATTCATTTTTGAAGGCAAATCGTCAAATCCGCCGCTAAATTCTTCAAGGTTATCAAACTTACCTAGATGTCCTAAGAATTTCAAACGAATATTCTCCAGACCACCATTACGGTGTTTGGCTATAATAAACTCGGCCTGACCTGCTGTTGGAGATGCCTCATCATCATCCCACTCTTCAATTTTATAATATTCAGGACGGTAAATAAACGATACAATATCGGCATCCTGCTCAATCGCTCCAGATTCACGAAGATCCGAAAGCAAAGGTCTTTTACTAGATCCACGGGTCTCAACCGCACGCGATAACTGAGAAAGTGCAATTACCGGCACGTTAAGCTCTTTTGCCAAAGCTTTTAAGTTTCGGGAAATTGTAGAGATCTCCTGCTCACGGTTTCCTCCTCCTTTACCATTACCCCCAGCAGTCATTAACTGCAAGTAGTCAATAATAATTAATTTAATTCCGTGCTGCGAAGCCAAACGACGGCATTTTGCACGTAAATCAAATATCGAAAGCGAAGGCGTATCATCAATAAATAATGGGGCTTTTTCTAAGTTTTTAACTTTGGTACTTAATTGCTCCCATTCGTGTTTTTCTAATTTTCCGGTTCTTAATTTTTCCGAAGACAATCCTGTCTCAGAAGAAATAAGCCTTGTAATCAACTGAACCGATGCCATCTCCAGAGAGAAAACTGCCACCGCATGTCCAAACTGAATTGCAACATTTCGCGCCATCGAAAGTACGAAAGCGGTTTTACCCATACCCGGACGAGCCGCGATAATAATCAAATCCGAAGGCTGCCATCCGGAAGTTACCTCATCTAATTTTTCAAAACCAGTTGCGATACCACTCAAACCTTCTTTTCCAGCAATTTCTTCAATACGTTTTTTCGCTTGAAGAACCAAACTCTGCGCAGTTTCAGAACTACGCTTGATATTTCCCTGCGTTACTTCATATAATTTAGATTCGGCTTTATCTAATAAATCAAAAACATCTGTAGTTTCATCATAAGACTCTTCGATGATTTCAGATGAAATTCGGATCAAACTTCTTTGAATAAATTTTTGCAGAATAATACGTGAGTGAAATTCGATGTGCGCAGACGAAGCAATTTTCTGAGTAAGCTGAATCAAGTAAAAATCGCCACCGGCAACGTCTAATTTTCCATTTTTCTTTAACTGTGTCGAAACCGTCAATAAATCGATTGGCTGTGTTTCGGTAAAAAGCTGCAAAATCGCTTCAAAAATATGTTTGTGTGCGTCTTTATAAAAAGCATCAGGCTGTAAAATATCAATTACATCATCTACCCCTTTTTTATCAATCATCATCGCTCCAAGAACAGCCTCTTCAAGATCAATCACTTGCGGAGGAAGTTTTCCTTTTTCCAGATTAATAATAGTGGTTTTATCTACCTTTACAGGGTTTACATTTTTGAAATTTTCCATATAGCGAAAGTAACAAAATTTAAAAAAAAATTGTTATCGAGTTATAACTATTAATTGTTTATAAATATGCTTTTTTTGTTCATAACCAAAAAAAAATCCGAAACTGTAAGGCTTCGGATTTTTAATTAATCTGTAAGAATTTACTCTTTATACTCGCCCATGTTACTATATTTGTCCATTCTTTGGGCAATTAGGTCGGCTGTTGATAAGTCTTTCAATTCGTTATATCCTTTAGTAATATATTCCGCCACTGTTTTAAAAGTAGTTTCGCGGTCATAGTGCGCTCCGCCTAATGGTTCTGGAATAACATCATCAACTAATTTTTGTTTTTTCATATCAGATGAAGTCAATTTCAAAGCATCGGCAGCACGTTCTTTGTACTCCCAGCTTTTCCATAAAATTGAAGAACAAGATTCTGGAGAAATTACAGAATACCAAGTATTCTCTAACATATAAACTTTATCTCCAACACCAATTCCTAAAGCTCCTCCCGAAGCACCTTCACCAACAATAATAGTGATAATTGGCACTTGTAAACGAACCATTTCAAAAATGTTTCTAGCAATTGCTTCACCTTGTCCTCTTTCTTCAGCTTCAAGTCCTGGATATGCACCCGGAGTATCTACTAAAGTCAAAACAGGAATTCCAAATTTCTCTGCCATTTTCATTAAACGCAAAGCTTTACGGTATCCTTCTGGGTTTGCCATACCAAAATTACGGTATTGGCGTGTTTTTGTATTAAAACCTTTTTGCTGTCCAATAATCATAAACGATTGACCGTTTATTTTTCCAAGACCACCAACCATCGCTTTATCATCTTTAAAACTTCTGTCTCCATGAAGCTCCAAAAAAGTATCACCGCAGATTGCTCTGATGTAATCTAAAGTATAAGGTCTATTTGGATGTCTTGACAATTGTACACGCTGCCAAGCGGTAAGGTTTTTGTATATTTCTTTCTTAGTTTCTACTAATTTTTTGTTGATTTCCTTGCAAGTTGCTGTTACATCAACCTCAGATTCTTTTCCAATAATTACACACTTTTGTAACTGGTCTTCAAGTTCTTTGATTGGAAGCTCAAAATCTAAATATTCCATGGATTTTTGAATTTTGTTTTTAAATCGAACCGCAAATATAAAAATATTATATCATTGGCATAGTTAATTGTTAGTAAAGTATCAAATTCTGAATTAAAAGATAAGTAAACTATTACACTTCTTTCTTATTTTTATAATGTTTAAAAACACCATTTAAAATAACTGTAATAATGATTATTACTGCTCCAATATAAAATTCAGTGCTCATTTTTTCTTTTCCGCCAAGAATAAAATAAGCCAGCATAATTCCGTAAACCGGCTCTAAATTAGTCGTTAACATTACGGTATAAGGCGTTAATCGCTGCATCACTTTTACAGATGCCGTAAAAGCATAAGCCGTGCAAATGGAAGCCAGAATAAGCAGTAAAACCCAATTATTTAATGAGAGTGTAAAAAACTCAGCAGTGAATTTTCCTTGAAATAAAAAATAAATAGTGATAAAGAAAACGCCGGCGCCAAATTCATAAAATGTAATTACAGACGGTTCATGGTCTGAAATTAATTTTCCGTTCATCAGTGTAAACAAAACACCTAGAATAATTGCTGCCAAAGCATAATAAACACCTGTAAGATATTTAATTTCAACTTGTAATATCAATCCTAAACCGGCAATAATAATCAATCCGAAGAAAACTTCATACCATAATATCTTCCTTCCGTAAAAAAGCGGTTCTAATAAAGAGGCAAAAAATGCACCCAAAGAAAATATCGAAAGTGTAATCGAAACATTCGACACATGAATCGCTTTAAAAAAGAAAATCCAATGCAGTGCAATCAGCAGACCAACAAAAATCAGCTTAAAAAGCTCTTTTATTGGAACTTGAAAAGACTGTTTTTTATAAATTATAAATGCTCCCAAAAAAATCATGGCAAGAAGCATTCTGAACCAAACCAAATTTTCGGCATCAATGGTTATTAAAGCGCCTAAAATGGCTGTAAAACCCCAGATAAAAACAATTAAATGAAGATTTAAATAACTTTTTAAATTATCGTTTCGCATTACGTAATAGGTAAACTGCCAAAATTCCGAACACAATATTCGGGAACCAGACAGCTAATAAAGGTGAGAATGTAGATTTTTCGGCAAGGGTTCCAAATATTTTATCAAAAAACACAAAAGAGAAAGCAATTGCAATTCCGATAGCCAAATTGGTTCCCATTCCGCCACGGCGTTTCATAGACGAAACCGCAACGGCAATAATGGTTAAAATAAAGGCAGAAACTGGTACGCTGTATTTTTTATAAAGTACAACCAAATAAGTATTAATGTTTCCTGAACCTCTTTTTCTTTCTTTGTCAATAAAATCAATCAGTTTTCCTAACGACAGTGTTTCTGCTATATAAACAACAGGCGTTAAATCAGCCAATTCAAATTTAAACTTAACCTCTTTTTCAGGAACTTTTTCGATTACATCATTCAGTTCGCCAACAGTTCTTTTAGTGTAATCATACAAAATGTATGTTTTCTTTTTTGGATCCCATTTAATTCGGCTCGCTGCAATTTTGTAGGTCATTTTTTCCTTTTCAAAATGCTCTAGCGTAAAATTAAAAGCCGTTTTAGATTCTTCGTTGAAACTGTTTACATAAATAAAATCGTGATCATTTAATTGTCTGTATACATTGGTATTATTACCCATCATCTCGGCTTTTCCGTTTCCTTTTAAATAGGTATATCTAAAATTATTAAAACCTTCACTTGCTGCGGGAACAATAAAAAATCCCATTAAAAGTACAAAAACGGAAACAATCGAAGCTCCGATAATATAAGGTCGTAAAAAACGGGTAAATGAGATTCCAGAACTTAAAATGGCAATAATCTCTGTATTATTTGCCAATTTCGAAGTAAACCAGATTACCGACAAAAACAAGAATATCGGGAAAAGAGAATTTGCAAAATAAATAGTAAAGTTGTAATAATAGAGCGCAATATCCATAAACGGAATTTTGTTCTCCAGCATTTTATTCACCTTTTCAGAAACGTCAATTACAATCCCAATCGGAATAAATAATAAGATCATCACCGAAAAAGTGGCTAAATATCTTTTTAAAATATACTTATCTATTATCGTTAACATAGTAAAGTTTAATCGTTTATCTGTTTAATCGTTTAACCGAATAACGATTAAACAAATCAACATATTTTAAAGTCTTTGGCTCATATTTTTAACCATCATTTCTTTCCATGGTCTAAAATCTCCGGCTAAGATATGTTTTCTGGCTTCACGAACCAACCACATATAAAATCCAAGATTATGAATCGTTGCGATTTGTTTTCCTAAATATTCGTTAGCTGCAAACAAGTGACGTAAATAGGCTTTTGTATATTCTGTATCTACGAAAGTGTGCCCCATTTCATCAATTGGAGAAAAATCAGCTTCCCATTTTTTATTTTTGATGTTGATTGTTCCGTTTGCGGTAAACAACATTCCGTTTCTTGCGTTACGCGTTGGCATAACACAATCGAACATATCAATTCCTAACGCGATATTTTCCAAAATATTAATTGGAGTTCCAACACCCATTAAATAACGAGGTTTGTCTTCTGGCAAAATTTCGCACACTACTTCAGTCATCGCGTACATTTCTTCAGCAGGCTCACCAACAGATAATCCACCAATGGCATTTCCTTGCTGTCCAGAATTAGCAATATATTCCGCTGATTGACGACGTAAATCTTTATACGTACTTCCCTGAACAATCGGGAAAAACGTTTGTTCGTAACCGTATTTATAAGGCACTTTATCTAAATGACTGATACAGCGATCCAACCAACGGTGTGTCATGTGCATAGAACGCTGAGCATATCTGTAATCGCAAGGGTAAGGCGTACACTCATCAAAAGCCATGATAATATCAGCTCCAATCGTACGCTGAATTTCCATTACATTTTCAGGCGTAAAAAAGTGGTACGAACCGTCAATATGCGATTTGAATTTTACTCCTTCTTCTTTAATTTTTCGATTATTTGAAAGAGAATACACTTGATATCCGCCAGAATCTGTCAAAATATTACGATCCCAATTCATGAATTTATGCAGTCCTCCCGCTTTCTCCAAAATTTCAGTCTGCGGACGCAAATATAAATGGTACGTATTTCCAAGAATAATATCCGGATTAATATCGTCTTTCAATTCACGCTGATGCACTCCTTTTACAGAAGCAACCGTTCCTACAGGCATAAAAATAGGCGTTTCAATTACGCCGTGATCTGTAGTAATACTGCCCGCTCTCGCTTTCGACTGCGGATCTTTTTGTAATAAATCAAACTTCATCTGTTTCTTTTTTCAGTCGGCAAAGATAAGCTAATTTCAGGGAAAACTAATTAATTAGATAATTAGAAAATTTGTCGATTAGATAATTATTCTCATTGAGTTAAATTCAGAGATTTTACAAAAACCTGAAACAAAGAAAACTTTAAACATGAAACTAAAATTATTTTGGGCGTTTCCTCCGGCCGGGCTATCCGCTATATTCCCGATTAACAAAAACTACGGCTAAAAAACCTTGTTTTTCTAAATCGGGAGATGCCGCTTCTATCCCTAACGCACACGGTTCTTCAAGAAACTTCACGACAAAAATCATACTGTAAAAACTGCAGCAATCTGATTGTTAAAATATAAAAGTTTCAACGATTTCTTTCGTAATTTTAATATTCAACTAAAATGTATAAAAATCATGATAAATTCAGAAGAAAAAAATACCGCAAAAGAGAATGAAATTGAAAGAAATCTGGAGAATTTAGATTATCCGTCAAGCGAAGACATATTCAATCAAGAAGACCAATTAGAGGATATTGATCTGGATGAAATCTCAAACGAAAAAACCATCGATCAAAACAATCATAAATGGAAACAAAATAGCGATAAACTCGGAGAAGATCTTGACGTTCCCGGCTCTGAACTTGATGATGATCAGGAAGAAATTGGTTCAGAAGATGAAGAAAACAACTTCTATAGTGAAAGCGATACTAATTAAATAGCACATCAAATTTTCTTTAAACTTTTTTTCGTTGCAGATTAAGTGTATTTAAGACATTTAAAAGTCATTAATACACATTTAATCTGTGTCATAGCTTTATGCGTAATTATGAATATCTCGAATTTTCCCTAAATCTGATAAAAAAAGAGCAAAAAAATTTAACAATTAGAGCAAACTAAAGCGGAAAATCATTTGTCTCCCCGCAAAATAACAATTACTTTTGCTTCAGTTTAAAATTTTACATATAAAATGAAGCCTAACACACAACAATTAAGCGATTTAACGATCCAAGTAAGAAGAGATATTCTTCGAATGGTACATGCTGTAAACTCTGGACACCCAGGTGGTTCATTAGGTTGTACTGAATTTTTGGTAACACTATATCAAAATATTATGGACCGCAAAGAAGGTTTTGATATGGACGGAATTGGAGAAGATTTATTTTTCCTTTCAAACGGACATATTTCTCCTGTATTTTATAGCGTTTTAGCACGCAGCGGTTATTTTCCAGTTTCAGAACTTGCTACTTTTAGATTATTAAATTCTCGTTTACAAGGACACCCAACAACTCACGAAGGTTTACCTGGAGTTCGTATTGCCTCTGGTTCATTAGGACAAGGTTTATCTGTAGCTCTTGGAGCAGCACAGGCTAAAAAATTAAACAATGACAATCATATTGTTTATACTTTACACGGAGACGGAGAATTACAAGAAGGTCAAAACTGGGAAGCTATCATGTATGCTTCTGCTAAAAAAGTAGACAACCTTATTGCTACAATCGACTTAAACGGAAAACAAATTGACGGAACAACGGATGAAGTTTTGCCAATGGGAAGTATTCGCGCTAAATTCGAAGCTTTTGACTGGGATGTTTTAGAAATTAAAGAAGGAAACAGCATTGATGCAATTCTTGCTGGTTTAACTGATGCTAAATCAAGAACAGGAAAAGGAAAACCGGTTTGTATTTTATTACATACAGAAATGGGTAATGGAGTTGATTTTATGATGCACACTCACGCATGGCATGGTAAAGCACCAAACAATGACCAATTAGCAAACGCATTGGCTCAAAACATTTCAACTTTAGCGGATTATTAAAAAGTGCTCAGTCTCAGTAGACAGTTTTTAGCTTAGAAACCTAGTCACTTAGAAACTTAGCATCTCAAAAGAAATAAAATGAAAAAATACGAAAATACAGGAAGTAAAGATACTCGTTCTGGTTTTGGAGCGGGAATGACTGAATTAGGTCAAAAAAACGAAAATGTTGTAGCATTATGTGCTGACTTAATTGGATCATTAAAATTTGATGAATTCAAAAAAAATCACCCAGAGCGTTTTTTCCAAATCGGAATTGCGGAAGCTAACATGATCGGAATTGCTGCAGGTTTAACAATTGGCGGAAAAATTCCTTTTACAGGAACTTTCGCAAACTTTTCTACAGGAAGAGTTTACGATCAAATTCGTCAGTCTGTTGCTTATTCAGATAAAAACGTAAAAATCTGTGCTTCACACGCTGGTTTAACTTTAGGAGAAGACGGTGCAACGCACCAAATCTTAGAAGACATCGGATTAATGAAAATGTTGCCAGGAATGACTGTAATCAATACTTGTGATTACAACCAGACTAAAGCTGCAACTTTAGCATTGGCAGATCACCACGGTCCAGCTTACTTGCGTTTCGGACGTCCAGTTGTAGCAAACTTCACTCCTGCTGACGAACCTTTCGTAATTGGAAAAGCAATTTTGTTAAACGAAGGAACAGATGTTACTATTATAGCAACTGGTCACTTGGTTTGGGAAGCTCTTATTGCTGCTGAAGCATTAGAGGCAAAAGGAATTTCTGCTGAAGTAATCAACATTCACACTATCAAACCTCTTGACGAAGAGGCCATTCTAAAATCGATTGCTAAAACGAAATGTGTAGTTACTGCAGAAGAGCACAACTACCTTGGAGGTCTTGGAGAAAGTGTTTCAGGTGTATTAGCTTTAAACAATCCAACTCCACAGGAATTTGTAGCAGTACAAGATAGTTTTGGTGAATCTGGAACTCCTGAGCAATTAATGGAAAAATACAAATTGAACAATCAAGCAATTGTTGAAGCTGTAGAAAGAGTTATCAAAAGAAAATAATTTTTACTTTTCTTACTTTATAAAAAAAACCTCGAAATTGAATTTCGAGGTTTTTTTATTTCTATCTCATCGTAATTATTTTACACTATGATGAATTATGATTTTTAGCAACATGAAGCCTTAATCTTAATAGGGAAGTACAAAGACAAGATGGTTATTGGTGAACCTGAAACTCCAGAGCAATTAATAGAAAAACACAAATTAAAAAATCAAGCAATTGTTGAAGCTGCAAAAAGAGCTATCAAAAGAAAATATTTTTTACTTTTCTCTACAAAAAAACCTCGAAATTGAATTTCGAGGTTTTTTTTTCATTTTTATTTTCTTGTAATTATTTTACACTATGGTGATCTTTATCAACATGAATTCTTAATCTTCCCGGAGAAGTATAATCGCCTCCAAAGGCAGGAATACCATATGTTTCAGTCTCATCAATATTTGGCGTACTAGGATTATCCGGAATTGGATCAAATGGATAATATTTGCTTATACCCGTAACTGGAGCATCAGTAGGTTTTGTAGTTTCAAATCGAGTAGTATAACCATCTCCATCATCATCAACATCTAAGAAATCTGCGATTCCGTCTCCATCTGTATCATCTTTCATCCACGCTGGTGGATTTGGATATCTTACTAAATCTCTTAAGTCATAAACATATCCATTGCCATCAAAACCATCAGCAGTAACAGTTTTATTAACATCTTCAAAATAATCAGGAATACCATCTGGATTTGCAGTTACCGTTGTACCGTTTATCTGAATATCATGATCCATTCTTAAAAGACCATATAATTTAAAACTAAATACCAAAGGAGAATATGCCGGTATTTTATCTTGCGCCGATGCATAATATGCTAGTCCCGAAGGCAAAAACATTACACCAGCTCCAAAATTATCATAGGTAATTTCACCATTTGCTGCAGTAGTCGCGGTTCCTGTCCTAAACTGCGGAAAAATCTCTCCCCAGCCATCAATTACAGCACCTTGAGTGTAAACAAACAAATCAAAGCTTATACCGTATCCATATGAAGTATCAAAAACAGTTCCGTCAAGCAAATTACCAGAATAAGAAGCGTAAATTTTATCTGTATTAGATGGAGCCTCACCAGTTCCTTTTCTTAATTCTAAATAATAAACATCATAATTAACATCACGATTGTAAACCTTTCTTACTTTCAAAGGATACGTTTTTTGATCCCAAATTGAAGTCTGTGTACCCCCAGTAGGGATTTTCTTTATTACAATGTCATAATTTGCTGAAACGTTATCAATATAATTAGTCTTTAAATATTTTACTATAGAGTCATTATCTGCTTTATATTGCACATTATAATCTCTCAAAGGAACCACAGGTTCATCATCATCACCCTTGTTACAAGAAACCAAAGCAATACCAGCTAGTAATAAAATAAAATAATATTTAAATTTATTCATTATTGTTAATTTTTTAGGTGCGCAAGATACAATATTGATTTATTTTTGTAAAGAATTTAACTTCGATTTTAGAAAAATTATGAGAATAGATAAATACTTATGGTGCGTGCGTTATTACAAGACCAGAAACATGGTTACAGAAGCTTGCAAAAAAAACCATATCACAGTAAATGGGCAGGTTGCCAAACCTTCTAAAGAAGTTTTTCCTACTGACAGAATCACCTTTAGAAAAGATCAGATTACTCAAATTATTACGGTTCTTGACATCCCAGAAAGCCGTGTAGGAGCAAAACTTGTGGATATATACCGAAAAAACGAAACTCCAGCCGAAGCTTATGCTCATTTGGAATTATTAAAACTGTCCAAAGAACATTATAGAAAAAGCGGAACAGGAAGACCTACCAAAAAAGACCGAAGAGATATTGACGAGTACGGAAATGAAATTTTTGATGAAGAAGAGGAAAATTAAATTCCAATTCCTAAATTCCAAATTCCAATTCAAAAAATCTAAAATCTAAAATTCTAATCGTATTTTAGCAAAAAATAAAATCATGAGCAAAAACATCATCTTAACCAATCAAGAAATCGAACACAAAATCAAACGTATCGCTTATCAAATTTACGAGACATTTGTTGATGAAGAAGAAGTTGTAATTGCCGGAATAGCTTCTAACGGATCTATATTTGCTCAAAAACTTGCTTTAGCCTTAAGCAATATTTCAACATTAAAAGTTTCAACCTGCGAAGTTAAAGTCGACAAACAAAATCCGCAATTGCCAATTCAGACTTCTTTAACCAAAGAAGAGTACCAAAACAAAGGTTTGGTATTAGTTGATGACGTGCTTAATTCGGGCACTACTTTAATCTATGCTGTTCGTCATTTCCTAGACGTTCCGCTTAAGAAATTCAAAACAGCAGTACTTGTTGACAGAAACCATAAAAAATACCCTGTAAAAGCCGATTTTAAAGGAATCTCCTTATCAACTTCTTTATTAGAGCATGTTCAGGTCGTTTTTGATGAAAATGGCGATAATTACGCGTTCTTAAGCTAAGATTTTCAAAATATCCTCAACTGTTTCTTCGACTGATCTTCCATCAACCGACACTTTATGCTGTGCGTGGTTGTAATAAAAACTTCTGTCGAATAAATGTTTTGCGATAAACTCCTTCATTTCTTCCTCTTCCATATTCGCAATCAGCGGGCGTTTGCTCTTGTTTTGTGCCAATCTATTATATAAAGTATCAATTGATGCTTTTAAGTACACAGATACGATATCATCATTTTGAAGCAGTAAATGATTATTAGCATAACAAGGAGTTCCTCCACCTAAACCAATAATGTTATTTTCTGAAGAATGAAGTAATTCCAAAAACATTTCGTGTTCTAATTTTCGAAAATAGATCTCTCCATGTTTCGAAAAAATTTCATTTATAGACAAATTTGCTCTTTTTTCGATGCAAGTATCTAAATCCAGAAACGGAATATTTGTAATTTTTGACAAGTTTTGGGCAATTGTTGACTTTCCGCAACCCATGTAACCTAATAACACTATTTTTTTCATATTAATAAAACCTTATAAACTAAGACATTGGCGTTTTTTCGTAAAAAAAGACAAATTTATAATAAAAATGCTTGGAAACTTCGAAAATAACTCCTTATATTTGCACCCGCATTCAAGAAACGAATATGACTCGATAGCTCAGTCGGTAGAGCACATCACTTTTAATGATGGGGTCCTGGGTTCGAGCCCCAGTCGGGTCACAAAATTTGTGATTAACAAAATAAGTTTCTTGAAAGCAATGACTCGATAGCTCAGTCGGTAGAGCACATCACTTTTAATGATGGGGTCCTGGGTTCGAGCCCCAGTCGGGTCACAAAAGGTTGTTCGCCACGGCGAATGACCTTTTTTCATTTAAGGCCACGTGGAGAAACGGTAGACTTGCCATCTTGAGGGGGTGGTGCTCGTAAGGGCGTGTGGGTTCAAATCCCACCGTGGTCACTTTAAAAAAGGAAAAGCCTGAGAATTTTGATTCTCAGGCTTTTTTTATTGGCGATTGGTTGTTATCTAATAAAGGTCCTCGTCAACCATTTGTTCTGGGGAGTTTAAAAATAATATCCATTTCCCGTTCTTTCTAAAATACGTATTTTTTGTTAATGCAATTCCTTCGCTAATAGATGCATCATACATATTTTCTGCAACTGGCCTCATCGTCCTAAAACTCTCCATTAGTTTTATATCTGAAAAAAACAATAAATTTTTCGCTGGTATTGTAACTGCAATAATTTCGGCATTTGTAACTTCTTTTGCTGTTGTTTCCCAAAATTCATCTAACAACATTAGTGAAGGGTTGAAATTAGCGTCGATATCTACTTTATAAAATGGTTTTGCCAATGGATTTTGTTCTGAAAAATCCATAATTCCTATTTTGCAATCAGCGTTAACTTTGTTGATGAAATTTCTTTGAGCAACTTGTCTTATATCTTCAATACTTAACCCAAAATTTTCTAAGTGTGATTGAGATAACATTTCGAAATTATCTCCCATATCCAAAACATAACAAGTTACAATTCCATCACTTAAAGGGTCTACTAATAATGGATTGTTGTTTGCAGCCATTTTAATTCTGGGATCATCAATAGACTTGATAACAGGAAAAATACTTTGTCCAACATTAATATATTCTTCTCTGTCTTTTTTTATCTCAGAAATCGGCGTATTTAGCGATTGTATTTTTGATTTGTTTTCTTTTTTTCCAAATAATTTGTCTAATAATCCCATATTTATTATTTATAAGTTTTTGATTATGTAATGAATGACTGTCACCATTCAGTCACTAAAGCAGGTTTGGGATAAATTAAGTACATTCTTCGGATTTGCAAAAACATCCCAAATACAAAACCAACTTTCCATTAAGCCTATTTGTCCAAATCTATTGTAGTAGCTGTTATACGTTCGGCTTTTTATTCATTATCCATTTTGTAAATTCTTGAGTAATCGGCAAATTCTGTGTTTTTTAAATTTACCTCAATTACTTTTTTTGCAATTTCAAAATCAACCACCATACATCCAGCTTCCATTGTCCCACTTCCAATACTTCCCCCGTCTGTGTGGCCAAGTCCTGTCCATCCTAATATTCCGTCAAGTTTGTTTTCAAGTCTATGACGTTTTTCAAGGTCTTGTTCTGTTCCAAAACCGTCAATCTTATATTCTATTTCTAAAAAAGAAAGCTTGTCTTCGTCAAATTCAGCGTAGCCTTCTTTTAGTTTTTCGTTAATTTCTTTCTGAACAGTCTTTCTGAAATTTGAGAAAAGTCCGCTTTTAACTTCTTTGTCTTGTCCACGTTGTCCAACCACACCCCAATGCACAATTGCAGTTTTTTCATCTTTGTCCCAAGTTTCCCAATAGTTAAGTTGATTATCCGTTAGTTTATAAAGTTTAAGCATAGGTTTGTAAATTTCGGTTGTCTCTCACTGTTTAGTTTTTTTAAGCTGACCCATAACGTTCTGGCACTACAGCGGGTTTGGAATAAATTAAGCACATTCTTCGGATTTGCAAAAACATCCCAAATACAAAACCAACTTCCCATTAAGCCAATTGCCCAAATCCGTTGTAGTAGCTGTTGTGTATAGTGCTTTGAATAATTAATTAATAGTCAAATTGTCAATCATATGTCTTAATAACGTAACATTTTCATCGTTGATGTCTGTTTTTTTATTAAGCGAAATGATAAATATTTTGTTTTTTAAAGTTATTGTCCACCATTTCCAATAATTATCATTTTCTTTTATATCACATTCTAAAAGATTGTCATATTTTGATTTAAATGATTTAAAATCTTTATCCTCTAATTTAATTGAGAAATAATCTTTAAAATAATTTTTCATCAAAGCAATAGTTTCATCTGTCGAAAAATTTTTGTCAACTATATAATTGCTTATAGTGATATTGTTTTCTTCTTTTTCGTTACCGTCTTTGCTTTTGTTAAAAATGGAAACTATACCTTCCGTATCCTCTTCAGTGATATAATTTTCTGGGTAATAAATACTATAGGAATTATTTTTCGGACTAAATATTTTCACATTTGTTTTTGGGTGATTTTGTCCAATCAAAATATTTATTGTAAAAAGTGTAAATAGAACTAAGTATTTGTTTTTTTTCATTCCTGTTCGGTTTTTTAGCATTATACATAACTTATATATATGCCTGACTAAATCAGACTTATCTACCCTAAATTAGGCTCTATGTCTGAAAAATTTCAGTATTTAGTTATTTTCAAAAATAGGATTTTTATTTCAAAAACCATCAAAGGAACTTTTTATTTGTTGAAGGCTATTTGTAGTAACATGAATGTAAATTTTGGCGGTCTTGCTATTTTGATGAATTGCGGGAACGCGACTCTAACCAATAGTAATATTAAATTCAAATAATAAAATTAAACATCCTTTATAATTTTTAAATCTTCTAACAAGCGGTTCGAATTCTGTACCGTCAAGGTAACTTTAAAAAGCAAAAAGCCTGAGAATCTAGATTCTCAGGCTTTTTTTATGGTTCGAAAATTTTTAAGATTTTGTTCTAGTTTTAAAAATATCTATGTTTAGAGAGATTTTGGTTCGAACCTCATCATAGATTTGTTAAGTTTTACGATTCCCTTTTAGCTTCTAAAGTTAAGATTTAGTTCCCAGCCTATTATCCAAATCCGCTGTAGTAGTTGCCGGAGGTAGTTATTTTCATTCAGTCTTTATGTGACTTATCAATTTTTCAAGTTCTTTTATATCACCCTTGTGCCTGCTCAATTCAGTAGTTATTTTTAAGAACCATTTTTCAGTAGATTTTCTAATGCACCAAATTTTCACGGGCGTCCAGTCTTTTGTTTTTACTAAAACAGCAAAATAGTTTTCAAATTCCATTCGTTCAACTGTTAAGTGGTCAAGATTGTAACTTAATTCCGTTTCTTTTACCCATAGGTCTGTCCAAAATTTATCATTGTCCAATTGAGTAATAGGAAAATCAAAAGCTAAACCTGCAACGCAACTATCGCTTTTACCAATCTGAAAATTATAAATCTTGCTGTTTCCTAAAATTGTCTCTGTCAAAGTCCAAGGTGATGGAATTTTGTCCATAAAAAAACCAAAATCAGTTTTCAAACTATTTAGTTTTTGCTTCTTAACTTGGTTTGTTGGATAAGTTTTTTTTATTGGTGGATTTAGATAGTCAAATAAATCTTCCACGTTTGCTAAAACTTCACAGTCGCAACCGCCTCCGTTGTCCTCCAACCAGTCAATTACATCACTTGCATTCACAACAACATTTTTGTCTAAAAATTTCTTTGTCAATATCGTTGTATGGTCGCAACCATATTCGCCTAATTCAACATCTAAAAAGTCAAACAGCTGAGCGAATATGTTTTCGTCAATTGGTAAGCTTTTTTTAAACTCGACTAATTCTTTTTCAGCAAGTTGATTCTGTATTTCTTTACGTTTCGCTTTGTCCATTGTTGGTTCTGTATAATTACCACTTACATTTTGTTACTATTGCGGGTTTAGGATTAAATTAAGCCCTATTTTAGATTTGCCAATCATCTCAAATGCAAAATCAACTTTCCATTAAGCCTATTGCCCAAATCCGTTGTAGCAGCTATTAGCAGGTTTTATTTTGCGTCAAGTATTTCATCGAGTTTTTTTTTTCTAAATCCGCTATTTGAAATTTTTATTGAATCATTAATTTCTTCCTCAATAATTAGTCTTGAAAATTCTGGATTTTTTTTTGATATTTCTACAGTAAAATATTTACCAATTTTTGAATCGGAATCACCATTGCCATCATATAATCCATCATATTTTTTTTTATCAAAGTAATAGATATATGATGAATTGTATCTTCCACAATCTTTTAATTTTGCTACTGTGACAAATAAATTACGATCTATATCTTCATTTATTAATTGCTCTTGCTTCGACGTTTTTTCAGCTTCAAAAAAAAGAAATGTCAAAAAGGCTACAAATGCTAAAAGACTAAAATGGTTTTTATTTAATTTCATTTTTTAATTTCTTTTGCAACAAATTGTTTCGGCATTATACTTGGCCGCACCACCAAGGTCACTTTAAAAAAAGCTTGAAACCCGTTATGAAAATTATTTTTGCTATTTATTAATTTATACACGTATTTGTAGTTGGATTGTAATTAATACATTTTACAGCTAAATCGTTGCCACTTCCCTCATATGTAGAAATAACAACATCAGGTCTTTCTGTTTTAAGATATTTAATTTCGTCAAATTTTTGAATTGCTATATTTATCTTAATTAAAGCCAAATCATTATTATTTTCAAGTGAACCAACACCGTTTTTTATAATAGACAAAATATTGCTAGATATTTTTTTTGAAGAACTAATATCTAATGTTTTCAATTTATTAGAAGAACATTGAAGCTTAGACAATTCAATGTTTTTACTTAAATCTAAAGCTGTAAGCAAGTTAGCGCAGCAAAAAACGCGTGTTAAAGATACATTCTTGCTTAAATCTAGATTTGTTAATTGATTCTTATTACATTCAAGTTCATTTAAATGCAGATTTTTACTTAAATCCAAGCCAGCTAATTGATTTGAATTGCACCAAAACCTAGTTAAGGATACATTTTTAGCTGTATTTAAGTTACTAATTTTATTATTAGAACAATCTAACATAGTCAAAACAGTATTTTTACTAATATCCAAAATAGGCAATTGGTTATCGGAACAATCAAGGCCGATCAAATCAGCATTATTACCAATGTCTAATTTAGTCAACTTATTTCGCTCGCAATCCAATTCTTTGAGTTTTGTCAATCCCTTTATATCTATATCTTCTAATTGATTTTGATCACAATATAAAATCGTCAGATTTTTAAAATTTTCTATTCCTTCTAAACTAGAAATTTCAGAATTCCTCATTTCTAATTTATATACAGCCAATGCTTCAGAAACTTGTATATTCTCATCATTGTTAAGATCTATCTTTATTGGCTTCCCATCAAATCCATAAGCAATACGCAATGTATCATTAGCTTCTAATAATTTTCTTTTAAATTTAACGTCAGGAATTGTTATGGTTTGAGCATTAACTTTAATAAAAGCGATTAAAATAAATACTGAATAGTAAAATTTCGTCATTGTTTTAACTATAAAAATCAATTAAATCTTTTCCATTCTCCTTAGAGATATGTTTGAACAAATATATAAGAATGTTTGATTGAAAACTCTTTATTATTTTTGAACTTATCTCTTTCAATTTCTAAATTTTATTCTTTATACAACAAATATATATTTCAAGTTCCTTTTGCTAATTTGGTATTTTTAAAAGATCTTTATTTGGTTGATTCAGCACAAGGATTATTATCGTAATGTGGCTAATAAATTTTATGTTTATGAAATTTAATATATTATTAAAAATTCTATTTTTTACTTTATTTATTAATTACAGCCTCTCTGCACAAGAATGCAGAGGTGCTAGTACTCGATATAAATATAAATTCAAATTATTGAAAGAAAAGAAAATAAGTGTTGATACTTCAAAAATCAAAATTAACGGCATTTATCTAAGAGAACGTGAAGAAAGAGATATTGATGGCAAACCTATCAAAGTATATTATTTTCGTCGCTTTTTTAGTAATGGCAAAATGTATTCTAGTTCTGGTTATTGTTCTTTCCCAACAGAAAAAGATTTTAATAATTTGAAATATGGTTTTTATAGTGAGTATTGTATTGAAGATGACAAAATTATCATAGAAGGATATGCACCTTGGCGCGGTTATGTCTTAAGCTATTATAAAATTGTAGGGGATAAAATAGTTTCTGTTGGACGCAGTGATAGAAAATTCACTAAAGATGTTGTTATAAACTATGATGCAGCACCTTATATTTCAGAATATAAATTTTATAAATGTGATGTGAGTTCGGCTTCATTTTGGTAGTTTTAAAAGTCTTTATATTTTTTATAGAATAATAAAATTGCATAAAATCAGAAACATTTGCCTTTCGATAAGAGCTCGTGAGGAGTTAGGCACATAAAATATTCTTACACTATATAATTCCACTAGAAATTATTTGCTTAACATTTTACCCTGAAGACATATCTAAAGCACAAAAAAACAACTCTTATTTTACTGTAAAATAGGCTTTTATAAATTATTACAAAAAAGCACATAAAAAAGGCTTCAAAACCTAAATAAAGTACTTATATTTGCACCCTCATTAAAGAAAACAATGACTCGATAGCTCAGTCGGTAGAGCACATCACTTTTAATGATGGGGTCCTGGGTTCGAGCCCCAGTCGGGTCACAAAAGCAAAAAAGCCTATTTCATTTCGAAATAGGCTTTTTTTTATGTCTTTTTTGATTAAAAACAGAATTTCCCAAAACTACATTTTAAAATTCCTCGTTTAGATATTTTTTAATTTCATTTTTATCCTCGAGATCAATTGATATTGTCAAATCCCAATCATTGAGAACCAAACTAAATTCAGTTCCAACTTTAAATAAAATTTCCTGAAGCTTCAATTTATCTTCTTCTAATTGATGAAATCTGAATCCGTTGATAAAAAAATCTTTGATAAAATTATCTTTCTGAACAATAAAAATTTGAGCTTCTTTAAAATCATATACAATTGTATTCTCTGATTTTACTGTCGTTGAACCGTAAAAATAATACACATTTTCAATTTTCCTCATTCCAAGCTTAGTGAGCAATGAATCAATCATTTTAACTTCAATTTCCTTTTCAAGTAGCAGCATTTGATTTTCATCTCCTCTGATATAAAGATCTGTAAATCCACTTCCGTCAGAGTGATTTTGAGCAAATTCATTTACTTTATCATTTTCACTTTTTAGAAAATCTATATTTTCTCTAGGAACAAATTCCACTTGTCTAAATAAATCTTCGTGAAAATAAGCGCTGCCAGCAGAAGGGCTTTTAATTTCAACATTGTCTGCTTCTAAACTTTTAAAAAAGGAAACTATTTTTCTAAACATCTTATTTCAATTTATTTTTCAACCAATATACAATCTCTTACTTCTGCGAAATAGCTCTTTTTATATTTATAACGCTGAAACAGGAATTTCCAATTCTTTCAATTCCGCAATTCTATTTCGGCAATATTCCACAATTTCAAAAGCATACAAAATACTTCCAAGATTTATCTTCGTATTAGACAGTACTTTTTTATGATTACGAGTAATATAAACTCCCGTTTTTAATTTAAAAATTATATTACCGTCATTCTTCTTTCCAAAAACTTCAATATCATCTGTAAACTCTTTCCAAGGAAATGACTTTACTTCTCCCCAACTATAACGTATCAGATTATTTTCAGTTCCAATATAATAGCCGCCCGATTTAAACAATCCAAAAAAGCCAAGCAAACCAACGATAACTCCCGGAGATAAAAAGACACAATACATAATCAGCAAACCTCTCAATGGCGATAAATCATCGGGACAAACTTCTGTATAGACACCATCGATCGAAATTGAGGTGCATTCTCCATAAAACAATTCCCAGACAAAACCATAAAAGATTAGACTGTTTACTAAGATCCAAACAAAACTAAAACCGAAAACCGAAAGAATATTTCTTAATGGCTGTTCTTTTTTAGCTTTTACAAAAAATTCTATTTTTTCATTTCCAAGCGCTTCTTGCATTACATTTGGAATAGCAATATTTTCAATCATATTTTCAATTTACTAGCTCTTATGATCAAAACTCAAAACCTCTTTCAAAATCCACTCTTTATTAATTAAAAGATAAACATGAGTGAATTTCGCTTCGCTGGTAAAAACATCCGGTTTATTTGCTTCTCTTAAATAAAAATCATGAATTCCGGTCTGAACAACTCCATAAAGCTTTCCATTATCATAAAGAGGATAAACTTCCAAGCTTTCAGCTTTTACTTTTCGAATTGGTTTTTGAGAACCTTTGGCACAAATATTCTTTTTTACGTTTTCTAAAAAAGTCTTTTTATTCTGAATTCCGCCTTGATCGTGATAAAAAACCAAATCAGGATGAATCGCTTTTTCTAAAAAAGCAATATCACACTGATTAAAACTCTTTTCAAAAAAAATACTGTCATGTTTCTTTAACGTCAAAAACAACTCAGAATCTTTTGGCACTTGCGCAAAAAGCACAACTGAAATATTTAATAAAAATAATACAAGTGATTTTTTCATATCTAAATTTATTAATTCGTATTCTTTTTCAAATCTTCTATTTTTTATTAAAAGTAAAACAAAGCCGTTAAAAACAATTTTCCTGAAGCAATATTTTTTATTTCTTCCATAAATCCCAATGAATTCGCAACATCAAGCTTATTTAACCACACATTTTCAATCAGTTACAAAATAAATTATGTTAAAAAATTTGCGTAGCCAAATGGCTTCATTTATATTTGTAGCCAAATAACTTCACAATGAATTTAAGAAGAGATGTATTTCAGGCAATAGCCGATCCTACAAGAAGAGCTATTTTACTTTTAGTGACTTCGCATTCGATGACTGCGGGAGCAATCGCGTCAAACTTTGATACTGCACGACCGACCGTTTCAAAGCACCTAAAAATTCTGACGGAATGCGAATTGCTGCAACAAACACAAAATGGCCGAGAAGTCTATTACACCATAAATGCAAAAAAAATGAGACAAATAGCTGATTTCATAGAACCGTTCCGCCAAATGTGGGACGAAAGATTCAACAAACTCGAAGACATCATGAAAAACTATAAACCAGAAAACTAACTGTTATGGAATTAAAAACAAAAATAGACGCACAGGAAAGCAAACAGGATTTAGTAATTACACGAGAATTTGATCTGCCTGTTGCATTGCTTTTTAAAGCGTATGAAGAGCCTGAAATTGTAGCACAATGGATGGGCACAAAAGTTTTAAAACTGGAAAGCAAAAAACATGGTTCTTATCAATTTGAAACTAGCGATGCAAACGGAAACGTAGTTTTTAAAGCAAATGGCGTAATTCATGACTTTGTCCCAAATCAAAAAATCACCAGAACATTTGAAATGGAAAATTCTCCTTTTACTGCACAATTAGAGTTTTTAGAATTTGAACAGCTAAATGACAACCGCAGCAAACTTACGATGCAGATCGTCTATAAATCTAACGAACTGAGAGATCAAATGCTGCAATTGCCATTTAAACAAGGCTTAAATATGGCGCACAACCGTTTACAAGAAATTTGCAACAACCTAAAATAACTTATCATGACAAAAAGAAACAAAATTATTTATTGGATTGCTACACTTTGGCTGGCATTAGGCATGACAGCAACGGGTATTGTACAATTAATGCAGTCAAAAGACGAAACCCTCAGAATGTCGCATTTGGGTTATCCAATTTATTTGCTAACTTTATTAGCCATTTGGAAATTACTTGGCGTTATTGCAGTGCTTATTCCTAAATTTCCTTTATTAAAAGAATGGGCGTATGCCGGTTTTTTCTTTGCAATGTCAGGCGCTTTATTTTCACATTTTGCATCAGGCGATAGTGCTAAAGATTTTTTCGGTCCTGCTCTTTTGATTGTCTTAACGGTAATTTCTTGGTATTTTAGACCAGCTGAACGAAAACTCATTAACGCTTAAATTAATAAAAATGAATCCGAAAGTTGACTTTTTCTTTGATAAGGCTGTAAAATGGCAAGAAGAATTAGAGCTGATGCGAACCATCGCTCTGGAATGCCAGCTTACTGAAGAATTAAAATGGGGAAATTCATGTTATATGTACCAAGACAGCAATGTTGTTTTAATTCACGCTTTTAAAGAGTATTGCGCTTTTCTATTTTTTAAAGGCGCTTTGATGAAAGATACGGACGGAATTTTGATTCAGCAATCCGAAAATGTTCAGGCCGCCCGTCATATTCGATTCACAAATCTTAAAGAAATTGTCGATTTGAAACCTGTTTTAAAAACGTATATCTATCAGGCAATTGAAATTGAAAAAGCGGGATTAAAAGTCAATCTGAAAAAGACTTCTGATTTTCCAGTTTCTGAAGAATTTCAAAAGAAATTAAATGAAGATTCCGAATTAAAAAAAGCTTTTGAAGCCTTAACTCCAGGAAGACAAAGAGCTTATTTATTGCACTTTTCTCAGCCAAAACAAGCCAAAACGCGAGAAGCAAGAGTTGAAAAACACACGCAGAATATTCTTGACGGAAAAGGTTTAAATGATTAATTTGCCATTTTAATACAAATCAAAATGACAGCTAAAGATATTTTAATACAGCTCAAATCTCTTGGAGATGAAAAAGTATTTGCCCAAAATAAAAAACGTGGTGTTTCTGAGAATCAGTTTGGCGTTAAAATGGGCGACATTCGGACATTGGCAAAAAAAATAAAAATCAATCACGAATTAGCACTTGAACTTTGGGATACTGAAAATGCCGACGCTCGATTTTTAGCAATATTGATTATAGATCCAAAGAAACTTTCGAATGAACAAATTGCCAAAATGGTTTCCTCGGAAAAATTCGTCCATATTGCCGATTGGTTTTATTCCTATATAATAAAAGAGTATCCCGACCGAGAAACTTTGCGACAAGCCTGGATGCATTCAACCGATGTGATGCACGGCCGCGCCGCATGGAGCCTGACCAGCGGATGTGTTGCCCGAAATCCTGAAATTCTTGATTTACCAGCTTTACTTGATAGAATTGAAAACGAAATGCCAACCGCAGCGCCAGAAGTCCAATGGACAATGAACAGCACTTTGGCACAAATTGGAATTAAATTTCCTGAATATCGAGAACGCGCCTTAGCTATTGGAGAGAAATTGGGCATTTACAGAGATTACCCAACTTCAAAAGGCTGTACTTCTCCTTTTGCACCAATTTGGATAAATGAAATGGTACGCCGACAAGAGTAATGATCAAAAAACAACAAAATGAAAAATAAAATTTCGCAGGAAGAACAAGAACAGCTGATCAGCATTTTGAAAGTCCGTTTTGAGAAAAACACAAATCGTCATCAAAATATAGATTGGTCAAAAGTCGAAGCTAAACTCAATGCAAATCCGGAGAAACTTTGGTCTTTGCTTCAAATGGAAAAAACAGAAGGCGAACCAGATGTTGTAAACTACAATAAAGATACTGACGAATATACATTCTTCGATTGCGCAGCCGAAAGCCCAAAAGCCCGCAGAAGCCTTTGTTACGACAGAAAAGCATTGGATTCAAGAAAAGAACACAAACCTAAAAACAGTGCCGTTGATATGGCAGCCGAAATGGGAATTGAGCTTTTAACTGAAGAACAATATCGACAATTACAAGAATTTGGAAATTTTGATACTAAAACCTCAAGCTGGATCGCAACGCCAGATGATGTTCGAAAACTTGGCGGCGCGGTATTTTGTGATTTCCGTTACGGCAGGGTTTTCCTTTATCACAATGGCGCCGAATCCTATTATGCAGCAAGAGGATTTCGAGGATTTTTGAAAATTTAATTATAAAAACCCGTTGGTTATAATTCGTTTTTTTATTCAACACATAGAAACATAGATTTTATTTGTAGAAAAGAGCTTAAAAAGAAACCAGTTTCTAACACATAGCCAACTATGTTTGTTAAAACAAGTGAAACGCCTTTTTTGCGCCTTTTAAATCTATGTCTCTATGTGTTTGAATTCATTACCCCCAACAAGTTTATATTTATTTCACACAAGAACTTCTCTTCCAAAATAAATCTTTCTTAAATTCGTCTGGAAATAATTAACCGCTAATCCCAAATTAGTTTTATGAAAAACCTACTATTAGTATCATTTATTATGATTACTTGCTCTTCCTGGGCACAATCTGCAACTGCTTATTTTGACAAAGCCATGAAAAAAGCAGAAGCAGGCAATACAAAAGGCGCTATAAGCGATTACACAAAAGCAATCAGCATGAATTCAAAATTTGTTGAAGCGTACCAAAATCGCGGTGTCGCAAAACTTAAACTTAATGATTTAAATGGCGCTCTCGCAGATTTTAGCAAAACGATTGAACTAGACAGCATGAATGCCGATGCTTTTACTGGAAGAGCCAATGTAAATTACAAATTGATGAACTACAAAGAAGCCATTGATGACTGCACTTCGTCACTTGGGCTTAATCCTAAAGATTATATCGCCTACAATTTAAGAGGTTTGGCTTATAATAAAATTGGCGACAAGAAAAATTCCTGCAAAGATTTCTCAAAAGCTGTAGAACTCGGAAGTCAGAGCGCAATAAAAAACAAAGCAACTTTTTGCAGATAAAAGAAAAACAACAAAAGCCATTTGTAAAGACCAAAATACAAATGGCTTTTATTTTACAAACACTTTAATATTCCACAAAAGATATTTATAAATTTGCTCTTCAATTAAATTTCTATGGCGCTTCTTAAAAAAATCAACAACAATGCTCAAACAGATAAAAATTCCGGGTTTGGAACCAATGCAGAAAGTTACGGCGGAAGATTTGTCAATAAAAATGGAACGGCAAATGTTGAAAAAAGAGGCATGCATTTATTTCGTCGCATCAGTTGGTATCATACCATGATTAATATGCCAAATTGGAAATTCATGCTCATTTTATTTAGTTTTTACATTGTCATCAATTTTATTTTTGCCGTCATTTATTATGCCATAGGAATTGAACATCTTGACGGAATCGAACAGTCTCAAAGCATTTTGAAGCAATTTGGCCAGGCTTATTTTTTTAGCGCACAAACATTTACCACCGTTGGTTATGGGCATATTAGTCCGACTGGATTTTTAACGAGCGCCTTGTCTGCTGCCGAAGCACTAATTGGATTATTAAGCTTTGCAATTGCAACAGGATTGTTTTTTGGAAGATTCAGCAAGCCTACTGCATATTTAAAATTTTCCCACAATGCTTTAATTTCGCCTTATGGAGAAGATAAAGGTTTAATGATTCGGCTTGTACCTTTTAAAAACACCAATTTTACTGATGCTACAGCAAAAATAACTTTAGGATTAAGTATTGAGGAAAATGGCGTACAAGTGAATAAATTCTACAGTCTCGATTTGGAATTAGACAAAATCAATGCTCTTACATTAAGTTGGACATTGGTGCATCCAATTACAAAAAACAGTCCTTTATATAATTTTACCGAAGAAGATTTCAAAAAAATACATGGCGAAATTTTAGTCTTTATTACCACTTTTGATGACATGTTTAGCAACACGGTTGCTGCTCGAACTTCGTATACTTTTGACGAAATTATATATGGCGCAAAATTTGTAACTATGTACAACAGAAGCCAAAACGCGTCCAAAACAATTCTTCATCTGGACAAATTAAATCAGTATGAGACTACAAACTTTCAATAATCTAGCATTTTGATAAAGTTTTAGAGGTTATTTCAGATTTTATTTTATTTTTGTTTACTCAACGATCAATAATGGTAAACAATATAAAAACGGTTTTCAGCATAAAAGACCTCGAAAACTTATCTGGCATAAAAGCGCATACAATTCGTATTTGGGAAAAAAGATACAATATTCTTGAACCAATGCGAACGGATACCAATATCAGACTATATAATTTACAAAACTTACAGAAACTTTTAAATATAACTTTGCTTCATCAGTACGGTTATAAAATTTCTAAAATTGCTACTTATCCTGAGGACAGAATCCCGCAGTTAGTACGCGAAATTATTTCTAAGAAAAATTCGCAAAACTATGCTATCACTTCGTTTAAAATGGCAATGATGAATTTCGACCAAGAATTATTCTTCAATACTTTTGACTGGCTTATTTCAGAAAAAAGCTTTAAAGAAGTTTTTAAAGACCATTTTCTTCCGTTGTTGAAAGAGTTAGGCCTGTTATGGCAATCTGAAACCATAACACCCGCAAATGAACACTTTATGAGTCATTTGATCAAACAGAAAATTTTAATTTATACCGAAAGTCTTCAAATATTAAAACCTACAAAAACAGACCGAATCTTTGTGCTGTCATTGCCTTTAAATGAAGTGCATCAAATTGGTCTTTTATATCTGCAATACGAAATTTTGACAAAAGGATACAAAACCATTTATTTAGGAGAAAGTATGCCTATTGAAAACTTGCAGGATCTTACTCGACATTTTGAAAACATAACATTCGTTTCGTTCATGACCGTTCAGCCTGATAGAACTGTTATTAATCAATATGTAAAATCGATGGGACAGAAATTGTTGCTGAAAAATAACGAAATCTGGCTTATGGGTAATATGGTAGAACATATTGACCAGTCAAATCTGCATGAGCGCATTCGTGTTTTTGATTCGATGGAAGAAACTATCGAAGAAATTTAATTATTTTGTTTAAAGTTTTTGTATATTTGTTAAACAAATGACAAAAACAATTATCATACTAGGATCTGGCTTTTCTTCTTTAGCCGCATCGTGTTACTTGGCAAAACAAGGACACAAGGTTACTATTTATGAAAAAAATCCAACGATTGGTGGCCGAGCACGACAATTTAAGAAAGATGGTTTCACCTTTGATATGGGACCAAGCTGGTACTGGATGCCAGATGTTTTTGATCGCTTTTTTCAGGATTTTAATAAACAAACTTCTGATTATTATGAACTCATAAAACTTAATCCTGCCTACAGAGTTTATTTTGGAACAAATGATTTTATCAGTATTTGCGATAATTTAGAAGAAATAAAAGCTGCTTTTGAAACCATCGAAAACGGAAGTGCTAATAAACTTCAGAACTTCATCGACCAAGCAAAAAGCAATTATGATATTGCGATTAAAGATCTTGTATATCGTCCCGGAGTTTCTCCTTTAGAATTAATTACACCAAAAACAGCTTTAAAACTCGATCAGTTTTTGAGTAATGTGAGTCAGGATATCCGAAAGAAATTCAAAAACGAAAGATTAATTCAAATCTTAGAATTTCCCGTTTTATTTCTTGGAGCAAAACCCAGCAAAACGCCTTCCTTTTACAATTTTATGAATTATGCCGATTTTGGTCTAGGAACCTGGCATCCAAAAACAGGAATGTTTGATGTTATTCGCGGTATTGAAAAATTAGCTTTAGAACTTGGCGTTACGATTAAAACCAATTCGCCAATTGAAAAAATAATCGTTGAAAACAAAACCGCAACTGGAGTTGAAATCAACGCAGAAATCATAAAAGCAGACCTGATTTTAAGTGGTGCCGATTATCAGCATACTGAAACTTTGCTCGAAAAAGAACATCGTGTTTATTCCAATAAATATTGGGAAAACCGAATTTTTGCTCCTTCTTCTCTCCTATTTTTCATTGGCTTCAATAAAAAAATAGAAAACATTTCGCATCATGCATTATTTTTTGATGTTGATTTTGACAAGCATGCAAAAGCCATTTATGATGATCCACAATGGCCGGAATCTCCATTGTTTTATGCCAATTTTCCATCCAAAACAGATCTTACGGCAGCGCCCGAAGGAATGGAATCAGGGTTTTTCTTAATTCCGCTTGCACCGGGAATTGAAGATAATGAAGAACTACGAGAAGCCTATTTCGAAAAGATAATCGATCGTTTTGAAGAGCTTACACAACAGAAAATTAAAAATAACATTATATTTAAGAAGTCATTCTGCAAAAATGATTTCGTAACAGATTACAATGCGTATAAAGGCAACGCTTACGGAATGGCGAATACTTTATCGCAGACTGCTTTCTTAAGGCCAAAACTAAAAAGCAAAAAAGTACGTAATTTATATTTCACAGGACAATTAACTGTTCCTGGTCCAGGGGTTCCGCCTGCTTTAATTTCGGGAAAATTGGTTGCTGAGTTAATTCAAAAATCTTTTAGATCTTAAAAAATGAAATCACTATTCGACGCCGTTTCTTTCAAATGCAGTAAACTGATTACGCAAAATTACAGTTCCTCATTTTCATTGGCAGTAAAAATGCTGTCGCCAAGCATTCGTGATGCCATTTACAGCATTTACGGATTCGTGCGTTTTGCTGATGAAATCGTAGATTCATTTCACGATTATGAAAAAGAATATCTGATCGAGGATTTCGAAAAAGAATATTACAAAGCAATGCAATTAGGCATCAGTCTGAATCCTATTTTAAACGCTTTCCAGCATACAGTCAAAGAATATAATATTACTGATGATTTAGTTCAGGCGTTTTTACGAAGCATGAAACTTGACCTTATAAAATCAACTTATAACACTCAAACCGAGTACGCAGATTACATTTATGGCTCCGCCGATGTTGTCGGATTAATGTGTTTGAAAGTTTTTGTTTCCGGAAAAGAGCACAAATACGAGCAGTTAAAACACGAAGCCATGCGTTTAGGATCAGCTTTTCAAAAGGTAAATTTCCTAAGAGATTTAAAAGATGATAATCTGATTTTAAACCGAACTTATTTTCCGGGAATCAATCTCAACAATTTCAATGAAGATGCAAAAGCGCAGATCATCAAAGAAATCGAAGAAGATTTCCGAATTGCGTATCAAGGAATTGTAAAATTGCCAATTGAAGCTAAATTTGGCGTTTACACCGCTTATGTTTATTATAAAAAGTTACTCAAAAAGCTAAAAAACACACCATATCACGAAATAGGAAATTCCAGAATACGGGTTTCTAATTATACAAAAGCTGGGCTTTTGGCGCAGTCATTTGTGACGTATAAATTGAAGTTAGTATAGAGATTTAGCCAACAGTTTGTCATTTCGACGAAGGAGAAATCTTCGCGAGAAACTCGACAAAGATTGTCACAGATTGCGGAGCTACTTGCGGTCCTTCGACTTCGCTCAGGATGACAAGTAAAAAAAATAATCATTAGAGTTAATATTTTACAATCTAAAGCTAAACTCAAACAAAATAAAGTCATAATTTTAATAACAACATTTACAAAATGATTTCTTTTTTAATCTTTTTAGGCGTTTTTCTGTTCATGGAATGTGTTACCTGGCTTACGCATAAGTACGTAATGCACGGTTTTATGTGGTATTTTCACGAAGATCATCATCAGCCAAAATACGAGCATACCTTTGAGCGCAACGACATTTTCTTTGTCATTTTTGCTACTCCAAGTATCCTTTTATTTTATTTTGGTGCTCAGGCCGGTTTCAATTATTTGTTTTTCATTGCCTGTGGGATTACGCTTTACGGCGCCTGCTATTTTTTAATTCACGATGTGTTGATTCATCAGCGTTTTAAATGGTTTAAAAACACTAAAAACAAATACCTCATCGGACTTAGAAAAGCACATAAAATACACCATAAACACCTCAACAAAGAAAAAGGAGAATGTTTCGGAATGTTGTTTGTACCATTTAAATATTATAAAATGTAACTTTATAAGAAACATTTGAAACAATTGATTTAATACGAAATGAAATTATACAAAATAGAAACCGTACAATATGTAAATTCAAGTGTCGAAGAATGTTGGGATTTTTTCTCAAGTCCAAAAAATCTTAAAACCATAACGCTTGACAATATGAGTTTTGAAATTCAGGATTTTGATAATAAAAGAATGTATCACGGACAGCTCATTACTTACACCTTAAAACCGCTTTTGGGAATCAAAATTTCATGGGTAACCGAAATTACAGCTTGTCAAGAAAACGAATATTTCATCGACATTCAGCGCTTTGGTCCATACAAATTATGGCATCACAAACATTTTTTTGAACGCACAAAAGACGGCCGAACAAAAATGACAGACATCGTTCATTACGCCCTTCCACTCGGAATTCTAGGCCGAATTATGAACACCATAATTGTAAAAAATAAACTAAATACCATTTTCGATTTCCGACGCAACAAAATAGAAGAATTATTCAATTCACAAAAAGAGCCACAAGTCGTACAAATTAATGGCAAACAAAAAAGCTTTTAATTTTCTTTAAACACATAGAAACATAGATTTTATAACTTGAAAAAGGCGTTTCACTTGCACAAACAAACATAGTCTGTACAATCTTGTCATTCCGAGTAACGAGGAATGACAAACTTTGGGAGCTATGTGTTAAGAAACTAGTTTCTTTTTTAAGATCTCTAAATCAAAAAGAAAAAAATCTATGTTTCTATGTGTTTAAAAAAAATACACAATACAAATATTCGTCAAGACATAACCAATACAATGACAAAACAAAAAGTTTCTTTCTTCTGGTTCAGACGCGATCTGCGTTTAGAAGATAATACGGGATTATTTCACGCCTTGCAATCAGATTTCCCTGTAATTCCTTTATTTATTTTTGACGAAGATATTTTGGACAATCTTCCAAAAAATGATGCCAGAGTAACTTTTATTTATGATTTACTTCAAAAAATAAATTCCCAATTAAACGAATTTGATTCTTCAATTCTAATCAAAAAAGGAAAAACAACAGAAGTCTGGAAATCGCTTATTTCAGAATTTGACATACAAAACGTTTTCTTCAATAAAGATTACGAACCGTTTGCAATCAAACGTGACACAACAATTTGTTCTCTTTTAAAGGAAAGTAAAATCGAGTGTTTCTCTTTTAAAGATCATGTAATCTTCGAAGAAAAAGAAATCACAAAAGCCGATGGACTTCCATACACGGTTTACACACCATATAAAAACAAATGGCTTGAGAAATATCATTTTTCAGGAGCTGCACCAGAATATGATTCGGCATCGTTTCAATCCAATTTTTTCAAAAATCAATTTTCATTTCCAGAATTATCAGAAATTGGTTTTGAAAAAAGTGCTATAAAAGTACAACCTCACGATTTATCTCAAATTTCAAATTATAAAGAAACACGTGATTTTCCTGCCTTAGACAGCACATCTTATCTTTCGCCGCATTTACGTTTTGGAACCGTCAGTATTCGGAAGTTGGTAAATTGGGCGAATAGAAAAAATCAGACTTTTTTAAGTGAATTGATTTGGAGAGAATTCTTTATTCAGATTCTATTCAGCTTTCCAAATTGTGTCAATCATAATTTCAAATCGGCTTACGACGGAATTCAATGGCGAAATAACGAAGAAGATTTTAAACGTTGGTGTTCAGGCACCACAGGTTATCCAATGGTCGATGCCGGAATGCGTCAGCTCAACGAAACAGGTTATATGCACAATCGTGTCCGCATGGTTGTGGCCAGTTTTTTATGCAAACATTTATTGATTAATTGGCAATGGGGTGAAGCTTATTTTGCCGAAAAATTATTAGATTTTGAATTGGCTTCAAACGTAGGAAACTGGCAATGGGCTGCAGGAACAGGCTGCGACGCCGCGCCTTATTTCAGAGTTTTTAATCCCGAAATTCAGCAAAAGAAATTTGACGAAAAAGGAGAATACATTCGCAAATGGATTCCTGAGTTTGATTTTGGTTACAATGAACCAATGGTTGATCACGCGTTTGCAAGAGATCGTGCGATTGCGACTTATAAGGCGGGGATAATTAAATAAATTCCAAATTTTAAAATTCCAAATTCCAATTACACACAATCTTGTCATCCTGAACGAAGGATCACAAACTAAACGAAAAAACCTTTGTCAAAGTTTTAAACTTTGACAAAGGTCTATCTTGTTAGATTGGAATTTGGAATTTTTATATTGGAATTTCCTCCACTAGTATTTCAAATAATTCTCAACAACAATTTTCGCCTTCAAATCGAACATTAAGTTATACAAACCAAAGAAAGTACGATTCATGTAAATAAAGTGCTTAGAACCACGATTTCCGTTCATTTTTTTCAAGTTTGTATCTTCTGAAAAGCGTTTGCCTAATTGCGCAATGGCATTGAAGAAAGTTTCATCGGCAAAATCGAAAGTTTCGTTTTGGAAAGGTCTTGTAAAAAGCGAAAGCAAATCATGAAACATTTCGGTGAAATATTCGATTTCTGCTGGTGTATCATCTGGACGAAGAATTTCTAATTCGAATAATTTTTCGTTGAAACGCTTTTCATCTGTAATCACATTTTTATTGATTAATTCAAAATACGGTGTGTAAAATTCTTCCGGAATTTGTTTCATACAGCCAAAATCCAACGCAATTAAGTGGTTTTGATCATCAACCAAAAAATTTCCTGGATGAGGATCAGCGTGAACTTTTCGTAAAACATGGATTTGGTACATATAAAAATCCCAAAGCGCCTGCCCTAATTTATCTCCTGCTTCCTGATCCGTATTTTTGGCCGTAAACTCAGAAAGATGAATTCCAGTCATCCAATCCATTGTAATAATTTTCTCTGATGAAAATTCAGGATAATAATTCGGGAAAGAAATATTCTCGATTTTACTGCAGGCATCAACAACTTCTTGACTTTGTTTCAATTCTAGCAAGTAGTTCGTTTCCTCAATAAGTTTGTCTTCGACCTCTTTAAAATATTTATCAGAATCTTTTCCTTGCAAATTAAACATCCTGATTGCGATTGGTTTTACCAAAGCTAAATCGGAAGAAATACTGTTTGCAACACCCGGATACTGAATTTTGACTGCTAGTTTTTTTCCATTTTTCGTAGCCAAATGCACTTGACCAATACTGGCCGCGTTTATTGAATTTGGGTTGAATTCATCATAAATTTCATAAGGCGTTTTGCCAAAATTATTTTTGAATGTTTTTAATACTAACGGTGCAGAAAGCGGCGGAACAGAAAATTGTGAAAGCGAAAATTTTTCTACATAAGCCTGAGGCAGAAAATTCTTGTCCATACTCAGCATTTGAGCCACTTTAAGGGCGCTTCCTTTTAAGCTCTTTAGTCCGTCGTAAATATCTTCGGCGTTATTTTCATTTAGTTTATCTCTTGATAAATCAGGATTAACTATTTTTTCAGCATAATGTTTCACATAATTTACTCCAATTTTGGCGCCGGTCTGAACCAGTTTTCCCGCTCTTTCTATTTTTGAAGTTGGGATATAATCGATTGTTTTCATTATTTGCTGTATATTTTTTCTTTAAATAGAAATTTGCCAAGATCTATCAAATGGTTCATTGGCGCAACATTCATTAATTCGAATGAAGCATTAACTGATTTTTCGATAAAAATATCGGTTTTCTCAAATCCGGCAGATTCATCGTCCATCCAAAATTTAATTGTAAACATTAATTGCACCCAAGCCGATTCCTGAATTGTTTTTTCCTGAAATTTTTGAAGTTTTTCTTGTTCCAGTCTATAATCATCCGTCAGAATTTCTGAAACATATTCTTTAAAACTGTTTCGGAGTGAAGTAAGCTGCACTAAATTTTTAAGCGGATTCCTATCTACTTTTAACGACTGTAGAACATAACTTCTGTTGGCAGTCAAAATTTCGAAGAAAGTAAAATAAAAACTCAGCATTTTATTTTTCATATCATATTGCTGATATTCTTCATTTTTGTGAAGCAAGTTAACGGTGTTTTCAAAAAAGAGTCTAAATATTTCTTTTTCCAAACCTTCTAATGTTCCAAAAAAAGCATAAAACTCAGCTTCGCTAAAATCATTTTCTTTGGCAAAATGATAAACTGATTTTGGTTTTTCGCCTTTTTCTAAAACTTCATTCATGTATATTGAAACGATATCATCTTTGGTAATTACCTTTTTTTTAGTCGCCATTTTATTAAAAATTAGAATTTGCCTTAAAGGTAAGCATTGTTTAAGTACCTTTACTATTCCTTAAACAATATGCACTGTTAAATATATTATAAACTATTATGGCTCAAAATGTTTTACTGACCGGAGGCACTGGATTTGTTGGTAAACATCTGACCGATGTTCTTATCGACAATGGCTTTTCAGTGTCAATTTTAAGTCGGTTTGAGCATAAAAATACGCCGTCAATTACGTATTATAAATGGGATTTAAAAAAGGATTTCATTGAAAAAGAAGCCATCCTGAATGCTGATTATATTATACATCTTGCCGGCGAAGGCATTGTTGAAAAACGATGGACCAGAAGACGAAAAAGAGTTATTTTAGAAAGCCGAACAAAACCTATCGAACTTATCTTTTCGATTTTAAAAGAAAACAATAAAACGCTAAATGCATTTATTTCGGCGTCAGGAATTGGGATTTATGGAGCGGTTACAAGCCATAAAATTTGCAATGAAGAAACACCATCAGCAAAAGACTTTTTAGGCACAACTTGCCAAATATGGGAAGATACAGCCGATAAAATAAGTACGCTCGGCATTAGAACGGTAAAAATCAGAACCGGAATTGTTTTTGGCAAAGATGAAGGTTTTTTGAAAAAAGTGGTTCCGAGTTTTAAATCTGGTTTTGGTGCTGTTTTAGGCACTGGAAAACAATATTTAGCCTGGATTCATATTGACGATTTAGCACAGATTTATCTAAAAGCAATTACAGACGAACATATGCATGGCGCCTACAATGCCTGCGTCACAGACAATACTACCAATTCAGGATTTTCAAGAACATTAGCTACGATTTTAGGCTATTCGATCTGGTTTCCTAAAATTCCTGCTTTTTTACTAAAAATTACTTTGGGAGAGATGAGCGAAGCAGTTTTAAAAGGACAGCGTGTTTCGTCTCAAAAAATCCAAAAAGAAGGATTTGAGTTTCAGTTTACAGATTTAGAACGGACGCTTTTGAGCTGTCTGCAATAATTTACGACTCCGATTCTACAAATTCTTAAGGCTGTTATGCTGCTACCCATTTTTTTAATTAACCTTAAGAATTTGTAAAAATCTTTGTCAATTTTTATCGCATGATCCCTGTTAAATCAGTCTGGACAGTTTTTGAAATTTTGTTGGCTACAACGTAAGGGATTTCGATATTAAAATCTTCTACTGAAATAGGAAATGTCGATACAATCTGAATTCCGTCAGGAACTCTTTTCATCAGCGCTTTTACAGCAATAATTTTAGATTTTCCATGCAGATATAATTTGCCTTTAATATCATATTCTCTTTCCGTTTCATCGATATTTTTTAAATCAAATTTTTCGATTTTGCCTTTAAAAACAGCTTTTGGATAACGATGGCTTTCGATATAATTATCGTTAAAATGTTCCTGCATTAAATCCATTTTAAAACGAAAATCTTTGATAATAACAGTACAGATAAGCGTACTTGTTTCAGGTTCAAGAACAAGAGTTCCGAGCTTATTTACCGCTTTCACTTCTTCAAAAAAAGGAACAGAAGCTTCAAAATTTACAACCGCCGAATTGGTTTTAAATTTATCTTGAGCAAGCAAAGAAAATGCGGTAAAAAGTAAAATTAATAAAGTAGTTCTTTTCATAATCGTCATCATTAAACAATTATGTCATTCGATTTTTTTATTTTAAGAAGAGAAAATCAGAACTTAAGATAATGGCTTAAAAAAATTGAATGGCAGTACTCCGTGAAATATTCCGTAACCTAATAATGTATACTTAAAGTTACGAAATTTCTTGGTACAAAGTTTTCTGCTAATCCTAAATATTTGTGAATATTTTTTACGTGAAATGAGTATTGTAAATTGTGAAATATAAAGTCCCTAAGGGACAAAATAGATTGGGTTTCTATTATATTTTTCTACCAATATTTAATCTCTACGAGATATTCCGTTAGGAATTAATATTGCTAGAAAAAAATAAATTAACGCAGCGATCTGTCCCGCAGCTACCAATATTTAATCTCTACGAGATATTCCGATAGGAATTAAATATTGGTAGAAAAAAAACATTAACGCCACAATTTGTCCCGAAGGGACTTCACCATAATTTTATTACTCAACAGGCGTACAAATCTCAATCAAAAATCCTTCGGGATCACGAACATACGCTACAACTTGTCCCCAAGGTTTTTTCGTTGGTTCTGTTACTAAAACAGCTCCAAAAGAAGTTGCTTTTTGCAGCAATTCCCCAACATCTTCAGTTATAAAACCGATTTCAATTGCAAAAGGCTTGTTTTCTAAATTACTTTCAAGAAAACCATCTTTCAAATTCTGGTTTGCTAATTTTTTTGACGCAAATGAAAGCGTGGTTTCTCCTGTGATTAATTCGCCATAATCATTGTCTGGGCTAATAAATCTCCTTGAAAACCCAAAAGCATTTTCATAAAATTCAATTGCTTTTTCTACTTCTTCAACATATAATATTGTATATCCAAACTTTACCATCGTGTTATAATTTAATGTTATAACCTAAAGATAAACAATCTAACTGATTTCTAAAAGCACATTGTACTTATCCAAGCTCGCTAAATCTTCAATCGAATTCACATTGGTGAGTTTTTCATGTTCTTCAACCTCTTTCTTAATTTCAATATGTTTGATTGCTTTTCTAAAACGGCGCACTTCTTCAAGACTTGACAAAATAAGACCCGGAACTTGAACGCTTTTTCCTTCTTTATCTTTAGCAACCATTGTAAAATATGACGAATTGCAATGTTTTATCACTCCAGTTTGAATATTTTCGGCTTCAACACGAATTCCGACAACCATCGAACTTCTTCCCACATAATTTACCGACGCTTTCATCGTTACCAGTTCGCCCACTTCAATAGGTTTTAAAAAGTTTACGGTATCAACAGAAGCCGTAACACAATAATTACCACTGAATTTTGATGCCGAAGCAAAAGCAATCTGATCCAGTAATTGTAAAATATATCCTCCGTGAATTTTACCGCTAAAGTTGGTATGCGATGGCAGCATTAATTCGGAAATACTAATTTTTGATGATGAAACGAGTTTGAAATCTGTAGTCATGTTTTTATTTTTATGGTATTTTTTATGTTATTCTGGCTGAAGTTAAATTGGAGTTTTAATTTAAAAACTGATTTTCATCTTCATTTGAAGCTCTGGCAATAATATTTTCAGGAAGCGATTTTTTTGCCTTGGCTCCCATTTTCTTTAATTTTTCGACGCTTGAAATTAAGTTTCCTTTTCCGTCAACCAATTTATTCATAGCGCTTTCGTATTCGGTTTTTGTGTCTTTAATTTTATTTCCAATTCGGACTAAATCCGTTACAAAACCTTCAAATTTATCATATAAAGCTCCCGCTTGTCTGGCAATTTCAAAAGCATTTTCCTGCTGTTTCTGGTTTGTCCACATACTGTCGATAGTGCGTAAAGTTGCCAATAAAGTACTTGGAGTTACAATGACAATATTTTTATCAAATGCTTTATTGTATAAGGTCGAATCTTCATTTAATGCAATGGCGAAAGCTGGTTCTATCGGAATAAAAAGCAACACAAAATCTGGGCTTTCAATTTGATATAAATCATGATAATTTTTGTTTCCGAGCTGTTCTACGTGTCTTTTTATAGAACTGACATGTTCTTTCAGAAAATCGATTTTCAATATTTCAGATTCTTCATTGATCCATCTTTCATAAGCAACCAGCGAAACTTTAGAATCGACAATCATCTTCTTTCCGTCAGGCAAATTAATTACAACATCTGGCAAAACACGTGTTCCCTCATTATTTGTAAAACTCTGCTGTACTTCATATTCGCGTCCTTTTTCTAAGCCTGATTTTTCTAAAACACGCTCTAAAACCAGTTCGCCCCAATTTCCCTGCATTTTAGTATCACCTTTTAATGCTTTAGTTAAATTAAGCGTTTCTTTGCTCATTTGCGCATTCATTTCGCTTAAACCAACAATCTGCTGACGCAACGCTGCGTGATAATCGATGCTTTCTTTATGTGTCTGTTCTACTTTTTGCTCAAATCCTTGAATTTTATCTTGCAAAGGCAACAAAATATTCTTCATATTTTCGCTGTTCTGCTCCGTAAATTTAGCCGACTTTTCTTCGAGAATTTTATTGGCCAAGTTTTCAAATTCTTTGGTGAATTTTTCCTGAAGCTCTGTTATTTCATTTTTCTGTTCTTTATGGCGTTCCCATAAATTTTCAAAATCGACTTCTTTTTTAGAAAGCTGAATCGCAAGGCTGTCTTTCTCGGTTCTAATATTTTCTTTTTCAGAATTAATTAATTGAACCTGTTTCTGAAAATTATTTCTTTCACTTTCAAATTGTTCTTTCTGCAGCTGCAGCTGATTTACGTTTGCATTTAATTTTTCTTCCAAACTCACTTTTTCAGTCTGTGATTTGGCGCTCATTAAAAGCTTTCCTAAGTAAATACCTAAAAATAACGCCATAATAAAAGCCACTAAAATGGGAAGAAAGTCAAACATAACTAAGTTTTTTTTAAGTAAAAGTACGCAATAATACGTAGTTCTGATTTTTAAAATTTAAAATTTCACTAATTCGTGCGCATTCTAAATTAAATAAACATTTTAAAAAAAGTAAAGAAAAAAGCATTTTCGACGCAACCTTTTTAAACTTCAGTCATCTACAAAATATAACCTATTAAAATAATACAATGAAAAAATTGATGTTGAGCTTATTTATAGCTTTTGGATTGAGCGCATGCTCGCTTGGAAATGATGATATGAATGTTGATTGCGGTGCAAATACAGAATTAGGATTTACAGGTTTTCCGCTTTTATGCAATTACGCAATCAAAACGCTTCCTGATAACCCAGCTGCCGTTGTTGTTGGGACTCAAGAAAAAATGACTGCCCTTTTTACAAAACACGAAAATACATGCCCAGTTGCCACTGATGCTAATATTGATTTTACTAAAAATATGTTAGTTGGTATTTTCTCAGGAATGAAAACAACAACCGGTTATACTATAAAAATGACTTCGATTGTTGAAAATAAATGCGAAATTGTAATTAGCTATTACGAAAGCGGGCCTCAGTCAGGTGAAAATATTTCTCCAACTGTAACATACCCTTCAGATTTTATTTTACTTCCGAAATCAAACAAAACGATCATTTTTAATAAAACAACTGAAACTCCAGATAACATTATTATTGGAAGCTACTATGGAAATTGTTCAGGTTCTGACTGTCAAAATTTCTTTCAGCTGAATGATTTTAATATTCTAAAATTGATCAGTACTGCTTCTGGAAACTTCAATTTTGAACAGTCAGCTTATTTTGCTAAAACAAAAAGAGGTGAATATACACTATTTACAAAAAGCATTCCTGCAGAAATTTACACTTTAAAAGGGCAAACAAAAACGTATGGTTCTCCAGATGGAGCAGATCAAGGCGGTATCTTTTTCCAATTGAAACAAGGAGCATCTGTAACTAAAATATTTATTGACAACAACGATACACCTGATCAAAGCGCAGACATCAAAGCTTTCAAAAAAGCAATTAAAGATAAAATCACAAGTTTAAAATAATCTTAGCATGAAAAAGTATTTTTTATTTCTTATCGTTTTTGGACTTATTTCAACGGCCTATTCGCTTGATTCTTCGAATGTAAATTCGGGATCAATTGTGAATACTTGGATTTGGGAAAAATCTGTTGGAGGCGCGAGCAATCCTTACACAGCAACGCCAAAAACAGCCGGATTTACAAAAAAAGTAGTTTTTACACCTGAAGGAAGAGTTATCACTTATAAAAATGATGTTGAAATCAGAAACAGCACGTATGAAACAGGAAAAGGAATTGGCTTTTCTGATCATGCAGAGCATGACCTGATTACCTTTGAAGGCAAAACATACGTGATAGAAAACCTTGACAATCAAAACCTAACCATTGTAAGCAATAATCAAGATGCTGCACGCAGTATCTTTAAAAGGTAGTTTTTTAAGTTTATAAAAACTATTTTTGCCAAACCAAACAATACCATTTTTTTTGAAAGACGATTTAGAAAAATACATTAGGCAATGCATGAAGAATGACCGGGCAGGACAGCTGAAAATATATCAGCTGTTTTCTCCGGTTCTATACGGTATTTGTCTAAAGTATATGAAAAATGAAGATGATGCCAAAGATGTTTTTCAAGAAGCATTTGTAATCGTTTTTCAAAAAATAAGCCAATATAAATTTGAAGGAAGTTTTGAAGGCTGGCTAAAACGGATTTTCATCAACAAGCTTATTGAGACTTTAAATAAGAAGAAAAAAGAGAGTTTCTTTTTAGATGTTTTTGATCCCGATACTGATTTTATTGAAGAAGAAGAATTAGAAACGATTCCGATAGAAAAAGAAAAATTATTAGAATACATACGGGATTTGCCCGATCAATACCGGACGGTTTTTAACTTA
Source organism: Flavobacterium sp. LC2016-01 (assembly GCF_009711135.1). GTDB lineage: Bacteria > Bacteroidota > Bacteroidia > Flavobacteriales > Flavobacteriaceae > Flavobacterium. Next base: position 193,807 of record NZ_WMIC01000008.1, on the reverse strand, counting down.
TATGTTTTTGAACATATGAAACATAAAGAAATAGCCGAATTATTGAAGATTTCAGAAGGAACATCAAAATCAAATTTAAACAGAGCAAAGGGTATTTTGCAGAAACGGATTTTGAGCATAAAAAATTTTAAGATAGCATGAAGAAGCAAAAAATAGAAGATATTTTTTCATCAATGGAACACTTTTCGAGTGTTCCGCCACCAGAACTATGGGCTGGAATTGAGGAAAAACTAGACAAACCTAAAAAGAAAAAAAGAGTTATTCTTTGGTGGTCAGCTGCAGCATGCTTATTATTATGCTTATCGCTTCCTGCTGTTTTGTCTGACTCTGGCAATAAAATCAACACTGGTAATTCTTTAGAAAAAAACAATGTAGTTCTTGATGAAAATAAAAATGGTGAAAACCACAAAAAACCAGCTTCGGCAAAAGATCAAAATTCAGAAAATAATAAAAATAACATTGTAAATCCAAATTCAGGAAACGCAACAGATCCAACTAATAATTCGTCTGCAAATTCAACAGAAGAAACAGCAGTTGCTAATGCCGATTCTAAAACGGAACGCAGTTCAAAAACAACTGAATCAAAATCAAATAGTGTAAACAATTCAAACAGCAATAGCAATCAAGCTGTCGCCGAGGGAAGTGCAACTGCAAAAAATAAAAACCAATTTTCAGTTTCTGGAAACCAAAAATCAAACTCAGAAAAAAGAAATCTGAATCAAGCGGTTGCGGTTAAAAATTATGGTTCTGAAAAAACAAATGCATTTAATGGTTCTGAAAAAAATCAATCTAATGCTTCGGAAACTCAAAAATTTAATGCCGAAAAAAGAAATTCAAATCAAGCTGTAGCATCAAAAAATTATACTTCAGGAAAATATAACACATTTAATACCACTGATAAAAATCAGTTTTCTGAAAGCGAAAAAAGAAATCTCGACAAAGTTTTAGCCGAAAAAACGTTTACAGGCAAAAAGACAAATTCATTTAGTAAGTCTTCAAAAAATCAGCTTCCAAATTCTATTTTTGAAAACAATTTAAATTCGAAATCCAATACTATCGCTTTAAATTCTTCGAACAAAAATGCAGCAGAACGCAAGCAAAATATGCTCTCTGAGAATAAAAAGGAAACGGTAAATAATACTCAAAAATCAGAAAAAGCAATTGCTGACAATACACAAAAAAGCAATTCAAAATTTAATGATGCTGTTTTGAGCAAACAAGATTCTGTACAATTAGCAGAGCTTCAAAATCTGGAAAAAGGAATTGTAACTCCTGAAGTGAAAAAGGATAAAGAAAAAGATCCTAAAAAGACTTTAATTGATGAAAAATGGGCGCTTGAAGTTTTTGCTGGAGTAGCAAATTCTGAAAACTACAAAAATGACAAAACGCTCGGCAATGTTAACGATTCAAAGTCAACCAATAGTTATGGTGTAAAAACAAAATACAAACTAAATAAAAAATGGGCTGTTGGATCAGGATTTAAAATAAATAAATTAGGACAAAGTATTGCAAATGTTTCTTATATTAGCACGAAAAATAATGCATTTTTAGGAAGCAACGACTATTTTGTTCAGAATGCAACAGTACCGCAAATTGCAACAGAAGCAGGTTATGTATTGGTATCTAATACCACAAAAAATGCATTAAAAAGTGACAACTTGGCGACTGGAAATATAGATCAGAGTTTAAAATATATCGAAATGCCGTTAGAAGTTTCATATTCGATTTTTTCTAAAAACAAAGCGAACATCAGTTTAAATACTGGCACTTTTGTTGGAAAATTAATAGCTAACAATCTTGCGCTTAATGGAAATTCGATTGGCGAAAATGAAAATGCAAATGATTTTGTTTACGGCTCAACTTTGAGCAGTACAATCCAATACCGAGTTTATAAAAAAACAAATATTTTTGTAGAACCAGCAATGAATTATTATATTAACCCTTTGAGCACGCAGTCTTTTAATCAATTCCAATGGGGATTGAATTTTGGATTGAATGTTTCATTTTAAAAAAATACTAACTATTTAACAACCCCAAAACCTACGTAACCCCCTAAACCTACATAATTTTGAAAACAAGCCTAAAAGCCAGTCTTCTCAAAATGATCGTAAAAAACCACTGGTCGAACCATAAATCTTTCCCCAAGGATTTAATTTTAGCCAAAGAACTGGTTTATGATTGCTTTGATTTTGATTGCACGCAGCCTCAGCAAGAAAGTGAGAGCATTGACTACAGTGCTTATCGTTTTTTAATGAATGAAAAACACATTTGTTATCGGGAGGCTAAAATTACACCAACAAAAACAGGGCAATTTGTCACTTTGTGGAAACGAACCCGACTTGGAATCATTGAACCATTTGATTTTGACGATGACATTGATTTTGCTATTATAAGTGTTCGAAAAGATACTCTTTTAGGGCAATTCATTTTCCCAAAAAATGTTTTGCTGGAAAAAGGTGTTTTTTCTACCAAAACCCACGAAGGAAAAAGAGCCATCAGAGTTTACCCGCCTTGGGATGAAACCGAAAGTAAACAAGCAAAAAAAACACAGCAATGGCAATTGGAATATTTTTACCCCATAGTTCCAGAACCAGATTTTGATGTTTTTAAAAAATTAATTGCCTATTAATATATAAAAGGCTGTCTGGAAAAGAGACGGCCTTTTTCAATTTTATTAATTTTAATATATATCAGCTTTCATCATCTAATTTCATATTTCCTCTGTCTTCATGATTGTCAGGATTTGAGTTTGGATAACGGTTTGGTGTGATGTCTGAATTCCTGTCTTTATTTTCGACTGTTTTATTGGCTTCTTCATCAGTTTCAACACCGCGATTTGCATTTGGGTTATTCGGATTTATTTTATCTGAAACTTTTTTGATTTCTTCGTTTTCATTTCGTGCTCGTTCAACGATTTCTTTCTTTCCCTCTTTATCTGCAACAACTTCTTTTTTCAAATTAACGTCATCGGCTTTGCCATCGTGCGAAACATTTTTCCCTTTAGATTCATCTACATTTTTCTGTACTCCGTTTATCTTTTTGGTTCCTAAATTATTCGTTTCCATAACTTTATTGTTTTGCGTTCTAACTATAATATTACGAATTCTAAATCGGAACATTTTATGGCTTTGCATTGCCTTTGTTTTATAATTGCCATCTTTCAAAATTTGTTACCTTTATTAGCAACAACTTGAAAATCTGGATTATTATGAATTTCTTCAAAATCAAAACCTCTTGGTCAAATGCCGAATTTATTCTGATCAAATTATGCATGGCTTCGGCTTATATTTTCATTGGAAGTTATTTTCATGACTTTTTCAAAAACTATTATACGGTTTTGATTGCCGTTTTTGGTGTCACTGTAATTTGGTTTGTGTACCAGTGGCTAAAAAAAATGAAAGCCTAAAAAGGAGTTATATGCAGCACTTTGGCTTTTAATTTTACCAAAGAACCTATCTTTGCGAAAAATTAAAAATGCACAGACACTTTATTCTTTTTAAACCTTACGGCTATTTGAGCCAATTTATTTATGAATTAAAAAGAAAGAAAAAACTTTTGGGTGAACTGCATGATTTTCCTGAAGGAACAATGGCAATTGGAAGACTGGACGAAGATTCTGAAGGTTTGCTTTTATTGACAACTGACGGAAAAGTCAGCGAACAGATAAGAAGTAAAAAAGTCGACAAAGAATATTATGTTCAAGTTGACGGAATTATAACGCCAGAAGCGATCGAACAGTTGCAAAAAGGTGTCGAAATTGGTTTTGAAGGCGGAAAATATAAAACAAAACCTTGCTCTGCTTTTATTGTTACCGAAGTTCCAGATTTTGGACCACGAGCTAAAAAAATCAGAGACGAACGTCACGGCCCAACTTCGTGGGCTTCGATTACTGTAAATGAGGGGAAATTTCGCCAAGTTCGAAAAATGACCGCTGCAGTTGGTTTTCCAACATTACGTTTGGTTCGAGTTCGGATTGGAAATGTATATTTGCAAAACTTAAAAGCCGGAGAAGTCCTTGAAGTAAACGATTTTAAATTAGAGAATATGTCAATTTGATAATTAGATAATTTTGAAACTCATAACCTATAACTCATAACTCAAAAAAAATGCTGAACGTTGTTCTTGTTGAACCTGAAATACCTAATAATACTGGAAACATTGGAAGATTGTGCGTTGGTACAGAAAGCCGACTTCATTTAATTCATCCTTTTGGTTTTGTAATTAATGACAAAAATCTGAAACGCTCTGGTTTGGATTATTGGGTTCATCTTAACGTTACCGAATATCCAAATGTTGACGAATGGATGAAACAAATTCCGGATCAATCTCGTGTTTTTTTAATGAGTTCACATTCTGATAAATCGTATTTAGAAAATGATTTTCAGGATGGCGATTGGTTAGTTTTTGGAAAAGAAAGCGTTGGTTTAAGCAAAGAATTTATGGCTCTATTTGAGAATCATTTAACCATTCCGATGTCACCGCTTATTCGTTCTTTTAATATTGCAAATTCAGTTGCTTTTGTAGTTGGTGAGGCTAAGAGACAAATTGGATTGAAAAAGTAATATGAGACCTTTCATTGATCTAAATAATTTAAGTTATTCGAAAGAGAAATTAATTTATTATTCTCAAAGTATTGTTTATACTTGGCTTTTTGTTGCACTTGGCCTTTTGATCTATGCCGTTTATTCACTGACAAATAAGGAAACTTATATGGTATCCTTTTTATTGTTACCGATTATTGCATTAATAATCTACAAAGAATCAAAATTACTAAAGAGAATTAATGAAGTTCAATTTCGAATTAACTCTAAAGGAATTCAATACAGAAATGAAGAGCTTGTTTCCTGGAGCAATATTAAAAACGAAAGAATCGAAACAGAGCGATCTGGCAGATACACCAATTACTTTTTTGTATACTACATTATCGATCAAGATAAGTTTGTAAAGCATGATATAGGCGATTTAAATACTGACGTCGCAGAACTGCAACATACTCTTATGATTCATCGAAACCGATATCTCAGAGAAAACAATATTAGTTAAGTATAAATTTTTCTTTTTTAGCCCCAAAAAACAAAATGACCGAAACTGTAACCGTAGAACAAGCCTTAAAAAAAGGCAGATGGCAATTAAAAAACTTGCCAATGATTGTAACTTTTGCCATTATTGGCGGAGGAATTTATCTTTCCTATGCAAAAATATTTGAAGGTTGGATCATTCCCGTAGGATTTGCATTGGGATTTTTATCTGGCTGGTTGGTATGGAGCTATTATGTAAATCATTGGAAAATTTGGGCATACGAAAATGTCCGAAATATTCACGAATTACAGCGAAAAGCAGTTGAAGAAAAATTAATTTGGCAAAGTGGAAGCTGGTTTGAAAAAACAGAGTTTAAAGATTATCAGCAAAAACAGAAATTAAAACAACTGGAGAAAAAATTTCTTGAAAAAGATGTTTTTAAGGATGATATTTCTGTTCCAAAGGAAACAATGATTTTTTATTCTAGAATTACACTTCTCTTTATATTATTTGTTTCTATAATAATTAGTTTAACAGGTCTTTACTTTTTGAGCAAAAAAGAATATTTATGTTTATTATTATTGGGAATAGGCCTTTATTTATCCTATATTCAAGTTAAAAAATTAAGAGATAAAAGTCCGCAAGTGATAATTAATGCTGAAGGAATAAAATTAAAAGACCAAAAACTTGTAATCTGGAAAAACATTAGAAACGACAGAGTTTTAACAGAGATTAGAGGAAAAAATTCTAGGACCTATCTGGCATTTAATCATGAAAAGATTGATATTGCTGAATTTAATATAAAGTCTCAGGAATTAGAAAAACTGCTTCACGTTTATCGAGTTCGTTATGAAAACAATCTCTAAGTCACAATAAACTTTCCTTTTTCAGCATCAAAAATAATATGTTCATCTTTGAATAAAGAAGCAAAGTTTCCGTTTGAAATTAGATTGCATGGTTCGTCCTGTACTACATTTTCTGGCGTCATGATAATCATTTCGTCACTTAACTGAATCGCCAAATCGATGTCGTGCGTCGAAAACAAAATACATTTTTGAGTTTCATGAGTGAGTTTTTTCAATAATTTGAATAACGAAACTTTATGAAGCAAATCTAAATGTGTTGTGGGTTCATCTAAAATAATCAGGGGTGTATCTTGTGCCAAAGCTCTGGCGATTAAAACCTTTTGCAGTTGTCCGTCACTTATTTCATAATGTTTTTTATGAGCGAGATTTTCGATTTGCGTTAATTGCATAGCTTCTTGAACTTTTTCGATATCAGCTGCTGTCAAAGTTCCAACCCAATTGGTGTAAGGCTGGCGTCCAAGTGCGACCAATTCAAAGACTGAAAGATTACTTGGCGGTAATTTTTCAGTTAAAACTAAACTTAAATTCTGTGCTAAATCAAGAGGATTGTATGTCGAAATGTTTTTATCATTCAAAAAAACATTTCCTGATAAAGGATGCTGAATCCCGGTAATGGTTCGCAATAAAGTTGATTTTCCAATTCCGTTTGCTCCAATTAAAGAAATTAGTTTTCCTGATGCTAAATTCAAATTTAGATTTTCAGCAATGGTCACAGTTGCTTTCTTGGATTTGTATCCAATATTTAAGTTTATCGTCTTTAGAATACTAATCATCGCGATTATTTTTTTAAACACATAGAAACATAGGTTTTCTTTGCGTTGAAAGTTGTTTAAAAATTTACTTGTAAATTAACACATAGCTGGCGTTTCTAAAACTTTGGCAATAATTTGTAATGTTCATTTACGAATGTTTTTTGTCCCTCTTTGAAAATATTGAAACAATTAAAATTAACGATAATTCCCTTTGGAGCTTTCAATAATTTCATGTAGGTCATTATCTGTGCTTCGTGAATTGGATTTATTTCTGATGACGCTTTTAATTCGACAACTAAACAATTTTCTATAAATAAATCACATCTCATATCTGCATTTAATTCTTTGTCTTTATAAATCAAAGGCACTTTCATTTCTGTACAGAAGTTTATATTTCGAGATTTTAGTTCTTCTTTCAAACATTGATGATAAATATTTTCTAACAACCCTTTTCCAATTGTTTTATGTACTTCAATACAAGCTCCAATAATTGCATAACTTAATTCATCTAAATATTTCTGAGTAATCATTTATTAGTTATTAGATAGAAATCTGCCTTATACTACAAAGGCTATGTTTGTTTACAAAAGTGAAACGCCTTTCACCAGCATTCAAAACTATGTCTCTATGTGTTTAAAAAATAAAGGTAAAAATATTTTGTAAGTTTTTACTTAAAATTTCTCTTTCTAACTAAAAGCCAAATTACAACAGGCGCACCAATTATCGACGTTATAGCATTTATTGGCAACGTAACATCAAATCCTGGCATTTGCGAAACGATGTCACAGAACAACATTATAATCGAACCAAAAAATAAAGTGCTCCAAAACAAAATAGTATGGTTACTAGTCTGAAAAGTCAGTTTTGCAATATGAGGAACCGCCAATCCAACAAAAGCAATTGGGCCGGCAAAAGCCGTTATGCTTCCTGATAAAATACTCGTTGCAAATATGATAATAAGTCTTGCTCTTTTAAAGTTCAATCCCATACTTTTAGCGTAGTTTTCGCCCAACAATAAAGCATTTAGAGGTTTGATACTATTCGCGCTCAAAAGCAATCCCAGTGTAACGCAAAAAGTCAAAATTCCGATTGTTGGCCACGAAAGATTCCCAAGACTTCCCATTGACCAAAAAGTGAATTTCTGTAATTGTTCGGCTGTACTGAAATACGTTAGAACACTAACAATTGCTGTGGTAAAACTTCCAAACATTAATCCCACAATCAAAATTGCCATTGTATCGCGCAATCGCTGTGAAACAACTAAAACCAGCAATAAAACTAATGTACTGCCAAAAGTAGAAGCAATCACAATTCCGTAAGATGAAAGCGCAATTACTCTTAAAAACGAAGGCAAAAATCCAGCACCTAAAATCACAAAAGCAACACCTAAACTTGCTCCTGAACTGAGTCCTAAAACATATGGTCCAGCCAACGGATTTCGGAATAATGTCTGCATCAAAAGTCCGCTGATGGAAAGTCCGGTTCCAACCAAAACGGCTGTAATTGCTTTTGGCAGACGATAATTAATGATAATATACTCCCAAGTTGATTTTGTCGCCTGTCCGCCCGTTAAACTTGTAAAAACATCTTTTAGCGGAATTGTAACAGATCCTAAACTGATACTCGCAAAAAACATCAGCAAAAGTCCTAAAGACAAAACGACAAATAAAATGGTATTTCGTTTTTTGTTTGCCAATTTAATTCAGTTTTGATGCAAAAGTAAATTCATAACCCGCCAATAAATCAGGATGGAAAATTTTGATATAGTCTTTTAAAACCAAATCTGGACGGCTTGGCGATAATTCATAAAAAACAGTTCCTCCAGTTGCTCCAAATTTACTTTCCATAGAATAAACCGATTTATTTTTGAAAGCATCAAACTCACCATAATGCGGATTTGCTTTCTGCAATTCTTCTAAGGTTTTAAACGATCCCGAAACAACCCAGATGTTTGCTGTTTTTGCCTTGTCCAAAACTTTTTCAAAAGACAAACCTTCACTTCCCGTTCCTTTAAGATTGCTCCATAAATAATCAGCTTTTGCATCTTTCATAAATTGTGCAACCCAGCTGTTTCCTTTGGCTACATACCAAACGTCTTCATACATTGAGCCGTACAAAACCTTAGTTGTTGCAGGCTTGTCTGTCACTAATTTTTTAGCTTGATTGTAGCTTTCAACAATTTTATCAAACAATTCTTTTGCTTTGTCTTCTTTTCCAAATAATGCTCCGTAAAGCTTTATCCATTCGGCTTTTCCTAGCGGTGACTGCTCCATCCAATCTCCCTGAATTAAAACATTCAAACCGCTTTTTTTCAAATTATCAAGCATCGGATTGTTGTTGTCAACTCCAAAAGTTACAATCAAATCTGGAGATAATTCGATTAATTGCTCAATATTCAGCTTTTCATTTTGTCCAACATTTTTCACTGAACCTTTATCAATAAGTGCTCTTGTTTTTTCAGATGAAATATAATCAGTATGCGGAAAACCAACCAATTTATCTTCAACTTCCAGCATTTCTAAAAATGGGATATTAGTTGTTGAAGTAACCACAACTGATTCTAAAGGAACTTTAATAATTGGGTAAGTCTGAAGGCTGTCTGGGACATTAGCATCCTTTTCTTTCAGAACGTATTTGAAATTCTTATTCGCATTAGGCCAAGGATTTGAAATTGTAACAACAGAATAACCTTCTTGTTTTACAATAGAAAGTCCTGAAGCATATTCGATACTGTTTTTTGCAATTTCTGACTTTTCGACTACAATATTTTCATTTTTTTTACATCCTGTAAGAATGAAAAAAGAAAGAAAAAATACTAACTTAGGTAAATAAAATTTCATATTTAACGTTTTGGATAGGGACAAAGGTAAATCATTTTATGATTTTTTTGTCTACCTTTATTCTTACAAAATTCAACAAACTGTATCTTTACATTTATGAATACCACAAAAACAAAAATTTGCTCAAGCTGTGAAACTTCATTCAGTTGTGGAGATGTCTCGGTTGAAAACAAATGCTGGTGCAATGATTACCCTCCAATTTTTAATCTTTCAGAAGGAGGCGACTGTTTGTGCCCAGTTTGTTTCAAAGAAGCTTGTGAAGATAAAATTGATGCTTACGTAGAAACAATGACTCCTGAAAAAGCTTTAAAAAACAAAGCTATATCTTTACCCAAAACCGAAAAACTGATTGAAGGAATTGACTATTATATTGAAAATGGCAATTATGTTTTTAAATCCTGGTTTCACCTCAAAAGAGGAACTTGCTGCGGAAACGACTGCAGGCATTGCCCCTACTAATTATTAATTATTAGTTGTTAGTTGTTAATTATGAAGAATAACATTGTGAAAAACAAAAGTTTTGATTTTGCAATCAGAATTGTTAAACTGTATCAATATTTAAATAATGATAAAAAAGAATTTATACTTTCGAAACAACTTTTGAGATCAGGAACTAGTGTTGGTGCAATGATGAGAGAAGCGGAGCATGCCGAAAGTAAAAGTGATTTCATTCATAAATTTGCTATTGCTCAAAAAGAAGCTAACGAAACAGTATATTGGCTTGAATTATTAAAGGCAACTGATTATTTAAATGAAAAGGAATTCGAAAACATTCACAATGATGCAATTGCAATTTTAAAATTAGTAACCAGTATTCTTAAAACTTCAAAAAAACAAGTTCCAGCATAAATTTATAATTAACAATTTATAATTAACCATTATTACATGATTTATTTAATTACCGGTGGCGAAAGATCTGGAAAAAGCAGTTATGCTCAGAAATTAGCTTTAGAACTTTCAGATGCGCCAATTTATGTTGCGACAGCGAGAAAATGGGATAGCGATTTTCAAAATCGTATTGACCGTCATCAACAGGAACGTGATGAAGGCTGGACCAATATTGAAAAAGAAAAATATTTAAGTGAAATTGATTTTTCAGGAAAAGTGGCCTTGATTGACTGCGTAACCTTATGGCTGACTAACTTTTTTATCGATACTAAAAACGATGTTGCTGTATCGCTGGAAGAAGCTAAAAATGAATTTATTAAAATAGCCAAACAAGAAGGCACATTAATAATTGTGACCAATGAAATTGGAATGGGAGTTCATGCCGAAACTCATATTGGCAGAAAATTTACTGAACTTCAAGGCTGGATGAATCAGTTTTTAGCATCAAATGCGGATGAAGTTGTTTTAATGATTTCAGGAATTCCAGTAAAAATAAAGGGATAAAATACTAAAACTAAAATCCCAATTTTTTAAAATTCCAAATTCCAATGTTAAACTTTACCTTTACTAGAATATTTCAATTCCTAAAAATTGGAATATGGAATTTTAATATTGGAATTTATGAGTATTTTAGATGATATTTTAAAATCGCGACGCGATACACGACATTTTACAGCTGATGAAGTTCCTGACGAAGTGATGCAAAAAGCTTTGCAGGCCGGACATTGGGCGCCTTCGGTCGGGCTTACAGATGCAACGCGATATTATATTATTAAATCGGCGGAAGTTAAAACTGCTATTAAAAATCTGTTTTTAGATTACAATAAAAAAGCCGAAGAACTTACTGATAATCCTGAACAAAAAGAACTTTACAGATCTCTAAAACTGGAAGCAATTGAAGAAGCGCCAATCGGACTTATAATTGCTTATGACCGATCTGTTTTAAATCAATTTACGATTGGAACTGTTGGCAGCAATGAAGCGGTGAAATTCAGTTCGGTTTGTGCCGCGCAGAATATTTGGCTTTCGCTGACAGAACAAGGTTACGGAATGGGCTGGGTTTCTATTTTAAATTATTATCAGTTTAAGAAGATTCTGGATTTGCCTGAAAACATTGAACCACTTGGCTATTTCTGTATTGGAAAACCTGCAACAAATTACAACAATCAGCCAATGCTCCAGCAATTGCATTGGAAACAAAAATCGGAAAGTCCAATTTGTACTGAAATTCAAAATGTAAACGAAAGTTCAGTTTCAGAAATAAAGACTACAACTTCTTCAGAAAAAAATAATTCATCAGATTTTGATCAGCTTCTGCAGGAAAAAATAGATTCGAAAACGAAACCTATTGGTGCTTTGGGAACTTTAGAGACTTTAGCTTTTCAAACGGCAAAAGTTTTTAAAACTTTGGAACCAAAAATTATTAAACCAAACATGGTTGTTTTTGCCGCTGATCATGGCATTGCAAATCACGGCGTAAGTGCTTATCCACAAGATGTAACCCGACAAATGGTTGGAAATTTTCTGGACGGAGGCGCCGCAATAAATGTGTTTTGCAGACAAAATAACATTCAGCTCTCAATTGTTGATGCTGGAGTCAATTATGATTTCCCGACTAACATAGAACTCATTAATGCTAAAGTTGCTAAAGGAACTCAATCCTTTTTACATGTGCCGGCAATGAGTGAAGCTGAATTGCAATTATGTTTTGAAAAAGGAAAATCCATCGTCGATGCCATTGCCTCAACAGGTTCAAACTGCATTGGTTTTGGTGAAATGGGAATTGGAAATACTTCTACAGCTTCCGTTTTGATGAGTCTTTTGACGGATTTTCCAATTGAAGAATGCATTGGAAAAGGCACCGGAATTGTTGATGAAAAACTCATTCAAAAACACAATCTTCTTAAAAAAGCAATCGAAAATTATTCCGGTCAAGCCGAATTAATGTCACAGCTGGCCTATTTTGGCGGTTTCGAAATCCTGCAAATGGCAGGCGGAATGCTCTCGGCCTTTGAAAATAAAATGCTGATTCTGGTGGATGGTTTTATTTGTTCTGTTGCATTTTTAATTGCTCTAAAAATCAATCCGAATATTAAAGAAAATGCCATTTTTTGTCATTGCTCCGCTGAACAGGCACATCAAAAATTGCTTGATTATTTGAATGCAAAACCAATTTTAAACCTAGATTTGCGTCTTGGCGAAGGAACTGGATGCGCAATTGCTTTCCCGATTTTAAAATCGGCTGAAGTTTTTTTGAATGAAATGGCTAGTTTTGAAAGTGCTGGAGTGAGCAGGAAATAGTAATCAGACGCAGTTTCAGTTTTCAGTTTTCAGCCTTAAAACTAAATTTTATTAATTAATTATCTTAATGAAAAAAGAACTACATATCTTCTTCACCTGTTTAATGTTTTACACCCGAATACCCTGCCCAAAAAACATTACACATCATCCCGATTATCTAAATAAAGCCACGCGCTATTTTCCTTTTATTGGATGGATTGTTGGGAGTATTTCATTTTTGGCTTTTTATCTTTTTTCTCTTTTTCTTTCAACAGAAACGGCTGTAATTTTTGCTATAATTGCTTCTGTCTTAACAACAGGCGCTTTTCATGAAGACGGTTTTGCCGATGTCTGTGATGGTTTTGGCGGTGGCTGGACAAAAGAAAAAATTCTGATGATTATGAAAGACAGCGCAATTGGCGCTTACGGAGCAATTGGTCTGGTGTTATTGTTTTTAGCTAAATTCAAATTACTTTCAGAATCAATTTCGCATTTTACAATTTCCCAAAATTATTTGCTGGTTTTGCTGTTATTTATTTCGGCTCACGCTTTGAGTCGTTTAGCCGCAATCAGCATTATTTTCACACATGAATATTCGAGAGATGACGCTTCAAGCAAAAGCAAACCAATTGCAAAAAACCACACCTGGAAAGAAATTTCGGGATCTTTTTTCTTCGGATTACTTCCTCTATTTGTACTCTCCTATTTTGGTTTTCAATTCAAAATACTGCTCGTTTTAATTCCGGTTTTCTTGACAAGATATTTTTTAGCCAGATATTTTCAAAAATGGATTGATGGATACACAGGCGATTGCCTTGGCGCAACGCAACAAGTATGTGAAGTTGTTTTTTATTTAAGTCTGCTTTTTATATGGAAATTTATTTAGTCCGACATACCGAAACGGTCTGCGAAAAAGGAATTTGCTACGGACAATCTGATGTAAATATTGCAGCACCTTTTGATGCTATTTTTGATGAAATAGTTTCTCAATTACCTTCAGAAGCAACTATTTTTTCAAGTCCATTAAAGCGCTGTGTGATTTTGGCAAAACATGTTCAGAACAATATCAAAACAATATCCTATCAAGAAGATGAACGTTTAAAAGAAATGAATTTTGGCGACTGGGAATTAAAAAACTGGAATGAAATTCCGCCAGAACAGCTCAATCCTTGGATGGAAGATTTTGTAAATATCCGCGTTTCAAATGGTGAATCTTTTGTTGAATTACATGACAGAGTTGGGAATTTTCTATCTGAAATTCTTTCAAAAAACATACAAAATCCAATCGTCATTGTTGCACATGCCGGAATTATCAGAAGTATCTTATGTCATCAAACTTCATTGCCCTTGAAAGAGGCTTTTCAAAATAAAGTAGATTTTGGCCAAGTCATTAAAATCGAGCTTTAACAAGTGTTCTGTTTAGAATTTGATGGAAAAACTAAAACAAATTTGAAAATTCATTAATTTTAACTTTATCTTTGCACAAAATTAAGGTTGTGTTTTATTTATAAAAACACATTAAAAGGGAATCAAGTAAAATCTTGAGCTGTACCCGCAACTGTAAGCTTAGTTCTGAAAAGAATGCTCGTTGTAACTGCAAAGCCACTGCTCGCCCCGGCGAATGGGAAGGCATACAACAAGACGCAAGCCAGGAGACCTGCCTTTGAAACAAAAATCGAACTCTCGGGAAAAAGAGTGTAGAAATTATGACTTTAAAAAAATATTTCGCTTTTACTTTATTGCTGCTGTGCCAATTCATTTGGGCGCAAAAGGATTCTATTACTGGTCTTAAAGAAGTTGTTGTTTCTGATGCTAATCTTAAAAAATATTCTGCTTCACAATCGATTCTAAAACTAAATGATTCGGTTATCAATAAAAATGAAGCTTTATTGACCGATCTTCTAAATTTCAATTCTACCATTTATTTTAAAGAATACGGGCGTGGCATGCTTTCGACAGTTGCCTTTAGAGGAACAACTTCATCACAAACGGCAGTAATCTGGAACGGAATCAACATTAATTCACAAATGAACGGAAGCACCGACTTCAATACGATTTCGGGTTCCGATTATAATTCTGTAAGCGTAAAAGCCGGCGGAGGAAGTGTTATTTATGGAAGCGGTGCCGTGGGCGGAACAGTCCATTTAAATAATGATTTGGCATTTTATAATCGATTTGAGAATAATTTAAAACTAGATTACGGAAGTTATAATACCATCGGAATCAATTATAAAACTAATATTTCAAACGAAAAATGGAGTGCTCAAATTGGTTTTTCAAAAAACAGCTCTACAAACGATTATAAATATTTAAATCGATATACCTGGAAAGGTGAACAGCGATGGAATCAAAACGGACAATATGATGTTGTTACGCTTAGTGCCAATTTGGGCTATAAATTTGATGCCAAAAACAGTTTAAAACTCTACAGCCAAACATCCAATACAGACCGAAATACTTCCTTAATAACAGAGACCGAAACCCCAAGCAAATATGTAAACGGTTTCAACAGAAATTTACTGGAATATGATGGGGATTTCGGCAAGTTTAAAGCCAATTTCAAAACGGCCTATATTTTCGAAAATTACCAATATTACCCCGATAATTCTTTTAATCAATATACTTACGGAAAAACTGAAAGTTTAATTACTAAGGCAGATTTAGGATATACATTTTTCAAATCAACACAAGTAAACGGAATTGTAGACTATAACCGAACAAAAGGTTTTGGAAGCGGTTTTGGTAATAACACACGAGAAATCAGTTCTGCTGCGTTATTAGTAAAACAAGATTTTTCTAAAGACTGGAAGAATGAATTTGGTATTCGAAAAGAATTCACAGACAATTATAAATCGCCAGTTTTATTCAATTTAGGATCTTCTTATCAATTTGGGGAACTGTATAATTTAAAGTTGAATTTGTCCCGAAATTTCAGAATCCCGACTTTCAATGATTTATATTGGGAAGAAGGAGGAAATCCAAATTTGAAACCGGAAAGTTCGTATCAGGCAGAAATTGGAAATGTTTTTACTTTCAAAAATATTTCGCTTACGCAGACTTTTTACTACATAAAAATCACCGATTTATTGCGATGGGTTCCTGGAAGCGGCGGTATCTGGAAACCAGAAAATACAGACAAAGTAAATAGTTACGGTGCCGAAACTTTGGTGAGCTGGAAAAAACAGTATGGCAAAAATTATTTTGGAGCCAATGCTACTTACGCCTACACGATCTCAGAAAACACAGAAACTAATAAACAGTTGTTTTTTGTTCCTTTTAATAAAGTAACAGCATCTGTTTCGTATTCAAGAAACCGAATTTCAGCCTATTACCAATTCCTTTACAATGGATTTGTGTACACGCAGGCCGATAATGATCCAAATGAAATTGTCGATGCCTATACGGTTTCAAATATTGGAATCGATTATGATTTTAAATTTTTAAGTTCTTTCAAACTTGGATTTCAAGTATTAAATCTTTGGAACGAAAATTATGAAAGCCTTGAAAATAGACCAATGCCAGGAAGAAATTTTAATATGTACTTAAACCTTAAATTTTAATATAATGAAGCTAACTAGATTATTTTTATTAGCATTAAGCGTATCGCTTTTTGTTTCTTGTTCTAACGATGACGACAATGATCCGAAAGGAGTTTATGATAAAGGCTTTTTCATCTTAAACGAAGGAAATTCTGGAGGTGGTTCAGTTTCTTTTGCAAGTGATGATTTAGCCAATTTTACAGCTGATGTTTACAAAACAGCAAATGTTGGTGATTTTGCTGGAGTATATCTTCAAAACATCTTTTTTGACGGAGATAAAGCTTATATCATTGCTGGCGGTTCTAACGTAATTAATGTTGTAAACAGATACACATTCAAATTAATTGCAAAAGTTGACAGCGGATTAGCAAACCCAAGATACGGTGTTATAAAAGACGGAAAAGCGTATGTAACGAATGCAAACACTTATTCTTACAGTAATCCTGCAACTGGTGATACTGACGATTATATTGCTGTAATTGATTTAGCTACGAACAAAGTAGAATCTAAAATTGAATTGAAAGCTACTGCAAACCGTATTGTATTAGAAAACGGCAAATTTTATATTACTGATACTTATAATGATAAAGTATTGGTTGTAAATCCAGTAACAAAAGCATTAGAAACTCCAGTGACCATTGGTTACAGCGGAGACAGCGTGGAAGTTAAAGACGGAATTTTGTATGTTTTGAGAGCTCCTTATGGAGATAACAGAAGTGAAATTGTAAAAGTGAAACTATCTGATAAATCAGTTACAAAAATCACTTTCCCAAAATCTTTAGACAGAGCTGGATACTTAGATATTTATAATGATAAAGTTTACTACACTTCAAACAATTCAGTTTACGCTATCAGCCCTTCTGCAACAGAAGCATCTACTACGCCAATTTTAACTGCTAATCTTCCAACTGGTGGTTCCATCTATGGTTTTGCTGTCGAAAACAATAAAATTTATATTGCTGATGCTGGAGATTATGCATCAAACAGCAAAGCTTATATCTATAACTTAAGTGGTGTATCACAAAAAGAATTAACTGTAGGAGTTGGACCAAATGGTTTTTACTTCAACAATTAATATACCTTTATTTTTAAATTAGTTTTTGGATTTTTTTTTGAAAAAAAGGCTTTCATTTCTGAAAGCCTTTTTTCTATTTTAATGATTTTGAAAATCCTTTTGGAACAGTTTCCAAATACATATCATTTCGTAATCCATTGATTTTTTTCGAATCGTCTATATAAGGTAAAACAAAACTTTTGTCGGTTTGAATCTTTTTAGCGGTAGCTCCAGTAATCTTAGAAATTGCCAAATTCAATAATGGTTCAGTTGGATCTCCAAGTACTCCGTAACTGCTTACATATTCTAACTGAAGATAAGTAGGAACTAATCCTGAAGTATAATCTCCAAAATCTTGAGCGTTAGTAATTTTAAAAACCAAAGGCTGCATAGCATATTTATGATTTGGATTTACGTTTGATTTCGTAAAAGTCGGTGAATCATAAACCGTAAAGGAACCAACATTTTTCCCAATCGTTGTTTCACCAATCTGAACAACATCGATATAAGGTTTTAAGCCATTAACAACTAATTCACTTGCCGACGCCGTGCTAGAAGTTGTTAAAATATAAACCTTTGATAAATTCAAACTATTTAAGGCCGTACCGTCAATGTTATTGACAAATCTTTGGTTCAAAGACTCCAGATCTTCTGTTGTCATTGTAGCCATTAATTTTAAATTATATTGCTGTTTCGAAAATATTTTTCCGTTAAACTGACCTGTAATCATACTTGCCAAACGAGTTGATGTACGTACAGAACCGCCTCCATTATATCTTAAATCCAAAACTAAATCCGTAACACCCTGTGCTTTCAATTCACCAAAAGCCTGATTCAGTTTAGCATCATAATCGGAATAAAAACCATTGTACATTAAATAGCCTATTTTATGTCCGCCAGATGTAATTACTTTATTAATTAAAATTGGGTTTTCTTCTAAAACGGTTTTAGTCAAAGCAACCGATTTGCCATTCAAAACAAAAGTTGAGCCATTATAATCAGAAAGATTTAAAGTATAACTGTCTGGAGCTAACAATAATGATTGATAATTAGAGACCGTAAGTTTTGTACCATTCACAGCCGTAAATAAATCGCCTCTTTTTATTGCTTTTGCTGAAGCATCAGAATTTGGAACAATATAACGTACATAACCTACCACATCATTTGAGCCGCTTGCAACTCTCATTAGTCCAAAATCTACTCCATTATTTTTTGTAATTCCGTTAAGTTCTTGTTCCAAAACAGTATAATCATCAACAATCCAGCTAAAACGGTCAATTGCCGTTGCAGGATATTTACTGATGGGCTTATTTAATAAATCTTGAAATAATTCTTTTGGATCTGAGTATCCAGATAAATAAGAGTTTAATTCTGCTTGACTGCTAAACCTATCATCGGCTAAATTTGGCACATCAGCTTGCCACAAGTAAACTGCATTTAATCCTTTCCAGATAAAATCATTTACTTGCAAAGTTGCCGGAGCTTCTACATCATCCTGATCTTCACAGGACTGCAAAGTAAAGGCAAGCAAAAAAATTAGTAGTAAACTCTTTAATATTGTTTTCATAAAAAATGTTCTTGGTAATCTATTAACGTAAAAATACTACCTTTAGTTTTAACTCTATTAAGTTTATTTCATTTTTTCTGTAATTTTTTTTAAAAGTGGCTGTAACAAAAATAATAGTGCCTCGTCTTGACTATATAAGCTAACGAATAACCAACCAATTTTATGAATCAGAATGTGTTTATAGAATTAATTAATCCTTTTAAAGACAAAGTTTTTCGTCTGGCAAAAAGATTGCTTACAAGCACCGAAGAGGCAGAAGATGCGACTCAGGAAGTGATGGTAAAATTATGGAACAAAAAAGACAATTTGGATTCCTATAATAATATCGAAGCAGTAGCCATGACAATGACCAAGAATTATTGTCTGGATCAATTAAAATCTAAAAGAGCCGGAAACCTCAAAATTGTACATAACAATTTTACAGACCGGGAACCTCAATTAGACAAAAAATTAGAAGATTCTGACAGCTTGGAATGGGTCGAAAAAATTATAAATCAGCTGCCAGAACAGCTTCAAATATTAATTCAGCTTCGGGATGTTGAGCAATATGAATTTGATGAAATTGCGAAAATTGTCAACATGAATGAAACCGCTATACGAGTAGCGCTTTCGAGAGCGAGAAAAAAAATTAGAGAATCAATGGTTAACACACACAGTTATGGAATTAGATAGAATAGAAAATATATTAGAAAAATACTTTCAGGGAGAAACTACTATTGCTGAAGAAAAAGAATTAAAAGACTATTTTTCGTCTCCAAATGTTGCGCAGCATTTAGAGCAATATCAGCCAATGTTTGGTTATTTCTCTCAGGTAAAACAACAAAAATCGACACAAGAGATTCCACTACAAACTAAGAAACGAAATGTGGCGTGGTTATCAATTGCAGCTTCGGCGGTTGTTTTACTCGGAATTGGGACTTATTTCTTTGCTGGCGAACAAAATGCAGCTCCGACTGTAGCGCAGTCAGAATTAGGAACCTATGATAATCCTGAAGAAGCACTGAAGGCAACTCAAAAAGCTTTGGCACTATTATCAAACAATGTTAATGTCGGTATTGGAAGTGTACAATACATTAACGAATATGAACAATCAAAAAACAAAATTTTTAAACAGTAATTAAAATCAATCAAAAATGAAAAATCTTATTATAACACTAGTTTTCGCCTTTTTCACACATACATTCTACGCACAGGGCGCTTTTGACAAATTTGATGGTCAAGACGATGTAACATCAGTAATTGTAAACAAAAAAATGTTCGATTTAATGAGCAAAGTAAAAGTTGACGCTACTGACAAAGAAACACAGCAATATATTAATCTGATCAAAAAATTAGATTACCTAAAAGTGTTTACAACAAAAAACCCTAAAATCGAAGCTGACATGAAAGCTTCTGCTGACAAATACATTAAAACAGCAGGTTTAGAAGAATTGATGCGAGTAAACGACAGCGGAAAAAATGTTCGCATCATGGTAAAATCTGGCGCAAGCGACACACAAATTAAAGAATTACTAATGTTTGTTGATGGTGCAAAAAATGACGAAACCGTTTTGCTGTCTCTAACTGGTAATTTTGACTTAAACGAAATCTCTGTACTTACTGATAAAATGCAACTTCCAGGCGGTTCAGACTTAAAAAAGGCCTCTAAAGGCAAAAGATAATCATGAAAACTAAAGTTTTTACCTCAGCCATTTTAGTATTACTGACTTTAATAAGTTGTAATTCTGAACCTTCATTGCAAAAGTATTTTGTTGAAAATACCGAAAAAAAGGACTTTATCGCGATTGATGTTTCATCTAATATTTTAAATGTAGACAAAGCAAAATTATCTGCCGAACAAACTGAAGCTTTAAAATCATTTGACAAAATGAACATTTTAGCCTTTAAAGCCACAGATAAAAATCAAGCCGAATTTGAAGCGGAACGCACGAAAGTGAAAGCGATTTTAAAAGACCCAAAATATCAGCAATTAATGAAAGTTGGTTCAGGTAAAGACGGAGCTTCAATAAGTTATGTTGGAACAGACGAAAACATCGAAGAGTTTGTGGTTTTTGCCAACAGAAAAGAAAATGGTTTTGCCGTTGTCCGCGTTCTCGGAAAAAACATGAATCCAAATAACATTATGACATTGATGTCGGTTTTACAAAAATCGAATATCAATATGGATCAGCTGAAACCTTTACAGCAATTGATAAAATAATCATCAATCTTACTTTATAATCAGAAAAAGCTCCAAATAATTTTGGAGCTTTTTTTGTTTAAGAAAACATAATTTCTTCTTATAAACAGTCTTTATATTAACAAAATATATTTTACATTTACTGCCTAACAAACCTTTAAAATCAATAAATGAAAACACCAAAAATCCTACTAATTCTTTTCCTTTTTGTATTAAACAGCTGCTCAAGTGACATCGAAAGTCCAGGCGTTACTACACAATATGCAATGACTGCAAAAATTGATGATGCGTTGTGGGAAATGAATAATCCGTTAAATACAAATGCCGCTACAAAACCATTATTTGATTATTATCCAACTAAAGACTACATTCAATTAGTAGGAAGAAAAAATGTAATAGATGAAATTAGACTTTACATTAAAAGAACCAATCTAAAAATTGGAACCTATCCTATTACGGCAGCAACATTTGATGCTTCTAAAACACAAATTGAAACATCATTTAATAGCAAAGCAAAAAGTCAATATCCGGTTGAAGGTTCTTTATCAATAACAGCAATTGATTCAAAAGCTAAGACAGTGGCAGGAACATTTTCTTTTAACTGCGTTGAAAATTACTCAAAACCAATAAGTGCGACCAATCCTGTTACAACTAAAGTAACTGAGGGAACATTTAATTATAAATATGATGTTGCAAACTAACATCAACTAAACTAAAAAAGCTCCAATTTTCATTGGAGCTTTTTTTTATATTAGCAATCTGAGATTATTTACTCAAATACATTTTTCTTCTAGAATACAATTCGTAGAATTGATCATCTTTCAAGTCATCAATAAACAAGATGCTTTCTCCTGTTGATTTCATTTCTGGCCCTAGTGCTTTGTTTACATTCGGGAATTTGCTGAAAGAGAAAACAGGTTGTTTGATTGCATATCCTTTTAATTGCGGGTTGAAATCAAAGTCAGTTACTTTATTGTGGCCTAACATTACTTTTGTAGCGTAGTTTACATAAGGCTCTCCGTAAGCTTTTGCAATAAACGGAACCGTTCTTGAAGCTCTTGGATTTGCTTCGATAATATAAACGGTATCATCTTTAATCGCAAACTGAATGTTGATTAAACCAACCGTTTTTAAAGCTCTAGCAATTTTATGCGTATGATCTTTAATTTGCTGCATTACAAATTCTCCTAAGTTAAAAGGAGGCAAAGTTGCGTTACTATCTCCAGAGTGAACACCACAAGGCTCAATGTGCTCCATAATTCCGATGATGTATACATTTCCATCGGCATCACAAATCGCATCAGCTTCCGCTTCAATTGCTCCGGCTAAATAGTGATCTAAAAGCA
Organism: Flavobacterium sp. LC2016-01; assembly: GCF_009711135.1. Lineage (GTDB taxonomy): Bacteria > Bacteroidota > Bacteroidia > Flavobacteriales > Flavobacteriaceae > Flavobacterium. Next base: position 171,477 of record NZ_WMIC01000008.1, on the reverse strand, counting down.
ATTTATTTCCTGGAATCGTTTTCAATAAATTGATAACGTGTTCTTCTAATTCTTTTTTGTTGATTACAATCTTCATTCCCTGACCTCCTAATACATAAGAAGGACGAATCAATAATGGGAAATCTAATGTATCTGCTAGTGCAGAAGCTTCATCAGCCGTTTCAGCTATTCCGAATTTAGGGAAAGGAATATGCAATTCTGTCAATAAATCAGAGAAACGTCCTCTGTCTTCCGCTAAATCAAGTGCATCAAAACTAGTTCCGATGATTTTCACTCCGTATTTAGAAAGTTTATCAGCCAATTTCAATGCTGTCTGACCACCAAGCTGTACAATTACACCTTCAGGTTTTTCGTGCTGAATAATATCATAAATATGCTCCCAGAAAACTGGTTCGAAGTATAATTTATCAGCTGTATCAAAATCAGTCGAAACCGTTTCTGGATTACAGTTGATCATGATCGTTTCATAACCGCATTCTTTTGCCGCTAAAACTCCGTGTACACAAGAATAATCAAACTCAATTCCCTGACCGATTCTGTTTGGTCCAGAACCTAAAACGATGATTTTCTTTTTGTCTGTAACAATACTTTCGTTATCTACATAACGCTCACCATTTGCTTTTTCAATTTCAGCTTCAAAAGTGGAGTAGTAATAAGGTGTTTTAGCTTTAAATTCTGCTGCACAAGTATCAACCAATTTAAACACACGGTTAACGTTTTGCTCCATACGTAAAGCATGCACTTCACTTTCAAGACAATTCATCATGTGCGCGATTTGTCTGTCTGCAAAACCTTTTTGTTTCGCTTCAAGCAGTAAATCTTTTGGAAGATTTGTTACTTTATAGTTAGAAATTTCTTTCTCTAAAGTATAAAGTTCTTCATATTGTTTTAAGAACCACATATCGATTCTTGTAATCTCATGAATACGGCTCAACGGAATTCCCATTGCGATTGCATCATAAATTACAAAAACACGATCCCAGCTTGCGTAAGTCAGTTTCTCGATAATTTGTTCGTAATTTTTATATCCTTTTCCGTCAGCACCAATTCCGTTTCTCTTAATCTCTAAAGATTGCGTTGCTTTGTGTAATGCTTCTTGGAAAGAACGTCCAATTCCCATAACCTCACCAACAGATTTCATCTGAAGACCTAAAGTTCTGTCAGATCCTTCAAATTTATCAAAGTTCCAACGAGGTATTTTCACGATTACATAATCTAAAGTTGGTTCAAAAAGAGCCGAAGTCGATTTTGTAATTTGGTTTTGCAATTCATCTAAATTGTATCCTAAAGCTAATTTAGAAGCAATTTTTGCAATTGGATAACCCGTTGCTTTTGATGCCAAAGCAGAAGAACGAGATACACGAGGGTTAATCTCGATGGCTACGATATCTTCTTTATCATCTGGAGAAACTGCGAATTGTACGTTACATCCTCCCGCAAAATTTCCGATACTTCTCATCATTAAAATTGCGTAGTCACGTAATTTTTGGAAAGTTGTATCAGATAAAGTCATTGCCGGAGCAACTGTAATTGAATCTCCAGTATGAATTCCCATTGGGTCCATATTTTCGATAGAACAGATAATTACAACATTGTCATTTTTATCTCTTAAAAGTTCTAATTCGTATTCTTTCCATCCCATCAAAGCTTTGTCAATTAAAACTTCGTGAATTGGTGAAGCTTCAAGACCTCTAGTTAAAAGCTCATCAAAATCTTCTTTTTTGTACACTACTGCTGCTCCAGTTCCTCCAAGTGTAAACGAAGGACGAATTACAAGCGGGAAACCAAATTCTTGAGCGATTTCTTTTCCTTCTAAGTAAGAAGTAGCCGTTTTTGCAGGCGCAGTTGGAACATTTATTCTTTCTAAAAGCTGTTTAAACTGCTCTCTGTCTTCTGTAATATTAATTGCGTTTACATCAACCCCGATTAATCTTACTCCGAAATCTTGCCAGATTCCTTTTTCTTCAGCTTCCAAACACAAGTTCAAAGCAGTCTGACCTCCCATTGTTGGCAAAACAGCATCAATTTGTGGATGTTCCTTCAGAATTTCAATAATCGATTTTGTAGTTAAAGGTTTCAAATAAATATGATCGGCCATAGATGGGTCGGTCATAATCGTCGCTGGATTTGAGTTTATCAAGATAACTTCAATTCCTTCTTCACGAATTGAACGTGCAGATTGAGATCCTGCATAATCAAATTCGCAAGCTTGACCAATAACAATAGGTCCTGAACCTATTATTAAAACTGATTTTATTGATGTGTCTTTAGGCATTTTGTATGTATTGTGTAGTTATTATATGCATTAAAAAACATTCACAGTGCTTTAGAAACTAGAATGTTACAAATTTATTACCGACAAGGTATAAAAAAAGGCGATACTAAAAAAGTAATCGCCTTATGTATGTTTATACAAACATTATTTTTTGTGTCTAGGCTCGCTAGAAACAGTCAATTTATGTCTTCCTTTTGCTCTTCTACGCGCTAGAACTTTTCTTCCATTCGCAGAAGCCATTCTGTCCATAAATCCGTGCTTATTTCTTCTTTTTCTTTTCGATGGTTGAAATGTTCTTTTGCTCATTGCTTTGTATCTTTAAAATGGTATCTAATATCTGTTTTTCTGTTTTTGAATATCGTTGCTCAAAAACCGAGTGCAAATATACAAAGACTTTTTTTTCTGGCAAGCACTTTAATAAAAATATTTTTAATTCATTTTACTATATTTGCAATCACAAATTTACATTAATTATGTTTCATAAAAATATTAAACTTATTTTGGCCGGACTTCTTGTAGTTGCTGGCGTTTGGCAATTTACAGAAAGTAATATCGGGAACGGTATATTTTTGCTTTTACTTACTGCTATTCCTATTTTCCTTTATTTTAAAAACGAATTTATCTTATTAGCTTTCCTTAAATTAAGAAAACAAGACTTTGAAGGAGCTAAAAAGTGGTTATCATATATTAAAAACCCAGAAGCCGCATTAGTAAGAAAACAACAAGGATACTTTAATTACCTACACGGAATTATGTTATCTCAAACTAATATCAACCAAGCTGAGAAACATTTTAAGAAAGCAATCGAACTTGGATTATCAATGGATATGGATTTAGCCGTTGCAAAATTGAACCTTGCTGGAGTTGCAATGTCACGCCGCAGAAAACTTGAAGCAACTAATTTATTGAATGAAGCTAAGAAATTAGACAAACAAGGTATGCTGAAAGAACAAATCACGATGATGAAAGAACAAATGAAGAAAATCTAACGATTTTTAAATTACAATAAAAAAAATCCCAAATTCTAAAAAGAGTTTGGGATTTTTTTATTTTAAAGTATCAACAACAAACGTTGGTGGTATTGGCATTAAAACCATTTTATTGATTTTACTTAAGTCAATTTTTTTATTCGTTTTAGTAAATTCATGATCAATTTTAATCTTTTCCAATGATTTTCCGAAAAGCCAAAATCGATTAGGTCCATTATGCCCATGAATTTTAAGCTTCTTCTCTTGATTTTTATTCTTTAAAATAAAAGCGTTAGTTTCTCCATCATCAACCAAACTCTCATAGGAATCATTCTTTGGAAAAGTTATGGTATCCAATATATTTTGAATATTCTCTTTCTCTTCTTTATTTAGGATTGTAAAAAATGTCTCTTCTTTAAAACCATAACTATTTATATAATAAAGAGTGTCTGAAGAATTAAATTTTAAATAATAGGATTCATGAATATTCCATTTAAAAAAAGTAAAATCAAAATCCTTTTTAGGAGGCATATTACATCCTGTTAAGATTAGAATCAGAGCTATAGTCAAGTTTCTCATATTATTTTAATCCTCCAAAATAATAGAAGGCAAATTCTCATTAAGCCATTTGTACTTATTTAGAATCATAATATGAGTTCCGCCTTTTACCACAATACATTTGTCAATATATTTTATAGGAAAAACATCATCCTGATCACCGTGAATATGAATCACATTATCATCAACTATATTTCTGTCCCATAAAATGACCGATTCTACAGCCCACTGCAGATAATTAAGATCGCGGACCGCTAAAAACTTCTCGTATAATTTTATTCGTTTATTGACTTTTTCTCCAAAAGAATATTTAGCTAGATTTTCAATATTCAGAATCAGCTTCATCGGAATTAACTTATATGCTTTTGTTTTCTTGCCGATTTTCATTCTTCTAGGAAATTCAACATTACTTCTCACACTCGAGATAATAATTACTTTGTGCGCTTTTATATGCTTCGAAATTTCCTGAACTAAAATTCCTCCGAAGGAAACTCCAATTAAAACTGGATTTTCATGCTTGATATTCTCAGCAATTCGAACAGCGTAATCAGATAAAGATTCTTTAGGTTTAGGAATCTCCCATTCAAGTAAATGGGTTTCAAAAACAGATTCGTCTAATTTAATTCTTTCAAAAATAGCTGGACTAGCCGCCAATCCAGGCATAAAATAAACAGGAATTTTACTCATTTGTCAAAAAAGGTATTTTAATTACAAATCTCAATTTCAAGATAAATTTACTTTTTTTAACAATATGCACAGCAAATCTCACACCATAATCCATATTAAAACAAATAAAATTACAAATTATTTAAAAAAAAGGCGTTCTAAAAAAATAATTTCATATTGAAAATCAAATGATTAACTTTGCATTCCAAATCATTCATGTTTAACATTCTTACATAAGGATTTAAACAGAATAACGCCCTAAATCTATTTTATATTTTAAACCTGCTAAAAAAATGACAAATTATGGAATCTATTGAAACTACATTGGCAATTAAAGACAACACTTTTGCGAGACAATTTGAAACTTTAGCTCCTGAAGGAATGCTTTCTGTTGAATATTCATTTCAAGAAAAGAAAATCTTCCTAACCAAAATTAACACACCTGAAGGCTATGACAATCAAGCCGTACTTGACAACATGTTGAAAAACATCATGGAATTGAATACTGAGAAAAAATTCAGAGTTGTTCCTATTCACCCAAAGATTGTTACTTTTTTCAAAAAAAATCCTAAATACAAAGAATTGCTTCCTCCTGGAATCAGGATTTAAAAATCACCAATTAATCGGAGCCATAAACCTCCTATTACCATATAGATAAAGAGCATAACTAATCCAGTTATAAGGCCTTTGACCCACCAGCTTTTTAGGTCGACATAACCGCTTCCAAAAAAGACTGGTGCTGGTCCATGTCCGTAATGCGTTAAAGTTCCGTAGATCGATCCCACAAAACCAAGCATAAAAGCAAGAAGCAAGCCTGGGATTCCAAGCGAAACTCCAACCCCCAATAAAGCTGCATACATTGCCGCTACGTGCGCGGTTGCGCTTGCAAAAAGATAATGACTGAAAAAGTACACCAATACAATAATAGGAAAAGCCATCTGCCAGCTTAGCCCGCCAATTTCGGCTTTAACTAAATCACTGAACCACGCAATAAAACCAAGTTCATTAAGCGAACTTGCCATCATCACTAAAACTGAGAACCAAACAATTGTGTCCCAAGCGCCTTTTTCGGCTTTTACATCATCCCAAGTTAAAACTGAAGTTAAAAGCAAAATTACTAAACCAATAAAAGCTGTTGTGGTAGCATCTATTGAAAACAGATCACCTGTCATCCATAAAAACAATAAAATAAAGAAAGTCAAAAGCATCATCCACTCGTTGCGTGTAATTGAACCCATTTCTTTAAGTTTTTGAGCCGCAATTTGAGGCGCATCTCCTGTTTTCTTAAGTTCTGGCGGATAAATTTTATATAACACAAACGGAATTACAAAAAACGAAACCAAACCCGGAACAATTGCCGCGGTGGCCCAAGAAATCCAAGTGATTTTGATTCCGAGATTGAGCGCAAATTTTTGACACATTGGATTACTCGCCGTACCCGTCAAAAACATTGAAGAAGCTATCAAATTCGCATTATAACTATTTAAGGTAAGATAGGCTCCTAATTTTCGGTGCGTTTCAGGCTGATCCGGCATCGAACCAAAACTCATTGACATCGACTTCATAATCGGATAAATAATGCCGCCGCCACGAGCTGTATTGCTTGGAACCGCAGGAGCCAAAACCAAATCAGCTAAACCCAGGCCATAAGCAAGTCCAAGCGAACTTTTGCCGAATATTCGAATAAACAAAAAAGCAATTCGGTTTCCTAAACCTGTTTTTATAAATCCTCTGGCAATAAAAAATGAAATTCCGATAAGCCAGATTACTTTATCACCAAAACCTTTCAGGGCAAGTGTTATCGATTTTCCAGCATCGCCAGGCGCCAAAACCTGCGAAAAAGCTGTTAATGCAATAGCAATCATACACATGGTTCCCATTGGAGCAGCTTTTAGAATAATCCCTAAAATGGTAGCTACAAAAATGGCAAATAAATGCCAAGCTTCAACAACAACACCATTTGGAGCAGGAATTAACCAAATTGCAGTTCCCACAGCAAGTGTAATAATGGTTTGAGGAATTTGTACTTCTTTCATAAAAACAAGATTTAAGTTAATTAAATTCTAAGCTGCAGCTGTATTAAAAACAAGTTGTTATTGTAAGTGGTTGTATCTGGAACATTTTTATCAAATCTATCAATTTGAAATCCGGCTTCAATACGGCCCAAATATGCTTTTCCAAATTCAAGACTCACCATTGGCGTATAAGTTTGTCTAAGATTAGAGTCAATTTTGTAACTCGGATCAAATCTTTCATAACGGCACGAAAATTCTAATGCGGTTAATTTATTGTAATTAGCAACATATCTAAAATTTGGCAAAAAGTAAATACCGCGCATTTGATAATCAGCCACATTTGGAGTTCTTGAAGCAACTGGCAGAGAAAAATACAAGTTATGATTTGTTCCCTGTTTGTATTCAACCTGCAAATCAAGACTCAATTTATCACTAATTTTAAATTCACTTGTGATATCAGCTCCAAGTGCAAAAACATCTTCTTTGAATACTTTTCCATAACCTCCGTTTAAACCCAAATTGATATCATATTTTTTTGACAACTGCAGCACCCATCTTGTAGAAAACTGTTTGCCATTATCTTTATCCATTTCTTGATTTTTTCCAGTTCCATTCAAAACCGAAAAAGAATAATTCACAGGTATTTTTCCAACATCAAAAGCGCCTGTTGCCGAAGCTCCAATTTGAAAACTTGTCCAGCCATTTTTTCCAAACTCATAATATTGATTTGAAAAATCAAAAGACTTAATAATATCAACCGGAACCAGTTCCTCAATACCAAATGCCGGCCTGAACTGCCCGCCAATAAGTGCTATATATTTATTAAAAGTATATTTTCCATAGGCATTTTCAAGCACTTTTCCTTTAGTATCTGATTTAAAATCGGCTAGGTTTACTAAAATTACTACTTCTGTCGTTTCACTCAGTTTAGTAGTAAGCCCAACGCGCATTCTTTTAATATCAAAAGAGCTTTGAGTAACATTTCCTGTTGAATGATGAGCTCCTAAAACATCTACATTATCTTCAAAACTTTCTAAATATCTGGCTTGTAAAAGTCCTTTAAACTGAAATGTCGGATATTTAATATCGCTTTCAGAATCAGTTGCAGACGAGTTTTGTGCAGTTTGCGCATTCAAAAACAATGGCGTTAAAAATAAAATAAGAATAATCTGAAGAAGTAAAGTCTTTTTCATAGGCATATAAATTACACTTTTATAAAAAATCAAGAACTCTTTTTTTTATCATTAAAAAAGTCAAACACTTAGAAATCAAAGCAAAAGCAATTATAAATATAATAAAAAATCAACAACTTGTAAAAATAATTGCATTAAAATATGATTACCAATTTTAACAAAACAAAAAAAAAGGCGCAAGAATCAACTTGCGCCTTTTTACTATTTTAGAATATTTCTATTTTTCGATTTCTCTCATAGAATCCATTTTTTTATGTGCCAAGAAACCTGCCACATCTTCAAAATGTTCTTTAACTCTTTTATTTCCGAATTCAAAAACCTTCGTTGCCAATCCGTCAAGAAAATCACGATCGTGAGAAACTAAAATCAGCGTTCCGTCAAAATCACGTAAAGCATCTTTAATAATATCTTTCGTTTTCATATCCAGGTGATTTGAAGGCTCATCCAGAATCAACAAGTTAACTGGCTCCAACAACAACTTAATCATTGCCAAACGCGTTTTTTCTCCACCAGAAAGCACTTTTACCTTTTTAGTAATATCATCGCCTTGAAACATAAATGCCCCAAGAATATTTTTAATTTGCGTTCTAATATCTCCAACAGCAATATTATCGATAGTTTCAAAAATGGTAGCATTTTCATCTAATAATGAAGCCTGATTTTGAGCAAAATATCCAATTTGAGAATTATGTCCAATATCTACACTTCCTTCATCAATGCCAATTTCTTTCATGATCGCTTTGATCATCGTCGATTTTCCTTCTCCATTTTTTCCAACAAAAGCTACTTTTTGCCCTCTTTCAATTACAATATTAGCATCTTTGAAAACCACATGATCTCCATAAGACTTAGATAAATCTTTTACTACAACAGGATACTGTCCTGAACGTGCAGCCGGCGGGAATTTTAATCTTAACGCCGATGTATCAACTTCATCAACTTGAACTATAACCAGCTTTTCAAGCATTTTTACACGAGACTGAACCGCATCTGTTTTAGAGAAAGTTCCTTTAAAACGATCAATAAATGCTCTATTGTCAGCAATCATTTTTTGCTGTTCATCATAAGCTTTTTGCTGATGAATACGACGATCTTTTCTTAATTCTAAGTAATGAGAATATTTCGCTTTGTAATCGTAAATTCTTCCCATTGTTACTTCAATCGTACGATTTGTAATATTATCTACAAACGCTCTATCGTGTGAAATTACAACGACTGCTTTTGCCGAAGTCAGCAAAAACTCTTCCAGCCACTGAATACTTTCAATATCCATGTGATTGGTTGGCTCATCCAGTAAAATCAAATCTGGTTTTTGCAATAGAATTTTAGCCAATTCAATACGCATTCTCCATCCTCCAGAAAATTCAGATGTCTGACGGCCAAAATCTTCACGTTCAAAACCCAAACCAACTAAGATTTTCTCAACTTCTGCTTCGTAATTTACTTCTTCAATAGCATAAAACTTTTCACTTAAGTCTGAAACTCTCTCGATCAATTTCATGTAAGCATCACTTTCGTAATCGGTACGAACAGTCAATTGCTCGTTGATTTCATCGATTTCAGCTTTCATTTTAAAGATTTCACCAAAAGCTTTTGAAGCTTCTTCCATTACAGTCGAACCATCTTTGGTCAATAAATGCTGAGGCAAATAAGCTACAACAGCATCTTTTGGAGTAGAAATACTTCCAGTTGAAGGTTTGCTTTGGCCTGCAATTATTTTTAAAAGTGTCGATTTTCCCGCACCATTTTTACCCATAAGGGCAATTTTATCATTTTCATTTATAGCAAAAGAAACATCGCTAAATAATGTAGTTCCACCAAACTGAACCGAAATATCGTTAACTGTAATCATTTATCTTCTGTGAATTTGTTTAATCGGTTAATCGTTTACTTGACTACCTATTTTTTTCGTGCTGCAAAGATAGATTTAATTAGATAATGTGCCAATTTGAAAATTAGATAATTTTGGAAATGTGATAATTAGATAATGGAATAATTTTCCATATCTGTAAAAAAATCATTCTATTGTTAAACTGGACTTCAGTCCAGTTTAAAAACATGTACAAAAACAAAACCCGACAGCTTTTAAAAACCTGTCGGGTTTGCAAAAATTATCTAATTTTCAAATTGACTAATTATCTCATTAATCTTTTCTCCACTTTTTAGTTTCTTCAAAAATGTGTTCTAAAATCGCAGCTTCGGTTTCGTCGAACTCAATATTTCTGCGTCCTAATACCAATTTTGCAGTTTCAAAAGCTTTTTTGGTTACATAAGTTGTAAAACCTGCAGCACCGCCCCAAGAAAAACTCGGAACAAAATTTCTAGGAAAACCAGATCCAAAAATATTCGCACTTACTCCAACTACAGTTCCGGTATTAAACATGGTATTGATACCACATTTACTGTGATCTCCCATCATTAAACCGCAAAATTGAAGTCCGGTTTTAGCAAAACCTTCTGTTTCATAACTCCACAGTTTTACTTCTTCGTAATTGTTTTTCAGGTTCGAATTATTACTGTCTGCACCGATATTACACCATTCACCTAAAACAGAATCTCCTAAAAATCCGTCATGGCCTTTATTTGAATTTTGAAATAAAACTGAATTCTTTACCTCTCCTCCTATTCTTGATCCTGGACCAACTGTTGTCGCACCATAAACTTTGGCATTCAGTTTTACCTGAGCATTTTCACACAAAGCAAAAGGTCCGCGAATTACGGTTCCTTCCATAATTTCTGAATTCTTGCCTATATATATAGGACCAGTTGAAGCATTTAAAGTTACAAATTCCAATTTCGCACCTTCTTCAATAAAAATATTTTCCGGCGCAATTACATTTACGCTTTTAGGAATTGGCTGTGATTTTCTGTCTTCTGTCAAAAAAGCAAAATCAGCACGGATTGCGGCATCATTTTTTGAGAAAATATCCCAAGTATGTTCAACTGTTAAGCAATCGTCATTGTACTGAATAATTTCATAGGTATCAAAATCAACCTCTTCTTGATTTTCAGATGTAAAAAAAGCGATTACATCATCACCTTTAAAAATGGCTTGATTTGTTGTTAAATCAGAAACCAGTTCAGCAAGCTTATCATTTGGCAAATAAGCAGCATTGATCATAACATTTTCTTCCATCTCAACCATTGGGAATTTTTCAGATAAATATTCCTCAGTAATTGTTGTGATGGTTGACCCAAGGCGCATTTCCCATTTTTGACGAATCGTCGTGATTCCGATTAGAATATCAGCAACAGGCCTTGTAAAAGTAAAGGGTAATAAAGCATTCCGGACGGGACCGTCAAAAAGAATGTAGTTCATACAATTAATTTAATGTGTTAAAATTTGATTTGGTTACCGAGCCAAAGTTACAAATATTTATCTCTTACATTTATCTCATTTATGTGTAAATAGCCACGAATTCACGAATTATTACTTTACAATCATTATTTAGTAATGCTGAAATAATAATAAAATCGTGAATTTGTGGTCATAAAAAAAGCCTTCCAGATTGGAAGGCTTTTGTATAATTTAAAACAGCTATTATTTTTTAGCGTGTTTAGCATATTTAGTTTTGAATTTATCAATACGTCCTGCAGTATCGATAAGTTTAGATTTACCAGTATAAAAAGGGTGAGATGTTCTAGAAATCTCCATTTTTACAACTGGATACTCAACTCCGTCAACTTCAATTGTTTCTTTTGTATCTGCAGTAGATTTAGTGATAAAAACGTCATCATTTGACATGTCTTTAAATGCAACTAATCTGTAATTTTCTGGGTGAATTCCTTTTTTCATCTTTTCTTTTATTTATTGTTTTAGAGCAATTTTATTTTGAAGCTTTTTCATGGTTAGAAAAAGGTATAAACAGCACTACTCTTTTTTGTTTAAAAATTTAATTATTTTTGAGTGTGCAAATTTACAATTCTTTTTTAATAAACAAATACTTAGCCCACTTTTTTTTTAGTTAAATTCAAAAAGCTTTTTTTATCTCCGATTATATTGGGAATTGCTATATTTGTGGATTAATTAAATATAACTTTATGGATGTAAAAATATCTCCTGCCAAGTCAGGAACACCTTATGGTGTTTTGTTCGGTGTTATTATGGTTTTAGAATTTGTTATTATGTATGTAATTGGCATGAAATCATTGGTTAATTCAAGTTTTGGAATAATTGTCAATCTGGCAAATTATTTGGTTTTACCTGTTTTGTTTATATTCTTAGGTTGCAATCAATACAAAAAAAATATTAACAATGGCTTCATTTCTCTTTCTGAATGCCTAAAAACAGGAGTTTCCATAACAGTATTAGCCGCTTTAATTTATGCAGCCTTCAATGTGATCTTTAATTTGATATTTCCTGATTTTGTTAATGAAATGCTAGATATTACAAAAAGTGAAATGATTGCTAAAAACCCGCAGATGACTGCAAAGGAGTTAGAAATGGGACTTGGCATGGTTAAGAAATTTATGAATCCGTTTATTGTATTTCCTGTAACTCTTGTCATGTATGCATTAATTGGCCTAATATATTCCTTAATAATAGGAGCAATCGTAAAAAATGACAAACCTTAATCAAGTCTACAATAAAATATAAATGAATTTATCTATACTTATACCGCTTCTAAACGAGGAGGAATCACTAAAAGAACTCTACTCTTGGATTATTAAAGTGATGCAATCTAACAATTACTCTTATGAAATCATTTTTGTAGATGATGGAAGTACAGATGATTCTTGGAATATTATTGAAAGTTTTTCAAACGAAAACCCGAATGTAAAAGGGATTCGTTTTATGAAAAATTTCGGAAAATCTCAGGCGCTTCATGCAGGTTTTGCAAAAGCACAAGGTGATGTTATTATTACTATGGATGCCGATTTGCAGGACAGCCCTGATGAAATTCCAGGTTTATATGAAATGATCACGGCTCAGAAATTTGATTTGGTTTCTGGCTGGAAAAAGAAACGTTACGACTCAGTTGTAGCAAAAAATCTGCCTTCTAAATTATTTAACTGGGCGGCCAGAAAAACTTCAGGCGTTGAATTAAATGACTTTAACTGCGGATTAAAGGCGTATAAAAATACCGTTGTAAAAAACATTGAAGTATCTGGTGAAATGCACCGATACATTCCAGTTTTGGCAAAAAATGCCGGTTTCGGCAAGATTGGCGAAAAAGTAGTTATTCACCAAGCTAGAAAATACGGTGAAACCAAATTTGGAATGGAACGTTTTATTAACGGATTTCTAGATTTGATTACGATTTGGTTTTTATCAAGATTCGGGAAAAGACCAATGCACTTATTTGGCGCAATGGGATCAATTATGTTTATCATTGGATTTTTATCTGCCGGATATATTGGTGTTTCAAAATTATACCACATGTATAACGGAATGAAATATAGCTTGGTAACAAGCAATCCTTGGTTTTTTATTGCTTTAACCACAATGATTTTAGGAACTCAACTTTTCTTGGCTGGATTTTTAGGCGAGATTATTTTGAGAACAAAAAGCAACGAAGCTAGATATAAAGTAGCCCGAGAGGTTAATTTTTAACATAGAGCCCTAGCCCTGATGGGAGTGGCATCTCCCGATTTAAAAAAACAAGGCTTTTTAGCCGTAGTTTTTATTAATCGGGAATATAGTGGACAGCAGGATCAGCTCCTGAAAATTATTATTACTTTAAATTAAACACAAAATAAACGAATGATGAATATAGCACCTAATATTTTGAATGCTGTAAACGAGTGGTTAACTCCAACATTTGACAAAGAAACACAAGCGGCCGTTAAGGAATTAATGACAACTTCACCAAAAGAACTTGAGGAAAGTTTTTATAAAAATCTGGAATTTGGAACTGGAGGAATGCGTGGTGTAATGGGCGTTGGAAACAACAGAATCAACAAATATACACTTGGAAAAAACACTCAGGGTTTATCTGATTATTTACATGAAGTTTTCCCAAATGAGCCTTTAAAAGTAGTTATCGCTTACGATTGCCGTCATAATAGCAATACGCTGGCAAAAGTTGTTGCTGATGTTTTTTCTGCAAATGGAATTCAGGTTTATTTGTTTTCGGACTTACGACCAACTCCTGAATTATCTTTTGCGCTTAAATATTTAGGATGCCAGTGCGGTATTGTTTTAACTGCTTCACACAATCCGCCAGAATATAACGGCTACAAAGTATATTGGCAAGATGGAGGTCAAATTGTACCGCCACAGGATATTGCAATTATTAATATAATTGAAAATTTAAGCTACGATAAAATTAAATTTGAAGCAAACGAAAGTCTGATCAAATATATCGACACTGATATTGATAAAGCTTTTGTGAAATCATCTATTGAGAACGCAAGTTTTAATACTCCGGCTGAAGCGAAAGACAACTTACAAATTGTATTTACTTCGCTGCACGGAACTTCTATAAAATCGGTTCCTGATACTTTAGCGCAGGCGGGTTACAAAAATGTTCACATTGTTCCAGAGCAGGCAATTCCGGATGGAGATTTCCCAACTGTAAAATCTCCAAATCCAGAAGAACCTGAAGCTTTGGCGATGGCTGTTGCTTTAGCAGAAAAAACAAACTCTGACATTGTTGTTGGAACAGATCCTGATTGTGACCGTTTAGGCGTTGCTGTTAGAGATAATGATGGCAAATTAATCTTGCTTAATGGAAACCAGACGATGGTTTTAATGACTTCTTTCTTATTGAAACAATGGAAAAAAGCGGGTAAAATCAACGGAAAACAATTCGTAGGTTCAACAATCGTTTCAACTCCAATGATTATGGAATTGGCAACAAGCTACGGTGTTGAATGCAAAGTTGGCTTAACAGGGTTTAAATGGATTGCAAAAATGATCAAAGATTTCCCAGAACTTCAATTTATTGGAGGCGGTGAAGAAAGCTTTGGTTTTATGGTTGGCGATGCTGTTAGAGATAAAGATGCAGTTGCTGCAACTTTATTAATCTGCGAAGTTGCTGCTCAGGCAAAAGCGGCAGGAAGTTCTGTTTACAAAGAACTTTTACAGCTTTATGTTGAAAATGGTTTCTATAAAGAATACTTGGTTTCTTTAACTAAAAAAGGAATGGAAGGTTTAGAAGAAATCAACCAAATGATGATCAATTTGCGTCAGAATCCTTTGAAGGAAATCAACGGACAAAGAGTGATTATGGTAGAAGATTACGATTCTTCAATTGCTTTAAATTTATTAAGCGGCGAAGAATCTACAATGGATATTCCAAAATCTAATGTATTGATTTATTATACTGAAGATGGTTCTAAAATTTGTGCACGACCAAGCGGAACGGAGCCAAAAATCAAATTCTATATCAGTGTAAATGCTGCAATCGAATCGGTTTCAGAGTTCGAAGAAGCAGAAAAATTCTTAGACGGAAAAATACAGAATATTATTGCAGATATGCAATTGAAATAATTAAAATACAACAACATTTTTTAAAAACCCGATAACTCTTATAAAGCTATCGGGTTTTAATGGTAAAAAACACCTAAATGAGTAATTTCAAAAAAATAATCCCTTTTATATATCCGTATAAAAAATACGCATTCTTAAATATCTTTTTCAATATTTTGTATGCCCTTTTTAGTACACTTTCATTTGTTGCCTTAATTCCGATGCTTCAGGTTTTATTTGACAAAACAAAAGAGATTAAAACAGAACCCGTATATCATGGCATTTTAAAACTCCAAAAATATGGAGAAGATTATTTAAGCTATTATATCACTACAACAAAAGGAGACCATGATCCTGGTTATATTTTGTTTCTAATGGTCGCAATAATTATTTCGATCTTTTTATTAAAAAACTTAGCCGATTATCTGGCAATGTTTTTTATTAACTTTTTAAGAAATGGCGTTTTAAGAGATATGCGAAATGCATTGTACAAAAAAACACTAGAATTGCCTTTAGCTTTTTATTCTGAAAAAAGAAAAGGAGATGTTATCTCAAGAATTTCTGCTGATGTGAACGAGGTACAAAACTCATTTTTAGCCATATTAGAACTTATTGTAAAAGAACCTCTTACAATAATTTTCACCATAATTATGATGCTGATTCTTAGTGCAAAACTGACCATATTTGTTTTTATTTTTATTCCGATTTCTGGATATATCATTTCATTAATTGGAAAACAGCTTAAAAAACAATCCTCAAAAGCACAGCAAGAACAAGGCGCTTTTTTATCTACTATTGAAGAAACTATTGGCGGTTTGAAAGTTGTAAAAGGATACAACTCTGAAAACTATTTCAATACCGTTTTTCAGAATTCTACTCAACGTTTCTTTAATTTATCAAACAGCATCGGTAATCGCCAGAACTTAGCTTCACCTGCAAGTGAGTTTATGGGAATTACTGTAATTGCCATTTTACTTTGGTATGGAGGCCAAATGGTTTTAATTGATAAAACACTAGAAGGAGCAACATTTATTGCTTACATGGGCTTGGCTTATAATATCCTTACACCTGCAAAAGCTATTTCTAAAGCTTCGTACGGAGTAAAAAGAGGAAATGCAGCAGCAGAGCGCGTTCTTGAAATTTTAGAGCAAGAAAACACTATTACTTCTAAAGAAAATGCAATCGAGAAAACTTCTTTTGACAACAATATCAATATTCAGCATATTAACTTTAAATATGAAAACGAAACAGTTTTAAAAGACTTTTCTCTTCAAATTAAAAAAGGTCAGACTGTTGCGCTTGTTGGCCAGTCTGGAAGCGGAAAAAGTACAATCGCAAACCTATTAACTCGTTTTTACGACGTAAATGACGGAACGATTTCAATTGACGATATCAACATCAAAGACATGAACTTGCAGTCACTTCGCAGTTTAATGGGATTAGTTACGCAAGACAGTATTTTATTTAATGATACTATCAAAGCGAATATCGCTTTAGGAAAACTTGACGCGACTGATGACGAAATTATCGAAGCTTTAAAAATTGCTAATGCCTATGAATTTGTCAAAGATTTGCAGTCAGGAATTTATACTAATATTGGTGACAGCGGAAATAAACTTTCGGGCGGACAAAAACAACGTTTGTCTATTGCAAGAGCGGTATTAAAAAACCCTCCAATTATGATTTTGGACGAAGCAACATCAGCTTTAGATACTGAAAGCGAAAAATTTGTTCAGGTTGCTCTTGAAAATATGATGCAGAACAGAACTTCGATTATTATTGCGCACCGCCTTTCGACAATTCAAAAAGCTGATGTAATTGTTGTAATGCAAAAAGGAAAAATTGTTGAACAGGGAACTCATGACGAATTGATCGCTCTCAACGGAACTTATAACAAACTGGTTACCATGCAGTCTTTTGAATCGTAAGATTTAGGACGAAGAAACAAAATTGATTGACACAGATTAAGGAAATATTAAAACTAAATTTAATTTCTTTAATCTGTGTTTATTTTTTTAACTTTAGGTAGCTTTTTGATTAATCCCTAAAAAATGTACCTAAAAAATCCGAATATAAAACTGCCTGAAGAACCAAATACTATAGTTTGGAAATATCTTGACTTATCTAAATTTCTTGATTTACTGCTTTCGAAGAAATTATTCATGTCGCGTTCAGATAAATTTGAAGATCAATATGAAGGCACTTTCAGCGAACCTACGTACGAAGAAATTAGAAAATTGGCCGTCAATAATCCTGACTTTTTAAATTATTATAAAACACATCGCGAACAAGTCGCGATAAGCAGTTGGCACATTAACGAATACGAATCGTTTGCTATGTGGCAGATTTTTACGCAAAACAGTGAAGGTTTAGCCATTCAATCGACAATTGGGAGATTGCAAAAAGCTTTGAATCCCGAAAATAATTTTGATCAATATATTGGTGAAGTAAATTATATCGACTACAAAAAAGAATACATTCCGTTTGACGATTTGTTCTTTCCGTTTTTATTTAAAAGAAAAAGTTTTCAGTACGAACGCGAAGTAAGAATAATTACAGATACTTCTAAAAGCACAATTAAATTAAATGACGGACTAAAAATTAATGTCGACATCAATCAATTAATTGAGAAAATCTACATCCATCCGAAGTCTGAAAACTGGTATAAAAAACTGGTAATTGAATTGGTAGAGCGCTTGGATTTTGGTTTTGAAATCGAAAAATCTGATTTGGAGAGCGATATATTGATATAAAGATGCTAAGGTTCTGAGGTGCTAAGATTCTAAGTTTTTTTCCACTATAAAAGGGATTAAAAAATCTTAGTATAATCTATTTTTCTTTGAGTTTTTCTAAATACCTATTTCTAAGATCCAAATTTTCATCTTCAATGATTATTGGAACTCCTTTTTTATAATAATAAACGGAATCAGATTTAGACTTTTTCATTACAGAATCACCAATCTGCATTTTATCATATAACTCACTACTCACTTGCCACCTAATTCCTGAATTCAAAAATAAATAATGGGGAAAACGATATCCCTCTCCTCCTTCTATCTTTTTTTCATAAATAACTCCAGAAAAACTATATTCATTAGCTTCTTTATACTCTCTTTCCAAATATCCCATTGAATTACTCATAAAATATACTCCAATAACAGCAAGAATAAATATAGGCATAAAGATTAGTTTTGCTATATTAAATCCTTTTTCATAGCCTTCTGCTTCTTCTTCAGAATACATTTAACTATATCGGCTTGTAAGTTTTAACTTCCCATTTTTTAGAAGCCAAATCAATATAATTGTAATGCAGAACATCATTTTTATCGAATTGGCCATTTTGGTTGGTGTCTTCAATTGTTCTGAAGTAAATACGGTTTTTTGATTCTATTAAACTCCAGTCTACCAACTCCTGAAGATCTGGGGAAACTTTAGTGAAATTCTCTCCGCTGATATTACTCAAATACAACGTTTTAATATCTCCAGTATCAATTTTTCCATCTTTATTGGTATCAGAATCTGTTAAAGTATAAACCATTACTTTATTCTGTGTTTTATCTGCAACTGTTTTTAAATAGGTCGCCGTTAAAATCAAAACCGGTTTGTCTGATAAAGGTCGGATCGAATCTGAATCAACTTTTTGGAATTTTAAATTCTGCAAATAACCCGTAATTTCATATTCTCCTAAATTAGAAATTGTAAAACTTACATCATTTACACTCGAAGAACCATAACGTGCCTTTGAACCTCTTTCATAAACTCTCAAATCGCCAACAGGATGAATTAAATAATTTGTTCCATCCATCTGAATTGGCAAATCTGCCACCTCGATTTGGGTAGAATCTGTTTTGGTAACTACACTTGCTTTGTTTGAAGCATCATAAATTACTTTCGGCTTCTGCACTTCATCCTTACAACTCACTGTAGTTCCGATAATTACTAAGGCGATATATTTTAGATAGTTTTTCATTTATGGCAATTATATTAGAATATCAAATATACTATTTTTGATTGTAAATTTTGGTTTTATTGAATTTTACTAAACTTATAACCTCGCGTTCAGTTTTATATTAAAAACTCTCGAAGTCATATAATTTGGAATTGCATATTGATTTTTAGAATACACATCGCGCACCCAAGTATTTGTAATTGCGTTTTGATTATTGAAAAGATTAAAAATTTCAAGCCCAACTGAAAGTTCTTTAAAATCTTTCAGCCATTTGGCTTTAGCAACTTTTGTGCTGCTGTCAACAAAAATTTTAGCAAAACCTACATCAGCTCTTCTGTAATCATTTAATCTATTTTGGTACAAATACGGATCAGAGTATGCAGGCGCTCCTCCAGGCAAACCGGTATTATAAACTAAATTTAGATACAATTTTACGCTCGGAATATTTGGCATATAATCCTGAAACAGCATGGCAAATTTCAAACGCTGATCTGTTGGTCTGGCAATATATCCTTTATTTTCGTAATTTTCTTCTGTTTTCAAATATCCAAAACTGACCCACGATTCGGTTCCCGGAACAAACTCTCCATTCAGCCTAAAATCAAAACCTTGTGCGTAAGCTTTTGCATTATTATTAGCAATATATCGAATTCGGACATTATCAATCGAATAGACATTTACATCTGAAAGTGATTTATAATACACTTCGGTAACCCATTTAAAAGGACGATCCCACATTTTAAAATTATAATCGTTGCCTAAAACAATATGTACCGATTCCTGTGCTTTGACATTTGGATTTACCACTCCATCTAAATCCCGAAGTTCTCGATAAAATGGCGGTTGATGATACAATCCGCCAGAAATCCTGAAAACCATATCCATATCCCAATCGGGCTTAATAGCAAACTGCGCACGCGGACTAACGACTATTTGATTTTTACCTTCTACAGAAGCTCCTGAAACATTCCAGCTTTGAAAACGCGCACCAATATGATACCAAACCTGACTTGAACCAATTTCCGTTTTTTTATTAAATTGTGTATAACCCGAAAGCCTGTTTATTGTATTGTAATTTGTGGCTCGAATATCTTGATAAGGCAACAAAGGCCCAGTATAAGACTGATAAGGCTCATTGTTTTTAGGCAAAATAACCAAAGGCGGATTAACTGAAAAACCTGATGAATCAATTACCTCCCACTCGACTACGCGATCACGAATAGACTCTCTGGTATATTTCAAACCAAATTCCAGCTCACTGTCATTCAGCCATTCTTTAAATCCTTTAATTTCAGCATTGGCTATCAAAGCGTCTAAGTCATTTCGCGCATGATTAAGCTGCGAACCGATACCGCGTGTAAAATCAATATTTTCTGGATTGCCGTCTTCGTCAACATTTCCTAAACGATATTGTGCTAAAATATCAAAATGTTCCTGCTCCGTAGTATGAAACAAAGAACCAATTAATTTAAAAGTAAGACTTGGCGAAGCTTTATAAGTTGTTTTTAAAGCGCCAAAATAGGTTTCATATTTATCCTTTTCCTGACCTTCATAATAAACGCTCAATGCCATTGGCTGATCTATTGTGCCAAAATTGGTCTGACGCGTTAAGGGCTGATACGAATATTTATTCTGAGAAATATTTCCTAAAAAGCTCATTTGCCATTTTTCAGAAATATCATAATTTATATTCGTCTGAATATCGGCAAAAACCGGAGTATAATTTGTTTCTGTGTCTTGACTGTTCACAAGAAGACTATTGTTTCGATAACGAATTCCAGTTACCGCCGACCATTTTTTATTTTTAGAAACAAGATCAACCGCTGCACTTCCACCCAAGAAACTTGCTTCGAAAGCAGCGCCAAACTGAGTTGGTTTTCGGTAGGTAATATCTAAAACCGAAGACAATTTATCGCCAAATTTAGCCTGAAATCCTCCCGCCGAAAAATCTACATTCTGAACCAAATCTGTATTTGTAAAACTCAAACCTTCCTGTTGTCCAGAACGAATTAAAAATGGACGATAGACTTCAACTTCGTTTACATACACTAAATTTTCATCATAATTCCCACCACGAACTGCATATTGCGTGCTCAATTCATTATTTGAATTTACACCAGGCAATGTTTTTAGAATATTTTCTATTCCGGCATTTGCGCCTGGGATTTTTTTTATCGTTTCGGGTTCTACAGTAACAATACCCTGAACGCGTTTTTTATTTTTAGAAGAAACAAAAACTTCGCCCATTTGCTCCTCCGAATTATTCATTACCGGATTAAACAGAAAAACCTCATTTGGTTTTAAACTTACCGTCAAACTCAGCATCTTTAAAGAAATATGAGTAAAAATCAGAGAGATTTTTTTATTTGAAGGTATTTCGATATCAAAAACACCATGTGAATCTGACTGCACTACGTTTCCTAAACACGTAACATTTACATCTGCAACCGGACGGTTTTCTGTGTCTAAAATAACACCTTTAACACGAGCGTTTTGAGCAATTGCCATTTGGCTAATGCATAAAAAAAAGAAAACAACTATTAATTTATAATTATTCAAACGTTTTGATTTTATTTTTGTTGACTTCTAAAAAAGTGAGTTTCAAATACAGCGACATTTCCAACATTGTCTGCCACTTCAATTTTTAAATCATTTGCACCTTCACCCACTAATGCATCATCAAAAGTATGCGTAATTTTTCTGGTTTTATTATCATATTCAAACAAAATCCAATTCCCATTTAAATAGCCATTGTAAGATTTGATTCCCGAAATAGAATCACTTATTGTAAACTGTATTTTCTTTACATCGCTAATCCATTTGTCCTGAATAGGTTTAGCAATCGAAATTTTAGGTGCGATTGTATCCAAAACTAATCCAAATTGCCCTAAAGTTTTAGATTTTGCCGTAAAAACATCCCCTTTTCTTGAAGTTGCATTATAACTGCCGCTTCTTCCAATAAAAAGTTTATCTCTTAAAGCTTCATCGTATGTATCATCTTTAATTGTAATCGTAAAATTAGAATGCACCGGAATAACATCTTCGTGAATATAAACTTTATGATCTTTTACATCGAAATTCATATTGAAATCATCATAAAAAGTTCCCGCTGGAAAAAATACTGACATATTATCCTTTTCAAAAATAGCATCTCTATTTGCCTTGATAAAGTACTGTGAAACGATTGGCTCTTCTTTCACAATAGGAGTCGCAATGTCGTATTCAATTGGAACTGTAATAGAACTTAAATTTCCATAATAATCTGAAACTTCGATTCTATAAGAAGATGCTAAATTAGGATCCACCGATACAATTCCACGAAGCGAATCCGTTTTGATGATACTCAAGGCATACGGTGTTTTCATAAAAAGCTTCTGCACTCTTTGTCCAGATTTTTTATATTTTGGATAATCAATAAAAGCATTGATGTATCGCATTTCATCAAAAGAATAGGTATTAAATTGGTAATTGTAATTTTGATTTCCGTTTAAAAAAGTAGAAACATTGAAGACACCATTTTTGTTTCCTGAAACATCATCAAAATCGACAGCTGAAATCCCAAAACCAATTTTCCCGTTCGCTTTTACTTTACCGGCAAGATAAGTTCCGTCTTTTTGAAGCGACAGATTTAACATTATAGGCTGTTTGGATTGATTCACAACCGTATTCTCCATTGGATAAACAAAAACATTTGAAACCGAAGGCTTTTTTGTGTCTTTAATATTTTTATCAAATCCAAAAAATATCGGATTAATAACAAATTCTGACTTCGTATCACGAATTTCAAAATGCAGGTGTGGACCTTCAGAAGATCCCGTATTTCCAGAAAGCGCAATTAATTGACCTTTTGTTACTGGCAATTCATCTGGTTTTGGAAACATTTCAATCTCATATGCTTTTTCTTTGTAATGCGTTTTTTGAATATAATCCTGAACAGGACCTACTGCAGTCTGCAAATGTCCATAAACCGAAGTATAGCCATTTGGATGCGTTATATAAATACATTTTCCATTTCCAAAAGTCGAAATCTTAATTCTTGAAATATATCCATCAGCGACAGCATACACATTCAAGCCTTCTCTTTGATTTGTTTTTAAATCAAAACCAGCATGAAAATGGTTTGGCCTCAACTCCCCAAAATTTCCAGAAAGCTGCATCGGAATATCAAGCGGAGCACGAAAATAATCTTTAGGATACTGCGTCTGAGCAAAAATAAAGTGGCAAAATAATAAGGTGTAAAAAGAAAATCTCATAAGCAACATTTTTGCTAAGATAAAAAAATAAGAGGCGAAATCCGAGTATTAAGCTACAAAAATACAATTAACTGAATTTCATCTATTTGATTATTTTAACTGCAAAAAAATCGATAAAAAATTGCATTAATAAAAAGGAATACTAACTTTGTATGATTAAGTAATGAATAGGATTTATAATGAGTGTAATTGCCGAAATAATTGATACTCTTGAATATAAAGTCGAGAAGCTTTTTGAGAAATCAAAAGGTTTGGAGAAAAACAATCAGGATTTACAATTAGAATTAGCCAAAGCTGTGCAAATTATCCAGAAACAATCTGAAGAAATTGAAGCTTTGAAGAAGCAATATGAGACACTTAAAATAGCCAATTCGTTGCTCGGCAGCGACAATAACAAGAGAGAGACAAAGCTTAAAATAAATTCATTAATTCGCGAAATTGATTACTGTATAGCGCAACTATCAGATTAGTAAAACATGGACGGAAAGCTTAGAATCAAAATATCAATTGCAGACCGCGTTTATCCGTTAACGGTTGAACCTGCTCAGGAAGAAGGACTTAGAAGTGCTTCTAAGAAAATTGATGCGATGATTAAGCAGTTCGAAGAAAATTACGCAGTTCGTGACAAACAAGATGTACTAGCTATGTGTGCACTGCAATTTGCATCACAGGCTGAACAAAAACAAATTGATAACGCAATCGATGGAGAAGAAACCATCGCAAGAATTAAGAAATTAAATTCGCTATTAGATCAATATCTCGAAAATTAAACGTTCTTTACAGAAACTAAGATACTGCCTACATTAGTTCACAATTGGTAAACTCAACACTAACAATTTAGAATGAGCGAATCGTCACTACTATAGTATGCCCTCCTTTTGGCTGGGAAACTTGAACAGTGAGTTAGCTCAAAACTTGTCTTTACGAGTTTATTCAAGCAATTAATGTAGGCTTTTTTTATATATAAATTTTAACAAACATGGACATAATAACGATCATTATTTCAGGGATTGTAGGGATTGCAGCAGGTTTTGCAATTGCTAAAATCATCGAAAAAAGCAATATTTCTAATCTAATCAAAAACGCTAAAAAAGAGGCTTCTTCAATTTTAAAAGATGCTAATTTAGAGGCTGAAAATATCAAAAAAGATAAAATTCTACAAGCAAAAGAGCGTTTTATCGAACTAAAATCAGAGCACGAACAAGTTATTTTAGCTAGAGACAAAAAAGTAGCCGAAGTAGAAAAAAGAGTGCGCGACAAAGAATCTCAGATTTCAAATGAACTTTCGAAAGCGAAAAAAGTAAATGACGATTTTGAAGCTAAAACTCAAGAATACAATAACAAAATTGAGATTTTAGATAAAAAACAAAGTGAAGTTGATAAGTTGCACAAAAGTCAGTTACAACAACTTGAAGTAATTTCAGGACTTTCTGCAGAAGAAGCAAAAGAGCAATTAGTTGAAGGTTTAAAAGCCGAAGCTAAAAGCAAAGCGATGTCGCATATTCAAGATACGATTGAAGAAGCGAAACTTACTGCACAGCAAGAAGCTAAAAAAATCATTATCAATACAATTCAAAGAGTTGGAACTGAAGAAGCTGTTGAAAACTGCGTTTCTGTTTTCAACATTGAATCTGACGATGTAAAAGGAAGAATTATTGGCCGTGAAGGTCGTAACATTAGAGCTCTAGAAGCTGCAACAGGAGTAGAAATTATTGTTGACGATACTCCAGAAGCTATTATCTTATCTTGTTTTGACCCTGTTCGAAGAGAAATCGCTCGTTTGTCATTACACAAATTAGTGACTGACGGACGTATTCACCCAGCAAGAATTGAAGAAGTTGTTGCAAAAACAGCTAAACAAATTGATGATGAAATTATTGAAGTTGGTAAACGTACCGTAATCGACTTAGGAATTCACGGATTACATCCTGAATTAATTAAAGTTGTGGGTAGAATGAAATACCGTTCTTCATACGGACAAAACTTATTACAGCACTCCAGAGAAGTTTCTAAACTTTGCGGTATCATGGCGGCTGAATTAGGATTGAATGTAAAACTGGCAAAAAGAGCTGGTTTACTTCACGATATTGGTAAAGTACCAGATACTGAAAGCGATTTACCACACGCACTTTTAGGTATGCAGTGGGCTGAAAAATATGGTGAAAAAGAAGAAGTTTGCAACGCCATTGGAGCACACCACGACGAGATCGAAATGAAGTCATTGTTATCTCCAATTATTCAGGTTTGTGATGCTATTTCAGGAGCACGCCCAGGAGCAAGACGTCAGGTTTTAGATTCTTATATTCAGCGTCTAAAAGATCTTGAAGAAGTGGCTTACGGATTTAGCGGTGTAAAAAATGCATATGCAATTCAGGCTGGTAGAGAACTTCGTGTGATTGTAGAAAGTGAAAAAGTTTCTGATGACAATGCAGCAAACTTATCATTTGAAATTTCACAAAAAATCCAAACAGAAATGACTTATCCAGGTCAAGTAAAAGTAACTGTAATTAGAGAAACTAGAGCGGTTAATATTGCTAAGTAATTTCTCTTATAAATAAAAAACAAAGGCTATCTTTTCAGATAGCCTTTGTTTTTTATAAGTATTTTGATAAAACGAATTATAAATCTCCGAATATAATTTTAAAACTTGTCCCAACTCCTACTTTACTTTCAACACAAATACTGCCTTTCATAGCTTCGATTTGATTTCGAGTAATATAAAGGCCAATTCCGCGCGCTTCTTCGTGTTTATGAAATGTTTTATACATTCCGAATAAAAGATCGCCATGAACGGCCAAATCAATCCCCAGACCGTTATCTGTAATCTTTAATGATTTAAAACCATCAGGTTCAATTGCAAAATCAAAAACAATTAAAGGATCACGATCCGGATGCGCATATTTAATTGCATTAGTTGTAAAATTCAACAAAACGCTTTCCAAGTACGCCGGATTAAAATTAATGGTCAAATAATTAGGAACATTATTTACGATTGTAACATTTTTTCGTTTGTCATAACCTTTAATTGCTGCAATTGTTTTTTCAATATACTCGCACAGCTTCAAAGGAACAACAGCAATATTTATATTGCTTTGCGTTTTGACGATTTGTGTTAAATTCGAAATTGTATCATTTAGATCATTTGAAACCGTTCTTAAATGCACCAGCATTTCGCTTACGGTCTGTTTATCAACATCGGCATCAATAAAATCTAATATTGATTTTATATTACCCGCCTGAGTATTTAAATTATGCGAAACTATATGCGAAAAATTCAACAGTCGGCTGTTTTGATCGCTGTATAATTTCATCGTTTTTATCAGATCCAATTCTTTTTCCTTCTGCAAAGAAACATCTGTGTGAGTTCCAATAACACGAAGAGGCTTGCCGTTTTCATCACGTTTTATAACCTTTCCTCGATCCAGAATCCATTTGTAATTTCCACTGGAAGTCATTACACGATGGTAATTTTCGTAATATGGAATTTTATTATCAAAATGCTCGTGAATATCAGAGTAATATTTTGGCAAATCATCCGGATGCACAATTTTATCCCAGCGTTCAGGATCATCAAAAACATCTGTCGATTCTAATTCTAAAATTTTAAGCGAAAGCGAGGAATAAAAAACTTGATTCGTCACCATATCCCAATCCCAGATTCCAACTGTAGAAGCATCTAAAGCAAACTGAAAACGCTCTTCAGAAATACGAAGTCTTTCTTCTTTATCTTTTAAATCTGTGATATCAGAAACATGACCATAAAAACTTACATTGCCATCATGTGACAATTCGGTTTTAGAAGAAATCTTAAACCAACGTAAACCTTTTTTAGGCAAAACTGCTCTAAATTCAATCTCCCATGGCTTAATTTCTTTACGAGCTTTCACCAAAGACTGAAAAAACAAATCCCGATCCTGTGAAAAAATTCGTTCGTAGACAATTAATTTAATGTCGTTGGTAAATTCTGTTGCTGAAATTTCAAAAATATCATCGGCAGATTTGCTGACAAGAGGAAAAGAATAATTGTTATTGTTATCGATTACAAATTGAAAAAGCAAATCGGGCATTTCAGCCAATAATTTTTTATAAAAATTATTCACTTCTAAGCAATCTTCATTTCCATATAAATCAAAAACCATACAATAACATTTATGCAAATAGCGTGTATTTTAATCTTAAAACTGAAAAATATGCAGTTCGTCGATTTTATCTGCTTTTAGTAGAAATTATCATACAAGATATTAATTTTTCAGATAAAATTTAACTTTTGATCGAAAAAAATTACCTTCTTGGATGAAAAGTATGCATGACTTCCTTTAAGAAACTTCGATCTAAATGCACATAAATTTCTGTTGTTGTAATTGACTCGTGTCCCAACATTAATTGAATTGATCTCAGGTCGGCGCCGTTTTCTAAAAGATGAGTTGCAAAGGAATGCCGCAGCGTATGCGGACTAATACTTTTATGCAGACCAATTTTGACTGCCAAATCTTTTATAATAGTAAAAATCATGGCGCGCGTGAGCTGATTTCCTCTTCTGTTTAAAAACAAAGTATCTTCAAATCCTTTCTTGATAATTAAATTAGGACGTACTTCGTCTTTATAAATCTCGATATATCTTTTAGTCAATTTTCCAATTGGCACAAAACGTTCTTTATTTCCTTTTCCGGTAATTTTGATGAAACCTTCGTCAAAAAACAAATCTGAAATTTTTAAAGTAACCAGTTCTGAAACACGAAGTCCACACCCATATAAAGTTTCAAGCATTGCTCTGTTGCGTTCGCCTTCATTCGAACTTAAATCAATTGCAGCAATCAACGCATCAATTTCATCAACCGATAAAGTGTCTGGTAATTTCCTGCCCGTTTTTGGGCTTTCAATTAACTCCAAAGGATTATCATTTCGATAATCTTCAAAAATCAAATAATTAAAAAAACTTTTTAGTCCCGAAATTATTCTCGCCTGCGAACGCGGATTCACCTCTTTTGCTACCGAGTAAATAAATTGTTGCAGGGTTTCATCTGAAATTTTCAATGGTGAAACATCTATTTTATTTTGTTCCAAAAAAAGGCACAAACGCTCTATGTCAAAACCATAGTTTTCAATTGTGTTTTTAGACAAACCTCTTTCGATTCGCAAGTAAGATTGATAATCTTTTATATATCGGTTCCAATTCATAGCTACAAAGTAAATAATTTTTAGACATAAAAAAACCTTCCTGAAATTGAGGAAGGTTTTAATTATATTTTATTCTAAATTAGAATTTATAGGCTAAAGTTAAAGCTAAAACACTATTTTTTGGACTATCGTAATATTCTTCAATATCATCAACTTCATAATCAGCAATGTTAGATAAACCAACTGTATAACGGAGATTTACAGAAACATTATCTGTAAAATTATAACCAGCTCCAAAATTGAATCCAGTATCTACTGATTTATACCAATCTTTAATATCTTCTCCTTCGCTTTTTGCCGAAACTAAAAATCCTAATTGAGGACCGCCTTCGACAGTAAATTGTTTTGTAATATAAAATTTAGCCAAAACCGGAACATTGATATAATCTAATTTTCTATCGACATTTAAATCGTCCAATTTTGCTCCTTGAGTAGAAAACAAAACCTCTGGCTGGATCGATAATCTGTCAATAATCTTAATCTCAGCAAAACCTCCAACTTGAAAGCCAACTAAAGACTTAGTGTCCCAATAATTTCCTCCAGCAAAACTTGTAATATTAAGACCTCCTTTTATTCCAAACCTAGTTTCCTGAGCATTACTAAATGCAAAAGCCATTAATGCAATGGCAGATAAAATAATTTTTTTCATTCTAATTTGTTTTGGGTTAAAATTTAATTAACCAAATATAAAACTAAACCTACTAAAAATCAATTAGTTTTTTAACAAATAAATTAGTACTATAATGTCTTAAACAAAAAAGCCCTCCTCAAAATTGAGAAAGGCTAACAAAAACTAACTAAATATTTTTTTTAGAAGTGCAGTGCAAATCCAACATTGAACTGTAGAACACTTTTTGAGTAATCCTCATTCATAGAAATATTGTAACGAAGACCTGGCTCAACAGAAACATTTTTACCTACAAACCACGCGTAGCCACCTTGCAACCCAATAAAAGAAGGATTTTCATCAGCATCTTTTATACTTGCTCCAGTGTAAGAAGCTTCTAGAGGAAATTTATTTAATAAATAATATTTCGCTCCAACTTTATAAGAAATAGCATTTACACTATGTCCCATATCATCATAACCAAGACCAACCTTTACTGCTAAATTATCCGCAACAAAATATCCACCTTCAGCGCCTAAGCCCCATTGCGTTTCACCATCTGAATTAGACAAATGAAAACTTGTATTACCAACATTTGCAGCCCCAAAAGCCGTGTTAGCCTCAATTAACCATTTCCCTTTTGCGGTTTGTTCTTGTGCATTTGCGAAACCAAAAGCCATAACTGCAATAGCCGCTAAAATTAATTTTTTCATGATTTTATTTTTTAATTACGTACCAAAACTAAAATTATACGTATTAAAAAATAACCCCAAAACGAAAGAAAAACAACAAAATAAGACAGAATTATATTATAAAAAACATCAGCTTTCAAATATTCGCCCGAAAGAAACATTTATAAAAGCATTCAAAAAGTGAGAATTTTAATAACTTTTTAAAGCATCATATAAAACAATAAATCGCAAAATAAGTAGTTTTGATTTATAGATAACGTATAAATACCAATTTTTAAAAGACATTTTTATGAAGAAACTATTTTTAGCAGCTGTAATGTTCTTAGCAGCATCAACTGCAATACACGCACAATTATTAAAAATCGGGGTTAAGGCAGGGGTTAATTTTGCAAGTCAGCCAGGCGATGCATCATTAAATGGAGTAGCATTTGATAAAGACGGAATCACTAGCTTTCATGCTGGTTTAGTAGCCGAAGTAAAATTATTAGAAAAATTCGCGATTCAGCCAGAGCTTTTATATTCTACACAAGGAGCAACTTATAAATTTGCCGATGCTCAGGAAGACTTTAAAAATGAATTGGCTTATTTATCGATTCCTGTAATGGCAAAAATTTATATGACAAAATCACTAAGCTTAGAGGTAGGCCCACAAGCTTCATTTTTATTAAGTCAAAAAAATGACGTAAGATTTGACGACGCTAACACATTTGATTTTGCTATCAATGCAGGATTAGGATTAAAACTTACAGAAAGTATCTTTCTTCAAGGACGTTACAGTCTAGGATTAACAGATGCTTCACCAAATGCAGATATTAGAAACTCAGTAGTGCAGCTTTCAGCTGGATTCATGTTCTAAAAAGAATATCACATACTTTTACAAAAACCGTTCTATTAATTAGAGCGGTTTTTTTATTTTTACATACTTATGAATTATTTTCTGTAGAAAGTAAAATGATTCAATACTTTAATTTAACTAAACACTTATGAAAATCTGCATTATCAACGGACCCAATTTAAATCTTTTAGGAAAAAGAGAACCAGAAGTTTATGGAAGCCAGACTTTTGAAGATTATTTTGAAACGTTGAAACAAAAATTTCCAAACATTGAATTTTCTTATTATCAAAGTAATATTGAAGGTGAATTGATTGGCAAAATTCAGGAAGTTGGTTTTTCATTTGACGGAATTATTCTGAACGCCGGTGCGTACACACATACCTCCATAGGTTTAGGCGATGCAATGAAAGCGGTAACAACTCCAGTTATTGAAGTTCATATTTCGAATACTTATGCGCGCGAAAGCTTCAGACATCAATCTTATTTATCGGGAAATGCAAAAGGCGTTATTTTAGGTTTTGGACTTAAAAGCTATGAATTGGCAATCCAATCTTTTCTATAACTAATCTCCTTTGCAAAAGAATGTCATCCTGAGCGAAGTCGAAGGCTATTGAAACGAGAAGGCTTCTCCCGAAGTCTCGGGACGCTCAGCCTGACAAATGAATCGATGATGCAAATTGAGATTACAATTTAACAAATTATTAATAGGCTCAGATTCAAGTTATTCTATTTTTGTAAGATAAACCACTTACATGAAAAACTATACTTTATTTGCCTTCTTCTTTTTTTCGATTTCTAATTTTGCCCAAATCAAAGGAACTATAACCGACGAAAAAGGAAATCCACTGCCTTTTGTTTCTGTTTTTGAAGAAAACACTTATGCCGGAACTACATCAAATGAACAAGGAAAATATCAGCTAAATGTAAAAGAAACGGGCAAAAACAAAATCATCTTTCAATATCTAGGATTCAAAACACAAAAGATTGCCGTTTCTTCTGATTCAAAAACTATTGTTCTTGATGTTAAAATGCTCGAAGAAAGTTACGCTTTAAATGAAGTTGTCATTGATCCAAAAAACAATCCTGCAGATGCAATCATAAAAAGTGCCATTGCCAACAAAAAAGACAATTCAGATAAAACTGGCAGATATACAGCCGATTTTTATTCGAAAGGAATGTTTAAAGTGAAAGATCTGCCTAAAAAAATTCTGGGACAAAAAGTAGATCTCGGCGAGGATATGGCATCAAATCTAGACTCGACGGGAACCGGAATCTTGTATTTATCAGAAACTGTTTCGAAAATTACATTTGAAAAACCAGATAAATTAAAAGAGAAAATTATCGCATCAAAAATCTCAGGAAACAATAGAGGATACAGCTACAACACTGCTGCTTTATCGACTTATGATTTTTATGACAATACTTTAGATTTCGACATCAAACTCATCTCTCCTATTGCCGACAATGCGTTCAGTTATTATAAATACAAACTTGAAGGCACTTTTTTTGACGACAACAATCAGCAAATCAATAAAATAAAAGTTACTCCTAAACGCGACAAAGAACCTGTTTTTGAAGGTTACATTTACATTGTTGACGACAGTTTTGCTATTTATGCAGTTGACTTGGACATAAAAGGCTACCGCATGAAAAATGAATTTACTGAAGTAATGAACCTAAAACAAAGTTTCAGTTATAATAAAGCTCAAAAGATTTGGTCAAAAAATGCACAATCGCTCTTTTTTAATGCCGGTATTTTTGGAATTAAATTTTCCGGAACATTTAATTATGTGTATTCAAATTACGAGTTTCCGGCTTCTTTTGAAAAGAAAACTTTTGGAAATGAAATCGTTGCTTTTGAACCAAACGCCAATAAAAAAGATAATGCTTTCTGGAATGAAATTCGTCCAATTCCTTTAACCATTGAAGAAAGTACGGATTACACAAAAAAAGACAGTCTGCAGACTATTAGGAAATCTCAAAAATATACAGATTCAATCGATGCCAAAAACAACAAATTTAAAGTTTGGGATATTTTAATGGGTTACGATTACAAAAACACTTTCGAGAAATATTCTTTTAATTATAAAGGCTTATTAAACCTAAGTTCATTAAGTTTTAATACAGTTCAGGGTTTCAATTTAGATTCTGGTTTTTCGTTTAGAAAATGGAATGAAGAAACAGGAAAAAGCACCTCGATAAGCACTACTTTCAATTATGGTTTTTCTGATGATCGTTTACGTGTTATTGGTGAATTCAGTCATCGATTCAACAATATAAATTATGCATCCATCTGGGCTTCGGGCGGAACAAAAACGGCTCAGTTTAATGGTGCCGAACCTATTACAAAATTTGTCAATTCGATAGCATCATTATTTTTTAAAGATAATTATATGAAGCTGTACAATTTAGAATTTGCTCAAATCAACTACGGCCAAGATGTTGCGAATGGTATAAACCTGAATGCTAAAATCGCTTACGAACAGCGCAAACCGCTTTTTAACACAACTGATTATTCGTTCTTTAAACAAGATGATATCTATTCCTCTAATAATCCGCTGGCGCCAAATGATTTTACAACTCCAGCTTTTGATCCGCATCATTTATTCAAAACAGCAGTGACGGCCCGAATTAATTTTGGAAATAAATACATTTCAAGACCTGACGGAAGATTTAACGTCAAAAATGAAAAATACCCTACCGTTTATTTAGTTTTCGAAAAGGCTTTTGCAGCGAGTGAGAAAAAATATGAATTTGAAAGAGTTGGCGCTTCTGTTCAATATGATTTATCTTTAGGAAACAAAGGAATTTTGGGAACGAATTTCAGAGCTGGAAAGTTCTTTAATGCCGAAAATATTGCTTTTATGGATTACAGACATTTTAACGGAAATCAAACTCATATTGGCACAAGTGACCGTTATTTGAATGTTTTCAACTTAATGCCATACTATTCAAATTCAACAAACGACAGTTATTTCGAAATGCATTTGGAGCACAATGATATGGGATTTGTAACCAATAAAATTCCGCTGATCAATCTCCTGAAATCGACAATGAATATTGGATTTCACACATT
This sequence comes from Flavobacterium sp. LC2016-01, assembly GCF_009711135.1. Classification (GTDB taxonomy): domain Bacteria; phylum Bacteroidota; class Bacteroidia; order Flavobacteriales; family Flavobacteriaceae; genus Flavobacterium. Next base: position 137,798 of record NZ_WMIC01000008.1, on the reverse strand, counting down.
GGCAATTCCAGACAGAAAACCTTATTCTGAATTTACAGTCGGTTTAGATAATTTAGGTTTCGGGAAATTTAAAATCTTCCGAATTGATTATGTACATTCCTATCAAGGTGGCATTCAGCAAAATGGAGTTGTGTTTGGACTGAAGATTTTGAATGTTCTTAATTAAGATACTGAGGCTCTGAGATGCTAAGGTTCTAAAGTTTTTTCTTTTGAATCCTAAATCGTGATTTCAAAAACATAAAAAATCCGCTTAATCTGCAAAATCTGCGTGAAACCAGATTGCATTAAGCGGATTTTTATTTTTAAAATTTGATATTCTTTGCGTGGGCTTCGATTTCGCTCAGCCTGACAAAAATCCTGAGAGAAAAACTTAGAACCTTAGTAGCTCAGAATCTTAGAATCTTTTTTAGTGATAATCATCTGGTTCAATATGTATCAAAACATTTCCTAACTGCGGTATTTTTTCTTTTAAAGTATCTTGCAATTTATGTGATAAATCATGTCCTTCTTTTACAGAAATACTAGCTGAAACAATTGCATGAAGATCAACGTGATAACGCATTCCCGCTTTTCGGATAAAACATTTTTCAGTTCCGAGAATTCCTGGAACCATAAGGGCAACAACACGAATTTCTTCTACTAAATCGTCGTTTAAGTTTTCATCCATAATTTCGCCAAGTGCTGGTCTGAAAATTTTGTAGCTGTTATATAAAATGAAAAAAGCAGCAAAAAGCGCGGCCCAATCATCTGCAGATTCATAGCCTTTTCCCATAATCAATGCAATTGAAATCCCGATAAATGCCGCAACAGAAGTTATGGCATCACTGCGATGGTGCCAAGCGTCGGCTGCTAAAGAGGAACTATTGGTCTGCTTGCTTCGCTTCATTACGACACGAAACGAATATTCTTTCCAAATAATTATTGCTCCCAAAACATATAAAGTCCATGATTTTGGCAAATCGTGAGAAGTACCAATATTAGCAATACTTTCGTACCCAATAATAGTTGCTGAAGTAATTAAAAACCCGACAACTAAAAATGTTATCAAAGGTTCTGCCCGGCCGTGTCCGTAAGGATGATTTTCATCGGCCGGTTTGTTAGAATACCTGATTCCAAATAAAACCAAACAGGACGAAAATATATCCGTCGTTGATTCGATCGCGTCTGCAATCAAGGCATATGAATTGCCAAAAAAACCTGCGAGACCTTTTACAAGGGCCAGGCAGGTATTTCCAGCTATACTAAAGATAGTAGCTTTTATAGCTTTTTGTTCGTTTGTCATTTAGACTATTTTTCTTTCGCTATGAATTCACGAATTATTTTTGATAATCTTTGCAGATTTAAATTCGTGAATTGCTTCGCCAGTTCGCTTTCGCTCGTGTCGTAGCTAATCTTTTTTTATGCTCTTACGATTTTTGCACCAATCGCTCTTAAACGCTCATCGATACGCTCGTATCCACGGTCGATTTGTTCGATATTTTGAATTGTACTTGTACCTTTTGCAGAAAGCGCCGCAATCAATAATGAAATTCCTGCACGAATATCAGGAGAAGACATTGTTGTTGCTTTTAATTGAGATTCGAAATTATGCCCCATAACCACAGCTCTGTGCGGATCACATAACATAATTTTTGCTCCCATATCAATTAATTTATCAACGAAGAACAAACGGCTTTCGAACATTTTTTGGTGAATTAAAACATCTCCTTTTGCTTGTGTTGCCACAACCAAAACGATACTTAACAAGTCAGGAGTAAATCCTGGCCATGGTGCATCGGCAATAGTTAAAATAGAACCGTCGATATCTGTTTTTACTTCATATCCATCTTTGTGAGCTGGAATGTAAATATCATCGTTACGTTTCTCGATTGTAATACCAAGTTTTCTGAAAGTATTCGGAATCAAACCTAAGTTTTCCCAGCTAACATTTTTGATTGTGATTTCGCTTTTTGTCATAGCCGCAAGACCAATCCAAGAACCAATTTCAATCATATCAGGAAGAATTCTGTGCTCACAACCTCCAAGGCTTTCAACACCTTCGATAGTTAATAAGTTAGAACCAACTCCTGTAATTTTTGCGCCCATAGAGTTCAACATTTTACATAATTGCTGTAAATATGGTTCGCACGCAGCATTGTAAACTGTTGTTGTTCCTTTTGCCAAAACCGCAGCCATTACAATGTTTGCAGTTCCAGTTACAGATGCTTCGTCTAAAAGCATATCTGTTCCGGTCAGACCTCCTTCTGGAGATTCTACTCCATAAAAATGATCTTCTCTGTTATATCTAAATTTTGCTCCAAGGTTAATAAAACCTTCAAAGTGTGTATCTAATCTACGGCGTCCAATTTTATCTCCACCCGGTTTTGGAATATATCCTTTTCCGAAACGAGCTAAAAGCGGTCCAACAATCATAATAGAACCACGAAGCGCTCCACCTTCTTTTTTGAAAGCTTCAGTTTCTAAATATCCAACATTAACCTCATCTGCCTGAAATGTAATTGATCCTGGCTCATTGCGTTGAATTTTCACCCCTAAATTACCCAGCAAAGTGATTAATTTATTGATGTCTATAATATCAGGAATGTTATTAATTTTTACTTTATCTCCTGTTAGAAGCACGGCACATAAAATTTGTAATGCCTCATTTTTTGCTCCTTGCGGAGTGATTTCTCCTTTTAAAGGAGTTCCTCCTTCGATTTTAAAAATTCCCATAGATCTCTTTTAAGTTTCTGAGATACTAAGACTCTAAGATTCTAAGTTTTTTTCTGAGAATAAAACCTCAGTATCTTAGAGTCTTAGCAACTTAGCAGCTTTCTTTATTTTTGATTATTGTTTTTTTGAAAAGGTTTTTTACCGCCTTTATTATTGTTTTTGTTGCTTTGAATTTTTGCTTGTCCACCAGGAGTGGTTTTGTTTGACACACGTTTATTGGTACGCATTAAGTCAGTTGTATTCAAAAGCTCTTCTGTGCTTTGTAATAAATTGATCTTTCCGCCAGACAATTCAAATAAATGTTCGAAAATCACATCATCTTTTACAGTGTCTTTATTCCAGCTCAAAAATGATTTTTTCATGTGGTTTGCAATGACTAATACTAGGGCATTTTTCATTTCGCCATCTTCCCATTTATTAGCCACATCAATCATGTACTTGATGTTATTGCCGTAAAATCTGTACTTTGGAAAGTTCTGCGGATATTGCAATACATCTGGTTTTAACTCTAAAACCTCTCTTGATGGAATTGGGTAAGGAGACTCAACATTAAGCTTAAAATCAGACATAATAAAAAGCTGATCCCATAATTTATGTTGAAAATCAGGGACATCACGCAAATGCGGATTCAAACTTCCCATAACCTGAATGATGTATCTCGCGGCTTTGTTGCGCGTTTCATCATCCTCAATTGCAGTAGCCTGGTCAATCAATTTCTGTAAATGACGACCATACTCCGGAATAATCAAACGCTGTCTTTCAGAATTATATTCTAAGTTGAAAACAACATCATTCGCGACTTCTTTTTTATATTTTTCGACCATAAGTTATAATGAAACTATACCTTCAATTGTAGAAACTTCTTTGTATTTACTAATCACATCATCTGAGCTGTGCATTGTAACATCAACAGAAACGCTGGTAAATTTACCTGTTTTAGATTTTGTTGTTTTAATAACTGCGCCCATACGGTCAAAAGCTTTTTCAACACGCTCTACATTATCCGCCACAGATGGCACAATAAACTTGTACAAATATTCTGCGGGCCAAGTGTTTGCATTGTCAAGCTCTAATTTTAATCTTTCGTAAAATTCAGCTGTATTTTTTTCTTTATCGTTCTCCATTCGTAATTAAAAATAAACGCAAATATACGGTTTTGATTTCAGATTTTTTAGATTTTTTCTTTTGAAAAAAGGCGCAAAATTATAAAGACGCAAAGGTGCACAGAAAAAAGCAATAGAAGATTATTTCTTTGTAAATTTTCCTCTTATATTTGAGAAAATAATCTGCCGAAATCTCTCGCAAACATATGAACGTTTTGTTTTTTTGTCATCCTGAGGAACGAAGGATCACACTAGAACGTCGACAAAGATTGGAGAATTTCTGTGCGGAGCTACTTGTGTGATCCTTCGTTCCTCAGGATGACAAGTTGGCGTTCAAACTCTTCGACATTAAAACATATCATAATGAAAAAAATTATCATCTTACTTTTTACATTTTTTACTTTTCACAATATTCAAGCCCAAGAAGTCAAAACTTTAACCTATTTTCAAAATGACACTATAAAACTGGATTTAGATTTATATCTGCCAAAGAAGAAAGCTGGCGAAAAAATTCCGTTGATTATGTTTGCTTTTGGCGGTGGATTTTCTGGCGGAGAGCGTACGAGCGAAAAAGAATTCGGGAAATTTATGGCCGAAAACGGTTATGCGGTTGCCAGTATTTCATACAGTTTATATATGAAAGGAAAAGATTTTGGATGCAAAGGGACTTTAACCGAAAAAATAAAAGCGATTCAAATTGGCGTGAGCGATATGTGGCAGGCAACTTCGTTTTTAATTGAAAATGCAAATAAATATAATCTTGATACTTCAAAAATATTTATTTCCGGAATTAGCGCCGGTGCCGAAATTGGTTTCCAAGCTTCCTTTTGGGACTATAAACTCATGAATTTATACAAAAGCAATTTACCTGAAAACTTTAAATATGCCGGATTTATTGGAGGATCAGGAGCTATTCAGGATATTAATTTAATTACCAAAGAAAAAGCGATTCCGATGTTATTGGCGCATGGAAGCAATGATGATACCGTTCCGTACAGTGCGGGTTCTCATCGCTCCTGCCCTACAAATGCTTCGGGCTGGCTGATTCTTTTTGGATCTTATGCAGTTTATAATCAAATGAAAGATTTACATAAAGACATCGAATTGATTACTTTTTGCGGAGGCGGACATGAATTCTCAGGCTATCTTTTTCACGATGGACAACAATATGTTCTCGATTTTGTGAATGATGTTTTGAAAGGAAAGAAATTTGAATCGCATTTGATTGTTCCTTCTAAAAAAGGGAAAGGTTCGGAGAAATATTTGTTTTGTGAGTAACGAAGTAACTTAATTTATGAGAATACAAATAATATTATCAATAATCTTTTCAGGATTATTGATTCAATGTAAAGAAAGCACTAAAAAGTCGGCACAAAAAAAAGAACTACTTTCCGCCACAAATAATTACAATTTTGTTGGAGATGCAAGTTTTAAATTTCAATATTTTTCTGACAGCTCTTATGTTTTTACAATTATTGACAATGATGCAAATCACGAAAAATTAGAAAAATTCAATGATTTCTGCTATTCTAAAAATGACACCGTTTATTTCAGCCAAACAAGATTTCGTTATAATGGAAGTGATAAGGCAGTTATCAAAAATAATTTCATTGAATTTATTGGAGGAGATTTTCCTTTAAAAATTGAAATAACAAAAAACCTACTTCAAACAAAAAACAACTTAGATTTTCAAAATTATAATAACTATACATTTTTTATTTTTGAACCAAAATTTCATGAAAGATATTTTCACGATAAGACAAAAACTTTAAAACCAGCAGATTTAAACCAAAAAGAGCTGACCGAACTTGATCAAATTTTAAGAAAATGTTTCTCTGATAATGCATCAAAATTAGAAAAATTTGACAAATACATCAATCAATGCATTATTGTAATAAATGAAAAACAAGAAAAAGAAATTTTGATAAACTCTTATTGTAAAGATTCTTTCCATAAAAATGATTATAAATATTCTTTAATAGATATGTCTGATGGTGGAAATTGCAACATTAGTTTAAAAATCAATCTAACAAAGCATAATTATTCAGATTTAAATATCTCTGGAAGCGCATAGTTTAATTGAACATTATAAAATATATTTATCAAAAACAAAACCATGCCTCTCCTCTAGCCCTGATGGAAGCGGAAATCCTTTTGTTTTTTTCTTTAAAAAACAAAAGATTGCAGTGGACAGCAGGAACCCATGCCTGCTAAAAATGCCAAATTTTTCGCTTCAAGCAAATATTCTTTTTAATTATGAATAAGTTTAGGTAAATTTGCCCTTTATTTTTAGAATAGTGCAAAAAGAAATCATAGTTCTCATTGGCGGTCCTGGTACGGGAAAATCTACGCTTATAAACGAATTAGTCGCTCGTGGCTATTGTTGTTACCCTGAAATTTCTAGAGAAGTTACACTTGAAGCTCAAAAAAGAGGCATCGAGCAATTGTTCTTGGAACAGCCTTTATTGTTTAGCGAAATGCTTTTAGAAGGACGTATTCAACAGTTTGAAAACGCTAAAAAAGAACCTGATAATGTAGTTTTTATTGATCGCGGCATTCCAGATGTTGTGGCTTATATGGATTATATTGGCGACGAGTATCCAGAAAATTTTGTAAAAGCATGTGAGGATTTTAAATATTCTAAAACTTTTATTTTACCCCCTTGGGAAGAAATTTATCAAAGCGACACAGAGCGTTATGAGAATTTCGAACAGGCATTGACAATTCAGAAACACTTAATTGAAACGTACAAGAAATACGGTTACGATTTAATTGAAGTTCCTAAAGATACGGTTGAAAACAGAATTCTTTATATCTTAGACAAAATTTAGCATCCGGGTTTAAAGTTGCAAAACTAGAAACTGATTTCTAAATTTTTAACTTTAACACTTTGGCCATGCAGGAAGCACAAGAAATTCTTTTAAAATACTGGAAACACGAAAGTTTCCGACCTTTACAAAAAGAAATTATTGAATCGGTTTTAGAAGGGCAAGATACTTTTGCGCTGCTGCCAACCGGAGGCGGAAAATCGATTTGTTTTCAGGTTCCTGCTATGATGCACGAAGGAATTTGTTTGGTTATCTCGCCTTTGATTGCCTTGATGAAAGATCAAGTCGCAAATCTTCAAAAAAGAGATATTAAAGCCATTGCACTTACCGGCGGCATTCATACTGAAGAAATTATTGATCTTCTGGACAATTGTCAATTCGGAAATTACAAATTCCTTTATCTTTCTCCAGAACGTTTGCAATCGGACTGGATTTTGGAGCGAATCAAAAATCTTCCTATAAATTTAATTGCTATTGATGAAGCGCATTGTGTTTCGCAATGGGGTCATGATTTTAGGCCGGCTTATTTAAAAATTTCGGAACTTAAAAAATTCTTTCCTAAAATTCCATTTTTGGCTTTGACTGCAACGGCAACACCAAGAGCTGTAGAAGACATTAAAACAGAGCTAGGATTAAAAGACACCCAACTTTTTCAGCAATCTTTTGAAAGAAAAAATATTGCATACATGGTTTTTGAAGTTGAAGACAAATTGTATCGCGTTGAACAGATTTTAAAGAAAAATCCCCAGCCTTCTATTATATATGTGCGAAATAGAAAATCGTGCCTGAATATGTCAACTCAATTACAATCATTAGGATTTAGAGCAACATATTATCATGGCGGACTTTCTTCTCAGGAAAAAGATAAAAACATGCAATTGTGGATGTCTGAACAAGCGCAGGTTATTGTGGCCACAAATGCGTTTGGAATGGGAATCGACAAAGACAATGTAAAAACGGTTATTCACACACAACTGCCTGAAAACTTAGAAAATTATTATCAGGAATCTGGAAGAGCGGGGCGAAATGGCGAGAAAGCATTTTCGGTTTTATTATTCAACAATTCTGATGCAAACCAGACAGAACAGCAATTTATAAATGTCCTGCCAGATAAAAAGTTTCTTAAAACGATGTACGTCAAACTCTGTAATTATTTTCAGATTGCTTATGGCGAAGGTTTAGACGATTCATATTCGTTTAAATTGAATCACTTTTGCAATAAATATGATTTCCCAACTTTAAAAACTTATAATGCTTTACAGTTTTTGAATCAGCAGGGAATCATTACAATGTCTCAGGAATTTTCAGAAAAAGTTACGATGCAATTTTTAATTGAATCGAAAGAAGTGATTCGATATATGAGTCTGAATCCAAATGATGAAGAAATTATTTTGGCAATTTTAAGAACATATCCTGGAGTTCACGAAATGAAAACACCGCTTAATCTTTCGCTGATTGCTAAAAAATCAAATCATACTGAAGAGCAGGTTTCGGTAGTTCTAGAAAAATTAAAAGAAAAAGATATTATCGAATATAAATCTAAAAACAACGACGCGACAATTTTATTTAATGAAGTACGCGAAGATGATTTGACGATAAACCGAGTTTCAAAATATCTGGAAAAACAAAACAAACTGAAACGCGATCAGCTTTCGTCTGTACTCTATTATATAAAGGAAGACAAAACCTGCAAGAATAGATTGGTTTTGGATTATTTTGGAGAAGAAACAAAATCGAATTGTGGCGTTTGCTCCTATTGCATTACTCAAAAAGGAAAAATTACAGAAGCCGATTCTATTGCTGATAAAATTCTTCATTTATTAAAAGCAACTGCATTAACTTCGCGAGAAATTCAGAATCAAATCAAACTAGACGCCAAAGATGTGATTGTAGTTCTTCAGGAATTATTAGAAAATAATCACATCGTTATTTTGGCAAACAATAAATACACATTAAAAACATAATGGAAAAATTACGAATTATATTTATGGGAACTCCAGAATTTGCTGTTGGCATTTTGGATACCATTATCAAAAACAATTACGATGTTGTCGGCGTTATTACAGCTGCAGATAAACCGGCTGGACGCGGACAAAAAATAAAATATTCAGCAGTGAAGGAATATGCGTTAGAAAACAACCTTACTTTATTACAGCCGACAAATTTAAAAGACGAAAGTTTTTTAGCCGAATTAAAAGCTTTGAATGCCAATTTACAAATTGTTGTAGCCTTTAGAATGTTGCCAAAAGTAGTTTGGGAAATGCCAAGTTTAGGAACATTTAATCTTCATGCTTCGCTGCTGCCAAATTATCGTGGCGCGGCCCCAATAAATTGGGCTATTATTAATGGTGAAACCAAAACCGGCGTGACAACTTTCTTTATCGATGATAAAATTGATACCGGAGCAATGATTTTAAATTCGGAAATTGCGATTGAACCAACAGAAAATGCCGGACAATTGCACGACCGATTGATGAACTTGGGAAGCACAACTGTAATTGACACTTTAAAGGTTATTGAAAACGGAAATGTAACCACTACAATTCAACAGGACAATGACGAAATCAAAACAGCATACAAACTAAACAAGGAAAACTGTAAAATAGACTGGACAAAATCTGGAGACGAAATCAACAATCTAATTCGCGGTTTAAGTCCTTATCCTGCATCTTGGTGTTTTTTGAAAGATAAAAATGAAGAATTGAACATTAAAATTTATGATGCAAAATTGATTTTGGAAACACATTCACACGAATCTGGAAAACTGATCAGCAGTAAAAAAGAAATCAAAATTGCAGTTAAAGACGGCTTCATTCAGCTTTTAAGCTTGCAATTTCCAGGAAAAAAGAGAATGCAGGCCGCAGAAATACTAAATGGCATTACTTTTTCTGATAGTGCAAAGGTCTATTAACCTCAGTAAAACAGGGGTTTCTACCTGATTTTTATCGATGAATAACATGCTTTATGAACAAAAAAAACAAGTTATTAACAATTATTGCTAAAATTAAAGAAAACACTTGCACGCAACGGATTTCCTACTAAATTTGTGTATTAACAATTTTTTTTAACCAACAATTAATAACTAATTATTATGAACAAATCAGAATTAATCGATGCTATCGCTGCTGATGCAGGAATCACAAAAGCTGCGGCAAAATTAGCTTTAGAGTCATTTTTAGGAAATGTAGGAACTACTTTGAAAAAAGGAGGAAGAATTTCATTAGTAGGTTTCGGATCTTGGTCAGTATCTGCTAGAGCTGCTAGAGACGGTAGAAATCCTCAAACAGGAAAAACTATCAAAATCGCAGCTAAAAATGTAGTAAAATTCAAAGCAGGAGCTGAATTAGAAGGTGCAGTGAACTAAGTAAGAAAGTTCTCTAAACTTATAATATAATTAAAACCCTCCATTAGGAGGGTTTTTTTGTGCGCTTTAACGATTTTTTTTGTGCAGTTCAAAATTTTATGACTAAATTTAATAAAAATTGTAGCCGTATGATTTCAGAAAAATTAAAAAAAGGACACCTGCTTATTGCCGAGCCTTCAATAATTGGAGATTTATCATTTAACAGATCGGTAATTTTATTAGCAGACCATAACAAAGAAGGATCAATTGGATTTATCATTAATAAGCCTTTAAAATATACTATTAATGATTTAATCCCAGAGATTGATGCCAATTTTAAAATATACAACGGAGGCCCTGTTGAGCAGGACAATCTATATTTCATTCACAATATTCCAGAACTGATCCCGAATAGTGTCGAGATTTCTAATGGAATTTATTGGGGAGGCGATTTTGAATCGACGAAAGACTTAATAAACGACGGATCTATTAGTAAAAATAATATTCGTTTTTTCTTAGGTTATACCGGCTGGGACGAAAATCAGCTTGAAAATGAAATGCAGGGAAACTCCTGGATCATCGCTGATAATAATTACAAAAACAAAATTATCGGGAAATCAACCACGCATTTCTGGAAAGAACAAATTCTTGAGCTTGGCGGTGATTATCTTATTTGGTCAAATGCACCTGAAAACCCATATCTGAATTAATTTTCAGATATGGAATCATTTAGTCGCTGCACTAATAAATGAGCCAGATTACTTGTAAACTCTTTTTTTCGATATTTGGTTATCGGCTGTATTCCTGTGATTACATTTGTCAAGAATAATTCGTCCGCTTTTTGAAGATCAAACGGTGAAATTATCTCTTCTAGTACTTCTATGCCTTCCACTTTTTTTGCCAAGGCCAAAATTTGCTTGCGCATAATTCCGTTCAAACATCCTTCAGAAATTGGCGGTGTAATCAATTTTTTACCCGAAAGCATAAAGAGATTTCCTTGAAGCGCTTCAACTACATTTTTTGTATCATTAACTAAAATACAATTTGCCAAACCATTTTCATGAGCAAAAATACTTCCTGTTACATTAATCATCTTATTTGTCGTTTTAATCGACGATAATAATTGTTTTGTCACATAGAAGTCTTTATACAAATCAACTTCATATTCAGACGTATTTAAAGCGTACAGAGTGTTCTCAAGAGGCGTTGCATGAATTAAAAACGAAACTTCATTGGTTTTTGGCAAATATAATCCGCCATCATTTCTAAAAACAGTGATTCTCGCTCTTGCTGATGCTGCAATATTTTTTTCCTGAACTAGCTTTAAAACTTGTTCTTCAAAATATTCCATTGTAAAATTCATAGGAATCTCCATTCTAACGACACGCATTGAAGCCATTAAACGGAAATAATGATCTTCAAGAAACAAAATTTTATTGTTTATAATTTTCACTGTTTCAAAAACGCCGTCTCCGTATAAAAAAGCACGATTTTGAGTTAGTATATTTTCTTCCTGCGCTATGTTTCCGTTAAAATTGATCATAAAAAAACCCTGAATTTTGTTCAGGGCAAATATAAGGGATAAAATAGTTTTATACTAAACAGAACCTATAAGATGTTTCAAATCTGAGATTTGATTCTCCCACAATTGTTTAGCCTCACCTACTTCTTCTTTTTCAGCAAAATCAACCACCATTAGAGACACATCTTTCGTTAATTCATCTACTAAAATATGTAGTTCAAAAAAATACTCCGTATCCTTGCTGCTTTCATCAACCCATTTAAATTTTACTTTTTCACCTGTTTTTTTAGATGCCAAACGCGCCTTTTCCTGTGAGTCATTCCAAATAAAAGTAAAAAATTCGCCTCTTGAATTTACATTGTCTGCAAACCATTCTGACAGACCTGAAGGCGTTGATATATATTGATACAATAATTGCGGCGAAGAATTGATCGGGAACTCGATTTCGTAACGTATTTTTGAATCCATGTGCTGCGTTTAATTTTTTCGAAATATAAGAATATATGTCCAAAAACAATGCGTTTTTAAAAATATTTTTTTTTCTTCATTTTATGCTTGTACGCTTTAATATTATTTCTATCTTTGCACCCGCAATGAGGAAATCATTCCACTTGCAGTCCAGGCGAGGTAGCTCAGTTGGTTAGAGCGCAGGATTCATAACCCTGAGGTCACGGGTTCAACTCCCGTCCTCGCTACTAGGTAAAACATCACTTATTAAAGTGATGTTTTTTTATTTATAACAGTTTGTAATTATAGCGGAATTGTGGTTATATTTACATGACCCTCATTAAAATAGTAATTTACAATCTAAGTAATTTATAAACAATGGATATTGTCAAGTTTAAAATCACATCAAAAACAATAAAAGTAGAAGTACGTAATTCTAATAATTACGTTTTTAATTTTAATACCGCTTTAGAAATCGAAAAAGCTGATAGAGATGTTTTATTAAAACTATACAATGCCTTAGATATTCTTTTTAAGAAAGAAAATACTGGAGAAGTAAAAAACTATATTTCACCCAACCAGACCAATATACTGGACCAGATTTCTGCTGCTGATAATTTAGAAGAAGAAAAATAGATCCGTTTCCTATAGGGAAGACAAATCCTTAAGCATTTCTGCTTAAGAACTTGTTATACCAATTCATCCGAAACTTGAATTAAAAAAAGCCACAAATTCATTTATTTGAACCTGTGGCTTTTTTTATATAACAAAACTCTTTTTTAATCAAATCGCTCTTTATATTTTTTAAATAAAGTATTCATCACTAAAAGCACTACTCCAACACCTAATAAAACTAATGCTCTGATTAGGAAATCGGCATTTGACAAATCGAAAAACATTAATCGAACGACACAGACACCAACTAAGGAAAGCGAAACGTAACGGAAGTATTTTTCTTTTAGAATAATTCCGAGTATCAGCAAACCTAATGATTCTAAAATCCAGAAGAATGTTAAGATTCCTTTGTCAAACGAAAGAAATAAAAACAATCCGATACTAAATGTTGCGGGATAAATAATGATACTGTTTCTAAACTCAAAGTCTTCGATGTATTTGTAAATAATAAAAATATACAATGCCAATAAGGCAAATATGATTAGGTAAACAAATTCAAATTTAGAATCGTAATAACTGAAACTTACAAATGCTAGATGAAAATTAGCCAGCAAATAATAAAGAATACTGATTTCTTTTTTGTTTCCAATCTTTTTATAATACAGTAATAAGTTTACAATAGCCGTTGTTGCCCAAAATACAGGAAGCCATTTGTGTTCTAATTGCGTGAACATAATAATAGAAAGCCAAATGTTTACAGCAATTTGATAATCTATCTTCAGCGATTTAATAAACTCTTTTTTATGAATTAAAAGAACTAAGACAATCAACAAAACAATGGCTGAAAGCTGTAAAATCCAGTCTAATAAAGTAAAACTATTAAGCGTTTTGATACTGTAAAAAACAGACGTCAGAACAGATAAAAGCCCTATAACCAAAACCGATTCTGAAGGCAAATCTATTTTTCTGTACAAAATCAAACCAAAATTAAGAATTGCCAGCAGCATAAATATTGGGGCTAAATAAACTGTCTCTACCTGAATAAACAGTAAAGCTATTATCCATAAATTTTGGATAACAGGCAAAATTGTGCTGAACATTTTTCCTTCTTCTTTCGGACTTTTTATTTGCAGATAACTGTAAGCGACAGATAATAAAATAGTTGTTATTTGCGTACCATAAAGTATATTTTCACTAACGTTATTTGTTCTAGAAACGGCTAAATAAATACTTAGAAGTACGGAGCCTATCAACAACACAAAAGAGTAAATATTGTAGCGTTTCATTTTTTCTACTCTCTGAAAGATCCAAAAAGTGATCACCGCTAAACCTCCCAAATAAACTGGAATATAATCTATTTGGATACAAGAAAACCCAAAAACTAATGCGTTAAAAAGTATCAATTCAGAATGCAGCGTATTGAAATTTGCCCAGCCAGAAATAACCTCATCCGATTTGTTTCTGATTTTATCGGCAAATAAAATATACGTTTCGATAATAGAAAGTCCAACAGCAATTAATCCGATTTCGGTATTATTTAAAAATTGGGTATTGTATAAAAAGAAGAAACTTCCGAATATTGAAAAAACAAGACAAAAAAGATACAACAAGACTTGGTTGTCTATAGAAAGTGATTTTCGTTTGAACTGAATCCACAAAAATTCGTGATTTAGCAATGCTATTCCAAACAATCCAAAAATCTGGATAATGTTATAACCGGCTCCATATTTATACAAAATCGAAAGCAACAAAGCATTTACACCAATTATTCCAATAGTTTTTATAGTACGTTCATCGGTATAAAATAATTTCACAAACCAGTTCGATGTTATTACAGAAACAATTCCTAAAGCGTAAAGAATATCTACATTAGATTTAGCTTCTGTGAGCATCAATATTAATCCTGCAACAATACTTATGTTTAAAAAAGTAAATCGGCCTAAATCAAAAGTATTGGTTTTGAATTTGAATCGTAAAAAGCACCACAGCAAAGCCAAAAATAAAAGTGGGTAATAAAACGAAATTTCGATTGTGTGATACCAGCTTATAAAAAAGAGTATTGAAAACAGAACAGAGAGAATTCCGTTTAAACTCAAATCCCTTTTAATAATAAAAGAGTCAATTTCTAAAAACTCCTTTTTTACAGCACAGAAAACCGAAACAATTAACGTTATGAAAGTCATGACAATTAACGTTGCAAAAGCATTTGTAATAATGACTTCTTGGAAAGATGGATTAGTGCTGACAACAAAAAAACCCAAAACAAACAGACCTAAAACATGATTAATACCTAAAAATATTTTATGCAATAAAATTTCCCCACTTTTATAAACGATAAATAAGCAAGTAATCACTAAAAAGTATAAGCCACAAGCGATTACATCTAAACCTACTTTCCAGTCATTAAGCATAATAATGCTTAACGCAAAGAGTAGAAACGAAACCATTCCGTCTAAATGATACAGCCAAAAAATCTTTTTCTTTCTGGCAAAAAGAGCTGCAAAAAGACAAAGAATTCCTGCTGCAAATAGAACGAATATTTTGATTTTACTTCCTGTTGAATGTAAAATCAATCCTAAAGCAAATAAAATCCAGTTGGTAAGATGTGTTATAAAAGCAATTCGGTCAAAACGAGTATCGGCATAAATGCTTCTGTATTGCATGTACATACAACTTACAGAAACCAAAATAATACCCAAGATGGCAAAAATGTTTTGAGACGAATTTAAACTATGTGCACCTTGTGTAAACCAAATATCAAAAATGATAAAAGCCGAAATAACAATCAATAAATGATATTCCCATTTTTCTTTATAAGACAAAATAATTCCTGCTGTTGCTGTTAATGACGCCAGCAAAAATGTAATTAACAATTTTTCCGGAATTACACATAAAATCAAAATACTCAAAATCACGTGCAGTGATAAAAAAGTTTGCTGCCTAATAATATACCCTACATATAAATTGATTGCAATTCCAAATCCGAGTAATGAATAAGCGAGCGGAATATTTTCTATAAAAGTAAGCGCGGGAATTTGCGAAGCGCCAAAACATCCAAACAAAAACAAACTTGCTCCGGCACTGCGAAGCCAAAGCCCTGTTTTAAACCATTTTTCTTTTGTCTTCAAAAAGTAATAAGAACCAACTAAAACTCCAGCATAAAGCCAAAGAATTAAAACTCGGAACATTGGCGAAACTTTCAAAGCGGTATAAATGCTTAAATAACCAATTCCCAAAACCATTATGGCAGTTCCTAAAATTCCAGTCCAGTTTTCGGCAAACTGCTGTTCCAGTTTTTTTATAAAAATTGAAAAAGCACTTTCTACATAAACTTCTTCTTCGTAATGTTGAGGTTCAGTTTGCTTTTCTAATTCAAGAATTGGCTCTGTTTCGATATTTGCTGCTGGTTCTGGAGTTTTATTCGCTTCAATAATTTTGTCTGCGTCATAAACATGAATTACTGGCGATTCCAAAGCAAGTTTTTCGAGCGCTTCTTCAGGAATGATATTTTCTTCATGTTGAATAACTTCCTCAACTTTATTAAGGTCAAGAGGAATTATCGAAGGCGAAACTTCAACTATTGGTTCAGAAATTATTTCAACTTCATTAATTTTTTCGGGTAAATCTTCAGCAACAAAATTAGGTTGCGCTATTTGTTTTTTAATCTCTTTAATTTCATTTTTCAAAGAATTATAGTCGTCCCTGCTTTTTCTAAAAAGAGACTCAAGATTTTCGTTTTCTTCTTTTACTTTAGAAAGACTGTTAAACAAGACAACTACACATACAAACAAGGCAAATAGAATAAAGTTCTCCATATTTTAGATTTTGAGCTTTTAAATGTCAGAATTTTAATGTTTATTTTTTGGTCTAAAGTAAGATAGATTTATGAAATTAAGTACTGAAAATGAAAATTACTTTTGAAATAAGAATTTTAAAAGAATCTAAGAATTGCCAAAAACAGAAAACATCACTATTACTGTAACATTTTTCAATAACAGCGTCAAACTTTAAAATTAAATTACGGTTCTTTGTAACTTATTACAATCACAATTTTAGATTCGTCATTTTCTAAATTGCAATAATATTGAACTCATTGAGTTTAGATTAGTTAAAACTAGTCGCGGTATTTTCGTTATGGACAATAAAAAGTTTATTTTAAGTTTGAAAAAAGGCAATGAAGACACCTTCAAAGAGGTGTATTTCAATTACTACGACAAACTGATAAGCATTGCCAAACGATTTAATTCTTCTGTTTTAACTCCCGATGATTTTGTTCAGGAAACTTTTTTAAGACTTTACAATAAAAGAGAACTCCTCAACGAAGATGTTTTGTTTGACAAACAGTTATTTACCATTTGCAAAAACATCATTCTGAATCATATTAACAGAGAAAGCAAAATAATTCAGCTTGACACTTTTGAAGTTGATCTTTTAGAAGAAGAAACAGATTCTGGAATTTTTGAAGAACGGAAAGAAAAATTATACGCTTTTATAAATCAGCTTCCTGAACAGCAGCAAAAAATATTTACCTTACACAAACTGGAAAACCTTAGCTATAAAGAGATTGCAGAAATTACGGATCTTTCTGAAAAGACCATTGCCAATCATATTTATCTTGCCAGTAAATTTATTCGAAAAAAAATCGCAGAGCATTAGGAACTTTTCCTTTCTCGTTTGTTATATATAAAAACGAGAACTCAAAATGCATATTGAAGCGTATAAAACCAATGTAAAAACTAAAAAAGATGCAAGCTTACTTGTTGCTCTTTTACAATTCACTATTTCTGATTGTATCATAAAATTTGATTCTAAAAATCGAGAAAAAATTTTGCGAATTGAAACCAACCGAGACATCAAGGAAATGGTTTATGGTGTTTTTAACAAACAGGGATTTCATTGCCAGATCATTTAAAACCAAGAAATCATGGATAAAGAAAACTTTGACGAAGAGTTTGAAAAATTATGGAAGGAAACTCCAGCTTCGCATTCAGAAAGTGAGAAAGAAGCCTCTTGGGAAAAATTCCATTCGAAAACTTTTGCCGTTAAGAAAAAGAAAACTGCACCTTGGCGTTATTATGCCGCAGCGGCAGTTTTGTTATTTGTTCTTATTGGAACTGGGTTTTATTTCAACACTAAACCTCAACTAGAAAATGTTGTTCTGGCTGAAAATGTAATTGAAAATACAACTCAGAAAATAAAATATGTTGTCTTGCCAGATGATTCAAAAGTCGAATTGAGCCCGAACTCCAAAATCACTTATGGCAATAATTTCGCTTTAAACCGAAAAATTGAAATTATTGGCCAGGCTTATTTTAAAGTTACAAAAGACAAAAAGCATCCGTTTCAGGTTTTCTGCAATGAAACTACGACTACTGTTTTAGGAACTTCTTTTATTGTGAAAGAATCAGACAAAAAAGAAGTTACTGTTGAACTTTATGAAGGAAGCGTTCAAATGAATGTAAAAGGCAACGATCAAAAGTGGATTTTAAAACCTGGTGAAAAATTCACTTACGGAAACGAAACTGCTGCAGTTACTGAATTTAGCCGCTTTATCGATTTTGACAATGAAAAACTGAGTGTTCTAAGCACTTATATCGAAGAAAATTACGGTTATAAAGTGATTCTTCCGAAAGAAAATTTAGACCAAAAAATCACAATCCGAATCAATAAAAAAGAAGTTTTAAAAACAATTGTACAATTAATATCAGAAATGTATAACCTAAATTTTGAAATAAATGAAGATTTAAAACAGATTACTTTTCAATAGAAAAGAAAAAGGATGCAAGCCGCGAAACTACACATCCTTCTCATATTCAGGATAACACGAGGTTATTCCATTTAATAATATTCAAAAATACAAAATTTCATGAAGCATATAATTTCAGCATGCTTTTTTTTATTCAGCTTATGTGTCTCAGCCCAAAAGATTACAGTAACTGTAGATCAAAATGTAACCTTAAAAGAATTCTTTAAGCAAATTGAAAACCAAACCGATTTTAAATTTGCTTTCACAGATCAAATCGACACCAGTCAAAAGTATTTCACTAAAAAAAACACTTTTAAACAAGTCGAAATTGAAAAGCTTATTTCAGAATTAAACAAAATTGCCTCTATACAATTCTCTATTGTGGGCAATAATATTTTTGTAAAACAGAAATCTCAAACTCAGAAATCGGCTAAAAAAAAAAGCAAGCTAAAAGGACAGATTTTTGATGATGAAAGACAACCCGTTATTGGTGCCAATATTTTTATTAAAGAATTACAAACTGGCACCGTAACGGATGTTAACGGAAAGTACAGCATCGAAATTCCGAATGGAACTTATACTCTTGTCATTAGTTATGTTGGATTTAAGGATAAGGAAAAACAAATTAGTGTTTCTGATGATGCCACAATCAATTTTAATATAGAATCGGACAGTGAAGAATTAGGCGAAGTGATTGTAACGGGCAATAAAGCTGTTGATATTAAAAATACTCAAATGAGTGTCAACCGTCTTTCTATGCAGGAAATTAAGCGAATCCCTGTTGCAATGGGCGAGCCTGATCCTTTAAAATCGATTTTAACTTTGCCAGGAGTTACAAATGCTGGAGAAGCTTCTTCAGGATTTAATGTCCGTGGAGGCGCCGCAGATCAAAACTTGATTCTTTTGGACGGAGCTCCTGTTTATGCCGATTCGCATATGTTTGGTTTTTTCTCCATTTTTAATGCTGATATCATTAATGGTCTGGATTTATACAAAGGCGGAATTCCATCAAAATTTGGAGGCCGAGTTTCTTCTGTTTTAGATGTTACGCAGCAAACTGGAGATTTCGAAAATTATAAAGTAAACGGAGGAATTGGACTTATCTCAAGCCGACTTTTAGTTCAAGGTCCAATTAAAAAAGAAAAAGGTTCCTTTATACTTTCGGGACGAACTTCGTATGCGCACGTATTTATGAAACTAGCTGACAACAAAAACTCGGCAATGTTTTATGATCTGAATGCGAAATTAAATTATCGTTTCAATGCTAATAATACCATTGCATTTTCTGGTTATTTTGGAAATGATGTATTCGATATCAATGATCGTTTTTCGAGCAAATACGGAAATACAATGGGAATTTTAAGCTGGAAGCATTCCTTTTCTGATCGTTTGAACAGCAATTTATCTGCTTTTTACAGCGATTATAAATTCAATTTAGGAATTTCATCTGAAAATTTTGAATGGGACAGCAAGATCAGCAGTTATGGACTTAAATATGTGTGGAATTATCAGCTGTCACAAAAATTCAAAATCAATTACGGAATTGATGGTTTGTATTATAATTTCAACCCTGGAGTTGTTCAGCCAACAAGTTCTGATTCGCAGTTTAATTACAAACAATTAGACAAAAAATATGCTTTTGAAACTTCGGCATTTATCGATTTTGAAAATCAGATTACCGAAAAGCTGAATTTCCGTTACGGACTTCGTTACAGTATGTTTTATCGCTTAGGCTCAGAAGAAATCAGCACTTACGAAAACAATCAAGCTGTTGTTTTTAATCCGTTGTATAAAATTTATCAAGAAGGAACTCCAACCGGATCTGTATATTATGGAAGTGGAAAAACCATCAGTAATTTTGGCAACTTTGAACCAAGAGCCGCATTATCGTATGCTTTTAATGACAATACTTCGATAAAAGCAAGTTATAACAGAATGGCGCAGTATATCCATATTTTATCGAATACCCAGTCGCCAATGCCAATGAATATCTGGACACCAAGCGGACCGTTTACAAAACCACAGCTTTTGGATCAATATGCGATGGGCTATTTCAAAAATTTTAAAGACAATGATTATTCTTTTGAAGGAGAATTGTTTTATAAAAATGTTCAAAACCGTATTGACTATATTGACGGTGCCGATATTTTGGCCAACAATAATATCGAACAGGTTATTCTTACCGGAAAAGCCAGATCGTACGGTATGGAATTATTATTTAGAAAAAATACGGGAAGATTCACTGGTTGGGTTTCATACACTTTATCACGAGCAGAACAAAAAACACCAGGAAGAACTCCTGAAGAACCTGGAATTGCAAATGGCGACTGGTATTTATCAGGGTATGACAAACTGCATAATTTGAGTCTTGTGGGAAGTTATGAATTGAATCCGAAATGGTCTTTTAATGGAAATTTCACATTGCAGTCAGGTCAGCCGGTGACGTATCCGAATGGTTATTATGAATTTGGAGGTGTTCATGTTCCAAATTATTCTTTGCGAAATGAAAACAGATTGCCTCTTTTTCACCATTTAGATGTTGCCGCAACTTACACTCCAAAACCAGACAAAAAGAAAGGCTGGCAAAGCTATTGGGTATTCAGCATTTACAATATTTATAACCGAAAAAATGCGGCATCGATGAGTTTTACAACTAATGAAGATACAGGAGCAAATGAAACCAGAAGACTTTCAATCTTCGGAATCGTACCGGGAGTTTCTTATAATTTCAAATTTTAATGCTATGAAAAAAATAAAAAAATATACTATAATGAACAAAACATTGACATTAATGAGTTTGCTTTTTATGCTATTTTTCACTTCGTGCGAAGATGTTGTAAATCTTGATTTAGACACTGCTGATCCAAGATTAGTAATCGACGCCGAGATCATCTGGAAAAAAGGAACCGACGGCAGTCAACAGACTATAAAAATCAGCAAGACGGCTTCTTATTACAATGGAACAACACCAAAAGTTTCTGGTGCGATTGTGCGAGTTGAAAACAGCAATGGCGATGTTTTCACTTTTAATCAAACCGAAGCGGGAGTTTATGTCTGTACTAATTTTGTTCCAGTAATTAACATGGAGTATAAATTATTTATTCAAGCAGAAGGCAAAAGTTTAGTCGCGACTGAAAAGCTGACTTCTGCAACTCCAATCGATAAAATAGAGCAAAATATTGTTCCTGATTTTGGAGGAAAAGATGTTATTGAAGTTACTTTTTATTATAAAGATCCTATAGATCAGGCTAATTATTATATAACGGATTATCAGAGCGAATTTTTAATATATCCAGAATACGAAATCACTAATGATGAATTGTATAATGGAAATGAAATAAGTACAAGATATTCTCATGAAGATATGAAAACGGGAAATACTCTAAAAATTACGCATCGAGGGGTTTCTAAAAATTTCTTCAATTATATGAAGTTGATCTTGGATGCTTCAAACTCAAATCCGTTTACGGTACCGCCGGGAAATATTAGAGGAAATATTGTAAACACAAACAATGCTGATGATTATGCTTTGGGTTATTTTAGACTTTGCGAAGCAGATCAAGTTGATTATTTAGTAAAATAAAAAAATTATAAAACAGAAAACCCTTAACGATCGCGTTAAGGGTTTTCTGTTTTTAGATTAATCCTAAAAGTTTGCCATAAGCAATTGCTGCTTTATGAACCTGAACAGTCCAATCTTCGGCGGCATTGTCATCGGCACCATCAGAAATGTATTTAAGACATAAAAACGGAATATCTTCTTTCATTGAAATCATGGCTAAAGCGTAGGCTTCCATATCTACAACATTGTACGCATCTGAGGAATGTTCCATTTCAAAGTTATCGCCGGTTCCGCAGATTCCTTCCTGCAAATTATCCATAAGCAGACCATATTTAAGAACTGTAGGCAAGCTAGACAAAGGTGTTTCATATTGTGCAAAACCCAAACCGCGAACATCCATATCTCTTTGCACAAATTGCGTACAGCAAACAACTTCTCCTTTTTGAAAACTGCTGCTTCCGGCTGAGCCAAGATTTATTATTACAGAAGGTTTTTTATTTTGAATTGCTTTTGTCAATTCATAAGCTGCGTTTACTTTCCCTATTCCGGTAAAGACCACATTATGTCCTTTAAAAACTTCTGCTGCTTCAGATTCTAAAGCAAAACAGAATACAATATCTTCAAAAGCGAATGACTCCGTTTGATTAATTTTTATCATGAGTGATTTTAATTTCAGTCGGCAAAAATACGTTTAAAATAAGTAATCTCTTTTCTATGAAAGGCTCTTTTTGTAGATTTTTAAACTTGCCACATTACAACACCAGTTCATCAAAAATTGGATCCTTCAAAAGTGCTGCAGACAATGATTCCATCGCATGTTTAGAAGCATGAACCTGCCATTCTAAAGTAATATGATCCAGATTGCGACGTTGGATAACCAATTTTGATTTTATTGAATAATCTGAAAATAATTCTTTGCATCTTTCATAGCCGTCATTATTACGATTAAATGTTATACGAAGGATTTTATGTTCATTGCTGAGGTCAATCTTATCTTGAAGAAACGTAAGAAGCGTTAAAATTAAAAGAATCATCAGCGCAGCGCAGGCCGAAGCAAAATAATAACCCGCTCCTACTCCCATACTCACCGCCGCAACCGACCATATTGTTGCTGCAGTTGTAATTCCCGTAACATGATTATCTGATCTGAAAATTACTCCAGCACATAGAAAACCTAAGCCAGTAACAATATTTGAAGCAATTCTGTCTGGGTTTCCAACTCCGCCAATCCATTGCGACATGAAGGTAAAAAAACAGGCTCCTACAGAAATCATTATTGTAGTTCGAAGACCTGCTGCTTTTCCTCTATATTCTC
Source organism: Flavobacterium sp. LC2016-01 (assembly GCF_009711135.1). Classification (GTDB taxonomy): domain Bacteria; phylum Bacteroidota; class Bacteroidia; order Flavobacteriales; family Flavobacteriaceae; genus Flavobacterium. The sequence continues at coordinate 114,605 of NZ_WMIC01000008.1, read as the reverse complement.
TTTCAGCACCAATTAAAGCTCCCCAAAATGCCGCTAAAAGAAGCCTGACTACTATTTCTATTTCCATACAAGTTTTATATTTTTTCAGTTAAAAATACGCAAAAACAGAAAACCTTCAAAATCTAAATGATTCTGAAGGTTTTCCGCTTTATTTTAAAATACCTTTAATTATTCTTATACTCTTTCTCTTTCTGCGCATACCAATCTTTCATCACATAAAAAGCTTTCTTTTTAATTCCGTTGCTAGAAATTAAACCTTTTCGGTTGAAGAAATCCTGAATGTTTGGCAATTGTCTTCTTGGTGATCTGAAATCAACTAAAATCCAAGGCGAAACTCCGGCTAAACCTTCAATTCGATTAAACATCTGCGTATTTTGAATGTATAATTCTTCCTGATATTCTTCGTTCCAGCGTTCTTTTTTATCGCCGTGCAAACCTTGTAAAGCCTCGCCTCCAAATTCGCTTACAATAACTGGTTTATTATACGGAATTACCCATTTCATGTCTTTGCAAGATTCGTTCGTTCCTCTGTACCAGCCCAAATATTGGTTAAAACTAACAATATCAACATATTCATTCATATTATCTTGCAGCGTATTAACGTTGTTCGGACTTTTAGTTACTTCCATCGCCATACTTATCAATCGGGAATTATCTTGTGTTCTTGCATATTTAGCCAATTTACTTAGGAAAATGTCTCTATCGTCACCATGTGGTGTTTCATTTGCAATAGACCAAATTACAATACCGCAGCGGTTTTTATCTCTGTAAATCATATCATGCAATTGGCGTTCGGCATTGGCGTATGTATCTGGATTAGTCCATGAAATGGTCCAATAAACCGGAACCTCAGACCAAATCATCAATCCCATTTTTTCCGCTTGTTTCACCATATTTTCGTTGTGCGGATAATGGGCCAGACGAACATAATTACAGCCCATTTCTTTTGCCCAAGTCAACAAAGTAATCGCATCTTCCTCAGACCATGCTCTTCCTGATCTAAATGGCGCTTCTTCATGAATACTGATTCCTCTTAAAAAAACCTTTTTTCCGTTTAAAAGAATTTCTTTTCCTTTAGTCTCGATAGTTCTGAAACCAATTTTATCAGCAATGTTTTCATCAGCTTTGCTTATTGCAACCTCATATAATTTTGGCTTTTCAGGCGTCCATAAAACCGGATTGGCTTTTATTTCAAAATAAGCCATTCCTTTAGCATCGGTTGTAATGTCTTTTTTGATTTTTAATTCGGGAATAGAAATCGAAACCGACTGATTTGCTGTTTCACTATTCAATTTCACCCAGCCAGAAATTTTTCCTTTTTCTTTTTTATCTAATTGAACCAGATAATCTTCCACATAAGTATTTGGAACTTGTGCCAAAGTAACATCTCTAGTAATTCCGCCGTAATTCCACCAATCCATATTTACTGTCGGAACATTGTCTTTATGGCGTTTGTTGTCTGCTTTCACCACTACAAAATTATTTCCGTCAACTAATAAATTGGTTACATCAAAATTAAAAGGCGTATAACCGCCAACGTGAGTTCCGGCTAATTTCCCGTTCACGTACACTTTTGCATCATAATTTACTGCTCCAAAATGAAGAATTCCTTTTGTCTCTGAAGTCTTTTTATAAGTGAAGTCTTTTTGAAACCAAACCGTTCCTTCATAAAAAAACAATCTTTGGTCCTTTGAATTCCAATCAGACGGAATATCCATCGTTGCTGAGGTTGCAAAATTATATTCTGAAAGTTCCGTCGTATTGAACTTTTTATTTTCGAAAAAACCATTGTCCTTTAATGGCATCAGTCGATAATCATAATAGCCATTTTCAAGAGGGTCTACGATATAGTGCCATTTTCCGTTTAAGTTAATATTATTTCGCGATGCTATATTGGATAAAAGCGGCACTTCCTGCGCCAACGTTTTTCCAATAAACAAAAAAACAAAACACAACATTATAATTTTTCTCATTTCTAAAACATTTACTTTTTAAATTTTTCTTTATTTTTTTTACTGCTAAAGTTAATTTTTTCTGCGAAGGATTAAAGCTCACAATTCATAAAATACCCCATCAAATACTTATCAATTCCTTCTACAGAGTATCAGATCGTACTTTTTTGGTACACAATTTAATTCTTAAAAGATCGTCTTCGTAAATCTTTCTTTTTTCTTATCACAGTACAACGACGCTTTTTGCCTTTTTATGAAATATATTTTGAACGTATTTGTTACTAATCTCTAGCCGAAGATGCTAAATTTTTAAAAATAAAGTTTTTTTTCGTTCACAAAATCACTAACTTGTTTATGCTTAACAATATGGTACAATAATTTTCTTATTTAAGCAGTTGTATTCTATACTTTCTAAAGCAAATTATGCAATATCCCCGAAATAATTTTACTAAAGTCACTTATTTATTGTAATCAAAAAAAGTAAAACTATGCGAGTATCCGTAATCCGAAAAAACATAAAATTCACCCCAGATTCCAGAAGAGTTGTTGCCCGATATTTCATGAATGGCGACGAACGGACCCAGCAGATGATTACTAGGATAATGATGCTTGACGAAAAACAGGTTTATGATACTTTAGAACAGACACTTCGTGAATTTGCCAGAAGGCACCGAAATATTTCAGCCATTTTTTTTAAACACTGCGAGAAAGTCAGACCCTTGATTGAAGCTTTAAAAATTGACTATGAAGCCATGTCACTTAATCGAAAAATGCTCATAGGTTCTTACTGCACAATGGAATATGCAATTGAATCTGCAGCCATTTTTAATCCGTCAATTATAGAAGATTTTGACCAATCTGGTCTTGAAGCGGGAGAAAAACGTGTCATTATTTCGTTTAGAGCAACTGGTGAAGGCCATATTTCCTCTATTGTTTTTAGAAGAGGGATTTTGGACAAGGATAATAACTTGCAGATAATGAAAATTGGGAGTCAAATTGATAAGGCCGAAATCGAACACAAAACCTTATTAAACAAAGAACGGTTTCAAAAAAAATTGTGCGAAATGCATACCCAGAATAAATACATTGACCAAATTATGCAGGATCTTCCAGATGCATTTGAATTTGTTGTTCTAAAAAATATGGTAAATACCGCTTTGAGTGATCCATCAATCCGTCAGGAAAGAAGAATAGCACTTGAAGAAATAGTCTGGCTTGCCAATTCTTTTTATGATGTGCAATTCAGTCATGATTCAGATATTACGGAGCGCGTTATTTTTCCAATTTCTGAATCTGAAAGCCGTGGTATTGAAGATGCACGTTTTGTTCGTTTTACAGATGATGATAACTCCGTTCGTGTCATGGCGACTTATACCGCTTACAACGGCCACGCTATATTGCCAAAATTAATTTCGACTGAAGATTTTTATTCTTTTAGAGTTTTGCCGTTGCATGGAGAAGGTGCGCAAAATAAAAATCTCGCATTATTTCCAAAAAAAATAAAAGGCAAATATGCGATGCTCGCCAGAATTGATGGCGTCAACAATTATATCATGTACGCTGAAAGAGCGACGCAATGGAACAATCCTATTCTTTTACAAGAACCGCGTTTTACTTGGGAGTTGACGCAAATAGGTAATTGCGGTTCACCACTCTGGACAGAAGAAGGCTGGCTTGTAATTACGCATGGCGTAGGAACTATGCGCCGTTATTGCATTGGTGCATCATTATTTGACCTTGATGATCCTTCAAAAGAAATTGGAAGACTTAAAGAACCGCTGCTTGCACCGCTTGAAGATGAACGGGAAGGCTATGTGCCAAATGTTGTTTATTCCTGCGGTTCAATTATTCACAACAACAGCCTCATTTTGCCTTACGCCGTTTCTGATTATTCCTCAACTTATGCTGTAGTCAGTTTGGTAGAATTGTTAGGTGTTTTAAAAAATTGCAGTTAAAAACATTTTTAAACTTTAATCAAATCTAAAAAACACGTTAAAATCCCAATCAGATAGCGGTTTTTCCGCATAAAAAAATACTTTTGTCTAAAACCACATTTCTCTTTAGTTAAGAAACGCAAAAGACATTAGTATGGATAATGAAAAATTTATTTTTTGCCTGGAAGGCGTTCCAGATATAGATGAGGTCACTATTACTGATGTGGTTAAAAACCTGGAAGAGATTGCTGTTGATCAAGGCATTGCAAGCATTCATAAAACCTGTGACACTATTGAAGGCTTAGAGGAAAGCCTGAACACATTGCTGTATGATGATCATAATTTTAAGGATTATGAAATCATTTATTTAGTAATGCCTGGGCAGGAAAACAATATTTGCTTACACGATTACTATTATAGCCTTGAAGAAATAGCCGAACTTTTTGAAGGAAAAATGAAAGGAAAAATTATTCATTTTGCCAATAAAAAAAGATTGGACCTCAACGAAGACGAAGCACAATATTTTCTAGATATTACTGGAGCGCGAGCTATTTCGGGCTACGGATCTTCTTATAATAAAATTGCCAGTTACAAAACAATCGACAAAGCATTTTTTACTTTATATCAGGAGAATGACGATCTAACAGAAGTAGTCGAAGAATTGTACCAAAAACATTATGCGCTTTGCAAATTACTTGATTTCAGATTATATTATTAAAGATGAAATCAAAGTCGGCTGAAAAAATAAAAACCTACGAAGCAAAAGGATTTCGGGAAAAATTTCTTGGAGAAGATAATCCTATGCATTTGCTTTTCAAATCCAATTCGGATCATTTTTTTTGTTTAAAAACCGAAGAAATGATGCATTTGCAGTATCCCGTTCCGCCGTCTAAACATAGTTGTCATACTTTGATTTTTGTAGAATCTGGATCACATAAAATGAATGTGGGATTTGAAGAATATGAAACTTTTCCAAATGAAATTATAGTGGTTCCGGCAGAACAGGTTTTTTCAATTGAAAACATTTACAATACCTACAACGGTTATATCTGTCAATTTCATCCTGATATTTTAATTGGAAAATATGGCAGCCGTGAACTTTTAAATGATTTTGATTTCTTAAAAATTTCAGGAAACCCAAAAGTGCATTTAGCTGCAGAAGATGCGCCTTTAATTACAACTATTTTAAAACGTCTGCAAAAAGAATATACCGATACAAACCTTGCCAATCTAAATATTGTGCAAACCTATTTGATTGCTTTATTTTATGAAATGAATAAAAACTCGGTTACCACTTCTAAAGGTATTTCGGCAGCAGAAATTATCACCGGCAAGTTCAAAGAATTGATTCATCTTCATATAAAAACACGTCATCAGGTCAATCATTATGCCTCGCTGCTCAATGTTTCTCCCAATCATTTAAACAAATGTGTAAAAACAATCACAGGTAAATCTGCAGTAAAATGGATTGATGAAAACATTTTATTGGAAGCCAAATATTTACTCTTTCAAACTACACTTTCTATAAGCGAAATCGCGGCACAGGTTGGCCATGAAGATCAATCTTATTTTAGCCGCTTTTTTAAAAAACACGAAGGCATCTCTCCTATTCAATACCGAAAAATGATTGATAAGTCCTAATTATTGATTATAGAATCCTAGCAACCAGAAACACTTTTTTCAGAAATTTGCCTGTTCAAAAACTGCAAATTATGATTTATGTATTTAAAACTTCTGTTGACAGTCCGTCAAAATTAGAATCGGCTGCGGCGCTGCTTCACGAAATATTGCCTGAAACTTTATGGAATTTTGATCTTGAAGACTGTGACAATATTTTGCGGATAGACAGTGAACTTGATATTGTTGCATTACTTGCAGACAATGCTGTTTTTGACTGTGTCGAATTAGAATAAAAACGAAAATATCGCTCCCTAAAAATTAAATGGAAACAAAATTATACCAAAATAGAACTTTCGATACAATTGATTATTCGGATCAAAGTTTATCGAATACTGAATTTGTCAACTGTCAATTTATCAACTGCAACTTTTCTAAAAGTGATTTAAGCTACAATGATTTTTTAGATTCAACATTCAAAAACTGCAATCTTTCATTGGCAGTTCTAAAAAATACTGGCTTAAAAAACATCAAATTTACTGGCTGTAAATTAATGGGACTTGATTTTAGTGCCAGCAACAGCTTTTTATTTTCGATGAATTTTGAAGATTGTCTTTTAGATTATTCGACTTTCATTTACAAAAAACTAAAGAAAACGTACTTTACAGACTGTTCGTTAAAAGATGTTGATTTTTCTAATACTGATTTGTCTTTAGCGATTTTTAAAAACTGTGATTTATCTAACGCCACTTTTCTAGAATGTAATTTGGAAAAAACAGATTTTAGAACTTCAAGAAATTATGCTTTTGATCCATCTGAAAACAAAGTCAAAAAGACAAAAGTTTCGCATACTGCACTTGCCGGGCTTTTGGAAAAATTTGATTTAGAAATTGAATAAAATCTAGAAACTGCTATTTTCAAATTTCTGAAATACAAATAAAAAAGGGATACAGAAAAAACTGTATCCCTTTAAAAACTAACTGTAAAAATATTTATTTAATCCATTGTGGATCGCCAATCTTCTTATCTTTAATTGTTTGGTTTCCAACAGTAAAATTCCCACCCGCAGCATTTGCAAATTGAGGATCTAAAGTAGTTGCAGAAGCATCAGGTCTATTATTACTTCCTACCAATGCTAAATTAAGCGAATTGAAATTATTATTATTTAAAAATGTCGGTGCAGCAGTTGCAGTTGAGTTTGTATAAACTGCAGATCCAACCGCAAACAATGTATTACGTACTATTGATCCATTTGAAACAAAACGTAAATATAAAATTCTACTTGCAAGTGGTAATGTAGGAGCGTATATTGTACATTGGTCAATTAACACATTACTTGTCAAACCTGTTCCTGAAAAACCTCCATTAGCAGGAAGAACAGCATCTAGCCTAACAAAATCACGTGATGAACAGGTATCGAATGTGCTTTTTGTTAAAGAAACATTTGCAACATAAGTCGTTCTGAAATCAACAAAGTCAGCCGATCCAGCAGTGTTTACATTTTTAATAATACTTCCATCAACAGTGAATGATTTTAATTTAGCAGCAGCATTTCCGTACATTAGCTGAGAAGGAAAATCATGAACATAGCAGTTGCTTATTAAAATATCTCCTAATTGTGTAGGAGCTGCCGAAGCAATTGTTATTGCTCCACCAGTCAAACCTGTCCCGTTTAAATCCAAATCAATTAAAGAGAAATTCACCACTTCACTTGCATTTGCTGGATTATTAGCAATTGTGAAATTAACTTTCAACTTTGATTTGTCCGCTGTTTTAAGACCTCTTAAAGTTATTGTTTTATTTATAGCTATTAAGCCCGTTTGTGCTGTATAATCACCTGGCATTAATACCAGAACAGATCCAGTAGGTGCATCAGTAATTTTTTGAACTAAATTATCTTCTGGTTTCACTAAAATTCCAGTTCCAATATCAATTCCAGTCGTAAAAGTTACTGTACCTCTTTTCTTGGTAGCGTTCAATAAAGTAGCAGTGTAAACAGTTTCACCCGTTAGACCTGTTATAACAGCAACCCCTGCCGTTTTTTCAGCTGGAGTAATTGCATGAGTAATGCCGCCTGGCTGTACTGTAATTTGAGTTGCATTTGTGTTTGCAGGCCATCTTAAAGTTACTTGTTTTGCTTCAATATCTGCCCCCGGTACTGGAGAAACAAATAGTTGCTCAGACAATGTTGTTGCAGAAGTTACGGACCATTTAGAAGCGTCCAGACCAGTTGAACTGATTGCTTTAACTCTGATCGCGTAAACTGTTTCTCCTTCTAACTGCACTTTTACTGGCAATTCTGTAGGCGCAACATTGATTGTTTTATAAATAACTTTAAATTCAGGATCATCAGCACTAAACTCCACAACATAATGATCTGCATCTGGTTTTACCGTCCAGTTTAATTCAACAGCAGTTTCATTTCTAACTGTCGCCGTAAGGCCAATTGGAGAAAACGCTCTGTTTACATCCAAAGTCTCGACTATAGGATCATTAAAAGTTTCGCAGCTTGAAAAAGCCAGCATCATCATTAATGAAGCAAAAAGTCCCTTTACTATATATTTTGTTTTCATAATTATATTTTTCAGTGAGATATTAATAACCGTAATCATTAGTTATTTTTCCATTGCTTCCATCGATAAATACTTGCCAAATAGGCCAGAATTGTCTGTTATCAGGATTAACGCCCGGCTTGTACAAAGTATTGATCTTAGTATCAGCAGCAGCACCTGTCCATGTCCAAGCAATGCTACTGTAGCCAGCTCCTGGATTTGTAGTTTCTCCTTTGTTCAGACCATAAATATCAAGGCTCACGTTATCTGCTTTAAACTTATAATATAATGTTGTTGGGACATCTGAATAATTACCAGTACGGTCTGCTAAACTTTTCATATTCACTTTAGCTTCATCTAATTTTGCTTTAAGCAAGTTCCAACGGATAAGATTTTGTTTACGCTCCATTTCACCTGTAAACTCATATTTATTTTCATCAACAAGTGCTTTAAACATTGCATCTTTTGTTGTCAAACCATTTACATAAGTATCAACTTTTACTGGCTGATCTGCTGTTGCAAATGCTCTTCTTCTAATTTCTTTTAAATATGGCGCTGCTGCTGCTGGTCCTTCTATTTCATTAGCCGCTTCAGCCGCAATTAAAAGAACTTCGGCATAACGCATATAAATTTTGTTTACACCATCGTCATTTGTTGAAGTAACAAAACGAGTCATCCACTCATAACGGTATTTACCAAAATACCATGTATTCAATGTTCCTAATTCTTGTTTAGCTATATTGTTTACAGCTGTACCATATTTATAAGGAACGCAAGTCACATCTCTTCGAGTATCTTTTACATCATAATCATAAAATATAGTTGGAAGCGGTCCTGCAGTTCCTCCGCGGTTTGCTCCATTTGCATGAAATTGGTCATTTGTAGTATGACGAACAGCAAAAGTGAACAACATACGGCCTCTACCATCTGAGAAAGGAAGTTCCCATAATGATTCTCCTCCTGCAACAATATACTCTTGATTGTATTTTTTCCAGAATGTTTCAAAAGAAGATTCTAAATGTGCTGATCCACTTGCAATAACCGAACGGGATTCAGCTAAAGCCAAAGCATACATATTTCCAACTGATAATGCAGGATCTTTACTTCTTCTGATTCCATCAGGATATTGCTGATAACCACTCGCTGCCATTGCTAAACGAGCACGCAATCCTTTCACGAAAGCTTTATTAATTCTTTCTACATTACTTGTTGCAGCAGTTTCTCCAGGCCAAGGAACTAATTTTGCTGCTTCAGCTAAATCAGCCAAAAGCTGCTTGTAAATTTCGTCACGGCTTGTTTTTCCTATATATAGTGTCGAATTATCAACTGGTTCAAATCGAGCAGGAACATCGCCCCATGCCTTAATCAAATCAGCATAATAAATAGCTCTTAATGTCAAAGCTTCACCTAATAAATAACCCAAATCTGCATCTGTTGTCGGTTTTCCATATGTACGTAAACCGCGAATACAGATATTAGCACGCTCAATTCCCGAATACATCATTGCCCAAGCATTGTTAGTTGTATTCATTTGAGAGTTATTCGGTTTTGCATCATAAGTACATAAATCTGATGCATCACTTACAGTCTGAGACGAATTATACCATTCTGTATCTGTATTTAATCCGTAAAAAGGAAGAAAACGACCTCTGTAAGAGTTAGTTTCTGCAAACGGAATTTTAATTCCATCTACCGCACCTTTAGCCAATCCTGGACTAGAAAAAATAACTGATTCATCTAATGTTGATTGTGCTGGAGCATCTAAATAATCATCTGAGCAAGAAGCAAAAAGGCTTGCTATAAATATTCCTGCTATTAATATTTTATGTTTCATCTTGTGAAAGTTTTACTGAATTAAAAATTAAGGTTAAGACCAAATATCAACTGTCTGCTGCGCGGATAAGCTGAATAATCAACCCCTGGTGTATAAGGTGTGTTTCTTCTAGTAGAAGATTCAGGATCTGGACCAGAATATTTAGTCCACACAAAAACGTTACTCGCAGTAAGATAAAATCTCAACTTAGAAACTCCCAAAGCAGAAGTCAAAGCATTTGGTGTTGTATAACCTAAACTTAAATTATTAAGTCTTAAAAACGATCCATCTTCAACAGCCCAGTCGCTAAAAACATAACGAGGCATATAAGGAGACCACATTGTAGTATTAGCGTTTAAAGCAGCTAATTCTGTAGGATCTGTTACTAATTGTCCAGTTGTAGTATTTAAGTTTGTCCATCTTGTTCCATCAGCCATATCAGAACTTAAATTTCTGTATTGTCCGTTTGGAATTGCAGTATTAAATTCAATTTTATTTGCATTGTAAACGTCGTTTCCAATACTCCAGTTAAAAGCTGCCGAAAGATCAAATCCATAAGCATTTGCATTCAACACCATACCTCCAGTACTTTTTGGATTAGCATTTCCAATAACAGTAAGATCGTTAGTATCTACTTTACCGTCATTATTAATATCTTTTAATTTCATAGCTCCTGGCTGCATCTTCCCTACTATTGTAGTTCCATCTGGCACTCCCGTTTTTAAAGTATAGGCTCCGGCAGCATAATTAAAGTCCGCTACTTCATAACGTCCATCACTTTTATATCCGTACATGATACCTAATGGCTGACCAACATTTACTAAATAATCAGCTCCAATTGCGGTAGAAGCCCATCCTGAAGCTTGCTTAAAATTATCCATTACTCCAATAGAATTAATTCGATTGGTATTAAATGATGAGTTGAACGATACGCTTACGCCATACTTCTCTCTTTCAATAAGATTAAGATTTAAAGTTGCCTCAACTCCGCTGTTTTGAATTTCACCCATATTTCTGTACTGGAAATCATAACCTCCTCCAGCAATTGGGAAATTCATCAATAGATCTTTTGTTTTGTTTTTATAAACCTCAACAGATCCTGTTACTTTATTTTTGAATAAATCAAAATCTAAACCTATATTTTGAGTTACAGTTGTTTCCCACTTCAAATCAGGATTAGCCATTGTTTTAGAAGCTGCCCAGAAATTATCAACACCATTAATCCAAGTAGATGTAGAAGAAATGAAACTCTGAACCATTTGTCCAGTTGGAATATTATTGTTTCCAGCTTCACCATAACTTACTCTTAATTTAAGCAAATTGATCCAAGAAGCATCTTTCAAAAATTCCTCACCAGAAATTTTCCAAGCTGCTGCTGCTGCTGGGAAAAATCCCCATTTATTGTCACCTAAAAATTTACTTGAACCATCTGCACGATATGTTGCTGTAAATAGGTAACGATCTTTATAATCATAATTTACACGTCCGAAGAAAGAAAGCAGTTTATCTTCTGGGAAATAGAAGTTATCTACTGAAATTGGCGTTCCTTGAGTAGTTAATTTTTTAGCCTGGTCTAAATCAAAAGATAATGGATATCCTTGAATGGTACTAGTTAAATCATTTCTTTTATATTGAATAGACTCCTCACCTAAAAGAAATTTCAAGTTATGATTGTCTCCAACTAATTTTTTCAAATCATAATTAAGTGTATTTGCATTTCTAAAACGAGTATCTTTTCTATCACCCATTATCATTGCAGGCATACCTTGTCTTATTGCTGCAGGATTATTTTTTACATAATAAGTTGTACGTCCATAGAAACGATAATCTTGATAGTTATAATTATCTAAACCTAATTCTGTTTTAAACACTAAATCTTGAGTCAATTTCCAAGAAAAGCTTCCAAGTGTATTGAAGTTTTTTCTGAACTGCTGGCGGTCATTATCACTGATAGCCACTAATGGATGCACTAAATTTTCTGCTACTGCTTCATCAGTATCATCTGAAGTTAAACCTGGAACTGGAATTGGAGCATATCCAACAATATTTTTCAAACGAGAATCTGCAGATGAAACCTCATTTTGCTCATTCATACCTCCACCGTTAATCTGAGTATCTGAGTAACGTACTGTAAAGCTCAAATCAACTTTGTCAGAAGCTTTGCTGTTTATAGCAAGTGACAAGTTATTTCTATTATAATCTGACCCTAGCATAATCGCTTTTTCGTCATAATGTGCATAGTTAAAATTGTAATTTATCTTATCCGAACCACCACGAATAGACAAATCACGACTTTGTACTTCACCAGTACGACCAAAAACTTGCTTTTGCCAATTGTTGCCTTTCATACCTTTATACATATCATAATCCTGCCAGTTGCCAAAATATTTTGTATAAGAGTTTGGATTACTTAAGATCGTTTTATCTGTCTGATCAAGCAAAGCATATTCGTACTGCCATTTCACATAGTCCTCAGGAGCAGTAACATCGATAGTATTAGCTATCTTTTTCATTCCGTAAAACATATTGAAGTTCACAGCAATCTTACCATCTTTACCTTTTTTGGTAGTAACGATAATAACTCCATAAGCTCCTCTAGATCCATAGATCGCAGTAGATGACGCGTCTTTTAAAACTGTCATCGTCTCAATATCTGAAGAAGAAATATCATTGATATTGTTAACCGGAAATCCATCTACTATATATAATGGAGATGCATCCTGACTTAGCGAACCATTTCCACGAATTCTAATTTGAACGTTTGAATCTGGTGATCCTTCAGAACTAGTTACCTGAACCCCGGCGATACGTCCTGTTAAAGCCTCTGCTACGTTAGGTACAGGGATTTTACGCACCTCATTTCCTGAGAATGTAGCAACAGCGCCCGTTAAATCAGATTTTTTTGAAGTACCATATCCAATTACAACAACCTCATTCAAGTTATTAGAATCTTCAGTCAGCACTACATCTATTTTAGTCTTTCCCGCGGCAGCAATTTCTTTAGTTCCGAATCCAATAAAAGAAAAAGTTACGATACCCTTAGGATTCGTCAATTTAATCTTATAATGTCCGTCAAAATCAGTAGAAACACCGTTTTTCGTTCCTTTTTCAAGTACATTAACTCCCGGCAAAGTAAGTCCGGCAGCATCCTTAACGGTCCCCTCAATAGTTGTAGTCTGTGCATTTACCTGACTACTCATAAGCAAGCACAATAAGAAAACAAGAGTGAAGCAATAGTTTGCTCCATTGTTTAATAATTCTTTAAAGTTCATGGTTTATTGTTTAAGTTATTAATTGGTTAATGGTAATTTATGTGGTTTTGATATTATAAATTCTATGTCTAAGTGGTTTTGATATTCTTGAAAAACGCAGTAAAAACAAGGTTTTTCAATCGATTTCGTTTAAAAAAAATGACTTGAAATCAACAAAAATCAAATCATGTAATCGATTACACAAACATAGATATTTTTTTTATATAAAAAATTTATTTTCATAAAAATTTGCTAAAAAAAATTACATATCAAAAATAAAAGCACTTTTTTATACCACATATGTAATTTATATTATGAATAAATAGTAATTATATTATTGTCAAATATTAATTTCTTTCGTTTTTATCAAAAAAACAATCGATTACATGAAAAAATAATATCGTTTTTACAAGACAGCAAAATGTTCCTGTAAAAACGACATAACACCAAATACATCACAAAAAACCAATCAATTCTTACAATAACATAGCTGGAACCCGGAAAAACCTTTAAGAAAAAGCACAAAAAAACCCTTAAGTGATTAACTTTAAGGGTTTAAGAAAAAGAGTATTTAAATTTTTAAGCCTTTTGCAATTGCAAATTTGATTTATGTTTCTGCATTAAAGCCAAAGTAATTAGCATTCCGGTTACCGCCATCCCAACACCAATAAGATTAGGAGATGCAAAACCATAACCAGCCGCCAAAGGCATTCCGCCTAAAAATGCGCCTAAAGCATTTCCAATATTAAAACTTCCCTGAAGTGCCGCTGACGCAATCATCTCAGCATCTTTAGCCGTTTTAATCATCAGCATTTGAATAGGTGCAATTACCGAAAAAGAAATCGCGCCAGTTAAAAATGTCAAAAACAACGAAACATATTGATTGAAGGAGAAAGAATAAACTAAAAGCAAATCAATCACCATTATAAATAATAATGCCAATACAGTAGGTGCCGGTGAGTATTTGTCGGCCAATTTACCGCCGGCAAAATTTCCAACAACCATTCCGAGGCCGGCAAGAATTAAAATATACGAAACATCTTCTGGCGAAAACTTAGAAACATTTATTAACAGTGGCGCAATATAACTGATCCAAGCAAACAAACCTCCAAAACCAATTGCAGTGATTCCGATAATTAACCATGCTTCTGTTTTCTTAAAAAACAGCAATTGTGTTTTCATATTTACATCTCCCGTTTTTTCCAATTTTGGCATCCATAAAGAAATAAACAAAAAGGTAAGCAATCCCACAAAAGCAATTAATATAAAAGTATAACGCCAAATAAAATGGTGTCCTATATAAGTACCAATTGGCACACCAATTAAATTAGCCAATGTTAAACCGGCAAACATAATCGAAATTACCTGCGCTTCTTTTCCTTTATCTGCTAAACGGCTTGCCACTACAGCACCAACACCAAAAAATGCTCCATGCGGTAATCCCGAAAGAAACCTCGAAGCAAATAAGAAATTATAGGTAGGCGCAATGATCGAAAGTGCATTAAAAAACGTTAACATCAATGCCAATATCAAAAGCATTTTTTTTGGAGGTAAATTTCTTCCTAAGATTACCAATAATGGCGCACCAATAACAACGCCCAACGCATATGATGAAATTAAATATCCTGCAACGGGAATCGAAACCTTCATATCTGAAGCAATATCAGGCAAAAGGCCCATCATAACAAATTCAGTTATTCCAATAGTTAAGCCTCCTAAAGACAAGGCTATAAGACTTTTTTTCATTTTGATTTCACTAGAAAGGAATGTATTTTCTATGATGCAAATTTAACACCGTTAACCTCAAAATAAATTGTACATTTGTGATATAAACTTGTAAATTTAAGTTATGCCTAAATTAAATCAGTTTGAAACTTTAGTCATTCATGAATTTGAAGATGAGAAATTTCACCTTCCGCCGCACACGCACACTTACTATGAAATTATCTATATAAAAAAAGGAAGCGGTATTCATCATCTCAACAAAAATCTTCTTCCTTATAAAACAGGAGATTTATTTGTGATTTCACCTGAAGATGAGCATTATTTTGACATTAAAAAAAATACTCGGTTTGTTTATATCAAATTCACGGACAATTATTTTAATTCAAAACAGAATCTTACTTGTGATGAATTCCTAGTAAATACGCCCGAAAGTTTTATGCGGGACAAAATTCTAAAAGAAACTGTTTTAAAGTTTGATGATCCCTGCAAAACGATTCTAAAAAATACTGTCGAAAATATCATTACTTATGACCAATATATTGATGTTACCACCTCGCCGATCGTTTTTTATCAGATTCTTTCGATTTTTGGATTGATCAAAGAAACCATCCGAGGCATGAATCTACAGATGAAATCAACGCATCTTGACAATGAACAAATTGCAAATTACATTCATCAAAATGTTTATCAGCCAAAACTAGTTCAGATTAAAGTGATTGCGGAACATTTTAATATTGCTCCAACTTATTTCAGTGCGTATTTTAAAAGAACATTTTCTATCAGTTATCGCGATTATATTAATAATTTACGGACCACTTTAATTGAAAAGCGTATTCAGAACAACCAATTGCCGATTAAGCAAATTGCTTATGAATTTGGTTTCACCGATGAAAGTCATTTGTCGAATTACTTCAAAAAAAGAAAAAACATGAAACCGACAGATTTCAAAAAGCTTTAGTTATTGAAATCTTAAAAGATCTTAGAGCTGAAAATTTTTATCTAAATTTGTACTACAAAACAAATTTCCGTTGGCAAAAAAAGTACACATATTATTTCTTGTTTTAACTTTTGGCTTCTCTTTGATGTCAACTGCAAGTTATGCCTGTGGAAAATCTTCAGAAAAAAGTTCCTGCGAAAAGAAAGCGGCTTCATCTGAAAAAGATTCTCACGCTTGTTTAAAAGATTGCTGCAAAAAAGATTCTCATTCTAAAAAAGGGTGCAGCGGTAAATGTGATCATGCTGGCTGTACAATTTCGGGATTACAGCTTAGTTTGGTAATCCAAAATGAAATGGAATTAAATAACAATACTTTTAATTTAACTTTTAAAAAACCAATTGGATATTACAAAAACAGTACTATTTCTGATGGTTTTACCTCTATTTGGTTAATTCCAAAAATAAACTAATTCTATTTCTGACAGCCCTAATTGCGTCAAATTTAACCGCAAAGAACGCGATGATTTACGCAAAGTTCGCAAAGTTTTTTTCGCAAAATGAAAGAAAAAAATCTAAACTTAAATAAATAAGAGGAGTTTAAATTCCTCTCTAATAAAATTACATAAAAATGAAAAATACAATAGCAACTATAGCAGCAGTAATCATAGTATTATTTTCTGCAAGTACGATTCAGGCAAATGCTGTAAAAGCAGAAAAAACAACAATTGAAACTGTAGAACCAACACAATTACAAGCGGTTTATGATGCTTATTTTACCGTAAAAGATGCACTTATTAAAAGCGACAGTAAGTTGACTTCGGCGAAAGCCCAAGATTTACTTACTGCTATTACAGCCGTAAAAATGGACAAGCTGAAAAGCAATGAACATACCGCTTGGATGAAAGCCGTAAAAAAACTTTCTGCCGATGCTAAAAGTATTTCGGCTACAACAGATCTTAAAAAACAGCGAGAAGCTTTCAAATCGCTTTCTAAAAGTACTTACGATCTAATAAAAGTTTCAAGTCCAGAGCAGCCGGTTTACAAACAATATTGCCCAATGGCCGATGCAGACTGGTTAAGCAAAGAAAAAGCAGTTAAGAATCCGTATTACGGTTCTTCGATGTTGACTTGCGGAAACGTGGTAGAAACTATCAAATAAATATGAAGCTCTACATCAAAAACATGGTGTGTGCTCGATGTAAAATGGTTGTGGAGTTTGAGTTTGAGAAACTCAGACTCCAAACTATTTCTGTTGAATTAGGTGAAGTCGAACTGCTAAATGAAATTTCTGATTCTCAAAAAGAGATCTTGCTAAAAAACTTGCAATCCTTAGGTTTTGATTTATTAGATGATAAAAAAACCAAAACCATCGAGAAAATAAAAAATTTGATTGTCGATTTGGTTCATCATAAAAACAGTGAGCTCAAAATTAATTTATCAGATTATTTAGCTGAAAACCTCAACCAAGATTATAATTCACTGAGTAATTTATTTTCTGAAATTGAAAACACGACAATCGAGAAGTATTTCATCAGCCAGAAAATAGAAAAGGTAAAAGAATTATTGATTTACAATGAGCTTTCGTTAAGTGAAATTGCTGATCTTTTAAACTATAGCAACATAGCACATTTGAGTAATCAGTTCAAGAAAATTACGGGTTTTACGCCTACTTCTTTTAAAAAATTGAAAGATAAAAATCGTATTCAGCTAGAGAATTTGTAAAAAGTCAATTTCTCGCAAAGTCGCAAAAGCCCAAAGTTTTTTTGAGTTTCCCGCAGATTTTGCAGATCCCGCGGATTATTTAATCGCAAATTATTTAAATTTTAATCTGCATGATCTGCAAAATCTGCGGGAAACTATTTTTTAATTATCTTAATAAAAATAAAACTTTGCGACTTTGCGAGATTATTTTAAACTACAAAATCTTAGCGCTCTTTGCGTTAAAAAAAACTTTTAGTAAATATTACAAATCATTCTCAAAATTATACAAACCGTTGTAAACCTTACTTCGGAAATTTGCATTGTAATACTTTAAAAGATAAAACAATGACACATCAATATATAATTTCAGGAATGTCTTGCAACGGCTGCCGCACTAAAGTCGAAAAAACGCTAAATGAGGTTGGCGGCATTCATGCCGAAGTAACGTTAGATCCGCCATTGGCAACCATAACAATGGAAAAACATGTTCCAACAGAGAAATTTCAAGAAGTTTTATCTGCTGCAGGAAACTATACTATTGAAATGGATTCTCCGAAAAAAGACGAATCTGCATTAAAATCATGTTGTTCAAGTCATAAAAAAGAAGATCATTCGGCTCATCATCATAAAAAAGAAAAAACGGTAATTCCTCATAATGCAACCGGAGTTTTTTACTGCCCAATGCATTGCGAAGGCGATAAAACCTATAACAAACCCGGAGATTGTCCGGTTTGCGGAATGGATTTGGTACCTCAAATTGCCATTGGCACACAATTTACCTGTCCAATGCATCCGGAAGTCATTTCTAATGAGCCGGGAGACTGTCCAATCTGCGGGATGGATTTAGTGCCCATGCAGGCATCTGACTCTGAAGAAAATAAAACCTACACTGACTTACTAAAGAAAATGAAGATCGCAACGTTGTTCACGCTTCCAATTTTCATTATTTCGATGTCGGAAATGATTCCTGATAATCCGCTTTTTAAAATCATGTCGATTGAAAAATGGAACTGGGTTCAGTTTTTATTTTCAATTCCGGTTTTGTTTTATGCTGGATGGATGTTTTTTGTCCGTGCTTGGAAATCGATTATTACCTGGAATTTAAACATGTTCACTTTAATTGGAATTGGAACCAGCGTTGCGTTTCTATTCAGCGTTGCCGGAATGTTCTTCCCAGATCTTTTTCCGTCCGAATTCAAATCGCATCATGGAACCATTCATCTTTATTTTGAAGCCGCAACCGTTATTATAACTTTGGTTTTATTGGGTCAATTATTAGAAGCCAAAGCGCACGGACAAACCAATGGCGCGATTAAAGAATTACTAAAATTAGCGCCAACTGAAGCTACTTTGGTAGAAAATGGAACTGACAGAACAATCTCCATTCACGATATTAAAAAAGGGGATTTATTACGAGTAAAACCGGGAGAAAAAATTCCGGTTGACGGAAAAATCACTTCCGGCGAAAGCAGTATTGATGAAGCCATGATTACCGGCGAACCAATTCCCGTTGATAAAAAAGCGGGCGATACTGTAATGTCGGGAACTATAAACGGAACCAAATCATTTGTCATGATTGCCGAAAAAGTAGGTTCAGAAACTTTACTTTCACAGATTATTCAAATGGTAAATGATGCGAGCCGTTCGAGAGCGCCAATTCAAAAACTGGCCGACCGCGTTGCAAAATATTTTGTTCCAACCGTTGTGGCTATTTCAATATTGACCTTTATTATCTGGGCAAAATTTGGTCCTGAACCTTCTTATATATATGGACTAATTAATGCCATTGCTGTTTTAATTATTGCCTGTCCTTGTGCTTTAGGATTGGCAACTCCAATGTCGGTTATGGTTGGAGTTGGAAAAGGAGCTCAGCACGGAATTTTAATCAAAAATGCCGAAGCACTCGAAAACATGAATAAAATTGATGTTTTAATCACCGATAAAACTGGAACAATTACAGAAGGAAAACCAACTGTCGAAAAAATTTATGCCATCGATACTAACGAAGATTTTCTTTTGCAAAATATTGCTTCACTAAATCAGCACAGTGAACATCCTTTGGCGCAGTCCGTTGTCCATTTTGCGAAAGACAAAAACCTATCTTTACTTGAAGTTCCAGATTTTGAAGCGATTGCCGGAAAAGGAGTTTTAGGAACTGTTAATAATTCAAAAATTACATTGGGAAATAAAAAACTAATGGAACAGATTAACGCTTCAATTTCCGACGATTTTGAAAGCAAAATTACAGCCGAGCAAAATCTGGGAAAAACGGTTTCATACATCGCTGTAAACAATATTGTTTCGGGATATGTAACCATTTCAGATGCCATAAAAACAAACAGTGTAAAAGCAATCAAAGATTTAATCGATCAGGGCGTTGAAGTTATCATGCTTACCGGAGACAATAAAAATACAGCCAAAGCAGTGGCAGATCAGCTTCATTTAAGTTCTTTTAAAGCCGATTGTCTTCCTGAAGATAAACTGAGAGAAATTGAACGTTTGCAAGCTGAAGGAAAAATTGTAGCGATGGCTGGCGACGGAATCAATGATGCTCCGGCTTTAGCCAAAGCTGATATTGGAATTGCCATGGGAACCGGAACTGATGTTGCTATTGAAAGTGCCAAAATAACGCTTGTAAAAGGAGATTTAAACGGAATTGTAAAAGCTAAAAAATTGAGTTTTTCAGTGATGAAAAACATTAAGCAAAATCTGTTTTTCGCCTTTATCTACAATGTTTTAGGTGTACCAATTGCAGCGGGAATTTTATATCCTGTATTCGGGATTTTGCTTTCGCCGATGTTAGCGGCGCTGGCTATGAGTTTAAGTTCGGTTTCAGTAATTGTAAATGCTTTGCGATTGCGAAATCTAAATCTTTAAAAAATCAATATGAAACTACATACTATATTACTCGTCTTTTTAATTGCTTTGAGTGCAAAAGCTCAAAAAGTAGTTCGTTATGATTTACACGTTCGTGATACAATTGTGAATTTTTCTGGAAAAGAAAAACGCGCGTTTACGGTTAACGGACAAATTCCGATGCCAACATTGACTTTTACAGAAGGCGATATTGCGGAGATTTATGTGCATAATGATTTAAAAAATGAAGACACAGCCCTACATTGGCACGGATTATTTCTTCCAAACAAAGAAGACGGCGTTCCTTATTTAACGCAAATGCCAATTAAGCCGGGTACAATACACAAATATACTTTTCCAATTATCCAAAACGGAACGTATTGGTATCACAGCCATTCGGGGTTACAGGAACAAATTGGTTTATACGGACTTTTCATTATCAATAAAAAGAAAGACGATCCGACTTTTAGAAAAGACATTGACGATTTACCGACTGTTCCGATTATTTTAAGCGAATGGACAGATCTTAAACCGGAAAATGTACAGCGAATGCTTCATAATGCAAACGATTGGTTCGCCATAAAAAAAGGGACAACACAAAGTTATGCCGAAGCGATTAAAAAAGGTCAGTTTTCGACCAAAATCACAAACGAATTGAAACGTATGAATGCTATGGACGTGAGTGATGTTTACTATGAAAAGTTTTTAATTAATGGAAAAAATGAAGACCAGCTTTCGCAGTTTAAAGCTGGCGATAAAGTCCGATTGCGAATTGCAAACGGAGGCGCATCCAGTTATTTTTGGCTGACATATGGAGGCGGAAAAATAACGGTTGTCGCCAGCGACGGAAACGACGTTGAACCTGTAGAAGTGGATCGTTTGATTATTGCCGTTTCTGAAACTTATGATGTCATCGTTACAATTCCTCAAGATAAAAAATCCTTTGCCTTTTTGGCTACAGCCGAAGACAGAACTGGATCTGCTTCTTTGTTTTTAGGTGAAGGCACCAAACAGCCTGTTTCTCATCTTCCCAAATTAAAATATTTTGAAGGAATGAAAATGATGAACGACATGATGAAAATGAATGGCGAAATGAATGATATGGGTATGAATATGTCATTGAACAAAATGGACATGAATACCGTAATGTATCCTGAAATTTCTGGAGAAGAGGAATCAGCAAAAACAGAAGATCATTCGATGCACAATATGGAAGGCATGGAAATGCCAGATGATTCTACCTCAACTTCTGAAATTGTAACATTAAATTACGGAATGCTGAAATCTCCAACCAAAACAACATTGCCCAAAGATGCTCCGGTAAAAGAACTTCGTTTTACATTATCCGGAAATATGAATCGATATGTTTGGAGTTTGGATAATAAAGTAGTTTCAGAAACGGATAAAATTTTAATTAAAAAAGGAGAAAACGTGCGAATCGTTTTGTACAACGGATCAATGATGCGCCACCCAATGCATTTACACGGACACGATTTTAGGATTTTAAACGAACATGGCGATTATTCTCCGCTAAAAAATGTGATTGATATTATGCCGATGGAAACCGATACAATCGAATTTCAGGCCAATGCTGATGGCGACTGGTTTTTTCATTGTCATATTTTATATCACATGATGGCGGGAATGGGACGTATTTTTAGTTATGAAAATTCGGCACCAAATCCGTTGATTCATCATCCTGAAATGGCGTATAAAATGCTAAAAATGGACGATCGTATGTTTCATTTTATGGGCGAAAATGATTTTGCCACAAACGGAAATGACGGTGAAGCCATGTACAGCAATACACGCTGGAGCATTGGAACCGAATGGAGATTGGGTTATAATGACAGTCACGGTTATGAAACCGAAACGCATATTGGCCGATATATTGGAAAAATGCAATGGTTTATGCCTTTTATAGGTTTTGACTGGCGATACAGAAAAATGGGAATGGACGAACAGGAACAAAATTTATTTGGTCAAAAGAATACCAAAGACAATCGTTCAGTTTTCAGTTTAGGAGCTGAATATACTTTGCCAATGCTCGTAAAAGCACAGGTTGAAGTATACACCGATGGAAATGTGAGAGTCCAATTTGAACGAAAAGATATTCCGCTTTCCAAACGCTTGCGAATGAATTTAATGTGGAATACCGATAAAGAATATATGGCTGGATTAAAATATGTGGCGGGCAGAAACTTCGGAATCACTACACATTATGATAGTGATATGGGAATTGGTTTTGGAGTCAATCTGAATTATTAATATTATATTAGCTTGAAAATAACCGTAATTTTCAAAAATGAAAAAAATAAATTTCTTATTACTATTTCTAACTTCCTTTCTCTTAATAAGCTGTGATCCTTCACAAGGTATTCGTTTTACGAATAAAGGTGAAAGCAATGTCAAAGTAAAACTTATTATAAATTCGGAAGTTAAAAATGATACGTTTGATGAGATGAAAAAAGGAGATTCAATTGTTTTTAATTTAATTCCCCATAATCCAGAAGAGAAAGAAGGCTATATTTTTTTTGGAAGAGGGCGATGGAATGATGAAAATATAGCAGAAATTACAAAATCAATCAAAAGCATTGAAATTGAAAACGATAATTATACGATTATTTACAAATCCCAAGAAGCGATGAATAGTTTATTGAAAGACAACTACAAAGGTATAATTATGAAATCTCTAAATATCAAAATTGATGATAATTTTTTCCAATAAAACATGAGAAAAATCTACTTTGCACTGCTTTTTATTTCTGGAATAATCTTAACAGGCTGTAATAATAAAGAAGCTGATTTACAATTTGAGAAAAATGTAATGTATGAAGTTTATCCAGCTCTTATTGATTCGGTTTGGGTAAATGCATTAGAGGGTTTTGTACCGCCGCCACCGCCACAAATAAAGGATACTCTAGAATATAAAATTCAACGAAAAAAGGATTACAAAAAACAATTTAATCAAGATTTAGCAGAATTTAAAAAAAAGAATTTTCCTGTTGATCTTGTTTTATTAGATAAAGCAGTTGCAAGAGACAATTCTAAAGAACTTCTAGAGCACTTCAAAGATGCTGTACTATCAGAAAAAGATACTTTAGATACTCTTGATTATAAGTTTAACAGAAAAAAACTGGATTCCTATCAAGCGTTTCATCTTCATTATGTTCCTAGAATACCACGCGGAAATGACAGAAAATTTTATAATGAATGTTGTTATTCTATACGCGGGGTAATTAGTTTTAGCAGAATTCAATTTGATGATGAAAAAAAATATGGCGTTCTCACTGCAGGAATTGAATGTGGTGGAATGTGCGGTTATGGTTATAGAATTTATATTAAAAAAGCAAAAGATAAATGGGTTATTGATAAAATAGAAGACGCGTGGATTGCTTAATTTTTACTCACACATTATTATCAAAACATTAACTAAATTGTAAGAATAAACCTTAAGAAATGTTGCTATATTTGATTCACCAATTACAATTCTCTAACAAAAAATAAATTAAATCAAAATGACAAAAGTAGTTACAATCATTACTGTTGCTTTATTTACAATTGGCGTAAACGCTCAAGATACTGCACCTAAAAAAGAAAAAGCAAAAAAAGAATCTTGCTGTAAAAAAACTTCAACAGACAAAAAATCTTGCTGTGTTAAAAAATAACTGAAATGCTAATTTCAAGAAAAAGGCCTCAAATAATTTGAGGCCTTTTTTTGTGGTTTATTTTTCGCCACGAATTACACGAATTTGCACAAATTTTTAATGAAGGAATAAAAAAATAATTCGTGATAATTCGTGTAATTCGTGTAATTCGTGGCAAAAAAAACTATTTCACTGTTGCAACATTTCCAGTTCTTGTAAGAACTCCCCAACTTTGGCTTTCGCCTTTTATGGCTCTTCTTAGTGCTCGGAACAAAATCACATACATTAATTGTCTGTACACAAATCGCTGTGGAATTAACCAAAACAATTTAGTGAGTTTTTCTTTTTCAAAAACAAAAGCAACAACGCTAACCAGCATATCGACCAGCATAAAAGCGATATAGTAAATTAATATTTTATGAAGACTGTCCGGATCATTGTGATTCCAGATTAGACTTATTATAAGAACCAAATCGGCTAAAGGCGCAAAAATTGGTAATACAATTTGAAAAAGAAGAATATTTGGAAGCGCCACCATTCCCAAGCCTTTGTATCTCGGATTAAAACACGCATCTCTGTTTTTCCAAAACGCCTGCATAATTCCATAACTCCAGCGGAAACGCTGTTTCATAAATTCTTTTAAACTTTCAGGAGCTTCTGTTATCGCTAAGGCTTCTATACAATTTATAATATGATAATCGTTTCGTAAAATACGAATCGTCAAATCGCAATCTTCTGCAAGAGTATCGGTTGTAAAACCTCCAGCTTTTTCAATTGCTTCTTTTTTAAATGCGCCAATTGCTCCGGGAACAACTGTAATTCCGTTAATTAAATCAAAAGCTCTTCGGTCAAAATTTTGTGCTGTGGTATATTCAATACTTTGCCATTTGGTCAACATTGTATTTTCATTACCGACTTTTACATTTCCGGCAATCGCACCAATTTCAGCATTATCATTCAATTGAATTCTAAAACCTTTCATTAATTGCAAAATAGCATCGGTTTTAAGTTGCGTGTCGGCATCGATGCAAACTACATAGTCATTTTTTGTCAATGCAATTCCGTAATTTAAGGCTGATGCTTTTCCTCCATTTGGTTTGGTATTTACTTTCACTTTCGGATTATCCGCGAAAGCATCATTAATCATGGCAAAAGTTTTGTCTTTCGATCCGTCATCTACAAAAACAATATCAAAGTCGGGATAATCTTGCCCCAATAAATTTTCGATTGTTTTTACCGCATTTATTTCTTCATTATAAGCAGGAACAATAATGCTCACTTTTGGAAAAACGCCGTCTGAAGACTTATAAATCGGTGGATATTTATGATCTCTCCATTTTTTTATAAAAGCCATTATAGCCATCAACGCAATTCTCAAAAAACCTAGGAAAATTGCAACCCAGAATGTCGCTGTAATAAAATGACCAAACCAATATCCAAAATCAAAAATAAAATTATCAATTGAGATAAGAGGTCCTTTTGCTTCGGGCATAATCTCATCTTTGGTTTTGCCGAGCAAATGAGCGACGGTTGTAAATTGAATATGTCGATCTTTGAAATATTTAATTATTCGAGGCAGCGCTTCAACGGTCGATTCTCTGTTTCCGCCTGCATCATGAAGCAAAATAATTCCTTTATCAGGATTTGCCTCATATTGTTTTATGGTTCTGATGTAAACAGAATCAGCACTGACACCTTTTTCCCAATCATTTGGATCGATACTTTCTCCGACTGTATAATAATTTTGCGCTTTACTTAAGGCGATTGGTTTCAGCTCAGCTTCAGTTGTTGGCTCAGCATCTGCATTATAAGGCGCTCTAAAAAGCACTGTACTTTTTCCGGTAACGGCTTCAATTAATAATCGTGTCGTTTCCATTTCCTTCGCTGCTCTTTCCGGACTTACCAAAGCAATATTAGGATGTGTAAAAGTATGATTGCCTATTTCGTGGCCTTCTTTATAAATTCTTTGCAGCAACGGAATATTATTTTCTCCCTGAATACCAATCACAAAAAAGGCAGCCGGTACTTTTTCTCTCTTTAAAATATCTAATATTTGTGGTGTATAAGT
Organism: Flavobacterium sp. LC2016-01; assembly: GCF_009711135.1. GTDB lineage: Bacteria > Bacteroidota > Bacteroidia > Flavobacteriales > Flavobacteriaceae > Flavobacterium. The sequence goes on along the minus strand of NZ_WMIC01000008.1, from coordinate 88,553 downwards.
AGGATCTGGTCCGTCATCAAAAGTTAAAAGGACTTGTTTGTGTACATTTCCAAATTTACTGATTACGTATTTTGTGGGTAATTCGACATATTTCTGTTCCGTAATAATGTCTTCATCATTATCGATCTCTAAATCTATTTTTCCAGGCGCAGGATCAGCAATTACATTTAAAATTTCGCCATCGCCAATATAAGCTGGACTTTCAATTCGAGTATTAACGCGCTTCATCACTTTAAAGTCAAAAGGCTTTTTATTGATGCTTTCGTTAGTTAAGCTTCGATGATAATACGTCCACAAACGCTGATCTTCACTTCCTAAACGCCATAAAGCCGTTCCTGCCAGGCCATATTCGTCACTAAACCTAATCGTATTAAAATTAGTTGCAGCATCTTCAAAATCAACTTCATGCTTTTTACCATTGCTATCGGTATATTTAAAAGAGTTATTATAGGTATTATTATCAAATTTTATGGTCGCATTATGCTGTTTTGCAATCGCAATTGCCTGATCGTATGTTATGGTTTCGCCTTCCTGTTTTTCCTGCCAATCGTAACCGTAACCAGCAAAACAGAGAATAATTTTGTCTGATGGAACTTCTTTTGCGGTTTTATCTACAATTCTTTCAATCCATTTCTGACTGCTCACAGCTCCGGGAACACTACTGGCGTAATGTTCATCATAGGCCATCAAAAACATATAATCATTATATTTTGATAATGCTTTTACGTTAAAATCGTCATCTCCGGCCATAATATCTTGGGTAACGAGATATCCCAATGGATGCAATTTTTCATATAATGCTTTCTGAAAAGCAATTATAGGTTCGTCGCTGTTCTCTTTAAATTCCTCAAAATCAATATTTATTCCTTGTAAATCATATTTTTTTAATGCTTTTGCGATATCATTTATAAGTCTTTCCCTTTTGTTTGTATCATGAAGAATTCTATGAATAAGATCGCCGTCAAATTCGCCTTCACCTACTGATTCGTTTATATTATTGATTAAAGGAAGAATTTTCACTTTTCCCTTTTTCATTACTTTTAAAGCTGCGGTATCAATTTCTGTACGAAGCAAATCGGTTTTCGGGTCAATAAAAAACCATTCTGGCACTACCGTATTGAGTTTGTCTATATTTTTTTGAAGCGAAAACAAACTTTGCGGATCCCAGTCAACATAAAAAGCCGCTCTGACCTCTGTAGCTGTTTTTGCAACAATTGGCTGATTTTTTAATTTCTCTATTTTAGTTTTGGCTCTTAAGAAATAATCAAATCCTTTAAATTTTTTGAGTTCTTTGTCGCTTAAATCTTTAGGTGTAATTGGATTTACCAGACTTTTTCCAGTTTGTGAATTAGCTGTCAAAAGCGGTAATGCAGGTTTTAATCCTCTTTTCAAAGTGATAAAGAAAATTGGAACCATTAAAATGAGAACAAACAAAATAAGTCGGCTTGACCATTGAAAAGTTTTCCAGCGTTTTTGAGTGGCTGTTTGAAATACTTGTTTTTTATCATCCATATCTTCTTATTTTTTAGGCAAATGCAAACACAAACTTAATTTTAAGTAAAATTATTACTATTAAATTAAGACGAAATGAACAAACTCTTTCTTCCTAATAATTATTAGTTAATAAATTTACGAAAGAAAAAGCTCAGAAAAAGAACAAAAAAGGACAAAACTCACTGAATAACAATTCATTGCTAAAATAACATTCAAAAAAGCAAAAAAAAAAATGACCTGTACTATACAGGTCATTTAAAATATGGTGTAAATAATAATTTATTTCAATCTAACGCTCCATTCAAAATCCATTTCAGAGACTTGAACACCTTCTTCATTTGTTCCAATTGATTTCATCCAGAAAGTCTGCCCCTCACCTGTTTCGATAGTTCTTTGAATAGCTTCGGCGATCAAATGCCCATCGTTACATACAAATGTGATTCTGCCAGTTGCTTTTTTAGTAAAGTTACCTTTATTGTTCGCAACCAACATTGAGATTTTTCGACCGCTTTCTTGAATCTGAGAAATAACTAAAGCTCCTGTAGTCAATTCTGCAGCCATTGCCTGTACAGCAAAATACATAGAGCTAAACGGATTCTGATTTATCCAGCGATGTTTGACAGAAACAATGCAACTGTCTTTGTCAATAGCTTTAACACGAACACCGCAAATGTACGCTGATGGTAATTTGAATAATACAAATTTATTGAGTTTGGAAACTGAAACTGCCATGTGATATATTTTTTTAGTAAAAATACAAAAAAACTATGCGCGCACAATAAATTTGCGATACTTTCATAAAGCTCCAATAAAACAAGGTGTTACGAATGATTTTTGCACACTTAAACCCCATATTAAAATTTCAACTTTGTTAAAATTTTGTTAATATTTGGTACTATGCAAAACAAGATACTGTCTTTTAGCCATATATTTGCATAAGAAATTACTATATACTTTTAATCATGGAAACAACAACACCACTCATCATGGAAACAACATCAGAAAGAAACACGGCAGCGTTCACGCATTTAAGTACATTAAGCCAGTACATTATTCCTTTTGGGAATTACATTTTCCCGATCATCATCTGGTCGAGTTACAAAGACAAATCAGAATTTGTAAATCACCACGGAAAACAGACATTGAATTTTCAATTGAGTTTATTGCTTTACACTTTGGTTTTAGCCTTAATTGCAATTCCAATTTTTGTGTCAGTAGTTTTACAGAACATACCGTTGGAAGCTGTTTTTGATCATCACGATTTCTACATCAGAAATTTTAATTTTCAAGGAAACATTGCCTTATTGAGTATTGGTGCAACAGCTGTTCTACTTTTTGGAGTTTTAAAATTTGTTGAATTCTTTTTAGTGATTTATGCTTCTATAAAAGCTTCAAACGGAGAATTATATAAATATCCGCTAACGATTCCTTTTATAAAGTAATCCTTAAAAAGGTTAAAAGATTATAGCACAAATCAATCATCAATCACCCGAGAGCTTTGCTCGAATTGGCGAAGCAATCATCATCAATCAAAAAACGAATTGTTCAATCTAAAAAAAACAAAATGAAATTATGAACATTGAAAACACAAAAGCACAGATGCGCAAAGGTGTTCTTGAGTTTTGCATCTTATCCGTATTAAAAGAAAAAGACGCATATACATCTGAAATATTAGACACTTTAAAAAACGCAAAATTATTAGTTGTTGAGGGCACTGTTTATCCGCTCTTAACCAGATTGAAAAACGACGGTTTGCTAAATTATCGCTGGGAAGAATCGACCTCAGGGCCACCACGAAAATATTATGGATTAACCGAGATAGGACAAACTTTTTTAAACGAACTTAGCGGCACTTGGACAGAATTATCTGACGCCGTAAAACTAATCACCAATCAAAATCAATAAGTCATGAACAAAACAGTAAATATTAACTTAGGCGGTATGTTTTTTCACATCGATGAAGATGCATATTTAAAATTGACACGCTATTTTGACGCTATAAAACGATCACTAAACAATTCGTCTGGACAAGATGAAATCATTAAAGATATCGAAATGCGTGTTTCTGAATTATTAACAGAAAAACAAAAAAGCGAAAAACATGTTGTTGGCTTAAAAGACGTTGACGAAGTGATTGCGGTTATGGGACAGCCAGAAGATTACCGAATTGAAGACGAAGAAAACCAAAATCAATCTTTCAACAACTACGGTGCAAGACAGCATAAAAAATTATACCGTGACAAAGAAAAAGGTATGATTGGCGGTGTAGCAACTGGTTTAGGACATTATTTTGGAATTGATGCCGTTTGGATCAAAATCATATTCTTAATATTTGTTTTCGCTGGTTTTGGAACTGGAATCTTAGCATATTTTGTTCTTTGGATTGTAACTCCTGAAGCGGTAACAACTTCAGAGAAACTAGAAATGACAGGCGAACCTGTAACGATTTCAAACATCGAAAAAAAAGTGCGTGAAGAAATTGATTCATTATCTGACAAATTCAAAAACGCAGATTATGACAAAATGGGAAACCAGGTAAAGTCGGGAGCTGAGAGAATAAGTAGTTCATTTGGAGACTTTGTCATGACGGTTTTTAAAATCTTTGCTAAATTTTTAGGTGTAATTCTAATCATGGCGGGAATCTCTACTCTTATATTATTATTAATTGGAGTATTTACTTTAGGAACAAATGTTTTTATTGATTTCCCTTGGCAAAACTTTGTTGAAGCAGGAAACTTTACAGAATATCCTATTTGGTCTTTCGGTTTATTGATGCTTTTTGCAGTTGGAATTCCATTTTTCTTCTTGACTTTGTTAGGATTTAAATTGTTGTCTCCGAATTTAAAATCAATCGGAAACATTACAAAATACACTTTGCTTGCCATCTGGATTATTGCTATTGCAATTGCAATCAGCATTGGAATCAAACAAGCAACTGAAATATCTTATGACAATAAAACAGTTGAAAAAAAGTCATTGAACATTACAGCAAAAGATACTCTTTATGTAAAATTCAGATACAATGATTATTACGCAAAAGATTTGAATCATCATCACGAATTTACATTCGTACAAGATTCTGCAAACAACAACTTGATTTATTCTAATGATGTTCGTTTACACGTTTTGTACACTGATAACGCTTCTCCTTACTTACAAATTGAAAAAAGTGCAAGAGGGAATTCGTTTTCAAGCGCAAAGAAAAGAGCCGAAAAAATCAATTATGGCATTCAGATTAATAAGAATCATTTAATTTTAGATAATTATTTTCTGACAGATGTAAAAAATAAATTCAGAGGACAGGAAGTTGATGTATATTTGTACTTGCCAGAAGGGCAATTATTTAAGCCAGATGCATCAGTACAAGATTACGATGATTCTGAAAATGATTTTTTCAACTTACACTTTAGCGGTGATTACAACTATAAAGTAGAAGGTTCAAAAATAAAATGTTTAAACTGCCCTGCAGATGAAAACGAATATAATGATGGAGATAATAGTAGTGAAGATTCTACTATTGAAAATGACACTGTAAAGGAAGTTTCGATTAAAATTAACGGAAAAGAAGTTTTAAACGGAAAAAAAACCAACGGAAAGCTAACCACTGATAAAAACGGAGTTATAATTAAAATCAACTAAGCCATGATCAAAATAATCATTCATATTACAAAATTTATTATTGCAACTGTTACCGCATTATTATTTGCTTCTTGCAACTTTAATTTGAATACAGTTGAAGGAAGCGGACATGTAACCACTGAAAAAAGAATTGTTCAGGGAGATTTCAAAAAAGTATCTGTAAGCAATGCGATTGATTTAGTAATCGTACAATCTGATTCAACTGAAATTGTAGTTGAAGCTGATGATAATTTACAAAAAGATATCATCACAAAAGTTGAAAACGGAACACTTGTAATTAGCTGTAAATTCAGTTCTTTCAGAAATGTTACAACTAAAAAAGTTACCGTAAAAATGCCTGTTATCGATAAAATTGAAGCTTCGAGCGCAGCATCTGTTCAAAGCAAAAATGTAATTCAGGCACAAGATATTGACTTGGAAACATCGAGCGCTGCAACAATGAGTGTAAATGTAGAATCTGACAATATTACGGCAGATTCTGGAAGCGGAAGCACTATATCTGTAGAAGGTAAAGCTTTAAAAATCAGAACATCGGCTTCAAGCGGTTCTAATATTAATGCTCAAAAATTATTAGCAAACGAAGTTCATGCAGAAGCATCAAGCGGAGGAAGCGTAAATGTGCACCCGATTGTAAGCCTGAAAGCAGAAGCATCTAGCGGAGGAAGCATTAACTATGATTCAACTCCAAAGACTATTGAAAAAACTTCAAATTCTGGAGGAAGTATCAGTCAGGGATAAATAATACTTTATCTGTTAAATATAAAGGAAATCATTCACCAAAAGTGGATGATTTTTTTATATTTGTCCAAATCAAATCAAGAATTAATGAAAAAAAATACTGCCCTGATCTTATTACTGTTAGTTACAACATTAACTTTTGCACAAAGAAGAGAAAAAATTAAAGGAACTAAAATCGTTACAACATCAATTAAAGAAGTTGGAAGTTTTGACGGTCTTGAAGTAGATGACAATTTAGAAGTTTACTTGGAACGAGGTGAAAAAAACGAAATTAAAATTGAAGCCGATGATAATCTGCATGACATTGTTGCAATGGATTTAAGAGATAGAACGCTTCGTTTATACACTTCAAAAGAAAGTACAATTTTCAAAAAACTTTCTGTTCGTGTTACTTACACCGGAACTTTAAATAAAGTAATTGTAAAAAATGAAGCTATTATTTATGCCATTCAGGAACTAAAATTAGACGATATTACTTTTAACAGTCTTGATTATTCAAAATTATTTTTGAACGTAAATGCAAAAAAATTCAGTTTAATTGCTGACGACAAATCCAGATCTGAAATAAATCTGAAAGCAGATGAAGCTTCGATTCAATTAAGTAAAAATGCTGGACTGAAATCATTAGTTTCTGCAATCAAATTCAAATGTGATTTGTACCAAAAATCAAATGCTGCAATTGAAGGAATTGCTGAAAAAACGACTATTCGTTTAGATAATAATTCGGTTTTCACCGGAACAAAATTTACGATGAAAGATGCGAATGTTACTGCTGAAAGCTATTCTGTTGGAAGTATTTTAGCCGAAACAACAATTTCAATTGCTGCGAGCGACAAATCGGAACTTTCTTTATTAGGAAACCCAACAATACAATTGACACGCTTTTCTGAAGAAGCAAAATTGATTAAGAAGATAAAATAATTTTTGTTTCAAGTTTTCTTTGTTTCAGGTTTCAAGTTGAAATTAGGAACATTCATTATAAAAAAATCCCGATCTAAATTTAGACCGGGATTTTTTATTGTCGCTTTACAGATTACAGGAAACTTGAAACAAAGAAAACCTGAAACCTGAAACAAAATTTTTACTCTTTAGAAGCTAAATATCTTTCAGCATCAAGCGCCGCCATACATCCTGTACCTGCAGCAGTAATTGCCTGACGGTATACGTGGTCCGCAGCATCTCCGGCTACGAAAACACCTGCAACATTTGTATTAGATGTTCCCGGAGTGTTTATAATATATCCTGTTTCATCAAGAGTGATGTAATCTTTAAAAATATCTGTATTTGGTTTGTGACCAATTGCTACGAAAAATCCAGTTGCAGGAATTTCGATAACTTCCCCAGTAGTTTTGTTTAATGCTTTAATTGCATGAACTACTTGATTGTCACCAACAACTTCAACAGTATCGTGATTCATTAAAATTTCGATATTCTCTGTTTTGCGAACACGTTCTTCCATGATTTTAGAAGCTCTGAATTTTTCGCTTCTTACTAACATCGTCACTTTTTTACAAAGTTTAGATAAGTAATGTGCTTCTTCACAAGCAGAATCTCCTGCTCCAACAATCACAACTTCTTGGTTACGGTAAAAGAATCCGTCGCAAACTGCACAAGCAGAAACTCCTCCGCCCATATTTAAATAATGCTGTTCTGATGGTAATCCTAAATATTTCGCCGTTGCTCCTGTCGAAATAATAACAGTTTCGCAATGCAATTCGATTGAATCGTTAATCCAAACTTTATGAATATCTCCTGAAAAATCAACTTTTGTAGCCCAGCCATCACGAATATCAGCACCAAAACGTTTTGCTTGATCTTGTAACTGAATCATCATTTCTGGTCCAGTAACACCATCAACATAACCTGGAAAATTTTCTACTTCATTTGTAGTAGTCAATTGACCGCCAGGCTGCATTCCTTGATATAAAACCGGATTCATGTTTGCTCTGGCTGCATAAATTGCTGCAGTATAACCCGCAGGACCAGAACCTATAATAAGGCATTTAATTTTTTCGATTGTATCTGACATAATGTGTATCGTTTTTTTGTGATGCAAATGTAAACTTTATTATAAAAAATACAGACGAAAATAAATCCGAAATAACTATGTTCAAATAAGTTTTATTTATTTTCATTTTTTCCTTTTGCAAATCAAATTTATTTATATCTTTGCATCCGCTTTCGGGCAGTACCACAAATACATCTTCGGGGTGTAGCGTAGCCCGGTTATCGTGTCCCGCTCTAGGCGGGAAGACCACAGTAATGAACAATAAGCAAATGCTACGGGGTGTAGCGTAGCCCGGTTATCGCGCCTGCTTTGGGAGCAGGAGGCCGCAGGTTCGAATCCTGCCACCCCGACAAAAGCCGAACAGAAATGTTCGGCTTTTTTCATTTCTTAAAATTTGCAGTTTATGTTTTTCGTTTACATTCTTTACAGCACTACAAAAGAAAAGTTCTATATCGGTCAAACAAATGACATTGATAACAGACTTAGACGACACAATAGCGGACAATCATTATCTACAAAAAATGGCGCGCCATGGAAAATCATTTATACAATTCAACTAAATTCAAGATCTGAAGCGGTGACTTTAGAAACTAAAATAAAAAAACGAGGTGCAAAAAGACATCTTCAAGACATAGATTTTGAGTATCAATTGTAGCGTAGTCCGGTTATTGCGTCCCGCTTTAAAGCGGGAAGACCGCAGGTTCGAATCCTGCCACCCCGACAAAAGTCTTTTCATTTACTTGAAAAGACTTTTTTTTTGCAATAAACTGAAATACAAAATCTTAAAACAGAACGATTACAGCGTCCCAATTGACAAACATAGCCCGTGGTTGAAACCGCGGGCTATATTAAAAAAACCTCTGAAGTTCAATCGATCTCCAGAGGTTCTAATTTCAAAATTATTTACTTTTTATTTATTTCTCCATTTTAATATAAACAGGATACGATTCATTACTTGGCAAATTAAATTCTTCATCGAAAGGCTGTGTACCTGATCCATTATTATATAATGCCACACGTTTTACACCTGTTGCTGTGCTTTCGCCAGTACTATTAATAACATTTTGAATATTTCCTGAACCTGCAAAACGAGTTGTACACATTTTTTCTAATGTCACGTTTGGGCTGTTAGGGATTTCAAAACCATTTTTCTTATTTACGTTACCGTCAGTTCCTGTCAAAACTGCATAAGAACCCATTCCTATACTATGATGTTCTTTTACAGTATTCGCAACTTTGAACGCAGCATAACCATCAACTTTGCCACCTTGACTACTCCAGCTTGCTTGATTTGGAGCATCGTATGGTGGTTCATTTTGAAAGAAATACGTTCTGCCGCGTTCTCCAAGCCATAACACCTCATATTCTTGAAAGTGCTCAACAAATAAACCATAAAGTGTCACATCATTACCTGTAACAATAAGTCCGTTTTTACATCTGTCTCTTACCCAGCGTGCAGCTCCGCCTTTCTGTGAACCATGATCAGCACGCCACAGCCAGAAATGATCACCAACCACATTGTTGCTGTTTATTTGCATCGAAACCTGTATCTGAATATTTTTTGACTGAACCCCGCCTACTCGACAAGTGATATCTGTTAACAAAATAGGATCTGCCGAATGATCGACTTTTGCTCCTTCATTTCCAATTCTAACCTGATATGTTGTACTATTAAATGAATCCATAAGAAGTCCGGCAATGATAATTCCGTCCTTATCATCAGCATAAATACAGCCCCAAGTATTTTTTTCGGTAGGCTCTAATGTTACCGAAGCGATTCCGGCACCCAAAAGTATTGCATCTTTTCTATTCACCTGAATAGGAGCATTCAATGAATAATGTCCTGGAGTGAAAAATATATTTTTACCCGCTTTTAGCGCAGTATTGATTTCAGCATCAGTATCACCTTCTTTAGTAACATACCAATCCGTAAGCAAATCTTGAGTTTTACCCTTACCCATATCTGTCGATGACCAAGAAACTCCTACTCTATCCTTTTGCCATGCTGGAACAAATACTTTGTATTCACCATCTTTATCAATAAACAAAAAAGGTTTTTCTCTTATAATAGGCGTCGTCGGAACTGGCGCATTTTTATCATCTGCTTGCGGAGGATTGACACAGCCTTGCCAAACCATATTATAAGAACCGCCCATCGTTCCTGAACCCGAAGGAAAAACAGTATTTCTCGTGTACCATTGCTGTTGTCCGGCCCAATTTGGCCTTGAAGATGTATAATGAGTATCAGCAATAAAGCCGCCACTGCCCCAAAAGTTTGTATTTCCAATATCTGAAATATATTTTGAAGTGCTTTCTATCAGCAATCTTCTTGCGCTGGTTGACTGAGAAACGGTCCAAGAAAAATCACGCATTACTTCGACATTTTCTACAGAACGCCAAAATGTACAAGTAGCATTTGCACCTCCAGACAAATGAGGCCTGGTAAATATAGCACCCAATTTAACATCTGACGGCACTTTGCCCAAACCTCCAATATGAGAATAAAATCCTAATTCTATTGAATTGGCTTCCGCCGAAGATGCAGAACCAGATCCGCCAACATCATAAGTTTGACCATTAACATTGGCTTTAAAATAATAAGCTTGACGCTTTGTTGTCCACTCGCCATTTGCGCCGCCTAAACCAATAGCAGCAAATTGCGAATTAATTTCATTTCGCGCCGTTTCAGCTTTTTCATGTTTTCTATCGTAGAAATACATATTATCACCAAAAATCTGATTTTCAAGCGAAATTATTATCGAAATATCGTTACGGGTAACTTTATAATAATTCTCATATTTATCAACATTTGGCTTATTATCCGTAAATGTTAATTTGGAAGTTGATCCCACCTGTACAAAATCTGATGCCAGACGGCTTCCTCCTCTTGTAATTATATAATTTCCGGAAGAACCAAAAGCGGACCATGATAAGGTCATGTCATGTTTCTTTTTGTCATACACAATTTTAGTTTCTGTCTTTTTCTCCTGTACTTTTTCATTAGATGAATCAGGTGAAACAAAACTGCATAGAATCAGCATAAACACAAATGCTGTAAATACCGAAATCACTTTTTTACTCTTAAGAATGTTCATTTTTGTGGTTTAATAGTTTGTAATAATCGTAGTTTTTAGAGAACCCAAAATAGCGATAATCTTTAACCTAAAAGTCCATTCTTACTCCCAATTTTCTTATCAAAAACTATACAAAGTCAAGGTTTCTCAGCATAAATAAGCCGTCTGCAATATTTTCATTCGTTTCTAAGAGATTCCGATAGTCAATAAAATTAGAAAATAAAGATTTTAAATGATGGGAATTCCTTGTAATAGAAAAACTGCTTTTCGTTTGTGGTCCCATCGAAATTTTAAAAGAAGGCCTTTTCTTGAAGGAAAATTAGATTCCTGACTTTTTACAGCCGCAACATCAACTAAATTGGTCAAATTTCAACAGGTAATTCTACTTATAACTGAAAATATTTTGTCCAGAAGACCCATGAAACCACGAATAAACGACGTTTCTTAAATGTTAACAAAATAGATTTTCAAAAACCATAAATAATTGTATTTTTACGGTTCAAAATTCAGAAAATAAATGGGCAAAATCATTGCTATTGCTAATCAAAAAGGAGGCGTTGGAAAGACTACTACATCAGTAAATCTTGCGGCCTCATTAGGTGTTTTAGAGAAAAAAGTATTATTGATCGACGCTGATCCTCAAGCCAATGCCACATCTGGTCTTGGAATTGATGTAGAATCAGTTGAAGTTGGAACTTATCAAATTCTTGAGCATACTGTAACACCAAAAGAAGCCATTTTAAAATGTACAGCTCCAAATGTTGACGTGATACCTGCTCACATTGACCTTGTTGCTATCGAAATTGAATTGGTTGACAAAGAAAACCGCGAGTATATGCTTAAAAAAGCATTAGAGGAAGCAAAAGAAGAATATGATTTTATCATTATCGACTGCGCACCATCTCTAGGCTTGTTAACCTTGAATGCTTTAACAGCAGCAGATTCTGTAGTTATTCCTATTCAGTGTGAGTATTTTGCTCTTGAAGGATTAGGAAAACTTTTAAATACTATTAAGAGTATTCAAAAAATACACAACCCAGATCTTGATATCGAAGGATTATTACTGACCATGTACGATTCTAGATTACGTTTATCAAATCAGGTTGTTGAAGAGGTTCAAAAACACTTTAACGATATGGTTTTTGAAACTGTTATTCAGCGAAATGTGAAATTAAGTGAGGCGCCAAGTTTTGGAGAAAGTATCATTAATTATGATGCAACAAGTAAAGGAGCCGTAAACTATATTAATTTAGCGCAAGAAATTATAAAGAAAAACAGCAAATAGTTTTTATGACAAAAGCAATTAAAAAACAAGCCTTAGGAAGAGGATTATCAGCATTATTAAAAGATCCCGAAAACGACATTAAATCAGTAGACGATAAAAATGCTGATAAAGTTGTTGGAAATATTATTGAGCTTGAAATAAGTGCTATCGAAATAAATCCGTTTCAGCCTAGAAGCAATTTTAATGAAGAATCATTACGTGAATTAGCCACTTCTATCAAAGAACTTGGCGTAATTCAGCCTATTACTGTTCGAAAATTAGACTTTAATAAATACCAATTAATTTCTGGAGAACGTCGTTTGCGTGCTTCAACTTTAGTTGGCTTAACTCATGTTCCTGCATACATTCGTATTGCTAATGACAATGAATCATTAGTAATGGCGTTAGTAGAGAATATTCAGCGTCATGATTTAGATCCAATTGAGATTGCACTTTCGTATCAGCGTTTAATTGATGAAATTCAATTAACACAGGAACAAATGAGTGATCGCGTTGGGAAAAAACGTTCTACAATTGCCAACTATTTACGTCTTTTAAAATTAGATCCGATTATCCAGACTGGAATTCGAGATGGTTTTATCAGCATGGGACATGGAAGAGCAATTATCAATATTGAAGATTTAGACGTTCAAACTGATATTTATCAAAAAATTGTAAGTCAAAATCTTTCTGTTCGTGAAACCGAAACTTTAGTTAAAAATTATCACGAAAGTTTGAAACCTAAAGAAGAAGGAAAGCCAAAAGCTGAATCTTCATTTGTGGTTAGAGAAACACAAAAAAATACTTTCAACGATTATTTTGGTTCGAAAGTTGATATTAAAGTCGCTGGCAATGGAAAAGGAAAAATCACAATTCCGTTTAATTCTGAGGCCGATTTTAATAGAATTATAAAATTAATTAATGGATAGTGAATAAGATTGTCCCCATAAGTTTATTGTTCTTTCTCATAGGAACCGCTTCTATTTTTGCCCAAGCAAAATCAGATGCGGTTTTAGTCGCTAAAGACACTACCAAATTGGAAGAAATAGACCCGCTTACACCAGCAAAAGCTGCTTTTTATTCTGCAATTTTACCTGGTTTAGGCCAAGCATACAACAAAAAATACTGGAAAATTCCCCTCGTTTATGGAGCAATCGGAACCAGTCTTTATTTCTACATCGACAACAACAAAAAATACCACGATTATCGCGACGCTTATAAACGCAGACTAGAAGGTTATAATGATGACAAGTATCAATTTCTAGATGACAGCCGACTTATTGCTGGTCAAAAATTTTATCAGCGAAACCGAGATTTATCTGCATTTTTTGTAGTTGGCTTTTATGTCTTAAATATTATAGACGCAAATGTTGATGCTGCCTTGATTCAATTTAACGTAAACGAAAGATTATCAATGCGTCCAGAAATTTATCCGAGCGATGTAACATTTAAACCAAACGTTGGACTAACTCTTAATTACACTTTTAAATAGCCTCAAAAGTTATTTGAAATTTTAAAAAATATACAAAATGAAAATTGCTCTTTTAGGATATGGCAAAATGGGTAAAGTAATTGAACGAATTGCTTTAGAAAGAGGCCATGAAATTGTTTTAAAAAAAGACGAATTTAACACATACGAAGGACTTTCGACAGCCGATGTTGCTATTGACTTTAGTGTTCCAACTGCTGCTGTTGACAATATCTCAAACTGTTTTCATGCTAATGTTCCTGTAGTTTCTGGAACAACTGGATGGCTGGAACATTATGACGAAATGATTGCGCTTTGCAATGAGAAAAAAGGAGGTTTTATTTCAAGCTCTAATTTCAGTCTGGGCGTAAATATTTTCTTTGAATTAAATGAATATTTAGCCAAAATCATGGCACAATTTGATTCTTATAAAGTTTCAATGGAAGAAATTCACCACATTCACAAACTAGATGCTCCAAGCGGAACTGCAATTTCTCTTGCAAAAGGTGTTATTGAAAACAGCAATTATTCTGAGTGGACTTTAGAAGAAGCAAAAAACAGTCAAATTCATATCGAAGCTAAAAGAATTGGCGAAGTTCCTGGTACTCACACCGTAAATTACGACTCAGCAATTGACAGCATCGAAATTAAACATACTGCTCACAATCGCGAAGGATTTGCTCTTGGAGCTGTTATTGCTGCTGAATGGTTAGCTGGAAAAGCAGGCATTTATACCATGAAAGACGTATTAAATCTAAAATAAAACTGATTTAAGGCTTAAGATTTCAAATAAGGCAATCTTAAACTTCAACCTTTAAACAAAAATATTATGACGCTATATCTTTGGTTTGTATTTTTCCTTGCTGTTCAGGTAATTCATTTTATTGGAACATGGAAATTGTATCAGGCAGCAGGAAGAAAAAGCTGGGAAGCTGCAGTTCCTGTTTACAATTCAATTGTTTTAATGAAAATAATCAGCCGTCCAACTTGGTGGACAATATTGCTTTTTATTCCAATTATCAACCTAATTATGTTTCCTGTTGTTTGGGTTGAGACCTTGAGAACTTTTGGAAAAAGATCAACTCTAGATACCATTCTGGGAATTTTTACTTTAGGATTTTATATCTACTATGTAAACTATACGCAGAAATTAGAATATAATGCAAATCGCGATTTAACTCCAAAAAGCAAAACTGCAGATACTGTGAGTTCATTGCTTTTTGCCATAATCGTTGCAACATTAGTACACACTTATGTAGTTCAGCCGTATACGATTCCAACATCATCTCTTGAAAAATCATTGTTGATTGGTGACTTTTTGTTTGTCAGCAAATTAAATTATGGTCCGAGAGTTCCAATGACAACAGTTGCTTTGCCAATGGTTCACGATTCGATACCAATGACAAAAAACAAATCGTATTTGAAATGGCCACAATTGCCTTACTTCAGACTACCTGCATTCGAGAAAATAAAACGAACAGATATTGTTGTTTTTAACTGGCCTGCTGATACCGTGCATTACTTTTATGAGAAAAAAGGACAGCCAGGTGTTATAAAACCAATCGATAAAAGATCAAATTACGTAAAAAGATGTGTTGGCATTCCTGGAGACAGTTTATCAATTAGAGATGGTTATGTGTTTATCAATGGCAAGAAATTAATTCTTCCTGAACGCGCAAAACCACAATATTCTTATACAATCGCATTTGACGGAAAAACTCCAGTTGATTTACAATCTTTGGTAAAAGAACTAGACATCACTGACGGCGGTTATTTTAAAAATGAAGAAAAAAGAGATACGTTAGTTTTAGGAGCTTTAACAGAAGCTGGAGCAGAAAGATTTAGAAACACTCCGGGCGTAACTGCAGTGATCAGAAAAATTGACAAAGGAAACGATAATGCAATTTATCCGCACATCAATAAGGGGAACCAGGATAACATGGGACCTATTTATATTCCTGAAGCCGGAAAAACCGTAGCATTGACAAATGAATCTTTGCCATATTACAAAGACATCATCACAAACTATGAAGGCAACACTTTGCAAATTGATGGTGCTCATTTTATAATTAATGGAAAACAAACTAACAGCTATACCTTCAAACAAAACTATTACTGGATGATGGGAGACAACCGTCATAACTCTGAAGATAGCCGTTATTGGGGTTATGTTCCAGAAAATCATATTGTTGGAAAACCTGTATTTATCTGGTTAAGCTGGGATACAAACGGAAAAGGAATCAACAAAATTCGTTGGAGCAGAGTTTTCACAACTGTTGACGGCGAAGGACAGCCACAATCCTATTTCAAATATTTCTTAATTTTACTTGCTCTTTATTTCGTTGGAGATTTCTTCTGGAGAAAAAGAAAAGAAAATAAAGCATAAAAAACGTTAATTCGTTAAACTGGCAAATCGTTTAATCGTTTCTCAAAAAGGACGATTAAACGATTTACCGATTAAACAAAAGTCAAAAATGAACTCTTTAATACTTCCTACCTATTTTCCATCGATAAGCCACTTTGCAGTTATGGCTCAATCTGAAAATATTACTTTTGAAATGGAAGATAATTTTCAGAAACAAACCAACAGAAACCGTACTTATATTTATAGCCCCAACGGTATTCAGTTATTAAATATTCCTGTTAAGCATTCTAAAACTGCACATCAAAAAACGAAAGACGTTTTGATTGAAAATGAATTTGACTGGCAAAAACAACATTTTAAATCTTTAGAAGCAGGTTACAGAAGCTCGCCTTTCTTTGAGTTTTTCGAAGATGATATTCGACCAATTTTCGAAAAGAAACATACTTTTTTAATGGATTTAAATATGGAAGTTCTGGATATTATGAGTAAATGTTTGAGAATGAAATTAGAATTCAATATAACAACTGAATACTTCATGGATGCAGTAAACATTTCTGATTTTAGAAATTTGGCGAATGGAAAAAAAGACATTAATTCTTTCGAAAAATACACTCAGGTTTTTGATGACAAACATGGATTCATCAATAATTTAAGTGTTTTGGATTTACTTTTTAACGAAGGAAAATTTGCAATGGATTATTTAAAAACTCAGAAAATAATCTAAAATTGGTCGATCGAAAGTCGGGTCATTATAGGGTAATGATCTGAATTTTCGAAATCAGAAAAACTTTCGAACTGTTTTACTTTCATTTTAGTATCGGTAAAAATATAGTCGATTCGTGCAGGATAATATTTAAATTTATAAGTCGCTCCAAAGCCTTCTCCGGCTTCTTCAAACGCATCTTTCAATTTCCCTTTAATATTTCGGTAAACGTATGAAAACGGACTGTTATTCATATCCCCGCAAATAATAATAGGGTATTTACACTTTTTTATGTGCTCTTTAAAGATTTCAGCTTGTTCTTGCTGCTGCGTAAATCCTTTACTGATTCTGGCATAAATACGTTGTGATTTCTTCTGGTTTACGTTATCAATATTATCCGAAATCTTACTTACATCTGGAGATATTTTAATAGACTGCAAGTGCATATTATAAACACGAATAATATCTTTTCCGCGCTTAATATCAGCATAAACCACATTATTATCCGATTTAGGAAAAACGATATTTCCTTGATCAATAATTGGGAATTTTGAAAAAATAGCCTGCCCTGTTTTTATCTGATTTCCATCGATAAAAATATAGCGGTGTGGATATACTTTCAAATCCAAATGAGCAGAGTTTGAATATTCCTGAATACACAAAATATCAGGATCTTTATCATCAATAAAAGTTTTAATATTCTCAGGAATATCGTCACGATCCAGCCACTTAAAAACATTAAACAGGCGGACATTATAACTCATCACCGAAAAATCTCTTTCATCTTTTACATATTCTTTTGCCGAGAATTTGTAGAATTTACTAATAAATGTAATTCCCATCAACAAAACCAAACCAGACAAAATAAGACGTTTTTTAAACTGAATTGCCCAATAGACGAAGAAAAATCCATTGGCAACAAAAAAAGCGGGCATAAACAGCGTAAGCACCGATAAAAGCGGAAAGCTCTTAGGTGCGAGAAATGGCAAAACATAGACGCTAAATGTGAGCACAGTCAGCACTATATTCAAAAAGAACATTATTTTATTAAACCACGAAAGGTTTTTCATATTATTTGCTAAAAGGATTATTTTCCAGCTCTAAATAGAAACTCTTTTTCTTCTTTTGTCAGACAATCATAACCCGACTGGCTGATTTTATCCAAAATTTCATCAATCTGCTGTTGCGTTTTGTCTTTCGTAACAATTCTTGATGTCACTTTTTCCGTAGGTTTTTTGTAATTTTTATGAACTTTTGTAAATGGGGTCGTTGAGGATTTTCTAAAGAGATTAGCAAAAAAGTCTAACACTTTAGAAACAATGATACTTAAATCAGTACCATTTTGAAGCAGTTTTATAAATATAAATCCGAAAAATGCTCCAGCTAAATGCGAAATATGTCCGCCCATATTTTCAAGGCGCAGCTGCATTAAATCTAAAAGCAAAATTACGCCTGTAATATGCCAGAGTTTAACGTTTCCAAAAAACAGCAATCTAACATTCATTAAAGGCTGATAGGTTGTCGCGGCTACTAAAATCGCCATAATTGCTGCAGAAGCACCAACTATTAAAGCCGAATTTCCTAAAATATAATAACTTAAGGCAAATATAATTCCTGAAAATATAGCTCCTAAAATATACAGACCTAAATATTGCTTTTGAGAAAAGAACGTCAGGAATAAATTACTAGCAAAGTTTAAAACCAGCATATTAAACAACAAATGCATAAACCCAAAATGGAAAAAAGCATAAGTTAAAAACGTCCAAGGTTTAAACATAAAAACCTGAGGATCTGACGATAATGCCAGCCAATTTGGAAAATCAAACTGACCAATTGAAAACTTATAAAAAACCAAAGAAATTAAAAAACAAGCAACATTCCAATAAATAACACGCATGGCGATGCCGCCAAGTTTGTATTGCAGTTTTAAATCATCAAGAATATTCATAAAGTCTTCTTTTCGTTTTTTAAAGTTAATAAATTAAAGTTAAAAATTAATTCCAACGATTGTTATTAAACTGATTTTTTTTCCAATATAACATCATCAAGAAACCAGCCACTGCGCCGCCAAGATGTGCAAAATGTGCAATTCCAGTTCCTCCGCTTCCAAAAAGCGAGCTTCCTTTTAAACCTAAAAATAAATCAATCAATAAAAGTCCTGGCACAAAATATTTAGCCTTAATTGGAATTGGAATAAACATAAGAGCCAATTCTGCGTTCGGAAACATAAATGCAAAAGCCGTCAGCAAACCATAAATAGCACCAGAAGCACCTAAAACTGCGCTTCCGTAAGCAGTTGTAAAATTATCAAATTGAGAAACTGTTAATATCTCTTTCCATTTAACTGCTATCTGGTTCTCACTCAAAAGCTGCAATACATACGTTTTGGAGTATCCGTTCGCAATTAAAACATTTAGGCCTTCTTGAAAAGAATAATAGTTCACTGCAAAATTCAGCAAAGCAGCACCTAAACCACATGAAATGTAAAAAAATAAGAATTTTTTACCTCCCCAAAAATGCTCAAGCATAGATCCAAAAGAATATAGCGCAAACATATTGAATGCAATATGCAAGAGATTTGCATGCATAAACATATGCGTTATTACCTGCCAAATTCTAAAATCTGGATTTTCAGGAAAGTACATGATCAAATAGTCATATGAAACTGGCACTAACTGAGAACCAATAAAAAAGATAATATTAATTATAAGCAGCTGTTTTACAACTGGAGTAATATTCATCATAACGCAAATTTTTTATCTATATCTTCAACACGCATGGTGATGAAAGTAGGTTTTTGAAAAGGTGAAATATTTGGATCTTTACAAGCAAACAAACCGCTTACTAAGTTATCCTGTTCTTTTTCGGTTAAATAAGATCCTGTTTTAACCGCTAAACTTTTAGCCATCGACTTTGCAATGGTATCATTCTGACTGTAACTGCTCGCCGGAATTCCGTCCTGCAAGTCACTCAACAGTTGATCTATTACGATCGAAACTTCACTTTCGGTAATATTTACCGGAATTCCTGAAATTACAACATGATCTGTTTTAGCTTCTTCAAAAACAAATCCGGTAGTTTCCAGTGAAGGTTTTAATTCTTCTATCAATTTCATTTCGACAGCCGAATAAAACAAATCCAACGGAAATAGCAATTGCTGGCTTGAAGCCTGATTAACAGTCATATTCAACAAAAACTGCTCATATAAAATACGCTGATGGGCTCTTTGCTGATCGACAATAATCATTCCCGATTTGATAGGAGAAACAATATATTTTTTGTGAATCTGATACGTTTTTTGACTTGCCTGTTCGACATCATCGTCGTTAAATAGAGACGAAGTTACTTCTTCATTTTCAAAAGTAAAAGGCGAACTTTCAATCGTTTCCGGATTTTCTAAATCTAAGCCAACATACAAACTTTCCCAGCTTGTTGTTGGTTCTACTCTTTTTGAATAACCTGAATACGAAGATCCAGAAAAAGATGAAGATGAAGATCCTGAACTATAACTGCCTGAACTTGATCCAGAACCTGATTTCGTATAATGCTGATTCGTTTTATCATCCGTAAATGGATTAAAAGTCCCATCAACCTGAATCGTCGGTGTTTCAGCTTCTAAATCTTTATAATGATAAGGTGTATCTAAATTTGAATCACGATCAAAATCTAAAACCGGAGCCACATTAAACTGCCCCAAACTATGTTTGATTGATGCTCTTAAAATTGCATAAAGCGCTTGTTCATCATCAAACTTAATTTCTGTTTTAGTTGGATGAATATTTATATCAATAGTATTGGGCGGCACTTGCAAATACAAGAAATAACTTGGCTGCGAACCATCTTTCAAAAGTCCATCATAAGCTGCCATAACAGCATGATGCAAATAACCACTTTTTATGAAACGGTCATTTACAAAAAAGAACTGCTCTCCCCTGCTTTTTTTGGCAAACTCTGGTTTGCAGACAAATCCTTGAATATTTATAATCTCGGTGTCTTCGTTTACTGGAACTAATTTTTCATTAGTCTTGCCAGACATAATCCCCACAATTCTCTGGCGATATCCAGCAGCCGGAAGATTATACAATTCGCTTCCGTTATGATAAAAACTAAAATGAATATTTGGATGTGCTAAAGCAACACGCTGAAATTCATCCATAACATGACGAAACTCAACCGTATCTGACTTTAAGAAATTACGTCGCGCCGGAATATTAAAGAAAAGGTTTTTAACAGCAAAAGAAGTTCCTTTTGGCAAAACGGCTACTTCCTGCGAAACAAATTTACTTCCTTCAATTACAATATGCGTTCCAAGTTCGTCCTGATCTTGTTTCGTTTTCATTTCCATATGTGCAATCGCAGCAATAGATGCCAGCGCTTCACCACGAAAACCTTTTGTGTCAAGCGAAAACAAATCTTCAGCCTGACGAATTTTTGAAGTAGCATGACGCGCAAAACACAAACGCGCATCAGTAACTGTCATTCCAACTCCGTTATCAATAACCTGAACTAACGATTTTCCAGCATCTTTAATAATCAATTTGATATCCGTTGCTTTTGCATCAACAGCATTTTCTAACAACTCTTTTACCACAGAAGCTGGTCTTTGAACCACTTCTCCAGCAGCAATCTGGTTAGCAACGTGATCGGGAAGCAATTGAATTATACTCGACATTAAGAAAATTTGGGTTTAAGGTTTGTCTTTGATTTTATTTAAAAATCTTAAATTGATATTGTTAGTTCGCTCTGATTTTAAAAAAACGAGGTCTACAAATTTAATGAATTTTGATTGTGATTCTTAACATCTGCTGTCATAAAAAAAACAAAAAACCTATACTATTTTACACAGTATAGGTTTTAGTATTTTTAAAACAATTGTGTTTTATTCGTTTTCGATTTTTCTAGGCTTATCCTCGATTTGAAGCGCACCTGAAGATAATAATGGTTGATTAAAAGGATGCGACATTGAAGCCTGCTGACGAATGTATGCCATTTTTATTGCTGCAATCGCCGCTTCAGTTCCTTTGTTTCCGTGAGCACCGCCGCTTCTGTCAATTGACTGCTGCATGTTGTTATCTGTTAAAACACAAAAAATAACTGGAATATCAGTTTGAACATTCAAATCTTTAATTCCCTGCGTTACACCTTCACATACAAAATCAAAATGCTTTGTTTCTCCTTGAATTACACATCCAATTACAATTACAGCATCAACATTTTGTGTCTGAAGCATTTTTTTTGCGCCATAAATAAGCTCAAAACTTCCTGGAACATTCCAACGGATAATTTGCTGTGCTGGAACATCACAGTCAATTAATGCATCAAAAGCGCCATTATAAAGTCCTTCAGTTATAATGTCGTTCCACTCAGAAACAACAATCCCAAATCGAAAGTCTTTCGCATTTGGGATCGTGTTTTTATCGTATTCTGATAAATTTTTATTTTCGGTAGCCATCTTTAAATTTTAGATTTTTGAATATAGATTTCAGATTGCTAAAATACGAATCTAAAATCTAAAATCTGAACTCTAGAAATTAAATTATTGTGCCAATCCAATCAATACATCAACAGAAGCTGCTTCTGGAGTTGCATCGAAGTTATCTTTAATATCGTTTAAATACTTTAAAGCATCTTCTTTTTGACCTAAAGCTAAAGCAGTTTTAGCCGCTTTTAATAAGAAACGAGGCGTTGTGAAATCATTTTTGTTTGATTCAGCCGCTTTTACATAATAGCTTAAAGCTTCTTTTTGATTGTTTTTTTGAGAATAAGCATCTCCAATTGCACCTTTTGCTAAAGCACTTAAAATTGCATCCTCAGATTTAAATTCACCAAGATATTTGATAGCGTCATCAAATTTACCTGTATTCAAATAGGCCATACCAGCATAGTAGTTTGCTAAGTTACCAGCATCTGTTCCAGAATATTCGTCAGCAATTTTAATAAATCCGAATTTACCTTCAGAACCATTTAAAGCTAATTTGTATAATGAATCACTTGCAACACCATCAACTGCTTTTTGGAAATTTTGTTGTGCAACAAACATTTCGTTTGCAGCTTCGTCCTGTTTAGGAGTTTCAATAAATTTTTGGTAAGCCAAATAACCAATAGTAGCCACTGCAATACCTGCAACTAAACCAATAATGATTTTTTGATTTTTAGCCACCCAATCCTCAGTTTTTGAAGCAGTTTCATCTAATTTTGAAAAAACACCAGCTGTTGTGCTGTCTTTTTCATCAATAATTACCTGTTGTTCCTCATTAACTTCTTTTACTTCCTTCTCTTTTGGTGTCTTATATCCTCTTTTATTGTAAGTTGCCATTTAATAATAATTTAGTGAACGGCAAAAATAAAATTTTTCTTGAAACTGAGGCAAAAAAAATCAATTTTATCACTATTTTAAAAAAAATAATTTTCTCCTAAGCTTGTCTTTTCGCGGAAGCGGTAAAATAAATCAACTTGAAACATAGCAAAAGCCCCATATATCGATAAAATTAGATAATTTTACAGCCTTAATTTTACTGGTTTCAAAACAGTAATTTTTCTTGCTAGAACCTCTTAAAATGCATTTAAACAAAATTTCTTTATTCAATTATAAAAATTTCTCTGAAGCCAGTTTTGATTTCGACATCAAAATCAACTGTTTTGTTGGGAAAAATGGAATTGGTAAAACCAATGTATTAGATGCTATTTATCATTTGGCTTATGGAAAAAGCTATTTCAACCCGCTTGCAGTTCAAAACATAAAACACGGTGAAGAGTTTTTTGTCATTGATGCCGAAATAGAAAAAGACGAAAGAACAGAACAAATTGTCTGCAGTTTAAAAAAAGGGCAAAAGAAAGTTTTAAAAAGAAACGGGAAAGCCTATGATAAATTTTCAGATCATATTGGGTTTATTCCGCTTGTCATCATTTCGCCAGCCGACCGTGATTTAATTGTTGAAGGAAGCGAAACACGACGTAAATTTATGGACAGCGTTATTTCGCAGTTAGATTCGACTTATCTGCATCAGTTAATCCAGTATCAAAAAGTAATTGTACAGCGAAATGCACTTTTAAAATATTTTGCGCTCAATCATACTTTTGACAACGACACCTTATCTATATATAATGAGCAGCTGAATGAATTTGGAAAATCGATTTTTGAAAAACGAAAAGATTTTCTGGAACAGTTTATACCTATATTTAATATACATCATCATGCGATAACGGGATCTGAGGAAAAAGTGCAATTGGTTTACGAAAGCCAGTTATTCGAAAAAGATTTATTATCACTTCTTCAGGAAAATATAAATAAAGACAGGGCACTGCATTATACAACTTCTGGAACTCACAAAGACGATTTGTCTTTTGAAATTGATTCGCATCCAATAAAGAAATTCGGATCACAAGGACAGCAAAAATCATTTTTGATTGCTTTAAAATTGGCTCAATTTGAGTTTTTGAAGAAAAAAAGCGGTGTAAAACCTATTTTGCTATTTGATGATATTTTTGACAAACTCGACGAAACCCGAGTTGCCAAAATTGTTGAAATGGTAAATACCGAAACTTTCGGCCAGCTTTTTATTACGGATACGCATCCTGAACGAACGGAAGCGATTATAAAATCAACACATCAGAGTTATAAGATATTTAATTTGTGATTTTTTTTCGCCACGAATTTCACGAATTTTCACAAATTAAAGTTTTGACAAAGTTCAAAACTTTGTCAAAACTTAACAATTAAGCAATTCAAAAATTAGTGTTAATTCGTGAAATTCGTGGCGAACTAAATCATTAAATTAGCCCAAACATTAACTGCAATAAAAAACCGATTATGCTGACCAAAGAATCATTGCAATTTTTAGACGATTTAAAGAAAAACAATAACCGAGACTGGTTTCAGGACAATAAAAAACGATACGAAATCTTCAAAAAAGATTACCATCAATTGGTAAGCGATTTTCTAGATGTTATGAAACCGCTCGATCCTTCGTTAGAATTATTAGAAGTTAAAAACTGCACGTTCAGAATCAACCGTGACATTCGTTTTTCTAAAGACAAATCGCCTTACAAAGCACATTTGGGCGTTTGGATGTCTGGCGGAACAAAAGGCTTGAACCGCGCCGGTTATTATATTCATATTGAAAAAGGAGCCAGTTTTATTGCCGGCGGATTTTATTCTCCCGAATCAGAAGATTTAAAGAAAGTTCGAAAAGAAATTGCATTTTTCCATGATGATTTAGAAGAAATTTTAAACAATAAAGATTTCAAAAAAGAATTTGGGAGCCTTGATATCAACGAAAACAATTCGCTTAAAAGCATGCCGCGCGGTTACGAAAAAGACCATCCGGCAATTGAATTTTTAAAACTGAAAAGCTTTACTGCAACTCAAAAATATGATATTTCTGAAGTAACGCAGAAAGATTTCGTTTCGAAAATGAGCAAAAAATTAATTGCTCTAAAACCTTTAAACGAATTCATAAATCGCGCTTTAGAGACTGAAGAATTTTAGAAAAAGATAAACTGCCACGAATTTCACGAATTAGCACGATTTAATTAGTGGAAATTTGTGAAATTCGTGGCGACAAAAAACTCATTTACTAAATGAAAAGAAAAATACTTTTTCTTGGAGAATCTTACCGCGCAGACGCCATAACTTGGATGAAAGGCCTTAAAGAATTTGGCGATTTTGAAATTATCACTTGGGAACTTCAAACCTCGAATAATCAAAGATTCAAACGTATTTTAGAATATTTCTTCGCTCCTATTTCTATTCGGAAAATAATCCGAAGAGAAAAACCAGATATGGTTATCGCCGAAAGAACCACAAGTTACGGATTTCTAGCGGCTTTATCAGGCTCAAAAACCATCGCGATTGCCCAGCAAGGTCGAACTGATTTATGGCCAGAAACTTCGGTTTTATATCCATTTAAAAAATTCATTCAAAAATATGCTTTCAAAAAAGCGCATTTAATTCACGCTTGGGGTCCAGTAATGGGAATTCATATGAAAGCAACTGGAGTTGATATGAATAAAGTTTTAGTGCTTCCTAAAGGAATTGATTTATCGCTTTTTACACCTTCAATCAATACTTCAACTAAAATTGAAGCGATTGTAACGCGTTCTTTACAACCAGAATATCGCCATGATTCTATATTGAAAGCTTTCGGAATCTTAAATCAAAAAGGAATTGATTTCTCACTGACGATTGTTGGCGACGGAACTCGATTGCAATTTTTAAAAGATTTAGCCAAAGAACTTCAAATCGATAACAAAGTAATTTTTACCGGAAGAATCCCTAATACAGAACTTCCTAAATTATTACAGCAATCAAATATTTATATCAGCATGCCTATTACCGAAGGTGTTTCGGCCTCTTTATTTGAAGCTATGGCTTGCAATTGTTATCCTGTAGTTTCAGATATTCCAGGAAATCAAAGTTGGATCAACCATCGCGACAACGGACAATTAATTGAAATTGACAATATAGAAATGCTGGCCGAAGAATTGATTTGGTCTTTTGAAAATTCTGAATCTCGAAACGAAGCTGTTATCCGAAATAGAAAATTTGTTGAAGAAAATGCAAATTATGATATTAATATGAAGGTTATTGCGGAAAAGTATCATGAGTTGTTAAATTAATTTTTCAATTAAATTCGCAGAAAAACCAATCAAAAAACAACCAACCTTTTTTATCCCCAATGAAAGATCTTGCTGAAAAATTCAAATTAATTTATATTCCTTTTTTAGTCATTACAATTAGTTTTATTATTGGTTATACCTTTTTGCATTGGCTTTTATTTATTGAGTTAGATTTGTTTTCTATTAAGGAAATGTTCTTAAAATTTTGGCTTCCATTTGGATTACCATATATACCCATTTACTTTTTTTTGCGCCCAAGATTAAAACATTTAAAATTCAAAGACGACAATAAATCCTTTGGAGTTCAATTTTTTGCTGTTGTAATAATTGCTATTCCCACCATGATTGCACAAGAATATTTAGTTACTTCAACAGGAAAATTAACTACAATTAAAACGATCGCGGAAATTCAAAAGCATGAAAAAACAAAATATTATACACTACAAAAGTTTTATATTGACAAGGAGAACATAGGAGTTCTAAATACCAGTGAAGTATCTGGAAAAAACAACGAGCATTTCGATATGCTTATCTATGTTGCAATGCCAATTTTAGAAAAGAGCAGAGACACTTCTAAATATGAATGCAAATATTGGTTGGGCAAAAAGTACACATCACAAATAAGCAATCATTTTTCTAACACTGAAAAACAGATCAAGTTTAAAGAATTTGCCCAAACAACTGAACAAGAATTCAAACACACTGATTTCAATCAATTTACTTATTTAGAACTCGTCGGAAACACAGATGATCACGATAATTTTAATGATGCAATTGAAGAAAACACGCAATATGATTTCAACAAACCAATTTTATTAGAAGCTCATAACGATCCTTTTGAGAATAGAAACGGAAAAAAAATGGCTTGGTTTTTTGGAACTTTAGGAGGAGGACTTTTAGTTTGGCTTCTAATTTTGATGTTTACCAAACTTCAGCCAGCAAAATATCGAAAATCGAAAATCGAAGGAATTTCTAAAATTTCAAATTTAAAAGAGTCTTTCGGATTTTTAATTCCCAAAGAAGGATTTTACATTACGCCAATTTTGATAAACATAAATCTTATTATTTTTATTATCATGGTATTTTCCGGCTTTGGATTTTTTTCTTTTAAAGGGAAATATTTGCTAGAATGGGGTGCAAATTACAGACCTTTAGTCACGAATGGACAAGGATGGAGATTACTTACATCGCTATTTTTACATGGCGGTTTAATTCATTTGTTCAACAACATGATTGGGCTTTGGTTTATTGGAATCTTGTTGGAAAAATATATCGGAAAAACAAAATACCTTTTAACTTACTTAGGAACAGGAATAATTGCCAGCATAGCAAGCATTTGGTGGAATGAAGCAACTGTCAGTATCGGAGCATCTGGTGCAATTTTTGGGCTTTTTGGGCTTTTTCTAGCATTATTAGTTTTCAAAGTTTTTCCAAATGATACCAACAAAGTATATCTAAATATGATTTTGGGATATGTTGGAATCAATTTAATAATGGGACTTTTGATCCCTGGCATTGACAATGCAGCTCATATTGGAGGTCTTATTAGCGGTTTTACAATAGGATTTCTATTATCAGATTCTGTCAAAGAAAACTACCTAAATAATAATTTTAATTAACTTTTCTTTTTCAAATAAGCCAAAGAAACCTTTTTATTAAAAGCATTATAAACTACGTAATGAAAATCTTCATTTCGTCTAAGAAGAAAGACATTTCCATAATCTTCCGTTTTAGAAAAAACTATTTTATATTGAGATAAATCAACCGATATTCTTTTGTCTTCACAATCTTTCACAATTTCTTCCGGCTGATTGCTATCTGTATTTCTCCAAACATAATTATAAGACTTCCACTGCTTATCAAAGGAATCAAGCAATTGAGTATAAAGCATTTTATCTTTATCATCTTGCAAAATGCCGTTACTCGAAATCAATCGAATTGAACCTTCTTCCTTATAAATATAAAAAATGCCTAAATCTTTAATAACCTCTGATTCATCCACTTTCATCATACCACAAGTTACGCCACTGTAATGAACTTTTTGAACATTGATGTTTATATGATAACTGTCAATTATTTTATAATTTCCAGAAGTAAAAACAGAACAACCACTTAAGCATTCTCCATATTCATCACTTAAAAAAGTACCATCATCTCTGAATGTCAAATATCGACCGAAATCTCGAGTCTTTTGCTCTTTTAAAGAATATTCAAGAACATTATTAAGGCCAATTATTTCCTTAGTACTCCAAATTCCAACTATATTTATTTGAGCATAAGAACCAATAGAAACAAACATAGTAACTATCAAAAAACTTATAACCTTATAGCTCAGAATTGATTTCGACATAATTATACCTAATATATTCACTCAAACATACAAAAAACAAAAATTCAACTGAGCGTATCGTAAGTAAAACTTTAAATTTAATTAAAAGCCTTGTGAACTTTGCGCAAAACTTTGCGTCTTTGCGGTTAAATCAAAAATTATAATTCATACTTTTGAACTCAGATTAAAAAGCCTTTTATATATGGAAATCCAATCCAATTTTTCTTTAAAAAACTACAATACTTTTGGCATTGAAGCCAAAGCAAAACAATTTGTTGCCGTGCATTCTGTAGCCGAATTGAAAACCATTTTAGAAGAAAACAAAAATGAGAAAAAATTCATTCTTGGCGGCGGAAGCAATATGCTTTTAACCAAAGATATTGACGCTTTGGTGATTCATATTGATTTGAAAGGTAAAGAAATAATCAAAGAAGATGATGATTTTGTCTGGGTTGAAAGTCAAGCCGGCGAAACTTGGCACGATTTCGTTCTTTGGACCATCGAAAACAATTTTGGCGGATTAGAAAATATGTCACTGATTCCTGGAAATGTCGGCACAACTCCTGTTCAAAATATTGGCGCTTACGGAACCGAAATTAAAGACACTTTTGTTTCTTGCGAAGCAATAAATATTGAAACTCAAGAATTAAAAACGTTTACAAATGCCGAATGTAATTTTGGATACAGAGAAAGCATCTTTAAACATGAAGTTAAAGATCAATTTATTATTACTTCGGTGATTTATAAATTGACAAAACACAATCATAAAATCAATACATCTTACGGCGATATTTTGGCTGAATTGGCTAAAAACAATATTTCTGAACCAAAATTAAAAGATGTCAGCAATGCTGTAATTGCAATCAGACAAAGCAAATTGCCAGATCCCAAAGAATTAGGAAACAGCGGCAGTTTCTTTAAAAATCCGATTTTATTAAAATCTGATTTTGAAAAAATTCATCAGAAATTCCCTGAAATGAAGTTTTACGAAGTTTCTGCAACCGAAGTAAAAGTTCCGGCAGGATGGCTGATTGAGCAGGCTGGTTTTAAAGGAAAACGTTTTGGCGACGCCGGAGTTCACAAAAATCAAGCTTTAGTTTTAGTCAATTACGGAAACGCAACCGGACAGGAAATTTTAGCCGTTTCAAAAGAAGTTCAAAAAACTGTTTTTGAAAAATTCGGAATTCATATTGAAGCAGAAGTAAATGTAATCTAAAATATTCTGCCACGAATTACACGAATTTTCACTAATTTAAATTTGTGCTAATTCGTGTAATTCGTGGCAAAAAAACAATCAAGATGTACACTCCAAACTTATACAAAAACGAAGATCCAGAATCAATCAGAACTTTTCTAAAAGAAAACAGTTTTGGAATTCTGATCAATCAGACTAACGGAAAATTATGTGCAACACATATTCCGATAGAACTTGAAATTAATACCGATGGAAAAGAAATTTTGCAGGGACATATTTCAAAACTGAATCCGCAGGCAGAAGGTTTTACAGAAAATGATGAAGTTTTAGCTGTTTTCACAGGTCCGCACAGTTATATTTCTTCTTCTTGGTACGACCACGAAAATGTACCAACATGGAATTATATAGCCGTACATGTTTATGGAAAAATTAAGATTGTAGATTACGAAACTTCTGTTGAGCAATTAAAAAAATTAGTTGACAAATACGAAGCAAACTCAAAAAATCCTGTTCGTGTTGAAGATTTGTCAGAAAAAACAATGCGTGAAGCGAGAGGAATCTTTGGTTTTGAGATTGAAATCAGTGAAATTCAAGCAACTAAAAAAATGTCTCAAAATCGTGATGATTTTAATTATAAAAACATAATTTCGGAATTAGAAAAGACCGAAAACCCTCAGGCTATTGCTGTTGCAAAAGAAATGTCAAAATGCCGAAAGTAAATTGGTTTTAGACATTGAAAATTAGGAATTCATAAGTACATTTGCACTCGCAAGATTCAGAAATTAAAAGATATTAAAATCAGATGCTTACAATTTTATTTTACTTTTTTATTGCTATCGTTGTTGTACAACTTTTTTATTACTTAGGTGTATTTGGAAAGTTTGCCTTTGCTAAACAACAAGAAATTACGCCAAAAAAACTCCCAGTTTCGGTAATTGTCTGCGCTAAAAATGAAGAAGAAAATGTAAAGAAATTTATACCGCTTTTAGCAGAACAAGATTATCCTGATTTTGAAATTGTTTTGATTGATGACGCTTCAAGTGACGAAACTTTAGAAGTTTTTGAAGAATTTGAAAAACAATATTCTAACATTCGTTTAGTAAAAGTTCAAAATAACGAAGCTTTCTGGGGAAATAAAAAATACGCTTTAACTTTAGGAATCAAAGCTTCTAAAAAAGATTACCTGTTATTTACAGACGCTGACTGTTATCCGGCTTCTAAAAACTGGATTACCTCAATGACATCACAATTTACCATGAACAAAACTATCATTTTGGGTTATGGAGGTTATGAAAAAATTGACCGTTCGCTGTTAAATAAAATCATTCGTTTTGAAACTATTTTAACTGCAGTTCAATATTTTGCGTGGGCAAAAATTGGAGTTCCCTATATGGGCGTTGGACGAAATTTGGCTTACAAAAAAGAAGAGTTTTTTAATGTAAACGGCTTCATTGACCATATTCAGGTGCGTTCTGGCGATGATGATTTATTTGTAAATCAAGCAGCAACCAAATCAAATACTACAATTGCATATAATCCAGAAAGTTTTACTTATTCAAAACCAAAGGAATCTTATAAGGAATGGTTCACTCAAAAAAGAAGACATGTTTCTACAGCAGAACATTATAAGTTTTTTGACAAAATGCAATTAGGGATGTTTTACACCTCGCAATTATTTTTCTTTATATCGTTTATTGTTTTATTGGCGTTCCAATTTCAATGGATTGCGGTACTGGCAATTTTAGCAACACGCTATACTGTTGCATGGACTGTAATGGGATTTTCGGCTGGAAAATTAAAAGAAAAAGACCTGAAAATTTGGTTTCCAGTTGTAGAGATAGTGCTTATATTAACACAAATTAATATCTTTATAACTAATATCTTTTCAAAACCGGTACATTGGAAATAAATTCTAAAATAGAAAAAGCAAAAAAAGGCGATCAGATCGCCTTTACTTTTTTATTAGATTTTTACTGGAATGAAGTGTACGGCTTTATGCTGAAACGCACAGAAAATGAAACAATTGCCGAAGATATTACCATCGAAACTTTCTCAAAAGCTTTCGACAAAATTGCCACTTACAACTCCGAATTCAAATTCAATACTTGGTTAATCAGTATAGCAAAAAATGTCTATATTGATTTGCTCCGAAAAAAGAAAACCAGTCTTTTTATCGAAATCACAGACAGTGAAGATCAACAGGCATACAATATCGCCGACCCTACTCCCTCTGCAGAAGATGCTTTAATTAAAGAGCAAAATTTATCCCGTTTGCTTTTATGCATCAAAGAACTGAAACCCCATTATCAGGAAGTTATTCAGTTGCGTTATTTTCAGGAAATGACATATCAGGAAATTGCTCTTAAGATTGATGAGCCTTTAAGCAATGTAAAAGTAAAATTACTGCGTGCTAAAAAATTATTAGCAGAAATCATTGAACGTAACAGATAATTCATTATCTTTAGGTAAAGAATAAAATATAATCATATTTTTTCTTAAAAAACTTAATTTCTAACATAATAAAACAACAACTTCCACGTTGTTTGCTAAAACCAAATCCTAATCGCGTATGATTTAAAGTTACTTAACCTTAAAATCCAAAAATCATGTCTAAATCAAGCATCTATGAAAGCAAGTGGATAAACCTTGTTTTCGAAAACAAAAACAAAGAGTACGGGGCGTATCAATTACGCCAAGAAAATTCTAGAACAACAATCAATGCCTTATTTATTGCATTGTTGTTAATCGCCGCCTTAGGAAGTGTATCGATGCTGATTAATAAGTTTAGAACACATGAAGCTGCTGGGCCTATCACTACTCTTCCAGATCCAATAGTTATTGTGAATGTAGATCCATTGGTAAAACCAAAAACAGAAGAAACTGTTGCTCCACCGGTACAAAAACCTGCAGTTACTGAACCAATTACTTCTGCACAATTAACAAATCCTGTGGTGTCTCGTACAGAAGAAGCTGTTCAGGAAATTGCAACTAATACTGAAAACACTCCTGTTGTAGACAATGCTACACCTGGGGATGGAACAATAACAAATGCAATACCAGGAAGTGGCAATACTGGAGGTGAAGCAATTAGTGAACCGCCAGTAATTAATGACCCTCTTCCTCCTACCGCATTAGACAAAATGCCTGGATTTCCTGGAGGAATGGACAAATTTTACAGCTATGTTGGAAATAATTTTAAAAGACCAGAATTGGATACTGAAATGACTCTTAAAGTATATGTTTCTTTTGTAATTGAAAGAGATGGCTCAATAACTGACATTATGGTACAAAAAGATCCTGGCTATGGAATGGGTAAAGAAGCTATTAGAGTATTAAAATCATTGAAAACAAAATGGACTCCAGGTATCTTAAACGGAAAACCTGTAAGAACAGCATATAATCTTCCTATCACAATTAAAACACAACCCGAATAAAATAATAATCGAAAAACTGAAAAAGCAGAACCTAGGTTCTGCTTTTTTTTTGATTTTCAGTTATTAAAATATCTTTATCTTTAAATCTATTTTACACAAACTAAAAACAAAATGCCATTTACATTTGCTCATCCTGCAATAATTTTACCGCTAAAATATTTCCCTAAAAAATGGTTTTCCTGCACAGGATTAATCATCGGAAGTTTAACTCCAGATTTTGAGTATTTTATTAGAATGAAAGTCCAGAGCAATTACAGCCATACAGTTGCCGGAATATTTTGGTTTGATTTGCCACTTGCAATTCTGCTGACTTTTGTATTTCATAATTTGATTCGAAATGAATTATTTTTCAATCTTCCAAATTATTTGAAATCAAGAACAATTGTTTTTACAGAATTTAATTGGACGAATTATTTTAGCAACAATCTATTTATTGTTTTATTATCTACAATCATTGGCATTGCTTCTCATCTTTTTTGGGATGCTTTTACTCATGAACATGGCTATTTTGTAAATCACATTCCAGAGTTGAAAAACACTTTTATTGTTTTTGGAAATAAAGTATCTTTTTGGAAAGCAACACAACATCTAAGCACTTTAGTTGGTACAATTGTCATAATAACAGCATTTTTGAAACTTCCAAAAAAGCATTCTTATAAATCTCAAGAAAATTTAAAATACTGGCTTATCATCATTATTGTTTCAACAGTTGTTCTTATACTGAAATTTTCCATTTCTTTTAATTTAAAAACTTACGGAAATATAATTGTTTCTATAATTTCATCCTTTTTACTTTCATTAATTATCACTCCTTTTTTAATTAAATCAAACAGCAATTATAAAATTTAACAAAATCCGTTACCTTTACATCTCCTTAAAAAGCAAAACAATTTTATTAAAATTAAAAACTAAAAAATGGGAATATTTTCTGCACTAATGGGCAACGCAGGTACTGTCAGCCAAGATGATCTATTAAAAAAATACGGTCAGCTTTTAACTGATAATGAAGAAATTGAAATGGGTTTCAAATTAATTCGTGATACTTTTATTTTCACAAATAAAAGATTAATCCTGGTTGACGTACAAGGAATTACAGGAAGCAAAACGGAATACAAATCAATCGCTTATAAAAGCATTACCCGCTTCAGCGTAGAAACTGCAGGTACTTTTGATTTGGATGCCGAATTAAAAATTTGGGTTTCAAGTGAATTACAGCCAAGTATTGTAAAGCAATTCAATAAATCTGTAAATGTGTATGATGTTCAAAAAGTTTTAGCACATCACGTTTTAGGATAATCTTTAAAATAAAAAAAACGGCAAATTCAAAATTTGCCGTTTTTTTATAGATTATTATTTCTTCTTAACCGTTGTTTTCTTAGTTGTTGTTGCTTTTTTTGTTGTAGTAGCTTTTACAACTGGAGCAGTATTTACAATTTTCTGCTGTACGTATGGTTTGTATAGACCATCGCTTTCAGCTCTCTTTTTTGCATCGTCAGCTCTTTTGGCAGAATCAGGATGCGAGCTCATCATTTTATCAAGAAAAGAAGCTTCATTTCCTTCGCTCATTTTTGCCAAAATTCTAAAAGCAGATTCTTCAGCATTGACATTATATCCGTTTTTCTTTAGAAAATTATACGAAAACAAATCGGCCTCAGCTTCTTGTTTACGGCTATGTTTACTGTCAATCATTGCGCTTCCAATTTTTCCTAGCTGACTGTCAGTGACAGCACTGATTTTTACAGATTGTGAAGATGCTCCATCGATTAAAGCTTCTTTTTGGTAAGCAGCGCGCATAGCATCTCTTGTATCATTATTGGCAACGTGACCAATTTCGTGACCAATAACTGCAAGCAATTCATTATCATCCATGATATCCATTAAACCAGAATATACACGAACGCTTCCGTCAGCTGTTGCAAATGCATTTACTTCTTTCAATTTATAAACTTTATAATTCAGCGTATATCCTTCACCTGAAGTATATTTTCCAAAAACTCGGTTTAATCTTAAAGTATAACCATCATTTGGTCCTGCAACTTCATTCGTAGAATCTAATTTACGAACAGCTTCTTTAGACAAAGCTACAGCATCTGCATTAGTTAAGGTAAAACTAGTAACACCTTTTTGCAGCGCTCCCATCGCTTTATCACCTAAACTAATTTGCGCATTCATTTTAGTTAACCCCAATGTGGCAAACAAAACTCCTAAAACTATTAATTTCTTTTTCATGTTTTTAATCTATTACAATTTAACAACAAATGTACTACATTATATTTCTATTTTTATTTTGAAAAACGCTATTTTATAACAAATAAAGGTATAAAAATTAAAGGATTAAAAGTCAATTAGATATCATAATTATAGGACTTACAGGCACAGAGAAACAAAAACAGAAATATTTTTACAAATGCGATTCAGAAAAACTTCATTTTTAACATTTAATGCAAATTATACTCAAAAACAGCTTCACCCTTCATAAAACATCAATGCATCAAATTAACCCGTAAACAAATCCCTAAATAAACTACATTGCTTATCTTTGTGTTTTGAATTTTGATATATGGAAACAGTCATTGAAAATATACCAGCAGGAAAACCGAAATGGTTAAAGGTTAAACTTCCTATTGGACAAAAATATACTGAACTTCGAGGTTTAGTTGATAAATACAGCTTAAACACGATTTGCACTTCTGGAAGTTGCCCAAATATGGGTGAATGCTGGGGTGAAGGAACAGCTACTTTTATGATTCTTGGAAATGTATGTACTCGTTCGTGCGGCTTTTGCGGTGTAAAAACCGGAAGACCTGAAACGGTAGACTGGGATGAACCTGAAAAAGTAGCACGTTCTATTAAAATCATGAACATCAAACACGCTGTAATTACAAGTGTTGACAGAGATGATTTAAAAGATGGCGGTTCTATCATCTGGATAGAAACTGTAAAAGCAATCCGCCGAATGAACCCAAATACTACCTTAGAAACTTTAATTCCGGATTTTCAGGGAATCGAAAGAAATATTGACAGAATTGTTGAAGCAAATCCTGAAGTAGTTTCTCATAATGTTGAAACGGTTCGCCGTTTAACTCGTGAAGTGCGTATTCAGGCAAAATATGACCGCAGTCTTGAAGTTTTGCGTTATTTAAAAGAAAAAGGAATCAACAGAACTAAATCTGGCATTATGCTGGGTCTTGGCGAAACTGAAGAAGAAGTTTTTCAAACTATGACGGACTTACGCAATGCAAATGTTGACGTTGTAACTATTGGTCAATACTTACAGCCAAGTAAAAAACATTTGCCTGTAAAGGAATTTATTACTCCCGAACAATTTGAGAAATACGAAAAATTTGGACTTGAATTAGGTTTTCGTCATGTCGAAAGCGGGCCGTTAGTTCGTTCTTCATACAAAGCACAAAAACATATTTTATAAAAAAGTTTAGCCGTTTAATCGTTTAATTGTCAAACCGATTAAACGAATAAACGATTAAACAAATCAACTAAAAATTGAAAACAAGAATTGCTATAAATGGTTTTGGAAGAATTGGAAGAAATTTATTCCGCTTGCTTTTAAACCATCCCGAAATTGAAGTTGTTGCTATCAACGATATTGCTGACAACAAAACAATGGCACATTTAATAAAATACGACAGCATTCATGGTGTTTTGCCTTATGCCGTAAGCCATAATGAAGAATCAATTATTGTTGATGGAAAACCGTTTGTATTTTTTCATGAAAAAAGCATTTCTAATTTAGACTGGAAAAGCCATAATATTGATTTTGTAGTTGAATCGACTGGAAAATATAAAACGCACGAAGAATTAAATGCGCATCTAGAAGCCGGGGCAAAAAAGGTGATTCTTTCAGCTCCATCAGAAGTTGACACAATTAAAACAGTAGTTTTAGGTGTTAATGAAAATATTTTAGACGGAAACGAAACAATCGTTTCAAACGCAAGCTGTACAACAAACAATGCTGCACCAATGATTAAAATCATTGACGAATTGTGTGGTATTGAACAAGCTTACATTACAACAATACATTCATATACAACTGACCAAAGTCTTCACGACCAGCCACATAAGGATTTACGCAGGGCGAGAGGCGCAAGTCAGTCAATTGTTCCAACAACTACAGGTGCAGCTAAGGCATTAACAAAAATTTTTCCTAAATTGCATCAAAAAATCGGAGGATGTGGCATTCGTGTTCCAGTTCCCGATGGTTCATTAACAGATATTACATTTAATGTAAAACGTGCTGTTACTATTGAAGAAATTAATAACGCATTTGAACTAGCCTCAAAAACAAATTTAAAAGGAATACTAGATTACACAGAAGATCCTATCGTTTCTGTTGATATAATTGGCAATACGCATTCGTGCTTATTTGACGCGCAACTTACTTCAGTCATTGATAAAATGGTAAAAGTAGTGGGCTGGTACGACAACGAAATTGGTTATTCGTCAAGATTAATAGATTTGATTTTACTGATAAGAAAAAAATAGAATTCATTGTAAAAGCATTGCCATACATGAAATACCGCATTCTTATTCTTGTTTGTTTTTTAAATTCATTTTTGTATTCTCAATCTAAAAAGAATACAGATAGTGTTTCCTATTATAATAAACTAGTCAACTCAAATCTTAATAAGAAAAAGTATAATCAGGCCGTTTTTTACACAAAAAAATCTATTGATTTTTGCCAGACTAACAACAAAAGTGAAAATCTAGCCAATCAGACTTTCAAACTGGGAAAAATTTACTACAACCAGCAAAAATTTGATGCGGCATTAAAAAACTTTCATAAAAGCGTTTCTTTATTTGATAAAGTAAAACCAACTTGTACCAAAATATTGGCTTTACATTATATCGGCGCCACCAATACAGCACAAGGAAACTTTGAAATCGGTAATATTTATTATAAAAAAGCCGACAGTCTATTAAAAGAGCTAAAACTTGTTGATCACGCTGAAGTTTTGAATTATCAAAAAGCAACCGCGCTTAAAACTGGTAAAAACTTACCGCTTGCCGCTAAAACTTTTCAAAAAATAATAAAGAAACCTGATAATCCAAAAATCATTAAAACCAAAGCCGATTCTTATTATCAGCTTGGATTGATTGAAACAACATTGAAACGAAATGATTCTGCTTTAGTTTATTTTGACAACGCATTGGATTATAGCGCCAAAAACAATGACTTGTTTCAAAAATCGAAGATTATTCTCGCTATCAGTCAGTACTACAAAAAAAACAGAAACTTCGACCTTGCCTATTCTTATCTCGACGAACATTATCAGATCGAGAATTATATTTTAAAACTTAAAAATGCGAAACTGGATCTCAACGAATTTGAGAAATTCAAAAAAACGCAGTCGATCAATAATACACTTAAACGCGAAAGCGATCAAAAAATTCAATTAAAAACGTATCGTTATTCAAAATTGGTCAGTATTTTGGCAATTGCCTTAATTTCGATTTTATCTCTTTTGAGCTTGGCTTTATACAAAAACAATATTATTCGAAATCAGAATAATTTACTTTTAAGAGAAAAAAACAAGGAACTTATTCTCGCCAAAAACAAAGCCGAAAAAGCATCAAAAGCCAGATCTGAATTTTTATCGACAGTGAGCCACGAACTCCGGACACCGCTGAATGCCATAAACGGAATTACACATTTGCTTTTAGAAGATAATCCGAAAAAAAATCAGCTGAAATATTTAGAATCACTTAAGTTTTCAGGAAACTATCTGACAACCTTTATTAATGAAATTCTGGAAATTAATAAAATTGACTCTACAAAAGTTGAAGTTGAGTATATCAGTTTCAATTTAAAAGAGCTTTTATTCAATATTCAGAGTTCGTTAAAAGAATTGGCTACTGCTAATAAAAACTATTTCAATCTTGAAATTGATGAAACAATTCCAGATAATTTAATTGGAGATCCAACAAAATTATCTCAAATCATACTCAACTTAATCAACAATGCTTTAAAATTTACTCAAAACGGTCATGTCAATGTGATTGCAAAATTATATGCAATTGAAGAAGAAAATGCAACCGTTTATTTTGAGATTGTTGATACCGGAATTGGTATTCCTGAAGACAAACTGCAGACGGTTTTTGAAAGTTTTTCACAAGGTTCTATCGAAGTAAACCGTAAATATGGCGGTACAGGATTAGGACTGACTATTGTAAAAAAATTAATTGAACTTCTGGGCGGCGAAATAAAACTTAAAAGTGAAGTTGGCAAAGGATCAACTTTTACCTTTAAATTGAATTTCAGTATCAACAAAGAGCCTTTAGAAGTGGTTGAAGAAACGATAAAACTTTACAGCGACAAGCAATTAGAGCACAAATCGATTTTATTAATTGAAGACAATAAAATCAATCAGATGATTACTCGAAAAATGCTCGAAAACAAAGCAATTCAGTGTCAGATTATCGACAATGGTGAAGAAGCTGTAGAACTTTTGAAAGTAAATCGTTTTGATATGGTTTTGATGGATGTGCATTTGCCTGGCATCAACGGAACAACAGCCACAAAACTGATTCGAGAATTTGACAAAACTACACCTATTATTGCCTTAACTGCTATTTCGCTTGACGAAAACAGAGACATGCTGTTATCTTTTGGAATGAACGATGTAATTACAAAACCGTTTGTTCCTGATGAGTTTTACAGCACAATCGCGAAGTTTTTTGACTAATTAAGGTTCTGAGATTCTAAGTTGCTAAGACCCTGAGCTTATTTTTACATATTCTAAAACCGTCGCATCAAAATTTTGTTGATGATTGATAAAAGTACTTTTTATTGGAAGATAATACAATTGCGAAACCAGTTTAGAATCTTTTAAACGAACATAATCTTTTTCGGTTGTAATGATTTTTTTGCCATTTGCTTTATTCTGAATTGATTCTAAATCTGCGTCAGAAAAATGATGATGATCAGGAAAAGTCAAACATTCATCATTTTCATTTTTAAGATAATCGAAAAAAGGTTTTGGTTTTGCAATTCCGGCCAAAAGCAATTTCGATTCAGATCTAATCTGATTGACTGCTATTTTTCCTTCTTTACTATAAATTTCATCGTCGTAATCTATAAAAGTAAAAAAGCTTTGCTGCGAACAGCTTAAATTTAATTTTAATCGAATTTCAGCTTGTTTTTCATCTGACAATTCACTCGGGCATTTTGTTACAATTACAATCTTTGCTCGATTTGCTCCACTTCTGCTTTCACGCAAATTTCCTGTCGGAAGCATAAAATCATCCGCATACAAATCATCATAAGAAGTCAATAAAATATAAAAACCTGCTTTTACTTTTCGGTGCTGGTACGCGTCATCAAGCAAAATTACCTCTGGTTTGTTTTTCTGCGAAAGCAATTGTGTAATTCCATTTGTTCGGTTTGCATCAACTGCAACCTGAATATTGGGGAATTTTTGATAGAATTGAAAAGGTTCATCTCCTAAAATTTCAGCGTTAGAATTTGCATCAGCCAAAACAAAACCTTCAGATTTTCGTTTATATCCACGGCTTAAAGTTGCAATTTTATAATGATCAGAAAGTAATCGGATTAAATATTCGATTTGAGGCGTTTTCCCGGTTCCGCCAACGCTTAAATTTCCAACCGCAATAACAGGAATATCAAATGAAGTCGATTTCAGAATTCCTTTATCAAAAAGAAAATTTCTGATTGAAGTAATAAATCCGTACAAAATAGCGAACGGGAAAAGTATTTTTCGGAGTAGATTCATTTTACGAAAGTATAATTTTTTTCGTTAATTTGTTTTACGAATTTGTTTCAGGTTTCAAGTTTCAAGTTTTCTTAACAGCATGAAACTTGAAACAAATAAAACCTGAAACTTGAAACTAAAAGTAAAAAATGAAAATCAAAAATATTATATCTGTCCTCGAAGAAATGGCACCTCTGGCTTATGCCGAAGATTTTGACAACATCGGCCTTTTAGTTGGAAATTCTGAAACAGAGAGTACCGGAGTTTTAGTTTGTCATGACGCTTTAGAAAATGTAATTGACGAAGCTATTTCGAAAAACTGCAATCTGGTCGTTTGTTTTCACCCGATTTTATTCTCGGGAATAAAAAAAATCACTGGCAAAAATTATGTGGAACGTGCCA
Organism: Flavobacterium sp. LC2016-01; assembly: GCF_009711135.1. Taxonomy (GTDB): domain Bacteria; phylum Bacteroidota; class Bacteroidia; order Flavobacteriales; family Flavobacteriaceae; genus Flavobacterium. The sequence continues at coordinate 47,095 of NZ_WMIC01000008.1, read as the reverse complement.
TTCTAAAAGCCATTAAAAACGACATTGCCATCTATGCCGTTCATACTGCTTTAGACAATCATTCGGCTGGAGTAAATAAAATATTCTGCGATGCTTTGGGTTTAACAAATACCAAAGTTTTGATTCCGAAACAGAAGTTCATTCAAAAATTAGTCACTTACACAGTTCCTGAAAATGCTCAAAAAGTTCGCCAGGCTCTGTTTGATGCTGGCGCTGGAACAATTGGCAATTATGAGAATTGCAGTTTTAATTCCAACGGAATTGGAACCTACAAAGGAAATTCTGAAAGCAATCCTGTAATTGGAGAACGTCATGAATTAACAGAAACTGAAGAAATAAAAATCGAAGTTACATTTGAAAAGCATTTACAATCCCGAATTTTAAAAACACTTTTTGCCAATCATATTTATGAAGAAGTAGCTTATGAGATTTATAATCTTGAAAATTCCCATCAAAATATTGGTTTAGGAATGATTGGTGAGTTTGAAAATGAAATGGACGAGAAAGAATTTCTTCATTTTGTAAAAGATAAAATGATTGCAGACGGAATTCGACATTCAGCCTTTAGAGGAAAAAAAATAAAGAAAGTTGCGGTTTTGGGAGGTTCTGGAAGTTTTGCCATAAAAAATGCAATTCAGGCTGGAGCCGATGCTTTTTTGACTGCCGATTTAAAATATCACCAGTTTTATGAAGCCGAAAATCGATTACTTTTAGCCGATATTGGTCATTTTGAGAGCGAACGCTATACAAAAAACTATATTGTTGATTATCTTCGAAAAAAAATCCTTAATTTTGCATTCATTTTATCAGAAGAAAATACAAATCCAGTTAAGTACTTATAGAATATGGCGAATACGAAAGAATTAAGTGTTGAGGACAAGTTAAGAGCAATATACGATTTACAGCTTATTGACTCTAGAATTGACGAAATCAGAAACGTAAGAGGAGAACTTCCTTTAGAAGTGGAAGATTTAGAAGATGAAGTTGCAGGTTTGAGCACTCGTTCAGAGAAACTGAAAAGTGAACTTGAAGTGATTGAAGAGCAAATCAAAGCAAAGAAAAACGCTATTGAGGAGCACAAAGAGGTTATCAAAAAATACACAAAACAACAAGAATCAGTTCGTAATAACAGAGAATTTAATTCTTTGACTAAAGAAGTTGAATTTCAAGAATTAGAAATTCAATTGGCTGAAAAGCAAATCAAAGAAATGAAAGCTTCTATCGAACATAAAAAAGAAGTTATTTCTAATTTAAAAGAAAAACTTGACGCAAAAAGCTCACATTTAAAACATAAAAAATCTGAACTTGATGCAATTATGGCTGAAACTCAAAAAGAAGAAATCTTCTTATCTGAGAAATCTGCTGAATTTGCTGCGCAAATCGAAGACAGATTATTAGCTGCTTACAACAGAATCAGAAGCAGTGTTCGTAATGGTTTAGCAGTTGTTTCTATCGAAAGAGGAGCTTCAGCAGGATCTTTCTTTACAATTCCACCACAAACTCAGGTTGAAATTGCTTCAAGAAAGAAAATCATCACAGATGAGCACTCTGGAAGAATTTTAGTTGATACTCAATTAGCTGAAGAAGAAAAAGAAAAAATGGAACAATTGTTCTCTAAATTCTAAATAACAAGGTCCCGATTTAATCGGGACTTTTTTTTTGTTAAATATTTTTTTGCCACTAATTTCACTAATTTCCACTAATTTTCAATTTGTTTCTAAATGGAATAAAAATTCGTGCTAAATTTGTGTAATTCGTGGCGAAACTTTTTTTAATCGATTCCCGCATATTATTTTACATTTAAATTACTTGTTTTGGGAATTAAAAAAGGAATTCGTTTTATTACATTAAAATCAGTTGGGTCATATATTAACTTTTTGAGTTATGTTCGTCCGCAAAAGGCTGTTGAGCTTTCATACGCACTTTTCAGCCAGCCTAGAATTGGAAGACTGCAAAAAGAAACACTTCCAAAAGTTTTAAAAAACACAGAAACCGAAACTTTTCACCATAATGAACATCATTTTCAGACTTATATATGGAAAGGAAATGAAACCAAAATTTTATTAGTACACGGCTGGGAAAGCAATGCCTCACGCTGGAAAAAAACCTTGCCACATCTTCAAAAATCAGGAAGTACTATAATTGCTATCGACGCACCTGCGCACGGGCAAAGCAGTGGAAAAGAATTCAATGTGCCGCTTTATGCTGAATTTATCAATAAAGCTGTCGAAAAATATCAACCGGAAATTATCATCGGACATTCTATTGGCGGCGCGGCTTGTGTTTATCATCAATATTTATTTCCAAATACCAGCATCAATAAAATGGTGATTTTGGGCGCTCCATCAGAATTAAAAACTTTGATTGACAATTATATCGCAATGTTAAGTCTGAATACCAAAATGTTTTCACTTTTAGAAAGCAAATTCATGGAACGTTTCAACTTTAAACTGGAAGACTTTTCAGGACAACGATTTGCTTCCGAATTTAATGTTCCTGGTTTAATTGCGCATGATACTTCAGATAAGATTGTTGCTTTTGAAGAAGGAAAAAAAATCGCCAGCAATTGGAAAAACAGCCAGTTTATTGAAACTAAAGGTTTGGGTCATGGCATGCATGATGATGAATTATATGATAAGGTGATTGAGTTTTTGTTTTCTGAAGGCTCAAAGTAACAAAGAGACAAAGGAACAGAGGTTTTACCGCATTTTTATCATTCCTCGTTCCTCGGAATGACAAACTTTATCAATAAATCTAAAGAGTCTAAACAACAATCTTAAAATACTTCAGTAACTCCTTCTCTCCTTTTCCCGTAACAATTATTGCGCGTGAATTTTCAGTTTTTCTGAGCCAGTCTTCTTTTATCATTTTATTGAAAAGCAAAGTTCCAACTGAGCCTGCAATATGATTTCTTCGTTCACTCCAATCCAGACAAGGTTTTAAAAATATTCGTTTTTGTTTTTGAGCTTCTGCTAAATTAATTCCGAAATCCGAAAACCATTTTTCTCCTTCTTTGCTAATTTCGAAAACATTGCTTTTTTCTACAAGTATTTTTTGCTCCAATAAACTATCGGTTAAAGCAACTCCAATTTTTCCGGCCAAATGATCGTAACAAGTTCGGCAGAATTTTATTGGCGGATAATTTTCGGTTTTATTTTTTGAAGAAAGTTCAGGCTTCGGAACTAAACTTGCCATTGCTTCAAGCGCATACGCCACTTCTTTATTCGAAAATCTGTAATATTTATGGCGTCCTTGTTTTTCTACACAAAGTAAATCGGCATCAAGCAATTTTCCTAAATGCATGCTTATGTTTTGTGGTGAAGTATTTACAGCAACAGCTAATTCTGTAGCCGTAAAAGCTCTTCCGTCCATTAAAGTCCACAGAATCGAGGCGCGCGTTGGGTCACCAATTAAGGATGCCGTTTTTATAAACTGATCTTCCATTTCGATATTCATAGTTAAGCGCAGAATGAAGTATTGCTTTGTAAAGTTAAATAACTTTGTCAAAAACATTCAACATGAATTCGACTTTATTCCTTCAATCTGATGTCAGCAATCCTTATTTGATCTATAAAACCATGTTGCAAAACAATCCTGTTTATTGGGATGAATCTAATAAAATATGGGCGATATATTCTTATGAAGATTGTATATCTATTTTGAAAAATCCACAGGCTGAGATTCCGGTTGTAAATCAAAACAACGAACAAAAACTGAATCAAAAGGCATTGGAAATTTTAAATAACCTGACACGATTATCAAATGGAATTCAACATGAAACTTCAAAAGAAATCGCGATGTTGTTATTTTCTAAAATGAAATCGGTTGAAACTACTACCATCATTTCTCAATTAATAAAAGATAATTTAACCGAAAATAAAATCGATTGGGTAAATTCGGTTTGTAAAAAATTACCCGTTTTGGTTGTTTTGAAAAGTTTTGGCTTTGAAGAAAAAGATAGTGATTTCATTTCAGACCGAATTGAAACTTTAGTTAAAATAATGCTTCCGCAGAAAACAGAAGCACAAGTAAAATCTATTAATGAAATTTCATCAGCCATATTTTCAATTGTCGAAAAACAACTTTCTTCATTAAATTTTTATGAATCTTTGATAGTTAAAATTCATGAATCGAATTCGCTTTCGCCTGACGAAATAAAAACAATAAGTATTAGTAACTTGATTGGACTATTTATTCAGAGTTTTGATGCAGGACGTGGACTTCTAAGCAATTCATTACTGCAAATTCTTGATCATAAAACATTTTCCAATAGAACTGAAATTGAAAAATCGGTTATTGAAACTGTGCGTTTTGATCCTCCAATTCATAATACTCGCAGAATTGCAACTGACGATTTTTACATCGGCGAAAGCCAAATTAAAAAAGATGATTTAATATTAGTCGTTCTTGCATCAGCCAATCGCGATCCTGAAAAGTTTGAAAACACACTGGATTTTGATATTGAAAGAAACAGCAATAATGAAAATCTAACTTTCGGAATTGGCGGTCATATGTGTCTGGCAAAATATTTTTCCATTCATTTGACAACTGAAGCTTTATGGTTTTTATTTGACAACTATAAAACGATACAACTTTTAGAAAATAATATTCAATACGAACCCATGATCAACGCCAGATTACCAAAAACGATCTGGATTTCATTACAATAAAAAAACAAAAAATATGATAGCTGTAATTTTTGAAGTTATTCCGAATGAAGGAAAAAAAGAAGAATATCTAGACATTGCCGCGGGTTTACGTCCAGAATTAGACCACATTGAAGGATTTATTTCGATAGAACGTTTTCAGAGTTTTAGCAATCCAGAAAAAGTTTTGTCATTGTCTTTTTGGAGAGATGAAGAAAGTATTCAGCAATGGCGAAATCTTGAAATGCATCGCCATGCACAAGCTAAAGGACGAAATGAAGTTTTTAAAGATTATCATTTAAGGATTGCGCATGTAGTTCGCGATTATGGAATGTTTGATCGGAAAGAGACACCGCAGGATAGTTCTGAATTTCATTCTTAAGATTCTGAGATGCTAAGTTGCTAAGGTTCTAAGTTTTTTTCTTTTCTAAATATCTAAGAAGTCTAAAATCTAAAATTCTAAGAAGTCTAAACTTTTGCCTATTTTTGCAGTATGGAAGAGAATTTAAAACGTCTGAATAAATTTATTGGAGAAACCGGGTATTGTTCTCGTCGTGAGGCCGATAAATTAATTGAAGAAGGACGCGTAACAATTAATGGAGTTGTGCCTGAAATGGGAACTAAAGTTTCGCCAGATGATGAAGTACGCATAGACGGAAAATTGATTGTGGAGAAAAATGAAAAACTGGTTTATCTGGCTTTCAATAAACCGGTTGGAATTGAATGTACAACGAATCTTGAAGTTCGAGACAACATTGTGGATTATATTAATTATCCAAAACGTATTTTCCCGATTGGAAGATTGGATAAAGCCAGTGAAGGATTGATTTTTATGACCAATGACGGTGATATTGTCAATAAGATTTTACGCGCCAGAAACAATCACGAAAAAGAATATACGGTAACGGTAAACAGACCAATTACGGATCGTTTTATAGAAAGAATGGGAAATGGTGTTCCGATTTTGGATACGGTTACCCGAAAATGTAAAGTAGAGCAAATTAGCAAATACACTTTCAAAATTATTCTGACACAAGGTTTAAACCGTCAGATTCGTAGAATGACTGAATATTTGGGTTATGACGTTACGGCTTTGAAACGTATCCGAATTATTAATATTTCTTTAGATGTTCCGGTTGGGCGTTACCGCGATTTGACTGATAATGAAATTAAAGAATTAAATCAGTTAATTGAACCTTCGAGCAAAACCGAAGAAGCAAGTTTACCTAAAGTTGAAAGTCCAAAACCAGCTTCAAATAGAAGAACAACTTTTATTTCGAAACATGATCCTCGATTTAAGAAAAGAGGAGATAATTAAATATAAATCAAAAATGGTCGCTATAAAATATAGCGACCATTTTATTTATTAGACTTATTATACCATCCAGCTAAGAAGTTTATCTTTAACTTCTTGTGTAATACGTACGCCTTGATTAACTTCCTTATCGGTTTCACGAGTATGAATCCCAATTATTTCTGTTGTGCCATCTAGCACTAATGCAGATCCACTTGCTCCTTTAACAGTTGAAATTGGATAGCGAAGACTTAAAGGATTAACTTCTGTTAAATTGCCTTTCGCTGCCGACATAGCTTCATTAAACCATCCATAACCATTAATTTGTAATGGTTTGTTTTGAAGTCCTACATCTGTTTTTACTTGCATTAAAGGAAGAGTTCCTCCCGGTTTAATGGCTTTTTTCAATTTAACTATGCCATAATCCAAATTAATATCTTCTTCAATAAGTTTTTCATTTAAAAATCTTAAAGGAACATCATCTGGTATTGATACGCTCTCGTATCCTTTTGGATAAAACCATCCTTCTGCCTCAACCTCTCCAAAAGGTACTATTGGAACGTTGCTTGCTCTTATAAATTTAACACTCACTGCTTTTCCTCCGCGGTTTTTAGAGTATAGATTATGAGCGCAGGTTAACAGATACAAACTTTCTTCGTCTCCATCATTTTTCCCAATTAGGGTGGCTGTTCCTATAAACTCTTCAGTAGTGCTAGGAAATACAGTAACTAATAATCCAACCGTTTTATAAGGTGCAATTGTAGTATCTGGAACTCTTAATGGAGTATTTCCATGAATGGGTTTAAAAACATTCTCTTCTTGTAAATCATTAATTTTCATAGTTTTAATTTTTAAAGGTTAATTAACTTATTATTTTCTTACTTATCTTGAAAAAGTACTCGACTCTCTCACCATCTGTTCTGCTAATGAGATTTCCTGCAAATGACGTTTCATGTCTACTGGAACATCCATATCCATCGTTAAATGACATGCAGGACAAATAATGTTTTTCTTCATCACAAGATCCATCATCGTAAACTTAATTTTGAATCTGCAGGCAGGACATTCAAGTCCGTTAGGCTCCTCTTTTGGTTTTGAATTTTTCATAACTCTATTTCTTTTATGTTATTAATTTCACCCATCATTGCTAAAAGCTGAATAATACCACCTGGCATATCTCCATCAATCATGTTGAGTCTAACCTTCATATTAGATTTCATAGTCTCCATATTACTAGTGGTACTTGGAGTCAAAAAAGCTTTTATCGCTGATTGTCTTTGAGGCAATCTTGCAGTTGTCCCATCATCATCTAACAATGAAGGAGGTTGCTCCTCTTCGTCTATGTCTACAGTTATCATTTTAACTTTCATATCAAAATTGGCGTCTTTGATCCGTAGCATAGGAAGCTGGATTAAGGACAGTACAGGCAAACTAAAAACTTCAATTTTACCTTGTTCGTTTGTATACGAAAAGCTGACCATTTTCAGTTTTGGCAATTTTCCTTTTTTGTCCCAATCATCAAATCCATAGTCCATTATAAACTTGGTTATTCTCTCAGATAAATCAATATCAGCCTGAATAACTGCTTCGAGAGGGGCCAGAAAAATATCTGTTAGTCTTGTTGCCCCTGTACTGAATAATCCTTTTCTCATTTTTCTGATGTATTTGCCGGTACTCTTTCTACCATTATATTTCGCATTTTCATGACTACTTTAGCTTTTTGTATTGCATCTGGCGGAAGCTCTTTTAAAAGTTGCGCATCTACAATTATATTTATGCTTTTTGGAATATATTTTACAGAAGACTTAACAGAATCATCAATTTCCTCAATATGTTTATCGAGATTGTTTTTGACTTTCTCTGAAACATGATCAAGACTAATGTGCTTACTAAACGGTGCCATATGCTGATGGTTTAAAACATTTCGTTCCACTGTATCTTGTGCAAGCGGAATTAATGTATTTGCCACAATCTGATAGTGCTCCAACTCTTTCTCATTTGATTTATTAAGAAGAGTATCGAGCTCATTAACAAAAGGCGTTTTTATATCAGTAAGCATAAAATCAATTAATTTTCCCGATGAAAGATTTTTTTTGATCTCCAGCCATTTGACATTCGAAGATTCCGGAGAAAGATCGACCTCATCAATAATCTTCTTTTGATATCTTAGTAAAGTCTTTTTTATCAATCTTTTCATCTTGCTAAATATCAAGGCTATATCAAAACTTTCTTGATACCCTATTTCATCTTTTTTCTCGTAAGCATAGTTTATATCTAGCGTAATCTGTTTTATTTCAGCAGTAGGAATAGGGAGCAGGTTGTTATCCCGCTCACCTAATTTCTGAGAAAATACGTAAGATTCATACTGTGCCTCTACGAGGTTATTAAGAACATCTGTAAATAAATTTTCCACTGTCATGGCTGTACGTATTTAAGGTTAAAAAATCAATTAAGTCGTTGGTAACTGACCAATGAAAGATAGTACGCCAGACGCGCTTAATCCTTGTTTAGCATCTGCTAGTGTAAAGCCTACTGCTTCGCTGTAAGCATCTACAGAAGTTAATGTACCATTTACAGTAAAGGTTACATTACCATTATCGTCTGTTGTTTGCTCTGGTACAGCATCAAAAGTGATGTTTTTACCTGCATCAGGTGTAAACGTAACTTTTTCACCAGCTAAAACAAGTCCGTTAGAGTCTTTAATATTTGCAGTTATATTTACAGCAAATTTTCCGTCTTTAGCTAAAGTAGCTGCATCAACCTGAGGATTTGCAGGAGAGAAAGTAAACGTTCCTTTTGAATTTGCATCTGTAATACTTGATTGCAGAATATTCAAAACCGTTGCAAGTCCGGCAGGCATGTCTGATTGTCCTGCATGTACTTGTACATCCATCGTATATTCTACAGAATATTTAGACTCTTCAGAAGCTTTTGAATCTTTTTTACTTGAATAATTCGCTTTAAACTCGGCTGAAACACTAAAAGGTCCATAACCAAAACTTGCTTTTGCACTACCTCCTGCTTCTGTACTTTCGGATGAAGAGGTTTCAGAAACTGAAGATGAAGATGCCGAAATATTAGCCTTAAAATTAATTTGCACCTCATCTATCGCGATATACGGTATTGGCACAATAGTCAAGAGCGGAACGATAAGCTTTGTCATTTGTCCGTTTTTGTTGTAATAAAACGTTACGTTAACTGCTTCTCTTTTTCCTGTCGCTTTGTCTTCGTTAAGACCTACTTGTTGAATAAATTCCCAACTTGTTTTAGCCGCCATAGCTTGGGCTTTGATTGCAGCATCAAGAGGACCACCAATAAGGGATGAAAACGGTAATGCCTGTAAGGCATTTGTCGCCACTGTGGACGGAGTAGTATCGATTGGCATGATAAAAATTATTTAATTACCTACTCGTTTGGTTTTTCGGATACACCTCGTTTTTTAAAGTGGATTCTGAACTCCACTATACTCAACAAAAATCAAAAAACGCTAGCAACAATTTGATTTTCAATAGTAAAGCTATCTCATAATTTAAGTTGTAAATCAAAATATGGTATGAGAGCAGTATTTATTGGTACAAGATTTAATAAGTGAGGTATAAGATTATTTAAAAAAAAAATCCTTCAAGAAGAAGGATTACTTTTGTCAATTATATAAATTCCGGATTATTTTAATATGGTAAACTTGCTCACAAAGTCTTTATATTTTTCACTAAGTATTACAGCATGATTTCCTTTTAAAATTACCATATTATCGCTCAGAATAATTTCAACAATTTTATTTGAGTTTACGATATAATTTCGATGTGTTCGAATAAATTTTACCGGATCTAATATTTCTAAAATTTTAATTAGCGACATTAGAATTAGAAACTTTTCTTTCTCGGTAATAATATTGCAATATCTATCTTCAACTTCTATATAAGAGATATCTTCTGTACGTACTTTTTTGAGTGCTTTGTTTTTTTTAATAAAAAGGTATTTATCACTAATCACCGCATTTTGATTTTTACCCGTTAGAATATTTGGCTGATGATAAAATTTTTCCACTGCCATTTCGAGTGAGTACAAAAGTTCTAATTCGTTAAAGGGTTTTAGTAAAAAACTAAAAGGCCGAGTCAGTTTTGCACGATCAAAAATTTCACGATCTTTTGAACTTGTCAAGAATACGAATGGCTTTAAAGCATTAGGAACAATACTAATCGTTTCGGCAAAAGTAATACCATCTGGTTTGCCATCTAAATAAATATCTATAATGATGATGTCCACAACATTATTATAAAATAGATCTAAAGCCTGTTTAAATGTTGTAGCAACACCGGCAACATTGTAACCATTTGCAATGAGAAGAGAAGCAATTAAACTACTCTCTTCATTATTGTCTTCAATTACCAGTACATTTATATTATCCATTTTTTTTACTCTTAGGCAGTATTATAATGAATTTAGTCCCTTGATTTTCTACACTCTTAATCTTCAACTTTCCATTATTTTTGCTTATTAAGTTTTTACAGAGCTGCATTCCCAGCCCAGTTCCTGTAGTATCATCTGAATGTTTTTTTGAAAGCAGAAACGATTCTTCTAAAATTTCTTTTTGAAGAGAAGGACTCATCCCTATTCCAGAATCTTCAATTATTATATGACAGAAATCCTCTTCGATGTCACAATCTGTATAAAGAGAAATTCTTCCCTTCGAAGGTGTAAATTTGATTGCATTATCTAATAGATTTCTAATAATTATTTTTAGCGAATCTAGATCGGCAAGAATATAAACTTCTTCGGAAACTTTATTTTCAAAACTTATTTCTTTATCCAGTAATAAGGCTTTGTAGTTATATTGAACTTGTTCGACAATTGAATGAAGATGAAGAGATTCAATATAAAAATAAGATTGTGCCGTTTGCAGTATTGCCCAATTGAGTAAATTATCTAATAAATTATAGGCCGCATTTGTTATTGCAGTATTTTTTGCCAGCAAAACATCTAATTCTGAAAAATTTCTGTTTTCAAGATTTTCTAATAATTTAGAATTACTTCTTTTCAAAGCACTAACAGAAGAACGCAAATCATGGCTTACGATGGAAAAGAGCTTATCTTTTGTATGATTTAATTCGTTTAATTCATTTTTCTGAATTAGAATAATTTTATTGCTTCTACTTTTTTCTCTATAAAAATAAATACCGGCACCAAACAAAAGCAGTAGTAATACGGATACAATAAGAAACATATTTCTTTCTGCATTTTTGAGTTTATTTTCGGCTTCAAGAACATCGATTTCTTTTTGTTTTTGCTTTACTGCAAATTTCTTTTCTAAATCTGCCACCGCCCAAACTTTATTTTGATCACGTAACGAATCTCTCCATGATTCATATTCTTTGCGGTACACTAAAGCTTTTTGGAGGTTTTTTCTGTTTTCTTCAACAATTGCCATATTAAGAGTGGCATTTTGTTTTAGTTCAAACGATTTAACTTTTGCCGCTAGCTTATATGCTTTTTCGAAGTAAGGAATTGCTTGACTGTCTTTAAATTGATTATAATACAAATTAGCAATGTCCATGTAAGATCCAACAAGTAACAGGGTATCTTTTTCAATTTCTTGTAATTCTGAGGCTTTAAACAAATAAGTCTCTGCTTTATCAAACTGGCCAAGATGTAAATAACATAATCCTATATTATGAAAAGCATTGCTTTTTTTAAAATTGCAATTATAATTTCCCGGCTTTTCTACAGCATGAAAATAAAATAAAGCATCTTTAAATTTATTTTGTTCTAAAGCAATTTCACCAAGATTGATTTGAACCTTGCAATAAAATTTAAACTTTCCAGAGATTTTATTAAAATCTTTCACAGCCTCTTTAAACAACTTTTTTTCTTTAAAACTGAATCCTCTAAAATAATAACAGTAATCTGTTACTGCCGAATTCCTATTACTTTCAAGTTGCCTTACAGAATAAACTAAGGTCGAATCCCAATTCTTTTTTGTGAAATAATATTGTGCCTTATAAAAATCGATATCGTCTTTATATTCTTTTGCTTTTAATTTTATTTCTTGGGAAAAAAAATCATTCTGAATGACTTTTCCTTGAGAATAAAGATAAAAAGGGGAAGAGAATAGTAGTAAAAAATTAAATAGTATACTTTTTAGCATTGCCATTTTTTAGGTGATCGAAAGAAACAGAATTGTTATTTCTAATCACAAACAATACTAATATTTTAATTGTTTGTGATTATAGAGATCAAAATTACAGAACTAAATTAGGCTGCTGATTGTACAGTTGTTACAGTACCTCTCGAGGTTACAGGATCTATATCCCATAAAAAAGTCTGAATCGTTTTTATGTGAGATATTTGATCCTCAAAAGGATGAGATTTTGCTTCGAAGGTAACCTCATACACGAAAAAATCTTTAGAAACTGTTTCAGACATATCATATGATACAAAAAATTGAAGTTGCGGAAATCCTTCAATATCTGTATACCAGTTTTGGTAAATCTTAAGATCTAGCGCTTCATTCGGAAAAGGTGGTACAAAAATGACAGCTGTTATAGTTATTGTATCATTATCATATAAAGCTTCTACGAGAGGTGATAAAAGAGATTTTGATTTGTTTTCAGGAAATTTAATTAATCCTCTCGAATTTTTTACAACTTCTGTAATTCTTTCTCCAGGCGGTTTAACTGTCTTTCTCCTTAATTGGTCGTTGTTGTTTTCCATAATACTATTTATTAATTATATTTATGTAGTTTACTTTGGGATAACAAAAAATCTATTTAAGAACTGCGTAATCAAAAAAGTATCGAAAATTATTACAAATCAAATATAGTAAAGATTTTCTTAAGAATTTGCTTTCGCAGATTGCTAAATCATAAAATTTAAAAGTCTCATTATACATGATAATGAGGCTTTTAAAATATTTACAATTTAAATGATTACTTCTTTTTATTCAAAAAATCGTAGTACAATGCTTTAGACAAAAAAGTAGAATTTTGATAAAAATCAATCAATTCCTCTCTTTGCATTTCAGTTTTATTTCCATCTAAATGATTTTCTAAAAAATACGCTCTTCGAGTATCATCATTAAAATTCAAACTGCTTAGAAATTGTGGCGTTACTCCTTTATTTACAGAAATATTATAATTTGTAATTAGATTCCCCCAATTCACATAACTGCACAAAAGAACCGTTCCATAAAAATACCAGACCATTTGATTGACCAAATAAGCATTTGTTTTTTGCTTCGTAATTTTTAAATAAGAATAAACCAAGCCAATAATTGCTAAGACAAGAAAAGCAAAAACCCCCAAACGTTTATAGGTTAATCCAAAAAATGAAACATATTCAGCATTTTTGACAAAGGTGCTTACAATTAAAATTCCATTTAAAAAGATCCAGATTTTTGCCAATCTTTTAAGCCAGATTGCTTTTTTGTCAAAATTGAATCCTCCTTTGAAATAAAATAATATTACACCAACCGCCATCAGAATTGAAAAGATAACAGAATTTACCCTTTCATGCGTATCTGCACTCAACTTAGAAGCCTGTGCTGTAACTGCTTCAAAAAACTGTTCGTAATTGTAAGTTGCAATAAAAACCAAAAGCATCAAATTTAACAGCACTAAAGTAATCACACCGCTTTTTCTTTCGAAATCTAAATCAAGGAATGAAAATGTATTCTGGTTTTTGACTTCGTCTATATTTTTAAATTCATTGTCAAGTAGTTCATTTTTTTCATAGCAAACTTCCGGTACCCAGTAATTCCAAAAACTGAATGAAATATAAAACCCTGCAATGCTAAGGAGTAAAAGCTGTGGAACGTCAACATCTAAAGTATAATCTGTAAATAATGATGAGAAATGGTCGCTCCCAAAAGAATAGACAATAAAAAACAGTCCAAGGAAAATGGCAGGAATTACAAAAAACGCAATTAGTTTTTTGGCAAAATTATTATGGATTTTCTTCTCTGGAAGCCATTGCTTAAAGATCCAAATACGCCCTAATGAAACAATTCCGTTTAAGAACACCAGCGGGAAAATCTGAATGATTTTTAATTTGTTGTCCTGCGTTTTGAATTGTAAAAACAATATTGACATTGCCATAGCAAAAAACGAAGGTGCGTCACCGTACCAACCAAAAGCCAGACATGACAGAATTGATGTTACAACTAAGATCAAATGTGTTCTTTCAGTAAATTTATCCTGAAAGACATAGCAAATAAAACCAGTTAGCACAAGTCCGAAAATAGACCAGTTAAGTCCTGGATCTTCTCTATAAAAAAGCAGTAAAAAAATAAAACTGCAGACAAAAATAATGTGATGTTTTTTCATGATTAAAAATTAAAAGTACTTTGCATTTCAAAGTTATTAAACAAAAAAATAGAGTTATTACGATTTCATTAATTTTTCAAGATAAGAAAGGTGCTCTTTGAATGCCGCGCGGCCACGCGGTGTTACCTGATAAGATGTTTTAGGCTTTTTGCCCACAAATTCTTTCTTAACCTCGATATATTCTGATTTTTCTAACGCGGAGGAATGACTTGCTAAATTACCATCGGTGATATTCAAAAGCGTTTTCATCTCGGTAAAATCTACCCAGTCGTTAACCATCAGAACGGACATAATACCCAGTCTGACACGGCTCTCAAAATCTTTATTTAGTTTATCAATAATTCCCATTGGGTTATTTGTATTTTTTGAACATCACTAATCCGTACGCGATATGCAGGATTCCAAATCCAAAGATCCAAAAGATTAAACCATATCCAATATAGAAAAGCGAAATACATCCTAAAATTAGTTCCGAAAAGCCTAAATATTTTACATCTGAAAAAGTGTATTTTTCTGCATTTACAACTGCAAGTCCGTAAAATATTAAAGTTGACGGCGCAATCAAACCGTAATTTCCTTGATAGATTAAAGCCAGACAAAATATTCCTCCAACGGCAAGCGGAACAGCTAAATTGAACAGCATATTTTTTGTTGCCGATGTCCAAATAGGCAAATTGTATTTTCGGCTTTTTCTGATGGTAAAAAAGGCTCCAAATACAAAAGCACATACTAAAATTACAACACCAGTTAAGAATAAATGAAAAACCAGTTTACCAGACAATAAAATGTGATCATCTGTAAAATATTCAATACCATTTATTTTAAAAAGCTGGTAAACATACAAACCGCCTATTAAGGCCGTAAGTCCAGCAAAAACTCCTGAAAGTCCGCTTAAGGATATAAATCTTGAAGAACGCTCCATCATGGAACGAATATGCGCTAAATCTTCTTGGTGTTTCTGATTCATAATTAAAGTACTTTGCAGTACAAAGTTATTATTTATTTTGAATTGGCAAGCTAAAAAAAATAATTTTTTATTTATCCGATTGAAATTATACCTAAAAGGTTTTGTCCCGAAGCTTCGGGATTGAAGGAACGTACGATCTTAAGAACTACGAGTTGCGTGAGGGATAGGAGCTGGCTACCGAAGTAGCGCGGATAGCCCGACCGTATTTGTGAAAGGCGCACCTAAGCGGTTTGTTAAATAGCGCCTTTTACAGATACGGTCACGCCCAAAATATAAAAGCGAAAAGCCCATTCTTAACGAACAGGCTTTGTTATTTAGGTATTGGAATTAAAACCATCTTCTTCTTTTGAATAAAAAGACTCCAAAAGCGGATAAAATTATGGAGACTAAAAGCAAAATCCAGATTCCGTATTTGCTTTCTTCCAAACCATTTGGCACGTTCATTCCGTACAAACTGGCAATTAGGGTTGGAATCATTAAAATGATTGAAATGGAAGTCATCTGCTTCATGATGTTATTCATATTATTTGAAATTACAGAAGCATAAGCGTCCATCATTCCAGTCAAGATATTACTGTAAATATTGGCCGTATCCTGCGCCTGGCTTAATTCGATTTCGACATCTTCTAACAAATCAGAATCGTAATCTGCTTTATGCGCTTTTAAGTTTTTGATGCGTTGAAATAATACGTCATTTGCCTTTAAAGAGGTAATAAAGAAAACCAAACATTTTTCGATTTGAAGCAAGGCCTGCAATTCTTCGTTTTTGATTGATTTTTCTAAATTATCTTCGGCAAGTTTAATTTTTTGATTGACTTGTTTTAAATATTTCAGATACCAAACGCTTGATGACAGAAGTAATCTCAAAACCCAGTCAAAATTATCCTTAACTTGAATGTTTTTACGTTTTGAATACAACATAAAATCATGTATAATTTCTGTTTTGTAAAAGGTAATCGTTACGCAAACATCATCTTTAAAAATTACTCCTAATGGAATGGTTTGAAAAGGAAGTTTAATGTCGTTGCTTTTTATAGGAACACGCATTATAATCAAAGTCCAGCCGTCTTCAATTTCTATACGGGGTCTTTCGTCGATATCTTCGATATCATTGTAGAATGCTTCGGGAATTTGAAGTTCTTCTAGTAAATATTTTTTTTCTGCTTCTGTTGGAGATTCAATACTAATCCAGCAATTTGGAGTCCATTTTTGGATTTCTACCAATCCGTTGTTGTTTGTGTAAAGGGCTTTCATTTCAAAATACAGGGTTTTACTGCAGCATTTTGAAATTTCAAAAGCTGCTTTAATTAAATACTAACGAATAATAATCGTCCATTTGGAGAAGTGTTATTTTTTTTAAGTGGTGCAAAAGTATCCTTTATTTTTAAGACCCAAAAGTTTAAACTATTAATTAAATATTAAAAACAACAAAGCCTGCTCAAACGAACAGGCTTTTTTTAGTATTTTGAAAAGAAATTATTTATTTCTTGCGCTTCTCATTTTGCGTGCTAAAAGCGTATTTTTAAGCAACATTGCAATTGTCATTGGTCCTACTCCACCAGGAACTGGTGTAATAAATGCAGCTTTTTTGCTTACTCCGTCAAAATCAACGTCACCTTTTATAACATATCCTTTTGCGTTCGATGCGTCTTCTACACGTGTAATTCCAACGTCAATGATTGTTACTCCTTCTTTTACCATATCCGCTTTTAAAAATTCTGGAACTCCTAAAGCTGTAATAATAATATCAGCGTTTTTAGTGTATTCTTCTAAGTTTTTAGTACGGCTGTGAGTCAAAGTAACTGTAGAATCTCCTGGGTTTCCTTTACGGCTCATTAAAATACTCATTGGACGTCCAACGATGTGGCTTCTTCCAATTACAACAGTATGTTTTCCTGAAGTTTCAACTTTGTAACGCTCTAACAATTCCATGATACCAAATGGTGTTGCTGGAATGAAACTTTCCATTTCCAATGCCATTCTACCAAAGTTTGTAGGGTGAAATCCGTCTACATCTTTATCAGGATCAATTGCTAATAAGATTTTTTGCTCGTCAATATGTTTTGGCAAAGGCAACTGAACGATATACCCGTCTAAGTTGTCATCTTCATTTAATTCTTTAATTTTAGCAAGCAGTTCTTCTTCGGTAATTGTTTCCGGCAGACTTACTAAAGTTGAATCAAATCCGATTTCCTGACATGATTTTACTTTACTTCCTACGTAAGTTAAACTTGCACCATTGTTACCAACCAAAACTGCAGCTAAATGAGGTACTTTTCCTCCCGCAGCTTTTATAGATTGAACTTCGATTGCAATTTCGTTTTTAATGTCGTTAGATGTTTTTTTACCGTCTAGTAGTTGCATTGTTTTGTTTCAAGTTTTAATTGTGTTGTTTCAAGTTTCATGTTTCATGTTTCATGTTTCATGTTTCATGTTTCAAGTTGAAACGAAACCCTCTTTCTTTTATCGAAAAAAGTTTCAAATTTCAGTCTCAAAACTTGAAACCTGAAACTTGAAACTTTTAATTTTATTATCTCGGCATTCCGCCTGGCATTCCTTTCATGCCTCCCATCATTTTCATCAAGTTTTTTCCGCCCGGACCTTGCATCATTTTCATCATTTTGCTCATTTGGTCAAACTGCTTCATTAACTGATTTACTTGCTCGACTTTCGTTCCGGAACCTTTAGCGATTCTGGCTTTTCTTTTTACGTCGATTATGGCAGGTTTGCTTCTTTCAATTGGTGTCATCGAGTGAATGATTGCTTCGATATGTTTGAAAGCATCATCTTCAATTTCTACATCCTTCATGGCTTTTGAAGCACCTGGTATCATTCCAACCAAGTCTTTCATGTTACCCATTTTTTTAACTTGCTGAATCTGCGTTAAGAAATCATCAAAACCAAATTCGTTTTTAGCAATTTTCTTTTGAAGTTTTCTAGCTTCTTCTTCATCAAATTGTTCCTGAGCTCTTTCAACAAGCGATACAACGTCTCCCATTCCTAAGATACGCTCAGCCATACGTTCTGGATAGAAAACATCAATTGCTTCCATTTTTTCTCCAGTACCAACAAATTTGATTGGTTTGTTTACAATCGATTTGATTGAAAGCGCAGCTCCACCACGAGTATCACCATCTAATTTCGTTAAAATAACTCCATCAAAATTTAAGATATCGTTGAAAGCTTTTGCAGTGTTTACTGCATCTTGTCCTGTCATAGAGTCTACAACGAACAATGTTTCCTGAGGTTGAATTGCTTTGTGAACACGTGCAATTTCGTCCATCATTTCCTGATCTACTGCAAGACGTCCGGCTGTATCGACAATTACGACATTGAAACCGTTTGCTTTTGCGTGTTTGATTGCGTTTTGAGCAATTTCAACAGGATTTTTATTTTCTGGTTCTGAGTAAACCTCAACACCTATTTGATCTCCAACCACATGCAACTGATTGATCGCCGCAGGACGGTAGATATCACACGCTACAAGAAGTGGTTTTTTATTTTTCTTAGTCTTTAAAAAGTTGGCTAATTTTCCAGAGAAAGTAGTTTTACCAGAACCCTGAAGTCCTGACATCAAAATAACAGTTGGATTTCCTGATAAGTTAACACCAGCAACATCTCCACCCATTAATTCCGTCAACTCATCTTTTACCAGTTTTACTAATAATTGTCCTGGCTGTAATGTTGTAAGTACGTCCTGACCAATTGCTTTGTCTTTTACTCTAGCTGTAAAATCTTTAGCAATTTTAAAGTTAACATCGGCATCAAGCAATGCACGACGAACTTCTTTTAAAGTATCGGCAACGTTTACTTCTGTAATTTTACCGTGCCCTTTTAATATATGGAACGCTTTATCTAACTTATCGCTTAAATTATCAAACATATTATTTTCTTTATTTGAAGTGCAAAGATAATCTAATTAGATATTTCAAGCAATTTTTATTTAAATGGTTTTAACCGCAAAGTTCGCTTTAATTTAACCGCAAAGAACGCAAAGTATTACGCAAAGCACGCAACTTTTTTTTGCTCGCAATCCCGATAACTATCGGGAGCGAAATCGCAAAGTTTTTTGTTTCTCGCAGATTTAGCAGATCAAACAGATTATTTTTTAGATTGAGTATGAAAAAAATCACTTATATCTGCAAAATCTGCGAGAGAAAAAAAGGCGCAAAGAATAAAACCTTTGCGCCTTTGTTACTTTGTCTCTTTGAACCTTTTAAATTAAAATTGAAAATAAATAAACGGCTGTGATCCCGCTACTGCTGTTGCGTAAACAATCCAGTAAACGAAACCTAGAATTACCGCTTTTATTAACAACGGTGTTTTATCAAAAACAGATTTCATTCCGTTTGTGAAAGATTCTGGCAAGAAATGCCAAACATAACCAAATAACATTAATCCGAATACGTTTTTATAGCCTATAACGATTGTTTTCCAAAGTTCTGGTTCGAATGTTAATTGTCCAATATTATTAATTACCTGCAAGGCTGTTTCAAAATCTCTGGCTCTGAAAAAGATCCAGCAGAAAACCACAAAATGGAATGTGATTAAAATTGAAAAGAATCTCCACAAGAAATTCGGTTTTTTATCTTTTTTAGAAGGAAAAAATTCGACAAAAATTTTATGAATTGCCAAAGCTAATCCGTGCAAAGCTCCCCAAACAATGAACTGTGCTCCTGCTCCGTGCCACAATCCACCCAAAAGCATTGTGGTGAATAAATTCAGATTCGTTACTAAAGTTTGTTTCTTTTTGCTGGAAAGCAGAAATGACAAACAAAAAAGCACTATTGAAACTGATGCAACAATCAGCGGAATTATACTGGTATTGTAACTTGTAATTCCCCAAAGCAATAATCCGAAGAAGAATAAACTTGGGAATAAATATCCGGCGAAAGAACCTTCACGGTTTCCTCCCATCGAAATATATAAGAAATCTTTCAGCCAAGTTGAAAGCGAAATATGCCATCTTCTCCAAAAATCGGTAATCGAAGTTGATTTATAAGGCGTTCTAAAGTTGACCGGCAATTTGAATCCGAGCAATAAAGCGATTCCGATTGCCATATCTGAATATCCTGAGAAATCGCAATAAATTTGAATTGCATAACCATATGAAGCCATCAAATTCTCGAACGAAGTATAACTCATTGGCGTATCAAAAACACGATCAACGAAGTTTATTGAAATATAATTTGAGATTACGGTTTTCTTGATTAATCCGCCAATAATCAAAAACAAAGCATTGTTTACATCTTGTTTTGTCAGATTTAATTTTTGATAAATCTGCGGAAGAAAATCTTTTGCACGTACAATTGGTCCGGCAACTAACTGCGGGAAAAATGAAACGAAAAATAAATATTCGATGTAATTTTTTGTTGGCTTAATTTCTTCACGATAAATTTCGATAATATAACTCATCGACTGAAAAGTATAAAACGAAATTCCGACAGGAAGAAAAACATCATGAAGCTTAAAATTACCATAAAACATATCATTGAAAGTCACAATCATGAAATTCATATACTTGAAATAGCCCAGCAATCCTAAATTCAAGATTACACTGATTACAAGATATATTTTCTTGGTACTGTCTTTTGTTGCTCTATAAATAATCTGGCTCAGTCCATAATCTACAACTGAGGAAAGTAATAAAAGCAAAAAGTAAACACCGCTTGACTTGTAATAAAAGAAAAGCGAGAAAAGAATAACATAGGTTAATCTCAAATAAAATGTTTTGCGTAAAAAAGCATACACAAAATAAAAAACCAGAAATAATCCTAGGAATAAACCCGTATTAAATAATAGTTTTTCGTCTGGATTATAAACAAACCAGCCTTTAACTTGTTCTATTGCAATTGCACCAAAATTTTGGATGAACCAATCATTAATGCTATCTATTGTTATCAATTTAATTCTTTGATTTAAAATTATCGTATGCTTTTAAAACTGCCTGTGCAAACAAGTCGCCTTGTTTTTCATATCCTTTTTTAGAATAATGAACCCAGTCTGGACCAATTAATTTCTGAGTTTTTAATTTCCGAATTCCGTCCATTCCTCCAAATTCATCGTATAAATCCCAAACGGCAAAACCGTCTTTTTCTGCGATTTCCAAAATTTCTTTTGTATAATCTCGAATGTAAGTATTGGGCTTTTTTCTAAGCAAAGATGGCGGCGGCGTCATCACGATTATTGGAACATTTATATTTTGAGCTTTGATATTGCTTATAAATTCTCTCAAATGTCTAATATAACTTTCAGTTTCTAATTTGTCATAACTTTCATTTGTTCCGAGTGAAAAAACAAGTAAATCTGGATGCACTGCTTTCAGCTGTTCAAAAAACAAAGGATATTTATTGTAATCTGAATATTTAGCGCCGTTTACGCCAATACCACTGTATAATATTCCCGGAGCATCTTTTTCTAAAACAATTCCGTTTAATTCGTATTTTGAAACTTCTTTATTCGGAACCAAATAAATTTTCTCTAAAGCTTTATCTGAATTGTAATAATGACAAAAAGAATCTGTTTCTAAATTTAAAGGAACAAATTCAGAACTTTTAATCGTTTTCTGTTTCGTTTCGTTTGTCGGAATTTTCAATGTTCGGCCCGCACGAATATTATTTGATTTTAATCCGTTAGCTTTTTTAATATCCGTAACCGAAATATTGTATTTGTCTGCAATCGTCGAAATTGCTTCTCCTTTTTTAATTTTATGCGTGATTACTTTTTTCTCTGAAGACTGAATCAAATTGACTTGAGATGAAGTTGCTAAATCAAACATATGCTGATTTTGCGGCGTAATAATTTTTATCGTATTAAATTTATAAGCCATGTCCTTCACTCGCAATTCTACTGCAAAACCGCCGTTGTCACGCCAAAGCCCGATACCGCTTAAACCAATAGGAGCATTTTTTGTTGGAAGAATATTTCGATAGCTTTCCCAAGTTCTGTTTGAATAAAAACGTTCATTATAAGATCCGTTTGTCTTAGCAAGCTGATACGGAAAAACTAAACCTCTGCCGGCATTTCCAAATTGCTGCTGCAGTTTTTTACGCACTTCATTGGTCATTAAATCGCCCTGAATATGCGAATCGCCAATATGAACAATGTTTATTTTTTGATTGTTATGGTTTTCATTTTCCTTTAACTTTTCGAAAAAATCATTTAATACTTTCGCATTATAAATTTGATCATCAGAAGCAGGATCAGCTACGATTGAATCGACTTTATGAATCATATTTTTTGTTGTTGGAAGTGAATCTGTTTTTTGTGTCTTATCATTTGGAGATAAAAAAAGACAACAGAAAAAAATAATCAGTTTATTCATTTACACTATCTTTTATAACAGAGGTAGAATCTGCATTGGTTTTTCGAGCTGCTCTTTTCTGATTCGAAACAGCTTCGCGTTTTTCACGCAATATTTTATATTCTTCGTAACCTTTATTTAATTGAGTATATAATAAATTTCCAATTGCTTTTGCTCCACGCTGGTTAAAGTGCGTGTAATCTTTATTGGCTTTGGCCGGAGTTTCATCAACCCATTTTACCATCGATCCGTCGCCGCCCATCAAAGTATATAAATTCACAAAACCAGACTCCGTATCCAACGCATATCTTTTTTGTGATCGCATTAAAGGCACAACAGCCGAATCTGTTTTCATTTCCAAATCATATTTGGTCGATTTATCTGCTGTTGAAACAATTAAAATTGAAACGCCTGGAAAAGATTCTTTTATCTTATTTACTGTTTTCGTCATTCCTCTTTCGTACCAAGCATAATTTTTGGTTCCGTAATTCAACACGTTCGTTCCGTAATGCAAAATAATCAAATCATATTTCAGACTGCGATTAAAACCTTGCATTACATTGGCATTAAACATCGAAATTGGCAATCCTGAATTTCCTCTTTGAGAGAAGTTATCTACGTGAACACCGCTTCCGTTATCAAAATTGAAACCATAAATTGGAATCGAATCTGCACTTACGAAATTAGCTTTAAAAGCTTTTAAGTGACCCGAATTTACTTTTAAAGTATTAACTAAATTATTCGGATTCAGATTTTTCTTCAGCGTATCTTTTCCGATAATAAAATTCACTTTACCATTTTTAGAAGCTTTTCCGTAAAACAAAGTTGGATTATCTAAAGTAGTAGAATATTTATTAGTTCCAGCTTCGTATTGCACCCAAGTTGGATTGGTTTTATCATTGGCAAAAAACACATGTCCGTTTACTCCAAAAGGGCTTGAAGGTCTTTTCACATTTAAATACGACTGTGTTTTCCAGTTTTTAGAATAAGTAGATTTTACAGAACCGCGCGACGCCGCAGATTCTGAAGTAATCGAAACGAAACCAACGCCATTTCCTCCAAAACGTTCCTGATAATTGCTTCTTACATCTTGAACAATTAAGTCGCCATCGGTCATTGAATCACCGTAATACGCAATTCTGACATTCGATTCTGGATTTTTTTCTAATTGATATAACTTTTCATAAAACGAAATCAGGTATTGATATCCTTTATAATTATCAAAAGTTTCAGATGGAAATTCAATTCCTTCGATATTTTCATAAACGATTTCTTCTTTTCCTTGAGCGTCTTCGATTGCGTCAATGCTGTCGTTTTCTGTTAAAGAATCTTTAGCAACAGCTTCCAAAAGCAAACTGTCGATTAATACGTTTTTCGAATTGATTTTGCTTTCAGAAAAAATTTTATTAGGCAAAACTTGCTTGAATCCAATAAAAGCAACAAATGCTAATGCAACAATGGCGAAAGACTGAAAAAAATATGATTTTGTATTCACTAGTAATTTTAAATTTTAAAGGATTAATTACAAAAACTAATTTGAACGAAATTTCCTCTAATTTATTATGAAAAAATATGTGCAAAGATAAGATTAAACCTTAATTAACAATTGTTTTTAGCAACAAAGTAAAAAACAAAAAAAGAGGCCAGACGAATCTAACCTCTTTATCAAAAAAAAAATAAAAAAAACAAAGCTAATGATTAACTAAATATCGATGCCGAAACATCATAAGTTAAAATGAAATGATCTTTTTAGATTTTTTCATTTTTACGAATTATTTTAAAATTGCATACTCCAAAGTAGTATTTCCTCTTAAACCTGCATCATTTGTCATAGCTAGGAACTTAACTTTATAGTAATTTCCAGCTGCATCTTTTACAACATAAAAACGATCTGTTCTAATACTTGGTAATGAAGTTGGTCCACCACCATTTCTCCAGTTAGCTCCAATTATTCTTTGATCTGTTGCAGAAACAGTAAAGTTTGCTTCAACTACATCTGCTTTTGCAAAAGCCTCATAAGTTTTAACAGAAGTTAATACCTGATAAACTTGTGTTCCTCCTTTTGAGTTTGTAGTAATAAAATCAGCATAACCGTATGTTACTTCACCACTTCCCATGTTTAAGTAATTCGTAAAAGTTGTGAAATTCAAATCCCATTTCGCTTTTGCTGGTTCTACTGAAACAGTATTACCTGAAACTAGACTAAAAAATGAAAAATTAAAGTCGGTATCTTTTGAGATTGTTTTCTCTGTAAAAGTTGTCGAAGTCAAATCAGCATATTGAATTTTATATCCATTTCCGCTTCTTAAGATTCTAACTTTTTTCCATCCTCTTGCATCTCCATCAACACTTACTGAACCAACACCTGGCGTAGTAGTAGAAATTGCAAATCCTAGATTTACTAAGTATACTTTGTTGTCAGCATCTGTAGCAGAAATTTCAGCAATTGCTGTTCCTTTACCTGCTCCCTCGCCAGCTAAAACTCCAGTTGGGTTATCAACATAACCATTAGATACAAGAGTTTCACCTGCTCCAACTGAAACATTTACATCAGCCACCTGAGACAAAGTAATATCTGAAGTAGCTAATTTTTTTACAGCCATTTTAAGAGAACCATTGATGATTACTCTAAAATCTGAACCAGAAGAAAATCCCAAATCCCAAGACGCTCTGTTTACTGATTTAGTTTCTGCAGCACTTAAATCAAGATAAAGTTGATTTGGTTGGTTTGGCCCACCAACAGAAGTCTTCAAAGTTTCTCCCACAGTTGGGATCTCAACTTTATTATCGTCATCATTTGAGCATGATGCTAGTGATAGTAACGCGATTGATAAAAATAATAACTTTTTCATTGTATTCTATATTTATATTAAAGATTAAGGTTATATGCTAATTTTAAAAAGTAAGAACGTCCATATGCGAGCATTACATCTGAGCCTGAAGCATGAGCTCCTGTACTACCATTTGTTCTGTTTACATTAACTATATTAAAAATGTTTCTAGCGCCAAGGGAAACTTCTAAATGATTTTTGAAGAAATTCTGTCTAATTGAAGCATCAAGCCAACTACTTGGATCAACTTCAGACAAAACAAAACCAGAACTTCCTTCGGTAAATTGCTGTGCTTTTCCGTTGTATTTATAATATCCCGAAACAACTGTTTTCCATTTTGGAAACATATAAGAAATACTTGCGTTTAAATTTAAAGTGTACAAAAATGGATCACTCACGCCGTTTTCTCCATTATCAATATTTTGAGAAACCCCAGCTAAAGTCGCACCAATATTAAAAGTCAGATTATCCAACCTAAACTGATTGGTCGAAGAAAAGTTCCACATTCTGTATTTACTAATATTGATAAATTGATACATCGGACTTCCTGTGTCTGGATTATCTCCAACAAATGCCTGATCGATTTTATCTTTTAAATCTAAATAACTTCCAGCAAATGTATTTGCCATTTGCAGTCCAGATGAAAAAGCCGTTACTTTTTTGACACTCACTTCATAAGAAGTACTTTTTTCAGGAACTAAATTTTCATTTCCCACAAAAAAGTGGCCATCGAAAATTTGTTTTGAATATAATTCGTTAAAATTTGGCGTTCTAAATCCAGTGCCAAAAGAACCTCTTAGCTCTAAGCCTTTATCAAATAAATATCTCAAAGCAATTGAGGAAGCGTATTGATTGTCAAATTTTGACTGAGCAGAAAAACGTATTCCTGGTTTTATAGAAAATCGTTCTGTCGCTAAAATTTCTGCAGAAGCGAAGAAATCATAGTTTTCTAATGTTTTTTGAACGGGAACATAAACTTTGTTTGCCTCCTGAACTAGAGAAAAACCTTGATTATTTACAAATTCGTATCCTAACTGAAAATCTAATGTTTTACTTTCAAAAAAGTTATTGAATGTTCCCATCGAAGAAAGCACTTCCATCGATTGGTCTTTTACTCTCACATTAAGTGATTCATCTCTGGTATATAAATTATATCTAAAATCTTCAATATCTCTTTCTTGCTTTTGATGCGTAACGGTAATATTATAATTTACTTGCGAAAACATTTTACCAATAGCATTCAAATTATTAAAATATCGATTTGTAAAATACCTGCTATCTTCAGCATAACGATAAGAGGTAGTATTAAAACCAGATTGCACGGTACTATTATAATAATCTACATCTTCGTCTAAAAATTCAAATCGGTAAAAAAAACGGAAATTAGCTTTTTGATACGAAATCAAAGCTGTACCATTTAATTGCTCTTTTGGCAACCAGCTATATCCTCTAGTACCATCATTTTCTATATAATTTTTGCCATTCTTATCTCCTAAATAACCCTGAAAATCATTTCTATTAATTCCGGCACTTACATACCAATTTTCACTAAAAGTATGACCAATGCGTAAATTCTGAATATGCCTTCCTTCATCAAAAAGAGAATATTCGTCACCAACTGTTTCTTCTTGAGCGGCAACATTAATATCCCATTTATACTTCGAATATTTTTTTGTAATAATATTAAGAACACCGCTTACTGCATTTGCCCCATAAACAACTCCCATTGCACCTTCTACAATCTCGATGCGTTCTACATCATTAAGGTTAATTTGCGAAAGATCAGTATTGTTTCCTAAACCGCCCTCGTTAACCAATGGAACATTATCAACCAAAATTTTAAAATATTGCGCATCCAATCCAAATAATGAAACTGTCGAACGACCACTTGTCCCACTTGGTGTAACTGTAATATTTAAATATTGATTTAACACATCTGATAAATTATTTGCTGCCAAATTCTTGATATCCTTATTAGAAATAACTCGAACATTGTATACAGACTTTTTTATAGATTGAGGCTCGATTTGACCAGTAACAACAACCTCAGAAAGTTTTTCCTGAGAAACAATACTATCTTTTTGCTGAGCAAAAGAGTAAGTACAAAAAAGAAGTCCAGCAAAAAAGGTAATTTTAATTTTCATTATTTTTATTCAGTCTTAATAATGGCGCAAATATATAAACTATTTTTATTTGTTCTAAATAAAATTTATATATTTGCAAAAATTAAAAACAAAACAATAAGTTATGATTACAAAAAGCCTCTATTTATCGGCCGTAATGGCTTTGACTTGTACTCTTGGTTTCAGCCAGGACAAAAAACAACAAGACATTAAATCAATAAAATCAATGTGCGGTTGTTATGAAGTAAAATTCAATTTCACAGAAACTTTTTCATACCCTAAAGATTCTCTTACTTATAAGCCATCAGAAACTAAACATGAATCTGCTTTAGAATGGGTTCAATTATTAGACGATACGCCTAATAAAATTGTAATGCAGCATTTATTGATTGTGAGCGATGATATGATCATCAAACACTGGAGACAAGACTGGCTTTATGAAAACACAGATTTATATTCGTTTGATAAAGGAACTTCTTGGAAGTACAAAAAATTAGATAAAAAAGCCGTTAAAGGTCAATGGACTCAAAAAGTATATCAAGTAGATGACAGTCCAAGATACGAAGGATCATCAACTTGGGTACATGTTGACGGACAAGACTATTGGTCAAATGTTGCTGATGCACCGCTTCCTAGAAGAGAGCAGACAAAACGTAACGACTATAATGTTTTAAAAAGAAGAAACATACATGAAATTACTGCTACAGGATGGAACCATGAGCAGGACAACGACAAACTAGTTAGAGATGACAGTGGAAAAGATGTTCTTTTAGCTCAAGAAAAAGGATTTGATGTTTACACTAAAGTTCCAGATTCTAAATGTGCTGCTGCTCAAAAATGGTGGGCTACTAATAAAGATCTTTGGCAAAACGTTCGTAACAAATGGCAAGTTCTTTTTGACAGAAAACAAGACTTAAACTTAGAAGCTAAAGTTGATCGTAAAGCTTTGTATTCTCTTTTATTTGACTTAAAACCAGATGCAACAAAAGCAGAATCTGATGCTATTATCGACAAGTTCGTTAAGAAATAAAAATATTTTGTTAGTTAAAAGCCGGTAATCCCCAAATTACCGGCTTTTTTTTTTATTTAAAACTGAGTAAACAATTTTAACAATAACTCTTTATTTTTCAACATCAACACTTATGATATTAAATTTGTAATTAATGAATTTAATAAATAGACTAATTACAAAATAGGTCATAAAAAAAACCGCCTATTTCAAATTTAGGCGGTTTGATCCTTTTACAATTTTCACTAAAAGCATACTAATTCAAATAGTTAAAATAAATATAAGGAAGCATCTTTAAAAGATTTGTTTCATTTTACTCAAAGCAAAAGTAGCCCAGAAATAAGTAAATTGCAGGAATAATACGACACAAAAACAATAAAAAAGGCCAATAGTTAGAAAACTATTGGCCTTTCAATATTATAAGTATTTAAATTTTACATTCGCTCCGGAACTTCAATTCCTAATAAAGTAAATGTTGATTTAATAACTTCGGCAACTTTTTGAGAAAGCTGCACTCTGAAAATCTTTTTAGTCAAATCAACTTCGCCTAAGATATGAACGGATTGATAGAACGAATTATATTCTTTTACTAAATCGTAAGTATAATTTGCAAGCAGTGCCGGACTGTGATTTTGTGCTGCATTCTGAATTACTTCTGGGAAAAGTTCGATTTGTTTTACCAATTCTTTTTCTTTTTCGTGAAGTTCTTCAATATTTGTTTTGGCAGAAAAATCAAAATCGGCTTTACGGATTATCGATTGAATTCGCGCATATGTATATTGAATAAACGGACCCGTATTTCCAGCAAAATCAACAGATTCTTCAGGATTAAATAAAATACGTTTTTTTGGATCTACTTTTAAAATGTAATATTTCAACGCACCAAGACCAATTGTTTTATACAATCTCGCTTTTTCTTCCGTAGAATAATAGTCGAGTTTTCCTAAATCTTCAGAAATTTTTTGAGCCGTATCGGTCATATCCTGCATCAAAT
Source organism: Flavobacterium sp. LC2016-01 (assembly GCF_009711135.1). Lineage (GTDB taxonomy): Bacteria > Bacteroidota > Bacteroidia > Flavobacteriales > Flavobacteriaceae > Flavobacterium. The sequence goes on along the minus strand of NZ_WMIC01000008.1, from coordinate 17,607 downwards.
CATCAGCATCAACTACAGTTCCTTCACGGCTTTTCATTTTTCCTGAAGGTAAATCGACCATTCCATATGATAAATGATATAAGCTTGAAGCCCAGTCAAAACCAAGTTTTTTCAAGATTAAGAATAAAACTTTAAAGTGATAATCCTGCTCATTTCCAACAGTATACACCATTCCACCAACATCTGGCATATCTTTTACACGCTGAATCGCAGTTCCAATATCTTGCGTCATATAAACCGCAGTTCCGTCAGAACGCAAAACAATTTTACGGTCAAGACCTTCATCAGTTAAATCAATCCAAACGGAACCATCTGGATCTTTTTCGAAAACACCTTTATCAAGACCAACCTGAACAACGTCTTTTCCTAATAAATAAGTATTGCTTTCGTAGTAGTATTTATCAAAATTAACTCCAAGATTAGTGTACGTTGTAGCAAAACCATCATAAACCCATTGGTTCATTTTTTTCCAAAGTGCAATTACAGCATCATCTCCAGCTTCCCATTTTTTAAGCATTTCCTGTGCTTCAATGATAATTGGAGCTTGTTTTTTTGCTTCTTCTTCTGTTTTTCCAGTTTCAATTAATTGATTGATTTCTGCTTTGTACGCTTTATCAAACTCTACATAATATTTCCCAACTAATTTGTCTCCTTTTAAAGCTGAACTTTCTGGAGTTTCTCCGTTTCCGAATTTTTCCCAAGCCAACATCGATTTACAAATATGAATTCCTCGATCGTTAATGATTTGAGTTTTGTATACTTTTTTACCAGAAGCTTTTAAAATTTCAGCAACAGAATATCCTAATAAATTGTTACGAACGTGACCTAAATGCAAAGGCTTATTTGTATTTGGCGAAGAATATTCGACCATAATTGCTTTGTCATCTGGATTTGGAGTTACATAACCAAATTTAGTATTGTCTTTAATTTCATTGAAGAAATCCAGATAATGACGATCGGAAATTACAATATTCAAGAAACCTGAAACTACATTAAAGCGCGCAACTTCAGAAACATTTTCAACCAGATAGTTTCCAATTTTATTTCCTAATTCGACAGGATTGCTTTTAGTTACTTTCAGCAGAGGAAAAATTACCATAGTAATATCGCCTTCAAACTCTTTTCTGGTAGTCTGAAATTCGATTTTATCAACTGAAACATCAAATAATGCCTGTATTGCTTTTTGTATAGAAGGTGTAAGAATTTGTGATAATGACATGTAAACTTATTTTAAAGTGAGCAAAGATACTGCTTATTCATCAATTACAGAAAATGAATAACATATAAAATCGCACAAAACGTTTAGAATTTCTTAAAAATGTTTCTCATATGAATGTTAAAATTATCAAAAAATTAAAATGCTAATCTCCTACAGAACAGCAACTCGCAGAGTAAATAGAAAAAATTTTAAGTTTTTCTTGTAACATATCAATCATAAAAGAGTCTTAATAGAGACTTTGAATTTATTTAAAGCAAAAAAAATCTAACAAAAACAAAAAAAACAATCATCATCAATCAAATCAAAATAATCAGTTATTAATTATGAAATTAAAATTTTTTCTGTTCGCATTATTCAGTTTAATTGCAACAGCACAGGCCCAGAATTCGGGGACGGTCTCCGGAAAAATTATTGAAAAATCAAATAATGCACCTATCTCGTATGCAACTGTTTCTATCAAAGATAACGGCAAAGTAGTATCTGGAGTGAATACAGATGATAATGGTGATTTTTCTATCAAAAACTTAGCATTAAAAAGCTACACAATCGAAATTCAATACATTGGTTTCAGAAAATATGTTGGCTCAGTAATTTTAAGCGAAAACAAAAAAACAGCTACAGTAAATGTTTCTCTTGAAGAAGAAGCAACACAGTTAAAAGGTGTAAATATTGTAAGCGAGCGCTCTACAATTGAGCAAAAAATTGACCGTAAAGTAATTACTGTCGGGAAAGATTTAACTACTGCCGGGGCTTCTGCATCTGACATTATGAGCAACATTCCTTCAGTAAATGTAGATCAGGACGGAAAACTTTCGCTTCGCGGAAATGAAAATGTACGTGTATTAATTGACGGAAGACCATCAAATATTGATCCTGCACAGTTATTGAAACAAATTCCTTCAACTTCAATCAAAAAAATTGAGTTGATTACAAATCCAAGTGCGAAATACAATCCAGAAGGAATGTCTGGAATTATCAATATCGTTCTGCACAAAAATGCCAACACTGGTTTCAACGGAAGCTACAGTGGTGGTATCACTTTTGGAGAAACTGCAAAATACAATCAGTCTTTAGATTTGAATTATAAAACTGGAAAAGTAAATTTCTTTGGAAACGGAGGGCAAAATTTTGGTACATATTACAATAAAGGCCACATTCAAAGATTTGACCAGGATATTACACAAAACTTAAATATTTCAAATGAGAACGACAATTACCTATACAAACTAGGTATGGATTATTTGATCAATGATAAAAATACTTTGTCATTTTATACGAATCAAAATAAATCAACTGGAAACGGAAATGTAATTACAAATATTGATTACAAGAATGGTGATCCAAATATTTTAAATATTTACCAAAATTCAATTTACCAAGGACCAACCAAAACAGGAACTTATAATTTAGCGTACAAACATATTTTCAAAAAAGAAGGTCATACTTTAGATTTTGAAGGTAATTACAGTGATACTAAAGTAAGCCAAAATGCTACTTTTGACACACAGACAACTAAACCAAATAATTCGGCAAACGATGTTGTTTACAGCGATAAAATTGGTGATCAAAGAAAATTGAGCACTATAAATGTTGATTATGTAAATCCGTTGAATGACAAAACTACTCTTGAAGCTGGTGCTGAAGCGAGAATCACAAGAACAAATAACGATTACAACACAGGTAATCCATTAGTTCCTGTTAACGAACAAATTTCAAATTATACTTATGATACTGATATTTACTCAGCGTATGTAACATTTGGTCAAAAATTCAAAAAATTCAGCTATCAGTTAGGAACTCGTTTTGAAAGCTATAAAGTTGCAGCAAACTTAAATCACGGTCAAGACAAATTTAATGATGATTATATTACTTTATATCCATCAGCTTATTTAACTTATAATTTAAATGAAAAAAATGTATTGCAATTAAGTTACAGCCGTCGTGTTGACCGTCCTAGTTTAGAGCAGACAAAGCCTATTCGTGAGTTTTCAACTCCGTTAGTAACTTCATACGGAAATCCTGAATTAAGACCTCAGTTTACAAACTCTGTTGAAGTAAATTACACTAAAACTCTTGAAAAAGGAAGTGTAACGGCTGGTGTTTTCGTAAGAAGCATCAACGACCAAATCAGCAGAACTTTAAGCCCAGATCCAAATGATGCATCTGGATACAAACAAATTTTAAGTTACACCAACTACGATCACAACAGTGCTTACGGGTTTGATGTTTCGTTAAATTACAAACTTACAAAATGGTGGGATATCCAACCGTCTATTGATTTTTCAAGTATTAAACAGCAAGGTGTTGTGTTCCAATTCAATCCAGCAACTGGAACAACTTCGCCTCTTGAACGCAGTGTAACAACTTCGGCATTCAATGCTCGTATGAACTCAAACTTCAAACCAACAAAACGTTTAAGCTTTTTATTATTTGGTTTTTACAGAGGTCCAGTTGAAGATGTACAGCAGAAAAGAAATGAAATGTACAAAATGGATATTGGCTCACGTTATACATTGTTAGACAATAAGATGAACATTAGCGTACGTTTCAATGATGTTTTCAAAACCATGAAATATTCTTTTGATGGAGTTTATCCTTACCCGCAAACAGGTGAGTTTACTTGGGAAAGCAGAACAGTTTATTTAGGTTTGACTTACAACTTTGGAGGCGGAAAAATCAAAAATTTACAACGTAAACAAAGAGAAGATAACACTAATAAAGGTGGTGGCGGAATGTTTTAATCCCACTTTGATTAGTAGATTTTAATAGTTCTTGTAGAAAAAAAAATCCTGGAGTATGCCAACTCCAGGATTTTTTATTTTATAATTGTCTATAAAAAATTTCGCAATTCTTTTATTTCTTCGGGATTTGCAATTTCTGATTTATCTGTAATTGCGGACGAATGATAAAAAGTCGGCGTTAATCTGTCCTGCAGTAATTTAATATTTGAAGATCTCAGTCCTCCGCCCGGCATAATTTCGATTCTGTCTTTGGCTAATTTCTGAATCAATTCTAAATCGAAAATTCCTTCTTCAACATTTTTTCCTCTTCCCGAAGTCAAAATGGTTTTAAAACCACAGTCGATAACATCTTCAAGTCCTTTTTCAACAGCATCGACAACATCAAAAGCACGGTGAAAAGTACACGAAAGCGGATGCGCTAAATGCACTAATTCTCGATTTTGTTTTTTATTGATTTTCCCGTTAGGTTTTAATATTCCAAAAACAAAACCGTCCACTCCAAGCTTTTTATACTGCTTAATATCCTGTTTCATTTCGGTAAGCTCTTCATCAGAATACACAAAATCACCACCACGAGGCCGGATAATAACGTGCATTTTTATATTTATGCTTTCGCGGACTTTCACTACCAAAATAGAATTTGGCGTTGTTCCTCCCAATTCCATGTTTTCGCACAGTTCAATTCTATCTGCACCACTTTCCTGAGCAATCAAAGCTGACGCGTAATTAAAACAGGCAATTTCTAGTTGATTTTTTTTCATTATGATTTAAATAATTTTTCTCCAAAGGAGACCTGACAGCTTTTAAAACCTTTTAGGTCTAAGTGCGCAACGGCACAAACAAAATTATAAAAAAACCTGCTCCAAAATGAAGCAGGTTTAAAATATAATGCAAGATGAATTAATTTACCATTTTATAATAGCACTCGCCCAAGTGAATCCACTTCCAAAAGCGGCTAAAACTACTGTATCTCCAGATTTTATTTTTCCTTGTTCCCAAGCTTCAGTTAAAGCAATTGGAATAGATGCTGCCGTTGTATTTCCGTATTTCTGAATATTATTGTGTACTTGATCATCAGATAATTTGAATTTATTCTGAATGAATTGCGAAATTCTCAAATTTGCCTGATGCGGAATCAGCATATCAATATCTGACACCTGAAGACCATTTGCTTCTAAACCTTCATTGATTACTTCTGCAAAACGAACTACTGCATTTTTAAATACAAATTGTCCGTTCATGTATGGATAATAACTTTCGTCATTTGGATCGTTATCAGCAATAATATCAGTCACCCAGCGTGCTCCCATTCCCGGTGCCTGCAATGCTAATTCTTCAGCATGCTGACCTTCTGAATGCAAGTGCGTTGATAAAATTCCTTTTGTCAAATCTTCTTCACGGCTCAAAACAGCTGCTCCTGCTCCATCTCCAAAAATAACTGAAACTCCGCGTCCGCGAGTAGTCATATCCAAGCCTGTAGAATGCACCTCAGAACCAATCACCAAAATATTCTTATACATTCCGGTTTTAATATATTGATCCGCAACAGAAATAGCATAAACAAAACCAGAACACTGATTTCTTACGTCTAAAGCTCCAACAGTTCTTAAACCTAAATCGCGCTGTACTAAAACTCCAGGACCTGGAAAATAGTAATCTGGACTTAAGGTTGCAAAAACTACAAAATCAATATCTTCTTTGGCTACGCCAGAACGTTCTATTGCAATTTTAGCTGCTTTTACTCCCATTGAAGTTGTGGTATCTTCTCCACGAATGATATGTCTGCGCTCTTGAATTCCGGTTCTTTCCTGAATCCATTCGTCATTGGTATCAATAATCTTCGACAAATCATCGTTGGTTACAACATTTGAAGGAACATAATATCCTAAGCCCGCTATTTTTGAATGATACATATTCTTTTATTGTTTGTTAAAAAATTGGATTGCAAATTTACGTATAGTTTAAAACATAAGCACCCAAATTACTATTTTTTTCGTTATTGACAATTTAATATACTTTAATTCTAAAGTTCTTTAAAACTTTTTCTTTTAAGAAAAATCAGTGATTTGTTAAAAATGATGAAAAGTATTGAAAATATGCTTTAAAATGTAACAAGATTGAAGTACTTTAGTCAAACATTACGAATACCATTTTTTAAACCCCTAAAATTCAAATTATGAAATTAAAGGTTACACTGCTCTTATTTCTAAACTTTGGTTTTTTTGCCTTTGCCCAAGAAAGCTTAACTTACCAAAAACCACCAAAATCCATTTTAGATTTAGCCGATTACGAACGTGCTCCGACAGTATCAATGGATACTAAAAAAGAATACATGTTGCTAATGTACAGACCCACTTATAAAACATTAGATGACTTAAATCAGGAGGAACTGCGTTTGGGCGGATTAAGAATTAATCCCATTACTAATATTTCAAGTACGGTAACGTATTTAAACAATTTAAAAGTACGCAAAATCAACAGCACGGCAGAAGTGCAGGTTTCAGGTTTGCCAACCAATCCTAAGATCAGCAATATTTTGTGGTCGCCAAATGATAAAAAAATATTGTTTTCGCACACAACTGCAACTGGAGTTGAACTTTGGGTTTTAGATGTTGCAACTGCAAGTGCCACAAAACTTACTGAAGGTACTGTAAACGCAAATCTTGGAAATCCGTTTAGCTGGTTTTTAGACAATGAAACGATTTTAGTAAAAATGCTTCCTAAAAACAGACAGCCTTTATTAGATGCTAAAAAAGATTTGCCAACTGGACCAATTATCTCAAATACTTCTGGAGAAAAATCTCAAAACAGAACTTATCCAGATATGTTGAAAAACAAAAATGATGAAGCAAATTTTGAAAATATTGTTACTTCTGAATTGTATAAGGTAAACCTTAAAGGAGATACTGTTTTATTTAAAGATGCTGCAATGTATTTTGGAGAAAGAATTTCGCCAGATGGAAATTACATTATGTTGACTACAATTCAAAAACCATTTTCATATGTAGTACCGTTATATCGATTCCCTTCAAGAACAATTGTTTATGATGCAAGAGGAAAAGAAATCAAAATAGTAAATGAAGTTCCGTTAAACGAAATAATACCGAAAGGCTTTATGGCTGTTCGAAAAGGAAAACGTGAAATGGCTTGGAGAAATGACAAACCCGCTACACTAGCATTTGTAACAGCTTTAGACGAAGGAGATCCAGCAAACAAAGTCGAATTTAGAGATGAAGTTTTTCTTTGGGACGCACCTTTTACAAACAATCCAACTTCATTGGTAAAAACACCACAGCGTTTTAGTGATGTAACTTGGGGGAATGATAATATTGCTGTTGTTTCTGATGAATGGTACGATACACGTAATACAAAAACGTATTTAATCAATCCTTCAAATCCAAGTGAACAGCCAAAACTGATTACAGACAGAAATTCACAAGATGTTTATTCTGATCCGGGTACATTTGAAACAAAGAAAAACGAGTACAACAAATATGTTTTGGCTATTGAAAACGATAATGCATTTCGTATTGGACAAGGATTTACTAAAACTGGCCAGTTTCCTTTTATCGACGAATTCAATCTGAAAACATTAAAATCGAAACGTATTTACACCTCTTCTTTTAAAGACAAAAAAGAAGATTTATTAGAAATTGAAGATTTTAAATCAGGTAAAGTTTTAGTTCAAATTCAGTCTAAAAGTGAATATCCGAATTATTATTTCAGAAACATTAAAAAACAGAATAGCCTGACTCCAATTACAGCTTTTAAAAACCCTTTTGAAAGCATTAAAGATGTAAGCAAAGAAGTAATCAAATACAAACGTAAAGACGGTGTTGAACTTTCTGGAACTTTGTATTTACCTGCAGGTTACGACAAAATTAAAAAAGAAAAACTGCCTTTGTTAATCTGGGCATATCCAGCAGAATACAAAGACAAAAACAGTGCTGGACAAGTAACTCAAAATTCAAATGAATTTACTGTTCCTTATTACGGTTCATTTGTATATTGGGTAACAAAAGGATATGCGGTTTTAGATGATGCTGCTTTCCCAATTATTGGAGAAGGTACCACAGAACCAAACGATAATTTTATTTCGCAGTTAGTTGACAATGCCGAAGCAGCAATTAATGCTGTAGATGCTTTAGGTTATATTAACCGCAAAAAAGTAGCCGTTGGCGGACATTCATATGGTGCTTTTATGACTGCTAATTTATTGACGCATTCTAATCTTTTTGCCTGCGGAATTGCAAGAAGCGGTGCATACAACAGAACTTTGACTCCATTTGGATTCCAGACAGAACAGCGCAACTATTGGGAAGTTCCTGAAGTTTACAACACAATGTCGCCTTTTATGAATGCAGATAAAATGAAAACTCCCATTTTATTAGTTCATGGTGAAGCCGATAACAATCCTGGGACTTTCACTTTACAGACAGAGCGTTATTTCCAAGCTTTAAAAGGTTTAGGTGCCAATGCAAGAATGGTAATTTTACCAAAAGAAGCACACAGTTATGTTGCTAAAGAAAACATTTTACACCTTCTTTGGGAACAAGATCAGTTTTTAGAAAAATATTTGAAAAACTAATTTTTCCTCTAACAGATATAAAAAGTAAACCCGACAGATTTTAAAAATCTGTCGGGTTTATTATTTTAAGCATTAAAAAATTATCTAATTGACTCATTCTCTAATTGACACATTTTCTAATTAAAGATAATTTAAACTGAGAAATATTTCCTGTTCCAAAGGCAAATCAATTTCGCTTTCGAAAAAGATCAATTGTCTTTTATAAACGGTTTCAATTAAATAATGATTTCCTCTAAAATAAGTTCTTCTGATTTTTACAGGAAGTTTTGATTCAGCAACCATTTTAAATTGATGCGGATATACTAATGTTTTATGCGCTTCATCAGTATAATCAAGCAATAAATGTGTGGCGATTTCATTTACTTCACCAAATAATGAAGCAACATATTTGGTTTCGGGATCTTCGTAGATTTTTGTAGGATCACCTTTTACAATCACTTCTCCATTTCGCATTACAATGGCTTCATCTGCAAACGACAACGCATCTGTACTGTCGTGTGTAGCGATGATGCAGGTAATTCCTTTTTGCTTTAAATATCTAAATAAATTTCGGCGTAAAGCATTTTTTCTAAAAGCATCAATCTGACTGAAAGGTTCGTCAAGCAAAATTACTTCGGGTTCTAAAGCTAAAACACGAACCAAAGCTACTCTTTGCTGTTGTCCTCCACTCAAAAACTTCGTTTTTACATTGGCAAAATTTTCCATTTCGACCATTTCCAATAATTCCTGAACACGCAGTTTTTTCATATTGGCAAAACCATTCGACAAGAATTTCCCAACATTCTCAGCCACTGTTTCATATGGAGACAAATCAAAATCCTGAGCCAAGTATTTCATATACGGCATTCCCGGAATCAAATTGTATTTTGGACCTAAAACTGGTTTTTCGTTATAAAAAATCTTGCCTTCGTCTAAATCATACAAACCATAAATTAGTTTTAGCATGGTGCTTTTTCCACAGCCGCTTTCACCAATAATGGCGATATTCTCACCTTTATTTATAGTAAAAGAAACGTTTTTTATAACGGGTGTATCAATGTACGAAAAAGAAATATTTTGAATGTCGAGCATGAGTTGAATTTGAGAGTTCAAATTTACAATGTTTAATTCCTAAAGTCAAAAAAAAAGCTGCTTCAATTACTGAAACAGCTTTTAAGATTTTTTATTGTCTTCTGAAATTATTTTCCAGATTCAGCTTTTGCGTCATTAACCATTTTGTCATTTGCAGTAATTGAGAACTCTACACGACGGTTTTGAGCTCTTCCTTCTGGCGTATCATTTGTTGCAATTGGATCAACAATTCCCAAACCTGAAGTTTTGAAACGGCTTGATTTTAATCCTTTAGAAACTAAGTAAGCCTGAACAGAAGCTGCTCTTTGTCCTGAAAGTGTCAAGTTGTACTCTGGTTTTCCAGTGTTATCTGTATAACCAAAAATCTGAATATCAGTATCACCGTAATCTGTAAATACAGGAACTAATTTATCTAAATTTGCTTTTGCAGTAGCAGTCAAAGTCGATTTGTTAGTATCAAAACGTACAGCATTTTCGTTAAGCGTCAAGTGAATTCCTTCACCTACTCTTTCAACATCTGCACCAGGAAGCGCCTGATCGATTTCACGAGCCTGTTTATCCATTTTATTTCCAATAAGGGCTCCGGTTCCTCCACCTACAGCTGCACCAATAGCAGCACCTAAAGCAGCGTTTCCTCCATGTCCTAAATTGTTTCCTAGAATACCACCAATAAGACCTCCGGCAACTACTCCAATTCCGGCACCTTTTTGCGTATTATTTGCATTTTTTACTGAATCACAGCTTACAAAAAAACTAGTCAATATAAGTAAACTACTCAACCCTAAAACAGTTATCTTTCTCATGTGTATATATTTTAATATTAATTAGCTTTCTTAGTTAGCTCTTTGAAATTGGTATGTAACGTCTTTAACTTGTCCGCCTACATTAATGTTGTCGATTAATTGAAAAGAATTATCACTCAGTCCAGCAACTTTAAGCAAATAACCTTCTTTCACGTTTTTAGATTTTGTTCCAGGATTAACAATTTTAAGAACAAAAAGTCCCTGATTGTTTATACTCCAAACAATTGGTGAAGTAAATGCTGTACAGCTAGGTGCAGTCAAAGCCATAGTACCTTTATTATTGTTAGAAATAAAATTCCAAGTACTGCCAATAAAACATTTTGAATCGGCAAGATCAAATGAAGTCACCTTAATATAATCAGAACCCGGATAAGATACATTGGTTAATACCCAATTTCCTTTAATTGCTACTTGAGTCGATTTGTCAAGTTTAGTAGAAAGTGTTGGCGCTTCTGTTGCAGCCGTTGTAGACGAAGATGATTTACACGCGAAAAACATCGTGGCGATCATGCAAATGAAAATAATTTTCTTCATTTTGTACATTATTTAAGTTAATACTTACGCGTTTAACAATTATTATACCACAAATATACGACTCGTTGAGATAAATTCTCTTCCAAAATCTATTTATTTTCTTTCAAAATTAACACTTCCGCCAATTTGTCACCCAAAAAATAATTGGTATTCTATTTGAACAAATGAAAATCATCACATTAAACTCAAAAATTAAAAAAATATGACAACAGGTAAAATTAATGTTTCTGTAGAAAACATCTTTCCCTTAATCAAAAAGTTCTTATACAGCGATCACGAAATCTTCTTGCGTGAGCTGGTTTCAAACGGAACAGACGCTACTTTAAAATTAAAACACCTAATCAGCATTGGCGAAGCTAAAGTTGAATATGGAAATCCGGTTATCGAAATTAAAGTAGACAAAGAAGGCAAAAAAATCCATATTATCGACCAAGGTTTAGGAATGACGGCTGACGAAGTTGAAAAATACATCAATCAAGTTGCTTTTTCTGGTGCCGAAGAATTCTTAGACAAATACAAAGATTCTGCAAAAGATTCTGGAATTATTGGTCACTTTGGTCTTGGTTTCTACTCTGCATTTATGGTTGCTGAAAAAGTAGAAATCATTACAAAATCATACAAAGAAGAACCAGCTGCACACTGGACATGTGACGGAAGCCCTGAATTTACTTTAGAGCCAGCTGACAAAACTTCACGTGGTACTGAAATTATTCTTCACATTGCTGAAGATTCTTTAGAGTTCTTAGAAGATTCTAAAATCAGCGGTTTATTGAGCAAATACAATAAGTTCATGCCTATTCCAATTAAATTTGGAACTAGAACAGAAACACTTCCAAGACCAGAAGATGCTCCTGAAGATTACGTTAATGAAACTGTCGAAATTGACAACATCATCAACAACCCAAACCCAGCTTGGACAAAACAGCCTTCTGAATTATCTGATGAAGATTACAAAAACTTCTACAGAGAATTGTATCCAATGCAATTTGAAGATCCGTTGTTTAACATTCATTTAAATGTAGATTATCCTTTTAACTTAACTGGTATTTTGTATTTCCCGAAATTAGGAAACGACATGCAGATCCAGAAAGATAAAATTCAATTGTACCAAAACCAAGTTTACGTTACTGATAACGTAGAAGGAATTGTTCCTGAATTTTTGACCATGTTAAAAGGTGTAATCGATTCTCCAGATATTCCATTGAACGTTTCTCGTTCAGGTTTACAGGCAGATGGTGCAGTGAAGAAGATTTCAAACTACATTACACGTAAAGTTGCTGATAAATTAAAATCTTTATTCAACGAAAACCGTGCTGATTTCGAAGCAAAATGGAACGATATTAAAATCGTTTTAGAATACGGAATGCTTTCGGAAGATAAATTCTACGAAAAAGCAGGCGCATTTGTATTGTACCCAACTGTAGATAATACGTATTTTACTTTAGAAGAATTAAAAGAAAAACTAAAAGAAAACCAAACTGACAAAGATGGTAAACTTGTAGTTCTTTATGCTGGAAACAAAGATGCACAACATTCTTATATTGAAGCTGCAAAAGATAAAGGATACGAAGTATTACTTTTAGATTCTCCAATTATCTCGCATTTAATTCAGAAAATTGAAGGTGACAACAGTGATTTAACTTTTGTTCGTGTCGATTCTGATCATGTTGATAATTTAATCAAAAAAGACGAAAACACAATTTCTAAATTATCTGACGAAGAAAAAGAAACTTTAAAAACTTCTTTAGAAGCTTATATTCCAAAAGCATACAGCGTACAATTAGAAGCTATGGATTCTCAGGCAGCGCCTTTCATTATTACGCAGCCAGAATTTATGCGAAGAATGAAAGAAATGAGCCAGACTGGCGGAGGCGGAATGTTCGGAATGGGAAATATGCCGGAAATGTACAATTTGGTGGTAAATACAAATTCTGATTTAGCTTCAAGCATTTTAAACACTGAAGATAAAACACACCAAGAACACTTGGTAAAACAAGCTTTAGACTTAGCAAAATTATCACAGAACCTATTAAAAGGTGAAGCTTTAACTGCTTTCGTTAAAAGAAGTTTTGAGATGATTAAATAAGATTTTAAAATCTTACCCTTTATAACTGAAAACCTGCAAGTTTATATTTGCAGGTTTTTTTATTCAATTAACTGAAAAACAATTACTTATAATAAGTTTAGTTGGAATATTTTTTTAACTTTATAATTCCAAAAAAGCTAGAAAACTTAATCTACAAGAAAAAACCAAATAGATGAAGAAATCAATACTCTTGATCGTTTCTTGTATATTCTTTTTTTCCTGCGTTTCAAACAAAGAATTTCGGTCTAAAGAATTGGAAGTTGCCAAGTTGCAAAAGCAATTAGACAGTATTTCAAAAAATGGCTTATTAGATAGTGACAGCGACGGCATAATTGACAAATATGATGCTTGTCCAAATTTGAAAGGAGAAGTACCTGCACAAGGCTGTTCCGACAGAGATGGCGATGGCGTACCTGACTCAGAAGATAATTGCCCTGATCATCCAGGACCTAAAGAAGATAACGGATGTACGGTGGCAATGATGAAAAATCCGTTGCCTAATTATGTTACTTATTTCCAAAAATTAAATCCAACCAAAACGGTTTACCTCACTCCTTACTTCAAAAAAGGAATTCCTTTAAAACAGCTCAATTCACAACTCACTGGTGTTTTAGAAAAAAGATTAAAAATCGAAATCGGGAATTATAAATATTTTGATGTCGGAAACGGAAATTACGCCATCATTACCCGAAAAGAATGCATTACAAAAGATGGAAAAACAATCTATACAGAACAATGCAAACCCAACAAAGAATGTTCATGGTTTCAATTTTCTTGTGTCGAAGAAGGATATTCCAGATTCTATTTATTCTTAGTAACTAAAAAAATTCTTGGAGAAAACCCGGCTGGATTTAGCTTAGAAGAATTTAGCAAAATCTATGAAACTGATGCATTAGACTCGAATTGGAAATCCATTCCAGAGCTAAACAAATTACTTTCAAATCCTGAAAATAAGTTTACAGATGAATATTCGATAATCGTCAAATTATTCGAAATAAAAAAAGAAGGACAATTGGGAGATGCCAAAGTACTTGAAGATCCTACTTATGAATTTGAAAAACAGATCAAAAACAGTTTTAAACCTAATACGCCACACTAAATGACATTTTTTATAGCACAAAAACAATTAATCAAACTGTGGTTTATCTGGACCATGTTATTATTAATTTTTGTTGGTTATCACTTGCTTTTTGGTATTTTTAAACCAATACCAAAAGAAGTTATGACTTGGTTTGCCAAATATCTGGCATCTATATTTGCCTTGATAATGAGCAGCACTTTTTTTAGTCAAAAACTTTTCGAAGAACAGTTAAAGGATAAAATATATTTTTACCTCGCGATAGGAACTTCTATACTTTATCTTACTTTTATCACTGTTGTTCTAGTCATATTGCCACGAACAGAAGAAATTAATTCTAAAGAAGATTATATTGCTCAATTAAAAAATATGGGTTTAGTTTTTAATTTTCTTCTGCCGATTCTAACTGGAGTTCTTGGCTATTTTTTCTACAAAAGCAAAAAGTAAAATTGTCTTAAAACAATACGATTTTATTTGCATATTTAGCACTGTAGGTCCCATTATGCGTACTCTATTATTTTTTTCTATTGCAATTATTTTTTTTTGTTACATTTGAACACCTTTAAATCTAACTTTAAACAAAAAACTGCTATGAAAAAAATTGCCATTTTTGTTACAACTATTTGTGTAACAGCGCTAACCTACATTTCTTGTTCTAGCGACAATCAAACCGTAAATCAAACCGACACAACTGCAGTAGGAGCTTCAATTTCAATTGACGCTGCAAACGAAATGGATGTAAACACCGGATTATCTGTAACAAACAGTTCGGGTACGTCAAAACCTGCAGCCGCAGTTTGCGCAACAATTACTGTTTCTGGAACAGCTTATCCTAGAGTTTATACAGTAGATTACGGAACTACAGGCTGTGTAGACAATCAACTTACAAGAAAAGGAAAATTAAAACTTACACTTTCTGGACCCGTGACTACTACAGGAAGCAAATTAACAATTGAAAGAATTGATTATTCTATTAACGGAATAAAATTGGAAGGAACAATTGAATACACAAATACTACAACTGTTGCAACAGTTCCTCAATTTACCAGAAAAGTAACAAATGGAAAATTTACTGATTTATTAGGAAGAGTATACACAAATTCTGGATCATACACAGTAAAACAAACTGCTGGTGTTGACACTCCTCTTGTTCTTGAAGATAATGTATACGAAATGACTGAGGGAACTCATACGGTAACAACAGACAAAGGCGCAACATTAACATTGACAGTTCAAGAAACTTTAGTTAAAAAATATTCTTGCCAATACATTTCAAAAGGAAAATTAAAAATTGAAGGCGGGTTCCTAAAAGGAGTTATTGACTACGGAAACAATGACTGCGACAGCAAATTTACGTATACACACGAAAGCGGTGTGGCTTACAACCTGCAAATGTAAAAGTCTCATTTTTATAAAAATACAATGAATCCCAATTTAGAAATAGATTGGGATTTATTTTTTATTAAAATTTAAATCACCATAGCTGCATTCAAACTATTTTCTTTATTTTGCACCAAAATCTAAAAACCAATGAAAAAATCAATTATTGCCTTTGCTGCAATTGCCCTACTAGCATCATGCAGCAAAAAAAATGAATCTGCTGACAACCTGCACATCACAGGAAACATTAAAGGATTAAAAAAAGGAACTTTATATATTCAAAGAATTGTTGACACTTCGCTTGTTGCAATTGACAGTATCAAAATTGACGGAAACGCAGCTTTTGAGTGTGATATCAAACTTGAATCTCCAGAAATGCTTTACTTGTTTTTAGACAGAGGCGTAACAAATTCAATGGACAATAATATTTTATTCTTTGCAGAACCTGGAAATATAAATATTGATACAAACTTAGATAACTTTATTTATAGCGCTAAAATCACAGGATCTAAAAATCAGGAATTATATGAAGAGTACAGAAAAATAAACAGTCGTTTCAATGACGAAAGTCTGGCTTTGGTTGAACCAAGATTTAAAGCAATGAAAAGAAACGACCAAAAAGCGATCGACAGCTTAAACGCAAAACAAGAATCAAATATCAAAAGAAAATATTTGTATGCAACAAACTTCGCTCTTAACAACAAAGATCATGAAATTGCACCTTATATTGCTTTAGCTGAGATTTACGACATCAATATTAAATTCTTAGATACAATTCAGAAATCGATGACGCCAAAAGTAGCACAATCGCTTTACGGAAAGAAATTAACCAAGTATGTTGCTGATATTAAAAAGCAGGAACAAAAAGCTCCTACAGCTACAGAATAAAACAAAAAAACGTCCTGAAATTCAGGACGTTTTTTTTATATCAAAATTCTAAGTTTTTATTCGAAAACTATCTTCCTAATAAAACTCCAGTAATAGCAAGCAAGAAAAACAATGCATACAATACCAAAATAGAAACCATTAAAATACCAATAAATTTATAGTGCGATTTTAAATATCCCAAAGACGATGTTAACGCTTCAGAATCATTATCTCTGAACGCTCTCTTAGCATTTGAACCAAATTTGAATAAATAGTAAACAGGGAAGAAATAAACCGCCGCAATTAATAAATAAAAAAAGCTCATTAGCGCGCCGAAAGAACTTCCGTAAGCTCCCATTCCCGGCATTGCAGCTCCCATTGAAGAGAAAAGCGCTCCTGCAAAAACTGCAATTAAAACAAAAAACCCAATTCCGACAAATCCTAAAATTGCTAAAAAATAAGCCCACTTAGCGGTTTCCTTTAAAAAATCTTTTGCAGATTGATCGAGCTGCATCTCAAAATTTTCAAATACTGAAGTTTCTTCCATTATTATAGGTTTTTGGTTAAGAAACAAACATAAGAAAAATATTGTTACTATAATATTAAATCGAAGTTCTGATGATTTTGTTTCAAGTTCTATGTTTCAAGTTTCAAGTTCCATGTTTCAAGTTCCATGTTTCAAGTTCCATGTTTCAAGTTCCATGTTTCAAGTTTCAAGTTTCAAGTTTCAAGTTTCAAGTTTTACGTTCTGATTACGCTGTCAGGCTGAGCGAAGTCGAAGCCCTTTGCGCAACGATATACACTTTGCTCAAGATGATAATGTGCGTCCCGAACCTGAAACCTGAAACCTGAAACTTGAAACAAAAAACTAAACCCTAAATTTTAGGCATAAAAAAAAACCACCCTAAAAAGGATGGTTTTTATGTTGAGCCGGCGGAGGGACTCGAACCCACGACCTGCTGATTACAAATCAGCTGCTCTAGCCAACTGAGCTACGCTGGCGACTCATTACGGGTGCAAATATAAAGCGGATTTTCGTTTTTCCAAAATAAATTTACAACATATTTAAAATAAAAAAACCATTCTAAAAAGAATGGTTTTTCATGTTGAGCCGGCGGAGGGACTCGAACCCACGACCTGCTGATTACAAATCAGCTGCTCTAGCCAACTGAGCTACGCTGGCGACTCATTACGGGTGCAAATATAAAGCGGATTTTCGTTTTTCCAAAATAAATTTGCA
>NZ_WMIC01000007.1 GCF_009711135.1 Flavobacterium sp. LC2016-01 | reverse complement strand
GCTATTGCAAATGCTGCAGGCTATACATGGACGCTGCCTTCAGGAGCAACGATTGCTTCGGGCTCAAATACAAATTCGATCACGGTTAATTATTCGGCATCTGCCGCTACAGGAAATATCACTGTACAGGGTACAAATACATGCGGGAACGGAACAGTTTCTGCCAATTATCCTGTTACTGTAAATCAACTCCCGACAGCTAATGTCGGTATAGTATTATCCCCGATTTGTCAAGGTGCTACATCACTAGCAATGGGCGGATCAGTAGGCGGTGGCGCAACTGGTGGAATATGGTCAGGCGGAACAGGGTCATGGACAAATCCAACAGATCTTGCAAATGCAACATATACTGCGGGGTTAACAGAATCTGGTAATATTACATTAACATTAACAACTATTGGTGGTTCATGTGGTACATTATCTGTTACTAAAACAATTAGTGTAAATCCACTTCCAATAATAAGTACACAACCAGCAGATCTAACAATATGCGAAAATGATAATGGTTCATTTTCTGTAACAACTTCTGCGACTAGTCCCACTTATTTGTGGGAATATTCCGCTGATGGCTTGACAAATTGGACAACTACAAATGGAGTAGCAGGTGTTTCTGGATATAATACTGCATCATTGAATTTGAATAATACACCTATTTCATACAGTGGAAATTATGTTCGTGTTACAATAACAAGTGGGGGTTGTTCAACTATTTCAAATACGGCTCGATTAGCGGTTAACCCACTTGCTACATTAAGCTTGACTACCGGTCCAGCAACTCAAGCAGTATGCGCAGGAACGGCCATTTCAGATATAGTTTATACTTGGGGAGGAGGAGCAACAGGCGCAAATGTAACTGGGCTTCCGACAGGATTAACTTCTACTCCGGACATTACAAATAGAACTTTAACAATTAGTGGTACACCTACAGCAAACGGAACATTCAGTGTTTCAACCACAGGTCAAACGGCACCGTGTTCCGCAGTAAGTTTAGGTGGATCGATAACAATAACCCCACTCCCAACAGTAAACCCAATCACAGGTGGAGCAACATCAGTATGTACTACATTAACAACTGCACCGTTTGCAAATACAACTCCATCAGGAATTTGGTCAATTACTAATGGTACAGGTACAGCAACGATCGATGCATCGGGAATTGTAACAGGAGGAAATGCAGGAGATGTAACAGTTGTTTATACCGTTACTAGCGGAAGCTGTTCAAATACAGCTACTATTAATTTAATAATCAAACCGAACTATCCGGCGCCAACAGTTGGAACACCTACACAACCACTTTGTTCAACAAATGGGGCAAGTGTAACATTAGGAGGTTTGCCTGCTTCGGGGAATTTATTCCAAGATAATGGAACGACTGTTGTTAGTGTAGCGTTCAATTCAAGTACACCAACAATTTCAGGATTAGCACCAGGAACGTATCGTTTTGCTTTAGATAATGGTTGTACAGCAACTTATTCAGCACCGGTGGTAGTACTTGCTAACACTTATAATGGTACTGTGTGGCCTAATGGCACTATGTGGTCGTTTGGAGTACCAACTTCAGATGATTACGTCGATTTTGCCAGCAGTACAACAATCTCAGCAGATGCAACATATTGCTCTGTTACAGTAAGTAATACTGCAGTTGTAACAGTAGATACTGGAAAAACACTAACTGTTACAAACGGAGTTCATGTTATTCCTGGAAGTAAATTAATTTTTGAGGACAGCTCAAGTTTAATGCAGACTACTACAATTAAGACTATAAATACAGGAAGTATCGAATATAGACGTAATAGTACTCCAATACGTTTGGCCGATTATGTATATTGGTCAACACCAGTTCTTAACATGACTTTGGGAGCTGTTTCGCCATTAACAGATCCAACAAAAATGTATGCTAATAATGGGGGTGGATGGATCTATAAACCGGGAAGTACTATAATGGTTCCAGGTAAAGGTTATATTATTCGCGGTCCAGAAGGAACTTCAAACACTGTGCGAAATAACTTTACAGCGCATTTTACAGGAACTCCTGTAAATGGTGATATTACAAGTGAGGTAATGACTGGTAATACATTCTATTTAATTGGAAATCCATATCCTTCCGCTTTATACGCTGACGAATTTATAAACAACAATGCAAATTTAACAGGAACACTCTATTTTTGGACTCACAATGTCCCAGTGGTTTTAGGTGGTGCTTATCAATATGGATCAGATGATTACGCTGTTTATAATTTAAGCGGAGGTACAGCACCGGCAGGATCTGGAACTATTCCTGGTTCAGGAAACAACAATAATCCACCTTCTGGCTATATTGGTGCTGGGCAAGGTTTCTTTGCTGGGATTAAGACGACGGGAACTATTACTTTTAGAAATGGAATGCGAAGAGGAGGTAGTCGAAACGGTCAGTTCTTTAAGCCAAGTAATGAAGCTAAAGCGGCAGATGTTGAAAAGAATCGTATTTGGCTGAATATGACAAATACTGAAGGTGCTTTCAAACAATTGCTTGTTGCATATGTACAAGGAGCAAGCAATTCTTATGACGATCGATACGATGGTGAAAGTTTTGACGCTAATAAATATCTAGATTTTTATAGTCTTAATGAAAACATTAAATTAGCAATTCAAGGTCGTGGTTTACCTTTTGTAGATACTGATATTGTTCCGTTAGGTTATCGTTCTGCAATTGCTGGAGATTTTACAATTGCAATTAATAATGTTGATGGTTCTATGACGACTCAAAAAATTTATATTGAGGATAAGTCTACTGGTAAAATTCATGATTTAACAGAAAGCAATTATACTTTTACGACACAAATCGGAACTTTTACAGATCGTTTAGTTCTAAGATATACCAATAAATCTTTAGGAACTGGTGATTTCGAAAATGTTGAAAAAGGTATTACGGTTTCTGTAAAAGATAAAGTAGTCAAAGTAGCTTCTTCAAACGAAGCCATTCAAGATGTTTCGATTTTTGATGTCGCAGGAAAACTGCTTTATAATAAAAAGAAAGCAGGAACATCAGAATTACTAATTTCAAATCTCCAATCAAGCAATCAGGTTTTATTAGTTGATATTACTCTTGAAAACGGATATAAAACAACAAGAAAAATTATTTTTCAATAAATAAAATTATTTTTAAATTCTAAAAAGCCATTTCTCAATATGAGAAATGGCTTTTTTTTGACTTGTAAATATCACTAAAAGTGGGTATTGTGCAAGTGTTACTGAATCTTTAAATTTCAGATTATTCTTATTTTTATTTATTAATCTGATTTTTTTGATTTTGACTAAAAAAATACTTTTAGCAGTCACTCTGACTTTATTTTTTGGAAACTTTGCGTTTTATGGACAGCAGGGAAAAGTTGATGTTACTTTTAATACCCTGGATGATGGTTCAATTGGAGACGGATTCGATAATCCTGTGCAGACTTTGTCTTTGCAGTCTGATCAGAATCTAATCGTTGGAGGTGAATATCTAAACCTTAACGGAATTCCGTCTCCTTATTTGACACGCCTAACACCAGATGGCACTATTGATGAAAATTTTCATACTGGAAACGGTTTTAATGGGAAAATCTATGCATCATGCATCCAGCCAGATGGCAAAATACTTATAGGAGGAAATTTTACTTCATACAATGGCATAAGTATAGGAAGACTCATTCGCTTAAATACAGATGGAAGTTTTGATTCGTCTTTCAATACTTCAACTGGAGCAACAACAGGAATTATATATGATATTGCACTTCAGTCTGATGGAAAAATAATTATTTGTGGCAGTTTCACAAAGTACAATAATACAGCTGCAAATTACATTGCCCGAATTTTGACGAATGGATCATTGGATACTTCTTTTGTAGGTTCAGGCGCATCGACCATAAAAAATGTTAAGGTTTTGAATGATGGCAAAATATTACTTTCAGGAAACTTTACTGCTTTTAATGGCACACAGATCAACAGAATTCTTCGCCTAAATAATGACGGTCGCATAGATGTAACTTTTAACGTAGGAACGGGTTTTGATGGTGAAGTCAGTGCGATGACAGTTCAATCAGACGGCAAAATTATTCTAGGTGGCAAGTTTAC
Source organism: Flavobacterium sp. LC2016-01 (assembly GCF_009711135.1). Lineage (GTDB taxonomy): Bacteria > Bacteroidota > Bacteroidia > Flavobacteriales > Flavobacteriaceae > Flavobacterium. Next base: position 311,952 of record NZ_WMIC01000007.1, on the reverse strand, counting down.
TAATTATAATGGCAGTAGTGCAAACAGAATTATCAGAATAATGCGAGACGGAAGTATAGATACCTCTTTCTTCATGGGATCTGGATTTAATTCTGGAGCTGTTCTAGCTTTAAAAATAGATTCTTTTGGAAACATTATGGTTGGTGGATCTTTTTCAGGAAATTATAACGGATCCATCGTTAATCGCGTTTGTCTTTTAGACGGTTCGGGACTTTTAAAAAACGACATAGATTTTGGATCGGGACCGGCAACAGCTTCTGTTTTGGCTTTAGAAGCTGATGTCGAAGGAGCATGGTATATTGGTGGTTCGTTTTTGGTTTTTGATGGTTTGAACCAAGGAAGATTAGCAAAGATTAATGCTGATGGTGAATATGATACAGGTTATTTAGCATCTGGAATAGGACCTGATAATTCAGTTTATAAAATTCTAGCATTAGAAAACGGAAAATCAATGGCATTGGGTAATTTTAAGAAATTTAATGGCAACACTGTTTCTAGAATTGCGAAACTTTTAGAAGATGGATCATCTGATCCTGATTTTAATATTGGGCAGACAGGAGCCAGTAATTTAGTCAAAACAGCCGTTTTACAGTCGGATAAAAAAATAATTTTAGGAGGGAATTTTACAAAATATAATGAAACAGCGATCAACCGCATTGCACGGATTTTGCCAAATGGAGCAATCGACCTCTCTTTCAATGTGACCTCTGGCTGCAACAGTCAGGTTTATGCCGTGGTAATACAACCGGACGAAAAAATAATCGTGACTGGTGGTTTTACTAAATATAATGATATAAATGTTGGTCGAATTGTGAGGCTTATGCCAAATGGTTCCATAGATGCCAGTTTTAATTGTGGAATTGGAGCAGATGCAATTATTGAAGCTGTATTACTTCAGCCTGACGGAAAGATTCTAGTTGCTGGACGATTTACTACTTTCGACCGGGTTCCGTTTGCGGATTTAGTGCGTCTTAATGAGGATGGCAGCATTGATCCATCATTTTCGATTGGTACGGGATTTAACAAAAATATTTATACTGTGGCATTGCAGTCTGATCAAAAGATAATTGTGGGTGGTTCTTTTTTAAGTTTTAACGGTGTCGCACAGAAAAGACTTTTAAGGTTAAATCCAAACGGAAGTTTAGATGCAACATTTGAGTCGGGTTCAGGTTTTAGTAAAGGAGATGTGCGAAGCATTTTAATACAGCCAGACGATCGTATTTTGGTAGGCGGTACCTTTTCAGGAAGTTATAAAACGACTCCGTCATCACGATTAATACGGTTATTAAAAAATGGAAGTGTTGATGATTCTTTCGACGCTAAACTAAATAACAAACTATTCGCAATGAGCTTTTCTTCAGATTACAAACTCTTGATTGGAGGAGATTTCAATTCAGTTTCCGGGATTTCTAAGCACAGAATTGCAAGATTGAAGCTTTGTTTGGAATCGACAGTATGGAATGGAGATTCATGGTCAAATGGTTTTCCGTCAGGCGGAAAAGAATTATTGTTTAAAGAAAATTATCCTGCATTAACAACAGCTAATGTTTGCAGCTGTACTATCGATGATGGTAAAAAAGTTACTTTGTTGAGTGGAAATACGCTTGGAATTGAGTTTTCATATTCTGGTTTAGGAACTTTAATTTTAGAGGATTCGGCAAATTTATATCAATCAGATGATGATATTGTTAATACAGGAATTATTCATTTAAAACGAAAGTCATCACCCATTATAAAATCAGATTACACTTATTGGTCTTCACCTGTAATGAACCAAAGGTTGGTTGATGTTTCGCCAAATACGATCTCAGATAGATATTATTCTTATGATCCTCTACTAACGGTTTGGAATCATGAAAATGGAACAAATACAATGTCAGCTGGTAAAGGTTATATTATTCAAGGACCTAGAGATTTCTCCAATAGTGTTCCTTCAAGTTATCAGGCAACTTTTAAAGGAGTTCCGAATAATGGAAAAATAAATGTCAATTTAAGTATTGGAAATGCAACCTTCAACTTAATTGGGAATCCTTATCCTTGTACACTTGATGCTGATATTTTTTTGAAAGAAAATGAATCAAAGATAAAAGGGACATTGTATTTCTGGACACATAATACTCCCATTTATAATAACAAATATTCATATGACGATTATGCGGTATATAATTTACTTGGTGGGGTTGGTACTCGAGGCAGTTTGGCCAATGGTGTAAATGAAAGTACTCCGGATAACACTATAGCATCAGGACAAGCTTTTTTTATTGGCTATAAAAATCCTGGTACGATTGAATTCAATAACAAGATGCGTATGAAACAACGAAATTCTACCTTTTTCAAACCTAATAAAAGCAGTAAGATTCAAAAAAATGAAATTGAAAAGCAAAGAATATGGCTGAACTTAAAGAATGAAGATGGCCTATTCAAACAAATTTTGATAGGGTATGTTGCTGATGCTTCTAATTCATATGATGAGAATTATGATGCTGAATCTTTGAATGGCAATAAGTTCGTAAATTTTTATAGTATCTCAGAAAATAAAAATTTAGTTATTCAAGGACGAGCTTTTCCATTTGAAAAAACCGATTCTGTTTTGCTTGGCTTTACAACAACAATTAGTGGAGAATTTAGTATAAGTATTGACCACATTGACAGCTCGTTTTTAGATTCAGATATCTATTTAGAAGATAAGGAAAAACAAGTAATACATAATATAAAAGAGAGCTCTTATATATTTAAAACGGAGAAAGGCACATTTGATAATAGGTTTGAATTGAAATATATGGACAAAGAATTAAACAGTACTGAGTTTAAAAATACTTTAGGAAACGTTTTTGTTTCATTACAAAATAAACAGATTCATATTTACGCCCTCAACGAATCTATTGAAGAAGTCGAAATTTATGATATGAATGGAAAGATATTGTATATAAAAACTAAAATTAACTCATCTGATTTAACTATTCAAAAAGTAATTTCAGGGAATGGTGTTTTATTGATAAAAGTAACTTTGGAAAATGGTTTTTCAACTACAAGAAAAGTGATTTTTTAAGGAACGTTTTTATTTAAAAAAAATGATCCGTTTGTGTCTTTGCAAACGGATTTTTTTTGCTTTTTTTTCACAGAATTATGATTTGTCAGACGTTTTTTTAGCCCAATTTCTGAAGTTCATTTGTAATTTCTGAAATTGATTAACAAAATTAAAAAATAGAAATTTTAGAAGTTCAGATGATTTGTAAAATTTAAAAGACCAATTGCATAAAAAAAAATAATTTGAATGAAATTACTTAAAATTTTGTGAATTGAAAAGAATTTTAAATTATAAGTACCTGTTTTTTAAATAGTTGTTAAAAATTTGTAAATTGTTTAAGGATGTTTTCAAACAAATTTACTAACAATTCGATACTTAATTTTTGTCTTTTTGAATTGAAAACAAACCAAAATCAAAATTGTTTTTCACTGCCCCTTCTTCCTAAAATTTAAAATACTGAAGTTGACATTTAAATACCATATTTAGGGAATAGAATTACTTTATTACGATTGCTTTTTTTATTACAGTCCAGGCCTTTTTACTAGTATTCCTGCTAGATGTGGTATTTAGAATTGCAGAATAATTTTTCAGTTAACGCTGAATTTAATTTTTGTTATTTAAAAAGCTACAGTATGAAAAAAACACTACTTATTTCAGTATTAGTTTGCCTTCCTGTTTTTCTTTTGGCACAAACTACAGCAACATTTACATTAGGAGGTACACAAACATTTGTTAGTCCGGCGGGAGTAACTAATATTACCGTGCAGGCATGGGGTGCCGGTGGTGCCGGAGGAAGTTCTACAAACCCGGGATTTAACGGTGCTTATGCCGGTTCTGGAGGGGGAGGTGGTGCTTTTGCCAGTGCCCCGCTCACAATTACATCAGGTCAAACATTAACCGTTAATGTTGGTATTGGTGGTAAAGGTGTTACTAGTAATAATGGTGGCGCAGGCGGATCATCTGGAATAACAGGATATTCAATTCTTGCTGAAGGCGGAAAAGGAGGTTTAGTAAATAACGGAAGTTTAGTTTTAGGTGGAGCCGCTGGTCTAGCTGCAAATTCTACAGGAACAACAAGATTTTCTGGAACTGCCGGAGGAAATGGAGAATTTGGATTTACAGATGATACAGGTTCAATTATCAGTTCAGGAGCTGGTGGAAACGGAGCCAATGGTGGCGGTCTTGGAGGAGCTGGAATTGCAACTGCTTTTACTTCTAGTGTAGGAAATGCTGGAACCGCACCTGGAGGTGGAGGAAGTGGTGGACGATCTTCTTTTTTAGCAGCTGCAAGACGCGGTGGTGATGGCGGTGATGGGAAAGTGACAATCTCCTATAATTGTCCAACTTACAGTTTAACTAGTACAACAGCATCCGCAGTTAATGTCTGTTCTGGAGATGCTTCTGAAGTAACGTTGACAGGAAACCTGCCAGTTGGTCTTTACTCTGTTTCATATCAAATTCAAGGAGTGGCACAAACTCCAGTGTCAATGAATGTTACAACTGCAGGAACTGGAAGTTTTATTGCAAGCGGTTTTACGACGGTTGGAACCAGTTCCATTAAAATAATTGCTTTATCATCGGGATCGAGTTCCATTGCTTCTGAAAATTGTTCATCAACCCTTAACATTGGTAATACAACAACAGTTATAGTAAATTCGTCTGGTACTGCACCGGTTGCTAATGCTGGTACCAATGCAACTTGTAATCAAATTACGGCAAATTGGGAGGCAGTTACCGGAGCAGTTTATTATGAACTTGATGTTTCCACAGTTAGTAATTTTTCAAGCTTTGTTGCTGGTTATAATGCTTTGAATGTAGGCAATGTATTAACCTACAATATTACTGGTTTAACAAATAGTCCTTATTATTATCGTGTTAGAGCATATAATGGAAACTGTGTTAGTGCAAATTCTAACACCATAACTTATGCAACTGCTGTTGTTCCAGGTACAGTAACTTCATCAGCAGCAACTGCTGCAATTTGTACTGAGTTTATCGCACGTTGGGTTGCACTGAATGGAGCAACGAGTTACTTGTTAGATGTATCGACTACTTCTGGTTTTAATGCGGGAACTTTTGTTGGCGCTTACAATTCTTTGGATGTTGGTAATGTAACATCATATGATGTTACGGGTCTAAATGCTAATACTCAATACTATTATAGGTTAAAAGCTAAAAATGGCTGTGGGATGAGTGTTAATTATTCAGCAGTTCAAAATATTACAACATCAAATGCTGTTCCAGGGAATGTGACATCTATGACAGCAAATAATATAAACTGTAATTCCTTTAATGCAAGATGGAATTCCGCATCACAAGCAACGAGTTATCTGTTGGATGTTTCAACATCATCAACTTTTGCTAGTTTTTTGCCAGGATATCAATCCTTAGATGTAGGTGGTAATGGGTATGTCGTTACAGGATTAAATGGAGGGACACAATATTACTACAGATTAAAAGCAAAGAATGGTTGTGGCGTAAGTGCTAATTATTCAGTAACTCGGTCACCAATGACTTCGAGTACCGCTCCTTTGGCTCCTGTAATAGCAACACCTACTTCTTTATGTAATCAAATTACCGTATCGTGGAGCGCTCCTGTCGGTACGCTTGATTATACAGTTCAAATGTCTACTGCTAATACTTTTCCTGCAACTGGAGCGACACAAACAGTTAATGGTTTAACAACAACTAATTATGTTTTTACAGGTTTGCTTTCTGGTCAAACTTATTATTTTAGAGTTTATGCTAGGAATGGTTGCTCATCGGGAAATGGTACAGTTTCTGCTGTCGTTAGCGGAATTACAGGCACTCCGCCGAATGCGCCAACAATATCAATTACAGCAGGAAGTATTCCGATGTGCCAAACAGATAGAGTTACCTTAACATCAAGCGCAGTTCCTGATGCGACATATTCGTATCTTTGGTCTACAGGTCAAACCGGTCGTTCTATTAATGTTTCTTCTGCGGGAAACTTTACAGTACAATTTATCAAGTCTGGGGGATGTAATAGTCCAATATCAGCGCCTATAGCAGTAACGATTGAAGATTTACCAACAGCAATAGCAGGTGGCTCCACAACAATTTGTTCCAATGGTTCAGCTAAGGTAACTGGTGCATCAGCATCTAATGGGACTATTAAATGGACCTTTAGTGGAGGATCTGGATCATTAGATAACGATGCTATAATTGATCCAACTTATACACCTACTCTTGGTGGCGCTGCTAGAACAGTTATTTTAACAATGACAGTCACAAGTATCAATTCCTGTGCACCTCAAATTGCAACAGCTACTTATACCGTAAATATAAATGCAGCTCCAATTGTTTCCATTACTGGATCTAAAATTATTTGTTCCAATGGTTCAGCTACTGTTGGAGCAGGAGAAGCTTCTGCAGCAAATGGGACTGTCTTATGGACACATGATGGTTTAGGTACACTTTCGAATAATACAACACTAACACCAACTTACACGGCAGCAGCGGGCGATGCCGGAAAACAAGTTACGCTGACTTTGACCGTTACAGCTTCACCAGCTTGTGCAACTGCTTATACGGTTTCAGATGTATATCCTATTGCTGTTCGACCTGAGAATACAGTAACTGCAGCTTCGTCATCGCCTACTTTATGTGTAAATACCTTGATGACAGATATAACACATACAACAACTGGAGCAACTGGTATCGGAACTCCTTCAGGTTTGCCATCGGGTGTTACGGCGGCATGGGCATCAAATACAATTACAATTAGCGGAACGCCAACAAATTCGGGAACATTTAACTATATAATTCCTTTAACCGGTGGCTGCGGAACATATAATGCAACTGGAACTATAATAGTAAATTTAAATACTGCTGGACCAGCATCTTCATCTCCAACAATTTGTAATCATACTTTAATGCCTGATATTACGCACACAACAACTAATGCAACTGGCATTGGCGTACCAACAGGTTTACCACCCGGAATTACAGCAACATGGTCAACTAATACAATTACAATTAGCGGCACGCCTACAAATACTGGAACATTCAACTATACAATTCCTTTAATTGGTGGTTGTGGTTCAGTAAGTGCTACTGGAACAATAACGGTTAATCCTTTGCCAGTCACTCCGGGTATTGGAACAATTGTTCAGCCTACTTGTATTAATCCTAAAGGGAGTATAGAATTAAACGGTCTTCTTACGGGAATAAGTTGGATAATTACCCAGTCGGGTTCCGTTTCAAAAACTTATAATACATCCGATCCAAATTTTACAGTGCCAGATTTAATTCCGGGAAATTATACTTTTACTATTCACGACGGTGTAAATTGTCCATCTTTGGCTACAGTTAATATCGAAATTAAGGCACCAATAACAAATGTATATAATGGAAGTTGGTCTAATGGAAGTCCAGTGAATACTGATATACTTGAATTTGCAGCTGATTTTAGTTCAACAGGTGATTTGGAGGGTTGCGCTTGTAAGGTAGATGCAGGAAAAAAGGTCACTATTAATACAGGGCACACTTTAACAATCGAAAATCAAGTTATCGTCGACTCAGGAAATGGAGCAGCTTTAATATTTGAAAATGCGGCCAGTCTTATTCAAATAAATAATGTTGTTAATACAGGTAATATAACTTACAAACGAAATACTTTTCCTATTCGCCAAGCCGATTACGTGTATTGGTCGACGCCAGTCAGTCCTCAAAAGCTTAAAGGTGTTTCCCCATTAACGAAAGCAGATAAAATGTATAGTAATATCGGTTATAATTGGGTACAAGAATCGCCTTCTACTATCATGATTGTTGGAAAAGGGTATATCATGCGTGGTCCTGAAACTTTTTCGAATACTGTGCGAAGTAATTTTACAGCTTCATTTATTGGAGTTCCTAATAATGGTAATATTACGGGTGAAGCTGTAGTTGCTGACAAGTATTTTTTAATAGGAAATCCATATCCATCTGCTTTAGATGCAGACGATTTTATAAATACAAATTCACCGGTTTTAGAAGGAACACTTTATTTTTGGACACATAATACACCAGTAGTTTTAGGAGGAGCTTACCAATATGGATCAGATGATTATGCAACTTATAACTTAACTGGAGGTGTTGGTACAGCGGCAGGCTCTGGTGATGATGCTGTTGGAAACAATGCAAGCGAACCAAGCGGACAAATAGGTGCAGGACAAGCTTTCTTTGCTAAAATTGCAACCTCGGGGAATATTGTTTATGATAATACTATGAGAAATGGAGGAGCAGACAATGGCCAATTTTTTAAACCAAGTAAAGAGTCAAAAACAAAAGGTATTGAAAAACATCGAATCTGGCTGAATATGACTAACTCTGGCGGCGCTTTCAAGCAATTGTTGGTTGGTTATATTGGAGGTGCGAGCAATGAATACGAGAAAAAATACGATGGTTTAAGCATGGATAGTAATAAATATATTGACTTTTATAGTGTTGTTAATGACAATAAATTGACGATTCAAGGTCGAGCATTGCCTTTTACTGATATTGATTTTGTGCCATTGGGATATAAAAGTACTATTAATGGAGATTTTACAATTGCAATAAGTAAAACAGATGAAAACATGAATATGCAGCCGATATATTTAGAAGATAAACTAACGGGAACTATCCATAATTTGAAAGAAAGCAATTATACATTTAAGACTGCAGAAGGAACATTTACAGACCGTTTTGTATTGCGTTATACAAACAAAACTTTGGGAGCCGGCGATATAGAAAATGCAGAAAGCAACGTTTTAATTTCAGTAAAAGATAAAGTAGTAAAAATAACTTCTACGATTGAAACACTTGCCAAAGTTTACATTTTTGATGTTTCTGGAAAACTTATATATGAGAAATTAAATATTGGAGAAAAAGAACTGCAGATTGTAAATCTTCAATCATCTAATCAGGTGTTGCTTATAAAAGTCGCGCTTGAAAACGGAAATTTAACGACGTCGAAAATTATTTTCTAAGCAAATAAACATTTACATTTTTCAAAATCCATTCCTTTTCGGGAGTGGATTTTTTTTGTCTTAAAGTTAATTGAAAAGACGAAGAATAGGGTTTTAACATTCTTTTCTTCGTTTAAAATAATTTGAATAAACAACTGACCTGTAATGTTAAAGTCTAGATTTTAAAGTTAAAGTTTTTTACGCATTGTAAATAAAATCGTACCTTGTTGTTGTTTTGATTCGACAAACAACATAAAAGCCCGTCATAATGCAGATTTAATGACTTCTAAAGAAAACTAATCTAGTTTTTTATTTGCCAAAATGCTGATCATTATTTTTTAAATACCACTCTTTGTAAGCAAATATTATTTTGCACGTCTATCTTAATTTGGTAAAAGTTATAGAACATTTTTTTTAAGTTCTGTATCGCTTTCAGGTATTTAAAATTAAAAATGATTCTACTATCCGCTGGAATTTTTTATTAATTTTTAAAATGCCACCGTATGAAAAAAACTTTACTCAAATCATTATTTTTTCAAATTTCGATTTCATTTTCAGATTATTTAAAATCGCTAAAAAAATCTGCTGGCGGTCAAAAGGTGCAATTGTGTGTTCTTTTAATATTCTTTTACAGTTCTTTATGGGCACAGCCACCACATACTTATACATCAGATAACACTTTATTTGTTCCAGCCGGAGTCACTTCTATGGATATTGAAGGCTGGGGTGCTGGAGGCTGGGGAGGAGAAGCTAGCGGTGCTACTGTGGATGGAAGGAGCGGCGGCGGCGGCGGCGGCGGTGCGTACGCAAAAGGAAAAATTACGGTCGTACCTGGAGTAACATTAAATATACGAGTTGCTGGAATTCCGGCCAGCGGGGCTTCGGGTGGAAACTCTACTATCTTAGGATTTGAAGGTGTTTTTTTAGCTGCCGGAGGAAAAGCAGGTACCCCAAATAACTCTGGAGGAATCCCAGCAGGAGGTAAAGGCGGATTAGCCGCTGATTCATTTGGTTCCATTACAAAAACTTCTGGAGTTAATGGTGGCGATGGAAGCACAGGACTTATTGGATTACTGCAAGGTTCTGGTGCTGGTGGTAAAGGTGGAGATACAGGTGGTGGAGCTGGAGGTGCAGGTATTACAAGTATAGCTCTAGGAAATGCTCCCGGAAAGCCAGGATCACCTCCAGGAGGTGGCGGAAGTGGTGCAATGAATTCTTTATTTGGCGCATTGCAGGCAGGTGGTGCTGGAGCTGCTGGTCAGATAAAGTTGAATTATATATGTCCTTCGTATGGTATTACTGGTGTTTCAGCTTCTCCTGTCTGCAGTACATTAGGAAATACTACGATAACACTTACAGGATCTCAAACTTCTTTACCAGTTGGAGTTTACACAGTTACTTATAATTTAACTAATCCTGTAAATAATGGATTAACAGTTGAAATGACTGTGTCAGCAGCCGGTTCAGGAAGTTTTGAGTTGTCTGGATTTAGCACAGCTGGCAGCAGAAATATTACAATTACTAAATTGACATCGGGGGCTTGTTTTGCTGATATTTCTTCTAATAATACAGCAAGTATCGTTATTTCTTCGCCATCAGTTGGGGGAACGGTTGGTGGAGGAACAACGATTTGCAGCGGTTCTACAAGTGGCGTATTGACTTTAGCAGGAAATACAGGCACTGTTTTAAATTGGGAGTCTTCAGTTAGCCCTTTTTCAGTTTGGACTCCAATTGTAAATACGGCATCAACCTATACTTCGGGTGCATTAACGCAAACAACACAGTTTAGAGCCGTTGTGCAAAACGGGGCTTGTTCTTCAATAAGTTCTGTAGCGACAACTGTTACGGTTAATCAAATTCCGACTCCCACTTTTACAGTTCAGCCGGGAGCTTCAATTTGTATTAATACAGATGTTACTTATACAACTCAATCCGGTCAGACAAATTACATTTGGTCAGTCCCTGGAACAGCTGGAAACGATTATAATATTATTTTGGGCGACCTCTCATCATCCAGCAGTACCGTGACTTTGCAGTGGCTGAGCACTGGCAATAAAACAGTTTCTGTTCAATATTCTTCTAATGGATGTCCTGCAGTTACAAGCGCGACCAATACAACAGCTGTCATAAAAACGGAACGTGGAGTTGTGAATGGCGGCCTTCATATTTGTCAGGGAAATCCAAGTCCTTTATTGACATTTAATAATTATGTTGGCACAATCGTCAGATGGGAATATGCCACTACAACGCCGTATGTTTGGCAGCCAATCAGTTATACCGGAATTACTTATCAGCCAGGAATATTGACTGAAAGTACAAGTTACAGAGCTGTTGTAAAAAATGGAACTTGTCCTGAAGAATTTGCAATTGAAACCAGAATTGATGTAGATCCTGTTCCGTCTGCGCCTAATATTTTAAGTTTTACACAGCCAAACTGTACAACACCTACTGGAAGTATTACTTTGAATGGATTATCTGGTTCAGGAAACATTTTGCAGTCTGATGGATCAGTAATTACACCACGAGCTTATTCAGGAACTTCGTTAACAATTTCTGGTTTGCCACTTGGGAAATATAAATTTGCGATAGAAAATAACTGTTCTATAACTTATTCAGCAGAAATCACCATCCAGCATAATATTTGGAACGGAAGTTCTTGGTCTTATGGAACTGCAGATCCTTCTCTTGATGATATACTAGATTTTCAAGAAGATTACGATTTGGATAAAAATATAAATGCCTGTTCCCTTACGATAAATAATGATGCAATAGTGACTATTCAGCACGGAAAAACTTTAAATGTAGTTAAAGGAGTTCATGTTGATCAGGGTTCTTTAATTTTTGAAGATGGTGCAAGTTTATTGCAGACGAGTTCAGACAATAATTTAAACACAGGCAAAATTATTTATAAACGAAGTACTTTTCCAATACGCCGGGCTGATTATGTTTATTGGTCAACGCCAGTAAGTCCACAAGCAATTATAGATGTTTCGCCATTAACCAAAACGGACAAATTGTACAGCAATAATGGCGATAATTGGGTGTCAGAAGCACCTTCTAAGATCATGGTTCCTGGAAAAGGATATATTATTCGCGGTCCTGAAACTTTCTCGAACACTATTAGAAGTAATTTCACAGCTTTGTTTATCGGGGTTCCTAATAATGGTACTATTACAGGTGAAAATGTAGTTGCAGAAAAGTTCTTCTTAATAGGAAATCCATATCCATCAGCTTTAAATGCAGACGACTTTATAAATATAAATTCCCCAATTTTAGAGGGTACTCTTTATTTTTGGACGCATAATACGCCAGTGGTATTAGGAGGTGCTTATCAATATGGATCGGATGATTATGCAACTTATAATTTAACGGGAGGTGTTGGTACAGCTGCAGGATCTGGTGATGATGCTTTGGGAAATAATAATAATCCTCCAAGCGGCAATATTGCAGCAGGACAATCATTTTTTGCAGGAATAGCAACATCCGGAACTATTGTTTTTAATAATTCCATGCGAAGAGGTGGAGCCGCAAATACCCAATTTTTTAAAACAGATCAAACATTTAAAAGTTCGGCTATTGAAAAAAATAGGATTTGGCTGAATATGACTAATACTGAAGGTGCTTTTAAACAATTGCTGGTTGGTTACATTGAAGGCGCAACAGATGAATACGACAGGAAATACGATGGTAATAGTTTTGACGGAAATAAATATCTGGATTTTTACAGCATAAATAATGACCACAAACTTGTAATTCAAGGACGAGCAATCCCATTTAAAAATACAGATGCTGTTCCGTTAGGATATCGTACAACAATTGCCGGCGAGTTTACTATTTCAATTTATCATGTAGATGGCTCATTGACTTTGATGCCTATTTATTTAGAAGATAAAATCACAAATAAAATACATGATCTCCGTGCAGGAAATTATACGTTTAATACGGAAGCTGGAACTTTTTCTGACCGATTTGTACTTCGATATACCAATAAATCTTTGGGGATTGATGATGTTTCGAATGTGGAGAATAATGTCTGGGTTTCGGTAAAATTAAAAGATATGAAAGTAATATCGAACAGAGAATCAATTCAGGAGGTAGCAGTTTTTGATCTTTCAGGAAGGCTCCTTTATGAGAAAAAAAATATTAACGCAACCGAATTGCAATTGTTGAATTTCCGCTCTGAAAGTCAGGTTTTATTGGTAAAAGTGACTTTAGAAAATGGAAATACAACAACTAAAAAGATTATATTTTGATTAGTTTTAAATAAAAGAGCTGTTAAAGAATTAAAAACTATAACGGCTCTTTTTAAATTTGTTAAATCTTGTTTAAACACTTTTTCTGAGATTTTCATAAATAGTTATCATTGCCTTTTCATTCTTATAATCAATCCATTTTGAGCTTTGAATTTTCGCATCAAAAGATCAAAAGGCGCATAATAAAAAATTGCTTATAACACAGAGGTCATAAGCAATTTTAAAGTATTTAGTCAGATAGTTAAATGCTATAAATTAAATTTTTGATTTAATCGAATGCTCAACATTTCGTTCAATTGTGTGTCCTGGTCTTGTCCATTTTGGTTTTTCGCCTAGCGGAGCAAATTGAGAATCTGCTGCTTCAACCGTTTTTGGCTGTGAAACTTTTGTAAAAGGTTTTTGTGGATTCAATCCTAAAAGCTCAAACATTTTCATGTCTTCGTGAACATCAGGGTTTGGAGTTGTAAGCAATTTGTCTCCAGCAAAAATTGAATTTGCTCCAGCAAAAAAGCACATTGCCTGTCCTTCACGACTCATATTTGTTCTTCCGGCAGACAAACGAACTTGAGTATCTGGCATTACAATTCTGGTTGTAGCAACCATACGAATCATTTCCCAGATTTCAACCGGTTTTTCATCCTCCATCGGAGTTCCTTCAACAGCAACTAATGCATTGATTGGCACTGATTCCGGTTGTGGATTTAAAGTTGAAAGCGCAACAAGCATTCCAGCTCTGTCTTCAATGCTTTCTCCCATTCCAATAATACCGCCGCTGCAAACGGTTACATTTGTTTTACGAACGTTTTCTATAGTTTCTAAACGATCTTCAAAAGCACGTGTCGAAATAACATCTTTATAATAATCTTCAGAAGTATCTAAATTGTGGTTGTAAGCATATAAACCTGCTTCTGCTAAACGCTGTGCTTGATTTTCAGTAATCATTCCCAAAGTACAGCAAACTTCCATGTCAAGTTTATTAATGGTACGAACCATTTCTAAAACCTGATCAAATTCTTCACCGTCTTTTACGTTTCTCCATGCAGCTCCCATGCATACACGAGATGATCCGCTTGATTTTGCACGCAAAGCCTGCGCTTTTACCTGACTTACGCTCATTAAATCATTTCCTTCGACACCAGTGTTGTATCTTGCCGCCTGAGGGCAATAACCACAGTCTTCTGGACAGCCTCCGGTTTTTATTGATAATAAAGTCGATACCTGAACTACGTTAGGATCGTGATTTTGCCTGTGAATGGTTGCCGCTTCATAAAGAAGATCCATTATTGGCTTGTTATATATGGCGATGATTTCGTCTTTGGTCCAATTGTGTTTTGTAATGCTCATTGATACAATGTTTTTTGAAGCTTCAAAAGTAGTTAAATTGTTCTAATCAACCAATCATGTAGTCGGTAAATGAACATTTGACAGTTATTTTCAAAAAAGAAACACTCTAAAATCATAAAAATGTATAATTCTATGATTTTAGAGTGTTAAATGTTACGATTTATTTTGAAATATTAATCGGCAGCATATTTATTGTTCCAATACAGCATCATCATTAAAGTTACGATGACTGAAGAGGCAATTCCTTCAAAAAGTAAACAGATGCAATAGGTTGGTACAGAAGGATTTCCTCCAAACATAAATGTCTCTGATAAGGTTTTTACATAAGCATCTCCACCTCTTGCATAGCTATAAACCAGTAATCCGAAAACACTCATTGACACGCCAACTACCGAAGTTGCCATGGCAGAAACTGCATTCGACACAAAATTGGTTTCTCCTTCACGCAGGTTCATTTGCATTGTTCTGTTCACGCCATAAAAGATAAAAAACACATTCAGCGTTCGTAAATAGAATAAATCTGCCAGTCCTAATACACTCATCAATAAAAAATAAATGCCTATTCCAAGGAATATCAGAAACCCGTTGGTTATTTCTTTAGGTAATTTCATAGTGGTTATTTTTAAAGAAGTTAATAGTAAATATTTGAAGAACAGTGTCCTATATCAAATTTACTAAAAAAATAACTACGATGATTTAAAAAGGCCGAAAAGTATTTATCTGAGGTTCTCTAAAGTTGATTTACAAATGCCAAAGAATTTACTTTATCTTGATTTAATTGTTCTTTTAACAAATCAACGGAACCAAATTTTTGTTCTTCGCGCAGATATTGCAGCAAAGAAACCTCAATTTGTTTTCCGTAAATGTCTTCATTAAAATCAAAAAGATTGACTTCAATGGTTTGTTTTTCACCGCTGACAGTGGGGTTGAAACCAATATTCATCATTCCAAAAACTTCTTTTTGATCTACAATTGCTTTTACGGCATAGACACCTGTTTTCGGAATTAATTTATAATCTTCTTCAATTTGGATGTTCGCTGTTGGAAAACCAATTGTTCTTCCTAATTGTTTTCCTTTTACAACTTCTCCTGTCAAAAAGTAAGCATAACCCAAGTATTCATTGGCCAAAGCCATATTTCCTTCTTGAAGTGCTTTTCTGATTTTGGTTGAACTCACAGAAACATCTTGAATTTCCTGAGCCGAAATTTGCTCTACTTCAAAACCATATTCGGCTCCAAAAGCAATTAAATCATCAATATTGGCTGTTCTGTTTCTTCCAAAACGGTGATCGTGTCCAATAATTATTTTTTGAATCTGAAATTGATCGACTAAAATAGAATGAACGAATTCTTCTGCGGTTAATCTTGAGAAACTTTCGTTAAAAGGATGAATTACAAGATTTTCAATTCCTGTTGCTTCTAGAAGTTTTGTTTTTTCAGCAATCGTATTTAAAAGTTTTATTTCCGATTTCTCTTGTAAAACCATTCTTGGATGCGGAAAAAAAGTAAGTACTAAACTTTCGTATTTGCCATTTTCTGTATTCTGAGTAATTTTTTCCAGAATTTTTTTATGACCAATATGCACGCCGTCAAAGGTGCCAAGTGTTAGTATTGTTTTCTTGGTCGAATGGAAATCGTTTATAGAATGAAAAAGATTCAAAACAAATAATTTAAGATGCTGCAAATTTATACTATCTATTTTGAATTTGATACCAAGGCGAATTGATTTTTTTGAAAGAAGATTGTTTCTTTTTGTGAAAATACGCCAACTCGTCGACTAAAAAGCGTTAAATGTCGTTTATATGTAAGAATTTGATTTAATTCACTTAATTTTGATGTATCAACGCCTCCAATATGAAAAAATATTTACTCTCTTTATTTTTTATCGTTTTCTGTACTGTTTTAAACGCCCAAAACACTGATTTGTGGCAAAAAAGCAGTGCAAATACTGTCTTGAGTAAAAGGATAAACGCCTCAGATTCTGAGAAATTATATTATAAATTAAATTCAGAGCTTCTAAAAATAAAGCTGGCATCGGCCACAGGAAAAGGATCAAAGAATAATACAGCCGAAATTACAATTCCAAATGCTGTAGGAACTTTAGAACGTTTTATTGTTTGGGAATCTTCTAATTTTGAGTCTGAACTTCAAGCTAAATATCCCGAAATAAGAGCTTATGAAGGAAGTGGTTTAGACGATAAATCTGCCAAAATACATTTCAGCGTTTCACCGCTCGGACTTCAGACAATGGTATTCCGTTCTGATAAATCGACTGAATTTATTGAGGAAAATCCAGATGATAAAACCGAATATATCTTATTTGCCAAAAATAGTTCGGCTTCTAAAAGACTTATCTGTAAAACAGATGATGCGATTTTGAATAAAAGTATTACCGGAAAAACGGCAAATACAGCATCAAGCGCTAAAATTTTTAAAACAATGCGTTTGGCTATATCATGTACAGGGGAATACACGGCTTTTTTTGGAGGTACAAAAGCATTGGCACTTGCCGGAATGAATAATACAATGACTCGTGTAAATGGCGTTTTCAATAGAGATCTGGCAGTAAAATTAGTTTTGATTGATAATAATGATGCTGTAATTTATACGGATGCCACTTCAGATCCCTATTCAAATGCGTCTGCAGGTGCAGATGGCGCGTGGAATCAAGAAGTTCAAACGACTTTGACAAATGTAATTGGGAATGCCAATTATGATATTGGACATTTATTTGGCGCTTCTGGCGGAGGAGGTAATGCCGGATGTATTGGTTGCGTTTGTACAAATCCAACAACCGGAGTCCCTTTAGGAAAAGGAAGTGCTTTCACATCCCCATCAGATGGTAAACCTCAAGGCGATACTTTTGATATTGATTTTGTGGCGCATGAATTTGGGCATCAATTAGGTGCAAATCATACTTTTTCTTATGATTCAGAAGAAAGAACAAGCGTTAATGTTGAGCCAGGAAGCGGTTCTACAATTATGGCCTATGCCGGAGTGACGGGCGATTATGATATTCAAAATGTTTCTGATGATTATTTTGCTTACGTAAGTATCAGACAGATTCAAAATGTATTGGCCAATAAAAGTTGTCCGGTAAATACAGCGATTACAAATAATCCACCGGTGGTTAGTGCTGGAAACGATTATACAATTCCGATAAGTACCGCTTTTGTTTTGACAGGAACTGGTTCAGATCCCGAAGGAGATTCGGTTACATATAATTGGGAAGAAAATGATAATGCAACAACGACTTCTGGAAGTACAAGTATAGCTTATGCAACAAAACCAGATGGACCGTTATTTCGTTCTGTAGTTCCAAATGCGAGTACAGTTCGTTATATGCCAAGTTTTAATTATGTGCTTCAAAACAGACTAACAACCACTTGGGAATCGGTTTCATCAATTGCACGTACGCTTCATTTTACATTGACAGGACGAGACAATGCCGCGCAAGGTGCCGCGCAGACATTTACTGATGATATGGTTGTTAATGTTGTTTCAACAGCGGGGCCTTTTGCAGTAACGTCGCATACAAATGATAATGTTAGTTGGTGGCAAGGCTTGAGTGAAACAGTTACTTGGAGTGTAAACAATACAAATACACTTTCGGGTGCTTCAACAGTAAATATTAAATTATCTACTGATGGAGGTGTAACATTTCCTATAATTCTGGCTTCAAATACAGCAAACGACGGTTCTGAAACTATTGTACTTCCTACAAGTGTTCCTTCGTCTAAAAACTGCAGAATTTTAATTGAACCAACAGGAAATATTTTTTATGCCATAAACAGCAAACCATTTGCAGTTGGTTATACTTCGAACTCTTCCTGCGATAGTTATAGTTTTGGAAGCTCGTTTTCGATTCCTAATACAACCACTTTTGTTACAAGAACTATAACTGTTCCAGTATCTGAAGCAACAGTTACAGATGTAGATGTTTCTGTGAATATAACACATGATAAATTTTCTGATATAGAACTTCAAATAGTGAGTCCTGCCGGAACGGTTGTTCGATTATTCAATAAAAATTGTGGATCGACAAAATCTACTTTAGCCATGCAGTTTAATGATTCAGGTGCTGCTTTAGATTGTAATGCAACGACAGAACAAATTGTTTTGCCGGTTGATGTGTTGAGTGCATTTAATGGTGAGAAAGCGCAGGGAAATTGGATTTTTAGAGTTAGAGATGCTGTGGTTGGAAACTTTGGGACATTAAATTCGGCTTCAATTAATATTTGCAGTCAAACTTATACTTTGGGAACACCAAATTTTGACAATATCGATTTTAGTCTTTATCCAAATCCGAATAAAGGGAACTTTACAATTAAGTTTCAAAGTGAATCGGCAACAGGCGTAAAAGTTTTTGTTCACGATATTTTGGGCAAAACAGTTTATTCAAAAACGTTTGAAAGTACTTCAAATTTTGATCAAAATATTCAGCTTCCAAATGCGGTGTCTGGAGTTTATCTGGTAACGGTTATTGATGGCGAAAGAAGAACAGTGAAAAAACTTATTGTGAATTAAATTCAAAACTAAAATTCCAAATTCCAAAAAGTAATCAGTTGGAGTTTGGAATTTCCTTTTTTAAGAGTTTGCCATGGCCATACAAACAATACTGATTTTTGCTCCCGGAATTTTCAGCAGTGCTTTTGCGCAGGCTTCAAGTGTTGACCCAGTTGTCAAAACATCATCAACGATTAAAAAGTGTTTGTTATGATTTTCTTCAGAGAATTTGACATCAAAAAGGCTTTCAATGTTTTCAGATCGGCCAAGAAGATTCTTTTTTGACTGTGTTTTCGAATATTTTTTTCGGTACAAAACCGCATCATCAAAAGTAAGATTTAGATTTTTTGAAATTGCTTTTGCAAAAGCAGTAACTTGATTATAACCGCGTTCTTTAAATTTTTTAGGATGAAGCGGAACAGGAATTACAACTTCAAAAGGGGTTTCTAATTTTAATTCTTTCAAATCTTCGGCATACCAATTTCCAAGAACAGTTCCAATTTCCTCATGTCCTTTGTATTTTAAATTGTGAATCAGTTCCTGAACAATTCCTTTTTTAATAAAATACAATAAAGCCGATGCATGCTCAATTTCAACTTTTCCATAAAACTTTTTTACAGCTTCATTTTCAGAATCGAGATGATATTGCGTCAGAGGTAATTCATGTCGGCAATTGGTGCATAAAACCGTTTCGTTAGTCATTAAAACAGAGCGACATCCGGAGCAAACTTTCGGGAAAAAGAGATTTATTATAGAATTAAACACAAATAGAAAGAATTTAGTTACAAAACTAACGAAATTCAAACTTCAATCTTTATTATTTTTCTTTTTTTTAAAAGTACTTTTTATATTTTTGCATCACTATGGCAAAACAAGAAGATTTATTTAAGAATGTGGTTTCGCACGCAAAAGAGTACGGATTTATTTTTCCGTCAAGCGAAGTGTACGATGGATTGAGTGCAGTGTATGATTACGCACAAAATGGTGTCGAATTAAAAAAGAATATTAGAGAATATTGGTGGAAATCAATGGTTCAAATGAATGAAAATATTGTTGGTTTAGATGCTGCAATATTGATGCATCCAACAACCTGGAAAGCTTCAGGCCACGTTGATGCGTTTAATGATCCTTTGATTGATAATAAAGATTCTAAAAAAAGATATAGAGCTGACGTTTTAGTGGAAGATTTTGCTGAAAAGATTAATCTGAAAGCTAAAAAAGAAATCGAAAAAGCAAAAGCTCGTTTTGGCGATGCATTCAATGAAGAAGAATTTGTAACTACAAATGCTCGTGTAATTGAATATTTGGCTAAAGAAAGAGAAATCAGAGAGCGTTTAGGACGTTCTTTAGGCAATGGAGATCTTGAAGATGTAAAAGCTTTGATCGAAGAGCTTGAAATTGCTGATCCTGAAACGGGTTCTAGAAACTGGACTGATGTAAAGCAGTTCAACTTGATGTTTGGAACTAAATTAGGAGCTTCTGCAGAATCTGCAATGGATCTTTATTTACGTCCAGAAACAGCGCAAGGTATTTTTGTGAACTTTTTAAATGTTCAGAAATCAGGCCGAATGAAAGTTCCTTTTGGAATTGCTCAGACTGGAAAAGCATTTAGAAATGAAATTGTTGCAAGACAATTTATTTTCCGTATGCGTGAATTCGAACAAATGGAAATGCAGTTTTTCGTGCGTCCGGGAGAAGAAATGCAATGGTACGAACACTGGAAAACAACACGTTTAAACTGGCACTTATCTTTAGGATTAGGAAAAGAAAACTATCGTTTTCATGATCACGAAAAATTAGCGCATTACGCAAATGCAGCAGCAGATATTGAATTCAACTTCCCATTTGGTTTCAAAGAATTAGAAGGAATTCACTCTCGTACTGATTTTGACTTAAAAGCACACGAACAATATTCAGGAAGAAAACTGCAATATTTTGATCCTGAATTGAATGAAAATTACGTGCCATACGTAGTAGAAACGTCTGTAGGTCTTGATCGTATGTTTTTAGCGGTTTTTGCAACATCGTTGCAAGAAGAAACTTTAGAAGATGGTTCAACAAGAACAGTGCTTAAATTGCCTGCAGTTTTAGCGCCAACAAAGGCAGCGGTTCTTCCATTGATAAAAAGAGATGGATTGCCAGAAGTTTCTAAAAAAATCATTGAAGATTTGAAATGGGATTTCAATGTGGCTTACGATGAAAAAGATGCAGTTGGACGCCGTTACAGAAGACAAGATGCTCTTGGAACACCATTCTGTATCACTGTTGATCACCAAACTCTAGAAGATGAAACAGTAACGATTCGTCATAGAGATACAATGAAACAAGATCGCGTTAAAATTTCTGAATTGAGAGCGATTATTGAAAATGAAGTATCAATGAAAAACTGGTTGATGAAAATGTAATTTTTCCCAATTAACATTATATAAATCCCAAATTCCTTTTAGGAGTTTGGGATTTTTTTAATTTTGAAAAATGCATTTCATCGAACTTTTTTGCATTTCATCTTTATGTATTAACATTTTAGTGTAATGTGTTAACAATGAATTATTTGCATAAATAAATTATGTAAATTTAATTGCGCATCATCTGCTAAAATTAGAAAATGAATCAAACGAAAAAAAGCTAAGATTCGTTTAGAAATTATTTAAAACCAAATTGAAAAAATATTCCTACATTATAATTGACAATGACGCTGAAAGTGTTTTGAAAACCAGAATCGTTGCAGAAGGTTTTTCAGAATTAACTTTTATAGCTTCGGCTACGAATTATCAGCAGGGATTAAATTTGGTTTTAGAGCACAGACCGTACTTTATTTTTCTAGAAATTGAAGCTGAAGACAGCGCGAGTAATTTATCACTCGCTTTCATTGGCGAATTGTATCGGTTTTTATCTGTGATACCAAAAATCATTATTACAACGGCTAAAAAAGAACTAGCTTTTGATGCCATTCAATACGGCGTTTTTGATTATATCTTAAAGCCTTTGACGCATGTCGATGTCGTAAAAACACTTTTAAAGCTCGAAAAAGTACTTTTAGAGCCAAAAGAGCAAAAATCTGCTGTGATTGAGACACAAGCTAATATTTTAGAAGAAAGTGCCTCAGAGATCAAAATAATGCCTTTAGAAGAGGAGAATCAAATTATAACTAAAGAAGAAGCGCCAATCGTTATTCAGGAAGTGCAAATTTCGCAAATTCCAGAAAAACCGCTTATTCTTTGTATTAAGTCATATGGCGATTATCGCTACATGAATGCGGCTGATATCTGCTATTTTCAGGCCGATAACAATTCGACAGATATTTATTTAAATTCTGGCGAAATGGTTACTGCTTTCAAGACTTTAAAGCATTTTGAAAGTATTTTAGTACATCCGTTTATCCGAATTCACAACAGTTACATCATCAATCAAAACTACATTTCGAGAATTCATAACGGAAACTCAGTTTGTTACATAAAAAATTCCCCGAAAAAGATCCCTTTTTCCAAGACTTACAAAACAAATGTCGATTTAATCATCGCTAATTTTTCTGCGGGTAATTACATAGAGATCTAAAAACTAGATAATTACACGAATTTGACGCCTAGTGACTATCATTTGGGCATGATCTACCATAAACTCCATTTTTCATGTAAATTTTTTTCGTTGATGGGTATAATTTTACCAAACCGAAACGCAAAGTGCGATCGGTCCCAAAAACAAAAAAATCAAAAACCCTCAAATACCTCAGGTCATGAAAAAAACAGCTTTAACATTCGGATTATTTTCTTTAGTAATGGTTGCAACTTCTTTTGCAGCTCCAACGACTTCTTTTGCTGAGCCAGATACAATTGTTGGACAGTCTACTGGACGTGATAGAAAAGTTGACTTTCATTCTACAACTGTTGATTTAAAAAACAATCAAACTGAAGGATTTCGTCAAGACAGACAATCTCTAGGAAACACTATAAAACTTGACTAATAAACAAGTTACATTATACAAAAAAAGGCTGTCATTTTTCGACAGCCTTTTTTTGTGTCTGTAGTTTTATTATTTTTGGTAAAATTCAAAAACAGACATTGAAAAAAACTTCACAAATAGTATTGTTTTTATTTCTCATCTTATTAGGATGCAACAAGAAAACAAACCTAGATAAAGGAATTGTTTCAACAGAAGACAGCTTGACAAGTTATTTGTCTTTAGCCAATGATATTAATTTGTCTTATGAATTGAAACAGAAATACGCAAAGAAAGCCTTTTCTATCATTATTGCTAAAAATAACGATTCTCTAAACAGAGCCAACTTGTTTAAGGTTGCTAATCGCTATTATAACATGAAGGATCTAAAATCGTATCGGGAAATATCAAAATTAGTTTTAGAACGTTCCATTAATGCAAAAGATTCTGTAAGTATTGGAAAAGCATATACCTATTTAGGAGATTTTTACGGCACACAAAGCATTCCTGACAGTGCGTTCTTGAATTTTTTTAAAGCTCAGAAAATTTATCTGAGGATTAATGATCAATACAATCTCGCGCAGACATTTTTAAGCAAAGCAAGTCTTCAGTACAATGAAGGAGATTTTTTTGAAAGCGAAATCGCAGTTTTTAAAGCCTTGAGCCTTTTAAAAAAACAAAAAAACGTAAGTGATTTGCTTTACGATTGCTACAATCTTTTAGGAATATTGTACAATGACAGGGAAGAATATGACAAGTCATTGGAATTTCATAAAAAGGCGATAGCCGTTTTGAAAGACAAAACAATTCCCTCTGAACTGCAATTAGAAGCGACGTCATTAAATAATATTGGTTTTGTTTATCTTAATTTAAATGACTACGAGCAGGCAAGACAGTATTTTCAAAAAGGATTAAATCAGAAAAATTTATTTCAGGAGAAAAATGTTTTATACGCTATGTTGCTGGATAATCTGGCGTATTCCAAATTTAAATTAAGGGATTTTAAGGGACTGCCAGATCAGTTTGAAAGGTCTTTGAATATTAGGGACAGTTTGGGATTAAAGTCTGCTGTAGTATCTAGCCGAATTCACTTGTCAGAATTTTATGCTTTTGAAAAGGATACTTTTAGAGCTATTCAGTTTTCAAAACAGGCTTTGGTATTAGCTAGAAATTTGAATATCGGAAAAAATACTTTAGAAGCACTGAAGCAAATTGCTGTTGTTGATCCAAAAAATGCATCGGTTTATTCTAAAGAGTATTTTAGATTAAATGAAAAAATGCTTAAATCAGAGCGAAAGATGGGAGAAAAATTCTCTCGAATTGAGTATGAAACCAATGAAATAAAAGATCAGAATTCAAATCTTCAGGAAAAAAACAGAACATTAGTCTACGTATTCAGTATTTGTACTTTAGTAGGATTGTTTTTTTATGTTTATAAAACACAGCAAGCAAAAAACCGAGAACTGCTTTTTAAACAGCAGCAGCAAATTGCAAACGAGGATATTTATAACTTGATGATTTCGCAGCAAAATGAAATTGAATTAACCCGAATTAAAGAAAAGAAAAAAGTTGCGCAGGAATTGCATGACGGTGTTTTAGGCCGAATGTTTGGCGTCAGAATAAGTTTAGACAGTCTTGATAAAATCGATGAAGCGCAGGCAGCAGCAAAGCGAAAGAAGTATTTAACGGAGCTGAAACATATTGAAGAAGATATTCGCGAAATTTCGCATGATTTAAATAGAGAAAAATCAGAATTAATTAATAATTTTGTCGCGATTCTGATGAAACTGTTTGAAAATCAGAGAAACACGTATAATTCAAAATTAATTACGACATTTGATTCTCACATAAAATGGGATCTTGTAAGCAATGCCGTCAAAATTAATTTGTACAGAATGATACAGGAGGCGCTTCAAAATTGCAATAAATATGCAGATGCTGATACAATTACAGTTGAGCTTAAAAGTGAAATAAATTATTTAGTTTTGTCTATTGCTGATGATGGAATTGGTTTTAATGTAAAGAGAACTAAAAACGGTATTGGATTGCACAATATTCAATACAGAGCCGCGGAATGTAAGGGAACAGTTACTATAAAATCTGCCAAAGGAGAAGGAACACTTCTCACAATTAAAGTCCCAATCGATCAAAAAATTAACCTGCATAATAATGACATTTGATTTAACAGCTCCACTTTCGCAATTAATCACGCGAAACATTTTAATTGTCGACGATCATCCCTTTATTATTGAGGGATATAAAAATGCTATAACGCGTTATAATCCAAAGCAATATGAGTTTCATATTGCCCAGGCATACGACTGCAGGTCGGCTTATGATTTATTAGAAGACGAATCAACGCCAAAATTTGATGTCGCGTTTTTAGATATCAGTATGCCGGCTTATGAGGAAAAGGAAATATTTTCTGGAGAAGATCTTGCAAAGCTGATTTTGAAGAAAATGCCAGACTGTAAAGTGATTCTGCTTACGATGTACACAGAACTCTTGAAAATAAAAACAATTATAAGGACAATTAACCCAAATGGACTAATTATAAAAAATGATCTGACTTTTGATGAATTGTTGCTTGCTTTTGATAAAGTGATGAAAAATGGAAAATATTACAGTCAGTCGGTGGTGAAAATGGTAAATCAGTCGCCGCATAATTCTATTGAGATCGATCAGTTTGATAAACAGATTTTGTTTCATTTATCAAAAGGCACAAGAACAGAGGATATGTCGCAATACATTCCAATTTCGTTAGCCGCAATTGAAAAACGTAAAGTCAATTTGAAAGAATTGCTAAAAATAAGATCAGGTTCTGATGAAGAGCTTTTAAAAGAAGCGAAAAGCAAAGGACTTTTTTAGAAAGAAATTCTAAAGAAAAGAAATTCCAAATTCCAATGTAATGACTAACAATTGGAATTTGGAATTTTTTATTTGGAATTTTTCAAATTTACTCGCTTAGCGCATCCCATCCACGTGCTTTTAAAGCAATTTTCGTGTTGGCACGGGTCACAAGATGGATTCCTTCATTTTCTTCTGCCATATGGCCAATAATTGAAAAATTCGGATTTCCTTTTATTTTGTCAAAATCATTGATGTCAATTGTAAATAAAAGCTCATAATCTTCTCCACCATTAATGGCAACAGTTGTACTGTCGATATTGAATTCTTCGCAAGTCGAAATAAACTGTGGATCCAATGGCAGTTTATCTTCATATAAGTTACAGCCCACTTTTGACTGTTTGCAGATATGAATAATTTCTGAAGATAATCCGTCAGAAATGTCAATCATTGCGGTTGGTTTTATTTCAAGTGCATGTAAAAGCGTACGAACATCTTTGCGTGCTTCTGGTTTTAATTGTCTTTCGACCAAATAGGTGTAAGGATCTAAATCTGGCTGGCTGTTTGGGTTTACTTGAAAAACCTGTTTTTCACGTTCTAAAACCTGCAAGCCCATATACGCCGCACCGATATCTCCGGTTACAACTAATAAATCAGTTTGTTTTGCACCGTTTCTGTATACGATTTCATTTTCATCGGCTTCACCAATTGCGGTAATGCTGATAATTAATCCTTTTTGAGATGAGGTTGTATCACCGCCAATAACATCCACTTTGTATTCTTTTGCAGCATGTGTAATTCCTTCGAATAATTCTTCAAGAGCTTCTAATGGAAAACGATTAGAAACAGCAACAGAAACCGTGATTTGTGTTGGTTTCGCATTCATCGCGCAAATGTCAGAGATATTTACGACAACGGCTTTGTAACCTAAATGTTTCAATGGCATGTAAGCCAAATCAAAATGTACGCCTTCGATTAATAAATCTGTTGAAACAACAACTTTCTTTTCCTTAAAATCTAAAACTGCTGCATCGTCGCCAATACTTTTTAAAGTTGATTCTTGTGTAACATCAAAGTTTCGGGTTAAATGGTCGATTAGGCCAAATTCTCCTAATTGTCCTATACTGGTGCGTTGCGGATTTTTATCTTCTATCATTTTTTCTGAGTTCCAAAATTATTTAGCTGCAAAGGTACAAAGGTTTTTTTTAAAGATGCTAAGATTCTAAGATGCTAAGGTTTTTAAGTTTTTTTCTAGCGTGTTTATTCTGTAGAGACAAACTGAAGTGTGTCTATGTCGCGTTCTTTCAGCATTGTGTACACATTTTGGTGTGTCTCTACATTTGTCAGATTATCGTTTTAGACTAAAATGAGATCTAAATACTTCGCTGATCTGATCTTGTGTGTAAAAAACCTGAAACCAATAATCTGAGGAAGGAAGCGGGTTTCCGTTATAATTTCCATCCCAGCCTGGACCTGAAGGGCGGAGCTGTTTTATGAATTTTCCATATCGGTCGAAAATATTGATTACAGCATCTGGCTGTGCACTAAGATCTATGATGTTCCAAGTATCATTGTAGCCATCGTTGTTTGGTGTGAAAAATTTGGGATATTTAAGCACATTGGCAAACAGAATCAGATTGTCGCAATTTCCTTTTGTATCTTTTATGGTTACTGCGTGTTCACCTGAATCGACGTTGGAGAATATATTATTGGTCTGAAAATCGCCGTTATCTAATTGATATTCATATGTTCCAAAACCATTAGTTACATTTACAATAATGTCGATGTTATCTTCAAAAGCATCTGTGACTGTTAAAGTAGCAATTGCCGGACTTGACTTTTCGACTTTAACTGTGGTGGAATTATAACCGCAGTCGGCGCCAACAGCCGGAGCTATTTTGTTCGGAACTGCGGTGTAAATTCCTTCTTCTTTTGCGACATAGTTTGGTCCGGTGCTTATTTTATTGCCGTTGAAAAACCAGTCAACAGTATATTCGCTGGGATTAAGTCCTGAGTTTAATTGGGCCGAACTTAGTAAAGTTCCTGTTTGAAAATCGACACAGATTACGCCATTTTTTATTGTAAAATCTTTTAAAGGATAAATCGTAATATTGAAATCATCTTGAGAAAAACAATTCGAATTTGTTGGTGCGACGGCATAAATATACATTCGCTGCGTGCTGGTAATCAAGTCGCCAGGAGCATAATGCACTCCTGTTGCATTTGGTCCGCTGTAGTATTGTCCGGCTGATAAAACAGGCAAAACATAGCTTTTGCAGATAACAACATCTGGAATACTGGTTAATTTTGGCGCAGAAGAAATATTTACCGCAAAACTTTTTTCGCTAGTACAAGTAAGCCGATTTCCTGCAATTGCATAAACATAGATGGTTTGTGAAGTGGTTAAAACTGTTCCTGCCGGAATAATGGCGCCTTTTCCTCCAGGCTGCGAATAGTAATTGCCTAATTTTAAAGGTGGCAGTGTATAGCTGTCGCAAACCGTTATGTTTTCAAAAGTGCCAACATCGATTCCGTTAATATTAATTTTGAAGAAGGTTTCATTACTGCATTTTGTAAAATCAGGCCATTCGTTGTAAATGTAAATGGTCTGAGCGGTGCTTATTACTGTTCCTTCAGTAAGCTGGGTTCCTAATCCATGAGGGCCTCCTGTTGCAGAATAATAGTGTCCGTTTTTTAACCTTGGAAGTTTAAAATTGGTACAAGTGACTACATCTGTAAAACTATCTACAAGAGGCAATGGCCTAATTTCGACAACAAAGTTAGATTCGTTGTTACATTCTGTTCCAACGGAAAAAATATAAATAGTCTTCGTTGCAGTAATAATATCTCTTGCATGAAGTGGAGTTCCGCCGCCATTTGTATCGGTAAAATAATTGCCATTTGTTAAGGGAGGCAAAATATAATTGTTACATTCCAATCGATTAACAGGCTTATCAACTAAAGGCAGCGGTTTTATGGTAATCTGATATTTTAGATCGATTGTACAATTGGGCGAAGTCGTAGTAACAGCATAATAATATACGGTCTGCGAGTTTGTAATTACTGTTCCAGCCGGAATATTTTTGCCTTGACCGCCGGGACTGTCATAATAACCGCCTATCTCAATTGCCGGCAAGGTATAGCTTCCGCATTCTGATATTGGAACAAATCGCTGTGAATTAATAATGTCTATTTTAAAAGAGTTTTCATTGGTACATCTTCCATCATTTGCAAAAACATATAAGGTTCGGCTAGTGGTTATTCGATCTCCAGCGTTTAGCCGATTGCCCAAACCTCCTGAAAGCGCATAGTAATTTCCATTCAGCAAAGGCGGTAAAATATAAGAATCACAAGTCACAATATTTTCGGGTTTATCAACTAAGGGTAAAGGATAAACATTAAAGGGAACAGCTATGTCACTGCAAACTGCTCCATTAATTACAGCATAATAATATATTGTTTGGCTCGCTGTAAACGCTGTTCCTCTCGGAATAGGATCTCCTTTTCCTCCAGCTTCAGTAAAAAATCCTCCTGCAACTACAGTAGGAACTATATATTTGCCACAGGCTTCTTTTGGAAATTCTATTTCATAAATTAAGGTAATGCTAAAAGTGTTTTCATTGGTACAATTGTTAGGTGTGGGGCCGCTGTAAATGTAATAAGCTCCAGATTTGGTAATAACGTCTCCGGCATTTAATCTTGTTCCTGTTCCATTTGGACCAGTATAATAAAAACCAAAAGTTATAGGAGGCAATGTATAGCTGTTGCAGGCAATAACATCTGGAAGATCATTTACTGGCGGAAGCGAATAAATAATAATATTGAAGTTTACAGCTTGAAAGCAAAAAGAATTCTGAAGACTTTCAACTCTAACCCAGATTGTTTGCGGTGACTGCGATAAGGAAGAAGAAAAAACTTTAGGATTTAAAATAGGATTTGTACCGCTGTTTGCTTCTGATTGGCTCAAATGATAACTGATTTTATAATTCGAAGAATTTAAACCATTCAGTATCGTACTTTCCTGAACAGTTAAATCAACCGGAACTCTTCCTGATTTATTATTACAAAAACTCAAATCAGGAGGTTTTATAATGTTGATTGGAGCGGTTACAAGCAAGTCAAATGAAATCAAATTATTGCAAAAAGTACCGTTATTATTTACTGGGACTGCTTTTATGTATATGGTCTGATTGCCAATACTTGTATAAGAATTTAATTGATTTTGAGGTATTGCGGGTCCGTTTGCATTGGCAGCGGCCAAAGTACTGAAATATAAAAGAGAATATTCTGCAGCATCGAGTCCTAAAGTTGTTAGGTTATTCTGAGTTAAATTATAACTGTATATGCCATTTGTGGTGTAACAGGCAATTAAATTTTTGGCAGGCTTAACTATTAAATCCGTAATTTTTACTTCGTCTTTTATAATACAGCCCGAAAGAGTGGCTGTAACGCCATAAGTTCCAGATTTATCAACCGTTAATGAATTGGTTGTTTGTCCAGAAATAACAGTTCCGTCAAGAGTCCATTCATAAGTGTAATTTCCTGTAAGACCAGATTGAAGTGTGATTTTTTCGCCTTCGCAAATGGTTCTGTCTCGGCCTAAATCCATGGCTGTAATAAAACTGCCTCCTTTTATAAAAACTGCCGAATCGTAACTGCTGTCATTGTAATCACCAATTGCCAGTTTTATGCTGTAAGTCCGATTTGGAATTACTGTTGAAGATGCTGTTAAAACTTTGGTTTCGCCTCTCATATTTATTGCTGATGATGGAGGATCATTCACATTATAATGATCAAATAAATTAGCATTGGCTGATAAACACGAAGAATTGTACTGACTGTCTCTAATGTTTTTTACCGAAACTGGTGTCGATGTGCCGGGAAGTACCGCAAGATTTGACGAAACTCCAGTAGTTAAATCGGTTAAGATAAAGGCAAAAACATCACTGAAACCACATTGAAATTCGCCATATTCATTTGAAGCGAAAAGAAAATCGAAACTAAAATTACTTGACAAAGGTGTAAACTCAAACTGAATATAACTCACATCAGTAATGGGAATCATTTGCCCGTTGTTGTCACTGATTGCCTGCAGATCGCTGTCACTGGCATTATTTAATTGACTGCTTTCGTTGGCGCCGGTATAGATTCCTTCCGTATAGCTTGCAATTCCGTTCCGAATAATAATACCTTCTGAAATTGGGAAATTAGGATTTGTATTGGTGAATTTACCGATGCCTTGATGTGACGAAAATTTAAAGTTGGTTTCATTTGCGCAGGCATTTTTCATTAACTCTTCCCGAACAAGCTGAGGTATACTCAAAGTTGTAGTGTCCACTATGATCCCCTGAGACAAAGATATAGTCGAGTAAAATAATAAAAATAGAAGTAGAGATTTTCTCATAGTCCTGATTTTATTAAGTAGGGGGCTTTAAAGGTACGAAGGATTTTCGTTTTAATATAATGAATGTCAATATTTTACATTCTTTCGTTTCGGGTTTAATTGTCTTTGCAAAACCTAATAACATTTTTTTTAAATTATTTTTTTTCCTGCTGACAAACTGTTGTCACCAGCCCATTTTACTTTTGATGTATAGAAAAATTAAAACCTTAAAATCATGAAAACATTAGAAGCACAAGTAATTACTTCAGAAGATTTATTGAAACACTGGCAAGGTCACCGCGCATTGACACGCCGATTGATTGAGTTATTTCCAGAGAAAGATTTCTTCGAATTCTCGATTGGCGGAATGAGACCTTTTTCAAAATTAGTCGATGAACTTTTGGCAATTGCGGCTCCGGCACTTAAAGGAATTGTAAATCGAGACAGTCAGCCTTATACAGAAGGAAGCGAAAAATTGATTTTTAAAGCGCAGTATCTTGAAAAATGGGATGAAGCGACTGAAGAAATCAATAAATATTGGGAACAATTGTCAATTGAAGATTTTAGCGAAAAGTTTAATCTTTTTGGCCAATACGAATTTCCAATTATCCAGAATATTTTATATTTTATTGATAATGAAGTACATCACCGTGGTCAGGCTTATGTATATTTAAGAGCTTTAAATATTGAACCGCCATTTTTTTGGGAAAGATAACCAGCAAATCGTTGTAACTTTATTTAAAATCTAAAATTAACTGCTATGAGTTTAAAAAAGATAATGTCAAATTATGCCGATTATAATTTATGGGTGAATCAGCAATTTGTGAATTGGCTTTCGCCGAAATCAAGCGAATTGCTTTATTCAGAAGTACCTTCCAGTTTTTCAACTATTATCAAAACATTGGATCATATTTGGTCAACAGAAGAATATTGGTTTTCTGTAATTTCTGAAAGTAATTTAGCAGAAAAGAAACCGGAAAATGAATTGTCTAAAGAAGAAATTTTTTCAGGCCTATTAAATTCATCTACAAAATTGAAGCATTTTATTAACTCATTGTCAGAAGAAGATTTGAGTAAAGAAGTTAAAATCGTAAATCCATGGTTTGAATGTGAATTGCCAATTTCGGAATATTTGATTCAGGTTATTAATCACGGCACGTACCACCGAGGCCAGATTGTAACAATGGGCCGAAATATCGGAATTACTGATGCATCAAATACGGATTATAATTTTTACAATGTTGTGAAACAGCAATAAAACAAAAAACTCCCGAAGATAATCTCTCGGGAGTTTTTTTATAAAAGTCTTTGTTTGTTTATTTCTAATAATTCTAATGCTCGAACTTTCAGTCTTTCTGGTTCCAAAATGGTGGCGTAATCGCCAAACATTAAAAACCAGCGCGGAAAACCGCTTTCGATATCACGGCACATAAAGGTCATTTCGATTTTTCCGTCAATTTCTTTCTCAGAAACATAGCCATGGTATTTTTTTTCAGATGCTAAATATCGCGCTATTTTTTTCTCGATTAGGATTCGGACTTTTGTTGTTGGACAGGTTTCTGTTTTAGTCAGATAGGTTTCTAGAGCATCATGTTCAATTGTAAAATCGGATTCCGTTTTTCGAATTCCCTGAATTCTATCGGTTCTAAACTGGCGGTAATCTTGCCGTAAATGACAATATCCCAGGAAATACCAATTGTTATTATCATGAAAAACGCCTACAGGTTCAATATTTCGCTGGGTAGTTTCGTCGGCATCAAAAGTTTTGTATTGAAGTAAAATTTGTTTTTTCTCGGCAATCCCTTCAAAAAGAACCGCTAAAGTATTTGGCGAATTATCGTTGAACATTGGCTCTGCCGTTTGCATCACGATTCTCGATTCAATATTAGAAAGATAATCTTTATCTGTACTTCTCAAAACCGATTTCAGTTTGAACATCGCCGAAGTATAATGATTTCCTAAAGACGGATCAGTGAATTTCTGCATTAATTTTTCTGCAGCAATAAAACTGCTGACTTCTTCGCGCGTGAACATTACAGGCGGTAATCTATAGCCTTCCATCAAAGCATAACCAACTCCGGCTTCGCTGTAAATAGGAACTCCCGAAGCTTCAAGGGTTCTAATATCTCTATAAATCGTTCTTAAACTGCAGTCAAAACGATCTGCCAATTCCTGTGCTTTTACAATTTTCTTGGATTGTAATTGAATCAAGATGGCAACAATTCGGTCAAATCGTTTTGGAGTTTCGTCGAGCATTTTTTTGAAAGGTTCAAAGGTTCAGAGGTTCAAAGATACAAAGGTTCAAAATTTTAGTAAATAAAAAAGCTGTCCCAAATTGAGACAGTTTTGAAATATCAGGAACTATCTTGTTAATTATTTTTATTCCCTTTAGTAGCTGATTTAAAAAAAGATGTATTTTTAATGCGACTAAAAACAAACCAAATGCAAACTGATTTTTCGTATGCGAAGCAAGAAGAAATTAAAAAAAAGCTTCGTGCTGGAACGTTTGATGCTAATCAAGAATTGATAGATTTAATTCGGTTAGGTTATGATCCTGTTACAGCAAAAGAACTTTTAATAAAAGTAATCAAAAGCCATAAAGATGATCTTTATGAAGAAACCAAAGAAGCCAAAGCATCTGAAGAAAGAGGCAATGTTGCTTTTGCTGCCGTGATTATGATTACAACTTTCTTAGGGATGTTTGGCGGAAATAATGGTTTAATAATTCTAATATCTATCGTAGTTGCTTGTTTTTGCGGGTACTATGGAAATCAGGAAAATCCAATTCCTGGAATGGTTGGTTATGCTATAGCCGCAATGATTATGCCTTTTGCCTGTGGTTTCTATTTTAAAGGAAGAAGTACTATTTTGAATTTAGAAATTCTCATTCCGTTATTGTTTTCTTTCGGCCCGGGCTTATTGATTAAATATATTTTATCCCAAATTTTACCTTCAGACTAATTTAAAAACTAAATTTATGATTGAAAATTACTCTTTTAATGAACATTATAAAAGATTTGAACCGCACGAAACCAGATGTACCTACTGCGAACGAGATGATATGAAAAGCATGAATGAGTGCTATTTTGTACCGCTTTTCGTAGAAGCCGACAGAACTAATATCGTCGTTTACCGATCGGTTAAATATTCTAAAATTTTAATCGGAATTCCAAGATGCTCTTCTTGTAAAACAATTCATGAAAAATCAACTTCGAAGTCACAGATAATAACAGGAATTGGTGTTGTGATGGCAATTTCTCTTTTGGTTTATAATTTCATGCTGCTTAACCCGTTTGTTGTAGTGGGAGGAATTTTTGCCATGATTTTTGGCGGAATTTATGGATCAAAGAAAATGACAGAGTCTTTTGTTGTCGGACATGATATTTATACGCTGGAAGATGGAGCGGAAAGAAATGAAGTAGTTCGAGACTTAATCATAGCAGGTTGGTCTTTTACGCAGCCTTCAGCATAAAAACAAAAAACCCGATAACGAAGTTATCGGGTTAAATCTATATTCTTTGTTCTTGATTCTATTTTCTAAAAACTTAGTCGTTCAATTTCAAAACAGCCATAAATGCTTCTTGAGGAATTTCAACATTTCCTACTTGACGCATACGTTTTTTACCTTTTTTCTGTTTTTCCAGCAATTTACGCTTACGCGAAATATCTCCACCGTAACATTTTGCGGTAACGTCTTTACGAAGTGCTTTAATCGTTTCACGAGCGATAATTTTTGCTCCAATTGCAGCCTGAATCGGAATGTCGAATTGCTGTCTTGGGATTAGCTCACGTAATTTTTCGGTCATTTTTTTACCGATGTTGTACGCGTTATCTTCGTGAATCAATGCAGAAAGTGCATCAACAGTCTGTGCATTTAAAAGAACGTCAAGTTTAACTAATTTCGAAGTTCTCATTCCAATAGGAGAGTAATCAAAAGAAGCATAACCTTTAGAAACTGTTTTTAAACGGTCATAAAAATCGAATACGATTTCCGCCAAAGGCATATCAAAATTCAATTCAACTCTTTCTGTAGTCAAATAGGTTTGATTCGTAATTTGACCTCGTTTTTCGATACATAAACTCATTACGTTTCCTACGAAATCAGCTTTTGTAATAATAGTTGCTTTGATAAAAGGTTCTTCAACTCGGTCTAAACGAGATGGTTCAGGTAAGTCAGAAGGATTGTTTACAACAAATGCAGTTTCAGGGTCTTTTTTAGTGTAAGCTAAATACGAAACGTTAGGAACTGTAGTAATTACAGTCATATCGAATTCACGTTCTAAACGTTCCTGAATAATTTCCATGTGAAGCATTCCTAAGAATCCGCAACGGAAACCAAATCCTAAAGCCGCAGAACTTTCAGGTGTAAAAACTAATGAAGCATCATTCAATTGCAATTTTTCCATAGAAGAACGCAAATCTTCGTAATCTTCTGTATCAACAGGATAAATTCCGGCGAAAACCATTGGTTTAACATCCTCAAAACCTGTAATCATATTCGTTGTCGGCGTTTTGGCATCAGTTAGTGTATCTCCAACTTTTACTTCTTTCGCTTCTTTAATTCCAGAAATCAAATAACCCACATCTCCGCTAGAAATCACGCTTTTAGGAACCTGATTTAATTTTAAAGTTCCAATTTCATCAGCAAAATATTCATTGCCTGTAGCCATGAATTTAATTTTTTGCCCTTTTCTGATTTCTCCGTTTACCACTCTAAAAATTACCTCAATTCCACGAAACGGATTATAAACCGAGTCAAAAATCAAAGCCTGTAATGGCTCATCAGGATTTCCTTTAGGAGCTGGAATTTTCTCGATAATAGCTGCTAAAATATTTTCAACACCAAAACCTGTTTTTCCAGAAGCGTGAATAATATCTTCTAATTTACATCCAAGTAAATCAATAATATCGTCACTAACTTCTTCAGGGTTAGCACTTGGCAAATCGACTTTATTTAAAACTGGAATAATTTCCAAGTCATTTTCTAAAGCCAAATATAAGTTCGAAATAGTTTGTGCCTGAATACTTTGAGCGGCATCAACAATCAAAAGAGCACCTTCGCAGGCAGCGATTGATCTTGAAACTTCGTATGAAAAGTCAACGTGACCAGGAGTATCAATCAAATTCAGGATATATTCTTCACCTTTATAAGTGTATTCCATTTGTATGGCGTGACTTTTTATGGTAATTCCACGCTCGCGCTCCAGGTCCATGTTGTCAAGCAATTGTGCTTTTTCTTCACGAGCTGTAACGGTTTGTGTAGCGCCCAATAATCGGTCTGCCAGTGTACTTTTACCGTGGTCAATGTGTGCAATAATGCAAAAGTTACGTATCTTCTTCATTTTAATATATCAGTTCTCTAATCGAGTTTAAGTCTTTTTTGAGGTATAAATTGCACTGCAGCAATTGCTTTAGCGCATGTTATTAAGGCGCAAAGATAGCGCAAAGTTTTGGATTCTGAAATGTAGTTGCCCGATACTTGCCTGCTGAAATTCAAAACGCACTTTAAAATTCAAAATTGAATCCTTTTTCAGTCAGTTTTTTGTAAATATCAGGGTCAAATTTATATAATTTGGCCGCTCTGTGCGAAACGTCCTGTTGTTTTTCATCGAGTGCAACAAGGAGTTTCATATGGAGAATTTTTCGTCGGAAATTCGATTTATCCAATTCAATCCCGAGAATTTCTTCATAAAGATGCATCAGCTGCAATAAAGTGAATTTCTCTGGAAGAAGATTAAAACCAATTGGCGCCTGACGTACACGGTTTCGAAGCTGCATCAAACTAAAATCCAGAATTTCATTATGATCAAAAATCAAATTTGGAATCTCATTGATTTTGTACCATTTTGCTTCAATAACCGTTAAACTCGCCTTGATATTATAATCTTCCCTATTTACTAAAGTGTAATAACCAATGGTTACAACGCGTCGTTCACTGACACGATTTGGATCTGTAAAGGCTTTTAACTGCTCTAAGTAAATGTTGTCGAGCGTAGTAAGTTCATACACAATTCGCTGTGCGGCCGCATCTGCGCTTTCGTCTTTTTTAAGATAACCACCCAGCAAACCCCATTTTCCAATACTTTCTCCTTCGGCATGCTGCACTAATAACACTTCCAGATTAGCTTTGTTGAATCCGAAAATTGCGCAGTCAATCGTAATGCCATCAACGGCTGTACTGCTGTCCGGTTTTTCGTGTTTTCTTGGAGAAGGAAATGTCATTGCGGTTTTTATAAACGGTGTTTAAAATTCGAAATTTAATCCTTTTGAGTTTAATTTATTATAAATCTTAGGTTCAAATTTATACAATTTAAAAGAAAAATAGACATGATATTTTGCCAAAACAGAAAATTAGCATTATACTTGTAGTCTATTTAACCATAAGGTATTGTTGGTTTAATTCTGATGCTTCAATGGTAAGCTTGTTGGATTAACCAAAGCATTATTGCGTTTATAAGAAATAGAAGTCCAGTTGGAAAAGATCATGTTTGGATGTTTTTCCACTATAAACCAAAGCTTTATTATTTAAATATGTCAAACTAACCGGTAGGTGATTGATACAGTCACACAATGGTATGTCTATATTTGTTTTTCAAAAATTTTCAAAAAATTATATCTAAATGAAAAATAAAAGAAAATATTTAAGCGGCAGTCTGGCATTTTTAATGCTGGCAGTAATTACATTATTTATTTCATGCAATAAAAACGAAGAGGCTTTCAGCAGCCGAAAAGTTTCTTTTAATTCAGATTGGAGTTTTCATCTTAATGATAGTATCGTTGATAAAGACACCATTGGAGCATCAACAAAATGGAGAACTTTAAATGTTCCTCATGATTGGAGTATTGAAGGGAAATTTGATGAAAAAAGCCCTGCCGGATATGGCGGAGGTTCACTAAATGGAGGTTTAGGCTGGTACAAAAAAACATTCAAAGTTGCCGCAGAAGACAGCACAAAAATAACTTCAATCACTTTTGATGGCGTTTACAAAAACAGTGAAGTCTGGGTAAACGGACATTATCTAGGAAAACGCCCAAACGGATATATTGGTTTTCAATACCAAATTTCTCAATATTTAAATTATGGAGAAAAAAACAACGAAATAATTGTTAAAGTTGACAATTCAAAACAGCCCAATTCACGCTGGTATTCTGGTTCAGGAATTTTTAGAAATGTTTGGATCGAAACCACAGATAAATTGCACGTTGCACAATGGGGAACTTATGTGACAACGCCAAAAGTTACGGCTGAAAAAGCTTCGGTAGATATCGAAACCACAATTCAGAATCAAAATGCAGCTTCAAAAAAAGCAAGCGTAACTACCACTATTTTTTATGGTGTCGGAAGTGATCTTAGAAGAATACAATCTACTAATCAATATATAACAATTGGTGCAAATGCCAAACAAACTATCAAACAACAAATCGAAGTACCGAATCCGGTTTTATGGTCAGATGATAAACCAGAATTGTATACGGCAGTTACCGAAATTTCGCTTGACGATAAAGTCGTTGATCAATACAAAACCAATTTCGGAATCAGAGATTTTAAGTTTGATCTTGAAAAAGGTTTCCTTTTAAACGGAAAACAGGTCAAAATTAAAGGAGTTTGTATGCACCATGATTTAGGGCCATTGGGTTCTGCAATCAATACAAGAGCGATTGCACGTCAATTAGAAATTCTAAAAGAAATGGGCGTAAACGGAATTAGAACTTCTCATAATCCGCCTGCGCCAGAGCTTTTAGATTTATGCGATAAAATGGGTTTCATAGTCATGGATGAAGCTTTTGATATGTGGAAAACAAATAAAACGAAATACGACTACGCAAACGACTGGGAAAAATGGCATAAAAAAGATTTGATTGACCAATTGCTTCGCGATCGTAATCATGCAAGTGTTTTTATTTGGAGCATTGGAAATGAAATTCCGGATCAATGGAGTGAAACCGGAGTAAAAATTGCAAAAGAATTGGCTGGAATTGTGCGTGCTTATGATAAAACTCGACCAGTTACAGCTGCGATGAATCCGCCAGTAAATATGAATATGGATGAGGTGACATTGCAGTTTGAAAAAAAGAACGTTCAAGTTAATCCAATTGCAGCATCTGGAGTTTTAGATTTAATTGGGTATAATTATGCGCATCAAACCTATGAGCATCACAAAGAATATTTCCCAAAGACACCTTTCATAGCAACAGAAACGACTTCAGGATTAGAGACGCGCGGTTATTATGACAATGTTTCTGATGTTGTAAAAAAATGGCCCGTAAGATGGGATCTTAAATTTACGGATGGAAATCCTGGAAATACTGTTTCGGCATACGATCAAGTTCAAGCGCCTTGGGGTTCTACACACGAAGCAACTTGGAAAGTGGTTAAAAAACACGATTATCTTTCTGGAATGTACATTTGGACTGGTTTCGATTATATCGGAGAACCAACTCCTTATGAATGGCCATCGGTAAGTTCGTATTTCGGAATTGTGGATTTAGCTGGTTTCCCGAAAGATGTTTATTATATGTACCAAAGCGAATGGACAGACAAAACCGTACTTCACATTTTTCCGCATTGGAATTGGAAAGCCGGACAAACTGTTGATGTTTGGGCTTACTATAATAAAGCTGATGAGGTTGAACTTTTCTTAAACGGAAAATCTGTCGGAATCAGAAGCAAAAAAGGAGATGATTTGCACGTAATGTGGAGAATTCCTTATCAAGCCGGAACACTAAAAGCAATTTCTCGCAAAAATGGAAAAACAGTTTTAGAAACGGAAATCAAAACAGCTGGAAATCCTGAAAATTTAAAATTGACTGCAGACAGAAGTACCATTAAAGCAGATGGAAATGATTTATCATTTATTACAGTTGATATTTTGGATGCAAACGGAACTTTGGCTCCAAATGCAAATAACGAAATCAACTTCTCTTTAAAAGGAAACGGAAAAATAATAGGCGTTTGCAGTGGAGATCCGGTAAGTCACGAATCGTATAAAAGTTCAAAACATACTGCTTTGAACGGAAAATGTTTAGTAATTGTTCAATCCGATACTAAATCGGGAAGATTAGAATTAACCGCTAAAGCAAACGGATTAAAACCCAAAACAATTGTAATTACAACAGAATAAGTTTTCAGGCTAAAATAAATAGAAGAATTTGTAGTCTTGAAGTGATGGTTCAATTATTTTAAATATATAGTTGTCTGTTTTAGAGAATAGCCAACAAAAAATAGTTTTTATTGAGTTTCTAAATCGGGCGAAAGGCTAATTTTCGTCCGATTTATTAAAAAATGAATAAAGAAAATATCATGAAAAAAGGTCTAATTCTTTCCGCTTTATTACTTTCTGTTTCGATTGGATACAGTCAAAAAACAAAAAATGCTTACGAATTGGCTTCGCCAAACGGGCAGAATAAAATCAAATTTGAGCTGGTAAAAAATGCTCCAAAATATGCTGTTTCACACGGAAAAAACGAAATAATTTCTTCGTCAGATATGGGATTTTTGCTGAAAGGAAATGAAGATTTAAGTTCAAATTTTGAAATTAAAGGAACAAAAACTTCTACGTTTGATGAAACTTGGGAACAAGTTTGGGGAGAAAAGAAAAACATCAGAAATCATTATAACCAGCTTTCGGTTCAATTACAACAAAAAAGCGGTAACAAACGCAAACTCGAAATTCAGTTTAGAGCTTTCGATGACGGAATTGCATTTCGATATGTTTACCCAAAACAAAATGTAAAAGACAGTATTTTCATCATGGATGAAAAAACAACTTTTAATTTAAAAGAAGACGGAAAAGCATGGTGGATTCCGGCAAACAGAGAAAATCGCGACGAATATCTTTTTAAAGATGCACCGGTAAGTACACTTGATACCGTTTTGACACCACTTACAATTGAAAGCAAAAGTGGTTTAGCCTTAAGTTTTCACGAAGCAAATTTGGTAAATTTTGCCAGTATGACTTTGGTAAATACAAAAGGAACCGAATTAAAATCGGATCTAGTGCCGTGGGCAGATGGCGTTAAAGTTCGTGTAAAAGATTCATTTACTTCTTCTTGGAGAACGATTCAAATTGGAGAAAATCCGGGTGAATTGATTACTTCATATTTGGTTTTAAACTTAAATGAACCAAACAAATTAAAAAACACAAATACTTATTTCAAACCTTATAAATATTTAGGAATTTGGTGGGGAATGCACATTGGAAAATATACTTTCTGGGAAAGCGATAAACAAGGTGCAACAACAAAACACGCCGAAGAATATATTGATTTTACAGCAAAAGAAGGTTTCCATCATTTATTGATCGAAGGCTGGAACAAGGGCTGGACGCCGGGCTGGTATGAAAACCGTATGCACATGTTTAGTTTCACCAAAACCGCTGACAATTTCGACTTAGAAAAAGTCGTAGAATATGGAAAGAAAAACAACATCGAATTAATTGGTTACCATGAAACGGGTTCAAACTTGATTAATTATTTGAAGGAAGTTGATGAAGGTTTTGCTTTATATAAAAGACTCGGAATTCATACCGTGAAAATTGGTCACGTAGGTTCTAAATTGAATATGAAACAAATGCATTTTGGGCAGTTTGGAGTAAATTATTTTAGATACATTTTAGAAAAAGCAGCACAATATGATTTGGCTGTTCTATACCACGAATCGATAAAAGATACCGGCGAACGAAGAACGTATCCAAACATGGTTTCAAGAGAAGCAGCGCGCGGACAAGAATATAATGCCTGGAGCGAAGGAAATCCGCCAAATCATTTAAGTATCATTCCGTTTACAAGATTACTTTCTGGACCAATGGATTTCACACCTGGAATTTTTGATGTTGAGGTAAAACAAGGTTATCCGGGAAAAAGAATTCAGGGAACAGTGGGACAGCAATTAGCATTGTATGTAACGATTTATTCTCCAATTCAAATGTTGGCTGATCTTCCAGAAAATTATGAAGGAAAGCCAGCATTGCAATTCTTAAAAGATGTTCCGACCGATTGGGAAGATACTAAAATCTTAGAAGGAAAAATTGGTGAATACATCACAACGGCAAGAAAAGACAGAAACAGTGCCGATTGGTATTTAGGAACTTTGACAAATGAAAATCCAAGAGAGGTTGAAATTTCACTTTCTTTCTTAGATTCCAATGCAAATTACGAGGCGCAGATTTATGTGGATGCTGAAAAAACTGATCAAAAACACAACCCGGAAGCCGTTGCAATTTCTAAGAAAGCAGTAAAAGCTTCAGATGTTCTTAAATTACAGTTAGGCGGAGCTGGTGGCGCCGCAGTAAGATTCAAGAAATTATAATTAATTTAGATTTTAAAAAAAACATAACTATCAAAAACTAAAAACCACAATTAATGAAAAACAAATTTATATACTTCTCGGCAGCGATGACGCTTATGTTTTTTGTTTCGTGTAAAAATGAAACACAAAATTCAGGTTCTGAAACCGTTCAGAAAGAATATCAAGGAAAAGAAATAGGATCAGAACACGATGCCGAAATAGATAAATTAGTTTCTCAAATGACACTTGAGGAGAAAATTGGAATGC
The DNA here is from genome assembly GCF_009711135.1 of Flavobacterium sp. LC2016-01. Taxonomy (GTDB): domain Bacteria; phylum Bacteroidota; class Bacteroidia; order Flavobacteriales; family Flavobacteriaceae; genus Flavobacterium. The sequence goes on along the minus strand of NZ_WMIC01000007.1, from coordinate 269,149 downwards.
TGCACGGAAATAGCATGTTCAGTACCGGAGCTGTAGAGCGTTTGGGGATTCCCGAATTAAAAATGGCCGATGGACCGCTGGGAGTTCGCGAGGAAATCTCAAGAGACAGCTGGGCGCCAGCCGGATTAACAAATGATTTTGCAACCTATTATCCTGCGGGAGGCGGTTTGGCTGCAACTTGGAATGCAGAAATGGCACACACTTTCGGAAATAGTTTAGGAGAAGAATTGCGTGCCAGAGATAAAGACATGCTGCTTTCGCCAGCAATTAATATGGTCAGAACACCGCTTGGAGGAAGAACATATGAATACATGTCAGAAGATCCATTTTTGAATAAAAAAATTGCGGTGCCTTTGATCGTTGGTTTACAGGAAAAAGATGTAATGGCGTGTGTAAAACATTATGCGGCAAACAATCAAGAAACCAATCGTGATTTTGTAGATGTTCAAATGGATGAACGTACACTGCGTGAAATTTATCTTCCGGCATTTGAAGCTGCTGTAAAAGAAGCAAAATCGTATGCCATAATGGGCGCTTACAATAAATTTAGAGGCGAATATTTATGTGAAAACGATTATATGCTGAATAAAATCCTTCGCGATGAATGGGGATTTAAAGGTATTGTAGTTTCAGATTGGGCAGCGGTACATTCAACTGTAAAATCACTAAAAAGCGGACTTGATATTGAAATGGGAACTCCAAAACCTTTCAATGAATTTTTCTTGGCAGATAAATTAATTGCAGCCGTAAAAGCGGGAGAAATTCCAGAAACTGAAATCGATCTGCATGTAAAACGTATTTTGAGAGTTTTGTTCCAAGTAAAAGCCATAGGTGGAAAAGACCGTGAGAAAGGAAGTATTTCGACAGAAGCACATTATCAAGATGCCTACAAAATTGCAGCAGAAGATATTGTGTTATTGAAAAACAGCAACAATGCTTTGCCTTTAAAATTGGATGGAGTAAAATCTATCGCCGTTATTGGAAACAATGCGATGAAGAAAAATGCTTTGGGCGGATTTGGTGCCGGAGTAAAAACAAAAAGAGAAGTTACACCGCTTGATGGTCTAAAAAACAGATTGCCTTCTTCTATAAAAATCAATTATGCCGAAGGTTATTTAGAGCGTTATGACAAAAAAAATAAAGGAAAACTGGGCGATATTACATTAAACGGTCCTGTAACTATTGATGAACTAGATTCAGCAAAAGTTCAGGAAGCGGTTGAAGCAGCTAAAAAATCGGATGTTGCGGTGATTTTTGCAGGTTCAAATCGTGATTATGAAACTGAAGCTTCTGATAGAAGAACTTTGAAATTGCCTTTTGGACAGGAAGAATTAATCAAAAAAGTATTGGCAGTAAATCCGAGAACTATTGTTGTAATGATTGCTGGAGCTCCATTTGATATTGATGAAATTACTAAAAAATCGCCCGCAGTAGTTTGGAGCTGGTTTAATGGTTCTGAAGGAGGAAATGCTTTGGCTGATGTATTGCTTGGAAAGGTAAATCCGTCAGGGAAACTGCCTTGGACAATGCCTAAAAATATTATGGATTCTCCAGCGCACGCGACAAACAGTTTTCCAGGAGGAAAATCAGTGAATTATGCAGAGGGAATTTTGATAGGTTACCGTTGGTTTGACACTAAAAATATTGCACCGTTATTTCCTTTTGGTTACGGATTATCATACACCACTTTTGCTATAGAAAATGCGAAAACAGATAAAACTTCATATGCTGAAAATGACGTAATTTCAGTTTCTGCTGAGGTAAAAAATACAGGTAAAGTTGATGGAAAGGAAGTTGTTCAGGTATATTCTTCTAAAGCAGATTCTAAAGTAACTCGTGCTTCAAAAGAATTAAAAGGGTTTAAAAAAGTATTGGTAAAATCAGGAAGTTCAGAAACGGTTACGATCCAAATTCCGGTAAAAGAATTAGCGTATTATAATGTTTCGGCAAAAAAATGGACAGTTGAACCAGGAAAATATACGTTGAAAATTGGAAACTCATCACGAGATATCAAAACTGAGATTGCGATAACAATTCAGTAAGAAGAAAACAGTAAATTTACCATATAAGGAATATAAGTGATTTAAGTGTAGCCTCAAGAGGTTAGCTTAACTTTACTTATATTCCTTATATGGTTTAATTTTTTATATTAGAAAAAATGAAAAAAATCACAGTCTTTTTTTTACTTCTATGTGGCATAATTGCAAATGCCAATGTCAAAATGCCTCTGCTATTTTCAGACGGAATGGTATTACAGCGTAATAAAACAATCCCAGTTTGGGGTTTTGCTGATGCCAATGAAAAAGTAGAAATTCATTTCAACAAACAAATCAAAAAAACACAGGCTGATAAAAACGGAAAATGGATCGTCAATTTAGGTGCTGAAAAAGCAGGCGGACCTTTCGAATTAGTTATCATCGGAAAAAATAAAATCACGATTAAAAATGTTTTAGTTGGTGAAGTATGGATTTGCAGCGGACAATCGAATATGGAATTTCAGGTTTTTAAAACCATAAACGCTGAAAAAGAAATGAACAATGCTGATTATCCAATGATTCGCCATTTTGGTGTCGAGCGAGATTTTAGCGGAAAACCAAAAGAGGATTTAAAAGCAGGAAAATGGGAAGCTTCAAGCAAAGAAACAGTTGGTAATTTCACCGCTGTCGGATTTTATTTTGCCAGAAAACTGTATGCCGAATTAAAAATCCCAATAGGAATCATCAATACTTCTTGGGGAGGAACCAATGTCGAAACTTGGACAAGCCGTGAAGCATTCGAAAAAAGCCCTGAATTTAAAAACATGATCGCCGATGTTCCCGTTATGAATGTCGATTCTATTTCAAAATTGTACGCAGAACGAATGAAAGAAAGAATCGAAAAAATTCAAGGAACCGCAGTAAGTACAGCAAATGAAGATACATTCAAAGAACTTTCTTTTGACGATACTTCATGGGGCGAATTAAATACGCCTAGTATATGGGAAAGTCAGCTTCTTGGCGATTTAGACGGCGTAGTTTGGATGCGAAAAACAATCACACTTTCGGCAGAAGATATTAAAAATAAAGCAACGCTGCGTTTAGCCAAAATCGACGATGAAGACATTACGTACGTAAATGGAATTGAAGTTGGAAAAAATTTTCAATATGATGCCAAACGTATTTATCAAATACCAGAAAATGTTTTAAAAGAAGGAAAAAACGTAATTGCCGTGAGAATTGTCGATAACGGCGGAGGCGGAGGTATTTATGGAGAATCGGAAGATTTAAAACTAACTATTGGCACCAAAGTTCTTCCGCTTGACGGAAAATGGAAATTTAGAGTAATTGCTGTAAAAACGTCATTATCGCCAAATAGTTATCCGTCATTATTGTACAATGCAATGGTAAATCCGCTAGTTCCTTATGCAATTCAAGGCGTTTTGTGGTATCAGGGCGAGACGAATGTCTGGAGAGCCAATCAATATAAAAAAGCATTCCCATTAATGATCACAGATTGGAGAACCAAGTTCAAACAAGGCGATTTTCCTTTTTACTTTGTTCAATTATCGACTTTTGATGAATATGGAGGAAACAGTAAAAAAGGAAGCCGCTGGGCAGAACTTCGCGAAGCACAGTCCGAAACTTTAAAATTAAAAAACACCGGAATGGCCGTTACCACCGATGTTGGAAACGCAAAAGACATTCACCCAACAAACAAACAAGATGTTGGATTACGTTTGGCGGCAATTGCACTTAATAGCGTTTACGGCAAAAAACAAATTTTTAGCGGACCAACTTATAAATCTCAAGAAATAAAAGGAAACCAACTTATTCTGACTTTCGATAATATTGGAAGCGGTTTAACAACTTCAAATAACGATGAATTAAGAGGATTTGAAATCGCGGGAGCCGACAAAGTTTTTCATGCCGCGAAAGCGATAATTAAAGACAACAAAATAATCGTTTCGAGCGATGAGGTTCAAAATCCCGTTGCCGTTCATTACGGCTGGGCAGACGACGACACGCAGATTAATCTTTTCAATAAAGAAAAATTCCCTGCATCTCCTTTCAGAACTGATAATTGGGAAATGATTACGGCAAACGAAATATATAAGGTTAGTAAATAGTTTCTGGGCGTGACCGCATCCTGATAAGCGGGCTAACTTTCTTTGCGCTTATTCGCCCACTTATCAGGATGCGGTCGGGCTATACGCGCTACTTCGGTAGCATGCTTCTATCCCTCACGCGCATAAAATGTCTATAAACGCAGCAGGAAATTCTAGGGGAATGATTAATATTGTAAAAAGTACACTTATAAAAATAAAAATGCGGCCATGAATTCAAACCTCATAAAAAAAACATTTCTCATTTTACTTTTCACATCTTACGCCATAAACCTTTCGGCACAATCCAAACAGGTTTTATGGTACAATCAACCCGCAGAATTCTTTGAAGAAAGCTTAGTTTTAGGAAACGGGAAAATGGGTGCGACAGTTTATGGAGGTGCAAATTTAGATAAAATCGATCTTAACGATATTACGCTTTGGTCCGGCGAACCGGTAAATGCAAATATGAATCCGGAAGCTTACAAAAACATTCCGGCTATTCGCGAAGCATTAAAAAACGAAAACTATAAACTGGCGGAAGAACTCAACAAAAAAGTTCAAGGTAAAAACTCCGAAACGTATGCGCCTTTAGGAACGCTGGAAATCAATAATTCTGAAAAAGGAAAAGCGGTAAATTACCATCGGGAACTTGATCTTTCGAATGCCATATCAAAAGTAAGTTACGAAATGGCCGGCATAAAATATACTCGTGAATATTTTGTCTCAGCGCCAGATCAAATCATGATCATCAAACTGACAGCCGATCAAAAAGGAGCGTTGAATTTTGATATCAATTTAAAAAGCCTCTTACAGTCAACTGTTGAAGTAAAAGGTAATATCTTAGTAATGACCGGTGCCGCGCCAATTCATGAAAATGCTGGATATACTGTTTTGCCAAAATATCTTAGCATAAAAGAAAGAGGGACAAAATTTACGACTTTGGTCCAAATCAAAAAAACAGACGGAAAAATTACAACTTCCAGAGAAGCTTTAACCTTAAAAGATGCAACAGAAGCCATTATTTTTGTTTCAGTTGCAACGAGTTTTAACGGCTTTGACAAAAATCCTGCAGTCGAAGGTATAGATGATATTACAAATGCATTGCAAAATTTGAACAAAGCGTATGCAAAACCATTCGACAAATTAAAAGAATCTCATATTGCCGATTATCAAAAATTCTTCAATCGTGTCAATTTAGATTTAGGAAAAACCACAGCACCAGATTTGCCAACAGATGAGCGTTTACTGCGATATTCAGAAGGAAAAGAAGATAAAAATCTAGAGATTTTGTATTTTAATTTTGGACGTTACTTATTGATCAGTTCATCAAGAACAATGGGTGTTCCAGCAAATTTGCAGGGATTATGGAATCCGTATTTAAATCCGCCTTGGAGCAGTAATTACACGATGAATATTAATCTGGAAGAAAATTATTGGCTAGCAGAAAACACCAATCTTTCAGAGATGCATTTGCCTTTGTTGAGTTTCATTAAAAACCTTTCAGTAACTGGAAAAGTTACGGCTAAAACTTTTTACGGCGTTAAAGAAGGCTGGGCAGCGGCGCACAATTCTGATATTTGGGCAATGACAAATCCAGTTGGGCAATTTGGAAAAGAAGAACCAATGTGGGCGTGCTGGCCAATAGCAGGCGCGTGGCTGAGTACGCATATCTGGGAACATTATGTTTTTAGTCAGGACAAAGCATATTTAAAGAAAGAAGGTTATCCGTTGATGAAAGGTGCTGCCGAATTTTGTCTGGGCTGGCTGACAACAGATAAAAGTGGAAATTCAATTACATCGCCGTCAACATCACCAGAAAATCAATATAAACTCGCAGACGGATTTGTGGGAGCAACACTTTATGGAGGAACTGCAGATTTAGCCATGATTCGCGAATGTTTTGATAAAACAATAAAAGCGTCAAAAGTGCTGAATGTTGATGCCGATTTCAGAGATAAACTTGAAAAAGCATTGGCTAAATTTCATCCGTATCAAATTGGCAAAAAAGGAAATTTACAGGAATGGTATTTTGACTGGGATGATTTGGAGCCAAAACACCGTCATCAATCGCATTTATTCGGACTTTTTCCCGGTAATCATATTACGCCTGAAAAAACACCAGATTTAGCCGAAGCAGCAAGGAAAACACTTGAAATAAAAGGTGACGAAACTACAGGCTGGTCAAAAGGCTGGAGAATTAATCTGTGGGCGAGACTTTGGGACGGAAATCGTGCTTATAAAATGTACCGTGAATTATTGCGTTATGTAGATCCGGATAAAAAGAAAACAGATAAACCAAGACGAGGAGGAGGAACGTATCCGAATTTATTTGATGCGCATCCGCCTTTTCAAATCGACGGAAATTTCGGAGGTGCTGCCGCCGTTGCCGAAATGCTGGTTCAATCTGACGAAAACGAAATTAGATTGCTTCCTGCTTTACCAGATGCTTGGGAAGAAGGGTCCGTTAGCGGTATTTGCGCCAGAGGCGGATTCGAAATCGAAATGAATTGGAGTAACAAAATAATTCAAAAATTGATAGTTTCTTCTAAACTTGGTGGAAACACAACGTTGATCTTCGGCGATAAAAAACAAAATATTACACTGAAAAAAGGAGAGAAGTTAGAGGTAAAATTCTAAATGTTATTTTGAAAAAGAATGTCATTCTTGACAAACTATAGTAAACCCGACAGGTTTTTAAAACCTGTCGGGTTTGATTTTTTTAATGGACTTCGACTTCGTTCAGGATGACAAACTAAATTACTCTTTTTCGGTTTCTGATGTTTCATCCGTTTTTTTGGCATTCTCTTTTTTAAAACTTTCGTACCATTTTTCAATTGAAGGATATACAAACGCCGCCACTTTTTTTACCGGATTGTAAAAAATAGATTTGTCTAAAGTTTCTTGTTTGGCAAAAGTATTATTGAAGTTTATTTTTTCGAATAAAGCAATAAAAATACTCATGATCAGGATGGTTTTTAAAACTCTGAAAAAGCCACCACCCAATTTATTTGCCCATCCGAGAAAAGCAAAATCAGCAATTCCGGTTAAAATCTTGGCTAAAAAATACACACCAATGACAACAAGAATAAAAGTTAAAATGAAAGCTGTAATCTGAATTGTATTCGGATTCCACGAAACATGTTTCATGATCATTTCTTTCATTATAGACGAAAATTTAATCGCAAGATAAATTCCTAATAACAAGGAAATAAAAGAAGCAACTTCTACAAAAAGTCCGTTTTTAATTCCTTTGTATAAACTATAACACAAGATTCCTCCAAAAATAATATCAAAAAGGCTCATAGATTTTTATCTTTTTATTGAGGCGCAAATATAGATTTTTTTTAGGTTCAAAGGTTCAGAGAGACAAAGTGAGAGCCGTTTTATATTTCTCGTGTTTAATATTTTTACGAGCATTGAATTTGAAGTGCGTATCTTTGCAAACTAAAATTTATGTTTTGAAATTTATAATTCACAATTCATAATTCACAATTATAAAAAATGTCTAGAGATACACAATTAAAAGAGCGCTGGGAAAAGCTCGTCGATATACTTTCAAATCAATTTTCGCAAGGAGAAGATTTAGATTTGGATGCCATAATTTACCTAATTGGAGTTCAGGAATTCGGGAAAATTCACCGAGAATTCAAAAAAGATGAAAAACTGAACCTAATGCACATTGCCATCTGCAGATTATTAGAGCCGTACGGTTTTTATGAATTTGAATATTTTGATGAAGACGGCTGGCCGCATTACAAAGTAAAAGAGCAATTACCGCCATTAAAAGCCGGCGAACAATCGGTTTTGATGAAAGAAGCTATTGTAAGTTATTTTTTAGAAAGAAACCTTCTTGAGTAGTTTTTAGTCACAATAACAGTCTCCGTTTACAGAATTATTGATTTGAAAACTGAAAACTGCGACTGTGACTGTACACTTTAAACTAAAAACACTAAATTTGTATTCTCAAGAACCGAATGAAAATGATAGATAAGATTAAAGATTATATTGGGGAAGCCCAATCTTTTTCAACTGAAAACAAAGAAGAGCTAGAAGCATTCCGTATAAAATTCTTAGGAAAAAAGGGAGTTTTAAACGATTTTTTCGCAGAGTTTAAAAACGTGCCAAATGATCAGAAAAAAGAATTTGGTCAAGTTATAAATGCATTAAAAAATGCGGCTGAAGAAAAAGTTAAAACTATTGTTGAGACTTTAGAAAGCAAAGAAGAGACAAAAGGTATTTTTGGTGATTTAACGCGAGCTGCAGAACCAGTAATTGTTGGTTCTCGTCATCCAATTTCGATTGTTAAAAATCAAATTATAGATATTTTTGCCAACATTGGATTCAATGTTTCTGAAGGTCCGGAAATTGAAGATGATTGGCATAACTTTACTGCGTTGAACTTGCCAGAATATCATCCGGCGCGTGATATGCAGGATACGTTTTTCATTCAGACAAATCCAGACGTGCTTTTGCGTACGCATACATCATCGGTTCAGGTGCGTTATATGGAAAATCATAAACCGCCAATTCGTACCATTTCACCGGGACGCGTTTTTCGTAATGAAGCTATTTCATCTCGTTCGCACTGTATTTTCCATCAAGTGGAAGGATTGTATATTGACAAAGATGTTTCTTTTGCCGATTTGAAGCAGACATTGCTTTATTTCACAAAAGAGATGTTCGGGAAATCTAAAATCCGTCTTCGTCCGTCTTATTTTCCGTTTACAGAACCAAGTGCCGAAATTGATATTTACTGGGGTTTAAAAACAGAAACTGATTACAGAATTACAAAAGGAACTGGCTGGCTAGAAATTGGAGGATGCGGAATGGTAGATCCAAATGTTCTTAAAAACTGCGATATTAATCCAGATGAATACAACGGTTTTGCTTTCGGGATGGGAGTGGAGCGTATTGCGATGCTTTTATACCAAATTGGCGATATCCGTATGTTTTATGAAAACGATGTTCGTTTCTTAGAGCAATTCAAAGCAAATATTTAATTTTAAGTCAAAAGTCATAAAGTCGGAAGTCAAAAGTCTCAAATTGGAACTTTATAACTTTCGACTTTATGACTTTTGACTTTATGACTTTTTAAAATGAAAAAAGATATAATAATTCCAGAAGTTGAAAACGTTTTTCTTGCAGCAGTGCAGGAATGGAGCGACGATTTTATGGAAAAAGTATGGTACGCTTACTTAGTTAACGACAGTGATTTTAATTTAGACAGCGTAATGGTGGTTTCAAAAGCATTTGGAACAATTGACGGTGAGATGAAAAAAACATCTGTTTTGCGTCATGCTTTTGTTGAAGTTCCTGCTGTTTCGGTAGTAAAAATCGAAATGATAGAAAAAAGCCTTTTGGTTATGAATAACGAATTTATGGTAACTTTCTTTATTGGAAATACTTTATACGACAAGAAATTTATCTTCAAATCGAATCTAATCAACGAAAACAATACGGAAGAAGTGCCGATTTTGTTTGTTGAAGGGATTATGGTTAAATAAAGAGGAAAGAAACAAGAAGCAAGAGAATAGACTTGCGCTGAAATAAAAAAAGAGTCAAACTGATTGTCCAGTCTTGACTCTTTTTTATTTTATTCTATTCTCAAAAATCTTGTCTCTTGCTTCTTGTTTCTTTCAACTAAAAAACTAATCCAAAGACTCCGTTAATTTCTTAAAAACAGACTTCGCATCTTTTCCTTCGTATAAAACAGCATAAACAGCGTCTATAATTGGTGTTTTTGCTCCGTAACCTTGATTTAGTTTATAAGCACTTTTTGTTGCGTAATATCCTTCGGCAACCATGCTCATTTCCATCATGGCGCTTTTTACTGTATATCCTTTTCCAATCATGTTTCCAAACATTCTGTTTCTAGAGAAAACCGAATATCCTGTAACTAATAAATCGCCCAAATAAGCCGAATCATTAATGTTACGTTTCATTTTATGGACTTTTCGGATGAATTTTTTCATCTCACGAATTCCGTTACTCATCATAACCGACTGGAAGTTGTCGCCATAACCTAAACCATGCGCGATTCCGGCAGCAATTGCGTAAATGTTTTTTAGCATTGCGGCATATTCAGTACCAATAATGTCGTCTGAAATTTTGGCTTTGATGTAATTGCCTGAAAGTGATTTGGCAACATTGCAGGCTTTTTCTGGATCACCGCAGGCAATTGTCAAGTACGAAAGACGTTCTAATGCAACTTCTTCTGCGTGGCAAGGACCTGTTATTACGCCAATATTATAATATGGAATATCATATTGAATGTGAAAATGTTCTCCAACAATTAAACTTGTTTCTGGAACAATACCTTTAATTGCCGAGAAAATAATTTTGTCCGATAAAGAAACGGTCATGTTTTTCAATTCGGCATCTAAAAAAGCAGATGGAATAGCGAAAATTAAATAATCTGCGTATTCAATTGCTTCGTTGATATTGTTAGTTAATTTAAGTTTTTTGGTATCAAATTCTACCGAACTCAAATAATTTGGATTGTGTTTGTATTTTTGAATGTGCTCGATTGCAGCGTCATTGCGCATGTACCATGCAATCTCGGATTGATTAACGCATAACATTTTTGCAATTGCCGTAGCCCAGCTTCCTCCTCCAATGACTGCAAACTTTAAATTTTCGCTCATTATTTTAATAATTTAAAACAAAAGTACTTAATAATGTAGTAATAATACAAAAACTCATTTAAGAAATTTGTGAAAAGCCTTTAAAAACCGCGGTTTTTCAAATGGTTAAAAGAAAAATAAAAAAATATTTTACCTCTTATACAATAAAATAATAAGCCTTACGTTGTAAGTGATTATAAATTAGAATTTTAATGAATTTAATAAAAATTGAGTTAGTTAGTTTTGTTTTAGTATTGTGAAAAGGCGCTCTTAAACTAGTTAAGAACGCCTTTTTTTATAAAATTCAAATTTTGAAAAATCCCAAATTCCAATAAGTATAAAATTGGAATTTGGGATTTTTTAAATTTTGGAATTTAGTCTTAATAACTAAGTTCAACGATAGATTTTACTTTATCTAAAGTTACTAATTGATTTTCGCCTAAACCTTTCCAGCCTCTTTCGTCAAAACGATTTACAATAAAATCGGCTGTTTTCGAGTAGTTATCAGTGTATTGCGAAAGTTTTGTGTCCATTCCCATTGTATGGAAAAATTCAACTGTTTTATTAATTGCTTCTTTTGCTACTTCATCATCAGAACCTGAAAGATTGAAAATACGTCTTCCGTATTGCGCCAATTTGCCTTTTTTGGTTTCAAACATTACTTTGTACAAGCTTGGGCCAATAATCGCCAAAGTTCTAGCATGGTCAATTCCGTAAAGCGCGGTCAATTCGTGTCCAATCATATGTGTTGCCCAGTCCTGTGGAACTCCTTTTTGAATTAATCCGTTTAACGCCATTGTACAGCTCCACATAAAATTCGAAGCCAAAGTATAATCTGTAGGATTTTCAACAACTCCTGGACCAACTTGAATTAAGGTCTGCAAAATTCCTTCGGCAATTCTGTCTTGAAGAAATCCTTCATGCGGATATGTTAAATATTGCTCCATTACGTGTGTATAAGCATCTACAACACCGTTTTGAATTTGTCTTTTAGGCAAAGACGCAATTACAGTTGGGTCACAAATTGAAAATTTAGGAAATAATGCACTGCCGCCAAAAGCCAGTTTCTCCTGAGTTGCATCAATCGTAACAACAGATCCTGAATTCATTTCGCTTCCTGTTGCCGGCAACGTTAAAACAGTTCCAAACGGAATTGTATTTTCCTTAATCAAAATTCTTTTTTGAAGAATATCAATCGGGTTTCCTGCAAAATTTACTGCAGCCGAAATGAATTTCACACCGTCAATTACAGATCCTCCGCCAACAGCTAGAATAAAATCAATTTTTTCTGCTTTGATGACTTCAACTGCTTTCATTAAAGTTTCGAATCTCGGATTTGGCTCAATTCCGCTAAATTCAACAATTTCAAAACCTTTTAAGTTCGCGATTACTTGATCGTAAACACCGTTTTTAAAAATACTTCCACCGCCGTAAGCCAATAAAATTTTAGCATCTTTTGGAACTAACGTCGAAAGTTTTTCAATTTGTCCTTTTCCGAAAATCAAATTTGTCGGATTGTATAATTCAAAGTTTAGCATTTTTTTAGAGTTTCTAAGATGCTGAGATACTAAGTTGCTAAGCTTTTTTAAACTTAATCTTAGAATCTCAACATCGGTTATTATTTAATTCTTTTAATTTATTTATTAAGGCAAAAGCGCTAATTTTTAAAATCTTAGAACCTTAGTAACTTAGAGCCTTAGCACCTTAGTTTAATTTCTGTAACAATTTGCCAGCTACTAGTTTAGATGATGCTGGATTTTGTCCTGTGATTAAAAGTCCGTCTTCAACTGCGTAAGGCTGCCAATTTGGTCCTTTTGAAAAAATCCCTCCATTTGAAGACAAAGCATCTTCTAATAAAAATGGAACAACTTTAGTTAAACCAACTGCTTCTTCCTCTTCATTAGTAAAACCGGTTACTTTTTTGCCTTTTACTAAATAAGCGCCGTTAACTTTTACATTTTTTAATACAGCAGGTGCATGACAAACAAAAGCAACAGGTTTATTGTGCGTGTAAAAAGATTCAATCAAAGCAATTGAGTTATTGTCTTGTACTAAATCCCAAAGCGGACCGTGACCTCCTGGATAAAAAACGGCATCATAATCTTTTTGATTTACTGTCGAAAGCTTTAAAGTGTGTTTTAATTTTTCCTGCAAAACTTTATCAGCATCAAAACGTTTTGTGTCTTCCGTAGCCGATGATGGATCAGCACTTTTTGGGTCAATTGGCGGCTGACCCCCAAGCGGTGATGCAATTGTGATTTCGACTCCCTGATCTAATAATTCATAATATGGCGCAGCAAGTTCTTCTGACCAAAATCCTGTTTTTTCTCCTGTATTGCCCAGTTTATCATTGCTGGTAACAACAAATAATACTTTTTTCATACTTTTTTTATTTGATTTTTGAGCGAAACCAGATGTACTGATAGCTGTAAATGCGACTATTGTAAACAATGCTATTTTCTTCATAATATAAAATTTTTAACAAATTTACATCTAAAGTGATATTAGTAAAAATAAAATAAACTATGTTTGTTATAAATAAATTTATATCATGGTAAATCTGGAGTGGTACAGAACATTTAAAGCGGTTTATAAAAACGGTAATTTTTCAGTTGCCGCAAAAGAGTTGTTTATGAGTCAGCCTGCCGTTAGTCAGCAAATTTCAATGTTAGAGGCTCATGTTGGCAATAAATTATTTAATCGAAAATCAAAAGGCGTAGAACCAACTGAATACGCTAAGTTACTGAATAATTTGATTATAGATGCACTGGATAGGCTCGAAAGTGTCGAGACCGGTTTCAGGGCAAAGGCAGATGATGCAAATCGATTGATTTCGATCGGAATTTCAAAACATCTTTTTGACTGTGTTGGAGCACTTTTAATTGCAAAATTTGATTTGATCGATTTTACTTTTGCAGAAAATGACGAGCTTTTTGATTTAGTAAATTCTAAAAAGCTTGATTTTGCAATTACAACAAAAAGATTTGATACGTTTGATACCATTTACGAAATTATCGGGAAAATAAAACTCATATTGGTTGCTCCAACAAGTTTAGATATAACAGAATTTCGACAAAGATTAAAAACAGACAATTTTACCGAAATTGAACAATGGTTAAACGCCCAGAAATGGTACAGTCACGATGCCCGTATTCCGCATATAAAACTATTTTGGCTTCACGCTTTTAATAAAAAAAGGCCATCGATGATTCCTAATTATATTATTCCTTCAGAATCTGAAATGCTTAGGCTATTAGCTAAAAATGAAGGAATAGCCGCAACATGGAATTGCAATGCGAGAAATTATATTAAGGAAAATAAATTGCAATTGGTTTGGAACAGTTTTCATGTTCCAGAAGAATTTGTGTATTTACTGGCTCCAAAAAACAACAATTTAAAATCGTTTTTTGATATTATTGAGAAAGAATTGAAAATGTTTTTCGGGAATAGAATGTAGTTTTATTATTGAAATACAGTTGTTTAGGTTTTATTTTTACTGGAAAAGATTTATATTTGAAAGATTAATATTCCTAAAACCATTTACTATGAAAAAGATACTATCAATTTTAATGTTGGCTTTGGTATTTTTTGCAAATAATTCTTGCAGTAAACATGATGATGAAGCAATTGTAGATTGTTTTGGAGAGTCAATTCTAACAGAACTAAAACATTCAGCAGATGCTGGCAACTCAAAAATTATTAATTATTCTATACAATATAGCGGAAGCAATTCTGTAAGCAACGTAAAATGGAATTTTGGAGATGGAACTCCAGTTCAAACCATAACGAGTGCAAATGGAGCTGTATCGCATACTTATACAGCTGCCGGAACTTTTGAAGTTAAAGCTGATGTGGCAATTTCAAAAAGTGGAGGAAGCTGTGCCGTTAGCCCAAAGAAAAGTGTTACGGTGAATTAAGAAATAAAGATTGGTAGATTTTGAGAGTCAATTTTATGATTTAAGCTTTTGTTTTAAATTATAAAATTGACTCTCATTCGTTATATTTGTTCGATATGATTTTTGATTATGGAAAAATTGCAAAATATTAGAATTGCGGTTGATGCGATTGTTTTTGGATATAAAAACAACAATTTGTATGTTTTGCTGATTGAACAGCAGTTTGGAACGAGTGAAAAATATTGGGCTTTGCCAGGTGGTTTGGTAAAGGATTCCGAATCTTTAAGTGATGCAGTTATTCGAGAGTTGCACGAAGAAACAAATGTTCAATTGAATTTTATGGAACAGCTTTACACTTTTGGAGACGATATTTTTAGAGATTCGAGAAATCGCGTTATTTCGGTTGCTTATTATGCTTTAGTAGATGCTTCAAATTTAGATATTAAAGCAAGTACAGATGCAGAAAAAGTACAATGGGTGAAAATTGATGAAATACCTTCTTTGGCATTTGATCATAATTTAATACTTGAAAAAGCAATAATGCGTTTAAAATCTAAACTTATTTATGAACCAATTGGCTTCGATTTACTTCCGGAGGAATTTTTATTTTCTGATCTTGAAAACCTTTACTGTACTATTTTAGAAAAAGAAATTGACAGACGAAATTTTAGAAAAAAAATTCTCAGCTTTGATATTTTAGAACAAACTGATAATTTTTCACCAGTTAAAACGGGTCGTCCTGCAAAACTTTTTAGGTTTAATAAATTGAAATACAATGAATTAATTCAAAAAGGTTTTCATTTCGAAATAAAGTTTGCGTAATTTTTACACAAAATAAATTGTTTGTTAAAAATTAAATTATACATTTGCGTATAATTAACGCAAACTAAAAAACTATGATACTTAATCTTGACCCAAAATTTACTCCTTTTCATAATGAGGAAGAAATCAAATTTCAGAATTTTACATTTTCTGGAGGAGAACCGCACATCAAAATCAATCCCGCTTTTGATCATAATCAAAAAGTAACAATCACACATAGATTAAACTCTTTTAACGATTTAGGTTTGTTGTGCATAACAGTTGATGCTTTGCGCAGGATGGACGTTAAAATTATAGATCTTTTTATTCCATATTTTCCTGCTGCAAGACAAGATCGTGTTATGATTCCTGGTGAACCATTATCTGTAAAAGTGTATGCTGATATTGTCAATGCAATGCAGTTCAATAAAGTTTTTGTTTTTGATGCACATTCTGAAGTTACTCCGGCTTTAGTAAATAACTGTACAGTAATTCCGAATCATACTTTTATTGAGAAAATTTTAAAAGCCATTGGTGAAAATGTAAAATTAATTTCTCCAGATGGTGGCGCTTTAAAAAAAATCTACAAAGTTTCTGAATTTTTAGGCGGAATTGATGTTGTAGAATGTAGTAAAAGCCGAGATGTGAAAACCGGAAAATTATCTGGTTTTAAAGTTTATGAAGATGATTTACAAGGCATTGATTGTTTGATTGTAGATGATATTTGTGACGGAGGCGGCACTTTTGTTGGTTTAGCCGAAGAATTGAAAAAGAAAAATGCTGGGAAATTATACTTAGCCGTAAGTCACGGAATTTTTAATAAAGGTTTTGAAGTTTTAGATTGTTTTGACAAAATATTTACTACGAATTCTTTTAAAGATTTTGAAGACAAACAAGTAGTTCAAATAAACTTAAACGAATTGATATGAAATACAGTATAGATAATATAGCGCCAGAAAGTAAATTTTTATTTTTCTGGGGACATCAGCCAAGTAAAGACGGAATAATTACCAAAACTTGTTTTAGTCAATGGTGGCTAAGTTCTTTTGAGGTTGAAAATGGGACCTATAAAACTACTGAACATTGGATGATGGCAAAGAAAGCAGCATTGTTTCAGGATAAAGAAATCTTAGAAAAAATCCTTTTAGCAGATTCTCCTGCTGAAGCCAAAAAGCTAGGTCGAGAAGTTAAAAACTATGATGATAAACTTTGGCTAGAAAATAGATACGAAATCGTAAAGCAAGGAAATTATCATAAGTTCAGCCAAAATCCTGATTTAAAAACGTTTTTATTAAATACAAAAGAGAGAATTTTAGTTGAAGCAAGTCCGGTCGATCCTATTTGGGGAATTGGAATGGCAAGTGATCATAAAGATGTTTTAAATCCTGAAAAATGGAAAGGTTTGAATCTTTTAGGTTTTGCTTTGGTGGAAGTTAGGGATGAATTGAGATAATTGAAGATTATGAAAATAGAGCTTCTAAAAGCAGATATAACAGAGATTTCCGTTGATGCCATTGTAAATGCAGCCAATACTTCTTTGTTGGGTGGAGGCGGAGTTGACGGAGCAATTCACAGAAAAGGAGGAAAAGCAATTTTAGAGGAATGTATCCAGATTCGCAATAAGCAAGGCGGATGCAAAGTTGGAGATGCCGTAATTACAACCGCTGGTAATTTACCTTCAAAATATGTAATTCATACTGTTGGTCCGTTTTGGAATGGAGGGAAAAGTCTTGAAACAGAATTGTTGGAAAACTGTTATTTGAGTGTTTTAGAATTGGCAGTCGAAAACAATATAAAAACAATTGCTTTTCCTAATATAAGTACTGGTATATATAAGTTTCCAAAAGATTTGGCAGCAGAAATTGCTCTTAAGATTATCCATAATTTTGAACAGAAAAATCAATTCGAAAAAATCATTTTTGTCTGTTTTGATGATGAGAATTTCAAAATTTATAAGGATATAATAGAAAGCGATTTTGAGTATAATATAGAATCAGGTTTATTTGGTTTAGCGATTGGCGATGCTTTAGGAGTTCCAGTTGAATTTCAATCAAGAAAATATCTAAAAGAAAATCCTGTTTCTGATATGTTTGGGTTTGGTACACATCATCAGCCGCTAGGGACTTGGAGTGATGACAGTTCCCTTTCTTTTTGCTTAGCGGAAAGTTTATGCAAAGGTTTTGATTTAAGCGATATTGCTAAAAACTTTGTCAGATGGTATAGTGAAGAATTATGGACACCACATGGAAAAGTTTTTGATATTGGGATAGCCACAAGACATGCAATTCAAAATATTGCAAAAGGACATCAGCCTGATTTATGTGGTGGTTTTTCTGAAGGCGATAATGGAAATGGGTCTTTAATGCGTATTTTACCTTTGGTCTTTTATCTTAGAAATGAAAATGATATAGAAGTTATTTATAAAAAAGTAAAAGCAGTTTCATCTATAACTCATGCTCATTTTCGTTCTGTATTTTCATGTTTTATCTATGTTGTGTATTGTTTGGAAATTTTAAAAGGGAATGATAAAATAGAAGCTTACACGAGAATGCAAGATGTTGTATCTGAATTTTTAAAGGACAAGAAATTTAACCCTGTCGAAATTCAGTTATTTGATAGGATTTTAAAGAATGATATTTCAGAATATCTTGAAGAAAATATTTATTCATCAGGATATGTGCTTCATAGTTTAGAAGCCAGTTTATGGTGTTTTTTAAATTTGAATAGCTATGAAGGTACTGTTTTAAAAGCAGTTAATTTAGGTGAAGATACTGATACTACGGGCGCCATTGCAGGTGGATTGGCAGGAATTTATTATGGAATAGATAATATCCCGCAAAAATGGATTGAACAATTAGTAAGATCCAATGATATAAAAGATTTAACAGAACGATTATCACAAAAATATAAATTTAAAAATATATGAACCCACTATTATTAACTGACGGCTACAAAGTTGACCACAGAAGGCAATATCCAGACGGAACCACATTAGTTTATTCTAATTGGACTCCTCGTAAATCAAGAATTGAAGGCCTTGATGAGGTTGTCTTTTTTGGATTGCAGTATTTTATCAAAAAATATATTATCCACGATTTTGAACAATATTTCTTCAAACAGCCAAAAGAAGAAGTCGTTAAAAAATACGCTCGAAGAATTAATAATTATTTAGGCGAAAATCAAGTCGGGACAAAACATATCGAAGATTTACACGATTTAGGATATATTCCGATGGTTTTTAAAGCTTTGCCAGAAGGAGCAAGCGTTCTATTGCGAGTGCCAATGTTTACGATGTATAATACAATTCCGGAGTTTTTCTGGCTGACAAATTATTTTGAAACTTTACTTTCGGCTGTAATCTGGCTTCCTTGTAATTCAGCAACAATCGCAAGAGAATATAGAAAAGTATTAGATAAATATGCAGATCAAACTTCTTCTGTCCCAGAATTTGTAGATTGGCAGGCACACGATTTCTCTATGCGAGGAATGGGCGGAATCGAAGCGGCGCTGACTTCTGCATCAGGTCATTTATTAAGTTTCACAGGTTCTGATACGATTCCGGCGATTGATTTCTTAGAAGAATATTATAACACCAATTCGGACGAGGAACTTGTAGCAGGTTCAGTAGCAGCAACAGAACATTCTGTTATGTGTATGGGAACTACAGAAGGTGAATATGAAACGTTCAAAAGATTAATTACAGAGGTATATCCAAAAGGAATTGTTTCTATTGTTTCGGATACTTGGGATTTATGGAAAGTTTTAACGGATTATTTACCGCGATTGAGAGAAGATATCGTTTCAAGAGAAGGTAAAGTTGTAATTCGTCCTGACAGCGGTAATCCGGTTGATATTATTTGTGGAAACCCAAACGGAAAAACAGAACAGGAAAGAAAAGGAGTTATTGAATTGCTTTGGGATGTTTTTGGCGGTACAACAAATGCTAAAGGTTTCAAAGAATTAGTGCCGCAGATCGGTGCTATTTACGGAGACAGTATTACCGTAGCTAGAGCCACTCTAATTTGCGAAAGATTAAAAGAAAAAGGATTTGCGTCTACTAATATAGTTCTTGGAATTGGTTCTTTTACGTATCAATATAATACCAGAGATACTTTTGGATTTGCGATGAAGGCAACTTACGGTGAAGTAAACGGAGAAGGAAGAGCAATCTTCAAAGATCCAATTACAGATGACGGAACTAAAAAATCGGCTAAAGGATTGATGAAAATTGATTTAATCGATGGGAAGTATCATTTGACAGATAATGTTTCTTGGGAAGAAGAAAAACAAGGTGAATTGAAAGAAGTTTTCAGAGATGGAAAACTTTTAGTAGATCAATCGCTAAGTGAAATTAGAACAAGAGTGAAAAGTGAGATAAACGTTGAAGCATAAAACAAAAAGCCTGAATTTTAAATTCAGGCTTTTTTTATTTCTTATAAAAATTATTGTGATCAATGTAATTCCAAACTTTTGGAGGCAATAAAGGCTGAATATTTTTACCTTCTTTAATGCTGTTTCTTATAAAAGTCGATGAAATCTCAACAATTGGAGCATCGATAA
This sequence comes from Flavobacterium sp. LC2016-01, assembly GCF_009711135.1. Taxonomy (GTDB): domain Bacteria; phylum Bacteroidota; class Bacteroidia; order Flavobacteriales; family Flavobacteriaceae; genus Flavobacterium. The sequence goes on along the minus strand of NZ_WMIC01000007.1, from coordinate 249,185 downwards.
CATGAACTTTTGGATGCGATTTTAATTCGGTATTTTCTTCTTCTTCAGAAATGCGCGGATAAACATAGATATCGTAATGGTCTAGAATTACTTCGTAGTTTTTCCATTTATGAAGCGTTTTCAGATTGTCTTCCCCCATAATCAAAGAGAAATCATGATTGGGATATTTCTCCTGTAAATGAACTAAAGTATTTACCGTATAATTGGGTTGTGGTAGCTTGAATTCAATATCTGAAGGTTTAATTTTCGGATAATCTTCTGTGGCCAGAAAAACCATCTGCAGCCTTTGATGATCATCGAGCAGAGTAGCCTTCTTTTTTAACGGATTGTGAGGTGTAACGACCATCCAAACCTGATCTAAATCGGCAAACTCAGCCATGTGATTGGCAATGATCAAATGTCCAACGTGAATAGGATTATATGTTCCGAAATAAAGGCCTATTTTCATAGTTGAAGTAACTAGTAATTAGTAAAAAGTGATTAGTCTTTTAATGTCTTAGAAAAAGCATTAATCATTTTTGATTCTTCTTCAATTTGATTTAAAATTTCTTTGTAAAGAGTTTGACTAGTTATAAAACCGAGATCATTTGCAATAAGTAATTGAGTTTCAATTTCGAATAATGAGCCTCGAGAAATATTTAAAAAATGACTAAAAGATTTACCCGTATTTCTGCCGTAACCTTCTGCTATATTAGATGGAATCGATATTGAAGCTCTTTTTAATTGACTAGTTAAAGCAAATAATTCTTCTTTGGGAAATGATTTTACTAATTGATAAGTGAGAGAGACAATTTTAATTCCTTTCTGCCAAATTAATAAATCTTTATAAGATTTTATTTCACTCATTTTATGCTCTTTACTAATTACACTTCACTAATTACTTATTAACAAACTCTTTAACCAATTGATAAGCTTCTTCCTTTGCAGTATCTAAATCGTAATTTTTGATAATAGTATCAAATTGAGGTGCAGTAGCTAATTCTACCGAAGCTTTTGCAATTCTCATGTTGATTTTGTCGTCACTTTCAGTAGAACGTTGTTTTAAGCGGCGTTTTAATTCGTCAACGCTTGGCGGTTTTACGAAAACAGCTAAAGTCTGCTCCGGAAATTTATGTTTAATACGCAGTCCTCCGGCAACATCAATATCAAAAATCACATTTTTTCCTAAAGCCCAGATTCTTTCAATTTCGGCTTTTAAAGTGCCGTAAAAGTTGTCTCTATAAACTTCTTCCCATTCCAGGAAATCTTCGGCTTTGATGTGTTTTTTGAATTGTTCCAACGAAATAAAATAATAATCCTTTCCGTGTTCTTCTTCTCCGCGTGGCTCGCGACATGCTGCTGAGATCGAAAATTCTAAGTTTAAATCTTCTTTCCCAAGTAAATGTTTTACTATAGTTGTTTTTCCTGATCCTGAAGGTGCCGAAAAAACAATTAATTTTCCTTTATTCATTATTCTATGCTTTAGGCTTTAAGCAATATGCTTAAAGCTTTAATATTTGTGCGGTATTTTTTGCTTAAAGCGTACAGCGTTTACAAAACATTCAAAACCTGCTCCTTAATCTTCTCTAATTCATCTTTCATCATCACCACCAATTTCTGCATTTGAGCGTGATTCGATTTTGAACCCATTGTATTGATTTCACGACCCATTTCCTGCGTGATAAAACCTAGTTTACGGCCATTAGCTTCCGTTCCTTTAATAGTTTCCAGGAAATAGTCTAAATGGTTCGTTAAACGTACTTTTTCTTCCGTAATATCAAGTTTCTCCAAATAATAAATCAATTCCTGTTCGAAACGATTTTCATCGACATTAACCTGCAATTCAGAAATAGCAGTTTGTAAACGGTCTTTGATAGCCTGAACGCGTTCTGGATCAAGAGCCAAAGCGTCGTCCATATATTGACGGATATTTCCAATTCTAAGGTTGAATTCTTTTTCAAGCGATTCGCCTTCGTCTTTTCTGAAACTTAAGATGTTTTGCAGCGCTTCGTCAATTATAACTTTAATCTGATCCCAGTCGTTTTCATCGATTTCCTCACGTTCTGTTTTTAATGTGTCTGGCATACGAACGGCCATTTTCATTAATTCAGTCACATCAGCGTCTGGATATACTTGTTTTAGTTGTTCAATGTAGTTTTTTACAACAGGAACATTTACTTTAGTCGAAGTTTGTTCAGCAGTGCTTTCGATATAAATCCCGAAATCAATCTTTCCTCTTTCGAGTTTTGTCGAGATTAAAGTTCGTAAACCTAATTCCATTTCGCGGTAAAGCGACGGCATTCTTACGTTTAAATCTAAACCTTTGCTGTTTAAAGATTTTACTTCAACGGTAATTTTTTTTGTAGGCAATTGCAAAGAAGCTTTGCCAAACCCTGTCATAGATTGTATCATATAATTGAGTATAAAGGCGCAAAGATAATTAAAAGTTTGCTCTGTTTATGACGTAAAATACTATTCTATCGTATAGAAAGGCTCTTTAATGATTTTTATCGACGAATTTCCCAATTTTGAAAGAAGTTAAGTGGTTGTAAAAGACAATTTGGGCGTGACCGTATTTACAAAAGGCGCTATTTAACCAGCCGCTTATTGTGCGCCTTTCGCAAATACGGTCGGGCTATCCGCGCTACTTCGGTAGCCAGCTTCTATCCCTCACGCGAGCAGTCGTATTAAACAAATCTTGTAATTTAACTCAAAACTTTTATCACCTCTGCTACATTTTTTTGGCTGTTGCCAATGTAAATTTTCTCATCAATAATAAAAACCGGACGGCTTAAAAAAGTATAATGTTCTAAAATGTATTTTTTAAAATCAGCCTCAGTCAGTGCTTTGTTTTTTAAATCCATTGATTTGTACAATTGTGCTTTCTTGCTGAATAAGGCTTCATAGCTTCCAGAAAGTTGATACATCTCTTCAAGTTGAGCTTCTGTAATTGGATCTTGTCTAATGTCTTGAAAAACTAAATTGTTTTCAGGCAAACTTTTAATGATTTTTCTGCAAGTGTCGCAAGACGCTAAATAGTATATTTTGTTCATTTTTTCTGAATTTTGTTAGACATACAAAGAAAATCCATTTAAATTTTAAAATTGCCTAATTTTAGAAAAAAAATATAATTATGAAATCTGTTTTTGAAGTTCAAAAAACCATTAGAGAAATTCTATTGAAGATTTTAGACAATCATTCATTAGAACAATTAAACAAAATTCCGGAAGGATTTAGCAATAACTTGATTTGGAATATTGCGCATTGTGTATCATCACAACAAGTTTTAATCTATAAACTATCAGGTTTGACATCGAAGGTTTCGGAGGAATTTATTAATAAATATAGAAAAGGAACTAAACCCGAAGGATTTGTTTCGCAAGATGAAGTTGATGAAATCAGAAAGTTGCTTTCAACAACTTTAGAGCAAGTGCAGCAAGATTTCGCTGCTGGTATTTTTCAAAATTATACTGAATATACCACTAGTATGGGGTATGTTTTGAAGAATGTTGAGGGAGCTTTAGAATTTAATAATTACCATGAAGGGATTCATACCGGAATTATAATGAGCATACGAAAGTTTGTTTAAAAAAAAATCCTGCTTTAAGCAGGATTTTTTTTTATTCTATAATAGTCTCGATGGTTACTTTCATAGCACCGGCACCTTTACTTTTTGTGATTTCCATAAAAGCGCGTTTTGAAAGATCTATTTCACGAGTTTTTACAAATGGACCACGATCTGTAATCTTTACAATTACAAATTTTCCATTTGCTTCATTCGTTACTTTAACGCGTGTTCCAAAAGGAAGTTTTTTGTGTGCAGCGGTATATTTGCTGTTGTTAAAACGGCTGCCATCAGCTGTTTTTTTTCCATTAAAACGATCTGCATAGTAGGAGGCATGAGCGTTTTTTTTGTAGGTTTTTAATCGTAATCCTTTATCAGTAAAGACGGAGTCTGTTGGTAAAGCGATTATACTTGGTCTTGCTGTAAGCGTATCTTGAGTTTTTGGTTCAATAACCGGTTTGGTTTGGCTTATAACGTAGGTAAAGCAACTTATAAAAGCTACTGTAAGTGTTGTGAGTATAAAGTTTTTCTTGTTTCTCATGGGTTATTTTTTTCAGACTTGGGGAGTTTGTACAAATAATATGCCATTATAAAAAAAGTCCTACAAATCTAGGACTTTTTTTTGTTTAGAACCAAAGGTTCCAAGGTATTCTGCTTAGAATTAGTAATAATCCTAAACCATAAAAGATAGCAAATGTCTTAAATTTTGCTTCGCTGTTTATTAGTTTTTTGTGTTTAGACCATCCAATAGTAATTAAAATGATGGCAATAATATTGATAAGAGGGTGTTCAAGTGAAGTAAGTCGCAGCTCAGTATTAGACATTTGCCCGAAAGCAGCTTTTCCTAAAGGAGATACAAAATAAAGAATTAAACCGATCAATAATTGAGTATGCGTTCCAATTAAGGCAAATAACGAAATTTTGCGGTCTTTGGCTGTAAACTCTTTTTTAGAGTTCAGGCCTATTAATGCATTTACAACCGCAACTAAAAGAAGCAATAATGCTAAGTAAGCCCAACCGGAGTGAAGTTCTTTTAAAAAATGATCCATAAATTGTGTTTTTTGTTTTAAACAAATATAGAAAAAAAGGCCATAAAAAAAACGGCATTAAACTAAAAGTCAATGCCGTTTTTAATATTTATTTAGATTCTAAATATTAGAATTCGTAACGTAATGTAAAGTTCCATGTTCTACCATAACCAAAGTAAACTTTATTTGCAGTTGCAAGTCCTTGGTATGTTTCTCCAAGTTCTTGGTAAGTTTTTGCAGGAGTTACTCCTGGTTTATTATCACTTGCAAAGATGTTTGTGAATGATTCGTTTATGTAGATTTTGTCGAAAAGGTTGTTTACGTTAAATCTGAAGTTTAAAGCATTTCCTTTATCTTTTCCAAATCTGAATTTATAAGAAACACCAGCATCAGTAGTTGCAAAACCAGGTAATTCTAATGCTCCTTTATTAGTAGCGCTTAAGAAGTTTACTGGAGAGATGTTTCCGTATAATTTCTCAGCATAGTTAAGGTTAGCATCAACATTTAAACCATTTAAGATTTCATAAGCAGCACCAATTGCCATTGTAGTTTGAGCATTGTTTCCAACTTTTACTCCATCTAAGTATAAAGTTTGAGCAACTCCACCAGGGAATGGGTTGTTAGATGCGTCAAAACGGTTACTTGTTGCGTTTCCATCATATTTCCAGTTACCGATAGAGATCATACCGTTAAGTTTCAATTTATCTAGTAATCTAGCGTTAACTTCTAACTCAACTCCAGTATGTGTTTCGTTTACACCTGAGAAAGTATAGTATCCTCCAATGTTGTTGGCAGCATCAGGATCAGTTCCTATTGTAAATCTGTCATTCCATTGTGTGTAGTACCCATTGAAAGTAGCATTGAAGATTGCTGAACGGAAACCGTATCCAACTTCAACAGCTTTAACTTTTTCATTAGTAAGGTTATCGTTAATAACAGAAGCATTATTAGGATAAACAGCATTGAAAAATGGTTGTTTTGAATAAAAACCAGTATTTAAATATACATTATGGTGCTCATTAATGTTGTAGTTTGCACCAGCTTTAACGTCTCCACCAACGATGTTTTTGAAAGCTGTTTCAGAAAGCGGGTCAGTAGTTAAATATTTAAAGTGGTCAATTCTTTTGTATCCTTGTTGAGAAACTGCTCCTTGTAAAAACGCAGTGAAGTTATCTTTAGAATATTCTAATTGTGTAAATGCACCATAGTAGTTCACTTCACTATCATTCCAGTAGTTGATTCTTTCTTGGTAATCAGTGCTAACAAATGGGTTTCCGCTTGGTCTTGGCGCATATGTTGTGCTGAAGTAAGCTGGATTTGGATTAGCATTTACGTTTGTAGCATCTCTATAGTTTGTAGCTCCAAATAAGTCAATTAAGTTTTGAAAGTGAATACCTTTGTACATTCTTCCTTCAACTCCAATATCCCAAGTTAAGTTATCAGTAAGCTTTTTATCTAAGTTAAGAACAGTTCCGTACCAGTTATGTGAGTTAACTGAAGCAATTTGCGTAATACCAGTGTTTGTAACTGTAGCACTTCCTGAAGCAGAACTATTTTGGTATTGACCATTAGTTTGCGTTCTTGTTCCTAATGTAGTTGGCTGTCCAGAGTTCCAGTTTTGAATCAAATCAAAATTGATTGTTCCGTCAGCATTTCTTAGTGAATTGTTTGTAGAGTAAGGGTTGTTTCCTTTGATACCTCCAGTAGAAGTAGTTCCTCCTCCACGACCCCATGAAGCGTAAACTACAGTAGATAATTTTGTAGTTTCGTTGATGTTATAATCCCAGTTAAGAGACATTACAGGTTTGTGGTAGTAGTTTGTTTTTAAGTTGTACTCTTCACCATTTCTCATACCCCAATCAGAGTTGTATTTGATGTTTGGTTTTGAACCATCGCTTCCGAATTTTAAGAAATCACTTAAAAGAGGAGAAGTTGATCTTTGATCGTGCCATTGTGGCGCTCCTGTAAATGTAAATTCTAAACTATGTTTGTCATTGATTTTGTATCCAAAAGCCATGAAATAGTTGTATCCTTCAAATTTAGTACCATCAACATATCCGTCTCCTGCAGTTCTGCTAAATAAAACAGAAGCAGAAAGTCCGTTTTTCATTAAACCTGTACTGTAAGAAGCTTGTGCTTTTATGTAGTTGTTGTTACCAAAACTAGAAGAAATATTTCCGCCTTCTTTAACATCAGAAGATTTTGTAACAATGTTGATTGTTCCTCCAACTGAAGAGATAGCCAATTTTGAAGCTCCTAAACCTCTTTGTACTTGCATTGCAGAAGTTACGTCAGAGATACCTGCCCAGTTACTCCAGAAAACAGCACTGTTTTCCATGTCGTTGATTGGTACCCCATTAACCATTACAGCAATATTTTTTTGGTCGAATCCACGAATAGCAATTCTAGAATCTCCATATCCACCTCCAGCTTTTGAAGCATAAACAGATGGCGTGCTTTTTAAGATCTCTGGAAACTCTTGAGATCCAAGTTTTTCTTGAATTTCAGCTGCTTTAATTGTAGAAACAGCAACCGGAGTTTTTCTGTCTTTAGCAACGTCAATTACACTGCTTTTTACTACAATTTCGCTTAACTCGTTTGAGTTAGACGTTAAAACAATCTCACCTAAGTTTGTAGTTGAGCCATTTGATACTGTAAATTTTACAGTTTTGTTGTCATAACCTATGAAAGAGATAACAATCTCTCCCGAACCTGTTGTTGAACTGATAGTAAATTTACCATCAAAATCTGTTGAAGTAGCTGTAGATGATCCTTTGATCGCTACGTTTGCTCCTGGTAATGTACCACCCGTTCCGTCGGTAATCGTACCAGTAACTTTTCCTTGAGAAAATACGGTTGAAACTATCATAAAAAATAGTCCAGTAAGTAACCAATTTTTCATTTTCTTCATTTGTTATTTAGTTTATTGTTTTTGGCAAAATTATAACATTAAAATCAGATAATGTTATCAAAATGTTAAGAAAAATTAGTTTTACGGTTTATGCTGCGCATTAAAATGATTTTTTATTTTTTCATTAAATTAAATAACAGTTTTTTAAATTTAAAGTATTGTTTTTTGTTAAAATGATAATGATTTGAACAGTCGTGTAGCCGTAAACCTGCAAATAGACATGTTTTATTGCTTTTTCAGAGGTAATTTATACGAAAAAACGCCTTAATTTTTATTAAATTAAGGCGCTTCAGCTTTTTATAAAATTAGGATTTATTTGTTTTTCAAAAAGTGATTTAGTAAAAACGTCGTTGAGCTGTCATGAGTCTTAACAGTTTTAGAGTTTATTTCGTCTAAAATTGAATTTGCCAATTGTTTTCCTAATTCAACACCCCATTGGTCAAAACTAAAAATATTCCAGATAATTCCTTGAACAAAAATTTTGTGTTCGTATAATGCAATTAACGAACCTAAGCTTTTTGGCGTTAATTTTTCAATCAAAATTGTGTTCGTCGGTTTGTTTCCGGTAAATACTTTGAAAGGCAATAAATAAGAAGCTTTTTCAGCAGAAAGTCCTTGTTTGTCAAATTCGGCTTGAACCTGCGCTGGAGTTTTTCCGTTCATTAAAGCTTCTGTTTGTGCAAAAAAGTTTGACATTAATTTGTCATGATGATCTTCATTTCCGTAAAGCGGTTTTATGAATCCAATAAAATCTGTTGGAATTCTTTTTGTTCCTTGGTGAATTAATTGGAAAAAAGCATGCTGAGAGTTTGTTCCTGGCTCTCCCCAAATAATAGTTCCGGTCTGATAGTTTACAGGTTTTCCGTCACGGCCAACACTTTTTCCGTTACTTTCCATAGTTGCCTGCTGTAAGTACGGAGCCAGCTTTGATAAATATTGTGTGTACGGAATTAAAGCTTCGCTTTCGGCGCCATAAAAATTATTGTACCAAACGCTTAATAAAGCTAAAATTACCGGAATGTTTTCGTCAAATTCGGTTGATTTGAAATGCTCGTCCATTTCATTTGCACCAACTAATAATTGGTTGTAATTCTCAAAACCAATTGCCAAAGCGATGCTTAAACCAACCGCGCTCCAAAGAGAAAATCTTCCTCCAACCCAGTCCCACATTGGAAAAACGTTGTCTGGATTAATTCCGAATTCCGTTACTTTTTGAATATTTGTAGAAACGGCAGCAAAGTGTTTTGCAATATCGTCTTGAGTTGCTGATTTTAAAAACCATTCTTTAATAGTTTCTGAATTCGAAAGTGTTTCTTGAGTTGTAAAAGTCTTAGAAACAATTACAAATAAAGTGGTTTCAGGGTTTAATTTTTTGATTACTTCATTTACGTGATCGCCGTCAACATTTGAAACGAAATGTAAGTTTAAGTGATTTTTGTAAAATTGTAAAGCTTCAACTGCCATAACCGGACCAAGATCTGAACCTCCAATTCCAATATTTACAACATCTGTAAATGCTTTTCCTGTATATCCTTTTCTTTGTCCAGAAATTACTTCTTCTGTAAAGTTTTTGATTTTATTTTTTACTTCATAAACTTCCGGAATTACATTTTCTCCATCAACTTTAATTACTGCCGATTCCGGTGCACGTAAAGCCGTGTGTAAAACCGCGCGGTTTTCTGTTTTATTGATTAATTCTCCTCCAAAATAAGCAGCAATTGCATTTTTTAATCCAATTGAATTTGCCAATTCTAACAAAAGAGAAATTGTTTCCTGACTGATATTGTTTTTAGAATAGTCAACTAAAAAGTCATTCCATTGTAAGTTGAATTTTGCAGCGCGGGCATTATCCTGCTGAAATAATTCTTGTATCGTAGTTTCGTGAATTGCATTATAGTGGTTTTGCAGATTTTTCCACGCCTCAGTCCCAGTTGGGTTTGTTGTGTTTAAAGCCATTTGTATTTTATTATGTGGTTTGTTTTTTTCAGAAACACAAAAATACTGAAATAACTTTTAAAAGGGTAGCGGTTCACGATTATATAACAATTAGTTACGAAAACGTTTTATGAATGTGATTTGAAAATAGTCAGTTTTTTAAATTAGTCGACACTAAGAATTCTGATTAAAAGTGCCAATGGGAAAATTATTGTGCCGAGAATAAAAATGGTTTTCCCATGATTTCGGTCGGCATCATTATAGGAATAAACACGCTCGCCGTTTGGTAAGGTTTTTTTAGAAGTCCAAAGCGAATAACCAATAACAATTCCGATTCCGCCGCCCAAAAGTGAAAATAAATATCCGGCCATTATCCAAGGTTTTTGATTCTCTTCTGGTTTTGCTAAAATTTTCAGGCGTTCTTTTTTTAAAGAAGCCAGCATATCAGGATCGATATTTTTACCGCGCTCGGTTAAAAGTTTTTGTGCCAATTTATAATCAAAAACATTCCATTCATCCGATTTTAAAAGAACATCATATAATTCTTCATTCGAAAAACTTAAAAGATAATAATCTTTGTCAACTTGATTTAGAAGGTTTTCGGTGTCTTTTTCTAAAATTTCTTGAGCTTTAGCAAAATCAGCGGGATCAATCTTTATCTCATATTGATTTTGTAAAGTACTTCCTGAAAAAGTAATATCAACAGGTGCAATATTATCTGCTAAAACGGTTTTGATATTGTTGTTATTTAGTAATATTTCAACTTCTTTGGCTTGGATTCGAGTTGGGAAATTCTTAAAAGCGATAAAATTTTCAGTCATTATTTGGGGTTGGTTTTAATGTTTTATTCTATTCTTAAAAGTTTAATTTGTTACCAAATCTTCCACCAAGGTTTTTTATTTACTTCGATCGTTTTCTTTTCGGTATCAATTTCAATTCTTTTTGAAGGTTCAATTTTAATTTTAGAATCATCAAAAAACATTTCTCCGTTTTCATTCATTCCCAAAGGAGATTTGGTTCTTTCTTTCCAATCTTCGGTTTGTAATTCGGGAATTAAAGCAATATTGATTTTATCATTGAATTTTTTTCTCGCCTTTTCAATAATTTCTTCTTCCAGATTTGAAGATGAATTTTTAAAAAGTGTCAACGAATTGTCGGGAATATTTAATAGAAAAACTTGGGTTTTATCTCCAATTTTATAAATATCCAAAACTTTAAAGTAAGTAATAGTGTCTAAAAGAAAATGACCGATTTTTGCAGAATCAGGATTGAATTTAGATAAATCTTTGGGATGAGAACTTGCAATTAAATATCTGAGATTTCCTGAAAGACCACCGCCAAGAGAAGTCATATCAGTAAATCCTTTTTCTTGAATGATCTGCCCGACTTTGTAATTCGAAATTAAATCATCCGGTAAATTGGTGTCTCTGTAAAATAGTTTTAAACCAGAAAAAGTTTCACTATAAATTGCTTTAAGTCGAGCATTTTTCATGTTTTGTTATTTTCTTTGAGTTTTCAATAAAAAATTAAAGATTACCAATGCTGTCTAATTCTCTTTTCAAAGGTTCGATTTGTTTCGCAAAACGAGTTTTGTCATTTCCGGTTAAAGATTCTCCGGTTGGCAAGTTGAGACGAAGTGCATCTACTTGAACGCCATTTTTCCAGAAACGGTAACAAACGTGTGGGCCAGAAGCTAAACCTGTACTTCCAACTAAACCAATCGTCTGGCCTTGAGTAACGCGCTGTCCGCGGCGAACCAAGATTTTTGACATATGTAAATATTGAGTAGAGTAGGTTCCGTTGTGTTTTACTTTTACAAAGTTTCCGTTTCCTGCGGTATATCCAGTTGCTTCAACAACTCCAGAAGCGGTAGTCGAAATTGGAGTTCCCGTTGGTGCTGCATAATCTGTTCCTTTATGTGCTTTCCAGGTATGCTGAACCGGATGAAATCTGTTCATCGTAAATCGAGAAGTGATTCGGCTGAATTTGATTGGCGTTTTTAGAAAGAAATTTTTAAGTGTTCTTCCTTGATCGTCATAATATTCGATTTTTCCTGAAAGTGTATCTTTTTCAAAAGGAAATGCATAAACGATTTTTCCTTTGTACTCAAAAAAAGCGGCTTCAAGTTCTTCAACGCCGTCATAGGTTTTTCCGTTAATGAATCTTTCCGTGAAAATTAATCCGTAACGATCACCTTTTTTAAGTTTGAAGAAGTCAATCGACCATGAAAAGACTTTTGTAATTCTGCTGGCAAGTGCTGTTTCTACGCTTTCGTTTCCTAAAGTTTCAGATAAAGAGCTTTTTAAAACACCACCGATAATTTTTCTTTTTAAAGTAACCGGTTTTATTTTTTTATACGCTTTTGCAATACTGTCTCTTAAATCAATAACATAATATGTCAGCGCATCTGGCTGATAAATAAAAACTTGAAGGTTATTAGTTTTGTTTTTTGCACGAAGCAAAGTAAAAGGTTTGTTGTATCGAATGGATCTAACGTTAAAAGAATCTTTTACTTGTTCTACAATATCGTGTACTTTTTTATCACCAATATTTTGACTTTGAAAGATAGATCCGAACGAATCTCCTTTTGAAATGGTGTCGTTTACAACATTAAAGTCTGCGTAATTAAAACCAAACTCTACTTTTTTAGTTTTAGGCTTAGTGATTTTGGTTTCAACTTTTTCATCTGCTTTATTGCATGAAAACACTGAGAACAAAAGGATTATAATTACAACTGCTTTTTTCAAACTTATACTTTTTTTGGGAAACTATAGTGGTTTATTCATTTCCCCAATTGGACAATTCTTCTTCGGTCCACAATTTAGGAAAAAAGATGCGTCTTTGGTATTTTGGATGCATATATTTTTGCCAGTCACTTCCTCCGGTCGCTTCACCATTGCCTTTTCCGCTTTCCAAAATATATTTTCTTGCCGTATTAAGATGCTGCATTACCCAAGTGATATTTACAGTTTTATCGTAATGACGCATTGCATCAATTAGCGCTGTATTTTGTTGATCTTCAATAGGAAGCTGGGTGAATTTTTGCCAAATATTTTTCGTTTTAAACGATGACATTTGTCTTAAAAACTGGTCTTTGTATTTTTTCTCAAATTCGTTTAATAAGTATGATTTTTCTCCAGTTTGATAATCTTTTCCGGCTGCTTGCCAATAAAGATGTTCAAAACTGGTTTCTAAATCTGTGTTTTCGTCAAAGTTTGCTTTGTATCTTCTGTCTGTTAAATTAATAACATCTGTCGATGCAAATTCGATCATACGATATTGAGCGCTTTGAAATCCGCTTGCCGGAGTCAAAGTATTTCTGAATTTCATATATTGATCTATTTCCATTCCGTTTTCCATAATACTGAACGAATTGGTCAACATGTCAAAATAACGGGTAATTCTTGAAAGTCTTTCGCTGAAAAAATCAACTTGAATATTTTGTGTTTCAGCGATTTGATCAATTTCCCACAAAATCATTTTGAAAATCAATTCATTCACCTGATGGTACATGATAAAAACCATTTCGTCAGGAAGTGTAGTACGCTGTATTTGTAAATTTAAAAGGGCATCGGTTTGGATATAATCCCAATATGTAATGGGTTTTGACCAAAGCAATCCTTCTAACTGAACATCAGTTTTTTGATTTATAGCTTGGAATTTTTGATCAATTTCTTTTAAAATTGATTCTGAATGATCAGTAAGGTTCATTATTTTTTTGCTTTAAATGGATTTTTTAATCCTTTATATTCATCAAGATCTGCTTTAAGTGATCCCACGGCAAGATCTGCTTTAATTCTAATAGGAACTTTGTTGTCGTCGTCTGTAATCCAGAGTGTTAAGCTTTCTTCTTCTTTGAAAACTCTTCCTTTCTGTACTAATGGTCTAAAAACCATCGTAGAAACGGTGCCAAATTTAGTTGTAATATCTTGACGGCCTACATATTTTAACTTAAATTTTGTGATTTCGTCATCAAAAAACATGTCAATTGTAATGGCTTCTCCTGATTTTAATTTATCAATATTCGGATGGTTTCTTAAGTAGTAAAATGAAGAAACAATATCTTGTACATTATCAGTAGTTATAATGGTTTTTTCAGATTTTCGTTTGTAATCTTTTACCAAAACTCTGTTTTCTGCCTGATTAAAAAAGCCTTCCTGATTTTTGGTATAACCGCCTTCATCAATTTTTCTAACATAACGATATGGACTTCCGGTTTCTCTATCAAAATAGCTTTCGTATAAATCTTCAACTTTAAAGAAAAATTTAGACATGCCAGTTGTGTAACCTTTACCCACCGCATGAAATACTTTTTTATTGTTTATTGTTGCATCTTTGATTTCAAGTGTGGCATATCCGGCGTTTATAATTCCGTAGTGAATTCTGAATTTAAAAAACTCTCCCGTATCGAAAGCGTCTTCTTTTTGTGTATCAAAACTAAAGGCTGTGAGGATGAATATAGTGAGGATGAATTTTTTCATAGTACTGTTTTACAAATATTTATGAGGATAATTGCAAATTCTATTCCAAATGTACCAAAACAAAAAAACTCAGTCAAGTAATGACTGAGTTTTTATGCTATTAACTAACCAAAAAACTATAAATTATGAAATTTATATCAATCCAAAAGGAAACCACCCCTTTTGTTTTGCGAGTGCAAAGATATATAGAAAGTTCAAAAAAGAAATAGCAAAAGGCAAGTTTAACATAACATTTGCATAAAAACCATCATTTTACAGAGAATTTCTCTACATAATGTAAAAATATTGCGATTTTATAATGTACCTCTCAATTCCTGCTCTCTCTCAATAGACTCAAAAAGGGCTTTAAAGTTCCCTGCACCGAATCCTTTTGCACCCATTCTTTGAATAATTTCGAAGAAAAGGGTAGGTCTGTCCTGAACTGGCTTAGTAAATATTTGTAAAAGGTAACCATCTTCATCGGCATCGACCATGATGGCTAATTTTTCAATTTCGTTTAAATCTTCTTTCATCATATCCATGTGAACACCCAATCTTTCTGGGATTGCTTGGTAGTAGGTATGTGGAGGAGCTGATAAAAAATCAACACCGCGTGCTCTTAATTGTGATACTGTCTTAATAATATCATCTGTAGCAATTGCAATATGCTGAATTCCAGGTCCGCCATAAAAATCTAAATATTCTTCAATTTGAGATTTTTTCTTTCCTTCAGCTGGTTCGTTGATTGGGAATTTGATTCTTCCGTTTCCGTTTGACATTACTTTACTCATCAATGCAGAATATTCTGTAGTGATTTGTTTGTCATCAAAAGATAAAAAGTTCACGAATCCCATTACATCTTCGTAAAATTTTACCCAAGTATTCATTTCGTTCCAGCCTACATTTCCAACCATGTGATCAATATATTTTAATCCGGTTGGTTCTGGATTGTAATCTGATTTCCATTCTTTATAACCTGGCAAGAAAACGCCGTTGTAGTTTTTTCTTTCGACAAAAATATGAACGGTTTCTCCATAAGTATAAATTCCTGAACGGATTACTTGACCAAATTCATCTTCTTCAACAGTTGGTTCCATAAAAGAACGAGCACCGCGTTTCATAGTTTCTTCGTAAGATTTTGTTGCGTCTTCCACCCAAAGTGCAGCCACTTTTACGCCGTCACCATGTTTTTGAAGATGTGCGTGAATAGGAGAATCCTGTGTTAATGGCGTAGTTAAAACAATTCTGATTTTATCTTGTTTTAAAACATACGACGCTTTGTCTCTTACCCCAGTTTCTAATCCGGCATAAGCTAATGACTGATATCCGAAAGCAGTTTTATAATAATGTGCCGATTGTTTTGCATTCCCTACATAGAATTCTACATAATCTGTTCCTAGTAATGGAAGGAAATCCTGTGCTCCTTCGAAGATTTTTTCTAATCCGTATTCTACTGATTTAACTTCTTTTGACATGATGTTTTTAATTAGAAAATGAGTTAATTAGAAAATTAGATAATGTGCGTTCCGATAAAAATTATCTAATTGACACATTGACAAATTATCTCATTATTTCATTTTTGATGTTGATATTATTTTATTTAAAATTTTTAAAATTTCTGATAATTCATTTAGTAAATCTTTGCAATCGGGATAGGCCTTGTGAGCGTCGCATAAAAACAACCAATATTCTGTTTCGTCTGCTTCCTTAATTGCTATTTTTAATTTATGAATGAAATCTGCTTTGCTTTCTGCGTTTTGTGATTCTTTTGAATTAGCTCCAATTGATGTTCCGCTTTTTAATAACTGATTTGCAATTACGAATTTCTTTTGATCCTGAAGTTCGGTTGTATAGTCAATGATGTTTAATGCGAAATGGAAAGTTTTAATTAAAAGAGCGTTGTCTTTATACTTTTCGTTAAAAGTCATTTGTTTTAATTTGATAATTAGATAATTAGATAATTTATTTTGTAGGTTTAAAGTTACAAATAATTATTTTATTTTCTAATTTCGCATTATCTAATTGACTAATTATCAAATTGGCACATTAAAACTATTCCGTCCAAGATTTATAATATTGTCCATCATCCAATCCCATTGCTTCTTCAGTAACCATTAATGGTCTGAAAGTATCAACCATAACAGCTAATTCCTGAGTTTCTTTATGACCAATACTGCGTTCCATCGCGCCTGGCGCTGGACCGTGCGGAATTCCTTTTGGATGTAAAGTGATATGTCCCTGCTCAATATTATTACGGCTCATAAAATCACCATCAACATAATATAGTACTTCGTCAGAATCTATATTGCTGTGATTGTATGGTGCCGGAATTGCTTTCGGATGATAATCGTAAAGTCTTGGGCAGAAAGAACAAACAACAAAAGTTGCTGTTTCAAAAGTTTGATGCACCGGTGGCGGTTGGTGAACGCGCCCCGTTATAGGTTCAAAATTGTGAATTGAAAATCCGTATGGGAAATTATATCCGTCCCAGCCCACAACATCAAAAGGATGTGTAGCATAAACCACTTCATGAAGCATACCTTCCTTTTTGATTTTAATTAAAAAATCACCTTTTTCGTCGTGTGTTTCCAATTCGTTTGGCAAAATAAAATCACGCTCACAAAATGGAGAATGTTCTAAATGCTGACCTGATTGGTTTTTATATCGTTTTGGAGTATAAAATGGAGAATACGATTCTACATAAAATAATCGGTTTTCTGTCGTTTCAAATTCGATTTGATAAATAATACCTCGAGGAATAATCAAATAATCACCATATTCAAACGGAATATTTCCTAACATGGTTCTTAATTTTCCTTTTCCTTTATGGATGAAAAGCATTTCATCGGCATCGGCATTTTTGTAGAAATAATTTCGAAGCGATTCTTTTGGAGCAGCTAAACCAATGATACAGTCTTTATTGACCAACATTGCTTTTCGGCTGTCTAGGAAATCATTTTCAGGTTTTAATTCAAAACCTTTAAAAAGCAGTGATTTTATGTTTTTTCCGATTGCAATTTTTGGTTCAACCGAATAAGAGTTTAAAATTTCTTTTACCTGTGTTGGTCTGTGAACATGATAAGATAATGACGAATGTCCGTGGAAACCTTCGGTACCAAACAATTGTTCGTAGTAAAAACCTCCGTTTGGCTTTTCGAATTGGGTGTGTCTTTTTTGAGGAAAATCTCCAAGTTTATGATATAATGGCATGGCTTTTCAATTAGATAATTTTTAAATTAATTAGATAATTCGAAAATTTTGAATTGTGTGAACAGATAATCAGCTCAATCTTAGTATTGACTAATTATCTCAATTCGATAGCTTCATTCAGGATTTCTCTTGATGAGGAATTGAAGATACTCTAATAAACCTGTCCATTTTGTTTTCATTATAACAAATGTCGTAATTTTTTCCGAGTAAAATTAAAAATTATATTATTTATAACTATAAAATATTTTAATTTTTTTGATATAATTTTTTGATAGCAAAAAAATAGCGTGATTTTATTGCACTATTCTCGTATAAAACTCTAAAACAAGAAGCCAATACTGAACCATGTAAAGCTTTTCGACATTTCTGGCGACCAAGATTGTTTGATTTCGATTGGGCCAATAATCGTTTCTAATCCGTAACCAAAGGCATAACCTGAATATTTTGGCATCGAAATCCAGTCAACTTTGGTGAAAATGTCATCACCCAGATTGGCAAAATTTGCAGAAAAATTGAGGTGATTTTTTTTGATGATTTCATAGTCAAGCGTAATATCTGTTTTTATATAGCTATTACCAGAGATACTCAGGAAATCATAACCGTAGAAATAATTGAAATTGTTGATTTTGTTATAACCATAACCTCCCAGAATATAATCGAAATAAGGAACGCTGTCACTGCCAATGTTAAATCCAGCATCTGCACCAACTTTAACAGTGGCCCTTCTGAATAATGTTTTGGCAAATCCAATTTCGGCCTTCGCCATTGAGAAAGGCTTAAAATTATTATTATAATCGGAAGAGGCTAAATAAGTTTGAACGTCGCTTGAGAAATATAATCCTGAACGTGGAAAGGTTTTTTTATCAAAAGAATCATATTTTAAGTATCCAAAAACGCTGAAATAATTACTTCTATCAATTGTGTTTACACTGTTTGAAAGTGTAGGCGAATCGATTTTTAAATATTTGTATTCCAAACCGCCGCCCATTAAAAATTTTTGAACAAAAATAGTCTGAAAATAAGCTTGATTGCTTAGGTCAAGAAAGTCAACATTAATAAGGTTGACATTTGGGTTTGAATCTTGAAGTTGGGTAATACTTTTAGTAACATTTCTATTAAATTGATTCAGTCTTGAACGAAATCCGAAACTGATATTAAATCCGTTTTCTACATAATAGTTCAAATCATATCTAAAATTATCTCCTAAAATAATGTCGAATGAAGTAACATCATTTTTTAGAAATGTTTTTTTATGAGTCAGGTTTAATAAAATGGCACTTTTATATAATCCGTCATAGTGAAGTCCTAGTTTTAGATAAGTCTGTGTTGGATTTTCTTTTAAAACAAGATCTAAATTATCATTTTCGCCATTTGGCTGCAGACAATATGAAATCGTGCTGAAGTTTTCAGTGGCATTTAAATTGTTGATTCCGGTTTTTAAATCATGATAGGTAATCGTGCTTTCTGGTTTGAAGCGAAGTTTACCGTTGATGTATTCTTTTGTGTAATTGTCTAATTGGTCGACATTTATTTTTTGTATTTCTAAAGTATCAGAGCTTAGTTTTAGTTTCGGTTTTTTATAAAAAGTTTCTTCGGTTACTAATGATTTGATTTTTTCGTAAACAGCAAAAGTAGCTTCTTCGCCTTTTCTGACTATTTCTTCGCCTTTGTCAAATGAAATTACGCCAAAATCACGAATATCTGGTTTGATGTAGATATCGGTGTCTTTTATTTTGCTTTTCATTTTTTCAATCGACTGAAGATTAGTGATCTGAACTAATATTCTTGTAGCGTTTTTCAACTTTTTACGATTCATCAAATCATCCTGAACGTCAACTCCAATAATAATATCAGCGCCAAGATTTCGAACTTCTTTTATCGGATAATTGTTTACAACGCCGCCGTCAACAATCAAATTGCCATCAATTTCAACAGGAGTAAATAACGACGGAAAAGCGGCACTTCCCATCATCGCCTGAACGAGATTGCCTTTGTTGAGTAAAACTTCTTCACCGGTTTCAATGTTTGTTCCAATACATAAAAACGGAGTTGGAAGCTGATTGAAATCACGAACATGACGCACGTTTCTGGTCAAACTGCTCAAAAGATTGTAATTGTACATTCCTTTTGAAAGCGCTTCCGGAATTCCAATTTTGAAATTACTGAAAGGTAAAGTAATGGCATACAATTCATCATTTCTTTTGCCATAGAAATTTTTAGAGGATCGAGGAATATAATCGTTTATTAATTCGTCAAAATTTGTTTTTTTGAAAATAGAATCAATTTGCGATGCATTATAACCAGATGCATAAAGTCCGCCAATTACGGCTCCCATACTGGTGCCGCCAATATAATCGATTTTGATTCCAGCTTCTTCTAAAACTTTCAAAACTCCAATATGAGCGAATCCTTTTGCTCCGCCACCGCTTAAAACCAAACCAATTTTTGGTCTCTTTACGGTGTCTTGTTTCTGTTCCTGCGAAAATGATTTTCCGGGAAAAAATAAAATTATGAAAAGTACGACTGCTGCGCCCCAAATGGAATTTGAGAAAAATCCTTTTGACTGACATTGTGTAATGAAAAGCTCGTTTGGGCGCATAAAGATTTATGGGTTTGTTTTGTAAAAGTCGACAATTTTTTTGGCTTTTGATACTCCTATAACGTCAGATATTTCTTTTTCCGATGCTAATTTTAATCTTTTAACACTTTTAAAATGCTGAATTAAAGCAAGCATTGTTTTTTCGCCAATGCCTGGAATACTTTCGACCGATGAATTGAGTGCTGCTTTGCTTCGTTTGTCACGATGAAATGTGATTCCAAATCGGTGTGCTTCATTACGCAATTGCTGAATGACTTTTAAAGTTTCCGATTTTTTGTCAAGATATAGTGGAATCGAATCACCTGGATAAAAAAGCTCTTCTAGACGTTTTGCAATTCCAATAATGGCAATTTTTCCACGAAGCCCTAATTCGTCAATACTTTTTAATGCAGCAGATAATTGTCCTTTTCCACCGTCAATAATAATTAATTGCGGCAACGGTTCATTTTCGTCTAATAATCTTTTGTAACGGCGGTATACAATTTCGGTCATCGAAGCAAAATCGTCTGGGCCTTCAACAGTTTTTACATTAAAATGGCGGTAATCTTTTTTGCTTGCTTTTCCATCTTTAAAAACTACACAAGCGGCAACCGGATTTGTTCCCTGAATATTTGAGTTATCAAAACATTCAATATGTCGAGGTTCAACAGGCAGTCGCAAATCTTTTTGCATTTGCGCCATAATTCTGTTAACATGACGATCTGGATCTACAATCTGTAATTGTTTCAATTGTTCGATTCGGTAGAATTTTGCATTTCGAATCGACAAATCCAGAATCTGTTTTTTATCGCCAAGCTGAGGAACAGTTGTTTTGATGTTTTCGCCCAAATCAATTTCAAACGGAACAATAATTTCTTTTGATAATAATTGAAAACGTTCACGAAGTTCCACAATGGCCAATTCTAGTAATTCTTCATCCGTTTCGTCCAGTTTTTTCTTCATTTCCAAAGTATGTGAACGAATAATAGAACCGTGAGAGATCTGTAAAAAGTTGACATAAGCGGCAGTTTCGTCAGATACAATCGAAAAAACATCAATATTGGTAATCTTCGGATTTACAATCGTTGAACGCGATTGATAATTTTCAAGAACTTCTATTTTTTCTTTGATTTTTTGGGCTTCTTCAAATTGTAAATCTTCGGCATATTTTATCATCAACCGCTTGAAATCTTTCATACTTTCCTTAAAATTCCCTTTCAGAATTTCGCGGATTGCATCGACTTGTCTTTGATATTCTTCCAACGGTTCCAAACCTTCGCAAGGACCTTTGCAATTGCCGATATGATATTCCAGGCAAACTTTAAATTTTCCTGAATCAATATTAGATTTACTTAAATCAAAATTACAGGTTCGGAGCGGATACAATTCCTTAATTAATTCCAAAATTGTATGAACCGTTTTGAAACTGGTGTATGGTCCAAAATATTCAGAACCGTCTTTGACCATTCTTCGCGTTGAAAATATTCTCGAAAAAGGTTCTTTTTTAATACAAATCCACGGATAACTTTTGTCATCACGAAGCAGTACATTGTAGCGAGGCTGCAACGTTTTGATTAAATTGTTTTCTAATAAAAGTGCATCAGTTTCAGTAGGAACAACGATGTGTTTTATGGTGACAATTTTCTTGACCAAAACATTCGTTTTAGCCGTATCATGAATTTTATTGAAGTAGGAGGAAACTCTTTTTTTTAAGTTTTTGGCTTTTCCAACATATAAAATCTTCCCGTCTTTATCATAATACTGATACACACCAGGATTATCTGGCAAGGTTAGAATTTGAAGGTCTAAGGACGATTTTTGCATTCTTTTTTGTTTCTGAAGAGAGTAGATGAGCATTTCCAAAAAGCATTCCGATTTCTCGAAAAAACTGCTGCATCGATTTAGTTTCAAATTTACAAAATCAAAAGAATAATTTCTATATTTAGCTTTTATAATTCTACATGAAAAATAGTAAGCCTTTGGTTATCTTCGATGAGACAATTTTGCCTGGAGAAAGCAGAACAATTAATGTCGAAATCGCAAGATTGCATACCACTACAAAATTGAATATTCCGGTAATTGTACGCCGTTCAAAGATTGAAGGTCCTGTTGTTTTATTTTCGGCAGGAATTCATGGCGATGAAATAAATGGTGTTGAAATTGTTCGGCAGCTTATCAGCAAAAAAATAAATAAACCAGCACGTGGTACTATTATTTGTATTCCAATTATTAATATGTATGGTTTTGTAAATAAGTCGCGCGAGTTTCCTGACGGCCGTGATTTAAACCGAGTTTTTCCGGGAAGCAAAAAAGGTTCTCTGGCAAGCCGATTCGCCTATCATATTGTAGAAGAAATTTTGCCGATTTTGGATTATGCAGTAGATTTTCATGCCGGCGGTGCAAGCCGATTCAACGCACCGCAAATTAGAATAACAGAAAATAATCCCGAATTGAAAGTTTTGGCCGATGTTTTTAATGCGCCTTTTACTTTGTATTCAAAAAATATTGGCGGTTCGTTTAGAAACACAGCTGAAAAAGCAAAAGTAAAAATGCTTCTTTTTGAAGGCGGAAAATCTTTGGATATCAATAATGATATTGCGAATGAAGGTGTTCTTGGTGTAAAAAGAGTGTTGAATTATCTTGGAATGCTTGACTCAAAACAACTTGTTGAAGTGGCGCCAATTCCTTCTATTTACATTAAATATTCTTTTTGGCTCAGAGCTAAATGTTCTGGCTTGCTGCATGATTTTAATTTTGTTGGAAAATTTGTGACCAAAGGAACTATCTTGGCAATTATCACTGATCCCTTTGGCAAATTTGAGCAAAAAGTAAAAGCGCCTTACGACGGATTTGTAATTAATGCGAATCATTCGCCAATTGTTTATGAAGGTGATGCAATTTATCATTTATCTAAAAATTCCCCTTTAAATGTCGACGAATAAAAAAGAACTGAGACTGCATTATAAAAGCCTGAGAAAAGCACTTTCGGCAGAAGATATTGAAGAGAAAAGTCTGGCTGTTGCCAATAATTTAATTCAGCTGCCAATTTGGGATAAAACGTATTTTCATGTTTTTCTTCCGATAGTTGAACATAAAGAAGTCGATACAGAGTTTGTACTGCATTTGCTTTCTGGAAAAGATAAAGAAATCGTGATTTCAAAAAGTGATTTTGAAACAAGAGTTATGACTCATTTTTTGCTGACGGATAATACCAAAATCAAAAAAAACGAATACAATATTCCGGAACCTGTAAACGGACTTCAAGTTCAGAGTTCAAATATTGATGTTGTTTTTGTACCGCTTTTAGCATTTGATATTCACGGAAACCGTGTTGGTTATGGAAAAGGATTTTACGATAAATTCTTATCTGAATGCCGTCCAGAAACCATAAAGATTGGACTTTCTTTTTTTGAAGCCGAAAATCAGATTGATGATGTTTTTGAATCGGATATAAAATTGGATTATTGCGTGACGCCTCAGAAAGTTTACGATTTTCAATAAATTTTTACGTAACGTTTGTCGATATGCTGGACGTAGACGCACTGCTGTGCGCCCCTACGATTTCTCTCATAAATTATAATTAATGCCACAGATTAAAGGATTTAATAGATTAATCTTTTGAAATCCTTTAATCTGTGGCAAAGAAAACATCCCCATTCTGTGCGTTGTACGTCTCTACAACAATCTTCAAGGAAAAATAAAAAATATTTTTACGCCAAATGCCTTTTAAAATCAAGGTTTCAGATTTTATTTTCACGTAAGAAAAATATTTGTAAAGTTTTTGGCATCGAATTTGAATGCTCGGAAATTGCAAATAATCGCCTCTAGTACATCCGGAATGCTAGTCCTTATTTGAAACAAAATCTATTTACTAATTTTTTAAAAATTCACTTTATGAGAAATCTTAATTTCTTGATGATGGCATTCCTTGTACTTACTATTTTTGGCTGTAAGAAAGCTGATTACGCTGCTGAAGAGAATGCAGATTCGACCGCAATCGCCGTAACAACAACTGATTTGGCTGAAGAAGAAAATTACATTCCTGACCCTAATACAGAAAGTTATGCAGGACTGGAAGAAAACCCATTTGAATCGCCGCTTAAAGAACCACTTTCTACTTTTTCTATAGATGTTGATAATGCATCATACACAAATATTCGACGATTTATAAACGAAGGACAAAAAGTTCCTAAAGATGCCGTTCGTGTTGAAGAAATGATTAATTTTTTCAAATACAAATATCCACAGCCAGACGGTCAGCATCCTTTTGCAATTAATACAGAATACAGCGATTGCCCGTGGAATAAAAACAGCCGATTATTAAAAATTGGTTTGCAGGGAAAAGACGTGCCCATGGCAAATTTGCCGGCGACTAATCTAGTTTTTTTAGTTGACGTTTCCGGTTCTATGGATGAACCGAATAAACTGCCATTATTGAAAGAATCGATGAAGATTTTGGTAAAGGAACTTCGCAGTACCGACCGAGTTTCTATTGTAGTTTATGCAGGTTCGGCTGGTGTAGTTTTAGAACCAACTTCTGGCGAAAACAAAGAGGATATCATGGATGCTTTTGATGATTTGCATGCAGGAGGAAGTACAGCAGGAGGAGAGGGAATCGAATTGGCTTATAAATTGGCACAGGAAAATTTTATCAAAGGAGGAAACAACAGAGTTGTAATAGCTACAGATGGTGATTTTAATGTTGGCGCTTCAACTGAT
Source organism: Flavobacterium sp. LC2016-01 (assembly GCF_009711135.1). Lineage (GTDB taxonomy): Bacteria > Bacteroidota > Bacteroidia > Flavobacteriales > Flavobacteriaceae > Flavobacterium. The sequence goes on along the minus strand of NZ_WMIC01000007.1, from coordinate 224,800 downwards.
GATGATATGCTGAAATTGATTGAAGAGAAAAGAGAATCTGGCGTTTTCTTAACTGTTTTAGGTTTTGGAATGGGCAATTATAAAGACAGCAAAATGGAAATTCTTGCCGATAAAGGAAATGGGAATTACGCTTATATCGATAACGTTCAGGAAGCGAATCGTTTTTTAGGAAAAGAATTTAAAGGTTCTATGTTTGCTATTGCAAAAGATGTGAAAATTCAAATTGAGTTTAATCCAAAACATGTTCAGGCGTATCGATTGATTGGTTATGAAAATCGAAAACTAAAAGCCGAAGATTTTAAAAATGATAAAATTGATGCTGGAGAATTAGGCAGCGGACATTCGGTTACAGCTTTATATGAAATTATTCCGGCGGGTGTAGAAAGCGATTATGTTCCGTCTGATTTGAAATATACTAAAACACAGAAAATAGATGGAAATTACAGTGATGAACTGGCAACTGTGAAATTTAGATATAAAAAACCTGATGGCGACACTAGTATTGAAATAATAAATACAATAGCAGATAGAAAAATAAATCTGGAAAACAGTTCTCCTGATTTCAAGTTTACAACTGCAGTTTCCTGGTTCGGATTAAAACTTCGTGAATCAAAATACATCGCGAACAGTTCAAGTTCTGATATTAAAAAACTAGCAAAATCTGGATTGCAAAATGATGAAGATGGCTATAGATCCGAATTTGTAAGATTGGTTGAAGCAGTAAATTAATTTCAAATTCCAAAATAAAAAAAATCCAAATTCCAATTTTTTAATATTGGGATTTGGATTTTTTTATTTGATTTTTTTTAAATTTTATTTGACTTCTTTGATAGTTGAACCATCAATCCAGCCTTCGGTTCCATCAGTTAATTCGATTTTTTTCCATTGGCCTAAAACTTCGGTTACATACACTTTTGAACCTTCGTGTAATAAGAAGATTGCAGCACCTCCTTTTTGAGGTTCGCTTCGAACTTCACTCAGTTCTGCAAAAACAATTGCGGGACGATCATTATCAAAATGATTTTTTTCGGACATTCCAGCCGAAACACTTAATGCCAGCGCCACTAACAGAACAAACATTCCTATGAAATAAATTCTTTTTGAAAGTGTAAGCTGTGAAAAATAATAGCCAATAAAACTCAGCAAGAAAAGAAATCCTATTCCAACAGCGATTTTTGCCCAAGTATTATAATCAAAAATGCCGGTAAAGTTTTGAATGAGCTTTGCAAAACCTACTTTCGGAACTTCTTTAATTTCGTCGATGGTCAGTTTTTTTGCAAATTTTAAATTGTTCAGCGTTTCCGGATCATGAGGTTTTAAAACTAAAGCTTTCTCATAATTATATATCGCTGGAGCCACTTTGTTTAGCTTATAATAACTGTTAGCCAAATTAAAATATAACTCAGCCGATTCTTGTTTGTTTTCTTTTATAACACCTTCATAAGCCAGAACAGCTTCCTGATAATTGCCTCTTTGGTACATCGCATTTCCTTTTTCAAAGCTGCTTTGAGCAAAGAAAACTTGAGTAATTAATAAAAAGAGATATACTATATTTTTCATTTTCTAGATTTGTAATACGATTTTCAACTTTGCGTACTTAAAACTGCGCAATCTAAATTAAATTTCTTAGCGCACTTTGCGGTTAAAAAAATTAAACAATCTGTTTTTCTAATTCTGAAATAATCAAAACAGCTTTATCAAAATCCTGCTGAATCGAAGCGCTTGATGCCGGAGCATATCGTGCAAATTCGCAGTTTTCAGTCAAATTAATAAAACTCTGAACTGATTCTGGATTTGCCTTTCTTGATAATAACAATTCACGAATATTGTCTTTGCTCATTTCTGAGGTTTCAATATGCAGCTTTGCTTTCAAGAAATTATGCATCGCTTTTTCCAGAGCAATATAAAATGGTTCTTTATTATTAAGCTGTTTTTTAGCTTCAGACAAATATTTCTTAGCCAGCTTATTGTTCATTTTAATTCGGTTTCCAGCAACATCACCGTCAATTGCTTCTTTTTTCTTTTTAGCAATAATGATAATTGGCAAAATAATAAAAGGAGCAAATAGCAATGCATAATATAAATCGGAACCATAGAAATCATGTTTTTCAATTGAAACTAATGTAGTTCTTGATTTAATATACTTAAACTGATCTGTTTTTGAAATTACATTTTTAGCGGCACTTGCTGTACTGTTTGCTTCAGCCTGCATTGGTCCGTCTAAAACGTCAATCGCAATTTCTTGAGAAGTAATCGTTTTGTATGAACCTGCACTTAAGTCAAAATAAGAAAACTGCATTGGTTTAATTATGTATTTTCCTTTGTACTGCGGTACAATAGTGTACTTGTCAGATATTCTTCCTGACATACCTGCCAGTGATGTTGTGATTTTTTCGTCATGAACCGGATCATACATTTCCAGTGCATTTGGTACAACTGGTTTAGGCAAAGTAAACAATTTCATGTTTCCAGTTCCAGAAGCACTCACAGTTAAATCAAGACCTTCTCCGCTTTTTACACTTGTTTTTGAAGGCGTAACTATAAAATTAAACTTACCAACTGCACCGCTGAAATCTTCTGGTTTTCCAGTTTCAGGAAGAGGTCTCACATTTATTGTTTTGGCTCCAGCCGAAACTACTTTGTTGTCATCTACAAGTATCTGCTGGCCAAACATATCACGGCGGTTTGTAGGCAATTGTACACCAATGTCTAATGAAAGCGGTTCAATTGTTAGTTTACCTGATTTCTGAGGATAAAGAATCGTCTTCTTCAAGATTACAAAATAACATCTCTGACCTTGAAAACTTCCTTCTTCAATTGCCAATTGTTTGATATCAATATTCTGATTCCAGAAATCATTGTATTTTGGTTTTGCTAATTCTTTAAAACCGGTAACGCCAATATTATTGAAATACAATTTATAAACAACTGTAATTGGTTCGTTTAGATACGGATTTGTTTTTGAAATTTCGGCAACAAGATTTAGTGTTTCACTGCCTTGGCCTTGTGGTCTGTCATTTGGATCTCTTTCTTGCGCAACTGCATTTGTAACCACAATTTTAACAGGCGAGGTTTTGTAAACCTGACCGTTAAATTCAATTGCGGCTTGGCGTATCGTTACATTTCCTTTTCGATCTGGCTGTAAAATATAAGAGTATATTTTTTGAAAAGAACTCCTACCATTAATCCACGACTGACTAATTTGCTGACTTGGTCCTGCTACAATTTTAAATCCTTCAAAATTAGGCTGTTCAAAGTTATCTCCATCAACATTCATGATGAAGTCAATTCGAAGTCTTTCATTAAGTCCAAGCGAGTTTTTACTGACTCTGGCTTCGAACTGAACCTGAGCCAAAAGTCCTTGAAAAGTGAATAGAAATAAAATTAAAAATCTTTTCATTAAATTGTTTAATCGTTTTTGCTGTTTAACGTTTATTTGTTTAACTGTTTAATCGTTTAACTGTCTATTCGATAAACAAATAAACGGTTAAACGATTAACCCAAAAATCCTACCAGTCTTTTTCTGCTTTTTTAGGACTTCCTTTTACTTTTTGGGCGTTTACTTTATCCTGAATTTTCTTTTCTTCGTTGTTTACGGCATCTAGTAAATTCTGAACTCGTTCTTTAGATATTCCTCCAGGCTGTGGTTTTGGCTGTCCGTTGTTGTCTGATTTATCATCTTTCTTCGGATCATTTTTGCCATCTTTTTTATCCTTGTCTTTATCGCCTTTGTCGTCTTTTTTATCTTTATCCTTGTCCTTGTTTTTATCTTTGTCCTTGTTTTTATCTTTATTTTTATCCTTGTCTTTGTCCTTATCCTTATTCTTGTCTTTGTTGTCGTTTTTAGGCGGATTTTCTTTTAGCTTTTGTTTGGCCAAAGCATAATTATAACGCGTTTCGTCGTCTGTTGGATCATTTCGAAGTGCTTCTTTATACGCTTCAACAGCCTGCGTGTAATTTTTCTCTTTCATGAAAACATTCCCTAAGTTATGATAGGCAGTATGTTTTTCAGGACGTGTTTTGGCATTTTTTATCGCTTTCGCGTAAGCATATTTAGCTTCCGAAATTTGGTTTTGTTTGTATATTGTATTTCCTAAGTTGTAAGAAGCAGCAGCTTTTTTTGGAAATTTTGACTGCGAAATTCTATAATTCGCTTCGGCATCAACAAATTTATTCTGTTTATATTCTTCGTTCCCGTCTGGCAATGTTTTGTCTTTTTCTTGAGCAGCAACTGCTAAAGAAAACGTTAGTAAAATATAAAGAAGTAAATTTTTCATTCTAAATTTTTATTTTTTTGTTCTGAGATTTTAGCAGAACAATTATTTCTTTTCGTTAAATAAATTCAACTCTTTTATCCAATTTGTCTTTCTTTCCAATAAGAAAATATCCAAGAATAATAACAGAAACGCAAAGCCAATGAACCATTGAAACTGCGATTGAAATTCGGCCATTTGTGTAGCTTCGAATTCGGTTTTCTGAATATTGTTCAAAGCGTTTTTTATGTAATCTAAAACTTCTTTAGTATTGCCGCCGTAAACATAACCGCCTTTTGTTGCTTTTGCAATCGTTTTTAAACCTTCTTGATTTAATTTGGTGATCACAATTGCTCCGTTTTGATCTTTTTGATGACTTCTTACAATGCCGTTTTCTTTTAACGGAATTGTGCCTCCTTTTTCAGTTCCAACACCAATTGTAATGATTTTCATTCCCAATTTATTGGCTTCTTCCGCAGCTGCAGTTGCTCCTTCAGAATGATCTTCTCCATCAGAAATCAATATCAGCAGTTTGCTTGTTTTGCTTTTTTCATCAAAATAAGTGGAGGATAATCGAATTGCTTCATCAAGCGAAGTTCCTTGAGATGAAACCATATCTGGGCTCATACTTTGCAGAAACATTTTGGCAACGCTGTAATCTGTTGTGATTGGCAAAACCGGAAAAGCGCTTCCTGCGTATGCCACAATCCCAATTCGGTCGCTTCCTAACTGATTGATAATTTGCGAAACAATCTGTTTGCTTTTCTCTAAACGGCTCGGTGCCACATCTTCAGCAAGCATACTTTTAGAAACGTCAACAGCAAAAACAATATCAATACCTTCACGTTTTACGGTTTCCATTTTAGTACCAATCTTCGGATTTACCAATCCGATAATTAAACAGGCAAGTGCTAAAAGTATAATCGATAATTTTAATACTGGTTTGAAAACAGAACTTTCAGGGCTCAGCTTTTTGACCATTTCTACATCACCAAATTCGCGCTGTTTTTTTCGTTTCCAATATACATTGAAAAGAAAAACACACACCAAAATTGGCAGTAAGAATAAAAGGTATAAATATTTTTTTTCGTCTAATTCCATAAATATTTTAAATTCCAATAAAGAAATTACAAATTCCAAATCTATTTTAAATTCTCAATTTCAAAGGTTTAAATTCCAATTTTGGTATTTGGAATTTTTAAAATTGGAATTTTTAATTTTTTCAAAATTAAATGAAGCTTCTATAAACTGTATTTCTTAAACCAACTTCCAACAGCAATAAAAGAACTGCGAGCGAAACAAAAAATCTATATTTTTCATCATAATCGTAGAACTTTAATTCTTGTATTTCAGTTGTTTCTAATTTGTTGATTGCGTTATAAATTTGTGCAAGTCTGTCGTTGCTTGTTGCTCTAAAATAAGTTCCGTCAGTTTTGCGGGCAATATTTTTCATTAACTGCTCATCGATCTCCACTTTTTGCATTTTGTATAAAAATCCGCCGTTTGGACCATAAGCATAAGGAGATTCGGCCATTCCGTTACTTCCTAAACCAATCGTGTACACTTTAATTCCGTATTGTTTTGCAATATCAGCAGCAGTTTCGGGCTCGATAAATCCGGCATTATTAACCCCATCTGTCAATAAGATAATAACGCGACTTTTTGCTTTACTGTCTTTTAAACGGTTCACTGCGGTTGCAAGTCCCATTCCAATTCCGGTTCCGTCCTGCAATGCATTGTCGTATCTGATTTCTTTAATTGCTTCTAAAATAATGGCTTTATCACTTGTAACAGGTGTTTTGGTATAAGCTTCCGAAGCATATAAAACCAATCCGATTCTGTCATTTGGTCTTTCTTCCACAAAATCTGCAGCAACTCTCTTTAAAGCTTCCATACGGTTTGGCTTTAAATCTTTTGCCAGCATACTTCCAGAAACGTCAATTGCCATGACAATATCAATTCCTTTAGTTGTTTTCGTCTGATTACTTACATCAACTGTTCTTGGTCTTGCCAGAGCGATAATCAAAGAACATAAGGCAAGAATTCTGAAAACATATAAACAAGGTTTTAGTTTTACCAGCAATGATTCGCTGTTTTTAAAACCCGTCGTCGAACTCATTTTTAAAGTAGCCGACTGCTGGTTTTTTTTCCAGAAATACCAAGCAATCACAACCGGAATCAAAAGAAACAGCCAAAAGAATTCTGGATTTAAAAAAGTGATCTTTCCCATTAGTTGCTAGCTTTTTTAAGTTCAACAGAATTTAAAATTCGGTCAGTAATTGTATTTCCGTAGCTGTCGCCTTCTTCGTGCGAAATAATAATCTGCTGCAATCCTTGTTCTTGTTTGAACAGAAGAATTTCATAATATACTTTTGTACTGCTTTTAGTAAGAGGATTTATGATCGTCATGGTACCGTATCCTTTTAAGCCTTGTACACCTTCGTTTGTCTGATAATCTTCTTGTTTTACAATAATATTTTGTCCGCCTTGAGCTTCAATAATTTTTAATGAACCTTCTAAGGTTTTTGCCAAATCTATTTCTGTTGGAGTTTTAAATTTACTCGTTGAAACCGCAATGTAAAAATTGTCCGTCATGCCTCCATAAACAAAAAGCTGCATTTCCTTAATCAAAGCCATAGCATCTTTCGGAAGAACTTTTAGCGGATCCATTCGTTTTAAAACTTGTGGAGTTTCAACTAAAACACCTGGATTTCCATACTCGCTTTTTACCCATTCGCCTTCCAGAAGACGTTTGGTTGGGTTCATTAAAACGGTATCTTTAACGTTAGTGAAACCTTTAACAGCAATTAAAACGGCAGTTGTTACGATCAATAAAGCAAAAACAGATCCTACCGCAATAGTAATTCGTTTGTTTCTTTGTTTTTTTAATTGAAGCTTTATCTGCTTTTGTCTTTGCGCTTCATTCAGTAATTCATCTTCTTCAGAAGGAATTTCGGTTGGAATTGCATTATCCAGCGTTAAAATTACTTTTTGAATTTTATTTCTATCTTCAGTAATTTCAAAATCTAAAGGCTTAGATTTTGCAAATTTTACTAAATCGGCCTGACGTAAAACGCGTTCCAAATTTTCAACCGTTTCTGGCGTCAAAGTCATTTTCTTTTTAGTCGAAGCTGTTCTGATGGCTTGAATTAATTCAGAAGTTGTGCTTTCCATTGCTGGAATATGAATGGCTTCTTCAATATAATTTCGTGCAATATCGGTCAGTTCGCTATAGTATTCTTTGATTTCTCCTTTTTGAACAAGTTCTTTCTGTTCTAGATTATTTAAAAGGCTTGTCGCTTTTTCGATTGGAGTTTTGTAAACTTCTTCTTCGATTTTCTTTTGTTGACGTTTTTTTACGTACCAATACACAAAAGCACCGATTCCAAGAATAATCAGTAATGCCAAAACATATTTCCACCATGCGCCAAGGCCTTCATCTGGAGTACTGATATCTTTAATATCATACATTTTTTGCTGTAACGTATCTACTTTTACGCTGGCAACTTCAACTTTAAGAGAATCAGAGAAAAAAGGTTTTTTGTCGATTAAAATTTTGACTGAAGGAATTGTATATTTTCCAGAATCAAATTGGGTTAAACCGTATTTTTTGATGAGCTCGTAATTGCCGTCTTTCTTTACGGTATCAACAGGATACGACTGAATTACTTCAAGTGGCCCAAATTTTTTGTCTTTAGGAAAAACAACTTTCGATTTTGAACTTACAACGGTCTTAAGAGTCAGCTTAAACTCAGCTCCAATTTTATTTTTTGTGGTATCAATGCTTGTTTCAACTTGTTTTTGCTGCGCAAAACCTGCCGAAGTAAGTAAAAATAAAAATATGTAAAATTTTAATTTCATTTGATTTTTGATTTCAGATTTTAGTCTAAAACGATTGCTTTAATGGCACGTGGATGACGCTGATTTAAGCGGATTCTATTTTTATAATTGAAAAACGATATTTTAAAATCTAATATTTTAACCATCTTATCCCGAAGTTTCGGGATAATTATCTCGACTTGAAATAGCCCAATAATTTAGTTACATAATTTTCGTCGACTCTGCTGTTCACTACGCCAGCACCCGATTTACTGAACGTTTCTTTGAAATAATTTACTCTTTCCTGATAGTGTTTTTCGTAATTCATTCGAACCGTCTTTGATCCTGTGTCAACCAGAATTGTTTTTCCTGTTTCGGCATCCAACATATTTACCATTCCTAAATTTGGAATTTTTTCTTCGCGAATGTCATACACACGAACTCCAGTAAGATCATGTTTTTTTGAAGCAATTTTTAATGTCTGCTCATAATTTTCAGACATAAAATCTGAAATCATAAAAACGATGGCTTTCTTTTTCTGAGTTCCGGATAAAAATTTCAAAGCTTCTGAAATATCCGTTTTATGGCTTTTTGGTTCAAATTCGATTAGTTCACGAATGATTCTCAAAACATGCGAGCGCCCTTTTTTTGGCGGAATATACAATTCGACATTGTCAGAAAATAAGATTAAACCAATCTTATCATTGTTTTGTGTAGCCGAAAAAGCCATCGTTGCCGCAATTTCGGTTACGATGTCTTTTTTAAATTGACTTTTAGAACCAAAACCTTCTGAACCCGAAATATCAACCATTAAAACCATGGTTAATTCGCGTTCTTCTTCAAAAACTTTTACGTGGGCTTCATTGTAGCGTGCGGTTACATTCCAATCGATGTTACGAATATCATCGCCATATTGGTATTGACGCACCTCGCTAAAAGTCATCCCGCGCCCTTTAAATGAAGAATGGTACTCTCCCGAAAAGATATGATTGCTCAGTCTTTTGGTTTTGATTTCTATTTTCCGTACTTTTTTTAAAAGCTCTTTTGTATCCATTTTTTATTAGTGTTCAGTGATCAGTTAGAAAGTGTTCAGTGAAGTTCAAAATCTAAAAGGTCTTTCTGTCTTTTGTTAGTGTTCAAGAATCAAAGTATCAGTTTGCTGACTGAATACTAAAATCTGAACACTGAGCACTTTTTTTAAGGTACTTCAATCTCGTTTACGATTTTGTTGATAATGTCTACAGAAGTAATGTTTTCGGCTTCAGCCTCATATGTGATTCCAACTCTGTGACGTAAAACATCATGTACAACAGCACGAACATCTTCTGGAATTACATATCCGCGGCGTTTGATAAAAGCGTAACATTTAGCAGCATTTGCTAAATTGATACTTCCACGCGGCGATGCACCAAAACTGATAAGAGGTTTTAAGTCGGCTAATTTGTACTTCTCTGGATAACGAGTAGCAAAGATGATATCTAAGATATATTTTTCGATTTTTTCGTCCATGTAAACTTCACGAACAGCTTCTTGCGCACGCAAAATTTGTTCTACAGAAACTACAGGGTTTACTTTTTCGTAACTTCCTTTTAAGTTTTGGCGAATTACAAAACGTTCTTCGTCAATTTTTGGATAATCAATTACGGTTTTAAGCATGAAACGGTCCACTTGCGCTTCAGGAAGCTGGTAAGTTCCTTCTTGCTCAACAGGGTTTTGAGTTGCCAATACTAAAAACGGACGATCCAATTTAAAAGTCGTGTCGCCAATAGTTACTTGTTTTTCCTGCATCGCCTCTAAAAGTGCTGACTGAACTTTTGCAGGAGCACGGTTGATCTCATCGGCAAGTACGAAGTTGGCAAAAATTGGCCCTTTTTTAATAGAAAATTCGTTTGCCTTGATGTTGTAAATCATCGTTCCGATAACATCGGCAGGTAATAAATCTGGAGTAAACTGGATACGGCTGAAAGAACCTTGAACTGCTTGAGACAAAGTATTAATTGCTAAAGTCTTTGCCAAACCAGGAACACCTTCTAATAAAATGTGCCCTTGTCCTAAAAGACCAATTAATAAACGTTCGACCATGTGTTTCTGGCCCACAATAACTTTGTTCATTTCCATTGTAAGAAGGTCTATAAAAGCACTTTCTCTTTCAATTTTTTCATTTATCGCTCTAATGTCTAAAGTCGTTGTATTTTCTTCCATATAAATATTTTTAAAAGCCTTTTTGAACCTTTGATTTTTACGCCTTGTTTTTGAGAGTGCAAATTGAATATTTTTTGAGAAGTAAGATGTTAAAGAATGGTTAAAACTTCGACCAAAGACCTAATTTTAAGGACGAATTGTGAATCTATTTTTATATTTTTAAGAACTTTGATGGATATGCTTTTAAAAAGCATATTTATTACCAAAAATAACGCAATATAACCATGAGCAAAACAACATTATCGCCTATTATTTCAGGCACTATGAATTGGGGAATCTGGGACAAAAACCTTTCAACTAAAGAAATGGAAAATTTGATACAAATTAGTATCGAAAACAAAATTACCACTTTTGATCACGCCGATATTTATGGCGACTATACTACCGAAACTGATTTTGGAAAAGCCTTCAAAGCAAGTAAAATTTCCCGAGAAAAATTACAATTAATTTCGAAGTGCGGTATTCAGATGATTGCCGAAAAGCGACCGGAAAACAAAATCAAACATTATGATTATTCTAAAGATTATATCATTTGGTCTGTAGAAGAATCGCTAAAAAAACTCAAAACAGATTACATTGATGTTTTTTTACTGCACAGGCCAAGTCCGTTGATGCAGACCGATGAAATCGCAGAAGCAGTTGAAAAATTAAAAGCGGAAGGAAAAATTATTGATTTTGGACTTTCTAATTTTACGAATTCTCAAACGGAATTAATTCGTCAAAAAACAGAAGTAAGCTACAATCAGGTGCAATTTTCGGCAACGCATTTTGAACCCATGATTGACGGAAGTTTGGATTATATGCAGACACACGGAATTCGTCCGTTGTCATGGAATCCGCTTGGAACTGTTTTTAGAGAAGATACCAAAAAAACACGCCGATTGAAAAAACTGTTTTCAGTACTGTTGGAAAAATACCATTTAGGTGCAGATACACTTTTGTTGGCCTGGATTTTAAAACATCCGGCAGGCGTTATTCCAATTGCAGGAACTGTTAACGTTGCCAGAATTCAGTCTCTAATGAAAGCAGTTGAGTTAAAAATGGATAAAGAAGACTGGTTTGCTATCTGGACAGAAAGTATGGGCGACGATGTGCCTTAATTTTTAGTGTTCAGTTTACAGTTTTTAGTGTTCAGCTAAAATGCGATTAAAAAATAGTTGCCACAGATTAAAGGATTTTCACAGATTGGAAAAAATCATTTTTAATCCTTTAATCTGTGGCAAAAAAAATAAAAAACAAGAATGAAAAAAACAGCCCTAATTACTGGAGCAACAAGCGGAATTGGAAAAGCAACCGCACAAATATTGGCAAAAAACAATTATAAAGTAATTCTTTGCGGAAGACGAAAAGATCGTTTAGAAGAATTAGAAAAAGAACTTTCGGCTTTTACAGAAGTACATTCTTTATCATTTGATGTTCGTGATAAAGATGCCGTTTTTGCAGCAGTCGGTTCATTGCCTTCGGATTTTTCTATTATTGATGTTTTGATTAATAATGCAGGAAATGCGCACGGTTTAGATCCAATTCAAAATGGAAATGTTGACGATTGGGATGCGATGATTGATATCAATGTGAAAGGACTTTTGTATGTTTCAAAAGCGATAATTCCGCAGATGATTGAGAGAAAATCAGGTCATATTATTAATATTGGATCAATTGCAGGAAAAGAAGTGTATCCAAACGGAAATGTATATTGCGCGTCGAAACATGCGGTTGATGCCATCAATAATGGTATGCGAATGGATTTAAATCCGTACGGAATTAGAGTAGGAGCTATTCATCCGGGAATGGTTGAAACAGAATTCAGTGAAGTGCGTTTTAAAGGCGATGCTGATAGAGCTTCAAATGTATATAAAGGTTTAGATGCACTTCAAGCGGAAGATATTGCAGATATAATTCATTTTGTGGTTTCAAGAAAATATCACGTCAATATTGCTGATTTAATTGTTTTCCCGACGGCGCAGGCCTCAGCAACAATTGTTAAAAAGGACTAACTTAGATTTTTAGACTAACTTAGACTTCTTAGAATGAATGTCTAAGAAGTCTAACGTCTAAGAAGTCTAATAATCTAAAATCTAAGAAGTCTAAAACAGATGATTAATAAACGCCTTTTGATAAAGAATTTACTCGCTCATAATGACGAAAGCAGTTTTTATGATAAAAAAAGGCAGTTGAATTTGCATTCTCGTGAAGGCAAAGGGAAATTTCTGAAACACATTTGCGCGCTTTCAAATTCAAATCCAACCAATAATTCTTATATCGTCGTTGGAGTAGAAGATCAAGACAACGAAATTGTCGGTGATGATTTTTTTGATGACAGCCGAATTCAGAATCTCGTAAATGCGTTTCTTGAAAATCCTCCAAAAATTCAATACGAAAATGTGCCATTTCCTAATCTTCCAAAAGATAAAGTCATAGGATTGGTTACGATTAAGCCCAAAAACAAAATCTCCTATTTCAAAAAAGGAATTCACACCATACTTGCCAATAGTATTTTTGTGAGACGAGGCAGTAATTCAATTCCTTTAGAGAATCACGAGGAAGTTGAGAAAAATTATCAAAATACAGAAACGGTAATTGGAATCGAAAACAGTTCCCGAAATAGTATTCAATATACTTTAGACGGTGTTTTTGATTTTATGAATTTCAGACATAAAGATATGTCGCCAAAGTATCATGTTTTTAAGGAATTATTCGTGATCTGCTGGGCAGGAGTTCCTAAAAAATCTCGGGACAAAACTTTTCTTTCACGTGTTGATATTGAGTTGATCAACGAACAGATCAAGCTTTTTTATTCGGCTCAGGATGTTGTTACGATAGTGTATGACGATGATAGTTTTACAATTACCGAATATGTTCCGCTGGGTTTAAATGACAAAACAAGCTATTATCCTTTAGAAGAACAGAAGATTCATTTTTTTGACAACGGCTATTATAAAATTGATCGAAAAATGCTTTTTCAGCCGCCAGAATTCAATCGAAAAATGCTATATCATATTTATAATTCAAATATTGCATTACTTCAAAAACTGCAAAAAGGATTCGTTTTGTCTGAGCGGGAATTGGTTGATCTGGAAAATCTTCCTTCTACTTTTATGATCTGTTATTTGAATGGCTTTGACGAAGCGAAACAAAAATTAATCGATTCAAAATTGTTATTAAAACCTTTTTCTCAAGTGTATTTGTCTTTTAAAGAAGCTTTAAGAATTCTTCGTAAAATGAAATACGATGTCCAATAATTTTTAGGTTAAAAAAACTTAGAACCTTAGAATATCAGCATCTTAGAACCTTCTTATTGGAATTTTAAATATTTATTGACTTCTTCATAAGGAAATAGAATCTCTTTCGGACCATCAGCATAAGATGCAGCTTCATATGAATTATAATATAAAAGAAGACCTTCTTCTGTATAAAAAATATTCTGAGGCAATTGGAATTTGTCGTCTTCAAACATTAATCCTGTTGCGTTGATATTTGCTTTGGCAGGAATTTTATACTTTGCTCTGAACTTTTTTTCGGCGAAAGCCTGAAACTCTTTTTGGTTGTTAAATAATTGATCTATAAAAATTGTTTTTCCAGTTTTAGGATCAAATAATAAAGATCGGAAACCTTGATATCCGTGAGCACCGCCCGTAAAAGTATAATGGTCGATTTTGATGTTTAAAATGGTTTCGGAATGAAATTCGATATTTCCAACAATCTTTCCTTCCCAGCCAAAAGTTTCAGTTGGAAATTTTTTGTGCATTTCTTCATAGGAAGCAATAAACGATTTTGCCAAAGTATTGTAATCGTTAACTTTTGTAGGGTCTTCTCCAAAGTATACAATTTCTTTTACGACAGAAAAGATTTTTTTATTGATGCTGTCAGCAGCAACTTTTTTGTTTTTTGCTAAAGGAATGTCAATTGTAATTTTTGGACAATCACTTTTGCAGGGAAGCGAGGATTTTTCTTCAAATGTTTCATTTTCAAATGAAAGCTCTTTGTTACAACTTGTGAATATCAAAAACAAAAAGACTAAAAAAGTATAATGTTTCATATATGTAAAAGTTATTTGTTAGCAGATATAAAAGGTAACACTTTTTTTGAAATGAAATTTTGCTTTTGCAAAAGTCTGACAGGCAGTAATTTTACATCAAAAAATGTTAATTATATACAAAGGTAAGAACTTGTATCAGGATTAGAATAAATTAAACGGTAAATTTGTACGGTATTTAAGCATTTAAAATTTGTAACTATATGAAATTCAATACTAAAGTAATACATGGAGGTCAACACCATGATCCAAGTACAGGAGCGGTAATGCCTCCGGTTTATCAAACTTCAACTTTTGTTCAGACAAGTCCGGGAAAACCTTTGGCAGATTATGAATACAGCAGAGCGTCTAACCCAACTCGTACTGCTTTGGAAAATGCATTGGCAAGTATTGAAAATGGTACACGCGGACTGGCTTTTTCATCTGGTTTAGCAGCAACAGATTGTATTTTAAGATCATTTAAAGCTGGAGATGAAATCATTGCAATGGATGATTTATACGGCGGAACTTATAGAATGTTTTCTAGAATTTATAAAGATTCAGGCATTAAATTCCATTTTGTTGATATGACAGATTTGGAGAAATTAAAATCGTTGATCAATGAAAATACAAAGTTGGTTTGGGTTGAAACACCTACAAATCCTTTAATGAAATTAGCAGATATTGAAGAAGTGGCTAAAATTACAAAAGCTAATAATATTTTATTTGCGGTTGATAATACTTTTGCAACTCCATATTTGCAAAAACCGCTTGATTTAGGAGCAGACATCGTAATGCACTCGGCAACAAAATATTTAGGAGGACATTCTGATGTAATTGCCGGCGCTTTAATTGTAAAAGATGAAGCTTTAGGTGATCAATTGCATTTTCAGCAATTTGCAACAGGTGCTACTTTGGGGCCAATGGACAGCTTTTTAGTTTTAAGAGGAATCAAAACACTTTCTTTAAGAGTTCAGAGACATTGTGAAAATGGAGAAAAAGTAGTAGAGTTTTTGAGCAATCATCCAAAAATTAATACGGTTTATTATCCAGGATTAAAAAATCATCCGTTTCATGAAATAGCAAAGAAACAAATGAAGGCTTTTGGCGGCATGGTTTCGTTTACTTTTAAATCGGGTAAAAAAGAAGATTCTATTGACTTTTTGGAGAAACTGAAAGTATTTACACTTGCAGAATCTTTAGGCGGTGTTGAATCATTAGCTAATCACCCAGCTTTAATGACGCATGCCTCAATTCCTGCAGATAAAAGAGCTGAGGTTGGTATAACTGATGACTTAGTGCGATTAAGTGTTGGTATCGAAGATGCAGAAGATTTAATAGCCGATTTAGAACAGGCATTGGCATAAAAATTAGATTCCAAATTAAAAATCCCAAATTCCAACTATTAACATTGGAGTTTGGGATTTTTTATATTTTGGAATTTAAAATATTTTTAGAATTCTAAGTAGTAGATATAACCAAAGTTAAACCATACCTGCCAGTCGTTTGCTTTGTTTTCTTTATAAATATCTTTATTCGGATTCAAACCATCGATCCAGTCACTGCTGTACATTTGAAAACGAGTTTCAAACATTAAATCGCTCATTGTTGTTAATTTATAATGCACACCAACTCCTCCTGTTGCTGATACTACAACTCCTGATTCTGTAGAAAATCCGTGAGCTCTTCCGTCAGATGGAGTTAAATATTTTCCAATAGTAACATTTGGAAGGGTCAGGTCACCTAAACGTGATCCAACTTTAGCAGAATAATAATTTACTTGAAATCCAGCACTTAAATACGGGCTAAAGCTACCAACTGTATTTTCGAAGTCATGAATTTTGATAAAAGAAAATTCTAACTGAGATCCTAATCCTAAAGTTGTTGTACTTGCATGCATGTTTTTAAGCATGGTAACAGCCAGAGAAGGCGGGTTTTTTTCGACCCATTGTCCATAATGTTTTAGCTGTGTATGGCTAAATGACAGTTCAGACCTAACTTTAAAATGTTCAGTGAAAAAACTTTCGTGGTTATTGGCGGCTGAAAAGTTGATGAAGTGCATGACTCCAATTCCAAATCCGCTGTTTCCAACATTGGTGTCAAGATTTTTTCGTTGTCCAAAATCTGACTGCAGTGTTACTGGTCCTGCGAATATTCCTATTTCTTGAGCTAAATCTGATTGTGCGTTCGCTACGGTACTGATTCCAAGAATGGCAAATAGTGTGATAATTACGGGTTTGAGCATAGTTTGGGGGCTTTCAAATCTAGGCAAATATATAAAAAAGGTTGTGCAAACAAAACATTAAATACTTCTATTAAAAAATTAGTAACAAAAGACTTAATTTTCTAACTTTAAGCGAGGTGATTTGATGTAATTCCGGACGTGTAAAATTGTATTTTTCTTTTTGTTTAGAAATTACACAATTCTTCTCTAAAAACGAAAAAAAATAACAATTCATAATTGTTTTGCCTTATCTTTGCGTGTTGTTACGAAAACGTTTTCTTATGGCGTATTTTCGTGTTATAACTAGATTTAAGCTAAAAACTATTATTTGAATAATTGATTTAAAAATGGAACAAAAAATAAATGAATTTATGGCTCTGGTTGAGTCAAAAAATCCAAATGAGCCAGAATTTCTTCAAGCCGTTAGAGAATTTGCAGAAACTGTTATTCCGTTTATTTCGGAAAGAAAAAAATATGATGGAAAAAATTTACTTTTAAGAATAGCTGAACCGGAAAGGTCTATAATTTTTAGAGTTCCGTGGGTAGATGATAAAGGTGAAATTATTGTAAACAGAGGATTTAGAATCCAGATGAATTCAGCAATTGGACCTTATAAAGGAGGAATTCGTTTTCATCATACAGTAAATTTATCAGTTTTAAAATTCTTGGCTTTCGAGCAAGTTTTTAAAAACAGCTTAACAACTCTTCCAATGGGAGGAGGAAAAGGAGGTTCTGATTTTGATCCTGAAGGAAAATCAGATGGTGAAATTATGCGTTTCTGCCAATCATTTATGACAGAATTATGTCGTCATATTGGTCCAGATCTTGACGTTCCTGCAGGAGATATTGGTGTTGGAGCAAGAGAAATTGGTTATTTGTTTGGTCAATATAAAAGAATCAGAAATGAATTTACTGGAGTTTTAACTGGAAAAGGTTTAGCTTACGGAGGTTCATTAATCAGACCAGAAGCTACTGGTTATGGAGTTGTATATTTTACTGATCAAATGCTTCGTACTATGGGGCATGATATTAAAGGTAAAAAAGTTGCGATTTCAGGATTTGGAAATGTGGCTTGGGGAGTGGCGCTGAAAATAAATGAACTTGGAGGAAAAGTAGTTACTATTTCTGGTCCTGATGGTTATATTTATGATGAAGATGGAATTTCCGGAGAAAAAATCGACCATATGGTTGAAATGAGAGCAACTGGAGATAACAGAGCTGAAAGATATTTGGAAAAATATCCAAATGCGATTTTCCATAAAGGAAAAAGCCCTTGGGAAGTAAAAGTTGATATTGCGATTCCATGTGCAACCCAAAATGAGTTGACAGGTGAAGATGCTAAAAAATTGATTGATAACGGAGTTTTATGTGTTACTGAAGCGGCTAATATGCCTTCTACTTTAGATGCAATTAAACTTTTCTTAGATAATAAAGTACTTTTTGCTCCTGGAAAAGCAGCTAATGCTGGTGGAGTTGCAGCTTCTGGATTAGAAATGACACAAAACTCTATTCGTCTAAACTGGACAAGTGAAGAGGTAGATTTAAGATTGAAAGATATCATGGTTGGAATTCACAACCAATGTAAAAAATACGGTGCCGAAGAAGATGGTTATGTAAACTACGTAAAAGGAGCAAACATTGCCGGATTTGTTAAAGTTGCCGATGCTATGCTGGCTCAAGGTGTAGTATAATTTTAGTTATAGTTTTTTTTAAATGCCTTCATTTGTCTCCGGACAATTGAAGGCATTTTTTTATTTATAAAAAGAACAAAAAACAAATACTTTCGTTTGTAGTATATTTGTCTATCTGAATGCATAAAATAATGAAGAAAAATTTTCTGTATGTTTTGTTTTTACTCCTGTTTCAATTTGCTTTTTCGCAGAATAAATTGTCATGGCAGGGTTATTTTTCATTTAATGAAATAAAAGATATCTCAGAATCTTCAACAGCAGTTTATGCCGCTTCAGAAAATGCTTTGTTTGTTAAAAACGCTGTGGCAAATACAAGCAAAACGATTACAACTGTTGACGGACTTTCAGGTCAGACAATTTCGGCAGTTTATTATAGTGAAGCTTTCAAAAAAACAATCGTAGGCTATGAAAATGGTTTGATGATTGTAATTAATGAAACTGACGGCAGTATGCTGAAAGTGGTAGATATTATCAACAAGCAATTAGCTCCAAATATTAAAAAAATCAATCATTTTATGGAACATAACGGATTGGTTTATGTTTCCTGTGATTTCGGAATTGTACAGTTTAACTTGACAACGCAGCAATTTGGTGATACCTATTTTATTGGTGATAATGGTGCCGAAATCAGTGTAAAACAAACGACATTTTTTAACGGATTTATTTACGCCGCAACGTCAAGTGGTATAAGACGCGCCGATATTACAAATCCAAACCTAAATGATTTTAAGCAGTGGTCTGTTGTAAATACTGGAGATTGGTCAAGTGTTGAAGGTGTTGATACAGAGCTTATAGCGATTAATTCTACCGGTTATATTCATCGATTTAATTCAAGTAATTTTGTTGGTTTTTCGCAGTTGCCTCAGGCTTCGGTTGATATGAAGGCAAAAAATCATAATCTATATATAACAATACGCAATACGGTGTATGTTTATAATAATCAAATGGTTTTGATTCGCCAGATTAGTAATTCACAAGTTTTAGATAATACTTTAAATTTTACTTGCGCGACGGCTGTAGGTGATGCAATTTTCATTGGAACAAAAGAAAAAGGCTTATTCTCTTCTTCACTTTCAAGCAATGGCGCTTTTACAAATAATACACCAGCTGGGCCGGCGCGAAATAATATTTTCTCAATGGATGTTACTGCAAATGTTCTTTGGGCGGTTTATGGAGACTATGACACTTATTACAATCCGTACGATCTAGATAGTTATGGAGTCAGTAAATACAATACTTCTGGCTGGCTGAATATTCCATATTCTTCTGTTTTGAATGCAAAATCAATTACGAGAGTTATTGTTAATCCGAAAAATGAGAAACAAGTTTATGCAAGTTCTTTTTTCTCTGGATTACTCCGAATCGAAAATGATGTTCCGAATCTTTTGTACAACGAAAAAAACAGCGGTTTAGAATCAATTACTACCGAAGGACCAAATTATATTGATGTTCGTGTGAATGCGACAGCTTTTGATAAAAATGGAAATCTCTGGGTTACCAATAGTCGAATTAAAAACGGTTTGAAGGTTTTGAAATCGAATAATCAATGGGGAAGTTATGCAATGACCTCGATTTTAGATGATGCCCAAGCCAGCAGTTATGCCAGTATTTTAATTGACAGAAATAGTGTAAAATGGATTGCAACAAATCGTGACGGTGTAATTGGTTTTAATGAAACAACGAATACATTCAAAAAAATGACTTTTGGTGCTGATGCCGGAAATCTGCCAATTGCCGATGTAAGAGCGCTGGTAATTGATACTAAAAATCAGCTTTGGATAGGAACAACAAAAGGATTGCGTGTTTTGTCAAACGTTGGAAATTTTCAAAATGAAAGCCAGTTAAAGGCAAATCCAATTATTATTACAGAAGATAATTTGGCTCAAGAACTGCTTTATGAACAATTTATAACTTCAATTGCGATAGACGGCGCAAATAATAAATGGATCGGTACAAGTGATTCTGGGGTTTTTATGGTTTCGCCAAACGGACAGGAAACGAAATATCATTTTACAATCAGCAATTCGCCATTGCCGAGCAATGCTATAAATGAGATTAAAATAAATAGTGCAACCGGCGAAGTTTTTATTGCAACGAATAAAGGATTGATTTCTTTTAAAGGCATTGCTACAGATGCAAATGAAGATTTAAATAGTGTCTACGTATATCCAAACCCAGTTCGCCCAACTTATAGCGGAACCGTAAAAGTGGCCGGATTATTAGATAAAGCCAATGTTAAAATTACAGATATTGAAGGAAATCTAGTTTACGAAACAACATCTGAAGGCGGAACAATTGAATGGGATACAACTGCTTTTGGAAAGTATAAAGTTTCTTCTGGAGTTTACATGATTTTTATTTCTGCACAAGATGGTGGTGAGACGAAAGTGAAAAAAGTGATGATCATTCGTTAAGTCTGAAAGTTAATTTTAAAGATGAGCAGAAGAAATAAAAACGGAAAGCAAAAACGAAAAAAGAACGAAAGTGTCATTTTAATTCTACGGTTATTAATGATCCCTATTACTTTTGTTTGTTTTATCTTTTCAGCGAGACAGTACAATAATTTTACGATTATTAATTTTAGCTATTTGCTCAGTATTTGTGTTCTTTCAGGGCTTTTGTTTGGAGGCTTAATGTTGAAGTATGAAAAACGAATGGGTGGAAAAAATTTTGAAATAGGAGGCTATTTTTTAAGATGTATCTTGGTTTATGGATTGATTTGTAGCTCAGCTTTTTTTGTTCTAAATGAATCTTTATCTAATAATAAAGAATATAAGCAAGAATCTTTAATTTTTGAAAAGCATGAAGCCTATAAGCGTTCTCCTAATTATATTGTTGTAGAGATTGAAGGTGCTGAGAGAGATATTAATATTCACGATTATAGTTACGCGGAAATCGCTATGGCAAAAGCTGCTGAAATAAAATTAAAAAAAGGTTTTTTTGGATTTATTTTAATAAAAGAAGTTAAATTAAAATATTAGAAATGAAGCTATATTTCAATGAATTTATTGAAATATAGTTTCAAAGTTAAAATCTAAGAAGTCTAACAATCTAATATCTAAGAAGTCTAAAAAGTGCTTATAAAAACAAAAGCCATAGTAATCTCCTCCTTAAAATTTCAGGAAAAAAGTTTGATTGTAAAATGCTTTACACTTTCAAACGGACTGAAATCGTATTTCGTGCGCGATGCTTTTTCGAGTCGGAAAACGAGCCAGAAGATTGCTTATTTTCAGCCTTTATCGATTTTAGAAATCGAAGCTGTGCATAAGAATAAAGGAACTTTGGAAAATTTCAAAGAATTAAAAACGGCTGTTCCTTTTCAGACCATCCATACGGATATTTTTAAAAGTACAATGGTAATGTTTTTGTCTGAAGTGCTTCATTATTCGATTCAGGAAGAAGAAAAAAACGAATCGCTTTTTTTGTTTTTAGAAACCGCTCTGACTTGGTTGGATCATCACGATGAAATTTCGAATTTTCATTTGATTTTGCTTTTAGAAATAACAAAATATTTGGGTTTTTATCCTGATATTTCAGAAATCGATTTGCCTTTTTTTGAAGTAAACGATGGCGTTTTTACTCATTTTCAAAAAGGAAATGTGCTGACGGAACATGAAACAACCTTGTTTAAAAAATTAATCGATTTAAAATTTGATAACGATCAAAAAGTTTTTCATGTTTTAGAAAGACAAATGCTGCTCAAAATCTTAATTGATTATTACAGTTTTCATTTGGACGGATTCAAAAAACCTAAATCTTTAGAGATTTTAAAAGAAGTTTTCTCTTAAATCGATTAAAACGGCAATTTTTGCTGCGGAATCTACCTAAAATTTCCCGAAAGCGGTCTTTTTTCCCTTATCTTTTATCTAAATTCCTCAAAATTCATTACTTTCGCACCTCGTTTAAGAAAAGGATAAAATGAGCACAAAATTTACTGAATACAAAGGACTTGACTTACCAACGGTAGCATCAGAAGTTCTTGATTTTTGGAAGAAAGAAAATATATTTGAAAAGAGTGTAACGACTCGCGAAGGTGCAGAACCTTACGTGTTTTTTGAAGGTCCGCCTTCAGCAAACGGATTACCAGGAATTCACCACGTGATGGCGCGTGCGATTAAAGATATTTTTTGCAGATATAAAACTCAAAAAGGTTTTCAGGTAAAAAGAAAAGCCGGCTGGGATACGCACGGATTGCCTGTGGAATTGGGTACTGAAAAAGAATTAGGCATTACAAAAGAAGATATTGGTAAGACAATTTCGATCGAAGAATATAACGAAGCGTGTAAAAAAACCGTTATGCGTTATACGGACGTATGGAATGATTTGACCGAAAAAATGGGGTATTGGGTTGATATGGAAGATCCATATGTGACGTATAAACCAAAATACATGGAATCGGTTTGGTGGCTTTTGAAACAAATCTACGATAAAGGTTTGTTGTACAAAGGATACACGATTCAGCCGTATTCTCCAAAAGCAGGAACAGGATTGTCTTCTCACGAAGTAAATCAGCCAGGAGCTTATAGAGATGTTACAGATACTACGATTGTAGCACAGTTTAAAAGTGTAGCAAAACAGGAGGAAGGCGCAAACGAAGTTGAAAGAGCTTTTAATCTAGATAAAGCTTCTTTCGGATATAATAATGAATTTTATTTCCTTGCATGGACAACAACGCCTTGGACATTGCCATCGAATACGGCTTTGACAGTTGGGCCAAAAATCGATTATGTTTTAGTTAAAACTTTCAATCAATATACTTTTGAACCTGTAAATGTAATTTTAGCTAAAAACCTAGTTGGAAAACAATTCTCAAAAGGATATTTCTTAAGTGAAGATGATGCTGATTTTGACAATGTTAAAAATGGCGATAAAAAACTTCCATATAAAATTTTAGCAGAAACAAAAGGTACTAATTTAGTTGGTATTCGATACGAACAATTATTGCCATATGTATTACCCTATCAAAATGCTGAAAATGCATTTAGAGTAATTGCTGGTGATTTTGTCACGACAGAAGACGGAACAGGAATTGTGCATACGGCGCCAACTTTTGGTGCAGATGATGCTAAAGTAGCAAAAGAAGCAATACCAGAAGTGCCGCCAATGTTGGTTTTAGACGAAAATGGTACAGCAGTGCCATTGGTTGATTTACAAGGGAAATTCACTTCTCATGTAGGTGATTTGGCTGGTAAATATGTAAAGAACGAATATTACGATGCAGGACAAGCGCCAGAGAAATCGGTAGATGTTGAAATCGCAATTCGTTTAAAAGAAGAAAATAAAGCCTTTAAGGTTGAAAAATACGTACATAGTTATCCACATAGTTGGAGAACTGATGAGCCGTTATTATATTATCCACTAGACTCTTGGTTCATTAAAGTAACCGATGTAAAAGATAGAATGTTCGACCTGAACGAAACTATCAATTGGAAGCCTAAGTCTACTGGTGAAGGACGTTTTGGAAACTGGCTGAAAAATGCCAACGACTGGAACTTATCTCGTTCTAGATATTGGGGAATTCCGTTGCCAATTTGGAGAACTGAAGACAAAAAAGAAGAAGTTCTTATTGGTTCTGTTGAAGAATTATACAATGCGATTGAAAAATCTATCGAAGCTGGTTTTCAAAAAGAGAACCCGTTTAAAGGTTTTGAAATCGGAAATATGTCTGAATCCAATTATGATATAATTGATTTGCACAAAAATGTAGTTGATCAGATTACGTTGGTTTCGGCTTCAGGCCAACCAATGAAACGCGAAAGCGATTTGATTGACGTTTGGTTCGATTCTGGAGCAATGCCGTATGCACAATGGCATTATCCTTTTGAAAACAAAGATAAAATTGACGAAAACAAAGATTTTCCTGCGAATTTTATCGCTGAAGGTGTCGATCAGACTCGTGGATGGTTTTATACTTTGCACGCCATCGGAACTTTGGTTTTTGATAAAGTAGCGTATAAAAACGTAGTTTCAAATGGTTTGGTTTTGGATAAAAACGGACAAAAAATGTCGAAACGTTTAGGAAACGCGACAGATCCTTTTGAAACAATTGCAGAATACGGTCCTGATGCCACACGTTGGTACATGATTTCGAACGCAAATCCTTGGGATAACTTAAAATTTGACATTGAAGGAATAGCTGAGGTGCGTCGTAAATTCTTCGGAACTTTATACAACACTTACTCTTTCTTTTCGTTATATGCTAACATCGATGGGTTTAAATACGCTGAAGCGGAAATTCCGTTAAACGAAAGACCGGAAATCGATCAATGGATTATCTCTGAATTGCATACGTTAGTCAAATTTGTTGATGAATGTTATGAAGATTATGAGCCTACAAAAGCAACAAGAGCTATTTCTGATTTCGTTCAGGAAAACTTAAGTAACTGGTACGTGCGTTTATGTCGTCGTCGCTTCTGGAAAGGCGAATATGCTCACGATAAAATCGCAGCTTACCAAACGCTTTATACTTGTTTATTAACGATAAGCAAATTAAGCGCTCCAGTCGCTCCTTTTTTCATGGATAAATTGTACCGAGATTTGACAGCTTCGACAGGAACTGAGAATTTTGCCAGTGTTCACTTGGCTGAATTTCCAAAATTTGTCGAAAACTTTGTTAATAAAACGTTAGAGAGCAAAATGCAGAAGGCGCAAACTATCTCATCGTTGGTTTTATCACTTCGTAAAAAGGAAATGATTAAAGTACGTCAACCTTTGCAAAAGGTAATGATTCCGGTGCTTGACGAGAATCAGAGAGCTGAAATTGAAGCGATTTCTGAGCTTGTAAAAGCCGAAGTAAATGTGAAAGAAATCGTACTTTTAGATGATGATTCAGGTATTTTGGTAAAACAAATTAAGCCTAATTTTAAAGCTCTTGGACCGCGTTTCGGAAAAGATATGGGTCTGATTTCCAAAGAAATACAAGGTTTTTCAGCGGATCAGATTAACCAGTTAGACAAGCAGGGAACGCTGGATATTGTTATTTCTGGAAATAATGTAACTTTATCACTAGAAGACGTCGAAATAACATCGCAGGATATCGAAGGATGGCTGGTTGCAAACTCTAACGGAATTACAGTTGCACTTGACATCACAATCTCGGAAGAATTGAAAAACGAAGGTATTGCGAGAGAATTGGTAAACAGAATTCAGAATATCCGTAAAGATTCAGGATTTGAAGTTACTGATAAAATTAAAGTACAAATTAAAAGAAACGGTCTTTTAGAAGAGGCGGTTTCAAAAAATGAAGACTATATAAAGTCTGAGACATTAACAGATGATTTGGTTTTTGTAGACGTTTTAGAAAACGGCACAGAAATTGAGTTTGATGATATTAAAACAATGATATTAATTTCAAAATAATTATAAATACCATGATAGATGAAATTACAAGATACTCTGATGCTGATTTAGCAGAGTTCAAAGAAATTATCCAAAATAAAATACAAAAAGCACAAGCCGATCTGGATTTAATAAAAAGTGCTTACATGAATGATTTGAATAACGGAACAGACGATACTTCTCCAACATTTAAAGCTTTTGAAGAAGGAAGCGAAACAATGTCTAAAGAAGCGAACTCTCAGTTGGCTATCAGACAAGAAAAGTTTATTCGCGATCTAAAAAACGCGCTATTCCGTGTTGAAAATAAAACATACGGTATCTGTAAAGTAACAGGTAAGTTAATCAGCAAAGAAAGGCTTAAAATCGTTCCTCATGCTACAATGAGTATCGAAGCTAAAAACTTGCAGCGATAATAACAATATCATTTAAAAAAAAAGCGCTCCATTTTGGGGCGCTTTTTTGTTTAATGCGAGTTCCAAAGTTTCAATTTCGGTAAATTACATTACGAAAAAGTATTTCCCGACACATACAAAAAGCGAATCAGTTTGATTTCGATTTATTACGAAACAATTAACGTTACTTAAAAAGTGCTTTTTTGATTTAATTAGTTATTTTTGCGCATCAAAATTTTACAAAATGTCATTACGAAAAGCGTATTTCCTTATATTTTTAGTTTTAATTGTAGATCAGCTGTCAAAAATTTATGTAAAAACAAACTTTATGCTTGGAGAGGAGTTTCCTGTTTTTAGTTGGTTTAATATTCATTTTATTGAAAATGAGGGAATGGCTTGGGGAACTAAGATTCCTGGAGAATATGGGAAATTAATTTTGACTGTTTTTAGAATCTTCGCAGTATTTGGAATAGGATATTGGCTTGCAGATGCTATTAAAAAACGTCATTCTACTTATTTGGTAGTGGCAATTGCTTTGATTTTTGCCGGTGCAGCCGGTAATATTATTGATTCTGTTTTTTACGGAGTTATTTTTGATGGCAGCGAGCATAACATTGCAACACTTTTTTCTCCTAATCCTTACGGAAGCTGGTTTCATGGTTTAGTAGTAGATATGTTTTATTTCCCTATCTGGGAAGGAAATCTGCCAACGTGGCTTCCAATTTTTGGAGGCAAACATTTTGCTTTTTTCAATGCGATTTTCAATGTTGCCGATATTGCAATTTCTACTGGTGTTGGTATTTTGTTGGTTTTTAATAAAAGAGCTTTCCCAAAACACGCATAGAGTATTTTAAAATTCAAAAAATAAATTCCAAATTCCAATATTTGAAAGCATTTATTGCACACAGATATTGGAATTTGGAATTTTTCATTATTGGGATTTAAATATTTATTGTGTTATTTTTACAATACAAAAAATCAAACTATGCAAAGTCCGTCTTTCTCCATTTATGATGCTTCTGCCGGCTCAGGAAAGACGTACACATTGGTTAAAGAATACCTGAAAATTATTCTTTCTTCACCTAAAAATGATGCATACCGAAATATTTTGGCAATAACCTTCACCAACAAAGCGGTTCATGAAATGAAAAGCCGTATTGTTGGGAGTCTTTCTGAATTTGCAAAAGAAGAACCTTCCGCGAAAGCAGTTGATTTAATGGAAGATCTGTCTCGAGATACGGGACTTTCGATTATTAAAATCAAGACTAAATCTCAAAATATTATAAAGCATTTAATTCATAATTACGCGGCTTTTGATATTTCGACAATTGATAAGTTTACTCATAAAGTAATCAGGGCTTTTGCGCACGATCTAAATCTTCCGATGACTTTTGAAGTTACCTTGGATACCGAAAATTTATTGATCGAGGCGGTCGATGCGATAATTGCACAGGCGGGCCAGGATGAGACTTTGACCAATTTGCTGATTGATTTTACGATGGAAAAAACCGACGATGATAAAAGTTGGGATGTTTCTCGTGAAATTTTAGAGACAGGAAGACTGGTTCTGAATGAAAATAATCGAAATGAGATTTTGCATTTTCATGATAAATCAATCGAAGAGTTTATTGAGATTAAGAAAAAAATGCTTGTGCTCTGCAAGGATTTGGAAACTGAAAATGAAGCGTGGGCATCTGAAATGCTTTCGTTGATCGATAAAAATGGAATCGATTTAAAATCATTTTCACGAGGCACTTTTCCAAATCATTTAGAAAGTATTCGTGATGGAAAATTCAATCCGAGAAATAAAACCTTCCATGAGTTTGATGATATTGCAATTAATAAAACAGCTAAAGACAGAGCTCTAATTGAAAATATTATTCCAGAACTGCTTCAGATTTTAGATAAGATTTATAAAAATTTTGAAAAAAGAGATTTTTATAAAGCCTTCTTGAAAAACATAACACCGCTTTCTTTATTGAATACGGTAAGTAATGAATTGGCAAAAATTCAGTCAGAACAAAACATTCTGTCTATTTCAGAATTTAATGCTATTATTCATAGAGAAATTCAAAATCAACCGGCGCCTTTTATATATGAGCGTTTAGGGGAGCGTTACCGACATTTTTTTATTGATGAATTTCAGGATACTTCTGAAATGCAATGGCAAAACCTTATTCCTTTAATCGATAATTCACTTTCAGGTTTAGATGATTTAGGGAATAAAGGAACTTTAATGATTGTGGGTGATCCAAAACAATCAATTTATCGTTGGCGCGGAGGAAAAGCGGAGCAGTTTATAGAGCTCAGCAAAGATGTGAATCCGTTTAATAATCCAGATAAGCAAATAAGGCATTTAAATACCAATTATAGAAGTTATAGCGAAGTTATTAATTTTAACAATTCTTTTTTTAAGCTAATTTCTTCGGAGTTTTCAAATGAAGATTATAAAGATTTATACGAAAATCATAGTTTTCAAAATGCAAATTCGAAAAAAGGCGGTTACGTAAATATTTCATTTCTTCCAATTGTTGAAAAAAATGATTTTGCTGATGAAGAGGATGTCGTCGAAAAATCAGATTTGTATGTTTTAGCTACTTTAAATACTATTTTGAAAGTTCTTAAAGATGGTTTTCATTATAAAGATATTGTAATTTTGACCCGAAAAAGAGGTCAGGGGATTGCAATTGCAAATTATTTAACAGAGCAAGGTATTCCGCTTTTGTCTTCAGAGACTTTGATGATACAAAATGCGACAGAAGTCAGACTGATTATTCATCTTCTGAAATATTTAAATAACAGCGCCGATTTAGAGTCCAAAGCTAATTTTCTTCATTTTTTGGCTGAAAACATAAATTCCCAAATGCCAATTCATGATTTTATTGCCGAAGGAATGTCAAGAAAAATAGAAACTGATTTTGAGAAATGGCTTTTGTCTTTTGATGTTTCATTGTCTTTTGAAGATGTTAGAAAAAAATCATTGTATGAAGCTGTAGAAATTATTATTGCCAAATTTATTCTTCCTTCTGAAGGTAATGCGTATGTACAGTTTTTCTTGGATATTGTTCTCGAAAGAGATGTAAGAAATCAAGCTGGTATAGCTGACTTTTTGAATTACTGGGATAAAAATGCAGATAAGTTCAGTATTCCGTCGCCAGAAGGAAATAATGCAGTCCGAGTAATGACGATTCATAAATCTAAAGGCTTGGAATTTCCGGTTGTAATTATGCCTTTTGCAGAAGAAGATTATAGTCGGAAACCAAAAGATAAATTGTGGTTAGACACAACGGATTCCGATTTAGATATTCCAAAAGCTTTAATTGATAACAGCAGTGCCGTTGAAGGTTTTGGCGAAAATGCTTCGGCAGTCTTTAATCTGAAAAAGCAAGAAGAACTTTTAGATAATATTAATGTTTTGTATGTGGCTTTAACCCGTGCAGAAGAACAATTGTATGTTATTTCTCAATCTTTAAAAGAGAGAAAAGACGGTGAGTTTCCGAGTAACATGGCTTCTTTTTTTATCAAATATTTGATTCATCTAGGGGTTTATGATTCAGAAAAATTAGAATATGAATTTGGAAACCGAGTTAAATTGTCTCGTTC
The DNA here is from genome assembly GCF_009711135.1 of Flavobacterium sp. LC2016-01. GTDB lineage: Bacteria > Bacteroidota > Bacteroidia > Flavobacteriales > Flavobacteriaceae > Flavobacterium. Next base: position 195,266 of record NZ_WMIC01000007.1, on the reverse strand, counting down.
AATTGAGGTCGTTGATTCTGTAAAAGAAATTCCGGTTGTCAAAGAAGTGCTGAATCCCAAAAGTATAAAAATAGCCCAAAAAGAAGCATTGATGTGGGGAACACATCAGCAGGAAGCAATTTCTTATGGGAATGTTGTTCATGAAATTTTGGCATTCGTCAAAGATAAATCAGATGTTGACCTGGCTGTTGTAAAAGCTATTGAAGATGGTTTGATTAAGTTTGATCAAGCTGAACAGGTTTTGAAAACACTTCGAGACATTGTGAATCATTCAGAAATCAGTATTTGTTTTGAAGGGAAAAACAGGATATTGAATGAGCAGACCATAGTTCAAAAAGAAGGAAAAATACTTAAACCAGATAGAATTGTCTTGACAGAAGATAAAAAAGCTTATTTGCTGGATTATAAAACAGGTGCTATAAATTCAAAATACAAACAGCAAATTCAAGAATATCAAGATGCGATTGAAGATTTAGGGTACAAAGTGTTAAAAAAGGCTTTGGTGTACATAGGAACCGAAATCGATGTAGTAAATTTGTGAAAAAATTAATCAGTTGTTAAAGAAAAATGGTCTTATTTTATATGTAAGCTGTTAATTTTTAACGTTTTAAACATAAGGAAATGTACGGTAAAATTAAAGAACACCTGCAAAACGAATTGCAGGCTATTGAAGAAAATGGAATTTTTAAAAAGGAGCGCATTATAACTTCAGCGCAAGGTGCTGAAATTAAAATTTCAACAGGAGAAACTGTTTTGAATTTTTGTGCAAACAACTATTTGGGGCTTTCATCGCATCCAGAAGTGGTTCAGGCGGCAAAAGATGCAATGGATACTCATGGTTTTGGAATGTCTTCTGTTCGTTTTATTTGCGGAACACAAGATATTCATAAGACTTTGGAAAAAAAGATTGCTGATTTTTATGGAACGGAAGATACCATATTATACGCTGCAGCTTTTGATGCTAATGGTGGTGTTTTTGAGCCTTTGCTAGGAGAAAACGATGCAATTATTTCAGATAGTTTAAATCATGCTTCTATTATAGATGGAGTTCGTTTGTGTAAAGCCGCTCGATACCGTTATGAAAACAGCAATATGGAAGATTTGGAACAGCAGTTAATTAAAGCAAATGAAGCTGGATCTCGTTTTAAATTAATTGTTACAGATGGTGTTTTCTCGATGGATGGTTTAGTTGCTCCACTGGATAAAATTTGTGATTTGGCTGATAAATATGACGCAATGGTGATGGTTGATGAATGTCATGCTGCAGGATTTATTGGCGCAACAGGAAAAGGAACTCTTGAAGCTAAAGGGGTAATGGGACGCGTTGATATTATAACGGGTACTTTAGGGAAAGCTTTGGGCGGCGCAATGGGAGGTTATACTACAGCAAAAAAAGAAATTATAGAAATACTGCGTCAGCGTTCACGACCTTATTTGTTCTCTAATTCATTAGCGCCTGCAATTGTTGGTGCTTCGATTAAGGTTTTTGAATTGTTAGAAAAAGATACTTCTTTAAGAGATAAATTAGAATGGAATACTAATTATTTTAAAGAAGGTATGAAAAAGGCTGGCTTTGATATTATTGATGGTGATTCTGCAATTGTGCCAGTTATGCTTTATGATGCAAAATTATCACAAATTATGGCGAATGAGTTATTAAAAGAAGGTATTTACGTAATCGGATTCTTTTTTCCTGTGGTTCCAAAAGATAAAGCAAGAATACGTGTGCAACTTTCTGCGGCTCATACTAAAGAACATTTGGATAAAGCGATCGAGGCCTTTACATTAACAGGAAAAATGTTAAAAGTTATATAATTACCACATTATGTAAATTTTTGTAGGTTTTTTTTAACATTTCATTTTGTATTTAAAAATTTTGGTGTTACTTTTGTCTGTAATTAACTAAATTGTAATTAAAAAAATTAAGTATGAAACATCTTAACAAACTTTTAGTTGCTGTGATGATGGTGATGGGTTTAAGTTCTCACGCACAAGACAGTAACAATCCATGGGCTATCTCATTTGGAGTTAATGCCGTTGATACCAGAACAAGTTCTGGTGCCGGAAGTGGTTTTTTTGATCAACACTTCTCGCAGCCATTCGCTGTTAAAGACAACTGGAACATTTTGCCTTCTTTATCTTACATTGGTGTGTCTAGATATGTAGGTAGTGGTTTCTCTGTAGGTTTACAAGGGTCTGTAAACAAAATCGATAAATTTGTAATTTTTAATAGTCCAACTGTAAAAGGTGACTCAAGAGGAAATGCTGTAGTGAATCCTGGTGATTTGATGTACTATGGAATTGATGCTACTATCAAATACAGCTTCCAAGAATTAATCAAATCTAAAGTGGTTGATCCTTCGTTATCTGTTGGTGGTGGTTATACTTTCTTCGGTGATAGTAGCTACGGAACTGTTAACCCAGGTGCTGGTGTTACTTTCTGGTTTACTGATGCTATTGGTCTTGAATTAGCTACAAAATACAAATGGGCTGTTAGTGGAGATAGAGTAGATGCTTCTGGAACTCCAGATGCTGTTTCTCACTTCCAACATACAGCTGGTCTTATTTTCAAATTCGGAGGTAAAGATACAGACGGAGACGGAATCTATGATAAAGATGATGCTTGTCCAGAAGTTGCTGGTTTAAAACAATTCAACGGATGTCCTGATACTGACGGTGACGGAATCGTTGATGCTTCTGATGCTTGTCCAGATGTATTTGGTTTAGCTGCATTAAACGGATGTCCTGATACAGACGGAGACGGAATTGCTGATAAAGATGATGCTTGTCCAGATGTTGCTGGTTTAGCTGCTTTAAAAGGTTGTCCTGATACTGACGGAGACGGAATCGCTGATAAAGATGATAAATGTCCTACAGTTGCTGGTCCAAAAGAAAACGGTGGTTGTCCTTTCTTAGACGCTGATAAAGATGGTGTTGCTGATAAAGATGACGATTGTCCTACAGTATTCGGTCCTGCTAGTAACAGAGGTTGTCCAGAAGTTACTTCTGAAGCTTTAGAAGATCTTAAAGTTCAAGCAAGAGCAGTTTACTTCAATTCAGGTAAAGCTACTTTCAAAACAGGAGACAAAGAAACTCCAGCTAGATTAGATGCAATTAAAGAAATCCTTAAAAACTATCCAAACGCGAAATTCTCTATTGAAGGACACACAGATAGTACAGGTTCTGCTAAAATCAACCAAAAACTTTCTGAAGATAGAGCAAAAGCTGTATTGGATGCTTTAGTTGAAAGAGGTGTTAATCCAGAAAACTTAGAGTCTAAAGGATTTGGATCTTCTCAACCAGTTGCAAGCAACAAAACTGCTGCAGGTAAAGCACAAAACAGAAGAACTGAAATCAGACACATTGGTTCTAAATACCAAGGTAAACTATAATTTACTTTGTAAATAATACTAAAAAGCCATTCTTAATTGAATGGCTTTTTTTATTTTTATAAAATGATAAATAATTCTTTTTTAGATAAAATTGCAGCGGTCATTATTCAGAATTATGGAACAAAGCTTGCTGATACAACCATTATCCTTCCTAATAAAAGAGCGAAAGTATTTTTAATAGAAGCGTTAAAAAGAGAAACTCAAAAAACAATTCTTTCTCCAGAGATAATTAGTATTGAAGACTTTGTGCAAGATGTTGCTTCAATTCGTTCAGCAGATTCAATTGAGCTTTTGTTTGAGTTTTACGAAGTTTATTTATCTGTCACTGAAAAACAGCATCAGCAGTCATTTGAATTATTTGCCAATTGGGGAAAAACACTTTTACAGGATTTTAATGAAATTGACAGATATCTTTTAGATCCGCTCCATGTTCTTTCTTATTTGAAAGATATTGAGGATATAAAAAGATGGGGTATTGAAGTAGAAAATAAAACGAAACTTTTAGAAAAGTATATTGATTTCTGGAAACTTCTGCCGTTATATTATGATGCATTATACAATCATTTGCTGAATAAAGGAATTGGCTACCAAGGCTTAATTTATCGCGAAGCTGTAAATAATCTAAATCATTTTTCGAATACCGTTTCAAGCCGATCTTTTATTTTTGCAGGTTTTAATGCTTTAAATGCTGCCGAAGAAAAAATAGTACAGCATTTACTGGCTTTGGATCAGGCTAAAATTTATTGGGATTCAGATCGGACTTTTTTAAACGACCCTTATCATGATGCAGGTCTGTTTGTGAGACGATTTAAAGAAAGTTGGAAGCATTATAAAACACATCCATTTGATTGGATTGTAGATGATTTTTCACAATCAAAAAACATTCAAGTTATTGGTTCGCCAAAAACAATTGGCCAGGCAAAAATAGCAGGAAGTATTATTGAAAGAATAATTGCCGAAAATCCTGTTGGATCTTTAGATAAAGTGGCTGTCGTTTTGGGTGAGGAAAACTTGCTTATCCCTGTTCTATACTCATTGCCTTCTTCTGTTGGTGCATTGAATATTACAATGGGATATTCTGGGAAAAACAATCCGTCCCAAATATTGATTGCCAAACTATTTAAAATGCATACAAATGCGCTTTCTCGAAAAGGTGAAAGTTATGTGTTTTATTATAAAGATGTGTTGGATATTTTAACACATCCGCTGGTTGCTCCTTATGCAAATGCAAGCCACTTGGTCAAAATTATCAAAGAGAATAATTATACATTTATTTCGCAAAGCAGAATTGTTGAATTAAATACGAATACTTCGCCTTTATTTGATTTGCTATTTAAGAAATGGGAAAATGATTCCTTAGCTGTTCTTGAAATTATTTCGTCACTTTTGCTTTTGATCAAAGAAAATTTTGATAAAAATAATGAGGAAGAGAAAATTGCAAAATCCTTCGTTTATGCAGTTTTTAAAGTAATAAATAAATTAATTAATTATTACACAAGTCATCATCATATTGACAATATCGATACACTTCACGCAATTTATAAACAGATTATTGATGTTGCTGAAGTTTCATTTGAAGGTGAGCCATTACGGGGACTTCAAATAATGGGGGTTTTGGAAAGCCGTGTTCTGGATTTTGACACTGTAATTATAACGTCAATGAATGAAGGGAAATTTCCGGCCGGAAAATCACAAAATTCATTTATTCCTTACGACGTAAAGCGTGAATTAGGCTTGCCGACTTTTAAAGAAAAAGACGCTATTTATACCTATCATTTTTATCATTTATTGCAGAGGGCAAAAAATATTTATCTTATTTATAATACCGAAAATGATGGACTGGACGCTGGCGAAAGAAGCAGGTTTATCACACAATTAGAAGTAGAAAAACAGCCAAAGCATAATCTAACTTTTGATATTTATAATCCAGTTTTGCCTGCTACTGCCAATAAGCCAATGGTAATTCCGAAATCGGAGGCGGTTATGGAGCGTTTAAAAGAAATTGCTCTTGCAGGCTTTTCGCCTTCGGCACTGACAAGTTATATTCGGAACCCGATTGATTTTTATTTTCAAAAAATCCTTCGAATCAGAGAAGTAGAAGAAGTCGAGGAAAATATTGCATTAAATACTTTAGGAACAATTATTCATGAAACTTTAAAAGGACTTTATGATCCTTTTATTGGCAGATTTATCTCAGAAGAAGATATTTCGAATTGTTTTAAACTTCTTGATGATGAAGTTTTAAAACAATTTAAGGTGGTTTACAAGGAAGGTGAAATTAAAAAAGGCCGAAATCTTTTGGCTTTTGAAGTTGCAAAACGAAATGTTTTTAATTTTCTTAAAATGGAATTAGAAGCAATTAAGAATGGTGACGCTATTAAAATCATCGCTTTAGAGCAAACATACCAACGCGAGTTGCTGCATGCGGATTTGCCATTTCCTGTTCTTATAAAAGGAAATGTTGACCGTATTGAACAGCGAAACGGAAAAATAAGAATTATTGATTATAAGACCGGAAAAGTTGAAAAAGCAAATGTGGTACTAAAAACTTGGAACGGATTAACCAGAGAGCTTAAAAACGATAAAATAATTCAGGTTCTGGCTTATGCGTTTATGTTTGAAAAAGAAGCAGGAAGTTTGCCTATTGAAGTTGGAATTATTTCTTTTAAGAATTTAAAATCCGGATTTCTTCCTTTTACATTTAAAGAAGAAAAAGAGTTAGATATGGTGGTTTCTAAAGAAATTTTGGAATCGTATCTGCAGGAAGTTGTTTTGCTTTTAAATGAAATTTTTGATACCGCAATTCCTTTTGAAGAAAAAATAAATTAACAATGAGGAAGTTCTTGAACATATTCGAGTTTTATAAAACCACATTGCCTTTTAATCTGCTGCTTTGTGCGATTGCTGTTTTTTTAGGCGGTTTTGATTATTTCTTTATTTTTTTTCTCAGTTTTGGTTTTTTGGCCAGTATTAGTTACAAGGAATTTTACCGTAAAAATGATTATTTGTTTTATATAAACAATGGAGTTTCTAAAATACAGCTTCTGGTTTTTAGTTATTTAATGACATTTTGCACGGCAGTTTTGTTTGGTTTCATAATCTTTTTAAAGAATAAATTATTTTGAAAAAACATACTTTAGAAATCAGCGGTATTCAAAAAAGATTTGGTGAAAAGACCATTCTTTCGGATGTTTTTTTGAAATGTGAAACATCAGAAATTATTGGATTGTTAGGGCGGAATGGCTCTGGCAAATCGACTTTGTTGAAAATCGTTGCAGGACTCGAATCAGTTTCGGATCGAAGTGTTCGGATAAATTCAGTTTCTTTAAATACTAAAAATGTATTGTTGAACGAAGTCAGTTATTTAGATCAAGATCGGTTTATCCCAAATCATTTGTCTGTAAAAAAGGCGATTTCCTTGTCAATCGATAAATCAGAAAGAGCTGGTTTTTGCGATGATGCGTTTATTAAAAATCTTATAAAGAAAAAGATCAAACATTTATCAAGCGGCGAATTGCGTTATCTTGAAATAAAAATGGTGCTCAGTAATCCTTCTTTATTTGTTTTACTTGATGAACCTTACAATGGGCTTTCTCCTCTGATGATTGAAATTATTAACGAAATGCTCAAAGCAAGCTTAAACAAAAAAGGGATTATTATTACGGACCACAACTATCATAATGTAATAAAAATCGCAAATAGACTGGTTATGATAAAAGATGGAAAGACACATCAAATAAAAGAAAAAAACGAACTTATCGAAAAGGGTTATCTTACAAGTTCGGTTTTTTTATAATGATGTTTAGCTGAATATTTTTTAACAAACCCTTTCTTTTCAGGCTATTGCACAGTAGGGTTGTTTGTTTTTCCGTTTTCAAAACGAAATCTTCTAAACTTCATCAATATTGCATTTAAGACAAAACGTACTTTTTCTACAGTCTATATTTCTGCAATTTTTTTGGAAAAGCAATGAAAAAACCTTCCTTAACGTAGTTTTCCAGCAAATGTTATATTTAGAAATGAATTTTATGGAACAAAATGTTAGGTTTTTAAATGAATCTCTTTTTTCTGTTGTTTTTTATTGCGCATTTTCTTTTTATAAAAGCCAATAAGTATACTATAAATAAAAGTGATTCAAATGGTTACAGGGTGTCTTTTTTTTAACAAGTGTTTATCGAACAATTATGTTAATTGAAATATCTTTGACGCTACTTATAGAGAGATGTAGATATTCATACGATCTAAACAAAGTTGAGAAGAAGAGAACAGAATCTCTAACGTGTCTGAGGATGTGGATGATGGAAATATTAAACAAGCAAATTTTTAAATTAAGAAGAGTGATATTGTCTGGATTTTAAAAAGACATTATTGCCAAATTATAATTTTTTGCCCCCACAAAAGGAAGAAAAGGCTGTTTTCGATGTTTATTCGAAATGGCCTTTTCTGATTTAAAAAATCTTTATTTCTTAATTGAAAAAATCGGCTAAAACTGTTTTTAGCTCTTCTTTGTTTTCAATGTGGCTCATGTGTCCATCTTCAAAAGAAACCAATTCTACGGTTGTATCTTCAATTTGATATAGACTGTCTTCATAATTTAAAACGGGGTCTTTTTTTCCAAGTATCAATAAAACCGGAAAGCGATTTTCTTGTAAAAGCCATTCTCTGTCTTTTCGTATTTTCATGCCTTCCAGCGATGCGATAATTCCCTGTAAAGGTGTTTTTAAAGCTTGTTCTTTTACCTTTTCAATTTTTTCTGCTAAACGAATTCTGTTGTTTTCACTGAATAAATTTGCAATAGCCAAACTTACAAAGCCAACATAATTTTGTTTTACGGCTTTTATGGCGCGGGTTCGGTTTAATTTTTTCTCGGCGCTGTCTTCTTTTGAAGTTGAATTCAATAAAACTAATTTTTGAATTTTCTTTGGATATAATTCGGCGAAAGCCAAAGCAACATAACCACCCATAGAATGTCCTAAAACAGTCGCTTTTTCAATTTTTAAATGTTCCAAAATTTCGTTTACAGCATTGGCATTTTCTTCCATTTCGTGAACGTATCCCAAAGAATCAGATTCACCGTGACCTAATAAATCGATTGTAATTACACGGTATTTTTCTGCGAAAAAGTCAACATACTCTTTCCACATTTTTTTGTTTTCCAAAAAGCCGTGAAGCAATACAATTGCATTTCCTTTTCCTGAATCTGTAAATGATATTTTGGTGTTTTTATATAAAATCGTTTTCAAAATGAACTTTTTTTGTCGTGAAGTACAAAGTTAAGAAAGCTACAGTAAAATACAGAGATGTCTTAATTTAATTGGGAAATCTTTAAAACAGCAATAAATTTATTTATGACAAGTTGCTGTTTGTGAATTAATAAAAAATGGCTTTCAATTTAGAAAGCCATTTTTGTATTTATGATTTTAAAAAAGAATTTATATCGCCAAAATACTTTTCCCGAGCATCCAGCCATCCATAATGTTTAGAATGATCCAGAAGAATTAATTTCGAATTTGGAAAGGTTTTTTGTGCCAATTCTCCAATTTCATTACTGATAATATCTTCTTTTCCTTGAATAATTAAAACAGGATTTTTAAAGCTTTTCAATTTGGCTTTGCAGTCAAAATTCATTTGTTGCATATCCGACCATAATAAACCGTTTATTGTCGAATTCCCCTGAGTCAGCCTTTCAGCAATAATTGGAACATATTTTTGATCGTAAACATAAGCCGGAGCCATTGCACGTCCGCGCGCTAAGCGAGCAACATGTGACGTATCGCCTTTTTCGATTTTATCATTCCAGTAATCCATCGAATCTTTTTCGACTTTGCTTAAATTACGTTCAATCAAATTCGGGCTTTTCAATAAAGTCAAATCAACACCTCCAGAAGATGATAAAACCAATTTATTGATACTGTTTGGGTAAACTGTTGCGTAGTACGAACCAAGCATGCCACCAAAAGAATGCCCAAGAATATTCCATTTTTTGATTTTAAGATGTTTTCGCAATGATTCAATATCATCGGCCATTATCTTCATCGAAATAGTCTTAGCGTCTAATTTTGAAAGTTTCGATTTTCCAGTTCCTCTTTGGTCGTAAATAATCGTTTGTTGTGTTTCGGCTAAAACTTTCGCCATGTCTTCAAAACCATTACTGTTCATTCCCGGACCGCCATTTATAATTAAAAGTGGTTCACCTTTTCCGAATGTTTTGTAATAGGTTTTGCTTCCATCAGTATTCACGGCATAACCTGTGGTTTGGGCAAAAGTAATTCCTGCAACCAATAAAAAAGCAAATAGAAAAATCTTTTTCATCATGAAATTATTCATTCATCAAAGTTTCGATTTCATCTACTTCAACAGGAATGTTGCGCATCAAGTTAAAAGGAGCTCCTTTTTCCTGAACGACAACATTATCTTCCAAACGAATTCCGAATTTCTCATTCGGAATATAAATTCCTGGTTCAACTGTAAACACCATATTTGCTTTCATTGGTTCGTGAAGCAATCCGTAATCGTGTGTGTCAAGTCCCATGTGGTGCGAAGTCCCGTGCATGAAATATTTTTTGTAAGCTGGCCATTCTGGATTTTCGTTCTGAACATCTGCTTTGTCTAATAAACCTAAACCAAGTAATTCTGAAGTCATGATTTTACCCACTTCAATATGATATTGTTTCCAAAGCGTTCCTGGAGTCAACATGGTTGTAGCTTCATTTTTAACCTTCAAAACTGCATTGTAAACTGCTTTTTGACGCTCTGAAAAACGTCCTGAAACTGGAATTGTTCTTGTCATGTCGCTAGAATAATTTGCATATTCAGCTGCAACATCTAGTAAAATCAAATCCCCTTCTTTACATTGCTGATTGTTTTCGATATAATGCAAAACATTCGCATTATTTCCAGAAGCAATAATTGGCGTATATGCAAAACCTTTAGAACGGTTACGGATGAATTCGTGAGCTAATTCTGCTTCAATTTCATATTCGGTAACATTTGGTTTTACAAATGATAATAATCTGCGGAAACCTTTCTCCGTAATATCACAAGCATGCTGAATCAAATCGATTTCTTCGCTTTCTTTTACAGAACGAATGCGCTGTAAAATTGGGTTGCTTTTTGCAACATTGTGCGCTGGGTAACGTTCTTTCCACCATTTTACAAAACGAGCTTCGCGGGTTTCAGTTTCAACTGTTGCGCGGTAATGTTCGTTAGTATTGATGTACATCGTATCAGCATACGTCATCATTTCGTTCAAAACTTTATGAAAATCCTGCAGCCAATAAACTGTTCTAATTCCCGAAACCTGAAAAGCACGTTCCTTGCTTAGTTTTTCACCTTCCCAAACTGCGATGTGATCGTTAGTTTCTTTCAAGAAAAGAATCTCTCTTTGGCTTTCATAAGGCGCATCTGGAAACAAAAGCAAAACACTTTCTTCCTGATCTACACCACTCAGATAAAAAATGTCTCTATGTTGTGCAAACGGCAAAGTACTGTCGGCACTAATTGGGTAAATGTCATTTGAGTTGAAAACGGCAACCGAATTAGGTTTCATTTCTGCCGTGAATTTTCTGCGGTTTTTTACAAAAAGAGCGCTGTTTATTTGATGATATTTCATAATAACTTAGTTTTTGAACTTCGAATTTCAAAATTACGTTTTTTCAACAAATTGCGTGAAATTGATTTCTTAAAGTTTTATTATTTGTTTTGGTTCTAGTTATTAGTCACAGATTAATGTGATTAATTTTTTTAAAACAATAGCTGACCTCGGCAATTGTCATGCAATTATTTCTATTAAAGTAAAAATTAATGGGTGAATTTTATAGAGAAATGTGGTTTCCCGTAAAAAAAGCATTTTATAAAAAGTAATATTTGCAAAATATAAGACAACCTCAAATTATGAAAACAAAAATCTACCAATTTACCGTATTATTTTTTTCTCTTTTAATGTTCTCGTGCGTTTCTGAAGAGAAACTAAGTGCAGAAAATACAATTCAATCTTTTAGTATTACCAAAGAAGGCACCAAGAAAGAATTTACTATTGCTGAAAGCTCCATTACCGGCAAAGTTGAAAGTACTTTTGAGTTAACTGATATAAGTGTCGCAATTTTAATTCCGAAAGGAGCAAAAATAAGCCCAGATCCAACAACAATTAAAATGATTAACGGGCCATTGGCTTTTGTGGTTACAGCCGAAAATGGTGATATTAAAAATTATGCTGTAGATATATCGAGAGAACCAAGTACAGATAATTTTATTTTAGAATTAAATGTTAAGACTCCTAATATATCAATAAGTGGTGATATTAATAAAGAAACAGGATTGGTAACAAAGAGAATACCTGAAAGTAACGATCTTAAAAATTTAAATGTAGAAGTAAAATTTTCAAAGCATGCTACTATAACACCTGATCCTAAAACCATAAAAGATTATTCTTCGCCAGTAAATTTTACAGTTAAATCTGAATCTGGAGTAGAGAAAGTTTATCAGGTAAAGTTGCAGTATATGGATGTTGTTAAATCAAGATCATGTTCTGAAGCAAATTCATGGAAATGGTTTGGCGGTGATAATAGAACTAACGCTCCGGATATAGTAGCTTACGACAGAAATGTAGGAACCGGACAAGTAGTAATAGTCGATAAAAATTTAGTTCTTTCTACTTTTAGTATTCATCTTCGTGAAGGATTTGCATATGACCAGGACAAACAAAAATACAATAAGCCAGTAACGGTGAAATTAATTATTAAAGATGCAAATCTTACTGTTTTAGCTACTACCACTACAGAGGTTTCAGCAAATTTCAGCGGAGGTTTTATTCCGTTTGATTTGCAAAAACTTAATCTTTATTTGGAAGCTAATAAAACCTATAGTTTTTATTGGTATTTAGTTGATGGCGAAAAGTTGGGCATTATGGCAAGTAGTTCAGCTAACGATAAGACGGGAAGCGGATTCTGTTTTAATAGCGGTTATTCAGGAGAATCCAGAATTAGCAAAAAAAATAATCTTGATGATGCAAGTGTTTGGATTAAACATGAATGGCATTTTAATATTGAATTAGAAGGTAAAGAATAATTATAAAAATCAACATAAAAAACCGGAGCATCTAATGCTTCGGTTTTTTTGTAAAGAGCAAGAGAATCTGTCATTTTTAGGTTTTGGGTTCTCTTTTTAGGTTCTATCATGAAGTGTTTAGGTTGTTTCATAAAATTTTAATGAGAGAACCTAAACACTTCATGAAAAAAACTAAACGGATTAAAAATTATTTGGGCGTGTTCGCCGTGGCGAATCGAGCTTTCGGCTATATCTTTTATTCCGCCCCGATAGCTATCGGGACAAATAAAAGGATACTGCCTCAATCCCTCACGCGAAAATCGGTTTCATAAGAACTTTATTGTTTATATAAAAAACAAGTTTTTTCAATTGTAGGAATTTGTATATTGTCCATCACATTTAAGATCTGTGTCTGAAATGATAAACACTAAGAATAATTTTAAGATATCTTCATAAATAAATCATACAAAGAATTACATGGCAACAATTTTTGAAAAATTAAAACTGAAAGAGCAATTTGATTACGTGTTCGAAATGGATAAAGATGTTTTTTTTGAATCTTTTAGGGAAATGGTAGATAAGGGTTCTTCCAGTGATCTTTTTTCGAGACAGTTTGACAAATTTATTGACGGTGATAATGATTATATTGGATCTGTTTATAAAGATAATTTCAGAATAAGAAAGCGTTATGAGTTTCTTAATAACAACAGTTCAATCGCGATTGGAAAGATTAATATCGAAGATAATGTCGTTTCAGTAAGTACAAAAGTTACCGCTTTTAACGATGGTAATGTTTTTGGACCAATAGTATTGGTGGTATTGTATGTTGGGTTTTTGATTGCGTGGCATTCTCATTTTGCAGATTCATTTTTGACTTTCTTTAGAAATGTTACAATTGTTTTTGTTCTAATGATTGCAATTGTGTTTCATTTCATGAAAAAAGCGGTGGTGAGTTTGAGAAGCGATCTCGAAGCAGATTTCGATTTTATTCAGATAAAAAATAAAAAGAAGGCTGATAAAGTTCATTGATAAATGCAAAGTTTTGTAATTTCTTCTTGCATTTAAATGTTAAATTTGATTTCATAGAATCAGGACGAAATGGAGCGCTAAACGAAATATCATGATGTTAAAGACACTTATTAAGAAAAGACATTTGGTAAATATTAGAATAATATTTCTTGTGTTTACCATTGTAGTGCTTTTGCTTTTCATCAATAATCAGTATGAAAATTCATATTCTCAATTTATATTATATAAGGCCAATCGCTATGGAGAGTTTAAACCATTGATTAATTATAAAGATTATGATAAAGTAAGATTGGAGAAACTATTTACGGAATATGGCGTCGAGTACAAAAAAGAAAAAGGTTTTTTTTTAATCAAAAATAAAGATTTAAACTTTAATGATTTAATGTATACGATATCAGATCAGTATTTTCGTGAGGAAAAATAAGTCCGATAACGCAAATTTGCAATTCATGCACGCATAGATAAGTTTTATGAACTCAAACGTCAGAATTAGAAAAGTCCAAAAACCAGACTTAGACTTCGTCTACAAATCAATCTGCGAACTCGAAAATGAAGTTTTAGATTTCGAAGTTTTCAAAGCAATTTTCAATGAAAATATTTCAAACCCAAAAAATCTTTATCTCATTGCCGAAAACGAAAAGGAAGGTGTAGGTTTTATTAGTTTTCATACCCAAAATCTATTGCATCACTGCGGATTGGTTGGTGAAATTCAGGAGTTTTTTATTCATGAAAACTACCGTGGTCAGGGCGTTGGAAGGTTATTAATAAATGAGATTTTAAGTTTTGGTCATCAGAATAATTTAAAAAGTATTGAAGTAACCACAAATAAAAAGCGAGTAGAGAATGTAGCGATTTATGAGAATCTTGGTTTTACGTTGAGTCATAATAAGTTTACGATTTATTATTAATCATCAAGTATGTCCGCATGATTTGTCATTTCGACGAAGGAGAAATCTTCGCGAGAAGCTCGACAAAGATTGGATTATTGTTGCAGAGTTACTTGCGAAGATTTCTCCTTCGTCGAAATGACAAGATTCTTAAGAAACCTTGTTGGTTTAATTTTAAATATATTTTTTCAAACCAATGATAATTCAAAAAGCCAATATAACCGACAACGAAATCCTAACAACAATAACCAAAAAGTCAAAAGCCTATTGGGGATATTCGGCAGAACAAATTCAAAAATGGGATAAAAACTTAACCATCTCGCAAGATTATATCAGAGAAAATACCGTTTTTAAATTGGTCGATAATGATTTGATTATAGGCTATTATTCGTATATTTTTGAAAATGAAAAAGAGGTAAAGCTTGATAATTTATTTATCTTGCCAGAACATATCGGCAAAGGATTTGGAAAGCATTTGCTTCTCGATTTCTTAAGCCGAATGAAAGAAGAAAAAACAGAAAGAATAATTCTCGACTCAGAACCAAATGCGGAGGAGTTTTACGCCAAAATGGGATTTGTAAAAATTGGAGAATTTGAAACTTCCATAAAAAACCGTTTCATGCCCATTATGGAAATGAAACTTTAAAATCGAACTAAAAAAGTGAAACAGCTCAATATTTCCATAAAACAAAATCTAATTATTGGTTTGCTGATTGGTTTATGGCTTTTCATTTTTGCTTTCATTATAAAACCTTTTGACGACGGAACAATAAGTTTTAGAGCGTGGTTTTTAATTAGTTCAGGCTTTAGTGTAGTGGCTTTTTTGTGTTACGTTGTTTTGACTTTCATTCAAAAAACCGTTTACTTAAGAATATCAAAATGGAATCTTGTTTTAGAAATTGGAAGTATTGTCTTTTTTTATTTTATCTATTTAATTGGGATTTACACTTATTATAAAAGTCCAATTTTGAATGGCGGATATGATTTTTCAGAATTCTTTTCGGTAATATTTATAAAGGTTGCTTTGATTTTGACTCCCGTAATTATTCTGGCAAGAAGATATTTGATAAAATTAATTCCCATAAAAGAGGATGTTTTACTCTTTAAGGGAGAAAATAAATTAGATGTTCTAAAAATCAAAAAAGCGGATTTAGTCTGTATTTCGAATGCACAAAATTATGTTGAGATTTTTTATCTTGAAAATGATAAACTTCGGTCGAAACTTATTCGATCTTCTCTCAAAAAAGTGCAGGACGATTTCGATTTTTTGGTTCAAATTCATCGTTCGCATTTAATAAATCCAATACATTTTAAATCCTGGAGAAATGCAAATACTATTATTTTGACTCAAATTGAACTTCCAGTTTCTAAAAATTATAAAGAGACTTTATTAGCATTATAATTTCGTACCTAAAACCATATATTTCGTACCTAAGCCAGTAAAATAGGCATTTAAGCTGGTTTTTCATTTTAGTTTTGCTTCATCAATTTTAAAAATAAATTATGAAAACAAAACAGCTTTGCCTTCTCGGATTATTATTTTTCCTGATCAGTTATTTATTCTTTGCTAAAGTTTTTCCCAATTTTCAAAAACCAATAGATTTCGCGCATTGGTTTAATTTAATCGGTGCTTGTTTTTTATTGTCATTTAACGACGTATTTCCAAAAAACACTTGGAGTTTTGTCGCTTCAATTGCAACAGCTTTGGGTGTTATTGCTCACATTGGCCTCTGCACAATTGACTTTGTAATGTCAAGTTTTGGAACCGATGAAATTGCAAAAGAGGCATTAAGCATTCAGATTGGTAAAACGCCAGCGATTTTTTATCCTTTTATAGTTGTTGGTCCTTCTTTGCTTTTTATTGGGTTGAGCTTGCATGCTTTGCGTTTTATTAAAACGAATTTTGTAATTGTTTTAATGATTATTCTGAGTTCAGCATCCATCGGGTTTTCGTTTTTTATTTTGAAAGATGGAATTTATATGCTTTTAAGCTGTGCTGTTTTTGTTTTTGGTTTGGGGTATTTGCTACATAAAAAAGGGATTGAAAAGCCATTGACTTGATAAAGAATCTTTTGACAAAGGTTTTTGCGCAATCTTGTCATTCTGAGGAACGAAGAATCACACAAGAAATTCCACATGCTAGATCGCCAATCTTTGTCGAGCTCCTAATGTGATTCTTCGTTCCTCAGAATGACAAACTGTGTGTGATAAAAAAACCGAAGCAATTTGCTTCGGTTTTCTATTTGGAATTTGTATTTTCGTTTAAATAATCTGACACTCAAAAATAAAATCAATTGAATAAATATCTAAAATACTTCATTTCACTCTTTCTGGTTTTTGCCATGATTGCAAATGATGGTATTTTGGATTCTCAATCAAAATCAGCAGAATATTATCAGGTTTCGCAAGTTGCTTTTGGTAGAAAATTAGATTTTAAGAACGCTCGTTTATACCTCTTCAATCAATTGAAATCGGGAATTAAAACTCCGTTTTTAATTCCGGTTACTTATATTCAGTTAAAAGCCGTTTTTAGTTTTCAAATTCATGTTGTATTAAAATGGCAAACACTTCTTCATCAACAAATTAATTCATTTGTAAACCAAGCTGTTTTTGCAAATGAAATAATTACTTCAAATAATTCATATAAAAGTTTATACACTGCTTAAGGAATTTTATTTCTAAGCTTTATGTCTTTTTTAGGCATAAGATGATACAATAATGTCTAATCATTTATCATTTTCAAAATGTATAAACAAAATAATAATCGTTTAGAAAAGTCTAATCGACCACTTCTTCATTGGATAAAAAGAAAATTTATAATCATAATTACTGCCTTTATGTTGGGAATGGCAAACGGAATGAATGCCGAAGATCGGTCAATTAATGGAAGTTTTGTGCAAACAGAACAACAGGATAAGAAGGATTGATTTTTTTTTGCCAAATGACAAATCGAGTAAAAATAACTTTAAGTAACTTGCAGTTATGAAAGAGTTTATAGATTATATCTTGCAGTATGGCGATTTGAACCAACAGCAAATTGACTTAATTGCCAAAAAAGCGGTTGTGCTGGAACTTCCAAAAGATGAATATTTTTCGGAAGCGGGAAAAATTGCGCAACAAGTTGGTTTTGTATTGGATGGTATTGTTCGAGTTTGTTATTACAACAACAAAGGCGATGAAATTACCAAATATTTTATTGATGAAAACAATATGGTAGTTGATTTGGAAAGCTTCAATAATGACATTTGTTCCCATTGTTATGTACAGGCGGTGACTGATTGTAAACTTATCGTTTTTTCTAAAAAAGACTGGAAGGAACTTTTGGATATCATTATTCCGTGGAATACTATTGTAAATAAAATTATTTCAAGAGCCTTAATACAGAAAGTCGAAAGAAGAAGTCCTTTGGTTACAGAAGATGCTGCGACACGCTATTTGATGTTTTTGAAAATTTATCCCAATGCTATTAATCGTATTCCGCTTTCTTATGTTGCTTCCTATTTGGGTATGACACAATCTTCGTTGAGCAGAATTAGAAAAAACATCCGATGAAAATTGCTTTTTGCCAAATGGCAAATGATTTCATTTCTAAACCAATCACCTTTGTATGGTTAATTTTAAATAGTAAAAAATGAAGTCAGTATTGATAACAGGAGCCAACAGAAGTATTGGTTTGGAAATAGTAAAACAGCTTTCGAAAAAAGGATTATTTGTCTATTTAGGAAGTCGCGACCTAGAAAAAGGTAAGGCTGTGGTAAAAGAATTAAAGGAAAATGGTTTTGAGAATATTCAGGCTATCGAAATTGATGTTACAAATTCCGATTCGATTTTAGCAGCAAAGAATATTGTTGAAATCGAGCAGGGGAAATTGGATATTTTAATTAACAATGCCGGGATTAGTGGAGTGTTTCCTCAAAAGACTTCAGATGCATCAATAAAAGATATTCAAAATGTTTTTGATACCAATTTCTTTGGTGTAATTAGTGTTACACAGGTGTTTTTAGAATTGCTTAAAAAGTCGGAAAGTCCAAGAATCAGCAATATTACTTCTGGCCTTGGATCTTTAACGTTGCACAGTGATCCAAGCTGGAAATATTACGATTACAAGGCGACTAGTTATGTAACTTCGAAAGCTGCCTTAAATACTTACACAATTATATTGGCTTACGAGTTGAAAGATTTACCATTTAAGGTAAATGTAATTGATCCGGGTTATACTGCAACTGATTTTAATCATCATAATGGTCCTGGAACCGTTGAAAGTGCTGCGTCTTTTATCATTAAACACACTTTAACAGATGACAATGCGCCTACAGGAAAATTTTTCAGTAATGATATTGAAGATGAAACGGAAGAAAGTCCTTGGTAAGAAGTAATTTTGGATAAAGCCGATTTTCAAATTGATTTATGGCAATAAAATGCAAAACCCGAAACAATTTAGTTTCGGGTTTTGTTATTTAATCAATCCATTTATAATATCTCGCTCCAATCAAAACTGGAATCTCTTTTTCAATTCGGTCTAAAACCCATTCGTTTTTTGGAATTCTTACGCTTTGTTTTTGTTCTTTTTTATGAAGACTTTCGTAAGTGTTGAAATCAATTTCTACGCTTGCAGCTAAATTTTCAAAAAGCTTCACATTTTCTAAAGCCGATTTCCATTCTGGCTGAATTGTTCCTTCAAAAACCTTTGATTTCGATCCGCTTCCGTAAGCTAAGAAACCAAATTTAGTTCCGGCAACTTCTTTGTTCGTATCATAAAAATGAGCTAAAGTCGATAATAATCCCATGAAAATAGAACCTGTGTATAGGTTTCCAATTAATGAAGAAGCCAATTCTGCAGGCTGTAATTTCTCAGTTACAAAACTTCTGTAATCATCAGATTTTGCTACTTCTTTAATTTTTGTCTGATAATCTGCAGGTGCAATATCATCGGCAATAATTTTCTCGGCACTGTCTAAAGCATAAATTTCAGATAACATTCTTCTTCCCTGGAAAGAATAAGGTAAATGCATTACAATGCTGTGCCAA
The DNA here is from genome assembly GCF_009711135.1 of Flavobacterium sp. LC2016-01. Classification (GTDB taxonomy): domain Bacteria; phylum Bacteroidota; class Bacteroidia; order Flavobacteriales; family Flavobacteriaceae; genus Flavobacterium. Next base: position 175,885 of record NZ_WMIC01000007.1, on the reverse strand, counting down.
GTATTGTATAAAGTTTCAGTTGTATTTTTTAATTTCTTGAATGAAAAGTATGCATTTCGCGTACGATCCATATAACATTGGTTGGAATACTGCCCGTCAAAAACCGGCTGGTCTTTATGGATTTCGATTTCAGCTTCTAAATTATCAAACCACGGATCGTTATTTTCATTTTTCGTAATCGCTTCTTTAGAAATAGTTCTGTAAGGTTTAAAGAAATCAAAAACGCCTTTTGTGCTTGTTGTCCAATTGTCATCAAACGCGATAATTTTTGGATCTGCAGTTACTAACATGGCAACAGCTCCGGCACCTTGTGTATATTCTCCACCCGAATTTAAATCGTATTTTGCAAAATCAGTGGCAACCACAATTGCTTTTTTAGTCGGATTCAATTTTACAAAATCAAGACAGTTTTGCAGCGCGTCAACACCGCCAATACAGGCAAAAGTAAAATCGACAACATCACATTCTGCCAAAGAATCTTCGCCAAATTTTTGCTCCATTAAATTAATTAGATAAGAAGCAATTGGTTTTGAACTGTCGATGCCGCTTTCGGTACCAACATAGATTCGGCTTATTTCGTTTAAGTTGATTTTATTGTCAATGATAAGTTTGGTTAAAGCATTTGCTCCAAAAACAACAGCATCCTGATGAACGTCTGGAAAAGTCATTTTAAGCAATCCAAGACCTTTTTCTAATTTTTCGGGTTCAATATTTCTGGCAACGGCCAAAGTTTTTATGGGTAAATGTATGTTTGCTACATCAAAAGAGATAGCATCAATTCCTGTTTTCATTCTTATTTTTTTGAGCCGCTAAAGGTAAAACTATGTAATGGAATGACAATTTTTTGCTTAGATAAAATTAAGTACAGCCGGCACTTTTGAAGAAAACAAATCAAAACTTTGAATAAAATAACAATATGATAAATTTTTAGTAATCTGAATACGTATTAAAATTAGGAGAAAGTGACTGTAAAGCAATTTTTTAGGTTTGTTATACTAAATTTATACGTAAAAATACGTATGCGTAGTCTATTTTAAAATGATTATAAATAACAACGAAATGGTTGTAGTTCTTTTGTATTTGAGTTATTTTTGTGTAATTTTTTAAAACAAACTACTTAACACTTATGGCACAATCTGCACAGTTGAATGCTTCCATCTTAAAGAAAGTGGCTATGGCTCTTTCGGGAATATTCTTAATCACGTTTTTAGCGCTGCATGTTTCCTTAAATTTTATTTCTATTTTGAGTGAAAACGTTTTCAACGAAGTTTCTCATTTTATGGGTTACAATCCGTTGATACAATATGTAATGCAACCAGTTCTGGCATTCGGAGTAATTTTGCATTTCGTAATGGGATTTGTACTTACAGCTCAAAACAGCGCTGCAAGACCAATTGCTTATGCGAAATATAATGGAGCGGCAAATGCTTCATGGAGTTCTAGAAATATGATTATTTCTGGATTAGTTATTTTGGCATTCTTAGGATTGCATTTTTATGATTTCTGGTTTCCAGAACTTAGCTATAAATATTTAGCAGGTACAGCGCCAGATGCTACAAGGTATTATGGAGAGTTAGTTCATAAATTCCACGATCCAATTCGTACAGGATTGTATTGCGTTTCTTTTGTGCTTTTAGGTTTCCACTTATGGCACGGGTTTGCATCTTCTCTTCAATCAATGGGAATGCACAACAAATACTCAAGATTTTTAAGTAAAGTAGGTCATGGTTTTGCCGTTGTGGTACCAGCTGCTTTCATAATTATCGCATTATTTCATCATTTCAATAATTAATATCAATTATAATGGCATTAGATTCAAAAATTCCAAATGGTCCTATAGCGGATAAATGGACAAATTATAAAGATCATATTAATTTAGTAAACCCTGCTAATAAACGTAATTTAGATATTATCGTTGTTGGTACAGGTTTAGCTGGAGGTTCTGCGGCAGCTACTTTGGCTGAGTTAGGATATAACGTAAAAGCATTTTGCTTTCAAGATTCACCTCGTCGTGCGCATTCAATCGCGGCACAAGGAGGTATCAACGCAGCAAAAAATTATAAAGGTGACGGTGACTCCGTTTACAGATTGTTCTACGATACTGTAAAAGGTGGTGACTACCGTGCACGTGAGGCAAACGTTCACCGTTTGGCTGAAGTTTCTGCAAATATTATTGACCAATGTGTGGCTCAAGGTGTGCCATTGGCTCGTGAATATGGCGGACTTTTAGATAACCGTTCTTTTGGAGGAACTTTGGTTTCTCGTACATTCTACGCACAAGGACAAACTGGACAACAATTATTGTTAGGAGCTTATTCTGCAATGAACCGTCAGATTGGCCGTGGAAAAATCAAAATGTACAACCGTCACGAAATGCTTGACATTGTTATCGTGAATGGAAAAGCGAGAGGTATTATCGCTCGTAACTTAATCACTGGAGAAATAGAAAGACATTCTGCTCACGCGGTAGTAATTGGTTCTGGAGGATACGGAAACGTATTTTTCCTTTCAACAAATGCTATGGGAAGTAACGCAACAGCAGCTTGGAAAATTCATAAAAAAGGAGCGTTTTTCGCAAATCCTTGCTACACACAAATTCACCCAACATGTATTCCAGTTTCAGGAGATCACCAGTCTAAATTGACTTTGATGTCTGAGTCTTTACGTAATGACGGTCGTATTTGGGTTCCTGCAAAATTAGAAGATGCTCAGGCAATTCGTGAAGGAAAGAAAAAAGCAACCGATTTATCTGAAGCTGAAAGAGATTATTTCTTAGAAAGAAGATATCCTGCTTTTGGTAACTTAGTTCCTCGTGACGTTGCGTCTCGTGCAGCTAAAGAAAGATGTGATGCTGGTTTTGGAGTTAACAAAACAGGTGAAGCAGTTTACTTGGATTTCGCAGCAGCAATTAAACGTTACGGAACTGAAGATGCTTACGTAAAAGGTTTAGATGATAAAGATGCTGCTTTGGTAACTAAATTAGGAGCTGCCATCGTGAAAAGTAAATATGGAAACTTATTCCAGATGTATTACAAAATCGTTGATGAGGATCCTTACACAACGCCAATGATGATTTACCCAGCGGTTCACTACACAATGGGTGGAACTTGGGTTGATTATAACTTGATGACTACAATTCCTGGATGTTTCTCAATTGGAGAATCGAACTTCTCTGATCACGGAGCAAACAGACTTGGAGCTTCTGCTTTAATGCAAGGTTTAGCTGATGGATATTTTGTATTGCCATATACTATTGGAGATTATTTAGCTCCGGATATTAAAATGGGAGAAATTTCTACAGATTTGCCAGAATTCGTTGAAGCTGAAAAAGCGGTTGTAGATCAAATTAATAAATTCATCAATAATAAAGGAACTCATTCTGTAGATTATTTCCACAAGAAATTAGGAAAAATCATGTGGGATAAAGTAGGTATGGCTCGTAATGCTAAAGGTTTAACTGAAGCTATCGAAGAAATTGCTGCTTTACGTGAAGAGTTTTATAAAGATGTAAAAGTTCCTGGAAGCGCTTTTGAATTTAATCAGGAGTTAGAAAAAGCAACTCGTGTTGCCGATTTCTTAGAATTAGGAGAATTGTTCGCGAAAGATGCTTTACACCGTAACGAATCTTGTGGAGGTCACTTCCGTGAGGAATACCAAACAGAAGAAGGAGAAGCACTTCGTGATGATGATAACTTTGCATACGTTGCAGCTTGGGAATACAAAGGAAAACCAAGTGATGCAGTATTACACAAAGAACCTCTTAATTACGAAAACATTAAATTAGTTCAAAGAAGTTATAAATAAGAATTTGGTCGAAAGCCAAAGTCTTAAAGTCAAAAGGCAAAATGTGCCAAGTGACTTTCGACTTTCGACTTTATGACTTTCAAACGAAAAAGGTATGAAACTTACATTAAAAATATGGCGTCAAAAAAACGCTCAAGATAAAGGAGGGATTGTAGAGTATCCTATTGATGGAATCGAACCAGATATGTCTTTCCTTGAAATGCTTGATGTTCTTAACGAACAATTGATCAACAAAGGAGAAGAGCCAGTAGCATTTGACCACGATTGTCGCGAAGGAATCTGCGGAATGTGTTCTTTATTCATCAACGGAGAAGCGCACGGACCAGACAGAGGTGTTACAACTTGTCAGTTACACATGCGTATGTTTAAAGATGGTGATACGATTTTTATCGAGCCATTTAGAGCAAAAGCTTTCCCAGTAATTAAAGATTTAGTTGTTGACAGAAGTTCTTTTGATAGAATCCAGCATGCAGGAGGATTTATCTCGGTAAATACTTCAGGAAATACAATTGATGCGAATACTATTCCAATCAATAAAGACGATGCAGATAAATCATTTGATGCTGCTGCTTGTATTGGTTGTGGAGCTTGTGTTGCAACTTGTAAAAACTCTTCAGCAATGTTATTCGTTTCTGCAAAAGTTTCTCAATATGCATTATTGCCACAAGGTAAAGTTGAAGCAGTTGACCGTGTATTAAACATGGTTCACCAAATGGATTTGGAAGGTTTTGGAAACTGTACAAATACTGGAGCTTGCGAAGTTGAATGCCCTAAAGGAATTTCTCTTGAAAATATCGCACGTATGAACCGTGAGTATTTAGCAGCAAGTTTAAAAGGATAATATATCTTTTTATATATAAAAAAAAAGCATCAGCCACGGCTGATGCTTTTTTTGTTTCTATTCATAATACAATTGCGAAGCACTTATTTCCTGTTTTTCTTTTCCTTCCTTCTGCATAAAACAATTTAAGGTTGTGCCGCCGATCTGGCCAAAATAACTGATGTTGAGCTTGTGAAAACCTTTTTCTAATTTTACGGCTCCGTAAGCTTCATTTAGCCAATGAATGCCGTTATTATTTACAATCAGTTTATTGTCTATAAAAAGCTTGGATCCGTCATCTGAAAGCTTCGAAATGGTGTAATTTGCAGTTTCTGGAATAAAGACATATCCGTCAAATTTTAAACCGATATAACGCTCCGTTTTTGTTTTCCATTTTTCACTGCTGATTGTTCCTTCAAATAATCCTGAACGTGTTGAAATGTTCCCGTATCATAATCATATTGCAATCCTTTTTTAGTTGGTTTTATGGCTAAAGCCGATTTTAAATTAGGATTTCGAACCAATGTTTTTATTGATAGAACTTCTGCGTCCGCTTGGACTTATTTTATGATTTTATAAAAAAAATCGGGGATCTTTCGAATTTATTTCCAACTAAAGTCTGTGCTCTTTTAGAATCTACTTCGGTTAATTTTGGATACTTTTTTATTTCAATTCTTCAGCTCTTATCGTCAGTTATGCGCCAATTAAAGTTGTTTAATTTATAACTGTGTATCTGTGCGATAAAATTTTTTATAACATCAACGGAGAAAAAGTGACGGCAAACATCTAGGTGTAATCCTCGGTAAGCTTATCGTGGCGCGTCTTCAACGGTTATGAAAGGTAATTTTATTTCCTTTTTATCCGATGGTTTATTTGGCAAAAGTTGCAAAAGACTTTGAACAGCATAAAATAGTCCTTCTTCTGAGCCTGTGACAATTATTTTTTTGGAAGAAATTGAAATTTTGTAGGCCTCTTTTGATTTAAAATTTACATCTGTAATAAATTCAACTTTGCTATTTGATTTCTTTGAGTCAGTTTTGAAGTTAAAAGCAGATTCTAAAATTTCAGCTGTTTTAGATTCTTTTATGCTGAAAATTTTTATTGTCAATACCATTTCTGGTTTCAATGAATTGTTTGTTGAAATGCGTATTTTTGTAAATACAAAATCAATTGGCATGAGCACTGAAAATGAAGTTTTAAATTATAGTAAAGAAGAACGTAAAAATCATATTCTAAAAGAAATCAATCTGCACACCCGTGTAAGTTTTGAAACGCTTTCAGCTAAACTTGGTGTTTCTGAAGATACTGTTCGTCGTGATATTAATGAACTCGATGCCGACTCGCTTTTGATTAAAGTAAAAGGCGGTGCGATGACAAAAGGATATCACTATTCTTCATCGAACCAGACTTATGCCGTTGAAGCCAAACTGGTTATTGCACAAAAAGCTGTAAATCTTCTTCATGACGGAATGGTTTTAATTGTTGACGGAGGAACTACGATTCGTGAATTCATCCGTTTAATTCCAAATGATCTTAATTTAACCGTTTTTACAATTACTGCTTTAACTGCTGTACAACTTTTAGATAAACCTAATATTAAAATCATCATGATTGGTGGCAGTATTTCTTCTTATAGTCAGATGTGTGTGAGCGGAGAAGCTTTTCATCAATTGGCCAACATAAAAGCGGATCTTTTGGTTTTGGGAACAAATGCTTTAGATGTAGATGGCGGTTATTCCGATTCTGATTGGGAAACAGTTCAGGTAAAAAAGGCAATGATTCAAGCTTCTAGAAAAACAGCGGTTTTAACTATTACTGAAAAATTAAATACGGTTCTTAAAATGAAAATTGCCAGTTTGTCTGAAGTTAATTATGTGATTACGGAGGAAGAACCTGATCACGAAAAATTGCAGCCTTATAAAAAGAATGTTCCAAGTTTGATTATCATCTAATCTAACGGAGTATTTTCTGTTTTTATTAAAATAAATTGTTTGAAATGAAAATTGCTTTAATCCAATCTGATCTCTTTTGGGAAAATCCGTCTAAAAACCGAGAAAATTTTGATTCAAAAATCAACGAAATTGAATCAGAAGTAAATCTTATTGTCCTTCCAGAAATGTTTTCAACTGGATTTACAATGAATCCTTCTGCTGTTGCCGAAACGATGGATGGAGAAACTGTTATATGGATGAAAGGAATAGCAAAGCAGAAAAATGCTGCCGTTACCGGAAGTTTGGTTATTACTGAAAATGAAAAATTTTATAACCGAATGTTTTTTGTTTTTCCTTCTGGAGAAATTCAGTTTTACAATAAACGCCATTTATTTACTTTGGCAGGAGAAGATCAATTTTATACTGCGGGAACAGAAAAAGTAATCGTTGAATATTTAGATTGGAAAATTTGCCTGCAGGTTTGTTACGATCTCCGATTCCCGGTTTTTGCCCGAAATACAGAGAATTACGATTTGCTTTTATATGTTGCCAATTGGCCAAAGGTACGCACCAATGCATGGGATGCTTTACTGAAAGCGCGTGCTATTGAGAACTTAAGCTACGCTGTAGGTGTAAATAGAATTGGCATTGACGCAAATAATTATGAGCATATTGGCCATTCGCAGGCGGTTGACTTTTTAGGGAATTATATTCTCGAACCACAAGAAACTGAAGGTGTTTTTGTCGTTGATTTGGATAAAAATAAAATGCTTGAAACCCGAAAAAAACTTGATTTTTTAAGTGATCAGGATGTTTTTGAAATTAAAATCTAGAAAGCTTTTCGTTTCTTTTCGGCTTCTTTTTGCTTTTTCTTGTCCGTTTTTTTCTCGACTTCCGGGCTAAAAGGAACACTCAAATCAATAGGCTGATCAACATCCCAATTGGAACGGACATCAACTTCTTTTTGGAAATAAAAAACTTCTTCAGAATAAGTTTTGCTTAAGAAGTTTCCAGTATCGTAAACTTTGTTTTTATTGTCGTCATAAATTACGCGAACTGAGAAAGCTTCGGGTTCAACTAAATTGAATTCAATCTTAGTTTGACCTTCAGAATATTCGCTTGCAAGAACTTTGTCTCCTCTTTTATTTATGATTTGAACAATAATTGGAAAACGCTTCACATTTTGCAGATTCAGCACTAAATTTCCGTAATCCTCGAATTCTTTGGTCGTTAATTTATAAGATAAAGTATCATTTGACTTGTCATAAAAATCAGTCAGAGCGCCTGGCATTATTGTAAAACGATATTTTTCTAAAGGTTCTTTTTTGAAGTCAAAATATAATTTTTGCTCAAACTCATCATATTCTGTGGTGAATTTTACAGCAACAGAATCTTTGTTGACCAATGAAATTTTTGAATTATCAAATTTCACAAGCGGTGTTTCCGATTCTAATGTGAATCGTTCTCTAAAATTAAGCACGCCATTTTGAACCGGTTTGATATTCAGCGTATCTTTTTTCAATTCTTTAATTTTAAAACCGAATTTCTTATTGTATTTATCGGCATTAACTTCCAGAGACAGCGAATCGGCTTTTATTGGTTTATACCAAATTTGCAAAGAGTCTTTTTTAGGAAATTCTGTAACAATAGTTTCCAGAACTTCGTTGTGATTTCTAAGCGTAATTTTAGGTTTAGTAACTTTGAAATTCATATTCCCTTCATACGGAAGCAATAATCTGTTTCCAGAAGCCTGAATTGGTTTGAAAGTTTTTAGCGGTAATTTTTCTTTGAATAATTCCAATTCAAAAATAGTATCGTTTGGAACTGTAATTGGGTGTTTTATAAACGCAATTTTGTCATCTTTCGGATTAAATTTATTATTGCTTGATTTGTCTTTCATGGCAACTAAAAGATATTTTCCGGGCTTTAAATTCTCTAATTGAAAAGTTCGCAAACTATCCAGTGTATTGGTAATATATCTCGGGAATTCTTTATAAACAGCCGAATCTTTGTATTTGTCATTTACTTCGTAAAGCATAACAGAGACAAAATTATCTACATATTTTTCATAAGAATCTTTGACGATTCCTTTTATAGAAAGTGAGTCAATATAAGATCCAGTCGAGAAAACATATTTAAACTGATGAATTGAATTTCCTTCGTTATTGTCTGCAATACTTTCGCCAAAATTCAGACTATAAGTTGTGTTTGGCTGTAAAGTATCTTTTAGTTTTATAGTGATAATTTTGCTTGCGGTTGTTGGCAATACAAGCGGTTCATGCTTCATTGGGGGCGAAATGATCAGCTGTTTGTTTAGGTTTTTCAGCTTTACATATTCATCAAATGTCAAAATGATTTCATTGGCTTTAAAATTAGTGCTGAAATTTTCTGGAGAACTTGATCTTAAAACAGGAGCAAGCGTATCTTTTAATCCGCCTGTAATACTGCCTCTTTTAGCACAGCTCATCATTAAAAATACCAATAAAAGTGAAATGTATTTGAGAGTGTTTTTCAACATAATCGTTTTTGAATTTGATTGCACAAAATAACGATTATATTTGCTTTAATCGAAATTTTTTATCTATTTATTAGGATTTGCAATTTTTGATTTTCTCTCTTTTTTACAGTAATATTTTCTTACTTTTGATTCAAAATGTAATAGTATTTAGTTTTGTTAAAGCGATTTTTTTGGATTTCATTCTTTCTTTTGCTGGCATCGTGCAGTAAAAACGACAAGCCCATAATTGCGTTTTATTATTGGAAAACCAATTTGAAATTTTCAGAAACAGAAAAAGAAGTTTTGAGAGACAACAGTGTCAGTAAACTTTATGTCAGATACTTTGATATTGGACTTCATCCAAAAACACAAAATCCATTTCCTATAAGTCCAATTCATTTTCAGGAAAATATTCATGGCTTCGAAATTGTTCCGGTCATTTTTATTCAGAATAAAGTAATGCTTCAGCAAAAACTTGATATTAAAGATTTGGCTGAAAAAACAATTCATTTGATTACCGAAATCAATCAGAAAAATAAAATTAATTGTACCGAAATTCAAATTGACTGCGATTGGTCCTTAAAAAGCAAAGACAATTATCTTAAATTTATTGAGCAGATTAAAAAGCTTTCGCATAAAAAACTTTCGGCCACAATCAGGCTTCATCAGGTCAAGTATTTTAAGAAAACAAAAATCCCAAATGTCGATTCGGGTGTTTTGATGTTTTATAATATGGGAAGTATTACGCCAGATTCTCTGAATTCGATTTATAACAGAGAAATTTCAGAACGGTATCTTAAAAGTTTAAAGAAATACCCTTTGCATCTTAATTATGCACTTCCTATTTATTCTTGGGCTATTCATATTCGGGATCAAAAAGTTTTGGGACTTCGGTCAAAAATGGATTTTGCAACGCTCAAAAATGATAAAAATTTCGAACAAATTAGTTCTATATTTTTCAGAGTAAAACAATCAAATTATAAAAATGGTGTTTATTATGAAGAAAAAGATCTGCTGAAAATGGAAACAATTTCTGCAGAAAATTTAAAAGAAATGGCTGAAGATTTAAGCGAAAATGCAACGCAAAAGCCCAAAGAAATTATATTTTACGATTTAGATGAATTCAATTTAAAAAATTATGAAAAGAATATTTTCAAGCAAACTGTTTCTTGTTTTTAGTATTGGACTGCTTTCAGTTTACGGAGTGATTTATGCCTGCGCCGGCGGTGACGACTGGGATTTTTTTGGATATAATTCGAATTTTACGCCCGAAACTTTTGCCGATAAATCGTATTCACCGCTGTTTTTGTCTGGTTCCATTTTTTATGGAATTGGATTTGACACTGAACATAATTCTCGATTTAATAAAAACATAAAAGAGGATTGGGCTTCGTACTTAAAAGGAAAAGCGGATACTACAGCTGTGAATTATTTTTTAATTGGAAATGAAACAAGAAGATATTATTCAGATGATAAAAATGTAATTAAGAATAAAGAAGAAATTGCAGATCTGCATGCTTTTTATAAGAATAAGAAAGACAATAAAACTTCTCTAAAATGGGGCAAAAAACTCAACTTGAAAGACGCGAAAGTAAAGAGTTTTATTGAGTTTTTGTATTTGGCCCAAAAGATAGAAACGGTTTCTATAGGTGAAGAAAATTGGAGTTACGAGCCCGTTGTGGCTAAAACTTTCAATGATTCGAAAATGATTCAGTCAATTGAGAATGTATATAATACTACAGCTGATCCATTTTTGAAAAACAGATATTGGTTTCTCACTATGAAAGCTCGTTTTTATAGCAATAACAAACAAAAAGCAATTGATTTTTTTAATAAAACAGAAAGTTCGGTTCCTAAAAACACCTTGTATTACAGAGCACTTTCCTATGTTGCCGGGATTAATTACAAGCAAAAGAAATATGCGGCTTCTAATTATTTATATGCCAAAGTTTTTGATAAATGTCCTGAGTTAAGAGTGGTAACAGCCTATAGTTTTCGTCCAAAAAATGATTCAGATTGGAACAAAGCGCTATTAATGGCAAAAAACAATGATGAAAAAGTGGCGCTTTGGGCAATTCATGGTTATTATAAAGATGAAAAACAGGCAATCGAAAAAATTTATGAATTAAACCCAAAAAGCGAACATTTGAATTATCTGGCAACCAGACTGGTTAATGGACTTGAACAATCTATAAACAATTCGTTTCAGAAAGATGGAGGAGAAAATCAGCCTCAAAAAAAATTGACTGTGGCAGAAAGCAAAACAGAAAATCAAGTCAAAGTTGATAAAAAAGCATTGGATTTAATTGCTAAAATTTCGGCAGCTGGAAACACAGACAGGCCTTATCTTTGGGATTTGTCTCTAGGATATTTGCAGACTTTAAAAGGAGATTATGCCAATGCAGATAAGAATTTTGACAAAGCTGTAAAAACACTGCCTAAAACGGAGTTGGCAGGAATGCAGCTTCGTTTGTTGCGTTTTGTGAATAATTTGAGCAAAATTGATAAACTGACAGACAAAAATGAAAAGACAATTCTATCCGATTTGAATTGGCTGTATTATGAGCTTCCAAAAACATACAAAGGACAGGAATTCCGTTATCAAAATGCTTCTTCATGGAGCAGAAGTTATTTGTCAACGCTTTATCGTGAAAAAGGAGATTTAGTAATGTCTGAAATTTTTGGCGAATCACGTTATGGTTATTGGAATGACGGAAATTCATTTTATGATAATGAAAAAGTTTTATTGGACATGAAAGCTTTTTTGGAGAAACCGAATAAAACCGAAATCGAGAAAATTGGTGCAGGGATTTACAGTTTGAAATTAAAAGACATCAATAATTTTCAGGCGGTTCAGGCAACTTTCAAAAATAAAATTCCGGAAGCTATTGAATTTATGAAGCAGACAGATTCAGTTCAGTATTATAAATTTTTAGGAAATCCGTTTAACGGAAATATAAAAGATTGCCATGACTGCGAGCATGCGGCATATCAGAAAAAGAAATATTCTCAGATGGATTTTTTGGTTACAATAAAAGAGATGCAGGATAAATTGGCCAAAAAGGAAGATGTCTATATAAATAGTTTATTGCTGGGAAACGCATTTTATAATATTTCGCATTTCGGGAATGGGAGAACTTTTTACGAAATCAGTATCGTAGGTTATGGCTCAAGTCCATATTCGTTCAGGAATTCAATGAAAAAAATGATTACGAATAATTCGGTTTCTATAATGTATTATCAAAAAGCTTTTGAAGCAGCCTCAAATAAAGAACAAAAAGCAAAATGTTTGTATTTGATTTCGAAATGTGAGCGAAATGATTATTACAATAAAAAATACAATGACATCAATAATTACTGGGAAATTCAAGATGATAAAATTAATTTTATTGCTTGGAATTCATTCAAAGCTTTAAGAAAAGATTATTCTGATACGAAATATTATCAGGATGTTATTGCTGAATGCGGTTACTTTAATACGTATGTGAACCAATAAACTTAAAACGATGGTAAATAAAATTGAACATATAGGAATTGCAGTAAAAAATATGGATGATGCTAATGTGTTGTTCGAAAAAATGCTTGGTGTTCCGTCTTATAAAATGGAAGCAGTGGAAAGCGAAGGTGTGTTAACTTCTTTTTTTCAAACCGGAAACAATAAAATTGAACTTTTGGTAGCGACAAATCCCGAAAGTCCAATTGCGAAATTTTTGGAGAAAAAAGGAGAAGGAATTCATCATATTGCTTTTGATGTTACAGATATTTATGCCGAAATCGAACGTTTAAAAAATGAAGGTTTTGTGCTGATTAACGAAGTTCCGAAGAAAGGCGCCGACAATAAACTGGTGGTTTTTCTGCATCCAAAGAACACGAATGGTGTTTTAGTAGAGCTTTGTCAGGAAATTAAATAAAAAAATGACAAATTTGTTTTTAAATAAGGTATTGAAAATCAATATCGTTTTTTAAGACTGATACTTTAAAACAGAATTAAATACAAATGATGTCTTAAAATATTTGGAGTGAACGAAAAATAGTAGTAATATTGCATCCTCAAACCGGTCCTATAGCTCAGCTGGTTAGAGCACCTGACTCATAATCAGGTGGTCCCTGGTTCGAGCCCAGGTGGGACCACAAAATATAAAAGCTTCATAATTTTTTATGAAGCTTTTTTTTGTTTTAGAGTTGTATTTTTGCAAAAATCTTCTACATTTGCCGGGTGAAGTTCTTTAATATTAAAGGATTGTACGAAATTTCATAAAAGACCCCAAGTCTAATTTAATATCGCTTGTCTTTGACAGGTTTAAACTTATGAAGATTAAAAAAACTATTTTTTTTGTGTATTTTGTCTTGATGACTATTTCAAATGTTATGGCGAAACAAACTCCGCCAAGTCCTGGAAACGGTGCGACTGCTAGAACTGCTACGACCAGTGCTTCTGGACCAATATTGCCACCTGGAGTCGCTATTGATCAAAATTTGATTATTTTAGCCGGATGCGCAGTATTGTTTGGTATATATGCAATTCGCAGATATGATTTTATAAAAAAAGATTCAATTTAAATTGAATCTTTTTTTATGTTTAAGAATATTCCTTTTATTTGTTTATAGCATATAATCGCGAGATATATTTGCCAACAACATCAAATTCCAGATTTATTTTTGTCCCCACTTTAAAATCTTTAAAATTAGTGTGTTCAAAAGTATAAGGTATTATTGAGACGCTAAATTCGTTTGTTTTTGAATTTACAACTGTAAGGCTTACTCCGTTTACAGTTATGGAGCCTTTTTCTATTGTTATATTGCTGAGTTTTTCGTCGTATTCAAAAGTGTAATTCCAGCTTCCGCTTGCTTCTTCAATTTTTATACAGGTTCCGGTTTGGTCTACGTGACCTTGAACTATATGCCCATCAAGACGATCGCCAAGTTTCATTCCTCTTTCAAGATTAATAATATCACCTTCATTCCAGTCTCCAATATTGGTTTTTAAAATCGTTTCGTCAATAGCGGTTACAGTATAAAGTGAATCTTTAATAGCGACTACGGTTAGGCAGATTCCATTGTGAGAAACACTCTGATCGATTTTTAATTCGTTACTGATCGCTGAATCAATCGTTATGTGAAGATTGTTTTGGTCTTTTTCTATTTTATGAACCCTTCCTAGGGTTTCTATAATTCCTGTGAACATTGTTGTTTTATTTTACTAAATTTGCACATCAAAATTAGTAATAAATAAGCTGAGCTCATGAATAAAAAAGCAGAAAATATAATTGTTGGAATTTCGGTAGGAGATTTAAACGGTATTGGAAGCGAGGTTATATTGAAGACATTCGAGGATTCTCGTATGCTAGAGATGTGTACGCCAGTTATTTTTGCAAATGCTAAAATACTGTCTTTTGTTAAAAAAAGTTTTACATCTTCAGTTCAGTTTCACGGAGTAGATAAAATAGAACAGGTTTTACCAGGAAAAGTAAATGTTTTCAATCTTTGGAAAGAGGGAGTTGACATTAGTTTTGGAAAAAACGATGAGAAGATTGGAGAATATGCTATTAAATCTTTTGCAGCAGCGACTAAAGCTTTGAAAGAAGGTGTAATAGATGTTCTGGTTACTGCGCCAATTAATAAATATAATATTCAGTCCGAGGATTTTAAATTTCCTGGACACACAGATTATTTAGCTAAAGAATTAGAGGGTGATGCGCTGATGATGATGGTGCAGGATAATTTAAGGGTAGGTTTGTTAACTGATCACGTGCCTATAAATGAAGTTTCTTCGCATCTAACAGAAGAATTGATTACAAGAAAAATTGAAACAATCAGAAAATCACTGATTCAGGATTTTAGTATTGTAAAACCAAAAATTGCTGTATTAGGATTAAACCCACATGCAGGTGACGGCGGTGTTATAGGAAAAGAAGATGATTTGGTTTTAAAACCGACTTTAAAGAAAATTTTTGAAGGAGGAACAATGGTTTTTGGGCCATTTCCTGCTGATGGTTTTTTTGGAAGCGGTCAATATGAGAAATATGACGCTATTGTGGCGACCTATCACGATCAAGGATTAATTCCTTTTAAAACATTGTCTTTTGGCAAGGGCGTAAATTATACAGCGGGTTTAAATAGGGTTAGAACTTCGCCAGATCACGGCACTGCGTATGACATTGCAGGAAAAGATATGGCCGATTTCAATTCGTTTAAAGAAGCAGTTTATCTTGCAATCGATATTTTTCGTTCGCGTAATCAGTATGAGGAGATTAGCCAAAAACCTCTAAAAATAAAAGAAAAACAGTTATAAACAAAAAAAGGTGAATAAGATTATTAGATTTGTAATAATTTTATATCTTTGCACCCCAATTCAGATATCTGTTTACAGATGCGAATTGTTCAAATTGATGTTGAAATGAGCAAAACAAAAGAATTTTTAATTCCTTTCGTAGGATTAAAACTAGGAAAACACCATTTTGAGTATCAGGTAAATAATAAGTTCTTTGAGGACTTTGAGTATAACGAATTTCAAAGTTCGGATATCAAAGTAAGTTTGGTTTTAGATAAAAAAAGCACCATGCTTGAGTTGGATTTTAAACACAAAGGAACTGTAAATGTACCTTGTGATCTTACAGGCGAAGAGTTTGATCTTCCTATAAAAGGGAAAATGAAATTAATTGTTCGTTTTGGAGATGAGTTTAATGATGAAAATGAGGAGCTGCTGATTTTACCGCATGGAGAGTTTGAAATAAATGTAGCACAATACATTTATGAAATGATCGCTCTTTCGGTACCTCTAAAACGAGTTCATCCAGGAGTAAAAGACGGAAGCTTAGAAAGTGAAGCTTTGAAAAAACTGAATGAACTGAAAGTAAAAACAGTCAAAGAAAAAAAGGAAGAGAGTAAACAAGAAGAAGATATTGACCCGCGTTGGGAAAAATTAAAGAAACTATTAACGGATAAATAATATAGTAAAATGGCACATCCTAAGAGAAAAACCTCGAAAACAAGAAGAGATAAGAGAAGAACACATTATAAAGCTACTGTAGCTCAAATCGCTACATGTCCAATTACTGGAGAAGCACATTTATACCACAGAGCTTACTGGCATGAAGGTAAAATGTATTACAGAGGACAAGTTGTTATCGATAAATCTGAAGCGGTTGCTTAATACGTTTTTGTAAATTATACTAGAACTCTCACATAGTGAGAGTTTTTTTTGTTGGTTATAATTTTCTTTTTTTAGGAAATTATATACAAAATAATGTCGTTTTTTTTTGTAATTTTCAAGTCTTTTAAAAATTTTTCAAATACACTGTATTTGGAAGGAAATAATAGAATATAATGAGTACAATCACAGCCGCAATTACCGCTGTTGGAGCTTATGTTCCAGATTTTGTTCTTTCGAACAAAATACTGGAAACTATGGTAGATACCAATGACGAATGGATTACCACTCGTACCGGAATTAAAGAAAGAAGAATTCTTAAAGATGCTGATAAAGGAACGTCGTTTCTTGCTATAAAAGCAGCACAGGATTTAATAGCGAAAGCAAATATCGATCCGTTAGAGATTGATATGATTATTATGGCAACAGCTACAGCAGATATGCCGGTAGCCTCTACAGGAGTTTATGTTGCAACAGAAATTGGAGCTACAAATGCTTTTGCATACGATTTGCAGGCAGCGTGTTCAAGTTTTTTATACGGAATGTCAACTGCTGCAGCTTATGTTCAGTCAGGACGTTACAAAAAAGTTTTATTAATTGGAGCTGATAAAATGTCTTCAATTGTAGATTACACAGACAGATCTACTTGTATTATTTTTGGAGATGGAGCAGGAGCTGTTTTATTCGAACCAAATTATGAAGGTTTAGGTTTGCAAGATGAATATTTAAGAAGTGATGGCGTAGGACGCGATTTCCTTAAAATTTCTGCCGGAGGTTCTCTGATCCCAACTACAGCAGAGACTGTTGCAAACAGACAGCATAATATTATTCAGGACGGAAAAACCGTTTTTAAATATGCCGTAACTAACATGGCTGACGCTAGCGAATTGATTGTAAAAAGAAACAATTTGACTAACGAAGATGTAGATTGGTTAGTGCCGCATCAGGCAAATAAACGTATTATTGATGCTACTGCAAGCAGAATGAACCTTGAAGATTCAAAAGTATTGATGAATATTGAAAAATATGGCAATACAACTTCAGCAACTTTGCCTTTAGTATTAAACGATTTTGAACGCCAATTCAAAAAAGGAGACAATATTATTTTAGCCGCTTTTGGTGGTGGATTCACTTGGGGATCTATCTACTTGAAATGGGCTTACGATACCAAATAAATTAAAACTAAAAACGAATCATTATGGATTTAAAAGAAATTCAAAACCTAATCAAATTTGTAGCAAATTCGGGAGTTGCTGAAGTAAAGTTAGAGATGGATGATGTGAAAATCACTATCAGAACAACTTTGGAAACAAATGTAACTGAGGCTACTTATGTACAGCAATTACCAGCTCAGGCTGCATTGCCTCAAGCTGCTGTTCCTCAGGTAGCTGCTCCAGTTGTTGTAAATGTAAATAGTGAAGCAGCTGCTCCAGCTGAAGATTCTAAATTCATTACTATAAAATCTCCAATTATTGGAACATTCTATAGAAAACCATCTCCAGACAAACCAGTTTTCACTGAAGTAGGAAGTACTATCGCAAAAGGAGATGTTCTTTGTGTAATTGAAGCAATGAAATTATTCAACGAAATCGAATCAGAAGTTTCAGGTAAAATTGTAAAAATTCTTGTAGACGATATGTCTCCTGTAGAATTTGACCAACCTTTATTCTTAGTTGATCCATCATAAATAAATTTAGATTTTAGATTTTAGATTTTAGAATGGTTCACTTTTAATCATCTAAAATTATCTAATTATCAAATTGTCTAATTATCTAATTAAAATAAGATGTTTAAAAAAATATTAATTGCGAATAGAGGAGAAATTGCACTTCGTGTAATTCGTACATGTAAGGAAATGGGAATTAAAACTGTTGCAGTTTACTCTACAGCCGATGCGGAAAGCTTACATGTGAAGTTTGCTGACGAAGCGGTTTGTATTGGACCACCTCCAAGTAACTTATCGTATTTAAAGATGTCAAATATTATTGCTGCTGCAGAAATTACAAATGCAGATGCAATACACCCAGGATACGGTTTCCTTTCTGAAAATGCTAAATTCTCAAAAATTTGCCAAGAGCACGGAATCAAATTTATTGGTGCGGCTCCAGAAATGATCGATAGAATGGGAGATAAAGCTTCTGCAAAAGCTACAATGAAAGCAGCAGGAGTTCCTTGTGTGCCAGGTTCAGATGGATTATTAGAATCTTACGAACATGCACAAAAAACAGCTAAAGAAATTGGCTACCCAGTGATGATGAAAGCTACTGCTGGTGGTGGTGGAAAAGGAATGCGCGCGATCTGGAAAGAAGAAGAGCTTTTAAAAGCTTGGGAAAGTGCACGTCAAGAAGCGGCTGCAGCATTTGGAAATGACGGAATGTACATGGAGAAACTTATTGAAGAACCACGTCATATCGAAATTCAAGTTGTGGGAGATTCTTACGGAAAAGCATGTCACCTTTCTGAAAGAGATTGTTCTGTACAGCGTCGTCACCAAAAATTGACTGAAGAAACACCTTCGCCTTTCATGACAGATGAATTACGTACTGCAATGGGAGAAGCTGCTGTTAAAGCTGCTGAGTTCATTAAATATGAAGGAGCTGGAACTGTAGAATTTCTTGTGGACAAACACAGAAATTTCTACTTCATGGAAATGAATACTCGTATTCAGGTGGAGCACCCAATCACAGAACAAGTTATTGATTATGATTTGATTCGTGAGCAAATTATGGTTGCTGCTGGAATTCCAATTTCAGGAAAAAACTATTTACCACAATTACACGCTATCGAATGCCGTATTAATGCTGAAGATCCTTATAACGATTTTCGTCCTTCACCAGGAAAAATTACTACGCTTCATATGCCAGGAGGACACGGAGTTCGTTTAGATACTCACGTTTATTCTGGTTACAGTATTCCGCCAAATTACGATTCAATGATTGCTAAGTTAATTACTACTGCACAATCTCGTGAAGAAGCTATCAGCAAAATGCGAAGAGCTTTGGATGAATTCGTTATCGAAGGTGTGAAAACTACAATACCTTTCCACAGACAATTAATGGATGACCCAAAATATATTGCAGGAGATTACACAACTGCATTTATGGATACTTTCAAAATGAATAGTCCAGAATAATTTTTAAGGCTGTCGGTTTCGGCAGCCTTTTTTATTTCTAATACAAACCCGATGAGTTTTAACTTATCGGGTTTTGTTGTTTTTATGCGTTAGGAAACACTAAAAGTGTATAATTTTTACACACTCATTTGTGGAATTACACACTTTTTGCAATAGTTAAAACTTGGCATGATAATCTAAATCCCTCTAAAATAAAGGGATTGCGTAGTATAGGGGCTTAATTTTGTTTTGCGGCATAATAATTTCATTATCTAAAGCGTAAACAACTATAAACAAATACTAAAATTTACATTATGAAAAAGATATTCTTATCAGCCGCTATTGTTTTGGGAAGTTTAACTTCATTCGCTGCAACTTCTTCAGTTGAAGATTCAATTATAAAAACAATTTCAATTCAGGATGAATATACTGAAATCAAATTAGAAGAATTGCCAGCTCCGATTACTGAAGCATTAAAAAAATCGTTTCCGAACGCTGTTCTTACTAAAGCATACAAAAATGCAGCTTCTCAATACAAATTAGACGTTACAGTTGGCGAAAAAGTGGGAAATCTTTTTGCTAATGCCGACGGAACTTGGATTCAAAAATAATCTAAAAGCGTGTCCCGTGTATTTTCAAATAAAAAATACTAAAATTAAATTAACGATCTTAAAATACTATTATCATGAAAAAATTATTTCTATCAGCCGCAATCGTTTTGGGAGGTTTAACATCATTTGCTTCGACTTCGACTTCTCCAATATCAAATTCAATCGTAAAAACAATTTCAATTCAAGACGAGTACACTGAAATTAAATTAGAAGAAGTTCCTGCTGCAGTTACAGGTGCACTAAAAAAAGCGTATCCAGACGCAGTGCTTTCTAAAGCATACAAAAATGCTGCATCACAATATAAACTTGAGGTTACTGTAGGTGATAAAGTAGGTTCTGTTTATGCTAATGCCGACGGAACTTGGGTTAAAAAATAAGCCCTTTTTGTTCCAAACAAATTAATTAACACTATTAAATATACACACATTATGAAAAATTTATTCTTATCAGCCGCAATCATTTTGGGAAGTTTAACATCATTTGCTTCAACTTCTCCAATATCAAATACAATCGTAAAAACAATATCAATTCAAGACGAATATACTGAGATCAAAGTAGAAGAAGTTCCTTCTGCAGTTACAAACGCGCTTAAAAAAGCATATCCAGATGCAGTACTTTCTAAAGCTTACAAAAACACGGCTTCTCAATACAAATTAGAAGTTACTGTAGGCGATAAAGTAGGTTCTCTGTATGCAAATGCCGATGGATCTTGGGTGAAAAAATAATTCGTTAACTAAAAAACTGTCATTATGAAAAAGATAATCTTATCGACAGCTATCCTTTTAGGAGGACTGTCAATACAAGCCACACCAATAGCCGCTATTAATCCAGCGACAGCATCAGTGAAGTTTCAAGATGAGTACAAAGAAGTTGATGCTGTTCCGGCGGCTATTAAAACAGCTTTAGATACTGCTTATCCTGGTGTAAAACTTGAAAAAGCTTATGTAAACGATAAAAAAGAATACAAAATCGATATTATTGTTCGAGATGTAAAATCTACTATTTATACAGACGCAAAAGGAAACATTCTTAAAAAGTAACTATAAAACTATCCCCACTATGAAAAAGTTAATCTTATCGGCAGCTGTCGTTTTTGGAAGTTTGTCAATCAATGCTGCAACTGTTGTTGCAAAAGCTGAAATGGTTCAGTCCGTAAATATTCAAGATGAATACACTGAAGTTGCTATCGATGCTGTTCCGGCAGCAGTAAAATCGACTATTGAAAAATCTTTTGCTGGTACAAAACTGGAAAAAGCGTACAAAAATGCGAAAAATGAGTATAAACTTGTCATAGCAAGCGGAGAGAAAAAGTATACTTTTTTTACAGATGCTTCTGGAAATATCATTAAAAAATAATTCTTTAAAAGAGCAATATGAAAAAGTTAGCCATCACAGGGGCCGTTATTCTGGCAAGTTTGTCTATTCAAGCAAAGGCGACGACGATTCAAAATAAAGTAAAGACGTCCGTTTTTGTTCAGACAGAATATACAGAAATTACTGCAGATGCTGTTCCGGCGGCGGTAAAAACTGCTCTGCAGACTGCTTATCCAAATGCAAAACTGGATAAAGCATATGTAAACGAGAAAAAAGAATACAAATTAGAAATATCAGTTAAGGACCAAAAGGCTACTGTTTACTCAGATGTCAATGGCAATTGGCTGAAAATATAATAAATATATTATAAATATAATTAGGTGAATTAGATTTATGTTTTTGGTGAAAAAGAGATTGCTTGTAGCAGTCTCTTTTTTTTTGCATAATTTTGTGAGAATACAACTTTAATAGTATTATTTTAGCAAAAAAAGTCCTTAAAAACAGATGTCAAAGATATTATTGATAGAAGATGATATTTCGTTTTGTAAATTATTAGAGAAATTTCTAATAAAAAAAGCATACGAAGTAACAATAGCTTTCTCTGCAGCAGAAGCAAGAGCAGCAATCAAAAACGAATCGTTCGATTTGATTTTGACAGATCTTCGTCTGCCTGATTCTGATGGCATTGGACTAATGACTGAAATTAAAAATGCTCATCCTCATATTCCTGTCGTTATGATGACAGGCTACTCTGATGTGAACACGGCTGTAAAAGCTATAAAAAATGGTGCTGCAGATTATATTTCAAAACCTTTTAATCCTGATGAGGTTTTGCTAGTAATTACAAATGCCCTGCAGCATAATGAAGCTGAAGAAATTTCACCAAAAGAAAAGAAACCAGCAAAAAAACAAGTTACTTCAGAGAACGAATTTGTAAAAGGAATTTCTGTTGCTTCACGAAAATTGTTAGATCATATTCAATTGGTAAGCCCAACGGATATGTCTGTTTTGATTATCGGCGAAAGCGGCACAGGAAAAGAAATTATAGCTAAAAGCATTCACCAGCAAAGCACTCGAAAAAACAATAATTTTATTGCCGTTGACTGTGGAGCAATTCCGAAAGAATTAGCGGCAAGTGAATTTTTCGGGCATTTAAAAGGTTCTTTTACTGGCGCAATTAGTGATAAAATGGGTTATTTTGAAGCTGCAAATGGAGGAACTCTTTTTCTTGACGAAATTGGAAATCTTTCTTATGAGAACCAAATTCAGCTGTTAAGAGCACTTCAGGAACGAAAAATAAAACCTGTTGGAAGCAATAAAGAAATAAACGTCGATATCCGAATCATAACTGCAACAAATGAAGATTTACGTGAAGCAGTAAAAAACGGCGAATTTAGAGAAGATTTATACCATAGAATCAATGAATTCTCTATTCTGTCACCTTCATTAAAAGATAGAGAAGAAGATTTGATGGTTTTTGCCGATTATTTCCTTGAAAAGGCCAATCAGCAGTTGAATAAAGATATTATTGGATTTTCTCCTGAAGTTGTTGCTATTTTTCAAAAATACAATTGGCCAGGGAATTTACGCGAACTGCAAAATTGTGTAAAACGCGCGACTCTTTTAACTCGTGGCGATTTTATTGAAAGCGAAGTTTTGCCAGCTGAATTTTTTCAGATTCAAAAACAGAATTCTTCCGAGAATTCAGTTAATTTTTCTTTATCCGAAAATGAAAAAGAAACCATTATTCATGCATTATCTAAAACGCAGAATAATAAATCTGAAGCTGCGAAACTACTTAAAATTACCAGAAAGACGCTTTATAATAAATTAAAGCAATACAACATCGATTAAACAATTTCTTTGTTTAAGATGGTGAAAAGCGAGTCAATTTTTGCTTTCAGATCTTTGTAAATGTCTTTTGCCTCAGTAATTTCAAATTCATTTTTTTCTAAAACTACAAGAATTTTGGCAATTTCATTTGCTTCAATTTGTTTGAACATTGGAGCGATGCGATGAGCGATTGCATTTATTTCAACCGTATTTTCTAATGAAATGGCATTTTCAAGATAGACTAGATTTTCATTTGTGCTTTCGATAAATGATTTTAAAACTTCGTTTAAAGCATTTTTGTCATGAGCCAAAAACTCTCTCAAAGTTACTAGGGAGTACAATTTTGTAGATATTTTTTCTCCTGCTTTTGTTGTGTCAACTTTTGGCAAAGGATCATCTTCCAAAATAATTCTGATTGTATCTAAAAGTATTCTAGGAGAATAAGGTTTTTTTACAACCGTTGTAAATCCAGCATCAGCATATACAGAAGCATCGAGATCTGCCCTTCCTGTTAAGGCAATGACCGGCTGATTGTCATAAATTGACATGCTTTTAAGTTTTTGCAAGAATACAAATCCGTCCATTTCGGGCATTTGAATATCCGTGATGACAAAATCAAAATTGGTTTTTTGAATGGCTTCCAATGCTTTTCCGGCGCTGTTAAAAGATAAAACCTGATGTTTTTCCTGTCTTAAAACACCGCTGGTTAAATTCAGAAGATTAATGTCGTCATCAATTACAATAAAAGTTTGTGATTTAGTTTGATGCGAAACTGCTTTTTTAATTTCATCAGCTGGGTTTGAACTAGTATCAAACAACAACGGAAGCTGAATCTCAAAAGTACTTCCTTGTCCAAAAATACTCTCTAGCTGCAAAGTACCGCCTAAAATCGAAATTATTTTCTGGCAGATTGATAAACCTAAGCCTGTTCCGCCATATTTTTTTTCGATGCCTTCATTTGCCTGAGCAAATTCTTCAAAAACAAATTTCTGATTTCCTTTTTCAATTCCAATTCCGGTATCTTCTATTGTAATGACAAAAAAATCATTTTTTTCTGCTAGATAAGCACTGATTTTTATATAACCTTCTTCAGTAAATTTGTAAGCATTTCCAATGATATTGCTCAAAATTTGCTTGAGTCGAAAAGGATCTCCAACAATTTTTGAGTTTAGTTTTTCATCAATAGCAATGATCAAATCAATATTCTTTTGTTTGTAAACGGTTTGAATGCTTTTGGCTACTTCATCAATAATTTGAGGAACTAAAAAAGGTACTTTTTCAATCGTAATTTTTCCTGCTTCTATTTGAGAAAAATCAAGCAAATCCTGAACTAGCTGCGTGATATATTCAGATGAGTTTTTGATGTTGTTAATGAAATAAGACTGTTTTGTATTGATATCAGAATTGCTTAAAAGTTCTGAATAGCCTACAATCGTACTTAAAGGTGTTTTTAAATCATGACTAACCGTCGAAATAAGTTGTTCACGGCTTTTAAGCAGGTTTTTTGTTTTGAAATTCGCGATTTCAAGCTGTTTTTTATAAACCTGCGATTTCGAATAATCACTGACAATTAAAACAGAAAAAAATAAAGTCAGAATTAATCCGACAATTGCTGAGGCTGTTACAATTTCGTTGACTTTTTTAAGCGATTTTTCTTTTAGTGAATTGTTTTTTATGGAATTGATGATGATTTCGCGCTCAATAATTCGAAGTACTTTTCGAAGCTGGTCTGAAATGGCAATTTCATTTTTTAGCAATTTATTTTCTTCAAAATTCAGCGATTCTTTTTTCTTTTCTGCTCTTAATTTTACGGAGCTTAAAAGTTTTTTCGAATTGGCTAATATCGAGTCTGAAGCTTTTTTGCTCAATGTATTGGTGCTGTCATCCGGAATATTTTGATTGAGATAATCTACATATTGCTGTAGTACATTTTTTTGATAAGCCCCAAGCTGATTTGGATTTTTAGTAAAATCCTGAAGTTCCAGTTTACGGAGTTTGAACTCCATTTTGGTAATTTCATCAATAGCCGAGTTTACCGAGACTTCATCATCGGCTTTATTTTTTATTGTTTTTAACTGCTGAATGTTTTTGGTTTTTTCGGCGAGTAAATAGGTTACGCTGTCTAAGAGAACTTTTTGATAATCTGTCGTTACAATTTGTTTTAAAGTGTCAATTCTTGCGCGCAGGGAATCACTTTCAATTACGTAGCTTTTAAAATCTTTGTCGGAGTTGGTCTGGATTGTTTTTCGGGCTAAACTTTCGGTTTTATAAACATTTGAGAATAATTTGCTGACTCTTAAAATCTTGTTTTTTTCAAGAGCAATTTTATCTTCTAATTTATTATAAACGACATTTTCAGAATATAAAAACCATCCCACAGTAACCACTAATGCCAATAATGCAACATAGCTGAAGAGCACTTTGATGGCGGTATAACTTTTTTTGCTCTCCATAGATTGAGTTTGGGCAGTTTTTAAATTCGATTTCACTGCAATTTATCTAAAAAAATCTGTTTTAAAAAGAGAAATTACGCCTAAAGTGTTATATAATTCAAAGGTTTGTAAAACAAAACTGCCACAGATTATATAAAGATCTGTGGCAGTTAAATGCTTATGAAAACTTATGTTATAATGTTTCGCTCAGCCATTTGAAAAATTCACCTTGCCAAACCTGTGCATTTTGCGGATGCAATACCCAGTGGTTTTCATCAGGGAAATAAACAAATCGGCTTTTTAATCCTCTTAATTGTGCTGCTTGAAAAGCTTCCTGACCTTGCCCAATTGGCACACGGAAATCTTTTCCTCCTTGGAAAATCAAAATTGGACGGTTCCAGTTTTGTACCAAAGTTGCTGGATTAAAAGTTGTATATGATTTTTGCGCTGCAGCGTTATCTTTTTCCCAATATGGTCCGCCAAAATCCCAGTTGTTGAAGAAAACTTCTTCAGTTGTGCCTAACATACTAACGGTATTGAAAACGCCATCGTGAGCAATAAAAGTTTTAAAACGGTTATTGTGAATTCCCGCTAAATAAAATACAGAATATCCTCCGTAGCTAGCGCCAACACAGCCTAAACGGCTTTTGTCAACATAGCTTTCTTTTGCAACATCATCAATTGCAGAAAGGTAATCGTCCATAACTTGTCCGCCCCAGTCTTTACTGATTTTTTCATTCCATTCAACGCCATGTCCCGGCATTCCGCGACGGTTTGGTGCCACTACTACATAACCTTTCGCAGCCATAAGAGAGAAATTCCAACGGAAAGAATACGATTGTGTCAATGCACTTTGTGGTCCGCCTTGGCAGAATAATAAAGTTGGGTATTTTTTTGAAGCATCAAAATTAGGAGGCAAAATTACCCAAACCAGCATTTTTTTGTCGTCTGTTGTTGTAACGTAGCGTTTCTCCGTTTTGCTTAATGTTAATGTTTTGTAAGTATCTGTGTTTACATTTGAAATTTGTTTCCAAGTATTTTTCTTCAAATTATAAGAAAAAATTTCAGCTGCATGATTCATGTCAGTTCTTGTAACAATGATATCATCGCCCACAAAACCTACTAAATCAGCTACATCAAAATCTCCGTTTGTGATCTGGCGAACATTAATTGCCATTTTAGTCAAACCTGGAAAATTTACCGTAAAAAGTTGTTTTGTTCCGTCAACTGGAGCAACAAAAAACACATTTTTGCCATCTTTACTCCAGATAAAATGATCTACAGTTCCGTCCCAGTTTGCCGTTAAATTAGTTTTGATTCCTTTAAATTCAACAATAATGTCGTTTTTATCAGCTTCATAACCGTCACGTTTCATTTGCAGCCAAGTTAAATTTCCTGTTGGAGAAAATTGCGGCGCTGTATCATAACCAAGATTATCTTCGGTTCTGTTGATTGTTTTTTGAGTCTCTAAATTGTACTCATAAATATTTGTGTTGGTAGAAATGGCATAGTCAGTTCCTGCTTTTTTCTTGCATACGTACAAAATGCTTTTTCCGTCTGGCGACCAAATATAATCTTCGTCACCTCCAAAAGGTTTTTGAGGAGAATCAAAATTTTCACCTTTTAAAATGTCGATTCCTTTTGCCCCGTCTTTGTTTTCTTTATAAAAAACGTGGTTGAATTTTCCCTCGTTCCAAGTGTCCCAATGACGGTAATCTAAACCGTTATAAATTTGAGCATCAGATTTAGTAAGATTTGGATAAAAATCTTTTCCTAAAACTTTGTCAAGTTTTACTTCTTCATTATAAACTAAAAATTTTCCGTCTGGCGAAACATTTTTGTCTTTTAAAATCTCTTTTGTGTCTTTGATTTCAGTTGCTGTTCCGCCATTTACAGGAATGATGTACAGTTTAGAATTCGATTTGTTTTCTTCTACAGAAGGTGTTGAAACCTTGAAAACAACATTTTTTTCATCTTTCGAAAGTCCGAGTGGAGTTACTCTTCCTAATTTCCATAACAATTCCGGTGACATCACATTCTGTCCGATAGCGTTTAAACTCATCATTATTAAGGTTGTTACTACTACTTTTTTCATAATAAATATTCTAATTTTTGTGGAGCTAAAAATACAACATTTAAAATCCAAAATTGTTAAAATTCCAATAGAGCAAAAATTCCAAATTCCAATTTAATGTTAAAGTTTCCAAGTCAAAGGAAATTCCAAATTCCAAAGCTGATCAATAAGTTTTCTATGATGAATTCATGAATTTGCGGCAAATAAAAATTTAAAGGTAAAGCTTGGAATTTGGAATTTAAAAAAATTGTAATTTAACCCAAGTTTGGAATTTGGAATTTTTAAGATTGGAATTTATTTTTTAGCATAAAAAATTTATGGAATTAAGTTATTGGGAAATAAAAAACTGGTTCACAAATGTAGATTATACCATTGTCGGCAGTGGTATAGTGGGTCTTCATGCGGCTTTGCGCCTGCGCGAAAGATTTCCTGCGGCTAAAATTTTAGTTTTGGAACGCGGAATGCTGCCACAAGGCGCGAGTACGAAAAATGCAGGTTTTGCCTGTTTTGGAAGTCTTTCTGAAATTATGGACGATTTAAAAACGCATTCAGAAGATGATGTTGTAGCGCTTATCGAAAAACGCTGGAAGGGTTTGCAATTGCTTAGAAAAAGGCTCGGAGATTCGGCAATTGATTTTAAGCCTCACGGCGGTTATGAATTATTTCTGAAAGAAGATGAACTCGGATTCAGTGAATGTATTTCGAAAATTCCATTTATAAATGAAGTTTTAAAACCGCTTTTTAAAGCCGATGTCTTTTCAAAAGAAGTAGATCGTTTTGGCTTTGAAAACATTCAGGAATATTTGATTTTTAATCCGTTTGAAGCACAAATCGATACTGGGAATATGATGCAGGAATTGTTGAAGCAAGCAATTTCGGCAGATATTTTAATTTTAAATCAGCAGACGGTAACTTCTTATTCAGATTCAGGAAATGATGTTGAAGTTGTTTTAAATGATTTTAGTTTTAAAACCAAAAAACTGCTTTTTGCGACAAATGGTTTTGCGGGATCATTGACAAATGGCGCTGTAAAACCGGCAAGAGCACAGGTTTTGATTACCGAACCCATTCACAATTTAGATATAAAAGGAACGTTTCATTTAGATAAAGGGTATTATTATTTCAGAAATATTGGTGACCGAATTTTACTTGGCGGTGGCCGAAATCTTGATTTTGAGGGAGAAACCACAACTGAATTTGGACAGACGAAAATTATTCAAAATAAATTGGAAGATTTGCTGAAAAATGTAATTTTACCAAATCAGGATTTCCAGATTGCGCATCGTTGGAGCGGCATCATGGGAGTTGGAAACAGTAAGAATCCTGTTGTGACGCAGCTTTCTGAAAATGTGTGCTGTGGCGTGCGTTTAGGCGGAATGGGCGTGGCGATAGGAAGTTTAATAGGAACAGAATTAGCAGATTTAATATAATGGGAGTAACCAGAAAACCAATACAAAAAAAAACAGCAGCAGGCAAAGCTAAGCCGACAGCAAAAAAGAAAACAAACAGAACCTTTGGCGAAAAAGTTAAATGGTTTTTTATTAAGGCAATATTGTGGTTTTTTGGATTGTCAATTGGCTCCGTTGTCTTTTTTAAATTTGTGCCCGTACCTTTTACACCTTTGATGATTATTCGTGCCATTGAAAACAAGATGGCAGGAAAAGAAGTTTATTTTGATCATGACTGGGAACCAATTGATAAAATTTCGATGAATCTTCAAAAAGCCGTAATCGCCAGCGAAGACGGAACTTTTTTATCACATAATGGCTTTGATTTTAAAGCACTTCAAAAAGCATATAAAAGCAACGAGCGCGGCCGCCGAATTCGAGGCGGAAGTACCATTTCACAGCAGACAGCTAAAAATGTTTTTTTATGGCAAGGAAAAAGTTACCTGCGTAAAGGTCTTGAAGCCTATTTTACCATTTTAATTGAAGTAATTTGGGGCAAAGAAAGAATCATGGAGGTTTATTTGAACAGTATCGAAATGGGCGACGGTGTTTATGGCGCTTACGCTGCAACCGAACATTGGTACAGACGCGATGCTTCAAGCTTGACGCCAATGCAGGCCGCAGGAATAGCTGCCATTCTTCCAAATCCTAGAAAATTTAAAGCTACAGGTTCGTCTAGTTATATCAATAGAAGAAAAGAAAGAATTGTTCGCGAGATGCGTTACATTGGGAAAAAAGTAAATTATGATGGGAAATAAAAACGCCCTTTTTGCAATTTTTCTGCTGGCATCAACTTTGATTTTCGGACAGGGAAATACAAAAGAATTTGGATTTATTTCTGATAATGATTTGTACACATCGTCTAAAAACGATATGTATTATACTAATGGTTTAGAACTTTTTTACCGTTATTTATCAAAGAACGAAAACGAAAAAATCAATAAAAAAATAACCGAATTTCGACTCGGGCAATATATTTACAATCCGAGGTTTATTAATGAAACAGCTGTCGATATTAATGACCGTCCGTTTACGGGTTATCTTTTTGCTGAGGCCGGACGCAGTTTTTTTTATCAAAGCGAATCGGTTTTAAAAACTGATTTTCAATTGGGTTATATGGGACCAAATGCTTTTGGCCGTGAAACTCAGGAAAGTTTTCATCATCTTATCGGTTACAAAAAAGTATTTGGATGGGAAAATCAGCTTCATAATGCTCTTGCTGTGCAGGCACATGTTATGTATTCTAAGAAATTGTTTCCGAGCAAACACAATGATTTTATAGATCTTCATTTTCAATCGGAAGCTAACTTGGGAACTATTTTTAGCGGAGTTTCTACAGGATTTCTAACCCGAATAGGATTCAAAAAACTGCTTCCTATTTACGATTCCAATTTGCATGACGCTTCGGTAAGTGCAGCACCGCAGTATGAAATCCGCGAATTCTATTTTTACGCGATGCCGAGTATCAATTATCAGTTTTATGATGCTACGATTGAGGGAAGCATGTTCAGTGACACAAGCCCGATAACTTTTGATTTAGAACCGCTTCGCTTCAACGCTGAATTTGGTTTGAAATACCGCCACAACAAATTCAATATTTCATACTCTTTTTTATACCGTGGCCGAGAATTGAAAGATCCTGGAATTGATACTAATTCAGGGTATTTTTATGGAAGTATCAGGATGGGGTTTTTATTGAAGTAGATTTTTTAATAAAAAAAAGCCATAACAAAAGTTATAGCTCTTTTTGGTATTTATCTATAATATGAATTTTATATCTTAATAATTTCAGGGTACTAATTCAGAAATATTTAAAAATGATACTTAATTCAAAAACAGATACTTGTTGTTTTCTTAAAGATTTGAGTGTGCTTCAGTCTTCTTTAGATTCCTATTGTACTCAAATTTTGTGCAAAAGTACAAACAACATGTTGATTAATTCTCAATTTAAGGTTAAATTTTTGGTTTTTATTTAAAATAGCACTCTGATACAGTGGTAAAATTGCTTAATAGTTAATTTAGTGCGAAAAAACTTTTGAATTAATGCGTTCAAATTGTTTTTTGCAAAAAATAAAAAGATTTTTACTTATTTTAAATAACAGGTATTTTTGTGGTTCTATTAGATGGGATTTTTGATTAAGTAAAATTGTATATTAGGAAATGAGTCGATTCATATATAAGATATTGTCCTTAATTTTTGCACTTTTTTTTATTTATTGCATGATACAGTTTATCAGTACCAATGCTTTTGAAATTAGAGCTTTCAGAGGATATGCCGATGTAAAACTTGTCGCTATTAGAATATTTATCCTTTTTGTAAGTTTACTTTGGGCATCAGTTTTTTTCTACATTGATAGGCTAAAAAATAAGTAATAATGCCGATAGCAAGGATTTGTAATACGTGTCTTTACAATAATTGTACAATTAAAAAAGGTCTAATAAAAACAAAAATGTCTAATCTAGCCCCGATGGAAACGGCATCCTTTTATGGCGGGGTTCGCCATAAAAGATATAGTGGACAGCGGGACAATACGTGTTTTGAAAATGAATAATTCTGCTTCTTAAAAAGAAAAAAGCCATATTTCAGTTAAGGAATACGGCTTTTAATGATTGATTTTTTGAATTATTGTTTTGTATAATTTCCAGATAAATACCCGTCTGATGTCATTTTATTATCAGCTGTTTTGGTGAAACTGAAAATAGTAGTACCGGCTGAAAATTTAAACTCTGCTACGTAGCTGTTGTCCGTTTTTGTTTCTTTGATACTATAAGTAATTTTGGCGTCTTTAAGGCTTTTTGCTTGATCTTTGAACGAAAGTCTGCTTCCACTCACTGTGCAAATTATATCATCATTTGTGAAGTTATAAGTTGTTGCACCTGTATCTTTCCAAGTTCCTATAATCCAAGCAGGCGGATTAAAACTGTCTCCCGTTGTATTTGCTTTTCCTGAATCATCATCGCTTGAAGAGGAGCATGCAGTTATGATTACAAGACTAAGTAATAAAATTAATTTTTTCATGGTTAGTATATTAAATGAAATGTGAAAGTGTAATTATTTTGAGAATATAATAACCACAATAAGGCAAACTTCTATCGTTATAAGATAAAGTAACACTTAACATTCTGATAATATGCAACATGTTTTAAATCGCTATATTTAGTTTAAAATTTAAATTATGGATGTTAATTGGAACATAATAGGAATTGTGGCAATCTTGGTTGTTGTTTTGGTTGTGTTGACGATCAGAAAAAATTTGAAGGAAAAGAAGAAATTGGAAAACTTGCTGAATAACGATTTTAAGAAAGCAGAAAAGAAGAGAGTTGATGCTGATGATTCGGCAGATGAGAAATAGTTAGAATTTCTAAAAAAACAAAACCCATGTAAAAAGAATTTACAAGGGTTTTTTATTTTGTGGAGAATATCGGATTCGAACCGATCACCTCTACGCTGCCAGCGTAGCGCTCTAGCCAAATGAGCTAATCCCCCAAAGCGTAAGCAAATAAAGTCAAATAATTTTCAAAAAACAAATTTCGGAGAGTTTCGGGAGTATTATTTTTCAAAAGCGTAACTTTACTTTTAAATCTGTTTTTTTATGAGTTTAGAAAATGCAAACGGAAGTTTAGAAACTTCTTTTCAAAATACTATTGCAACCGTTCAATTTGGTCATCCTGCGAGTAATTCTTTTCCGCGTCAATTGTTGGATCGTCTTACGGCCGAAATTAATTTGTTAAGCCGAAATGAAACTGTTTCGGTTATTATTTTAAAAAGTGAGGGAAACAGGGTTTTTTGTTCCGGAGCTTCATTTGATGAACTTTTACAGGTTGAAAATGAAGAGCAGGGAACGGAATTTTTCTCCGGTTTTGCTCATTTGATTAATGCCATGCGCAATTGCAATAAATTAATCATTGGGCGCGTTCAAGGAAAAGCTGTTGGTGGCGGTGTCGGAATTATTTCGGCCTGTGATTATGTTTTTGCAACGCCGGAAAGCACTGTAAAATTATCTGAATTAGCCATTGGAATTGGACCTTTTGTGATTGAACCGGCTGTTTCTCGTAAAATTGGGAAAAGAGCGATGACCGAAATGACTTTGGCGGCGCATGAATGGAAATCGGCTGAATGGGCGTTTCAAAACGGACTTTATGCATCACTTCACAATGCAGATGAACTGGATATTGAAGTAGAAAATTTTGCTCAGAAGTTAAGTTCGTATAATCCGGAAGCTTTGTTTGAAATGAAAAAAATCATTTGGGAAGGAACGGAGCAATGGGAATCGATTTTAATAGAGCGTGCTAAAATTACTGGAAAACTGGTTTTGTCTGATTTTAGCCGAAATGCTTTGCTTCAGTTTAAAAAATAAGAAATACTAATAATTTTAAACACATAGAAACATAGCTTTTGGAACCGCAAAAAAAGGCGTTTCACTTGCATTAACAAACATAGCAACTATCTGTTGTGTTAGAAACCTGTTTCTTTCAATTACCTTTTCAGAAGAAAAAAACCTATGTATCTATGTATTTAAATCAAATTTTCGAATATGTATATTATTTCATTACTGCAAAAAGTTGACGTTGCAGAGAAAATTAAGAATGCTCCAGACAGCGGTTATCAGATTGGTGTTGTGATTGGATCTTTTATTCCGTTCCTAATTTTAGGAGGAATTGCTTTGTGGATGTATAAGCGTGCTAAAAAAAGAGACGAAAACGGTTATTAATTTGTAAATTTGCAAGCTTAAAATTAAACATCGATGAGTAATATCAGAATTACAAAACAATTTAGTTTCGAAACCGGCCACGCTTTGTACGGTTACGACGGAAAATGCAAGAACGTTCACGGACACAGTTATAAATTGTCGGTAACCGTTATTGGTTCGCCAATTACGGATCGATCGAATGTGAAATTCGGAATGGTAATTGACTTTTCGGACCTAAAGAAAATTGTAAAAGAAGAAATCGTCGATCAGTTTGATCATGCAACTGTTTTTAATCAGACGACGCCGCATATCGAATTGGCAAACGAATTGAAAAACCGTGGACATCACGTAATTTTAGTCGATTATCAGCCAACAAGTGAAAATATGGTGGTTGATTTTGCTGAAAGAATTGTAGCAAGACTTCCAAAAGGAATTTCTCTTTTCTCCTTAAAACTTCAAGAAACTGAATCTTCTTTCGCGGAATGGTACGCAAGTGATAATTTGTAAAATTCCAATTTTTTAAGTTCCAAATTCCAAACTCTTCTGCTTCACTCGAAGAGACAAAAGTTTAAAAATCTAACAATCTAGAAACCTAAATGAAAAAAATATATTTTGCTTCAGATCAGCATTTTGGTGCGCCAACTCCTGAATTGAGTTTACCGCGCGAAAAGAAATTTGTGGCGTGGTTAGATGAGGTTAAAGAAGATGCTGAAGCTATTTTTTTGCTGGGTGATTTGTTTGATTTTTGGTTTGAATATAAAACGGTTGTTCCAAAAGGTTTTGTGCGCATTTTAGGCAAACTGGCGGAAATTCGTGACAGCGGGATTCCAATTTATTTTTTTGTTGGAAATCATGATCTTTGGATGAATGATTATTTTGAAACCGAATTGAATATTCCGGTTTATCACGATAATAAAGAATTTACTTTTAACGGAAAAACCTTTTTAATTGGCCACGGTGACGGAAAAGGTCCTGGGGACAAAGGTTATAAACGAATGAAAAAAGTATTTACAAATCCGTTTTCAAAATGGCTTTTCCGCTGGCTTCATCCAGATGTTGGTGTAAGTCTTGCACAATATTTATCGGTTAAGAACAAACTAATTTCTGGCGACGAAGATGTAAAATTTCTTGGTGAAGAAAACGAATGGCTGGTTTTATACGCCAAACGAAAACTCGAAACAAAACACTATAATTATTTCATTTTCGGACATCGTCATTTGCCAATGATTATTCCGGTTGGAGAAAATTCTAATTATGTGAATCTTGGTGACTGGATTGGTTATTTTACCTACGGCGTTTTTGACGGTGAAAATTTCGAACTTAAAAAATTCGAAAAGTAATTTAGAAAGTCGAAAGTCCAAAGGTGAAAGAATGGATTATTTTGAACTCGCTGGATAAATTCCAATTTTATGAGTTCTCAGGATATATTCTGAAAGCTGTTTACTGCTTGAAAGCTGAAATTTAATTGATCCTGATGCTTTTTTCGGCATATGACATTCCACACAATTAGAAGCTAATAATTTTTCAGGCATTAATTGCAGCGTTTTTTCATTGTGTTTTAAACCTTGATGACAGCTCATGCATATTTTTGAGTACGATGCCATGTTTTTAGACGCATTTTCATGCGGATTATGACACGTAATACAGTCCATTTTTTCGCTGTTGATAAAGCATTTACTTTGTGCTAGCAAACGAAACTGATTTCCATGAACATCAAATTTTGCTGTATCTGTAACGCTTCTGGTTGCTCTGTAATAATCAGTTAAATTATCTCCAGGTTTAAAATCAAAACGCGATTTCATTTTCATTCCGTCATTTCCAGCGTGACAAAGCGCGCAGGCATCCAGTCTTTGCTGTCTGCTTAAATTTTTAAAACTCGTAATGCTGTTGGCGACTTTTATATTTGGATTTTTTAAATGAAATTCAACATGTTTTTTTGCCGGACCGTGACATTTTTCGCAGTCAATTCCGTAAACAATTGTTTCCTTTTTGATGATATCTTCAACATCCATAGACATCATGTTTTTTTCTGCAGAATTTTGATTCACGCTTCGGCTGCTGGCATTTGAGGCGTGGCACGAATAACAGTCTTTTACTACCATTCGGTCAAAATAAGGTTTGTCAGCCGGGAAACCTGGACTTGTTGCCCAGTTATTTATGGCATTATAGTATGAAAGCGGGAGTTCGTAAGTATTGTTGTTTCGCCAGTAAACTGAAGTCTGGGCATGTTTAATTCCAAAAACAATATCAAAACTATGCGCCTCGACTTTTTTCCCGTTTTTATATAAAACCTGAAAAAGACTGTCACCGTGTTTTTCCATTACTAATTTGGTGTCTTTGTCATAAATAAAAGTGTGATCACCTTTATCAAATTCTCCCAAAACATTTCCTGAAATAGCCGGAGCAGTAGCTTTAAAATGAGAACTTTTTAAAGCCATATCATATTGTGTCTGATGGCATTGTATGCAGCTTTCAGAGCCCGCATAATCAGTGCCTCGCGGGTCAATATAATCGTCAGATGAATTTTTGCAGCTGGTAAAACAAACAGCCAAAAAGATTAGGGCAAAAAGAATGCGATATTTTTTCATTGCCGTAAATATACTTTTTTTTGAAGAAAATCAAAATATATTTCAATAATGAAAAAATGCTGTTAAAATATTTAGAATGTTTCTTAATTTAAGCCTGAGCCATAAACATATTCATCTAATTCAATTCGGAAAAGAGAACCTTCAACTAAATCCTTGATTGATTTTAATTCAGTCATAGAAACGGCTAAATCAATTGAAGAATATGGTGTTTTCAATAAAAATTTATGGCAGGAATATTTTAATTCGCAGGCTTCACAACAGGCGTTTTCAATAAGGCTGTCTTCAATCAAATCACAAAAGTGATTCATTTCTGCAATTGTAAAATAAAAGCCAGTTTCCTTAAAAACCAATTGTATTTTGTCAAGAATGGTTTGGTTATTTTGTTTCCAATAAAAAGCTATCCCAAAATTATTATGATATATCTGTTCTATTTCTCTCATCGTAAATCCTTTTATTCAGACAAATATAAATATTATTTATATTAATTCTAAATAAAAAAATCATAAAAAATGAAAAAACTTAAACCT
This sequence comes from Flavobacterium sp. LC2016-01, assembly GCF_009711135.1. Lineage (GTDB taxonomy): Bacteria > Bacteroidota > Bacteroidia > Flavobacteriales > Flavobacteriaceae > Flavobacterium. The sequence goes on along the minus strand of NZ_WMIC01000007.1, from coordinate 139,053 downwards.
TATTAGTGATATAATGTAATTTAATACAAGGGTAAGAGTGATTCAAAATATTTTTATATCACTGAGGTGATTTTTTAAATTATTTTAGCCATTTTTTTAAATGAATAAGAAACTCATTTTGTTGATCTACAAATAGATAATGCGAACAATTGTCAAGAAATGCAAAGTGATTTTCGCCGACTAAATTTTTAATTGAATTAATTTGTTCCGATGAAAAAATGCCGTCTTCTTTTCCGTAAATAGCAAAAATGGGAACCCCTGAAGCTTTAATTTCCTTTAAAAAAGGTCTGCTGTCGATGTTATTTTGCTTTTCATTTTGATAGAAAAGCAATGGTGCATTTTTGTTCCGAATATTGGTTTTGAAAAATTCGCTGGCTTCATAATCGGCATATAATTTTTTAGAAGCTGAAGTTGGATTCGGCATTTTAAAAAAGTCGTTTTCGCTTGCGAGATCAAAGCATCCTTTTCTGTATTCGGCAGCATTTTTATCCAGATTTTCTACTGTACTTATTTTCTTTAATTGCTCAGAATCGTTGCTGTATTTTTTCTTCAGCCTATTTAAAATATGATCATAAGTTTCTTGCTGAGAAAATAAAGCACCCGCCAAAACTAAAGCGCTGACATGCTGCGGATATTTATTTGTATAAAGTGTTGCGACCAATCCTCCAAAACTATGACTAAGCAAAACGGCTTTTTTTAAGTGGTATTTTGCATAGATAGCATTTAGATCCTGAAAAGCTTCTTCATAAGTAAACTTCGCATTAGGATCAGCAGATCTTCCTTCGCCTCTTCGATCATAAGCAATTACATAAAAACCTTGATCAGCGAGATTTTGAGCTGTTGTTGCTTCAAATAAAGTTGCGTTGCCGCTTGGACCGCCATGAATGAAAATTACTGGTTTGTTCTTTTCGTTTCCGTAGGTTTTGATATAAAGATTTTGTCCATTTACGAAAGTGGATGTAATCAAAAAAGCAATAAATAGTAGTTGTTTCATTACTCCTGATTATGATGCTCATCCATATCTTTTTTCAGATCTAAATTTCTAAAAGTAGGAGATATAAAACCAAAGCCTAAAACGGTCAAAAGGGTAATACTTCCTCCAAAAACAACAGATGTTACCGTTCCCATCAATTTTGCAGTTGCACCGCTTTCAAAAGCACCTAATTCATTAGATGATCCAACAAAAATCGAATTTACGGCACCAACGCGTCCACGCATATGATCGGGAGTTTTAAGCTGTAAAATCGTTTGGCGGATAACTACAGAAATTCCGTCCGCAAGTCCGCTCAAAAATAAAGCAAAAACAGAAAGCCAGAACGACGTAGAAAGACCAAATAAGATGATCGATAATCCAAAAACAAATATGGCCACTAACAGTTTCTTTCCAGCATTTTTATATAAAGGGACATAAGCAGAAACAAGCATTGTAATAAAAGATCCAACTGCAGGAGCAGCTCTTAATATTCCAAATCCTTCAGAACCGACTTTTAAGATGTCTTGAGCAAAAACGGGCAATAATGCTACTGCGCCTCCAAAAAGTACAGCAATCATGTCAAGCGATAAGGCGCCTAAAACAATTTGGTTTTTAAATACAAAAGTTAATCCTTCAGTAAGACTGTCTTTTATTGATTCTCCAATCTTCGGATTTATAATTGGTTTTGTACTGATTTGTGATAGAGCAATTAAAGAAAGAAGAGAAAATCCAAAAACCAAACACATTGACCAGTGAACCCCAATCCAGTTAATTGAGAATCCTGCCACCGCCGGTCCCATAACGGCTCCAATTTGCCAAACTGAACTACTCCAGGTAGAAGCATTTGGATATACTTTTTTAGGAATAATTAGTGATTGAAGAGAGAATGTTGTTGGACCTAAAAATGCTCTAACTAATCCGCCTAAAAAGACTAAAGCATAAATGGAATATAAAATAACAGTTTGAGATAAATCGCCAACAATTTTTGGCCAAGTCAATAAAAACAATCCAAAACTAATTACAGAAAATCCCAGAATACATTTTAGCAGTAATCCTTTCTTTTCGCTTTGATCGACAATATGTCCTGCAAATAATGCCATTCCCACGGCCGGAATAACTTCCATTAAACCTATAATTCCAAGTGAAAGCGGATTTTTAGTTAAACTGTAAACTTCCCATTCTATCACGATAAACTGCATTGCCCAGGCAAAAACCATGCAGAAGCGCAATACTAAATATACATTGAATTCTCTATAACGAAGTGCCTGATACGGATCTGGCTTGTTTGATTTATCTTTCATTTGTTCTGATGTCTTTCAGCATAAGCTGTGTTGAAATGTTTCCGTTCCATTCATTTTCAGCTATACAATAAGCGAGCTGAAATGTATTTTGATTTTTTGTAAGATCTATTTTTTTTCCGAGTCCAAAGCCAATTGCAGCTATTCCGTCTGAATTAATTTGTTTAGCAAATAGTCTCAAGTGTTCCTCTTCTGAACCTAAAGTTTTAGCATAACCAGTATCTTTTACATTCGAAGTCATGAAAACGGGCGTCATATTTTGCGGACCAAATGGTTCAAATTGTTTTAAAATCCGAATCAGTTTTGGGGTAATATCCGAAAAATTGATTTCTGCATCAATTTCGATTTCTGGAGTTCGCATTTCTGGTTGAATCGTTGCTGAAACCTGTTTTTCGAAAGCGTCTTTAAAAGTCTGATAATTTTCGGCTTTCAGCGTCATTCCGGCAGCGTACATATGTCCTCCAAATTGTTCCAAATGTGCTGCGCAGGCATCGAGTGCGTTATACACATCAAAGCCTTTTACAGATCGGGCAGAAGCAGCATATTTGTCACCGCTTTTAGTAAAAACCAAAGTTGGGCGATAATAGGTTTCAATTAATCTTGAAGCCACAATTCCAATAACGCCTTTGTGCCAGTCTTCCTGAAAAACAACGGTTGAAAAGCGTTCAACTTCGTTATTATCTAAAATTTGCTGAAAGGCTTCTTTTGTAATTTTTTTATCTAAATCTTTTCTGTCGGCATTATATTGTTCGATTTCTGAAGCAAATTGCTGCGCTTGCTCAAAATCAAATTCGGTCAGCAATTCAACAGCGTGATTTCCGTGTTTGATTCTTCCTGCAGCATTAATTCGGGGCGAAATGATAAAAACAACATCGGTAATGTCTAAAACTTTCTTTTTTACTTGATGAACAAGTGCTTTGATTCCAGGTCTTGGTTCGCTATTGATTACCTGTAATCCGAAATAGGCCAAAACTCGATTTTCTCCTGTTATCGGAACAATATCAGCGGCAATTGCTGTTGCAACTAAATCCAAATACGGAATTAAATCTTCTATGGTTTCATCTCGATTTTGACCTAAAGCCTGAATCAATTTAAAACCAACACCGCAGCCGCATAATTCATCGTAAGGATAAGAGCAGTCATCTCTTTTTGGATCAAGAATCGCAACCGCATCTGGAAGAAATTCTCCTGGACGGTGGTGATCGCAAATGATGAAATCGATATTTTTTGCTTTCGCGTAAGCAATATGATCAATTGATTTTATGCCGCAATCGAGCGCAATAATTAATGAAAATCCGTTATCGTCGGCAAAGTCAATTCCTTTGAAAGAAATTCCGTAACCTTCATCATAGCGATCTGGAATGTAAGTTGCGATATTGGGATAATGTGATTTTAAATAGGAAGAAACCAAAGAAACTGCTGTTGTTCCGTCAACATCGTAATCGCCAAAAACCAGAATATTTTCCTGATTTTCGATTGCTGATTCGATTCGGGAAACCGCTTTATCCATATCTTTCATTAAATATGGATCATGAAGATGTTCTAAAGAAGGACGAAAGAAATTCTTAGCGTCTTCAAAAGTTTCAATGCCACGCTGAATTAAAAGGGTTGCTACAAAATCTTCTACATTTAAGGCTTGCGCCAAATGTTTGATTTTATCTTCAGAAGGTTTTGTTTTTATTGTCCAACGCATGGGTTGATTTTGGATTTTAGATTTTGGATTTTAGATTGTTGATTTCTAAAATCGTTTAATCAGTAACGTAAATAATTATTTGTTGTTTGTCAAATCGAGCGGAGTCGAGATTCTTAGTATTGTGAAAGGGCTTCGACTACGCTCAGCCTGACAAACGAATAATTTTATTGTTTTATTTTAATTCGAGAGCATTTCCTTCAAACTTAATTCCGCCCCAGCCTAAGTTGATGAAATTTCTAATATTCTGGTGATTTGTTCCGTTTGGATCTCCTAAAACTTCTTCAAAATAAAAAGCGCCAAAACAAGCTAAAGTTTCTTCTTTACTTAGGTTTTGCAATTTTGCGAAAGAAAATAATTTACAAGAACCAGAATTTTCTCCGGCAGCGTTATGCTGTGTTCCGTTTTGAAAAGCAGTTGGTGTAAAATTGTAGTTTTCCTCGATTACGGCAATAGTTTCAGGAAATGTGATTTGAGTTGGAGTTTGTTTTACTTTTTGTAAAAAGGCTTGAATGCTCATGATTATGGTTTGATTTTTTTTGCCACAGATTTCACAGATTTAAAAGGATTTTAATCTGTGGCCGAAATAATTATTTATTCTTCTTCGCCCTTAGAATACTTACTTTTCTTAGCTTCTTTTTCTATGGTTTTTCCGGCAACGACAACGACAATTTCGCCACGAGGTGCTGTTTTTTCAAAATGTACTAGAACTTCTTTTGCGGTTCCGCGTACATTTTCTTCGTGTAATTTTGATAATTCTCTTGAAACGCAAACTTGTCGATCTTCTCCAAAATACTGAATAAACTCAGATAATGTTTTAACGAGTTTATGTGGAGAAACGTATAAAATCATCGTTCTGGTTTCTTCGGCTAAAGCCAAAAAACGTGTTTGGCGTCCTTTTTTATCAGGCAGAAAACCTTCAAAAATAAATTTATCATTTGGCAAGCCACTGTTGACTAAAGCGGGAACAAAAGCTGTTGCGCCTGGCAGGCATTCCACTTCGATTTTATTTTCGACACAGGCACGTGTCAATAAAAATCCCGGATCTGAAATCGCCGGAGTTCCAGCGTCTGAAATTAAAGCGATAGTTTCGCCAGCTTTCAAACGTGCAATTAAATTTTCGGTGGTTTTATGCTCGTTGTGCATGTGATGGCTGTGCATGTGCGTGCCAATTTCAAAATGCTTCAAGAGTTTTCCGCTTGTTCTAGTATCTTCAGCCAAAATCAAATCGACTTCTTTTAGAATCCGAATAGCACGAAAAGTCATGTCTTCAAGATTGCCGATCGGCGTTGGAACGATATATAATTTTGACATATTTTGTAATTAAAAACAGTTTGTGGTAATAGTACAATTATAACCCAATGTATTGATTTCAGTTTGAATTCTTGAAACTTCAGCAGGACTACAACAAATTGAGCTCAAATTAGGATTAAAGTTAAGCGAGTATCTTGCGTATGGATCATTACTTCTAACAACTAACGATTGCAAATTATTTGAATAGCAATCTAAGTAAGACAATAAAGGGCTGTCGCGTGCATCAAGCGTCTTTAGCTGATTGAATGAACAATTGATGTTATACAATTTTTTAAATCCTTTTAGACTTAAAGATGTTAATTTATTTCCGCTACAATCAATAAAATCCAAGTTAGTACAATTGTCGATTAATAGTTCTGTCATTAGGTTATGATCAGAATGCAACTGACTTAAATTTGTGCAATTTGAAGCGTTTATTTTAGTTATTTTATTTGAGTCACATTGTAATGTGTTTAATTTAGTCAAACCGCTAACGTCTAAAGAAGTCAGTTCATTATCTATGATGTCTAAATATTCTAAATCAGATAAATGTTTTACAGATATCGAAGAAATTAAATTATAATTTGCTCTCATATATCTAATTTTATTAGAATTTTCAATATTTAAGTCTGTAATTTTATTCGATACAAATTCAACAATTTCCAAACTTGGCAATGATTTTAAATTCAGTGATGTTAGTTGATTGTCAGAACATAAAAATCTTTTTAGTTTGCTTAATCCCTGAACGTTTAATTGTGTGATATTGTTAAATTGACAAAATACTTCTTCAAGCTTTTTAAAAATTGAAATATCAAACGTTGTGATTTTATTGTTGTTGACATATAGCCCTTTCAAGTTTCTAAATGCCTGTAATCCTTCTAAATTTGTAATGTTGGCATAATCCAGTTTAAGAATGCTCACATTTTCGGCTTCACAAACTTGTATTATTCCATCATTATTTGCATCTATTTTAAATTGATAACCTTCTAAATTTGTAGCTATTGAATTAATGTCATCTGTAGCCGTTAGCAATTTTGCTTTAAAATTTGCATCGGGTATAATAACAATCTTACTACAATCTTTATCTGTGAGTATGTTTTTTGAATCATCGTCTGAATTCGAACAACTGGTAACAATTAAACTTAGAAAAAATAAGGTGTTGAAAATTATAGATTTAAGGCTCATTTGTTTATTGAAAGAAATTTTAAATTTTAGTTTTTATTTTCTGTTTAAGGTTTTTATGAGAACTTCTTCTCAATAATTCCAAGAAAACGTTCTGCATAATCGTCTTTTCCTTCCCAATTATTATAATCTGGTTTTACCATGTTTTCGATAAATTCCTTTGCTTCACTATAAGTATCAAAAGTCAGTAATTGATTTAAAACACGACTGTAATCTTCAGTGCTGTTTCCAAAAAGATTTTTAGTGAAAGCGATTCTGTCGTTCAAATCAACGTGGAAACCTTTTGCTAGTTTTTCGTTTAAAGTAACTGCTTTTGGTTCAGATGGAGTTTCTAAAACGGCAGTCTCCACTTTTTTCTCAAATTCAAATGTTGGAGTTGGAGAAACGGCTTCAAAACTGTCTACTTTTACAAATTGTGCATCGGCGTAATTGATTCCGAAATCTTCAAATGCAATTGGAACAGGATTTGATTTTGATGAGCTTTCAATTTTTGATTCTTCTTTTTCTGCTGGCTTTTCCAATTCAAAAGCGGGTTTAAAATCCGGAATTGGTTTTGATTCGTTTATTGTTGTAAACGAAAGATCCTTAGTTGCTTCGATTGTTTTTTTAGCTTCAGAAACAGCTTCTTTGATTTTTTCAATAATTGGATCTTTAACAATTTCAGCAGGTTCAGTTTCTTTGACCGCTTCAGGTTCTTCCACTTTTTCAATAATAGGTTCCTCAACGGATTCCTGAACTTCTTCTTCAATTGGTTCCGGTGTTGTCTCTTCTGGAATTTCAGCGATTATTTCTTCAACAATTGCTGGTTCTGGAGTTTCTTCAATTGGAGTTTCAGCTTTAACTTCAGTCGGAATTACTTCTTCTTTTTCAAAAATAGTTTCGATTTCAGAAGTGATTTCGCTGTGGCTGATGGTTGGTTTTGCATCGGAGAAATTTTCTTCTACAAATTTTAAAACCGCCAGTTTCTCATATAATTTCTGCGTTTCAAGATACAATTGATTGATATCGGATTTATTTTTAAGTTTTAAAATTCGATGTGCAATGCTGATTAAATCGGCTTCCAATTTTTTTTTCATAGCTGTTGAAATTATAGTGAATAGGGGTATTTTAATATATTTTGTAATTGAATGTCTTTTGTACGGGAGGAAATCAACGCGATATCTTTATTATTTCTGTTAATAAGCATTTACCAATCTCCGATTTGATAAAAATTTTCTACTTTTGAAAAAACGTAAAACAGCGATTTTTTGCGTCAATTTATTACCAGTACAAAGTAATAAAAACTATTCATTTTTAAAGGTAGAAAAATACAAAATGTTTCTCGAAAATACAGTAAATCACAAAGAACAATTTGGTTGGATTGAAGTTATTTGTGGATCAATGTTTTCGGGTAAAACCGAGGAGTTAATCCGCAGATTAAAACGCGCCCAATTTGCCAAACAAAGAGTCGAAATCTTCAAACCCGCTATTGATACCCGCTATCATGACGAAATGGTGGTATCTCACGATGCCAACGAAATTCGTTCAACGCCAGTTCCAGCCGCTGCGAATATTGCTATTCTGGCACAAGGCTGTGATGTAATTGGAATCGATGAAGCTCAGTTTTTTGATGATGAAATTATTACGGTTTGTAATGATCTTGCTAATCAAGGAATTCGTGTAATTGTTGCCGGATTGGATATGGATTTTAAAGGAAATCCTTTCGGGCCAATGCCAGGACTTATGGCAACGGCGGAATATGTTACGAAAGTTCATGCTGTTTGCACAAGAACCGGAAATTTGGCCAATTACAGTTTCCGTAAAACGGATAACGACAAATTGGTAATGTTGGGTGAAACCGAGGAATATGAACCGCTTAGCCGTGCGGCGTATTACAATGCAATGAAGAAAATTCAAGAAAAATAAAATTCAAATTTTATTTAAAGATTTATATAGTATGAAAGAAACACAAAGCCGTAAAAAACAAAATATATTATTATTAACTGTTATTGGAATTGCGGTTGTTTTGGCTGTTTTTTTTCAATTTTATCTTTCCGAAAATAAACATGAAGTAAAAACTGAAATTGTTGAATTAGTTGGGAAATACAATAAAAATTGTCCGCTGGCGATTCAGGATGGCATTCGTTTAGACAGTGTAACTCTGCAAAAAGAACAAGTTGTTCAATATAATTTGACTTTGCTCAATGTTGAAAAAACAACGGCAGATGTAAACTTAATTAAGGATGAAATCGAAAAAAGCCTTTTAAGCACAGCTAAAGCAAATCCGGGTCTTCAAGTTTTTAGAGATAATGATTATACTTTGATTTATAGTTATAGCGACAAAAAGAAGGTGTTTTTGTTTACCGTGAAAATATTGCCGGATCAATATAAATAATTGAAACGTTTACGTTGCTAAACCCGACAGGTTTTTAAAACCTGTCGGGTTTGTTTTTTTGTATTAAATCAAAATACCAACATTAAACCGGATTAAAATCGGGCCCTACAAAATAATTCGTTCCTTCGGAACTAAAAAAGAGCCGGAGGCTCGATCCATATTGTAGAGCTGGACTTCAGTCCAGTTTAATCGCAAGAATAAGAGAGAAAAAAGTAAACCCGACAAATTTTTAAAATTTGCCGGGTTTGTTATTTTTAAATGAACTTATATTTCTTATATGGTTAAAAGAAAACCTAAATTTTCTTCCTCATCCTTGCTACTGGAATATCCAATTGTTCACGGTATTTTGCAATCGTTCTTCTTGCAATAGGATAACCTTTTTCTTTTAAAATATCAGCCAACTGATCATCTGGAAGCGGTTTCTTTTTATCTTCTTCTTCAATGGTATTCTTCAGAATCTTTTTGATTTCTAAAGTCGAAACATCTTCACCCTGATCATTTTTCATCGCTTCAGAGAAAAATTCTTTGATCAGTTTTGTTCCGTATGGCGTTTCAACGTATTTGCTGTTCGCCACACGCGAAATTGTCGAAATATCCAAACCAACCATATCCGCAATGTCTTTTAAGATCATCGGTTTTAGTTTGGTTTCGTCGCCGTCTAGGAAAAATTCTTCCTGATAATGCATAATTGCATTCATCGTTACAAAAAGCGTTTCCTGACGCTGTCTGATCGCATCAATAAACCATTTGGCCGAATCCAGTTTCTGTTTTATAAACTGAACCGCATCTTTCTGTGCAGTCGATTTATCACGAGAATCTTTATACGTCTGCATCATTTCCTGATAATCTTTAGAAACGTGCAGGGAAGGAGCATTTCTTCCGTTTAAAGTCAGTTCTAATTCGCCGTCCACAATTCTGATGGCAAAATCAGGAACCACGTTTTCTGTTACTTTATTATTTCCGGTAAAAGATCCGCCCGGTTTTGGGTTTAATCTTTCAATTTCGTGAATTGCTTTTTTTAGCTGTTCATTCGAAACGCTGTATTTCTGTAAAAGTTTATCGTAATGTTTCTTCGTAAAAGCATCAAACTGATTTTCGATAATGTCGATCGCTAAATCAACATATTCGGTTGGTGTTTTGTGCTTTAATTGTAATAATAAACATTCCTGCAAATCACGCGCGCCAACTCCCGAAGGCTCTAGTTCGTGAATGACATGAAGCATTTTTTCGACCATTGCTTCATCAGTATAAATTCCCTGAGTAAAAGCCATATCGTCTACAATATCCGGAACGCTTCTGCGGATGTAACCCATATCATCAATACTTCCCACTAAAAACTCAGCAATTTCACGTTCCTGGTCATTTAGTATAAAAGTATTCAGCTGATTGATTAAATCCTGATGAAAACTGATTGGCGAAGCAAAAGGCGTTTCGCGTTCTTCGTCTTCACTATAATTGTTAACCTGAGTTTTGTAATCAGGCGTATCGTCGTCGCTTAGATATTCGTCAATATTAATGTCGTCTGCTTCGATTCTGTCCGATTCTGCATCATCATAATCGTCGTAGTCTTCATTGGCGAATTCATCAGCTTCGTATTCTTCTTCTTTTCCCGCTTCCAAAGCCGGATTTTCGTTCATTTCTTCTAATAAACGCTGTTCAAAAGCTTGCGTAGGCAATTGAATTAACTTCATCAGCTGTATTTGCTGTGGAGATAATTTTTGTGATAATTTTAAATTTAAAAATTGCTTTAGCATAAAAAAGGTTGCTAAGATGCTAAGGTACTAAGGTACTGAGCATCTTATTTTGACGAATTATATTCGCGATTGAATTATTTATATTTTAAAAACTTAGAACCTTAGTATCTCAGTACCTTAGAACCTCAGATTAAAACTCTGCACTTCCAGGAGTTCTTGGGAAAGGAATTACGTCTCTAATGTTTGTCATTCCAGTTACAAACAATACCAAACGTTCAAATCCTAAACCGAAACCTGCGTGAGTTGCTGAACCAAATCTTCTGGTGTCTAAATACCAGTATAATTCTTCTTCATCAATTTCTAAGGCTTTCATTTTTTCAACCAAAACATCGTAACGCTCTTCTCTTTCAGAACCACCAACGATTTCTCCAATTCCAGGGAAAAGGATATCCATTGCACGAACTGTTTCTCTTCCTGGTTCTGTGTTGTCGTTCAAACGCATGTAAAACGCTTTAATGTTTGCCGGGTAATCAAATAAAATTACCGGACATTTAAAGTGTTTTTCAACCAAATAACGTTCGTGTTCTGATTGTAAATCAGCTCCCCATTCGTTGATGATATATTGGAATTTCTTCTTTTTATTTGGAGTTGAATCTCTTAAAATGTCAATTGCCTCAGTATAAGAAACACGTTTGAAGTTGTTCTCCAAAACGAAATTCAGTTTCTCCAACAAAGCCATTTCGCTTCTGTCTGCCTGTGGTTTTGATTTTTCTTCTTCTAAAAGTCTTCCTTCTAAAAATTTCAAATCATCCTGACAATTGTCTAAAGCATATTTAATTACATACTGAATAAAATCTTCAGCCAAGTCCATGTTGTCATCAAGGTCGTTGAAAGCAACTTCCGGCTCAATCATCCAAAACTCAGCCAAGTGACGAGAAGTATTTGAATTCTCCGCTCTAAACGTTGGCCCAAAAGTATAAATCTGACCCAAAGCCATTGCGAAAGTTTCCCCTTCTAATTGTCCAGAAACCGTTAAGTTCGTATGTTTTCCGAAGAAATCTTTTTTGAAATCAATGTTTCCTTCTTCATTTTTTGGAAGATTATCCAATGGCAAAGAAGTTACCTGAAACATTTCTCCAGCACCTTCAGCATCAGCTCCAGTGATAATTGGCGTATTTACATACACAAATCCTTTTTCCTGAAAATATTTGTGAACTGCAAATGACAATACCGAACGCACACGCATAATCGCACCAAAAGCATTTGTACGTACACGCAAGTGAGCGTTTTCACGTAAAAACTCCAAAGAGTGTTTTTTAGGCTGCATTGGGAATTTCTCTGCATCAGAATCTCCAAGGATTTCAAGTTTGTTCACCTGAATTTCATATTTCTGACCTGCACCTTTGCTTTCAACTAAAGTTCCAATTACAGAAACCGCAGCTCCAGTTGTGATTCTTTTTAAAGTCTCTTCCGGCGTATTTTCAAAATCAACAACACATTGTATATTATTAATTGTAGAACCGTCATTAAGCGCGATGAACTGATTATTTCTAAAAGTTCTCACCCATCCTTTTGCATTCACTTCCTGTAGCGTCGTCGTACTGTTTAATAAGTCTTTAACCTTTGTGTGTTTCATTTTATATAATATTGATATTAAATTATTTGTTTTTCAACAACTGCAAATATAATCGATAATAATTAATTTTTGAAGCTGTTTCCTGCTCTACGCTGTATCTTTCTATTTTTAAAGAAAAAATAGAAAGGATGCCGCTTCGATCAGGGCTAGGGCACTCGTTTTCAGGAGAACCAATTGTTTTTTCTTTTTTGTCATTCCGAGGAACGAGGAATCTCCGCGAGTAGCTCTACAAAGATTGGCAATCCTTGGAGCAGAGTTTCTTGCGGAGATTCCTCGTTCCTCGGAATGACAAACTATGTGTTAATCCCTATGCGAATTTTTTATATTTCTCAAGATTCTCATTTAATATCTTCAAAAGTTCAATGTAATTTATTTGCATTGAAACCGAAGAAACAACAAATGGAGAACCATAATTAGAGAAATTATATTCTATTGCCTTTTTTCTTAAGTAATTTTTTTCTTTGTTAATCCAAAAATCTGGATTGTTCACTTCAATAATTACCATTTTTTGGCTCTGTATTTTTAGCTCAGAAAATCCTTCAATATTCTTCCATTCAATATTTTGAGTAGACATTTTTTTAGGATTGAGGTTAATTCCATTCTCATCAATAAGAAGAAGTAATTGATTTTTTACTAGTTGTTTTATTGATATGTAAATGGCTATTCCGGAAAATAGAATTGAAATAATTCCAATTGTTTTTATTAAAATTGGGCTTCTATATTTGAAATTTGCTAAATTTTCAGCATCAAACAAAAACCAGATTCCTCCAACAAGAAAAAGAAGTGAGCCAATTAACAACAAAAAAGATTTTTTCTTACTTGAAAATAGTTCTATTTTTTCCATTTATTAATTCGTGAATTCGTGGCTAACTTTTTATTATTGTAAATTCTCCAATTCCTCTTTCTTAGTTTTCTTCTTCTCAAAAGTCAAAACCAGCGAAGGCAAAACAACCAAATTCGCAAACATCGCAAAAGCCAAAGTACAAGAAATTAATCCTCCAAGTGCAATAGTTCCGCTAAAGCTTGATAATGTAAAAGTCGCAAAACCTAAAATCAAAACTACTGATGTATAAAAAGTACTGATTCCAGTTTCTCTTAAAGCACTGAAAACCGATTTTTTTACTTTTCCGTTGCTCTGAATCAAATCATGTTTATACTTCGCCATAAACTGAATCGCATTATCGACCGAGATTCCAAACGCAATACTAAACACCAAAATAGTTGAAGGTTTTAACGGAATTCCGAAATAACCCATCAATCCAGAAGTAATGCAAAGCGGTAAAACATTCGTAATTACAGATGCCATTACCATTTTGAAAGAACGGAATAAGTACAACATCAAAATCGCGATGACAGCGATTGCAAAAATCAAAGATTCAATTAAGTTGTCAACCAAATACGATGTTCCTTTCTGGAAAACCAGTGCTTTTCCGGTAACGGTCACTTCATAACGGTCTTTCGGGAAAATTTCATCGATTTTAGCATGTAATTTTTTCTCGACTTTCGCCATTTCATCTGTTCCAATATCTTTCATGAAAGTCGTAATTCGGGCGTATTGTCCAGTCGAATCAACGTAAGCTTTCATTAAATTCTCTTTGCTGTTTTTGGTTGCATTTTTAGCATAACCCAAAATAAAAGTCTGTTCCTGCGAAGTCGGTAATTGATAATACTCCGGATTTCCATTGTAAAAAGCCTGCTTAGAATATTTAACCAAATTCACAATCGAAACCGGTTTTGCCAATTCTGGAAGTTCCGAAATTGTATTTTGCAGTTCATCCATTTTACGAATGGTTGACGCTTTCATAACACCTTTTTTGTGTTTGGTGTCAATCATAATTTCGAGTGGCATAACGCCGTTGAATTCTTTTTCGTAAAATAAAATATCTTTAAAGAAAGAAGCGCTTTTTGGCATTTCACCAATCAAACTTCCTGAAACTTTCATTTGCGAAACTCCAATTACACTGAAAACTAGAAACAATCCGTAAACAGTATAAACGTAGCGACGTTTTGTTTTAACCAAATCTTCCACAACATTCAATAAAGTCGAAATGTACGTTTTAGTCAAATGATATAAATGTTTTTCTTTTGGCAATGGCATAAAACTGTATACAATTGGCACAATTAAAAGTGTCAATAAATAAACAGAAATTACATTGATAGAAGTTACCAAACCAAATTCAAAAAGCAAATCATTTCCCGTAATCATAAAGGTTGCAAAACCTATCGCAGTTGTCAAATTCGTCATTAAAGTCGAAACTCCAATTTTAGAAATAACACGCTGTAACGCTTTGGCCTGATTGTTATGAAGTTTAATTTCCTGCTGGTATTTATTGATCAGGAAAATACAGTTTGTGATTCCGATTACAATAATTAACGGCGGAATAATAGCAGTTAAAATCGTGATTTTATAATGAAATAATCCCAATGTTCCGAATGACCAGACAACACCCACAATCAAAATACAGATCGAAATAAATGTGGCACGGAATGAACGGAAAAAGAAAAAGAAAATCAACGAAACCGTCAATAAAGCAGCACCAATAAACAATCCAATTTCGCCTTTCATATCGGCAGCATTAATCGTTCTGATGTATGGCATTCCGGAAACTTTCAAATCAATTCCGGTTGTTTTTTCGAATTTATCGATTTTCGGAACTAAGTTTTCTAAGATAAAAGTCTTTCTTTCCGGTGTATTTACAAGCGCTTTGTTAATATAAATTGCTGAACGGATACTGCCGCTTTCTTTATTAAACAGCAAACCTTCGTAAAAAGGCAAATTGTGAAATAAATCGTATTGAATCTTTTTTAGATACTCAGGATCTTGAGCTTTGCTTTGATCGATAAATGGCGTAAGAACGAATTTTTCGTTTACGGTATCTTTTTCTAATTTTTTTAAATCATTTAAAGAAACTACTAAATCAACTTCTTTCGATTTTTTTAAACCTGTCATCAATTCATTCCAGGCTGCGTAGTTTTTTGGCGTAAAAAATTTTGGATCTTGAAAACCAATTACAACCAGATTTCCTTCTTCGCCAAATTTGTCCAGGAATTTTTGATAGTCCTTATTAGCGATGTGATTTTTAGGAAGCAAGTTAGCTTCGGTGTACGTCATAGACAGATTTTTCCATTGGTAACCAAGGAAAATTGTTAAGGCAGCAACCAAAACTAAAATTGTAATTCTGTTTTTAAGTATGATTCGGGCTAGTTTTTCCCAAAAGCCAACTTGAATAGCGTTTTTCATAAAATCTTTAAAAATGGTTGCAAATGTAGTGAAAATGCCTCAAAATCATAAATAATCGATTGTATTTTACGCAATGTTAACACAATTTTGCAATTATATGGGTTGTGATAATTTTCTTATTTTTCAAGGTTTAATCGCGAGCTTTTCTCATATTTGCAGTTAATTTAAAATAGGAAAAGAAAATGAACTGGATTTTATTGATTATTGCAGGACTTTTTGAAGTAGGATTTGCATCATGTCTTGGAAAAGCAAAAGAAACAACTGGAATTGTATCAACCTATTGGATGATTGGTTTTTTTGTATGTCTTTCAATCAGTATGATTTTATTGTATAAAGCAACACAAACATTGCCAATTGGAACGGCTTATGCAGTTTGGACCGGAATTGGTGCGGTTGGAACTGTTTTAGTTGGAATTTTTATTTTTAAAGAACCCGCAGCTTTCTGGAGAATATTTTTCCTGACCACTTTGATTGCTTCAATTATTGGGTTGAAGTTTGTTTCTAGTCATTAAAAAATATAAGCCACAGATTAAAGAGATTTTCACAGATTTCTTTTCTCCAAGCAAAGAAAAAAATCCTTTTTAATCTTTATAATCTGTGGCAAAAAAATAAACATTCATAAACAAATGCAGCAAAACAATACCACAACTTTTATTTTTTTAGCGATTCTTTTATTGCTTGTCATTATCATCGGTATTATGGTCTACCAATTAATGCAGGCAAAAAAAGCAAAAGATGAAGCTGAAAAGAGTTTTTATGCGCTAGAAGTAAAAGTAAATGATTTGCAACTGGAAACGTTAGAGTCGAAACTGAATCCGCATTTGTTTAAGAATATTTTAAATTCAATTCAGTCACACGCGTATCAGACTTATTTCGCTTTAGATAAATTGGCCAATGTTTTAGATTATATTTTATACGAAAGCAAAAAGAAATTTGTCACGGCAAAAGAAGAAATTGATTTTGCGCTGAATTTAATCGAAATCAATAAAATTAAAATCAGTCCGCTTTTTGAATTGAAAATAAAAACTAATATCAATAAAGAAGATAAATTATACGATCAGCCTTTATTGGCGCCTTTAATTTCAATTGATTTAATCGAAAACGCCTTCAAACATGCTGATTTGCAAAGTGCCGATGCTTTTATTTCGGTTGTTTTTGAGTTTAAAGACAATGCTTTTTTTATGACGGTTTCGAATAAAATTTCGGATAAAAAAGTATTGAAAAAGGAACGAAGCGGTTTTGGACATGCAACTTTAGAGCATCGTCTGAGAATCATCTACAAGAATAATTTCAAACTTGATAAGTTTGTAGAAAACGATGTTTATATTGCTCATCTAAAAATAGATTTACTTGGATACAAAACTGAAATGCTTGCTTCTGGACGATGAGCTTCCCGGATTAACGTACCTAAAAATGCTTTGCGAACAAATTCCTGAAGTTGAAATTGTAAAAACGTATAACAATCCAGAGAAACTTTTGGTCGATGCTCCCGATCTTGATTTTGATTTGCTGATTTCTGATATCGAAATGCCAGGAATTGACGGACTTCATCTGGCAGAAATGCTCCAAAATAAACTTGTTATTTTTTGTACCGCATACAAAGAATATGCTGCCGAAGCTTTTAATATTGATGCTGTAGATTATATTACAAAACCAGTAAAATTAGAACGCTTACAAAAAGCGATTTCTAAAGCCGTTGAACGCTTTGCGAAGCCGGAAACAGGGAAAAAATTTATTCAGCTGAATACGGACAAAGGAAAAATGCTTCTTTACTTTAATCATATTCAGTATATAAAATCGGCAATTAGCGACAGCCGTGACAAAACGGTTTTATTGACTGACGGCAGTTTTCTGAATTTGAAAAACATAAAATTCGATACACTTTTAAAAGATTTGCCAGAAGCCGATTTCTGCCGAATTAATAAAAAGGAAATTGTTGCTGTAAAAGCAATAAAATTCTTTAATCACAATGAAATCGTACTGCATCATCTCGAAGAAAACAATAAAAATGCAAGCTTGATCTTAAGCGAAACTTATCGCGCTGACTTTTTGAAAAAGGTGAAATTATAACTTATTACAAAGTTTTGCAGACTTATTACATAGATTTAAAATTAGCTGCAAAATTGCTTTTTCACGTAAAATTGACTTCTGATATTTGTTCCATAATTTTAAAAAATGGGTTATGAATAACTTTAAAAACTCCTTATTTTACATTACAGTTATTGGCGGTTTTACTACTTTGATATATTGGATAATTTCTCAGGGTTCATCTCTTGAAGCGGGCCGAAATGTAGTAGAGAAAAAAATCGAAAGCAATCATTGGAATGATTTTCTGAATTCAATGGTTGAAAATCTACAGCATCCGTTGGCTATTTTATTAGCACAAATTGTAACCATTATTTTGGTTGCGCGTTTATTCGGTTGGTTTTTTAGAAAAATCGGACAGCCGTCTGTAATTGGAGAAATGATTGCTGGGATTGTCCTTGGGCCATCTTTGGTAGGAATGTATTTTCCGGAGTTTTCAGCTGCTTTGTTTCCAAAAGAATCGTTAGGAAATCTTCAGTTTTTAAGTCAAATTGGTCTAATTCTTTTCATGTTTGTAATCGGAATGGAATTGGATTTAAAAGTGCTGAAGAATAAAGCGCACGATGCCGTTGTGATCAGTCACGCAAGTATTGTTATTCCGTTTGCTTTAGGATTGACTCTTGCTTATTTTATTTACGGAACTTTTGCTCCTCAAGGTGTTGCTTTTTCTTCCTTCGGATTATTTATGGGAATCGCCATGAGTATTACGGCATTTCCGGTTTTGGCGAGAATAGTGCAGGAGCGAGGTCTTCAAAAAACGAAACTCGGAACGATTGCTATTACGTGTGCTGCGGCAGATGATATTACTGCTTGGTGTATTTTGGCAGTTGTAATTGCTATTGTAAAAGCGGGTTCGTTAGCAAGTTCGCTTTATGTAATCGGTTTGGCAATTTTATATGTGATTATCATGTTGAAAATTGTTCGTCCTTTCTTAAAACGTGTTGGTGATTTAAATTCAACTCGCGAAAGTTTAAATAAACCGGTTGTTGCGATTTTCTTCTTGACTCTTTTATTCTCTGCATATGCAGCCGAATTAATTGGAATTCATGCTTTATTTGGTGCTTTTTTAGCCGGAGCGATTATGCCAGAAAACAATAAATTCAGAAATATTTTTATTGAAAAAGTAGAAGACGTTTCGATAATTGTTCTTCTTCCGTTATTCTTCGTGTTTACTGGTTTACGTACACAAATTGGATTATTGAATGATCCTGCTTTATGGAAAATTACAGGTCTTATTATCTTAGTGGCAGTTGTTGGTAAATTCTTCGGAAGTGCTTTGGCAGCAAAATTTGTCGGGCAAAATTGGAAAGATAGTCTCGCAATTGGAGCTTTGATGAATACCCGCGGTTTAATGGAGCTGGTTGTTTTGAATATAGGTTACGATTTAGGCGTATTGTCTACAGAGATTTTTACAATGATGGTGATCATGGCTTTGATCACAACTTTTATGACGGGACCGGCGTTAGATTTTATAAATTTTGTTTTTAAAGATAAAGTGACAGCGGTTCCAGAAGAAATTGGAACCAAAAGCAAATACAAGATTCTGCTTTCGTTTGCAACTCCTGAAAGAGGGAAAAAATTATTGAAAATCGCAAACAGTTTGGTTAAAAAACAAGGTGATAATTCGATTGTAACAGCAATGCATTTGTCTTTAAGCACAGAAATACATTCATTTGATGTAAAAGATCACGAACGCAAAATGCTAGTTCCTGTTATTGAAGAATCAAAACAGCTGAATCAAAATATGCTGAGTGTTTTTAAAGTAACAAATGATATTGATTCTGATATTATTGATACTGCAAATCAAGGCGAGTACGATTTATTGCTTGTTGGTTTAGGCCAGTCTATTTTTGAAGGAACTTTATTGGGGAAAATTCTTGGTTTCACAACCCGAATTGTAAATCCAGATCGTTTGATTGATAAATTTACCGGAAAAGAAGGTTTGTTTGAAAACTCTCCTTTTGATGAAAGAACACGTCATATTATTGCAAAAAGTAAAATGCCAGTCGGGATTTTTATTGATAAAGATTTAGAAGAAGTAGATCAGGTTTTTATGCCGGTCTTCAGTAAAGAAGATGCTTTTTTAATCGAATATGCTAAAAAGCTGATCAATAATAATGGTTCTCAGATTACAGTTCTGGACGCCAGCGGTGAAGTGAAAAATACCCGTGATATTCAAGAAACTATTCGTTCTATTGAACAGATTGCTCCAAATCATATTATGATTATGCATGACAGAACGATCAAGAAAGAGTTTTTAGAAACTCAAAATTTAATGATTATAAGTTTAGACAGCTGGAAAAAACTGATTGAGTCTCAAAGTACTTGGTTAAATAATACGCCGTCTGTTTTGATTTTGAAACCATAAGTTTTTAAAAATTCCAATACTGAAATTCCAAATTCCAATTTTACGATTGGGGTTTGGGATTTTTTATTTGAGTTTTGTTAGCATTTTTGTCATTCCGAGGAACGAGGAATCTCCGTAAGAAGCTCGACAAAGCTTAGATTTTCGTCGCGGAGTTACTTGCGGAGATTCCTCGTTCCTCGGAATGACAAACGCTACGTAAAATTGGAATTTAAATCTTATAATCCCAAATCAAGAACATAAGAAATCTTAACCGCAATATTATCTTCAAATTTCAGCAATTGATTAGGTCCGTAACGATAAAAGCCGCCTAGACCAAAACCTTTGAAAATTCGGTTTAATTCAATTCCAGATTCAAAAAAGCCTTTGTCTAAAGTTTTATAAGAAGGTCCCACATGCTGTTCAGGTTTTTCCATATTCCCCCAAGCCATTCTTGTCACTAAAACTAAAGAAGGACGAACTTTTTTCATGATTTTAATTCGGTCAAAACCATGTTTTACTTGAAAGAAAACATATTGACTGGAGAAAAACTCGTTAAAATACATGGTTTCAAAACTGTTTCTTCCAGCAAAAGTAATACGCTGAATCACGGTTTCTTTTGTTAAGTTATTTGGCATAGTGTTGTACAAATGCGTAATTGGCACGTCGCCCATTGCAACACCGCCCTGCAAAAGCAAACTTGTTTTTTGACCGTTTAAATATTTTTTTTCGTATTCTGTTTTGAAATCTATTTTACTGAATGTGAAATCATTTTCCAAAACATTTGGCAGCGATTGTGTGAACTGAAAAGTAAATCGTGGAAATCTTTTATCTGATTCTGTTCTTCCTGTTGGTGTCTGCATAAAATCGCTGAATGGCGCCCAAACAATCGATGCCATTGCAGTTGTCATTACATAACTGGAATATAACTGTCCGTTTAAATTATATAGATAATCAAATTTTGGCTCGACATATGTTCTTGCTAATTCAAAAACCGCTTCTGTTTTTGGAACAATTTTAGTTTGAATATTCGCTTTCCAGGCAATGTATTTATAAAAAGTACTAATATTAATTGGCCTCGGATCATAAATTTTAAAAACGCGTTTGTCTACAGCAAAAACGGTACTTGCAATCTCTCGAACATCGTTCGTATAAGATCCGTTTAGCCAAGTATTGGTGTTTTTATCTAATAAAACTCCAGAGCCAATGCTGTATTTAAAAGCTCCGTCTTTTGTTCCATATGCGCCATAACCTTCAATTCTAAAAAGCTTAGAAAATCGATCGTTTGTTACGCCGCCAAGTCCTAAGCGGAAACCTTCATAATTATTATAACTGATAACCTTTTTTAAATCCAAATCAATTGGTCCGATAGGAAGGTAGCCGTTTATGATTTTTCGGCCCAGACCCAAGCGTTTTTCAATTCTTTTGCTCAGTGACAAGCTGTCTATTAATTGATAGGTTTTTTGACCTTTTAAGTCTAAACTTTCTTTTCTGTATTGATTCCAGAATTCTTCGGGTTTTTTATTGGCATCGTCTTTAATTTCAATATAAAGCGAAGGATTTTTTATAGCAGAATTTGTGTTGTAATGAATGTCAAAATTATTGCTTTCAGAAATCAAATACGTAAAATCAGAAGCGACTTTTTTTCTTCGCTCAAAATTGTCTTCAACATCACCGTCAAATTGAATGGTTCCTCCTAAAATTTTAATGTCATCATCATTCTTTCCTTTTACAATTTTGAAAGTAGTGTTGCTCTGGAACCAGATTTTTTCCTCCGGAACATATTCAAATTCATGTATACCGCTAATGTCTAAAACGGCTTTTATGCGCATTACAGCTTTTGCGACAGCAAAATTTTCCTCATCAATATATAAAACGCCTTCTAGAGCATTTGTTTTTCTTTTCTTGTTTTTAAAGTAAATCATAAAGGTATTTCGACCTTTAATTGGCACTGTATCTAGAAGTTTATAATTGTAATCAGAAAATGCGTTGTTGGCAATCGGACTTTCATGTTTGGTTTCGAATAATTCGTATTTTGAATCGTAAATCGAAATAGACTGCAGGTTAAAAGCAATAATTTCATAAACAGGCTGTTTAAAGCCCGCCATTTTTGTTCCGAGAATCGTTTCTTTTAATTTGTTGTTGCCAAATTGATACTGCGAAACTTTCTCCGTTTGAAATAAATGCTGTTTGCTGATGATTTCTTTAAACTTATAATCTGAAGAATCAACGTTGATTACTTTTTTATTGAGGTCTTTATAGGCTGCCGAAGAATCGATTCGGCCGTCAATTGAATCTGGATTTGCCGTGACAATCAGTTTATTATACGTTTTGTATTCAAAACTGCTGAGTTTTTTCTGCGGATTGTTTTTGTTTTTGTTCGCAATTACTTTTTTAATGATGGTCAAAGCCGGATTTTCATTAGAAACCACAACTTCTTTTAAATCATCTGTTTTTTGTGAAAGCGAAACCGCGTAGAATTTTTTATTGTTTAGTACTGCAATTATTTTGGTTTGAAACCCAATGTACGAAACTGCAAAAGTGGTCGTTTTTGAGTTGATTTTAAACTCAAATTTCCCGTCAACATCTGTAATTGTATTGTTGTTGTCGGCCGTGGTTATGGTGGCAAAAGGGAGAGGCTTGTTGTGCGAATCTGTAACAATTCCGTTTATTTGAAATTGCGCCTGAATACTAAGCGTAAAAAACAAAGTCAATAAACAAAATAGCTTCATACAGAATGTTATAGTTTCAAAAACGAAAAGAATCTTAATTTGGTATGCAAAAATAAGAATAAAAAAATCCGTTTGGCAAAATTACACCAAACGGATTTTTTATTTTCTGCTATATCAAATTATACTTTCATGATTTCAGCTTCTTTCGCAGCCAATAATTCATCGATTTTTTTGATATAAGTATTTGTTAAGGTTTGAACTTCTTCTTCTGCAGATTTACAGATATCTTCTGATGTTCCTTCTTTTTCTAACTTTTTAATGTCAGTGTTGGCGTCTTTACGAACGTTTCGGATACCAATTTTAGCATCTTCAGCTTCAGCTTTTGCCTGTTTAGCCAATTCTCTACGGCGATCTTCCGTTAAAGGCGGAACACTGATGATAATCATGTCTCCGTTATTCATCGGATTAAAACCAATATTAGCAATCATAATTGCTTTTTCGATTGGATGAAGCATACTCTTTTCGAAAGGCTGCAACGTAATTGTTCTGGCATCAGGAACACTGATTTTTGATACTTGAGAAAGTGGAGAAGCAGATCCATAATAATCTACAAAAACGCTTCCCAACATTGCTGGTGAAGCTTTTCCTGCACGAATATTTAGGAATTCTTTTTCTAAATGTGCAATAGAACCATTCATTGATTCTTCAGTACTTTCTAATATAAAATCTATTTCTTCAGTCATTTTTTTTAGATTTTTAGATTTTTAGACGAATGGATTCTTAGGTTTCCTAAAAATTCACGCATCTAATTTACTAACTAATATAATGTTTTTATTTTTTTGAATATTGTTTTTTAAAAATTGCCAAAATTTACAGAAATCTAAATAATCCAAAAATTCTAGCAATCTAAGTAATCTAGATGTTTACTACCGTTCCGATGTTTTCTCCTTCGCAGATTTTTAATAAATTTCCAATTTTGTTCATATCAAAAACAACGATTGGCAATTTATTTTCCTGGCTTAAAGTAAACGCAGTCGTGTCCATTACGTTTAATCCTTTTTTAAGAACATCATCAAACGAAATGAAATCAAATTTTACTGCCGAAGCATTTTTCTCTGGATCCGAATCATAAACTCCGTCAACGCGAGTTCCTTTCAGGATAACATCAGCATTGATTTCGATTCCTCTTAAAACTGCTGCAGTATCTGTTGTAAAATATGGATTTCCGGTTCCGGCACCAAAGATTACAATTCTTCCTTTTTCAAGGTGACGGTCAGCTCTTCTTTTAATATAGGGTTCTGCTATAGATTCCATTTTCAAAGCAGTCTGTAAACGCGTTTTCATTCCTTTGTCTTCAAGTGCGCCCTGCAAAGCCATTCCGTTAATGACAGTAGCAAGCATTCCCATGTAATCACCTTGCACTCTGTCCATTCCAGCGCTGGCACCAGCAACGCCTCTAAAAATATTTCCTCCTCCAATTACAATAGCGATTTCTACACCCTTACTATGGATTTGCTTAATTTCATCTGCATATTCGGCCAATCTTTTTGGGTCAATACCGTATTGTAAATCACCCATTAAGGCCTCGCCGCTAAGTTTAAGAAGAATTCTTTTATATTTCATGTTTGTGTTGCGTTAATTTGTGCAAATATAGACATATTCTGATTTTTAAAAATAATGTTTACAAAAAAATAATTGTGCGCTAAGTTTAAATTTATAGAGAATTTTTACGTTTTTTTTATCAAATGTGATAAAAGTCAGTTGTCAATCTTTAGAAATCCGTAATTTTATACATAGCAAAATAAAATATTTATGAAAAGTATCGTAGCTAAAGCATTATTTAACAGCCATTCCTATGCGGAATATCGAAAATTAGTGTCCGATTTATTATCAGAAGGAAAATCGACCGGAAACGAGCAGTCTGATAGTTTGACTAATTATACGAGATTGAATGAAGCAAGAATGAATCGGCTGGAAAAGACGATCCAAGTTTCTGAAGATTTAGTCTCAAAACTGAAACATTTAAATAATCATTATATCTGGCTGGTTATTTCGGAAGGTTGGTGCGGCGATGCGGCTCAGATTCTTCCAATTTTAAATAAAATGGCTCACGAATCAGATAAAAAAATTGATCTCCGAATTGTGTTTCGGGACGAAAACGACGAATTAATGAATCATTATTTGACAAATGGCGGAAGAGCCATCCCGAAAGTAATTGTGATTTGCAAAGAAGCTGGAATTGTGAGAGCAGATTGGGGCCCAAGACCAAAAGGCGCTACCGAATTAATGGTAAAACATAAAAAAGAAGTTGGACCAATTGATGAAAAAATCAAAACCGACCTTCAGTTGTGGTATCTTGCAGATAAAGGGATTTCAGTTCAGGAAGAACTGGTTGAAATCATGGAAAGCATTAAATACAACCGTCTATAATAACTGCTTTTTTTGTAAAGAAAGCTTGAATAAATTGTTGATAACCTGTTGATAATAAATAAAATAAGATGTTAAATAATGAGTCTAAAATTTTTATTTCATTCAAAATTTTGTAATTTAGTAACACTATCCCACTTCTATTATTAATTTTCTGATTTACTCTTTTTATTGGTGTTTATTTAATGTTTAACTATTAAAAAATGCACTGCTATGAAAAAGTTATTCGAAAGATTTTATGATTTCTTTTCTACATTTTTATTTGGAGGGAAAAATGTGCCTCACTATTAACTCAGGGGAAATAAGTATGGAATAACTATACTTTGATTTACGAGCTGGGCACATTACGATTATGTTGTAATGTGCTTTTTTATGCATTTTACTTTGGCAATTACTTTAAACTTTCTTCAAATAAAGTAATGTCAATTGCATTTTTAACATCATAATCACCAATTTTTGTTCGGCGTAAAACGGTTAAGTGTGAACCGGAATTCATCGCTTTTCCAAAATCAAAAGCAAGGGAACGAATATAAGTTCCTTTAGAACAAACTACTCTAAAATCAACTTCGGGCAAAGCAATACGAGTAATCTCAAATTCGTGTATTGTTGTTTTTCTGCTGGCAATTTCTACCGTTTCGCCTGCGCGCGCATGTTCGTACAAACGAACGCCGTCTTTTTTAATAGCAGAAAAAATAGGCGGTTTTTGATCAATTTCACCTAAAAATTGTTTTACGGTTTCCTGAATCAAAGCATCATCAATATGTGAAGTTGGGAAAGTCTCATCGATTTCTGTTTCTAAATCGTAAGATGGAGTAGTAGCTCCAATATAAAAGGTTCCCGTATATTCTTTTGCCTGACCCTGAAGTTCAGATATTCTTTTGGTGAATTTTCCTGTACAAATTAGTAATAGGCCTGTCGCTAATGGATCTAAAGTTCCGGCGTGCCCAATTTTGAACTTTTTTGGAAGTCCGACTTTATTAATTAAAAGGTATTTTAACTTATTGACAGCTTGAAACGAACTCCATTTTAAAGGTTTGTCAATCAATAAAACTTGTCCGTCTAAATATTCTTCAGTTGTCATTATATAATGGTAAGCGGGTGAATTAAAAAGTGAATCAGCAATAAAACAATTCCGGCAATGATTCGGTAATAGCCAAAAACTTTGAAACCATTTTTAGTCAAAAATCCAATGAAAGTTTTAATTGCTAAAAGTGCTACAATAAAAGCAACAACGTTTCCAATAACCAATATTGTGGTTTGATCTTGCGATAATTCAAAACCAGCTTTGTAATAATCGTAGCATTTTTTTACGGTAGCGCCAAGCATTGTTGGAACAGCAAGAAAAAATGAAAATTCAGCGGCTGTTGTTCTGCTTAATTTTTGAGACATTCCACCAACGATGCTGGCACCGCTTCGAGAAACTCCTGGAATCATAGCAATACATTGAAATAAACCAATTTTAAGGGCCTGTAAATAAGTGATTTCTTGTGAAGTTTCAGCAGTATTTGGGTTGTTGAACCATTCGTCAACTTTTAATAAAATCAATCCTCCAATTAAAAGCGAGATAGCAACTGTAACAGGATTTTCTAATAAGCCATCAATAAAATCGCTTAGTAATAATCCTAAAACAACGGCAGGAATAAACGCAACTAAAAGTTTAAAGTAAAAATCAAGCGTTTGAAAAAATCGTTTAAAATATAAAACGACTACTGAAAGAATAGCGCCAAGCTGAATAACAATCGTAAAAAGTTTGGTAAAATCTTCGTGTGCAATCCCGAAAAAAGAAGAGGCAATAATCATGTGTCCAGTTGAAGAAACAGGCAAAAACTCTGTAATTCCTTCAATAATGGCAAGAACGATAGCTTGTAATGTATTCATGGAGAATTTTAGATTTCAGATTTCAGATTTCAGATTGTCACCCTGAGCGAAGTCGAAGGGCAGTCCAATTAAAAATCCGAGATCTATTTTATTTAGATTTTTTGAAAATAGAATAAATCGTGATTCCAAAACCAATTAAAACGGTTGTTGGCGCTAAACGAATACGTCTAAAGCTAAAAATATCTTCATTAAAAACATTCGGGTCAGTACTTCCTCCGCCAGACATTAGAATAAATCCTAGCGCAATAACACCAATTCCGATCAATAAGATTTTGTAGTTGATGCCGTCAAAAAGGAATTCCTGTTTTTGAACTTGTTGTTCTTCTTTATTGTTGTTTTTCATTTTATTTCTTTTGCTGTCCTGAGCAATACCCAAGATGTTTTATTTATTGTCAGCCTGAGCGTAGCCGAAGGCATTTTATTTAATACTGAAAACTTAAAATTGCGACTTAGTACTAGTATAAATCGTCTGTTCTTAAGTTTAAGAAACGTTGTGTTGCAAAATGCGTGCTTACCCAAGTAATTAAAACGCCTAATCCGAAAACGGCCAATAAAACCAATCCAATTAAGGCTTTGTCTTCTAAAATTCCTAAACCTGGGAAATTAGTTTCAACATAAATTAAAAGCCCAATCAATGCAACGATGGCCAAAGCAGCGCCAAGCATTCCTAATTTAACGCTTCTTGTCACAAAAGGCTTGCGGATAAATGATTTAGTCGCACCAACCATTTGCATTGTTTTAATGATAAAACGGTTTGAATGTATTGATAAACGAAGTGAACTGTTGATCAATAAAACGGCAATTATAGTCAAGAAACCGCTGATGATCAAAATCCACATACTTACTTTTTTGATATTGTCATTTACCAGATTTACTAATTGTTTGTCGTAAACAATATCTTCAATCATGGTGTTTTTGCGCAGACCGCTTTCAATTTTTAAGATGCTGTCTCTTTCAACATAATCTGCTTTTAGGTGAATGTCGTATGAATTCAATAACGGATTTTCTCCCAAGAAAGTAAGGAAATCTTCTCCAATAATATCAGTGTGCTCTTTCGCCGCTTTTTCTTTGGTTACATAAACAAAAGATTTTGCAAAAGGAGCTCTTTTTAATTCGGTATTAAACGCTTTGATAACGCTGTCATTTGCTTCATTTTTAAAGAAAACGGTCATGGCGATTTTTTCTTTAAAATCATCTGCCAGTTTTTTAGAATTAATGATGAATAATCCCAGTACTCCTAAAAGGAATAAAACCAAGAATACACTTAATACTACCGAAAAATAAGAGGAAATTAACCTGCGTTTTTGAAATTTATCAAAGTTAGAACTCATAGTCTGCTTAAATTATGTGGTAAAAATAATAAAGAATTTCTTTATTTAAAGTTAATAACGAACTTTTATACCATAAATGTACAATTTGATATTGAATAAAAAATAGGTTTAACCGCAAAGTACACAAAGTTTGCATGAAAAATTGTTTGAATCGCGCAAAGTCGCAGAGTCGCAAAGTTTTTCTTCAATCAATTTTAAAACTTTGCGACTTTGCGACTCTGGGAGCAAAAAAACATTGCACATTAGTCCCGATAGCTCTCGGGACTGCATCTCAGAACCTTAGTTGACTTTATAAACTTCAATGCTTTTTAACCAATAAACATGTCTTGGCCCGGTTCTAATATCGTTTCTGCAAATAGCAATCATTTCGCCATTTTTTAACGGTTTTCCATTTTCTTCAAAAAGAATAAAGGCATTTTCACCTGTTGGATTATTGAAAATTTCTGCCCAAGAAAAAGTAGCTTTATAATCGTCTGAAGCTCTTGCAACGATATAAAAATTGCGGTCTTTATGATCTTCTTGTTTGATTTTTGCTTTTTCTAAAATATCTTTTAAAAGCACTCCTTTACAAACTTTAATTTCTCTTTTGACTTCTCCGTTTTTGCCAGTTATTTTTAGATTGTCAATTGTAACAACTTTCATTTTTCTTAATGAATCAACAGTCAATTGCAACGGAAATTCGACATCACCCTTTACTTCGATTTGATGATTTACTAATTTCAAACTGTCTTCTACCGAAAGCAGGTCATGATCAAGTTTTTTTGTTTCTGAAGTTTTTTCAGCTGCAACTTTTTCTTCTTTTTTAGAAGAATTACACATCGCACAAGAAAATGCAATTAGAAAAATAAGAATGTAATTTTTAATTTTCATAGAATTAATGATTTAGAGTTTTTTGGTTTCCCATACTAATGATAAATAATACAAGCCGCCAATTGATGGTCCGCCTAGAATTGATGTATACGCTTTATTTAAAATATTCGTGCCACCTAGTTTTGTTGTAATACCTGATTTTTTGAAATAATAATTAACCTGTGCATCCATCGACCAATAGGCAGGAACAGTGCCGCTGACTAAAAAAGAAACGTAATCAAAATTGTTTTGATAGCGCGCTGTAACACTTGCACCGAGATTTTTCCAGATGTTTTGCGCCATTAGCGTTCCGTTGACGTTGAATTCAGGTGTGTTGAAGCCGTCTTCAAGTCCGTCTTTATCATCTGTTCGGTCGAGTTTTGTATAAGTAAGATTGGTTAAAGCAGTAAAAGTTTCATCAAGTCGATATTTCAAACCTAAACTTCCGCCGTAATTGTAGATTTTACTTTTAGAATTTGTCCAGAGTCTATAGCGATTTTGGCTGTTTTTTGAATATAATGCAGTCGGAATCTGATTTGGATCTGTAGTATTTGGAATGCTGGCTTCGACTTGGGCGATGAAATTTTTATAGGAGTTGTAATAGAAATCGGCATCAATAAAAAGGTTTCGGTTTAATGTTATTCCTCTAAAACCAACTTCAAAGGATTTCACAAATTCAGGTTCTAAATAGGTGTATGGATTTTTCTGAATCGTATTTTTATTTTTTTCGATTGCCTGCGCCTGAGTCAAGCCATTTGTATTGACATCAGTATTTACCTGTGCCTGAAATTTATCAATGGAAGCTTTCGTATATGAGTTTTCAAAAATTCCGTCAGACATGATTCGCAATCCGCCAACACGTTTTACACCTCCCGAATTCACATTCGAAAAACCCTCAAAAATACTCGGAAAACGGTACCCGTTTTGATACGAAGCTCTAAAATTTAAACTTTCTTTTGGCGAATAAACTGCAGTAAACTGTGGCGTGAATTTGGCTTCAAAATAATCGGCTTTATCAACTCTTACTGTTGCGCCCAAACGTAATTTTGAATTGAAGAAATCTTTTGTCAATTGTGTAAATCCGCCCGTTTTTTGATAGGTTAAATTTTCGTCAGCATGAACAGGATTAATAAAATAATTGCCGTCTGGAACAATGATGTAGTTTCTATAATCCAGTCCGCTTAATAGTTTTGCATCCATTTTTTCGAAGAAATGGGCAAAAGCTTTATCCCAATTAATTAATCCTTCGCCATGAACTAAAGTTGATTTTACGCGCAAAGCGGCGCCAATATCCCAATTGTTGATATCAATCAATTCTTCTTTTTTCTTTTCATAAGCTTCAGTTCCAGGAATAAACCTTCCTTGATCACTTTGCGTTCTGGCAATTCTGTGTGCATCTGCGACTGTTGCACCGCCTGTTATGGCGTTTTTGTAGGCAGTTGTATAATCGGAAAACCATTTGTCATCAGATTTATAAGCGCGGTCCATATTTTCGGCAAGGGAACGCATATTGTATGAATCGCCCGTGTTCTCTGTTGTTGCGTAGGCTTTTACCTGAAAAACGGTAGAATGATAATCAACAGCAAATTGATTTAGTGTGTAATTGTCAAGTCTAAATCGGTTTGAACGCTGATAAATCGTGTTTATTAAAGCTGTTTTGTATGATACAGAAAGTTCATTTCCCGGTTTTGGGCGAAAATAAAATCCGACATCAGCTTTATAATTTTTGATTCCATAATCTGAAATATCCGTTTCGCGATAACCTGTTCTGGCCACAACATAATTTTTGCCGTTTAGGTTTAAGGTTTTTCGGTTTGCCGATTCGTTTCCGTAGCCATTAACTTCGTCATAAGCCGGATTATCTGCACCAAATAAACCTGTCGATGCATTTGCATTTGGAGCTAAATCGGTTCTGTCATCGGCAACCCAATCTGTTCCTCCGGTTGTCGAAGCATTTACTTTAAGCGCCAATTTTTCATTGAAAGCTTTTGCAAATCTTAGATTAAACTGCGAATATACTTTTGGCGAAAATCGGTCAATATTCCCCACATGATTTATGCCAGTTAATTGCTGAATACTGACGCCTTGATATTCAAAAGGATTTTTAGTTTGAATATTTGCTAAACCATTAATGGCGTTCATTCCATACAAAGCGGCGGCGGTTCCTGGAATTATTTCGATTTTATCAATATCAAGGTCATTAGCGCCCAAAGCATTTGCAATTGGTGCGCCCAAGTGTGGTGCCTGATTGTCAATTCCGTCTACCAATTGCGCAAATCTTACATTTGTAGAATTAGCAAAACCACGAGTGTTGATTACTTTAAAACCTAAACTTGGCGTAATAATTTGAACGCCTTTTACATTTTCAAGCGCTTCGTAAATGCTTGGCGATCCCATTTTTTTGGCTTCCGCCGATTTTAATTGTTCGATGCTGATAGGAGAACGCATAATATTCTCAGAACGGCGAGAGGCTGTAATAACAACTTCGCTTAGTTCTTCTTTTTTGATGCTGTCTTGCTTTGCTTTAGAATTTTCAGTTTGTGAAAAACTTTTCAGGCTGATAAAAATAAAGAGCAGATATAGTTTTTGGTTCATGTCTTTGGTTTTCTTTCAGTATGTTTTAAAATGAACACTGAAGGTTAAAAAAAATGATCTTGGTTTTTTAAATGCATAGAAACATAGATCAGCTATGTGTATTGAAATGAGTGAAACACCTTTTTTAGGTAACTAAAGGTATATTTCTATGTGTTTAAATATTTGTTTTTAAAATTTCAGATTCTGTGTTTCTTTTTGAGCAAACTCTTTAATGCGTTTTTCAACTTCGTAAAAAACAGTGATTGCTCTTTCTCCGGCTTCAGTTAATCGCGCGCCACCACCGCCTTTTCCGCCAAGCAATTTTTCGACCAACGGATTTTCGGCACGCTGATTCATTTCTTCAACCAATTGCCAAGCCTGACGATACGCCATTTTCATTTCTTTCGCTGCATTCGTAATCGATCCAGTTTTCTGAATGTTTTCTAGAAGCCAGATTTTTCCAATTCCTAGAAATGGACCATCGGCTTCTTCAATCCAAACCCGAACTTCAATCGAATATTTTTTATTTATACTCATTTTGTTCTTTAAATAACTTTGTAAAAATAAAGATTAGTGCGTAAAAGTATTCTTTCTTTTTTTTCAAATGTTTTATAAAAAGAAAATATTTGATACGTATTTTGAATTACAAACATAAGTATTTTTACGTAATTAAAAATAAGTATTTTGTTATTTTATTTGTTTGTCAGTGAAATAGCTTTGGAACAAGCGACAATAAATGTAAATTTGCGCGATAATTAATTAGTGAAAAGCCTTAGAACCTTAGTCACTTAGAATCTTAGTCACTTAGAAATGAAATACAATCCAAACGAAATTGACGCCAAATGGCAAAAATATTGGGCAGAAAATCAAACTTTTGCAGCAAAAAATAACTCTGAAAAACCTAAACATTATGTTCTCGATATGTTTCCTTATCCGTCTGGAGCAGGATTACACGTTGGGCATCCGCTGGGTTATATAGCTTCAGATGTGTATTCTCGTTTCAAAAGACATCAAGGTTTCAATGTTTTGCATCCAATGGGTTACGACAGTTTTGGATTGCCGGCAGAACAATATGCAATTCAGACAGGACAGCGTCCGGAAGATACAACTCGTGTAAATATTGACGGCGGAGTTGATAAAGAAGGAAAGCAAATTGCGGGATACAGAAAACAATTAGATAAAATCGGATTTTCATTTGATTGGGCGCGCGAAGTGCGTACATCAAATCCGGATTATTACAAACATACACAATGGATTTTTATCCAATTGTTCAATTCTTGGTATTGCAGAAAACAAGGAAAAGCTTTTGAAATTTCTGAGCTTGTAAAAGTTTTTGAAGAAGAAGGAAATAAATTAGTTGAAGCCGTTTGTGATGACAACGTAGCGATTTTTACTGCTGAGGAATGGAACTCCTATTCTGAAGATCAAAAAGAAAAAATCCTGTTGCAGTACAGAATGACCTATTTGGCTGAAACCGAAGTGAACTGGTGTCCTGGCTTAGGAACTGTCTTGGCAAATGACGAAATTGTAAACGGAGTTTCTGAGCGTGGAGGCTTTCCTGTTATAAGAAAAAAAATGACACAATGGAGTATGCGAATTTCTGCTTATGCCGAACGTTTGCTTCAAGGTCTAAATGATATCGATTGGAGTGAGTCTATAAAAGAATCTCAAAGAAACTGGATTGGGAAATCGGTTGGTGCTTTGGTGACTTTTAATGTGAAAAATCACGATGAAGTAATCGAAGTTTTCACTACTCGTCCTGATACTATTTTTGGAGTTACTTTTATGACTTTGGCACCAGAACATGATTTGGTTGCTAAAATTACAACTCCAGAACAAAAAGCAGCAGTTGAGGCGTATATTGAAAAAACTGCAAAACGTTCTGAACGTGAGCGTATGGCCGATGTAAAAACCATTTCGGGAGTATTTACAGGTGCTTATGCGGAGCATCCTTTTACGAAAGAAGCCATTCCGGTTTGGATTGGTGATTATGTTTTGGCAGGTTACGGAACTGGCGCTGTAATGGCGGTTCCTTGCGGAGACGAAAGAGATTATGCGTTTGCTAATTTCTTTAAAGGTCAAAACGGAATGCAGGAAATCAAAAATATCTTCGCCAATGTTGATATTTCTGAGGCCGCTTACGGATCAAAAGACAACGTTGAAATCGCAAATTCTGATTTCTTAAACGGATTAAATTATAAAAATGCAACGTATGCTGCTATTAGCGAATTGCAAAAAATAGGTCAGGGAATTGGTAAAACAAATTACCGTCTGCGTGATGCTGTTTTCTCTCGTCAGCGTTATTGGGGTGAGCCATTTCCAGTTTATTATGTGAATGGATTACCAAAAATGATTGATACACAACATTTGCCAATTATTTTGCCAGAAGTAGAAAAATATTTACCAACTGAAGACGGTTTGCCTCCTTTAGGAAATGCTGCAGTTTGGGCTTGGGATACAAAACAAAATAAAGTTGTTGATACCGATTTAGTTGACAATGTCACTATTTTTCCTTTGGAATTGAACACAATGCCAGGCTGGGCAGGAAGTTCATGGTATTGGATGCGTTATATGGATGCGCACAATGAAAATGAATTCGCAAGCAAAGAAGCTTTGGCTTATTGGGAAAGTGTAGATTTATACATTGGTGGAAGTGAACACGCAACCGGACATTTATTGTATTCTCGTTTTTGGAATAAATTCTTAAAAGACAAAGGGTTTGCGCCAACAGAAGAACCATTCAAAAAACTGATTAATCAGGGAATGATTTTGGGGACTAGTGCTTTTGTTTACAGAATTGAAGGAACTAATAGTTTTGTTTCTAAAAATAAAATTGGAGACCACAAAGTACAGCCAATTCATGCAGATGTTTCAATGGTTAATTCTTCTGATGAATTAGATGTTGCTAAATTCAAGGCTTGGAGAGAAGATTACGCTGATGCAGAATTTATTTTAGATGATAACGGAAAATACATTGTAGGTCGTGAAGTCGAAAAAATGTCGAAATCAAAATACAATGTAGTAACGCCAGATGATATTTGTGATGAATATGGTGCTGATACATTACGTTTATACGAAATGTTCTTAGGTCCGTTAGAGCAGGCAAAACCTTGGAATACTGCTGGTATTTCTGGAGTTTTTGGTTTCTTGAAAAAATTATGGAGATTGTATTTTGATGATAATGGTTTAATTGTAAACAACGACGAACCGACAAAAGACAACTTGAAATCATTGCATAAAACCATCAAAAAAGTGGCGGAAGATATTGAGAATTTCTCTTTCAATACTTCAGTTTCCCAATTTATGATTTGTGTGAATGAATTGTCTTCTCAAAATTGTCATTCAAGAGCGATTTTAGAGCCGTTAGCGATTTTGGTTTCACCATATGCACCTCATATTGCTGAAGAATTATGGTCACAGTTAGGACATACAACTTCAATTTCAGAAGTTGCTTTCCCAATTTTTGAGGCAAGTCATTTGGTTGAAACAAATAAAGAATATCCAGTTTCTTTCAACGGAAAAATGCGTTTCACCATCGAATTGCCTTTGGATTTAACCAAAGAACAAATCGAACAAATCGTAATGAAAGACGAAAGAACACAAAAACAATTAGACGGCAGAACGCCAAATAAGGTGATTATTGTTCCTGGAAAAATCATTAATTTGGTTGGTTAACCGAATTAAATTCCAATATAAAAATTCCAAATTCCAATTTTATGATTGGGGTTTGGGATTTTTTTTGTGCTTATTTTTTTCCGCCACGAATTCACAAATTAATAGAAAAAAATTCGTGAATTTGTGGCGGAAAACCTAGCGTCCTTTGCGTAAACCTTCGCGCACTTTGCGGTTAAAAACCCCTACCAACATTGGAATTTGGAATTTTTTTATTTAAATTTTAAAAACTTTTGTAACATTTTAATAGCTCTCGTATCCAAACGACGGATCCGATTAAATTAACAACTTAAAACTATTAAAAATGAAAAAGTATATCATCTTAATTATCGCATTCTTATTCTCTGCATTATGTCTAAATGTTTTTGCACAAACAAAATCATATCCTTTTGAAGTTCTTAAAACCGGAAAGGGAAAACAAACTATAATTTTCATTCCCGGATTTGCTTCTTCTGGAGAGGTTTGGAACGAAACTAAAGCTTCATTCGAAAAAGAGTTTACTTGCTACACGCTTACAATGCCTGGTTTTGCCGGAGTAAAACCACAGGTGAATCCTTCATTCGAAAATTGGAAAACAGAAATCGCCAATTTTATAAAAGAAAATAAAATTGTAAAACCAATCTTAGTTGGCCATAGTATGGGCGGTGGATTAGCACTTGCCATTGCTGCTGATTATCCAGAATTAATCGGGAAAATTGTGGTTGTAGATGCGCTTCCGTGTATGGCGGCACTGATGGATCCTTCTTTTAAATCAAAAGAAAACAATGACTGCACAGCAGTTGTGAATCAAATGACAGGCATGACTGATGCTCAGTTTTTGGATATGCAGAAAAAAACAATGCCACGACTTTTGGCTGATGCCTCAAAAATGGATATGGTTGT
Source organism: Flavobacterium sp. LC2016-01 (assembly GCF_009711135.1). Classification (GTDB taxonomy): domain Bacteria; phylum Bacteroidota; class Bacteroidia; order Flavobacteriales; family Flavobacteriaceae; genus Flavobacterium. Next base: position 102,958 of record NZ_WMIC01000007.1, on the reverse strand, counting down.
GGATTGGAGCGTAAAATCAGACAGGAAAACATTCGGACAAATGTATTGTGATTTTTCCAATACCGATTTAAGAGCGAAAATCGCACAGATAAAATGTCCAGCGTTGATTTTATTAGAGTCTTATTTTATAAATTTAAAACCAGCAATTGAAGATCAGTATAAAAACTTGAAAACAGCCCATTTTCAATATGCGAGCAAAGGTCTGCATTTTATTATGTATGATGATGCAGCTTGGTATTTGGCACAATTAAACACTTTTATAAAATAATAAGAATGGAATTTGAACAAATCTACAAGACGTATTGGGATCGAATATTCAGGCTCTGCATGGGTTTTGTCAATGATTATGACATTGCGCAGGATCTGGCTCAGGAAACATTTATAATTGTCTGGCAAAAGTTGGATACTTTTAGAAATGAGTCGGCGATTGGAACTTGGATTTTTAGAATTGCTTCTAATAATTGTTTAAGGCAGATTGAAAAAGAAAAGCGTTTCCCAAAATCAGATTTGCCAATTCATCTTTCTGAAGAAAAACAGCAGTCAATAGAACCTCAGATTCAGTTTTTATACAAATGCATTGCCGAATTACCTGAAACGGACCGTATCATTATTTCACTGGAATTGGAAGAAGTCAAGCAGACTGAAATTGCCAAAATTGTTGGACTTTCAGAAGCGAATGTAAGGGTGAAAATTCACAGAATAAAAGAAAAATTGACTCAAAAATTTAAAGAAAATGGACAACGATAACAATATAGATTTTAAAGATTTATGGAAAAAACAATCCGTAAGTCAGCCCGATATGCAGGATTTGCTTTCCAGAGTTAGCAAGTTTAAAAAAGCGTCTTTACGCAGTTTATGGATGACTAATATTATGCTTTTTGCAACGAGTGCGTTTATAATTTTTGTTTGGATGCATTATCAGCCACAGTTTATTTCAACTAAAATCGGAATTGTTTTAACGATTCTTGCGATGGTGATTTATTTGTTTGTTTCTAATAAATTATTCAGCAATTATAAAGATATTGATGCAACGCAGACGAATCAGGAATATCTTCAAAAATTAATTCTGATTCAAAAGAAGCAGCAGTTTTTGCAAACTAATATGATGAGTCTATACTTTTTGCTTCTAACCGCTGGAATTTGTTTATATATGTATGAATATGCAAGCAGAATGACAGTCCGAGGTGCAAGTCTTACGTATGGAATCACCTTGCTTTGGATTTTGTTTAACTGGTTTTATATTCGTCCAAAACAGATTAAAAAACAGCAGGCAAAAATAAATGCTCTGATTGAAAAGTTTGAAGAAGTAAACAATCAATTATCTTAAATTCCAAATCAAAAAATCCAAATTCCAACAATTATTATAAGTTCCAATTTTTAAAAATCCAAATTCCAATTAGTATTTGAATTTGGATTTTTTTCATTTGAACTCGAGCGATAGCGAACAGGTAAAGCAATTTTATGTAAGATGTCAAAATGTCATTTTGTTAAAATGGTTCATAAATTGCGATTGGTTTTGTAACTTTAAATTTCAATCAAAAAAATAAAAACATGGGAGGTGCATACATAATTCTTGCCGGAGCTATAATGTTGTTTAGCTGGATGGTAAGTTCAAAACTGAAAAGTAAATTCGAATTATATTCGAAACTGCAGTTGCAAAACGGAATGAGCGGTAAAGAAATCGCTGAAAAAATGCTTGCTGATAATGGGATAAGAGATGTTCGTGTTATTTCGGTTGCAGGTCAATTGACCGATCATTATAATCCGTCTGATAAAACAGTTAATCTAAGTGAAGCGGTTTACAATCATCGAAATGCGGCGGCAGCGGCAGTCGCAGCGCACGAATGCGGGCATGCGGTTCAACATGCGATAGGCTATGAATGGCTTACGCTGCGTTCTAAGTTAGTGCCAGTTGTAAGCGTTGCATCTAATTACATGCAATGGATCTTGCTTGCTGGTATTTTGATGATTAAAGCTTTTCCTCAGTTATTATTGGTAGGTATTATTCTTTTTGCAGCAACAACTTTGTTTTCGATTATTACGTTGCCAGTAGAATATGATGCGAGCAACAGAGCGTTGGCTTGGCTTGAAAATAAGCATATGTTGACACAACAGGAGCAAGCAGGAGCTAAAGATGCCTTAAAATGGGCTGCAAGAACTTATTTAGTTGCAGCAATTGGATCGATTGCAACGCTTTTGTACTATATCTCGATTTATTCTGGAAGTAGGAGGAATTAATTGATTAATTAGAAAATTAGTCAATTAGATAATTTATAACAAACCCGACAGATTTTTAAAATCTGTCGGGTTTTGTATTTTTTAGCAAACGATTTGTCAGGCTGAGCGTAGTCGAAGCCCTTGTGTGTAACCTAGCCTTCGACTTCGCTCAGGGTGACAATTATTTTTTTAAGAAATTATCTAATTATCAAATTGACACATTCTCTAATTTACAACTGTATCTGCCTGTCAATCTGCTGATCCAACGAAATAAAGGTTTCAGTTCTTGACACTCCTTCAATAGCTTGAATTTTATTGTTTAAAAGAGACATTAAATGTTCGTTGTCGCGACAAATAATTTTAATCAAAACCGACCAGTTTCCGGTTGTATAATGACATTCTAAAACTTCTGGAATTTTTCTTAATTCTTTTACAGCTTCAGAGTTTCGGGAAGCTTTGTCAAGATAGACACCAATGAATGCCATTGTGTTGTAGCCTAAAACTTTTGGATTAACAGTGAATTTTGATCCTGAAATAACGCCCGATTGCTCGAGTTTTTTTAATCGTTGATGAATTGCAGCGCCTGAGATACCGATTTTATTGGCAATTTGTAATATTGGTTTTCGGGCATCGTCCATTAAATAACGAAGAATCTCTTTGTCGATACCGTCAATTTCAATTATTAGGGAATTAATTTTCATAACTTAAAATTTGAAACTATTTTTTGTGATTTGGGTTTGGAATAGAAATCAAATGTAGTTAAAAGGAAGGAAAAATAAAATTCCAATTTAAAATATAGCAGCCCGTGATTTCAACCACGGGATTGGGTTGTGTTTGATTTATAAATTGTTATAAAAATAAAAAATCCAAATCCCAGTGATTAGTTGGAATTTGGATTTTAATCCCGAGGCTTCGGGAGTATATTTTTATTCTTAGGTTTACTTTCCTTTGTTTGCTTCGGCGATGTATTTTTCTAAAGCCATTGTCATAGAAGGAGTTTCAGGAGTTGGAGCAAGAATATCAATTCTTAAACCATGGTCTAAAGCTTCTTTTTGAGTTGTGCTTCCAAATACAGCGATTCTGGTATTGTTTTGTTTAAAATCTGGGAAGTTTTTAAACAAAGATTTAATTCCTGTTGGGCTAAAAAATGCTAAAACATCGTAATAAACATCAGCCAAATCAGAAAGGTCACTCATTACAGTTCTGTAAAAAATAGCCTGTGCCCAATCAACTTTTAAGTTGTTCAGCGTTACTGGTGCATCTGCATTTAATTGATCAGATGCAGGAAGTAAAAACTTCTCGTCTTTGTACTTTTTGATCAGCGGAGATAAGTCTGCAAAATCTTTTGCTCCAACGTAAATTTTACGTTTTCTGTACACAACATACTTTTGAAGGTAAAAAGCAACTGCTTCAGATTGACAAAAATACTTCAATCCTTCAGGAACTTTGTAACGCATTTCATCAGCCACTCTAAAAAAATGATCTACAGCATTTCGACTTGTTAAAATGATCGCAGTGTAATGATTAAGATCGATTTTTTGTAATCGAATCTCTTTTGCGCTAACCCCTTCCACATGAATAAATGGTCTGAAATCAATTTTTATTTTGTGTTTTTGTTGGAGCTCAAAGTAAGGAGAATTCTCCACTTTAGGTTCAGGCTGTGACACCAAAATTGTTTTCACTTTCATATTATAAACATTTTCTAAGCACTCCCTTTTGTTATCCAATAATAGAGAAAATAATAAGGGGCTATTTCAAGAGCGCAAAGATATAAAATAAAATAAAATAACTTGCTGATTATTGCATTTTGATACGTTTTAATTGAAATAAAATAGGAGTATAAGCTTATACACAGCGAAATGCCTATCAATGCTAACGGCACAATGGTTGGAATATTGTCATAATAAAACAAAACAGCATTGATTGGAAGCAGTAAAACCCCAATATAGGTTCGATAAGTGACTTTTTGTAGGTTAAAAAGATCTACAAATTCTTCAATATTAAAGGAAGTGGCTACAATTTTCTCGACTAAATATTTTGCAAGAATAAAATAAAGTAGAAATGTTGCGATCTGGATAAATAAAATCCAATCGGTTTTTAATACGATATCTGCTGCGTTTTTTGAATTTTGAGAAAAAATATGCATCGTCAGCTGAATAAAAAAAGCAAACGAAATAATCTGCACAAAAAACAAGCCTACTGTAAAACTGCTTTTCATGTGGCTGTTGTCACGGTAGATTTTGGCATATTTATCTGAAAAAATCAACTTGCTGAATTCTGAAAATCGGCTTTCGTAAGCTGACTTCGTAATAGCAACAACGGCAAAGGTCAGGACAAATAAAGCAGTTGCCCAGTCTTTGTTTTCAATAATTCGTGGATGAAGGTGTTCAATCATAGTGTCACAAAATTAGTAATTTTTTATTTCAATAGTTTTATTATGCATTTATTATGAAGCAAATGCTATAAAAAGTTTATTTTTGCGGTGAAATTACCGAGAAAAAAATGAGTGATAGTATTGTCATAATTCCTACTTACAACGAAATAGAAAATATTGAAAGCGTTGTAAGAGCTGTTCTTTCGCAGCACAAGTCTTTTCATCTTTTAATTATTGATGATAATTCCCCAGATTTTACCGCAAATAAAGTGATTGCACTGCAGGAAGAATATCCTGGAAGATTGTTTTTGGAAAAAAGAGCAAAAAAGTCAGGTTTAGGAACTGCTTATGTTCATGGTTTTAAATGGGCTTTGGAGCGTCAGTATGATTTTATTTTTGAAATGGATGCTGATTTTTCACACAATCCAAATGATCTTGAAAAATTATTCGATGCCTGCCATTTTGGAGGTGCCGATTTAGCTGTCGGATCTCGTTATGTAACAGGAGTAAATGTTGTAAACTGGCCTTTAAGCCGTGTGTTGATGTCTTATTTTGCTTCGGTTTATGTTAAGTTTATTACCGGAATGAAAATTCACGATGCTACAGCGGGTTTTGTTTGCTACAAAAGAGAGGTTTTGGAAAAAATAAATCTGAACAAAATTAAATTTGTTGGTTATGCTTTTCAAATTGAAATGAAATATCGAACTTATTGTGGTAAATTTGAGATAACGGAAGTTCCGATTATTTTTACCGACCGAACAAAAGGAGTTTCAAAAATGAGCAATGCCATTATTAAAGAAGCTATTCTTGGTGTAATTTCTCTTCGATTAAAAAAATTATTCAATACATTATAAAGAAAAAGACAATGAACAGGGTTTTAATTAAAAATGCTAAAATTGTAAACGAAGGGTCAATTTTTGAAGGTGATGTTTTGATTGAAAATGACTTAATAGTTGAGGTTTCAGACAGCATCAGCCTAAAAACTTCTGACTGTAAAGTGATCGATGCCGAAGGAAATTATTTAATTCCGGGTGCAATTGATGATCAAGTGCATTTTAGAGAACCGGGATTAACGCACAAAGGCGATATAGAATCAGAATCGAGAGCGGCAGTCGCGGGTGGAATCACCTCTTTTATTGAACAGCCAAACACGGTTCCGAATGCGGTTACTCAAGAAATATTAGAAGATAAATATCAAATTGCTTCTGAAAAATCATTTGCGAACTATTCGTTTATGATGGGAGCAACAAACGATAATTTAGAAGAAGTTCTAAAAACAAATCCAAAGAATGTTGCAGGAATTAAGATTTTCCTAGGTTCTTCAACAGGAAATATGCTGGTAGATAATGAAGCAACTTTGGAAAAAATCTTTTCAAGCACACCAATGCTGATTGCAGTTCACTGTGAAGATGAAACTACAATTCAAAACAATTTGGCAAAATTTAAAGAAGAATACGGTGAAGACGTGCCAATTACAGCGCATCATTTAATACGTAGTGCAGAAGCTTGTTATATTTCATCTTCAAAAGCAGTTGCCCTGGCGAAAAAAACAGGCGCAAGACTTCATATTTTTCACCTTTCAACGGCAAAGGAAATGGAATTGTTTACCAATAAAATTCCGTTAGAAGATAAAAAGATTACCGCTGAGGTTTGTGTGCATCATCTTTGGTTTACTGATGCAGATTACAAAACAAAAGGGAATTTCATAAAATGGAATCCAGCTGTTAAAACGGCTGAAGATCGTGCAGAACTTTGGAAAGCTTTGAATGACGGGCGAATCGATGTTATTGCAACAGATCATGCGCCTCATACTAAAGAAGAAAAACAGCAATCGTATTTGAAAGCGCCTTCTGGAGGTCCATTGGTACAGCATGCAGTTGTGGCAATGTTTGAAGCGCATCATCAAGGAAAAATCAGCGTGGAGAAAATTGTGGAGAAAATGTGTCACAATCCGGCTAAAATTTTCAAAATTGAAAAAAGAGGCTTTATCAAAGAAGGTTATTATGCCGATTTAGTGATTGTGAATCCAAGTTTGCCTTGGAGTGTAAACTCTGATAATATTTTGTACAAATGTGGCTGGTCTCCTTTTGAAAATATGGCTTTTAAATCGAGAATTACGCATACTTTTGTGAACGGAGAAATGGTTTATAACAATTTCAAAGTAAAAGATATACGCGCCGGAAAAAGATTATTGTTTGACAGATAAAAAACTGAAATGAAGAATTTTGTATTTATAATATTGGTTTTGTTTCTTTCTGTAAGCTGTAAAAAAGAGCTTGTAAAAGAGCCAAAAGGACTTATTGAAAGAGGGAAAATGGTTGATATTATGTATGATCTTTCTATTTTGGAAGCAATGAAATATCAAAATCCGCTGTCTTTGGATTCAGTTGAATCAGATCCGAAGAAGTTTATCTATAAAAAATATAAGGTAGATAGTCTTCAGTTTGCACAAAGCAATATTTTTTATGCTTCTGATTATGAAACGTATAAAGATATGTTTGATGAGTTAGGCAAGCGATTGGCAGTGCAGCAGCGCGCTACAGATTCAATAGTTAAAATAGAGGATAAAAAGGCAGCAAAAACAGCGAAGAAAGCAGCTGAAAAAGCTAAAGATTCTATAAAAAAAGCAGCAAAACCGGTAAATATTGATCCAAAGAGCAGAGAAAAGCTTTTAGACAAATAATTAATTATAGTTTTGAAATATTTATAATGTACTCATGTACATCCTGAAAAACCGTTCCTAGAGCGGTTTTTATTTTTTCATTAGAATAAAGATCTTTCGAATACGATGATTTTGCAGTTGCTTTTGTCAGGCGTCTTTTTTGAAAGAATAAAGTTGAAAAAACAGCATCTGTCATCCAAAGAACATTCATTAAAAACGGTTTTGCGTGAATGCGTGGTTTTTTTACTTTTAAAACCGTTGCAATCGTATCAAGAATGTCTTTAAAAACTACATTTTCTGCAATTAAGGTAAAACGCTCATTTTTGATGTCGCTTTTCATTAACTGAGAAGCTGTTTTTACAACATCGTCAACGGAAATAAAACCTGTGCTTCCGAGTGTGTAAAAGGGAAGTCCGTTTGCGACTTTTACGTATAATTCGGCACTTCCTTGTTGTGTGTTTTTTGTTTTCGGAATCGGTCCTAAAATCACTCCCGGATTTACAATTATAATATCCAGACCTTCTTGAACGGCACGCCAAACTTCCATTTCGGCGCCATATTTAGAAATGGCATAATCACTATGTGGTTTTTCAGGATTCCAGTCGGTTTCTTCAGTGATGAAGGTTTCATGTGGTGCTAAATCTCCTAATGCAGCAATAGAACTTATAAAACAGAATTTTTTTATTCCGCGCGCTATTGAAAAATTGACCATATTGGCTGTTCCTTCAATATTGGTTTTTCGCAGTGCGTCTTCATCTTTTGGATCAAAAGAAATTAATGCGGCGCAATGATAAACGTAATCAATATTATTGAAAGCAATTTCGAGAGAAGGAACATCTAAAATATCGGCTTCAAGCCATTCTATTTTATCAAACAAATCACCTTTTTTATAAAGTTCAAAAACCGATTTTGTTTTTTGAATGTTGTTTTGACTGCGGTAAATTGCCCGTACATTTTCTCCATTTTCAATTAAATGAAGTAATAAATGCGAGCCTACTAAACCTGTTCCTCCAGTTACTAATACCATTTTGTAAATATAAGTTTTTGCTTGGAAGATGCAAAGAGACAAAGGCTCAAAGTTGCAGCGGTTTTTTGATTTTGTTTGAATTTCAAACGCAAAAAAAAATGCTGCCAAAATATTAGTTTAAATATTCTGACAGCATTTGTGATATAATAAAATAGTTTAGAAAATGGTATAAGCTAAAACAAAATCTACTGAACTATAATTTGTAGAGTAATTCAAGTAATCACGCATTAGCTGCTTTTTTGTGTTTAATCGCAGTTCGCCGCTAAATTTGTTTTTAAAATTATAACCTAGTCCAAAGGCGAAATTTGCTCCAGTATTGCTTTTAAATTCGGTAACTGTATTAGTAGCTACGTCTGTGTATGTTATGCTTGCCTTAGAACCCAAGTCGATAACATATGCTGCATTAATGAAAAGTTTCGAGTTTTCATTTAAAAACATATAATGTCTGATTCCTAGTGGTACTTGAATAGTATTATAATTCGCACTTGCTTTGTATTCTTTATCAGGAATCGATACAAATCCTGTTGGCACCAGGTATATTTTTTCGTTTTCATATTTTTGGTAAGATGGATTCGTGAAAACGCTCCATTTGTTTTTATTGTAAGGCAAAACATATTCTGCCTCAAAACCAATTTTGAAAATAACCTTACTGTCAAAATCAACATTAAAGTTTGAATTACCAGTGTTGTTAGCAGATAAAGAAACAAAACTTACTGCGGGAGCTATTTTTATATGAAAAGCTCCTTTTGTTGTGTTTTCTTCTGCTTTTGGAGCCGCATTTGGATTGACAGCATTGTTGTATTTGTTGAAATACTTAACAAGATCAGCTTTTTTATAAGTAAGTCTTGCAATATCATTTTCGGTTATATTGTCCGATTTTACATTTTTAAAAAGCTGCGTTTTATACTCATTGCTTTCAATAACTTTTTCAGCTCCCTCGTTGTTGTCAGATTCAATATATTTTACATTAATAAGCTGTTCTGTCGGAATCGTTTTTGTTTCATAGAAGTAGCGAGTGATGCTTTCGTCGCTGAAACTATATAAAGTTGCATCGCCTTTTACAAGGACTTTTAGAAAGATAACTTCTTCACTCCAGATAGGCTCTTTGTTTGTAAGCATTTTTTTTAGTTCATTACTTGAGCGATCGATTTTGATTTTAAATTTTTTATACGTGCTTTCATTAGTAATTCCAAATTCCTGAATATTAGCAATATTTTCAGTTTTAAATTCTTTTTCGCTAGGATCTGTTTTGTATTTAAAGTCTTTAGGAGTGTTTTTCCAGTCTAGATTTTTGATAAAACATTCTGTTCGCTGGCCATCGTTTGAAATAAAGTAGCCTTTTTCAAAAGAAATTTGTGCATTGATAAAAGAGCAGTAAAGTAAGAGAGTAAATAGTAATATTTTTTTCATTGTTATATTTTTGATGTCGGCGAAACTAGAAAAAAAAGAATGGTCATTTTTACGGGTTTCCTCATTTTTAGTTTTTTTTTGATCAAAAGTTTTAAAACTTCAAGTTTTTCTTCGCTTTTATTATATCTGATTTAGTATTGCTTTTTGATATTGCCATTGCCATTGATTATATTTGCGCAAAATATTATTAAAAATGAAGAATCTAGTTGAAGAATTAAAGTGGCGCGGTTTGTACCATGATAGCATGCCAGGAACGGAAGAACAATTGCTAAAAGAGGTGACATCGGCTTATATTGGTTTTGATCCAACGGCAGATTCACTGCATATCGGCAGTATGGTTCAGATTATTTTATTGGTTCATTTAAAGAATTTTGGTCATCAGCCAATTGCTCTTGTGGGCGGCGCGACTGGAATGATTGGTGATCCTTCTGGAAAATCTGACGAAAGAAATCTGTTGAACGAAGAAACTTTAGCTAAAAATGTTGCCGGAATTAAAAGCGTTCTGTCTCGTTTCTTAGACTTTAATTCAAAAGAAGCAAATTCTCCAATTATGGTAAACAACTATGACTGGATGAAAGAGTTTTCGTTTATTGATTTTGCACGTGAAGTTGGAAAACGTATCACGGTAAATTATATGATGGCGAAAGACTCTGTGAAGAAAAGATTGAGTGGAGAAGGTGAAGGAATGTCTTTTACGGAATTCACTTATCAATTAATTCAGGGATACGATTTTTATCATTTATATAAAAATAACAACTGCCTTTTACAAATGGGAGGTTCTGACCAATGGGGAAATATTACCACTGGTACGGAATTAGTACGCAGAATGGGTGGCGAAAATGCAAAAGCTTTTGCTTTGACTACGCCATTGATCACAAAAGCAGACGGATCTAAATTTGGAAAATCTGAAGGCGGAAATGTTTGGTTGGATGCTGATAAAACTTCTGTTTATGCATTTTACCAATTCTGGTTGAAAGTAACTGACATTGATGCGAAAAAATATATCAAAATCTTTACTTTTTTAGATAAAGATGTAATTGATGCTCTGATTGAAGAACATGAGGTAGCGCCGCATTTGTGGATTTTGCAGAAAAAATTAGCAGAAGAAATCACGACTTTTGTACACGGAAAAGAAGCTTTAGAGAAAGCAATTCAGGCTTCGAATATTTTGTTTGGAAGTTCTACAGCAGAAGATTTGAAACAATTAGACGAAGCAACTTTTTTAGAAGTTTTTGACGGAGTTCCGCAGGCAGAAATTGCAAAAGCTGATTTAGAAAACGGATTGGATATTATTTCAGTTTTAAACGAAAAAACAGGTTTCTTTAAATCAAACGGAGAGGCGAGAAGAGCTTTAACGGCAAATTCAATTTCGGTAAACAGAGAAAAAATTAAAGAAGATTTTGTTTTAACAGCGAATGATTTAATCAACAATCAGTTTGTTTTGTTACAAAGCGGAAAGAAAAACTATTTTGTGATTAGAACTGTTTAAGTGTTTAATCGGTTAATTGTTTAATCGAGTTTGAAGCCGATTAAACGATTTCAACAAATCAAGGATTAAACCGTAATATATTATCAAAACGTCCCAATAGCATGAAAGTGTTGTTGGGATTTTTTTATTTTGAATGAAAATAAAATCGAATGTTTTTTTTAGTAAGTTTATTCCCTAACTAAAACAACAAACCTATGATTGGAATTTTATTTATTTATTGGATTTGGAAAGCATTTGCCAATTTGGCTGAAGAATATGGCAAGAACAAGTGGCTCTATTTTTTTATAGGAATTGTAGCTTATTACGGAGGAACAATTGTTTCTGGATTTGGTCTTGGTCTTTGCTTAGCCTTTCTTGGTGATGCAAGTGCTGTAAGTGAAGATTCTATAAATCCAGGATGGAATTTGTTTTTTATACTTTGCGGCGGTTTAGCTTGTTATGGAATTTATAAGCTTTTAGAATATAAAGGTGAAAGAGAATTACTAAAAGAAGATAGTATAGATGATATTGGAATTAACAATGAAAATCAAGGCGATTTATAGTTTGTTTTTTTTCGGTTAAACGAATTAACAAATCAACGATTAAACATTTTACAAAACCATCAGGTTACAGCCTCTGATATCAGAATTATCAAAACGTCCCAAAACTTCAAAAGAGTTGTTGGGATTTTTTTTGCCTAAATCCTGCGTTGCAATAAAAGAACAAGAATTAATATTGGCCAAATCTATAACATTGATGCCTCCGGTTTTTCCGTCGTTTACATATGTAAGCGCATCTTCTGGATCGCGCACTAAAATATTCATCCATGAAGGACATTCAAAAACACCGTCTCCCAGTGAATAGGCTTGTGCCAAAAGTTCAGTCATTCCGTATTCTGAATGAATTGATGTAACGCCAAAACCTTTGCACAGCAATTCATGAAGCTCTTCGCGAATCATTTCTTTTCGTTTTCCTTTCATGCCTCCAGTTTCCATTATTATGGTATTTTGAAGCTGAAATTGATGTTTTTCAATCAGATCTAATAAAGCATAAGTAACGCCAATTAAAATTACATTCTGACCAGATTCATCAAGTTCAGTAAGTTTCTTAATTAAGTCGTCATGATTGTGTAAATAAAACCCGCTTTCAGGCTGATTCGAGAGCTTTATCAGATCGTCGACCATATAAATTAGTGAAGAGCCGTCGCGTTCTAAATAAGACGGCAAAAGGGCTAAAACAACGTAATCTTCGATATTGCCATAAAATTGAGAAAATCCCTGACGATAGCTTTCTTCATAAAGGGAAACATCAGTAACTAAATGTCGGCTGGTAACCATTCCGGTTGTACCGCTGCTGGTAAAAGTTACCTGAGGAAAATCAGTGGTAGAAACTACTTCGTGAGATTTGAAAAATTGAATAGGCAAAAACGGAATTTGTTTCAGTGATTTTACCTGCTGTGGATTCACTTTTAAAAAATCACAAAAATCACGATACACTTTATTGTTTTCGTGCTGAAAACGAAACACTTTTAAAGCTATTTTTTCAAACTGTTTCTGACTCGAAATGCTAAATATATCGCTGGCTGTGATCAAAACTTTTTTTTGCAAAGATATTGTTTTTAGTTTTCAGTCGCAGTTTTCAGTGACAGTTTTCAGTTGCAGTTTTCAATCACGGTTTCCGGCAAAGTATATAAACTGAAAACCGTGACTGCGACTGAAAACTAAAAAAGCTCCTAAGAAGGAGCTTTTTTCTATATTTTACCGAATAATAAGCTTTCGGGTTGCTGATGCATTTTCTTCACTTATCTTGATGATATAAACGCCGGGAGCTAAATCAGAAACATTCAGTTCTTTTGAAGTGATATGTGTTTGGAGTACTTTTTTTCCCAGAAGATCAAAAACGATAATTTCTTTCTCTAAATCATTTTTAGATGAGATGTATACTTTTCCGCCAGTGACTGGATTAGGGTACAAGCTTAGACCCTCGATAGAAGTAGACTCTTGAGGTTTTGGTAATTGTTTACTGTCTTGTGCTGAAACACTTACAGTAAAGAAAAAAGCCAATAAGAATGTAATATAAAAGTAGTTTTTTGCCATCGCATAAATTTGATTAGTGTAAATATACAAAAAAAATTACAAAAATTACGCCAAAAAAAAACATCCTAAATATTTAGGATGTTTTTAACATTTTATAAGTGTATTCTTATTATTTGATCAAGTTTACACCGTCAACTGTAGCCCAAGCTCCAGCAGTTAATGAAGCTCCAGTTGCAGTAGTACTTGGAGTGAAAGTTCCAGTAGGGAAAGCAACAACAATAGCGTCAGTAGCTCCGATTGGCGTTACATTTGTTGTGTTAGTGATTTTTACATTTAAAAGTTTGATTTTAGATGTTTTCACTTGGTGATCGTTTGTTGCAGCATCTAAGATACTAACAGCGCTACCTTTGTAAGTAGTAATAGTTCCAGTTGTAGTTGTAAAGTTACCGTAACCATCGATTACGATGTTGCTGTATTCTCCGTTACCTTCTCTTTTGAATTGGAAAGCATCAACTTGATTATCTCCAACTTCAGGAACGTTACCAGCTTCTCTTTTTAAAGTAATGTTAGAAACTTTTGGTCCGAATGAGTTATCATTTAAAGACGCTTCAATTTCCATTCCGTAGTTACCTTTTCCAGTTTGGTAAGCATACCAGTTTGTATTGATAGTACCTTGCCATCCATCTTGCCAGTCAAAAGCATCATCATAGTTTCCGTAAGAAATAGCATTTGTCATACTTACAGTTCCTCCGAAGAATTCGAATCCGTCATCAGCACCTTTGTAAGATACTAAGTGATCTAAAACTGTTCCTGAACCTACTGAATAGAAAGTAAAACCATTGTTTTCTTTTTCTCCGTCAGCTAATTTAGAACCAGCATATTCTACTCTTGTGTATACTAATGAACCACTATTATCAGTAGCATTAGCTCCACCGTAAGAAATTTTGTTACCATCTTCAGATGTACCAGTAGTTCCTCCACCAGCTACTTTTGCAGGAGCATCACCGTAAACAATGATACCACCCCAAGAACCTGGAAGTTTAGATTTTTCTGTAAATACAACTGGTTTGTCAGCAGTACCTTGAGTGATTAATTTTCCACCTTTTAAAACAACTAATGCGTTGTCTCCAGTAGCTTTATCAATAGTAATTGTTGATCCTGCTTCAAAAGTTACAGTTACACCAGAATTAATTTTTACAATTCCTTTTAATGTGTAGTTACCATAAGCATACGTTTTGTTTGCTGTGATTGAACCTGTGATTTCGCCTGTTGCAGGTGTAGGTGCAGGAGTTGGGTCATCGCTGCTAGAGCAAGAATTTAAGAATAAACCTGTAGCAAGAGCTAAAGCAAAAAGTTTAGTTTTCATAATTTGTGTGTTGTATTATTCGTTTTTATTTTTGTCAAAATTAGAATGTAAATCCTTTTCAGGTGTTATCTCAATATTACATTACGGTTATCAAAAACCAACTAAAATGTCAAGAAAATGTTAAGAGGTTTTAAAATAGCTTTTAAATAAAAAAGCCCCAGATATATCTGGGGCTTTCATGGTATAATGATTAAATGCTATTAAAAAGTGTATCCTAATTTTAGAGAGAAACCAACTCCTTTTTTATAGCTTTGAGCTAATAGAGATTCTTCTGCAACTTTTATAGTTCCGTCGTTTCCGAATTCTAATTTTCTTGCAGGGTTTAATAAGTTTTCAGCTGTAAACTTCACATCAAAGTGCTCTGAAATTTTGCTAGACCAAACAAGATCCAATTGCGATACTGGCAATTCATAAGTATGATCCTGACCGTTTGTTCCTACTGCATAAATTCTTTTTCCGAATACGCCATAAACAAGAGACATAGTGTTTGTCCAGTCTTTTCCTAAATTGAATTCATATTTCAAATCTGAGTTTAGCAACCAGTTTGATGCACCTTGTAAATCTCTTGATCCTTTATGTGTTTCAATTGATGGGTTAATTGTAACAATTCCATCCTCATCTGCTGAAGCATAAGTTGGACTTACATTAACTTTAGTAGACATCAATGTACCGTTTAAACCAAATGAGAACGCTTTAAGATTATCACTGATTCTGTCTAATCCGAAAAGGAATTCAGCTTCAACTCCGTATAAGGTTGCGTTGTCAGAGTTTAAGAATGTTGTAACAGTTCCTGTTGTAGCATTCGAAACAAAAGTTCTTTCAATTGGGTTGTCAAGATATTTTCCAAATACACCTACAGCAAGCATTTCTTTTGCAGAAGGGAATAATTCATATTTTAAATCAACGTTGTAATTGTCGCTGTTTTTTAATAAAGAGTTTCCTTGTACTGAAGTTCCATCAGCATTTTGGTATGAGATAGGGAACGATTCCATAATAACTGGTTTTGTGTAAGTTTTACTTGCAGCAAAACGCAGGTTAGATTTTTCATTCATCAAATATTTTACGTTCAATGAAGGTAAAACATAGAAGTTGTCATATGTACTTACTTTAAAAGGAGCGTCAAAACTTCCTAATCCTCTGTACTTAGTTTCTTTAGTTGTGCTTTCAACTCTCACACCTGCATTAAGTTCATACTTTTCTCCAAATTTCAAAAGCAAATTAGTGTAACCTGCATTTGACGTTTCTGTAAGTTTTACTTTCCAAGTTGAATTTGAGTTTTCTTCAAAAGAAGTACCATTACTAGCCTGAAGGTCACTTATGATATGATCATTGATATTGTTTATGCTAGATGAAAATAAACCACCTCGGCTTGAAACAAATCGGTAAGAAGATTCCATACCTGAAGTATTACCGTTGTAACCAACTGTTAATTTGTTTTGTTTTCCGTCTTTTCCAAATTTAAGGTTGTACTCAGCCATTGCTGACAAGAACGAATTTCCATCTACCGTTAAATATTGACGTAAGAAGTTGTTACCTCCATATGAAGTGTTAATTTCATCATCGCCTGTTTTTTGTCCAGTAAAGAACTTTCTGTCTGGTTGCTCAAATTTAGTATCAGCATAAGAAACACCAGCTTTTAAAGTTTGGTTTTTATCTTCAGTTAGATTGTATTCTCCTAATAATTGAAGATTCAAATAATCACTTTTGTCTAATTGGTTCGTACGGATAAGTGTATTTTGAATAGCAGTTCCATTTGATTGACCAAATTGATCTTTGATTGAGTTCAAAGTAGTTTTAATATATAATGTATTAAATGCTAATTTGAATTTGTTTGTATTATAATTTAATCCTAATAATGTTGAAGTACTAGTTTTAAAACGGTAATCAGTTACAACAAAATTGTTCACGTATTTTGAACCTGTTGTTTGTAAATCTAAAGTTCTGTCAACACCTTCTCTAATTGCATAGTTATTATCATAGTTGATCGATAATAAATAAGAAAAAGAACGTTCGTTGCTTAAATCAAATTTTTCAGCATGCAATAAGTTCAAGCTTGAGTTTAATGGGCTTTTGCCTTCGTTTACGCTAAAACCTTTGTTGCCGCTAACAGAGCTTAAAGCCTGTTCGTTTGTAAAAGGTGTTTTTGAAGCAGTTGAAGGTAAGAAACTTGGTAATTCTCTGTCTTTTCCGTTGAATCCAAAAAATCCAGCAGCGGTTGCAGCATCTTCAGAAAGTAAAAAATCTTTAAAGCTGTTTCCAGTTGTATAACCAAAACCAATATTTATTTTAGTTACACTTTTTGTTGGTTTTGAAGTTTGAATATTGAAAGTTCCTCCAGCAAAATCTCCGTAGATATTTGGGTTGAAAGTTTTGTAAACATCAATAACACCTACAATGTTTGTTGGGAACAAATCCAACGGAACAATTTTAGAAAATGGATTGTTTGAAGGAGCAGCAAGTTCGTTAATCAATAAGTTATTGTAACGATCTTCAAGACCACGAACAAATAAACCTCTTGATCCTACTTTTGAGATTCCGGTGATTTTTGTTAAACCTTCAGCAACATCACTTACACCTTTTCTAGACATTTCCTGTGCACCAATACTTTGTTTGATTACAACAGCATTTTTTTGGTCTAATAATAAGGCGGTTTCTTTTTCTTTGTTTGCTGTCGATTTTACAACAACATCTTTAAGAGTATAGCTTCCTGATGATAATACTTGGTTAACAGTAATTGTTTCGCCTGCTTTAACAGTTACTGGTTTTTCTACAGATTCATATCCTACGAAACTAAAAATAATAGTATAAGTTCCTGGATTTATACTTAACGTATATTTTCCGTCAATGTCAGTGTTGGCACTAATGTTTGTTCCTTTTATTAAAACATTTGCAAAAGGAAGTACTTCATTATTAGTTTCTTTGTCGGTTAATACACCAGAAATCGTACCTTTGTTTTGCGCGATCGAAATCGAACAGATAAATAATGTGATTAATAGAAATTTTAAATTGAATTTCATTTCAGTGTTGTGTTTAATTTATTTTTGTGCAAAGAAAGAACGGCATTGTAAAGTTCATGTTAGGCACTTGTTATGTTTTTGTGTTGCTAAGATTATCAAATTGTTACCAGATTAAATTACCGTTAACCGTAATTTTTAACGGTTATTTTGTTACTATCTTTACGCTGTGAAATAAAAAACATCGAATATATATTACAGAGAATTTGATGTAAAAATCTCAATTTTTGCTATTTATGAAAAAAACACAAACCAAGATTTTATTAGTTGACGATGAACCAGATATCTTAGAAATCGTTGGCTATAACCTTGCGCAGGAAGGCTACCAGATTGTAACAGCTTCGAACGGAAAAGAAGCTATAGCAAAGGCTCAGAAAGAATTGCCGGAACTAATCATTATGGACGTAATGATGGCCGAAATGGACGGGATGGAAGCTTGTGAACACATCAGAAAAATTCCAGAATTAAATAATGTTATCATAACATTCTTAACCGCAAGAAGCGAGGATTATTCGCAAGTAGCTGGTTTTGACGCAGGTGCTGATGACTATATTACAAAACCAATAAAACCAAAATTATTGGTAAGCAAAGTAAAGGCGCTGTTAAGAAGATTAAAAGAACAAGAAGTCGTTACTGATACAATAAATGTTGGCGGAATTGAGATTAACCGCGAAGAATACAAAATCATAAAAGGAAACGTTGAAATCGCTTTACCAAGAAAAGAATTCGAATTGTTTTACTTATTAGCTTCAAAACCAGGAAAAGTTTTTAAAAGAGATGAAATTCTGGACAAAGTTTGGGGAAATGAAGTTGTAGTTGGAGGAAGAACAATTGACGTTCACATCAGAAAACTTAGAGAAAAAATTGGCGAAGACCTTTTTAAAACCATAAAAGGTGTTGGTTATAAATTTGAAGTTTAATCTTTTTAAGATACTAAGGTTCTAAGATGCTAAGATTCTAAGGCTTGGCAAAAATCGAATCTCAGTTTAGATTTAAACTGATTCAAATTATTAAAACATTCACTAAATTTAAACCATATAAGAAATTGAAGTTTATCAGAACTCCAGTTTCTTATATGGTTTTTGAGTTAAACTTAATTTTACTTAATCTCTTAATGGTTCAATACTTTTAATGAAAATCAATTTTAAAAAAACATACAAATTTGCGATTAAGTCGGCTTTATATATAAGTCTGTTTGCAACAGGATTTGTCTTGATGCTGATGTCTTTATTTTATAAAAATCAATTGAATCATCAAATTGCTTTTGGAATAATATTTATAATTTCAATTTATATTTTCTCTTTTTTGGTGCTTCAATATCGTGTTGAAAGATTTATATACAGAAGGGTAAAAAAGATTTACGATGAGGTTTCGCTTTTAGAATCGACACCGCTTATAAATCAGCCCATCACAACCGATATGGAAACGCTTTCGCGAGAAGTGAAAAAGTTTGCAACCGATAAAAAGCTTGAAATCGAAATGCTCGAAATTCGTGAACAATATAGAAGAGAGTTTCTTGGAAATGTTTCGCACGAACTTAAAACGCCATTGTTTACCGTTCAAGGTTATGTTTCGACTTTGTTGGATGGTGCAATGGATGACAAGAATATCAGAAAAAAATATTTAAAACGTGCCGAGAAAGGTGTGGAGCGTCTTATTTATATTGTGGAAGATTTAGATATGATTACCAAATTAGAATCGGGTGATTTAGATTTAAATATGACTGATTTTGATATTGTTGAATTGATTCAGAATGTGTTTGATTTATTGGAGATGAAGGCCGATAAAAAGAAAATCAAACTGGCTTTTGAAAGCAAAAATGTTCAGTCGGTAATTATTCGCGGTGATCAGGACAGAATTCAGCAAGTGCTGGAAAACCTGATTGTCAATTCTATTAAATACGGAAAAGAAGGCGGTTTGACTGAAGTTGGTGTTGTAAATCTTACCAAGAAAAAAGTTTTAATCCGAATTAGTGATAATGGTGAAGGTGTTGAGAAACAAAATATTTCGAGACTTTTTGAGCGTTTTTACCGAGTGGACAAAAGCGGAACACGTTCTGAAGGAGGTTCTGGTTTAGGATTAGCAATTGTAAAACATATTATTGAGGCTCATAAAGAGAAAGTTTATGTAGAAAGTGAATTCGGAATTGGTTCTGAATTCTCTTTTACACTCGAAAAAGCCAATAAAACACTAAAAACTTAGGTTAAATAATTGTAACAGCAGTTTTTTCAGAAGCTGTAAAATTAAAGGTTTAACAATAAATCAACATTTGACTTCGCGTCATAACATTAAATTTTTATTATAGTAACATCTTGTTAATGATTTCTTAACATAGGTGATACATCTTTGCATCTTGAAATTAAGGGCAATAGAAAAATGATAAAAAAAATAATCACTGCAGTTTTATTACTGCTTATTTGCGGAGCCGCTAATGCGCAGGAATTAAATAAACAGGATGTAAAAAACGAAGTAATGCGTATTTTAGATTCTATCAATAAAGCAAAACTTCCGGACACTAAATCTGGAGGAGGAGTTGAAGAACATTGGTACGATAAAATCTCTTTAAGAGGTTATGCCCAGATAAGATATAATGGTTTGTTCTCAACAAATGATAAAGTTTCGTGCGATCAATGTGACAGATCTTGGGGAACAACTTCAACAGCTCCAGATGCAAAAGCAAACAACGGACTTTTTATTCGTCGTGCACGTTTAGTGTTTTCTGGTCAGGTTCATCCAAATGTATTTTTCTATTTCCAGCCTGATTTTGCCAGTTCACCAGTTACTGGAATCCAAAATTTTGTTCAAATTCGTGATTTATATTTTGATCTTTCTTTTGATAAGAAAAGAGAATATCGCGTTCGTGTAGGACAAAGTAAAATTCCGTATGGATTCATTAACATGCAGTCGAGTTCACAGCGTTTAACATTAGATCGTGCCGATGCTATAAACAGTTCAATAGCAAATGAACGCGATTTAGGAATGATTTTTTATTGGGCACCTGCCGAAATCAGAGAGCGTTTTGCAATGTTAGTAAGAGATGGTTATAAAGGTTCAGGTGATTTTGGTGTGTTTGCATTTGGAGTTTATAATGGACAGATCGCTAATAAAATAGATGCAAACAGAGATTTGAATGTAGTGGCCAGAGTATCTTATCCTTTTGTAATTGGCAGCCAGATTATTGAACCCGGAATTCAAGCCTATGATGGGAAGTGGGCTTTTACAGACGAAATTTCAACCGGTGTTATTGTTAATGATCCTAAATATGTGAAAGATGAAAGAGTAGGGGCGACTTTTGTTTTGTATCCAAAACCTTTCGGAATCCAAACCGAATACAATATTGGTAAAGGACCTCGTTATAATCCAGCAACAAATACTGTTGACGAAAAGAGTTTGAATGGAGGTTATGTTTTACTTAATTATAAATGGGATTTCAAGAAACAGCATATTTATCCTTTTGCTCAATTTCAATATTATGACGGAGGCAAGAAATATGAAAAGGATTCCAGAAGTTATGTCGTAAGAGATTATCAATTTGGTATCGAATGGCAGCCAATCAAAGCATTCGAATTAACAGCCGAATATGTTATCGCTGACAGAACTTTTGAAGACAGCGCCCGCCCTGTTAATAGACAAGAGGGGAATCTATTGCGTTTGCAAGCACAGTTCAACTTCTAGAATTATTCCTCAAAAACAGAAAATAAAGCATCCCAGTCAATATCATTTTTAAATTGGGACAATCCTTTAAACGACTTTACTTTTGAAAGATCTTCAATGGTAAAGTCGTTTTGCATTGCATACGGTACCAAGTTTTCTTCCTGAAGTTTTATCGCCAGATATTCTTGTTCATATTGCCCTGGAGTTGGAATAAAAAAGGCTTTTTTGCCCAATTTTGCCAAATCCATAACAGTCGTATATCCTGAACGGCAAAGAACAAAATCACTTTCGTTAAAAGTTTGTTCCAGCTGTTTTGAATTCATGAAATTGTAATATGTAACATTTCCAGCCTGCCATTTGCTTTGCACTTTTTCTACAAGGCCTTGTATAAATACCACTTTTCCTTTAAAATTAGCGGCCTCTTTTTGAAGTTTTTCATCCAAATAGGTTCGCTGAGGTTCAGGTCCAGACAAAATAATCATTAAATCATATTGTTTTGGCGTTTCTTTTTGACGCATTCTGCTCAACGGCCCAATATATTTTAGATTAAGGTGATTGGTTTTTAAATGACCTAATTCGCCCGTAAGATTAGTTTCTCCATTTGTATCAGGAACCCAGCATTCTGTATATTTTTTGATAATGTGTTGATGACATTTACTGGTAAACCAAGTAGTGTTTCCTGTCATAACATTCAATTGATGTGTCATAAAAACAGATGGAATTTTTCTGCTAAAAACACCTAAACGATTGTCAGAAATGATACCATCAATTCCGTGTTTTTTAATCCAGCCGTTCACTATTTTTTTCTCGTCTAAAATAGCTGTAATCATTTTAGGAAGATTCTTAATCAGCTTCCATTTAAAATTTTTGCCATTTTTTGCATATTCAATATGATAAGAAGGCAATTCTAAAGTTTGTATGTACGGAAATTCTTTTCGCAATAAGGCAAGTGCAACTCCATCAGAAGCAATAATCGGAATGAAATTATTCTCTTGAAGCGCTTTGATAATCGGGATACATCTTGTGGCGTGGCCTAATCCCCAGTTTAATGGAGCAACTAAAATTGTTTTGTTCGCAGAATAGTCAATGCTCATAGTTTAACACTTTTTGAAAACGAAGATAAAGAAATATGTTTCTGATGATATTTCGGACATATTACTAAATTATTAACTCTATATTTTATTTAAGTTGCTAAGATACTGAGGCACTAAGGTTCTAAGATTTTCTTGCTTAGTAAATAAAAAAGCCGAACATAAGTTCGGCTTCAAAGTCTCATATTGAACCTTAGCACCTTAGTCCCTCAGCACCTTTGCTTACTCTTGAATATAAGTTTTATTTCCATTTTTGTTAATGTAGTATTTACCGCCTCTTGGACCTGTATATACTTTTTTTCCATTGTATTCTCCCGTAACTTTATCCGGAACAGCTGGGGCTTTTTCGTTTGTTTCTTTTAAAGTTTTTGTGGCGGTTTTTTTAGCTGCTGTAGCATCTTTTTTAGCTGCTTTTGATGCTGCGTCGGCGCGGGCTGCTGATTTTTTTACATCAGTTGTGGTGCTTTCTGCTTTTTTATCGGCACTTTTTTTAGCTTTGTCTGCGCTGCTTTTGGCTTTATCGGCGCTGCTTTTTGCTTTTGTAGCTTCTTTTTCTGCTGATTTTTTAGCTGCGCTTGAAGTTTCTTTTTTTGCTTTTGCGGCTTCTTTATCTGCTGTACTTTTTGCACTTGCTGTTTCTTTTTTAGCTTTTGTCGATGCTTTGGTAGCTTCATCCGCCGACTTTGTAGCTTTGGCTGATTCTTTTTTTGCATCCGCTGCCGCTTTATCTGCTTTTTTCTTTTTAGCAGTTGCTTCGCTTTTGGCTTTGGTGGCTGTTGTAGTTTCCTGAGCATAGAAATTTCCAGATAAAACAACTAGAAAACAAATTAAAAATAATTTTTTCATGAGGTTACAAGTTTAAAATTCAAATTAAAATTAATCAATTTATTTTTATTTAAACGTAGGTTTTTTCCTTATATTATTAAAAGTAAGCGCGAAGTTGTACATTTCCAGTATGAACCGTTGCTCCAGTCTCACTTTTACGGCCTTGATAGTTTAAATTAACATCTAAAAATGACGTTATATTTTTTTGAAGCAGCAATTTCCAAACTAAATTTTGTCCAGCCTGAAGACCTTCCAGCATTTGATATCCTACTGATGAAAATTCATTTCCGGTAAATTTATTTTCGTAAAAAGAAAATTCACCATTCAGTGTTACTTTTTTCTCACCAGCAAATGAGAATGAAGTTCCCAGTCTGTTTTGAACTAAAGTTTCTAAATTGCCAATCTGATTTTCTTTATTCTGAAATTCATAAAAGACATCTAAACTCGTATTTTTCGAAAATAAATAACTGATTTTTGGCGCAAGCTGATAACCTCTCAAATCATAATTTTTCTCTATAAAATCTTCTGAAACTAAATTCGTTTTTATTGTTTTGGTGAAAAAATTAAAGAGCCACGTTTTTTGAACCAAATGCATATACTGCAATTGATGCGAATTATTCGTAACATTTTGTGATCCTACAGACAGCAGATTTTTACCTTTATTGACCAAATAAGAATAAGTAACAGAATGTTTCTGTTTGCCTCGGTTAAAATACAAACTGTTTCTTAAGCTTGAATTTAATCCCAATATATTTTCTTCTGAAGAATCAAACGGATTTAGCTCCAAACGTTCACCTTTACTTTTTACTTTTCGATCCATAATAAAGGAAGTTTGATTATAGAAATAAGAAGCAAATTTCTTCAAACCTTTTTCATTTTGCCATTGCATTGGATTCAAAATCAGCGACTGCGAAAATTTATTTTGATTGGTTTTAATGTAAACTTGATTGGGCAAAAAGATTCTGATAAAGCGCGCCTGATCTGGAAACTGCGCAATTTCAAATTCTTCCAGTTCTTTAATTCCGTTGCCGTTGTAATCGTTCCAAGTATAAACACCTTGGCCAGTTGGGACTTCAATATACGTGAATTCTTGCTGTGCAATAGTTCCTGAACTGGTTTCGTAAGTAGTTCCAATTTGCATTAATTGAGTAAAGAAACGGTCATTATATAAAATTCTTGAATTCAATGAAGGTTCATTGCTTCGATTTGGATCTGTAAAATTTAAATTTCGATAACTCGCATAAACCGCCAGATTTGTTTTTTTATTCTGAATCAATTTTGATCTCAAATAATAAGTCTGCGAATTGTTGACATGCTTCAATAATCCGTTTTGCAAACTGTCATTTTTGCGTTGCAGAAAACCGATTTCTACAAAAACTTTGGTACTGTCGCCACGCCCAACAAAACCTCCAAATTCTGAAAATCTTTGGCTCAAGGCCGAAAACTGATTCGTAACTTTATCTTTTTCCTGATTGTCCTCAAGCTGCATACTGGCGCCAATCCAGTTTTTTCCAAAATGATATTTGGTTCGGGTCTGATTTCGAATAAATTTTGAAACCGAAGTTGTGGCATCAGAATTCAAAAAACTTCCCTGATTTTCAAAAGTCCATTTCTTTATTTTAAAAAAAGCCGTAGTGGTGTGGCGCGTTCCTGCATAACTTTCGCTGAAATCTAATTTCTCAAATTGATACGTCAATAATCCAACATTCGACGTTTTCTTCTTCGCAAATAAATCAAAATTAAAACCAGTCGCCAGCAGACTCTGATTCCCCAAAAGAGTCGTGTTTAAATTCCAGTCACGACTAAATTCAATATTATACAAACGCTCAACCGACTTAAAATTTTCCTCCACAAATTGATAATTTGCAAAAGCATCTAACGTCCAGCTTTTAGTAAAAAGACGTTTTTTGATATTGGTCTTAAAAGCAATTCCTTCGTTGTTTGCATCATCAATACTCGAAAATAAATTTTTGTCGTTGTTGCTTACAGCGAGTTCAAAATCGGCTAACGTTTTTTCATTTGGATTATATTTCCCTAAAAAGGTCGCAACCTGTAGTTTTATTGGCGGAACCAATTGCACAACGGGTTCGTAATTTCCTTGAAGAATTCCGTTTACAGGAGGAGCATATTCGTAAATTCTTTCAACCGAATTATTGTTTTGAATAATATAATTTCCAGCGTTATTGCCAACAAGACTGAATTTGACATTGTACAAAACATCAGCAGAATTGTTCGAATATTCATAAACTTCAACCGAATTGATGAGCATTTTTTTATATAAAATTTTATTGTCCGAATAGGTATCTTCAAATGCTGATGGTGCTTTCATCAAATCTGGATTATCGCCGGCCTGACCTAAAATTTGAACCTGATCTTTTGAAAGATTTTGCTGCAAAGGCTGATTTTTTAAATCGCTTTCAGAATAAACATAACCGCCAAAACTCCAATTTTTTGTTTCATGCGAACCGCCGGCATACGTTACAAGTCTGTTGTAATTTCGTTCAGAATATTGGTATTCAATGTTAATACGCATTTCAGAAGTAATGGTAAAAAGCGACGTAAAAACAATTTCACCTGCATTATAATCGATCACATAATCATTATTTTCACCACGTTTCAGCAAAACGCCATTTACATAAACACGTTCTGAACCAGAAATAACTAAAACGTACAATTCGCCATTTTGACCTTTTAATTTATACGGACCTTGATTTCCTTCCTGCCCTGTAAAAGTACTTTTGGCATATTGGCCTTTTACAAAAGCAACTGAAGCAAAGACATTGGTTTTGCTTTTTCCGGTATCAAAATCAAAACTTGCAGAAAGTCCCTGAACTTTTTTGTTGAAATTTAGAAATTGCGTTTTGTGATTTTCCAGAAAAACATCGCCTGCGCGAATGTTCCAATCGTCGCTGAAAAGTTCCATGAAAATATTATCAAACTGATCCAGCTTTTGTGAATAACCGCCATCTTGAAGCGGAATATTATTGTCCTGAAGCGAGGCCCGCAAACTGACTTTGTCTGAGATTTTTCCTGCAATCTGTAAATCTAGATTAGAGTTTAAAACCGTATTTTGATTGTTCCCAACGGTAACGCCACGCGTAATACTTCCAGAAGTATTTAAACCATCAAAGGGGACAACTTTTTTAGTATTGGCGTTGTCAATTTTATACAGTTTTTCAGAACCGGCTTCGTTGCTGACCACTTGATCTGCTTTGTAAAGACTATATTCTTTGGTTATAAAATCTGGATATTTTAAATAATTGACAATTAAAGTATCTGAAAGTGAAGTGAATTTTTCATTTAAAAGAAGTGTTCCTTTTTGAAAATCTATTTTATAAAAAGAAGAATCGATAACTTCATTTTTGGTATTCAGAAGCTGAAAATAACTCGGATTTATGCTGACTTTTTCAAGATGAATGGTATCGCGCGCTGCAATTACTTTTTTTGTTTTGTACGATGATTCTGTTTCCTGAGCCTGAAGCGCAGAAAACCAGATAAAAACCGTTAAAAAAAGTAATTTTTTCAACATAAATACTTTAACTCTAAAAAGCCAAAAGTAGTATTTATAATTGGGAAATGTTTGGTTGGTTATTTTGTTTATAATGAGTTATTGATGAGTTCTGAGCGAATCACAACTGCTTTTGCATTTATACATTTTTAAGACTTTGGGTTTCCTCTATTTTGAGTCTTGTTTCATTTATAAAGTCATTTGCATTATCAATATAGAACAATACCTTTTTTGAGTTTTTTGTTATTCCAAAAGGGAGTTTGAAATTTTGATCGTTTTTTAATTCTAATGAAATATTGTGTGGTTCCAGTTTACCTAATAATGCATATTTTACAAGTTCAGGACTTTTTTCATAATCGCCTTCGAATTTATTGATTGATGAAATCGAATGCATAGGAATTTCTGTGCTTTCAAAAAGACCATACCGAAGGACAATTTTTTGAGACAATACAAGATGAGTTCTGAAAAAAATAGCTTTTAGATGACCAATTAAATTGATTAACAAATAAACATGAAGTACTAGTAATAAAATAGCTAAAGTTTTATTTCGGGAAATTAAGAGTGCGTGAAAACCAAACGCCTCAAAAACAGAAACAAGCATCAAACCAAAATAAAGACCGCTGACACCGCTATTGTAATATCCTGAAAAGTCGTTTTCGGTTTTTTTATCACCTTGCCATTTTATAAAACAATAATAGAATGAGCAAATTTCAAAGGCAATCATCTTTCCTAATTTTTCAAAACGTACCGACTTTTTTAAAGAGTTTGTAATAATTGAATGTGCATCTTGCTCAATGTTTTCTTTTTGCTTTGCTGTTTTTTTGAAATTTTTTAAAAACAAAAATGCTTTCCAAGTCAGGAATAGCAAGAAAGCGATGTTTAAATAGATTTTCAACAGAAACAATTTTTCGAAAAAATTATTTTCCATTGAAAATAGGTAAGGCGTTATTTTAAATACCGAATAAAAAACGAACCAAAAAGTAAGTTCTGTTTGTTTTTTTCTCGTTAGCAAATAGTAGAAAAAGGGAATAACCAGTAAAAAGACCGTAGTTAAAAGTGATATGAATTGATGGTTGTCTTTTACAAAATTACTAAGGGCAAACAATGCAATAAGAATTTCTGTAAGCGTAAAAATAATAAGTAATTTATATTTTTTGAACATAAGTTTTTCTAAAATTAATGCTGCATAGCGATTAACTATTTTCCATTGTAATTTAGTAAAAAGGGCTCTCATTGAATGAAAAAAAAGTAATTTTTTCATCATAAATGTCTTAAACTCTAAAATTCAAAAAGTAGTATTTATAATTGTGAAATGCTGCTGAAGATATTTTAGTTTTTATGATTAGGAAATAGCTTCTAATGCATATGTCTTCCTACAACAGTAAGAATTACTATTAGAATAATGATTGCAAAAACAGAATTAGGATTAGCAAAATTAGTAGTATAACCAAACTCTTTTATTCGCTTGGGAGGAAAAAGTCTTTTATCTTTTGGGTTGTAATAGAAAAGTCCCCAAATCCAGTTGTCGGGGTTGTTTATCCATTTATTTTTTTCTTCTTCGCTTGGCTCGCTGTCGTTTTCCATTAATTCGGCAATTTCTAATATTATTTGATTTTTCTTTAAGCATTATAAAATTAGTTAAATATTTTAATCTTAGGAATAATCTTATTTTGTATTAAAACTAAAAAGGCGATCAATCAAAATCAATTTTTCTTTAGCTTTGTGAGGATAAAACAAATTTAAAAATGGACACAGGTAAAGAACTCTTATTCTTTTTTAGTGCTTTAGGAGTTTTCAACGGAATTATTCTGGGTGTATATTTCTTTTTCTTTACCAAGAAAAAATACCTGACTAATTATTTTCTGGGCGCACTTTTATTTGCACTAAGCATCAGAATAGGGAAATCTGTATTTATATATTTTAATCCAGCCTTGCCAAAAACATATTTGCAATTTGGGCTTACGGCTTGTTTTTTTATTGGACCTTTTCTTTATTATTTTCTAAAATCAGCTGTTGCCGAAATTAATATAATGCCAAAATCCTGGAAAATTACACTTTTATTCTGGGGAATATTTATTGTTTCGATCGGAATTATTTATCCGTATGAATATTATCCCTTGCTTTGGAAACGCTATTTTATAAAGGTTATTTATTTGCAATGGTTTGTTTATATCGTAGTTTCTGGATTTGAAATCAGAGGAATATTGGCAAAAATCATAAACAGAAAACATAAAACAACTCCATCAGAAATGTGGTTTGGGATGATTTTTCTGAGCAATTTGTTATTGTTTCTTTTTTATTTTCTGGCTATAATGCATGCTCCGGCGGCAACTTATATTAGTGGTGCGGTTGTTTTTTCGTTTATTCTGTATTTAATTATTTCGATTCTTTTGTACCGAAAAAAGACAGAGGATTTGTTTTTATTGAATGGACCCAAAAATTCTGGTAAAAAAATAGATTCGGCGGAAGCCACAATTTTATTAGAAAAATTGGATAAAATTATGCTTGAAAAAGAATGGTATAAAAACTCAAACCTCACTTTACAGGATTTGTCTCAGGAACTTACTATTTCGAGCCATCAATTGTCTCAGTTTTTAAACAATAATTTGAATAAGAATTTCACCAGTTTTGTGAATGAGTTCCGAATAAATGAGGCTTGTAAAATAATAACTTCAAATGACAAACTGACCTTGGAATCTATAGGTTACGATGTTGGGTTTAATTCCAAATCGACATTTTTTGCGGCTTTTAAAAAACATACCGGAACTACGCCTTTGAATTATCAAATTCAGTCTCTGGATGCATAAACAGAGTCTCGATTTATAAATTCGTACTCCTGATTTCGCTTTCGATTACCTCATTTTGTGATTTGAAACTGACTTTTGTTCTCACAAAGTCAAATTTTAAATACAAAAATTCATGAAGTTTTTAATTCTGGTATTCGCTTACATTTCTTGTTTTCTTCTAAATGCAACCCAATCAAACGCGCAATCCATTCAGAAAATATCTGGAAAAGTGATTAATTCAAATAATGAATTAATGATGGGAACCGCAACAGTCTTATCTGTTCAGGATTCTACAATCATTAAACAATTGGATTTTTTTGATGGCGTTTTTCAATTGTCGGATATCAATCAAAAAGAAATTCTTTTAAAATTAAATGCAGCAGAATTTGCAGATCGTTATTTGAGTGTGAAATACGAGGGAAAAGAAAATGTTGATTTAGGTCCCATTATCGTCATACAAAATCAATTAAATGAAGTTATTATAAAAAGCCAGCCTTCATTAATAAAATATGGTGCAAACGGAAATATTGATGTTAATGTAAACGGAACGGTTCTCGCAACGAGCAGTTCTGTAAATGAATTATTAGGAAGAGTTCCAAATGTTACAGTGGCCGATGGAGAAATAAGCGTGATCGGAAAAGGAGAAGCTATTATTTACTTAAATGGAGTTTTGATTAATTACGACCGTTTTGCTGCAATTCCGGTTTCTCAAATTCAGAAAATAGAAGTCATTTCAAATCCGTCTTCCAGATATGATGCCGAAGGAAAAGCGGTTATCAATATTGTGACGAAACAAAACGTTGAAAGTGGTGTAATAGGAACGGCAAGCCAGCATGTTTCGGTTTCTAAATTTGGAGGAACAAGCTATAACTCGCTTTTTGATTTTAGTTATTCTAAAGGAAAGTTTTCTTTTATAAGTAATTACGGTTTGCAATTGGGTAGAAATCGTGAATTGTTATACACTACCAGAACGCGCCCAAATCCTGATGAATACATAAAATCTGAATTGACAACAGATTGGAAAAGAAGATTCAATAATTATTCAAATTTTGGAGTAGGACTTCAATATAGTTTTAATGCAGCTAATTATATTTCGTTGGCTTACAGCGGTAATGTCAATGATTTAGGAGGAATAACAAAAAGCACAAATACTATAGAAAATAGTTTCGGAAGTAGTTTTTACGCCACAGATGTTGATCGAAATGATGTTTTATTGAATCAGTTTGTTAATTTGAATTATAATAGGGAAACAGATCAAAAAGGTTCAACATTGTTTATTGGTTCTCAATTTTCCAATTACAATCTGACAATAGGAGATCAAATTAAGGAAAACAGTTTTGTTGAAGAAACAGATCTAGAAAGGTATTTAAAGAATAATGTGGGAAGCAGGATTAATATAATTGCAGTTCAGGCAGATTATACAAAAAAAATAGATGAAAAAACAAAACTTGAAACGGGAGCAAAGATTAGTTATGCAACGATAAAATCGGGAACTGCTTTTCTGATTTCTGATGATAATTTGGATTTTGAATTAGACGAGAAGCTTTCGAGTGATTTTAAATACAATGAAAAAATTGTAGCTGCTTATTTCAACTATGTTAGAACTTGGAATGATAATTTCAATTTTTCGCTTGGTGTAAGAGCAGAAAAAACGAATTATAATTTGTTTACAAATGCAAATAAAGTTCAGGAATTTGAAAAAAGTTACAGTAACCTCTTTCCAAACGCACTTTTAAATTTTGATTTTTCAGACGATTGGAAAGTACATTTTTCGTATGCTGCAAGAATCACAAGGCCAAGATATCAGGCTTTGAATCCTTATGTTGTTTATCAAGATCCATTTACTACAATTGAAGGAAATCCAAATTTAGTTCCAGAAAAAACACACGCTTTTGAAATCGGTACAATGTATAAAAAGTTCGATTTTAAAATAGGATATACGTATAAAATCGACCCGATTTCTGCTGCTGCTTTGCGCGGTGACACACCCAATAGTTATGTTTTAAGAGCTTTAAATTTGGAAAAAGGACACACTTTTTTTAGTTCGCTTTCTAGATCTTTTAACGTCAAATGGTGGAACTCTACCAATACAATGAGTATAACGTGGCAGAAATCTGTAGATAATTTTTATGCATTTGAATTTAGTCCTGTGAAACCTCAATTTTATTTGTATTCCAATAATACTTTTACGATTACAAATCTTTTCAAGCTTCAGCTTTTGGCTTGGTATTTAAGTGACAGAAGTTATGGATTGGGAAGTGAAAACAGCCGTTCGACAGTAACTTTAGGAATTGAAAGAAATTTTTTCGGTGATACTTTAAAGCTCAATTTTTCAGCCAATGATATCTTTCACAAGTTTATGGTTTCTGGAGATTATAATGTTGGGCAGACTCAAATTTATTACCATAGAACGTATACGAGTAATTACTTTAAACTTATTGCAACTTATAATTTTGGGAATTCTAAAAAAACAACTTATAAGAAATCTGAAATTGAACAATCGGAGAATAATAGAGCGAGGTAAACAAAAAAAGGCCCCACATTAAAGTGAAGCCTTTCTAAAATATATTTGAATTGAAATAATTACCTTTTATAAAGCAATATTAGTTTAGCTCTTTTGTCACAATCTGCATTGTTTCACGGCTCACTTGTTTCAATAAAACTTCTTTGTTTTTTTCAACCGTTTCGGCAGCTTGTTCTGTAAAGTGACGAATGGTATAAAGTGTTACATTTTCGCTGTAATCTACTTTGAATTTTTTCGAAAGAATGGCGTTCAATTCGTTGAAATTTCCAAATTTATCTTCCACACAAACAGAGAAACTAATCGCAGAATTCTGAATTAGGTTCACTTTGATTTTAAATTCGTGGAATAATCCAAAAATCTCACTGATATGCTCTTCCATAATAAAAGAGAAATCAATTGACGAAAGCGAAATTAAAAGCTGTTCTCTTTTTACAATAAAACATGGATATTGCGGTTCAAGATCAACACCTTTAGAAACGCAAGTTCCTTTTAATAAAGGATTTATGAATGATTTTACGTATAACGGAATTTCTTTTTTCTGTAACGGCTGTAATGTTTTTGGATGAATAACTGTCGCTCCGTAAAACGCCAATTCGATTGCTTCACGATACGAAATTTGGTTCAACAAACTTGCATTTTCAAAATAACGCGGGTCAGCATTCATAACTCCAGGAACGTCTTTCCAGATGGTTACGCTTTCGGCATTTAAGCAGTAAGCAAAAATTCCAGCCGTATAATCTGAACCTTCACGGCCAAGAGTTGTCGTAAAGTTGTTTTCATCGGCACCTAAAAATCCTTGCGTGATATTTAAAATTTTACGCGGCACATTTTTGCTGATATTTTGCTGTGTAGCTTCCCAGTCAACTTCGGCATCTCTGTAAGTTGCATCAGTTTTGATGAAGTTGCGGACATCAAGCCATTGCGTTTGAATTCCTCTGAAATTCATATAATGACTTAAAATATTGGTAGAAATTAATTCTCCAAAACTTACTACCTGGTCATAAACGAAATTGTAATTTGGCGATTTGTTATGCGCTAAAAAGTATTCCAGCTCAGTAAATTGTTCGTTTACTGCTGTAAAAACTGCATGTTTTTCGTCTTCAAATAAATCCAATAAGATTTGATTGTGGTACTTTTTTATTTCTTGTACCGAAGAATTTAACTCAGCCGATTTGTCAAAATAATTTTTGATAACCACTTCAAGAGCATTTGTTGTTTTTCCCATAGCCGAAACTACCAGGATTACATCTTCATAACCTACTTTTTGTAAAACGTCATAAACGTTTTTAATTCCATCTGCATCTTTAACCGATGCTCCACCAAATTTAAATACTCTCATTTTTAATTTTAGATTTTTAATTTCAGATTTCAGATTCAAATTGAAACCTAGTATTTTGTTTTTTTGCCACTAATTCCACGAATTTCCACAAATTAATTCGTGCTAATTCGTGAAATTCGTGGCAAAATAAATTTTATAATTTTTCTAAGAACGAATTAACTCCTGCTTCATCCATTTGAACAACTTGCCAGTCTTCCAGAATTCTTGCTCCAGAATTCTTGTAAAAATTAACGGCTGGTGTATTCCATGCTAAAACATTCCATTCCACTCTTCGAACGTTATCTTTTTTTCCTTGTTTCATGATTTCAGCATAAAGCGCCGATCCTAAACCGGTACCGCGCATTTTTTCTTTTACAATCAAATCTTCAAGGTGTATTGTTTTTCCTTTCCAGGTCGAATAGCGGTAATAGTATAATGCAATTCCAACTATTTCTTTTCCATTTTTACTTTCTTCAGAATCACTTTCAATCTCTGCCACAAAAACCTGAAAAAGAGGTTTTTCTCCAAATCCGTCACGAACTAAATCTTCTTCTGTAATTACTACAGCTTCAGGTTCTTTTTCGAATATTGCCAGCTCCTGAATTAATCCTAAAACCGATTTCATGTCTTCGGGATTTCCTTTTCTAATATTCATTTATTCGTATTATTAAGTGTTTATTAGCTAAAAAAGCATTTATTTATAAGGTACTTTTTGCTATTAATTAGCAAATATACAATAGTAGCAAACTAACAAAATAATTTTTAAATCATTCTCACAAAATAAGCGATATTTGTGACTTTAAATTAAAACTATAACGATATAGCAATGGAAGAACGCAATAAAACACTGGGAGAGTTTATTATTGAGAACCAAAAAGCATTTCAGTATTCGTCGGGAGAGCTTTCCCGGATTATCAACTCTATACGTTTGGCGGCAAAAGTCGTAAACTATAAAGTTAACCAAGCAGGATTAGTGGATATTATTGGCGCCGCAGGTGAACAGAATATCCAGGGAGAAGACCAGCAAAAATTAGATGTCTATGCCAACGAAGTATTTATCCAGACGTTAATAAACCGTGAGATTGTCTGTGGTATTGCTTCTGAAGAAAACGACGATTTTATAACTGTTCAGGGGAGCGACAACAGTCATAATAATAAGTACGTGATCTTAATGGATCCGCTTGACGGATCTTCAAACATTGATGTAAACGTTTCTGTGGGAACTATTTTTTCTGTTTTCAGAAGAATTACACCGATAGGAACCCCGGTAACAAGCGAGGATTTTTTACAGCCGGGAATCAATCAAGTGGCAGCAGGTTATGTGATTTATGGAACTTCGACAATGCTGGTTTATACCACCGGACATGGAGTAAATGGTTTTACACTGAATCCGGCAATTGGTACATTTTATCTTTCACACCCAAATATGAAGTTTCCAGAAAACGGAAATATCTATTCGGTAAACGAAGGAAATTATGTTCATTTTCCGCAAGGAGTAAAAAATTACATTAAATATTGTCAGCGTGAAGAAGAGGACAGACCTTATACTTCAAGATATATAGGAAGTCTTGTAGCTGATTTTCATCGAAATATGATAAAAGGCGGCATTTATTTATATCCAACAAGCTCAAAAGCACCAAAAGGAAAATTACGTTTATTATATGAATGTAATCCTATGGCTTTTATTGCAGAACAAGCCGGAGGAAAAGCAACAGACGGTTTTGGAAGAATTATGGAAATCCAACCGACAGAATTACATGAAAGAGTTCCGTTTTTCTGCGGAAGCAAAAATATGGTGATAAAAGCTGAAGAATTTATGGCAGCTGAATAAAAGTATTCAGTGTTCAGTTTTTAGTATTCAATCATAGTCAACCTAACAGGTTTTTATATCCTGTTAGGTTTTTTTGTTTAAGTTTTCATGGTTGAATATGAGTTTAAAATCAAATCCAATAAGTTTAATAAAAAAGGATCTTTTTTTTGAAAACACTTATTTATATTTGTATGAAAATATTTATTAATTTAATTAGTTAAACTTTAAAATATACCATATGAAAAACATAACTATTACTCTTTTAGCCATTTTGTCATTCTTAACCATTTCCTGTAATAATGATAAAAACGATGATATAATTATAGGAAAATGGGAAGACAATATTAAACTTTCTCAAAAAACCGCCACTGTTACTTCTGAAAGTAATTCGATAACCATTACAACACAAGGTGAGAGTTGGTGGCTGAACGGAATTGCATTAAATAAGGTAATGATTGATTTAGGTAAAGTTGATACGTTTGCTAAAAACTTTGTTGTTACGAATTCAGAATTTCAATTAGAAAGAAAGAATGGTAAAACCATTATAATAACAATGAATAAAAATACGACCAATGCTGAAAGAGTTCTTTCTATTGCACTTGAAGATGGGGATTATTTTGATAACATAAATATTACTCAGTCAAAATAATCGTTTAGAATATAGGATCAAAACAAAAACCCGATAATCAAATTATCGGGTTTGTTTTATAATTTCATTCACAGTCAAATTTTCAGTATAAAACTGAATACTAAAAACTGATTACTGAATACTATTTATGCATGTGCTGCATTTCGTAAATAAAAGTATCTCCGTCAACTTTCTGATCTACTAAAGACAATGCTTTTGCAATGATATAATCCACGTTGCTTGGAGTGAATCCTAAAGCTACACTTATCTTTTTTAACAATACTTCTTGTTTGTCTTCAAGGTGGTGGTCAACATGCACCATTCTTGTTAAGTCATATAAACGCTCTAAACGCTGTACGTATGAATAAGGCGGATTAATTGGGTATTTTAATGGATCGCTAAGGATTTCTTCGTACTCTGATTCTGTAATTTCTAAGCGAGAAGCAAGTTTATCTAAGAATTGTTTTTCTTCAGGATATACAATTCCATCTGCTAAAGCTACGCGAACAATAGCTGAGAAATGGCCTTTATTTCTTTGTTTGAATTCGCTATCAAATAATTCTGAAAATGACATAATTAATTAAGGTTTTTGTTAAACAAAGATAAAAGTTATTTTAATTCATAATTTTAAATTTCTCATAAAATTTAACTTATTTTTCTGCGTTGTTTTTACGGAGGGACTTCACGAAATTTTCAAAATAAATCGTAAGTTTACATCCCCTAATCATTTAATATTACAACCCCTATGTCAGAATTTTGGATTTATTTTCAGATAGGACTAAAACATGTTTTAGACATCAATGCCTACGATCACGTTCTTTTTTTAATCGCACTAACGGTTCCTTATGTTTTTAAAGATTGGAAACGCATTTTGCTTTTGGTTTCGGTTTTTACAATCGGTCATACAGTAGCATTAATACTTTCTGTTTTTGGAATAATTGCAGTAAAAGTGAATCTTGTAGAGTTTTTAATTCCAATAACGATATTGATAACCGCCTTGTATCATCTTTTTACAGCAGGAAAAGCAACTAAAAATGAAGGTGTAAATTTAATTTTTATGGTTACCCTGTTTTTTGGAATTATACACGGACTTGGATTCTCAAATTATTTTAAAACAATTTTAGGAGGTTCGGCAACGTCAAAATTACTACCTTTAGGAGAATTTGCGTTAGGAATCGAAGCAGCTCAGTTAGTTGTGGTTTTCGTAGTTTTGATACTATCATATATAGTGCAGACCGTATTTCGTTTTTCAAAACGCGACTGGGCACTTGTAATGTCGGCTTTTATTGTTGGAGTTGTGATTCCGATGATTATTGAAAGCCCAATTTGGAACAGATAAAATAAATGGAGATAAAAAAATTAAACAAATACGATAAAGCTTATTTGAGAATTGCAAAAGAATGGAGTTTGCTTTCGTATTGCAAACGCAAACAAGTAGGCGCAATTATCGTAAAAGACCGAATGATCATTTCTGATGGTTACAATGGAACGCCATCTGGATTTGAAAATTGCTGCGAAGATGAAGACGGACTGACCCGATGGGATGTCCTTCATGCCGAAGCAAATGCAATTTTAAAAGTAGCACGGTCAACGCAGTCCTGTGAAGGTGCGACTTTGTATATCACACTTTCACCATGTAAAGAATGCAGTAAATTGATACATCAGTCAGGAATTAAAAGAGTGGTTTATCATAATGGATATAGAGATGATTCCGGACTTCAATTTTTGTTAAAAGCGGGTATCGAAGTCGAACATATTCCTGTTTTAGAAGAGTAATGAAATTTAATCCAAAATATTTGCCAATTGTTATCGGAGCTACTTTTGCTCTGGGAACCGTACTCGGAAGCCTGATGAATGCTCCCGCAGATGATCAGCTTTTGGCTAAAAATTACTCGAAAACCAAATTAAATAAACTGATCGATTTTATTAATAATGAATATGTCGACAGTATCAATACCGATTCAATTGTTAATCTGACAGTTGATAATATCTTATCAAAATTAGATCCGCATTCCGTTTATATTCCGCCAAGTGAACAAGCCGAAGTTGCCGAAAGCATGAAAGGTGATTTTGTTGGAATCGGGATTAATTTTTATATGTATAAAGATTCTGTTGCAATCATAAAACCTATTGAAAACGGACCTTCTGCGAAAGCGGGACTAAAATCTGGCGACCGAATTTTATTTGCAGGAAAAACAAAATTATACGGACGAAAACTTCCTTCTGATAGTTTATTTTCGAAATTAAAAGGGCTTCAAGGTTCTGAAATCGAATTGACGGTTTTTAGAAAATCGGAACAAAAGAAACTGAAATTTAAAATCAAAAGAGATATTATTCCCATTAAAAGTGTTGATGCTTCTTTGATGCTTGGAAATAATACAGGTTATATCAAAATCAACCGTTTTGCCGAAACTACATATAATGAGTTTAAAACTGGTTTGACTCGATTGAAACAAAGCGGTATTCAGTCACTGGTTATTGATCTTCGTGACAACGGTGGCGGTTACATGGAAGAAGCTGTAGCTATTGCCGATGAATTTTTGAAAG
Organism: Flavobacterium sp. LC2016-01; assembly: GCF_009711135.1. Lineage (GTDB taxonomy): Bacteria > Bacteroidota > Bacteroidia > Flavobacteriales > Flavobacteriaceae > Flavobacterium. The sequence goes on along the minus strand of NZ_WMIC01000007.1, from coordinate 64,693 downwards.
ACAAACAGTTGATCGTTTTTACCAAAAATAAAAACGGCACAACCGAAAAAACATACGCAACAAAAGCCGGAAGTTTTGAAACCGGAAAAGTTTATGTTCTGATTAATGAAAACAGTGCTTCTGCCAGTGAAATCTTGGCTGGAGCCATTCAGGATAATGATCGAGGTACTATCGTTGGGCGCCGTTCCTTCGGGAAAGGATTAGTACAGCGCGAAATGGATTTTAATGACGGATCTGCAGTGAGATTGACTGTGGCGCGTTATTACACACCTACAGGAAGATCGATTCAGAAACCTTATAAAAAAGGAAATGAAGAATATTTTAAAGAATCAGAATCCAGAATAAAATCTGGAGAACTTTATGCGAAAGACAGCATAAAAGTGGCCGATTCATTGAAATTTAAAACTCCAAAAGGCAAAATTGTTTACGGCGGTGGCGGCATTGTTCCCGATGTTTTTGTTCCGATGGAAGCAGAGCACGGAAATGAAAATGTTGCTTATTTATTGCAAACCGGAATTGTTGGACATTTTGTTTTTGAAGAATTGGATAAAAATAGAAAAGCGTTTGTTGGACTTCATTTCAATGAATTTTTAGAGGAAATGAAAAATTCAGATGTTTATTTCAAGAAGTTTAAAAACTACATTGCAATGACTGGTCTGGATTTAAAGTTAGATAAAACAAAAGCTTTGGTTAACCGTTATATCACAGCTGAATTTGCTAGACAATTATTTGGCGAATTGTATTACTACAATGTGATTTTGAAAGAAGACGCCATGATCAAATCGGTTTTAACTCCGAAAAAACAATCCTGAAACTTTTAAAATATGAACACAGAAGCCATTGTAAATGCTGAAATCGAACTTTTGACTGCAATTAAATATGCTGATGTTTCAACTTTAGAGAAGCTCCTTCACGACGATTTGCTTTTCAATTTGCCTGACGGAAACACAATCACAAAAGACTTTGATTTAGAATCCTATCGTTCGGGGAAAATGAAAGTAGTGTCATTAGAAGCTTCAGATCAAATTATTAATATAATTGATGATGTGGCTGTCGTAACTGTAGTAGTTTCATTAAAAGCGACTTATGATAATGCTGCAATAAATGGCGTTTTTAAATACATCAGAGTTTGGAAACAGTTTGATGAAAATTTAAAAGTTATCGCCGGAAGCTGTATTCCATTGGCATAAATTTTGAGAAGAAACTTAATAATAACATAAAATTAGACTTAGCGATCCTTGCGTAATTCTTGGCGTACTTTGCGGTTAAACACATTTAAAACATGAAAAATTTAAAAAGAATAGGTTTTCTTCTGATGGTAATGACTTTTATAATCTCTTGCGCAGGTGCGAAAGATACTTCCAGAACAGTTTCAGGAAAAGTCGAATCAATTGAAGGAGGTAAAGACGGCTACACAGCAAAAATCAACACAGCTCAAAAAGAGGTTTATTTTGCCACAATCAGTATTGTAAATGTAGGGGGACCACAAAACTACAAACAAGTAAAAATTGGTGATGAAGTTTCAGTAAAAGGAGAATTCTGGAAATCTGAGGATGAAAATCATATTAAGGTTACGCAGATAATTTCTGTGAAATAAAAATTATTTAAACCATATAAGTTATATAAGTTCATTTAATATCTATGCGCAAAGCATTTATATTGACTTATATAACTTATATGGTTTAAAATTTTATCGAATGCTATCGTGCACATGAGTCTGCACGCCATTATTCCATAAAGTAAGAATATCTGTGGCAACAGCGGCACCGCTTCCTGCGGCAATAGCTAATTGGCTTCTCCAGCCAGCTAAAGTTCCAATTGCATAAATGCCCTCAGCAACTTTGTGATCGTCATTTTTTAACTGAATTCGCTGTTTTTCTGGAAGTGCTTTTTTATGCGGTTCAACAAACTGCATCAAGCCTTCAATGTCAAATGTATTGGCAGAACCAATTCCGACAACAATGGTTTTTGTTTTATAGGAGTTTTTATTTGTTATTACAGTAAATTCAGGAAATTGTCCTTCAACTTTAATTACCTTTTCATTTGGAATTTGAGTAATATGCGGATAATTTGCAGCTAAATCCTGTGTGCTTTCTGTAAGTAATTCAGAACCTAATTTCCCTGACGTTATGCCATAAGCATTGTAGAAAATTGCTTCCTGAAGAGAAGAATTTTTTTGATGTGTAAAAATTCCGATTTTTTTATCGGCAGCAAAAGCTTTATTTTTAGCAGAGCCTAATACAAGTGCACAAGATATTCCTGATACGCCTCCGCCAATAATTAGAACGTCAAACATTATTATCTGCCGTTTGTTTTTTCTTCAATTCTTTTTGAAATTCTAAAAATCAAAAGAATCAATACGGCGCAGAAAGAAGCGGCGATTCCAATAAAAGCTACCATACTATCCCCTTGAAATGGGTTTTTAAAGTCCAATAGCGTAATATTAAAAACAATTAAAGCTAATGCTAAAAGCACTAATATTGAAGTAAAAATTTTCATCTGGTTGTTTTTTGTTTAAAATAATCAAAGTAAAACCTTAAAAAAGAGCTTAAAGTTTTGTTTTTAGAAATTTTATGGGGTAAAAGTATAAAAATAAATGTTAGACGAACAAACCTTTAACATTAGCGGCGAATAATTTAACAGCAATCGCTAAAAGTATGACGCCAAATGTCTTGCGGACCACGCCCAGACCGTTTTCACCTAGTAAAGTTTCAATTTTCTTTGATGATTTTAAAACGATGTAAACCAGTATAATATTTAGTAAAATAGCGATAATAATATTGATCGTATGAAATTGAGATCGGAGCGATAGCAGTGTTGTCATAGTTCCGGCTCCGGCAATCAACGGAAACGCTAAAGGAACAATTGAAGCTGATCCTGGCTCTTCATCACGATAAATTCGGATTCCTAAAATCATTTCCAAAGCAAGAAAGAATAATACAAAAGATCCGGCAACGGCAAATGAATGTACATCAATACCAATTAAATTCAATAATCCTTCTCCAACAAAAAGAAAAACAATCATAATCATACCTGCGACTAAGGAAGCTTTTTCTGAATCAATGTGCCCAACTTTTGCTCGTAAATTGACAATAATCGGAATCGATCCTACAATATCAATTACTGCAAAAAGTACCATTCCAACTGTAATAATTTCTTTAAAGTCAATTTCTAACATATAGCGCTGATTTTAAGCGATTAATAATTTGCTGCAAAAGTAGGTAATAAAGTTAGGTGATTTTTTGACACCTTGTATTTTTGTTATAAAAACACTGTTTATTCGTGTAAATTGTGATATTTGTAACATTGTAATCTTTCGGTTGCTGATTTGCGGAAAAAGGGCCGCTTATTTTTGAACTTAATTTATTTTCTGTTTTTCTAGGAAAAGTTAATAAAATCAAGCGTTAAAAATGTAACTTACTGAAAATCAATCACTAAATTTGTTGTAACTTAAAAAAGGAAAGATTATGAAAAAGATGATGCTTGTTATAGTTTTCTTGTGTTTGTTGTTTCCATTCAATAGTTCACAAGCCCAAATCTGGCAGCAAATTAAAAAAGCAGCACAACAAAAAGGTCAAAACGGGAGTGGAACCGCTGATCAAAATGTAAGTATGGAAAATGCCGTTTTGGGCTACGGTAAAAATAAAGTTGACCCGTCGGTTGTCCCGAGTTCGTATAATTTCAGCTGGAAATATATTATGGAAATTAAAACGGATGAAGGAAAAGCAATGAATGCAAATTATTTGCTAGAACCTAATGCAGCTTATTTTGGAATGAATATGTCGCAGGGACAAGGACAGGATATGTTCATGATTATGGACTCTAAAAACAGCATTACGGTAACTGCTTTTGGAAACGGAAAGGAAAAAATGGCATCAGCGTCAAAAATGGCTGATTATTCGGAAATGGCGAAAAAAGAGGGAGAGAAGTCTAAATTTACTTATAAGGCACTTCCGAACAAAACCTTTTTGGGGTACAACTGCAAAGGAATTCAGATGACAAGTGATGAATACGATATTATTTGTTATTACACGAGTGAGGCAAAAGTCAGTTTTGGCGACATGTTTAAAAATCAGAAAGGATGGAAAATGCCCGAAGGATTATCGAATTATTTTAAACCCGAGGACCGTACCTTATTAATGGATATGACAATGAAAGATTTAAAAAGCCGAAAAGTAACCACAATGAAATGCATTAGTTTGGAAAAAAGCGCTTATACATTTAATAAATCCGACTATAAATTTATGTAGATAAAATGGTAACATTCTAAATAAGTTGGGTTTGCAAACATATATCGGTGAGCGGTTTTTATTTCCTGAATCTTTAATTACCTTTGCAAAATGTTTCAACTAGGAAAAACCATCGTATCAGAGGATATACTCGAAAAAGAATTTGTTTGTAATTTATCAGCATGCAAAGGGGCTTGTTGCGTCGACGGAGATGCAGGTGCGCCTTTGAGTGAAGCTGAAACTAAAATCTTGGAAGAGATTTATCCAAAAGTAAAACCTTTTTTAAGAAAAGAAGGAATTGCTGCAATTGAGGCTCAAGGAACTTGGGTAAAAGGAACTGATGGCGATCTTGAAACGCCATTAATTGATGAGAAAGATTGCGCTTACGTTATTTTTGACGGAAAAACGGCACTTTGCGGTATCGAGCAAGCTTACAATCAAGGAATCGTAGACTGGAAAAAACCAGTTTCTTGCCACTTATATCCAATCCGTGTGAAAGACTTTACAGAATTTGCGGCGGTAAATTATGATAAGTGGGATATTTGCGATGATGCCTGTTCTTTAGGCAAGGAATTAGAAGTTCCAGTTTACAAATTTGTTAAAGAAGCTTTGATTCGCCGTTTTGGTGAAGACTGGTATTTGGAACTTGAAAAAGTTGCTGCCGAACTTAAGAACTCGTAAAAATCAAGTGTAAAAAATACCCTTTTGCGAGGGCGCGTTTTAACTCAAAAAAATAAAGTTTTAGCTCAAAAAAAACTTTTAAAAACTATTTAAAATTTCTTGCTTTTTATTTCAAAAAGTCTATATTCTACGGGACTTCAAGATGCTATTTGTGCTTTTAAAGTGTTCATTTGCAATAAATTAATTATTGTATGAAAATCATTTCAAATTTCACCCGTTGTTAAAAACTACGTCGAATTGTGAATAAGTTTGACTTTCATTTTTAGCGATAATTGACAATCTTTGTAGTCTACTGAATTAGTAAAGTTTCAGTATAAAAATTAAACAAAAATTGTCATGTCACAAGTCGAACCAATATTACAAGAAAATAAAAATCGTTTCGTTATTTTTCCAATTAAACATCATGATATTTGGGAATGGTACAAAAAGATGGAAGCTAGTTTTTGGACTGCGGAAGAAATCGACTTGCACCAAGATTTGACAGATTGGAATAACAAATTAAATGATGATGAAAGATATTTCATCAAACATATTCTTGCATTTTTTGCGGCTTCTGACGGAATCGTAAATGAGAATCTTGCTGAGAATTTTGTAAACGAAGTTCAATACGCTGAAGCGAAGTTTTTCTATGGTTTCCAGATCATGATGGAAAACATTCATAGTGAAACGTATTCTTTATTGATTGACACTTATGTTAAAGACGAAGCAGAAAAAGCAGAATTATTCAATGCTTTGGAAGTTTTCCCTGCAATTGCTAAAAAAGCAGAATGGGCTTTAAAATGGATCGAGTCTGATTCATTTGCTGAAAGACTTATTGCTTTTGCTGCTGTTGAAGGTATTTTCTTCTCTGGCGCATTCTGTTCAATTTATTGGTTGAAAAAACGTGGTTTAATGCCAGGTTTGACATTTTCTAATGAATTGATTTCTCGTGACGAAGGCGTACATTGTGATTTTGCGGTTCATTTGCATAATCATCATTTGATTAACAAAGTACCAAAAGACAGAATCAAAGAAATCATTGTTGATGCTCTTGATATCGAAAGACAATTTGTAACAGAATCGCTTCCGGTAAGTTTAATTGGTATGAACGCGACTTTAATGACGCAATACTTAGAATTTGTTGCCGACAGATTATTAGTAGAATTAGGTTGTGAGCGTGTGTATGGATCAGCGAATCCGTTTGATTTCATGGACATGATCTCTCTTCAAGGAAAAACTAATTTCTTTGAAAAACGTGTTGCCGAGTATCAAAAATCAGGTGTGATGAACACCGACAGCGATGCTCAAAAAATTTCATTTGACGCAGATTTTTAGAACAACAGTATTTTGATTTTGGCTGATTTTATCTAAGGCCATGATTAATAATTTTTACAGAACAATTTTAGGTTAGATCTCTATCACCCAAATCGGAGATTTAATAGCAATTTTAACGGCTTTTCGGTTTGATATTCAAATTGGAAAAGGACAACTATTGAGAATCCTGTAATTCTCGAAAAATAATTTAAAAACACGCAATGTTTAAGTACTAGAATTCGTTTTCTAGATGCTTTCATTTTTTCAATAACTAATTAATAGTAAGCTTATGTATGTAGTAAAAAGAGATGGCCACAGAGAGCCCGTAATGTTTGATAAGATTACAGAAAGAATCAAAAAATTGTGTTACGGCTTGAATGAGCTCGTAGATCCGGTTAAGGTAGCGATGAGAGTTATCGAGGGATTGTATGATGGGGTTTCTACTTCTGAACTAGATAATCTTGCGGCAGAAACGGCGGCTTCAATGACTATTGCGCATCCTGATTATGCACAATTGGCAGCGCGTGTGGCAATTTCAAATCTACATTCAAATACAAAAAAATCGTTCTCAGAAACGATGAAAGATATGTATCACTACGTAAATCCAAGAAATGGTCAAGACGCACCATTAATTGCTGATGACGTATTTAAAGTGATTCAGGAAAATGCTGCTTTTTTAGATTCTCATATTATTTATACAAGAGATTTTAATTACGATTACTTTGGTTTCAAAACTTTAGAGCGTTCTTATCTTCTTAAAATAAACGGAAAAATCGTAGAGAGACCACAACATATGTTGATGCGTGTTTCGGTTGGTATTCACTTAGACGATTTAAAATCGGTTATTGAAACTTACGATTTAATGTCTAAAAAGTTCTTTACGCATGCAACGCCAACGTTGTTTAATGCCGGAACTCCAAAACCTCAAATGTCTTCTTGTTTCCTTTTGGCAATGCAGGATGACAGTATTGATGGGATTTACGACACATTAAAACAAACAGCAAAAATCTCGCAATCAGCAGGAGGAATTGGACTTTCTATTCATAACGTTCGTGCAACTGGATCTTATATTCGTGGTACAAACGGAACTTCAAACGGAATTGTTCCAATGTTGAGAGTATTCAATGACACCGCTCGTTACGTAGATCAAGGTGGTGGAAAACGTAAAGGAAGTTTTGCGATTTACATTGAAACTTGGCATGCTGATATTTTTGATTTCTTGGATTTAAAGAAAAATACAGGAAAAGAAGAAATGCGTGCGCGTGATTTATTCTTTGCCATGTGGACTTCAGATTTGTTCATGAAACGTGTTCAGGAAGATACAACTTGGACTTTAATGTGTCCAAACGAATGTCCAGGATTATATGATGTTTACGGAGATGAATTCGAAGCATTATATACGGACTATGAATTTAGAGGAAAAGGAAGAAAAACAATCCGTGCTCGTGAATTATGGGAGAAAATCCTAGAATCACAAATTGAGACTGGAACGCCATATATGTTGTACAAAGATGCAGCAAACCGTAAATCGAACCACAAGAATTTAGGAACAATTCGTTCTTCTAACTTGTGTACAGAGATTATGGAGTTTACTTCTAAAGATGAAATTGCAGTTTGTAACTTGGCTTCTATTTCGTTGCCAATGTTCATCGAAAATGGAAAATTTGATCATGAAGCGCTTTACAACGTTACAAAACGTGTAACGCGTAACTTGAACAAAGTAATCGACAGAAACTATTACCCAGTTCAAGAAGCTGAAAACTCAAACATGCGTCACCGTCCGGTTGGTTTAGGTGTGCAAGGTTTGGCTGATGCTTTTATCATGTTGCGTTTGCCATTTACAAGTGACGAAGCTAAAACATTAAACCAAGAAATTTTCGAAACTTTATACTTTGCCGCTGTAACCGCTTCTATGGAAATGGCAAAAGAAGAAGGACCATATTCTACATTTGAAGGGTCTCCAATGTCAAAAGGAGAATTCCAATACAATATGTGGGGAATGAAAGATGAAGAATTATCAGGACGTTGGGACTGGGCTTCATTAAGAAAAGAAGTGGTAGAACACGGAGTTCGTAACTCATTGTTAGTAGCGCCAATGCCAACTGCATCGACTTCTCAGATTCTTGGAAACAACGAAGCTTTCGAACCATATACATCAAACATTTACACACGTCGTGTATTGTCTGGAGAGTTCATCGTAGTAAACAAACATTTACTAGAAGACTTAGTAAAACTAGGTTTATGGAACGAAGATTTGAAACAAGAAATTATGCGTCATAACGGATCTGTTCAAAATATTGATAGGATTCCGCAAGACTTAAAAGATTTATACAAAACTGTTTGGGAAATGTCGATGAAAGATATTATCGATATGTCACGTCAAAGAGGTTATTTCATTGACCAATCTCAATCGTTGAACTTGTTTATGCAAGATGCAAACTATTCTAAATTGACTTCAATGCACTTCTACGCTTGGCAGTCAGGTTTAAAAACAGGAATGTATTACCTAAGAACAAAATCAGCAGTTGATGCGATTAAGTTCACATTAAACAACGATAAAAAAGAAGAAACAGCTCCGTCTTTAGTTGCAGAAACTGAAGAAATCAGTGTTGAGGATTACAAAGCGATGTTGCTGAAAGCACAAGCGGCAGATCCTGAGGATTGTGAGATGTGTGGGTCTTAATTTTTTTTTAGAGGAAAGAAAATAGAATAAAGAGAAAAGATTTATTCTTAAATTAATAGAAAGCAGTTATTGTAATGATAGCTGCTTTTTTTACAATAAAAAACATGAAATTAGTCAACGATATAATCAATGAATTAATAGATACAGAAAAAACTGTAAGTTCTCCACTTTTAAAAACAAAAGTTTTAGCCAGTAGACTTCAAAATGAAACTTTATTAAAATGGGTTAGCAATGAATTAAAAGGATATGAAAATTCAGATGAATTACCAATTTATCGAAAATATAAGGGAAATATAGTTGGGACATTTATTAATGGGAATCAACAATATAATAATCAACCAGTTCCGATACTTGGTCTTGATAAAGAATTTCAAGATATGCTAACTGATATGAAATTTTTTGATAGTATATCAAGTTTAGAAAAACTTAATCAAGAAGATGGAAGAACAATGATGGGCTATGTTTTTCCTGCAGAAGTTACAAGTCTTATCGCTGAAAATTGGAGAAATATGGGGAATCCATATCTACATCTAATTAACTGTCAAAGACGAGTTGCAGGTAGCGTAGTTGAAGAAATTATAGCATCAGTTAGAAATAGTTTGTTAGATTTTATGCTTAAGATAGATTCGGAATTTGGAAATATTACAGAAATAGAAGAATTAAAAACTAAAAAAGAAGCAATTGCAACAATTATGAATCAAACAATTATAAATAATACTGGAGACGGAAATGTTTTAAATACAGGAGAAAAAGCTCAAATTTCGGCAAATATAAATATTGCAAAAGGAAGTAAAGATGAACTTTTTAGAAGATTAAAAGAGGGTGGAGTTAAAGAAGAAGATATTACTGAACTTGTTGAAATAATAGATGATGAAGAGCCGAATTTTGTAAATAATACATTTGGACAAAAAGTAAATACTTGGACTCAAAAAGTGTTAGGAAAAGCTCTTGATGGTTCTTGGAATATTGGAATAGGTGCAGCTGGAAGTTTGGTCGCTGAAGTAATAAAAGCTTATTATGGAATGTAGAGAAAAAATGACATGTCTCTATTCTTCTATGAATGAATCTGAATAAAAAATAAAAAGCGAAGAAGATGTTTTATTATCTTCTTCGTTTTATTTTGTAGGTAACAATATCCCCAAAAATTCCCCGTTCTAATTATTACCAAAGATTTTTAAAACTTAGCATCTCAGTAACTAAGTAACTCAGAACCTTCTCTTTAAACCTTTAGGAGAAAGTCAAGTCTTATTGTAATAATTTCTGCATCATGAAAAAAAGCAATCTTTGGTCCTTACGATTGGGTTTTTCTGGAAAAGAATCTGATAAAATTGAAAAATTAGGATTAGAGAAATTTCTAAAACATTCCTATGATTCAAAATTCGATAAACAACTTCCTGCTTTTTTAGAAGACGATCCTAAAACACTTATCGAATTAAAAGAATTTAAGCAGGCTATAAAAGATGCTGATTCTGACGCTAAAAAGAAAATTCTCAAAAAAGAAATTTATTCAGCCATTGAACTAAGAAGATGGTGGATTAATAAAATGCGAACTGATGAATTTCCGCTTCGGGAAAATATGGTTGTTTTTTGGCACAACCATTTCGTTTCAACTTCGCAAAAAGTAAAAGTCAATTACTGGATTTATCAGCACAATATGATTTTACGGGAACATGCTTTTGGAAACTTCAAAGAGTTAACGAAGCAAATCGTAAAGTCAAACGCGATGCTAAAGTATTTAGACAATGTCGACAATAAAAAAGGCAAATACAACGAGAATTTAAGTCGGGAATTGTTGGAGTTATTTACTATCGGAATTGGAAATTATTCTGAAAATGATATCAAAGAAGGCGCAAAAGCACTCGCAGGTTTAAATTATGGCGATGACGGCGGTGTTTATAGAAAAATTCCTGAAGATAACAGTGATAAAACCTATTTCGGAAAAACGGGAAATTGGAAAGCCGATGATCTTGTAGATATCATTTTCGAACAAAAAAACATTCCGTATCTCATTACCAGAAAAATTCTGAAATGGTTTATTTATGATAATCCACCCGAAGATTTAGTGATTTATTATGGTGATTATTTTCGAAAGAAAAACTTCGAAATTCAACCTTTGCTGACAAAAATTTTTACCGAAGAATATGCCAAAGAAAATTCGGGAAACAAAATCAAAGATCCATTGGTATATATCATTCAGTTGATTGATGAATTGGAAGTAAAAGATTTTGATGACGCAATGATAGCGCTTTTCCTTCGACAGCAAGGAATGGATTTATACAATCAGGTAAATGTAAAAGGCTGGGACGGCGGAAACTCCTGGCTGACTTCTCAAATTTATTTACAGCGAAATAATACATCGGATTTGCTTTGCAGTGGAAGAAGTATTTCAAAAAAAGTATTGAACACAATGACAGGAGAAGAGGAGAAACCAAAAGTAGAATTCGACAAAATCGATGTGAAAATTGATTTTGATTCCAATGGAAACAACAAAACAATCATTGCAGAATTGTCCAACCGATTATTATTTGATGTAAATGATTCCATGCAAAAAGACATGGAGAATTTACTCAAATACGATTTTGACCCAAAAGAAGCGCACGCCAATTTCGCGGTCATCCGACTTTTTAATTACATCACAAAACTTCCAGAATATCAATTAATTTAAAAAGCAGTAATCATGAACAGAAGAGATTTTCTAACATTGACAGGAACTTTTACTGGCGGAATGCTTGTTCTTCCTGATTTTTTACACGCTTTTGGTTCGCAGAATAATTTAATAATCGGTGAACAATGTGTTGTTTTTGTGCAATTGAACGGCGGAAATGACGGATTAAATACTTTTATTCCGTTTGATGATCCTTTATATTATAATTATAGAACCAAAATTGCTTTGAATAAAGATTTGGTAATCAGTAAAAATAAAGGAATGGCTTTTCATCCTTCGTTGAAAGATTTTGCCCAAATGCAACAAAACGGAGATTTGACGGTAATTCAGAATGTAGGTTATCCAGAACCAATTCGTTCCCATTTTAGAAGTCAGGAAATTTGGCAAACCGCAACAGATTCTAATAAATATATAAATGAAGGCTGGCTCGGAAGATATTTAGATCTTCAGTGCAACGGACATCAGGCGACGGCCGGAATAAATTTAGATTCCATTGATAATCTCGCTTTAAAAGGTGTTGAACCTAATTTTATAACCGTAAAAGATCCAAACCGATTTAAAGTAAAATCAGATAAAGAAGAAAATATAACGTTGTCTGATAATCCGCATTTAGACTTTGTTCGAAAAATTGCTAATTCGGTTACTGAAGGTTCAGATGAAATTCAGAAAGCTTTGGCAAAATCAAAATCCGAAATCACTTATCCAAAAACGGAGTTATCCAAAAATCTGGAATGGATAGGAAGATTGATAAAAGGAAATCTGAATTCGAAAGTTTATTATACTTCGCTCGGCGGATTTGATACGCATGATAATCAACTTGCCATACACGAGAAAAAATTAGCCGATTTGAATGATGCTTTATACAGTTTTTATCAAGATTTAAAACAAGCGCAATTATTGCAGAATGTTACAATTGTAGTTTTTTCTGAATTTGGAAGACGAGTAAAAGACAACGGAAATGGAACAGATCATGGAACTGCAGCGCCAATGTTTATTATTGGAGGAAATAATAAAGGAACAATTTTAGGGAACAATCCAAATTTAGCCGACTTAGATAATGGTGATTTAAAATATCAAACCGATTTTAGAAGTGTTTATGCATCTTTATTAAAAGAAAAATTGAATTTTGATTATTCAAAAATTGGGATTTCGAATAAACCGGTTTCTGGATTGTTTTGATTGAAAGATAGCCACGACTCGAGCGATAGCGAACAGGCGAAGTAATTCACGAATTTTTATTTTAAAATCTGTGTAATTCGAATTAAATAACCACAATGATTTGCGCTAATTCGTGAATTCGTGGCGAAAAAAAACTTAGCATCTTAGCAACTCAGAACCTTAGAACCTCATTTTAATATTCTCATTTTAAGCCTATATTTTTATATTATCATACAAAACCTGCTAAATTTGTTAAGAAATCCCTTTTTGTTTCATAAAATGCAATAATTTTTTTGGTGCGCTAAAAATAATTTATACATTCGCAGAGAATTTAAACAATAACACAAACGAAATGGCATCTAACCGTTTTTATTTTAGCAACTCTTTTTATTTCTTCTTTAGTAGAAGTGAGGATTGTGCTATGGTTATTTGAAAAATATAAAGACAAATAAAACTAATATACAATCCTGATGCAAATCAGGATTTTTTTTTGAATATATGACAACGAAAATTGCAATACAAGGTATAAAAGGTTCTTTTCATCATCAGGTTGTGAATGAGTATTTCGCTGAAAACGTGGAAATTGATGAATGTTTGTCTTTTGAAGAATTGATCGACAGCCTTCTTTCAGGAAAATCGGATCAGGCGGTTATGGCGATCGAAAATTCAATTGCAGGTCCAATTATTCCGAATTATGCTTTGATTGACAAGAATAATTTACACATTATTGGAGAGCATTATTTAAGCATTCACCAAAATTTAATGGCTTTGAAAGGTCAGAAAATTGAAGATATAAAAGAAGTTCATTCGCACCCAATGGCCATTTTGCAATGCATGGATTTCTTAAAACAATATCCAAATATCAAATTGGTTGAGGATAAAGATACAGCCGAAACAGCCAGAAGAATTCAGGAAAAACAATTAACCGGAATTGCGGCAATTGCAAGTAAAACGGCTTCTGAAATGTATGATTTAGAAATCATCGCGCCAGAAATTCAAACGATCAAAAATAATATGACTCGTTTTGTGATTATCAAAAAGCAAAATTCATTTTTGCCGGAAAACGAAATCAACAGAGCGTCAATCAAATTTGAATTGGATCACAAAAGAGGAAGTTTAGCAGCGGTTTTGAATGTAATGAGCGACTGCAAGCTGAATTTGACAAAAATTCAGTCGCTTCCAAAAATTGAAACACCTTGGAAATATTCATTTTTCGTAGATGTGACATTTGAAAAATACGAAGATTTTGCAAAAGCCAAAACGTTATTAAACATCATGGCGGAGTATTTTAAAGTGTTAGGGGAATATAAAAATACAAAACCTTATATAGGTTAGAAGTTAAAAGTTAGAAGTTAAAAAGTCCTTCGACTTCGCTCAGAAGGACAAGAAAATAAAACTCTAAAAGAGAAATATTAAAAAAATGATTACAACAGCAAAAAGATTAGATACAGTTGAAGAATACTACTTCTCCTCAAAATTGAGAGAAGTTCGTCAACTGATGTCTGAAGGAAAATCGATCATCAATATGGGAATCGGAAGCCCTGATTTGAGTCCGTCAAAAGCAGTAATTGAAGCAGTCGCTGCAGCAATTCAAGACGAAAACGGGCATGGTTATCAAAGTTATCAGGGATTACCGGAATTGAGAAAAGGGATGGCCGATTTTTATCAGAATCAATTTGGTGTTGAAGTGAATCCGAATAATGAGATTTTACCATTGATGGGTTCTAAAGAAGGAATTATGCACATTTCGCTGGCTTTTTTAAATGAAGGCGATCATGTTTTAATTCCGAATCCAGGTTACCCGACTTATACTTCGGTAACCAATTTGGTTCAAGCAGTTCCAGTTTATTATGATTTGAAAGAAGAAAATGGCTGGGAACCAGATTTTGAAGCTTTAGAAAAATTAGAGCTGGAGAAAGTAAAAATTATGTGGCTGGGATATCCGCACATGCCGACAGGAGCGAGAGGAAGTTTAGCGTTATTTGAAAAATTGGTTGCTTTTGCTAAAAAACACAATATATTATTGATCAACGACAATCCGTATAGTTTTGTTTTGAATGATAATCCGATGAGTTTATTGCAGATTGAAGGTGCGAAGGATGTGGCTTTGGAATTGAATTCGTTAAGTAAAACGTTCAACATGGCCGGCTGGAGAGTCGGAATGGTTTTAGGAAATCCTGAAATTATCGATGCGGTTCTAAAAGTAAAAAGCAACATGGACAGTGGGATGTTTTACGGAATTCAGAAAGGTGCAGTTGCCGCTTTAAATTGTGATAAATCTTGGTTCGAAGATCAAAACAAAATTTACAGACGCCGAAGAGAATTAACAGAAAAATTGGCAGAAAAACTAGGCTGTAAAGTATATAAAGAAGGAGTCGGGCTTTTTGTCTGGGCAAAACTTCCGGAAGGAATCGAATCAGCAGAGAAGTTTATTGACGAAATATTATATGAGAAACATATTTTCATCACGCCGGGAACCATTTTTGGAAGCAACGGCGAAGGATATATCCGATTCTCATTGTGTGTGAAAGAAGAAAAAGTACAAGAAGCGATTGATAGATTTTAGAAGCAAGAATCAAGAGTAAAGAATCAAGATTTTAGATTTTTAGACATAGTTTGTCAGGCTGAGCGAAGTCGAAGCCCAAGTTCCAATTGGAGCGCCCTTCGACTCCGCTCAGAGTGACAGAAAAGAATAAAGGTCTTGAAAAAACGAGAAGCCCTAGCCCTGATAGAAGCGGCATCCTTTTATGGCGGGGTTCGCCATAAAAGATACAGCGGATAGCAGGAAACAGCTTCTAATAAAAAGAAATATGAAAGTATACGTAATAGGAATAGGATTAATAGGCGGTTCGATGGTGCTGGACATCAAAGACCAACATCCGGATTCGACGATTTTTGGAATTGACAGCAACGAAAAGCACTTGCAGGAAGCCATTGATCTTGGAGTTATCGACGAAGCGGGAAGTTTTGAAGATTTGGCTGAAGCCGATTTTGTAATCGTTTCGGTTCCGGTGGATGTGGCGCTGACGGTTTTGCCTAAAGTGCTGGATTCGGTTGGAGATAAAACGATTGTTTTTGAAGTGGGATCAACGAAGAAACCAATTTGTGATGCCGTTGCCAATCATCCAAAAAGAAGAAATTTTATTGCCACGCATCCGATAGCAGGAACGGAGTTTTCAGGACCTTCGGCGGCGATAAGAGGTTTGTTTAAAGGAAAGACAAACATTATTTGCGAAGTGGAAAAAACCACTTTTAAATTGCAGGAAAAGGCATTAAAGCTTTTCAGCGAAATCGGAATGAGGATTCGATATATGGATCCGACTTCGCACGACAAACACATTGCTTATGTTTCGCATTTGTCGCACATCAGTTCGTTTATGCTCGGGAAAACGGTAATGAATAAGGAAAAAGACGAACAGGATATTTTTGATATGGCGGGAAGTGGATTTGAAAGCACGGTTCGTTTAGCAAAAAGTTCGCCGGCGATGTGGACACCGATTTTTAAGCAGAATAAAGAGCACGTTCTGGAAACATTAGAAGAATATATTTCAAATCTCAGTCGGTTTAGGGATTTGCTGAAAGAGGAGAATTACAATGCCATTTTTGAAGAAATGGAAAGCACAAATAAGATAAAAGAAATACTAAACGGATTAACAACAACTAAAAAGTAAATTAGAATAAAGATGGAAAATAAGAAAGAAATGAGAAAGTGGTTAGAAGATTTCAATTTAAATCACCCACTTGTGATAGCTGGACCATGTAGTGCAGAAACTGAAGATCAAGTATTGAAAATTGCTCACGAATTGAAAGATTCAAAAGTAAGTGTTTTCAGAGCTGGAATCTGGAAACCAAGAACACGTCCAGGAGGATTTGAAGGTGTTGGAGAAATTGGATTAAAATGGTTACAAAAAGCAAAAGCTGAAACTGGTTTATTAATGGGAACTGAAGTTGCGACTGCGGCTCACTGTAAACTGGCTTTAGAACATGATATCGACGTTTTATGGGTTGGTGCTCGTACAACTGCAAACCCTTTCGCAGTTCAGGAAATTGCTGATACTTTGAAAGGAACTGATAAAATCGTTTTGGTTAAAAACCCTGTAAACCCAGATTTAGCTTTATGGTTAGGTGGTGTTGAGCGTTTACACATGGCTGGAATCGAGAAATTAGGAGTTATCCACAGAGGTTTCTCTACTTACGAGAAAACAAAATACAGAAACATTCCAGAATGGCAGATTGCTATCGAATTGCAAAATAAATTCCCTGACTTACCTTTAATCATCGATCCATCTCACATTACTGGAGATCGTAAAATGATTTTTGAAGTAACGCAAGAGGCTTTAGATTTGAACTACGACGGTATGATTATCGAAACGCACTACGATCCAGATAACGCTTGGTCTGATGCGGCTCAACAAGTTACTCCAGACGCTTTGAAACAAATCATCAAAGATTTGACAATCAGAAAAACGGATGATACTACAGATGAGTACAGCCAAAAAATGAAAAAACTAAGAGCGAACATTGACGTTTTGGATGCTAACTTATTAGAGTTATTAGGAAAACGTATGAAAGTAGCTGACGAAATTGGTCAAGTGAAAAAAGATGCTAACGTTGCGATTCTTCAAAACAACCGTTGGAACGAAATCTTAGGGAAAATGATTTTGGAAGGTGAGAAAAAAGGTCTTACTGAAGAGTTTGTTTTGAGAATGTTTAAAGCAATTCACCAAGAAAGTATTGGTCACCAAGAGAAAATTTTCAACGCATAATTTTCTTTAAATTATATAAGTGATATAAGTTAGTTTTAGTTTTTTATAAACTTTGTTATTTAGTTTAATTATATCACGATTTTAAAAATAGATTGTTTTTTTATATTAAATCTCCACTGCTTTAGGGCTTTGGAGATTTTTTTTGGAAATAAGTATTATCTTCCCAACCTTTTGCCATTTTTTGTTCTCTATAACAATATAAACCTTAATTTTCGTGTCATGAAATTAAAATTGTTTTCGTCTGCGCCGAGCATTTTTCAAATGAATTTGAATGTATTGCTTTTCTTTCTGTTTTTTATCGGAACAAAAACTTTTGCACAAAGTCCTGAACTTACCGTTAAAGGAGAAGAAGCTGAAAAAGTGAGAATGAATAAACTTTTCGTCAATGTAAAAGTCGTAGGCAATATTGCTTATACGACTGCCGAAATGCATTTTTTTAATTCAGGAACACGGCAAATGGAAGCAGAACTTATTTTTCCGCTTCCGGAAAATGTTTCAGTTTCAAGATATGCAATTGACATAAATGGAAAATTGAGAGAAGCTGTTCCGGTGAATAAGAATAAAGGGAAACAGGTTTTTGAGGCCATCGAACATCGTCGTGTTGATCCGGGATTGTTGGAAAAAGTCGACGGGAATAATTTTAAAACGAGAATTTATCCGCTAATGCCAAATGGCGAACGAACTGTTGTTATTGGGTATGAAGAAGAACTTTCGGCTTTTGATAAAGATAATCTGGCGTATCAATTGGTGAGCCGTTTTCCGAAAAAATTAGATCAATTTGAAATTAATGTTTCAGTATTAGGAGCTTCAACTGCGCCAATTGTTACGGAGAATTCGGGCAAAGAAATCATTTTTTCGAAGTGGAATCAATCTTTTCAGGCTTCGGTAAAAAAAGAAAATTATCAGCCTGAAGAAAAAATAGTAGTTAAGATTCCGATACAGCAAAATATCCCAAGTGTTGCGATGAAGAATGCTGGCGGTCAATATTATTTTTATGGAAATACTTTTATAGAAGGAAACAAAATCGCTAAAAAAACTCCGGCTTCAATAGGTTTGATTTGGGATAATTCTTTGAGCTGTAAAAACCGAGATACAAAGAAAGAACTGGATTTGCTGAATGCTTATTTTCAAAAAATAAAAAACACAAAAGTGACTTTATATTTTTTGAATTATACTTTTGAAAAACAAAGAGAGTTTGTGATTTCTGATGGAAATTGGGCGGAATTAAGAACTATTTTAGAAAACACAAAATACGATGGCGGAACACGTTATTCTAAAATTAGTTTTGAAAATCAGGATGAATTTTTGTTTTTCTCTGACGGATTATCTTCTTTGAGTGAAAATCTGTTGCCAAAAACTAAAAAGCCTGTTTACACTATTACCTCTTCGGTTTCTGCAGATTTTGCTTTTCTGAATTTTTCTTCAACAAAAACTGGCGGGAATTTCATCAATTTAAATCAGATAAATACTGAAACGGCTTTGGATAAACTGACCAATGCGAATTTGAAATTTCTTGGAATAAAAGAAAATTTAACGGTGACTGATTTATTTCCGATGGAAGGAACTTCGGTTTCGGGGAATTTCAGTTTTTCCGGAATTTCTTTAAATCCAAAAAATGAAATTACTTTATTATTTGGATATAATAATGAAGCGGTTTTAGAAAGAAAAATTACGCTTGATGTTTCTGCTCAAAATGCAGGAGATGTTAATGTGGAGAAACTTTGGGCACAGAAAAAAATCGCCAATCTTGAATTGCAGTACACTAAAAATGCAGATGAAATAGAGCTTCTTGGAAAGAAATTCGGAATTGTAACTAAAAATACGTCGCTCATTGTTCTGGAAAATGTGAGAGATTATATTTCGTATGATATTGTACCACCAGCAGAATTGCGCGAAGAATTTGATCGAATTAAAAAACAAGAACGTGATGCTACATTGGCACAGCAAAAAAATAACTGGGAAAGTATTGCAAGTTATTTTAATGACTTAAATATTTGGTGGAAAAAGAATGTGCAATACAAAGGACAGAAAATTGCTTCTAAGTATAAGCATAAAAGTTGGGCTCAACCAGTAAGAGCTCAAGCAAATGAAACCATAAAAGGAGATCCTGATGCAGTGTTGACTGTAGACGAACCCATTGGTACGGGAACTGCTTCTGTAATTGTGGAAGATAATAATCCTCATGAAACTGTTCCTGCTCCAAAAGTAGATCAGGTTAAATTCGCCCCACCTGTGGTCGTGAAAACTAAGGAATTTACTGAAAATATGCCAAAAATTGTTGAATTAAAAGATAAAAAAGTTGGATTTGAAGAAATAGAAAAAGAGACGAATGTTGCTAGATCACAAGATTCAATAGTTCTAGGATACGGAACACAAAAGAGAAGAGAAGTAGTTGGTGCTATTACAGAAAGTATCTCAAAAAATAAAGATCTTTCGCAAGATTTAAATTTCAGTAGGGGTTATTTAGCTGGAGATTCAAAAAAACCTTTAATTATACTTGATGGCCAGTTTTATGGAGGTGAATTGACTGATTTGAAGTCGGATGATATCGATTCGCTAGAGGTTGTGAAAGATGCTTCGCGAATTGCTGCTTATGGAAGCAGAGGGGCAAATGGAGTGATTATTATAACAACGAAAAAGAAGTCTTCAAATAGTGAACTTGTCCAAATAAAAAGTTGGAATCCAGATCGATTGTATTTAAAAGCTTTGGCAAAAGCTCCAAAAGAAAAACAATATGATTTGTATTTGGACTTAAGAAAAGCGCAGGAAAGAAATCCAAGTTTTTATTTTGATGTGGCTCATTTTTTCTACAATCAGGGCGATCTTAAAAAAGCACTCCTGATCATCAGCAACATTGCTGATTTAGGTTTGGAAAATCATCAGCTTTATAAAACTTTGACTTATACTTTACGTCAATGGAAAGATTATGATGATGCAGTATTTACTGCAAAACAAGTCGTAAAATGGAGAGAACATGAACCTCAGAGTTTAAGAGATTATGCCTTAACACTAGAAGACGCAGGAAAATATCAGGAAGCTTTTAATCAATTGATTAAAGCTTTGGAAGTGGATTATTACGGAGAAATGAGCGGTCAATATGAAGGAGTCGAAGATGTTGTTTTAATGGATATTAACCGAATGATGATAGAACATTCAGGATTAAAGACAGGTAAATTAGACAAAAAATATCTATCAAAAATGCCGGTTGATATTCGAATTATTATGAACTGGAACCAAATGGATGTCGATTTAGATTTGCATGTAATTGAACCAACCGGAGAAGAATGTTATTACAGTCATACTTCGACAGCAATTGGAGGACGATTTTCTAAAGATTTTACGGAGGGTTATGGTCCGGAACAATATATAATTCGAAATCCGGTAAAAGGGAAATATCAAATCAAGACCGATTATTATGGTGAAACTGAACTGACCGAAAATGGACCAGCAACAATTATGGTCGAAATTTATACAACCAGAGCTGGAAAAACATCAAAAAAGTTAAAAACAATTCAACTAGGAAAAATAAAAGAGAATCAGGTTTTAGCCGAAATTATTTGGTAAAGTCTGCAAATTAAAAGGATGTCTTTTAAATTTAAAAGGCGAAATTGCGTTGTTCCATTCTAAAAACGTAATTTTGCCTTTTAATTTTTTAGATTAAAGAGCAATCTAAAATCTAAAATTTGACATCTAAAATTATAGAATGACAGGAACCGTTTATAAATCTACAGGAAGCTGGTACACCGTAAAATCTGAAAAAGGAGATTTTTTGGAATGCCGTATGAAAGGGAAATTTAGAATTAAAGGTATAAAAAGTACCAACCCTATTGCTGTAGGCGATATTGTTGATTATGAATTAGAGGAAACATCTGATGCTCTGACCGGAACAATTCATAAAATTCACGAAAGAAAAAACTATATCGTTCGTAAATCGGTTAACTTATCGAAACAGATTCACATTATTGCATCCAATATTGATCAGGTTTTTTTGCTGGTTACTATTGATAATCCGCCAACAACTACAAGTTTTATCGACCGTTTTTTGGTTACTGCCGAAGCATACGGAATTGAAGCTGTCCTGATTTTTAATAAAATTGACACGCTTAATGATCAGACTTTAGATGATCAGCTTTACTTACAGCATATTTATCAGGAAATTGGATATAAATGCCTCCGAATTTCATCTACAGAAAATAAAGGCGTTGACCAACTGAAAGAAATGATGATTGGAAAAGTAAGCATGTTTTCAGGACATTCTGGAGTTGGAAAATCGACTTTGGTAAATGCAATGGAACCAAGTCTTCACTTAAAAACGACTGTAATTTCAGAACAAAGCAAACAAGGTCAGCATACTACAACTTTTGCCGAAATGTACGATTTGTCTTTTGATGCTAGAATTATCGACACACCAGGAATAAAAGGTTTCGGAATTGTTGATATGGAGCCATCAGAAATCAGCGGTTATTTTCCTGAATTCTTCAAATTAAAAGATCAATGCAAGTTTAACAATTGTTTACACAAAGAGGAACCGCATTGTGCGATAAAAGCAGCTTTAGAAAAAGATGAAATTGCCTGGTCACGTTACAATAGTTATCTAAAAATCCTTGAAGGTGACGAAGAACATTATCGAACTGACAACTATGGTGAAGATCGTGCGGCGAGTGATGAAACGAGAAAGTAATTGTGAATTGTGAATGGTAAATTGTGAATTATGGCTGATAACATAATAAAAACGAAGTCTTTTAATTTTGCACTGAGAATTATTAAACTTTTTCAATTCTTAAAAGATGATAAAAGGGAATATGTTCTAAGTAAACAATTACTTCGCAGCGGTACAGCGATAGGTGCATTAATAAGAGAATCTGAGCAAGCAGAAAGTAAAAAAGATTTTATTCATAAACTTGCGATAGCTCAAAAAGAAGCAAATGAAACAGATTATTGGTTGGAATTGCTTTTTCAATCTAATTACTTAAATGAGATTCAATTTCAATCTATTAAGTCTGATATTATAGAAATAAATAAAATTTTAGCTTCAATAATTATAACCTCTAAGCAAAAGTTAGGTACTACATAAATTCACAATTTACCATTCACAATTCACAATTTCTATGAGAATAGTAATTCAAAGAGTTTCCGAGGCATCAGTAACAGTTGATGGTCAAAAAACAGCCGATATTAAAAAAGGATTATTGATTTTAGTTGGAATTGAAGATGCAGATAATCAGGAAGATATTGATTGGCTTGCTGGCAAGATTATAAAAATGCGAATCTTTGGTGACGAAAATGACGTCATGAACTGCTCGGTACAAGATATAGACGGCGAAATTATTGTCGTTAGCCAGTTTACACTCCACGCTTCTACAAAAAAAGGAAACCGTCCCTCTTATATAAAAGCGGCTAAACCAGATTTTGCTGTTCCAACGTACGAACGCTTTGTTGAAGCATTGGAAAAAGAATTTAATAAAAAGGTTCAAACCGGAATTTTTGGTGCCGATATGAAAGTCAGCCTGTTAAATGATGGTCCTGTAACGATTGTTATGGACAGCAAAAATCGCGATTAAAAAAATTTGAACAAATGTTAAGGATTTCTAAAAAAAATATATATTTGAAGAAATTACTTACCAATGAGAAGCCCTTTTTTTTCGTTATTTTTTTGTTTAATTGCCCTTACTTCTTACGCACAAAAGGCTAATTACAATATTACTTCAATTCCAGACAGTCTAAAACAAAATGCAAATGCAGTTGTTCGATTAGATCAAATGGATATTACGATTGTTTCCCAGCGAAGCATGAATATAAAAAAACAACGAGTTGTAACGGTTTTAAATGACAAAGGACTTGGTCATGTTAATGCATATGCTCATTATGATAAAACGAGTTCAATAAACAGTATTGAAGCAGTTGTATATGATGCAGCGGGCAATGAAATCAAAAAAATCAAACGAAAAGATTTTAGAGATCAGAGTGCTGTAAGCGGCAGTACGCTTTTCTCAGACAGCCGTGTCATTTATTTAAATTATACTCCAATTTCATATCCTTTTACGATTGTTTATACTTGCGAAGAAGAAACTTCAAATACTGCTTTTTTACCACAGTGGTATTTTTGGGACGGCTATAATGCAAGTGTCGAAAAATGCGTACTCAATGTTACTTTTCCAAATGATTTGGGTTTTAAGAAAAAAGAATTTCAGTTTTCAGGCTTTAATATAAAAAAGACCGAAGAATCAGCTACAAAGCTGAGTTATATTTCAGAGAATATTTTAGCCCAAAAATCAGAAGATTTAAGTCCATCTTCAGTTGATTTATTTCCAAGAGTTATTATGGGACTGGAAAAATTTCATTTAGAAGGTGTTGACGGAACAGCAACAACCTGGGAAGCTTTTGGAAAATGGTACGGAGATAAAATTCTAACCGGAACGACAACTTTGCCAGAAGAAACTAAAGCTAAAATGAAAGCCCTTGTAGGCGATGAAAAAGACCCAATCAAAAAAGCAAAAATCATTTATGATTATGTACAGAAGAAATCAAGATATGTAAATATCGCTATTGGAATTGGCGGCTGGAAACCTATGCTTGCGAGCGATGTTGATCGTTTAGGTTATGGCGACTGCAAGGCTTTGTCAAATTATACGAAAGCACTTTTGCAGGCAGTTGATGTCCCTTCGTATAATACTATTTTGTATGGTGATCCTGATAAAGCTAATATCCAGTCTGATTTTGTTTCGATGCAGGGAAATCATATGATATTGGCAATTCCAAATGGAGATAATTATACTTTTTTGGAATGTACAAGTCAAGATAATCCGTTTGGTTACCAAGGAACTTTTACAGATGACAGAGATGTTTTAATAGTGAAGCCAGAAGGCGGTCAAATTGTTCGAACAAAAGTGTATGAAGACAAAGGCAATATCCAAAAAGACAAAGGATCGTACACAATTGATGAAAACGGACATTTTTCGGGTTCAATTTCAATAATGTCTGAAGGCTCTCAGTACAGTGAAAAGTACAGAATCGAAATGTATCAGCCAACAGAAAAAGAAGCGCATTATAAAGAATATTGGGGCAATATTAATAATCTGAAATTAGGGAAAATAACATTTTCGAACGATAAAGAAAATATCCGTTTTACCGAAGATGTGCAATTAAGTGCCATAAACTACGCTTCAATTTCGGCAAACAAAATGATTTTTGCTATTGATGCTTTCAATCAAAATGGTGAAAGTGTCAAACGCATCAGAAACAGAAAAAATCCATTCGAGATTCAGCGCGGTTATATGGATTCTGATGAAATCGAAGTAAATCTTCCGGCTGGTTTTACAATCGAATTTCTTCCAGCAAATTATGAACTGAAAGGAAAATTTGGCGAATACAAAACTGAAATTATCAAAAAAGACAATAATAAACTGATTTACAAACGAAGCATGTTTTTGAACAAAGGAAAATATTCAAATAAAGAATATGATGAATATCGACTTTTTAGAGAACAGATTTCAAGAAACGATAACGCAAAAATTATCCTGATAAAAAGCTAAAAAACCAATAAATAAACTAACCAAGAACTAACCCCAAATGAAATTAATTAAAATCTTAAGCCTTTCAATTGTGCTTTTGGTTGTTTCAAAAACAACAGCACAGGAGTTTAAATTAGGAAAAGTATCTGTTGCCGAATTAGAGCAAAAAGTACATCCTAAAGATTCTGCAGCTCCGGCCGCTATTTTGTACAAAAAAGGAAAAGCAAGAATTGAGTTTGACCAGAGCGAAGGTGACTTTGTTACTTTGACTGATGTTGAAGTCCGAATAAAAGTGTACAAAAAAGAAGGTTATGAATGGGCAAATCATAAAGTGTGGTATTATAAAATGTCCGGGCTTAATGAGAAAGTATCTTTTTCGGATGCTTACACTTATAATTTGGTAGGAGGCAAAATCGAAAAAACGAAATTAAAAACAGAAGGAACTTTTGATGAAGTTTTAAATAAATTCAGAGCTCAAAAGAAAATTACAATGCCAAATGTAAAAGAAGGTTCTGTAATTGAATTTAATTATACAATCAAAAGTCCGAGTGACCGACTAATAAGAGAATGGGATTTTCAAGAAACAATTCCGGTAAATTACTGTGAGTTTACAACTTGTGTCCCTGAATATTACGTTTTTAATTCTAGACAAAAAGGATATTTTTTTCCGAAAATGACCGTTGAAAAAAGTCCTCGTTCAATAATATTTACAAGTAAAGAGAGATCAGAAGGACGTGTTTCTACAACTACATTTTCGACAGACAAAGTTGATTATATTGAAACAAGAACAACTTATGTAGCACAAGATTTCCCAGCAATGAAAGAGGAAGCTTTTGTAAATAACATGGATAATTATGTTTCAAGTATTCAGCATGAATTAGCGATGACAAAGTTTCCAAATTCGCAAATGCGAATGTATTCTACAGATTGGGAATCGGTTGTAAAAACAATTTATAACTATGAAACCTTTGGTCCGGAATTAAACAAAACAGGTTATTATGAAGATGATTTAAAAGCGTTGCTTGCTGGGAAAAATACACCTGAAGAAAAAATCTGGGTTATTTTGAATCATGTGAAAGCGAATGTAAAATGGAACGGTTATACAGGTTACGATTGCGATAACGGAGTTAAAAAAGCATACAAAGAAAAAACAGGAAATATTGGCGACATTAATTTGATGCTGACTTCAATGCTTCGTTTCGCAGGACTTACTGCAAATCCAGTTTTGCTGAGCACACGTGAAAACGGAATTGCGTTATTCCCTAACAGAACTGCTTTTGACTATGTAGTTGCAGCAGTAGAAACACCACAAGGAAATTTATTATTAGATGCTTCAAATAAATTTTCAACACCAAATATTCTTCCTTTCAGAACCATTAACTGGACCGGAAGATTAATCCGTAAAGACGGCACTTCTCAAGAAATTGATTTAACGCCTAAAAAAGCATCAAATGATATTGTTTTTATGACTTACAGCATTGATGCCGATGGAAAAGTTTCTGGAAAAACTAGAAGACAATACACAGATCATATGGCAATGATCACAAGGGAAAAAATTGACGGTGTTAAACAAGAAGATTATCTTGAAAAATTAGAAAACAAAAGCGGAAAAATCGAAATAAGTGATTACAGCAGAACTAATGAAAAAGATATTCTATTGCCTGCTATAGAAACGTATGCCTTTACAGGAAGCAACTTATGCGAAATTATTGGGGGTAAAATTTATATTAATCCGATGCTGTTTTTTACTAATGACAAAAATCCTTTTAAACAGGAAATAAGAGAATATCCGGTCGATTTTGGATTTCCGCAAATGGATAAATTCAATATCACAATTGAGATTCCTGAAGGTTTTACTGTTGAAACACTGCCGGCTCCAGCAATTATAAATATGGAAGACAATGCAGGAAGTTTTGAATTTAATGTCGGGGCGAACGGAAACAGATTGCAGGTAGTTATTGCGAATAAAATTAACGAAGCTATTTTTTCTGCAGAAAAATATGAAATGCTGAAAGAATATTACAAAACAATGATTGCAAAAGAAACTGAAAAGATTGTTTTAAAACGTATTTAAATATGAAGTTCCAAAACTTGGTAATAGTTCTTTTTCTGTGCATTGGTTTTTCAAAAATCAATGCACAGAATTTTGCATTAGGAAAAGTAAGTATTGCTGAGCTGGAGGAAAAAATGCATCCGATAGATTCTTCTGCTTCGGCAGCAGTTTTGTTTACTAAAGGTCTTGTCAAAATAAATAATACAGGATATACAGAACGTATAACGCAGACCAGAATAAAAATTTATAAAAAAGAAGGTTATGACTGGTCTAATATGCAGTTTAGTTTTCCGTCAGGGAAATTAAGCGCGATCAGTATTACAGATGTGTATACGTATAATTTAGTCGACGGAAAAATTGTCAAGTCTAAACTAAAATCAGAAGGTGAATTTCTTGAAAAAATCAACAAAGATTATTGGGCTAAAAAATTTACGTTTCCAGATGTTAAAGAAGGTTCAATTATAGAATATCAGGTTAAGGTAATTGGCGGTTCATTAAATATTATGGATTGGGATTTTCAAAAAAGTATTCCAGTAAATTTCTCGGAATTTAAAACCATAATTCCTGATGCATTTTTGTTCAAAAAAAATTTCAAAGGATTTTTTATTCCAAAATCAAATTCGCAGGTTGCTAATACCTATGGTTATTTAGCAATGGAAAGTACATATTCTCTTCAAAATGTACCGGCAATGAAAGAAGAGGATTTTGTGAATAATATGGATAATTATCGTGCGTCTATTTCGCATGAGCTCGAAGCGATTGCTATTCCGGGGCAGATTTACAAATCATTTTCAACAAACTGGCCTTCTGTTGCAAAAACCATTTATGAGTTTGATGATTTTGGTCCAGAAGTAAAGAAAACGGGTTATTTTGAAGATGATCTCAAATTGTTATTGGCTGATAAAATAAAGCCAGAGGATAAAATAGCGGTCATATTTAATTATGTGAAATCAAACATAAAATGGAATAATCATCTCGGCTACGGATGCGAAAACGGAGTCAGAAAAGCGTATAAAGAAAAATCAGGGAATTGCGCAGATGTCAATTTAATGCTCACGGCAATGCTTCGTTATTCTGGTTTAGATGCAAATCCGGTTTTGATTAGCACACGTTCTAACGGGATTTCTTTTTTTCCTAGTATGACCGGATTTAATTATGTGATTGCAGGAGTAGAAACGCAGCAAGGAACTATTTTATTAGATGCAACAGATGATTATGCAAGCGTAAATGTGCTGCCTTTAAGAGATTTAAATTGGGTTGGACGATTAATTCGAAAAGATGGAACTTCTGAAGTTGTCGATTTAATGCCAAAAAAGAGCTCTTCAGATATTGTTGCGATGAGTTTTGAAATTTCGGAATCTGGAAAAATTGAAGGAAAAGCAAGAAGATTATATTCGGATTATCATGCGCTGAATTTTAGAGAGAAAATCGCAAAATAAAATGAAGATGCTTATATCGAAAAATTTGAAAATGAAAACAATAAAATCGAACTAAGCGATTATAAAAGAGTCAATGAAAAAGAATTTTCCTTGCCAGTTTCTGAATCATTTTCTTTCGCAGGATCTGATTTGGTCGAAATCATTGGCGGAAAAATATATCTAAATCCGATGCTGTTTTTCTTAAGTGAAAAAAATCCTTTTAAACAGGAAAAAAGAGAATATCCAGTTGATTTTGGATTTCCAACAGTACAGCGCTATAACATTGATATAAAATTGCCAGAAAATTTTACAGTCGAAAATTTACCAAAGCCTGTTGCTGTTGTTATGGAGGATAATTTAGGCGTTTTTAAATTTGATATAGCACTTTCAGACAACAGAATTCAGCTTGCGATCATTCATCAAATTAATGAAGCCATCGTCCCGACTGGAAAATATGATATGCTGAAAGAATATTACAAAACAATGATTGCAAAGGAAACCGAAAAAATTGTTTTAAAAAGAATATAAAAAATGAGATTACGTTTAATGATTGTCTCGGTTTTCATGATTTTGGGAGCTTCAAAAGTCACGGCTCAAAATTACGAACTGGGAAAAGTTACTATTGCTGAATTAGAAGAAAAATCAAACCCAAAAGATACTGCTGCTCCGGCAGCTATTTTGTTTAAAAAAGGGAGAACTTTTTTTACTTATACAGAAGGAAAAGGAATTATTTCGAATAATGTCTATGAATTCAGAATTAAAATCTATAAAAAGGAAGGTCTGAGCTGGGCAAATCAAGAAGTTTCTTATTACGTAGGATATGATAATCTAAATGATGATACAGTAAATTTTTCTAATGCTGCAACATACAATTTAGAAAACGGAAAAATCATAAAAACTAAATTGGCTAGCGAGGGAAATTTTAAAAATAAAATAAACAAATACTGGAATCAGGCTTCAATTACTTTACCAAACGTAAAAGTGGGTTCGGTTTTAGAATTTAAATATGTTTTGAAATCAGAAAATATAGTACGACTTCCTGATTTTGATTTTCAGTATGACATCCCGGTCAATTATTTCGAATATCAAACAGAAATCCCAGAATTTTTTATTTATAAATCCTTGCTCGTTGGAAATTTAAAAGTAGAAACGAAAGCAGAAGTGGTTTTAAGCAGCCAAGTATTTGCGGTCGGATATAAACAGATTAATAGTTTTTATTCGTCAAAAGATATACCCGCACTTAATGATGAAAAATTTGTTGATAATATTAGTAATTATAAAGGATCAATTCAGAACGAATTGGAAAAAGAAAGATATCCCGAAAAACCTGCAGTTAATTATACAAAAACATGGGAAGGGGTTGCAACCTCGATCTACAAGAGTAAAGATTTTGGAGACGAACTTAAGCAAAAAGATTATTTTTCAGAGGATTTAAAAAAAATAACCCAGACAACTGAATCAAAAAAAGAACGCTTAAACTTAATTTTTAAGTTTGTCCAGAATAGAATGAATTGGAACGGACAAAGAAGTTATTTTGTGGACAAAGGTGTCAAAAAAGCGTATGAAGAAAAATCGGGAAATATAGCCGAGATAAATTTTATTTTGATCTCAATGTTGAAAAATGCAGGGATTGAAACAGATCCTGTTTTGGTAAGCACAGTTGAAAATGGTGTTCCGGTATTTCCAAACCGAACAGTCTTTAATTATGTTATTGGCGCAGCCGAAATTGACGGAGAAAGAATTTTATTAGACGCCACAAATAAATTTACGGAACCTAATATTTTGCCGCTAAATGTGTTAAACTGGAGAGGAAGACTTATCAAACAAGATGGCTCTTCTCAGGAAATAGATTTGATCCCAAAAAATGCTTCAAAAGATAGTTATACAATCATTGCAAGTATAAACCCTGTTTTAGGAGAGCTTGAAGGTAAGCTACGCATAAAGAAAACAGATTATGAAGCGCTCCGATTTAGACAAATAAATGCTACTGTAAATGAGAATTCTTATTTGGAAAAATTAGAGAACGACTTAGGCAATATTGAAATCACAGATTACAAAATCGAGAATAAAAATGTAAACTTTTCAAAACCTGTTCAGGAGGAGTTTAATTTTAAAGCAAAAAATGCATACGATTTTATTGGAGGAAAAATTTATTTAAGGCCAATACTTTTTTTTACCGATTTGACAAATCCGTTTAAACAGGAGAAAAGACAAATGCCTATTTATTTCGGATTTCCAGGGCAAGACACTTACAATGTCTTTTTGGATATTCCAGATGGTTTTGTTGTTGAATCGCTTCCAAAACCAATGAAAATGGTAACAGAAAACAGGGATGTAACTTATACGATGAATATGATTTCTGAAGAAAGAAAAATTCATATTCAGGTTGTTAAGGAAATAAACAAATATATATTCGCCTCTGATGAATATAATATGCTAAAAGATTTCTTTCAAAATATGGTCGCGAGTCAAAATGAAAAAATTGTTTTAAAAAGAATATAAAAAATGAAGTTCTCAAGTTTAACGTTTACTATTTTATTTTTCCTTCTTTCATTAAAAGGAGAGGCTCAAAACTACGAGCTTGGCAAAGTCACAATTGCTGAACTGCAGGAAAAATCAAACCCAAAAGATACTGCTGCTCCGGCGGCGATTTTGTTTAAAAAAGGGAGAACTTTTTTTACTTACACTAATGATAAAGGTTTTTCGGCCAATCATGTTTACGAGTTTAAAATCAAAATCTACAAAAAAGAAGGACTAAAATGGGCCGATCAGAAAGTACGATTTTTTATTGGCTATGAAAACTTAAACGAAGATCGCTTAGAGTTCTCAAATGCGCTTACCTATAATCTTGAAAATGGTGCAATTGTAAAAACAAAACTTGACAATCAAGGAAGTTTCCAGAAAAAGGTCAATAAATTTTGGAAAGAAAAAATGATTACGCTCCCAAATGTAAAAGTGGGTTCTGTTATCGAATACAAATATGTTTTGAAATCGGAAAATCTTCTAAAATTACCTGATTTTGAATTTCAGTATGATGTTCCGGTCAATTACTTTGAATATAACACAGAAATTCCGGAATACTATATTTATAAGTCAATCTCAGTTGGAAATTATCCAATAGAAACTGACGCTAAATTGGTTGGAAAAAGCCAAAGTTATGAGAACGAACACAACCAATCTGGTATACTTTCTTATAAACAAATCAATACTTTTTATAAAGGAAAAGATGTTCCAGCTTTGACAGAAGAGCCGTATGTAAATAATGTAGATAATTACAGAGGTGCTCTTCAATTTGAGATCGAGCGAGTTCGTTATCCAGATAAGCCAGATAAAGATTATTCTGTTACTTGGGAAGGTGTTGCAACTAATATCTTTAAAAATGAACATTTTGGAAAAGAACTTAACGAAAAGAATTTTCTTGTTGAAGATGTTAAAAGATTATTGACAGGAATTGAATCTCCTAGTGACCGAATGAACATTATTTTCAAATTTGTTCAGAATAAAATGCACTGGAATGAAGTCAATGATTATTATACAGATAAAGGAATTGTAAAAGCATACAGCGATCAGACCGGAAATGTAGCTGAAATTAATTTTATTTTGATCAATATGCTGAAACTTGGAGGTATTGATGCCAATCCCATTTTGGTGAGTACAATTGAAAATGGTGTACCAGTATATCCAACAAGAACTGGTTTCAATTATGTGATTGCAGGTGCGCTCATTGATGGAAAAATAGTTTTGCTGGACGCGACACATAATTACACATGTCCAAACATATTGCCTTTGAATGTTTTAAACTGGAAAGGAAGGCTGATTAAAATTGATGGATCTTCGCAGGAAATCAACTTAGACCCAACTGCATTGTCTAAAGAATTTTCGACTGTTTTTGGAAAAATAAATGAAGTTGGCAAAATTGACGGCAAAATGAGAATTCAAAGAACAGAATATGATGCTTATAATTTCAGAATAAAACACTCCGCCCAAAATCAGGAAAATTATCTTGAAAAGTATGAAGAAGAACTCGGAGATTTAAAAATATCGAATTATAAAATTGAAAATGGGAAAGCTAATTTTTCTGAGCCTGTAACTGAAACTTTTGATTTTGCCTCTGACAATGTTGCTGAAAGTATAGGCGGGCAGTTGTTCATCAATCCATTATTATTTTTTACTAGGTCTAAAAATCCTTTTAATCAGGAAAAAAGGCAAATGGGAATTTATTTTGGATATCCAACTCAGGAAAAATTCAACTTGAATCTTCAGATTCCTGATGGATATGAAGTGGAATCGATGCCAAGTCCAATCCGAATCTCATCAGAAAATAAAGAAATCGTTTTTACACTAAATATTTCAAAACTGGAAAATAAAATTCAGATTAGCTGTACGAAAGAAATAAACAATAGTATTTTTGCAGCTGGCGATTACAACGGATTAAAAGATCTTTTTCAGAAAATGATTGCCAGCCAAAATGAAAAAATTGTCCTTAAAAAAATATAGCAATGGATTTGAAAAATGCACAATTAGATGTTGATACCTGGATAAAAGAGCATGGCGTTCGTTATTTTAACGAATTGACTAATATGGCGCAGCTAACAGAAGAAGTTGGCGAAGTTGCCAGAATTATTGCGCGCCGTTACGGAGAACAATCAGAGAAAGAAAGCGATAAAAACAAAGATTTAGGAGAAGAATTAGCCGATGTTGTTTTTGTAGTTTTATGTCTGGCCAATCAAACCGGAATCGATTTACAGGCTGCTTTTGATAAAAAAATGGATTTAAAATCGGTTAGAGATAAAGATCGTCACAAAAACAATGATAAATTGAAATAATTGTGAAATTTCAGCGCGAATTTTGATTTACGGGCGAGGAGTGGTAAATTGCGCGCTTGGATTATGTTACTCATAATTCGCAACTCATAACTAATATCATGAATTTAAAATTAAGCACGAATTCACAATTCACAATTGATAATTCGGAACTAAATATCACCGGTTCAAAAAGCGAAACAAACCGATTATTATTACTAAAAGCTTTGTTTCCAAATATTACTTTAGCTAATACTTCAAATTCTGACGACAGCGAAGTAATGCAGAAAGCATTAATTGGCAATGACGAAATTGTAGACATTCACCACGCGGGAACTGCGATGCGTTTTTTAACCGCTTATTTTGCTGTAAACGAAGGCAGAGAAGTGGTAATGACAGGTTCAAGCAGAATGCAGGAACGTCCAATCAAAATTTTGGTTGATACTTTAAGACAATTGGGAGTTGAGATTTCATACGAAAAAGAAGAAGGTTATCCGCCAATTAGAATCAAAGGAAAAAAAGTAACAGCTTCAAAAGTAAACTTGGCAGCAAATGTAAGCAGTCAATATATTTCGGCACTTTTATTAGTGGCTTCAAAACTGGATAATGGTTTAGAACTTACTTTAGAAGGAGAAATTACTTCAGTTCCTTATATCAAAATGACTTTGGCTTTGCTGAATGATTTGGATATCAAAACCAGTTTCGAAGGAAATGTAATTAAAGTGTTTCCTAAAGAATCTGTAGAATCAAAAGAAATGGTTGTAGAATCTGACTGGAGTTCGGCTTCTTACTTCTTTAGTTTAGTTGCTTTGGCCGATGCTGCGACAATAACTTTAAGCAGTTACAAAGAAAACAGTTTGCAAGGAGATTCAGAGTTAGTTTCTCTTTATGAAAAAATAGGTGTCAAGACTACTTTCCAAGGAAATAAAATGACATTGGAAAAAGTAGCTGGCTTTAATTATCAAGATGTAAATTTTGAATTGAATAATACGCCAGATATTGCACAGACAATTGTAGTGACTTGTTTAGGTTTAGGAATTGGATGTCACCTAACAGGTCTTCATACTTTAAAAATTAAAGAAACCGACAGACTTGAAGCCTTAAGAATTGAACTTACAAAATTAGGCGCAAATATTTCGGTAACTAATGACAGTTTGACTTTAGAGCGTTCTTCAACTATTAATCACGATGTAAAAATCGGAACTTATAATGATCACCGAATGGCAATGGCATTTGCTCCATTAGCAATAAAAGTTCCAATTATTATTGAAGATGCAGGAGTAGTTTCAAAATCATATCCAGATTTTTGGAACGATTTAAAAGCTTTAAATTTCCAAGTTTCAGAATTGTAAAAAATTTTGAAACATATAAGTTATATAAGTTCATTTAAAAATAAAGCTTAAAACATAGCCTCTGGTTTCAACCAGAGGTTTTTTTATGCGTAATTAGACGTAAACCCAGCAAGTTTTTATACCGTCCCGAAGTATCGGGATCCGGACTTTAGGGTTTAAATAGTATGTAAAAACCCAGTTAATATGAACTTATATTTCTTATATGGTTTAAAAACGTTAAAATTAATTTAAATAATGTGCTTTTTATTTATCGTAAAACGGCACTAAATCAAGGACTTTTGAAAATAAACGTCAAAACACTTGACAACGCCTATCTCACAATCGTATATTTGCAAGCGATTTAAAATTTTAGATAAAAAAGTCTAAGATTGATATTTTAAAATCTAACTTCAAATATGAAATTATCACACTTCAATTTCAATTTACCGAAAGAACTTTTGGCTGAATTCCCAGCAGAAAACAGAGATGAATCTCGTTTAATGGTAATTGACCGTAAAAAACAGACAATAGAGCATAAAATGTTTAAAGATGTTATCAATTATTTTGATGACGGAGACGTTTTAATTCTTAACAATACAAAAGTTTTCCCTGCACGTTTGTACGGAAACAAAGAAAAAACGGGAGCAAGAATTGAGGTTTTCTTATTAAGAGAATTAAATTCTGAGCAGCGCCTTTGGGATGTTTTAGTTGATCCAGCTAGAAAAATCCGTATTGGTAATAAACTTTATTTTGGTGACGACGATTCGTTAGTTGCTGAGGTAATTGACAATACAACTTCTCGTGGAAGAACTTTACGTTTCTTATACGATGGTTCTTACGAAGAATTCAGAAATAAATTGACAGAACTTGGAGAAACTCCAATTCCTAAATACATCAACAGAGAAGTTACTGCTGAAGATGCTGAAAGATACCAAACGATCTACGCAAAAGAAGAAGGAGCTGTAGCGGCGCCAACTGCTGGTTTACACTTCTCAAAACACCTTTTGAAAAAATTAGAAATCAAAGGAGTGAACTTTGCTGAGGTAACTTTACACGTAGGTTTAGGAACTTTCAATCCAGTTGAGGTTGAAGATTTATCTAAACATAAAATGGATTCAGAAGAGTTGATCATCAATCAAGAAGCTTGTGATATCGTAAATGAAGCAAAGGCAAAGAAAAAACGTATTTGCGCAGTAGGAACAACTTCTATGCGTGCAATCGAAAGTTCTGTTTCTTCAGCTAATACTTTAAATCCTTACGAAGGATGGACAAATAAATTTATTTTCCCTCCTCACGATTTTAGTATTGCAAACTGTATGATTACAAATTTCCACACGCCAAAATCAACATTGTTAATGATGATTTCTGCCTTCTGTGGTCATGATTTAATGAAAAAAGCATACGACGAAGCGATCAAAGAAGGATACAAATTCTATTCTTACGGAGACGCGATGTTAATATTATAATCTGAGTTTATTTCAGAGATTTCAAAAACCTGTCAGCAATGACGGGTTTTTTTATGGTGTTCAGTGTTCAGATTTTTAGTATTCAGTTTTAGTTTTAAGACCGCTACTGACCACTAAAAATCTGAACACTGAATACTTTAAAAAGCGAAACTTGTTAAATTTATTCGAAATATTTCAAAAGGTGTTATTTTAGCAACCAAAATAAAAAACAATGACTTTTCAAAATACACGCGAATTTGCACGAGAGCTAGATTCGAAAGACGCATTAAATCATTATCAAGATCAGTTTATTTTTCCAAAAGTGAATGATAAACGAGTAATTTACTTTACAGGAAATTCATTAGGATTACAGCCAAAACGTACTAAAGCTTATATCGATGAAGTGATGAGCGACTGGGCAGAACTGGCAGTTGAAGGTCATTTTTATGCAGAGAAACCGTGGTGGGATTATCAGGAAAGATTTTCTGAGCCGTTGAGTAAAATTGTAGGAGCACTTCCGTCAGAAGTTACGGTAATGAATACTTTGACTGTAAATCTCCATTTATTGATGGTTTCTTTTTATCAGCCAAAAGGCAAACGCTATAAAATTATCTGCGAAGAAAAAGCATTTCCGTCAGATCAATATATGTTTCAGAGTCAGGTTCATTTTCATGGATACAAACCAGAAGATGCAATCGTAGAAATTAAACGCCGTGAAGGTGAACACAATATTCGGTTAGAAGATGTTTTAGCAAAAATTGAGGAAGTTGGCGACGAATTGGCTTTGGTTTTAATAGGAGGAGTTAATTATTATACCGGGCAAGTTTTTGATATTAAAACCATAACTGCAGCAGGACAAAAAGCCGGTGCAAAAGTGGGCTGGGATTTAGCGCACGCTGCAGGAAATATCAAATTAGAACTTCACGATTGGAATGTAGATTTCGCCGCTTGGTGCAGTTATAAATATATGAATTCAGGACCTGGAAATGCTTCTGGCTGTTTTGTTCACGAAAGACATCACAACGACCCAAATCTACCACGTTTTGCGGGCTGGTGGGGACACAATAAAGAACGTCGTTTTAAAATGGAACCGACTTTTGATCCCGTTCATGGAGCAGACGGATGGCAGATTAGTAATCTTCCGGTTCTTTCATTAGCACCTTATTTGGCATCTGTAGAAATGTTTGCTGAAGTTGGAATGGATGCTTTAATTGCAAAACGTGATCATATTACTTCTTATCTGGAATTTATTCTGCATGAAATTGACAAAGAAGTGGAAAGTACTTTTGAAATCATTACACCATCAAATCCAGAAGAAAGAGCCTCACAATTGTCTGTTTTTCTGCATGGACAAGGACGAAGCCTGTTTGATTATTTAATGAAAAATGGTGTAATTACAGATTGGCGTGAACCAAACGTTATTCGTCTCGCGCCAGTTCCTTTATATTCTTCTTATGAAGATATGTATGATTTTGGGCAAATTCTGAAAAAAGGAATTTTAGGGAAGTAAAAAAGAATTATATAACAAAGTTCTTGTTTCCCGCAGATTCTGCAGATTTAGCAAATTTTTGGATAAAGTTTCTCAAAGAACAATCCGCTAAATCTGCAGAATCTGCGGGAAAAATTTCAAAATCTTCTAATCTTATAAACTTTATAGAAAATTCTGTAATAAACATTATAGCAGATATTCCGTAATTTGTAGTATATAATTTTAAAAACTACGATCATGAAAGGCTTATATATTTTATTAGCGGCAATACTTCTAACTTCTTGTCAAAATCAAAGCAAAGAAGATTTGAATAAAGCCAAACAAGCCAGTATTGATTCAATGAAAGTTGAAATTAATAAACAACGTGTTATCGACTCAATGAAGACTGAAATGGCGAAGGCAGAAGAGAAACAAAAAGCAGAAGCTCAAAAAGTTGTCGTAGTACATCAAAATGATGGAACAGCAACTGCGGCACCCGCAAAAAAGAAAGGCTGGAGTTCAGCTGCTAAAGGTGCTGTAATTGGTGCCGGTGTAGGAGCAGCGACAGGAGCAATTGTCAGTAAGAAAAAAGGCGAAGGTG
This sequence comes from Flavobacterium sp. LC2016-01, assembly GCF_009711135.1. GTDB lineage: Bacteria > Bacteroidota > Bacteroidia > Flavobacteriales > Flavobacteriaceae > Flavobacterium. Next base: position 26,589 of record NZ_WMIC01000007.1, on the reverse strand, counting down.
CCATAATTGGAGGATTGGCAGGAGCAGGAGTTGGTGCTGGTACAGGCGCAATTATTGACAGCAAGAAGAAAAAGAACGAATAAATTTTAAGCACTATAAATAAAAAAACGCCGATTTAGAATTTCTAAATCGGCGTTTTATTTTATGCTAATTCCAGTGTTGGAATCTGGATCGCATTTAATTCTGATTTATAAAAATCGAATTGGTTTTTAATTTTTTCTTCGTCAGATTTAAAATAGAAAGTTGAAGAAAACAGATTCTGATAATATTCAATTCCTTCTAAAATATTCGCTTTAAAAGAATTCCATTTTTTAAGCTGCATTGCGGTTACTTCTCCAGAAATATTTTCGATTTCATTTCTAAAATAATCGACATACATTTTTAATTCCTTCACAAATAAATTCGGGCGGTCAGTTCTCAAAACCGATTTCCCCTGATAAATATGCTGTACCATTTCTTTCAAAGAAACTTCCTGATCAAAATAAGCCAAATTTGGCCCCGGGCAAATTACAACTCCCTGGTTTTGACCTTTTATTTTGATATCATTTTCGAGATAAGATGCATTTGCCAAACCAACGCATAAGCATGATTTTTCGGTTATTTTGATTTTGCTTTTCTCGAATTCGTCCGAAGATAAAGTATCTTTTTTGCTTTCTAATTCCTCTAGTTTGATATCTTGATATTTTTTTGAAGCGGTACAGATTCCGTGCGGATCATATTCTTTGCTTAATGCTAAGAATTTCTTCGGGCACGAGCTTCCAGCTTTATTCTCATGAATTCTTTTCTGCTTTAAAAATTCATTTGTTGTTCCTTTCAAAGTATTAAATGGAACTCCCAAAGGCGAAATATTGCTCAGATAAAAATCATTTTCTTTGGCATTCATCAATAAATCTCTCGTTTCTTGATCTACAGAAGTAGCTTCAGGAACTAATAAAAAAGGTGAACCCCAGCCAACAGAATCGACTTTGTATTCGTCTAATAAAAATTCATGTTCTTCTGCAGTTCCAACACCTCCTTGAACCGTAATTTTTAGTTCTAAAGGATTTTCTGGGGAAGCTTGATTTTTTAGCTGTAAAGCTTTAATCATTAAATCGTGGGCCGATTGTATCAATTGTTCTTTTTTCTGCTTGAATTCTTCTAAAATCGTGCCCAATAAGAGTCCATCGGTTGCAAAGGCGTGACCACCGCAGTTTAATCCCGATTCGATTCGGTATTCTGAAACCCAAAGTCCTTTTTTAGCCAAAAAATTTCCCTGAATCATCGCCGATCTAAAATCACTTACTTTTAAGATGATTTTCTTTTTCAGTTCGTTATTTTCATTTGGAAAAAAGTCTTTGAAGTTTTCGAAATAACCAAACAATCTTGGATTCATTCCTGCAGAAAGTACAACAGAAGATTCTAGATTACTATTGGCAAAACCTCTTAAAGCAGCGTGAGCATCGTTGAATTCGATTGGAAGCTGTTCATTTTTGACAAAATTATCTTTGTCCAGTTTCGTCATAATATTAACGTCGATTTCGCCAGGAAAAAGATGTGTTTCGATATAGTTTTGAATATTTTCTTTAAAAGCGATTCCATCATCCAATAAATTCTGAAATCCTTTTTTAATGTCAGAAGTATTAGGAAGCATCGACATGAAGTTTTCGAGAGCTGTTTTGCTTTCGGCTAATTCAGTTTTGAAATTTTCGAATTTTTCTTTTACGATTTTGTCCACTAAATTTAGGTAAGAAGTAATTCTTTCGGCACGGTAATCATGAAATTTTTGCGTGATTTCTTCGTAAGGAATGTTGAATTTAGTACTATAAAAGTTACGCATCTTCTCAATTAAGTCATCATCAGCGAGAGCAATAACAGACGAAATTCCGTATTGCGCCACACGAATCGGGCTGTCAATTGTGTACGCTAGCCCCATTACGGGAATATGAAAAGTATGTAAAGGCGATTTTGTCATTTGTCTTCAGATTAAAATAAAGACAAATATTGAAAAAAGGATTTTCCTAAAACCTGATAATTATCAGGTTTGTAAGTTGTTGTGGATGTTTTTTTTCGCCAACGAGCTACCCTCAGTCTTGTCATTCCGAGGAACGAGGAATCTTCGTAAGTTACTCCGCATGCAAAATCATATGAGTTTATTTAATTTGCATAAAAAAGTAAGAATAATCTTTTGTTTTTGTTTTTAGGATTGGAACAAAAAATTAATTTGACAGAATGGAATCATTAGAAGGCTATCATACTTATTATATTTACATTATAACAAACAAGTTTAAAACAGTATTTTATACCGGAGTAACAAATAACTTGAGAGTTCGTTTATATCAGCATAAAGAAAATATTACAGGAGAGAATAAAACTTTTGCTTCAAAATACAATACTGAGTTTTTGTTGTACTATGAAAAGTTTACTTGGATTCAAGAAGCAATTAGTCGTGAAAAAGAGATTAAAGGCTGGACTAGAGATAAGAAAATAGAATTGATTAAAACGATTAATCCAGACTTAGATTTTTTGAATTATATTTTTTCTTAAGATTATTAATTTATTAAGTCGAAATACTTTGTGGAGCTACTTGCGAAGATTCCTCGTTCCTCGGAATGACAAGATTGTGCTGAATAACTTGAGTTAAATCATATCAAAATCTTCTTCAAAGATGCCGCAATGCTTCTCCATAAAAAGTTGTAGAATGATTTTTCCTGAATTCTTTCAATTTCAACATCGGCGGTTTTTGCTTTGTCTCTTGAATCGTTCTTGACCAATAAATTCACAATTGCCGATTTAAGTTTGGCTTCTTTTTCAGGATCTTTCTTTTTGTATAATTTTACTTTTAAATCGTCATAATCCAGAGAAGCATTTCCTTTTGAGACATTATCATTTCCGTAGAAATTAAATCGGTATTTATTAAAAACTCCAGTAAAAGAAGCATTCATATAAGGCTTACTGAATTGCCCCATCGCTTGAACATCAAAATTCGAAATCACGCCTTGAATATGAAAACTGTCATTTTTATCCAAAACGTTAAAACTCCAATCAATATCTAAAGGCGAAGTTTTCATGAAAATGCATTTCACTTTAATTTTGACATCATCCGTTTTTTTCAAACCAAAACCGCTTCGCAGATTGGTTGCCTGCAAATTGAATTTGTCAAAGTTTAAAATTCCGGGGCCTTTTGAAAAATCAATTTCTTCTTCATACACTAATTTCGATTTCAAAACTTGCAATGTGTCGATCTGAAGGGGGAACTTTATATTTCGCAATAAATGATTGTACAAGTATTTTTTGCTCAAATCATCTTTTGGCATTTTTCCGCGATAAATATTGGCGTTAAAATGATTGATTACAAGCGAATTTGCTTTAAAATAAAAACGATCATTTTTAAATCCCCAATCCATTTTTTGAACGTGAGCCGAGTCGAATTTTAAGGTATAAATATCTTTTTCTTTTTCAAGACGTTTCGTGAATTCGCGTCGGTTGAACTGTGGAATATTCGAGAAATTATTGATTTTCAAAAAATTTTTCTCTGTACTAATTTTTCCGATATTGATATGATAAAAGGTACTCGGCCTGTAAAATAAACTATCGCAGACTAAAGCATAGGTTTTATATTGAAAAGGAATTTTCTCTTTTAAAGTAGCATCCGTTATTAAAATTCCTTCTAATTTCAGAATGATTTTTTTAATACTGAAGATTGGTTTTTCAGTATCTAAAGAAACAACATCAATCGATCCGTCATTTAAATAAATATTTGAAACAGCAATAATTTTGCGGAAAGGATCCACAATTTCAGTTTTAATGCTTTTGCTGTTGTTCAGTAATTTTTCTCCTTTTTTGTATAAAATGACGCGTGGTCTATTGATGATGATACTTTCAGCTTGAATAATGTCGCGAAAAGCCAAATCCCAAATATTGAAGTGTTTTATCGTAATCGATTCGATTTTCGAAAAAAGCCCGTTTTTGCTGTCTTTTGGCGCGTTTTTCGGACTTACTAATAATGTCTGTGCTGAGATATTTCGGGAGAAAAGTGAAACTTCAATCTTTTCATAATTAATATTGTAAGCTGTTTTGTTTTTCTCGTTAATAATAATTGGAAGCTGTTTTTTTATCCAGTAATTCAAGCCAACATTGACAAAAATTAAAAGAAAGAAAAGAGAAATTACACCAATTGCTATTTTTTTATAGATAGACATTTATAGTATTGTTTAAATACATAAATTTAGAGTTTTAAAAGAGAGGGATTTTACATTATTCTCTTTTTTGGTTACATCATTTTACAAACCTTATTGTTTATACTTTTTGCAAAATATGAGAAAATTCAAAAAATTTCTGTTGGTTTTAGTATTGCTTATTGTTGTTCTTGCAATCGCTTTATTTGCTTATATTTTTCATTTAAAACCCAAGTATGAAGGGGAATTGCAATTGAAAAATCTTGAAAAAGAAACTACAGTTTATTTTGATGAATTTGGAGTTCCTCATATTTATGCCAATTCTGAAAAAGATGCGATGACAGCGCTTGGCTACGTTCACGCGCAGGAAAGATTATGGCAGATGGAATTGCTTCGCAGAATTGCGCCAGGAAGATTAGCTGAAATCTTCGGATCAGTTGCACTTAAAAATGATAAGTTTTTTGCCGGAATTGGTATTGAAGAGGCATCGGCGAAAGCCATTGCCAAATTGGACAAAAACAGTGAGAGTTATAAATTGACTCAGGCTTATTTGGACGGAATTAATCAATATTTGGAAGAAGGTGTAACGCCAGTTGAATTTACACTTGTTGGAGTTAAAAAGGAAAAATTCACTATAAAAGATGTTTATAATATCTTCGGATATATGTCTTTTAGTTTTGCAATGGCTCAAAAAACGGATCCGTTATTAACCGAAATTCGCAATAAATATGGCGTCGAATATTTGAAAGATTTAGGAATTGAAGGCGAATTCAATACTACACAGCTTAAAAGCTCAAAAGAAAATATTGGAGAATATACCGAAATTTCAAAATCGATTACAGCGTTGTTAGATAAATCGCCAATTCCGCCTTTTATTGGCAGTAATAGCTGGGTTGCTGGACCTCATAAAACAAAAAGCGGAAAAGTGATTTTTGCAAATGATCCACACATTGGGTTTTCACAGCCTGCAACTTGGTACGAAGCGCATATCGTAACTCCAAAACACGAATTGTATGGCTGTTATTTAGCCGGAACTCCGTTTCCGTTATTGGCACACAATCGTGATTATGCTTATGGTTTAACGATGTTTGAAAATGATGATATTGATTTTTATCAGGAAAGAACTCTTGGCGGCGACCCAAATCAATATGAAACTCCGACAGGTTTTGGAAAATACGAAATCAGAAAAAAAACAATTAAAGTAAAAGATACCTCTGATGTCGTATTGACAATAAAGTCAAGCCGACATGGGCCAATTATGAACGACTTTTTAGAGCATCTTGACAGAAAAAAACCAATTGCAATGTCATGGACGTATACGAGAGAACCTATTCAGATTTTAGATGCTGTTTACGGACTGTCGCATGCTAAAAGCAAGGATGATTTTAGAAAAGCAGTTCAGTTAGTAGCCGCGCCGGGATTGAATGTAATGTATGGCGATGCCAAAGGAAATGTGGCTTGGTGGGCAACTGGAAAATTATATAAACATAATAAAGGCGTAAATACCTTTTTAATTTTAGACGGAACAAGCGGAAAAGATGATATTACAGAATATTTAGATTTTTCGAAAAATCCATCTTCAGAAAATCCGAAATGGGGTTACGTTTATTCGGCTAATAATCAGCCGGAAGCGGTAGATGGCTATTTGTATCCAGGTTATTATTTGCCAGAAGACCGTGCCAAAAGAATTTCAAGCTTGATGGATGCCAAATCGGATTGGGATAAAGAAGCAGTCAGCAAAATGATTTATGATAATACATCGCCAATTGCTCCGGGAACGGCCCAAAACTTGATTTCGAGTTTGGATAACAGCAAACTTTCAGCCGAAGAAAAACAAGTTATTGAAGTCTTAAAATCGTGGAAAGGCACAACAAATCTTGAAGATGTTGCACCAACGATTTACAACAAATGGATTTATCTGTATATGAAAAATACTTTTGAAGACGAAATGGGTAAAGACAATTTCGATTTGTTTTTAGGGACACACATTGGGAAACAAGTTATTGCCAGACAAGTAGCTAATGAAAATTCGGTTTGGTGGGATAATATCAAAACAAAAAATGTAAAAGAAACCAGAACCGCTATTGTTTCAAAATCATTTCATGAAGCTGTTGCAGCGCTTCAAAAACAATTAGGAAATACCATTACAGATTGGAATTGGGGTAAAGTTCATACGGTTGAGCACGAACATCCGTTAGGAAAAATTGCTGCTTTGCGAAAACTATTTAATGTTGGTCCGTTTGATTCGCCGGGATCAAATGAAGTGATCAATAATTTATTCTTCGGATTTAACGAAGAAGGAAAATACCACGTAAAAGGCGGACCTTCAACCAGAAGAATTGTCGATTTCTCTGATATCGAAAACAGCTGGAGCATTTTGCCAACTGGACAATCAGGAAATCCATTCAGCAAACATTACCAAGATCAGGCGATAATGTACAATGAAGGCAAATTCAGAAAAATGAAATTGAATAAAGAAGAGATTATAAAAACATCGACGAAATTAATTTTGAAACCTAAAAATTAGTTTCAAGTTTCAGGTTTCAAGTTTTCGGCTTGTACAATCTTTGTCAAAGTTTTAAACTTTGACAAAGATTTTGAGGCTTAAAAAACTTAGAACCTTAGCAACTTAGAATCTTAGTATCTTTACTTAGAAATATACTTTCCTAATACAATATCATTTGCAAAAATATTCAGATTATTAGCAAGTACTTTATTGGCAATCATTACATTTTTAGTTTGGTAAGCAGTGTCTTTTTCGTAAGCTTTTAAAAGTGTTTCTAATTCAACTTCATCATAGAAAGCGAAAGAATTGTAAATCGCATCTCTAAAATTTTTATAGTTGATGCTTTCTGTAATTTCCATTGCTTTTTGTTCGTTCCAGCCTTGTTTGGCAGAAGCCTCATTAATTTTAGACAAACAAAAATCAATTACATAAGTTTTGTAATGAACTGCTTCGACAATTTTGTCAACAATAATTTTGTTTTGCTGTGTAGGCATTGCCGGACGCGGATTATTTTGCGATAAAGATTTAGCAGAAATAAACAGACATAAAAATGCCGTTAGAAAGCGGAACTTTTTTAAATTTTTCATAGGTCGTTTTAGTTGTTTTTGGGTGCGGCTAAAGTAGCATTTTTAAAGATAAATCATAGAATTTGAATGTTAGAAATTGTAACAAAAAAACTCCGATAAAACCAATTTTAAATCGGTCTTATCGGAGTTTTTGAAAATTTAAGCAGTTTATTTTTTCGAAAGTTCTTCTAGTACTTTCTTTCCGCCTTCATTTGTTGGATCAAGTTCAACTGATTTTGTATAATTGACAATCGCTAAGTTTTTGTCTCCATCGGCTAAATAAGCTTCGCCTAAACTGTCGTATGTATTTCCTGATTTCGGAAAAGCTTCAACATTAATTTTGAAAACTTCAATGGCTTCTTTCTTCTTTCCAGATTGTAATAATTGATAACCAACTCTGTTCATATCGCCTTCTTTAATAGCATATGTTGGATCATTTTTTAATTTTTTATACGTTTCTGTTCCCGCAGCAACGCCTTTATTAGTATAAACATCTAATAAATCCAAAGCCAGAGATTTTTTTGGTTGATTAAAAGGCTGATTGTATAAAATCGCACGAATACCATCGGTTATTTCGCCTAAGATAGTACCTCCTGTATTATTCAGTAAAACAACCAGATCTTTATCTGCAGGAATTCTCGAAATATTGGTATTAAAACCATTGATTCCTCCTCCGTGTTCAATTAGTTTTAGTTTTCCTTTATCGCCGTTTGCAACTTCTCTGGTAGACCAGCCATATCCATAAAAACCATCCCATGCTTTGATGTAAGGCTTATATAAAGATTCTATAGATTTTTCCGAAAGCAGTTTTGTAGTATAAAGTGCTTGATCCCAAAGATATAAATCCTCAACAGTTGAATATAAAGAGCCCGCAGCATAAGGAACACTCATATCAATATACGAAGCGTTGCTGATGTTATTGCCATTTTTTTCATAACCTGCGGCTCTGTTTTTTGTAATTAAATCAGAATGGTCATAGCCAGTATTAACCATTTTTAAAGGTGTAAAAATGGTTTCCTGTAAGTTTTGCTCATATGATTTTCCTGTAATTTTTTCGATTATATAGCCCAGCAAAAAATAACCCGAATTGCTGTAATTGAATTTTTCGCCTGGAGTAAATTCCAATGGAAGACTCGAAAATGTTTTTACAAATTCTTCCGGCGTTACGGGATTTCGGCTTTTATCTTTAAGAAAATTTGGCGAAGCGGTAAAATTCGGAATTCCAGATGTGTGCGTCAATAAATTATGAATGGTTATTTTGTCTCCGTTTGCTTTTGGATAATCTGGCAAATAAGTTGTTATTGGAACGTCTAGTTTCAGTTTCCCTTCTTCAGCTAATTTCACAATTAAAAGGGCTGTGAATTGTTTGGTAATTGATCCTAATCTAAATTTTGTATCTGTTTGATTCGGAATATTCCATTCGAAGTTGGCAGAGCCAAAACCTTTCTTGAAGATTACTTTTCCGTTTTCGGCAACTAAAGCCGAGCCGTTAAATTGTCCGTATTCATTGTATTTGGCTAAAAGCTGTTCAATTTGTTTGGCTTTGTTTTGTGCAAAAGTGCTCAGTGAAAAGAGCTGTAAAATGGCGCAAAAAACAATTAGTTTGATTGATTTTTTCATAATGATTGCTGCTTATGGTTTTTGGATTAATAAATGATTCGTTTTTGATTGATGATTGAAACTTCTAACAATTAGATATTCAATTATTTAAATCGAAATTACGATTTTTTTATCTGAATAAATTGAGGTGTTTAAATTGTTAGACGACTGAATTAGCATTTGGTTTCAATAACAATCAAATTTTTTCATTTTATTTTAAATCCAAACGAATCTGAGCATAAACTTAAAAGTAATTTTAGCGGTTTATGCTCCCTAACTAACGATTCGTTTTTTACTTGCAATCAGTATTTTGGATTTATAAAATTTTGCTTAAAAGCATTAGAATTAGAATAATTAATTTTACCATGACTTTGAAAATTAAAAGTTTACTTCTTTTCGATATCAATTAGTTTTTGCCCGTTTTCTCCCAAATAATGCAATAACAGTTTTTCATAAACTTTATAGCCATCATCAACATTGGTGAAAATGATCAGACCTTGTTTTGTTTTTGGAAGCAAAAAGAAAAGTGTCTGAACACCTTGATCAGCACCGCCGTGCGAGAGTGCATATTCTCCGTTTCCAAAATCATAGTTTTCAAAACCCAAACCAAAATATTTGTCTTTTTTATTTTGCTGTACTTGATGTGAATTCATTTCATCAAATACTTTTTTGCTCAAACCGTCGCTGTTCATGACACTGCACAAAAAGGTTCCGTAATCTTGAATTGTAGTTAATAAATCATCGGCGGCGTTTGCGGTTTTGTTTTTTACTGGTTCATATGAATTGCCATTTTTGTCATAATTAACAGCGTACCTCGAAATGTCTACTTTGTCATTCCATATATATTGAGTATCATTCATTTTCAATGGTTCAAAAATTAATTCTGAAGCCAATTGATTTAAGGTTTTTTTGAATTTCTTCTCCAAAGCTTTTCGCAGATATTCCATTCCTTCTCCAGAATATTGATATTGCGTTCCAGGTTTGAATTTAAAATCTAGTTTCCCAGATTTATTCATGTATCTCCAATTTGGAAAACCTGTTTGATGGCTTAAGACGATTCTTGTTGTTAAGAGTTTTGTGTTAGGATCATTTGCAATATCTGGATCTGTCCAATATTTGTAAAGCGGTTCGTCAAGATCCCATTTTCCTGAACTTACTAATTTTAAAGCCACAATTGTGGTTACAGGTTTTGTTAAAGAAGCAACGTTCCAAATGGTATTATATGGTGCCGGAACGCCTTTTTTTAGTTCGCCAAAAACTTTTACCTGTTTTAGTTTTCCGTCCGCAATAATTCCGATTCCTAAAGTTGGGATATTATTTTCTTTCAGCCATTTTTCGGTTTCTTGCTCATTGTCAAAAAGATTAGTTTTTTCCTCAGAAGCATTTACAGCCAAATGATCGTAACTTAAAGATCTTTTTAATCTCCAGATATTATTTTCCAAAACCCAGACATGAGTAAATCGAGCTTTGCCAACTAATTTTTCGTTTTTCTGTTGCAGAGGTTCATTTTTAGCCGCAGTATTTTCATAAAACTGATGAATTCCTGTTTGAACAGCACCATATAAAACACCTTTTTTATATAACGGATAAATTTTTGAGCTTCCGTCAACTAATTCTCTCCGGCATTTATAAGTTGCGGGAGAACCGCATAAACCTTTTTTAAAACTCTCTAAAAATTCTGCTTTATTCGATGTGCCGTCTTTGTCGTGAAAGAATTCGAATTGATCACTGTATAAATTTTCAAATTGAGTGATGTCGCAGGTGTTGAAACCAACATTAAAAAGAAGACTGTCGCGCGACATAATGATTTTGTACAGTTCTGAGTTTTTTTCTTCTTGAGAAAATCCAGTTTGATTATTGAAAAATAAGATTCCAACTAATAAGATTTTTAAATAAGAAGAAACAAGATTGGTGATTTTCATTTTGATAATTGATTGATGATGAATGATTTTGCAATATTAAGGTAATCAAAATTATGAAAATTGTACAAAAGCGAAATCTTATCTTTTTTGCGAAAGAAAGTACGAATCGGGATTGAATGTTTTTGGACTTGTTTTGGTAACGTCTTTGAATTTTTTTATAAAATGCGACTGGTCAAAATACTTGTTGTAAAGCGCAATATCGGTCAGTTTTAATTTCTCTATATCAGAATTGATCATTTGATCGACTGATTTTCTGAATTTTAGAATCTGAATGTACTTTTTAATGGTAAGTCCGGTAGCATTTTTAAATTTAATCTGTAATAATCGCTGTGAAGAATTAAATGCGGAGCTAATTTCCGAAACTGAAATTGCTGAATCCTGATTTTTAATGATTTCACAAATCTTTTCAATTACATTTTTCTCCGAATGTAAAGCCGCTAATTCCTCAAAATAGACATTAACAGTATTTAATAAAATTTCAATTGTAGCATCAATCTGAATTTGAAATGGAAGTTCTTCGGGATTAATTTTGATAATCGAATCGGTAAAATTGCTCAAATCATATTTTGGAAACATCGAAAGCGTCCAAGTATGAAGCTGTATTATAGTAACCTTGGTTTTTGGCTTGATGTTCACCAAAACTTTATTGGTCATTTGCGAACAAAAGTAAATGCCTTTGTTCATCTCGTATTTGTTTTTACTCGTATGAACTTCGATTGCGTTTCCAGAAACAATAGCAAGATTAAAACAGCCGTTTGGCAAAACGAGTTTATTTTCAATCGGGCTTTCGCCGATGCTGTTGTCCAGGCACCAAATTTTATTGACGAACCGTTCAGCTTTTTGCTTTACATAATATTCTGAGTAGAGGTTCATTTTTAGGGTTTGTCTTTGTGTTTTTTTGCAATCTTAAAATCTAGACTAAAGTAAGATTTTTTCTATTACTATAATATCTAAATAAACTCCCCAAAATAAACTCGTTTAGTATTCTGCCATTCTTCTAAAATAACACTGTAGTAAACATCATCTTTACTTTTTCCTTCAGAATCAATATAATTATTTCTAAAAACGCCTTCTTTTAATGCTCCTAGTTTTTCAATAGCTCTTTGTGATTTTAAATTCTCAAGATCAGCGCTGAATTGGATTCTTCTAAATTGAATTTTCTCAAAGCCAAAATTCAATAATTCATATTTACAGGCTTTGTTTAATCCGGTTCCCTGAAAATCTTTTCCGTACCAAGTCCAGCCAATTTCGCATTTTTGGCTCGCATGATTTAAATATCCATAACGCGTACTTCCGGCAACTCTGTTTGTAGCTTTATCTATAATAAGGAAAGGATAACAAATTCCGTCTGCTTTTTGTTTTAAAGTATTTTGAATGTAATTTTCGAAATCATGGTCGTTGCGAACATACATTCCCATATACTTCCAAATTTCATCGTTGAAGATTATTTCTTTGAGTTCGATGTTTCTTTCGTTTTCAAAAGGAAGTAATAAAACTTTTTCGTTTTCTAGGATGATTTCTGATTGTAATAGTTTGCTATTCATGGTTTTTGTTTGATTAGAGGTTGTCTGTAAAGACATTAAAGTAAAGTTTTTTTAGCGCAATCTTGTCATCCTGACGGAGGAAGGATCACACTAGTAATTCGACAAAGATTGGTGATTCTCTGTGCGGAGTTTCGAGTGTGATCCTTCCTCCGTCAGAATGACAAAAAAAAACTTTGCGAGATTATCTTTAGCGAAAATAAGCCTTTTCGCATTTCTAATAAATCTATAAAAACCAGAATTTGTTATGAAAACGGATTTGCATGAGGGATAGAAGCGGCATCTCCCGATTTAGAAAAACAAGGCTTTTAGCCGTAGTTTTTGTTAATCGGGAATATAGCGGATAGCCCGACCCCGCTTTTTTCGGCGGGGTCATGCCCAATTAAATATGACGAAAATGGTTAAATATTTCCTTTATTTTAAAGCTGTTGTATAATTATTACTTATTTTTACGACCTTATATATTAGATTTTCCCTGATGCAAACTTCACTCAAAATTGCTGTTGTTGGTTCTGGACTTGTAGGATCACTTTTGGCAATTTATCTTAAAAAAGCAGGCCATACCGTTCATGTTTATGATCGAAGCCCTGATATTCGCAAAATAAATTTTTCCGGACGTTCTATTAATCTTGCTATGTCTAACCGTGGCTGGAAGGCGCTGGACGCTGTTGGTGTTGGTGAGTCGGTTCGCGAAATTGCTATTCCAATGGACAAACGTGCGATTCATTTAGTCGATAAATTGAATTTTCAGAATTACGGTCAGGAAGGCGAATCGATTTATTCTATTTCGAGAGGAAAGTTGAACCGAAGAATGATCGATCTTGCTGAAGAAGCAGGAGCGGAGTTTCATTTTGAGCAGAAAATTTGGGATGTAACTTTAACTGATGCGACTTTGCACATTGGCGAAAGCGAAAGAGGCGAGTGGGAAGAACGAAAATATGATATGGTTTTTGGTGCCGATGGTGCTTTTTCGAGAATCCGCCATAGAATGCAGCGCCAAAGTATGTTCAATTATTCGCAGGAATTTTTGAATATGGGTTATAAGGAATTGAATATTCCGGCAAATCCAGACGGAACGCATAAATTAGATAAAAATTCTTTTCATATTTGGCCAAGAGGTGAATACATGTTAATTGCGCTTCCAAATCTTGACGGAAGTTTTACTTGTACTTTATTTATGCCTTTTGAAGGGCAGAATTCTTTTGAATCCTTGACCGACCGAAAAATGGTGGAAGATTTCTTCGAGAAAAATTTCCCAGATTCTATAGAAGTGATTCCGGAACTGGCAAATGATTTCTTTAAGAACCCAACCAGTACTTTGGTAACGATGAAATGTTTTCCGTGGACTTTTGAAGATAAAATTGCTTTAATTGGAGATGCCTGCCACGCTATAGTTCCGTTTTATGGGCAAGGAATGAATGCAGGTTTTGAAGATATTACGGTTTTGAGCGAAATGATTGAAAAGTACCAAGACAACTGGAAAAAAATATTTTCGGAATATCAGATCTCAAGAAAACCAAATGCTGATGCAATTGCAGAGCTTTCGTATCGCAATTTCATGGAAATGAGTACAAAAACTGCCGATGAAAAATTCTTATTGCAAAAGAAAATAGAAAAGATCTTTTCGGATAAACACCCTGATAAATGGATTCCGCTTTACAGCCGAGTTACTTTTAGCGATCGTCCTTATGCCGAAGCTTTGGCAATTGGAGACTTCCAAAACGGAATTATGGAAGAAGTTCTAAAACTTGACAACATTGAAAACATCTGGGATACGCCAGAAGTTGAAAATAAGATTCTTGCGTTGTTGGAAAAGGCATAAATTTTTTACACCATATAAGTTATATAAGTAAATATAATGAATAATAAAACCCTACAGATTTTAAAATCTGTAGGGTTTGCTGTTTAAAGTGAAATGAACTTATATAACTTATATGGTTTAAAAGTTTTACTTTTTAAAGATTTTGGTCAAAACGCCAAAAACACCTCTTATAAAAGTAGCGCTTGTCACCACTTTTAAAACTGATTTTGTAACTACTTCCGTCGTACTTGGTCCAGTTTTTGAAGATTTTTCCGGTGCTTGTTCTTGTTGTTCTACTGCGGCCTGATTCGCTTCTTCTATTTTTTTATTCAGAATTTCGTAGGCACTTTCGCGGTCAATTTCCTCATTGTATTTTTTAACTAATTTTGATTTTCCGTTAATTTCTTCAATTTCGTCATCAGTTAAAATATCCATTCGGCTCATAGGCGCACGCATCATCGTGGCAACAAGCGGTGTCGGAATTCCCTTTTCGTTTAGCGCAGTCACTAAAGCTTCTCCAATTCCTAAGCTTGTCAGCAATTCATCGGTTTGGTAATAATCTGATGTTGGGTAATTATCGGCCGTTTTCTTAATTGCCTGGCGGTCATTTGCTGTAAAAGCTCTAAGGGCATGCTGGATTTTTAAACCTAATTGCGCCAAAACACCGCTCGGAACATCCATTGGGTTTTGTGTTACAAAATAAACGCCAACACCTTTTGAGCGGATCAGTTTTACAATAGTTTCAATTTGTTCTAATAAGGCTTTGCTGGCTTCGTTAAAAATTAAATGCGCTTCGTCAATAAAGATCACTAATTCAGGTTGTTCCGCATCGCCTTTTTCCGGCATCTTTTGGTAAATCTCAGCTAAAAGGCTTAACATGAAAGTAGAGAATAATTTAGGCTTGTCCTGAATATCCGTCAAGCGGATGATATTTACGTAGCCTTTTCCGTTTTCGTCAATTCGCATCAAATCATCTGTTTCAAAAGACAATTCGCCAAAAAATATATCGCCTCCCTGTTGTTCCAGTTCGATGATTTTTCTCAAAATTGTTCCTGTTGTAGCAGTTGATATTTTGCCATAACTAGCTGCGATTTCGTCTTTACCTTCTTCGGTTATATAATTAATGACTTTTTTAATGTCTTTTAAATCAAGCAATGGCATTTGATTGTCATCACAATATTTAAAGATAACTGCCACAACGCCAGCCTGTGTGTCATTTAAATCTAAAATTCTTGAAAATAATACAGGCCCAAATTCAGAAACTGTTGCACGCAGTCTAACTCCGTTTTGTTTAGACAGTGACATCAGTTCAACGGGAAATGAAGCTATACTATAAGGTATGTTCATTTTAGCGTGGCGTTCTGTAATAAAACTTTGCTCTTTGCCTTCTTTTGCAATACCGCTGAAATCTCCTTTAATATCCATCATTAATACAGGGATTCCAGCATTAGAAAGCTGTTCAGAGAAAACCTGAATTGTTTTTGTTTTTCCTGTTCCTGTTGCACCCGCAATAAGGCCGTGGCGGTTTAAGGTTTTCAAAGGGATTTTTACGTGAGCTTCAGGAATTGCTTCTCCATCCAGCATTGCACTTCCTAAAGTGATGCTGTCGCCTTTAGAAATATAACCATTGTTTATGTCTTGTATAAAATTATCTTTTTTATTCATGTTTTTATTTGTAATTTAGATGATTATAAGAGTTTTGCTTCGTTTTTTAACAAATAACTGTTATTTTTTTTAGTAAGAAAATGCTTTTTTTGATTGAAAATGATATAAAAAAAATATTCGCAGCTTTTTAAGAAGATTTCAATGGATTAATTGAATATTTACTAAAACGTTGTAATTTTTTTACTATTCGACCCTTTTTTTGTTTTATCAAAAAAATGATGTCAGCAATTTAATGAGATATTTTTTAAATTGACGTTAAATTTCCTTCAATAAAATTAAAAAAAGTTTTTTTATTTAAACTAAACGTATAAATTTGCTCCTCTACAAGTTAAATATAACTAAAAAATAAAAATTATTTAAAACTATTAAAATTAAAAAAAATGGCAAACGTTAAAGTTAAAAAAGAAAGCACTTCAAATGGAGGAGGAATGATCACTGGAATCATTATTGCAGCGTGTATCGTAGTTGGGGTGTTTATTTGGAAAGTAATCATGGGGTCTCCTGCAAACTTTGAGGGTGGAAATCCTGAAACAGGTCACCCAATCAATACCTTAGGTATGGTATATAAAGGAGGATTTATTGTACCAGTATTATTAGGTATGTTTTTAATGGTTGTTGTTTTTTCTATTGAAAGATTCATTGTTATCGGTAAAGCAGCTGGAAAAGCTAACTTAGATAAATTCATGAAAGGTGTTCAAGCAAGTATCAAAGAAGGAAACATCGAGGCTGCTATCGCTTCATGTGACAAACAACAAGGTTCAGTTGCAAACGCAATTAAATCTGCTTTGATTAAATACCAAGACGTTAAAAAAGAAGGATTCAACAGTGAAGAAGCTTCTGAAGTAATCCACAAAGAAATCGAAGAGGCAACTTCATTAGAAATGCCAATGTTAGAAAAAAATATGACTATTATCTCTACTTTAGTATCTTTAGGTACATTAGGAGGATTATTAGGAACAGTATCAGGTATGATTAAAGCGTTTGGTGCGTTAGCTTCTGCTGGAACTCCAGATCAAGCTGCTCTTGCAACTGGTATTTCTGAGGCACTTATCAACACTGCAACAGGTATCTCTACTTCAGTTATGGCGATCATCTCTTACAACTTCTTTACTGCTAAAATTGACGATTTAACTTACTCTATCGATGAGGCTGGTACTACAATCGTTAACACTTACAGAAAATTCAGAGGAAGTTTGAAACAATAATTAATTTTTGATATTAATAATTACGATTAATTATATCAAAATAAAATAAAAGATAATGGCTAAAATAAAAATGAAAAAGAAGTCAACATCGACAGATATGACTGCCATGTGTGATGTTGCGTTCCTTTTGCTTACGTTCTTTATCTTGACCGCTACTGCTAAGGTGCCAGAAGCACTTCCTGTAGATATGCCTGCTTCTACTGTAGAACATAAATTACCAGATTCTAATTTGGCAATTATTACAATAGGTAAAGGTGCAGACGGGAAAACTAAAGTGTTTTTTGACATCAAAGGAAGAGAGATTCGTAAAAGAACTCTTGAAGGGATGGGTGCAAAATTCGGCGTGAATTTTTCAGAAGATGATAAAGCTAAATTTGCTTTAATGGATGACTTCGGTGTTCCAGTAACAAGTTTAAAACAAATTATCGATATGAAAGCTGCTGATAGAACTAAAGCAAATCAGCCTGGAATTCCAACCGATTCTTTGGACAATCAATTAAAAGAGTGGCTTTTGGTTTCAAGAAGAGCTGCAATTGACCTTGAGGATAAAGAATTAGAGATTGCAATAAAAGGAGATGCTAAAGAACAATATCCACAAATCAAAAAGATTATGGATATTTTACAAGATCAGAAAATCAATACTTTTAACTTAGTTACAGGTACGAGAGGAAAAGACTTTTAATTAAAAAAGATACACTAAAATGGCTGAATTAAATACCGGCGACGGTGGTGGCGGAAAAGGTGGCAAAGTAAGAAGTAAAAAGCAAAATTCGAAAGTCGATTTAACGGCGATGGTGGATTTGGCATTCTTATTGATCACGTTCTTTATGTTAACCACATCGTTGTCAAAACCTAAATCGATGGATTTATCATTGCCAGATAAAGATGAAGACCCTACTAAGAATAAAGATATCAAAGTAGACGAAAATCGTACGATGACAGTGATGTTAGGAGAGAATAATAAGATGGTTTATTATATGGGATTATTAGCGTCACCAATTGCGGGGCCTAAAGATATCAAATATGGTAAAGATGGTATCCGTAGAGAAGTTCTTAGTAGAAAAAAATCTGTTTTAGCATATTCTGCTGCTCAAGGGAAACCTAAAAATGGAATTATCGTTATTATTAAACCAAGTAAAAAATCAACTTACAAAAATTTAGTTGATATGTTGGATGAAATGGCGATTGCTGGAGTTGATACTTATGCTATTGTTCCTGAGTTTAGTCCTGAGGAAACAAAATTAATAGATAAACAATAAGAGTTATCTTGTTTGAACATCCTAATAATCAAGAAAAATGAAATTAGATATTATAAAAAATCAGTGGCTTGATATCGTATTCGAAGGACGTAATAAGATATATGGTGCATATGAGTTAAGAAAATCGAACAGCAAAACTACGGTTAAAGCGCTTGTTATTGGTTCGATCATTTTTGGCTTTGCTGTAGCAGCTCCTCTTATTGCTAGCTTCTTGCCAGATTCTGGTGCAGATGATGCAGATAAAGATATTAAGATCGCGACTGTTAAATTACCTCCTAAGAAAAAAGAAGAGGTAAAACCAAATGAACCGCCACCACCACCGCCACCACCAAAAGTGGATCAGGTGAAGTTTGTGAAACCGGTTGTTGCTAAGGCAAATGAGGTTACTGAAGATCCTCCAAAAATTGAAGATCTTAAAGATAAAAAAGTTGGTTCTGAAACTATTAAAGGAGATCCAGATGCAGTTTTAACTGTTGATGAGCCAGTAGGTACTGGAACTGCTGCAGTAGTAGAAGAAGATAACCAAGTATATAACACAGCTGGTATCGAAGTAAAACCAGATTTCCCTGGAGGAATTGATAAATTCTACAAGTTCGTAGGAAATAATTACAAAACTCCAGAAGAAGAAGGTTTAAAAGGTAAAGTTTACGTTACGTTTGTAGTTGAAAAAGACGGTTCATTAACCGACATTAAAGTTTTAAGGGATATCGGTTACGGTACAGGAGCAGAAGCAATTCGTGTTCTTAAAAAATGTCCAAAATGGACTCCTGGCGAGCAAAATGGTAAAAAAGTTAGGGTACTTTACTCTCTTCCTATTACTATTCAATCTGCAGAATAATGTTAAAAGATATGCTTAATAATATTCAGAAGAAATCGCTCAAAGAGCGATTTCTTCTTGTTTTAGGAATACTGTTTTTTTTAATATATCTTGTGCTGGGTTTAATGATTATGTTTTGGGAAAAGCTTCCTTTAGATATGGAACCTAAATACAGATATGCTTTTGGTGGATTGTTGATTGTTTATTCAGCAATACGTTTCCTAAGATTAATTAATTCTAATACGGACTAGTATGTTAAAGTATAGTAAAGTTTTTGGTTTGATTGTTTTTGTCTTTTTGTTTGTGATGTGCAACCAAAAAAACAAGAATGAATCAAAGGAAACAATTTTAAAAGGATCGCTTGATATTACAGTTGATGAAACGGTAAAGCCAATCGTAGATGATCAGGTTGCTGTTTTTGAAGGAACTTACTATGATGCTAAAATTACGGCTAAACCAAAGTCTGAAGTTGAACTTATCAATGATTTGTTGAATAAAAAAACTAAAGTTGCGGTAACAGCACGTAATCTGACTGCTGAGGAACTGAAAAGGTTTGATAAAAGTAAAATTAATCCTCGAGTTACTCCTTTTGCTATTGATGCAATTGCTTTAATTTCAAACAAAAGCAATAATGACACATTAATTGCGTTGAAGTCTGTAATTGATTTTATGCAGGGTAAAAAAGATACAGGAATAAAAGGACTTGTTTTTGATAATCCTAATTCTAGTACGGTGCGTTATATGAAGGAATTGGCTAAAGTGAAAGATATTCCAGCAACTGGAGCATTTTCTTTTAAAACCAATGATGAAGTTATTAAATTTGTTTCTGAAAATGACGGAATGATTGGTATAGTTGGTGTTAACTGGCTTTATCAACCTTCTCCAAATATGAGCGAGACAATAAAAAAAATCAATGTTTTAAGCGTTAAAGGCTTAAAAGATGATAATTATTATAGTCCAACTCAAACTGACATTGCATTAAATAAATACCCTTTGGCACGCGATTTGTTTATTATAAACTGTCAAGGGTATAATGGGCTGGGAATGGGACTCGCTTCCTTTATGGCTGGCGAGATTGGTCAGAGAATAGTGTTGAAATCTGGATTAATGCCAGTAAAAACGCCAAGCAGAAAGCTTAATATTAGAACCCAAATTTTAAAAGATAAAGAATAAATTAATTACGACAAAGATGAATAAATTTAAAATTTTTAGTCTTGCCTTAGTTGCATCTGCTACTGTTGCAAAAGCGCAAGATATCAAAGAAGCAAAAAAAGCAATTGATGCTGAGCAATTTCAAAAGGCAAAATCATTGCTTAAGTCAATCATCAAAGCGAAACCTTCAGATGGAGAGGCTAATTTTGTTTTAGGAAACATCTATTTAAATCAAAGCGTTATCGATTCAGCGAAGATTTATTATTTAAATGGATTAGAAGCATCAGACAGAAAAAACCTTAATTATATCGGATTAGGTCAAATTGATCTTGACAGTAAAAATGCTGCATCTGCTCAAGCTAATTTTGGTTTAGCAACTAAGGATATGAAGCGTAAAGATGTTGATGAATATATCTACATTGGTAAAGCTTACACTAATTCAAATAATCCTGATTATAATGGTGCTATTGCTAGTTTAAAACGTGCTTTAGCAATTGAACCGCAAAATGCAACTGCTTTATTGGCTATTGGTGATGCTTATTATGGAGCAAACAACCAAAACGACGCTTATAAAGCTTACCGTGATGCTTTTACTGCAGATCCAACACTTTTAAGAGCTAAAATGCAATTAGGAGTTTTACTTAAAGGAGCTAAATCTTATGATGAAGCGATCAAAGCATTCAATGAAGTTATTGCATTAAACGCTAGTTATGGTCCAGTTTATAGAGAATTAGCTGAAACATATTACAAATGGGCAAGAAATAAACCTTCTACAGCAAAAACTAATTTGCAAAATGCGATCACAAACTATGAGAAATACTTAAGTTTGACAGATTACTCTTTAGATTCTAAAATGCGTCACGCAGATTTCTTGATCTTGGTTAAAGATTATAAGAGTTTAGAAACTGTTGCTAATAAAATGATTGCTGAGGATAAAGTAAATCCTAGAATTTACAGATATTTAGGTTATTCTGCATATGAAAATGGAAATATTGATGTAGCTCTTAAATCATTAGAGGATTACATTAAAGTTCCAAGTAACAAAATTATTGCTAAAGATTACTTATACTTAGGTTTTGCAAAAATTAAAAAAGGTACTGCTGCTGACGGTGTTGTTGAACCTTCTGCTTTTGAAGCAGGTTTAACAGATATTAAAAAAGCAGTTGCTATGGAGCCATTAGCAGTTGAAGATCTTGGAGATTTTGGTAAAGAATTGTTTACTAAAAAACAATACAACCAAGCTGCTGCTATCTATGAATTAAGCGCAACTAATGCAGATCAGAAAAACTATTTGAATGATAATGTATATTATGGTATTTCACTATACTATGCAAATGCAAATAAAGCTAACGGAGCTGCTGATGCTGCTGCCTTGACTAAAGCTGATGCAGCTTTTGACAGAGTTCTTGTAGCTTCTCCAACTTATGACGAGGCTTACTTATACAAAGGAAGAATCAACAACTTGTTAGAGAAAGATGATTTAATTATCAAAAACTACGAAGAGTATATTGCTAAAACGACTGCAAAAGGTGCTGAAGAATTAGCTAAACCTGCAACAGTTAAAAAAATAGTTGAATCTTACAACAGTATTGGTGCTGCTTATGCTAATACAGATAAAGCTAAAGCAATTGAATATTTTAATAAATCTTTAGTTTTAGACCCAACGAATGATTATGCAGCTAAATCTGTAAAAGCTTTAAAATAATATAAGTTTTCGAACTAATTATAAAACCGACAGTTCTATAAACTGTCGGTTTTTTTTGTTCCGTAAAGAAATGACTATCTTTGCACTTTAAAATTGAATAATGTTAACAAAAGAAATACAATTAGAAGTTAATAAAGGAGCGATGTTGCCTTTGATGGAAGAGTTTTATACCATTCAGGGAGAAGGCTTTCATACGGGAACTGCCGCATACTTTATTAGAATTGGAGGATGTGATGTGGGATGCCATTGGTGTGATGTTAAAGAAAGCTGGAATGCAGAACTGCATCCGCCAACAAGTACTGAATTAATTGTTAAAAATGCTTCAGCTTACGCTGATACAGTTGTGATAACAGGAGGCGAACCGTTAACATGGGATATGACTTTGCTTACAAAGCAGTTAAAAGATAAAAATCTAAAAGTTCATATTGAAACGTCAGGAGCTTATCCTTTGAGCGGAACTTGGGATTGGATTTGTCTTTCTCCTAAAAAAAATAAATTGCCGACTCAAACAGTTTATGATAATGCGCATGAATTAAAAGTGATTATTTATAATAAACACGATTTTATTTTTGCTGAAGAGCAAGCTGAACTTGTGAATGACAATGCAATTTTGTTTTTGCAACCAGAATGGAGTAAAAAAGAAGAAATGACTCCGCTGATTGTTGATTATGTAATGAATAATCCGAAATGGCGGGTTTCTCTTCAAACACATAAATATTTGAATATACCATAAAAGAAAAATCTCTTCATTTGAAGAGATTTTTCTTTTTAATAAGTTTAATAACAAGGGAATTTTTCAGTCCCAGTTTTTAAAATTCTTTAAATTAGTGATATGCGCTAAATGATGATTAGAATGCCACGCGTACATTCCGATAATTTGTTTTAATTTTAATTCAGAATTATTTTCAGGATGAACAAAGGATTTTTCTAGATCACTTTCAGATAAATTTTTCATGATGTAAGCTAATCTAAAATGAAGCCCTTCTAGTAAATTTAATGTGGGCTCAATTGGCATATGTAGATTATCAGGAAGTTCACTCCATAAAGTTTCATCATATGCTTTTATCACGGGATTATTTTCGGTTAAAGCCCACTTAATTCTGATGAAACAATTCATGTGGCTTTCAGCACAATGATGAATTACTTGTCGCACGGTCCATCCTCCAGGACGATAGTGCGTGTCAAGCTGTTCATTGGTTAAATGAATGGTTTCATTTTTTAATTTTTCTGGAAAAGAGGCTATTTCTTCAATTTTATTTGAAATGTATTCAGTCGAATAGCTGTCAGGAATTACAAATTTCCCAATAGGATACTTTAATTTCTCTAAATCTAGTTCTTCCATTTTTATAATGTTTTTATCTTATATTGAAAGTTTAGCTAAATAATCATAATGCTCGCCTTCTAAAATCAGTTCACATCTTAATCCATTTGCGATCGCAGCATTCTGAAGTGTATTGTAATCTAAATAAAGCCAGTCAAAAGATTCTTCTTTTTCACCTTTATAAGAAATAGTAAAGGTTAATTCTCCATAATAATTATCAGCCGACGGAATCCATTTACCTCCGTCTTCATCTTCATCAAACATATAAATAATATCGGAACTGTCAATTAAAATTTGACCGCCTGAATTTAATAAAGATTTTAATTTAGATAAATATTGGTTGCAGTTTTCTAGTTTTCCAAAAATTCCGGTTCCATTCATTAATAAAAGAATAGTGTCAAATTTCTCTCCTTCAAAATCTAGGATATTTTGAACTTTGGTATTTTTTACACCACGTAATTGACAGGTTTCGATTGCTTTTTCTGAAATATCTATCGAAGTAACATCTAAATTACGGTCGTTTTGAAGAGAAAGGCTGTGACTTCCTGCACCGCAGCCCACATCTAAAATTTTCCCGAAAGATAATTGCAGTGCTTTTTGTTCCAGTTTTGGCATTTCATTATAGGAACGAAATAAATAGGAAACACTCATTTCGTCTTCTTCAGAAATAGAAGTTTCGGTAATGATATCTTCTGGTGCATTATTGGTTTGGAAATCGAACATCGCTTTCCCAAAAAGATCTTTCATCGTAATTTAATTCAAAGATTAAGGTTTCAAGTTTAAAGTTGTTTAATTTTGCAGTTCAACTTTAAATTTTAAACTTGAAGCAAATTTTAAACAACTTAAATAAGTTAGCCAAAGATAAGCATATCGAAAACAAAAAGTATTTTGATAAGCTTAAAAAGAAACAGCCTAAAAATTTAGACTATGTAATGCAGGACTTGCATGACGCTGAGTTTAAAAAAACGGATTGTCTGCAGTGTGCCAATTGTTGTAAAACGACTGGACCGTTATTTACTTTGGCCGACATCGAAAGAATTTCGAAATCCTTTAAACAAAAACCACAGCAATTTATAGAGCAATACCTAAGAATTGATGAAGATAAAGATTATGTATTAAAAAGCGTTCCCTGTACTTTTTTGGATGCTGAAAATTATTGTATGATTTATGACGTCCGTCCAAAAGCATGTCGTGAATTTCCGCATACAGATCGCAAGAAGTTTTATCAGATTACAGATTTGACATTAAAGAACGTCGCAATATGTCCGGCAGCGTATAATATTGTTGAGGAAATGAAAAAGAAGCTTCCGTTATAATAAATCGAGATATTTCGTAATTGTTTTTTACGGCAATTCGATTCTGATTTTTTAAATGTATTTTTGAATAAATAAACAGTGGGTATTACCAATATAACATCATTAAATTGAATTTAGAATATTTTATAGCCAAAAGACTTATTACTGCCAAAGATTATAAAAGCAGTATTTCGGCACCTATCATAAAAATTGCGATTTCGGCAATTGCAATTGGTATAATTATGATGTTGGTTTCTGTGGCGACCGGAATTGGATTGCAGCAAAAAATACGTGACAAGATATCTGCTTTCAATGGTCAGGTTATTATATCAAACTTTGATAATAATAATTCTGAAGTGACTTTAGTTCCAATTTCTAAAAAGCAGGATTTTTATCCCAATTTTAAATCGATTCCAGATGTCACCCATGTTCAGGCCATTGCAACTAAAGCCGGAATTATAAGAACTTCAAATGCATTCGAGGGAATTGTTTTTAAAGGAGTAGGAGCAGATTATGATTGGAGTAATATAAAAGAGTATTTGGTTGAAGGGAATTTACCTGATTTCTCAAAGTCGCTTAATGAAGAAGTTATTATTTCCAGATTTCTTGCTGATAGACTTAATTTAAAATTAGGAGACAGTTTTAATACTTTTTTTATAAAAGACGAGCAAGGAAAAATGCCAAACAGCCGCCGATTTAAAATCGCGGGTATTTTTAGCTCAGGATTTCAGGATTTTGACGCTACATATATAATAGGGGATATACGGCATATACAGCGAATCAATAAATGGGCTCCGGATCAAGTTGGAGCTTTCGAGGTTTTTGTCAAAGATTTTACCAAGATAAAGGAAACGGGTAATCAAATTTATGAAGCAACGTCATCAAGTCTGGATACAAAAACGATTATAGAGAAGTATAGTTATATTTTTGATTGGCTCCAGCTTTTCGATTTCAATATAGTAGTAATTCTAGGTGTAATGATTTTAGTTGCTACTATAAATATGGTGGTGGCCCTTTTGGTTTTGATTTTAGAACGCACACAAATGATAGGAATTTTAAAATCATTGGGCGCAAACAACTGGGCCGTCCGAAAGATATTTTTGTATAACGCCTTCTATTTAATTATTCGGGGATTGTTCTGGGGGAATCTTATTGGGATTTCAATATTGTTAATTCAGCAGCAATTTGGAGTTGTCCATCTCAATCCTGAAAATTACTATGTCAATCAAGCGCCAGTATATTTAAATTGGGGTTACGTAATAGCATTGAATTTGCTGACCGTCGTAATTTGCTTTTTGGTACTATTAATTCCTTCCTATTTAATAACGAAAATATCGCCTGTCAAAGCTATAAGATTTGATTAATGATTGAAGATGTTTAATAATAAACAACCCGACAGATTTTCAAAACCTGTCGGGTTTGTTTTTTTGATCAGGAGCTATTTCCCGCTATCCGCTTCAATCTTTTTGCGGCGAACCCCGGCACAAAAGGATTTACGCTTCTATCGGGGCTAGGGCAAGGGTTTCCAGAAGAAATATCCCGAGGGAAAAGCGATTGCAAAAGAAAACCGGCAGGGAAGCAGGCTCCGAAATCCTGATTTCTGTTCATAAAAGAGCATGAAAAGCTGAAAACTCCTCAAAACGGATGGCTGAAAAGCGCCTAAAAATAAAGAAACCGCATGATAACGAAGAAAAACCTGACAGGGAAGAGAAAAAAATGAATATGTAAATAATCTGTTATCAGCGAGTTAAGAAAAAGATCAAAAAAAGGGCAGAAAAAGAGAATAAAAAAGCTTGTTTAACTGAATAAAGGTGGTACTTTTGCACCCGCAACAGCGAAAGACGTTCACCGAAATACTGACAAGGGTTTAAATGAGAACTGAAAATTTATTTTCAAAAAAAGATTTAAAAAAGCTTGCGGGATTGGAAAACGGGTATTACATTTGCACCCCGCAAAACACGGAAAGTTCCTTGAAAGACTGGCAAGAAAAACGATAAAATGAGGCGAAAAAAAAGTTTCAAATTTTTTCAAATTTTTCTTGCGAGAAACAAAAAGAAGTTTTAGTTTTGCACCCGCTTTGA
>NZ_WMIC01000006.1 GCF_009711135.1 Flavobacterium sp. LC2016-01 | reverse complement strand
GAACGTGAACATCTCTTTTAAACTGAAAATCCTTCCGCAAAAGATACAGCGCAGAGCCCGGCCCGAAGGGAAACGCCATAAATAGTTTTGATTTAATTTATGGTTTTGAAAGTCTATTTGTTGGGTGTAGTGTTTTTAAAGATTTTTAAGGTAGAATATCTCCAAGTTTTATATCCCAAACTGTTTTGTTTTTTACTCCAAAAGTTTTTTCGTTTGGTGAAAAGTATATTTTTTGATTTACTGTAAAATTAAATTGGGATATTCCATTTGTAACTTCTATTCCATATTGATTAGTCCAGCTATTAAAACTTAAATCTGTGGAATTATAGGAAGGTTTTAATTTAAATTCGTAAGATTTGTTTTCAATTTTATTCAATAAAAGCGATAAATTTATGATTTTCTTTTCTGGAGAAAGAAAATCATAGATTTTAGTGTTTTCCTCTATGAATAAAGAAGTGATATTTTCCATTAATTGCTTTTTTAGTTCAGCATTTGAATTTTTATCAGAATATAGCGTTAAGTACTGATATAATTCTGAAACTTTATCCATAGAATTTTGTTGGTAAGCTTCGATACTTTTTTCAGTAAAATTTGCTTGAATTGCTGTCGTTTTTTCGTGGGCACTTTGTGCTATGACAGTACCATAACACAAAAATGAAAAAATAATTATTGAATATTTTTTTTTCATAACTGCTTAATTCTAATGAAAATTATTTGTTTCTGATTATTGGTCTCAAGAGTTACAATTTCCATTTTCTTTGTTTCACTAGTTGGAATAATCAGTTTTTGGGAAAATTCTTTTTTGTTTAAATACTCAGCGCCTAAGTCATCTTTAAATAAAACGATGACTTCGAGTTCGTCTGAAAGAATCTTTTCTAAGTTATCTTTTCTTGCTTGCCATTCGGTCGTGTTTGACTGCATATATGTTTTTAATACCAGTGCATAATCTTCTGGTTTTACAAATATTTGATTGTCAATCTGGTCAACATCAATTTCTTGTTTCTCAAAATATGGACTTTCAATAAGCAGTTTTTCATCTTTTTCTTGAAGCTGAATTTTAGAGTCTTTGATTTCAACAGGATTTTTTTTCCCATTTGTGACGCTGTAAACTGTAAAATCATCCGCTTTTATTGGTGCTTTGGTATACTGATTTTTAATTTCTACAGTTTTTAGGCTTTTACTTTTTTCAAAAAAATAAAAACTAATTCCACTAATTATGAATATTAATACTACTATAATTAATGCCGTTTTTTGCGTTTTCCTTGATTTTTTTAAATAGGAAGTTTGAGATACATTGCTACTTTCGAACTGGTTTTTAAATACGAACTCATCCCAGTCTAAATATCCAGTAAATTTCGAAAAAATGTCCAACATGTCTTTTCTTGGCAATTTTTCGTTTACATCTGGTTTTAAATGAGTGTAAATCCATTTTTCGCTGACACGCTCATTTTGAGTTGTTTCAATTAGATCTATTAATTGTCGGATATCTTTGGAACTAAAGTTCTTCCAATCACCCTGAAAGAAGGGATAATGTTTGGAATATTCTTTTAAGATCTGATTTTTTAATTCCTGAAACAATTCTGAGTTCTTTATTAGTTTAGCAAATGTAATTTTTTAAACGGAAGTCTTACTGTAAATGTACTGTAAAAACCTATAAAAAAACTTTACAGTAATTAGAAATTGATTCTACAGTACTAATTTTTATGAATCGTTTTAATCTTGTTGAAAATTTTAAAATCAACAAATTATGAAAGCAAAAATTGTAATTATTGGAATGTTAATAGTAAATGCATGTTTTGGGCAGGACGGGGTTTCATCTGGTTCCTATAGTATGGTAAGCAGTAATAGCATGAATTCTCATAAAGAGAGTGGTGCGTTTAACGACCGTATGATTATCGTAGAAGATTTTGTAAATTATCATAAACACAAAATCAACATTCCGAAAAAAAATGAAGTAGCATTGAGCATAGATTATGACAGTGATTTATTGGAAAGCAAAAATAGTTTTGTTTTGCAGGTTGGAATTGCGACGATTGCAAAAGAAAATATGGCTAAAACATTAAAAGATGTAAATGTTTCACTTGTTATTGACAATAGCGGTTCGATGGGAGGAACAAAAATTAATTATGTAAAAAATGCTGTCAAAACTTTTGTGAAAAATTTGGATAATGGAGTGTGTCTGTCATTAATTACGTTTGACAATACTGCACGAATCGAAATGAATACGGTTAAGTTAAATTTTGACCGTGAAAAAATTTATCAAATAATAGATAGTATTCAACCTGGCGGTTCTACAAATATTAATGCCGGAATGATGTTAGGGTATGAGGAAATTGCAAAAACACATAATGAAAGTGTAAACTCGAGACTAATTTTGCTTACAGATGGAATGACCAATACAGGTGAACGTAATTTAGAAAAAATACTTTTAAATTCTAAACATTACAATGACATGGGAATAGAAATATCTACAATTGGCGTTGGAAATTCTATAGATTTTGATTTACTGAGAAGTTTGTCTGAGACTGGAAAAGGTTCTAATCATTTTATAGGTGATTCTGAAAGTGATATTCAAAAAGTATTTGTAACTGAGCTTGAAAGTTTGCTATATAATATTGGCAAAAAAACTAAAGTGACTATCGAATTGCCGGATAATTATGCTATAAAGAAGATTTATGGATATAAACCTAATTATAATTCTGAGCAGAAAGTCTCTATAGAGCTCGAAAATTTAAATTCAGGAATCACTGAGGTTATATTGATAGAAATTGAAAAGAAAACATCTGTAAAGGGTGAAATCAAAGCCACTTTGGAGTATAAAAAAGATGAAAATGATATCACTGTTGAAGAAGCTATAAATTTTAAGCCAAATGTAAAAAACACTAATGATGAAATTGCAAAAAATTATGCTATTGCTCTAATGGCAGAAGCGCTAAAACAATATGCATCTGATTATACAAAAGGTCAGACTCCAACAAAATCAAGCTTACAAAAGGCGCTTGCATTTGCTGACAAATATACCAATATACAGGATGTTGATATAAAACGAACTTATGACATACTCAAAAAAATATAAATCGTCGCTTTTTGTAATAATTTCTAGCCCAAAATCTTTCAGTAGAAAGATTTTGGGTATTTATAGATTGTCCCTATTTTTTTTGAGGTTTTATTGTGTTGATGCAATCTACATCTGAAAATTTGATATTTTTGTTTCATCAAAACTCATTTTAATAATTGTAAGAGTGCTATGAAGAATATTTTTGACAAAAATGTTAGTGACGAATTTATAAAACGTGCCAATGCGCTTAATGCTAATTCGCAGCCACTTTGGGGTAAAATGTCTGTTGATCAAATGCTGGCTCATTGTAATGTGACATATGAAATGGTTTACGAAACTATTCATCCGAAGCCTAATGCTTTTTTAAGATTTATTCTAAAAACTTTAGTTAAAAATAAAGTTGTAAATAATGAGCCTTATCCAAGAAATAGTAGAACTGCTCCGCAATTTATTATATCAGGTGAACGTAATTTTGAAGTCGAAAAAAACAGACTTGCCAATTATATTAGCAAAACACAGGAATTAGGTGAACGTGAATTTGAAGGAAAGGAATCTCTTTCCTTTGGAAAATTGACCGCTACAGAATGGAACAATATGTTTGTTAAACATTTAGACCATCATTTTTCTCAATTTGGAGTTTAATCAAAACTAATTTATATGAGGGTTTATTTTATTCTGCTTTTCCTTTGTATAGGATTTGCTTCTAATGCTCAAAAACAGGAAGTTCAAAAAAGTATTGAAATATTTTTTGAAGGATTTCATCAAAAAGATACTTTGAAAATAAAATCGGTTTGTGCAGATAAAATGATTCTGCAATCCATTAGTGAGAGTGCTTCAAAAGGAAATAAATTATCTGACGAAACTGCAAGAGAATTTTATAAATCAATTGCAACAATTCCTTCCAGTATGAAATTTCAAGAGAAAATTTTAAGTTATACAATTCAAATTGATGGAACAATGGCTCATGTTTGGGCACCATATGAATTTTATCTGAATGATAAGCTGAGTCATTCAGGTGTAAATACTTTTACTTTATTTAAAGAAAAAGATTCCTGGAAAATTATTTATTTAATTGATACTCGAAGAAAATAAATATTTAAAGAACTTCTGTAGCATAATAGAAGCAGAAATCTGCCAAAAGACATTCTTCACATTTAGGTTTAGGTCTGCAGGTTTCTCTTCCAAGAAAAGAAATTGCCATGCCAATTTCTGACCAAATACTTTTTTGAAGTACCTGCATCAAATCTTTTTCAACTTTATTCCCATCTTTTGCTTCTTTTATTATTCCAATTCTGGGAGCGACGCGAATAACGTGTAAGTCGGCAATAATTCCTTCTGCAGGTTTTCCGGTTTCTCTTAAAATTACATTTGCTGATTTTCGACCAATTCCTTTTAAAGCTGTTAATCCTTGCATAGTCAAAGGAATATCTTTGTCATTTTGGATGGTTTTTGCAATTTCTAATAACCAATTTGCTTTTGTTCCAAAGTTTCGGACCTTGCTTATATAAGGTATGAAAGTTTCGAAATCGGTTTTAGATAAACTGTTCAATGTTGGAAATTCTTCAAATAAAGAAGGTGCTATTTTATTAATATTTGCATCAGAATCTTGTGCAGACAAAATAACCATAACTAACAATTGATATGTATTTTGATATTCTAAAGGATGCCTTTTTCCTTTATATTTATTCAAAATAGGTTCTAGTTTTGTTTCCCAATCTGATGTTTCCCCAAATAAATCCATTTCAGCATTATTTTAAGTTAGATATATGAAAGTGTAACTATCACAAAATTAGTTAGTTTTGATAAAATTCATGATTTTTTTAATGACATTTTGGTTGCCAAGTATTTTTCTGTGGCCTAAACCATCCGTCAAATACAAAGTTCCATTTTCAAGCTGTTCATGAATGTGAATTCCAGCTTTTACAGAAACTTCTGGGTCATCATTATCATGAATTACTAATACTGGTATTTTTACTTTTTGTGCGGCTCTGTAAGCTGAAAAATCATCCATTTTTACTTGATATTTCTCTTCAAAAAGATTGCGGAGACGCTCACTTATTTCTTGTTTTAAACCTAATTTTGAAATAAACTCATCTAAAATATCCTGAACAATATCACCGCTTCCTATAACAATCGCTTTGTTTGTCTGTAATCCGTCTTTTATAGCATTTAAAACAGACATTCCGCCGAGAGAATGACCAATTGCAATTTCGAATGGTCCAAATTCTTTTTCAAGTTCTAATATTGAAGCAATAAATTCAGACATTATAGTTGATTTTCCCCTAGATTTTCCATGTGCTGGAGCATCAAAACTTATTGTTGAAAAGCCATTTTTTAAAAGTTCATCGGCTATTTTAAATAACTGTGTGCCTCTTCCAGACCATCCATGAACTAATAAAATTTTACGAGCGCTTTCTCCATATTGATACGTTACAATGTTTTTGTTTATTGCAGGCACATGAATTATTTTGTGAACACTTTTAGAATCCATTTCAAGTTCTCGTTTTGGAACTTTATGTTTTATAGGTGTTGTAAATAATTTTGCAGTATATGAAGTAACCAATTTGGTTGAAATAAGGGCACAAATTTTACAGGATACAATGATAAACTGTGGAATTTTTAATGATTTAATAGGATTAGTTTCCTTTTTTGACATATTGATAATTTTTTTTTGACGGCTAAATTCTGCTTATTTTTTCCTAAATTTAAAAAACATAAAAGTAGCATATTAATGATTGCTTCCAGAAAAAAATAAATCATTAATTACTTTTTAATACCATTATAAAATTTTAGGATGGAAATATTTCATTTAAGTGCAGAATGTTACCCAATGGCTAAAGTGGGCGGCCTTGCTGATGTCGTAGGAGCACTGCCTAAATATCAGACAAATGCAGGTCATCAAGTTAGAGTTGTTGTCCCTTGTTATGATACAAAATTCAGAAAAGAGAATGATTTAGAATGTGTTCATTGGGGGAATGTCAAATTGGGAAATTTCGATTTTCCTTTTAGTGTTTTAAAAGAGACATCTGACAAATTG
Organism: Flavobacterium sp. LC2016-01; assembly: GCF_009711135.1. Classification (GTDB taxonomy): domain Bacteria; phylum Bacteroidota; class Bacteroidia; order Flavobacteriales; family Flavobacteriaceae; genus Flavobacterium. The sequence goes on along the minus strand of NZ_WMIC01000006.1, from coordinate 418,459 downwards.
GGTTATGAGCTGTATCTTATTGAAATTAAAGAATTGTTTGACCGCCCAAATGTTTATGGCTACGAGGATGACATTGAGCGTTTTTTGTCTTTTCAAATTGCAAGTTTAGATTGGATTTTGGCGCGCAAGAAAGTGCCTGAAATTATAAACTGTCACGACCATCATACTGGAATCGTTCCTTTTTTGATAAAATATGCTTATAAATATGAAAGTCTGCAAAATGTAAAAACAGTTATTACAATTCATAATGGTTTGTATCAAGGCTGGTTTGGTTTTGACAAATTGTATTATCTGCCAGAATTTGATTTAAGACACATTGGGTTTTTAGAATGGAATAATTCGATTAATTCTTTGGCTGTTGGTATCAAATGTGCAAATGCAGTAACAACTGTTTCGCCGAGTTATTTAAATGAAATTAATTATGCAGCAAACGGTTTAGAAGCGCTGTTTAATTCAGTTCGGAATAAATCGAAAGGAATTTTAAACGGAATTGATATTGAAGTCTGGGATCCTTCAAAAGATAAAATGCTTGAATATCATTATTCAATTGAAAATTTTGAATTAGGAAAACAAAAAAATAAAGAAAAGCTCTGCGAGCAATTTGATTTAGATCCCGCAAAACCGCTTTTTAGTTTTATTGGCCGTTTATTCGAAGAGAAAGGCGGAGATTTATTGCCACAAGCTTCTGCATTGGCATTATCTGAAAATTTTGAAAATATTAATATTCTGATTTTAGGATCAGGGAATTCAGAAATAGAATCACAATTAACGCAATTGCGTAATGATTATAAAGGCAACTACAATGTTTTTATTGGTTATAACGAAGAATTGGCGCATTTAATTTATGCGGGTTCAGATTATATTTTAATGCCTTCAAGAGTTGAACCATGCGGTTTAAATCAGATGTATGCAATGCGATACGGAACTGTTCCAATTGTGAGAAGAACAGGAGGCTTGAGAGATACGGTGATTGATTTTGGAGATGAAGGAAATGGTATTTGTCATGATCAGGCTTCGGTAGGAGATATTTGTTATTCAATAAATCGTGCGGTGAAGCTTTATGATGACAAAATAAATTTCAATACAGTTTTAAAACGAGGAATGGCAACAGATCATTCCTGGGAAAGAGTGTGCCAAGAATATATCGAGATATACAACCTAATAATTGAGAAAAATGAAATTTAAAAAGAAAAATGTAGTTGCTATTATTTTAGGAGGAGGACAAGGATCACGTTTGTTTCCATTAACTGAAACAAGATCAAAACCTGCAGTACCAATTGGTGGAAAGTACCGATTAGTTGATATCCCTATTTCAAATTGTATCAATTCTGATATTTTTAAAATATTTGTTTTGACACAGTTTAATTCTGCATCACTAAATGCACACATTAAAAACACTTTTAATTTTAGTATTTTCAGTCAGTCGTTTGTTGATATTTTAGCGGCTGAACAGACGCCAGATAATCCTACGTGGTTTCAAGGAACTGCCGATGCCGTTAGACAATGCATGTCTCACTTTTTAAAACATGATTTTGACCATGCTTTAATTCTTTCGGGAGATCAATTGTATCAAATGGATTTTAACGAAATGTTAGAAGCTCATATTGCTGCAGATGCTGAAATTTCGATTGCTACTTTACCTGTAAATGCAAAAGATGCACCAGAATTTGGGATTTTGAAAACCGATCATGAAAATACGATTCAGGCATTTATAGAAAAACCAGATGCTTCTTTATTGCCAGAATGGGAATCTGAAGTGAGCGAACATATGCAGGAAAAAGGCAAAAAATATCTTGCTTCAATGGGAATCTATATTTTCAATAAACCATTGTTAGAAGAATTAATGGCGAATCCGGAAACGAAAGATTTTGGAAAAGAAATCATTCCACAGGCCGTTGGAAAACATAAAATACTAAGTTATCAATATGAAGGATATTGGACAGATATTGGAAATATTGAATCCTTTTTTGAAGCCAATATTGGTTTAACAGCTGATATACCGGAATTTAATTTATTCGATAACGACAATAAAATTTTCACAAGACCGAGATTGCTTCCGCCATCAAAATTTAGAAATTCGATTATCAATCAATCATTAATTTCTGAAGGCTGTATTATAAATGCCAAAGAAATTAAAAGTTCAGTAATTGGAATTCGTTCTCGAATTGGCGTAGGAACTGTTCTTGAAAACTGCTACGTGATGGGGAATGATTTCTATCAAGATTTAGATGAATTGAATCATGAAGCAAGTGTCAGTAAAATTCATGTTGGAATAGGCGAAAACTGTTTTATAAAAAATGCTTTGGTTGACAAAAATGTACGCATTGGAAATAATGTTCACATTAGCGGCGGTAAGCATTTAGATAATTTTACTAATGAATTGTACAGCATTAAAGACGGAATTGTTGTCATTAAAAAAGGAGCAATTCTCGCAGATAATTTTAGAATTGAATAAAATTTAAGAAATTCAATAAATCCCGATAGCTATCGGGACCAAATTCCAATTGTTGCCTTAAAAAACAAATATGACAAAAGTAATTACGCATTCTTTATTTACCGATTTTGATATTGATTTATTCAAAGCTGGAAAACATTTCAAATTGTATGAAAAGTTGGGAGCACATTTAATTGAGGTAAATGGAGTGAAAGGAGTTTATTTTGCTGTTTGGGCACCCACGGCGAAGTCGGTTTCTGTTGTGGGCGATTTTAATTATTGGACACAAGGCGAGCATCAGCTTCAGGTTCGTTGGGATTCTTCGGGAATTTGGGAAGGATTTATTCCAGACATTTCAAAAGGCTCTCTCTATAAATATAAAATTCAATCGAATATTGATGGAGTCGTAACTGAAAAGGCAGACCCTTTCGCTTTATATTGTGAAAAACCGCCACATACAGCTTCTGTTGTCTGGGATTTGGATTACAATTGGAAAGATAAGAATTGGATGGAATCCCGCCATGAAAATAATGCTCTTGACAAACCTTATTCAGTTTATGAAGTGCATTTAGGATCATGGAAACGTGGTGAACATAACCGATTTTTAACCTATTTAGAATTGGCAGATGACTTAGTCAATTATGTAAAAGAAACTGGTTTTACGCACGTTGAATTTATGCCAATTATGGAGTATCCCTATGATCCTTCATGGGGTTATCAGTTAACGGGCTATTTTGCGCCAACTTCACGTTTTGGAAAACCACAGGATTTTATGGTTTTGGTTGATAAACTGCATCAAGCTGGTATTGGTGTTATTTTAGACTGGGTTCCATCACATTTTCCTGATGACGCACATGGTTTAGGTTTCTTTGATGGTTCGCATTTATACGAGCATCCAGATCGCAGAAAAGGTTATCATCCTGATTGGAAAAGTTTGGTTTTTAATTATGGACGTAATGAAGTTCGTGCTTTTTTAATCAGTAATGCAGTTTTCTGGCTTCAAAATTATCATGCTGACGGATTACGAGTTGATGCTGTTGCTTCGATGCTTTATCTTGATTATTCTAGAAATGAAGGTGAATGGGAACCCAATATTTACGGCGGAAGAGAGAATCTTGAAACGATCAGTTTTCTTAAAGAATTTAATGAAGTAATCTATGCTAATTTTGATGGAGTTCAGACTATTGCAGAAGAAAGTACTTCGTTTCCAATGGTTTCAAGACCAACTTTTACTGGAGGCTTGGGCTTTGGAATGAAATGGATGATGGGCTGGATGCACGATACTTTAAAATATTTTCAAAAGGAAACGGTTTATAGAAAATATCATCAAAATGATTTGACTTTTTCGATGACGTATGCGTTTACAGAAAACTTTATGCTTCCGTTTTCTCATGACGAAGTTGTGTATGGAAAAAAAACAATTGCCAATAAAATGCCAGGCGATGAATGGCAGAAATTTGCAAATTTAAGATTGCTTTACGGATACATGTTCACACATCCCGGAACAAAATTATTGTTTATGGGATCTGAATTTGGACAAAGTGACGAATGGAATTTTGAGAAAAGTCTAGATTGGCATTTGTTGCAGTACGATTACCATTCTGGGATTAAAAAAGTGATTACAGATTTAAATCAATTATATAAATCGCGTCCGGCATTGTATGAAAAACAATTCACAGGAGAAGGTTTTGAATGGATTAATTACTCAGATCATCAAAATGCCGTCCTTTCCTATATCCGAAAAGGAAATAATTCAGATGAAAACATTATTGTAGTTTGCAATTTTACGCAAGTAGTAAGAGAAAATTATAGAATTGGTATTTCTCAGAAAGGGAAATTGACAGAAATTTTTAATACTGATGCTGTAATTTATGGCGGAAGCGGTATTGGAAATTCTAAATCTTTAAAAATCGATGTGATTCCTTATGACGGAAGAGATTTTTCTGTTGAATTAATTTTGCCTCCCTTAAGTGTTACTGTATATTCTTTTGAGTAGAAAAGTACACGATAATTTTAAGGAGTGCCATTTTATCAAATATGTGTCATTAAATTATCGAATTGTCGATTTTTAAAGAACAAATTTAATAGTAGTTCAGAAAAAACGTTTTCGTTAATAATCCTTTTATTCATAGTGCTTTACCAAGTTTTTTTGTATGTTTGAAGTAAGGATAGAGTTATAAAATTAAGATAATAGCGATATGATTACAAATACATCATTAGAACATAAAGGCAACTTGTTTCCTTCAAAAATAGTTTCTTATGAACATGAAGGCGATTCAGTTTCTTTTTATACAGACAATAATGTAATCTTAAAAGTCACCGTTCTTCGTGACAGTTTAATTCGTTTTCGTTTTACGACAAAAGGTTACTTTAGTAATGACTTTTCATATGCCATTGACAAAACGCAGCTTCACGGTTATAATTTTCTGAAAGTTACTGAAGATGAAAATTATTATGAAATTACAACCAGTAAAGTGGTTTGTAAAATCAAAAAAGCTGATGTCCGTTTGTCTATTTATGACTTAAATAATTGTTTAATTCTTCAGGATGAACTTGGTTTTCATTGGGAAGAAAGTTACGAATATGGCGGAAATATTGTAAAAATGAGCAAATCTTCAAGAGATGGAGAATGTTTTTACGGTCTTGGCGATAAAGCCACTCAAATGAATTTAAAAGGCAAAAGAGTTGAGAATTTTGCAACTGATCAATATGCTTATCAAAAAGATCAAGAACCGTTATATAAAGTAGTTCCTTTTTATATTGGTTTACACAACAAACAATCCTACGGAATATTTTTTGACAATACATTCAGAACATTTTTCGATTTTTGTCAGGAAAGAAGAAATGTAACCAGTTATTGGGCAGAAGGTGGAGAAATGAATTATTATTTCATTTATGGTCCTCAAATGCAAGATGTTGTAACGACTTATACAGATTTGACCGGAAAACCAGAATTACCGCCGCTTTGGGTTTTAGGTTATCATCAATGTAAATGGAGTTATTATCCAGAAAGCAAAGTAAAAGAAATCACTTCAAAATTTAGAGAACTAAAAATTCCGTGTGACGCTATTTATTTAGATATCGATTATATGGAAGGTTTTCGATGTTTTACATGGAATAAAGAATATTTTCCAGATCCCAAAAAGATGGTTACCGAGTTAGCCGAAGATGGTTTCAAAACCATTGTCATCATTGATCCGGGAATTAAAATCGATAAAGATTACTGGGTGTATCAAGAAGCTTTAAAAAATGATTATTTCTGCAAAAGAGCCGATGGTCCTTATATGAAAGGTAAAGTCTGGCCAGGAGAATGTAATTTTCCAGATTATACAAATCCCGTAGTAAGAGAATGGTGGGCAGGATTATTTAAAGAATTAATTTCAGATATTGGCGTAAAAGGAGTTTGGAATGATATGAACGAACCCGCTGTTATGGAGGTTCCAAATAAAACATTCCCAATGGATGTAAGACATTCATACGACGGAAACCCTTGCAGTCACAGAAAAGCGCACAATATTTATGGAACCCAAATGGCAAGAGCCACATATCACGGCGTAAAGCGTTTTGTATATCCAAAAAGGCCTTTTGTAATTACAAGATCGGCTTATTCAGGTGCGCAGCGTTATACTTCATCCTGGACAGGCGACAACGTGGCGACTTGGGAACATTTATGGATTGCAAATATTCAGGTTCAGAGAATGTCAATTTCCGGAATGGGTTTTACAGGTTCTGATATTGGAGGTTTTGCCGAACAGCCAACAGGCGAATTATACGCACGGTGGATTCAGTTAGGGGTTTTCCATCCTTTCTGCAGAACGCATTCTTCTGGAGATCATGGAAACCAAGAACCTTGGGCTTTTGACGAAGAAGTAATTAATATCACCAGAAAATTTGTGAGTCTTCGTTATCAATTACTTCCTTATTTATATACCATGTTCTGGCAATATATTGAAGAAGGGATTCCGATGCTGAAACCTTTAGTTTATTACGATCAAGACGATACTCAGACGCATTATCGCAATGATGAATTCATCTTTGGAAATCAAATTTTAGTATGTCCAATCCTTGAACCTAATGCTGTAGGTAGACGTATGTATATTCCAAGAGGCGAGTGGTATAACTTCTGGACAAACGAGTTTACAGTTGGAGGAAGAGAAGTTTGGATTGATACCAAATTTGATGAAATTCCAGTTTTCATAAAAGCGGGTGCGGTGATTCCAAAATATCCAGTGCAGCAATATGTTGGCGAATTAGAATTTGATGAGTTAATGCTGGATGTTTATTTCAAGCATGGTAAAGAGAAATCGGTGGTTTATGAAGATGCGCAGGATGGTTATGATTATAAAAAGGGGCGTTATAGTTTCCTATCTTTCAGAACCATTGGAAAAGCGAAGGAATTGATTATTCAACTTCATAAAGACGGAAAATATGATACCCCTTACACCAAGTATAAAATCAATTTAATTGGACTTCCTTTTAAAGTAACTGAAATTGAAATTGACAATGAAAGAATTGAATTTGATCAATTAAGCTTTGAGCAAAATAAATTTTTAATTGTTGATAAAGAGTTCAATGAACTTCACATAGTAGGTGAGTAGGTAAATTCCGATAAACTTTTTGAAAATTATGTAAAAGTGAAAGTTAATTTAGTTGTATTTTTGTTACTGCTTAATATGTAGAATCATGAAAAAACATCTAATTACAGGACTTTTTATCGCAGTTTTAGTATACAGCTGCGCAACAAATCCAATAACAGGAAAACAAAATTTAAATTTTGTTTCAAATAGTGAATTATTTCCATCTTCTTTTCAGCAGTATAATCAGTTTTTAACTGAAAATAAGGTTGTTACAGGAACGGCTGATGCAAAACTTGTTGAAACAGTGGGATATAAAATTAAATTGGCGGCCGAAAAGTACCTAAATTATTTAGGACAAACGCAATACTTGAAAGATTATCGCTGGGAATATAAACTAGTTGATAATAAAGAAGTTAATGCATGGTGTCTGCCTGGAGGAAAAATCGTTGTCTATTCTGGGATTTTGCCTGTAACACAAAATGAAGCTGGTTTGGCAACAGTAATGGGACATGAAGTTTCGCATGCTTTAGCCAATCACGGAGCACAGAGAATGTCAGCAGCACAGTTACAGCAAATTGGTGGAGCAGCTTTAGGAGCAGCAACAAGCGGAAAATCTGAAGCAACTCAGCAAATATTTGCGCAAGCGTACGGAATTGGTTCTGAAGTTGGCGTAATGCTGCCTTTCAGCAGAAGCAATGAAAGCGAAGCTGATAAAATCGGTTTAACATTAATGGCGATTGCAGGTTACAACCCTGATGATGCTGTTGCTTTCTGGAGCAGAATGGCAGCCAAATCAGGGGCAGCTGGAACTCCAGAATTTATGAGTACACACCCGTCAGATGCAACAAGAATTGCTAATATTAAAGCATTAGTTCCTGAAGCAAAAGCAATTGCACTTAAAGTGGGGACTATAAAATAAAATTCTAACGATCAGAAAAATAATTTTAAAGCTATTCTTTTATGAATAGCTTTTTTTGTACTTCATAATTTAATAATGTACGAATTGAATAATTTGTATCTGATTATAATAAAAATTAAATAAATTCGTAGCGCACTAACAACACCATTTCTATGAAAAACCTACAAAAAGGAGATAAAAAATTATTAAATGCCTGGGCGTTTTATGATTGGGCGAACTCCGTTTATACACTAACAATTGCATCTGCAGTATTTCCAATATTTTATGAAGCATTATTTACTGACCGCGGTCATTATATTGATGTTTTTGGGATGCATCTTAAAAATTCAGCTTTAATCAGTTTTACAACTGCTTTTGCATTTCTTGTAGTTTCTTTTATTTCACCATTATTATCAGGAATAGCTGATTATGTTGGGAATAAAAAAGCCTTTATGAAGTTTTTCTGTTATTTAGGAGCTTTGTCTTGTATGGGATTGTATTGGTTTGATCTTGGAAATATTTATCTAGGTTTAGCCTTTTATTTCTTAGGATTAATTGGATATTGGGGGAGTTTGGTTTTTTACAATTCCTATTTGCCAGATATTGCTTTTGAAGAGCAACAGGATAGCATTAGTGCCAAAGGATATTCATTAGGATATATTGGCAGTGTAATTTTATTAGTGATTAATCTTGGTATGATTATGTTTCCAGATACTTTTAAAATTACTGCAATGGAAGCCATGCGTTATTCTTTTATAATGGTAGGAGTTTGGTGGATTTTATTTAGCCAATATACTTATTATTATTTGCCAAAAGGAAGTAAAGAAAATGGAGAAAAATTAACAAGATCTGTTGTTTTTAACGGTTTCAAAGAACTTAAAAAAGTTTGGGTTTTATTAAATGATAATACTCCTTTGCGACGATATTTAGGCGGATTTTTTGTCTCAAGTATGGCAGTGCAAACCGTAATGCTGGTTGCAACTTATTTTGGAGCGCAGGAAATTCAGTGGTCATCACCAGAAGAAAGTCAAAAAGGATTAATTATTTGTATTTTGCTAATTCAGCTAGTAGCTGTAGTTGGAGCTGTTTTAACTTCAAAAGCTTCGGCAAAATATGGAAATGTACCAACTTTAATTTTTATCAACGCTATTTGGGCCGTATTTTGTGCTTTGGCATATTTCATAACATTGCCAATGCATTTTTACGTTATGGCGACTGTTGCCGGATTTGTTATGGGAGGAATCCAGGCATTATCACGTTCAACATATTCAAAATTATTGCCTGAAACACAAGATACAGCCTCATTTTTTAGCTTTTATGATGTTGCTGAAAAAATCGGAATCGTAATAGGAATGTGTGTTTACGGGATTATTGACCAATTAACTGGAAGTCCGCGAGCGGCGATTGTAATTTTGGGAATTTTCTTTGTTACATCCATTTTTCTTTTGAGAAGAGTTCATAAAAAAGAGGCACTTTAAGTGCCTCTTTTTATTTAGATATTTTGTTGATTAAAAATAAAAGCTCAATAATAAAAGAGGAATGATGAGTTCGTTTTTTGATTGGATGATTTTAAAAATCTTTTATTATTGAGCTTTATTTAGAATTTATGCTTTTGAAATGCTTCCTGAACCTGAAACTTTTGCATCGCGCTTTTCAGGATTTCCTGTATATTTAATATCGCCTGACCCAGAAACTCTCGCCGTTAAGCTTTCGTTGCAGTTTACTTTAACATCACCTGAACCTGAAACGCTTATGTTGGCGGTTTTAGATTTTAGATTTGCAGCTTCAATATCGCCCGAACCTGAAAGTTTAATAGTTAAATTATCTGAATTTCCTTTTAATTTGATATCTCCTGAACCGCTCAAACTGAAATCAAATTCATTTGCAGCAACATCTAAATCAACATCGCCTGATCCTGATAATTTTGCTGAAAATTTATCATTTTTAATTGTAGATTTAGCGACAATATCTCCTGAACCTGACAAACTAAGGTCAGATATTTTTTCAAACGGAATTGTAATCTCTACTTTTTTTCCTGTGCTTGGACGTAAATTTGTTCCTTTCTTCGTATAAATTTTTAAAGCATTACCTTCAACTTCAACAATAATTGCAGATACAATATTTTGTTCTCCTTTAATGGTGATTTTACCTTCTTTTCCTGCCACTAAATCAACATCAAAAAAACCTGAGATCTTTATAGCATCATATTCTGACGTGGTTCTTGTTTCAGTTACAACATTGCCATTTCCGTTGATTTTTTCTTGTGCGTTAGCTGTTAAGCCTATTAAAAATGCTGCGCAAACTACTGATTGAATAATTTTTTTCATGGTTTTTGATAGTTTAAAATTATTGTTTTTTGACTAATGATACGTTTCCGTAAGTTGAATTAATTATTACTTTATTCTGACCTTTCTTTTTATGAAAGCCGCTTATGTTTTTTGAACTGTTTTTGGTTTCATTTACATTAATTTCTAAATCATCACCGTTTTTAATGCTCGCATATTTGGTGTTAATGTCAAAATCAAAGGCATAATTGTAATTGTAGCCTAATGTAATATCTGTGTAACCCGAATTAATATTGACATTTTTTGCTTTTTCGGTCAAGGTGCCAATGTTAACTTTGCTGTAGTTAGTATCGATATTTAAATTACTTGAAACTTCGACAACAGAAACCGTCAAATAATTTCCTGTGCCTGTAAATGAATTTACTTTTTGAAATTTCAAATTACCGTAACTGCAGTCGTATTTAATATTTTGAGCATCCGAAACTACTAAGTCAGTATAATTTGCATCAAAGTTGATATTGCCTGAATCATTTACTTTCAAACCTGAATAACGCGCCGTAATTGTACCATTTTTAATATAATCGATGGATGAATTTTGGCAGTATTCAATATTTAGTTTGTTGTTCTGATTGTTTAATTTTCCAAGAGTGACCTTCCCATATTTACAGCTTATATCAGTTGGACCTTCTAAAGTAAGAGAGGTAATATTTCCGTATTTATTCATCAATTTTACAGTTCCGTTTTTCGGAATTTTGACTACATAATTAATCTCAAAACTATTACTGCTTCCTCGGCCTTTGTTAGTTGAACTTCCAATTTTAGTAATAGCCGAAACCATCGTTTTTAATGCCGTAATATCAACATCAATAGTGTTTAGTTTTTCGTTCACCCAATTTTCATTACCGCCAGTAACTTTGATGGTGATATCAAGATCTATTTTATCTTCGTCCCAAGTTGATATTGAAATGTTTCCATATTTGTTGTCAATATCAATTCCTGCATTCGAATTTACGATATAGGTTTTCTTGATGTTTTTTTGTTTTGAAATATTAGAGTCATCATTTGAAAACCCCAGAAAAGGCATCAAGATGAACAGAATTAGTATTTTATAATGTTTTTTCATGGCTTGTGTTTTTTAAATTTTCGTTTTCTTCAATTCTTTTCAAAACCGTCTGCAAAAATGATATCCTAGTTTGCAGATTGCTTATCATGGCATAAATAATTTGTTTGTTTTCGCCGTTTTTTTGCAGTTCATTAATGATTTTTTGATAATCGGCATCAAAAACTTTCATTTGTTTTAATGCATCAGTTATGATTTGCTCATTTTCAGGCGAACTCTTTTCTTTCAGTTTAACCAGTTCATTATCAATTAGAATATTGAAGATAGAATCAGTACGCTGTGTTTCTTTAGAAGCAAATTTGAATTCTTGTGGTTTTTCATTTTGATAAAAAACAGCGACTCCAAGCATTAATACGATTGAAGCTGCTATCGAAGCCACAAACCAGTAATTTTTCTTTTTTGGTTCTTTTCTGTTCAGTTTATTTAAAAAAACGTCCTGATGATCTGAATTTAATTCCTGAACATCCCATTGGTCTTCAAATTTGTTGAATAATTGATCTAAATTGTCATTTTCCTTTTTCATATCTCCTCTAATTTTTTTCGCAAACTTTCTTTTGCTCTGCTTAATGTAGTTCGGCAGTTTTGATAACTAATATTTAAAATCTCGCTTATTTCTTCCTGATCATAACCTTCAATGTAAAAAAGCGTCAGAACCATTCGGTAACTGTCTTTCAGACTTAAAATAGTGTCTAAAACTTGTTTTACTTTTAAAGTGTTAAAATCAATGGTTTCAGAATAAAAGTCATCATTTTCTTCAATTTTATAAAGTGTCTTGCTCAGATCTTCAACCTGAAAAACATTATTCTTTTTATAAAAATCAATACTGTAATTGATCACAATTCTCTTCAGCCACGCGCCAAAAGCAACTTCTTGTTTGTAGTCGTTTATTTTTGTAAATGCCTTCAAAAAACCTTCCTGCATGACGTCTTGTGCAAAATGTTCGTCTTTTACAATACGGTACGCCACATTGTACATGGCTTTACTGTAACGGTTGTAAATTTCAAATTGGGCCTTTTGATTATTCTCTTTACAAAGCGCGATTAATTCTTCGATATTTTGGTTGGTTATGCTCAAGTAATGTTTGCTAGTTTTTTATAATGACTTTACTTTTTTTGGTTTGTTACAGTTTTAGAAAAAATAATTTTATTTTTTTTTAGATTTTAATTTTAGAGGCGTAATTCATTTTAATAATGAAATCGTATTTGTTCATTAAATGTAATTATTTACGCATTATTTTTTATTACGGTAACCTCAGTTTTACTTCTAATATTTCTTTTTTGCTTTTGGCATAATGATTGTCTATTTTTATCGCCTGTCTTGTAAAGATAACATTTAGCATAATTTTACTAAAAACTGCTTTAAGGAATGTTACTTTTGTAGATGGTATAAAACTTTTAATGACAAAACGACTTAAATATTATTATGTCAAATCATAAAATACTTACTATTGACAATCTGTCACTTCAGGAATTTGATTCAGAAGCAGAATTAATTCCATTATTAACTCCAGAAGACGAAGAGGAAATGAATAATGAGGAACTTCCGGTTTCTCTGCCAATTTTGCCTTTGCGTAATACGGTTTTATTTCCAGGTGTTGTTATTCCTATTTCAGCAGGAAGAGACAAGTCTATTAAATTAATTAATGATGCCAATGCCGGCGGAAAAATTATTGGAGTAGTTTCTCAAATTAATGAAGAAGACGAAGATCCGTCTAAAGATGATATTCATAAAATTGGAACTGTAGCTCGAATTCTACGCGTTTTAAAAATGCCTGACGGAAATGTCACGGTTATTTTGCAAGGAAAAAAACGTTTTGAAATTGACGAAGTAGTTTCTGAAGAACCTTATATCACTGCAACTATCAAAGAAGTTTCAGAAGAACGTCCGGATGAAAATGATACTGAATTTACGGCAATTTTAGATTCTGTTAAAGAATTGGCTATTCAGATTATTAAAGAAAGTCCAAATATTCCATCTGAAGCGACATTTGCAATCAAAAACATTGAAAGCCAATCATTTTTGATCAATTTTGTTTCTTCAAACATGAATTTATCTGTAAAAGAAAAACAAGGTCTTTTATCGATAAATGGTTTAAAAGAACGTGCTTTAGAAACTTTGCGCTATATGAATGTTGAACTTCAAAAATTAGAATTGAAGAATGATATTCAGTCAAAAGTTCGTTTTGATTTAGATCAGCAGCAGCGTGAATATTTCCTTCATCAGCAAATGAAAACCATTCAAGAAGAATTGGGAGGCGTTTCGCAAGAAGAGGAAATGGATGAAATGGGACAGAAAGCGAAAACCAAAAAATGGGACGAAAAAACTCAGAAACATTTCGAAAAAGAATTATCTAAAATGCGTCGTATGAATCCGCAGTCGCCAGATTTCGGAATTCAGCGCAATTATTTAGAATTGTTTTTAGAATTGCCTTGGGGCGAATATTCTAAGGATAAATTCGATTTGAAACATGCTCAGAAAATATTAGATAAAGATCATTTTGGACTTGATGAAGTTAAGAAAAGAATGATTGAACATTTGGCAGTTTTAAAATTGCGAAATGATATGAAATCTCCAATTATATGTCTAACAGGACCTCCGGGAGTTGGTAAAACTTCTATTGGACGCTCTGTAGCCGAGGCTTTAGGACGCGAATACGTTCGAATTTCATTAGGAGGTTTACGTGATGAAGCTGAAATTCGCGGGCACAGAAAAACCTATATTGGTGCAATGCCGGGAAGAATTATTCAAAGTTTAAAAAAAGCTGGAACTTCAAATCCAGTATTTATCTTGGATGAGATTGATAAATTGTCAAACGGTAACAGCGGTGATCCTTCTTCAGCTTTATTAGAAGTTTTAGATCCGGAGCAAAACAGTTCATTTTATGATAATTTCCTTGAAATGGGATATGATTTATCTAAAGTAATGTTCATTGCGACGTCAAACAATATGGCAGCAATTCAGCCAGCTTTGCGTGACAGAATGGAAGTAATCAAAATGTCAGGTTATACTATTGAAGAAAAGGTTGAAATTGCAAAAAGACATCTTTTTCCAAAACAGTTAGAAGCTCACGGATTAACTTCAAAAGATTTGACAATTGGCAAAAAACAATTAGAAAAAATTGTTGAAGGCTATACAAGAGAATCTGGTGTTCGTAATTTAGAAAATAAAATTGCTCAGGTAATTCGTAACGCAGCAAAATCTGTTGCGATGGAAGAGGAGTACAACAAAAAAGTTACTGATGAAGATATTGTAGCTGTTTTAGGTGTTCCAAGATTAGAGCGCGATAAATATGAAAATAATGATGTTGCTGGTGTTGTTACAGGTTTAGCTTGGACAAGCGTAGGCGGTGATATTTTATTTATAGAATCATTAATTTCTGAAGGAAAAGGTTCGTTGACAATTACAGGAAATCTTGGAAATGTCATGAAAGAATCAGCAACCATTGCCCTTGAATACATTAAAGCCAATGCTAAAAAATTAGGTTTATCAACTGAGCTTTTTCAAAAATATAATATCCACTTGCACGTTCCTGAAGGAGCAACTCCAAAAGACGGACCAAGCGCAGGTATTGCAATGCTAACTTCTTTGGTTTCTCTATTAACTCAAAAGAAAGTGAAGAAAAGTCTTGCGATGACGGGAGAAATAACGTTGCGCGGAAAAGTTTTGCCTGTGGGCGGTATTAAAGAGAAAATCTTAGCAGCAAAAAGAGCAGGAATTAAAGAGATCATTTTATGTCACGACAATAAAAGTGATATCGATGAAATTAAAGCTGAATACTTAGAAGGACTTACTTTTCATTATGTAAAAGAAATGAGTGAGGTTCTGGCCTTAGCTCTTACAGACCAAAGCGTAAAGAATGCTAAACAATTGAAATAAATTTCGATTAAAAAACTTAATATTTAATTCCAAATTCCAATTTTATTATTGGAGTTTGGAATTTTTTTATTGGAATTTATTTACGTTTTAATTTTATTTTTGCTGTTATATAATTTTATATTTGTATTTGCGTTATTCCCATATAGGAATCGCCCCAAAAGCATGTTCAAACGATTTGTTTTATTTTTAATGTTGTTAATTTGTTCGATATCTTTCGGGCAAGTTGGAGGGCGCTACACCTATCAGTTTTTAAATTTAACGTCTTCGCCAAGGCAGGCAGCGTTAGGTGGAAAAAATATTACGATTTATGATGATGATGTGAATCAGGTGATGTTTAATCCGGCAGTATTAAATGAAGATATGGACAATCATCTTGCTATGAATTATGGCAGTTATTATGGAGAAGCTTCTTATGGAACTGCTTCGTATGCTTATACCTATGACAGACACATTCAGACATTTTATGCTGGTGTGAGTTATGTAAATTATGGCAGCTTTGAAGGTTATGATGAAAATGGCCAGGCAACATCAGATTTTACAGGGAGTGAAGGTGCTCTTACGCTCGGATACGCATACAATATTCCTTATACAGATGTTCATATTGGAGTAAATGGAAAGCTAATAACTTCGACTTTAGAAAGTTATAATTCAATTGGAGGAGCAATTGATGTGGGAATTATGTATCAAATTGAAAAAAATAATGTAAATTTGGCCCTAGTATTTCGTAATATTGGAACTCAATTTACAACTTACTCAGGAATAAAGGAGAATTTGCCCTTTGAAATTATTGCAGGTGTCTCACAAGAATTAGAACACGTACCGCTTCGCTGGCATCTTTCATTAGAAAATCTGCAGCAATGGAACATTTCTTTTTCGAACCCCGTTCGTGGAGAGACCAATATTGATGGATCAACAAGTGACGAGAAAATCTCGTTTGCAAATAATGCTTTAAGACACGTAGTTTTTGGTGTGGAACTTTTTCCACAAAGAGCATTTAATTTGCGTTTAGGATATAATTTTAGAAGAGGAGAAGAATTGCGAATTGATGAACAGCGTAATTTTTCTGGAGTTTCATTAGGATTTGGCTTAAGAATGAATAAATTAAAATTCAACTATTCTTATTCAAGGTATACATTGGCGGCTAATACAAGTCTTTTTGGTTTAACTTTAAATTTTCAGTAATAATATGAAAATATTTACTTTATTTTTGTTCATGACTGTGAGTGT
This sequence comes from Flavobacterium sp. LC2016-01, assembly GCF_009711135.1. GTDB lineage: Bacteria > Bacteroidota > Bacteroidia > Flavobacteriales > Flavobacteriaceae > Flavobacterium. The sequence goes on along the minus strand of NZ_WMIC01000006.1, from coordinate 402,042 downwards.
TTTTACGGGAGCTAAACACTATTTCAATGAAGATGAATCTACGATAACCAATGTCGAGATCGAAAGAATCAACAGCAGAATAACAGACATAAAAAACTTAATTAATCAGGATAGCAAATACAATACTAAAATTGCTTTTTTGATTGATATGAAAGTTCCTTCTGGAAAAAACCGTTTTTTTGTCTATGATTTAGAAAAGAACGAAGTTATAGATCAAGGTCTTGTAGCTCACGGTTCTGGTTCTGAAACCGGTATTAAAGGCATGCTTAAATTCAGCAATATGCCAAATTCTAATTGCACTGCACTTGGAAGATATGCAATTGGAAAAACATATAAAGGAATTTTCGGGAAAGCTTATAGATTAGCAGGTTTAGACGAAACGAACAATAAAGCTTTAGAAAGAGCTATTGTTTTACATGCTTATTCTGCAGTTCCATTACAAGAACAGGATTATTACATTAGCAACAGCCACGGATGTCCAATGGTAAACGAAGAGTTTTTTAAAAGAATCCAAAAGTTAATTGATAATTCTAAGACGAATATCGTAATGGATATTTATTATTAAAAATAGGTATTAAATTTATAGTCCTTTATGGTTGTAAACAGTTTTGTTTTCGATTATAAAGGATTTTTTTTGTCTTGATTTTATATGAAAAAGATTTTTTTTACTGTACTTTTTATTTTTTTTGGTTTTATTATTTACAATCTTATCTGTAAAAAAGATCATGAAGACACCCAAATAGACAAAAGGATTGATTTTCAGGTAAAGGAAGTAAAAAAGCTGATCAAAAGTAATTCGAAATACAATAAGGATATCGCATTTTTTATTGACATGAAGATTAGATCGGGAAAAAATAGATTTTTTGTTTACGATTTAAAAAACAATAAAATTATAGATAAAGGTTTAGTGGCTCACGGTTCTGGTTCTGAAACCGGGGTTAAAGGAAAGCTTCAATTTAGCAACGTGCCAAATTCTCTTAGTACTTCATTAGGAAGTTACTGCATAGGAAATTCATATATAGGAAAGTTTGGGAAAGCCTATAAAATGTATGGTTTAGATAAAAGTAATAATAATGCATATAAAAGAGATATTGTTTTTCATTACTACTATGATGTTCCGTATAAAGAGAAAGATGGTTACATTTGCAACAGTTTTGGCTGTCCAATGGTCAACAGAAAGTATTTTGAAAGAATAGCAAAAATAATAGATCATTCAGAATCAAATATTTTGATGAAAATTTATTATTAAACAGCTATAAAGAATAAAATTTAAAACATAAAAAATTGAAAAAAATTACAATTGCTATCGACGGATTTTCATCAACAGGGAAAAGTACTTTGGCAAAACAATTGGCAAAAGAACTTGAATATGTGTATGTAGATACGGGAGCGATGTATCGTGCGGTTGCGTATTTTGCTATGCAGAACCAACTTATTACAACTGATTCTTTCGATAAAAAAGCATTGATTGAAACTTTGCCTAAAATTCAATTAGAATTTAAATTCAATGCCGATTTAGGTTTTGCAGAAATGTATTTAAATGGTGAAAATGTAGAGAAGCAGATTAGGACTATTGAGGTTTCTAATTTTGTAAGCAAAGTAGCAGAAGTTTCAGAGGTACGTTCTAAATTGGTAGAACAACAGCAGGAAATGGGAAAAAATAAAGCTATAGTGATGGACGGAAGAGATATTGGAACAGTAGTTTTTCCTGATGCCGAACTTAAAATATTTATGACTGCTAGTGCAGAAACACGCGCACAAAGACGTTTTGATGAATTACAGCAAAAAGGTGACGATGTTACCTACGAAGAAGTGTTGAAGAATGTTGTTGACCGTGATTACATAGACACGCATCGTGAAGATTCTCCTTTAGTAATTGCCGACGATGCAATTGAAATAGATAATTCCTACTTAAATAAAGAAGAACAGTTTGCTGCTGTTTTAGAGTTGATAAATGATGTTGTTAAAATAGATTAATTTTTTGTAGATATTATTTTTAATGGTAGTTTTACCGCTTCATTTTTACTAAAAAGACAATTTCACTATATGGGAATTAAAAACAGGTTAATCGTGATGAGCTTTCTTCAGTTTTTTGTTTGGGGAGCTTGGCTTATTACTATTGGGAATTATTGGTTTGGTACCAAAAATTGGGAAGGAACACAATTTGGTTTAGTATTTGGAACCATGGGAATTGCTTCTTTGTTCATGCCTACATTAACCGGAATTATTGCCGACAGATGGGTAAATGCTGAAAAATTATACGGAATTCTTCATATTCTTTATGCTGTAGTTTTGTTTGGAATTGCACAAGTAACGACTCCTGATAATTTTATTGTTGTGATGCTTTTGGCAATGTGCTGTTATATGCCAACAATTGCTTTAAGTAATTCTATTTCATATACTTCGTTGAAATTAAATAACAAAAATATTGTAAAAGATTTTCCTCCAATTCGTGTTTGGGGAACAATAGGTTTTATTGTTGCTATGTGGATTACGAATTTAAGCGGAAGCAAAGCAACTGAATATCAGTTTTATATTGCGGGAGTTGGTGCTTTAATTCTTGGAGTTTACGCTTTTACATTGCCAAAATGTGAACCACAGCGTTTAATAAAAGAAAATGCAACTTGGATTGAAACTTTTGGTTTAGAGTCTTTTAAATTGTTTGCAAACTACAAAATGGCTCTGTTTTTTGTTTTTTCTATGTTTTTAGGAGGAGCATTACAATTGACAAATGCTTATGGAGATGTGTTCTTGGATGAGTTTAAACACTTTCCTAAATATGCAGATTCTTTCGTTATAAGGTATTCTACCATTATTATGTCGATTTCTCAGGTTTCTGAGACGTTATTTATATTGGCAATTCCGTTTTTCTTAAAGCGTTTCGGAATTAAACAAGTTATGCTTATTAGTATGCTGGCTTGGGTTTTACGTTTCGGATTATTTGCTTTTGGAGATCCTGTAGGAGGATTATGGATGATTATCCTGTCTTGTATCGTTTACGGAATGGCATTTGATTTCTTCAATATTTCAGGTTCATTATTCGTAGAAAGCAATACTGATTCTAAAATTCGTTCTTCTGCACAAGGTTTGTTTATGATGATGACCAATGGAGTAGGAGCTGTTTTAGGTAGTTTAACTTCTGGTTGGGCGATTGATCGTTTCTTTACAAAATCATTTGCTAATACAACTGAGTTGGCTGGGTTTTTACAAACCGATACAACAAACTCTAAAATGTTAGAATTTGTAAAAGGTCAAGGGAATTCAATTTCTGCAGATGGAATTTTTTCAAATCCAATTATGATGAAAGACTGGCATACGATTTGGCTTTCATTTGCGGCTTACGCTTTAATAATTGCAATTGCTTTTGCTTTGCTGTTTAAGCATAAACATGATCCGAAGGAAATTGAGAATTTGAGTCACTAAGAATAAATAGTATAAAACAAACCCGATAAATTTTTATTTGTCGGGTTTGTTGTTTAAAAGAATGAAATTGAATCAAAAAACTTATTTTTGATTTAAAGATTAAATTTATGATTAGACAAATTTTAGCTGTAATAGCAGGTTATGCCATTTTTGTAGTTACATCATTGCTTTTGTTTCAAATTTCAGGAGTTAAGCCACATTCAGATGCTTCAGGATTATTTATGGTTTTGACATTTGTTTACGGGTCTGTCTTTTCTTTTTTAAGTGGGCTTGTTACTCAGCTTATTTCGAGAAGCAGAAATTTAAAAATTAATTATATTCTTTTTGTTATTATAGCTGGTTTTGCCACTTTTTCGCTTTTTAAATCGAGTGGTAGTTCCTGGACGCAATTGTTGGCGATTTTTGTTTTTGCGCCTGTTTCGGTTTTGGGTGGATATTTTTTGATCAAGAAAAAACGATAAAAAAATGAAATGTTTTAAAATTTTCTGTGTATTTATATTGTTTGCTCTTATAAGTTGCGAAAAGAAAATGGAAAATTTTATTCCAACAACAAAACTAGATGTAATTCTTAAAAATGATAATCTTGGTAAAGCTTATTATGATTTCAGGACAGAAAACCCTTATTTATCTTATTTACTTAAGGATCGAGCAAGTTTTAAAAAATTTGTGAGTGAAGTTGAGGCTAATAATTTGGTTTTGTTGACTGAATGTGAAAAACCAATGGTTCGTTGTTTTGCTTTTAAAGCATTAGTGGAGCAAAATTATCCTAAAATTAGAGAAATATTATTTAGACACAAGTTTGATAACCAAGAGGTGAATTATTTGGCAGGGCGATGTATTAGAATGGATATATCAATAAAAGATTATATGTTGCAACAACTTAGTCCGTTTTCAGGAAATGAATATTCTTTTAGTAGAAGCGAATATAAAGAAATTCAGAAAGAGTTTTGGGAAAAGTAAAAAAGTACTTTGTTCTTTTGGGAATATCATTAATTACACCCGACAGGTTTTAAAAACCTGTCGGGTTTCGTTTCCAAGGTTCTTATGAAAACAAAACTTTCTAGTCTAGCCCCGATAGAGCGGTTATCCTTTTATGGTGGGGTTCACCATAAAAGATAAGAGCGAAAGCGGGACTTTACGCCTTGAAAAACCCTAAATCGTCTGCTCTTGAACAATTGACTGATAATCATTTAGAATTGTTTTGCAATTACAAATATTTGTAGTAATTTTGCAAACCTTTTGGCAAAGAAGAGTTTCCTTTAGGTATCAACTATTTATGTAAAACAACTTCTGTTTTTTCTACTGCTTTATGAAACTCGAGGAAAACAGAATACAAATTTTTTATCAGCATGTCTGAACAATTAAAATCACAAGAAGAGTTTTTAGCAAATTTTAACTGGCATAACTTCCAAGAAGGAATTGATGCAGTAGATGAGAAAAACTTACAAGAATTCGAAGAACTAGTTTCAAAAACTTTCATCGCTACAGATCAAGAAGAAGTAGTTGAAGGTGTAGTTGTTAGAATTACAGATAGAGACGTTATCGTTGATATCAACGCAAAATCGGAAGGTGTTATTTCTTTAAACGAATTCCGTTACAACCCGAACTTAAAAGTTGGTGACAAAGTAGAAGTATTAATCGACATCCGTGAGGATAAAACAGGTCAATTAGTATTATCTCACAGAAAAGCACGTACTATTAAATCATGGGATAGAGTTATTTCTGCAAATGAAACAGGAGAAATCGTTAATGGTTTTGTAAAATGCAGAACTAAAGGTGGTATGATCGTTGACGTTTTCGGAATTGAAGCTTTCTTACCTGGTTCTCAAATTGATGTTAAGCCAATTAGAGACTACGATGTATATGTAAACAAAATGATGGAATTCAAAGTGGTAAAAATTAACCACGAATTCAAAAACGTTGTTGTATCTCATAAAGCGCTTATCGAAGCTGATATCGAAGTACAGAAAAAAGAAATCATCGGTCAATTACAAAAAGGACAAGTATTAGAAGGTGTTGTTAAAAACATTACTTCTTATGGTGTGTTCATTGACTTAGGTGGTGTTGACGGATTAATTCACATTACTGACCTTTCTTGGAGCAGAATCAACCACCCAAGTGAAGTTCTTGAATTAGACCAAAAATTAAACGTTGTAATCCTTGATTTCGATGATGAGAAAACAAGAATTCAATTAGGATTGAAACAATTAAACGCTCACCCATGGGATGCTTTAGATGCTAATTTAACTATTGGTGATAAAGTAAAAGGTAAAGTAGTTGTAATCGCTGATTACGGTGCATTTATCGAAGTTGCTGAAGGTGTTGAAGGTTTAATCCACGTTTCTGAAATGTCATGGTCAACTCACTTACGTTCTGCTCAGGACTTCGTGAAAGTTGGAGATGTTGTTGAGGCTGTTATCTTAACTTTAGATAGAGATGACCGTAAAATGTCATTAGGTATCAAACAATTGACTCAAGATCCATGGACTGACATTACTTCTAAATACCCAGTAGGTTCTAAACATACAGGTATCGTTAGAAACTTTACAAACTTTGGTATTTTCGTAGAATTAGAAGAAGGAATTGATGGATTAATCTACATTTCTGACCTTTCTTGGACTAAGAAAATCAAACACCCATCTGAATTTGTAAATGTTGGTGAAAAACTTGATGTAGTTGTATTAGAATTAGATGTTGAAGGACGTAAATTATCTTTAGGTCACAAACAAACTACTGCTAATCCTTGGGATCAATACGAAGATTCTTTCGCTGTAGGAACTATCCACAATGGTGAAATTTCTGAAATCGTTGACAAAGGAGCTACTGTAGAATTCGGAGATGATATCGTTGCTTTCATTCCTACTCGTCACCTTGAAAAAGAAGACGGAAAGAAATTGAAAAAAGGTGATACTGCTGATTTCAAAGTAATCGAATTCAACAAAGAATTCAAAAGAGTAGTTGCTTCTCACACTGCTATCTTCCGTGAAGAAGAAGAGAAAAATGTGAAAGCTGCAACTGAAAATACTTCATCTAACTCTACTACTAATGCACCAGCTGCAACTTTAGGAGATAACAATGATGTATTAGCTGCATTAAAAGCTAAAATGGAAAAAACTGAGAAAAAATAATTCTTAGATTTTTTATAAATAGAAAGTCCCACAGCAATGTGGGACTTTTTTTTGTTTCAGGTTTTCTTTGTTTCAAGTTTCACGTTTGTCAGTTCGAGCGGAGTCGAGAATCTTGTTATAATTGGAATTTGGAATTTTTAAAATTGTTATTTCTATTTAAATTAGAAGCTATTTCCTGCTCTTCGCTATATCTTTTCCTGGCTAAAGAAGCCAGAAAAAGGATGCCGCTTCGATCAGGGCTAGGGCACATGTTTTCAAAAGAAGATTTTGTGTCATTCTGAGGAACGAAGAACCACACAAGAATTTCCGCATGCAAGATCGTCAATCTTTGTCGAGTTACTGTTGTGATTCTTCGTTCCTCAGAATGACAAACATTTCGGAATTATTTTGAAGCTATTAATTTTGACTCTTCGGGACTAAATTCAGGTACAACTGAATAAGAATCTATATTGGCAATTTTCATTTCGTCTAACATGTCAACTAAATTTTTGAAGTTAGATTTTTTGGTTGGCTTTATAATTACTGAAATTCCTCTTCCAGGTTTTCCTAAAGCAGCAGAATATTCAAGCATACTTTTATTTCTTTTTAGTAATTCTTGGCGAATTCCATCTTTACCATATTTAATTTCTTTAGGAGCAATTATGGGAGAACTTAAAATTCCCATATAATATATTAGTTTATCATTTTCACCTAACATAACGGTTATCGATCTATTTTCCTCATAGTGTGGAATAGGGCAATCACAACAATCATTTCTACTCAAATCAATACTTTTTGGTTTAGACAATTCTCCAACAACCATAAAAAATATAATCAGTAAAAAAGAAACACTGACCATTGCGGTTAAATCAACTCTTGAATTTAATTTTTTGCTTCGAACTTTTTTGGGAAGGTTTTGCATAGAATTAGTTTTAAGTAAATAAGAAATTATTTTGAAGCTAATAATTTTGTTTCTTCAGGCGTAAATTCCGAATCAATATTATAAAAATCTATGTTTGCTATTTTTAATTCATCAAGAATTTCTATAAGATTTCCATAATTTGAATTTTTACTTGGTTTAATCATAACCACAACTCCTCTCCCTGGTTTGCCATGTTTAGCTGAATATTCGAGAGCCATTTTGTTTTTTTCTAACAACTCTTTTCTAATTCCATTTTTTCCATATTCCATTTTTTTAGAGGTATTAGCAGGAGTAGGTATTAATCCTGAATAAGAAATTATTCTATTATTTTTATCTAATAAAATTGTTAGACATCGGTTTTCTTCAACATAAGTTGGGAAACAATCATCACAATCAAGATCTGGTAAATTTAAATCCATCACTTTTGGTTTAGACAATTCTCCAACAACCATAAAAAATATAATCAGTAAAAAAGAAACGCTGACCATTGCGGTTAAATCAACTCTTGAATTTAGTTTTTTGCTTCTGATTTTTTTAGGTAGATTTTCCATAAACTTTTTAAATTAATCTAAGATGTTTATTTTGATGCTAATAATTTTGATTCTTCTGGAGTAAATTCATTTACAATTGCATACGTGTCAATATTTACAATTGCCATTTCATCTAAAATATCAATCAAATTTTTGAAGTTTGATTTTTTGCTTGGTTTTATAATTACAATTGGGCCATTTTTTGGTTTTCCCAGCGCTGCTGAGTATTCCAGAATTGTTTTCTTTTGACTAAAAAGTTCTTTTCGAATTCCGTCTTTCCCATAGTTTATTTCTTTTGGATCTTTAAGCGGATTAAATAAAAAACCAGTATATGTAATGATTTTATTATTCTCATCTAATAAAACTGTTATAGTACGTTCGTTGGAACCACTACCACAACTGATAAAATGACTCCATTCATCATCAACATATTTTTCTGGTAAACTTAAATCCATTGCTTGAGGCTTCGACAATTCCCCAACAACCATAAAAAATATAATGAGCAAAAAGGAAACGCTGACCATTGCGGTTAAATCAACTCTTGAATTTAATTTTTTACTTCTTATTTTTTGAGGTAGATTTTGCATAAGAATCTGATTTTGATTTTAAAGTTAATTAAAATTTTATTCAGAAAATCAATCTAGTTTAAATAAAAAGTATTTTTTAAAGACTAATCTATTTGTACGAAATAATTACAGATGCTGCATTAGATTCTAATTTAACCTTTTTACCAAAAGTCATCGCATGATTGTTTCGGATGTGTCCTGCTGGAAAATCGAAAATTACGGGGTAATCGTACTCTTTTACAGCATTTAAAATGATTTCCCGGTGCGTTCCTCCAAACAACATATTTTCTTCTGTTTTATAATCAAAATCACCAACAATAATTCCCTTTAAATCTTTCAAAAAGCCATTTCTTTTCAGCGTGTACATCATTCTGTCTACTCGGTATAAATCTTCACCAACATCTTCGATAAATAAAATTTTTCCTTTTGGGTCAATATCAGAATTACTGCCCAGCATCGACATAATAATGGATAAATTTCCGCCTATAAGAACTCCTTTACTCGTGCCTAATTTATTGAGTGGATTAGTAGGTATTTCATAACTCACATCTTGGCCAAACAGGGATTTATAAAGCGTTTCTTTAGCTTCGGGTGTTGCTCTTCTCATTCCTCCAGGCATTGTAGCGTGAATGGATGCAAACCCCAATCTATGAACTTGTTCATGAAGCGTAGTAATATCTGAATAACCAATAATCCATTTTGGGTTTTTCTCAAAAGCCGAAAAATTCAATTGATCAACAATTCTGACAGTTCCATATCCGCCTCTGGCACACCAGATTGCCTTGATGTTTTTATTGTCTAAAGCTTCTTGCAAATCATTTTGTCTTTCAAGGTCTGTTCCGGCAAAATGATTGTGTCTTTTGAAAAGATTTTCGCCTAATTTAATATTAAGTCCCCAACTTTTTGCGAGTTCAATTCCCTGATCAATTTCTGTCGAATCAGCCAGAAAGCCTGCTGGAGCGACGATCATTATGGAATCACCTTTTTTGAGATAAGGCGGGATTGTATATTCTTTAATTGATTTATCTGCTTCGGAAAGGTAATTTTCTTGATAATTCATTTTATAAGCTGGGGTTTTACATTGAATAAAAGTTAGTAAGACTAAAATAGAAAAAATCGTTTTTGTGTGGTTATTAATTATCATTTTGTGGTTAAATTATAAGTGTATTTAACTTTTTGGTTTTTATTTTTTCAGGCCGATTTTGCGTAATAAATATGTTTTGAATTTAATAATAAAAGATGCAAAATCCGCTTGGATCGTAAAAATATTCAAAAATATTTTTTACAATCAATGAGCTGTTTTACAGTGTATTTTGAGAATATTTTAATATTTTTTAAAATTATTTTGATTTTTCGTAAAACCAAAACAAATATAACGTCGTAAATGAGCTTATAACTTAAAATATTAATTATGAAAACTAGAAAATTTTTAGCCACAGCAATTTTAGCTTTAGCATTCGGATTTACATCATCAGCTCAAAAAACTGTAATGGTAGGTGGAGCAGCAATGTATCCTAACAAAAATATTATTGAAAATGCCGTTAATTCAAAAGATCATACTACACTTGTTGCAGCAGTACAAGCTGCAGATTTAGTAGAAACTTTAAAAGGCAAAGGTCCTTTTACAGTTTTTGCACCAACAAATGAAGCTTTTGACAAATTGCCAAAAGGAACTGTTGAAATGTTATTGAAACCTGAAAACAAAAAAGCACTTCAGAATGTTTTGACGTATCATGTTGTTGCTGGTAAATGGAATGCAGCTGCCATTGCAAAAGCAATTAAAGCCGGAAAAGGGAAAGCAACTATAAAAGCGGTAAATGGCGGAACATTAACAGCTTGGATGGACGGGAAAGATCTTTACATAAGCGACGAAAGCGGTAACAAAGCTAAAGTAACAATTGCAGATGTGAATCAGTCAAATGGTGTGATTCATGTTGTTGATACTGTGTTATTGCCAAAAAAATAATTTTCTCTGAAAGAATTCGCATAAAAAAAGCCCAGTATTTATTGGGCTTTTTTATTCGAATTTGTGTCTTAAAATGTATGTAAGTGATAAGGTATTAAGCGAGAAAAGGAAAGCTAAAGTTGTTCTCTCAATTCCTGCAAAGTTTATCAAAAAAAGAATATCTATTATGGCGATAAGAATTACTAGACTGTAATTTATTTGTTCTTTAATTAAAAGTATATTTTTCGTAAGAAAGAAAAAAAGAAGACTACAAATTAAAATGATAATTTGTGTTGACATTAAAAAAAGACCCATAATCACAGATGTCCTAAGGTCAAAAGCCCCAAGAGAGATAAACCAGGCTATTATCCAAATTAAAATAGAAATGAAATAAATTCCATTAATAGCTTTAATATATTGTAGAAAATCTCTATTCATTTTTAGATTTATCTTTTTGCTGTCAAAGTACTTCCTGCCGAAGCAATTACAACACATATGACGGCTAAAATCTCAGAGAATCTTAATTTTTCCTGTAAAAAGATAAAGGCACAAATAGAAGCGGCAGCAGGTTCCAGGCTCATTAAAATACTGAAAGTTCTTGGAGGAAGCTGACCTAAAGCTTTCATCTCTAAAGTAAACGGAATTGCACTCGATAAAAGTGCCAATGCAACACCCATCCCGAACAGTTTTGGAGTAAGATTGACTAATCCGTTTTCAAATAGTCCGAAAGGCAAAACTAAGATTGCAGCAAATAACATTCCTGTTGAGACGGCTTGACCGTCATTCATTATTTTTGAAATTTTTCCTCCAAAAACAATATAAGCGGCCCAAAGTGCTCCAGCCAGAAGTGCAAATAGTACGCCTAGAGAATCTATACGTTCGTTTGTCCAAGGCGCAATAAGTAAAATTCCTACTGCAGCAAGTAAAACCCAGCAATAATCGACTAAACGTTTTGAGCCGGCAATTGCAAGCAATAACGGGCCAACAAATTCTAAAGTTACAGCTAGACCAATTGGTATTCTTTCAATTGCGAAATAAAAAATCAGATTCATAGCTCCTAAAGACAATCCATACGGAATTACGATTTTCCATTGCGCTGGTGTGATTGCTTTTAAATTTGGCCTATAAGCCAGCAATAAAAGTAAAGCCGAAACTCCAATACGTATAGATGCTGTTCCCGCCGCACCAATCGCTGGGAAAAGTGTTTTAGCAATTGCTGCTCCGCACTGCACACTTATAATTGCTAGTAGAACTGCTGGAACAGGAGGAAGGCTGATTTCTCTATTTTTCATAAAAGTAAAAATGCAGAGAAATAATAAAGCTATTATTTTCTGCTAAATAAAGTAAATTAAGTTTTCGAAATTTATTATCCTAAAGCTTTTTTTGTCACAAAAGCACGATAGCCAATAATAGCCATTTGCCATTTTTTGGCTTTTGAAATGTCTAAACCTTGTTTGGTAAAACTTGGCAAGAGAATTTTATTCAATTTGGCTAAAATTTTATACATAGCAGATTTGTTTTTTCAAAGATATAAAAAAAGACTTTGTTTTTGAAGTAAAGTCTTTTGTGCATGAAACAGTGAAAATTCAGATTTTAAGAATCAGGTTATGATCACCTTCCGTTTCTCTGTTTATAGCATTTTTTGGTGCTTGAATCCAGCCGGTTTTATTAATGACAAACTTAAATAGATGTGTTTTGTTTTTTTCGAACTTGGATTTTGGAATGGTCAATTCAAAGGTATTTTTGCTTTTTTGAATCATTTGAAAATTTACATCATTCGGATTCCAATTGTCAAATGAACCAGCAATAGATACACTTTTAACCAAATCTGATTTTAAATTTTTATCATGTTCGTAACTAAAAACGATATTATCGTTAACGATTTTATAGCCATAAATGCCAGTTTGTTTTTTATTTTCTTCAAGCAAATCATTAGAAAGTTTTATGATTGCTTCTCCTAAAGCATTGGCGGTGTTATCATCACTTATATTTACAATAATCGAAAGTCCGAGTTGACGTTCAGGATAAATTACAAGAATATTTTGAGTGCCAAATGCCCCGCCGTGTTTCCAGCAATTTTTACCATCTTGATCTACTTGAATGTAATCCCAAAAATAACCATTCCAAGTTGTTGGACTATTTAAAAGATTTCGCTGTGATTCTTGAACGATTTTATTTTTAGTATTTAGTTCATAAACAATAAATTTAGTCAAATCACCTAAAGTAGACTTTAATCTTCCAGCAGCGCCCCATAAATTATCTGAAATTCGAGGCATTAAAACACCTTTTAAGTTATAACCATTTGCAATAACTATTTTTGGATCTAAATTTATTCCAGTTGATTTCATATCTAGCTTAGAAAGAATATTTTCTTTTAAAAGTGTTTCGTAACTTTTATTATAAACGTTTTCTAAGATATGTGCAGCTAAATTAAGGCTTCCATTACTGTATTTAAATTTAGTTCCAGGTAAGGTGTCTAATTTTATGGTTTTAAGATTCTCAAAGAAATTTTCACGAGTGTAAGCTTCATCTAATTTTTTAAATGCTAAATAACTGCTGTCGCTGCGGTTTTTTCTTAATTCTGCAGTATTGGGAAGATCTTTGTTAAATCCGGTTCTAAAAGAAACTAAATCTTCAATGGTAATTGGTTTTCCGTTATATTCTAAATTAGGATAAGAACCAGTAATGTATTTTCTAATGTCATCGTCGGGATTTAGCTTTCCGTCTAAAACCGCTTGAGACATTAATAATCCAGTAAATAATTTAGTAATTGATGCTACTTCAAAAACGGTATTATTGTTGGAGATATTTTCTTTTCCTTTATCAATTTCTCCGTAATGACGTGTATATATTTTTCCATTTTTAACGACTCCTATAGAAATAGAATTAGCTTTTGATTTTTCTAACAATATAGAAGCCGTTTTATCCATCAAAATAAAAATAGTTTTTTCATCGCTGTTTTGTTGCGCTAAAATGGAGAGACTGAAGAATAAAAAAAGAATTAAAATATTTTTTTTCATTTGAACTATTTTAAAAATTAGAACTTTTTATGAATAGAAAAACCAGTGACGAAACACTGGTTTTTGGATGTTAAATAAAGTAAACTAAGCTTTTCTGTTTTCTCTTTCTGCAGCTCTTCTATCTCTTTCTTGTTGTTTCATGTCTTTTGCATGCTGTTTCATTTGTTTGGCATGTTCTTTCATTTCTTTTTCATGCTGTTTCATGTCAAGTTCATATTGTCTCATGTCCAGCTCATATTGCTTCATGTTGTTTTCATATTCTTGAGAGTCGCTGCCAAACTTCATTTTTATGTCCATATTAAATTTGTCCATATTAGAAGTAAATTTCTGCATGGCAATTTCATATTGTTCCATTTGTTTTTCAAAAATAGCTTCACGTTTAGACATAATTTCGTCTACTGCATCACCATATGCCGACATAGCCTCTATGTTAGGCTGGAATTTTTCCATTTTTTTCTCAAATTCAGCCATTTCTTTTTCAAACTGAGCCATTGCAACTTTATCCTTTGCATCTCTTGGCGCTCTAGGAGGTTTAGGCATTTTAGACATGTCAATTCCAGGAGCTGGAGGCAGTGGTCCTGTTGGAAAAACCGGTGCGACAGGAGGAACTGGAGCAATCATTCCTGGAGCGCCTGGAGCGCTTGGTGCAGCGGGTGCAGCTGGGGCTTCCGGAGCATCAGCTTCGTTTTTAAAATCGGTAATAACCACATTTTGAGTTTTAACCATTGTTGGTGCTTCTGGTGTTTCGTCAGTAGTTAAAGTGATATTATTAGTGCCATTATCATTTGTATCTAATACAATGCTGCAGTCTTTTATTGCTTTTGTACTGTTTACTTGTATAATTTGTTTTTTGCCGTTTTCTTTAACAATCTGTATTTTGATACTTGTAATTTCGTTGCTGCTGTTTCTTTTTAAATCTGAAATTACAACATCAACATTATGCTCGGATTTAAGTTTTGCAGTTAAGTCTTTTAGTTCCTGATCTGTAGTTGATTTCGTAATTTTAAAAATTTGAGTATCTTCATTTTTTACTGGAGCAGTTTTTTCTGCCAAGGCTCTTTTTTCTTGTGCAATCGTTTTTATTTGGAATAAAAATACAAAAGCTGCAAGGGCCGGAATTACAGCGTAATATTTCCAGTAATTCCATTTTTTTGATTGATTTTTGTTTAACATGACAATTCGTTTTTTGATTAATGATTGATAAAAATGATTGGTGATTGCAACACAAGTTTCATGTGTTGTTATTTTTAAAAGCGTGTATTGATACGCTTTTTTGTCTGATAGTTTTTTTGAAGCTTCGTTATCAGCAATAAATTCTAAATTTTGCAGAATCGCTTTTTTGTAAAACCAGATAATTGGATTAAACCAAAAGAGAATGCAGAAAATTCTCGAAATTATTACATCAACAGTATGATTTTGATCGCTGTGTACTTTTTCGTGTTCTAAAATACTTTGCAATTCCGCCTCGCTGTACAGTGATGAATTGTAAACGATGTAATCAAAATAAGAAAAAGGAGCAATGTTTTCTGTAACATCAACAAACTTGAAATCTTCCTGCTGTTTTACATTTTTTCCTTTTAAAACCGAATTTAAACTGTAAAAATCAATAGCAAATTTTAGCATAAAAGCAGCAAATCCAATGGCATAAATAGCCAGTGAAACTAGATTCCAATTTATTTCAAAAGGTTCTTCTTCGACAGCTTGTAAATGATTGTACGATGTAACATAATCGTGGCCTACAGAAGAGGTTTGAACAACAGGCGAATAAATTATGGGAGCTGGGTCAACCCAAACTACTTTTGTATAAATCACAAATGGCAATACAACTGAAGTGATTAATCCGGCCAATAAAAAATATCGGTTACTGGTAAAAAAAGTCTCTTTGCGCAGTAAAAAATAGTAAGCAAAATAGAATAAAGCTATTAAACTGCCCGATTTGATGATAAAGGTGAAAAGTGCTTCCATAACGATTATTTTTCTTCTTTTGGATTTTCAATCATTGCTAAGATTTCGCGTAATTCGTTTGCCGAAATTTTTTCTTCTTTGGCAAAAAACGAAACCATACTTTTATAAGAGCTGTTGAAATAATTATCAATTGCAGTACTCATGAAGCCTTTTCGGTAATCTTCAATACTCACAATAGGATAATATTGATGCGTATTTCCAAAAGCGTTATGACTCACATATCCTTTTTCTTCAAGATTACGCACAATAGTCGAAAGCGTATTATAATGCGGTTGTTCTTCAGTAATTTCAGCCTGAATTTCTTTTACGAAAGCTTTTTTGAGCTTCCATAAAATGTGCATTATCTCTTCTTCTTTGTTGGTTAATTTTTGCATTATTTTGGTTTTGGCTGTTAAAAATAGTTGGTTAAACGTACGTATGTCCGATTATAATGAGTTAAAAATCTTAATTTGTAGGATGACCTTTTACCACTTTTCCTTGTAAATCCTCAAATTGACTTTTCCCAAATGTAGTTTTAGTTGTAATTTCGACTACGCCATTTTTTGCAATATCTCCATATTTGTCTTCAGCAGTCTTTCCAACCAAAGTTTTTATAGTGCTAATTTTAGTTTGATCCATATCGCTGATATCAAAATCAGAACTTGTAATAGTACCATTTAAAATAATTAAAGGCTTTTCTTCGATAATTAATTTATTAGAAGTATTACTATTTGTAAATATCATAACCCTATTACTTGATTTACTATTGTTATTTACGCTTACGCTGACAGATGTATTAGCGTTAACATTTACATTATCGTCAGTATTTGTGCTACTGCTTGTAGTAACGCTTGTATGAGTATTATCAGTAGTTTTAACATCACAGTTTATTTTAGAATTTTGAACATTTTTTACTTCAACTTTTCTTTCTTTATTGTCAATTTTTACCTGATTTTCTTGGTTTTCAGAAGCAAAATCGATTTTTTTAGTTCCGTTATCTTCTGTGGTAACAACAATTTGACAATCTTTAATGGCTTTATTTCCTCTTACCATGAAAGTTTGAACTTTTTCAGAACCTTTTTTTATTTCAACTTTAATAGCAGTAAGTTCATTGTTTGCGTTTCTTTCAACATCAGATATTATAGCATCAAAATCATGTTTTGTCTTTAATTTCTCGGCAATTTCTTTTAATTCCTGTTCAGTAGTTACTTTAGTAATTTTATAAATGTCTGTAGAATTACTTTCTTTCGAAATTTCTTTTTTGTTGGCTTGCTGTCTTTCTTTTGCAATTACTTCAACTTGAAATAACAAAACAAAAGCAGCAAGTACTGGAATTACAACATAGTATTTCCAAGAATTCCTTTTTCGTGATTGATTCTTGTTTAGCATAACAATTCGTTTTTTGATTAATGATTGATAAAAATGATTGGTAATGGCAATACAGCTTTCGTGAGTTGTGATTTTTAAAAGTGTGTATTGATACGCCCTTTTATCTGATAATTTTTTTGCTGCTTCTTTGTCAGCAATAAATTCCAGATTTTGAGCGATTGCTTTTTTGTAAAGCCAGATAACTGGATTAAACCAAAACAGCAGACAAAAAATGCGGGCTACCAAAATATCTGCAGTATGATTTTGATCGCTGTGCACTTTTTCGTGCTCGATAATATTCTCTAATTCTGATGAAGTGTACATTGATGAGTTGTAAACTATATATTCAAAATAGGAGAAAGGAGCAATATTTTCGGTGGTGTCAATGAATTTGAAATCAGCTTGTTGCTGTACTTTTTTTCCTTTCAAAATAGATTGGAGACTGTAAAAATCTAACGCAAATTTTATCAGCAAGACTAAAAATCCGAGGCCATAAACGGATAAGAGAATATAGTTCCAATTAATTACAAAAACTTCATTTGTAACGTTTTGAGAAATTGTTACTTGAGCTAAGTCGAAATTTGAAACTGGAGCAGGGTTGACTAAAATTGTTTTGGTATAAACCCAAAGCGGCAACAAAGCTGACGTTCCTAAACCTGCCAGTAAAAACCATCTATTGGTATTGAAAAATGTTTCCTTGCGAAGTAAAAAATGATAAACACAATAAAACATTACAACTAAACCTGCTGATTTTGCAATATATATGAAAAGTGCTTCCATAAACGACTATTTTTCTTCCTTTGGATTTTCGATCATAGCCAAGATCTCACGCAATTCTGCTGCCGAAATTTTTTCTTCTTTAGCAAAAAATGAAACCATGTTTTTATAAGAGCTATTGAAGTAATTATCAATAGCGGTTTTCATATACTTTTTGCTGTACGCCTCTAAAGTGATTATTGGGTAGTATTGATGCGTATTTCCAAAAGCATTGTGCGCTACAAAACCTTTTTCCTCAAGATTGCGGACAATAGTCGAAAGTGTATTGTAATGCGGCTGGTCTTCAGTAATTTCTGCCTGAATCTCTTTTACAAAAGCTTTTCTAAGCTTCCATAAAATTTGCATAATTTCTTCTTCTTTGTTGGTTAACTTTTGCATGTTTCCTAATTTTAATTCAAACCTACAACTATTTTTCTAGTTACACAACTATAAAACTAGTTATTTAACTATTTTTTAAGTTTGAATTGAGGTTTAGGCGCGTGAAATTATTTCAATTTAAAGTTAATAAATTGAATTTAAATGAGTTAGGTAAAGATAGACTTTATGATTTTTTTTGAGTATGTACCAATTTATTAAGCCAAAAACAGCAAAGTAATGCTATTAAACCCAGTGTTCCCATAATCAACCAATTGATTTGGTAGTTATAATGCGCAATAATTTCCAGTCCCGTTTTAGAACTGACAATATGAGCCAGACTGAAACTCATGGTGTAAAAGCCCATATATTGGCCTTCCTGACCTTTTGGTGCGCGACTTAATGCTACTGCATTCACAAACGGGAAAGAGAAAATCTCTCCAAATGTTAGCAATACAATACTGATTACAAGAATTCCAACCCAGGAATCAAACAGTAAAATAAAGTAGCCAGCGGCAATAAAAAAGGAACCGTAAGCAATATTTTTAATTTTATTCACTCCTTTTCGCTCCAGAGTACTTACAATGGGCATTTCTAATAGAAATACTAATAAACCATTTATAGATAAAAGCATACCAGTTTGAAATTCGGTAAGTCCAAACTTCTCATTATGATATAAAGGCAAAGTTGAAAATATTTGCAGAAAAACCATAAATGTAACAAAACTGATAAAAAGCAGTAACCAAAAAGGTTTGTCTTTATAGATGGATTTTGGCAAATCTGATGAAACGATATTTTCTTTATTTATTGATGTTTTCTTTTTTTCTTTAATATAAAATGCGAAAATTGAAATTGCAATCATACAAGTAATACCGTCAACCCAAAATAGGCCTTGATATCCCATTCCTATAATTATTAATCCGCCTAATGCCGGACCAGCAGTGAAGCCAAGATTTACTGCTAAGCGTACTAAAGACAATGCACGAACTCTGTTTTCTGGTTTTGCGTATACACTTAGTGACACAAACATGGCAGGACGAAACATATCTGAAATGGCCATTATTATAAACATGGCAAAACATAATCCCCAAAATGTTGTGACAAATTGCAATAAGATAAATAGAATTCCGCTAGTAAAAAGACTGAAAATCATGATTTTGTAAAATCCAATTTTGTCACTCAATTTTCCTCCTAACCAGGAACCTAACATAGAACCTAATCCAAAGGAAACCATAATCCAGCCCACTTCGCCATAAGTAAATTGTAAATCTTCTTTTAAATATTTAGATAAAAAGGGCAAAACCATTGTTCCTGCTCTATTGATAAAAGTAATTAAGGCAAGAATCCAAACTTCGTGAGTGAAACCCTTAAAATTATTAATGTAGCGACCTAAGGCAGTTTTAAGCATTGTAGAATTATTCTTATTTGCAACAAAGTTAGGAAACTTTGTCACGTATTGCGGTTGTTGCTTTGTTACTTTTAAACTATTTTTGCCTAAAATTTCTAAGATGAAAAAAGTAATTGTACTTATTGTATTGATGATTTTAAATTTTGGCTACAGCCAAAAGAAATTTAGTTATGGTGAAGTTGCAAATTTCCAGACGAAGATCAATTCTGAATATGCTGAAGCTAAGACTAGTCCATTGATGGAAGAGGATTTGAAGACTTTTAAATCTTTAGATTTTTATCCGATTAATGGGAAATATTTTGTAGTTGCAAAATTTGAAAAAGCGAAGAATGAAAAAGTTTTCGAAATGAAAACTACCGGAACAAGAACACCAAAATACATAAAATACGGAACGCTGTCTTTTACTTTAGAAGGAAAAGCACTTAAATTGAATGTTTACAGAAGTATTGATCTTTCGAAACAAGAACAATATAAGGATCATTTATTTTTGCCTTTTTCAGACTTAACGTGTGGCAAAGAAAGCTATATCGGAGGAAGATATATCGATTTAAAAATTCCGAAAGGAAATACAATTGCAATCGATTTTAATCAGGCTTATAATCCGTATTGTGCTTATAATCACAAATATTCTTGTCCGCTTGTTCCTTTAGAAAATGACTTGAATATGGAAATCAAAGCAGGGGTTAAGACTTTTCATTAATGGATTTTTTTAATTTTCATACACATCAGTTTACAAACCAATCTGGTATTCTAGAGTTGGTGAATCAATATCCGTTGGAGTTTGATGAATCGATTCCGTTTTATTCTATCGGAATTCATCCGTGGCATATTAAGGAAAATCAAATTGATGCCGAATTAAAAATTATTGAAGAAAAACTTCAAACGGAAAATTGCCTTGCAATTGGCGAATGCGGTTTAGATAAACGTATTGAAGTACCGTTAAACCTACAGATTGAGGTTTTTGAAAAGCAATTGGCTTTGGCCGAAAAATATAAAAAGCCGGTTGTAATTCATTGTGTAGCAGCTTTTCAGGAAGTTATTGAAATTAAGAAGAAATTAAAAATTTCGGTACCAATGATCATTCATGGTTATTCTAAAAATAATCAGCTGGCAGAACAATTGATTGCTGCAGGATTCTATATTTCATTTGGGAAATATTTATTGAAAAATCCAGATTTAAAAACTGTTTTTCAGAAGGTTCCAAATGATCGTTTTTTTCTGGAAACAGATACAATTGAAGAAGATATTCAGCAGGTTTATGATTTAGCGTCAGAATATAAAAATATAACAATTAAGGAATTACAATATATTATCTCAAGTAATTATAAAAGAGTATTTGAGAAGTAAATAGTGAAGAGTAAATAGTAATTAGTGAATAGTTTTTCAGCCTGACAAGCGTACAGTATAAAACTTGAAACTTGAAACCTGAAACAAAAGAAAAATAAAAACAAAAGAATATAATATGGCAGAGTGGACAGAAAGAGCCGAGCTTTTATTTACAAAAGAAGGATTAGAAAACTTGCGTAATGCAAATGTTTTAGTAGTAGGATTAGGAGGAGTAGGATCATTTGCTGCTGAATTTTTAGCTAGAGCAGGAGTAGGAAACATGACAATAGTAGATGGTGATGTTGTTGATATTACAAACATTAACAGACAATTGCCTGCTTTGCATTCTACTGTTGGTGAGCCAAAAATTACTATTGTTGGTGACCGTTTAATGGATATTAATCCAGAATTGAAATTAACTCGCGTGAAAGAATTTTTATCTCCAGAACGTGCTTTTGAAATTGTTTCTCCAGAGTTTGATTATGTTTTAGATTGTATTGACAGTATTACTCCGAAATTGAATTTAATTATTGCTGCAAAACGCAAAAGAGTTAAAATTATAAGCAGCATGGGAGCAGGAGGAAAGATGCTGGCATCTAAAGTAAAAGTTGCAGATATTTCGAAAACCATAAACTGCTATTTTTCAAAAACAATCCGCAAAAGATTAAAAGCAGCAAAAATTAATAAATTAAAAGTCGTTTTTTCATCTGAGATTCAGGATGAAAAAAGTTTAAAATTAACAGACGGAAAAAATTTCAAAAAATCTTTCTACGGTACAAATAGCTACATGCCAGGATTATTTGGACTTCATGCCGCTGAAACAGTGATTAGATATTTGATTTCGAAAGAATAAAAAGTTTGTTTCAAGTTTCAGGTTTAAAGTTTCAAGTTAAACCTACTGCAAAGAACCTGAAACCTGAAACTTTAAACTTGAAACAAAAAAACTTAGCAACTTAGAATCTTAGTAACTCAGCAACTTTAAAAAAATGATTAAAACAGTAATTTTTGATATGGACGGCGTAATTGTCGACACAGAACCCGTTCATCGTTATGCTTATTACAAACAATTTTCGGAATTAAATATTGAAGTTTCAGAGGAAATGTACACTTCGTTTACGGGATTTTCGACTCGAAATACTTTTCAGACACTTAAAGGATTTTTCCCAGTAATTGAACATGAAGTTGAAGATTTAATTCAGAGAAAGAGAAACATTTTTAATGACGCTTTTGATACAAAAGCAGATTTGTTTTTGTTAGATGGAGTTGAAGATTTGATTAAAGATTTATATGCTAACGGAATCCAGATTATTTTGGCTTCATCAGCATCAAAAGTTACTATTGAGCGCGTTTTCACTAGATTCAATTTACATCAATATTTTTCACATATTGTGAGCGGTGAAGATTTTCCACAGTCAAAACCAAATCCAGCGATTTTTATTCATGCAGCTTCGTTGTCAATTGCTCCAAAAGAAGAATGTATTATTATAGAAGATAGCACAAATGGGGTGAAAGCGGCTAAAGCAGCCGGAATTTACTGTGTTGGATATAGAAGCGAGAATTCAAATTTGCAAGATCTTGCGGATGCCGATTTAGTAATAAATCATTTCAATGAGTTGAATGCTCAAAAAATATCACAGATTGCAGTCTGAATTAAGTTAAATTTAACATTCGTTAGCTAATTGAATTTGTAAATTTGAACAAAACAAATAAAACTCTAAAATGAAAAAAATACTTATTGCATTTGCTATTTTATTAGCGCCTTTTGCTTCAGAAGCACAGATAAAAACACCACAGGCAAGTCCAAAAGCTTATATTAAACAAACTGTTGGTTTAACTGATGTTGAAGTAACGTATTCTAGACCGGGTGCAAGAGGCAGAGCGGTTTTCGGGAATTTAGTTCCGTTTGGTAAGTTATGGAGAACAGGAGCCAATGAAAATACAATTATCAATTTCAGTGATGATGTTGTAATTGATGGTAAAACTTTGAAAAAAGGGAAATATTCAATTTATACAATTCCTAAAATTGAAAGCTGGGAGATTATTTTTTACTTGTCAACTGACAACTGGGGATTGCCAGAAAACTGGAGCGATGCTTATGTAGCACTAAGAACTACAGTAAAAGAAGAGGCATTGCCAACTCCGGTTGAAACTTTTACAATTGGTATTAATGGTTTAGATCCAAATTTTGCTTATTTAGAAATGGCTTGGGAAAATTCTCATGTAGCACTTAAATTTGAAGTTCCAACTGCAAAAACAGCAACAGCAAGTATCGAAAAAACTTTGGCTGGACCAACATCAAACGATTATTATGCAGCAGCACAGTACTTATTTTCATCTAACGGAAATATCGAAACTGCAAGAACTTATGTTGACAAATCTTTGGATATGGTAACAGAAAAACCTTATTTTATCTTGAGACTGAAATCAATTATTCAGGCAAAACAAGGAGATAAAAAAGGAGCAGTTGAAACAGCAAAAGCTTCATTAGCAGCAGCTGAAACAGCAAACAATCAAGATTACGTAAAAATGAACAAAGACAGTATCGCTGAGTGGAGCAGATAGTTTGTTTTTAAATTCCAATATTAAAAATCCAAATTCCAAATCGTAGGAATTTGGATTTTTTTTTTATAAATATTCTTGAAGACCAGTTTGTCATTTCGAGGAACGAGAAATCTTCGCAGGTAACTCCGTAACGAAAATCCAATCTTTGTTGAGCTTCTTGCGAAGATTTCTCGTTCCTCGAAATGACAAGATTGTGTAAAATTTTGGAATTTCTAATTCAAACTAGGCGGTTCAGGAATCTTGATATTTCTCTTAATTTTCTTTACTATCAAAAGATAAAAAGTGATTCCGCCCAAAATGATCAGCAACGCAATTTCAAGCTGGCCAAGACTATTATTGTCATTATACATTGCATTGGCTGCAGCTAATTTTGCTTTTCCTTCCTTAATTTGAATTTCGGATAAAGATTCTAGTGTTTTTAAAGCCTGCTCGCTCGAATAGGCAATTTTATTCCAGTTTTTATTTTCAACTTGATTATTAATTTCTTTACAAGAAGCTAAGAAAGCATCAAAATGTTCTTTTTCTTTATTTGTTAAAACTGTTTTGGCATATAAATCGTCAATGTTGTGAATTATATCAAGTGTATGAATAATTTCATCTTTTTTGATAGGATCACTTAAATCCAGTTTTTCAGCTTCAGATTTTATAAAGTGAAGTTCTTTAGAATATTGAAAAATATAGTGCGCTACTACTAATCGGTCGTTGTAAATCGCGTTAATATTTTCGTTTACCTTTTTAGAATTCTGAAGCGTATTAAAGTTGTTCAGAATAATAATCAGCATCACAATCAGCAAAATAAATGCAGCCTTCGTTTTATTGCTATATTTTTTCAAATCTTTCATGGCGATGCGTTTTAGAAAATTAGAGAATATTTTTTACGGAATCATTCTGTTTTTTGTCAACTCTAGACTTTTCACAGATCCCAAAGCCGCTATTTTTATAGTTTTCGATCCTTTCGTAATATAAAAGTAATAAAGACTGTTGTTATTAATTAAATAAACTTGCTCAGATTCACCACTATTAAAATTGAGAGTATGTTTATGTTTTAATTTGTTATTTTTAATGTCGTGTGATACAGCATAACCGCCAGCGATTCCATAACCAATAAAAAAAGAAACCAGCACTATAGCAAGCGATTTTACAGAAATACTATTAAAATAACTTTTGACTTCTGTTTCAGATAGTCCTTCTACAGATTCTAATTCAAATGCCTTCTTCACAAATTTTCTGTTGCGGTGTTTTTCTAAAATTTTAGGCAGATACGAATGAAATACAAATAAGGAAAGTATTGAAATCAAAATTATAGGGTGTGATGTGAATTCAGCAATAGGACTAATTAAAATGTCCATGATGGTTGAATATTTCAAAATATTAATTCCTATTTGATAGTAGAAAACACTTTCTTTTAATATTCCCATTATGACAAGGAAAAGATAACCGAAAGGAAGCAATTTTTGAAGATCGTCTGAAATTTTCATTTGCAGTTTTTTAGTTTGTTTTATGGTGGCATTTAAACTTACTAAAATAGTATTTTTTACTTACAAATGAAGAAGATTTGCAGTATGAAATATTGCATTTATGATTTTTAGGAGCTTTATCCTGCTGTCCGCTATATTCCCGATTTATAAAAACTACGGCTAAAAAGCCTTGTTTTTATAAATCGGGAGATGCCGCTTCCATCAGGGCTAGGGCATCTCGGTTTTAAGAACTATTATTTTAATTGAGATTGTTTAATTAATAATTCAGTCTGTTTATTTACAATTTCTGCAGCTCTTATTAAATAAGGCGGATTTGTACATTCTCCATAACTAATATAAACGAGATGATTATCATCTGTTAAATTCTGATTTTTTGCTTTTTCATCTAAAGAACTATCCAAGCCCCTAATCAAGTATACTGGATTTCCTTCTCTAAATAATTGAGTTGCAATTCCAATTAATCTCTTTTCACCAACAAGCTGTATTTCTTCTTCTTCCAATGACAATAAATAGCTGCATGAAAAAAGGGAGCAAAATTTTATACTTTTTAGAGCAGGATGTTTTTCAAATAGTTCATCACCTTGATTTAAATTCTCAAAGCATTTTGTATAAAGTTGTGCACCGATGGAATTGTCTACTTCTTCGCTTGTGTCTAAAATACTTTGGCTTTCAACAGAAATGCTAAAAAGAAGAAAAATCGTGAGAATAATTTTTTGTACCATAACTTTATTATTATTTGTTAAGGTTTTCAGAAAAAACACTGCTTCAGTCTAAATTTTTTGCCTTCTTTATAACCAATTGGTAAAGTTGGACTTTTTACGCCAAACGGTGCTGATCCATCATTTTTATAATAATAATCTTCTTTGTTGTTAGAGTATCTTCCGGCACAAGCAAGATGAAGGATTGTGTTTTTTCGATTTGATTCGAGAACACTTATATCAATCCAAATCGGTACTTTATTCTTTCTATATAACAAATCCACAACTTCGTTATCAGTTAAATTTGATTTTATGCTACCATCATCTTCAGGATAGATATCAAATTTACTAGCATCTCCAGACATATTAGCAGAAGTAAAAAGTAAATTATACTTAAAATCTGTAGCCAATTTATCTTTGACATAGTTTTCGGCAAACTTAAGTGCCATAAAACTTGCTCCTTTTAGATGAAATAAAAATTCTTCTCTTGTCATTCGTAATATATCAAATGATTTAGTAAATCTAATGTTGAAATATTTTATATATAACTAAGAAGGGTTAAAGTTTAATTTTTAACCCTTATTTTTTTGCGTCAAAAATTAAATTATTCTAAAATCACATCCTCAGAATCTGGTTTTCCTCTGAAAAATAAAAACTGCATTAACAATGACAATACAATAGTAAGATTAGCTCCAATGAAATTTAGCCATAAATATCCAAGTTTTTCTTGATCGCTTGGGTAAATGTAAATAGTGAAATAATAAATGATAAAAATAGTTAACTGACTTATTATTGCACTGTAAAACATTGGTTTTGCTTGAACGCGTTTTAGATAAAAACCAACTAAAAATATTCCTAAAACAGTTCCGTAAAATATGGAACCAATAATATTTACAAGCTGAATCAAGTTTTCAAATAAAGTTCCTACGCAAGCAAAAAGAATCGCCACAATTCCCCAGAAAAGCGTAAAAAATTTCGTCGCCATCAAATAATGTTTATCTGATTTTTCGCCTTTTACATTTCGTTTGTAAATATCAATTGCTGTTGTCGAAGCCAAAGCATTTAGACCTGAAGCAGTTGATGACATCGCAGCAGAAATAATTACAGCGAGCAATAAGCCAATAAGTCCTTTTGGCAAATAATGCAGAATGAAGTGAAAGAAAACATAATCTTTATCATTTGTTTCGCTGTTGCTGTCGGCTTTAGAAATAATTTCTTTCGCCTTGTCGCGCAAATCTTTTTCTTTGTTTGATAAAGCAACTAATTCTTTTCTTAAAATAGGATTGTCATAATCTTGATTTAACTGATCGATATAAAGCAAATTGATTACTTTTTTATCTTCAGAAAGTTTATCAAGTTTCTTTTCCAGCACATGATATTCTTCTTTAAAAGCCGATTTTTCTATAACAATTTTATTATTCGGATTGAAATTTAGTGGCACCGGATTGAATTGGAAGAAAACAAAAACCATAACTCCAGTCAGTAAAATAAAAAACTGCATTGGTACTTTTAAAAGTCCGTTCATGATTAATCCCATTTGACTTTCCTTAACCGATTTTCCTGATAAATAACGTCCAACCTGCGATTGATCTGTTCCAAAGTAAGATAAAGCCAAGAAAAATCCGCCGGTAATACCGCTCCAAAAGGTATATTTTTCTTCAGGATCAAATGAGAAATTTACAATATTCATTTTATCATTTGCTCCCGCAATATGCATCGCACTTGTAAAAGTCATGTCATTTGGAAGATAATGCAAGATCAAGAAAAAGGTAATAAACATCCCCGAAATAATGACAAACATTTGCTGTTTCTGCGTTACGTTTACAGCTTTTGTTCCGCCAGAAAACGTGTAAATAATTACCAGAACACCAATTATAATATTCATGATAGTCAAATTCCACCCCAATATTGCCGATAAAATAATAGCTGGCGCATAAATCGTAAGTCCAGTTCCTAAACCTCTTTGAACCAAAAAGAGAACAGCAGCGAGAGAACGCGTTTTTACATCAAATCGCTTTTCAAGAAATTCATATGCAGTAAAAACTTTATTTTTATGATAAAGCGGAATAAACGTTATACAAATAACAATCATTGCAATGGGCAATCCAAAATAAAACTGCACAAAACCCATTCCGTCATGATAAGCCTGGCCGGGTGTGGACAAGAAAGTAATCGCACTTGCCTGAGTCGCCATTACCGAAAGCCCCACAGTGTACCAAGGCGTTTCGTTATTTCCTAAAATGAAATCTTCAACATTTTTACTCCCTTTGGTTTTCCAAGAACCATATCCAACAATGAATAAAAGTGTAACAATAAGTACGATCCAATCAAATAGTTGCATAGGTTATGAATATAATTGCATGATTAAGAAGAAAATAAGGATGTAAATAGCATTAGCCACCAAAACATAGGTGTAGCTTTTTTTCCATTTTTTTGTTTTTTTGGCTTCCATTTTACGAATGTTTTATTGCTTAAGTTCTTGTTTAGGAGCTTCTATTGGCTGTTTCAGCGAAATAATATTCGACAATAATCGGTATGCACCGGCTACACCTTCAGGCAATTCTCTAAAAAAACTTAAACCTGTGTAAATATAGTATCCTTTTCCATATGGCGCTACTAACAAAGCACCATCTTTTGGCGATTCGCCTTTGTCGTGCGATGAAATAATAGGAGTGAAGGCAGGATCATATTGATCTGGATAGTATAAACCTTGTTCTTGCGTCCAACCTTGAAAATCTTTTTCAGAAATTTTATTTGGTGTATTTAAAACCGGATGATTTGGTGCTAAAAACGTGATTTTAGCATTTTCTTCGGTCACACGGTCATTGGATACTTTTAAAGGATATGGCGCAATTTGATCAGTTACCATTTTGCCATAGGTATTGTATTGCACAATCATGTTTTTACCGCCTTTTACAAAATCAAAAAGTATTTTTTGCTTGTTAGCCAAAGCATTTACAGTATTATATGCACGGATTCCAGTAATTACTGTACTGAAAGAATCCAAACGTTCTGGTGTAATTTCTTCCGGCTTCAAAATAGTAACTCTATAACCCATTTGTGCCAAGCTTTCTGGAACTTCGTCGCCTGCGCCCATAATATAGGCAATAGCGTCACCAGAAGTTTTTAAATCAATTCGGATACATTTTGATTCGGCTGGTTTTAAAACCATTTGTTTTGTAATATGGCTGTATTCTATAATCGTTTCGTCTTTGTCAAAACGCTTATTGTCTACGATTGCAATGGCTTTTGCTACAGTTTCTTCTGGATTTAACGGAGGCGTCACTTCAAAATAAAAGATTTGCTCGTTTCCTTTTTTATCCAAAGAAAACGGAATTTCCTTTGGTGAAATTACCCAGCTTTTAGGCAATTCTAATTGAAGATTTCCTTTTATTCCGTCTTTTCCGGCACGAACTTTTACCGGAATCATTTTGCTTTTTGTGTCTTTGAAGATCAAAACTTTTTCTAAGATCGAAGTGGTTATTTCAGGCACAATATCAAGAAAATTATACATTTCGCCTTTCACTCCGTCATTATATTTATAAACAACCGTGCGCTCAAACGGGATTTCAACACCATTTATTTTCACATTAAAAGCAACTTTTACTTCTCTGATAATATCAGGAATTCCAATGTTTTCCTGATTCGAAACCGTGTACATTCCAACAGTTGCTTTTTCTTTAAGCCAATACGGCTGTGTATATTCAATTGTACTCGGAAGCTGTAATTGAAGGCTGATTTTTTGATCGTTATTATTCTTTAAAACACTGTTTTGAGCAGTTGTTTTATTGTCCGGCAATGTAGTAACGCTGGTTAACTGCATTTCGACAGCGCATCTGTTAATGGCTTCAAGACTTAGTCTAATTGTACTTCCTGGCGTTGCTTCCTGCTCAGAGGCAACTGCTTCAAGATATAAACCTGAACATGAAGCAATAATATTTTTAATTGCTGTGGCTTTTAATGGTTTCCAATGCTCATCATCTAAAGCTTCAATCATTGTATAAGCTTTTACCAAATCTGGAATACTCGCTGACGGATTGCTGAAATCGTATTTTGAGATGATTTTTGAAATTAAATCGCCAATTTGTTTTCCATTTTTAACACGATTCCAAGAGGTGTCAATTCCATCAAATAAATTATCTCTTTCTGCAGGAGTTTCTCCATTGATAAGCTCAAGATATTCAGTTTCTTCACCGCGTGCGCCAGTACTTCCAAAACCTTGTGACTGATGACGGCTTCGGCTTAAAGCAGCAATTTCTTGGTTGGATTTTCCAATTCCGGTATAATAAACTCCGGTTTCTAATTTTGTAAACTTTGATTTATTGGCAGCATCAAATTTTTCCTGGCTTCCATAAAACCACCATGATGGATTAAAAAACTGACGTTTTACTTGCCAAGGCGCAACATATTTTAATTGTTCTGGATATATTTTTGGATCATTTGTCAACTTAAAACTTTCTACACTCAGCATTGCTGATGATGTATGATGTCCGTGAGTTGTACCTGGCGAACGATGATCAAATCGATTTATGATTACATCTGGCTGAAATTTTCTGATTGTCCAGACTACATCTGCAAGAACTTTGTTTTTATCCCAGATTTCTAAAGTTTCACTTGGATTTTTTGAAAAACCAAAATCATTCGCACGTGAAAAAAACTGTTCTCCGCCGTCAATTTTTCGGGCTTCAATTAATTCCTGCGTTCGTATTACACCCAACAATTCACGAAGCTGCGGACCAATTAAATTTTGTCCTCCATCACCTCGGGTCAATGACAAATATCCAGTTCGGGCATTCATTTCGTTTGCCATATAAGAAATCAAACGCGTATTTTCGTCATCAGGATGTGCTGCAACATATAAAACAGAACCTAAAAAGTTTAATTTTTTGATTTGATTATAAATCTCTACAGAACTCGGTTTTTGTGGCTGTTGTGCAAATGAAATTGAAATGCCTGTTAGTAAAATAATCAGTAACTGAATTTTTCGCATAGCGTGGTTAGGTGTTTTTGAAAGTGCATCAAAAATAGTAATTATATTTTTGAAGACTATTTAAATGAATTGTTAATGTTTGGTTATTGATTTCCTTTTTTAAGAAAAACTACTCCACAAAAAAAATGCCATCAAATGATCTCTGATGGCATTTTTTTTAAAGAATTGATTTAACGAATTAAATCATGTGGTATTTTCTTAGGATTACAGAAAAATTATTTCAATTTGTTTTCTGTGTCATTATATGTTCCAGTGATAGTAACACCGCTGTTTTTAGTCACTTTTCCGTAAATTGTGATAGACGAATTGTTTCCAATAAAATTAATTTTTGCACCGCTGTTCAATCTTAGGTCGCCCCAGATAACTACAGAACCTTCAATTTGCAATAAAGCGTTACTATTGATAATAAGTTCTGTCGGGTTTGACTGCTGGTATTTTCCTTGAGCCAAAGTTCCAGTCATATTAAAAGTTCCGCCGCTGTTTAAAATCAAAGTATTTTGAACAGATATTGATCCGCAGTGTGTTAAAACACCTCCAGAATTAACAATAATAGAGTTAATTGCAGTAGAACCATTATATGATTTTACTTCGTTAGAATTTAAGATTAAATCCTTTCCTTGGTTGTAAGTTCCGTATGAAGAGCAATTTGCGAAAGTTGTGTTTGGTTTTTCCATCTTAATGATTTTTAAACCGCCTTTTCCGCTTGCAACATAAATATAATTTCCACTAGATTTTACGTAGTTTGATGAACCCGTGATTCCAACAGTTCCAACTAAACCAAGCGTAGTTCCAGACTTGTAAACATTTAAGCCAGCTGCACCGTTTGCAACAAACGCATAACCATCGTTTACAGAAACAGCGTTAGTAACATTATCTCCTCCAGCAGCAGCTAATCCAATGGTTTGTAATTTAGAACCGCTGTTGATATCATAAACTCCTAAACCATTATATCCTTCAGATACTAATAATTTTGTACCGTCAAAATCTACGGTTCTTTTTGCACCACTAACATCATTGCTTGTTGCAAATGATTTTTGAAGCGCAAGAGATGATTCATTATAAATATTTACCCCTTTTGTTCCGCTTAAAGTAACAATTTTGTCACCGCTTAGCGCGACAGTACGTAAATCTTGAACAGCAACTTTTGAAGTTACTTCCTTAGTCGTATTGCTTATTTTGAATAAACTTCCTGTATCACCAGTAACAGCAAAATAAGATGATGTGTTTGCAGCAACATCAGTAGTAACTTTGCTTTCAAGTTTAGTTACCGTGTATTTATCTGTAAGCATTCCAGAGCTTAACTGCATATTGATTACAATTGCAGGATTTGTTAAAGTTGCATCTTTATCAATATCTTTTGCTCCGGCAATAATTAAATTTCCGTTAGAGTAGGTAAGCGACGTAATATCTGTATTAGCAATTAATGCTGATGTAAGTAATTTTGGCTTGTAAGGATCTGTAACATCAATAACGTCAATTGCACCAGAGTAAACATCACCCATCATAGTGTATGCGACATAAGCATAGTTTCCGTTTACAGCAACATGATTTGCTTGTAAAGTTCTTCCATTACTGTCTGTTGGCGGATTTACTTCGGCAATTTGAACTAAAGGTAAATCAGTTGTAGCTTGAGTTGCTAATCCTTTTGCAGTTGAAGTGTTAGTGATTGATAAAACTCCAGAGTTAGTATAATCAAGCCTTTTGCTTAAAGAAGTAGCATCACTATTAATTGTAATACCATTTTCTGTCGCTTGATTTCCAGAATTGTCATCATTGTTGTCACATGAAATAAAAAGTGACGTAGTTAATAAGGCGAATAGAAAGAATTTATTTTTCATAATCAACTGTGATTTAAAATATTGTGCAAATATAAGGTGCATTAATATTAAAATAAGACATTTGTTATAAATATAATCGATTTGGAGATAATTTTTAAACATTATGCAATAAATTAACATAAACCAACAATACTATGCATGCATAAAAAAAGAGTATCAATACTATTGATACTCTTTTGTGTTGATTACTAGTTATTTAGTAATTATCTTCTGCCGTGTCCGTGGTGATCATCGTGATCATCATGATCGTGTCTGTCATGTTTATCATGATGTTTTCTATCATCATGTCTGTAATCTCTGTGGTCATGACGATCATTGTATCCGTAAACCGGTCTTGGTCTGTATGGTCTTTGAGGTTCTCCATGGTACCCTTTGTAATATCTTACTCTGTGACGGTCGAAATAAGTATAAGGTGTTCTTCCGTGGTAATCAGTTAAAACTACTTTATAACCTCCGTATAAATCATAGTTTCTGTATTGTCTTGGCAAATAGGTAGTTCGAACCCATCTTCCGCCTCCAAAATAAATAAACTGAGAAGCTCTCACATCATAATATGCTTCAATATCAGGCAAATAATAATATTCCATTTCTGAATACCCTGCAGGTCCCCAAGCTGGTGGTGTTCCAATATTTACATTAATCGATACTTGAGCTTGTGTGGCATTTGCAACCAAAAGAAATAATCCGGCGATTGCTATTTTTAGTGTTTTCATTTTTTCTAAAGTTTTAATGTTACTCTTGTTTAGTAATATTCATATACTGTGCCAAAAATAAAAACCGAATGCATTTCGTCGGATAAAAATAGCAGTTCAACGAGTGTTAGGGCGCTAGAATATTGGTAATTATTTGATAATGAATATGTTTTTAAAATTTTAAAAAATAATAAAAAAATGAAAATATTTTGTTTTACTTGTAATCTACAATTCTTGGTTTTGACAGCTCAAAATTCATTAAGCCAAAATCAGTAGTTTCAAAAGTGTTGGTTTTGAAAACGTTATCTCCTTCAAAAGGAATACTAGGATAATATGACAACGATAACTGAAAAGAACTGAATACTAAATAGTCATTACTCACAATTACACCAAGTGTAAATTTAGAATACGCTTTATTGTGAGACATTGCATTATTTGGACTTCCTAAAACGGCAACTGAGTAATTGAAAAAGGGATTTAAACGAAAACCTAAGACTGCATTTGGCGAATAAGTTTGCGTCTGTAATGATAAAACCATTTTATTGGTACCGTAAATAGCGCTGTTAAAACCAGCAAGCCCATTTGCTTCATTTATATTTAACTGGTCACCAATAATATCTTCTCGATTAACGCCAATAACTATTTTTGGGTTCACAAACTGTCTTAGTTTCCAGGCTCCAATGCTATAGAGCTTAGTAAAATAGTTGGTTTCTATTGAAAACGCCGTTTCATAAGTTTTTGAATCGTGGAAAAAAGTTCCGGCCTCAAAATTGGCACTAAGAAATCCGAGGCGATAATAATTTCCAAAGGAAAACTGACCGCCAACATACGGCCTCCACATTTGATTTTTATATTGATAACCTAAGGTTACACCATAAATCCGGCCAATAGGAACGTCTTCGGTTTGTCCGTTTCTAAAAATATAATTGTCCTTAATAAATTTACGGGTGTTTAATCCAATTCCAGATAAAATTAATTTCTGATCTGAATAAAAATTGGTTGGATCGTAGAGTTCTGTTGGCGTTTCGCTGTAGTTTACATTCAAAAAACGTCCTGATACAATTAGATTGGTGATTCCTTTATCATCATCTTCAAAAACTTTGGATGCTTTTCCAGCCCAAAAATCTTGAAAATTATATTTAAAAGGCTGATAGGCATAAGACATATCAGGAGCCTGAAGCGTATCTTTTCTAAAATTCTGTCCCACATAAACTCCGCCAGCCCATTTGGTTAAAGGCGAGTAGAACAGGCGCTCAATATTGATACTTTTAGTATAATTATTATCGAGATCCATTTTGTAATTTAGTGTAGTTCCAATGTAGGTATTTTTGATATTCGGAATCGTATAGGTAACATCATTTCCGTTTGCGCCATCATCAAAACGATTCGTAAAACGATATTCTAATTGCTGACCGCTTCCAAAAAAATCTTTTTCTTTAAATCCAACAGAAACTTGATTGCTTGAAATTGCAAATCTCGGAATAGTACTCCATGAATCTAAAACCCTGATAGTAACATCAACAGAATCTGAAGCCATACCTGCTAATTGATGCGTTATTCGAACTGCCGTTACATATTTTTGGGCTCGTATCAAACGCTCCGTTTCCTGAACTTTATAACTGTCATAAACACTGTTTCTTTTAAATAAGAGCAGATTGTAAATGGCGATTTTTTTTGTTTTTAAATGAAGACGGTTTCCAGTTCTTTCGCCCCAATTCTTTGGTTCTTGCGTTGTATCTACAACCGAGTGCCCAAAAGGATCTAGCGTCACAATGTTTATTTTTCTAATAATTTTGCCATTGTAATTTGCTGTGTCACTTTGTACAAGAAGTTCTTCCTTCTTTTTTGGTTTATTTGTTTTAAAAAAGAGTTTGTGAAGTGCTTTGGTAAAATTGTTTTTTTTAGAATAATTTCTAATCTTATTGTAAACTTCTGTAGTATCTTTTTTTTGAGCAGGATCTTTTTTTGTCTTATCTGATTGCCCATGAATGCTTTGTAAAAAAAAGCAAAACAAAATGAAAACGACTATTTTTTTGTTTGGAGACATTCAGATACTTTTTCGCTTATTTTAATACGGTTTGCAATATGAATATAGTTTAAATAATAAAGCTATTTTTAAAATTAACTGGTTTTTAACTGACAGCTTTTGCTCTGCGGATTCGCCAAGTAAATTTTCTAGGCATATGATTGCCCATTAAATAACCCCAAGCTTCCATTGATTCAATTCTGTCGAAAATAATTTTTAATATCGCCAAAAGCGGAATTGCCAGAAACATTCCCGAAATTCCTGCTGCCGCTCCGCCAACAATTATCCCGATAATAGAAACAAAGGCATTTATTTCGACTTTAGAATTAATGATCAACGGAACCAGTAAATTATTATCGATAAGCTGCACAATAATATTTACTACGAGAATTCCAAGTATAATTGAGGTTTCGCCAGATCCTGTCAATGAAGCTAAAACCGTTATAATTCCGGCAATTAATATTCCGATATAGGGAATAAGATTTAGAAGACCAGTTATTAATCCTAGTAAAATGAAGTATTTTATTCCAATAATCCAAAGCCCCAAACTTGTCAAAACCGAGACTATTATCATTTCTAAAATAAGACTAACAATGTAATTGTTTATCGAAACTTTAATTTGGGACAAAATATCTTTTAAAGCAGAGTGGTTTTCTTGGTTGATTAATTTGGCCAAAAAAAGAATAAAATGGTCTTTATAAATTAGAAAAAGGAAAGTATAAATTGGAATGATAGTGCAGTCTAACAAAAGATCAGTTATGGAAAGAATTGCCGAACCAATTGTTGCGTTTCCATTTTTTACAGAATCTTTGGTAACGGTATCTAAGTATTTTTTCTGTTCGCCAATACTGATATGAAATCTTTCTTTGACAAATTTGTGAATATCTGATAAAAAAACACTGGCATTCTTTTTAATTGTTTCAAAGTCATTTGCCATGTCTGTTACTTCGTAGGAAATAAAAACCAATATCCCAATAATGCAGGCGGCAAAAAACAAAACACAGATTATTGCTGCAAGATGTCTTGGAAACTTTAATTTGTTTTTTAAAAACGTAAATAGGGGCAATAATAAAACAGCAAATAAAAATGCCATAAGTACTGGTGTGATCACGTCTTTGGCAATACAAAAAATATAAGCAAACGAAATCAAACTGATTAATACGCAGGAAAGTTTTGCATAAAATGGCAATTTTATAAACTGAGTCATTTTGTGTGGAATTTAGAATAAACGTTAATTGGTTAAACAAATATTAGATTTTAAATCAATAATATCGTTTTAGGTTTTCCTATTAAGTTTATAAAATTCCCATTCAAAATTTAGTCAAAAAACTCTTTGTCCTCGTATTGGACAGGCATTATAGAAATGCCTTTTTGCAGTAAAAGGTTGTTTGGAAAAATGATTCTTTCGCCTTCTTTTGTTCTTAAGTTCACATGAAAAGCACTGATATCTTCAATTTCTGCTTCAATAGGGAAGTCCTTGTCATGAATTTTTATCGTATCTCCAATTCTGAACGGGAATGAAAAAAACAAAATCATTCCAGAAGTAATATTGCTCAAAATGGACCACTGTGCAAACATAGCCACACCAATTACAGTTGCAATTGAAGATACATAAAAAAATATATCTTTAGTATCAACACCCCAAATTACAACCAGGCAAATTGCAACCAAAATGTTCATTAACAAATGAATGTATTTGATAACTAAATTTGTTCTGTGTTCTAATAATTGACTGCTGCTGGCGTAACGTCTTATTAATTTTGAAACGATCATTCGCATCGCTATCAAAATCAGCAGTAAAATTAGGGTACTAATTATTTCCTGGCTATATTCTTTAAAAGAAAACATAAAAGTAAATTTTATACTAATGTACTCAAATATTCGTAAACTTTAGCTGTTGGAAGTCCCATGACATTGGTATAAGAGCCTTCCACTTTGGCTACGGCCATAAAACCAAACCATTCCTGAATGCCATAAGCACCGGCTTTATCATAAGGTTTGTAATTATTGATGTAATATAAAATCGCTTCGTCTGATAAAGCATTGAAAGTTACTTTTGTTACATCATTTATTACGGTCGAAGTATTTTCTGTTCTAAAACAAACAGATGTAAATACTTCGTGTGTTGTATTTGACATTGATTTGATCATTTCAAAAGCTTCTTCGGCATTTTTAGGTTTTCCTAAAGCTTTATTCTGATGCCAGACAATGGTATCGCTTGTTATTAAAATTTCATTTTCTTTGAGTTCGCCATCAAAAGCGCTGGCTTTTAAAGCTGCCAGATAATCTGTTATTTCAGCGGCTTCTAATTCTGGCGGATAAACTTCTTCAATCTCTTTTAATCTAATTTCGAAATCCAGATCCAAATCTTTAAAAAATTGCTGTCTTCTAGGAGATCCTGATGCCAGAATTAAAGTATATTTTTTTAGTTTTTCTTTAAGCATTGTACTTGATATTAAGAGTAATTACAAGAATTGATAAAATTCCGAAAAGCAAAATCAGTTTTAAAACTGTACTCAAATGATGAAACTCTTTTTGAGATTTTGCGCTGAATATTTTGACAATGAAATACAGCAAAGGCGCGAGAACAAAAGCAAAACCGTATAATGTGGCAATATAAAGCTTATTTGCCATGAAATAAGTATTGATATAAAGCAACGACAGTATAAACGGAATAATTGCAAATCCTAAAGCAATTTTTGCAGCTCTGCCAATTCCAATTGCAATAGGCAACGTATTCATTCCTTGATTATAATCACCATTTACATCTTCAATATCTTTAACAATTTCCCTGATAAAATTGATCATAAAAGCAAATAAGGCGTAATCAATTAAAATGGAAAAAAGGCTTGCCATTTGTGCTTTATTTTCAGGATTTATTGCTGGAAACAAATCAAAAACACCAATAATAATAACGCTTAATGCCAATAAAAGCGCCACAATAAAATTGCCCAAAATCATGATTTGCTTTAAACTGGTAGAATAAAAATACAGCAGCGAAGCAATTAAAATGAAGATAGTCGCAAAACTTGGCCTCAAAATTACATTTGACAAGTAAAAACCAATTGCAACACCTGTAATATTTAATCCGATATAAATATTATAGGCTCTGGTTTCAGAGATTCCTTTCCCAATAATAACATTATTTGGTTTATTGATTGAATCTGTTGCCACATCAAAAATATCGTTAACAACATATCCGGCTGCCGCCAATAAAACAGTGCTTAAAACTAATAATGCATATTGCCAATCGGCCAATGCAAGCGGAATATTTTGCTGTTTTAAAAAAGCATAACGAAAGAAAACCTGCATAAAAGCAAGCATCAGTAAATTTTGATAACGAACGAGTTTTAAGTATTTCATTTTTTGAGGTTCAAAGGTTTTGTGGTTCAGAGGGGCAAAGGTTTTTTACAAATAATAATAATTTACAATTAACAATTCATAATTTACAATTAACTAATCGTGTTTTCCATTAAAATATTCCATCCATTTTCCCTGCACTTTCATTACTTGTTCAATTACATCACGTGCAGCACCGCGTCCGCCTTTTACGTGCGAAATATAGCGGCAGATATTTTTAATTTCAGGACTTGCATCTTGAGGACATGTTGGCAATCCAACTAATTTCATAACATGAAAATCAGGAATATCATCACCCATATACAACACTTGTTCTGGGTTTATATTGTTACTATTTGTATAGTCTTTAAATGTTTGCACTTTATCAGGAGTTCCTAAGTGTACATCTGTAATGCCTAAATTATTTAGACGAATACGCACACCTTCATTGCTTCCGCCAGAAATAATACAAACATTGTAACCGCTTTCAATCGCTGCTTTCATCGCATAACCGTCACGAATATTCATTGTGCGAAGCATTTCTCCTTCATTGGTTACAAAAACGGAACTGTCTGTAAGTACACCGTCAACATCAAAAACAAATGTTGTGATGTCATTCATTATTTCTTTATAACTTTTTGCCATTATTTTGTATAGATTGTGTTAGAATTTTATAAATATTTTTTTGATTTTCATTTGTTAAATAGTCCAAATGCGCTTGAATAGTTTTGGTATCATTGCGTTTTGCCGGACCAGTTTGGGCATCAGTTGGATCTAAAGTGCCGATTTTTTCTGCAGTTTCATGAATCAGCGGTTTTAAAACTTCAAAAGGAACATTGTGTTCATCGCAAATTTCCTGACCGATCTGATATAGATGATTCGTGAAATTATTTACAAAAACAGCTGCAACGTGAAGTGCTTTTCGCTGTTCTGAATTTATTGCAAAAACGGCATTTGAAATACGCTCTGCTGTTTTTTCAAGAAGATCAAAATCAGATGAATTTTCAGCTTCTAAACACATTGGAATTGCAGAAAAATCAACTGCTTTGTTTTTAGAAAAAGTCTGCAGGGGATAAAAAACGCCTCGTCTGTTTTTAAAGTTCAAAGTAGTAATTGGAGCTGCGCCAGAAGTGTGAACAACAAGCCGATTTTCAAATGGAAATTGCTCCGAAACTTCTGCAATTGCATTGTCTGAAACTGCAATAATGTACAAATCCGCAGGTTTTAAAGAAGCAAAATCGGTTATAATTTTACGTTCATCAACAAGAGGAAGCAAAGCTTCTTTTTTTCTCGAAAATACCTGCATAATTTCGACAGCTTCACTTTTCGCAAAAGCTTTGATTAAATGCTGTGCCACATTTCCGGAACCAATTATTGATAGTTGAATCATAGCACAAAATTAACACTATTTTTTTTAAATGCCATTTGGTTTTAATTCCTTTGTTTGTTCTACTAAACCAATCAAACGCTGATTTTACTGATTTGCTTCATAAAAACGCGGATTTAAACAGATTTTTAAATTATAAAAAAAATCCGTTTAAATCCGCGTCTTCGCGATAGCGAATCGGTTTCATCTGCGTTCCATTAGATTTATTGTTCGAAAATTATCCGCTGATTTATGCCAATTGATTAATCTTTTTTAGAACTTCACAGCTCCTTTTGAAACAGTTTCTCCAACAGAAATCTTTTTAGATAAATCAAAATTTGGATTTGAAACAAACTCTATATTTTGGCTTACTTCGCCGTTAATAGAAATTGCTTTTTCTGAATTTGAATTGAATTCAATGTTTTTGAAAGTCATATTTTTTCCATTATAAATCTCGAAAACTTCTGGTTTCTGAATATCTAATTTGGCATTGCTGATTCTAATTCCGTTTGCGTCAATTATCGTAAAACCATTTTCAGCTTTTGCCGTTAAGTTTGAAATTTCAATATTTTCAAGATTCATTTCTGGCAATCCTTGTAAAAACACCGCTTGATAAGCTCCGGCGATGGTAATATTTTTAATCGAAATGTTCTTGAATTGTGGTGTTTCTACATTCACTGGCATCATTTTGTTGGCTACTTTAGTACCGCCTTCAGCTAATGTTTCGGCAATAGATTTTCCTCCATAATATAAATCGAAAGAAATAGCCTGCGATGGAATGTCGGTCATATAAATATTTGAAATAAAGATGTTTTCAACAATACCGCCACGTCCGCGCGTGCTTTTAAATCGAAGACCAACATCAGTTCCCATAAAAGTACAATTAGAAACATGAAGATTTTTTACACCACCAGACATTTCGCTTCCTACCGTTACACCGCCGTGACCATGATAAACAATATTATTTTTTACAATGATATTCTCGCACGGAATACCGCGATCACGGCCGTCTTTGTCTTTTCCAGATTTTATGCAGATGGCGTCATCGCCAACATCAAAACTTGAATTTTCGATTAATACATTTTTGCATGATTCCACATCAAGGCCATCTCCGTTTTGAGAATACCAAGGATTTCGAACCGTAACATTTCGTACAATTAGATCTTCAATCATTAAAGGATGAATGTTCCAAGCTGGTGAATTTTGAAATACCGGACCGTCAAAAAGAACCCTTTTACTGTTTTGAATGCTTACCATTACCGGACGCAGAAAATCATGAATTTCTTCAAATTGTTCTTTTGTTTTTAAGTCAAGGCGTACATTTTGATCCGCCCCAACAGAAGCTTTCATGAAAGTTTCAGATGGATACCAGCTTTCTTTTTTGTCATTTAAAACACCGCCCGAAGCCACAAATTTCTTCCATTGGCTTTCTGTTAATTTACTCTTTTTTACCTGTCTCCAAACTTCTCCAGAACCATCCCAAACACCATTACCTGTAAAGGCAACATTTTCAAGGTTTTTGCCGTAAATAGGAGAGATGCATCGCCATGTATTTAAGCCTTCAAAACTGGTTTCAATAATTGGATACAAACTTTTATCAGTCGAAAATTTAATTAAAGCGCCAGTTTCTGCATGAAGTTCAATGTTGCTTTTTAAAATAATCGGACCTGTAAGCCAGATCCCTGGAGGAATAATTACTTTTCCACCGCCTTTTTTCGAAACAGCTTCTATAGCATCGGCGAAAGCCTTTGTGTTTAAAACATATCCGCCATTTACTGCACCAAAATCTTTTAGATTAACGCTGTTTTTTGGAA
The DNA here is from genome assembly GCF_009711135.1 of Flavobacterium sp. LC2016-01. Lineage (GTDB taxonomy): Bacteria > Bacteroidota > Bacteroidia > Flavobacteriales > Flavobacteriaceae > Flavobacterium. The sequence goes on along the minus strand of NZ_WMIC01000006.1, from coordinate 360,549 downwards.
TAACAGGCTCTTTTACTTTTTGCATTTTAAACTCAATATCACTGTAAAAATTAGTTGATTTTGCATTTTGCGCAACAATTTTGTACGGCAATCCACAAACTAAAAGTGCAAGAGAAAGGACAATGTTAATAGTTTTGGTTTTCATTTTTAATTATTTTATATAGAGATAGTTAATAGCTAAATATTTAATTTTAAGTTCTTTTTTTGCGAAAGAAGAAAATCAGGGCTTTGAAAATATATAAATTGAAAATGTAATCGATTACACAAAACTATAAAAAAATATCAATAATCAAAGAAATTATTGATCATTAGAGATTTGTAGTAATTAACCTATTTCAAATTTACAATTCATTACATAAAGGCCTCTTTTTTTAGTTTTTATTAACAAATCTCAAATATTGGAACTCAACATTTTTAAGTACTTTTGTGGCACTTTTATACAATGTAATTCCTCAAAAATGGATAAAAAAATATTCTCTTTTTTGTTTTCTACACGCTTAATGGCCGTTCTTTTTTTAACATTCGCAATTGCAATGGGTGTTGGAACTTTTATCGAAAGTAAATACAACACCGATACAGCCAGAATTTTAATTTACAATACTTGGTGGTTTGAGGCGATAATGGCCGTTTTTATGCTTAATTTCTTAGGAAACATCAAACGTTATCAATTACTTAAAAAGGAAAAATGGGCGACTTTTATTTTGCACATTGCCTTTGTTTTTATTCTTTTAGGAGCTTTTATTACACGCTATATCAGTTATGAAGGGATGATGCCTATTCGCGAAGGCGCGGCAGAAAATCAAATTTTTTCGGATAAAACATTCATCACAGTTTTTGCTGACGGAGAATATAAAGGTGAGCCTAGAAGAAGAGTTTTTGATAAAAACCTTTTGCTGTCACCAGTTACCAATAACAATTTTACACTTTCAGGAAAATTTGACGAAACTCCTTTTGAGGTTAGTTACGTGAACTACATCATGGGAGCGAAAGAAACTATAAAACCAGATCCTAAAGGAACGCTGTATTTAAAATTAGTTGAAGCCGGAGCGGGCGGACGTGAAGAACATTATCTGAAAGAAGGTGAGGTTCAAAATATTCACAACGTTTTATTTTCTTTGAATAAACATACTGACGGCGCAATCAATATTACTACGACAGGAGAAAAATATACAATTCAAACGCCGTTTGCAGGTGAATTTATGCGAATGGCAGACAAATTAAAAGGAACAGTTACAAAAGATGATGTACAGCCTTTAATGATGCGTTCTTTATACAGCATTGGCGATATTCGTATTGTTTTTCCAGATCCTGCGGTAAAAGGAGTTGTTGATTATGAATCAAGTAATGATTTTAAAGCAAAGTCGCATACTGATGCTTTGATTGTAAAAATTAAAGCTGACGGTCAGGAAAAAGAAGTTCGTTTAATGGGTTCTAAAGGAAGCGTTGGCGAGCCTCAAACAGTAAAAATTGGAAAAATAGAATACAGTTTATTTTACGGAAGCAAAGCATATATTTTGCCTTTTAAAGTTAGATTAAATGATTTTATTGCGAAAAAATATCCAGGAACTGAGAAAAGTTATTCGTCATTTGAAAGTAAAGTAACCGTTCAGGATTCTGCAGAAACTTTTGATGCCGACATATATATGAATCACGTTTTAGATTATAAAGGCTACCGTTTTTTCCAATCTTCATTTGATCCAGATGAAAAAGGAACTGTTTTGTCTGTAAACCATGATTTTTGGGGAACTTCGATTACTTATTTAGGATATTTTATGTTATTCTTTGGTTTGATGGCTATTATGTTTACCAAGCATTCCCGTTTTGCAGACTTGAAGCGTAAATTAGAAACGGTAAAAAAGAAAAAGGAAAAACTGATTACGATTTTGGTTTTAATGATTAGTTTGAGTGGTTTTGCACAACAAAATCCTCATGTACATTCACATCAAGACGGTCATAATCATAGTGCTGATCCAAATGATCACGCCAATCACGTAGTGGCACCACCAAGCCAAAAACAGTTGGATTCGTTATTGACAATCTATAAAGCTCCAGAAGCGCATGCTGCTAAATTTGGTCGTTTGATTATTCAGGATGCTGGAGGAAGAATGAAGCCAATTAATACGTTTTCATCTGAATTGCTTAGAAAAGTTAGTCACAGCGATACCTATAACGGAATGAATTCTGATCAGGTATTTTTATCTATGACTCAATATGCGCAAGTTTGGATTCAGGTTCCGCTTATTTATATTAAGATGGGAAATGACAGTATCCGTAAAATCATCGGAATTGATCCAAAAGATCAATATGCTCCATTTGTAAAATTCTTCGATGAAAACGGAAATTATAAATTGTCACCTTATTTAGATGATGCTTATAAAGCAGGAAACCCGAATCAGTTCGAGAAAGATTATATTGAAACAGATAAAAAAGTAAACTTGATGGAATCTGCTTTAAGCGGAAGCATTTTGAAAATTTTCCCTGTTCCAAATGATCCAAACAATAAATGGGTTTCTTTCTTAGAACGCGAAAACAGCGGTTTTAAAGGAATGGATTCTACGTATGTAAAACAAATTCTTCCTTTATATTTCAGTGCATTAAATAACGGTTCTATTTCTAAAAATTGGGATACTGCTGATCAATTGGTAGAAAGTATTAATGGTTTCCAAAAGAAATTTGGAGCAAAAGTTCGTCCAAGCGAACAGAAAATTGATGCTGAAATTGCTTATAACAAATACGATGTTCTTCAAAAATTACCGTATTGGTATCTAACCGCAGCAATATTTATGCTTGCTTTTACGATTATCAATATTTTCTTTGAGAAAAAATGGCTTCGCATTACAGTAAATGCTTTTCATATTATAGTTGGATTGTTATTTGCGATTCACACATTAGCATTAATAGCACGTTGGTATATTTCCGGTCACGCTCCTTGGAGTAATGCTTACGAAGCTATTGTATATGTGGCTTGGTCAACAATGTTCTTTGGATTGGCTTTTGACAGAAAATCAAAATTAACGGTTGCTTCATCTGCCTTCGTTACTGCTATGATTTTAATGGCAGCATACATGAACTGGATTGATCCGGAAATTGCAAACTTACAGCCTGTTTTGAATTCATATTGGTTAATGATTCACGTTGCCGTTATTGTAGCTAGTTATGGTCCGACTGCATTAGGAATGATTTTAGGTTTTGTAGCATTAGTATTGATTTTCTTTACAACGGAGAAAAACAAAGCTAAAATGGAACTGAACATTAAAGAGATAACTTATATCAACGAAATGGCCGTAACTATTGGTTTGATCATGCTGACTATTGGAAACTTTTTAGGCGGTCAATGGGCAAACGAAAGCTGGGGTCGTTATTGGGGATGGGATCCAAAAGAAACTTGGGCTTTAATCTCGATTATGATTTATGCATTTGTAATTCACGCTCGTTTTGTTCCTGCTTTACGCGGAAAATGGTTCTTCAATTTAATGACTATGTTCGCGTTTATTTCAATTTTATTTACGTATTACGGAGTAAACTTCCATTTAGTTGGTTTACACTCTTACGCAAGCGGAGAGGCGCATTCTTTAAACTGGGTGTATTACTCAATGGCAACAATTGCAGTAATTGGTGCTGTAACATATCCGAAGTATCGCAAATATTATAAAAGCAAAAAAGTAAAGAAAAAATAATTTATCTAGGTAATTATTAATTCACATAAAAAAGGTTCAGTAAACACTGAACCTTTTTTTTATATTATAAACTTAATTCAAATAGCTAGATTTACAATTTTCCCATAATAGCCATAACAATTGCCATGATTATGAAAAAGCAAATTAGAAAAATTATGTGGCTTAATATGCTTAAAAAGAATGCTTTTGTTTTTGACATCCCATTAAAAAACTGAATATTCGTCCAGAATATCAATATAAGTCCGATGAAATAAGTTGCCGATGAAAATTTTTGAATTTCGGGCGTACCATTTAAATAAAGCAATATTGGAAATGTCAAAATTTGCACAAAGAGTCTTTGAGACGCTTTAAAAGTATTTAAGACAAAAAATTCAACAAAATTATAACCTTGTTTTCTAAAGACAATGTAAGTTCCAATTGTATAAACGGGAATTGTAGCAATAGTTACCCACGAAAAATGCGTTGCCATCCATTCATTGAATTCATGATAATCTAAAGTTTTATCAGATGAATCTGGAAATGTATTAATATGAAAATAATGATAAAGCACTCCATAAAGTGTTGCCAAAACAACAACCAATGAAAGTGGTTTAAAATGCCTGACACGTTTTCCTTCAATAAATTCGCGTACCGTATGTCCCGGTCTTGTAAAAAGCTGTTTTAAAGAATATGCAATTCCTTTATCAAAATGCAATAAACCATGCTGAATATCATGCCATAAAAAATGAATGTTTATTTTATGTGTTGCAGCGGGCTGTCCGCAATTACTGCAATAATGCCCTTTGAAAACGTGATGACAATTTTTACAGATAATTTCCATTAGGATAATTTAATTAGATTGAACTTTCTTAAAACCATTCGGAAACATAATAGCTAATAAAACTACAATTAGTAAAAAGTTGTATTCAACGCCGTTTCTTCCTCCGCCTACAACAAACCAGCCTTCTTTAAAATGGACTAAAATAATCCCCATCAATAAAACAAAAATGGTTACAAAACCTGCAAGCTTCACATATTTATTAAGAAGCAGAAGTATTGCTGCGACAATGTGCGATAATTTAATGCTCCAAGCCAAAAAAACACCAAATGGAGCAAAACCAATTTGGTTTAAATATAAATTCCCGAAGTCATTAATACCGTTGTTAAAAATCCCGAAGACAGAATGCGTGAGAAGGATAATAGAAACTGCGATTCTTAAGAGTAAATTTCCGTTCATGATGTGGTATTTGGTTATAAATCAATTAAAAATAATAAAAAAGCGCATATTATTTCAATATGCGCTTCCTGTTTTTATGCAACGTTTAATTTTAAACTTTTCCTAAAGTGTACAATTGTGTCATTGTTGGTGTTAAACTTCCGCCGGCAGGCTCAAGTGTAATCCCAAAAGCTTCTGCTTCATTTGTACGGTCAACAGCAAATATTTTTTGAGAATTTCCTTCGAAATCGCTCAATAAACCAATGCTTGTTGGCGTCAATACCGGACTTAATTTCAATGCCCAAACTTGATAAACCATTCCTTTTGGAGGTTTTGGAAGACCAGCGGCATCAATATAAGTCGTTTTAGTGTCTTTGTTCCAATATACTTTTGCAAAAGAAGTTGGAGAAACTGCCTGACCGCCAAGCGTTACACCAGTGTTTTTAATATCTCTTACAATGGTTAAACTTTTCTCGATTTCTTTATTTTGCTGTCCTAAATAAGCATAATCTCTTTCAATTTTGCTTTTTTCAGTTCCAACAGTAGCAATGGCTTCTTTTGTCTTTGTCAATTCTAAAGTCTGATAACCTAAGCCCAGTAATAAAAGTACTGCTGCTGCCCAGCCAACATATTGTGACCAGTTTGACGCCGGTTTCATATCGACTACTTTACCATGTTTAAGCTCTAATCTCGCTTTAATTTTTTCAAAATTAGCTACTGAATGGAAAGGAGAGAAGCTTGATGATAAAGCAACAATAGCTTTTTCTATAGAAATAATTTCCTGTTCCATTTCTGGACTTTTCTTGGCCGCTTCGGCAATTTCCAAATTTTCCGTTTCGGTCAATAAACCGTAAACATATAGCTCTAAAATCCCTGATTCAATATATTCTTGTGCTTCCATTATATTTTTAGATAATTTCTTAAATCGTTAATACAGTTTCTGTTTTGTGTCTTGATAGTTCCCAGTGGCATTGCCAATTCTTCTGAAGCTTCTTGCTGGGTATATCCTTTAAAAAATAGCAGATCAAGAATTTCGATACATTTTGGTTTCAGTTTTTTTACAAACTCTTGAATACCTATTGTATCAATTTTATTGACAAGCTTATTACTGTCATCTAACAGATTTACGAAATTATCGGAAGAAAGGTTTTTTTGACTGTTATTAAAATTTTTGGATCTTAAAGTATCAATAGAAGTATTCCTAGCGATATTAAGGATCCAGGTGTAAAATCGGCCTTTGCTTTCGTTATACGAATCGATGTTTTTCCAGATTTTTACAAAAACTTCCTGTAAAACATCTTCGGCTTCTTCACGATTTTTGACTAGTACGTTAATGACTGAAAATAAACTTTTCGAGTACATATCGTACAAATGGGTAAAAGCTCTTTCGTCTTTTTTGTAAATTAAAACTAACAATTCTTCTTGACTCATAGATTTGGATTTTAAAGCTTAAACAAATAATTAATTTGACACTATTTTATTACCTGAGATAAAGATAATTTATTTTTTTGTGAAAATTGTATTTTTTTTAACAGGCAAAAACCTAACAAACATAAGGGTTTGAAAAAAATATCAACTTTTTTTTAATTTTTTTTCGATTTTTTAAAACCAAACACAATCCATTTACGTAAATGCTATTATAAAAGAAAATCTGGAGGCAGAATAATAGCAAAAACCTCGATTTAACAGGGGAATTTAGAATTTAGCTTTCTGAAAATTCTAAAATCTATTGAGAAAAATAAATTTTAGCAGTGGTTGAAAACGTAAATAAAATCTCAATAAATAAAAAAAAGGATCATGAATAAGATAAATATTTTAAAAATATTGATTGTGGCTCTTACGAATGTTTTGGCTTTGACAAATTTCAGTAAGAATGATTTAAAAAATGATTTACAGAATATTCATCATGAAGTTCTGATGAATACAATTTAGTGATTAAAGATTTAATAGTTGGTGTCCTCGGACTTCCAAAAACGAAAATTTATTTAGAACTGTATTTTCAATTTACAAAGAGTTAAAGAATCCATACACGCCATTAAAATATTAGAAGAAAATACGAATTAGGGGTTAAAATTAATTTTCACCACAACCGAGAGGCATCAACTATAATTTAAATAAATACATAATATAACACCGAGTCCAAAAACAAAGGAAGAAACTCTTTTACAAGGTCTCACTTTAATTTATGAAAACGCAATAAGGCATAATAATTAATTCATGGTTTGATTTGTTTGTATGGGGGGAAGCCTAACGTCTGATTAACGTTAGGCTTCATTTTTTTAACGAATCTTTAATAAAAAATAAAATTGCCAAAGCCTTTTTGTAAAATAGATTTTAACTAATTTTATAAAAAATTAAACAATGAAAAAAATAGTATTTTTAGCTTGCAGTGTGGCTTTTTTATTTGCTTCACAAGTTCAGGCTCAAACGAGTAATAAAAAATCTAAAACAGAGAAAGCTATGGCAAAAGAAACCATTTATCAGTTCAAGGTTGAAGATTTATCAGGAAAAACTTTTGATTTTGCTTCTTTAAAAGGAAAAAAAGTAATGATTGTCAATACAGCTTCAAAGTGTGGTTTAACGCCACAGTATAAAGATCTTGAAGCGGTTTACAAAGAATACAAAGACAAAGGTTTTGTAATAGTAGGTTTCCCAGCGAATAATTTTGCATCGCAAGAGCCAGGAACAAACGAAGAAATTGCTACTTTTTGTCAACTTAATTATGGTGTGACTTTCCCTATGATGGACAAAGTTTCTGTAAAAGGCGATGATATGTGCGAGGTTTATAAATTCTTGACACAAAAAGCTAAAAACGGTTTGCAAGATTCTGAAGTAGAATGGAATTTTCAAAAATACTTAATTAATGAAAAAGGAGAATTAGTTAAAGTAATTAAGCCTAAAACATTAGTTACAGAGCCAGAAGTTATCAATTGGATTAAAAGTTAATTATAAGGCCGAAACCAATAAATCCACAAATTTGAAGAAATTCAAGTTTGTGGATTTTTTTTATTCATATGTCAGACTGAGCGAAGTCGAAGTCTCAGTTGCTGAATCACTTTGCGGGACTTCGACTTCGCTCAGTCTGACAAAAAATTGCGAACCTTGCGTAAGTCTTTACGCCTATTGAGGTTAAACCAATATCAACTGCATAAAAACCAAGTCCAGCCAATGATCAAATTTATAACCTACTTCACGAATGGTTCCAGTTGCCACAAAGCCAAATCTTTCATGAAAAGCGATACTTCCTGCATTATCTACGTCAATTGCACCAATCATAACATGATAACCTTGTTCTTTTGCCAAACGAATCAATTCGGTCAATAGTTTTGATCCGATGCCTTTTCCAATCACATTATCAACCACATAAACAGAATGTTCAACGGTATATTGATATCCAATTTTTTCTCTAAACTGGCCATAACTTCCAAAACCTACAACTTCGCCATTTAAATCAGCAACAACAATTGGCAGATTTTTAGCTTTTTTATCTTCGAACCATTTGGTCTGTACATCAAGAGTTTGTATATCATAACTGTAATTTGCTGTTGTATGCAAAATTGAATGATTTACTATTTCGAGAATTTTTTCTAAATCATTTTCAGTCGCTGGTCTGAGTTTTACTTCCATGGTAATATAATAGGGTTTATTTTGTATTTAGTTCAGCTAATAAAGCGTCAACGTCTTTAGTACTCCAAGTCATTTCGGTACAAATAACTTTGGCATCATTTGCATACTGCAAAGCCAATTTTTTGTCTTTTATTTTATTGTACAATCTAGCTAATAAAAGGTTTCCGTCATAAGAATCATTTAATTCTATCGAATGTTTTACCCAGAAAATGGATTTTTTAAGACTTTCGGCATCATTAATATGCTTTAAATAAGTCTGTCCGATATCTTTTAAAAAACTAGCGTCGTTCCAAACTAATTTTTGAGTGTTTTCCAGAGTTGTTTTTTTATAAAACTGCCATTTTTCAGTTCGTTCTGCCAATGTAAGGTCAAATTTAAAAACCAGTGAATCTGTTTTTTGCAAACGGATCGATTTTGCAACTTCTCTTTGTTTATAGTAGTTTACAGTGTCTAAATTATCCACATATGGTCGAAGTAATTCGGTTACAATACTTTCAATTTTGCGGTCTACACGATTTTGTGAAGTCACGGCAGCAAATTCTTTCTGGTGTTTTAAAACGAATTGAAATTCTCTTGATTTTATATCGGTAACACCATTGGCAATAATTCTCCAGTTTGTTTCGCTTATTAATTGAGCATCAGATTGTGTGTTCAGGTAAACATGCGTTGGAGCTGATAAATCAGTTCTGTCTTTTCCTTTTTTTAGTGTATTTAAATAAGTGAAAAATTTATCAGAATTGCTGGGATCCGACATGAATTCTTTCTCCAAATACGGCAGTTGCATTCTGGAATTCAAAGCATATTTTACTTCGGTCATGAACTCTGGCGTTTTCATTTCACCCTTTAAAGCATACAAAAGCGTTTCATTTCCATCTAAAAACAAAAATGTTGGCAAAGATTTGGTGTTATATTTATTTTTAAGTGCAATTCCTTCCTCTTTTTCAATGTTTTTCCAGATGCAAACGTAGTTTTCTTTCAAAAATGCCATGACATCAGGATTGCTGAAAACTTCTTTCTTCATTTGATTGCAATGCGGACACCAATCGGCGTAAAGCATAATAAAAAGTGGTTTTCCTTCTGATTTTGCTTTTTCTAATGCCGTTTTATAAGGAATATCATCTGGAACAAACTGATTTTGAGATTTTACAGTTTGTAGCGAAAGAAAAAGGACAATTAGATATAAGAAACGCATGTGGAGTATATTTTTATTAAAAATTCACTATTACAAATATATTCCCTTTTTCCAAAAAGTGCCTTAATATCTTCCTATTTATGAGTTAAATCAAACATGAAGTTTGTAACTTTGTAATAGTAAAAAAGAAAATCGAGATTTTTAGATTTTCTTAAAAAAGTAATACGCCAAAGGAATGATTTACCCCAAAATACCGCTTGCACAAAGCATTATCGAAATTTGTTTAGCAAAAGGAATCACTAATATTATAATTTCTCCAGGTTCACGAAACGCACCTTTAACTATAGGATTTGCTCAAAATCCGAATTTTAAATGTTACAGCATTGCTGATGAGCGTTGTGCCGCATTTTTTGCATTAGGGATTACGCAGCAGACCAAACAGCCTACGGCAATTGTTTGTACTTCAGGATCAGCTTTGTTAAATTATTATCCAGCTGTTGCTGAAGCTTTTTACAGTCAGATTCCGTTAATCGTAATTTCTGCAGACCGCCCACAAAGCAAAATTGATATTGGAGACGGACAAACCATTCGTCAGCAAAATGTTTATGAAAATCATTCGGTTTTTAATGCAAATTTGACCGAAGAAGCTTCTGATGAAAATGATTTGAAAATCAATAAAGCTATAGAAACTGCCATTCAGCAAAAAGGTCCGGTTCATATTAACGCACCTTTCGAAGAACCATTATATGAAACGGTTGACAAACTCTCTGTTCATCCAAAAATTACAACTTTAGAAGAAGAAATTCCGACCAAAATTATTGATAACAGTGAAGAAATTGCTTCCATTTGGAATTCGGCTAAAAGAAAACTAATTCTTATTGGAGGAATAAATGAAGTAAACTCTATAGAACAGAAAATTCTGGAAAATTTTGCCAACGATCCATCAATTGTTGTACTTACAGAAACTACTTCGAATTTGCATCATCCGAGTTTTATTAACAGCATAGATACTTTAATTACACCATTTGACGATTCTGATTTTAAAGAGTTAGAAGCAAAAGTTTTAATCACTTTTGGTGGCATGATTGTATCAAAACGTATTAAAGCTTTTTTGAGAAAGTACAAACCAAAACACCATTGGCATATAGATACTTTGCGTGCATATGATACATTTAATGCTTTAAGTAAACATTTTGTAATGGAGCCAAATGATTTTTTTAAAGATCTGCTTCCAAAAACAGAATTTGTGGCTAGTAATTATTTTAAGAAAATCGATAAAATTTACAGCCTAAGAAATGAAAGAAAAGAAGAATATTTAAAGAAAATTCCATTTTCAGATTTTAAAGTTTTTGAAAAAGTTATTAAATCTTTGCCCAAAAATAGTCAGCTGCAAATCAGCAACAGTTCTGCAATACGATACGCGCAATTGATTGATATCGACAATTCGATTGAAGTTTTTTGCAATCGCGGAACCAGCGGTATTGACGGAAGTACATCGACAGCGATTGGCGCGGCTGTGGCAAATACAAAACAGAACATTTTTGTAACAGGTGATATTAGTTTTCTATATGACAGTAATGCTTTGTGGAATTCTTATATTCCTAAAAACTTTAAAATTATTTTAATTAATAATGGAGGAGGAGGAATCTTCAGAATTTTGCCAGGGCATGAAGAAAAACCTGTTTTTAATACTTATTTTGAAACTTCACATCATTTAACAGCCGAACATTTGGCTAAAATGTATCAATTTAAATATTTGCAAGCTTCTGACAATGAATCTCTTGAAAAAGGTATTTCTGAGTTATATGCTGCTAATGATACACCAGTTATTCTCGAAATTTTTACACCAACGGCTCAAAACGATGTTATTTTGAAGCAATATTTTAAAGAATTGAATTGAAAATTTTGTAAGTTAAATTGTGTTAAAATTTACTAACTAAATGTTTTTAGTTTTAAATTGGCTGCATTAATTGTAACCAATATTAAAATTATGAGCGCAAGAGAAGAATTAATTAAAAAGTATGCCGCAGACTTAAAAGATAAATGCGGGGTAACACCAAACATGGATTTGCTTACAAAAGTCACGATAGGCTGCGGTCCATCAATTTACAATGCAGATGCATCTACAGTAGCTGGGTCACAGCCATCTGAATTAGAGACTGTAAAAAACAATTTCTTGATTAAGAAGCTAGGATTGGCAAATACTCCAGCTTTAGATGAAGGAATTAAAGCTGTGATGGAAAAATACGGACATGCTAATAAGCATAAATACAGAGCAGTTGTATATTATTTATTGACATTGCACTTTAAAAAAGAAAGTGTTTATAAATAGAAATTAAAAAAGCGCCTTAGTGGCGCTTTTTACTTATATCATTGCAATATATTATTTAATAGGGATTGGGAAAACCGGTAAGCTTGCATGCCCTAAAGCATCTACTGTTTGTACAGCAAAAAAGTAATTGTCTTTAGAATAAGGAATTTCAACTTGAGTATCTTTTACAAAAAAAGTTTTTTCCCAGTGTGAAGAAGAAGTTTCTCTCATTAAAATCTGATAACCGTATTGCGCTTTTCCTTCTGGTGCTGACCAAATTAAAGTAGATGAATTAGAAAGTTTTTTAACTTCTACTCCAACATTTTCAGGCGCTTTTGGCGATGAAGCAAGATTTGCTAAAGTCGCTAAGTTTGAACAGGTATTTTTTCTCAAATAATCAAAATCCATAAATTCTGGCAAATCGCCATATTTGATATTATTTTCAGTTCTTAAATCTTGATGCTGATGATCGAAATTTTCATTCATTTCGCAAAAACGGACAGCGGTAAAACCGTTTTGGCTAAAAGGCGTATGATCACCGCCACGCAAAAAGCGGTCATTTCTGTAAACTAATTTTACTTTTAATTGATCAACGTATTGTTCTGTAACCGTTTTAATATATCGGGCCAAAAGTCTAGATGGACTATCATTATCTCGGCTTATAGCTTTACGCATTTTTGCTTCTTCTTCAGTTTCTAAATACGGAATGGTCTCACTGAAAACACGAATTTGAGTATTGTCTCTTAAATTAGTACCGCTTGATAAACTGTTTCCAATCATATCATTATTAAGCATTGCGACAATATTCCAGTTTTGTTCCTTTGCTTTTTCGGCAAGGTGGCGCGCTCCAATCAAGCCTTGCTCTTCGCCAGTTACGGCAACAAATATAATGGTAGCAGGAAATGATCTTTTGCTCATTACTTTTGCCAGCTCAATAACGGCTGCAACGCCAGAACCATCATCATTTGCTCCAGGTGCATTCGCTTTTATATTCATAACATCTGTAACGCGTGAATCAAGATGTCCGCTAATAATTAGGACGCGATTATCTGTTGGGTCGGTTCCTTTTAAAGTTGCCATTACATTCCCAATCTGGCTGTCAACATTGATTCGTTTTCCGTCGGCTTTAACGGTGAAATAATCAATTTCAGAAGTTAATCTTCCATTAGATTCCAAAGCAAATTTATCAAACTCAGATTTAACCCATTGCTGTGCTGCACCAATTCCTTTTGTTTTGTTTTTAGGGTCACTTAAAGTGTGTCGAGTTCCAAACGAAACCAGCTTGTTAATGGTAACTTCAAGATTTTCGGCTTTAATTTCACTGATCATTTTCTTTATTTCTGGATCTTCAGAGACTTGTGAAATAGAGGCTTGAGTGAAAAGAAGAAATGCAAAAGCAGTATAAATAAGAGTCTTTTTCATTGATTTGGGATTAATTATAGGTTTTCAAATTTAACCAAAAGCATCAAACTACAATAAAATGTCAGCTTCTTTTTTTTATCGGGCATATTTTTCGGATTACCATTTTCAAACTTCGTACATTTGCACTTTAGAACTTTATGAATATGATTGAAATAGGAAAATACAACGCACTTACTATATTACGTGATACTAAAGTGGGCTTATTTTTAGGAAATCCTGAAAAAGACCCTGAAGGAATTCACGATGTTTTGCTTCCAAATAAATATGTTCCAAATGAATTTGAAATAGGTGAAGAGCTTATTGTTTTTGTTTATTTGGATCACGAGCAGCGTCCAGTTGCAACAACACTTGAACCTTATATTTTACTGAATGAATTTGCTCTTTTAAGAGTAAATTACACCAATCAGGTTGGAGCTTTTATGGATTGGGGAATGGAAAAAGACATTCTGGTTCCATTTAAAGAGCAGGCGCGCCCAATGGAAAAAGGTAAACGTTACTTGGTTTATCTTTATAAAGATGAAAAAACCAATCGTTTGGTAGCTTCAAGTAAACTAAACCAATTTTTAAATAACGATCAGCTTACAGTTGAAAAAGGCGAAGAAGTTGATTTGATCGTTTCACATATTACCGAATTAGGGATCAATGTAATCATCAACGAGCAGCACAAAGGTCTTTTATATAAAGACGAAGTTTATGATGATGCAATACGAACTGGAGACAGAATGCGTGGTTATATTAAAAATATTCGCCCTGATAATAAAATAGATGTTGCATTGCAAGCTCAAGGTTATCAGAGTATTGAGCCAAATGCAGAGAAAATTTTAGACGAATTAAGAGCCAATCGCGGTTTCTTGCGTTTAAATGATAATTCGCATCCAGAAGATATTAAAACCGTCTTAAAAATGAGTAAAAAGACTTTTAAAAAGGCTGTAGGAGCTTTATACAAAGAAAAACTTATTGAAATAAAAGAAGACGGAATATATTTGGTAAAAGAATCTTAGGATTCTAAAATTCCAATATTTTAAATTCCAATTAGTATTAAATGCTCATTGGAATTTGGAATTTTTTTATTGAAATTTAATTTTTTATAACAAGAAAGGCCACTCATTACAAGCAGCCTCTCTCTTTTTATTCTAGTTTTAAAAAAAATTGTAATTAAAAAAAAACAGAAATAAAATAATTCGAATCCATTAAAAAAATAATAGCTTTAAAAATTTTAGAAATTACTTTTTCATCTGGGTATGTCTTTTAAACAATCAATACATTCATTTTTATTTTACAAAAGCTCGAATTCACGGCTAATCCATTTGGTTTGATAAAATAACTTTTAGAAAGTTTCAGTTAGTATTTTTTCCTCTTTTCGTAATCAATTCTATACTAATTACATTCAACAATTCTATTGTTTAACCGTAGGTGTTACTATCTCCTTTTTGTAGTTTTCACAAACGCATAAATCATTTGCTCACTGTTTAAGGCTTTTTTACTATTTAAAACCGTAAAAAAATGAGCGACAAATTTTTTAAATTTTCTCAAAAAAATCATTTTTTAGGTTAATAAATCAGTGAAAGAAAATCAATCTTATATCAACAAAATAAATTGTATCTCGTTGATTTCTAGGGTGTAAAATTAATTATTATTTTTCAAAACTAATGTTAAAAATTGTTATTTTTTGTAAGTAAATACTAATTGTTAACATTCAGAGCTTTTTCGAGTTAAGACTTAAATCAAATTGAGTAGGTATAAATGTAAAAATGGTTTATTTTTACACTATAATTTTTTAAATAAACATATAGAAAATGGATTGGATTACCGCCAGAGAATTTGAAGATATAACTTATAAAAAATGTAACGGAGTTGCCAGAATTGCTTTTAACCGACCAAACGTCAGAAATGCGTTTCGCCCAAAAACAACTTCAGAATTATACCAGGCTTTTTATGATGCACAGGAAGATACTTCGATTGGAGTAGTTTTGCTTTCTGCCGAAGGTCCGTCAACAAAAGACGGAGTTTATTCTTTTTGCAGCGGAGGTGATCAAAATGCACGCGGACATCAAGGTTATGTTGGCGAAGACGGACAACATCGTTTAAATATTCTTGAAGTACAGCGTTTGATTCGCTTTATGCCAAAAGTTGTTATTGCCGTAGTTCCAGGATGGGCTGTTGGCGGTGGTCACAGTTTGCACGTAGTTTGCGACATGACGCTTGCAAGTAAAGAGCATGCTATTTTTAAACAAACAGATGCGGATGTAACGAGTTTTGACGGCGGTTACGGATCTGCTTATTTGGCTAAAATGGTAGGACAGAAAAAAGCTCGTGAAATTTTCTTTTTAGGCCGAAATTATTCCGCTCAAGAAGCAATGGATATGGGAATGGTAAATGCTGTAATTCCGCATGACGAACTTGAGGCAACTGCTTATGAGTGGGCACAGGAAATTCTTCAAAAATCTCCAACTTCTATTAAAATGCTGAAATTCGCTATGAACCTTACAGATGACGGAATGGTTGGACAACAGGTTTTTGCTGGAGAAGCAACTCGTTTGGCCTATATGACCGAAGAAGCTAAAGAAGGAAGAAATGCTTTCTTGGAAAAAAGAAAACCAAATTTCGGTGAAAATAAATG
Source organism: Flavobacterium sp. LC2016-01 (assembly GCF_009711135.1). Classification (GTDB taxonomy): domain Bacteria; phylum Bacteroidota; class Bacteroidia; order Flavobacteriales; family Flavobacteriaceae; genus Flavobacterium. The sequence continues at coordinate 344,565 of NZ_WMIC01000006.1, read as the reverse complement.
GCTGCCTTAAAGAAGTTATAAAATAATTTCAAGTTTCAGGTTTCAAGTTCAAAGCGCGAAACCTGAAATTTGAAACCTGAAACTAAAAAAACTAAAAATAAAATAATGAAACATTGGATTGAAGCCGCGAGACTGCGCACATTGCCTTTATCAGTTTCTGGAATTATTGTTGGAAGTATTTATGCTTTATCAAACCCAACAGAAACTATTAATACGCCAACAGAAGTATTTAGCTGGAAAATTTTTGGTTTTGCACTTTTAACAACTTTAGGATTACAGGTTTTATCCAATTTTGCCAATGATTACGGCGACGGAGTAAAAGGTACCGATAATGCTGACAGAGTAGGGCCGCAACGCGCTATTCAGAGTGGGAAAATTACGCCTCAAGCTATGAAAAAGGCGATTATAATTACGTCATTGCTTACTTTATTGTCAGCTGTGATATTAATTTACTTCGCTTTTGGAAAAGACAATTTCGGATATTCTATTTTCTTTTTATTATTAGGAATTGCGGCTATTATTTCTGCAATTCGCTATACAGTAGGAAATTCAGCTTATGGCTACAAAGGATTTGGAGATGTTTTCGTTTTCATATTCTTCGGACTGGTAAGTACTCTTGGGGTTAACTTTTTATATTCTAAAGAAGTTGATCCGCTTTTAATTCTTCCGGCAATTTCAATCGGTTTGTTAAGCGTTGGTGTTTTAAACCTTAACAATATGCGCGATGAAGAATCAGACAGAAAATCGGGTAAAAACACTATTGTCGTGCAAATTGGAGGAGCAAAAGCCAAAATTTATCATTTTACACTTATCATTACTGCTATGATTTTAGTGGTTGTTTTTGCAATTTTAAGTGATTATAATTTTGACCAATATTTGTTTTTATTAGCTTATATTCCTTTAACTAAACATTTAATTACAGTCGCTAAAAATCAAGATCCTAAGCTTTTAGATCCAGAATTAAAAAAAGTAGCACTAAGTACATTTTTACTTTCTATATTATTAACGGTGTGTATGATTTCATTGATTTCAGACATTATTGTTAATCTTTTTCTAGGTGGAAGATAAAATCAGTTCAACTTAAAAAATAAAATCATGAAAATTACATTTTACGGACATGCATCTTTAGGAATCGAAGTTGGAGGAAAACATATCATTGTTGACCCATTTATTACAGGAAATCCAGCAGCTGCTTCAATCGACTTAAGAGATTTAAAAGCAGATTATATTTTACTGACACACGCTCACGCTGATCACGTTCTAGATGTTCAGGCTATCGCAAAACTGACTAATGCTGTTATTGTTTCAAATGCAGAAATTGCCAGTTATTACGCAAAATTAGGATTTAATTCTCATCCAATGAATCACGGCGGAAGCTGGAAATTCGATTTTGGTAAAGTTAAATTTGTAAATGCCATTCATTCAAGTACTTTTCCTGATGGTACAAACGGCGGAAACCCAGGTGGATTTGTAATTGAAAGCGAACATAAAAATATTTACATCGCTGGTGATACGGCACTTACCTACGATATGAAGCTGATTCCATTGCGAACAGAGTTAGATTTAGCTATTTTGCCAATCGGAAATAATTTTACAATGGATGTTGAAGACGCTATAATCGCTTCTGATTTTGTAGAATGCGACAAAATTCTGGGATACCATTTTGATACTTTTGGTTATATCGAAATCAATCATGAAGAAGCAATCAAAAAGTTTTTTGATAAAGGAAAAGATTTGATGCTTTTAGAAATTGGCGAATCTATTGAATTATAATTGCCATCCTGAGCATAGTCGAAGGAAGGAGCTAATCCCGCTATCCGCTGTATCTTTTGTGCCGAACCCCGGCACAAAAGGATGCCGCTTCTATCGGGGCTAGGGCACTCGGTTTCATAAGGAATATTTTGGCATAATTTTTACTAAGATTATTGAAATCCTTGGAATTAACAACAAATTAAAAATTAAAGAAATTTGTGTAATTGCTTCGCCAATTCGCTATCGCTCGAGTTGTGGCAAAAAACAATCATTCAATATGACTTTCAAAAAAATAATTTTATCTCTTTTAATTACAATTTCTTTTAATTCTTTTGCACAAAAAGACGGTTATTGGGATAAAGAGCGTGCAACAACAAAAGAAATTATTGTTTCTGCTCGTGACCGAATCACCATAAATACGGAAGATCTTCCCGTTGGAACAACTGAAATTGTATACCGAATTACACTTTTAGATGAAAACCAACAAATGGCAAACAGCCTGGTTTCGGTACTAAAATCAATTCCGGATCCAACCGGAGTCAGTCAGGGTTCGGCCGGAGCTGTATTTTTAATGTCAAAAATTTCTGGAGACGATACTTGTACTTACGCAATGTTTACTTCGTCTGAAAATGCTAAAAAGTATATCGAGGACGGAAAAACAGACAAAGCTTGTTATGCACAAGAAGAGCCTTTAAGTAAAGATGCCAAAAGATTATCGCTTGATAAATCGTCTTGTTTAGGACAAAATGTAAGTACACTTTGGTTTGGATTTCACAGCAAAAACTGGGTTTTAAAACAAAAAGTGGTTTTAGAAGTGGTGCCTTGGGTAGATATCAAATTAAATCGTGGCTGGAATCAGGACAACAAAAACGAAATTATCAGCTTGTGCAAAACATCTACAATGGCGCAAAAAATGGCCAATTCTGATGATTTCTGTGTTTGTATTTTAGATAAAATTATAAAACAGTATCGTTATACTGAATTTCAAAAATTGCTGCCAATCGAAAAAAACAAAGTCTATAAAGATTTTGGAAATGCCTGTTATAAAGATGCTGATATTTCTAAAAATGTTTTTAGTGACCTAAGAAATGAAGTTTCAGTTTTAATTAAGCAGCAAAAATATAACGAAGCAATTCCGAAATTAAACACTATAATTAGTGAAGGAAAAGCGAATGCATTAGATTACAGCTCAATTGGTTATTGTTATATTTTGACAAAACAATACGAGAAAGCACTGAAATTTTTGCAAGAAGGTGAAAAACTGGACAATACAGAGTTATTGGTAAAATTGAATTTGGCGCATTTGTATTTAATCAGCAATAATTACGGTGAGGCAAAAACTATTTACAAAAAATATCAAGATCAAAATGTAACGGACAGTATCAGCTGGAAAGACAAAACAAAATCTGATTTTGAGATTTTCCAAAAAGCAGGCCTTCCGTCAAAAGATTTCGAAAAAGTTTTAAAACTTTATAATTAAGTTGCTAAGACACTGAGATACTAAGTTTCTAAGATTTTAGTATCTCGGTGTCTTAGGTACTTAGCATCTAAAAAAAAATGATAGCATCTTACCAAAAATACATGCTCGAGTTCAAACGTCCATCAGGAACGTCACGCGGTGTTATGACTGAAAAAGAAACTTGGTTTATCATTTTAGAAGAAGATGGCAAAAAAGGAATAGGCGAGTGCGGTATTCTTCGTGGTTTAAGCGCTGATGATCGTGAAGATTACGAAGAAAAACTTCAATGGGTTTGTGAAAACATTCATTTAGGAGAAAAAGAACTTTGGGAAAATTTACTTGAATTTCCTTCGATACAGTTTGGTGTTGAAATGGCTTTTTTATCTTTAAAAAGTAAAACTCCTTATCTATTATTTCCTTCTGATTTTACTGATAATTCGAAATCAATTAACATAAATGGTTTGGTTTGGATGGGCGAAGCTACTTTTATGAAACAGCAAATCGAAGAAAAATTAGCTGACGGATTTACGTGCATAAAATTAAAAATTGGAGCCATAGATTTTCAAAAAGAATTGGATTTACTGCAGTTTATTAGAAGTCATTTTTCCCCAGAACAAATCGAAATTCGTGTTGATGCAAACGGTGCTTTTGTTTTAAATGAAGCTTTAGATAAACTTAATCAATTAAGTCAATTTCAGCTTCATAGTATTGAACAGCCTATTAAAAAAGGAAATATTCAAGCCATGTCAGATTTATGCAAAACAACTCCTTTTCCAATTGCATTAGATGAAGAATTGATAGGCATATTTTCATTTGAAGAAAAAGAAAAATTACTGAAGGAAATCAAACCTCAATATATTATTTTAAAGCCAAGTTTTATCGGTGGTTTCAGAGGAACCAAAGAATGGATTGATCTGGCAGATAAATACGGAATTGGCTGGTGGATAACATCCGCTTTAGAAAGCAATATTGGCTTAAATGCCATTTCACAGTGGACTTATATCCAAAACTCAAAAATGCCCCAAGGATTAGGAACCGGAGCACTTTACACCAATAATTTCGATTGTCCCCTTGAAGTTTCTCAAGGGCAATTATGGTACAATACTTCAAAAAAATGGGATTTTTTTTGAAGGTTAAAGGTGACAAAGTAACAAAGAGACAAAGTAACAAAGAGACAAAGTAACAAAGGAGCAAAGTTGTAAAAGTTCAGATTGGAAAAACCTCTGAACCTTTGTTACTTTGTCTCTTTGAACCTCTTAAAGTTACTCTTTCCCTCCAAGTAAATTTTCTTGCCAGTCTTTTAATTCCTGCCATTTCCCTTGATAAGCTAATAATGCTTGTTTAGCCCAAGTGCTCGGATTATGAATCGAATAATTTTCACCGCCAGCATCTAGAATTGACTGCGATTTTTCAGTTGATGTATGAGACAATTCGTGCCAAGTTGTTATTCCGGCTTCATGGTATAAAGCTTCGATTTTTGGACCAATTCCTTCCACTATTTTTAAATCATTTTCTTTTATTTTTTTACCAAAAACAGTTGCGGCCAACGCACCGTCAAATATGATTAGCGGTGCTGATGCAGCAAATGACTGTGGCGTTGCTGCAATTTTTGCTTTTGCAGCTAAATCAGCCTCTAATTGCGCTATTCTTGCATTTAAATTTTTGGTGTTAGCTTTGCAGGCATCTAAATCTTCTTGTAAAGATGTTGCAAGTGAATTGTCGCTTTTTGAATTCATTTTCCCTAGTAAGTAACCTAAAATTCCACAGATTAACCCCACTAATGCCGGTATTAAGATACAAGGTATATTCATGATTATATATTTTTAATTATTTGATTGTAATGACAGTTCTTCTGTTGTTAGCTTTTCCTTCAGCGGTTGTATTTTCTCCCGCTGGCTCATCAGGTCCTTTTGATTCTGTTGTAATTCGAGAAGCGTCAATACCATTTTTAGCTAAATAATCTTTAGAAAACGCTGCCCTTTTTTGACCTAAAACAACATTGGCATCACGATTTCCAACATCATCTGTATGTCCCACAATTAAAACAGAAGCATCTTTTACGTGCTCCATATATTTGGCAATATCGGCTACTTTTTGCTTTTCGACTGCGCTAAGGTTATCGCTGGATTTGTTTGTATTAAAATGAAGAATTAATGGATCAGCATTTATTTTTTCTTTTAAGATGCTCCATTCGTCACTACCAACTGCAGTGGTATCTGCTGTTTCAAATTTATAATCGGCTGGGCCTAAAAGTGTATCTAAATTGGTTTTCCATTTATCTATAATTTCGCCTTTTGTGTCAAATTGAGCTCCAGACAAACCTTTAGAAACAAAATAATTTTTGACATCATTTGCCCTCGCTAAACCAAGATTTTCAAATTTAGTGGTATTGGTTTCATCAGAAGTTGCGTAACCCGTTATAGTCACTTTTTGCTTAGGATTGGAAATTAAAAATGCTTTTAAATTTTCAATACCAATTGCCACAGAATCACCGACAGGCACAATCAATGCAGCACTGTTTTTTAAGAATTTGAGGTTGTCATTAGTTCGGAAATTAATTCCAGAACCATTAAGAATAAAAGGAACAAAGTTATTGTCCTTGACTGCAACTGTTGGTACTTTTTCTGTATCAGCCGCTGGTGCTTCCATGCTGCAATTGCAACAAAATTTTACATACAAAAATGTACCTAAAATAATTGTTAATGCAATGCCTAAGAGATAAAGTGCTTTTTTAGACATAAGTTCACAAGTTAAGATTCTATCAAATTTAGCGAAATAAATACAGCTAACATGTTAATAATCAATTAAATTGGTAATGTTTTAAAGTTAAGAGACCTGTATTTTGCATTGGATCGCCTTTTAAAATCATTTCACGACCTTAATTAAATTGAGTAACTTGCATTAAAATTAATTGAAGTATCAAAATGGTTGAAATTGAAAGAAAGTTTCTTGTAAAATCGGAAGATTTTAAAGAACAGGCTTTTACTCAAAATAAAATTGCCCAGGGTTATTTAAGCTCTATTCCTGAAAGAACGGTTCGCGTACGAATTAAAGGAACAAGAGGTTTTTTGACTATAAAAGGTATTGGGCATCAAGGCGGTATGTCGCGTTTTGAATGGGAAAATGAGATTCCGTTTGAGGAAGCACAGGAATTGCTGAAATTATGCGAAAAGGGAAAAATTGAGAAAACTCGATTCGAAATTAAATCTGGAAATCACGTTTTTGAAGTTGATGAATTTTATGGGGAAAATGAAGGCTTGATTATGGCCGAAATTGAGCTGAAATCAGAAACAGAAACTTTTGAAAAACCAGAATGGCTTGGTGAAGAAGTTACAGATGACGAAAGATATTATAATGCTTATTTGAGCAAAAATCCATTTAAAGACTGGGAAAAATAATTGATTTATGACAGATTATGATTTGATCATTGTGGGCGGTGGACCAATTGGGCTTGCCTGCGCAATTGAAGCTCAGAAGAAAAACTTACGTTATTTAATTATTGAAAAAGGCGCAATTGTAAACAGTATTTTCAATTATCCGCTGTATATGACTTTCTTTTCTACTGCTGAAAGATTAGAAATTGGAGATATTCCGTTTAATTGTCTGGCACCAAAACCTGGCCGCCAGGAAGCATTAGAATACTACAGAAACATTCACCGTTATTTTAATTTCTCCATTAATCTGTTTGAAAAGGTTACAGGAATTGAGAAAAAGGGTAAAAATCATTTTGAAATCGTAACTGATAAAAACATTTATAATTCTAAAAACGTTGTTATTGCAACTGGATTTTATGATATTCCAATTTCAATGAATGTAAAAGGAGAGGAATTATCAAAAGTTCGTCATTATTATAAAGAAGCGCATGAATATGCTTTCCGAAATGTTTTAATCGTCGGAGCTAATAATTCATCTGTTGATGCAGCGCTGGAATGCTGGCGAAAAGGAGCGAATGTAACAATGGTAATTCGTAAAAACGAGATTAACAATAGAGTGAAATATTGGGTAAAGCCAGATATCGAAAACCGAATTGCAGAAGGAAGTATTAAAGCTTATTTTGAATCAAATATTACTGAAATTCGAGAAACTGAAATAGAAATCGAAACTCCTGAAGGGAAAGTTACGATTGAAAATGACTTTGTTTTGGCTTTGACAGGCTATAAACCTGATTTAAATTTTCTTGAAAATTGTGGAATCCAGCTTTCTGACGACGAATTGAAAATTCCGGTTTATAATGCTGAAACAATGGAAACAAATGTTGAAGGACTATTTCTAGCGGGCGTCGTCTGCGGAGGAATGCAAACACATAAATGGTTTATTGAGAATTCAAGAATCCATGCCAAAATGATTGTGGATTATATTACTTCGAAATAGTTTTCAACCACGAATTCATGAATTAAAGGTTGTCAGTTCGAGCGGAGTCGAGAACTTTCGCAAAGCATTTCGACTTTGCTCAATGTGACAAACGTATAAAGTAATTAATGAATTCGTGGCTAAAAAAAAACTTTAAGAACTGCAAGAAAGCATTGAACAGCCTACTTTAGATCTTGCCCAATCTGGACGTTTTGCATACCATTTTTCATATTCTGGCTGCTCGTCATATGGCTTTTGCAAAAGCGTATAAAGCTCATCAATTAGCGAATAATCTTCTTTATCGGCAGAATCGATGGCAAGTTGGGCCATATAATTTCGAAGCACATATTTAGGATTGATAAGGTTCATTTTTTGTGAACGCTCATCATCTGATAGACTTTCAACTTTTAATCTTTCCAAGTAATCAGAAAACCATTTTGTCCAGATTTCTGAAATTTTTCCTGAAACTTCTTCTGGTTTGTAAAATGAATATTTGATTTTTTCAATTGCTTCTGGTGCAAAATCTGACTTTTCAACCGTGCTTAAATTTCTGAAAAAGATGGTCATATCTGTTTCTGTCAATTGTAAATTCTTTTCTAAATCGGCAATTAGTTCATCATCAGTTTCAGTTGAAGTAAATAATCCTAATTTACTCAAAAACATTGCTTTATAATCTGAATCAAAATCATTCATAAATGATTCTAATATTTTTTCTAAAGGTGCGGCTTCATTAATCAGTGGATAAATTGCATTGGCTAATTGAAATAAATTCCACTGTGCGACTTGCGGTTGATTGCCAAAACGATATCTTCTGTTTTGACTGTCGGTTGTATTTGGTGTCCAGTTTGGATCATAATTTTCGAGCCAGCCATATGGACCGTAATCAATTGTGATTCCGTGAATCGACATATTGTCTGTATTCATTACACCATGCACAAAACCTACACGCTGCCAGTTCAAAATCATTTCACGTGTTGTATCGGCAACTTTTTTGAAAAATTGCAGGTATTGTTCTTTTGGTTCACCGGTAATTTCTGGAAAATAATGTTTGATAGAAAATTCAACAAACTGCTTTAAATTTTTAAGTTCATTTCTAGAAGTAAGCATTTCAAAACTTCCAAATCTTATGAAAGAAGGAGCTACACGGCAAACAATTGCGCCATTTTCATATGCAGGATTTCCATTGTATAGAATATCACGCAAAACCTGATCTCCAGACAAGATTAAAGAAAGCGATCGGGTAGTGGGAACTCCTAAATGAAACATTGCTTCTGCACACAAATATTCTCTGGTGGATGAACGCAATACGGCCAGACCGTCGGCAGTTCTTGAATATGGAGTTTTTCCTGCACCTTTTAATTGAAGCGTATAAAATTGGTCGTTATTTTCAATTTCAGTTAAATTGATAGCACGCCCGTCGCCTAATTGACCGGCCCAGTTTCCAAACTGATGACCCGCATAACACATTGCAAACGGCTGTGTTTCTGGAAGAACTTCTTTCCCTGAAAATACATTTAGAAATTCTTCAGACTGAATTTCTTCTTTTGAAATCCCAATTAGTGACGCAACTTCTTCCGAAGCATGAATCAGTTTTGGATTTGATGGTGTTTTTGGATTTACATACGAAAACAAAGTATTTTTTACCTGACGAACTTCATTTGTTGTTTCTGGGTCTGCAGGTAATTCGGCTGTAAATCGATTATTTATTTTTAGATTTTTCATTTGGATTTATTTAGCCACTCCTAAAAGTTATGAGGAGTGGCTGAAAATTTAAATTAATCTGTCGGCGTACATTTTTTTCAGTTTCTGCACTTTTGGATCTATTACGATTTGGCAGTAACGTGCATCCTGATTGTTGTTGTAATAATTTTGATGATCTTCCTCGGCTTCATAAAATACCTCAAAAGCAGTCAGTTCTGTTACGATTTTATCATCATAAAAAGGCTTTACCTCTTCAAAAACTTGTTCTGCGATTGCTTTTTGTTCCAAATCATGATATAAAACAATCGAACGATATTGTGTTCCAACATCTGCTCCTTGACGGTTTAAAGTTGTAGGATCATGACTTGTCATAAATATAAAAACCAAATCGTGATATGAAATTATGTCAGGATCAAATGTGACTTGTATAACTTCAGCATGTCCGGTTCTGCCAGTACATACTTCGCGATACGGCGGATTCTTAATAAAACCGCCAGAATATCCTGATTTTAAGGATTTTACCCCATTTAAACGCTGAATTACAGCTTCAATACACCAAAAACATCCTCCACCAAAAGTGGCTGTTGCTAAATTTCCCATAGAATTGTATTGTTTAAGTTTCTATTGTCCCATTAATCCGATAGAATATTATGATAAATTACTAAAATAATGCGTATTTAGTTAAATATACTAAACGGTTATGTAATATTTGAAGTTTACAATTGATAAATTCGCAATTTTATAAAAAAGCCTTTATATTTGCATTCAAACTCTCACTGTAATGAATAGCAAAAATAGTACCATCACTTTAGAAACTTATTTTCAGGATTTTCGTAAAAATATTGTTGGCATAAATCAAGAATTTACTTCACCTTATGGCAAAAAACAAATCATTTATACTGATTGGACTGCCAGCGGGAGGTTATATCGCCCAATAGAAGAGAAACTTTTGAACCAATTTGGGCCTTTTGTTGCAAATACCCATACTGAAACTACTGTGTCAGGTACTGCCATGACAAAAGCATATCATCATGCCAGACATATTATCAAGCGTCATGCAAATGCTAATCAGGATGATGTTTTAATTACAGATGGAACTGGGATGACTGGCGTTATCAATAAATTTCAGCGTATTTTAGGATTGAAAATTCCTGAAAACCTTAAAAATTGTACAACTGTTCCAGACGAAAAAAGGCCAATTGTTTTTATTTCTCACATGGAGCATCACTCCAATCAGACTTCTTGGTTAGAGACAATTGCAGATGTTGAAATTATTCCGTCTTGTGAAAAAGGACTTTTCAGTCTTGATCATTTGGAAGAACTTTTAGAAAAATACAAAGATAGAACGATAAAAATTGCCTCTATTACTTCATGTTCGAATGTTACAGGTTTAAAAACGCCTTTTCATGAAGCGGCAAAATTAATGCACCAATATCATGGTGTTTGTTTTGTAGATTTCGCCTGTTCAGGACCTTACGTAGAAATCGACATGCATCCAGCAGATCAGGAAGCTTATTTAGACGCAATTTTCTTTTCGCCACATAAATTTTTAGGCGGACCTGGAACTTCGGGTGTTTTGATTTTCAACAAAAAATTATACAACAATATGATTCCGGATTGTCCTGGAGGAGGAACTGTGAGCTGGACAAATCCTTGGGGCGAACATAAATATATTGATAATATTGAAGATCGTGAAGATGGCGGAACTCCTGGATTTTTGCAGGTTATAAAAACGGCGCTTGCAATTGAGCTGAAGGAAGAAATGGGAATTGAAAACATTTTGCAGCGCGAGCACGAAATCGTTGATTATGTTTTCAATGAATTGGAACCTATTGAAAATATTAAAATTTTAGCAGGACAGCATAAAGACAGATTAGGTGTAGTTTCGTTTTTTATTGAAAATCTTCATTTTAATTTAGGTGTAAAACTGCTAAATGACAAATTTGGGATTCAGACTCGTGGAGGATGCAGCTGTGCTGGAACTTATGGACACTTTTTGCTTCATGTTGATCAGGAAACTTCAAATAAACTGGTTAATGAAATTACGATTGGTGATTTGATCAAAAAACCAGGATGGATCAGAATGTCAATTCACCCAACAACAACGGATGAAGAAATTGCTTATGTGTGTGACAGCATTAAAGAATTAGCTAAAAACCACGAAACTTGGGCTTTGGATTATTCTTATAATAAAAATACAAATGAGTTTGTTCATAAAAATGCAACTTCATTTGAAGATGAATTAGTAGAGAGCTGGTTTAAATCTTAAAAATTCTAAAATAGTAAACCCGACAGGTTTTTAAAACCTGTCGGGTTTGTTGTATAAAACAGTTTGTTATTTCTTAAGGAAAAGACATTTCTAGTTTAGCCCCGATAGAAGTGGAAATCCTTTTGTACTGGGGTTCAGTACAAAAGATTGAAACGGATAGCGGGACTTCAGGTCTTGAAAAATCGGATAATTTCTGCTTCAAAAAAATCACATAATTAATCGGACGCCACCTAGGTCTGAAACTCGATAAGAGAACTTGTTTCCGGGTGAGGCAATGAACATGAAGTTTTTTGGAATGTTCCATTTCGTGGAAAGTTCATCAATAAGGTCTGGGCCAAAAGTGCCATTTATTTCAATGTATTCAATATCAATATCGTCGTAAGCTCGGTCTAAAACTTCAAGATCTTTTTTTAAAGCTTCATTGTTTGTTTCGTCGTTTTTAACATGGACAATTTTTAGCTTTTTGGTTGTTTCATTATTTTCGACATATTGGAGCACTTTATTTAGCATTGCAATGTCATCGCCTTTGGTAAAAAATACAAATTCCTGCGAATTAATTTTTACGCTCAAATTTTGGAGATAGCGATTGCTCAAAATCACCATTCGGCGCAAAGGCTGATAGAAATATTCGAGGGCTTCGATAAGAAGTTTGATAAGCGCGACACGGTTGAGCATTATTCCAATGAAAATCAAGGACGGAACCATGTATTTTAAAAAGGTATAAAAGGCATTAATGTTTAATTCCATGTTGCCAATAAATGCTGCAATTACAAAAATTACGGCTGTCACAACTGCAATACCGCGGGCACGCTCGGGTCTGGGAAGTTTTCGGCGCTTGAATTTCAATAATAAATTCCCGATTCCAAATAATGCCATTACAGCCAGAAATGAAAAAGTATAAACTCCGGCAAGCGACTCTAAATGTCCTTGTGTAGCGAAAAGCACTGAAATACAAAGAATTAAAAAACTGACTACAATTCTATAATGAGAACCTCTTTTGTTTTGTTTTAAGAAATAGTTTGGCAAAATTCGATCTAAAGTCATTCGGTTTAAAAGTCCCGAAACACCAACAAATGAGGTTAGTACAGCACCGCATAAAACCAAAACCGCATCGATTGAAATTAACCACGCCAACCATGAACCTCCTGTTGTTTCGCCTAAATGTGCTAGAAGCGATTCTTTGTTTTCGCCAACTTCGCTTAATGGAATTACACTGATTAATAAAATTGCAATTGCAGGATTAAAAAAACTGACAATTGCCCACATATTGCGGAGTGTTTTTGGAAAAACTCCTTGTTCTTGTTCTTCTACAAAATTTGCGGAGCTTTCGAAACCTGAGATTCCGAGCATTGCTGCAGAAAATCCTAAAAAGAGAGCCGTTTTAATATTTCCTGTCGCGAGTGGTGTCTGCCAATTTAAATGAAAAGTTTCAAGACCGTTATAAAATAAAAACCAAATTGAAGCGAGAACCAGTAAAGTTAAAGTGGTAATATGAGTAACAAAAATGATTACGGCAACAAAAGCTGATTCTCCAATTCCTAAGATTGCAAGAAAAGTGAATAGAATTAAAATAATGACCGTAGCAATGGTGACATTTAATCCTTCAAAAATTCCATGCAAATAATGCATACCCTCGGAAGCCGAAATTACTGCGGTCGCCATATAAGACAAAACGGTTAATGTTGCCGCGAGAGAGGCTAATTTTTTTGTTGAAGTATTTAATAAAACATTGTAAGCTCCACCATTTAAGGGAATTGCGCCAACAACTTCGCCGTAAATTTTTCGGAATAAAAATAAAACAACAGCAACAATTAATAAAGAAATCCATGCATACTGTCCGGCATATAAAATAGTCAGCGCCGAAACATAAAGACAGGAAGAACTGATATCGTTACCACAAATGGCTGTTGCCTGTAACTGATTTAATTTTTTGTGTACAATTTCTTTCATGATTATTCAAGATTACAACACGATTTACTTTATAATTAACAGCAGTAATTTTATCTGCAGACAGTTTTCTGAAATATGAAACCGAATTATATCAAGTTAATCTGAATTTTGAATACTCAAGTTACGAAGATTAATTGGATTGCTGGAATTTTTTAAGAGAGAGCAAAGCCTGCTCCTGAATTTTATTGTGAAAAAATCCTGTCCATCCTAATAGATAACCGGTTACTCCAAAAGCTTGTTTGGACCATTTCCATACATCAAAATTATCAGTATGTTTGATAATTAATCCGTCTTGAAAAACAAATTCAGCAGCAATATGGTTGATTACTTTTCTGTTGGTTTTGCTAAAATTGTATGTTGCCACCCATCTTGCAGACCCAGAAAATTCATCGGCTTTTACATTTGAAAATTCAATTTTAATATTGCCTTTACTTTTTAAAATAAGCATTTCCCACATTTGTGAAACTTGTTCTTCTTTAAGTAAGCCAAAAGCGGGATCGATAAAATGCACTTTTGGATGATAGCATTCGCTCATTGTTTTAGCATCGGCGTTTGAAAAAGCGGTATAAAATTTTGTAATTACACTTTCGTTGGCGTTCATATGGCTTTTAATTAGACTATAAATATAATATTTATTACCTTAAGTTTTTTCTTTATAAAACGCTAATTTCTTTTGCCGTATCAAAAGTCTTTTTTGATTTGTCGTATGCCGTTGAAAAATAAGAACTTCTGTTCACGGCAGTAAAATACCCAGTTTGGTTGCCAAATGAATTTGAAGTACCGGCAATAATAAATCGGATTGCCTGAATATCTGTTTTTTTGAGCTTGGCCATTTCGGCCGGAGTGAAGTAATAGTAGGCAGTTGTTTTTCCGTCAACACTTTCCTTAACATTTTTGTCAACACACGGAATCACGTCACCATTTGCCAAATCAACATAAACGCCTCCAGAAATTCGGGCTTGATCATTTGCAGTGGCAATAGTTAGTTTTAAAATGCCGCCTTTTTCTGTTTTTGCGATTTGAACATTTGTCTCGCCTGAGAAAGCATATTTTTCACAAATGAAAATATAATTCTGCGTTGCCGGATAAGGTTTTGAACCTTTTACACTAATGGTTTCCTGAGCATTAGCAAAGTTTGTAATCAACAATAATAAAAACAGCGGTATTTTTAAACTCATATATTTTTTGTTATTCGGTTATTTTAGCATCAAATTTTTCATCCCAATCCATTGATTTTATGGCAGAAATCAAATTATTTTCATCTACAAAAACTCGAAGTTCTTTATTTGCTACTTTTTTAGAATACAAAGCATGATAACGATAAATAACTTCTTGTTTGGTTTTATAAACACCATCCAGTTTCAAATCAATAAAACTTCCATAATACTGTCTAAATTTTGTACAGGTTTTAGTCAGCCTTTCTTCAGTTGTATTTTCCATTACTGATTTGGTTACTTCCGTTTCATTAAATGGTTTAAATTTAGAAGTATTGCAGGTTTCTAAAACACGTTTGCCTAATTCGTATGCTTTTTTTTGCTGGTTCGAATTAATTTCTGAAACCGCAACTTTTTTAATTTTCAAATCGTCAGTATCTCTGCTGACCGTTTTTGATTTACATCCTATAAGCAACAACAAACATATAATCAATCCTGCTTTCTTCATAACTATTTATGTTATTTTTAATAATAAATTGGGGTCGGGGCAATTTTCTATATAAAAATTAAGGTCACTTGAATTGCATACGCCAGGGTAATCTCCCCAAAAATCTTCGATATTTTGTATAATCTGAAAATGAACATGCGGTGCATAATCACCATTTACAGTGGCATTGCCAAGAGTTGCAATTTGTTCTCCTTTTTTAAAAATTTTCCCAACACTTAAGTCGTTTAAACTTTCTAACGATAAATGTCCGTATAAAGTATAAAATTTTACATTTTGTATTTCGTGTTCTAAAATAATTGTTGGACCATAATCGCCAAGACCAACATTATTTTTGAAACTGTGTACTTTGCCGTCTAACGCTGCAAGAACTGTTGTTCCAACTTTGGTCCACAAATCCAGACCTATATGAATATTTCGTTCTGGAATAGAATCATTTCTAAAAATCGTACTCCTCTTATATAAGGTACGGCCTTCAATATAACCGCCAAAAGCTACTTCAGCATTGTTTCTTGATAAATAATCTGAAATAAAAACTTCAAATTCTGCAGCATTTTCTGGTCGGATATCCATTAATTCTTCATTATTAGCTGATAAATCTAAAGGAATATACTTTGATAAATCAATACTCGAATCAATGATTTTAGTAGGTGGTAAGGCATTTAAGATTGCGGAAAGGGGTTTCATAAAAATAAAATTTAAGCTACTTTTTCTATAATAATTAATTCATTATGAACCTCAATGCGAGGCAGCATTTTTGAGGCAAACAATGTAGGATTTATTTCTGAAATGTACTTCCTATTTCTCACATTATGTGCTTCATCTAAAATCATAGTATTGAAAAGTACAAAACCTTGATTGTTTAATAAAGAGCAGACACGTTCACTGAAAAAACTTTCAAAAAGGAAATTAGGCATTTTAATATCTTCAAAAATATCAATAATAATTAAATCGTATTTCTCTTTTGTTTTTAAAACAAACTCAAATGCATCATCGATAACCAATTCGAGCTGTTCTATTTTATTTAAATTAAAATATTGATTGGCAATCTGAATCATTTCAGGATCTATTTCGACTCCAGTAATCTTGCCTTTATATTCAACTTCATCGACTAAAGTTTTTATAACACTTCCGCCGGCAACTCCCAATACTAAAATATGATCCATTTTTAGAATAGTATCGTAGCCAATATTTCGCAGGCCGTACCTTAATATACGCTGCAGACTTCCATACGAATAATTGGTGTTTTCAGAGTCTAAGACCAATTCGCCATTTGCCCATGTAACCTCAATTGTTTTGCTTCGGGCCGATTTTTTTTTGAATATTTTTATTGGAATTAGATAACTGAACAGTTTTTGAATCATTTTATAATGCTTTTACTCAAAAATACATTTTAAATCTTTTATTTTTGTAGAAATAATAAATTTTAATGAAAAAACAGTTATACAAATTCATCTTCTTTAAGCTAATGGGCTGGAAAATCGTAGGATTGGAAAATGCCGAAGTATCAAAATGTATCTTGATGGTTATGCCTCATACGAGCAATCATGATTTCTACCTTGGAATTTTTACAAGAGGGATTTCAGGTCTAGAGATGAATTGGGTAGGGAAGAAGGAATTATTCAAATTCCCTTTTGGTTATTATTTTAGAAACGTCGGAGGCGAACCGCTTGATCGCACCGGCGGGTTGAATAAAGTAGATTCGATTGCAGCAATTTTTGACCGTAAAGAAACTTTTCGTTTGGCAGTTGCTCCAGAAGGAACCCGAAAAGGCGTAACCGAAGTTAAAACTGGTTTTTATTATATAGCGCTCAAAGCAAATGTTCCAATTGTTCCTGTTGCTTTTGATTGGGGAAAGAAAGAAGTTAATTTAGGAGAACCATTTTTCCCGACTGGCAATTATGAAGCTGATTGGGAAATCTTAAAAAATCATTATAAAGGAGTAGTGGGTAAAATTCCTGAAAATGGTCTGCAAGTCTAAAATTCAGTATTTTTTCAAATGCGTGAGAATCTCTTAAATGAAAAATAATTTTGAAAATTTTCAAATACGCAAAATTTCTGAACTACGGGACATATGCCTTAAATGTCCCGTTTTTGTAAAAAATCACGATTTTCTCAATTTCTTTTTCTTCCAAAGAAAAAATAGGATTTTTTTCAAGGGCAATATTTTTATTTTCGACACTATTTTTTTCCTCGTTACTTATTTCAGAAAATAAATCAGTTCCAGAAAAATTTTCATTTAATAAAGTAGGAGGGACGGTTTTTTCCATTTCTGAAGTTGAAGTGACTTTTGAGAATGAAATTTCGTCAGCACTTTTAGGGAAGTTTCCAGTTCCGTTAAGAAGCCAATACAAATCGACATCTGGAAAAACTTCAAGAATTTTCATGACAAAATCCAGACTTGGTTTGTTTCTTCCAGATAAAAGATGAGACATACTAGAACGCTGTACCCCAATTTTGTCAGCAAATGACGAGGCGTTTATAGCATAATAATCCAATATAATTTCCAGTCTTTTTACAAAATCATCGATGTTTACCATTGTAAATTATTTTAAGCGACAGCTATGTTTACAAATGTAACAAAAAGGAATTAGATAAACAATTTTACAGTTGTAAATTATAATAATAGCGTATTTTAGATCTAATTAATACTTTATATAATAACTTATAACTTGTTGAAATACATGTAATTAATAAATATGTATTTAAAGTGTAACATTTGTTAATTCAAGGATTTAAGAAGCCTTTCAAATAATCCTAAATACTGTTTACAATTCTAAATTTTCGATATTTTTTAGAGTTTACAATTGTAAAAATAAAGATGTTTACTTTTGTAAACAAATCAAAAGACAATGAATTTAGAAGAATTATTTAACCAGAACAAGGAGCAATCTATATCAGGCCGTTATCTTACTTTAGATCATATTGAGCCTTTATTAACCAAATTAAATACCAACAATCAAGTTTCAGTTATAGGAAAATCGGTTTTAGGACAACCTATATATAGTTACCAAATTGGTACAGGAAGTACGCGTATTTACCTTTGGTCACAAATGCATGGAAACGAAAGCACAACAACAAAAGCACTATTTGATTTCATTAACGTACTAAATAATGGATCAGAATTTGCTCAGAAAATGCTAGATACATTTACTTTTTACAGCATTCCTATACTAAATCCTGATGGAGCGAAGTTATATACACGTGAAAATGCCAATAAAATCGACTTAAATCGTGATTCACAAAATCTGACACAGCCAGAAAGCAACGTTTTAAGAGAAGTTTTCGAAAGTTTTAAACCTCATTTCTGCTTTAATCTTCATGATCAAAGAACAATATTTGGTGCGGGAGAGACGGGAAAACCTGCAACTGTTTCATTTTTGGCGCCTTCCTATAATGAAGAAAGAGAAATTAATGAGAACAGATTAAAAGCTATAAATGTGATTGCTGGAATTAATGATGAATTGCAAAAATATATTCCAGGACAAATTGGTCGTTTTGATGATTCGTTTAATCTAAATTGTATTGGAGATACTTTTCAATTTTTAGGCGTTCCTACGATATTATTTGAAGCAGGGCACTATGCAGGGGATTATGACAGAGAAATCACGCGAAAGTTCCTATTTTTCTCACTAATTACGGCGTTTAAACTCATCTCCGAAAACGATTTAGTTAATAATAGAATTAATGATTATTTGAATATTTCACAAAATAAAGTGGTTTTTTATGATTTTATGTATAAAAATATCAAAATAAATTATGATGGTATCGAAATTATTACGAATTTTGTCGCACAATACAAAGAAGAATTGATTGAAAATAAGATTCATTTTAATGCTTATATAGTTGAAGCAGGAGAATTAGAAAATTATTTTGGACATTACGAATATGATGCAAAAGGTGCAATTTATTCTGATGACTATGGTAATTTTCCGAAATTGAATCAAAAAGCAGATTTTTATTTAAATAAAAATACTAAATTTGTTAACGGGTTGATAAAAAGTTAATTTTTATGTGAATTTGTTGTTTTTTATATATATTTTTATACTTTGTAATAGCAATTAGTAATATTAATTAAAGAATTATGAGTAAATTTCGTTTAGATGAAGTAGATCACCAGATTTTAGATATGTTAATAGACAATACGAGAGTTCCGTTTACTGACATTGCAAAAAAACTATTGATATCTGCTGGAACAGTACATGTTAGAGTAAAAAAAATGGAGGATGCCGGTATCATCATGGGATCTTCACTAGCCTTAGATTACGATAAATTAGGGTATTCATTTATTGCTTATGTGGGTGTATTCCTTAATAATACGTCTCAAACTAAATTTGTATTAGAGAGAATCAATCAAATTCCTTTCGTAACAGTAGCTTCTGTAACGACTGGTAAATTCAACATTTTTTGCAAAATTAGAGCAAAAGACACTAAGCATGCGAAAGAAGTTATTTTTATGATTGATGATATCGAAGGAGTTTACAGAACAGAAACTATGATTTCATTAGAGGAAAGTATTAACGATAAGAAGCGTTTGATGCATACTATTTTTAAAAATATGTAAGAATTCCTCTTGAATGCTATATTAAAATATACCTCAAGTTTATTCTTGGGGTTTTTTTATGACTAATTAACCAAACAACTACAACACAATTATGTACACGTTACCCAAAATTGAGCGTTTTAACCAAGACGTTCTTTCTAAATACCACATCTATAATAGTGTCTTTATAACTTTGCCATTTGACTCTATAGATAATACGGGGGTTTTATTACCTTTATTTACAGAGACTTGTGAAACGGGATTTAAAAAAGAAGAGACACCCAAAGAAATTTTTGATTTTTTCTCAAATAAGTTTCTGAATAATGCTTCAGAGACGGAAAAAATCGATTTAATGTTTCGTTTTATTCAATATATAGAGCGTCAAATCGTATTGTTTGATGCAATTGAAGATGCTGCTTTTCCGGAAGTTAACAATATGGAAGGGCGAGGTTCTTTGCGTGATATTAAAGAGAAAACGGATGCAAAGGAAAAAGATGAGGAATTAATCGAATTTTTAGAAAATTTCAATGTCCGCACGGTTTTAACGGCACATCCAACGCAATTTTACCCTGGTCCAGTTTTAGGAATCATAAACGATCTGACTGAAGCGATTCGTCAAAACGACCTATTACAGATCAAACAATTATTAGCGCAATTAGGAAAAACTCCTTTTATTCAAAATGTAAAGCCAAATCCTTACGATGAAGCTGTAAGTTTGATTTGGTACCTTGAGAACGTTTTTTATGCAACTTCTGGTGAAATAGTTCATTATCTGCAAAAAAACATCCTTGCAGGAAATGCAATTCAAAACCAATTAATCAAACTTGGATTCTGGCCAGGAGGAGACCGTGATGGAAATCCATTTGTGACTACTGATATTACTTTAAAAGTAGCAGACCGTTTGCGTACTTCTATTTTAAAGTGTTATTATGTTGAAATGAGAAACTTAAAACGTAAGCTAACTTTCTCAGGTGTAGATGTTTTGGTTGCAGAACTTGAACATAAACTTTATCGTTCTGTATTTTATTCTAAAGGTGAGATTTTTATCACTCTAGATGAATTATTAGCGCAGCTGGATAAAATCAGAACAATTATTATTGAAAAACACCAGTCACTTTATCTGGACGAGTTAGAGGCATTATTAGTTAAAATAAATCTATTTGGTTTCCATTTTGCAACTTTAGATATTCGTCAGAACAGTAAAATTCATAATGCTGTATTTAAAGATGTGGTGAATTATTATTTGAACTCAGGTTCATCAATTTTTCCGAAAAATTATTACGAACTGACAGAAGATCAAAAAATAGATGTTTTATCAAAAGTAAAAGGAGACTTAAATCCGAGTGATTTTGAAGATGAAATTACAAGATCAACTTTAGAATCTGTTCAAGCAATAAAAACAATTCAGCAAAATAACGGTGAAGAAGGAGCAAATCGCTACATTATCAGTAATAATGAAAGTGCTTTGAACGTAATGGAAACTTTTGCCATGATTCGTTTGAATAACTGGGAAAATCCAACGGTTGATATTATTCCGCTTTTTGAATCAGTTGATGATTTGCAGAATGCGCATTCGATTATGGAGCAGTTGTATACAAATCCAGAATATGCAAAGCATTTACAGGCGAGAGGCAATAAACAAACTATTATGCTTGGTTTCTCTGACGGAACAAAAGATGGCGGTTATTTAATGGCGAACTGGAGTATTTATCAGGCTAAAATTTCATTGACCGAAATCTCTAGAAAATACGGCATTAAAGCTATTTTCTTTGACGGCCGTGGTGGACCTCCAGCCCGTGGTGGTGGAAAAACACATAAATTTTATGCTTCATTAGGACCAAAAATTGAAAATAATGAAATCCAGATAACAGTTCAGGGGCAAACTATCAGTTCAAATTTTGGAACTTTAGATTCATGCCGTTACAATATTGAAAATTTATTAACTGCGGGAATTACAAATCAAGTATTTAAGAAAGAAGAAAATGAATTAAGTCCAGAAGAAACTGCCATTTTAACGCAATTGGCTTCTTTAGGATATGATAAATATTTGAGTTTTAAAAATCATCCAAAATTTATTCCATATTTGGAAAAAATGAGTACGCTGAAATATTACTCAAAAACGAATATTGGAAGTCGTCCTTCAAAAAGAAGCAAATCAGAATCTTTGGATTTTGCTGATTTAAGAGCAATTCCATTTGTTGGTTCATGGAGTCAATTAAAACAAAATGTACCAGGATTTTTTGGAGTAGGATCTGCTTTAAGACATTTTGAAGAATCTGGACAATGGGATAAAGTAAGCGATTTGTATCATAATTCGTTATTTTTCAAAACACTGCTTGAAAACAGTATGATGTCATTGGCAAAATCATTTTTACCTTTAACGGCCTACATGAGTAAAGACCCTGAGTTTGGTGAATTTTGGCAAATTATATTTGATGAATTTTCTGAAACAAAAAGACTCTTATTGAAAATTGCTGGACATAAAACTTTGATGGAGAATTATCCTGATGGTATTGCATCAATTCAGATCAGAGAGCGAATTGTTTTGCCTTTATTGACAATTCAGCAGTATGCTCTTTTGAGAATTAATGAATTGAACAAAAAAGAAGGCAACGAAGATTTGATCAAAGTATACGAAAAGATTGTTACACGATCACTTTTTGGAAATACAAACGCGAGTAGAAACTCTGCTTAAAAATTATAAAATGAATTCAGATCAATTATTAGAAAACGAATATTCTGGCGGATTTGCTAATTATATTCGCGAAGCTGGAAATGTAAATTTGATTGAAGAATTAGAAATTTCGCTTCATAGCTTCATCAGATTTGTACAAGACATTCCGATGGATAAGTTTGATTATCGCTATGCAGAAGGAAAATGGACGATCAAAGATATCATTCAGCATCTTATAGATTGTGAGCGTATTTTTGTTTATCGTGCTTTAAGATTTTCACGAAATGATAAAACGCCTTTGCCAAGTTTTGAGGAAGATGATTATGCAAATAATACCGAATCAAACAAAAGAAGCATTCAAGATTTGTTAACAGAATTCTCGGCGTTAAGATATTCAACTTTATTGTTTTATAAAAGCTTATCTGAAGAACAGCTTAAAAGAATTGGAACTGCTTCAAACAATCCAATTTCTGTTAGAGCGTTAGGTTTTGTTGTTATTGGGCATCAAAAACATCATCAAAAAGTTTTTGAGGAAAGATATTTATAAAATCAAAAAAAAAAAATCCTGTGAATTAACTTCACAGGATTTTTTTATACAATCTTGTTATTTCTCCTTTGTTAAAAGGATAAAAATTATTGAATAGTTTGATGTTTTCTCTCCAAAAAAGCTAATCCAAAGCGAATTTTATCATAAGACACTTTTTCTTCAAAATATTCAAAGTACGGTTTTAACGCAGTAGGGTTTTCTAATTCTATTTGCGCTTTTTGTATTGCAGCAATTTCTTGATCAGAAACAAATTGGCTTAAATCTAAATCATTCCCGTCAACATATAATTTTGCTAAATGAGAAACAATTGTGGTTTCGCCGAGATTTCTTTGTCCGGCAATTTCTTCTATAGAAAGCCCGTTTTGAAATAACTCTAAAGTTTTTGCGTACGTGCTATCTTTTTTTTCTTTTTTAACAACCGATTTATTTTTATAAAATTGAATGATAGCATTTATAAACTCAGAACCATATTTTTCAAGTTTAGCCTTTCCAACACCTTCAACAGCAAGAAAATCCTCGTCGCTCATTGGTCTTAAGATTTCCATTTGTCTTAGAGATGCGTCACTGAAAATCACATATGCCGGAACTTCTTCTTCTTGTGCAATTTCATAACGTAATTTTCTAAGCGTTTCAAATAATGAATTTTTAGAGGCTTTTGCTTTCTCTTGTTTTATTTCATTTTTATCAATTACTTTCTTAACTACAGTTGTCAGCTTTACTTTTTCACCTTCAAACAAAACTTTTTTAGCAAAAGATGTCAGTAAAATTTTATTATGCTGATGAAAGGCAATTTCGCAATATCCCAAATTAATCAGCTGAATTAAATATTGATTCCAATCGTACCAAGAAATATCAGCTCCAATTCCGTACGTTTTTAGCGTTTGATAATTTTTTTCGTAGATATATGCGTTTTTCGAGCCTCTCAAAAAATCAACAATTACAGCCAAAGGTTCTGATTCCTGTAATCTAGTGATAGCAGAAAGTGCTTTTTGCGCGAGAGTCGTTCCGTCGAAAAATGTTGGAGGATTTTTACAGATATCACAATTACCGCAATTTTCAGTTACTAATTCTCCAAAATAGGAAAGCAATATTTTTCTGCGGCAGCTTAGAGCATCTGCATATTGTTTCATTCGATCTAATTTGGCAAGTTGAACATCAGAGTTCAATCCTTCAGAAGCAAATTTTTGAAGCTGAATCACATCGGCATAACTTTCAAATAAAACAGTTTCAGCAGGCATGCCATCACGACCAGCGCGACCAATTTCCTGATAATAACCTTCAATGTTTTTTGGAAGATTATAATGAATTACCCAGCGGACATTCGATTTGTCAATTCCCATCCCAAAAGCAATTGTGGCACAAACCACTTGGCAGTCATCATTGATAAATTCATCTTGCGTTTTTGCTCGTTTTGTATTGTCTAAACCTGCGTGATATGCTTTTGCAGCAATACCATTTTTGGATAATTTCTCAGCAAGTTCTTCTGTAGTTTTTCTGCTTAAGCAATAGATAATCCCAGATTCGTTGGGTTTGTTTTCAACAAAATCAATAATTTGTTTTACGCGATCTAATGCAGGTCGTACTTCAAGACTTAAATTCGCGCGATCAAATGATGCAACAAAAGTTTTCGGATTTTTTAAATTCAACTGTTTTGTTATATCTACACGAGTTGCTTTATCGGCAGTAGCGGTTAAAGCCAAAACTGGAGTAGAAGGGAAGCGGTTTTTTAAATATCCTAAATTTGTATATGCGGGTCTAAAATCATGGCCCCATGACGAAATACAGTGTGCTTCATCAATAGCAATTAAACTGATAGTCAATTCGTTAAAGGCATTATCCAAATAAGACAAACTTTCAGGTGCAATGTAAACGAGTTTAAAGGTATTTGATCTTAAATTGTCAATATAATACTGCTGTTCCTCAGAAGATTGACTGCTGTTAATAAAACAAGCAGCGATACCATTTGTTTTTAAACTGTCGACCTGGTCTTTCATTAATGCAATTAAAGGAGAAATTACAATTGTGATTCCTGGTAAAATAAGGGCAGGCAATTGAAAACAAATTGATTTTCCGCCACCTGTTGGCATAATTGCAAGCGTATCTTGACCAGATAAAACGGTTGTTATGATCGTTTCTTGATTTGGCCTGAATTTTTCAAATCCGAAATTCTCTTTTAGTTTGGCATGTAATAATTCTGAAGTCATGTAATAATGGGTATAATTTAAATAAATTGCAATAAAAAAATAAATATAATTAATTTCTTACAAATATAAATAGTAGTTGATAAAAAAAAGGAACTCAAAAGAGTTCCTTCGTTTTTATAATTTTAAATGATTAGTCTTCATCGTCTTCATCATCATCTTCTTCATCAGCGATATCGTCTGGGTCTCTGTCTTCGTCATCATCGTCACCGCCATCAGTGTCTGGTTTGTCTTGATTGTCATCATCTTCATCATCGTCAGCAGCATCATCGTCAAGATCAAGTCCTTTTACCGGTTCGATTGTATCAACATCAAGATCGATATCATCATCTTCGTCATAATTTTCAATTCTGTCAGCAAGCTTGGTACTAATTTTTACTAAATAAATAGTGTCTTCAGTACGTACTTCAACAGCTTCTACTAATTCGTTTTTAGCGTTTCTAAAACGGATAACATCCGAATCATCATAACCATCAGGAAATTTTTCAACCAAAAGGTTTAAAATTTCGTTTGTCAGTTTGGCGTAGTCTACTATAACTCTTTTCATAAAAATATCCTATAAATCTAATAAATATGCAAAAATTAACGGCGCAACGATTGTAGCATCCGATTCGATAATAAATTTAGGGGTTTTGATATCTAATTTACCCCAAGTGATTTTCTCATTTGGAACAGCTCCTGAATATGATCCGTAACTCGTTGTTGAATCAGAAATTTGACAGAAATAACTCCAGAAAGGAACATCGTGCATTTCCATATCTTGATAAAGCATTGGCACAACACAAATAGGGAAGTCACCTGCGATACCACCACCAATTTGGAAGAATCCGATACCGTTGCTGCTGTTTTTTGAATACCAATCTGCTAAGAAAGTCATGTATTCAATACCAGACTTCATTGTTGAAGCTTTTAATTCTCCTTTAATTACATATGATGCGAAAATATTTCCCATTGTACTATCTTCCCATCCTGGAACGATAATTGGAAGATTTTTTTCAGCTGCTGCATACATCCAGCTGTCTTTTAAATCAATTTCGTAATATTCTTCAAGAACACCAGACAATAACATTTTATACATGAATTCGTGCGGGAAATAACGTTCTCCTTTATCATCTGCATCTTTCCAAATTTTGTAGATATGCTTTTGAAGACGTCTGAAAGCTTCATGTTCAGGAATACAAGTATCTGTAACACGGTTTAATCCTCTTTCAAGCAGTGCCCATTCATCTTCTGGTGTCAAATCACGGTAGTTAGGAACTCTTTCATAATGAGAATGAGCTACTAAATTCATGATATCTTCTTCTAGATTGGCTCCAGTACATGAAATAATTTGTACTTTATCTTGTCTAATTATTTCTGCAAAAATTTTACCAATTTCAGCTGTACTCATAGCACCAGCCATACTTACAAGCATTTTTGAGCCGTTAGCCAGCTGTTGCTCGTACTCTTTAGCCGCATCTACTAGAGAAGCAGAGTTAAAGTGTAAATAATGTTTTTCAATAAACTGACTGATTGGTCCTTTCATTTCTTTTTTTTTTGTTTTTGTTTGAATTAAAAGTTTTTAACCTTTTACGATCTTACTGCAAATTAATAAATTTAAAGCTATTAACTTTTTAATTTGCCTAATTTTTATATTTTTTTCTTGTAGCCTAAAATTTTCAATACATCATCAGAAGTCTGTTGTTCTGAGAAAACTTCTGTTGCCAGAATACCATTTTCGTCACGATCTATCAAAATGTGTTTTGGCTGTGGAATCAAACAGTGGTGTAAACCGCCGTAACCTCCAATTGTTTCCTGATACGCACCTGTATTAAAGAAACCAATATATAATGGTTTTTCTTTGCTGTATTTAGGCAAATAAATGGCATTCATGTTTTGTTCAGAATTGTAATAATCGTCACTATCACAAGTCAGTCCGCCCAGTAGAACCCGTTCGTAAGTATCATTCCAGCGATTTATCGCCAGCATAATAAAACGTTTATTTATAGCCCAAGTATCTGGCAAAGTAGTAATGAACGATGAATCGATCATATTCCATTTTTCTCTATCATTTTGTTGTTTTTGATACAAAATCTGATAGATTGCGCCACCACTTTCACCTACTGTAAACGAACCAAATTCTGTAAAGATATTTGGTACATCAACTTCGGCTTCATCACAAGCGATTTTAATTTGATTGATAATTTCATCAATCATATATTGATAATCATATTCAAAAGCAAGTGAGTTCTTAATTGGAAAACCGCCTCCAATGTTCAAGCCATCAAGAGTAGGGCATTCTTTTTTAAGTGCAATGTAAACTTTAATACATTTTACAAGCTCATTCCAGTAATATGATGTATCGTTGATTCCGGTATTAATGAAAAAGTGAAGCATTTTAAGCTCTAGTTTATCATTCTCCTGAATTTGTTTTTTATAGAACGAAACAATGTTTTTATAACCAATTCCTAATCTTGAAGTATAAAACTCAAATTTAGGCTCTTCCTCAGCTGCAATACGAATTCCAATTTTGAATTTTCCTTTAATTTCGCCTTGAAGCAAATCAAGTTCTTCGTAATTATCAATAATCGGAATAGTGTTTTTATGTCCGTTATTAATTAATCTAGCAATATTACTAATGTATTCGTCTCTTTTAAAACCATTGCAGATAACATACGTACTTTTATTGATTTTTCCGTTTTCCAACAAATTCTCAACAATGTTGACGTCAAATGCTGACGAAGTTTCAATATGAATGTTATTCTTGAAAGCTTCATTCATAATGTATTCAAAATGAGAGCTTTTGGTGCAATAACAATAGTAATACTTTGCTTCGTATTTGTTCTTTTCCATTGCTTTTCTGAACCAAGATTTTGCCTTGTTGATGTTTTCAGAAATTTGAGGCAAATAAGTAAACTTTAAAGGTGTACCATATTGTTCAACCAGTTTCATTAAATCGATGTTATGAAACTGAAGGTTGTCCTTGTTTAGTTTAAATTCCTCCTGTGGAAAATAGTATGTTTGGTTTATTAGATCAGAATATTTTGTATTCATTTAATTTTCAATATTTTAATTTGTATTTAAATTTAGTAAAAAAACGGCGCTAAATCTAAAATTCAAACTCTAATATTGGCGAAAATAATCGGCAGTTTTTCGTGCTCGGCTTTTGAACATAAGAAAACATCAAAACAAAACGGACTTTTACTATTATAAAAACGGTTCAGCATTCTTAATAAAGAGCTGTTGAGTCTGTTTCTATATGAGCTGAAATGTCTTTGTTTTCTGTTTGTTTTCATCGAGGCAAATGTAAAAAATAATATATACCTAAAGCAATCCTTTTGATTAAAAAATATTTAAGATTTATAATCTTGAAACGCTTCTAGAATTAATTTATTTTCAACTGATTGGTTAATTTTTATTTTTCCGATTCCTTCGATCAGCGCAAACTGAATCAAGCCATATTCATTTTTTTTGTCGTGAATCAGTAATTCTAATATTGGATCAATGTCGTTTTCTTCGACAATTACATCATCATAAATACTTTTTATAGCAGTTTTGATTTCAGAATATTCGGCAACAGTAATTAAACCTTTCTGCAGCGAAATATAACTTTCCAGAATCATTCCGATGGCAATTGCTTCACCATGCAATAATGTTGTTTTAGTTTCGCTTTCTAAAAAGTAGCTTTCTATAGCATGGCCAAGCGTATGCCCGAAGTTTAATGCTTTACGAATATTTTTTTCAGTTGGGTCCTGAATTACAATATCATTTTTAATTTCAACAGAACGATAAATAAGTTCATCCAATCCGTTATAATCAATAGCTTTTATGTCTAAAAACTCTTTCCAGTATGCTGTATCATAAATAAGACCGTGTTTCAGCATTTCAGCTAATCCTGAACGCATTTCGCTTTGTGATAAAGTTTGAAGATATTCGGTATCGATCAAAACCATCTGAGGTACATTGATTACACCAATCTGGTTTTTAAGGTTTCCTAAGTCAACACCTGTTTTTCCGCCAACTGAAGCATCAACCATTGATAATAAAGTTGTTGGAATATTTATGAAATTAACACCTCTTTTAAAAGTAGAAGCAACAAATCCGCCTAAATCAGTAACAACACCGCCTCCTAAATTTATAATAAGTGCTTTTCTGTCGGCTCCAAGTTCAGTAAGTACATTCCAGATCTGAATACAAGTTTCGATATTTTTATTTTCTTCACCCGATTCAAATTCAATAATTTCGATATTTAAATCAGTTTCAATTTGAGGCAAAAGTTTAGAAAGACAATATTCATTTGTTTTATCGTCTACTATTATAAAGAGATTTGAATACTTAGTTTCTTTTAAATGCTTATTTAAAGCTTCGTACGCATTTTGGTTAAAATGCACGAAATAATTATTTGCTTGAATAGATTTCATACTTCCTAGGTTAATTGAGAGCGCAAAAATAAGGCTTTTTAACCTAAATAATATTCAAACTTTAGGCCTAATTTGTTTTAAAACGAATGATTCTAAATTAGGCATTCAATAGCATCAAAACTATTTACAGATTTTTGTTAATAATTGTTCTGCATCAGGATAGTTTTTGTTTTTTGATCTATTTAAATATTTGCAAGCATTAGTTTTATCATCTTCTTGCAAATAACATATTGAAAGAAAATATTCTGTTTTTCCATCATTTAAACCAGGATATTTTAATGCATTCAGCAAATAGGTGATTGCTTTTTTTGATTGTCCTGTCTTAAAATAATAGAAACCAATATTTTGTGCTGCATAAATACTCTTAGGGTCGATCTTTTCCGCTTTTTCATAAGACAAAAGAGCCTCACTCATTTTTTTCTGTTCTTCAAATTTTTGTCCTTCTGTAATATATTCAGCAATCAAAAAATCATTTTTTTGTTTCAATACAGTCTTTTCATCAACCATTTTTATGTTTTGAAAACTGGATATTATTTGCTTGGCTGCAGGATAACCTTTGTTTTTGGAAAGATGGAGATATTTTAAAGCATTCACTTTATCGTTCACTTTTAAATAACAAATGCCAAGATAAAATTCTGTTTTGCCATCATTTAAACCCGGATAATTCAGTGCATTTAATAAACTGCTGATCGCTTTTTTAATTTGGCCTTGCTTCAAATAATTAAAGCCAATATTTTGAAATGCATAAACATTTTCAGCGTCAATCTTTAAAATTTTTTCATATGATTCCAAGGCTTTGTTTAGTTTCGAATCGGATTCGAAATGCTGCCCGCCAACAAGATAATTGGTTATTAAAAGATTGTTTTTCATTTCTTTTAATATACTATCTTTTGGAAAAACTTTTAAACCTTGATTTACAAAAACAAGTAAATTTTTATAATTGTATCCTGATGTTCTAAGGCCTTTAGCGGCTTCTGCCCAGGTTCGACTCGTTGGTCTGTATTGATTAAACAATTTATGTTCTTTTATAATTTCTAAAGTATCTTTTCTAAATATCGCAAATTCGGAAGAAGCTTTATAAAGATCATAATCTCTAGGCCTTAAATAGAAAGCCTGTTTGGAATAAACGTAAGCGCTGTCCAGATTCCCTTTATTTCTGGAAATAATAACTTTATAAAATGGAATGCGACCAGAATAACCATTTATTTTACTTGCTTTTGAAAAACATTTTAGAGCCTTGTCATATTGTTTTTCACGAACATAGTAGATTCCTGCATATTCATAAAATGATTCTGAAGTGTTAAAAACATTTGGATATGCTGGCATTCTTTTAATGACTTCATCACCAGTAAGTACTCCCTTATTGCTCATGTTGATATTGTCACTAAAAATTAAATACTCTAAATGAGACGCTTTATAAATTACATATGCAGAAAAGCTGGTGATTAACGATATTCCAATTAGTATTGCAATTATAATTTTGGTCGGGGAATTGTTTGTAGATAATTTTGTTTGTAGAACTTCCGAATTATTTAATAAACTGAAAGCAAGCATTAAACTGAAAAAAATAGCCATTGTAGGCCTGTACATTGGAAAATTGAACAGGGAATCTATACCATGAACAACTAGTATCATTAAAATTAAAATAGAAAGCAACTCACATTCTTTATTAATTGATTTAATTACATTCTTTAGATTAATAATTAAAAGATAGACGAAAAGTGAAAAGTAAATAAGCCCATTGATAATTCCGGTTTCAGCTAAAATTTCAAGAAAATCATTGTGTGCATGCAACGAAACGACTGAATCGTTAGAAGTTGTTCTTTCATATGGAATTGATTCTATTTGATAATTACCTAATCCAATTCCTAAAAATGGATTTTTTTCACTCATTTTAAGTGCATTATTCCAGTATATCAGACGTGCTTTTGATGAGGCTTCTTCAGTATTTATCTGTTCAACTCTGTTTTTTAGTGAAACATATCGGGCGTTGTCTTTTGATTTATTAAATATTGAACCAGTAAAAATGATTGAAAGAAGAATTGGGAGGATTAAATAAGAAATTCTAATGAACGTTTCTTTCTTAAACGAATATTTTCTCCATACATATATAGTATAAATGATACACAATAAAAATATATTGATTAATGGTGTTCTTGCTCCAGTTAAGAAAATAACCGCCGTAACTGAAAAAAGGGCAACAATTAGAAAAAGCTTTTTGTAGTTTTTAAAGTAAAGTATTCCAATTAGTATAAATGGAATTTTTATTGTTAAACTAGCGGCTAAGATGTTTATATTACCCGTGTTACCTTTCATTCCGTTTAAAAGATTAATAACTGCAACATGTTTTGGGATAATAATAAATTGCGCTAATTGCTGCCAAGCCTGTATAAAAGCACTAAAAGAAACAATAAAAGCTATTTTATAAAATAGATCTAGTTTGTTTCTGAGAAAAATAGAAAGATTTATAAATAAGCAAAATACAATTACAATTTCTGTAATTTTTGTAAATACAAGTGATGTGTTTTTGGCTGTGAGATAGGATAAAGCGCAGAAAAAAACAAAGGAAGCATAAAGTTTTAAAATATAACTTTTCTTGAAAATTTGAATAATATTCTTCGAAATGAGATTTGAATTGAGATATAAATAAATCCCAGTTACTGCATTCACTAAGGATAAATATAAAAACTGTGGATTGATAATTTCCAGACTTTTAAAGTAAGGAAAGAAGTCAATAATTAATAAGGAAACTATAAAACATAAAACTATTAAATTTGGAAATGAACTTTTTCCTTTAGTTTCATTAACTATATTTTCAACAGTATCCTTCATGATGATTTTTATTTTTTTGCAAAAATACACAAAAACAACAGTAAAATCCTACTTTTTAAATATGAAATTTTCCTAAGCCAATTATAGATATTAAAAAATATCATACGATTTCGTGAATAATATTCAAAACACTCTATATCTTTGCACAAAAACTAAACTTAATGGAAAAAATATTCGATAACACTCAAGTAGCATTTTCGCTAAAAAGTGATACTGAACTTGACAGAGCTTACTTTCTTTTTAAAATGATTGACAGCGAGCCTCTTGTAAGAATTGGAACTGCTGTAACTAATTTTGCTCTTAAAGCGCACCTTCCGGTGGAAGGATTGATTCGCGCGACTGTTTTTGATCACTTTTGCGGTGGTGTAAATGAAAATGATTGCCTTTCGGTAGTAGATAAAATGTTTACAAAAGGTGTTTCATCTGTATTGGATTATTCAGTTGAAGGAAAAGAAGAAGAAGAGCAGTTTGATGCCGCTCTTGAAATGACATTGAGAACTATTGATTTTGCTAAAGAACGTTTGGCAATTCCGTTTGCGGTTTTCAAGCCAACTGGTTTAGGACGTTTTGAATTATATGAAAAAATAGGAGAAAAACAAACGCTAACTCCTGCAGAGCAAGCAGAATGGGATAGAGTAGTGGCACGTTTTGATCAAGTTTGCAGTGAAGCTCATAAAAAAGATGTGGCGTTGTTAATTGATGGTGAAGAAAGCTGGATGCAGGATGCTGCTGATGATTTAGTAACCAATA
Source organism: Flavobacterium sp. LC2016-01 (assembly GCF_009711135.1). Lineage (GTDB taxonomy): Bacteria > Bacteroidota > Bacteroidia > Flavobacteriales > Flavobacteriaceae > Flavobacterium. The sequence continues at coordinate 311,478 of NZ_WMIC01000006.1, read as the reverse complement.
TGATGCGTAAATACAATAAAGAAAAAGCAATTGTATTTAATACGTTACAGATGTATCGTTGGGATCGTTTAGATTATTTGAAAAAATTACATGAAATTGCCAAGAACGAAGGTTTCTTTATTGGAATGAAATTAGTTCGTGGTGCTTACATGGAAAAAGAAAATAAGCGTGCAGAAGAAAAAGGATATGTTTCGCCAATTTGCGTTTCTAAAGAAGCTACAGATGTAAATTATGACGCAGCTGTACAATATATGTTAGAGCATTTAGACACTATGGCCATTTTTGCAGGAACTCACAATGAATTGAGTTCTTATAAATTAATGGAAATGATGGCTCAAAAAGGAATAGCTAAAAATGATAACAGAATCTGGTTTGGTCAATTGTACGGAATGAGCGATAATATCAGCTACAATCTTGCTGAAAATGGTTATAATGATGCTAAATACTTGCCATTTGGACCAGTTAAAGACGTTATGCCATACTTGATTCGCCGTGCTGAAGAAAATACTTCAGTTGCAGGACAAACAAGCCGTGAATTATCAATGATTAAAGCGGAACGTAAACGTAGAAAAGGGAAATAGTTTTCCGTTTTCTGTCTCAGTTTACAGTTTATATATAAAAAGCTCCAATTTTTAATTGGAGCTTTTTTTGTTTTATTTGGATATTCCTTTATAAACTGGACTGAAGTCCAGCTCTACAATATGGTTTGTTCCTTCGGAACTGCTAAAGAGTCTTTGGCTCGATTATATTGTAGGGCCGGACTTTAGTCCGGTTTAAATCGATTTTAGATTTTCCCATAAAAAAAACTCCATTTGTAAAATCAAATGGAGTTTTTTTATAATTGGAATTTTTAAATTGAAATTTAATTTAAGAATTACTAAACTGTAAATTACTTAAGTTTTTATAAATTCCGTTTTCAAGATTTATTAATTCCTGATGCGTTCCTTCTTCGGATATTTTTCCGTTATCTAAAACTAGAATTTTATCAGCATTTCTAATAGTCGAAAGTCGGTGAGCGATGATAATACTAGTTCTTCCTTCCATTAATACTTCTAAAGCTTCCTGAACCAGTTTTTCGCTTTCGCTGTCTAAAGATGATGTTGCTTCGTCTAAGATCAAAATACTCGGATTTTTCAGCAAAGCTCTTGCAATTGCAATACGCTGACGTTGTCCACCGGACAGTTTAACACCACGTTCTCCTACTAATGTTTCAAATTTTTCTGGAAAGCCTTCTACAAAATTAAAAGCATTTGCCTGTTTTGCAGCAGCGATAATTTCTTCGTCTGAAGCATCTGGCTTTCCGTAAGCAATATTTTCTCTGATTGTTCCTCCAAATAAAATCACATCCTGAGGAACAATACTCATATTTCCACGCAGATTTTCTAAATCATAATCATGAATATTTTTTCCATCAACAAGAATTTCTCCAGATGTAATATCATAGAAGCGCAGTAATAAAGACGAAATTGTCGATTTTCCTGCACCACTAGGTCCCACAATGGCAATTTTTTGTCCAAATTCGGCAGAGAAATTTACATCTTTCAAAACCTGAACTTCTTTTCTTGATGGATAATGGAATGCCACATTTTTAAAAGTAACATTTCCTTTTATCTTCTCAATTGCATGTACTTTTGAACTTGTATTGATTGCTTCTGGAGTTTCTTCTAAAAGTTCAAAAACACGTTCAGTTGCACCAACAGCTTTTTGAATCTGAGCATACATTTCGGCAATTCCTCCAAAAGAAGCACCAATAAAAGTAGTATAAAGAACAAAGGAAATCAAATCACCAACGCCTTCAACTTCGCCTTTTATCGTTAAGGTAATTCCGTACCATACGACGGCAACCACGCATCCAAAAAGACATAAAATAATAAACGAAGCAAAATAACCTCTGTATTGTCCGCCTTTTATAGCAATTTTTACAATTTCTCTGATCTTGTTTTTGTAACGCTGGATTTCATACCATTCATTGGCAAAAGCTTTAACATTGCTTATTCCTTGTAATGTTTCTTCAACAATTACCTGGCTTTCGGCCACTTTATCTTGCGTTTTTTTTCCGTATTTGCGAATAAATCTTCCAAATATTACTGCAGCAACCGCAACGACTGGAACAATTGCCAGCATCATGAAAGTCAATTTCGGACTTATGGTTCCTAAAATCACAAATCCACCAATAATTAAGATGAATTGACGCAGAAATTCGGCTATTGTTGTGGTGAAAGTGTCTTGCAATTGCGAAATATCAGCACTAATTCTACTGTTTAGTTCACCAACACGTTTTTGCGAATAGAATGACATTGGCAGTTTTACCAGATTTTCATACAATGCAAAACGAATGTTCGACAATGAATTTTCGGTAAAATTTACAAATAATGAGATTCTGAAAAAAGAGAAAATCGCCTGCAAAGTCAAAATTCCCATTAAGGCAATGGCAATTTCATTTGCCTTATCTAGATCTTTATTGGTTACACAGTCAACGAGCATTCCCATTAATTTAGGAAAGGCTAGGGCAGTGGCACTAGTTAATAAAAGGAAAATCAAGCCAAGGAAAAATTTCCATTTGTGGTTCTTGGCATATTTAAAAATTCGGAGTGCTTTTTGAAGGGAGTTAGAGTCTAATTTAGCTTTCGGTAAATCGTTTTCTTGAAATCTAGCCATTTGAATATACAATTAAGGTACGCAAAGGTATGATTATAGCAAGTGAATACAAAAGAATATTATGAATTAGCTTTTGAGTTTTTGATTTTTAACTAAATTTAAGAAAATAAAGATTTTTTTTAGTTTTTTAAATCACTGAAAAATAGCTTTCTAAATATTTTATTAAAATTTTCTTTTACTTTTTTTTGAAAAACGCTTGCAAATTCGAAATCTAGCTGTATATTTGCACTCGCAATCACGAAATGATAGCAACCTAGTAAAATAGGGCGATTAGCTCAGCTGGTTCAGAGCACCTCGTTTACACCGAGGGGGTCGGGGGTTCGAACCCCTCATCGCCCACCAAGAAACTCCTTAAGAAATTAAGGAGTTTTTTTATCTATCATACTTCTATAATTCATTATTGTTTCAAAAATAATCTCAATTTATTAAAAAACACCAATTCTAGCATTTTGTTTTTGCATACTATTGCAAAAGCTTTTACTTGATTACCTAGCTCATATACATTGAAAAAAAGATAGATTTATATTATAAAGTAGTATATATAAGCAAGTTGCTAGTAATTTTGCAAGACAGGAATCTTAACAATATTTAGAAAATTATATGATAATAGATATTTGGAAACAACCTGCAGAAGGTTTTACGGAAAAAACAATTGGAAGAACAGAAGAGCAAATCCTTCAAAAAGAAATCGAAATTGGATTTAAATTTCCAGCACTTTATAAAGAACATATGAAACTACAAAATGGTGGTCTTTTATGGAAAAGTGCTTTGAATTATAACGGAGAAGTAAATGAACTTTTGTGTAATGATGCTCGTTTTGATCCAATAATTAATCACAATGGTTATAAGACCTTAAAGGATGTTTTAGTAGAATATATGGACAAAGAGAAATTAGAAAATTCTTCAGATACAAATTTTCTTTATTTAGACAGACTTCCTATTCTTTCCACTATGAATGGTCATACAATATTGTGTTTTGACTATGGTTATAATGTTGAAAACGAATATGAAACACCCGAAATTGTATATTTTGAATTAGAATGTGCCGAAAATGGCTATGAAGAGAGAATAAGATTAAAATCTTATGATGAATTAATTAATAATTTAGTTTATTATGGCTATGAATCGACTTCATTTTATATTGGTATAAAATCAAATGAATCCATTGATAAAATTGCTGAATTGATTGACAAATCACTTGAGTTACAACTTGAAACAAAGACAGATGATTATTACGGTTGGTACAACTTCGAAAAATGGTATTTGGGAAAATTAAAGCTAAATACAAGCCTGTTGGCAGATATTAAATTAACACCCAATCAATTTTTGAGTAAAACATTCCTTTTTCAAAACAACAAAGAATTTAATTATGTTATTGATATTGATCTAAGACTTGGGGTAGATTCTTTTCAAGACAACTCCAATAATTTAAAGTCAATCATAATGGAAAAGTTTCAACCATTTTTATCGAATGTAAATTGGAACTTTTTAGAAATACCATTTCATAAGGAGAATAAAATTGAATTAGAAAAGGTAATGCAAACGTTCCAATATTAAAAAACAAACGAATCAAACTAAATGACTGGAAATTACTATAACTGAAAGTTACAAAACCTCATATTTTTCAATTAAAAACGTTTTCGGACACTTAATTTTGTAAATAATTAACTTACTTTTGGTTTAACTCAAATGTTATTTATAAAAGTAAAATATGAAAAAAATTATTGTAAGTATTTTTGTTCTAAGTCAATGTTTTAATGTACATGGACAATCGATTGATAAAATTATTACGAACAAGGAAGTAACTCGTATAGAGAAAATACTTTCTGCTGATGATATGCAGGGCAGGAGAACTTTTACTCCGGGTATTGACAAAGCGTCAGCCTTTATAGAATCAGAGTTTAAAAAAATTGGTTTGCAAACTTTTAATGCTGCAACGAATTACAGACAAGAATTTTCGATGACGGCCTCTAAAGCAGTTTCTTCAAAAATTACTATTGATGGCAAAGAAATAAACAATAATCAAGTTGTAACATTCTCATACCTTCCTCAAGTTTCTTTAACTGAAAAAAGCGATATTTCTATTGTAAAAATTAATAAAGGGGATAACATTGGTCAGAAATTTAATGAATATTATAAAAGTCCAAAAAATCTTTTGGTCCTAGTTGACCCTTCATTTGATAGTGTTTTACCGAATATTCAACATATTGATCGAGTAACTGCTAATCCAGGAAACAATACAATTATGTTTGTTTTTGGCACCATCGAAGCGACCACTTTTTCTGTTGAATTAACGAATACAATCTCCAAAAAAACATTGAATAATGTTGTTGGAATATTACCCGGAAAAACGAAACCAAATGAATATGTGATTTTTTCAGGGCATTATGATCATTTAGGAGTAGGCTCTCCTGAAGAAGGTGCTCCGCATCCTGCAACAGATTCTATTTATAATGGTGCAAATGATGATGCCGCTGGAACAACAGCCGTAATTATGCTGGCGAAATATTTTAAAAAACAAAACAACAACGAGCGTACTATTATTTTTACCACATTTGTAGCTGAGGAAATAGGTGGTTATGGAGCCAAATATTTTTCTAAACAGCTTGTGCCAGAAAAAGTGATTGCAATGTTCAATATTGAAATGATAGGAACAGAATCTAAATGGGGTAAAAACTCTGCTTACATTACAGGCTTCGAAAAGTCGAATATGGGACAGATTTTACAAACTAATTTAACCGGAACAAGTTTTACGTTTTATTCAGATCCTTATCCAGACCAACAATTATTTTACCGTTCAGACAACGCTACATTAGCCAGGCTTGGAGTTCCTGCTCATACCATTTCTACTTCAAAAATGGATAATGAGCTAACGTATCACACAGCCGATGATGAATTTGAAACGTTAGATATTGATAACATGACCCAAATAATAAAATCAATTGCATTAAGCTCTTCTTCGATTATTAGTGGAAAAGATACGCCTACAAGAGTAAATACTACTCAATTGAAATAACTATTAAAAGGAGTGCTTTTTATAGCGTTTTCCAATTGTAATTTTCTTCAAATCCTGCATAAAATGGTTCGTAATAACCATCAAGAAACTCCTTAAGAAATTAAGGAGTTTTTTTATAATTTGATACCGAAATCTTTCTTTATTTCTCAAACAATAGTCATAGAAATCCAAAGGAAAGTCAATTTTCAATTCAAGTGGATTGGCTATTTTAAAACCCATATTTCATTACCACCCGTTGGGAAATAAATTTTATTGTTCTCTATAATTGGTGTTATAAGACCAAAATTAAATTGCTGCATAAAATTGATATTTCCAGTTTTCTTATTTACAGAATATAGTTTTCGATTTATTGTTCCAAAATACACGCTTTCTTTAAAATTTACTACACTAGTTTCTACTTGATCATTTTTCAAATTCAATAACCAGTTCGTTTTACCGTTTTCAATATTTATTGATAGAACCTTGTTGTTGTATGTGCTGAAAATTACATTGTCATCCGCTAGATTTGGTTCATAGTGCAGATCACAATTTATTGATTTTGACCAAATTTCATTTCCATTTTGATAGTCTAACATCAAAATTTTTCCTTCTTTTAAATCTTTATTAAGAAAAACTAAAAGTCCTTTGTCTGTTGTATATTGGCTAATCGTTTTAAAATTTTCATATTTGTTTTCCCATATAATTTTTCCATTTTGATTATTAATTGCTGAAAGTTTAGCATTAAAGTCTGAAAAACCTAGATATATCATTTCTTTAAAAAAAGCAGGCCCATTTGTTTCTGTATTATTAGAAGCTTCTGGAAGAAACCAAATTACTTTTCCAGTTGTCTTATCTATTTTACTAAATCCATTTCCTAAGACTGACCCGTAAATGAACTGATTATACTGAGATAAATCATTTCTTAAATTTATTTCACCTTTAATCTTCCACTTTAATTTACTCGTTTTATCAAAACAATTTAGATCCGAATTATATTCTGTTAAAAACAAGTTTTGATCTACTATCAAAGGTTTATGGATTGGATTGTAGTCTGTTTTAAAGTTTAGCTCAACTTTTGCATTTTCTAAGTTTACAGCATAAAAATTTCTGTTTAAATCTGCAAAATACAATAGATTGTCTTTTAAAACTAAAGAAGATGGCATCCAATCAAACGTATCGTTTTTCCAAAGCAGTTGTACATATTCTTTATTAGTTTCTACTTTTTTACAATTTAAAAGAAGTATAAAAAAAGAGCATATTAGATATTTGATGATTTTCATTTTTGATGTGATTTATTTTATGATGCTACTTGTGCGGGTTTACACAAAAATTTAAAAATCCCTTTCATTTTGAATAGCCAACCTTATCATTTTGATAGTTTTTTAAAAGATAAAAATTCTTTTTATTTTATAAAATAATGATATTCAGTGTTTTGTTTCGTTTTGTTTGATATGGCATGCCATTTGTTTTTGTTCGGTAAATCAATAGGATAAGCATTGATTTTGAAACAAGAAAAGTTTTTTCGACAACCGTCATAACTATCAACACTAATTCAGAACAAATATGAAAGCAAATAAAACAAGAAGTAAGGAGATTGCAAAACTATATGCAACAAATAAATCGATGCGTAACAAAGATAGGTTCATTAATTTAATGGTGTTTGGCATCGTTTTTTTTATTGCTGTTTTGCTAATCTCTCAAATCGTGTAATCATATCATTTAGAACTTTCACATTGTATTTCCTCACTATATACCTAAAAAGATTATGAAAATTATAGACCCCATAATAGATCCAAAAATAAACCTAACAAATAAAAACTTCTTTTTTTCCAGCTCATTTCGTAACAGAAACACATTTTCGGCTGTCGAAGAAACTGAGGAATCGGTTGAATTCACTATTGAAAAAGCCAGATCAGCTCATACTTTCTGGATCAGGGAAATCTGCGAAGTAACATTATCCTCTGCACTAGCACGCGGCACCGGTATTTCAGGTCGCTCACCTGAATATCTTGAAACGAAGATGACAAAAGGCGAGGCAGTGATTGCTTTTGCATCAGATGGGCGATGGGCTGGTTTCTCTTTTATTTCTTCTTGGGAGAATGGCAATTTTGTTTCTAATTCAGGACTCATCGTAGCACCAGAATTCAGACATACCGGACTTGCAAAAAAAATTAAAAGAAAGATTTTCGAGCTGAGTCGTGAAATGTACCCTGATGCTCGCATTTTCAGCTTAACTTCGGGTCTTGCGGTTATGAAAATGAATCATGAACTCGGTTTTGAACCAGTTACTTTTGCAGAACTGCCTTCAGATGAAATGTTTTGGGAGAGCTGTAAATCATGTGTAAACTGTCCGATATTGATGAGCAAGGAAAGAAAAAACTGTTTATGCACCGCAATGCTTTATGATCCAAAACAAAATGCTGCAGTTGTTTAATAAAGAATAACCTCTAAAACATTTTAATTATATTTGGCATAGAAATTTATTTGTTTGGCAAATTTATTGCTGAACAAATAAATCAAATCATCAAACCCAAATCTTAAAATGAAGAAAAACCTAATAACGCTGCTGTTTCTATTTACAGTTGTAAATATTTTTGGACAAGCTCCAACACTTACTGACGTAGTCTCTAACAAAGTCATAAGACCGCTTAAAAAAGTGCCGTTAGATGAAGCATCGATTCTAATTTATGATTACGACGGATCTCTTTTTTCGTATGATTTAGAATCGGAACAAATTGGCTGGACTGTAAAAGCTACGGATCACTTTACTGAAATGTGCGCAAATCTGGTAACGCTGCACGATGGCGTTGTGTATGTTCCGTTTATAAATGGTGAAATTTTCGCAGTTGATAACCAAACCGGTGATATTTTTTGGAAATCGAGATTAGGAAATAGTACAGATCAAATTGTCCTAAAAAACCAAATTCCGATCATCAACAATGGAAAACTTTATATAACTGCCCAAAATGGCAACATTTACGCGCTTAACACAAAAGACGGCAGTTTAGCATGGAGCTACAAGCTGGATTCTACTAATAATGATATTCCGGTTCTCTATCTTAATAACAAAATTTTTGCTCAAAGCGCGTCGAGCCTATATAGTTTTGATGCCAATACAGGAAAAGTTCTTGCCCAAAAAAGCTTTGAAACGCCTATCTACGGAAAACCAGCAACTGATGGTGAAAATGTATTTATAGCAAATGAAAAAAATGTACTTTATGCCTTAAGCCCTGATAAATTAGATGTTTTATGGCAATTTAATTTAGATGAAAATCAATTTAATGTGAAGGAGCGCATATTCTGCAAAGACAAAAAAGTATATTTTGCAGCGCAAGGAACCACGGTTTCTACTTTATACGCAGTTGATTCAAAAACTGGAACTCAAATATGGAGAAGAGATTTTGCAGCTGATAATATCGAATATATTACTGAAGACAATGATAATATTTGGGGATATACCCGCAAAAGAAAACTTTTTCAAATTGACATAACAAATGGCGAAATAGCATTTGAAATGAAACTTACAACCATGCCTATTTCAAATATTGAGTTTCCTGTTGACGATACGATATTCTATTATTGTGATGCTGGCTTAATTAAATTTGATTTAAGCACAAAAGATGAAGACATGTATTATATGCGAACTTCTCTTAAAGATGATCCTTACAGCGCCTATTTAAAGATAATCAAACAATAAAAAAAGAAGCCTTCTCCTCATAGAGAAGGCTTTTTTTACTTTAACTAAAATTATTTTATTTCTCTCCATAAATAACCAATGCACTTGAATCAATTACAACATTTCCATCTGGATATTTTTGATTTACTAATGCAAAGGTTTCCTTTTTTATTTTTTCTTTCATTTCATCACTGGCTGTACTGAGCGCAGCTACAACAGGTGCTGCAACTTCTGTCTGCATTCCCCAATAGGCATCGACTGTTTTGCAGTTTAATTTTCCCGGCACTTCGACTTGAGTAATATTTTTTAATCCGGCTTGTGAAAATAAATCGGAAATAAAACCATCTTTTGCGCAGCGAAACATTCCCGGCGCACCAGGAGGAGGGGGTGGAAGTTCTAAATTCTTATTAATTGTCCCCAAAGTTGCAGTGACCCAAAAGTTTTTTTCAGGAACATTCCATACTGATGTTGCGATTCTACCTCCAGGTTTCAGTACCCGAACCATTTCTTTGGCTGCTAATTGCATGTCTGGAAAAAACATAAATCCAAATCGGCAGCTTATAGCGTCAAATGTATTATCACGAAAAGGAAGTTCGCTGACATCGCAAGTCAAAGTTTCAATGTTTTCAATCCCTCTTAACATCGCATTTTGTCGCGCTATTCTTAGCATATCATCGGCAAGATCTGTGAGCATTACTTTACCGCCGTTCAATTTTTCTGCAATTGTCAATCCAGGTTCTCCAGTTCCTGAAGCAATATCTAATATAAAATCTTTATTTTGTGGATTTATTAGCCTGATTATTTCATCTCCCATTGGTTTTAAAAAATCCATTACAAGGTCATCCCATTTCTTCCAGCCTCCAGAAAATTTGTTCCAAGACTGCTTTTGCTGATCGCGAATTTGTTCGAGGTGCGGTTCCATTTTCTTTAATTTTGATGGTTTATAATTGCTTTTGTTTTTACTAAAGTTAGAGGAGGGGCCTAACCGGTTTATATCAATTCAGAAATAGAAGAAATAAGATGAATGAGAATTTGTATTTTGGTATAAATTGATGCTTTTTTGAACATGCGAATATAAGAAATTTTAAAGCATAAATATTTGATTTTCAATTTATTAATTCTTATAACTAAAAACTTAGATTGATTACTAAAAAATCAGTTTAATTTATAAATTCTTGAAACCAAATGATTTTGTTAGATTTGAATATCAAAATCCTAAAGATTTAAATAATGAAATGGATTACCAGAGAGCGACCAAAAATAGACCGAATTGCATGTCCTTGGCTAATAAAAAAGTTTGTTGACAATGAAGCTGAATTTATTTATGTTCCATTTAATGAAGTTTTAGAGAAAGCAAAAGAATTAAATGCTACGCCATTTGATATTCCAGATGTTGAATTTACTCATTATGATGATCAAAGCACCTTCGACTATATCGTAAAAAAATATGAAATTAACGATCCCGCAATTTCAATTATAGCCGGAATTGTCCGTGGAGCAGATACAGACCGACATGATATTGCAAAAGAATCGGCGGGACTTTGGGCAATTTCAGCTGGGCTTTCTTATAATATTACAGACGATCACAAACTTCTGGAGACAGGAATGATTTTGTATGATGCCTTATTCAGCTGGGCAACGCATCTTTATAAACAAAATCATCTTCAGAACAGTCCTTTTGAAAACTTGCTTCATGAAGTTTATAATAAGTTTCTAAAAGACAAGAAATCTGGTATAAAAACGCCGACTTGGGTCAAAGATTTAAAAGAAATAATCCAAGATCAGATTGATGCTCAGTTTGCATTTGATCTAAAGAAAATTTCGAACGAATTAGATTTAAATCCGTCTTATTTATCTCGGGAATTTTCAAAGCATTTTGAAGATTTGAATTTTGGCGAATATGTAAGGAAACTTCGAATCGAAAAAGCAATAAGCCTTATTTCGAATTCATCGCATTCATTAACCGAAATTGCCTACATGACCGGATTTTCAGATCAAAGTCATTTCACCAGAATTTTTAAAGCGCATACTGGTAAAAATCCATCGTCTTATCGAAAAAAAACCGCAAAAAGTAATCCAGATACAAAAGGTAAATAAGATTCTATTTTAAAGGGGTATTGAACTTTAGTTTTGTTGTAATAACTAAAACTAAATCAATGTATTTAAAATTAACCTTTCTATTTACTATATTACTATCAAGCATTACGATTTCAGCTCAAACAACTTATCCTAAAATAACGGGGTATTTTGGTATTATGCATCCAATCGTTACCTTCAGCAGCGATGAAACGACAGTAAACTTTAGAGATTATTATGCTGTAGGTTTTCCAACGGGAATTAATATTTGGAAAAGTCAAAAGATTGGTTTTTCATTTGAGATGGTTCCAAATATAAAAGATGATAATGGCACAAGCAAAGTGAGTAATTTATTGTTTCATCCTGGAGTTTTGGTTGCATTAGGAAATGGCTACACATTTGCCGGACGAGCTGCTTTTGAAACAAGCGGAAGATACGGTTTTACACCTGTTTTTAATAAAACGTTTTTTAAAACCAGCAGTTGCAGTTACTACGCTGCAGTGCCTTTGCCAGTGCGCTTTGGCAACGATCACCCGAGCACTTTTACTATAGGTTTTCAATTTGGAATTGCTTTTTAAGTTTGTAGTATTATGATTGTGAATCCAAAATATACTTTAAGAGAATTAACACTTTATTTTCTGAAATTGGGAACAATCGGTTTCGGGGGACCAGTTGCTTTGGTGGGCTATATGCATAAAGATTTGGTGGAAGATCGGCAATGGATTTCTGACGAAGAATACAAAGAAGGCTTGGCATTAGCACAATTAGCTCCAGGTCCTTTAGCAGCTCAGTTGGGAATATATCTTGGATTTGTTCATTACGGTTTTTTAGGAGCTACTTTAGCTGGATTTGCTTTTATTCTTCCCTCTTTTATCATGGTAGTTTTGCTTGGAATGATATACAAAGTATACGGCGGTCTGGCATGGATACAGGCTGTATTTTACGGTGTAGGAGCGGCTGTAATTGGAATTATTGCAATTAGCTCCTATAAACTTACCTTAAAATCTATCGGCCAATTCAAGTTGGAATCTTTAAAATCAAAATGGCTGCTATGGCTGTTTTTTATTTTAGCCATAATTATAACTTATACAACGGAGCAAGAACAAATACTGCTTTTTATAGCTACGGGACTACTTTATATGACCATAAAGGCACCGCCTAACTGGTGGACTACCAAAACCGCAAATTCATTCGTATTTTTTCAAATTGCTTTTTGGGATTATGAAAGTACAGTCCTTGCTAAAATAGCAATTTTCTTCGCTACAGCCGGAACTTTTGTCTTTGGAAGCGGACTGGCAATTGTTCCTTTCCTGCATTCAGGAGTGGTTACAGAAAATGGATGGCTTACTGAGCAGCAATTTCTAGATGCGGTTGCTGTAGCTATGATTACGCCAGGTCCCGTTGTAATAATAGTTGGATTTATAGGTTTTTTAGTGAATGGGTTTCTAGGTGCATTGGTTGCGGCATTGGCGACATTTTTACCTTGCTATTTGTTTACCATTGCAATGGCTCCATATTTTAAAAAAATTGCACAAAACAAACCTGTCAAAGCTTTTGTTGAAGGGATTACTGCAGCGGTAGTAGGAGCACTTGTTGGATCTGTTATTGTAATAGCCAAAAGAAGTATAATTGACATTCCTACAGTATTCATCGCCATTTTGACTATTTTGGCTTTGATTTATGTAAAAAAAATTCAAGAGCCATACATTATTTTGATTGCTGGAATTATTGGAATATTCATAAAACTAATATAAGCCTAGAAAAATAAATTATTTTTTCTGAACTAAAACAACCCAGTCTCGTTGTGTATTCTCTTCTACAAAATTCTCGATTTCGTATTCTAACCGAAAGCCTAAATCGGTCATTATCCGCAAAACATTATCTCTCGACAAACAGCTGTAATAAAACGGTTCGCCAAACATTTGATCGGTATGTTCGTCATCTTTTTCTTTTCCATGAGTAAAAAGAAAATAGCCGTTGGGCAACAATAAATTATAAACCTTTGAATAAATTTCTTCCTGTCGTTTTTTTGGAAAATGAAAAAGAGAATCCCAAGCAATTATTCCATCGAATTTTTTATCGGTTTCAAAATCAAAAAAATCAGAGACAATAAACTGCGCGTTTTTAATTTCTTGTGATTTTGCAATTTCAATCATCTTTTCAGAAAAATCTATTCCAATTACGGAATGATAGTTTTCTGAAAAATACTTTGCAATTGGATTTCCTGTTCCACATCCAATATCAAGAATATTTCCGTTTGGTTTAATTTTTTGCGAAAAATCTATAATTGGTTTATTTACAGATGAATTATTCCTGATTTTGGCCCATTCGGTTACAATTTTATTATAAGATTTTTTGTTTACAGATGCCTTTTCCATGCTTCAAATGTATTTATTCCTTTATTTTTTCAGCTCAAGTTGACTATCTGAATTTTTACTTTTGGCATTCATCGCCCACATTAAACAAACAAACCATCCCAAAACTGTCCAGCCTGTTAACAGATTTAACAAAAGAATATATTTAAACTGAATCTTGTCACGGGCTATTATTGTTGGTATAAAATAGATTCCTAATGCAAAGAAACCTGCCATTATTTTTTCAATCGTAATTTCGTTATTTTCAAAAGGAAGACTGCTTTCTGGTAAAAAGGACTGAAAAAGAAAAATTTGAAAATCAAGGAAAATTATTTTCATTTAGTTATTTTGATTTATACTTAGTTGATAAAAAATTACTTTAAAATTTAATAATCGAATATAGAATATTTTTTGATTTAAAAATCAAGAAAAACTTTATTAAAACGAGTATATTCGTACTAACTGAAATCCAAATTTAAACCAACCCAAAACATAAACTATGATTAAAAAATTGCTTTTTTCCGTCCTAATAATTGGCGTTTTATCATTTACAAGCAATACTAGTGATGGAACAATTGAATTTAATTACCCCAAAAATAAGGAAGCGGTCTTGTTTATGAAAACGGATCAATTTGAAAATTTTGAAAAAGAATGGCGCGGTGAAGATTACTATTATTTATGCAAAGGCGGAAAAGACGATATTATTTGTTCGGTTCTTTTTTATAAGCTCAATAAGGATGAACAGAAAATGATGGTGGAGCCATTTGATCCTAAAGACCATACTACAAGTCCTATTATTCCATTAACTTATTTCTTGAATGGAAATTTGAAGAAATACGAGAAAAACAATGATATATGGGGCGAGCCAACAGATGATTTTATGTTTAGACAAAACGATATTACAGAAGTTGAGGGAATAAAAACAAAACAAAAACATATGTATGCCTACGGAATGTTTGGCAAAGATTTATTTATAAATGTGCATTTATCAAAGATTAATTATACAGCAAAAGATTCCATTACAATGAGGAAAATTTTAGCCGATTTGCAAAAGAAGAAATAAAAAAAAACTCCAGAATTATTAAGTTCTGGAGTTTTTTTTTATTTCTTCTTTTGTTTATTAAACCGGTTCCCAAAGTTCAATTTTATTGCCGTCAGCATCCATTATATGAGCAAATCTGCCGTAATCGTATGTGACAATATCGTCTAAAATAGTTACGCCGTTTTCTTTAAGTTTATCAATTAAACCTTCAATATTTTGCACTCTGTAATTGATCATGAATTCTTTTTTTGAAGGCGAAAAATATTCATCATTTTTTTTGAAAGGACTCCATTGAAGCGCTTCTTTCAAATCTGGATTATCAATGTTTCTTGATTCAAATGTCGAACCCCAGTCGTTTACTTCAAGTCCTAAATTTTTAGCATACCATTCTCTTGTTTCTTTTGGATTTTCAGTAAAAAAGAAAATACCGCCAACTCCAGTTACTCTTGGAATTGTCTTGTCATGTTGTTTATTTGAATCTTCCATATTTTTTTGGTTTTGAAATTTAAATATACAAAAAAACACTGCGCATAAAAACCAAATGCTTTCTTAAATTGATTTGAATAAAATGTTAGTTGTTGTAAATTAGCTACATATGATAAATTTTAAAAATTAAAATCATGAAAACACAACATATAATTACCGCATTATTATTCAGTTTTGCAATAACAGCCAATGCTCAAAAGAGAATTGAAACTTCTGAATTACCAAAACCTGCTCAGGAGTTTCTTCAAAAGCATTTTAATTACACCACCGTTGACATTGCTAAAAAAGATGCAGAGCACGGCGAAAAAGGATACGAAGTCAAATTAAAAGACGGAACCGAAGTCGAATTCTGGAAAGATGGCTCGTATCGCGAAGTTGATGGAGGAAAAAATCCAATTCCAACTGATTATATTCCGGCAAATATCAGAGATTATATTTCGAAGAATTATCCCAACGAAAAAATTACGCATATCGATTACGGGCATAAGGATGTTGATGTCGATTTGACAAACCAAATTGATTTAGAATTTTCGAAAGATGGAAAAATTCTCAAAGACAAAAACAATAACATTAAATAAATTTCGTTTTTAAAGTTCCGGAAGCTTCATATTTCGGAGCTTTTTTCTAAATTTTGAGTATAAACTTTTTACAACTGTGTAAAGTTTACACAGTTTAATTTTAGCTCAATTTTGCTAAACCTCTCAGTATCAATTTAACATTCATTATGGCACGGCGCTTGTAAAAATGGTTGTGATCAATTCTTTGGTTTAATTTTTTTGTCTTTCTCTGAAAAGAAAATAAAACCAAGAAAAGATCAGTCTAAAAGCCATTTTTACAATTAAAGCAATAGCCTCTCAATGAAAAGCGAAACGATTATTTCAGAACAATTTTATTCTTCAGATAAAACTCTCAACAGAAAAGAACAAACAGCAAAAAGCTCCAATTTTATTTCAAAAGTCCAATTTTTCAAAAACACATCACAAAAATCAGGAACACCTCTGGGTTCTCTTGTACTTGCAGGTACATTTTTATTGATGTTCGGTGGTGCATTTGTGGTTTATAATTTGCAATCCGACTTTGATCAATTTCAGATCGACCGAATAAATTCGAGCTGGGGACTTCCATTTCTAATTTTAGCAACAGCATTATTTTTTTTCCAGACAGGTTCATTTTTATACAATTTGTATCTCTACTTCAATTATAAACCGATTGAATCAGTTTCTGATGATTTATTGCCAACTTGTACGGTAATCGTTCCTGCTTATAACGAAGGAAAATTAGTTTGGGAAACATTATTA
Source organism: Flavobacterium sp. LC2016-01 (assembly GCF_009711135.1). Classification (GTDB taxonomy): domain Bacteria; phylum Bacteroidota; class Bacteroidia; order Flavobacteriales; family Flavobacteriaceae; genus Flavobacterium. The sequence continues at coordinate 294,893 of NZ_WMIC01000006.1, read as the reverse complement.
AGCCTTGCAGATAGTGATTTCCCTGAACAAAAACTTCAGATACTTGCCATTGACGATGGGAGTAAAGATGATACTTGGTACTGGATGCAACAGGCAAAAATAAAATTGGGAGATCGTTTATCAATTTACCAACAGCCTGAAAATAAAGGGAAACGTCACGCATTACACCGCGGTTTTGAACTTGGAACTGGCGAAATTTTTGTGACTGTAGACAGTGATTCTATTGTTAAAAAAGATACTTTAAGAAACCTTGTAAGTCCGTTTGTTGTTGATGAAAAATGTGGTGCAGTAGCTGGAAATGTTCATGTTTTGAACAATAAAAAAGCGTTGCTTCCTAAAATGCTTAATGTAAGTTTTGTTATGAGTTTTGAATTCATGCGTTCAGCAGAAAGTATGCTGGGTTCTGTTTTATGTACGCCAGGCGCTGCGGCGGCTTATAGAAGAGATGCTGTTTTTGAATGTCTTCCAGAATGGATTAATCAGACTTTTATGGGACAGCCATCGGATATTGGCGAAGACCGAGCAATGACAAATATGATTTTAAAACAAGGACTTCATGTTTTGTTTCAAAGAAATGCCTATGTGCTGACAAATGTTCCAGAAGAATATAAAGGTTTGTATAAAATGTTTATCAGATGGGGAAGAAGCAATGTGCGTGAAAATATTATGATGGCGCAGTATGTTTTTAAAGATTTTAGAATTGAATCTAAATTTGGTGCAAGACTGTTGTTTTTAAATCAATCTTTAAAAATTGTTATGGCATACCCGTTCTTGCTGTTTATGCTGTTTTTTATAGCAGTTCATCCAATATTATTTTTCAGTTCCACACTTTTAAGCATTTTGATTGTGTCAACCTTTTCAGTGTTATTTTATGCTAAAAGATATAGTTTTACAGATGCTTTCTGGGCATATTCATACAGCATTTTTTATACTTTCAGCTTGTTTTGGATTACACCTTATGCAATTGCTACAGCAAATAAGAAAGGGTGGCTGACACGAGGATTATCTTAAAAAAAACAATTTATATTAAAATAAAAAAACTCCTAAATTTGAGATTATTTAGGAGTTTTTTTTTATTCTTTTAATGTGGTTATGTGCTTATTCTCAATGAGAAAAATTAAATCTTCTTAAGTGTAAGTTTTACTTCATCAGCCTCTAATATCAGCTCATCTTTTGTAATCGTGCTGACGCAAGGCCAAGGAGTACCTGTTTCATCTTTAATTACGAGACTTTTTCCTTGTTTTGTTAAGGCATAAGTACCGTCTGTCATTTCTCTTAGTAAAAATCCTGTTACATGACCATCTTCAGTAAACGTTAATTGACCGTTAGTAAGAATTACATTTTTCAATGAATCAGAAAGTGGTTTTTTGCTGGCTTCGACACCAGTAACTTTCCAAGAGCTTACTAATTCATTCCTTTTTGCCATGGTGCATGAAAGAACTAAAACTGCTGATAATAAAATTCCGAAGACAAATAATTTAGATTTTTTCATAATTCTGTGATTAAAAAATTAGACAGGAAAAGTTACAAAAAAAATCAATAGTTAAAATATTTATAATCAAATATTTACAAGACCTGAATCTAAAAAGAGAAAAAACAGCCTAAACAGGCCTATTTTATAATTATTTGAAGATAAGCAAACTATCAAAAATTTAATTAAAGAGTGAAAACTAATATGTAATATTTATATTTGAGATTCTATTTTCAACTCGAATTATGCCGGTATTTAAAAAATGTATTTTCTTTTTTGTCGCTTTATTGTTCTTTAGCTGCAGTTCTAAAAAAAATGTTTTAGAAAAAGTTTTAGCTTCTAAGGATGAAAAAATAAAAGAAGTAATGAAAAACCCGAAGCAATATGAACTTCAAATCATCTATACCCAAATTATTCGAAATAAGGAAAAAATTACGTTTAAAGACTTCACATATCATTTAGATGCATCGAATTATTATTATCCAGCAAGTACGATAAAACTGCCAATCGCAATTTTAGCGCTTGAAAAATTAAATACTGTTGCTAATACTTCTGTCAACAGTACTTTTACTATAGAAGGAAGTTCTGAAAAACTAAAATTTGCAGACGAAATCACTAAAGTTTTTGCTGTAAGCGATAATGTTGCCAGCAGCAATTTATTTGAGTTTACAGGTTTTGATTATATCAATCAGAAAATGAAAGAGAAAGGATTAGCCCCTTTCAGAATAACTCATAGACTTTCTGGTTCTGAACCTTCAAATCCTCTTGTAAAATCGGTTACGCTATATAAAGATGACGGTATAGCCGAAGTTTTTCCTTCAAAACTAAATGAAAAAAGTACCGAATTAGTTCTTAAAAAACTCAAAAAAGGGACAGGTTTTATGAAAGATGAAAAACTTGTAAATGAACCTTTCGATTTTTCTAAGAAAAATTATTATCCGTTAGAAACACTTCATAATACCTTAAAAAGAATTGTATTTCCTGAGGCTTTTAATGAAAATGAGCGTTTTAAAATAACAGATAAAGAACGAGAATTTATTTTATTCTCGATGCAGAATTTACCTCGAAATGCTGGTTATGATCCAAAAGAGTATTATGACAGCTATTGTAAATTTTTCATGTTTGGTGATTCAAAAGATCAAATCCCAGAAAACATAAAAATATATAATAAAATTGGCCAAGCATACGGAACAATGACGGAAACAGCTTATATAATTGACAGCGAAAATAAAGTTGAATTTATGGTTTCAGCAACAATGCTGGTCAATAAAGATGGCGTTTTTAATGATAATATTTACGAATATGATTCGGTTTCACTTCCATTTTTTGCTACGCTTGGAAGAGAACTTTACGCAAAATCAAAAATGTGATTTGTGAAATGCAGAATGAATTTTGAAATTGATTATTTAGTTAAGCGTCAATTCTCCCAAAATCTCTTCATACAAAAATGGACCGCCTGGATAAGTAGCGGTATAATCCAAATTCATCCATACCTGACCGCGTTCATCGATGTGATAATGTATTTTTTTGCCATAACTTTCTTTGACAAAAAGTACATTTTTAATTAGGAAATTGACTTTCTCCAAATCAATTAAAGAACCTATTAAAATTTCTGGATAAATATGCCCTTTGGTATGAATCAGCCTTGGTGTACCGCCAATAGAACGAATTGCCGCTGCCATTAAAATGGAATGGTCGTCGCAGTCTCCAGAAAAATATTCCAATGACTCACTTGCAGTTGCAATATAATCGCCTTCTTTTGGATCATTAACATAATTCCAACGGCTGTTTATTTCTTTAAAAACAGCAAAACATTGAATCGTAGTTCGATAATCAGAATATCCTCTAATGCCTTTAAAATGCTTTGTAGTAGCCATTATAGCAAAATTTCGAACCTTCGGATTCTGATATTCGATGGCGTTTATAATTTTTGTTTTATTTGGAAAAGGAAGCAGTTTTGCCACAATGATATCCTGCGGAAAAGGATTATCAGACATCGTATAAATCATCGAATTATAATCTTCAGAAATCTCACTGAAACCATAATTTCCTATCACACTTCCGTAAAATAATACCAGTAAGTAAACAGCAACGCACAAAATAATTATGGTTCGCAAAAGCATCAGCAGAAAAAAGACGGCTGCAAAAACGAATAAAAAAATAAATACGCGATCTAAATTGAAGGTCCAATTTAAATCGCGGAGATTTTGATGCAGAATAATGAATATCGGGATTGTAATTAAAAGACTTAACACCATAATAATAATCCTATCCCAAGGTGATTTCACCTGTAATTTGGATTTTAATCGCGGAAAGTCAATTTTAGGGAAATTCATCATAAAAAATCAAAGCAGATTTTACAGCGCTTTTACCGTTTCAACAAAAGTACTTTTTTTATCAATAATTCCCAGATCAAATAATTGATTTTGAATTTTTAAAAATGCTTTTTCACTTAAATGTTTTTGAGACCACTGCGTCAATTTTAACCATTCTTGAATATCTTCAATTTTTTGGTTAAAAAGCTCGGCTAAAGTTTTATCTATTTCTGGAATTTCTGCAAAATCATGAGTTGTTTTATTGATGATTTCAAGAATTTTCTCCACAACTTTTGGATTTTTTTTCAAAAATTCATCGCGAACCGTGATAACAAATGATGGCCAAGGAGTAGGGCAGTCGCCAACACGTCTGAAAATGCCTTTGTCAACAAGCGGTTTTGTCATAAAACGTTCCCACATAAAATAATCTGCTGTGCCATTTGTCAAGGCTTCAACAGCGCCATCAATCGTATTGATAATTTCAAATTGAAGATCGTCAGATTCCCAGCCTTGTTCAGCTGCATTTACGTATGCCATTAATTGAGATCCAGATCCTAATCTTGAAATAGCAACTTTTTTGTTTTCAAGATCTTTTACAGAATGAAAATCAGATTTTGAAGCTACATGAATTCCCCAAATTAAAGGAGACTGAACATATATCTGGACAATCTTGCTCGGATTTCCGGCCAAAATATCTTTGACAATTCCTTCCGTCAAAATAACCGCAATATCGGCTTCGCCATCTCGCAGCATCTGGCACATTTTACCAGTTCCTTCTGGAATATCTTTCCATTGCAAATCAATATTTTCTGCTTCAAATTCACCATTTTCAATGCATAAATGCCATGGCAAATTGAAGTGTTCGGGAACACCTACAATGTTTACAGTTTTCATTACAGTTTAAGTTTAAGTTAAGTTTGGTATGCGTATTTTAAGTTTGTTTAGTTTTTTAATAAATCAGCTCGGTGTTTTTCAGAAATGTAAGGTTCTGCAAATTCTATAACTGATTGGTTTTCATATTCAATTAAAACGTTTTTAACAATCGCATAATCAACATCTCTCACAATTTCGACTGCCAAAAATGTATCGTTCAGACTTTCAGATAAACAATTAATTGCCTGAAGTTTTTCTTTAATTATTGCTGCATCAAAACCGGCTTCTAAAATTAATATCTGAACAATCGAGTTTCCTGAATGTTCGATAGTTTCTTTGTAAACCAGTTTTTTTTCTTCTTCTTCGTATTCGGCATAAAATAAATCTCCTGTTGCAATTGATGCTCCAAAAAATGGAATATTATCAAGCCTGAAAAATCCTTTTTCGAGATTAATAATTTCTGACCACATTGTTTCTGAAACTGTTTCTTCTAAAAAACTGCTGTAATATTTAAATAAGATTTTTGTATGTGTTTCCTGCATTATTCAATTTCGCTGATTACAGCTTTTAAAGGTGATATAACAATACGATAACCATCTGGATCCTGAATCATTTTTCCGTTTTCATTCCAAAATGGATTTGCTGCAGTTATGGTTGAGATGTTTAGATGTACTAGTTTATTAATTAAACCATTATAATCTGACATTGCTTTTGGATATAACACAATAACATCATCTTCATCAAAAATATGTTTAGCCTCAGATTCTGATTGAGTAAATTCAAAATGCCAGTCTAAACCCGATTTTCCAATAAAAATGCCACTGTAATTATTATGATTTTGAAATTCTCCTAATTGCTCAAAACCAAGTACATTAACATAAAAATCTTCAATTCTTTTTAAATCATTTGTATGGCGGGCTACTCTTAATGTCATTATCCAAATTTATTAATTAGAAATATAAAACTTATAAATATAATTATTCCGGCAAGAAAATTTTTCTGCGCTACAGTAAAGCCATTTTTATCAACATTTGGGTTTTTCTGGTCCAAATAATATTCTAGATCTTTAGAATATTTTTCCTCAATGGAAACGTTTAACAATTGAAAGAAACTCCACCTGAATAAGCCTCCAATTCCCAGAAAGAATGCTCCAAGTACATGCTGAAATAAGTGCCCCATAAAATATTAAAACTGAATATTAAAATTATCTCATTTTCTAATTGGCAAATTATCTAATTATTTCTCAGCCAGTTTATTCAAAGTATAAGTAATCAGTTCATCAACAGCTTTATAAGGATCCTCACTAAAAGTTCCTGAAGCACGATTGGCAATAATAGCATTTAAAGATAATGCATTATGTCCTAAAAGTGCCGAAAGGCCATAAATCGCCGCCGTTTCCATTTCTAAATTAGTGATTTTATTGCCGTCAAAATCAAAATTATCCATTTTATTGTTTAATTCTTCATCTTGAATATTTAAACGCAACACGCGACCCTGAGGACCATAAAAACCGCCAGCAGTTGCCGTAATTCCTTTGAAAATTTTATCTGATTCAATTATTTTTTCTAAAGTTTCAGAACATGCAATGGCATAAGGTCTTCCTTTTCTGATATCCCAATTGGTATGCGTAGTAAAAGCATCTTCAATTGCTGCATTTGAAACTTCATCAATTAAATAAGAACGAAGCATATTATCTAAACCAAGTCCGAATTTTGACATTACAAAACTATCAACAGGGATATCTTCCTGCAAAGAGCCCGAAGTTCCAATTCTGATGATATTTAGTGAAGTTAAATTTTCTTTTGGCGTACGAGTTTCTAAATCAATGTTTACTAATGCATCCAGTTCATTCAACACAATATCAATATTGTCAGGACCAATTCCTGTAGAAATTACTGAAATACGTTTTCCTTTGTAAATTCCGGTTTGGGTTTTAAACTCTCTTTTTTGCGTAGAAAATTCTATTTTTTCAAAAAACTGAGTGATTTTTTCCACTCTGTTCTGGTCTCCCACAAAAATAATATCGTGTGCAATATGTTCAGGACGAAGATTTAAGTGGTAAACACTCCCGTCTGGGTTAAGTATTAATTCTGAGTTTTGGATCATTTTTTTTAAGTTGCTAAGTTTCTAAGGTTTGAAAAATAAATTCCAATTTTTTAAATTCCAAATTCCAAACCTAAATTTAGCTAAAGCATTGCAAACTTTGTGTTTTTTATTAAAACTTCGAGTTATTATTTTTAACTAGTTTTTGTTTTTTTTTGAATTGGAATTTGGAATTTAAAAAATTGGAATTTTATTTAACCGCCTACACGTTTCGTTTTAAATCCTTTTTCTTTTAAAATAGCCATAATCTTATCGCGATAATCGCCTTGAATAATGATTGAAGCATCTTTAAAAGTACCGCCAACGCTTAATTTTGTTTTAATTTCTTTGGCAAGAACTTTAAAATCTTCATCAGATCCTTCGTAACCTTCAATAATCGTAGTGGCTTTTCCTTTTCGTTTTTCGAATTTACAAATCATAGGTTCTTTCTGAACGTATAATACATGCTCTTCGGCCTGAATTTCCTCAGGTTCATTCGATTCAACGTGGTCTGGAAATAAGTTTTTTAATTGATCTTTAAAGTCCATAAATTTTTTTATTCTAAAAAATAAATTTCAATAAATATAGTTTGTAAAAATTAAATTCCAAATCCCAAAGTTTGAATTGGAATTTGGAATTTTAAAAATTTGAGATTTAAAAAGGTTATTTTTTTATTAACCCTAAATCTACTAAACGTTCGTATAAATAATCTCCCGCTGTAATATCTTCAAATTTCTTAGGGTTTTCAGCATCAATACAGTTTTCAAGACAATCCAAACGCATATCGCTTACAGGATGCATGAAAAATGGAATTGAGTAGCGTGAAGTTCCCCATAATTCTCTTGGCGGATTTACCACTTGGTGAATTGTTGATTTTAGTTTGTTGTTAGTATGTCTTGACAACATATCGCCAACATTAATTACTAATTCATCATCGGCTGCGATCGCGTCAATCCACTCGCCATCATGATTTTGAACCTGTAATCCTTTTCCTTGAGCACCCATTAAAAGTGTAATCAAGTTGATATCACCATGTGCTGCTGCTCTAATAGCGTTTTCAGGCTCAGTAGTAATAGGCGGGTAGTGAATTGGTCTTAAAATTGAATTTCCGTCTTTTGCATAGTTATCAAAATAAAATTCATCTAAACCTAAATGCAAAGCTAAAGCTCTAAGAACGTAAACTCCAGTTTTTTCAAGCATTTGGTAAGCTTCTTTACCAACCACATTAAAACGTGGCAACTCTTTTACTTCAACGTTGTCTGGATATTCTGACGCGTATTTTGAATCTGCATCAACATACTGGCCAAAATGCCAAAATTCTTTCAAATCTCCTTCTTTGCGTCCTTTAGCATGTTCTTTTCCAAAAGATACATAACCTCTTTGTCCGCCAATACCAGGAATTTCATAATTATGCTTAGTTTCTATTGGCAAAGCGAAAAATTTTCTAATTTCGCTATAAAGCTCGTCTACCAATTGGTCGTCAAGAAAATGACCTTTTAGGGCTACGAAGCCAATGTTTTCAAATGCATTGCCGATTTCATTTACAAATTTTTGTTTACGTTTCGGGTCGTCCGAAAGGAAATCACGTAAGTCTACACTAGGAATGTTTTGCATACTTTACATTTTTTATTTAAAGATGAAAGGTGTCGAAAAACCTTTCAGTAACAAAGGTAGAGAATATTTTAGAATTGAATTTTAAAAGTTATATTAAAATTGAAATATTATAACAAAAACAAATAAAATTGTTATAATTTTCTATATTTGAAACACTAAAAAACACTAACCCAATGATCTTTTACAGACAAAATCTGACCGACGCTCAATTACTTGATTTATATAAAAAAATTCTAAAACCTCGATTAATCGAAGAAAAAATGCTGATCCTGATTCGTCAGGGAAAAGTTTCAAAATGGTTCTCTGGAATAGGACAGGAAGCTATTGCAGTAGGTGTTACAGCTGTTTTAGACGAATCTGAATATGTACTGCCAATGCACCGAAACCTGGGCGTTTTTACCACCAGAAATATTCCGCTTCACCGTTTATTCTCGCAATGGCAGGGAAAAGCGAACGGTTTTACTAAAGGAAGAGACCGCAGTTTTCACTTTGGAACGCAAGAATATAAGATAATCGGAATGATTTCGCATCTCGGTCCGCAATTAGGTATCGCAGACGGAATCGCATTAGCCAATAAACTTCAGAATAACAAAAAAGTAACTGCGGTTTTTACTGGAGAAGGCGCAACCAGCGAAGGCGATTTTCATGAAGCGCTGAATATTGCCGCAGTCTGGAAATTGCCTGTAATGTTTGTTATTGAAAACAACGGTTACGGACTTTCGACACCAACAAACGAACAATATTTATGCGAAAATCTTGCTGATAAGGGCATTGGATACGGCATTAAAAGCCATATTATTGACGGAAATAACATACTTGAAGTTTACAATAAACTTGCTGAATTAAAAGAACAAATGCAGCGTGATCCGCATCCAGTATTATTGGAATTTAAAACGTTCAGAATGCGCGGGCATGAAGAGGCGAGTGGGACAAAATATGTTCCGCAGGAATTAATGGACGAATGGGCAGCTAAAGATCCTGTGACAAATTATCGTAATTATTTGACTGAAAAAGGAATTTTAACAGCCGAATATGACGCAGAGCTTCACAATGAAATCAAACAAGAAATTGACGAAAATTTAGCCATTGCAAATGCAGAACCTGAGATTGTTCCAACTTACAGCGGAGAATTAGATGATGTTTATAAAGATTTTGAATATGAAGAATATACTCATGGTGAAGAAGTAAAAAATATTCGCTTTATCGATGCTATCCGAAATGGTTTAGAGCAATCAATGTGGCGCAATAAAAACTTAGTCATTATGGGCCAGGATATTGCTGAATATGGCGGTGCTTTCAAAATTACAGAAGGTTTTGTTGATGCTTTTGGGAAGGATCGAGTACGCAATACGCCAATTTGTGAAAGCGCAGTAGTTTCAGCCGGAATGGGATTATCAATCAACGGATATAAAGCGATTGTAGAAATGCAATTTGCTGATTTTGTATCGACAGGTTTTAATCCAATCGTGAATTTATTGGCAAAATCACATTATCGCTGGGGCGAAAAGGCCGATGTTGTGGTTCGTATGCCTTGCGGCGGCGGTACTCAGGCGGGACCTTTCCATTCACAGACAAATGAAGCTTGGTTTACCAAAACTCCAGGATTAAAAGTAGTTTACCCAGCATTTCCTTATGATGCAAAAGGATTGCTGAATACTTCTATCAATGATCCAAATCCGGTTCTATTTTTTGAGCATAAACAATTGTATCGCAGTATTTATCAAGATGTTCCGACAGATTATTATACCATTCCGTTAGGAAAAGCAGCCGTTTTAAAAGAAGGAAATAGTGTTACCATTATTGCGTTTGGAGCAACTGTTCACTGGGCATTAGAAACCTTGGCCAGTAATCCGCAAATTGATGCCGATTTAATTGATTTAAGAACATTGATGCCTTTAGATACTGAGACTATTTTTGCATCGGTTAAAAAGACAGGAAAAGTCATTATTTATCAGGAAGATACTATGTTTGGTGGTATTGCAAGCGATATTTCAGCTTTAATCATGGAACAATGTTTTGAATATCTTGACGGTCCCGTAAAAAGAGTGGCCAGTTTAGATTCGCCGATTCCGTTTACAAAAGCTTTGGAAGATCAGTTTTTAGCAAAAAATCGCTTTGAAGAAGTTCTTTTCGATTTATTGAAATATTAATCCTTTGAGTACAATTATTCAACACATAGAAACATAGGATTTAGATGTGAATAAGAAAATAAAAAAGAAACTTAGTTTCTAACACATAGCTATGTTTGTTAATAAAAGTGAAACGCCTTTTATAAGTTTACAAAATCTATGATTCTATGTGTTAAACAATTTATAATGAAGTAAATAACTACACAAAGACTTACTGTTTTGAAGAAAGAACATTTTTTCTATCTTTAAATCGAATAAAAAACCAAATTATGAAAAAACTCTTTGTTTCTATTTTTGCTGCTTCGTTGCTTTTTTCTTGTAATAAAAGTGCCAAGGCAACTGTCGATAAAGCTTTAGATGAAAAATTTGACCAATATAAAGGTAATTTTGTTGATAATTTATGGAAGATTTATCCAGACTGGGCTTCTGGAGTTGGTTTTCATAAATATGACAGTCTTTTGCTTGTTCCAGATGCTAAACAAAGTAAAATAGAACTTGATTTTGCAAATGCACAATTAGATTCTTTAAAAAAATATGATATCGAAAGTTTGTCTGATAATAATAAGACCGATTTTCAAATGATTAAAAATCAGCTGGAAGGAACTATTTTTAGCATAAAAGAATTAAAAGCATCTGAATGGGATCCTTCAGAATATAATGTTTGTGGTTCTTTTGCAGAAATTTTAAACGGAAAATACGATTCTTTAGAAGTTCGTCTTCGTGCTTTTAACATCAAAATGAATACTATTCCGGCTTATTATGAAGCTGCAAAAAAGAATATCAAAAACCCGACAATTGAACATACTGATCTTGCTATTGCCCAAAACATTGGCGGTTCTGCTGTTTTTGAAGGTGAATTAAATAACGCGTTAAGCAAAAGCAAACTTACGGAAGCAGAGAAAAAAGAAATTCAGGACAAAGCAAAGGTTTCTGTTAAAGCTATAAAAGATTATGCGGAATGGCTGAAAAATTTGCCTAATAAAACACCGCGTTCCTTTAGATTAGGCGCAGCTTTATACGCAAAGAAATTCAACTTTGACATTCAGTCAAGTTATACTGCTGATGAAATCTATAAAATTGCCGTTGATCATAAAAATGATCTGCATGATAAAATGTTTGTCATTGCAGATAAATTATGGAAAAAATACAACGGAAACGCACCAAAACCTGCTGATAAACTGGATTTGATCAAACAAGTAATTGATAAAATCTCATTACAACACACGACTCCGGAGAAATTCCAGTCGGAAATTGAGAAACAAATTCCTGAACTTACTGCTTATGTAAAAGCTAAAAATTTGTTGTATATCGATCCCTCTAAACCTTTAGTTGTTCGTAAAGAACCTGCCTATATGGCTGGCGTAGCGGGCGCTTCAATTTCGGCTCCTGGTCCTTACGACAAAAATGCAAATACTTATTATAACGTTGGAAGCATGTCGGGATGGACGGCTGAAAATGCAGAAAGTTACTTGCGCGAATACAACGATTACATTCTTCAGATTTTAAATATCCACGAAGCAATTCCGGGTCATTATACACAATTAATTTACAGCAATCAGTCGCCAAGCATCATCAAATCTATTTTAGGAAATGGCGCAATGGTCGAAGGCTGGGCGGTTTATGCAGAAAAAATGATGCTGGAAAGCGGTTATAAAAATTCGGATGAAATGTGGTTGATGTATTATAAATGGAATTTAAGAACAACTTGCAACACTATTTTAGACAACAGCGTTCATACTAAAAACATGTCAAAAGAAGATGCGATGATATTACTTACCAGAGAAGCTTTTCAGCAACAGGCAGAAGCAGAAGGGAAGTGGAAGCGCGTAACTTTATCTCAAGTTCAATTATGTTCATATTTTACAGGATATACGGAGATTTACAATTTAAGAGAAGAACTTAAGAAGAAAGAAGGCGATAAATTCAATCTGAAACAATTTCATGAGAAATTCCTAAGTTTTGGAAGCGCTCCGGTTAAATATATTAAAGAATTGATGCTTTCTGAAGAGTAAAATTTGCAACTATTTTAAAAGAAAAAAGGTTTGATCAGATTTATTTCTCATCAAACCTTTTTTCTTTTATACATTTTGAATAAATTTAAAAGATAAATAAAACACAAGAATTAAACATAATCTTGTCATTTCGAGGAACTAGAAATCTCCACAAGTAGCTCCGTATGGAATATTTCTAATCTTTGTAGAGTTTCTCGCGGAGATTTCTAGTTCCTCTAAATGACAAACAGCGTGGATAATTGATACAAAAATAATCCGCTTTATCCGCGTTTTGCTTTAGCAATCCGTTTTGTCCGCGTTTAAATTATTTTTAAATAACTACGACCAATCTTTTACCATCAGAAACTTCAGCATTCCACATTTTTTCAATGTTGGCTAAATTGACTTTTTCAATATTTACTTTTAATTTTTTCTGAGAAGCCAAAAGAAACATTTCAGGAAGAATTTCTGAAAATAATAATTTCACTTCCTCTCTTGTCCAGCTTCCTAGACCCGAACCGGACAATTGAAGATCAACGCTTCTTAAAATTTGTGCCGACAATTGAATAAGATCCCCAGACATTGAACCTACAGAAACATATCGTGTTTTATGTGTAAAATTTCCATTTCCTTTTAAAACAGAAAGAATAAGTTCTGCGGAATGTCCCCACAAATAATCCAAAACAATATCAATGGGTGTATTTTGATGAATGTCTTTCAATTGTGAAATAAGACTTCCGTCATCTTGTTTTAAAGAAACAATTTCATCGGCGCCTAATTCTAAAAGACTTTGAAGTGTTTTTTCATTTCTGCCAGTAACGATTATTTTCTTTGCTCCATAATGCTTCGCAATCTGAATTGCCATTTGGCCTGTAAAACCAGTTGCTCCGTTGATTAAAACCGTTTCGCCAGGTTTAATTCCGGCTCTAAAACGAAGCGCCATTGCAGATCCTGCAACTGCATTTGGCATCGCTGCAGCTGTTGCATCATCAATTCCATCAGGCAATGTGACCATTCTGCTTTTCTCAACTAAAGCTTTTTCCGCAATTGTTCCTGAAATACCACGGGCGTAAACTCGGGTTCCATTTTCCAGCAAACCAATGGCGTCACTGCCAATTATGGTTCCGTTTTGATTTTCATTTTCCGAAGAATAATGTTCTCCGCTCGCAATTCCTTTATCCAAATTTGTAATCGCAACGGCTTTAACTGAAATTAAAACCTCGTTTTCGTTTGTTGCAATTGGCTCTGGAAATTCTGCATATTTAGGCAATTCGCCTTTTCTATAAACTACTGCTGCTTTCATAATTATTAAATTTTATGAAGCAAAATTAAAAAGCCGTTTATGGGCAGACGATAACATTTGTTATCAAATACAAAATGATTATTTTTTGTGTGCCAATTTACTTTTGATTCGGCTTAAATGAACTGTGGTTACGCCAAGATAAGAAGCAATGTAATGCTGAGGAACACGCTGAATAATTTGAGGTCTTTCTTCAATTAAACCAAGATAACGTTGAGTAGGAGAGTCTTTTATAAAAGAAACAAAATATTTCATATAATCAAATGTTCTTTGAAAAAGCATATTAATCAACCCGTCTCTAAGTGCTGGAATTTCTTTTATTTCTTCTAAAATCGTATCCAGATCATTTTTATGAATCCACCATAAAACAGAAGGTTCGATTGTTTCTACCACAACCGGACTAGGCGATTTTTTCATGAAACTTTCAATGGAAGCGACACTTTGATTTTCGAAAAAAAATTGTGTCGTTAAATCTTTTCCGTTATTATTGAACCAAACTCTCACACAGCCTTTTTCAATTATAAAAAGCTTTTTAGAAATTTCTCCTTCCTCTAATAGAATCGTTTTTGCAGGAACTTCAATACGATTGAAATAGTCTGTGTATTCTAACCATTTTTCATCGGTTAAAGGGAATTTATTTCGGAATTGGTCGAACATTTTTTTTAAATAAAATATTAATCGGAATTAGAATTATATCCCGTTTTTGTTGACAAAACATGAATTATAATAAACTTTAATAAGTTCATATCTTTTTCATTGATATTCAAAATTATTTTTTGAGGTGAATTCCACAACTTTTGTTTTGTTTCAGCTACTTTATTTTCTTTATAAGTATAGAAACAATTTTGATTAAAAGATAAGAAATCACTTTTTTGATTTGTCAAAGTTTTATCTTCATCAAAACAAATATATTCTTCTGTAATTTCTTTGATATTAAAATCCTGAAATAAAATTTTATACTTTGAAGTTTTGAAAGGAGCCTCATAGCATTGGAGTTCAAAAATAAGCTTATCACTAGAATCAAAAATTTTAACCAAATTCTTTCTAAGCCAATTAAACTTTATTGTAGAGTGAAACAACAATTCATCATCATTATAAACAAATAGGCTTTGTTCCCTATTTTCTACAATTTCTATTTTCATTTAGATAATCTATTTCAAATCAGATTCCACTTCAAACAACTGCACTTGGCTTTTCAATCGATCAATCAATAAATTCATCATTCGTTTGTTTAAACTTGATGAATTCTGAATATAGGTTTCATATTCTTCAATCGTAAAAAGTGCCATCACAATTCCTTTTAAAGAATTTCGGAATTTAATGTCTTTTTGAATGGAATTTTCTATCGTCTGAAGTTTCTTTTCGACGGAATAGGAGTAAAAATCGGCTTTGTTTTTATTGACGTAATTTATGAAAACGGCAATAAACAAATCATTTTGCAGTTTTAAAATGGGTCTGATGGTTTGATTTTGAAACAATTCATCTGCCGAAGACTGAGCACTGACAGTTCCTAAAGTTTCACCTCTAAATTCTCTTAAAAAATTATCTCTGTCTGCCATGTTTTTTCTTTAAATTTAGAAAAAATTACAATGCAAAAACTAATTTAAAACATAAGTTAGTTAACAAAATTTAATTTAAAATGTTTAAATGTAGTTTTATCACTTATTTAGTTTTAAAAATTTATTATGAATAAAAACTCCTTCCTTTTTCTTCTTGTAATTATGATTTCTGTTATTTCTTGTAATTCAAAAGAAAACAAAAATGATTATCAAAAAATCGTTTATCGCGCCGTAAATCAAAAAGACACTGCTATTTTGACCATCAAAATCAATGATAAACGTTTTTACGGCCGTTACGAGATACTTTATCATCAGCTTGGAAAAGATTCGGGCGATGTAAGGGGAGATATTAAAGGAAATACCCTTACAGGCGATTTTCATTATATTTCCAATGGAGGAAGCTGGAAGAGAATCCCAATAGCTTTGCTGAAAAAAGACAAAAAACTAATTTTAGGAAACGGTGTAGTAGGAACTTACATGAATCTTCCTTGTTTTATTCAGGGAACATTAAATTATAAGGAACCGAAGTTTGTTTTTGAAGAGGTTGGGAAATAGTTTTTATTTGTTTCAAGTTTCAGGTTTAACGTTGACTTAACCGCAAAGAACGCAAGGTTTTGTATGATTGGCTACATAAAAACGCAAGGTTCGCAAAGCTTTATGTAAAAAACTTTGCAAACCTTGCGTTCCCGATAGCTATCGGGATTGCGCTCTTTGCGGTTAAATAAAACTTATTCC
Organism: Flavobacterium sp. LC2016-01; assembly: GCF_009711135.1. Taxonomy (GTDB): domain Bacteria; phylum Bacteroidota; class Bacteroidia; order Flavobacteriales; family Flavobacteriaceae; genus Flavobacterium. The sequence goes on along the minus strand of NZ_WMIC01000006.1, from coordinate 278,824 downwards.
AAACGTCCAATCGTAGACGGTAATTCAAATATTTCAAGATTAAAATATTCTACAGAAGCCATAACATGGTCAAAAATATCAGACATGATATATTCGTAATTTGCCCAGCGTTTATCACTTGAAAAAGCATAAATTTCTAGAGGAACACCATGCGCTGTTGATTGCAGCTGACGACACATAATATGCATATCTTTATTCAGTCCTGGATGCGTTATAAGATATTGCATGATATACTTTCTGAACAAACCTAAATTGGTCATATTTCGACCGTTAAGAGCAAGTGTTTTATCAACTCCTCGAAGATCATTGTACTTTTCAATTTCAGCTTGTCGTGTATCTATATAAGAAGAAATCAGCTGGACTTTTTTCATTTGGGCCAGATCTTCATCATTTAAGAATCTGATCGTACTGCTTTTTATCAAAACATGTCTTTTGATTCGGCGTCCGGCTGATTTTTGCATACCACGCCAGTTCTGGAACGAATCTGAACTTAATGCGTAAGTTGGAATTGTCGTTATCGTATTATCAAAATTTCGAACTTTTACGGTCGTTAAATTGATTTCGATTACATCTCCGTCGGCACCAAATTTATCCATCGTAATCCAATCGCCAATTCGGACCATATCATTAATCGCAACCTGAACACTCGAAACAAATCCAAGAATTGTATCTCTAAAAATCAAGATAATAATTGCCGAAAGCGTTCCTAAAATGGTCAGCAGTTCGCCTTTTTTTATTCCGAATAAAGTCGAAATAATAAGTGCAACACCAAAAATCCAGAGCACAATCATAATAACCTGAACAAAACTGTCGATAGGTTTATCGCTGTATTCTGGTTTTTGCTTTAAATAATCTCGAAGCGAATTAAAAATCGTACGGACAATCCATAATCCTAACAATACAATATAAACGCCAACTATTTTTCCGAAGATAGATTCCCAGTAATCGTATTTATCTAAAATAACTGGAACAGCCTTATAAATAAAGAAAAACGGAATTAAATAAGCGGTATATCTTGTTGTCTTATTCTGAATTAAATAATCGTCAAATTTAGTTTTAGTACGTTGCGCGAAAACAGCAGTCAAGGTCACTAAAATAAATTTGGCGATATAATAAATCACATAAGCTAAAGCTACTAAAATGGCAATATTAAAAATAAGACTGGTATAAGACGCAACGTTGCGGCTCATTCCCCAATCTCTAAAAATCGGATATAAGAAATTAAATATTTTATCCAAAAGCTTATGCATTATTTTCTAAATATTTTTTCTCAATATAAAATGTTCCAAACGGAATAAGAGAAGCAATCAAAATGATTCCGAACGTTTTTAAATCCCAATTCATTGACTTTTTCAATAAAAAAGCAAGAATAATGTATCCGATAAATAAAACACCATGTGTCATTCCCAGCGGACGAAGTAAAGTATGATAAAGTTCAGGATTATTGGTTTTTATAAAAAGCATATTGGTGAATAATACTAAATATGAAATTCCTTCTAAAATGGCAGTAACTTTAAAAATCTTGAGCATGTATATGTATTTTTTGAATTTATAGAAGCAAAATTAAGTATTAGGATTGGTTTTTAAGTTATGTGTCAGAAAAGTAATTTATTTTTACACTCTTAAACTTTGATAATGAGCAAACGCGATTTAAAAAAATATTTAGCCGAATTAAGTAAGGAACAGCTCGAAGAACAGCTTATTGAGCTCTATGAAAAATTCATTCCTGTAAAAACCTATTATGATTTTGTTTTTAATCCAAAAGAAGACAAACTTTTGCAGGAATCAAAAGTTAAAATTTCGCAGGAATATTTTCCGATTAAAAAGCCAAATGCAAAATGGCGCCCAAAAGCAAAAATGCGCCGTTCTGTTGCTCAAAAAATAATCAAACATTTCATTTCGCTTGGTGTTGATTCTTTTATAATTGCAGATTTGATGCTTTATAATATTGAAATTGCCCAAACTTATTCTTCTCAAAATTTCATAAAGCAGGAATTGTTTTACAAAAGCATGTTTAATTCATTTGAACAGGCAACTAACTTCTTAATTTCAAATGGAATTTTAAACGAATATAAAGCAAGAATTATTGCAATTCACGAGCAGACTGTTGAACAAAAATGGAAAAATAAGTACGATTTTGAAGCGGTTTTGGACAAAATTGACCTTTAAATGTACTTCTCATAAAAAATCTTTATTTAAAAAAAACATTTATTTTAAGTTAAATTACGATGAATAACTGTTTTTTCGGTGTATTTTTGCAAAAATCCAAAAATAAACGATGTCTCAAAACACTTTAGAAATAGAAAGAGAAGAAAAAAAAGAACTTTACGCGTACCAAAAAGGTGATATTGATGCCATTTTTGATCGCCTAGACAATGCACCACAAAAACACCATTTATTGTATCAATTGCCAACTGGTGGAGGTAAAACAGTGATATTCTCAGAAATTGTACGTCGTTATTTGTCAAATAATGATAAAAAAGTAGTTGTTTTAACACACCGTATCGAACTTTGCAAGCAAACGTCAAAAATGCTGAAAGGCTTTGGCGTAAGCAATAAAATAATCAATAGTAAAGTAAAAGAACTTCCTGATCAAAATGATTATTCTTGCTTTGTGGCAATGGTTGAGACTTTAAAAAACCGTATTAATGATGAGAAACTTCATCTTGATAATATTGGTCTGGTAATTATTGACGAGGCGCATTATAATTCATTCAGAAAATTATTAAACTCATTTAAGAATGCTTTTATTTTAGGAGTAACAGCAACACCTTTGAGTTCTAATATAAAACTGCCAATGCACCAAAGTTATGATGAACTGATCGTTGGTGATACTATTGGCTCATTGATTGATAAAGGATTTTTGGCTAGAGCAACAACCTATAGCTACGATGTTGGTTTGACTTCATTAAAAGTGGGTATCAACGGTGATTATACCGTAAAATCATCTGATGATTTGTATACCAATACTTTAATGCAGGAAAAACTGCTTCATGCGTATACAGAACGTTCATTAGGAAAGAAAACCTTAATCTTCAATAACGGTATTCATACATCATTATATGTATATGATACTTTTAGAGAAGCAGGTTACGATATCAGACACCTTGACAATACAAGCAGTTCTGAAGAACGTAAAGATATTTTGGCATGGTTCAAAAAGACTCCAGATGCAATTTTGACTTCGGTTGGAATTTTGACAACAGGATTTGATGAACCAACTGTTGAAACTATTATTTTGAACAGAGCAACAAAATCATTGACATTATATTTCCAGATGATTGGACGAGGATCTCGTAAATTACCTGGTAAAGATGATTTTACAGTAATCGATTTGGGTAACAATGCAGCTCGTTTTGGATTGTGGAGCGAACCAGTAAACTGGCAGCATATTTTTAAATCTCCAGAGTTTTATCTTGAAAATCTCAGAGATGATACTGAAATTGAATTATTTTTCAAATACAGTATGCCACCAGAATTGAGAGCAAAATTTAGCAAAACCGCTGATGTTACTTTTGATGTTGATGAAGAGCACAAACTGGCGATAAAACAGAATTTACGTTCTAAAATTGTTTTGGATAAATCACTAGAACAACATGCTGCAATGTGCGTAGATAATACAGAAACGCTGCAGGAAGCAAAATCATTAGGAAAAGAACTTGATGATGATATTGAATGCAGAATCAAACGTTATGCAAAATGTTTGAGCCAATGCAGTAAAAATTACCGCGAATGGCTGGTTGATGATTATAAAAAGAACATGACTTTATTAATCGGTAAAAAATACCGTGAAAAAATCATGAACGAACCGGATTGATAATTCAAAAGTTTTATTTGTTTCAGGTTTCATGTTTCAAGTTGTTGGAATCTAAAACATTATTTATAATTTTAAAGGAGAAATCGCATTTCAGAATAATTCATTTCGGATGTGATTTCTCCTTTGTTCAATTTATTAAGTTTTCGTGTAACTTGAAACATGAAACAAAAAAACAAAAACTATGTCTAAACAATTCTCAGCATTAGGAGTTTCAGCGCCAATTTTAAAAGCTTTAGGCGAATTAAGCATTGTTGAACCAACAGAAATTCAGCAAAAAACAATTCCGCTGCTTTTAGCTGAAAAGCATGATGTTGTTGGTTTAGCTAAAACCGGAACAGGAAAAACGGCAGCTTTTGGACTGCCTTTATTACAATTAATAGATACAGAATCGCCAGTAGTTCAGGCGGTAATACTAGTTCCGACAAGAGAACTTGGTCATCAGATTTTCAGAAATTTAGAAGATTTTTCCAAGCATATTCCAAATATTTCAATCGCAGCAACTTGCGGTGGAATTCCAATCAAACCTCAAATCGAGCGCCTTACACAGCCTACACATATTATTGTAGCAACTCCGGGGCGTTTAATCGATTTGATTCAGCGCAAAGCAGTCGATTTAAAAGAGACTCAATATTTAGTTTTAGACGAAGCCGATGAAATGGTTTCAATTCTAAAAGAAAGTTTAGACGAAATTGTTGCTGAACTTCCAAAGAAACACCGCACACTTTTGTTCTCTGCAACTTTGCCAGGAACAATCAAGCAGCTGATTCAGAATTATTTAAACAAAAATGTAGTTCAGATCAGTGCCAGTATGGAGACAACTGGAAATCAAGGAATTGATCACCAATACATTGTAGTTGATCCTATTGAAAAACTGGACGTTTTAATGCATTTCTTAAATTCAAGAGATGGTGAACGTGGTATTATTTTCTGTAAAACTAAAGCGGCAGTCAATAAATTAGCTAAAAATCTGGCTATAAACCGTTTTTCTTCAGGCGCGCTTCATGGCAGTTTATCACAGGGAATTCGTGACCGAATTATGGAGCAATTCCGTGAAGGTCATATCAATATTTTAATTGCAACAGATCTTGCTGCGAGAGGAATTGACGTAAAAGAAATTTCTTATGTAGTAAATTACCATTTGCCAGATACTTACGAAAATTATGTGCACCGCAGCGGGCGAACAGCAAGAGCAGGAGCAAATGGACTTTCGTTAACTGTTTTGCAGGAAGAAGAAGTAATTGAAATTCCTGATTTTGAAAGAGAACTGGGAATTAAATTTGCCAAATTTGAAAAACCTTCAGCTTTAAGTTTAGAAGAAAACAACACGCTTTTATGGGCAAAGCAGATTTTTAAAACAAAACCAAATCACGATATTTCAGCAGATTTAAAAACGAAAGTAAAAACTGTTTTTCATCATTTGACAAAAGATGAATTAATCGAAAAATTACTAGCAAACTATGTCCTTCAGAACAAAATCGATGTAGTTGAAAAACCTGTTAAAAAATTCAAAAAGTAGTAAATCTGACAATTGTCATTGCATATTAAAGTTGTATATTTATAAGGAATTATTTTATAATCCTAGTAAATATACACATATATGAAGATCGTTATAATAGGAGGCGGTTTTGCAGGAATCAATCTTGCGAAAGAGCTTGTAAACCAGCCTCAAATTGAAGTAATCCTCGTTGACAAGAATAATTATAATTTTTTTCCACCACTAATTTATCAGGTTGCAACGGCTTTTTTAGAGCCGTCAAGCATTAGTTATCCTTTCAGAAAATTTTTTGCAGGCAAAAAGAATCTCCAGTTTCGTTTGGGCGAATTACTTTCTGTAGTTCCAGCTGAAAATAAAATTATTTTAAGCAATGGCGAATTAACATATGATAAACTTGTTTTTGCAACTGGTGCAGAAACGAGTTATTTTGGTATGGAAAACGTGATGAAAAACGCCATTCCGATGAAAACCTTAAATGATGCCATCGAAATGCGTAATGCATTGCTTAAAAATCTTGAAAAAGCTGCCATTACGAAGGATATGCGTAAACGCCGTAAATTATTAACGATAGTTGTTGCCGGAGGTGGGCCAACAGGAGTAGAAGTTTCTGGAATGTTTGCCGAAATGAGAAAAAATATTCTGCTCAAAGAATATCCCGAATTAGAAACCTCTGCAAGTAATGTTTATTTGGTTGATGGAGGAGATGCATTGCTTTCTCCAATGAGCAAAGATTCTCAAAAAGATACTCTCGAAGCGCTAACAAAACTGGGAGTTGTCGTTAAATTGCACACACGCGTTACTGATTATGTTGATGATACAGTGTTTTTTGAAAATGGAGAAACCATTAAAACAAAAAACCTAATCTGGGCAGCTGGAGTTTCGGCAAAAATATTTGATGGAATTCCGAAAGAAAGTTACGGCCGTGGCAAACGTATGGCAACAGATCAATTCAATAAAGTCAACGGATTAGAAAATATTTACGCTATTGGTGACACCGCCATTTTAGCCGGCGATAAAAATTTCCCTGACGGACATCCGCAAGTAGCGCAGGTCGCCATTCAGCAAGGAATAAATTTGGCCCAAAACTTTAAAGCAATGGTTAAGAACAAAACTTTGAAACCATTTATGTACAAAGACAAAGGCTCGATGGCAATCATTGGAAAAAACAAAGCTGTTGTAGATTTACCAAGTCCGAAATGGCATTTTAAAGGATTTTTTGCTTGGATAATCTGGCTGTTTATTCACTTGATTTCTTTAATAACTTACAGAAATAGATTGCAAACTTTCTGGAACTGGATGGTCGCTTATTTTGCAAGCGATCAATCTCTTAGAATGATTATTCGACCAGATAAAAAACAACAAAGCGAATGAGTAAATTTTAATTTGAAAACGCAAAAGTTGTCTGAATTTTAAAAGTAGAAAGCCAAAATCTTTTGATTTTGGCTTTTTTTATTCCTGGAATTTGGAATTTTAAAATTTGGAATTTAAACTTACTCCGCTGTGGTTGGATCAATTACTGCTAAAATCTGATTTACCGAATTGGCTGGGAAACCTCCCAATTTAGCGTGTTCATAAATCATTTCTTCATTTGGCGCAATATAAATACAATAAAGTTTATCGTTTGTTATATAACTGTTTACCCATTGTATTTGTGTTCCTAGTTGATTTAATACTCCGCAGGAAGCCTGAGAAATACTTTGAAGTTCGTCAGATGTAAGTTTGCCAGCATTTGGGATTTCTCTTTCAATAACATATTTCGGCATAATAATTCGAAATTTATTCCTACTCGTGTGGCTTTTCGGTTTCGCCCCGTTTTTCAAATGGTATCTGGATTCCATTTAATTTTAAGCACTATAAAATTAATGAAATAAAACACGATAAAACCCTTATTTACAGATTTTTAAATATATAAATTCCAAAAGATAAATTCCAATTTCCAATAAAAAAAGCAGAATCTATTTTTAGATTCTGCTTTTTTGGAAAATACTCAAATTTGGAATTTGGAATTTTAATTTATTCTAATGAACAGCTATAACATCATCTTCAGCACTTAATTCAACTTTTTTAGTAATAAATCGCTTTCCGATATTTAAAACAATAAAAGCAATAAAGGTTGTGACGGTCATAATAAGAACCATAGGCGCTACAGAATCTTTAACAAAGATTCCAACCGCGAACGATGCAATAGATCCTAATCCTAATTGAATGGCTCCCATCAAAGCTGAAGCGCTGCCAGCATTTTTAGCAAATGGAGCCATTGTGAGTCCCGCTGTATTTGGGTTCGAAATTCCCAAGCATCCCAAAAATATAAATAGCATCGCTATAGTTTCATACAATCCTAATAAATTGTTTAAGGAAAGCATAAGGAAAACAATACTAACAACAGATTGCAAAATTAATGCTCCAAAAATCATCTGCTCACTTGAAAATTTCTTCAATAAAATCGAGTTTAACTGACTTGAACCTATAAAACTAACCGACATAAAAGCAAAAATCCATCCATAAGTTTTGGCATCAACATGGTAAATATCCATAAAAATGATAGGTGAGGCCGCTACATAGGTAAATAATCCAGAAAAAGCAATTGCTCCGGTAAATGCATAAGTAAAAAATTGAGGTTCCTTAAGAACTTTTAAAAAGTTCGAAATAATAGGCTTTGGCTTTAATGATATATAAACATCTGGTTTATAACTATTTGGCAAACCAAGTTGAGAAGCAACTAAAATAGAAATTCCCATAAACATTAAAATAATAAACACGGTATGCCAACCGTAATCTTCGGTCACATAACCGCCAATCGTTGGTGCAAGCATTGGAGAAAGACCAAGAACAAGCATTAAAAGCGAGAATACTTTTGGAATATCTTTGACAGGGAAAAGATCACGAACCATGGCTACAGAAGCAACTGTTGCAGCACAACTTCCGATTGCCTGAATAAATCGCAACAAAATAAACGAATCAATATCAGTCACATAGGCACAGCCTAACGACGCTAATATATAAACCATCAACCCCATAAATAACGGCTTTTTTCGCCCAAAACGGTCTAATAAAGGTCCGTAAAGTAATTGTCCGGCTGAAATTCCAATAAAATAACTTGACAAACTCATCGAAACTTTTGCAACACTTGTGTTTAAATCCTTAGCAATAGCAGAGAAACCAGGCAGATACATATCGATTGAAAAAGGACCAAGAGCAGTTAAAGAACCTAAGATAAGTATGAGCTTGATGTATTTTTTTGTTGTCATTTTCTTAAAGAAATTACTTTTAATTTCAAATTATCAATTAATATTTGCTATCTTGTTAGATATTATAACATTTTTATGTAAAAAATGGTAATAATGTAAGTTTTCAGAAATGTTTTGAAACTTTAACTATAAAATTTAAATTATGAAAAAAATCACTTTATTATTAGCATTTATTTTTACAACAATTTCATTTGCTCAAACAATAACTTCAAAACAAGAAGATGCAAATGTAGAACAATACGCATTGCTTACAAAAGTAAATCAGTATTATCCGGACATTACTTTAAACAAAACAATTACGAATTTTTATGCTGATGGAAACATTATCGATTCGCAGCAGCAATTTGATTTAAAAGGAACAAAATTTTCAAGTTATAAACTCGGAATTGAGCCAGGAAACAAAAAATTATTATTTGAATACGTTTCAGACGAAACTGGAAAAGTTTTTGGCGATGTGCAGCTTTTTAAAGGAAATGTTTTAAGAACAACGTTTAGCGATAAAACAAATCAAATTGAAATTTCGCTTAATGGAAAATCCGTTTATTTGAAAAAATTAAATTAAATTTTCAAATACGAGAAATTTGAAGCATCGCATATTACGTGATGCTTTTTTTATTTCAATATGCACATTGAATAAATCGCGTATTTGAGAAAAAATAAAATAAATTTTCAAATACGAGAAATATGAAAGAGATGGATCAAAGGGTAAATCTGAATAGATTAGAAAATCTGCTAAATAATATCTAATATTAGACATAGTTCCGATATATAGTTTTGACCTATAATTTATATTATGTAAAATAGAATATTTTAAAATACTTCTCTTCAAATATTGCCTTTTGAACGAAAAACAATATTCAAGCGACTATCCTTCTCACATATAGCACTGTAAATTAACATTTTACAAAAACATCAAAATATTTTAGGTTTCTATACAATAAACATTACTTCAATAATTTTTGATTTAAATGTAAAAAAAACATTTTAAAGCCTTGATATCATTAAATCTTAACATTTCTTTAAAATAATCAGATTCTCATAAAGTTGCTTTCATTGTAAGACTTTATTTTCTTATTTTTACATACGATACTTTAAAAAAATTATCAAACGTATGAATACAATTGCTGAGCATATTGCAGATTTTTTAAAAGAATACCCGCCATTTAATAATTTGACTTTTCAGGAATTATCTGATATTGCAAGCAATATCCGTGTACTTAATTTAGAAAAACATACAGTATTGTTTCAAAATAACGATACACTTCATGATAGTTTTTACGTAGTAGCTTCTGGCGTTATCAATTTAACTACAATTGCTGATGCTGAAGAAACCATTATCAATAAATGTCATGAAGGCGATATTTTTGGATTAAGACCATTCTTTGCCAAGAATAATTATATGATGACGGCTAAAGCACGTGAAGAAAGTATTATATATGCAATACCTATTGCTGTTTTTAGACCTTTTGTTGCTAATAATTCTGATGTTCTGAACTTTTTATTGGAAAGTTTTGCAACAAATTCAAGAAATACAAAAGACAGTGTCAACTCAAACGGAAAAATGATTTCTGATACTTCATTTTATGTAGATCAGCAGTCAGAAATGCAATACATTCAGTCACTTAACTACAATAATTCTCCTTTAACAACCGAGGCAACTCATATTGTTAAAGACGTTGCTATTTTAATGACTGAAGCAATGGTTGATAATATCATCGTTTGCGGTGAAAAAAACCGTCCAATTGGTATTGTTACTGCTACAGATTTGGCTTCAAAAATTGCAACTGGACGCTATCCTATTACAGAGTCCATCGATAAAATTATGTCGTCGCCTGTTGTAACAGTAATTGAAAATGTATCATTGGCCGAAGCACAGCTGCTTATGCTCAAACATAATGTAACTCATTTATGTGTCACTAAAGATGGTACAAGTAAATCTGCTGTAAAAGGAATTATTTCTGAGCACGATCTAATTGTAGCTCAAGCTAGTAACCCAGGTGTTTTAATTAAAGAAATTAAGCGTTCTCAGCTGCCAAAAGACTTAAAACAGATTCGTGATCGTCTTTCTGATCTGATTCAGAATTCGATCCAAAAAAATATTCCTATTTCGCATGTCAGCAATATTGCAAGCGAAATAAACTTAGCAATTATCAAACGTGCTGTCGAATTATCTATTTTAGACTTAGGCTCACCTCCTGCTCGTTTTGCTTGGTTAAGCATTGGTAGTCAGGGACGTAAAGAGCAATTATTACTTACAGATCAGGACAGTATTTTAATTTTTGAAGATGTCGCTCCTGAAAAGTACAGAGAAGTAAAAGATTACTTTTTAAGACTGGCTAAAAGAGCTACTACTATTTTAGAAAAAGTAGGTTATGAATTTTGCCCAAATGGCCACATGGGAAGCAACATGCTTTGGTGTAAGTCATTGACTGACTGGACTAAACAATACAACAGCTGGATGAATACTCCAGGTGAAAACAGTAACGATTTGAGCAGTATTTTCTTTGATTATGAAATTGTTTTTGGTGAACCAAAAATTGAAGAAGTAATCGAAAATGTGATTTTTAAGAATGCTGTTAATAATACCTTGTTTTTTGACTTTTTAGGAAATGATGCTTTGAAAAAGAATTCTCCGCTGAGTTTTTTCAAAAAATTCATTGTTGAAGAAGAAGGACCGCATAAAACAAAGTTTGATATTAAAACACGTGCTTTAATGCCATTAATTGACGCTGCACGTTTACTGATTTTAAATGCCAACATAAAAGGAATCAAGAATACCTATTTAAGATTCAAACAGCTGGCAATAACCGATTCTAAAAATGCTGAGATATATTTAAGCTGTGCTGAAGCTTTTTTAACACTCTCAAAATTTAGAACTGTTGAAGGATTAAAAAATGATGATTCTGGACAATATATTAATTTAAGAGAAATGTCTAAAACAGACAAAGAAAAGTTAAAAAATGCCTTGACCCCAATGAAAGATCTTGAGGAATTAATTAAGAGTAAATTTCAACTTACACAATTCTCGTAAAATATGCTAGACTGGCTAAAAAATATTAATAAAGAATATCCAGATTTTTGGAAAGATTACCTAAATAAATTCGAAACAAAACCTAACAGATTCGTTGTTTTATCAACCGAAACATCAGGTTTGAATCCGAATAAAGATGTTATTTTATCTTTAGGTGCTTTTTCAGTAGTTGATGACAGTATCGTGATCAAGGATAATTTTGAATCTGTATTGCTGCAATATAAATTTTTGCAGGATAACGGACTTTCAAATGAATTTATCATTGAAAGCAAAATGGTCAAAATGCAGGAACCGGAAGCACTGGAAGCATTTGTAAATTTCTTAGGAAATGCCGTTTTAGTCGGACATCATATTAATTTCGATATTGAAATGCTCAATTCATCACTAGAACGTCTTGACTGCGGCAGATTAAAAAATGAAGCTTTGGATGTTGACGTAATGTACAGAAAATTGATGGACATTAATGACAAACAGTTTTCACTGGATGATTTATGCGAAATTTATAAAATTCCAAAAAGTGACAGAAATTCATCTGCAGAAGATGCTTATAAAATTGCACTTTTGTTTTTGAAGTTAAAATCTAGATTGGGAATTAAATAAAAATATAATAAGTAATCAATTGTCAAACTGAGCGAAGTCGAAGTCCCGCAAAGTAATTCAGCACGAGAGACTTCGACTCCGCTCAGTTTGACAAATAGTATAAGTACTTTTGTACGACATAAAAAAAAAGCCTCTTAAATTTTTAAGAGGCTTTTTTTTTTATAATTTTAAATCTATTAGATTTTCCCTTGTGTAATTTCTTCTACAATTTCTGGATTTAACAATGTTGATGTATCTCCAAAATTAGAGAAATCACCTTCCGCTATTTTACGTAATATTCTACGCATAATTTTTCCAGAACGCGTTTTTGGCAAACCAGACACGAATTGTATTTTATCTAATTTTGCAATTGGCCCAATGTGATCAGAAATATATTGATTGATTTCTTTAGACAAGTTTTCTTTATTTCTAACTTCTCCAGTTTCTTTCAGAATTACATAACCATATAAGGCATTTCCTTTAATATCATGTGGGAATCCAACAATTGCAGATTCTGCAACTGCAGGATGCTCATTAATTGCATCTTCGATTGGAGCAGTTCCTAAATTGTGTCCAGAAACAATTACAACATCATCTACTCTACCAGTGATTCTATAATAGCCAACTTCATCTCTTAAAGCACCGTCACCTGTAAAATATTTTCCAGGGAAGGCAGAGAAATAAGTGTCTTTATAACGTTGGTGATCACCCCAGATAGTTCTTGCAATTCCAGGCCAAGGAAATTTAATACATAAACTCCCCACAACTTGGTTTCCTTCAATTTCATTACGTTTTTCATCCATTAAAACAGGCTGAATTCCTGGTAATGGTAAAGTGGCATACGTTGGTTTTGTTGGTGTTACAAAAGCAATTGGCGAAATCATGATTCCACCAGTTTCAGTTTGCCACCAAGTATCAACAACCGGACATCTTTTATCTCCCACGTGGTCATTGAACCAGTGCCAAGCTTCTTCGTTGATTGGTTCTCCAACAGATCCAATAACTTTAAGCGATTTTAGAGGATATTTTTGAATGTAATCTAAACTTTCTTTTGCTAATGAACGAATTGCTGTTGGTGCTGTATAAAATTGTGTGATTTTATGTTTTTCGATAATATCCCAAAAACGGCTAAAGTCAGGATAAGACGGAACTCCTTCAAAAATTACAGTTGTTCCACCATTTAATAATGGTCCGTATAAAATGTATGAATGTCCTGTGATCCATCCTATATCAGCTGTACACCAGAAAATATCATTTTCTTCGTGACTGAAAACATTTTTAAAAGTATAAGCAGTATAAACCATATATCCGGCAGTTGTATGCACCATACCTTTTGGTTTACCTGTTGATCCTGAAGTATATAGAATAAACAAAGGATCTTCAGCATCCATAATTTCAGCAACACTGTTATCAAGTGCAGCATCTAATAATGGCTGTAACCAGATATCACGGCCTTCTTTCATTTTTACTTCTGTTTTAGTTCTTTTAGCAACCAAAACTTTTGTTACAGATGGACAAGTATCTAAAGCTTCATCAACAATTCCTTTAAGATCAATTGTTTTATTTCCTCTATAACCTCCATCAGAAGTAATCACCATTTTACATTCGCAGTCATTAATTCTTGCAGAAACTGCTGAAGCAGAAAATCCTGCAAAAACAACTGAATGTATTGCTCCAATTCTAGCACAAGCCAAAACTGAAACTGCCAATTCTGGAATCATTGGCAAGTAAATACAAACTCTGTCTCCTTTGCGCACACCTTGCTCACGCAAAACATTCGCCATTTTTGAAACACGTTCGTACAATTCATTATACGTAATATGTAAAGCTTCTTCAGACGGATCATTCGGTTCAAAAATAATCGCCGTTTTTTCTCCTCTTTTGCTTAAATGTCTATCGATACAGTTTTTCGTAATATTAACTTTAGCGTCAGTAAACCATTTTACTTCGGCGTCGGCCATATTAAAATCAACTACTTTTTCCCATTGCTGGTACCAAGTAAAGTTCTCCTCAGCAATTTTACCCCAAAATTTTCTTGGTTCCCTTATTGACTTATTGTAATGCTTAAAATATTGTTCTAAATTTTCAATTTTATAATAACTCATATGTTTCTTGGAATTTTTTTTATAAATGTATTAAATCTCAGTGTATTCTTAAAATTATTTAATTCATAAATTTTGGCAAATAAAAACACATATTAAAAAAAATATCTTTTTTTATTGTGTTTATTACAAAAAAACACTTTTTTACATCAAAAAGCATATTATAAAAAAGGCGCAGCAAATAAATACCACGCCTTTTTACTTTTAACAATTTCAATAACAATTAATTTTGTAATTATAGAATTACAATACCTTTTCCTACTTTGAAAATAGAAGCATCTTTATTAATTAGAACAGAAATTTCAACAAGTATATTTTGCAAAATATACCCCATTATAAGGGATTAGCTTCACTTAACTTACTCTCTTCGAAGTTAAGTGAATGCAATATGCATCTATATCTACTATCTTAATAAGTGCTTACTAATTCAAAATATTACAAATCATTGATACAGTGCAAATCCCGCAAAATCGGATTTTGCGGGAATTCCCAATTTTTAATTATCCAATTTTTTTCATTGCAGTCATAGATTCTCTCAACCAAGCTCCTACTTCTTCAATAGGATGCTGGCGAATTTCTTTGTTTACAGCAATTAATATTGCGTTATCAACTCCGTTTGAAGTCGAAAATGGTTTTCCAATAATGTTAGTTTCAACAGTTTTCATGAATTCAGTCAATAATGGCTTACAAGCATGATCAAATAAGTAACATCCGTACTCAGCAGTATCAGAAATTACACGGTTCATTTCAAATAATTTCTTTCTTGCAATTGTATTTGCAATTAAAGGCAATTCGTGTAATGACTCATAATAAGCAGATTCTTCAATGATACCAGCTTCAGTCATAGTTTCAAAAGCCAATTCAACACCAGCTTTTACCATTGCAATCATCAATACTCCGTTATCAAAATATTCTTGCTCAGAAATTGGAGCTTCTTGTGGAGCTGTTTTTTCGAAGTTAGTTTCTCCTGTTGCAGCTCTCCATTTCAATAAATTAACATCGTCATTAGCCCAGTCAATCATCATAGTTCTAGAGAATTCTCCAGAAATAATGTCGTCTTGGTGTTTTTGGAATAACGGACGCATAATGTCTTTTAATTCTTCGGCCAATTCGTAAGCTTCAATTTTTGCTGGATTTGACAAACGATCCATCATATTTGTGATACCACCATGTTTCAAAGCTTCTGTGATAGTTTCCCATCCGTATTGAATTAATTTTGAAGCATATGCAGCGTCGATTCCTTTTTCAACCATTTTATCAAAACATAAAATAGATCCAGTTTGCAATAATCCGCAAAGAATTGTTTGCTCACCCATTAAATCTGATTTTACTTCAGCTACGAAAGATGATTTTAAAACTCCTGCTTTATGACCTCCAGTTGCTACAGCATAAGCTTTTGCTTGATCTAAACCAAAACTGTTTGGATCATTTTCAGGGTGAACTGCGATAAGTGTTGGCACACCAAATCCTCTTTTATATTCTTCACGAACCTCAGAACCAGGACATTTTGGAGCACACATAATTACTGTGATATCTTTACGGATCTGCATTCCTTCTTCAACGATATTAAAACCGTGAGAATATGATAAAGTCGATCCTTGTTTCATTAATGGCATAATTGCAGTAACTACAGCAGTATGTTGTTTGTCTGGAGTCAAATTACACACTAAATCAGCAGTTGGAATCAATTCTTCATACGTTCCTACTTTAAATCCATTTTCAGTTGCATTTTTATATGAAGCTCTTTTTTCAGCAATTGCATCTGCACGCAATGCGTAAGAAATATCTAAACCTGAATCTCTCATGTTTAAACCTTGATTCAAACCTTGTGCACCACAACCTACGATAACAACTTTTTTTCCTGCTAAAGCTGCAATTCCATCTGCAAATTCTGATTGCTCCATAAATTCGCAAACTCCAAGTTGCTCTAATTGTAATCTAAGTGGTAATGTGTTGAAATAATTTGCCATTTTTTTTTATTTAATGAATTGTGTAATTTAATTGATTTAATATATAACTATGAATGATACTATTTGAATGTTTCTAATAAAGATGAAATCTCCATTTTCTCTTTAGAAACTGATATTCTTCCTGAACGTACAAATTGCATAATGCCGTAAGGTTTGAATTTTGCATACAATTCTTCAATTTCAGAACGTCTTCCTGATTTTGAGATCACAAAAAAATCACGAGAAACTGTTACAATTGTTGACTGACTTTCTTTGATGATATTTTGAATTTGTTTCTCATCAAAAAGCAAATTTGAAGCAATTTTGAACAAAGCATTTTCTAAATAAATAGTCTCTTCATCTGTGTGATAAAATGCTTTTATAACTTCAATTTGTTTTTCAATCTGTCCAACGATATTCTGAACCCATTTCTCCGTTGTGTTGACAACAATAATAAACCTTGAAACATTCTCTATTTCTGATTCTGAAACGTTTAGACTTAATATATTAATGTGTCGCTTTAAGAATATCCCGGATATTCTATTCAACAATCCAACATTATTTTCTGAGTATACCGATATGGTAAATGTTTTATCTTCCATTGTTTTTTTAGTTTTATTTGTTTCAGGTTTCACGTTTCAAGTTTTGCTTAACTTGGAACGTGAAACCTGAAACTTGAAACCTTTTTCTTAGCTTAATCTAATTTCTGAAACGCATGCTCCTGTTGGAATCATTGGGAAAACGTTGTTTTCTTTTTCCACCATGACTTCTAAGAAATATGAATCTTTCGAAGCCAGCATTTCTGCAACAGCTTCATCTAAATCTTCACGTTGTGTAACTTTTTTAGATTTAATATGGTAACCTTCGGCAATTGCAGTAAAATTTGGATTAATCATTTTTGTTGAAGCATATCTGTTGTCAAAAAATAATTCTTGCCATTGACGCACCATTCCTAAAAATTCATTATTTAAAATAACAATCTTTACTGGAACCTGAGTTTGGAAAATAGTACCCAATTCCTGAATTGTCATTTGAAACCCACCATCACCAATAATTGCAACAACTTCACGCTCCGGTTTACCCATTTTAGCTCCAATTGCAGCTGGAAGAGCAAATCCCATTGTTCCTAATCCGCCAGAAGTAATATTACTTTTTGATGAATTAAATTTAGCATAACGACAGGCAAACATTTGGTGCTGACCAACATCTGAAACAATAATGGCGTCACCTTTTGAATGCTTATTGATCATCTCAATAGTTTCTCCCATTGAAATTCCTTTGCCATTCGTAGGATTTAATTCCTCTTTAATAACCGTATTATATTCAACTTCTTGTAATGCTTTAAATTCATTGTGCCATAAATCGTGAGATTTAGCATGGATTAAAGGCAATAAAGCAGCTAGAGATTCTTTTACATCGCCTAAAACTGCAACTTCAGTTTTAACGTTTTTATCAATTTCAGCTGGATCAATTTCGAAGTGAATTACTTTTGCTTGTTTCGCATAAGTAGCTAATTTTCCAGTAACACGGTCATCAAAACGCATTCCGAAAGCAATTAAAACATCACATTCGTTCGTCAATAAATTTGGACCGTAATTTCCATGCATTCCAAGCATCCCAACATTTAAAGGATGATCTGTTGGCAAAGCCGATAATCCTAAGATTGTCCAAGCTGCAGGAATTCCTGATTTTTCTACTAAAGCTTTGAATTCAGCTTCAGCCTGACCTAAAATAATTCCTTGTCCAAAAACAATGAAAGGTTTTTTAGCGCTATTGATTAAAGCTGCCGCTTCAGCAACTTTATCTAATTTTAATTTCGGAACTGGAACATAACTTCTGATTCCAGTACATTTTTCATAACTGTAATCAAACTCGTCAAACTGCGCATTTTTAGTGATATCAATCAAAACTGGACCTGGACGCCCAGAACGCGCTATATAAAACGCTTTTGCCATAATTTCCGGAATTTGAGAAGCTTCAGTAATCTGAAAATTCCATTTTGTAACCGGAGTTGAAATTCCGATAATATCAGTTTCCTGAAAAGCATCAGAACCTAATAAATGTCTTCCAACTTGTCCTGTAATACAAACCATTGGCGTTGAATCGATTTGTGCATCTGCAATTCCGGTAACTAAATTTGTAGCACCCGGTCCAGAAGTTGCAATTGCAACCCCTACTTTTCCAGTAGCTCTGGCATAACCTTGAGCCGCATGTGTTGCACCTTGTTCGTGACGAACTAATACGTGGTGCAACTGATCCTGGAATTTATATAATTCATCGTAAACTGGCATGATTGCTCCTCCTGGATAACCATAAACCAAGTCTACACCTTCTTCTAACAAACATCTTATAACGGCTTCTGCCCCTGATATTTTCATAGTATATTGTTTTTCAAGAATCAATTTCAATTTTCAATTGATTCTTGATATTATTGTTTTTTAATTAATTATCGGTAACGCATCCTGTAGAAGCGCTTGATACCGATCTTGCGTACTTAAATAAAACTCCTCTGTCAACTTTTAAAGGAGGCTGAACCCAAGCCGCTTTACGAGCAGCGAATTCTTCGTCAGATATCTTCAGGTCGATTGTATTTTTCTTAGCATCGATAGCAATTATATCTCCATCTTTTACTAGTGCAATACCACCACCGTCATATGCTTCTGGTGTAACGTGACCGACCACGAAACCGTGTGAACCTCCGGAGAATCTACCGTCTGTGATTAGTGCACAGGTGCTTCCTAATCCGGCTCCAATAATTGCAGATGTAGGTTTTAGCATTTCAGGCATTCCCGGACCACCTTTTGGTCCACAACCTCTAATGACGACTACATTGCCTGGTTTAATTTTTCCGGCTTCAAGACCTGGAATAACTTCAAATTCACCTTCAAAAACAACAGCTGGACCTTCAAAATATTCTCCTTCTTTTCCACTGATTTTTGCTACAGCTCCTTCAGAAGCAAGATTTCCGTATAAAACCTGAATATTTCCTGTTGGTTTTAACGCTTTTTGAATTTCATGAATTACTTCTTGTCCGTCTTGTAAATCTGGAGTAGAAGCTAAATTTTCAGCAACTGTTTTTCCTGTTACAGTCAAACAATCTCCGTGAATAAGTCCAACTTTCAATAGATATTTCATTACTGAAGGAATACCTCCAACTTCATGGATATCTTCCATCATATATTTACCACTTGGTTTCATATCAGCCAAAACTGGTGTTTTGTCATTAATTGCTTGAAAATCATCCAAAGTAATTGTTATTCCAACAGAGTGAGCCATAGCGATCAAGTGCATAACTGCATTTGTAGAGCCTCCTAAAACTGCTACAATTGTAATAGCGTTTTCGAAAGCTTTGCGAGTCATGATATCTCTTGGCTTAATATCTTTTTCTAATAAAATTTTAATCGCAGCTCCGGCAGCAAGACATTCGTCTCTTTTTTCCTGACTCAAAGCAGGATTTGAAGAGCTGTATGGCAAACTCATTCCTAATGCTTCGATTGCAGAAGACATTGTGTTTGCCGTGTACATACCACCACAAGCTCCAGCACCCGGACAAGCATTTTTAATAACTCCTTTAAAATCTTCCGGAGTAATTTCTCCTTTTACTTTTTTTCCTAAAGCTTCAAAAGCAGAAACGATATTTAAAGATTCGCCTTTCCATTTTCCAGAATGAATCGAACCTCCATAAACCATCATCGATGGGCGATTTAATCTTCCCATTGCGATTAACGCTCCTGGCATATTTTTATCACAGCCAGGAATTGCAATAATACTATCGTACCATTGTGCTCCTGCAACTGTTTCAATAGAATCTGCAATTACATCACGAGAAACTAAAGAATAACGCATTCCTTCTGTTCCGTTCGAAATTCCGTCACTAACACCAATGGTATTAAAAATAAGTCCGACAAGATCTGCATCCCAAACACCTTTTTTAACATCTTTTGCTAAATCATTCAAGTGCATGTTGCAAGTGTTACCATCGTAACCCATGCTCACAATTCCAACTTGTGCTTTTTTCAGATCTTCTTCAGTTAAACCAATACCGTATAACATTGCTTGCGCTGCAGGCTGTGTCTGATCTTGAGTGATGGTTTTGCTGTACTTATTTAATTCCATTATGTATTATTTTATTTTAATTTTTGTTCAAAAAAAAACCTTCCAGTATTTGGAAGGTTTATAATATAGTTTTTCAATTATATTTATAACATTCCCGACGCAGATGTGCTAATCACATTGACAACAACGACAGAAGAAATAATAATAATTGAGATTTGCATCTTTTCTATTTTTTAGTGAGACAAAAGTATTAAAACTTTAATGACTAAAAAAATAAAATCTCAACATTTTAAAGACTTCTTGTTATTTCTTCTACGTTTTAACAAAAAATATTAAACAATTGTCGATTGTCCAATACTTACATTGTCATTATTAAAATAAAGCAGATCATCTTTGCTGAAAATAAAATTAGAAACAAACTCCCCTACTTCATTTGTACCGAATTTTGAATCTGGTTTTAAATCAACTGTCACTACTTTAAATTCTATTGCTTTTTCAACCGCTGCATAAATCACATTTGCTTCTTTAAAAAGTCCAAAATGTTCTAACAACATTGCTGCTGATAAAATTGAAGCAATTGGATTGGCAATATTTTTTCCTTTTGCCTGAGGATAAGAACCGTGAATTGGCTCAAACAAAGCATTTTTTTCTCCTAAAGATGCCGATGCCAATAAACCTATCGAACCTGTAATAACACTTGCTTCATCTGATAAAATATCTCCGAACAAATTCTCTGTCAAAATCACATCGAACTGTTTTGGATTTAAAATGATTTGCATGGCTGCGTTATCAACAAATAAAAAGTCTAAAGCTACATCTGGATAGCTTTCGCCCACTTTCTGAACTACTTTTCTCCATAATCTTGAGGTTTCTAAAACATTTGCTTTGTCAACCATAGTTAACTTTTTACGTCGGTTTTGTGCCGATTTAAAAGCTAAATGTGTAATTCTTGTAATTTCTTCTTCTGAATATTCACATAAATCCGAAGCGTGTGTTCCTTCTTCATTTAATGTTTTTGCTCCAAAATAAGCACCACCTGTTAATTCTCTGAAAATAGTAAAATCAGCACCTTCAATAATTTCTCTTTTTAAAGGAGAAGATTCAACTAATGCTTTGTAAGGTTTGATTGGACGGATGTTCGCAAACAAACCCAGTTCCTTACGCAATTTCAATAATCCTTGTTCTGGGCGAACTTTTGCATTTGGATTATTATCATATTTAGGATCTCCAATTGCGCCAAACAAAACAGCATCAGTATTCAGGCAAAGATTAAGCGTTTGCTCCGGGAGCGGATTTCCTGTTTTATCAATTGCAACGGCACCCATAAGTGCTTCTTCAAAAACAAATTCATGATTGTACACCTCGCCAATAGCGTATAATGCTTTTTTGGCTTGTAAAATTACTTCTGGTCCAATTCCGTCTCCTGGTAAAACTGCTATTTTCAAATTCATAACGTCTCGTTCTTTATGATTTAAATCTTATTTTTTTAGTCTTTCTTCTTTACTCTATGCTCTATTCTCTTTCTACAACTAGCTTCTGATTAATTCTCCCTGAATTTTTGAAGCTTCGATAATTTGATGAATATCAGCATCAACAACTTCTTTTTTAATATCAGCGAATTTCAAAAACTCAATGTATACAATGTCTAATTGTACTTTTGTAAGCTCATAGCCCACTTTTTTTGCACGGTAAGCCAAAGCTGCTCTTCCGCTTCTTGCAGTCAAAATAATTGACGATTCGTTCACACCTACATCAAGCGGATCCATGATTTCGTAAGTTGCTCTGTTTTTGATAACACCATCTTGGTGAATTCCAGAACTGTGCGCAAAAGCATTTGCACCTACGATTGCTTTATTTGGCTGCACAATCATTCCCATACTTTCAGAAACCAAACGGCTCATTTCGTTTAATTCTCTAGTATTGATATTAGTATCTAAATTTAAATATGGATGTTGTTTGAAAATCATTACCACTTCTTCAAGTGCCGTATTTCCAGCTCTTTCTCCAATACCATTAATTGTACACTCGATTTGTCTAGCCCCATTTATAGCTCCTGCAATTGAGTTTGCAGTTGCCATTCCTAAATCATTATGACAGTGACATGAAAGGATTACGTTTTCGATTCCTTTTACGTTTTCTTTTAAATATTTAATTTTTGCTCCGTATTCTTCTGGAAGACAATATCCTGTTGTATCAGGAATATTTAATACTGTTGCACCAGATTTAATAACTTCTTCGCAAACTTTTGCCAAGAACGCATTATCAGTTCTTCCAGCATCTTCAGCGTAGAACTCAACATCTTCTACATATGATTTCGCGTGAGCAACTGCAAATTTTGCTCTTGCGATAATATCTTCTGGAGTAGTTTGTAATTTATGGAGGATATGAGATTCTGAGGTTCCGATTCCGGTGTGGATTCTCGGTCTTTTAGCGTGCTTTAAGGCAGCTGCAGCAACATCAATGTCGTTTTTAACTGCTCTTGTCAATCCACAGACGGTTGCATTTTCTACAATTTTACAAATCTCAGAGACCGATAAAAAATCGCCCGGACTTGACACAGGAAATCCTGCTTCGATAATATCAACTCCCATTTTGTCTAGTCGTTCTGCGATAACTAATTTTTGATTAGTATCTAACTTACATCCTGGAACTTGTTCACCATCGCGCAAAGTGGTGTCAAAAATTTGAACTTTCTCTCTATTCATATTCATTTATTTAATGTAATTTCACATTGTAATAACAAATATATATTGTACTTATGCAGTACAAAATTCGTTTTAATGAAATTATACTGTTCATAAAACAATTTATACCTAGTTAAATACTTTATAATCAATAAGTTATATTATTATTTTTTACAATGGCTAACCATCAAAAAGATTTCTTATTTGTTCTGATTAAATCACTTTCCAAATCTGAAAAAAGACAATTTAAAATTTTTGCGAGCCGATTAGAAACCAGTTCGAACACAAAATTTATCGAACTGTTTAATATTTTAGATAAATCTGAAACGTATGATGAAAAGCTGATTCTGAAAAGTGGAAGCATTAAAAAAATACAGTTATCTAACTTAAAATCATACTTGTACAAACAGATTTTGGTAAGTATCCGTTTGAATATTCCAAGCCAGAATATTCGTTATCAATTGCGTGAACAAATAGATTTTGCTGGAATCTTATACAATAAAGGTTTGTATAAACAGAGCTTGAAAATTCTGGACAAAACAAAAATGATTGCGCTTGAAAATGATGAAAAATATATGGCGTATGAAATTGTGGAATTTGAGAAATTAATCGAATCACAATACATTACCCGAAGTATTCAAGGCCGTGCTGACGAATTAGTAATTCAGGCAAAAGAGCTAAATTACAGAAATACCATTTCAAGTAAATTATCTAATTTATCGCTGCAACTTTACGGAATAATGCTGAAAACCGGTTATGTAAAAAGCGATGAAGAGTATAAATATATTGATGACTATTTCAACAGACATGTTTCAAAATTAGATGAAACTAAGTTTGGATTTCGAGAAAAATACTGGTTTTATAATGCCAATTTGTGGCGTAGTTTCTTGGTTCAAGATTTCTTGGCAAGCTATAAATACGCTTATAAATGGGTTCGATTGTTTTATGATAATCCAAACATGATTTATCAGAATCCTGTGTTTTTTCTAAAAGGGAATCATTACTTTTTGGAATCTTTATACATGCTGAAATACAAATCGAACTTCAAAAAATATTTATCTCTTTTAGAAGAGACTATTGCCGATGAAAAATTTCCGGTAAACGATAACATTGCATCACTATCATTTCTATATGTTTACAATAATAAGCTAAATCTTCATATTCTAGAAGGTACTTTTGATGAAAGTGAATACTTGATTCCTGAGATTTTGGAAAAACTGAAAATTCACAGTGAACATCTTGATGAACATCACGAAATGTTGTTTTTCTATAAAATTGCTTCAATTTATTTTGGAAATGAAAAATATAACGAATGCATTCTTTATTTAGACAAAATTATCAATAACAAAAACTTAAGCATGCGCGAGGATTTAATGTGTTTCGCCCGACTTTTGTCATTGATTGCACATTATGAGTTAGGAAAAGATTATTATTTAGAAAATCATCTTAAAAGCACTTATAAATTCTTACTGAAAATGAATGATTTACATGAAGTTCAGAAAGAAATTATAAAATTCCTAAGAAACTTGAATAACTTTTATCCTGCTGATATTAAGAAGGAATTCAAAAAAATGCACGCTCGTTTTGTAGAGCTTGAAAAGAACACTTACGAAAAAAGAGCTTTCCTGTATTTAGATATTATTTCTTGGCTTGAAAGTAAAATTGAAAATCGCAAGATTGCTGATATTATCAAAGAAAAGGCGAAGTTGAATAGCCGATAATTTAAATTCCAATATTTTTAAATTCCAAATTCCAAAAAAAGCCTGAAAGAATAAATCTTTCAGGCTTTTGTCATCCTTCGCTCCTCACGATGACAAAATAGGGCCAAAAAAAATCCCAAATCCCAATCGTAAAATTGGAATTTGGGATTTTAAAATATTGGAATTTTAAAAACTCTATTCTATAATATTCGAAGTTGTAACATAAAAATCTTTATCAACTTCTACTTTGCGAGTTTCATCAGTTGTTTTCTCAGATTGCCATTCGGTTGTTGGTTTTAACCAAGTTTCAACACCATTTAATTTTACTCGAACTGGCATATCAAATTTAGCAACACAGTTTGTCCAGTGGTATCCAAAAGTTCCATTTTTAAACATATATTCAAAAACTGGAATTTGAGTTGTTGTTAAATATTGTGCAAAAACTCTGTTAAAATTAATTCCAGACTGCTCATTAATATAATCCTGTATCTGCTTGCCAGTAACTGTTTGATGATAAAACGTTTTATTCATGCCTCTTAAAATCGACTTCCATTTTGCATCATCATTAATTACCTGGCGAATCATATGAAGCATATTTGCACCTTTTGGATACATATCTCCTGATCCTTCGTTATTTACATCATAATGACCAATAATTGGTGTGTCATTATGAATGTTTTTTCTGCATCCAATGATATATTCCGAAGCAGCATCTTTTCCATAATAATATTCAAGAAAAAGACTTTCAGAATAATTTGTGAAGCTTTCATGAACCCACATATCAGCAATATCTTTATAGGTAATATTGTTGGCAAACCATTCATGTCCAGACTCGTGAATAATAATAAAATCAAATTTTAATCCCCAGCCAGTTCCGCTTAGATCACGGCCTAAATAGCCATTTTTATATTCATTCCCATAAGTTACAGAACTTTGGTGCTCCATACCTAAATATGGCACTTCTACTAATTTATAGCTGTCTTCGTACCAAGGATATGGGCCAAACCAATTCTCAAAAGCTTTAAGCATTTTTGGAGCATCTTTAAATTGTTCTTTGGCTTTAGCTAAATTATCTCTCAAAACATAATAATTACAATCTAAATTTCCTTTTTCACCTTTAAATACTTCTGAGAAATTAACATAATCACCAATATTAATATTCACACCGTAATTATTAATTGGGTTCGAAACGTACCAATTAAAAGTTTTAGTTCCATCTTTTTCTTTTTTAACGCTTTTAAGTCTTCCATTCGAAACCTCTGTTAAATCTCCTGGAACATTGACACTGATCATCATGTTTTCAACTTCATCATACATATGGTCTTTACAAGGCCACCAAACACTCGCACCTAAACCTTGACAAGATGTAGCGATAAAGTCCTTTCCGTTTTTATCTTTTTTCCAAGAAAATCCGCCATCCCAAGGTGCTCTTACAGCTTCTTTAGGTTTTCCTTCAAACGAGATTATAATTTCTTTCGAATCTCCAACTTTCTGTTTTTCGGCTAAAGTAATAAAGAAAGCATTTCCATCTCTTTCAAACTTTAAAGGCAAGCCATTCTGAGTCACTTTAGTGATATTCATTGGCTGCTGTAAATCGATTTGCATTCTGTTGCTTTCTGTTAAAACAGTATAACGAACTGTATTTGAACCAGAAATTGATTTCTCAGAAGGATTTACTTTTACATTTAAATGATAGTATTTTAAATCCCACCAAGCTCTTTCTTTTGTAATACTGCCACGTAAAGTGTCCTGATGCGTAAAAACAGTTTCTGACTTATTCAAAAGCCCTTGAGCATTTGCACCGAAACCAACTAAAAAGGCGATAAAAGCGCCACCAAAGTATTTTCTCATTATTTATAATTTTGTAATAAATAAGGTAATTAAACCTGTTTAATCTCTAACAAATGTAAACATTCAGATTAATTATTTTAAAATTTTATGATTTCTCATAGAAAATAAATGCACTCAAATTGATTATTGTTCTCTATTTTAGTACTTTCAAATTATTAGACTTCAAATATGAAATTTGTTACTGTTTTTTCATTTTTTTTATCGGCACTTTCAATTACAGTAAATTCACAGACTATTGCTGTTCACAAAACAATTGATAAAGTGATTGTTGATGGAGATTTATCGGAATGGAAAAACACTTTTTTGGGACCTTTTGTAATTCATAATTCAGGCGACAAAGCAAGTCAAAATACTTTTGTTTCACTTTCGTGGAATGATGAAAATCTATATATAGTCTACCGTTCAGCCGATTCAAAAATAATTGGGAAACCACAAAAGCCGGATTCTCGAATTTTTGATACTGATGATTTAGTCGAAATTTTTATTGATGCCGACGGAGATGGAAAAAATTATATTGAAATTGGCGTAAATGCCTATTCTTCTTATTATGATGTGCTTTTAAAATGTATCTCTCCAGATTGCGGAGGATGGAAAATGTCAATGGATTTTAATATTTCAGGACTTGAAACAGCCAGTAAAATTACGCCTGAAGGTTTTTGCACCGAAATTAAAATCCCGTTTTCAAGTTTAGAAAAAATTGAGAATGGCAATTTCTTAAAACCAAATATCGGTACAAAATGGAGAGGAAATCTTTTCAGAATTGACTATGGAAATACCACTGAATATCAAGCTTTACAGCCTTATAAAAGTTTGAAATTTGGGTTTCACCAACCAGCCGAATTTGCTGTTTTTGAGTTTGCTAATTAGTTTAACTGTTGAATCGTTGATTTGTTTAAGCGAATCTTATTGTCGATTGGTTAATTCTTCAACATCGAATTAATTATTACGGAATGAAGAATTTGCTTCTGTTTTATCCATAAGATTCAAGTCCAATCTGAGCTCCTCTTTTTAAATTTCTTTTTCCAGCAATTCCGTTGATTACTAATCCAAAACCAGACAAAACAGCTCCGTAAAAAACAATTCCGCCACCGGTTCCTATTGAAAATACAAGACCTAGAGTTAAAAGAACAATTCCTATTATTATATTTCTAGTAAATTTTCGAGAAAAGTCTTTTCTAGTAATATCATTAATGCGGTCAATTTTTTTCAGAATTGAAACAGGAATTTCAATACTTCGCTGTTCAATAATATTACTTACAATGAAGTAGTTTTCTTTAGAATGACTGTCTGTCAATTCACCGAAGTTTCCAGTTTCAATAATTTTATTCAGAATATCTTCAAAACTTAAAAGCAATTCTGCATCCGTCAAATCTTTGTTTTTATCTTCAATTATGTCCTCGATATTTTCTTCAAATTCAAGTCTTCTTTCAGATAAATATTCAATTTGTTCTAACGGAGAAAGATCTTCAATATGTCTTCTTCCGTTTTCTTCTTGCTCTAATTTTTTCCGATTTTCATTCTCTGTTTTAAGAATGGTTTCGATATCAATATTTCTGGCGATTAAAATTTCCTTTGCAACAACAAGTGCGTCAGGATTGTATTTACTGGCGTTTTTGGTAAGCATTAAAATTAGATCTTCATCGGAATGATCTACAAAACGCTTTCTGAATGTTTCTATATCCATGGCTTAAATATTTACGTAAATATCAAAAAATAAATTTTATTTTAACATAATTTAGTAAATATTTTTTCACATTTTATTGTTACTTCTGACGTTTCTTCAATACCTCAATAACATCATTTAATTGAAAACCTTTTGCCTGCAATAAAATCAAATAATGAAAAAGCAAATCGGCACTTTCGCTCAAAAATAAATCATCATTGTCGTCTTTAGCTTCAATAACCACTTCTACCGCTTCTTCACCAACTTTCTGTGCAATTTTATTGATGCCTTTTTCGAATAAAGATGCTACATAACTTTTCTCAGAATCTGCGTTTTCTCTGCGCGTTTTGATTGTATTTTCTAATTGTGAAATAAATCCGTAATTAACTTTATTTTCTTCCTGCCAGCAAGTATCTGCACCTGTGTGACAAGTAGGTCCAACAGGTTTTGCCTGGATTAAAAGCGTATCGCCATCGCAGTCGTTTTTAATACTTACTAAATTTAAAAAATTACCGCTCTCCTCGCCTTTTGTCCAAAGTCTTTGTTTTGAACGGCTGAAGAAAGTTACTTTCTGAGTTTCAATTGTTTTCTGAAGCGATTCTTCGTTCATATAACCCAACATTAAAACATTTTTAGTTTCTGAATCTTGGATTATTGCTGGAATTAAACCGTGTGCACTTTTTATATCGATTTCCATATTTTTAGTCTAAAGTTGTAAAGTCGAAAGTTTTAAAGTTAAAACTAAACTCGAACTTCTATATTATTTTATTTTTTTTTAAATCTTTCTTCTTGTTTCTTGCTTCTATTTTCTAAAGCCTTACTTCAATATCATTCTTCCTCAATTCTTCTTTCAAAGTTCTGATCTCTATTTCTTTAAAATGAAAAACGCTTGCCGCCAAAGCCGCGTCTGCTTTTCCTTCTTTAAAAGAATCTACAAAATGCTGTATATTTCCCGCTCCTCCCGAAGCAATAATTGGAATATTTACTAATTCTGAAAGTTTGGCCAAAGCTTCGTTTGCAAAACCATTTTTAGTTCCGTCATTATCCATCGAAGTGAATAAAATTTCACCTGCACCACGTTCTGCTACTTCTACAGCCCAATCGAATAAATTCAGTTCTGTGGGAACTTTTCCACCAACCAAATGTACGATCCATTGTCCATCAATTTGTTTGGCGTCGATAGCTACAACAACGCATTGGCTTCCAAATTTTTGTGCCAAATCATTAATCAATTGCGGATTTTTTACTGCCGATGAATTAATCGAAACTTTATCGGCTCCATTATTCAGCAGAATATCAACATCTTCTACAGACGAAATTCCACCGCCAACCGTAAACGGAATATTGATTTTTTCTGCAACACTTCTCACCATATTAACCAACGTTTTGCGCCTTTCTTCTGTGGCTGAAATATCGAGAAAAACCAGTTCGTCTGCGCCTTCAGCCGAGTAAATTTCTGCCAATTCAACTGGATCTCCAGCATCACGCAGGTCAACGAAATTAACACCTTTTACCGTTCTTCCGTTTTTTATATCTAAACAAGGTATGATTCTTTTTGCTAACATGTTTTTAATGTGTTAATGAGAAAATTTGATAATTAGATAATTTCAGCACAACGCTAAAACAATTATCTAATTATCTAATTGACATATTATCTCAATTATTTATTTTCTAATTATATAGTTCTCCAATTGTTTCAAACTAATTCTTCCTTCGTAAATCGCTTTTCCAATTATTGTTCCTTCGCATCCTAATTCGGCTAATTTTGGTAATTCATCGAAAGTTGAAATGCCGCCAGAGGCAATTAGTTTTACTCCTTTTGCTTCTGCTAAAATTTTGCTGTATAAATCAAAACTCGGTCCTTCAAGCATTCCGTCTTTAGCAATATCAGTGCAGATTACATATTCTATTCCTTTATTCATATAATCTTTTATAAACGGAATTAAATCCTCATTTGATTCTTCTAACCAGCCAGAAACTGCTATTTTTTCATCTTTTGCATCAGCACCTAAAATGATTTTTTCTGAACCGTATTCTGAAATCCATTTTTCAAAAATTGCTCTGTTTTTTACGGCAATACTTCCGCCAGTGATTTGGTTTGCACCACTTTCAAAAGCAATTCTCAAATCATCATCCGATTTTAATCCACCTCCAAAATCAATTTTTAAGCTTGTTTGCGATGCAATTTGTTCTAAAATTTTATAATTGACAATTTTACTTGATTTCGCACCATCTAAATCTACTAAATGCAGATATTCAATTCCGTGTGCCTCAAATGTTTTCGCCACTTCAAGCGGATTCTCATTGTAAATTATTTTGGTATCATAATCACCTTTGGACAAACGAACGCATTTTCCGTCAATGATATCTATAGCTGGTATTATTCTCATTTTTATTATTTTAGATTTCTGATTTTAGATTTTAGATTTTCTAAAATTGAAATTGATATTTTGATTCTTTTTTGAATTGGAATTTGGAATTTTAAAAATTGGAATTTAATTTAAGGAAATTTCCTAAAATCTTCTCCCCAACATCACCGCTTTTTTCTGGGTGAAACTGAGTTCCGTAAAAATTATCTTTTTGCAAAGCTGACGCATATTCAACGTCATAATTTGTTGTTGCAATAGATTCTGCACAATTTGGAGCATAAAAACTATGAACCAAATACATAAATTCATTCTCCGAAATTTCATTAAACAAATCAGATTTTAAATCATAAATCTGATTCCAGCCCATTTGCGGTACTTTTACATTGTTTGAAAATTTCACCACATCAACATCAAAAATTCCTAAACCTTTGGTATTTCCTTCTTCAGTTTGATTGCACATTAGCTGCATTCCGAGGCAAATTCCTAAAACCGGCTGTTTCAATTCTGGAATCAAACTATCCAAACCGCTTTCACGAAGTTTAGCCATCGCCGAACTCGCCTCGCCCACACCAGGAAAAATCACTTTATCTGCCGATTTTATTTCCTCTGGATTATTACTCAAAACAGCCTTAAAACCTAATCTTTCAATAGCAAACATAATGCTCTGAATATTTCCTGCTCCGTAATTTATAATTACTATTTTCATTTTGTTTAGTCTTAAAGTCCAAAGTCTAAAGTCTTAAAGTCGCTTTTTGATAACCATAATTTAGTAATCTTTTGACTTTATGACTTTCAACTTTTGACTCAATTAAAGCATTCCTTTCGTTGAAGGCAAAATCATCTTTTCGGTGTCTCTTTTTACGGCTACTTTTATTGCTTTCGCGAAAGCTTTAAAAATAGCTTCAATTTTATGATGTTCGTTGATTCCTTCTGCTTTGATATTTAAGTTGGCTTTTGCGCCGTCTGTAAATGATTTGAAGAAATGATAAAACATTTCAGTAGGCATTTTACCCACCATTTCGCGTTTAAATTCGGTTTCCCAAATCAACCAGTTTCTTCCACCAAAATCAATTGCCGCTTGAGCCAGACAATCGTCCATTGGCAAACAGAATCCGTAACGCTCAATTCCTAGTTTATTTCCTAACGCTTTCGCGAAAACCTCACCCAATGCAATTGCTGTATCTTCGATCGTATGATGTTCATCAACTTCTAAATCTCCCTTTACAAGAATTTCTAAGTCCATTTGACCGTGACGCGAAATTTGATCTAACATATGGTCAAAAAAAGCAATTCCAGTATCGATTTTGCTTTTTCCTGTACCGTCGAGATTTAGATTGATATAGATATCGGTTTCATTCGTTTTACGCGTAATTGAAGCCGAACGTGCTTCTAGTTTCAAAAACTCATAAATTTTCTTCCAATCCATGGACTGTAAAACAATTGTTTCGTCTAATTCTTCGCGTTTTGACGAAATTTCATTGCTTCCTGCTCCATCTGTATCGTTCATAAATATCGCTTTTGCACCAAGGTTTTTTGCCAATTCAACATCTGTCAAACGATCTCCTAAAACAAAAGAATTTGCCAAATCATATTCGGGATTATTCAAATATTTCGTCAGCATTCCAGTTCTCGGTTTTCTTGTTGGAGCATTTTCTTCTGGAAAAGAACGATCAACAAAAATTTCATCAAATAAAACGCCTTCATTTTCAAAAGCTCTCAAAATGAAATTTTGTGTTGGCCAAAACGTCTCTTCAGGAAAACTGTCTGTTCCTAATCCATCCTGATTGGTTACCATTGCCAATTCGTAATCTAATTCATTGGCAATTTTAGCCAGATATTGAAAAGCTTTTGGATAAAACTCCAGTTTATCCAAACTGTCTAATTGTAAATTTTCAGGTTCTAAAACGATCGTTCCGTCACGATCGATAAAAAGTACTTTTTTCATATTTTTATTTTTGAGAATAAAGAAAAAAGAGTAAAGAAAATAGACTTTTCATTCTATCCAAAAAGCTCTTTCATTTTTTTTCTTTCTTCTTTGCTCTATATTCTTTCTTCTATTTTAATAACTTTAATTCTTTAATTAAAACAGCATTTTCTTCTCCTGTTCCAATTGTAAAACGAAGACAGTTTTCGCATAAAGGCTGCGTTGTTCTGTTACGAATTACGATTCCTTTTTGGATTAATTGATCGTATCTTTTGTTTGCGTCATCTACTTTTACTAAGACAAAATTGGCTTCAGTCGGATATACTTTTTCGACAAAATTTACTTCAACTAAAACTTTAAGTAATTCTTCTCTTTGTTCAATAATAGAAGCTATTTCTTGCTTTATTTTTTCTGAATCTTTTAAACGTTCTTTCGCTCTTTGCTGTGTTAGCTCATTTACATTATATGGAGGTTTTATTTTGTTCAAAACCGAAATAACAGCTTCAGAAGCATAACAAATTCCTAAACGAATTCCAGCTAAACCATAGGCTTTTGAAAGTGTCTGCGTGATCACCAAATTTGGATATTCGTCGATTTCTGTCAGCCAGCTTTCTTTTTCTGAAAAGTCAATATACGCTTCATCAATTACAATTAATCCTTTAAAATTTTGAAGCAGTTTCACTACGCTTTCATCAGAAAAAGAATTTCCAGTTGGATTGTTTGGCGAACATAAAAAAATGATTTTTGTATTCTCATCAACAGCTTCTAAAATCTTTTCCACCTGTGGCTGAAAATCAGTTGTCAACAGAATTTCCCTGTTTTCGACCGCATTGATATTTGCCAAAACGCCGTACATTCCGTAAGTTGGCGGCAACGAAATAATATTGTCTTTTTTTGGTTCGCAAAAAGCTCTAAAAAGCAAATCTAGAACTTCGTCGCTGCCGTTACCTAACAAAATCTGGCTTTGTTTGGTATTATTGTTTTTAGCCAAAATCGCTTTAACCGAATTCTGCTGTGGATCTGGATAACGATTCACACCATTCTGATAAGGGTTTTCATTGGCGTCCAAAAAAATCATTTCGGCGGTATCGAAATCTTCAAATTCATCTCTTGCAGACGAATAAGGCTTTAAAGATTTTACGTTTTCACGTGTTATTGTATTTATATCGAATGTACTCATTACTTTATTTTTTTTAAGAAGCAAGAACCAAGATGAAAGACTTTTTTTAAATCTTGCTTCTTTGCTCTTTCTTCTTCCTTTGTCTTTTATTCTAAACTCTTCAACCTTAAAGTTACTGCATTTTTATGCGCCTGTAAACCTTCAGCTTCAGCCATAACTTCAATCGCTTTTCCAATATTTTGAATTCCGATTTTAGATATTTTCTGAAATGTCATCGATTTCATGAAACTATCCAGATTTACACCGCTGTAATTTTTTGCATAACCGTTTGTCGGCAAAGTATGATTGGTTCCTGAAGCATAATCCCCAGCACTTTCTGGCGTATAATTTCCAATAAAGACAGAACCAGCATTTACGATTCCATTGCAGTAAAAATCATCATATTCTGAACAAATAATAAAGTGTTCTGGCCCATATTCGTTGATTAAATCAAGTGCAATCTGATCATTTTCAACATAAATTAATTTCGAATTTTCAATTGCTTTTTTTGCTATTGCTTTTCTTGGAAGCGCTTCCAGCTGGGACTGAATTTCTTCTTCAACTTCAGTAATCAATTTTCTTGAAGTCGAAACCAAAATTACCTGACTGTCTGTTCCATGTTCTGCCTGTGATAATAAATCTGAAGCTACAAAAGCAGGAACTGCAGTATCATCGGCAACAATTAACAATTCTGAAGGACCAGCCGGCATATCGATTGCAACACCAAACTGCGTTGCCAATTGTTTTGCCACAGTTACGAACTGATTTCCAGGTCCGAAAATTTTGTACACTTTTGGAATCGATTGTGTCCCGAAAGTCATTCCCGCAATTGCCTGAATACCGCCAACTTTTAAAATTTTCGTCACACCGCATAAGTTTGCAGCGTATAAAATTGCCGGATTTATTTTTCCTGTTTTATCTGGCGGAGAACATAATACAATTTCTTTACAGCCAGCAATTTCAGCAGGCACAGCCAACATTAAAACAGTTGAAAACAAAGGCGCCGTTCCGCCCGGAATATACAAGCCAATTTTTTGAATAGGTCTTTTTTCCTGCCAGCAATTTACGCCTTCAACAGTTTCAATTTCGATCCTGTCTGTTTTTTGAGCGCTGTGGAATTTATAAATATTGTCTTTTGCTAATTGAATCGCTTCTTTCAATTCAGTCGGAATCAATTTAATTGCATCCTGTATTTCTTCTTCAGAAACTTCATAGTTGTCTAATGAAATTCCGTCAAAAATAGAAGTGTATTTTGCTACGGCTTCATCTCCTTTTCTTTGTATTTCTTTGAAGATTTCTTTTACTGTAACCTCAATATCATCAATAGTTTGAGTCGGTCTTTTTAATATATCTGACCAGTTTTCTGGTTTTGGATTGTCTATTATATTCATCCTTATGTTTTTTTTTAACCGCAAAACTTTGTGTGTTTTTTAACCGCAAAGTACGCAAGGTTTTTTTCTATTCTTTGTCTTAGAAAACGCTAAGTTCGCAAAGCTGTTGTCGACAATTGGAATTTGGAATTTTCCAATTGAAATTTCTTCTTATAGAACCATTTTCTCAATTGGGCAAACTAAAATTCCTTCTGCTCCAACTTCTTTTAATTGGTCGATTACATCCCAAAAAGTGTCTTTGTCAATTACAGAGTGAACACTGCTCCAGCCTTCTTGTGCCAACGGCAAAACCGTTAAGCTTCTCAAAACCGGAAGGATTTTTCCAACTGCATCAATTTTATCATTTGGAACGTTCATCAAAATATATTTTGAATTTCTAGCTCTTAAAACAGCCTGAATCCTAAATTTTAACGTATCAATGTGTTTTTGAATTTCTGGAGAAACTTTTGGTGAAACTGCAAGAACCGCTTCACTTTTTAAGATAACTTCAACTTCTTTTAAATTGTTTTTGAATAAAGTGCTTCCGCTTGAAACAATATCTACAATAGCATCGGCAAGACCTATGTTTGGTGCAATTTCTACCGAACCAGAAATTTGGTGAATATCAACAGACAAACCGAATTGGCTAAAATATTCATTTACAGTATTTGGGTAAGAAGTCGCGATACGTAATCCAGCTAAATCCTGTACCGAATTATAGTCGAATGTTTTAGGAACTGCGACAGAAACTTTGCATTTTGAGAAACCTAATTTCTGAACCACTTCGATCCCTTTTCCTTTTTCTACCAAAAGATTGTCGCCCACAATAGCTAAATCAACTACTCCATCTAGAAGATATTGAGGAATATCTGAATTTCTTAGATATAAAACTTCAAGAGGAAAGTTTGAAGCTTCGGCTTTTAGCTGGTCAATTCCATTATTGATCGAAATACCGCAGTCTTTTAGAATTTGAATGCTGTCTTCGTTTAGACGTCCAGATTTTTGAATTGCAATTTTTAAAGTACTCATTTTTTAGTTTTTTGTTGGATTGATAGTTTGAGTACAAAGAATTGGTATAAAAAAAACCCGTTTGATGTACTCAAACGGGTTTTAAAATATGATGATTTACATGCATACCATTAATACATCGCTTGAGAGCAATAATGAAAATGATGATGATGTAATTGAATTGAAATCATTGTTTGGTTTGTTTTATAATTCTTTGATTCGGTTGCAAATATACTAGTTAATTTCATAAAAAAGCAATTTTTAATTTAACTTAACGAAAGTTTATTGTTAAAAAAAAAGTCCAAGCACCTTTTTTAATGCATATTTTCAATTTACGATAACGTTTTCTTATTTATCATTAAAAGTCAAAATTACCGTTGTTCCAACTTCTAATTCACTTTCAATTTTAAACTTTATATGCAGTAATTCCGTTGTTCTTTTTACAATGGACAAACCTAAACCAGTTCCTTTAATTTCAGGGTGATCCGTAGAATTTGATCTAAAAAATGGATTTAAAATAGATTCTAAATCGGCTTTTGCAATTCCTATTCCGTTGTCTGAAATTTTTAATACTATTTTGCCATTTTCTTTCAAGAGCAAAATTAAAATATGACCGCCATTGTTTGTGTATTTAATTGCATTAGAAATAATATTTCTCAATATCGTAATCACTAAAAAATTATCCGACTGAATATAGCAATCTGCAACGGCATCAAATTGTACGTCAATTTTTTTACCGCTTATCTTCTCCGAATTTAAAGTTAAAACATCTAAAATTAATGCATTTAAATAAACAGATTCGGTGCTGATATTTTGCTTTTGATTCTCAAAACGCGCCATTAAAAGCAATTGATCTACGAGCGTATTTAAGTGGTCAACTTCATTTATGCAATAGTTTATTTTCTCTTCATATTCCTTGCTGTCTCTAGGTTTACGAACAAGCACTTCAAGTGTTCCTTTAATAACCGTTAATGGCGTTCTTAATTCGTGTGAAGCATCTGAAGTAAATTGTTTTTCGCGCTCGATTGCATCTTCAATTCTGTTCAATAAATTATTGATCGTTTTTGAAAGTGTAAACAATTCGTCACGCGTTTTTGGCAGTGGAATTCTCGTTTTTAAATTGTCTTTTGTAATTATTCGAGACGTATTTATAATCGCATTAATTGGTTTTATGCTTCGGCCTGCAAAAAAACGGGCAATTAAAAACAGTAGAACCAGAATAATTGGAAATGCAATCACCAAAGTATCAAGAAGGTTTTTTAAAACTTTGGCCGAATCAGCCAGTGACATCGCAATAATCAAATACCCAATTTTCTTCGATTTTAAATAAAGCGGGATCTGAATTTGCCTGATTTTATTGTTTAATAACTTCGTGTCAAATAATTCATAATGGTCTTTGCTACCGTGATAAACAAGTACTTCTTTTTTTAAATTTGGAGATTTTTCAATAATCTTCTTATTCAAATCTAAAAACTGAACAAAAACCGGATTCACATCGACAGAATTATGCTCTCGCTCCTCCCATTCTTCAGTATCCATGAAAATCACTTTCTTATTCTCTGCCCTGATTTCTTTTAAATGATCTTGAATTTCAATCATTAAATTTTCATCAATATGCTTATAAACAGTGAATTTTACAGTAAAATAAGTTGCTGAAAAAACCACTAAAATCAGCAAACCTGTTGTGATTATATAGTTTAAGGCAATTCTGTTTTTAAACGAAAGCTGTGTCATTTATAAGTCGTTTGCGATGTACCCAATACCTCGGATTGTTTTGATATAATCTTCTTCAATTTTTAAATTCAGCTTTTTTCGTATTGCGTTCATAAAAACATCAATTACGCCTGTATCATACTCAAAATTAATATCCCAGACATCTTTTAAAATTTGATTTCGCGTACAGACTTTTCCTTTATGCTGAATTAAATAAGTCAGCAGTTCAAACTCTCTTTGAGTAAGTGTGACTTCTTCTTCATTTTTGAGCACAATATGCTTAGATAAATCAATTTTAATTGTTCCTAAAGTCAATTCTTTATCTTCTTTTTTATGCCTAAAATGCACCTTAATACGTTCTACAAGTTCTTCAAAACTAAAAGGTTTTTTAATATAATCGTTTGCACCAGCTTTTAAACCCGCTATAGTTTCCTGAACAGTATCTTTGGCTGTCAAAAATATTATTGGCGTATGCTGATCTTTAATTCTTATGGCTTTGCACAAATCCAAGCCGTTAATTTTGGGAAGCATCCAATCCAGCAAAATCAAGTCGTATTGGTGATTCTGAATTAATTCAAAACCTTTAGAACCGTCATTGGCAGTGGTAACCAAATAACCTTCTTCCTGCAGTCCCTGCTGTAAAAATTGTACAATTCCTAATTCATCTTCTACTATTAAAATATGCATGTATTTTGATTTTAATTAAGATTAATCTGCCTTAACGGTTTGTCAAAGATACCTATTTTCACGCAGAGAAATCACTTAATAATTACTTAAGAATTGCAAAAATAAATACATTTTAATCATCTTAAGAAAACATTAAGTTAACACTAAGGAAGATAAAAGCCTAACTTCATCTGCCATTCATTAATGCAAATTAACTTTGCACAAATTATAATGACATGATTTTTTACAAAAAGCTTTCACCATTTTACAATCTCGCAGTTTTCTATTTCATTATCAGTTTTCTTTTGCGAATTGTCCTTTTTTTTCATCCAATAACACAAAGCAGCTTTACAGTTCTTGATAGTCTGAAGATTTTTTCATTAGGATTAATCTCTGATTTTTTTGTTTTTGTTTTAGCGAGCGTGTTTCTGTGGCTGTATCTGATTTTTATATCCAATTTAAAATATGACAAGCCTTACGGATATATTATTCTAGGTTCTTTCATTGCTTTATTTCTTTATATAGCATCTGGAAAAAGTATTTTTGATGAATACGGAGGAGCTTTGCCAAGAATAATTTTGATTTTCATAGGAATAAAGACTGCTCTTTTTGCGCTTTTGCTTTTTTTACCAAAATGGAGAGACAAAATACGTTTCTGGATGTTCGCTTTCGTAATTTTCCTTTATGTTGTATTGATTCTTCAGAATGGCTTAAGCGAATATTTCTTTTGGAATGAATTTGGCGTAAAATACAACTTTATTGCTGTTAATTATTTGATTTACACTAATGAAGTAATAGGAAACATCATGCAGTCATATCCTGTAGTACCGTTGTTTTCTGCCTTGTTTTTAGCATCTGGAACTGTTACTTATTTCATATTGAAGAACTCAGGTGACTTTATAAAAGAAATTCCGAATCTTGTTGAAAAAATTAAATTTTCGGCACTTTATATCGTTTTGTTTGCAATTTCATTAGCAGCAATTCCAATGTTTGCCAAAACAGAAAACTCTAAAAATGTTTTTGTAAACGAATTACAGTCCAATGGATTATATAAATTTTACTTGGCTTTCCAAAACAATAAACTTGATTATTTAAAGTTCTATAAAACACTGCCAAATCATCAGGCGTTTGCAAATTTAAGAGAACAGTTTCCAACTATTTCGGGAGAAAATACAATTCGAACCATTAGTGAAGATTCTCTTGAAAATCATAAAAATGTCGTTTTAATTACCATTGAAAGTTACAGCGCTGATTTCATGAAAGCGTATGGAAACAAGCAGAACATAACACCATTTTTAGATAGTCTGGCGCAAAAAAGTCTGCAGTTTACAAACTTGTATGCTGCAGGAAATAGAACTGTACGCGGTCTTGAAGCGGTGACTTTGTGCCTGCCTCCTACTGCCGGAGAAAGTGTAGTAAAACGCGAAGACAATAAAAATAAGTTTTCAACCGGAGCTGTCTTCAAACAAAAAGGCTACAATGTAAAATTCATGTATGGCGGTGATGCTTTCTTTGACAATATGCAGGATTTTTATTCTGGAAACGGTTATGACATTATTGACAAATCAAGTTTTTCGCCTGAAGAGATCACATTTTCGAATGTTTGGGGCGTTTGTGATGAAGATATGTACAACAAGGCAATAAAAGTGATGAATGCTGAGGCTAAACAAAACAAGCCGTTCTTTAATCATATCATGACGGTGAGCAATCACAGGCCGTTTACATATCCTAATAACAAAATCGATATACCAGGTGATATAAAATCTCGTGAAGGCGGCGTAAAATATACAGATTATGCACTTCGAAGATTTTTTGCAATGGCAAGTAAACAGCCTTGGTTTCAAAATACTGTTTTTGTTATCGTGGCTGATCATTGTGCTTCCAGCGCAGGAAAAACGCAGCTTCCACTAGACAAATATCGAATTCCAGCTTTCATTTATACGCCAAATAAAAAGCCAGCTCAATACAATCAATTAATGTCGCAGATTGATTTGATGCCAACGCTTTTTGGATTATTGCATTTTGATTATGAAAGCAAATTTTTCGGACAAAATGTTTTTAAAGCCGATTATAAACCAAGAGCTTTTATTGCAACTTATCAGGATCTAGGGTTGATAAAAGATAATGTATTGACCATTTTATCACCTAAACAAGTTGTAAAACAATATGATTTAAAAGTGAAACCATCAGCGGGAGTTGCTCCAGAATTTCAAGTTCTTTACGACGAAATCCCAGTAAAAACGGAAAGAAATGATTTAGTAAATGACGCTATTTCTTTTTACCAGTCGGCATCCTATTTATTAAAAGAAAAGCAATATCAATTTGAAGATCTAAAAGCGAAGAATAAAAAGTTATATGCAAAACTTCGTTAGAAAATAGACGCAAGAAAAAGGGGAATAGATACAAGAAGAAAGAGAAAAGAAAAGCCTCAAATTCATTTGAATTTGAGGCTTTCTCTTTTTAAGTTTCAAGTTGACCTGCAACTTGAAACATTAACTTGAAACAAAAAATTAATCATTCTGATTTCTCATTCCGAATAAATCTCCTTTTTGATATAATTTCAAATCGTCTTGTAAAGATTGATAATTTCTTTGCGTCACTGCAGGCGCATCTAAATCACTTAAATCTGGTTTTCCAGCATTTACCCAAGCTGTGTACCAAAAACTCGCTGTTGCAGCAATAGCTTTTCGCATCTGTTGTTCAACCATTCCATTTAAATCGGTGTTCAGTTTTGCAGCATATTCATCAGTAAAAAGAGCCGTATTGTATTTGCTTTTCATCACTTTCCCATCAGCATCTACTTTAAACACTTTATTTTCTGGAGTTGAAGTACGTAGTTTTTTATCGATATCTAATAAAGGTTTTACCAGAGCATGCGTATCATTAATCATATCCCAAGTCGCTTTATGAACATCTTGATAATACTGTGCTTCAGGAACATTATATTTATAGTTTTTAGCAAATAATTCAGGCAATCTGCTTTCCCAAAGAGAATGGATTCCTTTTTGGTCACTCAATTGGCCGTCGTGATTTGCAGAAGTATGCAATGGCATGTGCGCATCACCAATATAATGACCTAAATCAGCAGCTAAAAACAAGATTTCAGCTCTGTTTTTATCTTTAAATGCTTTGGTCAATTTTGCCATCATATCTTCAATATACCAAGGCAGGATTCCGTTATCATTCAAGAATTTAGCATTATATTTTTTCTTTGCTTCTTCCATAGTCTGCGGAATACTGTCAGCAGAACCAAAGTTTTCCATATCAAAATAATGCCTAGGATTTTCATCTTTATAATTTAAAGCATATTTACGAATGTCCGGAACCGAAGCTTCTTGTGTAATAAAATCGATATGATTGTAAAAAAATACTTGAACCTGTTTTGGCAAAGCCATTACAGCTGCTTTATTGATTCGTTCGTGACCGACAATTCCCCATGAAAGGGTGAAAAAACCAATAACTAATGCGAATAATGCGATTAATTTTGGTCTCATTTTGAAGTTTTTCATTTTGTTTTTGTATTTGGAAAGCAAAGTTACCTTATTTAAAGATAATTTAAAAATTTACTAATTAAGATTCTGCTAATTTGATTTTTTACAGTTTTTACGTCATATAAGTAATTTAAGTTCATGAACAAGATTTTTTATTTGTATGTTTGATACAAAGTCAAATCTTACAAATATGCGCCTTGCTTTTTTAAATTTCATTTTCCTTTTTTCTACTTTTTGTTTCGCACAACAACCTAGTTTACAGCTAAAAAATTTAAATGATACTGTTTTGAATCCAAAAAGAGTACTTAAAATTTCTGAACCTTTTGATGGTGTAAAAACAATGCAGAAACTTTTTCCCGGCAAATTATTTAATCTGCCAGATCATAATACTTTTATAAACTGGAGTTGTAAAACTTGTAAACCTGCTCCTTTTACTGATGTTAACGGTATCGAAGGTGATCAATTATTTCCTTATACCGAAGG
This sequence comes from Flavobacterium sp. LC2016-01, assembly GCF_009711135.1. Classification (GTDB taxonomy): domain Bacteria; phylum Bacteroidota; class Bacteroidia; order Flavobacteriales; family Flavobacteriaceae; genus Flavobacterium. The sequence goes on along the minus strand of NZ_WMIC01000006.1, from coordinate 236,466 downwards.
CGTTGCAACAAGACTTCTTGCTAATATTGATTATTCAGATTCAAAAGAAAATAAATTCAAGCTTATATTTTTCAATCATTCAGAAGGGGATGAAGATGGATTGCAAACTGGCCGATTCTTTGGTGGTCTTGTTGGCGTTGCTAAATTTGCCAAAAATGGATCAATTTGGGAAATGCGATCGTTCCAGCCCGCTGTTGCAGCATTTGGCGCTTTTTCTCAGGCTCCGAAACCTAAACTTGTAGAAATTGGCGAAGATCAATATGCGTTTACATTCCTGCATGTTAATGGAGGCGCCGGCGGACCTTTTGAAGGCTGGCTTTATCTAGTTGCCGGATTTGAAGGTCGATACCAACCTATATTAGAGGTTCCGTACTATCAAATGACAAACGTTGCAAGCGCCCAATGGTCTAGTTCTTACACTGTTGTAAATGATAATACCAAAAAACATTTCAGAGATATCATCATCAAAACAAATGGTTCTTTTGATAAAGCCGCACAAGCCGAAGATGAATTTGAAGTTGACTTCCCGAAAGAATTAGCTCTAATGGCAAAAACTAAAAAACAATTTAATTTTGAGATTGAAAGACGTTTTTCATTTAAAGGAAAATTCTATAAAATGACGGGCGAACCAATTGTAAAATTCTCCAACGTAAAATAATTTAGCCTAAATAGATAATTGCCAGTAAACTCAAACTAGCAATAAATACCCAAAGAAAAACACCTTGAAGCAATGGCTTTACTCCTACTGATTTTAAAGTATTGACATTCAAAGTAGCGCCAATTAAGAACAAAGTTATGGTCAAACCAATTTTAGCTAAATTTACAATGTGTGGCGCAAAAGAAGAAACGCTTGGGGTATACGAATTCAAAAGCATTGCTACAATAAAAAGTCCTATAAAGTAAGGAATTTTGATTTTACTGTTCTTATTCTTGAAAATTACTGCGGTTAAAAGTGAAATCGGGATAATCCATAAAGCTCTGGCTAGTTTTACAGTTGTCGCGATCTGTAAAGCTTCAGCTCCGTATCTGTTTGCTGCTCCCACAACAGAACTTGTATCATGAATGGCGATTGCGCACCATAATCCGAAATCTTTTTGTGACAAATCCAACTGATGTCCGATAAAAGGGAAAACAAATAAGGCAATTGAATTTAGGATAAAAATAACTCCTAACGCTATTGAAGTCTGATTTTCGTTTGATTTAATTACAGGAGAAATTGCCGCAATAGCACTTCCTCCGCAAATTGCTGTTCCGCAGGAAATTAAATGTGATGTTTTTTTCTCTGTTTTTAGCCATTTCCCTAACAGAAATCCAAAAAGCAATGTGCTGAAAATTGAAAATACAGTTAAAACAAACCCTTCTTGACCAGCTGAAAAAGCACTTTCAGCATTCATGCCAAAACCCAAACCGATAACTGAGAACTGCAATAAAAATGTGATTGCTTTGGCATTAAATGCTGCAAACGGATTTCCGAAAACATTTACCATTACTACTCCAAACAATAAAGCAATTGGCGGCGAAATTATTGAAAATAAACACAATACTATTACAACAGCAAAAATTAACTGTTGTAAAAAAATAGTAACTTCAAATAATTGTGACGCGGTATGTTGTTTCGTTTTCAAAATAGAAAAATAGATTATTATGCAGCAAAGTTCCGCCGATTAAACGGAATAAGCTAATTCTAAAAAACAATCCGCTATAACTTCAGATTATAATGAGACGCAATATTCTGAATAAACAATTCTGATAAAGCATCTGATTTCCCTACTAATGTGATAATATAAAAATATCTTTCGATTGTCAAATTCTCGACGTCCAAAACAATTAATTCTTTGTTTTTCAATTCTTTATTCACAGCATGAATAGACATAAAAGCAAAACAATCTGAATTTAACAAATACGATTTTATACTTTCTGTACTTCCAAGCTGCATTTCAATTTGTAAATCAGAAAACTTGATACCAGCTTTTTTCAATTCAAATTCAATAACTTCAAGTGTTCCTGATCCGCGCTCCCGAGTTATGAATTTCATTGATTTTAAATCCTTTAAAGAAATTTCATTCTGTTTTGCAAATGGATTATTATTGCTGCAGACTAAAACCAATTCGTCTTTTAAAAACGGAATATATTTTATGGATTGATTTTTAGATTGCCCTTCAACAATTCCAATTTCGATTTCTTTATTAATTAAAGCATTTTCGATTTGTTCTGTATTTCCGTTCAGCAAATTGACTTTTATATCTTTTTGCTTCTGATGAAAACGGGCTAAAATAGGCGAAATTATATATTGAGAAATGGTTGTACTTGCTCCTAACCTCAATAAACCTTGGCGTTCACTGATAAATGAACTCATTTCAAAATCAATTTCGCGGTAAATTTCGAAAATCTCTTTTGTATGTTTCAGCAGAATATGTCCGGCAGGAGTTAATGCAATTTTAGAACCGTTTCGTTCAAAAAGTTTTGTTTTATAGGTTTCTTCAAGTTCCTGAATGTGTTTCGAAACTGCTGGCTGTGTAATGTATAATTCCGTGGCCGCTTTAGTAAAATTAAGGCGGAGCGCAACGGTGTAAAATACTTTTAGCCTGAAATCCATAATCATAAATTTTTAATCCCTAATCCACTTTTCTCCGTAATATGTTTTTGCAATAAAATAATTTTAAAATTTATAACAAAAGTTCAGGTCGATACTCAAAATGCATTGTGTCATAATGTTTCCAATTTCCTCCCCAAATAAAGCCATATTTTTCAAAAATTGAAACTAGCTTGAGGGGAATTTGATTTCTATACGAAAGAGTATCTTCTTCATTTTTACATTTACAATCCCATTGCCAATAATTAGAATTTTTGACATTAATATCAATTGTCATTCCATAACTATGCATACTCAATCGGTTTGTTCCTGAAATTTTTCTCCAATTAAATGTACCTCCAATATCACTAATGTATTTTTTAAATTCTGGATTATTATCTAATTCTGCTGAGAGTTTTTTTACTATTTTATCAATTCCATTTACGGTTGTTACTTTTATACTCTGATTGACTAATTTCGGGCACCAAATAATTTCTGTCAATTTTGATTCAACTTCTGATTTTGAATTTCCGTAAATTTTCTTAAAAAAAGCTTCATTTCGAATTCTTCCTGCATCTTCCTTTGGAATTAAATTCTTATCTGCTTTATTATAAACAAACTTAAATTGATCCTCAATATCAGGATTGTCTAATAATTCTTGATTCGTTTTATTTTTAAAATCATCATAAATCAAATTTGATTTATCGCTAAAAATAATTTTATTGTCTTTATAACCAACAATTTGATCTGGATATGCTTTCATTAATTTTTGAACATTCAATGGAATTTCTTGCGAAAAAGCATTTTGAAATATAAGGACTAAAAAAAAGAATCGTTTCATTTAAAAACGTTTTAATTGTGAGGAACTAAAAGTCCATTCGGGGGTTTTCAGAGAAGTTCCAAAATCGACAGCGTACCAAGGACTCAACGAACTATTATTTGGATTTTTCAATATTTGAATTTCCTGCGCAGGCATATAACTTTGTGCTAAAAGCATAATTTTTTGATTGTTTTTTGGATTCACAGCCATATCAACTACAATAACAGCGTGACCTGGAAAGCCTCCTTTTATAAAAACATCCCCTATTTTTATGTCTGAAATATTAATTGGTTTCAGTTCTTTTTCTAACGAAGCCGTTCCCGCATACATAAAAACCGTCTCTAAGTATTTCCAATAAGTTTCATAACTGTCAGATGGTTTTGCAGTTTTAGCCCAACTAGTTTTGTTGCCTTTAATTGCAATTCTGTACCCTGCGGCCCATTTACTAAAATCAGCTCGAAAGCCATTTGTAAAATTAAAATGTATTTTATCGTACTGTTTTTGGCTATAAAAATAATCCGCTCGCAAACGCATCACGGCATCAGCACATTGATGCAAATCTTGTTTTCCAATGGGTAAATCCACAACCGCTTCATAAACGTTTTTATTTGGTTTTGTAGTTCCATCAAAATACAAAACATTTGAACCAGATGATTTTAATGGAAGATTTCGTAAAAAAAAGTCAAACGAAGTTTTAGATTCCTCTTCTCTCACAAATCCCTGAGGTAGTTGAAAACGTTGTTGAATTGTGTTTTCCAAAAGATTGCTTTTGCTAATAGCATTTGTCTCTGAAAATGAAAAAAAACAAAAAATTACTATCAAAATTGCCACAATAGAAAAGAATTTAACTTTCATAATTTTATACTTTTAATTTACAACCATAAGATTACAAAATGCTAGAAGAAATTCAATTATATTTCATCACAACAATCCGTTATATTTTCTAACAAACCATTCAGTAGTCAATAAAGCAGCGATTAAGATCAACAACCAAACCCAATCAATTATTGGAGTTTTTGTTGAAACGTTTTTTTCGATTGATTTGTATTCTTTGTTTTCTAAAAGTGTATTGATCAAATCATCGGCTTGATTTTCAAAGAAAGCTTTACCGTTTGTTTGTAGTGCCAATTGCTTTAATTTTAAAACGTCAGGATTTACGAATTGTTTTTCAATATCAAAATCTAAAATCTCAAAATGACTTGAATACGAAGTATTTGAATTTAATTCTTTTACCGTAAAATTATATTTTCCGGCTGTTAATCCGTCTAGATTTACAGAATACGAATTGTTTCCTTTTAATAAATCGTAGTTTTTATTTTGTTTCGTTTCTAAATTTGTTACTGAAATTGTTAATCGCGCCTTTTCGTCAAATTCGTAGTTTTTATTAAAATATTGCGCATTGATCACCAATTCATCTCCAGAATTGTAAAAACTTTCATGTGTTACAACCAAAGATTTTTTTGAAGCCGAAGTCGCTAAAAACTGAATTATCTTATCTATAAAAACATCATATTTTTCAAACGACTGATTGTCAATATGACTTTGCAAACGCCATTTCCAGCTGTTTTCTCCTAAAAGAAAAGCGGTTCTTTTTCCTTGATTTTCGGCGAAAGCCAATAAAGGCGCATTTGTAGAAACATTTCTAATTCTTGAAGAAAGCAGAACAGAAACATTTCCGTTAGTTGTTATCGTTCCGAATGCATTTTGTAATGGAGGGAAATTTTCGAAACCTATATTATCAATTGCAAACAGATTAAACTGAGATTGAAATTCAGACAAATAATCCTCAACTTGTCCACTCATTTTAAAAATCAGATTGTTTTGTTGCTGATTTAAAAAATTGAAATCGGTATTGTTTCCTGTGATGATGAAGATATTTCTTCCTGCATTTTTATTGTTGTCAAAAACAGCTTTGAAAGATGCATTTGGTTGATACAAAACCAAAACAGAAGCTTCTTGCAACTGATTGATATCATTTGGTTTAACCAAAATTACTTTACGTTGCGCATTAACTTCAATTGAACGTTTTAAAGCCGCAATATCTGGATGATTTATAGCCGAAACAATTGCAATTGTAGATTTTTGATCAATTATTTCAACAGCAAAATTCTTGATATTATTATAGCTGTTTTTCTCTTTTGCATTTGAAGAAACACTAGCTCTAAAAATCTGCAATCCAACTTTATCTGCTGGCAAAAGCAAATTCAACGAAGCTGTTTTTTTCGATGGTGAAAAGGAAACTTTCTCTTTTGCAACAACTGAATTTCCTTGTGAAATTGTAAAATCAGCAGTTGTGGCTTTTTCACCAGAATATTGCAGAAAAATTTCGACAGGAAATTTATTTTTATGAAAAGCGTATTTATTTACGTTAAGCTGATTGATTTTTAAATCAAAAAAAGTAGTTGTATCTCCCACAACCAAAGGATAAACTTTATTGACAGGATCGAATCGATATACATAATCATTTCCTGTAGTCTGATTTCCGTCCGTAATTATAACAGTTGGAAAAGTCAGGTTTTTATTAATGCTTTTTAGATTTTTGGCAACTTCATCAAGATTAGTTTGTTTTCCTTTAAAATCAAATTTATCAGAAGACTTAAAATCGGCATCAAATTGATAAGACTGAATATCAAATTTCTCTTTAAGAGCAGGATTTGAAATCAGTTTTTGATATAGTTCAACTGCTTTTTTATCTGATTTTAAAGCTTCAATCGAGCTTGAATTATCGACAGCAATTGCTAATGGTGTTTTGGTGATTTCAAGCGAACTTTTAGAAATTATTGGATTTATCAATAAAACCAATAATCCAAAAATGGCCAGAAAACGTAAAAAAGCCAAAAACCAAATCAGATTTGATTTGTTTTTGGCTTTAAAAAAATATTGAAAATACGACAAACCACCAGCTATTACTAAAGAAAGCAATAATAATAAAATCGAGTTTGTAGTCATATATATTTAGTGTTCAGTAATCAGTTTTTAGTGATCAGAATTTAAAAATCGAATTATAACAAACGTGTTCTTTTTATTATTTTTCAGATTGAATTTACTGAATACTCAAAAACTGAACACTGCAAACTATTAAGTAAGCATTCCTCCGCAAACGTTAAGCACTTGTCCTGTAACGTAAGCACTCATATCTGAAGCTAAGAAAAGACAAGCATTTGCTACATCTTCAGTAGTTCCACCACGTTTCAACGGAATTCCGTCTCTCCATCCTTTTACGACATCTTCAGGTAATTTTGCAGTCATTTCAGTTTCGATGAAACCAGGAGCGATAGCGTTGCAACGAATATTACGAGAACCTAATTCAAGCGCTACAGATTTTGTAAAACCAATTGCACCCGCTTTTGAAGCTGCATAGTTTGTTTGACCAGCGTTTCCAGAAACACCAACAACTGAACTAATGTTGATGATAGAACCAGCGCGTTGTTTCAAAAATGTTTTTTGAATCGCTTTAGTCATATTGAAAACAGATTTCAAGTTAACATCAATAACTTGGTCAAAATCAGCTTCAGACATACGCATTAATAAGTTATCTTTTGTAATTCCGGCGTTGTTGATCAAAATATCAACAGTTCCAAAATCAGCTAAAACAGCATCAACAAAAGTTTGTGCTTCATTAAAATCGGCAGCATTAGATTGATAACCTTTTGCTTTAACTCCTAAACTATTCAATTCAGCTTCAAGAGCTTCTGCAGATGCAGCAGATGAACTATATGTAAATGCTACGTTTGCACCATGTTTAGCAAAAACTTCTGCAATTCCTTTTCCAATTCCGCGGCTAGCGCCCGTAATGATTGCTACTTTTCCTTCTAGTAATTTCATATTAAGGTATTCGTTTTTATTTTTTGAACTACAAATATAGATTATTTGGGCGTTTAATAAAATTTGGATTGCAAAAAATGGCATATAATCTTCCTAAACAAGAAAAAAAGCAACTCCAAAACAGGAGTTGCTTTTCGCTCAAAAAAATAAAAACAAAAGTATAAATTTAGATGTGATTTTGTTTCGTTATAAAATACGCGATTCCTAACATTACTGCCATAATAAGCATTCTATAAATGGCCGATTGAAATTTTACTGTTCCATTTTCTTTGTCTTCTTTTCTCTGTTTTCTAAGATCAAAAATCATTATTGGAAGAATTACAAGAATAGATGCGTACAAATAATATCTAGTGTACTGCGGATATGATTCTGAAAATGTCACTAATACTAATCCCCAGAAAAAGAAAATAGTGATTACTGGTGTTATAATTTTTCTCATCATAATTTTGAATATTTTAATTACTAATTTATATTCGAAATTCTTACATAAAAACTATGTTACTTCTTTGTTTTAGAGAAAAAAAGCAACTCACAAAATGAGCTGCTTTTCCCCAAAATTAAAAACAAAACTAAAAATTAATTAAGCTTCCAAGTCGTCATTCTAAACGGACTTGATGAACTCGTAAACGTATAAACAGTATTGCTATAAACTAATCTGAAATTTTCTTTTTTCACATAAATTCCGTTAGGATCCATAAGATATTTATCAAAACTTGCAAGGAAAGCCGGTGTGGCTACAGTCGTATTTCCGTTCCATGATTTATGTTTCAGAATTATTTTCTTACCAGCGGCATCCTCTTGAATAGTTACATGATGCTGCAACGGTGATCTTCCTACGAAAGTGTAATAAATAAAGGTTCCAATGGCATGATTACTATATATTTCAACCGAAGCAATACTTTGCCCTGCTGGTAAGGATGCATTAATTTTTTCCAATTCCGCATAAAACAATGGTGAATTAGTCTGTGCTTCTACAGTATAGTCATCAGTAAAGAATCCAAACCAAGCAACTGGCTGTCCAGGAAGCATTATTTTATAATCATCTGTAAGAACTAAGGGTTTGTCTGTATATTTTATAACAGCAGTTACCCCATTTGTTCCTGTTGCTGTAAAACTTCCATCCGTACTGTTGTATATGAAATTCGTCAATTTCTGTCCTCCTACTTCAACCGCAGGACTCACTACGATTCCGGTTGGTGTGTATCCAACTCCCATATTGTAACTCACAGTATAACCACTTTCTATAGAGTTTGATTCTGCAAAACGAGTTACTGCACTAAATGAAAAATCAAATTTATGAATTGCTTTACCATCGTTTGTTTCAAGCAGTCTAAAAAGTGGTCTGTCATCTCCTCCAACAACATTTTGCTCCATTATAATATTTTTAGGAAGATCTGTCCAGTCATTAGCCGTTGCTTTTACAAAACGTAATTCCTCTCCACTTCTATTTGTTCTAAAAATGATTTCACCATTTTCCTGTCCATAATATAAAAACTGAAAATCTCCTAAATACCCTTTTGCTCTTAAAGCAGGAATCGGGTAATTGTCTGACTCTGACAAAAGATGAATTCTATTTCTGGTAGTAAAAACTACACTGACCGTGCTTCCTAACTGAACTTCGTACTCGCTTTTATAAACGTTAGTATCGCTATCAAAATCTGAAGCCATTTGTACCGTTCCGTCTTTGGCAAATTTGAACAAATGTGTATATCCGCCTAAAACAGTATTATCTGTAAAATAAACTGCTTTCCAACCAAATTCTGAAGAAAGCAACAAATTATTTAATTCACTTTTTTGAGCATTTAATCGCTCTGTTGGCGTTTGATCAAAATTTTGTTCCGCATCTGTATTATTGCTACAGCTGCTCAAGTACAACACCAAAAGCGTTGCAAATAAGTACTTAAATATATCTTTCATTTTCATAATACTTTTTTTAATTATTTATTACAGCTGTTGTATTTTTTTCGGCTTCATCTCTCAAAGCATAAAAATCCATATTGAAAGCTTCTTTAAAATATTTCACTACGATTGCTTCTTTTGCTTTTAAGGCTGCAAGAGCAGTTGGGCTTTTAATGCCAGCTAAAAATGAAGCATATTCCGCTTTTGAATAGATTAATATCATTGAAGCAGTTTCAGCAAAATCCTCGTTGATGTTTGATCTTGCATAACTTGTGATAAATCCAAGCTCATTGGATTCCGGTATCTCATAATTATACCAATCTGCCGTATAACCACCAGGCGTTAAAAGTTTCCATGCTTTTTCGTCAAAAGGTTTATTTTGATTTAAAATATGGATGTACTCGTGCTGAATGGTATGTATAAACTCCGAAACGTTTGCTCGATTTGATTTATCAATATAATCAGTTTCAAACAAGGTAACACGCTGTCCGCCTTCTGCCAAACCTAAAGTTCTTGTACCTACACTATTTAAATTCACCCCTCCTACTAAAACAATTTCTCTTGGCGCTATTTTCTTTACGAAATCAGGACCTCCGATTGTTGCATAACTTTTAAGCCAGATTGTCTGTACAATTTCCAGCGCAGGCTGTACTTTATCAACTGTTGGAGGAAATAAATAACGACTGTTATCAACTGTATTTTGATTCCACTTATATTGTACATTAATATTATAAGGCTTCACATAAGCATTTGTGATCCAATTATCTAAAGTTGTTTTTGCTGGTTGTGTATAGTCTAACTGACTTTCTCCTGGCATTTCGTCATTACCACATGAAATTAGAGTGATCGAAACTAGTGCTAAAACCGCAATTTTATTATATTTTAATAATTTCATAATTTTAATTTTTAGTTATCTAGGATTTAGTTCAACGCCAGTGTTTGATGCATGCAATGGAATTTGCAATGCTCTGCGGTTATCATCTTTTGCTAATGTATTAACCGGCTTATTTGCCGTTTCATGCTTCACAACAATGTTAAAACGCTTAATATCAAACCATCTTAATCCTTCATGTATAAAATCTCTTCTTCTTGTTTCTGCAATCGCTTTTATATAAGAAGTCTGTACCGCTGTCATTGGATAGAATGGTGTGTATTCATCTGCAATAACCGGGAATTTTGCTACCACTTTTGCTTCTGTAACTTTATCTGTTGTACTATTATACGTTGGTGTTCTTGTAGCTAAAAAATATTCCAGTTCTTCATTCGCTATAGCAGTCTGACCTTTCATAACGTGTGCTTCGATTCGGTTTAAGAAAAACTCATCATTACTTAGTAAAACTTCAGCAACATATGGATCTCCAATTCCAGCAGTTACATTAGAATATTTAAAGTACTCATAGAACTTTGGAACAAATAAAGTAATACTGCTGTTTGACGAATAAAGGTTATAGTAATATGCTTTCCCAAAAAGGTTTGTCGTTCCACCAAAAACATCTGTTTGACGTGTTCCGGACAAGTTAAAACGATTTAAATAATATGCTCTGCTCACAATTGTATTAGCAGAAACTATTAATAAATTAGTTTCAATATTACTGGCTCCATATTTTAATTGCTGATCTTCAACACCTATAGATTCGTAAGAGGAATAATCTCTTAATTTGCCTACTGGCTTTGTTGCAAAATCGTTAGACAATTCAAGAACTCTGTCCCAATTTCCTTTCACTAAATAAAATCTGCTTGCAAAAGCTTTTGACGCATTAATATTAAAGTGAAATTTAGGCTCTTTGTAATCGTTTGTTACCAATTTCAAACCTTCTTCTAAGTCTTTTTCTATAAAACTAAAAACTTCAGCAACCGTATTTCTTTTGTATTTAGTCAATAATTCAGTTTCCGGTTTTGTTACATACGGAATTCCTAGATCTGAAGCTGCTGTTGCAGGATTATAACGTTTTGACCAAAGTGAAACTAACATAAAATGAGAATAAGCTCTTGCTACAAGTGCTTCTCCTTTTTGCGGATTAAGGCTTGCAGGATTTCCTAATTGGTCAATTGCTTCCAAAGCCTTATTGGCGTGCGCAATGGCATTATAACAAGCATCCCAATAGTAGGCCTGTGTATCAATATCCGTTGTTTCGGTTTGAATTAACCAATTATAGTTTTGCTCGTTTTTTTGTAATGTTTCTGGCAATCCGCTATCAAAAACGTTGTCAGACATTGTTTCAGCAATCTCGAAATAACTCATTTTTGGGTACGCTTCTACTAACAACTCTGATATTTTTGCAGGCGTATCAATTTCGGTTCTGTTATCTGGCTTTTCTGAAAGGAAATCATCACAGCTAGAAATACATATAAGTATTAACAGGGATAATGCTATTTTTAAGTTTTTCATGATTTTGAATATTATAATGAAAGGTTTAAAGTAAATGTGTATTGAGAGGTTACTGGTAAAGCAACTCCTCCAGAATTACGAAATTCAGGATCCTGACCGTTTAATCTTTTATCAGAATAAATTAGCCATGGATTAACCGCTGATCCTTTTAAAGTAAATGTACTTACTCCTATTTTTTTCTTGAAATCACTAGGAAATTCCCAACTTAATGATATGTTTTTTAATCTTACAAAATCACCGTCTGCAATACGAACATCTGAATAATTATAGGTGTTGTATGCTTTTGCAAGGTTTCTCGCTCCATCATAATTAGCATTTAAACGTCTGTCTGCGATAACTGGAACATCAGTGAAATTTTCATCGCCCGGATTGATCCAGCGGTTTGTGAAATCTTTTGTGAATACCGTTAAATCATCATAAGTACTGTCGTAAATTGGATTTAAACGAACTTTGTTTCCTCCTGATCCAACAAAAAACACATATAAAGACCAGTTTTTGTACGTGAATGTATTGGCTAAACCAATAGATTTATTTGGCTCAATTGATCCTTCATATTTTAAATATTTCGTCACATTTAAATTATCCTGAAAATTAGCTTCTGTAATATTATTCACAGCTCCGTCTTGTAAAATGAACGTTGGAAGACCTTGATTGTTTAAGCCTGTAAATTGATAAGAGTACAATGAATTTCTTGGATGTCCTAATGTATTTCCTCCATTTGCATCAATCAAATCAAATGCAGTTGGCGTATTTTCCAATCTTGTAATTTCCTGATTATAAACTGAAAAATTCATCGTTGTAGACCATTTGAAATCTCTGTTATCAAAGTTTTTAGTTGTAAAAGCAACCTCTAAACCTTTTGTTTCCATATCAGCATTATTTCCTTGTCTGATTCTTTGACCTCCAATTCCGGAAGTAATTACGTAATCAACTAAGTCAAATGCTTTACGACGATAGACATCAGTAGTGAACTGCACTCTGTTATTGAACATTCCCAGATCAACTCCAATGTTCGTTTCGAATTGCTTTTCCCAAGTTAAATCTCCGTTTTGTAATTCGTCAATTCTAATTCCTGTTTCTCTGTCATCAAGATTAAAACGATCTGTTACATAACTTTTGTAAATAGCCAAAGAGTTTGTTGCAGGTCCCGCTGTAGCTGTTAAACCGTAAGAAGCTCTTAATGCTAAAGTATTTACTGATTCAACATTTTTCATAAATTTTTCTTCAGCAACATTCCATTTTCCACTAAAAGTATAAGTTGGCAGCCATCTTGATGAATCACTATTTCCTTGTCTGTTTGACCCATCATAACGTCCTGTAACAGAAGCCGTATAACGACGATCATAAGTATATCCTACTTTCCCGAAGAAACCAACTGTTCTTTCTTTTTCTTCATTGAATCCATAATAAGAATCTCCTCCATTGATAATTTTTTCAATTAATCTTGGATCAGTAAAGGCCGTTAAACCTCTGTCGTATTGTAAACCTGCAGCTGTAAAATTATCGCTAGATCGATCTACGACTCTCATTTCAGTTCCAAATAAACCTTCAACCTCATGTTTTTCGTTAAAAATATTTCTATAATTGATACTGTTTCTTAAGTTATAAGAAGTCATATCATTTGTAAATTTTCTTAAGAAACCTCCATTTGGTAAAACAGAAACTTTAGGAGCGTTTAAGTCATTCGGGTCCTGATATAAAAAAATATTATCATTTCTTACCAATGTATTTACCCCGTCTTCACCTTCTGGCGTACCCGCTTTATAAGCGCCTACAACATTTGAGCCTTCTAAAATTTTATGCTCACGACTTGTATTGGCATAACGCGCAGAACCTGTTAAGTTATAATTCAAATGCTTAGATATTTTATAATCTAAATCCAATTGAAAACGAATATCCTTAACCTCAATTTCCATATAATTGTTGGCCAATTCGTTCACAATATTCATTTTTGCCCAGTTATTTCTATAGTATTCCAGATTACCATTTTCATCGTAAGGACGCAAAGTTCTGCTTGTATTTAATACATAGTTGAATGGATTGATATCAAAATCACGTGTTACTTTTCCAAAAACAACATCTTTTTCGCTTTCATAACTTCCAGGCGCACCCTGATCACGAATAGAAGCTAACGTAGATAAGGTAATATTCAATTTATCATTTATAAAAAATGTACCTTTTAGGTTACTTGATATTTGTTTTACATCATCAGCAATAGTCCATCCTGGATCTGTATAGTAGCCTAACGAAGCATAGAACGTATTGTTTTTTCCTCCGCCAGAAAAACTCAAAGAGTGGTTTTGTGTAATAGATGGTCTAAATAAAACCTCGAACCAGTCTGTATTTGCTAATTCATATTTCTTTAAGAAATTATTACGGCTAACAGGATCATTATTCACTAAATAAGTTCCAGTTTCAGGATTATAAGTATTTATTGCTCTTCCTAAAATGTTGTATGCTCCTCCATATCTTCCATTTACAGTTGAAGGCAAATCAAGATAGCCTTTCGCTTCCATTTCCTTAAAAATACTCATAGACTCCTGAGAATTCAAAATATCATACTGGCTGTAGTTTGGAACCGTTCTGACAGTTTGTTCTAAACCGTATGTTATTTTTAATGGAGAATCTCTACGACCTCCCTTGGTAGTTACAACTACAACCCCATTTAACGATCTTGAACCATAAATTGACGTAGCCGATGCATCTTTAAGAATTTCGATATTTTGAATGTCGTTTGCGTTTAAACCTGCTACAGATGAACTTAATAATGTCGATGAATTTCCAGAAGCTAAATCTGCAAACGACATATTGATGATATCTTCCTGAACAACACCGTCAATTACCCATAAAGGTTTTGTATCTCCAAAAATAGAAGAAGATCCACGAACGGTAATTTTAGGAGCTGTACCAAAGGTACCTGTAACATTCTGCACGGTTACCCCGGCAGCTTTTCCTTCGATCATTCGGCTTACGTCAACTACACCATCAACTTTTAATTCGGCACCAGAAATTTTACTAATTGCCCCCGTAAAAGTTCTTTTAGAAGTTTTTTCATAACCTGTTGTTACCACAACTTCTTTTAAATTTTGACCCAATTCAGTCAAAACAATAGTTGGCGAAGTATTTGAAGTGTCAATTTCTTTAGTCTCCATTCCTACATAAGAAATCACTAAAGTTGTACTATTTGCAGGCATTTCTATAGAGAAATTCCCATCAAAATCAGTCAAAACTGCAATTTTAGTTCCTTTTGCCATTACTGTTGCACCAGGAAGCGGACTTCCTGTAACATCTGTTACTTTTCCTTTAATAATTGGACCTGCAGTAAAAATATTTAATAAGGCATCATGATTTGCTGTCGCAGAAAAAGGATCTGCTACTGCATTTTTTTGCAAAACAATCTGATTGCTTACTTCAGAAAAAGTGATATTAAAAGGCGCTAGGATTCGGTTAAGAATACTAGCCAAAGTTTCTTGATTTGCCTCAATACTAACTTTTTGGTTTAATTGAGGTAATCTTGAATTATAAGAAAATTTTACTTGTGCTGACTTTTCAATTTTAGATAATGCGTTGTCTAAAGTTAAATTTTCAACTGTAATTGTAACTTTAGTATCTAATTTTTTCTGCCCATTTACACTGTTTGCCATTGTAACACTTGAAAATATAAGTGCTAAGACAAACTGAAATAGTGTTATTTTCATGATTCGATGGAGTAATCGTTGTTTACCAACTGGTTTTTTCATAATTTTGGTTTGTTTTGATTAATACTGATTCGCGTGTATTTTAAGAAACGAACTGAATTGCTCTTTACAGAGAGAAATTCAATCTAATAAGTGTCGATAATGTTACAGCATTTCGGCACTTTTTTTATGCATTTTTATTTTACATAGGCTTATACTATTAGTTTGGTTTTGGTTAATTTTTAGCTTTGGTTTTTTAGTTTTATTTTAAGAATGAAAGTCAAAAACACTTTATAATTACAGTTATAAAATATTGAATTAATTACACCCTTCAGATGTTATAATAACCTGATTTCCATTCATTTCAAAATTGGTTTCGGCACTGATACTTTTACAGACAATTTTTAATTTTTCAGGCAAAGGCTGATCACTGAGCGAAGTGGTCAAATGGCAGTCTTTTAATTTATTTTTAGGATAATCGATCTTAACCTGATACGCCTGTTCAATCGTTTCGAAGATTTGAGAGACCGGAATATCGCTAAACTCAAAACTTAACTGCTCAATATTCCCCACGCTCTGTACTAATGCTTTGTCCTTAGTAATATTTGTGATTTTATTGAATTTTAAATCGCTTCTGAAAAAACGAAGTGCCTGATTAGGAAGAAGTATCACTTCCTGATGATCTGATTTCGAAACCAGATCATTTGACTTTACCTTAACTTTACCGGTGCGAACAAGAACTTCAACATCAGGCTGATCAGAATAAGCTTTAACTCTAAAACTAGTCCCAACTACCTTTGTAACAATCTCATTAGCGTAAACGAAAAAAGGCTTTTTAGGATTTTTACTAATTTCAAAGAAACCTTCGCCGGATAAATACACCTTTCTTTCGTTCCCGGTAAAGATTTTAGGGTAACTTAATTTACTATTTGGCTGTAATAAAACAGAACTGCCGTCTGACAGTGTAATAATTTGCGGATTGCTGGAATTGTTTGTCTGTTCAACCAATCCTTCACTATTTTCAGCTATCAGTTCTTTATAGGTAACAATATTATCAGCGGGATAATAATTTTTATAATACCAGACTGACAGCAGGCAAAAAAACAAACTTGCTGCAATTCCAGTAAAAAAGTAGTTTTTGAAAAACTTTGTGCCGGCATTTTTACCAAAAAGAATTTGATTTTCCTTTTCTTCTATTTTACGCCAAGTATTTTGAAGTGCTTTGTGAATATCAGATTTCGATAAATTCGATTCTGGAACTTTCATTGCTAAAAGCAAATGTCTCGCATCCTGAACAAGTTTTGCACGATGACGGCTCTCTAAAGTCCACTCTTCCCAGCCGTCTTGATCAGCTTTAAGCAAAACCCATGACTGGAATGATTCGTCAGACAAGAAGTCTTCAATTTGAGTATATGTGTTACGTTTTTGCATCTAAAAATAAGGTTACAAAAACATAGAGGACAGCACTCTTATTATATACTCACTAAATTATGATTTTTTTTATTTTTTTTGAAATAAAATTAAAAACTGCTTGCGGATAGCAGAAGAAATAAGGAAAAACTGCCTTTCCATTCTCTGCGAAGCGTCATTAATCCACGGTGCAGCAAATTACTGGCTGACTGATAATTCACGTCAAGCATTTCGGCAATCTGCTCTACGCTAAGACCTTGATGATAACGAAGATATAAGGCTTCCTTTTGTCTGGATGGCAAATCATTCAGCAGTTTATTCAAATGAATTATTTTTCCTTTGGCATCATCATCCGCTTCGTCTAAAAGCTCATGATCAACTGAAAATTCAAGAAGAAAAGCAATTGAATCTGTACTGGCAGTTTTTCGAAAAATATGATCCCGTTCGTGCAAACGTGCAATTCGTTTACGTACGCTTGACAACAAATAAGCTTTTACAACAACTGAGGACTGCAAAGAACTTCTGTAAATCCAAACATCTGTAAAAACATCCTGAATGCAATCTTGAACTTTTTCTTCAAATGGAGAAAGCGAATTTCCATATCGTACTAAATCGGCATAATATCTCTCGAATAACATTGAAAATGATTGTTCATCACCATCTTTCAATTTATTCCAAAGCGTATTATCATCAACAACATTAAATAGTAAAGTCGAACTCTTCATGGTATTTTTGGGGACAAGATTCTCTTATATTGAGATTTATTTAATGTAAGGATTGTATTTTTTTTAACATTATCCTTTCATATTGTGCGATAAATATATAAAAGCGATCTTGTAAAAACAATTTTTTTACATAAAAGAGACATTTTTTTAATAATAAACTTAACGCAATCGATTACATATGAATTATAAGCAAGTCAATAACAACTTTAATTTTGAAAAAATGTGTTCCAAAGATTCTACATCAAAATGAATCTCCATAATCTATAAAAAACAAAAAAGCCTTACTATTTAAGTAAGGCTTCGATATATTTTATCAATATTTCTTTCTTAGAAAGCTACATTCCATCTTGGCAATTTAGCATTTTCATCTAAGAAATTCTGCAAAACCAAACCTTCAACAGCTGTTGGAATTGCTTTCACATCAGCATTGAAAGTTTCGTACCAAACTACTTCAAGTACAGAAATGCCCTCTAATTTCATTTGAGCTGGCCAAGAATATTTTCTTCCAGTTTTAGCAAATTGGTGTCCGTTAACAATCTTATCGTAAAGACCACCATTTTTGCTTTTTAAAGTTCCGTCATTCTGAACTGTTCCTGTAGAACCTACCATAATAAGCTCCTTCTCTCCTCCTTCAACAGCATAGACTACAAAAATCCCAGCGCTTCCTTCCGGTGCATTGCAAACTTCTTCTAAACTGTCTTCAATAGTAAAAGCAAAACTGTTGCTTGCTTTAAACTTTTCTAATTCTTTATACATATAATTTTGTTTTAGCTTCTGAGATACTAAGGTGCTAAGTCGCTAAGTTTTTTTCATCTTCCTTAATATTCCAAAAATGTAAAAAAGTCTCAACAAAATATTGAGACTTTTTTGGAATTTATTATTTTACTATTTGGAGATTATCCAAGTACTTCTTTTACTTTTTTACCAATTTCAGCTGGTGAATCAACAACGTGAATTCCGTTGTCTCTCATAATTTGTTTTTTAGCAGCTGCAGTATCGTCAGAACCACCAACAATAGCACCAGCGTGACCCATTGTTCTACCAGCAGGAGCAGTTTCTCCAGCGATAAAACCAACAACTGGTTTACGGTTACCATCAGCTCTAACCCATTTAGCTGCATCAGCTTCTAATTGACCTCCAATTTCACCAATCATGATGATAATTTCAGTTTCTGGATCGTTCATTAATAATTCAACAGCTTCTTTAGTTGTAGTTCCAATGATTGGATCTCCACCAATTCCAATAGCTGTAGTGATTCCTAAACCTTGTTTTACAACTTGGTCAGCAGCTTCGTAAGTTAAAGTTCCTGATTTAGAAACGATACCAACTGTTCCTTTTTTGAAAACGAAACCTGGCATAATACCAACTTTAGCTTCACCTGGAGTAATAATTCCAGGACAGTTTGGTCCAATTAATCTAGAATTTCTTTCTTTAACATAATTATTTGCTTTAATCATATCTGCTACAGGAATTCCTTCTGTAATAGCAATAATTACTTTAATTCCAGCATCAGCAGCTTCCATAATTGCATCAGCAGCAAAAGCTGGTGGTACAAAAATGATAGATGTATCAGCTCCAGCTTGATCAACAGCATCTTTTACTGTGTTAAAAACCGGACGATCTAAATGGCTAGTTCCTCCTTTTCCTGGAGTAACACCACCAACAACATTAGTACCGTACTCAATCATTTGAGAAGCGTGGAAAGTTCCTTCGCTTCCTGTAAATCCTTGAACAATTATTTTGGAATCTTTATTAACTAAAACACTCATGATATATATTTTATGTAGTTTTTAAAATTGTGATGCAAAAGTAAGGTTTTGTAATGTATTTTAATCTTTTTGTCTTCAAAAAAATTAAGAAAATTGACTCATTTGATAACCGCGGTACAATTTATCATCCTTAATTTGCCATATTGTAGAAAAATGAGCCAATAACATCTCTTCTCTCGGGTTTTCAATCGTTTTCACAAAATGAGAATAACGTATTGAAACCAAGTCGTCTTCGGCAATAATATGACTAATTCTAACCTTCGAACGCACATACGCGCGACTGAGTTCATTAGCCATTGCGAGCATCGAATCATAATCCATTTCGATTAATCCTTTGGTACTGTTCCAATCTAATTTTACATCAGGATGCAAATAAATTTTCATGATCTCGCTATCAATTAAGGCATCTGACTTATAAAATTTTTGAACAAATTCTTTAATAGACATATTATTTCAATTTATTTAGAATTTCAGGAATCTTTTTGATATTAGCCAATTGTTTCAACTTTTCTCTTGATTCTTCGATTGGAGTTCCAAAATATGATTTTCCTCCTTCAACCGATTTAGTAACGCCAGTCTGTCCCATAATAACAGCCTTGGCTCCTATTGTGATGCCACTGGTCGTACCTACCTGTCCCCAGATCGTTACTTCATCTTCAATAACCACACAGCCTGCAATTCCGGTCTGCGATGCAATTAAACATTTTTTTCCGATCACTGTATCATGTCCAACATGAACCTGATTGTCCAACTTAGTTCCTTCACCAATTGTAGTGTCGCCGGTCACTCCTTTGTCAATTGTACAAAGAGCACCAATTCCAACATTGTCTTCAATAACAACTCTTCCACCAGAAATTAACTGATCAAAACCATCCGGACGTTTTTTATAATAAAATGCGTCTGCACCTAAAATCGTTCCGGCATGAATAATTACATTATCTCCAATTACAGTATGATCGTAAATAGAAACATTTGAATGTATCAGACAGTTTTTACCAATTTTCACATGGTTGCCTATAAAGCTGTTAGGCTGTATTAATGTACCTTCTCCAATTTCTGCAGAAGATGAAATTGACACATTTGCAAATTGAAAAGGCTTAAAATGCTTGGTTAAGGTATTAAAATCTCTGAAAGGATCATCAGAAATTAAAAGTGCTTTACCTTCTGGGCAGTCAACTTTTTTATTGATCAAAACAATAGTTGCTGCAGACTGTAAAGCTTTGTCATAATATTTAGGATGGTCAACAAAAACAATATCACCGGGTTCTACAACATGAATTTCATTCATGCCTAAAACCTCAAAGTTTTTATCGCCTATAAATTCGCAGTTAAGCAAATCTGCAATTTCTTGTAAAGAATGAATCTTTGGAAATTTCATATGTTATAATTAGAAAATTTGTCAATTAGAAAACGTGTCAATCAGAAAATGAGTCAATTAGAAAATGAATGTTCAAAAATATGCCTATTCAAAAATTATCTAATTGACTCATTGACAAATTATCTTAATCAATAAACTACTCTTTTACACGCTCCATGTAAGAACCTGAAGCTGTATCAATTTTAATTTTATCACCTTCGTTGATGAATAAAGGAACGTTTACCGATGCTCCAGTTTCTACTGTTGCATTTTTTGTAGCATTTGTAGCTGTATTTCCTTTTACTCCTGGCTCAGCGTATGTAACTTCAAGAATTACTGAAGATGGCATATCTACTGATAAAGGCAAATCAGTTTCAGTATTTACCTGAACCATTACACTTGTTCCTTCTTTCAATAATCCTGGAGCGTCCAAGATATTTTTATTCAAAGAAATCTGCTCAAAAGATTCTGTATTCATAAAATGAAATTCATCTCCTTCAGCATATAAAAACTGATAATTATGTGTTTCTACACGAATAACGTCAATTTTATGACCTGCTGAAAACGTATTATCTAATACTCTTCCTGTAGTTAAACTTCTTAATTTTGTTCTTACGAAAGCAGGACCTTTTCCAGGTTTTACGTGAAGAAATTCAACGATTTTATAAATATCGTGATTGAATTTAATACATAATCCGTTTCTAATATCTGATGTAGATGCCATTTTTGTTTGTTTTATTTAATTTTTGTTGAATCGTTTATTCGTTTAATTGTTTATTCGATCAAACGATTAAACAAATAAACAGTTAAACGGTATTTTAATAATTTCCTGAATAACCTTTCATAATTCCTCGTGATGAATTTCTGATAAAATCCAGAATTTCATCTCTCTCAGGAGTCGCTTCCATTTCAGCTTCAATAATACTTAAAGCTTGAGTTGTATTGTAATTTTTTTGGTATAAAATTCTGTAGATTTCCTGAATTTCTCTAATTTTTTCAGTACTAAAACCTCTTCTTCTTAAACCAACTGAATTGATTCCAACGTATGACAAAGGCTCTTTCGCTGCTTTTGTATAAGGCGGAACGTCTTTTCTAACCAAAGATCCACCTGAAATCATAGCGTGATCTCCAATATGAATAAATTGGTGAATCGCTGCTAAACCACCGATAACTGCATGATTTCCAACAACTACGTGACCTGCTAATGCTACACCATTTACAATAATAGCGTTATTTCCAATTTCGCAGTCGTGTGCAATGTGAGCATAAGCCATTACTAGACAATTGTTTCCAAGAATAGTCTGTCCAGATGCAACTGTACCTCTATTAATAGTTACACATTCTCTAATAGTACAATTATCTCCAATAATAGCAAGAGAATCTTCTCCTCCAAATTTTAAATCTTGTGGCACCGCAGAAATTACAGCTCCTGGAAAAATATTACAATTTTTTCCAATACGCGCACCTTCCATGATGGTCACATTTGAACCAATCCAAGTACCATCACCAATAACAACATTATTGTGAATTGTTGTAAAAGGCTCAATTACAACGTTTTTAGCGATTTTAGCGCCAGGATGAACATATGCTAATGGTTGATTCATCTGTAAGTTTTATATTTTAAATTAAAATAGTCTAATTTGAGGGCAACAAACCTAAACAATAAATTTGATTAATTATTGTTTTCTTGCGATTTGTGCCATTAATTCTGCCTCAGTAACTAATTTTCCGTTTGCATAAGCATTTGCCTGCATGTGGCAGATTCCTCTTCTAATAGGAGAAATCAATTCGCATTTGAAAATTAAGGTATCACCAGGCAATACTTTATGTTTGAACTTAACATTGTCAATTTTCATGAAATATGTTAAATAATTTTCAGGATCTGGAACCGTGCTTAAAACCAAAATCCCTCCTGTCTGTGCCATAGCTTCAACAATTAAAACTCCTGGCATAACTGGTGCTTCTGGAAAGTGTCCTACAAAGAAATTTTCATTCATAGTAACATTTTTCAAACCAACAACATGACGATCAGACATTTCGATAATTCTGTCAATCAACAAAAATGGAGGTCTGTGAGGCAACATTGCCATAATTTTATGAATATCCATCAATGGCTCTTGATTTAAATCATAAACTGGAACGTGATTTCTCTGTTCTATTTTGATAATTTTAGCCAATTTTTTAGCAAACTGAGTGTTTACAAAATGACCTGGCTTATTTGCAATAATTTTTCCTTGAATACGAACTCCAATTAAAGACAAATCTCCAATAACATCAAGTAATTTGTGTCTTGCAGCTTCGTTTGGATAATGCAAAGTAAGATTGTCTAAAACTCCGTTTGGTTTTACAGAAATTTCATCTTTACCAAAGGCTTTCTTTAAATTTTCCATAGTTGCCTCAGAAATCTCTTTGTCTACATAAACAATGGCGTTATTTAAATCACCACCTTTAATAAGTCCGTTTTCTAATAGAGACTCTAATTCATGCAAGAAACTGAAAGTTCTTGAACTTGCGATTTCAGTTTTAAAATCGGAAATACTTTTAAGTGTAGCATTTTGCGTACCTAAAACTTTTGTGCCAAAATCTACCATTGCTGTAACTTGGTAGTCGTCACTAGGCATCACAAGGATTTCGCTTCCTGTTGCTTCGTCAGTAAATGAAATCACTTCTTTTACCACATAAACATTACGGCTTGCGTCTTGTTCTTCTATTCCTGCCTTTTCAATTGCTTCAACAAAATATTTTGATGAACCATCCATAATTGGAAGTTCAGATGCATCTAATTCAATAATAATATTATCCAAATCGCACCCAACTACTGCTGCTAAAACATGTTCTGGAGTTTGTATTTTTACACCTAATTTTTCTAAATTAGTACCTCTTTGCGTGTTAACAACATAATTAGCATCAGCCTCAATAATTGGCTGACCTTGCAAATCTACTCTAACAAAAGTGAAACCATTATTAATAGGAGCCGGTTTAAAAGTCATTGTAACTTCTTTTCCAGTGTGTAATCCTACGCCTGTTAGTGAAATTTCATTTTTGATGGTCTTCTGTTTAACCATTATTTCCATTTTTTGGGTTTATTATTTGTTTTTTTAATTCTTCAACTTCGGCAACAATTTTAGGGAAGTTTTTAAAGTGAACATATGATTTATTAAAATCACTATATCCAAGTGATGGTGAACCTTGTAAAATTTCATCATCTTTAATGTTTCTTGCAACACCAGACTGCGCCTGAAGTCTAACATTATTCCCTATAATTAAATGGCCTGCGATACCAACCTGCCCGCCAATCATACAGCTTTCTCCAATTTTAGTAGAACCAGCAACACCGCTTTGAGCAGCAATTACTGTGTTTTTCCCAATTTCAACATTATGAGCGATCTGAATTTGATTGTCTAACTTAACTCCTTGTCTGATAATCGTAGAACCAAGAGTTGCTCTGTCAATTGTTGTATTTGCACCAATATCAACATTATCTTCAATGATAACATTACCTATTTGTGGTACTTTACTATATACTCCTTCTTCATTTGGCACAAAACCAAAACCGTCAGCTCCAATAATAGTTCCTGAATGAATCGTACAATTGTTTCCAATTATAGTTTCAGAATAAATTTTTGCACCTGCAAAAACAAAAACGTTATCACCAATTGTCACATTGTCTCCAATAAAACTGTTTGGATAAATTTTAACATTATTTCCTAAAACTACATTTTGTCCTATATAACTAAAGCTTCCTAAATATAAATTCTCTCCATATTTTGTCCCTTCTGATATAAAAGACTGCGCTTCAATTCCGGTTTTATTTAATTTTACCTGATTGTAGAAATGCAAAAGTTTAGAAAAAGCTGCGTAAGCATCTTCAACTTTTATTAAAGTTGTAGTGATATCCTGTTCTGGAACAAAGCTGTCGTTAACAATTGTTACTGTCGCTTTTGTAGTATATATATAGTTGACATACTTAGGGTTAGCCAAAAAAGTAAGCGATCCTTCTTCGCCTTCTTCTATTTTAGATAGCCGAGAAACTTCTGCATTGGGATTCCCAACAACTTCTCCTTCTAAAATTCCTGCTATTTGTTCTGCTGTAAATTTCATTGCGACAAAAATATAAAAAATAGATTTTAAATGTTAATTTTAGATAAGTTGTTTTGGGAAACAGATGTAATATTTTGTTACCAATTTAGATAACGATTTCAAATTCAGCTGATCAGAGGCTTCAACAACATCTTCAATTGTTTTATCTTTTTTCAAAATTCGTATCGGTTCAGCCGCTTTACTGTATGCCTGGTTTTTAATTTTTCCTCTAAAAATAAAATAACCCGCATCTACTGCTGAAATATGATGGTCCTCAGCAAATTCTTCTTTTAAAGATTGAGATTCTTCCATCGGAATTTTCTCTGCACTCATTTTTATTTTAAGCAAATCTCTGTTAATGATCATTTTACTTAATGTCGAAAGTATAAAAT
This sequence comes from Flavobacterium sp. LC2016-01, assembly GCF_009711135.1. GTDB lineage: Bacteria > Bacteroidota > Bacteroidia > Flavobacteriales > Flavobacteriaceae > Flavobacterium. The sequence goes on along the minus strand of NZ_WMIC01000006.1, from coordinate 211,551 downwards.
CATCTTGTCTTTGCCATGCTTTTAAAGCACTTATAATATCAAAATCATCTAATTGAGAAAAAAGGTCTAGTTTTTCGGCATCAAAATCTTCCAGTGTTATTTTGTTTTGCATAAAATACAAAAGCGGTTCGCTGCAAGGAAGTTTTGTTCCTTTAAGTGTAAGCTCTTTTGCTCTTTTTAAGACTTTCATCAAAATTAATTCGGCTACTAAACTTGTTTTATGCAAATAAGCCTGCCAATACATTAAACGTCTCGAAAGCAGAAATTTTTCAACCGAATAAATTCCTTTTTCTTCAATAACCAAAACATCATCAACCACATTCATCATCTGAATCAATCGTTCAGAATTCACATTACCTTCTGCAACTCCTGTGTAAAAACTGTCTCGTTTTAAATAATCCATTCGATCCATATCCAATTGACTTGAAATCAATTGCAACATAAATTTTCGATGATATTCGCCTTTAAAAACCTTAATTGCTAAACTTAATCTTCCGTCAAATTCATCATTTAATTCTTTCATGAATAATAATGAAATTGCTTCGTGATTTACATCTTCAACAATGCTTTTTTCCATTGCATGTGAAAATGGTCCGTGACCAATATCATGCAGTAAAATGGCAATCAGCAAAGCGTTCTCTTCTTCGCTTGAAATTGCAACACCTTTAAAACGAAGTGTATCAACAACTTTCTGCATTAAATGCATGCACCCCAAGGCATGATGAAAACGTGTGTGATTAGCACCCGGATAAACCAAATACGACAAACCCATTTGCGAAATACGACGTAAACGCTGAAAATATGGGTGCTGAATTAAGTCGTAAATAAGTTCGTTCGGGATGGTAATAAACCCGTAAATGGGATCATTGAATATTTTTAACTTATTAATATGAGTCACTATTTGGTTATTTTTAGGTCAACAAATATAAGTAAATAACTATAGTTTTTCATTTAAAAGTTGACATTAAATTCACTTGACTTTGAGACAAATACCTTATATTCAAAAAGATTTAATCTAAAATTTAGGTTTCGTTTTTATGAAATTTATACTATTTTTAATACTTTTTAAGTTCTATACTTCTAAATTGCATCAAAATTAATTTGTTTATGGATAAGATAAAAATACTTTGGGTCGATGATGAAATTGATCTTTTGAAACCACATATATTATTTCTGGAGAAAAAAAACTACTCAGTAACCACTTGCAACAACGGCCTTGATGCAATTGCTTTATTTGAAGAAGATAATTTTGATATTGTTTTTTTAGATGAAAACATGCCAGGAATGAGCGGTTTGGAAACGCTTTCGGAAATGAAAGAAAAAAAATCAGCTATCCCGATGATTATGATCACCAAAAGTGAAGAAGAATATATAATGGAGGAAGCGATTGGTTCTAAAATCGCTGATTATCTGATAAAACCAGTAAATCCAAATCAGATTTTACTGAGTTTGAAGAAGAATTTGGACGATTCGAGATTGATTACTGAAAAAACGACTTTAGATTATCAGAAGGAATTCAGAAAAATTTCGATGGAATTAGCCATGGTTAATTCCTATGAAGACTGGGTTGAATTGTACAAAAAACTGCTTTTTTGGGAATTGAAACTAGAAGATATCAACGATACTGCGATGATTGAAATTCTTGAATCTCAAAAAGTGGAAGCCAATTCTCAATTCGGAAAATATATCGAAAGAAATTACGAAGACTGGTTTGCTCCAAAAGCAGATAAACCAATTCAATCGCATAATTTATTTAAAGAATTAGTTGTTCCAGAACTAAAAAAGAAAGACAAACCTGTTCTGTTTGTTGTAATTGACAATCTTCGCTATGACCAATGGAAATCCTTTGAAACTGTTATTTCTAACTATTACAAATTAGAAAAAGAAGTTCCGTATTTCTCTATTTTACCAACAGCGACGCAATACGCGCGAAATGCCATTTTCTCTGGTTTATTGCCAATTGAAATGGAAAAACAATTTCCGCAATATTGGAAAAATGATGTTGAAGATGGCGGAAAAAACCTTTACGAAGCAGAGTTTCTTTCGGCTCAATTAAAACGTTTAGGATTAAATCTGAAAGAAGATTATTTTAAAATCACCAATTATGCAGGAGGCAAAAAACTGGCAGAAAACTTTAGAGCTTTAAAAGAAAACGACTTGGTTACAGTTGTTTACAACTTTGTCGATATGCTTTCGCACGCTAAAACCGAAATGGAAGTAGTAAAAGAACTAGCTTCTGACGATAAAGCATATCGCTCCTTAACTTTGAGTTGGTTTAAAAACTCTCCATTATTAGAGATTATTCAGCAAGCTCAATTATTAGGCTTCAAACTAATTTTAACCACAGATCACGGTACAATTAATGTAAAAAACCCGTCGAAAGTTGTGGGAGATAAAAATACAAGTTTAAATTTGCGTTATAAAACCGGACGCAGTTTAACGTACGAACAAAAGGATGTTTATGTGGTAAAAGAACCTAAAACAATTGGTTTACCGGCAATAAATATGAGCAGTTCGTTTATTTTTGCCAAAAATGATTTTTTCTTGGCTTATGTAAACAACTACAATCATTATGTTAGTTATTACAAAAACACGTACCAGCACGGCGGCATTTCGCTAGAAGAAATGATTATTCCGTTTCTAGTTTTTAATCCAAAATAGAAAGAGTTTTCAGTCTCAGTTTTCAGTCTCAGTCTGAAAACTGCGACTGAAACTATAAATAAATATAAAAATGAATATCGTTTTTTCATTAGATCAAATTCAAGAAGTTGCTCAGCAAATATTAGACTCGAATCCTAAAAAGATTATTCTTTTTAATGGAGAAATGGGTGTTGGAAAAACCACTTTAATCAAACAATTATGCAAGAGTTTAGATGTTCAGGACGCAACCAGCAGCCCAACTTTTTCTTTAGTTAACGAATATTATACGTCTAACAATCAAATCGTTTATCATTTTGATTTTTACCGATTAAATAAGGAAACTGAAGCACTCGATATGGGCGTTGATGATTATTTATACTCTGGAAATTGGTGTTTTATTGAATGGTCTGAAAAAATCGCGAATTTGCTTCCTGAAGAATATTCTACTATAAATATTGAGTTGTTGGCAGACGGAAAAAGAGAGCTGAAATTAGTTTAAAATCTTTGTTCATCTCTGTGAAAACCTTTTTAGAATTTTTGAAATAACCACAAAGAGACAACAAAAAAATATCCAAAATGAATTCTCAAAATACCGTAGAAATAATCCCTTTTTCCTCAGATTTAAAAGAGCACATCAAAACTTTAAATATTGCCTGGCTGGAAAAATATTTCAAAGTTGAAGAAAAAGATAAACTCACACTTTCAAATCCGCAGGAAGAAATTATAGACAAAGGCGGCATGATTTTTTACGCTCGTTATAATAATGAGATTATAGGAACTGCCTCTTTAATGAAAGTTGATGATTCAACATTTGAATTAAGCAAAATGGCAGTTTCAAATAATGCACAAGGTTTAGGAATTGGCACTAAACTTCTTGAACATTGCTTTAATGTAGCCAAAGAAAACAATGTTAAAACACTCATTTTATATTCGAATACAATTTTACTTCCGGCAATTCATTTATATAGAAAATTCGGTTTCACAGAAATCCCTTTAGAAACGGGCATTTACGAAAGAGCAGACATAAAAATGGCAAAAAAAATATCTTAACATTGTCGCTACAGTATTAGCAGAATTTTTGCACTAATTTTAAATCTTTTTACGTAATTTGTACCTTTAATTTTTTGCACAACCCATGTCAATCACGTTAACTCCATTTACAAAACAACAATTACTGCCACAGGAAGAAAAACTTGAGGTTGGTCGTTTTAAAAGAGAACTTTTTATAGGAATTCCTAAGGAAACAAGTTATCAGGAACGCCGTATTTGCCTAACTCCAGATGCCGTAAATTCCCTAACTTATGAAGGACATCGCGTTATGATTGAATCTGGCGCGGGTGAAAGTTCTAGTTATACCGATAAGGAATATGCCGATGCTGGTGCAGAAATCACAAAAGATACAAAAAGAGTATTTGGTTGTCCATTTTTACTAAAAGTAGAACCGCCGACTTTAGCCGAAATTAAAATGATTAATCCTGAAACGGTTATCATTTCTGCTATTCAATTGAAAACCAAAAAGAAAGAATACTTTGAAGCGTTGGCACAAAAGAAAATTACTGCTCTTGCTTTTGAATATATTAAAGATGAAGATGGATCTTACCCAGCTGTAAAATCTTTAAGCGAAATTGCCGGAACTGCTTCTATCCTAATTGCAGCCGAATTGATGATTACCGATGAATTTGGGAAAGGACTTTTATTTGGAAACATTACTGGCGTTCCTCCTACTGAAGTTGTAATTTTAGGTGCTGGAACGGTTGGTGAGTTTGCTGCAAAAACCGCCATCGGACTAGGTGCAAACGTAAAAGTTTTTGATAATTCGATTACAAAACTACGTCGTTTACAGAATAATTTAAATCAACGAATTTTCACTTCAACCATTCAGCAAAAAGGTCTTTTAAAAGCTTTAAGACGTTGTGATGTTGCTATTGGTGCGATGCGCGGTAAAGAACGCTGTCCAATTGTAGTTACCGAAACTATGGTTGAACACATGAAAAAAGGAGCCGTTATTGTTGACGTCAGTATTGACACTGGCGGATGCTTCGAAAGTTCTGAAGTTACTACACATGAAAAACCTACCTTCATTAAAAACAATGTTTTACACTATTGTGTACCAAATATACCCTCACGATATTCCAAAACTGCCTCATTATCAATAAGTAACATCTTAACACCTTATCTTCATCAGATAGCCGAAGATGGTGGTTTAGAAAGTGCAATCAGATGCAACAAAGGACTTAAAAATGGAATTTATTTGTACCACGGAATCTTAACAAATAAAGCAATTGGCGACTGGTTTGATTTGCCAGACAACGATATTAATTTACTTGTATTTTAAAGGAACTTTAATGTACCTTTGCAAAAAATTTATTTCATGAAGTTCGTACATCGTTTTGCATATTATTTGATTGGTTTAGTTATGGGATGCTTTTTTGTAGCCCTTGTATTTAGTGGAAAAGATACTCGATGCAATTACTTTCCGAATGCCCGAGTTTTAAATAATTTAAGAACAAAACCTTTTCAATATTCACCTAAAGCAATTCAGACTTTAAACGAAAAATGGGTTGATACTGCCGATATTAAAAATACTTTAACTTACGGAGATGTTGATTTTGACCAAAGCAACGTTCCATTCAAAAAAGGGAAATTGTATATCATTGAAGGAAAAACGGCAAAAAATCAAGAGATAATTTTAAAAGTCGTAAACTACGAAAACAAAGCTGTTTTAGAGGAAATTGCGAAGAAATAATTAGCTTTTTATTCCATCAAAACCATTCTATTTCTTTAATTCGCTTCGATTTTAAGAAATCATTTGTCTGACTGAAATGCTTATTTCCAAACCATTTCCCCTGATTTGCACTCATAGGCGAAGGATGACCTGATTCTAAAACATAATGTTTTGAGCGATCAATTTTTAAGCCTTTTTTCTGCGCAAAGCTTCCCCATAAAAGGAAAACAACATTTTCTTTTTGACCAGAAATAGCTTGAATAACAGCATCTGTAAAAAGGTTCCATTTTAAATGTTTATGACTGTTTGGACTGTCTTTTCTAACAGTCAACGAGGCATTCAAAAGTAAAACACCCTGTTTCGCCCATTTTTGAAGATTTCCAGATGTTGGCATAAAAATCGAATCAAAATCGGTGTTTATTTCTCTAAAAATATTACGAAGCGAAGGCGGAATTTTGACATCATCATTTACAGAAAAGCTTAAACCATTGGCTTCTCCTTCTCCATGGTAAGGATCTTGACCAATAATTACAACTTTTAGATCCTCAAAACTGCAGTTATTAAAAGCAGCAAAAATTAATTCAGCCGGCGGATAACAAGTATGCGTTTTATATTCGACATCTAAAGCCTTCATTAATTCAATGAAGTACGGTTTTTGAATTTCATCTTTTAAAACTGCTTGCCAATCTGGAGATAAATTAATTTTCATTTTAAAATTTTATTACAAATTAAGCAAAGTTTTACTCAAACTGCCAATTATTAGTGCAATTTCGTTTTAAAACTTTGTAACTTTGAAATCTTTACAACTTACGATATATAATGATATCTATTACAGAAAAAACATTACAAGATTTACAATTTCCAACGGTGCTTGAAACAATTTCAGCAGGCTGTAACACAGACATTGGAAAAGAAAAAGCTTTACAAATAATACCTTTCAGAGATAAAGAAACATTGATGCAGTCTTTAATGCAGACATCAGAATATGTATCTTCATTTCAAAACAATAACGCAATTCCGAATCACGGATTTGACGCCATCACACACGAAATCAAATTTTTGGCTATTGAAGACAGCTTTCTAGAAGTTGGAAGTTTTAGAAAAATTGCTAATCTTTCGTCAACAACAAATTTCCTGCTGAATTTTTTAAGAAAGTTTGATGATTATTATCCAAACCTTAATGCAAGAGCTTCTCGTGTTGAATTGACTAAAGATATTATCACCGCGATTGATGCCATCGTTGATAAATACGGAGAAATAAAAGACAATGCATCGCCAGCTTTAGCCAGTATTCGTCAGAATATGAATTTGGTTCGCGGTAAAGTAAATCAAAGTTTTGGTGTAGCTTTAACTCAGTACAACGGCTTAGGTTATTTGGACGATATTAAAGAAAGTTTTGTACAAAATCGTAGAGTTTTAGCGGTTTTGGCAATGTACCGCCGTAAAGTAAAAGGCTCAATTTTAGGAAGTTCCAAAACAGGAAGTATTGCTTATATTGAACCAGAAGCTACTTTAAAATATTCGAGAGAATTAGCGAATTTAGAGTATGAAGAAAAGGAAGAAATTACGAGAATTTTAAAAAATTTATCAAATGTAATTCGCCCATTTTTACCTCTGTTAGTTGAATATCAAGACTTTTTAAGCGATATTGATGTCGTTGCCGGAAAAGCAAAATATGCGAATCGAATCAACGGAATTTTACCAACCATTACTGAAGAAAGAAGATTGTTTTTCAGAGAAGCATATCACCCGATTTTATACCTTAATAATAAGGAGAAAAAAGAAATCACGCATCCGCAAACTATTGAATTAAAACAAGAAAACCGAATTATTGTAATTTCTGGACCAAATGCCGGAGGAAAAACTATTTCGTTAAAAACAGTTGGTTTACTGCAATTAATGCTTCAGTCCGGAATTTTGATTCCGGTTCACGAAAGAAGCGAAACTTTCTTATTTGATCGAATTTTAACTGATATTGGAGACAATCAATCTATTGAAAATCACTTAAGTACATATAGTTATCGATTAAAAAACATGAATTATTTCTTGAAGAAATGCAACAAGAAAACCATGTTTTTAATTGATGAATTCGGTACAGGTTCTGATCCTGAATTAGGAGGTGCTTTGGCTGAAATTTTCTTAGAAGAATTTTATCATAGAGAAGCTTTCGGAATAATCACAACCCATTATTCTAATTTAAAAATTCTTGCAAACGAATTGCCTTTTGCTACAAATGCCAATATGATGTTTGACGAAAAGTCATTGGAACCAATGTATAAACTGGCTTTGGGTCAGGCTGGAAGTTCTTTTACCTTTGAAGTCGCTCAGAAAAATGGAATTCCGTTTGGATTAATTAATCGTGCGAAAAAGAAAATTGAAGTTGGAAAAGTTCGTTTTGACAAAACCATTGCGACGCTCCAAAAAGAAAGATCTAAGCTTGAAAAAACTTCTTTAAATTTAAAAGAAGAAGAAACTCGTGCGCGCGAAGAAAGCAAAAAGATGGAAAACATCAATACGAGAATCCAGCAAAAACTAGAAAGCTATCAGGAATTATATGACAGCAACCAGAAGATAATTTACATAGGACAGAAAATTGATGATATTTCTGAGAAATATTTCAACAACAAAAACAAAAAAGAACTTATTGGAGAATTTTTGAAAATTGTTGAAATCGAAAATTCAAAACGTAAAAAAGCAACTCCAAAAGAAGTTAAGGCGAAAGTTGAAAAACAAAAAGAAATTATTGCTGAAGTACAGGTAAAAGTTGAGGAAATTCGCCAGGAGAAAAAAGAAAAGAAACTTAAACCAGTTGTCGAAAAACCAAAACCAATTTTAAAAGTTGGCGATCGCGTCAGAATGTTAGATGGGAGATCCGTTGGAAGTATTGATTCAATCGAAAAAAATAAAGCAACAGTAAATTACGGAATTTTCACGTCTAAAGTAAGTTTGGACGAATTAGAATTGGTTGAAGCTGCTAAAAAATAAGTTTTTTAATTTCCAGTCGCAGTGGCAGTTTTTAGACTTAAAAAAGAGTAAAATTCTGCCAAAATTAAAATAAAGCGATTTTAGAAACTATTTTCAAAAATGCAGTAAAAGACATAAATAATTTTTAAAAATTGATTTAAAGTAAAATATGAATGCTGTTTTTTATTTATAAAACTTATCAAAATTTAAAATTCAATAAATTTTACAAATAGCAATCTAGTTAGTAAATTAAAATACGATATTGCAAATTCTCAACGTTTATAGTTAAGTACAAAACTTGATTCACAATAAAAATGGAAAATCTTCCAAAAGATAAAAAAATAATCCTTTTTGATGGAGTTTGCAATTTATGCGATTCTGCTGTTCAATTTATTATCAAACACGATAAAAATGATATTTTTAGATTTGTAGCATTGCAATCCGAATTAGGTATTTCAATTTGTAAACATCTTGGAATCGGCTTTTCAAAAATGGACAGCATTATTTTATACCATCCTCGGACTGCTTATTTTTATAAATCTTCGGCCGCTATTGAAATTGCTAAAAGTTTTGGTGGATTTTGGAAATTAATTTTAATCTTTAGAATTGTGCCCATTTTCATCAGTGACAAAATTTATGATTATATCGCAAAGAATAGATACAATTGGTATGGCAAAAAAGAAAGCTGCATGATTCCTACTCCGGAATTAAAAGCCAAGTTTCTTTAAAAATTTTAATTTTCACAATATTCTCATTTCGACGAAGGAGAATTTTCACAATTGAAACATATAAAATAAAAATCCCAAACTCCGGTAAATCAGGAATTTGGGATTTTTTTATTGAAAATTTAGATTTTTATTATCTAATCAATTTTCTGTATTTCAAACGTTTTGGAGTTAAATCACCACCAAGACGTTTCTTTTTATTTTCTTCATAATCAGAGAAACTTCCTTCAAAGAAATAAACTTCAGAATCTCCTTCAAAGGCTAAAATGTGCGTACAAATTCTATCTAAGAACCATCTGTCGTGAGAAATAATTACAGCACAACCAGCAAAATTTTCTAAACCTTCTTCTAGTGCACGAAGCGTATTTACGTCAAGGTCATTCGTTGGCTCATCCAGTAAAAGTACATTTCCTTCTTCTTTCAAAGTCATTGCTAAGTGCAAACGGTTACGTTCTCCACCTGACAACATTGAAACTTTTTTATTTTGCTCACCACCACCAAAGTTGAAACGTGATAAATAAGCTCTTGAGTTCACCTGCTTTCCGCCCATCATTACTAATTCCTGACCGTCTGCAAAGTTTTCCCAAATCGATTTATTTGGATCAATATTAGAGTGAGACTGATCTACATAAGCAATTTTCACAGTTTCACCAACTGAAAATTCGCCGCTGTCAGTAGCTTGCTCTCCCATAATCATTTTAAAAATGGTAGATTTACCAGCACCGTTTGGCCCGATAATTCCAACAATTCCGGCTTGTGGCAATGTAAAATTCAAATTATCATAAAGTAATTTTTCACCAAAAGCTTTTGCAACATTTTTAGCTTCAATTACATTAGTTCCTAAACGTGGACCATTAGGAATGTAGATCTCTAAATTCTCATCTAGTTGTTTTTGATCTTCATTTAATAATTTGTCGTAGTTCTGTAAACGTGCTTTTTGTTTGGTTTGACGGCCTTTTGCGCCTTGACGAACCCATTCCAACTCGCGCTCTAAAGTTTTTCTACGTTTAGAAGCTACTTTTTCTTCCTGAGCCATACGGCTTGATTTTTGATCTAACCAAGAAGAATAATTTCCTTTCCATGGAATACCTTCTCCTCTATCCAACTCTAAAATCCATCCTGCAACATTGTCAAGGAAATATCTATCGTGCGTTACAGCGATTACAGTTCCTGCATATTGCGCTAAATGCTGCTCTAACCAAAGTACAGACTCAGCATCAAGGTGGTTGGTTGGCTCATCAAGTAACAATACATCAGGCTGCTGCAATAACAAACGACATAATGCTACACGACGACGCTCACCTCCAGAAAGGTTTTTAATTGGCGTATCACCTTCAGGCGTACGCAAAGCATCCATTGCAATTTCTAATTTCGTATCGATTTCCCAAGCGCCAAGTGCATCAATTTTATCTTGTAATGCTGCCTGGCGGTCCATCAATTTATCCATTTTATCTGGATCTGAGTAATTTTCTTCAAGACCAAATAAATCATTTATCTGATTGTATTCTTCTAAAACAGCCATAGTCTCAGCTGCTCCTTCACGAACAATTTCGATTACTGTTTTAGAATCATCAAGAATTGGTTCTTGCTCTAAGTAACCGACAGTATAACCAGGCTGAAAAACTACATCACCTTGATAATTTTTATCAACTCCTGCAATAATTTTTAAAAGAGAAGATTTTCCAGAACCGTTAAGTCCCAAAATACCAATTTTTGCTCCATAAAAGAAACTCAAATAAATGTTTTTAAGCACCGGCTTGTCTGCTCCCTGATAGGTTTTACTCAATTTCTGCATTGAGAAAATTACTTTCTTATCGTCTGACATTTTCTATATTTTATTTTAATTATTTAATTAGATACGTTGCAAAAGATTTTTGCATTTATTATTGAAAAAATTAAACCCTGCCTTTTAAAGCATTGAATACCCATGCATTAGCTAAAAAACCAACTCCAACAGCAGCAAATCCCCATCCCGAAACATCACTGTATCTAAAGATTCCAAGACCTATAAGCAACAATCCCATAAGTACCATTATAAAAGTAGCCCATCCTAAAACGGTATTTTTATTCATTCCCATAATTGTGTAATTATTTTTTAATCTGATTAATTTTTAGAAAGGCAAATATCGTGAATTATTACGGCTTAATTAAATATTTTATATAGCATTTCTTTAAGTAAATCTGATTGAGGCAAAGCATTGGCACCGACTCCTTTACTCTTAACATCAATATCTCGCAAAGCGCCAACAATCTGACTTACTTTTCGCATTGGGTAATTTTTAATCGCTAAATCATATTCTTTCAAGAAATACGGATTTACACCAATTGCTGCAGCAACGTTTTTTGGATTTTTATCTTTTAAACCATGATATTTTAAGAGCTGTACAAAGAATCCAAATATTAATCCAGTAGTCATTACTAAAGGATATTCTTTAGGATTATGCGCAAAATTTTCTGCTATCTTATACGCTTTCAATTGATTGCGTTCTCCAATTGCTTTTCGCAATTCGAATACATTATAATCTTTGCTAAAACCAATATTCTCCTCAATATGCTGAGGCGTAATCATGGTTCCCTGCGGCAAAATAATCTGCAGTTTTTCAAGTTCGTTATTGATTTTACTCAAATCTGTTCCTAAAAACTCAACCAACATGGCATTTGCTTTTGGGTCAATTGTGTATTTTTTTCCAGCCAGAACACGCTTAATCCAGTCTCCTACCTGATTTTCGTATAGTTTTTTACTTTCGTAAACCAAACCATTTTGAGCCAATACCTTGGTTACTTTTTTACGTTTGTCGAGCGTTTTGTATTTATAACAAAAAACCAAAACCGTAGTTTCCATCGGATTATTGGCATACGATTCAAGTTTATCAATATTTCTGGACAAATCTTGGGCTTCTTTTACAATAACAACTTGACGGTCAGCCATCATAGGATAGCGCTTGGCCGTTGAAACAATATCTTCAATAGAAACATCTCTTCCGTATAAAACTGTCTGGTTAAAACCTTTCTCTTCTTCAGCAAGAATATTCCCTTCAATATATTCAGCTAGTTTATCTATATAATAAGGTTCTTCCCCCATTAAAAAATAAATTGGCTTAATATTTCCTGCTTTGATATCATTAACAATTTTTACTACTTCGTCCATTAAATATTTTTGTTTCAAGTTTAAAGTTTCAGGTTCTGGCTTCAAATCTTGAAACTTTAAACCTGAAACCTGAAACTATTTTATATTTTTGCTTTATGCTTAAACTTAATTTCCCAGTTTACACTTTCCGATTCAAAAATAGCGAAAATAAAGTGTCTATTTTTGATGAAATCAGAAAAAAATTCATCATTCTTACCCCAGAAGAATGGGTTCGACAGCATGTTGTTCATTATTTGATGAACGAAAAAAAATACCCAAAATCGCTGATAAATGTAGAGAAAGTTTTAAAAGTCAACGGATTAAGAAAAAGATATGATGTTGTAGTTTTCAATCCTGACGGCTCTATACATATACTGGTAGAGTGTAAAGCTCCCGAGGTAAAAATATCTCAGGCAACTTTTGATCAAATTGCACGTTATAACATGACAATGCAGGCACGGTTTTTGAATGTCACAAACGGACTAAACCATTTTTATTGTCAAATGGATTTTGAAAACGAAAAATATGAGTTTTTAAGAAGTCTGCCTGATTATAAAGAAAACCATTAAAATAAATAATTTAAGAACTTTTGGATAAAATAGCAGTTGTCATTTTAAATTGGAACGGAGTAAAATTGCTGGAGCAGTTTTTACCATCTGTTATCCAATTTTCAGAAGGAGCGACAATATATGTTGCCGATAATGATTCTACAGATAATTCAGTTGAATTTGTTCAGCAAAATTTCCCTACAGTTAAAATTGTAAAAAACACTGGCAATTATGGCTTTGCAAAAGGCTATAATGATGCTTTGAAACATATTGATGCTGAAATTTATGCGTTAGTCAATTCAGATATTGAAGTGACCAAAGATTGGCTTAAGCCAATTCTTGAGAATTTTGATAATGAAAAGCAAACCGGAATTATTCAGCCGAAAATCCTTGATTTTAAAAACAAAGAATATTTTGAGTACGCTGGTGCCGCCGGCGGTTTCATTGATAAATTTGGTTTTCCATTCTGCAGAGGAAGAGTCTTTGAAACTATTGAAAAAGATAACAGACAATATGATGATAATTGTGAATTGTTCTGGGCTTCAGGCGCTTGTTTTTTTATCCGAAAAAACGTGTTTCATGAACTAGGCGGTTTTGACGAGAGCTTTTTTGCACATCAAGAAGAAATTGATTTATGCTGGCGTGCTTTGAATGAAGGACACATTATTAAGTATAATTATCAGTCTTTGGTATATCATGTTGGCGGTGCAACACTGCAACAGGGAAATCCTAAAAAAACATATTTGAATTTTAGAAATTCCCTATTAATGCTTGTCAAAAACCTACCAAAAAGAGGATTATTCTGGGTCATTTTTCTTCGAATGATTTTAGACGGAATTGCTGGTATCCGTTTTCTTACGCAGGGGAAATTCAGCCATACTTTTGCCATTTTAAAAGCACATTTCTCTTTTTATTGCCTATCTTTAAAATATCTTAAAAAAAGAAAAGATTTTCAAATACAGCAATACTATACCGTAAAAAGTATCGTTTACCTGTATTACATAAAGAAATTACTGGTTTTTAAAGAAATCTTTAACAGTAATCAAAATATTAAAAACTAAATTTGTAATCAACGTTTAATTAAATATAATACCTATGAGAAAAATAGTTATCGCACTATCAGTATTAATGGCCTTAACTTCGTGTGTATCGAAAAAACAATACGCAGCACTTGAAGCTAAGAACAAAGAGACCCAAGATTTATTAAACTCTTGCACTGTTAAATTAAATTCTTGTTTAGAAGAAAAAGCTGGTTTAGCTGCTACAGCTGAAAGCTACAAACAACACAATCAAGACTTAATCAACAGTTCAAAAGATTTAACGGTTTTAACTACTAAAGGAGCTGAAAACCTTGAAAAATCTCTAGAAAGCTTAAAAGAGAAAGATTTGAAAATCTCAAGACTTCAAGATGCTCTTACGAAAAAAGACAGTGTAACTTTAGCATTAGTTACAAGTTTAAAAGGAGCAGTTGGAATCAACGATCCAGATATCGAAATCAATGTTGAAAAAGGAGTTGTATTTATTTCTATCGCTGATAAATTGTTATTCAAAAGCGGAAGTTATGACGTAAGTGACAAAGCAAAATCTGTTTTAGCTAAAGTTGCAAAAGTTGTAAATGACAAACCTGATTTTGAATGTATGGTTGAAGGGCACACAGATGATGTTCCTTACAAAAGCAACGGAGTTTTGTTAGACAACTGGGATTTAAGTGTTAAACGTTCTACTTCTATCGTTCGTGTATTAACAAACGATCTTGGTGTTAATCCTGCTAAATTAATTGCAGCTGGTAGAAGTTCATATGTACCATTAGTTGCAAATGATACTCCAGACAACAAAGCTCGTAACAGAAGAACTCGTATTGTTGTTATGCCAAAAATCGATCAATTCTACGATATGATTGAAAAAGAAATGAAAAAACAAGCTAAATAATCCTTGTTTTACATATCATAAAAACAGAAAAAGCAGGTCTTACGACCTGCTTTTATGTATCCTTAATTTTTTTAATAACCAATTAAATATAAATCAAGAATAGCATTATTTTTAATCAACTAACTAAATTTTAACTATACTAAAGTTAGGGATTATTTTTTAACTTTTATACAATTTCAGTTTTTTTTTACAAAATTCCAATATCGCCTTTACCCTCTCTCACAATAATTGGTTCATATTCAGACAAGTCAATAATCGTCGAACCAACATTATCACCATAGCCTCCATCGATTACCAAATCTACTAGATTTTGCCATTTTTCAAAAATCAATTCTGGATCTGTTGTGTATTCAATTACATCATCTTCATCACGAATCGAAGTCGAAACAACCGGATTTCCAAGTTGACGAACAATCTCTAAAATAATATTATTATCAGGAACACGAATACCGACTGTCGTTTTCTTTTTAAACTCTTTTGGCAAATTATTATTTCCTGGCAAAATAAAAGTATAAGGACCCGGCAATGCTCTTTTCAAAATTTTGAATGTCGACGTATCAATCTGACGAACATAATCTGATAAGTTACTTAAGTCATGACAAATAAACGAAAAATTTGCTTTCTCTAACTTAACTCCTTTTATTTTTGCAATCTTTTCTAAAGCCCTTGAATTGGTAATATCACAGCCCAAACCATAAACAGTATCTGTCGGATAAATTACCAATCCGCCATTTTGAAGCACTTTTACAACTTTTGCAATTGCAGCTTCACTAGGTTTATCTGGATATATTTTTATGAATTCAGCCATTTTTTTAGAAGATAGATTTTAGACAATAGAATAAAGACTACTCTTTAATTCCCTTATAGTTTTAGACACAAAAAACAACATTCCAAAAGCAAATAAATTCAACTTGAAACGAAAAACTTCATCGCTTGCATTAAATGTTAAAAAAAATTGTGATGGTTGAAAATCAAATCCTGCAAAAGTGTCATTTGTAAGATCCAAAGTAAAATTTATAGCAATACCACTTACAGATGTATAATACAATCCATAAAATTCGAAAGCAATCATTTGTAAAAATAACAAAATGATAAGTAAATTTAATCCTTTCAAATATTTTTTCTTATTTAATAACCATGCCGAATATATGGATAAACCAAAAAAAACAAAAGGGAGAATTAAGGGAATAAAAAACGGATTTTGGTATTTACCAGGATTCGTTGTCAATAATAAATAAATCGTTAGTAATAAACCGACAAGTCCTCCAAAAAACTGGTAAATTTCAATAAAATTGAGCTTTTTAGAAAGCGTTTTATTCAACATGCTTAATATCTATCTATTTTCTTTATTCTTTATTCTTTATTCTTTATTCTTCTACCCTACAACATCTAATTTAGCAAATCTTAGTAAAAGTTTCTTAATTCCGCCAACTTCAAATTTGATTTCGGCTTTTTTATCAGCTCCAACGCCTTCTAAATTAATCACTTCTCCTTTTCCAAAACGCTCGTGCATAACAATATTTCCAACAGTTAATTTGCTGTCAAATAAATTTGGAGCACTAGCATTTGGATTCGTTCCTGTTACTGGTTTTAGTTTTCTGATATTTAAATCCGGTTTCGGATTATTATCAGTAACATGTTTTGGCGGTGTTCCTCCTACTGGTTTTGCCAGTCTTAATTTTGATTTATCAACATCGCCAAAAATATCACCATCAATTGGCGATTTATAACGATAATTACTTTCAGCGGGAGTTAGATATTCTAAAAATTGACCATCAATTTCTTCAATAAAACGTGACGGTTCACTATCTGTTAATTTCCCCCAACGGTAACGGGACTGTGCATAAGTCAAATATGCTTGATGTTCCGCACGAGTTAAAGCTACGTAAAATAATCGACGTTCTTCTTCTAATTCGCTTCTGGTACTCATACTCATGGCACTCGGAAACAAATCTTCTTCCATTCCAACCACAAAAACATGAGGAAACTCAAGTCCTTTCGCTAAGTGAATAGTCATCAACGCCACTCGGTCTTCATCATTTGTATCTTTATCTAGATCTGTTGCCAAAGCTACATCTTCCATAAATTCAGAAAGTGCTCCTCTAGCTCCATCAATTTCTCTTTGTCCTTCGGTAAAATCTTTAATACCGTTTAAAAGTTCTTCGATATTTTGAATTTTCGCCATTCCTTCGGGAGTAGCATCTTTTTTCAATTCCTGAACCAAACCTGTCTTCTTTGCAACATGGTCCGTTAAATAAAAAGCATCCTGATTCTGATCAATTACCTGAAAACTCTGAATCATAGTCACAAAATCTTTCAATTTGTTTTTTGTTCCGGTATTCAGTTTCAAATCAATTTTATCAATGTTAACCATTACTTCCCAAATTGAGCGTTTGTAATGATTTGCCGCAATTGTCAATTTTTCTACGGTTGTGTCGCCAATTCCTCTCGCTGGATAATTAATCACGCGAATTAGTGCTTCTTCATCTTTTGGGTTAATTACCAAACGTAAATAACACAAAACATCTTTAATCTCTTTACGCTGATAAAAAGACAATCCGCCATAAATTCGATACGGAATATCACGCTTTCTCAACGCATCTTCCATCGCACGTGACTGAGCATTCGTACGATACAAAATGGCAAAAGATCCATTATGAAGCTGGTTCTGCATTTTCTGTTCAAAAATGGTACTTGCCACAAAGCGACCTTCTTCGGCATCTGTTAAACTGCGGTGCACTTTAATTTTCGGTCCAAAATCATTTGCTGTCCAAACTACTTTATCCAGTTTGGTTTTATTATGCTCCATAACCGTATTTGCCGCTTCAACAATATTTCGTGTTGAACGATAATTCTGCTCTAGACGAAACATTACAACACCTTCATAATCCTTCTGGAAATTCAAAATGTTATTAATGTTTGCTCCACGGAACGCATAAATACTCTGTGCATCGTCACCAACCACACAAATATTCTGAAATCTGTCTGACAAAGCCCTTACAATCAAATATTGAGAGTGATTTGTATCTTGGTACTCATCAACCAAAATATAACGGAAACGGTCTTGATATTTAGCTAAAACTTCCGGAAAACGTGTCAACAACTCATTGGTTTTCAATAACAAATCATCAAAATCCATTGCGCCGGCTTTAAAACAGCGCTCCACATATTGCTGATAAATTTCACCTAATCTTGGTCTTTTTGCCATAGCATCGGCTTCTACCAATTCTGGATTATTGAAATAGGCTTTTACTGTAATCAAGCTATTCTTATAACTAGATATACGTCCTAAAATCTGTTTTGGTTTATAGATATCACGATCTAATTGCATTTCTTTAATAATGGAAGAAATTAGTCTGGCCGAATCCTGCGAATCGTAAATAGTGAAATTAGAAGGATATCCCAAATGATCTGATTCCGCACGAAGGATACGTGCAAAAATCGAGTGAAATGTTCCCATCCAAAGATTTTTAGCTTCACTCGCTCCCACAATATCCGAAATCCTGTGCTTCATCTCGCGGGCTGCTTTATTGGTAAAAGTCAGCGACAAAATATTGAACGCATCAACACCCTGAGCCATTAAATAGGCAATTCTAATCGTTAAAACACGGGTTTTTCCCGAACCTGCACCAGCAATAATAATCATTGGCCCGTCTTTTTTAAGAACGGGTTGTCTTTGCGCTTCGTTGAGCTGGTCAATATATTTCTGCATGTAATTTATCTCCTTTATATGCAAAAATAAGAATTAATGATTTAATAAGCTACTAAGATTCTAAGGTTCTGAGATGCTAAGTTTTTTTTCTTTTTTTGAAGCCAAAGAATAGGCATTTTATTGAACATGGTTTCCCGCTTTCGGCTTTATCTCTCCGTTTCACTGCGAGGATATCACCTCTATCGGGGCTAGAAAACAAACAATATGATTTGAAAGAAAAATCTTTAAATTTAATTTATATTTGCAATAACTATGATTAATAATATGAAAATAAAACTTACTGAAACAGCCGAAAAAAGTTATTATGAAATTGTTAGAAAATATACTGAAAAGAAAGCTGCTGAATTTTCTAAAACTACATTTTCTGTAATTAGAATTATATCAGACAACAATAAAATTGGTCCACGCCACCAAAAAACTCTTTACCGAAAATTTTTGATTTCGAATCAAGTGTATTTATTTTACAAAATTGAAATTGATATAATTTATGTGGTTTTGTTTTGGGACAACAAAAGGAACCCCTTGATTCTAGATGTTATACTTAGTTCTTAATTTTTCTTTAAAATCAGAAAAATCAATTGTTCTACCTGCTTTTATATCTTCTTCACTTTTCTGTAATTCTTGAATCAAAATCTCTTCAGGAAACAACAAATTTGTAATCAACTTTACTTCTTGATGTGTAAAACTTTTTGACTTCAATTTTCTATAATAAGTTGCATGTTTCAAACCTAGTTTTTGCATAAAAAACTCAGCTTTATAATATGACTTACCTATTAAATCTGGCAGGCTATTAATATAATTCTCGTAATTTTCAACTATTTCTATCATAAAATGATATTTTAAGTACTATTATTCTACAAATATAATCTAACTAAATGATAAATAAAACAGAATTAAGTTAAAACTTACAATATTAAAGACATCAGTTCCGAAGCTTCGTGGATAGTATCTTATTTAAAAAACACATCATAAGCAAAGCGAATTAATGTCCCAACCACAACAACCAAAAAGAAAATTCGAATAAAACCATTTCCCTTATTAATTGCCAGTTTTGCACCAAGCCATCCGCCAAGTCCGTTGCTTATTGCCATTGGAATCGCGATGGACCAGATTATTTTTCCTTTAATCATAAACAAACAAATCGAACCAAAATTTGTCGCCAAGTTTACCATTTTAGCATTCGCGGAAGCGTGCAAAAAATCAAAACCTAAAAGTGCAATAAACGCAACTACAAAAAAGCTTCCAGTTCCTGGCCCAATAAATCCGTCATAAAAACCAACAATCATACTAATTACAATTGCATAAATAATTTGAGTTGTTTCCGAATGATCTTTGGCAACGTGCTGACCAAAATTCTTCTTTGCATACGTATAAACAAACAACAACGACAAAACCACAAGTAAAAGCGGTTTCATAAAATCGTTGCTGACCATTGTCAAAATGGTAGAACCCAAAAATGCCGATGGAACTGCCAAACACATCATTATGATTAATAATTTCCACTGAATAACTACTTTCTTTAAATATTGAAAAGCAGCAAAAGCCGTTCCGCTGAAAGCCGGAATTTTTAGCGATCCTATTACTGTTGAAACAGGCAAATTAGGCAATAAAATTAGCCCCATTGGAGTTTGGATTAGTCCACCGCCACCAACAATTGCATCGATAAATCCTGCAGCAAAGGCAGCTAAGCAAAGAAAAAATATTATGTATGAATCCATTAAAAGTAGTTTTGTTCAGATTTTGAAAACCAGTTGCAAAAATAAGTTTTCCGTTTTGTTTATTACCAAAAATTTAAAATGGATTTCTCCTCAAAAAGTATATTTTTGCTAAAAAATTTAACCCAAATGGATTTTACAAGAATTATAGAATTAGCCAGTTATACTTTGCCTGCAATTGTAACAGGATTTGTTGCCTACAGTTTTTTTGAACTGCATATTAAAAACAATGATAAAAAGCGTGCTTTTTTATTGAATAGAGACTATCAAAAACAGTCATTGCCAATACGTTTACAGGCTTACGAGCGTATGACTTTATTTTTGGAGCGTATAAACTTGACCAAATTATTAATTCGAATTGCCCCAATTTCGCAAAATAAACACGATTACGAAAACTACGTAATTGACCAAATTGAACAGGAATTTGAACATAATTTAACGCAGCAGATTTACATGTCTGACGAGTGCTGGACGATTATCACAACTGCTAAAAATGCTACAATCCAAATGATTCGTAAAGCTGCAATGAGCGATAAAGTAGAAAATGCAGATAAATTGCGTGAAGTTATTTTGAATGATTTATTAGAAAAACAATCACCTAGCAACGCTGCTTTAGGATATATTAAAAATGAAGTTGCTGAACTTTGGTAAAATATAATTTACTCGAAAGATTGAGTAATTAAAACATACTCAATCTTTCATTTTTTTTTTAGCTAACCCATTCTTCGCTATATTTTACTACTACCCATTTTCCTTTCTTTTTTTCTAAGAAAACCCGGTAACCTGCGCCGCATAAGCCAGAACAGTTTAAAATATATTTGACATAAGCCTTCTTTCCGTCAAGTGAAATTATTGGAATCGTTGCGTAATAATAACTAAAGTATTTTACATTCTTAATATCATTCCTAACTTCTTGGATAGATTTGATATCGACTTCATTAAAATCATTTTGCGATA
This sequence comes from Flavobacterium sp. LC2016-01, assembly GCF_009711135.1. Taxonomy (GTDB): domain Bacteria; phylum Bacteroidota; class Bacteroidia; order Flavobacteriales; family Flavobacteriaceae; genus Flavobacterium. The sequence continues at coordinate 190,509 of NZ_WMIC01000006.1, read as the reverse complement.
TTTTGAAAGCATTAAAGTTTTTGTTTTGAAATTCAATGTATAACGAATCTGATTTTGAAAAGAAAAATTTTTCTCTAGGAATATCTGGTAGTCCAATAAGAAGTTCTATCAACTCAGACTCACCTTCTGCTTTCTTTGGCAACTTGTTTTTCTCCACATGATCAATTCTCAGCTTTTGCAGATCTTCGCAAAAAGAAATCTTCTTTTTCTTTCCTAAATAAGGAGCGATTTCTAAGCTATCACTATTAATGAGCGCTTTAATTATTTCATTAACTTCTTCATTTTTTGGCAATCTAAAATTAGGAATTTGCTTTTCCTTCTGACAGCTTATAAAAAAGAAAATCAATACTAAAAGTGAACCAAAATAATTTAAACTTCTCATAATTTCAGATAAATTATTTTTTATATCTACCTATTATCACTCATAACTTCAGACTTATTCTGGGCGTATTCATAACCTTGCTCCCACCATTCCTTCATTACTTCTTTGTTGAAAATTAAGGCATTATCAGTCAGTTTTGTTGGTGTGTAATATAAGTTAAGTTTCACATTCTTATTGTTTGCCATAAGTTTTCCTATAGCAATATCATGTTTTTCTACCTGATCTAGAGCAATTCGGAACAAATCAATCATTAGTGAAAACGGGTTTTTACCGATAACGGTTTTATCCATATTCACTTCGGTTTCCAAAATAATTACGTCGATCTCTGTTGCACCACGATTGATTGCTTCACGAATTGGCACTAAACTTGAAAATCCGCCATCGCCGTATTCATAATTATTTTTCTCAACTAAACTCATAAACGGAACATAATTACTTGAAATCCAGGACCATTCTATGAATTCTTCATAACTGCAATCTTTTACCGACTTATATTCTGATTCGTTTTTTGTAAAATTGGTGACCGTAATAATTACATCAGTCTTCAGCTTTTTTAGCTTATTGAAATCTGATAATGAAAAATTATTTCGAATATATTTTCTCAAACCTTTGCTTTCGCCAAAAGTCCTTTTACCTTTAAAAAACTGACGTAATACATTGAAATGATTAATTGTTACAATATCAACACCTTCTTTATTTTTAACCACAAACGGACAAATATTGAAAATACTTGCCATTGTAACATTAGTATAAACCGAATGAATCTTTCTAATATGTCCCAAAGCTAAATGCGGAATAAGCAAACTTCCTGTAGAAGTGCCTAAAAATAAATCATACTCGTGATTTTTCTCTTCTATTAAATACTGCGCAACTCCGCCGGCAAAGGCGCCTTTGCTTCCGCCGCCAGAAATAACTAATGCTCTCATATATGGTATTGTAGGTTCTTTTTTAGAAATTAGAAGAAAGAAGCAAGAACAAAGACTTTCTTTAAAAGTGAAATCTTCCTTCTTTACTCTTGCTTCTTTGCTCTATTTTCTATATTCTATTCTCTTTTTTTCACTCTTTCAATAAACGGTTCAATTGAAATTGTTCATCGGGGGTCAAATTAGGCAAAATTCTTTCAAACGAGGCACGCATTTCTGAATTTTTTAATAACATTCTTATTGTGTCTCTTCCAAATTTTGAAAACTGCCACATATGATGCGTTGTGGAGGAAACTAAATTACTCAAAACCTGATCGTTAATAATTTTGAAAGCTATTAATTTTTCAAGTGCATTTTGTCTGGTCGTGGCTTCATATTTAGTAGACGAAAAACCAATTAATTCGGCAACAAGTTCATCTGGATTATCAGCATAATTTGATGTTGATAACGCGAGTGAAAGCCACAAAGTGCGAAGATTATAATCATTAAAACCAATCCAATTTTTTGATTTATTCAAATATTCGTTTCGGTGATCTGGAAAATTTCTCCAAAGCCAGTACAAAGCAATTTCCTGTGTTTGATACGATTGATCGTTTAACAGCGTTTCATATGCTGCTCTAAAATCTTCCGGAATTTTGGTTAAAGTTTCTGCAACAGTTTGACGAATCTGTACATTATTTGTCTGCATTGCTAAAAGCAGTAAATCTTTTTTTGCTTCGTATTTCTCATTTTCTAATTGATCAACAATTGACTCTTTTACTGTATGATAAACATCCGAATTTAAAGTTTTTATAAAGAAATCCTTTTTTTCAGCTAAAGGTGTTTTCTTCAATTTATCAACTTCCAATCTAACCTGAATAGCTTTATTTTTACTCAACAAAGCATTCGCAGTCGGTGTATCAAAAACTGTTGATTCCAGCCAGGTTTTCTGGAATTTATCCAAATCAAAATCGGATACCTTTTTAATTTCATTAAAGAAATCTTCTGTATTTACAATTTGATAGGCATATTTTTTCAGGTAACTTTTTATTGCTTTTTTAAAGGCTTTATCACCAATTGATTCATGAAGAACAAAAAGCGTCCAAGCCCCTTTTTCGTAAAACGTCAGCGAACTCGCTTTTGGATTCAAAACCGGAATAGAATCGGTTCTTGAAGCAAACTTTATTTGCTGTGCGGTGTCATAAAGTTTAGAATAAAAATAATCGTCACCAAAAATTTCACGTTCTGCAAGCGCAGCATAATAAGTTGCAAAACCTTCCTGAAGCCAGTGATGTTTACTGCTTTCGGCGGTTATTAAATTCCCAAACCAATGATGCGCTAATTCGTGCGCATCGACGTTTGTATAATTTCTGTCGGTAAATCCAATTGAATCGACTACATATCGAGTGGCAAAAAGCGTTGAAGTTGTATTTTCCATTCCGGCATATAAAAAATCTCGAACCGGAATTTCTCTATAAACTTGCCATGGATATGAAACGCCAATTTCTTTTTCTAAAAAATCAAAAATACGTTTTGAATATCGAAATGTAGGTTCAAAACGAGACGCATCTTTATTTTCTAAGTAATATTCAAGCGGAACATTCGATTTCGATTTCAAACTTTTTTTATCGTATTTCCCAACTGCAAGCATCAAAACGTAAGAACTCATTGGTTTTTCCATTTTGTACTGCCAATGAAATAAATTATCCTTTTGCGTTTTATCTTTTAAAATTCCATTTGAAATAACCTGATACTCTTTGTCATAAGATATACCTAAATTGAAGATCACTTTTTCATTAACATCGTCAAAACTCGGAAACCAATTACTTGTGTATCGACCTTGACCTTGTGTCCAGATTTGAACATCTTTTCCTTCAATATCAACAAAATACAAGGCTTGTTTTGGTTTTGCAGTATATTTAAAAGTCAGATGATTTTCTCCTTTTTGAAAATTTCCAATAAGCTGCAGCTGTTTCCCAGAATTAACGAAAACAACGTCTTTGTTGTCAATTTGTACTTTGGAAAATTCCATGTTTTTGGCATCAATTTTTATGGTGTCTATAGATTTTAAAACCATAAAACCGTAATCAACAGTACCTGAAACTGATTTTTCTTTGGCATTTAAAGTTAATTGCGCATTAACCGATTTAAAATCGACGAATTGAGTTTGTTGTGCAAAAATAAATCCAGTAAAAAGTAAAAAGATATATTTCATTGAAAATTTTATTTTAAAGAATCTGTTTCCCAAGATTTCGGATTGTTTTTAATATAATCATAAATTATTTCGAATCGTTTATAATTTCTGACGATGTGATCATGATAATTATCCTGCCAAATGGATTTTGTACCATTTATTTGTTTGGTCGTCACCGATTTAAAAATTGCTACAAATGATGAAATAGATTTTGGTTTACGTCCAAAATTAGATTCAGATTGTTTTTCGTCCCTATTGTCACGTAGAGGCGCACAGCTGTGCGTCTCCGTAACGTTTGTCGACAAAGATGTGTCACATTCTGTTGTCGATATGCTGGACGGAGACGCACTGCTGTGCGCCTCTACGATATGCGTTGTGTTTTGAATTTCGTTTTTATTTTGAATTTCAATCAATAAATGAATATGATTTGGCATAATAACCCAATTATGGAAAAACCAATTTTTACGAATCGCAATTGATTTCAAAAGTTCTGTCTCAATAATCTTTCCATTATCGTTTAAAATCATTTTATCATCTTCAATTGTTCCAAAAACACATTCTCTATTTTTTGCAACCATTGTAATAAAATAGACTGCTTCACTTGAGTAATCCCAATTCTTTAATCTAGTTGAATCGATTTTGAATTTATCTTTATATAATGACATATTTAGGCGTGTAAATTCCCAAAGTTACAAACCTTTCACCAACAAATAGAATGAAATTTGTAAGTTTACCGCATAAAAATACCAAATCGTGTCGATAAAAAAAGCCTTATTCAACTGGAGCAGCGGAAAAGATTCTGCTCTTGCCTTATATAAAATTCTGCAGCATCCTGCGCATAAAATTGAATGTTTAATGACAAGCGTGAATCAGCAATTTCAGCGAATTTCAATGCATGGCGTACGAGTTGAATTGTTAGAAGCTCAGGCAAAAAGCATCGGAATACCATTAAAAATTCTTGAAATTCCTGAAATGCCAACTATGGAAGTTTACGAAAGTGTAATGACTACAGCTTTAACCGAATTAAAAGAAGAAGGTATTTCGCATTCGATTTTTGGTGATATTTTTTTGGAAGATTTACGAAAATATCGTGAAGATCAATTGGCAAAATTAGGTTTTGAAGGTGTTTTTCCAATTTGGAAAATTCCATCCCACGATTTAATTCAGGAGTTTATTTCGCTTGGATTCAAAACGATTGTGGTTTGTGTAAACGAACGTTATTTAGACAAAAGTTTTGTTGGCCGAATTATCGACCAAGATTTTATTAATGATTTACCCGAAAATGTTGATGTGTGCGGAGAAAACGGCGAATTTCACACTTTTGCTTTTGACGGACCCATTTTCTCTGAACCAATAAACTTTGAAATTGGAGAAATTGTTTACCGCAAATATGAGAAACCTAAAAACGAAGATTCGTCAAATACTGCCTGTGACACAAATAGTTCTGATGCTTTTGATTATGGATTCTGGTACTGCGATTTGATTGCTAAATAAAAATTAGCCACGAATTCACGAATTTTTTATTTAATAGCAAAGTAAAAATAATTCGTGAATTCGTGGCTAATTTTCTTTTTATTCAGAATACATTGCCAGCAAATTCGTTACTGTATTCCAGTTTCGCATTGTTACTATAACATTCAGTTTTTTCTCGATATATTTTCCTTCCAATCTAGTTTTTCCAGCTCCAACGGCGTATTTAATAAAAATTCTATTGCCGTCAATACTGGCTTCATCTGGCTTAAACTGACTGATTTTTAAGTCATTTATATTTTCACTTTTTAAAGTAGTCGATACAAAAGCAACGTACAGTTTTTTGGTATCAAGATCTTTTTCTTTTAGATACGGACTGTTTTTAAAACACAATTCTAAATCTTCTTTAGTAATTACAATTACAGGAACTTCATGCCCAAAAACTTTAAAAATTTCCTGTTTTATCATGAAACCCACTTTCGAAGCATCTTCATCACTATCGACAAAAACATTCCCAGATTGCAGATAAGTGCGGATATTTTGAAATCCAATGTTTTCCAGCATGGTTTTTAGAGCTTCCATTTTCATCATGTTATGACCAGAAACGTTGATGCCGCGTAAAAGTGCTAAGTGTGTTTTCATTTTTAAAGTATTTAAAACAAAAAAAGTATCCAATTAGAATTGAATACTTTTTTCCTAAACAAACTTACGCTTTTTATTTTGCTTTTTAATAAATCACAACTTACAATAAAATAATATTCAAAAGGTATAAAAAACGATCTTAAACCTTCGAAGCAATTTTAAAAATAGTCTAAATATCAAAAAAACTGTGTCAAAAATTTACGAAGTCTTAAACAATTTGAATTAGTGAGTCTTGTTATTATTATTTTGACTTCTTGTATGTTAATTGATAATCGCACATCCTTGCCGAATTTTCCAAATTACCATTAAGAATATACAAAAGCTCGCTTTTTCCTCCAGATCCACTACAGGTAATAATCAAATTTGAAGGAGCAGAATAAGTTAATTGGAAATTAGCCCTGCCCTCTCTTTCAAAAATTTCAAAAGTACCAGATAAATGAGTAGTTACGCTATTAACTGTTTTAGTTCTTGTAAATGTATTGTCTTTACTAAAAACATACTCATCATTCCAACTTACTTCATTTTGGGTATTTATCCATTTTCCATAATAATCATTTACTTCTAATTTTTCTTTGTCATCAGAATTATCACTAGAACAAGAAGTAAGTAAAATAAGCAACGTAATTAAAAGTCCAATTTTTTTCATTTTTATAGTTTTTTAGGTTAACTATTAGTAAGATAAATCTTTTTTAAAAATAGTTGCGTCGAAAAACACTATCTTAACAATATGATAATATACGAGTTAACTTTCCTATATAATTGATAAATATTCCATTTTCAAATTTCCTAATTTAAATCTATCTTCGCTTTTCCAAATGAAAGATAAAAGATTATAGAATCAGGAAAATAGATTTTTGTCTTTGCTCTTTATTCTTTATTCTATTTTCTAAAATCTAAGCCAGTCTAATAATCTAAGAAGTCTAAAAAAAATGTCTAATAATCTTCTTGAAACTCCAATCGAATACTTAAAAGGTGTTGGCCCGAGCCGTGGTCAGTTGCTTCGTAAGGAATTGGGAATTCATAAATATGGAGATTTGGTTAATTTTTTTCCAAATAGATACATTGACAGAACACGTTATTATAAGATTAATGAACTGCAGAATACAGGAACTGAAGTTCAGATTATTGGAAAAATTATCAATATCAAGACTGTTGAATTTGCTAAAAACAAAAAACGTTTAGTCGCGTCTTTTGTGGATGATACGGGGCAAATTGAGCTGAATTGGTTTCAAGGACATAAATGGGTTCGAGAGAGTTTAAAATTGAATGAAACGCTTGTAATCTTTGGAAAATGTTCTTTATATGGAAGCCAATTTAGTATGGCACACCCTGAAATTGAATTATTAACCGAGCATCAAAAAAGTCTGCGTTCTGCCATGCAGCCGGTCTATCCTTCAACAGAAACACTTGCCAATCGTGGTATTTCAAACCGAACCATCAATAAACTGATGGAACAATTGTTTATTGAAACTCAAGCTTTATTTACTGAAACTTTTCCGCCATATTTAATTGAAGAGTTAAAGTTAATTCCGAAAAGAGCTGCTTTATTCAATATTCATTTCCCAAAAAGTACCGATGCTTTGGCGAAAGCCCAATTCCGATTAAAATTTGAAGAATTGTTTTTTATTCAGCTTCAATTGATTACTAAAAATCTAATTCGAAAACATAAAATAAAAGGACATCCGTTTACTAAAGTTGGCGAATTATTTAATGAATTTTATAAAAATCATTTGCCTTTTGATTTGACAGGCGCCCAAAAAAGAGTAATCAAAGAAATTCGTACCGATATGGGAAGCAACGCTCAAATGAACCGTTTGCTTCAGGGAGATGTTGGTTCTGGAAAAACGATTGTGGCTTTTATGAGTATGCTTTTGGCAATTGATAATGGGTTTCAGGCTTGTTTAATGGCTCCGACTGAGATTTTGGCCAATCAGCATTTTATTGGATTATCTGCATTTGCAAATACGCTGAATATCAATATCCGAATTTTAACGGGATCAACTAAAACATCGGAACGAAAAATTATTCATGAAGAACTTGAAAACGGAACCCTGCAAATTATAATTGGAACTCACGCTTTATTAGAAGATAAAGTAAAATTTCAAAATTTAGGTCTTGCTGTTATTGATGAACAGCACCGCTTTGGTGTGGAGCAAAGATCCAAATTGTGGAAGAAAAACGAGATTCCGCCACACGTTTTAGTGATGACGGCAACTCCAATTCCGAGAACTTTGGCGATGAGTTTATACGGAGATTTGGATATTTCTGTAATAGATGAATTACCTCCTGGAAGAAAACCAATTCAGACCGTTCATCGTTATGATACAAACCGATTAAAAGTCTGGAAATTTCTTCGTGATGAAATTGCTTTAGGAAGACAAATTTATATTGTTTATCCGTTAATTCAGGAATCTGAAAAAATGGATTACAAAGATTTAATGGATGGTTACGAAAGCATTTCGAGAGATTTTCCGCTCCCACAATATTCGATTTCTATTTTACATGGAAAAATGAAACCAGCCGATAAAGATGCTGAAATGAAACGCTTTTCTGAAGGCAAAACAAATATTATGGTTGCTACAACTGTAATTGAAGTTGGTGTAAATGTACCTAATGCCAGCGTTATGATTATTGAAAGTGCCGAACGTTTTGGATTATCGCAATTGCATCAATTGCGCGGTCGCGTTGGCCGTGGTGCTGAACAAAGTTATTGTATTTTAATGACGAGCCACAAACTAAGCACCGACAGCAAAACCAGAATGGAAACGATGGTTGGAACCAATGACGGTTTCGAAATTGCCGAAGTCGACCTAAAACTGCGTGGTCCCGGCGATTTAATGGGAACACAGCAAAGCGGTGTTTTAAATCTGCAAATTGCTGATATTGTAAAAGACCGAGACATTTTGTCTTTGGCACGAAATTATGCCATGAAAATTTTAAAAGAAGACAGCGCACTTCAAAAGCCGGAACACGTGGTTCTAAAAGCTGTTTTTATTGAACTTACTAAAAAGAAGAATATTTGGAATTATATATCTTAATCTAAGATGCTAAGGTTCTGAGATACTAAGATGCTAAGTTTTTTTCATTAGCCTTCGACTTCGCTCAGGATGACACTCGGATTGATTTAGATTTTAAACTTTATTTGTCACTTTATTTTTTGCAGTTTTGAACTAAAAAAGGCTTAGCAACTTAGCCTCTTAGTATCTTAGCAACTTTAAGAAAAAACTTCACTGCATCAAATTTTACAAAATATCCAATTATTTTTCTAGGTGATTAGATTTGTTGGGGGACAAATTCAGGATTGAATATTCTGATTGATACAGCAAAGTTTTTTTCAAATTTATTTTTATTTTTTAGGAGTCTCTTTCTTTTCAAAAAGTCCGCTGAACAGACCTTTGCTTACTTTATTTTTATCATCTTTTCCAGTTGCAATAAGATGATCAATGTATTCCATATATGTTTTTTTTCGTTCCTCTAAAAAACCAATTAAATATTCTTCAGATGCCAACATTCCGCTGGCCTCTTCTATATGCAAAAGTTTTTTATACAAAGGTTCGATAAATTTGACTACAATATCTTCGGGAACCGATTTTCTTGTTCCAAAATAACCTACAATTTCTCCATTTGAATCGGCTATGATTTTAAAATCGGTAATAACCCAATAATATCTGCCGGTTTTCGACATGTTTTTGATAATGGCATGAATGTTTTTACTCGATTTAATACTATCCCATAAAAATTTAAAAATTACTTTGGGCATATCAGGATGACGTATTACGTTATGAGCCTGGCCAATGAGCTCAAATTCATCATAACCAGATACGTCAATAAAATCTTCATTGGCGTATAAAATGGTTCCTTTTGTATCCGTTTTACTGAGTAATACTTTATTCTTATTCCAATCGACTTCTCTGTCTGATGGAGTTGGGCGGGTAATTCTGGTATCCATAAATTTCTGCATTTAAAATTAACATATGATTACGTTGCTGCGTATACTATTAAATTCAATTAAAATATTGTTTTTATTAAATTATTGATTCGGATTTGTCTTTCCACTGACTGATTTGAAATGGATATCATTTACCAGATCATCGATTTTTTTAGCGCTTTCTCTCATCATATCTAAATAACTCAAAAGCTGATCATTATCTGTATGTCCTTTAGAAACATCAATCAGTTTTAATACTGAACTTACAGGCATTTTTAAATCTAAAGTGGTTTTATGAATAAAATCATTGTATTCTTTTGTAGCCGACATTGAACTGAATTTTGCAGATGCTAATTTGATGTTTTCCAATTCGTATTCGTCAGAGATTTTAGAAATATGATTTTGACTGTGTGCTTTAAAATAGTAAGCCCAGTATCCATTCATAAAAAACACCGCACCCGCTAATACAACGTGTACTAAAAAAGTTTCAACATCAAAATTTACCTGCGAAAAATAAATCTGCATGCCATTTGCATCGTTGTAAACATAATTTTGAAGATAAGCCAAAGCACCATGATGCAAAATCACTAAAAGTGTCAGCGGAATCTGCAATTTCCAATTTTGATAGATAATTAAAATTGTACTGGCCACAAATACTGTAAAATGCATTTCAAACATACCATGCATTTGATAAATATATTGTGCCATAAAAATGGCCAGAACCACAGAAAGAACATATTGATAAAACTTCGAATTTTTCAGAAATAATTTAGCCGAATAATACGCCAGCAAATTCAGCGTTCCCACTCCTGCTCCAATTTCCCAAGTGTCATATTTAAAAGATAATGCAATTCCGAGAAGGAAATAAACAGCAAGAACATAATTAATAATAGTATCAGATTTTTCTGTCATTGTAGACACAAAACTGTGCAGGTAGTCCTGCTCATTTAAACTAGCTTTTGATTTCATAAAATTGAGGTAATTAAATGGTTAGATTTATTTAGTGCATTTTGGTAATGAACATCCATAGGCCCTAAGAGCCAAAGCATCAAATGAAGGGGCATTTGTATGACTTAATAAAGAATCTATTGCCTGCTGGGCATAATTCGTCTCGGCATCAGTGCAATATCTTGTTTTATTGTAATTACCGCGAAAATAAAGGTTTTGTGAACCATCAATAAGAACGGCCTGCGGCGTAGAAAAAACTCCACAGCTTTTTGCTATTTGCTGATCAAAGTAAACTGGAATTTTAGCGCCAAATTTTTTCTGAATTTCCTCAATAGATACGCTCTTTTCATTATTGATCACAACAATCTTGAAATTAACACGATCGCCATATTTTTTTATCAATTCACTTACATGAGGAACATTAAAACGGGAACAAGGACATTCTGGATTAAAAAAGTGGAAAAAGATTGGTTTTTGATCCGCTGTACAGCACTTTAAATCAATTTTACTGCCCATAGCAACTGCGTGATAATCCTTTGGAATTGGTGTTGGCAAACTGTACTGAAATTCGTTCTTCCAAAACAAAACCGAAATAGCTGCAAGAATCAAAGAAAACCATAAACCAAGAAGTAATTTTTTCTTCATAAATAAATAGATTTTGATTTTTAATATAAACAGTTGTTAATTTTTTAAATTTTCTAAAACAAAAAATTCAAGTCTAAACAAATAAAAAACCTACATTTATCACAACTAACTACAGAAAAAACAGCAAAAATGATAGTCCAATAACGCTGTTTTGTTTAACCTTATCAATGTTACAAATAAAATCGATAAAGCACAAAATAAAACTGATAAAATGCGTATAAATAAAATTCACGTAGTCTTTTTCCTAAATTAATCACACGTATTTTTACTTTTTTTATAAATAAAAACCTACTTTTTAAATTGCTTTTTTTCACTTAAAAACTGACTTAATTAATTTTTAGCCAAAAACAGCCTAAAAAAAGAAGAATATTTTTTTTACACCCCTACATTAAACCATTGTAAAGAAAAACAGTCTAAATGATAAGCAAAGCAAAAACTTGTACATACAAATGTTAAATTAAGAGTTCAGCCTTTCGTTTTCGTATCAAAAAGTTAAATTTGTAAGCTTACTTAAAAAAAAACCAAAAAATACATTTACCTCAAATTTATGAAAGTAAAAAATCTAATTTATGCCTTGCTAGTTATCGGACTTGGAGGATTTATTGCTTACCGAGTAGTTTCAAACAAAAGTAAAAACGACGATTCTAAAAAGTTTGGCGACAAAGACAAACCAACAACTGTTACTGGAATTGTTGTAAAAACAGCTGTTTTTGACAACAATTTATCTTTATCAGGATCAATCGAAGCAAATGAACAAATCGAAATCAGAAGCGAGGTTTCAGGAATTGTTGAGGGTATTTATTTTAACGAAGGAAGTTACGTGAATAAAGGTCAAGTACTTTTCAAGGTAAATGATATTGAATTAAAAGCACAGCTTCGTCAGGCGCAAACCAAAGAAGGATTAGCCGGCGAAAACGAAAGAAGAGCAAAATTACTTCTTCAGAAAGAAGCCATAAGCCAGGAAGAATTTGATGTTGCCAATGCAGATTACGCTTCTGCAAAAGCCCAGACGCAATTAATAAAAGCACAAATTTCAAAAACATCTGTAAAAGCTCCTTTTTCAGGAAAAATTGGTTTGCGCTCTATTTCTCCAGGAACTTATATTACACCAACGATATTAGTAGCGAAATTGGTAAATACTGGAAAACTGAAAATTACTTTTTCGATTCCTGAAAAATATGCTACAGAAGTAAATAACGGATCTAGCATTGACTTTACAGTTTCTGGTTCAAATAAAGTTTACAAAGCTAAAATTTATGCCATTGAGCCTGAAGTTGCCGTTGCCACGCGTACACTGCAAATTAGAGCTATTGCAGACAATATTGATGGAAAACTTTTCCCTGGAACTTTTGCCGATGTAAAACTGCCATTGAATATTATTAAAGACGCTATTGTGGTTCCATCTGAAGCTATTGTTCCTGTTCAGGACGGAAAAAAGGTTTTTATTGCAAATATGGGCAAAGCCAGAGAAGTTATGGTTGAAGCAACAACACGTACTGACGCTTCTATTTTAATTTTATCAGGATTAAAAGCTGGTGATACTCTAGTTACAAGCGGTGTTATGTCATTAAAAAATGATGCTCCAATAAAAGTTAAAGTGCAAAAATAATTTTAAGTTATGAGTTTTTAGTTAGGTGTTATGAGTAAATGAATTTTAAAATTCCTGCACTCTACATCTAAAACATGAACTCTAAAAACATAAATCCTCTATGAGTTTATCAACCACAAGCATAAGAAGACCCGTTTTAACGATTGTACTGAATCTTTTGATTATTTTATTCGGTTTCATTGGTTATACGTTTTTGGGTGTTCGAGAATTCCCTTCAATTGATCCGGCGCAAGTTTCGATCAGAACAAATTATACCGGAGCCAATTCTGATATTATTGAATCACAAATTACAGAACCTCTTGAAAAAGCAGTAAACGCGATTGACGGAATTAGAAATATTACTTCATCTAGTAACCAAGGAAGCAGTAATATTACGATCGAGTTTAATTTAGATAAAGACTTGGAAGAAGCTGCGAATGATGTTCGTGACAAAGTTTCTCAAGCAATCAGAAGTTTACCACAGGATATTGATGCGCCTCCAGTTGTATCTAAAGCCGATGCTGACAGTGATGCTATCATTTCGATGACGGTACAAAGTGACTCTCGAAATTCTCTTGAATTAAGTGATTATGCCGAAAATGTAATTTCGCAGCGTTTAGAAACTATTCCGGGCGTGAGTGGCGTGCAAATTTGGGGACAAAAACGTTATGCAATGCGTTTATGGATTGATCCTGTAAAGCTTGCTGCATATGGCTGTACCGTTGCAGAAGTCCGCACTGCTTTAAATGCTCAGAATGTGGAGCTTCCTTCAGGAAAATTAACTGGTAATAACACAGAACTTACTGTAAAAACGGTTGGAAATTTATCAAAACCTGAAGAATTCAACAATATTATTATTCGTACTGACGGAGATAAAATTGTTCGTTTCAGCGATGTTGGCCTTGCATCATTAGGCCCTGAAAATTTAGAAACAAAATTAAGTCAATCTGGTCTTCCAATGATTGGTTTGGCTATCGTACCGATGCCTGGAGCAAATTATCTGGATATTTCAAAAGAATTTTATAAAAAATATGAAGCACTAAAAAAAGACCTTCCAAAAGATATAAAACTGAATATTGCGCTTGATAATACTATTTTCGTAAAGAAATCAGTAATGGAAGTTGCTGAAACACTTGGAATCTCTATAATTCTGGTAATCATCATTATCTATTTATTTTTTAGAGACTGGGCAATTGCGTTCAGGCCTTTAATTGATATTCCTGTTTCGTTAATTGCTACGTTTTTTATTATGTGGCTTTTTGGATTCTCCATCAACGTATTGACTTTATTAGCAATTGTACTTGCAACAGGTTTAGTAGTTGACGATGGAATTGTAGTTACGGAAAATATCTTCAAAAAAGTTGAAGAAGGAATGTCCCCTATTGAAGCAGCAATTAAAGGTTCAAATGAAATTTTCTATGCCGTAATTTCGATCTCCATAACTTTAGCAGCGGTATTCCTGCCTGTAATTTTCTTAGAAGGTTTCGTAGGCCGACTCTTTAGGGAATTTGGTGTAGTAATTGGTGCCGCAGTATTAATTTCGGCTTTCGTTTCATTAACATTGACGCCAATGTTAAATGCTTATTTAATGAAAGGCGGCGAACAGAAAAAATCAAAATTCTATATTAAAACAGAGCCGTTTTTTGAAAAAATGAACAGCACTTATGCCGAAGCTTTAGAGAAGTTCATGCATAAAAAATGGATCAGTTTTCCAATTTTAATTGTTTGTTTTGGATTGATTTACTTGTTCTTTACAATTCTTCCAAAAGAAACTGCACCGTATGATGATCGTGGTGCCGTAACGTTGCGTATGACTACTCCAGAAGGATCTTCATACGAATATACAGATCGTTTTATGCAGGAAATTTCCAAAGTTATCGACGACTCAATTCCAGAGAAAAAAGTAAGTTTGGTTATTACGTCACCTGGATTCAGTTCAAATTCAGTAAACTCGGGAATGATTAGACTTGCTCTTAAAGATGTTGAAGACCGAAAAGTATCTCAAAAAGAAATTGCTGATAAATTAACCAAGTGGACAAAACAATATCCAAGTGCTAAAACTGCTGTAACACAACAGCCTACAATTGCCGTTAATAGACGTGGAGGTTTGCCGATTCAGTATATTATTCAGGCTCCAAACTTTGAAAAATTAAGAGCTAAAATTCCAGTTTTCATGGAAGAAGTTGGTAAAAGCGATGTTTTTTCTACTACCGATGTGAATTTGAAATTTAATAAACCTGAAATCAACGTAAGTATTGACCGTGAAAAAGCAGAAAGCTTAGGAATTTCGATTTTAGATATCGCACAAACTTTACAGCTTTCTTTGAGCGGACAACGTTTTGGTTATTTCATTAAAAACGGAAAACAATATCAGGTTATTGGTCAATTTGATCAAAAAGACCGTTCAAAACCATTGGATTTAACTTCAATGTTCGTTAAAAATAACAAAGGTCAATTAATCCAGATGGACAACGTTGTAAATGTTGAAGAACAAAGTAATCCACCGCAATTGTATCACAATAACCGTTATATGTCGGCTACTGTTTCTGCAGGTTTAGCACCAGGAAAAAGTATCAGCGACGGTATTGAGGAGATGGACCGAATTAAAGCGAAAGTTTTAGACGAAAGTTTCACAACCGATTTGAGTGGAGAATCACGAGATTTCGTAGAAAGTAGTTCTAATACTTCCTTCGCCTTTGGATTAGCTTTGCTTTTAATCTTTTTGATTCTAGCGGCGCAATTTGAGAGTTTTATTGATCCATTGATTATTATTTTAACAGTTCCAATGGCGGTTGCCGGAGCATTATTTTCGTTATGGCTTTTCAATCAAACATGGAATATTTTCAGCCAGATTGGAACCGTAATGCTTATCGGATTAGTTACTAAAAATGGTATTTTAATTGTCGAATTTGCCAATCAGCTTCGTGAACAAGGAAAACCAAAATTAGAAGCTATTCTAGAAGCATCAGAAGCGCGTTTGCGTCCAATTTTAATGACCAGTTTAGCGATTGCATTAGGAGCTCTGCCAATTGCAATGTCGCTTGGAGCCGCTTCAACAAGTAGAATCGGAATGGGAGTTGTAATTGTTGGAGGAACTATTTTCTCTCTTGCTTTGACACTTTTTGTAATTCCTGCGATTTATTTAATGTGGTCTAAAGCCAGAAAACATTATCCAGAGTTTGATCATATCGACGAATACGAAAAAGAAAATATAAAATAGCAATTCAAAAATCATGAATTTTACTTTGTGTAAAATTCATGATTTCTTGCAAAAGAATATAAACATGAATATTAAAAATATATACTGCACTTTGATAATCCTCTTCTTCTGCATTGTAAAAACAAATGCACAAGGAGTTCTGACGATTGAAGATGCAACAAGAATCGCCTTAGAAAACAATTTTGAAATTAGAATCGCAAAAAATAATTCAAAAATAAGCGAAACAAATGTTACGGTTGGAAATGCTGGATTACTGCCAACGGTTGCAGCTACAGTAAATGACAACAACAGTGTTACCAATTCATCACAAACACGTCAAGACGGAACTTCAACTTCTTTAAACAATGCTAAAAACAACACCTTAACTTATGGAGTTGGCCTAAATTGGACTGTTTTTGACGGAATGAAAATGTTTGCGCGTCTGGATCAGTTAAAAGAACTTCAAAATTTAGGAGATTCTGAATTAAGAAGAACTGTTTTACTCAAAATTGTTCAGGTAAATTCAGCTTACTACGATCTTGTACAGCAACAGCACCAATTGGCTGCTTTAGATACAACAATCGTAATTTCTAAACAGCGATTGACATTGGCACAAAATCGATTCAGCATTGGAAAAGCTTCAAAATTAGAAGTTTTAAACGCTCAAGTTGATTTAAATTCAGATCAGGTTGCTTTATTGCGTCAAAAAGAAACTTATGCAAATGCTAAAATTCTGCTAAACCAATATTTGGCGCGTGATCCTAAAATTGATTTCACAGTAACTGATTTAGTTACAGTTGATAACGCTATGAATTTTGCCGAACTATCGGATTTGGCACACAAGCAAAATCCTGCTGTAGAAGCTCAAATTATTAATAAACGCATTGCCGAACTGCAGCTTAAGCAAGTAAAAGCCGACCGTTATCCGGTTGTAAATTTAACTTCTGGTTATAATTTTTCTGAAAATCAATCAAGTTTAGGTTTTACGAGTCAGTCTTCTTCAAAAGGTTTTAATTATGGTTTTAATGCACGACTTAATTTGTTTGATGGTTTAAATCAGCATCGAAATGAAAAAGTAGCAAAAATAGAAATCGAAAATTCTCAGATTGCTATTGATCAGCAAAATATGATTTTAGATACACAGCTGAGCACTGCATTTCAAACCTACCAAACAAACTTAGGGTTAATTGATTTGGAAGAAGATAACGTAACGATTGCTAAACAAAATTTAGATATTACTTTAGATAAATTCAGAATTGGAACCATCACAACACTTGATTTCAGAACCGCTCAATTGAACTATGTAAATGCTAAAGTGCGTTACAGCAATGCTCAATATCAGGCAAAATTATCTGAAATTGCTTTAAGAGAATTAGCAGGAAATATTAATTTTTAAACTAAATTTGTTTCAAAAATTAGTAAAAAATGATTGCATACAATCCTAAAGAGTGGTTTACATTTATCTTTCATTTTCATAAATCAGACACTATCAGGCAATTATTTCCTGTAATGATTGGCATCGGTATTTATGCGGCCATTGTTGGTTATGTTGAAGTGATTTATTTTGGAATAGATGAAAATCATTACCTTAAAAACATTCCTGTAATGCACGGAATATTGGGTTTTGTGATTTCACTTTTATTAGTTTTTAGAACAAATACTGCATACGACCGCTGGTGGGAAGCCAGAAAATTATGGGGCGGTTTGGTCAACAACAGCCGTAATTTTGCTATAAAACTTTCGGCTATTTTAAAAGATGAAAATGACCGAAAGTTTTTTAGAAAATTTATTCCGGGTTATGCCTCCATTTTATACAAACATTTAAATAATTCTGAGACGGCAAAACAGCTTTTTGAAGATGTTGATTTAGAATTGGACCATCATAAACACAAACCAAATCAGGTGAAACGAATGATGTTTCATAAAATCAATGATTTATACGATTCAAAAAAAATAACAGGCGACCAGCTTATCATCTTAAATGCCGAATTAGTTGCTTTTACCGATATTTGCGGAGCCTGCGAACGAATCAAAAACACGCCTATTCCCTACTCTTACAGTGCTTTTATAAAAAAGTTTATCTTCTTTTACATCATGACTTTGCCTTTCGGCTATTCTTTAAGTCTAGGCTATTATGTAGTTCCTGTAGTTGTTTTTATTTTTTATGTTTTGGCAAGTTTGGAATTAATTGCCGAAGAAATTGAAGATCCTTTTGGTGATGATGAAAATGATTTACCAATCAAAAAGATTTCAGAAAACATTAAAAAACATGTTGAAGAATTGATTTAATATTCTTTCTTCAAATTCATAAAAGATTCTGAATAAAGTAAATACCAAACTTTTCATTCAATATTTCGGGCGCAAATTCCGATAAACGGGATATTTTTCAGTCAAAAAACAAAAAAATTGTTTCCAACTCCGCTGATCAATCCTTATATTTACATCCTCATATAAGAATAATAAAATAACATGAAAATATCTTACAACTGGCTAAAACAATTTATTAAAACAGACTGGACTTCAGAACAGACTTCAGAATTACTGACAGATTTAGGCCTGGAAGTTGAAGTGGTTGAAAAATACCAATCTATAAAAGGTGGATTGGAAGGAGTTGTTGTAGGTCACGTTCTTACCTGCGAAAAACACCCAGATGCTGACAGATTAAAAGTTACAACTGTAAATATTGGTTTAGAAGCTCCTGTACAGATTGTTTGCGGTGCGGCAAATGTTGAAGCGGGTCAAAAAGTTCCTGTTGCTACTATTGGAACCATTTTATATGATAAAGATGGAGCAGAATTTACGATTAAAAAAGGAAAAATTCGCGGACAGGAAAGCCACGGAATGATTTGTGCCGAAGATGAATTAGGATTAGGAACAAGTCATGAAGGAATTATGGTTCTTGATGAAACTTTAGAACCTGGTACTCCAGCGGCTGAAGTTTTTAAAATTGCAAATGATGAAGTTTTCGAAATTGGATTAACTCCAAATCGTGCCGATGCGATGAGTCATTTTGGAACTGCTCGTGATTTGAGAGCTGGAATGTTACAGCGTGGCGTAAATGTAGAATTGATTACGCCTTCTGTAAGCAATTTTAGAGTTGATATGCGTACGTTAAAAATCGACGTTAATGTTGAAGACTCCCATTTAGCACCAAGGTATTGTGGTGTAACTATTTCTGGAATTACAGTTCAAGAATCACCATCTTGGCTTCAGGATCGATTGAAAGCAATTGGATTGACTCCAAAAAATAATATTGTCGATGTTACTAATTATGTTCTGCATGAATTAGGACAGCCTTTACACGCTTTTGACGCAGCAAAAATCAACGGAAAAGTAATTGTGAAAACACTTCCAGAAGGAACTAAATTCATTACTTTAGACGATGTTGAAAGAACATTGCATGCAGAAGATTTAATGATCTGTGATGAAAAAGGTCCGTTATGTATTGCTGGTGTTTTTGGAGGAAAAAAATCGGGAGTTACAGACGGAACAACTTCTATCTTTTTAGAAAGTGCTTATTTTGATGCTGTAACTATTCGTAAAACTGCGAAAAGACATAACTTGAACACTGATGCTTCTTTTAGATTTGAAAGAGGAATTGACCCAACAATTACTGAATATGCTTTGAAACGTGCAGCACTTTTAATTCAGGAAGTTGCCGGTGGAAAAATTACTTCAGATGTTGTGGAAGTGTATCCTAAAAAAGTGGAAGATTTCTCTGTTTTACTGAATTTCAGTCACGTTTCGAAAATCATTGGACAGGAAATTCCGAAAGATACGATCAAAAAAATATTAGTTTCTTTAGACATTAAAGTTAATAGTGTTTCTGATTCTGGTTTAGGACTAACAATCCCTGCTTACCGTGTTGACGTACAGCGCGAAATTGATGTAATCGAAGAAATTTTACGTGTTTACGGTTACAACAACATTAATTTTTCTAAAAAATTCAATGCAACTGTAGCAAACTCGCCTAGAACAGAAGATTATAAAGTACAAAATGTAATTGCTTCTCAGTTGAATTCTCAAGGTTTTCATGAAATGATGGCCAACTCTTTGACAACTGCTGCATATGCAAAACTTACAGCTTCATTAAAAGAAGAACATAATGTTACAATGCTGAATCCTTTGAGCAGTGATTTGTCGACTATGCGCCAATCATTATTGTTTTCAGGACTTGAAGCTATTTCATATAATATCAATAGAAAAAATGCCGATTTAAAATTATTTGAATTCGGAAAAAGCTATCACAAATACCTGACTGGATACGAAGAACACAAACACCTGACTTTGCTTATTTCTGGAAACAGAAACAAAGAAAGCTGGACAAATCCTCAAAAAACGACTGATTTCTTTTTATTAAAAGGATACGTTAAAGGAGTTTTAGCCCGTTTAGGAATTGATAAAATTTCGAATGCACCGGTTCAATCTGATATTTTTTCTGAAGGAACAGCCATTTGCTACAACAATGATACTTTAGTTGAAATGGGTGTAGTAAAAAAATCTATTTTGAAACATTTCGGAATCAAACAAGATGTTTATTATGCTGATTTTAACTGGGATTTAGTACTGAAAATCATTACTGGAAAAATTAAATATACTGAAATTCCAAAGTATCCAGAAGTACGCAGAGATTTAGCTTTGCTGATCGATCAGAGTACGACTTATGAAAGTATTTTTAATTTGGCAAAACAAACAGAAAAATCACTTTTAAAAGATATCAACTTGTTTGATGTCTATGAAGGAGAAAAACTTCCAGAAGGAAAAAAATCGTATGCATTGAGTTTTACCATTCAGGATAATACAAAAACGCTTACCGATGCTCAAATTGATAAAATCATGTCAAAATTACAACAGACTTTTGAAACTGAACTTGGAGCAAGTTTAAGATAGAGTAAAAAATTATAGAATAAAAAATGCCTCATAGCTTTATGAGGCATTTTTTTTTGCCTAAGCTTAATTTCACCTTATTGTATCACAAATAAAACTTTTTGGTACTGCCGTTTTTTGTTTACGTTTTTATTTTTATTAAAACGATTTCGTTTAGCATTTTCATTTCTTCCGAAAATGCTACTCATTTACTAACCAACAAAAAATACTATGGCACATTTCTCAGACCAAGTTTACATTACCATTGGAGGTTTTACCCAAAACATTATTTATTATGATTTGAAGCTGTCACAGAAAATGGCAGATCATCATTATTTTTCATTTGTCTGGCAATATACCGGCAAGGCAGTTATAAAACCTGTCGATCAGGCAAAAGCCATAACAAAATATCTTGGAAACGAAGTGATTTTCACTTTCAAAAGCCTTACCGGAATCAAACTGATGAGTAAAGGCATTATAACTGAATTGTCTTCGGTGGATCAAAACGGAAGCGCAGTCGGTCTGCATGTAACAGGAATAAGCCACAGTATTGTATTGGATGACATGCCAAAATCCAGAACTTATCTCGAAAGAGGAATGGATGATATTGTGCTGGATATTTTGTCAGAAGGCCCTACGGAATTTTATCAGCGAGATGCGATAAGATCTACTTATATGAAAGAGTTTAATTATATCGCTCAGTATAATGAAACCAGTTTCAATTTTCTCAAAAGACTGGCACAGCGCTACGGCCAGTGGTTTTATTTTGATGGAATGCGCATGCAGTTTGGACAAACGAAAAACTCTAAAATAAAACTGATCAACGGAGCATCATTGCACAGTTTTAAGATTCAGGCCAATATGAAAGCGCATAAAATTTCGCTTGCAGGTTATGATTATAATAATGCTTCCAGTATCCGAAATTCGTCGCAGAGAACCTCCTCGGGAAGCAAAGACAGCTTTGCATCAAATATAGGATTCAATCAGGGAACTGTGACCCAGCCTGAGCTGAGTATTGGAGCTTACACCAACAACGCCCAGAACAAAGACGAAATAGACGAAATGGTCACACTGCAGACCGCAGGAAGCGATGCTAACAGCGTGTATTACAGCGGAATTTCATACTTCCCAATAGGACTCGGGCAGATATTTACAATCATTAACCAGACCGTCGAGCATCAACTTATTTGCATCGAAGCCATACACCACTCCGAAGTACACGGAAATTATACCTGTGAATTCAAAGCCATTCCTGCCGATGTCTCGGCTCCGCATTATACAGATACAAAAGTTTTTGCCAAAGCAGAAACCCAGCCAGCAAAAATAAAAGACAACAACGATCCAGAAGGACTCGGGCGCGTAAGAGTAGAATTCTACTGGGCATCAGGAAGCACCAAAAGCCAGTGGATGAGAATGATCCAGCCACATACCGGAGCCGGAAAAGGATTTTATTTTATACCTGAAATTGATGAGGAAGTTTTGGTTGATTTTGAAGGTGGAAATGCACAGTGCCCTTATGTAATGGGAGCGCATTATAATGGTCAGGAATCATCAGGTTACAACACTCCAAAAAATGACATTAAGGCCATTCATACCCGAAGTGGTCACATTATTAAATTCACCGAAGATGAGAGTATCATCATTACAGATAAAATTGGTAATGAAATACATTTAGATACCATTGGAGGAAACATAAATATTACAGCTCCGAAAGTAATTACTATGACAGCGACTGATATTATTATGAATGCTTCTCAAAATATTACTTCAAGTGCGGGTATGAATATAAGTGAAAGTGCTGGAGTTGACATTTCGCAAAATGCCAATGCTATGATTTTGCAAAATGCGGGTGCAGACTATCTTTTAATTGCTAAAAATATCACTAAAGTAGCAAGTGATAGTTATTCAGCAGATGCAAAGGACATTTCTAGAAATGCTTCAGGAAAAATAGAATCACTTTCGCAAGAAAATCATATTCAGAATAGTAAAGGAAATATTAATAATCATTCTGGCGAGAATTCTACAAACTCATAGTGTATGGGAAATATTACAATTATAGCAAAAAATATTTGTGAAAACGCATCAGGAAGTATCAGGAATGATGCATCTCAAATTATAAATCAATCAGGTAGAAAAATTATTCAAAACAGTAATACAGGTATAAATTATCTTAATCATCAAGATAGACAGCCTCCGACTGATATTAGAATAACAAAGGTTGAAGGCCCTTTTGATGCAAGCGATAACTTGGTTGATAAAATTGAGCTGGGTAAGTCTTATACATTTAAGGCTACACCAACTCGAAAGCCAACTATAACGGAAATTCCTTTATTAAAATGGGCAATTAAACTTGATGATAGTAAAAAGGAAATTATTGCGGGAGTTGCTTCATTTAATAAATTGGAGAATAAAAAAATAATAATAGCCTTAAAGATTAATCATGATTTTGAAAAAGCGAGGATTTATGCTTTTTATCAAAAGCCTGATGATATCGTAAGTACGGATTTGAATCTTCAACAAATTGAAATAATACTTGTGGCAGGTACGGAACAACATTCTCAAACATATGGCAATAAGTTGATGTTTCCTGCTCAAGCAGTTAGAGAAATTCGTCAAAATTATGCGCATTATAAGCATGCTACAATAATAGTATTCAAAGATGGATTTACTGAGATGGAATTAAGTATTATCAAGAGAGATGCAAGAAATTGGAATAAAACATTATATTTTAAAAAAATTAATTCAATTAAAGAATTATTAGATTATATAAATAAGGGAGATGCCACTGTTAAAAGATCAGATGTTAAAATAGGAGTGATGAAAATTTTCTCACACGGCTTACCAAGTATTTTAGATTTTGGACTAGATGGCAAAAATAGCTCCACCCAACAATTTGGTATTGATAATGTTACTTCTCTAGTAAAAGATTCGTTTACTTTAAATCCAATAATTTATTCTTATGCTTGTAGAACTGGAAATTCTGATAATAGAATAGTGACATTGAACCCTAGTTATAAATATGATGCTGAAGAGATTAAATTAGTTAAACCAAAAGAAAGTCTTGCACAAAAGCTAAGTGATCATCTTGATGCAAGTGTTTATGCTTATTTGAGAAGAAGTAATTATAATCCCACATGGCTGGATGGAGGTGATTTAGAATATAAGAAGAAATATATAACTATAGAAGATGAAGAGGTTAGTAATCCTTTAAATCCAAAGGATTGGTTTAGAAAAGGGTGGGATGAAGCGTTATGGAATTCTAATGGAGCTTTTACTTTGCCTAGATCGGGAGATTCTCCCGGCGGATTACTTCAAAGTGGAATTTTTCTTTTTGAAAAAGATAAAGAACCTTCTAAACAATAAAAACATGAACATAAAAAAAAAATTCATTTTGGGAATTATAATAAATCTTATTTCTATTGGTGTAATATATGTAACTATGAATAAATACGCGACAGAGATTTCTGCAAATTGTATCGATTGTTCCTATATGCAGGATGTTTTAATAAATAGCATTAGTATTTTATTATTTCCAATAATCTATGTCTCCAGTAAATTTATTAATAACAAAAATTTTTTTGTATTAATAGTTTCTTTATATGCAATCATAAATGTTTTTGTTGGACAGATAGGAATATTTAATTCAAGAATTGGATCTTGGAGTAGTTATTCGTATACAGATATTATTATTGGTGTTTTTCTGGAGCAATATTTCAATTTGATTATGATACTTGTGGTTTTTATTTTAACTATTAAATTATGGAATATACAAACAAAATTTACAGATTGCAATAATGCCTTTTTTAAATAGAAAAACCCGACTTTAAAAAGTCGGGTTTTATATTTTAGAATGTTACACGTGTTGATAACCTCCTCGCTCCTGCTGAGTTTGGATGAATTTCATCTCTCCAAAATTCAGATGAATTCAATAAACCGCGGTAATCAATAATTCGGCTTTGAAAACGATAACCGTAATAGGTGAAATGATTTTTAATTTGCCACAAAAGCGCGTAAAATTTATCTAATAATCGGATAATGATATACGATCTTAAAATTTCGTCGGCAATTCCTAAACGATCAAAAACAGGTTTTATCCAAGGTCCCAAAGGCAAATCAACACCCACAATCGATGGTCTTACGCCAAGTTTAAATAACGGATAATCATAAGTATGCATATAAAATATTGTATTTGGCGTTGCATGTGCATTTACAATACTTCCAAAACCAAGATAATTTCGCATAATAGTACTAAAAATGGAACCGAGATTAACGGAGTTAAAAAGAGCACGATCAAAAGCAGCAGTGTTTAAATATCTTTTGTACAAAATACATTTCTGATATAATGCATCGCCAGACAAACTTCTGAGTTCTGTCAGTTTTGCTTGATCAGTAAAGAAACTTGGGTCAAAAGAAGTTATTCCGGAGTTTAATATTCTGCCAAGCTGCGGAAAAACATCATTTCCGCCTCCACTAAAATAAATTCGGTCAATACGATAACCGCTGACATATTGCACAAAATGAGTTCTGTCAGCATACATTTGAGAAGTTGTTTCTCCAAATTTGGCTAAATGCAGGCAATTCAAATTGAGCCTTTGATTTCGGTCTGTAATGGTATCATACAAATCTAAAATAGTCGGAACCGGATAATCCAGCCAAGAATCTCCTTCAAAAATAACATTCAATGTATTAGTGTTTCCGGCATTTCTTCTAAAAAGAAATGAATTGGTCAAAAACGGCTGATGCAGGGATTCGTCTTCCGCTTCAACCAGCGAAGTATTTGTACTATTCAATTGTTTTAGGGCATTATAAGTAACATCATCAGGGTTTATATTTCCCGTGACTTGAATCCTATTATTTGCCTGAAAATTAAGAATAGAAATAATGGTGCTATCCGTTTGATTATTTGATATACTTCCGCTGGCCGCCACGGGATAACCTAATGTTTTTAAATAATTTTGTATTTGCAATACGTCAGATCTATTGTTTATGGCATTCAATCCTACGCTGTTAACAAGAGTGTTTATTGACGAAGGATTCTGATTTATAACTGGGGAATTCGAAACTAAATTTTCCATAATATTCCGTATTTATGTTATTTTATTTGGATTGATATAGCCATGTCCGGCTCTAAAAACCTCAAAATTGTTTTCTTTAAAAGAAGCACTGTCACAGCCCTTAAAGAGTTTTTTTCGTATTGAAAAAATATCAAGATCAGGTTCTTTCTCTAAAATTTTCATTACTAAAGAAGCTACATAAGGTGCGGCCATACTGCTGCCACTTTTAGAAGTCAATTTATTTGACGCTCTGTTTTCTCTGCTTGAAGACGAACAGGATGATTTTATTTTAAAACCAGGTGCAACAAGTTCGGGTTTCATGCGTCCATCTACTGTTGGTCCTGAACTGCTAAACGACAAAATAGATTTTGCGTCCTCATTCTGATTATATGCACCGACAACAATGCTGTATTTTGAATTGCAGATCGAATTTGTAGTATGCGTTTTGTTTGCAATTGCAGGCAAGAATATCGACTGTCCTCCGTCATCGCGTTCTATATAACAATGATAACGTCCATTTTTCACAACTTTTCCAACCAATTCGACTGTCCAGAATTTTGAATTTAATTTGCCGTTGACTAAAATATTAATTTGATTCTTTCCTGTATTGGGTTCGTTGCTTCTGTGCAGGCAAATCCCGACTTCATCATTATCTTTTAAAATTAATTCGTCTTTAAAAGGTGTTGAAGAAAGCAGTAGTTTCATATTATCATCATAAATATCCACACTTAAAATATCGTTGCCATGATACCAAATTTCCATTTCGTTTGGCGTTCGGTCATTCTTTTTAAACATCCACGGAATTTTAATTTTCTGATCTAATTTAATATCGCCGTAAGTGTGAGCATTTGACTGATGATAATTTCCAGTACTCTGAACAATCGCCGTTCCTTTGCGTGTGGTTACAATATGATCGATGATTTGTTCAAACAAAGTTTTCCCCATATGTGCATCACCGTGGCCGCCCAAACTCATATTGATTACCAAAGGCCTTTCGCCTGCTTCCTTTGTAATCAAACACAATCCTTCGGCTCCTTTTACCGAATCACCTAATGACAAATTAGATCCGTTAACAAGGTTGGTTCCCATATCAACAGCAACTATTGGTACATTTGGCGCGAAACTTTTAGGCGCAACAGCTCCATTGCCACAAGCAATTCCGAGTACATGTGTTCCATGTGTTCCGTTTCCAAATAAATCTGATTTTCCAGGATGGTATCCAAGTTTTTTAAACGGAAATTCATCTAATAAAGCTTCGTTTATCTGTGCTTTGGTAATGATTCTTCCATACCCGTATTTATTTCCATCATATCGGTCAGATTGTACCCAAATTTTCTCGAAACGCGTTTTTCCATTATTTATAAAATCTGGGTGCGTAAAATCAAATCCAAAATCAATTATTCCGAACACAACATTTGAAACAGTATCCTCAAAAACATCATTTTTTTTATCTAAAAATTGCGTTTCAGGAGCAAGTTCAATATAATTATTGGCAGGAACAACCATAGGAGCTTTAAGGCTTTTTACTTTTTTGCTTTGGTAAATTGGACATAAAAAACGCCGCTGTGTTCTAATACTCACAATATTTCCAAATTCCGAAATGATTTTACAATTATCAGGATATTCCTTTTCTTTCTCTAAACGCATTAAGAGTGATAATTCTTCATCGGGGTTTCCATATAAGATAACTTTGAGTCTTGGATCCATGATTTTGTATTTTAAATATTAGCCCAAAGCCTCTAATCTTCTCTCAATAGCATTTAATTCTGAATTTAAAAGAGTAAAATGAATTGTTTCCTCAATTACGGTTGCAAAACCATCGGCAGCATTCTGAGACGAAGCAATAAAATCATTAATTTCTTTGATGTAAAGACTGTTTTTAAAACCTAATTTTTCCAATCCAGTAATAAAATCCTGGTCATTTTTTTCAAGTTTTGAGAAGTTGGCATGCTCTAAAATTTTGGTGAAAATTTCTAACGAACGTTTAAAATCAAATAAACTTTTAGAAGCTAAGTTTTTGCTTAAAAAAACTTTCTCTTCTTCTGCTTTCTTTGAAAGCTTGAAATTAGTTTTAAAAAAAGTTGGTCGGATATTATTAATTTTCTCAAGAATTTGATTTGTATTCTTTTCAATTTTATCTAAACCGATGATTTCTTGGGTTGAAGCTGTTGTTTTCATCTTTTTACATTTTTAGCGGGTGATTTTTGATCAGAAGCAGTAGTCGAATCTGAAATTGGAAAAGCTTTAGAAATTACTTCTAATTTGCCTTTAATTTCCTGAATAGCAATATTTAAATCTGCATTGCTTTTTTCTAAACTTTCAATTTTTGGCTTTAATGTTTCGCCAACAATTTTTTCTAGTTCACTTTTGTTTTTATCTGAAATTCTAGCGATTTCTTCCTTCAAAACATTAGTCCCTTCCAAAATTTTTGCTTCAACAGTTTCTAAAGTTGTGAGATTTACTTTAGCAGTTTCTTCAGTTGGAGCTCCTTTTGTTTGTTCCTTGGTATTTGTTTTAGTTCCCTCATCTGCAGCAATATTTACAACTGGTACAGATGCCGTCGCAGCAGCAGAGGCAATAAATTTATCACCTTCAATTTTGGCTTTGTTTTCTATGATTAAGTAATTCAACAGCGGATTTTCAGAAACTGCACCTGTTAAAAGCGCTGTATTCATAATTTCCTGATTTCCTGAAACATTATAAAAACTCGCTCTGCTGTTAGCAATAAAATAATTGATTAATATACTAAGATTCATCGTTGCATAATTTTAAGGTTAATAGAAAGTAAAGGGCAATTGGGAGCAACTGCCCTTTCTATAATTTACTTATTCATCATCATCATCAATGCAATAGGTAAAATAGTGTTATTGCTATTTGCAGTATTGCCTTGATTTTGCTGTGACATTATAAGTACTAATGGAAGCATCATATTTGAATTGTCTGATTTTCCAGAACCTGAATCCCCCATTGTAGTCATCATTGGCAATAATAAAGACAATGTTGGATCTACGAAAATTGCACTGGTATTTGGTTTTTCAATTATTTTCGCTTCAATAGCAGGGTTGGTACCTTCGGCAGCTTTACCAGGAATATATTGCAAATTCTCAGGTTTTAATTTTGGCTGATTCAGCAATGATCCCATCATGCTCATCATTTGCATATTTTTTAAAACCTTGGTCTGGTTATCGCCTTTACGAGCGTCTATCTTTGCAAATTCTGTATGTTTTTGATCTAATGCAACTAATGCTTTATTTGTAGCTAATGAAGTCTTTTTAAGCTCATTAACCTGATTAGAAATGGCATCTAATGATTTTTTAAGTTCGCTTTTAGTAGCATAATCATTAGCTCTTCCGCTTAAAGCTTTTCCAAAATTTGATCTTTGTTTTACCGCTGAACTTACATTTGGTCTAATACCTCGAGTTAAAGGTCTTCTGCCTCTTGCCGCTTCATCATAACTTTCGTCATAGCTTTCTAATAAATCTTCGCTTAAAAGATCTTCGTTGAAATAGTTTTCATTTAATAAATCTTCGTCTAAATAACTTTCAAAATAGCTCATAATTTTAATTTTTAATGGTTAATTTTTGTTGAAATAATGTTTGTTATATTTCTGGATGGCTGGCTGAATATATTTATTGAAAAGAATAAAATCTGGAACAGTGTAACCTGGTTTCCCAGTTCCAAAACATTCTGGACAATCACTGTTTTCTCCAAAACATTCAGTACAGGCACCAATTGCTTTTGCCAAATCATCATTTTGATTTAACTCAAATTCCAGCTGAAATTTCAGTCCTTCAATTATGGTAAAAAGTTTATGATTGATTTTTTTTAATTTCTTGATTCTCTCTTCAAGTTCTAAATCAATTTTGGGAACTTCTTTTTCTACTTCTTCAGGCTCTTTTTTTTCCATCATGGGCTGCATAAGCTCAAAATATTTAGCCATTTCAGGATTATGTTCTTTAAAATATTCTAAATAAGCATCCATTAGTATAACATTTAGGTTTTATAAACTTGCAATAGAATTTTCAAGTCTATTGATTCGGTTAGGAGTGTTAGTACCAACAAATTGGCCATATTGATCAACGTAATAATCTTCAGTCGGAATTAATCCTCCATTATAATATTCGTATAAAATATTCTCTGTTAAGTAATTAACACTTTCGATTAATTCGGCAAAAGAGTGGCTTTCTATTGGTGCATTTGGGCTTGCAGTACCTAAACTTTGTTGCGCTTGGCCTGCTTGAAATTGAGGATTGTTAATAACGCCTCCTAATTGATTGTACAAGCCTTGAACTCTGCCAATGTCCTGTGCAGCCTGTGGACGAAGCACTACCGGATTATCCTGTACATACTGCTGAATCGCAGGAAGCGCTGCTCTGCCGGCATCAGCTAAATAACGGGTTGTATTTCCCCAAGCTTGTCTAACTGGCGATGGCTGTCTGCGCTGTGGTGCAGGTCTGCGCTGTGGTTGAGATGGTCTGCGTTGTGGCTGACGGCTATTGTCTAAAGCAGCACTGCCCGCTCCTGCCAAATTGCTGACCAAACCTCCAACGGCACCGCCAATTTGAGGTGCGCCAAAATAAGTTCCAACAGCAGTTCCAACAATTGGAGCCACGGCAGAAACACCACGCAAAACACCAGAACCAATACTGCTGGCTACATTTCCTAAACTGGACCAAAATCCTTCTGCTTCACTTTCAGACATTTGATCTACTCTTGACAACAGGACATCTTCTAATTCACTTTCACTTAAATTAGAATATTCTGGTCCTAAAACATATCGTACAGCTTCAAAATAATTGTCTTCGCTGAATGATTCTCCCTGAAAAACTTCATGATATAAACTCATAATTCTAAGTATTACAATTAACTCTTACTCTTTTAACAGGCTTTTCAGATTTCGCCTATCCATTTTGTGCACAAAAAAAGGACGATGTAAAATTGATTTTTTATAAATTACTAAAAAACAGTACTTTAACCCAAAATTTTAAATAAATTTACCCTAAGAAAAAGGGTACATTTCCCCTTGCCGATTTTTGGCGTTTAAAATATTTTTGCTCTCAATGTTTTACCAAAACACTATTTATCAAACAATTAACCCTTAAACTATTAATACTCATGGAAAGACAGCCTGAAAAACCAACGCAATTGATTACTAAAAAATTCGCTAAAGAATTACATTCGAATTTTATGAAATACAGAGCAAGTATTATTGCTAAATACATTAAAAAAGAAGACGCCAATGCGGTTTGGTTTTCTGTAGAAGAACTCGAAAATTACATTCATTATATCAAGTCTAAAGGTGAAAAAACAGGCTATAATGTCAATGGAATTCGCATTTATTTTGGTGTATATCCAGAAGAGAAAAAATATGAAGAAAAAGCAGGATTGATGACGGTATTTTTGACTGCAACCGGAAAAAAAATAAAAACGCCTAAGGCTGGAGAATTACAAACTTTTGCTTCTCTCAGTATTGACAACTCCGACATATCAAGCATTGAACCAATGAATTATGGAAGTATTGGAAGACCGCCAAGCTTAGACTATAACTAAAAAATTATGTTCGAATTTTTACGATTTTATATTTTCTATTTAGCTTTATTTTCCGGAATTATTGGCTTGATTTCATGGCACAAACTTCCTGGATATAAAGCTAAATCACTTGTAATTTTAATTTGGTTTTCTGTTATAATAGAAAAAGTAGGTTATTATTTTACAGAGTGGACCGGCTTGCTGAATTATTATGTTTTTAATTTTTATATGCTGGTCAGTTTTTCTGCCTATATATTGCTCTTAAGAAGTCTGTTAACTAAAACAAATTATAGAATAACAGCCTCTCTAAGTTTAATACTTTTTATATTATCCTTTTTTCTGAATATTTTATATTTCAAAGAAGACGTAAATCACTCTTACACTTACAGTTTTGCTATTGGCGTATTGTTAGTAATGATTTTATCTTGTTTGTATTTAGTGGAAATTTTTAATTCAGACAAAATATTGAATTTTAAAAAATCGGTCTTTTTTTGGTACATACTCGGAATATTAGTTTTTCATGTGCCTTTTTTGCCCTTTATGCTGGCTTTAAATTGGTTTTTAATCAAACACGATGAATCGGTTTTTAGTTTGGTAGTATTTATTTTAAATCTTCTGGCCCAGACCTGCTATATTATTGGATTTTTATGGAGCGAAAAGAAATACAATTATTAGTCATTTCATTAGGTATTGTTTTTTTAACTTTACTGATCATTTTGCTTGTTATATTCTTTTATTTCCTTAAAAAGAAAAACACTTATCTGGTTGAAAAAATGGAATCAGAGCTTTATTTTCAATCGGAATTAATTAAAACCAGAATTGAAATAAAAGATCAGACACTCAGCGAAATAAGCAAAGAACTCCACGACAATATAGGCCAAATCATTTCGGTAGGTATTATGCAGCTTAATATATACTTGAATGGAGGGAAATCGGTTAAAACCAATGAACTTCAAGACCTTAAAGAAATACTAGCCAAGTCATTAGATGAAATAAGGATTTTATCCCGAATTATAAATAAAGACAATTTACTGCAGAGTAATTTCATCGAAGCCATTAAACAAGATTTAGAGCGCATAAAAAAACTGAAAAATATTCAGTATAAATACAATCTTACGGGAGAAATTCCGAAGATTAATCAAGAACATGATTTGTTTATTTATAGAATTTTTCAGGAAGCGCTGCACAACAGCTTAAAACATTCTCACAGTGATTTATTTGAAGTAAACATCAGTACCGATACTGCTATTTTTCGATTAGAAATAAAAGATTTCGGAATTGGCTATGATGCGAGTCAGATAAATTCCGGGATAGGTTTAAACAACATGAAATTAAGAGCCAAATTAATTGGCGCTAAATTAATTATGGAGTCAAATTCATCAGGAACAACCGTAACTTTAGAATACCCCTTAACCCTAACCAATGAAACCCAACACTAAAAACCGAATTATTATAGTAGATGATCATCAGCTTTTTTCGCAGTCGCTGGAACTTTTAATCAACAGTTTTAAAGATTTTGAAGTAATAAATCGTTTTGAAAACGGCAAATTATTTGTAACATATCTGCAAGATCATCCCAGCACAAATATTGATTTAATTTTATTAGATGTGAATATGCCGGTTTTAGACGGTGTAAGCACGATGAAATGGATTAAGGAAAACAGACCCGACTTAAAGGTGATCGCGCTCTCTGTTAATGATGATGAAGAAATTATCATCAAAATGATTACAAACGGCGCCAAAGGTTATCTGCTGAAAGATACTTCACCCGAAATATTTAAAGAAGCCATAATCTCCGTTATTGAGAAAGGCTTTTATTTTACCGAATTAGTTTCAGGCATGCTGGTCAAAAAAGCAAACAGCGATTCTAAAAAAATCAATTTAAAAGAAAAAGAAATTGTTTTTATAAAACATGCCTGCACTGAAAAAACGTATAAAGAAATCGCTTCAGAAATGTGTTTAAGCCCAAAAACAATCGACGGTTATCGAGAATGTCTGTTTGACAAACTCGAAATCAAAACCCGAATTGGATTAGTTCTTTATGCTATTAAGAACAAAATTGTTTTGATTTAAATTAATAGGTAATGGCAGAAAATATAGGGTATTCTTTTATTTTTTCTCTTCCTTTCAAGAAAGATAATTCCATTAAAAAATTGCATTGTACAATTTCGCCTCCTAAACGTTCTACTAATTCGCAAACGGCTTTTGCAGTGCCGCCAGTTGCCAAAACATCATCGTGAATTAAAACGCGATCTCCTTTTTTAATGGCATCGGTATGCATTTCTAAGCTGTCTGTACCATATTCAAGCTCGTAAGAAGCTGAAATGATTTCATAAGGCAGTTTTTTAGGTTTACGAACCGGAACAAAACCGGCATTTAATTCCTGCGCTAATAAAATTCCGAAGAAAAAACCTCTGCTCTCCGCTCCTACTACTTTGTCAATTTTCTGTTCTTTTAAAGAATTTACTAGATCCGAAAGGCATTCTTTCCTTGCAATTGGGTCATTTAAGAGCGGTGTAATATCTTTAAATAAAATTCCTTCTTTTGGAAAACCCTGAATATCACGTATATAATTTTCTATCTTCATTTTTTTTTATTTTTATCTTATTTTATGTTTGTATATCTCACATTTATGTCTATCTTTGCACCCGCAATAAGCAATCAACAAAGCTAGTAAAAATTAGCTTAATGATAACAAAAAGGCCTCGTGGCGCAACTGAATAGCGCATCTGATTACGGCTCAGAAGGTTACTGGTTTGAATCCAGTCGAGGTCACTTCTAAAATAAAATAATCCCTATGTATTTGATACATAGGGATTTATTTTTTTGTGCTGGAATTACAATCTAAACCTTTCAAGAAACATAAATCCCTACAAATCAACACAATATAAATTTTATTAAGATTACAAATTATTATTTTTTATTTGTAACTACCCACAAACGTCCCAAACAATTAATTTGGGAATCATTACATAAAAATATTACTTTTAATAAAAAAAATAGACGATTTAATTAAATTGAAAGATCTTTAGGTATTAATATTAAAAAAAAAAAATAGAATTATACCCAAATCTTAACGTTAATTAGATTTTAACTGGTGTAGTAAGTATTGAAATTAATCAAGCTGAAAACTCTATTTTAATGGAACCTATAACAGATTATACAATGGAAGATCCCATCGGTTGGAGAGAATTATAGCGAACAAATTGAGAAGATTAAAGAGATTATTAAAATGCATTCATAATCAAAAAAAACTAATATCATGGGGGAAGGAAGTAATTTTAGCTTAGTGAAAATTGAAGGTAAGCCGCTTGAAAAATTAATTGAAGTAATTGGTCAAGGAATTGGAACTTTATATAGGCCCACTGCAATCCGAAAAGAAGCAAAAGCAAAAGCATTTGAAATTGAAGTCTTAGCAAAAGCGCAAGCAATAGCCAATGCTGAAGGCAAATTAATTGATTTGGAAACTCTCAATACAATTGAGCAAAAAATTATATACCAGCAGGTTAAAAAACAGAACAATATTGACAAAATTATTGATGTAGCATTCGACCAAGTTAGTCAAGAACCAGACGTTTCCTCTGAAAAAGTTGATCCAGATTGGACTACTCGATTTTTTAATATCGCTGAAGATATTTCTAATGATGAAATGCAAAAACTATGGGGAAGAATACTTGCCGGTGAAGTTAAAAAACCCGGTACATTTTCTTTACGAACTTTAGATCTTTTGAAAAATCTTTCAAAAGAGGAAGCATTAGTCTTTACAAAATTTGCCAAATTATTAATAAAATCACATCACACTAATTTTATTCCATTTGTAAATAAAGATTTTGTCTACAAACAACTTAATATACCATATAAGGAAATATTACTAATGTCTGAATTAGGCCTAGTAATTACAGCTCCAGACTTAGTTATGATTTCAAAAGGTAGTGAAAAAGATACAGGTACACTATTTGTAAATGGAGATACCGGTATATATGTTGAGTCACAGCCTAATAATTCCCAACATCACATCAATATTATTGCCTTTACAAAAACAGGTTCAGAATTAGCTACGTTAATAACTTTCGATTTCGATAAACAATATATCGAATATGTATGCGAATCGCTTTTAACACCTCAATCAAATATCAGATACGGAAAACTAGCAAATATTGAAGGAACTAATAAAGAACTTAGAGAAGCAATTGAGTACAAACTAAATTTTTAAGTATAACGTCCCAAAAATTCCCCAATAGATAATTATGATTACTGATTTACAACACATTAGCATAAAGGTTGATTTCCAGTCGAGGTCACAAAAAGAGACAACTAAAGAATAGGTGTCTCTTTTTTTTATACACAAACATGTAGGATTTTCAAGCCTTTACAGCTTAGCATTTTATGGTTCGATTTTTTCCAAAGGAATTCTTAGCCTGTTTGAAATAAACAATCTAAAAGTGGTGTTATTAGAGATTTAATCAAAGCTGAACGATGATTCGAAGTCCCGTTAAGGATATAGATTTTTTTTCTCTTTTGGTTTATCGCATTTTTTTGATGTTAAATATAAAATACTTCCAAAATGGACTTAATACATTTCTCTCAAAAAAGCTAAGGCGAATTTCAAATAAATAAACCATCGCGGAACTATCCATACATATTTTTTATCTCCGACATAACAAAGGTACTTTGGGTACTCCCTATACTTTCAACTGATCCCAATTTATTAAACACAAAATCCTGATAATGCTTCATGTCTTTGGCAGAAACTTTCATTAAAAAATCGTAATCTCCTGAAATATTGTAACATTCCACAACTTCTTCTATTTTCATAATATCACTAACAAACTGATTGCCAATATTACGATCGTGCTGTTTAAGTTTGATATTACAGAAAACGATGAATCCCCTGTTTAATTTTTCTGCATCAAGGAGTGCTATATACTTTTTAATATAACCACTGTTTTCCAATCTTTTAATCCTCTCAAAAACTGGCGATGCCGAAAGATTTACCATTTTAGCAAGCTCTTTTACAGTGTATTTAGAATTATCGTGAAGTATATTTAATAACTGAAGATCAATATCGTCTATTTGTTCCATAGAATATTACTTTAAACAGGTTTAATTTATTTTTAATCAGAATAAAATTCTTCAAATATAACCAAAAACAATACAAAAATCTTATTTCATACAAGTTAAAAATATAAAATACTGTAGCTTTCATCTTCGCAGTATAAAAATCTAAAAGGCATTATTTTATAGCAGGAAGCGTTATCCTGGTGCCCTTTATTGAAAAAAGATAAAGCGCCATGCCATAAATAAAAATTATACTTCTTTTCGTCGAGCCATACCCTGAGCGATGATACTAGCGGCAATCAATTGCAAGGCATGATAAAGCATGAGCGGCAGCAATACGATGCCGGTGATGGTACTGTGCTGAAAAAGTACTTTTGACATAACGGTGCCATGTACCAATGACTTTTTAGACCCGCAGAATAAAACAGTAATGCGGTCTTCTTCTGAAAAACCAAGCAGGCGGCTGAGTAGTCCGACACAAAAGAATACGGCAAAAAACAACGCCATCATCCCTGCAGCGAGTCCAGCAAGTTCAAGGGCGGTGAAGCCTTCAAAAAGATGTTCGGAAAATGACTTGCAAAACGACGTGTAAATAATCGTTAGAATAACTGCCTGATCGAAATATTTGAGCTGTTTCTTGTATTTTTCGGCAATGGCACCGAAACGGAAATTGAGGCTTATGCCAATGATGACAGGCAGCAAGACTTGAAAAATCAACTTTATGACGATATGAGCGATATCAAAATCGCCTGTCGCAGAAGCTATAAACAGCCCAACCCAGAGAGGCGTAACCACTACCCCGATCAAACTGGAAATGCTTGCATTGAAAATGGCTGCGGGAATGTTTCCCTTAGCGATGGAAACCATGACCACCGAAGAGGAAACTGTGGATGGCAATGCTGCCAGAAAAAATACACCCAGCCAAAGCAGCTCAAAGCCGTTATTGACAAACAACGGGCGAAATGCCAAAATAATGAGCGGAAAAAATAAAAAGGTTGTCAACTGGACAACAATGTGCATTTTCCAGTTGGATAGTCCGGCTTTTAGTTTCTCAACACTTAGCCGCATACCATAAAACAAGAAAATTAAGGAAACGCCAGCATTGGCAATCTCCTCCAGTGAAACAGGTTCTTTGACCATGCCTGGCTTTGGCAAAAAATAAGCCATCAAAATCATGGTGGCTATCATTAACAGGAAACCGTCGAACCCTGCTTTTTTTAATACTTCTAATAATTTCTTCAATGTGTTTTAAATATTATTCCTCCGTGGAGGCACGGACTTCATTATTAATATATTGAGACTAAATTCCAAGTTCTTTACGTATAATTTCTGCTCCTGCGCTTAAAGCACTTAACTTACCTCTAGCTACGTCTCGAGATAGCGGGGCCATACCGCAGTTTGTAGAAGGGTAAAGATTTTCGGCATCTACAAACTCAAGAGCTTTACGCAGGGTATCAGCTACTTCTTCTGGTGTTTCGATAGTATTGGTTGCCACATCAATAGCACCTACCATTACTTTTTTACCGCGAACAAGTTCCATTAAATTTAAAGGCACATTGGAGTTGTGACATTCTAAAGACACCACATCAATTTTAGATTTTTGAATTTTCGGAAAAATTTCTTCGTATTGTCGCCACTCCGAACCTAATGTCTTTTTCCAATCAGTATTTGCCTGTATTCCATAACCATAGCAAATATGAACCGCAGTTTGACAGTGTAAACCTTCAATGGCTCTTTCTAATGCTGCCATTCCCCAATCGTTTACTTCATCAAAGAACACATTAAATGCAGGTTCATCAAACTGGATAATATCTACTCCTGCGTCTTGAAGTTCTCTTGCTTCTTCATTGAGTGCTTTCGCAAATTCCCATGCCAATTTTTCACGGCTTTTGTAATGGTCGTCGTACAAGGTATCTACCATTGTCAGCGGGCCTGGCAATGCCCATTTTATAGGCTTGTTAGTCTGTTTACGTAAAAATTTAGCATCTTCAACAAAAACTGCTTTTTGACGTGCAACCTCACCTACAACCACTGGAACACTCGCGTCATAACGGTTACGGATTTTTACTGTTTTACGATTTTCAAAATCTACACCGCTTAAATGCTCGATAAAAGTCGTTACAAAATGCTGACGTGTCTGCTCACCGTCACAAATGATATCTAGATCTGCCAATTGCTGTTCCTGCAGAGAAATGCGTAATGCATCTTGTTTCCCTTCAAGTAGCTGATCGCCTTCTAATTTCCATGGTGACCAAAGTTTTTCGGGTGGCGCAAGCCAGGCAGGTTTGGGTAAACTTCCGACAATAGAGGTGGGTAATAATAATTTCTTCATAATAGTATAATTTTAATGCGTTTTAATCAATTAAAGGGTAAAATTAGCAGACCATTGTTCCAAGAGACTTTTGTAAGGCTTAATGAAATGCTCTTCTGCATATTTACCCTGTTCAACAGCAAGTCGGCTG
This sequence comes from Flavobacterium sp. LC2016-01, assembly GCF_009711135.1. GTDB lineage: Bacteria > Bacteroidota > Bacteroidia > Flavobacteriales > Flavobacteriaceae > Flavobacterium. The sequence goes on along the minus strand of NZ_WMIC01000006.1, from coordinate 151,642 downwards.
CGCTCTTCGCGATCATAATCCACGCGAGTCAGCGAATAATCTTCGTGTTTAAGAGTAGGTTGATAGATTTTTCCAGCCACTGAATTTGCATTGTAAATTTCAGGGCGATAAATCTTCTGGAAAGTCTCCATCGTGCTGATTGAGCTGATTAGCCCAAGATCAGTATAATCAGCAAGCAGATCTCCGGAATGATAAAAAGCCATCGGTGCCACACTATTTGGAGGCATGAAAAAACGAACTTTTAAGCCCATTTTAGAGAAATATTCATCAGTGATAGAATACTGATCCTGAAGATACTCAAAACCCAGAACCGGATGCTGATACTCAGTGCGAGTATAAGTTTTGTTGCTCGATACACTTAGACAGATGATTGGTGACATCTTAAAGTGCTCTTTATAAGTTTCTGAACTCACAAAGCATTTATAAAGCTTTCCGTGCAAATCACCAAAATTTTCAGGAATAGAAAAACTAGCTTTATTTTTATTGTGCTCGGTCAATAAAATACTGAAGTCATAATCACGAACATAAGACGAAAAATTATTTCCGGCAATACCTTCGATACACTGGCTGGTCTTGCGGTCAAAAATATTTGTTTTTAAAACTTCAATCAGCGGCAGATTGTTACTACCATTCTTATCATCAATACTCATCGTTACTGTGATGATTTCAAGTTCTACAAGGTAACGATCCGCTTTTGGATTATCCAAATGAGCCAATGCGTTAAATCGATTGTTAATCATATTTAAGGCATTACGTAAGTTTTGCTGGCGATTAGCTCCTCTAGCCAAGTTTGCAAAATTGGTTGTCAAACGCGTTTGACTTGAGGGGTGATAGTTTTCATCTAAACAAGTGCTCTCTAATGTGAATGCAAAATTATTCTGGGTGTTTTCAATATCTTGCTTTTCGCTTATTCTTAAATCTTCTTGTATGTTCGCTTTCATTTGATGACAAGGTTTAGTTTTTTTACCCTGCAAATTTGAAAATAAAAGATTTAATATTTTACAAAACCAAAAAAATCAGATAATTATTCTTTTTTAATGCTATTTTTAAGATTATTAATCTTTTTATAAATATAATAACAAAGGAAAACAGATAATTATTCTTTAGAGAACTAGGATATGACTGATTTGAAGTTTATCATAGCAATTCAAGCCTCGAAAAACAAAACAAATAAATTTATATTTGCCAAAATTTAAGACAGACATAGCAATGAATTTGATAGAAAATTTGAAATGGCGCTACGCCACAAAAGCTTACAATAACATTAAAGTAACAGAAGAGAAGGTCGATCAGATTTTAGAGGCTATAAATCTTTCAGCATCTTCTTGTGGTCTACAATCTTACCGTGTTTTTGTTGTAAGCAACCCAGAAATTCAAAAAAAATTAGGTGCTGATTCGTATAATGGACAGATTAGCTCTTGCTCTCATTTGTTGGTTTTTGCTGCATTTAATGACATAACTTCGACTTACATTGACGATTACATGGCAATGACAGAAAAGCAAAGAGGTCTTGATGCTGGTGCCTTATCAGGGTTTAGAAATGGATTGCATTCTTATTTCAGCGCTATTAACGCAGAGCAAAAAGCACTTTGGGCGGCAAAACAGGCTTATATTGCACTAGGAACAGCACTTATTGCTGCGGCAGAATTGAAAGTGGATGCCACTCCTATCGAAGGATTTAATGCTTCTATTATCGATGCCGTTTTGGGTTTGAAAGAAAAAGGGCTGCATTCCGCAGTTATCCTTGCTTTAGGATATCGGGATTCGGAAAAAGACTATATGGCAGCTACGAAAAAAGTTCGTTTACCTATAGATGAAATGATAACGAAAGTTTATTAGTATTATAAGAATGTATATGTTTTAACATTTAACCTTGACAGGACATACAAACCATTTACTTATAAAAAATTAAAATAATTATCTTACAAATCAACTTAAAAGTAAGCTAATTTCTTTAAATCCTGCATAAAATTTGTATGAATTTGTATCTTAGAGGTCACTTATTATAAAAAACGCTAAACTAAAAATTTAGCGTTTTTTTTATGCCTTTTCATACTATTTAACTAGTTTGAACCTCCAATTATATTGAAGTTTATATATCCTGCAAGATGAAAGTTGATGATACTCTAAATAAAAATATAAATCTTTAAAATTAATCAGCACCTCCGTCGACACTGTCAAAAGTTTCCCGTTCCTTAGGTCGGATGCTGTATTTAACTGATACCATAGGGCCGTAATAAACATCGAACTGAGTACCGTTTGTGCGCAATTGCATTTGGCCAATTATACCGGCCAGAAAATGGATATTTGGTGTAATTCCCGCCGTGTAATAAACTGATAATCTGAAAATATCAAAATGTTCTTCTGCATAATCTTTTTTGGCAAACTTGAGCATTAATTCTGTATAGTAGCCTATGTTTGGTGCAAGAAATATTGGTTTTTCTTTACTCTGACGAAGATAATGATTCACTCCAAATCTTGCTCTGATTCTTGGCACCACCTGTTGCTGGCCAGTTCTGTCATCAAAAAATTTCGTTTCAAAACGCACTTGCTCAAATAATGATCCTTTAGGCATTTCTTGAGTATAAGTCCCCATAACAATAAGTCTGTTTTCAAGTGTTTCATAATTGCCCATTTCTTCTAAAGCATATTTTTGATTGTGTGCATAACCAAGCCACAATTTCATATTCTTTAAACCTGAGAATACGATCCAAGGTCTTACTACTTTACGCTGTGTATATTCAAACGGATTAGATGTATCGTAAGTTCCTTGCGTCACTAATTGAAAATCAACCTGACCACTTAAATGCCATTTATCGTATATGGGAAAAGCGATATCACCTTCTGTAATCGAAGCTGGGATAAAACCCATAGTGTAAGGTGCATCTTGTTGTGCGTACGCAATTGATTCACAAATAATACAAAATAGTATCGTAATGGCCTTCTTAAATTTATTCATCGTTTTTCTAATTAGAACCTTGTATATAATTTTATTTTATAATTGAAAAAGCATAGAAGCTTGCACGATAAAAAATAATGTTGACTTTAAATTATAAAACTCTTTCAATAAATTATAAATTTAAAATACACTTAATATCAAAATCTCCTCACTGCTTAGGAGTTTTTGTTTTTAGCGAATTTTTTAAAATATTATTCTGCGCCAGGTTTCTTTAAACCGATGTCTTTCATTGGATATTTTTGATAAGTAGCAAGATGTGCCGCAATAAGTCCCATTACGCCCGGAATTCCCCATTCAAAATAACGATGCCCTTGACTCAATTGTTCTTTTGGGTCGGCGTAAATATTATATACCCACGGACTCATTCCGATACTTTGAATAGTGGACTGATCCAGATTTCTTCTTGTAGCTGAAGTATTAAATACATTCATGTGCACTTTGTATTCCTGCCATCGGATAGCCATAAATTTTGTTTCTGAATACATGAAAACAGCATTTCGATTCGACAACCCTTTATCTGACAAAAAGAACGATAACTGATCTACTCCATCAATATAATTCGTTGAAGGAATTTTATCTAAAACTCCTGCTGCAGAAAGAGAGGTGTTAAACATATCACAAATGTCAAATAAACCATCACTAATACGTCCCGGAGCTATCATTCCTTTCCAGTATGCGATTCCTGGTACTCTAACTCCTCCTTCCCAAGTTGTTCCCTTTCCTCCTCTAAATGGTGTATAGCCACCATCTGGCCAAACATCTTCATTTGGTCCGTTGTCAGAAGTAAGGAATACTAAAGTATTATCATCAATTTTTAAATCTTGTAAAAGTTTCATCAATCTGCCCACAATATCATCAACTTCAACAATAGCATCTTTATACGGAATTGCAGCTGGACTTTTCCCTTTATAACCTTCAGATACATAGTTGTCATTATGTACTTTAGAAAAAGAATGAATCAAATAAAATGGTTTATTCTCTTTAACAGAACGTCTAATAAAATCCTCGCTGTAGTTGGCAAAAACCTGATCAACTTTAGAAAGTTCTTCAATATTAGATATTGGCTGTACTACCTTATTTTCTCCTCCCTTTACACCAGTTAAGATATTTTGGTCTACCATTTTTTTCACTGCAGCTAGTCGATCTGGTTTATTGATTAAATCAGGATAAATCCATTCGTTTACAAACTGCGCGTATTCAGACTGAACTGAACCAAATCCCAACCATTCATCATAACCAACTTCATTTGGAAGACTACCTTTGCTCTCGCCCAGGTGCCATTTTCCAGAAATAGCCGATTTATAACCGTTTTGAGAAAGTATTTTGGCAGTTGTATTTTCAGAAGCCCATGGATTTACTTTAGGATTCTCGCCAGTTAAAGTTGGTCTTGTTAACCCTGATCGCGCCGGAATTCTTCCTGTCATAATTGCAGCACGGCTTGGCGTACAAGTTGGTTGCGCATAGGTTGATGTAAGCTGTAAACCTTCATGAGCTAATTTGTCCATGTTTGGTGTTGGTGCACCAATGGCAACACCTCCGCCATAAACGCCGATATCTCCATAACCCATATCATCAATAAGAATGATCAGAATATTAGGTTTCTTTTTCAATTTACTCATTTTATCCTTCATTTCTTTATCCTGATCAGGATGCGGAATTGCAGGCTCTAAATATTCTTTTACCTTAACGGTTGGATTAAAATAATTCTGCTGTGCACTGATTTCAGTAACAAAAGCCAAAACTGCAAATAAAACAATGTACTTTTTCATAACTGTAGGTTTATAACTAAAATTCTTAATACTTAAAACTATTTCAAATCAATATTAACCTTATCAATTTTACCCGTAAACTTAAATGGAAGCTTGTACGAATATGCAACTGGAGATCCAGTATCTTCGCCAATTCCGAAAGTGTCGATTCCAAAACGAGCTGCAACTGTTTTATCAATACGGCCTTCTCCAACTAATTTATCATTGATATAAAGTTTTCCAGTTCCGCCTTTTCCAGTTCCTCCGCCATCATAAGCAAAATCAAATCGTACGGTGCTTTTTCCTGTCGGAAGTGATTCTTTTGAAGTAATGACGTAACGGGCTTCATCAAAATAATTATAATGATAAACCAGTTTTCCATTTTGTACATACAATACAAATCCTGCCGAACTTCCTCCTGAAGCGACAATAACACCACTATCCGATTTTGATTTTAGTTCAATTTCAGCCGTAATACTGTGTGATTTATTTTTAGTATTTGGAGAAGCGGTTTCTGCCAGTCTTATCGCGCCTGCATAAAAAGTAAAATGTTTGCGTTTAGGATCTGATGGCGTAGGTTTAGGAGAAATTAATCGGCCTGTACCTCTGTCATCTAATGGATAAACGTTGTATTTTTTCGCTTCTTCATCAAAAATTGCTTGCAGTTCCTTAAGCTTTTCAGGATATTTTTTAGCCAAATCAACTGATTCACTGTAATCTTTATCAATATTATAAAGTTCCCATTTGTCTTTATCCCAGTTTCCTGGTGCAAAATCCTGTCTCCATGGGAAAGTGTGTTGTGTCGCAGCAACCCAGCCATTATCATAAATTGCCCTGTTGCTGAAGATCTCAAAATATTGTCTAGTTCTAACCGGTTTTGCATTTTTATCTGTAAAAGTGGATAAGAACGAAACCCCATCCATAGGTTTCTGTTCAACACCATCAACCGTTTTTGGCGCTGGCAAATGAGAAGCGTCTAAAATTGTAGGAAGCACATCAATTAAATGAACAAATTGGCTTCGCATACCGCCTTTATCTTTTATTACTTTTGGCCAACTAACCACCATTGGATTTCGGCTTCCGCCAAAGTGAGACGCGACTTGTTTTACCCATTGAAAAGGAGCATTTCCTGCCCAAGCCCAACCTACAGGATAATGAGGTTCTGTATTAGGATTTCCGATTTCATCAAGATGTTTTAAATTGTCTGCCAAAGGAGTTGCTATTCCGCTCAATGCTTTTATTTCGTTGACAGTTCCTTCCATTCCTCCTTCAGAACTTGCTCCATTATCTCCCACAATATAAAATATTAGCGTGTTATCTGCATCAGGAAGTTTGCTGATGGCTTCTAAAAGTCGTCCTGTTTCATGATCGGCGAACGAAAGATATCCTGCATAATTTTCCATTAAGCGCGCAAATAGTTTTTTCTGATCTGCTGAAAGTTTATCCCAAGGCGTAACCCAGTCTGGTCTTGGAGTAAGTTTTGTTCCTGGCGGAATAATTCCCATTTTCAACTGGCGTTCATAAGTTTCCTGTCTTACCACATCCCAGCCTTTGTCAAACTGTCCTCTAAATTTTTCACGCCATTCTTTTGGTGCATGATGCGGAGCGTGTGCCGCTCCTGGAGCAAAATACAGCATAACAGGTTTTTGAGGTGCCACTGATTTGCTATACTCCAGCCAATTAATTGCTCTGTCCGTCATATCGGTCATGAAATGATAACCTTGTTCAGGAGATTTGTCTGGTTCCACAGCTTTTGTATTTTCAAAAAGAACTGGATAATACTGATGCGTTTCTCCGGCATTAAATCCATAAAAGTAATCGAACCCTAAACCCGTAGGCCAGCGGTCAAAAGGACCAGTAACAGAAGTTTCCCAGTCCGGAGTATTATGATTTTTTCCGAACCAGCTTGTGCTGTATCCGTTCCCTTTTAATATTCTGCCCGAAGTTGCCGTTGTTTTTGGAATCATACAATTATAACTCGGATATCCGGTTGCCCATTCGGCCAAAAAGCCCGAACCTGCATTATGATGGTTTCTTCCGGTTAACAAGGCTGCACGCGAAGGCCCGCAGATTGCTGTTGTATGAAATCGATTATATTTTAAGCCATTTGCTGCGAGTTTATCCAATTCTGGTGTAGGAACAGGCCCTCCAAAAGTACTTACTTGTCCAAAACCCACATCATCCAACATAATAATAATCACATTTGGCGCTCCCTGCGGAGGTGTAACCAGTTTTGGCCATTCTTCTTTTGAATCTTTATAGGTTTCTCCGATTTTACCACCAAAAGGAGGCTCAGGAATTGGAAGTATGGTTCGGTCTAATTCTCCCGAATCACTTTTTTCTGCTACTGAGTTATCTTTTTGAGATTGATTACAGCTGAAAAGAAATACAGCCAAAATTAACAGTAGTTTTGGGTAAGTAAAGGATCTCATAGTTATAAATTTTGTGACAAACACTAATTTACAAACATGGTAATTACAAAAAATTTTATTGATGTTGCAGATTATAATTTGCAACAAAGTTTTTTAAAACATTATATCCTTCCCTAAATTAAATCACAATTACGAACTATCTTTTAGAGGAATAAACTTAAAAGATTGTTTTAAGAGCTTTCCATACTAAATTATAACATTAATAAATCTTTATATTCTTCTTAATTTTATTAATTGATTATAAATTTTTTAAATTAAAACTATTATTGTTTAATTGAAAAAATCATTACTGTTAAATTAAGTTTTTTACCATTTAACCCTTACGATACATACAAACCTCATCTGGATAAAAAATTAAAATAATTATCTTATAAATTCACTTAATAATAAGCCAATTTCTTTAAATCGTTCATAAAATGATTTGTAAATTGTGAATTAAACGTCACAAGTAAAAACTCCAAATTAATGATTTGGAGCTTTTTTTTATACCTTTATTTTACTATTTAACAGTATTTAAAAGCAGTTTGAATGTCCCGTAAAGTTTGCGCAGCTTTTCTTAAGGAAAAATTCGGAGACCCAGGGTAATAAATTATTTATAGTCCACTACTTCCATCATCAACGGCAGTTTTTGTCCTTTGAAATGATTTAATCACATTCGGAAGCAAATTATTAAATATCAAATTTACCTGAACAGCATTCACTATTTGATTATTAGGATCTCTAGGCATAATTTCATTTGCATATGAAACTTCAATTTGAAAATCTTTTTTGATAGGAATTCCTAATCCAATTGTTGCTCTGTTGCGATCAAAAAAATCAGGACCGCTAACTGCACTTTTGGTTTTAAAAAATACTTCTTCAGATGCGAAAAGATATGTTGAATTTTCTTCAATTTTTAAAAAATAAAGCGGATAAACAGCTTTTATCTGAAATCGGAATCGTGCTACAGCTTCAAAATTTGATTCTTCATTCTCCAAATGTCTGTCTTCAAATCTGGCTCTTAAATTTATCTTTAGTCTGTCTTGTTTAAATAAATTGTAAGTAGCTTGAAGCGCACTTCGCAGCTCTGGTGATTTTTCCTGATTTAGTTCGGGTACATTTTTATTATAAAAATAAGCATAAAACAATGACAATTTCCAACGCTCTGCAGGATAATAGTGCATCCATCCTCTAACGTACAACTGAGTAACATTATGAAACATTTTTGGGTTTTCTGCAGAACCGCTCGTTGTTAAACCAAAATTTAATTCCAGAACCCATTTTTGACTTAAATCTTTCGTAAAAGCATATTCGTTCCAAAATTGATTTAGTTTTTCCGTCTGAGAATAGGATCTGAAACTAGCTAGAAGCAGAAAAAAAGTTACTATTTTTTTAACATACTTCATAAGTAATCTTATTTTGTTTACTATTCACCCATTTTTATTAAAAATAAAAACCCACAACATTTCATCGTATGTGTGGGTGTTTTAATTAGGTTCTATTATTTTAAATTGAAAGTCACTTTTTCTATTTTTCCGGTGAAGGAATTATTCCAAGGATCATAATCTTTTGTTACTGGTGAGTAAGAATCTTTGCCAATATCGGCCGTTTCGGCTGCTAATGAATAAAGCGAACCCATTGTTTTACCTATTCTTCCTTGCCCTACTTTTTTTCCGTTAATAAAAATAGTTCCAGTTCCACCACTGTTTAACGGACCTCCATCGTAAGCAAAATCAAAGCCTAAGCTCACTTTTCCTTCTGGCAATGTTTCGGTGGATTCTATAGAATAAGATTCTCGCGCTAGCCAATTGTAAGTGAATTTTGGTTTGCCATTTAAAACATAAAAACTCCAGCCTCCAAACATTCCTGCCTGAGAAAAAATAACGCCATTTGCACCTCCTTTTGGTACTTCAATTTTTGCGTCTATCGTATATGAAGTTTGTTTGGTGCTGATAAAGCTATTTTCAGTTAATCCGGGCATTCCAGGGTAAATGGTAAGTGTTTTACGTCCATCCATTATATCAGGTCTTCCGGCTACTTTTGCATTCAATCTTTCAGCTCTGCGGTCATCCAAAGGAAAGACATTATTTTTTAATGCTTCTTTTATAAATAACGCTTTTAGTTCTTCTAATTTCTTTGGATTTTTAGCTGCAAGATCATTGGCTAAACCAAAATCTTCACGCATATTATACAGTTCCCATTTGTCTTTATTAAAATCTTGCGTTCTTAATTCTGGTTCCCATAATGCACTATGAATGGTTGCTGCAATCCAACCATCTTGATAAATACTTCTGTTTCCTGCTGTTTCATTATATTGAACAGTATGACGCTCTTTGGCTTTGCCATCTTCAAAAAGATAGCTCATACTGCTGCCCTGCATTGGCAATTGCGCAATACCGTTTACCGTTTTAGGTTCAGGAATGCCAACTGCCTCAAGTATCGTCGGCACTACATCTATAAGATGTGTATATTGGGTACGTTTTTCCCCTTTTGCTTTAATTCCTTTTGGCCATTGTAGTGCCATTCCGGCAATATTACCACCACCATGAGCAAAGGTAATGCCGAGTGTACATGGTGTACCACCAGCCATCGCCCATCCTACAGCGTAATTGGGATATGAATTTGGACCGCCATACTCGTCTAAACGGCTTGCTAAGTACGGAATATCTTCTGGTGCGCCATTAAGTCCAGACCATTCTACAAATGTTCCGTTCAAATCTCCCACTACCGAAGAGCCATTATCTCCAAAAATATAAATGAAGAGGGTGTTATCCAATTCTCCCATTTCCTCAAGACCATCCATTAAACGCCCTACTTCATAATCAGCGTGCTCAGTTAACGTAGCATAAACTTCCATTTCTCGAGCCAGCACTTTTTTAGCTTGAGGAGTCAAGCTTTCCCATTCCTGAACTGTTTCAGGGTTTTTCGCCAGTTTAGTTCCCGCGGGAACAATTCCTAATTTAATTTGACGGGCTAAAACTTCCTCGCGATATTTATCCCATCCCTGATCAAATTTTCCTTTATATGAATCCCTTTTCAACCAATCAATTGGTGGTGTATGTGGCGGATGACTTGCGCTTTGTGCATAATAAATCATAAATGGACGATCTGGCGTTAAAGAACGTGTTGCGCGAATCCATTCTAAAGATTTATTGGTTAAATCAGTATTAAAATGATAATTAGGATCTGTTGATGTTCCTATCGGAGTAGTTCCATCATATAAACTCGGATGAAAAAGAGATTGTTCTCCCGCTAAATAACCGTAAAACTTATCAAATCCCGTTCGCGTTGGCCAACGTGTGAAAGGTCCGCTGACATTTACTTCGTTATCCGGAACTTCATTACATTTTCCAAAATATCCTGTGCAATATCCCCAGCTTTGGAGCATATAACCGATTGAATTTATAGTTGGAGGTCGTATACCGTCATCACCAGGATATGATGTATTGGTTCCGGTTACGCCAGCCATATGATTTTGATGGCTGTTTCTTCCTGTTAACAAAGCCACACGGCTTGGAGAACACAGAGCATTAACATGAAAATTGGTAAACAGCAGACCGTTTTTAGCTACTCTTTCAAATGCAGGTGTATTTACGCCACCTCCCATTGTTGAAGGATCAGAATAACCAGTTTGATCCATTAATACGATAACAACATTAGGAGCGCCTTTGGGTGGTTTAACTACAAAACGTTCAGGTGGTGTTACTTTCCTCCAATCCATTTCAGTTATAGGGGCTCTATTTGGAGCAGGAATTGGTAAGACTTCACCCATTTTGGTCTGTGCGAAAACATTTGCATTAGCAAAAATAAGGACACAAATGAATGTAAATACTGCTTTTTTCATAAGTACTATGTTAAATTAGTGAATTTTGTTTAATCTGCTTTTATTAAACTTTCTTCATAATATAGAGCAGTATCTTCTGCTCTAAATCATTTGATAAATTTTCATATTCAATTTAAATTGAGGATTCTCTTCTGATTTTTTATTCGTCAACATTTATTTTGCTTGTACAGTAATTATCATAATAGGTTTTAATTCATCATCAAACAAAAACCTGTATCGACTAATTGTACTGGGTAATTTTTAAAAAAATAGTGTTTATGAGATGGCAAATATTTCTTAATAATTATATGAGTTCTTAATTATTAAGAGCCTTATTTAAAACTTAGAAGCATGTAGGAAAATAAATCTAACAGCGGTATCATTAAAAAATGGCAATTAGACTTAACGGCATAAAGTAAATCTATACATATCATATTAAGCAAAAATGAAATGTATAAAGCTAAAAAAACATATTTTTTTAAATAGGCTAAGAATATTACAAGCTTAAAATTAATAATTGAACGAATGCTAAATTAAAATATGAATAGCAATTAGGTAGCAAATTATAATTTGCAACCATTTTAATAAATCAAGAACAATAAATAATTATTTTAAAAAAGAGGAATAATACAATTTGTATCACTCTAAGGGACAAAAGATAAAAACCATCTTTTTGTCCCTTTTTTTATCCTCAAAGCTTCATTTTCTACTATCAATTACGATTAGCACTACTCGCCTGTCTAATTGTTTTTGGATCTGTTAAGTTAAAACGGTACACAAAACTGAGTCGGTAGCGGGCTGCGTTTGGGATACTGTTTTCAATGATATAATAATCTGTACCGGTTGTTGTACTTTTATTTTGGCGCAAGTCAAAAGCATTTGTCACATCAAATACAATGGTCGCTTTGTCTTTTAATAAAGTTTTGCTTAAGCCAAAATCAAGCGATTGCAATGCATCGTTTCTTGTTTGTGCATTTTGTTGCGCACCTCGAAAATTGTAACGTCCCTGAAAACTGAATTTTGATGGAAGTTTAACCTGAGTACTTAAACGCCCCGTAAAAGTTTTCCCTGCATAATAAAGATTTTGGTCTTGATAGCTTCCTTTTTGCGTAAAATGATACAAATTCATTTCTAAATTTACCTGAAGCCATTTTAACGGATTATATAATGTCGAAAGTTCGATACCAGTTCGTATTTCATGCTGAATGTTAATAGGCGTTGTAAAAAATATATCATTTTCACGATAAGTAAAATCCTGAATATAACCACTCTCCCATTGATAATAAACAGAAGGATTCAGTGTAAGCTTTTTCCATGTCTTAAGAAAAGCCAATTCAAATACATCAGAATAGGAAGGATTAAGATCTGGATTACCAATATATTGTGCATTTAAATCGGTTAGTTCGTTAAAAGGATACAAAGCATATAAAGGCGGACGATTAATACGCTTGCTGTAATTTAACTGCAAAGTTGAGGCTTCGAACTTATAACTTAAATTAACCGTAGGAAATAATTTGTTGTATTTTTTATCATCGTTGTAGGTGTTTTTAATATCTGTAATCGAAACTTTGGTAAATTCTGTACGAAGACCCAGCATATAATTAAATTTCTTAAGCTTGTTGCTGTATTGTGCATAAGCACTTGAAATAGTCTCAGTATAATTGAGATCATTATCAATATCTTGATAAATCGACCAATCATTTTCCTGTTGCTGTTCAGCCAAAAACTGACTCGAAACTTTACGAATTTCTGTCTTAACCCCCATTTCAAATACAGAAACAGAATCGATTGGCTGAATAAAATCACTCTGCATAAGCAAGTCCTTACTGTTTCCTATTGAGCTGGTCCTAATACCGGGATAAGCCAGCGTTTCCGGATAAATTTGTTGCGTCAAAAGATTCCATTTTTTATCACTGTTCCACCAATCATACTGGACATCAATAGTCCATTTTTTTGAAGGTTTCTTAAAAGTCTGGGTATAATTAAACTCGAATTGGTTGTAATCTCTTTTTTCCAGTGATTTTCCTTCTCTTGCTAAAGTGCTGTCTCGTGTATGATTCGCATTGCTGTAATCATATAACAAACGGGTTTTATCATCGTCCTGCGTGGCATTTTTCAAGAAAGCTGCAGTAATAGTTCGATGTTCATCAATATAATAATCGGCACCCAGATACATCAATTTGCCATCGTCGTGGCGATCTTCGTTCTGCACGTGGTTAAGATAATTTGGAGTACCGTTATTCATAGTCGATTGATTCGTAGTATATAGTCCAACGTAATCTGAGGAACGTATACCAAAATTGGAAAAAATATTGATTTTATCTGATTTAAAATTAACGCTTGGATTAAGGCGGCTGTCATTTGGTGATCCGGCAACTAATCTCACCTGACCGCTGAAACCGCTTTTTTTATTTTTCTTCAATACAATATTGATAATTCCTGCCGAACCATAAGCATCATATCGAGATGAAGGATTCGTTATTACTTCGATGCGTTCGATCTGGTCAGCTGCAATTTGATCGAGGGAATTGCTTTGTGTTAAACCAGACTGACGCCCGTTAATTAACACCAATACACTGCTGTTTCCACGAAGACTTATTCCTCCTGTTGGACTAACGGTTACCGATGGAACTCCATTTAAAACATCGTGAGCAGAGCCATTCTGCGAAAGCACATCTTTACCCACTTCAAAAACTTTTTTATCCAATTTTAGGCTAACGCTGGATTTTTGCCCAGTCACTTCTACCGCATTTAATTCTACCGCATCGGCATGCAAAGCAATCGTTCCTAGTTCTATTTTTGGTTTTCCAGAACCGATTTCAAATGTTTGAGTATAATTTTGATATCCAACATAACTAAAAGATATTGTCATTTTACCGCTTGGCAGTTTTTCGAAATTAAATATTCCCTTCTCGTCAGTCACACCAACCGCTGCTGTTTTTGAAGCATTATCTTGTATTGATACTGTAACATATGGAATTGATTCTTTAGTTGTATTGTCCTGAACTTTTCCAGAAACAGAAGCTTTTTGCGCAAAGCTAAACATCGGAATAAATAAAATTAAAATACTGGTTATTAAGGCTTTCATATTTATTGATTTTGATGATACAAGATTACTTTATAAAATAAAATCTTACCTTTTAAAACATGCAAACGGCTCTAGGAGCTTTCGAAATGCATTTCTGTATTCGATATTTATTTTATCTTTATCTCATGTATAGACCGCCCTTTTTTATCGTTTTAGCACTACTATTGTTTTCGTCCTGTAAACAATACACCGAGTTCGTGAAATCGGATGTAACGTATTATGTTGACGATGATAAACCGCAGAATTTTCTGGGTCAGTCGGCAGATTCTATATTTAAAGTTGCTATCGATGTTGAATTGCTTAAGCGTGAAAATATTTCCAGTCCGCTGGGCATACAAGTGACTGGTTTTGGTGCTTTTGATGTTTATTGGGATGGTGTTTTTGTGGGAAGAAATGGTAAAATGGCTAAACGTGGCCAAGCCGAAGTACCCGGAACTGAATTGACGTATTACCAAATACCTGAAAAATTAGCCACTATAGGCAAGCATACTGTAACAGTAACGGGAACTCAGGTTTATTTACGGGAATCTCAACGAGGGATGAAGGTCAAACTTGAAAGCTTTTTGAGACTTCATCGCGCACCGCTTGTTGTGATGTCTTTTATGAATCTCATGGCTGGAGCTTTTCTTATCGCCTCTATTTATTATTTCTTTCTCTACATAAACAGTACTCGCAAAGAAGCAACCGTTTTGCTTTTTGGAATAATCTGTCTGCTCTTCTTCTGCCTGCTTATTATAGAATACGTCAAATTTTATATTGATATTCCGTATACCAATTTTTATACCCGATTGCAGATTGTTGGTTTACTCACATTTATAATTTCGATATTAGTTCCTTGGTATTTTATGCTGCAATTTGGTTTTAAAAGAAAGCGCTTGCTTTTATTTCTTTTGATTGTAAGTCTTCTGACAATTTATATTGAATACTACGGCGAGTATGATAGAACCGCCATCTATTTTAGTTATGCCATGTGTACCATCTCCTTTATTGTTGCCATCGATGCGGCATTCCGAAAAATTAAAGGCGGCTTAATCGTAGTGATTGGTTTATTGGCAAGCGTAATTGTAAATCGATATATTTTTTATGATTTTGGATTGTTTATAGCTTTTACGATTATCGTCCTGTCTATGCTTTATCTGCATACTATTCGGGCAAAAGCTCTTGAAGAAGCTCACAATGCCTCGTTATTGCTTTCATCCAGATTGCAGTTGGAACTGATTAAGAAAAATATTCAGCCACACTTTCTTCGAAATACATTAACTTCATTGATTGACTGGATCGAAGAATCTCCGCAGCAGGGCGTAATATTTATTCGTGCGCTGGCAGATGAATTTGATATTATGAATTCTATTGCTGAGGATACGCTGATTCCCATTCAGCAGGAAATCGATTTATGCCGAAAACACTTAGAAGTAATGTCTTTTCGAAAAGAAGTTTGTTATAATTGGGAAGACAGAAATATTGATGCAAATGAAGAAATTCCACCCGCAATTATTCATACTATTATAGAAAACGGAATTACACATAGTTTACCTCCAAAACAAGGCTGTATTACTTTCTCTTTAAGTTTTACCAAAGAAAAACAGTACAAACAATATACCTTGTTAACACTGGCAAAAAACCGAAACAGAAAGAAAGAAAACAGTAACGGAACAGGTTTTAAATACATCAAAGCCAGATTAAATGAAAGTTACGGCAGCAATTGGGAATTTGACTCTTTTGCTGTAGAAGAAGGATGGTGTACAACAATTAAAATTTTTGATAAAAAATGAAAATTCTAATTATTGAAGATGAGGCCCGAATTGCGAAACGAATCGAAAGAATGACCCGTGATTTTTTTGATAAAGAGGTACAGATTTTACTCAGCGATTCTGTTGAAAATGGATTAAACACAATCGAAAAACAAGCAATAGATTTACTGCTTCTCGATTTGAATTTAAACGGCGAAGACGGATTTGAAGTACTGCAGACCGTTGTTGCTAAATCTTTTCAAACCATTATTATCTCTGCTTATACGGATAAAGCAATTATGGCATTTCATTATGGTGTTTTGGATTTTGTTCCAAAACCTTTTGACGTAAACCGACTTACGCAAGCCTTTACACGTTTTATAACACCAGAAAGAAAAAGCGAACAGGATATACAATTTTTAGCTGTCAAAAAAGCAAAAACCATTAAACTGATTCCTGTTAAAGATATCAAATACATTAAAGGCGCAGGAATTTATACTGAACTGCATTTATTCGATGGCCGTATAGAGCTACATGATAAGTCTATGGAATCATTAGAAAAACTTCTTCCTGCAGCATTCGAACGAATTCACAAATCCTATATTCTTTGCTGGCAAGAGGCAGATAAACTTATTGTAGAAACTGGCGGAAAATATAATATGCTGCTTAAAAATGGAGAACTATTGCCAGTTGGCCGTTCAAAATACAAAGAGATCAAGCATAAATTGATTTAGTTTTTTTAATAAAGACTCTCGACTCTCTGGATTTTAAGATTTTAATAACACAAACTGGATTTTTGCATACACAAAAACGTACTTTATTACTCCTTACCCTACTTTCAATTAATCTACTTTGCACATCAATTACCAGCAGAGTTCTTACTATTTAAACAACAAAAAAAACATCCATGAATAAAAAAAATGTTTTTACCATTACGCTTTGTATTTCCTTTATAATGCAAATGTTTTCTCAAGAAAAACAAGGAATTAGTAATACCGAAAAATACAAACAATTTGGATTAGTTTGGGGATTGATGAAATACCAGCATTCTGAAGTCAGTAATGGAAAATACAATTGGGATGAAAAATTTGTTGAAAATTTTAATAAGCTTGAAAGTGTAACTACACAAACAAATCTCGATACATTTTTATTAAATTTTATTTTGTCGATTCCAGAAAGCAAAATAAAAACCAATACGAATACAGATAATTTATTTACAAAAAATTATGATTACAAGTGGATTGAACAATATTCAGGCAACACAGAACTTTATCCCAAGTTAAAAAAACTAGAAAACAACACAAGTATTGGTAATTACTATACATCAAAAAGCGGAATCCCAACTTTCGACAATGAAAAAGGCTTTAAAGCATTTGACTATAAAATAAAAAGCCATAGACTACTAGAACTATTTAGTTTTTGGAATGTAATCCAATATCATGATGTGAATAAATATCTGATGGATAAAAACTGGTATAGCCAGTTAGAAAGCTTTATCGATAATTTCACAAACGCTAATTCTCAATTCGATTATGAGTTAGCAAAGACCAATTTAATTGTATCTCTTAATGATTCACATTCGTATTTTTTTTCAAAAACAGTATCCGATTCTCTATTTAAATTTAAGCCGCCAATCTCAGTAATGAACGTTAATGATACTCTGGTAGTTTCAGGAATTGTGAATGAATTGGCAAAAAAAGAGGATTTGAAATTAGGAGATTTCATTCTTGAAGTTAACGATATGGACATTAAATCATTTCGAAAACAAAAGATAGATTCAAAGCTTTCCTCTTCAAATGCTGCTCATTTAAAATATTGGACCAGGTTCTTATTATGGAATAAGGAAGATAGTCTTAAACTTAAAATAAAAAGAAAAGATTCTGTTACTACAAAATATGTTCATCTCTATCAGAATTTCTCCAAAGAAGAGGAGCGTTCTTATTTACCATTTTTTTCTTATAAAAAGGAATGGCAGCTTATTGATGACAATATTGGGTACATAAATCTAAGTACAATTTCAAAAGAGGAAACCAAAAAAGCATTTGAAGCATTTTCTAGTACAAATGGGATTATACTAGATTTAAGAAATTATCCAAAAAATATTTCAGGCGAGGAGATTGCAAAATATACCTATCCAGACAGAAGAGAATTTATTAAAATTCTTTCACCATCAAGAGACAGACCTTCGTTGGCAAACTTTGGTAAACCTGCTATCAGTGTCATAATAGATCCTTTTAAGGCTGGCAGTAAAAACTCCAACTACTATAATAAAAAAATTATTCTATTGGTAAATACTACCACTCAAAGTAAGGCTGAGTTTATTGGAATGACTATTCAGGCCTCTCCTACTTGCATAACTGTGGGGGAAACGACATCTGGCGCTCCACTGAATATTGCCGTTTTTAAATCGCCTGATGGGACAGAAATTCCATTCACTTCTATGGGAGGATTTTATCCTGATGGTACGGGTGTCCAAAGAAATGGTTTGAAAATAGATTATTTTGTCAAGGAAACAACATCAAATTTTACTGCCGATCAATATATTCTTAAAGGAATTGAATTAATAAAAGCTGCAGAAAACAAAGCAAACTAATTTTGTATGTTTTTTTAAAGATATTCCGTCTAACAAATCAATAGCAACCTGTATTCTCCTTCGTTTTCTATTGGTGCTCTATGAATGCAGGGCAAAACTTGTTGTTTGGGATGATCTACGGCACTAAAACAAAAACATAATTCAAAAAAAGCATTGATAATCAACTAAATACTGATAATCAATGCCTATTAATGATAATAAAGTAAAAGCTACTTATCTTTTGTTTTAAGAACTTTATAACATATAAAAAGAATACCTAGCCAAATAGGAATTAATTCTACAGATATCTTCATATTCGTCATCCACATAATGGATAAAATACCAAATAAAAATACAAAACAGATGTAATTACTTAGTGGATAAAATAAGGAAGGAAACTTAGTTTTTGTGTTTTCCTTGTCTTTCGAAAGTCTAAACTTTAGATGCGTATACGAAATCATCACCCAGTTAATAACTAAGCAAGACACCACTAAAGACATTAAAATACTAAAAGCCTCTTCTGGAATTACTTTATTTATTAAAATACAAATCGCTGCAAAGCATGAAGAAATTAAAATGGCATTAATGGGTACTGATTGTTTGTTTAGCTTCTTTAAAAATTGAGGAGCACTACCTTGATCTGCTAAACCATATAACATGCGGGAGTTACTATATACACTACTATTATATACAGATAAAGCTGCAGTTAATACAATTAAATTAAGCACATTAGCAATAAAGCTTGTAAAAAATATTTTGTTGCCAAACAACTCAAATTCCATTCCGTTTAAATTTTGAAAAACCATTACAAACGGACTACTGTCTGTAGTAATTTGTCTCCAAGGCGATAAAGCAAATAAAATCACCAATGCACCAACATAAAATATAAGGATTCTATAAATGACCTGATTGGTTGCTTTTGGAATGTTTTTTTCTGGATTTTCTGCCTCAGCAGCGGTAATTCCAATTAATTCTAAACCACCAAAAGAGAACATAATTAGCGCCATTGCGGATAATAAACCTTGAAAATCACCCGTTGCAGTTTTTTCAAAAAAACCTTTTGGAAAAAAGCCTCCATCATTATATAAATTATGAATTGTAGCATGCTCCCCTCCTGTACCACTTATTAGCAAGTAAGTACCAAAGAGAATCATTGCAATAATAGCGACAACTTTTATGATTGAAAACCAAAATTCAGTTTCTCCATAAACTTTTACAGAGGCAAAATTTAAAGCATTAATTACCAGAAAGAAAAATAAACTGGATGCCCAAAGCGGAATTTCAGGCCACCAAAATTGAACATAAACACCAATGGCTGTAAGTTCAGCCATACTCACTAAAATATACAAAATCCAATAATTCCAACCCGATGCAAAACCGGCAAAAGAACCACAATATTTATAAGCAAAATGGCTAAAACTTCCTGAAACAGGTTCTTCAACAACCATTTCGCCAAGTTGTCTCATAATAAAAAAAGCGATAATTCCGGCAATAGCATATCCTAAAATAACAGATGGTCCTGCTAATACAGCCGCTGGACCAATACCAAGGAAAAGTCCTGTTCCTATTGATCCGCCTAAGGCAATTAACTGAATGTGACGATTCGTCAGCCCGCGTTTAAGTTGATTCTCTTGTGCGTCTTTCTGTGTGTTTTTCACAAATTAGATTTTTAAAGGAGTAAAATGTACTCACAAATGTATAAACAGCGAAGATAAGTTAAAAAAGGAGTCGTACAAAGCATGAAGATCATACTTGTGTATTCCGTTTTCGATCTATAATAAAACAAAAGCATTGAAATAAACAACCCATAAAAACCATTTCAACCCAAATCTCTTCTACTTTTGCCGAATGTTAGAAATTCTTTACCAAGATGAATATATTATAGCCATTAATAAACCAAGTGGCTTATTGGTTCACAAATCATTTTATGCGCGCGATGCAAAAGTTTATGCCATTCAGGAATTGAGAAATCAAATAGGGCAACACGTTTATCCTATTCATCGGTTAGACCGCAAAACATCTGGCGTTTTGTTATTTGCTTTGGATGCAGCCATTTTAAAAATTATGAATGATCGTTTTGCCACACGCAAAGTCGAAAAAAAATATTTAGCCATTTTACGAGGTTGGTCACCCGAAGAACTAACAATTGATTATGATTTAACTAATGATGACGATGTTACTCAAAATGCAATAACCTATTTTCATCGTTTGCAAAATGCCGAAGTTGCGTTAGCATTTAACAATAAACCAACTTCCCGATATTGTTTGGTAGAAGCGATTCCTGAAACTGGACGTATGCATCAATTACGTAAACATTTCAAACATATTTTTCATCCCATATTAGGAAGTCGGCCACATGGTTGTAACAAACAAAATAAATTATGGCTGGAGAATTTTGACCTGAAAGGAATGATGCTTCATGCGCATCAGTTAATTTTTAATCATCCGATAAGTAATGAACAACTAATCCTGAATGCAAAAATTAATAAAGAGTTTAGCAAAGTAGGTGCTATTCTTAATCTGGATTTGAGTAAATATCAATAGAATTTCATCTAACAAATCAATAGCAACCTGTATTCTCCTTCGTTTTCTATTGGCGCTCTATGAATGCAGGGCAAAACTTGTTGTTTGGGATGATCTACGGCCAGGCGCCAAAGATGTCCTAATCCTAAATTAATAGGTTTTGCATCCTCATTTGCCTGATAATGCAGATCAAAGTAATTCTCCTTCAAAAAGCCTTCGAATTCTTCCTCTGCTCCATCATGAAGTTTTTTTAGCTTTGCCCGGATTTCTGGAATTAGAATTTTTTGTTCTGCCTGCGAATTAGAAATAATATCACTTGCCGCCCCGTGATAGGTGCATAAAAACGTATCTGTTGCAATGGGCGAACGATCAACATGAAACGAATAAACATCTGTGGATATGAAATCAAATTCGTCATCACGTTCATAACACTTCAGCAAATTAAGAGAAGGCGAAGCTCCAAAATCAGTTAATAACTGCAAATCATTTAAGATTATTTTCCGTGCGATATTTCCCTTTTCTGATAGCTGGAGGGCTAGCAAATCTTCAGAATGAACTTCTGTTATATTTTCTTTTAAAGACAACTTGGCTGTAATCTCGTTAAAATCGCCATCCAAATTCCGGTACCAGCATAACGCATTCATTTCTCCTTTAAAATCGGTATGCACTAGCTCAGGGAAAGTTGATACCATTCCTATTTGGTTATTGTCAGAAAATGTATTATTCATAGTATAATATTACGAAGCTGGTTACTTCATGAATTACAAAATTATGTATTAGTCATGAGTTACGACATTTTTATCTGCACTAAATTATAATATGTTTAAAAGCCCATTTCTATTGAAATGGGCCTTTTTCATGGCTTTTTCTAATTATTATGAAATATTATTTTGCCTGCATTTTCCAAATACAGTTTCAAGTAGTAGAGAAACTATCTATTTAATTCCATTTGAAGTATTTCTCCATTCATCTTTCCATTTAAAATCAACTTATTATTTGCTCTAATCAATTTACCTTTAAAATGATCTAATTTATCAGAAGGATATCGCCATCGAATCGTAATGGAATCATTTTTTTCGTTGAGAAAATAGGTGCCAATGTATCTGTACCTCCAATCATTAAAGTCAAAAGCTACTTCATCATCGAGATCCATATAAACTGTTGTCAGTACACTGTCCTTTGGGCTCTTCGCTTTCAGAGAAACATGATCTATTTTCAAATTTTGAACTTGATATTTTCCGGTTAATTGGGGATGTTTATTGGGATAATCATAAATGAAATAGAAAAACAGAGGCCAAATAAATAAAGATGCTCTGTACAAATTTTTATAATAGTTCGATACGTTCAAACTTTTGGTACCTTCTAAAGGCTGAAAAATAAAATTGATTAATCTTTTTGAATCCTGAGATAAAAAATAAAACACGCCCAACAATAATATAATACCATGTGTTAAAGGACCCATTGGCATTTGGTAAAAAATATCAAGACAGGTTATAAAAACTAACATCGGTACTGACAAAATCAATCCGAAAAGTCTTGTTCTTGAAAAGAGTAAAAGTACGGCGGTTAAGATTTGCAATAAGGCAATAAAAACGGTAAAAGGATACGAATATTTGAAGAATGCCCATACGAGCGTTTCACCTGATAAAGTACTAAACGGCGTATCCAGCAAACCCAACGGAACAATCATTTGCAGTCCTTCAATTTTATGAAAACCAAACATAATTAAATCCAAAGAAATTGCATAAATAATCCGATGTTCCAGTCTTGTTTTGAGTTCACTGCTCTTAATACCTTGTTGTTTTTCCATAGAATGCCATACAAAAGGTAAAATCAACGATGCAATTAAAAAAAGAATCGTGGCGCCGAGTAAAAAAGGAGGCGGAATCCAAGGAGAAAAATACTTAGTCGATAATCGCAAAAAGACTGCACCGACAACCAAGCCAAAGCATAAACCTAACCAAATTTTGTTTTTTAAAGATGTTGTATACATAATATTGCTGTTTAAATTCCCAGCAAAAAAACATCTTCTTAAGGTTTGAGTCGTCCAGATGTACCCATTCAGACCTCTTTTAGGCTATTTTTTTTCACATACTCGCTCGGCGTATTTCCTGTAGTTTTCTTGAATGCAGTATTAAAAGTTGATTTTGATGTAAACCCTGCCTCATAAGCAATACCAAGAATTGTCAAATGACTGTATTGTTTTTTTACCAGCATCTCTTTCACTTTTTCTACTCTGTAATTATTTATCAAGGTATAGAAATTCATATTGTAACTAGTATTGATTACAAAAGATAAATCATTCATTGAAATACCAACTTTATCAGCGAGGGAAGCCAAATTGATTTCAGAATCTGTAAACACTTCTTCTTGTTGCAAAAGAGTATTCAAAATTGACTTGTATTTTAACAGCTCATCTTCGCTTAGTCGCGATGCCGGTTTTTCAGTCTGAAAACTAAGATTCGGATATAAAATATTTTCAAGTGCTATGTTTTCGTTTTTATTATCTAAAAAAACTTCTTTTTGTCTCAAAAGATTGTAGACCATAAATAGTGTAAAGATCAAATACAGATAAGTACTAACCGAATTAAGATAGTCATTTTCCTTTATTTTTGTTATCATGGACACGACAATCATAAAGAGTATCCACACCAGTATACTTAGCAGCCACTTTAAATCTTTTTCATCTTTCTGAGATGAAAACAACAATATAATGCCTCTATGTTTTTTTAACAATTGATACGACAAAATCCAATAGATGATGAGTTGAACAGGGAATACCAAACTCATCAAACGTCCTACTATACGGCTTGCACCTTCTCCAATTAGATCGGAAATATTTCCTAAGGAAAGAAAATACGGAATCGATACTATAAGAATAAATACTAGTGCCGGTATAAAATGCAACCATTTTTTTCCAAAACTTGTTTCACCCAAATGTGTGTAGTACCAAATACTTAAATAAAAACCTGGAGCAACAATAAAACGAGATAATTCTGAAACCGGAACAATATAGGGAAACTTAATATCCAACTCTTCTTCCCATACTATTTTACTTAACAATGCAAAACCCACTGATATAAGAAAAATACCAAACCACAGATTTCCTTTCTTGTTATAAGGTATATAAAAAATGGCTAATATCCCTATTAGAAAGCAAATTGCTACTGAAAATGAGTTAATAATAATCTCCGGCATTTAACTGATTTTTTATTTAACTCATCAAATGTAAAATTTTAGATCTTATTTTGTTTGAATTACCTTCATAAAAATTTGATACTAAATTATAAATAACCAGTACGCTCTCCACACTATTAATCTAACATTATCTTTAAACAATTTTTAAAGTTAAGAATATGATTATAATACTTTTTTTAGTAAATTTAAGCTTTAAATCTTTCACTTCTAAACGGTTAATTCTGCCTTGCATCTTTACATAACCTACCCCCTCAGATCTGCAATTTCACTTTATTTTGCTTTTTTATGAATGATTCATATCAACTGTCATATTCTTTATATTACATAGAGATTCACATTGATTCAAATTCTAACCAATTAAAAAATGATTTGATGGTTTTGAATGAAATACGCTTATGAAACATCTTTTAACCGATGCCATGCAGAATTAATTTAACATAGTATGCTTAATTTATTACTCAAAATACAGTAAAAACAATTTTAAACTCTTTAATTTTTATCTATAGTCGTTATAAAAATCAATATAAACCTTAAACCAAACTTATTTCAATATGGATGACCTCCAAGTGGCAAGACAGTTTTTAAGTTACTGTTGCAATTTATCAGAAGAAGCTTTTTTATTATCAGCAGATATGTGGAATATAAATACATACAAAAAAGGCGATAAATACAGTAAAAGCGGACGAATTTGTAGAACTTCATCTTTCATAGTCGAAGGATATTTTAGAACTTATAAGCAAGGTCCTGATGGTGAGCAGAGAAATGTTTTTATACATTCACCCGGACAGACTTTAGTTTCATTTGTAAGTTTTGTTCAACAAGTTCCTTGTGACCATGATATAGAAGCAATCACTGATGCGAAAATTATCAGCATAAGTTATGACGATCTGCAGGAACTATATAAAAGTTCGATTGAATGGGGCAAAGTTGGGAGGTTGTTTGCGGAATACGCTTATAAATTGGTTGAAGATAGGTTTTTGGGCTATTATGATCTTTCTCCGGAAGAACGGTATCTCAAACTGATCAATGAAGCCCCGGAAATTTTTAACGTTGTGGCTTTAAAAGATATATCGTCTTTTCTAGGAATCGAATTTCAATCATTGTGCAGGATAAGAAAAAGAGTTTTAAAACGCAAAAGTTAACTTAAGTTAACTTTTTGAGCGTCATTCATTTTTAACTTTATTAAAATTTTAGCACTATGACAAAAACAAAATCTACAATCGTATTCTGCCATGGAATCTGGGCAGATGGTTCATGCTTTAGCAAAGTAATTCCTGCCTTGCAAGCTGATGGACATGAAGTAATCGCCGTTCAATATGGACTAGATTCATTTGAAGAAGATGTGGCAACTATCAAACGCACACTTAACCGTGTAGGCAGTCCCGTTATTCTTGTTGGCCATTCCTATGGTGGAGCAACCATCACAGCTGCAGCGAGTGATGAGCGCGTAGTTGGCCTTGTTTACATTGCTGCCGTAGCTCCCGCTGTTGGCGAAACTGTACAGGAACAACTTAATAAATATCCATCAGATATTTTCTCACGTGTTGAAGTAGCAGATGGACGAGCCTGGATGCTTCCGTCAGGAACTGAGTTTTTTGCGGGTGATCTTTCTCCAGAAGAACAAAAATTAGTTTGGGCCACACATTATGCTCCGGCAGCTGATTTGTTCAATCAGCAAAAAATTACCAGTACTCCATGGGATACAAAACCAAGCTGGTATATTTTATGTAAGCAAGACCATACCGTACATCCCGATCTGCAGCGCTGGGTTTCAAAACGTATGGGAGCAAAAGTATTTGAAATAGAAAGCAGTCATGTACCAATGCTTTCAAATCCGGAAATTGTTATTGATGTTATCCGTCAAGCTGCTGCGTCAATTTAATACTAATCATTTGTGTTTTTTATATATTAGAAACCGTCGTCAAACGGTTTCTAATATTATTAAACAGAAATTTTCATATCCTTATTACTGCATTGTATCAACAAATCAACAACAACCGATATTCTCCTTCTTTTTCTATTGGTGCTCTATGAATGCAAGGCAAAAATTGTTGTTTTGGATGATCTATGGCCAGTCGCCAGCTATATCTTAAACCTAAATTAATAGCTTTTTACATCCACATCTATTAAGTCTTCAGGATAAACTTCCGTTATATAAATAAAGAGTAATAAATCCAGTCAGGTCAACCTCAATAACTCAATTTGAACACATAAATCCTGAATCTGAATACTTTTAGTACCTGCTATTTTTTGAATTTTGTCTTATTAATTAAAACAAAAAATATGAGCACTCAAAAAGTATGGTTTATTACCGGAGCATCAAAAGGAATAGGACTTGAAACCGTAAATGCAGTTTTGAAAAATGGCGATAAAGTGGCAGCAACTTCTCGAAATTTAAAAGAATTAACCGCACACATTGGGAATCAAACAGAAAATTTTCTGCCTCTTCAGGTTGACATTACCAATGATGAAGAAGTAAAAAAGGCTATTGAAACTACAATTGAAACTTTCGGAAAGATTGATGTTGTCTTAAACAATGCAGGATATTATCTGGTAGGAAGTATGGAAGAAATCAGCGATGAAGAATTCCGTAAAACAATCGATGTCAATTTATTCGGAACCGTAAATGTTATTCGAAATACAATGCCTTATCTGCGTCAGCAAAAATCAGGACATATACTGAATATTGCTTCTAATATGGGATATATCGGTTACGCCAATACCGGAAGTTATAATGCCGCTAAATTTGCCGTAATTGGACTTTCTGAAGCTTTAGCACAAGAAGCAAAACCTTTCAACATCAAAGTTACCGCAATTGCACCCGGAATGTTTCGCACGCGTTTTATGAGCGACAGCACTTTGGCAGAAGCCAAAAATAAAATAGCTGTTTATAATGTAGAACAACATGTAAATATGCTGAAGAATTTTGATGGAAACCAACCGGGAGATCCAATGAAACTTGCTAAAGTTTTAGTTGCTGTTACCGAATTACCAAATCCCCCAATACATCTTCCGCTAGGAAACGACAGTTACAATTCGATAGTAGAACATCGAAAAAATGAAGCTCAGGAAATGGAAACTTGGCAACATCTTTCCTACTCTACTAATTTCGATTAATTTGTAAATTTGCTCCAATGAAAAAATCAGTCCCACATAAAATCAAAACTATTTCAGAATTGCATCAGTTATTTGCACTTCCAAAACCAGATCATCCTTTGGTTAGTGTAATTGATTTTGCTTTATTGAGCTACAAACACGCTGATATCTGGAAACATTTTACGAATGATTTTTACTGTATTACCATAAAAAAAGGCATTAACGGAAAGTTCAAATACGGTCAATCTGATTATGATTTTGATGAAGGAATGATGACATTAACAAAACCGGATCAGGTATTTTCGGTTACACACACCAATGACAATCCGGTTACGGGGTATATGCTGGTTTTTAAAGCTGATTTAATTCGAAATTATCCTTTAGGAAAAACAATACAGAACTACGGTTTTTTTTCTTATTCGATTGCAGAAGCATTACATCTTTCTGATAAGGAAGATGTAATTATTTGCGGTCTTCTAAAACAAATGCAAGACGAACTGAAAAACAATATCGATCATTACAGTCAGGATTTAATTGTTTCGCATTTGGATTTACTTCTTAATTATATTAATAGATTTTACGGCCGTCAATTCATTACCAGAAAAACTTCTAATCATGATTTATTAAGCAAGTTAGAACAAACTTTATTAGATTATTTTGAAAACGAAAATGGGGCTGTAAAAGGGCTTCCAACAGTTCAATACTTATCACAGGAACTCCATCTTTCGGCCAATTATTTAAGCGATTTACTCCGAAATATTACGGGTTCAAATACACAGCAGTACATTCAGAATCATATTATTGAAAAATCAAAACAACTGCTTTCCACATCCAATTTAAGTGTAAACGAAATTGCTTATTCATTAGGTTTCGAATATGCACAATCCTTTAGCAAACTCTTCAAAAAGAAAACTAATTTAACGCCTTTGCAATTCAGGCAGTCTTTTAATTAAATAAAAAATGCCTTAAAATTTGGAGTAAAATTATTTTTATTTAATTTTGTACCAATCATTACAAAATAAAAAAATCAATAATGAGAGGAAGACCAACGATATACGAAGACGCTAATATTGTAAAAAAAGCACAAGAAGTTTTTTGGCAAAAAGGATACAGCGCCACATCATTGAGTGATTTGCAGAAAGCCTCCGGAGCCGGAGCTGGAAGTTTTTATAATACTTTTAAGGGCGGTAAAAAAGAGGTTTTCCAAAAAGCAATTGAAGAACGACGATTGGCCTTTGATGCTTTTAAAGTTGAATTAAGCAAAAGCGAATCTCCGTTAGAATTGATTAAAGATTTTTTTAGAAGTATCGCTTCCGCGGAGGAAAAAGAACATCTTAAAGGATGTATTATTGCCAATACGGTTGTAGAAATGACTTTTATTGATGAAAATCTGGAAGCCAATGCCGTTCAGATTTTAAAAGAAGTTGAACAAATGTTTACTCAGGCTATTAAACATGAACAGGCAAAGCGAAACTTAAAAACACAGGCAGATCCTGAAATACTAGGCAGATATTTAATAACATTTTGGTGTGGACTTAATACACTTCGAAGAATGTATCCTGACAAAAATGTCTTAAAAAATCAAATCGAAATGCAATTAGCTGTTATCAGCTAATTTTTTTGACTATTTATGTATCGATCATTACAAAAATTAAAACAATAAAAAATGAATTTGAAATTAGAAGGAAAAAGAGCTTTTATAAGCGGTTCGACACAAGGAATTGGTTATGCGATTGCAAAGCAATTATTAAATGAAAAAGCTGAAGTTATCATTAACGGACGACATGAAGAAAAAACCAATCTGGCTGTTCTAAAATTAAAAAGTGAATTTCCTGATGCCACAGTTTCCGGAATAGTTTGCGATTTTGGAAACAAAGAAGAAGTAACCGCATTACTAAACCAACTAGAGGATATTGACATTTTAATAAACAATGTGGGGATTTTCGAATTAAAAGATTTTGAAACTATCGAAGACGAAGATTGGTACCGAATTTTTGATATTAATGTAATGAGCAGTGTTCTGCTTTCTAAGAAGCTTTTACCACAAATGCTTCAGAAAAAATCAGGAAGAATTATTTTCATCAGCAGCGAATCGGGCGTGAATATTCCAGGAAACATGATTCATTACGGAATGACAAAAGCGGCGATGATGGCCGTTAGCAATGGTTTGTCTAAATTAACTCTGGGAACTGAAGTTACTGTAAATACAATTTTAGGCGGTCCAACTTATTCTGATGGCGTTGCCTCGACAATCGAACATATTGCTTCTTTGCAAAACATAGCAGTCGAGCAAATGAAAAGCGCTATTATACAACAGACTAATCCGCATTCTTTATTACAACGTTTTATTGATCCGGAAGAAATTGCTTCTTTGGCCGTTTATTTATCTAGCCCGCTTTCGATCGCAACAAATGGAACGAGTCTTCGAGCAGATGGCGGGGTTCTTAAAGTAATTTAGATTGAATCCTGTAATATTTAAAAAGTAAACCGCTTAATCAGCGGTCTACTTTTTTTATATGAAAAACTTTTACAACGACCCAGCTTTCACAAAAGTCTGCCATCCCCGCATCGTCTCAATAAAGCGTTCACTAAGTCCGCCTTGACGAAGATAATCAGCCATTACGGGCAGTTGCGGACTATCGTACATCGGATTTGCTTTCACCTGTAGCGGAAAATCTCGCTGAAGAATAGCCGCACGCGCAATAAGCACAAAATCACATCCTTCATCGAGAAGTTCTCCGGCACGCTGCGCACTCATAATTTTTCCGGCCGCACCTAAACGGACACCTTTTCTTGGAAGTTCTGTAAAAACACTGAGCATCGTTTTTCCTTTAAAAGTTCCTTCACGAACAATTTGGGCCGAATCCCAAAGCGCTAAATCCAAATAGTCAATTAATTCTCTATCAAAAATATTGGCGGTAACTTCCCTCAATTCTTCTAAAAGCAATCCGTAGCGCTCAATCGACAATCTCCAGCCAATCTGAAAATCAGGACCGCAGGCTTTACGAATTCCTTCAATAACCTCAATGGTAAAACGGGCGCGGTTTTCTAGGCTTCCTCCATACTTATCGGTACGATCGTTCAGATTTGGAGACATAAATTCCGAAAGAATCCATCCAAAAGCACCGTGAACTGAAATCCCATCAAATCCAGCCAGCTGCGCTCTTTTTGCGGCTCCAATAAAACTGTCGCGAATTCGTTCAACTTCTTCAGTTGTAATTGCTTTTATTCCTTCTAAAGTTTTACTCGAAGCCGGAGCCGGTATTCCTCCTATTGAAGGCTTAGCCCGATGTCCCGCGTGATGCAATTGCACTGCCGACAGCGCTCCGCCATTGTGAATGACCGACGCCATTTTAGTCAGGCCCGATAAATGATCATCACTATGAATACCCAATTGGCGTTCAAATGCTATACCTCCTGCTTCTATCGTTGCAGCACTGGTTTGAATTAATCCGTAACCGCCTTGAGCAAGCTGTTCCATCCAATATTGGTCGTATTGAGATGCCGTGCCATCAAAATCACTTTGCTGGCTGGTCAAAGGTGCCAACATAAAACGATTTCTCATTGCTGGACCATGCAGCAGCGTAAGCGGTTTAAATAAATCAGAAACAGCCATTTTGTTTATTTTTTAAAGTTGAACTTAAATGAATTATTATCTGATGCAAAGTTGCCGAGATCCTCTCATGTGAAAAATGGATGATTTTTACTTTATAATGGACGTTTTAAACCTGATCTTTTAAAGGCTCCTGAGAAAATTGAACGAGAAAAAAATCCTCCATTATAAAGTAAATTTCCTCCATTCTTTAGCTGGCATCGTCGTCAGATCTTTGCGGTGTTAATAAAATTTATTCAAATGAAAAAAACAGCTATTATTATTCTATCTGATCCAAAAGCAGGTTCAGAAGAAGCTCTAGGACGTGTATTCAATGCTTTAGCATCAGCATATGAATTCAAACACGAAGGTGAAGATGTAAAAATTATTTTTCAAGGTACAGGAATTAGATGGCCTGAGCAGCTTGAAAAACCGGAGCATCCAGTGAATGCTCTTTATAAAGAAGTAAAAGATCATGTTCACGGCCTTTCTAAAGGATGTGTTGCCGTATTTGGTACTGAAACTTCTGGTTATGATTTGTTAAATGACAATGAAGTACCTGGAACTCCTGGTCTTCCAAGTCTTGTTAACCTTAAAAAAGAAGGTTACGAGATTTTGATATTCTAAACAAAACCTGCAGCTGCCCTCTTTTTATTTAGAGGGCAGTTTTTAAAAAAATCTATGGAATTAAATTCAGACTGTTTACTGCAATAAAATGTTATCAAAAACGGTTGTTTTTTTTGAGTAATTTAGCATCAACTGGATATATTCCATAAAATCAAAATTTAAGTTATAAAATTATGCAAGAGGATTTTCAATATTACATGAATCAATGTTTAGATCTTGCCA
Organism: Flavobacterium sp. LC2016-01; assembly: GCF_009711135.1. Taxonomy (GTDB): domain Bacteria; phylum Bacteroidota; class Bacteroidia; order Flavobacteriales; family Flavobacteriaceae; genus Flavobacterium. The sequence continues at coordinate 120,053 of NZ_WMIC01000006.1, read as the reverse complement.
AAACTGCTCTAAAAGCTGGAAATCCGCCTGTCGGTGCGCTGATTGTACTTGATGGAAAAGTAATTGGTACGGGTATTGAATCTGGAAAATCAACTGGAGACATTACCAATCATGCAGAAATATTGGCTGTTAAAGATACGCTAAAAAATGGATTTTCGGATAAATTACATCTGGCACAAATGTACACCACACACGAACCCTGCATTATGTGTTCTTATATGATTCGTCATCACAAAATAGCCAAAATTATTTTTGGTACAGCTGTGCCGCATGTGGGCGGTTTTACTTCAAAATATGATGTTCTAAACGCTGAAGATGTACCCAAATGGGGAAACAAACCAAAGGTAATCGCCGATGTATGCGTTGAAGAATGCAATGTTCTCAATGCTCAATTTTTAGAATTATTAGGCAAATCAGTATAACTATGTTTTCACAGTCCGTTTATACACTTGTTAACCAGCAAAATGGAAATTTATCATTCAAAGTATTTGAATTTGATAATGCTAGTTATTTTGATCATATTCAGCGTAATAATTATTTTACGCTAATTATAATAACTTCAGGAGAAGGAATAGCCAAAGTTGATCTTAGTGAGTATTCTTTTAAAGAGAATACTTTGTTTGCCTTTTATCCTTATCAGCCTTTTATGCTGGCTTCAGAAGGACCAATAGCGGGTATTTCTATTCAGTTTCATCATGATTTTTTCTGTATCTACAGACATCATAAAGAAATTGCTGCAAATGGAATTTTATTCAACAATGTCTATCAGCTGCCTTTTATTTTTTTGGATCAAAATAACAAACAGACACTGATGAATATCGTCAGAGAAATTGTCAATGAGCTGAAAATGGAAGCTTTGAGAAAAGATGAGGTTCTTATTTCTTATCTGAAAATATTTTTAGTCCTCGCAACCCGAATAAAACTGGAACAACAAGCTGTCAAAGAAATAAATTCAAATGAAAAACAGCTTTTCATTGTACAGAATTTACGAAATGCAATTGAAGATAATTTCAGAACCAAACATTCTGTCAGTGAATATGCCGATATCCTTCATGTATCACCTGTTGTTCTTGCAAGAGCTGCCAAAAATCATTTTAACATGACACTTTCTGATTTAATAACGGAAAGAATCATTGTTGAAGCTAAAAGAGAATTGTACCTCACAAACAAAACGGTCAAAGAAATTGCCTATGAACTTGGTTATGACGACGAATATTATTTCAGCAGAGTATTTAAAAGCAAGACAGATACATCTCCACAATTATACAGAGATACAATAGGCTTTAACAGAGGAGATTCCTAAAATAGTTTATATCACTCATTAAGAGATATTATAAAAAAAACGCTGAACCAAAAGTTTAGCGTTTTTGTCAATCTTATTTTTGCAATTAATTACTTCGCCAATTCAGTTTCCGTATGCAATGCGCAGACCCAATTATTATTTTGCTTAATCCAGGTAGAAGTACACACACATTTCATTGGGGAATTTTGCTTATCGTCTGCTATTTCTAATGCTATTAAATATCCAATTATTGTAGTATTTTCGTTAATTAACTTCTCATCCACATCAGAAATATTCAATACTTTTATTTTACCGCTATCAACAGACTCAAACATCTTTTTAAACATAGATTCGTCTACGCTTTGTAAACCACTTTTGCCGGCAATCATACAAGGAAACAGCGTAAGATTTTTTACTGTTTCATAATCGTGATTTTCCATTCCCTGCCAATATTTTTTTTCCAGTTCAATAATTTGCATTTCCATAATCATTCTTCTTTTTTTAATTAAACTTTTGCACGGGGTTTTGATGAAAAGTATTATTTATGATCAAATTCCCTTCGGTTGTAAAATGAATCATCATCACTGTCATAAGATCCGAAATCATTCTCAGGATAATACGATTTCATTACTCTTCTTTCATAATCTCGGTCAAAATTATGCTGCCTGTGATATCGATTTGTATTTCTGAATGTATCATATCCTATACTATTTGCCATCACAATTTTTGTGTCTTTATTTATGCTGACAGATCCAATAGGTATAATAATATGACTGTCTCCGTCTTTATAGATAAATTCTCTTGCGTTATCGTTCGCTATAACATCATGCACCTCATTGTGGCTCTCCTCTATCAATTTTTTATCTACTTTCACATCCAGATAGATAACACGCTGCATATCCTTATTCACCCAGAGATTATCAATTGTTCCAATAGTGCGGTTGTCAGCATCAACTATTTTCCATCCTCTTACATCAGAATAATTTGATGCAATTTTATAATCGGATAGTTCGTCTAATTTGTATAAATTTTTATTTTCCATAACTTCTTTTTTAGTATATGTTTCAAAGTTTCTTTAAGGCTTTAAAAACAATAGTCTTCTTGCCTGTTTCCCTTTTTTTGTTCTATTGGGCACTTGAAGTATTTTCTACTTCAACACTGTTTCCACTTTGAACTTGATGGTCTACAAAATAAATGTAGTAGATAATTGCAGCAATTACTAGTAGTACTGCAATCCACGGCCATACTCGCTTTTTCTTCTCAATTTTAATTTCTGCCATAACTTATTTTTTTGATTATTTAATAGTTTTAAAACACTATTAAAGATACAAATGAGAAGAGACTGCAAAGTATTAAATTTCAGCAAGATCTTACAAAATTCCCAGTAGATTAATTAGCGATTATCATCTCTCATTGTGCAAAATAAAAAACGCTAAACTTTTGGTTTAGCGTTTTTTACTCTGTCTTTTAGAGCTATTAAAATTGCTTTTTATCTCTAAAGCAAAACTGTAATTCTTATCTACTTCTTTTCAACCAATTCAATATTTTGCTGCAGGTTTTTTTCGGTTTGAATAATATCCAAAAAAATCATTTTTAAAGTCTGTTTTGTATTTTTATCGGTTGCGTTCATGTTTGAGTATATAAAAGTCATTACAAATTCACTTTTATCTTTTAATGTTTCTTTTAGTTCTTCAATATTAGAAAGTGAAGCTACTTTTTTATAATCAATTAAATCAATTTTAGTACTCGATACTGATTTCCATGCATTGATTTTAATTTGCGGAATATAAATTCCTTTAGATTTCTTGACAATATCTAAAACTGTAACATTTTTGTTGTTGTTATAAAATTGCAATGAATCAACTAAAGATTCTTGTTTGGGAACAATTGCCTTAATATCTTCTTTAGATTCCTTTAATTCGCTATTTATAGTCGAAAATACTTGATCAATATAAACTTGGTCTTTACGTTCAGAATTCCAGTTGTCTATAAAAAGAGCTATTAAAATACCTGCAATTACTGGAATGATTTCTTTAATAAAATGAATAGTGTAATTTTTAATTTTTTCTTTCATTAATTCTGGTTTTGGATTGGCGGATAATAGTAATTGTTTATGAAACGTGACGCTTTCTATTTCGTAAAAAAGCGATTTAACTATACTTCGTAAAACTGTTTCGCTAATTTAGTTAAATATTTGAATTAATCTTTTCCTCAGATAAAATAGCAGAAAATAAGCCGTTTAGATAACAGCTGCTGTATTTATTTTTTGAATCAGCGTATGTTTACAGCAAACTTTTATCCTAAAACAACGATATTTCGTTGGCAGTCAATTTTCGAATATTTTAAATTTAAATACATAATTATCAATACCTTCGTATAGCCAGCAGTTTAATCCTAAGAAAATGCGCTCTAATCCGTACAGAATAATTCTGTTTTTCCTTGTATGTTTTACAATTGGAGATGCAAATGCATTGTCTTTTTTTAAAAACGGAAACCAAATTGAAACGGCGGAAAAAAGCCTTCCAGCTCTTATTAATAATTTGGATCAAGAAACAGCTTATAGTGAACTGCAGGTTAAAATTGCAGAGAAATTGCTAAGCAGATTACCTCAAAGCATTGACAAAATCAAAATATTATTAAAAGTAAGCGATTGGTATGAAGCTTCTTATAATAATCCTAAAACATTGGAAATAGCATTTCAATATGCTGAAGATGCTCTTCGGATAAGCCAGGCTCTTCATTCTAATATTTATTCTGGTAAATGTTATTTACAACTTTCGATGGTGCAAGAGTTGAGAAATAACAATTCTATGATAGAAGTCAACGCCAGAAAAGCAATAGATGTATTAGCCAAAACAGATCAAATAGATGATTTGGCAGAATCTTGGGTTATGCTCTGGTCAGCTAAAATGCGTACAAATGCACCTATTAAAGAGAGATTGGTTCCAATTTTTAATGCAGCAGCGTTATTCGAAAAATCAAAAAACAATAAAAGAAGCGGTGACTGTTACAGAGAAATTAGTGAGCTATATTTTTCAATTTCCGATTTTAATCACGCTCTCAACTATTTAAAAAAAGCAATATTTTATTATAAAGCGGCAAACCTTAAAGAAAGCGATATTTATCCTATTTCCTCTAGACTGAATATTATTTATGAAGCCGAAAAAAGAAGCAGGGATATTGTCAAACTTAAAAACAAAACCCTTTTACAGGAAAGCAAACTCGAAAATGAGGTTTTTTTACGTAATTCGATGATTACTTTTGTGGTGCTCCTGCTTATAATTCTTGCACTGCTTTACAAAAGTTATAGTTTTAAGAAGAAGACAAATAAAGTACTCGAAACACAGCAAAATGAAATCAATAAAAAAAATGCAACACTGGAGAATCTGGTAGTTGAAAAAGAATGGCTGCTGCGGGAAATTCACCACCGAGTAAAAAACAACCTGCACATGGTTGTTGGTTTATTAGCAAGTCAAGTTGAGTTTCTGCAAAATGAAGAAGCTGTTCAGGCCATTAATAACAGTCAGAACAGAATTCAGGCAATGTCACTGATTCATCAAAAATTGTATCAATCAGAGAATTTATCGATCATTGATATGCCTTCTTACATATTCGAATTAACAGAATATTTGAAAGATTCATTTGAAATTAGAAACTCAATCCGATTTATTTTGGATATAGACAGTTTTAATCTGCCTTTGTCGCACTCTATTCCAATTGGGCTTATTTTCAATGAAGCGGTTACAAATGCAATAAAATATGCCTTTCCAGATCATAAAAACGGAATTATTACTATTTCGCTTAAAGCGCTCGAAAACAATAAATACATATTAATGATTCGTGACAATGGCATTGGGCTTCCACCCGATTTTGACCCTTACAACAATCCTTCATTAGGAGTAAAGTTAATGCATGGACTTTCTGCGGATATCGATGGAAAGTTTCTCATCACGAATGCAAACGGTACAAAAATAACGCTGGAATTTATTTTTAATAAAAATAGTTCTCATTAATTATTGGCAAAATGGCAAAACCACTAAAAATACTTATAGTTGAAGATCAGTTTGTTGAGGCAAATCACTTACGATTAATGCTGAAAAAAGCGGGGCATTCTATAATTGGGATGGCACGCTCTGTTGCTGATGCCAAATATTATATTGCGCAGCAAAAACCTGAACTGGTTCTTTTGGATATTTTTCTTTCGGGAAAAGAAACCGGTATTGATCTTGCAGAAGTACTGAAAGATGATAACATTCCTTTTATTTATCTTTCGGCTAATTCTAACGAAGAAGTTCTCAGCAAAGCTAAATTGACGCATCCTTACGGTTTTTTAGTAAAACCTTTCAGGGAAAAAGATTTATTAATTACCATTGAAATTGCCGAATATCATCAGGAACACGGCATCGAATCTACAATCAGAAAAGAGCTTTTATTTCAAAAACAATTAAAAACAATAGTAACAAAAAACGGTACTTGGGACGACAGAGTTCTTACGATTGTTACCGCCTTGCAATCTCTAATTTCTTTCGATCTGGTAATGGCAATTTTTTATATAAACAATAAATTATCCAACAGGGTTTTAGGGTATTCAAGAACCGGTTTGCACGAATACCAAAAAATAGGAATTGAAGAATTACAAAATATCACTGCTTTAAAAGAATCTGAAATAAATGAATTACGAAATAAGAGCAAGGTTGAGACTGAAGCAACTTTTTATAATGATCAGGATTTTATAAAAATATGCGATAAAACGCCAATCAAAAAGATGATTGCGAATTCAATGAATATGAAGTCTAATCTTATGCTTCCTGTTCCTTTATCTCTCAATGAAAATGGCGGACTGTATTTGTCTTTTTTCAGCAGACAATCTAGTAATTACAATAAAAACCATTTAAGATTATGCGAAAGACTTCAGGAACCTTTAATTTATGCAATTGAAAATTTAATCAGTCATGATAAAAAATTAGACCAAAAAAATAATTCAGCAACAAATGATGATTCTCCCAGAAATACAAAAGTAACGGGCTTCGAATCGATTGTAGGCAAAAGTCCCATTCTGCTAAAGTTATTTGATCATATACTGCAAGTTGCTCCTGCTGATACCACAGTTTTAATCACCGGAGAAAGCGGTACAGGAAAAGAAAGTATTGCGCATAGTATTCAGCATCTTTCAAATAGAAAAGAACAGCCTTTTATCAAAATTAACTGCTCTGCCCTTCCTCCGAGCCTAATTGAATCTGAATTATTCGGGCATGAAAAAGGTGCTTTTACAGGCGCTTCCGAAAGAAGAATCGGCAAATTTGAACAAGCACATAATGGTACTTTGTTTCTAGATGAAATTGGTGATATGCCATTGGAAATGCAGGCAAAACTGCTTCGGGCAATTCAGGAAAAAGAGATTGAACGTGTCGGCGGTAATCTTCCCATAAAAGTAAATGTCCGTATCATTGCTGCAACTAACTGTAATTTGGAAAAAGAAGTTGCCGATGGCCGTTTTAGGCTTGATTTATATTATAGACTGAATGTCTTTCCTATTCAATTACCACCACTGCGAGAGCGTAAGGAAGATATTGGTCTTTTGGCTCGTCATTTTATTGCTGTCTACAGTGCTAAAACAGGAAAAAATGTAACCGAAATAGCCGAAAGCGCCCTTAAAAGTCTTTTATCCTATCAATGGCCCGGAAATATTCGCGAACTTGAAAATCTTATTGAAAGAAGTGTTCTTTTGGCAAAAACCGAAACCATTGAACATATTCCGCTTCCCGCTTTTGATGAAATCAAAATAAACAACAACTCAAATGAATGGTATTTCAAAACCATTCAGGAAAACGAAAGGGAACATATTATCAATGTTTTGGAAAAATGCAACGGCAGAATCAGAGGCTCAGGCGGTGCATCAGAAATATTAGGGCTTCCTCCTACTACATTAGCTTCAAGAATGCAAAAACTCGGCATAAAGAGAAGCCATTTTTAATTGTTAATTATTAATGGTTAATTGTTAATTGCCTAACTGTTGTGATGAAAGTAACTTGAAATCTCTTTAAAATACTAATAATTAACCATTAACAATTGATAATTAACCATTATTAACGACGTTATTACGTTGTCTTATTTTCGTCGTACGACGATATATAGTTATTTTAAAATCAGCATAAAACACATAATAAACTAATAATCAATTAGTTGCAAATTAGGTTCGGTTTTAGTTTACACTTTGGCATAACATTAAAACGTGTATTATGCTAACCGAAAACCCTACAACTATCCTTTTTATCACAGGTGCATTTGTCAGCCATAAATGCTGGGACGAATGGAAAGTCTTTTTTGAAAACAAAGGATTTAAAACCCTGGCTCCGGCATGGCCATACAAAGATGCTCCAGCTACTGTTTTGCGCGACCGTCATCCCGATTCCCAAATTGCAAGTCTGCGCTTAACCCAGCTAATAGAACATTTTGAAAATATTGCCAAAAACCTTCCTGAAAAACCAATTGTTATCGGCCACTCAATTGGCGGACTAACAGCTCAAATACTTTTACAACGCAATTTAGCATCAGCTGCAATCGCTATACATTCGGTTCCTCCTCAAGGAATTATGACCTTCAAATTTTCATTTTTAAAAGCCGGCTGGGGTCCGCTTGGTTTTTTTACCTCTGCAAAAAAAACATTTTTAATGAATTTTAGCCAGTGGCAATATGCTTTTACAAATGGAATGCCTGAAGAATGGCAAGATAAGGCCTATTGCGATTCTGTAATTCCTGAATCTAAATTAATCGTTCGAGATACTATAACAGCGGCTGCAAAAGTAGATTTTAAAGCGCCTCACAAACCATTGCTTTTAATTGCCGGATCAACAGATCATACTATTCCCGAGTCGTTGAATTATTCCAATTACAAAAAATATTCAGACAAAGATTCTATAACAGATTTCAAGGTTTTTCCTGACCGAAATCACTATGTCTTAAATCAGCCTGGATGGCAGGAAATCGCTGTCTTTATTGAAAACTGGATCGAAAAACTTCCAGTTCAAAATTTATAATAACCAATTATTTTTTAACTAATTAAAATTTTAAAATCATGAAAACGAATTTAGTAAACACCACTTTTTTAAACCTTAAAAGAAAAGCTATTCAGGTTTTAGCCTTCGGGCTTTTATTATTAACTTTAATTTCCTGTAATAAAAAAGCAGAAGAAACTCCTTCAACAGAAGCAAAACCCGCAGAATCAACTGAAACGGCTCAAGCAGCACCTGCAGATCCGCCTACAAATTTCAAACATGCTACTGCTGAAGTCAACGGAATCAAAATTCATTATGTTATTGGCGGTAAAGGAGATCCGCTTGTTTTAGTTCATGGATTTGGTCAAAACTGGTATATGTGGAATCGTTTATTGCCAGAATTGTCAAAACATTTTACTGTAATTGCTCCCGATTTAAGAGGTGTTGGCGAATCAGACAAACCTGAGGGCGGTTATGATAAAAAAACGATGGCATCTGATATTCACGAATTGGTAAAAAAATTAGGGTACACGAATATCAATTTGGCAGGACACGATATCGGACTTATGGTAGCATATGCTTACGCTGCACAATACGGAAGCGAAGTTAAAAAAGTAGCTTTAATGGATGCACTTTTACCTGGAATTGAGCCTGTTTGGTCTAATGTGAAAGGATCTGCATGGTGGTTTGGATTTTTTGCATGGCCGGCTTCTGGAGATATTGTAAAAGGAAAAGAAAAAGAATTCTTGACTAATTTCTGGCCAGTTGTAGGACACGTAAAAGATCCTTTTACAGCCGAAGAATCTGCAGAATTCATTAGAGCTTATGCTGTTGAAGGCGGTACAACTGCAGCTTTTAAATGGTTTGGTGCTTTTGACCAAGATGGAAAAGACAACGTAATTTTCGCTAAGAAAAAACTAAAAATGCCATTATTGGCAATGGGCGGAGAATATTTCGCAGCAGCTTTTCTTAAAGATCATTCCAAATTAGTTGCTGAAAATGTTACAGAATCAAAAATTGCTGGCTCAGGTCACTGGTTAGTTCAGGAAAATACAGCACAAGTTCAAAAAGATTTACTAGCCTTTTTCTTGGCTAAATAATTAAAGTCATGAAAAATCTACTATTATCAATATTGCTTTTTGTTGGGCTTTTATCTCAAGCCCAGCAAAAAGCAGATTTAATTATCTACAACGGAAAAATTGCAACGATGCAAAAGCAAAACGAATTTGTTCAAGCAATTGCAATAAAAGACGGAATTATTCTGGATACAGGAACTGAGAAAAATATACTCTCCGTTTATAAATCTTCGGCAACAAAATTAATTGATGCCAAAGGAAAAACTGTAATTCCGGGGCTTAATGACAGTCATATGCACGTCATTCGAGAAGGTTTAAACTATAATGCTGAATTGCGCTGGGACGGTGTAAAAACCTTAAAACGCGCCATGGAAATGCTGAAAGAGCAAGCAGCAAGAACGCCAGATGGTGTTTGGATCAAAGTTATCGGTGGCTGGAACGAATATCAATTTGAAGAAAAAAGACAGCCCACAATTGACGAAATCAATGCCGCAGTTCCTGATAAACCGGTCTTCATAACTTATTTATACGGCAAAGCTTTCCTGAACAAAAAAGGAATTGAAGTTTTGGGTTATACGAAAGATACTAAATATGAAGGAAGTGTTTTAGAACAGGATGCTAACGGAAATTTAACGGGCTTAATGTATGCCAAAGAAACGCCAAAAGCAATTTACATGACAATGGGCCTCACAACAAAATTGAGCCCGGAAGAACGTGTAAACAGTTCGATTCAGTATAATCATGAACTCAATCGTTTCGGACTTACAAGTGTAATTGATGCTGCGGGCGGAAATCAAAATTTCCCTGCCGATTATGTTACTTCATTGGAATTGGCAAAACAAAATAAATTGAGTCTCAGAATTTCCTATTATTTGTTTGCGCAGCAAAAGGGCAAAGAATTAGAAGATTACGAAAAATGGGTTGCCACAACTCAAATCAATAAAAATGATAATCTGATTGTTGCAAACGGTTATGTTGAAGAAGGTGCCGGAGAAAATATTGTCGCATCTGCTGCAGATTTTGAAAATTTTCTGGAACCGAGAATCGTTTTATCGGATGAAATGGAAAAAGATCTCGAACCTATTATTCGGTTATTAGCTAAAAACAAATGGCCTTTCAGACTTCATGCAACTTATGGAGAATCGATTGACAGAATGCTGAATGTTTTTGAAAAAGTAAACAAAGAAATTCCGTTTAACGGATTACGCTGGTTCTTTGATCATGCCGAAACTATTACACCTTCAGAACTGGAACGTGTAAAAAAACTAGGCGGCGGTATTGCGGTTCAGTTCAGAATGTATTATCAGGGGGAATTGTACAACAAATTGTACGGAGCTCCAAAAACACAATTGCCTCCAATTAAAAAAATGCTTGAACTCGGAATTCCAGTTGGTGCCGGAACAGATGCTACCCGAATTTCAACGTTCAATCCTTGGGTGTCATTACATTGGCTTCTTACAGGAAAAACAATTGGCGGTATGCAGTTTTGGCCAAAAGATCAGACTTTGGACAAATTCACGGCTTTACAATTATACACTTCGGGAAGTGCATGGTTTTCGGGCGAAGAAAAAGACAAAGGAAAATTAATAAAAGGAATGTACGCCGATTTAGCGATTTTATCTGATGATTATTTTTCACTAAAACCAGATGATGTTCGAAAAATCGAATCGGTTTTGACGGTTGTTAACGGTAAAATTGTTTATGCTTCCGCGGAATATAAAGCGTTGAATCCAGAAATTCCTGCTGTAATTCCAGATTGGTCTCCTGTGAAATATTTTGGAGGTTATCAGAAATAATGGCACGCTGAATGAAATGAGAATGGCACGCAGATGACGCAGATTTGAGCAGATTGACACTGATTTTTTTAAAACTAATCTGCGAAAATCTGTTTCATCCGTTCAATCTGTGGGTAAACTTTTAAAACATTATAAATATTAAATCATGAAAAATTATAAATCCATTTTAATTGCTATGCTTTTTGCAGTCGCATTTTTTTCGACACAAAATACATACGCACAAATGCCAATGCCACCCGAAGTTCCTATTTGGGATGCCAATAAAGTGACTTTACAATTACATAAAATATCCGAGAATGTTTATGCCGTTTCGCCATCGACAACCGAAACTGAAACGACAAAGGGAATTCCGCAGGCAACTTCTGCGGGTTTTATTGTGGGAGACAAAGGCGTTTTGTTAATTGAAACCATGTTAAATAAAAGATTATACGATCAGTTGTATAAATTGATTCGTTCTGTAACGCAAAAACCAATCGTTTATGCAGTAAATACCAGTGATCACGGAGATCATTGTTTTGGAAATTATCTTCTTCCGAAGGAAACAATTTTAATTCAAAATGAATTCTGCAAAGATAACCTTGCCAAGAACTACGACGGAATCAAACAATTTATGATCATGCTTTTTGGAAAAGACCGCGGGATAGAACAAAGTGTATATCGTCCCGCTGATCTAACGCTTGCAGTCAATCAAAGTTTGAAATTGGATTTGGGAGGCGGTAAAATTGTAGAAATCATCAATGTTGGAACCGCACAGTCTCCAGCGGATTTGTTTGTATTTCTTAAAGATTCAGATAAAAATGTATTGTGGGCAGGAAATCCTTTTATTGCTGAAAGTCCAACAATTCCGTGGTTATTTGATGGTTATTTTCTGGAACCGGTTCGTAACCTTCAAAAAATTTATGATATGATCGGCGATAATGATGTTGTGGTTCCAGGACACGGCCGAATTACTAATAAAAAAGGAATTAAATTTACTATTGATTATGTAAATGCTTTAAAGAAAAATGTTGAAGACGCGGTTAAAAAAGGAGAAACATTAGAACAAGTTAAAGCTTCGGTTACGATGAAAGAGTTTGATAAAGGCTATGTACTTTTTAACTGGCTGCATTACAATTTCAATATTCCAAATGCGTATAACGATATTAAGAAAAACAGTTTAGGCAAATAGCCATGAAAAAAATTATTTTATTATTTCTTATTTGTATGCAGCTTCAGGCTCAGTCATACCCAGATTTTAAACCATTGCGGTTTGACGAAAATTATGAAGTGTTACAAAAAGATACGGTTAAAAAAGATTGGTACAAAACCATGAAATATCTGCCTCTCTCCTCTTCGGGAAAAACGTATTTGAGTTTTGGAGGGGAAGTAAGATATCAATATTTCTATGCCAAAAATGAAAAATGGGGAGACGATCCTGTCGATCACGACGGCTATATCTTAAACCGATTTTTGCTTCATGCTGATTTTCATGCCAGTCGCTATTTCAGAGCTTTTGTACAGCTTCAAAGCAGTAATGCCAACAGCCGAATTGACCCGAGTCCGGTTGACAGTGATCCGCTTGAAGTACATCAAGGTTTTGTGGATATTAATCTGATTACAGAGAAAAACAAACTGCTGCTTTTTAGAGCGGGAAGACAAGAATTAAGCTATGGCTCACAGCGTTTAGTTGCCGTTCGCGACGGACCAAACAATCGCCAGTCGTTTGATGCTGCAAAAGCTATTCTAGGTTTTAATAATTATCGCGCTGATTTATTTTACAGCCATTATGTAGTGGCGCAAGATGGCATTTTTGATGATTATTCGAATAAAAAAAGACAGTTTTGGGGAAGTTATTTTGTCATCAATAAAATTCCTGCCATCAAAAATATTGACCTTTATTATTTAGGATATCAAAGAGCAAATGCCAATTTTGATGATGCGAGCGGAAAAGAGCTTCGTCATTCTGTTGGAACACGTATTTGGGGAAAATATGACGAATGGCGTTATGATGCCGAAGCCGTTTATCAGTTTGGAGATGTGGATTCTAAAGACATTAAAGCCTGGACGGTTTCTCTAAACACTGGATATAGACTCACTTCTGTTGTTCTGCATCCCGAATTTGGTTTTAAAGTCGAATTAATCAGTGGAGATAAAACAAATGGAGACAACAAATTAAACACCTTTAATCCGTTGTTTCCCCGAGGCGCATATTTTGGTTTGGCCTCTGTTATCGGGCCTTCCAATCTTGTTGATTTTCATCCGTCGATCAGTTTAGAATTGGCCAAAAATATTGATTGGGTTATTGATTATGATATGTTTTGGAGATACAGCAGCGAAGACGGAATTTACGGTCCAAATACCGCGATGATTTATCCGGGAGATTCAACAACTGCGAAAGAAATTGGAAAGCAACTGGAAAGTGAAATTATTTACACTCCAAATCAATACCTGTATTTTAGAGTTGAAGCAACCTGGTTTCAAGCCGGAGATTTTTTGAAAGCTGCCAGTGCAGGAAAAAATATGTTTTTTACAGGAGTTACTATGCAACTTAAATTTTAATGACTTTATAATTTAAACACATAGAAACATAGATTCATTGCTGTAAAAAGGCGTTTCACTTGCATTAACAAACATAGGCTATGTGTTAAATGACTTGTCATTTTTTTTCAATCTTTATCAAAGGAGTTAATCCAAAATCTATGTTTCTATGTGTTAAAATATTTTAATGAATTATAATATACAAACAATGACAACAAGAAGAAATTTTATAAAAATGGCGGGCTTAACAGGCGCAGCTGTAATGGCAAATCCTGTTGATACATTTTCAAATACTATAAATGAAAATAAAATGGAATCTGAAATACAAAACAAATGGTTAGATGGTTCACGTTTGGTTGTTTCTGTTTCTATGCAGTTTGAAGCCGGTGGACAACCCGAAAACGCAGAAAGTCCGTTTCCTCAAAATATGCAAAAAGGCTATATTGATCTGCCCGCTTTAACTTGGTATCAATATGGTTATAAAGAAGGGATTCCCAGAATGCTGGACAATTGGGATAAACACGGCATAAAAATCACATCGCACATGGTCGGTTCTGCTGTGCTGCAAAATCCTGCTCTTGCTAAGGAAATAGTACAGCGAGGCCATGAAGCCGCTGCGCATGGTATGAATTGGAGTTCCCAGTACGCTATGTCGTATGAAGAAGAGAAAAAATTTATTAAAGCAGGTGCCGATGCTATAAAACAAGTAACCGGATTTACTCCTGTTGGATATAATGCAAACTGGCTCCGTCGTGGAGAAAACACCATTAAAATTCTGCAGGAATTAGGTTTTACGTATCACATTGATGATTTAAGCAGAGATGAACCATTTATAATTCAAGCAAATAAAAAAGATTTTGCCGTTGTGCCCTACACCATTCGCTCCAATGATATTGTCTTGATTGAAGGTAAAAACTTCTCAACTGACCAATTTTTCAATCAGGTAAAAGCAGAATTTGACCAGCTTTATGCCGAAAGCGAATCGAAACGCAGGCAAATGTCTATAAGCTTTCATGACAGGATTGGCGGAACGCCGCAAATGGTTAAAACAACATCTGATTTATTAAACTATATCAAAAGTCATAAGGGCGTCAGTTTTAAACGAAAAGATGAAATTGCTAGAATGACTTTAGAAGATAAAACTTCAATCAGAGAATAGTAACTTTACATTACAAAGGTTGAGTGAAGTCGGCGCCAAAATCCAAATTTCTCCTATAACCCAAAATGTGATGCCGTCACATAATCAATTTTTATAGTCCCCTTTCTTTTGTACCCTGCTTCTCAATAGAATAATTTTTAATAAACGTAATAAATAACATTATGAAAAAAACATGGTTCATTACAGGAACATCTCAGGGAATTGGGCTTATTTTGGTCAAACAATTATTAGATCTTGGATATAATGTTGCCGCCACTGCCAGAAATATTGCAGCCTTAAAAGAAGCAGTTGGAATTTCGTCATCCAATTTTCTTCCGTTAGAAGTTAATTTAACTGATGAAAAAAGTGTCTCAGAAGCCGTTGAAAAAGCCGTAACACAATTTGGCACAATTGATTATTTGGTAAATAATGCCGGTTATGGTTTAATTGGAGGGATAGAAGAAAGTTCTGATGCTGAAGTGCGTGCTAATTTTGATGTTAACGTCTTCGGTTTGCTGAATGTAACGAGAGCAGTTCTTCCTCATATGAGAGCAGCAAAATCTGGGCATATTATTAATCTTTCATCCGTTTTTGGTTTAGTGGCCGGAGCTGGCTGGGGAATTTACTGTAGCACTAAATTTGCAGTTGAAGGCATTTCTGAAGCTCTTGCTCAAGAAGTTAAGCCTTTCGGGATCAATGTCACCATCATAGAACCGGGTTATACGAGAACTAATTTCTTAAATAGCTCTTCGCTTATTGTGGCAAAAAATCCAATTGATTCTTATACGGATATTCGTGATAGTGTAAAAGCGCATCAAAATGATATTCCTGGAAATCAAGCAGGAGATCCAGACAAAGTAGCCAATTTAATTATCCAAGTTACTAAAAATCAAGAGCCTCCTCTTCGATTACTAACAGGATCAGATGCTTATAAATATGCGAATTACAAAATTGAATCTTTAAAAAACGAAATTGAAACCAATAAAGAACTTACTTTTTCCGCAGATTTTAAGTAAATGTTTGCAAGTCTGTTAAAATCAAAAAATGTCTCAGATAAAGTCTGAGACATTTTTTACATTTCACTCTTCACTCTTCACTCTTCACTCTTTACTCTTTACTCTTTACTCTTTACTCTTTACATTTGCATAAATAAAACTGACAAATGGCTTCATCATCTATAAAATTTCCATCGAAATTACCTTTCGCTTATTATCTAAACCAAGATGTTCTTTTTCTAGCTAAAGATCTTTTAGGGAAAGTGCTCTGCACAGAAATTGACGGAAAAATAACTTCCGGAATTATCGTAGAAACAGAAGCTTATTTTGGCATTCAGGATAAAGCGTCACATGCTTATGGAGGCAGACGAACGAACCGAACTGAGATAATGTTTGGTGCTGGCGGTGTTTCTTATGTTTATTTATGTTACGGTATTCATCATCTTTTTAATATTGTCACTTCGGTTGAAGGCGAACCGCATGCCGTTTTAATCAGAGCAATTGAGCCTTTAACAGGAAAAGAGATTATGGAAGAAAGACGAAATATGCCTTTTTCTAAACCTGCAATTTCATCTGGTCCAGGCTCGGCAGCAAAAGCTCTCGGAATTGACAGTTCATTTAATAAAAAGGATTTGGGCGGAGATGAAATTTGGCTGGAAGATCATGGCATCAGATATACTGAAGAAGAAATTGCTGCCACACCTCGCGTAGGTGTTGCGTATGCTCAGGAAGATGCGCTTCTGCCTTGGCGCTTTTTTATTAAAGGAAATAAATATGTGAGTAAACCTAATAAGATATAACTTAAGTGATTTACTTATTTAAATCTAAAGATTTTTAGTTTTGATTTCATCCATTATCCGATCGATCTCTTTTTTCATCCAATTAATAGCTAAATATGTTCCTCCGCCGTTAATGTTTTTTACTAGGACTTTATTATTTTCCCAATCCAAAATATATAGCCCTAATTTCGGAGCGTAATTATCATTCTTTCGAACAGCAGCACTTTCGTAATCGAAATATATAGGTTTTGAATTTTGAAAATAAACGTTTAAAGTAAAAACATAAAAATGTTCAAGATCTTTAGGATAATTTACATAAGTAACTTTATAAATTTCGTTTTCCTTCTTTACTACGGTTATCGTTTTCTTATCAAAAGGTGATTCATTTGGTCTATTCTTTACTCTGAAACTTTTAACGTTCAGCGATTTATCATCATCAATTTGATTCATCCATTTATCGGTTTGCAAAACTTTAGAATCATCATATAAAGAAACCATTGGATTTCCTCCCGTATTATAGATTACATAACAAAATTCACCTTTGATTTTTACTAAAGCCATTGCCATTGTACAATACCTGTCACCTTTATCATAATACAACAGCTCATAATTTTTGATTTTATTTTCGGCCATGCAAAATGCAACGATTGCTATTTCATCAGTATAATCAGTACGTTTCCAATTAAACATACTGGAATTATAGCTGTCACTTCTATAAAATTTTTGAACTTCAGCACGTTTTGCAGTAACCAAATCGCGGTACTGAACATTCTTCTTGTCTTGTTCAAGATTTCCATTGCTTTTTAGTAAACAAAAAATACTATCTTTTTTGTAGTAATAATATAATCCTAAATCTCTGTTTGGAGTAAAATTCCCAGAACAGTCACCACTTTTGGTAATTTTTTCCAAATAAAAACAGATGTAATTTTTGTCTATGATTTTGTATTTACCTTTAGTATTCGTAAAACAATCGTTTCCACAAAATGCGGTATAGCCACTTACAAAAGTTTGATCAGGATGAAGTGAAATATAATTTCCAGACCTAATCTGCTCTCCATTATTAGGATATAGCCAATACTCTTTCGTTTCGACACTTTCTATTAATTCACTTATACTCCAGGTACCTTCTAAATCAGTGATTTTGGGATTATGTTTAACTGCATCAAAACCTTGATAGCTAGAACCTTTATCGGTAAAATTTTCAAACTCTTTTTGCTTTTTCATACAGCTAATAGCCAAGCAAAACAGAAGTAATAAAAAAAATGATCTCATAAATTGATTTTTAGTAATGATACTATTTATTTCTTTTAGATTTAGATATCCAATTATCTTTTATCCAAAAACAAATAATGTATCAGTACTATAGAGCACATTTTTTATAAAAAGGTTGGAATTACTTCAAAAAAATCAACTTATTTCCAAAGCATTTGCAAATGACGCTTCAGGTTTTTGTTTTGGAAAATATACTTCGAGAGCTTCATCATTTTGTTTAAAACTAAGCGTTTCTCCAGTGCTGACTAGTTTAATCTTTTTTATTTTCTCAGTATGATAAGTTTTTTTTGCGCCTAAACTTTTAATAACTGCAGTTCCGTTTTCTGGCCACTCCATAACAGTCGCATAAAGAATTTTGTCCTTTTGCACAAAACGAATATCTTCAGCTGTAAAAGGCTTTCCTTTTCCTTCGTTGAAACCTTGAGCTGTTAACGCTCCAGCACTTCCCTGTTGTGGGCCTTCGCCAAAAATTTTCCATGGGCGCGTACCATAAATACTTTTGCCGTTAAGTTTCATCCAAGCCCCAATTTCTTTTACAATTTGGCGTTCCAATTCGTCAATGCTTCCATCACCTCTTACTGGAATATTAAGCATTAAATTTCCATTTTTACTTACTACATCAATTAAAGTGTGAATAACCGTTTTAGCCGATTTATAACGCTTATTTTCATAAACACTTCGATCATAATGCCAATGACCAATACAAGTATCTGTCTGCCAAGGCAAAGGTTCAATTTCATTGCTTTGTCCTTTTTCAATATCCCACACTATAGCTTTTTTTTGCTGTTCGTCTAAAATTTTTCCGGTAATTACGGCTTGAACGGTTTTATTTTTTTGAACACTTTTATTATACAAATGTGCTGCAATACGCAAACCTGCATCGCTGATTGGCCAAAGCGGCAAGGCTGTATCGTCAAAATAAAGCATATCAGGATTGTATTTGTCGATCAAATCAATTGTTCTGTTATGAAAGTTTTCCATATAGGCTTCTGATGGTTTTGCTACTCCACTGCCCCAATTCCATTGGCTGTGTATTCCGCCGTTATCGTCACTTTTTTCGCTTAATGGATGATTTTGAGCGTACAGTTCCTGCGGATCTAAACCTTCCCACCAAGTTCCTTTTCCATCTGCTTTCGTTAATTTTCCATCATATGGCACACCAGCCAAAGGACCATTTATGTCAGAACGCTGTGCAGTTTCAAACCAGCTCCAGGCATGTGCTGCGTGAATGCTCACTGCAAAAGGAAGATTGGCTTTTCGGGCCGCTTTTTCCCAACCTGCTATGATATCTTTTTTAGGTCCCATTTTGGTTGAATTCCAATGAGGCTGATATTTGCTGTCATAAAGATCCAAATTATCATGATGATTCGCCATCGCCATAAAATATTTGGCTCCGGCATCTTTATACAGACTGACTAATTCTTCGGGATTCCAATTATCTGCTTTCCAGACATTGATTACATCTTTAAAGCCAAATTTAGAAGGATGACCGTATTTTTCTACATGAAATTTATATTGTCGAGAACCTTCCTCATACATGCCTCTTCCATACCAATCACCCGCTTCAGGCTGGCATTGAGGTCCCCAATGCGCCCACATTCCAAACTTTGCATCACGAAACCAATCTGGAACTTGATATTTGGCCAGAGAATCCCAAGTGGGTTCAAAAGGACCTTTGAAAATAGGTGCAGTTAAAAGTTCCCCTTTAGCCAGCAAAGGTGATAAATACAAACCCATTAATCCTGATGCTGCTAATTTTAAGGCGCTACGTCTATTCATTTAATTTATATTTTTTTTGCTTTTCAGCGTTTTTACCAATTCGGATAATCTTATTTCAGATTTAATTTTCTGCATTTATTTACAAAAAAAGCATTGCTTTTATCTGTTTTAATACTAAAATTCAAATCATTCAAAAGCAAATATATTTTATAAGTGATATATTTGTTTTATTCAAATCCGATTTTTTATTATTCAAAAACGACTTTTTATTATGTTCAAAAGTAATTTTAAACATTCTTTCTCTTTATTACATGTAGATTATGTGAAACTGTATCAAAACTGGAATTACAACAATGTAATTAGTCCCTATTATCGATTGTATTACATAGATGAAGGGAAAGGATATATTTCTGATAATTATGGCCGATTAACTTTAGAACCTGGAAATTTATATCTCATTCCAAGTTTCACCATATGCAATCTAAATTGTGACGACTATTTAAGTCAGTATTTTATTCAATTTTTTGAAGAATCACCAGACGGAATATCGCTATTCAACAATCATAGACGCGCCATGAAAATTCCTGCCGAAGAAATTGACATAGCGCTAATTAAAAAACTGCTTAAAAGTAATCCCGGAAGAGGAATCAATCGCTCTGAAAATCCAGAAGTTTATGAAAAAGAAGCGTTTTACAAAGAATATTTGTCTTTGAACAACAAAATGAAAACACACTTAATCTTTGAAAATCAAGGAACACTTATCCTTTTAATTTCCAAATTCCTAAGATTAACTAGTTTCAAAATAGACGATACCAAATCTATTTCTTCAAAAATCTTAGATACAATGAGTTATGTGCAGATTAACTTAAGTAAAAATATAACGGTTGCACAATTGGCGCAAAGAGTAAATCAAAATCAAGATTATTTTTCGAAACAATTTTTAAGTCATACAGGACATCGACCTTTGAATTACATTCACGAAAAAAAAATCGAAAGAGCGCAATACCTGATTGCTACTACAAACAAGAGTTTTCTTGAAATTGCTTTAAATACCGGTTTTTCAAATCTGCCTCACTTTTCAAAAATATTTAAAAAGACAATTGGCATTACTCCTGGAGAATATCGTAAAAACACACATTTTTGAGCTCAATCGCTAGCAATTTTTTTATTCCTGAATAAAAGATTTTTCATCACTTAAGATTTCTCCTGTTTTGCCATCAATTTTTATTATTCTCGTTTCTTCAATTGTTCTTATATCTATTGAATAACAATAATTGGTAAAAAAATACAGTCGCTTGTATGGAAATCTGTCTATTGTTAATGATTGATAATTGGTATCGTTAATCAAATCAATTTGCAGATCTTTCTTGAGCAAACCGGTTAATTGTTTTACTGTAAAATCATAATCTTCATCATAATTTTTCCAGTTTGTTAAAGTACCTTTTTCATCATAACTTTTCCATATACCAACTGGCATTCCATAAAAATATGAAAATTCATTTACCAATAAATTAGTCGATTTATCATAAACAAACGTATGCTTAAAACTATGATTAACAGCTATTATTT
Source organism: Flavobacterium sp. LC2016-01 (assembly GCF_009711135.1). Classification (GTDB taxonomy): domain Bacteria; phylum Bacteroidota; class Bacteroidia; order Flavobacteriales; family Flavobacteriaceae; genus Flavobacterium. The sequence goes on along the minus strand of NZ_WMIC01000006.1, from coordinate 98,915 downwards.
CTTTTTTAAAGTGCTCTTTTGCTTCAGACAATTTGATAATAGTATCTTTTACAGAATATTCATAAGTACTATCAATTTTATTCTCATTGAATTTTTTCAAATCAAATTTTTCAGAAGACTTTGCACTAAATTTTTTAGGAGATATTGTTTTTTTATCACTACAAGATAAAATACAAAGCATCGTGAATACTATTATTATTTTTTGTTTCATAAACTACGTTATTATCTTTAAAATTGTCCGTAACAAATTATGTAGACGGCGAAAATGAAATGGAATATCTGCATCTCACCTTTCTTCCATTTAGTTCTGCGGGGTTCCATTTAGGTAATAACTTTAGAACTTTAGCAAACGCTGTACTTGAACCATAACCGGGATTCCTAGGGATTCTAAGATTGCTTAAACTCCCATTTTTTTCTATTACAAAAGTGGCATAAATCCTTGAAGTTTCACTGCCAACTAATTCTGTGGGTACAATATAATTCTTATTCAAAAAACTGTACAATTTATCAATACCCCCAGGATACTCAGGTTTAACTTCGACGGCCTGAGAATCGTATATATAATCAGGGTCACTTGGATCCAAAACCTTACCGTCTGTATAGTTAACACCGGCATATTCTTTAGGATCTTCGTAGATCGCAAAATTTTTATGAAAATGATCGTACACCAAATAATCATACTTTTTGTTTTGCATAAAAAGTATTACCGTAAACGAACTCCTTATTTTTTTGGCATATAAAACTTTTGGTTTACTAAGTTTTAACTCGGGATGATCCGGAAAAAAATCGGAAAGCATTTCTTTCATTCCTGTTTTATTTGTCGGTCTCCATTTTAAATAATGCAAATTAGGAACCCCGTTATTTCTATCAAGGGAATCTATTAAAGCAGAATATTTTACGTTTTGCAAATCATTTTTAATTTTACCATCACTTTTAATGAATTTTATAGATACTGTATCTTTGTAGATAAAAAATAATCCTTTATCCTGATTTGGATTTGGATTCAGATTTGGGTCACAATCACCTGCAGTTTCGACTTTTTCCAAAAAGAACCGAATATGATTCTTATCCTGCATTTTATATTTCCCAGTGTTTCGTCTAAAACAGTCTAATGCGCATGGAGCCGACTTTCCGCTTTCAAATGTATTATCAGCATTTAACTTTATATAATTTCCGTAACTTATTGCTTCAGCTTTATAAAGATTATATTCCGATTCCTCATCTGTCCCTATCAAATTATCACTTGCCCAGAAATCAACTAAAGCAATGGTCATTTCTGGGCTCTTTAATTTCTGATTTTTTGATATTGTATTTTGAGAATTACAAGTAATTATAATTCCTAAAATGGAGCAAACTATATAAATTGATTTTTTCATCTCACTTAATTTTTAATTATTCTCATCTTTAATAACAACATTATCAGCTGTTATAAAACGAATCTCTTCATTAGTATTACTGCAGACAAAATAGTTCTTGCTATCCTGATAATACACTGAATCATAAATCATTGGAATTACAATTTTATTATTTAAATCTATTACTCCTACTTTAAAAGGATCGGAAACTATTAGATATTTATTCTTCACAATTTGTAATATGTTTCCATATGAAACTGGAATTTTTACTGGCAGCATTTTATTTTCGTCAGCTTGTAGATCAATAATTCCATGCATTCCGTTTAAAGAAACAACCACATATCTATAATCTAAAATTTGAACCAAACTGTCATAAATAACAGGTATAATTAGCGTTCCCGATTTATTAACTAATCCAAATTTATTGTTGCTTTTGACTTCTAAATTACCCTGAAATTTAGAAAAATTGATTTCATCATAAGCTGGCGAAATTATTTCTCCTGCTGCATTGACAATGTACTTTTTAGAATCTTTTTCAATTATAAATAAATTATTAGCGAACGTTTTTTCAACTTTTGAATATCGCAGTGGAAAAATTAGTTTCCCTTTTTCGTCTAAAAATCCTTGCTTTCCGTTTTCGTAAATTTTATAAATTCTAGGAGCATTGTACTTCGTGTCCACCAGTGAATCACATTGCACTTGAAACAAGAAACTTCCTTGATTACTATAAACCATAGTTTTATTGTCCTTTCTGGCAATTATAGGGTTATAAAGCGTTCTATCTTTCCTGAAACCGTCAAATTCAATTGGCAGAATACTTTCTAAATTTGGGCCAAGAATTCCCATTTTATGATCTTTTGAAACTATAAAATTAAATGAAGGTTTTTGAGGCATTCGTTTGTCATTCATCTCTTTAATAATTTCAACATCATTGCTGTTAATTATTCTTTCCAGTAAATACTGCGTTTCTATTTTATCGTATTCAAAACTCAGCAATACATTGTTATTGCGGTCAATCATTCCGTATTTAGAATTCTTTTTTGCGATGTAAACAGAATCTACAGATGGAATTATGGTATCATATACAAAAGGAATGAAGATTTTTTCATCAACTTTTGTAATTCCATATTTATTTTCTTTTTTCTGAATTAGGTAGATGCGCCAATTATCTAAATATCTTATATCTCGGTTTCTATCAATTAATCGTTCTGCGATTAAATTTCCTTTTGTGCTGTATTTTTGAACCAGAACTTTTGCATCTGAAGTGGAATTATTATTTTTCATAACAGTAAAACCGCTGTCATCGTCAAAAAATAAATTGCCATTGACTTTTTGAATAACTTTATTTTCATCTAAACTAAGAAATATTGCTTCGTCAGAAGCTTTTATAATGGCAATCCCTTTTCTAAAATCAATCGCATAGTCTTTTTTAGGAAGCATTATACTTGCCACTTTATTTCCATTAGAAGAAACAAAATCAATTTTATCAGCAGCTTTATCTGACTTGTCGATACAAATTAAGATTTGTTCTAACTCCTCTTTTTTAGACTTTTTACCGTAAAGTGTAATTCTCTTTGACGCTTCATAAATTACATCATAAATATTAGATTTAATGATAATCTTTCCCTTATCACTGACAAGTCCGGGCCTTTTATCGTTTTCATAAAATTTATACAGTTTTCCTTCGGCCGAATAAATAGGATAATTTACATCTACATTTTGAAAAGTATTTTTTGTTTTCTGTCCGTTTTTATCAAAAAAACCGTACTTGCCGTTCTTCTCATAAAATATCACATTATTAGTTATACTTGAAATCTGATCTTTTGAAACTTTCTCATATAAATTTTCATCGATAATAGTTTCAAAATATTTATCTGTTTTAGCATAAATAAGATTTTTTGGATCGTAGACAATCTGAATTTCTTTAAATTTCGGTTCAATTAATTTTTGATTGTTTAGATCATAAAATCCAATTAATTTATTTGATTCTAGTTCGATAATTCTATTATTATAGATTTGTCGAATGTTGTATTTTTCCAAAATTCTAGAACTTCTATTATTTTCTATTTTTATTAAAAAGTGGTCGTCAGAATACTCATATCCTCTTTTTGATCTAAATTTCAAATTATAAAATTCCTCTCCTTTAAGAGTTGTAATTTTTTCAAAACCATAAACATATTCCGTAAACTTAGGAAAAACATAAATATCTTTTTTGCGCTGAACATCCACAATTCGGCATAAGTTGTCTTGATCTTTAACGAAATAAAATCCGTCTAAAAAAACCTTGATTTCTTTATAAGTAGCAGGAAAAAGTTCTTTGCCATCTTTATCAAAAAGCCCGAAATAATACGATTCACCTACGAGATAGTATTTATTATCAAAAGTCGCAACCGAATTATACTGTGCAGGAATAATCACTTTTCCATTTTTATCAATAACACCGGCATCTCTATCAGTATTGACAACTAAAAATTGATTTTCTAATCCGCTAAGAATCTGCGTGTAAATTGGCTTTACAATTTCGTTGCCCATTTTGTCATCAAGACCAAATAATTTTTGATCTTGAGGTTCCTCTTCATCAGCAAACTTTGTTTGACTTGATAAAATTCGATCCAAATTTGGAACTGCATAACTCCAATCTGTATAGGGATACTCTTTTTTGCTTAATCCTTTCTCTGTTTTTGATTCTGAATTTCCATATTCCTTTCCTTCTAAAGTGAATTTTTTGATTTTACTTTTGAAGCAGGTTTCAAGGTAAGTTTCTGTAGAATCTTTATAGTTTCCGGGATAACCTGACCGTATAAAATCATACTTTACATAAACATGATCAAACTGAGGTTTTACAATGGAAATTTTATCTTTTGCGACAGAAATCCATCCCCATAATTTTTGTTTTTTAGTAAAAAACAAAGTCGTGTTTATTTGTTCAATTTCATCAAATTGAGCTTCGGTGATTGTCTTATTAGCTATTGTTTTTAATCCAAACAAATTGTTTTTAGTATAAACAACTGCAACTGTATTTGAAAAATAATCAAACTCTTCTTTTATTGGATACTCATATTTTAAATTCTTCCAAACTTTATTTTTCAGACAATTGTAAAAATTATTTATCGAATCATAAACCGGTTCTGTGTCATATTTATCTTTTGTCAAATTGTAAATACCAAATTTTGAGTTCTTCTTTACAATAATAAGTTTGTCCTTATCTGTCTTTATTTGATTTTGCTGAAATATATCTGATCCTTTATCGAAAATAACAATTTCATCAAAAGCATTCTGTGCAATAATACGGTTTGTATTGAAATTTCGGACTTCGGTTTTATTATCTTTTTTAATAAAAAATCCATTTATATTTACATTAAAATATTTGTCAATATCTTGAATTTTATCGCAGTCATCAATCAAAAATTGTGCTTTTTCTGCATCGAATAATCCAAATTTATTTGAGTTTTTTTGAGTGAGAAAATAGTCTTGGTTTATTTGCTGTGCATATTTCAAATCATTTACAAGCAATTTTCCCTTATAATTGTACAGGCTTATTTTAGCATTTTCATCATTTGAAGTCAATATAATACACTTGGCAGGTGAAATTATATAATTCCCAAATGCAATAATTGTTTTTCCTGATAAATCAAGCAACGTTTTTTGACGATTTAAATTGGCAACTATATAATTTGAATTTCTTTCTCTCAAAGGAATTTCGTCATAAACTGGAGCAATTATATATTTTTTTGTATTGCTATTATAAAGACCAAAATGCGTTACTAATGAAGTTTTTACAACAACAATTTTAACGGAATCATTGATTACAGCTCCATCTTGAAATTTATAATCCAAGATTTCTTTGCAATGCTTTTTCCAAATATTAATATCAGTTTCGGCAAGCGTTTGTTCGTCTTTAATTTGTTCTAAAGTCTGCAAAGCTTCCTGCACATTTCCTTCATTAAAAAACAGGATTGCTTGTTGCTTCAAATCTTGATTTTGCGCAGGAGAAAGCTGTATTAGAAGCAGAAAGAAAAATAGTATTGGGGTTTTCATTTTTTATTAGGAACTATAAATTAGTCTGAGGTGTTATATGGCTAGTTTTCTTGTTGTTTGTACAATAAAATATTCCTCTATTAAAATAAACACTATCGTACTTAAACGGAATCACTATTTGATTTTGTGAATTTACCGCTCCATATCTTCCTCCTTTTTTTACTACATAATAATCTTCATTGATTTGTATAGTAATTTCCTCATATTGAAAAGGCAGTATCTGTTTTAAGTCTTTTGTATACAAGCCGTAAAGATTATTTTCGTCTTGAATTAATAAGTGTTCAAAATATTCTCCGATAAAATCTCTATTGTACTCAACTTGTTTGAAACTGACAACCGGCGTTTTATAAAGTATGATATCGTTTTTTGCAAGATAATATTTTCCTCCTGTTTCCTTTGAATTAGCCATTTTAAGCTGATCATCCCAACTTATGTATGGGTTTTTGTCTGTTATAACTCCGTTGTAATCTCTATATAGCTCTTTGCCATTTTTATACAGCCTGTAAGAATTATAATTAGAATTGACCGTAACACTATCTAGCACTGCAGAAAAAAACGGATTTCCCTTATGATCGTAAACATTAATCAAAGAATCTTTTTTGCTGATGATAAAACTTTGATACAATTTAATATTATCAAATACAGGTGGCAAAATCATTTTTGAAGTAGAATCAAAAAGTCCGAATTTATTTTTTTCTCTTACTTTATATGCCGAAAACATTGTTAAAGTGGGAGCATACAAATCTTTTACTTCTACCGTTTGAATATCGTCGTACTTACTATCTGTAACTAACTGATTATCTTCATTAATAATTCCAAATACATTATCTTTTTTACTGATAAATATTTTCCCGTTTTTAGATTCTAAAGAATCATATACAAATGGAATTCCGGCTTTTCCTTTAGAGTTAACGACGCCGTACTTATTATTTCTTTTTAAAATATAATTTTCATTAAAGCTTCCAGAATATTGCTGTTTCGTATCTACAATAGTGTCAAAAATAAATTGGCCATTACAATCGTATTTTTCATATTTATTTTTAGTCGCGCTAGCATCAATATAGGCTGCAGTATATCCAAAATCTTTGTCGTCATGAAATTGATTTGCTCTTATCTTCCAAAATATTTTTTTAGTTTTTAGATCATAAACATTTATTGAATCGGTACTTCTTATAATGATTGCGCCATTATTAGCGCTAAAATTCCAATTCCCATTATTCTTTACCTCAAACGTTGCAATAATTTCTTTTTGGCTTGAAATAATTTGCACCGTTTTATTTTCTTTCCCATATTTTGTACAAGCAAACAAATCACTATTATATTGTTTTAAATACTGGTTTTGTTCAAAATAACTATTTTGGTATTTATACATGTCTGGAAAATACTTCAATTGAATTTCATCATAAATTTCTGGTTCAATAATTATTTTACCGTCAAAATTTATTATGCCGTCTTTTTTTGAAGCGGTGTTTGAATTAAATCTGAAGTAAGAAGAACCCTCAAAAATTTTTAAAACAGGATATCTAAAATTAGTGGCTTGCAGATTTTTGTTCATTACCCCTATTTTATTCTCATCTTTAAAAAAATAAATGTCGTTTTTTATTTCATATAAAGGGTATTCTAAAGTTGTTTCATTACCGAAACTATCAACTACGGTATCAAATTGATTAACTCTGGTAGCAAAAAATCTATCATTAGCATAATCGTTAATAATATTAAAACCACGAATATCATCTATAATTTTTCCGTTTTTCACGTTATAAAAAACTACTTTTCCTCCCTGATAAGTATGAGCTCGTATATAATTAGAGTCTACAAATTCAAAAGAGTCTCCTTTCAATTTTTCAACTTTGTCGTCTTTAATTTTTAGAGCGGCTTTTATATAGGATTTCTCTTTTTTGCCAGAATTGTTCATTTCAGTTTCAGGTGAAAGTTCTGTAACAAAAACATAATCAGTTTTTGTTTTAAAATCAAAATACTCAATTGTAACTTCTTTAATAGTAGCCGGATAAAGCTGTATTCCTTTAGAATTAAAAATACTTTGCAATCCATTATCAGATGTTACAAAAAACACATCAGAATAAGGATCTTTATATTCGATTTTGGCATATTGAACCGGAATAACTTCTTTTCCATTGCGATCGATTAAACCAGCTTTTGAACCTTGTGAAGCAATAAATGTATTATTTTTAGCAAATTGGATTTTACTGTATGTAGGAGGCAAAACTTCTTTATAATAAATATCATCTAAACCAAACTTCCCATTTTTCTCAAATACACTCCTGTCAAAGTCATTTACTCTTGCATAATCATTGATATTTGTAATCGTAATCGACTGTTCAAAACTTACATAGTTTTTGTTTTTTATATCGTTTTGGACTTTAACATCTGGTTTTTCGCCATTTCTTAAAAACTTGGTTATTTTTTTGTTTTTATAACAGGCAATAATTTCAAAATAACCACCTAAAAGATCAATGTAGTCAAACTGTGGCGCTATAAATGCATCTCCTTTTTGAACACCAGTAAAACCCCATTTTTGCCCTTTTCTCAGCGTAAAAATACCATTCGACAAATATCTGATTTCATCAAAACTGGCTTCAACGAGAATTTTACCACTTAAATTCATCAATCCAAATTGACTGTTTTTCTTAAAAACAATTGCTTCAAATCTATCAGATTCCGGCTCACAGATTTCTTCATCATAAATCAGATTAATCCACTTTCCATTATAAAAAGTATTTCCAAGTTTATTGATTGAATCATAAACTGGTTCTTTATAATATTTATCTTTTGAAATGTTGAAAATGCCATATTTATTGTCTTTTTTTACTATTGTATAATAGCTGAAGAAAGACAACTTACGAATTGTATCTGTTACAAATGGCGCATTGTCTTTAGTATTTATAAGACTTGTAATTGCATTGTCAAAATAGTTGTTCTTATAATATAACGGTATATAATTATCAAATTTATGTGTGTCTATAAATTCATTTGCTATGATTTTATAGAGATAATATTGGCCGTTTTTACGAAATGGAAGCCATGTATTATTATACTCAATTCCATTTTCGTATGTAGGTCCGCTTGGGCTAAAAAATTGGTCAATATCATCAAAAATTATCTTTTTGGTGTTTGCATCAAATACCCGATACTTATTATTCGTGTTTTTAGTAGATATATAATTTGGATAAAACGTATTAAAAGTATTTAGATCTTTAAATAATAAATTTCCATTTAAATCAAAAACGCTTATACTAGTATCATATGAAAAATAATCATATCTAGTATTTTCAGCTGTCAAAACGTAATCTCCATAAATCTCAGAGGAGTGATAGCCTAAAGGAATAATAACTTTTCCTGTCTCAATATTTACAAATGCCTGTTTATTGTTTTTATAAACACTTTTATATTTGAAATATCGTTCATGAAAAGGAATCGAATCATAAACTGGCGCTAAAGTATATTTTTTAGATTTCTCATTATAAACGCCTTGCGATTTTAATACACTCGTTTTGATATACACTTTGTATAAAGAATCATTTAACTTCGTTTTCTTAACAAAATGATATTGCATTATATTTTCTAAATGTGATTTGTACAAATTAACATTTGTAGTTTCGAGAGTTTCTTTATCCTTAATCTTATTGTAAGTTTCATACGATTTTAAGAAATCACCATTATTATAATATGTTTCAGCTTGTTGACGCAATGTTTGGGAATTTTGCGAAAGCACAGCAAACGGAAGGAAAATGAATAGGAATAGTATTTTCTTTATCATATGTTTTACAGCGTAATTTGGGACATTAAAAGTGGATTTGGAAAACTGATGCTTTTCTTATTTATAAAGATGCCCTAAAATGTAAAAAGGTTGGAAAGATGTGAAAATATTTTTGAATTAAAAAAGGGAATCCCTTTTTCATTAAAATAAATATATCTTCACTCCCAACCTTTTTTGTTAAATTGTACTCTTTAGTATAAAACCTCATGTGAAAAAATAAATTATGTTGTTTAAAGCATTTCAAACCTATCTCCAAAACAAAAATAAAAGGAATGAAAAAAGTCTTAAGATAGGATATTACATTTTATTTATCCTAATCATGGCACCGCTTATGGCATACAACATTTTTATGACAACAGAAATATTTATTCCAGAGCAAGTACAATTAGCGAATCCTAAAAAATTATTTTCTGCTGTTATTTCTGAAATTGCAAAAATGGAAGAAAAAACGGATACTATTTATGTTTCAAAATATTCTTTTCATAACGATTGTCCTGAGATTTCATTCAAAACTTCTTACGAACAAAAAATAGAGCAAATCGAAGAAAGAAAAAAACCGATTCTTGATATCGACAAATCAATAGACGCTTTATATCTGGTTAACAATAAAGTAATTATAACCGGTAAAATAAGAAACACCAAGTCTTTTCAAAATGCTTTTATTGGCAACATCGACAAATACACTTTTGATAAAGAGCATAATAAAGACAAAAAACTGTATTATCTTCAATACAAAATCATCAATAAAAATAAGGTTGAAGTTTATGTCTACACCAATATTCAGCAACAAATATGGAGTTTTATTTTAACTCGGAAAAAGGATAAATGGGATCTAAAACTTTCATAACTTAATCTGTATCAAAAATCAAAAGCCCTAAATGTCTGTCAAATCTGAAGAATACTTGGATTTTTCTACCGCATTATTTTGAGCTATTTTTTGAATTTCTGCATCGATTTCAATATCGTTTTTGAAAATTATATTCAATGCATCAACAATTTCTTTCGATGTAATTTCATTAGAATAGCCAACAAACTGAATTAGCTTATCTTCTCTTTGATGCATTTTAAAACCAGCCAAAGGAAGCTCAGATAAACGATTGGAAATATCGATATTATTGATTTTTATATCAGATTTTGTAACAAAAACTACTGGATTTCGTGCTTCTAAATCAATTAAAAACGGAACACCATTTTCTATTTTTAAACTGCAAAAATCACCAGTCCTATAACGAATTAGAGGAAGAAATGGATTACTGCCTCCGGTCACAACTAATTCACCCCTTTCGCCATTTGGAAGTTTTATATCTTCATGTTCATCAAAAATTTCTAAAAATAAATCGGGCCGAATAACTTTATGCCCAATTTCAGTTGCAAAGGCAATATTTCTGCATTCTGTCATTGAATAAAGATCAATAATCGGACATTTAAAATAGTCTTCTAATTTGTTTTTAGTTCCTTTTGTTAACTTCATAGCTGAAGATATCAAAGCCTTGGGATTTAATTGCGGTTTTAAATCTAATAATGCCGTAAATGCTATTGGGTCGCCAGTCAGAATTTCTGGATTGTATTTTTCAAGGTATTTTAAAGTATCATCCGGATGATTCCAATCAGATGGATTTAGGTTTATTTTTAAAATGCCGGCGCCTTCTAAATAAGTTGATAAAGATGCGTAGGTCAACGTTTTTTCTTGCGCACAGATTAGAGCAATTGCAGTTGTATTGTTGCTTTTCGTAATAGAAATGTTAAACGCCGCAAGAACAGATTCTATTTGCGGAAGCCAGCTTGCTTGCGACACCGAATCAAAAAGAACATCTAATTTTGACCCCGTAGATCCGGAAGTATGATAGACCAAAAGTTCCTCTAAATTTGCTTCATTTGAAACAAATAAATAAGGAAAATTTCTAATATCTTCTCTTGAAGTAGTTGGAAAAACATCGAAGTCATTTCCTTTATTCTGATAAAATGGAACCGTTTTAAAACACCAATCAAAATAGTCTTTCAGCCAATTTGGAGTTTGGTCTTCATTCCAGAATATTTTGTTTTCATAAAATTTCTTCTTGTAAGCCTCCACTCTTAAAAGTTGTTCTGCATCTAATCGATCGCCACTTTTAAAATTGAATTTTGGCGCAAAAACATCTTGTCTAAGTTCATTTAAAAAACTTAAATCATCAAGCAACGGGAAACGTTCCTTGTCGGTTAATGCTATTTGTGGTCCATTACTCGCGCCCATAAACATTTGCCGCTTCACGGGCTTTTTGTTCGGCCATTTCTCTTTGAATTTTCATGATTCGTTCATGCGCTTCATACGATTCTTTTAAAACTCTATATCGCTCTTCACTGTTTATGGAAGATAATTTATCTGCTGCCTCATTATGATCTTCTCCGTAAGGTATAATTTCACAGCAATACAATAGCAATCGCACCATTTCTTCCGCACGTTCGTCATCAGAAATCCATTCATTATATTTTACATATACAGTAGCCTTAAGCAGTTCTTCAAACCAAAATTGATATAATTTATTTTCTATTTGAGGATTATTTACGAAATCTTGATGACTTAACAGCCAAGTCGAAATATGAATTGCCCGCCAATGATTATCATCAATCAGTTTTAAGTCGAAGTCTGTTGGATTTTTAAAATCCTTTTTCAAAAAATTATTGCTTACAATCCTGTAGGTATCAGAAATCAAGGCAATCGAATTTAGTCCTGCCTCTTCAAAAAAATCAGACGGTTTTAAATAAGAATCTGGACATTTTCTTAAATGTGTAACCAGTTCAAAAACATCATATTTAGACATAAGCATAATTTTGTTGTGAAAACTCTGATGCGAACTTTAAAAGTTCTGCTTCATTTGTAACATAATAAACATTCCATCCCATTTTTTCCAATCGAAGTACTAAATCTTTATGATAATCAGGCGGAGAATGTAAGACCATTGTTCCGTGTCCGCCCGCATTTTTTAATGCAATTTCGGCTAGTTCCCAATTTGTTTGTTCTGTTCCCGTATCAGCATCCAGCATACTGAAAATATCGTTATCCGTAACAATGACAATATGTGATCTTTTATCTGGTTTTACTTCAAACGGTTTTCGTAATCGTTCAATTCCGTAGGCATAACCAGTTCCTAAATAAGAAGTTAAAGTGGTCAGCAAATCGGTTTCATCTGTAATAAAACCATCTGTTTCCAAATAACTTCCGGGCTCACCAGAAAGACATCCCATCACAGAAGCTCCGGCACGCAAAGCTGATAATCCGATAATTGTGGCCGCCAAAATTAGCCAGGAAAAGTTATGTCTCGGATTTCCCATCGAACCTGAACAATCGATACCGAGGTAAACATTTAACGGATTTTTTGAAATAGAATTATCAGAATCTGAACCATATGTTCTCTTTTGCGTCGTTAATCCCGGAATAAGTTCTGGAGATAAAATAGCAGACTGAAGCCAATCTACTTCTTCAATAGCATCGCCAATATCCCAGGTTTCCAAGCCTTCTGGTAAATCCAACGATACATTTTCAGAAATTTCTACTGGAAAATCAATCAAATGCGGTAAAGCAATTTCTTTGTAATAGGCATTGATCAAACGCTGTTCATCTGCATTTGGGTTGACCTGTTTCATCAAATCAATATAACTTCCCGGTCCCATATAACCTTCTCTTGGGCCGTGTCCTCCTAAATCATTCTTTTCAAAACCTAAACTTTCCTTTTTATTTTTATCGCCATTTTCCTCTTTTAAGTCTATGGCTTCTTTTCGCATGTCAATAATCTCATCGTAGCCTTCTAAATCAAGTTTAGTCAAACCAGAAATATCCATAGCACCCTTTCCTGCATCTTCAGCATCTAGTAGTACTAAGATCTTTTTGCGGGCGTCTTGAAACTTTTTGTCATCCATCAAATAAGGATATACCATCACGGCAAAACGGCCTCCGCCATGAATCCAATTTTTCGAATAACTTCTTATCAAAGAGGCTAATAACGATGCATCAGAATCTATTTTTTTGCTATGAAGAGACATTTTTGTTGCCAATTCTCCCCTATTTAAACGCCACAAATATTCATAAGTACGCATCATCAGCGTCCAAAATTCAGAAAAACTATCCTCTGTATTAATCGCTTTGTAAACCTCTGACATTCTTAATTTATTGATGCGCTGTAATTTATCGTTTATTAAAAAATCAGCGTATAAATTAGACACCATTGGCGCTCTATCCTCAATACTCGGCAGTCCAAAACGAATTCGGTTCAATAAAATAGCATTGTCGTATAAATTCGCAGGCGTAAAAATATGATGCCCAATTTCATGTGCCAGCACTTCAAGAGAGTAATCCGTAATATTACGTTCGACAATTTCTTCTAAATTAATCACGATGCGATGATCTGTTAATCGAATCATTGCAAAACTGCCTGTAAGCCCTTCTTTGTAAGCGTCTTCATTCGATAAACACCAAATAGGTTCTTGCAAACGCAACATAGGATTCCATTCCAACTTTGCCTGTTGCCAATGCGATTTCCATACTGCGAGCGTTTCTTCTATTTTGGATTGATTATGCATTTCCAAGACTGTATAAATATATAAAATAGGAATTCTGTAAAGTAAAAACCAACGTATCTGGCGTTGCTACAACAGATGAAATTGCAGTTGTATCTATTTCATTACGCTCTTTTCCAAGCCATTTTTCTAAGCTTGTAATTCGTTTAGAATTTAATGAAATCTCTGTTGTGTCAACAGCTACAGCGGGAATTAAAACTTTTCCAAATTGATCCGCAAATAACGCATAACTGCTTTTTGAATCGGTTGCAAATATATATTCTCCTATTTGCGCTAATACTGGCGGATTTTCAAAAAATCCAGTCATACCTTTAAAACCGCCTTGAACTCCTTCAAATTTTGTATTATTATTTGCCCACGGATTTTCAAAAAATTGAGTTGCATTTTTAGTCGAACCGATAGCTTTGATAATGTTTTCCTGCAGACTTTCAGAAAGCGTTTCAAAATCAGCTTTCAAACGAATTCTCAAATGTGCCAAACCGCATTTCCAAGCATAAATACGTCCTACAATTTTAAAATCTTCTATCGTTTTAATTTCGGTACTGCTGCTCTCCACAAGTTTACACCATTGAATAGTTTTCTCTGGCACATGCACCTCAAGGTTTAAAAGAACATCATGCAGCAATGCGATGGTTTTTATCGGAAATTTTATCGCTAAATTTGGCATTTTGGCCAATAATAACCAGGCTTCTTTGTATTCGTCTTTATAACGAATTGCCATACCGCTTCCAATGAGTTTCAAGGATTCCAAATAAAGTGCTTTTACAACTTCATGAATTTTTTCTGAAGCAGTATCCAAAGCTGCGATAGCTTTGACAATAGGTTCAACAACTTCTACCATCCAACTGGCAATAATGTGAGCATCTAAATTGCCAAATTTCATTTCACTTTCATTGTACCATTGATTGTATAATGTGCTGTTATCGCTTAATTCAGCAATAAGTGGCGGGAAACTTATTTTTTCCATTGCAGCCATCTTTTGTAGTTTGTATAACGCTGATGCAAGTATTTCAGTTTTAAAATATCATCTGCCCTATATCCATACAACTTCTTCTCTTGCGACCATATCTGAAGCTGTTTTTCAATATTTAAAAGTCGATTATCAATTTCTTTTGAAGATATATTTTCGAGTCCTTTTTTAAATTCTGTTTCAAAGTCATCAACTGGATCATTTCTGTCTAAATCCTGGCTGACATATTCATCGCAAGACAAATCAAACAGTTGTCGCAACCAAACAATTCTGTCGACTCTATATACCTCGTTGCCCGCTTGGTCAAAAAATGGCGATTCTAAATGAGGCGTTAAACTATCATGCAAAACGAACGGCAAAACTTGTCTTACATCTTCTAATTCAACTTTTTTGTTACCTCTAAAATAAGCCAGCGACTTAGAAAACATCAATAAAGTCATTATTTTTCTAACCGATAAACCGTTTTTTGCCTGCGAACCTAAATCTTTAATCGGATCTTTTCCTGTTTCTTTTCTAAAAAGAGAACGCATGTCTATACCCGACAATTTTGCAGTGTCTTTCGTCATATATTCCAATCGATTCGATGCAGGTTCAAAAAACTCAAATTGACGGCAAAAAAACTCGATGCGTTTACGCAATTCAGGCTCTATCTGTATACCTCTAATCTGTTTGTTTATCGTATTCAGCTCTTCTTCAGTAAAAATAATTTCCTCTGGAATTATGGATTCTGGCTTGAAGTTGAGTTCTATGCGCTGCAATAAATCGTCAATAAATCTTGTATTAAAATGCATCGCTCTAATCACAATATCGATCCTGTCTTTTAAAGCTTCAATTACTTGATAAGTTCCTCCGCCCGCATCATCATTGGCAGTCAAATACCATGCGCCTTCCGGACATTCATAAATCTGATCGAAGATTTCGGCATAATTATCGGCCAAAACCGTTAATAATGCCGATTGTGTTCTGGTAGGAATTCGGTTGTATTCATCAATGATTTTCACTCGCATTCCGAGCCATTTTCGCCAAGCAATTCTGATGTCTGAAGTTTTTTCAGCCTTAACCATATCTGAAGGTAATGGATGACCTAACAAATCTGAAATTGTCATTTGTGGCTGACCATGCTGAATGGCACGCATTACGTCCTTTTTATCATATCCCGCCAACAAACCCATCAGTACAGAGGTTGCCGTTTTTCCGCGTCCTGGTCCGCCGACAATAAGACATTTGCCTCGTGCTGCTAGATTCAATAAAGGCATTAACACAAAACTGGAATAACTTTGATCTGTCGGCAAATAAACAGGCACTTTGCTGTCTCCAAATAAAAACTTTTTAGGATCATCATCATTGAATTCTATATCATAATACGGACTGATAACGGCGGTATTAGTGATCCAAAAATACGCTTGACGCAGCTTTTCATCCAAAGTAACAGCGTCACTAGCTTCATTTTGAGCTGTGTCGCTTGAATAAAGATCTTCTATTTGAAATTTGGCCGTTTTATGCGTTTCTTGAGGATTTGTAGGTGATTCTGGAACTTTCTTAAAAAATCCCATTGTTTTATTTATTAGATCAGACATAGTTATATTTTATTTCTAAGTTAGATTAAATTTACTGTTTTCTTTAGCAGATAGCACTTTTGACACTTGATCAATTCTTTCTTCAACGGTGCCCCTAAGCATATAATATTTAAGATTTCTGGTATTTAAGTCGTCAATTATTTTTTCCTGAAATTCTTTTCTTTTCACATCGCCAGATCGATCCCAAGTATCATCATAAGGAATATCAGTATCACATACAAAAATAATATCGTGTCTGCTTTCGGCTGTTTTAGCTAAATCTTCCAAGGCGGGAAGCGCTTTTCCATGATAATCTAGCGAAAACAAATAAGTAGTAATAGCATTCGTATCAGAGAATAAAAACTGATTGGATTTCAATACCAAAGCATCTTCTCTTTCAATATGTGTTTCCGCTATTTTTAAAAGATCTTCTAAGGTAAGCCTTTTATTTATTTGATGATTTTCCCAATATTCTCTTCCATATTCAGGCATCCATTGGGTATCAAAATGGACGGCTAATTTTTCTGCCAAAGTCGTTTTGCCAGTTGATGGCGCACCAAGCAATACCACTTTCGTAATTAAATCTCGATAAACCTTAGGATGAACAAATTCCTTGTTCGTAAAGGAATCATTTCTAATTTTCGTAGCTGATATTGGAACCGTATGCCGACTAATATCCACCTGTCTGTTCATTGCTTTCAACGCAATACTCATATGTTCACCATATGGTTCACTAGAATAAAAATGAGAAACTGTACGTCCGTCCAAAATTTTCAAGACATAATCTTCCTGAATTTTCATTATCTCAGCTGTATACCCGCTGTCGTTAGGTGAATTTACACCTTCAATAACTGTAATTTTTGGATAAATTTCACGTATCCAGCCAGCTCGTATGGATAAAGGAATATTGATTATAGGATCATCATAAACCAGTACTATCAATTCATCAACTTCGTTAATAGCAGTTTCTATTAATAGCTGATGTCCTTTATGGAAAGGGGCAAATTTTCCTAATGTCAATCCAACTGTATGCTTAACTCTCATAAATTAATTTTTGATTATATGCTTTTTTCCATTCGAAATAGCCAAATATTGCCATAATCAAAAAAAGCACGTACAATACTGATGTAAAATATAACTCTTTATAGGCATATACACCAATGGCAACCACATCAACAGCGATCCAAAAAAACCAAGACTCTAATACTTTGATGATCATCAAATATTGAGCGACAAGGCTTGCGACCATTATAAAAGCATCGATATAAGGACAAGATGCATCGGTTCTTGTATCCATAAAATATCCCACCAATATTGAAATAAAAACCGTTAAACCAATCCAAAGAATTCTTTTTGTCAGCAACGTAATACGCAATGTATCTTTATTAGCACCACCATACTTCCAACTGTACCAGCCGAATACCTGCAGAAATATATAAATAATATGCAAAATCATATCGGAATATAATTTTGATGTATAGAAAACAAAGCAATATAACATCACCTGAATTAACCCAAAAAACCAACACCAAATATTTTGTCTGATTGTAAAATAAACGGCTAAAAAACCGAAAATTGCGCCAAGAATTTCTATAACTTTATCCATAGTAGTGGATAAAGATATAATAATGAATTGAAATTTTAGGGGATAGATTGTATTTTTTGAAACAGTATTTATTCAAATTTCCTCATGCCCTTTTTAGTGCAAAAGGGCATTTATAAAAAAACGCTAAACCAAATAGTTTAGCGTTTTTTATATCTTTTTTAAAGACTATTTAATAGTCTTTTCCATAATTCAAATTACTATTTCACTTCTTCAAAATCGCCGGGTTTCCAGCTTCCGTTAAATGCTCCAGCTTCTGGTCCATAAATTCGAATGTAAGCAAACCATCCCCTGTTAGGCAACGTTTTGATCCATTGTCCTTCTTTTCCCTCAGGTGCTTTTGGCCCAAAATATAAATCTACACTCTGCCCTCCTATTTTGTCTTTCAATTCAAATAAAGAACGAAGTGCCGCTTTATTCTGATCTGTAATAACCTGACTTCTGGTTTGTGCATCATAAATGGTTATTGACCAAAAAAGCTTAGCCGGAACTGGTGTAGGCACTGTTAATTTATAGGTCTTGCCTCCATCAACATATTTTCCGTTATTATCTTTAAGTCCAAGCCAATATAAAGAGCCTCCGCCTTCTTTTCTTCTAAACATTGAAGGAGATGCTCCAATCGCCTGATAAAACCATGTCTCGCGTCCATCTAAATCTACATAATCAGCTGTATTGAAATCTCCATCTTCAAATCTTAATGCAACCCATTCCCATTGACGGTCTTTCCAAACAACGCGATCTGGACGACGATCTGCAAATGATTGTACTCGCATTTGAGCATTGGCTATTTTAGCCGCTTTTTGAAGGATTGCTTTTAATCTTGCATCGGGTTTAAAAGGTTGTCCTTTTTTAATCCCTAAAACCGCAAGTTCTCCATAATAATTTCGATATCCATCATACGCTGGTTCTCTCTGAATTACATCATTTAAATTTTCCCAATATTTTATATTAGTTTCCCACGCCACAGGTGTAGTGTTTTGCGGCTTATCTGTAAGTTCTATCCAAGCTGGCTCTTTCCAGTCAGATGGCTTATTTAACGGATACACTTTTATTGTTTTAATTCGTTCCATTGCCGCTTTAACATCACCGCCTACAGGAAGCGATCGTATACCTACCGTTAGATTATTTGAAGAAGATTTCCAAACATGGTAACCAGAAACTGGAACCGAACCTTTATAGTTTGGAGGAAGAAGAAGATGCTTTCCGCCATTTCCTGCATCAGGTCCCGGAATACCCATATCAGCAACCCAGCGCTGATTTACATCCATAGCAACCACAATCAGAGGGCCTTTTGGAATATCTATTATCATTGGTCCTTTAGACAAATCTATTGGAATTGGTCCATAAGGTGTATCAGAATTTAATGTAAAACCAATTTGTCCAGGTTTGGTATCTAAAGTCCCAAATGATTTATTAGGTACAATTTTAATACTGTCATTTCCTTTAACAAGCCCCTCGCCCGAAACCGTTGGATAGAAAAATTTGTAAGCTTGGATCGCTCGTGCTAAATCGGCATCATCATATGCTTTTTTAATCGTAGCTTCTGTAGGATATCCGCCTACAAATTCATAATCCGAAACTGAGTCAATGGTCCTGTCTGTATACTTTGTGTTTTCCGTTTCTTTTTTACAGCCGATTAGAGCTAAATACAGAAAAAAGAGATAAACTATTCTTTTCATATAAATTTGTTTAAATGGTTAAACATCATAAGAATATCAAAGTTATTGTCTCAAATCAATTTTAAATTGCTTCTTGAACCCAAATTATGTTTCATATTATAATATGCAACAAAGTTTTAATTATTCATTATAGCAGAATTAGCGATTTAGTATTTTTAAATCTTAACCAGATTAAAATCATATCCAGCAGATTGAGTATCAAAAATTAGAAAAAAATAAATTATCTTTATAGTAATACAAATTTCTTAAATAAAAATTCAAGCTCTTAAGAGCAAATTTTAAAATTAGAAAATTACAATAACAGCCATACCCCAAGTTAAAAAAAGCTATTTTTTAACAAACCATCACTCTTTTTTTATGAACGACACATCACAATTCCGAAGTTCCATTTTTAGACATCTTGATGGTTTAGCCACTGCGCCAGTCGCAATTGCATTGAAAAACAATTCCGTTTTAGCGTTTATTTTGGATAAAAAGCAAATGAAGCTTACAGAACTTGTAAATGCCTTTAAAGCAAATGAAGGTTATTTGAATATTGGTTTGAGAATTTTGGCTTCGCAAGGTTTTTTAGATTATGAAGTTGACAACAGCAGTCAAGAAATCACCATTTCTGTAAATAAAAAGACTGAAATTGCCTTTTCAATGTTTCATTTGTATGAAGATGTTGTCGATTTGCTTCAGTTTTCAGGACAGTTTCATCCACGTCTTTTTGAAGATGCTCCATTTGAAAAACTCGATTTAATCTTCGAGAAATATAAAAAGAATTATGATATTCTGCCCTCTGACGATTCTCTGACAAATAGTATACAAGAACAGATTTTAAAGCATATAGAAGGCTATTTAATTGGCCCGACAATAGTACGTTTGGCTATGAAAGGAATGTTTCATAAGTATTTTATGGAAACCTCTTTTAAACCCGAAGAATTTCATAAGTCGCCTGAAAATTTCAAAAAAATATTAGATTTTTTCGCTCATTTGGGATGGTTTACCGAAAAAAAAGGCAATTATCAATTTACAGAAATGGGATTATTTTTTGCAAAAAGAGCAAGCGCTTACGGTGTTACAGTATCCTATTTGCCGACATTTGCCAAAATTGAAGAATTGATTTTTGGAGATCCAGCTGTTTTACGAATGATAACTGAAGGCGAAAACGAAATTCATGTCGATCGTGAAATGAATGTTTGGGGAAGCGGCGGTGCGCACGACACTTATTTTAAGATTGTCGATGAAATCATAGTGAAACTTTTTAATCTGCCAATTGAAGAACAGCCAAAAGGAATACTTGATATGGGCTGTGGAAATGGTGCTTTTCTGCAGCATATTTTCGAAGTAATTGACAGGCAGACTTTAAGAGGAAAAATGCTTGACAAATATCCATTATTTTTGGTTGGAGCCGACTATAATCAGGCCGCATTAAAAGTAACCAGAGCAAATCTTATAAAAGCTGATATTTGGGCAAAGGTAATTTGGGGCGATATTGGACGTCCGGATCTACTTTCAGATGACTTAAAAGAAAATTACAATATTGACCTGAGAGATTTGCTGAACGTACGGACATTTTTAGATCATAATCGAATTTGGGAAGATCCTAAACACATCAATAAAGACAGAATAAGCAGCTCAACCGGCGCATTTGCGTTTAGAGGAAAAAGAATAAGCAACAATCTTGTCGAAGATAATTTATTGGAACATTTGCAAAAATGGTCGCCATATGTACGCAAATTTGGTCTTCTATTAATTGAACTGCACACTATAAATCCGAAATTAACAGCCAGCAATTTAGGAAAGACTCCTGCGACAGCTTACGATGCCACTCATGGATTTTCTGACCAATATATTGTCGAAATAGATGTTTTCAATAAAATTGCAGCTGAGGCTGGATTATTTCCCGATAAATCATTTTTTAGAAGATTTCCAGATGCCGATACCGCGACTGTCAGCATTAATTTATTAAAAGGCAACGCTTAACAACTATAAGAAATAAAAAAACTCCAAAATCAAATGACTTTGGAGTTTTTTGTTTGTTATTGTATTCTATTACATTTCGTTCAAATCGTTGAACTCATGTAAAGATTTTAATGTGCTTTCGTAGAATAAAATTGCAGCAATTAGATTTCCTTTATCAGAATAAGGCATCATCTTTCTTTGAAACTCTACTGTAGTATCTAAGAAAGTTGTAGTTCCTAACGCTTGACCATCTAATACTTTTTTGTGCTCATTATCGTCTGGAATACCTAAATCTGCCATAGTAACCCCTGGTTTAGTAACCAAAGCAATGTAAGGCAATGTTTTTACCAATACTTTAATACGCTCAATGTACAATTCTAAAAGCTCTCCTTTTTGCATACCACTCAATTCTTTTTGATCATGGTATTTACGGATTAAGGCTGTTGTACTGATAATACTTCTTGGAGCATTTTTTGCCTGTGCTGATACAGCTACAGTTGCCATGAAGCAAAGGAAACTTAGTAAGAAAATCTTGCTCTTCATTTGTTAGTAGATTTGGTTAATTGGATGGAAACAAAAATATATAAATTAACTTAAATTGCAACTTTATTGATTTATTTTTTGCAATTATTTTTTCATTTTACAGTTCTTGTAAGTAATTTATTGCATTTAATATTGAAAATGATCAGAATAAAATCACTAAGACTTGATTATTCTAAAACGGCCGGGATATTTAATCCAGATACTTTTTTTGTTGCCGTAATAATCCATATAGTCTTCGCAAACAAATACGGCATGTGCTGTTGACCATGCCACAACACCGCAAAATTCACTTCCTGATTCTCTTTTTAATTTTTCGATTTGTTTGCCTTTTTGGAACCCTAAATATTTGTAGATCGTTGGCGTATAGACTTCACCGCTTTCTAAATCCTCTAAGGCCTTATCAAAAGTAGCTTCTTTATCAATAATCTGTTTGTATTTTGCCATTACGGCGTAGGTCAATATTGCGTATTCTATAATTTTTTCGTTTTCGCAATTATCTTTGATACAAACAAAATCGGCAGATATTTTAGCTTTGCCTATTTCTTCATTATTTAAATTAAATGACTCATTATTTTTCAAAGTTATTTTTTGAAGGTTGTCATCTATTTTTTCAGTAACAAAAAGGTTGTCTAGTCCATAAATATTCAAAGAAGCTTTAATAAAAGCAATCGATGAGCAGTTTGTTCGTTCTCCCTGCTTAAAACTTTCGAATATTTTATCTGAACTTAATTGCGCGTAAGAACTTGACCAGACAAACATTAAAAATAAAAATATTGAAGTAACAGATTTCATTGTCTTTAGATTTTATAATTGTTTCTCAACTTATTTTTGGAATGCATTGATTTTACAAATCTATAAAAATCAGCTTATAGTTGAGCGAAAATCTTCATAGTTAAGTCAAATCGTATAATTTTTCCGTTTAAGTACCTGATAATGTTGGATTATTTTTAAAAATGTTAAAAACTCCGAACAAAAATAGCAGTAAAAAGAATATCTTTATGTTGAATTTAATATAAAAATACTTCATAATATTGAAATCAATTATATGGAAACAAATACACTAATTCAGACTGAAGCTTGGGTAATTTCTCTAATACTTTTTATATTAATGATTATTTCATGCTTTGCAGGAAAAAAAATCGGAAATTATATTCGGAACAAAAGACCTGCAAAAGAAAAATCTGCCGAAACTTCGTCACTTATTGCGCTGCTTTTTTTCTTATTGGCATTTACTTTTGGCATGAGCAGTGAACGTTATGACTCACGAAGAAAAATTGTTGTAGAAGAGGCAAATGACATTGGTACAGCCATATTAAGAAGTGATTTATATCCTGATTCAACAAGAACACAATTCCGAAAAGATTTTAAAGAATATGTCGAGGTCAGAATATCGTATTATGAAACAGGAGCAGATACAAAAGGAATTTTAAAAGCCGACAGTTTATCGCAGATAATCTCTGCTAAACTTTGGAAAAGAGCAACAAATCTTTCTAAAGATCCTAATAATCTCGCCGCAACACAACAAATGATACCCGCATTAAATGCCATGATTGATGTCGCTACTTCTCGCCTCGCCGGAGAAAAAGCAAAAGTACCGCAGAGTATTTTGGCAATGTTGTTTTTCCTTTCGATTATAACAGCATTTTACAGTGGTTATTCAGAAGGCCGAAATGGCAGAATTGATTGGTTAGTTCAGATTGGTTTTTGCCTATTAGTATCGCTGGTTGTATTATTTACAATGGATTTAGACCGACCACGAAGAGGCTTTGTCAATCTTGACGTACCCAACCAGACGATTATAGATTTAAGAAAAAGTTTTGAGTGATTTGTTTCGTAAAATAAACTTCATCAAAATGCATAAAATAAAAGGGATTATTTCATTTAGCATGAAATAATCCCTTTTTATGTAAATCTAAAAAAGATCTAAAATTTAAACGTCACATTTGCTGTTACACGCGTTGGATTTTGTGCAGCAAGCCTGTATGACCAATATTTTTCATTTGTCAAGTTATCAACCTTTAAACCGATTCTGTATTTTGGCTGATCGTAAAAAAGAGAAGCATCCAAAACTGTATACGACGGAATTGAGAATTTGAAAGTCGTTGTATTTGTCTGATAATATTCGCTTCCGTAAATACCTCCAAAACCAATTCCTAAACCTTGTGCACGACCTGTAACGAGTCTATAACTTGCCCATAAGTTAGCTGTTGTAGGAGATCCCGCAGTAGTTGGTCTTAAACCTTGAACACTGGCGTTGCTCTTTTCATATTTACTATCGTTATAGGTATAACCTGCGACAATATTTAATCCTGAAATTGGATTGGCAATAAATTCGGCTTCAAAACCTTTACTTACCTGCGTTCCGTCCTGAATTGTATAATTAAGATGATCTGGATCATCACGTGTTATGTTGGTCACAGCAATATCATAATAACTAAGTGTTGCCGAAATTTTATTAAGATCAAATTTAAAACCACCTTCCCATTGATTGGCTTGATTTGGTTTGAAAGTGTTCCCATTGAAATCAGAACCAGAAACATTGCTGAAACCATTCATATAATTACCAAAAGCAGCAACTTTATCTTTTACGATTTGATAAACCACTCCAAATTTTGGAGACACTGCAGTCTGATTGTAATTTCCTGCAATAGAATCCTTGCTAGGATAATACGTACCATGATTCTCATATTTATCAATACGAACACCGCCCATTACTAATAATTTCTCGGTTACATTTAAAACATCCGAAACATAAGCGCTATACGTATCTTCATCGTTTGATACAAAGTTTGCAAAAGTAGCAGTGGCAAACATTGGTTCCACTTTTTGGAGCGTAAAGTTATCATAAGCTGCACCTGGCTTCTTATAATCCATTGCTGGCATATTAACTGTAGCATCATTTCTTGTAGCACGCAGACTGTAAAAATCTACACCAGCCACTACTCTATTTTTAAGTTTGCCGATATTAAATTTTCCAATAAAATTTTGTTGAATATCGGTTCCATAAAATGGTGAATCTTGGTTGGTTACCTGTTGTCTTAATGTTGTAGCCGATCTCATTTGCAAAGCCACTACATAACCCTCAGACGAAGATCTTGTTCTTGACAAAATAGTTTGAGAAGTCCATTCATCAGAAATTTTATATTTTAACTGTGCAAAAATATTGTATTGCTGGCTCGTATAATTGATCGTATTATTAGCAAAAGATAATTTATACGGAATATTAAGCGCCTCAATGCTGCTTTGTGTGTTAGCCACTACAAAAGGAGCAAGTCTGGTTGGCGAAGTTGCTTTGTACATACTAAATTCTGCATCGATCAACAGCGTTAATCGATCATTGATTTCGTAGGAGAAACTTGGCGCAAAAGAAAAGTTTTTATTGAAACCAGCGTCTTGAAAACTTCTTTCACTGTGCAGTGCGGTATTAATTCTCAATAACGCGGTTTTGTCTTGATTTAATGGTGTATTCACATCAAAAGTTAATCGGTTAAGGTCCCAGCTTGCTGCTGAATAGGAAACTTCACCTTTAAAAGTATCAAAAGGCTTTTTGGTAACACGGTTAAACAATCCGCCAAATGATGATAATGTGCTTCCAAAAAGAGTTGCAGATGGTCCTTTGATTACCTCAATACGCTCTAAATTTGAAGGGTCAATTGTAGTGTATGTAAAACTTCCAACACCGTTTCTAACTACTTGTGGTGTAG
Organism: Flavobacterium sp. LC2016-01; assembly: GCF_009711135.1. Lineage (GTDB taxonomy): Bacteria > Bacteroidota > Bacteroidia > Flavobacteriales > Flavobacteriaceae > Flavobacterium. The sequence continues at coordinate 73,191 of NZ_WMIC01000006.1, read as the reverse complement.
GGAACCCTCTTGAAATTGAAGTGGTACGGCCTTGGTTTCTAACCTCTGCGATACCTGCTCCCGGAACATTTTTAAAAGCACTGTTGTAATCTGTCACAACCTGTTCCTTCATTAATTCTTTGCTGACCACAATATAAACCTGTGAGTTTTCGATGTTCTTCAAAGGCATTTTAGCAACATCAATACTTTCTTTTTTTGCAAATCTGTTTCCTCCAGTTCTAATAACTACATCATCTAAATTTTCAATCGATGAATTTACTTTGATATCAATAGAAACTGACGGTGCCTGATCTGTAATTTCGACAGTTTCTAAAGAAGACTCATAACCCGGCATGGTAACTTCTAAAGTATATTTTCCGAAGGGAACTTTTTTAAACTCATAATGGCCCGCTGAGTTGGTCACTGCCGTTTTATTAATTTCAACCAGTTTTACTAATACACCCTGACCAGCATTTCCTTCATTGGTAATTACACTTCCAGAAATTTGTCCCGATGAAGCAGTTTGCGCCTGAAGAAATCCAAAATTAAAGACAGTAAACAAAAGCATAATTACTGTATTTCTTCTAAAACTGGATGTTTTTATAAAAGAGGAAACTAAATGTAATGCTATTTTCATATTATTCTTATTTATACTTATTCTAAATTAAAGCGCAAAAGAACAATATAAATTTGAAAATATCAACTGAAGTAGGTTATTTTTTCTAAAAAAATCCTTAAAATAAACGTGTACAATACACTAACCTTTACAATTTGAAAGGTCTTATTATTATTTGGACTATTTCTAAAATACAGTTATATTTGCCCACAACACCTACGAATTCAGTTCTAGGAATACATCTTTTTCTTTATGATTTCAAAACAAATTAAAAATACAGCTCGCCAAATTCATTTATGGCTTGGATTAGCAACCGGAATTATTGTTTTCATCATTAGCATTACCGGCTGTATTTATGTTTTTGAAGAAGAAATAAGAAGTTTTTCAAAAGAAGAAAAATTATTTGTTCCAATTCAGGAAAAGCCTTTTGCTGGACTTGAAAAAATTGTCAGCAGTTTTCAGAAGGAATTTCCAAAGAACAAAATTACTTCTATCAAAGTCAATAAAAAAGTTCCAAATGCAGCTGTAGAACTTTCTACAAAAAAGAAAACTTTTTATTTTAATCCTTATGACGCTGCTTTGATCGGCAATGAAAAACAAGATTGGCTGACTGTTGTAAGAAAGCTTCATACAGAACTGCTTTTGGGCGAAGCGGGAGGTTTTATTCAACGCTGGGCTGTGGTAATTTTTGCATTGATGCTTATTACCGGATTAATTTTATGGTTTCCGAAACAAATGAGATCTTTAAAACAATCTTTGAGCATTAAATGGAGCGGTACTTTTAAACGAGTTAATTATGATTTGCACAATGTATTAGGATTTTATGCTTCCTTTTTTTTGATTGTAATTGTATTTACAGGTTTATTTTTTGCTTTTAAAGAAGTAAAAAGCGCTGCTGCTTTTGTAACAGGAACAGAACTTAGTGAAGGAATAAAAGTAAAATCTGAAACCGTTCCACAGAAAGAATCTTTGGCAGTGCGTTACGACCGAATCTACAAAACGGCAAATCAGAAATATCCAGGTGCAAACACTGTAACATTTTCAATAAAAAAGGAGAAAGAAATAAGATTACGAATGCTTTATCCTTATAATTGGTCGCGAAAACAAAATACATTTTATTTTGATCCTAAAACAGGACAAATGCTTCGTTACAAATTATACCAAGATTTTAATGCTGCCGATACTATAGAAGCGTCCAATTATGATATTCATACAGGAAGATTTTTTGGCTTATTTGGCAAAATCATAGCTTTTTTAGCAAGTTTGATTGCTGCAAGTCTGCCAATTACTGGATTTATTATCTGGCTAAAAAAGAAGAAAAAAACAAAGAAAAAAATGCCAGTAAAAGCTGTAAATAAAAAATTGAATAAGGCGGTCGTTTAAAGATTACATTCTAAATTTAATCTGCTTTATGGAATATTTTAACACATAGAAACATAGATTTTGTAAACTTATAAAAGGCGTTTCACTTGTATCAACAAACATAGCTATGTGTGAAAAATCTAGATTTTTTTCAAATTATCTTTTTTGATATTAAAATCTATGTTTCTATGTGTTAAATTACCTTTTTGCTAATTACCAACAAGACAGGCTAATTTATAATTTTAAGCTTTAACACCATAAAGAAAAATTCTCTTAAAAGCATAAATGGCAGGAAGTTTCGGGAAATTAGCCGCTACTTTTTCTTTAAATGTCTTAGTAAAAAACTTCTGTTGATCCTCTTCTAAAAATTCCATATACGGAATCAGTGCCGAACCTGAAATAAAATCATAAAGTGCATCATGATCTTGAGCGATTATAGGATATACCTTCGTCATAACTTGAATATTTTCAAGATTTCCATCAAACATTATCTGTGCATATTGATCCATACTCAAAACCGGAGAATCTCTTTTCCAACCTTTTAGATAACTTTTAAAAGGTTCTTCATCTGCCACTTCATATAATAATTTATTCAGCGTATTTTCTTTCTGAACAGGCATTTGAACTGCAAATTGTCCTCCAGAATTTAGTGAATCAATCAATTTTGGAAATAAAACTTCATGATGGTCTGACCATTGCAAAGCCGCGTTGCTGAAAACCAAATCCCATTTTTTATCAGAATTTGCGATGCCTTCAATTGTTGCTTGTTGAAAATGAAGATTTTCTGTCTCAAATGCTTTTGATTTCAAAAGCATTTCAGCCGAAGAATCAACACCTAAAAAGTTTAGCTCCTTAAATTTTTCTGCCAAAAAAATTGACTGCTCCCCTGTTCCACAGCCCAAATCAATAGCATTTCCAGATGCTGCAGGTTCTATAAGTTCCATCAAATCAACAAAAGGTTTAAATCGAATGTCTTTAAATTTATTATATATTTCAGGATTCCAAGGCATGTTTATCTAATTTACTAACTGTTAGTATTTAATTTATTCAATAAATCTGTTGGTGCATAGCCAAATCTCTTTTTAAATGCTGCCGAAAAATGCGAAAGATTTTCAAAACCAGTTTCATAACAAACATCAATTGGTTTCTTCCTTTTTTCAGCAAATTGATAATGTGCCAATTCCAATCTTTTCTTAGTGAGCCATCGCTGTGGTGTACTGTCAAACGTTTTGCTGAAATCTCTTTTAAAGGTCGTCAAACTTCTCCCTGTCAAATAACTGAATTTTTCTAAAGACAGATTGAACATAAAATTCTTCTCCATATATCCAGCTAAATCAATTTTGCCCGGCTCTTCAAAATTAGCCAGTACATTGTCAATGTCTTTGTCAATTGTCCTTAGAATCGTAATTGCTTCTGTAATTTTTAGAGAAGCAATATCTTCCGGAAGTTCTTCCATATCAAAATACGGAATCAATGATGCCAGACAGCTTTCCAGCAAAGGATGATTATTGAAACTGTATATTTTCTGCGATTGCAATGCTTTTGTTTTTAGATCCAATTTTGCATAAAAATCACGCAGTTTTTGTATTGATAAATGCATTACAACTGTTTTATGCGGCTGTCCGTCTTTTGGATAATTGATAATAGTTGCCAATTGATTTCTGGGTATTAAAAAAATATCCCCTTTTTTAAAAATATAAGTCGCATCAGCCTGCACAATTTTTGTTTCTCCGGAAATAAACCATATCAGCATATGATGCTCAAACATAATATCTGATTTGAAGAATGTATCTTCATATCTAGAAAGCTTAATATCTTCGGTAATGTATTTTGCTTCGTAATTCATCGTATTTCTTTCTAATAAAAAACACTGCTCTTTATTATTTAATCTTTATTCTTCTAAAGATATTAAAAAATAAAAAAGCAGTGTTGATTTTATTTATTATATGTCGAATTTAATGCCCGTCATTTCTTCACTTAAAGTCCACAAACGTTCAGCATTGGCTTGATCTAATGAATGAATTTTAACGCCCGGAGCTATCGAATCACCAATAGCAATTGATGCAATTTCTGAATCTTCGCAATAGACGCCACCAATATCATTCAGTTTTGGACTCACAGCGCACCAAACTGTAGTTGCAGCACCTTGAGGTATTGTTTTAAGAGAAGCTGCAACTTCTGGTTTTATATTGCCTTCAGCATCGCAAAAGCCCATTTTAATAAACAAATCTAATGGTGCTTCTCTGGCCAATTCAGTGCCTCCAATCGAACCTGGATGAAGTGAATAAGCTCTCACTTTATGTTCTTTAGCTCTTTCATCTAATTCTAATGCAAATAAATTGCTCGCAGTTTTTGACTGACCGTAAGCCTGCAATGTTTCATATTCGCGATTAAAAAAATTAGGATCATCAAAATTAAAATCGCCAAACTGATGTCCTTGAGAAGAAACATTAATCACTCTTGCTCCATTAGCCTTTTTTAAAGCCGGCCATAATCTGGCAGTAAGCTGAAATTGAGCCAAATAATTTGTAGCCAATTGTGATTCAATACCATTGCTGTTTCTGCGGAGCGGAACCCACATTATACCTGCATTGTTAATCAGTAAATGAAGAGGTCGATTCGAATCTAAAAATTTCTCAGCAAATGCGTCAATCGATTTTGGATCTGTTAAATCCATTGCTTCGACTTCAACATTTTCAATCGCTGCCAGATTTTTATTTGCTTTTTCAATATCTCTTGCTGCAACTATAACGGTTGCTCCTGCACTTGCCAGTACTTTTACTGTTTCTAGACCAATTCCAGTGTTTCCACCTGTTACGATTGCAATTTTACCTGCAAGGTCAATGCCTTTTATTACATCACTTGCTGTTGATGATGAATTAAATCCTGAATTAATCGGTTTTTGCTGTGCTCCTTGATAATTATTCTGTTCCATTGTTAGAAAATTTTTAATTGTTTCTTGATGGAACAAAGGTATAGGCGATACATTGCATCAATTTTGTTTAAACGTCCGAATGTACTTTGTTTAAACGTCCACAATATTTATACAGCAAAAACGGTAAATTACAATCCTTTTTTAGCATCATAAGGAATATATTGATCCCATTCCCATGGCGTATAGGTATCTGCAATTCCTGTTTCCAACAAATATTTTATTATCCCGCTTGTAGGATAACTGTTGGACATTATGAGCATTCCAATTCCTTTTTCAGGATACACAATACTATAATTTTGAAAACCGGAGCCCTGCCCTTCTTTAAAAGCGCCAACGCCATATGGTGATTTTAGAACTCCCCAGCCTAATCCGTAAGAAAGCTCAATTCCGTCATTCCAATTTCCATCTTCCAAGGCTCCGGGACCGAATTGATTTCTAGAATGAATACGAATCTGCGGACTGAACATTTCCTTATATGATTTTGCTTTCAGAATCTTTTTATTCAAAACTGCAGTAATAAATTTGCTGTAATCTTCAAAAGTAGTTTCAAGTGTTCCTGCTCCTCGTGGTGCATTGTCTTTATCTTTTTCTTGTTTTTTACCTTCTGTATCGTATCCGTACGCAAAATCTTTTTCAAATTGCGATTGCCATTTATAACTGGAAGAAGTCATACCAAGCGGTTTGAATATTTTTTCCTGAGCTAATTCTTCTAAAGGTTTTCCAGTAATTTTTTCAATTACGACCTGAAGATACGTCAATCCTTCTCCTGAATAACTGTATCTTGTTCCTGGCTCAAATTTTACTCGCAGTTTTTCATCAGATTCAAACCAGCGCCAATTTGGAAATCCGGCTGTATGATCGAGACACATTCTGGCTGTTATTTTTGTATATTCAGGACTGTCTTTCAAATCTTTATAATCCTCATGCCAAACCTTGTGCTCATACTCATAAATTGGTTTTGGAAGATAACTCTGAAGAGGTTTATCCAAATCTAAAACTCCTTCTTCAACAAGTTTTAAAACCAAAACAGCAAAAACGGCTTTGCTAAGCGATGCTCCGTATAAATTGGTATTTAATTGCAATTGCTTTTTACTTTCGACATCGCTGTAACCAAAAGTTTTAATATAAACAGGTTTTTTTGAATTAAAAACGGCAACGCCCAAACCTTTGACGTCGCCGTTTTTCATTAATTGTTCAATTTTTTTTGTCAGACTATCCGAAGAAATTGTGCTTCCGTCAAGCTTCTTTATTAAAACAGAATTTTGTGCCGTACTTCCAAAAATACCGGCAAAAAAAATAATCAATAACAGTTTTCTCATTTTCAAGTTTATTAAATTATTTATAGTTTTTTGAATTTATTTACTTTTAAACCTTCATTTTTAAAGCGTTTACTTAGCAAATAAACATATAACAATCTAATTATAAACTTAATAGAAAAACTAATACAATCAAAATTACTTTAATTAATCGATTTTAATTTCAAAACTGTTACCGAAAAAGGCTGTAGATTTACTACTGTTTTCTCACCTTTCAATTTATATTCTGTTTCTTTTGGACTTATTTTTTTAGGCTCATTAAATGTATTTTCATCCTGCAAATTCGGGCTTGTCAGTGTAATTACTGCACCTTTTGAAGCTAATTTTGCACCTTTCAAATCAACGGCAACTTCTCGCATCTCAGCTCCTGTATTTACCAGTTTTATAATTACTTCTTTTGTGTTGACATCTTTTACCGCAGATGCATATAAATTGTTTTCACCTATTACTGCTTTTCCGTCTTTCGTAATAGCCAATAAATCAGTTCCTTTATTGGTTGAAAATAATTGCTGTACATAATAATTGGCAGAGCCGAATGCTGTTAAGTTATTGAACCAAATCATATCTGGCGTCCATTGCCATGCTTCTTCATGCGCCATTAATGGAGCGTACGAAGTCATGTTTACCACTTCGGCATTTCTTTCCAATCCAGTCATAAAAGCAGCTTCAGAAAACGCACATTCCCAATTGTTTCTATTATTTGGATTAGCACCCGAAACACTTTGCGCTGCATATTCCCCGGCAAATATTTTTGGTCCTTTTCGGTCGTATTTATCGTAACGCGCTGCATTTTCTCTAAACCATTTCGGACTTTCATAATAATGTTCATCTATGAGTTCTGCATTTAACTTTTTAAGTTCCTGCATTCCAAAATCAAAAAACTCTCCATTTGGCGATGGTCCGCTGCCCGAAACAATTGTAATATTTGGATATTTTGCTTTAATCGCTTTTTCAAAAACTACAAATCTTTCAATATAAGCTGGTCCCCATTGTTCATTACCTACGCCAATAAACTTTAAGTTAAATGGCTGTGGGTGTCCCATATCCGAACGTAATTTACCCCAAACCGTATTCACTGAGCCATTTGCAAATTCAATTAAATCTAAAGCATCTTGCACGTACGGATCAAGTTCTTCCATTGGAGCTAATTCTCCTGTATTGTATTGACAAGCCATTCCACAGCTTAAAATAGGCAAAGGCGTTGCACCAATGTCTTCTGAAAGCTGAAAATATTCAAAGAAACCAAGTCCGAAACTTTGAAAATAATCTGGTGTTTGCTTGTGGCTGAATTCCATATTCCAACGATTGATCATGGTTCTTCTGTTCTCCACTTCTCCCACCGATTTTTTCCATTGATAACGATCTGCCAAAGTTCTTCCTTCCACAATACATCCGCCCGGGAAGCGTAAAAATCCAGGTTTCATATCATATAAAAGTTGTACAATATCTTTGCGAAGTCCATTTTTTCTATTTTTCCAAGTATCTTCCGGAAATACTGAAATCATGTCTAAATCTATCGTTCCTTTGCCTTCAAAAGTTATTCTGAGTTTGGCTTTTGCTTCCGTTTGAGTTGCTGTAAATTGTGCCGAATAATTTTTCCATTCATCAGATGTTGGTACAATACTCGTTTCACCAATAACCTTTTTATCTTTATCAATAAACTGAATAATTATTTTTTTGATGGCGCCTTCATGATTGGCCGCTTTTAATGAAAGATTATATTTTGCATCTTTTTTGACGCCCATTCCTCGAAAACCTTCATTAATGATTTCATATCCTTTTGGATCATTTACAAGAATTCTGCAAAAATTAGTATTGCTTTTATTTTCCGATACGTTAATAGGTGTTGCAACACCAGAATTCATATTCAAAGAAGATCTTTTGGTATTGGGCTGTTCCCATCCCATCAAAGGTTTGTCAAACTCAAAAGACCTGTTTTTAATCATTTCAGCATACAAACCTCCATCTGCAGCAAAATTGATATCTTCAAAAAACAAACCGAACATCGTAGGCTTAATTTTAGTGATGGTTTTACTAACATCAACTTCTAAAGTTGTCTTTTGGGCATGCCCAGAAATACCGCTAAATAATAAACTTCCTAAAATGATTTTTGTAATTATGTTTGTTTTCATTGCTTAGATTTTATGTTGAAATGTACTGCTTTTTAATTTCTTTAAAAAAACTTATTGTTTTTTCACCGCTTCATATTTCTCAAGAAAAGCCGATTCTCCGTCTAAATTATTCACTTTTAAAACATCTACATTTTTACTTTCAACAGCATATTTAAAATAATCCTGCTTATTGTTTCCCCAAGTCACAGCGCAATTTTGCACTTTTATATTTTCTGCAGTATCAAAATAAAATCCTGAAGTGCTTCCTTTTACAAAACCATCCACTTTTGACGGACGACGATCATACACTCCACCCGGGAAATTAGAAATTTTATTGATCGAAACATTGACGCCTTCAAAAACTATATTTTTAATTTTATCTTTAGTTTCTCCGCTCACAAAAACTCCATTCTCGCCTGTGCATTGAATATTGATAAAATAGATATTACTTATTGTCCCAACTTTTCCTTCCGTTGCTCCTTTCGGGAATCGCCAGTTTGCATCTTTATGATTGCCGCTGGCACGACTGAATGCTGTTACATAAATTGGTTCTGCCTTTCCCCACCAGGTATCTGTAGTCAAACGCCCTTCAATAATTATGTTGGAGAAAATGACATCGCTTACTGTTCCTTCGTCTCGATTTTGAATTCCAACTCCGCGGTTACTGTTTTTAATAATACAATTATTGAAGACTACCTGTCTGATTGCATCCATATTTTCTGAACCAATTTTGATGGCACAGCTGCTGCTGGTCATTGTGCAATTCGTTACCGTTATGTTTTCACAAGAGCCAAATTCTTCAAATTCTCTTCTGTTTTTAAGACAGATACAGTCATCACCGCTTTCAATATAACAATCGCTGATGCGAACATTTTTTGAATGGTCAATATCAATACCGTCACTGTTGCGGACTTTTAAACTGTTCAGTAAAGTAATCCCGCTAATTACAACATCATTACAACCAATAAGATGAACGGTCCAATACGCTGAATTTCCAATATGAACGTCTTTAATTCTGATATTTTTTCCTCCAATTAAAGTCAAAACATGTGGTCGTGGATCGAGAATATTAAACGGTTTTAAAACATAAGAATCTGCTAATTCTTCTCCCATAAAAGAAATTCCGTTTCCGTCAATTTTTCCGTTGCCACTAATAGTCAAATTCTCAACGTTTTTTCCGCCTATCCAGATTGTGCCTTCGCCTTTATTCTCTCGAAAAGCGCTTTCTGTATATAATTTTTCATCTGGGCTCGCTAAAATTTTTGCGCCTCCTTCAATATGCAAATCCACATTTGATTTTACATTAAAAGGACCTGCTAAAAATGTAAAGGGAGCAGGAATAAGTACTTGACCCCCTGTTATACTACAAGCATCTATTGCTTTTTGAATAGCAGCTGCATCATTCGTTTTCCCATCTCCTTTGGCTCCAAATTTTTTGACATCATATACTTTTTGAGCAGTCATAGTCAATGAAATACCAAAAGCAATTATGGCAATTATAGATTTTTTCATCATTTTATTTTTATTTATAAATCTAATTCTCTTGAATTTATCTCGCTGGCAAGACAAATGTATTTTGTATAGGTTCGCTTTTTCTCTTTAAGGCTTCTGCATCAAGCTTGCTCGAAGAAACATCCTTAAAAATAATTTGATTTATTTTATCCGAAGGAACATCGATCTTTTCCATTGAAAGTCCTTTTACATCATCAAAAACAAATGCTGGACGAAAATCCTCTTTTTCGTGGACTACTTTTATGTTTTTCATTTCAATTCCGTTGACATGACGAACGTAAAACCCAAACGAAGGCAATTCTCCAAACATGGTAAATTCAGGATATCCTTTCTCATTTTCAAGAACGTCTTTTAATCTGCTCAAAGGCAAATAGGCCATTCCTTTTGAAGCTCTGCCCGGATACGTAATTTCAATATTTTCTAGAACTACATTTTCAATAGAATATCCCGGAATTCCAGCAATTGAAGCCGGAAAAGGATTGTGAAAATAATCAACCTCTGGTCCGCGCATATCATAATCTATGTCTGGGCGCCCAAACGGAATTTGAGCTTTTACATTTTTAATAGATACATTCTTGATGTAACCTGGCTTTTCGCCATTTCTATGACCTAACCTAATTAAAATCGCATTTCCTGTGTTCACAGCTGTTATGTTTGATACTTTAATGTTTTCAATTTCAGCACCATCTACAGATTCAATTGCAATTGCCGATCTGAAAGTATCGTAAACCTTAATGTTTTCGATGGTAACGTTTTTGAAACTTCCGTATGAACCTGTTCCAAACTTAACGGCGCTCGCACTTGATCGTACCGTGCAATTTGCTATATAAATATTATTATTCTGCAGTCCCGGAGAATCCGATTTTAAACAAATTCCGTCATCTGCTGCGTTTACATCGCAATTGGTTACGCTTACATTTTCACAGCCGTCGATATCAATTCCATCATTATTCCAGTAAGCTCTGCTGTCAACTTTTATACGATCAACAACAATATTTTTAGATTGTTCAAAACATTGTACCCAACCTGAGCTGTTTTTCAATGTAATGTCAGTCATTTTTATTGAATCACATTTTACGAAAGAAACTAATTTTCCTCTTCCATCTGATGGACGCATTCTTCTGTAATTATAATTGGGATCGATTTTTATTCCAAAATGATGCAGACTATCAACCGCCAATGCCAATTCTCTTCCCTGACCGTCAATAATTCCCTTTCCTGTTATCGCTATGTTTTTTGAATTATAAGCCAAAACCAATGCTCTTATTCCTTCATATTTAGGATAATCATTAGGATTTGCACTTCCTAAAAGTATTGCTCCATCTTCAAAAAATAATTCAACATTATCTTTCAATACAATGCTGCCTGACAGGAATTTTCCTTTTGAAACAATTACTCTTCCTCCCTTATTTTTATATGCAGCATCAATCGCTTTTTGAATTGCTGTTGTATTTAATGTTTTGCCATCGGCTACAGCGCCAAAAGACGTCACTAAATAGTCTTTTCCTTTTGCGTAAATCCCAATATTACAACACAATAGGAAAAGCAAGATGATTGAACTTTTCTTTAAAAATCTTTTTTTAGTCATTTTTATATTTTTTAACTTTCATAGAACCTAAATCTTGCAAAACGGTTTACCAAAAAATGGTGTACAACGCGATTAAGATTCCACAAATAATAAATGATCCAACAACAAACTCTGATGATACTCCGAACATCGATTTATCGACTTCAATTTTATGCGCTTCGTTTTCCACTACTGGCTCCGGTTTTAAAATACTTAAAGCTCCCATAATTACTACAATTGCAACAAAGGTTATGCTCATTCGGTCTAAAAAAGGATAATCTGGAAAAGAGCCATTTGTCCATACTGGCAAAAATTTCAAAACTGCCGCAATTGGCACTGTCAGCAATGCGCCGGCAAGTCCTGCGGTCGCTGTCGTTCTTTTCCAAAACATCCCCAATAAAAACACAGCAAGAACGCCTGGTGAAAAGAAACCTACATATTCCTGAATAAACTGATAGGCTTGATCTAATGTTTTTAATGCTGGCGCTACAATAGCTGCAATGAACATGCAGACTACAACACAGATTCTCCCAATTCGTACCAATTTTTTTTCAGAAGCATTTTTATTGAAATATTTCCTGTAAATATCTAATGAAAAAATAGTCGAAATACTGTTTGCTTTTCCTGCCAAAGAAGCGACAATTGCTGCGGTTAGAGCAGCTAAAGCAATTCCTTTTAATCCAGAAGGCAATAAATTCATCAAGGTTGGGTATGCACGATCTGGCTTTAAAACTCCCGCTGCATCAAGCATTTCATGCTGAAACATTCCGTTCTGATGCATTACATACATTGCGATGCCTGGTAAAACAGCAATAACTGGAACTAATAGCTTTAAAAAAGCCGCAAATAAAATTCCTTTACGGGCCGTTTTTAAGTCGGCTCCCAATGCTCTTTGTACAATATATTGATTACATCCCCAATAAGCTAAATTATTGATCAGCATGCCTCCAATAATGACTGAAGTTCCAGGCAATTCAGCATAATGCGGATTCGATTTGTCAAATATCATTTGTAAGTGGCCCGGCGCTTCATCTTTTATAATAGCCAATCCTTTTAGAATGTCTTTGCCAAATCCAAATTGCTCTGAAAGCAAGGTTAATGCCAAATAAGTTGTAACCAAACCGCCCAATATCAAAACGATAACCTGAAACATATCGGTATATCCAATAACTTTCATTCCTCCTAAAGTAACTATAACAGAGAACAAACTCAATGCGATAATACAAAATTCAAAGCTCAGCGGCGCAATTGATGAAATTGCCAAGGCTCCCAAATAAATAATTGATGTAAGATTTACGAATACATAGATCAATAACCAAATTACGGCCATAATGGTACTTACAGTATCATTGTACCTTTTTGCCAAAAATTGCGGCATCGTAAATATTTTATTTTTAAGATATACCGGAAGGATAAAAACGGCAACGATAATTAATGTAGCAGCCGACATCCATTCATAAGAAGAAATCGCTAATCCAAGTGCAAAGCCTGAACCGCTCATGCCGATAAAATGTTCTGCCGAAATATTAGAAGCAATTAAAGATGCCCCAATTGCCCACCATGTAAGTGATCCTTCGGCTAAAAAATAATCATTAGAGCTTGTCGCTGCATTTTTTTTGCTCCTGTAGATATATATGCCGTATGACGTAACGATCACAAAGTAAATAAGAAAAACGATGTAATCTGCGGTGGTTAATGTATTCATAATTTGGTGGTTGACGGTGGTTAGTATAGTAAAGTTTTGCCTTTTAATTAAAGGACGGTATTCATCATAATCTTTTTATATTGAGTTCATTTAGTGCACATAATTACACTCTTAAAACATAATTTTTTTAATCTTAAAAAAGCCTTTCTGTTTGTTTTCAGACTTTTAAGAACCACTTTCGTTTGTACAGAAAATAAAGTAAAGCCAGCTGTACAATTGTGACAGACATGGTTGTAAAAACAGGCTGCCAATCTATTGACGAAAATTTAATAAGTCCTCCAAATACATAATCTGCGGTATGTTTAAAGTTTACTAATCCTTCGGAGGCCATATAAATCAAAATCGAATTTGAACCAATCAATATTAAAGGGAATGCCCATTTATTAAAGTGCAAGACATCAATTATCAAGTAAAAAAAGGTAAAAAACAAAATACTGAAGCCGCCAACAAAACAGACAAATGAACTTGACCACAGATGCTTATTAATAGGAAAACTATAATCCCACAAAAGTCCTATAACGATCAAAATAATTGCTGAAACTAGCATCATCAATACTTTTTGAGTTATCGAAAAATCATTTTTTGTTTTCAAAAATGTCCCGAGAAATATTCCAAGCAAAGCTGTTGCAATGGCTGGTATAGTGGAGAATAATCCTTCAGGGTCGTATACTTGACTGTGCAATCTTCCCGGCAAAAACATTCGGTCGATGTATCCTTCTAAAGAACCTTCTTTGGTTAAGATACCAGCTCCAAAACCAGGAACTGGTATCAGCTTCATTGCTAAAAAATAACCAATCAATATACCTATTAACCAATATATTTGCTTTTTTAAATCAAAATTCAGAAAAATCAAACCTGCAAAAAACCATGCTAGTCCTATGCGACCTAACACACTTGCAAAGCGGGTTTGATCAAATCCATCAAAGCGCAGCAGTCCGTTGACTACAAATCCCAAAATCAATAAAATACAAGTCCGTTTTAACATAGACACGTATATTTTTCTTTTTTCGTTTGATGGCAATTCCATGGGAGATGCAACACCTGCATTATTCACTTTCTTTTCGAACGAAAACGGCATTGAAACTCCGGCTACGAATAGAAATACAGGGAATATCATATCATAAAATGTGATCCCATCCCACTCTGTATGATGCAATTGCGACGACATCCAAACAAAAACCGGAATTGGAGCGGCTTTTGCCAAAGCATGAATAATGTGTTCACCGCTCATGATCCAAAACATCACGAACCCTCTCAACGCATCTAAAGAAGTTAATCTTCCATTATTGGTATTGTTACTCATTTGTTATTCAGTATTCAGTTTTTTTTAGTGTTCAGTGTTCAGTTTTTAGTGTTCAGTCTTGGCTTATAATGAGAACTGAATACTAAAAACTGAACACTGAACACTATTAATTATTTAATTGGTTTTATTACAAAACCGTAGTTGTATTCATTTCCTTTCAATAAATATTGCTCGTGCGGAGGCAATCCCCAGCTGTTGTCTCCTCCTAAACCTCGCTGGGTTAAATCAGTACATACGACAATTTCTTTTCTTGGTGTGATGTCACTGATATGCTGATTCTTTTTTGTTAAACCCGGATCAAAATCACTTGGATAATTATTCAAAGTACTCATCCCCAGAGACTGCAACCCTTTTATTTCAAGTCCATTGCCGTTTTTGTCTGAAAGTTTGAACCAGCGAACATCTGTTTTGTATCCGTTTTCCTGTGGGCGTGTGTACGAAACATACTGATCAGCAACTTTGCTTTGATAAATTCCTTTTAATGCCGATTCATTTCGATCAGGGTAATTTTCCCAAGGGCCTCTTCCATAATAATCAAGATTTTCAAAGTCGCTTTTTAAAGAAAAAATCATTCCGAAACGAGGCATTTCAGGCAATGGATTATTTCCTCTTTTGAAAGATGGAAGTATTTCTAATGAACCATCATTGTTCAAACAATATTTGATTATATAATCTGAAGAAACGTCATTAAGTTTCAGCTTTGCAACAATATAATTTTTTCCATTTTCCTCAGTTTGCTGAATTGATTCCAAAGTGTAATTATTGCCTGCAGTTCGCCAAACATTTGATTTTATTGGCATTTTATTTCCAAAATCATTATCTGTCGGCGCTCTCCAAAAATTAGGTTCTGGATATTGTTTAAAATATTGTTCTCCTTTTGAACTATAAAATGTTATTAATCCTGTTGATTTGCTAATCTTAACTGTAACATCTGAAGCAGTTAAAACATATTCGTTTTTATCCTCTTTTATATTTGATGAAGCATTCTTTTGAACTGCTTTTGCAAAATAATCGCCGCCTTCGATAACAAATTGTTCTCTTGCTATTTCAAAATTTTGAGGCATTAATTCAGAACCTATTTTCGTATTTGCAAAAACATTCAGTAAATATTCAAAACCTGGTTTAGCTGTTATTTTTGGTAAATCAATTTTAAACTCTTTTTCAGATTTTGGATTTAAATCAACATCGATTTGGCCTTCTTTTATAACTTTTCCATTTTCTAAAACTTGGTAGTTAAAGTTGTAACTCTTCAAATTTGTAAACCCAAAATCGTTTGTTATTTTAATCAATCCGTTTTTAATGTCAACAGCATGAAATAAAATATCCTGATATACTTTTTTAACTTCATATGCTGCAGGATTTGGTGTTCTGTCTGGCAAAAGCAATCCGTTGTTACAGTCGTTTTCATCATTAGTATAATTTTGGCTTCCCAAGTCACCTCCATAAGCCCAATACTTACGGCCTATTTCGTCTTTCGCTTCAAATCCTTGATCCACCCAATCCCAAATAAATCCGCCTTGCATGTTGTTGCTTCCGCGAATAATATCCCAGTATTCCTGAAAATTTCCGTTGCTGTTTCCCATTGCATGTGAATACTCACACATGATAAACGGACGACTAACTTCCTTTCGAGAAGCATATTCTTTCATGTAAGCAATTGTTGGATACATTGGGCAAACAACATCTGTGTTTTCGTTTTCTTTTGCTTGCTCAAACTGAACTAATCGGGTATTATCTCTTTTTTTTATCCATTTGTAAGCTTCTTTAAAAACAGGCCCGTTTGCAGATTCGTTCCCCATTGACCAAAGTATTACTGATGGCTGATTTTTATCCCTTTCGACCAAACTGTAAATTCGGTCCAAATGAGCCTCACGCCATTCCGGAAGATAACCTGGATTCGTTTTTGGATTCATCCAAATAAGAGGTTGTCCCTCGACTCCCATTCCGTGGCTTTCAATATTGGCTTCATCGATTAAATACAATCCATATTTGTTGCAAAGTTTCATCCATAAAACATTGTTCGGATAATGACTAAGGCGAACTGCATTGATATTAAATTGTTTCATCAATTTAATATCTTTCATCATCGTGGCTTCATCCTGATAATGTCCGGTAATAGGATTTGTTTCGTGAATATTTACCCCGTGAAACATGATTCTCACTCCATTTACCAGCAATTGCCCGTTTTTGAGTTCTATTTTTCTGAAACCAATTTCAGTAGAAACAGATTCTACGATATTCCCTTTTTCATTTTTTAGCGTAAGTACCAAATTGTATAAATTAGGAGCTTCAGAACTCCATAATTTTGGACTTGATACCTCTTGGGAGAAATTGATGGTCTGAATTTTATTTCCTTCGAAATTGATTTTTAGTTCTTTAGTAAAAACAGCTGCTCCTGAAGCATCAATCAATTTAGTTTCTAATTTTTGATTGTTTATAGCCGTTGAAGTCAAGTTTTTCAAATTGACATCAACACTTAAACTTCCGTTTTTATAATGGGAATCTAAATCAGGTTTTGCAAAAAAATCGGAAATGCGAATATGATCTGTACTATACACATAAACATTTCTATCAATTCCTGAAAGTCTCCAAAAATCCTGATCTTCAAGATAAGAACCGTCGCTCCATCTATACACTTCAACAGCCAGATTGTTTTTTCCTGGTTTTAAATATTTCGAAATATCAAATTCGGCAGGGCTTTTTGTATTTTCGGTATAGCCTACTTTTTCTCCATTAACCCAAATATACATGGCTGATGTTCCTGCTTCGAAATGAAGAAATACGTGTCTGTTTTTCCAATTTTCAGGCAGATCAAAATCTTTTTTGTATGATCCAACCGGATTATCTGAATGGTTTATAAAAGGAGGATTTCTTTCAAAAGGATAGGTAATATTAGTATAAATTGGAATGCCGTATCCTTTTAGTTCCCAATTTGAAGGCACTGAAAGCTCTTTCCAATTTATGGTATTAAAATCTGTTTTATAAAAATCTTTCGGGCGCTCATCTGGTGTTGGTGCCCAGGAAAATTTCCAATTTCCATTTAATGAAAAATACCAAGGCGAACTAATATAAATATCTTTTATTGCCGATGCTTCATCTGCATAAGACAGAAATGATGCACGCGCTGGCTCCCTATTTATCTGAAATACTTCAGGATTTTCCCAATCGTTTCTATTGTTTTTGTCTTGTCCAAAAACAATAGAAACGCAAAGGGTAAAAAGGTTCAATAAAACTATTTTAGTTCTTAAGTTCTTCATTAATTATTCTTTTATATGAAACCATAAAGAGTTACACCTGCAAGGTTTTGAAAACCCTGCAGGAAGAAGCTCTTAATTTAAAAAGGTTGTGATTTGTATTCTAAAAATTCAGTTTTTCAGGCAAATACTTAGCGACTAATTCTTTGTAATAAGGAAGCAAGGCTTTTACATCTGGTTTAACAGGTGCTTTTGTATATAAATCGTACGGATTGAATTTTTTAACCCATTCAAACATTTCTACATCTTTTTCATTCATCAAATGTGCATAGGCATTTTCTCTGTGCTGTGAGTAAAATGAATGATATCTAATCATATATAAAGCTGGATCTGGCAAATAATCTTTCATGATCTGATACAGATATTCGTCATGACCCCAGCTCATTTTTACTTTATCTAGACCACAATTTTCTGAATAAATACCCAATTTGGTATTAAACCTATTATCTGTAAAATCTGGATTATCTTTGAAAAATTCGGGATAGACTATTTTATCTGAATACGCACAGCCTACTGGAAAAGTATCCCCAACAACAGCCCATTGCGGTTCTCCAAACAAACATAAAACTTTACCAAGATCATGCAAAAAACCAGTTAAAACAAACCAGTCTTCGTGTCCATCTGCTCTGATAGCTTCTGAAGTCTGCAGAAGATGCTGTGTCTGATCTAAATCGATGTCTGGATCACTGTCATCAACAAGCGTATTTAAAAATTCAACAGCTTCCCAAATAGACAAACTCTTTTTGTTAAACTGCAAAAATTCCTCTTCTTTGCTGCAAACAAAATCATAGGTTTGATAAGTGTGATTCATTCTGTAAAACTCCTTAACGGTTTCTACTCTTTCTGAATCAATGTAATTTCTAAACTCTTCTTTTTCTTTTATATTTTCACTTGGATCAGGATAACGAATTAGCAAATCATCTTCCCATTCGTCCAAGTTCTTTAATGGCTTATCTGTGTCTATTATCTTTTTCATTTGATTTTATTTAAAGATTACTACACAAAAATATACTATCAAATAGAGAATTAAATGGACTAATTCGTCAAAAACATGGATAGTTTTCAATCACTTTAACTGATTTACAATACATTACAAAATAAATATTCGTTACTTATATTAATTATGAAAATGGTACGCAGATGACACAGATTTAAATCGATAAAACGGATTTTTATATTAAATCGGTGAAAGTCCGTTTAATCCGTTTTATCTGTGTGCTTTGTCTTATCTGTCCGAGCGGGCAGGCATATTACAAAATCAGCTCGTAATTAACTTACTTGGCGGGAAACCAAACTGCTTTTTAAAGCATCTACTGAAATATAGAGGATCATTAAAGCCAACTAATTCTGTAACTTCAGATACATTATATCTTTTTGTTTTCAAAAGCTGTGCTGCTTTTTTCAAACGTATGGTTCTAATAAATTCGTTTGGAGCCAAATCTGTAAGCTCTTTAATTTTTCGGTAGAGTTTTGAAGAACTTACACCTAATTTATCACATAGAAATTCTGTAGACAATTCAACTTCGCTTAAATTATCATTTATTAAACCTGTGATTTTTTCCATAAATTCTTCGTCGATAGGAGAATGTGTCAGCAAACCAACTTTGCTTTCTACTTCGCCTGAGAATTTTTCTTTTAACTCTAATCTCGATTTAATGATATTTTCAATAACCGTTTTTAGCAATGAAGGCTCAAACGGTTTTACAATATAGCCGTCGGCACCAACGCCGTAACCTCGGACCTTATCATCGTTTTCAGAAAGTGCGGTCAATAAAATAACTGGAATATGACTGATAAATTCATCTCTTTTCAATTCCTCACAAAATTCTAGTCCGTCCATTACGGGCATCATAACATCGGCCACACAAAGGATTGGTTTAATTTGTCTGCATAATTTCAGACCTTCCATTCCGTTTTCGGCTTCATAAACTTTGTAATAATCAGATAAATAATCTACCAGATATTTTCTTAGTTCGGTATTATCTTCTACTACAACTATTTTTTGTTTCAATTCAGTATTCTGGAGAATCTTTTTCACCGTTTTCTCTGGAATAGACATGCTTTGATTATCATTTTTCAAAACAAATTCAAATGCTTCTTTATCACTGTAAAAACTGCGATCGATTGGCAATTCAACAGTAAAAATACTTCCTTCGCCTTCTGTACTTTCTAATTTAATTGTTCCTTTATGAAGTGCCACCAACGATTTCACTAATGACAAACCAATTCCTGATCCCGTATTTTGATCCTTATTGCCTTTAACCTGATAAAAACGCTTGAAAATTTTCTCCTGACTTTTTAAGGGAATACCAATTCCATCATCACTTACTTCAATAATTAATCTGCCTTCTTCTCCATCTTTAAGCCTCATGAACAAGTCAACATTTCCGAATTTATTCGTAAATTTTAAAGCATTGGATAATAGATTGTATAAAATTTTATCATACTTATCATTATCAACCCAGCCCGTAAGATTTTCGTTTTCGGTATTAAAATTTAATGTGATGTTTTTATTGTAAGCCAGTTCTTTAAAGGATTCAAAGATATTTTTAGAATAAGAGATAATATCTGTCTCCGAAACTTTAAGTTTTAATTCGCCAGCCTGAGCACGTCTAAAATCTAAAACCTGATTCACAAGATTCAGCATTCGGCTTGCATTTTGATGAATCAAATTGTACCTGCTTTTTTGATAATCGCTTGCATTCCCTTCTTCTAATAATTGTTTGGCAGGGCCTAAAATTAAGGTCAAAGGCGTTCTTAATTCGTGCGAGATATTAGTAAAAAAACGAAGTTTTTCATTGTTGAGTTTAATATCCTGTTCACGTTTAATTTTTTCAGTTAATAATTCTTGTTTTAAGCGAATACGGTTTCTAATTTCTTTTCGAACAAAATAAAAAATAACCGACAAAAGTATCAGAAACAGAAACAATGCAAATGGCGTCAACCAAAAAGGAGGCTGAATTACAATTTCATAAGAAACGACTTTGCTCCAATGTCCGTCACTATTACTCGATCTGATCTTAAAAGTATAGCTTCCTGGATAAAGATTGGTATACTGAACCGTTCTTGAACTGCTATTTGTCGTAATCCAATCTTTATCAAAACCTTCCAGCATATATTCAAACTTATTAAGTTTTTCATTTGTAAAAGAAGGCGTCGAAAACTGAAGCGAAAAATCGCGGTTTTTATAATTTAGTTCGATCTTTTTGCTGTAATTCAAATCAGATGAAAGCGGTACTTGCCCGTTAATTTCGGCTCCCGGAACAATCTCTTCATTCTGAATTTTAAATTCAGTAATTACTGGCGATGGCGACCATTTATTATTGATTATTTTATCCAAAGAAAAATAAATAATACCGTTTTTAGTCCCTAAATAAATATTGGAACTGTTAAAATTGAAAAAACTGCTGGAACTAAAAACATCCAGTCTGTTCCCGCTTTTTACATGATAAACGTTTACATCTTTTAAATTCGAATTAAGTCTTGCAACCGTATTGTTGTTGATATTTAGCCATAAATTCCCCTTACTGTCTGACAACATATCTGTTATCCAGTTTCCTGATAACTCTTTGGGATTTGTAAGCGGAATGAAATTATCTTTCGAAGGCGAATAAAGACATAACCCAACACGCGTAGAAGCCCAAATTCTTCCTTTTATATCAACTAAAACATCACTAATATTATCATCGTGCGGTATACCTTTTTCTTGAGCATAAAGCGATTTGTAGATTTTTATATTGCCTGTTTTTGTATTGTATTTTGCTGCGCCAGTTTCGGTCGCAATCCAGACATTATTGTTTCTGTCTTTTTCAATAGCATTAATTTGAAAACCAGGAAGCAATTTACCCGTAGCACTTTGTACTTGCAAAGTCTGTGTATTCAATATCACTGCTCCTTCACCAAAAGAGCCAATCATAATGGTTTTATCATCAATCTTGCTAAATGCAAAAACCGGTGTTGTAGTAAACCCAACATTCACTTCTTTTGACGAATTGGTCAAATAATTATACACCAAAACATTCCCATTCCAGAGTCCGCAGTAAAATATTTTTCCGTCATCAGAATAAATACTTACCATGTCTTTTTTGTTGTTGTATAATGGTGCAAAACCTTTTGCATTAGATATAAAAAGTCCGTCGTGTCTTGTTTCGACAATTACTTTTCCGTCATACGTTTTTGCAAACCCTCTGATTCTAGGAGATTGATTTCCAATGTAATGAGAAATATCTTTATTGAGAATAAACTGGTTTTCGTACGGATCATATTTATCTAATCCATCTTCGGTACCAATCCATAAAACGCCTGAAGCATCAAAATATAACGCCGATACCAAATTGTCAACTATCGAAGTATCATCAGACAATATCGAATAATACCATTTATAATTCCCTTTTTGAATGTCTTCTAACTGATTACAAACCAATAAACCGCCAAGTGTTCCAACCCAATATTTTCCGTCTGGAGCTTTAGCGACTGACAGAAAATAAGGTCCCAAATTGTTTCTAATCTCTTTGTTTTCTATATAAAGATTTACAAATTTATTTGCTGCTTTATCCAGTTTATAAAGGCCTTCGCGGGTTCCTATAAAAATATCCGACTTTGCATCTTCATAAATAAAATTAATGTATGGATTTTTTTCCGCTGAATTGGGAACCAATAACGTATAATTATTTATGCGGACAATTTCACCTTTTGCATCTAAGGTAATTTTTGCGACCGATCCGGTTTCATAACTTCCAACCCAGATTCCGCCGTTTTTGTCTTCAAAAATTTCATTTACATATTGAAATCCTGGAATCGAAACTTTTTCAAAACGGTTTTCTTTTTGAAAAAACATATAAACTCCTTTGGTTTTGGTTCCTACCCAAATCCTTTTGAATTTATCCACATGTACGGCTCTAATTTCTTCATCAGGCAAGCTTTTTGAATTGTTTGCCTGAGGCAAAAATGTTGTAAATTCGTTGGTGTCGATTTTATAAAGTGTCAGTCCTTTTCTGGTACCAATCCATAAATTGTTTGAACTTTCATCAAGATCTAAAGCCGTGATATCATCATTATGCAATCTGTTTTCACTTGCCGAAGAACTCATGTATTTTTTAAACTGATATCCGTCAAAACGATTCAGTCCAGAGAATGTACCAAACCACAAAAAACCTTTTTTATCCTGAACAATATGACGCACAGAATTGTGTGACAGTCCGTTGTTGTCGTTATAATGATCAAATTTAATATTCTGAGAATGAGAATAATAAACAAAAATCAAACAAAAGAATAATATAAAGGAATTCTGTTTCATACAAAGAATTATATATGCAAGCTAATTATTTTTCGGCATTTAAAATCTTAAGATCTATTTAAGGTTTTATACGCTCTATAGTGTTGTTTTTTAAGTTGATTTTAAAATGATTTGAAGGCTGGCTGTTCATTGTCTTTAAAAA
This sequence comes from Flavobacterium sp. LC2016-01, assembly GCF_009711135.1. Taxonomy (GTDB): domain Bacteria; phylum Bacteroidota; class Bacteroidia; order Flavobacteriales; family Flavobacteriaceae; genus Flavobacterium. The sequence goes on along the minus strand of NZ_WMIC01000006.1, from coordinate 50,093 downwards.
TATTTTTGCCCATAAAACCAGTTTTTCATCGTCAGCTTTTTCAAGTTGTCTGCAAACGATTTGATATTGTTTTAATCTATTAAGACCAATTTCAGGAACCGCTAATTCATCCGCATTTTTTAATCTGTAAAAATCGAAAATCATATCAAGGCCTTTCCATGATTCAAAATTGTCAAGCTTTAAATTACGCTCCGATACTTCTTTTTCTATTTCTGAACTATTTTTATTGATCACTAACAAATCTTTGCCTGAAAGATTTGCAAACGACGCTAAGAATTTGACTGGAAAATCTTCTGGCAAAAACCGAAGACGCACTAATTCTTTTAAATGCCATTGTGTAAAATCCTCATAATCTTTAGCTTTCAAAATACCCTTATTCCAAATAGCGGGGCTTTTTATATTCTGTAAATGAGCATATTCTTCTTCGTAAAAAGGAAATAAACCATTAAATTTCGGAACAGAACCAACCACTACAGTTTCAATCTCAAAATCAGAATTTGAATGAATGGTAAGTATTTTATAAGCCGGTTTGTAAGCTGCTAAAGATGGAGTTTGAATATTGAATAATGTATTTCCGTTTGCCGATGTTTTAACTCCAGTATCGTTAATATGCATGTGTCCGCCAAAGTGAATCTGAATGCCAGCATCTGCAAATACCTGCGCTACTTCTTCTTCAGGAACTCTTGACAATTGCATTTTATCTGATCCAAAAAGATTTTTCATTTCTGCTGAGGCATTATCGTTAAAATCAACCATCGGATAATGACTGAAAGCAATCAGTATTTTTCCTTTTTGTTTGGCTTCCGCCGAAACTTTTCTGACCCACTCGATCAAGTGTTTTTTATAAATAAGAACGTTATTATAACCTATGCTTGCTCCTGAAAAATCATTTGGATTATTGGGTAAACCAGATAACTTTTCGTTAGGAACATAAGCATTCGCATCAATTGCCAGAAGCCATATACCTTTTGTTGGTTCAACTAAATAACTTGCATCTGGAAGAAATAGATTAGTGCCTTTTACAGCATAAATTCTCTTTTCTAAGACTGATTCATTTACTGCTTTATCAAAACTATAATCGTCATAGGAATAACTTGAAAAAGGTGTTTCCCAATACAAAAATTCTTTTCTTGGAAAAAATCCAAAACTGGCCATTTCATTCAAAGTCTCTTTATAGCCTCCATTTTTTATATCTGATGTAATAATGGGTTCTAACTGATTTTCTTTAGCTTTTAAAATACTTTTAGAACTGCTGATAATTTGTTCGTTGCCATCTTTTCCTAAAAAATCCGTTTTCGCTGCATCTTGAGCAAACGGTTTTGGTGCATCATGATTTCCAGTTGTTACAAAAAATGAGATACCATATTTTTTTGAATATCCATCCAGAATCTTTCTTAAACCTCTAATGTGAACTGGCTGTCCGTCATCGCTGAAATCACCCGGAAGCGCAACTTGTTTAATACCTCTTTTTGAAATATCGTCTAGAGCCGCAATAAAAGCAAAATAATTTTCATTGAATATTCGAGTCGAATGCAATTGCGAATTCATCGTTCGAATATTGGCATATTCTCCAGTTATAGGATTCTTGATTCCTTGATAATTATTATCCTGAAATTTCCCGAAAATGTCACCTAAATGAGCATCGGCAATAAAGGCAATTTGTTGCGATTTTCTTTCTTCTGGTTGTTTAATTTTACATCCATGCAAGGCAAACAAAAGCAATATTAAGCACGATATTCTAAACATGTAATTTTATTCTTTTTTATGACTATTCGTTACTTGTACCAATTTTTAAAATGGCACGCGGATGACACAGATTTAAACCGATAAAAACGGATTTTTATATTAAATCGGTGGAAATCCGTTTAATCCGCGTTATCTGCGTGCTTTCTTGAGTTATTTAGTACGTTTTTTGCCGACAATCATAATCTCATTTATATAAAACCTAGTTTCTATGTGTTAAAAAGAGACTTAACGAAACATAGCAATACTATTTTATGTAAGCTTCCAGTTTATCCAAAGTATTTAATTCCTGTTCTCTGGCGCTTGAAGAAATGATTTGCGTTTCTAAATTTTTTGTTGGTTTAGAAATCAGCAAATACTGTGTCCCGTCGTCTGTTGTTTTTTCATAATCTTTAGGATTATACTTAATTGCAGCTCCAATTTCGATAACTTCGGCAGCAACATCTTCAGGGTGTTTTCCCCAAACGGCAATATAATTTGTTCCTTTTTTAGTTTGAAAATCTTTAAAATAATTTACTCCAGTAGCAAATTGTACTTTTTCTCCAGTTAAACTAACCGCTTCAACTTTAGCTTCTCTTTTTCCAGAAAATACAGTTACTCGAACTAAAATATCAACTTTTTTTCCTTTGTACGGAACTCCTTTTGAAATCATTTCCATCCATGAAGTCGTGTCTGTTTTGCCAACACGTGCCAAACGATTCGTCACTGGATTTAACGGAACTAATTTTTCTCCATCCCAAAGTTTCACCCCTCCTAATCCTACAGTTGATGCCACTTTATAATAATCAGCTCCCCAGCCTTCTTTTTGCTGTTCTGGTGTTGGATACCAATGTGCCGCTTTTAATTCTAAACCTGGTTTTGCTTTAGAATAAACGTCAATAGCCACTTTATCACTAAAATAGATTCTCAAAGCCATCCATTCATTTTCGACTGCTGGTCCGTGATGTCCAATTGTTTGATATAAATCGCCTGATTCTGAGCCAATATCAGTCAAATAGGTAACTTTATCCGACTTCATATACAAACTTGTGTCGGTTTTATTTTGTGCAAAACAAACACAGCTAAACATAAGTGCGGTCAAAAAAGGTAATTTCATAATTTCAATTATTTATAGTTTTAAATTTAATTTTCGTAAATTTAAACTAACATTTTAATACTTTCACTATTACGCAAACGATTTCTCAAGAAATAGTCATTTTGTGATAAAATGGCGTAAATCCGGTAATATAAACATGTTCGCCACTAGTACGCAGACTGCCTTGATGATAGGTATATTCTTCGCTGTCTAAATTTTCAACGCTATAATGCTCACATTTTCCAGGGCCAAATTGTATTGCATCTCCGGTCGCTGAAGCTTCTCCAGATCCCGATTTTAGAAAATAATTCTTTTTACCGTCTTGTTCTGTTCCCTTTATCACAATTCCTTCGCTAAAACACATTTCAATGGTAACTTCAACATTTGGCGGACCGTCTACTTTAAAATCTAAATTTAAAGTGCCATTATTCTCTGTGATTTCAATTACTGTAGTCTGCAATTTTACGTTGCTTTTAACTCGTGAATCAAAATCCATTTTATTCCAAAAACGGCCATCTGGTGAAGGTGATAATTTATAATCTCCATCGGCTTTGCGAAATTCTGGAGCAAGAGGCTGGTAATAATCGCCTTCTTTGGTTTCTTTCAAAATATATTTGTTTCCTTCTTTTACAATTCCGTCACTGCTAAAATATCCCAGTCTGAAAAATGAAGTAGAAAGACGCATATATTTTAAGATTGCGTCTCCTTTGCGATACATTAAAAAGTTTGGATTTGAGGATCTTCCCGAAACAATTTGTAACGGTTTATCATTTCCTCCAAATAATGTCATCGAAGCTTTTCCACGTCTGATTCTGGCTAAATTTGAAACTGCAAAATATTTCTCGAAGTCATTTGTAACTTTGCCTTCAACAGAAATCTCTCTTTGAAGCTCTGGATTTTCCATAAAAAAAGCCAAAGAATCTGGGAGAATGTCGGTAGTAAATTCTGGAAGACTTTCGATAAGTTTAACCATGTACACAAACATTGGATTCTTGGTATGAATAGCCATGTATCTGTACTGCAGATAGAATTTGTTTACTTTGATATTCATAAATTGATCCTGTCTTTTTGAATCAACTGTTACCAAATCGCCATTTGTTTCGGTATAATAAAAATAAGTTGTCAAATTTTTATTTACGATATCTAATAACTGCGGTCGATGCAGTAATCGCGCCATTGTAATCAGTGCTTTATCAATTACGGCAGAATATACCCCGCTTCGCTCTGAATAATGTCCATCTTCATTCAGGTAAATTCCTTCGGCGAGCCATTGGTCAATTCTTTGCACATATCTTGCATCTGGATAAAGTGAATTTATATTGGCCAGCGCCGCACAAATTACCCATCGGTGATTTGGAGTATGAACGCCGCCGGTAATCATTGCTTCGCCGGCATTTAAAATGAACTTTTTTAATTTATCACTTATAACTGCTAAATCTTTTTGTTTGGCTGTATGCAACAAAACCGCTGCAGGAAAAATGTATTCTAAAATAAAAGCTGTATCGGGAGGTGATTGCCTGTTTCCTCCGGCATCCAGAGTACCATCGCTGTATTGTTCTTTCAGTAAAATATCTATAGCCTGATTCATTTTTTGAGCGACAGATTCAGATTTATAATATTCGGATTTTGAATTGGATATCGAAGCTGCTAAAACTGTTACAGCACCCGCTATTGGTCGAAAATTACTGATTCTGATTCCTGGTTCTGTCAGTTCTTTACTTAATATGATTTTAACTTTGGCATCATTGCTCGAAATGAGCTTTTGCATCAATAAAACATCTTCTTTTGCAGGATTATTATTTGAAAAAAAATCATTGGCAAAAGCTAAGTCACTTACTAAAGTTCCTGCCAGCGAAAGGCTTCCCAGCCTAAGAAATTCTCCACGGCTCATTTGATTTTTCATAAAATCTCATTTTGGTTGTGATAGTTAATAGTTTGCGTGCCGAATTGTAAAACCATTGGTCAGATGGTTCTTTTTTTTGATAAATTACTTATCTACAATTTTCACAAGCGTAAAATTTATTCCTAAAGGATTTTCGGTTATTTTACAGATTAAAGGAAAATTCGGATTTTTGATAATCCACATTTCGGTTTTATCAATTTGTGCTACAACATGAAAAGCATCAATTGTTTTTCCTTCTAAAACTACATTGCCTTTATCTGTTTTTTCGTCCAAAACATAGGTTGTATTATTATAAACGAACTTTTTATTTTTCACTAAATCTTGATAAGCCGATTGTGAAATCATAAAAAATGTCTCGTTCGGTTTTAATGCTAAAACAGGTGAAAATTCACCTTGATTAAAACTTAATGCATTTCCATTTTTCAATGCGCTTTGGCTGGTAATAATACTGCTTTTTACGCCTCTTGTTTCTAAATTAAACACAAGCGTGTCTTTCGACGTTTTAGTCAAAAGTGATAAAGACCTTGTTTGCCCATGCAATTTGCAGACGTAATTTAGCTCTGTATTATTTTTAATTGACGGCACATAATTTTGTGAAAATCCGAATTGGAATGATGCACAAAAAAGAATTGCTAAAATTGTATTTTTCATATGATGAATATTTTATTTTTTTGGTGGTAAAATTGTTGTTCCCCAATTTGAAGGTTTTGAATCCATTTCATAACTTAATTCACCTCCTTTAATAATATCATCGTGAGAAATCCATGCTTTGTTGTATGGTTTTCCGTTTAAAGATGCGGTCTTTATATATTTATTTTTAGCACTCATGTTTTTAGCGGTAATCTTAAATTGATTTCCATTTTCCAACTGAATACTTGTTTCTTTAATAAATGGCACATTCAGCAAATAATAAGGCTGACCCGCATTTGGGTATAATCCCATCATGTGAAAAGCAAGCCAAGATGACATTGCTCCCGAATCGTCGTTTCCAGGTAAACCTTCAGCAGAAGTATTGAAATTATTCGTGATAATTTCGTGAATTCTGTCACTGCTCAAATAAGGTTTCCTAATCCAGTGATACAAACAAGGCGTTAAAAAGGAAGGTTCGTTGGCAACATTGTACAATTTTGAATCAAAAAAGGTGTCCAGTCGTTTTTTGAACGCTTCTTCGCCTCCAGATTTACGAACAAGTTCAGGGACATCATGAGGAATGCTGAATGAATATTCCCAAGAAGTTGCTTCGTAGAAAAATACGCACCAATGGCAAACATACCAAGGCGACTCAATAATTACAGGCGTATATTTAAATGTTGGTTTTTGAATTTTTGATTCTCCAAAAACAATATCATCCAGCCAATTTCCAGACGCGTCTTTTGGCATAATAAAGCCTTTCGCTCCATTGTTTTCATAATCAGAACGCCATAGATTTTGCCAGCTGTCGGCCTGTTTCATGTATTTATCGTATAATTCCGTATAACCCAATCCCTTTGCGACTGTTGCAATATTGTAATCATTGTAGGAGAAATCAATTGTCATGTTTCCTGCTCTCGGAACGTTGTAAGGCACATAACCTAAACGCAAATACTCCATCAATCCGCCTCTTCCTTCTTTTTCTTCATTTCCTCCGGGAGGTACCGTAGCATCTTTCAACATTGCTTTTAATGCTAATTCATAATCGATTCCTTTTAGATTTTTCACAAAAGCATCTGCCACAACAACCTCAGCATTTGAACCGCCTTGTGTACGGCCGTTATCATTGCCGCTTCTACCTTCAGGCATATAACCTTCACGTTTATAAATGTTTAATAAGGCATTTACAATTTCAACCTGACGCTTAGAATCAATTAATGTAATCAGTGGACTTGAACTTCTGAAAGTATCCCAAATACAGTAAAAATCATCATAATAAGGCTCATCGTTTGTCCACAATGGATTTTCACCTGTTCGGTTTACTGGTGCTAGCATCGTGTGGTATAAGCCTGTGTAAAACATTTTTTTATACGCTGGAGATGTATCTTCTGAAAGCTTGATTCGGCTTAATAAAAGCTCCCATTTGTTTTCTAAACTTGTTAATACCGCATTAAAATCCCAATGCGGAATTTCAACCTCGATATTGTTTTTTGCTTTTAATTCGCTCAAGAACGAGATTCCGATTTTTACATTCAATTCTTGTTTTCCTTCTTTTCCAAAAGAAAGCAATGTCGCTGTTTTTTTTCCTGAATCAAATTGAGCCGTTTTATCGCTATAAAATTTACCGTCTTTCCAAGTAACATATTTTGCAATTGGCTGATCAAAAATAGCCCAGAAATAAACCGTATAAGCGCGTCCATTATTCCATCCACCACGGATTCTGCTGTAACCTCTAACTTCATGATCTGAAACAATTTCGATTTGTGAACCTACAAACTGCTGTGCTTCTCTTCCATCTGGTTCAGGTGATTCTCCCAAGAAAAATCCGGGATCGATTTTTAAATCTTTTGATGCATTTTTTGGATATGTAATTCGGTAAAACGCAGCTTTTTCAGCTGTTGTTATTTCAGTTTTGATATTATTTTCTTTGAAAACAGTTTCATAATATCCCAATTTTACATTTTCTTCAGCTCTATGTGAAGTTTGATCCAGTTTATCTAAAGTTCCCGAAAATGGCATAATTTGGATATTCCCGTATTTAGGACCTCCACCAGTTCCGCTAACATGAACTTGGCTGAATCCTGTAACTTCTTTTGGCAAAGCAAGCCATCCACTGTTTGAATTTACCGTACAATCTGGACTCGGTTTTACCATTCCGTACGGACAAGAAGGACCGACAAAAACTCGACCAACACCTTCTGACCCAATCATTGGATCTACGTTATTGTGAACCTGATTTTGTGCATTAATGGTAATGGTAAAAAATGATGATATTCCTAAAAAAAGTATAGTCTTCGTATATTTTTTCATCTGCTTATTTTATACTTTAATTGTTGTTTTATTTTAAAAATCTACTATTCCGGTTTATTAGCCATTTCTAAAATTAATTCGCCTCCGCCTGTAATATCTTTATGAGAAATTGTAAAATTCTCGACAGGTTTAGTATTGAATTTTGTTTTGCTTATATAAATATTTTCTGCACTGTTATTAACAGCTTCAATTACAAACTTTTTGCCTTTGTAATAATCCGGATTTAATTGAATGGACACTTTATTAAAAATAGGGCTTCCTATTTGATACACTGGATTTTCATCTGTTCCGCCATTCATTTGAAACAAACCAATCTTGAGCAATACGTTCAGACTTCCCATTAAACCTTGATCTTCATCGCCATTGTAACCCGTTGTTGGAGATAATCCGCTGAAAGTTTCTTTTATTACTTCACGTGTCCAATATTGCGTTAAATCTGGTCTTCCAATTAAATTAAAAACAAAAGAGGTTTGAATGGAAGGCTGATTTCCAAAATTAATTGGAATTCGGCTAAACTCCGGATGTAATTCTGCATCATGCGAAGTACCAGAGGTAAATTTCATTTTTTTGGCCGTTTGAAATTGCGTATTCAATTTTTCCACTGCTTTTTCATTTCCTCCCATCAATTTAACCAAACCATCAATATCATGCGGTACAAACCAAGTTGCCTGTGCGCCATTGGCTTCTATAAAACCATTTTCATATTTATACGGATCGTAATTTGCAAGCCATTTCCCATCAACATTTTTAGGACGCATCCATCCAGATGATTTGTCAAAAACATTTTGATAATTTTGAGATCGAGCTAAAAAATATTTATAGTCATCTTCATGATGTAACTTCTTAGCCAATTGAGCCAAAGTCCAATCCTGATACGCATACTCTAATGTCTGGCTGGCACCGTCCTGATGACTTCCAAATTGCCCTTCAGGAAGCGGATAAGGAACATATCCTTTTTCTAAATAATATTTCAATCCTCCTCCACTATCTGTATTATGCTCGTATCCGGCTTTTCCCATAATACCATTCAGCATATGATTTTTCTTCAAAGCGATATAAATTGATTCTAAATCGTCTTTTACAATTCCTTTTTGAACAGCAGTAACAATAAAAGGCGTAGTCGAAGCTCCGGTCATTACGTACGTATCGTTTCCTCCTGCAGGTCCGCGCGGAATCATTCCTCCATCTTTATAATATTGCATTAATGAATGTACAAAATCATCCATGATTTCAGGATAAGCGAGTCCCCAGAGCGTGTTGATTGTCCATTGCGCTCCCCAAAACGAATCAGAATTGTATTGATTGAACTTTGGTTTTCCTTTCGCATCAACTGGTAATTGCCCAATTCTGAACTTTTCTCCAGTATTATCTGGATAGGCACCATTTGCATCACTTATCATTTTTCTTCCCTGCAAAGCATGCCACAAATCGGTATAAAACCTTCTTTGATCATTTTCAGAACCGCCTTCTATTTTAATTCTTCCAAGCAGGCCATTCCATTCTTCACGCGACGCTTCAACTATTTTATCAAAATCCCAACTTGGCAATTCATCTTGAATATTAAATGAAGCATTTTCGATTGACGTATACGAAATACCAACTTTCATCAATATTTTTTTATCAAAATTACCAAAGTTAACCAAGTAATTTCCTGTTTTAGAATCTTTCTCTACAGAAGTAATCGGCGCATTTAATTTAATTTTAAAGAATACTTTTAAGGGTTTTGGACGTCTGAAATTAGTACTTAAAATCAATGAACCTGAAAGTTCATTGTCGTTATTTTTTTCTAAAATGCCGTCTGTATTTTCGCAAGGCCCTAAAATCGTATTCAGATTCAAAAGAATTGCTTTTTGAGTATTGGCAGGAAAAGTATATCTGTGAAAACCAACTCTTTTTGTACTCGTCAGTTCTGAAGTAATTTGATATCTGTCAAGTATAACCAACTGATAACCCGGAGTTATTTTTTCTGTTTCATGACTAAATTTAGAATAAAAATCCTTAAAGATCTCTTTTCTGTTTTCGTTAGAAACTACTACCGGCATTACTGAAAGTCCTGACATTTGCCATTCATGAACATGGCTGAATCCTTTTATGGTATCTGTGTCAAATTTATAACCACAACCCCAATCACCTTTAATTTGTGTATCAGGACTTAAATTTACCATCCCAAATGGACGGCTCGCGGATGAAAAGTAAAACCATCTTGAGTTTTGAGTATCAAGCAAAGGATACACCTTATCTACCAATTCATTTTTTTGGAGATAAGCTGTTTTTTCACTTTGGCACGATACTAAAAAAATAAGACATAAACTTATTCCTAAATATCCAATTTTATAAATTTTGCTTAATTCCATTATTTTGTCCTAAAAAAGTTTTGAACTTTCTATTTGCTGCTTTTAATAAAAAAAGGAGAAGAATTTTTTCTCTTCTTCTCCTTTTATAAAAAATTCATATCTATTTGCAATTTGCAGTTTTGATCAATTTATATTCTAATATCCAGGATTCTGGTCTAGCTTAGGATTTAAAGCTTTAGCGTAAGTTGGAACTGGAAAAATACGACGAGTAATATCCGAATTTGTTTTAAAGCCCCATTGACCTTCATATTTGCCAAATCGAATCATGTCATTTCTATGCCATGCTTCCCAAGCAAATTCACGGCTTCTTTCTTTGTACAGATCATCTAATGTTACAGCAGTCCATGCTGCAGATGTTGAACGATTAGAACGAACCATATTTACCAACGAAACAGGTGTATGTCCCAAAGTAGCATTTCCTCCACGAAGAATAGCTTCAGCTTTCATCAAGATAACATCTGAATAGCGTAAAAATGGAACATCGTTATTTTGGTTACGGCTTGTTGATGTATTATCAGGATAAAATTTAATGTTTCTATACCCCATATTCCATGCAATTTCATCATTCCCACAATCAAACAGTGCAGGATTTTGACGAAGAACAACATCAGGAGTTAAGTTTACCTGATATGTATAGGTTGCACCGCCATCTGATCCTGTATAAAATTGGTCATACCCTTTCTTTGTTGTAGTAACCATTACCGGAGTAACACCATCATTCATGTATTGCAGACCAGTTAACCATTGTTTATTACGAATGTCATTAGCATCATTAAAATAAGCGTAAAATGAAGGCAGCGTACTTCTTGGTGCACTAGGAGTAAATGGAAGTCCGAATTTTGCTCTTTCAGAACGTGGTACATCATAACGTGAATGATACATTTGCCCATTAAAACCTACTGATGTAGCTGAAGGATCAAAAGGTACAGCAAAAATAAATTCCTTCATTTGCGGACCATTATTTGGATAAAACATCTGAAGATAAGTTGCTCTAGGCTCAATAGAATACAAACCAGAATTAATTACAGCATCAGTTGCCGTAATACAATCGTTGTAACGTTGTGTTCCTGTATAAACTTCAGCATTTAAATACAATTTAGCAAGCATTGCATTTGCTGTTTGTTTATTTGGTCGGCCGTAAGTTGTTATTCCAGATGCAGGATTTAGATTAGGAATAGCATTTTTTAATTCTTTTTCAATGAAATTAAAAACTTCAACTCTACTAGATCTGGCTTTAGAACTAAATTCGCCAAATACCGTATCTAATGGCACACCGCCATAAGAATCCATCAACATAAAATAACTAATGGCACGCATTGTTTTTAATTCAGAAATCATTGTTGATTTTTCTGCACCTTTAGGCATATTTTTATCTAGAATAGCAATCGTCTGATTACTTGTTCCAATAACTCTTTCTGCCCAATCCCAAGGACCAACTCCATTATCTGCGGTCCAATCATGATAATGCTGACAAGCATAAGCTCTGTTGTCAAACCAGTTTCCTCCACGTGCAGGCATAATGGCTTCATCAGTAGTAATTGATTGTGACCACCACCAAGAAAATGCAAAATCGCCACGAAAAGCAGCATATACTGCACCAGATGATTGAATATATTGTGCCGAATTCTGAGGAAATACATCTGGCGTTAATTGTGTCGTAATTGGCACCTCAAGATCGTCGCAAGAACTTACTAGACCGCCGACTACAAGAAGAGGAAGTGCTAAATATTTAAGTATATTTTTCATAGTTTTTACAGTTTAATTTTTAAAATACCACGTTCATACCAAACAAAAATGTTGTGGTTTTTGGATAAAAGTTATTTGAATCTACACCAGGAGCTGTTCCTCCTTGTTCTACTTCAGGATCAATTCCGCTGTATTTTGTGATAACAAAAAGATTATTAACCGTTTCATAAATGCGGATTTTTTTAATATATCTGCCCACTTTCCCAAAATCGTAGCCCAAAGTCATATTATCCAATCGAATGTAGCTTCCATCTTCTATAAAACGAGTTGAATATTTGTAAGCATTAAGATCGTTTGGTGATTCATCTGCCGCAGACACAAGAATATTGTTTGTCATCGCCGTACTTGGTCTGAATAAATCAGCTTTCGTAGCATTGAAAATTTTATTGCCAAATACTCCACGGAAGAAAATATTCAAATCAAATTTTTTGTATGTAAAATTATTATTCCATCCCATCATAAACTTAGGCTGTGCACTTCCTGCATAATGGTAATCTACACCAATTTGAGGGTTCGTTGTCAAACTTCCATCTTTAGCAACATATTGAGAAACACCTGCTGCATTTTTTCCTGCATATTGAAGTGTAAAGAATTGTCCAAGAGGTTTTCCTTCTTTGAAAATCTGCAAAGTACTTCCTGTTTGTCCGCCTCCATCAGGCTGTACTCTTCGTATTGAGTCTCCTCCAATAAAATATGGATTTGTCAATTTCGTGATTTCGTTTTTGTTGTGTGAAAAGTTTAAACTTGTTGCATAACTAAAGTTTTTAGCCTTAACCACATTAGCATTCAACGTAACCTCGACACCTTTGTTTGACATGTTTCCACCGTTTGCAACGATTGTTCCTACTGGTACAAGCACTGGATTTACAGAATAGTTGTAAATCATATCGGTTGTTTTTTTGTCATAAACCTCTACAGATCCTGATAATTTTCCTTTTAATACTGTAAAGTCAAGACCAATATTGGCTGTTGCTGTTTTTTCCCAGTTCAAATCTGGATTTGCAGCCTGATTTGGTCCATAAGCTCCGACTTGCTGTCCGTTATAATAAAATGTACCTAAACTTCCTGAGATAAATTGAGCCGTGTAAGCATTAAATCCTGAAGAGTTTCCTGTTTGACCCCAGCTTGCACGAAGTTTTAAATCTGTAAAGATTTCTTGGTTAGCCATAAAACCTTCTTTATCAATTCTCCAAGCTCCACCTACTGATGGAAAATATCCCCATTGATTGTTTGCTCCAAATACTGACCCTCCATCTCTTCTGATTGATCCTTGTAAAAGGTATTTATCTTTGTAATTGTAATTTAAACGCCCAAAGTAAGAAATCAAACGTTTTTTCTGATACGCTTTGCTATCTCCAAAATCTACTCTATAACCTGAAACCGAACTATAATTCCCTAAAGCAAGATTGTTATAGCTCACATTGTCTACTGGGAAATTAGTATTTGTTGCTTGAAATCCATCTCCTAAAACATCTTCCTGCCATGAATAACCCACAACTGCTTTAAGTTTGTGATTTCCAAAAGCTTTATCCCAATTCAAGAAACTTTCGATAATTGTATTGTTGGTCTGGTATGAATTTCTCAAAGCTGATCCGTTTACACCAAAGTTTACTAATGTTTTTGTTTGAGGTGGATCTGGATTGTTATAGAAATTCGCACTATTATATTGCTGATAATAACTGTCATAATATTCACCATGCAATGAGTTTAATTGTTGGTAAGACAAATTCAAGTTATAAGTAAATCCCCAAGGAAGTTTTACTTCTGTAGTTAAACTAGCAACAAGGTTATTTGTTTTTGTATCATCATCTGCATGATTCATCATTGCAACTGGGTTAAAATAACCTGTCTGGATGAAATTTTCAAAATAACTTCCGTCAGGATTTGTTACAGGAGAAACTGGTAAATGATTTATCGATTGCTGCAATACTGTGTTACGCTGTGGTACATTACTGTATTTACTGTTTGAGTTGGTAACATTCAAACCAAATTTAACGTTATCATCAAAGGCATTTTGCTCAATTGCCAAGTGTGCAATTACGCGTGAAAACTCATTTCCTTGCAAAACTCCTTCTTTATTGATATAACTTACACTTGCAAAATAATTACCATGTTCGCCTCCACCGCTCATTGAAAGATTTTGAGTTGTTGACGGCGTGTAACCTGGTCTAAGAATTGCTTTTTGCCAGTCCGTATCTGCTCCTTTATCATTTTCAGGAGTAAAACTTAATTTATTTTTGGTTACAAAATCTCTCAACTGAGTTGCATTCATCATATCCAACTGATTTGATACTTTTTCAAAACCAAAATAATTACTGTAGCTAACTTGAGATCTGTCTTTGCTTCCTCTTTTTGTTGTTACCATAATTACACCATTTGCAGCACGATTACCATAAATAGCTGTTGCAGCGGCATCTTTCAATACATCAATTGTAACAATATCGTCAGGAGCAATAATAGAAATATCTACGCCCGGGATTCCGTCCACCACATAAAATGGCCCTTGAGAACTGTTTAACGTTGATGCTCCACGTAAAACCACTGAAGAAGCTTTAGTAGGATCACCACTTGTTGAAACATTCAAACCTGAAACCTTACCCTGAAGCAATTGACCAACATCAGCAATTACTCCATTATTTAAATCATCTGCTTTTACAGATGAAACTGCAGTTGTTAAATTTTTACGAGATCCTTTTCCGTATCCAACAACCACAACTTGTTCTAAGTTTGTAGTGGTTGAAGCTAATCTAATTGTAATATTTTGTGATCCATTAAGTTTAACGCTTTGATCAACAAACCCGACAAAAGAAACTAAAAGGGTTACATTTTTATTTGAAACAGTAAGTTTGAATCTTCCGTCAAAATCTGTCATGGCACTGTTTTTAGTTCCACTTTCAATTACATTGGCTGCTGGTAATGGCATGCCTTTGTCGTCCAAAACTACACCGGACACATCTGTTTTTTGTGCCCAGCAATTGAATGAGAGGCTTGTAAAAAACACTAATAATAATAGTTTAAGTTTTTCCATATTATATTTAAGTTAGTTAGTTAAATAATTGTTAAGCGAAAATAGAATTATGCTTTGTTTAATGAATGGACAGATTATTCATAAACATGGATATTTTTAATTATCCCAGCAAAATAAGGGTTTTCAGCGCTTATTTCTTCACAGTATATTGCTTTAAAAAAGTTAAATCTATTATAAAGCACTGCCTATTAAAAGTTATTAATTTATGATTGTTTTATAATTCTCACAAATCTTGCTGCCTGCATTTTTCAGCAATGTTTTAATTCTTTCAATTAATCCATTTTTGCACTTTCGCACCATTTTATCTCCCATTCATTTATAGCTTCAACCTCTTTCACTTCATCAAATGATTTGTTAGTGATAACTGATTCTCGTTGAGCCTCTAAAAACATTTTCCATCTTGGCCAATAAAATCCTTTATACATACCGCCCCATGCTCTTGAAGCATAATCATTTAAATGCCCATTTCCACCCCAAAGTGTTATTATGGTTTTTGCATTTTTCAAATATAATTTTGATTCTGATTCAGAACTTCCATAATTCCACGCCGATTCCAGCCAATTTTTCAAATTGTTTAAAGGCTGTCCCTTCATCATATTGTCTATTTCTAAAGCTTGTTTTTCTATCTTTTTAAATAATTCATCTCCTTTTTTCAAGTCTTTTGAATTGTAAGCCGCTACACATTCCATCAGCATATCATCAATACAAAGCGAATAATAATGTCTTGAGGCATCGATCAAATCATATTGAAAAAGATTCTTTTTATCAAAATTCTTAGCTTCTTTATTCAAAATATCCAAAGCCTGTTTCAGCTTTTCCTTATCGCCGGGATTTCCTTTAAATTCTGTTATTTTTAAAGTCGGTTTCTTAAAAAACAAATAAGCTCCCGCTTTATCATTCCACCAGCGTGTTTCCCAATATTTTGTACTGTAAACCGATTCAACCAATAATTGCCAAGCCTTAAGAACTTCAGCTGCATTGTCTTTGCCATATCTGGCTTTCAGATAGCGCTCTAGCCAATCATTTACGGATTCATTTCCCAGCGTCCACGGAAGATCATAAATATATTCGTAAACCGCAGCATTATTGTTCAAACCTTCCGGCATAACGCCGTAACCTACAACATTCCCTTTGTTTGTGTTTTTCATCAAACTAATAAGTTCATTTCTGTAGAAATTGAAATCTCCATAAACTGGATTAGATCCTCCATAATTATGAACATAACCGTATGTCCATTGTTTTCCGTAAAATGCCTCCTGATTTTCCCACACTTTATATCGATCATTCGCATAATCCTGAATAATCATTCGATCATTAGGAACTTTGCTAAGAAAAGCTCTTGTTGCTTCTTTCGTCCAAAATTCCTTATTATCTCCAAAAAGCCAGCCCTGCATTACCCATTTTGCTTTTGGAGCGGCTGCATCAATAGCTTCAAAAATTGTTTTTCCGTAATCTGCCAATTCTTCATTTTTATGTCCCTCTGAAACTGGAGGCACTATTTCATTAAAAGAATCTGCCAGATAAAAATCAGATTCACCATAGATTTTAGTATAAATTTCTATAAAACGTTTTCCAATCTCTTTAAACAACGGATCTTTAGAATCTAATAAGTAAGTACTTTCAAAACCTCCTCCCGACCAAGATTTTAATTCACTTATTTTTGAATCAGGATGTTTTTCTGCAAATGCTTTCGGAACATATCCGCTAAAAGCAGGCACTACAGGATGCATACCCAATGCTCTCATTTTTTTCAGAATCTTCTTTTGAACCTCTTCTTTTTTATTTATAAATTCTTGTGGCAATGGTCCATCAAGACTGTTTATATTTCCCATTCGCTGCCAAGGCAAAAATGCGGGTCCTGCAAAATGTTCTCTTAATTGTGCGTCTGTTACGCCATATTCTTTCCAAAGCAATTGCCAAACTGCTTCTTGTCCTTCTAAAGCTGTCGGCAAATTAATTCCATGCAATGCCATCCAGTCAATTTCTTTTTCCCAACGCTCCCAGTCCCACCACGGAGTTGTGTAACCAAAAGTACAGGCGTTCAAATATTCTCTATATTTAAAAGGAGTAGCTTCTTTTTTCGAATAAGCCGGCCAAGTTTTAGGCAAATTGACTCTGTTTCCTTCCCAACTCACTAAAACAGCACCAATATCTCTAAGAAAATGATAAGCCGCATAACAAATTACGGTATTTGATGTTCCTTTAATTTTTACTGTATTTGCTGTTGCTTCAACTTCAAACCAATCTGAATCAGTTTCTTTACTATCTATAATTTCCAACTTAAAATCGTTTGCCTTATTACCAATAAGCTTTTCGATTACAGCAAAAGAACTTTTTGTATTTTCCTTATTTTGAGAATACACATTGAAAATCAAAAAAAATAGTACAAGAAAATAAGTAAAAGTGCCGCCTAAAGCTGTCTCTTTTTTAATTTTCGAATAGTCTGTTTTCATATTATAACACATTTAAAAAATTTATTATTTATCATTAATAAAACCCGGCTGAAAATTGGCTGTGAATTAAAACTCCTGAATTTTAAAAGTTGATGTAGTCAGGTTTAAAAAAATTAAGGCTTAGATTTCAGATTCAGACTTATAAAAAAACAGGAGATTATTTTATTAATCTCCCATTTTAATAAAACCATAAAAAAACAAACTTAATTTTCCACATAAAAATCCAATGCCACTCTTAATGCCTGCAGTATGCAAACTCATTAGATTTTTACTTGAAGTAAAAGTATATATAGTGATTTTTTAAACAATGGACACATTATTCAACATCATAGACATTTTGCCCAAATGCCGGCTGTAAACACCTAAAAGCGATCTGAATTACACGTAATTTAATAGAAAACAATATTGAATCGAATTATACGATTTCTATTTTGCTTGACTAAACAAATGAATAAAACAAAACCGGAAACATTTTAATTATATAACATTAATCTGAAATCATGTAAACGAAAGGAAAATCTTATTCATACTTTCATGGATGAATTAATACCAAAAATTCTAAATTCTATGAAACATTTTTACTTCAAAATACCCACTGCTGTTTTTTTAATTTCGATTATAAATGACAGCTGTGCTTCCCATTGCGATGATGAAGAATACAACGCTGATCAAAGAGCGGATTTTAATTATAAAACGGATAATGTAAAGTCCAAAATTGACTAATAAATTCCCCATTTATTATTTTAAAATTTATTGAATCGAACTTATTAATTCACCTAAATAATGCAGTTCGCATAATTATCATTTTTTAAATAAAAACCAAAAACATATATGATTTATAGAAATATACTGCAAATTGATGATGATGTTGATGATTGCGAATTTTTCATGGAAGCTCTGCAGGCCGTATCTGATGCCGATTATACAGCAATGCACAGTTCGGTTGAAGCACTCAACAAATTAATTCGTCAAGAACTTAGTCCCGATATTATATTTCTTGATTTGAATATGCCAATTATGTCGGGTTTTGAATTTTTAGCCGCGATTAAAATGCAGAAGCTTATTCAGGATATTCCAATTGTTATTTTTTCAACTTCACAATTTGAAGAAACAAAACTAAAAGCCAGAAGTTACGGTGCAAAAGAATTTATTTCGAAACCAAGTGATTTTAATGAACTTAAGAAGATTATCAGTGATTTCACGATATAGCGAATGCGCAATTTTTAATTATTTACTATGGTTTTCTTAAGAGAAAAACAATGAAATTATCGACTCAAATAATTTTAGCCTTTACGTTTATCATTTTGCTTTCTGCTGCAGATTCGTATACTAATTACAGACTGTCGCTCAAGGTAAATCAAAACTCTCAGTTTCTTTCAAAATCAGAAGCCGTAATTCGCAATTCAAATAAAACGCATAGAGCCATTTTACAAATGCAAAGCGCTGTACGAGGATATTTACTGACTAATGACTCCACTTATTTGGTACCTTATTACAGCGGAATAGAAAAAGTACCTGGCTATTTAATAGAACAGCACACGCTCATTGACAGCAACCAAATTCAATCTTCCATTCTAGATTCAATAAGTGTTCTTCATGGTGAATGGCTTTCTTATACATCTGAATTAATTCGGGCAAGAAGAGAAAACCCGACAACGTATCAATATCTTTTAGACAATAAACTCAAAAAGCATATCGGGAAAAATATCAACGACTCCATTACCAAAAAATTCAAAACATTTGATAGAATCGAATATAAAACTCGAACACATCATTCTGAAATGCTGTTGCATTCTTTAAACAAAGCCAGAACTTATTCATTGGTCTTTTTATCCCTAACCATTTTTATCGGAATATGCAGTACCGCTTACATCGTAATGATGATTACAAAACGAATCAACTCGATGGTGCGTGTGGCTGATACGATTTCGAAAGGACGTTTTACAATTGTTCAGGATTATAAAAATGATGAACTGAGTGCACTTGCATCGTCTTTAAATATCATGTCGCGCCGTCTTGAAAAGAATATTCAGGAATTGGAAAACAAAAATGACGAACTCAACAAGTTTGCTTACGTCGTTTCCCATGATTTAAAAGCTCCTATTAGAGGAATTTACAATGTAATCAGCTGGATTGAAGAAGATTTATCAAGCGAACTCTCTCCTGCGCTGCGAAATTACCTGAATATTATTCCGAAAAGAACACAGCGCATGGAAGCTTTGATCAACGGCCTTTTAGATTACGCCCGAATCAACAGAAAAACTTCACCCGAAATCGTAGATACTAATGCGCTTGTCCATGAAATTGCCCAATCAATAGTTCCGAGAAATTTTAAACTCGAAATAATTAATCTGCCAGAACTTTTTACAGAACGCTTAAAACTGGAACAGGTATTTTCAAATTTAATCAGCAATGCGGTTAAATATGCAAAAGCTGAAAATCCATTTATTGAAATAAAAGCTACGAAAGTGCACAATGTTTATGAGTTTTCAGTAGAAGACAACGGAATTGGCATCGATGAAGAATATCATCACAAAATATTTGAAATTTTCCAGACCCTGAGAGAGAAAAACGAAATGGAAAGTACCGGTGTAGGATTAGCCATAGTAAAAAAAATTATTGATGATCAAGGGGAAAGCATTCATGTAGAATCAAAATTGGGCGAAGGAACCACATTTACCTTCACCTGGCGAAATAACAAACAGTATGAGAAAGCCTAATATTTTATTAATCGAAGATGATGAACTCGATACAATATCTGTAGAGCGTTCATTAAAAAAACTGGAGATCAAATATGATCTTCACACTGCATATAATGGTCTTGAGGCACTTCAAATGCTAAGAAAAACGGAAAATCCGCTAATTCCAGATGTTATTCTGCTGGATATCAATATGCCAAAAATGAACGGAATCGAATTTTTACAAATTCTGAGAACTGACGAAAACTTAAAAGACTTGAAGGTATTTATTATGACCACTTCGTCGGAA
Source organism: Flavobacterium sp. LC2016-01 (assembly GCF_009711135.1). Lineage (GTDB taxonomy): Bacteria > Bacteroidota > Bacteroidia > Flavobacteriales > Flavobacteriaceae > Flavobacterium. The sequence goes on along the minus strand of NZ_WMIC01000006.1, from coordinate 29,863 downwards.
AGCAGTGATCGGGAAACCGCCGAAAATTTAGGAATTTCAGGATATATCATAAAACCGCTGAATTACACTGATAATACAAAAAGATCAGATTCTATGGATGCTTTCGTGCAATTTCATCTAAGGAAAATTTTATTGAATGAAAACGGATAAAACAATTATGAATTGTGAATTATTAATGAAAAGCGAAAAACTCATAACTTAAAATCGCCAAATCCGCCAACCAAAAACTAAACCTGCTACAACGCCACCAATTATGAAAAATAAAATTCACAACAATAAAACACCAAAAAATGACGTGCTGATCGCTCTGCCTGTCATTACAGATGAAAAAACAGCTGACCGCAGAAGCAAGAAAAACAAAACCGAGGAATCAATTCTCAGTGATGCTGAATTTTTGAAGATTTTGCTGAAAGTCAAAAACGGTAATTTTTCGCAGCGTTTTCCAACCGATCAAGATGGAACAAAAAGGGCTATCTGCGATACTTTGAATGAAATTATTGACCTGAATGAAAGAATGGTTTTTGAATTTCAAAAAGTGGGAAAAAGCATCGGTAAACAAGGAAAATTGACCAACCGCGTTGTACTTGACGGCGCACGCGGTTCCTGGAGTTCCTGTGTTGATTCTGTAAATACTTTGATTTCAGATCTGGTTCACCCAACGATTGAAATTGCGCACGTAATTACATCAGTTGCAAAAGGGAATTTATCACAGGAAATGCCTTTGTCAATTGAAGGGAATCCGCTTCAGGGAGAATTTTTAAGAATTGCCAAAGAGGTAAACGGAATGGTAAAACAGCTGAACCTCTTTTCGATGGAGGTTACGCGTGTGGCGCGTGAAGTGGGTACCGAAGGAAAATTGGGCGGTCAGGCAAAAGTTCGCGGTGTTGGCGGTGTTTGGAAAGATTTGACTGATTCTGTAAACAAAATGGCCAGTAACCTTACCGGTCAGGTTCGTAATATTGCCGATGTAACAACGGCCGTGGCAAAAGGAGATTTATCCAAAAAAATTACCGTTGACGTAAAAGGAGAAATTCAGGAATTGAAAAACACCATTAATACGATGGTGGATCAGCTGAATTCTTTTTCTTCTGAGGTAACTCGTGTGGCGCGTGAAGTGGGTACCGAAGGAAAATTAGGAGGTCAAGCACAAGTAAAAGGTGTTGGTGGAACTTGGAAAGATTTAACAGATTCTGTGAACCAAATGGCCTCAAATCTTACCGGACAAGTTCGAAATATTGCCGACGTAACAACTGCGGTAGCAAAAGGTGATCTTTCGAAAAAAATTACCGTTGACGTAAAAGGAGAAATTCTGGAACTGAAAGATACCATTAATACGATGGTGGATCAGCTGAATTCCTTTTCTTCTGAAGTTACACGTGTGGCGCGTGAAGTTGGTTCTGAAGGAAAACTCGGCGGTCAAGCCAAAGTGCGTGGTGTCGGCGGGGTTTGGAAAGATTTGACCGATTCCGTAAATCAGATGGCATCCAACTTAACGGGTCAAGTTCGTAATATTGCCGAGGTTACAACAGCCGTGGCAAAAGGCGATTTATCTAAAAAAATTACAGTAAACGTTGAGGGAGAAATCCTTGAATTAAAAAATACCATCAATACCATGGTGGATCAGCTGAACTCTTTTGGTGCCGAGGTAACACGTGTGGCGCGTGAGGTTGGTTCTGAAGGAAAACTCGGCGGTCAGGCCAAAGTGAAAGGTGTTGGCGGAACTTGGAAAGATTTAACCGATTCGGTGAACCAAATGGCATCGAATCTTACTGGTCAGGTTAGAAATATTGCCGAGGTTACAACGGCCGTGGCAAATGGAGATTTATCGAAGAAAATTACAGCGGTAGCCGAAGGAGAAATTCTTGAGTTGAAGAAAACCATCAATACAATGGTGGATCAGCTGAATTCCTTTTCTTCTGAGGTAACGCGTGTAGCGCTTGAGGTTGGAACCGAAGGAAAACTCGGAGGTCAAGCCAAAGTAAAAGGCGTCGGCGGAACATGGAAAGATTTGACCGATTCCGTTAATCAAATGGCATCCAACTTAACCGGACAGGTTCGTAATATTGCTGAGGTTACCACAGCCGTTGCAAAAGGCGATTTATCACGCCAAATTACAGTTGATACCAAAGGAGAAATTTTAGAGCTTAAAAACACCATTAATACCATGGTGGGCCAGCTGAATTCATTCGCTTCCGAAGTAACTCGTGTGGCACGTGAAGTTGGTACCGAAGGAAAACTGGGCGGACAAGCACAAGTTGAAGGTGTTGGTGGAACCTGGAAAGATTTAACGGATTCGGTAAACCAAATGGCATCGAATCTTACCGGACAGGTTCGTAATATCGCCGAAGTAACAACTGCCGTAGCAAAAGGAGATTTATCACTCCAAATTACGGTTGACGTAAAAGGAGAAATCTTAGAGCTTAAAAATACAATTAATACCATGGTGGATCAGCTTCGAGGCTTTGCTTCGGAGGTTACAAGGGTTTCGCGCGAAGTTGGTACTGAAGGAAAACTGGGAGGACAAGCAAATGTTCCCGGAGTTGCCGGAACTTGGAAAGATTTAACGGATTCTGTTAATCAAATGGCAGGAAATCTTACTGCTCAGGTACGTAATATTGCCGATGTGGCGATTGCCGTGGCCAATGGAGATATGTCCCGAAAAATTACCGTTGACGTTCGAGGGGAGATTCTTCAATTAAAAGAAACCCTGAATACGATGGTAGATCAGCTTCGTGAATTTGCTTCAGAGGTAACTCGTGTGGCGCGTGAGGTTGGTACCGAAGGAAAATTAGGTGGTCAGGCAAACGTTCCCGGTGTTGCCGGAACTTGGAAAGATTTAACGGATTCAGTGAATCAAATGGCAGGTAACTTGACTACTCAGGTTCGTAATATTGCCGAAGTTACGATTGCCGTTGCCAACGGAGATATGTCGAAAAAAATTACGGCCGATGTTCGTGGAGAAATTCTGCAATTAAAAGAAACCGTAAATACCATGGTGGATCAGCTTCGTGCTTTTGCCTCTGAGGTTACGCGTGTGGCACGTGAGGTTGGTACTGATGGAAAACTGGGCGGACAAGCTTTCGTGCCTGGTGTTGCGGGAACCTGGAAAGATTTAACGGATTCGGTTAACCAAATGGCATCAAACTTAACGGGTCAGGTACGTAATATTGCCGATGTAACCAAAGCCGTAGCAAATGGCGACCTTTCGAAACAAATTACCGTTGACGTAAAAGGAGAAATCCTCGATTTGAAAAACACTTTCAATACGATGGTGGAACAGTTAAATTCATTTGCTTCTGAGGTTACTCGTGTGGCGCGTGAAGTTGGTACCGAAGGAAAACTCGGCGGTCAATCTGAAGTAAAAGGTGTTGCGGGAACATGGAAAGATTTAACAGATTCGGTTAACGTAATGGCGTCTAATCTAACAGGACAAGTTCGTGGAATCGCAAAAGTCGTAACATCTGTAGCAAAAGGAAATCTGAAACAAAAATTATCTATCGATGCTAAAGGTGAAGTTGCGCAATTAACCGATACCATCAACGAAATGATTGATACACTCGCTACTTTCTCTGATCAGGTAACAACCGTTGCTCGTGAAGTTGGTGCGGAAGGAAAACTCGGTGGTCAGGCAAATGTTCCCGGAGCTTCTGGAACTTGGAAAAACCTGACGGAAAACGTAAATCAGTTAGCCGCGAATCTTACTACTCAAGTACGTGCAATTTCTGAAGTTGCATCGGCAGTAACGCAGGGAGATTTAACGCGAACCATTGGTGTTGAAGCAAAAGGCGAAGTTGAAGCACTTAAGGATACCATCAATCAAATGATTTACAATCTTAAAGCAACAACATTGCGTAATCAGGAACAAGACTGGCTGAAATCGAATTTAGCTAAATTTACTCAGATGCTTCAAGGTCAAAAAGAACTTAATGCCGTTACAAAAAAGATTCTTTCAGAACTTGCAGCGGTTGTTACTGCGCAGCACGGCCTTTTCTATATTTTGGAAGAAAACGAAGATTTCATGGACTCAAAACTGAATTTAATTGCTTCGTATGCCTACATTAAACGTAAAGATTCGATGACGCAATACGCAATGGGCGAAGGACTTATTGGTCAGGTTGCAATTGAAAAAGAGCGTATTATTTTAAGTAATGTACCAAAAGATTATATCCGAATTAATTCGGGGCTTGGTGATGCTAAACCGCAAGACGTTATTATTCTTCCTGTTCTTTTTGAAGGCCGACTTAAAGCGGTTATTGAATTGGCTTCTCTTGATACTTTTAATCAGACACATTTAGATTTCCTTGAAGGATTGACAGAAAGTATCGGGATTGTATTGAATACGATTGAATCGAATTCAAGAACAGAAGAATTATTGGTGCAATCACAATCTTTGGCAAGCGAGCTAAAAAGTCAGCAGGAAGTATTAAAAAACACGAATGAAGAATTAGAAGAAAAAGCAATTTTGCTGGCCAATCAAAAAGAAGAAGTAGAACTCAAAAATCAAGAAGTTGAGGTTGCCCGAAAAGCATTAGAAGAAAAAGCAGATCAGCTTACTTTGACCTCAAAATATAAATCAGAATTCCTGGCTAATATGTCACATGAATTGCGTACGCCTCTGAACAGTTTGCAGATTCTAGCCAACGAATTGATCGCCAACCGTGACGGAAATTTATCTGAAAAACAAATTCAGTTTGCTAAAACAATCAATTCTTGCGGAGATGACTTAATTCAGCTGATTAATGACATTCTGGATCTTTCTAAAATTGAATCTGGTTATATTTCTGTCGATTATAATCCGATTAGTTTTGCCGAAATCAGCCGATTTGTGGAGTCGACCTTCAACCCTATTTCTCAGGCAAAACATCTTAATTTTGAAATATTAATGGATGCTAATCTTCCCGAGGTAATGGAAACCGATTCGCAGCGATTAAATCAAATTCTGAAAAATCTATTGTCTAATTCCTTTAAATTCACTGAAAAAGGTGCTGTTAAACTGAATATTTATAAAGCAGATAATAATTGGAAAACCAAAAACAGCAGTCTGGAAAATGCTGAAGCTGTAGTGGCTTTCGAAATTTCAGATACCGGAATTGGAATATCAAAAGAAAAACAAAACATCATTTTTGAGGCATTCCAACAGGCAGAAGGATCTACAAGCCGTAAATATGGAGGAACTGGTTTAGGATTATCGATCAGCCGCGGACTTTCAGATTTATTAGGTGGCAGTATTGAATTGGAAAGTGATACTAACATTGGAAGTAAATTCACCCTGTTTTTACCTCTTAAATTTGTTCATATTGCCGAAATTGAAGATATAAACGTCAATGAAGAAATGAATGTTATTCACGCCGGAAAAAGCCGTTTAAAATCGCTCCCTTCGTCAAGTTTTAACAAATCAGACATTGATTTGTATTTTGCAGATGAAGTTGGAGACGACCGAGCCATTATCAAGCCTGATGATAAAGTGTTGTTAATTGCTGAAGACAATCTGACTTTCGCCAAAATTTTGTTGGAAAGAGCCCATCAGCATGATATCAAAGCCGTAGTAACAACAAAGGGAAATGATGTAATTGACTATATCAATCAGTTTCATCCTCATGCGATTACAATGGATCTTAACATGCCCGATACGAGTGGATGGAAAATTCTGGACCGACTGAAAACTGATTTTACGCTACGACATATTCCGGTTTATATTATTTCAGGTGAAGATGAAAGGAACAAAGGTTTAAAACGCGGTGCCCGAAACTTCCTCGTTAAACCTGTAAAAAATGATGTATTGACCGCTCTTTTTAATGATATTCATGACTTTAAAAATAAAAAAGAAAAGAATTTATTAGTTGTAGATGATAATCAAGCCGAATTAAACCGAATTGTCCAAGCCGTTGAAGGAAGCGATATTTCGATATCAACAGCTTTAACTGCAAAAGATGCTGTTGAACTTATTAAAGAAAAGTCATTTGATTGTATTATCTTAGATTTAGTGCTTCCAGATGCTGATGGATTAGATTTAATAAGTGATCTTGAAAACAACATCAGCGGGCAGGAAACAGCCATAATTATTCATTCTGCCGGCGATGTCAACAAAAAACAGCGCAGTAAACTCAGCCGATTTGCACACAGCATTATTACCAAAAGCGCTGTTTCAATTGACGAACTTGTAGATCAGACGGCGCTATTTCTGCATCGTGTGCACAAGGATTTGCCGGAAAGTATGAAACAGCTCATTGAAACTTATTATTTGAAAGAAGATGTTCTGATCAATAAAAAAGTGCTTCTGGTTGATGATGATGTCCGAAATTTATTTGCGCTGACAACTGCTTTGGAACGCTTTGGATTAGATGTTATCAGTGCTGAAAGCGGTCATGAAGCGATTGAAATTTTAAATCAGAATACCAAAATGGATATTGTATTGATGGATATCATGATGCCAGAAATGGACGGTTATGAAACCATGAAAATCATTAGACAAAATGCCAGACATAAAGATTTGACTATTATAGCTGTTACAGCAAAAGCCATGAAAGGAGACAGACAAAGATGTATAGAATCTGGTGCGTCTGATTATATCACAAAACCGGTTAATGTGGAGCAATTATCTTCGTTGATGAGAGTTTGGTTAAAATAATATTTTAAATAAAAACAAAATGGAACGAACTCCTGTTAAAATATTATTAGTTGATGATAAAAAGGAAAATCTGCTTTCGCTTCAGGTCATTCTGGCTGATTTGGGTTTTCAGTTTGTCGAAGCATCATCTGGCAAAGATGCCTTGCGCATTCTCCTTAAAAATCAGGATTTTGCAATTATTCTGATGGATGTGCAAATGCCTCTTATGGACGGATTTGAAACGGCTGAACTCATTCGCCAAAGCGATAAACTAAAGCATGTCCCTATTATTTTTCTGACCGCCAATATGAACACTTCCGATTATATTTTTAAGGGATATCAATCTGGTGCGGTCGATTATATGATTAAGCCATTATCTGCCGAAATTCTTAAGGCAAAAGTGATGGTTTTTACAGAATTGTATAAAAAAAATCGGGAATTACAGCTGAAAGAAGAAGAAACAAATGCGCTCAACGCCAAGATTACGAAAGCTAATGAGGATCTTGCTTCACAATATCTAGCGATCGAAAAATATGCAAATGAACTAAAAAGAAAAAATACGGAACTTGATGCCTTTACACATATTTCAAGTCATGATCTTCAGGAACCATTGCGAAAAATTCAAACTTTTTCGAACATTATTCTCGCTAAAGAATATGATAATTTAAGTCCTGACGGAAGATTAAAGTTTGACAGGATTTTGTATTCAACCAATCGGATGCGGGAATTAATCAATGATCTTTTGGCCTTTTCAAGAACCAATATCATCGATCGTATTTACGAAAATACCGATCTTGAGATTATTGTCGACAATGTAAAAGAAGCGCTTAAGGAAAATATTAAAGATAAAAATGCCTTAATTATTACCGATTTTCACGGAACAATCAATATCATTCCGTTTTTGTTTATTCAGCTTCTTGAAAATTTGATCAATAATTCGCTTAAGTTTTCTCAAAAGGAAATTCCGCTTCAAATCACGATCAAAAGCCGAATGGGCACGGGCAAAGATTTGCACAATGACAAATTAATTCCACTGGAAAATTACTGTCATATCAGTTTTCAGGACAACGGAATAGGTTTTGAACCTGAACATAGCGAAAAAATATTTGGTGTTTTTCAAAGACTTCACACCAGAGAAATTTATGACGGAACCGGAATTGGCCTCGCGATTGTTAAAAAAATAGTTGAAAATCACAACGGCGTAATTATGGCATCTGCACAGCCTATGAAAGGTGCAACTTTTGACATTTTCATTCCGCAGTAATTTTATTTCAGTGAAGATCTTTTGAATATGAAAAACTCGCTGGGTATAATTATTTTCAACACATAGAAACATAGATTTTGTAAACTTATAAAAGGCGTTTCACTTGTATGAACAAACATAGCTATGTGTAAAAATCTAGATTTTTTTAAAATTATCTTTTTTTAATATTTTAAAATCTATGTTTCTATGTGTTAAATTACTTTTTTGCTAATGTAGGACCAAAGAATTATTAGAACATAAAAGATATCCTTTCAAATTGGGAAATCTAAAAGAGTCCTTCAAACTACTTCCTGCGATTTACTGAAGATTTCTCGGTATTTTTGTCACTATCTTCCTCAATTACTTTTTCTCTTCTAAATGTTAGTATTTTACTTCTTATAATAAGCAAACAGACAGAAAATCCAAAAAAAATAATTGACAGCAAAATCATTTCTAAAATTAAGCTGTTCTCGGGTATATTATATAACATATTTTTGTTTCAATCTTTGAAAAGAAAATTTCTATCGTTCATTGCTTAATTGTAAACCTAAAAATGTTTGTTTAAGCCTGCATTCCCTCCTATCTGAACTTTTAGTCCATTCTAAATATTTGAAATTTTTCAAATACTTTCCTTCTCAAAATTTTTCTTTTCAAAAATAGTGTTATTTTTACACTTATTACTGTTTTTTGAACAGCAAACTTTACTAACCGACCAAAATACCGCAAAAAATGAGATATTTCTTTCTTAGTTTTCTCCTGTTTACCATGTCAAATTCGCTTCAAGCGCAAAAACATTCGACATTAAGCCCCGATAAAAATTTAAACCTTGAAGTTTTTGTAGTTGACGGGCTTGCTTATTATCAAGTATTTTTCCAAAATGAGAAATTCCTCGATACCTCACCTTTAGGATTAATAAGTTCTGCTGGTGATTTTACCAAAGGGCTTAAATTAATTGGCAGTAAAACAGCCAAAATTCAAGAATCGTATAAATTAGACCGCTCTAAAGTTAGTCAGGTAAATTATAAAGCAAATGAAATAAAATACAGCTTTACGAACACGAATAATGACACTATAAATATTATTTTCAGAGTTAGCAATACCGATATTGCTTTTAGCTATTTGATTCCGAAAAGCAAAAAAAACAGCGGAAATTGTATTATAGAAAAAGAAATTACTGGTTTTAAACTGCCTTTAAAATCAACTACTTTTATTACACCACAAGCGCCTCCGTTGAGCGGTTGGGAGAAAACAAAACCATCCTATGAAGAAGAATACACACGAGAAGAACCTATTCCAACAAAATCGCAATATGGTTTAGGTTTTACTTTTCCGGCACTTTTTCATGTTGAAGATAAAGGCTGGCTGTTAATTTCAGAAACTGGTATCAGCGGTAATTATCCCGGAACTCGATTGAGCGACGCATCTTCAGATGGAATTTATACAATTAGTTTTCCACAAGAAGGCGAAAACAATCATAACGGAGTAACAACAGCTTCTGGAGTTTTTCCAATGCAGACTTCATGGAAAACTATTACAGTGGGCAAAACTTTAAAACCAATTGTTGAATCTACTGTATCAACAGATGTTGTAAAACCACTCGTAAAAACTTCAAAAATATTCAATGCCGGCCGTGCAAGCTGGAGCTGGATTGTCTGGCAGGATGAAAGTTGCAACTACAATGACCAAAAAACTTTTATTGATTTGGCAGCTGATATGAAATGTGAGTATATTTTAATTGATGCGCTTTGGGACGTGAATATTGGAAAAGAAAAAATGGCCGAATTAGTTGATTATGCAAAATCAAAAAATGTAGGTGTTTTGCTTTGGTACAATTCTAATGGCAATTGGAATACAGCGCCGCAGACGCCAAAAAATAAAATGAATACATCAGAAGCCAGACGTGCAGAAATGCAATGGCTGCAGCAAATTGGCGTAAAAGGCTTAAAAATAGATTTTTTTGGAGGAGACAAACAGGAAACCATGAAACTCTATCATGATATACTTACTGACGCTACAGAATTTGGGCTGAACATCAATTTTCACGGTGCAACGCTGCCTCGAGGCTGGGAAAGAATGTATCCAAATTATATGACCAGTGAAGCAGTTCTTGCCTCTGAAAATTTAGTTTTCCAGCAGGCATTCAGTGATCGATATCCTTCAACAGCAACCATTTATCCTTTTACAAGAAACACAGTTGCTTCAATGGATTTTGGGCCTGTTTTTCTAAATAAACGTTTGAATCGTGAAGCAAATAAAGGCACTATCCGAAAAACTACAGATGCTTTTGAAATGGCAACAGCAGTTGTTTTCTTTTCGGCCGTACAGCATTGGGGATTAACACCAGAAAACTTAACTGAAAAACCAGCTTACTTATTTGATTACCTAAGAAATGTTCCAACCGTTTGGGACGAAACCGTTTTTATTGACGGTTACCCTGGAAAATACTGCGTAATTGCCCGCAGAAAAAATACAAAATGGTACGTTGCTGCCATCAATGGTGAAAATAAAGCAAAAACTATTACTGTAAATTTACCAATGCTGAAAGGCAAAAATGTTTCTATCATAAGTGATGGCGAAGGTCAGGAATCAAAATTCAACACTAAAAAACTAGAAAATGTTTCTTATAATCTGGAACTTTCTGCAAATGGAGGAACGATTATATTTATGCCTTAAATTTTTAAATTTAAACACTAATAAAAAAGCTGAAATTTTACAATTTCAGCTTTTTTTATAATTAATCTTGATCTTTAATTCCGAATTTATTCTTTCTTCGTAAATCCTTTTCTGGTCATTTCTCCCCATCCTTTGGTTCCCATTACTTTTTCTTTATAACCAATTAAGGCCGAATACACCGTTAAGGGATGAAAATACAACGGCTCAATAAAAGCAGCCAAAAGCAGTTTAAAAAAATCAACGTGTTTTGGGTATTTGTGAAAAGTTCGTTCTTCACTAAAAAGGGCCAAAACCGAAAAGAAAACGGCAAAAGTATACACAAAAAGTACCAGTAAAAGGAAGAAATGCCAGTTCAGCAAACCTAAAAGTATAAATACAAGTGTTATTACAAGACCAATAAATTCAATTCCCGGAGCCAGAAATTCAAATAATGCCCAATAAGGCACGCTGAGCATTCCTAACAATTTGTATTTCGGATTCATAAACATTCTTTTATGAAAACTGAGTGTTTCAATTGTTCCTCTCATCCATCGGCTTCGCTGTTTTTTGAATATTTTAAAATCTTCAGGAGCTTCTGTCCAGCAAAGTGGATCTGGAATATAACTTACCGAATAAGGCAGTTTGTTTTCAAGCATATAACGGCGCATGCGCACAACAAGCTCCATATCTTCACCTACTGTTTTTGTGCTGTAACCGCCAGCCAGCAAAGCAATTTCTTTATCAAAAGCACCAAACGCACCGCTGATGAGCAAAAGTCCGTCGAGCCTTCCCCACGCCATTCTTCCCAGAAGAAAAGCTCTTAAATACTCCAAAACCTGAATCCTCGCAATCATATTATCGGGAATATTGACTTCGACCAAACGTCCATTTTTGATCACACATTGATTTGCAATTCTGACCACACCGCCTGTTGCGATAATACGTTTTCCGTACGATTCTAAAAATGGTTTTGCCAGTTTTAACAGCGAATCTTTATCTAAAATACAATCGACATCAATACAAACTACATACGGATTTTGCGCAATATTTAATCCAACATTTAAGGCATCGGCTTTGCCGCCATTTTCTTTATCGGCTACAATTAATTTTTTAAATGCAGCGTTTCTGGACGTATAAATTCCTTTTAGTTTTTTGGTTTCAATCTGTTCATGAAAATCAAATTCGGTTAAAACTAGATCATATGTTTTAATCAGTATTTCCATTGAGTTATCCTTGCTTCCATCGTTGACAACAATAACTTCATAATTATTGTAATTTAAAGAAAGTAACGACTTTACATTTTCTTCAATTGTAAAACCCTCATTGTATGCTGGCGCAATTAAAGAAAGTTTTGGAGCAAATTCGCTTGTAAGAAGCACATCATAATCAACAAAACTATTTTTTTTAAGATAGCTTGTAAGTGCTTTTGAAGAAAGATAGGCTAATATAAGATACGAAGACATGATCAAGATCGCATAGCCCAAAATTAGGACGATGTATAAATCCAGAAACCATGTTAATTCGTTATTTAAAAAATCCATTGGCTTATAATTAAACAGTTAATGACTGTAATACATTCTGCGCTTCGTATTTGATTGTTGTATTCGGAGCTCTATCAATCAATTGCGCTACATACTTAACTTTCTGTGTAAGCTTCAGCTCTTTAATAAGTTTCAATCCGAGTGCAATCACAGTTGTGTTTTTTGATTCTAATAAAAGTTCAACGCCTTTTGTATCGCCTATGTCGTGTTTTTTAAAAGCACTAATAATGTTGACTTGCGTCCAATCGTCAATAGGATCAGGATGTTCTACAAGATTTACAATACCTTTTATTCCGGCAAGTTTAATACCGGCGTTAATTGCAGTGATTTTTAATGTCTTCTTTTTCTTTTTAGAAAATGCAATAATACTGTCAAATGCTTCGGTGATATTAAATTCAGAGAGTTCCGTAATTCCTTTGCATTTTATTTCCCAGCTCAGATTTTTAAGTTTTTTGAACGAATCGTTAATTAATCCAGAGTCTTTATAAAACTGTTCCAATTTTTGGGCATAAACGCCATCATAATTTTTATGAAGATTTATAATCGTTTCTGTTACCGTTTCTCTAAAAAAGGCTTTTTTGAAAAGCAAACTGGTCTCTTTATCTTCTTTTAAAACAGAAAATAAAACATCTTCAAAAACTACAGCCGACATCATTTTTTCGATTACTAAACTGTACTCCGTTTTAAGTCGGGCTCTTTTTATTTTTTTATTTCGGCTCCAAATAATAATCAGATACAAAAACAAAGAAGCACCAACAAACAAACTGATCGAAAAAATCAGAAATGGTACAACCCAATCGCCTTTTTCATATAGTTCCCAAACTTTCATCATAATTAAAAGCGTTTAGTAACAATTAACTGCACATTGAACCTATTTCTGTATTGATCAGGAACATATTCCTCTCGTTCATATAAAAAAATAGGGCGTACAAAAAACGATTCGCCAATTCTATGCTGATATTGCAGACCAGCGCGATACGCTTTTAAAGGCTGTGTAAAACCATTATAGAGATATAAGTACGGAACAGTTCCGTATTGAAGTTCAAATCGGATCAAATTTTCTTTTTCCTCATTAACTTTCTGAACACTTAAAACATGCGAAAACAAAGCATTTCCTGTATCATAATAAGGTCGGTAAGCAAAGGTATAACTGCCCGAATTATAAGCAATTTGACCTGTAAGCAATGTTATATCATCTGAATCGAAATGCATGAATCGGACTCCGAATGCAAAATCAAATTTTTTAACCGGCGCGAAATAATATTCTAAACCCGTTTTTGCAACAGGAAAAACAGTTTGACCTGTTGAAATACCTGCGTTTGCATACAAATAACTTTTGTTTTTGAAGGTCTGATAAAAATCAGTTTCAAAAAGCATTTCGGTATCATTGTTTACATTTCCAACATTTGCTCTACCGACAATTGCTGAACTGCTGAATTTATGCGAATATTCGACATAGCCATAGTGCAAAGGCGACTGCCCCGGATTTGAAGTAGAAATATTAAGATAAGAAGCCGAAACTGCATTTTTAGCTTTTTTGCCAATAAGCGTGCGAATCCCTCTAAACGGCTGTGTACTGTTGTCTGCCAAAGATGCTTTTTCTATGATTTCTAAGGCTTCTTGATCACGATTCAGTTTTTCAAGACAGGACGCTTTAATCTTTATAACATCTGCAGATTTTGAGTCAATTGCTAAATATTTATCACAGTAAACAATACATTTTTCATATTGTTCTGACCAAAAATAAGTGTTGATAATAGCCAGCAAAGCATCCGGATTTGGATTTGCTTTATCTGTTAACGGTGTTAATATTTTTATTGAAGATGGATAGTCTTTTTTCCAGCTGTAAACTCGTCCTTCAAAAACCTGAATATCTTCATTTTCGGGAAATTTTGCACGTAAAGGCGCAATTAATGATAGCGCTTTATCAAAATTGCCTTTTTCTGTTTCTTGTTTTGCCTTTGTCAGAACAGCATCAATATTTATTTCTTGTCCAAAAGTAACGGAAGAAACAAATAACATTATGATTGAATAATATAGATACTTCATCAAGCTTTGATTTTTAATAGCTTATTAATTCGCACTAAAAGAACAGCCGGACTAATTGGTTTTGCAATAAATTCATTGGCACCAATATCAAAAGAGTCCAGTTCCGTCTGTTCAACGCCAGAAGAAGTAAGTATAATTATGGGAATATCAGAATTAATAGTTTCCCTGACATATTGCGTAATTTCCATTCCGCTGATGCCAGGCATATTTATGTCGGTCAAAATGATGTTGTAGTTATTTTTTTTGATGGCATCAAGCGCATCTTTTCCGTCAGAAAACTGGTCTACAGTAAATCCTTTGGACTCGAGGAAAAAAGACAATGATTTGCGTAGGATATCATTATCTTCGGCTAAAATTATTCTCATTGGTAGTGGTATTTGGAGGCAAAATTCAATTTATACTATCCTTGTATTGTAAAGCTAAGGCTTATTTCTTTGGTATCAAAGCTCCTTTAAGATTTTAACGGTCTCTTCAATCCCACATTGTACAATGTTTATTTTATCGGCAGTTTCTGAAGTAAATTCACCTAATGAAGCTTCTTCTTCAACAATATTTAAACAATTCGTAAGATCTGTCAGCATGAAAATATCTAAACTGGCTTTCATATTGTGCGCCAGTTTTTTTGTAGTATCATGATCGTTATTTTTAAATGCTTCGATTAATTGTTCTGTCTGACTCGGAATTTTTTCTAGAAAAAGATGTATCATTTCTTTTCTAAAATTCAAATCACCGCAGGCCATTTCGTCTAAAATAGAAAAATCAATAATTCTCTTTTTTGCCTGTTCAGGATCTTTGCTCATTACCGCTTTTATCGCTTTTAAAAGTGCTGGCTGTTTAAAAGGTTTTGGCACATAAGCATCCATTCCAACTTTATAACAGCGTTCTTGTTCACCTACAAGCGAGTGCGCGGTCATTGCGATAATTGGAATATTCAATTTCATTTCATTTCTGATATATTCTGTTGTCTGGTAACCGTCTTTAACCGGCATCTGCAGATCCATCAGAATTAAATCATATTTATTTTGTGATAGAAGTTCAATTCCTTCTTCGCCATTTTCGGCAATATCCAATTCGAAACCAAAATTATGAATCACGCTTCGCACTAATTTTTGGTTTAAAACATTGTCTTCGCAAAGCAATATTTTTAAAGTGCCGAGTTCATTTTTTGATAAAGGTTTTACAGTCGATGCTACCGCAGATGTTTTTTTGTACGAAATGACAAAGAAAAATTCTGAACCTCTTCCCTCCTTGCTTTTTACCTCAATTTTAGCATTTTGCAATTCAACTAATTGTTTTACAATATTTAGCCCGAGTCCGGTACCGCCAAATCTTCGTGTTGTACTTTCTTCTGCTTGAGTAAAACGTTCAAAAATAGTTTTCAGTTTAGCTTCTGGAATACCAATTCCGGTATCTTTAACCGAAAATCGCAATGCATAATGATCATCGGTTTCCTCCACTTTTTTTACTGAAACCGTAACATCGCCATCATGCGTAAACTTAAGTGCATTGCCAATCAAGTTCACCAAAATCTGATTCAAACGCACTTGATCGCCTACAACAGTGTCTGGCATATCGGCATCTAAAAAAAGATTGAATTCTACTTCTTTTGGAACTTTTACTTTTAATAAATTATAGACATGTTTCAATGTCTTTTTTAAATTAAATGGTTCTGCATCAATGGTCAAATTTCCAGATTCAATTTTAGAAAGATCCAGAATATCATTTACAATCAAAAGTAGATTTTCACCTGCAATCTGAACACTGTCAATGTAATCGCGCTGTGTTTCATCGAGTTCTGTCTGTGCCAAAAGATCAGTAAAACCAATAATTGCATTTAATGGCGTTCTGATTTCGTGACTCATATTGGCCAAGAAACTGTCTTTGGCAAAAACGGCTCTTTCGGCAATTTTTTTCTGCGCCGCTAATTCAATATTTTTTGTTTGAATTTCTAACTGATTTATTACGTGTTTTGCAATAATCGAAAGTGCATTTCGCTGATTTTCATCTAATGTTTTAGTGACATGATCTATCGCACAGATGGTTCCAATATTAAAACCGTCTGGTGTTGTAAGAGGCACTCCAGCGTAAAATCTTACTTTGAAACCGCCAGTAACATTAGGATCGTCTTTTAAACGTTCATTCAAAAAAGTATCGTTAATTTCGACCAATTTTGATTCCATTATAGTGTATTTGCAAAAACTGATTTCTCGCGGTACTTCTGAAACTCCTATTCCAATTTCAGATTTAAACCATTGCCTGCTTTCATCTATAAACGAAATATGAGCAATGGGAACGCCGCAGATATAGGAAACAAGTTTTGTTGCGTCATCAAAAGCATGATCAGGAAGAGAATCTAATATATTATAACGTTTTAAGGCTGCTAAACGTTCAAATTCGTTGTCTGGAATTGGGTTTTCTATGCTCATTTAGTAAGTGGTAAAAGCCGATAAAGATAAAGCATTTCAGCCAAAACTCCGCATAAATTGTGGTAAGATGACTATTTTAATAAGCCCGAAGATGACGCAGATCAAACGGATTTTCACTGATATTATATAAAAATCCGTTTGATCTGCGTCATCTGTGTGCCATATACAAAACTTAATCATCCTTAAAAACAAAAACAGCAGTAAAAAATTACTGCTGTTTTCTTCAATATAACCAACAACTAAGTAACCAAACAAACTTATTTTTAATCTGGGTTTGCCAGTATTTTATATAATTCAGCGTTTGAAATATAGAACTGATTCTCGATGCTGATTTGCGACAATTTTGCACTTACCAGATTATTTTCTCTGGAATTAATCAGGAAAATAGAGCTTTCTCCGAATGAAAACAGTTTTTCTTCTGAAGTCAGCATCGTCAAATAGTCTTTTACAAGATTATCGATCACCTTTTTTTGTCTTTTTAAAGACGCTATTTCTGTCTGCTGTGCTTTAATTTTATTTTTAAGTTCCAGTTTTTGCTGTTCAATATCAAACCGAATATCCTGAATTTTAAATTTTGCCAATTTTAAGCTTCCTCTCTCCTTTCTCAAGAAAATCGGAATACTGAAATCGACATTGAACTTATAATCATCGGCATTAAAAGAACTGAAGTAAGAAGGCTCCGAAATATAATTGTAACCGACATTTAACTTTGGAAGCAATGAATTTGCCTTTAGTTTCCTGTTGATTTCCAGCATATCCATTTTAGTTTCTAAAGCCTGAAGTTTGGGATGTGATTCCAGACTTTCAACACTTACCATCATGGCATCAGTTTTTAATGTTGTTTCCAATGTTTGAATCAGGTTTTCTTCTGGCTTGACCATTTCATCTAATTCAACCGGAACATTTTCAATCCATAAATAATTGGACAGATACAATTTTGCTTTAGCTAATTTCAGATTTCCATTTTCAACATTCAACTGTCTGTTTCGCACTGTAATTCCGGCTTCAACACTATCAATTGCCGGAGCGTCGCCTAATTCAATCAGTTTTTTTACGCCTGCAAAACGAGTGCTTGCAAAACCTAAATATCGGTTGTAAAGCGCTGCTTCGTTATAGCTTTTTCTCCATTCAAAATACGCTTCGCTGGCTTTGTATAAAACTTCAATCGCTTTCAGTTTTCGTTGTGCATCACTCAATTTCAGCTGTAATTTCCCTTCCCTGACATCGGCCATTCGCTGATTGATGAACATTCCCTGTCCTAAAGCAACACTTACGCCAAGAGAAGTCAAACCTGCTTCAGGAGTTTTGTTCTGCGGATTAAAGTATTGCCCGTCAGTATCATCAAAACCAGCTTTTATTTCGATTCCGTACCAAGTCGGGATTTTAAAACTGCTGTTTAAAAGCGAATAATATTCGGTTCCTTTAAATTCTTTTTTGCTGTAATCGACTTCTATTTTTGGATCAAATCCACCGCGCGCCACCATAAGCGCCGCCTGAGCAATACTGATTTCAAGATTGGCCTGTTTTACCAGTGGATGATATTTTTTTACATATCCTAAAAATTCGTCATAACTTAATTCTTCTTTATTAAAATCCTGACTGTACGAAACAGAAAATCCGAATAAAAACAAGAGAAAAAATAGTCTTGCAACGTATTTCAAATTATTTTTTGTCTTTGCCATATTTTGCCTCTTTTTCATCTGCCTTGTAATAATTTGGCGGAAAACCATTTAGGTTTCGCCATACTTCATACCATACAGAAACCGTTTCTAATAAAGCAATACTTTGTGCTCCTGCTCCAATACTCAATTCTTTTGGCCATTTATTATCTTCGCCGTCTGGTGAAATAAGCACTCTGTATTTTCCATTGGAACTGATAAAATTTTCAATTGCCACGATTCGTCCGCCATAAGTACCATAAGATAATCCCGGCCATCCTGAAAAGACGATTCTTGGCCAACCGTCAAACCATACACGAACTTTTGCACCGCGATGTACTAAGGGCAAATCGATTGGATCAACGTAGGTTTCAACCGCAATATCATAACTTGACGGCATGATGCTCACAATTGGAGTTCCTTCTTTAATAGTTTCGCCAAGACCGGCCAATAAAGCACGGTTTACATAACCGCTTTGTGGTGCAGTGATATAGTATAAACCATTTCTAAGTCGGTAATTTGTATACTGATTTTCTAACTTATTTACCTGAGCTTCTGTATCATATTGCGTACTTAAAGCTGTGAATTTATCGCTTGCTGATTTCGAAATTTTCTCAGCATATTCAGCCGAAATTCGGTTAATTTCTACTCTTGCGTTTATCAATTCGTTTTTACTGCTTAAAAGTTTATTTTGCTGTGTGATGATATACGCTTCAGATTCCTGAAGTTTCAATCTTTTTTGTTCAACATCTGTCATTGGTTTCAAACCTTCTTTATTCAAAGCGGTCGAACGGTCAAATTGTGTTTTGGCAATTCGCAATTGCGTTTTCACAGCCTCAAGATCCATACTGTCACTTTTGATTTTCAGCTGTGACTGTTTTATTTTATTTTGAGCCTGTTGCAGTTTCAATTCCCTTTCTGTACTAAGCGATTTCGCCTGAACTTCAAGAGAATTTACTTTATCGCCATACGAAGCAACTGCCATTTTTTTGGCATCAACCTGCTGTTTTGTATTGCCAACAAGATTTGGATCCAAATAATCTTCTTTTACTTCAGAAATAAAAACAATGGTATCGCCTTTTTTCACATAATCACCTTCCTGCACGTACCATTTTTCGATTCTTCCGGCAATCGCATTGTGTACTGTCTGTGGTCTTTGGTCTGGTTTTAATGTGGTAACCGAACCGCTTCCTGAAATATTCTGCGTCCAAGGAAGAAAAAGACATCCAACAGAAAACAATAAAAATCCGATTATGACTCTGTTTAAAATTTTATAATGAGGTCTTCGGGCAACGTTTGTAATAGACGTGTACTTTCCCGGAGTTATAAGTATATTATTATCTTTAGATATATTGAGCATGGTTATAGCTTTATGTCGTTAATAATTTTTCCGTCGTCAATCGTTATCATACGGTCGCATTTGTTCTTCCAAATATCATTTTTAGAAGTTACGATTACCGTCCAGTCATTTTCTTCAGAAAGTAAAAAATCAACAATTTTTCCTGATGTCAGTTCGTCCATTTTATCAACTGGATCTTCAAGGAATAATATATTAGGTCTATGAACGATACTTCTGGCAAGCAATATTTTTTGGATATCTGAAGCCGAAAGTTCATGCCCGCCCGGATGAACCTGATGTTCCAAACCGTTAGGGAACGTTTTAATATCTGGTGTCAAACCAACGCTGTCTAAAGCCCATTTTAGATCATCATTATTTAATGCTTCATTACCAAAAAGAATATTCTCTCGAATTGTACCTGCAAAAAGTGTATCACCTTGTAAATAAGTACCAGACTGTGCTCTGTAACTGTCTTCATCGAGACGATTCATAAAAGTATCTGTCACATACATTGCGCCGCTTTCTGGCTCGAGCAATCCTGCAAGCAATCGAAGCAGTGTACTTTTTCCGGCACCGTTCGTTCCGCGTAATATTATTTTTTCGCTCTGATTGACTTTCAGGTTGATATTTTTGAGCGATTTTTTATTGTGATCTGGATAATTATAAGCAACACTTTCGGTTTCGATTGTAATTCCGCCTTCATTTATTGCTGATTTTTCGGGAATACATGCAGTTTCCATATCGGTAACCTGTCCAATTTTTTCTACAGAAGTTAAAACATCATAGAAAGATTCCAGTCCGAAAATGATTTTTTCTACTGAATTGATCAGCAACACGATAACAATTTCAGCTGCTACAAACTGCCCAATGTTCATTTGATGATGAATTACCAGAAAACCACCAATTGATAATAAGGCAGCCGTAACAATAACTTTAAAAATAGTAAGCTGAATGTATTGCTTTTTCATAACCTGAAAATGCTTTTCACGGTTATCTACATATTGTGTTACATAGCCGTCATTACGCTTCAATGCGTATTCAAAACCGCCTTTTCTGCGAAAGCTTTCTCGGTTTCTGGCAATTTCCTGAATCCAGGCCGCCACTTTATATTTGAATTTTGATTCGTTAAGACTCGTTTCAAGACCATCTTTATATGAAAATTTGAAAATGATATATAAAATAGCTATAAACAAAAGCCCGATTACCATAAAGAAAGAATGGTATAATACTAACAAAATGATACCCAGACCAACCTGCAGAAAAGCAGTACAAAAGTCAAGAAGCAGTTTTGCTGTTCCTTTTTGAACCATTAAAGTGTCGAAAAAACGGTTTGCTTTTTCGGGAGCATATTCAGAATACATTTCTTTGAATTTGATCAAAGGCATTCTGTACGCGAATTCAAAAGAGGAACGCACAAAAATTCGCTGCTGCAGGTTCTCCACAATTCGGAGCTGCAGAATAGTCAAAATACCGCCAAAACCAACTCCGATTGTTACCAGAATTACTAAGACAATCCAAGAAACACTCAGCTGTCCGCTTTGAATAAAATTGATAATAGCCTGAATTCCCAAAGGAAGAGAAAGGTTTACTAAACCGGCAAATGCGGCGTAAAATATAATTTGATATACATCGCGCTTATCTAGTGTAAGCAGGTTGTAAAAACGTTTAAAAGGTGTCATGAATTTATGTATAAATATTACATTAATAGATAATTATTAACATACGAAAAAACTTATACTAGGGATTTAGTACATAATTTTTTGCATCAGAAAAAATACTATTTATGCAATGTTTTGGGGAGGACGCAAATGAATTTTGCCATGAAATCCAAAAGAAAAAATTGGATTATTGATATATTTATTGCCTTTAGCATTAACCTGAAAATACAGATGGGCTATTGAGGAATCAAAAGGAATTATATATTCGAATAATGGAATCCCTTTAGCTTGTTTTGTTGTTTTTGATTCTTTTGTCTCGTAATCATCTAATTCTTCAGAGATTCTGTCACATTTGAATATTTTTTTTAAGAAATTGCAAGTTATTCCTTTTACAGAATGCTGTTCAGTGTTGTTATTTACAATTCTTGCAAATGTTCCAGAAAAATTAATACTGTTCATTAAAAAGTACCCGATCAGCAACGCATGAATGCATTTACAAAAGATACTATTTTTAATTTTACTCAACATTTTTCTATTCTTAATAAGGGCGCAAGTTAGAACGAAATTTTCGGCGCTACATTAAAATAACATTAGAATTGAGTTTGTGTCTGTTATTTTTTTCTTAAAGAAAATGGGGGCCTTTTTAAACTCCTTTAATTGCATTTTTCTTCTGAAGTTTTTTCCCTTTTTACATAATTATAGAAATATTCATAACACCTTTTTATATTTCGATTTGTTAAAAAATAAGCCTTATACAGACTTTAATTTACATAAGACCTTCATTAATAGCTCATTTTCATGTTGCAATATCTAATTTATTGTTTCATTTTATAACTTGAAACATTAAAAATCCCCATCTCACTTCTACTTTTTATAACTTTGAGAATCCCACCCATACATTTCAATCGCAACCTGCAAATCACACAACGCAATAGTTAATTCATACAATGTAATTATTAATTTAAGACGGTTTTAAAGTCATTTCTGCCGCCTTTAAAATTCTGATTGCTTATGCCACAATTTTACTTATATCCTGCGGTTATTAATTTTTCTAAAAAACTGTATTTAGCAATTATTCTAATAATTTTAAGTACAATAGGCGCAAATGCTCAAAACTGTACTGTAAATGCAGGAGTGCTCAACACTACTATTTGTGAAACTGATGCTTTAGTTTTGACAGGGAATAGTCCAAGCCCGATTATTGGTACAGTTTTATGGACTCAGATATCTGGACCTGCTGTTGTTATCAATTCTCCAAACAGCCCAAGTACAAGTATATCAGGATATACTGGAGGAAATACTTATATATTTAGATACAGTGCCACTTGTGGAGACGGAGTTTTGTCATATCAAGATAAGGTAGTCAATGTCAAACCAATAACAATTGCTAATGCAGGAGGCAATATTACAAGCTGTCCTAACAATAATGGTACATTAGCGATTATTGGGAACGCTCCTCAAAATACTGGAGAAACTGGTTATTGGGAAATAGTTGGCGCAAATAATTCCGGTGTTGTAATTAATTTTCCAAATTCAGCAACCTCAACTATAACTTTGCCAGCTACGAGCTGCGGGGTTACGACACTTCAATGGGTTATTGAAGGGCCAGAATTTGCACCTGGACAGCGCTGCCGAACCACATCGCAGATTACTGTTACCAATTATGGAGGATTTAAACCCGTGACAGCTGGACCAGATCAGACTTTAAGCAATTGTTATACTACAACTCAGTCAACAAATCTTATCGGATCTTATGGCGGATGTGGCCTTAATGGACAAAACGGCCAATGGACTTTTGTTTCAGGACCTAATACGCCAACTATAGCTAATCCGAATTCAAATAATACAGGAATTTCAAATTTAGTTGAAGGAACTTACACTTTCAGATGGACTGTAACCGGTGCTTGTGCATCTGGCAATGATTTAGTTGTAATTACCGTACCACCGGCAACGCAAGATGTAACACAGCTGCCAGGCGGAGACGAAAATATATATTTTTGTGACAATACTATAAATCAGGTTACGCTTGTTGCACAAACTCCTTTATATGCCGGTGAAACTGTCGCTTGGTCACAAATCGAGGGAGATACGGGAGCCGTAATTGTTTCGCCTACAAACCCAACCACATTAGTCACTAATATTTCGTCATCAGGAGGTCCTTACCGATTCCGTTATACACTTACCAATAACAATACAGGCTGTATTTTCACTAAAGATTATGTTGTACAGTACAATGGGCCAACGCGAACGATTGTTGCGAATAATGGAAATGATATTGTAGGAAGCTGTAATGCAACTGTATTTACAATTCCGCTTGCCGTTACCGGAACAGGATCTAATCAATACCGAATTGTTAGTGGCCCAGCACTTTCACCATTAGGGCCATTCCCGACCGCACTACAAGATACAGGAAATTCACTGACATTAACACTGACTGCACCTGGCGATTATACTGTTGAATTTATTCGTAAACAAACTGGAGCATTAACGGTAGAATGTGATTACGGTTTTGACACTATAAATGTTTTGGTTTCTGGTGAGCCTACACCTTCTAACGCCGGAACTGACGTTAGCTTGCCTTGCGGTGATACTCAAACTATTCTTTCCGGCGTCAATACCGATGTCGGCTTGCATTTTTGGAGTCAGCTCAGCGGTCCAAATACGGCCATAGTAGCAGATAATTTTGCAGTTGACACACAAGTGAGCGGCCTTATTTCTGGTACTTACGTTTTTCAATACATAACGAAAGGTGGTGGTGCGACGTGCGGATTCTCAGTTTCTACAGTAACTGTATATGTTTCTGACAGTACAATTAGTAACGTTAATGCCGGTCAAGATCAAATAATCTGTACCAATTTACAGTTACATCTTGCCGCAATTGAACCAGATCCGGGCGAAATTGGAACTTGGAGTCAAGTTTCAGGACCAGATCCTATCACATTTTCAAATGTGAATGATCCCAATGCTGTTGCAAGTGGTTTTCTGACTCCTTCATCAACATATGAACTACAATGGTCAGTTTCCTATTTACATCCAGGACCCTCCTGTGGATCGGCAGTTACAGATAATCTAATCATACAAACAAGCAATCTTCTTGCTCCCACACCATCGGATGCAGGACCAGATGCTTGCTATACTTCTGGAACAACAACTTTTAACCTTAGCGGTAATACAACAGCACCTACTGAATTTGGAACATGGACAGTACAGCCATCAGCCGGAGTTATTATTGACGATGAAAATGATCCTAATACTGCAGTAACAGTTCCCGGAAACGGAACCTACGTATTTACGTGGACAATTGCTGCAAGACTTAGGACTTGTCTTCCTAGCGAAAGCAGTGTCTCTGTAACCGTAGCAGAAACACCTCCAGCAGCTAATGCAGGCCCTGATCAGGAAATTTGCGGTAATACTATAACAATGGCTGCAACACAAAGTGGAGGATCTATAGGCACATGGACTCGAATTTCAGGTGTTGGAAATTATACAATTAGCGATATACATGATCCCAATGCTGTCTTTACCTTTAATTACAGTGGTTATTATATTTTTAGATGGACAGTTGATGCCAACATTTGCGGTCAAGCATTTGATGATGTTAATTTAACCATTGGAATTCCACCTCATCAGGCAGTGGCTGGACCAGATCAAAATGTATGTAATAATAATACAGTTACAATGGCTGGAAGTACATACGACAGTTTTTTTGAACTGGGACAATGGTCAGTACTTACAGGCGCTCCAAATCAGCCTACAATTGTTAATCCTTCTGATCCTAATACTGTAATTAACGGTCTTATTGCGGGTACTTATACATTTAGATGGACCGTAACCGCAAAAAGCATCTTTTTGTGTCAAGGTACTTTTGATGATGTAGTAGTAACTGTAGACACACCTGCTGAAGCAGGTACTAACCAAACCTATTGTGATGTTACCAGCGTACAGCTTATGGCAGGTGAAAACTCACAAGGAACGTGGACACTAACAAGCACTACTGGAAATCCAAATGATGTTACCATCACCCAACCTAAAGTTAATAGTTATATTGCAAATGCAACTGTCGTACCTGGTAATGATTATGTTTTTACTTTTACAACCATTCCCACCACATTTCCAAATGGTACT
This sequence comes from Flavobacterium sp. LC2016-01, assembly GCF_009711135.1. Taxonomy (GTDB): domain Bacteria; phylum Bacteroidota; class Bacteroidia; order Flavobacteriales; family Flavobacteriaceae; genus Flavobacterium. The sequence goes on along the minus strand of NZ_WMIC01000006.1, from coordinate 4,565 downwards.
ACTTGCGCTGGAACGTCAGATTCTGTAAATATTACAATTTTTAGCGGTGCAAGCATCGATCCAAATGCAGGACCTGATCAGACTTTATGTATTAGTGATGTTTCAGGAACTACAGCTATGAGCGGAAACGTTCCTCCTCCAGATGTGACTGTGGCCGAATGGAGATTTGTCTATCAGCCAGCAGGAAGTGTTGCTGTTATTGACACTCCTACAGCGCCATTAACTACTGTTTCAAATCTGACTGTTCCCGGACTTTATATTCTTGAATGGGTATTTGAAAGTAATACTTGTAGACCACTTTCTGACATTGTACGTATTGAAATGAATGCACCACCAAGTACAGCAAATGCAGGACCTGATGATACAGTCGCTTGTCAGACAACTTATAAAACGGCTGCTGTACCACCAACAGTTGGTATTGGAACTTGGACTATTACAGCGCAGCCTGCGGGCTCAAGTGCTGTAATTGACAATCCTAACAGTCCAGTTACTACATTATCAAACGTAGAAATAGGCACTTACACCTTAACGTGGACGGTTACAAATGGGCCTTTTACTAATCCTTCTTTATGCCAGCCATCTTCAGATACTGTTGATATAATCTTTAATGATACACCGCCGTCTATTGCAGATGCGGGACCAGATCAGGAGCAGTGTAATGTAACAAGTGTTACGATGAATGCTGTACCTGTAACATCGGGTATAGGAACATGGACTCAAGTTTCTGGGCCAAATACCGCGAATATAGCTTCGCCAAATACTGAAAACTCTTTAATGTTTAATCTTATTCCGGGAACATATGAGTTTCTTTGGACCACTACCACATTAAATTTAAATGGCTGTACTTCTCAAGATTCAGTAATCGTAACGATATATCAAAATCCATCAACTGCTGATGCAGGACCAAATCAAATTGTTCCTCAATTCTCACCTATCAATCTAAATGCTGTTGCACCAACTATAGGCACTGGAACCTGGACACAAACTGGAGGACCAAGTACAATAGGTTTCACAGATCCTACAAGTCCAACTACAGCTGTTACCGGAACTATTCCTGGTATTTACACCCTGCAATGGAATATTAGTAACGGAAACTGTGCTATTTCAACAGACACTATGAACCTTACAATACTTGCAGTTGCAGATCTCGAATTAAATAAAACAGTTACACCAACAACAGGAAGTGTTGGCGATATCGTAACCTTCAATATAGATGTCTTTAACAACAACAATGCACAAGGCGGCACAGTAACAGCAACTAATGTTGCCGTAAGAGATCATATCCCTGTAGGATTTGTGATTGTTCCGGGGTCCGTTAACTCGGCAGGACAATATAATGTTGGAGATAATACAATTACTTGGACTGGACTGACTATTCCAAGCGGCAGTACATTACATTTGACTTTTAAAGCTACAATTCGAGCTGGTGGACCGTATGTGAATTCTGCAGAAGTTATTGGTTCAGATCAATTTGACCCTGACAGTACACCAAATAATGGTATTGCAACAGAAGATGATCAGGACGATGCAGCTGTAGTTTTAGATGTGGCCGACTTATCACTTCAAAAAACAGTTTCGCCTACTTCGGTCAGTATTAATGATAATGTAATTTTCACCATTAGAGTCACCAATAGCGGACCTAGCAACGCAACAGGAATAACGGTTTCAGACCATCTTCCGCCGGGATATACTTATGTAAGTGATAATGGAGCTGGAAAATACAATAACACTACCGGTATTTGGAATCTTGGCAATCTTAATAATGGAAACTCTCTTGCTTTACAAATTACTGCAAAAGTTAATGTAGCTGCTACTGCTAATTATGTCAATACTGCTGAAATACAAACCGCGCATCAATTTGATCCTGATAGTACGCCAGGCAATGGATTACCTGAAGATGATAAAGCAAGTGCAAATATAACTTTAAAATCAGCTGATTTAGAACTGACCAAAACCGTTACACCCACAAGTGGTGCTTCAGGAGATCAAGTAGAATTTACACTCGCTCTTCTCAACAAGGGTCCCGGAAATGCAACAGGAATTAGTGTACAAGATATTATTCCTGAAGGATTTACTTTAATTCCGGGGTCAGTATCAAATGGAGGATTTTATAATATTGCCAATACAACCCTCACTTGGCAAAATTTAGCCTTGGCAAATGGAGCGACCTTAAATTTAACTTTTAGGGCCATTGTAAATCAATTGGGCGGTTATCTAAACATTGCGCAAATAACAGCCAGTGATCTTAATGATCCAGACAGTACTCCTAATAATGATGATGGCGACCAAAGTGAAGATGATGAAAGCAATGCTCCTTTTACTTTTATCGGCCCAACTGCAGATTTATCCCTAACTAAAAATGTGGTTACCGGAAATACAAGCCCTGTGGTTGGAAGTCAAGTTTCTTTTGAACTCGTTATCAAGAATGATGGGCCAAATAATGCGACCGGAATTCAGGTTACCGATTTGCTTCCATCTGGCTATCAATTTGTAAATTTCAGTTCATCTGCAGGTCTTTATAACGAAACTACAGGAATATGGAATGTCGGAACTGTTGATATTGGAGTTTCTGAATCTCTAATTATTGATGCCAAAGTACTTCCTACGGGTGACTATTTAAATATTGCACAAGTAACAGCAAGCAATCTTCCCGACCCCGACAGTGCACCAAATAATGACGATGGAGATCAGAGTGAGGACGATGAAGATAGTGTTTTGCTAACGCCTGTTCAGCCACTTGCTGATTTATCTTTAACAAAAACGGTAAGTAATACTGCACCATTAGTGGGTTCAATAGTGACTTTTAAAATTATAACCACTAACAATGGACCTCAAGATGCTTCATTTGTTACTGTTACTGATTTGCTCCCATCTGGTTATACTTTTTTCAACTTTAATGCCACCAGCGGTACTTATGACAGCACTACGGGTATATGGTCATTGGATATTCTAAGAAACACCGAATCCGAAACCTTACAAATAAATGCATATGTAAACGCTGTTGGAGATTATACTAATATAGTTGAAATCACAAACAGCGATACAATAGATCCAGACTCAACTCCAAATAATGGTGTTGCAACCGAGGATGATTATGCAACTGCAACAACAGTTCCTGTTCAGCAATCTTCAGATTTGTCTCTTACTAAATCGGTGAATAATACAACTCCAATTGTTGGATCCGAAGTTACTTTTGAAATTATTGTTACCAATAATGGCCCTCAAGATAATAATGGTGTTCAGGTAACTGATTTGCTTCCGTCAGGTTATACATTTACTGGATATAGAATATCTACCGGTACTTATGATTCGGCTACAGGTATTTGGAATGTTGGGAATTTAGTCAATGGAAATTCTCAAACACTTCAATTGCTGGCTACTGTTAATCCTACCGGAAATTATACAAACACTACAGAAGTAACTGCAAGTGATCTTTCAGATCCTGATTCAACGCCTAATAATCAAGTTACAACTGAAGATGATTATGCCGAAGTTTCAACGGTTCCAGTCCCTCCATCAGCTGATTTATCAGTTACCAAAACTGTAAATAACGCAACACCATTAGTAGGTTCGCAAGTAACTTTTAGTGTTCAGGTAAGCAATGCAGGCCCTCAGGCAACATCTGGAGTGGCTGTTACTGATTTACTTCCATCAGGATATACTTATGTTTCATACAGTGCAACTGCAGGAAATTATGATTCGGTAACAGGATTATGGACTGTAGGCGCTTTATTGAACGGTGCTTCGCAAACTTTACAATTAACAGCAACTGTAAATCCTTCTGGTGTATATCTTAATTTTGCTGAAGTAACGGCAAGTGATTTACCAGATCCTGATTCAACTCCGAATAACGTTGTCACTACCGAAGATGATTATGCAGAAGTTACGACTGCTCCAATTCTGCAATCAGCTGATTTATCAATTACTAAAACTGTAAATAATACTGCACCTCTTGTTGGTTCGCAGGTAACTTTCAGTGTACAAGTGAGCAATGCAGGACCTCAGGACACGAATGGAGTAACGGTAACCGATTTGCTTCCGTCTGGATATACGTATGTTTCATACAGTGCAACCGCCGGAAGTTATGATTCGGCAACAGGATTATGGGCTGTTGGAAGTTTATTAAACGGCGCTTCTCATACTTTACAGTTAACGGCAACTGTAAACCCTGCTGGAGATTATCTTAATTTTGCTGAAGTAACGGCAAGCGATTTACCAGATCCTGATTCAACTCCGAATAATGTTGTCACTACCGAAGATGATTATGCAGAAGTTGCGACTGCTCCAATTCTGCAATCAGCTGATTTATCAATTACTAAAACTGTAAATAATACTGTACCTCTTGTTGGTTCGCAGGTAACTTTCAGTGTACAAGTGAGCAATGCAGGACCTCAGGACACAAATGGAGTAACGGTAACCGATTTGCTTCCGTCTGGATATACGTATGTTTCATACAGTGCTACTTCTGGAAATTATGATTCTGCAACAGGATTATGGACTGTAGGCGCTTTATTGAACGGTGCTTCGCAAACTTTACAATTAACAGCAACTGTAAATCCTTCTGG
>NZ_WMIC01000005.1 GCF_009711135.1 Flavobacterium sp. LC2016-01 | reverse complement strand
TGCCAGTCTTTCAAGGAACTTTCCGTGTTTTGCGGGGTGCAAATGTAATACCCGTTTTCCAATCCCGCAAGCTTTTTTAAATCTTTTTTTGAAAATAAATTTTCAGTTCTGATTTCTCTGCCTGTCAGTATTTCGGTGAACGTCTTTCGCTGTTGCGGGTGCAAAAGTACCACCTTTATTCAGTTAAACAAGCTTTTCTGATCTCTTTTTTTCGACCTTTTTTTGATCTTTTTCTTAACTCGCTGATAACAGATTCTTTACAACTGAACTTTTTTTGATTTTATATCAGTTTTTTCTGAGTCATGATGCGGTTTCTTTATTTTTCAGTACTTTTCAGCCATCCATTTTGAGGAGTTTTTAATACCAAAGGGCCTTTTTTGTAGACAAATCAGCTTTTGAATACTGTTTTACCGCCGTTTTTAATCTCGCAGAGACGCAAAGACGCAAAGTTTCCTCTTTCTTTCTTCTGTTTTATTCACGATATCGCAGTTTCTTTTACTGAATTTCCTTTTGAAAACAACTGCCATAGCCCCGATAGCAGCGGAAATCCTTTTTGTGGCGGGGTTCGCCGCAAAAAGATTGAAGCGGATAGCGGGAAATAGCTCCTGATCAAAAAACAAATTCCAAATCTTGAAATCCCAAATTCCAATTCTTGACTAAAAGGGCTTCGACTTCGCTCAGCCTGACAAACTTTACTTCTACCTATACATATATATGTATAGAAAAAACAAACCCGACAGGTTTTGAAAACCTGTCGGGTTGTGGGAATGAAATTTACTCTTATATATATGTAAACTTATATATGTATACTTTCGTTTAAACTGTCAATTACTTCTTTTGTGATTTGAATGCTTTTTAATTTTGCCTCATGATCAAAAATAGGGCTTGTTGCCATCAACTCATCAATATTAGCGTAATTGATGAACTTTTTTAGATCTGTAATCAATTGTTCTTTGTTTCCTGTAAATGTTCCGGCTGTCATTTGGTTGACATGCACACGTTCTTCTTGGCTCATTATATCATCCAGTGAAGAAACTGGTGGCTGTAATCCTTTGCGGTCGTTCCTAATTAAGTTAAGAAACATTTGATACAAACTTGTTGATAATAATTCGGCTTCTTCATTTGTATCGGCAGCGATAATATTTACGCATGCCATTGTTTTTGGCTTATCTAGAAATTCTGACGCCTGAAAATTTGCACGATAAAACTCGAAAGCCTGTATCATTAAACGCGGCGCAAAATGCCCGGCGAAAGCATAAGGCAATCCATAAGCTGCCGCTAAAGCTGCACTTTCCATACTAGATCCTAGAATCCAAATAGGAACGTTAAGTCCTTCGGCTGGAAAAGCTCTTACTTTTGCCGTTGTATTTTCGGCCGAAAAATACTCTTGAAGCTTTGTTACATTTTGAGGGAATCGCTGCGCTTGTTCAAAAAAGTCTTTTCGAATTGCTTCTGCAGTTGGCTGATCTGTTCCTGGCGCTCTGCCTAAACCTAAATCGATTCGGTTTGGATAAAGCGTTTCTAATGTTCCAAATTGTTCTGCCACTACTAAAGGAGAATGATTTGGCAGCATAATTCCGCCTGAACCTACACGGATATTCTCTGTCTGCCCCGCAACATATCCAATTAAAACTACAGTTGCTGTACTTGCAACATGTGCCATATTATGATGCTCTGCGAGCCAAATTCGTTTGTATCCTAATTTATCGGCTAATTGCGCGATGTCTTTTGTTTTTTTAAATGTTTCTGATGCGTTGCTGTCTTGCGTAATGATTGCAAGCTCTAATATTGAAACTGAAATTGGGTTTTTCATATAAAATAATGCTAAGGTGCAAAATTAACTCATTTATATTGATGCACTTTGCTTTCTAATGTTAATAGAATTATAATATTTGTAGCTACAAATATTTATTATTTCAATTTCAGATGAATTAATTTATGGTTTGTTTTACCATCATCTTTTATAATTAAATTTTTGCCAGATTCTATTTCAAATTTAGAAGAAGCGTCAATCGCTAATGAAATTTCTCGATATCTAAATGCTTCAGGAATTTCAGGAATTACAATTTTCACTTCTACATCTTTTCCTTTTTGTTTGTAATCAATTTTTATTCGGTCTCTTAGCCAAATATATTCGTAAACTTCCTGCCACGGCGCCATCCAGATTGAATCGTTTCCTTTTACACCATATTTATCAGCAAGCGCTGTCATATAATATTTGAAATCAGGAAAACGCATGCTTAAGTTCCACAAATTTGTATTTCCTGTTCCATGTGTAAATTCGTTGAACCAAAGTGCATTTGGCTGTTTTACGATTGAGTCCAATGTTTTTAAATAACGATCCATTGTTTTAAAACCAATCGTATCTTTTGAACTCTGCACAAAAGTTCTTGCCGTAATCATTTTATCTAAATTTACTTTTGAGTCAACTTTAAAAACTGGGCCAACACCATAATAAGACGCTACCGAAAGATGTCCATTATTAAGTGCCTCTTTTTCATATTCCAAATAATATTTCTCATCGCCTTCTCCGCCCGGAACTACAAAATGTGACATTGTAAAATCAAGATTCTGTTTTATTGAAGCTGTATTTTCTTTGACTTCTGTCAAATAATTTGTGCCATGTTTTGTTGCATGATGAAAACCATGGCTTAAAATATCCCAACCAGCGTTATACATTTCTTTAATTTCGGGCCAAGAAAGATGTCCACGGTTTGCTGGCAAATCACGAATTGCACCTCCGTTTACAGCCAATGCCAATTTAAACGGAATTTTATTTCCGAATCCGTCCGAATAAAAAAGACCATCTGAAGTTGTTCCGTCTCCGCCTTGATCAATTTTCCATTCGTTTTTATCTGGACTGCTGATTTTTCCGCCATTTAATAATGGAAATGCTGTTAGATAAGCTGATCTATAACCATCATCGAGCGTAAAACTATAAGCGAAATGTTTGTTATATTTTAAAGGAGCAACTTTAACTTGAACATTTTCTGCCGACTTTAATTTAATTTTAAATGAAATGGTCTTTGATTTTGAAGAATCTTTTTCGGTCACTTCATTTGAAAAACAAGTAAAACATCCGAAGAATAGTATAACGATAAGAAGAATGCGTTTTAACATAAATTATATGGGTTCAAATTTTGCTTAAAAGTACATTTCTTTTTGAGAAAAATATTTTAAAACCAAATTACTCTTTGAAAATAATTTCCTCCAAATCAAAAAAGGAAAGTGATTTTAAACCTAAATTTGTACATCAAAATACCAATTCGGGTTTAGCTTATCTGCAAATGACACACAAAATTTTAATTATAGACGACGAAGAAAAACTGAGAAGTCTGCTGGCGCGTATTATAAAATCGGAAGGTTTTGAAGTTTTTGAAGCCAAAGATTTAAAATCGGGTTTTAAGAAACTGGAACAAACCGAAATTGATGTTGTTTTATGTGATGTAAAACTCCCGGATGGAAATGGCGTTGATTTTCTTCAGAATATAAAAGGAAGTTTTCCACTTACAGAAGTTATTTTATTAACTGCTTTCGGAAATATTCCAGACGGCGTTCAGGCGATGAAAAATGGCGCTTTCGATTATATTGTAAAAGGCGACGATAACGATAAAATTATTCCGCTTCTTTATAAAGCTGTCGAAAAAGTGCATTTGCAAAAAAAGGTTCAGCAACTCGAAAAACGTATCAACGACAAATATTCTTTCACTACCATAATCGGGAAATCAAAAGGAATTGAACAGGTTATTGATCTGGCACAAAAAGTAGCCAAAACAGATTCAACCGTTTTACTTACGGGCGAAACCGGAACCGGAAAAGAAGTTTTTGCACAAGCGATTCACGAAAACAGTAATCGTGTGGGGAAATCTTTTGTGGCATTAAACTGCAGTACTTTTACAAAAGAAATTTTAGAAAGCGAACTTTTCGGTCATAAACAAGGCGCTTTTACCGGAGCTGTAAAAGATAAAAAAGGTTTTATTGAAGAAGCCAATGGCGGTACTTTATTCTTGGATGAAATTGGAGAAATGCCAATTGATCTTCAGGCCAAATTATTGCGTGTTTTAGAAACTTCCGAATATATTCCGGTTGGCGATACCACTCCAAAAAAATCAAATTTCAGATTAATTGCTGCTACGAATCGTGATTTAAAAACAGAAAGTGACGAACATCGTTTCCGTTCCGATTTGTATTTCCGTTTGAATATCTTCGAAATAAAATTGCCTTCTTTACGAGAACGAATTAAAGATATTCCGGTCCTGACTAATCATTTCGTAAAACAGTTTTCTGAAAAAACGAATAAAAAAACTTTACATATTAGTGATGATTTTCTGCAGAAATTAGAAAATTATTCCTGGCCGGGAAATATCCGTGAACTTAAAAACATTATAGAAAGATCGGTTATTTTGAGTAATGGCGATACTTTAACTTCGGATGTTCTACCTTACGAAATGCAGCATCAAGCAGAGAAAAGTACCAAATCTATGTCGGCATTCTCGATGCAGAGTGTTGAAAAACTGCATATACAAAAAGTTTTGAATTATACGAAAGGAAATAAAGCAGAAACGGCTAGATTATTAGAAATTGGGATTGCGACTTTATATAGAAAGCTGGAAGAATATGGGATAGAGAAAAATTAAATTCCAAAATTTAAAAATTCCAATGTCAAAGTAGGTTACATTTTACAATTCACAATTAATAATTCACAATTAATAATTAAAAGAATCTTATCATTTCAATAAAAGCTTATCATTTTGATAGGCTTTTTTTATGCCTGATTTTTGGCACAAAACTACATTCCTTTTATTGACAGCACTTTAGCTATAACTTGGATTTTTCGGAACATATTTTGGCATAAGGAGAGAGAACATTAAAAATTCATTCCAAATGAAAAATCAAGTAACCTCAATCTACAAACAAGCAGAACGCTTTGCCGAGATAACCAAAAAATCTATTATTTCTGGAAACATCGTTCGTGCAAAAAAATGCCTTGCTCTTGCTGAACGCCTATTTATTAGTGGAAGCATCGAAACTAAAAACGCCATTTCTAATGTGTATGTTTTTTCGGTTTCTTCTTTTATGGAAGTGCGTCACTGCAATATTTCACATTTGTTTCCTCAAACGCTTAAAGCAGAATACATCAAGCAGGTTAATGCTTCAGGCGTATAAATATGTTGAATCAATTAACTGTTTAATTGTTTAATCGGAAAAATCTAAAGTCCACAATCTTAAATCTAAAATACTATTATGATCACTTTTCTTTTACTCGGGCTAGCCGTTGTGCTGTTTGCCATTTGTTTTCTCTCTGTTGAATTTTTTGAAAAAATCTAAATCATGACTGCACTATTTATTATTTCAATCGCTGTTTTCGTGTATTTGGTATATGTATTAATCAAACCCGAAAAATTTTAAATCATGTAAAAAAGTGAAATCCTTAATGTGAAATGTAAACTTAATTTATTCATCAACTCATTTTACAAATCACTCCTCACCTTTCACTAAAAAATATAAAAATTATGAACACAGAATTATTAGGCGTCATTGGTATTTTTATCCTGACGATTGTTTTAGCGATTCCTTTAGGAAAATATATTGCTAAAGTTTTCTTGGGAGATAAAACACTTCTTGATCCGATTTTCAATCCAATTGAAAAATTTATTTTTAAAATCAGCGGTATTAATTCGACTGAAGAAATGAACTGGAAACAACACTTAAAAGCACTTTTAAGTATTAATATGGTTTGGTTCTTTCTTTGCTTTTTTGTCTTATTGTTTCAGGGATCTTTACCTTTAAATCCTGATAATAATCCGTCCATGACGCCAGATCTGGCATTTAATACTGCCATTTCATTTATCGTAAACTGTAATTTACAGCATTATTCAGGCGAAAGTGGGGTTTCTTACCTTTCGCAAATCGTCTTGATGTTCCTTCAATTTGTTTCTGCAGGTATCGGAATGGCTGCTGCCGCTATGATTTTCACAGCAATGAAAGAAAGAACAACAGAGAAATTAGGTAATTTTTACGATTATTTTATCAAAAGCTGTACTCGTATTTTATTACCACTTTCAGCAATTGTGGCTGTTGCACTAGTATTTAGCGGTACTCCAATGACTTTTGAAGGAAAAGATGCTATTACAACGCTTCAAGGCGATCATGTTGAAGTTTCTCGCGGACCAGCTGCAGCCTTTATTGCTATTAAACATATTGGTACAAATGGTGGTGGATTTTTTGGAGCCAACTCAGCACATCCATTAGAAAACCCAACTTATTTTACTAACGGAGTTGAACTTTGGGCACAAATGATTATTCCGTTTGCGATGATTTTTGCTCTTGGATTTTACCTCAACAAAAGAAAATTATCGAATATTATTTTTGGTGTAATGACTGTCGGATTTTTACTTCTGGTTGTTCCAACTGTTATGAGTGAAATCAACGGAAATCCTGCTATCGAAAAAATGGGAATCGCACAGACAACCGGAGCGATGGAAGGAAAAGAAGTTCGGTTTGGCCCCGCGATGTCAGGTTTCTGGAGTATTGCTACAACGGTAATTTCTACAGGTTCTGTAAACAGTATGCACGATAGCTCGATGCCGGTTTCTGGAGCTATGCAATTATTATCTATGATGGTGAATGCCTTTTACGGCGGATGCGGTGTTGGTATTTTGAATTACTACATTTTTATTATTCTGGCTGTATTTATTTCCGGATTAATGGTTGGTCGAACTCCCGAATTTTTAGGCAAGAAAATCGAAGCGCGGGAAGTTAAAATTGCCGCTTTTATCGCCATTCTTCACCCCTTATTAATATTAGCTGGAACCGCTTTAGCCTCTTATTTTGCTGCGCATGATACTGCAATGGGTTATTGGTTCAGCGGAAATGCGACAGGCTGGTTAAATAACCCTGGAAATCACGGATTCTCAGAAATGCTATACGAATACACTTCGAGTGCTGCTAACAACGGTTCTGGTTTTGAAGGTCTTGGAGATAATAATCCATTTTGGAATATCACAACTGGAATTGTCTTACTGCTAAGCCGTTTTATTCCAATCATTGGTCCATTAGCAATTGCAGGTTTACTGGCAGGCAAAAAATACATCCCGGAGAGTGCAGGAACTTTAAAAACAGATACATCAATTTTCGGAATCATGACTTTTGCTGTAATCGCAATTATCGCTGCTTTATCATTCTTCCCAGCATTGGCTTTAGGTCCATTGGCAGAATTCTTTACTTTAAAATAATATAAAAAATGACAACTAATAAATCCACATCATTGTTTGAAAGTAAACAGGTAAAAGAAGCATTCTTGCAGTCTTTTGTCAAGCTGAACCCAAAAATGATGATCAAAAATCCGGTAATGTTTACCGTAGAAATTGGAACAGCCATTATGTTTGCTGTCTGCATTTCAATATTAATGGGTGCAAATGACCAAGGTAGTTTTACTTATAACCTAATTGTATTTTTAATTTTACTGGCAACGCTTTTATTTGCCAATTTCGCCGAAGCAATTGCCGAAGCAAGAGGAAAAGCACAAGCCGACAGTTTAAGAAAAACAAGAGAGGAAACTCCTGCAAGACAGATTCTGCCTAACGGAGAAATAAAAAACATTAGTTCTTCGGCATTGAAAAAAGACGATATTTTCGTTTGCGAAGCTGGTGATTTAATTGCTGCCGATGGTGAAATTATCGAAGGTCTGGCTACAATCGACGAAAGTGCCATTACCGGAGAAAGTGCTCCTGTAATCCGCGAAGCTGGAGGTGATAAATCATCTGTTACTGGAGGGACAAAAGTTTTATCTGATAAAATTAAAGTAAAAGTAACTTCTGAACCAGGCGAAAGCTTTTTGGATAAAATGATTGCTTTGGTTGAAGGTGCAAGCCGTCAGAAAACGCCAAACGAAATTGCCTTAACCATTTTATTAGCCGCATTTACCTTAATTTTCGTGATAGTGTGCGTTACGCTAAAACCGTTTGCCGACTATGCCAACGCACCCATCACGATCGCGGCTTTCATTGCTTTGTTTGTATGTTTAATTCCAACTACAATTGGAGGATTGCTTTCTGCAATTGGTATTGCGGGAATGGACAGAGCTTTACGAGCTAACGTAATTACAAAATCGGGTAAAGCGGTTGAAACTGCTGGAGATATTGACGTATTGCTTTTGGATAAAACCGGAACCATTACCATTGGAAACAGAAAAGCAACCAATTTTTATCCAACAAAAGGAATCTCTTTTGATGATTTCGTGAAATCGGCTGTTTTGAGTTCGCTAGCAGATGATACTCCAGAAGGGAAAAGTATTCTCGAGCTAAGTGAGATGATCGATGTAAAAAATGAAACGAAAGCAAGTTTCTTAAAAACTACTTCTGATATTTCACATACCATCAAATTTACTGCAGAAACCAGAACTTCTGGAGTCGTATTAAAAGACGGAACTAACATTCGTAAAGGCGCACAAGACGCTGCTAAAAACATTGCACAGCAAGCCGGAAACACTTTTCCTGAAGATACAGCGCAACAAGTAATCACAATTTCTTCTAACGGAGGAACTCCATTAGTGGTAATCAAAAACAATGAAGTTCAAGGTGTTATTGAACTTCAGGATATTATAAAAACCGGAATGAAAGAACGTTTTGAGCGCTTACGCAGAATGGGAATCAAAACGGTAATGGTTACTGGTGATAATCCGCTTACGGCTAAATTTATTGCCGAAGCTGCCGGTGTTGATGATTTTATTGCCGAGGCTAAACCTGAGGATAAAATGAATTACATCAAGAAAGAACAGGCTGAAGGAAGATTAGTTGCCATGATGGGTGACGGAACAAATGATGCTCCGGCTTTGGCTCAAGCCAATGTTGGAGTTGCGATGAACAGCGGAACTCAAGCGGCAAAAGAAGCCGGAAACATGGTCGATCTTGACAATGATCCAACGAAATTAATCGAGATTGTTGAAATTGGAAAACAGCTTTTAATGACTCGAGGCACTTTAACTACTTTTTCTATTGCAAATGACGTTGCGAAATATTTTGCTATTGTTCCTGCTCTTTTTATTACTGCGATTCCTGCGCTTCAAGGTTTAAATATTATGCATTTGCATAGTCCTGAAAGTGCTATTTTATCAGCAGTAATTTTCAATGCGATTATCATTCCGATATTGATTCCGCTTGCGCTGAAAGGGGTTGATTACAGACCAATTGGAGCAAGTGCCATCTTAAAAAGAAACCTTTTGATTTATGGTCTTGGCGGATTGATTGTTCCTTTTATCGGAATTAAAGTAATTGATTTGTTGGTCGCACTCTTTATGTAAATATTAAATCTGACAGGTTTTAAAACCCTGTCAGGTTTACAAAAACTCAAATTAAAAACATAGACTTTGGATTCCTTAAGCTTCTAAGAAAAAAACTTAGAACCTTAGCATCTTAGAGTCTTAGAATCTCAAAAGAAATGAAAAATCTATTTTCTATAATAAAACTTACTGCGGTTACCTTAATCTTATTCGCAGTTATTTACCCTTTAGCGATTTATGGAATCGCACAATTGGCTCCAAATCAAGGAAAAGGAGAAACTATTTTGGTTAACGGGAAAGTCGTTGGTTACCAAAAAATTGGTCAGAAATTCGATAAGTCAAATTATTTCTGGGGAAGACCTTCGGCTGTTGATTATAACGCGGCGGGAAGTGCCGGAAGCAACAAAGGTCCAAGCAATCCTGATTATTTGGCTTTGGTTCAAAAAAGAATTGATACACTTTTATTGGTTCATCCGTACTTGAAAAAATCTGATATTCCGTCAGATATGGTTACGGCTTCTGGAAGTGGTTTAGATCCGAATATTTCTCCGCAAGGCGCTTTGATTCAGGTAAAACGAATTGCTAAAGAAAGAAAACTGGACGAAGCTAAAGTAAAATCTTTGGTTGAATCTAAAATTAATACGGCTGTTGTTGGTCCTGAAACTGTGAATGTTTTGGAATTGAATGTGGCGCTGGATCAGCTTCGCTAATTCCAAAGATGCTAAGTCGCTAAGGTTCTAAGATTCTAAGTTTTCTCTTTACGCATTTTTGTCATTCCGAGGAACGAGGAATCTCCGCGAGTAGCTCGACAAAGATTGACAAATTACTTTATGGAGTTTCTTGCGGAGATTCCTCGTTTCTCGGAATGACAAACTGTGGCGAGAATTGGAATCGAAAAATTAAACTTACAATATACCTAACAGGTTTTGGAAACCTGTTCGGATATGAAAATATTATAGTACAAAAACGCCTTTTTACCCCAAATGCCCTAGCCCCGATAGTAGTGGAAATCCTTTTTCTGGCTTCTTTAGCCAGGAAAAGATTGAAACGGATAGCGGGATTAGCTCCTAAAAAATCTACTAATAAATAATAGAATACCACAAAAATGAAAAAAATAATACTTACTGCTTTAATCGCTTTTGGTTATAGCAATTTACACGCACAAGAAGAATCTAAAAGTCCATTGACATTTTCGGGATATGTTGACGCTTATTATAGTTATGATTTCGGGAAACCAGAAAATCATACTCGGCCAAACTTTTTTTACAGTTATAATAAAAGCAACGAGGTAAACCTGAATTTGGGAATGGCGAAAGTGAATTATTCGAAAGAAAATATTCGAGGAAATTTTGCCTTGATGGCGGGGACTTACGCCGAATATAATATGTCTGCCGAGCAGGGTTTATTGAAAAATGTTTACGAAGCGAATGTTGGTGTAAAGATTTCGAAAAACCATAATTTATGGGTTGATGCGGGAATTATGCCTTCGCATATTGGTTTTGAAAGTGCGATTGGAAAAGACTGTCAGACTTTAACTCGAAGCATTCTGGCTGAAAATTCTCCTTATTATGAAACGGGAGTTAAAATTGGTTATACTTCTGAATCTGGGGAATGGTATTTGGCAGGAATGTACTTGAATGGCTGGCAGAGAATTGAGAAAGTCGAAGGTAATCAAACGCCTGCTTTTGGAACTCAGGTTACTTACAAACCATCTGATCGGGTTGCTTTGAACTGGAGTACTTATGTTGGAAATGAACAGCCGGATATTGATAAAAAGTGGCGTTATTTCAACAACTTTTACGGACAGTTTAAAGTAACGGAAAAGACAAATATTACAGCTGGTTTTGATATTGGATCTCAGCAATCGGCTAAAGGAAGTGATAAATATAATACTTGGTTTTCGCCAGTTTTGATTCTGCAATACAAACCAGTTGACAAGATTCAGCTTGCAGTGAGAGGTGAATATTATAGTGATGAAAAAGGTGTAATTATCGTAACTGAAACACCTAATGGTTTTAAAACTTACGGATTTTCAGCTAACTTTGATTACTTAGTTACTGATAATGTTATGTTTAGAATTGAAGCAAGAAATCTTTCAAGTAAAGACGAAATCTTCACCAATAAAGACAATCTTCCAACGGATACGAATACGTTTGTAACGACTTCCTTGGCGATTTCTTTCTAAACATTAAAAGATTTTTTACCATTAAGAGATTAAGTTCTGTACTTTGTTCTTTTGCCTAAAAATTAGAACACGGATGAAACCGATTCGCTACCGCGAAGACGCAGATTAATACGGATTTTATATTTTAGAGTGAACAAAAAAATCCGTTTTTATCAGCGCTTTTACGAAGTAAATCCGCGCCATCCGTGTGCTAATCTCAACAATAAGAAATGAAGTATTTTAAATTTTCTCATGAGCTTAATTTACTTAATGTCTTAATGGTTAAACCAAAAAACATGGAAAACGAAAATAATAACGCACAGCACTTTCTCGATTTAATTCAGAAATCACGAAAGGGGAAATTTAAAATCTACATTGGAATGAGCGCCGGTGTGGGCAAGACTTTTCGTATGCTTCAGGAAGCGCATTCGTTATTGAAAAACGGAATCGATGTGAAAATTGGCTACATCGAAACGCATATGCGAAAAGAAACGCATGAATTATTAGCAGGTTTGCCTATAATTCCGAGACGGACCATTTTCTATAAAGGAAAAGAACTGGAAGAATTAGATGTTCAGGCAATTATCAACCTTCGTCCGGAAGTGGTTATTGTTGATGAATTAGCGCACACGAACGTTGAGGGAAGCAAAAATGAAAAACGCTGGCAGGATGTTTTAGAAATTTTGGAAGCGGGAATTAATGTGATTTCGGCGGTGAATATTCAGCATATTGAAAGTTTAAATGAAGATGTAAAACGGATTACCAACATTGATGTTCAGGAACGTATTCCGGACAATGTTTTACGATTGGCGGATGAAGTCGTGAATATCGACTTGACATCTGAAGATTTGATTGCGCGTTTGAGAGAAGGAAAAATTTATACTCCGGATAAAATTCAGACGGCTTTAACGAACTTTTTTAAATCGGAACAGATTTTACAACTTCGGGAATTGGCTTTGAAAGAAGTAGCGAGTCAGGTCGTTCGGAAAGTTGAAAATGAAGTTCCGAATCTTCATGCTTTACGACATGAGAAACTTTTGGCCTGCATTAGCAGTAATGATAAAACGGCTAAAATTGTAATTAGAAAAACAGCAAGACTCTCCAGTTATTATAACGGATTGTGGTATGTTTTATATGTAGAAACTCCGCAGGAAAGCAGTAATAAAATTGCTTTGGACAAACAGAGACATTTAATTAATAACTTTAAACTCGCCGTGCAATTAGGCGCAGAAGTTATTAAACTGGAAAACAGTAATATTACAGATGCGATTTTGGCAACCGTAGAAGAAAAACAAATTACAACTGTCTGCATCGGAAAACCGCATTTGAATTTATTTAAAGTAATTTTGTCTACAACAATTTTTAGACGTTTACTAAACAAATTGTCGCTGTCAAATGTTGATCTTGTTATACTGTCGTAATTTTTCTAACCATTAAGATATTAAGAAAATAAAGGCTATGCTTAATTTTCTCTTTGTAAGTTTCATTAAGTTCAAAACTTAATTTCCTTAATATCTTAATGGTTCAAATAAAAAACTTGTTTTTAAATAAACGTCATGAGAATTAAAACCAAATTGAATCTGGGAGTTGGATTGTTATTTTTAATGATCATCATACTTTCGTTAGTGAGCGGTTATTCTGTTTTTTTGATAAAAGCAGATACCGAGAATATTCTGAAAGCGAATTATAATACGCTGGAATATTCGCGAAATATGATTTTGTCTTTGGATGAAATTAAAGCGAGCCCTGATAGCAAGATTCATGTTTTCAAGGAATATCTTGAAAAACAAACGCAAAATGTTACCGAACCGGGAGAAAAAGAAGCAACCGAAAACCTTGAAAAAAGTTTTACGATTTTAGAACAAAACGGAGCAAACGAAACCATAAAAGCAAAAATCAGACAGGATATTTTTGCGATTATGAAACTGAATCTGGACGCGATAAAACAGAAAAGCGATATTGCCAAACATACCGCCGAAAATGCTAATTTATGGATTGCCATTGTGGGAAGTTTATGCTTTTTGATTGCTTTTAATTTGTTGGTTAATCTGCCCAATAATATTGCAAACCCTATAAAGGAATTAACGCTGAGTATTAAGGAAATTGCGAATAAAAACTATTCAGAGCGCGTTCATTTTACAAGTCATAGCGAATTTGGAGATTTGGCCAAATCGTTTAATACGATGGCGCAGAAACTTCA
Organism: Flavobacterium sp. LC2016-01; assembly: GCF_009711135.1. Lineage (GTDB taxonomy): Bacteria > Bacteroidota > Bacteroidia > Flavobacteriales > Flavobacteriaceae > Flavobacterium. Next base: position 449,237 of record NZ_WMIC01000005.1, on the reverse strand, counting down.
GGAATATAACGATAGTAATTTGTACAAACTCTTCTTCGAAAAGAAACGACTGGAAACTTTAATCAATAATATGAATGATCCTATTATTGGTTTGGATCATGAAGGAATTGTTTTGTTTGCCAATGATGAAGCACTGAAAATTGTTGGTCTGAAACTGGAAGATGTTATCGGGAAATCGGCTTCAACTCTAGCCTTGTCAAATGATTTGATTCGTTCTTTAATTTTAAAAGAAGATTCAGATTCTCCTAAAAAACAGCCACTTAAAATTTACGCGCACGGAAAAGAAAGTTATTTCGAAAAAGAAATTCTGAACATTACTATTATTCCAACAGGCGAAGAAAAAGAAATCAATATTGGCGATGTGATTATTCTACGAAATATTACGCTTTTTAAAGAACTGGATTTTGCTAAAACCAATTTTATTGCGACAGTTTCACACGAATTAAAAACACCAATTGCTTCGATAAAATTAAGTCTGAAATTGCTTGAAAATGAAAAAACAGGCGACATGAACGACGACCAGAAACAATTGGTCGAAAGTATAAAAGAGGACAGTCAGCGCTTATTAAAAATTACTGGCGAATTGCTCAATTTATCACAATTGGAAACAGGAAATATTCAGCTGAATATTGAAAAAAGTAATCCGCATGAAATTGTAAATTATGCCGTCGAAGCGGTAAAAGTTCAGGCGGAACAAAAACAGATTAAATTAATAATTGATGCCGATGAAAATCTAGAAGACGTAAAAGCCGATAGCGAAAAAACAGGCTGGGTTTTGATTAATTATTTGTCAAATGCTATTCGGTATTCTTCTGAAAAAAGTACTATTCACATTAAACTTAAAAAAGAAAATAATCAAATCGTATTTCAGGTCATTGACACCGGAAAAGGAATTGACGCAAGATATAAAGATAAAGTTTTCGATAAATATTTCCAGGTTCCGGGAAGTCAAAAATCTGGAACGGGATTGGGCTTAGCAATCAGTAAAGAGTTTATTGAAGCGCAAAATGGGAATGTTGGTGTTGAGAGTAATTTGGGATTGGGTAGTACGTTTTGGTTTTCATTGAAAGTATAAGAATAATTGTTAATTGTTAATTGTTAATTGTTAATTGTTAATTGTTTAAACAAAAATATTAAAAGAGCCATAGGCTCGACACATATTGTAGGGCCGGATTTCAATCCGGTTGACAAAGAAATTCCAAAATGCAAAAGAGCTGTGGGCTCGATTCATATTGGACTGGATTGAAATCCAGCCCTACAATATAAATCGTCCCTACGGGACTTTAAAACATGGTTTGATCAAACTTCAACGGATTGAAATCCGTTGCTACAATATGAAAATCATTCCAGCAGAATTTAAAAAAAATAAGCCAATCTTAATCCAACTATCACATTTAAACCCAACAAATTAAAGTTCGCTTAAGGTTGAATTAAGGGAAAAATAGTTCGTTCAGACATTCGTTATTATTGCAACAAAAACAAAAATAACGATGTCCTGCAAAGCTATTCTTCTGCTATTTCTATTCGGATTATTTTCTGCGAATGCACAACAAAATGATTCTATTACAAAAATCGACAGCACCTCCAATCATTTAAAATTCAATTACAAACAATTAATCATTCCGGGTGTATTAATTGGTTATGGCGTGATTGGTTTAGAAAGTGATCAGCTCCTAAGTTTTAATCACCAAATTAAGGATGAAGTTACCGAGGATATTGACGAGAAAGTTACTATTGATGATTTCTCGCAATATGCACCCGCAGCATCGGTTTATGCGTTGAATGCTTTTGGTGTAAAAGGTAAAAATAATATGCGCGACCGTTCTGTAATACTTGTGACTTCGTATGCGATTATGGCGACAACGGTTTTGGGTTTAAAATCGATTTCGCATGTAGAAAGACCTGACGGAAGTTCTAACAACTCCTTCCCTTCTGGACACACCGCAACTGCATTTATGGGTGCCGAATTTTTATACCAGGAATACAAAGACAAGTCAATTTGGTACGGAATTGCCGGTTATGCCGTAGCCACCGGAACGGGATTATTTAGAATTTACAACAATCGCCATTGGTTAACCGATGTTGCGGCAGGAGCCGGAATCGGGATTTTGAGTACAAAAATCGCGTATTGGATGAATCCTTATATTACTAAAAAACTGTTCAAATCATCTTCTGAAAATAAATCAACTTCTATGGTTGCGCCTTTTTATAACGGACAGCAATATGGTTTGAGTTTTGTGAAGGTTTTTTAGATTTTTTTGATTCCGATTGTCACCCTGAGCGGAGTCGAAGGGCTTCATAATATAAAAGGTCTTCGACTCCGCTCAGACTGACATTTTGATTTAAAATAATTCGTGAATTCGTGGCGGAAAAATCTACGTATTCGAAGTATTATTCTTAATCTCCATCACTTCTCTTTTTACTTCCAAAAGCAATTCTTTCATGCTCTCTGTTTCAGATAATGTTTGTTTTTTATCAGATCGGCCGATGTTGCATTCGTATTCCCAAATCTCCAAAATGTCAGAAGCTTTCACTTCATAATTTGGGTAAAAACTATTATCTGATTCTAAAACCAAAGCATTCTTTTTGTTTTTGTTCAGTCGTTTATAAACCATTCCCTCATTTTTGGTAATCAGGATATACGTTTTTCCATCCATCACCTCACCTAGCCTTTCCACATAACGGCCAATAATAATCGAACCATCTTCATGCGGTGGCATCGAATCGCCTTCTACAGGAAATCCACGGTGTTTGCCAGGTCCTAAAAACGGAAGCGAAACCTGTTGAAGGCTTTCAATATATTCCGGATCGGCATAGCCGTTTAGGTAACCGGCTTTTGCTTTTTGGGAAACAATTTCGATATAATTTTCTCCAAAATTATCAACCTGGATGGGTAAAATGAGTCGGTTACCTTCTAGTTTGATCAAATTTTCGATATTAATTTTCCGAATATCGACCGATAATATCAAATCGATACTGGTATGAAAATACAAGGCGATTTTCTTTAAAATGTCATACGGCGCTTCCGAAGTTCCATCTTCGTATTTCACGTATCTTCCTCTTGTAATGCTAAGGTTTCCAGCTAATTTCTCTTGTGATATTTTATGCTTAACCCTCAATGCTCTGATGTTATCTGAAAATAAAGACATAATTAATTTGTTATAATTTGGAACAGCAAATATATAAAAAATTGTTCTTATCTGTACTAATTTTGTGGTTACAAAAAAACAACTTTTTGAAGTGAATTATGAAATTGACAAATATAAATACCACACAATCAATACAATTATACATTCCGGATGTAAGTTCGGAAGTAAAACTGCCTTTTTTTGACGTTGGTATCAGCGCAGGTTTTCCTTCGCCTGCTGATGACTTTATCGAATTATCGATTGATCTCAACAAAGAATTCATCAAACACAAATACACTACTTATTTCGCCAGAGTAAAAGGACATTCTATGAAAAATGCCGGCATCAATGATGGTGACTTATTGATTATTGATAAAAGCCTTGAACCGCAAAACAATAAAATTGCTGTTTGCCAAATTGATGGGGAATTTACTGTAAAGCGTATCAAAATAGAAAAAGAGATCATTTGGCTTATTGCAGAAAATGAAGATTATCTGCCTATAAAAGTAACTCCGGAAAATAATTTTGTGATTTGGGGAATTGTAATTCATTGTATTAAATCTTTTTAAGTTGTCAGTCTGAGCGAAGTCGAAGACCTTTTATACTATGAAGCCCTTCGACTTCGCTCAGGGTGGCAAAATAGAAATAGAAATAAAAAACACATTAGAAATGTTTGCTTTAGTCGATTGTAATAATTTTTATGCTTCTTGCCAAAGAGTATTTGAGCCAAGTTTAAGAGGAAAACCTATCGTTATTCTCTCTAATAATGATGGCTGTGTTATTTCGCGTTCCGATGAAGCTAAGGCTCTTGGCATACCAATGGCTATTCCTGCTTTTAAGTATGAATCTGTTTTTAAAGAAAAAAACATTTTTGTTTATTCTTCTAATTATCCGCTGTACGGCGATATGAGCAATCGGGTAATGAACCTGCTTCAAACTTATACTCCCGAAATCGAAATTTACAGTATTGATGAAGCTTTCCTGAAATTTTCAGGTTACGATTTATTTGATCTGAATGTGCTAGGCTTGAAAATGAGGAAAGAAGTAACACAAGGAACGGGCATTCCTGTCAGTATAGGTTTTGCGCCTACCAAAGCTTTGGCAAAAGTGGCAAATAAAATTGCTCGAAAATTTGCAGATCGTACGCAGGGTGTTTATTGTATTGACTCTGAAGAAAAAAGAATTAAAGCATTAAGGTGGACTAAAATTGAAGACGTATGGGGAATTGGAAGAAAACACGCCAAACGGCTTAAATTAAAAAAAATCAACACGGCTTATGAATTTACCCAACTTCCGGATGCTTGGGTAAGAAAAGAAATGTCTGTAGTTGGGCTTCGTTTAAAACATGAATTAGAAGGAAAACCAACTTTGGATTTAGAAGAAGCCGTTGATCGAAAAATGATTGCCACCACAAGATCTTTCGAAAAAAGATATACTACTTATGAAGAAATTTCAGAACGAATCAGCACGTTTACAGCTTCTTGTGCTGAGAAATTAAGGCGTCAGGATTGTCATTGCAATATGGTAACTGTTTTTATTCAGACTAGTTTTTTAAAAGACGAAAACTCACAATACTCACGAAGTATTACTATCACTACTGATTTTCCGACAAATTCGACAATAGAGCTTAATGAGGCTGCGCAAAAGGGATTTAAAGCTATTTTTAAAAAAGGCTATCGTTATAAAAAGGCTGGCGTAATTGTAATGGGTCTAACTCCAAATAATGAAACGCAGCTTAATTTATTCAAAACATCAAATCCTAAACATCAGCCCTTAATGAGTGTGATTGATAAAATGAATCAGAGTTATGGCAATAATAAAATTAAATTCGGCGTACAGTCTTTAGGACGACAATGGAAAATGAGACAGAACAGATTATCTCCCAAGTTTTCTACTTTGCTCAAAGATGTTATTACGGTTAAAGTTTAAATATAAACAACAGAAAAACAATAAGTTTTACGTTATATACAGATGAAAAATACGGAATATGCCATAGTCGATATTGAAACCACAGGCGGTAATGCCAGTGGCAGCCGCATTACAGAAATTGCCATTATTATTCATGATGGTAAAAATGTACTTGATCGTTATGAAACGCTTGTAAATCCAGAGAAAGATATACCGCTGTCAATTTTTGGATTAACGGGAATTAATAATGAAATGGTTGCCAACGCCCCTATTTTCGATGATATTTCAGAGAAAGTACTGGAAATGCTGACGGATCGCATTTTTGTTGCACATAATGTCAACTTCGATTATTCTTTTGTACGTCATCAGCTGGAACAAGCGGGTTTTAAATGGACCGCAAGAAAACTGTGCACCGTTCGCGCCGCACGAAAAATTAAACCGGGGCTGGCATCGTACAGCTTGGGGAAACTTTGCCATTCGTTAAACATACCGTTAGAGAATCAACACCGTGCTGGCGGAGATGCAGATGCTACCGCAATACTATTTTCTCAATTGCTGGAATGGGACGATGAAGGCGAGATCGCAAAAATGATTAAAATGACTTCGCAAGATCAGCGTTTGCCACCCAACCTGCCTCCTGATGACTTTAACAATTTACCGGAAAAACCAGGTGTATATTATTTTTATAATCAGGTAAAAAAGGTAATCTATGTAGGGAAAGCAATCAACTTAAAAAAACGCGTAGCTTCTCATTTTAGCGGTCATAAAATCAATTCGCAGAGACAGCATTTTTTAAGAGATATTCATGGAATTTCCTTTGAAGTCTGTGCCACCGAATTAATGGCGCTTTTGTTAGAATGCACTGAAATAAAACAGCTTTGGCCCACCTACAATAGGGCATTAAAACGTTTTGAAGCAAGGTTTGGCATTTATCAGTATGAAGCAAGAAACGGATATAAATATTTGGCCGTTGGAAAACTAAGCAAATTTCAGACTTGCATTCATGAATTTAATAGTTTGTATAATGCTATAAATTTACTGAGAGGTTTGTCTGAACGATTTGAAATTGATCAAAGATTCTGCAAATATGCCAGACCTGAAGAAGGAGAACTTCCGCAAAATAATGATCTGAAAAACTTGCCTGATATTGTACTTCATAACGAACAAGTGGACAATGCCATTGATTTTTTATTAAACAATAGGCCCACTTTTGCGATTATAGACAAAGGAAGATCTAAAGACGAACGAAGCTGTATTTGGATTGAAAAGGGACATTTTTATGGAATGGGTTATATTCCTTCGGATATTTCGATTCATGATCCATCAGAAGTAAAAAATTATACGGAACCTTATAAAAGCAATCAATATATCGAGCATTTGATTTTTGCTTTCGCAGAAAAACATCCTGGAAAAGTATTCTTTAACAAGCAGTTTCAGAATTAAGCCAAAATCTTGAAAAATTAAGTTATGACACTATTTAACGACACCGAATTATTTGCGACTGGTTTGGAAGGCAGAAAAATATTTGACATTCCTGACTCAGAACTTATTCTGATCGATAATTTCTTCACTAAAGAAGAATCTGACCGTTTTTATGAAAGAATACTTCGCAAAACTAAATGGAGAGAATATGAAATGGAAATTTATGATAAAACCTATACTGTTCCCCGAATGATTTCCTGGTATGAAGATAAAGATAATCCCGGCGCAGATCCAAAAGGGCCTGACTGGACTTATGACTTATTAACTATTCGAGGCCGCGTTGAAAAAGAAACGCAGCTTGATTTTAACAGCCTCCTTTTAAATTTATACCGAAATGGAAATGACGGTGTAGGCTGGCACAGCGACAAAGAACACAATTCGGGGCCTAATCCGGTCATTGCTTCGGTGACTTTTGGAGAAACCAGAATGTTCAGACTTCGTCATAAATACAGCAAGGAAATTCCGCAGGTTGAGATTCCGCTTCATCATGGTTCTTTTTTATTAATGGCTGGAACAACAAACAGTTTTTGGCAACATCAAGTTCCAAAAACAGCCCGAGATGTTTTGCCAAGGATCAATCTTACCTTTAGAAGAACCAATCGAAAACTTTGATTTTTATAGAATTGAATGATTAGAAAAACTTTTTTTGATAAAAAAAACAGTAAGATATTCCTTCTTTAAAAAGTTAAAACCCACACTGTATGAACCTTTTATTAGGCAAACCCTATCTTTTTTACTACTTTTGCAACCTTTTTTTAAACACATTACCATAATGGCCTATTCAAACAATGATTTAGCGCGTTTTTTAGATGCGCAGAACAAACTTTATCTTACCGCTCTTTCTGAAATCAGAAAAGGGAAAAAAGAAACACACTGGATGTGGTTCATTTTTCCGCAAATAAAAGGTTTAGGCAAAAGTGATACGGCAAATCTTTATGCCATTAATGATTTAAAAGAAGCTACAGATTATTTGGAACATCCTATTTTAGGAAAACATTTAATCGAAATTTCAGAACTTTTATTGACTTTCAAAAGAAAATCTGCTGATGGAATTTTGGGAGATTTAGATGCACGCAAATTACGTTCGTCTATGACACTTTTTTCTTTAGTAGAAAACACAAACCCAATATTTCAGGAAATTTTAGAGGCTTTCTTCTCAGGAGAATCTGACCCTCTTACTTTGTCTATTATTAATTCAACAATAAAATCATCTGCTGAAGCTGTTGCGTTATAAAACAGTTTCCAGATTATTTGCATCAAAGAGACACTGCTTAATTGCAGTGTCTTTTTTTTTGATTTCAAATAAAGAAAATATGATTTTATAGAGTGTTTCTTACTTTTTTTTATTTCTTTGTTATTCTTTACAAGACCGTAAAAAATTAAAACAACAAATTAAAAAACACTATTTACAACTGTCAAAATACTAATTTTCAAGTAATTAATTCTTAACTTGCATATATAAACCTCCTTCAAAACCTAACCAAATCATGTCTGAAAAAATTAAAACTCTCCAAATTATACATCTTGCCATTTGCGCAGGAACAATTATAGCGTATTACATTATAGGCGACCTTTCGATTGAAAAATTACGAATTCCGTCTATCGATACTTCTTCGGCAGTATATATTTTAATTCCTGTTTTAGCATTTGTTTTGAGCAGTTTTTTATTCAAATCTCAATTGAAACAAATTAATCCAAAATTAAAACTTGAAGAAAAATTCCCTATTTATCAAACAGCATCAATTCTGCGCTGGGCAGTTCTTGAAGGTGCTGCTTTTTTGATCTTAATTTTAAAACCAGATTTTATATTATTCGGAATTCTGATTTTAATTTATCTGATTTTCTTAAGACCAACAGCAGAAAGAATTGATAATGACTTATCAGATACTAACAATTAGAAAACAAAAAAAGCGTCTTATAATAAATAAAACGCTTTTTTTATACAAGTATTAAACTTCAAACATGAAACTTGAAACTTGAAACAAAATTTTATTCTTTTGGTTTGGTTAAATAATAAACTGGAATTCCTGCCAGCATTATTAAAACTCCCCAGCCACAGGTTGAAAATTTCGTAAATAACAATGAAATACAAATTGCGGTGGCAACGATGATATATAACATTGGTAAAAATGGATATCCAAATGCTTTGTAAGGTCTTTCTACATCCGGCATTTTTCTTCTTAAAATGAAAATTCCATAGATCGTCAGAATATAAAAAATCAAAACAATGATGATTACAAAATCAAGTAAATCACCATATTTCCCTGTCAAACATAAAGCAGAAGCCCAAATACATTGTGCCCATAATGCCCAAGCAGGAACGCTTGATTCATTTAAAACGGCCGCTTTTTTGAAGAACAAACCATCATTTGCCATTGTATAATAAACTCTTGCCCCAGCCATAATTAGCCCATTGTTACACGCAAAAGTTGAAATCATAATCATAATGGCGATAATCAGGGTTCCAATATCTCCAAAAATATATTGCGAAGCCACAACTGCTACTCTATCCGATTTTGCAGTTGCAATTTCCTGAAGCGGCACAACAGCCAAATACATTAAATTAGTCAAAACATAAATTACCGTTACGATAAAAGTTCCCAGAAATAAACTTAACCCAACATTACGTTTTGGATTTTTAATTTCACCGGCAATAAAAGTAACACCATTCCACGCATCGCTTGAAAATAATGAACCTACCATTGCAGCAGAAATTCCGGTAATCAAAGCCGTTCCGCTAATTGGAAGCCATGAAGTGCTTTCAGCATTATAGGAGCGTGTTGTCCAAGCATCTGCCCAGTTGGCATCCCAAACTGAAGCTTTTGCCGCAAGCGTTAATCCAAAAACGATTAACCCCAGCAATGATAAAATTTTGATTATTGTTAAAACAGTCTGCAGAATTTTTCCGTTTTTTACACCGCGGCTGTTAATGTATGTCAATACAACGATTGTAAAAATTGAAACAAGCTGTGCTGCATTAAGTTTAAAAGAACCTAATTCATACAAAATATTTTCGTCACTGAAAGGCTCATACAAATACGATGCGAATTTTGAGAAAGCCACTCCAACAGCCGCAATTGTTCCGGTCTGAATTACAGCAAAAAAACTCCAGCCGTATAAAAAGGCAATTAATTTATTGTATGCTTCTTTAAGGTAAACATATTGTCCTCCAGCTTTTGGAAACATTGCGCTGAGTTCTCCGTAACTTACGGCAGCGATAATTGTAATTAATCCAGAGATAAGCCAAATCAGTGTCAGCCAGCCGGCAGATCCAACTTGTCTGGCGATATCGGCACTTACGATAAATATTCCAGATCCAATCATAGAACCAACTACAAGCATGGTTCCGTCTAATAATCCGAGTTCTCTTTTAAAATGTTCTTGGTCTTGGTCGTTTTCTTGCATTTTTTTGGTTTTTGGGTTGGTTAAAGATATACTTTTTTTAGAAATTTCAAATCTTGAAGTTTTAAATTCCGATTATTTCATAAACCAAAAAAAATCTCTTTTACGGTTTTCCGCACTTAAATCTTATTTCAATTATTTACATTTGAAATTCAACTTTCACAAAACTAAAATGAATCAGAAAATAATTTTCAAATTACTTGTTTTCATTACTGTTTTCTTTATTATTTATATTCTACAAAATAATTTCAAACAGCATAAAATTCAAAAGACAAATAAAGAAATTGAAACTTTCTATACCGAATTAAACGGACGTTATATTGGAGATTATTTTCAAATTCAAAGAGACCTTCAAATGTTATTTTCGAATAATGAATTAACTTTCGATCAAAAGAAAAGACTTTTATTTACTCAGGATAGTTTGAGAACAGAGTTTGGAAAACTAATTCAAAAGAAATAGAAAAGCATTGAAAAAATCAGAAAAAATAATCAACAAAATTGCACAAGACCAGCTCGAATTTAATGCTGGCTTAGAGCTTTTACTAGAAGGCGATTACAACTTCAAAGAATTATTTGCAACATTGTACAATTATATTTTTAATTCAATTCCGAATAAAACAGATTATAATTCTGAAGCTTATCAAACAGCAATAAACACTATTCCCCTAAAATCAACTTACACTCCAATAGTAATTTTAAAAACATTTCCACCTAAAATTGCTTTTCAAAAATTGGCCTTGCTTCCGATGGAAGAAAATAAAAAAACTATAACTGCACTACTCTGGATTTTTAAAATAACTGATACTGAAAGACGAGATACAGAATGTAAAAATGGCTGTGGGCATTATTGGCATGAAATTGAATAAAAAAACTTCACTAACAAATTAATTTTCAAAATAATATCATTTATAACGCAACCAATTTGAAGTTTACTTATCTTATAAAAAAACCAACGAAATTATGAGAAAAATAATTACACTTTTTATTCTTGCCATCGGCCTTATTTCCTGCAGTTCAGAAACTGATGCTAACTCAGGAAAATCAGGAATTTATGGAAAATGGAATTGGGAAGGTACAAATGGTGGTATTGCTTTTCATTTACATAGTACACCAGCTTCTACGGGAAATTCAATTCAATTAAGTTTAAACAAAGACAATACTTTTTCAATAACTAAAAACGGAAAAATAACTGCTAGCGGTAACTATGACATTACAATGCAGAAATCCATTTTTACAGGTGAAATGGAGAAATTTATAACTTGTAATATCACTGAAAATCTTCAAGAACCACTTGATGTTACAATACGAGGCATAATTACAAATTCAGAATCAAATAAACTTGAAATCGCTGAGAACAATCCAGACGGAATTGGAAGTGGTTTTGTTAGAATTGAATAAGAAATTGATACTAAATAAAATGCTATGAAGAAATTAATCGTTTTATTTGTTTTTGCACTTTTTCAAGTAAGCTGTAATAGTGACAATGAACCTAAAGTTAAAAATACAGGAATAATTGGAACCTGGAAATTAACAGGGCATTATGTTAGTGCTGGTGGACCATCCAATTGGATTCCTGCTGATGACAGCTATACTTATACTTTTAACAGCGATGGCAGCTTCACCTCAACACGGTTCCCAGAATGTAAAGCTGGAACTTATAAAACGGATACAAAAACTTTAACTTTAGTTTATGGCTGCCCTGGATTTACAACCACAATGGAAAAACCAGCAGGAACTTTTATAGAAAACTATACAATAGAAGATAAACAAATGTATTTCTATCATGTCAACTACATGCGTTGCATTGAAGAATGCTCAGACGTATTCACAAAAATTAAATAAGTCTGATTTCACTAAAAACATCATAAAAAAAAGCTGCAAATAAACTTGTAGCTTTTTTTATTGAAAAAACTTTCCCATTTACGTCTTCCCGTAAGTATATAAATTTTCAACTATTTATATTTGGGTGTCAAAACCAAAATAGTTTTTCAGAATTATTTCGCAATACAATATGATAGCCATAGAATGTGAAATATAAATCTGAACAATTAAACTTTGATTCGTTAAAATCAAAAATAAAAACCAAGCCAACCAAAAAAACAAATTTATGGAAACCACCCAAATTGAATCATCAGATACTTCAAATCATCATTACAATTATGCAGCAAATCTGCTAATCAATGAAAACAAATCAGCTCACGAAACAAAAGCCAAACTTGCAGAACAGGGCCTCAGTACTGAAGTTGCTGCTTTAATAGTAGAAAATCTAGAAATCGAAATACAAGAAGCAAAATATGAAAAGGCCAGAAAAGATATGGTTTACGGCGCACTATGGTTTTGCGGCGGGATTATTTTGACACTCGCTGATATTGGTTTTATATTTTGGGGCGCTATCTTATTTGGCGGTATTCAATTTTTTAAAGGAGTAATTAATGTGAATTCCTAAAATATTTTTTTATTAAAATGTGACATACAAACTAATACCAAAAACCAATGGGAATATTTGATATATTTTTTGGTAATACAGAAAAAAACCGCTGTTCTAAAATTATCAAAAACACAGATTATACAGTTTCAGAAGAACTGATGCAGGAAGATTTATTTTGGAAAATCATTCAAAAAACCAAAGACATCTCTGGAGGCAATTTTGAAGAACAGCAAGAAGAACTAGCAAATGAACTCCGAAAACTGACAGCTGATGAACTAATTTTATTTGGAAACAGCTTTCGAAATTTCAGAGGTAAAGCAAATACTTGGGAACTTTGGGGCGCTATTTATATTATTCATGGAGGCTGCAGTGATGACAGTTTCAGCGATTTTCGCGAATGGGTAATTGCGCAGGGAAAGGATTTTTATTACAAGGTTCTCGAGAATCCAGAATCGCTTGCAGAAATTGAAACACATTTAATAGAAGAATTTGATTGGGAGGGCTTTGGCTATTTGCCGGGCATAATCTTTGAAGAACTGACTGATCAAAAAATGCCTTATCCATTTCAGGAGAACCATATAACAACCGGAAAAGAATGGAATGAAGACAGCGACGATTTAAAGCAAATGTTTCCAAAACTTTATGCCAAATACGAAAACAACATTTAGCATAGTCTTTCAAAATATAACAATTTGATACACTTAGAATTATCAATCATTTTTTAATATGCAACACGTTTAAATTTATGAAATAACTTTACTTTTAAAAAAAAGCTGCAAGCAGAACTTGCAGCTTCTTTTGTTATTAAAACACACTTAAAAAAGAAAAAAAGATCCATTTTATTCTTACATTTTTTTATAAATTATTTTTTTTTAACTTTCTAAAAAAATAAAACAAAACCTTTTCTTGTAATTGTTTTCAAAACCAAGAATCGTTAAACAAAATTATGCTTTGAAATAATTATTTATTCGTAAAATGATTATTAAAAATGAATATACTTTCGTCAAAAAAATGTTTTAAAAAATTTTAACTAAATTATAAATACCTGATAAACAATAGATTAATTTAAATAAATTCAAAATATTCCGAAAATAAAATCTTCTTTGTTAAAGCAAAATATTTTTTTATTAAATTTGATAAGAAGGTGAAATTAATCAAATCACCTTATTTTTATTAACAATTGTTTATTTTATAACTTAAACTCATAAAAAGTTCCCCAAACTTACGAAACAGAAAAAAAACATCAACTACAAGTTAATCAGACGTTTAAAACGAAACTATCAACCTACAAAATAAGAAATATGCAGAAGATTCAGCTTTTAAGAAAAATGCGATTTCCAAATGTCTTTGTTCTTTTGCTAATTGTATTTATTACATGCGCCCTTTTAATATGCATCAATTTCTTTACAATCAAAATTTTATCTGCCAATAGAGCCTACGTTAATGGCGAATCACATTATTCAAAAGGCCAAAAAGATGCTGCACGACATCTCATTACATACCTTTATACGAAAGATCAAAATCAGTGGAAATTATACATCGAAGAGCTGAGCGTTCCTCAAGGTGACGGAATCGCCAGAAAAACACTCCTAAAAGCTGGCGACAACCAAATTGCCCGCGAAGGTTTTCTTAAAGGACGAAATCATAAAGACGATCTAGACGATCTTGTTTGGCTTTTTGTTCATTTTAAAGAAGTTTCCTTTTTAGCAAAAGCCATTCACGAATGGGAAGAAGGAGACAAATTAATCAATGAATTATTTGTACTTGGAACGCAGATTGACGCGAAAATAAAACACAATTCATTAACCACTAATGAACAACGAAAATTTCTTAGCGAAATTAGCGTCATAAGCGACAAACTTACCATTAACGAACGCAATTTTTTGAATACCTTAGGCGTAGGAACCCGTAAAATAAAAGATTTGCTGATCATCACAAATATTCTTTTTATTCTGATTATTGTCTGCAGCATTTGTCTTTACTATTCCATAATGGTAAAGCGCCTGCTAGTTTCTAAAAAAGAAATCGAAGTAAAAAACGAAAATCTAATGCTGGTAAATCATGAACTGGATTGCTTTGTTTACAGCGCATCGCATGATTTAAGATCTCCAATTACATCTTTGAAAGGCCTTATAAAAATCACACAATTAGAAGACAATGTCTCACAGATTAAGGATTATCTGAATTTAATGGAGCAAAGTCTGGCCAAACAGGATCAATTCATAAGCGACATTATTGATTACTCGAAAAACAAACGTACTCAAATAGTCATGGAACCTGTGAGCTTAAAAGAATTATTTGAAGAAGCTATTTCTCAGTTAATGCATATTGAAAACGCCAGCAAAATCACATTTACCAAAGAATTATTAGTCGATCAAATTCAAAGCGACAGTTTAAGGCTAAAAATCATCATTTCGAATTTACTCTCAAATGCCATTAAATATGCCGACGCCAGCAAACAGGAAATGCTAATTTCTATTAAAACCTCTGTAAAAGATGGATTTAATAAAATTGAAGTAACAGACAACGGAATTGGAATTAAAGAGGAATTTAAAGACAATATTTTTGAAATGTATTTTGGAACAAACAAAAATAAAGGATCTGGATTAGGGCTTTATATTGTAAAAGAAGCAGTTGAAAATATTAAAGGAAATATCTCTGTAAGCTCACAAACTGAAATAGGAAGCAAATTTGTCGTAACAATACCAAACTACTATGCCACTTAACACAACATTTCTATTAATTGAAGATAATTTGATTGATCAGCTGGTAATCAGACAACTATTAAAAAAAGTGCTTTTTATAGAAGAAATTCACATTGCCAACAATGGAGAAGAAGCACTTTTGTGGCTCGATAACAACAGAGAAATAAACAAACCGCTGATTATTCTTCTTGATATCCAGATGCCCTTTATGAATGGTTTTGATTTCTTGAAAGAATACGATAAATTGGAATCAAAAATTAAGAATGATACTCAAATTTATGTTCTTTCATCCACTTTAGATCCAGATGAAATCGATGAAATCACAAAAAACAAATATGTCTCGAAAATGCTGAGTAAGCCTTTTCCGATTGAAGAATTTAAAGATAATTTTTACCTAAACACTACAGCTTCTTAGTTTCTTCTTCTAAAATACGATTAACCTGCGAAAAAGCTCTTTCGTAATACGGCTCTTTTGTTGAAGAAATCATAACACCTCCATGAGTCGAAGAATGAACAAATTTAATTTCGCCTTCAGTCACCTCAACAACCATTCCTACGTGATTAATATGACGGCGTCCATTTGTTTTAAAGAAAATTAAATCCCCCTTCTGTGCTGCATCAGAATTGACTTTGCTTCCAATTCGAGATTGTTCAATTGAACTTCTTGGCAATTTAATATCAAAGTTTCCAAAAGTACAAAACATCAAACCTGAGCAGTCAAAACCAGCTTTTGTTGTACCTCCAGAACGGTAACGCGTTCCTATGTTTTGCGTAGCATTCAAAATTAAAAGATCAATCAATCCTGAGTGATTGCTTACACGGACTATCGCCGAATCAGTTTTTACATTTGTGTTATCAGCTATTTGCGTGTTTTCTTCCTGAGCTGGTGTTATTTCATTTGTCGCTGGAACAGGGTTTAATGCAGCATCTGCCTTTTCTTTAGAAGTTTTTATTTTTAAAACATAACCTACAGGAAGTTTTCCTTTTATAAAAGGATTTTGTTTTTCTAATTCAGCAACCGTTATTCCATATCTTTTGGCAATCGCGTATTTGGTTTCTTTTGGCTGCACCTCAACTACAATCTCAACATCCGTTGATTGTTCTGTAATTTGAGCAGTGTTTTCAGCAATTGCAGCTGAATTTGAAGGAATATTTATTCGTTGTCCAATCTTTAATCCTTCGGATTCAAGTGAAGGATTTGCTTTTTTTAATTCGTCAACCGATACATTATACTTTTTTGCAATTCCCCAAAGCGTTTCTTTTGCCTGAATTTCATGAGAATCTGCATTTGTATTTTCAACATTCTCAGTAGGTTTTAAGGTAACTGCTTTGTTATTATTTGGGACCAATAAAACCGAATTGAGTTTCAATATCTTTGGCGCATCTGGGTTTGCGTCGATAATATCTTTTGGTTTAACACCATATTTTTTAGCAATAACGGTAATATTTTCTCCTTTTGAGATTTTATGCTTGATGTATTTTTCCTGAGAAAAAACACCAACACTAAAAAAAAACATCAATATTATTAATCTATAGGTCATCCTTGTCATTTTATCTATCGCACTTTTTGAACTTTTCTATTTCTAAAACTCAAAAAAAGCTGTTTTGTTATTTGGGGCAAGGCGAATTTAACTTTTTAAAGTAAAAAAAACACAATTTTTAACAACTAATTTCATCCAAATTAACCTATTCGGCATAAAAATTGAGCCAACTTTTTAAAATTCAGCTTTTTACACAACACCAATAATTTTAAATTTAATACTAACTTAACTTGCAAAAACTTGTGAAAAAATTACTCTTTACACTCTTCTTATTTCCGCTGTTCTTATTTTCACAAAACCAAAAAGGTTCTGTATTTTCAAGAAACGACGAACCTCTTGAGGATGTTAATATTTTAGCATTAAATAGCAAAATTGGAACTATCACCAATAAAAAAGGAGAGTTTTCAACATCTTCTTTTTCATCTCTTAAAGCCGATGAAATAGTAGAATTTTCTCATCTTGGGTTTACTACTTTAAAAATAAGCATTGAAAACTTAGCAAAACTGAAATTTCACGTTATTCTTTCTGAAGAAACTGAAAATTTAAACGAATTGAAAATTGAAGCAAATCATGAATTAAAACTAAAATCTAAACTATCATACACCAAGCTAAAATCAATAAAATATGGTATTTCATCATTTGGATCTTTTCTTAAGGATGGAAAAATTTATATCACAGGAGGTGATGCAAGCATAGAAAACGACCCTTTCAAAAGGCTGCGGTCAAAAAATCAAAATTTCGATGATAACGATAATTTCATACAAAAATTTTTAGAAGAACTTCGCCAAGACAATAGTATAGCAATGTACAAATCCAATTTATTGATTTATGATATCGCATTAGACTCCTGGCAAATTACTGAAGAGAAATTCAAAAAGCGAGCTTTTCATAATGTCAATTACTATAACAATACAATATACATTTTGGGAGGAAAAAAAATCTCAATGAATGGAAAATTTGAGTATCTACAAAACGAAATTGAAGTTTTTGACATGGACAAGAAAACAGTTACGATTGACAAAACTTATCCACATCAAGCTTCTGACGCTGCATCTTTTTCATACAAAGACAATATTATAGTTATAGGAGGCTCGATAAAATCAGAGAAGAAGGATGAAAAAGATTTTACTAATAAAGTACATTTTTACAATATCACCTCCGGTTACTGGTACGAACTGGCAAGTATGCCAATCGCAATGGAAACAAACGGAATTCTGATTGAAGATAAAATATATTTAATTGGCGGTAACAACGGAAATCCTGTTCCTCAGATTGAAACTTTTGACTTAACCTCTGAAAAATGGCAAACTGAAGGTGAATTATTTTCAGGCTTAGAAAGACCTGCTATAACTTACAATGATGATACAATCTATTTTTTTGAAAACAAAAAAATGTATGTTTACAACATCAAAACAAAACTATTAAAAGAATATACTATTGAACTGAATTTATATCGTTCAGCTATGTATTATAATAACAACAAATTATATATAGTAGGTGGTTACACTATAAATGAATACTCAAAAACTCCCTCTTCTCTTGTTTTTAGCATTTCAACTGAAGAGTTTGACACTACAAAACCAAATAGAACAAAGACTTTATCTCAAATAGAACTTGCAAACTGAGTCCTTGTTAAATATTTTCAAAATGACCTCCTAACAAAAAAATGCCCTGTTTCCACAGGGCATTTTAAATATAATTGAATTTTAATATTTAAGCTTTTCCTGCGGCAATTAGATTTAATGCAGAACCAGCAACGAACCAGCCAATTTGTCCAGCGTTGTAAGTATGGTTTGCCAAAATAATATCTTTTGTGCCATCCGCATGAACGAACTCTAATGTTAATGGTTTTCCTGGAGCGAACTCCGTTAAATCAGTAAAGTTAATCGTATCGTTTTCTTGAATTTTATCATAATCTGCTTCGTTTGCAAAAGTCAATCCTAAAAGACCTTGTTTTTTAAGGTTTGTTTCGTGAATACGAGCGAAAGATTTCACCAATACCGCTTTCACACCTAAGAAACGAGGCTCCATAGCCGCGTGTTCACGAGAAGAACCTTCACCATAATTGTGATCTCCCACAACGATAGACGGAACTCCAGCTGCTTTATACGCACGAGCAACAGCAGGAACCGCATCATATTCTCCCGTTAATTGATTTTTAACCGAATTTGTTTTTTGATTGAATGCATTTACAGCACCAATAAGCATATTATTAGATATATTATCTAAATGTCCACGGAAACGCAGCCAAGGTCCAGCCATAGAAATATGGTCGGTTGTACATTTTCCAAAGGCTTTGATCAATAGTTTTGCACCAGTAATATTTTTCCCGTCCCAAGCATCAAATGGAGCTAATAATTGCAAACGCTCAGATGTTGGGCTAACCACAACCTGAACCCCTGAACCATCTGCTGCCGGAGCTTGAAAGCCTGGATCTTCAGCATAGAATCCTTTAGCAGGAAGTTCATCTCCTGTTGGAGCATCCAGCATTACTTCTTCTCCATCTTCATTAATCAACTTATCAGTTAGTGGATTAAAGCCTAAATCACCAGCGATCGCCATTGCCGTTACCAATTCTGGAGAACCAACAAAAGCTAATGTATTAGGGTTACCATCTGCACGTTTTGAGAAATTACGGTTGAAAGAGTGAACGATTGTATTTCTTTCTTCTTTTTCCGCTCCTTCTCTATCCCACATACCAATACAAGGTCCGCAGGCGTTGGCAAAAACGGTTGCACCAATTTTATGAAATGTATCAATGAATCCGTCTCTTTCTATAGTCGAACGAACTACTTCAGAACCCGGAGTAATGGTAAATTCCGCTTTTGTTTTTAAGTTTTTATCTGCAACTTGTCTTGCTAAAGAAGCTGCACGAGAAATATCTTCGTAAGAAGAGTTTGTACAAGAACCAATTAAACCAACCTGAATTTGTAATGGCCAGTTATTTTTGATTGCCTCTTCTTTCATTTTAGAAATTGGAGTCGCTAAATCTGGTGTAAAAGGTCCGTTTAAGTGTGGCTCTAATTGAGATAAATTGATTTCGATTACTTGGTCAAAATATTGTTCCGGGTTTGCATAAACTTCTGGATCACCAGTTAAATATGAAGCTACTTTATCAGCAGCATCGGCAACATCGGCTCTGTTTGTAGAACGCAGGTAACGCCCCATTGAAGCATCATAACCAAAAGTTGAAGTTGTCGCTCCAATTTCGGCACCCATATTACAAATAGTTCCTTTACCCGTACAAGACATTGCGGTTGCGCCTTCGCCAAAATATTCAACAATAGCGCCGGTTCCTCCTTTTACAGTAAGAATTCCAGCCACTTTAAGAATAACATCTTTAGGAGCTGTCCATCCTGATAATTTACCAGTCAATTTAACTCCAATTAATTTAGGAAATTTAAGTTCCCACGCCATTCCAGACATTACGTCTACAGCATCGGCACCACCAACTCCAATCGCTACCATTCCTAAACCACCTGCATTTACAGTGTGAGAATCGGTTCCAATCATCATTCCGCCAGGGAAAGCATAATTTTCAAGTACGACTTGGTGAATAATTCCGGCACCGGGCTTCCAGAAACCAATTCCGTATTTATTAGAAACAGACGACAGGAAGTCGAAAACCTCATTACTTTGTGTTTTTGCTCTGGCCAAATCGGTTGCAGCATCCACTTTTGCCTGAATCAGGTGATCACAGTGCACCGTTGTTGGAACCGCCACTTTAGATTTTCCGGCATGCATAAACTGCAATAATGCCATTTGAGCTGTTGCATCCTGACACGCAACACGGTCTGGTGCAAAATCAACATAATCAACTCCTCTTCCAAACGCCTGAGTTGGATTTCCATCCCAAAGGTGATTGTATAAAATTTTCTCTGTTAAAGTAAGTGGACGACCAACAATCTCGCGTGCTTTGTCAACACGACCGGGCATGTTCTCATACACTTTTTTAATCATTTCGATATCAAAAGCCATAAGTCTTGTATTATTTTTTGTTTTTCTATTTTATTTTGAACATGACAAGTTACAAAAAATAGAAGAGCAATAAAAGAAAAAGCCCGAGTTTATCACTCGGGCTTTTGATATATTAATAATCGTAAGATTACATTACTAACGATTTATTAGAAGGAGCAAACTTAGTCAAGTTAATACCTTCAACAGCAGTTGTATATTCAGCTAATGTTGGAGTTCTACCCAAAATTGTAGATAAAACTACAACTGGTGTAGAAGAAAGTAATGACTCTCCTTTTTTACCTTCAGTATCTTCTACAACTCTTCCTTGGAAAAGACGAGTTGAAGTCGCCATTACAGTATCACCTTTTGCTGCTTTTTCCTGGTTACCCATACAAAGATTACAACCTGGACGCTCTAAATACAACATGTTTTCGTATTCTGTACGTGCAGCACCTTTTGGAGCGCTATCGTCGAATTCGAAACCAGAGTATTTCTGTAAAACTTCCCAGTCACCTTCAGCTTTTAATTCATCTACGATATTATAAGTCGGAGGAGCAACAACAAGAGGAGCGTTGAATTCCACTTTTCCTTTTTGTGCCTCTACGTTTTTCAACATCTGAGCAAGAATTTTCATATCTCCTTTGTGAACCATACAAGATCCGATAAATCCAAGATCTACTTTTTTCACTCCACCGTAGAAAGATAAAGGTCTGATAGTATCATGAGTATATCTTTTTGAAACATCAGCATTATTTACGTCTGGATCAGCAATCATTGGTTCAGCAATCAAATCAAGATCAACTACAACTTCAGCATAATATTTAGCATTTGCATCTGGAGTTAAAGCAGGTTTTTCAGCCGATTTAATTTCAGTAATTCTCTTATCTGCTTTGTTGATCAATCCTTGAAGAACGCGTTTGTCATTATCCATTCCTTTGTCGATCATGATTTGGATTCTGCCTTTTGCAATTTCCAATGATTCGATCAAAGTATCATCTTCAGAAATACAGATAGAAGCTTTTGCTTTCATCTCTGCAGTCCAGTCAGTAAATGTAAACGCTTGGTCAGCAGTAAGAGTACCGATGTGAACCTCTATAATTCTTCCTTGGAAAACATTTTCTCCTCCAAATTGGTGAAGCATTTGAGCTTGAGTAGCATGAACCACATCACGGAAATCCATGTATCCTTTCATATCTCCTTTGAACGTCACTTTTACAGATTCCGGAATTGGCATTGAAGCCTCACCAGTAGCCAAAGCAAGAGCAACAGTTCCTGAGTCAGCACCAAAAGCAACACCTTTTGACATTCTTGTGTGAGAGTCACCACCAATAATGATAGCCCACTCGTCTATAGTAATATCGTTAAGTACTTTATGAATTACGTCAGTCATTGCATGATAAACACCTTTTGGGTCACGCGCTGTGATCAAACCAAAATCGTTCATGAATTTCATCAATTTAGGAATGTTTGCCTGCGCTTTTTTATCCCAAACCGAAGCAGTATGACAACCTGATTGGTAAGCACCGTCAACGATTGGTGAAATTACCGTAGCCGCCATAGACTCTAATTCCTGAGCAGTCATAAGACCTGTAGTGTCTTGAGAACCTACAATGTTAACTTCTACACGAACATCAGAACCAGCGTGTAATACTTTACCCGGAGCGATTCCAACTGCATTTTTGTTGAAGATTTTTTCAACCGCAGTAAGACCTTGTCCTTCATGTGAAATTTCTTTTGACGGAGCATATACTAAAGGAGCTTCGATGTTAAGAACTTTAGCTGCCAATGTTTGAAGTTTTTTACCAAAAACAATAGCATAAGAACCACCAGCTTTGATAAATTCCATTTTCTGAGGCGTAAATGCCTTAGAAATATCGATTAATTCCTGATCTCCGTTATAAAGTTTTTTCTCTTTAATATTGATTGTTAAAACTGTACCTGTTTCAACAGAATATGTTTGCTCTAGAATTGGTTCGTCGTTTTCGTTACGAATAACATTTCCTTCTGCATCAACCTTTTTTACCCAGTTTTTAAGATCTAGACCAATACCACCAGTAACATCAACAGTTGTTAGGAAAATTGGAGAAATACCATTTGTCCCACCAACAATTGGAGCGATGTTAACGAATGGAATATACGGACTTGCTTGTTTACCAGTCCAAAGTGCCACGTTATTTACACCTGACATTCTTGAAGAACCAACACCCATAGTTCCTTTTTCAGCAATTAACATCACACTTGCATCAGGATGTTGTGCTTGTAAAGCTTTAATTTCTTGCTGCGCTTGAGGCGTAATCATACACTGCCCGTGAAGCTCACGATCTGAACGTGAGTGCGCTTGGTTACCTGGAGAAAGTAAATCTGTTGAAATATCACCTTCACCAGCAATAAAAGTAACAACCTTAATTTTGTCCGCTACTTCTGGAAGTTTTGTAAAAAACTCAGCTTGAGCGTAACTTTCAAGGATTTCTTTTGCAGTTTCATTATTATTTTTGAATGCCTCTATTAAGCGATCTGTATCTGCTTCGTAAAGGAAAACTTGTGTTTTAAGCACTTTTGCAGCTTCTTTTGCAATAGCGGCGTCATTACCTAAAGCTAAATCAAGCAATACTTTAATAGAAGGTCCGCCTTTCATATGAGACAATAATTCAAAAGCAAAGGCTGGAGTAATTTCTTTTACTACAGACTCACCAAGAATAATCTCTTTTAAAAACTCTGCTTTTTCACCAGCGGCACTTGTAGTACCAGGCAAAGTATTGTAAATAAAAAACTTAAGAGAATCCTCTCTATATTCATTATCTAAATCTTTAATTTGAGCAATGATTTCGCTTACTAATTCAGCTCCATCAATTGGCTTTGGATGAAGTCCTTGGCCTTTTCTTTCTTCAATTTCGTTAATGTAATCTTTGTAAGTATTCATAATATATTAGAAGTATTTTTTTTTGTACGCAAATTTAGAGATTAAAGGTGAGAATTAAAAAGAATATAATGAAAGTCGCCTTTTCAAAAATTATTATTGCTAAAAAACGATTTTGACTGCTTGTTTTTGCCAAAATATCAATTTTGCATTAAAAAAATGAATTATTGATATTTTAAAATCTTTTCATTAACAAAGTCGAAATTTGTTGTTATAAACTAAGTGAGATTTTACCTCTATTTCCGTGAAGAATAGTTCTAAATAAGGAATTATAACGTTATAGTTGTCTTTTTTCGTCTTTAAAAACGATTTTTAGAAGCAACAAATTCACACCAAATTTTCTTCAAAAAATAAAATAAAAAAATCTGATTTTTCAAATATTCTATTAACTTTGTATTTCAAAGTACTTTTTAAAAAATACAACTATGAAATACAAACTTGAAATTCTAGATTATTATTCTCAAAAAACAGGCGTAAAAATTAGCCTCTTAGTGACCCTATTCAGTACAATATTTATGATTTGTGCGCTCACTTCTAAAGAATTTTCTTTTTACAAATACGAATCTATTGGAGCGGTTAGTTTGATGTTTGAGCTTTTCTACGGAACTGCGGTATCATTTCTAATTCTAAAGAAAAGAGAAGAGTATCTTCATCTTACTCCTTTTTTAATGCTCAATTGGCTTATTGGCTGTTTTAGCTTAAATGTTTTTTTTCCCGTTTTTCAACATTTGCCTGTTTGGGTATATGTTACAACTTTTGTGTTTTGCATCACTAATTTTTTTCTTTATCAAAACGAAATAAAAAACCCACGCACTTATCTATTTTATTTCATTAATGGTGCCACATTTTGGATAATATTTTACTTTGCCCTATTTCTTATTCCTGTACTACCTTATTCATTTATTGGCATTTTAGCCTTAGGAATGGGCTTCTACGGATTGGTTCCAGCAATAATCTTAATCATTCATTTGCTGACCGTTATTTTGCATTTACCAAAAAACAGACCTTATTATCTTTCTTTTAGTGCAGGGTTTTCAATTGTGCTTGTCGGCTTTCTAATTTTTACTGCCGGTTTGGTTATTGAAAGCAAAAAAATAGCTCAAATTGCAAAAATCAATTCCTTCGAAAGCAATACAGATTTACCCGCATACATTTCAGTTTCTCAAAATATAAAACCTAATTTTTTCAATGAAATTCTGCTTAAGAAAGATCTTGTGTACATCAATATTGACAACTTCTTTTCGTTTGACCGTTTTAACTCTTTCGGTAGACAGCAATTCAACGGAAATAAAATTCATAATCCTTTCGTCAGCATTGCTTACTTAGCTTGTGATGATCTTGGTTTGGAAAATGACGACAAAATAAATATTCTAAAATCAAACTTTGATAAGAGGTTAGAAGCAGAAGAACAGCTTTGGGATGGAACAGATTTATTTACAAAAAAAATAAAGGAAGATGTAAAAGTATATCCAGAAGCACGTTTAGCCTATACTGAAATCACCATGGATATTGCATCTGCCGAAGATTCATGGAGAGACGGAGAAGCGATTTACTCTTTTCAATTACCTGAAGGTTCTGTAGCAACCTCACTTTCTTTATGGGTTAACGGAATGGAGCGCAAAGGTGTTTTGACTACTAAAGAAAAAGCTAAAAAGGCATACAAACAAATCGTTGGCGTAGAATACCGCGATCCTTCATTAATGCAATGGAAAGAAGGAAACAAAGTTGTTGTAAGGGTTTTTCCAGTTAACAGACAAACTCCAAGAAAATTCAAATGCGGTTTTACAACTCCACTAAAAGTTGAAGACAGCCAAATGAAATATCAAAGTCTTTCTATTAAAGGACCAAACATTTCGAATGCCGAAACAATTTCAAGAATACAAATAACCGGTAATTCTGCTGTAGAAACCAGTAAAGATTTTGAATTTGAAAAAGGATTTTACATAAACCAATCTAAAGGACTTGACAATTGGGAAGCAACAATGCCATTAAGCAAAATCAATCATAATTCATTTGCTTGGAAAGGAAAAATTTATGAAGTCGATGCCATTCAAAAAGCAGTTATTCCATTCACTCCTTCTGAAATTATTTTGGATTTAAACAGCAATTGGACAACAAAACAAATAGAATCATTTGTCAATCTTGATCAGCAAAATCTTTACGTTTTTGTAAATGGTAAAAAAAAGAAAATCGACAAAGATAATTTTAAAGCCATTCAGCTGGATTTTGAAGATTCCCAGTACACCTTATTACCTCTTTATAAATTGGCAAAAAACAGTTTAGTTATTACAAAATCAGGAACTTTCTCTGCTAATTTTGAAGAACTTGAGGGATCAGATTATCTGAAGAAAATCAAATTCGGAACAAAACAAAAAAATATAAAAGTCATCAATATCAGTTCTGATGTTAATCCGTTTTGGCAGACTGCTAAAGAACAAAACTATGTGGATTATTTTCAAAGCAGTTTGGCTGTTTGTTTAGAGATGATTAACAAACATCAATTTCCGGTTTACAAAGCAGACCAAAACAGCATTAATATTGAACCGTCTCAAGTTTCAATTCGTGAAAATACCCAAGGCAATAATTCAAAAAGTAATGGGCCGAATCATATTTACAGAATGTACGCTTTTGGAAAAGTTCTCGAAGAACAGGTTAAAATTCAAAACGATACTTTGGCCAATAATCAATATGTTGAACTAGCAAAAGATGCCAATATTGTAACGCCAATTTCATCCTTAATTGTTCTGGAAACAGATGAAGATTACAAAAACAATGGAATCGATAAAAACGTAAACACATTAGGAAATGCGTCAATAAATAATGACGGTGCGGTTCCTGAGCCTCACGAATGGCTTTTGATTATTATTGGAACTGCAACACTTTATTTCTATTACCGAAAAACAAAAAAACAGACCGTATAAATGAATCGATTACTGGAATACAAAAAAACTTCTCTCCTGCTGATCGCTTGTTGTCTTTTGATTTTAAACTACAACATAATTTCAGCGGGCCTTACTACTAATTTGTTCGGAATTTTAGCATCAATCGGACTGTTTTTTATTGGGAGCCGTAAAACAACTTTTAATGTAAGCTATCCACTTTTTGCTTTGATTTTTATATTGGAGTTTATAAGCTATCGTTTGCACACTAAATCATTGCACCTTTTAGCTTTAGCATTATTTGTCTGTTTATTGTATTACAGTTTTACA
This sequence comes from Flavobacterium sp. LC2016-01, assembly GCF_009711135.1. Lineage (GTDB taxonomy): Bacteria > Bacteroidota > Bacteroidia > Flavobacteriales > Flavobacteriaceae > Flavobacterium. The sequence continues at coordinate 422,560 of NZ_WMIC01000005.1, read as the reverse complement.
CAAAAATTTTCATTTATTGCGCTAATCTGTATTTTATTGTTCTCTTCGGTATTCAGTACTTTTTTCGATTACATGACAACCGAAATAAAACAAGTTCTTTGTTATTATGTTTATATCGTTTTAAAGAATTTCATTGCAATTGATAAAATAGAAGGCGTTAATTTTTATATCAATAATGCAAAAATCACAGTCGACACAGCTTGCATGGGCTTGTCAATGTTTAAAACCGGATTGCTGTCAGGTGCTTTTATATTAACTTTAGAAGAAAAGAAACAGTCAAAATATTTCAATATCCTTCAGATTTTTCTTTTTTGTGTAGTTGTAATTATTCTTAATATAATTTCGAATTACTTCAGAATCATTACGCTTATTTTATTCCAATGTACACAAGAAAACGCACTGCATCATACAATTGGAATATTATGTTTTCTATTTTATCAAATTGTTCCAATGCTGTTTCTGATCCGATTTTTAAAACCGAAAATAGAAGAAACTCAAATAAAAAAACAGCAGTATAAATTCTTAGTTATTCTTATTGGAACTATAATCCTATTTGCAACCAGTTTTGAAATAAAGAAAATACAGCCTAACAATTTACTTGAAGATTTAAGCCCAGAATATTTCATTCAAAATGGAACTTGGGTAAATAATGAAGTTTTTAAAATTTCAACTCCAAACAAACTGATTTATATTAAAACTCCAGCTCATAATCCGTTAGTCTGCTGGACAGGAAATGGTTATAAAATTATAGCGAAAAAAGAAATCGCGAGAGGAAATGAAAAAATATGGCAGATAAAAATGGAGAAAAACAATATGCAATACAATTCCTATTGGTGGTACGAATGTGGCAGAAAAAAATACACTTCTCTTCCTGAAGTTCTTTTGGTCAAACTATTCACCAATAAATCTGTGCGGCTGATTAACGAAACAACAAAAAACCAGTAATAAAAAAAGCCTGACAAAATCTTAATCTTGTCAGGCTTTCCCATAAAATATAATAGTTACAACAGTTTTTGAATGATAACTTCTTCAGTTATTCCTTCAGCATCTGCTTTATAATTTTTAATAATTCTGTGTCTTAAAATTCCAGTTGCTACGGCTTTTACGTCTTCAATATCCGGCGAAAATTTACCATTAAAAGCGGCGTGTGCTTTTGCTGCTAAAATCAGATTTTGAGAAGCTCTTGGTCCTGCTCCCCAATCTAAATAATTTTTCACAAAATCATTCGACAATTTATTATCCGGGCGTGTTTTACTTACTAATGTTACCGCATATTCAATTACATTGTCTGCTACTGGAATTCTGCGGATCAAATGCTGAAAATCGATAATTTCCTGTGCTGTAAACAAAGCATTAATTGTTGTTTTCACGTCAGATGTAGTACGTTTTACCACCTGAACTTCCTCTTCAAAAGTTGGATATTCTAATTTAATAGCAAACATAAAACGGTCCAACTGCGCTTCTGGTAAAGGATAAGTTCCCTCCTGCTCAATTGGGTTTTGTGTTGCCAAAACAAAATACGGCAAATCTAATTTGTAATTCTGTCCGGCAATTGTAACCGAGCGTTCCTGCATCGCTTCAAGCAAAGCAGCTTGAGTTTTTGGCGGTGTTCTGTTAATCTCGTCAGCCAAAATTATATTAGAGAAAATTGGTCCTTTAATGAATTTAAAGTGTCTGTTTTCATCTAAAATTTCACTTCCTAAAATATCCGAAGGCATTAAATCTGGCGTAAACTGAATTCTTTTAAAATCTAAGCCTAATGCTTGAGACAAAGTATTAATCATTAAAGTTTTTGCCAAACCCGGAACTCCAATTAATAAAGCGTGTCCTCCTGAAAATATACACAGTAAAATTTGATCAACTACTGCATCTTGTCCTACAATGATTTTTGCTATTTCTGATTTTAACTCGTTTCGTTTTTGAACTAAATTATGAATTGCTGTTACGTCAGACATTTAAGTATGTTTTTAAATTAAAAAAGAGTCAGCTCTATGGATTCATAAAACTAACTCTTTTATTTATTTAATAAAAATTATTTTTTCAGCCAATTATTAGCAAAAGCACAGTCTCTGTATTCGCCAATAATTTTAATGTAAGTATCTTTAATCTTCGCATCAAACCATTTTGCGATTGCATTAATTTGTTTTTCTTTTAATGCAAGATCTTTAATTTTTGTATAATCCATTGCATAATCTGCGGTATGCTCGTTGATTCTGTTTGTTACCGTGATTATTTTATAGGTCTTTTTACTGCTTTTTTCATCTACATTTAAAAGTGGCTGAGATACCTCTGTATCTTTCAAATTTGAAACTTGGCCATACAATTGCGGATCCATTTTAGTCAATTCAAAACGTGTATCCTGCGTATTAGGGTTTACTAATGTACCTCCGTTTGCTCTTGTTTCTTTTTCATCAGATTCTGTTCTAGCAGCATCTGCAAATGAAAGTTCTTTATTTATGATCTTATTACGAATGTTTGTGATTCTTTCCTTAGCTTCTTTTAAAGCAGCTTCAGAAACCGTTGGCGAGATTAAAATATGTCGCAATTCAACTTCTTGTCCTTTAATCTTGTCTACCATAATAATATGAAATCCATAAATGGTTTCAAAAGGCTGTGAAATTTCACCTTCCTGCAAACTAAAAGCAACATCTTTAAACTCTTTCAAAAAAGGTGTTCTTCTTGTCATTTTATAATATCCTCCGTTTGCAGATGATCCAGGATCCTGCGAATATAAAACGGCTTTTGTAGCAAAACTGGCTCCTTCAATAACATCTTGACGTATTGCGTTCAATCTGTCAATTACTTTTTGCTTGTCTTCTTTTGAAACTTTAGGTTCTACAACAATTTGTGCTACTTCCATTTCGGCTCCAAAAGTCGGTAATTCATCTTTTGGAATTTTCTTAAAGAAATTACGAACTTCTTCAGGTGTGATTTCAACTTCTTTAACGATTTTATCTCTCATTTCTGAAGATAATTTTTGCTCTTTTAAGATGTCAGCAAAATACGTTTTGAATTCTTCAACAGAACTTTTTTTGTAGTATTCAACAACTTTATTGATATCTCCAACCTGTTTTACCATATAATTCAAACGGTCTTCCATCATACCTCTAACCTCGGCATCACTAACAATAATACTGTCTTGAATTGCCTGGTGCGCGTATAACTTATCTTCTAAAAGTTTACCAAGCATCTGGCATCTTGTAATATCTTTTACAGAACCGCCCTGCGCAGTAATTTCTAAAAAGCCTTTATCAATATCTGAATCTAAAACAATATAATCTCCAACGGTAGCGATAATACCGTCAATTTTTTGTCCTCCAACATGAGCTTCAACCGGTTTTTGCGCTACAGCATCTGGAATAATTTCCTGAGCTGAAACCATTGAGCTGAAAAAAAGTAAAAAACACATTGTCAGTACAAGCTTGTAATCAATTGTTTTTAGCTGTAATTTTTTTAATAACATTATTTTAGATTTAATTTAAATGTAAAGATCTTGTTTTTAGAATTATCGTTTTTTAAAAACTAAACCCTCAATTGCCTCATTTTTAAAGCTGAACTTTAAAACCAGTAAACAATTAAACTCTAGTTCTTTTACTTATAACGAACAAAAATAACAATTCAATTACATAATACAACTATCGCATATACTATTAACAAAAAATTATAGAGATTGGTCTTTTCATTCATAAATAAGAAACCGTTTTTAATCCGTCAAAATATGCTCATGAAAAGCATAATTTCTCTAAAAGACATTTTTTATCAAAAACACAACCCTTTAAAAATAAGACTTCTAAAAAAAGTTTTTAACACTATAACGTTTTCGTTGTATAACTATTTTCCTGCAAAAAAAAATTGAATCAAAAAAAACCTACATTCGATGCGTAATTAATATTTTTTCGTCTTAAAAATAAGAATATCCACGTTTTAAAGCTTAAAAATTATCTAATCACAAACTTTATTAACCATTTTAACCAAATCTATTATGAAAAAACCACAAAAAAAGTTTTTGTTTCTGGGCATGATTACAGCCGTTTTATGCTCGTGTTCACAAAATGAAACGTTAGAGAATGATTCAAAAGCGGAAAGTCAGAAATTCGAGATCATCAATGTTACAAATCATGACGGAAAACCTTTCAGCACAGGAGCATCAAAATCCTCACCAACTGGAAAATATGTTGACAATCCCGGCGGAGGCGTTATGATGCAGGCCTTTTATTGGGATGTTCCAGCAGGAGGAACTTGGTGGGACACTGTCAGCGGTAAAGTCACTGCATGGTCAAATGCGGGAATTGGTTCTATTTGGCTTCCTCCAGCTTCAAAAGCGCAAAACGGTGCGTTTTCAATGGGTTATGATCCAACTGATTATTTTGACTTTGGCGATTACAATCAAAATGGAAGCATCGAAACCCGTTTTGGTTCAAAAACAGAATTAGTAAACTTGATTACAAAAGCACATACCGAAAATATGAAGGTATATGCAGACATTGTAATCAATCACAACAGTGGAGGACAATCTGAGGCGAATCCGTTTACTGGAACAAATACTTGGACTAATTTTAATGGAATTGCTTCAGGAAAATTCAAACGTACTTATAATGATTTTTATAAAAACAGTTTTGGTAATAATGATGAAGGTTCGTTTGGAGGATTTCCTGATTTATGCCATGCTGCTCCAAATGTTCAAGACTGGCTTTGGCTGAGAGCAGATGGTGTTGGAAAATATTATAAAAATACTATGAAATTTGACGGATGGAGATTTGATTACGTTAAAGGTTTTGCTCCATGGGTTATACATGATTGGAACGCAAATGTTGGCGGATTTTCTGTTGGAGAATTATGGGATTCGAATGTAAACGTATTAAACGATTGGGCAAACAATGCTAATAGTTCTGTATTTGATTTTGCCTGCTATTACAAAATGAATGATGCCTTTGACGGAAATAATCTTGCTCTTTTAAATGATGATATGATGTGGAAACGAAATCCATACAAAGCAGTAACTTTTGTTACCAATCATGATACCGATGAAATTTGGAGCAAACTTTTAGCTTATTCTTATATATTGACTCATGAAGGTTATCCAACAATTTTCTACAGAGATTATGAAGAATGGCTGGATAAAAATAAATTAAATAATTTGATCTGGATTCATAACAACAAAGCAACCGGAACAACTTCGATCTTATATTCAGATAACGACGAATATGTAGCAAGAAGAAATGGTTATAACGGAAATCCTGGTTTAGTAGTTTACATCAACAATTCTGATGTTTGGCAGGAAAGATGGATTCAGACTAATTGGGCAAATACACAAATTAAAGATTTTACAGGAAACTCGACTTGGTATCCAACTACGCAAGCCGATAAATGGGTAAAAATCCAGTGTCCGCCAAAAGGATATTCAATTTGGTCAATTAATCAGTAATTGAAAAGACTACATAAGGCTGTTGCAAAACAGCCTTATTTTTTTCTAAAAAACCTCTTAATGATTAAAGACTTCCAAATTTAAGAAGTGAATATTTTTATAAAGCCGTATTTAATAGTACTTTTGCAACCTATTTATACGAAATATGAGCTTTTTAAAAGAAATACAACGCAGAAGAACATTCGGAATTATATCGCATCCCGATGCCGGTAAAACAACTTTAACTGAAAAATTATTGTTATTTGGAGGTGCTATTCAAGAAGCCGGAGCTGTAAAAAACAATAAAATTAAAAAAGGAGCAACGAGTGACTTTATGGAAATCGAACGCCAGAGAGGTATTTCGGTTTCAACTTCTGTGCTTGCTTTTAATTATAAAGATAAAAAAATCAACATTCTTGATACACCTGGACACAAGGATTTTGCTGAAGATACTTTTAGAACTTTAACCGCTGTTGACAGTGTAATTGTTGTTATTGACGTTGCAAAAGGGGTTGAGGAACAAACTGAAAAATTGGTTTCAGTTTGTAGAATGCGTAATATTCCAATGATTGTTTTCATCAATAAATTAGATCGTGAAGGTAAAGATGCTTTCGATTTGATGGATGAAGTGGAACAAAAATTAGGATTAAAAGTTACACCGCTAAGTTTCCCTATCGGAATGGGTTATGATTTCCAGGGAATTTACAACTTATGGGAAGAAAATATCAATCTTTTCAGCGGAGACAGCCGTAAAAACATTGAAGAAACAATTGCTTTCTCTGATGTTCAGAATAATCCAGAATTAGATAAAATTGTGGGTCAAAAAGCAGCTGAAAAACTTCGTGAAGAATTAGAATTGATTGATGAAGTTTATCCAAAATTTGAACGTCAAGATTATTTAGACGGAAAAATTCAGCCTGTATTCTTCGGTTCAGCTTTAAATAATTTTGGAGTTCGTGAATTGCTAGATTGTTTTGTGACGATTGCTCCTTCTCCAAGACCAAAAGATTCTGAAACTCGTTTGGTTGATCCAGCAGAAGAAAAAATGTCTGGTTTTGTGTTTAAAATCCACGCTAATATGGATCCGAAACACCGTGACCGTTTAGCTTTTATAAAAATTGTTTCTGGAACTTTCGAAAGAAACAAACCATATTACCACGTTCGTCAAAAGAAAAATTTAAAATTTTCTAGTCCGAATGCATTCTTTGCTGAGAAAAAAGAAATTGTAGACATCTCTTATCCAGGAGATATTGTTGGTTTGCACGATACAGGAAACTTTAAAATTGGAGACACCTTGACTGAAGGTGAAATCATGAGTTTTAAAGGAATTCCAAGTTTCTCTCCAGAACATTTTAGATATATCAATAATGCTGATCCGATGAAAGCTAAGCAATTAGAAAAAGGAGTCGATCAGTTAATGGATGAAGGTGTGGCGCAGCTGTTTACTTTAGAAATGAATAACCGTAAAGTTATCGGAACTGTGGGCGCGCTTCAATATGAAGTTATTCAATATCGTTTAGAGCACGAATATGGTGCAAAATGTACCTACGAAAATTTCCCTGTTCATAAAGCATGCTGGGTAAAACCGGATGATGCTAAAAATGAAGAATTCAAAGAATTTAAGCGTATTAAGCAAAAATTCTTGGCACATGACAAATATGGACAATTAGTGTTTTTAGCCGATTCAGATTTTACTATTCAAATGACACAAAGTAAATATCCAAGTGTGAAATTATACTTTACTTCTGAGTTTGATTAATCCTTATATGAGATATAAAAATGCTGTTTAAAATTTATTAAACAGCATTTTTATATTTTAGATATCCCAAGATTTTTTTTCGGGTAAATAATTAATGCCTAATCCGCCAAGAATCATTATCACGGCATTAGAAAGTTCTTCTTCACTAATAATTATATCTTTCAGTAATACATTTTCCTCAATATCCTTTCCTCTAAAAAGTATTGTTTTTGAAAGATAATAATTCGGTCCCTGAATAGTAATTTCTAACTGGCCTGTATCATTTAAGATGATAATTGGTATTGAAAAATATCCTGTTTTAGAATTTATTTTTACCTTTTTACTTGAGCCATTTACCGATAGAGTTAAATTAGAAAACACTTTTCGGTTAAAGGGCTGATTCGTTTTTGCCTCTAACAATTTGCCTTTCATTGTAACTATAACATTCTCAAAACTATTTTGACTAGAAGTCACTTTACCAACTAAATAACGAGATGAATCAGCACTTATTTCTGTTTTGACCGATTCTTTCTCTTGTCCTGAAACATTAGATGCTAATAAAATTGAAGCAGCAACAGCAACATATTTAAAATTATTAAGCTTAAATGTTTCATTATATACAAATTCTTCTTCCAGCTGCGTCGTTTTTAGTCGTGCACAAATATTTTGATCTTTATTTTCTGCAATGAATTTAGCCACTTCTGAGTTTGATTTTTTACTTAAATCAATAACATTTTTCATACACGAATTACAGAATGAACCCGTTAAATTCGGAATCATTTTATCAAAGTTTTCAGAACATGGAGCGACTATTTCTAAGGTAAACTTCTTTTTCATACCATTTATGTATTTAAGTTAAAATCATTCGAGATGATCATTAATTATATAGAGTATAAATTTCGCAAAAAGGTTGGCAAACGCAACTATTTTTTGATTTAAAGTAATGACTGCCAAATTTTAAAGCATAAAAAAAGCGCTAATTTAAAATTAGCGCTTTTTTTTATTTGAATTAATCCCAACCTTTACTAAGTTATTATATTCCAAAAATTAACCTTTTCTCAAAGGAGTAACGAAACTAAAACAAATCATCTTAACAAAGAAATTTAGTCGACGAAAAGAGGTTTAAATCGGTTGAACTACATTTTGGCAAAAACAAAAAAAAGCCCCATTACTGGGGCTTTTAAATTTATGCTTGTCCCGCAGGACCAAAATTAAGCGGTATTGGTGCTTGTTCCGTTTCTTTGATTTCGCCATGAGCTGCCTCAAATCTGTGGATATTTTCACCTATTGCTTTTAATAATCTTTTAGCATGTTGTGGTGTCAAAACAATTCTTGACTTTACCTTGGCTTTAGGAATACCTGGCATAATGCTCACAAAATCTAAAACAAACTCTGATGATGAGTGATTTATAATCGCAAGATTAGAATAAATTCCTTCTGCGACAGTTTCGTCTAACTCAATATTAATTTGCTCTTGTTGTTGTTTCGGATTACTCATATTTTCCTAATTAATAAATGTATTCTTCTTTATTAGCCATCATTTCATTGTAATCGTCTTTAGATCCTACGATAGTATTATCGTATTCTCTCATACCAGTTCCCGCAGGAATTCTGTGTCCAACAATTACATTTTCTTTTAATCCTTCTAAATCATCTACTTTACCAGCTACTGCAGCTTCGTTAAGTACTTTCGTTGTCTCCTGGAATGAAGCCGCAGAAATGAATGATTTAGTTTGTAACGAAGCTCTTGTAATACCTTGAAGAACTGGCGTTGCAGTTGCAGTAATTACGTCTCTTGCTACAACAAGATTTTTATCATTTCGTTTCAATAATGAATTTTCATCACGCAATTCACGAGGTGTAATGATCTGACCTGGTTTCAATACTGAAGAATCTCCAGCATCTTCAACCACTTTCATACCGTATAACTTATCGTTTTGAACGATAAAGTCTTTAGTGTGAATTAATTGGTCTTCTAAGAATAAAGTATCACCTGGATCCTGAACTCTTACTTTACGCATCATTTGACGAATAACTACCTCAAAGTGCTTATCATTAATTTTTACCCCTTGTAAACGGTAAACCTCTTGAATTTCATTTACCAAGTACTGTTGAACAGCAGCTGGACCTTGAATTCTTAAGATATCATCTGGTGTAATAGCACCATCAGACAATGGAACTCCCGCTCTTACGAAGTCATTTTCTTGTACTAAGATTTGGCTAGAAAGTTTAACTAAATACTTTTTAATCTCACCAAATTTAGATTCGATAACGATCTCACGGTTACCTCTTTTAATTTTTCCAAAAGATACAACACCATCAATTTCAGATACAACCGCTGGGTTTGAAGGGTTACGAGCCTCAAGCAACTCAGTAATTCTTGGTAAACCTCCCGTGATATCGCCTGCTTTAGAAGAACGACGTGGGATTTTTACTAATACTTTACCTGCTTTAATTTTCTCACCGTTCTCAACCATAAGGTGTGCACCTACTGGTAAGTTGTAAGAACGAATCAATTCACCTTCTTTACCATAAACTAATAAGGTTGGGATTAATTTTTTGTTTCTAGCTTCAGAAATTACTTTCTCTTGGAAACCAGTCTGCTCATCGATCTCAACCATGAACGATTGTCCTTGCTCTAAATCCTCGTAAGCAATCTTACCAGTAAATTCAGAAACAATTACACCGTTATATGGATCCCATTTACAGATTACAGTTCCTTTTGCGACAGTATCACCATCATTAACAAAAATACTAGATCCGTAAGGAATATTATGTGTATTTAAAACAATTCCCGTTTTCTCGTCAACTAATTTCAACTCAGTTGAACGTGAAACTACGATATCAACAGAGTTACCTTCTCCGTCTTCTCCTTTAACTGTTTTTAAATCTTCAATTTCAAGTCTACCAGCAAATCTTGTAACAATACTAGATTCTTCAGAGATACCTCCAGCAACCCCTCCAACGTGGAATGTACGAAGTGTTAACTGTGTACCTGGTTCTCCAATAGACTGAGCAGCAATAACTCCGACAGCTTCACCTCTTTGTGTCATTTTTCCAGTAGCTAAGTTTCTACCGTAACATTTAGCACAAATACCTTTTAAAGCCTCACAAGTTAATGGAGATCTAACCTCTACTTTTTCAATTGGAGAAGCTTCGATAGTTCTCATAATTGCTTCAGTAATTTGTTGACCAGATTGAACCATTACTTCATTAGTAAGTGGGTTTATAACATCTTGCAATGCAACACGTCCTAAAATTCTTTCTCCTAATGATTCAACGATTTCCTCATTTTTCTTCAATGCAGCAACTTCAACACCTCTTAAAGTTCCACAATCTTCGATGTTAACAATAACATCTTGAGAAACGTCATGAAGCCTTCTTGTTAAGTAACCAGCATCGGCCGTTTTAAGAGCCGTATCCGCAAGACCTTTACGAGCACCGTGAGTAGAAATGAAGTACTCAAGGATCGAAAGACCTTCCTTAAAGTTAGAAAGAATCGGGTTTTCAATAATCTCACCACCACCAGCAGTAGATTTTTTAGGCTTAGCCATCAAACCACGCATACCAGTTAACTGACGAATCTGTTCCTTAGAACCCCTCGCCCCAGAGTCAAGCATCATATATACAGAGTTGAAACCTTGCTGGTCTTCTCTAATATTTTTCATTGCTAATTCTGTCAACTGCGCATTTGCTGAAGTCCATACGTCAATAACTTGATTGTAACGCTCGTTATTTGTGATAAGACCCATGTTATAGTTAGTTGAGATACCTTCAACTTGTTCTCTGGCATCTGCAATTAACTTAGTTTTTTGTTCTGGGATTCTAATATCACCTAAAGAGAATGATAAACCTCCTCTAAATGCGAATTTATACCCCATATCTTTCATATTATCCAAGAAAGCTGCCGTTGTCGGTACATCAGTTACACTTAAAATGTGACCGATAATATCTCTAAGGTTTTTCTTAGTCAATACATCATTGATATATCCAGCTGCTTCAGGTACTACTTCGTTAAATAATACACGTCCTGCAGTTGTTTGAATAATTTTGTACACTAATTCTCCAGCGTCATTAAAATCTTTTGCTCTAATTTTCACACGAGCATTCAATTCTAATCTTCCTTCGTTTAATGCAATGTTTACTTCTTCAGCAGAATAGAAAGTTAAGTCTTGACCTAAAATTATGTGTTCTGGCGTTGAGATACGTTCTTTGGTCATATAATATAGACCCAAGACCATATCCTGAGAAGGTACAGTAATTGGTGCTCCATTCGCAGGGTTCAAGATATTATGAGAAGCCAACATTAATAATTGTGCCTCTAAAATAGCCTCTGGTCCTAATGGCAAGTGAACTGCCATCTGATCCCCATCAAAATCGGCGTTGAAAGCCGTACATACTAATGGGTGCAATTGGATCGCTTTTCCTTCAATTAATTTTGGCTGGAAAGCTTGGATACCAAGTCTGTGTAACGTAGGAGCACGGTTAAGCAATACAGGGTGACCTTTAATTACATTTTCAAGGATATCCCAAACTACAGGCTCTTTTTTGTCTATGATTTTCTTAGCAGATTTTACTGTTTTTACAATACCTCTTTCAATCAATTTACGGATAACGAAAGGTTTGTATAATTCAGATGCCATATCTTTTGGCAATCCACATTCGAATAATTTTAATTCAGGACCAACAACAATTACCGAACGAGCAGAATAATCCACACGTTTTCCAAGTAAGTTTTGACGGAAACGTCCTTGCTTACCTTTTAAGGAATCAGATAATGATTTTAATGGTCTGTTAGATTCTGTTTTAACAGCAGAAGCTTTACGAGTGTTATCAAATAATGAATCTACAGATTCTTGTAACATACGTTTTTCGTTTCTTAAGATAACTTCTGGAGCTTTAATCTCCATTAATCTTTTCAAACGGTTGTTACGAATAATTACACGACGGTATAAGTCATTTAAATCTGAAGTTGCAAAACGACCTCCATCAAGTGGCACAAGCGGACGTAATTCTGGTGGGATAACAGGAACCACTTTCATAATCATCCACTCAGGACGATTTTCGCGGTTTAAGTTAGACTCACGGAAAGACTCAACAACTTGCAATCTTTTTAAAGCTTCAGTTTTACGTTGCTTAGATGTTTCGTTGTTAGCGCTGTGTCTTAATTCATAAGATAAAGCATCTAAGTCAATACGAGCTAATAAATCCATAATACACTCTGCTCCCATTTTGGCAACAAATTTATTAGGATCTAAATCATCTAAATATTGATTTTCTTGCGGAAGAGTATCTAAAATATTCAAATATTCTTCTTCAGTTAAGAAATCTAGTCTTTGTAAAGATTCTCCATCTGCATTTTTAGCAATACCAGCCTGGATTACTACGTATCTTTCGTAGTAAATGATCATATCTAATTTCTTAGATGGAAGACCAAGGATATAACCAATTTTGTTTGGAAGAGAACGGAAGTACCAGATGTGAGCAATTGGCACAACAAGATTGATGTGTCCTACTCTGTCACGACGTACTTTTTTCTCAGTAACTTCAACACCACAACGGTCGCAGATGATACCTTTGTAACGAATTCTTTTATATTTTCCACAAGCACACTCAAAATCCTTAACAGGTCCGAAGATTCTTTCGCAGAAAAGTCCGTCACGCTCAGGTTTGTGAGTTCTGTAGTTAATTGTTTCTGGTTTCAACACCTCTCCTCTTGATTCTTTCAAGATAGATTCTGGTGAAGCTAATCCAATTGAGATTTTATTAAATCTTTTAACTGGATTTTTATCCTTATTATTGTTTCTATTATTCATCATAGTTTTTACTATTGATTTATTTGCAATTAAAAAATTGAATTTAGATTTATAATCTACTCTTAAAAAAATAAGAGTTAATCATTCAGCTACTACCTCGGGTTACTTCTCTAAACCTCAAATTAATTTGAGGCGCTAGTTATAAAATGCCTTGCATTCTTATAAAAAATCGGAACGGGTTACGGGTATAAATCTTTAAAAACTTTTATAAATGAGTAATCAGTCCCATTAAAAAATGAGACTGACTACAAAACTTTTTATTATTCTTCTAAACGAATGTCAAGTCCAAGACCTTTCAATTCATGCATTAATACATTGAATGATTCTGGTAATCCTGGTTCTGGCATAGATTCTCCCTTAACGATAGCCTCGTAAGTTTTAGCTCTACCAATAACGTCATCCGATTTAACTGTCAAGATTTCACGAAGAGTACTTGATGCTCCATAAGCCTCAAGTGCCCAAACCTCCATCTCTCCAAAACGCTGACCTCCAAATTGAGCTTTACCTCCAAGTGGCTGTTGAGTGATCAACGAGTATGGTCCGATAGAACGTGCGTGCATCTTATCATCAACCATGTGTCCTAATTTAAGCATGTAAATTACACCCACAGTTGCAGCTTGATGGAAACGCTCTCCAGTACCACCATCATAAAGGTGCGTATGTCCGAAACGTGGTACTCCAGCTTCATCAGTTAATTCATTGATTTGATCTAAAGAAGCACCGTCAAAAATTGGAGTAGCAAATTTTCTACCCAAGTTCATACCAGCCCATCCAAGAACAGTTTCATAAATCTGACCAATGTTCATACGTGAAGGTACCCCAAGTGGGTTCAATACGATATCTACTGGTGTTCCGTCTTCAAGGAAAGGCATATCTTCATGACGAACGATTCTTGCAACAATACCTTTGTTACCGTGACGTCCTGCCATTTTATCACCAACTTTTAACTTACGTTTTTTAGCGATATAGATTTTAGCCAATTTCAAGATTCCAGATGGTAATTCATCTCCAACTGTAATAGTGAATTTTTCTCTTCTTAAAGATCCTTGTAAGTCGTTCAGCTTAATTTTATAGTTATGAATCAAATCATTAACCATTTTATTTGTAGCATCATCAGCAACCCATTGACCTTTGCTTAAGTGAGCAAAATCCTCTACTGCGTAAAGCATTTTTTGAGTATATTTTTTACCTTTTGGTAAAACTTCTTCACCCAAATCATTCATTACACCTTGAGATGTTTTTCCGTTAACGATCAGGAATAATTTCTCAACCAATCTGTCTTTTAATTCAACAAATTTAGTTTCGAACTCCATTTCTAAAGCGCCTAAAGCATCTTTATCCTGAGTACGTTTACGTTTATCTTTTACGGCTCTTGCAAATAATTTTTTGTCAAGAACTACACCATGTAAAGATGGAGAAGCTTTTAATGAAGCATCTTTTACATCACCTGCTTTATCCCCGAAGATTGCACGAAGCAATTTCTCCTCTGGAGTAGGATCTGATTCTCCTTTTGGTGTAATTTTTCCGATTAGAATGTCGCCAGGTTTAACCTCTGCTCCAATTCTGATCATACCGTTTTCATCTAAATCTTTAGTAGCTTCTTCAGAAACGTTAGGAATATCGTTTGTTAACTCTTCATTTCCTAACTTAGTATCTCTAACCTCTAATGAATAATCATCAACGTGGATAGATGTAAAAATATCATCACGAACTACTTTTTCAGAAATTACAATCGCATCCTCGAAGTTGTACCCTTTCCATGGCATGAACGCAACTTTTAAGTTTCTACCTAAAGCTAATTCACCATTTTGAGTAGCATATCCTTCTGATAATACTTGTCCAGGAATAACTCTGTCACCTTTTCTTACGATTGGTTTCAGGTTAATACTTGTACCTTGATTGGTTTTTCTAAATTTAATAAGGTTGTATGTTTTCTCATCAGCATCAAAACTAACCATTCTCTCGTCTTCTGTACGATCGTATTTAATAGTAATGATATTTGCATCTACATATTCAACAGTTCCATGCCCTTCAGCATTGATTAATACTCTTGAATCTGAAGCTACTTGACGCTCTAAACCTGTACCAACAATCGGAGCTTCAGGACGGATCAAAGGAACCGCCTGACGCATCATGTTAGATCCCATCAACGCACGGTTCGCATCATCATGTTCCAAGAAAGGAATCAATGAAGCCGAAATCGAAGCAATCTGGTTAGGTGCAACGTCTGTATAATGAACTACTGATGGCTCAACAACCGGGAAGTCACCTTCCTCACGAGCAATAACATTGCTAGCTGTAATTTTACCAGAAGCATCCATTTCAATGTTTGCCTGAGCAATCATTTTTCCTTCTTCTTCTTCAGCACTTAAGTAAATTGGAGTACTTTCTAAATCAACTACACCATTAGTTACTTTACGGTATGGCGTTTCGATGAATCCCATTCCGTTAACTTTTGCATAAACACCAAGAGATGAAATCAAACCAATGTTTGGTCCCTCAGGAGTTTCAATCGGACATAAACGACCATAGTGAGTATAGTGAACGTCACGAACCTCGAAACCAGCTCTCTCTCTCGAAAGTCCACCTGGTCCAAGTGCAGAAAGTCTTCTTTTGTGCGTAATCTCAGCTAATGGATTCGTTTGATCCATAAATTGAGATAACTGGTTAGTACCAAAGAAAGAGTTGATAACTGATGATAATGTTTTAGCATTAATCAAATCAATTGGTGTAAACACCTCGTTATCTCTAACGTTCATTCTCTCACGAATAGTTCTAGCCATACGTGCTAAACCAACACCGAATTGTTGAGACAATTGTTCACCAACTGTTCTAACACGACGGTTTGATAAGTGATCAATATCATCAATCTCTGCTTTAGAGTTGATCAATTCAATCAAATACTTAACAATGGTAATGATATCTTCTTTGGTAAGCACTTGCTTTTCCATTGGGATATCTAAACCAAGTTTTTTGTTCATTCTGTAACGACCAACTTCACCTAAGTTATAACGTTGATCCGAGAAGAACAATTTATCGATAATACCACGAGCAGTTTCTTCATCAGGCGGTTCTGCATTACGCAATTGTCTGTAGATATGCTCAACAGCTTCTTTTTCAGAGTTTGTTGGATCTTTTTGTAATGTATTGTGGATAATAGCATAATCTGCTTGATTATTATCCTCTTTATGCAACAAAATAGATTTAACGTTAGAATCGATGATCTCTTCAACATTATCTTTGTCGATAATAGTATCACGATCAAGGATGATTTCATTACGTTCGATAGAAACTACCTCACCGGTATCTTCATCAACGAAATCCTCGTGCCAAGTGTTCAATACACGTGCAGCAAGTCTTCTTCCAATATATTTTTTAATACCTGTTTTAGAAACTTTAATTTCTTCAGCTAAGTCGAAAATTTCAAGGATATCCTTATCTCTTTCGAACCCAATTGCACGGAATAAAGTTGTTACTGGTAATTTTTTCTTTCTGTCGATATAAGCATACATTACGCTGTTGATATCTGTAGAAAATTCTATCCAAGAACCTTTAAAAGGAATTACTCTTGCAGAATAAAGTTTTGTTCCATTTGCGTGGAATGATTGACCAAAGAAAACTCCAGGAGAACGGTGCAGCTGAGATACTACTACACGCTCAGCACCATTGATAACAAAAGTACCGCTTGGAGTCATATAAGGTATTGTTCCAAGATAAACATCTTGTACAATAGTTTCAAAATCTTCGTGTTCTGGATCTGTACAGTATAGTTTTAACCTAGCTTTTAAAGGCACACTATAAGTAAGACCTCTCTCTATACATTCTTGAATTGTATAACGTGGAGGATCAACAAAATAATCTAGGAATTCCAATACAAAGTTATTTCTTGTATCTGTAATTGGGAAGTTTTCCATGAAGGTGTTGTATAACCCTTCGTTGCCTCTTTCGTCAGATTTCGTTTCTAATTGAAAGAAATCTTTAAAAGATTTAACCTGAACATCTAGAAAATCCGGATAGTCAGGGATATTTTTTGTAGAGGCAAAATTCAATCTTTCAGTCTGATTTGTTATCATCAATGGACAAAATTTTGATTAAAAAAAAGTAATTTTTTTTGTGTGAAACACACTGTTTAATCTATACTTTCTTATTATAATCAATACATCTTTAAAAATAAACCAAAAGTAAGTTCAATTTTTTTTCTTCGTATTGATCAAAAACTTTTTCGTATTTTAAACTATTTGATAATAAAACTTGATATATTTTATTATACGAAAAATGGTTTAGGCCTTTGAGTGTTAACTCAGGACCTAAACCTAGTTCTTAAAACCGAGTTGAATTATTTTAATTCAACAACAGCTCCAGCTTCTTCTAATGATTTTTTAAGACCTTCAGCCTCTTCTTTAGAAACACCTTCTTTAACGTTACTTGGAGCACCGTCAACTACATCTTTAGCTTCTTTCAAACCTAAACCTGTAAGTTCTTTTACTAATTTCACAACTGCTAATTTAGAAGCACCAGCTTCTTTTAATACAACTGTAAATTCAGTTTGTGCTTCTTCAGCAGCACCTTCTCCACCACCAGCAGCAACTACTACAGCTGCAGCAGCAGGCTCGATACCATACTCGTCTTTTAATATTGTTGCTAATTCGTTAACTTCTTTAACTGTTAAGTTAACTAATTGTTCTGCGAATTGTTTCAAATCTGCC
Organism: Flavobacterium sp. LC2016-01; assembly: GCF_009711135.1. GTDB lineage: Bacteria > Bacteroidota > Bacteroidia > Flavobacteriales > Flavobacteriaceae > Flavobacterium. The sequence goes on along the minus strand of NZ_WMIC01000005.1, from coordinate 404,896 downwards.
ATTTTTCTATCGTTTAAAATGATTTGTAAAAATATAATTTAATTATTGTGCGCTAATTAAGCTGCAAGGAAAAAATCCTTGCTTTTGAAATTATGCTTCAGCCTCTTCGCTTCCTGCGAATTGGTTTTGCAAAGCAGAGATAACTCTTTGAGCTGGAGATTGTAATAATCCAATAATTTCTCCAATAAGTTCCTCTTTAGATTTAATAGTTGCTAATGCATCTAATTGGTTATCTCCAATGTATACTTCAGAATTGATGTAAGCTCCTTTCAAAACTGGTTTATCAGATTTCTTACGGAAATCTTTGATAATTTTTCCAGGTGCGTTAGCAACATCAGAAATAAATATAGCACTGTTACCACTTAAAACTGTAGGTAAATCACCATAATCATTAGCAGAAGCTTCCATTGCTTTTGCAAGCAAAGTGTTCTTTACAACCTCTAATTTGATACCTGCTTTAAAGCAAGCTCTACGTAAGTTTGAAGTTGTTTCTGCGTTTAAACCAGAAATATCAGATACATAAATGATATTTGTACCAGCTAACTGCGCAGTTAAATTTTCAATCGCGATTGATTTTTCTTCTCTAGTCATACTAAAAATTTTTAACTACCAATTATACTGCTTTTGGGTCTAATGCAATAGCAGGACTCATAGTGCTTGTAAGGTGAATACCTTTAATGTATGTACCTTTAGCAGCAGTTGGTTTAAGTTTTATTAATGTTTGAATAATTTCGTGTGCGTTGTCAACAATTTGCTCAGCTCCAAAAGAAACTTTACCAATTCCTGCGTGAACGATACCAGTTTTATCAACTTTAAAGTCAATTTTACCAGCTTTAACCTCTTGAACAGCTTTTGCAACATCCATAGTTACAGTACCTGTTTTAGGGTTTGGCATTAAACCTCTAGGTCCTAAAATACGACCTAATGGACCTAATTTACCCATAACAGCTGGCATAGTGATGATAACATCAACATCTGTCCAACCATCTTTGATTTTTTGTAAATAGTCATCAAGACCTACATAATCAGCACCAGCTTCTTTAGCTTCTGCTTCTTTATCTGGAGTTACTAATGCTAATACTTTAACATCTTTACCAGTTCCATGAGGTAATGTAACCACACCTCTTACCATTTGATTCGCTTTTCTTGGATCTACACCCAAACGAACTGCGATATCAACAGACTCATCAAATTTTGCAGAAGCAACAACTTTCAATAATGCCGCAGCATCTTTAAGAGAGTATAATTTGTTCTTTTCAATTTTTGAAGCAGCCTCTTTTTGCTTTTTTGTTAATTTTGCCATGTCTTTTTCTTAATTAAAAAGGAGCATCTCCTGATACAGTTATACCCATAGATCTAGCTGTTCCAGCAACCATACTCATTGCTTTTTCTACTGTAAAAGCATTTAAGTCAGGCATTTTGTCTTCAGCAATTGCTCTAATTTGTTCCCAAGTAACACTAGCTACTTTTTTACGATTAGGCTCACCAGAACCAGATTTTAGCTTTGCAGCTTCCATTAACTGAACTGCTGCTGGAGGAGTCTTAACAACAAAATCAAATGATTTGTCTTTGTACACAGTGATTTGCACTGGACAAATTTTGCCAGGTTTATCTTGAGTTCTAGCATTAAATTGCTTACAGAACTCCATGATGTTTACCCCAGCAGCTCCTAAAGCAGGTCCAACCGGTGGCGACGGATTCGCAGCACCTCCCTTAACTTGTAGTTTAACTACCTTACTAATTTCTTTAGCCATTTTTAAAAAATTTAACACCACAATCAATTGGAAGCGATTGCGATGGATATTATATATGTAACAAAAAATTATACTTTTTCAACTTGCATAAAACTCAATTCTAATGGCGTTTTTCTTCCGAAAATTTTCACCATTACTTCAAGTTTACGCTTTTCTTCATTTATTTTTTCAACCGTTCCGTTGAATCCGTTAAATGGACCGTCGATCACTTTAACAGTTTCTCCTAAGTTGAAAGGAATAGCACGAGTATCTGTATTTACAGCTAACTCATCTACCTTACCTAACATACGATTTACTTCAGAAAGTCTTAAAGGAACAGGTTCTCCGCCTTTAATTTCTCCTAAAAATCCAATTACACTTGTAATAGACTTAATAATATGAGGTATCTCACCAACTAAATTGGCTTCGATCATAACATATCCAGGAAAGTAAACTTTATCCTTAGACATTTTTTTTCCTTCTTTTACAGTAACTACTTTTTCTGTAGGCACTAAAACTTGGGAAACATAATCACCCATACCTAGTCTGGCAATCTCAGTTTCGATATAAGCTTTGACTTTATTCTCTTGTCCGCTTACAGCTCTAACTACATACCATTTTTTCACATTATTATCTGCCATCACAAAAAAATTATCCTTTTAACCAGTTAAAAAATCCAGCCAAAGCTTTTGCAAAAAATTCGTCTACTCCCCAAGTTGCCAAAGCAAATAGAATCGAAAATACAGCCACAACAATTGTCAATTTTTGAACCTCAGCCCAAGCTGGCCAAGTAACATTTGACTTTAACTCCTCGAAAGCCTCTGATAAATAATTAGTAACTTTTGTCATTTGATATATTTTATATTGCACGGGCGGAGGGATTCGAACCCCCATCAACGGTTTTGGAGACCGCTATTCTACCCTTGAACTACGCCCGTAATTAAAAGCCAGTGATTTCAGTTAAGAAAATCAACTGGCTTTTTATAGTTTTATAGGATTAACCTACGATTTCAGTCACCTGACCTGCACCTACAGTTCTACCACCTTCACGGATAGCAAAACGTAAACCTACGCTCATTGCGATTGGGCTTAACAAAGCAACATTGATAGTCAAGTTATCTCCTGGCATTACCATCTCTACTCCTTCTGGTAAAGTAATAACTCCTGTTACGTCAGTTGTACGTACGTAGAACTGTGGACGGTAGTTATTATGGAATGGTGTATGACGTCCACCTTCTTCTTTTTTCAAGATATAAACCTCAGCTTTGAAAGTAGCGTGTGGTTTTACTGATCCTGGCTTAATGATAACCATTCCTCTTTTGATAGATTCTTTATCAATACCTCTTAACAATAAACCTACGTTATCTCCAGCTTCACCTCTATCAAGGATTTTACGGAACATCTCAACTCCTGTAATAGTAGAAGTTAATTTATCAGCTCCCATACCAATGATTTCAACTGGATCTCCTGTATTAGCAATACCTGTTTCGATACGACCTGTAGCAACAGTTCCACGACCAGTAATTGTAAATACGTCTTCAACCGGCATCAAGAATGGTTTAGCAACGTCACGCACTGGCTCTTCGATCCAAGCATCAACAGCTTCCATTAATTCAATGATTTTTGGTACCCAAGCAGGATCATTATTCAATCCTCCTAAAGCAGAACCTTGAACTACAGGACCATTATCTCCATCATATTCGTAGAAAGATAACAAATCTCTAATTTCCATTTCAACAAGCTCTAACAACTCAGCATCATCAACCATATCCACTTTGTTCATGAAAACAACGATTCTTGGAATACCAACCTGACGACCTAAAAGGATGTGCTCACGAGTTTGTGGCATTGGACCATCTGTAGCAGCAACTACTAAGATAGCACCGTCCATTTGAGCAGCACCAGTAACCATGTTTTTTACGTAATCCGCGTGACCTGGACAGTCAACGTGAGCGTAGTGACGGTTAGCTGTTTCGTACTCTACGTGCGATGTATTAATAGTAATACCTCTTTCTTTCTCCTCTGGAGCGTTATCGATTTGATCAAACGATTTTGCTTGACAGTAACCAGCATCTGACAATACTTTTGTAATTGCAGCAGTTAATGTAGTTTTTCCGTGATCCACGTGTCCAATTGTACCTATGTTTAAGTGCGGTTTGGAACGATTAAAATTCTCCTTTGCCATTTTACTTAATTTTTAATCTTAGTTATATATTAATTTTCAATTTCCTACTTACTTGAGCCAATGTCGGGATTTGAACCCGAGACCTCTTCCTTACCAAGGAAGCACTCTACCCCTGAGCTACACCGGCAGAGAGTTCTGATTTTAGATTTTGAATTCAGATTTCAGATTTAAAAAAACCAAAAATCGTAACCCAAAACCTAGACTTCATTTTTTGTGGGGAGAGCAGGATTCGAACCTGCGAAGTTCACACAGCAGATTTACAGTCTGCCCTCGTTGGCCGCTTGAGTATCTCCCCTTCTTTTTATCAATAATTGCATGAACAATTTCAAATCTCATTTGAAATATTTAGAGCCGGCGGAGGGACTCGAACCCACGACCTGCTGATTACAAATCAGCTGCTCTAGCCAACTGAGCTACGCTGGCAATTACATTAAAAAAGTCCGCTATTTCTAACGGACTGCAAATGTAGCTATTTTATCTTTGAATCAAAACATTTTTTAAAAAAAATTTCAATTATATGTGTGCTCTTATTTTTTCTTTCCTTTTTACCAGTAAACGTTCTAGCGATTCTGCCGAAAGCTCAACCGCTTCTTCAAATGTCTTACACTGCTTTTTTACCAAAAAATCATCCCCGGGAACATTAATCTTTATCTCTACTGCCTTATTCTCCTTATCACTTGTTCTCTCCACTTTTAAAAAAACGTCTGACGACACTACTCGGTCGTAATATTTTTCTAACTTATCCATTCTCTCCTGAATAAAATCCACCAATTTTCTGTCAACAGTAAAGTTAACTGCATGAACATCTACCTTCATAATACTAATTTTAGGGTTAAACATTTCAGAAATCATTATTTATTTCGAGGATGCGCATCATTGTATGTCTTTTTGAGTTCCGCCAAACTATTATGAGTATATACCTGAGTTGATGCCAAACTCGAATGCCCTAACAATTCCTTAACTGAATTTAAATCTGCTCCATTATTTAACAAGTGAGTTGCAAAAGTATGCCGAAGCACATGCGGACTTTTTTTCACCTTTTCAGAGACCCTACTAAAGTAAGAATTTATTAATCGATACACAAAAGATTCACTCAATTTTAATCCTTTTTTTGAAATAAAAAAATAATCATTATCTGGAATATTTTCAATAGAGGCACGCTCTTTTAAATACACCTTCAACCCATCAACAACAACAGGCAATATCGGAATAATCCTTTCTTTATTTCGCTTCCCCAAAACCTTTACCACATTTGATCCTAAATCAACATTATAAAGCATCAAATTTATCAGCTCCGCCCTACGCATTCCAGTAGTATAAAACAAATCAACAATCAACTTATCCCTCACTTCCTCAAAACCCGTTGGAGAATCAATTCCCTGCATCAAATCACCAAGTTCTTTTTCCGAAAAAGGAATCTGAACAATTTTTGGGGTTTTCAAAGCTTTATGTTTCAACATAGGATTTACTTCAATTTGTTTTGTTTTTAGAAGGAATTTATAAAACGCCTTCAAAGAAGCCATCTTTCTATTAACCGAAACATTAGAAACATCTTCATCAACCAAAGAAACAATCCAACTTCTAATTTGACTATAATTGACACCATCAATTGTTTCCTGTTCAAAGTGGATCTTATTAAATATCTCAAAAAAAGAAATATCACTCAAATACGCATTAACCGTATGAGCAGAATATTTTTTCTCTAGTTCAAGATAATCACGAAAAGCATCTTTATTTGATTTCATCAAAACCAATTATTTATTTTTAAAACACAAATACAGCTGTTTCAAAATTAAGCATAAAAAAAACCGTTAGCAATCAAATTTTTCGATTACTAACGGTAATTATTTTTGAAAAAGCTAATACTAACTTTCTAAACTATCTCTCAAGCCTTGAATGTAAGCCGCTTTTTGAATTTGAGCTCTTTTGATAACAGAAGGCTTAATAAAAGCAGTACGTGCTCTTAATTGACGAACAGTTCCTGTTTTATCAAATTTTCTTTTATAGCGCTTTAATGCTCTATCGATATTTTCTCCGTCTTTAATTGGTATAATTAACATAATATAGACACCTCCTCTCGTTAAGGCTGCAAACGTAAGAATTAATTATGGATTATCAATTATAAATTGTGAATTATTTTAAAAAAAAGAAAAGAGAATATAGAATAAAGAGAATAGATCAATTATTCTTTATTCTTTATTCTTTAAGCAGATTTCTAGAGATAACTAATTTTTGAATTTCAGTTGTTCCCTCGCCTATAGTACATAATTTAGAATCTCTATAAAATTTCTCTACCGGAAAATCTTTGGTATAACCATAACCTCCATGTATTTGAACTGCTTCATTGGCAATTTTCACACAAGCTTCAGATGCATACATTTTTGCCATTGCTCCTAATGTTGTGACTGGCTTGTGATGTTGTTTCAAATATGCTGCCTTGTGAAGCAACAATTCCGAAGCTTCAATTTCGGTTGCCATATCAGCTAATTTAAATGAAATACCTTGAAAGCTGCTAATTGGTTGACCAAACTGATGTCTTTCCTTCGAATATTTTAATGCTGCCTCATAAGCTCCTTTTGCGATTCCTAATGATAAAGCTCCAATAGAAATTCTGCCGCCATCTAAAATTTTCATGGCCTGAACAAATCCTTGACCTATTTCACCTAATCTGTTCGCGTCTGGCACTCGGCAATTATCAAAAACCAACTCGGCTGTTTCACTTGCACGCATTCCTAATTTGTTCTCTTTTTTACCCGAAGAAAAACCAGTCATACCTTTTTCTAACACAAAAGCAGTCATTCCTTTAGAATCTCCTTTTTCGCCTGTTCGTACTATTACAACAGCAACATCACCAGATATAGCATGTGTAATAAAATTTTTTGCACCATTGATAATCCAAAAATCACCATCTTTAACCGCAGTGGTATTCATTCCTCCTGCATCAGACCCCGTATTATGTTCCGTTAATCCCCATGCTCCAATATATTCTGCTGTTGCCAGTTTTGGCAAGTATTTTTTCTTTTGTTCTTCATTCCCAAAAGTCAAAATATGGTTCGTACATAATGAATTATGAGCCGCAACAGATAATCCTATAGATGGATCTACTTTTGAGATTTCTTCAATTACTGTAATATATTCATGATACCCTAATCCCGATCCTCCAAATTCTTCTGGCACTAAAACTCCCATAAAACCCATTTCTCCTAATTTTTTAAAGAGTGAAACAGGAAAGATTTGAGCTTCATCCCACTCCATAATATTAGGTCTAATGTTTTTTTCTGCAAATTCTTTAATAGACTGAGCAATCATAGACTGCGTTTCGTTATAATCAAAATTCATGTTGGCTTTTTTTAGAACTCCAAATATAAACTAATTATTTTTGCTTTTTCAACAGGAAAACCTTTAATTTTTATCAAATCCTCAATATTATTGAAATTTCCATTCATGCTCCTATACGTTATAATTTCTTTTGATAATGCATATTTAAAATATGGAAACTGAGAAAGCTCTTTTAATGACGCGTCATTTATTGCAATCTTTTTTAAATCTTTAGGGATCGTAATTTTAAAATGCGAATTTAATTCGGCTATAACTTCAGGAGACAATCCCCATATTTCATTCATTTGATCCATGGAAACAAAACTTCCTAATATTTCTTTTTGCTTTAAAATTCGCAATGAAAGCGCCTCCCCTATACCGTAAATCTTAATTAAATCTTCCTGAGATGCCTGATTAATATCCTTTATAATGATCTTTTCTTTTTTAATATCTTCTTTATGAACGTACTCTTTTTTCTCAATTTTAAAACTTGATTTGTTCCGAGTCCAATCAGGAAATTTAAATAACGGAGAAATTTCTTTTAACAAAGAATCTGATATTTTTGTTACTTCCTGAAACTCTTCAGCTGAGTTTACATACTTGTTTTCTTTACGGAAGGCAAGCAATCTGTCTATTTCCAAAACTGACATTCCTAGCTTATAACCTTTATAATCTGAAATGAAGTTTGGATTAAAAGAATACTGCATTGGTTTCTTATCATTTTTTATCTGCTTAAGAGAATCGACTTGAGACTGTAATGCCATCCATTTTTCACTCTCAGGAAAAGATTTATCAGCCAAATTAAAATCTATCACGAAATACAGAACCTCCAATACAATTATAATAATAAAAAGCCCAATTATGCCTGTACGCTGCTGTTGCGTAAATTGAAAATATGATTTAAACGGTCTGTAACTTTTCATTTGCTATCATTCTTTATAATTATTGTGATTTCAAAAGTATTAATTTAGTAAGAAATTTACTAAATTTATTTTTAGAGCGAAATTATATTAACCAAAAATAAAAGTGAATTAAATTGAGAAATTCAAGGACTCAAAGCGTGTTTTATCTCACATTTGTGAATATTTTAAACATTTTATAACTTAAAACTCTTTAATTGTTTTTATTTTTTACAAAAAACAATACATTTGGAGCTTAATAACAATAAACCAATATAATTATATGTCAATTTGGAGAGTCAAACCTATATCTGCTTTTGAAGCCGATATGAAAAAAAGTGATTTAAAAAGAGTTCTTGGAAAATGGAGCCTTACTGCCATTGGAGTTGGTGCTATTATCGGAGGAGGAATTTTTGTTCTTACTGGTACTGGAGCTTATTATCATGCAGGTCCGGCCTTAGCTATTTCATTTATTATTGCAGGTATTGCCTGTGTTTTTGCTGCTCTTTGTTATTCTGAGTTTGCATCAATTTTACCAGTTGAAGGTTCAGCTTATGCCTATGCATACGGGACAATTGGAGAGATTTTTGCTTGGATAATTGGCTGGGGACTTGTCCTAGAATATGCAATGGGATCAATGACCGTCGCAGTATCCTGGTCCGGATATTTTAATAAATTACTTAAAATGTTTCACATCAAACTCCCTGAATGGCTTACAACAGATCCTGCAAGTTATACTGGAGAAGGTTTTTCGATGAATTTGCCTGCTTTTTTAATTGTGCTATTGGTTATTTCATTACTTATTAAAGGTACAAAAAGTGCTGCTAAAGCAAATAATGCTATTGTAATTCTAAAAGTTTCTGCCGTAATCTTCGTAATTATAGCTGGTCTTTTCTTCATTAATACAGCAAACTGGCATCCATTTATTCCAGAAGCTACTCAAATCGTTGAAAAAGAAACAACGCATAATGCTTATGGAATTGGAGGAATTGTATCTGGAGCTGCTGCGATTTTCTTTGCCTATGTAGGTTTTGATGCTGTTTCTACTCAAGCAGGAGAAGCTATCAATCCTAAAAAAGATGTTCCTTTTGCAATTATTGCTTCTTTATTAATATGTACTACTTTATACATCCTTGTTTCTCTAGTATTAACAGGTATGATGAACTATCAAGATTTTAATCCACTAGGAAAATATCCTGAAGCAATAAAAGCGCCTGTTGCATACGCATTTGATATTGCTGGACAAGGCTGGGCTGGTTTTATAATCACCGTTGCTGCTACTATTGGTTTAATTTCAGTATTAATGGTAATGATTATGGGACAATCAAGAATTTTCTTGGGTATGTCTAAAGACGGATTAATTCCTTCTGTTTTCTCTAAAGTTAACCCGATTTCTGGAACTCCAAAAACTAATTTAATTATTTTAGGAGGTATTATTGCAACTGTTGCTGCTTTTACTCCAATCAACAAATTAGCAGACATGACTAGTTTTGGAACTTTATTTGCCTTTACAATGGTTTGTATTGCAGTTTGGATTTTAAGAGTAAAACAACCTCAATTAACAAGAACTTTTAAAGTTCCTGCACTTCCAATAATCGCTATTTGCGGAATTTCAATTAACACTTATTTAATGATTAATTTGAGTTTAGATGCTCAATTACTTTCATTAGGATGGTTAGCAATTGGTATTTTAGTTTATTTTGGATATAGCAAAAAAAGATCTAGACTTAACAACAATACAGAAATTGAATAAATATCAATTTCGTTTCTTAAAAAAAGCTCCAAATAGTATTTGGAGCTTTTTTTATAGATCAAAAACAGAAGTTCGTTTTGCCCTGATTAAATCTTTTAATCTGATCCAAAATGCCAGAGTCAAATAAACTCCAAAGCCTAAACCTGCTGTAACAAACGATATATAAATAAAAAATAATCGCACACTTGTTACACGCATTCCTAATTTGTCTGCAAGACGTGATGAAACGTGAAAGCCGTATTTTTCAAAGAAAAATTTAAGTTTTAAAATTGCTGACATTTTTTTATTTTGTTTTTAAGATTTTAGATTTCCTTCGACTTCGCGAAGAATGACAAAAATACAAATTATCTCATTATCACATTTTCTAATTCACTAATTACTTTTGAGTAATTCCATTCCTATTGCACATTTCAAGCAAGCTTTATGATCACAATATTCATTTTTAAGTTCTAATAAAGTTTGACTTTCAAATGCATTTTTTGATTTTATCCCAAAAGAAGCAAATTTTTCAATAATGGAATTTTTCTCTGAAGAAACACCAATCATAAAATCAATTAAATTTTCAGCGATTGTCTCACCCATTATATTGGAATAGGCAAATTGAAGCGGAATTATTGTATTTATAATCAGCAAATCTAAAAATGAATTTGAAAGTCTTTTTGCTTTTTTCGGACTTTCTTTATCAAACTGATAATGATTCTGCCAATAAAAACTTGATGAAACAGAAAGTAAATTATATACACTTTCTGCTGATTTTAGCTCTATAACTTTCGAAAATAAGTTTTGATATTTATGATATAAATTTGCTAATTGAGAGAGCCTAATAGTAGGAAAATTATCTGGCCGATGCTTAAAAAACTGAACCGGATCGACATAAGTTCTTTCTAAATTATATTTATGAAGCAGGAAAAAATAACGGAATTTCAAATCTTTAAAATATACATCTTCTTTCTCTACATCCAGCAGACCACATGTCCCAAAAAAGAGCGCTTCTAGATTTTCTACTTCAAAACTTTCTTTTCTAAAAACAGAAAAAGGTATTGATTTTGCCATTTGCAGAAAAGAATTCCCATTTGTATTTAGCCCAAAATTTTTAGCCAGAATACAGAATAAAACAGCTTCCCAATCCTGATTTGTCTCCTCTAGCAATTGATAAATAAACTGTGATTTGCGTTCTAATTTTTCAAAAAACAATCGCTCCTGCCAATTTCTCAAAACAAAATCATCAATTTCCTTAAGCTGTTTCTCACAAGAAATCCATGTTTTGACCGCTACCAGCGCATTATAGTTTGCTATTATTTCTTTCGAAACATAATCTTTTAAGACTAAAACCGGAATTTCAGAATTATTTTCTCTGAATATTTCGGCATCATGTTCCCACACAACATGCAGGATTACATTTTCATAAGCAATGTCTTTTTCGTGATGATGCAGGTACCAATCTGAAGATTTTAAATGAATTTCGACATTGCCTGCCCATTTTTGCTCTCCAATTTTAATTTGAGCATTAAAAAAATCCGGGCCTGAAAGCTCTAAATAATCACCTGTTTTATAAATGACAATTTGTTCTTTTTGAGCGGTTTCCAAATTCAAGGTATCAAACTTCTTGAATTTCCAGAGATAATGAAGAAAATCTTCTTTCATTTTTAAGTTTTATAACAAATTACAAAACTTAAAAATACACAAAATATTAAAATTATTCCTACAAAATAATTACTTTAACGCATCATATACAATTTAGCACAGGCTCGAGCATCTGACAATGCTTCGTGATGGTTTAGCTTAATATTCATTTCGCGACAGCAATCACTTAATTTTGTAGGCTTAATACCTTTTGCTTTGTAAATTTTGACTGTACATTCCCATTTTGAAGCGATATTCAAATCTTCATAATTCAAGTTATTAGCCAACATTGATTTAACCAAAACATTTCGGTCAAAACTTTCATTATGCGCAACAACAACCCTATTCTTTAATCTTTTTTCAATTTCAGGATAAACTTGTACAAACGATTTTGCGTTGACAGTATCACGAGGATAAATGCCATGTACCTGAATTGTAAACGGATTATAAATATTATTTGGAGGTTTAATTAAAGTAACAAATTCATCGACTATTACACCATTCTGAACAGTAACAATCCCAACCGAACACGGATGATGCCCTGTTGCAGTTTCAAAATCTATTGCGGTAAAATTCATTTTTATAAATTTTAAAAAAGAAAATCCATAAATCATCTTGTCGCTTAACAATCAGATTTATGGATAATTTTTATTTTATGCGTTTTATTTTATTGAGCCAATGATATCATATTTTGTGATAATATGATGAGCACCGTTTCCTAATTCAACTAAAACGGCATCATTTTCTTTTGTAAAAAGTTTCGACACTTCTTCAATCGGAGTTCCTAATTTAACAATAGGGAATGGTTTGCCCATTACTTCTTTAATTGGTTTCTCAGCAACATTTTTATCCGCAACATAACTTCTGAATAAATCTGTTTCATCAACAGATCCAACAAAACCGTTTATATCGACTACCGGAATTTGAGAAATTTTATACTTACGCATACGCTCAATTGCGTGCGAAACCAATTCTTCGGTACGAACAACAATCAATTCTTTGTCAATATGATCTTTGATAACATCTTCGGCTTTTGTAACATTTTCTTCTAAAAATCCACGTTCACGCATCCAATCATCGTTAAACATTTTTCCAACATAACGGCTTCCAGAATCGTGAAATAGAACAACTACAACATCATCTGGCTTAAAATGTTCTTTTAACTGCAGAAGACCTTTAATACAAGCTCCAGCCGAATTCCCAACAAAAATTCCTTCTTCAAGTGCAATTTTTCGGGTGTAAACAGCAGCGTCTTTATCTGTAACTTTTGTAAAGCCGTCAATTAAAGAAAAGTCAACATTTTTTGGCAAAATATCTTCTCCAATTCCTTCTGTGATATAAGAATAGATTTCGTTTTCATCAAAAATTCCCGTTTCATGATATTTCTTAAAAACAGATCCATATGTATCAATTCCCCAGATTTTAATATTCGGGTTTTTCTCTTTTAAGTATTTTCCAACTCCAGAAATTGTTCCTCCAGTTCCAACACCAACAACAAAATGTGTGATTTTGCCTTCAGTCTGTTTCCAGATTTCTGGCCCAGTCTGTTCGTAATGTGCCAAAGAATTTGACATATTATCATACTGATTTACGTACCAAGAATTTGGGGTTTCATCAGCTAAACGCTTTGAAACTGAGTAATACGAACGAGGATCTGTAGGTTCAACATCAGTAGGACAAACCACTACTTTTGCACCAACGGCACGAAGTATATCCATTTTTTCTTTAGACTGCTTGTCTGATATTACACAAATCAGTTTATAACCTTTTACGATAGCAACAAGTGCCAGTCCCATTCCGGTATTTCCTGAAGTTCCTTCAATAATAGTTCCACCAGGTTTTAATCTGCCGTCAGCTTCAGCGTCTTCAATCATTTTTACAGCCATTCTGTCTTTAACAGAATTCCCTGGATTAAAAGTTTCGACTTTTGCCAATACTAGCGCATCAATTTCAGCAACAATTTTGTTGAGTTTTACCAATGGTGTATTACCAATTGTTTCTAAAATATTATTTGAAAAGTCCATTTTGTATTAATTTAATATTTGGTTTTAAAATAAATCAAGACCTAATTTTATTGGAAGAAATTCCAAACCAAACCAAATCGGATTAAGAAATCACGATATGGATTATTAGGCGCTGAGTAGTAATCGTTTTTAGAAAAAGAAGAATTAAAATGCTCTGCTTTTAAATAAAATCGAGTTTGACGAATTCTTGCATTAACAAAAAAATCGAAAGTAGCATAATTACCAATTTCCTTAGTATTCTGAACAAAGAATTCTCCAATAACAGGATTGTAATCATTTCCGTAATATTTCGTAAAATAATTAAAGACAAGTCCTGTCTGCATAAACAAAGCTTTTTTGAAAAAATAGCTTGAATAATACAGTGTATTTCTAGTCATAAAATCTGGAACATTTACAATTAACTCCGACTGATCAACCTTTTGATACAATAAAGTGTTATCAAAACCGAATTTTCCAAATTTAAATTCTTTGTTCGCCTTTACTGAGAAATAATTGATAGCATTGCCATACTGTGCCGGTTTTATAATTTGAGTATGAACTAAAATATCAGCCTTTGACGAAACATCTGCAAAATACAAATGATCTTTTAAAACAGAATATTGAACTTCTGCATTTAACCAAGGCGTAAAAATATTTGCACCAAGCTGATTGATTTTTTCGTTTTTAAAATCATTTGACCAATTGTACTCGACATAGCTGCTTTGGTACAAATTATAATTATTATTTGGAAGCTTATTTATGTTTCTATATCTAAAATCAAACTGAATATCTTTGTTTAAATTGTATCTTAATTTAGCATCTAAATCAGAAAGCGACTGATTTGTGATTGACCTTGTGTACAAGAAACGTCCATTCCATTTATTCTTTTGATATTCATATTGTCCGCCAACATTATTAATCTGAAGAAATAAATTATCCGGAATAATATGTCCATCTTTCTTTACAATAATTCTGTTGTATTCATAGTTTGATCTGTAATCGTCAATAAAAAAATAGAATTTTCCTAAAAGCGAATTCTCATAAGCAAGACCAGCCTTGTTGTATAATTTTTCAAAACGAGTTCGGTCACTTATATTGCTCGTCACATACGATTCACCAAAACGAGCAACTGGAGTTGTTCCTACAGATGAAAGTACTGTTGGCTGTTTGTACTCAAAAATTTTATATTCATAATTAAACTGATGCGTTACATATAAGTTATTATCACCATTTGTAGGATTAATTCTAAATGCATGATCGAAAAAGAAACGATGCCCTTTTAATAAAGATTTTGCATCTGTCAAATATACTTGAAGACGCTGGCGGTTTTTAAAATCGGGATCATTATTTTCAAAATCTGCCGGAGTGGTAATCCCTCCATTTTCTTCATTTGTAACATCCTGATAGGTTGCATGAGCGTTTAAAATATACCTTTTATTAGTAGTGGCATAACTTGTAGTAAATCTAAAATTACCTGCACTTACTAATTGATTAATATAATTTCCCTCTGAACGAAGCCCTCTGTAAGCAACAGAAAAATTGAGATTTTTAGAGGTATTCAATGTAATAAATGAATCTACGTTTTGACCTTTATTTATAGTTGTGTTAAAAAACAATTCGGTAAACGGTGTTGCTGCCGAATAATATTTAATATCCGAAGCCTGCATGTAATCAAAATGCTTTCCTGAAAAACCAATCTCAGGATATGGCGAAAAACTAGTCAAACCATAGTTCAGCGTATTATAAGTTTGTCCAATATTCGAAAATTCTAAAAGTCCAAAATTATCCTTACGCAGGTAATTTTGTCTGTAAGCGCTTTTTAATGTTAAAGACGTATCAGCATAAGTGGTATCATGTTCTAAAGTAATAATCTGATATTGCTCAATTTTTGCAATCTTAGATTTTTTCTTTTTTACAGTATCTGTAATACTTGAATATTTTGTGTTCATATCCAAATTACTTTTAGAAGTATTTTTTTCTTGAGAAAACAATAAGGCAGGCATTATTATTAGATATAGAAAAAAGAGTATTCTCATTTGATAGCTTTAAATTGAAATTATATTCGACAAAATTAGTCAAGCAAAGGTAAAAGATAAAAACGTATAAAAAAACAAATCAGTATGATTGGGAAGTTTTTATCACAATAAAATAAAAATAGAAAAACCCCCAATCAAGAAAATGATTGAGGGTTTTAAAAAAATCAAAATATTTATTTTCTTACCATCCAGTATTTTGTTGGATACCTAAGTTAGTATTCATTTCTAATTGTGGTATTGGCCACAAGAATTTGAAATCAGCTCCTGGAACAGCAGCTACAGGACGTGTAACTGTATACGCAGCTGTTAAATCGAAAGCAGCAACAGCAGGTACAGCATTAGCAACTTTTGAAGGAATTCCATCAATTGGAGCTAAATCATCACCTTGCAATCTGTGGATATCAGACCATCTGCGTCCTTCTTGTAAAAACTCAATTCTTCTTTCTTTAAGAATTAATTTTACCAAATCCGCTTGAGTAGTATAAGATGCAGTAGTGTATGTCTGAGCAGCTTTATTCGCTAAAGATCTATCTCTAACAGAATTTAACAATGTTAAAGCAGTTGTCAAGTTTGGAGTAGCTAAACGTGCCTGAGCTTCAGCCATGTTTAATACTACTTCAGCATATCTGATAACTGGAGCCGGGTCAGTCATGTTAGTAACATCATAATACTTGTTAGTATATTTAATTCCAGATGCTGTATAAATGAATTTTCCGTCTTCTCTACGTTTATCATCAGTTAACCACTGAGAATCTCTCCAAAGAATTGGACTAATACAAACTAAAGCTCTGTTTTTCAAAACACTTGCTAAAGCAGCATTAACCTGAGGGTTCATTGTAGCTGTATGTACAATAGAGAAAATAGATTCAGTATTAGCAATATTACTAGCAAAAGGAGTATATGGATCTGCTGTTAATGTATAACGTCCATTTAATTTTGTTCCTTCAGCAATTACGTTAGCCCAGTCTCTTTTTTGAAGATATACTCTAGTCTTGAAAGCGATTGCTGCAGCTTTTGAAGCTCTTCCAATAGCACCATTAGTAGTAGCATTACCAGCACCATTAGTAGCAATTAATTTTTCAGCATCATCTAAATCTGCTAAAACTTTTGTATAACATTCAGCAACAGTATTTCTTGCTTTATTGTCTTCTGAAGCTAATTCACCAGCTGTATTAACACCAACTTCTCTATAAATTACTCCAGGGTGAGTAGCACCAGCAGTAAAGTTATATGGTCTTGCAAAATAATTAAGTAATTCAAAATGTGTGATTGCTCTTAAAAATTTAGCTTGTCCAATATAATCATTTGCAACAGCTTGTGTAATAACACCTTTTGCTACAGCACCTTGAGCACCTTCAATCATAAGGTTACATCTGTTGATTAATTTGTATCCATCGATCCAATAAAAAACGTTGTTAGCTGTTGTTGCATCATAAGTTGCAGTATAAGTCAATTGGTAAAAAGTTGCCATGTTAACAACATCTTCTCCTCTTGCTTCTCCTTGTTCAACAAACGCAGCACCCCATACATATCCTCTACCACCATTTGTAGTTGTTGAGTTATACATACCTATAGCAGCTGCATTATAAACACCCGACATATAAGATGCAATTAGTGAAGGTGTAGAAAAAGCTTGCGCGTCAGAAATATTGTTTACTGGCTCTAAATCCAATAGTTTTTCTTCTGTACATGAGCTCATCCCGAGTACAACTACAGAAAGTAGAATTGTTTTAAATATATTTTTCATATGTTTTTATTATAAACTTACATTTATACCCATTGAGATCACTTTAGAACGTGGAGTTCCGTTTACATCAACTCCAGACGTTTCCATTTCAGGATTGATACCTTTATAGTCTGAAATTAACCAGATATTTTGTCCTTGAACAAAAAGTCTAAAGTTATCAACTCCAATTTTCTCCATAACAGATTTAGGTAATGTATAACCTAAACTAATGTTGTCAAGAGAGATAAAATCACCTTTTTCAACGAAACGTGTACTAGCACTTCCTGAAAGGTTAGTAAATGTATTTGAACTTGCAATTAATCTAGGTGTCCATCCGTCACCAGGATTGTCAATACTTTGCCATCTTCCTAAAATCTCAGTTCCATTGTTGTTAAAGTTTTGGTTCATTAACTCTCTTCTTGTAGAGTTGAAGATTTTATTTCCTCCACTAAATCTGAACATAAAACCAAAATCAAGATTTTTGTATTTCATACTAGATGAAACTGATCCAAAGTATGTTGGTAATGTATTACCTAAGATCGTTTTATCAGCAGTAACTAAAGAAGACTGGCTAGCAGCATTCATAGCAGCTCCTGGATTAGCAGGATCATATGTATAGTATAATGAGTTATTAAGATTTCCTTGTACTAATGTACCATTTGCTTTATAATAAACTGGGTTACCATTTGCTTTGTTAACACCATAGTATCTGAAACCGTATAAAGAGTTGATTGATTCACCCTGTCTGATAATAATATTTGGAGCAATATTTGTATCTGTAGAAGAACCTCCCACGATATCTTGTCCGTCAACTAAACCAGTTACAACGTTTTTAGATAATGTTACGTTAGATGAAACATCCCATGTAAAGTTTGCATTGTTGATTGCTTTAAACGACACAGCAAACTCATATCCTTGGTTGTACATTTTACCAATGTTAGTATTGATAATTCCACCATTTGCACCTGGAAGACCAAGAGAAGGATCTACTGGAGCCGCTAAAACGATTCCATCGATATTATTTTTGTAATAATCAAATTGTAAAGTTAAACGGTTGTCTAAGAAACCGAAATCAGCACCAAAGTCAACTTTATTACTAGTTTCCCATTGTAATAAATTGTTACCATATTGAGAATATCCAATACCGTTTAAACCACCGTAAGGAGAACCAACAGTAAGACCTTTAGAAGGGTAAGCAGTTCCGCCTAATACATCAACGTTACCAACTTCTGAGTAAGAACCTCTGAATTTCAAATCAGAAACTACTTTACTGATTCCTTCCATAAAGTTTTCTTTAGAAACAGTCCAACCTGCAGAAACTCCAGGGAAGTTATGCCATCTAACATCTTTCTCATATTGAGAAATTCCGTCACGTCTGATAGATCCTTGAACAAAGTATTTTTCTTTATAGTTATAAGTCACACGACCTAAGTAAGAAATAATTCCTTTTTCAGTAACACTACCACCAGCATCTTTAGTATTAAATGTATTGTTTACTAAGTTTTTATCAAAGTAATCACTTAACAAATCACTTCCTTGACCCCAGAAATATTTACTTCTAGATTTTTGGTATTCAGCAACACCAGTTACTCCTAAGTTATGATCTTCAGCAAAAGTATGTTTGTAATTCAAAATATTTTGCCAGTTCCATCTTAAAAGGTTTGTATTATCTTGTAAAAGGATACCGTTTGATCCACGTCCATCACCGTGAACTGGGTTCCAGTATTGAAGACCATCTGTCATTGCGTTATCAGCACTTACTTGTAATTTATAACTTAAATCAGAAGTAATTTTTGCATTAGCAAAAGTACTGAATATAAATCTTGTTGTGCTTGATTGATATTTATTGTGATCAAGAACATATAAGATATTAGTGATATTATCTCCTACAGGAGCTAAGTTATCCCACTGACCAACAGTTGCATTGTTAGAAGAAAGGTTGTAACCTGTCGGATCTAAAGCATCGTAAATTGGTGTATTTGGTAATTGTCTGATTGTGTTAAAGATATTTCCAGACAAACCACTTGCATTACTGTTTAATCCATTGATTTCAGTTCTGCTCACATTTAAGTTAGTTCCAAAACTTAACCATTTGTTAATTTCTTGGTCAATGTTAGCTCTAACAGTATACTTTTTCATGTCATTAGATAAGTTGATACCATCTAAATCTGAATAACCCAAAGATAAATAATATTTAGTTTTATCAGAACCTCCACTAAAGTTAAGGTTATGCGTCATTTGAGGAGCATTTCTCAAAACTGCAGATTGCCAGTCAGTATTGAATGTACTACCAACAGCCCATGGAGTTTGTCCTGCATTTGTTCTTTTCTCGTTAGAAATCGTTAAGAAATCTGGAGTTTGAAGCAAATCATAAGTTTTTGCTGCACTAGCAACACCTAAAACACTTGAGTAATTTACTTTTAAAGTACCTTTTTTACCGCTTTTAGTAGTAATCAAAACTACACCATTTGCAGCTCTAGAACCATAAATAGCTGTTGCAGCACCATCTTTTAATACGTCAAAAGATTCGATATCTTCTGGATTAATATCTGCTAAACCATTTGTAGAAGTAAGACCTCCAATATCACCAGAGTAAATTGGAATACCATCTACAACGATTAATG
The DNA here is from genome assembly GCF_009711135.1 of Flavobacterium sp. LC2016-01. GTDB lineage: Bacteria > Bacteroidota > Bacteroidia > Flavobacteriales > Flavobacteriaceae > Flavobacterium. The sequence continues at coordinate 384,996 of NZ_WMIC01000005.1, read as the reverse complement.
GCTCAGTTACACCAGAAATAGTAGAAATACCTCTAATTCTAATTTTTGGAGCAGCTCCAATAAGTCCTGTGTTAGTTAAAACTTGAACTCCAGTTGCTCTACCTGCTAAAACACCTTCGAAAGATGGAGTTACTAAGTTAGCGATGTCTTTTCCAGCAATTTTAGAAATAGAACCCGTAACTTCTTTTCTTTTCTGAACACCGTAACCTACTACTACTACTTCATTCATTAATTGTGCCTCAGACTCCAGCTCCACATTAACTGTGTTTGAAGTTCCAACAGTTACAGTTTTGTTATTCATACCTACATATGAAAAAACTAAAACATCTCCTGTTTTCGCTTTTACAGAATAACTTCCGTCAAAATCTGTCTGAGTGCTTACTTTTGTTCCCTTAACAAGAACATTTACTCCTGGAATAACACCTGTTTTATCAGATACCTTTCCAGTAACAGTTCTCTCTTGAGCGAAAGAAAACTGCATAGATAACGCTACAAGGAGCGTAAAAATCCATTTAAATTTTAATTTCATTTTAATTTATTTTGAATTAGTATGCGACAAACATCTTAATTATTTCTTAAAATAACAAACTATTTCAATTTAAATTTCCTTTCGATTATTAACAAAAGCGTAATACATTCCCCCAAAATATAACTATTTTGAAGTTTAAATACTATTTTTCTTTCAAAAAAAATAAAAAATGCAGTATTTTCAATAGTAAAATGTTAATAAATTTTAACATTTAAGAAAATCAAATAGTTAAACTCATAAAAAACACCAATATCTTTTATTAAGTTCGTTAATTTGATTGTTTTTTTTGAACTTTTGATAAAAACAAGCACTAAATCGCGAAAAACATCGATTTTTTTTAAGTTTTTTAAATAATAGTCGCTCAAAAGTTCAAAAAAAATAGTGTATCTATCTAAATTATTAAGATAAAGTGTAAAAAACATGCAATTTAGAAGCAAAAAAAGAAGCCTAAGCCACTAAAAAACACGCTTTTTTATAACACAATCATCGAATTTCAGACATCATTTTACCTATTCGCAGAAATTTTTATAATCTTTGCTCTATAAAAAGCTTAAAAAATGCTCGAAAAAAATTTCTCAGGATTTATTTTAGAAACTGGAACCGATGAAGCAGGGCGAGGATGTCTTGCAGGACCAGTAACTGCCGCAGCAATAATTCTGCCTCAAGATTTTGAAAATCAAATCTTAAACGACAGTAAACAGCTGTCTGAAAAAACTAGGGCGCTTTTAAAACCAATTATTGAACAACAAGCAGTATGTTTTGCAGTTACACATTTATTTCCAGATGAGATTGACGAAATAAATATCCTGAATGCGTCAATGAAAGGAATGCAGGAATGCATTTTAAAATTAAAACATGTTCCTGAATATATTATTGTAGATGGAAACCGTTCTCTAAATGCAAAACTCGGAATTAAAAGCACTTTTGGGAAACAATTTTCGCCAGATGAAATTGAATTACTAAAATCAATTCCAAATCAAAGCATCATTAAGGGTGATGCTAAATATTTAAGTATAGCAGCAGCTTCTGTTTTAGCAAAAACATACCGCGATGAATATATGGATCAAATTCATGAAGAATTTCCAATGTACAATTGGAAACAAAACAAAGGTTATCCAACCAAAGAGCATCGTGAGGCAATAAAAAAATACGGAACCACAAAATATCACCGAATGAGTTTCAGACTTTTGCCGGACCAGCTGGAACTTAATTTTTTTGGTGACTAATTTCATTGAAGCAATTTTAGAAACAGTAAAAAATCAAAAAAATAAGCCGTCTCAAAATATTGAGACGGCTTATTTATAATCAACAATTTAATTTTTCAGACTTTAGTTTGCCCAACCGATATTTTGACCTAATCCAGGATTAGTATTTAATTCAATTTGTGGTATTGGCCACAAGAATCTATAGTCAGAACCGGGAATAGCGGCAACAGCAGTAGAAACAACAAAACCGTTTCCTAATACAAATGCGTCTTTTGATGGTGGAGCTCCACTTGCATATTTTGCAGGAATTCCGTCAGTAGCCACCGCAGCTATAGGATCACCTTGTAATCTGTGGATATCAGTCCATCTGCGTCCTTCCTGTAAAAACTCAATTCTTCTTTCTTTTAGAATTGCTGCAACCATGTCAGCGTTTGTAGTAAAAGAAGCCGATGTATAAGATTGAGTAGCTTTATTCGCCAAAGCTCTATCTCTTACAGAATTCAATAAAGTTAAAGCAGCAGGCAAGTTAGACAGTCTAGCTTCGGCTTCAGCCATATTCAATACCACTTCAGCATATCTAATAACCGGCGCAGCATCACTCTGACTAGTAATATCAGTATATTTGTTAGTATATTTAATACCAGAAGCAGTGTAAATAAACTTTCCTTCTTCTCTTCGTTTGTCATCTGCCAGCCATTGTGGATCTCTCCAAAGAATTGGGCTAATGCAAACTAAAGCTCTGTTTCTCAAAATACTTGGCAAAGATCCATTTACACCAGGATTAGCTGTAGCGGAATGCTGGATAGAGAAGATAGACTCTGTATTGGGAGGAGCAATAGCAGTAGTACCCACAAAAGGTGCATAAGGATCAGCGGTTAGTGCAAATGCGCCTTTTAGCTTATTTCCTTCAGCAATAACATTTGCCCAATCTCTTTTTTGAAGATAAAGCCTGGTTTTAAAAGCAATTGCAGCCCATTTCGAAGCTCGTCCTACAACCCTTCCTGAAATTGCAGTTCCATTACCTGTAGTTATTAACGTTTCCGCATCATTTAAATCAGCAAGAATTTTAGCATAACATTCTGCAACAGTATTTCTTGGTTTTGACACTTCTGAAGTAATTTCACCTGCGGTATTAATACCCACTTCTCTGTAAGGAATACCAGGATGAGTGGCACCAGCAGTAAAATTATATGGTCTTGCAAAATAAGTAAGCAGCTCCAAATGAGTGATCGCTCGTAAAAATTTAGCCTGCCCAATATAATCGTCTCCAACAGTTTTTGCAATAATCCCTTTAGCAACAGCATCTGTTACGCCTTCAATCATAAGATTACATCTGTTAATCAGCCTATAACCATCAACCCAGTAGTAAACATTATTAGCTGTAGTAGGATCATAAGTCGCCTTATAGGTCAATTCATAAAAAGTAGCCATATTTACTACATCCTCTCCTCTAGCCTCTCCTTGTTCTACGAAAGCCGCTCCCCAAACGTAACCTCTACCTCCATTTGGACTTGTTGGTATAGCGTTATACTGACCAACTGCAGCTGCGTTGTAGACACCAGTCATATAAGAAGCTATCAATGTTGGTGTTGTAAAGGCATCTTTATCTGAAATATTATTTATTGGATTTAAATCCAGTATTTTTTCTTCTGTACATGAGTTCATCCCCAGCACAACTGCAAAAAGCAGCATTATTTTCATTATATTTTTCATATGTCTTTTATTATAAACTTACATTTAACCCTACTGATATCACTTTAGAACGAGGTGTACCATTAATATCTACTCCAAATGTTTCCATTTCAGGATTTAGACCTTTATATTTAGAAATCAGCCAAATGTTTTGTCCCTGAACAAAAAATCTAAAATTATCTACTCCTATTTTATCCATTAGCATTTTAGGCAGTGTATAACCTAAACTGACATTGTCAAGTGATATAAAATCACCTTTCTCAACAAAACGTGTACTGGCACTTCCCGAAAGATTAGTAAATGTATTTGAACTTGCATATAATCTTGGTGTCCATCCGTCACCAGGATTGTCGATGCTCTGCCATCTTCCTAAAATTTCTGTTGTATTATTATTTAAGTTTTGGTTCATCAATTCTCTTCTTGTAGCGTTGAAAATTTTATTTCCTCCACTAAATCTGAACATGAAACCTAAATCAAGATTTTTATATTTCATGTTAGAAGAAAATGACCCGTAGTATTTTGGCAAAGTATTTCCTAAAATCGTTTTATCTGCACTACTTAAAGAGGATGCTGTTTCTTTAGTTATAGCCGCTGCTGGATTAGCTGGATCAAATTTATAATATGTTGAATTGCTAAGATTTCCCTGCACTAAACTTCCATCAGCTTTATAGTAAACTGGGTTACCATTTGCTTTGTTAACACCCCAGTATTTAAAGCCATATAAAGAATTGATCGATTCACCTTCTTTAATAATAATATTAGGAGCAATATTTGTATCTGTAGAAGAACCTCCCACAATAGCTTGCCCATTATACAAAGCTGTAACAACGTTTTTAGTAAGTGTCAGGTTTGAAGAAACATCCCATGTGAAATTTGCATTATTAATTGCTTTAAAACTAGCAGCAAATTCATATCCTTCGTTGTACATTTTACCAACGTTCTGATTGATTGTGTTATTAGGAATTCCTAGAGATGGAGCAACTGGAGCTGCCAAAACTATTCCATTAATGTCATTTTTATAATAATCAAATGCCAAAGTCAAACGGTTATTTAAGAAACCGAAATCAGCGCCAAAGTCAATTTTATCACTAGTCTCCCATTGTAATAGATTATTCCCAAATTGATAATAACCAATACCTGTCGAAGCCGCATAAGGAGAACCAATAGTAAGTCCTTTTGAAGGATAAGATGCTCCATTTAAAATCTCAACGTTACCAACTTCAGAATAAGAACCTCTTAACTTAAAATCAGAAACTACTTTACTGATTCCTTCCATGAAATTTTCTTTAGAAACAGTCCAACCTGCAGAAACACCAGGGAAGTTATGATATCTAACGTCTTTTTCAAATTGTGAAATTCCATCACGTCTAAGAGATCCCTGAATAAAATACTTCTCCTTATAATTGTATGTAAAACGGCCTAAGTAGGATATAATTCCTTTTTCAGTTACACTACCGCCAGTATCTTTAGTATTAAAAGTATTTGTTACTAAATTTTTATCGAAGAAATCACTTAAAAGATCTTGTCCTGAACCCCATAATACTTTGGTTCTAGATTTTTGATATTCGGCAACGCCAGTAATACCAATATTATGATTTTCAGCAAAAGTATGTTTGTAGTTCAAAATATTTTGCCAGTTCCATCTCAACTGATTTGTATTGTCTTGATATACATATCCATTATATCCACGTCCGTCTCCATGAACCGGATTCCAGTATTGAAAACCATCTGTTGAAGCATTATCTCCGCTCACTTGCAATTTATAACTCAAATCAGAAGTGATTTTTGCATTTGCAAAAGCACTGGCAATTATTCTTGTTGTTGTTGATTTATATTTATTATGATCAAGAACATAAATAATATTGGTAATATTATCTCCTACAGGAGCCAAGTTGTCCCATTGTCCAACCGCCGCTCCATTTGGCGAAATGTTATAACCTGTCGGATTAGCTGCATCATAAATTGGTGTATTAGGCAATTGTCTGATTGTATTAAAGAAGTTCCCTGAAAGACCAGATGTACTGCTGTTCACACCGTCATACTCCGTTCTGTTTACGTTTAGATTGGTACCAATACTTAACCACTTATTGACATCCTGATCAATATTAGCACGAACTGAATATTTTTTCATGCTATTTGATTTATTTATACCATCTAAATCAGTAACCCCTAATGATAAGTAATACTTAGTTTTATCAGAACCTCCACTAAAATTAAGATTGTGTGTCATTTGAGGCGCATTTCTTAAAACTGCTCCTTGCCAGTCTGTATTGAATGCATTGCCAGCAGCCCATGGAGTTTGTCCTGCATTTGTTCTTTTCTCATTAGAGATAGTTAAAAAATCAGGCGTTCCTAATACATCATATTTTTTAGCAGCACTAGCAACACCAAAAACACTTGAGTAATTTACTTTCAAAGTACCTTTTTTACCGCTTTTAGTAGTAATCAAGATTACGCCATTCGCGGCTCTAGAACCATAAATAGCTGTTGCAGCACCATCTTTTAACACATCAAAAGATTCGATATCTTCTGGATTAATATCAGCTAAACCGTTTGTAGCTGATACACCTCCAATATCACCAGAAAAAATTGGAATACCGTCAACAACAATAAGCGGATCTGTGACTCCAGATATAGAAGCCACACCTCTAATCCTAATTTTTGGAGCCGCTCCGAGAAGTCCTGTATTAGTAACAACCTGAACTCCTGTAGCTCTACCTGCTAAAATACCTTCGACAGAAGGAGTAATTAAGTTAGAAATGTCTTTTCCAGAAATTTTAGAAATAGAACCTGTAACTTCCTTTTTTTTCTGTACACCATATCCCACAACAACAACTTCATCCATTAATTGTGCTTCAGAATCTAACGTCACATTTAATTTATTTGATGAAGTAACCGTTACACTTTTGCTATTCATACCAACGTATGAAAAGACTAAAATGTCTCCTGTTTTTGCTTTGATTGAGTAACCTCCATCAAAATCTGTCTGGGTACTTGCTTTAGTCCCTTTTACAAGAACATTTACTCCTGGAATTACACCCGTTTTATCTGATACGTTCCCCGAAATAGTTCTCTCCTGCCCAAAAGATAACTGCATGAAAAATAGCAGTACCCATGTTAAAATAAAGGTAAATTTTAATCTCATATTAAATGATTTGCGTTAATAATTCCACAAAAATGAAATTATTTTCTTACAATACAAATTTAAACATGTTAAAATTAAATATTTTTCCTACTTTATTCTTGTTTAAATTATTTATTTATCTTACAAATACATTCAATCAAAACATTTTCAAGTCTATGGAAACGTAAAATTCATTTTTCTCATAAATATAAAAGGAGGCTTATCAAAAAATGACAAGCCTCCTTTTATATTAATTCCTTCGTAAAAGGTAAAATCTATCTTTATTATTTCTTGCTTTTCAAGAATTCAGCGAATTGTTTTGTATCATAATAAAATGGTCTTACTGCTGTAATTTTTCCATCTTTCAAATCAAAATGTTCAGAAATCGGCATTGATAGCGTCTTGCCTGATTTTTTTGATTTGCAATTTATGGTGAAATAAATAATCACTTCATTTTTTGAGGCATCGCTTAAATAAACTGGTTCTTTCTCAATCTGCAATTCAAAAAATTCACTTGATTTTGCGAACATTTTTGTCCATTCTGTAAAGCCTACAAAAGTTCCTCCATATGGCAATCCTGTCGCTTGAGTGTAAACAGCTCCATCTTCAATTAAAGTAGCCATAGTATCAAAATCCCTTGTTTTAAAAAGACATTCATAATACTTTGCAACCACTTTAAAATTATCAGATTCAAGATTTTTCAGAACATCTGCTTCAGATAAAGTTACTCCAGTATCCCAAAAACCAATAATTTTGCTCACCTGTCCTTTTCCATTTAATCTGGCAAAATCTCTCCCACCCATTACAAGCTTATTTTTAGAATCCAGAATTTTCCATTCCCACGTAACGTAGTTGTCTTTTACAATTTTTTCTCCTGAAGTTAAAACCGCATCAGGTACTTTTTTATAAAACTCATTGATCACATTATTCAAAGCCACAGCGCCTTTAATAGAGGCCGAAGGATCTTCAAAAGTACTGTCGTCAAGCCAAATTGATTTAATCAATTTCAGTCGTGCATCACTATTTTTTTCCTGCCAGGCTTTTTCGTAAATCGTAACGGGATATAATTTATCTTTCTTTTGAGCAAAAAGACCATTTAGCATAAATAGCAAACATACAAAGTAGATTTTTCTCATAAGTTGTCAGATTAGATTTCGTTAATAGCTTATATTTAAAGTATATAACCAAATTTACCATAAAAACATTAGAAAAACCACGATATTCCTGTAATTTACCATCAATTGAAAATCTAGGCTCTGAACCGGCCATTTTTAGATTTTTTTCAATTATTCTTTTGAAAAATAAATTTCTATTGAAAAACAGAAACTTCATCAATCCGTTTAAGAGCATTTTTAAGCTCATTTTCCCATTCTAAAACACTTTCTGCCGAAGCTCTGTCTGCCTTGTCAAAATAAAAATGCTTTTTGACTTTTAATCCACAATACCTGAAAATTCCGGTATCTGAAGTTAATTCCAAAGCTTTGTCCATTCCCATTGCCTCATATTCAGCATTCGATTTTCCGTGAGAATTTACAATAATCGCTTGTTTTCCTGTCAGCAGACCTTTTTGAACACCCTGATCGTATCGATACGCAAATCCATAACTAAAAACACGGTCAATATAACCTTTCATAATAGCCGGCATTCCTGTCCACCAAATTGGGTAAACAAAAATAATCTGATTTGCCCACGAAATAAAGTCCTGTTCTGTTTTGACATCTTCAGCAACTTGCCCCATTCTTTGACCCTGCATATCCTGCAATGAAAGAACCGGATTAAAATTGATTTCATTTAAATCGCGAAAAACAATTTCCTGCCCTGATTTTTCTAAAGATTCTACAATTGTGTTTTTGAAAAAATGGTTTAAACTCGCTTCGTTTGGATGTGCGTAAATAATTAAATTTTTCATGTTTTCTTGTTTTTAAGATTGAACATGACAAATGTATAACGCAGGTTTTAGCAGTAATTGTAAGAAAACGAAATCGGCTTTATTGAGGTTTTGAACTGCAGATATCGCTTTGAAATTTGAGAAACTTTGTTGGAGAAATATTCATATAATATTTAAAGTCGTGAATAAGCTGGCTTTGATCATAATAACCGCATTCGTCAACAATCGTTAACCAATCTGTTTTAGACTCGTTTACTATGTTTTTCTGAATTTGATTTACAGCTTTTAAAAATCTTTCATATCGATTGGCTTCTTTAATCGAATATCCAAAAATCTTTTTTTGGTTCAACTGAATATTTCTTTCGGTTTGGTTTATCTGTGAAGCAATCGCTTTTATCGGATTTAAATTCTCGTTCTGAAAATCATTCAAAAGCGTAGTAATTGTATTTTGTTCCCGCAAATAAGGCTTACAGAAATCTAAAATATAAGCTACACGCTCCTCATTATCAGGAATTTTCTGAAGCTCTTCCCATAAAAAGGCAAAACAGTTTTCATGAATTAAATCATCTGGATGAATGGGCAGTGAATCAAAAAGGGCATTGCCAAAGAATCTGTAAAAAGCATTTTCTTTAAAATTGGCAACTAAAATCTGTGAACCTGGCTCTAAAGTATAATCAAAAGCCTGCTTTATTGGTCCTAGAACAATGCATTTTTCTACTTCTAAAAAAGTATTCTGCTGTGATTTTAAAAATGATTTTGTTCCGAAGTTAAAAACCATAATGGTTTGAAAACTTGGCAATAATGTTTTGGTTATTGCGATTTCCGTTTTATTTTCGGCAAAATAGAAGTGTGAAAAAACAGTTTCAAATGCTGAAGGAACTGCAATTCTATAATTGTTATTTTCTTCAGCATTTTTCATACTATAATTTATTTTTGAAGCTAATTTTTACACCAATTCTGCTTCAAACAATTCTGCTAAGTGTTTTTGGATTTTGGCTTTTACTTCTTCTTCATCAACCTTTTCCACTCCAAGTTCGACTTGCAAAGAAGTAACGCTCTTACCGCGAATTCCACACGGAATTATGTTATCAAAATACCCTAAATCGACATTTACATTTAAAGCGAATCCATGCATGGTTACCCAGCGAGAAGCACGAACGCCCATTGCGCAAATTTTTCGCGCAAACGGAGTGCCGACACCAAGCCAAACTCCAGTTTCGCCCTCGCTTCTGCCCGATTCTAAACCGTATTCTGCTAATGTCAGAATGATCGCTTCTTCCAGAAAACGCAAGTATTTATGAATATCGGTAAAGAAATTTTCTAAATCCAGAATTGGATAACCCACAATTTGTCCGGGTCCGTGATACGTAATATCACCGCCGCGGTTGATTTTATAAAAAGTCGCTCCTTTAGCTTCGAGCTGTTTTTCGTTTAATAATAAGTTTTCCAGATCACCGCTTTTTCCCAAAGTATAAACATGCGGATGCTCAACAAAAATTAAATAATTTGGAGTTGGCAAGTCTAGTTCTTCTCTTCTGTTTTTGATTTTTAGATCGACAATATCCTTGAAAAGTTCTTCTTGATATTCCCAAGTCGATTTGTAATCTCTGTTTCCCAGATCCTGAAGTTGAATTTTTTTATTCATTTTAATTATTTTTCAAACTCAACATCAAAGTTTAGTTTGTCCGGATTCTCCATATAATCCGTGAAAGAATATTGAATTGTAATTGATTTTCTATCGTCGCTGAATAAAGCGCTCGGGTTCGAAACTTTTTTGATTTTTTTCGGGAAATGATATTTGACGATATAATTTGACGATGCAAAAATCATTTTAGACATATCAGCAGAAGTATCATTGAGTTTTTCTGTTAACTTTTGCTGATCTATAGTTGCTTTTCTTGTAAATTTCTTTCCGTCATAAGTATAGTTCAACTTACTGTTGTTGTTTCCAAAACCGCTTCCAAGAGGACTTGCTGCTGTACTGCCTTCTAACTTTTGAAGCGTACTGGCTGTCTGCAAAATATCCTGAAGTTCATTTACACTTTTAAAATCAGTTGCCAGAGTCATTAAAAACTGTTTTTTCTCGGCACTCATTTTTGTGGTAACGACAAAATTCTCCAGTTTTTTAAGTTCTTTTTGCACTTCTGGCGATAATTTTGCGATGCTGTCTTTTTTCTCTGCAAGCAATTGCTTGAAGGTAAAAGTCGAATCAATATCTTTTTTGGCATCGGCTCCTACTTGGCTTCCAATTTGGTCACCAGCCATCTGCATTAAAGAGGATCCGTCCATGTCTACAGAAAACTTTCCTGATCCGTTATCGTTTATTGTAATATTTTCTGTGAATGTACAGCTAGTTAATACTACTAACAGAAAAGAAAAACTAAGCAGTTTATATAATTTTACCATAATCTAATTTTTTATCAAAGATACGAAGTCTTTTTTTAGATTCTAAGATACTAAGGTTCTAAGATGCTAAGACAAATTTATTGAAAGTCTTTTTGCTCCAAAACTACTTCTAAATTTGTCATTTCAGGATTTTGATAACAATCTGAAATCTGGAATTCTACGGTTAATGATTTTTTATCTGAACTGAGAATCGCTTTTTCATTTGAAACCGATTTTATTCTTTTTGGAAAATAATATTTCAGTGTATAGGATTGTACTATTTTATACTTTGAATATATTCTTTCCCTGTCTTCCATTTCTTTTTTGTCTTTTTCAAATTTTTCTTGGTTGGTTATGGTAAAAACTCTTTTGAAAACTGTGCCATCAAAAGAGTATTTTATTCTATAGCTTCTTCTATTGATCGGATAATTTTCTTTTAGTGAATTTGCTAATATGAGGCTTTCATAAACATCTGGTATTGCATCTATTTTTTTAAAATCAAGCGATACTCGATTAAAATTTTCCATTTGAATGGGGTCAGTTTTGATATGCATTTTTACATTTGCGTGTTCCGTAAATAATGCTTGATCCACTTTATTGAACCTTACAAAAGTATCGTGGTACTTGGTAATATAATCTTGAAACGTAAAAATTGTATCTCTAAATTTCTCATATTGAACATTTTGCCTTCCTAACTGCGCGAAGCTGTTTTCATCGCGAAGATTATAATATTCGATAGTTCCGCTTCCATCTGAATTGAGATTGATGGTTTCTGTAATTTGACAACTTGAAAGTAGAATTAAAAAAAGAAAGGCTTGTAGTTTTTTCATTTTTTTTTAAAGGTTCTGAGTTTCTAAGTAGCTAAGATACTAAGTTTTTAAAATAATTTCTTACATGATTTTTCATACGCTTTTTTGTCATCCTGAGGAACGAAGGATCACAAAAGAAACTCCGCAAACTAAATCGACAATCTTTGTCGATCAACTGGTGGGATCCTTCGTTCCTCAGGATGACAAAAAAAACACCGCAACTCATAGGTCTTTTGAAAACAAAAACCTCTCATCTAGCCCCGATAGAAGCGGTATCTCCCGATTTAGAAAAACAAGGCTTTTTAGCCGTAGTTTTTCTAAATCGGGAATATAGCGGATAGTGGGACAAAAGGTTCTTGAAATGCCTTAAATTTCTGCTTCAAAAAACCTTAACACTTTGAGTGGAAACTTGAAACAAAAATTTTATCTTTGCACTCTTAAAAAAAAGCACAAAATGGCATTATCAGAACAAGAAATCATCAGAAGAGAAAAACTTCAAAACTTACGCAACTTAGGAATCAATCCTTATCCGGCTAATCTTTTTCCTGTAAATCATACTTCTAAGCAAATTAAGGAGTCGTTTGAAGAAGGTAAGAAGGTGATCGTTGCGGGGCGTTTGATGAGTGTTCGTGATCAGGGTAAAGCGTGTTTTGCTGAATTGCAGGACAGCGAAGGACGTATTCAATTGTACGTGAATCGCGATGTTTTGTGTGAAGGCGATGATAAAACTTTGTACAATCAGGTTTTTAAAAAATTAACCGATTTAGGAGATTTTATTGGAATTGAAGGTGAATTGTTTACGACTCAGGTTGGTGCAAAATGTATTCGTGTGAGCGGATTTACTTTTTTGAGCAAAACTTTACGTCCGTTACCTTTACCGAAAGTGGATGAAGAAGGAAATGTACACGATGCGTTTAATGATGCTGAATTGCGTTACAGAATGCGTTATGTAGATTTAACTGTAAATCCACAAGTTAAAGAAACTTTCATCAAACGTACCAAGTTGTTTACTGCAATGCGTGGTTATTTTAACGATGCTGGATACCTTGAAGTTGATACTCCGGTTTTGCAATCGATTCCTGGTGGTGCTTCGGCGAGACCATTTATTACGCACCATAATTCGCTTGATATTCCGCTTTACATGCGTATTGCGAATGAATTGTATTTGAAAAGATTAATTGTTGGTGGATTTGAAGGTGTTTATGAGTTCTCGAGAAACTTCCGTAACGAAGGAATGGACAGAACGCATAATCCTGAATTTACTGCAATGGAAATATATGTAGCTTATAAAGACTACAACTGGATGATGGAATTTGCAGAAGGTTTATTGGAACATTGTGCAATTGCTGTAAATGGTACAAGCGAAGTTACTTTTGGAGAACACCAAATTAACTTTAAAGCGCCTTACGCTCGTGTTACGATGACAGATTCTATCAAACATTTTACTGGTTTTGATATTTCTGGAAAAACAGAAGAAGAATTGTTCGAAGCTGCAAGAGGAATGGGAATTGAAGTGGACAAAACAATGGGTAAAGGAAAATTGATTGATGAAATTTTTGGAGCAAAATGTGAAGGAAATTACATTCAGCCTACTTTCATTACAGATTATCCGAAAGAAATGTCGCCTCTTTGTAAAGAACACCGCGATAATCCAGACTTAACAGAGCGTTTTGAATTAATGGTTTGTGGTAAAGAAATTGCAAATGCTTATTCTGAATTAAATGACCCAATTGATCAAAGAGAGCGTTTTGAAGATCAAATGCGTTTGGCGGCAAAAGGTGATGATGAAGCAAACGGAATTATCGACGAAGATTTCTTAAGAGCTCTTGAATACGGTATGCCTCCTACTTCTGGAATGGGAATTGGAATGGATCGTTTGATTATGTATTTGACAAATAATGCTTCTATTCAAGAAGTTTTATTGTTCCCGCAAATGCGTCCGGAGAAAAAACTAGCTCAGCTTGAATTGTCTGATGAAGAAAAAGTAATTATTACTTTATTAAAAGCAAACGAAAATAAAATGGAATTAGGACAGCTAAAAGTTACTTCTGCTTTAAGCGGTAAAAAATGGGATGTTTCTATGAAAAATCTATCAAAACATGGCTTGACTAAAGTTGCCGTTGACGGTGAGTTTAAATTTGTTGAATTGGTGGAGTAAATTTTTAAAATTCCAATTTTGGAAATTATAAATTCCAAAATTAACTGATATTCAAACCCGACAGGTCTTCAAAAACCTGTCGGGTTTTTTATTTGGATTTAATATCTAGAAATATTTAGGTCAAAAAATTAAGACCAGAATTAAACCTCGTAACTAAACAATTGAAAAACAACAATTTAACATTTAATAAATTATTTTAAAGCAAAATACATTTGTAAATACTGATATAATGCAACCAAATAAAATAATATTGGGTTAATATTGACCCTACAATTGGTTCAATTTTTGCACTTTTTTTAGCAAACAAATTACTACATTTGAAAAAAATTAGGCTTTATTTAAAGTCTAATTTTTTTTTATCCAAATCCATTTAACTAACATTTTTCAACCAAAACTATAAATGAAAATTAGAAAAATAGAACCTAACGAAGATCTAGCTGCAGCAACAAACAAGAAAAAAACAAATCGTTACAAATTCGCCATAATTGGTATTATATTGCTCTCCGCAGCAGGCTTTTTTGGATTTAAGTATTTTAAAACTGAAACTAAAACTGTCTGTTTAGGTACAGACACCAAAATTTATGATACTTACAAAGACGCGGTTGTGCTTGTAAAACATAAATATGGCTATTTTGCTAAAATTAATGGGAAAGAATTCCAACTTAATGTTGAGGATGCCAAGGAAGAAACTATTTATGGAACTGGATTTTTTGTAGATGCAAACGGAAGCATGTTAACGAATAAACATGTTTTACAACCTTGGAATTCATCGGATGAAGAGACTGAAAAAGTTAATACTACTATAAGCAATCTAAGAATGAAGGTTGCTTCTATCCTTACTAAAGATGTTTCTGAAGATCAGTACGAAAGTTTTATTGACAGCAACTGGTCACATGCTTCAGTGTCGTATGACGAAGGTGAGGGAGAAGGAGATTATGAAGAATCAGACGAAGAAACTAGTGAGCCAGCCGGTGAAGAATTTGTAAGTTCTAATGAAACACCAGCAGATACAGCACAGGCATCAACTGATATTGCCGCATCTATTCCAGTAAAAGACTATGTTTCTATAGATGAAATCGAAGTATATGTAAAAACCATTAATATTGAAGTAGCTCTTCATAATTCTGATAATGAGTGGCTTACTTGTGAAATTAAAAAAGTATCAGAAGACACCAATATTGATTTAGGCATTTTACAGCTTGCTGATCAGCAAACTCCAGCAAGTGTTACCAATGTAATCAATCTTGATAATGCAGTTGACGATGATAAATCATTAGCCCCAGGCCAAAAAGCAATAATGGTGGGCTATCCGTTGGGAATGGATTTGGCACAAACAAATTCAGGGATAAAAGTCCAGCTTTATAATGGCCAAATAAGTAAAGAATCCGACGGCAATACAATTCAATATAGTATAACTTCTACGCATGGTGCTAGTGGCGCACCCGTTTTTAATGAATGCGGTCAACTGATTGCGGTTAATTTCAGTGGAGTCGATCAAGTTCAGGGGATCAATTTTGGAATTGTAGCAAAGCATGTTCACGCTCTATAATTTGAAAAAATCCCAAAAATAAAGACTCTCAAAACTAATCGGGCTTTCACATTTCTAATCAAATAAAAAATCACACTTATTAATTATGAATAAAATTTTTAATATATGTGCGCTATTGTTCTTTAGTGCCGTTTTTTCACAGATTCCAACTCTGGATGTTGCAAATCAGAAAAAAAATACAGTAATCTTACAAGAAGTAAAAATTGAAACCCAAATTTTAGGAAATCTAGCTTCAACAACAGCAACTTATATATTCTACAATCCTGGCGACAGAATTTTAGAAGGAAACCTTACCATTCCGTTACCTGAAGGAGTAAGTGTTAGCGGCTATGCTTTAGATATTAACGGAAGCTTTAGAGATGCAGTTCCTGTTCCAAAAGAACGAGCTAAAGAAGTATTTGAAAGTATTGAAAAAAGAAATATCGATCCCGGTATTATTGAAAAAGTAGCCGGAAATAATTTTAGAACCAGAATCTATCCAATTACGGCTCGAGGGAGCAGAATGATTAAGATTACATACAATCAGGAATTAAAAAATTCTGCTACGGATTATCTGTATTTTTTAAGTTTTGCCAACGCAGTCAATATCCCAAAGTTTAATCTTAAAGTATTGGTTAATGAAAGTCTGACAACTCCTAAAATTACCGAAAATCCAGATGGAAGTTTTGCTTTTCAGAAACAAGGAAGTCAATGGATTGCTGAGATTAATAAAGCGAATTTTACGCCAAATGAAAGTCTTAAAATAACGATTCCAAAAGTAAACGAGTCATCAAATGTGCTGCTTCAAAAAGCTTCTGATGATAAATTTTATTTTGCAGCAAGTGTTTCGATGAATTTCCCTGTAAAAGAGAAAACAAAATCTCAAAAAATTGCGATTATTTGGGACAATTCATTCAGCGGATCAAAGAGAGACCATCAAAAAGAGCTGGACTTTCTAAATGCTTATTTTTTAGAGAACAAGAATATTACGGTATCTTTTGTTCTTTTAAATAATATTCTAGAAAAAACAGAAGAATTTACTGTTTCTGGAGGAAACTGGAGCGCATTAAAAGACAGAATTCTTAATTTGAAATACGATGGTGGAACCGACTTTGGTGCTTTAAAAGAAATCCCGCAAATAGACGAATATCTTTTATTTTCTGACGGAATTTCAAATTTTGGAGATTTAACTTTAAAATTCAAAAAACCGCTCAACAGCATAGCAAGTACGCCGACTTCTGATTTTAATCTGCTTAAACTTTTAGCGTCACAATCAGGAGGAAATTTCATCAATCTTAATGAATTAGATACTCAATCTGCTCTAAAAACATATAACAGGCTTCCTATTCTATTTTTAGGCTTTAAAGAAACTAATACGATTCAGGAGTTGTTTCCAAATGTTGGAACTGCAGTAAATGAGCCTGTGAATATATTTGGAATTGCATCTGCGAATTTGGGCAAACTTACAGCTGTTTTTTCAGTAGCGAATAAGAAATATGAAATACCAGTAGATTTTAATGCCGCTGTACAAGCAGATAAATGGCCAATTGCACAATTCTGGGCACAACGAAAAATTAATGAGCTTGAACTTAATTCAACTCAAAACAGTGATGAAATCAGAAATCTGAGCGAACAGTTTGGAGTGGTAAGTAAAAATACCAGTCTTATCGTATTGGACGATGTCGATGATTATGTGCGTTTTGGCATCACTCCTCCACAGGAATTATTATCAGAATACAACAAAATCGTTTCGCAAAACAAAAGACAAGTTTTAGAACAAAGAAAAAATCTTCTATCCAAAGCTTTTGATAAAACACGTGAACTGACAACTTGGTGGAATAGCGAATTTAAACCTTCAGAGAAAAAACAGTATCCTACAGTTTCTAAGCAGTCACTAAAATCGGGACAAGAAAGTGTCAGTTCTCGCAATGGTGATTCAGATGCTGTATACGCTGAAGAAAGCAACTCCATTGCCGATAAAAAATCCACAGGTAAAATAACTTTGGTAGAGGTAGAAAGCAATCAAGAATACATGAAAGATTTTCAAGCTTTACAATCTCCTGAATTGATTTACCAGAAATATCTTGAAAACCGTCCTAAATATGAAAAACAGGTAACGTACTATTTTGATGTTTCTAAACTGTTATTCAAAAAAGGAGACAAGGTACTTTCTCTAAAGGTTTTAAGCACATTGGCAGAACTTGATTTGGAAAATGAAGAGTTGTATAAAACGATATCTTATTTGTTGAAACAAAGAGGTAATTATGATAAAGAATTGTGGATTACCCAAAAGATTCTAGAATGGAGACCGTTTGATCCTCAAAGTCACAGAGATTATGCGTTGGCTTTGGTAGACAATAAAAAACCTCAAGAAGCTCTTAATATCTATAAATCTATGCTTTATCAAGAATATACCGATGAGATTTCTGTTAGAGATACCGGTATTGAAGAGATTTTGATTATGGAAATCAATAATATTTTGATCCAAAACAAAACTGTTGATGCAAGCAAAATAGATGATCGTCTAAAAGCAAATCTGCCGGTTGACATCCGTATTGTCATTAACTGGAATAAAGACAATACAGATATTGATCTTTGGGTTACAGATCCAAGAGGAGAAGATTGCTCCTACTCACATAGATCTACGGAAATTGGAGGAAGATTAAGCAACGATTTTACTCAAGGTTTTGGTCCTGAACAATTTTTGCTAAAGAAAGCCATAAAAGGGAAATATAAAATTAAAACCAATTTTTTTGGTGAGAGACAGAATATTCTTTCTGGGCCAACGACTGTGATGGCAGAAGTTTACCTGTACTATTCTGATGGAAGACAAGAACGCAAAATTGCTGTTTTCCAGAGTCAGAAAGAAAACAAACGTGAAAATGACAGCAAAATTCTGATTGGAGAATTTGAGTTTTAGAAAGTTTTAAAATCCCAATTTTGGAAATTCCAAATTCCAAATTCCAAAATCTAAATTCCAAAATTTAATTAATATTCAATCCGACAGATTTTAAAACCTGTCGGTTTTTTTATTGAAATTCGTAAATAAATGATGGATCAAAAAAGATCAAATTAGAAACCATAGAATTTAAATACTTTAAGAATGCTTTACGTTATAATAGTTCTTATAATCTTGATATTTGTTTGTTATGAAATTTACTTCGAAAGAGTTATTTTAAAAAAAATGGCTTCAAAAAGAAGACAAAAAATTTTCGAATTGCTAGAAAATAAATATGAAGGATTAAAAGAAAATGATCTAGGTTTCTTCGAATATTCTGTAAACAATAAAAATATATTATTTGAATACATTTTAGCAGGAGACAGAAACAAGTCAAATGTTTTAAAAGTATATTTAGATATCTCAATAATCGAAGAGGACATTAAAAAATTATGCAAAATTCATTTTTACTGTAAAAACATTGACAATCGAGATTGGGTAGAAATGCCTGTAGAAGTGTTCTTTGACACATTAAAAAATTTAGCAAAATATTCTAGCAACACTGTTTCTAAAATAATTTTTGAAACCGAAAGTTATATTGGAGAAAAAAGAGCAGAACGAAATAAAAAATAAACTATAAGATATGAAAATTTCAAAAATTTATCAGTTTGAACAACATGAATTAGACATGCTTAAAGACAGTGAAGAAGATATAAAACACGGAAGAGTCATTTCTCAAGAAGATTTAGATAAAGAAGATCTTGAATGGCTTTCTGAAATATGATATTCAAACCCGACAGGTTTTATCCCGAGGCTTCGGGACTGTCGGGTTTTGTATTTTAAAACGAATACTTCTCAAATTTTTTATCTGTAATATCCAAAACCTTTGCGCTTTCTTTTGGCCTTACACCTTTCCAAATTTCCTGAACAGACGGATTTGAGGGATATTTTCCGTTTTTCATTTTTATTAGATGAAATTCATTTCCGCTTTGTATGATTAAATCAGAGAAATTTTCTGTTGATGAAGTGGCTATAAGAATTGGAAATTCAGTTACTGAAAAACGGTTTATTAAGCTTCCATCATTATTTAAAATATAACCTGAACAGCCTCCGCTTCCGCAGAAATAAGAATTTGAAAACCCAACAAAATATTCGTTTTTACTGTCGTTATTTAAATCAAAAGCTTGGTAATAAAAAAATCTATCTGCTTTTGTCATCGCCGGCAGATCTTTCTCCAGCAGAATATTTAACTGCGTTCTAATCAATTCAACTGCTTTATCATCTCTTGGCGGTGCATCATTTAAATTTGCTGTTCCTCCAACCGTTTTTGATAAAGTATCCTGAATAATAGTTTTAACAATGTTACTTGATTCGTTTTTGTTTTGGCAGGAATAAAATGCCAGAATCCCGATTAAAATTAGAATTTTACTTTTCATAATCTGATATTTTAAAATCTACATTTTACTTTACAAGTACTTAAATTACGAAAAATATTCGACAATTTAAACCAGCAGTGCTGCTTTGTTTTCAATATCATTTTGCGTCAATAATGACTTTATATTATTGAAAGTCACTAAGGCAATCTGCGTTAAAGCTTCATTGGTAAAAAACGCCTGATGCGCGGTTACCAGCACATTCGGAAAACTCATTAAACGCTGAATTGCGTCGTCCTGAATTATATCTGCAGATAAATCTCTGAAAAAAAGCTTTTCTTCCTGTTCGTAAACATCAATTCCTAGATAACCGATTTTTCCTTCCTTCAAACCTTCAATAACAGACGAAGTTTCAATTAAACCGCCACGGCTGGTATTGATGATCATAACGCTTTCTTTCATCAAAGCAATAGAATCATCGTTGATTACATGTTTTGTCTGGTCGTTTAGCGGACAATGAAGCGAGATAATATCACTCCATTTAAATATCTCCTCTAAACTAACAAAAGAAACACCATCTTTAATCATTTCAACATTTTCAACAATATCATAAGCCAATACTTTACAGCCAAAACCTAAAGCAATTTTAGCAAAAGCTTTCCCTATATTTCCGGTTCCAATAATTCCAATTGTTTTTCCGAATAAATCAAAACCTAATAATCCATTTAACGAGAAATTCTGTTCGCGGACTCTGTTATAGGCTTTATGCGTTTTTCTGTTTAAAGTTAAAATCATTGCCATTGCGTGTTCAGCAACTGCCTGAGGTGAATAAGCCGGAACTCGGCAAACTTTTATATCGTATTTTTTTGCAGCTTCTAGATCGACATTATTAAAACCTGCACATCTCAAAGCAATAATTTTTACATTTTTTTCGGCCAATTGCTTAATTACCGATTCGTTTACAATATCATTTACAAAAACACATACAATACTCGCGTTTTCAATTAAAGCAACAGTTTGAAGATTCAATGGCGTTTCATAATAATCCAATTCAAAACCAAAATCACTGTTGTATTTGTTGAAAAAAGATTTATCGTACGGCTGTGTCGAAAAAAAGGCAATTTTATTATGTAATGCAGTATTTGAACTCATATCAATTGTGTTGTAGATCCCTATATGTGTTGATACTTTAAAAATAAGCAATTATTTCGATACTATTACTCTTCTTGTTAACGTTTTAATGAATTACGAATCAATCTATTAAATAAAATACAAATCTATTAGTCAGAATTAAACCTAATGAATTTGCTAAAGTCTAATCGTTATAAACAATTAAAAAACTTACATCATGAAAAAACTATTTATCGCAGCTTTGTTATTTGTTGGAGTGGCATCTTTTGCACAAGACATGGATCAAAAACCAGCAGGTGATCAAAGAGAAAGAATGACGCCAGAACAGCGCAATGAAAAACAGCTGAAAAAATTAACTTCTGAATTAAATTTAGATGCTAATCAGCAAACTCAGGTAAAACAGCTTTTGGCTGATCGAAGCGCAAAAGCAGAAAAAATGAGAGAAGCCCGTCAAGCGAATAAAGACAGCGGAACTAAACCAACTGCTGCTGAAAGAGAAGCCTTTAAAAAAGATATGCTAGCCGAAAGAGATGCAAACGACGCTAAAATGAAATCGATCCTGAATGCCGACCAATACACAAAATGGAAAAAAATTCAGGAAGAAAACAAAGACAAGGCTAGAGAAAAAATGAAAGAATACAGAAATGACAGCAATTAATTTGCTTGCATAAAAAAAGAGGCTTTTAAGGCCTCTTTTTTGTTTTATAAACTTTCTTATTTAATTGGATTTAAAATCAAATCAATTCGTTTGATACAATCTTCATAATGGTATTTTGTTTCTGTATTTACTGCTGTCGCTTTTGCTGCAGTAAGTGATTTTTTCAAAGTGTTTAATTCACCGCGAACCAAAGCTCTAAGATCAGATTGTGCTACATTGTAATACGTAGCCGATCGGTCATTTGGTTTAAGTTCTTCAGTCATTAAATTCCCCATTCGGTCAATGTAAGCTCTCTGCAGATTTCTGCGGTAAATGGTAACATTTGATGCAGCAGCAGTTTCTTTCCAAATTCCTTTGCGAAGATCTTTAAAGAAATCTAAAGCTTTATAGGTATCAGCACCTAAAATTTCATTATCCATTAATCTTCCAATTCGGCTTAAACTCAACAAACTGTTTAGATGTCTTACTTGAATATTTCTGAAAGTCTCGGTATAACCTGCGTAATCTGTGTTTTTTAATGTGTTAATATTAACAATCCAAGTTGGCGATGCAAAAGCATTTGCCTGAAGCCAGTTCATTGCTTCAATTTGTTTTGCTTTTGGAACAACTTCATAAACATTTCCTGGCTGATTTGGATTTTTTGTGTTTTCATAAACACCACCAACATTAGTCACAACGTGCCCAACATATCTTCCCCAAACATCTAATAATTCTTTGTATAATTCACCTAAATCGTCGTAATCATTAGTAACCTTGTTGGTCCATTCGCTTAAATGATTTGCCACATATTCCAGATTTTTCATTCCGTATGTACTGGCTTTCATAGAATTATTCCCAATATCTTCTGTTTGAGAAGATGGATCAAAAGTACTGCTCTGCTTTCCGAATTTATAAATTGGATTTCCAGCTTTGTCTAAAATCCATTTGTCTAATGTTGCTTTTTCATCCTGTGATGATTTTGCATTTGGAATTACTCTATATCCCCAATTCAATGCATAATGATCATAAGCGCCCATTTTGCGGATAAAACGAATATTTTGATCTCCAGGCTGTGCAATATAATTATAACGCGCATAATCCATTATACTGGCTGAAATACCGTTTTCTTGTGTAAAAGGTCCGTTTCTATAACTCTCAACATCATATGAACAGCTTGCTCCCATATTGTGCGGAAAACCTAATGCATGTCCCACTTCATGTGCAATTACCATTCGCATCATTTCGCCCATTTCTTCATCACTTGTCTGCAGCGTTCTTGCTGATGGATTCGCTGCTCCTGTTTCTAGCAAATATCTGTTTCTGTACGAACGCAAATGATTGTGATACCAAATAACATCACTCTCTATAATCTCTCCTGTTCTAGGGTCAGAAACACTTGGTCCAACTGCATTTCTAGTCGTGCTTGCAACATATCTGATCACAGAATAACGAACATCCTCCGGACTAAAATCTGGATCTTCTTCTTTTGTCGGTGCATCTTTTGCAATAATGGCATTTTTAAATCCGGCAGTTTCAAAAGGTTTTTGCCATTCTTCAATTCCCTGCTTGATGTATTTTTTCAATTTTTCAGGAGTGGCAGGATCTAAATAATATACAATTGGTTTTATTGGTTCAACCAATTCTCCTCTTGCGTATGCTTCTGGATCTTTTGGTTCTAATCTCCAACGTCTGATATAAGTTTTTAAATCTGATTTTAATTCATTGCTTCCATAATCGTATTGACTAACGGTGAAAAAGCCAACTCGCGGATCTGCCAATCTAGGTTTCATAGGAACTTCTGGCAATAAAATCATCGACTGATTCATTTGAATACTGATTGACTCTGTATCTTCCAGCATTGACGGTTTTGAAGCATTGTAGGTCATGTCCTGAACAACTTCAATATTCATTGGAAAACTTTTAATTTTATTAATAAAACTTCTCGAATCATCAAGACCTTTTACTTTATAAGTTTCACGCATTTCCGCAGAAATTCCGCTGATTGCTTTCACATCTGTACTGTAGAATTTAGTTACATCGATTACAGTGTTAGCCGAATCTTTGCTGAAAGCTACAATATCAAAAGCAAATAATGTTGGCTCGTAATTATTTGATTTAACCGAAATACTAATTGGCAAAGTATCATTTGCAACCGAATTATACGATTTTGATTTGATCAGAATCTTATCTTGAAAACGCTGCCATACAATTAATTGCTCATTGGTTTCAGAACCCGCATTTACATAACCTCCTCCTAAATTTGAAGGCAGTTTTGCAAGTCTGCTTACCAGCAACATATCTTTATCTAAATATTTGTTTGGAATTTCGAAGTAGTATTTTTTATCGACTTTGTGAACCGTAAAAAGTCCTTCATCAGAAACAGCATCTTTTGTGATTACTTTGCTGTAGTCTTTAATGGTTGATTCCGATTTTTTTTCTGGCGGAGGAGCAGTTTGAGTTTCGTCTTTTTTCTTTTTCGACTGGGCAAATTGGTTGGTTGGAAATAGCGCAAAAGCCGCTATTGTAGATAAAATGAAAAATTTCTTCATTTATTGCAGGTTTAATGGTTATTTGATAAACAAAAATAATTTTTGATTACAATAACACAAGCCAATACGTCTTCATTAACTTTTTATTAACTACAAAATAAGGTTTATAATAATAAAAAAAGGTTCAGCTTGTAAAACTGAACCTTTGAGAAATATTTTTTATTTGATTTAAAATGTTTTCGAAACTTTATCGATCGCATTAATTGTAAAATCTAAATCTTCATACGTCAAAGCATCGGTTATAAACCAAGTTTCGTATGCGGATGGTGCAATATAAACACCTTCCTGCAACAATCCGTGGAAGAATTTTTTAAATGTTTCATTATCTCCTTTTGCAGCAGTTTGAAAATCGGTAACCGGATTTGCATCGAAGTGAACAGAAATCATAGAACCTACTCTATTGATGGTGAAAACAACATTATTTGCTTTTAAAACTCTGTCGATTCCTGCTTCTAAATAAGCTGTTTTTTCTTCTAAACGAGTAAAAATTTCACGGTCATTATTCAACGATTGCAACATTGCTAATCCGGCAGCCATTGCTAACGGATTTCCTGACAATGTTCCGGCCTGATAAACTGGCCCAAGAGGCGCCAAATAATTCATGATTTCTTCACGAGCCGCAAAAGCTCCAACCGGAAGTCCTCCACCAATTACTTTTCCGAAAGTTACAATATCAGCATTGATGTTATACAATTCCTGAACTCCTCCACGTGCCAAACGGAAACCAGTCATTACCTCATCAAAAATCAATAAGATTCCGTTTGCCGTACACAATTCTCTTAAACCTTCTAAGAAACCTTTTGCAGGCGGAATACAGCCCATATTTCCTGCAACCGCTTCAATAATAATGGCCGCAATTTCACCTTTATTCGCTTCGATTAAAGTTTTTACATTCTCTAAATCATTGTATTTAGCTAATAAAGTATCTTTTGCAGTTCCTTCCGTAACACCTGGGCTATTTGGAGATCCAAAAGTTACTGCTCCACTCCCAGCCTGAATCAAAAACGAATCAGAATGTCCGTGATAACAACCTGCAAATTTGATGATTTTATCTCTTTTTGTAAATCCTCTTGCAAGACGAATCGCGCTCATACAAGCTTCTGTACCTGAATTTACAAAACGAATTTTATCGATATTCGGAACCATAGAAACGGCCAAAGCGGCAATTTCTGTTTCCAATTCTGTTGGCATTCCAAATGAAGTTCCCAGTTTTGCTTTTTCGATTACGGCATCAACAACCGGCTGATAAGCGTGACCTAAAACCATTGGTCCCCAAGAGTTGATGTAATCAATTAATTTGTTTCCATCTTCATCATACAAATAAGCACCTTTGGCACTTTTTACAAAAATTGGAGTTCCGCCAACTGCTTTAAATGCTCTAACTGGTGAATTTACTCCTCCTGGAATTACTTTTTCTGCTTCAGCAAAAAGCTGACTACTTCTTTTATATAACATTTTTTATTTTAAATTTTTTAGATTGTTAGATTTTAGACTTCTTAGATTATCTGCTTAAGCCTTGATCTCTCACAAACTCATTGAAATATTTTTGTTCTGTTTGTTCTTCTTTTGAAAGCTTTTCTATTTTCTTATCCGACATTCCAATTGGTGAATAAAACTTCCACTTCCAAGTTGGTCTATGTTTTATGAAAAAATTTGTTTCTGCAAATTCATCATGCTCATAAACTCCACAAAAAAATCTGACAGTTAAAACTACTGCAGAAATAAAAATTACAATTGAAATTTTCTTCTTCATTATCTATTGAAAACTGCCACTGAGACTGAAAATTTTTACTTAACTCGCAACTTCTGTCCTATCGAAATTGCATTATCTGTTAAACTATTTTTTTGCTTTAAATCATCAACCAATACATTGAATTTTTTTGAAATCGAATACAAAGTATCACCTTTTTGAACTTCATATAAATTTGGATCGTTTGAGTCCATATTTATCTTTGGATCGGAAGCCACATCATAAGATGATTTTCTTGGTGGAGCTGTTTTATTAATCGCAACATAATTTTTTCCCGTAACCTGACAATCATATTGATGCAGATTATAACGCTCAATATAACTGATTAATTTATCTGGATAATTTGGATCTGTTGCATAACCACAGGCTCTCAACCCTTTTGCCCAAGCTTTGTAATCATCTTTTTCGTAAGTAAATAAAGTTGCGTATCTGTTTTTTCCAACCAAAAACAAAGCGTGATCTCTGTATGATTCTGAAGCTTCTGGATATTTTCTGAAACATTCCTGCTCTGCATCATCGTCATGGCGAACACTTTCGCCAAGCCAGTCTTTATGACATTTTATCCCGAAATGATTATTAGCTTCAACCGCCAAGTCACCTTTTCCTGCACCCGATTCTAAAATTCCCTGAGCCAAAATAATACTCGCCGGAATTCCGTATTTCTGCATATTTCCCATTGCAATATCTTTAAACTGCAAGATATAAGAATTAACTAAATCGCTGGTAACAACTGTTTTTGAAGTAGATTGAATAACCTCAGTTGTATTATTTGTAGAAGGGTAATTTTTACCAATTGGTTTAACTGGAGTTTGTTTTTTAGTCGCCACTGTCCTGGGCCTCTGAACTGCCGCTGCCTGTTTTTTTGTGGTCACAATAGCAGGTTTGCTTGACGAACAGCTTGCCAAAACTATAACTGTAAAGAGCAATACTATTTTTTTAATCATTGTTTTTGAGTATTGGTAATTTTTTCTGCTTCAATTTTAAATTCATTCCTTCAATTCCCTGTAATCCGCCGGTGTGAATGAGTAAAATTTTTGAATGTGCAGGAAAATAATTTTTGCTGATTAAATCTATAACGCCAAAAACCATCTTTCCTGTATAAATTGGATCTAAGGGCACTTTTGTTTTTTCAAAAAAAGCATTTATAAATTCGATTAATTCCAAATTTACTTTGCCATAACCTCCAAAATGATAGTCAGAAATTAAATTCCAGTTATCTTTTTTTGCAAAAATACGAATTTCATCGTTTAAAAAGTCACCTTTTAGTGCCGGAAACCCTAAAATTTTCTGATTTGGCAACGCGCTATTAATTAATCCTGAAATGGTTCCGCCCGTTCCAACGGCACAGCAAACGTAATTAAAAACCGAATCTTCATTGGTCAAAATCTCTTCGCATCCTTTTACAGCAAGTTCATTTGTACCGCCTTCGGGTACTAAATAAAAAGCATCAAACTTATCTTTTAGCTTTTCTATAAAAGAAATTTCGCTTTTTAACCTATAATCTTCTCTCGAAACAAACTCAAATTCCATTCCGTTTTCCTGAGCGAATTTTAAAGTCGGATTTTCTTCTATTTTATCGAAAAGTTCGTCACCGCGAATAATTCCGATAGTTTTAAAACCTTGTTCTTTTCCGGCAAAAGCCACAGCTGCAATATGATTTGAAAATGCGCCTCCGAAAGTCAAAAGCGTTTTTTTATTTTCGGCTTTCGCCTGAAGTAAATTGTATTTTAATTTTCGAAATTTATTTCCCGAAACAAACGGATGAATTAAATCTTCACGTTTTATTGTGAGAGAAATAGCATTCGGAAAACTGATATTTATATATTGATTGAAAACTGGATTCATTTTTTAAAGTTGAAAGTCAAAAGTCGAAAGTCAAAAGTGACAATTCTTATCTTAATATTTTTAAAGCTTAAAGCCTATACCATATTATTTTTTTATGTAATGTAGAAATTGAAAAAATGATCGGTTTTTCAAATAATTCATGTCGGTTTCTTTAGCGTAAGCTTCTCTTTCAAAACTGATATTTCGATAGGCCAAAGCGCCGTTTTTGTATTGAATTAAACGAATTAGATATTCTAAAAAATACCAGATAAAAAACGGAATTACTAAAAGTTCTAATTGCTGTTTTAAATGTATTTTTTCATGATTTACGAAAATTCCATTCGTTTTGTCAAAATCATATTTAACAATCACAAAGGGAAATACAGCCATACCGCGATATCCTTTCGGAATTAAATATTTGGCAACAATCAGAAACATTGGCTGTAAAATTTATAAATTTGTAGCTATAAAATTATTCGATTTCATTAAAATCATAATCAAATATTTATATTTTTGATTTTAAAATTATCAAAACACGAACGCGAAGCAGATTTATGAAAGAGCAAAGTAATGAAAATAAATTAATCGAAGGTGAAGATTTTTACTATACGCCCGAAGGTTATAAATGCTTCACTGAAAAACATCATTTAAAAAGAGGATATTGCTGCAAAAGCGGCTGTCGTCACTGTCCGTACGGATTTGATAAACGAACAGGTGAAATAAGAAAGAAGACTAATTAGTCAATTTTTAATTAGTCAATTTGAAAATGTGCCAATTAGCTAATTCAACAATTTAAAATATTATATGGATATCCATTCGAGAAAATTCAGGATTAAAATCCACAAATCCTATCATAGGTCGGATATCCGTTATCCCTAGTTTTTTAATTAGAAAATTTGTCAATGTGCCAATGCGTTAATTTGAAAATGAGATAATTATTTCAGATCGAATTTACATTGACAGGTATTTCGCTCCGATGGAGCTTTTATCAACCGACCGTATTGTTTTCTACAAATATTTCGCCTTTCCAAGGCTTAGTACAGCTCCTTAGGAGCGTAATATTTATAGAAATAAAATGTATCGGTCAGAATTTAAGTCCCAGCGGGACGACATAATCTAAAAAAACAAAAAATTAATCTGTTGTTAATCTAACCGCAATATCTTAGCATCTTAGATCCTCAGCACCTTAGAATCTTAAAAAAATGACTTTCAAAGAACAAATACAACAAGGAATTCCAAATATATTACCTCAAAAAGCAGTGTACGATCCGGCTATTAATCATGCTCCGAAAAGAAAAGAAATTCTTTCGGCAGAAGAAAAAAAACTGGCTTTAAAAAATGCATTACGTTATTTTGAACCTCAGCATCACGCCGAATTACTTCCTGAATTTTCAGAAGAATTAGAAAAATACGGGCGTATTTATATGTATCGTCTGCGTCCGGATTACAGAATGTATGCACGTCCGATTGATGAATATCCGGGAAAATCATTGCAGGCAAAAGCGATTATGCACATGATTCAGAACAATCTGGATTATGCCGTGGCGCAGCATCCACATGAATTGATTACTTATGGCGGAAATGGAGCAGTTTTCCAAAACTGGGCACAATATTTATTGACGATGCAGTATTTGTCTGAGATGACAGATGAACAGACTTTAACCATGTATTCAGGACATCCGATGGGATTATTTCCTTCACATTCAGAAGCACCAAGAGTTGTAGTTACAAATGGAATGGTGATCCCAAATTATTCTAAACCGGATGATTGGGAAAAAATGAATGCATTGGGCGTTTCGCAATACGGACAAATGACCGCAGGAAGTTATATGTACATTGGCCCACAAGGAATTGTACACGGAACAACAATTACAGTTTTAAACGGTTTCAGAAAAATAAAACAAAATCCTGAAGGAAGTCTATTTGTAACTTCTGGATTGGGCGGCATGTCTGGCGCACAACCAAAAGCCGGAAATATTGCCGGTTGTATTACAGTTTGTGCCGAAGTAAATCCGAAAATAACTAAAATCCGTCACGAACAAGGATGGATTAATGAAGTGGTAACTTCTACAGATGAATTGGTGGCGAGAGTAACTTTGGCGAAAGCCAATAAAGAAACGGTTTCTATTGCTTATTTAGGAAATGTAGTTGATGTTTGGGAACGTTTTGATCAAGAAAACATCAAAATTGATTTAGGTTCAGATCAGACTTCGCTTCATAATCCTTGGGCTGGAGGTTATTATCCAGTCGGAATTTCTTTTGAAGAAGCCAATGATTTGATGGCCAATAATCCCGAATCTTTCAAAGAAAAAGTTCAGGAAACGTTACGTCGTCACGCAGCAGCCATTAACAAACATACTGCAAAAGGAACGTACTTTTTTGATTATGGAAATGCTTTTTTACTCGAAGCTTCACGTGCAGGTGGCGATGTAATGGCCGAAAATAATATCGATTTTAAATATCCAAGTTATGTGCAGGATATTATGGGACCAATGTGTTTTGACTACGGATTTGGTCCTTTCCGTTGGGTTTGTACTTCGGGTAAACCAGAAGATTTACAAAAAACAGATACCATTGCAAGCCAGGTTCTAGAAGAATTAGCGAAGACTTCTCCAAGTGAAATTCAGCAACAAATGCAGGACAATATCAAATGGATAAAAGGTGCGCAGGAAAACAAACTGGTTGTAGGTTCTCAAGCTCGTATTTTATATGCCGATGCTGAAGGAAGAATCAAAATTGCTGAAGCTTTTAACCAAGCGATTGCAAAAGGTGAAATTGGTGCAGTTGTTTTAGGACGCGATCATCATGATGTTTCTGGAACCGATTCTCCTTACAGAGAGACTTCAAACATCTACGACGGATCACGTTTTACAGCCGATATGGCAATTCAAAACGTAATTGGAGACAGCTTTAGAGGCGCAACTTGGGTATCCATTCACAACGGCGGCGGCGTTGGCTGGGGAGAGGTTATAAACGGCGGATTTGGTATGGTTCTTGATGGGTCTAAAGAAGCTTCAAAGCGTTTAGCATCAATGCTTTTTTGGGATGTTAACAATGGAATTTCAAGAAGAAGCTGGGCTAGAAATGACGAAGCTATTTTTGCAATAAAAAGAGCCATGCAAGCTGAGCCTTTACTAAAAGTAACTTTGCCTAATATTGTTGACGAAAGTCTCTTTTAAAAGTAAAGCCGCTCATAAAATAGAGAACATTAAATTTCCAATAATTATGAAAACATTCAAATTAATTCCGATTTTTCTGCTTTTGATACTTGCTGCGTCATGTGACACGGTTAGTGCCTACTCTGACTACGACAAAACCGTAGATTTTACGCCTTATAAAACTTACGCCTATTTTAAGCCCGGAATTGATAAGGTCGAAATATCAGATTTGGACAAAAAAAGAATTCTGAAAGCGATAGACGATCAAATGCTAGCTAAAGGTTTTACTAAAAGCGAAAATCCAGATATACTAATAAACATTTTTACTAAAGCTAAAGAACAAGTTAATGTTAGTCAGTTTTATGGAGGATATGGTTATGGATGGGGTTACGGCTGGGGATGGGGCTACAGTCCTTATATGTACGGAGGAACATCTGTTTCAAGATATACTGAAGGAACTTTGTTTATTGATTTAATTGATGCTAAAAAGAAAGAAATGATTTGGCAAGGTCAAGGTATTGGTACTTTATACAAAAACATAGATAAAAAAGATGCCCGAATTAATGAGTTTGTAACCAAAATTTTAGCTCAATATCCGCCAGTAAAAAAATAATTAAGTACATTTGCTATTCAATCAGCTAAAAAATGACAAACTTTAATAACATTATTATCGCTATTATCAGCATTATTGCAATTCAGCAGTAATGGCGAGGTGTTATATAAATAAGTAAAATATAATTTATAAAAACCTCCCAAAACGGGAGGTTTTTTTATTTTAAATAATAATTAAAATGCGCCACGAATTACACGAATTATTTTTTCCTGAAAGACAAGAAAAAATTAGTGCTAATTCGCGCAATTCGTGGCAAAAAACAAAACATTATGAGTTTATTCAACGAAGTACTTAACGCAAAAAAGCAACTTGAAAATGTAGTTGCAGCTACGCCTCTTACGCAAAATTTAAATCTTTCAGACGAATTTAAATCGACTATTTTATTAAAAAGAGAAGATTTACAAATTGTTCGTTCTTATAAAATTAGAGGCGCTTACAACAAGATTTCGTCGTTGAGTGAAAAAGAAAAAGCAAATGGAATTGTCTGTGCGAGTGCAGGAAATCATGCCCAAGGTGTTGCTTATTCTTGCAGTCTTCTTAAAATAAATGGCAAAATTTACATGCCAAAAACAACTCCGAAACAAAAAGTAAAACAAGTACAATTGTTTGGAAAATCATTTGTAGAAATTGTTTTGACTGGTGATACTTTTGATGATGCTTATGCTTCAGCAACTGCAGATGCCATCAAAAATCACAAAACATTTATTCATCCTTTTGATGATCAAAAAGTAATTGCCGGACAAGGAACGGTTGGTCTGGAAATTCTTGAAAGCTATAAAGAACCGATAGATTATGTTTTTGTTCCAATTGGTGGTGGCGGACTAGCTTCCGGATTATCCGAGGTTTTTAAACATTTAAGTCCGAATACTAAAATCATTGGCGTTGAACCAAAAGGTGCTCCTTCGATGAAAACTTCAATTGAAGAAAATAAAAATACAGCCTTAAAAACCATTGACAAATTTGTTGACGGAGCCGCGGTAAAACAAGTTGGCGACATGACTTTTGAAATCTGCCGATACAATCTGGAAGATATTATTCTGGTTCCCGAAGGAAAGGTCTGCACGACAATTTTACGATTATACAATGAAGAAGCAATGGTTGTTGAACCTGCAGGGGCTTTGACCATTGCTGCTTTGGATTTTTATAAAGACAAAATTAAAGGCAAAAATGTGGTTTGCATTGTAAGCGGCAGCAATAACGACATTGAAAGAACTGCCGAAATCAAAGAGCGCTCTCTCCTTTATGAAGGTTTAATGCATTATTTTATGATTCAGTTTCCACAACGTCCTGGAGCTTTAAAGGAATTTGTAAATAATATTTTAGGTCCAGATGATGATATCACTTATTTTCAGTTTCACAAAAAAAACAATCGCGAAGTAGGTTCGGTTGTAGTTGGACTGGAATTAAAAAACAAAAAAGACATTATGAATATCAAGCTGAATATGACAAAAAACGGTTTTGAATTTCAATATTTAAATGATAATCAAGATTTGTTCACACAATTAATTGGATAAACAAAAAGGCTGTCTATTAACCGTAGACAGCCTTTTAAAATCAAATATAAAATTACTAATTGAATTCTAGATTTGTAATTTATTGTTTCAGCACTTTTTTAGTATAAGTTCCCGTACTGTCATTTACTCTTACCACATAAATGCCTTTTGGCAATCTTGAAATTTCAATTTCAGCCTGACTTCCTTCAAAATTCATGTTTTTCTTCAGAACGCTTATACCTTCAACTGAGAATATTTCCACTGTCGCATTTCCTTTGTGATTGGTATCAATTTTTAAATAATCATTTGATGAACTAACAAAAATTACCATGTCATTTTGATTCTCTTCTTCTGCCGGAATTGTCTGCACCAAAGCTTTCTTGGCTGTAGATTCAACCTGAACAAATTGCCATTGCTGATTTAGTCCGCCTGTATAAGCCCAAACCTGAATATTTGCCCCATTTGAAGTAGAGACATTTTCTACATCAAGTGATTTTCCGCTGTTTAAATTGATAATTTTATAATAACCAGTACCAAGATCAGTAACGGTCCATTTAAATTCATTTGAAGCCGCTAATGTTCGCTGCTGTACTTTTAATCCGTCACCAGTTCCATTATTTTCAACAGCTAAATACATTCCTGTCGATTTTACAATAATGTAATAATTCCCGCTTCCATCCGAAACAAATTTCCAGCGCTGATTGCTTCCGCCTCCGCTTGTAATATCATACTGCTGAATACGTCCACCGCTCGAAGTCGAATTATCCGCAACATCTAATCCTTTATTGCTATTTCTTGAAATAATATTATAATATCCTGGGAAACCAGTTGAAGAGGCCGTAACAGTAATCGCACTTGTGGCTGTTTTTGCACCATCTGCAGTTGTAACAGTAATTGTTGCCGAACCTGCAGCAACTCCAGAAACTAATCCAGATGAATTTACAGTTGCAACAGAAGTATTACTTGAACTCCAAGTTACATTTTTGTTAGTCGCATTTGTAGGCGAAACTGTTGCCGTTAATTGTGTTGTATTTCCAACTAAAATTGAAGCTGATGTTGGACTAACTGCAACAGAAGTTACTGGAACAACTGCTACACTTTTTACTTCAATTTTATCTATATTAAAGTCGCCGCCAATAATTTCGAAGCGTAAAACTTTATTATTTCCTCCTGCAAAAGTGATATTTGGAATAGAAACTGTTTGAAAAGTATCCCAAGAACCTGTATTTGGAACTGAAACCGTTGTCAAAACAGTTCCATCTAATAAAATACGAAGCTGTTTTCCTGAATTTATAGTCGAAACTGTTGCGTCGATTGTATAAGTTCCCGCAGTAACATTTGCAGTATATTCCAGCCACTCGCCATTAGCAGTCCAGCCAACAGTATAGCCAGAAGTTCCTGAAATTCCGGTGACATCAACACCTTCAGAAGTACGATATGCACCTCCTTGATTTGCTGTTTCATTATCATTATAAGCTACATTTTGTCCGCCTAAATCATAATTCTCGGCTTGAATTATTCCCGGAATCGAAGCGGGAGTTCCTCCGTAAGGCTGTTGTCCTTGAATTGTAAATGAGCTTGTTGCGGTTTTGCTTCCGCTAACAGTTGTAGCAGTAATTGTTGCCGTTCCCTGTGCTACACCTGTTACTAATCCGCTGGAATTTACGGTTGCAACTGCTGTATTGCTCGAACTCCATGTTACATTTGTATTTGAAGCATTGCTTGGCGAAACTGTTGCCGTTAATTGCTGTGTCTGCCCTGCAAAAATTGAAGCCGAAGCTGGTGAAACTGTAACTCCTGTTACCGCAACAATTGTTACCGTAATCGCTGAGGTCGCGGTTTTATTCCCGTCCTGAGTTGTTACCGTTATTGTTGCTGTACCTGCAGAAACCCCCGTTACAAGTCCGCTTGAGTTTACAGTTGCAACCGCCGTATTGCTTGAACTCCATGTCACATTTTGATTTGTTGCATTACTCGGAGCAACTGTTGCTGTCAATTGTTGTGTGCTGTTTACCCCAACGCTTGCAGTGGTCGGACTCACACTAACACCTGTCACTGCAACAGGAGCTCCCGCCGACCAATTAAATGTTACTGCCGATCCTGCAGGAACCGCATAATCAAATGCAGAAGATCCAGAAACAACTTTTATGGTATTAGAAGATGATCCCGAATTGTAAACCAAAAGCGCAATCGATCCGTCAGGATTTTTAAATCCAACCGAAAGAATACTGCCGCTTGTACTTGAAGACGCAATTCTTAAAGCGCCCGGTTTTACAAATTTTGAGATTTGACCAATAATATAATACGCTACATTTTTAGTATAAGTTGTACTGCTTGTTACCGTTACAGCTCCCAAACAGCTATTACAGCCTCCTGGCGTGTGAGGTCCTAAACTAGAGTTGTTTGCAGCATTCCATTCTAGAACTGTTTTCGCCCAGTTAGTTGTACTGCCAATAACAACGTTTTGCATGTGCCAGCCAAAATCGCCGCTGAAATTTCCTCCAGAACCTGTGTATTGTTCTGTAAAATAAACGTTTTTATTTGTTTGCGTTTTTACAGTTGACATTGCAGAGATATTTCCTAAATACAAGTGAAATGCTGCGCCATCTACATAACTGCTATTATTTAAAACATCTATCGGATATGCAGTATTATCGCAATTATGGTCAAAAGCAATAATTTTTATATTTCCATAACCTGCCGCCGCCATTTGTGGACCAAGCTGCTGATTGATAAAATTCTTTTGCTCTGTTGAATTCATCAGCATACTTGGCTCATTATTTGGATTTTCCGGCTCATTTTGAGGTGTGATTCCCCAAATTGAAATTCCCTGTGCGGCCATTGCATCAAAATATTTGACAAAATATTTGGCATAAGCGGCATAATATTGTGTTTGCAAGTTCCCTCCAACCCACGAATTATTCGTTTTCATCCAGCGCGGAGGCGACCAAGGTGTTGCAAGTATTTTTATGTTCGGATTAATAAGCTGAATCTTTTTAATAATCGGAATTAAATAGGTTAAATCTGGTCCGTTTAAACTAAAGTTATTCATATTTGTATCTCCCGAAGTTTCGTTATAACTATAAGAAGAACTGCTTAAATCTGATGCTCCTATACTAATACGAATAACATTGGCGTTTAAACCTGTTGTTGGATTATATAAGTCATTCAAAAGCTGATTTTGCTGTGTTGCCGCCATACCGCTGATTACTTCACAGCTTCCTTCGGTAAGTGTGTAACCAAAGCCGTCCATTGTTTGATAAGTAGTTCCTGCATTAACAGTTACTGTAGAAGGATTAGTTCCTGAATTGGTTCCGAAATTTACAGCAGTCTGCTGTTGAATTAATTTCGTTTGATCGCCAGTAGTCATCCATGGAGTAACCGACTGAGCATTTGTTTTAGTAATAAGTAAAAGCATTATAATGACTGGCATTATTAAAGCAATTACTCGATTTGTAGGTTTTTGAGTGGTTTTGTGCATTTTTTTTGGTTTTTTGTTAATTAAATTTTTCTTATTTATTAAGCATAATTTTATTAATTCATATCAATATTATGTTAATTTTAATTAAATTCATATTTATTTAACTTTACAAATACACATCAACACAAAATTTCACCTTTACAAAAACTTATCAATATTTTTTACAACTATTTAATTATCAAATAAATACATTTTTAAAACAAGCAAAATCTTACTTTTAAAAAAATCTTACAAACAATAACCTCAAAATCAATCTTTTAAACCTCTTAAAAATCATTAATTAATAGCGATCTTATCAAAATAAAAGAGCCGAAAATGACAAATATCATAGAAATAAGAAGAAGTTAAGTCGTATTTTTGCAATTCATATTTAGACAGAAAAAATGGCAGCGCTTAAAGATATTTCGACTATAGAAGACATCAAACAAATGGTGAACAGTTTTTATGATAATGTTAGAAAAGATGACCTTATTGGACCCATTTTTAATGACAAACTGCAAGATCGCTGGGAACCGCATTTACAGAAAATGTATGGTTTCTGGCAGACTATTTTGTTTGACGTTCGTGCTTATTCAGGAACTCCTTTTCCTCCTCACAAACAATTGCCGGTTGATAAAACGCACTTTGACCGCTGGATTGAAATTTTCAACACTACTATTGATAAACAATTTGCAGGTCCATTAACAGAAGAGGCTAAAATGCGTGCCACTAATATGGCTTTTATGTTTAATCATAAAATTGAATATTTTAGAAATGCTGAGAATGAATTGAGAAATTCAATAAAGAAGCCGTAAAAAAATAAAATACGCAAAACTTAAAAACCTACAAAAACGCAATAAAACACACTTTCGAGTAAAAATTTTGTGATGAATAGCAGAAATTAGCGGTCTAAATTCGTAATTTTACATTCTAATCTACAACGTTTTCGAAATGAATGCATCTATAGAAACAAATCCATTATTAGAGCGATTGCCTAAACATTTAAAGCAATTCATTAAACCTCAAGACTATAGCGATTACACTCCTATCAATCAAGCGGTTTGGCGTTATGTAATGCGTAAAAATGTAGATTACCTTTCTAAAGTTGCACATCACTCCTATTTAGATGGCTTGAAAAAAACCGGAATCGAAATTGATTCTATTCCGAGTATGTACGGAATGAACCGAATCCTGACCGAAATTGGATGGGCCGCAGTTGCCGTTGATGGATTTATTCCGCCAAATGCTTTTATGGAATTTCAAGCTTATAATGTTTTGGTTATTGCTTCGGATATCCGACAATTAGAACATATTGAATACACACCAGCTCCAGACATTATTCACGAAGGTGCCGGCCATGCTCCTATTATTGCGAATCCTGAATATGCAGAATATTTAAGACGTTTTGGCGAAATTGGATGCAAAGCAATTTCTTCTCATAAAGATTATCAGATGTACGAAGCGATTCGTCTGCTTTCGATTTTGAAAGAAGCCGAAGATACGCCACAAGAAAAAATTGACGAAGCCGAAAAAGCCGTTGCCGATTTGCAAAACAACATGGGCGAATTATCTGAAATGGCTCAAATTCGTAATTTACATTGGTGGACAGTGGAATACGGATTAATTGGAACAGTTGAAAATCCAAAAATATACGGTGCCGGATTACTTTCTTCTATTGGAGAAAGCGCTTGGTGTATGACCGAGAATGTTAAGAAAATCCCTTATGATATTTCAGCGGCCAATCAAAATTTTGATATTACGCAATTACAGCCACAGCTGTATGTAACGCCAACTTTCTCTTATTTGAGTTTGATTTTAGAAGAATTTGCAAATAAAATGGCTTTACGTACCGGAGGACTTTCTGGAATTCAGAAACTGATTCAGTCGAATGCTTTGGGAACTATTGAATTGAGTACTGGTTTGCAGATTTCTGGTGTTTTTACCAATGTAATTGAAGAAGAAGGAAAACCAGTTTACATTCAGACCACTGGAAAAACAGCTTTGGCTTATCGCGAAAAAGAATTAGTTGGACACGGAACTTTAACGCATCCTCACGGATTTGGAAGCCCGATTGGAAAACTGAAAGGCTTCAATTTAGCGATTGAAGATATGAGTCCGAAGGATTTACAGGCTTACAGCATCGTTGAAAATGAAACAGTGAAACTGGAATTTGAAGGCAATATTATTGTTGAAGGCGAAATTATTACAGGTTCACGAAATTTACACGGCGAAATTATCTTGATTAGCTTTAGAAACTGTACTGTAACGCATGGCGAAACGATTTTGTTTCAGCCTGATTGGGGAAATTATGATATGGCAATTGGTAAAAAAGTGGTTTCTGCTTTTTCAGGTCCAGCCGATGTGAATAGTTTTGATTTAATCAATATCGTTCCGACAACTAAAACAATTAAAGCGAAACATACTGATGAGCGTGATGAATTGGAAGTTTTATACGCCACAGTTCGAAACATCAGAAATAATAAAGATGCTAAAACCGAATTAAAATCTGTTTTTGAAAAAGTTAAAAACAATCATTCTAACGATTGGCTGTTAACAATTGAAATCGCAGAACTTTTAAAGGATTCTGATGAAAAACAACTGCTTCAGGAAGTATTGGTTCATTTGGATCAATTGAAAGAAAAACGTCCTGAAGTTGCGCATTTAATTGCTGGCGGATTGGATTTGATTTTTGACAAAGAGACCGCTTAAATTATTGCACACAGATTTTACAGATTTAAGCAGATTCTACAGATTTTTTTTAATCTCGCAAAGACGCAGAGTCGCAAAGTTTTTACTTAACAAGTTTGCTTTGCGACTCTGCGTCTTTGCGAGATTCTTTTTTTACAACTTTGAACTCAAATCCTGATTTAACTCAGTCTCAGATTCAATAGTTTTTCCATTATATTGCAATTTCCAACCCATTGAATTGGTCATAATTAAGATCTTAGACAATTCGCTTATTAATCGATTTTCGGCGTTTGTTTTTAATGAAGATGTTTCGATTTTTTTAGCCAGATTCGCTTTTACCGATTTATTGATTTTATTGTAGTCATCGCCCGTAAACGGATTCAGTTTGCTTTGTTCTACATCATAAAACTGAATATCGGGATTGATGGTAATTTCTTCTTTTGGGATGTTTAAAATCGTAATCGTTTTATTTTTTTCATCAATATCATATTTCATTTTGTGCAAATCGTAAGCAACCGTAACATTTGCATTTACAACAACAAGGGCTTTCTTCTCAAAAGAAATCATGTCCATGAAATATTTCTGCTGATTTTTATACGTAATGACTTCTGAAAAATGTCCTTCGGTGACAACCAATTTTCCAACATTAAGAATCTGTTGCTGAATTAAATTGGTGTTGTATTGAATATCGGAATCGTCGTCTTTTTTGAATTGGCAATATTTAAAAGCCAAAATAATGACTAAAACAATGACACTAATACCGATAATTCTTTTCATTAAGTTTTGCATTCTAATAAAATGTTTAGACGAATTTACTTCTTTTTTTAGTTTTTTTCGCCACGATTCTTTTTTTTCGCCACGAATTACACGAATTTCCACTAATCTCAGCTTTGTATAAATGAATCAATTTCACAAATTAAAAATTCGAAAAATTAAAATTTATGCGTTCCAAAAAATTCGTGCAATTCGTGTAATTCGTGGCAAGCAAAAATCTTTAAAACGGATATCCAATAGCAATATTTAGAATCAGGTTTTCTTTTCTCCAAGGTCCGCTTCCAAAATCGATGTCTTTAATTACCCATCTTTGGCCGTCAGGCAAATAGGGTTTTCTGAGCGGAAATGCCAAATCGGTTCTTAATATAAAGAAAGACACGTCAAATCGTAAACCTACGCCCGCGCCTACTGCGATTTCTTTCATAAAATCTTTAGAAAATTCTGCACCCGGTTTATTTGGATCGGCATTTACAAGCCAAATATTTCCTGCATCAATAAACGCTGCGCCTCGCACAATACTGAAAAGTTTCGCCCTATATTCCGTACTGAATTCTAATTTCAAATCTCCCGACTGATCTGGCAGATAATCATTAGTAGTCACTGTATTTAAATAGCTTCCAGGACCTATTGACCTTGCTCTAAAAGCACGAATACTATTTGTTCCTCCCACTACAAACTGTTTTGATGTTGGCAAAACACCCGAATTCCCATAAGGAATACCAGCCCCAACAATAATTCGGCTGGCTAACTCGCTTTCTTTTCCTAATTTTAAATAATGTCTGAAATCACCTCTAATCTTGGCATATTGGCTAAACGGAACATCAAAAATTTTAATCGTATCATTCTTTTTAGCATTTGCTCCCGTAATTAAACCAGTTACATTTCCAGCCAAATCTAATTCTCCGCTAAAGTAAAAGGTGTTTTTTTTACGTTTTTGCATCGTATTAGTGTACGTGTAAGTATAAGTTGGTCCAAAAATTAATTGTTTTTCAATTACCTTTTTTAAGGCTTCATCATCTTTGGCATCTTCTAAATATTCTGCCGTCACGTGATTCGGGCTCACATAAGTAATATCCATTACATTCAATTGATGTTCTTTTCGCGCATTTTCTTTCCATAAATAACCAAAAGAAGTTTTAAACGAATTCAAAGCATACAATTGAGTTCTGTTTTGA
This sequence comes from Flavobacterium sp. LC2016-01, assembly GCF_009711135.1. GTDB lineage: Bacteria > Bacteroidota > Bacteroidia > Flavobacteriales > Flavobacteriaceae > Flavobacterium. The sequence continues at coordinate 344,115 of NZ_WMIC01000005.1, read as the reverse complement.
TATTCATAACGAAGTGTGGCTTTTGTTCTTGGAACATATTCGCTCGAACCTTCAATATGAAAAGGCGAAATAAATCTAGGCCAGGTTAAACTGGTTTCTGTTCCTAATTTGTAGATATTTTTGCCATTATTCGTTCCTGAAAGCTGAAAATCGGCACCTCCAAAAACAGAAACAGTCAGCAATTCGGCTCCGCGAAATAAATTTCGATTGTTCCAGTTTACATTGATTTCTGTACCCGTATAACTCGCTGAATTTGTTTTTCCCAAAACCTCAACACGAATGAATTTCTTTGGCAAAAGCGTCAAATAATAATAGGAATCCAGTGCATTTTTTATACTGTCTGAAGTTCTAAATTCATTTTTCACAAAACTGAAAGTACCCAAATTTACAAATCGGTTTAAAGTCAAATTGTGATCTTTTCTGTTGTATAAATCGCCTTTTTTAAAATATATCGTTCGGTCAAAAACTCTTGGATTAAAAGTATCTGCTGTATCTATGATTGTAAAATCTTTGTACTGAACAACGTCTTCAGGTTTATATTTTACACTGTCTTTAGAAATGGAGAAATTTGGATAAACAATGATTTTATCAATTTTATAAGCCGTCAGCGCTTTCGGAGGAGCGTCGTCTTTTATGACCAATCTGATTTTTACTTCATGATCGCCTTTACTGCTGTCTACTTTAGCCAAAATATAATCGGGATTAAAATAGTAATAGCCTTTTTCTTTTAATCTAGCGTCTATCCTTTCTCTTTCAGCCTTTATAACATCCAAATCATACGGATTTCCAACTTTCAACAAACTTCTTCGGCTTGACCTTCCAATAATTCTTGACATTGCCAATGAATCATCAGGAAAAGTCACGCTTTTAATGATGTACCGTTCTTTTGGCACAACAATATATTCCGCTGTTACTCTTTTATTTCGAACAGTCGAATCGGCACTTACGCGAGTTTTAAAATACCCTTTGTTTTCTGTAAAATTTCGCAAAACCGATGCATTATAATCTAAATCAACTTTACTGAAAAGTACCGGTTCCTCGCCCACTTTTGTTCGAAGCCAATATCGAAACCCTTTGTCTTTTTTTGGCTGGCCCGCAATATTATAAAACCATAATTTCGGGCGAAGACCCAAAAATTGTTTGTTTGGTTTTGGGCGAAGCAAATCTTCAAGCTGGTTTTCTAAAGCTTTTCGGTCTTTCTTTTTAATAATCGAATCTTTCACTTTTACTGAAGCGCCGGTATAAAGCAAATCGCCTTCGGGTAAATATTTAGTGTTGCTGCATCCAAAAACAAAAAAAATGGACAGCGTAATAAAATATTTTATATATCTGTTTTTCATCTTATTATGTTTTTATATCCGTGCCTTTAATTTGATCTTCTTCCTTCTTCTCTTTTTCTTTCGCTTCTTTATCCTTTTGTTTTTGTCGTTCTTTACGCAGTTTTTCCTCTCTAATCATTTCTTTTTCTGCTTCGCTGCGATGAAAAAGTTCGCGGAATTTATTGTAACTCATGGTAATAATAAAAGCAATTCCGGTTTCGATTACCTGACCTTCAACCGCAACCTGATATTCGTTTTTTCGATATGCACGAAGCATATAACGACCATCTTTTGTTAGTTGATAATCTAAAGCAACGTCGCCCGCAATATTGGTACTTTGCTCGTTGGCGCGCTCTTGTCCTTCGACTGCAAAACTGCTTCCAACAGTAACTTTTAATCGGTCGTCCAAAAGTTTTTTAGAAACGCCAACATTCAAATCGGTTCTGTTTTCCATTGTTCCTGTTGTGTAATCTTCGGTTGATTCCAAATCAAACTCCAATTGAACACCGCTGATCAATTCTCCTGCAAAATCATTTAATTGTTGTGACAAAATCTTGCTCACACTTTGCCTTGCCAACGATTCAGCACTTGTACCGCCACTTTCACTCGCAAACGGATTTTCGCCAATAAATCTGTTTAATAATAAAAGAGCAAAAACCTGTTTGTTCATTTCAGCTGGTTCTTGGCGCAACTGCTCCAATTTTGTACGGGATAACTCTACAATATTAGAAGAAACTCCATAATTCCCCTCTGGAAGTACAATGTCAAAAGTGATTTCTGGCTTTAACAATTCGCCATTCATTTTTAAATGTGTCTCAAAAGGTATTTTTTGTTTGTAAGTGTTTTTTTCAGCCTGAGTTTTATCTCCTAACTGATTTCCAAGCAAATCAATAGGCGCTGTTTCTACTTTATAAATCGCCGTAATATTCAAACTTGCCATTGTCGGCTCTCCATTCCATATAATTGAACTTCCTTTTTGAATATTGAATTTTCTTCGGATCATGTTGAAATTCATTTCATATGCTCCATCTGTAAATTCATATTTGCCCGTTAAAGTTGTTTTTCCCGAAGGATCAATTCCGCCCGTTAACTGCGCTTCGCCTTTCAAATTCAAATAATCTCCGTTTCCTTTGTCGATAATTAAAGTTAATTCCGCTTCTTTATCGATCGAAATATCAACGCTCACATCCATTCCGATTAATTCTGACTGATTCAGCTTTTTCTCCATCGCGGCGGTCTGTCTCAAATATTGATTATCCTCATCAACAAACTCTACAATTCCTTCTCTGTCAGCAATCGAAGGATCCGATTGTGGCAAAACCACCGTAAACTTCGTTTCTTTATTTACTTTAATATTTCCGCCAATAACTGGATTTTCAAGCGTTCCTTTTACGTTTAGTTTTGTGTCCAAAAACAAATCTCCGTAGAACAAATCATTGTCGGGAGCTTTAGAATGAATCGCTCTAAAATCATCAGCAACAATCGTTAAACCGAAATTATATTTCTTGAAATCAGGCGACTGAATGGTACCGTCAACCGTTAATTCGTTGTCATTTTCGTCATGAAGCGTAAACTTGTCAAAAGTGATAATACCCTCATTAAAAGCGATTTTTTCTTGATCTATTTTAAAATAGGAATTCAGCTGTGTAACTCTAAAAGCCGAGTCATTAAAATTAAGCTCTCCATTAATTTTAGGTGCATCAGCCGTACCTTGAATTTTAAAATTCCCCGATAAATAACCAGTTCCTTCAGAAATATTATCCATGCTGAAGCCTTGAATACTTTTTATATTCAGTTTGTTTATTACCAAATTAAAATCAAAAGTTCCGCCCTCAATTGCATAATCTCCTGTCAGATTTACATCGTTTCCTTCATCGCTCAGCTGTACATTTGCGCTAAGAATATTGGCCGTTTTATTGTCAACTTTTACTTCTAAATCGCCAACTTTATCGCCTTTAAAAGTAAAATCGTCAATTTTTAAATCTGATGTAAAAGTGGGTTTTGTCATTACGTTTTCGACAACCGCATTTCCATTAATCAAACCTTGCATGAGCAGTTTGTCTTTTTTGACAATGTTCATGATGGTTTCAATTTTGAAATTCACAAAATCAACCTGAATTGGTGCGTTATTTTGAGTTCCTTGTGATTGAATTTTCAATTCATCTCCATCATTTTCAAGGAAAAATTTATTGATATAAAGCTGATTTTTTCCAAATTCAATGGCATTTTCCGGATCGATTTTCCATTTATCATAATTTAAGACGAAGTTTTCAGCATCAATTTTGAAGATGTTTTTAGAATCTTCGGCTTTAAATTGACCGCCAACAAAATACTGCTGTTTGTCTTTTGCATCTTTTATTTCGAGCGCATAATCCAGAATGTTATTCTCCACTTTGCCCGATAGACTCGTAAACGGAATTTTCAATGAACCGCTTTCAATTGTAGCAAAAGAAACAGCATATTCTAAAGCATTGTCTTTGGCTTCAATATTTATTTTTCCCTCAGAAATGGTATTATCCGCATAAACAATTCTTGGGATTGTTCCTTTTATTTCTAAAGAATCGGTTATATTATTGTATTTCCCGGTAATTTTAATTGGCTCTAAACCCGTAAGTTTCGGAATTAATTGAAACAAAATTGGATCGTTATCAACCGTTAAAGTAAAAGCCAATCTTTGTTCACCAGATTCTCCATTTGCTTTCGGATTTTTTAAATCAATATATTTTGACAATGATTTTTTTATTGCCGAAGTCAATGTCGTCAATTTATATTTTCCATCAACTTCTGCTTTTAAAAACTGCGACGAAATTTTGATATTATTTCGGGTATTATCTGAAAAAGCAATGACACGAACCGAATCCAAAACAATTGGTTCCTTGTCCTGCAAAATCTGAATGTTTGAGAGAAAAACTTTTCCGTTCAGGAAATCAGGATTGCTGTTGGCAATATCGGCATCAACATTTCCGCGAAGTTTCATTGGGCCTGCGTGAAGATGCAGTTTTTCTAAATCGGCTATATCTAAATTTAATTTTAATTTTATGGCCGGATATTTCTCTTTTGTATTACCGCTGGCGACCAAATCAAAATTCAAATTTGGATCTTTCATTCCTGATTTTACAGCAAAAGATCCATTTTCAATATTTCCTTTCAATGCCAAATCTCTGTACGTATATTTATTGAAAACTGCTTTTTGAACCAATCCGTCCACTACTGCATTTGCCGTTTTTGGGTCTAAACCAGTTCCTTTGACTTTCGCTTTAAGCGTAATTTTTCCGATCGAATCATTTTTGATTAATCTTCCTAAATCGAAATCCAATAAATAAACTGTAGCGTCGTATTTTTCTCTTTTTTTGACACGCTGATCAAATAACGCATCGACTTTTGCATTCCCGAAACTGCTGTTCAAAGCCAGATTTGTTTTGAAATTCTGCACAGAACCTTTGAATTTTCCCTGTAAACTTAATTGTTGCGGAATCTGAATATTCTTCGGAATTGTTCCTTTAGGTACAAACGAGTAAATGTCTTTTGAAGTGCTCGAAAGTTTTTTGATATTCAAATCGTAATAGGCTTTTTGAGCATCAGGCAATCCTTTTATCTTCCCCGAAAGGGAAACTTTTGTTGTTCCGATTCCGCTCATTTCGAATAACGGAATATCCAAATCTTTTACTTTTCCGCTCAAACGTGTGTTGATCGCCAAAACAGCATTTGGACTACTTTTAAACGGATTTGTTTTTTGTAAATCGGGTGCAAAAAGCAAAATGTCTTTGAAACCAATTTTTGAATTCTTTACATTTGCTTCAATCGAAAGGTTTCCAAGATCTTTTTGAAGCGCTTTGAGCGATTTATATTCGACTTTAATTTTATCCTGAAGAAGCGTTTGCGGTGTTTTTAGATATAATTTATTCAGATACGCATTTTTTGGTCCGTAGAAAAAGTCAGTTTTTAAGGCTTGAATATTCAAACCGCTTTTTTCTACAACTGCCAGAGATTTTATATTTCCCGAAATAGTATCATTGGCATAATACAATTTTTCAGCTTGAAAGTTGAATTTATCCAAATCCAAATGACTGTAATCTAAACCTTTTGCAACGGGTTTTGATTGCATATCATCAAATTTGAACGCGACATTTTTAATATCAACTTTATTTAATTTTGCTTTCCAACCCGCTTGTTTTATTGCTGTTGTATCTAAATCTGGCGCATCAATTTGTTTGTCTTTTGCTCCTAATCTTAAATTTCCGCTAAGATTTTTTAGTTCGAAAGTATCGAAATCCAAAAGCTGTTTATTCAAATCAATTTCATTGAAAGACAAATTTAGATTTCCGAGTTTTATTCCCGAATCTAATTTTGAATCTTTATTATCGTAAGTAATATCAATTTTTGATAAACTGATTTTTCCGAGTTTTAATTTGAAATCTGGTCGCTTGGAGATTGTATCGACAGTTTTTACCGAAACCTCAGCAATTTTCTCTACAACATCTTGATTTAAAATTAATTTTAATCCGTTAAGATCAATGTTCGGAATATCGAAATTCATTTTATCCAAATCAAATTCCTTGAATTTAGTATCAAAATGAGTCAGCTTTACGCGAATATCATTTTTAGAGAAATCATCTTTAAAATTGAATTTGACATTATCTAAATTGACTTTTACGACTGATATTTTAAAAGGTTTGCTGTTCGGATCTTCGACTTTTGGTTCTTTTGATTCGAATGCTTTTATGATATAATCGAAATTGAAAACGCCGTCTTTATTTCGGGAAATATTTGCTTTCACATTTTCAAGTGAAACCGAATTGATTTCGAGTTCACTGCTGACCAGTTTAAAAAGATCAACATCGAGTTCCAAACGCTTTCCTGCTAGTAAAGTGTCTTTTTTTTGATCTTCAAAATAAAAACCTTCCAGCACTACATCTTTTGGAAATTTAATGGAAATATGATCTAAAGAAACTTTGGTTTTAATTTTTTTATGGAGGTAAGAAACCGCTTTGTCCTTAACAAAATTCTGAACGGATGGAACTTGAATTAAAATAATTAAGAGCAATAAAAGTGCAACTATTGAAGTCATGCACCAAAGCAGTACACGAAGTGTTTTTTTTAGAAAATGAATTGATTTCTTATTCATACGTCAGCAAAACACAATTAGATTAAAGTTGCAGTTTTATAAGGCTGTAATTATACAGTCTACAAAATTGTGGATTTTAAATCTTAACAATTTACACAATTATCTGCAATTATTCTAAAATTTCACTGTGAAATAGTTAATTTCTTACTTTATACAAACAAAAGATTCGGGAAATCAGAATTTAATATGTGGCAATTTTTCACCTAAAAAATTTATTTTTTGCTGAAGTTTTGCTAGGAATTTTTGATGCTGTTCAGATTCTGGATTGAAGTTTCTGTGACGCAGACTTTTTTGGATTTCATCGACTTCCTGCATTACCGAAATACTTTCCTGTGCAATATAATTTTCACTGAAAAGTTTCCAGATATAATCAATCGCAATTTGATTGGGATGCAGCATATCTTCAGTATAAAAACGATAATCCCGAAGTTCATCCATCATGATTTCGTACGATGGAAAGTAGTCGAAAGTCGAAAGTCGAAAGTCAAAAGTCTGATGAAGCGCTGTAAATAAGTGGGATTTACTTAATTGATTTTCTACAAATCCGTCTTTTATATGACGAACTGGTGAAACGGTGAAAATGAAGTTTATATCTGGATTTAATGTCTGAATTAAATCAATTGTGTTTTGAATGCTTTTCTGAATTACATCAACAGTCAATAACTCTTTTGAGAATTGTTTTTGAGGAACTTTATGACAATTGGCCACAATTTCTTCGCTTTCAAGATTTCTGTAAATCCATGAAGTTCCATAGGTAATGATGATATGCGAAGCTTCTTTTAATTGTTTATTGGTTTCAGTAATTGCTTTGTTTAAAGTTTCAAGCAATTCTTGTCGATCGGAATTACTTAAATCAGAATGCACTTCATAAGAATGCCAGCGTTCGTTATGAAAAAAAACATCTTTTTCCTGATAGAAATCTAATTCACAAACTCTTCGAAATAATTTCTCAATCGAAACCGGATTAAAGATTATCCCGAATGGATTGGTTTCATTCTGGAACTTAAAATAATCGAATTTCTCGGCAATATTTTCTGCAAAACAAGAACCAATTGAAAGCACTTTCGAATTATAATCAATTGGATTATTACTTTTTGAAATTGGAATTTGGGTTCTGAATTGCATGAGATTGTTTTGTGTAAATTTCGGTTATTTTTTTCAAAGAAAAAACCCAAATACATCGCTTAATTGAGATGTATTTAGGTTAAAATGATTTCGTTTTTAATAAATCTTTTAATAAAAGTATTGCGTAGAGCTTTCTACATTTCCATCTTTATCAAATTGCTTTGCCTCAGTTGGAAAATTTTTACCATTATAAGTATATGTAGTACTGTAAATTACAGGTGAATTTGACACAGAAGAGGTTGCAGTTTGCTTTATCACATTATAAGTAGAATAACCTAAATCAAAGTTACCCAACAATGAATTTACTCCCTTTACATTTTTAAAAGGATTATTATTTGAATCATATTCGTAAAGAGTTGTTGAAGTTTTGAATCCAGTCGCTTCGTCTTTCACTATTTTTCCGTCCTCAATACTCAATTTGCCTATTATAGCATTACTTTCAGCATTGTTATTTTCATCAACATCTACTGTTTTATAAGTGTAGGAATTGGTTAAAACTGCTGCATAATAAGTCTTTTTTATAATCTTTTTAGTGCCTGCAAACTCTGTAACTAAAACTGTTTTTAAAAAATCTCCATTATAAGTAAGTTCAGTCAAAATTAAAGGATACCCTTTGGTGTTTGATTTAAGAACTGAAGATATCAAACCATCACTATAGTAAGAATAATCCATGTAATAAACTTCCTTTGTTTCATTATTTGTTACAGTTTCTCTGTTCTTTTTAGTTCCATCATAAGTGAAATCTGTAGTGTATGAAGTTCCATTCTTGTCTACTTCAATAATTTTTTTGACAAATACTGAAGATTCCTTTGAATCATCAGATGAACAAGAGTTCAGGATAAGAACTAAAGCCGAAAAAAAAGGTAAAAATTTCTTCATTTATTTATTATTTTGATTGCTATTTCTTACAAATAAAGGCAAATAAAAAATAGTAATCAAATAAAAAAACCTAATTTTAATACTAAAAAACCTAATTGATGCTTTTTAAATCTGAATTAAAAATCTGAATTGCATGAGATTTTATTTGAACACCAATTTCAGGAATTTTCAGCAATAAAAAATCAATTATAGAAAGTATTTGGCAATAAATAGATTTTAAATACATTTCCGTTAGTATGAAAACTCAAACACAGTTATCATAATACTCCACTAAAAGTTTTATTTATATCATTATAAGACATAATTGAATTTGGTTCAAAAAATAAAATTATTTATTTACTAATTTGCCCGCCGAATCTTGATTCAGAATGATTTATATGAAAAAAATAAGATTTTTAATTGCCTGCCTGATCATAACCTTATCCTCGTATTCCCAAATAAAAGATAAAAACAAAACAGAACCTGATCCTTTTAAAGCTATACATATGTGTACTTTTGATTTAATTGGTTCACGTAATGATTTTGCTTCAAAACCTAGTGCTGCAATTATAAATTGGCCCAGATGGGAAACAGGCCAAACCATAAAAATTAAATTTCTAAACGGCGATATTTCTCTTCAGGAAAGAGTAAAAGAATGTGCACAAGAATGGCTGTTATATGCAAATCTAAAATTTGAATATGTTTCTAGTGATGAATATGCAGATATCAGAATAAGTTTCAGATGGAAAAACGACGGCAGCAGCTGGTCTGTACTAGGAAGAAATTCTACCAGTTCTTCTGCAAATTATCAGAATGAACCATCAATGAATTTTGGATGGACATCGCTCGGCAATGCGTCAACCACAAAAAGAGAAGTATTACATGAATTTGGTCATGCACTGGGACTTGTACATGAACAATCCAGTCCTGCCTCTACAATATCTTGGGATCTGCCAAAGGTCTATTCCTATTACAGCAATCTTATGGGATGGTCTAAAGAAGAAGTAGACAATTATGTCCTTTTTAAATATGAGTCAAACGAAACCAACTATAGTGTCTATGATCCTTTATCGATAATGCATTATTATGTCGATCCCGCACTTACTACAAACGGAATTGGCGTAGCAGAAGCCAAAGAATTATCAGAAACAGACATGAGATCAATAGCTATTTGGTATCCATATCCTTTAAAATCCGCAGTAAATTTTGGAGAACGCATTGATTTGATTCCTTTTACCCGAAGAGTCAAATCTTCAAACGGATTATATATGCTTGACTTCAAAAAAGGGGTATTAAGCATTATCGACACCAAAAGTCAAAGCGTTATTTGGACAGCTGGTACCACATCACAGCGATTAACCAGTTGTTCATTAGAACAAGGGAATTTAATCATTAAAAGCAAAATCAGCAACTTAGCAACTTCATCATATACGATCTGGAGAAGCAGTAATTTTACTTTTTTAGGCAACTGCAGATTAGAATTACAAGACGATGGAAATTTAGTTTTATTTCATAATGAAACCCAAAAATGGTCATCAAAATTTGGGGAAGTCTAATTTAGCAAGTGCAAAAACTCCATTTTTATTACGTTTGGAACTCTGATCCTTATTCTTAGTAGAAATACTCTGAAGAATAGCTTTCTCCATTTTCATTATCGGTACTGCTTATTGGATAACCTTCACTATTATAAACATAAGAATGTGAAGATGCTTTAGCGCCAGCTATAATATCCGAAATTTCATTGTTATAAACTCCATTGCTTTCACCGTCCGCAAATGCAATTTTATCCATTCCTAAAATGTTTTTAGAAAAATTCTTTTTATTATCAAAAACATATTTATGATTTGATGCGTTTACACCAACAATTTCGCTCACATTTCCGTCAGTAAATTTTATCACAAAAGTTCCAGCATCCAAAACTTGAGAAACAGCATCTCCACGGTAAGATTGTACCGAAATTTCATCATTTGCAGTATAAGTATAAACTTCTCTGTATCCTGTTTTTATAACTGATCCGTTAACAATTTCAGATTGTATTTTTAAAAATGACGCCAATTTTCCATCATCATTATAAATAAAAGTATTCACTTGCTGGACTGTTCCGTTTAGTGTCTTAAAATCTATTTGAGCAATTTGATCCCCAGTATAAGTATAAAAAAGATTTAGTTCTCCAGAATCATCAATCACGCTTACAATTTTATTTGCTTCGTACTGATAGTTTATTACAAGCTTTCCTTCTGAATTGGTTATAACTTGTTTTTTAAGTAAAATAGGTTCCGTTGAATTAGGGTATGACTCTTCGTTTGAACAGGAAGCCAACAAAGCTAAAATACCGAAAAGGTATACTATCTTTTTCATTTTCGTCTAGGTCAATTTGTTAGTGGTGACTTAAACTTAAATAAAAAATGACCTAAACGATGTTAAAAATTTGACTTATTTTAATAGTAAAAAAACTTATGTTGGTATAAACTTAAAGGAAAAAACAAGAAACAAAAACATAACTCACTAGTAGACAGCACTTAAATATTTCGGCCTTTTTTAAAAAAAGTCTTACCATAATTATGTGTGATAAAAAATAAACAAGTTTTTTCTCAAAAATTTTTCTAAAAAAAACAGAAGCAAATACTTTTTCATTATAATTGATTGCGGTGTTACTTTTTGAAATTGGGGTTTGGGTTCCTTATTGCATTGCTAAGCGTCTTCCAAAGATTTCAATTATTTTTAGAACTAAAAAAAGCCAGATAAAATCTGGCTTTTATAATTGAAACAATCTGGTTATTAATAGAAGTACTCCGACGTACCTAAACTGTCAGATCCTTTATCAACTTCTTTTGTTGGATATCCTTGGTCATTATAGGTAAAAGTGCTTTTTGTCCACAAATCACCATCTGCTGTATCTGTTAAAATGTTAAATTTTACTCCATTTCCTTCACCATCAACAAATGCAATTTTATCCATTCCTAAAATATTTTTGGTCGGATTGTTTTTATTGTCGTATGTATATTTATGATCTGGTTGATTTGCAGTAATTGCTATGATCTCACTTACTTCACCATCAACGAATTTAATTGTTGATGTAACACTACCACCTGTTTGAGTTTTACTATCTCCACTATAGGACTTAACCGAAATTGTACCATCGGTATTGTATGTATAAACTTCTTTATGTCCCCAATCAATATTTGGTTCTACTCTCACAAAAGTTGTTAATTTTCCTTCTGCATTATAAGAAAAGGTATTGATCTGATCGATTTTCCCATCAGGATATTTAAACTCTATTTTAGTAATTAAATCTCCTGTGTAAGTGTAATATAGATTTGTATCTCCTGAATCATCTATGGCGCTTACTATTTTATTGCCGTCATATTTGTAATTAATTGTAAGTTTTTCTCCATCAGAATTTGTAACAACAGTTTTCTTTAGTAAAACAAGATCAGAAGAAGGGGAATCATCGCTAGAACACGAATTTAATAATAGAGTCAAAGCTCCGAAAAGACATAGAATTTTTTTCATTTTGATTTGGATAAATTTGTTAATACGCAAACCTAGCACAATCAAAAATTAAAGCCTTACGGGTTTCCATAATCAAAACGCAGAATACAATTGATCCCTTTTTAACACTCTAAAAACAAGCAACATATTTAAAAAATTAAATGCGTAAAAATTTAGCCAAAGCAAAATACAGTGCTAAAAAAAATAATCATTTTCTTACTTTTAATTATCATTCAAAAGTTTAAAAAAAAGTTTCTTGAAAATTTCAAACCTATAAGTCTTCAAAAAAGCACAAATAATTTCAAGCATAAAAAAATTACATTTTAAATAACATAAATCAACTTTACAAACCCAAACAATTGCTTACTTTTGCATCTTCCACTTTTCTAAAAAATCATATGAAATTATTATATTCTTATATAATCAGACACAAAATGCTTTTGTTTTTTGCTTTGATTATGGCTTCAATAAACATTTGTTTCAGTTTATCAGATTCTATTATTACCGGTAAATTAATGCAGGATTGCGGTGTTGGCTTGCATAAATATGAAGGAAACGCCGCTGGTTTTATTAAATCTTTATCCTTCTGGCTTGGTCTATCGCTTGGTGCTGCCATGATTTCCAGAATTACCAAAAACTTTCAGGATTATTTCACTAATATAGTGATTCAGCGAACTGGCGCTCAAATGTATACCGACGGAATTAAAAAATCACTAGACTTGCCTTATGCCGAATTTGAAGATCAGCGAAGCGGTGAAACTTTAAGCAAATTAACCAAAGTACGTTCTGATTCAGAGAAATTGATTACGCTTTCAATTTCTTTAATTTTTCAGACTATTATTGGGTTCATATTTGTAATTGTATACGTTGCCCGAATTGATTTTCGTATCTCACTTATCTTTTTGGTAACAGCCCCAATTATTGCTTTAGTAAGTTCTTATCTAGGCAAAAAGATCAAAGTCGTTTCGAAAAAAATTGTGAATCAGACAAATGCTTTGGCAGGTTCAACAACAGAAAGTTTGCGAAATATTGAATTGGTAAAAAGTCTTGGTTTAACGTATCAGGAAGAAAAACGTCTGAACTTAAATACTTTCAAAATTTTACATCTTGAATTAGAAAAAGTCCGTTATATCAGAAGTTTGAGTTTTATACAGGGAACAACCGTTCACTTTTTAAGAACTTGTGTCGTTTTCACTTTGTATTATTTCCTATTTGGAGGAAAAATTATTGTTGGTGACTTATTGACAATGGTCTTTTTTACTTTCTTCATTTTTGGTCCACTGCAGGAGCTTGGAAATTTTATTATTGCCGTTAATGAAACTAAAGTTTCTATGGAAAATTTCAGAACATTATTAAATGCTCCAAAAGAATTTCGTCCAAAAAATCCAAAACATGTTGGCGCAATTCAGTCGCTATTGTTTTCAAACGTAAGTTTCAAACATAAAACAGCAAAATTCAAAGCGGTTGAGAATATTAATTTTGAAATTAAACAAGGGCAGACTGTCGCATTTGTTGGCCCCTCGGGTTCCGGAAAAACCACTTTGGTAAAATTATTAGTTGGATTATATACTCCTGCGGAAGGTCAGGTTTTTTATAACGACATTGATTCTACAGAAATCGATTTATTAGGTTTAAGAAAACAATTAGGTTTTGTAACACAGGATGCACAATTATTCTCCGGAACAATTCGTGAAAACCTTTTGTTTGTAAAACCAAATGCAACCGATGAAGATTTATACGATGCTTTAAAACGTGCAAGCTGTGACAAACTTTTAAAACGTGCCGAAGATGGTCTAAATACTACAATCGGCGAAGGCGGAATTAAAGTTTCTGGCGGTGAAAAACAACGTTTATCTATTGCCAGAGCTATTTTAAGAAATCCGAATTTATTGATTTTTGATGAAGCAACTTCTGCTTTGGATTCTATTACCGAAGAAGAAATTAATGCTACAATCCGAAATATTTCAGATAAAAACAGAATTACGGTTTTAATCGCTCACCGTTTATCGACTGTTATGCATGCTGACAGAATATTTGTTCTGGAACAAGGTAAAATCATTGAGCAAGGTAAACACGAAGATTTGATTGTGGAGAAAGGATTGTATTACGCAATGTGGCGCCAGCAAATTGGCGAGCGTAAGTAATTTTTTTTAAGATTCTAAGGTTCTAAGATACTAAGGGACTAAGTTTTTTGAATAGCGTCCAGCTTTAGCTGGATGGATGATAAATTAAAATCGAAGGGCTTTAGCCAAACTACCAAGTTTGGCTAAAGCCCTTTTCTAATTCTTCCCTTTTTCATCCAGCTAAAGCTGGACGCTATTGAATTAAAAAATATTAAACTGATATCTTATAACTTAATGATCAGATTTTTATTAAATACAAAACCCGACAGGTTTTTTACAACTTGTCGGGTTTGCTAACTATTATTTGTTTTTCTCGTCTACTAAAAGTCTTCTTAGGCTATTACTTTAATTGAATAACTAAATTTTTGGCTAATTTTTCAAATGCACCAATAACTCTTTCATATTCGTTAATTTCTATTGCTTTTTTCTCTATTCCAATCACTTTCTCAAAATGAATTACAAGTAGTTTTTTCGAATTACTTGTGTCAATAAAATCAATTGTTGCAGATAATTTAGCTGGTTCTATTGCATAGCCCGGGTAAATCCAAGTTAAGTTTACTTTCATTAAATACTGAGAATCAGAATCAGCAACAATTTTACGCTCTCCTTTTTTAAAATAATTATTAAAATAATTTACAAATGCCGGATTATAATATTTCTCTCTATTTAGAAACCAATCTCGTCTGAAATTTGCAGCTTTTTCTGGATCAGATTTTCTCTTCTCCATTTTTTCTTTTAAAAAATCTTCTTCAGAGTCAAAACCGTGCACCTGAATATTTTCATAATTAAACTCTACTTTAAACAACTTAATATCATTTAAATTTTCAAATGATCCTTCATAAATCTTATACCTTTGGGAATAACTAAATGATGTAAAAACAATTGAAACAATAATTATAAGTTTCAGTTTTCTATACATAATATTTAAATTTGTTGTCTAATATACCTGAAAACCTTTCGACTGATCTTTATTTCACAAAATCAACTGCCTTAGCCAAAGCCTCAGCAATTCCATCAACATTTTTTCCTCCTGCAGTTGCGAAGAAAGGCTGACCTCCTCCTCCACCTTGGATATATTTTCCTAATTCGCGAACCACTTGTCCTGCGTTTAGGTTTTTCTCTGCTACAATTTCTTTAGAAATGTAACAAGTCAACATTGGTTTTCCATCGTTTACAGTAGCAAAAACTACAAACAGATTTTTAGATGAATTCCCTAATTCGTAAGCTAAATCTTTTGCTCCTTCCGGATTTAAATCTACTTGTTTTGCTAAGAATTGAACTCCGTTGATTTCTTGTAATTCTTTAGCCAAATCAGCTTTCATGTTTTTCGCTTTATCTTTCAATAAAACTTCCAATTGCTTTTTCAGCTGTGCATTTTCATCTTGTAAAGCCAAAATCGATTTTACAGGATCCTGAGCATTTTTAAGTGCTTCTTTAATTTCGCTTAAAGAAACAGCCTGAGACTCAAAATATTCTTTTGCAGCTTCACTTGTAATCGCTTCAATTCTTCTGATTCCAGCTGCAACAGCGCCTTCTGAAACAATTTTGAAATGCCAGATATCAGATGTGTTTGCAACGTGTGTTCCTCCGCATAACTCAACAGAATCACCAAATTTAATGGTACGAACTAAATCACCGTATTTCTCTCCAAACAAAGCAATTGCTCCATCTTCAAGAGCCTGTTCTTTCGGAATTGCTCTTTTTTCGATCAATGGCAAACTCTCACGGATTCTTGCATTTACAAAGTTTTCAACCTCTAATAATTCTTCATCAGAAACTTTAGAGAAGTGAGAAAAGTCAAAACGCAATGAAGCATTACGAACCATCGAACCTTTTTGTTCAATATGCGTTCCTAAAATCTTACGCAAACCTTGGTGCAATAAGTGCGTAGCCGAGTGGTTTGAAGAAGTTTTAGCTCTTTGATTTGCATCAACAACTGCATTAAAAGTTGCTGTAATATTTTCTGGCAACGATTGTGTTAAATGTATCGTTTGGTTGTTTTCTTTCTTAGTATCAATGATATAAGTGATATCTCCGTTTTGAGATTCTAAATATCCTTTGTCACCTGTCTGACCTCCACTTTCTCCGTAAAATGGCGTTGCATTGAAAACCAATTGATAGATTTCTCCATCTTTTACGCTGTCAACTCTACGGTATTTTGTGATTTTCACCTGTTGTGATAATCTGTCATATCCAACAAATTCCTGAATATCATCTTCTACAATTACGTTCCAGTCTCCAGCCGTTACTTTTGATGCAGCACGAGATCTTTCTTTTTGTAACTGTAATTGTTCCTGGAATCCAGCTTCGTCTAATTTCAATCCTTTTTCAGAAAGAATCAAAGCCGTTAAATCGATTGGAAATCCGTAAGTATCATACAATTCAAATGCTTTTTTACCGTCGATTGTGTCTCCTGAATTATTTAAAATTACAGCATCTAAAAGAATTAATCCTTGATCAAGCGTACGCAAGAAAGAGTTTTCTTCTTCACGGATAACATTCGAACAAAGTGCTTTCTGCGTTCTGATTTCAGGGAAAGAATCTCCCATCTGCTCGCTTAAAGTCTCCACCAATTTATAAATAAAAGGTTCTTTTGTTCCTAAGAAAGTAAATCCGTAACGAATTGCACGACGCAAAATTCTACGAATTACATAACCTGCTCCAGTGTTAGATGGCAATTGCCCGTCTGCAATAGCAAAAGCTACAGCACGAACGTGATCTGCCACAACACGAATGGCGATATTTACTTTATCTTCTGCTTCGTTTGAAGCTTTTACAGTATAATTTGCTCCAGTAATGGTTTCAATTTCTCGAATCAAAGGCATGAAAACATCGGTATCATAATTTGATGTTTTTCCTTGTAAAGCCATACACAAACGCTCAAATCCCATTCCGGTATCAACGTGTTGTGCAGGAAGTTTTTCAAGAGAACCGTCCGCTTTACGATTGAATTCCATGAATACATTATTCCAGATTTCAACTACTTGCGGGTGATCGTTGTTTACCAAACTTTTTCCAGAAACTTCAGCTTTTTCTTCCGGAGTACGTAAATCAACGTGAATTTCAGAACAAGGTCCGCATGGCCCCTGATCTCCCATCTCCCAAAAATTATCTTTTTTATTTCCAAGAATAATTCGGTCTTCGTCGATTAATGTTTTCCAGATATCCCAAGCTTCCTGATCAAAAGGAACATTATCTTCTTTGCTTCCTTCAAAAACAGAAACATATAGATTTTCTTTCGGAATTTTATAAACTTCTGTCAATAATTCCCAAGCCCAGTTGATGGCTTCTTTTTTGAAATAATCTCCAAAAGACCAGTTTCCAAGCATCTCAAACATCGTGTGGTGATACGTATCGATACCTACTTCTTCAAGATCGTTATGTTTTCCTGAAACACGAAGACATTTTTGCGTATCGGCTATTCTAGGACTTTTTGGAGTTCCGTTCCCTAAGAAAAATTCTTTAAACTGGGCCATTCCCGAGTTATTGAACATTAAGGTTGGGTCGTCTTTAAGCACAATAGGAGCTGAAGGAACAATTGTATGTCCTTTACTCTCAAAAAAATCTAAAAATTGTTTACGTACGTCTTGTGATTTCATATTAAAATTAGAAAATGTGTCAATTTAATGTGTCAATTTGATAACTAGATAATTAGATAATTAATTCATTTGATGATGCGTTAAGTTTTTAAAATGAAATTAAAAAACTTAATAATTTAAACAATAAATTGTCTATTTTGCGCATTATCTAATGATAAAATAGCCCCAATATCTAATCATTAATCCTTGCAAAAAAAAAGTGTCGGATAACTGAAACATTTAGCAGTTTTATTCGACTAACCTATTTTACAAGGTGCAAAAATAGCGTATTTTAAAATATGGCGAAAGTAAAATATTATTACGACTCAGAAAATCTGGCTTATACAAAAATAAAAACCAGAAAAAGAATCAAAATCGGGTATGCGCTGCTGTTTTTGCTGGCCTCAGCTTTATTCGGATTTTTAGTTTTTGTACTTTTAATCAACACCCCTTATTTTGAAACCCCAAAAGATCGTTTACAAACACGTGAAATTGAGAATTTAAAACTGCAATATGCGATTTTAAACAAAAAAATGGATGAAATTGATGATGTCGCTGACGCATTAGAAGAGCGAGACAATAATATTTATCGTGTTTATTTTAATAAAGCCGAAATTCCAGATTCGATTCGAAAAGAAGGTTTTAGAGATCCGAAAAGATATAAAAATTTGGAAGGTTATAACAATTCGCAATTGGTTTTAAATACCACAAAACGTATTGACAAACTTTCGAAAGCATTAGCAATTCAATCCAAATCATTAGATGAAATATTGAAATTAGCCAGTGTAAAGGGTAATTTACTATTAGCGATTCCGGCAATTCAGCCCGTTCAAAATGAAAATTTAAAACGAGTAGCTTCAGGTTTTGGATACAGAATTGACCCTTTCACAAAAGTAAGAAAAATGCATAACGGAATGGATTTCACCGCAAACACAGGTTCTCCAGTATATGCTACCGGCGATGGTGTAGTCGCAAGAGCTGACAACTCCGCTTCTGGATTTGGAAATCATGTCGTAATCAGGCATGGTTTTGGCTACGAAAGTTTATATGCGCATTTAAGCAAATACAACTGCAGACCGGGACAGCATGTTAAACGCGGCGATGTGATTGGATATGTGGGAAGCACAGGAAGATCTGAAGGTCCGCATTGTCATTATGAAGTCCATAAAGACGGAAAAGTCGTAAATCCGCTTAATTTTTATTACGGAAATATTTCGGCTGTAGAATATGTCGCAATTTCGCATATGGCCAACCAAGAAAATCAGTCATTAGATTAATACTATAAAAAGTGTTATTTTTGAAATAAATTAGAAATAAAAAAACATGCATATTGAGCTTTCAAAAGATAAAAGATATTACAGTATAGGCGAAGTTGCCAAAGCTTTTAATGTCAATGCATCCTTGATACGATTTTGGGACAGCGAATTTGATATTCTGAAACCAAAAAAGAACGCCAAAGGCAACCGAATGTTTACGCCCGAAGACGTAACCAATCTGCAATTGATTTATCACTTAGTAAAAGAAAGAGGTTTTACGCTCGAAGGTGCTAAAACGCATTTAAAAGAAGGTCAGAAGAAAACATTAGATAAATTCGAAATAATACGTAAATTAGAGACCATAAAAACACAATTAAACGACATCAAAAACGAATTGTAATTAAAAATAGAAATAAACTTAAATCAAAACAAATATGAAAAAGTGGTTAATCCCTGTAGGAATTCTTATCGCATTTATTGCTATTGTCTTATTTTGGTCAATCGGAATAAAAAATAGTGCTTTACAAAAAAGCCAGGCCGTAAATAAAGAATGGGGAAATGTTAGTACAACGTACCAAAGAAGAAATGACCTTATTGGAAACTTGGTAAACACAGTAAAAGGTGCTGCAGATTTCGAAAAATCGACTTTAACTGCCGTTATTGAAGCTCGTGCAAAAGCTACTTCAGTAACAATCGATCCTAGTAATGTAACTCCTGAACAATTAGCACAATATAACCAGGCACAAAGTGGTGTATCTTCATCTTTGTCTAGATTATTAGTTTCTGTTGAGCAGTATCCAACTTTAAAAGCTAATGAGAATTTCTTGAAATTACAAGACGAATTGGCAAGTACTGAAAATCAAATTTTAACAGCTAGAACTCGTTTTAACGAATCGGTACAAGATTACAATGGTTATGTTTTAAAAATTCCAAACAATTGGTTCTTGAGTGAATACAAAGAAAAACCGTACTTTCAAGCTGTTGCAGGTGCTGATAAACCAGTTGAAGTAAAATTCTAAAGATTTAATATTTTTGATTAACGATTTTAGATTGCAGATTAAATCTGAAATTTAAAATCGTTAACCTAAACTCTAAAATTAGTCAAATGTCACAAGTAGAAGATTTTTTATCCAAAGAAGATGAACAAGAAATTGTTGAAGCTATTCGCGTAGCCGAGAAAAATACTTCTGGCGAAATTAGAGTACATATAGAACAGACAACTTCTAAAGCTCCTTATGACCGAGCTTTAGAAGTTTTTCATGAATTAAAAATGAATGAGACACAGCTTCAAAATGGTGTTTTATTTTACTTTGCCGTAGCCGATAAAAATTTTGCCATCTGTGGAGACAAAGGCATAAATGATCTTGTAGCTGCTGATTTTTGGGACTGTACCA
The DNA here is from genome assembly GCF_009711135.1 of Flavobacterium sp. LC2016-01. Taxonomy (GTDB): domain Bacteria; phylum Bacteroidota; class Bacteroidia; order Flavobacteriales; family Flavobacteriaceae; genus Flavobacterium. Next base: position 323,845 of record NZ_WMIC01000005.1, on the reverse strand, counting down.
AAGACAAAATGGTAGAACAATTTAAGGCCGGAAATTTTAGAAAAGGAATCGTTGACGGTATTTTAAATGCCGGAGAACAATTAAAAAAATACTTTCCTTGGTCTGAAGGTGACACCAACGAATTATCTAACGAAATCTCAAAAGGATAAATAATGAAAATGTCCAAAAACAAAACTTCAAATTCAAAAGGATTCTTTCTATTTACCTTTTTGCTAATAACACTTTTTACTTATACTAGTAGTTTTGCGCAATTTGAGATTCCTAAAGTTCCTGAAAAGCAAACTTCGGTTTATGACTATGCCAATATTCTAAGTGCTTCTGAAAAAGCACAATTAGAAGAAAAACTGATTCGTTATTCAGATTCTACCACAACACAAATTGTAGTGATTACCATTGAAAGCTTAAAAGGCGAAGATGTAAGTCAGTTAGCTACAAAATGGGGACAAACATGGGGAATTGGAGGAACAGCCAAAGATGATAATGGTGTAATCATATTATTAGCTAAAAACGAAAAGAAAATCGCAATCAATCCTGGTTACGGTGTTGAAGATCGTTTAACAGCTGGAATTGGCGGAACTATAATTCGAAATATAATTATTCCTGAATTTAAGGCCGGTAGTTTTTATAATGGTCTTGACAAAGGAACTGATGCCATAATTGACGTTTTTAAAGGAAAATTTAAAGGCGAAAGAAAACAAAGCAAAGGAAAAGATTTCCCAATACTGCCCTTTATTGTAATTGTTGTGATTGTTTTAATCTTGCTTTCTCGAAATAAAAGAGGTGGCGGAGGAAATTCTGGCAATAATGGCGGAGGCGGTCCTAGCCTTATGGATATCATTCTTTTAAGCAGTCTTGGAAGAAGCAGCGGAGGCGGTTTCGGTGGATTTGGCGGATCATCTGGAGGTGGTTTTGGCGGCGGAGGCGGTGGCTTCGGCGGTGGATTTGGCGGAGGCGGATTCTCTGGCGGTGGTTCTAGCGGAGGCTGGTAAAACTAATTTTTCCAATTTTTTGTTTCAAGTTTCAAGTTTCAGGTTTTACTAAATTATTTTAGTTAAATTTACAATTCATAATTCAATATAGATGTTATCACATAAAGCAAAATACGCCCTTAAGGCCTTACTTTATTTAGCTGAACAAGACGAAAATCACATTTCTAGAACGATAGAAATTGCTGATGGCGCTAACATTCCTAAAAAGTTTTTAGAACAGATTTTATTGGATCTAAAACGAGGACGTTTTGTGAGCAGCAAGCAAGGAAAATTTGGCGGATATTATCTGATAAAATCAAAAAACGACATCACTTTGGCAGAAATTCACCGATTATTTGACGGTGCAATTGCGCTTTTGCCATGTGCTTCTTTAAATTTTTATGAGCCTTGTTCTGATTGCAAAACCGAGTCTGAATGCAGTCTGCGTCACGGTTTAATGCTGATCAGAGACAAAACTTTAAAGGCTATGGAAGGCATTACAATTGCCTCATTAGTAAATAAATAAAAAAATATTCCCTAAACCCTATCGATTTAATAGAATTTGTATATATTTGCCAAAAATAATTAACAAACCATTTACAAATTCTTAACTCATGAAAGAACATTTCAGTTTATTAGGCGTAACAAAAAGTCTTTTGCAACCAAAATTTAATAGTCAATTCAGAACTGCAAAAAGCATTTCCTGTATGATGTGTATGTGTTGATAAAAAAAAATTTTATTATAAACTCTACTAATCATATATACTTAATATAAAAATGAAAAATTCGATTAAAAATATACTTACAATATTATCAGTTTTAACTTTTTCAATCTCATTTGCACAAAAAATTGAAGGTGTAGTTAAAACCACTGAAAATACTCCATTAGAAGCTGCAAATGTTGTAGTTAAGGGAACTACTATAAACACAATCACAGACGCTTCAGGAAAATTCACTATCGATACTAAAGGAAAGCTTCCTGTTACACTTTTAATTCAATATGTTGGCTATAAAACAACCGAATTAGAAATTGATGATTTGCCTGCAACTCCATTACAAGTTGTTTTAAATGAAGAAAACGCTCTTGTTGAAGTGGTAGTTTCTTCAAGAAGAAGAATCGAAAAAGTTCAGGATGTGCCAATTGCAATTTCTGTAATTACAGGAAAACAAGCAGAGCAAACGGGAGCTTTTAACGTTAACCGTATCAAAGAACTTGTTCCTTCAGTACAGCTTTATTCTTCAAATCCAAGAAATACTGGAATCAACATTCGTAGTCTAGGTTCTCCTTTCGGATTAACAAATGACGGAATCGATCCTGGAGTTGGTTTTTATGTTGACGGTGTTTACTATGCTCGTCCTGCAGCAACAACTTTAGACTTTATTGATGTAGAGCAAATTGAAGTTTTACGTGGACCACAAGGTTCATTATTTGGAAAAAATACTACTTCTGGTGCTTTCAATATCACTACTAGAAAACCAAGTTTTTCTACCGGAGCAGATTTTGAAGTTAGTTATGGAAACTACAACTTTTTACAAGCTAAAGCATCTGTTACTGGAGCTCTAGGTAAAAAAGTTGCTGGAAGAATCTCTTTTTCAGGAACACAAAGAGATGGTTTAATTGACAATATTGCAACTGGAAGACCAACAAATACACTAAACAATCAAGGAATTAGAGGTCAATTGCTTTGGACTCCTTCTGTAAATACTAACATTATTTTAGCAGCAGATATTACAACACAGCGTCCTGATGGATATGCTCAGGTTGTAGCAGGTGTTGCTCCTACTCAAAGAGCGGCTTACCGTCAATTTGATGCTATTATCAAAGATTTAAATTATCAATTACCAAGCTTAAATGCTTTTGACCGTAAAATTGACCAAGATACACCATGGCGTTCAAATCAGGACATGGGAGGTATTTCCCTTAACATTGACACAAAAGTTGGACCAGGAACATTAACTTCAACTACAGCTTGGAGATTCTGGAACTGGGATCCGTCAAATGACAGAGATTTTACAGGATTGCAAGTATTGGCTAAATCTCAAAACCCAACAAGACAAACTCAAATTACTCAAGAAGTACGTTATGCAGGTCAATTAACTTCTAAAGTAAGTGGTGTTGCGGGAGTATTCTTTATTGATCAAACTTCTCAAACTGACGGTACAGAAGAATCTGGAAATGCACAATGGAGATTCTCACAAAGTTCAACTAGTCCATTATGGAAAACTCCAGGTCTTTTTGAAGGATACGGAATTAAAACTGATGCAAGAATCAGAGCGTCAAGCGCAGCAGTATTTGGACAGATTGACTGGGCAATCACAGAACGCTTGCATGTTTTACCAGGTTTAAGATACAACTTTGATAAAAAAGATGCGCATTACAGCCGTTTAACTTACGGAGGTTTACAAACTAATGATCCCGCGTTGATTGCTTTGAAAAAATCAGTTTACTCTGACCAGGCATTTGATTCAAGTACAGACAATACAGATTTCTCAGGAAACTTGACATTGACTTATAAAGTTACAGACAAAATCAACGCTTATGCAACTTATGCAAAAAGCTACAAACCAGTTGGTGTAAACGTTGCCGGACTTCCAACAGATTCAAAAGGAAATCCGTTACTTGATCTTGCAGTAATCAGACCTGAAAAAGTAAATCATTATGAAATTGGAGTAAAAACTTCTCCTTTTAAAAATTCGATTTTCAACTTAACATTCTTTAATACTGATATCAAAGATTTCCAAACAAACGTTCAGGCTGCTGAATTAGGTGTAAACCGTGGATACCTTGCCAATGCTGACAAAGTACGTGTAAAAGGTGCAGAATTAGATGCTAGTTTCGTATTTAGTTCACACTTAACAGTAAACGCGGCTGCAACTTATACTGATGGAAAATACGTGAAATTTACAAATGCACCGCTTCCATTAGAAGAAACTGGGGCTGCTGTATCTTTCAAAGATGTCTCAGGAAGTGCTTTGCCAGGAGCTTCAAGATGGGCAGGATCATTAGGCGGTGAACTTTCTGACAATGCGACATTCTTTGGAAACAGAGGAAAAATATTTGTTGCAGCAGATTCTTATGCACGTTCTGAATTTTCTTCAAGCCCTTCAGCATCAAAATATTTAGTTGTTCCAGGTTATGCAATTTTTAATGCACGTTTAGGTTTCCGTGCTTCTCAAGGCTTATCTGTTCACTTCTGGGGACGCAACTTATTCAATAAAGATTATTACGAGCAGTTATTGCCAGCTGGTGGTAACGCAGGACAATATGCTGGTGTACTTGGCGACCAAAGAACTTACGGAGTTACTCTAAAATATTCTTTATAAAACAATAAAGTCAGTTTGTTTAAAATCATTAAAACGAGGTAAGTTTAAAAGCTTGCCTCGTTTTTTTATATATTCTGAAATCACAAAAATGAGTTCTTACTTAAAAAGGCGCATAAATCAAATTTTGATTTATGCGCCTTTAAGCATCTTAGTATCTCAGAACCTTAGATTCTCAAAATCTTAAAACCTTCTGAAAGCCTTAAAGAGACGCACATTTGCACGTCTCTAAAGAAAGACAAAACCTACTCCTCTCTTTCTCGGCCTCTTCTCTTGCCTTTTTCATTTCCTGCAAAATTTCCAATTTTGTAGGCTAATGAAAACATTATATATCGTTTTAAAACTGTATTTTCTTCATCACGGATTGATGTTGCCGAAATAGTTCTAGTAGCACTTAAATTTTGATTTAAAACATCATACACTTTTACTTTCGCATAAAGTTTTTTGTCCAAAAATCCGTAAGACAAACTTGTATTCCACAAGTAAAAATCTTTTTTGAAATCACTTGAAATATTAGAATTGTATGTGTATCCAAAATCGTTTCCGAAAATCAATTTATCTGGCCAATAACTCGTTGTCTGCAAATTAATTCGGTGTACCACATTTGAAGTCGCATCGCGTGTATAGTTTTCATATTTTGTTTCATTATATGACAAACTGTACGAAGGCGCAATAACCAACAAATCACCATATTCATATGACAAATAAACTTTTGGTGTAACTGCAGTACCTTTTGCATTGTATAAAACTGCATTTGTGAAGCCTTTATCAAAACTATAAGTTCCGTTCAACTGCAAACCGTATCGAAAAGTATTTGCATCTTTCTTGATCGATTGATTCCAGTTTCCTCCAACAGTCAAGGTGTACGTATCTGATATATTCACATATGTTGTTGTTCTTTTTCCGCTGTCATCATAAAATGAAGTAGAAGAAATATCATTACTATAATAATCTCCTCTTGCATACACGCTATAACCAGAACGTGTGCGGAAATCAAAATTTCTGAAACTGAAATTAGCCGAACTTTTCTCTATTGGCGTCAAATTCGGGTTTCCAATAATCGTATTTAAAGGATTGCTCAAATTAGCAACCGGCAGTAAAAAACTCGAAGCCGGAAGCGTATTTGAATAATCGTATTTAAAAGTCATATTCTTTGAACGGCTAAATTTATATCTAAACTGCGCTGTAGCATAAGGCAATGCATATTTCTGATTCAAATCAGTAGCTTTTCCTAAATAAAAAGCATGATTATCATAATCAATAATCGACGTTTTTGTATCCAGATTTACCGTGAATTTATTCTTCTGCAGTGTAATTCCCACTTTTGGGCTAACTGAGTTTTGCTTAGAAGTTGTATAGGTTGTCAGCGATTGATTTATTTGAGAATACGATTGTGAAGCATCATCAAAATCGTATGTTTTTTGATCTTTTATTTCATTTTGCCAATCAAAATCAGAACCAAATCTAATACGCAATGAATCTGTAATTGGCTCTGTATATTCAATATCTAACGAATAGGCATCGTTCACATTGTCATTTCTGCTTTTCTGATTTCGCGAATCGGTTGGCTTGCCGTCCTGATAAAAAATAGTTTCCGAAACATTGATTCCATCGGTAATTGCATCAGTGTTATTGTTATCAAAAACAAAACTCAAATTACGGTTCTTTTTCTCAAAAGCTTTATTGAAATTAAGTGTGTTTGCAAAATTAGTTGAAGTATTTTCTCGACTAGAAACCGCGGTACTTTTATTCAAAGGTTGACCGTTTTCATCTTCAGAAGAACTAGAAGAATCCGAATCACTGACAACTCGCGTTTGATTGAATTTTGGTGTAAAAACAATTCGGGTACTAGGATCTAGTTTGTATTCGAACTCAAAATTGGCTTTATTTCCAGTATTTTCGTTTCTGGTTTTAGCATCAGAAGTCGTGATGATATTTCCAGTTGGTAAAAAACTTAACTGATTTGCTTTACTGTCATTATTCGTAATTGTATTCGAAAAATTATAACTGCCAGTAGCTGCCAATTTTTTAAACCAATCATCAGAGTAATTAATTCCGGCCAAATTAGATTGTGTAATTCCCTTGCCACTTGTAGTACTGGCCTGATTCGCACTATTATTTCTTCCACCTCCCATGTTATCAAAAACATCATCCATCGAAAAACCTGTCGAATTAATATTATTTGATGAAGCCAAAACACTAATCTTCTGACTGTTATTAAAGAAATTCATAATTAAACTGCTTTCGTAACGATCATCAGAACCATAACCGGCAAGTGCTTTTCCGAAGAAACCTTTATTTTTCTTTTCGTCAATCGTGAAATTAATAGATGAATTGTCTGAACTTGATTCCTGTTTTGCCAGTTCTTCTTTTTTGGTTTTAAAATCTGAAACCTGAACTTTTTTAATTATTTCGGCCGGCATGTTTTTCAATAACATCTGTCCGTCTTTATCAAAAAATGCTTTTCCGTTGACTAAAAACTGAGTAACTTCTCGCCCATTTACGGTCACTTTTCCGTCATTATCAACATCAACGCCGGGCAATTGTTTTAATAAATTTTCGACATTGGCATCAGGCCTTACTTTAAAAGCCGAAGCATTAAATTCTAAAGTATCTTTTTTAATGGCAACTGGAGGCGCTTCAGTTTTAATAATAACATTTTCTAAAGCGTTTATATTTTCGGTTAAATACAGTTTTCCAAAATCTTTGCTTTCAATAAGTTCTTTTTGTTCTTCAACCAAAGTCTGATAGCCCATATAGTTGACTTTCAAGAAAACAGGCTTGTTGATTTTTTTTGTATTTATTCTGAAAACACCATTTTTATCAGTAGTAGCGTATTCAATTACAGCAGAATCCTTTACGGTTGTAAAATATACAGTCGCCATTTCAAGCGGAACCTGTGTGTTAAGATCAACAACAGTTCCTTTAATGATAATATCATTTTGCGCATTGGCAGCGACACAAAAAAGAAAAAACAGTAAATAAGAAAAATATTTGGTCATAATGGGTTGGTTAGAGCTATTAAGACCAAGAAACAACTTAAAGGTTTAATTATATATGTAACATTTACAGCGCATTTTGTTTAAAAGCAAAAAAAAATCCCCTTTTTACAGGGGATTTTAATTTTATTTTTCTCTGATATAAATATCGATCGGCACTCCTGCGAAGTCCCAATTTTCTCTGATTTTATTTTCAAGATATCTTTTATATGGTTCTTTAACGTATTGTGGCATGTTTGCAAAAAACACAAACTGAGGCGTTGGCGTTGGCAATTGCATACAATATTTAATTTTCACATATTTACCTTTTGTTGCCGGTGGCGGATACGCTTCAATTACTTTCAACATATATTCATTGAACTTTGAAGTTGCAATTCTTTGCTGTCTGTTTTCAAAAACTTTAACTGTAGCTTCTAATGCTTTCAACAAACGTTGTTTTGTTAACGCCGAAACGAACAAAATTGGCACATCTGTAAAAGGCATTAATTCTTTTTTGATTTTCTCTTCGTAATCACGGGTTGACATAGTATCTTTTTCAACCAAATCCCATTTGTTTACTAAGATCACAACACCTTTACGGTTTTTCTCAGCCAGCCAGAAAATACTCTGATCTTGACCTTCAAATCCACGGGTTGCATCGATAACCAAAATACAAATATCAGCATGCTCAATCGCTCTTACCGAACGCATTACAGAATAAAATTCTAAATCTTCCTTCACTTTAGCTTTACGACGGATTCCCGCAGTATCCACCAAGTTGAATTCAAAACCAAAACGGTCAAATTTTGTATCAATTGCATCACGAGTAGTTCCTGCAATATCCGTTACCATGAAACGTTCTTTACCAATTAATGCATTGATAAAACTTGATTTACCTGCATTTGGACGACCTACAACAGCAAAACGTGGTAAAACCACTTCTTCCTGAACTGGTTCTGGTTTCTCTGGGAAAGAGTCAATCAAAGCATCTAATAAATCTCCTGTTCCACTTCCTGAAATACTTGCAAATGTGAAATATTCACCTAAACCAAGGTTATAAAACTCAACAGCATCTTTTTCACGCATTGCGTTATCAACCTTATTTACAGCTAACAACACAGGTTTTGTTACTTTACGAAGCAATTTAGCAACGGTTTCATCCATTGGCGTAATTCCTTCTTCAACATCAACCACAAAAATAATAACATCGGCTTCGTCGATAGCAAGCTCTACTTGTTTACGAATTTCACCTTCAAATACGTCATCACTTCCGCGGATGTATCCTCCGGTATCAATTACAGAAAACTCTTTTCCGTTCCACTCGCTTTTACCATAGTTTCTATCACGGGTAACCCCAGATACTGAATCTACAATAGCTTCTCTTCTTTGTATCAGCCTATTAAAAAGGGTCGATTTCCCCACATTAGGTCTTCCTACTATCGCAACAATGTTATTCATTTTTTTGAATTTTAGATCTCAGATTCACAATTTCAGATTTCGTTTTTGACTAAATCACAATAAATTATAAACCAAAAATGCTTTATTTAAATTTTTTGCAAAGGTAGTTAAAAAAAGTTGCTAAGATGCTAAGTTTCTAAGTACCTAAGTTTTTATTCTAATTTGTATAATTTTCAGGAGCTATTTCCCGCTGTTCCTTCCAATCTTTTATGCCGAACCCCGGCACAAAAGGATTTTCCCTCCCATCGGGGCTAGGCCTTAAAGGTTAAAAGAATATTTAGTTATATTTACTACTCTTTTCTTAACCAACCCAATAATCTTTTATTATCTATTTTATAATTTCCTTTTTGAATTTTTAATGCAAAACTTTCTCTTGAACTGCCAAACGGTCCAGGATTTTGCTGAATAATTTCAATCTCATTTTCAGAAACTCTAGAAATTATAGCTACATGTCCAAATCTATTCAACAACGATCCTGAAAAAATCACTAAATCTCCAGCTTCCGGTTTCTCTTTACTTGGATTTGTATATTGAGTTAAATTTCGTTTCAAATTCAGCTCTCCATCTTTTATTCTTGGATCAAAAAAATCTTTTGCATGTCCGTAAGCATCTGGCATTTTATGCTTGTCATGTTCGTAATAATATCGTTTTACAAATTCAACACATTGATATTTAAGCCCTAAATTGTAATTGTCTTTTGTAACGTTTCTTCCTGAGATATGATCTACTCCTCCGTTATAATAAACTTTTACTCCATTTAAGCTGTCCAGCGCCTGCCCTATCTTAAAATCTGAATTTAAATTTATTTTCTTTACAACTTTTAATCCTGCATAGCCCAAAGCTAAAACCAAAATAATTAGAATCGTAATCTTTTTAATATTCATTTATCTATCTAAAAAATCAATGTTCTTTTTAGTTTTGCTTGCGTGAGGGATTGAGGCGGTATCCTTTTGTGAAGTGGAACGGAGCAAAAGATATAGCCGAAAGCCCGACCCGAAGGGACACGCCCAAATCATTTTACTGATTATATCCAAATCGTTTCAGCATATTCGCATTGCTTCTCCAGTTTTTATTCACTTTTACGTAAAGTTCAATGTGAATTTGTTTTCCGAAGAATTTCTCCAAATCGGCGCGAGCATCAGTTCCTACTTTTTTCAAAGCGGCACCTTTATGCCCAATAATAATACCTTTTTGAGTTTCACGCTCTACCATAATTACCGAACGGATTCTGATAATTTTTTCGTCTTCAAAGAATTCTTCTGTTACGATTTCAACGGCATACGGAATTTCTTTACTGTAATTCAGCAAGATTTTTTCACGGATTGTTTCGTTTACAAAGAAACGTTCCGGTTTATCTGTTAATTGATCTTTTGGGTAATACGCTGGAGATTCTGGAAGTAATTCGATAATTCTTCCAAAAACTTCTGGAACATTGAAATTCTGCAAAGCTGAGATTGGGAAAATTTCAGCATTCGGCACTTTTTCTTTCCAAAAAGCAACTTGCTCTTCTAATTGTTCCTGATTTGAATTGTCGATTTTGTTTAAAAGAAGCAAAACCGGAATCTTAGCATGAATGATTTTATTAAAGAAAGCTTCATCTTTTAAGTCCTGCTCGCCTATTTCGACCATGTAAATTAAAATATCAGCATCTTCAAAAGCCGATTTTACAAAGTTCATCATCGATTCCTGCATTTCATAAGCCGGTTTTATAATTCCCGGAGTATCTGATAATACAAGTTGAAAATCTTCGCCATTTACGATTCCTAAGATTCTATGACGTGTTGTTTGTGCTTTTGATGTAATGATGGATAATCTTTCTCCAACAAAGGCATTCATTAGTGTCGATTTCCCAACATTTGGATTCCCGATGATGTTTACAAAACCTGCTTTATGTGACATTTGCATAATATTTAATTTGCAAAGGTAGTCATATCAACTCAATAGAGAAAATAAAACATTTTTTAATATTTTCGTTGGATTTCTCAAAAATCGCTGTATCTTTGCACCCGAAACATCGCGGGATAGAGCAGTAGGCAGCTCGTCGGGCTCATAACCCGAAGGTCACAGGTTCGAGTCCTGTTCCCGCTACTAATAAATTTAAAAGCCTGAGAAATCTAGATTTCTCAGGCTTTTTTTGGTTCGATAAATTTAACTTTTATTTATCGAAAATACTTCACACTAGTAATTTTAATAAAACTTAGTTCGAGTCCTGTTTAGTTATAATCATAGGCATAATACATTACAAAAAGTAAATTAATTGATCTTATACAAATTTTATATTTCAAATAATTTGCAGAAAATGTCAGTGGATATTTTTTCCTTACTTAGAAATATGTAAGTACCTCAAAAACAGTGAACTCTCTCGAATAGATATGTTAATATTTTATTATTTTTTGATTTATGCAATTATAAAAAAATCATTTTATCGATGAAATATGATATTTTATCGATAAAATTAAAGATTCCATAAAAATAATATAAGTATAATATTACATTTATATTTTTTCTTTATTTGTAATGAATTAACAAATGTTTAACAAAAGATAGACAACATGAAGAATGTCCTTATTTTTCTCTTTTTATGCTCCATCACTTTTTCGACAGCACAGAATAAATTAAAATTCACTTATGACAACTTAACCGGTAATCAAATTAACCGAATTCTATGTATTAACTGTGCATCTGCAAAACCATCGAAAGACAATAATGAGATTCAAGCCGTCAGCGAAGAGGATTTATTAAAATTTTCTCCTACCGATGTTATTTCCTATTACCCAAATCCAGTTAAAGAGGAACTGTTCCTTAAATGGGATCTTGTTGATGAAAACTTTGTATCATCAATACAGGTAATCGGCATCAACGGACAAATATTGACGTCATATAGCTGCAAAAAGGAAATCAATTCACAGAATATACCTTTTCAAAGCCTGCCTGCAGGGGTTTACATAGTATCACTTGCATACAATAACGGAGAACAGAAAACAATAAAAATTATCAAACAATAACATATGAAACAGTTTTACTTTTCAATTTTAATTTTTATCAGCTTAAGCACCTTTATTTCAGCCCAGACAAATCAAACCGGCGCATCTTCCGAAGTTGGCAATACTGAAGGCGATCTTTCCGTGACTCTTTCCGGAGGGGCTTCCTACTCTACTCCAATTGCAGTGCCTCTAGGAATCAACAACGTCCAGCCAGAGATAAGCCTGACATACAACAGCCAGGGCAGTGTCGGCATTGCTGGATACGGATGGAACATTTCTGGCATATCTTCCATATCCCGAATCCCTGCGACCAAATTCCATGACGGAGTAATAGACGCTGTTGATTTCAATTCATTAGACCGCTTTGCCATAGACGGCCAGCGTCTTGTCTTGAAAAACCCATTGCAAGCTTATGGAGGTGATAATATTGAGTATGAAACAGAAATATACTCCAATCTAAAAATAAAATCCTACGGAATCCATCCAAACGGAGCTAATTATGGTCCAGCCTTTTTTACTGTAGAATATCCTGACGGATCAAAGGCCTACTATGGCAATTCAACTGATTCGAGATCTATTGTCGAATGGTCGATCACATCATGGGAAAACGCACAGGGCGTAAAGATCTTGTACAGCTACAATTCTTCTTACAATCTCCTTGAAATTGCTTCAATCAAATACGGGTCGCTTGGAGCGGCATCTCCCATAAATGAGATAAAATTTATTTATGAAGCCAGCTCCCGCCAAGAAAATTACTATGTCGGCGGACAAAATATAATCAGAAGCAAAAGACTGGCAAAAATAAGCTCATTGAGCAATAATGTAGGATTCAGGAATTACATACTGGAATATACTCCAACTGGGCAACGTTATGACCGAGTTTGGAAAATAACGGAAAAAAACGGGGATGAAAGCAAAAGCCTCAATCCGACAGTTTTTTCATATGATAATACAGACAACAATATTAACTACATCCCAAATCCCACAATTTTAGGCGTTGACAATGTATCTTCACTAAATGCATCAACAATTGCTGGAGATTTTGACGGCGACGGATTCATGGATTTCATTTTATATCCGCTGACGGGCACAAAAGCCAAAAAAAAAATCTGGATGTTCAGCGGCATCAGCCCTAATGCAAGTGCCCAAACCATTCCAAGTTTAGCCAATGCTACAGAATTCGCAAACGTATTTGACGAAATTTTCCCTGTAAACTACATCAATTACCAAAATTATTTGATGCCTCTTCAAGGCTGGACTGTGGTACAGGGAAATATTTTTACAACTTATGCCTACACGCCTTCAGGCGCAGTTGTACAGCAAGATCAGAAATCTTACACGTTTCCAAGATTTGTTCTGGATTACAACAATGAATGTGGAGGGGAATCCCCAGATGTAATCACCAACCCTACTGCACGCATGACAACCAAAAATGCAACAACAACCGGCGAAGGATCGATACATTATCATTACGAAAGCGATATCCAGCATGCCTTTATCAGCGGCGATTTCAACGGAGACGGTCTGACCGATATGATTGCAGTGGAAAAATCATTCACCTACCCTTTCACTTCCGGCTGTTCCACTTCTGAACGTACTTATTCTGGGGGACAGACTTTCTTTGTAAACCTGGACAGAAGACTGACCAGCAACTATGTAAATGATGCAGGCAACGTTTACCTTAGTTCCACTGGCAAAATTTTCGTTGCCGATTTTAATGGAGATGGAAAATCAGATCTTTACGTTTTCGATAGCGGGTCATTGAGCGTATTTACACTCGACAACAATAATCACTTTGTTTTATTGACGCAGTCCCTTTACGATTCGAGCATCAACATAAGTAAACCGATCCTAATAGGGGACTATAACGGGGACGGGAAGTCTGACTTCATGATCCCTATTGAATCAGGAAATGGCTGGTATAAATATACTTCGACTGGATCGGCATTCATCAAAGAATTTAAGAACATTGGTTATTTGACGCCAAACGACCCATACAATTCCTATAATTATTTTGCATCTGATTATGATAATGATGGAAAATCAGATCTGACAATAATACAAAACAACAGAAACAGCAGTAGCGGAACAGGTACCATAAAAATAACTGCCATCTCTGAAACCTCAACGAACAATTATACTGTACAAAATGCAACAACTTCAGCTCAGTCAAATATAGATATTTATGCATTGCCTATATATCTTCCTTCAACAGACAAACAGCGCCCGCACTTTGAAATTGCATTCATCAACAACAATAAGCTTCACTTTTTTAATTCCCCAAAGGATACAAATAAAGACCGCTTGCTGAAAACCGTAACCTATGGAAACGGCGTCCAACAGTTTATCAATTACCAGCCTTTGGATCCAATTTACGAATACAGCTACTACAGCATTTACAACTCGAGCCTGACAACAGAAAAATATCCTTTTTTTGATATTGTTTCTTCTCCTGATTTCCAGATTGTGGCATCATTGGAAAAGAAAAGCGCTTCTGTGTCGAAGATAAAACGCTACGGCTATTACGGAGCGATAACAAACGTGGAAGGCCTCGGTTTTCAGGGATTCAGGTCGATTATGGAAACAAACTGGCATAACAGCAACAATCCGATAACCTGCACGATCACTAACAGAAATATCAATTTGAGAGGAGCAGAAACTGATTCTTACTTTTTGACATACTTGGCTTATCCGTACCGCAACTTTGTACCTTCAAGCTACACTATAAAATCTAATTCAACCTACACTCCGACAACTGGAGATTTCGCCTTGCAGGCAAACAAAGTTTTCAAATTGCAGAATACAGGCTCTACCGTGGAAAACACTTTGGAAAATTCAAGTGTCGAAACTGCAAATACATTTGACTCATATAACAATATTACATACTCTCAAACAATCACCAAGGAAGGAAGCACTGTTATCCAAACAAATACATCAAATCTGACCTATGAAACTCCTATAACAAATCCACGTTATATATTGGGCAGGCTTTCCACTAAAACCCAAAGCAGTACGGTTCCGGGAAGCCCTACAATGACAATCAATGAGGCATATCGATATGATACAAACTTTCTTTGGTCGGAAGCCGACAGAAGCGCTTCCGGGACATCAACTATAACGGAACGTCTTGAATATGACTCTTTTGGAAATATCACAAAAAGATCAACAATCACTCCTTTATCGGCAAGAAACACATCGTTTGAATATAATGCTTCAGGCCGTTTCTTGACCAAAAAGACAGACAATGATGCTTTGATCACTACTTATGAATACTTCGATACCGGGATGCTGAAAAAGGAAACAACTCCATACACTCAGACTTCCTATACCTATGATTCATGGCTCAAGTTATTGACAACTACTGATGACAAACTGAATAAAACAGCAACCAGTTCATATGCTCAAACTTACAGCGCACAAAACGGCTCTGAAACAGTTGTTACAACTATCACCGATATATTGGACGGCAGCGTTTTAGAAGAAAGATACGATGATTTGGGAAGAAGGACGCGATCAGGCACAAAGGACATCAACGGAACGTTTTCCTACATCTCTTTCCTTTATGATATTTATGACCGAAACTATAAAATAAGCGAGCCATATTTCGGCGCCAGTCCATCGCAATGGAATGAAACCAAATATGATGTTTACGGCAGGCCGACAGAAAACAAATTATTCAACGGCAGGACAACCAGTGCATTGTACGAAGGGCTTTTTATTACATACACCGACGGGGCAAAATCCAAAAAATTGACTAAAAATGCCATAGGCAATATAATTTCTTCCTACGAGCCGTCAGGAGGAACTATATTATACTCGTATTTTGCAAATGGGAATCTGCGCCAGACAAATTATAATGCCGTCGATATAGTAATGGAACAGGATGGCTGGGGACGGAAATCAAAACTTACCGACCCATCTGCAGGTATTTTCAATTATAAGAGCAATGATTTTGACGAGATCACTGAAGAAAAATCACAGAATGGAAATGTGACCACCACTATAACCCGTGATCCAAGCGGGAGGCCCATCAACAAAAAAATCAATGGCGGAGGATCAAATAGCGAGACTACATATACCTATGATTCTTCAAAATTGCCTTTGACCATAAGCTACCAGGACAATAATGAGCCGGCAGGCGCTAATAAAACGACAACAACTATAACTTATGACGATACATTTAAGCGTCCGACTGAAATCACTGAAGAAAAGATCGGCATATCAAAATTTACACGTGCATTTGAATATGATGGACTAGGGCGTATTTCAACTGAAACCAAGACTGCCTGGGTTGGCGGAAAGACAAGCAGTGTCAAAACCAAAAATGAATATAAAAATGGCAGTCTGTATAAAATCTATGATACAAACAATAATGTATTATGGCAGGCGAACAGTTTGAATGCGAAGGGGCAACTATTGGAAAGCATTTTCGGCAATGGAATAAAAATGACAAATGAGTACGATGCGGATGGGTATTTGAAAAAAATACAGCATGACAAAACAACCACTCCCACAGCAAATATCATCACACTCACAACCCAATTCAATAAAAACACAGATTATTTGGACGGCCGAAGCAATAGTGCTTTTGGAAACTATACCGAAGCCTTCGGCTATGATGATTTGGGACGCTTGAAAACATTCACAAATAAGCTAGGGGTTGTAGAAACACAAAATTATGATTCATCTGGAAAAATAACCAGCAACAATTTGGGTACTTATGATTATAATCCTTCCAAACCTTATCAAAATACTTCTATTAATCTTACGTCTGAAGCTACAGGATATTATGCAAGTCGAGCAGGTCTTTATAATGATAGTATGGAAAGTAGAACAGGATGGTCAAGACAAGCTTACCGTCCTGAGTGTTTGTCATTTGATAATACAAAAGCTTACACAGGAACTAACTCCTTAAGAATAAATACAAATAATACATCTGTTAGTTATGTCCAATCCGATGTCTCAGTTGCGATCAATAACTCGATTGATACAGAATATACTTTTTCAGGATGGGTTTACAGTGATGGACCTGGAGCGCAAATAACACTATTTATGTTAAAAGAAGGTGAAACTTTCTATTATACTAATGTTAAATCATCTAGTACTAATGTTACTAATCAATGGTATTATATAAATGAAACATTTTTAGTTCCGGCGAACATTCGAAATATAAGTTTAAGATTAGATAATTTGGGAACTGGAAATACTTGGTTTGATGATGTTTCAATTCGTAAAACAAGTAATTCACCGACATCGGAACGACAATTAATAACTAGCTATAATGCTTTTAAAAGCCCTATACAGATTGAGGAAACTGGTGTTGATAAAATAAGTTTTCTATACAATGATGATAACCAGCGAAGCATGATGTACTATGGAGGACTGCAGACTGAAAAAAATGACAGGCAGTTTCGCAAGTACTATTCTGCTGACGGCAGCATGGAAGTCAAGCAGAATACCTTTACAGGAAATATTGAATTTGTAACATATATTAATGGGGATGGATATACTGCTCCGATAGCAGTAAAAAGCGATGGAGTTAATCCTATAACTTCCGCAAGTTTTCTATATCTACACAGGGACTTTCAGGGCAGTATTTTAGCGATAACAGATTTCAATGGATCAGTATTGGAGAAGCGCCTTTTTGATGCATGGGGTAGTATTATAAAGGTTCAGGACGGTGCTGGAAACATCTTGGCTGGTTTGACAGTTTTGGATCGTGGCTATACTGGCCACGAACACTTGCAAAGCGTGGGGCTTATCAACATGAATGCTCGCTTGTATGATCCTATCATACGTAGGTTTCTTCAAGTCGACAATTACATACAGGATCCAACTAATACACAAAATTATAATCAATACGGTTACGTATTGAATAATCCTTTGTTATATAGTGACCCTAGCGGAAATAAATACGGAGATGGCTTAGATTGTGTAAATTGTGGAAATAATTATCCGGGCTACGATCCAAACAACATGAATTATAATAAGCCTCTAGCAGACGCTATTAAAGATTGGGTAGGTGGATGGGCCAGCGCCAGAAATTTTGATGAAGCAGGTACTGCAGTAGGAAAAGCTGTGAGGGATGGGGTTAATTTTGCTGTCAGAAATATAAAATCATTTTTTGGAGGCAATAAAAATTCATCTCCTCCTCCACCGTCTCCTAATAATAGTAGTTATATTTACATTAATAGCAATAATTATTCAGCTGCTGAAGCATCATATTTAAAACATAATTTTGATATAGAGATAGAAAATGCGTATGGCGCGAATGCAGATAAAATTGCTGTCGCTACTGACAAAACATTAACCAATATGAGAGATAAAATCGCCACGTTAAAAAATTGGTCCAATAAATCCGGAAAACCTGTAATGTATTCGGAACCAAATTATAGGTATGCACCAACTGATGGAATTTCTGAAGCGAAAACATTTGCATATGATACTGATAATTATAAAATTTCAACAATTACTTTTTTTAATTCATCTTTTGACTCCTACAGAACATTAGCGTATAATATGCTTCATGAATATGGGCATTCTTATTTTAATTATACAGGCCAAATGGCGCCTCTTATGCGTAGGTATGGTATTTATAGTAAAAAACCACAAGCTTATACAGAAGTTTATGCTTTTGAATTTGCATACAAATATGGCGGTGTGCCATATAAAAACAATGCTTGGTATCAGACAAATAAAATTTTAAAAGATTCAAAAAATTAATATGAGACACATTTTATTCGGCTTGTTCAGTTTAATTGTACTAAATTCTTGTTGGAAGAAAGAAGATTCAAAATTCCAGAAAATACCATATAAACTAAGTGATAATTACAAAGATAGCTTAGGCACTAAGATTGTACCAAATGGAAATCATCAATATTGGGCTTATATGATTTACTCTTATAATTTTGGAAAAGAAAAACATAAAATTTTAAGCCAAGGAGGAGATACTCTTCAAAAACAATTTATAAAAACAGAGACTAATGTTAAGGGTTTTTTTGAAGGGTGTTATCCTAATTATTGTTGTAATTATATTATTACAATCAATAATGGAAAAGTAAAATATTTAAAATCAAAACAAGATTTTATAAATTTCCTTGGCAAGATTGATAATTTAGAAGAAGCTGTCTTGCTAGCTATGACTTATGGATATCTTTTAGATAATGATTTTAGAGGAAGTTCTTACAGAATAAAAGATGATTCTTATGAACTTCATCTTATGAAATTTCATGAAAATCCACCACGAAAGGAGTCTGTTGAAATTAAGATTAATCAAAAAGGCAATATTCAAACAAAAAGCCTCGGTTTGTACTGTAAGGGACAAAAATGTTTCGAATAGTATAAATAACATTGATTTTTATAAAAACAGGATCAATAGAAACGTTTTTAAATATAATTCACAGGCCGCGTATTCAAAACTCAAAACCTTTTCAAATCATCTGTAAAATGGTTCGAGAATTGTCCGGTTAGGGCTACTAAGACAAAGCTTCAGAGAAATCTGGAGCTTTTTTTGTTTTTACCTTTCTAATTTTCTTTGCGGGCAAAGATTCCAAATCTGCGCTATCGTTGTCTACATATTCGAGCGATCGGGTTTTTAATTACAGGAAATTAAATAACTTCGCTTTAAACAAAAGTAACATGAAAATTATCTGTGTCATATTATTGCTTTTTATCTTTTTGGGTTGCAAAAAAAATCTAATAGAAAAAGAAATGAATGCAATGAACGAAATGAATTTCGTTCCGACCAAAAGCATAAAAATAAAAAATTTGTTACCTTTTAAAAACCAAAATGATTGTATTGGTACTTATGTATTAAAGAATGATTCAATTATCTCACAATATGAAATTGAATCAAAGTACTCATTAATGGTCATAAAACTTAAAAATATTTCTCAGAATTGTACTTTCAATAATCACCAATCAACTAATTATCCAACACCAGGTTATTTTTCTACTATTAACGAAGGTTTATTCGAAGTTAATTTGAGTCCCGAAATATTTAAAGATGACTATAAAATTAATCGCATAGATTTTTTTTCAGATAATGAGATAAATTACCAAATAAATAATGACACTATAAAAAGCTTTAATCTAAATTTCAGTAACTATGTCATCAAAATTAACAATCAAGATTCAAAGGTAAT
Source organism: Flavobacterium sp. LC2016-01 (assembly GCF_009711135.1). GTDB lineage: Bacteria > Bacteroidota > Bacteroidia > Flavobacteriales > Flavobacteriaceae > Flavobacterium. The sequence goes on along the minus strand of NZ_WMIC01000005.1, from coordinate 303,992 downwards.
TTATAGCAAAATAGAATATTATGGATTAAAAAACATAAATGCTAACATAGTACTTTATAATAATGAAGATAAGCTATATATCTTCATCATGACACCTCTGAAGAAAAACGCTCCTATAGATAAAAATAAATTGTACGATCATCTTTTTGGAAATAATTTATTAAAATAAAAGATCTAATTTCTAATTAATTCTAAATAGTTCGAGAATGACTAGTTCTATTATGAAAAGCTTCAGCAAGACGCGAATCTAAATTGGATTTAAGTTTTTTAAATCATCTGTAAAATGGTTCGAGAATTGTCCCGTTAGGGCTACTTAGACAAAAGCTTCAGAGAAATCTGAGGCTTTTTTGTTTTTACCATCTTTTCAACATCCGTTGCGTTCACGAGCGAGACGCTTGCAAGCAGGGTATTTAAAAACCAGCAAAGCTAACTTTACTGGTTTTAATTAGTAAAAAGCATGTGTTTTTTATTCCAACTTATGGGTATTCTTTTACAATAGAAGTTGTTATTATAAAAAATCATTTTTAGCAACTCATTACCAGCATATTTAATAATTTATTTTTTAAATAAGTTGCGAATTATTTTTAACAATATATAAAGTATTAAACCTAAAAGAACATACGAAGAAATAATTAGCAAACAATATGCCCAAATATTTATCATCGCTCCAATTCCCTTATAATAAGTATCCAAATAAGTATTTACTCGCAATGTGACTGCACTAACTAGGAATACAATTATTGTAACTATTAAACACTTTTTAAAAATTGAATTCATATTTTTTATTGATCACAATATATAAAAGTCTTTATATATTCTAGGTTAATTAATAGATATATTTTAATTTCCTTTTGGAAATTCACTTAAAAAATCTTGTTTAAAAGATTCATCTTTTTCTTCTGAACCTACTTTATTTGTTAGATCATTATAATCAAACTCTTTCACATCAGCCATTGCCCCGCTCCGCTCCGCAAAGTATTATTCACAACGCTGCGCAAATGTCTCCGACTTTGTGCCATTTTATAAATATGCAATTTAAAACGAATAAGTCATAAAGTCTCTACTTTAAAACTAAATTTCTTAGAAGTAATTTCCAAAATAAATAATCAAAATAATATTAAAAACTAACTGAAAAGTCAGAGCCTTTTAAGGCCTTTCGATTTCTAATAAACAAAGAAATGCGCAAAGTCAGAGACATTTGCGCAGCTTTTTATAAGAAACTCTTCGGGGGGCCGGAGACTATTTTTCCATTAAACCTAAAACCCAAATGCGTTGTAGTGGCTGTTATGCGTTGGTTTTTCTCTTTTAGTTATTGTTCACTTTCTAAATATTCTACTTTCTTTGAAGTTTTTAGCATTTCTACTTTTTGGCTTTGAGTAAAATCTCCATCAATAATGTCAAAAGTTTTTATTTTTATGTTTTTTGGGACATTGTACTTTAATATAAAACTATGATCAGGTAGAAAACCATCATACCAATAGTAATAAGATATGTTTTTTGCTTTTTTTGATATTTTCGGAAACCATTTTATTTTTATAATTTCTTCATATTCTTCAAATGTTAAATTTTCTGCTTTGGTTTCGCTTTCACTACCATTTATAAATTTTATCTTTTGTGATATTTGTCTTCTTAAAGTTTGATTTACAATTCTATTTTCAATAATTTTTTGAGAATAGTTAATATATAAAACAGAGCATATTGCAAATATTAATAAAGCAGATATTTTTTGTTTTGCAGATTTAGAATTTATTTTTTTCCTCCTAAAATATGAGACAAGAATTCTTATTCCTATTAGAGATAAAATAGTAAAGCCTATAATTTTAAAAATTTCTATTTCAAAGATAGAATCATCAAGAATAGTTTCAAGTTTGTCAACTGAAATATTAAGAAACACGAACAATATCAATGCATTAATAAAGATTAAAGCTAAATATCTTAATTTCATTTTTTATCTTTTCGTTTCGTTCAGCCAAAATGACGCACAACTTATTTATATGTGTCACAAAACCACACAAACGCATCCACATTTAGGTAGATATGTGTGATAAATTTCACACATTATTTCTTTTCAAATATATATTTTTTTCACTATAAACTATCAAAAGGACTTTTAATTTTATCGATGCTTTTTGGCACTTATATGATTGGCTATAAAAACAAAAGGCAGAAAAAAAATTAAGATACGCATGATACAATACTGTAATAATCCAAGATAATCTGGTTAGATAATTGAATGCTTCCCGCCCGCTACTAGTAAATACAAAAAGCCGAGAAATCTAGATTTCTCGGCTTTTTTTCTGGTTCGAAAATCTTGTTTCAATTTCTTGAAATTTTAAACTCCTGTATTTTCAAGGGAATTTGGTTCGAATCTCGTTAAGGATTTGATCATCCCAACGGCAAAACCACCATTTCATTATGCCAATTAGCCAAATATGTTGTAGTAGCTGTAATAGCTAGTTTTTTATTCTATTACCAAACTCACATATGTGTTTCCGTCTTCACCAATGTATTCAGAGTTAAATATTCGTTTCCCAATAATTGATTTAACAGCTTTCTGAACATCCTCTAAATCTCCTCCTAATTCTAAACTCACATTTTTTTCTGTATAAAATGCATCTTCATCTATAAAATCAGAAACATGTAAATAAAACTTATCCAGTATATCTTCCAGTGGATATTGAGAGCTTTCGTTTTCTTCTAGATCAAAGTTCAATGCAAAAACGTGAATGTCTTCCTGCTTATTTCTGTAAATATTAGTTTCTATAAGTTCGTAATCTGGATTACTATACTTGTCAAGATTAATGTGTTTAATGTTTTTCATTCGTACTTAATGTGTCGGTTAAATTACACAAATCCATTCTAGTTGATATTAACTTAGATTTTCAATATAACTCATTCTCAAATGGTTCTACGTCTTGAAGTTTTGGTAAAGGTCTAATTAATATTTTCTTTTTATTATAACTAATTAATTTATCAATATCATATCTTTCTTCTTTTTCAATTCTAACTCCTGTAGAAAGATTAAAATCTATTGTTGTCATTGTACCTCCACCAGAATTAACTTCTGAAAATCCAATTAATTCAAAATTTCCGTTTTGAAACCTAAACTTATGTTCAAAATGTCCTCTTAACAATTCAAAGTTTATGCTTACTACACCTTTTTTTATTGTAATATCTGAAAACCCATTACCAGTTTTAAATCCATCTCTTCCATCTGGATATTGGGCTTCAATTATTTTGGTTGAAGAAACAATTAATTCAAAACTTCCGTTTGGTTTAGCAAAAAATATTTCTAATTTATATGGTGATTTTTCATTTATTGTATCTTGAGTTACAACAACTTTATCTAGTAGGTTATCTTTATTTAAATCTCCGGTAACTTGTATTATTTTTTTATTAAAAATGTCTTTTAAATTTCTATTTTGTGAATACACACCGATTTTAATTAATAACAGACTTAAAATAAATATTTTTTTCATATTTAGAAATTTGCTTTTCTTTTTCCGCCAACTGACAGCTAAGTTATTTATAATAAATCTCACGAAGCTACCAAAATTAGAATAATACATGTAATAGACAACACGCAATATATTTATTTGATTGTAAATTATCAAATAGGTTTTTATCTGCTATAATATCTTATCTATCAATTTAGTTTCCATTTACTATCCATTGTTGAACTTTATCAAATCTTCCATAAAATGGTTCGAGAATTGTCCCGTTAGGGCTACTAAAACAAAAGCTTCAGAGAAATCTGAGGCTTTTTTGTTTTAACTATCTTTACCCCCCTCTTTGTCAACATCTCGTTGCGTTCACGAACGGGACGCTCGCGCCAGCAGGAGATTTTATTCTGCAATAACTGCTTTTATTTTGGTTACATATGGATCAAAAATTACAAAATTAATTTTTTCAATTATTCTATGTTTTTCATCGCAAGGATATTTCCTTCGCATTTGATATTTTAAAATAATTGTATCGTTTCTTCTTTCTATGTTTGGAAAATGTGAATTACATCCATTTACTTCAAAGTATGCAGTAGCTAAAACCATTTCTTCATATTTGACAAATTCAATATTCTTTTTTATGAGTTTTCTTTTTACTTCAAAATCTTCATCTTTAGAATCTGCCCAATAATAATCTTGAAAATACTCTAAATCATTATTCTGAAGTTTTTTAATTTCTTCTTCATAATTTTCAATCTTCTCTGGTTTTATATTCTTTTTATATGATTCAGCTATTTTGTTGTATTTATTGTATTCAACTTCACTAAACTTGTTTTTAACTCCTATGTTTTTTGGATGAAAATAGTTTAGCATAAAATTCATAACGGTTGTTCTTTCACCAGTACATTCATATCTTGTTTGTATGACAGAAGTGTCTTTTAAATGTTCAAAAAACACATTCTTAAGTTCTGGATATTTATTTATTATCAGACCGTTAAAAGCATAACATCTAATATTTGGATTTTTATTCTTTGTTAAGAAAACAAGATCTTGATTGGAAGCAACTTTTAGTAAGTCATCAAATCTTTTTGTACCACGTAATCGAATTTCATCAATTAAAGACAAACTATCTACAGCATTTTGAACTTCTATTGTAAGGCTATGCTGTTTTTTTAGTTTTTTATTCTGTGAATCTTTTCCGCAAAAAGTGCAGATAAGCAATAAAAAAATAAGTGCAAAAATTGATTTTATCTTCATTATTTTCGGTTTTTATAAAATCTCTGTCAATGTCTTGCTGTTACAGCAGGTTTGGAACTAAATTAAGCCCATTCTTCGGATTTGCCAAATAACCCCGCTCTACGAAGTATTCATCAATTACGCTGCGCAAATGTCTCCGACTTTACGCCAACTTTCAAACCGTCATCAAAAAACTAAAACTTCTCAATCCCGAAAGCTTTCGGCACCGACTTTAAAACAAATATCTTGTTTATTTTCTATTCGAGCATAAATATAAAAAAGTCGGGAGACTTTTGAGACGTTCACAATTTCTAAGACACAAAAAAATGCGCAAAGTCAGAGACATTTGCGGAGCTTTTCATAAGAAACTCTTCGGAGAGCGGGTTTATGCTGTGCTTATAGGTACTCTATTTTTGGATTCCCAAATTATTCAAAATGCAAAACCAACTTCCTGTAAAACCAATTGCCTAAATCAGTTATAGCAGCTATTTGCGGTCACGATTTGTCAATTACCTGCATTCTCTTCTTCCAATCTTTTATTTCTCTCTTTCTTTTGAGAAATATAAATTCGATTACTGATTAACGATATGATTAAAAGGAGTATTCCAAAAAGCAAAGCCCCATTTCCATCAATTGATTCCGCATTCATATTAGTCCCTAAACGAGTTTTGTAGGGTTGACCCGTTGACAAAATATTATTTAACTTCATATAAATACCAACTGCAAAAAGTATGAGACCCAAAAAAAAACATAAACCGGAAAATATCTTAGTTGAATACATTGTAATTGATTTAATTGGTAAGGGGATTTAATATGACCATTATACTATGCTGATTGTTTTCACAAAGTTCAAATACTTTGAAGCAACTTTGTGCACACGAGCGGCACCTCATCGATCTCCATTTTTATTGCTTTTTATAAATTAGAGTTTCATTTACTCTAATGAATCTATTTTTTGCATCTCTAATCCATTGAGTTGATTTTTGAATTATTAGATTGCGATCATTAATTTCAACAATGTCTAAGTTTTCACATTCTTGAAAAATAGTATCATTTTCACTAATTATTTTATCCGGAATTAATGATAATGTAACTCCCAATCGATTTTCATTTCTATTGAGATAGAACTTTCCTCTTGAGTTTATTCTAAGATCATCACTGCTATATTCTTTTTTATAATTCCCGTCCTGCAAAATAATTTTTTCAGTATAATTAGGTTCTTTTAAAACCCAATTTCCGTTATAGTTATTTTTTTCAATACTTTGATTACAACTAAAAACAAAAAATAAGGGTAGAGAAAATAATACTATAATAAAATTTAAATTAATTGAATATCTTTTCTTTATCATAATCATCATTTTATTTCATATTAACTATTGCTTCATACAAGTGGAAACAAATGTTTTCTTATTTATTATCAAGTAACTTTTCCAGTTTCTCATAATCACCACTTTGTCCAAATTCTTCTGTGTTCGGTTTTGTTCCTAAAATTATACTGGCTCCGCAACCAAAACAAATTTTTGCTATACCAACAATTTTTGATTTTTTCCTGAAAATCAGGATATCTCTATAAACGTAAATACAACTGGATTCGAGAACGTCGCCGTGTTTCTTTTCAGTAAAAATCTCGTCTATTTGTTTAAATTTTTTTGAGTCCACATTAGTTTTTGTATAACCAATGGTTTCCAATTTATCTAAAAATCCGACTTCATTTATACTTCTCGGAGTGTAGCCAACAATGACATCAAAGCGAAATGCATCCTTTTCGGATTTTTTATAATTATTATAAAGTTCTTTAATTTTATTTTCTTTAAAATCGTTTTTGTAATGAATTATTTCGTCGTAATCAAAATATTTCTTGCTAGTTATTCTTGGTTTTTCATACGTTACTAATTCTCCGATCGGTGTATTTTTTTGATTAGTCTTGGAATTAAAACCAAGCAATAAAAGGGATAGTAAGAAGACTGTATTTTTCATTTATACGATACGTTCTAAAACTGTTTGCTAACTTGTTTATATGAGTGACAATCTACACAAATCTACCCAAATTTAGGTAGCTTAATGTGATAAAGTATTAAATATTATTAAGATGCGTATTTCATTATACTATAATAATCTGCAATTACCCGACTAAATACTTGGATGCTTCCTGCTATTAAGATAAAAACTTTCTGAAGCTTTGTATTTACGCTAAATTGCAGGGTTTCAAAACCTAAATTCTAAAACCAATAAAAATATTTTTAAAAAAAATGCTTTTTTGAGGTAACAATTAAACTAGTGCTGTATCAAAAGGTAAACTTTAAAAAATTAAATCTTATGAAAACGAAATCTATTTTAATTATCGCATTTATCCTTCTTGTCTCAAAATCTGTTTTTGCTCAAACTGCCTTCAAGGTAGAGGTAAAAGGAAAAGGAAATCCCGTATTGTTATTCCCAGGTTTTGGTTGTACAGGAGAAGTATGGAATGAAACAGTGGCCGAACTTTCTAAAAATTACGAATGCCACATTTTTACTTTTGCAGGATTTGGCAATGTTCCTCCAATTGAAGGGCCTTGGCTGTCTACTATAAATAATCAGGTTATTTCTTATGTAAAAACCAAAAAATTAAAAAATGCGGTATTGATTGGTCATAGTCTGGGAGGAACTTTAAGTTTGTGGCTGGCATCTGAAGAAACTACTTTATTCAAAAAGTTAATTCTCGTTGATGCTTTACCTTCAACTGCAGCTTTAATGATTCCGAATTATAAAGGCGAAACTCTTTCTTATGATAATCCTCAGAGTAAAATGATGCTGGCGATGGATCAAAAGGGCTTTGAAGCAATGAATTCACAAATGACTTCTTACATGTGCCTGAACAAAGAAAAACAAAAAACAATCAATGAATGGATGAATATTGCCGATAGAAAAACCTATGTTTATGGTTATATTGATATGCTTAATTTAGACTTGAGAAAAGAAATTTCTAAAATTAAAATTCCAGTAGTAATTTTAGCTGCAACGAATCCAGATCTTGCTACCGTACAAAACACCTATAAAGTCCAGTATGAAAATCTGCCATCCGCTAAAATTCTTTATGCACCAAAAGCAGCGCATTTTGTAATGTACGATCAGCCGGAGTGGTTTATAGAAAATGTAAAATCAGAATTAAAATAAAGTGGCCGAAAAAGAACAATTCAACGAGATATACTCCAAGCATTACAATAAAGTCTTTCGCTTATGCAAAGGTTATTTTTGTGGAGATACTGCATTGGCCTCTGATGCAACTCAGGAAATCTTTATCAAAGTCTGGGAGAAGTTAGATACCTTCCGAAATGACTCCAGTATCAGCACCTGGATATACAGAATTGCAGTAAACACTTGTCTTCTTTATTTAAGAAAATCATCTTCCAGAAAAGAAATTAGGACCGATATCCTGCCTCAGACGGTTTCAGAAACTTATTCGGGCGAAAAAGACGAGCAGCTTCACCAAATGTATCAATGCATACAAAAGCTCGAAGAAACAAATAAAATGATAATCCTGATGACTTTAGACGGACTAGAATATCGGGAAATATCAGAAGTAATAGGAATAACCGAAGAAACGCTTCGTGTTAGAATTCACCGAATCAAAAAAAGTTTAACGCAATGTGTACAAAATGAAAACATTTGAAGATTTACAAAATATTTGGGATCAGCAGACAGAATCTGATACAAAACCAACAGCCACTGAAATTATTAAAAAAGCCGAGGCACATACCAAGAAAATTAAGCGAAGCCATTTTTGGACCAAAGCAATTTTAAGCCTGACCTCATTAATATTAATTGCTTATTTTATTTGGGTAGGCGCTTATAAACAAACACTGTTTGGTTTTGGATTATGCATCATGATTACAATGCTTCTTGTGCGTATAGCCTTAGAATGGATCAGCACGAAAAAATTAGAGAGCTTAAAAACCGATGTTAACTTAATTGAATACAGCAAACTGGCTCATCAGTTTTATGAATGGAGAAAAAAAATACATTACATTTTTACACCTGTCATTTACCTGACTTATATCGTTGGTTTTACAATGCTTCTGCCTGTTTTTAAAGACCATTTCTCAAGAGGTTTTTATCTTTACATCCTCTCAAGCGGTTATATATTTTTATTAATCTTCGGATTATTTATGATCAGAATAATCAAAAAAGAAATAAAGCTTTTAAATTTCTTAAAGGACATTTCTTAAAAGAAAACTCTGGCAGATATCTACCAGGATTTATATAGCATTTTTTAAGCTTCAGAGAAATCTGGAGCTTTTTTTGTTTTTATTTTCAGATATTACCTCCAATAATTTTCAATAATATAACGATTTACAAAATAAAAAATAGTCATTAATAGTCCTGTCAGAATTAAAAACAAAATTTCGTTTTTAATTGTCGACCAAATTAAATGACGCTTATAAGCTTTGTATATTAAAAAAGTTATAATTATAAGTAACGAATAAACAATTGAATAAATTGAAACTATTACAGCTGGCCAAATGATAAAGCCCGCATTTGAGTAAACACTATAGCATTCTCCTCCATAAACTAATAGTGAAATTATTGAAAGAATTAGCAATATGGAAGACGTTGTCAAAACAATTCTGGCAACTCGTTTTAAAAATAAAAATATTCGGTCGGATTTTAAATTAATGCTATTCTGATTTATTTTCATTTTTGATTATATCATTGTTATGTTATTACACGCTAGGCTACGAATGATAGCAGTTTTATTTTAGTACGCTACTTAATTCAACAATTTCAAAATCATCGTTATTTTGCAGTAAGTGTTTTAATATAGGAATATGTCCTTGTCCAAATAGTAGTATAACGTATTTGTCATTTGCATTTACTTGATTTATAATATTTGAATAAATAGCAAGATTTCTTAAATACCAATCTGATACCGATTCTGCTCCTGCAAAATTTTTACCTGCTCCAATTTTTGCTATAAATTTTAGATAGATTGATAAATTTCTTTTTAATTCTTCGGGTTTATTTATGTATTTTAAAACTTCGGTTATTGTACCATTTTTCAATTTATTATCATAATCATTTATCATTACATTTGCCTGGGTCCCTAAATCTTTTAGTAAATAAAGTTGATTATTTTCTTTTGCGGTTACAGCCACTAAGCTATCGCGCATTCCATAGAATTTATCTATACAGTTTATTTGATTTAATTTTAATTTTTTACCTAACCTAAAGCCAATTTGTTGTCTCTCTGAAACTGTAAGTTTATAATGGCCTGTTAAATATAAATTATACAAACTATCGGCAGAATGTTGATTTTCAATTGAACTTTCGATCATGACTTTAGTCGCTTTTGTTTGAGATAAAACATTAGTTAAATCTTCTAATTCACTTTGTCGCTTAGCACTTAAAAAATCATCTGTTTTTAATTCAAAATTATCTGTATGCGGGGTTTCAAAATGAATTGTCCCAATTAATAAGATTTTAGTTTTATGTTTAGATTCTTGCCCAAAAGCTGTTGTTACTAATAAAAGCGTAATTAAAAATGCAGAAATTGTTTTAATGAAAGTCATTTTTTTAGTTTATTTTTTATCGTTGTTGTTTTCCCAAATTGTCTCCAACTTACTTGTACGTGTGAAAAAATCACGCACAGCGACCCAAATTAGGCAGATATACAAATAGCCCAATTTTTCGCATACTATTGGAATTTGGTTATAAAAATAAATTATTAAGATTATTATTCTTTACGCCTTTCCTCATTATTGAAAACAAGTTGTTTTTTCATTTATCCTCGCTCCGTGGAATATTCTTTAAATAACGCAAACACGTTGTATAAATGTCTCTGACTTTTCAGGAAACGTACAATTTAAAACAAAAAACTGCGCAAAATCATAGACATTTGCGCAGTTTTTATGGGAACACTTCGGATATCGGAGTTCTCTGTTTTATTATAAGATTTTAGAAGAATATTCTACATACATTTAATTGTACCGCCATCTACCCTAATAGTAGCTCCACTAATGTAATTAGCATAAGTACTACAAAGATATGCAACTGCTCCAGCAATTTCCTCAGGCTCTCCAAACCTTCCTGTATCATTTGGAATTAGCTGCTGAACAGCCTTGGATTTTATCTCCTCTAAATCGGTCCCCCAGTTAAATTTAGGTGCAGCATTCACAAGCCAATCTTCAACCATAGGATTTATGATTGCTCCGGGAGATACTACATTTGAAGTTATTCCGGTTTCTTGCAGTGTTCTCGCAAGTGAGATTGAAAGATTATGTCTTGCAGCAAGGGTCGCATTATAATGCGGTTGCTCTTTAATAGGCTGTATGGCAAGACCTCCGCCTATATGAATAACGCGTCCCCAACCTAATGTTTTCATTTGTGGCACTATACGCTGAATCATTCTTACATATGAAACGACATTGTTGTTATAAATTTCAGCCCAATCAATTGCAGTTGCTTCTCCCCAAGATTTATGCGATGTCATACCCGCATTATTAATTAAAATATCGATCTGACCATTTTTAAGCGCAGCAAAAGCTACCTCATCAGCTCCGTTATCTGTGCTGAGATCACCTAAAGCTATTTCCGCCATTCCACCATTACTGATAATTTCCTGGCACACCACTTTGGCACGATCTTCATTTCTGCCATGAACTATAACGGTCGCACCTTCATTTGCCAGCATTTTAACTATTGACTCTCCCAATCCCGAACTCGAACCGGTTACAAGCGCTCGTTTTCCTTTTAATTTTAAATCCATTTTTAGCTATAATTAGTTGTTCTTATTTTTTTGTAAAGGGGATGTACCAAATTCTTTTTTATACGCATAAGAAAAATGAGACATGTTCGCAAAACCTATTTCTAAATAAATGTCACTTGGGCGCTGCCTACAATTTTCTATCAAATATTTCGCTTCATAAAGCCGTTTTTTAGTAAGCCATCTGCTTGGAGTACTCCTAAACAACCTCGCAAAATCTCTTTTGAAACCTGACAAACTGCGTCCTGTGAGAAAAGCAAATTTTTCCAATGGAACATTATACCTATAATGACCATTCATAAATCCCTCCAAATCCAGCTTTCCAGGATCGCTGAATTCAAATAGCATTTCCTTAATTTCCGGATCAATAGCTGCAAGTATTAAAACTAGCTCCTTGATTTTAATTCGTAAAATTTCAGCATCAGCATCCCTTCTCTGAGCATATTCATTAAATGCTTCTACAGCTTTTGTCAACTCACTATTAGCCGTGATAGCCTTAACACTCTCACCGTGAAACCGCTCTGACTTGAAACCGAATTCCTTCGAAATCTCCATAAGAGTATTTTGGTCAAAATGAACCGCTATAGACTTGAAGCCATCAGATTCAGTATGTTTAATAGATTTTGTTAATTGATTTCTTCTAAAGAAGCGGTAATCACCAGCGGTAAAAGTATATTTCTTGCACCCTATCCATACATCATGCCTCCCGCTTATGATATAACTAAAGATGTGATCGGACACAAAGGCTTCGCCTTCAACATTATCTCCAAAATAGAGGTTTTGTATTAGCTTTGGTTCTGAAAGAGTTTGAACTTTTTTTGATTCCATTTTCTTCGCATTTTTATCTGATACAAATTTCTCAAATAAATCAATCCACGAGTTTGTTCAAACGTCCAAACTTATTTGTTATGCTAAAAAAATATCGCAAAATAATCCTTAATAAAGAGCAAAATATTTGATTGCTTCCCGCTACTAAGTAAAAGCTTCAGCGAAATCTGGAGCTTTGTTTATTTATATCAAAACGTAAAAAGTCAGAAACTTTTATCCTTTTTCTAATTTAAAGAACAAAAAAAATGCGCAAAGTCAGAGACATTTGCGCAGCTTTTCATAGGAACACTTCGGAGAGCGAAGGTATTACCAAATCGTTATTCTATCCTTCTTCGGTAAAAACATTTTATCTCCCGGTTTTACATTAAATGCGTCGTAAAAAGGTGTTGTATTCATTAGAGGACCGTTAACACGCCAATTTGGTGGAGAATGTGGATTATTGTTAATCCACAAACGCAGGAACTCGTCTTTCATTTTTACTCTCCATATTTTAGCTATAGAAATAAAGAAGCGCTGGTCTGGAGTAAAACCGTCGATTTTTGTATTTCCTTTTCCTTGTTCGGTCATTTTAAAAGCATCATAGGCAACTGCTATTCCAGCAATATCTGCCGTATTTTCGCCAACTGTCATTGCGCCATTAATGTGTAAATCCCCTAAAACGGTATAGGTACTGTACAAATTGATAACTTGTTGTATTCTTGATTTAAACTGTGCATAATCCTCTTTTGTCCACCAGTTTTTTAAGTTACCATCCCTGTCATATTGAGCACCTTGATCGTCAAAAGTATGCGTTATTTCATGACCTATAACCATTCCAATACCTCCATAATTAAGTGCATCATCTGCATTATTATCAAAATATGGAGCTTGTAAAATACCTGCAGGAAAAACAATTTCATTTGCAGTAGGATTATTATATGCCGTAACTGTCGGAACTGTAGTAAACCATTCTGATTTATCGACTGGTTTGCCCAATTTTGCTAATTGAAATTGATACGCAGCTTTAGAAGCCGAAATAATATTCTCAAAATAGGTGTTTCTAGCTACATTCACATTGCTATAGTCTCTCCATTTATCTGGATATCCTATTTTCTTAGTAATGGCGAACAATTTTTCTTTAGCTTTTTGTTTCGTGATTGGACTCATCCATTCCAATTTATCAATTCTTTTGCCGTACGCTTTTTGCAAATTATTCACTAGGACCAACATACGTTTTTTGGCATCTTCTGAAAAATATTTCTTTACATACAATTCACCCAACGCTTCGCCCAAATAACTATCAATGACATTAGCCATTTTTTCGCCACGTGATTTTTGAACAGCTTGACCAGAAAGCACTTTGGTATATTCAAATGAAGCATCGACAAAAGGTTTACTTAAATCATCAGCATATCTTTCTATAGAGTTGGCTTTCAAGTAAATTTTCCAATTATTAAGCGGAATGGTTTTTAATAGCTTATTAAGAGCATCATAATAAGCAGGCTGGCATACATTAATAGAATCGGTTTTAGCACCTAAATTATTTAAAAAAGCAGTCCAATCGATATTAGGGTGTCTTTTTACAAGATCTGTCACCGCTATTTTATTATAATTTGCTTGTACATCTCGAAGTTCAACTTTTGTTTTATGTGAAGTCGCGAGTTGCTTGTCAATACCGTAAACCAAATCAGCATTCTTTTTAGCTTCTTCAGCATTGCTGCCAGTTTGCTGAAATAATGTAATAAGGTATTTTTTGTATGCTTCCTGTATGGCAACAGTCGACGAGTCTGATTTGAAATAATAATCCCTGTCTGGCAAACCTATACCCGTTTGATAGATTTGGGCAATATTCATTTTGCTGTTTTTATCATCAGGTGAGACTCCAAAACTTATAATCGAAGGATTGTACACTTTTACTTCATTAACTACAAAGTTCATTAAGGACGGTAAATCGCTAATTGCATCAATTTTGGCAAGTAAAGGTTTGATAGGCGCATAACCGCGTTTGTCAATGGTTACAGTATCCATACCTGATGCATAAAAGTCTCCTACCTTCTGCGCTACACTTTCTGCCGGATTTGTGCTTTTTGAAATACTGTCCAATATCCCTTGCAGACGCATTCGTTGTGGGAAATTCATAAACATGTAAGCACCAACTCCGGATTGAGATGCAGGTATTGATACAGAATCGTACCATTTACCATTTACATATTTAAAAAAGTCATTGCCAGGCGTCAACGTGGAATCTATTCCGGTGATGGCAACATTTTTTTTTCCTTCATGTTTTGAACATGATGCAAAAGCTAAGAATGCACTGAAGAGCACTAAGGTTTTTTTCATAATCTAAATGATTTCTATTAAAATGAACTGAAAAACGTTTGAAAGCAGGTATTTAAAAATAGATATGCTTGGCATACTTAATTTTAGCAGAACAATATAAGAATTCCGTTTTTAATTTTAAAGTTTTTGTGAGAATTACTACTTATAAAAATCAGAATTATAGGCAGTTATTTATTGTTAATGAAGTAATTCAATATAACGCCTTGAGGCTATTGCGGGTTTTCTCTTTCTAATAATTTTTCGTCAAACCAAACATCTTCATAACCTTTTTCGGTTATTAGAAATCTGAATCCTTCGTCAAGTCCTAAATAGTCAATAAGCTTTGGCTTTCTTTGCATTAAATGTTCAGCACAAATTGGTTGGAAAAAATTGTCGTCTTCGGAATATTCTCCGCTCCAAATAAACCAACAAATTTCACCTTTTTTGGTTCCGTGTCTTAATCCATTTAATGTCTCTAAATCTAAATTTTCTGAAATGCCAATGTTGAGAGTTTTGTTTATAGGCTTCCAAATGGAGCCATATTTTTCGCAAATTTCTTTCTGCTTTTCAATATGAATATTCCAATTGTTGTAAATCATTAATTCATCAACATCATTTTCAAGTCTGTTTTTCCAAAGTTTGATATTAATTTTATTGATTGGAAAGTTCATTTCTTCATTATCCCAATCGAAAATTGTTTCGGAGATAATTTCGTCATTTTCATCCCATTCAATTTCATCAGAAGAAATACAATTCCACGCAAAATTTGACAAGTTACTTTTTTGTATTTCTCCAATCAGAAATTTGTCGCATAATTCTATTAACTGCTTTCTTTCGATATTCATAACTTTATAGTTTTTCGTTCGTTTTCATAAACTGACTGCTAACATTGATCGAATAGGCTGTTGAAACTTATAGCAGTTCGTTTTTTTACTTTTTTTGTTCTCCCGATTTAATTGCTATAAAATCATCATATTGTGTAAAATACTCTAGTCCCAAAACTAATAATATCGAACTTGCATTATATACTTTCTGCATTATGATGGCTGCACTCAAATAACCAAAACCAAACAGAAAAAAGAAGCAGTAAAAAGTTAACAAGCAAATAATACAGCAAAATTTAAGTAAATGAAGTTTTGACTTTAGGATCAATACCGTAATAATAAATAAACCGATTAATGTTAAAACGATCGATATTGTTCCCAGATCGTGTAAGGGTGTTGCAATTAAAAAAATGAATAATATGTTGGCAACGCCTATAAATTTTAAAATTTTAGCCCAATGCTTTAAGGATATTTTTTTTGACATATGGATAAAAAAAACACCATAACCAACCGATTGGAATGCCATTCCGATAATGGCCCAAATCCTGCCGGGGTTTTCTGAACCATTTAAGGCTTTTGCAGCAAACAAATTACTGATGAAATTTTTTGACCAGCCAAATCCAATAGATTTTTTGTCAAGCAATGATCCGCCTGGATAGAATAAAGTTGCTATTACGATCAAAATCATGGAAATGACCAAACATATCAAAACCAAATGTTTCTGAACGATTTGCTTAATTGTTAAACTTTCCATTAAGTTAATTGCTTAAATCTGTTTCACCTGTTCGTTTATTATTGTTCTGAAACTTCTTTTAATTTATCCATTGCTTTTGGATAATTGTCATTAAAGTAGTGCAAATATTCATCAATAACATCGATATCAACAATTACGGTTGTAATACCGTTATTTTCCTGAAAGGTATAATTTTCATGTCCGCCTGCCCATTTTTCTACCTGCTCGCCTGTGGTTACTTCGGTATCACCGTCCAAAAATCCGTAATGACGAATGGAAATAAAATTGGCCGGATTGTGTTCTGCAATTTCCGAAACCATTCCTCCTTTTTTACCGTTTTCATCTACTCCTACAAAAAGGATTTTGCTTCCTTTGTCCCAACTTCCTTCGTAAGTGGATGTAGGATTAAAAGCTGCTGTCCAATATTCATAAGTGGCTTTGTTTTTTAGGCCAAGCATCGTTTCATATACCTTTTGAGCTGATGCTTTAATTTCTTTTTTAAATTGTAATTTTTGCATGGCTTTCTTTGTTTTAAAAGTTATAAATCAGTTGATATCTGTTGGCATGAACATTTTGAGAATGCACAACATTTTCTGCAACACTAATTTATAACAATTTATTATGCTTTAATATTTCAATTGTACTGTGATTAAAGGGCAATCGTATAATTTTTCTCCACCTTGTCAATTTAGATTGATCGAGCTGGTTTTCTATATCACTTATTAAAATCTCTTTTTTTCCAATGTAAAACTCGTCAAAATATTCTTTTTTGTCCAATGTCTTTACATACTTGTCTTTTGTTACTAATTGAACATTCAGGGATTTGATGTTTTTCCATTCTATATAGTGAGAAAAGTACAAACTGTTTTTCAATATGCCTCTTTGATTTACTGTGACTACCGTTGAAAAGTAATTCATTAAACCCATCGCTAAAATAGTGCCTGACGTATATAAAAAAACCAACAAATTCCTTAATACACCTTCTCCTAATCCAACATTAAAAGCACACCAGCCTACAAAAAACACAAACATTAAAGGCCCGCCTAAATTGAAAATATTTTTAAAGGTGAAGTTTTTAATTGTAAGTTCTTTGTTCATTTTCTGTTTATATCCAAGTACTAGTTGTCTCCTTTAAAATCGCAGCTAAATAATTTGGATTTTCTTCAAAAAACTGAGCAACCTGATTTTTATTAAAATCTTTAAATCTTGGATCTTCTTTTAGATATTTAAGCCCAATTTTTTCTATTATGATTGGCAATAATTCGTTTGCTTTATTGGTGAATTCATTTTCCTCATCTTTGAAATTTATATTCATTGTTGATTCCAAGTCTTTATTATTCACTACTAAAAGGGATTTTGACATTAGCAAACCTGCAAGATATACAATATGCAGTTGATCACTTAAATTAAATACAATGTTCAGATGTTTTTTCTTTTCAATTTTAAAGCCAATACCAACAATATTTAATTTCGGCATATACACCAAATTAGATGCACTAAGTAAGATCTCACCTTTACTTATATTGTTCTGTTCGATAAAGTTGTTTATAACGACATCATTTTTATCACTTTCTAATTTAATTACAGGAATTTTATAGGTCACTCCATTATTTTTTATTTTGCCGGAAAATTTTTCCGTATTTAGACAGACTACATAAGAGGTGATATTTTTGACAGATAGTAACTGAAATAATTTTGTTATCATTTTGCTTTGGTTTTTATAGTAAAAAGGCTTTGAGTAAATTATTATAAACTTTATTTGACTAAAATAGTGTTTTTTCTTGATAAGCTTAAAAATCCTAGAATAGTTTCCCGGCAATACAAGAAGACTAAAAATCAAAAGAATATTCTTTCAAAACAAAAAATCATGTTTAAATATTTCATTTTTTTGAAATTTTTATTTTAAGAAAAAGAACTTCCTCATCTCTTTCTTCACATAAAACAATCAATTACGAATCAAACAAATACAATTTAATTAGCTAAAATTATTTAAGAATTACTGTTTCAAAATTTGATGTTTCGAGAATAATTGAAAAAAGTTTTTTTTGAAATCAGTTTGTGTATTCCAAAATTATTTGCACTTTTGCACCCGCATTAGCAAAACAGGTCCGTTCGTCTATCGGTTAGGACGCCAGGTTTTCATCCTGGTAAGGGGGGTTCGATTCCCCCACGGACTACTTCGCAAGACAAAAGCTTCAGAGAAATCTGGAGCTTTTTTTGTTTTATTATGGTTTGAAAAATATTTGCCGATTTTATCCGTTAACTATTATATCAAAAATTGACCAAAAAAAACAGGATATTTATGACATTCTCTAAAAAAATTCATCAAACTCAATAATCCTTCAAATAATAACATTAAAAAAACATCTAAGTTCTTTTTTCTTCAAACAAATTGTCGGATTTTTGCAAAAATTAATTAAAACCCAAATACCAATCCTAATAGCCCACAATAAACTTGTTCGGTTTTTAAATGTAACCTACTTCAAAAAATATAGACTACATTTTCTACACAATTTACACAGTCAAATCACTATCGTACATCATTATTCACAACTATATTACAACAACAATTAAATCCAATGATTAAAAAAAACAAAACCCAAATTTTATTTTTTATTCTTTTAAGTTTATTTTTTTCCATTAATTCATTTTCTCAAAAAAGTCTTTACGCCGGAATTGAAATCGGGCGCCGCGCTATAAAAGTTTCGGTTTTGGATGTAAATAATATCCGAAAAGCTGATTATGATATTTTGTATTTCGCAAATGAGCGATTTAGTTTTGCTGACCATATAACGGCTACTGGTGAACTTACACAGGAAGATATTGACAAAGCGAGCGCTACAGTTGCCGATCAATTGAAGAAAATAAAAACTGATTTTAAACTTACCGAGCAAAATATATTTATTGTAGCTGCCCCAGTTTTTTCCTCTGCCAAAAACATAGACGTTTTAAAAAGTAAAATCAAGACCTTAACAAATAAAGAACTTGATATCCTTAATGTTAACGAAGAACCTAAAACACTGGTTAAAGGTGCAATTCCACCAGTTGATTATGCTAACGCTTTCCTTCTTGATATTGGTGCTCAAACTACCAGAGGCGGCTACATCGACGAACTTAAAGATGACAAATTAGAGTTTATACCTTTGGAACTTGATTTCGGTACCATGACACTTACTGATGCGGTAAAAAAGACTGTTACCAATCAAAATCAGGCTAATGACATGGCCGTATATCAGGAAAAATCGTTTGATTTCAACACCGTTTTACGTAAAAAGATCAAAGATTTACTGGACAAAAATCCTCTTTTAGTAAAAAAAGATAAAGTGTATTTGTCAGGTGGAGCGGTTTGGGCGTTTGCAACATTATATTATAATGAAAACGTAAAAGAGCACTATGTTACTTTAACGATGGAAGACGTTCTTAATTACGATGCCATCCTGAAAAATAATTTTATCAAATTTACAACACTTGCGAAAACGAATAAAGAAGCAGCGAGAGTTTTAAGCACGTATGACCAGCAATATTTAATTTCGGCAAATAACATATTGGTAGGCTGTCTGGAAAGTATTCCAAATTTAGCAACCAAAAAAGTATACTTTGTAAAAGACGGACAAACCATCTGGCTGATCTCTTACATTGCCGATCGTTCTAAAAAAGTAAATACTAACTTCTAAGTATTTTACTCTAGAAATAATTAAAAAAAAAGCTTCAGATTCCTCTGAAGCTTTTTTTATTTATTGAAATGATTTTGTCTTATAGAAAATTTAATGTTTCAATTTCAGACAAATCAATGTCGAATGTGACAAAACTTGCCGGAAATCCTTCTTTTATTTTCCCTAATTGATCTTGTAAACCTATTGCGCTTGCTACTCGCGAAGTTGCCATTTTTATGGCTTCATCTGTTGAAACATTCAAATATCTATACGCATTTTGAACTGCTTCCTGCATTGATATCGCTGCACCCGCTAAATTACCTTCATTATTTCTGTAAAAACCATCTTGTAAATGCGCATCAAAATTGTCCCATTTAAAGCTTTCGACTTTGCGTCCTAAAAAGGCAGCATCACTAATTAAAAACAATTTATCCTGTTTTAATTTGTACGCCACTTTTGCTGCTGCATAATCACAATGCGCTCCGTCAAGAATAACCGGAGCATAAACATTTTCATCTTCAAAAACAGCGCCAACCAAACCGGGTTCACGATGCCCAAATTGTGTCATCGCATTAAACAAGTGCGTAACTAATTTTATTCCTTTAGAAAAATAATACTGTGCTTCTTTATGTGTCATTGTCGAATGCCCTGCCGATATAACAATACCGCTTTCCAACAACATATTCAATTGATCATCAGTAAAACATTCAGGTGCAATTGTAATTACTTTTATAACATCTTTTCCTAGGCGAATAATTTCTTCAAGCTCAACATTAGTTGGCTTTCTAACCTCAGTGATACTATGCGCCCCACGTTTTAGCGGATTTAAAAAAGGACCTTCCAAATGCATTCCAATTACGCCGTTATCATGTATTTCTCTGTAATTCCGAACAGCTTCAATTCCTTGAAGAATTGTTTCGTGAGAAGACGAAATTAAACAAGGAAGCACGTGAGTTGTGCCGTATTTAAGGCTCGAATTATAAATATCTTCAATCGCTTCTTCGGTAGGAGTCTGACTAAAATAAAGTTTTTCTCCACCGTTTATTTGAATATCTATAAAACCTGCAGCAATATGTTTTCCCTGCAAATCAATTGTTTCAATACCATTTGGGATTTCTTTTTGAATTGAAAGAACCTTTCCGTTTTTAATAATAATGGCATTATCCGTAATTATTTCATCACCCGTATGTACAATACCATTGATAATTGCTTGCTTCATTTTTTATATTTTTTTGCATTTAAGTTT
This sequence comes from Flavobacterium sp. LC2016-01, assembly GCF_009711135.1. Classification (GTDB taxonomy): domain Bacteria; phylum Bacteroidota; class Bacteroidia; order Flavobacteriales; family Flavobacteriaceae; genus Flavobacterium. Next base: position 282,992 of record NZ_WMIC01000005.1, on the reverse strand, counting down.
TTCACGCAGATTTTGCAGATTCTAGCAGATTGAATTTAAATTTTTAATCTGTGTGATCTGCTTAAATCTGCAAAATCTGCGTGAAACAAAATCATTTTAATCTCTTAAATCTGTGGCAAAATTTACTTATTAATTTGCCTCCAAATTTTGGCACTAAAATCATCTTTATACATTAATCTGTTTGTTCGTGTTGGATTTACGCGGTTGGTCAAAATAATTAAAAATCTGTTATTATCCGGATTCATGAAGAAAAAAGTTCCTGTAAAACCAGTATGTCCAAAATCATTTGCTTTAAAAAATTCATCTGGTTTTCGTTTGTCGAAACCAAGTCCGCGGTAAATTCCTTCTTTCGTAAGCGGTGAATCTCTGAACTCTTTTACCACTTTTGCTTTCAGAATCTGTTTTCCGTTATATTTTCCGTTATTCAACAACATTTGGCAAATCACCGAGATCGATTGTGCATTCGCAAATAAACCTGCGTTTCCAGAAACTCCGCCAAAAATCGCAGCAGCTTCATCGTGAACATATCCTTTAATGGTATCTTTTCTGAAAAAATTATCCAATTCTGTTGGCATTACATTATCTTCCGAAGTCCATTTTAAAGGATTATAGCCAATTTTTGAGATTCCTAATTCTCTATAGATTTCGCTTGTTAGCTGATCTAATTTCTTTCCTGTTTTGGCTTCGATCATTTGTTTTACCAAAAGCAAATTCAGATCGCTGTAAACATATTTTCCTCGTGTATTAGTATTTGCAGCAGAAATTTGAGCATAAACTGTCTTATAAAATTCAGGATTTAACCACATGTTTTTATAAATCTGAATCCAATTTTCTTTCGGTGTAAAAGAAAGATAATTGGCATCGTAAACAATATTCTTGTTCACATACATCGTGTCAAACAAATCAGGATAATTATCCGACTTATCTTTGCTTAATAAAGGCGAACCATCAGCCGTTGAAAGCAGGCTTTGATAAAAAGTTATGCTCGCTTTTAATCCTGAAGTATGTGTTAACAATTCAAAAACAGTCAAATCTGAGATTGCGGAATCTTTGTAGATTGGTACAACGTATCCCAATTTGTCTGTAAGCTTTATTTTATCTTCTCCAACCAAACGCATCGTCACAAGTGTCGCACCCAAAACTTTAGACATGGAAGCCAGATCGTAAACATCATCTGATTTTACCGGCTGTTTTTTCGAGTAATCGTGAAAGCCATAATTTTTCGAAATAAAAACAGCGTCTTTACTTCCCACAATAATTTCAGCTCCGGGAAAAAATCCTTTTTCGAGCGCATTTGTCATCATCGAATCGATGTAAACTTCATTCCGTTTTACATCAAAAGATTGTTTTGAGTTTTTCTGCGAATAACTCTTTATTCCTAAAAAAATAAAGGAAACAAGTATAATTTTAAAACCATTATTTTTCATATTTCTATGGATTAATTCTTAAGTCCTGACTTGCCATAAGAGGCTCATTGTTTGTTCCTGTAATAACAATTTTCACTGCTTTTACAGGTTGTTTTGGATAAACTGACGCATTTCCGTAATCGAAAGCATCTCCTTTTATAAAATCAATTCCGTTATATGAATATTCAACATAACCGTTATTCACAATAAATCTTGGGTGATGCGGAATTCCGGTTAAAACATCAATTTTTGAAGAAGTAACAGGATTCGTAAAAGTATACAAAATCCAGTCGCCATTGGCACACGGAACATCAGTACGCAAATAACTTTCGATATTATAATCTTCTAAAGTTGCAATTGGAAATTTCGGATTTTCAGCCATCGACGACGTCACTTTTACTTCCGGCTCCAAATACGGCGAACAGTTGAAATTTACTTTTGCCGAAGATTCTTTAGCTTCTTTATTTTCAACCGTAAAATCCAAACGATAAGTGTTTTTCTCATTATAATTCTCAATTACAAATCGCAGACGCGGTTTTGACCTCAACGTTTTTTCTTCCGGGAAACTTTGAATCAATTTGTCATTTTCAAAAAGTGAAACTGTTCGCACAACGCCATTGGCACTTCCATCCGTTGTTGGATTAAAAGTTAAATACCAAATACCGTTTTTATCAACATGGTCCGAGATATTTTCTGAAATATTCAAAACTTCCACTTTCGAAGTATTCCAATTGGCAACAGGCAACTTTTCTACTTTCACCGCCGGACTTGCCACATCTTCATTAAAGAAAGTGCGGAACATATAGTGTTCGTAATCCTTTGTCTGAATTGGTTTTGTATATAAAGCCGATTGTCTTGTAGGCTCATTTCCCTGCGCATCATAACGTACCACCGCACCTTCATAAGGCGGAGTTACCGTAATTGTACCGTTTTGATAAATTGCGGTCGGTGGAAAGTCCCTAAAAGCAATTCCCATATTTGCCAAACGCTGTAAATGACTGTGCGTTAATCTTCCGTAAAAATCCTCCCAGTTTTTGTCTTCTTTTTTAGACCAGCCAATTTCAGATAAAGCACTGATTCGCGGATAACTTTGATATTCAACAAATCGTGTTGGGCGATCTAAATATTCACTCCACAAAGCGCCCTGAACTCCCTTTATCAGTTTCTGCTGTTCTGGCGTCAAATCATCATTTGGAATTGGCTCAAACGAATACGCTCTTTTAGTATCGGTAATAGCAGCCCAGCGATGACCTCTTTCAGTTTCAGATTGTGCCATATCAAAATATAGATATTGTCCCGGCATCATAATGGTTTCATATCCTTTTTTAGCCGATTCAATTCCGTAACTAATGCCTTGCCATGCAGAAATTAAAGTATTCGGATTTATTTCTCCGCCTTTTAAAATTTCATTCCAGCCATCTGTTTTTTTATGATATTTATCTACAATTGCTTGAACTCTTTTAAAGAAATAATTCTGAAGCTGAAAACTGTCTGTAAAACCTTCTTTCGCCATCAAGGCCTGACATTTTGGGCAATGCTCCCAATTGGCACGATTCACTTCGTCTCCTGCAACGTGAATATATTCAAAAGGAAACATTTCTGAAAATTCCCTAATAATCGAATCTAAAATTTGGTAATTTTCTTCACGTCCCACACACCAAACGTTTTTTACTTCTCCCAGAACACTTTTGAGTTCCTGACTTATAGCACATCCAATTTCTGGATACGAAGCCGTTACCGCACGCGAATGTCCCGGAATTTCAATTTCGGGCATTACAGAAATACCTCGGGCTGAAGCATAGGCCACCACTTCTTTCATATCAGCCTGCGTATAAAAACCACCGTAACGTTTGTCTCCGGATCCATAAGATGGCAGTAAAACTTCTCCCGGTCCTCTCCAGGCACCTTTTAAAGTTAAATCTGGCATTGATTTGATTTCGGCTCTCCAACCATTATCATCGGTTAAGTGCCAATGAAAAATATTCATTTTATGCGCTGCCAGCCAATCGATATAATTCAGAACGGTTTGTTTGTCAAAAAACTGTCTGGAGCAATCGAGCATCATGCCACGCCATTCAAAACGTGGATAATCTTCTATTTTCACAAACGGGATACTTCCTTTTTTAACGTCTTTTGCAGAACAAATTTGTAATAAAGTCTGAAGACCGTTTAAAACTCCGTTTGAAGATTTTCCTTTTATCAGAATTCCTTTTTTATTGATAGTTAATTTATAACCATCATTTGGAAGATTCATTTTTTCATCCACCAAAAAAGCAATCGTGTTTTTTTTATATTTTTTTCCGATAGAAACAACCGGATTAATTCCTGTATATTTTGAAAAAGAAGCTTTTATATAATCAACACTTTTTTCTGCTTTTTTGTCTACAATAATTTGTACCGATGAAGGGATAATAAATGTGCCTTCTTTTTGTTCTACTTTTACTGGCTTCGGAATTATATCTAATTGCTGAGCTTGTATTGTACTTAATGAACTAAGAAAAATGGCAATTAATAGAATGCTTTTTTTCATTTCTGTATTTTTATTTTGTTGTAAATTCTATAGGCCTGCTTTCTGTCTGGGTCTGACTTAAAGCAGAAACGGCGTAGATATAATGCTCCAAATCAGCGTTTGGAACTTCTAATTTTGTTGCAGTTGTCACGTAATAAATATTCGCCGAATTAGAGAAATCAGTTATTTTCCCTTTTAGGAATTTATAAATCACATATTTCTTATCGTTAATTCCGGCTTTCCAGGTCAATACTGCATCATTGCCTTTTTTAGCAATCACAGCATTTGTAGGCACTTGCGGTTTTATTCTTGTAATTCTGTTCGCTTCTGGTGTTAAGGCAATATATTTATAAGGTTTTTGAATAAGCGGATTTCGAATAGTATCCCCTTTTTTAAAGAATGAATTGGCTGTAAAATGCATCGAACCGTCTATTTGCGGTATTTTTCGAATCATTTCAATCTGCTTAACAATTTGATCCGGACTTCTCCACTCTGGTTCTTTCGCCGTATTCGAAATTTTGTAATCGCCGTGGCCAACATACACATTAGCTCCGTATTTGTGTTCGGCCCACCATTTTGCCAAAACTTCAAAATTAGCTCTGTCAAAACCAATGTGCCAATAAATTTGCGGTGTTACGTAATCGATCCAATTTTCTTTCTGCCATTTTAAAATATTGGCATACAAATCGTCATAATTTGTCGCTCCTGCAACAGTTTTTGAACCTTCTGAATCTTTGGCGATATTTCGCCATACCCCAAAAGGTGAAATTCCGAATTCAACTTCCGGTTTATTCGCGATAATTGTATCTCTGATTTGTTTGATGATTAAATCGACATTGTCTCTTCTCCAATCGTCTTTGTCTTTAAATTGACGCGGTTCTTTGGCGAATGCTTTTTCATCCGGAAATTCTTGTCCGGCGATTTTATAGGGATAGAAATAATCGTCCATGTGAACCGCCTGAATGTCATAATTTCGAACTATTTCACCTACTACAGAAGCAACAAAATCTCTGGTTTCTTTGTAACCCGGATTAAAATATCTTGTTTTTCCGTACGTCAGAAAGAGTTCTGGTTTCTTAAAAAATAAATGTGTTTTAGTCAAGACATCTTTTACGGTATCTTTTTGTACACGATATGGATTCAGCCAAACATGAACGTTCATTCCTCTTTTTCCGGCTTCATCAATCATCATCTGTAAAGGATCAAATCCGGGAGCAACGCCTTGAGTTCCGGTGATCCAATGCGATGCTGGTTCTTTTGTTGATTTATAATAAGCATCAGCAGTTGGACGAATTTGAAAAATTACGGTGTTCAAATTATTTGATCTTAGATTATCTAAAATCATAATCATTTCAGCTTTCATCTGTTTGTCTGACAATCCTGGTTTTGATGGCCAGTCGATATTGTCTACCGTAGATATCCACGCCGCACGCATTTCTCTTTTTGGTGATTCCTGACTGAAAAGTTTCGTTTGAAACAGCAATATTAGAATTAGGAATTTTAGACTTTTCATAAGGTTGTATTTTTAGTTAGCTAATTGTTGTAGAATAATTTAACTGCAAAGTTCGCTAAGATTTACGCAAGGTTCGCTAAGTTTTATTTTTCTCTCGCAGATTTTGCAGATTCAGCAGATTTAATTCGTGGAAATTTGTACAATTGCTTTGCCAGTTCGCTATCGCTCGGGTCGTGGCGAAAAAAAATCATTTTAATCCTTTATCCCGATAGCTATCGGGAGTGGCTAAAAACTATTCCAACAAATAAATTCCGCCCTCAATCAGTGATGCCCAAACTTGTCCTTTATCATCAACTGTAAAACCATTAATGCTTGAACTTCCTAAGTTAATTTGTTTTATAATTTCAAATTTAGAAGCATCAACAATCATTACTTCTCCTTTTCGGCTTCCTACATATATTTTATTGTTTTTTTCCAATATTCCCGCAGGATTGTGTTCATATCCCCATTTTAAATCCAAAACTTTAGTTTGATTTACAAAACTTTCTTCAGTCAATTCAATATCATCGTTAAGTGGTACTCTTATAAGTTCGCCATCCATTGTTTTGCCATAAAACCATTTTCCGTCCTGGCTTTTACCCATTGATTCTCTAATTTTCCATTTCTGAGTTCTTAAAAGCGTTTTACCTGTTTCAATATCTAAAACGGTTAAGAAACGCTGAGGTGTAACAAAATAAAGTCGGTTTTTTGTCGAAACCATATTGACATTTCCAGCTGAATATAAAATTTGTTTATCATTTCCATTATTCCATTTCCAAATCAGTTTTCCTGTGTTTTTGTCCAAACAATAAACATACGAATCCCAAACTCCAAAAATGATTTTATCGCCTTGTATTAACGGAGTTCCCTGTGAATACGACGTTGGTAAATTATTTTGCCAAATTACTTTGCCGGTTACAGCATCTGCACAAATAAATGCTGTCGAACTCGCTGTATATACTTTATTATTTTCTGCAATTGGCGAACCTACCAAAACACCGCCAACAGGAATTGTCCATTTTTGTTTTCCAGATTGGGTATCAAAACCTTGCAGATTTCCTTCTATAGTAGCAATAACTAAATTATTTTTTACAATTATGGGTGAAAAATAAATTGAATTTCCTGTTTCGGTTTTCCAATTCTGAGCTTTATTTTTCAGATTTATAGATTTTATTTCACCTATAGAATTCGTGAAATAAAGATTCTTTTTATCAAATGCTGGAAGACTATAAATCGAAGCAATATCTTTTAAGAAAGGAGATTGGAATGTAACACTATCTTTCGGAATTGTAATTTTCGAAGGTTTTGACGGAACTGAAAATTTAAAAACTCCCGGTTTATCAATTTCTTTCTGATAAATACTAATACTGTCTTTACCGATAATTACCTGATTATAACTTTTTGTTTTTCCGTCAAGCGAAATAATCGAAGTTCCCATCAAACCGCTTAAACCAGAGAAATCATATTTTCTTAAAGTATGTCCGTGACCACAAAAAGTAGCAACCGTTGGGTATTTTTCTAAAACAGAAAGTACTTCTTTATAATTGCTGACGCTGTTATCTAACGGGTAATGAGCAAAATTCAAGACTTTTTTATTGGTATTTTTGAGATTCTCTTTTAAGGTTTTATCCAACCAAAGTACATCTTCGTGTTTTACAAAACCATCTCCCATTTTCATATAAGGTCCACAAGGAAATCCGATGAAAACATAATCTCCTTTTGAAAACACAAACCGATCTTCGCCAAATATTTTTTTATAAGTCAAACCAGCACTTTCGCTCCAATTGGTTTCATGATTTCCTGAAACTACATAAAATGGAATTTTCAGCTTAGAAAGTATCGCATGAACTTGTTTTAGTTCGTCATCGGCACCACGATTGGTTAAATCTCCGGTTACAACCACAAATTCAAAATCTGAATTATTGATTTCTTTTACGATATTCTGTAATAAAAAGTCATTATCATTTCCTACTGAAACATGCAGGTCAGTAAGCTGTACAAACTTGATATTCCCTGATTTTTCTGCATTTTGAGAAAATCCGGAAACGACTATAAAAAGCAATAATATTCTTAAAAATAGATTTTTCATTGTTGTTGTTTTTATGTATTGAACCTTCTTTTAAATTATATTTTGATTATGTTGTATTTTTTTTCCCGAAGATTTAGCAGATTTAATTTGTGTTAATTCGTGCAATTGCTTCGCCAGTTCGCTATCGCTCGGGTTGTGGCGAAAATCATTTTAATAATTTTAATCTGTGGCTAAAAAAATACCTAACAGGTTTTAAAAACCTGTTAGGATAGGTAACCAACCTAATTTTATGCATTACTTAATTGTAAATCGCAACACACAATTTCTTATTTATTTTCTGTTCTCCTGGAGAAACTTATCTCAGACAATCTCTTAAAATGGTAACCGGATGCATTGCTTTTCTGTTTGTCCCGTCAAAAATCTGGTGGCGACAGCTTGTTCCTGCAGCAGCAATTGCTGTTGTAGGTTCTGTTGCACGAATTTTTGGAAACAAAGTATCTTCGCCCATTTGCATACTGATTTCGTAATGCTCTTTTTCATAACCAAACGAACCCGCCATACCGCAACAGCCCGAATTATAAATCGTAACGGTACTGTTTTTGGGTACATTCAGCATTGCAAAAGAAGCTTCAACAGTGCTCAATGATTTTTGATGACAATGTCCATGAATTTTTATCGTTTTCTCCACATCAGAAAATTGTCCGGAATGAATTTTCCCCGTTGTAATTTCTTTTTTGAAAAACTCTTCGACAGTGAAAACATTTTTTGAGAGCTTTTCAGCGCTTTCTTTGTCTTTTGCCAATCGCAGATATTCGTCTCTGAAAGTCAATATTGCCGATGGCTCGATTCCGATTAATGGAATATCTTCAGAAATTAAATCTTTGAAAATAGTGACATTTTTATTGGCAATTTCCTGCGCTTCTTCTAGAAAACCTTTTGATATAAAAGCTCTTCCACTTTCTTCGTGATCTGTGATAATGACTTCATAACCTAAAGCCGTCAGCAATTCGTATGCATCAATTCCAACAGAAACATCATAATAATTGGTAAACTCATCACAAAAAAGATATACTTTTCCGTTTTTAAAAGAATTATTTTCTGCCGACTTTTTATTTTTTTCGTACCATTTTTTGAAGGTTTTTGGCGCCAAAAGTGGTACTTGTCTTTCTGGGGCAATTCCCATTGATTTTTTAACCAAAGGCAAATTGGCTACAAAATTGGTTATAGAAGGCGTTATACTTCCTAATTTGTTGAGTTTGGCATTAAAAGCAAATATTTTATTTCGAACAGAAAATCCATTTGCTTTTTGATATTGGTATAGAAATTCTGCTTTTAAAGTTGCGACATCCACATTACTTGGGCATTCGCTGGCGCAGGCTTTACAGCTCACACACAACTCAAATACTTTATATAATTCTTCGTGATCGAATTTATTGTCTTTTTCAGAATTGGTTAAATATTCTCTCAGCGCATTGGCTCTCGCACGAGTCGTATCTTTTTCATTTCGGGTGGCGCGATAACTCGGACATAAAGTTCCTCCCGCCGAAGGTAATTTTCGGCAATCGCCTGAACCATTACACTTTTCGGCGGCACGTAAAATTCCCAAACTATCAGAGAAATCCTGAATCGTTTTAATTTCTGGTTCTACTCTTCCCGCTTCAAAACGAAGATTTTCATCCATTTTGGAAGCATTTACAATTTTCCCGACATTCAAAATAGTGTTGGGATCAAATGCTTTTTTTATTCGCTTGAGCAGTTCATAGTTTTTATCACCAATCATAAAAGGCAGAAACTCTCCTCTTAAAATTCCGTCGCCATGTTCACCGCTTAACGAACCTTTATATCTTTTCACCAAATGAGCCACTTCTGTGGATATATTTCTAAACTGGTGTAATCCTTCTTTTGTTTTTAAATTGATCTTCGGACGCAAATGCAATTCTCCGGCTCCGGCATGTGCATAATAAATAGCACTTTGCCCGTGTCTTTCCATCATCGTAGCAAAATCGGCAATATAATTGGGAAGATCACTGAGTTCAACTGCCGTATCTTCAATAGAATCGGCGGCTTTATCATCCCCTACAATACTTCCTAAAAGCCCCAGACCTGCTTTTCTTACCTCATTTACTTTGTCAATATCAGCTCCGTAAATTTTAGGCAAGGCATAGCCAAAATTATTATCCTGAAGGTCTTTAATTAAAGCATCCGCTTGTAATTCGGCATCTTCCATACTAATATGTGATCCAACTTCAAGCATAATAACTGCTTTTGGTTCGCCCACAATAAAAAATCGGTTTTTAGATTGTTCCCTGTTGGTTTTGGTACAATCTAAAATCGTATCGTCCATCATTTCGCAAGTGTACAAATGATGTTTCATTGCCGTTACTACAGCTTCTAAACTTTCGTGAATGGTATGAAAATGCGCCACCACCATAATATTGTTTGTTGGCGGCAAATCATCTACTTTCAATGTAATTTCGGTTGTAAAAGCCAACGTTCCTTCACTTCCGCAAAGCAATTTTCCTAAATTAATTGTATTTTCAGTTCCCGAAAAAAGTTCTGATTTTAATAAGATGTCAATCGCATAACCTGTATTTCGTCTGTGAATTTCGGGTTTTGGAAATTCTCTCGTAATTTCTTCCTGATTTTCTTTATTCGAAAGTTCCTCGTAAATCGTTTTATAAATTTTACTTTCTAAAGAATCGCCTTTTGTCTTCTCAATAAATTCTTCAGATGTCAAATCCTTAAATACCGCAATACTTCCGTCACTTAAAACGGCTTTTATCTCCACAATTTTATCTCGGGTAACGCCGTAACGTATCGAAGTTGTTCCCGATGAATTGTTCCCTACCATTCCGCCAATCATGCAACGATTTGTAGTTGAAGTGGTTGGACTGAAAAATAATCCGTGTGGTTTTAAAAACAAATTCAGTTCATCACGAATTACTCCCGGCTGTACGGTAATGGTTTTCTTTTCGGCATCAAAAGCAACAATCTTAGTAAAATGTTTCGAAACATCTACAATAATTCCGTTTCCAACAGTTTGACCCGCCAGAGAAGTTCCTGCCGTTCTGGGCGTTATGGAGATATTATTTTCTGAAGCAAAGCGAATGATTTTTACAATATCTTCTTCGGTTTTAGGAATCGCAACGGCTTCCGGCATAATTCTATAGGCTGAAGCATCTGTAGCGTACAGTTTTTTATGAAGATCATCATAAAAAAGAGTTCCTTCTAAGGAATCTGATAATTGTTGTAATTGTAAGCTTGACATTGTAAATGGATTGTATTGCTTTTGGTTGGTAATTTTATAGTGGATTTCGATTATATTATATAAACCTGACAGTCCCGAAGCCTCGGGATTAAAAACCTGTCAGGTTTAAAACTAACTAATAATCAAAACGTTTGAAAGCTTCGATAGCTTCATATTCTGCTAAACCTAATTCATCGTAAAGAATTGCGGTATTTTTATTTCGGTCTTCGGCTCTAACCCAAAATTCACGAGAATCATTTCCTTGGAACATAACTCGGTCTTTTTGAGACTGATGATACAAGATTGCGTGGCGTTTCAACAATACTTCTGATGGAGAAAGTGGCACTGCCATGTCAATTTCATGAATATCCCATTCGTGCCAAGCGCCTCTGTAAAGCCATAACCAGCAGTCGTCCATGTATTTTTCTGGTTTCAATGCTGCCATTGCTGCAAAAATCGCGTTCAGACACACTTCATGCGTTCCGTGCGGATCTGCTAAATCTCCTGCTGCAAATACTTGATGCGGTTTTATTTTGGCAATAATATCTTTAACAATTTCAATATCTTCTGAGCCTAGTGGATTCTTTTTAACTTGTCCAGTTTCATAAAATGGAAGATCTAAAAAGTGTGTATTTTCATCTTTAAGTCCGATGTATCTTGTTGCAGCGTAAGATTCTCTTCTTCTGATTAATCCTTTTAATTTTCGAACTTCAAGAGAATCAATCTGGTTTTCAGATTTATTGTTTAAAAACTCAATAACTGATTTAAAGTTGATGTCTTTTGGAAGATTTTCTCCCGCAAAATCGTTGCAAACCTCAGCAAATTTTAATGCTTCATCATCTGTAACCGCAATATTTCCTGAAGTTTGATATACTACATGTACATCATGTCCTTGTTTGATTAATTTTGAGAAAGTTCCTCCCATCGAAATCACATCATCATCTGGATGCGGGCTGAAAAGGATCACTCGTTTTTTTGCAGGATTAGCTCTTTCCGGACGATGAGAATCATCGGTATTAGGCTTTCCGCCCGGCCATCCTGTAATCGTATGCTGCAGAATATTGAACATATTAATATTCAAATCATAAGCAGAACCTCCAAGTGCTAATAAATCAGACATTCCGTTGTTGTTGTAATCACGGTCTGTTAATTTTAAAATGGATTGTTTTGTTTTTTTACAAAGCCAAACAATTGCTTTGCTTTTTAATTCTTCTGTCCAGATGCATTCTCCAACCAGCCAAGGCGTTTTGAAACGCGTCAATTCTGAAGCCGCAGACTGATCTAAAACGAAAGTTGCATTTGGATGATTCTGTAAAAATGTAGCAGGAACATCAGAACTTATTTCGCCTTGAATTGTTCTCTTAATAATAGACGCTTTATTTTGCCCCCATGCCATTAAAACAATTCTTTTCGATCTAAGAATCGTCGAAACTCCCATTGTAATGGCACGCTTTGGCACATTGTCAATTCCGTTGAAGTCTGATGATGCATCGACTCTTGTAATATGATCCAATGTGATGATTCTTGTTCCTGAATTAATGTGTGATCCAGGCTCATTGAAACCAACGTGTCCTGTACGGCCGATTCCTAATAATTGGAAATCAAGTCCGCCAGCTTGTTTGATTTTTGATTCATAATCAATGCAGTATTGATTTAAATCGTCTAAAGCAATTGTTCCGTCAGGAATATTAACATTTTCAGGCTTAATATCAATGTGGTTAAAAAGATGTTGATGCATGAAGTAATGATAACTTTGGCGGTTCTCTTTATTCATTGGATAATATTCATCCAGATTGAAAGAGATTACGTTGCTAAAGCTTAGGTCTTCTTCTTTATGCATTCGAACCAATTCTTCGTATACTTTTATAGGTGAAGATCCTGTTGCCAGTCCAAGTACACATGATTCGTTATTTGATTGTTTGGAACGTATTAATTCAGCTATTTCTTGAGCGACATTTTTTGAAGCTTCCACAGAATTTTCAAAGATTACATTATGATTTTTTTCAAATCGCGTTTCTTCAAATTTTCCAGGTATGTCGTAAGCCAAAGAAGTAGTGGTTTTCATAATATATCTATTGTAGTTAAAATTTAGTTTTAACAAATATAGATACAAAAAACAAAACAGTTACATTATTTTGCGTTATTTAACAAAATAAAATTATAATAACGCAAAAAAACGCATAAATGTTTAAATGAGCTTTTTAAATTACAATATAAAAACGCCTGATTTTCGATATTCTTCCAGCCTTGCATCTTCAGGATTTAAATTGGTAACAATGGTATCCAACTGGTTTAAATCACAGACAACATGAGGCATTTTTGTATTTAGTTTTTCTGAAGAAAACATCGAAACCACTCTATCAGAAGCTTCTATCATTGCCTTTTTAACCATTGAGACCTCATAGCCAACTTCTGTAAGTCCTTGTTTTATATTAATACTGCTCGCGCCTATAAAACAAATATCTGCCTTAATTTTAGATACAACCTGCATCACATCTATACCAATAGTTACCATTGCGTTTTTTTGCATTTTTCCACCAATAAATATTAAATCTATATTAGGATGCTGAGACAGCTGCATTGCGATTGGAAGACTATACGTATATATTGTAGCTTTTAAATCGGAAGGAATAAGCTTTGCAAATACCAAATTTGTACTTCCTCCACTCATTATAATAACTTGGTCATCATGCAATAACGACAATGCTTTTGTTACGATCTGTTTTTTTTCTTCTTCATCCGAAATATGTATATCAAAAACATTAGCCGATTTTTCTTTAACCTGCACTGCCCCGCCATACACTTTCTCCAGGAGTTTCTTGCTGTCAAGTTCGTTTAAATCCCTTCTAATTGTATCTTCTGACAAATCCAGAGCCAAAGCCAAATCAGTTGTCACAACTTTCTGTTCTTCAACAAGCTTAGTCATTATATATTTTTGTCTTTCGGCTTTCAGCATTTTTTAAAAAGTTAAAATTCAGAGCAAATATATCAAATAATTCTATTGGAAGCGTAGAATTAAGCAAAAACTGCAATAGTTTGCGTTTTTCGCTTTAAAAACGAAAAACAGAAAAAATAAATATTCATAAAATGCGTTATTTTGCGTTATTTTAGTTAATTTTTGAAAAAAAATACAAAATAATGCATTTGTATGCAATAAATAAATATATTTGCTCAACAACCATAAAAAAACCAGATAATTATGAAAAAACTATTTCTTATTTCATTGTTGGTTTTGTTCATTCAAGCAACTTTTGGGCAAACAAAAACAATCACTGGAACTGTAAAAAACAAAGCTGATGGATTCCCCATACCAGGAGTCAGCGTAACTATTGAGGGAACTTCCAATGGAACAACTACTGATTTCGATGGAAATTTTAGCATCAGCGTTGCACCAGGACGCAGTTTAGTCTTTAGCTACATGGGATCTGAAACTCAGGTAGTAAAAATTGAAGGACAACAAAAACTTACTATTACTCTTGCATCAGCCACTGCAAAATTAGACGAAGTAGTTGTAGTAGGATTCTCTTCTCAGAAAAAAGCAAATCTTACTGGAGCAGTTGCTAAAGTAGATGTTAAAAAAGCTTTAGGAAGTATTCCTATTACAGATATCACAAAAGGTCTACAAGGAACTACTCCGGGACTTAATATTACTTATAATTCAGGTAGTATAGGTAAACAATCAAACGTTAATATTCGTGGAGCTGGAACTATCGTAAATGGTGTGGCTACGGGATCACCACTTATCTTAGTTGACGGTGTTCCAGGCGATCTGTCAATGTTAAATTCAGAAGATGTAGAAACGATGTCTGTACTTAAAGATGCCGCTTCTGCTTCTATTTATGGTGCACGTGCTGCATTTGGTGTTATATTAATTACGACTAAAAGCGGTAAAAATGCTAAAGGAAAAGTAAGATTCGCTTACAGCAACAATACAGGATGGAGCAATCCAATTTCTTTGGTTCAATTTAATGACCCTACAGTAGAGCTTCCAGTGATGATAGATGCGCAAGCCAGAGCTGGTAATGCAAATCCAGAATCTTTTGGTATGAACTACAAAACATTATTGCCAGGTATCATTAACTGGAAGGAAAAATATGCCGCAACAAGAAACCCTAATGACAAAAATATGATCTTAGGAGAAGATTTTGACGTAATTGGTGGAAAAGAATATTTTTACAGAATTTGGAATCCGCATGATGAAATGTTAAAAAAGAATGCGGTGCAAACACTTCACAATTTATCAGCTCAAGGTTCTTTGGGTGAAAAAAGTTCGTTTATTGTTTCATTAGGTCTTGCTAACCAAGAAGGTGTAATGAAAATCAATAACGAAACCAACCAAAGATTCAATATCAACATGGGTATGACGACACAGTTAGCTAGCTGGCTTACTGGAGATTTCAAAGTATTAGGAACTTTCCAAGAATATGATTCTCCTTTCAACTACTATAACAGTGGTCTTGATACTGCTGGTAACGGATATTTTGGATACTACATGCGTTGGGGATCTTATTTCCCATATGGTACTTATAATGGTACTTACTTTAGACATGCGCCTGGTTATATGGCAAATGCATCTCAAAATGAAAACAAGTCAAATGATATGAGGATCAGTGGAAAACTTACTGCTCAAATTACAAAAGACTTCAATATTATTGGAGAATATAGTATCAATAATAACTTTTCAAGTTTAAAAATGAACGGTGGTCAGATCCCTATGTGGGACTGGTGGACAAGTGCTGCTGACTTAGTTGCTGGAAAACCTACAATGATGGAAAGTGCAAACGATTTTGTTGCACAAGCCAAATCATCTTATACAAGAAATGTAGCAAATATCTATGCAAATTACACTAAAACATTAGGTGAAAACCATAACTTTAAAGTATTAGGCGGTTTGAACTCAGAATGGTATGATTTTGAAAGAACGTATGCTCGTAGAAATACACTTTTGGATAAAAACAAACCAGAGTTTAATTTAGCCATTGGTGATCAATTTACTTCACCTCTTACTTCTAATGCAATTCTAAATCCAGGTCTATCAAAATATGCAATTGCCGGATTTTTTGCACGTGTAAATTATGATTACAAAGGAAAATATCTATTGGAAATAAACGGACGTTATGACGGTTCGTCAAAATTCCCAACTGATGAACAATGGGGATTCTTTCCTTCTGCTTCTGTTGGATATAGAATTTCTGAAGAAGGTTTCATGGAAAGCACAAAAAGCTGGTTAAATGATTTGAAAATTCGCGGATCTGTTGGTTCAATCGGAAATCAAAACATTGCTGCTAATGCCTTTTTACCGACTATGACTAACCAGAACCCGCTTTGGGTAGGAAGTGGTGCAACTGTACCGCCTTCTGTTAATCAGCCAACCAATGTTGACCCAAATTTAACTTGGGAAAAAGTAACTACTCAAGATGTAGGTATTGATATTAGAATATTCAATATGTTAGGTTTGACTTTTGATTATTATCAACGTGATACAAAAGGAATGTTAGCTCCAGGTAAAACACTTCCAGGTTCATTTGGTCAGGCAGCTGCCAATACAAACTCAGGAAATTTAAGAACAACTGGTTGGGAACTAGCTCTTAACTTTAATAAACAAATAAACAAAGACATAAATGTTTATGCTGATCTTTCTCTTTCTGATAATACTACAGAAGTAACAGAATGGAATAACTCTGCTAAATTAATTAGTACTACTTCATTCTATGCAGGTCAAAAATTAGGTGAAATCTGGGGATTAGAAACAGACCGATTAATTCAATCTACAGATCAAATTGACGCAACAGGATTAATTGTAAATGGTGTTGATTATAAAAACGTAAGAACTGGTACTTTTAAATATGGTGCTGGAGATGTAATGTATAAAGACATCAACGGAGACGGAATAATCTCAAGAGGAGATGGAACAGCTACAAATCCTGGAGATTTAAAAGTTATTGGTAATACAACTCCTCGTTATCAATATGGAGTTCGTTTAGGAGGTGCTTTATACGGATTTGATATTGATGCTTTCTTCCAAGGAGTTGGTAAACGTCAATTCTGGACAACTTCTGACTTAGTATTACCTTTCTATAACAGAACAGATGCGATGTATGAAAACCAGAATGACTACTGGACACCGCAAAATACAGATGCATATTTCCCTAATCCATACCCTGGACATTCTGGTGATGCTTTTGGAACTTATGCACCTGGATCAAACAATTTTGTTGCGCAAACACGTTATTTATTAGACATGTCTTATTTACGTTTAAAATCGATGACTATTGGATATACTTTCCCTAAAAGTATTACACAAAAAGTGGGTATCGATAAAATCAGACCGTACATTTCAGGCTTAAACTTGGCTACTTGGAAAAGCAGTAAATTGCCAGTAGACCCTGAAATTAATGAAACTGAAGCTGTATGGGGAAGAACTTTCCCTTATTCTAAAACATGGTCAGTTGGTATACAACTTGCGTTCTAAAAAAGGTATTTAAAAATTAAAAAGTAATCAAAATGAGAAAATTAATAACAAACTCTAAGATAAAACTATCAGTTGCCTTGCTTACTTTTGCAAGTTTAGCTGTTAGCTGTTCAGATTTTTTGGATACACCTCCTGAAGATGTGTTTTCAGACGACAATTTTTGGACTTCAGAAAATAACGTAAAAACATATTCTTGGTTGAACTATAATACCTTTAACGGTTACGGAAACAATACTGGTGTTACAGCTGATTTTTACTTTCATGCAGCTACAGGATTAATAGATGACAACCTGGCTAATAACGTTTTTACTAACTTTCCAACGGCTGCAAACTCTACTAACGCAAACTGGAACGAATATTATACTTTAATTCGTCGTTGTAATCTTATGTTAGAAAGAGTTCCTAATGTACCTATGGATCAGGCGAAGAAAAATCACTACATAGGTGTTGCAAAGTTTTTTAGAGCTCATACTTATTTTCGTTTAGCACAGCAATTTGGTGATGTGCCATATACAGACAAATATTTAGCTCAAAGTGATGCTAATGTGTATAAACCTGCTTTATCTAGAGCAGAAGTAATAGACAATGTTATTAAAGATTTGGAAGAAGCAATTCCAATGTTATTAAACGTTGATGACAGCAATGTTACTGTAAATAAATATACTGCTTATGCATTATTAAGCCGAGTATGTTTGGGTGAAGGTACTTACAGAAAATACAATTTAGGTCAGAATGGAAATACGTATCTTCAGAAAGCAAAAGATGCTTCTTTAGCTGTAATGAACAATAATTCATACAAACTAAACACAGATTGGAAAGCACTTTACAACTCTGTTGAGTTATTAGGAAATACTGAAGTAATTTTGACAAAAAGATACATCAAAGGTGTTTTAGGAAATTCAGTACAATCGTACACTAATACCTCTACTGTTCAAAACGGATTGACAAAATTTGCTGCAGAAAGTTATGTGACTACTAACGGACTTCCTATCAAACAAACTGGTAATGCTCAGTATTTAGGCGATAACAATATTGCCAATACTTTTGCTAACAGAGATCCAAGATTTGCTAAAGCTTTTAGTACAGCAGATTATGCTTATTCTGATAAGCCTTTTAATGGTTTGACATCTATAACAGGTTACGTATTTCAGTTATATAACAATCCTGCTACAACTGGTACAGAGGTTACAACTGGTGGACAAAACCAAATTGACGCTCCCGTTTTTACACTAAGTGAAGTTTATTTGAATTATGCTGAAGCTTGTGCAGAGTTAGGTACAGTCACTAACGCTGATCTTAATTTATCAATCAACAAAGTTCGTACACGTGCAGGAATAGCTACTTTGACTACAGATGGAACAAATGCATCGGCTAACGGAGTACAAATAGATGATCCACAAAGAACAACAGCATTAGAGCAAAAAGCAGGAGTTGTTAATCCAATTACATGGGAGATTCGTCGTGAACGCAGAATTGAGTTTATGAGTTGGACTACTATGAGAAAAGAAGATCTTATGCGTTGGAAAAAAGGAGATTATTTAGATTCAAATGCTAATCCAGATGTTGTTTTAGGAGCAAGAATAATTGCTTTGATAGGAACTAACTCTAAAACAAAAGTAAATTCAGACGGATATGTAATTCCTTATGCAGCAGGTGTGTCAAGATTATTTGTATCACCAAAAAATTACTTAAGCGCAATTCCAACAAATGATATCAGCTTATATGCCGCAGAAGGTGTGACTTTAAAACAAAACCCTGGTTGGTAATTCCAAATTCATAAATAAATTATTTGCCCTTATAAAAAACTGCCTCTGGAACCTAAATCTAACCAGAGGCAGTATTTAAAAAGTCTTTTTACACACATATCGTAACAGACAAAATACAATCCTAAATCTGAAAAACTCAGATACCCATTTCTACAATATCCGCACTACTACAATCAAAAAACATCAATAGCAATCAAATAATAACCTAATTTTATTAGTGCATTTTTGCCTTAACTATTAACTGTAATTACAATGATAAAATTCATAGCAAAAAGTGTTCTTATTGTAACTTCTTTCATTGTTACGTCTTCTTATTCTAATTCACTTTCAGCGGTGACAAAAGGCAGTACCTCAGCCATTAATCCTCCTGCAATTAAAACAGGAGCTGATAATTACGAGAAATATTTACCGCTTTTAAAGGATAAAAAAATAGGAATCGTTACCAATCAAACCGGAATTTTGTCTGACAAAACTCATTTGGTAGATTTTTTATTAGAGAAGAAAGTTGCCATACAAACCATTTTTGCTCCTGAACATGGATTTAGAGGAACTGCAGATGCAGGTGAACATGTCGTTGACGGAAAAGATCCTAAAACCGGTTTATCAATAATTTCACTTTATGGAGACAATAAAAAGCCAAAACCGGAGCAATTAGCAGGAATCGACATTATGATTTTCGATCTGCAGGATGTTGGCGCTCGTTTTTATACCTACATTTCTTCACTGCATTACGTAATGGAAGCTTGTGCAGAAAACAATGTCCCGCTTATAATTCTTGACCGCCCAAATCCTAACGGAAGTATTGTTGACGGTCCGCTTTTAGAAAAAGAATTTACCAGTTTTGTGGGCATGCACCCAGTTCCGCTTCTTCACGGAATGACAATTGGAGAATATGCACAAATGGTAAATGGAGAAAAATGGCTAAAAAATGCCGCACAATGCAAACTGACTGTTATTCCATGCGTAAATTATAATCGAAAAATGAAATACAGTTTATTGGTAAAACCATCTCCAAATTTGCCAAACGATCAATCCATAAATCTATACGCAAGTTTATGCCTTTTTGAAGGAACGAATGTTAGCGTTGGACGAGGAACCGAAAAACAATTTCAAATTTATGGCTCTCCGTACTTGACAAAAACAAATTTCAGTTTTACTCCGAAGCCAAATTTTGGAGCCAAAGATCCGCTTTATAACGGAAAAGAATGTTTTGGAGAAGATTTAACTTCTTATCCTAAACTAGAAAAATTCGAATTAAAATGGCTCATAAAAGCCTATCAAAATACCAGCGACAAAACGAAATTCTTTAATGCTTTTTTTACCAAACTTGCCGGAACAAAAAAATTGCAGCAGCAAATTGAATCTGGAGTTTCAGAAAAAGACATTCGAGAAAGCTGGAAAAAAGATTTAGAAGCTTTTCAAATCATGAGAAAGCCCTACTTGATTTATTAAACAAAACTGTTTCTTAATTCCAAAATTGACTATTTTTTATCAAAATAGAGACCCCTTATACAAATTATCGAAAGCAAAAAATATCAAAATCTGCTGTTTTAAAAATCAAAAAAAAGAAAAGAAAAATGAACAATAAAAATCCTGAAACTGAACAAGAATCTTTGTACAAAGATTTGGATCAAATGAGCGTGAAAGAACTTCTTATCAACATTAATACAGAAGACAAAAAAGTACCGAGTATTATCGAAGGGCAGATTCCTAAAATCGAAAAACTGGTTAAAGCGATTGTGAAAAAAATGCAGCTGGGTGGCCGATTATTTTATATTGGAGCCGGAACTTCTGGAAGAATTGGAATTTTAGATGCATCTGAATGCCCTCCTACTTTTGGCGTTCCGCATGATATGATTATCGGAATTATTGCCGGCGGCGATACTGCCATCAGAAAAGCAGTTGAAAATGCTGAAGATGATACAGAACAAGCATGGAAAGATTTAGCTAAGTTTGAAATTTCAAGCTTAGATTTTATCATCGGAATTGCAGCTTCTGGAAACACACCTTATGTTTTGGGCGCTTTGAAAAAAGCCAAAGAACACAATATTAAAACTGGAAGTATTTCCTGCATCAGCAACGGACTTATTGCTCAGGAAGCAGATCATCCAATTGAATTAATCGTAGGACCAGAATTCTTAACCGGAAGCACGAGAATGAAAGCGGGAACTGCACAAAAACTAACTCTAAACATGATCTCTACTTCGGTAATGATTAAGCTTGGAAAAGTAAAAGGCAACAAAATGGTCGACATGCAGCTGTCTAACGAAAAACTGGTAAAACGAGCGATCAAAATGATTATCGAAGAACTTGGAATTGAACATGATTTAGCCGAAGAATTGCTTCATAAACACAAAAGCGTAAGAGCTGTTTTGCAGGCTCAAAACAAAAATCTAGAAAACTAGAAACCACACATTAAAATCTTTTTATAGATTTATACAAATCAAAAACTGCATTTTTTTCAATTTTTGAGTTTTAACGGCGGCCTAGCAGGTTTCAAAAACTTGTTAGGCCTAATTAAAAAGAAACGTATTTTTTGAGTAATTTATAAAAAAAAACAACCCATCAAAACTATAAAATGACACCAAGTACCATCCTTCTACTTATTATCGTTTATTTCGGAACACTATTCTATATCTCTCACAGAGTAAGCAGAAAAGACAGCGGAAATGATGCTTTTTTTACAGCCAATAAAAATTCTAAATGGTATTTAGTTGCTTTTGGTATGATTGGAACAGCTCTTTCTGGAGTAACCTTTATATCCGTTCCCGGAGAAGTTGGCGCACCAAGCGGTGAACAATTTAAATATTTTCAGTTTGTATTAGGAAATGCTCTTGGATTTATTGTAATCACAAAACTATTGCTGCCATTGTATTACCGAATGAATTTGACTTCAATTTATGGTTATATTGAACAAAGAATGGGACTTTACAGCTACAAAACTGCTGCTTCGATTTTCTTAATCAGCAGAACCATAAGTTCAGCATTCAGACTTTATTTAGTGGTTATTGTATTGCAGCGTTTTGTATTTGATTTCTATCATATTCCATTCGCGTTTACTGTATTAATTTCTCTGATTTTAATTTTCTCTTATACCTACAGAGGCGGACTAAAAACGATTATTATCACTGATACTTTGCAGACGTTTTTCCTTGTAACATCGGTTTTCCTTACTATTTATTTCATTTGCGATCGTATGGATTTAAGTGCTATTGGCGCATTCGAAGAAGTAAAAAACAGTAATTATTCTAAAATATTTTTCTTTGATGATTTCTTCGGAAGTAAATTCCATTTCATCAAACAAATTTTAGGCGGAATGTTTGTTACTATTGCCATGACAGGTCTCGATCAGGATTTAATGCAAAAAAACCTGAGCTGTAAAAACATTGGCGAAGCACAAAAAAACATGTTCACTTTTACGGGAATCTTTGTGATTATCAATATTTTCTTTTTAAGCGTTGGAGCCTTATTATACATTTATGCAAATAAAAACGGAATTGCAGTTCCAACTGATTTGATTACAGGCAAACCAAGAACCGATTTACTTTTCCCTGAAATTGCCTTAAATCATTTAGCTGTTGTTCCTGCAATTGTATTTTTACTTGGAATTATCGCGGCCACTTTTGCTACCACAGATTCGGCTTTGACGGCTTTAACAACTTCTTTTTGCGTTGATTTTTTAGGAATGGATAAAAGTGATAGTACCCGAAAAAACACCGTTAGAACCAGACATTTGGTACACATCAGTTTTTCGGTATTAATTTTCTTTGTAATTATTATTTTCAATACCATCAATGACAGTTCTGTTGTTGGAATGATTTTCAAAGTCGCTTCTTATACTTACGGACCGTTGTTAGGATTATACGCTTTTGGATTGTTCCAAAAATCAAGAAATGTTAATGATAAACTGGTGCCGTTAATGTGTTTGGCCGCTCCTTTCCTAACCTATTTAATAAATGAAAATTCGAAACTGTTGCTTTCAGGATACGTTTTCGATAATGAATTAATCGTGCTAAACGGATTAATAACCTATTTAGGATTATACCTTACAAGTTCCCGCACAAGCGAAAAAATAAGTTTTTAACCTGCTTAAAAACACAAATAACTTATTAATCAATTGAAGGTTAAAAATTAATCTTCAATTGATTTAAAACATATTACTATGAAAGATTACATCATAAAGATCAGCCTTTGTGCTTCATTTTTATTTTTAATCACCAATTGCGCTGTCAAAAAAAACAATGCAATTACAGATTCAAAAAAAGATATTACAGTAAAAGATACGGTTGTTTACAAAACAGACAAATCAGCGAAAAAAACCTTTTTCAAAGATTCAGATAAAGAGTCAGCTTGGGTTGACAGCATTTACAGCAAAATGACGCTTCGTGAAAAAGTGGGTCAGTTGTTCATGGTTTCAGCTTATTCAAATAAAGACTCTGTTCATGTCAATCAAATCAAAAATTTAATTGAAGAATATAAAGTTGGAAGTGTTATCTTTTTTCAGGGCGGTCCCGTTCGTCAGGCAAAATTGACCAATTTATATCAGTCAAAAGCAAAAGTGCCTTTGTTCATCGGAATTGATGCTGAATGGGGATTAGCAATGCGTTTAGATTCTACTTATCGTTATCCTTGGAATATGACTTTAGGCGCGATTCAGGATTTAAATTTAATTGAAAAAGTAGGAAGAAATATGGCCAATGAAAACAAGCGAATTGGGATTCATTTCAATTTTGCTCCTGTTTTGGACATCAACACCAATCCTAAAAACCCAATTATCGGAAACCGTTCTTTTGGCGAAGACAAAGTTAATGTAGCCAACAAAGCAACTGCTTTAATCAAAGGCGTGCAGAGTCAAGGCGTTTTCAGTACCGGAAAACATTTTCCTGGACATGGCGATACCGCAACCGATTCGCATTACGCACTGCCTTTGGTAAATTTTTCAAAAGAAAGAATCGATTTAGTCGAATTATATCCTTACAAACGTTTATTTGATGAAGGTTTAGTTTCAGTGATGGTTGGACACCTTAATATTCCAAGTTTAGAACCAATTCCAAATCTGCCTTCTTCTACTTCGTATAATGTAGTTACGAATCTGCTTCAAAAAGAATTAGGTTTCGACGGTTTAATTTTTACTGATGGTTTGGCCATGAAAGGCGCAAGTAATTTTAAAGGTCCGGGAGATCTTGAAATTGCAGCATTTCTGGCTGGAAATGACATTTTACTTTGTCCTGAAAATGTTCCTGTAGCGGTTGTAAAATTAGAAGAAGCTTACACAAACAGTACTATAACCGAAGAACGTTTAGCACATTCGGTTAAAAAAATTCTGCATTATAAATTTAAAGCAGGATTAAATCATTACAAGCCAATTGAAATGGCTAATATTTACAATGATCTTAACCCGTCGCAAAATGATGCTTTGCATTATCAATTGTATGAAAATGCCGTTACCGTTTTAAAAAATGAGAAAGAAATTCTTCCAATAAAAGAACTGAATCAGAAAATTGCTTACATAAAATTAGGCGATGACACCAATAGTGCTTTTGTTTCTACTTTAAAAAAATATACTGAAATCACAGAAGTTAAAGACAATAATCTTGACAGTCTGAATCAGGAATTGAAAAAATTTGATAAGGTTATCATCAGCTTTCATAAAGTAAATAAACCTTGGGAAAAACAAGAATTTACTTTAACAGAAATGCTTTGGCTGAAAGAAGTTGCGAAACACAACAAAGTAATTCTGGATGTTTTTGCCAAACCATATTCCTTATTATCGATCACTGATTTTGAAGATATTGAAGGATTAGTAGTTTCTTATCAAAATTCAGATATAAGTCAAGTGGTTTCTGCCGAATTACTTTTTGGAGCCGTTGCTGCAAAAGGAAAACTGCCGGTTTCGATTAATAATTTCTTCAAAGTAAATGACGGACTAACGACCGAAAAATTAAACCGTCTGGCTTTTAATGCTCCTGAAAATGTCAATATGAATCCGGCGATTCTATCAAAAATTGATGCCGTAGCGCAAAAAGCAATTGACGGAAAAATGGCACCGGGAATACAGGTTTTAGTGGCGAGAAAAGGAAACGTAATTTTCCAGAAATCATACGGATCACAAACCTACGATAACGGAAAAAAAGTAACTAACTCAGATTTATATGACGTAGCTTCGATTTCAAAAATGATTTCGACACTGCCAAATGTGATGCAATTGTATGATAAAAACAAAGTTACCTTAGATACCAAATTGAAAGATATGATGCCCTTTTTTGCGAAAACAAACAAAGAAAACATCATTTTCAAAGATTTGCTAAACCATTACGCAGGATTACAGGCGTGGATTCCGTTTTACACTGCGACATTAGACAAGAATAAAAATCCTTCTGAAAAATACTATCGAAAAATTGCCGAAAATGGTTTTACAACCAAAGTAGCTGACAGTCTTTACTTGAGAAATGACTATCATGATACGATTATGAAAATTATTGCTGATACTCCTTTATTAGCAAAAAAAGAATATCGATACAGCGATTTTACGTTCATCATTCTAAAAGAATATTTAGAAAGAAAAACGCATCAAAAACTGGAAGATCTGAGCAAAGAGAATTTCTACAGCACACTGGGAATGAATTATACGCTTTATAATCCGTTGGACAAATTCGAAAAAAGCAATATCGCTCCTACTGAAATTGACAATTATTTCAGACATCAGCCTATTCAAGGTTACGTTCACGATATGGCGGCGGCGATGGAAGGCGGTGTTGCAGGACATGCCGGAATTTTTTCTAATGCAATGGACGTTGCCAAAATGATGCAGCTGTTTTTGCAAAAAGGAAATTACGGCGGCATTCAATATTTTTCACCACAAACTTTTGATGCTTTTAATACCTGTTATTACAAAGACAAAGGCGTTTTAAGAGGCTTAGGTTTTGATAAAAGAATTGGTAAAGGCGGTCCAACTTGCGAATGTGTTTCGGAAGCCAGTTTTGGTCATACCGGATTTACCGGAAACATGGCTTGGGTCGACCCAAAAACAGAAATTGTGTATGTTTTTCTATCCAACAGAACCTACCCGGGAGTTACGAATGACGAAAATAAATTAGCCAAAGGAAAAATTCGCGAAGAAATTCAGCAAATAATTCAAGAAGCCATTATAAAATAATTCAAGAGCTTTCAAAGAAAATCTTTCTTCTTGACTCTTTCTTCTAAAAAATCTATTATCTAAAAAAAACAAACCAATGACAAAAGAACGTTTAACCTCGCTGGATGTATTTAGAGGATTTACTATTTTATTAATGACGATAGTAAATAATCCTGGAAGCTGGTCTTCCATTTATCCGCCATTAGAACACGCCGAATGGCACGGCTGTACACCAACTGATTTAGTATTTCCTTTTTTTGTTTTTATAATGGGAACCGCAATACCTTTTGCAATGCCGGTAAAACATTTTGACGGAGCGGTTTTTAATAAAATTTTGGTTCGTTCACTGCGAATTTTCTGTTTAGGATTGTTTTTGAGCGTTTTCAGCAGAATCCATTTATTTGGTCTGGAAGGAATTCCGTTATTAGGAGTGAGATTGGTTATTGCCTTTGCAGTCGCTTATGCCCTTTTAGGAAATTTTTCAATGAAAGTCAAAACCATTCTTGCAGTAGGAATCTTTTTAATACTGCTTTCTTTAGCCTTTAGCGGTTTGGAACATTTTGAAGATACCAGAATCCCAGGTGTTTTACAGCGAATTGCAATCGTCTATTTCTTTAGTGCTATTTTATATCTAAAAACAAATTTAAAAACACAGCTTATTGTTTTAGCAACACTTTTAATTGGATATTGGCTTTTAATGGCTTTTGTTCCCGTTCCTGGATTTGGTCCAGCCAATTTTGACAAAGGCACTAATCTAGCCGCTTGGTTAGACGATACACTTTTAAACGGACATTTATGGATTGCTTCTAAAACTTGGGATCCAGAAGGAATTTTAAGCACCTTGCCGGCTATTGGTACAGGAATTCTTGGAATGTATATTGGCCAGTTATTAAACTTGCAAGTAAGCAAAACCGAAATCCTAAAAAAGACAGCAATTACTGGAGTAGCTTTAGTAATTGGAGGTTTGCTTTGGAATATAATCTTCCCAATAAATAAATCACTTTGGACAAGTTCTTATGTTTTATACACTGCCGGAATCGCAACGATATGTTTAACGATTTTGTATTACATAGTTGATATGCAAGGTTATAAAAAATGGACTAAATTCTTTTTAATCTGGGGGGTAAATCCAATGATTGTGTTTTTCTTTTCGGGTGTAATTCCGAGAGTACTTAGTTCTATTAAAGTTCAAAATCCAGAAATTGGCGGAGAAGAAATCAGTCTTCAAACTTCAATTTATAAACATGGAATTGCGCCTTGTTTTGAGAATCCATTGAATGCGTCATTGGCATTTGCCTTGGCTTATGCGGCTTTCTGGTCCATTATACTTTGGATTTTCTATAAAAAGAAATTGATCTTTAAAGTTTAGTATTCATGTTTTTTTTCGCCACGAATTACACGAATTTTCACGAATGTTTTTTTGTTAGTTATAAAATTAATTAGTGAAAATTAGTGGAATTGCTTCGCCAGTTCGCTGTCGTTCGGGTCGTGGCGAAAACTTTTATGCAGTGCACAGACGCACTGCTGTGCGCCTCTACAAATACGCTGGAATAATTCATACTTGTGTAAATCCATTGTTAAAATAAAATACGCGTTTCATATGTTCTTCAATCATTATAATTCTTAGACAGAAACATTCTGCAATCAAAGAGCTAACAAATGAGACTTATTTTAATATGAAAACAAAAAACTTCTCTAAATTGTTTATCATTTTATTATTGACTTTTCAGAGTGTTTTTTCTCAAGAAAAACTGGACGCCGTAATTGTTAATTCAAATTTTAAAAGCAAGCAAGAGCTTTCCTTTTTTGAGAAACTCAATAGTTTTGAAACTAACTTTTCTTGGACTGATAAAGCTGCAACCTATATTCCAAAAAGCAGTGAAAATAAAGAAATAAAAAATCTCTTATTTAGCGTTTCGGATTATGGTGGCATTACAAATTTAAAATACCTGCCTTTCAAAGTAAATTTATACACTGTTGACAGTTTAAGAATGCCGGGCAAACCCATTTTAGAACAAGATATTCTAGTAAAAAAAGACGATAATGAATATTGGACAAAAGTTGATATTTCAAAATCTAAAATAACAATTCCAGACGAGGGCATTTTTGTTGTTTTTATACTTTTAGAGAAAGAAAACTACCCTACGGATTTCATCTATTCAAAGAAAGGCTTAATAGCTGTCGTTCCAGCTTTAAAAGCCTATAGATACAGCAAAACTTATATCAGAAAATCATATATCTACCGTCAATGCAACTATCCCGAAAAGTGCAACATTTGGCTTCCTGAGCATAGTCATTTTATAATGGATGTTGAATATTAAATTAAGTTTGAGTTTTGAAAAATCAAAAAACGCACTTCAGAACGATCTGAAGTGCGTTTTTTTCTAATTATCTAAAACTAATTAAACTGCAAAAGTTTATTCAGTCCTTCTTTTTCAAATAAAATTCTGCCGACTTTAATATCAGACCATCCTTTCTTTAACTTATAAGTAAATGTCGGGATATTGTCGATCAGTTCGCAATCTAAATAATAAGTTGAAACCGTTTCGTTTGTTAATTCCTTTAATTCTTGGATATGTGTCGAAATTAAAAAATAAGAATTCGAATAAGCACCAACGCCATTAATGGTTCTTGTGCAAATTTCTAAAGCATCTTCAACATTTGTTCCGCTAAAAAGCTCATCAAAAACAACAAAACATCTTTTCCCATCAGCTGCTTTTAAAACCACATCTCTGAGGTTCACGACTTCGGTCATAAAATGACTGTAACCGTTTAAAATGTCATCACGTTTATTGATTCCGATTGAAAAATCAGTGCAAAAAGGAATTTCAGCCGCAGAAGCCGGAATTCCCAATCCAAGATTTCCTAAATAAATACACAAACTGACTGATTTAAGAAAAGTCGATTTTCCAGACATATTGGGACCATTTAATACGATTACATTATTAAATGCCGTAAAACTGTTCTTAATTGGACTGCCAATTAAAGGATGATAGAAATCATTTATAACAAAACTTTTATCTGTAATAACTGGGAAAATAAATTCGCGATCAATAATGGTTTTGCTTATCGACAAATAAGATTCAAACAAAAATAAATCATCCCAAAATGGTTCAATTTTACCTTCCTCTTGTAAAGTTGAAATTTTAGCCACTATTTTTTTTAGATGCTTGCTTTTCAACTGTTTTTCTCTAATAATATATTCATATTTTCTCAGTCCAAAAACAGAAAGAAAAGACAATATTCTGTTCAAATCTTTCCTGTATGGCTCAGGAAAGTGTATCAAATTAAGTCGTGAAAAACAAGTCGACTCTAATCGATGAAAAAACAATATAAGCTGATGAATTTTATTATGCGTAAGAATTTCATCGGCAGTTGGTCCAAAAAACAAAAAGCGTTTCCAGTTGATATTTTCTTCTTTAAAATTGTTCAGGAAATAGTGAACTTCATTTAAATACAAAACAGTATAAGAGTAGTTTTTTAAAATCTCTTTATTTAAAACAAATCCTTTCAGAATATTTTGTCTTTCAATAATTTGATTTTTCGCTTTTAAAGGCGTTTCTAAAATAGTAAGGATTTTTTTCTTCGTGAAGCTATTCAAAGAAAAATCAAAAATAGGCAGCACTTCATCTTTTATATTTAAATCTTGAATATTATTCATACTTAATATGTTCGAGTTATCCTTAATAAGTTTTAGGCCGGTATTTAATACTTGTTTAAGCTAAAGTAAGAAAATTATATCTAATTCTAAAGAACTTACAATTACAAAAATTAAAAAATAATATCATTTTAACAAATAAAACACACCATCTTCACTAAAAAACGACCAATTACACATTTTAAGATATTATTGTCTAAAATTCATTTACAAATTATTTCAAATCAAACATTAAACAAAACCTAATAAATTACATAGTAATTTAAAATTGTGAATATCTATTTGCGAATTTGAATCGTATTTTCTCCATAAAATCTATCTTTGGCATCCTTAAAAATTACAAGAAAATGAGCGCAACTTGGTACGAATGCAAAGTAAAATATAGAAAAACTGATGAAACGGGCGGACAGAAAGTTTTAACAGAGCCCTATTTGGTTGATGCTTTATCTTATACAGAAGCTGAAAAAAGAATGACCGAAGAAATGGCCGCTTACACTAGTGAAGAATTTAAAATCACAGCTATCAAAGTGGCAAATTATGCCGAAATTCATCCGTTTGAAAATACAGACAGATGGTTTAAATCTAAAATCACTTTAATTGCTTATGATGAAGAAAGCGGAAAAGAAAGAAAAACAAGCATGTATATGCTAATTCAGGCAAATGATGTTCGTGAAGCTTTTGACAACACACTTCACGTAATGAAAAATACAATGGGCGAATATTCTATTCCAGCTATCACAGAAACAGCAATTATGGATGTTTTCCCTTATTTTAGCGGTGAAGAAGGTGAAACAGAAATGCTGGAAAGATTCAATACACTGAAAGCTTCTAAACCTGTAACTGCCGAAGTTCAGGATACAAACGAATTTGATCCTGCTTATTTAGAGGAGAACCTTTAAATCCAAAACATTTTCTAATAAAACTGAAAATAAAAAAAGCAAAATAGACTTCTATTTTGCTTTTTTTATTTTATACTATCTTAATAAAGCATTTTTGCCAATGGCGTTACTGCCGAAGCTGATTTTGGCAGTAAAGATGTAAGTGCATCAAATTGTGTCGGACTTATATTTTTTTTCATTTTGGCTATAAAAGACTCTCTGCTGGCAGTCATTTTAGAAGTATAACCTGCCTTGTCAGTAGCCATTGTAGGCAAAATATTCTTCTTTTTATTTAGAGTTTCATTTACCAATGAATTTACCACCGGTTTTTGAGCCTCGGTTAATTTTAATTTTGGAGATAATACACCCATAACTTGATTTGAGATACTTGCAACATCAAAAGCGGGAACTGCCGTTGTTGACGCCTTACTGGCCGCTTTTGTAATATCTCCTACACTTTGCGCATTTGCAAATGAAATTGCCCCTAAAAGGACAGCCGCAATCAATAATTTCTTTTTCATGGTATTTTCTTTTAAAGTTATTGCTGGACATTAAAGATAATAAAAATGTCAATCCAACTAATACCTAAAGACCATAAATATCTAAAAATCTGCACTTTACATTATCACACCATACCCATTGTGTGTAATTTATTTTATTTTATTGAACACATAGAAACATAGATTTTATTTGTCGAAAAGAACTTAAAAAAAAACTAGTTTCTAACACATAGCCAACTATGTTTGTTTAAAACAAGTGAAACGCCTTTTTTGCACCTCCTAAACCTATGTTTCTATGTGTTTGAATTAATTGCACCCAACGGGTTATATTAAGAAATATTCCGAATATTCAAAAATCAAAATAAATCCTATCTTAGCTACAGAATTACGCGTTGATTTAAAACTACTTATAATGCAAAAGCCAAACAAACCTAAGAAACCAAAATCTACATGACTAAGAAAACATTTATTTTAATTGGGTTTATCATTTTAAAATTTGCACTTCAATATATTTTATTGAGTCCAGAATATGATCTGCAGCGCGATGAATATCTGCATCTGGATCAGGCACATCATTTGGCTTGGGGGTATCTATCAGTTCCGCCCGTAACTTCTTGGTTTTCGTACATCATTTATTTGCTCGGAAATTCTGTTTTTTGGGTTAAGTTCTTCCCTGCCCTTTTTGGCGTTTTGACACTTTTAGTTGTCTGGAAAACTATTGAAGTTCTTAAAGGGAATTTATTTGCATTGATTTTAGGCGCAACTTGCATTTTACTGTCATCCCTTTTACGATTAAATATGCTTTTTCAGCCCAATTCTTTAGACATTTTATGCTGGACAGCTTTTTATTTTGCAGTTATTCAATACATCAATACCGAAAAAGTAAAATGGCTTTACACGGGCGCTATAATTTTCGCTTTCGGTTTTCTGAATAAATACAATATTCTTTTTCTTTTAATCGGGCTTTTGCCGGTGCTTTTGCTTTCAAAACAAAGAAAAATAGTTGGGGATAAAAATCTTTATTTCGCTTTGATTCTGGGATTAATTTTAATTTTTCCGAATCTTTTATGGCAATACAATAATCATTTCCCGATTGTTCATCATATGAAAGAATTGGCCGAAACACAGTTGGTAAATGTTGATCGCGCAGGATTTTTAAAAGAACAGTTGCTGTTTTTTATTGGCGGCTTTATCGTTATTCTTTCCTCGTTTTATGCCTTGCTTTTTTATAAGCCTTTTACAAATTATAGATTCTTTTTTGCTTCGATTATTTTTACACTGTTGGTTTTTATTTATTTCAAAGCCAAAGCGTATTATGCCATTGGCCTTTATCCTATTTACATTGCATTTGGCGCCGTATTTTTAGGCGAAATTTCAAAAACTGGATGGAAACGATTTTTACAGCCCGTTTTAATTTTGATTCCGCTTTTACTTTTTATTCCAATTTACAAAGTAGCTTTTCCGAATAAAACGCCAGAGGAAATAACAGCAAAACCTGAGCGATATAAAAAGCTGGGAATGCTGCGCTGGGAAGATGGAAAAGATCACGAACTGCCTCAGGATTTTGCCGACATGCTGGGATGGAAAGAACTTGCCCGCAAAACAGATTCGGTTTATGCTTTGTTTCCAAAATCTGAAAACACATTGGTGCTTTGTGATAATTACGGTCAGGCCGGAGCTATTAATTATTACACTAAAAAAGGCATCAAAGCTGTTTCTTTTAATGCCGATTATGTCAATTGGTTTAATTTGAATATTGACTATACAAATCTTATTCGGGTAAAAGAATTTGAAGAAAACAGTACCGAATTTGCAGAAACAAGTCCGTTTTTTCAAAAGGCGGCGATTGGCGGCGAAATAACAAACAAATTTGCCCGCGAATACAAAACGACAATTTTTGTTTTTACCAAAGCCAAAATCAATATTAATAAAAGATTAGCTCAGGAAATTAAAGAAGAGAAAAATTACGACAAGTAAATAATGATTGATTTCAGTACAATTGACTATTTAAAATCTGGAAATGAAAGACAAATTCTGGCTTATGGAACTTTGACTAAAAACAGGATTTTAGAAGTTCTTGCGGAATTTGACTCAATTCTTGTTGGTACAATTCCAATAAATATTAACATTGAACACAGTGATCTTGATATTATTTGTTATTGGCAGAACAAAAGTTATTTCATTGAAAAAATCACTTCTCTTTTTAAAAACAACTCCGATTTTAAAATCAGAGAAACTATACTAAATCAGCAAGAATCAGTAGTTGGGAGTTTCAAATTAGATGATTTTGAAATTGAAATTTTCGGGCAAAATCTTCCAACCAAAAATCAAAATGGCTACAGGCACATGATTATAGAACACCAAATTCTGGAATCACGAGACGAAAATTTTCGGCAGGAAATCATAAAACTCAAACAAAACGGTCTCAAAACCGAGCCTGCTTTTGCTAAATTATTAGGTTTAAAAAATGATCCCTATTCCGAATTACTTGATTATGAGATCTAATTTCAAAATCACAAAACCATATTTCACTGTACAACAATTAGTTAGAACTAAATTTATTTAAATAAAAATATTTCACTAATTCCTTTGATAAACTGTATTTAGTGCTTATCTTTGCACCCGAAACATCGCGGGATAGAGCAGTAGGCAGCTCGTCGGGCTCATAACCCGAAGGTCACAGGTTCGAGTCCTGTTCCCGCTACTAGGACAAAGCTTCAGAGAAATCTGGAGCTTTTTTGTTTTCTAAACATTTCCTTTCAACTTTTTTATTTGTTACTTTCACGAGCATTACTCTAGTGCCAACACTAGGACATTTTGAAGATTATTGCTATAATTTTCATCCCTAAGCCTTCTTTGGTTAATTGAATGATATTTGGCTTATACCTGACTTATAATCTTTATTGAGTATAATTTTCTATAAAATAATGACAGCATATTTTACAATAATACTGCTTGTTTATTGTTTTTCGTTCTCCAATTTTTAGCAACTCTTTTCTCTTCACATCTTGAATAATTGATATAATCACTAACTCAGAAACATTACCCATTCGACATAAAATGATTTCTAATAATAACTTTATAAATCAAAACATTTTTTTTTTAATAAATCTATAACAATTTCAAAGTAATAACTTATATATTTGTGATTATTTAAGATTTTTTGTACAGAAAAAACATCAAAAAAAAATTTACAACAATATGCACAAAAGATAATGACAAAGAGTAAAAAAATCTTTCAGCTTATATGCCTCAGTTTTCAATCCCAAGTACACTATAAAAATTACAATATATCTTAACCCCTTTTGAAGGTTTCAATTATGAAGAAAAATGTATTCTTAAAATCGTTTTTAACAAATTTGACTCTATTTCTTTTAGTACTATTTTTATCCAATTGTGAAGATAAAGATGACGTTCTACATGAAGATAACCATGCCGCTCCTGCAATTTATAAAGATAAAATAAATGATTATTGGAATCAACTAAAGAGTAGTAATAGTTTAGGAGAATTATCTAAAATCGAGGAACTATCGACTGCAATTGACACATCCAGTTTAGAAATATTTGATTTAAGAACCACAGAAAAATTGCTAATTGCAGATGCTAAACCATTGGAAGGGCTTTCCGGAATTACCAAGATCATTTTTTATTTGAACGAAGATAAAGTGGTACGTTCAAGCATTGTAATGTTAAAAACTAATATATCCAACACTAATCATAATAAAGTTATACAATCTATATTAAATGCAGATAAAAAAAGTCTTAACTATTCTGGGGAAGTTACTTTCTTGAGCCTCTCAAAAATAAAAATGCTGTATAATAAATATGAGCAAGGCACATTAATTGAAAATGCAACTTTAAATGGAATGCATAAGGATAAAATGGCCGGCAAAACCCAAGGAAGTTGTGTAGAATATTGGTGGATAACAAGAATGGGAGGCGAAATCGTTAGTCGAGTTTATTTATTTACAATATGTGATTGCAGCGGTGGCGGTAGCGGCGGTGGCGGTGGCGGTGGCGGAGAAGAACTCTCTAAGAAAAGCGACTGTGCTGGTGCAGCATTATTTATGGGTGGATCAGGCGCGTCATCTTCTACTTCTTACAAACCTAATCTTCCAGCATATCCTCTAGACAAACAGACTTCTAGGTTTACCGATCCTGATGGAGTTTGTACTGAATATATTTTCGATGCTGCATCAAACTCATGGCAAATTTTGCAGGTAATCCTTCCTAACATGATAATCCCCAACAACAGGGACAATTATGGTATTTTAGAATACCAATGGCCCGTAAACAATTTAAAAGTATTCGATCCGACTACTAATTTGCTATATACTTATGAACAAGGTTCAGATTCTTGGATTGGAGTACCGGCAACGGATATATTACTTAGTGAAGCAATTGAAGAAAAGATTGATGATTCTGAGCTTAACCCATGTCCAAAAGCAATTCTGGATAAATTAAAGAAAACTACCAATAATGATATAGCGCAAATATTAAAAAAATTAGGCGTAAATAAATTAATATACTTACAAATAAAAACAGAAACACCTACTGATGGTAAACCAGCTCAAACAGTTAGGACGGATGCTCAAAAAAGATTTGGCTATACAATAAGAATTAGTCCAGATTACACATCTTCAACAAGACTCTTTAGGGCATCAAATATTTTGCATGAGACTTTACATGCTTATTTTATGAGTCTAATAGATCAATATAATTCTGATGGTAATCTTGGCATTTTTGCTGATACTCCAACACTTTTCCAAGCTTTTTGTGACAAAAAATATCCTTTGCCAGCTAATCCAGATTTACATCATGCTGAAATGGCAAACATGTATGTAAATACAATCGCTGCAGCCTTACAAGAATTTCAAACTGGAGTACCTTTTACTAATGGGATTCCAGATCAGATCTATATGGATTTAGCTTGGGGCGGATTACGTGGAACCCCGATCTATAATCAAACTTTTCCTGCAGGAAGTGCAGATTACAATAGAATTGAAGCACGATATGCTGCAGAATCAAATGGTGGAACATCAGGAAATCAAACAGCAATTGGAACCCCTTGTAATTAAACAGATATGAAAAAAATATTATATATAATCATTGTATCACAATTGCTTTGCAGTTGCGCTTTCAGCAAAAAAAAGAATTTAGACACTTCAAAGGATGTCTTAACTACCGGCCTAAACAAAATAGATAATTTGAAGACAACTGAAGATGTAATCAAATTTGCAAAATTGATAAATCCAGATTTTGACAAAGATAATTTCGGACAATTACAGATAAAATCAACCGATTTAATTATCAATGAATTAAGTGATTGCAGTTTATATAAAACTTGGAATATCCAAAATTGGCAAAAAGTTGATCTCAATAATGATGGCAAAACCGATTTGCTTTTTACGGGTTATTGGTACAGCACTTATCATCAATATATCATAACAGGATCAGAATCCAATCAATATGAACTATTCAATTTGTCAGATAATATAGATTATGCCTGCAAAATCTTAAAACCTATCGTTATAGGTAATAAAAATGAATTACTGGTCAATAGTTACAAAACAGATCCAGAAACTGTATTAACCGAGAAAATAATCCATTTTGTAGATACTTTGACTTATAAGTTCGATTCCTTTATAGAAAAGAATAATAAGCCTGCAAACTATGACATACAGTATATCAAATTTATTTCAGAAAACTTTTTTGAAATCGAGATCGACAACAATCAAAATGCTCATTATACTTGCTTGAATATCTATAATGTATCAAGCTTGAAAGATAATTTTTACAAGGGAGAATCAAGTGAAAAAATTGACAAAGTTATATTTAAAGATATAAGTGAATTACTTGACTATATTAATGTTTCAGATTTACCAAACGAATTTTCAATAGATGGCTATGATTTTTCAACAGTTTGGCTCGAAATTAAATTTAAGAATGGCACCGTTAAAAAAATTAAAGATTACGGTTATCAAGGAACTTATGGGCTAAATGCAGTATATAATAAGATGAAAAATATAGCACTACAAACTGATTGGAAATAAAAAAATTAATCTGCAGCGTGCCTAACAATACACGCCACAAAAGCGTCTAAAAAACCTTTTAGTGATTTCAAACCTGCAGTTGATTAATTCAATAACTTAAAAATTAAATTTATCTCTTGACTGAATTATATTTATTCTTTTTAAATCATCTTCAAAATGGTTCGAGAATTGTCCGGTTAGGCTACTAAAACAAAAGCTTCAGAGAAATCTGGAGCTATTTTTTATTTTTACGTTCACGAGCGGGACGCTTGCTCCATCGGGTCTATAAATAGAATTTTCAAGCACACGATTATGCTACGGTGTCTTTCTTTAATTATGCCGAGGGTTTATCAAATATCCATCCTGAAAGGACAAGATCCTGAATGGTTTCATTTGATGCAATTCCTTGTTTTAATGTTAATCTCTCGTTTGAAACAGTACTTTTTTTTCCATATTTATGCAAGAAAAAAAACAAGGCTAAACTCAATGCAATACCAACTACAAAGACTTTTAGACCAAAAACAGGCAATACAAAAATTAGAATTAACAGATAAATTGCATATTTTAATATTGGAGATTTACGGGAAGCTTCTTCATGAAATTCAACACAATCATTACATCTTGAAATTCCTATCTCCATTTCTTCATACTTTAGAGTTCTGTAGATAACAAAATTAGTTCTGTCTTGTACTTTATAAAGTTTGATAAAATCGTAATTATTAATATTCTCACTTTCGTTTTGAAAACAATAACCACATCTTTTTTCTTTTGGTTCAAAGCGTTTTAAACTTTCATTAAAATTGTACTTGGATAACATCATTTATAGGTTAAAATTTAAATTTCTTCAGGATAAAATATCTTAGAAATTAAGAGCTGGAATAAATATGCAATAAGGAAACAAATTAAAAAGGGAATTAATAATTCGACGATATAATAAGAACTTCTAGTATTTATATACAATTCAAAAGCTAACGGAAACAAAATAACCAAAACTATTGATCTTACTACTCCTGCTATTGGTTGTTTTCTTAAGTCAAAATACCCTGCAGCTCCCGCAACAATAGATGCCAATATATACCATTCAGATCCTTTAATACTTAAAACCGGGCCTAAGATAGCCGCTCCAAATATGACGCTTCCTGTAATTTTCTGGATATCTCTATTTTCACTTTCGTCCTGAGCCGCTTCCAAAAGTTCTCTTTTATACTCTCTAATTACTTTATTAATAAGTTCTTCTGCAGTTTTTTCGTCATATCCTGCAACAATTAATTTTATAATTTGATTCTCAACAGATAAATTATCTTTTAAATATGCTTCTTTAATTTCTTTGATTTGCTGATATCCGAGTTCTTTTTCCATTAAATAATTTTTGTCTTTTACTGAGAATTAAATGGCTGTAAATTGTTTCTTTTTGCAATAACAAACTATTATTTGTTCGTACAGAAAAGAGTATTATTAAAGCTAATATATATAAATTAAAATTAGAAACATTACGGTTTTTCACAGTACGCAAAAAACTCATTTAACATATCTGATTAATCACTTTAAAATCATAATGCTTTCCTATAACAGCTAACATAAATATTTCATTAAAATCTTCAATAATCTGGCTAAACATCTGAATGTTTCTCGCTGATAAGACAAAAGCTTTGGAGAAATCTGAAGTTTTTATTTGTTTCTATCTACCAAAAACTTGATTTAGATTAGCGATGACAAGTCAAAGATATTCAGCATGAAAAGATTTCAGAAAACAACATAATCTCATATTACACATCCATTCTTAAAAAATAATCCTTATTTTTAACAAGATAACTTAGTCTAAAATCAAACTCTCTAACCACCAAAAAATGAAAAAAATATTTTTTTTATTACTAATTGCAGTTTTGTATTCGTTCACAACTTCTGAAGAAACGATAATTGTTTCAGGCAAAATCACGAATACCGAAAATGGAATAATTAAAATTAAAGGAGATTTACTAGATAAAGAAATCAAACTAAAACCAGACGGGAGTTTTTCAGAAAATCTGAAATTAGAATCTGATGGCATTTATAAAATTGAAACCACTAAAAATAGTTTCCCTATATATTTAGCTAAAGATTCTAAATTAGTACTGTCTGCTGATGATGCAAACTTGGCTTCAACTTTAAAATTTACAGGCAAAGGAAGTGTAGAGAATCAATATCTTGCTAAAAAACAGCTTATAACTTCAGCAGTTGCAGGCGAAGAATTTTATAAACTTGACGAAAATGAATTCCTGAAAAAACTTCAAGAAATTAAAAAATCAGTTAATACTTTGTACCTCAAAACAAAATTTACTGATGCTGAATTTAAAGCAAAAGAATCCAGAAGTATTCATTATCTGGAGCAGAAACATTTGCTTTATTATATAAAACAACATTATTATCTAGTAAAACAATATGATTTTAAAGTTTCTGAAAAATACCCAAAGTTTGACGAAACAATGGATTTAGACAATAATTCTGATTTTTTATTTTCAAAAGAATACCAAGAAATTGTGTTAGTCAAATTCTATGAAAATATCAAAGGAGATGATAACTCATTGTTCATTTCTGCTAAAAATACAATTCCGGAAATTAAAGCTTTAAAAAGTCAAAGCATGAAAAACAGTTTAATCGAAAATTCAAAATACGATATTAGTATGGAAAATCCAGAATATGAAAAAACATATCAAGAATTTTTATCGATCACAAATGATCCTAATATTAAGCAAACACTTACTGCCAATTATAACGCAACAAATGCATTACAACCCGGAAAACCATCTCCAAAATTTGATTACGAAAATCAAAAAGGAGGAAAAACTAGTTTAGACAATCTGAAAGGAAAATATATTTACATTGATCTTTGGGCAACATGGTGCAGTCCTTGTCGTGAACAAATTCCATTTCTTCAGAAAGTGGAAGAGCAATATAAAGGCAAAAATATTGAGTTTGTCAGTATTTCAATTGATGCGTTAAAAGACCAGCCGAAATGGAGCAAATTTGTTACAGATAAACAATTAGGTGGCATTCAATTATTGGCAGAAAATGAATGGGAATCAAAAATCATAAAAGATTATAGTGTTCAAGGAGTTCCAACATTTATTCTTCTTGATCCTAATGGCAATATTGTTACTGCTCGCGCACCAAAACCATCTGATCCTAAACTTATTGATTTATTGAACAACTTAAAAATATAATCTAAGTTTCACAGCAATAAAAAACTGCGCAATCCCGAAAAACTTTAGGATTACGCAGTTTTTTATTTGATTATTTTGAAAAATAGAATTACAATGCTTTTCTAGATTCCAGCAAAAGTCTTGAAGCCGCTTCAAAAACATCATGAATCTCTTTATTATTTTTAAATTCAGTGATTTTGTTTTCGTACAAGTATTTCCCATCTCCGGTTAAAACATATATTTTCATCTGATTTTGTTCTGGCGCAGTTCTTTCGGTTGTAGGCGTAAATGAAGACAATACTTTTTCAGCTTTATCTATCAATGAAACCGAAAAAGAATTAAAAGATTGCGGATTTTTTTCAAATTGCATATCAATACCATTAAGAAGAAAGCTGGCCTCACCAGTTTTAAAAGCAACAATTGAAGTTTTATTGCTATTTAAAGCCCAATCAACGATAACAGCATACACTTCTTTATTTTTTGGAAGAGAATCTTTGCTGTAGATTTCGTTTGGTTTTAATTCAAAAGCTTCTGCGGCAGTAATTTGATTTAATGACTTTGGCCTTGATTTTGGCTCTGCAACAACTGAAATTTCTGCAGAAGCATTATTTCCATCAGCAACAGGAGTATCGTTTTGTGTTTCATTTTTACAGCCAATTGCCATTAATAGAATAGAAATCAAAAGTGATTTTGGGTTATTTTTCATTTTTAGTTTTTTATTATTTTAAAAGCGTTCTCTTTTTCAGGTTTGAAAAAATACACTCCTGAAGGCAAAAAATCAACATTTACTTCATTCAATCCTGTTTTAATCTTTAGTTCTTTTATTTGTTCTCCAACAGTATTATAAATATACATTTTGCACTCAGATTGCACATTGATGTTTATTTTCCCACTTGTTGGATTAGGATAAAAAGAGATTAATGATGAAATGTGATTTTCCTCAATAGAAAGAACTCCACATTTAGAAACAACTTCATCTCTATTGTTACAATCTGAATTATTTGAGCGAATCGCAGCGCTTGTTTCAACATCTCTTAGATAATTGCATATATTTTCTATTGCGCAGATCGTTAATAACGGATTTAGCTCTATAGTAATATAACTTATTGTCTTAGGATCAACATTCTCGATACCTTTTAGACTTTTTAAATTATCGCAATAACTTACTGTTAAAGAAGTATTATTTAAATTTTTAATACTTTCTAAACCAGTTAAGTTTTGGATACTTCTACATCCAGAAATATACAAGGTATTTCCAACCGAATTTAGATTTTTCACTCCATCTAAACTAATCATACCAATATTATTGTAAATTTCAAATGCATTCCCCACTTTTGTTAAACTACCTAATCCAGTTAAATTCTTTAAAGAATTACAGCTTTGAATTTGTAACATTCCATCAACAGAGCTAACGTTTTCCAGTCCATTTAATGAAAGTAAATTATAATTTGCAAATAAGTGCAAATTCTCTTTTACAATTTTAAGATTTTCCAAACCTTTTAAATCAGCAAGACTTTCATTACTAGATATAAAAAGTCGATATACATTATTAAGCTTTTCTAAACCAATTAAATTAGAAAGATTCTTATTCGTCTCAATTTCAAAAAATCTACCAGTCGACAATAAACCATTTAAACCTTGAAGATTATTTAATTTATCATTTGTTTTAATTTTTAAATCTCTTGTTACGCTTTTTAAATTATTTAAACCATCTAATGACAGCAAAAGTGGATTTCCATGAATTACCAAATCATTATTGATATTGGTAACACTTATTAATCCACTAATCGTTTCAAGCTTGTTATTTGCGTAAATAACTAAATCTTTTCCAATGTCTTTTAAGTTTTTAATTCCATTAATATTGGCAAGTTCATAATTACTATTTATCAACAAATTACCTCCAATAGAAGTAAGTTTTTCAAGTCCATCAACATTCTGTAATATGTTATTATTTTCAATTACAAAATTTCCTCCAATAGTACTTAAACTACTAAGTCCTGTAAAGTTATTTATCAAAAAATTGCCGCTTATAGTCAAATCGCCACCAATAGAAACCAAATTATGTAATCCGTTTAAATCTTTTATTAATAATTTAAGAGTAAGATTTCCTGAGATGGATTTGATTTGTGACAAACCAGAAAGATTGGAAACATTTTCTATTGATACATTTCCGCCAATATTAGTACAGCCGGGATAGTTTATTGAGAAATTATCAATTTGGGACTGACTAGTGATTGTTATACCTGATGGCAGGCAATTTTGGGCGGAACCAATTGTAATTGTTAGTATAGCTATCAAAAAAGATAACATCCCCTTTTTAATCATTTTATTTTGCTGTTTAGAGTTACATTAATTTTCATCTCAAACATACAATAAAAAAGTAGTTTTAAATAAATGCTTTTTTTAATTTATTAGCAACTTGAAGCTTTTAATTAAATATATCCTAACATTACACGTCATTTTTATTTCAAACTAGGATCAAAAACCACCAAACATTCATTCAACACGATGTCGCGTAATAAAATTTAGAATGAGGATTTAAATTCAACAAACACACTT
The DNA here is from genome assembly GCF_009711135.1 of Flavobacterium sp. LC2016-01. Classification (GTDB taxonomy): domain Bacteria; phylum Bacteroidota; class Bacteroidia; order Flavobacteriales; family Flavobacteriaceae; genus Flavobacterium. Next base: position 240,130 of record NZ_WMIC01000005.1, on the reverse strand, counting down.
TCAAAAAATATTTTTTTCTATCTTCCAAAAATAAAATTTTGCAAAATGAACCTACTATCTTCAATAAAAAAATCTTTTTTATTTACCTCGATTCTGCTGACGAGCTTTTTTCTAGTTTCTTTCTATCAAAAAAATACAGAAGAAATAACTCCCGCTAAAACCAAAAAAGTGCTGCTTTTTTCTAAAACCAATGGCTTCAGACACGAAAGCATCACTGCCGGAATTGCTGCTATAAAAAAACTGGGACAGGAAAATCATTTTCTGGTAGATGCCACTGAAGATTCTCTTGCTATTAATTCAAAAAACTTGAAGCAATATCAAGCTGTTATATTTTTAAGCGCTTCTGGCCACGTTTTAGGCGAAGATCAAAAATTAGCTTTGCAGAAATTTATACAAAAAGGAAATGGTTTTGTTGGCATTCATTCGGCTACAAATTGCGAGCCAGACTGGTCTTGGTACACACAAATGATCGGTGGTATTTTTGAAGGGCATCCGGAACCGCAAGATGCAAAACTTATAATTGTCAATCATGAACATCCGTCTACAAAACATCTTCCTGCAACTTGGGAACGAAAAGATGAATGGTACAATTTCAAATATTTAAATCCAGATGTAAATGTGCTTATAAAAATTGATGAGTCTTCCTATAAAGGCGGTAAACATGGCGACAATCATCCTTTGGCCTGGTATCATGAGTATGATGGCGGCAGAGCGTTTTATACTGCTTTAGGCCATAGCCCTGAAAGCTACAACGATCCTCTTTTCACACAACATCTGCTTGGAGGTATTACTTATGCAATGGGCAAATAAATTGACTAACCTTTATTTAAATAAACATGAGCTCAAATCTGAAAATTCCATTTCTATCTTTAATTTTAATAGTAATCATTTTAGGTTGTTCCGATAAAAAAACAAAACCTATTCCAGAAAATCCTTATTTAAAGGAATTAACAGAGAAGCAAATTGGCGAAACCAATTACTATATTTCTATCCCAAAAAAATATACAATTAAGGAAAATAGAGGACCTGATTTTTCTGTTTATTACTTTTACCCTACAGATACAACAGCAACAGCAGCTTTTTCAGGCGGCTTTTATTTTGGCAATCATCCAAGTCAGTTTGGGCCTTCTAGTGACAGCTGTAAAACAGAAAAAATAAAGCGCAAAATCCTAAACAAAACCGCCGACTGGACCGTTTATAACTGCAAAGACATTTATTCTATTCAGTCTATTGTTGAGAGCGGCAGCAATGAAGGCTGGAACCAATACATTCATGCCTTTGCAAATGCAAATTCGGCAGCTGATTTAAAAAAAGTATTCCTGATAATGGAAACAATGAAAAAGAAAGAACCAAACAAACAGCCAAAATAATTTACGGAGTGTTTCTGAATACTTCTTATAAATATCAAAACAAAAAAAGACCGTTCTTTTTGAACGGTCTTTTTTTGTTTTGACTCAAAATTTAGGCTCTGAACAAAGCAAATTTATTGTGATTGAATAAAACTCTGTCGTAAGGAACATAAAGCGAAACAACTTTCTCTGAAGACTCATTGAATGTGATTCCGTGATGTTTTCTAAACAAATAAATTTCTTTTAAACAATTTGAAAGACTTTGATGAATTTCAGTCGTAAAAGTTGGCAATCTTTTGTCGCCTACTAAAAGATCAATTTGATAATTTGAACTGCTTTTTGATAAGTTATTACCAATGATTCTTAGTGTAAATGTTGTTGGCTTTCCGTATTCTTCGCCTTGATATTGCAGTGTCATAATTTTACATTAAAAGGTTAATTTCTTTTCTCTATCCGACTTCAACCAAAAGACCGAATCTAATTTTAAAGTTAAAGAAAAAAAACAAAAATTTTCAAAAATATTTGACAAATTTAAAATAATAAATCACAAAATCAGAAATAAAAAAAACCGTAACGAGTTACGGTTTTCAACAATTAACTAAATATATTTAATCAACTTTTTTCAGAGTAAAATTCATTCCATAAGCACGATTAATTTTCGGTAATATTCTTTTGTCTTTCAGTATTTATTTCTAATAAAAACGGATTCCCATTTTCATCAAACATTGTCATATTTAAGGCATCTAATAATGCCATTTTTCTTGAAACTCCTCCTTTAAATTTATTGTAAGAAAGATTCATTTCAGATAAATTATAAAGCTTTCCAAGTCCTTCCGGTACTTCTCCTTCAAAACTGTTATCAAATAAACTCAAGTTTTGCAAAGCTTTAAAATTTACAATTTCTCGGCTCAAACTGCCCGATAATTTATTGCCGTTTAAAAGCAATATTTTCAAGGCTGTGATCTTGTAAATTGAGCTCGGCAGTGAACCGCCAATCTCATTATCCGACAATGCAAGAACTTCTAATTGCTTTAATTTTCCAAGATCAGATGGCAATTCACCTGATATTTTATTTTTAAAAAGCTCCAAATCTTTCAGTTTATGCAATTCGCAGATTCCTATCGGAATTGTTCCTGAGAACTTATTATCAGAAACATTCAAAACTTCAATTTCTTTTAGGTTCTGGATGTTATTTGACAAATTCCCTTCCAGTTTATTCTTCTGAAAATTCACTTCAACTAAATTTACCAAGTCAAAAAATTCAGAAGGCAATTCTCCCTGCAGATTATTATTTGATAAATCAAGAGCTATTACTTTTCCGTTTTCAGCGCGAACTCCATACCATGTTGACACAGAAAGGGTCAAATCCCACTTTACATTCCATTGCGGACCATTTGTGGCATGATATAATTTAATCAAAGCTTCCTTCTCTTTATCTGAAACAGTATCTGCAAAAGAATTCAGAGAAAAAGCTAATGCTAAAAAAAAAGTAAACAAGCTTTTCATAACAGATTTGGGCGTTTGTTATGACCGCAAAAGTATGAATTATCTAGACATAATGCACCTATTGTCGATAAAGTGTTAATAACTCAATTATTAATAGTCTTAATAGTACTTTTTAAAAAATGTTAAATAAGCGATTTTTTTGTTTAAATTTGACTCATCTAACATAAAAACCTCATATTATGGAAATTAACTTTATTGCGCTATTTTTAGCCGCTGTTGTGACATTGCTTACTGGTTTCATTTGGTATCATCCAAAAGTTTTTGGAACAATCTGGATGAAAGAAAACAATTTCACAGAAGAGCAGCTCAAAACAGGAAATATGCTCAAAATCTTCGGATTAACTTATGTTTTTTCTTTGATGATTACTGTTATTTTAATGGCTTTGACAATTCATCAGTCTGGTGCTGTTGGAATGGTGGGCGGACCACCGAAGCTAGCTGAGGCAAAACCATCTTTTGCTGCTTTTATGGCCGATTATGGAACTGCTTACAGAACTTTTAAACACGGCGCACTTCATGGATTCATGTCGGGATTGTTTTTTGCTTTTCCAATTGTTGGAATCAATGGTTTATTCGAAAGAAAATCTTGGAAATATATTTTTATTCACGCGGGCTACTGGATGCTCACACTTATGTTGATGGGCGGCATTGTTTGCGCTTTCGCATAAATCAAAATTTACAAAACCCGTTTGAAACCAAAACTCAAACGGGTTTTTCTTAATAATAACTTAAAGAAAGTCAGTTATTACAAATATTATCTAATTTTGAAGAAATTAGCGCACTCCTTTGAATACAACTTATTCTTTTAAAATCTACAATAGTACAGCGTCGCTTCCTTTAGAATGGAATTCGCTTGCTGCAGAAAATATCTTTTTGACACGGGAATATCTCGAAGTGCTGGAAAATTCTTGTCCTGTAAATATGATTTGTCATTTTATTGGAATTTTTGAAGAAGAAAAGCTTTCAGGAATTGCTTTGACTCAATTTTTATTTGCCGAAAAACTGGAATCTTTTGGCGAGCGCGATCAGTGCTTAAAAACTTCAGTTCGTAATTTTGCTTTCAAAAATTTTGCTTCTCATGTATTATTCGTTGGAAATAATATGCTTACAGGTCAAAATGCTTTTTCTTTCGCAAAAAACGTTCAGCTGTCAAAAGCAGTTAAAACACTTCATAAAGCAATTAATCAGCTTAAAAAAGATTTAAAAGCTTCTGGTAAAAAAGTTCATATCACAAGTATAAAAGATTTTACTCCGGAAGAAATTAAACCGCTTCAGGCCGAATTCAAAAACAACTATACTTTCTCTACGCAGCCTAATATGATTTTTGAAATCAATAAAAATTGGAAAACCGACCAAGATTATATTGATGCTTTATCAAAAAAATACAGAGATCAATACAAACGTGCAAGAAAAAAATCGGAAGGAATTGTAAAACGAAAAATGTCTTTGTCTGATATTAAGCAGTATGAAGATGTTATATATGATTTGTATTTTCATGTGGCAAAAAATGCACCTTTTAATACCTTTTTTCTAGCGCGGAATCATTTTAGCTTTTTCAAAGAAGTCATGAAAGATAACTTCTTGTTTTATGGTTATTTTTTAGATGAAAAACTTATTGGTTTCAATACGCTGATTAAAAATGGATCCATAATGGATACTTATTTTTTGGGTTATGATGAAAATCTTCAGCGCGAAAAAATGCTTTATCTCAATATGCTGTATGATATGATTGCGTATTCTATTAATCAAGGCTTTTCAACAATTGTATTTGCCAGAACTGCCCTCGAAATTAAAAGTTCTGTTGGTGCAAAACCATTAAAAATGTATGGTTTGATAACGCACAGCAACACTTTGATCAATCATAATATTGCCAAATTATTTCAGTATTTAGAGCCAAAAACAGAATGGCAAGAACGGAATCCTTTTAAATAAAAAATGTTTTCTTAAGGAACCGCCATTTTCATTTGTTTGTGCAGAATGTGGATTTCCAAATCGGTTTGTGCGCCGCAATATTCGCCATCAATCTGAAAATTCACGGGATAATCTGTTTTTATAGTCGCTTTATCTGTCGAAATAATGACAACATCATCTGAGTCAATCGGCATGTTTCCGGTAATGATTTTTCCAATCAGCAATAAATCAAGACTTTTTAAAATCACTAATTCAAATTTCCCATCATTCATAGCGCCATTTGGGTTAATGACTACGCCTGTTCCGTATTTCTGCGAATTGGCAATCACAATCATTCGCGCAGCATGTTCAACTGTTTTATTATTGGCCGAAATTGTGGCTGTAAATGGCTCTTCAGATTCTGTTAAAGTTGTAAAAGCCTGCAATGCATATCCCCAAAAACCGCGCACATCACTTTGCTCGTAGTTTTTTACCAAATTAGCATTTAAGCCGAGATCACTCAAATGAATGCTTTTTTTGCCATTGATGCAGATCATATCGATTTCCACATAATGATTCAAAAAAGCAACTTTCAGGTTTTCTTCTATTCCAGCAGGCAAATTCAAATCAACCGACAAACCATTTGCTGATCCTGCGGGCAAAATACCAATGATAATATCGTATTCTTCCATTGCTTCGGCCACCATTTTAATGGTCCCGTCACCGCCGGCAACAATAATTCTCTCCGGAAGAAATTTGTTATAAAGCGACTTGATTTCATCTAAATCATTTTTTCCTGTCGTTTCATACACTTCCAGATTGATATGATTTACAGCTGCAAATTCTTCTACAATCTCAATTAGCTCGCTTTTATCAAGATCGCCCGAAATAGGATTTACAACAAATAAGATGTTCTTTTTCAAAATTTTCCCTTTAAAATCAATTAAATTAAGTAATTTACAGTTCTATAAATGTACGTAATAAATGAAACCAATCTTACAATTATATCGAGGTTACGCCAACGAAGAAGAATTAATTGTAATGGGACATGTTTTTAAAAGAACATACGAATACGACTTTCAGAAGAAAAATCTAAAAAACGCCACTTCCATAATCAATCAGTTTCGGATAAAAACAATCAAAAATTTTGATGTTTATTTGAAATATGGCAATCAGGAAATTCACACCAAAACATTAGACGACGGTCACTTTAAATTTTGTATTCCATTTGAAAAAGAAACTCATTTTGGATGGATAAATTACGAAGTCAGCTTTAAACACAATTCGGAAATTATTACTTCAAAAGGCAGTTTCATACATCCGCATACCGGAAAATTAGGAATCATTTCTGACATTGATGACACTTTTTTAATTTCGCACACACAAAATATTTTCAAAAAAATATACATTTTGCTTTTTAAAAATGTAAATGACAGAAAAGTTTTTAAAGATGTTGTAGCGCATTATCAAGCGTTGAGTTCGGCTGGAAGAAAAAACAAAGAAGAGGTAAATGCGTTTTTCTATATTTCGAGCAGTGAATGGAATTTATACCGATTTATAGTCCAATTTACCAAACTGCACCATTTGCCGAGAGCGGTAATTTTGCTGAAAGATATCAAAAGAGGCATTACTGATTTTTTCATGAGCGGACGCGGGAATCACGACCATAAATTTGAAAAAATAAAACATGTTTTAGAGTTTTATCCCAACCTGAAATATATTCTTTTAGGAGATGATTCACAGCATGATCCTGTTTTATATGAGCGAATCTGCAAAATATTTCCGGTTACTGTAATTGCAGTTTACATTAGGCAAACTGGCAAAACTCAGAAACAAGAAGTAAAAAAAATCATGAAAAATTTAGAGTCCCTTGATGTTGCTGTCTGCTATTTTAAAGAAAGTAGCAAAGCGATTGAACATTCAAAATCTATTGGGATTATTTGAAGTTTTTTTTGTGAAATGTAATTTAAAGTATTAATTATTTGGGCGAGACAACATTAGAAAAAGTGGGCCATCATACTTTGTCTTCATTCGCCCACTTTTCCTAATGCTGTCGGGCTGTCCGCGCTACTTCGGTAGCGTACTCCCAACCCTCTCGCGGGCAACGGTTTTCAAAAGAAAATTAAGATTACAAATTAACCATAAAGACACAATTGTGCTATATGTCATTCCGAGGAACGAGGAATCTCCGCAAGTAGCTCGACAAAGATTGGTGATTTTGCAGATGGAGTTTCTTACGGAGATTCCTCGTTCCTCGGAATGACAAACTTCATGGAAAACTTCAAAACCTGAAACCTTAAACTTGAAACAAAAAAGAACTTGAAACTCTTTTAGCCCAGATTGAAGTAGAAAGCCCGGAACTAAAAAACCTTATTTTCTTGCCAGAAAACAGCGACCAACGGAAGCTCGTTTTATGGCTTAGAAAATAAGGTTTTTTAGTGAGGACTTGAAACGGAAAGCTGGATTAGCTCCTGAAAAAAATCTTAAGCATTAAAATTGTCAATTTCTTCCTGAACGATTTCCCAGTCTAAAAGGAGTTGTTCAAGGTCTTCTTTCTTTTTGTTGTATGCGGTGAAAAAAGAAGCGTCTTCAATATGTTTATCATAATTCGAAGCCAGCATTTTGTCGTCGTGCTGAATGTCTTTTTCTAATTGTTTGATTTGACTTTCAACTTTGCTCAATCTGTTTTGAAGTGCTTTTCCTTTTTTCTGATCTTCGTAGGAAGTTTTATTGCTTTCTTTTGGAGCTGCAGCTTTAGCAACATCTTTTTTCTCGACTTCACGCATATTTTCAAGATTGCGCTGTTCTAAGAAGTAATTAATGTCTCCAAGATATTCTTTGATTTTTTGATCTTTGAATTCGTAAACGATATTCGACATTCCCTGAAGAAAATCCCTGTCGTGAGAAACCAATAATAAAGTTCCGCCGAATTTTTGAAGCGCCGCTTTCAATACGTTTTTAGATTTAATATCTAAGTGATTCGTAGGCTCATCCATCAGCAAAACGTTGATGGGCTGTAACAACAATTTACAAAGTGCCAAACGGTTACGCTCACCTCCAGAAAGTACTTTTACTTTTTTCTCCACATCGTCGCCACGGAACAAAAATGACCCCAGCATATCTCGTACTTTCATACGATTAGTGTCTGTTGCAGCATCTTCCATAGTCTGAAGCAAAGTGATTTCTCCATCTAAATATTCAGCCTGATTTTGAGCAAAATATCCTAACTGAACATTGTGTCCTAATTTGATATTTCCTTCGTATTCAAACTCATTTACAAGTGCTTTGATAAAAGTAGATTTCCCTTGTCCGTTTTGACCGACAAAAGCAATTTTACTGCCTCTTTCAACAAGCAGACTAATGTCTTTCAAGATCGTTTTATCGCCGTAAGCTTTTGTTACATCTTCAGCTTCAACAACTACTTTTCCTGGTTCTTTTGAAACTGGAAATGAAATATTCATTACGGAATTGTCGTCTTCATCAACTTCAATTCTCTCTACTTTATCTAATTTTTTAATCAACGATTGCGCCATTGAAGCTTTAGAAGCTTTTGCACGGAATTTCTCGATTAGTTTTTCGGTTTCTTCAATTTTCTTCGCCTGATTTTTTTGCGTAGCTAACTGCTTTTCGCGAATTTCATGACGCAGTTCTAAATATTGAGAATACGGTTTATTAAAGTCGTATGCTTTTCCTAAAGAAATCTCAATAGTACGGTTCGTCACATTATCAAGGAACATTTTATCGTGCGAAACGATTACGACAACTCCAGGATAATTACGAAGGAAACTTTCTAACCAAATAATACTCTCAATATCCAAGTGATTCGTTGGCTCATCCAGAAGCAAAACATCGTTTGACTGTAATAATAGTTTCGCTAACTCGATACGCATTCTCCAACCTCCTGAAAATGTTTCCGTTTGATTATTGAATACTTCTCTTTTGAAACCAAGACCTAAAAGAATTTTCTCGGTATCTCCCACATAATTATAACCTCCAAGAAGATCAAAACGATGTGTGTAATCAGATAAATCTTCAATGATTTTCCCGTATTCTTCACTTTCATAATCGGTTCTGGTAACCAATTGATGGTTGATTTCTTCTAATTTTTTCTCTACAATTTTAATTTCAGTAAAAGCTTCATAAGCTTCTTCCAGAACAGTTCTTCCGCGTTCAAAATCAATATCCTGACGCAAAAAGCCCATTTTAATATCTTTCTCCTGAGAAATCACGCCAGAATCTGGAGCAAAATCTCTTGCAAGCATTTTAAGCATTGTCGATTTACCTGCTCCGTTTTTACCTACAAGACCTACGCGGTCACCGGCACCTAAACGAAAAGTAACTTCTTCAAATAAATATGTTCCACCAAAAGAAACTGAAAGATTGTGTATGTTAAGCATAATGTATTGCTGAAAATCTAGAAATTAAAAACGCTGTAAACAGCCTTGTCGCCGCTTACAATTTTGAAAGTGCAAAAGTATAACTTTTAATTGAAAGTTTTGGAACTGAAAGGAACTGCTTAAGCAATATTTCTGAATTTCAGTCATTTTGGCTTCCGCCAATGAAAATCGGGTTTAAAAAAACAGAATAGATATAAACCTTTAATTCCAGACTTTTTCAACAGTAAAATCTTATATTTGCATAAGAACTTCTTCTATCAGACAGTTCTTTTACAAATCAATTTCTTTGATTTCAGAATTAAAAACTACGCTTTAAAATGTTTAAAAAAGGATCTAAAATAAACAGTATTTTCACCGGAAGCTGTCCAAGATGTCAAAATGAAAGCATGTATTCAGACAAGAACCCGCTTCACTTGACAAAAGTTTTAAAAATGAACGAAAATTGCAGTCACTGCGGTCTAAAATATCAAATTGAACCTTCCTTTTTTTATGGTGCAATGTATGTGAGCTACGGACTGAATGTCGCAGTTGGAATTGCTGCTTTTATTGTTTCGTTCGTGTTTTTTAAAGCAACAATCGAGCAGTCGTTTATTGCGATTGTAGTTACTTTAATCCTTTTATTTCCGTTTGTTTTAAGACTTTCCAGAAATTTATACATCAATATGTTTATTTCTTACGATCCGAAGGCTGGTCAGAAATAAGGCTTTTCAAGTATCTTTTGTGGAATCGCTTAATGTCGGCTTCTTGAGGTATCGGAATTTCATTTTCAATATGATCATATAAAGCTAGTGCCAAAGCTGGACCTAGCATAACGCCACGTGTTCCAAGTCCGTTAAGAATATGCAATGATTTGTGAACTTCATGAGTTCCAAGTAAAGGTCTTCTATCTGCCACCGTAGGACGAACACCACCAAAGTGCTTTACAATCTCAAAATCGCAGGTAATAATTTCTTTAATTCGGTCTAAAAGTTCTTGCTTGCCTTCCTCTGTAGGTGCGTCAGTTTTATCGTGCCAATTATAAGTTGCACCAACTTTGAATAGATTCTCTCCCATCGGTAAAATAAAGACACTTGTATTTACAATCAAATCCAGATTTAAATCGGGCGCTTTTATAATAAACAATTCGCCCTTTGTTCCATCTAAAGGCAAATAATTAAAAAACGGGTTTTTATGCATTCCAAAGCCCTCGGCAAAAATGATATGACGAGCCTGAATATTTTTATATTGAATTCCAAAATCTAAAAACTCAATATCGCTGCTGTTAAAAGATTCTTCAAGGAGCAAATTATTCTCACGCAAATACTGCTGATATTTATCTAACAATAATGCGGTATTGACGTATCCAGTATGCAATACTTCTCCATAATCATGCGGGGAATCAATACTTGTATATTTCTTCGTAATTAATTTAGTAGATAAAAATGGTGCCAGATTTATTTTATCCGAAGCTGCAAACCAGTTGTTTTGTTCTTCGATTGAGAAAAACTTCCTCAAAATTGGCATTTTAAAGTTGAATTTTTCCTGTAATTTATCTTCTACCCGATCATAAAAATCATTCATCAAAACCAATTGTTCCTTCGCATTCCATACTTCGCTGAAACGCTTCAAAATTACCGGGTTGTACAAACCACCCGCCACTTTAGAGGAATGCTGGGATTTATTATCGATTAACAAAATAGATTTATTGTTCTTAAGGGCCACTTCGGCGAAAGAAATTCCGGCCAATCCAGATCCGACAATTAAATAGTCAAGCATTGTGCAGTGTATAGGTAAAATAAAAAACTCTTACAAAGATAGTAAGAGTTTATCGTATAACTTAATTTGAAAACTTAGTAATTCCACATATCCTCTTCGAAATTTCGAATCTTCTCTTTTACCCTTTCCGATTCTAGTAATTGACTCTGTGCATCATCTTTAATATAATCTTTGATTTCACGATCGCCATACATATTTTCTTCTTTATAAATAATTGCATTAAAACGCCGCGAATTCAATATTTGATCAAATGAAATTGAAGCAACAGAATTTATATCATTAAAAGCTTTTGCTTCATGAAGAACGATTCGCGCATTCGGGAAGAAAACCCAAAACAATTCGATATAATCCTTTTCGTCGCTGTTCATCGTATAAACATCTGGAGTTACAGGACAAATTCCAATTAAACGATATTTTAATTCGCCCTGACGTTTATCAAAATACCAATACCCTTTGATTTTATATTGTGTAACATCTTGAGCCGTTAAATCTTGCTTTAGAATATACTCTGCAGGAACAGTTCTCGTTGGTCCAACTGTCTGATTAACATAACTGACGGATTTCTTTTTACCAGTACCAGTCACAACCTTTTTCTTCACAACATGTTCTCTATAGTCGTCTGGATTCTGATTGATAAGTTCCCTCCCAGCATCGGTAGTATCAACACGAGACAATGAAGCTTCAATATCTTTCATAGTCTTCTTAGTATTGAAATAACTGTCTGTGTACACTTCAGTTATTCTACCGCTCCTGATAGCCTTTGTCAAAACATCATAAAGAGAACGCCTTTCAGGTCCAATGTTAGCAGTATCTACAGGATAGTAAAGCGGAAAATTGATTTTTTCATTCAAATCAATAATTTCCCATGTAGTTTTTCCCATTAAAATATCCCTATCTTCAACATAACCATATTCTAAAGGTTTATCATTGTCTGAGATAAGCTGGGCAGGTGTTTTAACGCCAATCTGCTGAACAGTTTTAGCGTTAAGCAAGTTAGACTGTGCATTAGAAATAAAACTTCCTGCAACAGAAAACATAACGATAAAAAAATTTCTTACTTTCTTCATAATAAATAGTATAAGAAACCAAACGAAACATTCTTAAATATATTGTATATTTTTTCTTACAAAAATAAAATCATAAAGATTTATTGATCCGTCATAAGAGTTCTCTGCAAAAAAAAACTCTTACTACAAAGGTAGTAAGAGTTTTTCTTATAATGTTATATTGGTACTTAGTAGTTCCACATATCTTGTTCGAAGTTACGAATCTTCTCTTTTACTCTTTCAGATTCTAACAACTGATTTTGAGCATTATCTTTCATATAGTCGCTGATCGCTCTGTCTCCATAAAGGTTTTCCTCTTTGTAAACAACAGCATTAAAGCGTCTAGAGTTTAAGATTTGATCAAATGAGATCGGTAATGCAGAGTTGTTATCATTAAATGCTTTTGCTTCGTGCAAAGACTCTCTTGAATTTGGGAAGAAAACCCAAAACAACTCAATATAATCCTTTTCGTCACTGTTCATCGTATAAACGTCCGGAGTTACAGGACAAATTCCAAGTAAACGATATTTCAATTCACTCTGACGTTTGTCAAAATACCAATATCCTTTGATTTTGTATTGTGTAACATCCTGAGCAGTTAAATCTTGTTTTAAGATATACTCTGCAGGTACAGTTCTTGAAGGAGGTACCGTCTCATCAACGTAACTAACTGATTTCTTTTTACCAGTTCCAGTAACCACTTTTTTCTTCACAATACGTGTTTTGTAGTCGTCTGGATTTTGGTTGATAAGTTCTCTACCAGCATCAGTTGTATCAATACGAGATAATGATCCTTCGATGTCTTTCATAGATTTTTTAGTATTAAAATAACTGTCAGTGTAAACTTCAGTTATTTTACCTTTTTTGATAGCTTTGGTCAAAACGTCGTAAAGAGAACGTCTATCAGCACCAATGTTAGCTGTATCTATAGGAAAATACAATGGAAAATTGATCTTTTCATTCAAATCAATAATCTCCCAAGTTGTTTTTCCCATCAAAATATCTCTATCATCAACATAACCGTAAGCTAAAGGCTTATCATTATCTGAGATAAGTTGCGCAGGAGTTTTAAGTCCTATTTGAGCAGGTGTTTTCGCATTAAGCAAATTAGATTGTGCGTGAGACGCAAAACCTCCAGCGATAGAAACAATAGCTATTAAAAAATTTCTTACTTTCATCATGATATCATTATAAGATATTGAACGTAGTTTTATCTACATTTATTATTGTATTTCGAAAATTACTGGAGCAGTTCTTGGCAATAAATAGCTTCCAGCTCCAACAAGTTTAGTTTTAATTTCAGAAATAGTAACTTGATCTCCTCTACCAGCTCTTGCAAGTACTTGTTTACATTGTGCATTTAATTTATTACCAGTAACAACAACTGTAGGCTGTCCAGCAATTTTTAAGTTAAATCCAACAACATCTAAACCAACTTCGAAATCAAAATCCATTAATTTCGCACCAATTGTAGCAACTTCTAAGTTAGATTTAGGTCCTTTAACAACACCATAATCACCTCTAATTGTACCAGTTGGCCCAGGAATACCTTTAATTCTGAATGTTTTCTTATCTGAAACTTTATCACCGTTTGGCAATGTACCTGTAACTGAAATTGTTGTCTCAGTACCAGCACCAGGGCTCATGTTATATTTACCTGCTTTACCAGCTGAACTTAATCCAGGAGCACTAGCAACTACTTTGTTGTCAGCAACACCAGCGAATGATACAGAGATTGGGTTAACAACTCCTCTATATACTACATTCATTTTGTCTGCAGAAATTGTAGCAGAATTTGGTCTAGGAACTACAACATACTTTCCAGCGAATTTAAGCGGAATGTTTTTTCCATCTTCTAAGAAAGAAAATTGTCCGTTAATATTTTGCTCTCCAACTCCACCAGCAGTTAATGAGATAACAGCTTGTCCGTTTACGATTTGTCCAGGACCTTGGAAAGAAGTTGGTTTAGTGTTTTCGTCGTAACGTCCTAAAACTACTTTACCAGTAACTTTTTCACCTTGGAAATAAGCATTTTTATCTAAAACTACAATTGCTTGGTAGTTACTGTAAGATGCTGCAGCAACCGCTGCTTTTCCTAAAGCACTGTTATAAACATCAGTTTCAGCTTTTTGAACGTCATTTTGCCAAGCAGAAAGTTTAGCTAATGAAGCAACTGCAGGGAAACCTTTAAAGTGGTAAGCTAAATACTTATCTTTTAAACCTTCTTTGTTTTTAACATCAGAAACATCAAATTTCTTTTCAACCTCAGCTAAGATTGAAGCGTATTTTTTGTCTGACAAAGCAGCCTTCATGTCTGCTTTATATTTTTCAATTTTAGCAATAACTTCATTACCTTTTTTAGTGTAACCTTCACCTGTAAACCAGTTATCAATGTTATCACCTTTGTCCATAGACTCGTAAGGTAGTTTACCAGTCTCTTTATCTGTTTCGAATCCGTGTAAAACATCACCTTTTAAAGAACTGATGTATGCATAAAATTCTTTCGAAGTAGCTTCAACTTTATGAGCTGTTTCTGCAGCAGTTGTGAATTCTCCTTTTGCTTCAGAAGCTTTCTGGTCTAAGGACGTTAATAAATTTGCATTTGATGTTTCTGATGACGTGTTAGCGCTTTCAAATTTTTCATTCATTAATCCAAAAGCAGATAAAACTTCTTTGGACATGTTCATTGCTAACATTGCGATGAAAACCAGATACATCAGGTTAATCATCTTCTGTCTAGGGGTTAATTTTCCTCCTGCCATTTTTTTCTAATTAGTTCTTATTAATAATTTTAATATAATAGTTAAAAACTAATTATCCTTTGTTACTCATTGCAGAAAGCATACCACCGTAAACGCTGTTTAAAGAAGCAATATTAGCAGTCATAGATTGCATTTGCTCTTTCAATTTAGCAGCATTGTCAGCGATTTCGCTATTAGCTTGTGCATTTCTTGAAGCACTTTCTAATTGAACTTTGTATAAACTATTTAATGATTCCATTTGTGCAGCTGCCATAGACATTTCTTCAGCATATTTCTTTTGTCCTGCGATTGAATCAACTGTTGGAGAAATTGCTTTTGCAGCTCCTTCAAAGTTTTTGATTGAATTTCCTAAGCTTGACATTAATTCTCCGTCAATTTTAGCCTCTTTCAATAATGAGTCTAATTTTTGAGAAAGCAATCCTTGAGCATCACTTGGAGTTTCAGCTTTATCCTCTTTTTTTCTAGCTTGTCCGTTTGCTAGTTCTGGGTAAACAAGAGTCCAATCTAACTCATCATCAACTGGTTCGAAAGCAGAAAGGGCAAAGATTAACGCTTCAGTTAATAATCCTACTGAAAGCATAACAGTTCCTGTTAATGGTCCCAATTCAAAGTGAGTAATTTTGAATAATGCTCCAACGATTACCACTGCCGCTCCCATACCATAAGCGAAATTCATTGCTTTTTTACTTAATAATGCCATAATACTTTTTTTTAGGTTTTAAAATAGATTTGTTGGTTATTGAATTTAATTATAAAATTATTTCTTTTTGCTGCTTCCAGTCACTTGAGTTCCCATGTAATCTTGTACAGTTCTGAAACCAATGTAACTTCTTGCTGAATCAGCATATTCGTGATCACGAGTACTTACTTGTAGGAAGTAAGCAACATCTTTCCAAGATCCTCCGCGAACCACTTTTCTTTGGTTGTTTCCGTCAATTACGTTAGGGTTCATTGTAGAAACATACTCGTAAGCATTTGGGTTATAAGCCGAATCTGTCCACTCTGAAACGTTTCCTGCCATATTGTATAGACCGTAACCGTTTACTTCATAAGACTTAGCTTCAACAGTATATAAAGCTTCATCAGCAGCATAATCTCCTCTGCTTGGTTTGAAGTTTGCCATGAAACAACCTCTATCACTCTTAGTGTAAGGACCTCCCCAAGGGTAAGTTGCAGACTCTAGACCTCCTCTTGCAGCATACTCCCATTCTGCTTCTGTCGGCAATCTGAAAGCATTTACTAAGTCACGTCCTTTTTTCTTAGATTTAATATAACTGTTTTTGTTTAAAGTTCTCCAAGCACAGAAAGCTTTTGCTTGTTTCCAAGTAACACCAACTACAGGATAATCTCCATAAGCTTTGTGCCAAAAATAATCATTGTGCATTGGCTCATTATATGAATAAGCGAAATCTTTAATCCAAACTGTAGTATCAGGATAAACACTTACTTGTTCTGTTTTAACGAAGTCTTTTCTTTTTCCAACTTTAGCTTTTGCTGCAGCCTGAATATCCATCCAAGAATAACGGAATTTCAATTTATTTACATCAATAGTTCTTAAACCATTGTATGATTCTTCGATTGGCAAATACATAGAATCCATAACTTCAGTATAATACTCGTCTGGATAAGCTTTTGTATCTTTAATCAACTTCACTTTTTTGTTAAGTTTTCTACCAGCATAAGGATCATCTTTAGTTCCTACACTATAGTAGTTATCATACATATATTTATCATAAGCCGTCATTTTGTCTGGCTCAGAATCATTAAATGCATAATCAGCAATACTGCCGCCTTTTTTTCCTTTACCGTCACCAGTAGCTTTTTGACCTGTTTCATCAGCCAAGATCGCTAAGCGAACTCTCATTGTAGAGTCTTTTACCCACTCTACAAACTGACGATACTCACTGTTTGTGATCTCAGTTTCATCCATATAAAACGAACGAACAGTTACTGTTTTAGTTGGAGCGTCTTCTACATTAGCTAAGTCAGCATCTGCTTTACCCATAATAAAAGATCCACCAGGAACCAAAGTCATTCCGTATGGCTTTTCAGGATGCCATTTCCCTCCTGTAACACCAACTAACTCACCTTTGTCACCTGATTTACCACAGCCAATTACCAGTGTTAAAATTGCTGTAAATGCAATAAACTTCTTCATATAAATTTGGGATTATCTATTCATTATTATAGTTCGTAAACGTATTTATTATTTATCTAAAAAACAATACTAGTTGCGAAATTTATTTTACCGTTCAAAAATAATGTTAAATAAAATAAAAAAAAAATATTTTATCGACAAACTAGCATAAAAAATCGACGTAAAACATAAAATTTTATAACTTGTAATCTGTATCTTACTAATTTTTATTAATTAATTTTTTAAATTTTTAAAAAATTAAGATTTTCATTAAAATTTTCCTTTACAAAGCATTTTTTCGCTGTGCTTTCCACCATCTTTCTGGCAATTCTTGGTTGCAGGCGCATAAATATTCGTCGTATGAACACGGTAATAACGTATTTCTTTTCAATTTATTGCTGCCATCAGAAACAAATGGAATTTCGATCCACCAGCGATCTGTTTTATCACTTTTGTAAAAGATAAGCTCCTCTTCTTCTAGAGGAACAATGTATTTTAAATAGTTCGTTCTGCTTCCAAATGGATATTCTTTAGATCGATAATGGTACCCTTCTATAAAATACCAGACAATCTGAGCAATCAGCGCCGCTTCGTGAACAGTGCTATTGTGATTAAATATCCCAAATGCTGAAACTTTATCACTGATTCCAGAATATCGAGCAAGTGAACAAATCTCCTTTCCATTGAAACCATTAGGCTCAAACGAAACTAAATTTCCTGAGGCAGAAGACTTTACAGAATTCAAATCAACACTAACCAAATCAGCATCTCTAAAAACAGGTTCTGCCAATGCAATATTGTTTGAAATCTCTCCTAATCTATAGGAATCAAAAAATAATTTTTCGATCAAATCAATTTCTTCTTGACTATTATAATAGGTCTGATAACCAATATTACAATAATTAAAAAGGTTATTTGGCTCATCAATAATGATTTTTGTCAGATACGAATTAGCCGAAACTGATTCATTTTCTTTGCCAAAATCAAATCGGTTATCTACTGAAACCAAGTTTACCATTTGCTCCAGATCGTCATAAGCGCGATACAAAGCATAGGTCAAATCCTGAGAACCTCCTAGAACTATAGGAATGACTTTATTTTTAATTAAAGAAGCCACAACCTTTTTAAGTGCAAAATAAGTATCATCTACAGAGTCGCCAGCCAGTATATCTCCAAGATCAGCAATAGACGCATCCCAGTTGCCTGGAAACATACCGTAAAGCTTCTTACGAACTGCGGTCAGATTGACTTCATTCACCATATTGATATTTCGTCTGTCTTCTAAAACACCAATAATAGCAATATTTACTTTACTTATATCCGGAAATTGATCATGGGTATGCAATACTATTTTACTGCCCAATTCTTGAGAAGACAACGAATTGATAAAATTTACAATTCCGTCGTTAACTGGTTCTAGAAAATCAAATTCCATTTATTGTACTTAAATTATTTCTTTTTAGCTGGAGCTTTTTTAGCTGGAGCTTTCTTTGCTGTTGTTGTTTTTTTAGCCGGAGTCTTTTTAGCCGGTGTTTTTGCCGCAATCATATCCTGAACCTGTGCCAATGTCAATTTTGTTGCATCAACATCTTTACTTAATTCGATTTTGATTTTACCTTTTGTAATTACAGATCGGCCCCAGCGTGCTTTTTCAACCAAAATCCCTTCGTCTTCCCAATTATGAAGCACTTTATCAATGTTCTTCTGCAATTTATCTTCAATCAATTCCTCAACATCAGCCTGCGATAAATTATCAAAATTGTATTTTTTGCTCACATTAACAAAAAGACCATTCCATTTGATGAACGGACCAAAACGTCCCACACCTTTTTGAACAGCTTCTCCTTTATATATAGCAATTGGTGCATCAGCCAAAGCCTTTTCGTCAATTAGCTCTTGGGCTCTTTCTTTTGAAACACCTAAAGGATCTTCTCCTCTCGGCAATGAAATAAAGACACTTCCATGACGTACATAAGGTCCATAACGACCATTGCTTACTTCAACTTCTTCTCCTTTATATTCACCTAAACTCTTCGGAAGCAAAAATAAATTCAAAGCTTCTTCAAGCGTGATATTTCCAATGTTTTGATCAGCCATTAAGCTGGCAAACTTTTTATCTTCATCGTCGGCTTCTCCAATTTGAGCCATTGGTCCAAATTTTCCTAAACGAACCGAAACCTGTCTTCCGTCAGCATCTTTACCAAGAATTCTTTCACCGCTTTCACGTTCAGCATTTGCCTCAACTTCTTTTACATTTGGATGAAATTGATTATAGAAATCCTGCATCATTATTGCCCAGTCAATATTTCCTTCGGCAATTTCGTCAAAATCCTGTTCTACTTTTGCAGTAAAATTATAATCCAGAATGTTTCCGAAGTTTTTAACCAAGAAATCAGTTACGATTGTCCCGATATCTGTTGGAACTAATTTTCCTTTATCAGAACCTGTATTTTCTTTCAACAACTTCTCACCTACTTTATCAGCCTGTAAAGTTAATTGTGTATAATTACGTTCTTGACCTTCAAGAGTTCCTTTTTCAACATAATTTCTGTTGATGATAGTTGAAATAGTTGGCGCATACGTAGACGGACGGCCAATTCCTAATTCTTCTAATTTTTTCACTAAAGAAGCCTCTGTATAACGAGCAGGCGGTCTTGAATATCGTTCTGTGGCTGTAATATAGTTATTAGCCAGTTTTTCATTTACTTTTAAAGCCGGCAACATTCCTTCTTGTTCTTCCTCATCATCGTCATGTCCTTCCAAGTAAACTTTTAAGAAACCTTCAAAAAGCAATACTTCACCAGAAGCTGTAAAAATTTCGCTGTGATTATCTGCTTCAATTTTTACGTTTGTTCTTTCTAACTGAGCGTCGCTCATTTGCGAAGCTAAAGTTCGTTTCCAGATCAAATCATATAAACGAGCTTGGTCACGGTCAATATTTACGCTATGACGCGACATATCGGTCGGACGAATTGCTTCGTGCGCTTCTTGCGCTCCTTTGCTTTTGTTTGCAAAAGTTCTCGGTTTAGAGAATTCTTTTCCGTAAGATTTTATGATTTCGGCTTCAGCAGCGTCCATTGCATCTTTTGAAAGATTCACAGAATCCGTTCTCATATAAGTAATAAGTCCAGCTTCGTATAAACGCTGTGCTAACTGCATTGTGATTCCAACTGGCAAATACAATTTTCTTGCTGCTTCCTGTTGAAGCGTCGAAGTTGTAAAAGGTGCTGTTGGAGATTTTTTGGTAGGTTTAGTTTCTAAATCGGCTACCTTATATTTAGAACCGATGTTTTTATTTAAAAAATCTTCGGCTTCTTTTTTAGTATTGAAGTTTTTTGGAAGTTTTGCTTTGAAAACTTTTCCAGCTTCATTTACAAACTCTGCAACAATTGAATATGAAGCAACTGCATTAAAGTTCTGAATTTCACGTTCTCTTTCAACAATCAAACGAACTGAAACAGATTGTACACGGCCAGCAGAAAGTCCGCCTTTGATTTTTCTCCATAAAACCGGAGATAATTCGTAACCTACTAAACGATCCAGAACACGACGTGCCTGTTGTGCATTAACTAAATTATAATCAATTTCTCTGGGATTGTCTATTGCTTTAAGAATCGCAGATTTTGTAATCTCGTGAAAAACGATTCTTTTTGTTTTTTTTATATCTAGTTTTAGTTCTTCCGCCAAGTGCCAAGAAATTGCCTCTCCCTCGCGGTCCTCATCGCTTGCTAGCCAAACCATTTCGGCATTTTTAGATAGTGTCTTAAGTTTGCTTACCAAGGCTTTTTTATCCGGAGAAACTTCATATTTAGGTTTAAAACCATTCTCTACATCTACCCCTATTTCCTTTGATGGTAAGTCGGCTATGTGACCATAACTTGACTCCACCTGAAAATCGCTCCCAAGAAATTTCTCGATCGTTTTCGCCTTTGCAGGTGATTCCACTATTACTAAATTCTTTGCCATTGCTCTTATTTTCTGCAACAAAAGTATTTATTTTTTTTAAATATTAACCTTATGAATGAATTTTTGAGTTATTTTAATATTATGTTTCACAAAATTGCAGATTTATCTGTAATCCTACCTATAATATATATAGGTATAACTTTTAGTTGATTATGTTAGCGAAATGTGCTTTTTGAAACCGAATGCCTTAGCTCAGATTACTTCACTATAATTTTATTTTTAATCGGAGTTCAGTAAATTTCATTTGAAGCGAAAAGCCCGGAGTAAAAAAAGCAAAAGTTTCTTGTTTTAAAAAAGCGACCAAAGGAAGCTCTTTTTAAAACATTAGAAACTTTGCTTTTTTATGTCCCGATAGCTATCGGGATGTAGCGGAAAGCTGGAATAGCTTCTTATAATTATTAATTGTAAATTGTGAGTTGTAAATTTTCACTTAACTATTTTCTAGATTAAAGTCTGCAATTGAGTAATCTATCAAAATTTATGAAAACATTGTTAATTCTTTCCCTGCCATCTTGTCATATTGATGGTATTTGCGCTATCTTTGCACTTTGAAATTTTACAATGGAAAAGATTATTGAAGAAAGCAAACAGGGCGAAAGTCTTGTTTTAGAAAATAAACCTGAGAATACTAAAAAACTATTTATAGAAAGTTACGGCTGTGCGATGAATTTTTCGGACAGTGAAGTTGTAGCTTCCATTTTGTCTGACGGAGGATATAACACAACTTCGGTTTTAGAAGAAGCCGATCTGGTTTTGGTGAACACTTGTTCTATTCGTGACAAAGCCGAACAAACTATTCGTAAACGTTTGGAGAAATATAATGCAGTAAAACGTATTAATCCGAAAATGAAAGTGGGTGTTTTGGGCTGTATGGCGGAACGTTTGAAAAGTCAATTTTTAGAAGAAGAAAAAATAGTTGACCTTGTTGTTGGCCCTGATGCTTATAAAGATCTTCCGAATTTATTGGCGGAAGTTGAAGAAGGACGTGACGCCATCAATGTAATTTTATCGAAAGAAGAAACGTACGGAGATATTTCGCCAGTTCGTTTGATGAGCAACGGAATTACAGCTTTAGTTTCAATAACTCGTGGATGTGATAATATGTGTACGTTTTGCGTTGTGCCTTTTACACGCGGACGCGAGCGCAGCCGCGAACCGCAAAGTATCATGAATGAAATTCAGGATTTGTGGGATAAAGGTTTTAAAGAGATTACACTTTTAGGACAAAACGTCGACAGTTACCTTTGGTACGGTGGCGGATTGAAAAAAGATTTCGTAAACGCTTCTGAAATGCAAAAAGCAACTGCAGTTGATTTTGACCAATTATTAGAAATGGTTGCTGTTGGTTTTCCTAAAATGCGTATCCGATTTTCTACTTCAAATCCGCAAGATATGCACGAAAGCATTTTGCATGTTATTGCGAAATATCCAAATATCTGTAAACACATTCATTTGCCGGTTCAATCTGGAAGCAATAGAATTTTGAAAGAAATGAATCGTCTGCATACTCGCGAAGAATATATGGCTTTGATTGATAAAATCAGAACAATTGTTCCAGATGCTTCGATTTCTCAGGATATGATTGCCGGTTTCCCAACTGAAACGGAAGAAGATCATCAAGATACAATGAGTTTGATGGAATATGTGAAATATAATTTCGGTTATATGTATTCGTATTCTGAACGTCCGGGAACTTTGGCAGGAAGAAAAATGAAAGATGATGTTGAAGAAGAAACCAAAGCCAGAAGATTACAAGAAATTGTCGATTTACAGCAAAAACACGCTTGGTTTAGAAGCGAAGAGTTTGTCGGAAAAACAGTTGAAGTTTTAGTCGAAAAAGTATCTAAAAAATCAAAAGACGAATTTTCTGGAAGAAATTCTCAAAGTATAACAGTAGTTTTCCCTAAAGAGAATTATAAAATTGGAGATTTTGTAAACGTAAAAATCACAAGCTGTACTAGCGGAACTTTAAAAGGTGAAGCTGTTGGATTGAGCGAAATGAATTAAATTATTTCAGGTTTCAAGTTTCAGGTTTTCTTTGTAACTTGAAACTTATAATATAAATCAATAAAATAATCAAACCCTCAAGTTGTAAAAAATGGAAAAAGAAATCATTATTGAATACAAGCCAAAGACAGATATATTAGTTAAAGTTTCTAAATACCTGCTTTCGAGAATGCCTTTTGTAAAGGTGCTTATTTTTGTTTTCTTTTTTGTTGTCTTTCAAAATGCCGTTTTATCAGCTACGCAAGCTGAAACTCATTTACAATGGAGTTTTATCGACCTTATACCTTTTGGAATGGTTCTTTTAGTCTGGGCTGGAGTATATTTTCTAACCATGTTTAATATCAAAAAGAATATTCAAAAAAATAAAAAAAATCTAGAGTCTCAAAAAATAACTTTTACAAAAAACTCCTTTACACAAGAAGGAGAAAGTTTTAAAGTTGAAAATTTTTGGCAAGATATTTTTCAAATTAAAGAAACAAATAATTGGTTTCTGATTTATTTAAACAAAACTTCTGCGCTACCAATTATTAAACAAGATCTCAAAGACAATCAATATACCGAATTAAAGCAACTTTTTAATTCGATCGACATAAAAAAGAGTTTAAAAAGTTAAGGTCAAAGCATAAAACCTGAAACCTGAAACAAATAAAAAACTTGAAACAAAAAACAAATGGAAACAGTTCAAGCAATAAAACAACGATTTGAGATTATTGGAAATGATCCAAAATTAAATCGCGCCATTGAAAAAGCCATTCAGGTTGCTCCAACTGATATTTCGGTTATGGTAACTGGGGAAAGTGGTGTTGGTAAAGAAAATATTCCTAGAATTATTCATTCACTTTCGCACAGAAAGCACGGAAAATATATTGCCGTAAACTGTGGAGCGATTCCGGAAGGAACAATCGACAGTGAGCTTTTTGGACACGAAAAAGGAGCTTTTACAGGTGCGACAAGTACACGTGAAGGCTATTTTGAAGTAGCGGATGGCGGAACTATTTTCCTTGATGAAGTTGGAGAACTGCCTTTAACAACGCAGGTTCGTTTGCTTCGTGTTTTAGAAAATGGCGAGTTTATAAAAGTAGGTTCCTCTCAGGTTCAAAAAACCAATGTTCGAATTGTTGCTGCAACCAATGTTAATTTATTCAACGCTATTGAAAAAGGGAAATTCCGTGAGGATTTGTATTACCGTTTAACAACAGTCGAAATTACATTGCCTCCATTGCGCGAAAGAAACGAAGACATTCATTTATTGTTCAGAAAGTTTGTAGCCGATTTTGCTCATAAGTATAAAATGCCTCCTTTAAGATTAGATGATGATGCTGTGCAGCTTCTTCAGAAATTTAGATGGAGCGGAAATATTCGTCAGCTTCGAAATGTGGCCGAACAAATCTCTGTTTTAGAAACAACCCGAGATATTACATTGGCAACACTTCAGTCGTATTTGCCTGC
Organism: Flavobacterium sp. LC2016-01; assembly: GCF_009711135.1. Classification (GTDB taxonomy): domain Bacteria; phylum Bacteroidota; class Bacteroidia; order Flavobacteriales; family Flavobacteriaceae; genus Flavobacterium. The sequence goes on along the minus strand of NZ_WMIC01000005.1, from coordinate 215,866 downwards.
TGAAGGAAGCAATTTGCCTTCGGTAATCAGCGACAAGAAAAAAGAAAGCGATTTTAGTACCGAAAGAGACATATTATATAAGGTCCTTTTTGATATGAAAAGCGACCTGAACGATTTGAAAAAACTGACTTTGGAATTGATGAAAAATGGTTCATCAAAAGTACAAGACATCAATCCGAATTTAATTCAGAAAATATACGGAAATCAAGAAAACGACAGCGAAATTGATTTTGAAGAAGAGCCAAGAACTGCTGTTATGACTCCGGCAAGCCGAGAAGAGAACTATCAGATGCAGGACGACAATTATTTGTTTGCCGAAACGATCGAGGAAGAAGAAATTTTACGTTTAGAACAGAAAGAAATCGAAATGATCAAAAAATCATTAGAAAAAAATAAAGGAAAACGTAAAGCTGCTGCTGATGAACTGGGTATTTCTGAAAGAACGTTATATCGAAAAATCAAACAATTCGATTTATAAAACAAATAAATTCCAATAATTTAAATTCCAAATTCCAATTTGGAGAAACTAAAATTCCAAAATCGAAATTACTATATTTGAAAATAAATTCACAATTCAAAAGATTGGAATTTAGAATTTGGGATTTAAACACAGTGTCATTAAACTGGCCAAACAATTCTTAAAATAAAAAATGAAATACTTAAAATATATTTTAGTTCTTTTTATAGCAACAACATTCAGCGGTTGCGGCGTTTACAATTTTACCGGAAGAACGGGACAAATTGATGCAAAAACCTTCCAAGTTAACTTTTTCCAGAACAACGCCGATTTGATTGAACCAGGAATCGACAGACAATTTACATTGGCTTTGCAGGATATCATCATGAATCAAACCAACTTAAACTTAGTAAGCAACAGCGGTGATTTAGTTTATGAAGGAGAAATTGTAGATTACAGAATAAGTCCGATGACAGCAACGGCTGTGGGTGCAAATGGAGAGGTCGGCGCAGCACAAAACCGTTTGACAATTCGTGTAAATGTAAGATTCACAAACAAGAAAAAAGAAACTGACGATTTTGAGAAACAATTTGAATTCTATAATGATTTCCCAGGAGGAGATTTACCAACTGGAACAGTTTTAAATAATGCAATTAAAACTATTTTCGAAAGAATTACTCAGGATATTTTCAATGAGTCATTGGCTAAATGGTAGTAATGTTTATTTGTTGAATCGTCGAATCGATTAAACAAATTTCCGATTAAACAGTGAAACAAATAAACGATTAAACAATAAAAAACGATTAAACAACAAACATGAACGTAACCGATTATACATACCTAATAAACAAACCTGATACCGTTACAGAAAAACAGGCCGAAACATTAGGAAGTGTTTTGAATGAATTTCCATATTTTCAAAGTGCACGCGCATTGCGACTAAAAGGACTTTACAAACAAAACAGCTTTAAGTATAATTATGCCTTAAAAGTTACAGCCGCACATACTACAGATCGTTCGGTTTTGTTTGATTTTATTACTTCAGAAGAATTTACTCCTATTCAAGGCAAATATTATAATCGTAAACTGAGGGAACTTTTAAATATTACTGTTTTTGATGTTGAAATTGTTACGGCAGAAGAAAAAAAGAAACTTGCTGAAATTCGAATCGATCCAATAGAAAAATCAATTTTAGATTCTATCAAAGAAGCAACAGCTGTAACTTTTGAAGAACCTGTTGTGCTTTCTGTTGTAGAAAAAACACCAATTGGATCTTTCAGTGAAGAACCAGTTGCTCTTTCTATTGTAGAAGAAACGCCAATAGAACCAGCAGTTGAAGAACCAGCTGTACTTTCTGTTATAGAAGACACACCTATTATTAAGGAACCAAGCCGAACTTTTCTAGAGGACAGATTAGACGATGAAATTCCTGATATCAGAGTAGATCCTATTGAAAAATCAGTATTTGAGGCTATTAAAGAATCAGGAACTGTAGTTTTTGAAGAAGTTAAAACGCCTGAAGAATCAATTGCTGCTGAAATTCCAGAAGTTACAATTATTACTGAAGAAACTTTTGCGTCTGTAGAACCATTAGAAATCGAAACTCCAGAAACAGTAATAGCCGTTGAACAAACTATAACTGTTGCCGAACCAGAAATAACTGTAATTCCAGAAACTGAAACACTTCAGGAAACTGAAAAAACTCAAATTTCTGAGGCTGTAAAAACTGCAGAAGAAAATCTCGAAATTGGGAAACCATTAGATTTTTCTGCAAAAGAGAAACATTCTTTTCAAGAATGGCTGCAATTAGCAAGAACAGAACCTATTGACAGAACTAAAGAAGCGCCAATGGAAGAAAATCTGCCAGAAAACACAATTGAAAAAGCAGAACAAACATTCGGAACCGTTATAGAAGAAGAAAAAACGGAGGAAGAAAAAAAGAAAAAAGCCGAAATAATCGACCGTTTTATAGAAGCAAATCCAAAAATTTCTCCCATAAAACAGACTGCGATAACAGCATCGGTTCAGCTTGAGATCAATAAAGACGAGACTTCTTATTTAATGACAGAGACTTTAGCCAGAGTATATTTGGAGCAAAAAAAATATACAAAAGCAATTCAAGCATATGAAATATTAATTTTGAAATATCCAGAAAAAATTACTTTCTTTGCAGACCGCATATCGGATATAAAGATTTTACAACAAAATAACAATAACAATAATTAAGTAATGAGCACATTTTCAATTTTTTTAGTTTTAATCACAATAGTTTGTTTTCTATTGATCGTAGTAATTATGGTACAGAACCCTAAAGGAGGAGGATTATCTTCTACTATCAGCGGAACTCAAATGTTAGGCGGTGTACAAAAAACAACTGACTTTTTAGATAAAAGTACTTGGACATTAGCTACTATTCTGATCGTTTTAATTTTACTTTCAAGCTTAAGCTTTACAGGTTCATTAAACGATACTGGATCTAAAATTATTGAGAAGACAGAAGCTCCTGCAAATACGCCTGCAGCTCCTGCACAAGGAACTCCTGCACCTGCAGCACCAGCAAAATAATTATAAGCTTGATATAAGATCTAATGCCAGCCTGTCAAAGCTGGCATTTTTTTTAAGAAAAAATGTCAGTTTACTGAGCATGGCACAATTTCTGAAAGTTTATTGAACATTAAAAAACGTATAACTAATAATAATATAAAATCATGGCATTAAACATTAAACCCCTTTCAGACCGCGTACTTATTGAGCCTGTTGCAGCTGAAACGAAAACTGCCTCAGGTATTTTTATTCCAGATACTGCCAAAGAAAAACCACAAAAAGGAACTGTAGTTGCAGTAGGAAACGGATCTAAAGATCATACTATGACTGTAAAAGTTGGCGATACTGTTCTATATGGCAAATATGCAGGAACAGAATTAAAATTAGAAGGAACTGATTATTTGATTATGCGTGAGGATGATATCCTTGCAATTATCTAAAAAAACATATTGTATTAAGTTAGAAGTATTAAAAATCGAGAACTTCAATAACTTGAAACAAATCAAACTTTAAACAAAATAAAAAAATGGCAAAAGATATAAAATTTGATATTGAAGCACGTGACGGTTTAAAACGTGGTGTTGATGCATTAGCAAATGCTGTAAAAGTGACTCTTGGACCAAAAGGTCGTAACGTAATTATCGGGAAATCATTTGGTGGACCAACTGTTACTAAAGATGGTGTTTCTGTTGCAAAAGAAATCGAATTAAAAGACCCATTAGAAAATATGGGTGCGCAAATGGTGAAAGAAGTTGCTTCTAAAACCAATGATTTAGCGGGTGACGGAACTACAACTGCTACAGTTTTAGCTCAGGCAATCGTAAAAGAAGGCCTTAAAAACGTTGCTGCAGGTGCAAATCCAATGGACTTGAAACGTGGGATCGACAAAGCAGTTGAAGCTATTGTTGCTGACTTGGCTAAACAAGCTAAAGTGGTTGGAAGTGATTCTGATAAAATCAAACAAATTGCTTCTATCTCTGCAAACAATGACGACGTTATTGGTGAGTTGATTGCTACTGCTTTCGCTAAAGTTGGAAAAGAAGGTGTAATCACTGTTGAAGAAGCTAAAGGAACTGATACTTTCGTGGATGTTGTAGAAGGAATGCAGTTTGACAGAGGATACCTTTCTCCTTACTTCGTTACAAATCCAGAAAAAATGGAAGTTGAATTAGACTCTCCATACATCTTATTATACGACAAAAAAGTATCTTCTTTAAAAGAATTACTTCCAGTTTTAGAGCCAGTTGCTCAATCAGGAAAACCATTATTGATTATTGCTGAAGATGTTGACGGAGAAGCTCTTTCTACTTTAGTAGTAAACAAATTAAGAGGAGCTCTTAAAATTGCTGCTGTAAAAGCGCCAGGTTTTGGTGACAGAAGAAAAGCAATGTTAGAAGATATCGCAATCTTAACTGGTGGAACTGTAATTTCTGAAGAAAGAGGTTATACACTAGAAAATACAACTATCGAAATGTTAGGAACTGCAAAAAGAGTTTCTATCGATAAAGACAACACAACTATCGTAAGTGGTGCTGGTGAAGCTGACATTATCAAAAACAGAGTAAACCAAATTAAAGGTCAGATGGAAACTACTACATCTGATTATGATAAAGAAAAATTGCAAGAACGTTTGGCTAAATTAGCTGGTGGTGTTGCTGTTCTTTACGTTGGTGCTGCTTCTGAAGTTGAAATGAAAGAGAAAAAAGACAGAGTTGATGATGCTTTACACGCAACTCGTGCTGCTGTTGAAGAAGGAATTGTTGCTGGTGGTGGTGTGGCGCTATTAAGAGCTAAACTTGCTTTAGCTGACTTAAAAGCGGACAACGCTGACGAAGCAACTGGAATCCAGATTGTTTCTCGCGCAGTTGAATCTCCATTAAGAACTATCGTTGAAAATGCTGGTCTTGAAGGTTCTGTTGTTGTAGCTAAAGTTGCTGAAGGTTCTGGCGATTTTGGATACAATGCAAAAACCGACGAATATGTAGATATGCTTAAAGCTGGAATTATCGATCCTAAAAAAGTAACTCGTGTGGCTCTTGAAAACGCTGCTTCTGTTGCCGGAATGATCTTAACTACAGAATGTGCATTAATTGATATTAAAGAAGATAGCGCTGGCGGAATGCCAATGGGTGGCGGTATGCCAGGAATGATGTAATTCATTCTCTTCTTAAAACTTAAAACGCCGGATATTAATCTGGCGTTTTTTTTTGATAGCCACGAATTCACGAATTATTTTTTCAAATCTTTGTGTATAATTTTATTAGCCTTAGATTACACAGATTAAAAGGATTTCTTTATTTACATACCGCAAAATTTTTTCACACAGACAGATTGATTTAAATTTTACAATCTATATTAATCTTAATTTGCTTAAATCTACATGAAATAGGAATCTTTTTAATCTGTGTAATTTATAGCAAACCTTTTTTCAAGCAACGCATTTGTAAAAATTCGTGAATTCGTGGCTATTCTCCTTTCTATTGAATTCGTGGCTATCTTTTTTATTTAACATTCTCTTTTTCTTTAAAAAATCTGTTATCTCTACCTTTGCAGTTCTATTTAAAATTACAAAATGAGAAAATTCACAACTCGCCTTTTATCTTTCACTTTTCTTTTACTTTCTTTCACTATACAAGCCCAAACCAATAAAGATAATTACGTCGTTTTAGTTTCTATGGATGGATTTCGCTGGGATTTTCAAAAACAATTTAATCTTCCTAATCTAAAGCAGATTGAAAAAGAAGGCGTTCATGCTAAATCCATGAAACCTTCTTACCCAACAAAAACTTTTCCAAACCACTATTCAATCGTCACCGGACTTTATCCAGATCATCACGGAATTATCAATAATGTTTTTTATGATGCTGCTTTAAATGAATCCTTTTCATTGTCAAGCGATGCAAAAAATGATTCGAGATTTTATGGCGGAAATCCAATTTGGAATTTAGCCGAACAGCAAGGTGTAAAAACAGCTTCGTTCTTCTGGCCCGGTTCTGATATTGATAAAAGAAATCCAAGTTACTTCAAAAAATACGACAATAAAATTCCGTACGAAGTACGAATTGATACCGTTTTAAAATGGCTCCAGCTTCCAGAAAAACAGCGTCCGCATTTGATTACTTTATATTTTGACGAACCTGATCATACGGGACATAATTTTGGTCCGCTTTCGTCAGAAAACAAAAAAATGGTCATCAAAATGGATTCGATTATGGGTGAATTATCACGAAAATTGGATCAGCTTTCTATCGGGAAAAAAATCAATTTGATTATTGTTTCAGATCACGGAATGGCAGACATAAGCGATGATAAAAAAGTTGCGGTTTTAGATTATTTAAAACCAGAATGGCTGGGTTACAAAGATGTAATTAACCCAATTATGAGCCTTCAGGCAAAATCAGGTTATCAGGATTCTATTGCAGTTGCTTTGAAAAAAGTGCCTCATATTCATTTTTGGAAATCAACTGAAGTCCCAAAAAGACTGCATTACGGAACCAATCCCCGTGTGCATGATTTTGTTATTGAAGCTGATAAAGGCTGGAGTTTAGTAACCAAAAAATCTCAAAATGTAAAAGGCGGAACACATGGTTATGATAACAATGAAAAAGATATGCACGCCATTTTTTATGCAAAAGGTCCAAATTTTAAAGTAGATAAAAAGGTCAAAACATTTCAGAATGTTTCCGTTTATCCTTTAATAGCACATATTCTAGGATTGCAAATTGGCGACATTGACGGAAAATTGAGCGATGTAAAATCGGCTTTAGCTAATTAGATAATTTGTCAATTAGAAAATGTGCCAATTAGATAATTAGATAATGTACTCGACTGTCACCCTGAGCGGAGTCGAAGGGCGCTCCAATTGGAACGTGGGCTTCGACTCCGCTCAGCCTGACAAACTATATAGATAAAAGCAACAAATCCGACAGGTTTTAAAAACCGTCGGATTTGTTGCTTTATAATCTTTGCGTATATTAATTTAATTCACAATTAATAATTCACAATTAACAATTAACAATTATTAACTAACCACTTTATAAGTAGGATCTTCAATTACATTTACTTTAATAACAGCATCGGCATTTTTTAGCAATTGCCTGCAGTCTTCGCTTAAATGTTTTAGCTCAACGGTTTTATTTTCCTGATTGTATTTTTTTGTCAGATTATTTAAAGCTTCAATTGCCGACATATCAGAAACACGGCTTTCTTTAAAATCAATAATTACGTGATTCGGATCATTTTGAATGTCAAATTTGTCCATAAAAGCACTAACCGACCCAAAAAATAACGGTCCGTAAATCTCATAATACTTTATACCATTTTCATCAATAAAATGTCTGGCACGAATTCTTTTGGCGCTTTCCCAAGCAAAAACCAAAGCCGAAATAATCACACCAATTAAAACCGCCAAAGCCAGATTGTGCAGTACAATTGTAATCACGGCAACCAAAATCCCAACAAAAATATCATGTTTCGGCATTTTGTTTATAATCCTGAAACTTGCCCATTCAAAAGTAGTAATTGCCACCATCATCATGACGCCGACCAAAGCTGCCATTGGTAATTTTCCAATAACAGGAGCTCCAAAAAGAATAATCATTAAAATGGTCAAAGAAGCAATTATCCCTGAAAGTCGTGCACGAGAACCTGCTCCAAGATTTACTAAAGTCTGCGCAATCATCGGGCACCCTCCCATTCCGTAGAAAAAACCGTTTAAAATGTTCGAACTTCCCTGCGCAATACATTCGCGATTGCTGTTTCCGCGTGTTCCTGTAATCTCATCAACTAAATTCAGTGTCAGCAAACCCTCGGTCAAACCAACCGCTGCAACAATTACTGAATACGGAAATATGATTTTAAAAGTATCAAACGAAAGAGGAATATTCGGAATATGAAAAGGAGGAAATCCGCCTTGAACAGAAGCAATGTCTTCAACCGTTTTGGTTTCGATATTAAAGATAATAACCAAAGCAAAAACCACCATAATGGCCACTAAAGAAGCCGGAACTGCTTTTGTAATTTTAGGAAAAACCAAAACAATAGCAATTGTCAGTGCAACCAATCCCAACATAATATACAGCGGCGTTCCCTGAAGCCAAGAAACCTGACCGTTGACAATGGTTTTAAACTGTTCCAGCTGTGACATAAAAATCACAACCGCCAGTCCGTTTACAAAACCAAACATCACGGGCTGTGGCACTAGCCGAATAAATTTCCCGAGTTTAAAAAGTCCGATACAGATTTGAACCACTCCGCCAAGCGCTACGGCAGCAAAAACATATTCTATTCCGTGCGATTTCATCAAGGCGATCAAAACAATAACCGTTGCCCCTGCCCCGCCCGAAATCATTCCGGGTCTTCCGCCAAAAATAGCCGTTACCAATCCAGCAATAAAAGCGGCATACAAACCAACCAAAGGCGGAAATCCAGCCAAAATAGCAAACGACAGCGACTCCGGAATCATGGTCATCGCGACAGTTAAACCGGCTAAAATTTCATTTTTATAATTGACTTTTTGAGTAAAATCGAAGAGTTGGAATGCTTTTTTCATAGACCGCAAATGTAGAAAATATTGACCGAAAAGAGGACAAAGCATTTTAAACGAAAAAATAAATTATTCCAGTCTCACACAAGTATAGCCCAGACAATGCACATAATCAATAATATTATCACATTCCAGATCAATACCTTCAACCCTTAATATTTTATCACAGTCTTCCAGATCAAAATTAATTTTGTAATCTGGAAACTGAGTCTGGATAACAGCAATAACATAATTTTTATCTGCCTCTTTCTGGACATTTGTTTTAAAAACTTCCACTACCATAACCATCTAGATTTGAGTATCTTAAAGTTAATAAAAAACTTTTATCCAAACAATTAGAAAATGTGGCAATTAGAAAATTTCACAAATAGATAATAAACCTCAAAACTATTAACAAAAAATTCCCGTATAAATACGTAGTGCTAAGTACCTATTAATCACTATACTTGTGTCATAATAAATTGTAAATAACACCATCGCTTTTCTGTAGGTTGAAAATCTTTGAATGTTTATACTAAATTTTGGGGCATAAAGTGAGATAACATATCGGCAGCGATTATGAATCTCACTTTTATTTTTATGTTATTACCCACTTCCAAATAGTTTTCTTTAAAAAAGAAGAGCAGACAGCAGTGATGTTTGCTCTTCTTAATCTCACGCTAAAGTTAGCTCCAGACCAAAATTTGAAACCTATACTCCTTAGCCTCTCTGAGCCTTTACCCTTCAAAAAAACACCTATAAATACGTATTACCTCAATTTTAATTAATAGTAATATTGCGACCAAATAATTTTTACTGTAGAATTTAATTTCCGTAAGGTAACTAATCCGTAATGCAATTTTAAAAAAGCAACAGTGCAAAAGCTCAACTTTATGTTTGGGCTTTTTTTTGTGCCAACATCAGTATAATTTCATATTCAGCATCTTAAGTAATTATATACATTTTTGCCCTATTTAGATACAACGAAAACTTTTAGGGACAAAAGAAGCCTTCATTATGCTTTTACTTTTGTAAACCTTTTATTACAAACGACCAAAAGGAATGTTAAATTAAATTATAAGATGATGAAAAAAATACTATGTATGCTGTTATTAATTCAGACAGGATTTTTGATGGCTCAAACTGAGACCGTTGCAACTGTAAACGGAAAAAAAATAACATTTAATCCAAACAGCCTTACTACAGCTAATAACGGTTTAACTGCTTCAGGCGGGAATATTCAATTTGGAGGCGCTTTAACACAACCTTCCATTTTAACCACCACCTCAGCTTTTACACTAGCAATAAAAGGACTGCAAGCAGGAGCTAATTCTGATAATGTACTAGTAGTAGATGCAAACGGAATTTTAAAAAGTATATCTCATTCAAGTTTCGGAGATAATTTAGGAAATCATATTGCGACCATGGATTTAGATATGAGTAAAAAGAATATCTTGAATATTTTTAATGCGTATGTTAAAAATGACCTTCAAATTGCTGACAGAGATACAAATAACTCTAATTATTTCAGCATCTATAAAAATGCTGGAATATTGGGTATCTGGAATAATTCAAAAAGTGGTAATGATTTTCAGATTGACGAAACCACAAGAAAAACCGGTGTAAATAATTTGTCCATTTTCAGAGGTACAGATGGATCAATACCAGCAGTCGGATCTATTGCAACAGCTGCTGATAATACAGGTAACTTAATATGGAAAAGTCCGAATGCTGTTGTAGGGGCACAAGCATGGGCATTACTTGGCAATACGGGTACTACACCTGGAACTAATTTCTTAGGCACATCAGACAATCAAGATATGGTTGTAAAAACCAACAATATCGAAAGAATGAGAATTGAAAAGGCTGGAAATGTTGGAATTGGTACTATTAGTCCTAAAAACAAATTCAGTGTTTCTGGCGGGCCTCTTTCACAAGATGACTGGGCTAATGGAGATAAATTCTTATTGTTAGGAATGACGGGAGCTAATAAAATTACCGAAGAAGGAAATATGGGTAACGGATATTACGCTGGTGCCATAACTGATGTTAATAATAATCCTCTTTCTGTAAATAGCGGATTTCACGCATGGTATACTGCAGTAGGCGGTGCATGGTCGAAAAAAATGACATTGGATCCTAACGGAAACCTTAATTTTACTGGAGCTTTAAAAATTGGAGACCTACCTGCAGGTGTCGCAACTGAATCTCTTTTAACAACTGATGCAAGCGGAAATGTGCATAAATTAGCTGCCGGAAGTTTTGGTGACAACTTAGGAAATCATACCGCTACACAAGACTTAGTAATGAGTTCTAAAAATATTTCCGGAGCGGCAAACGTTACAGCAAGCGGTACAATTACGGGTGCAAATATCACAGCTACGACAAAAACAACTACGCCTGCAGCACAAATTACTACAGGTGCTGGAGCTGGTAAAATAGCCGTTTCAGATGCATCGGGTAATGTGACATGGACAGATCCTGCTACAATTACTACTGCTCCAGTTACTGCTGATAACGGATTAACAGTAACTTCAAGTAAAGTACAGCTTGGAGGAGATCTAAATAAAGCTACGACTATTTCAACTTCTGCTTCAAATACGTTAGCCATTACAGGATTACAATCAGGCGCAGCAACAGATAATGTTGTAGTATCAGATACAAATGGAGTTTTAAAAACAGTTGCAGGTTCGACTATGCAAATTGAACCATGGCAAATAAAAGCTACTACAAATAAAGCTACTGCAAATACAGATAATATCTTTCAAATGGGTCAGGTAGGCATTGGTACCAACAATATGTTAGGCAATACAGATCCAAATGTTAAGCTAGCCGTAAACGGTGCGATTATCACTCCTACTTCCTACTACGCCGATTATGTTTTTGAAGATTATTTAGATGGAAAATCAGAAATCAAATCAGAGTATGCTTTCAAATCTTTAGATGAAGTATCGAAATTCATCACTGAAAATAAACACTTACCAGGTGTAACAAGTATTAAAGACCTTAAAAGAAACGAAAAAGGCGAATACATTTTTAATATTACTGATCTTTCTATTCAGTCGCTTGAAAAAATCGAAGAGTTGTATCTGCACACCATAGAGCAGCAAAAACAGCTGGAAGCAAATGACAAAAATATTACAGAGCAGAAAAAACAGCTTGAGGCAAATGAAAAAACAATGAAAGAAATGAACAATCGTATTGACAGTCTTGAAAAGTTAATAAAAGGAATGAGCAAATAAATTTATCTCTTTAAAAAAGTTTAATTATTTATAAAAAACAGCAGCAAAATATTTTGCTGCTGTTTTTGTTTTGTACTGCTTCTATTTCCTGTTGCTTAAACTGAACAATAAACAGGGAGTAAGTTGTTCTTAATTTTCTAAAATTATAATTCTTACAAATTTGAAGATTTTTTTTTAAAACCCTCAATAGAAGCCTTGTATTGCATGTTTAAAAACATAAGTTTTATACTACAATGACTACAAAATAAATGTTAAATACTGACAATCAATGCAATACATCTCTTCTAACACTGCATTTTACCCTAATTCAATATAACGAAAACTTTTAAGGGCAAAAAGCATCTGTCATGCTGAACTAATTTTGCACGTCTTTTAGAACAAACCACTAAAGACACACTTACAAATGTTTATAAAAAACTTTGAAGTGTTAAAGTGTAAAGGAAATTAAAAAACAAAAAGATGAAAAAGATAGTTTGCATACTATTATTAATTCAAGGAACATTTGTGATGGCCCAGACAGAGACGCTAGTCACTATAAATGGGAAGAAAGTGACCATTAACCCCAACAGCTTGAATACGGCGGATAATGGTTTAACTGCTTTTGGCGGAAATGTTCAGTTAGGAGGTTCTTTAACAAAGCCTTCTGTTTTAACCACAACTGCAGATTTTACATTAGCTTTAAAAGGACTTCAGACAGGATCAAATACGAATGACATCGTTGTTGTCGATGAAAATGGTGTTCTGAAAATTATACCTAGAACTAATTTAGGAGATAATTTAGGGAACCATATTGCTACTATGGATTTGGACATGAGCAAAAAAAATATCTCAAACATTTTTAATGCCTATGTTAAAAATGATTTACAGCTTTTTGATAAATCCAGTTCAAATACAAATTACTTTGGTTTGTATAAAAACAATGGATTATTTACAATCTGGAACAGTTTTAAAAATACTGCTCCTTTTACAATTGACGAAACAACAGACAAAACTACTTTAGCATCATTAGCTATTTCTAAAGGAACAGATGGTGTAGCACCAGCTGCAGGATATATAGCAACAGCAGTTGATGCTTCTGGTAATGTAGTATGGAAAAATCCAACTTCAATTACAGAATTAACAGGACCTCAAGGTATTCAAGGCATCGCAGGTAATGACGGTGCCAAAGGTGAAACTGGAGCGCAAGGGCCTCAAGGTATTGCAGGTGCTGACGGTGCCAAAGGTGAAACCGGAGCGCAAGGACCTCAAGGTATTGCAGGTGCTGACGGAGCTAAAGGTGAAACTGGAGCGCAAGGACCTCAAGGTATTACAGGTAATGACGGAGCCAAAGGTGAAACTGGAGCACAAGGACCTCAAGGTCTTCAAGGATTAACAGGAGAAACTGGAGCGCAAGGGCCTCAAGGTATCGCAGGTAATGACGGTGCCAAAGGTGAAACTGGAGCGCAAGGACCTCAAGGGATTGCTGGTGTAGCCGGTGAAAAAGGAGACAAAGGAGACAAAGGTGAAACTGGTGCAACTGGACCACAAGGTATCGCAGGTAATGACGGTGCTAAAGGTGAAACTGGAGCGCAAGGACCTCAAGGGATTGCTGGTGTAGCTGGTGACAAAGGTGACAAAGGTGAAACCGGAACAGCTGGAGCTAACGGAATTGACGGAAGAAACGGAATTGACGGAAAAAATGGAATTGATGGAAAAAACGGAGTAGACGGTCAAACGGGAGCAACTGGAGCGCAAGGACCAATCGGATTGACTGGGACTGTTGGAGCAACTGGTGCGCAGGGGCCAAAAGGTGATATTGGGCCGACTGGTTTAACTGGAGCCGTTGGGGCAACCGGAGCTCAGGGACCAATCGGACTTACTGGTGCAGTTGGAGCAACTGGTGCGCAAGGACCAATCGGATTGACTGGAGCTGTTGGAGCAACCGGAGCACAAGGACCAATCGGATTGACTGGTGCTGTTGGAGCAACTGGTGCGCAAGGACCAAAAGGTGACATTGGACTGACTGGTTTAACTGGAGCTGTTGGTGCAACCGGAGCTCAGGGACCAATTGGACTTACTGGTGCTGTTGGAGCAACGGGAGCTCAAGGACCAAAAGGTGATATTGGGCCGACTGGTTTAACTGGAGCTGTTGGTGCAACCGGAGCGCAGGGACCAATCGGACTTACTGGGGCCGTTGGTGCAACCGGAGCACAAGGACCAATCGGACTTACTGGTGCTGTTGGAGCAACTGGTGCGCAGGGACCAATTGGACTTACTGGTGCTGTTGGCGCAACTGGTGCGCAGGGACCAATTGGACTTACTGGGGCCGTTGGTGCAACTGGAGCTCAGGGACCAATCGGACTGACTGGAGCAACCGGTGCAACCGGTCCTGCTGGAGCACCTCCAACAACTGGTGCGGGAACAATGACAGGTACAAACTTAATTACTATTTCTGACGGAGTAAACAATTCATTTAAAAATACAAATATTGGCTTAACAGCTGGTACAGACAAACAAGTATTGCAAACTGTAGGGACAACTCCAACTTGGGTAAATGCATCTACTGTAGTAGGAACACAAGCTTGGACACTGCTTGGTAATGGCGGAACTACTCCTTCTACTAACTTTTTAGGTACTACAGACGCTCAGGATTTGGTTGTAAAAACAAACAATACAGAAAAAATGCGCCTTATGAGTGGTGGAACCTTAGGTATAGGAACATCCACTCCCAATGCTTCAGCCCGTCTGCATGTGTTAGGTGGAAGCCTTATCGCTGCACGAGACGTAAATCCGATCAATATGTTGAGTAATTCTGCTAACGATATTGCAGCTTCAGTAGGAACCTCTGAAACTAGTATTCTTCGATTAGTAAATACTTCTAGTAATGCGACAAGCAATACCGCTCTTTTGAGTTTTAATCCTTACAATGGATCAGGCGCTGATTGGGGTATAGGAGCAATCAATAACTCTACCTCAGCTCATGATATGAATTTCTATATAGGTTATTCAAATGGGGGATCATACTATAAGCGTTTCAACATTCTTCCTAACGGTAATGTGGGTATTGGTACTACAACACCAGCGGCTACACTGGAAGTAAATGGCACCGTACGTATAGATAACCTGCCTGCAGGAGCAGGTTCTGAATCAATTTTGACTGCTGATGCAAGTGGTAATGTACATAAAGTAGCAGCAAACAGTCTGCCGGCTCCAACAACCGGTGCAGGAACAATGACAGGTACAAATCTAATTACTATTTCTGATGGGGTAAACAATTCATTTAAAAACACAAATATTGGCTTAACAGCCGGTACAGACAAACAAGTATTGCAAACTGTAGGAACAATTCCAACATGGGTGGATGCATCATCAATTGTTCCTCCAACAACTGCAAATAACGGTTTAACCGCAGTTTCAAATAATGTGCAATTAGGTGGTACGTTAACACAACCAACTACGCTAACGACAAACGGTACGAATACGTTAACATTTTCGGGTTTACAAACTGGTGGCGCCGCCGATAACATATTAGTTTCTGATGCAACAACAGGTGTTTTAAAGAAAATTGATCCTTCTCTTTTAAACAACTGGCGTACTATTGGTAATTCAGGCACAACTACAGCAAATTTTATAGGTACTACAGATAGTGCTCCACTATACTTCCGTATAAACAATACAAATGCTGGTAGTTTAACTACAACTAATATGGCTTTGGGTTATACAGCTTTTAATACTACTGCTACAGGAGGCGATAATACAGCTATAGGTGCAAATACATTGACAGCAGGAGGCAGCAATTGGGATAATACAGCCATTGGCTACATGGCTTTAGCTAATGCAAAATCAAATGCTAATACAGCAATAGGCAGCAAGGCTTTGATGAGTTTTACAGGATCAGGCGGTGGCTGGAATACGGCTGCAGGTTATTTAGCATTAGCATCAGCCACTACAGGTGCCTATAATAATGCTTTCGGTTCAAGTGCCTTAAATAAAACAACTACTGGAACCAACAATAATGCCTTTGGTATCAATGCCGGATTCAATAATTCAACTGGTTCGTATAATATATTTTTGGGAGACAGTTCAGGTAACACAAATACCACAGGAAATAATAATATCTTTATTGGGGCTTCTGCAGATGCAACTTCAGCCGCACTGACCAACGCAACCGCTATAGGTTATAATGCTAAAGTAGGACAAAGCAATAGTATTATACTGGGTGGTACAGGAGCAGATGCTGTAAAAGTTGGAATTGGCAATACCGCTCCTACAAACACTTTACATGTAACCAGTACTGCAAACCCAGTTCGTTTTGAAGGTTTACAAACAAGTGCTACACCGGCTACAGATAATATAGTAGTAGCAGATGCAACTGGAATTCTAAAAACTGTATCAAGCGCATCAATGGCAATTGAACCATGGCAAGTACAAGGTGGTACTAACAAAGCAACTGCGAATACAGATAACATTTATCAAATGGGTACAGTAGGTATTGGAACCAACAATATGCTTGGAAGCTCAAACCCCAATGTTAAGCTTGCTGTAAACGGTTCTATCATCACTCCTACTTCATACTATGCCGATTACGTTTTTGAAGATTATTTAGATGGCAAATCAGATATTAAATCTTCATACGCATTCAAATCTTTAGATGAAGTAGAGAAATTTATTACCGAGAACAAACACTTGCCAGGTGTAACAAGTATTAAAGATCTTAAGAGAAACGAAAAAGGCGAATACATCTTTAATATGACTGATCTTTCTATACAGTCACTTGAAAAAATTGAAGAGCTTTATCTGCACACTATCGAGCAGCAAAAAGAGCTTGAAGCAAACAAAAAAGAGATGAAAGAAATGAACGATCGTATAAGTTCTCTTGAAAAATTAATAAAAGACAATATTAAATAAGCCGCATTTCAAGATTCTATAAACATAAACAGCAGCAAAAATATTTGCTGCTGTTTTTTTTTAGGAGACGAAGGTTCAGGAGAACAAAGATTTTTATTGAAGCACACAAAAAATTTTAACCTCATTCTGCCATAAGCAAAACTTTTAGAGGCAAAAACATCACTGTTGCGATATTAATTTTGCACTCTAAATCAGACTCTTGTATTAAACATAAGACTAATACACACTTTGAACAGTAAAATACATCTACTGATTTCAATTGAATGCATAGCTAATAGTTACAAAAGTTTCATTAAGAATTTAAAATTATATCAAAATGAAAAACAATTAGAAACAACGTTTCAAATCGCTTAAAAGAACAAGCAAACTAAGCAGTTCTTTTTTTTAAACATAAATGAATTAACTATTTCAAATATTTTTTAAATGATACAGAATTTTAACAAATCTAGAAAAACGAGATTTTATTTTTCTATTCTCTTTGCGATGATGATGTGGCTTCCGGCAAAGATTAGGGCGCAGGAAGCGCAGGGTACACAATTGAATCCCACGGCTGCATACACCCTTCAGTCACAAAGCAGTACTTATACACCGCTCGTTGGTGGTACATCCGTAACTGCTATTAATGTAGATGATGCAGTAAGTACTGCATTGCCTATTGGGTTTACCTTTTCAGCCGGTTGTACAGATTATACCACATTTTACGCCAGTTCTAATGGAACTTTATCTTTTGGCCAAGCTATTTCAGCTACAAGTGCTTCTGTGACATCGGGAGCAACAGTATTATCTCCTTTGTGGGCTGATTTAAGCGGTGTTGGAGGAGCATTCTCATACCAAACCAGCGGTACAGCACCTAACCGAGTATTAACGGCAGAATGGAAAAACTGGAAATGGAATTATAGTGCAACAGGGCCAGTAATTAGTTTTCAGGTGAAAATTTACGAAAGCACTAATACGGTCGAATATATTTACAATCAAGCAGCAAATCCTGTTAGTGCAGGTTCAAACGCTGCCATTGGTATTTATTATTATGACGGTACTCCGACTGAAGTAGAGGCATGGCTTACTAATTCTGGTACAAACCCTGGAACTTCTACAACTTTGGCAACCCCAATTACTGCACGCCCTACAAGTGGACAGTTGTATCGTTTCACTATGACTAACCGCACCTGCGAATATTATGGACAAACCATAATTAATGCCGCTGGTGGTATGCTTGCAAATGGTTCCGACGGACTTAGGATTAATTTATCTGGAGCAGGTAATATGCAAATACGCAGAAGATGGAATGCACCCGGTGTTGGTAGATTTCAGATTTATGCTCCTAGCCAAGATATAACAAATGGTACTACCCGGCCTTATGATGTGCCCGGTACTACACACGGTTTAGTGCTTTCTATAGGAAATACAACCTATGCTGGTGGAACTATGTATCCAAACAGTCTTGATCAGAGACTTACAGTTATAAGCAGTACTAAGCAGTCTGATATTCAAAACGGAAATAATTATGTAGATGTGATCAAAATGGCTGCAGTCAAAAATGGTTTAACTTATTATTTAGAAGTAAAATACACCTACACTTTTCCTGATACCAATTTCCTTATTGATTACAAAGTAACGATACCAGCAGGCAATACAGAGAAAGTGCAACTGGCACATGGGTGGGATACTTACTTAGATGGAGATGATTTTGGGCCAGGATTTGTAAAGGGAACTGCACCTAACTTAATTGTGGGAGTAGCACGAGCACCTGCATATGAAGCTTTCCAGTATAAAGGAGGTGTTGCATGGTCTGGTTATTATTCTGCTTTCTACAACAGTACTAATAGTGACTTGGGTTCATCTTCTCCGAAACCTTGGATGGTTTTTAATAATACTGTTGATGGAACTAATGTCGATAATGGTATAGGTATTTCAATGGATTTTGGTTCTACTCCAGGTACTTTTGAGAGTAATAATGCGGTTATATTTCAGTGTGCTGCCGGAGATAATGCACCAACTTTAAGCAGTGCAACAGCGAAAAAGTGTACAGGAACTAATATTAATTTGAACAGTTATTTAACTTCTTCACCGCCTGCAGGTGCATTAATACAGTGGAAAGATGCCTCTAATACAGTGGTTGCAGATCCTGCTAATGTAAGTGTTGCAGGAGTATATACTGTAACTTATTATTCTGGAAGTTATGCTTGTTCATCTCCAGGTGCTACGCTAACAGTTACTGATGATAATACATGTGCAATCTGTTACAAACCTGCCGTTACAACAGGTACAACAGAACCTACAAAAACCATTATATCAACATTAGACCGAGTAGCTGTACCTCGAAACCTATCAGACCCAAGAGCAGGAAGCCTTATCTTAGAGTCAAAAACAAAAGGTATGGTATTGACAAGAATAGCTTCGCCAGAAACTGCTATTACAAATCCTATTGAAGGAATGATTGTTTACGACACCGTAAATAATGTAATAAAACTATACAACGGCGCAACATGGCATGCCATGACGCAACAAGGCTGTCCTGATTTTTAAATTTTAACCGATAATCGTCGGAATTAAAAGGAAGAATAAAATATAAAAAACAGATTTTGATATTGACATTAACATTGATGATTGCATTGCTGATTATAATTTCATCAATATCAAACAAAAACGAATAATTATGAAAAAAATACTTATAGCAATTTGTGTAGTTTTTGCAGGATTAACAGCAAATGCACAATCAAGTATCGGAAAAAATATGCCTCCGGATGGTTCAGGTATCCTTGATTTTAATGCTGGAGGAAAAGCAGGTATTGTCCTTCCATGGGTAACTACATTACCAACCGGAACAGCTCTGACAGGCGGTGTTATGATATACGATGCCAACCTAAAAAAAGTAATGTATTATAATGGCACAAGCTGGATCGATTTATCAAATCATACTGGAGCTGTTGATTTATCGATTCAGGCCTCAGTGCCTGAAACTCCAATTAAAGGAACTGTTATTGGAGCGCAGAGCAGCAGTGTAGATGGTGTACTTGTTTTAGAATCGTCAAACAAAGCTTTGATTCTTCCTAAAGTAGTTTCACCACATCTTAACATTGTAAAACCTATGGCAGGAACCATTTGTTATGATACCGTAAAAAAAATGGTATGCATCTATAATGGTTCTGAATGGACATTTTGGAAATAAATACCACACAATTAAAATTCTAGAAAAGATGAATAAAACGTTAAAAACACTAGCACTATTATTTTTTATGATGAGTTCTCAGTTCTTTTTTGCCCAACAGGCAGATAATAATCGAGAAGGTCAAAGAAGATCAAGAGAAAATCATAGAAGAATTGATGACCGAGCTTCGGCACTGAGAGAGGAACAAAAAGCTATCGAATTTAAAAAATCGCAAAACCAGTCTTCTGTAAAAGATCAGAAAGCGTGGGATGATAGAATTTCTCAACTTAAAAAAGAACAGTTGGATATCGACACAAAAAACAGAAAATTGGCCGAACAGGAAAATAGCTTAAATGCAACGAATGATAAAATAAACAAACTTCAGGCAGATCAAGATGCTGAGTTTAAAAAAAATGGTACATCGCCAAAGGATGAAAACATTCGTAAACAAAGAGCTATTGCGAAAGACAATCTAAATAAGCTTCAGCAAATTCAAATGCAGCAACAAGCAGACATAGACAAAACTGTGACGACACCATAATTTTTTTTTTTATTTTTGAACTGCCCTCAAAAAAGTATTTAACTTTTTGAGGGCAATTTTATTTTAAAACATTTTTTCGGCAAAAACAGGTATAAATACGTGTTCTCTATTTTTTAATTAGCAGTATTATTGCTTCTAATAATTTTTATTTGATATTATATTACTGATAGTGGAATATTTTAAATAATGTCATTTTTTTTGAACTTACAAAGAGAGATTTTTAATCGATTTAACCGATTTGAAATCTCTCTTTGTTATTTTACCAAAAATCAAATTTCTGGTCGTATTTTTGCGTTCTCTAAACGCCACGAAAATTAATGCCCAAATCAATATGATACGAGAACATTACATTCCCTTCAATAAGGAATTCTTACTCGAACAGCAAATTGCAGCTTTTTCTGAAGATCAAAAGAAAATAGATGATTTTAAAAAATTATTCGATATAATCGAACATTATTATCATTACGAAGCCTTTAATCTAAACCGAAATCTCAAACAGCACTACGCCCTATTCGATCCTGATTTAAGCGAAAAAGAACGCAAAAGTTTTATTGGTAAAAGCGATTTTTCGGTTTTTAAGGAAACGCTCCTTACCGTTTTAGATCGAGGCAACTATCATCGAATAGAAAAGGAAACTTTAGATGAAGCTTTTCAAGAATCAGACTTGATTGGCTTAAATTTATCGATTGATTTTAATGCTTTCAAAGATTATGAACTTTACGTTCGCGGTCATCATACCGCAAAAGAAAAGGTTTCAAAATTTATTTTCTGGAAAAAAGAAATCGAAATCGAATATTACGACCGTGTTTTAATTTACCTAAATTACAGCGATGTCGATTATTTGGCTAAAAAGAAAGTCAAATTAGGAAAAATGCCAATCGACCCGGGTTCTATTGCACTGAAAATCTTTAAGCGCGTTCCTAAAAATGATCTTGAAACGATTTTCCCAAATGCAGTTCCAAGAATGTCTTTGAAAGATAAATTATTGCTTTGGGTTCCTGGAATTTTTGGTGGAATTTCATTGTTGAGCGCCAAAGTAATTCCGGCCTTAATTAATATGTATAATGCTTATGAAACTGGAGAAGCTATTAATCTGTTAAACAGCAAAACTTCACTAAACCAGGGTTTAATAGCTTTAGGAATTTTATCCATTTATTGTTTCCGCCAATACAACAACTTTGTAAACAAAAAAATAAGGTATTCTAAAATTCTTTCAGACAGTTTGTATTTCAAAAACCTTGGAAACAACAGCGGTGCTTTTTATTCGCTTTTAAATTCATCTGAAGAAGAAGTTTTAAAAGAAACCATCCTAGCGTATTCTTTTTTAAACCGAAGCAATCATCCACTGACAGCAGAAGAACTGGATACACAAATAGAATCTTGGTTTGAAACAAAATTAAAAACCGAGTTAGATTTTGATGTAAACGATGCTTTATTGAAATTAAAAAGCATTGGTCTTGGAATTGAGATCAACGGAAAATGGAGCGTAATTCCGCTAAACGATGCATTAATTAAAATTGATGAATTGTGGGACAGTGTTTTTGAATATAATCTGGCATAGCAAGTTTTTTAATTTAAAGAAATCTTGATATTTTTTCTAAATTGCTTAAAATAGAATTTATGAACAGAATTATTACTGCTTTAGTATTGTTTTTAATTAGTTTAAACGGCTATAGTCAGACAGCTAAAGAATATTTTCTTAGTGGGGGTACAAAACATAGTGCCAAAGATTATAAAGGAGAGATTGAAGATTATGACAAAGCTATTGTCCTTGATCCCAATGTCGATATGTACATCTACAGCAGAGGGATGGCTAAGTTTTGTCTGGAAAATTATAGTGCGGCAATTGAAGATTACAACAAAGCCTTGAAAATTTCTTATAACAAAGATTTTGTTTATCACCTTAGAGGGTCGGCAAAATGCAAGCAGAAAAACTACGAAGGCGCAATTGAAGATTTTGATAAAGCCATTGCGATTAATCCCGAATACTATTATGCTTATCTGTCAAGAGGAACGGCAAAAGATCTAATAAAAGATTACAATAGTGCTATTGAAGATTTTACTCGAGCTCAGGCAATTCATCCCGATGAAAAAGAACCTTATTTATTAAGAGCAAAGTCCAAACAGAATTTAAAAGATTATGAAGGAGCACTCAACGATTATTCCAAATTTGTGCGAATGAGAGGCAATGTCGATTTAATCTATTACGATAGAGGTATTTGCAAAATTGCTTTAAACCAAAAAGAAGACGGTTGCAACGATTTGAGCAGTGCAAGTCATTGGGATGAAGATAAACCTAAAGTTCTGGAAGCTATAAAAAAGTACTGTAAATAATCCTATTTTCAAAATACTGATCAGCAACCAAGCAAAATTTTCATTAGATTTATCATCTAACCTTAAACCACAAAAAATGAGAACATTAGATCAATGGTTTGCAGAATATGCAGTAAGTCACCAAAACCCAAAAAACAAAGCCATACATTACATTTGTGTACCGGCCATCTTCTTTTCAATCGTAGGATTATTAATGAGTATTCCGAGTGGTATTATCGCCAATACTTTAAAACTGAATGCCCCAATAATTGAAAATTGGGCTTTTGTTGTCCTGCTTTTTGTTTTAGTTTTTTACATTAGATTATCTATTGCAATGGCCATTAAAATTGCGATTTTTTCAGCAATTTGCTTGGTTGTAAATTATTATATCAGTCAGTTTGTACCGCTATGGATGTTCTCAATTGGCGTTTTTGTGATTGCGTGGATCGGTCAATTTTATGGTCATAATATTGAAGGCAAAAAACCCTCTTTCTTAAAAGATCTTCAGTTTTTATTGATTGGCCCGGCTTGGGTTGTAGAGAATTTATTTTCTAAAAAATAGGTTTTAATGGCACACGGATGACGCAGATTAAAGCGGATTTTTTTCTAATTTTTCTGTTTTACACATTAATTATCAAACACTTACAAAATAATCTTTTAACTTTATCTTCATAAAAACCAAAATGATTTGGCTATGAAGATAAATAACAAAGAAGTTAAAATTGAAAGCTTTGATATTTTTACTTACCGCAGAATTCGACGCGCGATTGGGTATTTAGGAATAAGTCTGCCGATTCTTTTGGTGGGTTTTTCTATGATTTCTTTTTTCCAGACTCAGATGCAGCCTTCTATCAGCGATTATTATTATACCAATCTGAGAGAAATTTTCACCGGAACTTTGTGTGCTGTCGGCTTATTTTTAATCAGATACAAAGGTCATGGAAATACTTCGATCTTGAAAAATGATAATTTATTGACCAATATTGCTGGAATCATGGCAATTGGCGTTGCCCTGATTCCAACAAATCCAGCTGATTTTTCTCAAAAAATATACACTTTTATTCCTTCGGCAAAAACTTGGCTTGGCTGGCTTCATTATGGTTTTGCTGGCGTCTTCTTTTTGATCTTGGCTTTGCTTGCTATCAACGTTTTTACGATTGGCCAGGCAGACGAAACCAGAACTCCCAAAAGCATTTTAAATGAAAATAACATTTATAGATTTTGCGGTTACACCATTTTGGTTTCCTTGATTCTAGTTCCCATTTCTGGAAAATTCAAACTGTTTGCTTATTCAACCTTGGTTTTTGAAACCATTGCCCTTTTTGCTTTCGGAATTGCGTGGCTCATTAAAGGACGTGCTTTGGGCGATCAGGGAAAAATTGGTCAAAAATTATATCAGGAAAATAATACTGTTGATACTGAAAAAATATTGGAAGAATGAACGGCATATCATTTGGATAATTAAAGTGTCGAACTTAGACTATTTATTAATTTCTAAACTAGAATATCTTCAATTAACAATTTTTACCAATATTTTCTTAATAAAAATACAAGGCGCTCTATACTATCTAATTTTATCTTTCGTTAACTATTTAAGAAATTACCTAACTAAAAACCAAAAACGAATGAAAAAAATCACCATTTTATTATTCTTTCTCCTTGTTAACAGTGCATTTTCTCAAGCCGGAAAAATCTATTTAAAAAACTCAAAATTTAAAGTGGGTGCTGAAAACACTTATGTTTACGAACCTCCAAAAGGTGTACCAATAGAAACTAATTCTAAGGCCAATATTCTGTATGCATTTGACACTGATTTTGGTGTCAATTTAAGTCCATTAAAAAAGAGCGGTAAAGCTTATGAATTTACTGCAAAGGTTCCTGATTCTGCAAGAACAATTCGAGTAGTCATAAGCGATTTACAAAAAATCGCCGATAACAATAATAAAAAAGGATATCTCGTATATCTTAAAACACAAAATGAATCTGAATTAGGTAAATCGCTGGCAAATGAAATTTTCACACGATATTATGGCAAAGCTTTGTTAAAACTAGATCTGGATGAAAAACCAGAAAATCTGATTTCGGAGTATGAAGTTTTATTCAAAAAATATCCGAATTTAAAAAATGACAACACTTATTTGAATTATCTGTACCGATTAGAAAATGTTAAAAAAACCCAAGTCAGAGATGAAACAATAGCTTTCGCCGAAAGATGTGTTAAGAAAAACACTGAAAGCAGTCTAGCTTCTGCCTATTATATATATGAAAAATATAGCATGAATGCGGAGTCAGAAAAAATCAAAAAGGAAATTTTGAGCAGATATCCTGATGGAGAGATGCAAAAAGCGACTTTTTTACACGACTTTATAGATCATCCTGATAAAAACGAAGCTTATGTTCTAGAATCAATAAATACTTTAAAAACACGATTTAAAGATAATTCGAACAGATCTTTGAACTTTTTTTATGGGAGTCTAGCCTATATATATTTAAAAAATAAAGATCTTGAAAAAACAAAATCAATTGAGTCTTATTTATATAGTCCATCAAGTACCTATAACGACGTTGCTTGGAAATTATCCGGAGAATCTTTAACCACTCCTGGAAAAGATCTTGAGTTTGCTGCAACAATTTCTAAAAGATCATTGGATCTTTTGGAGGAAAAGAAAAAAGAAAATTATTATCCGGAATATCAAAGCTTGTACAATATGTATGCAGACACCTATGCACATATACTTTACAAACAAGGCAAATACGAAGAAGCATTTAAGTATCAGGATGAACTGAAAAAAGCTGGTGGATTAGATGGTAACGGTAAGGAATGTTATTTGGCGATACTTGAAAAAGTAAAAGGCAAAAAAGAAGTTAAAGAATACATTGAGAATGAAATCAACAGCAATGCGGTTCTTCCTCCTGCTTTCATTTCTAAACTAAAAGAGATATATGTTGCACAAAACCTTCCGATTGACCAATATGAAAAATTGAAAGAAAAAGCAGATGAGGCAACTAAAGCGGCCAGAGCGAAAAATGTTGTTGATGCTTTTGGAAGTGCCACAGCAACTGATTTTACTTTAAAAAATTTAGACGGAAAAGAGGTCAAACTTTCAGATTATAAAGGTAAAGTTGTAGTACTCGATTTTTGGGCAACATGGTGCGGTCCCTGCAAAGCTTCTTTTCCTAAAATGCAGGACTTAGTCACAAAATACAAAGACAAGAATGTCACTTTTTTGTTTGTAAATACATGGGAAAATAAAAAAGAAGATGAAGTCTTAAAAAACGTTACAGATTATATTACGGAAAAAAAATACGATTTTAATGTCGTATTTGACTCGAAAGCAGAAGTTGTGAAAAATTACAAAATAGAAGCAATACCAACATCAATTCTTATAGGAAAAGATGGAAATATTTTATTTTCAGGCCATTCTAACGCAAACTTAGGAGATCTAATTGATGAACAGTTAAAATAGATTCTCTCCAAAATATTAAAGTTTCAAATGCGCAGTTAAAACAACTGCGCATTTTTATTGGTATCTTTATTGTACTCAAAATCAATAGATTATTAATTTAAAAAAGTATATCTTATGAAACTAACGTATTACGGGCATTCTTGTTTTTCGGTTTTGGCTAATGGAAAACATCTTCTCTTCGACCCTTTTATCACACCAAATGAATTAGCAAAAGACATTAATGTTGACGAAATAAAAGCCGATTATATTTTTATTTCGCACGCACATTATGATCATATACTCGATGTTGAAAGAATTGCAAAAAATACCGGAGCCAAAGTGCTGGGCAATTTTGAAATTTACAACTGGCTCTTAAAAAACGGAATCGAAAATGCACACCCAATTAATCCCGGCGGTAAATTTGATTTTGATTTTGGACGAGTAAAATGTGTTATTGCCCAGCATCCAAGCAGTTTTATGGACGGAAGTTATGGCGGAATTGCAACTGGTTTTGTTCTAACAACTGTTGATGGAAATTTTTACTACAGCGGTGATACAGCGCTCACTTTGGATATGAAATTGATTCCGAAATTCACCAAATTAGATTTTGCCGTTTTCCCAATTGGCGATGGCTTAACAATGGGAGTTGAAGAAGCGATTGAGGCTTCAAAACTTGTTGAAGTAACAAAAATATTAGGTGTTCACTATGATACTTTTGGTTTTATTATAATGGATCATCAAAAAGCAACTGACGCTTTTACAAATGCAAATCTTAATTTGTTTCTGCCTAAAATAGGAAGTACAATTGAAATATGATTTCTCTAAATACCGCTAAATTTCTTTTTTTTCTAACGAAATAAAATAAATAAATACCCCTCAAATCTTGTGAGTGCCGATTGCTGAAATAATTTACGAAAGGCATTAAAATTGTTTTCATTTTATTCATTATTAACCAAAACTCAAAGACAGAATTTTACTATTCTGCTGATGTTTGCAATAAATATATAGATTATGAATGCACACAAAACAACTGCTTATAATTCAGAAACAGAATTTGCTGATTTGCCAGGCAGAAAGATTGCTTATAGATCAATTGGCAGCGGAACTCCCCTTATTTTAATAAACCGATTTAGAGGAACAATTGACACTTGGGACCCGTTATTTCTGGATCTGCTTGCCGAGAAATACAGCGTAATTACCTTTGATTATACGGGAATTGGCTATTCAAGCGGAACTTTGCCGACAGATGTAAAAGAAGTTGCCAAAGACATAAAAGATCTGGCAGATTATTTAAAAATTGAGAAAGCCATTTTTATAGGCTGGTCCTACGGCGGACTGGTTACGCAAGCCGCAATGCACCAATATCCTGAACTAGTTACGCATACCGTATTATTAGGAACTGGGCCAATAGGAAAACGCGTTGTACCGCTTGAACAATCTTTTCTGGATCATGCTTTAAAACCTATAAATGACCTTAACGATGAAGTTGTACTCTTCTTCGAACCGGAATCTGAAGAAAGCAGAAAAGCGGCAAAAGCTTCTCATGACCGAATTTCCCAAAGGATTGATGTTTCTAAGATTCCGTCGACTATGGATGTTTTTCAATTGTATTTTGCAGGAGGAGAAAACGCGGCAGAGGACAAAGACAATTACAGAGACAAACTGAAAACCACAAAAACACCAATTTTAATCATTTCTGGAGATCATGACACTAGTTTTGCTGTTGAAAATTGGTATCCGCTTACACGACAATTACCTACTGCACAATTAATCTTATTGCCTCAAACAGGGCATGGACCACAGCACGAACATGTCGATCTGGTTGTAAATTATATTAATCTTTTTTTGGAGAGTACGAAGTAATTTTAGGAAGAATAAAATCAAGATAGGGCAAAAAAGATTCATTCTTCTTTGTCCTTTTTTTATAAAGCCATTTCTCTTTTCAATAGAGAAACATTAATCCATTTATTATAAAACATTCATTATATTAGTTAATCAGAATTATAAAGAAATTAGGGTTTCTCAACAGCAACTATTATTGACCCATCTATAAAACCTAAAAACATGGAAAATAAAAAACCAATATCATTTACTTTACTAGTTGTAGTAATCATTTTAGGCACAACATTATACAAACAATTCGATTTTGAAACGCTAAAATTTGAAAAACCGGCGCTTGCAATTCTTTACATAATTGTTTTTGCAGTATCACTTTACTTTTTGATAAAAAGACCAAAGAAAAGCTCTGAAAAATAAATAAGTTCTGAGAATTCTGTAACTACTCAAGACAAAAACTTTGACAGTATAGAAGTTTATCTAGCTTTCATAGCTTTTATCAATTTCTCATTACGTTTATCTGCTCTTGAATTTTGCAAAGAGATCACTGCCCAAATTGCTGCAGGAATCCAGCCAATTAAAGTGATCTGCAAAATTAAACAGATGATAGCCGTGAAAATTTTACCTCTTAGCAAAAAAGAAAGGGATGGAAAAAATATTGCAATTATTGTCATCATACTATTTATTTATTGTTTTTTTATTAATTCATAACTCCATCTTAATTGATCTTTCTGATTATCGAAGCTATCCATAAAAAATTTCAATTTAACAAAGTTTTCTCAAACCAATAAAAAAAGCCTGCAAAAATTTATATTTTGCAGGCTTTCGCTTTTTTATAGTGACCCCGGAGGGGTGCAGAAGTCGAACCATTTAATGCAAAATTTAAAGAATTTAAATGATGTGTAATTTTGCTATTTGAATTTAACGTCATTATTTAGAGTCTCATTCCCATTCATCAAAGTAGCAAGACTAACGGAATTTACACTTCTATTAGTCCGAAAAGTATTCAATAAACAAAAGGTCGTTTGATGATTTATGAAATAAAAATCCTATTTTTGAAAACAACTAAATACTGACATTTGTCAGACATATATATGAGTTACAAGCAACTATAAATGACACGACACTGTTTAATATTAATATTTACCTTTTCACTTTTGACTTCCATTTACGGACAGACAAAAAAGATTTCGTGTGACTGTCCAAAATCAAGATATGCAGGAACGAAAGCAGAAGATACATTTAATCTTTCCAACGGTCAGACTGTTGTTTTAAGTGGCTATAAAGATTCAGACAGTAAACCGACAACTTATTCGGGATTTATTCTTTCTGTATGTGGACAAAACAAAATTATTGACTTTTGGAGTGAAGTAATGACCTACAGACTGAAAGTTAATAAAGACACATTGTTTATTGACGAAATTCAAAACTTACCAACAGGAAAGAATTTTAAATATCAAGAAACAGTTTGGACAACAGAGAAAATATATTTCAGCGGACAAAAGGTCGTTAGAAAACTTGTAGTCAATAGACAAATCAGAAAATATAACCAAAACGAAATTCAAACAGTTTTAAAATCATACAAAATTGCAAAACCTGAACTTGATGGCATTAGTATGGAAATAGCAAACAAGCTATTTATTGCTTCAATTTCAGGCAACAAAAAGGCCTTACAATATTTTAAAGAATTTGAAACTAAATTTGGAACGCTTGACGGTGCGTTTGCGGAAGAATATAAAGATTTGACTTCAATGCTTGTATTGTGGGACAAAAAAGAATAGCAGTTTGTAAAAGCTACTACAACGGATTTGGGAGATAGGCTTAATGGAAAGTTAGCTTTGTATTTGGTATGATTTGGCAAATCCGAATCCATGATGGGGTTCGAATCAAAATCTCCTTTAAACATAGGTATTTTCAAAACTAGAAGAAAATCTTAAAAATTTTCGAACCATAAAAAAGCCTGAGAATCTAGATCCTCAGGCTTTTCCTTTTTTAAAGTGACCCCGGAGGGGTTCGAACCCCCAACCCTCAGAGCCGAAATCTGATATTCTATCCAGTTGAACTACGAGGTCAAAAATATTAAAATTCAATTTTTAAATTCCAAATTCCAAGTCGTATTGGAATTTGGAATTTCTGATATTGGAATTTAAACTAAAAGTTTCTTTACAATAGCTGAAATGGTTTTTCCTTCAGCAGTTCCGCCTAATTGAGCAGATGCTAATCCCATAACTTTACCCATTGAAGCAATTCCTGAAGCTCCTGTTTCTGCAATGATTTTTGCAACTACAGCTTCTACTTCTTCTTCGCTTAATTGAGCTGGTAAAAACTTCTCGATTACCGCTACCTGAGCCAATTCCGGTTCAGCTAAATCAGGACGATTTTGTTCTGTAAAAATTCTTGCGCTTTCTTTACGTGTTTTTACTAATCGCTGCAATAATTTAATTTCATCATCTTCTGACAATTCTTCTTTAGATCCTGAAGCTGTTGAAGCTAATAATAATTCAGATTTAATTGCTCTTAAAGATTCTAACGCTACAGTATCTTTTGCTTTCATGGCAGTTTTAATCTCTTCCATGATTTGTGTTTGTAAACTCATCTTTTATTTTTTATTTGAATAAGCTAGATGCTTATAAATTGATATTTGCATTGAAAGTGTTCTGGACTTCGCCCGAACTAACAATAAAATTAACTCCAAAAGTCAGTTAAAGAAGTCAAATTTATAATTTCAGTGCGAAGATAAAAAAAATAACCCGAAAATTAAATCCAATTTTCGGGCTATCCTAATATTATGATTTTAAAATTAATCTACGTTGTCGTGCAAAAATGAATTATTTGAACGCAATTGCAAATCATTATTACTGTCTGTTCCAACTGAAATTCTTGAATTGGTATTGTTTGACTGAGAATTCGACAAATCGATTCCTAATCTTTTGTAAGCCGGTTCTTTTTCCAGCTCATCAATTCTCGAAACATTATTATGGAATTTGTAATTAAATTCTTTTAGTTTCTTTCTTCTTTCTTCAGCTCTTAAACGCAATGTTTCTTCAATTGTCAATTCCATTGGAGAAACTTCTGCAGTAGTTGAAAGATCAGGCTGTCTTGCAAAATCAACTCTTGGTTTTAACGTAATGTTTAATTCTTCAGGAACAACATCTTCAACCACTTTTTCAACTGGTTTTGAAGCCATTAAATCGTTTTCAACTTCCATATATTCTTCTAACGAATATTTGATAATTCCATTATCAGAAAGTTCTGTTACTGGAACAAATGAAACCGGATCGTTTACTTTAATATTGCGTGTTTCGTTTGTTAACTCAAACATGATTTTAGTTTCCTGCTCAGCAATTGGCTCTTTTTTAACCTCTGGCTCTGATCTGAAAAGCGGCAAATCAAATGAAAAAGTAGTTTGTTCTTCTTTCTCAAAAGTTCTTTGCTGTACCGGTTTTACTTCTTGAAAAGCCTGCACTTCTGGAGTTGAAATTTTAAAATCGATATCTGTTATTGGAGAAACGATTTCAAAAGTCACATCAAGGTTTTTAATAAACTCAGACATCACTACCAACTCTTCTTGATTGATTGTTGGAGGTGTTACAGGAGCAACCGGAGTTTGAGCTACGGGAGCAACCGTATCTTCCATTAATTCAAAAACAACTTTATCCTCAGATTTTGCAGTAGGTGTTTCAGCATTTAAATCAAAAGAAGTAAGTGGTTTATTCGTTAAATTGTGAACACTTCTTTGCTCATCTTCTAACGTATGAATAATTTTCTTTGGCTCCGTATTAACGATTTCGTTTTGTTGTTCAACATCAAAACCAGTAGCAATAATAGTCACTGCAATAGCCTCACCAAGAGTTTCGTCTTCACCAACTCCCATGATAATATTTGCGTTGTAACCTGCTTCTGCCTGAATGTGATCGTTGATTTCTCCGATTTCGTCAAGTGTTATTTCATTAGATCCAGAAACGATAAGCAACAATACGTTTTTGGCACCTGTAATTTTATTGTCATTCAACAACGGAGAATCCAATGCAGAAACAATCGCATCTTTAGCTCTGTTTTCTCCTTCTGACACCGCAGACCCCATAATAGCTGTTCCGCTGTTTGCTAAAACTGTTTTAGCATCGCGTAAATCGATATTTTGAGTATAGTGGTGCGTAATTACTTCAGCAATACCTCTAGAGGCAGTTGCCAAAACTTCATCTGCTTTAGAGAATCCGGCTTTGAAACCCAAATTTCCGTAAACTTCTCTTAATTTATTATTATTAATTACGATTAACGAGTCAACTTGTTTACGTAATTTTTCGATTCCTAAAAGTGCTTGTTCCTGACGTACTTTCCCTTCAAACTGAAACGGAATCGTCACGATACCTACTGTTAAAATTTCTCTTTCTTTTGCTAATTGCGCGATAACCGGAGCAGCACCTGTACCAGTACCACCACCCATACCAGCGGTAATAAATACCATCTTAGTACCACGGTCTAACATTTTTTCAATATCGGCAATACTTTCAATAGCAGACTGCTGACCTACGTCAGGGTTTGCTCCTGCTCCAAGACCTTCTGTCAAATTCATACCTAACTGAATTTTGTTAGGAACCGAACTGTTCTGCAATGCTTGTGAATCGGTATTACAAACGATGAAATCAACGCCTTTAATACCTTGTTTAAACATATGGTTGATAGCATTACTGCCTCCTCCGCCTACACCTATTACTTTTATTACATTTGATTGGTTTTTTGGTAGATCAAATGAAATGCTTCCAAATTCTGAGTTGCTCATCATCTTTTTGGTTTTTTAATTCTTATTTAGTACATTTTTTACTTCGTGACTTGGGGCCAGAAAGTAATCCTTCTCTTTATTATCTCTATTCGGCTTATATTTATTCAGCGTTGTCTAAAAAATCTTTGATTTTATCGACGTATCTGTCAAAAAATGATCTCCTAATTTTGGTTTCTGTAGATTCTGCTTCTACTTTGTTTGTTCTTGTTTCTCTTATTTCTCTAGGTTCTTCAATAGTTTCTACTCTTTCAACGTAGTTTTCTTCAACTTCGTATCGCTGCTGAACTGGCTGCGGTGCGTTTCTGTAAACTACTTTTGGCTGCTCATTTACAATTTCCATTCTCACAGCACTCTGAGTACTGTTTTCGATACTGTTCATTACTAAACCTACAGCTGTTGCAAACAATGGGCTCGAAATTTCTTCGCTTGAATTTCCAGCTAAATGCTCATTTGGATATCCAATTCTGGTATCCATACCAGTAATATATTCAACTAATTGTTTAATATGTTTTAGCTGTGCACCACCACCTGTAAGAACAATTCCTGCAATTAATTTTTTGCGAGGATCTTCGTGTCCATAAGCCTTAATTTCGGCAAAAACCTGCTCAATAATTTCCACTACACGTGCATGGATGATTTTTGATAAATTTTTAAGCGAAATTTCTTTTGGCTCTCTTCCTCTTAAACCAGGAATAGAAACAATTTCGTTGTCTTTATTTTCTCCCGGCCAAGCTGATCCGAATTTTATTTTTAAAAGCTCTGCTTGTTTTTCAATTATCGAACAGCCTTCTTTGATATCATCTGTAATTACATTTCCACCAAAAGGAATAACTGCTGTATGGCGAATAATTCCGTCTTTAAAAATGGCCAAATCTGTTGTTCCACCTCCGATATCGATAAGCGCAACTCCAGCTTCTTTTTCTTCCTGACTTAAAACTGCATCTGCCGAAGCCAATGGTTCCAAAGTCAATCCTGAAAGTTCAATTCCAGAACTCTGAATACATCTTCCAACGTTTCTGATTGAAGATGCCTGTCCCACTACAACGTGAAAACTAGATTCTAATCTTCCGCCATACATTCCGATTGGCTCTTTAATTTCAGATTGTCCGTCAATTTTAAATTCCTGCGGTAAAACGTGAATAATTTCTTCACCCGGCAACATGGCCAATTTATTTACCTGATCAATTAAAAGCTGAATATCTTTTTCGCCAATAACCTCTTCCGGATTATTACGGCTTATGTAATCTGTATGCTGTATACTTCTGATGTGTTGTCCTGCGATACCCACGACAACATCTTTTATTTTATAACCTGAATTGTTTTCTGCTTCAAGTATTGCTTGCTGAATTGACTGAATAGTTTGCGTAATGTTATTTACAACTCCTCTCGCAACACCCAGACTTTTGGATTTCCCAATACCCAAAATTTCTAATTTGCCATACTCATTTTTCTTGCCTATCATGGCAACTATCTTTGTCGTTCCAATATCTAGACCTACTGCAATGTTATCTTTTTCCATTTTCTATTATTTTGTGCAAACTACTTGTTCCGTAAACCTAAGGTCAATCTTGCTGTATTTATATAACGAACTATCTAAAACTGCTTTTTGAAAAAACGCTTTATAGTTTCTAAATTTTTTATCAACATTCATCGTTCTGCCAAAATCTATGAAGTAATCATAGTTTCGATTAAACATTTTTAGGCTGCCATTAGGCATAATTTGTATTGCAATGATGTTTTTTTTCAAAAACGCATCGTCATAAATTGTGCGAAATAAAGCAGCTAAATCTTCGTTATTTTTTTCATTTATCGCCCCCGAAACAAGAGGAACTCGCGCCGTAAAATTGTCCGACAAAGGCATTTTATTTCCCTCGTAGTCAATATAAAAAGATCGATCACCATTATAAACTCGCGCTATTGGTGTCTTCTGTTTTACTACCGCTTTTAGAACTCCATCGATACTTACAAAAACGTCTGACTTTTCAATCATGTCTTGCGTATCAAGGGTTTTTTCTATCTTATTCAAATCTAGTTCATCTTTTCTAATACTGGAAGCGTCTCTTTTATTTTCTATCAACAATTTATTAACCGTTTCTGCCTTTACAAAAAGAGCATTTTCTCCTACAAAAACGACCATAGATTTCTTCAATTTTCTATCTCCATTTCGATGCTGCGCGAAAGAATATAAAAAAATTACAAGCCCTAAAATGAGTACTAATCGAATATTTGTCCAATTAAATATTTTCATTCAGCATTTTTTTGATTGACGGAACCATTTCTCCAATATCTCCAGCTCCAATTGTCACAATTATTGGCGCATCACTGGCTTTGATTTGCGCTAATAAATCATTTTTTGCAACAATTTTTTTGTTCGAATTTGTCATTTTTCCCAACAGCCATTCTGATGTAACTCCTTCCATAGGAAGCTCTCTGGCTGGGTAAATATCCATTAAAAACACTTCATCAAACTGCGAAAGGCTTTCTGCAAATCCATCCACAAAATCTTTTGTTCGGCTGAACAAATGAGGCTGAAAAATAGCCAGTACTTTTTGTCCTGGATACAACTCTCTAACTGCTTGATGAACAGCATTTATTTCTGTCGGATGATGTGCATAATCATCTATATAAACCAACTTATCTGATTTAATCTGATAAGAAAAACGTCTTCTGATCCCTCTGAATGAAGCAATGGCTTTTGCAATAGACTCGGTCGGGGTGCCGAAAGTTTTTGCCATCGCAATAGCCATCAATCCATTCATTAAATTGTGTTTTCCAGGCAATCCAAAACGAAGATCTTTCATGATTTCTGACGGCGTCTGCACATCAAAAACATAACTTCCGTCTTCAATTCGAACATTATAAGCCTTATATACAGCATCTTCATTTATAGCGCATTGAACTCCTTCTAAAGGCAATTCTTTGGTTATAAAAAGATTGTTTTTGTCTTCTACTTTTGAAGCAAATTCAACAAACGAAGCTTCAATTGCATCACTTGTTCCGTAAATATCCAAATGGTCTGCATCCATAGAAGTGATACAGGCAATGTTTGGATGCAAATGCAAAAATGAACGATCAAATTCATCTGCTTCTACAACTGTAACGGTTTTGCCGGTTCCAATTAAATTGGAATTATAGTTTTCTACAATTCCGCCCACAAATGCCGTAACATCAGCACCACTTTCATATAAAATATGACCTAAAATACTTGACGTCGTTGTTTTGCCGTGTGTTCCAGCAACTGCGAAACTAAAAGTGTCTTTGGTGATAATCCCTAAAACCTCGGCACGCTTTTTAATTTCGTAGTTTCTTTCTATAAAATAATTCCATTCTGAATGTGATTTTGGAACAGCTGGCGTAAAAATCACCAGCGTATTCTCAACATGATAATCAGTCGGAATCAAATTGATATTATCTTCAAAATGAATATCAATACCACTTTCAATTAATTCACTTGTCAGCATTGACGGCGTTTTATCGTAACCTGAAACCTGTTTCCCGATATATTTAAAATAGCGGGCCAAGGCACTCATTCCGATTCCTCCGATGCCGATAAAATAAACGTTTTGTATTTGATTTAAATTCATTTTAATTAAAATTGATTAGTGAATGACTCAACGATTAAATACAATCCTAAAATAATTGATCCAAACCCTCCTATATAGCCTTTCAAATCGTTATAATCCTTTTTTCTTTTTCTTTTGTAAAAAACATAACAAACAATTACAATACCTATCAAAATAAAAATTATACCTCGATAAAAATCATTGTCATCCATGCTTTACTTAATTAACTTCACAATTTCTGCTACAATATCTTGTGTAGCTTTTGGCATTGCCAGTTTTTTTATGTTTGAGCTTAATTGCTTTTGCTTTCCCTCATCTTTCAGAAGCGCTTCAAAAACAATACTAAATTCATTTTCTAATTCTGATTCTTTCAATAAAATAGCTCCTTTAGCATCAACAATTGCCTGCGCATTTTTAGTTTGATGATCTTCAGCAACATTTGGTGACGGAATAAAAATCACTGGTTTCCCCACAATACATAATTCCGAAACTGATGACGCTCCTGCTCTTGAAATAATCACATCTGCAGCTGCATAAACAAAATCCATTCTTTCAATAAAATCAACCACTTTTACATTTGGCTGATTGTATTTTTTATAATCTTCAAAATATAATTTTCCGCATTGCCAGATTACCTGAACATCCTGCGAAAGAAAATTTTGCAATTCCTTTTCAATTAACTGATTGATTCTTCTGGCACCTAAACTTCCGCCTAAAACCAAAAGAGTCTTTTTATTAGGATCCAAATTGTAAAAAGCTATTGCTTCATCACGTTTACTTTCAATATCAATTAAATCCTGACGAACTGGATTTCCTGTCAACACAATTTTCTCTTTTGGAAAAAAGCGTTCTAAATTTTGATAAGCAACACAAATTGCATTTGCCTTTTTGCTCAATAATTTATTTGTTATACCCGGAAAAGAATTCTGTTCCTGAATAACAGTTGGAATTCCCGCTCCGCCTGCGGCCTGTAATAATGGTCCGCTGGCAAAACCTCCAGTTCCAATTACAACATTTGGTTTGAACTTTTTAATAATTCGTCTTGACTCCAACAAACTGCTTGCGAGCTTGAGAGGAAACATCATATTCTGTAAAGTCAATTTTCGCTGTAAACCTGCGATCCAAAGTCCTTTTATCTCATAACCTGCCTGAGGCACTTTTTGCATTTCCATTTTATCTTTGGCACCTACAAAAAGAAATTCAGCATCAGGAAATTGTAATTTTAATTCATTTGCAATAGCAATTGCAGGATAAATATGCCCTCCTGTTCCTCCTCCGCTTAGTATGAATTTATACTTTGACATAACTATTCTGTCCCTTTTATTTATTTAAAACTGCATTCATCGGATTTCTAGAATTGTCTTCGATTGAATACATTGCCTCTTCTTCGTAAACTTCATCAGCCGGCAAATCTTCTTCGGCTAATTCTTTATCAATTAATCTTTGAAGCGCTTCTTTTCGTCTCTCTTTCTCTATTTTTTCTTCAGCAATTTCTTCTTCTTTTTTAGTCACGCTGATGATAATTCCAAGTCCTAAACAAGTCATCCAGATTGAACTTCCCCCAGAACTTATCAGTGGAAGCGTCTGCCCGGTTACCGGCAATAATTCAACAGCAACTGCCATATTAATCATCGCCTGAAATATCATTGGAAATCCGAGTCCGACGACGACTAATTTCCCGAATAATGTATTGGCTTTATGTGAAGCGATAACAAATCGGAATAAAAGCAATAAATACAAAATCAAAATTGCTACACCGCCTACCAAACCATATTCTTCGACTACAATGGCATAAATAAAATCGGAAGAAGATTGCGGTAAAAAGTTTTTCTGAACACTTTTTCCTGGCCCAAGTCCTCCAAGTCTACCTGATGCGATTGCAATTTTTGCTTTTTCAATCTGATAATCATCTTCATCAGGTTTATCAGTGGTAAAATTCATAATACGACTTTCCCAAGTTGAAACCCTGCTGAAAAATCGTGAATCCGGAAAAGCTTTCGCAACCAAAAGGAAGAACGTCAGCATAACAATTCCTGAACCTATAATAATTCCAATATATTTTAATGGATATTTGCCAATGAACGTCAGCATTAAAACCATTGCAAAAATTAATGCAGTAGTCGAGAAATTCGCAGGCAGAATAAGCGCCAATGTAATAAATACCGGAATCCAAAGCTGTACAAATGACACTTGAAAAGGTTCATTTTCTTCTTTGGTTTTTGACAAATAACGCGCCACAAATATGAACAAAACAATCGAAGCC
The DNA here is from genome assembly GCF_009711135.1 of Flavobacterium sp. LC2016-01. Taxonomy (GTDB): domain Bacteria; phylum Bacteroidota; class Bacteroidia; order Flavobacteriales; family Flavobacteriaceae; genus Flavobacterium. The sequence goes on along the minus strand of NZ_WMIC01000005.1, from coordinate 177,322 downwards.
AAAGTCGAAGTCTGAAATGTAATCCCGATAAACGGCACCTGAATCCAACGGCTTGCATTTGCTCCAGCGATAACAGTTCCTTTCAGCAATGTATAAAGCAGTAAGAACCAAACTATTGGCAAAGCAATTTTTGAAATCGCTCTGAAATAATGATACGGCACTTTATGCACCCAATAAATAATCAAAAATCCGATACAAATATGAGCCAAATGTTTTACCAAATACCCAAGAGTATTCCCGGTTCCATGACCTATGTATGCCAGATTACTACTTGCACTAAAAACAGGCATAAACGAAAACAGCGCTAATAAAGCCACGAATGACCATATTACTCTATCTCCTTTTAGTTTATTTACCAGTTCTTTCATTTTAATTTTGTTTCAGGTTTTCTTTGTTTTAAGTTTCAAATTTCTCCTAACGTGAAACTTGAAACTTGAAACCATTTTTAAAGATTGTGTACTGCTTGCTTAAACTGCTTTCCTCTATCTTCGTAGTTTTCGAACAAATCGAAACTTGCGCAAGCTGGAGACAATAAAACGGCATCACCTTTTTCTGTTAATCTTTGAGCAGTTTTTACTGCATCGTTCATGTTATTAACTTCAACCATAATATCAACAACGTTTCCAAAAGCATCGATGATTTTGCGATTATCGATTCCTAAACAGATAATTGCTTTTACTTTTTCACGAACTAACGACATCAATTCGTTGTAATCATTTCCTTTATCAACACCACCTACGATCCAAACAGTTGGAACATTCATACTGTCTAAAGCAAAGAATGTAGCGTTTACATTTGTTGCTTTTGAATCATTGATATATTGTACGTTTTGTATTTTTAATACTTTCTCTAAACGGTGTTCAACACCTTGAAAATTAGATAAACTTTCGCGAATTGTTGCATTTCTAATTTGCATCAATTTCGCTACAGAGCTTGCTGCCATTGCGTTTTTCATATTATGTTTTCCTTCTAACGCAATGTGTTCCGTGTCCATTGTAAACTCTTCTTGGTTGATCTTTATTTCCATTTTGTTGTTATTTATAGAAGCCCCTTCTTTAAAACTCTTAGTTAGCGAGAAAGGAATTAATTTTGCTTTTGTTGTATTGTTTTTTAACCATTCTGCACTCGCTTCATCGTCGGCGTCATAAATCAAGTAATCACTTTCTGTCTGATTCATTGTTATCCTGAACTTCGAATCGATATAATTTTGATATTTATATTCGTAACGATCCAAATGATCCGGACTGATATTTGTAATTATAGCAATATCTGGCCTGTAATCTATAATTCCGTCTAACTGAAAACTGCTTAATTCAAGAACATATGCATCAAACTTATTTTCGGCCACCTGCCAAGCAAAGCTTTTTCCAATATTACCTCCCAATCCAACATTTAAACCAGCCGATTTAAGCAAATGATAGGTCAGCATTGTTGTGGTAGTTTTACCGTTGCTTCCCGTAATTCCAATTGTCAATGCTTCAGTAAAAGGTTTTGCAAATTCAATTTCCGAAATCACCTTTACTCCAGCCGCAATCAGTTTCTTAACAATCGGAGATTTTTCAGGAATACCAGGGCTTTTCATCACCACATCGGCATTCAAAATAAGATCTTCAGTATGCTGTTCTTCTTCCCAGGCAATTTTATTAATGATAAGAACTTCTTTGTAACTCTCTTTAATCTTTCCAAAATCAGATACAAAAACCTCGTATCCTTTTTTCTTTCCAAGGATAGCAGTACCTACACCACTTTCTCCTCCTCCTAGAACCACCAGTCTCATCTATCTTAATTTTAAAGTAACGATTGACAATATGGCTAACATGATGGCAACAATCCAGAATCTGGTCACAATTTTACTTTCATGATATCCTTTTTTCTGGTAGTGATGGTGTAACGGAGACATCAAGAAAATTCTTCGCCCTTCACCGTATCTCTTTTTAGTGAATTTGAAATAACTCACCTGAAGCACCACTGAAAAATTCTCTACTAAAAAGATTCCACATAATAACGGAATCAATAATTCTTTACGAACGGCAATTGCCAGAACTGCAATGATTCCTCCAATTGTCAAACTTCCTGTATCTCCCATAAAAACAGATGCCGGGTAAGAATTGTACCAAAGAAATCCGATCAAAGCACCAACAAAAGCAGATATAAAAACGGTCATTTCTCCCGAATTCGGGATGTACATAATATTCAGATAATTAGAAAATATAATATTTCCCGAAACGAATGTAAATATTCCGAGCGCGAGGACCGATACCGCGGAGGTTCCGGCAGCGAGGCCATCAATTCCATCAGTTAAATTAGCGCCGTTAGAAACCGCTGTGATAATAAAAATTACAACTGGGATAAAAATTAACCAAGCCCATTTTTCATATCCATCGCCTGTCCAAGCCAATAATTCGGCATAATCAAATTCATTATTTTTTACAAAAGGAATAGTCGTTGCTGTTGATTTCTCTTCAACTGGAGCTGGCAAAACTACTGTTGTATTTGCCGATGCTTTAAAAGCATCCGTTTTTCCAGTATCCGTTCTAACCGTAACCGCAGGATTAAAATAAAGTACAGTTCCAACAATAAGTCCTAAACCAACTTGACCAATAACTTTAAAAATTCCTTTAAGCCCTTCTTTATCTTTTTTGAATATTTTAATATAATCATCAATAAAACCAATTGTTCCCATCCAAAGTGTGGTCACAATAAGCAATACGATGTAAATATTATGCAAACGAGCAAATAACAAAACAGGCACAAGCGTTGCAAAAATGATAATCAGTCCACCCATTGTCGGTGTTCCTGCTTTTTCATTTTGACCTTGAAGACCAAGCTCACGAACAGTTTCACCAACTTGCTGATTGCGCAAAAAGTTAATGATTCGCTTTCCGTAAATCGTTGACAAAAGCAACGAAAGCATTAATGCTAAAGCTGATCTAAAAGTGATGTACTGAAAAACTCCTGTTCCCGGTACATCTAATGTTTTGTCTAAATATTCAAATAAATAGTATAGCATATTTTTCTATTTTTTAAATTCCAATTTCGAATTAAATTCCAATTTTTAAATCCCAAATTCCAACATTAAACTGGATTTTGAAATTTGGAATTTCTATTTTGTTATTTATTTAATTGTTCTAAAATTTCTTTTACAGTTTCCATATCATCAAAATGATGGCGAACACCATTTATTTCTTGATATGTCTCATGTCCTTTTCCTGCAATAAGAATAATATCATTTGGCTGAGCCAATTGACAAGCTGTTTTAATAGCTTGTTTTCTGTCTGTAATTCTTAATATTCTTTTGTAATTATGCGCTTCAACTCCTTTTTCCATTTCGTCTAAAATCACTTCTGGATCTTCGTTTCTCGGATTATCTGAAGTTAAAATTGCCTTGTCACTTAAGTCCGAAGCAATTTTTGCCATAATTGGCCTTTTTGTTTTATCTCTGTTTCCGCCACAACCTACAACTGTAATCAATTGCTCATTTTTTGTACGGATATCGTTAATCGTTTTCAGCACATTGTCTAAAGCGTCTGGCGTGTGCGCATAATCAACAATAGCTGTAATGTTTCCTTCTGAAACAATATATTGAAAACGCCCCGAAACACTCTCTAAATCAGACAGTAATCGTAACGCTTCAAGACTATCCATTCCTAATTCAATGGCAGTTCCATAAATTGCTAAAACATTGTATGCGTTAAAAGTTCCGATTAATTTCACCCAAACTTCATTATCATTTACTTTTAACAATAAACCAGACAATTGACTTTCTAAAATTGTTGCTTTAAAATCAGCATACGATTTTAAAGCGTATGTAAACTTTCTCGCCACCGTATTCTGCAGCATTACTGTTCCGTTTTTATCATCAATGTTTGATAAAGCGAAAGCCGTTTTTGGCAATGAATCAAAGAATGATTTTTTTACATCTCTATATTCTGCAAACGTTGGATGATAATCTAAATGATCGTGCGAAAGATTCGTGAAAATTCCGCCAACAAAATGTAATGCCTCTGTTCTCTTTTGATGAATTCCGTGTGAACTCACTTCCATAAAACAATGTGTTACGCCAGCTTCTATCATTTCATTTAAATAATGATTAATCGTTATAGAATCTGGTGTTGTATGCGTTGCAGGATATTCTGTTTCATCAACCATGATTTTCACAGTTGACAATAACCCCACTTTAAAACCTGCTTTTTTAAACAATTGAAACAACAATGATGCAATTGTAGTTTTACCGTTTGTTCCCGTTACTCCAACTAATTTTAATTTTTCAGATGGATTTCCGAAATAATTTGCAGCCATAAAAGCCAAAGCTGCGTTTGTATCTTGTACCTGAATATAAGTAATCCCTTTTTCAATAGTTGAAGGCAAAGTATCACAAATAACCGCAACAGCGCCAAGTTCAATTGCTTTCTGAATGTAATCATGCCCATCAGAAAGTGAACCGCGAATGGCAACAAAAATATCATTTGCTTCTACTTTTCGAGAATCAAATTCAATTTTTTGAATACCAGCTTCTGTCGAACCAGTTACTGACTCGATTGCTACTTTATATAATATGTCTTTCAGTATTTTCACGATAATTCTAATACTATAGTTGTGTTTTTAATTATAGTTTCTCCTGCCTGAATAGATTGCTTTTTCACCTTTCCAACACCAATAACTTTTACTTTTATCTTAGCATTAAGATTTTCCAATAAAGCCACCGCATCCATTCCTGGCATTCCTTTTAAATTTGGAATCTGATTTGTTTTTTTTCTTGATTCCAAATCATATTTTTCATAACTGATTTCTTGTTTCGGAATTTTAGAATCCAGCTGTTTTATTTTATTTGTCGAAGGTGCATCTGTAAATATTTTTTGGGCAATTCTTTTAAAAACCGGTCCCGCAACATCTGCTCCGTAATAATTATTATTAGCGGTATTTGGCTTATGAACCACTACAATACAAGAATATTTAGGATGATCTGCCGGAAAATATCCAGCGAAAGAAGAAGCATAATACATTCCTTCTCTTCCTGCCTTACCATAATTTACCATAGCTGTTCCTGTTTTTCCTGCCATCGAAAAATCTTTCGAATACAACTTAGAACCCGTTCCTTTTTTTACCACATTTTGCAAAACTGCTCTAACCTTTTTAAGCGTTTCCGGTGAACAAATCTTTGGATTGATTACTTCTGTATCAAACGTTTTAATGGTTTTATTCCATTCTTTAATTTCCGATACAAATTGCGGTTTCACCATTACACCATTATTTGCAACTGCATTATATAATGTCAAAGTCTGCATTGGCGTAACCGAAACTCCATAACCAAAAGCCATCCACGGAAGCGAAACTCCTGACCAGTTTTTATCTTTTGGATGAGGAATAATTGCTCTTCCTTCTCCTTTAAAATGCAATCCTAAAGTCTTATCCAGTCCAAAATTCTTTATGTGATCAACAAATTTTGATGGGTTATTTTTGTAATTATCATAAACCGCCTGAACCATAACTGTATTTGACGAAAGTTCAAATCCACGAGCCAAAGAAACTTTTCCGTAACCTCCGTTGTGCGAATCGCGAACCGAGCGCCCGTAATATTTAATTATACCGTTATGACTATCATATACCGTGCTTGTGTCCGCAACTTTATCTTCTAAAATCGCCATTAAATCAACCAATTTAAAAGTTGATCCTGGTTCGTGAGATTCTGCTACCGCATAGTTTGTAGTCTCAATGTAAGATCCGTCTTCCTGTCTTCCTAAATTCGAAATTGCTTTTACATGACCTGTTTCGGTTTCCATTACAACCACACAGCCATGATCTGCTTCATATTCTTCCAACTGTTTTAATAAAGCATGATGTGCAATATCCTGAATAAAAACATCTATCGTAGAAATTACATCATAACCATCAATTGGATCTACTTCGTTTACGTCACGAATTGGTTTCCATTGGCCTTTTGCAATTTTTTGTTTTAGAATTTTACCGTCTTTTCCGTTCAAATAACTTTTAAAAGCCCATTCGATTCCTTTTCCAACTTCTACTCCTGTTGCTGGATCAATTTTGTCGTAACCAATTGTTCTTTCTGCAATTTTTCCTATCGGATGTTTTCTAACCGTTTCTTGTTCAATTATGATTCCGCCTTTAAAAGCACCTAAATTAAATAACGGAAAACCTTTAATTTTAACGTATTCCGTATAGCTTAATTTACGGGCAATCAAATAATAACGATTTTTATTTGCTCTGGCTTTTCTTAATTCCTGTTCGTAATAACCAGCAGGTCTGTCCAAAACTGTAGCCAATGAATCTGATAATACTTTTACATATTTTTCAAAAGTTTCCTGTTTTGGCGCTTTTGCATCAAAACGAATCTCGTAATTTGGAATTGACGTTGCCAATAAACTTCCGTCAGCCGAATAAATATTTCCTTTGTTTGCTGGAATAATAAAATTTCTGACCGTACGCTGTTTTGCCAGTTGTCTATAATGATCCCCTTCAACCCACTGAATATTGGTTAATTTAACGACAATAGCAATTGCCATCACGAAGATGAAAACTGCTACGAGGTAAATTCTGTAGGATATATGTTTATCGTCTACTGCCATATTCTTTTAAAGAAACTTTTTTCTTCTTCTTTTTTAACTTCTATTTTTATTGGAGGAACCGTTGATGGAAAAATCTGTTTTTCAAGCATTTTATCCGAAATCGTTGATTCCATTTTTAATTTCATTAATTCTGAACGTCGGTCTACAAACTCAGATCGCAATTCTTTTACTTCATTGTTCAGTTTTGCAATTTCAAAAACCTTTTGTTCGTATCGCTGTGTATTGGCAATCATTATTATGGCAAGCAAAATGATAAAAACTATGAATCGCCAGTTTTTCAGCGCGTCATCGTTGATTAGAAATCTTGCTTTTAATATGCCAAATACTCCACTTTTCATTTCTTACCTATTATATTATATCTTTTCAGCAATTCTCAATTTTGCACTTCTTGCTCTATTGTTGATTTTGATTTCAGCTTCATCAGGAACAATCAGTTTTCCGATGGTTTTAAATGGAACTGAAAAATTTCCAAAAAAATCGCGTTCCGGCTCTCCTTCAAACATTCCATTTTTAATAAATCTTTTTACCAAACGATCTTCTAAAGAATGATACGAGATTACTGAGAATCTTCCGCCTGGGTTTAAAATTTCCAATGACTGCTCAATAAATTCTTTTAGAACGTCCATTTCCTGATTTACCTCAATTCGAATCGCCTGATAAATTTGAGCCAATATTTTATTTTTAACTCTTTCTGGTAAATATTTCGCCAAAACCTCTTTTAACTCATCTGTCGTTTTGATTGGATAACCTTGTCTTGCTTCAACAATTGTTCTGGCTAAAACCGGCGCGTTTTTCAACTCCCCATAATCAAAAAAAACACGACGTAAATCCTGTTCTTCATATTCGTTAACCACCCGATAAGCATTTAAATCATTTTTCTGACTCATCCGCATATCCAGTTCGGCATCAAATCTTGTTGAGAAACCTCTCTCTGGAACATCAAACTGATGTGATGAAACACCCAAATCAGCTAAAATTCCGTCAACACTTTTTACACCATGAAAACGAAGAAATCTTTTTATAAATCTGAAGTTCTCATTAATTAAGGTAAACCTTTCATCTGGCAGTGCATTTGCGAGTGCATCTTCATCTTGATCAAAAGCAAATAATTTTCCATTTGGCCCCAAGCGTCTCAAAATTTCTTTTGAATGGCCGCCGCCTCCAAAGGTTACATCCACATACACACCATCTGGTTTAATATTTAAACCATCAACTGTTGGATGAAGCAAAACCGGATTATGATATTCCATTGTCGTCGTCATTAATATTTCCCATTACCTCCTCGGCTAAATCAGCAAAATCCATATCTTCGCCGCTTATTGATTTTTCGTATAAATCTTTATCCCAAATTTCCACAATATTAACCGCAGAAGAAAAAACAACATCTTTAGAAATACTTGAAAAAGCTACTAAATCTTTTGGAACCAGCAATCTTCCTAATGCATCAATCTCTACCATTTTAACACCAGCAGTAAATCTTCGAATGAAATCATTGTTCTTTTTTACAAAACGATTCAGCTTGTTGATTTTTTGCATCATCAAGTTCCATTCTTCCATTGGATATAATTCTAAACACGGCTGGAAAACAGAACGCTTCAAAACGAAACCGTCCTGAAGAGAGGGAGCCAATTGCTTTTTCAAAGGAGCCGGCATCATTAGCCTTCCTTTAGCATCGACTTTGCACTCATATGTTCCAACAATTGTGTTCAAAAAAATCAATTAAGATGTTATAGGACAAAAATATAAAAAATATTACCACATTTTACCACAATATACCACTTTGTTAATAAGTTTAACCACTTTTCTACCACCTCAACTAAACAATAGACAATCAATACCTTAACTTATTATTAGCGTTTTCTTAATAACGCTAATCATTCAAAAAAAATAACCACCAATTTTCTTAAAAAAATGCTTATTGTATCGATTTCTTAACATTTGCTATTTTACTTAAAAAACACCTTAAAAACTGATTTTTAACCACTTAGAAATTCTACAAAAATTATCTAGTTAAAAAACAGCAGCAAAAATTCATTTTTATTTATTAAACCCTATATTTGTCGAAATTGAAATTGGCATAAGATTAAATGGACAAACACTACAAAAAAGAAGGCAAATACAGCTATTTTGAAGCTGGAGAAGGAACTCCTATCGTAATTTTACACGGGTTAATGGGAGGCCTTAGTAATTTTGATGGTGTAGCGCAATATTTCCCATCGAAAGGATACAAAGTTGTTATCCCGGATTTGCCAATCTACACACAAAGTATTTTAAAAACTAATGTAAAAAGTTTTGCTAAATACGTAAAAGACTTTATCACTTTTAAAGGTTTTGACAAGGTTATTTTATTAGGAAATTCATTGGGCGGGCACATCGCATTGTACCACACAAAGTTATATCCTGAAAAAGTTGCCGGACTTGTAATCACTGGAAGCTCTGGACTTTATGAAAGTGCAATGGGCGACAGTTACCCAAGAAGAGGCGATTATGAATATATCAAAAAGAAAGCTGAAGATGTATTTTACGACCCAAAAATTGCAACTCCTGAACTTATTGATGAAGTGTATGCAACTGCCAATGACCGTATTAAGCTGATTAAAACTTTAACGATTGCTAAAAGTGCAATTCGTCATAATATGGCTAAAGATTTACCAAAAATGACAGTGGAAACCTGTATTATTTGGGGTAAAAACGATTCTGTAACACCTCCAAATGTTGCCGAAGAATTTGATAAATTATTGCCTAATTCAACTTTGTATTGGATTGACAAATGTGGACATGCCGCTATGATGGAACATCCCGATGAATTCAACGAGATTCTTGAAAAATGGCTTACTGAGCAGAAATTTTAGCATACGACTTTCGCCTTTTAAGAAAGTTTAAAAACAAAAAAACATGAAAATTACTTCTGCCGAATTTATTATCAGTAATTCTGATGCTTCTAAATGCCCGGCTGAATTTTTACCGGAATACGCATTTATCGGCCGATCTAACGTTGGTAAATCTTCGTTGATCAACATGATTACTAATCATAAAAATTTAGCAAAAACATCAGGAAGACCTGGAAAAACACAATTAATAAATCACTTTAAAATCAATAACAATTGGTTTTTAGTCGATTTGCCAGGTTATGGTTATGCTAAAGTTTCTAAAAAAACGAAATCGGTTTTCCAACAGTTTATTACTGATTATTTTGAAAACAGAGAACAGCTTGTGTGCGCTTTTGTTTTAATTGATATTCGCCACGAAGCTCAAAAAATTGACATTGAATTTATGTCGTACATGGGAGAAAGCGAAATTCCGTTTTGCATTATTTTTACCAAAGCCGACAAAATCAGCAAAGTAAAAATTGACTCTCATATTGCCGCCTACAAAAAACAAATGTACGCTAACAATTGGGCCGAAATGCCTCATTATTTTGTTACCTCATCGACCGAATCAATTGGAAAAGAAGATCTTTTGACTTATATCGATGAAGTAAATCAGGAAGTTTTTAAAAACAACAGCCAATTTTAGATTCCAAATTTTAATCGAAAGAAAAGAAATACTCAATAAAAAAATCCCAAATTCCAATTGTAATGCTTGGAATTTGGGATTTTTAATATTGGAATTTTAATTACTTCGTAAGTTCCAGTTTTTCTGCAAAATAATCACAGAAATCTTTCATTGTGTCTGACATTTTTTCGTCGTCTGTTGCACGCTTAAAAGTATCCGCCATTGCTACTAAAGTCTGGTGAAAAAAGATTTTCATTTCATCAACCGGCATATCTTTTGTCCATAAATCGATACGCATGGTTTCTTTAGCTTTGCTGTCCCAGATAGAAAGCATAATTGCTTTTGCTTCTTCGGCCTGCACACCACCGTCCTGCGCACTCCATGTTAATTTTTCTGGAACGCGGTTTTCGTCTAATTCTATATTGAATTTAATTTCTGAATTTATTGTATTTGACATTATTTCTTAGGTTTATATTTTGACTTTTCGAAAATTTCTTTCGCATTAACTTTTAATAATTCCGGCAAAGTTACGTTGTTATTTTTCATATACGAACGCACCATCTGCCAGCCAATCCAAGCGCCTACTCTTCCTGGCGAATCGTTGTCGATCTCTAAATAAAATTTAGAAAACGGAGCTGGAGCAATAAATCTTGTTGTAAGTTTTGGATCATCGCTGTACAACATTTCTTTTTCTAGAAAATAGCGCCACATATAAGCTTCATTTTCCTCGCACCATTTTATTTGTTCTGGCGTATATCCCATTTTATCAGCATCTGAATATTCAGGCAGAAGCAAATCTTTTGCATACAATTGCTTTCCTTCAAAAATCATCTGAGAAATCAGATTTCTTTCGCCGTAAGCAGGAATGTTTCTGTAAGCAAAACTCGAAACTACATCTGGCATGATTTGTTTCTCTTCAAAATTTTGCTTCACATAATTTGGAAACTCATAAAATTTATGTTCTTTTCCTAAATACAATTCTAATGCTACAATTACCAAACTGTCGGCATATATTGCTTTAGCAGTATAATCCATTTCTCCAATAACGGTAATTACTTTTGGCGTTTTGGTTTTTGGAAAATAATATTTTACATGCTGAAAAAGCGAATTGAATTCCTGACGAACTGGTTCAAAATTGCTGTATTTTTTTTGCACTTCGCTGTACACTTCTCGCCAAATTGGTTCCTGCATTTTCTGCAGCCAGACTGCATCATCATTTCCTGCCGGAAAAAAGTAAGGATATTGCTTTTTTAATTTTCCTAGATCTTCAGGTTTTGCCTCAAAAAACGCTTTGTCAAAACGTTCTACTTTAATGTCAACCGGAATTTCTTCAACTTCTTTTTCGACCTTGCTTTTTTGTTCACAGGACAAAAAAAACACGCACAGAAGCAACGTAAAGCGATATAATTTCATTTTATTTTAATTAGATTTGTGTTGCATAAATTTAAATAAATCCATACTTAAAAATATTTGTGCAAATATACATCCCTGTATCTTAAAACTTGAACTATTATGGCTAAAAAAAGTACTATTCAAACAGAAAAAGTAAATATCCACATTGTAGAGTGGCTAAAAAATTATGCTGAACGCGCAAAAGTAAACGGTTTTGTAATTGGAATTTCTGGCGGAGTTGATTCTGCTGTTACCTCAACTTTATGTGCTCAGACAGGTTTAAAGGTTTTATGTGTTGAAATGCCGATTCATCAAGCCGAAAGTCAAGTTTCAAGAGGAAGAGAACATATTGACCAATTAAAAAAACGTTTCCCTAATGTTTCAAGCACAGAAACCGATTTAACGGCCACTTTTGAAGCTTTTAAGGCTTCTGTTCCAAAAACTGATGACGAAGCAAAGGTTAATTTATCTTTGGCCAATACACGCGCTCGTATTCGAATGACTTCTTTATATTATTTAGCAGGAATTCATGGTCTACTTGTTGCCGGAACCGGAAATAAAGTTGAAGATTTTGGCGTAGGATTTTATACAAAATATGGCGACGGCGGCGTCGATTTAAGTCCGATTGCTGATTTAATGAAATCGGATGTTTATGCTTTAGGCGAATTTTTAGCAATTCCGCAATCAATTTTAACTGCCGCACCAACAGACGGATTATTTGGCGATAATCGTACAGATGAAGATCAATTGGGCGCAAGTTATGACGAACTTGAATGGGCAATGTTAGCCGCGGAGTCAGGAAAAACGGCAGATGACTTTGATGGGAGAGAAAAATCTGTCTTCGAAATTTATAAACGATTAAACACCAGCAACAAGCACAAAATGGATGCAATTCCGGTATGTTTGATACCAAAAACGTTAAAATAAAACTTTTTAACATTTGTCAGCTATAAACTACAGAATTTATTTATTAATTTTACCGTTCCAAAAACATGATAACAATTCTAAAAAGGTAAAAATTATGATTAAAGTATGTCTAGCAGACAATCATCCTGTGACGCACTTTGGCGTTAAGTCTTATTTCAAAGACCACGATCAAATTTCAATTGTTGCCAACGTAGGCAATTTTTCAATGGTTAGAGACATTCTTCAGACGAAGGAGATCGACATCCTAATTCTAGATTTAGAGTTAGAAGGTCTTTCGAGCATCTTTGAAGTTAAATCGATCCTGAAAAACTTCCCAAAAACAAAAATTGTAATTTTTAGTGACCTCGCTGAACAAATGTATGCTCCAAATGCAATTAAAGCAGGAGTTTCAGGGTATGTACACAAAACAGAAAAACTTGAAACATTAGGTCTTTCTATTATTAAAGTACATGAAGGAAAAATTATTATCAATGAAACAGTTCGCAAAAACATGGCCCTTATTGCTAAACAAAGCAAAAGCGAACGTTTGTACAGAAAACTTTCTAATCGCGAGATTGAAGTTCTGCGTTACTTAAGTGACGGAAAGAAAAACAATGAAATTTCTAAAATCTTAAATCTGAACGAAAAAACGATCAGTACTTACAAATTAAGATTATTGACTAAATTAAATGTTACTAATTTAGTTGACTTAGTAAACAAAGCTAAGACTTTAGAAATTATTTAAATTAATGGTTGATTTGCTCCGGCAAAACCATCAGTCATAAAAAAAAGCTCTATATTGTTTATCGATATAGAGCTTTTTGAATTTTTAGTGATATGGAACTACGACTCGGCCCAATTTCTTCGAAAAATTATTGAGCAGTTTCGAATAATCTACCACCATCGACAATACTTCTGAATTATCTTCCTGCGGATCTGTCATCAATGAATTCTTCAAATCATGAATAATTTTTGAAACCAAATACCAGCGCAGTGAAAATATAGTATCTGAAACATTTTGTTCGATCGTTACATTTTTATGTTTCGGAAAAATATTCTGCCCTTCCCAGTCGTGGATAACTACTTTTTCATCTTCCATTAAAATATTTGTTACTTCCTGCGCAAATTCTGGAGGCAGATGCATTAAGTATTTATCTAAGCTGAATGTTTCGTTTTGATTGTAAAAATCAATTAAACCACTGAAGATACTCTGAAATAATGTATTTGATAATTCAATCTCATCTTCCTGAAGGCTTAAATATACTTTTTCAAATACTTTATATTCTCTTTTTTCAGAAACTTCTTTTATATTTCCTTCTTCATCTGCTTTTAAGAAAACATCTTCGAAATTTTCAACAACACTTCCATACAAAAGAAGAATTTCAATGACTTTTCTTTCGAATTCATATAAAATATCTACTTTTTGTTCCTGCACTGCTGCATAACCCGGATCTCCCGGATAATCATAACCCTCTGGCGGTCCTGTTCTTGGATCTTCTGGATCTCCTCCTGAAAATCCTGCATTCTGTGGAGACTGATTTCTATGAACTTCAAAAGGTTTCTGTTCCTGCTTTTGCTTTTTATTCGCTTCGGCAATATCTTTTTGAATCAGCTGTGCTAAAGTACTCACCAAAACCTGCTCCGAAATATCCATTATTCGGGCACATTCCTGAACATATACTTCACGCTGAATGCGGTCTGGGATTTTTGAAATACTGACAACCATATCCCGAATCAAATCGGCTTTTTTTATTGGGTCGTTTTTAGCTTCGTTCATTAAAATCGAAGCTTTAAACTGTATAAAATCTTTACTGTTATTTTCTAAATAAGCAACTAATTCGTCATGAGAATTTTTTCGTGCAAAACTGTCTGGATCTTCTCCGTCAGGAAAAGAACAAACTCTAACGTTCATACCTTCTTCCAAAATCAAATCGATTCCTCGGATAGACGCGCGTAAACCTGCCGCATCACCATCAAAAAGAACGGTAATATTTCTGGTCAAACGATTAATCAAACGAATCTGATCTGGCGTTAAAGCGGTTCCAGATGAAGCCACAACATTTTCAATTCCGGCTTGGCTAAACTGAATTACATCTGTATATCCTTCAACCAAATAACAATTGTTTTGTTTAGCGATGGATTGTTTAGCATGATAAATTCCGTAAAGCACTTTACTTTTATGGTAAATATCACTTTCTGGCGAATTCAGATATTTTGCTGCTTTTTTGTCATTCGTTAAAATACGTCCTCCAAAACCTAATACACGGCCCGACATACTTTGAATTGGGAACATCACACGGCCTTTAAATCGGTCAAACGGACGATCTTCTCTTGCGATGGTTAAACCTGTGCTTTCTAAAAATTCTAATTTATATCCTTTTCCTAAAGCTTCTTTGGTCAAAGCATCCCAAGTTTCTGGAGAATATCCTAAATTGAATTTCTTAATGGTTTCATTCGTAAATCCTCTTTCTTTAAAATAGGACAAACCGATGGCTTTTCCTTCTTCAGAATTCAATAAAACATCCTGAAAATATTTGGCTGCAAATTCAGAAACCAAATACATGCTTTCTCGAATATCTGTATTTGCTTTTTCAGCTTCGGACTGTTCTGTTTCTTCAATTTCGATATTGTATTTTTTGGCTAAATACCGAATCGCTTCAGGATACGTAAACTGCGAATGTTCCATCAAGAATTTAACCGAGTTTCCGCCTTTTCCTGTACTAAAATCTTTCCAGATTCCTTTTGCAGGCGAAACCATGAACGAAGGAGAACGTTCATCTGAGAACGGACTCAAACCTTTAAAGTTACTTCCCGCACGCTTCAAATTCACGAAATCGCCAATAACCTCCTCTACTCGAGCAGTTTCAAAAACAGTATCAATTGTATTTTGTGAAATCAAAACGTAAATTTATTTTTTAAAAGTTGAAAGCCTGTAAAAGTACATAAATCCTTCCTGAAATTTATTTTTAAACTAAAAAAAGTGCCTCTCGCGAAGCACTTTCCTACTAACTAAACTTAAACTTTAAACTTAATTAAAATCAAATCGAAGTCCCATTGAAATATTGTTTTCCTTAACTAAATTGTCTTGAAACAACGGATTCAAATCGTATTTTACATATAAGCTTAATTCTCTGTAACCAATATAAGAACTTACTCCGTAAATGAAATTATTTACATTGTACTCGCCTTTTATGGTACTTTTATATTTTAAATCGTCTTCTTCGAATTTTAAAATCTGTTTTGATTTTACATTGATTCCGGCGTAACCTCCCACTCCAAAACGGAAACTTTTATGCGTTTTGAAATAGGTTTTTCCATCTTTTACTGTTGGTCTTGTAAAATCAAATTCTAAATGGGCTGGAAGTACTAAGTATACATTTCTAAAACGTGATTCCGTTAGATTTACAGCATTCGTTTCCAAATTTGTCTGATCGCCATTCACTACAAAAGTGCGGTTGTCTGTTGGACGAATATTATTATACATTAACGAAAGTCCGTATTTAGCATGCAGTAAATTATCGTTTTTCATTAATCTTGAATTATAAGTAAAACCCCATTCGTAAAAATGCGAACCTATAAAACTGTAATTTGAATCCTGATATTTCCCATCGACCATCGTATTGTTTAAACCAAGTGCAAAAACAAACTGCGATGTCGTTCTTCTTTCACCTCGAATCGAATCCTTACGTTTTTTATCATTCCAGTCATTTTTATCCCAGTAGATTACGATTTTGCCTTTTTTTGTTGAATCCTGTTCTTTCAGTTTTCCGTCTACTTTTTGCTGTACAAGATCGTTCAGTTCATTTTGTGCCAAAGTCACTTTTTCTTCAATAATTACGGCTCTGGCTTCGGCCAATTCTTTTTTGCGTTTATCTGCTTGTTCCTGCGTAATTTTTCCTTCTGATAATTGCACGTTTACGGCTTCAACTTCTTGTTTTAAAGTTTCTTTTTCTTCTTTCGTAACTTTCTCGATTTTATTGGCAATTTTCTTCGCTTTTGATTCAAAAGTTTCTTGCCCCAAAACCTTGCTGACAAATAAGAAAATTAGAATTACGAGATAAATGGTAAAATTTTTCATGATTGATTTTTTAAATTTGATTGTGATTGATGATGATTTATTTAATTGTGAATTGTTAACTCTTTACTCTTGCTTCTTTGTTCTTTGTTCTTTATTCTCTACTCCTGCTGATTTCTGTTTGCCAAAGCCACTTTTACCGTCTGATAATTTTTATTGACTTTTGTGATTACTTTTTCTCTGAACGACTGTTCTAATTCGCCGTCAACCTGATTTAGTAGATCATTGGCATTGACTTTAATTTTTGATTTTGGCTTAGCCGAATTTTCTGCTACAATTGTTTTTTCTGCCGAATTCAGTAATTGATCTACATTATCTTTTTTAGGCACTTCGGGAATTTCTGTTTGATTATTAACTGATTGTTTTTCTTGATTGTTTTTGATGATGATTGAAGACTCCGCTATTTGATTTGATTCATTTTTACTGATTTTATTTGATTTTTGTTCCGAAGAATTGTGATTATTTTTTTCTTCCTTATTTAAAGTTTCTTTTGAAGGATTTTCAGAAACAGCGATTTCACTTTTAACTGTGTCAACGCTATTTAAAATTGGTTTTGCAACAGAATCTTTTTCAGCTTCTTTTTCAACTACTGAATTTTTTGGCGTTTCAATTGTGCTTTCCTTTTGATTGAAAAAGAAAGTTCCAACCAATAAAAATCCGATAAGACTTGCTGCGATGTACAGCCATTTTTTATTTTTCCTTTTAGGCTGTTTTTTTTCTTCGGCAACACTCAACATTGCATCTAATCGATCCCAGGCTTTATCGCTTGGTTCAATTTTGCGCTGATTTAGTTTTTTACGGAAATCCTTTTCAAAATTATTCGGTTCCATTATCTTGTTTTTTTAAAATAGTAATTTGTGTTTGTAGCATTTTTCTAGCGTGCGATAATTGCGATTTTGATGTTCCCTCATTAATTCCTAACATCTTGGCAATTTCATTGTGTTTGTAACCTTCGATCGCATATAAATTGAAAACCATTTTATAGCCGTCCGGCAAAGCGTCAATTAAAAACTGAATCTGTTCAACTGTAAACCGGCTGTCGATTTCGTTGAAACTTTCTTCAACAAAAAATTCATCTTCGGCAAATTTTACCTTTTTCTGAACTCTTAAGTAGGATATGCATTCGTTAACCATAATTCGGCGAATCCATCCTTCAAAACTTCCCTTGTGTTTAAACTTGCTTAAGTTGGTAAACACTTTCATAAAAGCCGTTATCATTACATCTTCTGCCAGCTGAATATCCTTTATATATTGTCGGCATACGCTTAACATTTTCGAAGAAAACTTGCCATAAATCTGCTGTTGTGCCTGACGATTATTTTCGACAGCCAGCTTTATGATTTTGGTTTCTTCTTGATGTAACGGAATAATTTTCATTAATAAGCTTTCGGTTTTGGTTTTAGAAACAGACTTCTATTAGCATAGACGATTGTCGATTTAAAATGGTTGCATGAGGGTGAAAAAAAATCCAATAAAAAATTATTTCACAACTGTAAACTTATAGAAACTTTTGGCATAATGCCTTAAAATTCCTCAGAATCTGGAGCCTTTTAAAATTTACTTCTTTTAAAAATAAAATTTGATTTAACGCTAAAACACTTATATTTACTTTACCGAATTATATCCAAAACATAAAAAAACCTTATTTTAAATTATGAAATTATCTGAAAAAATCTGGGGTGTTGTCTTAGTAATTATCGCCTTTTCGTGCTGTAAACAGTGTTCAAGTGAATACATTAAAGGCGGCGACAACAAAGCAATCTCTAATTATGAAAAAATGATTTTTGACAATTCAACTGCAGTAGCCGAATTGTATCCTGAATACAAAGAAACTACAGTCAAAATTGCTCACGTACCAATTAAAACGTATGAATTTAGATATCACTTTGATGTAAACGGAAATAAATATGAAGGCCAGCATACTTTTAGTACTGATTTACCAAAATCAAATCAGCTGAAAGTCTATTATTTAAAAGACGATCCGAATTTTAACACTCAAGATCCTCAAACCAAATTAGACGCAGAAAAAGAGAAAAACTCATCAAACAGCAGTTTATATTGGGCAATAGGATGGGGAATACTTGGTTTAATGATGCTTTATGGCCTTATTAGTGAATTAAGAAAAAAACCAGCAGAAATAGCTGAACCCGCTGAATAAAATTAAAGCGACAATATAATTACAAACCTCTTTTAAAATTTAAAGGAGGTTTTTTTATAGAATGTTAACTAAAAAGAAGATGAATTGGTAAATAAAAATATCTAAATTATATTTGATTAATAGTTTAATAGAAATGGGAAGAACAACATGGTTTTATAAATTGAATGCTGAAAAGGCAAAAAGTAATTTAATTTTAGATTTACATTCTCGAACAAAATTTAAAAAGTCTTTTGAAGATTTTATTAACGAAAGAAAAGCCGAATTTGGAGATGACTTTGATGTAACATTCAATGATGTAATTCAAAAAGTCAGTTCTAATATTAATACTATTCGTCCAAATGAATTATGGGAATTAACATATTGGCTTGATGAAAACAAATATGAGAGAACGGGACAAGGAGAAAATTACGAAAAAGTTTATACCGAATTATATACTAATAATGGCATAGAATCGCTTTATGAAATACAAAGCATAAATGCATATGGTTTTATGTTTCAATATGGAAATTTTACAGATTATTTTGAAATAGATGAGACTGACGAACCATATGATGGAGGCAGAAATGTAAATGCTAAAAAGTTTACACGTTTTTTAGATTATATGATTCTTTTAATGAAAAAAGTTTCAGAAGCAGATTTAAATGAAAATGAATATAAATATGAACCTTTTAACGAAGAAGTTGAAGAAATATCCAAAATTGAAAATTTAAATCAAGAGAATAAATTATTATTCGAAATCATAGAGAATGAATTTATCTCATTAAAAAGAAACTTTTTTAAAGAGAAAGAAAAAGAAAATTTAGAAGAAAACTACAGATCCAGAAATCCTGATTACTATACTGTTTTTTGTGCTGAAGGTTTTCTTGAAAATTGTATTAGAATGAAAAGAGAAATCGAAGAAATTAATACTAATATTTTAATAGTAGATTCAATGTAAAACTATTTCTTCCTTTCAATAACGTAATTCACCATTAAAATAAGTGCCGATTTATATTCAGAATCATCGAAGTTTTGAAGCAGAGAAAGTGCTTCTTGTTGAAATTCCACCATTTTGTTTTCGGCGTAAGCCAAACCATTATTATCTTTTACAAAAGCAATCACTTCTTTTACGCGTTTTTTGTCTTTGTTGTGATTTTTAATAGAGTTTATCAGCCACTTTTTTTCCTGTGGCGTACAAGTATTCAAAACATGAATTAAAGGCAAAGTCATTTTTTGCTCTTTAATATCGATTCCGGTTGGTTTTCCGATTGCTTCTTCGCTGTAATCAAATAAGTCATCTTTAATTTGAAAAGCCATTCCGATAAGTTCTCCAAATTTGCGCATATTCTCAACCTGAATATCATCTTCAATTACTGCTTTTGCACCAAGCGCACAACATGCGGCGATAAGTGTCGCGGTTTTCTTTCGGATGATTTCGTAATAAATATCTTCGGTAATATCGAGTCTTCGGGCTTTTTCAATTTGAAGCAGTTCGCCTTCGCTCATTTCGCGAACGGCAACAGAAATAATTCGAAGCAAATCAAAATCACCGTTATCAATAGAAAGCAGCAATCCTTTTGAAAGTAAATAATCTCCAACAAGAACCGCAATTTTGTTTTTCCAAAGCGCGTTGATAGAGAAAAATCCGCGTCGGCGATTACTGTCGTCAACAACATCATCATGAACTAAAGTGGCCGTGTGAATTAATTCGATTACAGAAGCTCCACGATACGTTCTTTCGTTTACAATACCTCCAGAAACCATTTTTGCAGTTAAAAAAACAAACATTGGGCGCATTTGCTTTCCTTTTCGATTCACTATATAATAAGTAATTCGGTTCAGCAGCGCGACCTTTGAAGTCATCGATTCATGAAACTTTTTTTCAAAAAGTTCCATTTCGTTAAAAATGGGCTGTTTTATTTGAGAAGTAATATTCATTTCGATTTCAAATATACTATTTTAAATAAAAAAACGTTGTCTATTTTATGTTAGTATATCAATAATTTGCATACTAATATAAATTCACCACGAAAACACATTCTAGTTAAAGCCTAATTTGAGTTCATTAATTAAAATCACGTAAAACTAATTTATTATGAAAACAAAAATTTTCTTTATTGGAACATTAGCAGCTTTATCTTTTTTTATCAGCTGTAACTCTGATGAAAAAACAAATGACGGATCATCTGCAGCAATTACGAAAGATGAGATCATTACAAATTCTAAAATTGATGCCTCAATTGATGATGTAACGAATATTGCTGAAGATCAATTTAGTGCACAGCAAAACGTAACCGCAAAACCAAGCGGCGTGGTAAAAAATTTCCTTCCGAGCTGTGCTACTATTACAACAGTATTAACTAACAACACCTGGACAAGAACTGTCGATTTTGGTGCTGAAGGCTGTACACTTGGAAACGGAAACACTGTAAAAGGAAAAATGATTATTTCTTTTTCTAATGATTTTGCATCTTCTACACAAACGATTAGTTATACTTTTGATGGATTTTATCACAATGGCAAAAAACTTCAAGGAAGCAAAAGCATAGTTCGAACTGTAAAAACAACCGATTTGCTTGCAACAGCACATCCTGTTTTCACCGCTGCAATCGACTTGACTATTACTTTTGATGATGGAGGCGTTTATACTCGAAAAGGTACACTGGTTAAAGAACAAGTTGAAGGTTTTGATACTTGGTTCAATTGGGATGACAATGCTTATCTGGTAACTGGAAGCGGTACAACAACTTTCCCAAATGGAGATACTTTCTCTGCTGAAATTACTACCCCTTTACAATTTAAAGCATCATGCAAAAAAGCATTTCCTGTAAAAGGAGTTCTCTCTGTAACTAAAAATGGAGCTACAGCAGTTATTGATTATGGCAATGGAGACTGCGATACGCTTGCAACAATTACAAAAGACGGAGTAACAGAAGAAGTTGATTTGAAAAAATAAATCCTTTTTGCCTAAAAAAAAGCATTAAGATCGAGGATATTCCTGATTCTTAATGCTTTTTTTGTTTATTTAATTAAGTCCCAACGGGGACATTATTGCTATGATTTTCGAATATCTTGCTACCAATATTCAACTCCTAGCGGAGTATACAAATCTTCGAAAAATTTTCTTTCTTCTTTGTTCTTTCCTCTTTGTTCTTTCCTCTTTTACGGATTATGCATCAGCTTCTTTATTGGCCAATTGTCCGCAAGCGGCATCAATATCTTTTCCGCGGCTGCGTCTTACTTTTACAACTACTCCAATATTCTCTAAAGCTTTTATATAAGCTAAAATCGATTCTTCTGAAGCCTGTTGAAATTCTCCATCATCAATTGGGTTATATTCTATTAAATTGACTTTGCAAGGCACATATTTACAGAATTTGACCAAAGCATCAATAGAAGCTTTATCGTCGTTGATTCCTTTCCAGACTACGTATTCGTATGAGATTTTACTTTTTGTTTTTCTGTACCAATATTCCAATGCCTCACGCAAATCCTTTAAAGGAAAATTTTTACTGAAAGGCATGATCTTCGCACGCGTTTCATCAATCGCCGAATGTAGTGAAACTGCCAATTTGAATTTCACATCGTCATCGGCCATTTTTTTGATCATTTTCGGAATTCCCGAAGTCGAAACCATAATACGTTTTGGCGACATTCCTAAACCTTCTGGAGAGGTAACCATATCGATTGCTTTAATGACATTATTGTAATTCATTAAAGGTTCTCCCATTCCCATAAAAACAATATTAGAAAGCGGATGATTGTAATACAAACGGCTTTCTTTGTCAATTGCCAAAATCTGATCGTAAATTTCACCTGGTTCTAAGTTACGCATACGCTTTAATCTAGCCGTAGCACAAAAATTACAATCTAAACTGCATCCTACCTGACTTGAAACACAAGCCGTTGTTCTAGTATCTGTTGGAATCAAAACAGATTCAACTACTAAACCATCGTGCAGCCGTACGGCATTTTTTACCGTTCCGTCAGTGCTGCGCTGCATGGTATCAACTTTTATATGATTGATAACAAAATTATCTTCAAGCATTGAACGTGTTGTTTTGGCAACATTGGTCATGTCTTCAAAACTATGTGCCCCTTTGCTCCACAGCCATTCATATACTTGATTTCCACGAAAAGCTTTGTCATTATTTGCGACAAAAAAATCTCGCAACTGCTCTTTTGATAAGGCTCTTATATCTTTTTTCTCCATTTGCATGCTGCAAAGTTAAGTATTTGTTCATTTCTAAAAGAATAAAGAAAGAACCAATCTGTAAAAATGAAAAAATTAACATACCTAAACAAGTTAAAAACAATGATTCTGTCTAAACAGTTATAGGATTTCCCGAAAACATAAGCAATGAAAACGTTGTAGTTATAAATACTGTTTTAATAAAATTTTAACAATGATTTTTGTCATAAAAAAACTACAACAACTAAGATACATTTGACCCAAGATTAGTAAATGCGCATAGTACTACACTACAAACATAAAATCAATACAAAATGAAAACAGTAAAATTAAAATTAATACTATCACTGATAACATTCTTAGGAATTACATCATTTGTGGTTGCACAAAAATCATACAATTTAGACTCTAAATCTGCTTTTTCGGTTTCAGGTACCTCAACGCTGCATGATTGGGAAATGAAATCAGGTTCTGGAACCGGATTAGCAAACTTAACAATAGCCAATTCAAAGCTCACTGAAATCGAATCGCTGTCTGTTACGCTTTTAGCAGAAAATCTAAAAAGCGAGAAAAAAAGCATGGACAAAGTAGCGTATGAAACTTTGAAAACAGACAAAAACAAAAACATTAAATATGTTTTAAAATCTGCCGAAAAAGTAAACGAAACAACTTGGGAACTAACAGGAACTTATACAATTGCCGGAGTTAGCAAAGTCTATAAAACCACAGCAAAAACAACTGTTACAAAAGACGGGTTAAATCTGCAGGGAACAAACAAAATTACTTTTGCTGATTTTGGAATGAAAGCTCCAACCGCATTGCTCGGCACTATCAAAACCGGACAAGATTTAACTATAAAATTCAATTTAAACTTTAATTTATAACTGCCATGAAGAAGATTTATGCCGCATTTATTACGTTAGCAAGTACATTTGCTATTAACGCACAGGTTAGTTTTGGTCATATTCAAAATCAAATTCCGAGAGGCCAAAAAGGAATTAATCAATTTGATGTTAAAAAAGATACAGTCACTTACAAAGGATTAAGTGTTGATATGGGTGCCGCGTTTGCACTTCAATTTCAAGCTGTAAATTCGTTCAACGACCAGCAAAACCTTGCCACAGCACCAAACTACAGATTAAACAATCTAGAGAATAATTTCAATTTGCCAAATGCCAACTTTACGATTGGAGCGCAATTATATGATGGTGTTCGCGTAAATTTAGATGCTTATTTAGCATCTAGACACCATAACGAAACTTGGGTTAAAGGAGGGTATCTGCAAATTGACAAATTAGACTTCATTAAAAAAGATTTCCTTGCTGATTTCATGAAGTACACCACGATCAAAATTGGTCAGATGGAGAACAACTATGGTGACGCTCACTTTAGAAGATCTGATAACGGGAACGCCTTTATGAATCCGTTCGTAGGGAACAACATAATGGACGCCTTTATTACCGAAATGGGAGCCGAAGTTTATTACAACAGATCTGGATTTGTAAGTATGATTGGGGTTACGAACTCTAAACTGAACCAAAACGTTCAGGAAATTGTTGCTGCAGCTCCTACTGTATCAAAACCGGAGAATAACTCTACAATAAGTCCTTCTATCCTTGCAAAATTAGGCTGGGACAAACAAATCAACGAAGATTTAAGAATTAGATTAACAGGATCTTATTATCATACCGCAAATTCTAGTGGAAATTTATATGCATCTGATAGAGCTGGAAGCCGTTTTTACGGTGTAATGAGCCATTCTGACTATACTATTATAAATCCAGCAACTGGAGCAATTGTAAGCACTGTTGCCAA
This sequence comes from Flavobacterium sp. LC2016-01, assembly GCF_009711135.1. GTDB lineage: Bacteria > Bacteroidota > Bacteroidia > Flavobacteriales > Flavobacteriaceae > Flavobacterium. The sequence goes on along the minus strand of NZ_WMIC01000005.1, from coordinate 152,726 downwards.
TAATTTTGATCCAACAGCAAATAAAGATACTGGAAGATTTAACCCTAATTATGGAAACTGGGCAACATCATACATGGTAAACCCTTTTATCAAATATAAAGGTCTTGAATTCTTTGGAACTTTAGAATTTACTTCTGGAGGTGATTATAAAGGAACAGATGACAGCAGAAAAGTAAATCAATATGTTGGAGATTTGGTTTATCGTTTTGGGGAAAATGAAAGATTTTATGTGGGCGGAAAATACAATTTAGTTGATGGAAAACTCGCTAATGCAAATGCAGAAGCGATTCAAATAAACAGATTTGAAGCTGCCGCTGGATGGTTTATGACAAAAAATGTTTTGGCTAAATTAGAATATGTAGATCAAAATTATAAAAACTTCTCTCAATTTAATGGTGCAACACCAAACGATCTTTTTGGCGGAAGCTTTAAAGGATTAATGTTCGAAGCAGTAATTTCATTCTAACACAAATGTTAAATAAATTTTATGTTTTAATTACGGGTTTAGCAGTTTTCTTTTTTTTAGGAAGTGCTAAACCCACTTTTTTTTCAGAGGATACAGCCGTGATAATAAATAAAATAAAAATAGAAATCACCGGAGCATCAACTGTTGGCAAATACAATTGCTCAAATACGTTTTCTATAAAAGATACTGTCTACGTAAATTCAGTTAAAAGAAACGCTTTCAATACCGAAATCAAAATGTCCAACTTTGATTGTGGCAATAAAATAATGACCAAAGATTTACAGGGAACCGTAAAAGTGAAACAATTTCCAAACAGTACTGTTTCAATTTCAGATGTAAGGCCATGCGGAAAAAACTATAAATCCAAATTAAACTTTTACATTACAGACAAAACATTAAAATACAAAGACTTTATTTTATACAATACAGACGATAAAATTCAAGGAACACTTGGTTTAAAATTCTCTGATATAGAATTAGAACCTCCCGTAAAAATGGCTGGTTTAATAAAAGTAAAAGATGATATCGTAATCAATTTCAGCCTTTACAAAAATTAAAAACCACAAATAATATTTTCTATACAAAAACTTATACAAGCGAGGAGGCAAATGTTTTACTCCAGTATACGTCTTTAATAAAACCCTAACCATGATTTTTATCAGCTCTTTTACTATTCCTTCACAATAAATTTGACTCAAGAAAAAGATAGGATTTATAATTTAAAATCAAATTCGAATTATAAGTTATCTAGGTTTAACTAAATACCACATACAAATGAGACCGATCAAATTAATTTTATTAGCCGCAGTAATTACATTCTCAATTCAAGTAAATGCACAAAAGAGATTCAGTTTAGCAAAATCAATTTTTGAGGTTGCTGGAACTTCTAACATACATGATTGGGTAATGAAATCTTCTGAAGGAACTGGCAGTGCTTTTTTGACCATTACAGATTCAAAACTTACAGATATTAAAAACTTAACCATTACATTGCCAGCAGAAAGCATAAAAAGCAGTAAAACCAGCATGGACGATGTAGCATATGAAACTTTAGATACTAAAACATACAAATACATTAAATACGTTTTAAAATCTGCAGAAAAAGTAAACGAAACAACATGGATACTAACTGGAACTTTCACGATCGCTGGTGCAAGTAAAGATTATAAAACCCAAATAAAAGTAACAGCGTATGACAACAGTACTTTTGTTTTTCAAGGCTCTAACCGAATTACTTTTACTGATTTTGAAATGACGCCTCCGTCAGCTGCACTTGGTGTAGTTAGAGCGGGCAAAGAATTAACGATACTTTTCAATATTACTTTAACTGATTTTGCAAAAAATGAAAATGTTTTAGTTATTAAATAGCTCACTTGTGGCAGCGAGTTCGATTGAATTAGAACAGCAGATAATTTTTCTTAAAAATAAATTTATCAAAAAAAGAAGTTTCTATTCTAAAACTAAAAAGTTTGGCACAAGAATTGTCTAGCTCTTAAAAGAAAAATAATCTTACAAAGCGCGCAATAATTTTAAAATTTGTATTTTTATTGTTCAACGATATAACCTTTTATTTTTTAATAAACCTAAAAAGAAAATTCATTATGAAAAAACAAATTTTAAGCTTAGCTGTTGTTGCTTTATTAGCGTTCGCTGTACAATCATGCGAGAAAAAAGAACCAAAACCTGCAGAAGAAGAGTTAACTCTTGGAAACAAAGTTGATTCATTGACAACAGATATTGAAGAAGTTAAAGATACTGCAGTAAGCAAAACAGAAAAAGCGGCAGAAGATGTGAAAGATGCAACTAAAAAAGCAGCTGAAGACGTAAAAGACGCCACTAAAAAAGGAGCCCAAAAAGTAGAAAATGCGGCGAAAGCAGCAAAAGACGGAACTGTTAAAACAGCAAAAGAAGTAAATGAAGCTTTGAAAAAATAATTTCATTTAAAAATTGAATTAGAAACCATTCGCCTACCCGAATGGTTTTTTTATGCTTCAAAAATTGAGCTTTTATTTTTGTATTTTTGCTTCAAATTTATAAGACTCTACAAATGCATTTTATTTCACAAGAACTTGAAGATTACATCGAACAGCATTCTGAAAACGAACCAGCCTTATTAGCAAAACTTAATAAAGAAACGTATCAAAAAATTCTTTTACCGAGAATGCTCAGCGGTCACTTTCAAGGACGTGTTTTGAGCATGCTTTCTAAATTGATTCGTCCTGTAAATATTCTTGAAATAGGAACTTATACCGGTTATGCTGCTTTGTGTTTATGCGAAGGAATGCAGGAAAATGGCCAATTGCATACTATTGATATAAAAGAAGAATTGGTTGATTTTCAAAGAAAATATTTTGATGCCTCACCTTGGGGAAATCAAATTTTTCAGCATTTAGGCGAAGCCGTAGATATTATTCCGGCAATTGATGTGAAATTTGATTTGGTTTTTATTGATGCAGACAAAGAAAACTACTTGAACTATTGGGAAATGATTGTTCCAAAGATGAATAAAGGCGGGATTATTTTATCTGACAATGTTTTGTGGAGCGGGAAAATTCTGGAACCAGTTCATCCAAACGATGTGAGTACAAAAGTACTTTTAGAATATAATCAGCTTTTAAAAGATGATCCGAGAGTGGAAACTATTTTATTACCCATTCGTGATGGATTGACGGTGAGCAGAGTACTTTAAAAAAGGTTCTAAGATGCTAAGGTTCTGAGTTTTTTTATATTGGTAATTATAAAAATTGATTTCAAAGATGATTTTTTTGAACGAAATAAATATTGAAGGTTTCTCTATTATAAACAATGTTTATACAGAAAATGAAATCGAAAAACTGATTTCATTAATTGAAAACAAAACCGAAAATGATTCTGATAACTCGACTTTCAGAAAATCTCAAGATTTATTTGCTATCAGACAATTCCATAAAGAAATACCTGAGACTTTAAGCTTTATTTTTAATCAAAATTTAAAAGAAATTATTGATTCTAATTTTGGAAAAGGGTATTTCATAACTAAATCAATTTATTTTGACAAGGCCGAAAAATCAAATTGGTTTGTCGCTTATCATCAAGATTTAACAATTTCAGTAGATAAAAAAATTGAAGCTGAAAACTTCGATAATTGGACTGTAAAGCAAAATCAATTTGCGGTACAGCCACCCGTAGAAATTTTGGAAAACAATTTCACCATCAGAATTCATATTGACAAAACTACAAAAGACAATGGTGCTTTAAAAGTCATCAATAATTCTCATTCAAAAGGAATTTTGAGAATCGAAAATCTTGATTTTGAAAATGAAAAAGAAACAATATGCGAAGTTGAACAAGGCGGTATTATGATTATGAAACCGCTATTATTCCATGCTTCAAACAAAACTACAAATAACGAAAGAAGAAGAGTTATTCATATTGAATTCAGCAAACAACTACTTCCTGAAGGATTAGAATGGAGTGAAAAAATGATTATTCAAAATAATTAAGATATTACACAAATTATAAAATCGACAAATTTTGAATTGGATAATAAAAAACTCAAAGAAATTAGATTATCATACAAACCTAAACAATCTTTTAAATTCATTATGGATAGACATTTCCGAATTTAATTGGGTAGTGTCTGATTTAGATATTGTGAATTTTTCGAAACAAGAGCTGTCAATTGATTTAACGAAAAATTATTCATTAGTTAAGTCGGAAGATTTTAAAAAATTAGTTGAAACGGATTTTCAAATTATCTGGGGCGTAATATCTGCTGTTAAAAAAACAGAAAATCCAATATTTGATAAAAAAAACTTTCCGTTTGCAGAAGGTAATGACAATGTTTGGGATAATGATAAATTTCAAGTTGAAAATTCATTTTTTGAAATTACTGCTTGGGATAGTTCGTATACTATCGTAAAATTTAAAGATGCAGAATTATCTAAAAAATTTAAAACTTATTTTGAGGAAGCTATAGAATTAGAAAATTTTAAGTTCTAATTTAATTGAAGTAAACTATTTCTAAAAATTTCTATTGAAAATGAATGCTCTAGCCCAGATTGAAGTGAAAAGCCCGGAGCTAAAAAAAATAATTTTTCTTGCCAAAAAACAGCGACCAGCGGAAGCTCGTTTTATGGTTTAGAAAAATATTTTGTTTAGTGAGGACTTGAAACGGAAAGCTGGAAATGGCTTCTAAAAATTATCCCGGAAAATATTGCGGTTTTAATTTTCGGTAAACTAAATAAATCAAAGACCCGAAAAGCGCTCCGAAGAAATATCCAGCCAAAATATCGCCTGGATAATGCAATCCTAAGTAAATACGGCTGTAAGCAAAAATTAAAGGCCACAAAAATAGGAAGCCTAAATACTTAATACGGCTTTTTAAAACCAAATATAAAAAGGTTGCTACCGCCATAGTATTTGCTGCATGCCCAGAGAAAAAACTATAAGATATCCTAACCTGAACAATACGAATAATCGATTTTAAATCTGGATTATTACATGGACGCAAACGTTCGAAAGTATGTTTGAATAAATTACAAGTCTGATCTGTAAAAGCTATTAAAACTGCTATGAAAAGCAGTACATACAAGGTTTGTTTTCCTCCAATTTTTTTAAAAATAAGATAGAACAACAACAGGAAAAAAGGTGTCCAGTACAACTGATTTGTAATAATCAGCCAAAGTTTATCATATGTCTCAGAACCTAAACCATTCAGATACACAAAGAGGTTTGTATCTAATTCCTTTATTTTTTCAAGCATATTACATTTGGCGTTTTATAGGTCCTGAAAGCGAATCAATATCTTCTTTTACTTTATCAATTTCTGTTGCAGTATCTCCTAAAAGATTTCCCGAATCTCCCAGCAGATTCGTTTTTGCTTCAGTAATCTGAGCATTGATATTGCCTGTTATATCAGTAAGCGATTTGGTGTCAAGGCCATTTGCTTCAGCTCCTTTTTGAATCTCGCTTTTAATATCATTGGTTGCATTTTTTAACTGCGCCATCGCTTTTCCCATTGTACGGGCAATCTCTGGCACTTTATCTGAACCAAAAAGCATTAATACTATAAACAGTATGAAAACTAATTCTCCTCCTCCTATACCGAACATATCTTTAATTTTTGTGTGGTCACAAAGATATTAAATTTTGCTGCGTAGAGTTTTAAAATTTACTTAAAAAAAAAAGACTCTTTTCAGAGTCTTTTAAATTTTATTCTTAGTCAAATTTTGATTTTTCTTCAGCTTTTGGCCAAGCGTTGTTGGTTACATCAATATCAGCAGTCATTAATTTTGGGTCAATTTGAATACTTTTGATCGCTTTTGAAGTTGCATAAACTTTTTTAGCTGTATCATTATTCTTTCTCCAAATTTGTGCCGGATATTGGAAGTTTTGTTTTGAACCATCTTCGTAAGTAATCTCAACTAAGATTGGCATAATCATGCCGCCTGGTTTATTAAACTCAACTTCATAAAAATACTTTGGTGATTTTATTGCTGCTTTCTCTTCTGCAGTAAAAGTTTGATCTACGTATGATGATAACGTTTTTACGTCTTCAATTTTCAAAGCTTTTTTGCTTGAAGCATTTACTTCGGCATTATCTCCAGAAACCAAATAAACGAAAGGTCCTTTATCTGTTCCAAAACGTCCTTTTTTAACTTTTACATCTTTTAAATCAGCTGTCGGAGTTTCAGAAACATAATATTGTTTAACATCTTTAATTCCGATGTCTACAAAATCAGTTGAGTAAAACCATCCTCTGAAAAACCAATCTAAATCAACCGCAGAGGCATCTTCCATAGTTCTAAAGAAATCTTCAGGAGTTGGGTGCTTGAACTTCCATCTGTTTGCATAGGTTCTGAAAGCATAATCAAATAATTCTCTTCCCATTACTACTTCTCTCAAAATATTAAGTCCTGTAGCTGGTTTTCCGTAAGCGTTATTTCCAAATTGAGCAATTGTTTCAGAGTTTGACATAATTGGCTCTAAAAACTTCTGGTCACCGCTCATGTAAGGAACGATATTTTTAGCTGGTCCGCGTCTTGAAGGGAAAGTTGGATCTAATTCTTGTTCTGCTAAATATTCTAAGAATGAATTCAAACCTTCATCCATCCAAGTCCATTGACGCTCATCTGAGTTTACAATCATTGGGAAGAAAGTGTGTCCTACTTCGTGAATAACAACACCAATCATTCCGTTTTTAACTTCTTTGCTTGTTACTCCATTTTCATCAGGACGACCAAAATTCCAGCAAATCATTGGATATTCCATACCTTGATCTTCTGCAGAAACAGAAACTGCTTTTGGATAAGGATAATCAAAAGTATGAGATGAATAGCTTTTTAAAGTATGCGCAACTGTCATTGTAGAAGTTTCTCCCCAAAGCGGATTTGCTTCTTTTGGATAAACCGATTCTGCCATAACAACTTTACCGCCTAATTTTACAGCCATTGCATCGTAGATGAATTTTCTTGAAGATGCAATTCCGAAATCACGTACGTTTTTAGCGCTGAATTTCCATGTTTTTTTCTTTTCAGAAAAACCTTTTTCAGTTGCTTCAGCTTCAGCCTGAGTTACAATTACAACAGGTTTGTCAAAAGATTTTTGGGCTAGTTCGTAACGTTTTACTTGTTCAGCAGTGAAAACTTCACTTCTGTTCATCAATTCTCCTGTTGCATCAATTACGTGATCAGCAGGAACTGTAATATTTACATCGAAGTTTCCGAAAGGAAGAGCAAACTCTCCACTTCCCCAGAACTGCATGTTCTGCCATCCTTCAACATCGTTATAAACTGCCATTCTTGGGTAGAATTGCGCAATTACATATAGTTTATTACCATCTTTTTCGAACAATTCATAACCAGAACGTCCTCCTTCTTTTCTGTAATTATTAATGTTGTACCACCATTTTATAGCTAAAGAAATTTTTTCACCTGGTTTTAGAGGAGTCGCCAAGTTAACACGCATCATAGTTTCGTTGATTGTGTATGACATTGGGCTTCCTTTTGCGTCTTTTACCTGCTCGATATTAAAACCACGTTCTAAATCTTTTTTAAGGTATTTGCTAGAAAAACCATCAAGAGGTAAAACCTGATTGATTTTTTCGCTTTCCGCTAAAGTACTTTGTGTATTGGCTTTTGCTTGATTTTGATCTAGCTGAATCCATAAATATTCTAAACTGTCTGGCGAATTATTAGAATAAGTAATAACCTCAGAACCTGTAAGTTTCGAATTTTTATCGTCTAGCTCGATATCGATTTTATAATCTGCCTGCTGTTGGTAATAAGCTGGTCCTGGTGCTCCAGATGCCGTACGGAACATATTTGGAGTTGCCAGCAAATCATACATTTGGCTGAATTTGTTCGTGTCGTACTTTCCTTGTTGCCTTGGAACCGCTGGTGTATTTGCTTTTTCCTGAGCAACTAGCATTGCAGGAAAAAGTAATAATAATGAAAGTTTTTTCATAAAAGCTTAATGGTAATTTTATCAGGGTGTGAAAATAACAATTAAAATGATAATTTCACACCCCCATTAATACTTTAACACTTCTTTCCTTGAAGATTCTGTAAAAAGCACACTCTTTTTGGTACCAAACGCTGAAATATGTGTAATGTTTTGCTGCTCAGCATTCCAATCAACTAAAATAGAGTTTAAAATTTCGAGTGTTTTAAACTTTTCAATGTCTTTTATTCGGGAATAACATACTAAAACATCGTCTGATTCCACTTCTTTAGACAAAAAAGTGATCGCTTTTGACTGGCCATTTACTTTAATAGTGAAATTTTCAGCCAGATATTTTTTCAGCAACTCAACATCTTCTGGAGTTTCTTTTTCTGTACCAATGAATGTTTTTTTATGGTATTTTTTCTCCAATCCTTTATTCAAATCGTCTACGAATATGCGGGAAGTGATCTGAATCATTTTTTTTTCAGAGGCATAATTCACCTGAAAAACACCCATATAAAATTTATGAAATGCAAATGCGGAAAGCGATAAAAACAATATCCCGATTAAAGGATAAATTAATCTATTTTTCATTTTTGAACAACGTTCGATTTTTTAAATTCTTTATTTTTATTGATTAGAAAGTCAATCAATTCAAATTTTTGATCAGGATCAACGTGTCTTTTAGATTCTGGATCATTAGAACAATACATTAAAAATAAATCTATTTCATCTTCTTTTAACCCTAATGTCTTAGTAAAAAAATCAGGTTTGAAATTGTCTTTTGTATAAGCAACAAAAGCAATATCTGATATTTCTTCTTCTTTCACATCGTCTTTTTTTCTTAAAAGCTTTTTGATATCTTTAAAAATTCTAACAAAATCAGTTCCATATTTAATCGTTTGATCAGAGTACATTGCACTGTTTTTTGCCGTTGACTGTTTATCATCTTCAAACTGCATATCTACAATTGCCTGAGAACCTACTCCCAGCGTTTTTACTTTTAAATCTTTATGAACAACAACTTCTTTTAATTGATTGTTTACCAATTCTAATGGTACAGTAAAAAGAATTTCGGCACAATCTTTTTCAGTCAGCACAATTTTTTTTGATTGAAATGCCATTCCCGTAAATACTAAAGTGTCTTTTGGTTTTGCCAAGATGTCAAACAATCCTCCAGCACCTATAAAAGTTCTGGCGTTTGCATTAATGTTCATTACATGACCGCTTTCAATTGATAATGATGTATTTACCACTTGTCCGTGAAGTGGTATTCTGGCTGTATTTTGCCCTAGTGCAATTTGACAAAACAAGCAAACAACGAATACTGCTAAACTATTTTTCATTTTCGAGGATAATTAAATATTTTCTGGCTAAATCTGTGATTAAAAACATACTCATTGTTTTGTTCTTTGTATTCAAAGATACGGCAAATTGAGCATCATCCACACAAAATAATTGAAATCCTTTAATGTCATCGATAGGAATTTTTAACCGATCTGTATAATAATTCTCTTCAAAAAGATACTCCAATTTTCTAAAAAGCATCTCTTTTTTCTCCACAACCACTTCCTTTTTCAGCATTGCTGTACGCCCAGAAATTTTATTCAGTATTTTATCTATTGAGGTCGAAGTGGCCGTATATACTTTCCTTTCTGCCGGAGTGTATGTTTTTTGCCCATAAGGCACAATGCCAAGATTTTGAGTTGTAATCTGCGGATTTTCATTCACAACAACTTCCTTCAATTCAATTTCTTTTGCTGTCATTTTGATCTGAATTTTATCCAAATTCAAATCTTCGGCAGTAATTCTATGCTTAAGCGGATCCAGATTTACAGATGAAAAAACAAGAACATCTCCTTCTTTAACTGCAATCGAAAACATTCCGTTTACATCTGAAATTGTCGAAACCTGCGTTGTATTATTGATAATATTTACGCCGTCGACAGAAGTTGACTGTTCAAGAATTTGTCCAAGAATTTCTTTTCGGACCAAATTTTGCCCAAAACCAAATTGCGCGAGCAACAAAAAGAGGATTATATATAACGTATTATTTGATTTCACTTGCAATTATTTCTTTGTATTTGGTCGCCAGTTCTGCCAGCAAAAACTCTGTAGAAGTTTTGTTTTTTGAGTTCAAAATTACTGTAAACTTATCATTTTCGACTGCATAATATTCAAAGCCTTTTACATATTCTGAAGGGATTTTTAACCGGTTAACAAAATGATCCAAAGTAAACATTCGTTCCAAAAGCTTTATAAAAGCTTCTTTTTTCTCTACTTCCGCTTCTTTTTTAAGCATTGCCGTTCTTCCTGAAAAAAAATTCAACAACGGATCTATAAAAAATGATCCTCCAGCCATTCCATTTTCGCTAGCCGCTTCAGGATCTAAAGCCGTTGCTGTACGCAATCTTCTTTCGGCTTGGGTATACGTTTTTTGTCCGTGCGGAACAATTCCTAATGATTCAGCATTTATCCCATTATAACTCCTAACCACAACTTCCTGTAATTGATTCATAACCATGCTCAACTTTACAGTAAAATTAATATCTGAAAAATTATCAGCTGTTAATAAAACTCTTTTTTCCTTGAATTGTATCGACGAGAAAACAAGCGTATCGCCAACATTCGCCATAATCGAAAAGGCTCCTGAAGCATTTGTCACCGTCATCGCTTCAGTTTGAGCATTAATTACGTAAACACCTTCTAGATCTGAAGTGCTAGAAGCTATTCTACCGTTAATTAAAGTTCGTTCCTGAACCTGTGAGCAAACGTTTTGCCCCCAAACCACAAACAAAAAGCAAGCAATTTTATTAATCAAAATGATAAATATTTAAAATTATTCTTAAAGCCGTAAAAATATCTTAATGTGTTCCAAATTTAATATTAAGGACTTGGTAAAAATATGTTAATTAAACTTGGACAATCGTCATCAAACTGAGAGTTTTTAATATCTTTAACATACAGAATCTGATTTTAAAAAACTATGAAAAGCGTTATCATTGCGAGCACTTCTACTCTTCACGAAGGCAGTTATTTAGAGTACTTATTACCTACTTTACAATCTCATTTTAAAAATTGCAAAAATCTTCTATTTATACCTTATGCACGCCCTGGCGGTATTTCGCATGATGATTATACTCAAAAAGTCTCTGAGGCTTTTGCATCAATCAACATTTCAGTGAAAGGAATTCACGAGTTTGAAGATGCACAAGAAGCCATTAAAAATGCAGAAGGAATTTTTACAGGCGGAGGAAATACTTTTTTACTGGTAACACAATTATACAGACACAACATCATGCAGCTTCTTGCCGAAACTGTAAAAAACGGAACGCCATATTTAGGAACTAGTGCCGGAAGCAACATTTGTGGACTATCGATGCAGACTACAAACGATATGCCTATAATTTACCCTCCAAGTTTTCAGACTTTAGGTTTAATTCCGTTCAACTTAAATCCGCATTATTTAGATCCAGATTTACAGTCAAAACACATGGGAGAAACCCGTGAGACTAGAATTAAAGAATTTCATGCTTTCAATTCTATTCCGGTTTTAGGTTTAAGAGAAGGAAGCTGGCTGGAAGTAAAAGGAGACAAAATCACTCTGAAAGGAGATTTGACGGCACGCTTGTTCAAGCAAAATGAAACTCCGACAGAATTAGAAACAGAAAGCGATTTGAGCAATTTAAAATAAAATTCCAATGTTTTAAATTCCAAATTCCAATTTTGCCTTAATCTGTTTTAATTTTGGGATTTGGAATTTGAAATATTAGGCTTTGCATTAGAACAAAAACAAAAAAGCCTCAAACAATGTTTGAGGCTTTTGAAGAGCGAAAGACGAGGCTCGAACTCGCGACAACCAGCTTGGAAGGCTGGAGCTCTACCAACTGAGCTACTTTCGCATTAACAGGGTGCAAATATAAATAATTTTAAACTTTTAACAAAATAAAAATTAAAAAATATTTATTTTAGAGCGAAAGACGAGGCTCGAACTCGCGACAACCAGCTTGGAAGGCTGGAGCTCTACCAACTGAGCTACTTTCGCATTGGTGGTGCAAATATAAAAAGAAAGTTAAGTTCAAAACAAGCTTTTGGGCAAAAAAAATCAATAAAAATCAACAAAAAATTATAACCCATTTAAAATTAAAAAGTTATAAAATCAATTATTTTTTAAAATTTATGAATATTATCAAAGAAATCCCTTCAAAAGAAACTTATATCGTTCGGCAGCCTGTTCTAAGAGAAGGAAAACCTATAGAAAGCTGCATCTTTGAAGGAGATGATTTAGAGACAACACATCATTTTGGTTTATTTGAAAATAATAATTTAACAGGAATTATTTCATTATTTTCTCAAATCAACCCTATATTTGCCGAAAAAAATCAAGCGCAGATCCGCGGAATGGCGGTTTTGCTTACACATCAGAAAAAAGGATTTGGCGAAGCTTTAGTTAAACATTGCGAAACCTACTGCGATGAAAACAAGGTCGAATTAATTTGGTTTAATGCACGAACTGCTGCCGTAGGATTTTATAAAAAAATGAACTACCAGACTCTAGGTGAAGCATTTGATATTAAAGATGTCGGCGAACATTATTTGATGTATAAAAAATTATAACATGAGAAAACTTTACTTTTTTTTGGCAATATGCATCTTTATCGGCTGTAAAAAAGACGAGCCGAAAATCATTCCTGTTGTCAAAAAAAAGGCACCGGCAATTATCCTTACAAATGAAAGATCAGTCGAAATTGACACCGCAGCAATAGGTGCTTATAAAAGTGAAACGCTTAAACAGTTTTATAATTCATCTGAAAACAAAACCGTTTGGGGAAATCTAAAGAAAAGAACTTACGTTTTATCACAATTACAAAATTCAGACAAACTAGGCTTAGAACCGGAAGATTACAAAGTTTCGCAGCTGCAGAAATTCGAAAAAAGAATCAGCTCGCTTAGTGATACTGAATTAGCAGCTTATGATATTTTACTGACTTATAATTTCGAAAAATATTTAAGTCACCTTTTTAAAGGAAAGTTAGATCCTAAAAAATTATACACGGATTGGGATTTGGACGAAAAAACTCTTGACGTGAATGATGTTCTTATTAAAGCTTTCAATAAAAATAAATTAGATAGTATTGTCTATAACATTCAGCCAAAATCAGAAACTTATAAAGAATTGCTTAAAGCACTAGAAATTATTGATACTTTTCCCGATGAAAATATCGAAAAGATAACTACTGATTCTTTGACAAAAAAAATAAGTTTAAACGAGAGTAATGCTGCGCTAATCAACATCAAAAAAAGACTGCTGTTTTGGGGAGACATGACTGGAAAAGACAGCTTATCTACAACTTACAACGGAAAAACATTTGAGTCAATCAAGAAATTCCAAGAACGACACGGCTTGGCTGCTGACGGAGTTATTGGTCAAGGAACCATCAGAGAACTCAATTATTCTAAAGAAAAAAGAAAACAGCAAATTATAGCCAACTTAGAACGCTGGAGATGGTTTACTGCCGATTTTGCCGAAAATTATTTCATCATAAACATTCCAGATTACAGCTTGAATGTTGTTGAAGAACAAGACACGACTTTAGTTAGAAATATTGTAGTAGGAACCAGCAAAAGAAAAACGCCAATTATAACCTCAACTTTAAAAACGGTTGTTTTTAACCCAACTTGGACCGTTCCTCCTACTATTTTAAAGGAAGATGTTGTTCCGGCAATGAAAAAAAACAGAAATTATTTAGCTAATAAAAGCATCACTATATATGATACTGCCGGGCATGTTGTTGAACCAACTGCATGGAACGAAAATAAACCTAACAATTATAGATATGTACAGAGTCCAGGGTACACGAATTCGCTTGGTGTTATGAAAATTTTATTTCCAAACCATCATAGTGTTTATTTGCATGATACGAATCACCGAAACTATTTTGGCAGAAGCAACCGTTCTTTAAGTTCTGGCTGTGTTCGTATCGAAAATCCTTTGGAACTGGCTGAACATATTTTAAACGATACAGTACGATTTTCAAAAGTGAAAATTGATACAATAATTGCTTCTAAAAAAACAATGAGTTTCAAAATCACAAAAAAATACGCTTTATATCAATGGTATTGGACCGCTTGGAGCAAAAAAAATCAGCTCATTTTTAGAGCTGATATTTATAATCTGGATTCGGATTTGTATGCTAAATTAAGAGATTAGCTTTTCTTCCATCGAAAAACTTCTTGATGGATGATAAATAAACAAACACGATTTACCTTTTATTGTTTCAATTATTTCATCTCTCAATTCAAAAGGAATTGCAGGACAACCTTGGCTTCTGCCTAATCTTTTGTGATCTCTTATAAAAGATTCTGACACGTAATCAGCGCCATGCATTACCACACCTCTTTCGCGGGCATTGCTGTTGAATCCTCTTTCTAAGCCATCTAAACGAAGTGAAGCTCCGTGTTTTCCTTGATAAATTTCGCCTGTGGCATAAAAACCAAGACTACTTTTAAAAGATGAATTGTTATTTGAAAATGATGAAGCAAATTCTTCACCTGTATTTCTGCCGTGCGCCACTAGCGACTGATACAAAACAGTATTAGTTGCTAAATCAATCACCCACAGACGTTTGCTGTTTGAAGACAAACTGAAGTCAATAAGCGTTAAAATGTCTTTTTGAACAACTCCTCTTTCTTTTAAAATATAAAAACCTTTTAAAGCTTCAGTAAAGGTTTTAAGTTCCGGCAACTGAAAATGGTTCGAATTTAAAGAGCTGTAAACACTTTCAATTTTTGCATCAACTGTAAGTTTCTCAACTTTAGCGATACTTTTTACATTCTCATTTTTAATAACGGGAGTGTTTTTTGAATCTTTACCAAAAGATAATAGGAAAAACACCAGCAAGGGGAAAGTTTTGTAAATCATTGAATTTCTTTAGGTTAAAAATAAAATTTGGGTAAGGCAAAAATATAAAAATTTTATAGCGATTGAAACTCAGCGCACTGAATCAGTGCGTTTTTGTTTAAACTTTAACAGAATAACAGTAAAAAATTTGCATTTTGAAGAAAAAATCATTCTTTTTGTAAGATATTTACCTATGGTTAAAATCTAAACGTTTTTACGCATTTTCTTAAAGAAAATACAATTAAACATTATTTTTGCTCCTCAAAACTGTAACAATTAGAACAAATCGAAGTCTATTAATGCAGTAATATCATTTTAATTCGCCATTTTCTTTTAAAATTTCATGAAAAAATTAGTTTTCTTAAGCCTTCTTTTATCTACTTTTTGGACGTATAGCCAGAAGAAAATCCTTCAGGCACAATCCACTGTGGAAACTATTTCGATCGACGGAAAGCTAGACGAAGCGGCTTGGGAAAACGCACCGATTGCTTCTAATTTTGTCATGTTTGAACCTGATAACGGCAAGGCAATTCCTGACGGAAAAAAAACAGAAATCAAGGTTCTATATAATAATGACGCCATTTATATTGGCGCAATAATGTATGACGATGAACCAAATAAAATTTTAAAAGAAATATCACAGCGCGATAATTTTGGTACTGCCGATATTTTTGGCGTTTTTGTAAATGGTTTTAACGATGGTCAGCAAAATTTTGAGTTTTTTGTTTCTGCTGCGGATGTTCAGGGAGATTGTATCATGACCGATGCCATTGGAGAAGACTATTCGTGGGATGCCGTTTGGATCAGCAAAGCCAGAATTACAGACAAAGGCTGGATGGTAGAAATTAAACTTCCTTATGCTGCATTACGTTTTTCGGCAGAAAACAAACAAACTTGGGGAATTAATTTTTTCAGAGAAGTAAAACGCGAACGCAAAAAATACACTTGGAACTTAATTGATACTAAAATAGGAACTTTTACACAGCAAAATGGTGAACTAGCCGGGATCGAAAATATCAAACCTCCTACTCGATTATTCTTTTTGCCGTATGCTTCTTATTATTTAAATGCTGCTGATGGCCAAAAAACATATGGTCAAATGAAAGGCGGTATGGATATTAAATACGGAATCAATGATGCTTTTACGCTTGATGCTATTTTGATTCCAGATTTTGGGCAGACAAAATATGACGATCGAATTTTAAATCTTAGTCCGTTTGAACAGCAGTTTAATGAAAATCGTGCTTTTTTTACAGAAGGAACCGACTTGTTTAAAAAAGGAAATATCTTTTATTCAAGACGAATTGGAGGAAGTCCGTCAATTGATCCTGACTTAAATGATAATGAAAAAATCATTGAAAATGTTCAAAACGTTAATCTTATTAATGCTTTAAAAGTTTCAGGAAGAACTAAAGGAGGATTAGGAATTGGAGTTTTAAATGCCGTTACCGAAAAAACATATGCTACAATAAAAGATACTATTTCTAACGAAACAAGAAGTGTAATTGTTGAACCTTTAACTAATTATAATGTTTTAGTACTGGATCAGCGTTTTCGCAAAAACTCTTCAGTAACTTTTATTAATACCAATGTCACCAGAAACACTCATTATAGAGATGCAAACGTAACAGGCCTGGCTTGGGATTTAAACACAAAAGCGAACACTTACAGCTTATACGGAAATGCAAAATACAGTCATATTAATCAAGAAGAAGATAAAAATGGTGTTTTTACCACGGTTGGTTTTGCCGAAACTAGTGGAAAATATCGTTACAGCGTTGGTTCTGATTTTGTGACTAAAGGTTATGATCCAAATGATCTTGGTATCAACTTTTACACCAACTATTACAACTTTTATGGAAATGCAAATTATAGAATTCTAAATCCGACGAAGCTTTTCAATAGTTTTAGAGTCAACTATAATATGTATGCCGAATTCAATAAAGAATCTGGACTAATTCAAGACAACAGCATTAATGCAAATGTAAATCTCTCTACCGTAAAAAATAATTATTACGGAGCAGGTTTTACCGTTTATCCTCTTGAATCTCATGACTATTATGAACCTAGAGCAGAAAACAGGTATGTTACTGTCCCAAGAAGATTTGAAGCTTGGGGAAGTGTTTCAACCAATTACAATCATAAATTTGCGCTAGATCTTAATCCTTCAATCGCATTTGCAGACGAACCGGGAAGAATGGCTTATGGAGTTGATGTTGGACCAAGATATCGTTTTAATGATAAATTACTTTTGACTTATTATTTCAGCTTTTTCAGAAAAAACAACAACAAAGGTTATATCGACCATGTAGATGGTGATGATAATGAAAGTACGCCAGATAACATTGTTTTTGCTAATCGAAATGTAGTTACTTACTCCAATACGCTTGGCGGAAAATATGCCTTAAACAGTACGATGACTTTTAATTTATCGATTAGACAATATTGGTCGTATGCCGAAAATTTAGATATTTTGCAATTGGAGCAAGACGGCACACTAACTCCTTATCCAGAATATACAGATAATAAAAATTCAAGTTTTTATTCCTGGAATGCTGATTTATCCTACTCTTGGTGGTTCGCGCCCGGAAGCCAGGTTTCTATATTATACCGAAATAGTGCCGACAATTTTGAACGCGTTATTGACAAACAATTTAAAGATAACGTAACGGCTTTGCTTAACAATGATGCATTAAAACATGTTTTTTCAATCAGTGTTAAATATTTTATTGACTATAATGCTGTCAAAAATAAACTCAGAAAGAGAGCTTAGCGTGAATTAATTTTAAAAAATAAGTCCTTCTTCAATTAAATTATTATTTTTTAATACGCTTCATTTTATTAAACATAAATGTATCGCGGTCTTCTTGCAAAGTATAGAAATGATTTATCTTTGTAGAAAACAAAAAGTAATGAACAAGAAAGTTATCCTTATGATTTTAGATGGTTGGGGAAAATCTCCTGACCCTAAAGTATCTGCAATAGACAATGCAAATGTTCCTTTTATAAACAGTCTTTACAAAAATTACCCAAGCGCACAGCTTAGAACCGACGGATTAAATGTTGGTTTACCTGAAGGACAAATGGGAAACAGCGAAGTTGGTCACATGAATCTGGGTGCCGGAAGAATTGTATATCAGGATTTAGCCAAAATAAACTTGGCTGTAGCACACAAAACACTTGCAAAAGAACAAGTTTTGATTGATGCTTTTACTTACGCAAAAGAAAACAATAAAAAAGTACACTTTTTAGGATTAGTTTCTGACGGAGGTGTTCACTCTCATACTTCTCACCTTCGCGGTTTAATTGATGCTTCACAGGAATATGGTCTAGATCAGGTTTATGTTCACGCTTTTACAGACGGACGTGACGTTGATCCTAAATCTGGAGCAAAATACATTCACGATTTAGACGAATATATTAAAGATACTCCTGTAAAAATCGCTTCAATTGTTGGCCGTTATTATGCAATGGATCGTGACAAACGCTGGGAACGTGTAAAATTAGCTTACGATTTATTGGTTAACGGAGTTGGAACGCCATCAAAAAATGCTGTTGCAAGTGTTCTTGCCAGTTATGAAAAAGACGTTACAGATGAATTTATCGAGCCTGTTGTTATAGTTGGTGAAAACGAAAAACCATTAGCAACTATTGTTGAAGACGATGTTGTTATCTTCTTCAATTTTAGAACAGACAGAGGCCGTGAACTTACTGAGGCACTTTCTCAGCAAGATTTCCACGAACAAAATATGCACAAACTAAACCTATATTATGTAACATTGACAAACTACGACGAAACGTACCAAAACGTAAAAGTAGTTTACAATAAAGATAATATCACTGAAACACTTGGTGAAGTTTTAGAAAAAGCAGGCAAAAAACAAATCAGAATTGCTGAAACTGAGAAATATCCGCACGTGACATTTTTCTTTTCTGGCGGAAGAGAAACTCCTTTTGAAGGAGAATCAAGAATTTTAAGAAACTCTCCAAAAGTGGCTACTTATGATTTACAGCCAGAAATGAGTGCTTACGAACTTGCTGATGCTCTTGTTCCTGAATTAAATAAAAGTGAAGTTGATTTCGTTTGCTTGAATTTTGCAAACGGAGACATGGTTGGACATACCGGAATTATGGAAGCAGCAATTAAAGCTTGTGAAGCTGTTGATGCTTGCGCCAAAAAAGTAATTGACGCTGCTCTTGCCAACAATTACACTACGATTGTAATTGCTGATCACGGAAACTGCGAAACAATGATCAATCCTGACGGAAGCCCAAATACAGCCCACACAACAAATCCAGTGCCGATTATTTTAGTGGACAAAGAATTAAAAAATATTCAAAATGGTGTTTTAGGTGACATTGCCCCAACAATTTTAGAATTAATGGGAGTGCCTCAGCCAAATGCAATGACTTGTCATTCGCTTTTGTAGTTTTTTAAAACCATATAAGTGATATAAGTTCATTTAAATTGAACTTAAAAAAATCTCGCAAAGACGCTAAGCCGCAAAGGATAATAAACTTTGCGTTTCTCCGTCTTTGCGAGAACTTTTTCATACCAGAGTGTAAAGCTTGAAAAAACTTAATTTAACTTGTTTTTCTTATATGGTCTTTCTTTTTTCAAAGAAAACAGCACAAATTTATATTTACTTATATCACTTATATGGTTTAAAAAACAAAATGATAAAGCTGTTCAACACCATAAATCACAAGCCCGATAAGTCCCCCGACTAAGGTTCCATTGATTCTGATGTATTGAAGATCTTTTCCTATTTCCAATTCTAATTTTTCAGAAACCTCTTTTCCATCCCAGCTTTTTACGGTTGACGAAATTAAATCTCCAATTACTTTTTTATTATTTAAAAGAACCGAAAGCGCATCGTTTTTAATGAAATTATTGATTTTGTCAATCATTACAGCATCTTCTTTGATTCCGTTTCCGAAAGTTTGAATTAAGTTCGAAATACTGTTTTTAATTGATGAGTCATCTCCTTTTTCTAAATCATTTGTAATGGATAATTTTATTTCGTCCCAAATTCCGTTGATATAATCTTGAACTTCTTTTTTTCCGGCAAAACTTAAAATCATGTTGTTGATTTTAATTCGCATTTCTTCCGAGTTTTTTATTTTTTCCAGAAAATCATAAACGTATTGATCAATTTTAACTCTTACAGCACTTTCTGGATTTTTGGCTTCGTTCAGAAAATCCTGCAAACCATTAAAAACGCCTTCTGTAATACTTTTATCGGCTAGACCAAAACTCAAAAGCGGCGTCGAAGCTTTTACTTTTTTCCGAATCAAATCTTTGTTATTCGTCAATTCTGAACTCATAACCTCTAAAAGATTCGTCAACAATTCATTTTTTACATTTCCTTTCTGTAAAGGTTCTAATGCCAATGCCACCCAATCTCCAAAATTTATTCCTTCTAATTTTTCTTTAAACTGAACCTGAATAAATCGTTTTATATCTTCATCTTTAATCGCTTTTAAAATTCCCGGAATGATATTTAATGAAACTACATTGGCAATTTTATCGGCGCTTTCTTTCTGCGAAAGCCAATCTGAAGCTTTAGTCGCAAAATTGAATTCATCCAGTTTTATTTCTAATTTTTCCCTATCTAGAAATTCCTCCGAAACAAAATTTCCAAGGTTTTCTCCAATTTCATTTTTCTTGGTTGGAATAATAGCTGTATGCCAAATGGGAATGCCGAGAGGATGACGAAACAAAGCCACAACCGCAAACCAATCGGCAATTCCACCCACCATCGCAGCTTCGCTAAAAGCCTGCAACATTGGAATTTTAAAGTAAATCGCAATTATAAAAAGAAGTACTGCAAAACCCAAAAGCGACAGAGCCGTTGCTTTCATTTTCTTTAATGCCTTTACTTTAGCTATATCCTGATCAGTCGAAATTTCCATAATTGTTGACATTTTACTACTAATTTATGGCTTTTTTCTGAGACAATTGCTCGTTCTTGCTCTTTAAATAGCCACGAATTCACGAATTTCTTTTAAAAATTAATTAATTGATTCGTGCAATATGTTTTTTTTAAATTTAGTTTTGAGATAATTCGTGAATTCGTGGCGAAAAATTTTAATTAAAAATTGTACTTTTGCAAACTGAAAATCTGAAAAATATGATTATCCAAAAAACTAGAGAGGAAATCGAATTGATGCGCGAAAGTGCTTTGATCGTATCTAAAACATTAGGAATGATTGCTTCTGAAATTAAAGAAGGAGTTACTACATTATATCTTGACAAATTAGCCGAAGAATTTATCCGTGATCATGGAGCAGTTCCAAGCTTTTTAGGTTTGTATGATTTCCCGAATTCACTTTGTATGAGTCCGAATGCGCAAGTTGTGCATGGAATTCCGAATAATACGCCTTTAAAAAGCGGAGATGTTATTTCGGTTGATTGCGGTGCGTTCAAAAATGGATATCACGGTGATCACGCTTACAGTTTCGAAATTGGTGAAGTTGCTCCGGAAGTTAAAAAACTTTTGAGAGTTACTAAGGAATCATTGTACGTTGGAATCAGAGAATTTAAAGCTGGAAATCGCGTGGAAGATGTTGGAAATGCGATTCAGAAATATACAGAAGCTCACGGTTACGGAGTTGTTCGTGAATTGGTTGGACACGGTGTTGGGCAAAAAATGCACGAAGAACCTGAAATGCCAAACTACGGAAAACGTGGACGCGGAAAACTTTTTGTTGAAGGAATGGTCGTTGCGATTGAGCCAATGATCAACATGGGAACAAAAAACATCAAACAATTAAAAGACGGCTGGACAATTTTGACTGCTGACGGAAAACCAAGTGCGCATTTCGAACATGATGTTGCCCTAATTGATGGAAAACCAGAATTATTATCAACTTTCCAATACATCTACAAAGCTTTAGGAATCGAAAGCAATGAAGAAGACGAATTCAGACAAGTGCCTTTAGTACTATAAATACAATCCCGAATCTAAACCTGTGAAAAAACTTTTCAAATTAGTTTTAAATACTATTCCAAGACCATTATTAATTCGTTTGAGTTATGTGGCGCGACCAATTTTAGCTTTATCTTTAAGAGGAAGCCGATTTACTGATCCGATTGACGGAAAAAGTTTTCGCTCTTTTCTTCCTTACGGATACGGGAAACAAAGAAATAATGTCCTTTCGCCAAGTACGCTTTCGTTAGAAAGACACCGTTTGCTTTGGTTGTATTTAAACGATCAGACTGATTTTTTTACAGCTCCAAAAAAAGTATTACACTTTGCTCCGGAACAAGCTTTTTACAAACTTTTTCGCAAGCAAAAAAACCTGGATTACACGACAACCGATTTATTTTCGCCTTTGGCAGATGTAAAAGCAGATATCTGTAATTTACCTTTTAAAGACAACGAATACGATGTGATTTTATGTAATCACGTTTTAGAACATATTCCAGACGATACAAAAGCGATGCAGGAGTTATTCAGAGTTTTAAAACCGGGCGGAATGGCGATTTTGCAAATTCCACAGGATTTAAATCGTGAAGTTACTTTCGCAGATGATTCTATTACAGATCAAAAAGAACGTGCTAAAATATTCGGACAATACGATCACGTTCGTATTTACGGGCGCGATTATTTCGACAAATTAAGAAGCATCGGTTTTATTGTAATCGAAGAAGATTATACGAATAAAATCACACCAGAATTGGTAGAAAAATATTGTTTAGCAAAAGGCGAAATTATTCCGCTTTGCTTTAAACCAGAAAATTAGTTTTTCACCATATAAGCGATATAAGTTCATTTACAAAGAGTTTTCAAATTATTGATATTTTGAAAACTCTTTTTTTTAGCCCAATTCCTAAATTACAAGCCTAACCAAATCCCTACAATCTTGCAACCTACGAAACCATTTCAATTTTGTTTTGACATCAGTTTTGAAAAAAATCTGAATGCCTTTATCCCAACTGCTTATATTGTTGAGAATACTACCGAAATCAAATATCTGGACAAAAAAGCAACTCACGGCGTACTGGAAAGTTTTGGTATTGCTTTAGAAAATTTAGATTCCAATACCAAAAAAATACTCAACGCCTGCGAATCTTTAAAACCTGACTTTATTTTCAAGAAATTCAGTGCCAAAATCAAATCGGCAAAAACGATTATGGATCTTCAAAAAGATTCTAAAATTGATTTTGCCATTCGTCAGCATTTAAAATTTCATCTGAGTTCATTTTATAGTTTAATTGTTCAGGAACAATTTCCGTTGTCCATTAATCTTGGTCCTGAAAAAGATTTTTATCGTTCGCGAGTTGATGTCAATCCGCTTTATTTTGAGCCTCAAATTCAATTTGACAAACACGCTGAAGGCATTACGTATACCCTTTCTTTAAAAGAAAACGAAGCTTCATTTTTACCAATGAACAGCAACGTTGATATTCTTTTAGATGAACCGGGCTGGTTAATTATCAATAAAAAATTAGGACAATTAACAGCGCTTAATGCTAAAAAATTAATGCCTTTTTTAAAGAAAAATTCCATTGAAATTCCTTCAAAATTGGTTGACGATTATTTCAAGAGCTTTATTCCTGAAATCGCTAAAAAAATTGATATTGAAGCAACTGGTTTTGAAATTGAGCTTCGCGATAAAATTATTTCATGCACGATTCAGCCTGTTCATGATTTTTTCAAAAACTGTTATTATCTCAATCTTTATTTTGATTATGATGGTTATGCATTTGATGCTTCCAAAACAAAAAAAACGCATTCGTTTGTTGATTTTAGCATTGCCAATCAGCCTAAAATTATTCAGTTTAAAAGAAATTCAGACGAGACTTTATTTACAGACAAATTATCCGAACTTGGTTTAACCATAATCAAAAATGAATTCTACGGATTGCATTCGGAAGTTGAAAATCCGGACCCTTTTGTCAATATTCAATTCGTTATTGATCATAAAGAAGAGCTGGAAAAACTTGGATTTACGATTCAGAATCTAAAACTGGAAAGCAAAGAGATCATCACCCAAAACCATACTGTTTCTACATCAAAAGATACAAATGGAGATTGGTTTGATATTAAAATCATCATTACAATTGGAAATTATACAATCAACTTCAGCGAAATTATTCCGAATATAAAAAGTAAAGAAAGACTTTTTCCTTTGCCAGACGGAAACTATTTCCTGATTCCGCTGGAATGGTTCAGTAAATATGGTTCTTTAGCAAAATTAGCCAAAACAGAAACCGGAAATCTACTTTTACGCAAAAGTAATTTTACTGCTTTGGATGCCATTCCGGAAATTAAGGATGACGTAACGTATAAGGCAGAATATGTGGCTTCTGATTTATTGAAAGCTACTTTAAGACCGTATCAAATTGATGGCGTAAAATGGCTTTTGGGACATTTTAATTCCAATTTAGGCGCGTGTCTGGCTGATGATATGGGACTTGGAAAAACATTGCAAACTTTGGCTGTTTTGGTTGCCGTTCAAGAACAATTAGGTTTTACGAAGAAAACCACCAATTTTGATTTGTTTGCCAACGAAACCACAATTGAAAGAGAACCGCTTAAAGCTTTGATTGTGTTGCCTTCTTCATTGGTTTTTAACTGGTTTAATGAATCTGGAAAGTTTACTCCGCATTTTTCAAGAATGCAATATGTGGGCAACGACAGAAAGCAATTAGCAAGCCGATTAGCTTCAACGGATTTGATTTTTACGAGTTACAGTGTCATTCATCGCGATATTTCAATTTTAGAGAAATACGATTTTCGTTATTTGATTTTGGACGAAAGTCAATACATCAAAAACAAAAATTCTAAGATTTTTAAAGCTATCAACAAAATAAGTACGAGTCACAAAATTGCATTGAGCGGTACGCCGATTGAAAATTCGCTTGACGATTTATGGTCGCAAATGCAATTTATCAATCCGGATATTTTGGGTACTTATAATTTTTTCGCAGAAAATTTTAAAATTCCGATTGAGAAAAAGCAGGATGAAAATAGTTTAGCCGAATTAAAAAATATGGTTCAGCCTTATATTTTGCGACGAACCAAAGAACAGGTTTTAAAAGATTTGCCTGAATTATCAGAGCAGATTTTCTATTGCGACATGGATCCTGAACAGGAGAAATTATACGAAAAAGAAAAGTCGAAAGCCCGTAACTTTTTATTGAAAACTGACGGATCAAATCCCGATAAAATCAGTATTATCAATACTTTAATGAAGTTGAGACAATTGAGTAACCACCCAAAAATGGTGGATCAGGAATCTGAAATTGATTCAGGAAAATATATTGCCGTTACCCATTATCTTGAAAACTTAGTCAAAGCGAAACAAAAAGTAATCATTTTCAGTTCGTTTGTTACCAATTTGAGTTTTTATACGGATTGGTGTAAAGAAAATAAAATAACATTTTGCGAAATTACCGGCGAAACTCCGGCAAGTAAAAGAGAACAGCAGGTAAAATTGTTTCAGGAAAAAGAAGAACCATTATTGTTTTTTATTTCGCTAAAAGCGGGGGGAGTTGGTTTGAACATTACCAAAGCTTCTTATGTTTTGTTTTTAGATCCGTGGTGGAATCCTTTCGCAGAAAAACAAGGCGTTGGACGAGCGCACCGAATTGGGCAGTTGAATAAAGTAAACGTGATTCGGTTTATTTCTAAAAATACGGTCGAAGAAAAAATCATCAAACTGCAGGAAAATAAAAAACTGTTGTCTGATTCCCTTTTAGAAGAAAGTTTTGTAAACGATGAAATCGAAACCAATCTGGAATATATTTTGGGTTCTTAATAAATTATGACTGTCCGCTTAGCGTACCACTAAAAAAAGCACACAGATAACGCGGATTAAACGGATTTTCAATGATTTAATTTAAAAATCCGTTTTTATCGGTTTAAATCTGTGTCATCCGCGTGCTATTTTCAAAATTAGCACAATTAATAAATAGTCATATACTAAATTATTTTAATCCAATAAAACTGTCTTTTTTTCGTTGTATAAATTGTTATATTTACAATCTTACAACGTAATAAGATGCCAAAATTTTTATTTCAAAGCTTTCTTTTCTTTTTAATTTTTACTTCGGCGAAAGCCCAAGAAGTTCAAACTGAAATAGCTCCTCCTTATAATATTAAAACTGTTTCTTTTGTTCAAAATGACAATAATGTAGTTCCTATTTTTGAATTAGGATCCGTATTTTCATTTCAATTTGATGATTTATTTGGCAATGAAGCTAATTATTATTTTGAAGTTGTTCATTGCGATTACAACTGGATTCCAACCGATATTCCGAAAACGGATTATATTCGTGGTTTTGACAATCAAAGAATTACAGATTACTCGAATTCATTTAATACGCTTCAAGGATATTCACATTATAAACTTTCTTTCCCAAATCAATTTACTACTCAGCTCCGAATTTCAGGCAATTACATGCTGAAAATTTTGAATGAAGACAGAGAAGTTGTTTTTTCAAGAAAATTTGTTCTGTACGAAAATCATTCAACAGTTGCATGTCTGGTAAAACGAAGCCGAAACCTCAGCAATATTGATTTTAAGCAAAATTTGGAATTTACAATACTTTCCAATGACATTGTTTTTCAGACACCTCTTGAAAATATAAAGGTACTTTTAATGCAAAACGGCGATTTCAATACAAGTATTAAAAACATTAAACCGCAATATACCATTGGAAATCAAATGGTTTATAAATACGATAAAGAAACGCAGTTTTGGGGCGGCAATGAATTTTTGTATTTTGAGAATAAAGACATTCGAGCGGCGAGCAATAATGTAGCAAGAATTGGAACCAACAATGATGTTTACAGCTCTTTTTTATATACCAATCATGCAAGAGGAAATCAAATTTACACTTTGTATGAAGATGTAAATGGCAATTTTGTAGTTAAAAACATCAATGGCTCTAACCAAGAAATTGAGGCCGATTACGCGTGGGTTTATTTTAGTCTTTCGGCACCTGCTTTTCAATTAAATAAAGACATTTACATTGTTGGAATGTTCAACAATTACAGCCTTTCGCCAGAATATAAAATGGATTATAACTCCGACAAAGGATTGTTTGAAAAAGCCGTTATGATCAAGCAAGGTTTTACCAATTTTCAATACAGAGTTGCTGACAAAAAAGGAGTAATTGATTATGAAAATGCAGTTGATGGAAATTTCTATCAAACTGAAAATGAATATACCATCTTAGTTTATTACAAAGAAAGTTCTGACCGCTATCAAAGAGTCATCGGAAAAGGAAACGGAAACTCAATAAACATCGTTAATTAAAACAATGTTAACGTTTTCACTTCAATCATTTTTTTTCGTAGATTTGCAACTATAACGCACACGTATATACTACTTTAGTATGGTTTCTCAGATTACAAGAGGCATAAAAATATCGGTTTTGACTAGTTTTGAAGGTACTTACTTCAAGAACTACAAGATTCACTTTGCTTTTAGTTACGTAGTTACGATTGAAAATCACAGTAAAGATTCAGTTCAGTTAACTTCTCGTCACTGGGAAATTTTTGACTCGCTTAACGACTTAGATATTGTTGACGGTGAAGGCGTGATTGGCAAAAAACCAGTTTTAAAACCGGGCGAAAACCACACTTATAGCTCTGGCTGTTTATTATCATCTCCTTATGGTGCTATGAAAGGTCATTTTAATATGATCAATTTCACAACAACTAAAACATTCAAAGTAATTGTTCCTACTTTTAGAATGTGTGCTCCTTTTGCTTTAAATTAAGACATCGTTTACAACGGTCTTTTTTATCGTTATCTTAATCATAAAATTGTCAATTTATTAATTTATCCTTTGTACTTTTGTGCAACGTTAGATTATTCGTAACAAATCAAATTTTCTAACTTTAAATTATCTAATAATCTAATTTTAAATAACATGCTTAAAGGATTTTTTCATGTACCAAAAGCGGTAAACGAGCCTGTAAAAGGATACGCACCGAACTCACCAGAAAGAGCAGCTGTTCAGGCAGCTTATACTACGTTGTGGAATTCTCAAATTGACGTTCCTTTATATATTGGAAACGAAGAAATCAGAACTGGAAACACAAGAAACATTACAGCACCACATGATCATAAACATATTGTTGGAAAATATCATTTAGCTGAAAAACAACATATCGAAAAAGCAATTGCAAATGCTCTTGAATCAAGAAAAGCATGGGCAAATATGGCATGGGAACAGCGTGCTGCTATTTTCTTAAAAGCTGCTGAATTAATCGCTGGTCCTTACAGAGCTCGTATTAATGCTGCAACTATGATTGGTCAATCTAAAAATATTCACCAAGCAGAAATCGATGCTTCTTGTGAATTAATTGACTTTTTACGTTACAACGTAGAATTCATGACTCAAATTTATAACGATCAGCCAAAATCAGATTCTTCTGTTTGGAACCGTTTAGAATATAGACCTCTTGAAGGTTTTGTTTACGCAATTACACCTTTCAACTTTACTGCTATCGCTGCAAACTTGCCTGCAAGTGCTGCAATGATGGGGAATGTTGTGGTTTGGAAACCAAGTGACAGCCAAGTATTTTCTACAAAAATCATTCTTGATGTTTTCAAAGAAGCTGGAGTTCCTGATGGCGTTATCAACGTAGTTTTTGGAGACGCTTTAATGATTACGGATACTATTTTAGCAAGCCGTGATTTTGCTGGTGTTCACTTTACAGGTTCAACTCACGTATTTAAAGATATCTGGGCTAAAATTGGAGCAAACATCCACAATTATAAAACATACCCAAGAATTGTTGGTGAAACTGGAGGTAAAGATTTTATCATTGCTCACCCAAGCGCAAATGTAAAACAAGTGGTTACAGGAATTACGCGTGGTGCTTTTGAATTCCAAGGTCAAAAATGTTCTGCTGCATCTAGAGCTTATATTCCGCAAAGTTTATGGCCAGCTGTAAAAGAACAATTGATTGCTGATGTAAAATCAATGAAAATGGGTTCTCCAGAAGATTTTGGAAACTTTATCACTGCAGTTATTCACGAAGGTTCTTTTGATAAATTAGCGAGTTATATCGACCAAGCTAAAAAAGATGCTGATGCTGAAATTATTGTTGGTGGTAACTACGATAAATCTGTTGGATACTTTATTGAGCCAACGGTTATTGTAACTACAAACCCAAAATATACTACAATGGAAACTGAGTTATTTGGACCAGTTATCACGATTTATGTTTACGAAGATGCTAAATGGGAAGAGGCTTTAGAATTAGTTGATACTACTTCTGAATATGCTTTAACTGGAGCAGTTTTCAGCCAAGATCGTTACGCTATTGAAGTAGCAACTACTAAATTACAAAACGCTGCTGGTAACTTCTACATTAATGACAAACCAACTGGAGCAGTTGTTGGAATGCAGCCTTTTGGTGGAGCAAGAGCTTCTGGAACTAACGATAAAGCAGGTTCTGCCTTGAACTTATTGCGTTGGGCTTCTCCAAGAACAATTAAAGAAACTTTTGTAACTCCAGAAGATTACAGATATCCGTTTTTGGGTTAATTTTTAGTTTCAAGTTTAGAAATGTTTCAAGTTTCAAGTTAGAAACTTAATCTATAAAAAAGCCGAATCCTTAACAAGATTCGGCTTTTGTTTTATGGCAGTCTTTATTTCCAAATTGGAATTTTCACAAAACTGTCATTGTACCATTTTATTTTTAATGGTTCTTTGGCATCTTTGATACTTTCTTCGGTGACTATTTTTCCGGTTCCGTAATTTAATTCTGAAAACGGATTTTTATTTACATTCAATGTAATTAATAGCCTGCTTCCTTTGCTTAATTGTTTGCTTACTAAATGCGTGTTCGAAAAAGGAATTGATTCTATTGTATCTGGTTTCAACAAATTTCTTTGGGTAATATCTTTAGCATAACTGGCACGTCCGATAAAATAAGCCAAATGAAAATAAGTTCCGTCAGGCCTTACTTCGTACAAAGTCACTCCAATATCCATATCTTTTTTATTGATGCTGGCTTTAATTTCTCCTAAAAATGAACCATTAACCAGCAGAGGTTCTTTTATTGGATCGCTTATAAAAACATATCCGTTTGTGGTATCAATTTGTTCGTTAATAATTGGATCTGGGTAATAAAAGTTGTTACTATTCACTCTATCAGCAAAATCAACTTCTTGTGGCAAATACCCTTTTTTACTTAGTTTCTTGTTATTCAATGAATAAAAATCGCCCGATTTAGTATTGGTCAGATAAAATGTTAGAAAACCGTTGTGCATTTTATCAATAGACGCAACGCTTCTCCATTCATTAGCTCCCATTACTTGATAATTAATTTTATCTTTTAAAATTTCCGGTTTGGGTTTATTTTTAAAAATATAGTCAAACCATTGATAGGTTATTTTGTTTGTATTAATTAAAGCATCCGCATCAACTTTATAACCATTCAATTCCGTCGTACCTCCTTTTTGAGCCCCAAAATGGCTGTATGGACCAATTATTAAATATAAATTGTTTTTAGGATTGTACTTTTGAAGTTCTCTTACATAATACAAACTCGAATTTTGAGAATCGTTGTAATAGCCGTCAATAACTAAAATTGGAATATTTATTTGAGCAAAATCTTTTTTGTATGGGGACATTTTTTGCCAATATTCGTCGAATGAGGGATGTTTTATCCATCTTTGAAAAAGTCTGTTTGGTGTACCGTCGATGCTGTCCATTCTTTTATAAGCCACTCCTGTTTCCCACCATTTAAACTGCATTTTTCTAAAACGCTGCCTGTCATTTCCCGCAACTGTATCCAGGTATTTGTTATTTCCAACATAAAACGACCATTCATAATTGGGATTTATAAAAACATTGTTTTCCATTGGCAAACCCATTCCTGCTCGGTTGGCTACATAAGGAACTATAGTTTTAAGAGCGGGATGCATTTTTTTGCATGCTGCCCATTGTGTTAATCCATTATAGCTCCCGCCATACATACCCACCCTGCCATCACACCATTTTTGTTTACTGATCCAGTCGATAACATCATAGGCATCATTACCATCATTTTCATATGGAAATATTTCGCCAGGACTAAAGCGTTTTCCCCTTGTGTACGCAATTACACCAACATAATCATTGTCGGCTGCTGCTTTTAAAGATTTTAAATCTCTTCCTTCTGAAACATAAATAGTAAATTGAAGTATGACGGGTTTGGGAGCGGCAATTCCTTTTTTTCGTACCACTATTGCCGATATAAAAGCACCATCTCGGGTTTTGATCATTACACTGTCCTGAATATCGTAAGCACTTTTTAGATCTTCTGATTTTGTTGTGCTTTTCTGCTGTGAAAATGTATAGGAGACCGTCACGATAAAAAACACAAAATTTAAAATTGATTTCATAGTTGTCATATTAAGGAGTTTATTTAAATTTTTGAATAGCAGAAAACAATCAACTAAGGACATGCAAGCGCTGCCTTTTGATTTTATTCAATTCCATTTGTTTTAGTAATTTAGATTGCAGTAATCAGCGAAAATATTTTGGCTGTAAGTATTTTAAAAAAATTAAATCCCGTTGCTGTTTTTAAATTTTACGGATTGACGTTTTGAAACCTTTAGTATTTCTCCGGTTTTTAACTTTATTTCCAGTCCGCCATCTATTGTTTTGTTTAAATCCTGAATATATTTAATATTTACAATTTCGGTTCTGTTAATTCTAAAAAAGACATTCTCATCCAGCATTTCTTCCCACTGACGAAGAGATCGTCTTTGCATCGCTTTTTTGTCTTGAAAAAATAGTCGGGTATAATTTTCCAGAGATTCAATCAAATAAATTTCATCTAATTGAATAAAGAATCTTTTTTCTCCATCTTTAATAAAAATTTTTCTGTCTCCTGATACATTCAGAGTCGATTTAGATTTTATTGTATTTCTTATTTTTTCAATTGCTTTAAAAAAACGCTCTTCTCTAATAGGTTTCATTAAATAATCTAAAGCATTTACTTCAAACGCTTGTACAGCAAATTGGTTGTGGGCGGTAATAAACAATACTTCCGGAACATTCTCTAAGGATTCTAATAAATCGAATCCGGATTTCTCAGGCATCGAAATATCTAAAAAAATCAAATCAGGCTCTTTTTCTTCAATTAAAACCTTGGCGTCATCTGCATTTTCAGCCTCACCAATAAGAATAAAATCTTCATAGGACTTTAAAGCTTGTTTGATCTCTTCTCTAGATAAACGTTCGTCATCTATTATTATAACTTTTATCTTTTTCATTTCGATGGTATTAAAATCGTTGCCAAAACTGTTTCATTAGCCATTTCCTTGATTTCAAAAGAGGCATTTCCGTTGTATTGCAACAGCAATCGCTCTTTCAGATTTTTTAATCCAATACCTGAATCTTTTACCGCTTCCGTGAGTTTACCTGAATTTTGAACCGTAATTTTCATGAAATTGTTTTCGGCCTCCACTTTTACAGTAATAAATCCACCGTTTTTTCTTTTTTCAATTCCGTGCTTTATGCCATTTTCAACCAAAGTCTGAATACTAAAAGGCAGAATTAAATAGGCTAATTCTTCTTCATTTGTTTCAATTTTGATTTGCAGGCGTTCTTCAAAACGTATTTTTTCTAATTCGAGATAATCCTTTACCAAATTAATTTCGTCACTTAAAGGAATAACTTTTTCAATATTGCTGTTTAGGGAACTCCTTAATAACTCAGACAAAAGGTCAATTGCTCTTCTAGCTACATTCGGATTTTCTAATACCAGAAATTTTATATTATTTAAGGAATTAAAAAAGAAATGCGGATTAAGCTGTGCACTCAGATTGTTAAGCTGCGCTTCTTTTATTATAAGCGACAATCGGGCATTTTCCTTTACGGTTTGCAATTCTAGTCTTGAATAATGATAAAGATGATACGCCAAAATCCAAATTGACATTAATCTGGTGCCTGTAATAAAAATGTTTAAATAAGAAGATTTAAAGAAAATTATAAATGAAACTGAATCGTTTTGCAAGACAACCAAGCGAATTATATAAAGTTTAGCAACAATCAAAACCATATAAAGCATGGAAAGTATTAAAACAGCCAGAACTATTTTGGGCACCAATTGTTTTAAATTTAATTTTATCCATTCCTTTTTTAAAGCAAAATTTCTGTATAGATGTGTTAATGCAATACCAATAGATACATCAAATAGTAAATCAGCTAAACCAATTTTCCAGATAAAAATTCCAGTAAAAAAAGCCTGAAACCCCCAATACAAAGAAGCTGTAATCCATCCTATGAGCTGAATTTTCCAGTAAGCCGATAATGTCTTAGTTATTTTCAAAGTAAATGCTATTTGTATTGTAGTAAAAGTATTTCTCTAATACAGACTGAACAAATAAAAGTACATGAAAGAAAAATAAAAGGTGATGAATGCAATTTATTCTTAATTGAAATAAATGATGCGAATCTAATTGGGCGAAAACAGCAAAATGGGACTTATATTTTACCGAAACATTATTTGTAATCCTTTTCTTATTTAATTAAAAATCAGCTGGTTAAAGAAACCAAAAAAGCCTATTCTATCATTTTTAAAACTTCTTATTCCATTTTAAAAAATGATCCCCTTATAAATTTGCTCAAAAAAAATAGCATTATCAAAAACATAAACAACAACATTATGAGAAACTTAAACAATGTACCTGAAGTAATCTTAAAATCAAAAAGTGTTGGATACCCTATCGATTTTAAATGGAATAATAAAAAAATGGAACTGTTTTTAGATCCATTAGAAGGAAATGAAGAATTAGAAAACGTATTGTCACAAATTAGCCATAAGGCGTGCATGGGACTTACAGCGTCTTTATTAGAATGGGTTTCATGGCGTTTTACTGGATAT
The DNA here is from genome assembly GCF_009711135.1 of Flavobacterium sp. LC2016-01. GTDB lineage: Bacteria > Bacteroidota > Bacteroidia > Flavobacteriales > Flavobacteriaceae > Flavobacterium. The sequence continues at coordinate 119,083 of NZ_WMIC01000005.1, read as the reverse complement.
TCAACAGCAACAAATGACATTCAAAAACGTATAGAAGCACTTTGGTGTTCCATTCATAATTTGCATGAAACAGATCCTTTAGTTTTTGATACTGATTTGAATATTTCAGATACTGGCTCGATAAACGGACCTCTATGGGTTGCGCTTATGAATGTGAGAATGATAGATGTAAGATATAGAAAAGGTTCTTATTTCCTTCAAAGTGAACTCATAGGATTAGTTTTGCTTGCACGTTATATTACTCCAAAGAAAAAGTTTTTTGACAAATGGTTTAATGAAACAATTGCTGCTTTACTCAATTCATACCGTTGCTCTTATAATTATCATGATGCTGACCAAAGCGACGAAAGTGTTTATAATTCATCTTCCGAAATTGTTATATGCCGAGAATTTTTCTTTGATTCAAAATTTCATTACACGCCTGCAGCCTGCGAAATAGCACTGCATAATTTCATCAACAATTTAGATCATAAAGCGAATCCGTTTTTGCATGTATCAAAAAAAGCATCTTGATTTTACTTACTATTAATTCAAAAAATAACCCGGACGAATTTTATCAATTCTATCCGGGTTATATATTTTAAATTTTTGATTTATGGTTTAAACTTTAATGGCAGATGCACCACTTTTTTAGTTTCAAAAAATTCATCATCAAAATGATCAGCCAAATCATATAAAGTGGCACTTGGAAAATCTTTCAATTCTTCGCTCAAATCACCGCCTTTCAAATATAGAATTCCATTTTTCAAAGTATGCTTGTGCTGTTTCTTAATTTTATCATGCACCCATGAAACAAAATCAGGCATATTAGTTACGGCACGGCTTACAATAAAATCAAAATCACCTTTAACCAGTTCGGCACGTTTCTGTTCTGCTTTTACATTTTTTAATTCTAATGCATCGGCAACGCCCTGCACCACTTTTATTTTTTTGGCAATAACATCAATTAAATAAAATCGGGTTTCAGGAAAAAGAATCGCTAAGGGAATTCCAGGAAAACCACCTCCGGTTCCAACATCTAAAACCGTTGTTCCAGGTTCAAATTTCATGATTCTGGCAATTCCTAACGAATGCAAAATGTGTTTTGTATATAAGGAATCAATGTCTTTACGCGAAATAACATTGATTTTTTCATTCCAATCGTGGTATAAAAAGTCTAATTGTTGAAATTGTTTGATTTGAATATCGGTCAAATCAGGAAAATATTTCAATATCTCATCCATTGCTCAAATTTTTAACAAAAGTACTACTTTACGATTGAAATATTTAACTCAATTTTGCAAATTGAGAATTTATAATAATTACCTTTGAAAACTATTTAAAATAATTATGAATAACCCTGCGCCTACATTTGCAAGACAAGACAGTCTGAAGTTTTTCAGAACGCTTAACTCTCGCGTAAACAATTACTTCAAGGAAAATAACATCCAGAAAACTGGAAATTGGAAACTGCATTTAAAAGCCGTTATTCTTTTCGCTGTGTTTTTAACACCTTACTTTTTAATCCTTACGCTTAATATGCCTTTTTGGGTAATGTTATTGTTATCAATAGTAATGGGTATAGGTATGGCCGGCGTTGGTATGAACGTAATGCACGACGGAAACCATGGCTCTTACTCAAATAAAAGCTGGATTAATAAATTAATGGGCGGAACAATTTATGTTTTGGCCGGAAATGTATACAACTGGCAAGTACAGCACAATGTATTGCACCATACTTACACCAATATTCCAGGACACGATGAGGATTTGGATGCAGGACGAATTATCCGTTTTACAGAACATGCAGAATGGCATAGTTTTCACCGTTTTCAACATTATTACTCTGTTTTCTTATACGGATTACTGACTTTCAATTGGGCAATTACAACCGATTTCAAGCAAATGCGTAATTATTTGAGAAGAAAATTGTCTTACGGCGAACCAAAAAGTCCTAAAATTCTTTGGACTACTTTAATCATCACAAAAATCATTTACGTATCAATCTGGATTGTTTTACCAATGGTAATTGGAATTACATGGTGGAAAGTGCTTCTTGGATTTTTTGTTATGCATTATACTACAGGATTAATTTTAAGTATTGTATTTCAATTAGCACACGTTGTCGATCATACGACTAATCCAGAACCAAATGAATTAGGCGAAATGGACAATACATGGGCAGTTCACCAATTGTACACGACAACTAACTTTGCACCAAAAAATGCAATTGTAAATTGGTACACAGGCGGATTGAATCACCAAATCGAACATCATATTTTCCCAAATATCAGTCACATCCATTATGGCAAAATTGCAAAAATCGTAAAAGAAACTGCAAAAGAGTGCAACTTGCCATATTACGAATACAAAACAATGGGAAGTGCTATTATTGCTCACTTCAAACATTTACGTGATTTGGGTATGAAGCCAGAATTATCCGTTTAAACTAAAAAAAATCTATTAATAATTAACCTTCCTTAATAAGCGCATCAAATTAAGGACATCAAAATTTTTATAATGAATCATATTCTTTCGGACAGAATCAACAATCTTGCTACTTCACAGACATTAGCAATGGCTGCATTGGCACGCGAATTAAAAGCACAAGGAAAAGACATTATCAGTTTAAGTTTAGGCGAACCTGATTTCAATACGCCAGACTTCATTAAAGAAGCAGTAATAAAAGCAGTAAACGAAAATTATAGCACTTATTCTCCAGTAGAAGGTTACCTTGAATTGAGAGAAGCAATCTGCAGAAAATTCAAAAGAGACAATAATTTAGAGTACAAACCATCTCAAATTGTAGTTTCTACAGGAGCAAAACAATCATTATACAACATTGCACAAGTAATGTTAAACGACGGTGACGAAGTAATTTTACCAGCACCATATTGGGTTTCTTATTTTGAAATCGTAAAACTTTCTGGCGGAGTTCCAGTTGAAGTTCCAACTTCTGTTGAAACAGATTTCAAAATCACTCCAGAACAATTAGAAGCTGCAATCACACCAAAAACAAAAATGATGTGGTTTTCTTCTCCATGTAATCCATCAGGATCTGTGTACAGCAGAGAAGAATTAACAGCACTTGCAAAAGTGTTAGAAAAACACCCAAATATTTACGTAGTTGCTGACGAAATTTATGAGCACATTAATTTCTCAGGAACTTTCTGCAGCATCGGTTCTATCCCAGGAATGTTCGAAAAAACAATCACAGTTAACGGAGTTGCAAAAGCATTTGCAATGACAGGATACAGAATTGGTTATATTGGAGCACCAGAATTCATCGCAAAAGCGTGTACAAAAATTCAAGGACAAGTAACATCTGGAGCAAATTCAGTTGCTCAAAGAGCTACAATTACCGCTGTAGATGCTGATCCAAGCGTATTAAACGAAATGGTTCAGGCTTTCCACGGACGTAGAGATTTAGTGGTTGGATTATTAAAAGAAATCCCAGGAGTAAAAATCAACGTTCCAGAAGGTGCATTTTATGTTTTCCCAGACGTTTCTTCTTTCTTCGGAAAAACTTTAAGAGGAACTGAAATTAAAGATGCAAACGATGTTTCAATGTATCTTTTAGCTGAGGCAAATGTTGCAACAGTAACTGGAGACGCTTTCGGAAATCCAAATTGTATTCGTTTCTCTTACGCAACAAGCAACGATATCTTAACAGAAGCATTACGCAGAATCAAAGAAGCTTTGACTGCATAACAATATCACAAGTTTTATTAAAACGGCTTAAGGTTCAAAAGTTTCATCACTTTTATACTTTAAGCTGTTTTTTTATGGGATTATTTTGGGCGTGTCCCGCCGAAAAAGGCGGGTCGGGCTATCCGTTACAAGTCCTCGCACTTCCTTCGTCAGGCTGTGGGCTTTCCACTGCTATCCCTCACGCAAAACAGTGAGCGAGAAAATTCATTTTCAAAAGAAAAAAAATCAATTAAATCCACTAGATCTGCGAGAAACACAATTCAACACTTTCAAAATTCCCATTCCACAATATTATAAAATCCTAGTTATAATCCTGTAAAACATAACGTTTTAGAAATCGTCAACTTTGTAATGTATTAATTAAAAACTATTTATCATGATACATACAGATGTAAACACAGACGAAACCGTAAAAACTTTGAACGGATTAATTTCAATTCTTGAAGACGGAAAACTAGGATATACAAACGCCGCCGAACATGTCGAAAATCTAGCCATGAAAGCCGACTTTCTTGATTATGCCCGCGAACGTGCTTTATTTATTGTCGAATTACAAGACGAAATCAACAAACTAGGCAAATCAACAGACACATCTGGTGGAGGACCTTTAGGCGCTTTACACCGCACATGGATTGACATCAAATCATCCTTTACCGGAGGCGACACTAAAGCAATTATCAATGCCTGTGTTACAGGTGAAGAAGCTGCAATTGAAAAATATAAAACAGCACTCGAAGAAAATCATTTTGAACACAGTCAGGTTTACATTGTTTCAAAACAATTAAACAGTATTCAAAACACTTTATCACAAATTAAAATGAGAGCACTTTAATATAATTAAAAGCTTTTTATTTTAGAAAAACTGCCTAGTTTAAATAACTAGGCAGTTTTTTTTTAACACAATAAATAGTAACAAATAATTTATATATTTGACCAATAATAGTTGTTAGTATTTCTTTATAATAACAAAAACTGAAACAAAATTAGTGAAAATTGAATTTGATATACCAGATGAAAAAGTCTCCGATCTAAACCCAAATGGTAAGATTGAACTAACTAGACATTGCAAACAATGGACTGAAGACATTATTGATGAAGCTACTCGAATTGAGGCAAGCAGAAATGACGGTACTAGCACTGAAATAACTGCAGCTATAATAAGTGAAGCCGCAACATATTCAAAACGTTTCCCTATTAAGACTAAGAAAAAATGGTGGATAAAAGTAATTCAGATTATAGCTTTTATTTTTTCTCTAATTGCCGGAAGTCTACTAGATGTTGAAAAATTCAAAGAAACAAATCATGTAATTTGGTTCATTATAACATTGTTTATTGCCGTAGCTACAACTGTTTATTTAACATTCAATTCAGAACAAAATGGATAAATTGGATAAAATATCTAAAATTGAAAAACATCTTGAGAAATTCACTCCTTCAGCAGAACAAGCTTTAGAAGAAACAGTCTTGGAATTATACGAATTGATTGTGAACAGAGCAAATCTTATAGCGCAAAAGGGACAAACAGGAGATAAAGAAATATCATTGCGTGACATACTGGAAGCTAAAGAAAGCTTATTTAAAGCAAAAATAGAAAAAGATAAAGCTGATAATAGAAGAAAGCGCTTAATGACTGTCATATCCTTAACTGGAGCTCTTTACTCTATTGTTGGAGTATTCATTTATGTTTATCAGAATCAAGATTTTGCCATTGAAAAAAATCTAGGACTTGTAATTGCTCTAACTGGAATTGTAACAATCTTTGTTGGTTTCACATATACGCAATTACTTTTAAGAAAACACGAAGATAAACAACAAGAAAATGTAATAAAATATAGTTTAAATGATGAGTTTGATATTATTAAACGTTGGCAATTAATTGAAAAACTCGGCAGTAATTTAATGATCAAAAAAGGATACACTAATAATGAATCAAAATCAATAAATGATATTTTGAAATTCCTTGCTTCTGAATTAAAAAATGAAAGTCATAATATAGAAATGAGAGAACTGCTAACAATACGAAATAAAATATTACATGAAGGGTATGAATTAGGTAAACATGAAAGGCAGTCATATTTAGAAAAAGCAGACAAAATCATAGAAGTACTTGAAGGTCTTGAAAATAACAGTTAATTACTAATTATAAAATAAAAATATCTATCATTTGAAAAACCTTTTTTACCTTAAGATAAGTTAACAATTTCAAAAAAATCCCTCTATCATTAGCAAACTCGAATATTTTATAAGACCTTTGCACACTTTTTTTCGGGAATACCACAAAAGTCTAAAGTTTTAGAAATGAAGAAGAAAATCGAAATATTAGCTCCTGCTAAAGATTTAATTGGAGGAATGGCAGCCATCAACAGTGGCGCCGATGCAGTTTATATTGGTGCGCCACAATTTGGTGCACGTTCTAATGCCAACAACTCTATTGAAGATGTTGCTGCTTTGGTACAATACGCGCATTTATTTAACGCTCAGGTTTTTGTCGTTATGAATACCATTTTGTATGACAACGAACTTGAAACGTGTCGTTCAATGATTTGGGAATTATACGATATTGGTGTTGATGCTTTGATTATTCAAGATATGGCGATTATGGAAATGGACTTACCTCCTATCGTACTTCACGCCAGCACACAAGCCAATAATCGTGACGCTGATAAAATTAAATTCTTAAAAGATGCCGGAATCAAACGTGTGGTTTTAGCACGCGAATTAAACCTTCATCAAATTAAAACCATTTACGATCATGCTGATGTTGAATTAGAATTTTTCGTAACTGGAGCTTTATGCGTTTCTTTCAGTGGAAACTGTTATATGAGTGTAGCCAATGGAGAACGCAGCGCCAATCGTGGTTCTTGCGCTCAAAACTGTCGTTTGCCTTATAACTTAATCGACGGAAACGGAGAAACTTTAATCAAAAACAGTCACTTGCTTTCGATTAAAGATTTAGATATTTCAGAACAGATTCCGAATTTGATTGAAGCCGGAATCGTGTCCTTTAAAATCGAAGGACGATTGAAAGATGTAGTTTACGTAAAAAACAACGTTTCTTACTTACGTCAAAAATTAGATAGTTATTTAGAAGGTGAAGGAAGCGAAAAATACATGAAAGCTTCTTCTGGAACTTGTACGTACACTTTTGATTCTTCTTTAAGCAGAACCTTCAACCGTGGTTATACGGACTATTTCGTAAACGAAAGACATAGCTCCATTGGTTCTTGGGAAAGCCCAAAATCAAAAGGACAATATATTGGAAAATTAATTAGAACGGTTGGAAACGCTTACGAAATCGAAAACGGTGAATTGTTAAACAACGGTGACGGACTTTGTTTTATCAACGAAAATAACGAAGCTGACGGAATCTATGTAAACAAAGCCGAAAACGGTAAAATTTACCCGAACGTTCTAAAAGAAGTAAAAGACGGAACTTTCATCTATAGAAATAACGACGCCGCTTTCATCAAAATTGTGGAAAGAGAAGACAGTGCTGTTCGTAAATTAAGCACAACTTTATTGCTTACCGAAACTGAAAACGGTTTTGAATTAATCGCAACCGATGAAGACGGAAATGTAAGCATCGTGAATTTAGAACACGCAAAAGAACAGACAAAAACTGGCGAATCAATCGAAGAAAACATCAAAACACAATTGGCAAAAACTGGTTTCACGCCTTATACTGCTAATGAAATCAACATTATGTTTTCTCAAAACTGGTTCCTTCCTATTTCAAAAATCAACGAAATGAGAAGAACCGTTTACGATCAATTGACTGAAATTCGTTTGGCAAATTACAAACGCGAAGAACACCAAATGGTAAAAACGTCACATCCGTATCCTGAAACCAAATTGGATTTCATGTACAATGTTTCGAACAAAACGGCTCGTAAATTCTACGAACGTCATGGTGTTACTGAAATCGAAAAAGCATTCGAATTACAATGGGATCCAGGAAAATCTCGCGTAATGACAACCAAATATTGCATCAAATACGAATTAAAAAAATGCCCGATACACCAAAAAGATATCGTTGGCGTTAAAGTAAAAGAGCCATTAGTATTAAAACAGGGAGAACTTGAATACAAACTAAAATTCAACTGCAAACCCTGCGAAATGGAAATCTGGGAAAAAGATGCTGAATTCGAAATTGAAGAAGATCATTTCCATTAACATAAAAAACCGATACTTTTAAAAGAAGTATCGGTTTTGTATTTTGGGCGTGTTCGCCGAAAAAGGCGAACCGGGCTATCCGTTACAAGTCCTCGCACTTCCTTCGTCAGGCTGTGGGCTTTCCGCTGCTATCCCTCACGCGAACGGGTTAACAAGAACTTTTGTGTTCATAATTTCATTTCATAATTCCCACAATCTTGTCGTTCCTCGGAATGACAAACTGTGTGATTACTTAATGTAAAAATTAAACTAAAATCTACCGAATCTCCAAAATCAGCGTGAGAATAAATTCCATTTTATTTATCTTTACTCTCAAAATAATTTTAAATGGAATCAAAAAACAACATTCAAAAATACGCAGTCATTGCTGGGATTTTTGTGACTGCTTTTTTTCCATTATTAATTTTTTCAAAAAGCCTTTTCATCGACTTATGTATCCAAATATGTGATTTCGGTATTTTTTGGAATCCAATATTTTGGGGAATCATTTTTCCTGTTTTTATTGTTTTCCTCTTTTGGAAAACAGCTAAAAAAATAAGCCATTCATTAAATCAAATAACTTATTTTCAAGCTTGTTCTCAATTTTCTTTTGGAGTAAGTTCCAAGTTTATACTATCACTTTTTACAATTTACATAATCGGGCAATTGGTTAATGGATTATCTGTTGTATTAAAATCACAAATTCCAGATATAATTCTGTTTTCGATACTGATGATTTTATTTCTATCATTTGCATTAATGATTCTAACTTTTATAAGCAGTTTAATTATTATAAAAGCGAGCCAAAATACCCAAACTTTAAATCAAACAAAATGAAAATACTACTCCTGGGTTCAGGCGAATTAGGCAAAGAATTTGTCATTGCCGCACAACGAATCGGACAAACCATAATTGCAGTTGACAGTTACGAAAATGCACCGGCAATGCAAGTCGCACACGGTTTTGAAGTAATCAATATGCTCGACGGCGAAGCGCTTGATCGAATAGTAGCCAAACACCAACCCGATTTTATAGTTCCTGAAATAGAAGCCATTCGCACCGAACGTTTTTACGATTACGAAAAGCAAGGAATTACCGTTGTTCCTTCAGCGAAAGCGGCAAACTTCACTATGAACCGTAAAGCCATTCGTGATTTAGCAGCTAAAGAATTAGGTTTAAAAACAGCCAAATACCAATACGCAACTTCAGCAGAAGAACTGCAAAAAGCCGTTCAGGAAGTTGGAATTCCATGCGTAGTAAAACCATTAATGTCATCGTCAGGAAAAGGACAATCGACTATAAAAACAGAAAGCGATATCGAAAAAGCATGGCAATATGCTGTTGCAGGTTCGCGTGGTGATGTGATCGAAGTTATTGTAGAAGCATTTGTTGATTTTAATTCGGAAATTACACTTTTAACAGTTACTCAAAATAACAATCCAACTTTGTTTTGCGCGCCAATCGGCCACAGACAAGAACGCGGTGATTATCAGGAAAGCTGGCAGCCGGCACAAGTTTCTGAAGCCGATTTATACCAAGCGCAGGACATGGCCGAAAAAATTACCGAAGCACTTGGCGGCGCTGGCCTTTTTGGCGTTGAATTTTTCTTGACAAATGAAGGCGTTTATTTCTCTGAACTTTCGCCTCGTCCACACGATACCGGAATGGTAACTCTAGCAGGAACTCAGAATTTTAACGAATTTGAATTGCACTTGAGAGCCATTTTAAGTCTTCCAATTTTCGAAATTACTTTAGAAAAAGCTGGAGCAAGTGCCGTAATTTTAGCATCCGAAGATGCTGCAAATCCAACTTTTACCGGAATAGAAAAAGTAGCTGCTTTACCAAAGACTGATTTCAGGATTTTTGGAAAACCAACTTCAAGACCTTATCGCCGAATGGGAGTTGTTTTAAGCCACGATTCACTGGCAACACCAATCGAAAAAATAACCGAACGTGCCAAAGAAACGGCAAAATTAATAACTGTAAATTCTTAAAAAATGAAAAAACTTATATTCGTACTATTCCTTTTTATCGGAATTGCAGCTCAGGCTCAAGATAAAAAAGTAATCGATAAACCAACAATTGTAGAAGCTTCTTGCGGAGAATGCCAATTCGGAATGAAAGGTAAAAGCTGTGATTTAGCCGTTCGCATTGACGGAAAATCATATTTTGTTGACGGAACAAAAATCGATCAACATGGAGACGCGCACGCAAAAGACGGTTTTTGCAACGCCATCAGAAAAGCCTCTGTTACGGGTTCTATCGTAAACAATCGTTTTGTGGCAACTACATTTACCTTAATAGACGAGAAAAAATAATGGCATTAATCCTTGAAAATATTGCCAAACACGTCTCTTTGACACCCGAAGAGCAAGCACTTTTTTTATCTAAACTAGAAACGAATACTTATAAAACCAAAACAATTTTATTGAATGCTGGCGAAGTCTGCAAACATTCTTATTTTGTAAATTCGGGAATTTTAAGAAGCTTTAATATCAACGATAATATTGTTGAGCATGTTTTGGCATTTGCTTGTCAAGGCTGGTGGATGAGCGATATGTACAGTTTTTTTTCGCAAAAACCCGGACAGCTTTTTATTGAAGTTCTAGAAGATGCTGAAGTTGTTTCGTTATCCAAAGAAAATCAGGAGCAATTGTACCTTGAAATTCCAAAATTGGAACGCTTTTTTAGAATTTTAATTGAAAATTCTTTAGTCGCTAATCAGCAAAGATTAATGGATAATTTAAGTTTACCCGCCGAAGAACGTTTTGAAAAATTCACTAAAAAATACGGAACATTAGTACACAAAGTTCCTCAAAAACAAATCGCTTCTTTCATTGGTGTTACGCCTGAATTCTTCAGTAAAATGAAAGCAAGGCTCTTAAAAAAATAAGATTTTCCGCCACGAATTCACGAATTTTTATTCTCAAAGATTATAAAAAATAATTCGTGAATTCGTGGCGGAAAAATTTAAAATTGCTCAACCTCCGTAGAATGCTCCATCGCTGTTATGGTTGATTTTCCAATCATAACCGTATTCTGAACGGCATCAAAATAAGAAGTTCCCACAAAAGCTTGGTGTTTTACCGCTCTGAATCCGTTTTTCTGCAAAGCGAATTCACGTTCCTGCAATTCAGAATATCCAGCCATTCCGCGTTCTTTGTACGCTCTTGACAATTCAAACATACTTGTGTTCAAAGCATGGAATCCTGCCAAAGTGATGAATTGGAATTTATATCCCATTGCAGCCAAATCTTCTCTAAATGTTTCCATTTCGGCAACCGTTAATTTCGCGGCCCAATTAAAAGATGGCGAACAATTGTAAGCCAGCATCTTATCTGGAAATTCTTTTTTCATTGCTGTTGCAAACTTTCTCGCAAATTCTAAATCCGGATTACTGGTTTCCATCCAGATTAAATCGGCGTAAGGCGCGTAGCTCAAGCCTCTTGCAATTCCTTGCTCGATTCCATTTTTCACATAGAAGAAACCTTCTGCCGTTTTTTCTCCGGTTAAAAATTTCCTGTCTCTTGGGTCTGCGTCGCTCGTTAATAAATTTGCTGCTTCTGCATCTGTTCTCGCAACAATTAAAGTTGAAACACCCATAACATCTGAAGCCAGACGTGCAGCAATTAGTTTGTTAATAGCTTCCTGAGTTGGCACCAGAACTTTTCCGCCCAGATGCCCGCACTTTTTAGCAGAACTCAATTGGTCTTCAAAATGCACTCCAGAAGCTCCGGCTTCAATCATGGATTTCATTAATTCGAAAGCATTTAGGTTTCCCCCAAAACCCGCTTCGGCATCAGCCACAATTGGAACCAGATAATCTTTTTTATCTTCAATATTGTTAACCGTCTGAATTTGATCAGCACGTAACAACGCATTGTTTATCTTTTTTACCACCATCGGAACGCTGTTTACCGGATAAAGCGATTGGTCAGGATACATTTCGCCCGCCAGGTTTGCATCAGCAGCTACCTGCCAGCCACTTAAATAAATCGCTTCTAAACCCGCATCGACTTCCTGAATCGCCTGATTTCCAGTCAACGCCCCCAAACCAGCTACATAATCCTGACTTTTTAACTTTCTCCATAATTTTTGCGCTCCCATTTTGGCAATAGAGTGCTCAATATGATAGGAACCCTGAAGTGTAACTACTTCACTCGCAGTATAAGGACGTTCAACGCCTTTCCATCTCGGGTTCGTTATCCAATCGTTAATCAATTCCTGAATTCTGTCTTCTGTTGTTTTCATAAATAATTTAAGTTAAAGTGGTTAGTAAGTAAATAGTGTTCAGTTTACAGCTAAAAGTGTTCAGTTTTAACTGGATTTATTTTTTGTCTTATTAAAAAATCTGCTTAGATTTTTTTTACTCTCATTTTATCTGCCGGATCTGCTAAATCTGCGTGAAAAATTTATTCTCTCGCAGATCTTGCGGATTTAGCGGATTTTTTTATAAATATTTGTAACACGGAATCGTTAAGAAATCAACGAAATCAGTATTTACTACTAATCTTTCCAATACTTTTTCAGCTAAAGGAAATTGTTGTTTTTCGTGATTTTCCTCTCCTAATTCGTTTTTAATTTTTTGAAATTCTTCTAAAGCCAATTCGTGATAATACGCCAAATCTAATTTTTTGCCATTATCCAAAACCACTTTATTCTGAAGCCATTGCCACAATTGCGATCTCGAAATTTCGGCCGTTGCGGCATCTTCCATCAAATTATGCAAAGCTGCGGCGCCTTGTCCGTTCAGCCAGGAAGCCAGATACAAAACTCCAACGTTGATATTTTTGCGAACACCATTTTCCGTTATGATTCCAATTGGTGGTTCAATTAAATCTTCTTCTGTAATTTTTCGGTGCTCTCTTTTGATGTGAATCTGATTGGGAGTCGGCATTCCTTTATCAAAAATTTCTTTAGCGACAGCAACCAAATCCGGATGCGCTACCCAGGTTCCGTCGTGGCCATTTCGAACTTCACGTTCTTTATCGGTTTTTACTTTGGCGAAAGCAATTGCATTGGCCTCTTCATTATTTCGAATCGGAATTTGCGCTGCCATTCCGCCGATCGCATGAATACCGCGTTTATGACATCTTTGAATAACCAAATTCGAATACGCATTCATAAAAGGCGAAGTCATGTTTACCTGATCGCGATCCGGAACGATGAATTTTGGATTTTTTCTGAACTTTTTGATATAAGAAAAAATATAATCCCAACGTCCGCAGTTCAAGCCCACGATATGTTCTTTCAATTCGTAAATAATTTCATCGAGCTGAAAACTTGCCGTAATCGTTTCAATTAAAACCGTCACTTTTATCGTTCCTCTTTTCAGCTTCAAATAATCCTCAGTAAAATCAATAACATTATTCCACCAGCGTGCTTCTGAATAATGTTCTAATTTCGGAATGTAGAAATACGGCCCTGAATTATTTTCTAAAAGTCGTTTATGATTGTGAAAAACATACAAACCAAAATCTACCAAAGAACCTGAAACTTCTTTTCCTTCAATTAAAAGATGCTTTTCTGGCAAATGCAAACCTCTCGGACGCACAATCAGCGTTGCAATTTTTTCATTTAAATGATAGGATTTTTGTTTGACCAAATCGGTATACGTAATGGTTTTGTTAACTGCATCGATCAAATTCACTTGTCCGTCCATAAGATTTTGCCATGTTGGAGAAGTGCTGTCTTCAAAATCCGCCATGAAAGTTTTGGCTCCAGAATTCAACGCATTGATAATCATTTTGCGATCAACTGGTCCAGTAATTTCCACTCTTCTGTCCAATAAATCTTTTGGAGTTTCTGCAGCTGTCCAATTTCCTTCTCTGATATTCTTCGTTTCCGGAATAAAAGTTGGCATGATTCCCTGATCAAAAGTGACTTGTTTTTGTTCGCGCTGCAAAAGCAATAATTTTCGTTGCGATTCGAATTTTCGATGCAATTCGGTTATAAAAACAATCGCCTCTTCTGTCCAGATTTTTGGATAACGAAGCTTCTTTTCGGCTAAAAATTCCATTGCCGTTTCGGTAATTTCTAATTGGTTTTTCATAGCTGTGGTTTTATTTTTTTATTAGAAAAAAATCTCATTGTTACATCAATTTCTATTCATTTCAGAATATTAAAATCATAACGTTTTGATTTTTAATAATTTCTACACCACAATATTAGAAAAAAGTTTTTTACAAAACAAGCGAACGTTCGCTAAATATTAAAAATAATTTTTTGGCGATTATTTTTATAATAGTTATATTTGGTTCATGGATATTGAAAAAGACTATATAAAGCTGATCTTCGGACTGAAATTGAAGCAGGTTCGTACTCAAAAAAACCTGTCTCTTTTTGGCTTGGCCAAATTGACAAATCTTTCAAAATCGTATTTAAACGAGATTGAAAAGGGTAAAAAATATCCAAAAACAGATAAAATTTTATTACTCTGCGAACATTTGGACGTGACTTATGACCAAATGGTGTCTTTAAAACTCGATAACAACCTCGCTCCGATCGGCGAAATTTTAAAATCCGGAATTTTAAAAGAGATTCCGCTAGAGCTTTTCGGAATTCAGGAAGCCGATTTAATTGATATTATTGCCAACGCTCCGGCGAAAGTCAATGCGTTTATTAGTACGATTATCGAAATTGCACAACATTACAACTTAAGCCGTGAAAGTTTCTTTTTGGCCGCTTTACGCTCTTATCAGGAAGCGCACAGTAATTATTTTGAAGATTTAGAAGAAAAAGTAATTGCGTTTTCGAAGTCGTTTCAGATTAATCTGGATTCTAAAATCAGCATTGAAGAACTGGAAGCGATTTTAAAAGAAGAATACGAATACAACATAAAGGAAATTGCGTTTACCGATCAGGAAGCTTTGGGCGATTTGCGTTCAATTTATGTTCCGAAAAGTAAAACCTTATTACTTTCTACAGAACTTGATGCCCCACAAAAAGCTTTTATTCTAGCAAAAGAAATAGCCTATAATTACTTAAAAATATCAGATCGTCTGTTGACTTTCAGCTGGATTAAATTTGACAATTTTGATCAGGTTTTGAATAACTTTTATGCTTCTTATTTTGCCGGCGCTTTATTATTGCCGAGAAAAACTGTGGTCGATAAAATCGATCTTTTCCTGAATAATCCAAGTCCGAATCCGGAAGATTTTGTGTCTTTGATTGAAAGTTTTGAGGTTTCGCCAGAATCGTTTTATCAGCGATTGACGAATTTATTGCCGAAAGATTTTCAACTGAAAAACCTATTCTTTTTGAGAATGTCGCATAAAATGGGTTCTGATGTGTATCAAATTAAAAAAGAACTGCACATTACCAATCAGCAGGAACCGCACGCCAATGAAACCAACGAACATTATTGCAGAAGATGGGTTTCTGTAAAAACCATCGACGAAGCGATCAAACAAAATAAAGCGCATTTTTTTGATGCTCAGATTTCGAGTTATGTTCACAGCGGCAATGAATATCTGGTTTTTTCATCGGCTACAAAAGATCCTTTTGTGGAGAATAATATTCGAAGTATCTCAGTTGGAATTTTGATTACGCCTGCAATGAAAAAGAAATTCAAATTTATTGAAGGAAAACCTTTAGTGAAGAGAATTGTTGGTGTTACTTGTGAAACCTGCGATGTGAAAGATTGTCTGGAACGGGCTTCGCCACCAATTGAATTGGAAAAGAAAAAACGTCATGAAAATACAGATGCAGTTGTACAGCAGTTTATAAATCAATACAGTTAAAACATTATGAAATATTTTGCCTTAATCATAACACTGCTTTCAATGAGCTTTATCCAGAAAACAGATAAGCTTAATGGCCGTTATAATTATTTAATAGAAGATGACAATTCATACATCCAAAAAGATAAAATCACTTTTAACGACAGTGTTTTTGTGTTTGATAATAAATATGTGCCAAAAGGAAAAGTTTCATATGGCAATGTAATATTATTAGATAATTTCATTAATAGAGACTTAATTATCAGTATTTCAAAAGACGAAATCAAAAAAGATACAATTCTGTTTTACATGCATGATAAGAAAAGTTCTTCTGCGAATTATCTTGATGAAGTTGTTGGAAAAGGGAAATTGATTAGGATTAAATAATTCCGATTTTTTGTAATCTCGCAAAGACGCGATGGCGCAAAGTTTATTTTTCTTTGAACATAATAATCTACACGCAATATTGTCATTTCTCCTTCGTCGAAATGACAAACTATAAGGTTATACTTTACGTACAAAACACAACTTCTGAAAACTAAAACTTCTAGATTAGCCCCGATAGAAGTGGAAATCCTTTTGTGCCGGGGTTCGGCGCAAAAGATTGAAACGGATAGCGGGACAAAACGTCTTTTGAAACTAAAAATTTCTGCTTCAAAAAAACCTTAGTCCCGAAGCCTCGGGATAGCACCTTAGAACCTCAGAACCTTTTCTTAATCTACATTAAGTGCTTTTCCTTGACGTTGATGGTATCTTTGTACTATAAAATTAACAAAACAGAAAGATCATGGAAAATATAATATTGCACAAAGCAAAAACAAGAGGAAATGCAAATCACGGATGGCTAAACGCTTATCATAGCTTTAGTTTTGCGAGCTGGTATAATCCGGATAGAATTCAGTTTGGGGCGCTTCGTGTTTTGAACGATGATACGATTGCGGGCGGAATGGGTTTTGGAACACATCCTCACGACAATATGGAAATCATTTCGATTCCGTTAGAAGGCGATTTGGCTCACAAAGACAGCATGGGAAATACTGAAATCATCAAAAATGGCGATATTCAGGTGATGAGCGCCGGAACTGGAGTACAACATAGTGAGTTTAATCCAAATGCTGATCAACAGACTAAATTGTTGCAAATCTGGTTGTTTCCAAATAAAAGAAACGTTACGCCACGTTACCAGCAAATTACTTTGGACGTTGCTGACAGACACAATAAATTGGCTCAAATTTTATCTCCGAATGCAGATGATGAAGGTGTTTGGATTCATCAGGACGCTTGGTTCAATATGGGGAATTTTGATGCTGGAATTGCAACAGAATATAAAATCAAAAAAGAAGGAAACGGAGTTTATGCTTTCGTTTTGAAAGGAAATGTAACGATCAACGGCCAGGAATTAAATACTCGGGATGCAGTTGGAATTTCAGGAACTGACATTTTAAACATTAAAGCAAATACAGATGCTGAATTTTTATTGATGGATGTTCCGATGAACTATTAATTTGAAGATTACAATTAATACTTTTTTTTTCAGAAACGATATTTAAGCTGGTTTTTAGCTTATTATCGTTTCTTTTTTTGTTCCAATTTCATCAAGTTTTTTTGCCACAGATTAAAATGATTAAAATGATTTTGTTTCAGAAGCATGGGAATAAATAATCTGTGGAAATCTTTTTAATCTATGGCAGAAAAAAACTCTTCTCCCGTCCCGAGGCTTCGGGATCGGGATCGCTCAGAGTAACAGCAATAAATTTGACAATTAAAAAATTATCACATTTTTTATTTCTTAATCTAGGTTAAGTGTGTTACGCTTACTGCCACCGTAACTTTGTCCTATCAAAATGAAATAAATTAATTATTTAAAAAATAAAATTATGGCAACTACAAAATGGTCAATTGACCCAACACATTCAGAAATTGGTTTTAAAGTTAAACACATGATGTTTACAAATGTTTCAGGAAAATTTGGAACTTACGATGCAACAATTACTTCAGACGGAGAAAACTTCGAAAATGCAGATATCCAGTTTTCTGGTGATATCGCTTCTATCGACACTGCAAATGCAGACAGAGACGGACATTTAAGAAGTGTAGATTTCTTTGATGTTGAGAACAATCCAAAATTAACTTTCAAAGCTTCATCTTTCAAAAAAATTGATGCTGGAGATTATGAATTAACTGGAGATTTGACTATCAAAGGTGTTTCAAAACAAGTAAAATTCCCAGTAGAATATAGCGGAATCTTGACTGATCCATGGGGAAATACAAAAGTTGGTTTAAGTATCGAAGGAAAAATCAATCGTAAAGATTGGGGTTTAAACTGGAACTCTGCTCTTGAAACTGGAGGTGTTTTAGTTGGAGAAGAAGTAAAATTAAATATCGAATTACAATTCGTAAAACAAGCTTAATACTTTATAATAAGTTTTAATTTGGTTGGTTGAAAAGCCTGCACTTTTTAGGAAGTGCAGGCTTTTTTTGTTTGCCACGAATTCACGAATTATTTTTTTCTTTTGCCACAGATTGAAAAGATTTTCACAGATTTAATCCAAATAATCCTTTAAATCTGTGGCAAATAAAATTCGTGAATTCGTGGCTAACAAAAAAATCAACGTACAGTATTTCTAAATTCTGTTGGCGAGATTCCTGTTTGTTTTTTGAAGAATCTGGAAAAATACGAGTAATCTTCGTAACCTACTTTAAACGCTACTTCGTTTACCGCTAATTGTTTGTCGATTAACATTCTTTTTATTTCCAGGATTACGCGATCCGTGATTACTTCCGTGGCGGTTTTTTGCAGAATTTCATTGCAGATTCTATTTAAATGTTTTAGCGTAATATTTAGTTTTTCTGCGTAAAATGACGGCAGTTTTTCGGTTCTAAAATATTCCTCCAAAAGAGATTCGAACTTATTGATTTTGATATTGTATGAATGAGTTTGATGCGAATAGGTTTCGCTGTATTTTCTGGAAATTTCGATATGAATAGAATCTAATAAATTCAGCATTTTATCTAATTGATATTTGTTTTCCTGATTGTTTTCCGCAATTAATAAATCAAAATACGGAAGGATTTTTGAGATTTCTTTTTCTTCAAAAACTATTTCTGGTCGGTTATGAATAGAATGATAAAAATTATAATCGTTGATGTTTTTTTGTCCGAAATAGAGATTATACAATTCCTGTGAAAAGATGATTACAAAGCCTTCAATGTCTTCAGATAAACTCCAATGATGCATTTGACCAGGCTGAAGCACAAATAAACTGCCTCTTTTTATTTCGAATTGATCAAAATCGACTTCATGTTTTCCTGAACCGTTTGTAAAAAATACCATTAAATAGGAATCATGACGATGCGGTTCTTCGACAAAACTGTGGCTTTTTAAATGTTCTTTAAAAGTATTCACATAAAAATCACGGTGAATATCATTACAGCTAAAATTCTGAACACTATAAACGGGATACTTTTTCATACACAGATACTATTTATTGTTTTCTGACTACAGAACTTAGATTTGGAATTTGGAGCTTTAATTTTGAAAATTTAGTTAAAAATGTCTTTATTGTGCTATAAGTAGCGAAGATACTAAAAAGACTTTTATCCTACTCCGAATTACCTTTGTATAAATAAAAAACAACAAGATCATGTCAAATGCATTAACTCATATTTTAAGCAACGAATGTCCGATTTGTCATAAAGGAAAAGTTTTTACGGACAAAAATATTTTTCTGAATTTTGGTCTTCCAAAAATGAATGAATATTGCAGTCATTGCAATTATAAATTCCAAAAAGAACCTGGCTACTTTTTTGGAGCGATGTACGTAAATTACGGATTAACAGTCGCTCAGGGAATTGCAACGTATTGTATTGCACAGCTTTTCTTCGAAACCAATTTCGATTTAAGAATAATTCCGATCATCGCTGTTGTCATTACTTTGCTCACTTCTTTCAATCTGAGATTTTCAAGGTTAGCATGGATTTACATGTTTAAGGATTATACGAAATAAAAAAGTGTTATTTTTGCCTTTCAATTGAAACTAATTTTCAATTCCAAAAAAATAAAAAAACAAATTAGACAAATGAAAGCATACGTATTTCCAGGTCAGGGCGCACAGTTTACAGGAATGGGCAAAGACTTATATGAAAACTCGGCTTTAGCCAAAGAATTATTCGAAAAAGCCAATGAAATTTTAGGCTTTAGAATTACAGATATCATGTTTGAAGGTACTGCCGAAGAACTAAAAGAAACTAAAGTGACGCAGCCAGCTGTATTTTTACACTCGGTTATTTTGGCAAAAACTTTAGGCGAAGATTTTAAACCAGAAATGGTTGCAGGACATTCTTTAGGAGAATTTTCAGCTTTGGTTGCTAACGGAACTTTATCTTTTGAAGATGGTTTGAAATTAGTTTCTCAGCGTGCTTTGGCAATGCAAAAAGCTTGCGAAATCACTCCATCTACAATGGCTGCGGTTTTAGGTTTAGCTGATAATATTGTGGAAGAAGTTTGTGCTTCTATTGACGGAATCGTGGTTGCGGCAAATTATAACTGCCCAGGACAATTAGTAATTTCAGGAGAAACTTCGGCTGTTGAAAAAGCTTGTGAAGCGATGAAAGCTGCAGGAGCAAAACGTGCTTTAATTTTACCTGTTGGAGGTGCATTTCACTCACCAATGATGGAACCGGCAAGAGAAGAATTAGCTGCTGCGATTGAAGCAACTACTTTCTCAACTCCTATTTGCCCAGTTTACCAAAACGTAACTGCAAATGCGGTTTCTGATGCAAATGAAATTAAAAAGAACTTAATTATTCAGTTGACAGCTCCTGTAAAATGGACACAATCTGTACAGCAAATGATCGCTGACGGCGCTACTTTGTTTACTGAAGTTGGCCCAGGAAAAGTGTTAGCTGGTTTGATTAATAAAATTGATAAAGAAGCGGTTACTGCGAATGCTTAATTTTTAAGTGTTCAGTATTCCGTTTTTAGTGATCAGTTAAAAACTATAAACATAAAAAAAATCCTCCTAGACTTATGTTTATGAGGATTTTGTTTTTTAATATGTTTTAAAAATTTATAAACCCTACAAAGTTCTTTTTTCCTTCTTCTTATAATTGACAATAAAAACACCCAAAATAATAAGCGCTGTAGCAATAATAAAATCAATTGTAATGACTTCATCCAAAAGTAGCCAACCTAAAAATACAGCAATTATCGTATTTATATAAGCTAAAATAGAAACTTGAACCGCTGTAACATGTTTCAAAGCATAACTATAACTAAAAAAAGCAATTACAGATCCGAAAATTGATAAATACAAAGCCGCAAAAATACTTCTGGAACTCCACGAACTGAAATCTGGATTTGGCGAAAAAATTGAAGCCAAAACTAACTGAATGCAAGATGCAGATGTAAATTGATAAAACAAGTTAAGCACAATATTGTTTGATTTATTAGCATGTGTTTTGGTATAAATTGTTCCAATAGCCCAAGCTAAAATTGCAAATCCCATAAACATCATTCCGGTTCTGTAATCAGCATCTAAAAACGATCCAAGTCCATCTTTAAATATAAAAACGACTCCTGAAAATCCAATTAACACTCCAATAAAACCTTTAAAGCTCATTTTTTGCAAGCCAACTAAAATGCTTCCAAGAAATATCAATATCGGAGACAAAGCACTTATTACAGAAGCTAATCCACTTGGCAATGTTTGTTCTGCGATTGTGGTAAAACCATTTGCAATTACAATCATTAAGACTGATGGAATAAGCTGTTGCTTGAAATTTCCCCAACCAATCCATTTTAATTGTTTTTTAAACAACAAAATAGTCATCATAATCAATCCCGCCAATCCTTGACGAATTGAAGTTACAAACCAAGGCGGAATTGTTTCAACTGCAACCCGAATCCCTAAGAAGGTAGTCCCCCAAACAATTCCAACAGCTGCAAGTGCAAAAATCAATTTATAATCTAAATTTTGTTTCATAAAAATTAAATAACATTTAAAAAAAATACCAAATAATCACAGATCGATTATTTGGTATTTTTTTTATTAATTAGACGCTCTTCGATGCGCCTCTACAATATATTTTCTTCTAAATTTTCTTAAGAACGAACTTTCTGTTCCCATTTCCAGGCGCTTGCCATTGCTTCGTCTAAACTTAGTTCTGCTTTCCAGCCTAAAACATTATTTGCTTTATCTGTATTAGCATACGCTTCAGTAATATCACCTTCGCGGCGTGGCTTAATTACGTATGGCAGTTTTTTATCGCTTACTTTTTCAAAACTATGGATCACTTCTAAAACAGAACTTCCTTTTCCGGTTCCTAAATTAAAAGTTTCAACTTTCGCCAAATTCTTTTTATTCAATAAACGCTGTAATGCAATAACGTGTGCTTTTGCTAAATCTACAACATGAATATAATCGCGAACTGCAGTTCCATCTGGCGTTGGATAATCATTTCCAAAAACAGATAATTCCTGACGCAGACCTACTCCCGTTTGTGTAATAAATGGTACTAAATTTTGCGGAACTCCTAAAGGTAATTCTCCAATTTCAGTTGACGAATGCGCTCCAACTGGGTTAAAATAACGCAATAAAATTGCACTGATATTAGTTACTTTAGCTGTATCAGTAATTATTTCTTCTCCAATTTGCTTTGTATTTCCGTAAGGAGACATCGCAGTCTGAACAGGAGCATCTTCAGTAATTGGCATTTTTTCGGCTTGACCGTAAACCGTACAAGATGAACTAAAAATAAAACTT
The DNA here is from genome assembly GCF_009711135.1 of Flavobacterium sp. LC2016-01. Lineage (GTDB taxonomy): Bacteria > Bacteroidota > Bacteroidia > Flavobacteriales > Flavobacteriaceae > Flavobacterium. Next base: position 96,756 of record NZ_WMIC01000005.1, on the reverse strand, counting down.
GCCTCAGGTTTTTGCTGTAATTCCTGCAAAAGATAAACTAAACTGCTGATGTTGTTTTCATAATACAACAATGGCTGTTCAACACTTTCACCAACTGCTTTTGAAGCTGCAAAATGAATTACTCCAGTAACGTCATTGTGTTTTTTAAAGAAATCCTGAACGGCACTTTTTTCTCTTAAATCAATTTTTTCGAATAAAGGCGTTTTTCCCGTAATGGCTGTAATACCTTTTAAAACATCTTCTGAAGAGTTTGAGAGATTATCAATAATCACCACTTCGAAGCCTTCATTTTGCAATTCGACTACGGTGTGAGAACCAATAAATCCTAATCCTCCTGTTACTAATACTTTCATTTTTTTGGTTGTTTTTTTTATGTAGTTAATTTATAAGCTTGTCTTGCAATAAGAATCCATTTGTTTTTTTGTTTCTGCCAAACAAGCATTATTCCTATTTTAATATCTTTATCAACGCCGCCATCTTTTGTATGAGCCGCGAGTACATGCCTTACAATCGCAACATCATTTTGAATTGTGATGGTTTGGTCTTGAAAATCTATAGTTACAAAATCAGATTTTCCGCTAACAATTCCCTCGACAAATTCTGTCTGATTTTGAAAATTACCGTTTGAATGGACATAGTTTAGCTTATCTGAAGTTAATGCTTTCAATTTCACACCATCAGCATCAATCATTGCTTGACGCAAAATTTCAACTTGACTACTTACTGCATTCTCTTCTTTCGAAATTGCTTTTTGGGCAAAAACCGAAAACTGAAGAAAAATCATCAAAATTACAAGACCTCTTTTTTTCATTTTTATTTATTCAAAAATTCTAAAACAGAATCGGTAATAAATTTAATCTGTTCGTCGTCAAGTTCTGTATGCATTGGCAAAGCAATTACTTCCTGCACTAATTGATTGGTAACCGGAAATTGTTCTTCTTTATAGCGAGGATCTAAATATGCTTTTTGAGAGTGTAACGGAATTGGATAATAAATTGCACACGGAATCCCTTTATCCAACAAATGCTGCATCAAAGCGTTTCTGTCAGCATCAATAATTCTTAATACATATTGATGAAAAACGTGATCATTTTCATTAGCATCAAAATCTGGTGTAATGATATGCGCATTTCCTGCGAAAGCTGCATTATATTTTGTTGCCGCTAAACGACGTGCCTTATTATATTCATCAAGCAAAGGCAGTTTTGCATTCAAAACTCCAGCCTGAATACTGTCTAAACGAGAATTCACTCCCACAACGTCGTGGTGATAACGCTCGTACATTCCGTGATTTACGATTCCACGGATAATGTGAGCTAATTTATCATCGTTTGTAAAAATCGCTCCACCATCTCCATAACAGCCTAAATTTTTAGAAGGGAAAAATGAAGTTGCCGCAACATGACCAATTACTCCAACTTTAGTTTTTACACCGGACTTAGAAATATAATCAGCTCCAATTGCCTGAGCATTATCTTCAATAACATATAAATTATGTTCTGCTGCAATTTCCATAATCGCATCCATATTAGCAGCGCGTCCGAATAAATGTACCGGAACAATTGCTTTTGTTTTTGGCGTGATTGCTTTTTTAAGCGCCTCGATATCAATATTCATATTATTGACATCAACATCAACTAAAACTGGCGTTAACTGCAATAAAGCAATAACCTCAACAGTTGCTGCAAAAGTAAAATCCGCAGTAATTACTTCATCGCCTGGTTTTAAATTCAAACCCATCATTGCAATCTGCAAAGCATCTGTTCCATTTGCGCACGGAATTACGTGTTTTGCTCCTAAATAATCTTCAAGATTTTTTTGAAACTGATGAACCAATGGTCCGTTTATGTAAGTATTTGTATCTAAAACTTCCTGAATTGAAGCATCAACTGTAGATTTTATTTTTTCATATTGACTCTTTAAGTCAACCATTTGTATTTTTTTCATTTTGAATAACATTTAAAATAAAGACCTGATTTGTAAACATAATCTTTAAAAGGAGCAACAAAAATAGTTATTTAATACCTTCAAACCAATGAAAATAATCGAAAGAAATGTAATTTAGCCACAAAAATAAACAGATGCTTTTTTTATACAATTTAGTTATTTCTATTGCTGGGTTTTTTCTGAAAATCGTAGCGCTTTTTAGTCCGAAAATTAAGCTTTTTGTAGAAGGCCGAAAAAATGTTTTTGCAATTTTAGAAGAAAAAATAAAATCATCAGACAAAACGATTTGGTTTCATTCTGCCTCGCTTGGCGAATACGAACAAGGACTTCCTGTTATTGAAAAAATCAAAGAAAAATATCCGTCGCATAAAATTATTGTAACCTTTTTTTCACCATCCGGATACGAAGTGCGTAAAAATAACACAGTTGCTGATGTTACTATTTATTTGCCTTTAGACACTAAAAGCAATGCAAAGAAATTTTTAAAATTAGCCCATCCGGAACTGGCGTTTTTTATTAAATATGAATTTTGGCTCAACTATTTAAAAGAATTAGAAAAAAGCAAAACCCCAACCTATTTGATTTCTGGAATCTTCAGAGACAATCAGATGTTTTTTAAATGGTATGGCGGTTTTTACCGAAAAGCCCTGAAAGCTTTTACTTATTTCTTTGTTCAAAATGAAAAATCAAAAGAAAAAATTGAAACCATTGGTTTTCAAAATGTAATTGTTTCCGGCGATACGCGCTTTGATCGCGTTGCATCCATTTTAGAAAGAGACAACACTGTTGATTTTATTGAAAAATTCAAAAACAATAGCCCCGTAATAGTTATAGGAAGTTCTTGGCCAAAGGACGAAGCTTTATTAGCCGAATATATCAATCAAGCTCCTGAGAATGTAAAATTCATAATTGCGCCACATAATATCAAAGAAGATCAAATCTCGAGTCTAAAATCTCAAATCACAAAATCTGCCGTTTTGTTTTCCGAAAAAGATCAAGTTGCTGATTTATCAAATTACAGTGTTTTTATTATTGACACTATCGGCTTACTAACGAAGATATACAGCTACGGAACTATTGGTTATGTTGGCGGCGGTTTTGGAAATCCTGGAATTCATAACATTTTAGAACCGGCAACTTTTGGGATTCCAATTTTAATTGGTCCAAATTATTCCAATTTTGCCGAAGCAGTTTCATTAGTACAATTAGACGGCTGTATTTCTATTTCAAACGAAAAAGAATTAAAAAGCTATTTTGATCGTTTACTGAACGATGAAGTATTTTTTGAAGAAAAAAGCAAAATCTGCAGAGACTTTATTCAAGACAATAAAGGAGCCACAAACTGCATTATGAAAATAGTCTCAGAAACAATCTAAAATTCCAAAACCGCATTAAAGTCTCCTAAATAGCAACAACTGCCCTTAGAAGTATTAAAAAGAGCCAAAATCGAAGCTTTACGTTTCGAGAATATTTGATAAAAAACAAAATAAACTGCAAGCAAGAGAATCTAAAACATTATTTTTTCTGATGAATATGCAGCGAAAAATAAATTCCATAAAAAATACCATAATATAATAATTTTTTAGTATTTTGGCATGTTTATTGATAACTAAGATAATCGTGAGCGATGAAAATATTTTAAAAAAAAAGTGAAAAAATATTTTACATATTAAAAAATTTATATCTTTGCCACGAATTAATAATTAACCTTTTATAATAAAGTAAGATGAAAAAAGTATTTTTAAGTTTAGCTGTTGTTGCTGTATTAACTGTTGTATCTTGTAAAAAAGCTGACGCTGCTGCTGAAGCTCCTGCTGTAGATTCTGCTGCTGTTGCTGTTGATTCAGCTGCTGCTGTAGTTGATTCTGCTGCTGCAACTGTTGATTCTGCTGCTGCTAAAGTTGATTCTGCTGCTGCTAAAGTAGAAGAAGTAAAAAAATAATTAGAACCAAGTTCTAAAAATTTTAAAACCATCATAGCGATGGTTTTTTTTATGCCTAAAATTTAGCAAATCCCAATAAAATAAAATTCCAAATTCCAAAAACACATTGTGTATTAGCGGAATTTGGAATTTTGCGTTATTAGAAATTATCTATATCACTTTAATAACAAACTCTTTGTTGGGATTTGAAATTTTAAAATATCAGGATTTTTATTCACTCCATCTCCTCTTCTTCAACAACTTCATCTTCAAAAATCGAATCATTTGACGAAAAGTCCAGAACTTCTGCTTTTACCCCATAAGTTACAATTTCTTTTATCCCTTTCTGCAGAAGCAATTCTGTACTATATTTACGGCTCGTTGCAAAATGAACCTCGCCAAGCATCAATTTAAAAAAATACTTTCCCCCAGAACCTTTAAACTTCAGAAACTTCGCAAGCTCAATATTTGCCTTGAATTTCTGAATATCTTCTTCGCACTCAAATCGCAGCTCATAACTCAAACTCGTAAAAATCACCTTTCCTTTTCTCGAAGTGAACGTGAATTTATATTCATCATTAAACCGCCTGCTGATTACAAAAGCACCCATTTAGAAAATTTAGATTGTTGATTGTTGATTTTAGACCTCTCAGATCCTTAGATTTTTAAAAGAGACCTACTTAGCAAATTTCTTTTAAATGCAGTTTTGCATAATAAAAAAAGCCTCTTCAAAAGAAGAGGCTTTAGTACTCAGAGCGGGACTTGAACCCGCACGAACATTGCTGTTCACTGGATTTTAAGTCCAGCGTGTCTACCAATTTCACCATCCGAGCATTATATGGTTTTGAGCGAAAAACGGGGCTCGAACCCGCGACCTCGACCTTGGCAAGGTCGCGCTCTACCAACTGAGCTATTTTCGCCTTTCAAATTCTGCTTAAGAACTACAACACTTCACTTGTTCCGTATTGCGAGTGCAAATTTAGGACATTTATTCAATTACACAAGCGTTTTTCTAAAAAATATTTTACTTATTTTATAACTTTCTGATAACCTAAACTTTAAACTTGAAAATTTTTATTTTTATTTTTTGACCAACATTCTTTTAATCTCATTCAGCTTCATCAGTGCTTCAACCGGAGTTATTGCGTTTATATCAAGCCCCAAAATCTCTTCTTTTATTTCTTCTAACAAAGGATCATCTAAGTTAAAGAAACTCATCTGCATTTCATCATTTGCTGCTTTTATTCCGTTTAAAGCATCGCTTGAATGATTTTTTTCTAATTTCTTTAAAAGCTTTTGTGCTTTAGAAATAACCAATTGTGGCATACCGGCCATTTTTGCCACATGAATACCAAAACTATGCGCACTTCCGCCTTTTACCAGTTTACGGACAAAAAGAACAGTATCTTTCAATTCTTTGACTGCAACGTTGAAATTCTGAATTCTCGGAAGCGAGTCGGTCATTTCGTTTAATTCGTGATAATGTGTTGCAAACAAAGTTTTAGCTTTTGACGGGTGTTCGTGCAAAAATTCGGCAATTGCCCAGGCAATCGAGATTCCATCATACGTACTGGTTCCTCTTCCAATTTCATCCAAAAGAACTAAACTTCTGTCGGAAATATTATTCAAAATCGAAGCCGTTTCATTCATCTCCACCATAAATGTAGATTCACCCATCGAAATATTATCAGAAGCTCCAACCCTTGTAAAAATCTTATCTACAATTCCCATTCTAACACTGTCTGCAGGAACAAAACTTCCCATTTGAGCCAGCAATACAATTAAAGCCGTCTGTCTCAAAATCGCCGATTTACCAGACATATTTGGACCAGTAATCATAATAATCTGCTGGGTTTCTCTATCCAGATAAACATCATTAGAAATGTATGGCGTACCAACCGGCAATTGTTTCTCAATTACAGGATGTCTTCCTTCTTTGATTTCTAATTCGAACGTATCGTCAATCTCTGGACAGACATATTTATTTTCTATAGCCAATTGTGTAAAAGAACACAAACAATCTAACTGTGCAACCAAATTAGCATTCATTTGAACCGGCTTAATATAAGTCGAAATCCAAGCTACTAATTGCTCAAAAAGATCTGTTTCGATTTTATAAATCCTCTCCTCAGCTCCTAAAATCTTAGTTTCATATTCTTTTAATTCTTCAGTAATATAACGCTCTGCATTTACTAAAGTCTGTTTACGAATCCATTCTTCGGGCACTTTGTCTTTATGCGTATTTCGAACTTCAATATAATACCCAAAGACATTGTTGAAAGATATTTTCAGCGAAGAAATTCCGGTGCGCTCTGACTCTCTTTTTTCAATTCCTTCTAAATATTCTTTTCCAGAAGTTGAAATTGCGCGCAATTCATCTAATTCTTCATTGATTCCTTTTGCAATTGCATTTCCTTTTGCAATCGCAACGGGCGCATCTTGATTTAAAGTCGTTTTAATTTTTTCTCGCAATAAATCGCAGGCATGCAAACTATCTCCAATAATTTTCACGGCTTCTTGAGGACTTTCAAGAGCCAAGGTTTTAATTGGAATAATAGCATCCAAAGATTCTTTCAAATAAACAATCTCGCGAGGTGAAACTTTTCCCGCTGCAATTTTAGAAATTAGTCGCTCCAAATCGGAAATTTGCTTGATTTGATATTGAATGTTGTGCAGTACTTCAGGATTTGATTTCAAGTAAGAAACCACATCATGTCGCCCTTTTATTTTATTGCTGTCTTTTAGTGGCAATGCCAGCCATCGTTTTAATAAACGGCCTCCCATTGGCGAAAGTGTTCTATCAATTACATCTAAAAGCGTTACGGCATTTGGATTATAACTGTGATACAATTCTAAATTTCTGATCGTAAAGCGATCCATCCATACATAGGCATCTTCTGCAATACGCTGAATTGCTGTGATATGCTGCACGCGATTATGCTGTGTTTCTGACAAATAATACAAAATTGCTCCAGAAGCAATAATTCCTTCTTTCAATTCTTCAATCCCAAAACCTTTTAAAGAAACAGTCTGAAAATGTTTTGTAAGTGTTTCTAAAGCATAATCTTCTTTGTAAATCCAATCTTCTAGATAAAAACTATGAAAATCATCTCCAAAAGCGGCTTTAAAATCACCTTTATTATTCTTCGGAACTAAAACTTCACTCGGATTAAAATTCTGCAAAAGCTTATCAATATATTCTGCATTTCCCTGAGCCGTTAAAAACTCACCTGTTGAAACATCTAAAAAAGAAATTCCGATATTTTTATTGGCAAAGTAAACCGATGCCAAAAAATTATTTGATTTAGACTGTAAAACCTCATCATTTAAAGAAACTCCAGGAGTTACCAATTCAGTCACGCCACGTTTTACAATAGTCTTAGTCATTTTTGGATCTTCAAGCTGATCACATATTGCTACTCGAAGGCCTGCTTTAACCAATTTTGGCAAATAGGTATTAATAGAATGGTGTGGAAAACCAGCCAAAGCGGTTTCGGTCTCTGAACCTGCGCCTCTTTTGGTCAATGTTATTCCAAGAATTTTAGAGGCCCTGATGGCGTCATCTCCAAATGTTTCATAAAAATCCCCTACTCTGAAAAGCAGACATGCATCAGGATATTTTCTCTTGATTTCGTTGTACTGTTTCATTAAAGGTGTTTCTTTCACCACTTTTTCTTTAGCTGCCAAATCGATGTATTTTTAAATGAAAATTAAGACAGCGAATTTATAATTTTTTAACGGCATATCGAAGGCTTCAAAAATTAAAATATTTTAAGAGATTTTTAAGTTGACATTTAAGAATTTTACATAGATTTGTTCTATCATTTAAACAAAGACTATAAAAATGAAAAAAATAATTTTATTTGTTATGCTTGCTGTAGCTGGAGTTACGGCTTCTAACGCGCAATCTGCTAAAAAAGGAACTGCAAAAGTTGCTAAAATCGAAGGTGCAGGAATGGCTTTCGAAACAGAAACTATTGACTACGGGACAATTGCTCACAATGCTGACGGAAAACGTGAATTCGTTTTTGTTAACAACGGAACAAAACCATTAATCATTACAAACACGCAAGGTTCTTGCGGATGTACTGTTCCAACTACACCAAAAGAGCCAATCGCTCCAGGTGCTAAAGGAATTATTGGTGTAAAATATGCTACTGACAGAGTTGGTCAATTTACAAAAACCGTAACTGTTACTTCTAATGCTGAAGGACAGCCAACAAAAGTACTTACAATTAAAGGTACAGTTTTACCAGATCCAGTAAAAAGCTAGTCTGAAAAACAAAACAAAATAAAATAATAGAAAAAGCTTCCTTATCTTTGGAGGCTTTTTTTATGACCTGAATACAATACAAAATGAGAAAACTTGAAAATAGCGAATTAGACCGCAAATCGATTGAAGATTTTAAAAAATCAGACAAAACACCTTTAATTTTAGTTTTGGATGACATTCGCAGTTTGCATAACATCGGTTCTGTATTTAGAACTGCCGACGCTTTTTTGATTGAAAAAATCATTTTATGCGGTATTACAGCCACTCCACCAAATAAAGAAATTCACAAAACTGCTTTGGGCGCAACAGAAACTGTTGCTTGGGAACATCATGAAAACGTGCTTGAAGTTATTGAAAGTCTTAAAAAAGAAAATGTTCTGACTCTTGCTATAGAACAAGTTGAAAGTGCTATTTTTCTTCAGGATTTTAAAGTTGAAAAAAAACAGAAATATGCTTTGGTTTTTGGAAACGAGGTTTATGGTGTTGCGCAGGAAGCCGTTGCTATTTGCGATGGCTGTATTGAGATTCCGCAATTAGGAACCAAACATTCTTTAAATATTGCCGTAAGTGCCGGAATTGTGGTTTGGGATTTGTTTCAAAAATTAAACTGACCAAATTCTAATTAGAAGCATTTTTAACGTAATAAATTGTTATTTTACAATAAATTACAGCTTTAAATGTTAGAAAATGAAAATTATTTTTTTATTATTATAAAAGTGATACTTTTATAAAATGAAAAATAATAGTTCTCTTAATATATATATCTTATTCATTTTATTGCTATCCACTTCCTTTGGATTTGCTCAAATTACAACAACTGCTCCTATAGTTAAAGCAACAGGAGACCAACTATATTGTCCGCAAACCACAATAAAAATTGTAACCACTTTTAGTATTACGCATGATCCTGCAGAAACAGGAACTAAAGGCGTTTACATTCAGGTTTCATCTGGTTATTCAAACGGTTTTGATCAGCTCGCTCTTTCAAATCCCGCTTCACATCCTAATGTAACAACAAGTTGGGATGCAACAGCAGGAAAATTAAGCATAACAAGTACGACAGGCACTAATGTTTTGTATGCTGACTTAGTGGATGCAGTAAAAGATGTGGTTTTTACAAATTTTGCTGCTGCTGCTTCCGGAACTAGAACCTTTTCAATAACGATCGGAAATGCTAATTATTTGCCTTCAACGCAGCATTTTTATTTATATGTGCCAAGTATTGGCATTACCTGGACTTCGGCACGAGATGCAGCTGCTGCAAGTACTTATTATGGACTTAAAGGTTATTTAGCTACTATTTTATCGGCAGATGAAGCCAAACTAATCGGCGAGCAGGCATCAGGAACGGGATGGATTGGCGGAAGTGATGCAGAAACTGAAGGCGTTTGGAAATGGGTCACAGGTCCTGAAGCAGGTACCTCAATGACCTATACATTTTGGAATACAGGTGAACCGAATCAGCAAGGCGATGAAGATTATGCGCATATTACACAACCTGGAGTAGGAATAAGAGGGTCTTGGAATGATTTGTCAAATACTGGATCACTAACTCCAGGAGATGATTACCAGCCAAAAGGTTATGTAGTAGAATATGGCGGATCAGCAGGAGAATCGCCTTTAGAAATTGCCGCAAGTACTAAAATTACAATTCCAGAAGCAAATGTATTGACTCCAAATCCAATTTGTGATTCAGGAAGTTTTACTATAACCGCAACTGCAACGGCTGGGGCAACAATCAGCTGGTATACGCAGGCAACTGGAGGCACCGCGGTCGCTACAGGAAATTCATTTACAACTCCAATAATAAATAGTACAACCACTTATTACGTTGATGCCGGATGTGAAACCAACAGAAAATCAGTTACGGCAGTTGTTAACAAAACTCCAACAACACCAACTGTAGTTGCATCAAATGTTTCGAGATGCGGACCAGGCAGTGTAACGCTTCAAGCTTCTACTGATGTTGGACTCATCAATTGGTATACAACATCAACAGGAGGAACAAGTATTTTTACCGGAAATAGTTTTGCAACGCCAGCCATAACATCTTCTGCAATTTATTATGCCGAAGCTTCAAATAATGGCTGTTTAAATACAAATCGTACTCCAGTAAACATTACTATTTATACGCCTCCAGCCGTTACAGACGAAACAGTAGCATTATGTCAATCTCGAAAGAAAATGCTTGATGCCGGAATATCAGGAATGACTTATTTATGGTCAACAGGAGCAACAACTCAAACTATTGAAATAGGCACTGGAGGAACTTATACCGTTGATGTAACAAGTCCAGCTCCGCAAAGCTGTACTAGCCGAAAAACCATTATAGTGGAAGAACATGAAATTCCGCAGATAGACCTAATTGATGTTGAAGGAACAAGAGCTATAATTTATCTTAAAAAAGAACAATCTTATTTTGAATATTCAGTTGATGGTTCAAATTTCCAGGATTCAAATATTTTTTATGATGTTCCAGGTGGTTTACAAACTGCTTATGTAAGAGAAAAAGGTGGCTGTGGCGGTACTGCAAAAAACTTTGTCGTATTAGTTTTTCCTGCTTTCTTTACGCCAAACAACGACAGCTTTAATGACGTTTGGGAAGTTACTGGAATGGAAAATTATCCTCAGGCACAAGTCACAATATTTGATCGCTACGGAAAATTATTAGCCCAATTATCTCTTTCAAGAATGAGCTGGGACGGAACTTTTAATCAATCTCCGCTTCCTGCTTCAGATTATTGGTATGCTTTAAAAATTGACAATCTGCATCCAATTTTACGAGGTCATTTTTCATTAAAAAGATAAATTCTACTTTTCCTGAAAACTCATTTTTCAATGTTGCCTTGGCAGTTTTCAATTAAAAACTGTAATTTTAAATATGAAAACTAAATTCTCTTGCAAATACACTTTGGCAATTGTATTACTGTGCTGTAATATATTTTTTGCCTTCAAAAGTGTGCCTTTGTCTGAAAGAGAATTAAAAAAAGAAAACAAACAAAAAGCCACAACGGCCGCGTCTGTAATTACAGCAACTGGAAATCAGGTTTATTGCCCGCAAAGCAGTATAAAAATTGTAACCGATGTCGCGATCAATTCAACCGAAGAACTTACTGCGATTTATATTCAAATTTCTTCGGGATATGTAAATGGTGAAGACACATTAACCTTAATAAATGCAAATCCCAATTTAACATCAAGCTGGAATCCAGATTCAGGAACACTTACTATTTCACGCAATAACAACAGTGCCACACTTTCTGAATTTATTGCTGCTATAAAAGCAGTTGAATTTAGAAATAGCTCGGCAACTCCAAAAGGCATTAGGAATTTTTCCATAAGCTTGGGACAGGCGAATTATTTGCCTTCTTCAAAACATTATTATCAATTTGTTTCGAGTCCGGGAATTTCTTGGGGTAACGCCAAAAGAGCAGCAGCTGCAAGTAATTATTTTGGTTTGCAAGGCTATTTAGTAACCATAACCACTCTAGACGAAGCAATATTTGTTGGAGAACAGCTTTCGGGGACTGGATGGATTGGCGGCAGCGATGCCAGAAAAGAACCCTATTGGATATGGGAAACTGGCCCAGAAGAAGGAACTCAATTTTGGTATGGCCGTCAAAGTGGTTCTACCACAACTTTTGCTTACTGGAATGATTATAAAGAACCAGATAATGGCGGTGAACTAGCCTTGATTGGAGCCGAAGATTATGCTTATATAGCACCACCCGGAAATGGGCAAAAAGGAAGATGGAACGATACTTCACTTTATGGAAGTTCAGATCCTGCGAACGTAAATTATCCTAGAGGATATATTGTAGAATATGGAGGAATGCCTGGCGATGTTTATCCGCAAATAAGCGCAAGCACTTCGCTGACTATCTTATCAATTACCGAAACAAAAGCTCCTGATATTTGTGGATCGGGAACTGCCGTTTTAGAAGCAAAAAGCTCGGCAGGAACAATAAATTGGTATGCTGATGAAACTGGAGCAAACGTAATTGCAACTGGCTCCAGCTTCACAACTCCTGTTTTAAATGCAAATAAAACCTATTACACTGCAGCCGAATTTGAAGGTTGTATTACAAAAAGAACGCCTGTAGAAGTAAGAGTAAATATAGTTCCCCAAGTAATTTCTGTTTCAAATCCTGAACCGGTTTGTGGTTCTGGAATCTTTTTTTTAGAAGCGACTGTTTCCGCTGGTGAAGCAAATTGGTACAACTCAAAAACGGGCGGATCGATTTTAGGAACTGGTTCTTTGTTTATTACGCCTAATCTTTCGGCAAATACCATTTATTATGCCGAAGCGAATAATAATGAATGCCGTTCACTAACCAGAATTCCAATAGAAATAAAAATCTACCCCCTTCCTGATGTTCAAAATCAAGAAGTGGTTTTGTGTGCGCCTAATTCGGTTACGCTTGATGCAGGAATCAGTAATATGAGTTACTTATGGTCAACGGGAGAAACAACCCAAAAAATAACAGTTTCTGAATTAGGAACTTACTATGTTGATGTTACGGCTTCCACTGCAGGAAATTGCTCAAACCGAAAAACCATTAAAGTAATAGAACTTCCGGCTCCCGAAATTCAAAAAATTGATGTTGACAATAGAACCGTAACTATCATTCTAAGCAATCCCGAAAGTTATTACGAATATTCTATTGACGGATTAAATTTTCAGAATTCTAATATTTTTCAAGACGCGCCTGGCGGATTGCAAACTGCTTATGCAAGAGAAAAAATTGGCTGTAAAACAGTTTCAAAAAGTTTTGTTGTTCTAGTTTTCCCTGCATTTTTTACTCCAAATAATGATTCCTTTAATGATGTTTGGGAAGTAACGGGAATGGAGAATTATCCTGAAGCACAAATTACAATTTTTGATCGTTACGGAAAATTAATTGCGCAGCTAAACGCTTCAAAAAAATATTGGGACGGCACAATAAATAAAATACCTTTACCTGCGTCAGACTATTGGTTTGCATTAAAAATTGACAACACTCAGCCTGTTTTAAGAGGACACTTTACATTAAAAAGATAAAAATGGATATTGAAATAATTCGCGAAATCTGCCATAAATTAACTGGGACAACAGAAGACATCAAATGGGATCATGACCTTGTATTTTCTGTGGGGACAAAAATGTACTGCGTTGTTGGTCTTGACCAAAATCCAACTTCTGCTTCCTTTAAGGTTTTAGATGAAGAATTTGAAGAAATGAGTACTAAACCCGGATTTAAACCGGCTCCTTATGTTGCAAAATACAAATGGGTTTTGATTGATGATATCTCAAAAATGAAAAAATCAGAATGGGAAAAATACATTCAGCAGTCGTATCGTTTAGTTAACGAAAAATTATCTGCCAAACTGAGAAAACAACTCGGAATATTATAATTAGATAATGTGTCAATTAGAGAATTAGGAAATGCTCTCGAAACCGCATAAAAAATTATCTAATTTTCTAATTGGCATATTCCCTAATTGAGGTCTTATCCTATTTTCTTCTGAATTTCATTTAAAATAAAAAGATAATCTTCGTGTTTTTTAACAAAATCACGATCTGAAACATCAATAATCAGAACATTCAAATCGGTTTGCGATTTAATATAATCCAAATAACCATTATTGATTTTATCTAAATAATCTGCTTCTATATTCTGCTCGTAACTGCGTCCGCGTTTCTTAATATTTTGAAGAAGACGCTGGGTATTCTGATATAAATAAATGTACAAATCTGGCTTTGGCATTTCTTTATAAATAATATCGAATAGATTTCGGTAAAGTCGATATTCATCTTCTCCAAGTGTTATTTTAGAAAAAATAAGCGACTTAAAAATATGATAATCCGCAACGATAAAATCCTTAAACAAATCAAATTGTTTTAAGTCATCTGATAATTGCTGATAACGGTCGGCAAGAAAAGACATTTCCAGCGGAAAAGCATATCGGTTCTGATCTTTATAAAACTTCGGCAAAAACGGATTATCTGCAAATCCCTCTAAAACTGTTTTGGCGTTAAAATCTTCTGCAATTTTATGAACTAATGTCGTTTTTCCTGCACCAATATTTCCTTCAAAAGCAATATAATTGAAGTTTTCTAATGCAATTTCCTGCAACGGACTTTTTAAATTCTGAACTGCCGTACAAACACTGTCGTCTGGAGAAACTGCTATTAATTCTGAAATAGTTTTTTGAAGAATTGGATGCTTCCAATCTAACTTTAAATCCTGAACCGGCAGCAATACAAAGTTTCTGTTTTGCATTAATGGGTGCGGAATCTGAAGCTTTTCAGTTTCGATAATTTCATTGTCAAAAGCAATCAAATCAACATCAATAATTCGGGACTGATAACCTTCCTGATTGGATCGGATTCTTCCTAACTGCTTTTCAACTTTTAAAACTTGATTCAATATTTTTTGTGCCGATGAAGTACTGTGCAAAAGAAGCGCACAATTATAAAAAGCATCACTTTCAAATCCCCAAGCGGGAGTTTCATATAGTTTTGAAACCCTGATAACAGTTCCCACTTCCTGATGTATTAAAGCAATACAACTTTCAATATTTGCTAACCTGTTTCCTTGATTGCTTCCTATAGATAAAACGACTTGATGCTGTGACTTCATAATTAATGCAAAGTAACTAAAACTATTTTAGAATTGAATACATTATTTAGCAGGTTTAAAAATGTGAAATCTACAAATATTTCATAAATCGTATAACAGAATTAAACCGTATTTAGATATATTTGTAACAAAGGAGCCTTTGCAGCTACTTATTAAAAAAATATACATTATGAAGTTTTTAGGAAATGTAATTGCCACAGTGATTGGTATTTTTGTATTTATCATGTTATTCTTTTTCGGAGTAATCCTTATTGGGGCTATTTTTGGAGGAGAAGATACCGTTTCTGTAAAAAAAGATTCGGTTATTGAATTGAATTTAAAAGATATCAAAAATGATTACGCTGGAAAATATAAAGATCCTTGGGTAACTGTTTTTTCAGAACAAAAAGGAATTGGCCTGACGGATGTTATCAACGCTATCGAAGCTGCAAAAACGGATGACAACATCAAAGGAATTTCCATTTTAAATGATGAATCGTCTTTAGGACTTGCTCAATATAAAGATTTACGAAATGCTCTTGAAAGCTTTAAAAAATCTGGAAAATTTGTTTGGGCTTACGCCAATACTTATTCGCAGAAAGAATATTATTTAAATTCTGTTGCCAATACTGTTTATCTAAATCCAGCGGGCGATTTAGACTTTAAAGGTCTTTCATCTGAAGTAATGTTTTTCAAAGATTTCCAAGACAAATCAGGCATTCACATGGAAGTTATTCGTCATGGAAAATACAAAAGCGCCGTTGAACCATTTTTAGAAAATAAAATGAGCGATGCTAACAGAGAACAAGTTACTGCGCTGCTAAACTCAATCTGGGCAACTGTTTCTGCTGATATTTCAAAAAGCCGAAATATTCCGCTTCCAAGATTAAATGAAATTGCAAATGGTTTATTGGCAAGAACGCCAGAAATGGCAAAAGCCAATGGCTTAGTTGACATTGTTGCTTATGAAGATGTGTATCACAATGCAATCAAAAAAGCATTAAAAGTAACGGGCGACGACGATTACAATAAAATATCAATTGATGATTATACACAAAACAATGTAACGACGGCATCGACAATTATCGAAACGGATCAAATTGCAATTATTTACGCTCAAGGCGAAATTGAAAGCGGTGAAGGTGATGTAACGGTTATTGGTGAAGGTTCAATGCGCCGCGCGCTTCAGGAAGCTCGAAAAGATGATGATGTAAAAGCAATTGTTTTAAGAATTGACAGTCCAGGCGGAAGTGCTTTAACTTCAGATTTGATTTGGAGAGAAATCGAAGTGACTAAAAAAGTAAAACCTGTAGTAGTTTCGATGGGGAATTATGCAGCATCTGGAGGTTATTATATTGCCTGCAACGCTAATAAAATTTTCGCTGAAAGCAATACAATTACGGGTTCTATTGGAGTTTTCGGCATATTGCCAAATTTCAGTCCGTTAGCCAATAAATTAGGAATTAATACTGAACAAGTAAAAACACACGAAAACTCAGCAAATTACAGTCCGTTTGTTCCAGTCGACGAAAAGTTTAAAGCTTTTACTTTAGAAGGTGTTGAACAGATCTACAAGACTTTTGTAACACATGTTGCAGAAGGAAGAAAAATGACATTTGCACAAGTGGATGCCATTGCACAAGGAAGAGTTTGGTCTGGAACTGAAGCTTTAAAAATTGGTTTAGTAGATAAAATCGGTGGATTAAATGATGCAATTGCCGAAGCCGCGAAAATGGCCAAAATAAAAACATACAGTACTCAAAATTATCCTGAATACGAAAAAACATTTAGCGATATTTTATCAAAAATGCCTTTTGCACAATCTAAAGAAGCTTTCATAAAAGAAGAAATTGGTGAAGAAAACTATTTGTTGATCGAGCAGGTTAAAAAGCTTCAAAAACAAAAAGGAGTTCAAGCTATGATGCCTTTTGGAATTAATATTAAGTAATTCAATGCTAAAAAAAATGAAAAAGATATTTTTGTTTTTGAGTATTTTATCCCTGTCGGCTGTAAATGCTCAAAACGCAAAACAAGATACATTTAAAGAAACAAATGTTACTTTAAAGATCAACATTGATCAGCTTTATGGAACACTTACTGTTCCTGATGTTACCAAAAAATGTCCGGTCGCATTAATAATTGCAGGTTCAGGACCAACAGACAGAAACGGAAATAATCCGATGATGAAAAACAATTCATTGAAAATGCTTGCTGAAGCATTGGCAAAAAATGGAATTGCATCACTACGATATGACAAAAGAGGAATTGGCGAAAGCAAATCATCAGGTGCTGATGAAACAAGTTTAGTTTTTGAAAATTATACCGAAGATGCTAAAAGCTGGATTAACTTTTTAAAACAGGACAAACGTTTCTCTCAAATAACAATTATTGGACATAGTGAAGGATCCTTAATCGGAATGATTGCTGGAGCAAAAGCAAACAAATTTGTTTCGATAGCAGGCGCAGGCGAATCGGCAGACAAACTTTTAAAAGAGCAGATTTCGTCAAAATCAAACAAACAGATTGAAGAAATGACCTTTCCGATCATTGACAGTTTAAAAAGTGGCAATAAAGTGAAGAAAGTTGACCCGCTTTTAAATTCGCTTTTCAGAGCAAGCATTCAGCCTTATTTGATTTCCTGGTTTAAATATGATCCACAGACAGAAATAAAGAAACTAGCGGTTCCAATTTTAATAATTCAAGGAAATAAAGATTTACAGGTAAATGTTTCAGATGCTGAAAGCTTATCAAAAGCCAGCAAAAATGCTGAATTGGTCATCGTTGATAAAATGAATCACGTTTTAAAAATTATTGACGGCGATAACAAGGCCAATTTTGAAAGCTACAACAATGAAAGTCTTCCTATTTCAGAAGACTTGACAAATAAAATTATTTCTTTTATCAAAAAATAAATATAACAGCAAAAACCAAATCCGTTTGAAATTTTCCAAACGGATTTTTTTTGTTTAAAATTAATACATTTCTTACATTTTTAAGAAAATTTTATCTGCGAACTGTGGTAAAAAAAGTTATTTTTGCAGAAGTCGATTTTTAAGTAAACCCTCAAATCTATAAATATGTTAAAGAAAATTTTAAAAATAACCGCCATTGTCATTGTGGTTCTTGTGGCCGCATTATTTGCCATTCCGTACTTCTTTAAAGACCAGATTAAAGCAAAAATAGCGGATGCTATCAACGAAAGTGTTGATGCAAAAGTAAGTTTTGCTGATGCCGATTTAAGCTTGTTCCGAAATTTCCCAAATGCTGCAGTTGGAATCGAAAAACTGGTAATTATCAACAAAGCGCCGTTTGAAGGCGATACTTTAGTTTCATTAGGGCAATTGAACCTGAAAATGAGTATTAAAGAGCTTTTTAAAGGAAAAGATGAACCTTTAAATATTCAAGGAATTACTTCAGAAAATGGTTTGATCAACATTATTTTTAATAAAGACGGCGTTGGAAACTTTGATATTGCTTTAAAAGACAAAAAAGAAGAAACCAAAGATGATAACAGCAAACCGCTTTCGTTAAAAATCCAAAATTATAAAATCGAAAATTTCACCTTCAGATATATTGATCAAGGTTCTAAAATTAAAATGGTAATTGACAGCCTGAACCACGAAGGAACAGGAGATTTTACCAATTCAAAATTAGATTTAACGACAAAATCAACAGCAAAAATATCGCTGGATATGGATAAAGTTAATTACATGAAAAATGTAAAACTGACTTTAGATGCTGTTTTAGGAATTGATCTTGATAAGAGCAAATATACGTTTAAAGAAAATAAAGCTTTGATCAATCAACTGCCTTTGGAGTTTGACGGATTCATTCAAATGACAGACAAAGCTCAGATTTATGATTTAAAGTTTAAAACTCCAACTTCGTCATTTACAAACTTCTTAGGCTTAATTCCTTCAGCTTATGCATCAAGTTTAGATGGCGTAAAAACAACAGGAGATTTCACCGTTACAGGTTTTGCAAAAGGAGAATTAACAGACACAACAGTACCAAAATTCAATATTGCAATTGCTTCAAACAACGGTTCATTTCAATATCCGAACTTACCAAAATCAGTTCAAAACATTGTAATTGATACAAAAATCATCAACGAAACCGGAATACTAAATGATACTTACGTCAATTTAGATAAACTGACTTTTAAAATTGATCAAGACGTTTTCAGCGCTAAAGCGAATATTAAAAATATTACCGTAAACCCAATTGTTGATGCGGCTTTAAAAGGAACTATCAATTTGGCTAATCTTTCAAAAGCATATCCAATTAAAATGGATAAACCGCTTGCTGGTATTTTAAAAGCTGATGTTACAACGAATTTTGATATGGCTTCTGTAGAAAAAAGTCAATATCAGAACATTAAAAATGCAGGAACAATGAGTTTGTCAGGATTTAAATATACTGATGAAAACAATAAATCGATGAGCATCAGCATTGCGCAGGTTGAATTTAATCCGAGTAAAATCAACTTAAAGCAATTTAATGCTACTACCGGAAAAAGTGATATTGCTATTAACGGAGTTTTAGAAAATTTCTATGGTTTCATGTTCAAAAAACAGGAATTAAGAGGAAACTTCAATATGAGTTCAAATCAGTTAGCGGTTGATGATTTTATGACAGCCGGCGAACCTGCAAAAGAAGAAACAAAAACTGCAGCAAAACCAGCTGAAGCAATGAAAATTCCAGCTTTCTTAAACTGTACGCTAAATGCAAAAGCGAATACTGTTTTATATGACAATTTAAAACTGAAAGATGTTTCTGGAAAATTGATTATTAAAGATGAAAAAGCACTTTTAGAAAACTTTAAAACATCGATTTTTGGAGGAACAATCGGTTTGACCGGAGCCGTTTCAACAAAAGAAAAGGTTCCAACTTTTGATATGAATTTAGGTTTCAATCAAGTTGATATTGCTCAAACTTTTACGCAATTAGACATGATGAAAAAGATTGCTCCAATAGCAGGAATCATTAATGGTAAATTAAATTCGACTATCAAATTAAATGGAAATCTGGATGCAAATGAATTGACTCCGGATTTAAAATCTATTTCGGGTGATTTAATTGGACAATTGCTTTCGACAACTGTAAATGCCAAGAACTCAACTTTACTAAATTCTCTTAGTTCAAACATTAAGTTCTTTGACGTAAACAAAGTGAATTTAAATGATATTAAGGCTGCTTTGACTTTTGACAACGGAAAAGTAAACGTTAAACCTTTTGACATTAAATACCAAGACATTAAAGTTACAGTTGGTGGAACGCACGGTTTTGACCAAACTATGAATTATAACTTGAAATTTGACGTTCCGGCTAAATATCTAGGAAGCGAAGCAAATGCTTTTATTGCAAAAATGTCTCCTGCCGATGCTGCAAAACTGGAAAACATTCCAATTAATGCCTTAATTACGGGTAATTTTTCAACCCCAAAAATCAGCACTGATATGAAAGCGGCTGTAAGCAGTTTAGCTTCACAAGTAGCGAATCAGCAAAAAGAAAAATTAACGCAGAAAGGAGCTTCTGCTTTAACTGATTTGATCAACAAAAACACAAAGGCAAAAGATACAACTCAAGCTGCAAAAACAGAAAAAGAGCAAAAAACTCAAGAAGTAACCAAAAAAGCAAGTGACTTGCTGAATGGATTATTTAAGAAGAAAAACTAAGTCAAATTGACTTCATAAAAAAAGCCTGTTCTTATTAATAGAACAGGCTTTTTTAATTTATAGCAGATTTTAATCTTATTTATTTAAAATCGAATTGATTATTCGGATAAAATCAGGAATTGAATTTGTATTCGTATCAACAGCAAGACTGTTGTTTCCGTATGGTTCGTATTTTTTAATATTCGCTCCCGAGAACAAACCTACTGTTGGCACCTTTGAAGCGCTTGCTAAATGCATAATACCGCTGTCTGCTCCTATAAAAATCGCAGAATTTGCCATAACTGAACCAATTTCGCGAACATCTTTACTGTAAAATGAAGGTGCCTGAAAATTTATTTGAGAAACATTTTCGACTGGCAAAATTTCAAAAATATTATAGTCTGAAGCATACTCTTTTTTTAGAGCGGCATAAAACTCTTCCCACCATTCTACTTGATAACATTTTTCTCCGGTTGCAAAAGTAAATATGGCAATCGATTTTTTATTTTCATCGACGATTCCATTCAAAATTGCTTTTCCTTTTGCAATTTCATCAGACGATAATTTTAAATCTATTAATGCCACTGGTTCTTTTTTATCTTCAACACCAAATTGGCTTAAAGCATATCTAAAATTATAAACTGGATATTTTGCAATATGATCATAATCATCATAAGGCAATTCTACATTTTCCGGAAGATCTCCAAAGATTTTAACTTTTGCACTTGAAAATTTTACTGCTAGACGGCCAGACGACGAATTTTGATCGACATTGACAACAACATCATAATTTTGTTTTCTGATCAATGTCCAAACTTTCAAATATTTGATTAATTCATTGAAAGGCTTTTTAGGCAGTTCTATTATTTTATCAATGTTTTTGTAGTTTTCAAAAACTATTGGAGCAAGTCCTCCTTTTACAAACAAATCAATTTTACAATTTGGAAATGTATCAGTGACTTCCTGAATAAGCGGTGTAATTAAAAGTAAATTCCCTAACCTTTTATTAGGTCTGGAAATAAGTACTTTTTTGATTTCATTTTTGTCGATCTGCCCGCTCTTCTGCAGAACAGAACGGCCAATATTCTTGGTTAAACCGCGCATTATATTGCGTCTGAGCGCGTTAACTTTCTTTACGTTACTCATTCATTTTTGTTTTTAGAATTAAAAAAGTTTCTACTTTATTAATTTGTCAGTGGCATTGAACAAATCAAATATAAGTTAATTTTTTCTTAAAAGTAAAATCTTTGAATAAGTAAACATTACATAATTGTAAAGCAATTTAACAAAATTCACATCCTCTATTCTTAAAAACGCCGAAAATACAATGATTACATTACCTATTTGGTAATTTTATACAGATGCTGAAAATGAATAGACGAAACGCTGTTTATACTAGACGTTTATGGTAACAACATAACCTTCTGACCCGCGAATGTTAAAAACGGTTCCGTTTTCAAACAATAAATATTGTCCTTTAATTCCAACTAATTTACCTTGAAAAGAAGGTGTTTTATCTAAATTCAGACTATTGATTTTTGCAGGATAACTTAAAACCGGATAATTTAATTCGTAAACATCATTCTTTTGACTGTAAAAATAATCCTTTACTTCAGCAGGAATTAAGCTTTCAACTTTTGATTTTTCAAGAATTAAATCACACGTTTCTGTAGTACTCTGAAGCATTTTTCGCCAGTTGGTTTTATCTGTATAATGGTCTTTTAGAGCGACCTCAGTAATCCCGGCTAAATATCTGTTTGGAACCTCAACAATAGAAATTGCCTGCGTTGCGCCTTGATCAATCCATCTTGTTGGGACTTGTGTTTTTCTTGTTACCCCTACTTTTACTTCAGTTGAAAAAGCCAAATACACAATATGAGGCTGTAATTGCACCTGCGATTCATATTCTAAATCACGATCTGCAATTCCTAAATGAGCTGTACTCAATTCTGGTCGCATAATCCAGTCACCAACCGCAGCACTTGAATAAAAACAATCGTAACAGAAACCTTGTCTGTATATTTTTTTCTTTTTACCGCAATTCAAACATTGGAAACCAACAAAATTTATCTCAATCTCTTTGTCCAATAACTGATTCATACTTAAGAAGCTATCTTCGAAAACCAAATAATATTGAATTGGATTTCCAATTTCTGTCTGCATTTTTGTAAGTACGCCTTGATAAGTCATTGTATTTTAGATTGAAGATTGCTGATTTTTATTTTACCTCTCTGAGTATTGAATTTAGCCTCTAATTCCATTAAATTAGAATCTTTACTCCATTTAGAATGGTTTTTTTTACAAAAAAATACTATTTTTGATAAGATGACAAAGTTAGTATTTGTCTATTGATATTCAAATTTTAAATTTCTTGATTTTACGCAACACGAAAGATCTAAAATTTAAAATCAGCAATCTAAAAAATCTAAAAATCACTCATGCCTGTATCTATCATTAACTCTTTCGCATCTTGGGTCCTCAAACAAAGGATACACCAAATAGAGCTTTTTCTAAAATATCCGAATGAAGTCCAAGAAGAACTGCTGCATAATTTATTGACTGCATCAGAAAATACTATAGTGGGGAAAAAATATGATTTTGCATCTGTAAGTTCCTATCAGACATTTACAGAAAGAGTGCCGATTTCAACATATGAAGAATTACAGCCTTTGATCGAACGCACACGCCAGGGTGAGCAAAATGTTTTTTGGGAAACTCCTATAAAATGGTTTGCTAAATCGAGCGGTACAACAAATGCTAAAAGTAAATTTATCCCTGTAAGTAATGAAGCTTTAGAAGATTGTCACTATAAAGGAAGCAAAGATTTACTGTGTTTGTACTTGAATAACAATGAAGATTCTGAGTTGTTCCTTGGAAAGAGTTTACGCTTAGGCGGAAGTTCTCAGATTTACGAAAACAACAATACTTTTTTCGGTGATTTATCGGCTATTTTAATTGAAAACATGCCAATTTGGGCCGAATTCAGCAGTACGCCAAGCAGTAAAACTTCGCTGATGAGTGAATGGGAAACCAAAATTGCGGCGATTATAAATGAAACTAAAAACGAAAATGTAACCAGTTTTGCCGGAGTTCCTTCGTGGATGCTGGTTTTAATGAATAAAGTTTTAGAAAATACAGGCAATCAAAATTTACTTGAACTTTGGCCAAATCTCGAAGTTTACTTTCATGGAGGCGTGAGTTTTTCTCCTTATAAAGAACAATACAAGAAAATTTTACCAAGCAAGGACTTTAAATACTACGAAATTTACAATGCTTCTGAAGGCTTTTTTGCCATTCAAGATTTGAATAATTCGAACGATTTATTGCTGATGCTGGATTACGGAATTTTCTATGAATTTATTCCGATGGAAACTTTTGGAACTCCAAACCAAAAAGCGATTCGTCTTGCTGATGTCGAATTGAACAAAAATTACGCAATTGTTATTACAACCAATTCTGGTTTGTGGCGCTATTTAATTGGCGACACAGTTCGCTTTACTTCTTTAAATCCGTACCGAATTAGAGTTACGGGAAGAACCAAACATCATATTAATGTTTTTGGAGAAGAATTAATGGTCGAAAACACTGATCAAGCAATTGCCAAAGCGTGTCAAGTAACACAAACCGAAGTTATCGATTATACAGTCGCTCCTATTTTTATGCATGACAAAGAAAAAGGTGCACACGAATGGATGATCGAATTCAAGAAAAAACCTGCTGATGTTGGTCTTTTCCAAAAAGTTTTAGACGAAACGCTACAAACTTTAAATTCTGATTATGAAGCCAAGCGTTACAACAATATGACTTTAAATCCTTTGGTGATTAATGTTGCGCGTGAGAATTTATTTTATGATTGGTTGAAGGAACGTGATAAATTAGGCGGACAGCATAAGATTC
This sequence comes from Flavobacterium sp. LC2016-01, assembly GCF_009711135.1. Taxonomy (GTDB): domain Bacteria; phylum Bacteroidota; class Bacteroidia; order Flavobacteriales; family Flavobacteriaceae; genus Flavobacterium. The sequence continues at coordinate 72,459 of NZ_WMIC01000005.1, read as the reverse complement.
CTAGACTTTCTAATCAGAGGGATTATTTGGAGCAGTTGAAGGAGATGTAGAAATAAAATTTATGAATTAAAATTTATGAATTAAATTATGATTGAAGAAATTGAAAGTGTAAAAACAAGTATTAAAAACATTAATAATGAATTTAAAAATAAACTTAGATTACCTATAATTATAACATATTCGGTAGTATTATTTTTATACAATTGGGATATACTTTTTTATTTAGCTTTTGAAAAAGATAATGCCCTTAATAAAATAGAGTATGTAAAAAACAATTTCTTTACAGTAAATTTTGAAAGAATTTGGAAGCCAATTTTTATTGCAACTTTATATTCTATTTTATTTCCTTTCATTCAAGTTTTAATTAATAAAATATTGCAATTTTTCAAAAGATATAATAATAAAATTACAAGAGAAGAAGAAATCGAGAATGCAAATCATAATTTCAACATCCAACAACAATTAACAGGAAAACAAAGTCTACAACAATTGCAAAATAAAATCGATCAATTAATTCTAGAAAAAGATGAATTAATTGCTACCAATAATTCTTTAATTAGTCAAATAAGAAGTGAAAACATCGAATACCTTGACAGCAAACAAATTCAAAATTCCGAATATGAAAAAACTGCTAAAGAATTTTTTAAAGATGTAAATAAACTTGGTAATGAAGAAAAATCTACTTTTATTGAATTAATTTCACTTATAGATGAATTAAACAATGCTACTGTCAGTTCTGATGAAATAATGAAAAAATTAATTTTCCCTCAGCATTTCAAAAGAGCTTTAGGTATTTTGATAAAATATAATTTAATAGAAAAAAATGAATACTCTGATGATTATTTTAAAACTAACACTCTCGGTTTAAAAATAATTAAATATTTTAAATCAAAATATGTTAAATAAATGATAGCTCCGCTAGCGCGAGCGTCCAGCTCGTGAGCACAATCAACTTCAAAATTATTTTCTTTGCGGGTACGAGCGTGACGCTCGCACTAGCCAAAATTTTAATATATATAAAATTATTAAAAACTGTGATTCCACTAAACCGCATGAGGGATAGAAGTGGAAATCCTTTTGTGCCGGGGTTCGGCACAAAAGATTGAAACGGGTAGCCCGACCCGGAGGGGCATGCCCATATAAAAAACCTCAACCTTTTATTGTAAAGATTGAGGTTTGTTTATTTTTATTTTGATTGTCGAGCTACTTGCGGAGATTTCTCCTTAGTCGAAATGACAAAACGTTGTAAACACTCACTGATTACATCATATCAATATATCGATCGTGATATCCTAAAAGATACAAAACACCATCAAGACCTAAACTAGAGATTGACGTTGAAGCACTTTCTTTCACTTTTGGTTTTGCGTGGAAAGCGATTCCTAAGCCGGCTAAGTTTAGCATTGGCAAATCGTTTGCTCCGTCACCCACTGCAATAGTTTGATTGATGTGAATTCCTTCTTTTTCGGCGATTGCTTTTAGGTGTTCTGCCTTTTTTTGTCCGTCTACGATATCACCTAAATATTTTCCTGTCAGTTTACCGTCTTTAATTTCTAATTGATTAGCGTGAACATAATCGATTCCGAGTTCTTTTTGAAGATACTCTCCAAAATAAGTGAAACCTCCAGAAAGAATTGCTGTTTTATATCCGTAATATTTAAGTGCCTTCATCAAGCGGTGCGCACCTTGCGTGATTGGCAAATTGATAGCAACGTTTTGCAGTACTTCTTCGCTTAAACCTTCCAGCAAAGCCATACGCTGTTTAAAACTTTCGTTGAAATCAATTTCACCATTCATAGCAGATTCAGTGATTGCTCGAACTTGCGGTCCTACTCCATTTAATTCTGCCAATTCATCAATAACTTCAGTTTGGATCAAAGTTGAATCCATATCGAAACAAACCAAACGGCGGTTTCTTCTGTAAATATTATCTTCCTGAAATGAAATATCGACATTTAAAGTTCGTGAAATTTCCATAAAATTAGCTGTCATGCCAATTTTATTTACAATTTCGCCAGTAACCGATAATTGGATACATGAACGCGGAAATTCTTCTTTTTCAACGATAGAAGTTCTGCCTGTTAATCGTATAATAGAATCAATATTCAGGTTTTGATCTGACATTATTTTAGTCACCGCAGCCAATTGAGAAGCCGCTAATTTTTCACCTAAAATATTGATGATGTAACGTTGTTTTGATTGTGATTTTACCCACTTTTCATAGTCTTCAATAGAAATCGGAATAAATTTTACTTTAATTTCTAATTCGTAAGCTTTGAATAATAAGTCTTTTAAAACGGGCGCCGAAGAAGAACCGGCTTCAATTTCGAATAAAATTCCTAAAGAAAGTGTATCGTGAATATCGGCCTGGCCAATATCTAGAATATTAGCATCGTATGTCGCCAATACAGCTGTTAAACCTGCCGTAACCCCTATTTTATCATGTCCTGAAACTTTTAATAAAATAATTTCTTTATCCTCTATTGCCATTTTTCCTTAATTGATTTTGAAGCGACAAAAATCGGCAATCTCTCGTTGATAAAAAAGAATAATCTTTGTTTTTTTGAAAAGAAAAAGCACATAAACATGTGCTTTTTCAAGTAATTTAACAAATATGTTCCGCTATTACAATAACGTAACTTTAAAATTATCCTGTTGGCTGGTTTTCATCAAAGTTTACCATCCATTTTGTACCGAATTTATCTGTGAACATTCCGAAATAAGCACCCCAAAAAGTTTTAGCTAAAGGCATTTCGATTTTACCTCCAACTGAAAGTCCATTATAAATTCGGTCAGCTTCTTCTGTGCTTTCTGTATTAATCGAAACTGAAAAATTGTCGCCAATAGGAAGTTTTCCAAATCTTGTTGAACTGTCACTTCCCATCAAAACTGTGTTGCCAATTGGTAATGAAACGTGCATAATTCTTTCTGCATCTTCTGCTGAAACTTGATCACATCCTTCTTCCACGGGCATTTCTTTAAATTTTCCGATGTATGGAAATTCCCCGCCAAAAACGGATTTGTAAAACAGAAATGCTTCTTCGCAATTTCCGTCAAAAAGTAAATAAGGGTTTACTGTTGCCATGATTTTTTTTATTAATTGTTAATTATAAATTGTTATTGTTTTTTAAAAAGGTTTTAAGAATAAACAAGTTTTCCCTCTATATTCTATATTCTTTGTTCTTTTAACTCTATTTTTCCGCCAATTCTTTCACTTTTTCCAATCCTTTCGGAAAAGCTTCTTTAAAATAATCGATATACTTTTCGACTACATCAACTTGAGTTGTCAAATCGACAAATTCATCGTCTGCAGTTAATCGATACGTTTCCATTGCACCGCTCCACTTTTTAGTTTCTTCGTCAAGAGGCAGTTCTTTATAATCTTTAATCTCTCCAACATGCTTAAAAGCCATGTATTCATTTGGAATTTTCTTTTCGATAATGCTGTTCATTCCTTCACCGCTTGGCGACATAAAATGGATTTTATCACCCTCATTCCAATCACTTATGGCATACGAACCTTCGCAAAAAGCGCCCGTCCATTCTTTATAAGTGTCATCGTTCCATAAAACCTCCCAGACTTTTGTTGCTGGAGCTTTTATTCTAATTTTAAATTCTAACGTTTCCATATTACGATAATTTACTAAAATCCATAAACAAAACATTCCAGCGATGTCCGTCTAAATCAGCAAATCCAAAGCCATACATCCAGCCTTGACTTTCTTCTGGTGCTGCAAAAACAGTTCCGCCGGCTTCAGTCACTTTTTTCGCTAATTCATCAACTTCTTCTCGGTTTTCAGCATCAATCGAAATCAATACTTCAGAACTTGAATTGGTGTCTGTAATGCTGTTTTGAGAAAAAGTAGCAAAAAGTGATTCTTCAAAAAGCATCACAACAAAATGTCCTTCACCAACTACCATACAAGTAGAACTTGGCGTATCGTGCTGTTCATTAAACGAAAAACCTATTTTCCAGAAAAAATCCTTCGCTTTTGCAATATTCTTAACGGGCAAATTCAACCATATTTGTTTTGTCATTTTTTTATTTTTTTTGTGAAACAATTATTTTTTAAACCATGTAAGCAATGCAAGCACAGTTTGACGATTTACTGAGCCTTTGTCCCTCTGCACCTTAGAACATGTGAACCTAAAAGAAACTAATTATTCTCAACGTAATTTTTAAAATTATCCAAAATTGCCTGCCATCCACCGCGTTGCATTTCTTCCGGATTTTGAGTTTCTGGTTCAAAAATTTCAATTATTTCGACTCCTTCAGAAATTTCTTTAAAGATAATTTCAGCTTTTCTTCCATCTCCCATTGTATAATTGATTGCTTCATTTTCTTTTACCAAAGTATATTCTCCCCAGAAATCAAAACTCATACTTCCATCTTTCGCTGCCATGGTTGTAGTGAATTTTCCTCCTTCTTTTAAATCATTTTCTGCACGAGGCGCATGCCATTCTGGAGATGCAAATGCCCATTTTGTAATGTGCTCCGGTTTATTCCAAAATTCCCAAACTTTCTCTTTAGATGCCTTTACCGTATTTTTTATTGTTATCATTGTTATAAAATTATTTTATGAATTTCTTTCTTAGTTTAAAATAGCGCCTAATTATTTTCGACGTACGCTTTAAAATTATCAATAACCGTTTGACACCATTGCTTCTGCATGCTTTCAGAATCTTCTTTTGTGGGTTCAAAAACTTCGATAATTTTCACTTTATTATCGATTTTTTCAAAATGTACGCTTCCTATTCTATTATCAGTGAGTTTGTATTCTATTAATAAATGACTTTCAATTTTAGTATAGATTCCTTCAAAATCAAAACTTGCGGCTCCCTCTTTTTGGGCCATTTTATATTTAAATTTCCCGCCAGCTTTCAAATCATTTTCAGCATATTGTGTATACCAGTTGTCTATAGCTGTGTTCCAGTTTTGAATATGTTCTGGTAAAGTCCAAAATTCCCAAACTTTCTCTATTGATGCTTCTATTGTGTTTTGGACAGTAATCATATTTTAAATATTTAATTAAAAACTATCCCATTTCTGGAATCTGACTTTCATCCATGTGGAAAATTTCCCAGTGATGGTTGTCAACATCTAGAAAAGTTCTTTGATACATCCATCCATAATCTTTTGCTGGAATATAATCCACCCCGCCAGCTTTAACAGCTTTTTCGGTCATTTCATCAACTTGTTGACGAGAATCCAAAGAAATTGAAATAAGTACTTCACTAGTTGTAGCAGCATCACAAATTTGCTTTTTGGTAAAGGTTTGATAAAACTCTTCAACCAAAAGCATCACAAATATATTTTCGTCAATAACCAGACAAGCTCCTTTTTCATTTGTGAATTTTGGATTGGTCGAAAAGCCAAGTTCATTATAAAAAGCCACTGCCTTGTTTAAATCTTTTACAGGAAGATTTAAGAAGATTTTTGTTTTCATCTTGATAAAATTACAAATTAATTAAAACAAATGTAATTTTTTAAGATTACTTAAAAATGCTAATAAAAGTCATTTTTAGGGTCATTTAAGACATTTTACTTACTTTTGTCAAATTGCTAATCTTTCAAATACCACAAATCATGAGCAAGAAAACAGGTTTAATTGTACCGCACGACTACAAATTATTAAGTATAGCTGCGATTTTAGAAGTTTTTGAAACAGCCAATAAACTTAGCAAGGAATCTGAAAAACCTTTTGATATTATGGTTTTTCAATCGGCTGGCCAAATTACTAATGAACAGGTATTTGGGTATGATGTTCATGCAATTGAAACTTCAAATATCGATCTGGATCTGATTTTGATTCCCGCTTTTACCACAGATAATATGAGCGAAATGATCGCAAAAAACAAAGATTTTATTCCGTGGCTAAAAAAACAGCATCAATCCGGAGCCGAATTAGCCAGTTTTTGCACAGGCGCTTTTTTGTTTGCCGCGTCAGGTTTATTAAACGAAAAATTGGCCACTACACATGTTGACGCCTGTAGTGCTTTTACAAAAGCTTTTCCGTTAGTAAAATTAAAACCCGAAGAAACCTTGACTGCCGACGGCAGTTTATATACCAGCGGCGGATCAACCTCAACATTTCATTTATTGATTCTTTTAGTTCAGAAATACTGCGGAAACGAAATTGCTGTTCAGATTGCCAAAATATTTTCGATCGATTTAAATCGCTATAAACAAAGTTATTTCAGCACTTTCAGACCCAATCATCTGCACAACGACACTTTAGTGGCGATGTTGCAACAAAAAATAGAAAGCCATTATAATACGATCGAAAAACTGGAAGAAATCACCAAAGATATTCCAACAAGCGCCCGAAACATGACACGCCGCTTTAAACAAGTAACCGGAATTCCGCCAATCGAATATTTACAAAATATAAGAGTCGAAAGTTCAAAAAAGTATCTTGAACAAACCCAGCTTTCGATTTCAGAAATTATCGAAAAAACCGGTTATAACGATCCAAAAGCATTTAGAAAAGTGTTTTATAAAATGGTTGGCATGAAACCTATTGAATATAGAGAGAAATTTAGAGTGCAGTAATTTTTTTAGGAGCAGGCAATTTCGTTTTCAAAAGACCACTTGTCCTGCTCTACACTATATCTTTTACTGCGTCCCGAGGCTTCGGGACCGCAGTAAAAGGATACCGTTTCGATCAGGGCTAAACGAGAAATTTTATTTTCAAAACACCAGTTAGTTAGGACTTAATAACCCACATCAGGACTTTTTTATTTGTTTTCAAAAGTTCATCAATTTCTTTCATGCTTTCATTTGAAACAGCCGGACAGCCCCAGCCTTCAGGAGTACCTTCGGGATAAACTTCATTTTCAGAAACCGCTTCCCAGGAATGTAAAACTATCGCACGGTTTCTCGCATTCGAATTGGTTTTCTCTTTTCCCTGTAAAATGTAATTTACCTTGATTCCCCATTGACTTACGCCTCGGTCTAATACAACATACTTTCCCACCGAAGAACGATGCGAATCAAACTCATTGCTAATCTGCGCTTTTTCTTTAGTCGTTGTTGCGCCCCATCTATTATCACCACAGCCGTGACTAACCATGCAGGATTTTACAATTGCATTCTTTTTAAAATCATAAATAAAAAATCGTTTTAAGCCGGAATGCAATCCCAAATCGATTAAAATAAATTTGTCTTTATTTAAATTGTTTTGAAGCGTATACGCTTTTGCCTCTTTATAAAATTTACTGTAATCGACCTCTATTCGGGGCTTTGATTCTCCAATTATTTCAACTTTATTTTCATTTTTAGAAATCACTATTTCTTTATTATCTTTTTGGGTACAAGATAAAAGCAAAGCAAAGCCAATTACAAAAATCATATTTTTCATGTCTACAATTTACATAAAATCTGAAACGAAAATCTAATTGAAAAAGTATAAAAAAACCTGTTCAAATAAATGAACAGGTTCTATAATTGAACTTTGTCAAAGTTTAAAACTTTAACAAAATTATTTCGCATTTTTTACGAAGCAATTTCCATTCGCTTCAATAAGTTTTTACTTAACGTATGTTCTGCATAATCTTTATCGATCGATAAAACTTTATCATCAGAACTTGGCAGTTCGTACATTGCATCTGTCAAAATTGCTTCACAAAGCGAACGCAATCCACGTGCGCCTAATTTGTATTCTAGAGCTTTATCAACAATAAAATCTAAAGCTTCATCAGTAATACTGAATTCAACATCATCCATTAAAAATAATTTCTGATATTGTTTTACTAATGCATTTTTAGGCTGTGTCAAAATTGCACGCAATGTTTCTCTGTCTAAAGGATCCATATGCGTTAAAACTGGCAAACGCCCAATTATCTCCGGAATCAATCCGAAATCTTTAATATCTTTTGGGATGATATATTGCAATAAATTGTCTTTGTCGATATTGTCAACATTCTTTGAAGTTGAATAACCCACTGCCTGACGGTTCAAACGTTTAGAAATAATACGCTCTACTCCATCAAAAGCACCACCTGCAATAAACAAGATATTTTGAGTATTTACCTCAACAAACTTTTGGTCTGGGTGTTTACGTCCACCTTTTGGCGGTACGTTAACAACAGTTCCTTCTAGCAATTTCAATAAAGCCTGCTGTACACCTTCACCAGAAACGTCACGCGTTATTGACGGATTATCGCTCTTACGTGCAATTTTATCAATCTCATCAATAAATACGATTCCTCTTTCTGCTTTGGTTACATCATAATCAGCAGCTTGAAGCAAACGAGTTAAAATACTTTCAACATCTTCTCCTACATAACCTGCTTCTGTCAATACCGTAGCATCAACAATAGCCAACGGAACGTCTAGCATTTTTGCAATTGTTTTTGCAACTAATGTTTTTCCAGTTCCGGTTTGACCTACCATAATGATGTTGCTTTTTTCAATCTCAACTTCATCGTCTAACTGCTGTTGCATTAAACGTTTGTAGTGATTGTAAACTGCAACCGACATTACTTTTTTTGTCTGGTCCTGACCAATTACATATTGATCAAGGAAAGCTCTGATTTCTTTTGGTTTCTTTAAAATTAAATCCCCAACAAGTTTCGCGCTTCCGCTTGATTTTAATTCTTCTAATACAATTCCGTGCGCTTGTTCAATACATTTATCACAAATATGTGCATTGATACCAGCAATCAATAAATTAGTTTCTGGCTTTTTTCTTCCACAAAACGAACATTCTAATACTACTTTAGCCATTCTTTTTTCGTTATAAGCTGCAAAGTTACTAAGTTTTAGAGACTTTTTACCAAAACCTCCAAAACTTAGTAACTTCTTAACTCTTTTTATTTTTGTTTTAAGTTTCGAGTTTCAGATTTCAAATTGCCTTTGTTAACTTGAAACCTGAAACTTGAAACAATAAAAACTTAATTTTTTAGCTTCTTCTCAAAACTTCATCAATCATTCCGTATTCTTTTGCTTCGTCAGCGATCATCCAATAATCACGTTCACTGTCTTTGTGAACTTTATCAAAAGTTTGTCCTGAATGTTGTGAAATGATGTGATATAGCTCATCTTTTAATTTCAGCATTTCACGTAAGTTAATTTCCATATCTGTTGCAACACCTTGTGCTCCTCCAGATGGCTGGTGAATCATTACTCTAGAATGTGGCAAAGCCGAACGTTTTCCTGCTGCTCCAGCACATAATAAAACTGCTCCCATTGAAGCTGCCATTCCTGTACAGATTGTAGCAACATCTGGCTTGATGTACTGCATAGTGTCATAAATTCCTAAACCTGCATAAACACTTCCTCCTGGAGAGTTTAAGTAAATTTGAATATCTTTTGATGCATCAGCGCTTTCTAAAAATAACAACTGCGCCTGAACGATATTAGCGATTTGGTCGTCGATACCTGTTCCTAAAAAGATAATTCTGTCCATCATTAATCTTGAAAAAACGTCTAATTGAGAAATATTCAACTGACGTTCTTCGATAATATATGGAGTCATGTTTGTTGGGTTCATCGCTGCTATGATTTTGTCATAGTACATTGTGTTAACTCCTTGGTGCTTTGTAGCAAATTTTTTGAATTCTTTACCGTAGTTCATATGTATCTGTTCTAAGTTTACTTTATTTAACGTATTTATTCTTCATCAAAGGTTATACCTCTTTCTAAAGAATGTCAATTTGTCCTATTTCTAGCCCAGATAGCAGTGAAAAGCTTTTTGAAATGGCAACTATTTTTTGTTGGTAGAAAAAAGCGACCAGCGGAAGCTCTTTTTATACCTTACAAAAAAAGGCAGCAATGAAAAACTTGCAACGGATAGCTGGATTAGCTCCTGAAAAGTAATCAAAAATAAATTAAAACAAAAGAGCGTCAGGAAAAAAATCCTGACGCTCTCAATATACTTATTTCTTTAAAATTTATTCTCCGTATGAAGCAGCAATAAATTCTTCGTAAGTAACTTCTTTAGTTGTTGGATTTGCTTTCTCTTTGAATAAATCTAACAATTTAGCCGCTACCACTTGCTCAGAAAGTCTTTTCACTTCTTCTTGGTTAGATAAAACTCTAGCCACGATTCCTTGAACTTCTTCTTCAGTTGGGTTTGTTTGTCCAAATTGAGCCATTTGTTGTCTGATAGCACCTGAAGTAAACTCTTTTAAGTCTTCAAAAGTAATTTGGATATTACTTTGAGCCATTGCTTTTCCTTCGATTAATTGGAAACGTAAACCTTTTTCAGATCTTGCGTATTCCACTTCAGCTTCTTCTGCAGAAAGTTTTTTCTCTCCAACAGTTTGCAACCATTTTTTAAGGAATTCAGCTGGTAAATCAAATTTTGTGCTTTCGATCAAGAAATCTTGAACGTCTAATAATAATTTTTGGTCAGCTTGCTGTGCAAATTGTGCTTCAGCATCTTCTTTAATTTTAGCTTTTAAATCTTCTAAAGAAGCTACTTTTCCTTCACCAAAAAGTTTATCGAATAATTCTTGGTTCAATTCTGCCAATTCAGCACCGTTGATCGCTTCGATTGTAAAGTTTACTTCGATATCTAAACCATGAACATCATCATGAGCTACTTTTAAGTAATCCATTAATTGGTGATCGTCTTCAAATAAACCTTTTGTGCTTACTGTAACAACATCTCCAACTTTTTTACCGATGAATTTATCTCCCGCTTTTTTGTTGAAAGTAGAAACAGAAATTGTAGTTGTATTGCTGATTCCTTTTTCTTCGTTTGTGAAAGTTCCAGTTAAATCTGAATCCGCTTCAACTTTATCTTGAGGAATTGCTTTTCCAAATTGTTTTTGGATACGCTCTACTTGTCCATCGATTAATTTATCATCTGCAGTAACGATATATTTTACGATATTGTTTTTAGCTTCAAGATCAATTTCGAAGTTTGGCACTAAACCAATTTCGTATTCGAAAGTTAATTCTTCAGCATCCCAATCAAAGTTTTCGTTTTCTTTAGCAAGAGGAGTTCCTAAAAGATTTAATCTTTCAGATTGAACAAAACGCTCTAAAGCCAAATCAACTACTTTCTTAACTTCTTCCTGCTTAATTGCTTTTCCGTATTGTTTTTCAACAAGATCTTTAGGAACTTGTCCTTTTCTAAATCCTTTTACAGTAGCCAATGGCATTTTTTCGTTTATTCTTTTTGCTACTTGACCTTTATAATCCATGTGAACAACGTTTAATACAATCGTTTCATTCACAGCGTCTGTTGCTACTCTTTTAATATCCATCTTCTTCTTTAATTTACATAATAAAATTGGGTTGCAAAATTATAAAATTTTTGCAACCCAACCAACTTTTTAATATATTGTATTTGAAGCTGTTTTTACCCTGCTTAATACTATTTATTTATCGTCTCCTAATATTTTATAAGTAATAGATTGTAGAATAGACAAAATCACACTAAAAATTAATGCTGTCCAGAACGAATCGACTTTGAACCCGCCCACAATATTTGTACAAAGCAAAATTATAATGGCATTTATAACCAACAAAAACAAGCCCAGCGTAATAAACGTTACCGGCAAAGTCAAAATAACCAAAATAGGTTTTATAAAAAGATTCAGCAATCCTAAAACTACTGCAACAATTACAGCCGTACCAAAACTGGCTACATGAACACCTTTTAAAAAATTAGCTATTAACAACACTAAAGCTGCAGTAACAAGAAGTCTGAGTATTAATTTCATAGTTTTTCAGGTTTAAAATTTATTTAAAAGTAATAAAATTTTATCAAGATTAATTACTCCTTTAAAAATGTGGCTGTCAGCTCAAAAAACATTTTAGGGTTTTCGGCATGAAGCCAATGTCCAGCATTTGGAATTGTTTCTAACTTTAAATTCGGGAAATGCTCTTTTATTGAGTCGACTTCCGAATCTAAAATATATCCCGATTCTCCTCCTCTTATAAACAATGTTGGTTTTTCGAAAACTAAATCATCTGCCAAAGCTTTTCCGATAGCGTCAAGATTATTATTAAAAACTTCCAGATTAAATCGGAAAGCCAATTGTCCTGGCTCTTTCCAATATAAATTTTTCAATAAAAACTGACGCGTTCCAAAATCAGGAACATACTGTCCTACGATTGCTTCAACATCAGCTCTGCTTGGTTTTACAGAAAAATCGACTGCATTTAATCCTGCCAAAATATCCTGATGATGCTGTTTGTAAAATCTCGGACCAATATCGGCCACAATCAGTTTGTCCACTATTTCTGGATGAGTTGTTGCAAAAAGCATGGCTACTTTCCCTCCCATCGAATGTCCAAGCATATCAATTCTTGTCAAATTATTTGCCTGACAGTATTCAAAAACATCCTGAACCATGGCTTCATAAGACCATTCATCAGAATGAAAACTGCGACCGTGATTTCTTAAATCTAAAATATGAACTTGAAATCCAGCTTCGACATATTGCCCCGCAAGTGTTTTCCAGTTATCAGACATTCCAAGAAAACCGTGCATGATCACAAATGGTTTTCCTTCGCCTTCTATTTTTGAGTAAAGCATATTTTATTTTTTTCTAAAGAATTATTTCAACTTGTTCAAATACATATTAACCACATTATCTAAACCAAGATAAAGTGCTTCTGAAATTAAGGCATGCCCAATTGAAACTTCAAGCAAACCAGGAATGTTTTGTTTAAAAAACTGAATATTATCTAAACTCAAATCATGTCCAGCATTAATTCCTAAACCTAATTCATTTGCTAATTCTGCCGCTTTCGTGTAAGGATCAATTCCATTTTTATTCCCTAAATCATATTGATGCGCAAAAGCTTCTGTATATAATTCAATTCTGTCAGTTCCTGTTTTTTTGGCACCTTCAATAATTTCTAAAACTGGATCAACAAAAATGGAAGTCCTGATTCCGTTTCTTTGAAATTCCTGAATAACTTCAGTCAAATATTCTTGATTTTTAATCGTATCCCAACCTGCAGATGACGTTATTGCGCCAACAGCATCTGGAACTAATGTTACCTGATCTGGTTTGCATTCTAAAACCAAATCAATAAAATTATGCTGCGGATTTCCTTCAATATTATATTCTGTAGTAACAATTGCTTTTAAATCACGAGCATCCTGATAACGAATGTGGCGCTCATCTGGACGTGGGTGAATGGTGATTCCCTGAGCTCCAAATTTTTGAATATCGGACGCTACTTTTAATAAATCAGGAACATTTCCGCCACGGGCATTTCTTAAGGTTGCAATTTTATTGATATTTACACTTAACTTTGTCATATAAATAGATAATTAATTCTAGTAACACTATATTTGTTACGACAAAAATACAAAGTAAAACGTAGCAGTTTTTGGTATTTTTTGATTATTTTGCAAGGAAATATCTTCAATTGATTTATGACAGAAATTACAAACTATATCACCAATGATTTCAGAGCGATTGACAGTCAGGAAACGATAGCATCTGTTCAGGACTTTTTTGCGGATGTTGATTTTTCGCATTTCCCAGTTCTCGAGGACGGAATTTTCATTGGAAGTATTGCTTCAGATGATATCGAAACTTTTGACACAGACAAAAAAGCAATTGATTACAAATACACTTTAGAGCGTTTTTTTGCTCGAAAATCAATGATCTGGCTTGATGTTCTGGAAGTTTTTGCCAAAAATCATACTAATACAATTCCGGTATTAGATGAAAACAACAGTTACATAGGCTATTACGAAATGGAAGATATCATGAGATTCTTTCAGGAAACGCCATTTTTAAAAGAACAAGGCGGTATTATTATCGTTCAAAAAGGGCTTTTGGATTATTCAATGGGTCAAGTAACTCAAATTGTAGAAAGCAATAATGGAAAAATTCTAGGCTGTTTTATATCGGAAGCTGATTTAGAAAATGTTCAGATTACGGTCAAAATTGGTGTTGGACCAATGAATGAAATCATCCAGACTTTTAGACGATATAATTATGAAATTATTTCTGAACATCAGGAAGATGCTTACATCAATAGCTTAAAAGAACGCTCTGATTACTTAGACAAATACCTTAATATTTAATTAGATAATTAGTCAATGAGAAAATTAGATAATTTTTTGTATTTAAAATTGAAAAATCATCTCATTCGTAATTATCTAATAATCATATTTTCCAATTATCACATTTTCTAATTGCCACATTATCTAATTTAAAAATAATGAAAATAGCCATTTACGGACAATATTATCAAAACAGCACCGAGCCTATTATAAAAGACATTTTCTCGTTTTTTGCTTCAAACAATGTTGAACTCGTTATTGAAGAAAATTTTCTGGAGATGCTTTATGAAAAACAGCTCATAAAAAAAGACTATAAAACATTCTCTTCAAGTACAATTTTAGATAATAGTTTTGAAATGCTGATTAGTATTGGCGGCGATGGTACCGTTTTAAGATCTGCCGCTTTTGTTCGTAATTCAGGCGTGCCTTTATTAGGTATAAATGCAGGAAGATTAGGTTTTTTAGCCAAAGTTCAAAAAGAGAATATTGACAGTTTATTGCAGTTCGTTATTGATCAAAATTACACAACTTCTGAACGTACTTTATTAGGATTGACTTCTGAACCTAAAAACGACGCTTTTGAAGAACTGAATTTCGCGATGAACGAAGTTACTGTCAGCCGTAAAGACACTACTTCGATGATTACTGTGGAAACTTACCTTAACAACGAATATTTAAATTCATATTGGGCAGATGGTTTGATTATTTCGACGCCAACCGGTTCAACAGGTTATTCTTTAAGCTGTGGCGGACCAATATTAACGCCAGATGTAAAAAGCTTAGTAATTACTCCTATTGCACCACATAATTTAACAGCCAGACCACTTGTAATTCCTGATGACACCGAAATAACTTTACGCGTTACAGGAAGAGAAGATCAATATTTAGTTTCTCTAGATTCAAGAATTTCATCTGTTAAAAATGAATCTATCTTAAAAATCAAAAAAACAGATTACAAAATCAAAATGGTAGAGATTCCGGGAGAGACTTTCTTAAAAACTTTGAGAAATAAATTGCTCTGGGGAGAAGACAAAAGAAATTAAGTCTTTTTCTGACGGCTGACTATACGATAATACCACTTTTTCTCGTTCTGCATGTATCGAATCCGCATTAAATGTCTCAAAATCATAATGTAAATTGAAAAAAAAGCACATTTAATCAAAGCAACGTTGATTCGTATCGATAATTATTATATTTGCACGCAATTTTGAATTAAATGAAGAAAATTTTTAATTTATTGTTATGTTTTTTCCCCTTTATTACACTTAATGCTCAAATCAATGAGATTGGTGTTTTTCTTGGCGGAAGCAACTTTGTTGGAGACGTAGGAAGTACGACATATATCAATCCAGATAAACTGGCTTTTGGCGTATTATACAAATGGAATAAGAGCCCGCGCCATGCCTATCGTTTTTCCTATACACAATCAACAGTTGCAGGAAATGATAAAGATTCTGATGAATCAGGAAGAAACAAAAGAGGCTACAGTTTCGAAAACAAAATCAAAGAGTTTTCAGCTGGTTTAGAATTTAATTTTTTCGATTTCAATTTGCATGATTACCATACAAAAGTTACACCTTATATATACACAGGTATAAGTGCCTTTTTTTATGATGATTTATACATTAGCGGAGGAGCCACAAAAAAAGACAAAGATGCAGGTTCTTTTGCCATACCTATGACATTAGGAATAAAATCAAACGTAACACCGCATTTTGTGATAGGTGCAGAAGTTGGCGCCCGTTATACCTTTACAGATAATATTGACGGAAGCAACCCAAGTAACAGCAATTTATCGAATTTGCGTTTTGGAAATTTAAATAATAACGACTGGTATGTCTTCTCTGGCATTACTTTAACGTATACCTTTGGACAAAAACCTTGCTATTGCGCAGAATAATACAATGAATTTACTAGACACTATAGATCGCTCAAACTTACCAAAACATCTGGCCATTATCATGGACGGAAATGGACGTTGGGCAAAACAACAAGGATTTTTACGCGCTTTTGGTCACGAAAACGGAACAAAATCAGTTAAAAAAACAATTACTAATTGCGCTAAATTAGGTATTGAATACTTAACGCTATATGCTTTTTCGACAGAAAACTGGAACCGTCCAAAACTGGAAGTCGAAGCCTTAATGAAAATATTGATCAATTCATTAAAAAAAGAACTTGTTACTCTACAAGAGAACAATATCAGACTTAATGCAATTGGCAATCTTGAAAAACTGCCAAAATCAGCCCAAAAAGAGCTTTTAGACGTTATTGAGAAGACTAAAAACAACACACGCCTTACGCTGACACTGGCTTTAAGCTACGGATCGAGAGAGGAATTGGTAAATGCCGTGAGAATCATCAGCGATAAAGTTAAAAATAATATAATTTCATTAGACACTATTGACGATTCAATTATAAATGAGCATCTTTACACGCAAAATTTACCTGACGTAGATTTATTAATACGAACAAGTGGAGAACATAGAATAAGTAACTTTTTGCTATGGCAGATTGCCTATGCAGAATTGTATTTTACGAATGTCTTGTGGCCAGACTTTAAAGATCAAGATTTATATGAGGCTATCATTAGTTATCAAAAAAGAGAACGTAGATTTGGAAAAACCAGTGAACAAATTAAATAATTTTTTAGTGTTACAAAAAAGAGTACAAATAGTCCTTACCCTGCTACTTTTGGGTAGTTTTTCACAAATAAAAGCACAAGATCGAGTTCCTTTTGATCAAGGAAAAAAATATATTCTTGCTAAAGTTTCTGTTGTTGGTAAAATAAGCTTCAATGAACAAACCGTTGTTACGTTTTCTGGTCTTCAAAAAGGACAGGAAATAACAGTTCCTGGTGAAGAAATAAGCAGCGCAATTAAAAAGTTAGGCAAACTTGGCCTTTTTGACGAAATCGCTTTTTACATCAATAAAGTTGAAAATGACAGTATTTATCTAGACCTTAATATTGTTGAGCTTCCTAAATTAAATGAAGTTAAAATTGTTGGTGTCAAGAAAAGTAAAATCGAAGGACTTATTAAGGATAATAATTTGACAAAAAACAAAATTGTCAATGAAAACTTAATTACCACTACCAAAAATTACATCGAAAATAAATATAAAAAAGAAGGTTTTTATAACACAAAAGTTACTATTACAAATACACCTGATACCATCAACGGTCATATGGTAAATATGCTTGTCCGAATTGACAAGGGCGATAAGGTAAAAATCAGCAGTATTGATTTCACTGGAAACAAACAACTTACTGACACTCAATTAAGAGCTGCAATGAAAGATACGAAGCAAAAAAATGTACTTCGTGTTTTAAAAGCATCAAAATTCATTCCTGAAAAATACAAAACCGACTTAGAAAAAGTAGTTGCTGCTTATAAAGAAAAAGGTTACCGAGATGCTCGTATTATTTATGATTCTGTTACTTATAATAAGCAGAAAAATATGCTTGCTATTAAAATTAATGTAGAAGAAGGAAACAAATATTACTTTGGAAATATTAAATTTTTAGGAAATACTGTTTATTCTGACCAGTTTCTTCACCGTATTTTAGGTATTAAAAAAGGAGAAACTTACAACGGAGTTTTACTAGAAAAACGTATTGCAGATAAAACAAAACCAGACGCAGAAGATATTACAAACTTATATCAAAACAACGGTTATTTGTTCTCTAACATCAATGCTGTAGAGGTAAAAACAGTTAACGATACTATTGATTTTGAAATTAGAGTTACAGAAGGTCCAATTGCTTATTTCAACAAAATTTATGTTACAGGAAATGACAAAACAAATGACCACGTAATTTATCGTGAGCTAAGAACAAAACCTGGAAACAAATACAGTAAAGAAGAATTAGTAAGAACAATTCGTGAAATTGGACAGTTAGGTTTCTTTGATCCAGAATCTATCAAACCTGAATTTAGAAATGTTGATGCTGGAGCAGGAACAGTTGATATCGAATATCAACTTGTTGAAAAAGGATCTAGCCAGGTTGAGCTTCAAGGAGGTTACGGTGGTGGAGGTTTCATTGGAACTTTAGGTCTTTCATTCAATAACTTCTCAGCAAGAAATATATTTAACAAAGAATCTTACAAACCGCTTCCAATGGGAGATGGTCAAAAAGTAGCCCTTCGTTTACAAGGAAGTACATACTTCCAGACTTATAGTTTATCATTCTCTGAACCATGGTTTGGAGGCAAGAAACCAGTACAATTCAGTTCTGCAATTTCTTATAGTAAACAGTTCAACAACAATTACGCAACAAGAACTGTTGATAAAAGCAAAAGTTTTAATATTTTTACAGTACAAGTTGGTTTAGCAAAACGTTTACAAGTACCTGATGATTTCTTCGTATTATCACAATCGGTAAGTTATCAGCACTATGACTTGAACAATTATTATACAGGATTATTTACCTTTGGTAATGGAGCATCGCGAAACCTTGCTTATACTATAGGTCTTACCAGAAATAATAAAGGTACAAACCCTATATTCCCTATGTATGGTTCGGAGTTTAGTATTTCTGCAAAAGTAACGCCTCCTTATTCTTTACTTAACGGAATCAATTATGGAGACTTACAAAACCAGAAAGAATACAAAACACAATATACTGGAACACCAACATCTGGAGTAGATGGTCAGCCGTTAAACACGGGTGATTTTGTGAAAACAGAAACGGTAAACGGACAATCTGGATATGTAAGTGTTGGATCTGATTATGCAAATGCTGACACTGATCAAGCTAAAGTCGATCAAAAGAAATACAATTGGTTAGAATATTATAAAATCAAATTTAAAGCAGACTGGTATACAAAAGTATATGGTAAACTAGTTTTAAGAACCCTGACAGAGTTTGGTTTCTTAGGAGCTTACGATCAAGCAAGAGGTGTAGTACCATTTGAGCGTTTTTATTTAGGAGGAGACGGAATGGCACAGTACTCAATGGACGGTAGAGAAACTATTGGTTTAAGAGGATATCCAAATGGATCATTGACTCCTACAAATGCCGCTGGTCAGCAAATTGGAGCAACAATTTATAACAAATTCTCTATGGAGTTACGTTATCCAATTACATTAAAATCATCAGCGTCAATTTATGCGCTGACATTCTTAGAAGCAGGTTCATCTTATCCAACATTTAAGGATTATAACCCGTTTGATTTGAGCCGTTCTGCAGGTGTAGGTTTACGTGTATTCATGCCAGCATTCGGATTACTAGGAATTGATTTCGGTTACGGTTTTGACGCACTTCCTAACTCTGTTACCAATAAAGCAAATGGATGGGAAACTCATTTCATCATTGGTCAACAATTTTAGACAATTATTAGCGTTTGGTTAAAAATCATCAAATAAAGTTATGTTATGATAAAACAGTTTTTATTTATATTTTTAGCCTTGATTGTAGCAAATACAAGTCAGGCACAGACAAGAACGACAAGGATTGGCTATATCGATATGGAGTACATTCTTGAAAACGTTTCTGACTATAAAGAGGCAACAGCTCAATTAGAGCTAAAAGCTCAAAAATGGAAACAAGAAATTGAATCCAAAAAAATAGAAATAAATAAACTGAAAGAAAGTTTAAAAGCTGAAAAAGCACTTTTAACAAAAGAGCTTATCGATGAAAGAGAAACGGAAATAAAATTTCTGGAAACTGAAATGATGGATTATCAGCAAAAGCAATTTGGATCTGACGGAAATCTAATGCATCAAAAGGCTTCGCTTGCTAAACCAATCCAGGATCAAGTTTTTACTGCTGTACAGGACATTGCTGAAGCTAAAAACTATGATTTTATTTTTGATAAATCTTCAGATTTGACAATGCTTTTCAGCAATAAAAAATTTGACATCAGCGATCAGGTTATACGAGTTTTAAACAGAACTGACAAAAGAGAGCAATTGACTAAAAAACAATTGAAAGATCAGGAAGTTAAAGAGAGCAAAGAAAATGCTATTGATGAAAATCCAGCGATGGCTGATCGACAAAAAGCACTGGATGAAAAGAAAGCAGCCAGAGAAAAACTAATCGAAGACAGAAGATTAGAGCAGGAAGCCAAGAAAAAAGAATACGACGACAGACGAAAAGCCATACAAGCCGAAAGAGAAGCTAAAAAAAATGGCACGGTTTCTGAACCTGCAAAATCAGCAGAGACAGCAAAACCTGCTGAAACCAGCAAAACTGACGGAACAACGGCAAAACCTGAAACAGTACCTGCAACAACAGAACCAGCGGTAGATAAAGCAGCAGAAAGACAAAAACTGTACGAACAGCGTAAAAAAGAATTAGAAGAAAGAAGAAAAAAAATATTAGAAGAAAGAGAAGCGGCTAAAAAAGCGAAAGAAGCCGAAACACAAAAACCTAATACGACCAATAATTAATTAATATTTTAAAAATGATGAAACAAATCAAAACTTTACTAATTGCTGCCGTTCTAATTTTAGGAGCAAGTAACACAATGAATGCACAGGCTAAGGTTGCCCATGTTGATGTTAGCGAGATTATGTCGAAAATGCCTGCTATGCTAGATGCTCAAAATCAACTACAAAAATTAAGTGGTACATACGACGCGGAATACAAAAAAATGGTTGAAGAATATCAAACTAAAATCAGAAAGTACGAAGAAGAGTCTACAAAACAAACTGAAGCAGTTAACACAGAGCGCGCTAAAGAAGTTCAAGACATGCAAAAAAGAATTGTTGATTACAGAGACAATGCACAAAAAGAACTACAACAAAAAGATTCTGACATCATGAAACCAATTATGGAAAAAGTGAAAGCTTCTATCCAAAAAGTTGGAAAAGCTAAAGGTTACCAATACGTTTTAGATGGTTCTACACTTATCTTAGCTGATGGTCCAAACATCACTGCTGATGTGAAAAAAGATTTAGGATTCTAAGAAATTAATTTCTTATTATTAAAAAACTGCTCAGTACTTTAAAAGTCTGGGCATTTTTTTTACAATAAATTAAACCAAAAAAAGATAAAAATTTACAGATTTCGATTAAATTGAAACATCAATTTATTTCAAAAAATATTAAATTTGTATTTATGACGAATAACAATCCTATAGGCGTTTTTGATTCTGGAATTGGAGGAACTTCAATCTGGAATGAAATTCATAATCTTCTTCCAAACGAAAAAACCATTTATTTAGCAGACAGCAAAAATGCGCCTTACGGTCAAAAGACCAAAGAAGAAATTGTTGCTCTCAGTAAAAAAAATGTTGATTTATTAATCGAAATGGGATGTAAATTAATTGTTGTAGCCTGCAATACAGCCACAACAAATGCCATTCGTGAACTACGTGCTGATTACGATATTCCGTTTATAGGAATTGAACCGGCTATTAAACCTGCCGCTAATAATTCAAAAACGCAAGTAATTGGAATTTTAGCGACCAAAGGAACTCTAAACAGCGAACTGTTTAACAAAACAGCCGAGATGTTCCAAAACACAACTATAATAGAGCAAGTTGGTTATGGCTTAGTACAACTTATAGAAGATGGAAATCTAAATTCACCAGAGATGACCGAGCTTTTAGAATCGTATTTACAGCCAATGATTGATGCCAATATTGATTATCTGGTTTTAGGATGCAGTCATTATCCGTACCTGATTCCTCAGATAAAAAAAATTCTGCCGGACCACATCCAGATTATTGATTCTGGTGAAGCGGTGGCCCGTCAGACACAAAATATTTTGCGTGAAAAAGTGGGTTTTTCAGCTCTTAAAGAAAGTGAACCTGAATTTTATGTCAATTCAAATCCAGCTGTATTGGAATCAATTTTGGATTATAAATATCCTGTTGTACACAAAGATTTTTAAGTTTTATTCAAACTTTCGCTTGACGAACCAAATTCCGTCTAAAGATAAATTCAGAGACAGTTTATGATAATTTTCTTTTATTAGATCATTAGCGATTCTCCCTTTTTGTCCGTAAGAATAGGAAATGTTCAGGGTTGTCAAAGTATTTTCTATTGGTAAAGAAAGCCCGATAGAAACTGCCGCATTATTTACTCGTTTTCCATCTACTTCAAGATATCCGTTATCAAAATTGGCTCCCATTGCATATTGAACCCGGTCCCAATATTTTCTATAATCTTTCTTGGCCTTATATGTAAAACCGAGAGCAAATCTATCCTGATCTACAAAATTTCCGTATAACTCAGCTTGGTTTGTACTGTTCCAAAAACTTCTTTCATAATCTAAAGTCATATTTAAATTATTTTTAAAGCGCTTGCTAAACCCCACTCCTATTTCTAAAGGCATATAAAAATCGTCGATATCTGAAGCAACATCAGTTTCAATTTTAGTTGTAACTTCATCTGCAATAACCTGAACACTCTGCACTTTTGAAGCCTTAATTTGAGCAGGTAATTTAATTACTGGAGCAATCGTAAAAGTAGAATCTATTTTATATTGTACTCCTAATGTGGCACGCAGACCATTATAGCTTGTTTTTTTTGTAATTGTTGTAAGCGTATTTTCTACGAGAAAACTTCGTACATCGGCAATGTTTCCAAATAATACTGAACCTGAAAAACCAAGAGAAAGCTTTTTCCCAAATCTATATCCATATGAAAAATCAAAATTATTAAGTCCGCCAGATCCTGCGGCTGTCAAATAATAATATTCCAAACTATTTTCTATTGGAAGTTTAAGATTTGAAATTTTAAAAGTACCACTAGAATAAGGACGTAATGCCAAACTAAATCCTGAATTTTTAGTAACAGGAAAAGCAAAAGCCATATGCGAAAACTGAAAATTATTTCGTTTTTCTTCTCGAGAACTGCTTTGATAAGTTGTCGCGATCGCATTTCCACCAATATCAAACATAAAATGGTTTAATGACATAAAACCCAAAGACGCAGGATTTAAATTGTTTATAAAAGTTGTCGAAGGCAAAGCCATACCTGACGAACCAATAGAGGGAAGAATTCCAAAATCTGACTCGTAGACACTTCCAACGCCATAAAGCGAATAAGGTGAACTTGAAATACTTTGAGAAAATGAAGTCAGCGACAATAAAATGAAGCAGCTTAAAAAAACTATTTTATTTTTCATTTAATACGAGATATAATAAATTTTCAATTGAATTTTGTTGTTCAAATGTTTTTGATCGCCTAAAACAATTCGATTTACTGTTTTATAGATTCCTGGTAATGTCAGAATCAGAGAGGATCTTGAATCCGATTTTTTGAGCATTTCTCTTTGCAGAAAATTCCCAACCGGAATTGAATATCCAACATCTTCATTAAACTCGTCACTTTTTTTATTTAAAATGCCATAAACCGTTGTCCCTGCCGAATTCACCAAGGAAGCGCTGATTCGGTTTAAATTATCTGCTACAAAAACAGACAGGGAATCGGCTAAAGGATATTTTGAAGAATAACTATTGTTGACGGGCTTTACTATAAGTTCAGCATTCACAATTGCTCCATTATCTGCAATATATTTGAGCTGTTTTATATTAGGAAAATCGATACGGCATGCCACTCCTGTACCCGACTGAATAAAACCTTGCTGATTTGTGGCTGAACTTGACAGTTTACTGCTGGAAATGGGCAAATTCTGAATTACAGTTCCCGATTTGTCAAGTGAAATTGCATTAAATTGTTTTGTTGCATCTGAAATTGTAAAATCAACTACATAAGGTGTTTCTTCAGTATCAGACTGGTATTTGGAATAATACATCCTGACTTTGCTTGTTGAAACATGAAAACCAATAACGCTCGAGGAATTTGAAGTTGAAGGCACAAGAACAAGTCCTTTCAAATATTCTGAAAAACTGTCAAAATCAGTAATTTCTCTTTTCTTTAATTTTTGAAAAAGGGCCGAACCAAAAACATCACTCATTTTAATTACAATAGAATCTTTTTCAAGTGGTCTGGGCTTGTATGAAATTGACCCAATACTTTCATCATCGTACGCGAACGAAGAATTATTATACAAGTTATCATCGCCCGTATTCGGTTTTATTCTTTGTGTGAGTCGATGAATATCAAATGTCTGCACTTTTGTGGTGTCTCCATAATAATAGTTGTCATATTTTAAGATCATGGAAATTGAATCAAAAACAAAATTGACTGCTTCAGTATCTGAGCCTCCTGTAATATTTAAATTATAAGAATCTCCAGCTAACTGAAAATAACTGTTTGATTTAATTTTCCCCAAAATTGGATCATCGTAGTTTCCAACTAAAATTCGGTTTTTATTTGAGGTCGCCAGAGAATCAAAATTTATTGTCGACATATCAACCGTCATGGTATCAATTAAAATCGCTTTATTGCTTATTGCCAAATAATCGGATCCAACAACAAATTCACCTGCATCAGTATCTGTACCGCACGAAAGTATCGTGACTGCAAAAAAGAACATCAATATAAACTTGTGCATAATATAATTTTTCGGCAAATATAAAATGGCATAATCTGCACCGCACTACAACATATACAGTCATGCGCTTTTGCACTACAAACAGCAAAAAATCATCTATAATGGCATTATACCATCAAAACTTTGTTTCAGCCTTAAAAAGGGCTGTTTAGTCTATCAAAAAACGCCATACATATATATTCTTTTTTTTAAAAGCATCAGCCACCTACTTTTGGACCAATAAATAAGTAATGAGAATAAGGCTTTTAATATGTTCCGTTTTTACAATTTCATTTTACAGTATGAAGGCTCAAGAAACTTTTTCGGCAAATGTGAATTTAAAAACAGAACCCACTGATAAAATTGATTTTAATGAAAGCAGCGTTTCGGTGTTATTCAATAAAAAAATAAATAGCAAAAACCAGTTGACAAATACAACAGAATATTCAAAGCTGAGTATCAACTATGAACTTAACAATTTTTCATCATTTGAAAATTTGGATCGGTTCAATCAGTTTCAAAATAAAACGGATTATTTGTTTCAAGTTTCGGACAAAACAAAACTGAAATTTTCGGTTACGCCAATGTTCAGTTTTCAGGAGAATTTAGATTTTTCTGATTTTACCCTTTTAGGAAGTTTTGAAGTCAATCAGCAATTGAATTCAAATACAACTATTACAGTTGGAACTGCAAGATCAGCCATTTTTGGGGCTCCAAAGTTTATTCCGCTTTTAGCAATAAACTATATACTGAGCGAAAAAAGCACAATTTCAGTTGGATTTCCTGACTCACAAATTTCATATTCAAATAATATTCGAAATAAATTCAGCTTAACAAACAGCTTTAATGGGAGTTATTATTATTTAGATCAAAAATCTAGCTCCGATTATAATGCATCAAAAGTGAGTTTATCTCAAATGACATCGGCTTTTGAATATGAACGAAATGTAGATACAAATTGGTTTTTGAATTTTAAAGCTGGTTATGATTTTAATAAAAAATACAAACTGACAGATTCTGAAGATCACACTGTATACAATTTTAATACAGGAAACGGCAGCATTTTTAGCATTGGCATCAAATACAAACAATAAATAAATTTTACACATTATGAATAATTTGAAAAAAGGAATATTATTCGCAACTCTATTTTCAGCTCTTATTTTTGCAGGTTGCAGCAATGACGATGACGATGATGATTTAATAGGAAACTGGATTAAAAAGTCGGCATTTGATGGCCCAGCAAGATCAAGCGCTACTAGTTTTGTAATTGGTGACTATGCTTACATCGCAACTGGCTATACTGGTGATGTATATTTAAAAGATTTATGGGCTTATAATTCTAATGGAGATTATTGGGAACAAAAAGCTGATTTTACAGGTGTGGGAAGAAGCTCTGCTTCGAGTTTTACTTTGAATGGAAAAGGATATATTGGTCTTGGTTACGATGGAACTAATAAATTGAAAGATTTTTTTCAATATGACCCAACAAGCAACAGCTGGACTCAAAAAACAGATTTTGCAGGAACTGGACGTTATGGTGCATTAGGATTTCAAGTTGGCGGGAAAGCGTATTTTGGAACGGGATATGACGGAAATTACCTGAAAGATTTCTACCAATACAATGATCAAGCAAATGCCTGGACGCTAGTAAACGGCTTTAGCGGCAACAAAAGAAGAAATGCAACTGTTTTTATAATTGGCGATAAAGCTTATCTAGGAACTGGAATTAACAATGGTGTTTTTCAGGAAGACTTTTGGGAATTTGATCCTGCAACAGATGTCTGGACAAGAAAGCGAGACATTGATAAAGATACAAATGATGATTACACCTACAACGATGAATATGCTGTAACGCGTTCAAACTCATCAAGTTTTTCTTTGAATGGTCTAGGATATGTTGTGGGAGGTGATGGTATAAAAACCGTTTGGGAATATAATCCGTCAACAGATCTTTGGGTAGAACGAACTTCAATGGAAGGTGCAACAAGAACAGACGCCGTGGGCTTTGCTATTAATAACCGCGGTTTTTATATGTTGGGTCGATCAGGTTCAACTTATTTTGATGATGCCTGGGAATTCAAACCTCTTGACGAACAAAGCGACGATGATAATTAATACTAAAAAACAATTCTTCTGGGGTAAAATCCAGAAGAATTTATTGTTTATTTTACTTGTTTTACAATTTGCTGGTTGTGCAAAAACCGAAACATTCAAAGTTGATTCCTTTAAAACAAAAACGGGCTGGGGCTATACTATTTCGGACAAAAACAAAATTCTGATAAAGCAATCCATTATTCCTGTAATAAGTAACACAAAAAGCTTTTCTACAGAAGAAGATGCCTTAAAAACAGCTAAATTGGTTGTCAGCAAACTAGACAAGAATATGCCGCCAACTTTAACAAAAAATGATTTAATTTTATTAAAAATAAAATTCTAAATGAAGATCGACGCCATTAAAAATACAAGTTCAAACAAAATTCTATTTCATTGTATCATATGGATTTTCTTTATATTGACTTCTTTAATTCAATTTTACGAAAGTCCCTTTAGAATCAATAATGATTTTTATGCGCAATGGATTACTGGAATTATATTGTTTTATCTGAACTATTTTTACTTGGTTCCGGTTTTGCTTTTAGAAAAAAAATACTGGCTCTACTTTGTTTTTGTTCTAGTTCTTATTGTTGTGTTCATGGTCATCCGAACGCATTATTTTATTCCAGAATTTCGACATTTAAGACCCGAAAACATGCGTCCGCCGAGAATGATGCCTGATCCCAAATTTTTCCCAAAAGGCGCACATTTTAGAACCGAAATAAGACAGCCTTTCTTTTTTAGAATAGCTCCTTCTTTTTTCTATATTTTAATACTTACTATAAGTGCAATTATTAGAACATTGACTGAATTTTATAATAATCAGCAAAATAAATTAATTGCCGAAACACATAGAACAAATACTGAATTGATTTATTTGCGCAAGCAGACTAATCCGCATTTTTTATTCAATTCCTTGAACAGTATTTATTCATTGGCACACAAGAAATCTGATTTGGTCCCTGATGCCATCGTGACATTATCTGAACTCATGCGGTATATGCTGTATGAAACTGATAATAAAACGGTGGCTTTAGAAAAAGAAATCAATTATATTCAGAATTATATCGAACTGCAAAAACTGAGGCTTAACAATATTGAAGACATTGTTATAAATGTACATGGCGATACAAAAAATAAATTTATAGAGCCTTTACTTTTAATTTCATTTGTTGAAAATGCTTTTAAATACGGAACCGATTATAAAGGTGCAGCGCATGTTAAAATCAAAATTTTTATTCATGAAAACAGTCTTGATTTTTGGATAGAAAATACAATTGAAAATTATGTAAAAGATCCTGAAAATTCAGGAATTGGATTGGTAAATATTCAAAGCCGACTTGATTTGCTTTATCCAAATGCGCATCAGCTTACAATTACGCAGGACAACGAGTATTACAGAGTTCATCTGAATTTAAATTTAGATGAGATTCAAACTGCTATTAATTAATTCAAATTGCACTAAACGTTAAGAGATAATTATAAAATAAACGCTTATTTTATGAAAATTTTAAAACTTAATTGATTGATTTCAAAGTACTTTTGAGCACCAAAACAAAATTTTAAAAACTTAATTTCCAGCAGATGAAATGTGTAATTATTGATGACGAACCTTTAGCCGTTGAATTATTAGAAGATTTTGTCAAAAAAGTAGACTCTCTTGAATTGTTAACTACTTTCAATAATGCCATCGACGCTGTATCTTTTATCAATCAAAATAATGTTGATTTAATTTTTCTGGACATCCAGATGCCTCACTTCTCTGGAATTGACTTTTTAAATACAATTGAAAAAAAACCTTTGGTAATTTTCACAACTGCTTATTCTGACTATGCTGTGGAAGGATTTAATCTTGGGGCAGTTGATTATTTAGTAAAACCAATTCCGTTTCACCGTTTTTTAAAATCGGTTGTAAGAGCACAGCAAATTGTAAATCCGGCCACGGCTATTCAAGCTATTTCTGAAAATACAGCAACTCCAGAATTAGAGCAAGATTTTATGTTTGTAAGAGCTGAATATGAAAATGTAAAAATGAATTTTTCAGATATCTTATTTATTGAAGGCCTGAAAGATTATGTAAAAATTTACACAACCGACAATAAATTTACGCTAACGTTAATCAGTTTAATAAAACTGGAAAACTTGCTTTCCAGCAAAGGTTTTTCGCGAATTCACAGATCTTATATCATTAATATAAAACATGTCAAATCGATACAGAAAAATAAGGTTTTGATTAGTGACAAACGAATTCCAATCAGCGAAAGCTATAAGAGTGCTTTTTTCGAAAAGATCAATTTATAGATAATTAAATTACAAAAAAGAAAATTCCAAATTCCAATAGTATCTATATCATTGGAATTTGGAATTTTTATTTTTTGTAATTTCTTGAATTTTTATTCCTTAAGCCAGCTCGAATACATTACGTAATTGTTTGAAATACGTTCGATTTCGCCAGCAAAGTTAGATTCATCAATATCTTTCACTTTTTTTGCTGGGACGCCTGCATAAATACTTCCAGATTCAACAACAGTATTCTGTGTTATAACAGCTCCGGCCGCAATAATTGAGTTACTTTCTATCACACAGTTATCCATAACGATAGCGCCCATTCCTATTAAAACATTATCGTGAACAGTACAGCCGTGTACAATTGCATTATGCCCTATTGAAACATTATTTCCAATAATAGTAGGATGTTTTTGATACGTACAATGAATAATTGCACCATCTTGAATATTTACTTTATTGCCAATTTTAATAAAGTGAACATCACCGCGAATAACCGCATTGAACCAAACACTGCAGGAATGTCCAAATGAAACATCTCCAACAATGGTCGCGTTTTCGGCAACATAACAATCCTCTGGGATCAAAGGTGATTTTCCGTTTACAGACTTGATTAACATAATAATTTAATTAATAGCAGGACAATTACAATCGTAACGTTCTTTTTTACAAAATAAATTGATACCTAAAGTAATTTGATGATAAGCGCCAGTATCAAATTTTACATCACCCATAACTTGTGAGTAGGTGTAAGCAAACATAAAATTGTTATAGTTAATTCCAATTATTGGCGTGAAATATTGCAGTTTTTGAGCCTTTACACCACTTCCTGTGCTGTATTGCGCTCCATCAAAACTTCTTCTATATGAAAACGCTGCCCATATACTACCAAAATCTACATTTTTGTAGACCTTCATATTCAAATCAATAGTTTTTTCTTTCGTCTGATCAAATACTTGAAGCAATACAGATGGTTCCCAGGTAAAATTTCCGTTTTTCCCAAAAACATATCCGGCACTAAGCAAAAACTTTCTCAAATTGTCGCTTTCATAATCCGTATACAATTCTCTTCTGGTTTCAAGAAGTCCTTGAACAGTCGCATGTGCATAAAAATCTAAATAGTTATATGAAGCTCCAACATCAACATTGAAATAAGAATCTTTTTGAATAGATCCAAAAACGATTGGATCAAAAGTCCCTCCAAATTTGGTTTCATCTAATTGACTCTGAATAACGCCCCCACTGATACCAAATGAAAGCTGATTCAAATCAAGTTCATCTCTTGAAAACATAATATGATGCGCATAAGTAAGCTTTAATCCTTTTTGAGAATGGTACCCGTTTTTATCATTAAAAACAATTATTCCTGCTCCAGAACGCTCTCCAATTCTTCCGTTAAAACTTAAAGTTCCTAGTGAAGGCGCGTCATCTTGCCCAAACCATTGTTTTCTTGCTGTTAATCTTACTTTTGCACAATTTGCTGCACCGGCCATTGATGGATGAATCAAATAAAGGTTATCCGACAAATAATCTGAGTAAACGGGAATTCCTTCTTGCGAATAGGAATAAAATGATGTAACCAAAAAAATGAATAAAACCTTGATTCTAAATTCCATAAAGGCAAATTTGTTTAAAGAAATTTTTGACTCTCATAATTTAATACGATTTATTTGAAAAGAGTCTTAATTATTTTATTAAAAAACCAAATATAAGTATTAGTAGAAAATAACTTTACTAAATTTGCAAAAAATATATGACCATGACAAAAATCACTATAAAAGAAACACAAAACCCGACGATTTTAAAATTTGAATTCGAAGATTTCATTACAAAAAATCAAAATTTCGAATTCAAAAATATTGATGAGGCACAAGCATCACCACTTGCACAGCAATTATTTTATCTTCCGTTTGTAAAAACAGTATATATTTCAGGAAATTTCATCGCAATTGAGCGATTCAGTATTGTTGACTGGGATGATGTAAAAGATGCTGTTGCGGAGCAAATTGAGGCTTTTGTTGACAAAGGCGGTGTTATTGTAACTATCGACGAAAACAAGCCAAAAAAACAGCCTATTACAGTTTATGGAGAAACAACTCCAAACCCTGCCGCTTTAAAATTTGTTGTGAGCAGAATGCTGACAAAAAATGCTATTGAATATAAAAATATCGACCAGACAGCTTCTTCACCGCTAGCACAGGAATTATTTAAATTTCCTTACGTAAAAGAAGTTTTTATTGATGAAAATTATATTTCGGTAACAAAATATGAAATCAATAACTGGGATGAAATTACTTTAGAATTAAGAACATTTATTAAACAATTTATCGAAAACGGCGGTACTGTTTTAGATGAAAGTTTAATTGAAATTAAAGCTAAAAATGATGTTGCCAAAGATGAAGCGTTTGACAAATTAGACGTTACTTCTCAGCAAATTATCAATATCTTGGAAGAATACGTAAAACCAGCAGTTGCTGCAGACGGTGGAAATATTGCTTTTGATTCTTATAATGAAGACAACAAAACTGTAAAAGTAATTTTGCAGGGTGCCTGCAGCGGTTGCCCATCATCGACTTTTACTTTAAAAAGCGGTATCGAAAACATGCTGAAAAGCATGCTGAATGATGAAGCAATTACAGTTGAAGCTTTGAATGCTTAATACAAAATATCACAAAGAAGATAAACGCCCGCAAATTGCGGGCGTTTTTTTTATCCTGTATAAATCTTATTTTCAATAAATTATCATTAATAAAACTATAAGTTCTATAAAATTACTTAATATTGTATTCTTAACTAATCAATATAAAACCATGGGTGTATCATCTTTTTTTAAAAACTTATTTGGCTCGACCAAAGAATCTGTAAACGAATTGGCAACTAATGCCGAAAGTACTTTTGAGCAAGCTAAAGAAGCCGCTGCACCATACATTGAGAAAGCAGAAACTTTTGCCGAAGAAACGATTGCCAAAGCAAAAGAAGCATCTGAACCAATCATCGAATCTGCTGCAGAATATGCTCATAAAGCGAAAGAGACTGTGAGCGAATATGCTGAAAAAGCATCTGACGCAATCAGCGATGTTATTGAAACCGTAAAAGAGAAAACTGCAGAAGCTGCTGATGACACCAAATCAATTGTTTCAGAAACTGTTGCGGATACAAGCGAACCAGCAGTAGAAGAAGCTGACAAGGAATAAAACCGCTTTCTTTTCTTATAAAAATAAATATTTTTTATATTTGCAAAATAATACACCTTCTCGTTTTGAGAAGGTTTTTTTTATCCTTAAAATACAATTATGAGCCCAGAACAATTCAGCACTTACGCCAACGCACTAATAGGAGTGTTAGTAGATTATTCTCCAAAATTAATCTCTGCTCTTATCGTTTTATTTGTTGGTTTATACGCCATAAGATTAATAAACAGATCGATCAGGAAAATAATGGTGAAACGAAATTTAGATCCTACATTGACTAAATTTCTCGCCGATATTTTATTATGGTCACTCCGAATTTTATTATTTGTAACCTTTATTTCAAATCTCGGAATTCCTACTACGTCATTTGTTACCATTTTAGGAGCAATGGGACTTGCAGTTGGTTTATCATTACAAGGTTCGCTTTCTAATTTTGCCGGCGGTATGTTAATTATTGTTTTTAAGCCTTTTAAAGTTGGTGATACAATCGAAGCACAGGGCGTTATTGCTACAGTTTTAGAAATCCAGATTTTTGTCA
The DNA here is from genome assembly GCF_009711135.1 of Flavobacterium sp. LC2016-01. GTDB lineage: Bacteria > Bacteroidota > Bacteroidia > Flavobacteriales > Flavobacteriaceae > Flavobacterium. The sequence continues at coordinate 39,972 of NZ_WMIC01000005.1, read as the reverse complement.
CCAAAATGCTGACAGGAAATAATCAGACTGTTTTTGTTCCAAATGGTGCTTTGTCAAATGGAACAATTATCAATTATTCCATGCAGGGAGAAAGAAGAGCAGATTTGACTTTTTCAGTTTCATACGACTCCGATATCAAAAAAGCAAAAGAGGTTCTTTTAGATGTTTTGAATAAAAACCCAAAAGTGCTTAAGACTCCTGCACCAGAAGTTTTTGTAAAAAATTTATCAGCAAGTTCTGTGGATTTTGCGGTTCGTCCGTGGGCAAAAAATGGCAATTATGGAGCTGTTTTTTCTGAAACTTTAGAGAACTGCAAAATAGCTTTAGACGAAGCAGGAATTTCTGTTCAGCCGTTTACGCTTCAAAAATAAAATAGATAATTATTTTTTTGATGGAAGTGTCATCATAAAATCTTTTAAATAATAAGGCTCAAAATAAGCGACATCTACGGTGTCGCTTTTTTGATATTTATCATAACTGATTTTACTCATTTCTCTTGCCGAAGGATATTTGATTTCTTCTAAAAAAACAAAATTTTCTTTTGTTAAAACTGGCTTGCATTTTTCGGCACAATCACCAACAAAATAAAGCACATCTTTGTATTCTGAAAAAGATTCTTCAGAAATAATTTCAGCTTGAATCGCTCTTTCTCTTTTAAAATCTGAAGTAAAAATTTCACTGTAAACTTCCATTCTTCTGGCATCAAGCATCGGAATAATTTTTCCTTCTGAAACAGAAACTCTTGAAGCCAAGGTCTCTAATGTATCAACAGCGATCAGCGGAATATTTAAAGCATAACACAAGCCTTTTGCTGCAGAAACTCCAATACGCAAACCTGTATAGGATCCTGGTCCCTGACTTACCGCAACAGCCCCTAAATCTTGAACCGAGATTCCTGATTCTGTAATTATTTCTTCAATAAAAACATGAAGTTTTTCGGCATGCGAATATCCTTCTTCAGCGATTTCTTTGCATAGAATAGTTTCACCATTTTTTGCAATTGATACTGAACAATTTTTTGTTGCTGTTTCGATGTTAAGAATAAAAGACAATACGGTGTGTGATTAAAAAATTATACAAAAATTAAAGACGCAAAAATAAAGGTTAATAACCAGAACAAGACAAATGATACACCTAAATTTCCCAATAAAAAGCCTATGTATAAAATCAGCTTTTTTTCTATTGCAAAATATTTAAATTCGTCATTATAATATTTTGTTTTATATACACTATAATGCACCCATATCAAATATACAATTACACTGATAGAGCTTCCAAAAATACTAAAAATAATTTCTGACGGCATTCCATGCAAAGCAATTATCATACTAGAATCTACTTTTTAGGCGCTTCCGCTTTTTTAAGCTTTACTTTGTCCCCAGAATTCAAATCTTTAGAAACGGTTGTATAAGGTCCTGTAATTACAACATCGCCTGGTTTTAATCCAGCCATTACTTCAATATTCGTATCGTCCTGAATTCCAGTTTTGATGATTCTGATTTTAGCTTTATCTCCAACTTTTACAAAAACGCATTCGAATTTTTTATCGCTTTTCGGTGCTGCTTTTTTATCTTCGTTTGGATCTTCAGCTTTAAAATCTTTTACTGCAGCCGTATCAGCTTTTACTACAACAGAACTGATTGGCACTGCCAAAACATTTGTTTTAGTTGTCGTAATAATATCAACTGTGGCGGTCATTCCAGGTCGGAAAGGCGAATAAGCTGCTGGTTTTCCTTCTAATAACTCTTTATATGAATCTTTTAGAATTCGAACTTTAACTTTAAAGTTTGTAACTTGGTCTGAAGTCAAAGCCGTGCTTGCTGAGTTCGAAATACTGGTTACTATACCTTTGAATTTCTTTTTCAAATAAGCATCAACTTCAACATTTGCCTCATCTCCAATCTTAATTTTTACAATATCATTTTCGTTGACATCAACTTCAACTTCCATATTGTTAAGGTTGGCCACTCTCAAAAGTTCTGTTCCAGCCATTTGCTGTGTTCCTAAAACACGTTCTCCAAGCTCAACATTTAATACTGAGATGGTACCATCGGCAGGAGAATAAATAGTAGTACGCCCTAAATTATCTCTAGCTTCAGTAACAGAAGCCGTAGCACTCTGAACATTATAATACGAACTTTGTTTTGTTGCTTTTGCTACCTCATAAGCCGAAATCGCTTTGTCCCAGTCTGATTTTGAAATTACACCTTTATCATACAAGGTTTTATTACGCTCGTAATTTGCCTTTGCTTCTTTATAGCTTGCATCAGATTGTGTCAAACCAGCTTTAGTCCCTGCAAGATTTGCAACAGAACGTTCCAGACCTGAAGTATATAAATCTGGGTTTATTTTAACCAATAAATCCCCTTTTTTAACAACTTGACCTTCTTTTACATTCAGCGCAATAATTTCACCTGAAACCATTGAAGCAATTTTAACTTCAATTTCAGGCTGGATTTTTCCAGTTGCCGAAACCGTTTCGACAACTGTTGACGAGATAACTTTTGAGATTTCTACTTCTTTTCCTTCATCCTTATTTCCTATAACTCCCGATTTCGACAAACCTATTAAAGTCGCAATAATGATGATTGCGCCCCCGACTAAGAAATAAATTGTTTTTTTTGACATAGTAAATTATTTTGCAGGAATTGGAACAATTGGAATTCCAAAATAGAATTCAAGAATTTTTATTTTAAATAAATAATCGTATTTCGTTCTGATAACATCAGACTGCGCATTTGTTAATAACGTTTGAGCCTGCGTAAAATCAAATGAATTCATCAATCCTACATCATACTTTTCTTTAGCATAATTGTAAGCCTGCTGTCTTGCCTCTAAAGTTATCGTTGCAGCTTCGTACGTATTTAACGCAGCTTTTGCATTTGTAAACGCAGTATACACGTTACGTTGCAAATCTAAACTTTTTTGCTCTAAATCTATTTTAGATTTTTCTAAACTTACTTTATTTCGTTCAACATTATTTCTAACAGAGAATCCATTGAAAATTGGCACATTCAATTGCAAACCAAAGTTATGTCCCTTATTATCGCTAAACTGCTGGAATATTGGATCTGGTCCTACCGTATAAGGCTGATTATTTGCATCAAATTTTATTTGATCACTATAACTTGCTCTCGTATTAAAACCATAAAAACCACTTAGAGTAGGCTGAAAAGCACCTTTAGCAATTGCCACATTTTTCTCAGCAATTTCAAGATTGGTTTGTGCCAATTTTAATTCGGTTCTTGTTTCCTTTGCTTTATTATAAATATCAGTTGGGCTTTGTGCCATGATATTATTTTCATCTTTTGCATTGGTATCATCAACAACGTCAAAATCTGCAAATTCTTTAAGCTGTAAAAGCTGTGCCAAACTCAATTTTGAGATCAGCAAATTATTCTCCGAAACTGCAATGTTTTGTTTATCTGTTGCAATAGTGGCTTTCAAATCATATAAATCACCACGCGGAATTGTTCCTGCACTAACCATTTCTTCAGAACGTTTTAAACGTTTTTCATCAATAGAAAGCTGTTCTGTTTTTATTTTTAAATCTTCTTTATAGCCTAAAATCTGAAGAAAAGCATTTGCAACATTCAGAGAAATATCTTCCTGCATTTTCAGTAATTGATACTGTGACGCAATAATAGCAAGTTTTGTTCGTCTGTATGTATTTTGATTTTGCAGACCTCTGTAAATATCAACTCCGGCATTTAGACCTACAGATGAATATTGAGTTGTCTGATTACGCAAAACACCTGTAGTTACATCTTGATTTAAACCAATATTCCAGGAATGTGACGCATTTCCGTTAACTGATGGGAGATATTTGCCAAATGCATCTTTTTTATTTATTTCAGCATTTTCAACATCTAATTCTGATAGCTTTATCGTGATATTATTATCTAATGCATATCTAACGCATTCCTCCAGTGTCCAATGTTTTGTCTGTGCTTGACCTGATAATCCAAATCCAAAAAGCATGGCAAAAACTAGACTATTTATTTTATTTATTTTCATATATTTTGAATGAAGCACAGCAAGCAAGCCATGCAAATTTAACATTTTAAAAACCCAAAAACTCTTTTAAATAATCAAATTATTTTTTATCCTTATCTCCTTCGTTGATCAAGCCTTGGTTCCAGATTTTGATTTTATCAGAAGCTGCAACACCGCTTTTAATCTGAACATAAATTCCGTCACTAACACCTAAAACTAAATCTCTTCTCTGAAATTTTTGTGGTGCCGTTTCAACTTCTACATAAGGTTTTTGAGTCTTTTTGTCAAACTGCACAAGTGATTCTTTAATAGCCAAAACTTTATCTGCTTTATCTAATATAATGGATGCGTTTGCACTTAATCCAGCTCTAATAAAAGTATCTCCTTTATTTTCTAATTTGGCTTTTATTTCAAACTGAATAGCGCCATTTTCTACAACACCTTTTGGAGCAATATCTGTTAAATATGCATCGAATTTTTTATTTTCAATGGCACCAACTGTAATCTCAATAGGCATTTTTTCTTTAATTTTACCTACTTCAGACTCGTCAATTTTTCCAATAAAAATCATTCTTCCAACATCGGCAACGCTGGCAATTGTAGTTCCTTCGTTAAAATTATTACTTTCAATAACTTGATTTCCAACTTTTACAGGCACTGCCAATACCATTCCGTTAACAGTTGAACGAATTAATGTATTTGCATAACTGCCCAAAGATGTTGTTGTTCCTGTTTTAACAATATCTAAGCTTTGTTTTGCAGCCAGGTAATTCTGTTTCGCTTGTTTGTAAGTCAATTGAGCTGCATCAAAATCATTTGCAGAAATTACTTCTTTTTCAAAAAGTGTTTTTTGTCTCTGATAGATTTTCTCCTGATTATCTAATGCAATTTTAGCAGTTTGTACCTGATTTTGAGTATTGCTTACATTCGACACATTGGCAACAACTCTAATTTTGGCAATCATATCGCCGGCTTTAATTTTCTCTCCAGCTTTAATATATACTTCTTCAATAATTCCCGAGATGTTTGGTTTGATTAAGACCTCTTCATCAGGCTGAATATTACCTGTTGCAATGGTATTTTTTACTATCGTTTTAATCTCTGCCTTTTCAGTTTGAAAAACAATTGGCGACTCTTGATTTTTAGCATACAAATAATAAAGTGCACCAAAGAAAATTATTGCAATAAAGATTAAAATGGTTACGGTTACTCCTTTTTTCATTTTGTTTTTGGTTTAATCGATTATATTTTGATTGATAATTTATTCTGTTCGTAAAGCGTCAACGGGCTTTACATTAATTGCGGTCTGAGCAGGAATAAATCCGGCTAGCAAACCTGAACCCACTAATATTAATAAGGCAACAAACACTACTCCTAAATCTACACTTGGGTTTGCAAACATTGTATTGTTGCCCGGCGGCATGGAATCCAGCGCCATATTTAAAACAGCAATAATTCCCGTTGCGACTGCAATTCCCAGCATTCCTGAAATAATAGTTAAAAAGATAGATTCAGATAAAATTTGCCCGCGGATGGCTGATGGAGTTGCCCCCAAGGCCCTGCGGATTCCAATTTCTTTTGTACGTTCTTTAACTACAATAAGCATAATGTTTGAAATCCCAATTACTCCAGAAATCAAAACCAGAGTTCCAACAAAATAAGCAATGATTTTCAAGATATTAAACAAACTCTGTACTTTATTAAATTGTTCGTACAAATCAAAATTACCAACTGCTCTTTCATCTTTTGGATTGACAGAATGAAGTGCTTTTATTAATTCTAAAATTTTCGGCTTTAAATCGGTTATCGAAGTTTCGTCTTTTGCAGTAAGCGCCATCCAGCCCACTTTATCACCATAATTAAAGGCCTGCTGAAAGGTAGTAAATGGAACAAAAATATTTTTTTGTTCCTGCTCTGCATTACCGCCTTGCTGTTTAGAATGATAAACACCAACGACCATAAAATTAATCCCATTTACTTTAATATAAGTTCCAATTGCTTCTTCTGCTTTCCCATAAAGTTCAGAAATAACCCCTTGTCCAATCACAGCTATTTTTCTTCTGTCTAAAATATCCTGCTGATTGATAAATCGGCCTTTAATGATATCCATAGGCTGTTGCTTAATCAGTTCCGGATAATCTCCATAGATAGTAAATGCCGAAGTTTTAGTGCCACGGACTACATTATTTGTACCGTTAAAATCTCCCAATTGGTTTCGAGGAGAAACATATAATAAATCTGGCAAAGCTGCTTTTAATGCTGCGACATCACTATTTCTAAAATCATATCTGCGTACTTTAGGCAATCCTTTATAAGCTTTTGAAGTTGTCTGACTCCACATAAACATGGTATTTGTGGCTATACCGTCAAAACCTTTTTTTACTCCATTTTCTAAACCGTTACCGGCTGCAAGCAATATTACCAAAATAAAAATCCCCCAAAACACGCCAAATGCAGTCAGAATTGTCCTGAAAACATTAGCCGTTAAGGCCTGTAAAATCTCGTCCCAATTATCTTTTTTAAACATAATTATTCGTCTCTAAGTGCTATAATAGGTTTTATTTTGGCTGCTCTGTAAGCTGGGAAAAATCCAGCAAGCGCGCCTGCAAATACAAGTAAAACTAGTGTTGTCAAAGCGACACTAAAATCTACTTCTGGATTTCTAAAATATTCACTCTGTACCATCGGCCCCACAAATTCTAACAATAAAAGACTTGCTAATAATCCAGTAAAACCAGCAATTGTCGTAATAAAAATAGACTCATGAAGTATCATTGAGATGATCGAAAATGGTGATGCTCCCAAAGCTTTTCTAATTCCAATTTCTTTAGTTCTTTCTTTTACTATAATCAGCATGATATTGCTTACTCCAACAACTCCAGCGATAATAGTACAGATACCAACCCACCAAAAGAACAATCTGATGTAAAGATTTAAATCATAGAACTGCTTTGCATCTTCTACCGAATTATAAACCCCAATCGCACTGTCATCATCCGGAGCAACAATATTTTTGCTCTTTAACAGCTCTTTTACACCTTCAGTAAATCGCTTAGACTGTGCCAAAGCCTGATCATAATCTGGTTTTTTATTTAAAACAAACTGCATGCCGCTTAATTTATCACCGGCTCCAAAAGCACGCTGATTAGTCGTTATAGGCATATAAACTCTAGATTCTTCTCGTTCTCCAGATGGATCTGTAAAAACCCCGACTACTTTAAAATTTATATTATTAACTAAAATTTCTTTTCCTATTGGATCTTGTTCTTTAAACAAATCCTGTTTAACTTTTAAACCAATAGCCACAACTTTCTCGTTATTTACCATATCACTGTTATTAATGAAACGTCCATTAATAATAGTAGCATTTTCAAGTGCTAAATAATCTGGTGTAATTCCGCGAAACTGATAATTTCCTGATTCTTTTCCATAGCTCACAATCCCTCCCCAAGTACTTCGAACAGAAGATTTTTTATCTAATTGGTCGTTAAATTTCGACACTGGAAGATCATAATCGCTGTTTCTTAATTGAATTTGTCTTCCTGGATTTAACCCTTTATACCCTTTAGTTGTTACATTCGACCAAACTTCAATAATTCCTTGGGCATCATTTTCAAATTGTTTCTCAATACCGTTTTGAAGCCCTTTTCCAGCTCCAAGCAAAATCACCAAAATAAAAATCCCAGATGCAACTGAAACTCCAGTCAAAAAGGTACGCAGCCGGTTTTTGGAGATTGCATCAAATATTTCTTGCCAACGCTCAATATTAAACATAAGATGAAGCTCTAACTTGTTCTACTTTTTTATCGTCAATAATTAATCCGTCTTTCAGGACCACATTTCTCTTGCACATAGCGGCAATATCTGGTTCGTGCGTAACGATCAAAATAGTTTTACCTTCATCGTTAATTCCTTGAATAAGCTCCATTACTTCATAAGAAGTTTTAGTATCCAAAGCCCCTGTAGGTTCATCAGCAAGTAATACTTTTGGATTTGAGGCTAATGCTCTTGCGATTGCAACACGCTGTTTTTGACCTCCGGAAAGTTCATTTGGCAAATGATGTGAATGTGAACCCAAACCAACTTTCTCCAAATATCTCATTGCAATTTCGTAACGTTCTTTTCTTTTTATACCTTGATAATATAATGGCATTGCCACATTATCAAGTGCACTTTTATAATTGATCAAATTAAAAGATTGAAAAACGAATCCTAAAAATTTATTGCGATACTTTGAGGCTATCGTTTCGTTCAATTTTTTGATTGGAGTTTTATCTAAAGTATAACTTCCAGAATCAGCTTCATCTAAAATTCCTAAAATATTAAGAAGCGTAGATTTTCCTGACCCTGAAGATCCCATGATAGCGACAAGCTCACCTTCTTCAATATTAAAATTAATACCTTTTAACACATGCAGTTCTGAACTTCCCATTTTATAGGATTTATGCAAATCTTTTATTTCAATCATGGTATTGTTAATTTTTAAAACAATAATAATATTTTTTATAAGTAAATTATGATAACAAAACGTTAATAATTTATTTTAATACTTAAATAAGACGGTGCACTTTTGTAATTGTTACACTTTTTTAAGATTATTTAATTCTTTTCTTAATTTTGTCTCACTTAAAAAAAATTGTACCTATGAAGTTTTCTTCAATTTTCGCTTTATTTACAGCTACTATACTGCTTTTCAGCTGTTCAACATCACAAAAACTTGAAACTTTAAAACCAGAGCCAGACGACGCCAGCCCACTAGTTTATGATGCAAATCCGTCTTTTATTAATTTACCGATAACAGTAAAACTGTCTGACATAGAAAATCAGACCAATACACTCTTAAATGGACTAATTTACGAGGACAACAATATTGAAGATGATGATATCGAAATTAAAATCTGGAAACAGGCTCCAATAAAAATCCAAAATGACCCTGCAGCTCCAAATAAAAAGATAAAAACGATTCTTCCTTTAAAAGCAACCATTAAATACAGAATTGGAACTAAAAAATTAGGCGTTGAATTATATGATACGCGCGAATTTAATCTAAATGGAGTCATCACTTTATCCAGCGATGTCGCTTTGACCAATTGGAAATTAAACACAAAAACCGAGTTTAAATCATTAAACTGGAACGAAAGCCCAACGATGACAGTGTTTGGGAAAAATATGCCAATTACGTATTTGATAAATCCTGCAATTTCAATTTTTAAATCACAAATTGAAAAGACAATAGACGAAGCAATTGAAACATCAATGGACTTTAAACCGAATGTTTTATCAGCTTTAGAAAAACTATGCACTCCATTTCAAATGAGTGATACCTATGAAAGCTGGTTAAGAATTGTTCCAATTGAAGTTTATTCAACCAATGTAAAACTAAAAAATGATTCGTTTTTATTAGATATGGGAATGAAATGCAACATGGAAACAATTGTTGGCAAAAAGCCTGAATCTAAATTCAACGCCAATAAAACTGTTTTAAAACCTGTTGCCAAAATTCCAAATCAAATTTCGGCCAATATTGCAGCAATCTCAACTTATGCAGATGCTTCTAAAATAATGACCCAAAATTTTGCTAATCAGGAATTTGGATCCGGAAGTAAAAAAGTGACCGTGAAAAATGTTGCAATTTGGCATAAAGACGGAAAAATGGTAATTGCTTTAGACGTTTTAGGATCTATAAACGGAACTTTATACCTAAACGGATTCCCACAATACAATCCGCAGACAAAAGAAATTTATTTTGACAAATTAGATTATGTTTTAGACACCAAAAGCAGATTAATGAGAACTGCAAGCTGGCTAGGACAAGGTTACATTTTAAGAAAAATGGAAGAAAACTGCCGTTACTCTATTCAGCCAAATTTAGAAGAAGGGAAAAAGAGTATGGCTTCTTATCTAAAGAACTATTCTCCAATGCCCGGTGTTTTTGTAAACGGAAAAATGGAAGACATTCAATTTGATAAAATTCAGCTGACCAATCAGGCAATTATCGCTTTTATAAAAATAAACGGAACCGTGAATGTTTCTGTTGATGGATTAAAATAAAAATAACTGGTTTCTGAATTTAACATCAATCGAAAACAAAACCTAAATGAAGGAAAATATAATGCTTTTACTTCAGATCCTAACTGTGGATTTTTTCACAGCATTTGGTTTGTATTCAGTGCTTTTTTTAATTATCTCAATATTTACAAAGAATTCTATTCTGTATAAAATAGATGAGGAAGCAACAAATTTCATCTCTTTCGTTGGCGTAATTTATTTCACAATCTGGATTATTGGAATTTTTGTTTTTTATTTTGAAAGCAATGCAGAAGAACAAAATCTTCTATTAAACAGAATGTTCGGGAAATATTGGTTTGGAATTTGGGCTCAACCGATTTTATGGCTGTTAATTACGCAGCTACTACGAATTAAAAAAGTTTATAAAAATCTCTTTTAAGAATAGTATTTAGCTTTCTATTAATGGTTTCTATTGAAAGATTGATGATATTTATTATAACTTTCCATCGTGACTACCTTCCAAGTTCTTGGACAATGTACTCCGATTTAGACATTTATCCTTCGAATTTTATTCTCGCTTTATTTTGCAAAATAATCATGTTCTTATTATTTGTTGGAACATATTATTTCACTAAAAGAAAATTGAAAATAGCACTTATAAAAAAAGCCGAATAAAATTATTCGGCTTTTTTCTTTTTAGATTGATACATTCTGTAAATCAGAACACCAATTATACCTACAAGCAAATACGGAATTACCATTAAATATACAATTCCGTCATTTACAGCTTCTGCCTTCTTTACATTTGAATCTCCCGCAAGTGCAGCACGACACATCGCACATTGAGCATTCGCTGAAATCCCAATTAAGAAGAAACAAATTCCAAAAAACAAAGTTTGAAACCTGAAACCTGAAACTTGAAACCTATTTTTTCTATTAATGTACATAGTAAGGAGAAATCATTAAGTAAACTACAACACCTGTAACCGCAACATATAACCAAAGCGGAAAAGTTATTTTAGCCAATTTTTTATGCCTGTCAAAACGTTGCGCCAATGCTCTAACGTAAGTAAATAAAACAAGTGGAATAATAGCAATCGACAATAAAATGTGAGTGATTAAAATAAAGAAATATACGTAACGCAACACTCCTTCACCACCATATTTAGTAGAATCTGCCGTCATATGATAAGCAACATACATCACTAAAAAAGCAACAGACAAAGCAATTGCAAAAGTCATTAAACGCTCATGCAATAAACGTTTTCCATTTTTAATAGCCATTACAGCCGCAACCAGTACAACTGCTGTTAAACCGTTTATTGTCGCATAAACTGGAGGCAACATAGATAACGGTTCAACATTATATCCAAAATCTTTCAGCTTCACACCAAATAAAATTGCCACAACCACCGGTATTACAATTGAAACCGCAATAATAAATTTATTGTATTTTTTTTCTATCGAATTATCTTCCATTTTATTCTTCTAATAATACTTTAATATCTTCTTGAATTTCTCTAACTCCTTTTTTATCTAAGCCATCATAGTATAAAATTGGATTTCCAAAATCATCTTTTCTGCATCGAATTTTTCCGTCTTTATCAATTAAGGCAAATAAACCTGAATGCTCAAAACCACCATTCACTTTATCATTTTCTCCTGCATATAAATTGAAACCTTTGTTAGACAAATCCATAATCGTTGCCTTATCTCCTGTTAAGAAATTCCAATTTGAAGATTTAACACCTAATAATTTTGCATGATCTTTTAAAACCTGCGGCGTATCATGAGCAGGATCTATTGTAATAGAAACAATTCCGAAATTAGGATTTCCAAAGAAAGTCTTTTCAATTTCCAGCATACTTAAATTCATCTTTGGACAAATTGAAGGACAAGTTGTGAAGAAAAACTCCAAAACATAAACTTTTCCTTTATACGTTTCATTTGAAACTTTAGCACCGTCCTGATTTGTTAATTCGAATTTAGGAGCCGGACCGATGGTCAATAATTTACCTCCTTCTTTCGAATTTTTTAAACCAACATTATCCAAACGATTTCCTTTTACAACTTCACCGTTTTGAATTCTGTCGACAATTTTTGGCACTGCATAAATTCCGAAAATCAAAACGATAAACGAAATTCCGATATATGATTTATTTTTAAACATGTAGGTAAAAATTAAAGTTCTTTAGTGGCATTGTGGTTCTTTTTAAGAGCAGCGCGGTATTCATATAAAATGATTTTAAAATCATCAAGCATTTCGTTGCTCAGCTCTGAAGGGTGAAAAGTATCATATCCTTCTTTGTAATCGTCTTTATCTTTTCGTCCTCGAAGATTTCTTTCTTTATCAACAATATAAACATTTGATGTTCCAAGATTACTATCAAGTTTGCCCTTTAAAAACAACTGGCTATAATAAGCTTTGATTTCTTCTGGAGAAGCAAAAACAAAATGCCAGCCCGAAACATCTGTAAAAGAGCCTAAAGATTCAACAAGTTTTTTAGCGTCTTCCTCCGTCCCTAATGGACAGATAACTACAAACTGTAAATCTTTAAAACCATTATAGCGTTGATAAATCTTTTCGTTCAGATTAAAAAAGTTACCTCTGTTTTTCACGATTTCAGTACCCGAAAAACCAAGTATTGTAATTTTCTTATTTAAAGTTACTTTTTCACCTTTTAAGGATTTCCAATTGCCAAGATCAGCAATTTGTGGAGTTATGGTAGGAAGTTTAGTAAAGCTGTTTACTCCAGATGCAAAAAACAAATAAGCTACAATAGGCAGAACAAAAAGTACAAAGAGAACTATATTTTTTTTCATTGTTTATGCGTACAAATATTGAGGTACAAAAATAAAAAAAGCTCCGCAAATCGGAGCTTCTTTTCGAATTAATATCATGTTAAAAATTCCATTTAATAGTAGAATCTTTAAAAACCCCATAAATATAATGTCCTTCTGTCAACAGAATAAACAATAAATATAAAACTAGGAAAATAACTGGTGATACAACAGACCATCTAAGGCTGCTTTTTTCACCTTCCATGTGCATAAATGCCCATACTATATAATAAGCTTTGAAAATTGTCAGGATATAGAAAATCCAGTTCAACAAATTCAAACCTACAAAATGATTAAACTCTAATACTCCAGGTTTGTAGATACCAAGAATAACCTCTATTGTTGTTACTACTGATAGTAATGCAAAAACAAACCAGATTCTTTTTGTATTTGATACGTGCTCGTGTGACATAATAATTAAAATCTAAAATTAAACTAAGTAGAAAACTGTAAATACAAATACCCAAACTAAATCGACAAAGTGCCAGTATAAACCAACTTTCTCTACCATTTCGTAGCTTCTTCTTTTCTCGTAAGTTCCTAATAATACATTAAAGAAAATAATGATATTAATAATAACTCCTGAGAAAACGTGGAATCCGTGGAATCCTGTAATGAAGAAGAAGAAATCAGCAAATAATTTACTTCCGTATTCGTTTCTAGTTAAGTTTGCACCTTCAACAACATATTTTGCAGTCGCTAAACGATTTTCAGATTCTGCTCTTGTTAAAACTGTTTTTTTCTTTTCAGCTGTAAGTTTTTCTGTTCTGATCAATAATTCAGGATGCGCCTTAAAACCAGCCTGGATTTCAGCAACTGAATATGTTGAAACAGTTTCAGCGCTTTCCATAAACCATTTTGCTTTGGCTCTTGTAAGTTCTTCTGGCTGTTCTGGCAATTTTACCGCAAACTCTTCAAGAGCTACTCTTTTACCATCTTTATCAACAAACTGCAACAAACTTCCACCTGCTGTCTCAACTGCACCATACTCTCCTTTAATGAAGTTTTTCCATTCCCAAGCTTGAGAACCAACGAAAATTAAACCTCCAATAATAGTTAAGAACATATAAAATGCAACTTTTGTTTTTTTCAATTGATGACCAGCATCAACTGCCAAAACCATTGTTACAGATGAAAAAATCAAAATAAAAGTCATTAAGGCTACATAAAGCATTGGTTGTGGATTACCATGCAAAAATGGGAAGTGAGTAAACACTTCATCAGCCAAAGGCCAAGTTTCAATAAATTTAAATCTAGAAAAACCATAAGCCGCTAGAAATCCAGAGAATGTCAAGGCATCTGATACGATAAAAAACCACATCATCATTTTACCATAACTTGCTCCTAATGGCTCATTGCCGCCTCCCCAAGTTTTTTCGTCGTTGTTTGCAGTAGTAACTGTCGCTTCCATAAAAGATATTCGTTAAAAAGTTCCCAAATTTACGTTTTTTTCTTATTTAAAGAAATATAAAAATAAAAATAATAAAACCCACAATAAGTCTAGAAAGTGCCAATACATTGCACCTAGTTCTATACCAAGAGTTTGAGTTGAATTGTATTTTTGTTTAAAATGATTATAAATTACAATTAAAAGCGAAATTAACCCGCCAAGTAAGTGCAGTAGGTGTACAAAAGTAATTACATAAAGGAAGGTTGCAGTAATTGAACTGCCTTGACCTGTCATATAATAACCACTTTCCATGATCTGTCCGAATCCTACAAGCTGTAAAACTACAAACAAAACACCCAAAGCCAATGTACCTAACAACAAAGCCGTTGTTAAGCTTCTGTTGTCTTTCTGGATTGCTTTTTTTGCCAGATAAAAAGTAACACTACAGCCAATAATCACTGCTGTACTATAATAAAATGCAATTGGCAATTCAAAATCCTTCAACCAGTCGGCTCTTGATTTACTAACTACAAATGCACTTGTAAGTCCCGCAAACATCATGGTCATACTCACCATGGCGAATAACAAAATCAGTTTAGCCGATTTTGATTTACTCTCTTGTTCTTCACTTGCTTTAATTGTCATTTCCATAACTATCTTAAAAATTTATCTACTATAAATACAATCTGCAATAGTGAAATGTATGAAACACTCACCAGCATTAAAGTTCTTGCCGCTTTTGCTGTTCGCAATTGATATAATTTTACCGCGTAAAACAGCATCCATAATCCTAATAAAAATACTAACACCGCAGCAATAGGAGAAATAAACAATTGTCCTGTATAGCCCAAAACCGGAAGTAATGAAGCTATGATAAGCCAAATGGTATATAAAATAATCTGCAAAGCAGTCCCTTTATCTTTTTTCCCTGTTGGAAGCATGAAGATTCCAGCTTTCTCATAATCTTCATACAAAAACCAGCCAATTGCCCAAAAATGAGGAAACTGCCAGAAAAACTGAATCAAAAACAAAGTTCCTGCTTCAATTCCGAATTCACCCGTTGCGGCAACCCAACCTAACATAAATGGTATTGCACCAGGAAAAGCACCAACAAATACAGATAATGAAGTAACCGTTTTTAAAGGTGTATAAATACTTGTGTATAAAAATATGGAAATAGCAGCAAACATTGCTGACTTTGCATTTATGGTATAAAGCAAAGTGATTCCAATAATGGTCAGCAGACTTGCTACAAACAAAGCCATTTTTGGAGACATACGTC
This sequence comes from Flavobacterium sp. LC2016-01, assembly GCF_009711135.1. GTDB lineage: Bacteria > Bacteroidota > Bacteroidia > Flavobacteriales > Flavobacteriaceae > Flavobacterium. The sequence goes on along the minus strand of NZ_WMIC01000005.1, from coordinate 24,454 downwards.
CTGAAGGAACGGGACGATTTTTTGTTCTATCCATCAAGGCATCGATATCTTTTTCAATTACTTGATTAAATGCATTCGAAGCTCCAACCATACAGTAACCGCCAATTGACAAAACAAGCAAAACGCTCCATTTAAAAGGGTGCTCGCTATTTACACCTAATAAATATCCGGCAATTGAAGAAAACAAAACACTGATAGCCAAACCAGCCTTTGTAATCTCTTTGAAGTCCAGAAATATTGATTTTAGTGAAATTGTATTTTTAGTAGTGTTCAAACCTCTATTGTTTGTATATTTTTTTGAGTGCTGCAAATGTACAAATTAGATTGTAGAATAAAGAACTATAAAATTAGATTTTTTTCAATAAAACCGTTACTAAATAAGGACTTGTAAATCTTTAACACAATTGTTTCGAAAAATCCTATAAAAATTCTAGTAATCGAAGTACCAATTAAAAATATCTGAACGCAATCCTATAGTAAACCAAGTCGTACTTTGTTTAAAAGTCGTAGCTGTTTCTTGGGTCGGATCAAAATTTCTGTAAATGAAACTTCCATACAATTTCAAATTCGTCATCGGGTTTATCAAATATCCTCCTTGAATATCAGCAATAAAAACACTAGTTTTATTTCCCTGTCCTACTTTAACTCCAGTATCATATGGACGTTTTACATCATAGCTTTTATAAATATCGCCTCCGTAATTATAACTATCCTTAGTGGTATTAAAATCTAATCCTCGTGTTCCAACAGTAAATTTTGCATCACCAAAAATACGTCCTTTGTGATAACGACCAATCATCACAAGCTCATTGAAATTCCCTCCCCATTGATGACCAAGACTTTGATTATTGTGTCCATAATTTGTAATCACCGCACTGTGCGAATACACATAAGGACGCACATGGTTGTATTCTATCTGAACCAAAAGATCTTTTACATCAAATGCATTAAAGTATTTTCCTCCAATTTGAAAACCAAATTTATTTCTCCAGCTTTTATCCGCTGCTTTTACATCAGAAACCGAAAATTCATCGATTAAAAACTGCGAATACAAGTTTATACTGTTATTCCATTTATATTTTCCCGTAATACCAAGCATTGCATTACCGCTTCTTGAAGAAGACGTAAATTCAACGGTACGGTAAAAAATAATTGGATTCACAAAATTGACATCAAACCCTCTATTATTAGTATCTGTCCAAACAACTGATTCAAAGAAACCTAAATTTAATCTGTTTGAAACATTCCAGCTTAAATAGTGATTTGCCATAAATTTTGTGGCATATGTTTTATCAACTGTAACTTCAGGACGAACATCCTTCAGCCACATGTACGTATTTGTATATTTAATTTTCCAGAAAGTTGTATTAATTTTAAAATATGGATACGGACTTGCTCCATCACTTTCAAGCAATGAACGATATCCATCTCCAATAAAATTTCTGCCATAACCTAACTGCAGATCAAAAAATTTATATGGCGTATAAGTAATATTAGCTTCCGCCAAAGGAAAATCATATGCATCCGTCTTAAATCCTTTTGCAATACCCACGCCAGGAATAATCGCAGGATTTCCTCCAGATGGTTTAAGCGATTCGGCATAATCATTAAAATATCCTGCAAAACGGCCTTGGCTTTCAAAAATCGTTGTTGTAAAGTTTATTTGTTTTCCTAAACCTCCTCTAAAATTTAAAGCACGCGTATTTACATACGTATAAGAAGCATCAAGATCTGAAGCTTTTCCTAATTCAAGATCAACAATAGGGTTTAAAGTCAGCCAATAATCCTCTCCCTGAATCTGAACTAAGTTTTCATTCCACCATTTTCTGCCCAGCCACGTCGAAACATTTTTTTGAAGCGATTCATTTACCGCTTTCAAATTATAATATTTTGAAACCTCAGCATAAGTATAGGGTTTTGAAGCTGTATGATTATTACTTCCAACCTGATTCATTGCGCCATCAAACTGCGCATAATAACTATGAGAAAACGGAATATTTAAATGACTTTCAAATTCTGGATTATTGTATTTTTTATAAACAATACTGTCCAATTCCGTCATAGGTTTTTCAGCCGGCTTTAAAATTTGGGATGCTGCCAAAGCTTCTGCTGCAAGCTGATCAGAATTTTTTAAAGGAATACCAATTGCAATCGTATATTTTGAATATGTTGGCTTTCCATTATAAGTAGAAGGTTTTATCTGTGGAAATTTGCCGAAAACACGTTTCGCTTCTGCAGCTAATTCTTCATTTGCTGTATTTACATAAATCACTTTAAATATACCTGTTGCATCAACCTCAAAAAGTACTTTTACTTCACCTTTATAATTGGATTGTTTTAGATTTTCAGGCACTTCAAAATTTTGAAAAACAAAATCCTGAACTTCTTTATAAAAGCAGTTTTCTAATTTTTTATCGGCTAAATTTTGACAATTATCAAAAACAGGAAATTGTTCACTTGTAAATCCTGATTGAACAGAAGAAGTATTGTTCTGCGCAAAAGCAAATAGCGAGCTTAACAGCAAAACAAAAGAGAATGCACTTTTATTTGTTGCGTAAAATTTGGTTTTCATTTAATATTGATTTGGGGTATTTTCTCCATTAGCAATTTTTTTTGCTGCTGAAGTTCCGATACGTTTAACTCCTAAACGAATCATTTCTATTGCATCTTCATATGATCTGACACCACCTGCCGCCTTAACTGGCAAAGGTGAAGCATTTTCTAACATTATAATAATCACTGGAACGGTAGCACCATTTGGCAAATCATTTTCTGTTTTAAAAAAACCTGTGGATGACTTTACAAAAACGGATGCATAATCGTCTTCTTTAAAATTAGATATCACCACATTTTTGATCAAAGCCGAAAGCTGAATAATTTCTTTATCGGTTAAAGCTGCAGTTTCAATAATCCATTTTACAGTTTTATTATGCGCTAAACCAATTTGAATACCTATTAAAATTTCGTTTTTGACTAATGCAATATCTCCATTTTTGAAAGCTTCATAATTGCAGACAAAATCTAAATCGTCTGCGCCATTTTCAATAGCTTCATTTGCTTCTTTAATCTTGGTTTCTAAATCTGATTTGCCTTCCGGAAAATCAATAACAGTACCAACAAGCAAAGTCGAATTAGCCTTCAGAATCATTTTTTTCGCCAAGCTGACATTTTCCGGCCGAATCATTATCAATTTAAAACCTTCTGCAATTGCCTCTTCAATTGCATTTTGTACAACAATATCATTTTCTGCTTCCGAAAGTCCAGCTTGCGAAGCAGTTTTAAGATACGTTGAATCAAGGTATTGCTTAATGTTCATGATTTATATTATATCAGATCGGCACAAAAATACATTTTAAATTCAAAAAACAGCACTATTTATAAAGCTTCGTTTTAGTATAATAAAAAACCCACCGAAGTGGGTAATCATATTCCTATTATTTTGTCAATCTGCTTCCTTAAACCAATAGCACAAAATACGCCAGCGGTTGCACCAATTGTATTTGATAAAACATCTGTTACGTCAGGAGTTCTTGTAGTTGTTAAGACTCCCTGCAGAATTTCGATTGTAATTCCAAAAAAAACGGAAAATATAAACGAAATCAGATAGGCTTTATAATCATTTGCATGCTGCCCTTTAAGTTCTTTTTTGAAGAACAAAATCCACGAAATTGTAAATCCGAAATGAAAACAAAAATGAACAATTTTATCTATGCTTGGAAAATTAATTGCTGGGATATTACTTGAATTTGTCAAACAAAAATAAGTAATGATACCTGAGCAGATAATCGCCCAAATTAAAAGAAGTTGTTTAGGCACCGATAAGTTGTTTGTAAGCTGCGTCAGACAATAATGAATCAATTTCTGATGCATCAGCAATCTTTATTTTGATCATCCATCCTGCACCGTAAGGATCAGAATTTACAGTTTCTGGAGCACTTTCTAAACTATCATTGAAAGCAATAATTTCTCCTGTTAAAGGCAAAAATAAATCTGAAACTGTTTTAACAGCCTCAACTGTTCCAAAAACTTCATCTTTATCTAATGTCTGATCTAAAGTTTCTACCTCAACATACACGATATCTCCTAACTCTTTTTGTGCAAAATGAGTAATTCCTACAGTCGCAACATCGCCTTCGATGCTAACCCATTCGTGATCTTTTGTGTACTTTAAATTTGCTGGTATGCTCATAATAGTATGTTTGAAAATTGATAATTTAATAAATAAGACACAAATGTAATAATCTTCTAATAAAATTTAGTTCAGAATTCTAAATTTAATTTCCGAAATTATATCTGAGTGTAAATCCTGATCTAATATTTGTAAGCGGGAATGAAGTCGAAATAACTGCTTTCGAAAATGAATGATCATAGTAAAATATAGCTGTAAGATTTTTGCTGAATGCATAATCTGCTGTTAATTTTAATGCCCAAATATTTTGACCTGCCGCAAGCTGGTTATTGTCATAATCTAAATAACGAACTAATGTCTGGTTATTTCTATATGAAAAATCAGCTTTTATGTTAATATCACTTTTAATAATTCCCGTTGGACTATCTGCTAATCGAGATGAAAAAATAACATCTTTAAAACGATATCCCGCTCCCACAACATACTCAACACCTTTTACCTCTGTAAGCAAGTTATTATCAAAACTCATCGATAATGCTCTGTCTCTCTTAATTTCGGTCAACAGACGGAAAGAACTTTTAAGCTCAAAATCGACACGAATCAGCGGACTGAACTGCTCCACTAAATTGACATTTGACATTACCGTTTGGTTATAGAAGTTTGTATTCACATCTTGTCCGCCTGGAGTTTCGTAATAATCAAAATTTGATCTATATTGGTTTACCGTATAAGATGCTCTGTAATTGTGTTGTAAAGAGAAACGTTTGAATTTATCTTTAAAATATTTATAACGCATCAAACCATTGTATTTTATACTCCAGTTTGGAATAGGGAAACTTCTAAAAATATCTGTTGAACTGCTTGAAGCATTTCCTCCTGAATAAGCTGCTAAAAATGATGGCAGTAAAACGGCCTGATTGCTTTTTGTAAAACCAATCGGATATCCTACATTGGCACTATAAACAGCATAATTCGCATCTCCAGGTGCAGGAATTGGATTATTTGCATCTCCATATCTTGGTATTGTCGCACCGGCTCCATAATGGTCCTCAGCCAATCGATTTGCAATGACTAAACGATTATTTCTAAAATCATCAAATGCCGCCGATTCATTTTCATTGCTGGTTGCAAAAGATGTTTTGATCAATACCGTTGAGATTGAAAACATTCCATATGTATAAGGTGATAATGGCATATATTCTCCATCCACAACACTATATTGTTCAGATGAATTTCGAGAATAAGTACGATCCATAGCCAAATCAATTGTCAGATCAGGAAACGGGATAATATTTGCAGTAACTTTTAAAATCTTGTTTGTAACCTGTGTAAAGTTTTGATTGAAATTATCATAATTCGTTAACCAGCCATTTTTTGCTGCTTCATAACGAACATCGTCCTGACTTCCAAAAATAAACCCTAAAGATGGTTTTGCTGTACCAAAGAAACCAACGCTTGGGGTATAACCCGGTAAAACCGTTCCGCTATTTTTAGTATAATTAACCTTTACATCTTTCAAACTTGTCAAAACACCAATTAAACCGTCATAAAACGGGCTGTTATTAACTACAGGTTTTGCCGTTGTATTTACAATTTTTTCTCCTGGTTTTGGTGGCGCTGTCGGTTTCGGTTTCGCAGCTGTTTTTCCTCCAGGAGTCAAACCTAAGTACTTATACAATTTATTCATTTCAAATGTTGAAGTCAGCGTATTTGAATTTGCATTTTGAATTGTATTTCCTAAATTATATGTAATTCCGTCATCCGCCGTAAACTGAGATAAAGCCGTTGATGAACGCTGCCAGCTATAATCTGCAGTATAGGTATATGCCGCCTTTACAAAACTTAAAACTGGAATTTTATTAATCGGAATTTCATAATTCAATATTAATTGCTGCAAGTGCTGATTTGGTGTTCCCAAATCAAAATAATCATCCCAAATGTTGAAATCTTCTTTTGGTGTATTATCAGCATTCAAATAATTTTTCACAATATTATTTGATGCTGCAGTATAATTCAGTTTTAAAGATTTGGTCACATTAAAACCAAAACCATATTGATAGTTGAAAGCAAAATTTCGTCTGTAAAGTGGATCAAGCCCAATTCCTTCAACTTCTACAAGTCGATACTGCTGACGATTGCTTTGTCTTAAAATATTTGTATTGAAAGTAACATTCGAAGGAAGATAATTAAAGTTAATGTCGCTCAGCATTTTCCAATAATCACTTTTTTTCATGAATTTGGTCTGTTTGAAAGGCACCACTTCTTTTGGCTGAAAAGTATAAGCATAATTTACAGCCGAATTTGACTGTTCATCACGATAATCTTCCACTTCATAATCATGACGCGCCACTTGATTGTATGATTGTGAAAATGTGAAATTTTCAATATCATAAACATGAGGTTTCTGCTCTGGAGCTCTGTCTTTTCTAACGCCAATAAAATTAATGCTCTTACGCTTTGTATAATCTACTGCTCGGGTTCTGATATTATCTTTTTCCGCTGGATCAGTTGTTTCTTTTATCAGCTGATCTAATTTGATATCCTGATTAAAAGGATCATATTCTGGCGTAATAACTTCTTCACCGATAGCATAATTAAAAGGCAAATTAATTCCCCATTTGTGAGGCATTAATTTTCCTAAATTCAAATTTGTCACGATATTATATTGCTGAATATCTTCACGATCTCTTTCATTTGCTCCCTGCTCAAGCGATCCAAAACCAATCGTACTTTTCCTTCCTGTTGCCGAAACGGTCGCAAAATCGGCCATGTTGGTATCAACATTTAACAATGCTGCCATTCCGCCTTTATTATCTAAATCCGACATACGAAGTTCATTGAACCAAACTTCTCCTTTAATATCTTTATGATCTGCCCTGCTTTTTACTCCGACCATTAAATTTCGAACCAAACCAAAATTTGGATTTCCTTTAATACCCAGCTTTAATTTACTGTCACCATCACCTCCACTTGAAATCAAATCAGGGTCATCATCAGGATAATACACGCCATTAATATCTCTTTTAGGAGAATTAATATCTAAAGGCATGGCTTTGATTTTCATTCGGGTTAATAACTCAAGCGCTAAGTCAATATTATTGTCTTCCATCCAAACTAAATCTGGAGCTATTGTACAAGATCCTCCTGTTTGTGTAACTTTTAATGGAATTTCGACTTGATAATAGTTTTGTGTAAAGTCGTTACCAAAACGAATAAAACCAACCATTTCCTCATCTAATAACGCAGTTTCATTTGGAAGTGATTCAGCATGCAAAAACATTTTCAGTTTTTTATACTGACGCATATCTACACTTACATTTTTGAAAACGGCTCTTGAATCCTGATACTGCAATCCTGTACCTCCAATTCGAACTGCTAAAGCCTGTTCGTTTTGATTGATAATTGTATTGTTATTGTACAATTGCTCTCTTTGAACGCCCGGCGGAATAACATAATTTACAGGACATTTTGTACCGTTTTCCTGAATATTAACTGCCGCAACATCAAACTGTGTTCCATCATCATCTGGATTTGGATCGTTTGCATCAAGCGTACCGGTGTATCTTCTCCATTCGCCTCTCACTAAATCTAAAGCTCCAAAACGAACCGTCATTTGATCGGTAAAACCCGTCATAAACATGCGCATGAAACGGATAGATCTAAAATCAGATATGTTTCCAATAGTATTTTGAGGTTTTGCAACCGGAATTTTAAACTGAATCCATCTTGCAGTTGTCGTTCCGCCGTTTGGCAATTCGACATTGCTTACTTCACGAATATCAGTAATATAATTTTGCCCTACCTGCATTCCAGGTTTCACATCGACACTGTATTCATAATAAGCATTAATCGTACTCATAGTATTGTCACGATTAATATCTTCTACGTCTGGAAGTGTTGTTGACCCACGATTAGGATCATCAATACTTACAGCAGAGTTTCCTTCTGTTCCATTGTATCTTTTATAACGGTCCAGAACTCCTCCGTCAGTATTTAAATAATATTTATAGTTATCTGCCGCAGGATCTTCTTCTCCTGCATAATTCGTATAAACTGAGGCTTCTTTAGCATCTGGCAATCCATCTAAACCAACATCCTGATTTTTTCGATTATCTGGATTAGTATCAAATGCATAGATCAAAGATTGAGAAGCCGGTACATCTCCCCAAAGCGGCTGCGGATTAACCATTACCTGATCTGGCCCTAAACCATTTTCATATTGCTTTCTTCCGTCTTTTAAAACATCTTCAGAAATTTCTCCTAAATTGAAATAAATTTTTCCCGTATTGTTCCCCGGAGCTTCCCCATTTCCAACATATGGATCTAATACCCAAAACTGAATGTATTCAACATTTCCCTGCTCAAAATTGGTTGAGTTCAAAGCACGCATAATTCCTCCAAAATTTGAAGATGCCGCACCTGAACTAAAATTCGGATTATTATTATAAGGTCCTCTGTCTGATGGAAAATAGGTTAAATCCAATGTATTTACTACCTGAATCTGACCTTGAGCAATATCCGTATTTGGATATAATTCTTTACTGTAAATTCTTCGAGTGGTATTTAACGACAAATCATCATTTGAAATACCAGAAGGCTTTGACGAATAAAAAACAGGATCAATCGTATACCAAGCTAATTTTGCACGTTTATATCCATATTCTAACGTGCTTGAATTTGCATTAAATGTATTGTCATTTATCGAATTAACAAATGGTGTCGAAGCCAGACTCCACGCATATGCAGACCTCATATCAATTGTTGATTGAGAACCTTCAAAATCATCTACGTAAATAGTTGCTTCGCCTTCAAAATCACTGGCTTTTGGGGCGTCAGGTTTTAGAAAAGCAATTTCGCCTCGAACAGAAAGATTTGACGGAACATCTGTATCAATGTTTGGAAGTTTATTCACTAATCTTGTAAAAAATGGAACTTCGGTCGCATAATTTCCATTAAATCCAAAAATTGTATTGTTTACAGATTCCTGACCATAACTTGATTTTTGAGTAAACGGCTTTTCAGTCATTTTCAAATAAGTACCGCCAACAACAAATTTATCAGAAATTTTATGTTCGATATTGAATCCCATAAATCTTCGGGTTTGTTGTCCGAAAATAGAGTTATTCTCCAATGAAACCTCAATTGGTGTATTTGAAGCCTGAAGCGACGGATCTAAAATTTGAACTCTTCCTAATTGATAATCGACACTATAATCAATTCCCTCAACTAATCTTCGTCCGGCAGCCATAACTACAACAGAACCTTGAGGTACGTTGAAAGCTCCAATCGGAATTCCACTGCTTCCTGACGATTTATATTTACCTCTCAATAAAAATTTATTCTTGTCACTATCTTGCAAAGCTCCAGATTGTGTATTTCGATACATGTTATTAAACACGTATTTTTTTTGATTTGGATTGTATGTAGAAGGATCGTTATAGTTTTCTCCTGAACCTGTATTTAGTTTATCAAACAGAAGTTTTCCAAAAGGCTCTTTTGTTGTAAAAATGATACGACCGTTTTGAACATCAACAGTAATACCTGGAAGATAATCAAAGAATCCGTCACCGCCCTTTTGTGGGTCATTATTATAATTTAACTGATCAAGGTTAAAAACATTTAATAATGGTTTTTTAGTAATATAATAATTTTCTGGTTTTGGATTTACAGGGTCATCATCTGGAAAAAGAGTTCCAGGAACTGGCGTAATATAATTTATTGGCGAAGGATCTGTATATAAGATGTTCATTCTAAAATCATCTTGTTTAATTTGATACGCCTGCGGAATTTGATAAACGTTTTTCATCATCAGGTTCCAAACCGGATTCTGCACATTTGTCAAGTTGCTTTTAAGCATTTTCAAAATCAAACTTTGTGTAATAATAGCCTGATTTGCATTATTACTTCCTGTAACAACAGTTGCATCAACCCCGTCACTTCCAAATTCTCCAACTTGATAGATCTTTCCTCCTTCTGTATATTCATATGCAACGGCTAAAATCTCATCATTTGCCAGACGCTGTTGCAACGATATGTACCCAAGTTGCGGATTGAAAGTAAATTCGTTAGCTGTTAATTTGCGCGCATTCTCCAATATGGAGTAATCAGTTCCTTCGTTAACATTTGTATTGTTAAATCCAGACTTTGCCGTAACGATTTCTCTAATATTCGAATTTAAAAATGCTCCTGGCTGACCAATTGCAGCAGGATTGTAAGCATTATTTTCATTATCCGATGGTGAATCAATAGGTTTAGAAGTATTAAAGAATCCTGCTGTAGAGCTAATAACAACCACTTGGTTATCTGGAACATCACTTAGAGGCCCTTCACCTAAATCCTGAAGCGCAATAATATTACGAAGATTATTACTCGTTGTGCTTACTCTATTTTGTTTATTGGTTACCCAAACTTCTATTCGAGTTATTTGAACACGGCTGTTAATTACGGGATAGCTTTTTAAAGAAGCATCATATTTATCTCTAAAATATTGTGATAAGAAAAAGTGCCTGTCGTTATCATAATCTAAGGCATACAAATCAAAGTTTTGAACTGTACCACCACCTTCGGCTACAACACTCTTTGTTTGTGATTTTTGTTCAGAGAAAACTCCTGTAACGGTCGTTTTTCCAAATTGCAATTGTGTTTTTACACCAAATAAACTCTGTGCACCGCGTATTAATGTACTATTTAACGGCATGCTCACATTACCTACTTCAACTTTCTGGATAATATCATCTTCTGAAGGAGTATAAGCAAGTTTAAATAAGTTCTGAAAAGCAAATGTTGACTGGGTATCATAATTAGCATTTACCTCTAATCTTGTACCCACTTTCCCCATTAAGCTCATGCTGATTCGCTGATCGAAATCGAATGTGAGACTTGATCTGTTTCTTGGCGAAAATGAAGGATTGTCTTGTTTAGTGTAGCGTATTCCCAAGTCCATTTCAACTGAACCTGTTGGCTTTACGTCAATAGTATTACTTCCAAAAATGCTTTCAAAAAAACTTGAATTAACGTAATATCTTGGCAGTAAATTCTTTTTTGCTGCCTCGCTTCCCGCTTTTTTACCATCAATTGCATCCGCTTTTTTTCTGAAATAGTCACGTCTAGATTCTTTCAGAACTAAATCTTCATACTCTTTAGGCGTTAAAATAATTGGATAATTTACAGGAAAGCCATCAACTGAATTGGAATAAATATAACGATCTGAAATTGGATCGTATTTGTATGCCGAAAGTATGCTTGGTGGATCTTTCAACTCTACTTTCCCTACGGAAAACTGAGTTTTTGTTGTATCTTGAACTGCCGGATTTACTTGCGATTGCAAAACATTGCCACAAAATAAAACCAGTAAAAAAATACAAATTTTACGCATACAATTGGTTTATGTTAGTTGAATTACAAGCTTTTTAATGCTTTTTTTATGATGGTTTCTGCAGTAGCTTCCGGATCTTCTTTGACAATCTTTTCGACTACTTTTTCAGAAGCTTTTCGAACAAATCCTAAAACTTCCAAAGCAGATAACGCTTCATCTCTATTTGTATTGTTTTGAACTACCGAAACTTCATCCAAGTCGTACAACTTTAACACTTTTTCCTTTAAATCAAGTATAACTCTCTGCGCTGTTTTACTGCCAATTCCTTTAATTGACTGAATAACTCCGACATCTCCAGATGCAATAGCATTAATAATTTGTTTTGGCTCGATTGAAGACAACATTGTTCTTGCAATATTGGCACCGATACCAGAAACAGATAATAACATTCGGAATATTTCGCGCTCTGATTTCTCGACGAAACCAAATAAAGTATGCGCATCTTCTTTAATTTGAAGATGCGTATACAATTTTATAAAATCAGCGTTAGGAATCAGTGAAAAGGTATGCAAAGATATATTTACATGATAACCCACTCCACCACAATCAATTACAACTTCTGTGGGATTTTTTTCAACCAATTTCCCTTGCAAATGTGCTATCATAAATATAATTTATAGTACCAAATATAAGTAAAAATAAGACAATATTGATCTCAGTTTACTATAAGGGCTATTGGACTACTTTATTTTTTTTAATTTCTTTTTCTTGAGCGTCAATAACTGCAATCGCAGCCATATTTACCATTTCTTCAACGCTTGCTCCTAACTGGAAAATATGTACGGGTTTACCAAGTCCCATCATAATTGGACCAATAGAACCTGCCTTATTCAATTCCTTCAATAGCTTGTAAGTAATATTTGCTGACTCTAAGTTAGGGAAAACCAATGTATTTACTTTTTTGCCTGCTAATTTAGAGAAAGGGAATTTTTCTTTAAGCATTTCAGAATTTAAAGCGAAATCTGCCTGAATTTCTCCATCAACAATCAATTCAGGATGATTTTTATGCAGATAAGCAACCGCTTCTCTCACTTTTGAAGCATTTTGATGTGTTGATGAACCAAAATTTGAATACGAAACCATCGCAATAACTGGCTCAATACCAAACATTTTTGCTGTTTTAGCAGTCATCAATGCAATATTAATTAAATCTTGAGCAGACGGATTAATATTGATTGCAGTATCTGATAAAAACATTGGACCACGTGCTGTAAGCATCATATTTGCAGTTGCAACAAGTGAAGCTCCCGGTGCTTTTTCAATTAACTGAAGCATTGGTTTTACCACACTTGGATAACTTCTAGAATGACCAGTAACAACAGCATCAGCTTCTCCTTCATTTACCATCATGGCTGCAAAATAGTTTCTTTCGCGCATGAATTTTTGAGCATCAAGCAATGAAACACCTCTGCGCTCTCTTGCTTCCCAGTATGAATTTGCAAATCTATTGCGTCTTGCTTCTTCTTCATTTGTTTTAGGATCGATGATTTCAAGATCAGCATCAAAACCTAATTCTGCTTTTAATTCTAATATAATTTCTCTGTTTCCTAATAAAATAGGGAAACCAATACCATCTTCATAAACAATTTGCGCCGCTTTTAATACATTTAAGTGATCCGCTTCAGCAAAAACAATTCGTTTAGGATCTAATTTAGCACGGTTCGTAATTAAACGTACCATTTTGTTATCATTCCCCATACGTTCGCGAAGCACATCTTCATAAGCTGCCCAATCCGTAATAGGATTTTTTGCTACACCAGATTCCATTGCTGCTTTTGCAACTGCAGGCGCTACAATTGTAATCAATCTAGGATCAAACGGTTTTGGAATGATATATTCTTGACCAAAACCTAATTTTGTCGCACCGTAAGCTACGTTAACTTGTTCTGGAACTGGTTCTTTTGCCAAAATAGCTAAAGCTTTTACAGCCGCCATTTTCATTGCTTCGTTAATTTTTGTAGCTCTTACGTCTAGTGCTCCTCTAAAAATATATGGGAAACCAAGAACGTTATTAACCTGATTAGGAAAATCAGAACGTCCCGTAGCCATAATAACATCTTTACGAGTTTCTACAGCTAAATTATAATCGATCTCCGGATTTGGATTTGCCATTGCAAAAACAATCGGATTATCTTTCATTGTCAATAACATTTCAGGCGATAGAATATCTCCTGAAGATAGTCCGATGAAAACATCTGCACCTTTTACAGCTTCAGCTAATTCAATTTTAGGACCGTCAATTGCATATTTTAATTGTAATTCAGAAAGTGAAGGATTGTCTTTTGTTAAAAGTCCTTTACTGTTATACATTAAAATATTCTTAACCTGTACACCAAGTAAAACATATAAATCAGTACATGCTATTGCAGCCGAACCTGCGCCAGAAACTACTACTTTTACATCTTCTGCTTTTTTTCCTGCTAATTCTAGCGCATTGATTAATGCCGCTGACGAGATAATCGCCGTACCATGCTGGTCATCGTGCATTACCGGAATATCTAATTCTTCTACCAATCTTCTTTCAATTTCGAAAGATTCCGGTGCTTTAATATCTTCAAGATTAATACCTCCAAAAGTTGGAGCGATATTTTTTACTGTCTGGATAAATTCTTCTACATCTTTTGTATTGACTTCTATATCAAAAACATCAATATCAGAGAATATTTTGAATAATAAACCTTTTCCTTCCATTACAGGTTTTGATGCTTCAGGACCAATGTCTCCAAGTCCTAAAACTGCAGTACCATTTGAAATTACAGCTACTAAGTTTCCTTTTGCTGTGTATTTATAAACGTCTTCAACGTTTGCTGCAATATCTAAACATGGCTCTGCAACTCCTGGCGAATAAGCCAGCGATAAGTCTCTCTGGGTTGCGTATTTTTTTGTTGGAACTACCTGAATTTTTCCTGGAGTCGGCTCTGAGTGATACAGCAGCGCTTCTCTTCTTTTACTCTCTTTGTTCATTATTTTTAGCTTTTATTCTAGCTTACAAAGATATAAGTCTTAGTTTAAAATGGGGCGTTTTTAGTGCTTTCTTTTGTTAAAATAACAATTTATAGCATCAAAAAAAAATAGTCCATCAAAATCAGGACTATTTTTAAAAGTATATTTTTCAGGTTTTCTTTATTGGGAAATATAAGAATTTAGATGGTTTATTGTGTCTTTCTGAATTTCGATAATTGCCTTTACAACATCACTGATTGAGATAATTCCAACTACAGTTCCATCTTCTAAAACAGGCAAATGTCTGATTCTTTTTGTACTCATCAGCTCCATACAATCTTCAATATTATTTGAAAGATTTACTGAGAAAACATTGCTTTCCATAATTTCATGCACAAATGTTTCTTTTGACGATTTGTCTTTTAAAACAATTTTTCGGGCATAATCTCTTTCAGACAATATTCCTTTAAGGTCGGTTCCATCAATTACAAGGATAGCCCCGATGTTTTTTTCACCCATTACTTTCAATGCTTCATAAACTGTTGTAGTTGAAAGTACGGAAAAAACATTTCTCCCTTTTGCGTTTAGTATTTGATTTACAGTCATATCTGAAAAAATTTAGTTTTATAAAGTTAAATAAAAAATGATAAAACTTGTTATTAAAATTTACTTTTTAAAAAGCTAATTCATTCATTTTAAATAAAATACAGCACATTTCGATTTTTCAAAATTATTCAATAAAGAATGAAATCAATTGAAGAAGTTTTTTGTGAAAAATTTGTTTTTTTAACGCTTTTAATGATTCCATAAAAAAGAGCGCTTTTCTAAGTTAAGAAAAGCGCTCTTTTTTATGAATTATTTTTTTACAAACCTACGATGATAAATTCACTTCGTCTGTTTTGCTGATGCTCTTTTTCGGTACATTTTACTCCGTCAGCACATCTGTTTATTAATTTTGTTTCACCGTAACCTTTTGCTGTTAATCGGCCAGCATCAATTCCTTTGCTGATAAGCCAATCTTTAGTTGACTGTGCTCTTTTATCTGATAAAATTTGATTGCTTTCTGCCGATGAACGGCTGTCAGTATGCGAACGTATGTCTAATTTTATGTTTGGATACTGATTTAAAATATCAACCACTTTTTGCAAATCAGGCTCAGATGTTTTTTTGATAGTTGCTTTTCCTAAATCAAAAAAGTTCATTGGAATATGAAGCAATTTGGCCAAATCGGTTCCAATTTTTATTGGTCCGAGTTTAACCGGTTTCACTGCTGTTTTTTTGATTTCGATAGTTTTAGCCGCTAAAGGTTTGAATATTTTTTGCATTGTAAAATCCATAGTTGTCTTGCCATTTGCTTTTTTAACTGCTGTCGAAATATCTTTTATTCCATAATCACTTTTTGATGCTCGAATAGAATATTTTTTACCGCATTTTATTTTTGGAAATATATAATTTCCTTTTTCATCTGTTGTAATTGTTGAAAGAGGATTTAAATTTTCATCAAATAAAGTTAAACTGACATTTGATAAAACTTCATTCGATTCAGCATCAGAAACTGTTCCCATTAAATCCTGTTCGCAAACCAGCCTTTTAGTTTCTGTAAAACGATAAACATCATCTAAACCTTGGCCGTTTTCTCTATTGGAAGAAAAGAATCCGTTTCTGTTTTTTCTATCAATTGTAAATGCAAAATCATCTTGTTTGCTGTTTACAGGTTCTCCCACATTTTGTACATCATCGTCGATTGTACCATCGGCATTTATTTTTGTAACAAAAATATCAAGTCCGCCCAATCCTGGACGTCCATCTGAAGCAAAATAAAGTTCATTTTCGGCAGATATAAAAGGGAAAGTTTCTCTTCCTTCGGTATTAATCACCGGTCCTAAATTTTGAGGCTGTCCAAAAGTTCCGTCTGCATTTATGGCAACTTTAAACAAATCTGACTGTCCTAAAGTTCCTGGCATATCGGATGCAAAATACAAGATTTTTTCATCCATGCTCAATGCGGGATGCGCAGTGCTGTACTGATCACTATTGAAAGGAAGTTCTTTAGCTTCTTCCCAAGCATCATTAACATACTCTGATTTATAGAGTTTTAAAAGTGTTATTTGCTTATCGCTGCTTCCTCTTTTTCCGTCAGTAAAATTATTTCTTGTAAAATACATCGTTCGGCCATCTTTTGTAAAAACAGGAGTTGACTCGTTGAATCTTGATTTTTGTTTTTTACGGAATAATTTTGGCTTGCTGACACTTCCATCTGGCATTAAATCGGCAATATATAATTTAGAAAAAGATTTGTTTGTCCATTTAAAACTCGTTTTTGCAATTCCGCCCGTATCTCTGGCCGAAGTAAAAACAATTCTTTTATCGTAAATAACACTTCCATAATCAGAATAAGGCGAATTTATTCCGGCATCAGCAACTTCATATCGTCCCGAATTTAATTTTATCTGTTCCAAATAATTTTTATCCTCTCTAATCAATGAAGCTCTTTTTTCTGAACCCGCTTTTAGGTTGAATTTTTCTAAAACTTCATCGGCCTTTCGATAATTTCCGGATGCTTTTAAGCACTGAGCATATCGGTACAAATATTCCGGTTCCTGTTCTTCATTTATTGCAAACAACTCTTTGTACCATTGAAGAGCAGAGGGCAACTCACCAATAAAATAATACGAATTGCCAAGTCTTTGCACGATTCTTTCATCTTTAACACCTTTATCTATAAGGCTTTCATATGCTTTTATGGCATCGGCGTAAGCATAATCGTCGTACTTTTTGTCTGCGGCATTTGTATTGTTTGCTGTCTGCGCATTCATTTTGAAAAGAAAGCACACAAACAAAACAGAAAAGCTTAAAATTTTAATTCTCATAGCTGGCATTAATTAGAAGAATCGTGGAGAGATCATTTTGTTAAAACTGTTGAAAAACTCGAAACGAAGGAAAATTTCATGAGATCCTGAGTTATATCTTCTTAAAGCAGTCGTTTCGTGATCATATCCATAACCAATATACATCCCTTTTGACACTTGAAAACCTGCCATTGCACTTACTGAAGCGCTCCAGCGATAAGCAAGCCCAACAACAAATTTATCATAGAACATAAAATTACCTGAAACATCAACCTGTAAAGGAGCTCCCTGAACCATTTTGGTCAATAAGGCTGGCTTAAACCTGATATATTCTAATTTGTCCAGATTAAATACATAACCCGCCATTAGATAGTAATTGATTTTTTCTTTAAAAATGGCGGTATTATTATCGTCATAACGATTTGTTTCGATGAAATTAGGAACCGAGAATCCTAAATAAGCTCGGTCCGAATGCCAATAAACACCGGCACCGATATTTGGCGTGAATTTATTATTTAAATCTTGGAATTGTTCATCGCCTTGATCTTCAAAACTTAATTTGTTTACGTCAAGATTAAACAAATTGGCCGTAGCTTTTATTCCGAAAGAAAGTTTAAATGATTCAGAAGTTGGAATACTATAAGACAAATCAGCTGACAATGTATTTTCAACAGTTGGCCCAATTTTATCATTGACTAAAGAAACACCCAATCCTAATTTAGTATTATCTAAAGGTGTGTTTACTGAAAAAGTACTTGTTTGTGGTGCTCCGTCAAGTCCTACCCATTGTGTACGATACAATCCAAATACGTTTAGTACACCTCGCGAACCCGCGTATGCTGGATTCACAGAGATTGTATTATACATATATTGTGTATACTGCGAATCTTGCTGAGCGGAACACACAACTGAAAAAAACATGAAAATTAAAATTAATTTTTTCATTTAGTAAGCTTTTAAAACGGCTTGGCTAAAAGTCAAGCCGTTTATCATTTTTTATTTATTAAGATACAAGTAACCTGACTGTTCGTGCGGATTTGAATCATTATCTTTATATTTCAAGACATAAAAATAGGTTCCAACCGGCAATCCATCTGATTCTTTTACAGTCGCTCGTCCTGCTGAAACTCCAACAAAAACGCGGTCTTGATTGTTATAGTGGTCAGTATCAAATACCAATACACCCCACCTATTATAAATTTCAACTGTATTTTCAGGATAACATTCTATTCCTTGAATATAGAATCTTGCATTTTTTGAATCTCCATTTGGTGAAAAAGCATTCAGCACTTTTATTTTACAGCCATCTAAGCTTAATACTGTCGGATTATCTCCTGTATTGCTTTCATCATCTGATTTGTCTTCAACATCAACTCCTCTAGCGCTAAAACCAATTGCAGTTGCCTGATTGCTGACAGTACCCAGAATAATATCGCTTTGCGTGATTTTATACTGTGCGGTAAAATTATTCTGATTAGCTTCACCTACTGCTAGATCAATTGCTTGTCCTGAAACGACAACTCCAGGTAAAGGATCTTTAACTGTTATTTTTGTCAACGGAACATTACCAGTATTGGTAACTTTAAATTTATAGGTGATTGTTTCACCTGCATTTGCAAATCCATTTCCGTTTTCATCATTAAATACTGCCGTTTTAATAATGGCAATATTTGGAACTTCAACAAAAACATTTAATGTAGCCGAACTGCAATTTGATGCATTTGCTTTTTCACATACTTGATAAGTCAAAGCATAAGTTCCTCCCGGCGTATTTGGTTTTACATTTACTGTTCCGTCTGCATTAAATTCAAAATATGGACTTTTTGGTGTATTAGAAATGACAACATTTGCTGGATCGATTGGCAAGTTATTCAGCAAGTCATTATCTAAAATATTGATAAATTCAAGCTGTCCATTAATTCCGTCAACATTTACCTGAAGATCATCTTTTGTAATAATCTGTGGTGCTGGTGCCGGATCATCTGAATTCACGACTGTAACGTTTACAACTGCCTGACTGCAATTTGACAAATTCGAAGCTTCGCAAATTTGATATGTCAATTGATACGTTCCTGATGGTGTACCTGTTTTAACATCAACAGAACCATCTGCGTTTAAAATCAAATTAGGGTTTGCAACCACAGTACTTAAAACAACAGCTGTTTGGTTTACTGTAGTTTGGTTTAAACGGTCATTACTAAATATATTCAATGCCGTGCTAATGCCTTTTTTAGCATCAATTGGTCCAGCACTGTCGTTGTTTGCTTTGATTTCAAAAGTTGGTCTCGCATTACATTGTGGTGTTGCCGGAGGATAACTTACAGCTACACTTACAGTAGGGTTTAATGAAAACTCCATTGTAACTCCCGTTCTGGTTTTCTCAAATCCATCTGCGCCTTCTGTCCATTGACCGTTTGTTAGCAACCATCCTGGCCAGTCAACTCCAATTCCGTTGCCGTCAACAATTGCACCTGGCCATAAAATATTTCCGCTCAATGGTAAATTAGTTTGAGTCGCTACAACATTGTTGGCACTATCAATCCATTTTACAGTCAATAAATTATTTGTTGTAAAGTTATCCGGTGTTACGTTATAAGATACATACGGAACATCATTAGAGCAATAACTATTTGCCGTTACGGTCATCGTTGGAAGAACAACTGTAACTTTCACATTGGCTGTTGCACAATTTGTTGTGTTCAATTCACAAACCTGATAAGTAAGTCCATAAGTTCCTGCTGGTGCATTTTCTTTTAAGACTATTGTTCCGTCTGGATTTAAAGTTAAATACCCTGATGGATCTGCAATAGTTACAGAAAGATTTACATCAGAAGCCGTAATTGGCAATCCGTTTTTAGTATCATTTCCTAAAACATTTATAACCGTCACTGCATGATTAACTCCTGCAATTGGACCTGCTACATCATCTTTCAATACTAATAAATCGCCCGTAATCTGAACATAACTCTTCACTGTATCACAGTTCAGTGCATGGTCGTTGTCACAGATCGTGTATTCCACTTCGTAGTTTCCTGAGGCTGTACCCGGAGCTACCGTGATGGCTTTGTCAGCATTTAAAGTTAAGCCTGACGGAAGCGTGCTGATAAGCGTAAAGCCAACCTGTCCTGCACCCGTTCCCACTGTAACCGGAGTTCCGTTCAGCGTATCATTGGCCGTAAGCGAGATGGTAGTGCCTCCTGCGTTGCTGTTGATCGCTGTTGTCGTTTCGGTTACCGCATCGATTACCGGAATCACAACCGGAGCATTTACCGTTAGGTTCACACTCGCCGTTGAGCAGTTTGATGTATTGGTCTTGTCACAGATCGAATACGTCAGCGTGTAAGTTCCCGCTGGAGCATTCGCGCCAAGCGTTACAACTCCTGTTGTCGGATCCAATGTCAGGTACCCTGAAGGGTCCTGAACTGTGGTTGTGATTTTTACTTCCGATGCTGTTAATGGCTGTCCGTTTCTGGTATCGTTGTTCACAACTGTGATAATGGTCTGAGCCGTTGTTGACTGTGTCACTGGGCTTGGAGCATCTGTATTAGCTATCAATGTATCACCTGTAACGGAAACATAACTCTTCACCGTATCACAGTTCAGCGTATGGTCATTGTCACAGATCGTGTATTCCACTTCGTAGTTTCCTGAGGCTGTGCCCGGAGCTACTGTGATGGTTTTGTCTGCGTTGATTGTAAGTCCTGTTGGAAGCGTGCTGATTAATGTGAAAGTTACTTCACCTGCACCTGTGCCTACTGTAACCGGAGTTCCGTTCAGCGTATCATTGGCCGTCAAAGATATTGTTGTACCACCTGCGTTGCTGTTGATGGCCGTTGTAGTTTCCGTCACCGCATCGATTACAGGAATCACAACCGGAGCATTTACCGTTAAGTTCACACTCGCCGTTGAGCAGTTTGATGTATTGGTCTTGTCACAGATCGAATACGTCAGAGTATAAGTTCCCGCCGGAGCATTAGCCCCAAGCGTTACAACGCCTGTTGCCGGATCCAAGGTCAGGTAGCCTGAAGGATCCTGAACTGTGGTTGTGATTTTTACTTCCGATGCTGTTAATGGCTGTCCGTTTCTGGTATCGTTGTTAATTACTGTGATGATCGTCTGAGCCGATGTTGACTGTGTCACTGCACTCGGATTATCGGTATTGGCAACCAGTGTATCGCCTGTAACGGAAACATAACTCTTCACCGTATCACAGTTCAGCGCATGGTCATTGTCACAGATCGTGTATTCCACTTCGTAGCTTCCCGATGCTGTGCCCGGAGCTACTGTGATGGTTTTGTCTGCGTTGATTGTAAGTCCTGTTGGAAGCGTGCTGATAAGGGTAAAGCCTACCTGACCTGCGCCTGTTCCCACTGTAACCGGAGTTCCGTTCAGCGTATCATTAGCCGTCAAAGAGATAGTTGTACCTCCAACATTGCTGTTGATCGCTGTTGTCGTTTCAGTTACCGCATCGATTATCGAAATCACAACCGGAGCATTTACCGTTAAGTTTGCTGTAGCTGTTGAGCAGTTCGATGTATTGGTCTTGTCACAGATTGAATAGGTCAAGGTGTAAGTTCCCGCCGGAGCATTAGCCCCAAGCGTTACAACTCCTGTTGTCGGATCCAATGTCAGGTAGCCTGAAGGGTCCTGAACTGTGGTTGTGATTTTTACTTCCGATGCTGTAAGCGGTTGTCCGTTTCTGGTATCGTTGCTGATTACCGTGATGATTGTCTGGGCCGTTGTTGATTGTGTCACTGCGCTCGGATTATCGGTATTGGCAACAAGCGTATCGCCTGTTACTTGAACATAACTCTTCACTGTATCACAGTTCAGCGTATGGTCGTTGTCACAGATCGTGTATTCCACTTCGTAGTTTCCTGAGGCTGTGCCCGGAGCTACCGTGATCGTTTTGTCTGCATTTAGCGTTAATCCTGCCGGAAGCGTGCTTACCAGTGTAAAGCCAACCTGTCCTGCACCTGTTCCCACTATAACCGGGGTTCCGTTCAGTGTATCATTAGTTATTAGTGATACCGTCGTACCTCCATTATTGCTGTTGATGGCTGTTGTCGTTTCAGTCACCGCGTCGATTACAGGTATTACTACCGGAGCATTTACCGTTAGGTTCACAATCGCCGTTGAGCAGTTTGATGTATTGCTCTTGTCACAGATCGAATACGTCAGCGTGTAAGTTCCCGCTGGAGCATTTGCGCCAAGCGTTACAACTCCTGTTGTCGGATCCAATGTCAGGTAGCCTGAAGGATCCTGAACTGTGGTTGTGATTTTTACTTCTGATGCTGTCAATGGTTGTCCGTTTCTGGTATCGTTGCTGATTACCGTGATGATTGTCTGAGCCGTTGTTGACTGTGTCACTGAAGCCGGAGAATCTGTATTGGCAACCAGCGTATCGCCTGTAACGGAAATATAACTCTTCACCGTATCGCAGTTCAGCGCATGGTCATTGTCACAGATCGTGTATTCCACTTCGTAGTTTCCTGAGGCTGTGCCCGGAGCTACCGTGATGGTTTTGTCTGCGTTGATTGTAAGTCCTGTTGGAAGCGTGTTGATTAATGTGAATGTTACTTTACCAGCGCCTGTGCCTACTGTAACCGGAGTTCCGTTCAGCGTATCATTGGCAGTTAAAGAGATAGTTGTACCACCGTTGTTGCTG
Source organism: Flavobacterium sp. LC2016-01 (assembly GCF_009711135.1). Taxonomy (GTDB): domain Bacteria; phylum Bacteroidota; class Bacteroidia; order Flavobacteriales; family Flavobacteriaceae; genus Flavobacterium. The sequence continues at coordinate 1,490 of NZ_WMIC01000005.1, read as the reverse complement.
TTGATCGCTGTTGTAATCTCTGTTACTGCGTCGATTACCGGTCTTTCAATTACTATCTCTACCGTTGCAGAATCACAAATACTAGTGTTTGCCGACATGCAAATCGTATAAGTAATCAAGTGTGTACCAGCAAGCGTATTAGATGCAACCGTTATTGTTCCATCAGAATTAAAAACTATTCCTGTTGGAAGTGTACTTGTAGAAACAGTAACATTTGTTGGTAAAAATGAAGATCCATTTATTTTGTCATTTGCAAAAACAGTCGAAATAGTTCCACCTGTCGCTCCATTAATTATTGATGGAGTATCATCTTCTGCACAAATATAATTTGAAACCGCTACGTTTGAAGAAGGTGCAGATTGACATCCTAAAGAGTCAGTAACTGTATAATTATAAGTATTACCACCAATTAAGCCAGTAATTGTTGTTGTAGCAGTATTTCCAATAATATTCCCCGGATTAATAGTCCATGATCCAGTTGGTAAACCACTTAATTCAACACTAGCGGTTGATGATGTGCATGTCGGCTGAGTTATTAATCCAACTATCGGACTTGCAAGATTCATTACTGTCAACTGCAGTTCCTGATCAGCCGTGCATCCATTATTTGCAACTGTATAAGTTCCGCCGGCTGTATAAGCTGTTGAGTTTACTGTCCAGTTGTAGGTATCACCAGAGCAGATTGTTGCCGTAGTAACCACTTTTGTGGGTTTCGGAGTTACTGTCAAGTGCAGTTCCTGATCAGCCGTGCATCCATTGTTTGCAACTGTGTAAGTTCCGCCTGCTGTATAAGCTGTTGAGTTTACTGTCCAGTTGTAGGTATCACCAGAGCAGATAGTCGCTGTCGTGATTACTTTTGCCGGTTTCGGAGTTACCGTCAACTGCAGTTCCTGATCAGCCGTGCATCCATTGTTTGCAACTGTATAGGTTCCGCCTGTTGTATAATTAGCCGAGTTTACTGACCATGTGTAAGTATCTCCCGAACAGATAGTCGCGGTGGTAACCACTTTTGCAGGTTTCGGAGTTACTGTCAACTGCAGTTCCTGATCTGCCGTGCATCCATTGTTGGTAACCACATAAGTTCCGCCTGCTGTATAATTAGCCGAGTTTACTGACCATGTGTAAGTATCACCAGAGCAGATTGTTGCTGTCGTGATTACTTTTGCAGGTTTCGGAGTTACTGTCAACTGCAGTTCCTGATCTGCCGTACAGCCATTGTTTGCAACTGTATAGGTTCCGCCTGTTGTATAAGCTGTTGAGTTTACTGGCCATGTGTAAGTATCACCAGAGCAGATAGTCGCTGTCGTGATTACTTTTGCCGGTTTTGGACTTACTGTCAACTGCAGTTCCTGATCGGCCGTACAGCCGTTGTTTGCAACTGTATAGGTTCCGCCTGTTGTATAGGCTGTTGAATTTACTGACCATGTGTAAGTATCACCAGAGCAGATTGTTGCTGTCGTGATTACTTTTGCAGGTTTCGGAGTTACTGT
>NZ_WMIC01000004.1 GCF_009711135.1 Flavobacterium sp. LC2016-01 | reverse complement strand
TGCCAGTCTTTCAAGGAACTTTCCGTGTTTTGCGGGGTGCAAATGTAATACCCGTTTTCCAATCCCGCAAGCTTTTTTAAATCTTTTTTTGAAAATAAATTTTCAGTTCTGATTTCTCTGCCTGTCAGTATTTCGGTGAACGTCTTTCGCTGTTGCGGGTGCAAAAGTACCACCTTTATTCAGTTAAACAAGCTTTTCCAGCGTCTTTTTTTGTCATTTTTTTGATCTTTTTCTTAACTCGCTGATAACCGTTTCTTTACAACTGAACTTTTTTTGATTTTATATCAGGTTTTTCTGAGTTATGATGCGGTTTCTTTATTTTTAGGCGCTTTCCGGTCATCCGTTTTGAGGAGTTTTCAGCTTTTATTGCTGTTTTATGAAGAGAAATCAGGATTTCGGAGCCTGCTTCCCTGCCGGTTTTCTTTTCGAATCGCTTTTCTTTTACTGGATTTCTTCTAGAAACCCATGACCTAGCCCCGATAGCAGCGGAAATCCTTTTTGTGGCGGGGTTCGCCACAAAAAGATTGAAGCGGATAGCGGGATCAGCTCCTGATCAAAAAACAAATTCCAAAACTTGAAATCCCAAATTCCAATTCTTGACTAAAAGGGCTTCTACTTCGCTCAGCCTGACAAACCTTAATTCTACTTATACATATATATGTATAGAAAAAACAAACCCGACAGGTTATGAAAACCTGTCGGGTTGTGGGAATGAAATTTACTCTTATATATATGTATACTTTATTTAGGCTATCAATTACTTCTTTTGTCATTTGAATGCTTTTTAATTTTGCCTTATCATCAAAAACAGGACTTGTTGTCGTCAATTCATTAATGTTTGCGAAGTAATTACATCTATAACTTTATATATTTGCTTCAATAAATTGTTTTATTAGAATTAGTATCATAATTACTATTCTTTGTTTCTTAAATTGTACCTATATATAATGACCATACAAGATTTAATAGGCAAATATGTTGTCTCTGGAAGCAACCAGGAAGAAAATAACGAAATCACGTATAAAGGGATTTTGACTTTATCTTTAGATAAGCACAACCGAGTTATTGCAAACTGGCTTATTAACGACACTCAAAAGCAAAAAGGTTCTGGTTTCTTTAAAGACAATATTCTGGTAATTAACTTTAGCTATAAAGGGGACGATCATAAAATTTACAAAGGAGTTGCCGTTTACCGCTGTGTTACCAAAGATTTTTTGGATGGGTTTTGGTCTGAAAAACATGGCAACCCTCTTTATCTTGGAACAGAACAATGCCTACGAATGGAAACCTCCGAACAACTGAACTAAACAGTTTTAAAATAAACTACTTATTATTGTAATCGATAATTGTCTTTTAACCGTTTTTAAGTTGCATTAATTGCAACTTCATTTCTAATATGTCTATTGCTTTTTTTTCCATTCAAAATTTCCATTTTGACTTACATTAAATTTTGTAACCTTCCCATTTTCTTTTATAAACTCACATTCGGCACCAAGAATATTCTTAAACTGGAATTTTGTATCGGATTGAAAAATTAACGGAACTGTTCCCTGACCTGAAATCTCAGCAATTAAATGCTCATTTTCTTTTTTGATTGTTATGGTTCTTTTGGTATTTATCGATAATGTATAAGTACCTATATATTCATTTAGCAGTGCAGCATCTACTTTTACTTCGTTTTGGAATGTTTTTCCTAATGCAAGACTGGCAATATCAACTGACAATTCATCCTTTGGAGCACATTCGCAATTAAATAATGCCGCAACAAAGACGTCCTCTTCAGGATAATAGATTTCATTAGCCAGAAAACCTGTTATGGCTCCGCCATGCTCTATTGATTTTATACCATTTACATTTTTTAGTATCCAGCCATAACCATATTCCGTTGCGCTTCCATCTTTTAATTTAAAAGGTACAAATGCTTTTTCTAGAGTTTGTTTTTTAAGGATTTTATACGAATATAGCCCTCTGTTCCATTTAAATAAATCTTCAACATTTGAAATCAATTCACCTGCAGCATATGCAATAGTCATACTCCAGTAATCAGCATTTTTAAATGCTGTACCCTCTTTTCGGTATCCGCTGACTCTGTTGGGAATAAGAGTATTGGAAGTATCAAAATAGATGTGATTTAAATCCAGAGGCTTTAATATATTTTCCTCCACATATGTTTTATAACTTTTGCCTGATACTTTTTCAATAATATAGCCCAGTAAAAAATAACCCGAATTACTGTATTTATATTTAGTTCCAGGTTCAAATTCTAATGGAACGTTTTTAAAGAGATCTATAAGTTCCTTCGGATCAAAGTCTCTTCTTTCCAAATTTCGTTCCTGGTAATCAATCTGCATATAATCTTTTATTCCTGAGGTATGGGTCAATAGATTTTCAATAGTTATCGTTTTGGAATTTGATGGAAAATCAGCAACAAATTTCTGCAGGCTGTCCTGTAAAGAAATTTTGCCCTGCTCTACTAATTGTAAAATTGCTACAGCTGTAAATTGCTTTGTTATAGAACCCAGTTTAAAAACCATTTCAGGTTGAATAGGCACATTTAATTCAAGATTTGCGCTTCCAAATGCTTTTTTATAAACGATTTCTCCTTTTTTTGCAACCAATATTTCGCAACCAGGTTCCGATTTGCTAAATTTTGAAGAAAGCAGTTCATCCAATTTTTTTTCTAATTGTTTGTCTTGTTGAGATTGCCCATAAGTACAAGCTAACCCTAAAAGACAAAGAAGTAAATACAATTTATTCATCTGTCACTTCATTAGATATTATTAAATGATTTATTATAATTTGATCGTATTGAATAAGCGATTTAATTATTTTTCATTAAAATTAACCAATTTCTTTATTCCGTTATTAAATTCTAAGCTAATATTCCCGTTTTTCTGCTCTTGAATTTTTAAAGGAACTAACTCTTTATTTTTCCATTTCTCACCTGATTTTTTCCAAAGCAACAAAACTGAAAAAACATTAGATTTATTTGGTTCAGAATTAGCTGCAACATTAATCACAGTGCTTTCATTACTTTCTGGATGCAGTCCTTTTGCATTCACAATTCCAGATTTGTTCCAACCTAAAAGAGGAATCACAGCTAACTGATATTTTCCATTATCGATAATCGTAACTTCATGTCCTTCAACCTTCTTTTTAATTGTAATGATTTCTTTATCTAATTTTGGCAGTGCATAATGTCCCAAACGCATTGAAATTGGCTTATCGCTATTATTTTTATCTATTCTTAAAATTCCGTTGGGCAAAGGAACATCTGCTAAATTGAACTTTATATTTTCATCGGTTTCTAAAACTACATCTCTATAATAGATCCCGTTTTCAAACTTTTTAAAAGTATAAAGCCTAAAAGCTTCCCACTTATCATTTTTATTTTTAATTACATAATTCATGGCAACTTCGCCATTTTCGCCATCGGCCTGCCATGGAAAAGCGCTGTTATAAGATAATTTATTATAGTTTTCTGTTGACCTGAATTTCTGCCAGTCACTGCTTACTTTTTCGTGGCACCACGCTCTCACTTCAGAAGCGCCAATATTAGGATAATCTGTAATTAGGATTTGTGAATTTCCTTGATATTTATTGTAAACCTCATCTTTTTTGAATTTAGTTTCCCAATCTCCATTGTTTTCTTTGCTGTTCCAAAATGGATTATTATCAGGAACTAACAGACCTAAAAAGATTTTCCCCATCCAATAGACACTTCCACGGCAGCTGTAATTTTGAACGGCTGGTTCAAAAGCGCCATAAAAACCAAGCGTAGGCACATTGTCTTTCATAAAATCAGGGTGTGTCAAAAACTGTTTTATTACGCCCGACGAAATTCTGCGCATCCATCCATAATTTGTATTAGGATCATTTTGAAATCCCATTAACGGAAAAGGAACTACGGCACCCGTTCTATAACTGATACTTCTTCCCCACATGATCATTTCGCCATCTTTGCTGAATAAATAAGGATAATTATCTTTTAAATCACTAAAATTTGCAGCAAACTTAGCTGTGTATTCAGGGTAATATTTTTTGCCAAAAAACTCTGACCAGATTGTTCCATACATCTGGAAGGCCCACATACTGTAATAATCAAAAGCCGGAGCATCATTGTACCAGCCATTGCCTCGATAATGTTTCAGGGATTTTTCTAAATATTCTACAAGCAATTTTTCATTAACATCATAGCCTTGTTCTTTATAAAAACTCAGGACAAAAATGTTGAAAAATTTCCAGTTTGAATCAACTGTCGGGCCGTCGCCATAACTCAGCATTATTTTAGCCAGATCGTCTTTTTGCGTTTGCGGAAGTGGTTTCCATAAAACATCTGAATTTGTCATCAATGAAAGCGCCAGCGCTCCAAATTCGACTAATTTTTGACTTGGTCCGCCATTTTTTGCTCTAGGCTCAATATACGACGCACTTGTTGGATCTGTTAATTTTCCTATTTGGTAAAGGTAATAATCGGCAACTTTAATGTTGTTGATTACTAAATTTGGATTCTCTTTTAATAAAGGTGAAGCAATAAATAAAGTTCTGCAAAGACCTTCTAATTTTTCAGTTGGAACTTGATTTTCATTTGCTGGATAACTTTTTCCTTCTTGTTTAGGAAATTTCATTGGATCATCAATAGAATGAACATAGCTGAACGCGCCTTGTAACAAATAAAGTGCTGCATCTCTCCAATGCTGCTTTGTCATTCCTGTATAAGGACTAGTATTAAAGTCAGGATTTTTTATCTGAAATACATTCTCGGTATTTTCTTTTTGCTGTGAAAATAAAGACTGGCCGAAAACAACCCCTAAAAATAAGAATGCTCTTAATTTATTCATTTTTAAAAACTTTGTAATTCTTTAGTATAAATTCTATTTTTTAAGACGGATCGAATCCGAATATTTCAACCTCAATGTTTTTTTCTAATACGATCAACCCGTAAAAAAAATCAGCGACTATTTTATGGCAAATAAGGTTTTAAGACCACTAATTTATCTCCAGACAAATCAATCTCAAAAAAATTCGGAATTCTAACCGTTTTTCCTTCCACTTTTTTATGACTATGAACTGACATCAGCCATTTGCCATCAAAAGTTTTAAATAACATTCCATGACCAAAATTTGGTGGAGTAATAGGCTCTTTTTCCTGAATCCATGGACCGTCTAAAGTACCGCTTTTAGAATATGCGACTCCCTGCGTATAAACATCATAAATCCAGCTCGTCCAAATCATTCCTAAACGCCCCGAACCAGTTTTAAACAAATAAGGGCCATCTGTAACTTTGTTTGGTTTGTCCTTGCCACTAGCATCTTTTTCTCGGCTCCAAGGAGAATCGCTCGCTTTAAAAAGTAATTTTCCTTCACCCACCGATCCGCTTAAATCTGGTTTAAGTTCTATCTTTTCAATGGTTCCGTTGCCATTCTGTAACCATTCATAACAATAGATCATATAAGGTTTTCCATTTTTATCAACCCAAAATGTGCCATCAAGTGTAGGTTTATTGGCAGGTAAATAGATCTCATCTTTCATTGGCAAATAGGGTCCTTCAGCATTATCACTAACCAAAATATGGCTCGCTCGGCGCTCAATAACATTACCGGCAACTGTGTCTATTTTTTTGTCTCTATTTGTAAAAGTGGCGAAATAGTAATATTTGTTTTTATACAGGTGAAATTCTGCAGCCCAAATCATCGGGTTTGGTCCCATCCAGGAATTTGGGTCTGTTTTGGCAATATCATAAGGACCGCTCCATAATTTTAAATCTTTGCTTTTCCAAAGTAACCCGCCTGTACCTGTCATATAATACATATTGGTTTTCTGATCTGCTAAAATAGCCGGATCGCTCAATCGAATTGAGTCTAACGGAACAGCTTCTTTTATTGTTCTCTTTTTTTGAGCATTCACCGTCGAAAAACATAAAAGGCATATAACCATAGAAAAAACAAGACGTGATTTCTGTTTAAAATAATTTTGTTGTGTTTTCATTTTCTTAATTTTTAAGATAACTGCCGCGTTAGCAACTCCTAATTTATAAATTTACCGATACTTAATACTACCCGTTGAGCGTAATTATTTTTAACACATAGGTACATAGATTTTTAATGTGTAAAAAAGAATACAAAAAGAAACCAGGTTTCTCACACATAGGCTATGATTGTTAATGCATAGTGAAACACCTTTTGTAAGTTTCCAAATCTATGTATCTATGTGATAGATCATTTTTATTTTTGAATTACACTCAACGAGTTAATACTATTTATTTTATTGGTTCTCAGTAAAATCGCTCAAATTCCATTGATCAGCCCATTTTAAAATTGGTTTGCCATTGTCAAACTTTATTGGCAACCAAATATAACCTCCATCAATCGGATTTTTTGGATTCCATCTGTCGGCCATAAAAATAAAATGCTCTTTTTTTCCTTCAACAGGAAGAATATAAGTGCTTTGCGAATGAAAAGTAAGTTCCGCATCGGCACCCACACATGGATTTCCTAGTGATTTCCATGGCCCTAAAACCGATTTAGATGAAAAAGAACGAGCCTCATTAGGATCCCAGCCTGTACAGCCAGAAGTTATCATATAGTAAGTACCCTCTTTTTTAAAAATAGCCGGTGCTTCATTATGACCTGCAGGAGCAACTCTTGTCCATTTTTCGGTAAAATCCAAATAGTCATCAGTAAGTTCTGAAATATGAAGCGTTAGATTATCTTCAGAAGAATGAATTAAATATGCTTTTTGATTATCATCAACATAAACGGTCATATCTCTCGCCATTTGTCCTTTATTAAAATCTCTGCGAACAAACATTCCATTATTAATAGCAGTCAGCCATTCAGGGGTCCATGATTTCAATTGGCTTTCATTTGCGGAAGCGGTTTTAAATTCCTCTTTATAATCCATTGGCCATACACCTTTATTTGGACGATAGGATTTTAAAAATTTGAAAGGCCCTTTTGGATTATCACTTATTGCAACAGCCGCTTTTGCTGCATTATACCCTTGGCCTTTCAATTCTAAATGAAACCACATTATATATTTGCCCGATTTTTTATTAAAAATCACTTTTGGGCGCTCCATAACGCATCCTTTTGTTATTTCAGAATTTGGATTTTCTTCTGTTTTTAATACAATTCCCTCGTTTTTCCAGTTATACAAATCTTTAGAAGAATAACAGCTGAAACCAATTAAAGATGTATTTCCCGACTTACCGCTTGTTTTGTATTCGCCATACCAATAATACGTTCCAGCATCAAACAGAATTCCTCCGCCGTGTGCGTTTATATGAACACCATCCGTATCTTTCCATTGTTTTCCTGGCTCAAATTCTTTGTTTTGGCTGAACATTATAGTGCTGATAAAACATATAATGATTGAATATTTTAATCTCATTTTAATTGTTTTTTTGATAAACCCTGATATAATCTATTATGTATTTTGACGGGAAACTGTCTGATGTCAATTCCCCGCCATTTATGCCGCCAACAGCCAGATTGACCAATAAATAATGCGGCTGTTGAAACGGAAGTATTTTTTTATCTTCATTTTGGTTGGCGTCTTTTACACTAATTTCATTCAGCAATTGGTCGTCAACGTACAATCTGATCCAATCGGCATCCCAATCCATTCGCCAGATATGAAATTTATCTGCCCATGAAGTGTCTTTAAAATCACTCAATTTTACTGTTTGACTGTCCCAAGCAACATTTGGCTGGTTTGATTTCCAAGCGGCGTTAGCTAATATTTTTCCGGTATAGTATTCCATTATATCAATTTCTCCATTTGCAGGCCAGTTTCCTTCTATGCCCAAAGTCCAAAAGGCCGGCCACATTCCGTTTTTTACCGGAATCTTAGCCCGCATTTCGAATCGGCCATATTGCCAGGAATGCTTTCCCTGCGTAATTAAACAGGAAGAAGTGACTTTTATAGAATCTCTTTGCTTTTTCCAATCATGATGATTTTTAGAAATAAAATTTGGATTAGCTCTGTTTTCTTTTCTGGCTTCAATAATCAAAAAACCATCTTTACAATAGGCATTTTCCTTTTGATACCACTGATATTCTTGGTTTCTCACAAAACCTGTTTCGTAATTCCAATTCTTTTCATTCGGAACTCCGTTTTTTGAAAACTCATCACTCCAGACTAGTTTGTATTCTTTATCTGTAAATACTTTTTCTGCATTTGTAACAAATCCAGAAAGTACTGTCAGTACGGCGGTCACAAACAAAAACCTTAAAAGGTAAAATTTCATTTCTTAATTTTTTAAGATTAAAAACAGCGTTTTAATTTTGGTTAATTTATTCCAATAAAAATCTAGGACATTATCTCTATTGACGAAATAATGCGTTGTAAATCAATATTATTTTTTGTTTGTGAATAAATCAGCTGCGGTAAATATTGCTTAAAAAGCAAATTGCTGATCATTAAAATAGGCTTTAGCCAGTAATTATAAACAATACCTCTGCTGCAGTTACAGCAGAGATATTATTTAAGTCCAAAACAAGATAACCTAAGCTAAATAGGTAAAAAACGTTTTATTAAAGCTGACTTTCATCTGCGACAGCATCTTGCCATTTATCCCAGACTTTAATGTTAGGATCATATCCATCATAACCGAAGTTTTGGCTTAATTTACCTTTAATATTCGCCGTTATAGCACTATTTGGAATTGGCCAATAGTTATTACGTTTGTCCATGGTGTAAAATTTAGTTCCATTAGGGACTACAATTCCACTAGGATATTTGTTGTAAAGGGTATAATGTACAATACGCTGATACCAATAACTTCCGCCGGCATTATCAGTTCCTGATTGTTTATCCCAGTTGGTTTTATTGTAAGTCTGACCCCATTCATCTGGTTTTCCGCTGAGTGCAAGACAGTGTGAGATACGTTTTAACTCGACATTTCTCCATTCTTCTAAGTAAAGTTCTCTTCCTCTTTCTGCGCAAATATCACCAATCGTTACTTGACCGTACATTTGTACTGCACCTGCTCTAGCTCTAACTGTATTTACATCCTGAGCTGCTCCACCAACGTTACCTTGATAAAAACGTGCTTCGGCTCTTAATAAATACGTTTCAGCTAAACGATATAAGTACCAATGTGCTTTACTTCCTGTACTAGCTCCCTGAAAATCTGTTGCATTTGGATTCGTTTCATTTACAACATCATGCAGATAAATTTTATACAAAGGAAAATCAAACCATTCACGAAGCGTATCTTTAGATAATAAAGTTGTACCATTTCTTAATCTGAAATTTTGCCCGTAGAATGCAGAAGTCTTATCACTGTATTTAAGATCTTCCATATTTACCCAGTTCCCTACAGTGCTGTTATGTCTAAGGTCTTTCTTGTCCTCAACACCGTTTACAACCCACATTGGGTGCTGTGAATAATAAGAAGCACTAATTGTTGCAATACCACGCCCTAACGCTCTTGCATAATCATAATTAGCTTGGTAATTAGCACTGTTTGAGGCAAAACGATTTGCTGCTTGTTTTCCGTCAGGAGTTGTAACAGTTGCAGAATTCCAGTTAGGTCCAAAAATTCTCATTGAAGCAAATGGCAAAAATGACTGTACTCCTCCATTAGGCATTACCATAATGGCTTCTCTATTAGCAGCAATAATTTTATTTTCAGGTCGGTGTAAATCCCAGATCACATTTCTGTTAATAGTCCATGTTGTTGGATTTCCTCCTGGATCAAAAGTTCCAAAATTAGCTTGCATTAAAGAATAGCCAGATGAATTAATCAGTAAATCTGCTTGATTTTCTGCATCTTTAAATCTTCCAGAAGCCAAATAACATTTAATCAATAACTGACGGCATGCTCCTTTGTTCACTACACCTATATAAGGCAATTTTGCCTGATCCGGCACCCATTCTACAGCCTTTTCCATATCGGCTGTAATCATTTCAATGATGGCTTCTTTTTTAGTCGAATAATAACTCTGCTTCGGAACTTCCAAAATTTTTGTAATTAACGGAATGTCTCCAAATTGATATATCAAATTAAGATAACGGTAAGCTCTATGGAAATACGCCTGACCGATATATTTGCGCTTCACTTCTTCTGATAAACTTGTCACTTTATCAATATAAGTCAATACAGTGTTAGCATGTTTAATGCCGGTATACGCTTCATCCCAATAAAATCCTAGGTAAAAATCATCATTTGTTGCTGTTTTAAAACTTCCCGTAGGAACTATAGTGTTCGCAAAATCAGAAATGGTACTGCTGTTATCTGTTTTTCCATATTTTGCCATATCAGAGAAAACATATTCTGTCCCAATAGGCACACTATTACTGGCACTATTATAATGAATATAATTGTTGCGCAGCTGTTTATCGGCACTTGCCAAAACTGCCTGCAATCCAGATTCAGTACTAAATGTAGTTTCTGGTTCGTAAAACGAAAGCGGATCTGGTTCCAGAAAATCCTTTGAACAAGAACTAGCCAATACTGCCAATACAGCAAACGGCACCAGTCTTGTAATTTTATTTTTTATATATTTTTTCATTGTTGAATAATTTTTAAAGTGAAACGTTAAATCCTAAATTAAACATCCTCGTAGCAAGACCACCTGTTTCCGGATCACCATAATATTTCCATTCTTTTGAAGCTGACCATGTTGCAACGTTTTGAACAGAAGCATAAATTTTGAAATTTCTCACATGCAAGCGATCTACTAGATCTTTAGGAAGTGAGTAAGCCAACGAAATATTGTCTAAACGAATAAAACTGCGATCGTATAATTTTGCTACTCCAGCTCCCGCAGGTCCTCTGGCATCAAGACGTGCCCAGTCATTTGTTGGGTTATCAAGTGTCCAATATGGATTTACGAATGGATTGTAGTTGTTTGTATATAAACTGCCATCGTTATAATTATTCATATAACGTCCATCAAGTGATTTGTGCCCCATGTACGAATACATATTGATTGCCAAATTCCAATCTTTATAAATTTTGAATTCGTTACGTAACGACCAGTTGATTGGAGGTGCTCCCTGTCCTAAAAACTGTTTATCTTTTTCATTATAAGTTGGTTTTCCGTTAACATCGTCAGCAGTATAACTGTTTTCAACTTTTGGATCACCAGGACGTTGTCCGTATTTTGCAGCTTCTGTAGCTTCATCTTTCTGCCAAATTCCGATTACTTTATAATCCCAGATTTGAGAAATCGGTCGGCCAATAAACCAACCATTTGTTTTATCATCTGCCTCTTTGGTGTCCACAACATTTCCACTGGAATCCTTAACGTCTTCCATATTGCCATACAATGCTTTAATGGTATTCTTGTTGTATGAAAAAGCAACCATAGTTGTCCATTCAAAGTTTGGTTTCTTTATGTTTAAAGAAGTAAGGCTTACTTCAATACCTTTATTTTCAACCTCTCCAAGGTTAGTAGCAATTGATGAAAAACCGGTAAAAATCGGCAGACGCTGACTCATGATCATATCGTTAGTAACCGATCTATAAACATCGATTGTACTTGTGATTCTATCATTTAAGAAACCAAGATCAAGACCAATATTTGTTGCGGTTGTTTTTTCCCACTGCAAATTAGGATTTGCCATACGGTCTATTCCTAGGTATTTCATATCAACAGTGTTTCCTGAAGCATCAAGATATCCCATTGTTGCTCCTGTACCTGAACTTAAGTTTGCTAAAGCTAAGTAGGGATCTGCAAGTGATCTGTTTCCATTTTTACCCCATGATAAACGTAATTTACCCGTACTTAAAGGCTCCCAATGAAACCAATTTTCTTTATTAAAGCTCCATCCCAATGCTACAGAAGGAAAAGTTGCATAAGGATACGAAGCACCAAATGCTGAATAGCCATCACGACGTACCGTTCCTGTTATCATATAACGATTGTCAAATGAATAGAAAATTCTTCCCATCAATGCATCTGCAGTTTGATGCGTATCTGTTGATGTAAACGTACTATTAGCCAATGTTGCATTAGAAATATTGTGATATCCTAAGGCATCTGAAGGCTGAATATTATTTGCATCAATACGATCTGACCATGTTTTTAGATCCTCAGCTTCCTGAACAAATGTTGCAATAATATGGTGTTTCCCATTAAATGTATGATCCCAAGCTATAGTGTTGTTTACGTTCCAAGTGAATTTTTTACCGTTTTCTCTATCGACACCTATATTAGCTGCACTCCAGTTTTTATTTCCAGCCGACTGAAAATAACGGTTGTAAAAGAATTCATAACGCGGTGAAGCATTAAATGAATATGTAATATCAAAAGGCAATGTTACCTTTGTATTAAAAATAGTATTCAATACGGTATAACCTCTGTCAAGATCCATATATTGGCGATCATAATAATAGTTATAACCTCCAATTGTAGGTCCCATTGGCTGTCTTGCATAATCGCCATTTGCTTCTTTAAAGTTAGCAAACGGGCTGTTTCTTAACATATTTGCATCCCAATAATTAGTTCCTGTTCCAACAGATATATCTCCATCTGAACGATCTTGAAAATTAACGTTTGCTCCAAATTCAAGCCAATCTGTAATTTTAGCATCCACTTTCATATTGGCACGAACTGAAGTATAATCATTGCCTTGAATAGCTCCCTCTGAAGATAAATAACCCAAAGACATATAATAATTTACTTTATCGCCTGCTCCAGAAACACTTAAATTATTGTCACGATTTATACCTGTTCTAAAAGTACTATCATACCAATTGTGTGTTTTTCCGTCTGTAAAATTTTTCAAAAGTGTAACATCAGTAATACCTAGACGAAGTCCCCAGACTTCATTCAAACTTTTTCCTGCGATTTGCGCAGCTGGCTGATAGGCCAACCATTGTGCCTGAGTTATTCCGTACTGATCTAATTGATTAGGATTCGTGTAATATCCTGCTTTACCAGCAGCTGTTCCTGTAACCCAAGCCTCATAGTTTCCAGTTGTTGTATTTGTGCCATACGTTTTAGCTGTTTCCCAATCTTCACGATATTTTATATATCCCTCTGGAGAATATACATTACGATAAGCACTTTCATTGACAATCGTCATGTTTGTCGTTAGATTAATAATAGGCTTACCCGTTTTTCCTTTTTTAGTTGAAATAACAATAACACCTGCCGCCGCTTTAGATCCATAAACAGCTGTTGCCGATGCATCTTTTAAAATATCGATCTGGCCAACATCATCAGGATTAATTTCTGAAAGCTCACCGTAGAATTGCATTCCGTCTAAAATAATAAGCGGTGAATTATGACCCGCTCCATCTGGATTGTAAACAGAAGTCTGCCCACGAATCTGTAAAGATCCTCCTCCTTTTGCTGCAGGATCATAACCCACTTTTAGACCCGGAACTCCTCTTAATAAATCCTGAACCGTCTGTGGATTTTGATTTGCTAAAGCATCCGGTTTAACCTGAACAATTGCTCCCGTTAAATCGCTTTTTTTCATCTTACCGTATCCAACAACCACAACTTCATTTAATGAAGCAGCGTCTTCTACAAGCTGAACTGTAATATTTGTTTTATTTTTAACTTGAATTTCCTGAGTCACAAAACCAATGTAAGACACTACTAATATTGCGTTTTGATCTCCTTTTAAATTAAATTTTCCATCAAAATCAGTAATGGTACTAATCTTTGTTCCTTTAATCGAAACTGTAGCTCCTGGAAGCGGCACTCCTTTTTGATCTTTAACTTGCCCGCTTATCCCATCTTGCTGTTCAATTTTTTCCAGCACATTTGTTCCCGAAGTTTCTCCTGCGTATACCTGTACTTGAGATAATGAAACCAGCACACAAAAAATCGCAAGTTTCTTTTTAAAATCAAATCCAGATACATAATCAGGAGTCTTCATCTTCCTAATAAAGTTTTTCATTTTCTTGGTTGTAATTTTGGTTAAATAATTAGTTTGGTTTAAATCGAAGCTGTATAAGCTACAGCATTCGATTTGAGCTACAAATCTAAAAGAACACTGTTGTTTCAGAGGGGGGAAATATGATAATATAGAAGGGGCAAATTGGTATCTGACCGCTAAAACACTACGTTTTTAAGATATTCTTAAAAAAAAGCACTGCATAAATCAAAAATTCATAAATATATATTCTGCTTTTATCGGAAGCAATATTTGAAGGAAGCACAACATTTTATATAAATACTCGAAGAATTCATTTTTAAAAAAGGGAATAGTATTGAAGTTTAATGATGACAATACTCTTTTAATTTATAATGTTCAAATCTTCTTTTCTCCACATTTTAGCAAAAGAAAATCGGCTTAATTTCATTGAAGAAATCAAGCCGATTTAATTAAAATTGTTTACTCAAAAACTATTTCACAAAACGATACATTTCTGACGCTGCCAATAAAAAAGCGCCGACACCAAAATCGGCTGTAGAATTTTTATCTACTACTTGTCCTGGAATTGCTTTTTCACCAATAGGCTGTACGTATCCAACAGTTCCATCTGCCTGAAGCGCAAAAGTGGTTAAGTAGTTCCAAGATTTTTCAGCAACTGGCAAAAAAGTCTTTTTATCCAAAATTCCGTTATTAATTCCCCATAAAAAACCATACGTAAAAAAAGCAGTTCCACTGGTCTCTGGCCCCGGAGCATGTTCTGGATCCAAAATACTTCTGGTCCAATAGCCGCCTTCTTGCTGTGCTACTGCCAATGCCTGAGCCATTTCTTTAAAACGGCTGATGTATTCATTTCTATGTTTTGCTGATTTTGGCAAATCCTGAATAATTTTAGCATAACCGGCAAAAATCCAGCCGTCGCCTCTCGCCCAGAAATCTTTTTTCCCATTGGCACTTGTATGTTTTGGATAAACATATTTAGCATCACGGAAATATAATTTTGCTTCAGAATCGTACATAATACTGTCCGCATATTGCAAATAAGAATGCAATTTTTCCAAATACATTTCATTCCCGGTAACGTTATACAGCTTTGTCATAACTGGCATCACCATATACAATCCGTCAACCCACCACCAATAATCATTTGCAGGAGTACTCATTTCATATTCCATAACTTCTTTTGCGCGGGCAATTTTGTGAGGATCCTTTTTTCCTGTAAAATTGTATAAATCAATGTAAGTCTGGAAACAAATCTGCCAATCGCCAAATAAGACGTGCTTATCTGTTTCTCCGTAATTGTATTTCCATTCTGATTTATCCGTTGATTTGGCGCCCATCCATTGGTTTTTCTCCGCCCAAGCCATCGAATAATCCAAATATTTTTTGTTTTTAGTTACTTTATAAGCTTCCATATTTCCTGTATGATAAGCGGAAACATGCCAAAAAGAATTTCCTGGTTCTAGATGCGTGCTTTGCCAGCGGTTATTTACTTTATCAATAAGGACAACAACATCTTTTTTAGATTCTTTTATTGCAGATTGTTGTTTTACAGCGGTGCTTTTACAGCCAACAAGTGCTATCGAAACAGCAGACAATGCAATAAAAATTGATTTTTTAAAATACATAATTATAGTAAGATTAAGCGTTTAATTATTTTGAAGCGTGGTCAATTGGAATTTCCTGACCCGACCATATTTTCTTTTGTGTCCAAGGCTGATAAGCATCAGTCCAAAACGAATCTGTTGCTGGCAAACCCAGAACTAGAAAAGCTTCGGTACACAAATACAAACTTCCGGTTGAAATATAACCTTCGCCAATATTTTGCTGATGACCGTACAAACCAATCTGAAGCCAGCCATTTTTATCAAAAGTTCCTTTGGCATTTATCTGATTATTAATCATAAAGTATAGTGCCGAACGAACTTGCGACGGAGCAACTTCTTTTGGCAATTCCTTCCAAAGTGCAATCTGAGACAAAAGCTGAAAAGCGCCAAAACGATACGCCAACGATCTTCCAATTGGCGGATAAGTTCCGTCAGGAGAAATTAATCGTTCCTGAATTGCAGCATATCTTCTGGCTCTGTTTAGCTCGGTTTCAAAGTCTTTTTTGTAACCTTCATTTTTATCTTTCAAAAGATTTAAAATATCCAATTGCATTGGATGAATTACAAAACTGTTGTAGTAATCCCAATGAAAATCAGGTCCGTCACCATAAGTTCCGTCTCCCAAATACCATTTTTTATGTTCTGATAAGGCATAATTCAATCGGTTTGTATCTTCCTCTTTATCAAATTTAATAATCGCTGCTTCAATTATTCCGGCAAAAAGAAGCCAATTGCTGTGATACGGTTCAATTTTTCGGGATGATTTTAAAGCCTTAATTACGTTTTCTTTTGTAACGGCATCAAGCGGTTCCCAAAGTTGTTTTGGCGCACGCAATAAAGCTTGAGCAAAAAAAGCGGCATCGACTAAAGGCTGTTTGTCATTTACAAAATTCATAAAATCTGCTCCATTTGGATCCGTCGCATTATGAATTGATTTTTGTGCCAAAGCAATGTACTTTGCTCTTAATTTTCCTTCGGAAGTTTCATCTGCGCCTAATTCCAGCCACGGCGCCATTCCAGAAAGCGTTCTTCCAAAAGCCTCTAAATACGTTACATGCGTTCTGTCATCCCAAGCGCCCGGCGATTTTTCAACTGGCATCAATGTTTTCAACTGATTGTTGCTTAAGGCAGTTAAAACCGGATCTCCGATTTTTACTAAAGAAGCCACAAAAAACGCTCGGACTTTTTCAGGAGAATCTTTTTCTGGTTTCTTTGATTGTCCGTGAACATTCAGAACTAGAAGACAAATAAATACTGCTAGCACAATATTTTTAAAACGATGATTCATATATTTTCCTTTTTCTTTCTTCTTTCTTCTATTTTCTATTTTCTATTTTCTATTTTCTTCTAAGTCGATTTCCAAAAACTTTCATTCAGAATATATTTGTTATCCTTCACATTTTGGTATTTCTTCTTGAATTCTGAAGGATTCAGGTTGTAAAACTGCTGGAAATGTTTTCTGAAATATTTAATGTCGCCAAAACCAGCAATTGATGCTGCTTGACTTATTTGCAAATCGGTTGTAATCAATAATGTTGCGACCTTTCGAAGGCGGACATTTCGTGTAAATTCTAAAACCGATTTACCCGTTATTTTTTTAATTTTTTTGTAAACCAAAGAATGACTCATTCCTAATTCTGATGCTAAATCTTTTATATTAAAATTATCCACATCTAAATTAGAATCAATGAGTTCGATAATTTTATCAAGCAGTTTTTTATCTTCATCAGAGAGTTTTGGCCCGGCAACATTTTTTGTAACCGAATTAAGCATATAATTCTGTTCGCTGTCACGGCGCGTCAGGATTCCGTTGATTCTCGCCAATAAATAATCGTTGTCAAATGGTTTAGTAATATAATCATCGGCACCAACTTCAGCGCCTTTCAGTTTCACATCTTCAGACGTTCCTCCGGTTAAAAGTATTACAGGGATATGTTTTAAATCGGGATCACTTTTTATGTGTTTACAAAATGCAACACCATTCATTTCTCCCATTACAACATCAGAAATAATTAAATCCGGCTGTACTTTTTTGACAATACTTAAAGCCATTTCGGCATTTTCAGCCGCGGTAACATGATATTTAGACGTTAATATTCTTTTCAAATAATTTCTAATCTGAACATTATCATCAACAACTAAAATACTTTTCGCATCCTTAATTAATTCGTGCACGTTTTCTGGTTCTTCAACTGTCGGCAAAACATTTTCGCGAATTACAGTATCTTCTAAAGCTTCATCTAAAAATAAAGTTCGGTCACTTAAATCTTCACGAATTTCAATATCACCAAAATGCTCTTTTCCTAAAAGCAGTTTTATTTCAAAAACAGAACCTCCGTTTTCGTTATCACGACAGCTTACTTTTCCGTGATGCTGTTCTATAAACTGTTTTACGAGATACAAACCAATACCAAATCCTTTGCGGTTATTCTTGATGTTTTTGCCCGACTGATAAAACAAATTAAAAATTTTGTCTTTGTCAGCATCTACAACTCCTTCTCCGTTATCAATAACATTTATAATGATCTCATCCTCTGTGCAACGCAAATTGACAGCGACTTTTCCATTTTCTTTTTCAGTAAACTTTAAAGCATTGGAAATCAAATTAAACAAAGCCATTTCTATTTTTTCCCGATCGACATAAACCATTAAATTTTCTTCGGAAATACTGAAACTGTAATCTATTTTTTTTGATTTTGCGTGATGCACAAAACAGCTGAAAACCTCTTTACACAATTCAACAATATCAATTTGTCCTACTTTTAATTTTCCTGTTTCGGTTTCTGTTTTTCTAAAAAGAAGCAATTGATCTACTAAACTCAACAATCTTCTTGAATTGCTGTACACCATTTCAATTGCTGCAGGGTCGATCTGCTGTTCAGCGCCATAAATAATATCTTTCAGCGGATTGATAATCATGGTCAATGGCGACCTGAATTCATGAGAAATATTAGTAAAAAAAGTTAGTTTTTTCTCGTTCAGTTCTTTTTCCTGTTTTGCCAAATCCTGAGAAAGCCGAATTTCATATTTAAGCTGTGCCTGTTGACGCTGATATTTATCTACCACATAAATAGCAAGCACAAGCACAACAAAATAAAAGAAATAAGCCCAACCGCTTCTGTACCACGGCGGCAATATGGTAATAGGCATGGAAATGGATTTTGTATTCCAAACGCCTTCTGCATTTGTTGATTTAATTTTAAGCACATAATCGCCTTCTGTGATTCTGGAATAATTGGCGCTTCTGATATTATCCACATAATGCCACTGCGAATCCCATCCTTCTAAAAAATAAGCGTATGAAATTTTCTCAGGCAAACTGTATTCTAAAGCTGCAAAATCGATATTCAGCATCGATTCATCATAAGGAAGTTTTAATTTATCGATTCCAAATGCGCCTAAACCAGCCTGATCAAAAACCTTATTATTTACTTTAATCGATGTGATAACCAGCTTTGGAAAAGCGTGCGCCTGACTGTTGACTTTGGTGTCAATAATATTAAATCCTTTGATACCGCCAAATACAATTTCTCCGCTAGAAAGTTTTAAAGCCGCATTGTAATTAAATTGATTACTCTGAAGTCCGTCAGCATCATGATAACTCGTGATTTTTCCGGTATCAACATTATATACAAATATTCCATTGTACGTACTGCACCAATAAGCGCCTTGTTTATCGCGGACAATATTTAAAATGGAGTTATTTGGAAGGCCGTTTCGCTGCGTCAGAAATTTTCGTTCAAAAGTTTTCGGATTAAAAAGCATCAAACCGCCGCCTTCTGTACCAACCAGCATTTTTGTATCTGAATGAGAAACAATAGATCGAACAGGGTATTTAACATCCACTTCTCGTCGTTTCATTGTTTTGGGATCGAACTGAAATAGTTTCGAAAAATTCCCAATCCAAAGCTGTTTTTTATCCTCAGCCATCGAAATGATACCGCGAATTCCTGCATCTACAAAATCAAACTGATCCGTTTTTTCATTGTAGCGATACAAACCTTCTTCGTCTGGAGAAGCCGCCCACAAAACATTATTTTTACTGCGAAATAATACCCAGATATTCTTTTGAACTGCTTTGATTTTTGGACTAAAAAGATTGTATTTCTTGAAATTATGTGTTTGCGAATTAAAAAGACAGACTCCTCCTCCATAGGTTCCAAACCAAGTTCCTTTGGCATCTTTTAAAATAACAGAAACGAAATTATTGCTGAGCGAATTTGAATTATTTGAACTGTACGAATAATTAGTAAATGTATTCGTTCTTCGGTTCCACAAACTAGCTCCCGCACCATCTGTCCCAACCCAAAGATTTTCTGAATCCTGTTCACATAAGGAAAGAATAAAATCGCTCGGAAGTGTATTTTTTGATTTATCGTTTTTCGAAATCGTCACAAACGGACTTTTTGTTTCTTCAATCGTATTTACTCCTCCTCTTAAAGTTCCAATCCAGACTCTGTTTTCATTATCTAAATATAAAGACGAAATAGCGTTACTGTTGAGTTTTTCCTCATCAAGACAAGCACTTAAAAGTGAAAAAGAATCTTTGCTGTAATTGTATTTAACAACACCATTTCCGTTTGTCGCAATCCAAAGTTCATTGGCGGAAGCCTTAAACATCAAATCAGAAATAGGATATTGAATTTCCTGATTACTGTAAAGTTGGTGCGTTTTATTTTTTGTATTGTATTTTAAAAGTCCTTCATCAGCAGCTAACCAAATATTTGAAAACTTGTCATATAAAATTGAACCACTGCCTACAGAAGTCTCAAAAACAACCGAAAGTCGTTTTGCTCCAGGTTCCATAGCCACTAAGCCCACTCCTGCAACAGAACACCACAATTTTCCAGACGCATCAAAATCCATTTCTTGAACGTGAAAATCCCATTTCAGTTTCCCGTTTTCTAAAAGCGGAATTTGAACAATTTTTTCTCGTTCTCCTGCTGCATAAAGCAACCCTTTTCCAGCAGTCGCGATATACATTTTAGATTTATAATCCCGAATTTGATTGACCACAAAATCAATCTGTTCGCTTTTAGAAGTCTTGGCGTTTATATAACTTTTTGTAATGAACTTATTTCCGAGATAATCGTAAACGCTTATTCCTCCTTTTGTTCCAATCCAAATTTCATTTTGAGTACCGCAAATACTTACAATTCTGTTATTTATTAGCGAATTAGCATCGTTTGGCTCGTTTCTGAAACTTAAAAAATTATAACCGTCATATCGGCTGATTCCGTCGTAAGTTCCAAACCACATTAAACCTCTCTTGTCTTTATAAACTGAGGTTACGGCATTATTAGCAAGCCCATTTTTAATTCCGAGATAACCAATATCATATTTTTTTTGTCCAAATTTTGGAATAGCAGTTCCTGCAGTCTGTGAATTAGCTGTGAAATAAACTAAAAACGCTAAAAAAAATAGAATTTTGGTTTTCAAAATTTCGGATTTGAGATTAAGTATATTTTTTTCTAATCTAATTCTTTCATTTTCTTTAAAAAATCAGGATTATAAATTATTTGTGTGAAAAATACAATTATTAAATTAATCTTAAAAAAACCTATGAAAATAAATCATAGGTTTTTCATGTAAAAAAACACATACAGTTCTTATCAATTAACCAATGAAATTATATAAGAGTAAGTATATTGCTTATCTGTTAAACGATATTGATCGTGAGGCAGACGTCCCCAGCTGTCATCTCCTCCTACACCTCTTTGTCTGTAATCTAAGTGCAGATAAACCGCTTCTTTAGAATCTAAATCCAAATCAGATGGATGGCGCTGTGCCTTTGTTTTCCCCGGATCCAGCATTTCTGTTGAAATATTCAATGCACTAAAACCAAGCGGCTGTAATCCTTCGATTCTTAAACCTTGCCCTTTTGCATTTTTTAAAGCCAGCCAGCGAACATCCGTTTTATAACCGCCTTCCTGAGGACGAATATAGCTTCTTGTGTACTGATTCATAACTTTATCTGAATATTCTCCAATAAATGCTGCCGAATTTCTATCGGAATAATTTTCCCACGGACCTCTTCCATAATAACTCAAATTATCGAAAGTTCCGTTTAGTTGTGCACGCATTCCGAAACGAGGCATTTCTGGCAATTCTTTTCCAGCCAAATCAATAGAAGCTGTAACTTTTATTTCACCATTATTCTGAATCAAATAATCTACTGTGTAAGGAACATCAACAGTTGCTAATTTGTAAATTGCTTTAATCAATAAACCGTCAGCATTTTTTTTGTCTAAAACAACACTTACAACCGTCGCATTTTTTGAAGCTTCTTTCCAAACCACTAATTTATTTTCCATGTTGCTTCCAAAGTCATTATCTGTTGGAGCACGCCAGAAATATGGAGTTGGGAAATTGGTAAAAATAGCATCGTTATTATTCTTCAAATTGTATTTTAAGATTTCTCCTTTTTGAAGATCAAATTCTCCTGCAATATTTTCTGTTTCAAAAGAAACGATATTATTTTTAACCGTATATTTTAGTTTCGATGCACTTTTTGCAGTTGCATTATTTTTAAAATAAAAACCTTTTCCTATTGCAAATTGTTCTCTTGCAAATTCATGTCCTTTAGCCACTAAAGGCGCATCGTATTTTGAAACTGCATAAATATTCACAAAATACTCTGAATCAGAATCAATTGTTCCTAAATCTAAAGCGACTTTTTTGCTTTCTTCAGGCGCAACATCTAGATTAAATTCTCCTGATTTTGCTATTGCACCATTTTTAACCAATTCCCATTTAAAAGTATAATCAGAAAGATTGGTGAAATTATAAAGGTTTTTCACTGTCAATTCAGATTCATTAGCAAACTGAAAATGAATATTTTGATATCCTTTTTTAATTTCGCTCAAAGCAGGTTTTGGAGTTCTGTTTGAGAAAATAACACCGTCTGCACAACCATTTTCATCATTTTGAAGTTTTGAAGCGCCTAAATCACCGCCGTAAGCCCAAAATGTCTTTCCATTAGCATCTTTCGTTTTAATTCCTTGGTCCACCCAATCCCAAATAAAACCGCCTTGCATGTGTTTACTGCTGTTGATAATATCCCAATACTCTTGAAAATTTCCACCGCTGTTCCCCATTGCATGCGCATATTCACACATAATATAAGGACGCTTTTTATCTGCAGTTGCATAACTTTTCATGCTTTTTATTCCTGGATACATTGGGCAAACAATATCTGTATTTCTATTTTCACCAGCCTGCTCAAATTGAACTGGACGAGTTGAATCAACTTGTTTTAACCAATCGTAAGCATCATAAAAAACAGGTCCGTTTCCGCATTCATTTCCTAACGACCAAATAATAATCGAAGGATGATTTTTATCAAATGCAAACATTCTTTTGATACGGTCTAAATGTGCCGGCGCCCATTCTGGCAAATACGCAGGATGTTTTTTCTGGTCAAACCAATTCTGCCATTCCGCTCCCATCGCGTGTGACTCGATATTCGCTTCATCAACTACATAAAAACCATATTCATCACATAAATCATAAAAATGCGTGTCGTGCGGATAATGACTCATTCTGATCGCATTGATGTTGAATTCCTTCATTAACTGTAAATCTTTCAACATCAATTCAGGACTTGGCACGTGTCCGTTTACATCATCATGTTCGTGAATGTTTACCCCTTTTACCATCACCGCTTTTCCATTAACCAAAAGTTGTGCGTCTTTGATTTCTACTTTTCTGAAACCTGTTTTTTTAGAAACCGCTTCAAGCACATTTCCTTTATTATCTAATAATGTAATAGTGTAACGATATAAATTTGGTGTTTCAGCATTCCATTGTTTTACGTTTTCAATTGTTTTTGAAAAGCTGATTTTCTGTTCTTTAGCATTTACTTTTTTGCTTTCAGAATAAACTGTTTTTCCTTCTTTATCAAACAATTCAACTTTAACCGATGGATTTTTAATTTTGTTATTTTCAAAATATTTCAAAGTAACATCCAGATCAAAAATTCCATTTTTGTATTGATTGTCCAAATCGCTTTTTACAAAATAATCCCAAACGGCAGTTTTAGGCATTGCCTGCAAATAAACATCACGCTCAATACCGCTTAATCTCCAGAAATCCTGATCTTCTAGATAACTTCCGTCGTGCCAGCGAAAAACCTGAACTGCAATTAAGTTTTCTCCTTTCTTTAAAAAAGAAGTAATATTAAATTCAGCTGGCGTTTTAGACGCTTTGGTCATTCCAACTTCTTTTCCGTTTAAAAACACTCTGGCGTAACCAGAAATTGAACCAAAATGAAGTATAATTTCTTTATCATTCCAAGAATCAGCAACTGTAAAATTGCGTCTGTAACTTGCTACCGGATTATAATCTCCTGCAATAAAAGGAGGATTTTTTGGAAATGGATAAGTGATATTCGTATAAATAGGAATATCATATCCTTGCAATTCCCAATTTGAAGGCACCTGAATCTCTTTCCATTTGCTGACATCCAAGCCAGCTTCGAAAAAATCCGTAGGTCTTTGTGACGGTGTTTTTACAATATCAAATTTCCAAGTTCCGTTAAGGCTTTGATACAATGCTGATTTTTTAGGATTGTTGTCCTTCAATTCATCTGCATTGCCAAACAAAAGAAACGAACTACGTCCTAATTCTTTTCCTCGGTCTAAAACTTGCGGATTTTCCCATTCATTGGTTTGTGCGAAATTAATCTGTGCACTTAAAAACAGCGCAGCTGCTAAAAAAATTTTCTTCATCTAACTATTTTTGATTGTCTAAATTTTACTATTGGAAACAGAAAAAAAATTGTCATTCCAAATTGGTTTAAGGCATTTCTTTATAACAAAATCATAAAAAGAACCTTCCTAACACTAACCAAATTTTAAAAACGTGTACCTCAAATAAATAAGGAATGACAAATTCTGGAACACAAATTTAGATAATCAGTTAAAAGACATGAGGGACATTTAGATATACTAGAAGGGGCATTTTAGTATGTAGAGCAGTTTTGTACAAATTTACCCCCTCTATTAAGGCGTTTTTTGCATTTCTTTATAAACAAATAGCATTTTATATCCTTTATCTTTGTTAAAAATTAAAATGATGGCAGAATAAAAAAAGCTTCAAAAAATTAAAGAATAATCAATTTTAAAGCATTAAAAAAAATAATGGATACAGTAAAAATTACTAAAGCCACGCTAGAAGATCTTTCAAAACTGCAGTTTATTGGCAGACAAACTTTCTCTGAAACTTTTGGTGATGTGAATACAGAAGAAAATATGATCAAATATTTGGATGAAAGTTTTTCAACTGAAAAATTAACTTCGGAACTTAAAAATGAACTTTCATCATTTTATTTAGCTGAAATAGATGAAAAAGTTATTGGTTATCTGAAATTGAATACAGGCATAGCACAAACAGAAATTCAAGAAAACGATGCACTCGAAATAGAACGAATTTATGTTGCTAAAGAATTTCACGGCAAAAAAATTGGACAGGAACTTTATAATCAGGCTTTGCTAACAGCAAAAGAAATGCATGCAGCATTTATATGGCTAGGTGTTTGGGAAAAGAATTTTAGAGCTGTACATTTTTATAGCAAAAATGGTTTTGTGCAGTTTGACACACATATATTTAGATTAGGTAATGACGAACAGACTGATTTAATGATGAAAAAAGTTCTCAACTAAAATATTTTAATCTCCTTAATTTAACTTGTTTTCCTATAATTATAAATTGCAAGTGCATTCAAAACAACAGCAAAAATAATCAGATACAATAACTCTTGTCCAACTTCTTTTAATCCGCTTCCTTTGAGAACAATAAGGCGAACGACTTTAATAAAATGTGTTACTGGAGTAAATTCAGACATGGTTCTTGCCCAATCTGGCATACTGTCGGTACTGGTAAAAAGACCGCTCATCAACATGAAAATCATCATAAAGAAAAAGGCGATAAACATAGCCTGTAATTGTGTATCAGCAAAAGTGGAAATCAAAAGTCCTAATCCTAACACCGCAATTAAATAGACTCCCGCAAAAAGATAAAGTACGGCAAGACTTCCTAACGGAAAAATGCCATAAACCAAATACATTACAGTGAGACCGACTGTAAAAACAATAATTCCGACAATCCAAAATGGTATAAGTTTTCCTAAAATAAACTGCCATTTTTGAATAGGCGTTACGTTAATCTGTTCGATGGTTCCTATTTCTTTTTCTTTTACGATGTTTAGCGAAGTTATAAATCCTCCAATTAATGTTAACAGCAAAACTAAAATTCCAGGAACCATATAATATTTATATTTGGCTCGCGGATTGTACCAATTTGTGCTTGTCAGCGTAATTAAGGAAGGCGATATTGAAGCCGACTGCTGTGGCAATTTGAACCGAATATCGAGATCACGGCTAAAATCATTCAATACAACATTTAAATAAGCATTTCCAATGTTTGATTTTGTTCCATTAATGGCATCTGCAGCAATATTAACTTTCTGACTTCCTTCTCGAACCAAGTTTCGTTCAAATCCAGAAGGGATTTCTAAAATTAAATCGGCATCACCGGTTTCAATCGATTTTAAACCTTCTAAATAAGAAGCTGGAGTGGCTTTAATATGAAAATATCCAGAAGAACCAATTTTGTTTATCAGCTTTTGAGAATACGAACTGTGGTCATGATCAACATAGACCACATTCACATTTTTAACCTCAAAATTAGCTGCCAAAGGCAAAATAATCAACTGAATAGTTGGAACAAAAAACATCATTGCCAAAATAGTTTTGTCACGAAATATTTGTCTGAACTCTTTCTGCAATATAAAACGAAGTACTTTCATGACAATCTTATTTTAAATTTTTTCAAAGCAATCGTCAATAAAAGCAGTGCCATTCCGGCCAATACCAGTGTTTCTTTCCACACATACGAAAATCCTAAACCTTTCAGCATAACAGCTTTGACAATAATATAATAATAGTGCGAAGGAAGTAAATGCGAAATCGCTTGAAAAATCCATGGCATATTTTCTAACGGAAACATAAAACCCGTGAGCAATAAAGTGGGCAGCATCATTCCCATCATTGAAATTAACATCGCTGTCTGCTGTGAATCGGTAACATTTGAAATCAGCAGACCTAAAGAAAGACAGGTAATAATAAACAAGATGCTTTCGGCTAAAAGCAGTAAAAAACTTCCTTTTATTTCAACGTCAAGAAGATATACGGAAAGAAATATGATGATTACAAAATTAATTAAAGACAATACTAAATACGGAATTGCCTTTGCAATCAAAACCATTATGGGCTTGAAAGGCGATACAAGCAAAATTTCCATTGTACCGAGCTCTTTTTCCCTAACGACAGAAACAGAAGTCAATGCGGTACAGACAATCATAAA
Organism: Flavobacterium sp. LC2016-01; assembly: GCF_009711135.1. Lineage (GTDB taxonomy): Bacteria > Bacteroidota > Bacteroidia > Flavobacteriales > Flavobacteriaceae > Flavobacterium. The sequence continues at coordinate 457,086 of NZ_WMIC01000004.1, read as the reverse complement.
TATCAGTGCAATTACACCGGGAATAAAATTGAGTGAACCATTTTGCTGTTCGTTGTAAAGCTGTCGCAATTCGGGAACAATTTGGTAATTTGGTTTAACTGACGGGTTTAATTCCCGCTGATAATCAGTAACAATTGCATTTAAATAATTGGTGACTATTGTTGCTGTGTTTGGATCAGAAGCGTCTGCAATCACTTGAATTTTTGCTCCGCCAATGCGCTGTAAATCAGAACCGAAATTTGCTGGAAAAATAACCGCACATTTTATGCTTCCGTCCTTAAAACGATTCTCGATATCTTTATAATCAAGAATTGGAGCAGCGGTATTAAAATAAGAACTCGACTGAATTTTTCTGATAATCTTCTCCGTATGAACATCATGAGAATTATCCTGCATCGCAATTCCGATATTTTTGACTTCACTGCTCAATGCATATCCAAAAAGAATAATCTGCGCAACGGGAAGTCCAAAGAGAATCAGCAGTGTTCTTTGATCCCTGAAGACATGATAAAATTCTTTCCGAATGAAAACTAACAATCTTTTCATACTAATCTGCTGCTCTTTTGGCATTTCGTGCCAGTTCATAAAAAACTTCATCCATAGAACCCGTATTGAAACGATTTTTCAATGCAGACGGCGAATCTATTGCTTCAATTTTTCCGTCAACCATAATACTGATTCGGTTGCAATATTCGGCTTCATCCATATAATGCGTAGTTACAAATACCGTTATTCCATTGGCGGCAGCCTGATAAATCATATCCCAAAACTGTCTGCGGGTTATAGGATCAACGCCTCCTGTAGGTTCATCCAGAAAAACAATTTTAGGGCGATGAAATACAGCCACTGAAAAAGCCAGTTTTTGTTTCCAGCCCAAAGGCAGTCCGCCCACTAATTTTTTTGCTTCTTTTTCTAAACCTAAAGTCGACACCAATTCATTGCTTCTTTCTTTTATTTCAGGTCGGGAAACTCCATAAACACCGCCGTAAAATTCAATATTCTCAAGAACCGTCAAGTTGTCGTACAATGAGAACTTCTGACTCATATAACCAATATTCTTTTTGATTTTCTCCTGCTGTTTATAAACATCAAATCCCGCAACACTGGCTTCTCCCGAAGTGGGATACGAAAGTCCGCATAGGATTCGCATTGCAGTCGTTTTTCCTGCTCCGTTAGCGCCCAAAAAACCAAATATTTCACCTTCGTTGACTTCAAAACTAATTTTATCAACAGCTTTGAAATCACCAAATTGCTTGGTCAAATCTTTGCAAACTATTGCTTTATTTTCCATTTGACATTTCTTTTGGTTCTTTTAAGTCATTTTGTTCCCGCATTAAACGAATAAAACTGTCTTCAATAGTCGGCTCTATTTTTTTTACTTCGAAATTTTCAGGATGGTATTTTTCTGCAATAGAATGAACCATTTCTTCATTTGCTTTTTCTGATACAAAAGTTACATGAAGAAATTCTCCAAATGCATCACAGCTCTCAATTGCTGCGTCGTTTCTTAGATCTTGAAGCAGTTTATAAATATTTTTCGCTTTGACGGCAAAAAGCGGTTTCGGAAAACTTTTTATAATTTGCTGTGGCGTATCGACAGTCATTATTTTTCCGTTTTGCATCAGCGCAATACGATCGCATAATTTTGCTTCATCCATATAAGGTGTTGACACAATTATGGTAATATGCTGTTCTTTAAGCTTGCCCAGCATTTCCCAAAATTCGCTTCTTGAAACTACATCAACTCCGGTTGTAGGTTCATCTAAAAACAAAACTTCAGGTTTATGAATCAAGGCGCAACAAAGTGCCAATTTTTGCTTCATTCCACCCGAAAGTTTTCCGGCGCGTCTGTTGCTGAAAGGTTTTATCTGATCATAAATATCTTTAATCAATTCATAATTTTCCTCAATTGTGGTTCCAAAAATGGTTGCAAAAAAATTGAGATTTTCCTGTACAGTCAAATCCTGGTACAGCGAAAATTTTCCGGGCATATATCCTACTTTGTTCCGAATTTCCTGAAATTCTTTTACAACATCATGTCCCTGAACAGTTGCGGTTCCGCCATCTGCAAGAAGGAGTGTTGTCAAAATTCGGAAAATAGAAGTTTTTCCAGCTCCGTCAGGACCAATCAATCCGAAGAGTTCTCCCTTCTGCACTTCAAAAGATACGTCATCTACGGCAACAAAATCACCATATTTTTTAGTACTATTTTTTAGTGTAACTGCAGGCATAACATTATTTTATTTTGACCAAAGAACTTCTCCATACATCCCAATTTTCAAATAGCCATCATTCTTCACCTTTACTTTTATGGCATAAACTAAATTTGCTCTTTCATCTTTCGTTGGAATTGTCTTTGGCGAAAACTCCGATTTATCTGAAATCCAGCTAATGGTACCCTGATATTCTTTGTATTTCTTTTCCCCTTGATCAATTCGCACTTTAACTTGCTGTCCTATTTTAATTTGAGGCAATTGTGTTCCCGTAATGTAAGCTCTAAGATTCAACGATTCGAGATTTGCAATTTTGTAGAGCGGTTTTCCCACCATAGCCATCTCGTATTGTTCAGCATATTTTGTCAAAACAGTTCCTTTAATCGGGTTTACGATTATGCTTTTATTTAACTGATCCTCTACTCCTTTTAACTGAACGCCAACCGTATTTCCCTGTTCTGTCAAATTTTCGTTTGTAATTTCCAGAGAATTTTTCTGCGCGCTTATTTGAGATTGCAGCGTTGCCACTTTTGCATTGGCATCGTCTAATTGTTTTTGAGAAGCCACACCGCCTTTTACTAATTTCTCAGTTCGGTTGCGGTCAAGAAGTGCATTTGCAAGCTGTTTTTTTAAAGCGTCAGTCTGAATTTGTTCCTGTGGTCTTCCGCTTAAGATTGCTTTTTTGTTTTGTTTCAGCTGCATTTTATTAATCGCCAGCTGTGTGCTGTCAATATATCCCACTTTTTGTTCAGCTTCTAACTGCTGTCCTTCCTCAACATTTAATTGCAAAATCTGACCATTTGATTCTGCTGCAACAATAGTTTCTACAGCTTCAAAAGATCCTGAAGCATCAAAATCGTTTTCTTTATTATGACATGAAAACATACAGATCATTGGCATAAGAAAATAGAAAAGCTTTATCTTTTTCATAATATATGGTAATTAATTTCCTTTGATTATTTGGTACTCATAGGCCGTCATGAGCAATTGAACTTCGTGCAGTGCTTTCTCTGCACGTGCCGTTCCTTCTTTTTCAGTGGCATTCAGCAAATCTATTAATGGACCGGCACCTGTGTCATATTTTAACTGATAACCTTCACGTATGGTCTGGCGAAGTTTTACAAGAGTATCATCATCTTTCAAGATTGCCGTTTGTCTGTCGATATCGGTTTTTTTCTGATTCATTTGAAATCTGGTATTGAATAAAAAAGTTTCTTCCTGAACTTCAATTTTTTTCAATTCCTGCTGTGTCAGCTGTTTTTCGTTTGAATTTTTATACAACCCTTTTATATCCCAGCCTACGCTTACTCCGGCAACTCCAATAGTAGAAATTTTATTTGGTCCAAAATTAACTCCAGGTGCCAATACAACACCAGCGCCAAGCAATCCTACTTTTGGCATAAGATTGACTTTCTGCATATCAGATTGTGCATTTACCAAATTTCGCTGGCTTTCAAAGCGTTTCTGCTCCGGCCGATTGATCAAGGTGTCAATTCCCATAACATTTATAGGTTTCTCCAGTTGAGTATGGCTGATATTTTTGCCTGTCAAATAAGAAAGCATAGTTTGATACCCCTTTCTGGTATATTCAAAATCTGTTTTTTGCCTGCTGAGATTTAATTGCTCCGCTTTTATTTCATCGACATCCGTTTTGTAGGCGAGGCCATTTTCATGAAGTTTTTTTACCTTATCGATATTGTTTGCAAGAATCTTATTTTGTATTTCCAATTGTTTTAACTGTTCATCAATCAAAAGCATTCCAAAATAAAGCTGATTCACTCTTGAACGCAAATCGTAAAGCGAAACTTCGACAGAAGCCTTATCAACATTTGAAGATGCTTCGATGATCTTTTTTTGCGTTTTAGTTGCACCGCCATCCCAAATTACCTGATTTACTTGTCCCAAACCAATAAATTTAAATTTACTGTCACTTCCCGAACTTCCCATACTCGGGAAATCTCCAAAAACATAACCTTCAATAGCAGTAAGGCTTACTTGTGGCAAATAAGCTTTATTGGCATTGCTCAAAGTATATTCTTTGGTTTTTTCGATCAATTCGTATTGCTTGATTAAAGGATAATTTTCAACCGCCATCTGATAACTTTGATCTACTGTCAATATCTGAGCCTGGACATTTATAAAGGATAGAATTCCTATATATTTAAGTAAGTATAACTTTCTCATGTTGTACAAATAATTAAACTTCTGAATTATTATACAGCGCTAAACATCATATTGATCCACAGCGGGATTTTTTTCTTGCGCTCTTGCATCAAATGGTTAAATTGCTCCATCTGCAAATTTCTGCTTCCCATAATAATAGGTTTTGCAATAAATGGAAAAACCACTAATCCTAAAAGATTCATCAAAAAATGAAGCGGATTGGGTTCTGTTATTATCTTCTTCTCCACCAATTCCTGAAACTGTTTGATGAAAACCGAGTCATTTACAATTTCTTTGATTGGCAGTCTTTTTAAAAGACCATCAGGATTATTTCGTATTTCAGTCAGAATAAAGGTTGGAATTTCTGGTTCTACAGTAATAAAATCAATGTATCGATCTGCAATAATTTCTACTTTTTGCTGTAATGAGGTATTTTCGTCATTCAGTATTATTTTCATACTGCCGATAAACCCAGCAAAAGTTTCAGACATTATTATTTCAAAAAGCTTAGCTTTGCTCCTAAAATAATAATTGAGCAAAGCAAGATTCAAACCTGCTTCTTCGGCAATATCTCTAGTTCTGGTTGCCGTAAAACCTTTTTTATAAAAGACTGTTTTTGCCGCAGTTTTTATTTTTTCTTCTGTACTTGTATCCTTCTTTTTAGACTCTGAAACACTCATCTTTAATAATTTATATGCAAATGTAAAATATTTTTTAATACGTTAATCAAAATATTTAATCAAATGATTAAATATTTTGATTAATACTTACTTATAAAAAAAACGCTGTTATTCTTTTTGAAATAACAGCGTCCTTTTTATTTTGTCTTAACTTCTTTTACTTTCTTCATTATCTCAATAAATCTGTATTGCATAACTTCTTTTTTTCCGTCAGGCATCTCATTATAAGCTCCGTAAAAAATTTTGGTTTTTACTTTATCAAGTCCATTAAACGCTTTAGCTGCTTCAATTTTGACTTTTTCATTTTCAACCTTCAAAGCAACAGTGTCAGCCAATTTAATACTAGAAATATAACAAATCTCTGGCATGAAGCCATCTTTTGTCATTTGAGGAAAAATTCGAAATACTTTTGGTTTGCTTTCAATGTTTTCTAATGTAAAAGGCAAAGTAAATTTTGAGCTGGCTTCTTTAAATACTTTATCGCTAAAATCGTTTATTTCTTGTTCTTTCTGATATTTGAAGAATTCACTGGCCGGCTTTAAACATTGTTTCGCCACAGTCATATAATTTACAGCGTCAATTAAATAGCCTTTTTTATAGCTTTCCTGAGCCAATTTATAATAATCTGGCGCTGTTTTTTTCAATAAAGTATATTGTCCAAACTGTAAAATATTAATCTTCCACTCATTGCCGTACTTACCATAAATTACTGTTATCAATGCATCATTGTATTCACTAGTGGGCATCCATAATACAGTATACATCTCTTTATTTAATGCTTTGTAACCAATAGTATAGTCATTGTCTCCCGAAACTCCCGATATCAAAGTATTCGGAATATCCACAGATGAATTTGAAACATAATATTGATCAAGAATTGTATAGCTTTTAGACTGATAATTACTGCTTACTGTACCAACTAGCTTATCTAGATCAGAATTTACAACTGTAAGAAGTTTGTCTGACAGCAGTGCTTTTACGCCAGGAATATCATTATTCATTATCGCTTTGAATAATTTATCATTTAAAACCTTAATTTCCTGCACTTTACTTGCTTCAATACTTTCATTTTTCTGTGTTCCGTTGGTTCCAAAATTACAGCTTTGAAAAATTACCGCTGATAGAATAATTAGTAAAATTTTACGCATTTGCTTTAATTATTTGAGAATTTTTAATTTTTAAAACATCTTATTTTCCTTAATAAAGGAATAACGAATATAGCTTTTATTGAAAACAAATAAGTGTTTAAGGAAATTAATTTATTGGAAACAGAAATAGCTATTAGTACAAAGTCCAATCAAAATACCACTTTAAAAACAACATCTAAAACACTTATAATAAACAAATTACACATTCATAAACACTATAATTTTCACAAAAAAAGAGTACATTTACTTTATATTGTTTTGAATTACTGCCTTTTATCGATTCTAAAGAAATTTACTGATTCAACTAATTTCTATCGTACCCTATATGAAGAACAATTTTACGTGGATTTTAATCCTTCTTTTTCCAATTGTGGTTATAGGACAAACCGGCCAAAAAAAGGAAATTAACCAGCAGCTTCAAACCTGGGTTTCTATAAATACGGTAACGAAATTTTCAGATCACTGGGCTGTTATTGGAGATTTTCATATTCGCCGAAACGATTTTGTATCTGATCCCAGTTTTTACTTTGTGAGAGGAGGATTTAGTTATATACCAAATTCAAATGTTTCCTTTATTGCTGGATATGCACATATGTGGCTGGCACCTTCAAATGAAGACTGGAATACTTTTTCTGATGAAAACAGAATTTATCAGCAGGCGCAGTTAAATGCTAAAGTGGCAAATGTGAGTATTTTGCAACGCTTGCGAAATGAACAGCGTTGGCAAGAAAAAATTATTAACGATGAACCCACCGGAGACTGGCGTTTTACGAATAGAATACGGTATTTAATGAGTTTTACTTTCCGAATTTCGGATAAAAAATCATGGCCTCAGATGGTTCTTTCAGATGAAATTCTATTGCAATTTGGCCAAGAAGCGGTCTACAATACCTTTGATCAAAACCGGTTTTTCATCGGAATAAAAAAAACAATCAACCCAAAATGGAGTTACGATTTTGGGTATATGAATGTTTATCAGCAAAAATATTCCGGATATCAATATGATATGAATCATACCATCAGACTGTTTTTTTACTTGAGTACGAGTATTCGAAAAAAAGCACCTTCAACGACCGAAAATTCAGGTGATGAATGATTATTTTTTTAAACACATAGAAACATAGATTTTGGGCGCGTAAAAAAGGCGTTTCACTTATTTAAAACAAACATAGTTGGCTATGTGAAAGAAACTGGTTTCTTTTTTGTCCTCTTTTTTAAAAATAAAATCTATGTTTCTATGTGTTATAATTAATTACGCACAATAGGTTATTTCAAGAAATAATCAGCATCAATTAAACGGTTTCCTGTTTCGTCATAAACAGCATAATTAAAACCGCCCTGAACACAATACGAACCGTATTCGCCATTTTTATTCAAAGCAATAAAACCTACCTGAATATCTTTTAAATCTTTATTTCTGTTTTTGGTCAATTTCACAATTCTGGCTACTGCTTCCTCACAAGCTTTTTGAGGCGATTTCCCTTGACGCATCAATTCAACAACCAAATGACAGCCCGCAATTCTGATTACTTCTTCTCCGTGTCCAGTTGCAGTTGCAGCGCCAATTTCGTTATCAACATATAAACCTGCCCCAATAATTGGCGAATCGCCAACGCGTCCGTGCATTTTAAATGCCATTCCGCTTGTGGTACATGCGCCAGAAAGATTTCCGTCTGCATCTAAAGCAATCATTCCTATAGTATCGTGATTTTCAATATTTGCAATTGGCTTATATTTACTGTCTTTCAGCCATTCTTTCCATTCTTTTTCCGACTCTTCTAATAGGAGATTTTCTTTTTTAAAGCCTTGTTCCAATGCAAATTGTAAAGCACCATCACCAACAAGCATGACATGAGGTGTTTTTTCCATCACGGCTCTGGCAACAGAAATAGGATGTTTTATGTATTCCAGACAGGCAACTGAACCAATATTGGCATTTTCATCCATAATACAAGCGTCGAGTGTTACGCGTCCGTCTCTGTCTGGGCGTCCGCCGTAACCAACGCTTCTTTCTTTTGGATCAGCTTCCGGAATTTTTACACCAGCTTCAACAGCATCTAAAGCTTTTCCGTTTTTCTTCAAAACTTCCCAAGCTGCTTCATTTGCTGGTATTCCAAATCGCCATGTCGAAAGCACTATAGGTTTCTTTCCTTTTTTAGAAATTGTCTTTTCTTCTTTTTCTGACTTAGATTGAAAAGACTGCAATGCTACAGCAACTGAAGCTATTGCGGTTGTTTTTATAAAATTCCTGCGGTTTGTCATAACTTATATTTTTTTTAGCCATTCCCTATGGCCATTAGAAGCGACATAATTTATCTCTAATGTAAATTTAGAAAAACTATGCTTCATATAGCATACTTGCCGCGCCTAATAAAGCTGCAATTTCATTATCTGTAGAAACAGAAACATTAATTTCAATTCCTGATTGTTTTACTCTTTTATTGAAAGCATCCAAGAAAAATTCGCTTGCATTGGCAATTTTTCCGCCAATAATAAATCCGTCTGCTTCAAATTTTTTCAGCCAAGGAATTACCACTTCGGCTAAATCCTCTCCCATTTCTTCAAAAACTTTTTTTGCGATTTCATCATCGTCCAGAGCAAGATTGTAAAGTTCTAATCCGCTGTTGCTTTCTTTTCCTGCCAAAGTTTTGTAGTTAGCCAAAAGACCTCGTGCTGAAACATAATCTTCCGCAATTCCGTTTTTAAAAGCAAGATTCCAAATTTCTCCATCTTGAGGAACTGATTCTCCCAATGAAATTGAAATTCCTTTATCAATAAAACAAGCGCCAAGTCCAGTACCTAATGTAACTGCCATTACTTTTTTAGAAAGATTATCGGCGTTTTTAAACACTTCGCCTTTTCCAAAGCAAACGGCATCATTTTCAAAAAGAATAGGAAATTCACTTGAAAGATTTAAAGTTCCCTGAAATAAATAACGCACATTTAGACCATAAAAATGTTCATATTTTGACTGGTCTTTTATCCAGCAAAGCCCGTTAGTGTAATCAAAAGGTCCAGGCATACATATTGTAAGTCCTTTTATTGCTTCAACTTTTGAATTTTTAACCGATGTTCGGATCACTTGCTCCCAAATTAACATAACCTCATTTACAGGCAAATTGGAGTTAAAAGTTTCTTTATGCACCGAAAAATCAATTACTTTCATGCTTAAAAGATCTATAATTGCTGCAGTGATATGTGTTCCTCCTATGTCAATTCCAACGGCATATTCTTTATTCATTCTTTTGTATTTTGAACCATACGAGTGTAAATAATCTCTAATGGTATATTTTTTATTTTTATTTTAGATATTCTTGTCTTTTAAAATCTGCGGATATTTAATGCTTGTATGAACAATCATTTCTCCAAAAAGCGTGTTAGCCCATGCAAACCATTTTCGGGTAAATTTTGCAACATCATCTTTATGAAAAGATTCGTGCATGAAACCTGTATCGGCGTTTGTTTTAATCAAATTGCTGATACATGATTTGATCTCATTTTCATCAACACTTGTAATGGCTCTCAAAACAATACTCATTGGCCAGATCGTATCGGCTCCGGTGTGTGGACCGCCAATTCCTTCTCCTGCTTTTCCTTTGTAGAAAAATGGATTATTTTCTGAAAGAACTACTTTACGTGTATTCAAATAAAGAGGATTGTCTGGTGCAATTGCTCCTAAATAAGGAAGCGACAATAAAGAAGGTACATTTGCATCATCCATCATATGAAAACTGCCGTATCCATTAACTTCAAAAGCAATTATTTTTCCGAATTTTGGATGTTCAATTATTCCGTTTTCTTCTAATCCTTTTTGAACTTGAGCTCTTAATTCAGTGGCTTTGGCAACTAAATCTTTGTCTAATAAAGCCGGCAACGAGAAGATTTCGATTAAATAACCCAAAACTTCAATCGCAAACATATTACTCGGAATCAAATAACCAAATAAAGTGCTATCGTCGCTTGGTCTAAAAGTCGAAACTATTAAGCCACAAGGTTTTACTGGATAACCGTAACCGCTCAACGGAACTCCATCTGTCGCCCAAGCAGTTTCTCTTTGAAAGCTGTAAGGCCCTTTTCCGTTAAAACGCTGTTGTTCTTTAAAAGTCTGCAATACTAAAAGCATTGCTTCTTTCCATTTGCTGTCAAATAAACTTATGTCTCCAGTTTCTTTCCAATATCCATGTGCCAAACGAATTGGGTAACATAAACTGTCAATTTCCCATTTGCGTTCGTGAATTCCCGGCTGCATTTTAGTCAAATCATTTTTCCATTCACTTATTTTGGTAAAATCTTTATAAAAAGCATTGGCGTATGGATCAAGCAGAATACATTTTGTCTGACGGTTGATAACACCTTTTACCAATTCGGCTAATTTTTTATCTTCTTTTACAAACGGAATGTAAGGCCAAATCTGTGCGGTACTGTCGCGAAGCCACATTGCATCAATATCTCCGGTAATTACATAAGTATCCGGTTTTCCGTCGATAATTTCAAAATCAACTGTAGTGTCCAGGGTATTTGGAAAACAATTTTCAAACAGCCAAGCCAATTCTGGGTTTGCAATTTGTTTTTTGATTCTCACAATCGCAGCTTCAATCGCTGGACTGGTAAATTTTCTTTCTTTTAAAGGAGGTCTTTTGCTGATAAAATCTTTAAGAACAAAATTAAAACTGTCCGATTGCATTGCAAAAACATCTGTTTGAAGTGCTAATAATCCAGCTGAAAAAATGCCTGTATTTCTTATAAATTTTCTACGTGACTGCATAGTATTATTTTGAAGTTGAGTAAGAATATGGAAAAGCGTCTTTAGAAGTTCCTCTTTGTAAATTAGGTTCTGCCGACATATCAAAATTTAATTCGCCTCCTTTTAAAACATCAAAATGATTGATGTAATTTTTTGAATAAGAAGCGTTGTTCCATTTTAAATCATTTACATATTTGTTTATTTCCGAATTTTTTGAAGCGTTGATGATAAGCTGTTTTCCGTTTTCTAAATTCAGAGTCAGTTTTTTAAACAACGGTGCACCCAAAACATATTCATCTGTTGCTGGACAAACAGGATAAAATCCCATTGCCGAGAAAATATACCAAGCCGAAGTCTGTCCGTTATCTTCATCACCGCAATAACCGTCTGGAGTTGGTTTGTACAAACGATTCATCACTTCTCTCGACCAATACTGCGTTTTCCAAGGTTCGCCTGCATAATTGTATAAATAAATCATGTGCTGGATTGGCTGATTTCCGTGCGCATATTGTCCCATATTCATGATCTGCATTTCGCGAATTTCATGAATAACGGCGCCGTAATAACTGTCATCAAAAATTGGAGGTGTTGTAAAAACGCCATCTAACTTTTCGGTAAATTTCTTCTGTCCGCCCATTAAATCAATCAAACCTTGAATGTCATGAAAAACACTCCAGCTGTAATGCAATGCATTTCCTTCTGTAAAAGCATCTCCCCATTTTAACGGATTAAAATTCGCAGGGAAACTTCCATCTTTATTTCTGCCGCTCATCCATCCAATTGAAGGATTATAAAGATTTTTGTAATTCAGCATTCGTTTCTCGAATAAACTGATTTCTTTCTTCGGACGATTTAAGGCTTTCGCCAATTTCCAAATCGCAAAATCATCATAAGCATATTCTAAAGTTCTTGCCGCATTCTCATTAATTTTCACATCATAAGGAACGTAACCCAATGTATTGTAATAGGAAACTCCTTTTCTTCCAACTGCTTCTAGAGGGCCTTCATTATTTGCTCCGTGAACTAGAGCTTCATACAACGTATTGATGTCGTAACCGCGTAATCCTTTAATATAAGCCTCAGAAACTACAGAAGCCGAATTATTCCCAACCATTACATTTCTAAAACCAGGACTTGACCATTCTGGTAAAAACCCGCCTTCTTTATAATCGTTGATCAAACCTTCCTGCATTTCTTTATTTATGGAAGGATAAACCAAATTCAATAGCGGATATAAAGCTCGGAAAGTATCCCAAAAACCAGTTCCTGCATACATATATCCCGGCACAACATTTCCGTTGTACGGACTGTAATGTACCGTTTCTCCTTTGGCATTTATTTCATATTGTTTTTGCGGGAAACACGTAGCACGATATAAACAAGAATAAAATGTTTTAAGCTGCTCTTCATTACTGCTTTCTGCTGTAAGTTTTCCTAAGACTTTATTCCATTCGTTTTTAGAAGCCGCAACTGTTTCATTAAAAGAAGCATTTCCTAATTCTTTTAAATTAAGTTCTGCCTGTTCTGGGCTAATAAAAGAGGAAGCCACTTTTACGTTGACAATTTCTCCTTTTTTAGTTTTAAAACCTACAACTGCTCCTGCGTGATTATCCTGCAACTCCAGTTTATCTTTTTCTAAACCTTTATCATTCCAAGTCGAATTTGATGCAAAAGGTTTGTCGAAAACCAAAACAAAATAATTCTTAAAATTAGCTGGAACGCCACCGCTGTTGCGTGTTGTATAACCGATAATTTTATTTTCTGAAGGAATAATTTTGATGTACGAACCTTTATCAAAAGCGTCAATTACGATAGAAGATTGCTCATTTTCTGGAAATGTAATTTGAAAATGTGCTGCTCTTTCTGTTGCTGTAATTTCTGTTGTAACATCATAATCAGCTAAATAAACGCTGTAATAATAAGGTTTTGAAACTTCCGCTTTATGACTGAACCAGCTTGCTCTATCCGCTTCCGCGAAAGCCAATTTACCCGTTACCGGCATAATCGAAAACTGACCGTAATCGTTCATCCAAGGCGATGGCTGATGCGTTTGCTTAAATCCTCTAATTTTCTCGGCAGTATAAATGTAAGCCCATCCATCGCCCATTTTTCCGGTTTGCGGTGTCCAGAAATTCATTCCCCAAGGTCTGCAGATTGCCGGATAAGTATTTCCATTCGAAAGACTGTGCAATGATTGTGTTCCTATTAACGGATTTACATATTCTGCGGGATCTAATGCTTTAACCTGTGCATTTACAAAAAAGCAAAATTGAAAAACTCCGACGAAAATTAAACTCTTTATTTTCATAATTATATTTTATATGCTTTAAGCTTTAGGCAATAGCCTTTAAGCTAAAAACTGTGACTCAAGAATAAATGATTCTATACCTGCAAGATCTCAAAGCCTTGCCTGAAAACTGTAACTGAAAACTGAAAACTCTCTAAAGAGGTCTATCCGATTTCTTTACTCCAAAAGTTGCAGATGGTTTGCTTCCCATAAACAATTTCAGCTCTCCTCCTTTTACAATCATTTCTTGCGTGATATATGATTTTGTATAAGGTTTTCCGTTGAATTCTGCTTTTTGAATATAGATATTTGTTGCGCTGTTATCAATTGCTTTTATTGAAAATGAAATCCCTGCTTTATGATGAATTACTGCGGAATTTACAAGAGGACTTCCTAAAACGTAAACGCCATTTGCAGGATTAACCGAATAAAATCCCATTGACGACAATACATACCAAGCCGACATTTGTCCTAAATCTTCATTACCACACAATCCGTCTGGTTTTGTTGAGTAAAATTTATCATCAATTTCTCGAATTAATTTTGCAGTTTTCCAAGGCTGTCCAGCAAATGCATATAAATATGGAATATGATGATTTGGTTCATTTCCTTGCGCATATTGACCAATCAAACCACTGATATCTGGAGAAATTTCTTCGCCTTCTACTTTATCTGTGATTAGGAAAAGCGAATCTAATTTAGCCAAAAATTTACTTTCGCTTCCAAATAATTCAATTAAACCATAAGGATCTTGAGGAACTAGCCATGTATATTGCCAAGCATTTCCTTCTACATAATCATCTTTACGGTGCGCCGATGAAAGCGGATTAAATGGTGTTCTCCAATTTCCGTCAGTCAATTTACCGCGCATGAACGTTGTTTCTTTATCAAAATAAAGTTTGTACAAATTGGCTCTTTTTGTGAAGTAATTATAATCTTCAGTCTTATTTAAAGCTTTTGCCATTTGTGCAATACAATAATCATCAATCGCATATTCTAATGCATTTCCAACAGTTTCCAGCATTTTATCAGCAGGAATATATTGTAGTTTTTGAACGTAATCCATTCCGTCACGAGTCTGCATGGCTGTTTTTTTCATTGCTTCATAAGCCAATGCTACATCATAATCGCGATATCCTTTTAAGTAGGCATCAGCAATTACAGCGATGGAATGATTTCCATTCATTGTATTGGTTTCGTTGCCCATTAAATGCCAAACCGGTAATCTACCCTGCTGTTGATAAATTGCCAAAAATGATTTTACAATATCATTAATTTTATCAGGCTGTGTAATTGTATATAATGGATGAAGTCCGCGATACGTATCCCAAAGTGAAAAAGTCGTGTAGTTGGTGAAATTTGCTTTTTCGTACACTTTTTTATCCGTTCCTCTATAATCTCCATTGGCATCATTAAAAATAGAAGGCGCAAACATCGTGTGATACAAGGAAGTATAAAAAACTTTCATTGTTTTATCATTTCCCGTAATCTGGATTTTATTTAGTTCTTTGTTCCATTTTGAAGAAGCCGTTTTAGCCGTTTGATCAAAATCCCAATTCGGAATCTCCGCTTTTATATTTGCAGCAGCGTTTTCAGCACTTACTGGAGAAATTCCAACTTTTACTAAAACTTGTTTGTTTTTTAAAGCTGCAAAATCAAGAATTGCTTTCATTTTCAAACCTTCTCCTTCGTTACCGTTTACAGCAGTTTTATCATCGTATAAAGCTAAATTCGAAATTGGTTCAGAGAATTCGATCGTAAAATACACGCGCTGATCTGTCGCCCATCCAGCGGAAAAACGATAACCCGCAAGTGTCGTTTCATTTATCTTTTTGATGAATGTTTTTACAGGTTTATCCCATCCAATTCCGTCAGCAAGGTCTAATAAAACGTGATTATCGTTGGCCGTATTAAAAGTATATTTATGGAAACCAACTTTTTCGCTTGCTGTTAATTCGGCTTTGATTTTGTATTTATCTAATAAAACACTGTAATATCCTGGTTTGCTTACTTCATTTTCATGCGAAAAATAAGAGCCATAACCGTTTACCATATCTTCTTTTGTACCTTTAAACAAAGGCACTTTTCCTGAAACTGGAAGCAACAAAATATCATTTAAATCCCCAATTCCAGTTCCGCTTAAATGTGTGTGTGTAAATCCTAAAATGGTATTGCTTACATAATTATAACCGCTGCACCAATCCCAACCTTCAAAAATATTTACAGGACCTAATTGAACGGCTCCAAAAGGCACATTGGCACCCACAAAAACGTGACCGTGACCTGCTGATCCAATAAACGGATTTACGTATTTTGTGTAATCAGAAATTGCTTTTTTTGCTTTCTTTTCCTGTGAAATTACAGGATTAGCAAAAAATAGATTTAAAGCTAAGAAACCGCTAAAAGCTATTTTGTTGTATTTTGTAATCATATTTTTTTATTTGACTTGCGTAATTGCCCACGGATGAAACGGGTTGAACTGATTTACGCTGGTATTTTTTTATTTTAGAACTTTAAAACTTTGAGGAGACGCACTACTGTACGTCTCTACGGAAAGCCTTTGTCTCTTTGTCTCTTTGTCACTTTGTCTCTTTCTCAAAAACCTTAGAACCTCAGTAACTTAGAACCTTAGCACCTTTTTTTAGTTGTATCTTTGTAAAACCTCATAAAGCGAATAAACCTTCAAAACTGGTTTCTCCATTTTTCCTTCAAAAGTGATTGTTTTTTCTTCTCCGGGTTTTAAATCGAAATAATTATCGCTCCATTTTCCTGTATAGCCTTTTATGGAAACATTTACATATTTAGCCAACTTTGATGCTTTTAAAACTACTTTATTTCCTTTTATCTCCCAAGTGATTTTTGGGTCTTCCAATTTTAAATTAATAGGACGTGTTAAATCTATTTCCGGTGTTTTATCATCTCTGTAGGCTTCTTTCATAGCGTACCAAGCTGCTTTTGGCTGACGGTCATAATAATCCGTTACACTCCAGCTTGCTACCGGCCAGCAATCATTAAGCTGCCAAACTAAAGTTCCCATATTATATGGTGCTTTTGAGCGATGAATTCCGATAATATTTTTCAGAGAATAATATTGTAGACATTGTGTGAGGTACGTATAATCCTCAACATTCATCTTTTTTATTTTGGTCGAATCAATAAAATAACGATTCAAATACGAATCTAATTTCATGAATCCTTTACCTGCTTTTTGATGCGCTTCTAAAATATCTGAATATAAATATCGGTCTTCTGGCAACGTAATTCTTTCCATAGAAGAATAATTTGGCATTGCCTGCATTCCGTATTCGCTCACAAAACGGCCTGTTTTTTTCTGAACGGCTTCTACATCTTCTAATCCCCACCAAGTTCCCCAATAATGGCTGTCGCCTTCTGTTAGACTTTCAGGTCTTGACCAATGAAATCGTGGCGAAGAGCTAATATACGGACGTTTAGTATCGACTTCTTTTACCCATTTTGGAATACTGTCTTGAAACAAACGAACATAATCTTTCCACAAACGAATCGAATCTTGTTTAGACATGTTCATGCTCTTTTGCCATCCCCAGTTTTTAAAAGCTTCATCGGCTTCGTTGTTGCCGCACCATAAAACAATACTTTTATGATGACGAAGGCGTTTTACCTGATACTGAACTTCTTTTTTTACATTGTCAAAAAAGGCATCATCTCCTGGTACCATTGTCCCAGCGAACATAAAATCCTGCCAGATGTAAATTCCGTTTTTATCACATAAATCGTAGAAATAATCATCTTCATAAATACCGCCGCCCCAAACACGAAGCATATTCATGTTGGCATCTTTGGCCATACCGATTACTTTTTCATATTCTTTTTTAGTTACTCTGGAAAGAAAAGCATCTGACGGAATATAATTTGCCCCTTTCATATAAACTGGCTTTCCATCAATTTTAAAAAAGAAAGTTTTTCCGAGATTATCTGGCTGTTGCACTAATTCTATTTTGCGATCCAGAACATACGGTTTTTCTGGCGCTTTTTCGTCATAAACTTCTAAACGAGGCGTTTTCCAGATACCGCAGGTAGTGAATTTTGGTCCCCAATCCCATCCAAAATGATATTGCGCTTTACGTACATAAGCACGAGGATTGTCTGGAATTACAAAAGGAAGATCTTTTTTTGCCAAAGAATCCACAACATTTTGTGCCGATTTAAAAACGATAACCAAATCATTGTTTCCAGATTTAATCAGTTTCTTAACATCAACTCGCCATTGACGAAACATATTATCAGCTTTTAAAACCAATTGATTATTCAGATAAACCGTTGCGTACGTATCTAATCCGTCAAAAACTAATTCGGCATTTTTCTTCTTTAATGCTGCAGGAGTTACTTGAAAATTGGTTTTGTATTCCCAATCTTTTTTCTCAATCCAAACCAATTTTTTTTCATTGTCTCTATAAAATGGATCTTCTATCATCTTATTGTTCAACAAATCGGTATGGACTTCACCAGGAACTGTTGCCGGAAACCATTTTGCTGTTTTGGTTTCGCGAAATTCCCAGCCTGTTTTTATATTTATATTTTGGGCATTGGCAACAAATGAAAAACTTGCTGCACAAATGCCCAAACACCAATAAACTCTCTTTAAATGTTTCATTTTTGCTGAATACTAAATTATTATCGAATCAAATTGATCGCCGGCAGAGCGAGAAGTGCAATTGACCGCAATTGCTCTTCTCTTTTAGGTTTGCATTTTAGAATAAAAGTAACTAACAAAATATCCAGAAATAATTTCCCTTTTTACGGCTGCCAAGCTTAGTTTTTTTTTAGATTTTAGGTTTCTGTTTTTTAGATTTACAATTCTTAAAAATCTTAATCCTCCTAATTATATTCTTTTGAAAATAATCTCATCTTTTTCAGCACACGCCTTTTATCGTCTGCGAAAAAAATGATTTTGAAAACTGGAAAATAAATGGGTGATAAAATTCTTCTAATTTAATGAAAATCAAAATAGAAATTAAAAAATAAGCCGGGCGGTACAGGTATTCTACCCGGCTTAATTCAACTAACTAACCAATATTTAAAAACTATTGCTTATCCCACCAAATTCTGGTTGTCATTAAATCCAACCCTTGGCGTGAAATTGCTTCTTTATAATTTGCAGCGTTTGTAATTAATTCTGACTGATCATAAATTAATCTTCTCGGAATTGTTCCTTTAGTTTCTCCAGCAGGATCATTTACAGGAACTAAAACAGGAAATCCAGTTCTTCTGTATTCAGAAAATGCTTCAAAACCATTAAATAATAATACAATCCATTTTTGAGTAATAATCTGCTCAATTTTTTGTGCTTCAGTTCCAGCAGCATTAAACGGATTTGCTGTTATGTAAGTGTTGTATTCAGCAAGTGAAACAGCAGGCACTTTGTCTCCAAAAATTACCAAAACTTCCATTGCCGCTCTAACACCGTCTTCATATAATTTTTGTGCAGTTCCGCCAACATTCCAGCCTTTTACTGCTGCTTCTGCCAAGATGAATTTTACTTCGGCATATGACATAATCAAAGTTGGAGCGTCTAAACGCAATACTGTAGAAGTATTTGGATCTGAAAACAGTTTTTTGTCTCCTCCAGGAAATTCTTTTGCATCATTTGCAAGACCTTGCTGACTAGCAGGATTATTGTTTCCTGTCGCTTCCAATTTTGCATAAATTCGCAAACGAGGGTCATTACTGTTTTTCAATAAATCAATAAAGGTTTTGCTGTATTTTGTATTTGCATCTCCTCCATTCAAATCATTTCTAACCCAAGATGAAGTAATTGGATTTGTTTTAACTCCCTGTGGACCTGCATCATGTTTTAAAACAAGACTGTCATCATTTGAAGTAAAAACACCTTTTGCAACTGCTTTTTCAACATATTGTTTTGCTTTTGCAGGGTTCACTTTAGACAAACGCATTGCTACTCTTAACATTAAAGAATTGGCAAGTTTTTTCCATTTTGCAACATCGCTTTGGTAGTACAAATCGGCGTTGCCTACAAATGCTTTATTAGCATCTAAAGCATCTCCAGCTTCATCTAATTCTTTTAAAAGGTCATTGTAGATAGCTTCTTGTGTGTCATATTTTGGGGCAAAAATATTTCCGTTGTATCCTTTTCCGGCTTCGAAATAAGGAATTTCACCATAAGTATCTGTCAATTTTTGGAACAAGAAAACCTTCATGATTCGGCAGGCCTGAATTGCATTTGTGTTTTCTGGAGTGTCTTTAATAACCGACATCAATTGAAAAATTTGATTTAGTCCTTTTCCATATGATTCGCCAAAAAGAGAACCTGAATATTCCGAAGAATAAGTGTATTTAGAACCTGGTCCTCCTAGTGACGAAAAGTGCTGTACGATTTGAGCCGCATAGGCATTGTTTCCTCTTGTATTTGAATAATCTTGACCGTCAACATAAATTTCAGCAAGCGTAAACATTGATTTTACAGCCGGATCAGTCAAAGCATTAGGATTCGTATTCATTTCTTCGAATCCTTTATCGCAGCCTGCTAATGTCATTGCACTAACAATTGCGATACAAAATATTTTTATATATCTATTTTTCATCTTTCAATTTTTATGATTAGAATTTGACATTAAGCGTTAAGCCATAATTTCTTGTCAAAGGCATAGAAGCTCTTTCAAGACCTTGAGCATTACTGTTAGAGTAGTTAGACTCAGGATCGATGTTAGGCACTTTGTCATAAATTGTCCATAAGTTATGTGCAGAAAATGCTAAACTGATAGATTGAAATGGTGTTTTTTGCAAAGATGTTTTTGGGAAATTGTAAGCAAAAGAAATCGCTCTAAGCTTAACAAAATCAGCATCGTAAACAAAATTTGACGTTACATCACTGTAGCTTCTCCAGTAATCGTAAGCCGAAACTGTTGTGTTTACAGCATTTCCGTTCACATCTTTACCACTTACTGCAATTCCGCCTTCACGACCTGGAAGCGTGATTTCTGATAATCCGTAACGAGTTCCTAACTGATTTGTAGCCGAATAGATTTCGCCTCCAAATTTCGCATCAACAAAAACTGAAAGTGTAAAGTTTTTATAAGAGAAATCATTTGAAAGTCCCATTGAAGTTGGCGCAACACCTTGACCAGCAATAATTAGATCTCCTCTCATGAATTTACCATTTGTATCAAGAACAATATTTCCATTAGCATCTCTTAAATAATCATACGCTTTGATTACTCCAAAAGGCTGTCCTTTTTCTAAAACTACAGACGCTCTAGAATCTCTGTTTCCTTCTAATGATTTTGTTGTAATTTTATCAGAAAGACTAATTACTTCACTATCATTGTAAGCAAAATTATATCCTACGCTCCAAGAGAAACTTGGTGTTTTAACTGCTTTTAAATTCACAGCAAACTCCACCCCTTTGTTAAGGATTTCTCCAACGTTGATTTTAGTAGTTCTATAACCAGAAGCTTGAGAAATATCAGCATCAGCAATATCGTTTGTTGTTCTTTTTTGGTAAAAAGTCAAATCTGTACTTAATCTGTTATTGAAGAAAGTATTTTCGAAACCAAATTCGATTGTACTAACATTATAAGGTTTCAGGAATTTATTTGGTACTGTTTCTCCGTTAACACCTAAAATTGGCTGACCTTGAGAATCTGTTTGTCCATCTGGTGCAGTGTAAGTTAATGCCAATGCATAAGCATCTGGCAATGCACCTCCTACGTTACCCCAACCAGCTCTGAATTTACCGTAAGACATCCATTCTGGCATATCAATAACTTCAGAATAAATGAAACTTGAACTTACAGAAGGATAAAAAGTACTGTTGTTTGATGGATCTAAAGTAGAAAACCAATCTTCACGACCTGTTAAACTTACGTATAAGAAATCTTTGTATCCAATATCAGCAGAATAGAAAAGAGAGTTTACTTCGCTTTCAGAAAACAATTTTTCTGTTTTATCTGGCTGTGTATTTCCGTAGAAATATTTGAACGGAACAATGAAATTATTTCCTTTCATTTTGATACCGCTGTATCTGTTATGCTGACGGTTTGCTCCAACAAAAGCATCTAATGAAAGATTTTTTGCAATATCGCCTTTGTATCCTAAATAACCAGAAGCATTGTACTCTGTACGGCCTTCTACTCTGTTTTCATAAGATCCGCCTGGGTTATAGTTTATTCCAGTAGGCTCGATTTCAGTATACTCATAATTAATATCGTCAATACCAATAACACCTTTAGCATAAATTCTTTCAGTAATGTTATAATTTACTTTTGCAGAACCAATGAAACGTTTTCTAAGATCATCATTTAAAGGCTCTTGAGTAGCAAAATATGGATTTGTTTGATACGTGTTTGCACCAAAATAATCTGCCTCGCCTCCGTTTTCATCATAAGCATTATTGATCCATCTGATGTCTGTTCCCGGAGTCATGAAAGTAGTTGGGAAAGAAGCATTTCTAGGAGAGTCATTCAAATAAGGTCTATTATGACTTTTCTCTGTAATATACTGAGCATTAGACTCAACGCTTATTTTTTTGTTTGGAGCCGAATTTAAGCTTAATGCCACGTTGTTTCTTGCGAAATTTGTTCCCGGCATAATAGACTCATCTTTAGTGTTTCCGAAAGATAATCTGAAATTCGTTGTTTCATTTCCTCCTGAAAGTGCTAATGTATTGCTGAAAGAATACCCGTTTCTGTAGAAATTTTCAACATTGTCTTTTCCATATGCTTGGTAAGGTCTTGTTTTTCCGTCAAGCGAAAGAGAAGGCGTTCCGTCATATTTATCTCCCCAGGCAAAATAGTAAGAATCTCTAAGTTCCTGCAAATCGCTGAATCTTGTAGCAACGCCATTTACAGGCGCTCCAGCTCCATATTGATCCTGCCAGTGCAAAAGACTTGCCGGTGTATTAAAAGTAGAATTTGTACTGAAATCTACTCCTAAACCTGTTCCATTTTTACCTTTTTTTGTGGTAATCAAGATAACACCATTTGATCCTCTGTACCCATAAAGAGCAGAAGCGGCACTACCTTTTAATACTGACATCGACGCGATATCATCTGGATTGAACGAAGACATTCCGTCTCCTTTATCAGCTCCACCCCACATATTCGCATTTCCTTGCTGGCTGTTATCAATTGGAATACCATCAACAACATACAAAGGCTGATTTAATCCTGAAGCCGAAGTTGCTCCACGAATTACCACACGGCTCGATCCAGATGGACCTGTAACTGGTGCAGAAACGTTAACCCCAGCAATTTTTCCCTGAAGGGCGTTTCCTAAGTTAATTTCTTTATTCTTTGTAAGGTCATCTCCTTTCAGTTCTCCAACTGCGTAACCTAAAGCTTTCTTTTGTTTTTTAACTCCAAACGAAGTCACAACAACATCTTTTAACTCTTGTGCATTTTCGATTAATGCAACCGAAATTTTGTTTTCATTTTCCTGAAGCACTACTGATTTTGATACAAAACCTATAGAAGATACATTAAGCGTAACTTTACCTGCAGGAACGTTCATTTTAAATCTCCCTTCAGCATCGGTAACGGCGCTAAATGGTTTTCCTTGAACCTCAATGGACGCAGCAACAATTCCCTTGTTCTCTGCATCAGTAACTATGCCTGTTATTAATCGGTTTTGTGCCACAGCTCCAAGACTGCTCAACAATACCATTGCTAACACTGCTAAAATTCGTTTCATAAGCATTTTTTTTGGTTATTTGTTTTGATTTTTGTTTGTTTTAACGTGATTGTTTTTAAATAATTAATAATAAATTCGAACTCAATTGTAATATGGCACTTAAAGATCTCCACCTTTAAATACTATGCTTTTTTAATTTTTTGCTACTCTCCAAAAAATCAATATTTTATCTCGAAAAAATAAATTCTACTCTTATCTTTTTTTCTAAAATTTTACTAAAACGATTTAGTAAAACAGGTAAAAAAAAACGAAAAACGTTTTCTTTCTTTTTATTCCTTATTAACGTAAAAATTAAACCGACTCTCTAATAATCAAGTTTCCTTTTTTTAGACTTTTTTCAACTTTAAAGTTATCCATATCTGTCATCTGGCTCATTAACAATTGTATTGATTTAATTGCAATATCTTCAATTGGCTGTGCAACAACAGTAATTGTAGGTGTATGCAATTTAAAACTGTCATGATCATCAAAACAAATTACCGAAATATCTCCAGGAATATTGATTCCCATTCCTCTAAAAGCCTGAAGACCCGCAAGTCCCATATAATTCGCTAAAAACAAAACTGCATCAATACTTGGATTTTTTTCAAAAAAATTCACAATTGCAACAATTCTAGCTTCTTCATTACTATGATAATCAATATGAAGAACAAGCGCTTCATTATAATTTCCGTTTTCTTTTAAAGCATCTCTGTATCCGTCCTCCCTCAGTTTCATCTGAACCATTTCAGAGCTGCTGTTAACAACGGCAATATTTTTACAGCCTTTGTTAATCAAGAATTTTGTTGCCGAGTTTGCTGCTTCATAATTATCTACTACTACGTGACTTACTCGCTGTCCAGGAAAATATCTGTCAATTAATACAACCGGTTTTTTCAGTTTTAAAAGAAGATCGATTTTCTCTTCTAAATTTTGAGTCGGTGTAATAATAAAACCGTCAACATTTGCCTGCAATAAACTATGAATCAATTCTTCTGAGCGTTCATCATCATCACCTGTACTGCAGTAAAAAACTCTGTAATCAATATTTTTGGCTTCATCTTCAATCACACGCGCCAAATCAGAAAAAAACTGATTCGAAATGTCTTCTACTATAAGTCCAATTGATCTCGTTTTTCCAGTTCTTAAACTGGTCGCAATCATACTTGGTCTATAATTAAGACTTTCAGCAACATCCTGAACTTTTTTAATAACAGCAGCACTGATTCCCATTTTCTCGCCTTTTCCATTAATCACAAAAGATACCGTAGATATAGAAACTTCAGCTTCTGTAGCAATATCTTTAATTGTAATTTTTTTCATTTAGCGAGTTAATTTTTTATTAAGCTGTTATTAATTATTTCACAAATATATATTAAAAAGTATTACTAAAACGATTTTGTAAATATTTTTTTGAACGAATCATTTTTTTAGAGTTAATATAGCATACATTCCTCAGTATTTACAGGGATTATATGCTATATTAATTTTTTCTATCGGAAATTAAATGCCTTTTTTTATGAAATAAATACTTCTAAAATTGAAGCTGTTCCCTTTAATACCAACGTTTTTACCGCCGCGGGAATCAAAACTGTATCTCCTTTTATATACGAATAAATTTCCCCCTCTATTTCAATTTTAAAACCGCCTTCTATACACATATAAACGGTAAAAGTTTCTCCAGTTTTTGATAAATCAAGTTCTCCGTCAAGCGGAATGATATTGGTGGTAAAATAAGGGCAATCAACAATAACATTTGATTTATTTTCGACTTTCTCGTAATTTTTATACGTATACACTTTATTGTAGTTAATGGCGTCTAATGCCAAATCAACATGCAATTCACGTTTGTTTCCCTCTGCGTCTGTCCTGTCAAAATCGTATAAACGATACGTTATGTCTGATGTCTGCTGAATTTCGGCTACAACCAAACCTGCTCCTATCGCGTGAACTGTTCCTGTTTCTAAAAAGAAAACATCGCCCGCTTTGGCTTTTACATCATCTAAAATCGAAACCAATGTTTTATTGTTTAGATTTTCAAGATATTCCTCTTTACTTGAATCTTCTTTAAAACCAACAATAATTCGGGCATCTGTATCGGCCTGCATTACGTACCACATTTCCGTTTTCCCAAATGAATTATGACGTTTTTTAGCCAATTCATCATTTGGATGCACCTGAATTGAAAGATCTTCTCTGGCATCTAAATACTTAAATAACAACGGAAATTGTTTTCCAAATCGGGCATAAACAGCCGTTCCTAAAATTTCGTTTGGAGCATCTTCAATTAATTCGGTTAATGATTTTCCTTTTAGACTGCCGTTTGCCACAATGCTCACATCGCCCTCTACAGTAGATAATTCCCAACTTTCACCTGTAATCGAAGAAACAATTGGTTTATTAAGAATTGTTTTTAATTTTTCTCCTCCCCAAATTCTTTCTTTCAGAATTGGCTCAAATTGTAATGGATAATTTATAGTACTCATATCTAAGTTTTTATTTATTTTATTGAAATAGCCACTCCTCCGCTAGGAGCAAGTTTTTGTTTTAATTTACTTTTACTGTTTACGGTTATTTTTCGAATACTATACGATTGCGGATTTGTTTTATAATCAGCTGTTTTGCCGTCTTCATAAATAATGGCTGTAAATGATTTTCCTGCCGGAAGAAAACTAAAATCGATCAAAGCTGTACGTGAATTTTCATCTGTAATGCCTCCCACAAACCATTCTTGTTTTCCTTTTGTTTTTCTTGCAATAGTGATATAATCACCAGGTTCAGCTTCCAAAATATACGTTTCATCCCAATCTAAAGCAACGTCTTTTATAAATTGAAAAGCATCTTTAAATCGGATATAATTTTCGGGTAAATCAGCCGCCATTTGCAGTGGACTGTACATCGTAACATACAATGCCAATTGTTTCGCAAGTGTGGTGCTCAATTTATTTTTCTTAGATCCATAAACCGATAAATCACCTTGAAATATTCCTGGCGTATAATCCATTGGGCCACCCATTAATCTCGTAAATGGCAAAATAGTAGTGTGATCAGGATGAATTCCTTCCATTGATTCAAACTCAGTACCGCGCGCTGATTCCTGTGCAAACCAGTTTGGATAAGTTCTGTGCAAACCCGTCGGGCGAACCGCTTCGTGCGAATCGACCATAATTTTATGTTTTGCTGCTTCAGTGGCTACATAAGTATAATGATTCACCATTTGCTGACCATCATGATGTTCTCCTCGCGGAATAATAGGCCCAACATAGCCCGTTTTTACAGCATTATAATTATTTGCAGTCATGAAATCCAACGCGTCTTTTAATTGTCGCTCATATTCAGCAACCGAAGATGTAGTTTCATGATGCATGATTATTTTCACATTTTTCTGATGCGCATATTTATTCAGTTCTTGAACATCAAAATCTGGATATGCTTTTGTAAAACTGTAAATACGTTCTTTTTTAAAAGCAGTATTATCTTCCCAGCCTTCATTCCAGCCTTCGACTAAAACGGCATCAAAACCATTGGATGAAGCAAAATCAATATATTCTTTTACATGTTTGGTATTCGCACCGTGCGTATTATTTGGCTTTAACTTTGAAAAATCAGTTTTGCCAATCACAACATCCGCATTGTCAGAATACGCCCAAGTTGATCCTACACCTGTAAAATATTCCCACCATACACCAATATATTTTACAGGCTTAATCCAGGAAACATCTTCATATTTACAGGGCTCATTAAGATTTAATATCAGTTTTGATGCTAAAATATTTCGGGCATCATCGCTTACAACCACCGTTCGCCAAGGTGTAAAACTCCCCGTCTGGATATATCCTTTATTGCCGACTGCATCTGGAACAAGATGCGAACTCAGTGAAAAAGTTTTATCGTTCACATTCAAGCACATTGCTGGATAATTTTTTAACGCAGCTTCATGAATATTAATATAGAGTCCGTTAGTGGTTTTTATCATTAAAGGAGTTTGTGCCGCTAAGTTTTTAATGGTCGACTGCGCCGCCAAAGGAACATGTGTCGCATTATAAACCAAAGCCTGCATCTCTGATATCTTTGATGTTGTATAACTGTATTCATTTGTGTCATAATCTCCCGGAATCCAGAAAAGTTTATGATCTCCAGTTAAATTGAATTCGGTGGTTTCTTCCTGAATTATAAAATGACGCAAATTTTCCTGCACCGGAAATTCATATCGAAAGCCCAGTCCATCATTAAATAAACGGAAATAAATAGTGACTTGCCTTTTGCTTTTTTCCTGCAAAAGCACAACTTTCAATTCATTATAATTATTCCGAATTTCCTTTTGCTCGCCCAAAACTGGTTTCCAAATACTATCCTCGGACTGAAATTTGGTCTCGCTAATCTTAAAATCAGCATTCAGAAAAATATCTGATTTCAAAATAAAGCCCATTTTGCTGTCTTCAAGCACCTTTATTTCTTTAAAATTTAAAGAATATATTGGTGTTCCCTTCGTATCCAAATGAAATGTCAGCTTTAAATTTCCATCGGGAGATTTCAGTTCCTGAGCATTCGAATAGAGATTAAAAATGAACAAGAACAAGTAAGCAAAAACTATATTTTTCATAAATCAAATTAAATAAAACAATTCCTAAATCGATTTAGTAAAAATAGTAAAATTTATAAAACTCAAAAACTTTATTTTAAAAAAGATGATTTTAAATAAAAATGCGCTATTAAATTTTTATTCCAATAGCGCATTATAGATTTTATTTCTTGTCAATTTTATAAAGTCGGCCTTGATCTGTAACGGCATAAAGAGTGCCGTCATTTCCTTGTGTAATATCTCTGAAACGTTGATTTTCAGAAACCAGAAGCCTTTCTTCACCAATAACTTTATTATTTTCAATCGCAAGTCTTACAATATGCATACCGCTTAAAGCCCCTATAAATAAATTATTCTCCCACTCTGGAACGCGATTACCACTGTAAAAAGTCATACCGCTTGGCGAAACTACCGGATCCCAATAATAAACAGGCTGTTCCAGTCCGTTTTGTTGCTGAATTCCAGCGCCCACTTTTTCTCCGCTATATTCAATTCCGTATGTGATCGTTGGCCAGCCAAAATTTGCGCCTGCTTTTAATCGGTTTATTTCATCTCCTCCACGCGGACCATGTTCACTTTCCCAGATTTCTCCAGTAACTGGATGAAGCGCCAGTCCCTGTGGATTTCTATGACCAATAGAATATAATTCTGCCAAAGCGCCAGTTCCCGTAAAAACAGGATTTCCAGATGCCGGCTGTCCTTCTTTTGTTAATCGTACTACTTTTCCAAGGCCAGAAGAAACAGATTGTGCCAATGGTCTGGTTTCTAAAACTGAACGTTCCCCTGTACTTACAACAAGATTTCCTGTTTTATCAAAAAGAATTCGGCCTCCATAATGAAGATTGCTTGGATTTGCAGGTTTTGCACGATAAATTACCGTTGCACCTTCAATTGTTTTTTCGTCGGTTGAAAGTTTTCCTTTGGCTACAGCCGTATTATTGCCGCCTGTTGTCGCTTCAGAAAAAACCCAATAAATCATTTTATTTGAGGCAAATTCGGGATCAAGACATAAACCCAGCAACCCGCCCTGCCCTGAAGCATTAACGGCAGGAATTCCAGTAATTGGACTGCTGACAACTCCTGCAGTCGTTACAATGCGCATTTGTCCAGCTTTTTCTGTGATTAAAAGTCGGCCGTCAGGAAGCGATTTTACTCCCCAAGGAGCTGCCAGAGCACTTGTAACAACAATGCCTTGGTAGCTGGTATTAGTTTTAATTCCGTTAATTCTTGTCTGGCCTTCAAATGCAGGCTTATATGCACTATTTGGAGCATTTGTTTCTACTGGATCAGTTACTGTTCCGGGATCCACTGGTGAATCTTTGTCATTATTGGAACAACTAAAAGACGTTAAAAGTAAAGCAGAAAATGCGAGAAAGCAGGTTGTATTTTTCATCTTATTTGATTATTTAAAATTAAAAAACAGTTTGGGTTATGGTAATCAAAGTTCAGAAATAGAAATCATGTTAAATTACATAATTTCTATTTGATCTTATAGAATTATCTCTTATAACGCTGAAAGTGTGTACTGTATTTCAAAAACACATATAAATTCAAATCCTTTTACAAGTAATCGTTTTATTTTCTAAATTAGATTTAAAATTAAAAGCTATGGACAAACTAACCAAAGAAGATATAAGTCAGGAAGTATTTGATTTGTATGATGATTATGCACACAATAAAATCGACCGTCGTATATTTATTGAAAAATTATCCATTTTCGCGGTTGGAACATTGACGCTTCCATCGCTTTTAAGTTTTATGACACCAAATTATGTCGACAGTATCTTGATTCAGCCGACAGATCCACGATTGAAAACAGGTTATATTAATTATGATTCTCCAAAAGGCGGCGGAAGCATTAAAGGTCTTTTGTCACAGCCAGCAGAAACTAAAAAGAAATTGCCGGGAATTATTGTTGTTCATGAAAACCGAGGCTTAAATCCATACATTGAAGATGTAGGAAGAAGAGCTGCTGTTGAAGGTTTCATTACACTTGCGCCAGATGCACTGTCACCTTTAGGTGGTTATCCGGGCAATGACGATGCTGGAAGGGAACTTCAGAAGAAACGTACCCGCGAAGAAATGCTTGAAGATTTTATTGCCGCATACGAATACTTGAAATCACATAAAGATTGTAACGGTTATATAGGCGTTGTTGGGTTTTGTTTTGGCGGCTGGATTGCAAATATGATGGCCGTAAAAATACCATCTTTATCTGCTGCAGTTCCTTATTATGGAGGACAGCCAACAAAAGAGGAAGCAGAAAAAATCATTACACCTTTAATGTTGCACTACGCGGGTCTTGATACGCGCGTAAATGATGGCTGGCCAGCCTTTGAAGAAGTCCTTACAAAAAATAAAGTCGAACATACTGCTTATTTTTACGCCGGCGTCAATCATGGTTTTCATAACAATACTACACCCCGATATGATGAAGCTGCAGCAACTTTATCTTGGACAAGAACTATTGATTTTTTTAAATTAAAACTTAAGAAAAAGTAATTATAAAAATCTCTAAGTCAATTTTTAGGAAAGGAAATTAGGTGCGAATTATTGCAGAATAAGCTTTAATTTTACACCAAATAATTTTCAGATGAATCTACACGAGCTTATCATACACGACACCGAAAAAATTGCGATTGAAAATCTTTTTTTCAGCGAAGAAAATAAAGCCATTTTAGAGCAGACAATCAAAGAGCATAAATATATTGAGGAATTAAAAAAGTACAATCTTCCTGTAGATAATAAGATTTTGCTTCACGGTCATTCAGGCTGTGGCAAAACTACCACGGCAAAAGCAATCGCAACCGCTCTGAACAAAGAAATTATTATTGTAAACCTAAGCACGATTATAAACGCGAGAATTGGTGAAACGTCTAAAAATGTAAAAGCACTGTTTGATAAAGCGGCGAGAGAAAATGCTGTTTTGTTTTTAGATGAATTTGACCAAATTGCCAAAAGCCGTGAAAATGATGATAAAGATGTTGCCGAAATGAAACGTCTGGTTAACACCATTATTCAATTAATAGATTATTATCCAACGAATTCGCTGTTGATTTGTGCAACTAATTTTTTCAATAGTATCGATACGGCTTTACTGCGAAGATTTCAAATTAAGATTAAATTTGAAATGCCTGACGAAAAACAATTGGATCTTTACTACGATAATATCTTAAATACATTCCCTATTCATTTGCAGGATATTCCGAGAAAATATACCGTTTCCTACGCCGAAGCAAAAGATTATGTTCATACCACAATGAAAGGACTTATTATTGCGGAATTAGAAATTTTAAACAACTAAAATAGTATTCTCGTCATTTTGGCTTACACAACTTCCAAATTGGCTAAATAACACTTTACATTTCGGCAGACTTTTGCATTATAATTTTAAACAATTAAAAAATGCAAAAGACAATTTTTATTACAGGCACCTCATCAGGATTAGGAAAAGCAACAGCACAATTATTTCAAAGCAAAGGCTGGCAGGTTATTGCGACGATGCGAAATCCAGAAAAAGAAATGGAATTAAAGAATTTAGAAAATGTAATTCTGCTTCCGCTTGACGTTTCTAATTCCGAACAAATTAATTCTACTATTCAAAAAGTAATCCAAAATTATTCTGTAGATGTTGTCATGAACAACGCAGGTTACGGATTAATTGGTGCTTTAGAATCTCTGAGCGATGATCAAATTCAACGTCAAATTGCTACAAATTTACTTGGTGTTATTCGAGTTTCAAAAGCTTTTACATCTCATTTTAGAGAGAAAAAAAGCGGTATTTTTCTAAATATAAGTTCTACATTTGGATTAATTGGTTTTCCTACTTGTTCGATTTACAGTGCGACAAAGTTTGCTGTAGATGGCTTTTCTGAAAGTATGGCTTATGAATTGGCACAATTTGGAATTCAGGTAAAAGTAGTTGCGCCGGGTGGTATGCAGACTGATTTTGCGATTCGTTCTATGGAAGTGGGCCAGCACAATGCGTACGAAAAATTAACTGCAGAAGTAAGCAAAGGTTACAGCGCTGAACAAATCGCAAATTATTCAAAAGTGGAAGATATTGCGCAAATTATTTACGAAGCTGCGACAGACAGTAAAAATCAATTGCGATATGTTGCAGGAAATGACGCCAATACTTTGTACAATGAAAGAATAGAATTGGGAACTGAAACTCAAGTTCAGAAAATTAAAGAAATGTTTACTTTTTAAAAACTAAATCTTTATGAAAAACCAAGCTATAGAATTGACTACCTTTAAATTAAAAGGTTTTACGATTTCGCAATTTATTGAGGAAAATAAAGAAATAGATGCTTTTTTGAAACGTCAAAAAGGATTTCGTTCCAGAACTATTTCTGAATTAAAAAAAGGCGTAATTTACGATATGCTGTTTTGGGACAGCGTTGAAGACGGAACCGTAGCAATGCACCGATTAATGAGCGAACTCAGCGATTC
The DNA here is from genome assembly GCF_009711135.1 of Flavobacterium sp. LC2016-01. Taxonomy (GTDB): domain Bacteria; phylum Bacteroidota; class Bacteroidia; order Flavobacteriales; family Flavobacteriaceae; genus Flavobacterium. The sequence goes on along the minus strand of NZ_WMIC01000004.1, from coordinate 425,148 downwards.
GATCGTGCACGATATGATTGATCAAAGTACCGTGAGCTGGAATATTTCGGCAGTAGAACATTTCGTAAGTTTGTAAAACCAAGAGCAGTTCAAATTCAATTATGAAAAAACAGCCAAAAATATTCGATTCACTTTCAGAACTGCATAAAGCGATGGGACAGCCAAAACCAACGCATCCGTTAATTAGTATTTTAAATTATGGTGAAGCCGTTTTTGATCCAAAAGATTTTGAACAAGGAATTATTCTAAATTTCTTCAAAATATCTTTTAAAACTCATTTCTCTGGAAAACTGCGCTACGGACATGGTTTTTATGATTTTGAAGAAGGCGGAATGTCATTTGTTTCACCAGGACAAATTTTGCGAATGCAAGACGAAGAAGCTGATTATAGCGGTATGTCGCTGCATATTCATCCCGATTTTATTCGGCCTTATTCTTTAAATACTAAAATCAAGCAATACGGTTTTTTTGGCTATTCTGCTGCTGAAGCTTTGTATTTGTCTGAGAAAGAAAAAGAAACGATTCTGAGCGTTTTTGACAGTATAAAAAATGAATTAAACGAACGAATTGACAATTTTAGCCAAGATGTTATCATATCGCAAATCGAACTTCTACTAAATTACAGCAATCGTTTTTATAACCGTCAATTCTTGACTAGAAAAGCGATTAACCATGATGTAATCAGTAAATTAGAACGTCTTTTAGAGAATTATTTCAATAATGAAAAAGCGATAGAAAATGGAGTTCCAACAGTTCAATTTATTGCAGAAGAATTACAGCTTTCGCCGAGATATCTCAGTGATTTATTGCGCAATGTAAGCGGACAAAATACACAGCAGTTCATTCATGATAAATTGATCGAAAAAGCAAAAGAATATATTGCAATTGGAACTTTATCAATAGCAGAAATCGCTTATAAATTAGGATTTGAGCATCCGCAGTCCTTCAATAAATTATTTAAGAAAAAAACAAACCTTACTCCTGTCGCGTTTAAGGAATCATTTCATAAAAATTAAATTATGCCAAAAATAGATTTTGAACAATTGAAACAGCGTTCTCTAAAAATAAGAGCCGTTTACCACGAATTAGAGCGCGCGCATCACGGCAGTGAATGGACCGTTGAAGAAGATGCTTTGGCATTCTTGACCGATGCCGGTTTGGTAGGACGTCACACCATGTCGCAACAAGGAAGATGGCCAAAAGAAAATACAAAAGAAGAATTACAGCACAAATTGGGTGAATCGATTTGGTGGCTCACAGTTCTTGCTTCTAGAATGGATCTTGACATTGAAGACGCAACTGAAAAATTCCTTGCCAAAACTGAAAAATTATTAGGTCAATAAAAAACAACTTTAAACACAAATGATCTGATAATCAATAGCTCATTTGTGTTTTTAGGTTTTAAATCAAATCTCTTTTTTTGGGTTTTTAATTTTATTTCCTTTAAAAATTAAAACAATATTATATCACAATTTAACCCAAAAAATTGAATTAAAATAAAGCCGTTTTTCATCCAGTTTCATTTTTCAACAATATGTTTTTTTCTCTTTTCATAAGTGGCAAAAACTATAATTCGAATAAATTTTACACATCAGTATAAATAGTGATTTTTACTCTAAGGAATAATTTGCTTTAAATGTTTATTACTGAATTTTAATCTTTCAAAAAAATTAAAGCGGACCGTGTTTTTCTTTATAACGTTCCAGCTCAGATTCGGTTTTAGCGAGCAGTTTTTCCAAGAGTGTGATTTTATCTTCGTAAAGCAGTTTTAATGTCGTCGAATTTTGTTCCGTATTGATTAAGATGCTTCCGTTGTTGTTTCCTATTACTTTATTAAAACTGTTGAAATATCTTTCACTGTCAAAACTTATTATATCTTCTACGCTAACTTCTAGAATACGGGCAATTTCAACTAATTTTACATAGGATAAAACAGTTTTGCCTTTTTCAATTTTACTGTAACCTGCCTGAGTCACGCCAAGTTGTTCTGCCATATATTCCTGAGTGTAGTTTTTTAATTCTCGTATGCTTTTAATTTTATTTTTAATCGAAGTGGCCATATTGTTGATTTGGGGATCTGGTTTAGCGAATATAGCCCAATACTAAATTTTAGTATTGCAGCTAAACCGAATTTAAAATGTATTCTAACACAGCTTCAATAGAAGTGATTGATGAAGCCGTTTTTCGTTATTTTTTTTTAACCGTTATAATAAACCCATATACGATTGCAATAACGATAAAGGCCAAGTCGTATTGGGGAATTCCAAAAATTCTCATTTGCAAAGATTAAAAAAATTATGCTGTTTGCATTGTCATGCGCTCAAACTGATGATTAAAAAATTCGTCAATTTGTTTGCCCATATTATTTTTATCTTTGTTCTTAATTTTTACGATGATTTCTTTTTCATAACAATCTCGAACGAAGACATAATAATCGAATTCTGCCGGGTTATGAAGCCGTAAAATAATAAGAACGGTATAGGCTAAAAGTGCCGGAATAATATAATAAAGATCAGTCATTTTTGTAAAAATCATACAATAATAGGCAATTGCGGTGACAGCGATAAAAGTCGCATTTAGCAGAAAATAGTTTTTCTTTTTTCGAATTAAGCCGAGTTCGATTATTTCATCGAAAGCATAATTCCATCTCTTTTTGCGATAGCAAAAATGAACTTGAGTTGAAGTAAGTGTAAGGAACATAAAAATAGTAGGTAAAAAAGATTTAGGGATATTTTTTAAAGCTATTTGTCAAAATAAAAAGCTCAAACGCAATATTAAGCAAAACCTTCTTTTTTTTCTTACAATCTTTCTAATACAATATAACTGAGAGTTATAATTCATTACAAAAATGTAAAACATTCCTTATAATCTATTTTGAATCAATACAATAACTCATACTTTTCTACTGAGTTTCTATTTCCTTTAAAACTGGTTTTAATTTAAATAACTGTTAATTATGCAACTATAATTATCTTTCATGTAAGACTTTCCTTTGATTTGCTTGGTAAATTTGTAAAACACAAACTTTTAATTGAATAACTTAAAAGAGAAACGTTATGAAAAATGAGCAAAACCTAGATAATTATCAGAACGATCCTGATTATATCGATCAAAATATTCTTGTTGATGGAACTTCAAATGAAGATCAATTCAAGCAAGACATAAGGCTTCAAAAAAATCGTGAATTTGGCGAAAGCGATCCAGATTATATCGAACAAAATACATTGGTCGACAATGACAATTATGCGAGAGACGAAGATCCTTATCAATATCAAGAAGAATTTATAGAAGATCAAAAATACCCTGTAGGCGATTTTGAGCGCAAAGAAAGCGTACGTTTTGAAAATATTCCAAACCAAGAACGCATTATAAACGAAGACGATGCGATTACAAACGACGATCGAAAAGACGACTTTGACGAAGATTCTGATCCCGATTTGGATTATGAAAATGATGTAGAAAAAGATGGTGATCTAGACGATGATGACACTAAAGATTTAGATGATTTTGAAGCAGAACATTATCCGGAAAATCATCCGAGAGAATAATCAATTTCCTGCACATGGATTTAACCTCACAAATTATCTGGCTTTTTGTTTTAGCTGTTCCAATTGCCTGCATCAGCTGGACCGTTACACATGAAGAAATTTTTAAGGAACCCAGAGAATGGTGTGTCAAACACTCAAAATTTGATAAGGCAATTTTATCAAGAAAAGTATTTTATCTCTTTACGTGCGAATATTGTTTCAGTCATTATGTCACAATCGCATTTTTAGTGCTTTGTGATTATAAACTTTTGTTAAATGACTGGCGTGGCTACATTTTGGCAGGATTCTCGCTGGTTTTTATGGCAAATGTTTACATGAGCCTTTTTGCTTTGTTAAGACAAGCCATCAAGAAAGAAAAAGCAGAAATTGAAAAAATAGAAAGTGACACAGACCACGAAAATTCATTAAATTAGATACAAATAAGTATAAACAAATAAATTATAATAATTATGGAAAATTTGAATTTTATAGACCCTTTATTACATGGAATAACGCCAAACCCAGCGTCAAAATTATCAGTTAAAAATTTAGTTTGTGCGGGACTTGGCGCATTGCTTGTTGGTGCAGTTTTGAAAAAAACTGGACATAACAAAACTGCTGCGGTAGTTGGAAGTTTAGCAGTGCCTTTATTAACCACAGCATGCTACAAACAAATCTCAAAATCATACAAAGCAAAAAAAGAAAAAACAGACAGCAGCGGTATCGAATATAACCACTAAGAAGCCTTTTTGTTTCAGGTTTCAGGTTTCAGGTTTGAAGTTGAAATGCGACTTGGCTTGAGCTGATTTTTTAACGCAAAGTTCGCAAGGTTTTTTTACTCAGATTGTGTTTACAAACGCAAAAGAGTGCAAATCTTTGCGAACTTAGCACTTGTAAACATTAGCATTGATAAAAAAACCTTGCGAACTTTGCGTTAAATTTGCGACAAACTGCAACCCTGAGACAAAAATCAAGAAAGATTAATATTCCCCTCAACCCAGTTCAAGGCTTTATTGAAGTTTTCTTTTTTAAATCCGTGGAATTCTCCTGGAACAACAAAACTGAAGCCGTTTGTGAACGTAATAATTTCTTCGGAATCTGTAATTATTGCGGCGCGGTTCCATTTTCCCAAATGTTTCAAACCAAGCAGCGCATCTTCAAGCCACGCCCCTGAGGTAAAATTTTCAAGATCAGTATCGAGAACTAACAAAAAATTGATTTCGTGAGTCTGATTTACCAAGTGTTCAACCGCCGGAACGACCACTTTTAAAAAATCATCTTTTGTTACTTCTGCCAATGCTCTAAATGCGACTACATTATCTGTGGTGTCAATTTGATGTATCATGATAGTATTAATTTTGAATGTTATTTAATATTGAGATTATACAGAAAAAAAGTCTGCATAAAACTCCAATCAAAAATACTTCTTGAAGACCATTTAAGTCTTATAGCATCTGTTAGTATTTTTACAAAATAACAATGTTATTCTCCTAAAAATTAATCAATTGAAAAACTATCGAAGACAAGAAAGCGATAATTCGTTATGTGAATTATCGCTTTAAAATATTATATCTTACTATTGATTTTTGTTTTATCAATTTCATCAATAAAAGGAATTGAATTTTGAATTTCACCTCTTATTGTTACTTGCAGATATTGTTCTAACTGAACAAATTTTGCTGCATTTCGGCCACCAATTACTTTTTTTACTTTGCCGTAAGTTTTAGTCAGCAGTTTATCATAATCGGTTACGTTTTTTAAACTTGCTTCGGTCAATGCTGCCGCTTTTGTATCATCAAGCGTTGCATAATTGTTTCCGTAATCATTTATTATTTGCACTTTTTGCTGTCCTAATGCTTTACGTGAAACCTCATATTCATCGTATATCTTTTGAAATTCAGTTGCTTGAGGTTCTGACAAATTCATATATTGGCGAACTAAATCGGCTTTAGACTTGCCATAAATAGACTGTATAACTTCTACATCTTCTTTTAAAGTCGATTGCGCAAATGATTGTCCAGAGAAAATTATAAGTGCAAATAAAATTATTTTTTTCATGATTTAAATTTTAAGGTTAAAGTTGCTTTATCGCGATTTTATTTTTTAAAATCATAGCTTAAAACAGCTCCTATACCAAATTGAAAAGTAGAGGCATAATCAGTAACTGCCACAGGTCCCCAGTAGTAATCCCAATAGTAATCATATCCAACAGCCGCCGACATAGATTGCAAATAAGCATTAATATTAACTGAGAAAGCTGAATCTGTTTTTATTTTTACACCACCTTTAATTTCCCATGCAAAATAAGTACCACTGCCACTTTGTGGTGATTCAAGAATCGCAATACCGGCACCAGCTCCTAGAAATGGAACTGCTTTTTGAGAACTTGACCCGAAATAATACGTATAATCTGCTAATATATAATTAATAGCACCTTTATCATCTCCGGCATTAACTTGGCCTCCAGCAGGAATACCAAAACCAGGTAATGCAACCTTTGTGTATAAAGGCATATTTGTATCAAGTCTGTTATATTTTAATTCTATAGAAGCGTTTTCCATTATAAAATATTCCAAACCTGCACCATACTCAAAACCATCTTCCACTTTTGCGTATGAGGAATCAAAATCTACTTTGTCCGAAAAGGTATAACCTCCATATAAATTAAGTAAAAATGAACCTGTACTTTGCGCTGACATTGTCAGAGAAAATAAAAAAACAACGAATAATAAGTGATACTTTTTCATAATTTGATTCTTTTAATTTGTTTGTAATTTGGTTTCTTAACTCATAGCATTTCAGATAAAATAAAAAGTCCTGCACATCTTCTCTTCTTACAAGAGTATCTTCTTATTTATCAACAGTATAAACTGCTTTTTTTGATTAAGGTCAAAAGTATTCAAATTGACAAAGGCGGCCTTTAAAATGGAGTCCTATAATGGTTTCAAATTATAATTTGAAACCAAAAAATACTACAAAAACAAAATATGAAGAAAGTTTTTCTAATGGCTTGATGTGATTTTTAACGCAAAGTCCGCAAGGTTTTTTCATCTCAGTTTGTCTACAATAAACGCGAAGTTCGCAAAGCTTTGCGTCCTTAGCGTTTGTAAACACAATCAGAGTAAAAAAACCTTGCGAACTTTGCGTTAAAAAATCAGCCCAAACTGAGTATCATTTCAACTTGAAACCTGAAACTTGACACATCTAAAAAATAGAAGCCTGTCTTTTTCAAGACAGGCTTTTCTAATAAAAAATAAATAAAAAAATAAACTAACTAACACAACTTAGTTATAACCTTGATTCTGTGTAAATTGTTTCGTTACGTCGATTGTTGACTGTGGAATTGGAAACACTCTTCTAAATGGCTGTGAAGCTGATTTAGCAGTTCCTGGTAAATCAAATTTTCCAAAACGAATCATTTGTGGTCTTCTGTATAATTCCCAATACAATTCGAAACCAATTTCATTATATAATTGCGTCGCATCAAGTGATGTAAGTGCTTTTCCTGGTACACTTCCAAACAAAGCTTCTCTCTTTCTGCTTGTACGTAATTTGTTTAAATCATCCATTGCTAATCCTGTACTTCCTTTTCTGAAGTAAGCCTCAGCTCTCATTGTGTAAATTCCACCTAAACGGAATAACGGAATATCAACATTACTGTTTCCATTTCCTCCTTCTGGATCAAATTCATATTTAAAAATACGAGCACCTTGGTTAATTTCGTTTTGAGCAAAAACTGCCTGAGCTGGGTTTTTAAATGTTAATGACGGAGTAAAATCCATTCTTGTAGTTGTACTTTTTTCCATATATAATGGAGAAACTTTAATACGTCCGTTGATCATTTCTAAAGAACCTGATGATAATAAAATTGGTCCGTATTGAGGTCCGTATTCAATTCCTCTATTGAAATGGAACCAAGGCAAATTAGCGCTTTTAGGAACAATATCAGTTGCTGGAACACTTACATCTGTACCATCATTTTTAAACCATGTTCCATCTGCATATTGGTATTTTTGCTGAAATCTTGGGTCATCGTGATTTCCATCCCATGTGGCAAAAAACTCTGGAGTTGTACACGCTGCGTTTGTTCCTCTATTTGCTGCAGAAGTTCTCTGATTACGCTCCATACATACATAAGCAAAACTGTTTGAACCGTTTCTGATGTAATCTATTTTTTGAGAAATTGCAAAAATCAACTCTTTTCCATTGTCATTATCTCTTGCAAAGTTTTTGAAATAATCACTTTCTAAAGAATATTTTCCAGAATTGATCAACAATGAAGTATAATAAATTACACGATCCATATCCGTTCCATTTCCTGAAACTGCAGCTTCGCTAAAATTAAAATTAGAGTTTGCATTAAAACGATCTTTAAAAACAGCACGGTTCAAATACATTGTTGCTAAGAAACCATAAGCTGCTTCTTTAGTAAAACGTCCGTGGTGCGTTTGCTGTTCTCCCATACTTGCTAAATCTGGAATTAAAGCCTCAACATCTAAAATTAATTTATCGATTTGAGTATCTGCTTTTAAAATTTCCAAAGGCGCATTTGGGTTCATCGGATCTCTATACGGTGCTTGTCCAAACACATCTAAAGTCGTATATAAATAATAGTCTAAAAGTCCTTTAGCTTCAGCCAAAAACAATTTTTTCTGCGGAATTGAACTTTCTTGAACCGACTGAATTGCTGTTAACGAACGTGTAATTCCGTTTGTCAATTTATTCCAGTTGTCACCCACAACAGCATTATCTGATTTCCATGTAAACTCATGCATATCTCTCCATTTTCCACCATCTCCCCAGTCACTTCCTCGTGTTGGCAAAATAGCTTCATCAGTTGTATATTCCTGCAAAGAGAACATGCATCCGTGATCCGTAAAAGTTCCGTCTCCTAGTCTATCATAAGCTGCAGCAAGTGCTCCGGCAGGATTTGATGCATTGTCTCCCAAAACCTCGTCTAAAACAACTTCATCAAGATCTGTACAGCTTGCAAACAGCCATATAAACGAGAACAATGCGATTAATTTTATACTAAAAAATGTATTTGTCTTCATAATAATAAATTATAGTTTTAAAGTTGCTCCAAAACTGAACGTTCTAGAAGTTGGGTAAGCAGCATAATCAATACCAATTGACTGGTTTCCACCGTTTGATTTTGGACTGTTGATTAACGGATCAAAACCTGTATAATTTGTAATTGTAACTAAGTTTTGTCCTGTAACATAAAGTGTCAAACCATTAATCCAGTTGATTCCTTTTAAGTCAAAATTGTAACCTACACGCGCTGTATTCAATCGGATAAAATCAGATTTCTCTAAGAAAAGTGTCGATAAAATTGGTGAATTTGTTGCGTTTGCTCCAGACTCATAATAACCTGTTGCTACGTTTCTATCAGAAGCCAAGTTGTTTATGTTTAAAGCATTTAATCCTGTATTATTCAATAAATAACCACCTGTTTGTCCAATGATTGAGAAAGAGAACGTAAAGTTTTTGTATCTCATATCACTGTTGAAACCGTAATAGAATGTTGGCAAAGCACCCTCAATGATGATTCTGTCACTATTGTCAATTTTTCCGTCTCCGTTTTGATCTTTAAAAATATTTGCTCCGTTTGCATCAAAACCAATGTGCTGTAATAAGTAGAAAGATCCAGCTGCATAACCGCTTTTGTAAATATTCGCGTTAACTCCAGATTGTCCTGGTCCTGAAATAGTTCCTGTCAAAATTTCTGAAACTGGCAAGTCTTCAATTTTATTATTCAAAGTCGCACCGTTCAAATCAACATTCCAAGAAAAATCTTTTTTGTCAATCAATTTTGAACCTAACATAAATTCAAAGCCTTTATTGATGATTTTCCCGTCAATATTTGTCCAAATTGTAGTTGTTGGACTCAAAGCCTGAGATGGAACATTCAAAATCGCATCCGTTGTAGTTTTATTGAAATAATCTACTGTTCCATACAATTTATCTTTCCATAAATTGAAATCTAAACCTAAATTGTATTGCGTTACAACTTCCCATTTCAAATCAGGATTTGGTGTTCTGTTTACAGAAACTCCGTTTACCAAATTTAAATCGTTGTATAAATAATATCCATCAGCACCAGAAAGTGAGTAACTTGCCTGTGTAATTTTGTTTTCAACTTCTTGATTTCCTGTTTGTCCCCAGCTCGCTCTTAATTTTAAGTTGTCTACTGCAGTTACATCTTCTAAGAATTGTTCTTTAGAGATATTCCATCCTAAGGCTGCTGACGGGAAATAACCGTATTTGTTGTTTTTTCCAAAACGAGTCGAACCATCCGCTCTCATCGAAGCTGTCAAAAGATATTTATTGTTGAAAGTATAATTTACTCTTCCAAAATAAGACTGAAGCTCATTTTCCTGTGCATATCCTGAAACTCCAGATTGTGTTCCTGCAAAACCAGGATTAATTGCTGGCGGTACACCAACTCCTTGATTTGTGATTCCATCAACACTGAAAGCAGTTCCTGATCTTTCAAATTTTTGATATGAAAATCCGCCTAAAGCTTCAAGTTTATGTTTATCTAAATTCAAGTTATAGGTCAAATAATGCTCAATCAAAGAGTTTCTTGAATCTAAATTATTCTGAACATATTTCCCTTTTGGATTCAAATCGGTTAAGTTTGGAAAAATAGTCGTATTTCTTTCTGATGCAGAACGGTCAAAACCAATGTTTAATTTATATTCCAATCCGTTAACAATTCGTAACGAAGCTTCTAAATTTCCTAAAACTCTCAACGTACGCGTTACATCGTCATAAATGCTCAATAAATAAGCTGGATTATAATGCGCATTCATATTAAAGTTGGTGTAATTCCCATTTGCATCAAAAACAGATCTTGTTGGGTTTGCCATCAAAGTATGAACAATAAGCTGTCCGTTAGAACCTCCGTCATCACTTGTAGGAACTCCATTATCTTTCGTTTCACTTGCCGTAAGATTCATTTTTACTTTCAGACGTTTGTTATCCAAAAACGATTCTGCAGCATTAATTCTTCCCGACATACGTTTGAAATTACTCGTATTGATAATTCCTTCCTGGTTCATCTGTGCAATCGAAGCATAATAATTTCCAGTCTCCGTTTGTTTTGAAAAAGCCAATGAATTATTTGTTGTAATAGCTGTTCTAAAAATCACATCTTGCCAATCTGTATTTCCGCCGTGATCAAAAGCTGGATCTTTAATTGCTTTTCTATATTGGTCAGCATCTAAAACGTCTAATTTGTGAGCTACATTTGAAACTCCTGTGTATGTATCAAAAGTTAAAGTTCCTTCGCCTTTTGAACCTTTTTTAGTCGTAACCAAAACAACTCCATTTGATCCTCTAGCACCATAAATTGCTGCTGCCGAAGCATCTTTTAAAACTGTAATCGATTCAATATCGCTTGTATTCAAAAAGTTCAATGGATTTTTAGCCGATGAATTTCCGAAACCAACATTACTTCCTGACGGACTCACGTCATCATTTGACAAAGGCACACCATCAACAACAAACAAAGGCGTACTTCCGCTTCTGATTGAACCAACTCCTCTAATCGTAACATTTACTCCTGCTCCAGGCTCACCGCTTGTGTTAACCACACGAACTCCGGCGATTTTTCCCTGCATTAAATTATCCACAGAAATATTTACACCTTGCTTAAAACTTGCAGCTTCAAGCTGTGTAACAGCTCCAGTAACATCTTTTTTAGATTGTTTTCCGTAACCAACTACTAAAACTTCACTTAATTCAGCAGTATTTGGTTCTAACTGAATCGTCATAAAAGTTTTTTGTACAGCAACGACTTTATTTTTGTATCCTAAATAAGATACTTCGATTGTTTTTCCTTCTCCAACAGTAATTTCAAATTCACCGTCAAAATTAGAAACCGTACTGTTTGATGAACTTGTTTCAGTGATTGTTGCACCCGGAATTGGCAATTTGTTTTCATCAATTACTTTACCTTTTACTTTAACTCTGTCTACAGCTATATTTGTTGCCACTTTTGGCGAAGCTGTTTTCTGAATCAAAACTAATTTTCCGTTAATGTTGTAATTAAAATTTGCTTTTTTTGAAAGATCGTTCAAAATTGCCGAAACTGTTTCGCCTGCAAAATTTACTGTGTACGTTGTGTTATCAGCAATTACAGCTTGTCCGTAGCTGAATTTATAATCAGTTTGCTGACTTAGTTTTGAAAATATAGAAACAAGAGTTGCTTTTTCTATTTTATTTTCTATTTTTGATTTTTTTACTAAAACTGTTTTACTGTAACCTGTCTGTAAGGTCAGTAAAGCCAGAACTAAAAAGAAAAGACTCTTTAGATTTAAATAAGAAGTTTTAAAATACATGATTTAAGTTATTGGTTTTTTTTACGATACTTAATTTATTCAAAGGCAGTTGTTCTCAGCAGCTGCTTTTTTGTTTTAATCCACTTTTACTATTTCGCCATAAACTTTGAATTTTAGGTTTGTGATATAATTTATTTGCTCTAAAACATTCTCTAATGTTGCGTCTTTCTTGATAAATACCGTTAACGGCGTTGCTAATACGCGCTCATTATCATATTGAAATGAAACTCCATATTTATATTGTAAAATGGTAATAACTTGCTTCAGAGTAGTTTGATTTAAAGTCACATCGGTTGTGTACCAATTCACTAAAAGCGATTTATCGGCCAATTGTTTTGTCAGTTTATTTGATTCGAATAAAGCTTCGTCATTCGGAACCAAATCCACACTCTGTCCTTTCGAACTCACATTCACTTTTCCTGTTACCACGATCACTTCACATTTTGATTTTGACAACTGAATGTGAAATGAAGTCCCTACTACCCTAGTTTTAATTTCTCTTGAAGTAATTATAAAGGGATTTTTTTTGTCTTTAGTGATTTCAAAAAATGCATTTCCTTTTAAAAGAGTAACTTTTCTTTCATCTCCCTCAAATTTTTCAGGATATTGAAATAATGAATTTGCTGCCAGATAAATTTTCGAGCCATCACTTAACTTGATAGATTTGGGAATTGATGATGTTTTAAACGATAATTGCTTTTCGACAGCAATTTCTGGTTTAAGCCAAAAGCCTAAACCGGCAAGAACAAGAATACTGGCAGCTGCTATATATTTTAAATAAGGATTAAAGGTTTTCTTTTTTCCTATTCGAAACTGAATATTATCATATATATCTTGAGAAACTTCTTGAGAATTTCCCATCGAAAGCTCATCCCATTTCGATTTTTGATATTGTGTAAAAGCAAAATCATTAAGCAGATTTTCCTCGGCAATTGAAGTTTTATTTTGTGAACTTTTATCGATAAGATGTTCTAAACTATGTTTAATTCTTTTTATCATAATACTTATTGTTACCTATAAGTACCAGAATCTTGAAATCGTACTATCCAGAAATATTATGAAAACGTCAACAGAAAGTTATCTTAAAAGTTTTTATGAAAAATAAATAAAGGCGCCAGCCAGGCCAAGTCTTTCAAGCCTTCGCGCAATTGTTTTATTGCCGATGAAATTTGGTTTTTCACCGTTTGTTTCGAAATTCCAAGTTCATCTGCAATCTGATCGATTGACATATCCTGAAATTTGTACATTAATAAAACTTCTTTTCTTTTCTCCGGAAGTTGATCCAATAAGGCATAAAGCAAATCCATTAATTCTGGATCAATCGACGCAAAATTGTCAATAATGTAATCTTCAAACTGATCTTCCAGAATCGTCTTGTCAAACCTGTTGTTTTGATAATGCTTAAAAACCTGATTTTTTACCGCGCGAAATAAATACGGTTCAATTGCATTGATGTTCAAATCGTCTTTGCGTTCCCATAAATCAATAAAAACATCCTGCACTATATTCTGAGCCAAGTCTTTATCCTGAGTCATCGTATACGAAAAAGCATTAAGTTTTTTCCAGTATTGCGTATACGTTTGTTCAAAAATTTCAGGGTTCTTCATGGTATTTTTTGGTAGTATTTGGTGATGTAAATTAATAAAATACAATACCAATACTTTTTGTCTGAAAGTTATCTTTAAATTAAATTTCGACTCCACTTGTTTTATTAATACTACTATTTTCGACTAAAGATGACATTTGTTTTGCGATTTCTTTTACTTTAGCTAACACAAAAACCAAGTGCCAAGTTTACTTTAGTAACCTCTAAAAAAAGCAATTCTCTTTTGCTGCGTCCCCTTAATTCAATAATCCTAATTTCATTCAAAATCATGAAACAAATTTTGTTTACATTATTATTTGCTGGAACTTTTCAATTGAGCCATGCGCAAGATGACAATTTAAAAATCAACCAGATACAAGTTATCGGTTCGCACAACAGTTACCGCCACGCCATTGAAACTGATTTATACAATACCATTCAGGCAAAAGATACTACACGTTCGCTAAAAGGATTGCAATACACACACATAAGCCTTACAGACCAATTAAATAAAGGTTTGCGCAATTTAGAAATTGATGTTCAAGGTGATGTTCAAGGCGGAAAATTTGCACATCCAAAAGGTCTTGACATTGTAAAATCACAAGAAGCTTACGACCCAAATGGAGAAATGAAAAAGCCGGGTTTTAAAGTTTTTCATATGATTGATATCGATTTTAGAACTTCTTGCTACACGCTTCAAGGCTGTCTTGCTGAACTAAAAAAATGGTCTGACGCAAATCCTGATCATATTCCTGTTTTTATCACATTAGAACCAAAAGATGATGACAGTTATTTGGGTACAAAAGCAGAGAAATTTACACCTGAACTTTTTGATGCTTTAGACAAAGAGCTTCGTAAAGGACTAGGAAATAAACTAATTACGCCCGACATGGTGCGCGGAAAATACAAAACACTTGAAGAAGCTGTTTTAAACAATAACTGGCCAACGCTGAAAAAAGCAAGAGGAAAATTCTTGTTTCTTCTGGATAATAACGGCGCAAAAAGAGATTTGTACGCATTAAATCACCCGTCTTTAAAAGGACGCGCCGTTTTTATAAATGCTGAACCTGGAAAACCAGAAGCAGCGTGGCTATTTAAAAATAATTCTGAAGATCCAACAATCGCTGATTTGGTTAAAAAAGGTTATTTAATAAGAACCAGAGCAGATTCTGATACAAAAGAAGCCAGAGCAAATGATTATTCTCATTTTGAAGCAGCTAAAAAATCAGGAGCGCAAATCATTTCGACAGATTATTATTTACCGAGTACTTTCTTTAATTCTCCTTATCAAATTAAATATGATGACGGAACTTATGTGAGAGTTGACCCTGTGAATGGTACAAACTAGTTTCAAGTTTTATTTTGTTTCAGGTTTCAGGTTCTTATTGGGACTTGAAACTTGAGATTCAATTTAGTCCCTATGGGACAATTCTAGATGGACGTATATTTTTCCTACCAATATTCGACTCCTAACGGAGTATACCTCGGAGAGGTTTTATATTGGTAGAAATATTATACAGTAACATTTCTAAATTGTCCCATAGGGACTACATTTTTATATAAAGTGTGAAATAAAATTTAACCGCAAAGAACGCAAGTTTTTTTTTCAAAGATTGCGCACATAAACGCGAAGTTCGCAAAGCTATATGGATAAAGCTTTGCGAACTTTTTATATCATAAATCACGCTTAAAAAAACTTTGCGTGCTTTGCGTAAATCTTAGCGTTCTTTGCGGTTAAAATCATTTCATTATAAAACTGAAAACTGCGACTGTGACTGTGACTGAAAAACTATTTAACGCTAATAACTTCACCTGTTTTCAAATCAACCGTAAAATGATCTGCAGGAACTTCATGCATAAATTTATTGAAGATGGTCAGGAACAATTTCATCTGTTTTTGAAGAAGCGTATCATTTGAAGCAACAGCATTTTCTAAAAACATTTTCGATAAAACTTTATATTGTTTTGCTCTTTTCTCTCCAACATCGGCAAGAGCCAATTCATCGGCACTTCTAAAACGGTAAAAATCAATTAAAAGATCATTTCCTGTCCAATTGAAATCTTCTTTTTTGAGATTATTTTGTGCCAAAATTTGTTCCGATTTTGCTTCAGCTTCATTCCATTCTTTTTGAAATTCTGTTTTATTTTTCAGAATAAAATCAAAATCTTTATCGGATTTAATATTTGCTAAAACCAATAAATCCTGAGCCGAAACATTCAAAATAAAAGAAGCAAAATCAGCAGGCCAATCGTCTTTTAAAAAACGAAGACGCACTAATTCTTTCAAATGAAAATCGGTAAAATCATGGTAATTCTTTGTTTTCAGGATATCAATATTCCAAATATCTTTTGTGTTCTGACTTGCTAAAAACTGATATTCCATTTTATACAAATCAAAAAGTTCATCAAATCTCGGAACATCATCAATTGTAATCGTTTGAATATCGACCAAATTATCTTTTTGAATCGTCAATAATTTATAAGCCGGAATATACGCTGCAAGCGACGGCGTTTGAATATTGACTAAAGTATTGCCTTTTGCAGTCGTGCGCATTCCCGTATCATTGATATGCATATGGCCTCCAAAATGAATTTTCAATCCGGCATCGGCAAAAACCTGCGCCACTTCTTCAACAGGTACTCGGTTTAACTGCCATTTGTTTGGACCTAATAATTCTTTAATTTCCGCGGAAGCGTCATCATTAAAATCAATCATCGGAAAATGACTGAAAGCAACTAAAGTTTTTCCGCGAAGTTTGGCTTCCGCCGAGATATCCTGAACCCATTTTATAAGATGTTTTTTATTCGAAAGGACATTATTATAACCCGTACTCGCTTCCGAATAATTTTTAGAATCTTTAGGATCGCCATCGGTTTTCTTCGGAATATAAACATTCCCGTCAATGGCCATTAACCAAAGCCCGTCAATTGGTTCTACGACATAACTCACATCTGGAACTTCAAATCCAGGTGCAACATTATAAACTCTTTTAGTTAATTGCGAAGCTTCGACCGCTTTTTTGAAATCGTAATTTTGAGAAGTGTAATTGGCGAAAGGTGTCGACCAGAATTTGTATTTTTTATTGGGATAAAAACCAAAATTTTTAAGATCTTCTGTGATGCCAAAATAACCCATTTTAGCAATATCGGCTGTTATGACAACTGGCTGTTCGATATTCATGTTTGGCTTATACATGCCGTCTTTGCTAAAAATGGGTTGGCTTTTTCCTTCTTTACCTAAAAAATCTTCTTTACCCGATTCCTGAGCAAATGGTCCAACCGGATCATGATTTCCGGTGGTTATAAAAAATTCAATTCCGTATTTCTTTTGGTACTGATCTAAAATTTTCTGGAGTCCACGCACGTGAATTGGCTGTCCGTCATCCGTGTAATCGCCAGGAAGCGCAACGTATTTTATCTTTCTTTTTGCAATATCTTCAAGAGCGGCGATGAAGGCAAAATAATTTTCATTGAAAATTCTCGTCGAGTGCAACTGCGAGGCCATCGTTCTTATTAACGCATATTTTCCGGTTTTGGTATTCAAAATTCCTTTAAAATCGTTGTCTGAGAATGTTCCGAATAAATCCTGCAAATGAACATCGGATAAAAAAGCAACTTGAACACCTTCTAAATTCTTTTGATTTTGAGCTGAAATTGCATTATTGAAGAGTATTATAAAGAGTATAATTATTGAGGAAGTAAATTTTAAATTCATAGGTTTTAAGCTTTTTCAAAATGGGGAATTTATTAAAAGTAATAAGCAGCAATTTTATCGATTTAATGATGAAATGAGTTTATGTTATTGTTATCGAATGATAATGTTTTTATTGAGATTCTTTTTTACCGCAATCCCGATAACTATCAGGATTGCCGTAAAATTTTCATTATAAAAAAAGGCTGTCATTTCTGACAGCCTTTACATTAAAACCTAAAATTCAATGTATATAAAACCATTATGGTGAATGGTTATTATTATTTTTTAATAAAACGTCTTACTGTTTTTATTCCATCTTTCTCCAATGAAATCAGGTAAATTCCGCTTTTTAAATTAGAAACATTGATGCTGTTATTATTTACTGTTTGTGATGAAACTGTAGCACCGCCTTCAGAATTGATAACGCTTACATTTGCTCCAGAAACTTCTGAACTAAAGAAAAGTGTATCTTCCGTTGGATTTGGGTAAATAGTAACACTTGCAATATCTGTAGGAGTTTCGGCAGTTGGAGCAGCAGATTTTGCAGCTAAACCTGAAGCCGATTTAGTAATTCTAAACCAGTTGATATTTGCTCCTGAAGCTTGAATATAGATTCCGAAGTTATACGTTCCTGCATTTACGTTTACTGTTTGCGAAATAGTCTGCCAGTTTTGCCAACCGCCTGTATTTGGTACATTCACCGCACCAAGCTGAATTGTTCCTGCATTTAAATCAGATGAAATTCTGGCTCCGTTAACAGCACTTGCCACTCTGTATTCAATAACATAATTACCAGATGTTGGAAAGTTAATGTTGTAATATGCCATCCAGTCTCCTGTGTCACAGTAACCTACGTTTAATCCTCCGCCAGTATCGGTAGTAGCTTCTGTTTGAACACCGCTCATTGTATTGTAACTTTCAGCCTGAATTAAAGTTCCGGTTCCTGGAGGATTACTTCCTGTAATTACTTGATTAATTGCAGTTAGTAATGATTTAGAACCTGTTGCATCCTGAGATAATTCCCAAATCATAACGCCGCCTGCGTTTTGAATCGCAAAAGTCGTTTTTGCTTTAATTGTTGGAATTCCGTTATAATAAATCGTGTTTCCAACCTGATCCTGATTTTCTGCTCCCGGATATTGCGCTACGATATTAGCATAAGAAATTCCCTGATTTGCAGATGCTCCAAAACCGTATCCATAAAATGGTAATCCGATAATGGCTTTACTTGCAGGTAAACCTCTTCCTGTCCAATAATTAAATTGATTTACAGCCATACTGTATGGAGAATGCTGTCCCGGATTGTTTGGCTGCCATGGCCCAGTTGCATCATAAGCCATGATATTAATCCAGTCATAAGCCGCAAAAGTAGATGCAGGTACATTTGCACCACCATATCCTTCTGAAAGCGCTGCTGAAATCAGTTTACCATTGGCATGCAATTTATTCGCCAAAGCAATAACAAATCCGCCGTAATCGCCATTGATTGCCGGACCTTCTAAATCTACATCGATTCCATCAAAGTTGTGCGCCACAACATAATCGTAGAGTTTTTGAATAAAAGCCGTTCGGTTTGCGGGAGTAATTAAGTTAAAATAATTGTCGCGAATCGCGCCGCCTTCTGAAACAGAACCTCCTCCAAGGGAAACAAAAACTTTAATGTTTTGAGCATGTGCAGTATTAATAATGGCATTATTTCCAGAATTAAAACTTAGATACCCGTTTGCATCGGGATTTTCGAACGCAATATTAATGTGCGTTAATTTACTGTACTGGATAGTGCCTGCTAAAGCATTTAAATCGACCCAGTTCGGAACGTAAGCGATTACTTTTTTCTGCTGAGCTGCAGCTAAATTAAAAACGCTCAAAACTAAAATAATCATGCATTTCTGCAGCATTCTTCGGTAATTGTTTTTCATAATAATTGTTTTAATAGATTAATAAACTCGTAAATATTGGGGACGGTTATTGAGTTATTTTTTTTTATTTTAGATTTCAGACTTTAGATTTTAGATTTGACTGTTGATGCAATCTAATTTCGTAGAACTAACACTACCTAATTATTATCTAAAAATCTAAAGCCAGAAATCAGGTTTTTAAAACTATTTCTTTATGAAACGTTTGATCGTTTGTTTTCCATCTTTTTCAAAAACAATAAAATAGATTCCTTGTCTCAAATGCGAAACATCAAAACTATTATTATTGATTTTTTGAGATGCAACAGTAGATCCCGTTTGTGAATCGACAATTTTTACACTTCCGCCAGAAAGATCTGTAGTTACATAAAGTGTATTTTCAACTGGACTTGGATAAACATTTAAAACTGTTTCTACTGGAGCTTCTTCTGGAGCTTTCGCTAAAGCAGTTTTTGCTGCTGAACCTGTTTTTGTAATTTTTATCCAGTTGATGTTCATTCCGGTATTCTGAATGTAGATTCCGAAATTATAGGTTCCAGCATTTACATTTACCGTTTGAGAAACTGTCTGCCAGTTTTGCCATCCGCCTGTGTTTGGAATATCAACATTTCCTAAAAGAATTGCTCCAGCGTTTAAATCAGAAGATAATCTTCCGCCAGTCACTGCACTTGCCACTCTGTATTCAATTAAATAGGAACCTGTTGTTGGAAAATTGATGCTGTTATATGCTAACCAATCGCCAGTTTCTGTGTAACCAACATTTGAACCTCCGCCAGTATCTGTTGTTGCTTCAACCTGGATTCCACTCATTGCTGAGTAATCTTCTGCCTGAATTAAAACTGAAGTTTGAGAACTTGTAGCTGGAATTAATTTCCATTGTCCGCAAGTTTGGTTGTTGTTGTCCCATTGCTGAATAATGGCTCCTGAAGCTGTACTTGCTCCGGCAACCTCAACAATTCTTCCGCTGTGACGGGCTACAATTTTATAATATCCATCTCCAGTTGAAACTAAAATAAATTGTTGATTTGTAGTTGCATTGTATGGATATTGCTCTAAACGTGCTCCATTTGCTTTATTGAAATTGTTGATATCTAAAGATTGTCCGCTATGATTAGCGATGATTTTATACAATCCGTCACCTAAATGTGTAAACACAAATTTTTGGTTGTTTCCAGAATTCAATGCTCCTTGATTGATTCCCGCAGCATTTGCCATACTTGAATTCCAAACATCCATGTATAAACCGCTGTTTCTGTTTTGTAAAAAGAAAGTCTGGTTTCCTAAAGTTGTAGTTCCGTTTGCAATAACTCTTATCGAACTTACTTTATCATTCCAAGTTGTATTTAAACATGAATTATCCGAATTTATTACGGTTGAAGCTCCGGTAAAATTATCATCTTGATATAAAATCGCCTGATAACCCTGAGTGATTTTAAGTGATGAAATATCATCATTTAAAACACCTAAAGTATTTAAACGAGCTAAATTGTAATCTCCAATAGTTAATCCGCCTGAAAAACCTGTGTAGTTGCAATCTTTATAAACTGTAATAACATCTGTCGAAGCCGGAACTGTAGGAACTGTTCCTGCGTAACCTCCAAAAGAAGCAATAACTTTAGTAGGCTGTGGCGAATGAAGCGATGGCGACTGATCAGCAACATCATCATAAGCAAAACCATAAGCCAGATTATCAACATTTATCCCTGGTAAATGCCAGAATTTAGAATAATGATTTGTTGGATTTACCTGATAATATTTTGAAGCGTCGTACCAGTTTTGCTGTCCAGGATTTGTTGTTGTAACATTTACAACATGTCGGTTAATTGCCGCTGTTAATTGAGCTTGAATTACAAGATCTAAATCTCCAT
The DNA here is from genome assembly GCF_009711135.1 of Flavobacterium sp. LC2016-01. Classification (GTDB taxonomy): domain Bacteria; phylum Bacteroidota; class Bacteroidia; order Flavobacteriales; family Flavobacteriaceae; genus Flavobacterium. Next base: position 404,210 of record NZ_WMIC01000004.1, on the reverse strand, counting down.
CGACCAATCTTCTGTCTAAAACACCTTTTCCTTCAAGAGCTTCCTGAGTACTTGGTCTGTATTGAACTCTTCCTGTACGGCCAACAAATCCTCCAGATTGTCCAACCATTTCTAGCTGTTCGCCAATAACTCTTCCTTTAAAAACTCCGGCATCTCCGGCATAAAATATTAAATCTTCGTTTTTGTATTTGTTCCAAATCGCGTCGATATACGATTTTAAGTAATTTTCGTATGGTCCTCCTTGTGCATAAGCTGGCGTTTTAGACGGCGCTGTAATTTCTCCTGTTGCATCGTTTACACAACCTTGAAATTCTGCCGGAACATTCGCTTTAAAAGCAGCAACGATATCAGCATGTTTTTTTAAATCTCCAACTCTTTTTTGGTAACCGTTTGCTCCAAATAATTCCAATCCCATTGGATATTTATATGAATCTACGCGTGTTGGATTTCCGAAGAAACCATATTGATTGTTAGTCAATTCGATCATTTCATATAAAATTCCCTGATTCGGATCGGTTGCGTTTTGCGGATTTGGCGAAGCATAACCCGATGGAGCGCCGTTTGCACCAAAAAAGTAAAAATACAACTGCGAACCTTTAGAAATAAAAACTCTACAACCTGCAATTAAAGGCAGTGTAAAAGTTTTATTTGGAATGTCACTTAGTTTAGTAAAACAAGCCGCATATTTTGAATTTTGTCCAGGTCCAGTATTTCCGCCAATTGTTGGTCCGGTAACAGTATTGTAAGACGAACTCATTGGTAAAACTTGACTCGTTTTAGCATCTACCCAAACATGGTCTCCGGTTGTATAATTTATTCCCACAATTGCAACATATAATTCATTGTCATTAAATGTAGAATTATTACTAATTGTAAAAGGAATAGCACCTTGTCCGTACATTAAAACAGATAGGAATGTCAGCATTACTGCTAAAAAAAACTTCTTTTGTAACTTAAAATTTCTCATTGTTTAGATTTTTGATTAATAAAAATTTGTTTCTAATTAGTAAGAATGAGAAAATAAAAATGTGTAAAAATTGGGTGTAACTATTTAGGATCATCACACCCAATTTGTTTTTAATTATTTCTTAATTAGCTTTTTAGTCCAACTTTTTTGATCTGATTTGAAATTCAGAATATAAATTCCTTCTCTCAGTCGGCTCAAATCAATTACACTTTCATTAGCTTCTTTTTCAGGTTTATTCTGAAGAATCAATGTTCCTGAATTGTCATAAATCGTGATGATTTTATTATCTAATTTTTCAGGAATTGCAACTTGAATATAGTCGCTTGCCGGATTTGGATAAATTGCAAAAACAACATTTTCCGGCGCACTTTCTTCAACTGTAACATTCGCTTTTTTAGCCGCAGATGCTGATCCGTAAGCTTCAATTTCATACAATGAATATCCGTAAGGAGCCAAAGCTTTTGATGTACACAAAATTCTAAGGTATCTACCAGTCCCGCTTATAGTTAAATCATCAGTTCCTCCGTCGCTGGCTGTTTGTGTATTGATAGTTTCATTTTCTGTGAAAACATTATCTGTAGAAAGCTGTACTTTGTATTGTGTTGCATAAGCTGCTTCCCATTTTAAAACCACGCGGTTCAAGTTATAATTACTTCCTAAATCAACATAAATCCATTCTGTAGCATTTGCAAAAGAACTCGCCCATCTTGAAACTGTTCCGTCTCCATCAGTTGCTTTACTCGCTGATAAAGTTGGATTTTCCTCAGTCGAAGCCGTTGCGGTTTTAGCTAAAGCTAAATTCACATTAGGATTTGGCGTAATATTTCGAACAATAACATCGCTGAAAACTCCTGTTCCTAAAGTTCCGTTTGCGTGAGACGTAACTGCCATTCCAACATAAATGGTGTTTGCCATTGTAATTGTTTTTGGAGTTCCAAGCTGTGTCCACGTTGTTCCATTATCAGAAGTGTAAGACGTAAATACATTTCCAGAACGTACTACGCGAACCCATTTTGGTGCAGTTCCCGCAGCAACATCGGCTACAGTTACTCCCGAAGTAGTATCTCGTGATAAAAACTCAACTCCCGCCGCTGGTGCCACATCGGTCATCGCATGTTTGGAAGTTGGTGTAAGCGTTTCACGAAACATAACACCCCCTTTGGCGTAAGTATTTGTATTAGTTAGCGAATTAACTTTGGCAATAATTTCAGCATCACCCGTAATGGATTGATTTACAAATTGAAATTGATCACTTGTTTCCCAAATATCAGTTCCAGAACCTTTTATTGTGAAAGTTCCGCTAGAATGTGTCGCTTCTCCCGCTGGTGTTACCGCACCTAAATCTGTACTAACCCATGGCGAAGGTAATCCTGCCGGAGTTTCTGTAGAAACTAAATTTAAAGCTCTCAGATTATCAAAATAATAGGTGTTTCCAGAATTTGTTCCCGGCTCGTATAAGAAAACAAAACGGTTTACTTCATTATCAGCTGTTGAAGCATCTGGCGTACTTACATACGTAAAAGTTACGGTATGCCAAGTATTCGTCTGTTTTACAACTCCTTGATAAATACTATGTCTTCCAACAGGATAGTTTGACGGAACCGAAGCACTGCTTTCTGCCTGCCATGAAATAATTGATCCAACCGGAGCTGATGTATAAACATCCATGGCGAATTTTTTAGTTCCCGCTTTAAAATCTCCAATATTCGTTAAAGTGGTATTGAAAGAGAAATTATCATACAATTCTGTTGATTTACGAACGTATCTTCCAACATTTGAAGATGTATTAATTCCCGTTGCGCTTGGATTTGCTACGTTTGCCGTATAAGTTCCGATAGCATCTCTAAATGTAATATTGTGAACCGTTTGATAATCTTCATAAACAACTCCAGGTGTATAAGTATCTGGAAGTTTGGTTGCTCCAATTCTGATGTTATCAATATAATACGTATCGCTTGTATAAGAACCGGAGTTAAACAAAAGAACCATTTGGTTAATTGCCAGGTTTGAAGTTCCGGCATCTGGACTTGAATTGTAGTAGAATGTCAGCGTTTCCCATTGATTTTGTTTCGTTGTAATCGCTACATAATTACTATTTCTTCCCGTTGGATAATTTGCCGGAAGCGAAGTCGCGCTGTTCTCAAAATTCATGCTAACAACCGTTCCAACTGGAGCCGTTGTATAAACATCAATCATGATTTTATTGGTTTGGTTTTTGAATAAACCAGCATCCTCAATCGAAGTTTGTGTATTAAAGAAAAGTACATCGTACTGTTCCGTTACATTTCGAACGTATCTCGCCACATTTGCAGACGAGTTAACAGAATTTGATCCCGGATTTGCCACAACAGTATAAGTTCCAGTTGTAGTTCCTTTTATAATTTTATTGATGCCGTCGTAGTTCTGCAATACATCTGTGGCAACAATTGGTTTTTCCGGAGTAGCTCTTGTCAACAAATTATCAAAATAATAAGTTGCTCCCGAATTTGAATTCGATTCAAAAAGTACAGCCACATTATTGATCGTCAAAGCACTTGTGTTTGGATCAATAATTTTTTCAAATTCAAATTCAATTGTTTCCCATTTATTCTGAACTGTTGTAGTCGCTTTGTAACCACTATGTCTTCCTGATGGATAATTAGTTGCTGTTGTAACATTACTATTTTCTAACTGCATCGAAATTTTTGTTCCAACTGGTGCCGACGTATACAAATCAAAAGAGATTCTTTTTCTTCCTGACACATAATCATTTGCATTGCTGATTACGATATTTTTGATATTGAAAACATCATATAATTCAGAAGAATTACGAACATATCTTCCAACCAAAGCTGAAGTATTAATTCCAGTTGCAGATGGATTTGCAATGGCTTCTGTTAAAACTCCTGTTTTATTTCCGTAAACAACATTTCTGTTCGTCTGAAAATCTTCCTGAATTTTCTCTACCGGAATTGCAGTTTCAGTCGCTACAGCCAATTTATAAGTATTTGCAGTACAGCCAGAAGTTGTTGCCGTTACCGAGACATCACCGCCTGTAGTTCCCCAATTTACTGTTACAGCATTTGTTCCCTGTCCTGCTGTAATTGTCGCTCCCGAAGGAACAGTCCAGTTGTACGTTGCGCCAGCAATAGCATTTATAGAATACGTTTTACCTGTTTCGTTTTGATACACTTTTGCATCACCAGCAACAGCATATTTATAACTTCCGTCATAAACACGAACGTAATCTACTTGTAATTTAGCCGGGAAATCTCCAGGAATTGGCGCAACACCCGCACCATTCACACTTGTATAAGGCGTTCCTGCACTACCTACAGCAAGATTTAAAATGATATAAAACTGACTATCATTAAATGGCCATCCGCCGTTTACAGTAGTATTTGGAGTTGCGGTGTGAAATAAAACATCATCAACATACCATTTTATAAAATTTGGTCCCCATTCTACTGCATAAACGTGAAAGTCTGTAGATAAATCTGTTGGCGAACTGTAGCTTCTTCCTGTAAAATGATATCCATTTCCGTCATAATGAATCGTTCCGTCTACAGATTGTGGGTTTCTGTGTTTGGCTTCCATAATATCAATTTCACCTGTATAAGGCCAGTTTCCGTTAACGGGAAGCATCCAGAATGCCGGCCATGCGCCTTGACCGTTTGATAATTTCATACGAGCTTCGACTCTACCGTATTTAAGAGAATACTTTCCTTCTGTAGTTAATTTTGAAGAAGCATAAGGCTGATCTGGAAATGATCCGTTTGGCTGGTATTTAGCCTCAATGTTTAAGTAACTGTTTGTTCCTTCTTTTACAATTGTGGCCTGATTTGGATCGTAACGCTGCGCCTCAGCATTTCCGAATCCGCAAAGCGAAGGACAACCGTTTCCTGAAATACTCTGCCATTTGGTTAGATCGACAGTAGTACCGTTAAATTCATCAGACCAAACCAATGTTTTACATTGCGCTTGAACTTTTAAGAATGGCAAAAGCACAAATATGGCTATGGCCAGAAATTGTTTAAAATAATAGAAATTATCTTTCGGTGGTCGGCCGAAAAAAGAGTCATTTTGTTTCATTTTTTTAGTTTTTTGTTAGTAAAGCTTATTACCATAATAAAAACCCATTTTGCAACAAACAGGTCATTATCTTAATAATAATCCGACAATATTAACAAATAAATCAGGCAGGACTTACATTTTTGAGTACGGTTTGACTACGGTGATTTAAAAAAAATGAAGCAAAAAGGCGTAAAACTACTTAGGATTTTACTTACGGGATAAAAATCCATTTTTTAGAAGTCATTCTTAATCTTAAAAGCTGCAAAAGATTTTAAAGGTGTGAAAAATTTTAAACACATAGAGACATAGGTTTTCTTTTTGCTTCATAATGGAGATTATAAAAAAAAGCTCGCTTTCACACATAGCTATGTGTATTTTAACTAGTGAAACGCCTTTTCTGTAGACAAAGTAAAACTATGTTCCTATGTGTTTAAATAATTTTCTAAAAATTTAGAATGAATTCGGTGATATTTGCATCCGAAGGAAGCTGTAATTTTTTTCGAATTCTGTATCGGGTATCTTCAACACCGCGAACAGAAATTCCTAAAAGTGGGGCAATTTCTTTTGTATTAAAGTTCATTCGCAGATAAGCACACAATCGCATATCGCGAGGAGTCAGTTCCGGATAAGTTGTTTTCATTCTCTGCATAAAATTATCATGGAGCTGATTGAAGATTTCTTCAAATTCGTTCCAGTGTTTGTCACCCTGCAATTCGTGATCGATTAGTTTGTTTATTTTTGTCAATAAATTAAAGTTCACATTTGGATCGTTTTTCTTATCCATTTGCCCAATTAATTCTTTTATCGAAAGCAAAATTTCATTTAAATGAATAAGATTCACGGTATTTGAAGCTACTTTGGCATTTTTCAGATTGATCGTTGTTTCGAGATTTTCCCGAACAATCGTCATATTTTCCTGTTCCAAATTCAATCTCTGTTCGTTAAGTTCAGCACGGGCGCGCAATAATTCTTTTTCCTGATTCAGAATTAACCGCTGACGATCACGCTCAGCCATAAATTTTTGATATTTAATAACCAAATAAATGACAACACAATAAAGTACAAAATACAAGATATAAGCCCAAATTGTTCTGTACCAAGGCGGTAAAACTTCAAAACGAAAAACCGTTTCTTCACTTACCACATCATATATGTTTTTTGCCCTTACGTGAAAAACATATTCTTTTTCAGGTAAGTTTGTATATTCTTTCTCGGTTTGCAGACTATATTCCGACCATTTCGGTTCAAAACCTTCCAGCCAGTATTCGTATTTTGTTGCATCGGCTTCATCGTAAAAAAGTGATGAAAAAGAAAAATGCAATGCATTATTAGAATGCGATAAAATAGGTGAGATTTTTTCTCCTGCTTCTTTTGTTTTATTCGGAAGCACATCATAACGGCTTGAAAATATCAAACTATCTTTTGGAAAAATACATTTCACTTCTGAAATTACCGCTTTATATTTCGTTTTGTATTTCTTGGTTTTTATGGCGTTATAATGAATTAAACCATCTTGTGTTCCAAAAAATACATCACCACTCGTTGTCGCTTGAATATTCTCAAAACCTGGAACATATGAATAACGAAGTTTTCTAAAAGGCAGTTCTTCAATTTCAAAACTTCCGTTTGGCTTTTTTGTCATTTTCCCGGTATTTTCTCCAGAAACATACCATATATTAGTTTGATTATCAGTCTTTAATAATCGAATATGATTTTCCATTCCCAGATATTTCCTAAAAACTGGTTCTGGAATCATTTTCTTCGAATGAGCATCTTGTTTGTAAACCCCTTTTGTAGTTCCAAAAAGAATCTGATTATGAATTTTAAACGTATTCAAAAACAAACTCGACGGGAAACCATTCTTTTGATTGTAAAATTCAACTTTTGAAACCGCATCAAATGCTTTATTAAACTGAATTTTATAGATTCCTTTGTATCCGTGGGCGATCCAGAAATTGCCGTTTTTATCCGTTTCAATGACTCGGCTGCTTTCTTCAAAACCTTTTATTTTATTTTGATAAACCCACGAATTATTTATTTTTTTTAGAAGATACATTCCGTTATAACCGCCAACAAGCAATAAATCAGGGTGATTAGGAACTAAAATTCCTTTCCACGCACCATCAACTTTTGCCAGTAATTTTGCTGAATTACCGGAAACTTCAAAGATTCCATTTTTTTCAAAAGCCAAAAGCGAATTTCCAAAAACACTAATATTCCAAACATTTTCAGACATTCCGGAAACGTGTTGAAAGTTCGCATTTTCGTGTTTTCCGTTTTTATAAGACTGCCAATCCATCCAAAATAAACCGTTATCTGTCGCGATATATAATTTATTCTGATAAATCTGACTGCAGTAAATTTTGGTTTCTGAATTTGAAGTGTCTAAAACTCTGGACAATGGCGAAGCAATCTGAATCAGTGAAATTCCTTCCTTAAGCGTAACCCACAAATTACCTTCTTTATCAACCTTTAAATTGGTTACATAATCGTTTTGTAAACCCATTTGTTTATTGATATGCTGAATCAAACGTCCCGAACCATCTATGACTATCAACCCGGTTTGTCGGGTTCCAATTCCGAAATATCCATCAGAAAGCTGAATACCTGTAGAAATTTGATTTTGCTTCAAAACATTGTCTGCTTCTGTTGCAAATGGCTTTAGCTGATTATCTTTAAAAGTAAAAAGTCCATTTTTTTGTGTCAGTATTAAAAGTCCGTTTTTGGTTTGAAAGATTTTCTTAATTTTCATTCCGGCAAACTTCTCTCCATTTGTAACCGGAATTAATTTATTGTCTGTTAATTTCAATAAACCTTTGGTATTATGCGAAATATAGATTTCTTTATTAACTTCGAAGAAATCATCAAATTTTTCTTTAGACTTTAAAACCTGGATTTTATTGTTATTGTAGATAAAAATTTCTTCATAAGAGAAAAAAACAACTTCATTATTTCGGATAACCGTATGTATAACATCACCAAAATTCCGAGCTGATTCCGGAAGCAATTTTACTAAAGATGTATATTGATACTGTCCGTTTGGCAATTGAATCGCATAACCAAAATCTCCCTGAGCACCAACATACATTTTATCTTTTTTATCGATGGCAAGCGAGCGAACCATACTCCTATTTTCCGGTTGTGTAACGATGCTCCAACGAACGCCGTCAAACTGCATAATCCCGAAATGATTGGCAAAAAACATCATTCCTTTAGAATCCTGCAAAACATCCCAGTTTTCAGAACCAGCTTTGTAAGTTTTCGGATTATAATTAATTATAAAAGGAACACCAATTTTTTTAATCTGCGCATTTAAAACTGGAGAAATGAGCAATATTGATAAAATTAAAATTCTTACAAATTTCGTCATTTTTATTTCTGTCTGTAGGTTATTTTGTGATTTTTGGAATCACAATTTAAAAAAAACGGCTCTTTGGGATAAGTCATTTTTTCTTTAGGCAAAACATTCAATCTTAAATGTATTAATAACAATTATTCATCATTATCAAACTAAAAAAGAGAATGTCGAAATTCAAATATATAAAAATTTATTTTAATGCAACAAATTACACTTTAATCAAACAATTTTGTAATTGTAAGATAAAATTTAAACTCTAATATTAGGAGTCAAGTCGAGGAAAAGTCTTGCAAAATCTCAAACTTGAATTCTAAAATCTAAAATTTTAGCAACTCACTCAACTCTTCATAACTATGAAAAAGAACTGCTCCTTCTTTTTCTAAATCTTGATTATTAAAACCATTCGCAAAACCGTACACTTTAAATCCGCCTTGAATTCCGGCTTTTACGCCTGCTTTGCTGTCTTCTAGAACAATACAGTCTTTTACATCAAAACCCATTTCTTTGGCGGCGTGCAAAAAAATTCCTGGTTCTGGTTTCCAGCTATTTATTTGATAGGAACTAAATATTTTATTTTCGAATTTATCCAATAAACCCGCAACTTCAAGATTCAGTCTTATTTTTTCAACCGGACCGCTGGAAGCTACGCAATACGGAATTTTCAATTTTTCAATAAAATCAACAACGCCATCCATTGGCTTGACCTGAGTTTTAAATGCTTCAAAACTTTTTTGGCGGTATTCGGTTTCAAACGAATCAGGAAGTTTTTGATCAATAGCTTCTTCAATATGCCGGAAACAATCTTTTAAGTTTCGTCCATTGAAATTGCGATAGGCATCTTCAATTTCCATATCAAAACCATGTTCTGATGCCATTTCAAGCAATATTCCATTGCCAATTTTTTCTGTATCAACTAAAACTCCATCGCAATCGAAAATAATACATTTAACCATTTTACTGATTTTCATTTAATTAAAATTTATACTCGCGGAAAAGACAAGTATTGAAATTTACGAAAATTGTCCTGTAAATCAAGAATGTTTTTTAAAGTGAAGCTGAAATTTTGGAAATCATTTGAACAATGAAATCAGATTGTGCGGGATTTATTTTCTTTAAAGCTTCGGCAGTTTGAAACCATTCGCCTTTGTCAACTTCGGGAAAACTTTCTAATTTTCCAGATTTTGGTGGCCATTCCATTTCAAAATCATTGCTTTTTATTAAAGTCTCATCAAGGTCAAATTCTACCGCCCAAGCATGAACAATTTTACCCGATTTAAGTTTTACATATTCCAGTTTTATAAAATCACCATCGACTTCAAAACCGGTTTCTTCTTTAAACTCGCGAATTGCTGCATCAAGGAGATCTTCATCTTCAGTAAATTCACCTTTTGGAATGGACCAGCTTTCTAAATCTTTGTTTTTCCAAAACGGACCGCCTGGATGTACCAAAAAGAAAAAAGTAGTTTTGTCAACGAATTTATACAATAATATTCCAGCGCTCTGTTTCATCTAATTTGTTTTACATAAATATTGTGATTTTTTTTGATATCAACAATTTAATTATGATTTACCATTTGGCGATAGAGCATTAAAATTCCGTTTTCGTCTCTTTTCCAGATATTTGTGCTTTTTCCTGTCACAATAGCTCTTCCCTTTTTATTATCCCACGAAACATCAACATAATAATAACCATATTCGATAACAAAATTATGAAGCGGAATCATTCTGCTAGCTTTTATGGATATCGAATCAATAGAAACTCCATTTGGCTTCTCGTGTTCTACAAAATAAGGCTTGATATTTTCCATACCAATGAACATTGGAGAATCGTAAGTTAGGTAAATAGCATCTTTTGTAAAAAATTCATCTGCATGTTTCTCGCCTTCTCTATTTGTTACAAGTTCGGCAATACGTTGATTTCGTTTATTGACTTCGTTTTCTAAAAATTTTTCAATTTGTGGTTTTGGAATCTCATTAGAATTTGTTTTTATAAATGAAAAATTAGAACCGTCAATTGCTTTATCTGCGCCCCAGATTTCTGATATCAAAGTTAATTTTACATTTTTTTCAATTTTCCAGACATTCAAATATTTTCCATCGTAAATTAATGTTTCACCTTTTTTATTTGCCGAATTAATATTGAAAGTTCCAATTTCAATTGCGTAGTTATCAATCTGTTTAACTTCATAAATAACCTTTTTATAAGCGTTTATTTTAAAATTAGAAAACCATTGCTGATAATAGGATTTTATATCTTGTTTAGTATATAAAGCTTTGTGATATTCGGGCATGCATACAGGTTGTTTATCATCATAGTATTTGATAATAATACTGCTGTCATTACGCAAAAAAGAATCTTCAAACTGATTATTTATTACTATGAGTTTTTCTTTTAATTGTTCCGTATTTTTAATGATTTGTCCTTGTAGATTCACAAAAACTGAAAACAATATTATTAATAAATATCTCTTTTTCATGCTTTTACAATATTAAAATGGATTGTTAAAAGTAGAAAAAGAAATTTAAAAAACTGCAAATCAATTCATTAAACAATGTTAGAGATATAGTACATTGGTTTATTTCTCAAACTTTTTACCTCGTACCATTTTACTGAATTAACTTTGAAATAACATTCTTCATACTTTTGAATTAAAATATCTGGTTCTAAAGTTTTGACATTCATTTTGAAAAACTCATTTCCTGGTTTCTGTACACAATTACCCCAATTCCGTATTTACAGTTGTTTTAGAATTTGTACTTTTATAAAATACTATCAAACTAATTTCCTAAAAAATTAAATTACAAATTGTGAAAAAGCATCTTTTACTAACTACTCTTTTGGCAAGCACTTTTGCCATGCATTCTCAAAACAAAACCATTACAATTACCAATTCGCTTAAAGTTGATCGAGAATTTGAAACAGTCGAATTAACTAAAAAAATACTTGGATTATCTGCCGATGCTAAACTTGAAAATTACACTATAAAGGATAAAAGCTCCAATTCATTTCTAGAAACCCAGACAGTCGATAATGACGGAGACGGAACTATGGACGTACTTTTATTTCAGCCAAAAATAAAAGCGAAGTCAAAACAGAATTTTGAAGTTTTAACAGGAACGAATCCGAATGCATCGCAAGTTGCAAACTGTTATTCTAGATTTGTACCAGAAAGAATAGATGATTATGCATGGGAAAACAACAAAGTTGCTTTTAGAGCGTATGGTCCTGTAGCACAAAAAATGGTCGAAGATAAAGTTTCTGGAGGTGCTTTAACGAGCGGAATCGATGCGTGGTTAAAAAGAGTTGAATATCCAATTATCAACAAATGGTACGATAAAATGACTACAGGAAAAGGAACGTACCATAAAGATACTGGCGAAGGTTTAGATAATTTTCAGGTAGGCGACAGCCGTGGAATTGGCGGAATTGCCGTAAATGTGGATGGAAAATATTATTTTTCGAAGAATTTCATCAGCTGGAAAACCATTACGACAGGACCAATCAGAACGAGTTTTATTTTGACTTATGCCGACTGGGATGCAAAAGGAAACAAAATCACCGAATCAAAATTGATCAGTCTGGATTACGGAAGCTATCTTTCGCGCTATGAAACAACAATTACCGGAACTAAAAATATTGCCGTTGGACTGACACTTCACGAGAAAAAAGGAACTACCGGAACTAATTTAAAAAACGGCTGGCTGAGTTATTGGGAACCAATTGACGATTCTGAAATTGGAATGGGCTTAGTTGCTCCAAAAAACACCCTGACAAGCTTTGATAATCACGTTACAAACGAAAAAGAATTAAGCAATTTGTATGGAAATATCTCAGTTAAAAACGGAAAAGCAATTTATTACACTGGTTTTGGATGGAAAAAAGGAAGTCCGTTTCAAACTAAACAAGAATGGGAAACTTATTTGACTTCTTTTGCTGAGAAAATTAATAATCCGCTTGTTGTTAAGGTGAAAAAATAAGGTTTTTGCCCACGGATTTTACGGATTTAAACTGGTTTGCACGGATTTTATTATTCTTTTTGATTGATAAAAAATAACCTGTGGCAATCTATTTAAATCCGTAAAATCCCCGGGCAAAACTCACTACTTTTTCGAAGGCAAATAGTTCTCTTTCAATATAATTTCTAAAGGAATATAATGAACATCTTCAACGGTTTCTTTTAGTACTAATTTTTTGTACAAATAATTAATTCCCATATACCCCTGCTCTTCGGGTCTTTGATTGATCAAAAAATCAATTATGCCTTTGTTTAGATATTCAATGTTTTCATTTAATAAATCGAAACCGATAATTCGCACACCTTTTATATTATTTTCTTCTAAAAATCGAGCCACTATATAAGCCCTTGAATTGGGAACAAAAACACTGTTAATGCCTTTAAACATTTCTAAACACAGCTGATCAATCCCAGAATCTTTAATGGTAATTTCAGAAAATTTAAAATTGGTAAGTTCATCATGATCTTTAAAATACGAATAGAATCCGTCAATTCGCTGCAGATAAACTGATGTGCTTTCGATTTCACGTGTTATTTTAAAAATCAAAACCTGTCTTTCATTTTTTACCGCAAAACTTATCAGTCTTCCAGCCAGATAACCGCTCTGAAAAGCATCCTGACCAACGTATGCATGTTTATTTTCTTCAGAAATATTAGAATCGATCATTACAACTGGAATATTTTTCTTCTCATATTCCGCTAAAAACCGAACCGAATCTTCATAAAAAATTGGCGCAAAAAGCAATCCATCGCAGTCAAATTCCATTACTTTTTTTAGCTCTTTCTGAAAAGATTCTTTATTAAAATCGTAGAAAAAATAATCCAGTACAATTCCGAATTTCACAAATTCAGCCGCTGCTTTTTCTACCCCAGAAATCTGGCTTTTCCAATATTCAAGATTTTCATATTTGGGTAAAAAAACCGCTATATGAAATTTCTTATTTAACGCCAGATTGCTCGCTAAAATATTTCGTTTGTAACCATATTCTTCAATAATGGCATTTACCTTATCTACATTTTCTTGAGCAACTTGTCCTCGATTGTGAATGATCCTATCAACCGTTCCAGGCGAGACATTTGCTAGCGCTGCTATTTTTTTTATCGTTATGATATCGCTGTTTTTTAAGTTAAAAAAATTTATTAGCCTCGTAAAATTATTATTATTTTCATCAAATATAAGTTGATTTACTTAACTTTTTATATACATTTGTAAAATACCGTGTGCGTACACGCAAAAATACATAAATGATAAAAACAAAAGCTGTTTCTTGTGTTTTTTTTGGTTTAATTGTTTAAAAAATCAGAAATCAATTAATTTAAATTAAAACTATTAATTATTTGATATTCAGATTCTTTTGCCATTTTATTAAAAGTAAAGATTTAAATACAATGAAACCTTAATAAATACTGTTTCAACTGTTTAAAGAAACTGTAAAACCAAACATAGCCGTTAGCATGACACAAATACACTAAAACACTAAAACACTAAAAACCAATAAATTAAAACATTTTATCTAAATAAACAATTAAACAAAAAACGTCTCAAATAAACCAAATAAAATGATAGTAGACTCATTACATAATGCAGCAAAATATTACAGTCTGCACCCCAATTTCAAAAAGGCTTTTGATTATGTAAGCCAAACCGACATCAGTAAACTTGAAGAAGGAGTCTTGGAAATTTCAGAAGGACTAAAGCTAATTGTAATTGCAGGAGAAGGAACAACAAAAGAACAAAGCATTAAAGGTTTTGAATGCCACGATAAAAACATTGACATTCAAATTGTACTTAATGGTCCTGAAACTTATGCATGGAAACCAAGAGAAAAATGCATTAGTCCAAACGGTGATTACAGTGACGAAAAAGACGTTCGTTTTTTTCATGACAAACCCGATATGTTTTTTCAATTACAGGAAAAACAGTTTGCGATTTTATTCCCAGAAGATGTCCACGCTGCTATGATTGGTGAAGGATTGCTAAAAAAACTTGTTTTCAAAGTAAAAATCTAAACATGAGCTCCATTCAAAATTCAATAGAAATTATTGCGCAGCAGGGAATGCTTCCTTTGTATTTCAATTCAGATGAAAGTGTCAGTATTGAAGTACTTCGTGCTTTATACAATGCAGGAATCAGAGCAGTAGAATATACCAACCGTGGTTCAGAAGCTTTAGTGAATTTCAAGAAAATGGTACAGGTCAGAAATGCCGAAATGCCAGAAATGCTTTTAGGGATTGGAACTATAAAAAATAAATCACAAGCCAAAGACTTTCACGAAATCGGTGCTGATTTTTTTATAAGTCCTGGTTTTGTTCCTGAAGTTGCTGACTTCTTAAAAAGTAAAAACGCGCTTTATGCTCCAGGATGTATGACACCAACAGAAATTATCGCTGCAGAAAATGCTGGTATTTCATTTATCAAGCTTTTTCCGGGAAATATTCTTGGCCCAGAATTCATGAGCAGTATTAAAGATGTTTTTCCGAATTTAACTTTTATGGTAACCGGAGGCGTAGATACCACACATACTAGCATCGAGAGTTGGTTTTCTGCCGGTGTATCTGCTGTTGGACTTGGCAGTAAACTGATAACAAAAAAACGCATGACCGAAGGTGATTATGCGACAATCGAAAATGAAACTAAAAAAGTACTGGACACCATTCAGACTTTAAGAAAACATTAATAATTTATATGGATTCAGTATTTAATTTAAAAGGAAAAATTGCACTTATAACAGGCGGTGCCGGCGTATTAGGAAGCAACTTTGCAAACGTTCTGGCTAAACAGGGCGTAATTGTCGGAATCGTTTCTCAATCACTTGAAAAAGCAGAAAAGACCGTAAAGAATATCGAACAAAATGGCGGACAAGCTTTTGCTGTTCAAGCCAATGTTTTAAATAAAGAAGAAGTAGAAAAAGCCAAAGATTTTATCGTTGACAAATATGGCCGTCTGGATATCTTAATTAATGCTGCGGGCGGAAATATGCCGGGCGCAACAATTCAGCCGGATCAGGCAGTTTATGACATGAAAACGGAGGATTTACAACAGGTTATCGATTTAAATATTATCGGAACAATGTTGCCTTCTCAGGTTTTTTCAGAACTTTTTGCAAAGCAGAAATCAGGAAACATTATCAATATTTCATCAGCATCTGCACAAAGACCGCTGACAAGAGTGGTTGGATATTCGGCTTCAAAAGCGGCAATCGACAATTTCACGCAATGGATGGCGGTTGAACTGGCTTCAAAATACGGCGAGGGAATTCGTGTAAATGCAATTTCACCGGGATTCTTTATTGGTGAACAAAACCGTGCTTTACTGCTTACTCCAGAAGGAAAATTGACGCCAAGAGGCGAGAAAATTATTGGTCAGACTCCAATGGGAAGATTTGGAAAGCCCGAAGATATTGACGGCGCACTTTTATACTTATGCAGCGATATGTCAAAATTCGTAACAGGAACTGTGTTAAAAGTCGATGGCGGTTTTGCTGCTGCAAGCATTTAAAATTCACTAAGCTCTTGCAAGGTTTCCAAAACCTTGTAGGTCTAAAAATATACGTTTACATAAATTAAAAAATACCTACAAGGTTTTGGAAACCTTACAGGAATAAACCAAAAACATATTAAAATGGAACAAACATTACGCTGGTTCGGACCAAATGACCCTGTTTCTTTACAAGATATTGCACAAACGGGAGCAACCGGAATTGTTACCGCTTTACATCACATTCCAAACGGAGAAGTTTGGAGCATTGAAGAAATCATTAAACGAAAAGTCGAAATTGAACATCAAGACGGAGACCCTAAAAAAGGGGCTTCTGGTTTGGTTTGGTCAGTTGTAGAAAGTGTTCCGGTACACGAAGACATTAAAAAACAAACGGGACGATATCTTCAATACATTGAAAATTACAAAGAAAGCATCCGAAATTTAGCATTATGCGGTATAAAATGCATCTGTTATAATTTCATGCCTGTTTTAGATTGGTCTAGAACTGATTTATCCTATACAGTTGAAGACGGTTCAAAAGCGTTGCGTTTTGATATTAATGCTTTTGCTGCTTTTGAATTGTTTATTTTGAAAAGACCGGGAGCAGAAAAAGAATATTCGGCAACACAAATTCAGAAAGCGACAAGTTATTTTGAAGCCATGACTCCAGAAGATAAAGTAAAATTACAGCAAAACATTCTGGCAGGACTTCCGGGCGCTGAAGAAGCTTACACAGTTGAAGATTTCTTAGTAACATTAAGTGCTTACAATCACATTGACAGACAGGCATTAAAAGATAATCTTTTCTTCTTTTTAAAAGAAATTATTCCTGTTGCCGAAAGTAAAGGTGTTTTGATGGCGATTCATCCTGACGATCCGCCCTACCCTATTTTAGGTTTGCCGAGAGTTGTAAGTACCGAAGAAGATTTGATCGAATTAATGAACGCAGCACCTTCAAAATCAAACGGATTTACGATGTGTACAGGTTCTTATGGTGTAAGAGCTGATAATGATTTACCAGGTATCGTTAGACGTCACGGCGATAAAATGAACTTTATTCACTTAAGAAGTACTCAAAGAGATGAAGAAGGAAGTTTCTATGAAGCGAACCATCTTGAAGGCGATGTTGATATGTATGAAGTCGTAAAAGCGATTCTTGAAGTTGAAAAAAGAAACAACAGCAAATTGCCAATGCGTCCCGATCACGGACACCAAATGCTGGATGATTTAAAGAAAAAAACAAATCCGGGTTATTCTGCAATTGGCCGTTTAAGAGGTCTGGCTGAATTGCGAGGACTGGAATTAGGGATTAAGCGATCCGTGTAAAATTTCACCGCAAAATCGCAAAGTACGCAAGAAATTTAAACTTTGCGTTCCTTGCGACTTTGCGGTGAAAAAAACTAACTAACCACAAAAACCACAAAACCATGATTCGCCAAACCTTTCTTATATTCTGCTGCCTTTTTATGAATACTTTACTGGCGCAGGAATTACCTAAAATTATTACTTCAAAAACAAATTATCTTCCCGATTTTAGTTTTGCGGGTTATCACTTCGGCGAAAGCCAACTTCCTGAAACTAATGGAAAAATAATTAACGCTGCAGATTTTGGCGTAAAAGCAAATGATAATTTAGATGATTCTAAAGCGTTACTTAAAGCTTTAAAAGCAGCCAATGCAGTTGATGGAAATGTAATTTTGCAATTGCCCGAAGGCCGAATTATTCTGAGTGATATTTTATACATCGAAAGAAGCAATTTTGTGCTTCGCGGTGCAGGTTCTGGCGAAAACGGAACTGAAATCTACTTTCCAAGGCCGATGATGTATCTTAAAGATCCTGAATCTTTAGCAGAACTTCGTGAATATCTGACCACTTTTGACAAAAGACAGCGCGAAAACGAAAACAATATTGATTTGCCTTTTTCTCAATATGCATGGTCTGGAGGTTTTATTTGGACACAAATTCAGGGTGAGCGTGTAAAATCATATTTGGATAAATACGAACCAGAATCTGCAATTTTAGCGAAAGTCAGTTCTGGAAAAATGGGCGAATTTACAATCAATGTTTCTGAGGTTAAAAATTTAAAAGCTGGAGATATTGTCGAACTGCAATTGTTCAATAAAGACGGTGAAAATGGCGAAATCATAAAAGATTTATATCAAGGTGCTAATGTAAAACCGGGCTCGCATCACTGGCAGTTTCCAAAACTTCCTATTGTGAGGCAACAGGTTGAAATTTTAAAAATTTCAGGTTCTAAAATCACCCTTAAAACGCCTTTGACAATCGCTGTTAAACCAAGTTATCAAGCACAATTGGTTGAATGGAAACACTTAAATGAAGTAGGAATTGAACATCTTCGTTTTACCTTTCCCGATATTCCAAGAGTGGCACATCATGTGGAACCCGGAAATAACGGAATTTTCTTAACTCGTTTGTTCAACAGCTGGGTTAAAGACGTAAAAATTACAAATGCAGACAGCGGTATTTTAGCCGAAGAAGTTTCAAACGTAACTATTCAAGACATCACAACTGACGGAACACATTTGGCACATTATACGGTGACTTTAGGCGGTGTTCATAATGTATTGGTGAAAAATCTGAAAATTTATAATTCGGCAGTTCATCCTTTAAGTTTCAACACTTTTGCGACTAAAAATGTGTATCAAAACTGCGAAATATTTACAGATCCAGTTTTAGACCAGCACTCTGGAGCCAATCATCAAAATTTGTTTGATAATATCACCGTACATCTAAAAACGGCTAAAAATAATAGTTATGCCCTATTTGGAGGCGGAGGCGCAGAATACTGGAAACCGTCTCACGGACCTTTCAGTACTTTTTGGAACTTAAATGTTCAGGTCGAAAACCCTGATTCATCAAAACCGGTTTTATTGTATGGAATGAAAGACGGCGCTTTTGCCAGAATCATTGGTGTGCACGGAAATACAAAATTTGAAATCAAATACGACGTCGATCCCTATATTGAATTTTTGAACACATCAATTGATAAAATTCCATCGCTATATGATTATCAGCTAAGTAAACGATTAAAATAGATACAAAGGTACAGAGTTACAAAGAAACAAAGGTTTCTTTGCACCTTTGAACCTCTGAGTCTTTGTCACTTTGAACCTTTGAACCTTTGCCACTTTGAAACTTTCTAACTTTAACCTAAAAATAAATGCTATGAAATACACGAGCGTCTTTCTAGTTTTACTTTTTATTTCAGGGAATTTGTTTTCCCAAAATAAATACCGTCTTAAAAATTTTTCAACAACTGACGGGCTTTCGCAGAATTCTGTTATTGCCATACATCAGGATAAGTTTGGGCAGATGTGGTTTGGTACGCGCGATGGTCTCAATAAATACGACGGCAGCCGATTTACCATTTTTAGAAATGATGTTGCCAATAAAACATCTATCAGTAATGATATCTTGGCTATTGAAGAAGATAATTCTGGAAAACTATGGATTGGAACTTATAATGGTTTGAATTGTTATGACCCTGTCAGCAATACTTTTAAGCGATATTTAACTGACAAGACGAATCATACCATAAACAGCAATACCATTTGGTGTATAAAGAAAGTTGGAGATGAAATGTGGTTTGGAACTTCAAAAGGGTTATCTGTTTATAACAAAAAAACAGGACAGTTTGCTTCTGCTATTCATTCTGCTACAGACAATACGACGATTCCAAGCAATAATATTCTGAGTATTTTTAAAACTAAAAAAGGTCAGGTTTGGATTGGAACGACAAAAGGATTGTGTGTTTTAACAAGCAGAAAAAACGGAAAATTCTCTTTTAAAAATTATCCATTAAATAATATTGATGTATTAAATGTGTCAGCAATTGCTGAAGACCGCTTCAATAATATCTGGGTTGGGACAAAAAACAAAGGACTTTTAAAATTTGATTCATCAACAAAAAGCTTTGTTTCATTTTTATCTGATGAAAAACGCAAGGAAATCAACAATGAAATCCGTGCTTTGGCTATTGACCGCAAAGGCTCGATCTGGATTGGTGCTTATGACGGGATTTATATTTTAGGAGAAGATAAGAGTATTCAAAAGATCAATAATAACAATAGTTACAGCAATAGCAATCATAACAGCGGGATCGAGAAGGTAAAATCAATTTTCATCGATAAAAACGGTTCTGTTTGGATTGGCTGTTATTATAAAGGCGTAAATATGTGGGATATTTCGAACGTAAATTTCTTCAATTACGATCAGAATTCGAAAAAGATTCCAATGAGTTATGATGTGGTCAGTTCGATTGTAGCCGATAAAAATCAGAACATTTATTTTGGCTCCGAAGGTGGCGGCATCACCGTTTACAATAAAAATACAGAAGCTACGAGCTACCTTAACAACAAAATTGGGCAAACACCTATAAATGATATTAAATCAATGTGCGTTGCAGAGAATAATATTTTGTGGATGGGAACTTTCTCTAAAGGAATTTCGGCTTATAATACGCTGACTAAATCATTTGAAAGCGACAGAATTTCACCTCAATTAAAGGATTCAATAAAAGATGTTGGTGTTTATTCCATCAAAACAGAAGGAAATGGAGTATTGTGGATGGGTACTTTTAGCAAAGGATTAATTCGTTATAATACTGTTTCTAAAGCTTTTCAATTTATTAGAAATGATATTACCAAGGCAAATTCTCTAACCAATAATTATGTTCGAACGGTCCTAGTTGACAAACAAAAAAGACTTTGGGTAGGAACACTGAACGGTCTGAATCTTATTGGACTTCAAAATTTTCAACCTAATAAATACGTTGTAAAACATTTCCTTTTTGATGATGTTGCTTTAACCGGAGATGATATTCTGACATTGTTTCAGGATTCTCATAATAAAATCTGGGTAGGTACAAAAGCAAAAGGATTGCATTATTTTGACGGAAAGAAATTCAACAGAATCAACCTAAAAATTGGAAATACGGTTGTTACATCGATCCATTCTATTTTAGAAGATGATGATAAAAATTTATGGATCAGTACCAATCAGGGAATTATAAAATACAGTACGATCCGAAAAACCGTTGCCAATTATGATCAAAAAGACGGTATTACAAATAATGAGTTTAATGATAATGCGGCTCTAAAACTTGACGGCAATAAATTTTATTTCGGAAGTCCTTCTGGAGCAACTTATTTTGACTCTCGAAAAATTTCCAAAAATCAATACGCTCCTCAGGTTTTAATTACGGATTTGAAAATCCAGAATGAAAGTACAAATCCAAATGATTCGTTAGGCATTTTGGAAAAAAGTATTGGATATACCAAAACCATTACTTTGGATTATGACAAAGCTAATTTCTCGATTAGTTTTGCGATTCCGAATTACATTCGTTCAAAAAAGAATCAGTACAGCTATCGTTTAACCGGACTGGAAAACAACTGGACGATAACCAAAAACAGCGAAGCTAATTTTGCTATTCAAAATCCGGGAACGTACACTTTTGAAGTACGCGGTGCGAATAATGACGGTGTTTGGAACAAAAACCCAACAACCTTAACTGTGATTGTAAATCCTGCTCCATGGCGCAGTATCTGGGCCTTTTTATTGTATGGAATTATAATAGGTTTAGGCTTATACGGTTTAATCTGGATTATGAAATCAAAAGCCAGATTGAAACAAAAATTAGAACTGGAATATCTGGAAACCAAACGTATAGAAGAAAACAACAAACTAAAACTGGACTTTTTTACGAATATTTCGCATGAATTCAGAACGCCACTAACCCTAATTTTAGGTCCATTACAGCAAATTTTAGCGGATTATAATGGTACGAATGAAATGTATAAAAAGCTTCTAGTTATTGAAGGAAGCGCGAACCATCTTTTAGGGCTTATTAACCGCTTAATGGATTTTAGAAAACTTGAAAATCATCAGGTTGCACTTGAATCTGCAAACGGAAATATTGTAAAATTCACAAAAGAAATCTTTTTATCGTTTATTGAATATGCCAAAGATGGCGGTTATGATTATACTTTTGAAACGTCAAACGAAGAAATTCTGATATATTTTGACCGATACAAATTGGAACGTGTTTTTTACAATTTGATCTCGAATGCATTTAGATACACTCCAAAAGGCGGATCAATCAACATTAAAATCAGTAATGACACTGAAAATCTTTTTATTGCTGTTGAAGATTCTGGAGTTGGAATTTCGGAAGAACATATTCATAAAGTTTTTGACTTATTCTTTGAAATTCCAATGCACAATCAAGTTCAGAAAAACTACAATAAAGGCACTGGAATTGGGCTTTCGATAGTAAAAAACATTGTCGAACTGCACAAAGGAAAAATTGATGTTACCAATAAACCTTCAGGCGGCGTTATTTTTAAAGTTGCTTTGCCACTTGGCCGTGAACATCTTTCAGACAGCGAAATTATTCCAGATTTCAGAATAAGTGATGATATTGCGCAATATCAAGCACAATTAGAACCTTCGGAAATAGTGGAAAGCGAAGATCTTGAAGATTTAATTGTAAACGAAGAAAAACAAACCATTCTGATTGTTGAAGATCACAAGATTTTGAGAAAGTTCATGAAAAACTTACTCAAAAAAGATTACAACATTATTGAGGCCGAAAACGGAAAAATTGCTTTTGAAAAAGCGTTAAAATATACGCCGAATTTGATTATCAGCGATGTTATTATGCCTGAAATGGTGGGAACTGAGCTTTGTTCTAAAATAAAACAGAACATCAAAACAAGTCATATTCCGGTTATTTTACTGACTTCAAGATCTTCATTGGTTTATAAATTTGAAGGATTGGAAAGCGGTGCCGATGATTATATCAGTAAACCATTCAATTTAATGGAATTCAAACTTCGCGTTAAAAATTTACTGAATACTCAAGAACGTTTAAAAATCAAGTTTTCAACGGAAGACAGTTTTATTCCTTCAGAAATTACGGTTTCCTCTTTAGATGAAGAACTTTTGAAAAAAGCATTTAAGATTGTTGAAGAAAATATTTCGAACGAACAATTTGATATTCCGTTTTTCTGTTCCGAATTAGGTGTCAGCCGAACCATGCTGTTTTTAAAAATAAAAGCTTGGACAAACTGTACGCCAAATGAATTTATTCATGAAATTAGATTAAAACGTGCCGCTCAATTTTTGGAACAAAACAAATTAACCGTATCGGAAATTAGCTACAAAGTAGGCTTCAATAATCCGAAATATTTCAGTAAATGCTTCCAGAAAAAGTATGGAGAAACGCCAACACAATATGCCGACAAATTTTATAAATCTACTGTCGTAATTTAAAAAACCTACTGTTTTAAGGGTTTAAAAAGGGTATCTGTATTTTTAGATACCCTTTTTTGTATTTCTATATCGTTTTCGGCATCTAAATTTGCCGTATGAAAATCAAAAAAGGAAACTTCTTATTACTTCAAATTTTATTTGTCGTTCTGATAATAGGAATGAGTCTTTTGCTTTTCTATTTTATCTAACACTAACCTTAAAACCAAAAAATGAATGTTAACAAACCAAAAAATCAAATCACATAAATGGTTTTTGCCAATATCATTTTTATTAGCAGTGCTATTTGACCCTGCTAGTTTAAAACTTTGGGCTGATTTTACTCCAGACGAAAATGATTTAAATAGTCATTACCGGGAACTCAACTGGTCATACATCCGGATTTAAAATCAAACCGTTAAGGTTATTAAAACATTATAATTCATTAAATTGCTGGGTGTAAACATTTTAACACATAAAATTACATTTTAAATTTTGGTTAAATAATAAAATAAATGACAAGTCATTGCGCATAATCAGCTGTGTTTTAATAAAGTGAAACACATTATCAAGCTCTGACAACCACGTCTCTATGTGTTAAAATTACATCCGGTGTTTAAATAAACCAAAATTCGAAATTCAATTCTAAAACCAAAGAATATTGGTTATTAAAAAAGCAGATTAATTAGTATGAATAAAGTTAGTTTCATTTCTTTAATTTTAGGGTTTGCATCGCTGGCAACAGCGTGCAAATCCGGAATTAATGCTCAATCAAAAAACAAAGTGGCAGTGACCAATACTCTTTTGGAAACGCGCTATAAAATGCTGCTCGATTATCCTGTCGATTCTTTGTCGATGCCGAGAAGCATGAATATCAAAACCAATGAAATACACAAAGTTCCTTCACGGGACTGGACAAGCGGTTTTTTTGCCGGAAACCTTTGGCAATTGTATCGACTTAAAGGTAATTCACAATACAAAGAACAAGCTCAAAAATGGACTGCTTTCAGCAAAAAAGAAAGTGTCAACAAAAACTCGCATGACGTAGGTTTTAAAGTGTATTGCAGTTTTGGAGAAGCGTTAAAAGTGGAAAAAAACAAAGAGTATGAAGCCGTAATTATTAAAGGAGCCGAAACTTTATGCACCCGTTTTAATGAAAAAGTAGGTTCTATTCGTTCTTGGGATTTCAATAAAGAAATTTGGGATTTCCCGGTTATTATTGACAATATGATGAATCTTGAACTGCTTTTTGAAGCTTCAAAATTATCTGGAAACCCAAAATACCGCGACATAGCCATTAAACATGCCAATACCACTTTAAAAAATCAATTTAGAGACGACAACAGCTGTTATCATGTTATTGATTATGATCCAAAAACTGGTGATGTTAGAAAGAAGACAACACTTCAGGGTTATAATGATGATTCGGTTTGGGCGCGCGGTCAAGGATGGGCTGTTTACGGTTTTACCATGTGTTACCGTTACACGAAAGATCCTGCCTATTTAAAACAAGCTGAAGCTACTGCAAAGTTTTTTATGAACAATAAAGATTTGCCTGAAGATGGAATTCCGTATTGGGATTTTAAAGATCCAAGTATTCCAAATGCTCCTCGTGATGTTTCAGCAGCAATGGTTATGGCATCTGGTTTATATGAATTGTACAGTTATACAAAAAACAAGAGTTATTTGGCTTTCGCCGATAAACTAATGACTTCGGTACAAACCGATAAATACATTTTAAATCCAGATATCAAAGCTCCTTTTGTGCTCGACCACAGCACCGGAAACTGGCCAAAACACGACGAAATTGACGAACCAATAATCTACGCTGACTATTATTTTCTTGAAGCATTATTAAGAAGAAAGTAACGAAAAAAGTAGCAAAGAGACAGAGGTACAAAGTGACAAAGGTTTTCAGCCTTTGAACCTTTGCATCTTTGAGTCTTTGAACCTAAAAAAAAGCTTTACACTTTATGAACAACCGACCAAACCACTATAATACATTTCAATACTTTGCGCTTTTTGTTTTTTTTCAGATTTGTCTGAGCAGCAGTTTTGCTCAGGCAAAGCTGAATATTAATAACGATTGGCTTTATTTAGAAAACCACACTTCAAACCTCAACGAAGCACAAAAAAATCAAAATTGGGTTTCTCTGAATTTACCGCATACCTGGAATGCCGAAGATGCAACCGACTTATATCCGGGTTACCGACGTGATGCGAGCTGGTATCAAAAGAAACTTACTATTCCGCAAATTGATAAAAACAAAGTCTATTCTTTATACTTTGAAGGTTCAAATGTTACGACAAAAGTGTATGTAAACGGCAAAGAAGCCGGAAGCCATATTGGTGGTTATATTGGCTTTTCAATCGATGTTACAAACCTCATCAAAGAAGGGAATAACGACATTTTTGTTCGTGTTGATAATAGCTACGATATCGAAATTATTCCGTCTCAAAAAAGTGATTTCTATATTTACGGAGGAATCACGCGCGATGTCTGGTTGGTTTCAAAATACAAAAATCATATTGACAATCTAAAAATTTCAACACCTGAGGTTGCTGCTAAAAAAGCTTCTGTTCAGATTATTTCTTCAATTGTAAATTCAGATAATTCAAAAGATCTAGCTTTAACCATAACTTTAAAAAATCCGAAAGGAAAAAAAGTAGCAAGCAAAACGATTTCGGTTGCTGATAAAACTACTACAATTACTTTCGAAAACATCAAAAACCCAGAACTTTGGGATACTGATACTCCAAATTTATATTCAATAACTGCTGTTTTATCAGAAAAAAATCAAATTAAAGACAGCGCTTCTGAAAAAGTTGGTTTCAGATGGTTTGAGTTTAAAGATCACGGTCCGTTCTATTTAAACGGAAAACGTTTAATAATTCGCGGAACTCATCGTCATGAAGAACAAGCTGGAGTTGGCGCCGCAATGACAAACGAACAGCATTGGGCCGATATGAAATCGATTAAAGCTATGGGAGCAAATTTTGTCCGATTGGCTCATTATCCGCAAGATCCTGAGGTTTACAAAGCCTGTGATGAATTAGGTATATTAGTTTGGGACGAATTGCCTTGGTGCCGTGGCGGTATTGGAAATGATGTTTGGAAAACAAACACCAAAAATATGCTCGTGGAAATCATCAATCAAAATTATAATCATCCGAGTATTATTATCTGGTCTCTAGGAAATGAAATAAACTGGCTTCCAGATTTTCCTGACGGCGATAATGATGTCAAAACAAATGCTTTTTTAACCGAATTAAATGAGCTTGCACATAAACTTGATCCGTCAAGAAAAACGGCTATCAGAAAGTATTATGAAGGTTCACATATTGTTGATGTCTTCTCGCCTTCTATCTGGTCTGGATGGTATTCAGGAAGTTATAAAAGCTACCAAAAAGCAATTGACGTTTATAAAAAAGAATACAAACATTTTATACATGCTGAATATGGCGGTGACAGTCATGTTGGGCGTCACAGCGAAAATCCTGTTACGGGAGAAAATGTGATAAAATCTGAAGGCTGGGAAGAAGCAATTGTTCAGACTAAAGTAGCAAATATCGCTCAAATTGGAGACTGGAGCGAAAATTATATCGTTGATTTATTTGACTGGCATTTGCATATATCCGAGAATGATCCATCGTTTGTGGGAAATATTCAGTGGGCATTTAAGGATTTTGCAACGCCGCTCCGACCGGAAGATGATATTCCGTATATGAATCAAAAAGGACTTACCGACCGAAACGGAAATCCAAAAGATGCGTATTATGTTTTTAAAAGTTATTGGGCAAAAGAGCCTTTTACTTACATTGAATCGCATACTTGGACAGAACGTCAAGGGCCTGAAAATACGCCAAGAACAATCAGCGTTTTCAGCAATTGCGAAAAAGTGACCTTATTCCATGACGGAAAAGATCTTGGGGAAAAACAAAGAAATATTACTATTTACCCTGCATGTGGTTTAACTTGGGATGTTAATTTCAAAAAAGGAGAAAATACTTTGGTAGCTATTGGAAAAACTAAAGACGGTAAAACAGTTTCTGACACAATAAAAGTCAACTATCGTTTCAATAAAAATGATGCCGCTTCTTCATTGCAATTATCTGCCGAGAAACTAAAAAACGGTCATTTTTTGATAACGGCTATCGCGATTGACAATCACAATTTGCGTTGTCTGGATTATGAAGAAAGCGTTTATTTTCAATGTCTGAAAGGTGGAAAAACTTTAAAAAATCAAGGAACGCCAACAGGAAGTGAATCGATCAAAATGGCCAACGGAAAGGCTTCTATTGAAGTTATTCCAGATGGATCAAATGAACCTATTGAAATGACGGCGTTGAACCAAAGTTTTAAAGGAGAATATTTAAAGATTACTGTTAATTAAGGTTTTGTTTCACGCAGATTTAGCAAATTAAACAGATTTATTCATTATTATGCTAAAGTACAGTTTGTCATTTCGAGGAACGAGAAATCTCCACGAGTAGCTCTACAAAGATTGGATTCACGTTGTGGAATTTCTTGTGGAGATTTCTCGTTCCTCGAAATGACAAGCTGTGTCTAAAATTAATTTGTTCAATCTAAGTGAAACATTAAAACTACAATAACCGTTATCAATTCATTAACAAAAAACAGGCTCAAATTTCACGATTTTTCTTAATTATTAACTTACTTTGTAGTTATTCTAAAAATTGTAATCCTATGAAAAAAATTTATTTATTGGCAGTTGTAATGTTTACTGCCTTTTCAGTTCAAGCTCAAGATGTGGTGAAATTTTCTCCATTAGACGCTAGTCCAGTTGATATTTCTTATTTCCCAAACAGATCCGTTAAATTCAAAAAAACAGATACTCCAAATCCGGTTGTGAAAGTTCTTTACTCAAGACCTTCTGTAAAAGGGCGTGTTATTTTTGGTGATATTGTAAAGTATGGTGAAATTTGGAGAATTGGTGCAAACGAAAACACTGAAATTAAGTTCTTTAAAGCGGTAACTATCGGTGGTAAAAATATTCCAGCTGGATATTACAGTTTATTTGCTATTCCTGAAAAAGATAAATGGACCATCATTATCAATAAAGAACTTGATATGTGGGGCGGATATGCTTACGATGAAAGCAAAGATGTTGTGAGAGTTTCAGTTCCTGTTAAACCAGTATCTGATGTGATCGAAGCTTTATCTATTGCTTTTACAACTCAAGGTAATGTAGCTAATTTGGTTATTGGTTGGGATAAAACTACTGTTGAATTGCCTATTACGGTTAAATAATTAATCGTTTTTTAGATAAAAAAAAGAGGCATTTAAAAATGTCTCTTTTTTTTTTATCTATATGTTTCGTAAAATATAATTATGAGACTCCTTTTAGCAAGAAACGGGTTTTAAATAAAGCGAACAAAATAGAAATTTGATCAAATTTAAAATAAATAAATTATGAGAAATTTTAAGATTGTTTCGCTTTCAAAAGAATTTGCCAGCAAAATTCGCAATACTAATACAGATAATTTCGGTAATCAAATATATGAGCAATTAGCATCTGGAAAAGGTCCTTGCAGAGTTTCCCTAAAACCGTTTAATATTGGCAAAGATATTCGATTGGTTTTTGCTTACAGCCCATTCTCAAAAAACAATGCTTTTAATCAATCCGGACCAATATTTATTCATAAAAATGAGGTGGAAGAATATTCAGATATTTATAATTTTCCACCAGAAATAAAAGCTGATAAAGAAAATTTTCCTTTATCCCTAATTGGCTACAGTAAAGAACAAAAAATGATTTTTACAAAACTGGTTGGTGATAATGATGTTGATCAGTTAATTTCTGAAATCTTTGAAAGTGAAAATAATGTTGAATATCTTCATGCTAGAAATTCAGAAGCTTGTTGCTTTATTTGCAAAATTGAAAGAGTCTAATCGATGTCAATTTAGGCATTATTAAACGATCATGATCCGCATCCCCGTGGTTGAAACCGCGGGCTATATTTGAAAATAGGTTTAAAAAAAAGAGGCATTGAAAAATGCCTCTTTTTTTTAAACCTTCACAGTCTCTATAATTTTATCCAATGTAATTGGTAAATCCCTAACTCGTTTTCCGGTTGCATTAAAAACGGCATTTGCAATTGCTGGCGCCATTCCAACTAAAGCAGTTTCACCAAGTCCTTTAGTTCCCATTGGATTGCTGATTGGGTCTTTTTTATTGACAAAAAACACTTCCTGTTTTTCAATATCAGCATTTACTGGAACATGATAATCAGCGAAATTATTATTGATTGGACGACCAAAACGATGATCAATTTCTAAGGCTTCCATTAATCCCATTCCGATTCCTCCTACTGCACCTCCATACATTTGCCCGGCTGATGTTTTTTGATTGATAACCGTTCCAATATCAGCACAGGAAACCACATGCGCCAATCTAATTTTTCCTAAATTCGGATTCACCAATACTTTTACAAAATGAACTGAAAACGAATAAATCGAATATTTTCTTGCTTCTTCATTTCCTTTTGACTGGTTTTCAACTTCAAAATTTTCCGACTTATTTGCGCTCATCAATGACGCAAGTGAAACTGTTTTTGAATTATCTTTAGATGAAGAAATTACACCATTTGCAAAAGTCAAATCTGTAATTGGAATTCCTTTAAAAATTGGATTTTCAGCAGCTAATCCAACAACTTTGCTTACCAATAAATTACAAGAATCGTGCACCGCAGAACCAACTGACGAAGTCGTAGCCGATCCTCCTTGTGTAGGGCCTTTTGGCAATCCGCTTTTTCCCATTTCAATAATCACATTTTCCGCTGGTAAACCTGTAATCTCGGCACCAATTGCTGTCATCATTGTTGCAGTTCCAGGTCCCATATCATTTACACTGCATTGCAGAACTAAATTTCCATCGGGCAAAAATTTTGCTTTTACCGATGTCGGGCTTCTGTAACAACCAAATGTTCCTGTTCCCATTCCGTAACCCACCAACCAGTTTCCTTCTTTAACAGAACCCGGTTCATTTTTACGGTTTTTCCAACCAATGCGTTCCATTCCTCCTTCATAACATTCTAAAAGAAATTTACTGCTCCAAGGCTTGTTTTGTTCCAAATCTTTTTCGGCATAATTAAGCTTTCTAAATTCAATTGGATCAAGATTTAATTTATGTGCCATTTCATCCATTGCACATTCTAATGCAAAAGATCCCGTCGCTTCGCCCGGGCCACGCATCCATATTGGCGTGCAGGTATCCAAAGGCACAATTCTATATCGTGTTGAAACATTGGAACAATCATAAATAAATCGGGACATATTTACGGTTCCTTCCATGAAATCTTCATAAGACGAAGTCATTGCAACCGCCTCATGCGTCAAGCCGGTTAATTTCCCCGCTTTTGTTGCGCCTAAACCCATTTTCTGAATGGTGTAAGGTCTGAAACCAACATTTGTAAACATTTGTTCACGATGTAAAACTAATTTCACCGGACGATTTAATTTTTTTGCGCCAATTAATGCTGCAATTTCGTAAGGCCAAGTGTGTAATCCCATTCCGAATGCACCTCCAAGATATTCCGAAGTCACCTCAACATCTGCAGGCGGAATTCCGAAAACTTCACCAACGCTTCTTCTTGTTCCTTCAACACCTTGACTTTTGGTATATAAAATAGGTTTATTTCCCTCCCATTTTGCAATAATATTAGCCAATTCCATTGGGTTGTGAACTTCAGTCGGAATCGTATATTCTGCTTCTAAAACAACCTCAGCATTTTTATAACCGTCTTGTTCACCTCGATGGTAATCATTTCCTTTATCAGTTTCTACTTTTTTCTCTTTATCAGCCGCTTTTTTAAGTTCAGTCGAATGTTCTTCTTTTATATAATCTGCTTTAATTAAACTCGCTGCATATTGCATTCGCTCAAAAGTATCAGCAATAACCAGCGCAATTGGCTGATCATAATATAAAACCGAATCGTCCTTGAAAATCTGCAGTGGCTGGCCAAAATTGTGTTTGTCTTTTGCTTTTTGATAGCCAGCAGGTTTGTCTACATTTAAATGCGTAATAACCGCCAGAACTCCCGGTGCCCATTCTGCTTTTTTAGTGTCAATACTTTTAATTTTTCCTTTTGCAATTGTACTTCCCACCAAACAGGCATAAACAACGCCCGGTGTTTTATACTCAGCCGAATACGTTGCTGTACCCGTTACTTTAGCAAATCCATCTACTCTATTAATATTACTTGTCTTGCTCATAATTCAATTATTTAGATGATGCTATAGTTAATGCTTCTATAATCGCATTTGGTCCCAGAGTTAATTTAAAATCATTATCTCCGTAACTTTTGGCACCTTTCATAGCCAAATCGGCTGCTTGTTTAAAAATCGTTTCAGAAATTGTTTTTCCTTTCAAAAATTCTTCCGATTCGGTCAATCTCCAAGGTTTGTGCGCTACACCGCCCATTGCCAGACGCGCATTCACAATTGTATTGTTTTGAATATCCAAAGCCACAGCAACAGAAACTAATGCAAAAGCATAACTGCTTCGGTCACGAACCTTTAAATAATGAATATTTTTCGTGAAATTATTATCTGGAATTTCAACAGAAGTTATCAATTCCTTGTCCAGAAGTGTATTGTCTTTTTCTGGTGTATTTCCAGGCAGACGATGAAAATCAGTAAATTTAATTTGTCTTTTTCCTTTTGGACCTTCTACCAAAACTGTTGCATCGAGTGCCGCCAGCGCCACACACATATCACTAGGATGTACGGCAATACAGCTTTCAGAAGCACCAAAAATTGCGTGCATTCTATTTGAACCTCCAATAGCGCCACAACCGCTTTTAGGAACTCGCTTGTTGCAGGGCATATCGGTATTGTAAAAATACGAACAACGCGTTTTCTGAAGCATATTGCCTCCAACTGTTGCCATATGCCTGATTTGCTGTGATGCACCAGCCGCTAAAGCCAATGCCAGCAAAGGATGTTTTTCTTTTATAGATGAATCTTCAGCAACTTGGCTGTTTTTTGCCAATGCTCCAATTGAAACTTTTCCGTTCAAAAATTCAATTTTCTTTAAATCTAATCCCGTGATGTCGACCAGTTTATTTGGCGAAACAACATTCTTTTTCATTAAATCTACCAAATTTGTACCACCGGCAATAAACTTGGCAGACGATTCTTTGCTGATGCTTGTAACTGCCGAAGACGGGGACAACGCTTTAATTATTTGAAAGTTTTTCATGACAGCATCCCTCCTTCCTTCACTTCGGTAATTGCATCGACTATATTATGATAAGCACCGCATCTGCAGATATTGCCACTCATATATTCTCTGATTTCTTCTCGGCTGTTGGCATGGCCTTCTTTTATGCAAGCAATTCCAGACATGATTTGTCCAGGAGTGCAATAACCACATTGAAAACCATCATTTTTGATGAAGGCTTCCTGCATTGGGTGCAGTTTTTTTCCTTTTGAAAGTCCTTCGATAGTAGTCACCTGTGCATTTTGCTGCATGGTTGCTAAAGTTAAGCAAGACAAAATTCGAGTTCCGTTTACATGAACCGTACACGCACCGCATTGTCCATGATCACAGCCTTTTTTAGTTCCTGTAAGCTGTAATTGTTCTCTTAACAAATCAAGAAGCGTGGTTCGAGGCTCGATGTTAAGAGTGTGTTTTTTGCCATTTACTTCAATAGAAAGCGGTACTGTCTCTAAATATTCAGCAATTTTTTCATCCCATTTATTCTCGGAGGCCATTACCAATGAAGGCGGTGCCAAAGCGAGAGCGGTAAAAAGTCCCGATTTTTTTATAAAGTCCCGACGAGAATTTGCATCTTCATTGGTTGCTTTATTCTGATTTGTTTTTTTAGAAGCCATTCAGTCTATTTTTTAAATTAGCAAAAACACCTTTATTATTCTAACAAATTTAACAATCTTAAAGAACAAAAAATTATAAAATTCAAACATTAGCTTTATTTAGAATAATTACAATTTCGTAATGTGGGTTTTTAACGCAAAGCGCGCAAAGGTTATTTTTATCTTCGTTGTGTAAAGCAAACGCAAAGTTCACAAAGCTTTATCAATTTCAACTTTGCGAACTTTGCGGTAATTCAGATTACTAACTTTAAAAAAATCTTTGTGCGCTTTGCGTTAAAAAAACAGCCGTACATTTTTATTTTGAAAATTGTATTTTTACAAGATTAACCCAAAAGTATGTCTCAAAAGCAAACCATCTATCTCGATAATAATGCCACAACCCGTGTTGATGAGCGAGTTTTGAATGCAATGCTTCCTTATTTTTCTGATATTTATGCGAATGCTTCAAGCAGTCATCTTGCCGGATTGACGGTAAATGAAGCTGTTGAAAATGCTGCATGGCAAACTGCAAAACTTATTGGCGCGCAGGAAGACGAAATTATTTTTACTTCTGGCGCAACAGAATCTATTAATCTGGCTATAAAAGGCTTAGTAAATCAAGACCGTAAACATATTGTCACCGTTTCTACGGAGCATAAAGCTGTTTTAAAAACCTGTCAATTCATGGAATCTATAGGTTTTGAGGTTACTTATTTGCCCACAGCTTCTAATGGAATTTTGAATCTTGCTGTTTTAAAACAAGCAATAACCGATAAAACATTATTAGTCTGTGTTATGATGACTAATAATGAAACGGGCGTTCAACAAAACATAAAAGCGATTTCTGAACTTGCTCATGCTAAAAATGCACTTTTCATGTGTGATGCAACACAAGCTGTCGGGAAAATTCCGGTGAATGTTAAATCCCTTGGAATTGATCTTTTACCTTTTTCTGCACATAAATTTTATGGTCCAAAAGGGATTGGTGCGCTTTATATTTCGGCGAAAGCCAAAATTAAATTAGCACCGCAAATACACGGAGGAGATCATCAACGAAAATTACGGAGCGGTACTCTTAATGTTCCTGGAATTATTGGTTTAGGAAAAGCAAGCGAAATTGCTCTAAACGAATTGAAAAGTGATGCGGAACAAATTTTAAAATTAAGAAATCAACTGGAAACAGGCTTACTCCAATTTGAAGGTTCTTTTATAAATGGAGACACTGTTGAAAGAATTTACAATACCACAAATATCTGCTTTCCGGGAGTTAATTCTGAAACATTAATAATTGCTTTGCAACATATTGCGGTTTCAAATGGTTCGTCTTGTTCTGCTGTAACATCTGAACCTTCGCATGTTTTAAAAGCTTTGGGATTATCCGATGAAAATGCTTTGAGTTCTATTCGTTTTAGTTTGGGGCGTTTTACTACTTCTGAAGAAATCGAAGAAACTATTGAACGTGTTTTGACTTTAGTTCGACAATTAAGACAATAGATTTTTTCAAAAAGTTATTGGCTCTCGCAGATTCTGCAGATTGTTCAGATTTACATAGATACTTTTAATAAATAATCTGTTAAATCTGCAGAATCTGCGAGAGAAAACTCAAAACTCAGACATCAGTTTGTTGTAATCGTCTTCGGTATCAATATCTATATTTCCTTTTTCAAATAAAACCGAAACGACATCATCTGAAAATGTATTAATTATTTTTTTTGCTCCTTCCTGACCTTGCAGTTCTAATAATTCATTAAAGTATTTTTTATTGAAAAGAACCGGAGTTCCCAGTGTCCCAGAATATGCCGAAGCCGCAATTCCTTTTCCAGTTTTATAATGTTCTCCAATCAGATTTTCAAAAATCAAACTTGAAACATACGGTTGATCACAGACAGCAAAAATGCAGTTTTCGCTTTCGGGATATAATTCTGATAATTTCTTCAGTCCGCAAATAATTGAAGATGACATTCCGGATTCCCATTCGGGATTAAAAACTATTTTTATTCTCGAAGGGTCAAGTTCTTCTTCAATCAGATGATTATTAGCGCCTGTAACGACAATGATTTTCACTTCTGGAACTAGAGAAGCTTCTGCAATTGTATTTTTAAGAAGCGTCGAATCTTTATAGCCAAGAAGCTGTTTTGGCTGGCCTAATCTTGATGAATTGCCTGCTGCCAAAATGACAATAACTGTTTTATTTTTAGATTCCATAATGAATTTCGTCGTGAATTTTCCCTGTCTTATATTTTAAAGAAGTTCCGTTTTTTCCAGACTCAAAAGCCTTTATTTCAGCAACAATCGATAAGGCAATTTCTTCTGAAGTTTCTGCGCCAATGTCGAGTCCAATTGGGCTATGAATTCTGCTTAACTGTTCTTCATTTAGCATAATTCCTTCTATTTGAAGATCATCCAGCATTCGGTTCAATTTTGATTTTGGTCCGAGAATTCCAATGTAACGGCAATCTGTATCCAATAATAATTTTAAAACTGCCAAATCATATTTATAATTGTGCGTCATTAACACAAAATAAGTTTGGTCGTCAATTGTGATATTATTTAAAAAATCCTCTTGTTTAACGACTAAAACCTGACTTGCTTCTGGAAAACGCTTTTTTGTCGCATGCACGTTGCGTCCGTCACCAATGATTACTTCCCAGCCTAACAAAGCGGTCATTTTTACCAATGGCTGTACATCATTTCCGGCACCCGCAATTATTAACGAAATTGGCGGATGTACATATTCGATCAACGCTTCATCCTCTGTGTTTTCCTGAAGTTTTTTCACAGACGTTTTTTTCGTCAAAAGCACTTCTTTGGCATCTGAAATTAAATTCAGTGCATTGTTATTGTGATGCAAAACAGGACTGTCTTTTCTGAAAAACAGACTTGTTCCTATTTGCTCTGCTCCTCTTTTTAAAGAAAAAATAGTAATAATTACAGCTTCTTTTCTTTCTGCTTTAAGTTGTTTTAAAAGCTGAATTGGATTATTTTCCAATTCATTGTCAATATATTCAAACAAAATATGAACGATTCCGTTGCACCCCAGCTGAAGGCCAATTTCGGCATCGTCTTCATTGCTGGTATTATAAGTGACCAATTTATTTTGTTGCTGATGTATTGAAAGAAGTGCTTTTCTAAGTGCATCGCCTTCCAGACAGCCTCCGCTTATGGCGCCAGTAAGCAGACCATCTTCGGTAACGAGCATTCTTGCGCCCGGCTGTCTATAAGAAGAACCTTCGACTTTGACAACTGTTGCCAAAGCTGTTTTTTTTTCTGCTGCTTTTGCTTCTGAATACGCTTGTAGAATTAGGCTGATTTCTTTCATAAAATAATAATTAACCAGCAAAACAAACTTCTGATGATTCTTTAACTGTCTAAAAGTAAAAAATATTATAAAATGAAGCGCAGGAAAATCATTTAAGTTTTAAAAAATGCTTCTGTATTTAACAATCTCGAAACAATTATTTTTTCTTACAATATCATTTATATCTCGAAGTTTTGTATTTTTATCTGAAGCAAAATAAATTAGTTAACTTAAAAATAAACTGCATGGGAAAATTTGTAATTACTAAAAGAGCCAACGGAGAATTTCAATTCAATTTAAAAGCTGGAAACGGGCAAACGATTTTAACAAGTGAAGGTTATACTACTAAAGCTGCCGCTACTAACGGAATCGAATCTGTGCAAAAAAATTCGCAAGATGATAGCCGTTTCGACAGAAAAGAATCAAGCAATGGCAAACCTTATTTTAATTTAAAAGCAAGCAACGGACAAATTATTGGATCTAGCGAAATGTACGAAAGTGTTGCGGCTAGAGAAAACGGAATCGAATCTGTAAAGAAAAATGCTCCTGATGCTGAAACTGACGATCAGACGGCTTAAGGCTTATTATTTATACTAAAAAAAGCGGTTTCTAAAATAATTAGAAACCGCTTTTTTTGTAATCTTTAAAATCAAGAAAGTAACTTTTTCCAAGATTTTATATAATCTACTTCAAACATAATCCGACGGCCATTTTGATCTTTAATTACAAATTCACCTCCTTTATTAAAAATTGTCGGATAAAAATGAAAGGATGCAAATGAAGTTAGTGACCATCTGTATTCTTTTTTATTGGAACAGATAAAAATCAGTTCGTCATCTGTTATACATAATTTTCCAGAAATTAAATCATCTTCAACCTGATGATTGGCAATACCTTCTAGTTTAGAATTAACAATATCCGTTTCTTGAAAAGTAATCGCTTTGAGTAATTTTTCTCTTTTTGTAAATCGGCTATAAATAAGACCATTAATTATTAAGGTTATTAAAGCAACGGGAATCGAAACTTTTAGCACACTTTTAGACGACATACCACCAATAAATCCAATAAGGTGACACAGTAAAAAATAATAAATTCCATAAGCTATTCCGTTGCCAAAAATCTTTTTAAATTTATTAATCATAGTTCTGCTTATTTTTTTATAAATGCTTTACCAATTTTAAAATGCATTTTTTGATAAAGTAAAGATGCTATTTTAAATTAATTCCACTTTACGTAAAACCTCATTTTGTTAAAATTAATTTTTAAAATAAAAAAGCTGTTTCTAAATTGTAGAAACAGCTTTTTTTATTGAATAACTAAACGCTAAATATTACTTTTTCAAAGCAGAAATTCCCGCATGTGTTGGAACGACCTGCTTAATACTTCCATCTGCATTGAATTCTAATTTATCCATACAAACTTCGCGGTGAAAACCTCCGGCTTCACCCATTTTTATTCCGGTTGGATATGAAAAACGGTGATACGTAATGTACCATTCATCTTTGTTCGGGATTTGTAGAACCGAATTATGTCCCGTTGCATAAATTCCCTGATCTGGAATTCCTTGAATTACTATGTTGTCTTTCGGAATCTCAATTGGACCAAGCGGCGATTTTGAAGTTCCGTATCTTACTTTATAATTTGGACTTCTGGTATCGTCTTCACTCCAAAGGAAATAATACGTTCCTTTTCTGTAGAAAATATAGGTTCCTTCGCGGAAAGTTTTATCTACTTTAATCACTTTGTTACTTCCTTCTTTAAACGAAATCATATCATCGTTTAATTCGGCTACAGCCATATATCCGTTGCCCCAGTACAAATAACTTTTTCCGGTTTTAGGATCTGTAAAAACATCTGGATCAATTTCCTGACCGCCTTTTATGCCTTCTGGTTTTGAGCTTATCAATGCTTTTCCACTGTCTGTAAATGGTCCTGTCGGACTATCTGATGAAGCCACACCAATTTTCTGTGCTGCCGTGAAAAAATAGAAATACTTATATTTTCCTTTTATTTTTTTCTCTACAATACATGGCGCCCACGCATTTCTGTTTGCCCAAGTAACATCTTTTTTAAGATCGATAATAATGCCTTCGTCTTTCCAGTCGGTTAAATTATCAGATGAAAATGTTTTGAAATAATATCCTGACCAGCCATCAAAACCGTCGCTTGTTGGGTAGATGTAATATTTCTTGGTTTTGTTTGAATACAGAATTTCAGGATCGGCATAATAACCTTCTAAAACTGGATTATTATTTACTTTTGGAAGTTGTGCCGGCGTTCCCCATTTTGCTGTCAATCGTTTTAATTCAGAACGCGTAATTGGTAAAATGGTTCCGTGACGCGGATTAAAATCCATTGAAATTTCATTATCAATCACACTAAAGTTTTCTAAATCTTTGCTTTTTGTAAACTGATATCTTCCTTTTGTATAAACGTCATACATCAAAATATAATCGTCAGAATTGTTTAGTTTGAAAACACTTGATCCTTCAACACCGTCGTTTGTTTGTTGCAGATAATTATCATTTTCTGTCCAATTTCCAGAAGTTAAATCGGTTGTTGTAGCGACTTTAATTCCAGCTTTTCCGCCTTCGGTTTTATAAAAAAGATGATACACACCATCTTTTTCAATAATATCACCATCAATACAAGCTCGCTCTGACTTTGGAACAAACAATAATTTTGGTGTGCTTTCTAAAGCTGTAAAATCCTTATTTGCATAAGCGTAATAAATTTTATCTGGTCCACCCGCATATTGCAAACTAAAATAAATTAAATATTTTCCGGCTTTTGCGTCATAAATAGTCTGTGGAGCCCAAACGCGTTTTAGGTTTTCATTTCCTGAAAAAGCAGTCTGAATATTGACAACATTGCTCGTCCAGTTTACCAAATCCGTGCTTTTAAGCAAAACCATCGCACGGTTGCTGTCCCAGCCTTTTGATGAAGTCATATCGGTCAAAACCATATAAAAAGTTTTACCGTCGTCGCCTCTCAAAATATGCGGATCACGAACGCCTCCAGTTGAACTGATTACTTTGCTGTCTAAAACTGGTTTATTGTCATTTAAGTGATAATAATGATAACCGTCTGAACTTACGGCATAACGAACCGCTTCTTCTTCGACTTTATTGCCTGTGAAATAGACAAATAAATAGGCTGTTAAATCTTTTTCGGCAATAACAGGTGGTGTTCCTTTTTGGTTATTCTGAGCTTGTATAACACTAAAAAATGATACTAGTGCAACAAGAGTTAATTGTAATTTTTTCATTTTTTATTCTTTTTAATTTACTGCTTTTTTCTTTTTTGGTGCGAATTTATTTAAACACATAGAGACATAGTTTTACTTTGTCTATAAAAGGCGTTTCACTTATTTAAAACAAACATAGCTATGTGTAAAAATGTATTTTTCTTTTAGCTATTTTAGATTAAAACTATCCCGAAACTTCGGGACTATGTGTTTAATATTTTTCATGAATTCATTGAATCAAAAGCAATACGGTTTATTTTGTTTTGGCGCGTATTACAACAAATGAATACGGAGGCAATTCTTTAGAAAATGCCTCTTTAATTGCTATTTTCTGAGTAACTGGTCTTGCTGTTGTATTTTCTGGAGTACCAGATAATATTGTATAATCAACATTTTCTATTAGAGATAAATTTGATAATTCAATTGACGGCGTTACGGCAACCGGAAGCACATTGACCAACTTTATAATCAAATCTCCAGAAGTATTGTCTTTTACTACAGAAGCTCCAATGCGCTTATTTACTTCATCATTCTCTGAAGTTTTGATAGTTCTTTCTATATAAATATCACCCGGGTTTTGACCGTACAATTTTTGTACAAAATAATTTACGGTAGGTTTTACTTCATTTCCTGTAAAGTAAATCAAATCTGGATTCCATTGTGTATGCTTTTCTCTAGCCAATAATGGCGCATACGAAGCCATTTCTACAACATCGCCATTGCGTTCCACTCCAGTTAAATATAAAGCTTCGGCCAATGCATTGTAAAATTTATTGCCGCGTGAAGCATATTCGCCTAAATACACTTTTGATTTTGAGCGGTCATAACTATCATAAAAATCCTGATTATTAATAAACCAGCCCGGCGTTTGATAATAATGTTCATCAACAATTGGCAATTTTAAATCATCAGCAATTCTCCAGCCTTCATTGTAATCTGTACCTTCAAAAAATGGTCCAACGGTACCAATCACAATAATTTCAGGATATTTTTGCTGAACCGCTTTTACAATCATTCTGTAACGTTCTTCAAAAACATCACTGATCAAATCTTCATTTCCAATTCCGATATATTTTAAATTGAAAGGTTTTGGATGACCAGCTTCGGCACGTTTTTTACCCCAAACGGTATTCACACTTCCGTTGGCATATTCGATTAAATCTAAAACATCCTGAACATATTCGTCCATATCTTCCATCGGGATTCCGAATTGCTGTCCTGAACCGCCATCAGATGAATTTTGACACGGAACTCCAGCGGCTAAAACCGGAACGGCCTCATCACCTAAATCTTCACAAAACTGAAAATATTCAAAATAGCCCAATCCCATTGATTGATGATAACCCCAAATATTTCGCATTGGAATTCGGCTTTCAAGAGGACCAATGGTGTTTTTCCATTTATAAATATTGTGTAGTCCGTCACCGTGCGCCACGCATCCTCCTGGGAAACGTACAAATTTTGGATGCATGTCTGCAATCGCATCTGCAAGATCTAAACGGAGTCCGTTTTTGCGATTTTTGAATGTTTTTTGAGGGAAAAGCGAAACCATATCAACAGCAGTTTCGCCATTAGTACTAATTTCTAAATGAGCATCATTTACCGTTTTTGAAACTTTCAAAACAAGGCTAAATTTCTTCCAAGAATTTGTTGGTGTAAAATTGGTTTCGGCCAAAGTTTCTCCGTTAGAAGATTTTAATCGAACGGTTGATTTTGCACCTTTTGCAAAAACACTAAAATCATATTTTTCATTGGCTTTTACTGCAATTCCATCAAAACCAGAATTATTAATATTTCCTTTTGAAATTACTGCATAATTTGGATTATTAGCATGAATTGGATTTTCTTTAGCAATTTTAAAATCACCACTCCAAGCCATAGTTGCGTTCCATTTTTCGTCTCTTTCCTTTTTATCGTGAAGCGCATATTCGAAATCACGATTCTGAATCAATTCGCCGTATAAACCGCCATCAGCAGCATAATTGATATCTTCGAAGAAAACACCCGTCAACATATTGCTGATTTTTTTTGACTGCTGACCGTTGATCTTAATTTCGGCTTTTACTGGTTTCAAATTAGCAAATAGCAAACTGTCGCTCTTTGGAGAAGTATTGTCTTTTTTGTCTCTAAATTTAACCGATTCCATGTTTTTGATCATGGCATCAACCAAACTCCAGTCAACTTGATGCAATGTTCCCTGCAAAATCTCGCCCTGCAAAGTGATTTCGCTTCGCAGTTTTAAAGATGAATTTGCATCAATTACTGTAGAACCGTAATTTTTAAAGTCTTTTGTAGCACTTGAATAATTTTTTCCGCTTTCGCTGAAGTGTACCAAATATTGACCTTCTTTTTGACTTATCTGCACATTTTGGATAACCGATTTATCTTCGCCTTTGCCAACAAAATTTTTCATTCCTTGAATATAATTCTGTCTTCCCCAACTCACTAAATCCTTACTTTCAGAATGTGCAAAAACGTTGTCTTTTACACTCCAGAAACAGTGAAAAATTCCAGCATTATCTTGAATCAAAAAAGGTTCTGACATGCTTTTTCCTGTTGGTCCCCAGCTTCCAAAATCTGATTTCAGAAAACTAAATTCCGGACCAATTGAAAACCAGTTTTTCTGATCCGTACTCCATGCAAAATGAAGTCCGTTTTTGCCATTATTCTTCAAAGTCGAATACGCAAATAAATATACTTTATCTGGTTTTTCGTTCATTGGCTTTAAGCCAAAACCAGACAATATAAAAATAATGGTAAAAAGTAAAATCAGGCTAAAAATACTGCGCAGCAAAAATGTCTTCATTATTTCTTGCCTTTTAATTGATATAAAACTGAAGCATGCGCTTTTAAATCGGCAGTAATTTCGTTTGAAGACAATTTAGATTTTTCGCCTGTCCACATATTTAAAATTTCAACTGAACCTGAAAGCCCTAAGTCTGCAAGATTTACTGAAACTTTTTCTGAAGCTTTTTCTGAAATATTAAACAAAGCCAAATAAACACTTCCGTCTTTAGCATTTTTTGAAGTCACTGCAATTTTTCCGTCTTTCTGAAAAAGCTGTTTTACTGCTGTGCTTTCATTGTGCATTTTTACAACATCTTTGTTCGTTAATAATGACAAAGTGAATGCATCATTGCTTGGCAAATCTCCACCAAAAAATAAAGGCGATTTGAAAATATTGAAGAATGTAATTAAAGTATATTGTTCGTCTTTTGTCAAACGCGTCATTCTGTCTTCACCGCGTTCTCCACGCACTGAAATACGTCCAAGCGGAATCATATCACAATCTGGCCATGTTCCTGGCGCAATGTAAGGATACCATTTTTGCGCAACATCCATTAAATGTGTGATGTGTGGCCAAGTGTCCCAAACGTCGTCAACCATTCTCCACATATTTGCATGCGTGCTTACGTGCGGTGCGGCAGAAAT
Organism: Flavobacterium sp. LC2016-01; assembly: GCF_009711135.1. GTDB lineage: Bacteria > Bacteroidota > Bacteroidia > Flavobacteriales > Flavobacteriaceae > Flavobacterium. The sequence continues at coordinate 361,248 of NZ_WMIC01000004.1, read as the reverse complement.
TGGCGTTTCACCTGGCGAAGTACTCAATACAATTTTGCGTCCGCATTTGTCAATTGCATTTCTAATCAGGTTAATTTCTCCCTCGTGATAAGGTCTTGACAAATCGTCAATTTTAATAAAATCAACGCCCCATTGTGCGTATAATTCGAATATAGAATTGTAATATTCCTGAGCTCCCGGTTTGTCTGCCACAACGGTATAATTATCTCTCAGCCATTCGCACTGTAAAGTTGTTGAATAAATTTGGTCAGCCGTAATTCCGTTTGCGCCTTTAATTGGCATTTTTTCTTCAACCGCTTTTTTAGGAACACCACGCATAATGTGGATTCCGAATTTCAATCCTTTTTTATGAATATAATCGGCTAAAGGCTTAAAACCCTGTCCGTCTTTTGCAGAAGGAAATCTGTTGACAGCTGGCAAGTATCTTCCAAATTTATCCATCACATAACGTGGATCAGTCTGATTGTAACCGCCCGCTTTGTCATTTTCTACAAACCATCTGATATCCACAACAATATATTCCCAACCATATTTTTTAAGCTCTTTTGCCATATAATCGGCATTGGCTTTTACTTCGTGTTCTTCTACAGTTGGTCCGTAACAATCCCAGCTGTTCCAGCCCATCGGCGGTGTTTGCGCCCATTGCTTAAATTCTTCTTTAGCGAATGTTTTGTTTTGAGCATTAGAAGAAATTGATACCAAAACAACTCCTAAAATCAGAGTAATTTTATTCTTAATTTTCATTATAATGTGGTTAGATATTAATAAATGTAAAATTTACACTTCAAATATAATAAACTTTAATCGTAAAATGCAATTAACCTGCCTGTAAACCAAAAATACAGACAGGTTAATTGAAAATTTAAAATAACTAATTAATAATTTTCTAACTTAGAAAATACCTTATTTCACGTTAATTGTCACTTCTACAGGCTTTAACCATTGGCTTGTAAAAGTAACTTTGATAGGCTGTGCTTCTCCATTCGCTTGAATGTAAGCCGCAATATGCCCGTGAAAAACTCTTTGAATATTATCTGTATAATCTGTCATGTCACTGTTATTTCCAGCTTCAAGACCTAATAAAGTTCCTGGTCCGCTGATGGTACAAGTCACTTCATTGTCTGAAAGCATAACCGGAAGACCATTTTGATCCTTAACCTGAACCATAATTTTTGCAACGCCTTTATCTTTGCTGATTGTAATGTCTTTTTCGGCAATTGTTAATTCTACTGGCTGTTGTGTTGAATTTATTGCATAACGGCTCACTTCTTTATCATTTGCATCTAAACCAACTGCTTCTAGTTTTCCTGAAGCAAACGGAATATCCCAATAAATAATTCCCGTTTTTTCGTCATATAATTTCGTTTCGCCAACTACTTTTCCGTTTAATTCCAAACGTGCTTTTGCAGCATTTGTATAACAAACTACACGAATTTTTTGTCCAGCTTCGTAATTCCAGATTGCCCATGCATCTTTAGAAACATCTTTCTCATTTTTCAACGGATAAGTTCCAACATATGTCATTGGTTTATCTGACCATAATGACTGACGGAAATAACCGCGAGGTTTGATAACACCCGCAAAATCAACTAATCCAGAGTAAAATCCTCTAGAAGGCCATCTCCCAGATTCACCTAAATAATCGATTCCTGTCCACAAGAACTGCCCGAAAATATGTTTGTTGTTTTTAACTGCCAACCAAGGAGCCATATCATGAACATTCTCACTTCCGTAGATTACTCGGTTTGGATATTTTTCATGATCTGTTTGGTACTTGCTTTCTGTATAATTGTATCCTGTAATATCCAAAGCTCCCGGATATTCCGTTTCGTTAGACATTGCAACGCCAGCTAATCCGGCTGTTGTAGGACGCGATTTATCATATTTTTTAACTGCTGCAACTAAACGTTTTGCAATCACTCCAAGACGCATTGCATCTGGTGCATCTTTTTTATAACCTCCGTAAGCTGCTTGTCCAAATCCGTCTTTACCTTTATCTAAAACGGGATGTGAATAAGGATCATTCGGGTAATCAACTTCATTTCCTATACTCCATGCAAATACAGAAAGATGATTTCTGTCACGGCGTACGAAATCTTCCAAATCTTTTTCGGCATAATCTGCGAAAATATCAAATGAACCTTCAAAACCTGGAGTTCCGTAATTCCAGCCTTCTAACCATTTACGCTTTGGAAATTCCCATTCGTCATACGCTTCGTTTAAAACCAATAACCCTAATTCGTCGCAAAGTTCGTAGAAATCTGGAGCTTGAGGATTATGACTTGTACGAATGGCATTTACACCTATTTCTTTCAACGTTTTTAATCTGGTTTTCCAAACTTCTCTTGGAACAGCAGCACCCAAAACTCCTGCATCATGGTGCAAACAAACACCTTTCATTTTCATCCATTTTCCGTTAAGCGCAAAACCATTATTTGGATCGAATGTGAAATCTCTAAAACCAGTTTTTGTCACGGTTTTGTCAATCTCTTTTCCGTCTTTTAAAACTGTTGTTTTAAGTTCGTATAAATTCGGATTCTCTAAATCCCATAATTGCGGGTTTTTGACATTTATTTTAGCCGAAATTTTTCCGTTTTGGTTTGCTGCAACCTCAATTTTAGAAGTTGCTTTTGCTACTGATTTTCCATCTTTTGAAAACAATTCGTTTACAACTGTTAAAGATGATTTTGAAGCAGAACCGTTTTCTACATCAACCTCAACATTCAAAGTTCCTGCTTCTTTTTTAACTTCTGGATACGCATAAACCCCCCATTGTGCAATATGAACCGGATTTGCATAAACTACCCAAACGTTTCTGTAAATACCTGAACCGGTGTACCATCTTGAATCGGCACTTTGGCTGTGATCTACGCGAACAGAAATTGTATTTTCTCCGCCGTATTTTACGAATTGCGTTGCATCATAAGCAAAAGAAATATATCCGTTTGGACGTTTTCCTAACGAATGTCCGTTGATAAAAACTTCGCTTCTGTTGTAAACACCTTCAAAATACAAATACACTTTCTCACCCGATTTGCTTTGCGGAATATTGATTGATTTTCTGTACCAAGCAATACCGCCTGGCAAATATCCTTGACAGCTCGCTAAAGTTGGACTCAATTGTCCTTTTACGCTCCAATCATGAGGTACATTTACATTTTGCCATTTGCTGTCATCAAATGTTGTGTTTTTTGCATCTGGAGTTTCCTGAAGATTGAATTTCCAGCTGTCATTAATTTTCTTTGAATCTCCAAACGATACTTGACTGCTCGCAGACAAACATGAAAAGAGTAAAACGGGGATTAGAATTTTCTTAGTTAACACTATATTTTTATTTTTAGTTAATTTTTTTTTGTTTCAAGTTTCAAGTTTCAAGTTTCGCGAGCAAACGTGAAACCTGAAACTTGAAACTAATAAAACTCCTACTATTGCATTTCTCCCACAAACGTCACTACTGATCTCGCAGGAATCTCTAAATTATCAATTTTCTGAATATCACTTCTTTTTAAATTTGAAGTTTCAGATGTAATATACGGAGTAAACTCATTGTTTTTTAAAGTTCCTTTTGATAAATCGAACTTATATTTTTGAGCCGATTTTCCGCAGTTTACGGCAACTACAATCAGTTTTTTGTTTTGAACATCTTTATACGCCGTCAGCATTACATCATTTGCGGCGTCTAATTCGTTTTGATTTGGAACATCAACGCGCTGCATTCCCGGACGTACAAAAAGCGAATAATTTCCTAGAGCCCAAAGCAGTTTTGAATCGTGAAATTCTCCATCGTTTCGCACATAATTTGGCTCCGTTCCGCCTTTGCTTTTTCCATCATCCAAATAAATCAAACCATCTTTATAATCAACGCGAGTAATTGATGTCCACCATTGCCAAGAAGCTGCATTTGCCACTGCAATATCATTATGAATCAAACGCGCCACAAATAAAGCGGTCTGCATTCCTAAATCTCTTCCACCGCCTGAACCGCCCGGAATTTCATTTTCTCCCGGATTCTCTAAAATACAATATTCCGATTGCCAATATTTCAAACCTGGATTTCTTTTTATTTCCGTAGCAATTAATTTTCTGCTTAAAACTTGTCTTTCAACTGGCCAAGTGGTGAAATAACTATGACCGAGAATCACATTTTTTACATTGGAGAATTTCGAAACGTTTGTTTTTGTTTTTCCAAAGAAGAAATCAATTTGGTTGTCTCGATCTTCTTTATTTACATTTTCATACAAATAATCAATTTGCGCCGCTTCAGCAATTACAATTTCAGTATTCATTTTGTTAGCTTTCAGTTTTTCTGAAAGTGATTTGGTCAAATCATAAATTTCCTGATTGGTTGCCGGAGTTCCTTCCTGACTGTTCGTGTCACCGTGTTTTGGCATCCATTCCCACTGAGGTTCGTTTATCGGACTAACGTAATCGAATTTTATTCCTTCTTTTTTCTCTAGTCCCTGAATACTTTGAACTAAGAAATCGGCAAATTTTGGAATTGCACCATCTTTTAGATTCAGTTTATTCTTTTGAGAGGCAAAAGACAAACCGTTGTTTGTCATATAAACCGGCGGACTATTTGTAAAAATCAAGAATTTTTCGACACCGCGTTTTTTAGCGGCCTGCAAAAACCATCTTTGTCCTTCTTGTTTTGTGAAATCATAAGTTCCGTCAGCATTTAGGAAACACTCGCTTCTTCTCCATTCGTCAGAAACTTTGCTGTTTTCACCTTGTTCCGTACTTCCAGCACCAAGATTGAATCTCCAGATCGAAAGTCCAATTCCTTTTGGATTTCCCTGCGCATCAATTTCTTGACTGAAAAGCAAATCGGCAATGGCATTCTTTTTTTGTTCTGGCCAATTTTTTCCCACAAACTGTGTTCGCCACGCATCAGAACCTCCAAAACCGTCCATTGTCTGAACGACTTTATCTGTACTGATAATGGCAGTTCGCTGTGCAAATGACAGCGAACTCATTACCAGAAAAAGTGAGATATATACTTTTTTCATTTATTTTATTTTATTTAACCGCAAAGGGCGCTAAGTTTTACGCAAGGTGCGCTAAGTTTTGCATAAGCTTTGCGAACTTTGCGTATTTTCTTTGCGAACTTTGCGGTTAATTTTTTTATTCCTACTTATAATTCCCAACGTACGTCACCACTGACCTAGCCGGAATTTCTAAACTCCCCGCATCAACCGCTATTCCTTTCTTCAAACTTAAAGTTTCAGAAGTTGTATAGGGTATTAATTTATTATCCGTCAAAGCTCCTCCTGCAAGATTCAATTTATAGGCTTTCGCCGATTTGCTGATGTTAACTGCAACGATTACTAGTTTTTTAGTAGCTGCATCTTTGTAAGCGGTTACCATAACATCATTTAAAGCAGTTGCATTATCAACACTTGGAATTTGAACTCTTACCATTCCTGGTTTTACGAAAAACGAAAAGTTTCCTAAAGCCCAAAGTGTTTTTGAATCTCTGATGTATCCGTCGTTTTTGCAGTAATCAGCGTTTCCAGCTCCGTTGCTTGCATTGTCATCAACATGAATCAAACCGTCTTTATAATCACCACGGCTAATTGCTGTCCACCATTGCCAAGAAGTTACACCTCCAAGCGCGATATCAGTGCTGATAATACGCGCGGTCCAAAGTGCAAGAGGCATTCCTAAATCTCTTCCTGCTCCTGCCCCGCCAGGCAATTCGGCAGTTCCTGGGCTTTCTAAAACACAATATTCAGAAGACCAAAGACTAACACCGCCAACCGACTGAATTCTTGAAGTAGCAGCTTGTCTAGAAGAAACCATTTCGCTCAAAGGCCAAGCTTGCCAGTAGCTGTGTCCAGAAATAGTTTTCTTTACATTGCTTAAACCTGTGATTTTTTTAGTAGAATTAGAAGCAAAGAAATAATCAATTTGATTTGATCTGCTTTCTTTTCCAGAAACTGTTTTGTAAAGCGATTCATAAGATCCTGCTTCTCCAACAACAATCTGAGCACTAAGTCCTTTTGACTGTAATTTTGGAGACAAAACATTTACAAAACTGTAAATATTTGCATTTGTAGCTGGCGAACCTTCTTGTGCGGAACCGTCCCATTCGTATTGTGGTTCGTTAAACGGACTCACATAATCGATTGTTAAACCTTGTTCTGTTTTTAATTTATCTAAAGAATTAACCCAGAAATCAGCCAATTCTGGCATTTTTCCATCTTTCAAATTATAAAATTCTTTGATACTTGCGTGTGCTTTTCCGTTTTGCGTCAAATACACTGGTGCACTGTTGGTGAAGGCCAGTAATTTTTCAACGCCACGTTCTCTAGCTGCTTTCATAAACCAAACCTGACCGGCTTGTTTATTCATATTGTAACTTACACCGTCAGTTGTAAAACATTCTGTACGTCTCCATTCATCCGTAATATCACTTGCATCGCCTTGTTCTGTACTTCCTGCTCCAAGGTTAAAACGCCATAATGATAATCCGATTCCTTTTGGATTTCCATCTGCATCAACTCCTTTGCTGAATAATAAATCGGCAATTTTATTTCTTTTATCAGAAGGCCAATTTCTTCCAATAAAATTACACTGCCAGGCATCTGAAGCTCCAAAACTTTCCATAGTCTGAAGGGTCATATCCAGATTTACATTTAATTCTGCAACCGTACTTTCTGAAGCTGCATTATCCGATTTTTCAGAATCACAACTCACAAATATAGTGCTTGCGAAAAGTAAGCCTGCACACAGCAGACTTACTTTATTTTGATTAGCAAACTTCATTTAGTATCCAGGATTTTGCGTAATTAAACCACCACTTAAGTCAATTTCTAACTGCGGAATTGGCCACAATAAGTTTTTTGCAGGGTTAAAATTGATTCCTTTATCCTGAGGTTCTCTCAAATTTGTCGTTTCGTAAGGATCTGTTGAACTCAAGTTGTATTTAACAAAAGTTCCATTTGGTCCCATTAAAGATTCAATAACTGGTCTTCCTGTTGTTGGATCTTTCTCACGGCGAATATCATATAAACGCATTCCTTCAAAAGCCAATTCTAAACGGCGTTCTTTATAAATTTGTCTCAGTAAAGTTGGTCCAGAAAGTCCAGTTTTAGGATCTAATTTTACACGCGCTCTGATGATGTTGATATCTGCTAAAGCGTCTCCACCAGTATGGTAGCTAGCTTCGGCTCTTGTCAAATACATTTCAGCTAAACGAATCAACGGAATATTTAATGGCAAGTGACCATCTTTTTTATCTAATGAACGGCGTGTTGCAATTGGAATATAATATTTACGGCAGATACGGCCTGATTTATTATCATTTAAGCTGAATTTGTGCGTTGGGTTCAAAACCTCATCACCGTAAGCCGCTTCACCCCATTTCGTAATAGTGCTTCTGCGACGGATTACATCATTTTCAGATAAATAAGCATTTTCTAAATCACTTGTTGGCATACACCATCCCCAACCGTCAAGAACATCAGCAGCATCATTGCTTGGGAAATTCTTTTTGTCTTCGCCTCTTGCTCCTGCCAAAGTAGGAAGCATAGAACCTAAACTTTTATCTTGAACCGATGAAGATTGTGCTTCAAGAATTGACTCCACTCCATTATGATTGTTTACATTCCAAATATTCAAGAAATCAGCTTCTAGCGCGTAAGGCCCTTCTGTAATTACTTTGTTTGAATATTGTTTTGCATCAGCCCATTTTTCTTGGAACAATGTTACACGAGCCAATAATGCATAAGCGGCCCATTTGTTTATTCTTCCTTGTCTGTTAACCGGGATAGTTTCTAATTTTGCAGCCGATTCTTTTAAATCAGCTTCAATTTGAGCATAAACATCAGCTTTTGGACTGCGTTTTAATTTCAAATCGCCAGTTCCTAAAGAGGTTGTGTACAAAGGAACATCTCCAAAAAGATTTACCAACTCATAATAACAGTAAGCTCTCACAAAAAGAGATTCACCCATGTATTGATTTTTTTGAGCTTCAGTAATTGGCGCTAAAGTCATTTTCTCTAATCCAAGATTAGCCGACTGAATGGTATAATAATGCGCCGTATAAATACTGTTCATATCACCCATATTATCTGGCGTAATAATGTATTGTGAAGCCGGTCTATGCGCTCCGCTGTCTTGTCCTGTGTTACCCATCCAGGCATCATCAGTCGACATTTCGTTGGTAACTCTCGGCGCAAGTAACGTCCACCAGTCATTCGAAAGTAACAACCTGTGGGTTAATTCGTTTGTATAGTTTTCGCACTCTTGCGCTGTTTTAAAGTAATTTTCTAAGGTTTGTGTTCCTCTTTGTTCTTTTTCAATAAAATCGCTGCAAGAAACTGCCAATAGCGAAAAAGTGATTATTGATACTATTATTTTTTTCATGATCGTTTTTATTAAAATGCTACATTAAGACCCATCAAGATTGTTGGCTGAACTGGATAATTCCATCCTCCAAAACCTGATCCTAAAACTCCTCCACCTACTTCAGGATCAACACCTGTGTACTTTGTCCATGTCCATAAATTTTGTCCAGACAATGAGATTCTTAATTTATCTAAACCAAATTTGTTATAAAATGAAAATCCAACTTGTAAGTTTTTCATACGTACATATGAACCGTCTTCAACATAAAGAGAAGAGAATTTTGTAAAGTTTTCGTTGTTATCGTCTTTAGACAAACGCGGAATAGAGTTTGAAGTTCCTTCTCCGTGCCAAGCCATTTCTGATAAGTTACTTACTTTGTTCGTCAAACTTGCACCATTGTATAAGTCTGAAATATTCTGGTTAACCAAATCATTTCCAATACTTGAATAGAAATTTGCTACCAAATCAAATTGTTTGTAAGCAAAAGTCAAATTAAGACCCACATTATAATCAGCCCAAGGAGAACCAATTTTAGTTCTGTCTTTGTCGTCTATTTTTCCATCGCCATTGATATCTTTAAAACGAACATCTCCAACTTGTGCATAAGGCTGTAATTTTGTTCCGTGCTCATCAGTATGAGAGTTTAATTCTGTTTGATTTTGGAACAATCCATCAGCAACATATCCATAAAAATATCCAGGCTCATTACCTTCAACAGTTAAAGTTCTGTTGCTTGAGCCGTATAATTTTTCTCCTTCAGCAGATAAATCCAGCATTTTGACATTTACAGTTGTAAAAGTTACATCAGCACCGTATGAGAAATCTCCTTTTTTATCTTTGAATGAAACTAACAAATCAATACCATTTGATTTCATAGAACCTACGTTTGTCCACATTGTAGAATATCCAGGGAAACCGCTGTAAGTTGGAAATTGTTTTAAGAAAAGCATATCATTTGTTTTCTTTTGGTAATATTCCAAAGATCCAGAAAGCTTGTTTTTCCATAATCCGAAATCAAGTCCAAACGAAACATCTTCAACTGTTTCCCATTTAATGTCTTTGTTTGCCATTGTAGAAGGATAAGAAGTATCAGCAATATCACTTCCAATAGGATAAAATCCTTGTCCAATGTTTGACTGATAAACTGCACTTGGTAAATTTTGATTTCCTACTTTACCCCATCCCGCTCTAAATCTAAGATCGCTCAGAACATCTTTAGCAGATTCCATAAAATCTTCGTTCAAAATTCTCCATGAAACCGATGCAGAAGGGAAATTTGCCCATTTGTTGTTTTCCATGAATTTTGAAGAACCGTCACGTCTGAAAGTACCTGTGAAATAATATTTTCCGTCATAGTTATAAGAAAAACGAGAAATATAAGACATCAAAGAATTTGATGTTTTATTACCACTGCTATTACGGTTTTTAGTAGCAGCATCTAATTCTCTCATAGTATCAGAGTTGTTTGGAACTCCTTCTCCGTAACCCCAAAGCTTACTTTGGTTGTATTCTTCCATTGTATTACCTATCATTAAAGACGCATTATGTTTTTCTGCGAATGTTTTAGTGTAGGTAATTGTATTTTGCCAAGACCAGTTAACATCAGTAGTGTTCCATTTTTCAACACTGTTGATTTCTGCTTTTTCGTGTGCCGCATCAATCACAAAATCTGGGCTGAATTTATTTCTTACAATATCGCCTACTTCAATCGAAGCCTGTGAGCGAATCACTAAACCTTTGATTGGCGCATATTGCAAATATCCATTTGTGTTTAAATTGTACTGATCTGTAAAATCATCATAACGTTTTACAGCTGCAACTGGATTCCAGATATACGACGGAGAACGTGCGTAAATACTATATTCGTTTTCTGTTCCGTTCAATTGATCAGCTGGTTTGTAAATTGGCGTAATTGGATCAATTTTATCAAAATCAGCCCAGTTTCCTGGAGAACCATACGTTTCATAACGAGGGTTTAAAGTAATTCCAGCAGAGAATTTATCCGAGAATTTAAAATCGTTTGCAATTCTCATTGTGATTCTTTCCCATCCTCCAACTTCATACATCGATTCAGAGTTGTAATAGTTCAAGCTAACTGCGAAAGTATGTTTTTCAGAACCTCCAGTTACTCCAAGAGAAGCATTGGTTACAGGGCTTGCTTTTCTAATTCCGGCATCCCACCAATCTGTTGTTTTTCCTTTGTATTGAGAAGGGTTTGGCAAATAATCAGCATAACCAGAATTCTTGTTTGCCGTATTCATCATGGTTGCATAACCTTCGGCATCAGCCATATTGTATGGATTATTCATCAATTGCATACCAGAACTCATGTCAAAGTTGAATCTTGTTTTACCCGCTTTTCCTTTTTTAGTCGTAATCAAGATAACCCCATTTGAAGCTCGAGAACCGTAAATTGCACTCGCAGAAGCATCTTTTAAAACTTCCATCGATTCAATTTCGTTATTGCTCAAAAAGTTGATACTTGTTCCCATCGGGATTCCATCTACCACATAAAGCGGATCTGTACTTAAGTTTACCGTAGAAATACCACGAATTAAAACTCTAGGCTGTGCTCCAGGTCCGCCAGCGCCTACAACCTGTACTCCAGAAACTTTTCCTTGCAAAGACTCAGCTACGTTACCTACCGTCATCGTTTGAAGTTCTTTTCCTTTTACTGAAGAAATTGAACTCGTTACGTCGCTCTTTTTTACGGCAGCATAACCTACCACAACAATTTCATCTAAAGCTTGGCTAGATTCATCTAAGACAACATCAAAAGAAGTTTTATCTCCAACAGAAATTACTTTATTGGCAAAACCAACAAAAGAGAATTCGATCTGTGCATTTTTATTTGGAACACTGATTGTAAACTTTCCGTCAAAATCAGTTGATGTAGTGGTTGAAGTTCCTTTTACAAGTAGATTTACTCCGGGAATTGGCACCGCACCTTTATCTTTAACAGTACCTGTTATTTTTATTTGTCCAAATGATACCGCAGTACACATTAGGGCAATAAAAAATCCTATATATTTAAATTTCATATTAAGCTGTTTTATTAATTAAATGTCACAACAAGAGCCGCAACTATTTTTTTGTTATAAATACTCTTTCTAACTCGGTATCAAGAACTACTTTATAAACTCCTGCAGCTGCCGGATATTTAGCATTTCCATTCTCTCCCGGCGTCATTGTACAGATTCCGTTTTTGATTAATCTCCAAGAAGGATCCCACCATTGGCCTGTAAAAGTTGCTTCTAAAGTTCCTGTTAAAGTGTATTCACCAACTAATTGATAAGGATTTGCCGAATTATTGCTTAAGTGAAGTCCAGTCATAACCCATGCATTCCAAGTATCCCAGTTTGCATCTTTAATTCCGCCACCGCAAACACTTACAAATGGTCTTCTTAAAGCAGCGTCATCATGCCATAATCCGTTAGCAACATCAGCCCATACTTTGCTTGTTGGCGTGTATTTCTCAACTGTATATTTTAAAGTATTCGGATTCACTTTAATTTTATAATACCCTTTTGTTGGTAAAATAATTGGTGTTGAAGCAACATCATCAACTAATTCTCCTGCAGTATTTAAACCAAAGCAATGTGGAGCAAAATCAGATTCCTGACCTAAGAAATAAACTTCTTTATTGTCTTTATCTGCATAATATTTGAATTCAAAATCCTGTCCGCTTTTTTCATGGAAATACATTGGCACACCAACAGCATCAGTAGTCAAATTTGTTCCTTTTGGCTGATCACATAAATAGATTGCCGGATACTCATTTGTAGCCACAATATTTACATTTAATGATCCTGTATTCGGGATTGCAAATTTATCTTTAGCTGTAATTGTCAAAACATAATCTGCAGCGGTTACTGGCAATGTATAGGTTTTGTTGAATGTATAAGACTGAGGTGATCCTGTTAGCTGAACAGTTTCATTAATTCCTAATGCAGCACACTGTACTTGAACATAATCAATACCTGAATCATCATTCACTACAAAGTTTACTGGCATTTTATTGCTTGTTGACAATAAAATAACCGCTCCTTCTTTTGGAGAAACCATAGTAATTGACGGTGCAGCAAATTCTCCGTCTAAACGAAGATTGATTTCTTCATTTACAGCATTTCCAGAAACGTCTGTAATCGTCAGTTTTATTTTGAAAGCTTCAGAAGTCCCTCTATTAGCAGGAACTTCGAAAAAATAACTCAAATCATATTTAGTAAGTAAGGGATCTGCAGCAAACGTAATTACTTTGTCAAGTGACAATTCAGGAATTTGAATTTCTACGCTTTTTAATCCTAGATCGTCTGCAAGAGCCGCTTTAATTTCAAATTTTCTGTTTGGCGCGCCATAAATTTCTTTAGTCGCCACTACTACTGTAGGATTATCAGATGGGGCAAAATCTGATTCGTTATTTTGACATCCGGTAAACAAGATGGCAAAAAGGGCAAGAAAAAATAAAAATATATTTTTTTTCATTTCTTAATTTTTAAGGTTAGGTCGGTTCGTTTGTTTTATTAGTAAAGTGAATGTTGAAATAAATGAGTCAGACTCAATTTTGAAGAGCTGGATTGTGCTTTCTTTTTTGGCAAGGAAAGCAGACAATGAAAAATCGGTGGTTTGGTTTTTGTCATGTTAGTAAAGTTTGATTAATATTCTTTTTTTTATTTTCTTCCTCTTAAACAATGAAGTTTTATTTTTTTTGGCCCGCGGTTTTTTCCGCGAGCCAGATAAGTAAATACGTAAAACCAACTCTTACCATCACATTTTAAAGAAGGCTCAATTCTTTAAGCGGATAAAAAACTTATCAAAAAAATAACACTTATAATTTTACACAGTAATACAACTTAACTATTACTATAGGTGCAAAGAAATGTTTAAAACACACTTCTAAGGAGGGGTAAAATGGAAAAAAAAGGAGGTCAAAATTGTAATTAAGTATTATTTTGTATTAAAACTTACAGAGTATTAAAAAATATCGGTATATTTTTACATAATCTGCAATCATTGAAATATTCTTTCTTTTAAGACTAAAACGTTTGAAATTTTTCAAAAAAATGTACCCTCAGCCACAAAATGCGATTGAGTCTTTAAGAAAATGTAAAGTCTGATAAATGATTTTTAACTGATAATATTCAAATCGGAGTTAAAAGAGCTCTTATATTTTTTAATATATTCTGAAGGCGTCATTCCAAAAAGTTTCACAAACTGCTGTCTAAAATATTTAGGATCTTCAAAACCAACTTCGGCACTTGCCTGCGCAATATTCATATCTTCAGTAAGCATTAACATTGCCGCTCTCCGAATTCGAAGTGAACGGATAAAAGCATTTAAAGTCTGTCCAGAAATAATCTTAATTTTAGTATAAAGCGTTCTGTGGCTCATTCCCATTTCCTGAGCGAAGGTTTTAATCGTAAAATCTTTTTTATGAATATTAGCTTCTACAATATCAATACACTTTTTCAAGATAAACTGATATTCCGCCGGAACTTTTTGGGTATTCTCTCTTAGTGTAATACTGTCTAAGAAATAAGTACGGAGATTGCTTCTGTTCCGCAACAGCGATTCGACGCGGGCCACAAGAATATCATCATCAAAAGGTTTCATGATATAATCATCGGCACCATCGCTGATTCCCTGCAAATGTGTTTCAGGATTTTTTGAAGCCGTTAATAAAATAACCGGAATATGCGACAAATCATTGCTTTCTTTTATTTTTCGGCACAACTCAAGACCATCCATCTGTTCCATTGTAATATCACTGATAACGAGATCAGGCATGTGTTTTTTGGTCAGTTTTAAGCCTTCTTCCCCATTTTCAGCGCTGTACACCATGTAATTTTCTGAAAACAATTTGATCAGATAATTTCTGATATCATCATTATCATCAATAATCAAAACACTTCGTTTATCGGTGAGCATTACCGTTTGAAAATCAGTTTCCGAAACCTGATTATTAGCGGTAATATTCTCTTCAGTATCATCAATATTCAATTCATCAAAAAGCTGGCTTCTCTGCTGCACATCATTAGATATAACGGCGTTTTCAAAATGACTGCTTCCTTTTAAAAATGTCAATTTAAAAATACTTCCTTTTCCAATTTCACTGCTGCAGCTTACTTTGCCTTTGTGTTTGTCAACAAAATATTTCACAATAAAAAGACCAATTCCAAAACCAGTTCCAATAGAAACTTTAGAATTAATTTGTTTGAATTTCTCAAATATAACCTCAATATCTGCTTTGTCGATTCCTTCTCCGCTGTCTGAAATTTCCATTTCCACATCCGAATTTGTTTCCGTTAATTTCAGATTAATTTTACCGCCAATTGGAGTGTATTTAAATGCATTTGACATTAAATTGAACAATGAAATTTCGATTTTTTCATAATCGCCAATAATTTCAATTTCATTATCCGGAATAGAAAAATTGTAAGTGATGTTTTTATCTTTTGCCTGATTTACAAAACATTGATATACTTCATTGCAGAGTTTATTGACATTTATAGGTGATAATCGCAATGAATCGGCATCATTTTCTGCTTTTCTAAAAAGCAAAAGCTGATCAACCAAACTCAATAAGCGTCTGGCATTTCGATGCGCAATAGCCAAATCACTTCCTGAAGATCCATTTTCGACACGTTCTTTCTGAACGGCTTTTTTCAGCGGATTAATAATCAGCGAAAGCGGCGTTCTGAACTCATGCGAGATATACGTAAACATTGACGACTGTTTCTCGGCAATTTCTTTTTCTTTTTTGCTTTCTAATTCGGCAATTTTGACTTTATATTTTAAAGCTTCTTTATTTTTCTGATAATCCGAATAAACAAAAAGTCCGCCCGCAATCGCTAGTAAATACAGCGTATAAGCCCACCAGGTTCTGTACCAAGGCGGTAAAACCTGAATGGTAACAAGACTTACTTCTTTGTTCCAACCCCCTTTAAAATTGGTCGTTTTTACTTTGAAAGTATAATTTCCTTCGGGCAATCTTGAGTAATTTGCTTTTCGGGCCTGGCCCACATAATTCCACTGCTGATCCCAGCCTTCTAAAAAATAAGCGTAATTTATTTTATCTGCATTGTTGTAATCAATTGCCACAAATTCTAGTGACAAAGCCGTTTGATCATAATCCAGACTAATCTTTTTGATATTACCTGAATCTGCTTTTGAAACTTCCACTTTGCTTTCTTCTATGCTTTGATTGTTGACATAAAAGTCACTCAGCAATAAATTATTCTTCTGATTAAAACCTTTGATTGCTTCAGGAAAAAAGATGTTGAAACCGTTGATTCCGCCAAAAAGAAATTCTCCGTCAGATAATTCAATTCCGGCATTAAAACTAAACTGATTGCTCTGCAAACCATCATTTACAGAAAAATTACGGAATGTTTTTCGCTTTTTATCAAATCTGCAGACTCCGTTATACGTGCTCATCCAGAGATTTCCTTCTTTATCTTCAAGCAGTCTCAAAATGGTATTCGACGGCAAACCATCATCTGTTGTCAGCCTTTTAAAGGTATTTGTTTTTCGGTCAAATAATAAAAGTCCGCCCTCCTGCGTTCCCAGCCAAAGGTTTTTGTCTTTGTCTTCGTGAATACATCGAATTGGATTTCCAATAGAAACTTTGCTGATTTTCTTTGATTTTTTTTCGATTGAAAATAAATTGGTATAATTTCCGCCCCAAAGTTTTCCATCGCTGGTTTCAGTCAGACATTGCAAATTGGTTACCGATTTATCAAAAAGCTCAAAACTGTTTTTTGCTCTATCGAAAAAATACAGCGAACCTTCATTTGTCGCGCTGGCCCAAATATTTGCTTTTGAATCTTTGTAAACAAACCAGATGTTTTTTTCAATTTGTTTCGTAAACGGATTGTAGCAGGCATATTGCGCAACCGAATTATTCTTCGGATTAATTCTATTAACGCCTCCAGCCCAAGTTGAAAGCCAGATTTCGTTATTATTATCCCGAATAATTCCGGTAATAAAAGGACTCGACAGTTTATTGGCGTAGTTGCTGTACGTATTATTTTTTCTGTTCCAATATTTTAATCCGGCGCCGTCTGTTCCTACCCATAAATTCTTTTTTTCATCTTCGCAGAAAGATAAAATAAAGTTTTCGGCAGGGTTTTTAGCATTGTAGCGAATGCTTTTAAAATACTTGGGAGTATTGCTCAGCATACTGATGCCGCCACGAAGCGAACCAAACCATTTGTTGCTGTCTTTATCTTCATATAAACTCCAAACCGAGTTGCTTTTTGCCAGCTGATTTTCATTTACACTATTGTAAGTAATCGCTTTTTTATTTGTTCCAATGACTTTGTAAATACCACAGCCGTCTGTCGTAATCCAGATTTCTTTTTTCTTATCGACAAGAATATCAGTAACACTGCATTTATTTGAAAAATAGTTTTCTGAAAAAAGTCCTGTTTTAGTATTGAACAGAAAAAGTCCTTCATCGGTTCCTAGCCAGAGATTTCCGTCAGAAGCCAATTTCATTGCTTTTACTTCTTTTGAAATTGAGAAAACCGCCTTTAAAGTTTTAGACTCATAACTGTAACTGCAGATTCCGACATTGCGGACGTAAACCCAAGCATGCTTATTTTTTTGATCTTCCTGAATGGCAATGGCATCATAATTATTGATGCTGATTTTATTGCCCAAAACGGTAAGCGGAATTTGTTTCCCAACGAATAAACCATTTTCAAAACGGATTAATCCTAAACTCTGTGAAGCAACTAAAAACAGATTGCCCGAAACCGAGCGCATCTGGTGAATAATATCGTTTAGAATTTTCTTTTTATTGGATGAAAAATATTCAGCAGGATGAAATGCAGCGGTTGATTTATTATAAATACTGATTCCGTTTGCGCCTCCAACCCAAATGTTTTTTTGAGAATCGCCTTCGATATTGTAAACGGCATTAAAGGAAAGTGATTTTTTATCGTTGATTCGATTTCGAAAAACTTTAAAGTTATAACCATCGTAACGGTTTAGTCCATCGTACGTTCCGAACCAAAGATAACCGTCGCTGTCCTGAAAAATGGTAGTCACCGAATTGTTTGACAACCCATCGGAAATATCAAGAAATTTCACTGGATTATCCTGCGCAAAACTCAGCGAAGTGAAACCAAACAGCAGTATAAAATGCAGAACAAAATACTTCAAAATAGTATGCTTTTTTGTGAATTTGTGTAGAAAGCACAATTATAAGCCTATTTATGGCAATTTTGCAAAAATCAATTCATAAAATTTTGATTTTATGATTAGTGTGTAAGATTAAATCTTACGTTTTTAGTTTTAATAAAGGATTGCTTATAAAATGTTTTTTTTACATTTTGAAATCTTGTTTAATGATTTTTGAAGAGAAAAAAGTTAGAAACCTTTTAAGGCGTTTTATACCTAAATACATATAAAAAATTACGCAAAGTCAGAGACATTTGTCTGTTTTTCATTAGGAACTCTTTGGGGAGCAGGTACAGTTTTCTGTTATCCTGTTCTCCTTGCAATCTATTGCTAAAATTGGCAGGGTAATTACTATTTTTTTATATATTAAAAACCATAATTTACTATTTCTTTATCTCTTGATTCTTTTTCAAAACATTCCAATTTAAAAGTTTAACTTTTCTGTTATATTTCAAATCCTTCAAAATGATACTATCAGTATAAATATTTCGAACTAAAAACCTGTTGCCACCAATTTCTAAAGTACTATCACTTTTTGTAAATTTCCAATCCATTTCAGGCTTGTAATCTTGTTCATCATTAACAACGAAAAAATTCGCACATTTTCCTTTTTTGTAGAATTTTAAATACATAATAAATCCTACACTATCTCTATTATAATCTCTTGGAGAATTATAATAAACCCATTTTTTTGCTTGATTAGTTAACCCTAAATCATCTTTATTCTTACATGAAATAAAAATAAAAATTATGATAAATAATAAAATTTTATTGTTCATATATTAATTTTTAACGAGGACCGTCTAGAGGAGGAGTGATTGGCAATATTTGTTCCCCCCGCTAGCGCGAGCGAAGGATTTTTTTATAGTTTGTACTCTTCTTTCAGTTTAGATGCAAATTTAATTGCAATTGATTTCATTCGTTCCTTACTTTGTGTAGTAAAATAATCTGTACGGATATAATCTTTATTTTGATAATTAAACGATGTCACAATATCCTTCTCTTTTTTCAATTTTAAGGTGTCTGTAATTATATTACTTGGTATTTTTTCACCTTCGATGTTTATAAAACGGTATAAAACCCTATAAGATATGGCAACATTCTTTTCATTACATTTAAGTTTTCCATCCGAAAGAATAAAACCAGGTTCACTCATAAAACTAATAGAATCGTTTTCTACCAACACCTGAGTTGAAGCTACCTTTGCGAAGCATGTGTCATTATAAACATAGAATATTTCAAAACTGCCTTCTTTCCAATTAATCGATTTTGGTATCCATATCCCATTGAGATTAACAAAATTTTCTTGTTGATTTGAACAAGAAAAAAAGCACAAGGCAAATAATATTATAATATATCGATATTTCATATCCAATTTTATTAGTATTCTACTGAAACAGGAACATATCCCGATCGTGCATATCTTCTCTCCACAATCGTTAGCGCAGATTTGCAATCTGTGCTAACGGGTTACTTTTGGACACAACCGTTACGCCCCCCTTATTAACTCGTCAAAATTTTTAGCTTTTTTTATATTTTCTATCCACTTAAGTTTATATTCATTTTCTTCAAGATTAGCCATTTTCTCCAACATGAAATCTTTCAAATCATCTAAATCAATTTTCTCTTCCAATAACTCAAAGATCATTTCGTGTTTCGATTGCTTAAAAAAGCTCATCCAGTTCCTCTCTTTTTTTTGAAGTTTGACGATTTTAAAAATATTTCCTTTACTATCTACGATTTTATGATTTAACCTTAATTTTTCAAACAAATCATAAGAGTTGCTATAAAAATAAATATCATAAAATATTATTTCACTCACGTTCTCTAAGTTCAATTCATTTATAGAAATATTTAAAACAGGAAAATTAATTTTATTCATATAGTCTATTATACCTTTTTTTGTTGTTTATCCAAATTCGATTCATCAAAAATATCTCCAGCTGGCAATTTATTCAATCTCTCTTATACAACGATTTTCATTTAACCATCTTTTCCATAATTTCATATCTCTTCTATAGTCTTCATCATTTAAATATCCAACGGGTTCACTATAATCTGCTAGAGTCATGATGCCAGTTGTATTTGACAAATAAAGAATAGCTTCTCTATATTCTACAACTCTTAGCTTTTTCTTCTTTTGTGCCGTTTGGACTATTTTTATATTTTTTTCAAACTCAGCCACTAATTTATTATTAGTACTTATGCAGTTTTTTGATTTACAAGAATAAAGGATAACAACTAAAAATAATACTATATTTTTCATTTTTTATGTTGTTTTTTCTATTGTTATATTGTTCGTTTCAAACAAATATAAACGAAAAATCAAGACTTCAAAAATCAAATAACTTTTATAAAATATTCCTCATTTTAAAATAAAAAGTTAAAATTATTGCAAATAAAGACCGAACGGTCTAAATTTGCAGTGTCAAAAAGAGAAGATCATGAGCAAAGCAGAAAGAACGAGACAATTTATCATAGAAGCATCGGCACCAATTATTAATAAAAAAGGAATGGCTGGAACTTCTATCACTGATATCATGGAAGCTACAAAACTTGCAAAAGGCGGTATTTATGGAAACTTTGAAAGCAAGGAAGAAATTTGCATTGAATCCTTTATTTATTTAAGAGCGCAATTAGCTAACAAATTAGATACTGCAGTCTCAAAAGGCAAAACGGCGCAGGAAAAGCTTTTTAATTTATTGGATGTATACGGAAATGACGAAACAATGGTGGACGGTTGCCCAATTTTAAACTTTGGAGTTGATGCTGATGATACGAATCCAACGGTTAAAGAATATGTAAAAAAAGCAATCCAATCCGCTCAAAAAAGATTTTATACTATAGTGGAAGATGGAATAAACAGTAATGAATTACATGCAGCAATTAATCCGCAACATTTTAGCATTAAAACTTTTGCCATGATTGAAGGTGCAATTTTGTGTGAAAAAATAAGTGGTGATCATGCACAAATGCTGATCGTTTTAGAAAGCATAAAAGAGGAATTTAAAAGATATGTTCGATAACCTATTTTTTTTACTATTTTTTAGACCGTTCGGTCTAATCTTAAATCAAACAAATTTCATAGAAAAGACAATAAAAACAATTAAAGAAAAAGAAAATGAGAATTTTACAAGAAAACCATAAGGGATTTAGTACTATACTTGCCCTTGCATTGATTCCCTTATCTGGCTTTGCGACAGATATTTATTTACCTTCTTTGCCTGCAATGGCAAATGATTTGAATGTTTCGGCTTCGGCTGTACAGCTTTCGCTGGTGCTGTTTATGTTTAGTGTTGGTATCAGCCAATTTTTTATAGGAAGCCTGTTAGACAGTTTCGGGCGTTATAAAATCAGTCTTGCGTCGCTTGCCCTATTTTCACTTACCAGTTTTGTAATCGCATTAGTTCCTAATATTTATGTTATTTACGCCATGCGAATTATTCAAGGAATTACAATAGCACTTATTGTTGTGGGAAAACGAGCCTATTTTGTTGACTTGTTTACAGGCGAAAAACTAAAAAGTTATATCAGTATGTTTTCTATCATTTGGGCCTGTGCTCCTATTATGGCGCCATTTTTAGGTGGTTATCTGGAAAACAGCTTTGGCTGGAGATCTAATTTCTATTTCTTAGGCGGTCTGTCCTTAGTGTTTTTAATTCTGGAACTTATTTATAGCGGTGAATCCCTAAAACATTATCATCCTTTTAAATTAAAATTGATTGCACAGACGTACAAAGGAATGCTTCAAACGGCAGATTTCACCTTAGGTCTTGTTATTATCGGAATGTCGTTCGGAATGGTTGTCGTTTACAGTTTATCGAGTCCTTTTATTATTGAACGCGTTTTGGGTTATACTGCAATTACTACAGGATACAGTTCGTTGCTTTCTGGTTTTTCATTAATGACAGGCGGTATAATTGCAAAATCGCTCATTAAAAAGCCTTTAGTTCAAAAAGTCAGTATTGCGTTTGGCGTTCAAATCACTTTAGTATTGCTGATGATTTTTACGGCTTCTTTTGGAAGTAATCTTTATACATTAATTGGTTTCATTATCGGAATTCATATTGCTGGCGGTTTTATTTTCAACATAATTTATGGATATTGTTTGAGCCGTTTCTCCAAAAATGCCGGAATCGCAAGCGGACTTACAGGTGGTGTAATGTACATGATCAGCTCAATATTCAGCTATGGTTTTGCTAATTTATTTGAAGTAAAAACACAATTATTATTAGGCGTTGCCGATTTTTCACTGCTCGTAATTGTAACTATTATTTTTATAACTTTTAATAAATACAGATCAAAAAGCTTGGCCGTTGAAGTAATTAAAAAATAACAATCTTCATTTCAATTTAAATGGATTTTAAAAAAAAATCGCCACGAATTCACGAAATTAGATTTAAAAATAATTCGTGAATTCGTGGCGAAAAATTAGTTTAAAATAAAAACAATCAATCCTCTAGCACCATGCGCTCCTAAAACCAAAGACTGTTCAATATCAGCCGTTTTTGAAGGTCCAGCGATGAAAGTTCCGAAACCGTAATCCTGATTTCCTATTTTTTCATATGCCTGATGCATTGTTGGATAAATATTTTCTTTGTTTACAATAATCGCCAAATATTGTGCGATAAATGGAGCAACACGCTGTCCTAAAATATCATCTGTTACCCAAAGCGCACTGTTTTCGGCCACACCAAAATGCGCTTTTATAACTGTCAATTCAACATCTTTTAGCGAATACGGATCGTCATTTGTCCAGTCTAAAGATGCAATTTCTGAAAGTTCAGGAAGTGTTGTAACGATGCGTTTTTCAATATTATAATGCTCTTTGATATACGAAATCACTTCTTCATAATTTGAAACTTCAACGGGATTTCCTCCAATGTTTTTCAGTACGGTTTTATAAGTCTCTAAAATATCAAACTTTTCAGATCCTAAAACTTTTAAGTCTGGCAAAGCAGTTACAGATTCAGGCTGATTCTGTTTTATTTTTTGTAATATATCGGCTTTACTGCTCATTGTCTTTTCTCTTTTGCTTCTCTTGAATTTTTCTTGTACCATTCTCTGAATGATTCTTCTGGAACGGCAGGCATTTCACGCTGATCGTACCATTTATTCATTTTATTATTGACTAAACCTGGAACATTTTTCATTACAAATCGCCCTGATTTTCCAGCGATATTAAAAACTGTCGGATTCGCTAAAACAGTTGCCATTGTCTTCATTGCAATGGTTTTTGAAGTTGGCGTATGTCCT
Organism: Flavobacterium sp. LC2016-01; assembly: GCF_009711135.1. GTDB lineage: Bacteria > Bacteroidota > Bacteroidia > Flavobacteriales > Flavobacteriaceae > Flavobacterium. The sequence continues at coordinate 338,457 of NZ_WMIC01000004.1, read as the reverse complement.
TCTTTTACCAAAACCTGACGCCATTTATACAATTGATCATGAATGTCGATTTTTACCGGACAAACATTAGTACACGAACCACAAAGCGTACTAGCAAAAGGCAAATCGGCATTTTTGCTCATGTCGAGATTTGGTGCCAAAATAGAGCCAATTGGTCCCGCAACAGCATTATGATAACTGTGTCCACCGCTTCTTCTGTAAACCGGACACGTATTCATACACGCTCCGCAGCGAATGCATTTTAATGAATTTCTAAAATCTTCTCGTCCTAATTGCGTGCTACGACCATTATCAACGATTACAATATGAATTTCCTTGCCGTCTCTTGGCTTTTTAAAATGGCTTGAAAAAGTCGTAATCGGCTGTCCGGTTGCACTTCTGGCCAATAATCTCAAGAAAACACCTAAATGTTCTCTCTTCGGAATCAGTTTTTCAAAACCCATGCAGGCAATGTGAACATCGGCTAAATGCGCACCCATATCAGCATTTCCTTCGTTGGTACAAACCACAATTTCGCCAGTTTCAGCAATAGCAAAATTAACTCCGGTCAAAGCTGCTTTTCGCGTTAAAAACGTATCGCGAAGTTGGTGTCGTGCCGATTCGGTTAAATATTGAGGATCAAAATTTCCTTTTTCTGTACCTAAATGTTCATGAAAAGTTTCACTTACATCTTCTTTTTTAAGGTGAATTGCCGGCAAAACAATATGACTCGGCGGTTCTTTACGAAGCTGTACAATATATTCTCCTAAATCGGAATCGATAACTTCAACACCATTTTCAGCTAAATATTCATTCAAATGGCATTCCTCTGTAAGCATGGATTTTGATTTCACCATTTGCTTTACATCGTGTTTTACCAAAATAGAATGCACAATTTCGTTATGTTCTTTGGCATCGGCTGCCCAATGTACTTTTATGCCATTTTTATGTGCATTTACCTCAAATTCAACTAAATAATCGTGAATATTAGAAAGCACATTATTCTTGATTTTAGAAGCTGTTTCGCGCAGTAATTCCCAATCCTGAATCTGATGCGCCGATTTATCACGCTTTTCGCGCACAAACCAAAGCGTTTCATCATGCCAGTTTACGCGCTCCACATCTTTGTTAAAACGTGCTGCTGCTTCGCTGTGTTCTATTATCTTTTTTGAAGACATCTTTTAAAAAGTTTATTACAAACGAGATTGTATTATTGATTAATTTTTACTGACAAAATTCACTACATTTTCATGAATTGCTTTCTCTCCTTGAATATTATCTGCCGTTATATTAGTTAAGAAAATATTTTCCACCGGAAGTTCTTTCTGAGCTTGAATTCTAGAAATGAACTTTACATCAGTCGCTTTTATATTTTCTAAATGCACATTTTTTATTGGCGTAAGGCGTCGTTCAATTGTTGGAACCAAATCGCGCCATTGGTACAAAACATCGGTTTCTATGCCTAAAACTCCGGCGTCAATTTTGCCTGATGTAATGTTGGTCATATAAATATTATTTACAAAACCGCCTCTTCTTTCATTGGTTTTAATGTATAAAAGATGATTTAGTTTTGCGCCGTCAACAACGGTACAGTTATCAATAAAAACATTTTCGATTCCGCCCGAAAGTTCACTTCCAATCGCAACTAATTGATGACCATTTTTTACGGTACAATTGCGCATTACAATATTTTTTGAAGGCGTGTGCAGATTCCAAGCATCGATACCACAACCCGATTTAATCGCAATAGCATCATCTCCTTGATCAAAAACACAGTTTTCAATCAATACATTTTGAGACATCTCCGGATCAACACCATCATTATTATGTCCGTGAGCATACACCTGAAGATTTCTGATTACGACGTCTTTTGATAAGAACGGATGAATGGTCCAAAAAGGACTATTCGTTATCTTAACGCCATCCATTAAAACATTTTGACAACGATTAAACTGGATAAAATGAGGACGCAAATTTGCTGTGTCATTAACCATTTGTCTTTCTTCAACAGGTTTTTTATAAGAAGCCAAATAGTATAATCTTTTCAAACTTTCCATATGCGCTTTTGGGCGTGCAAACCATTTGGTCCAAACGTCCATTTTAGCTTTTAATTCACCTTCGCCTGTAATGGCAATATTTTTACATTGGTAGGCATAAATCAGAGGTGAATAATTGTAGCATTCGTAACCTTCCCAAGTGGAACGAACTGCAGGCAGATAATCTTTTGGATCTTCAGAAAAAAGCAAAATGGCACCTTTATTCAAATGCAGATTTACATTGCTTTTAAAATGAATTTTCTTGGTCAGCCATTCTCCTTGCGGAATCACAACAATTCCTCCGCCAGCTTTATTGGCTTTTGAAATTGCTTTTGAAATTGCCTCAGACGTTTTGTTTTTATCTCCTTTTACAGCTCCAAAATCTAGAATTGAAAACTCTTTGCATTTGCTAAAATCCGGAATTTTAATTGCCGGCATTTCAAAAGGTGCTTTTACCACTACTTCTTTCTGCGTCACAGTAGACGGATCTTTCTGAAACGATAAAAAAAGGATTGAAAGAAATAGAATGGAACAAAGCGCAATTTTTTTCATAGTAATATTTTTTAAAAAATGGCTCACAGATTTTACTGATTAAGCAGATTGACACCGATTTTAATAAATTCTAAACCAGCGAAAACCAGTTTAATCCGTAAAATCCGTGGTCTGTTTTTCTAAGCCATTGTATTTAATATTTCGGCAATATGAATGGTTTTTACTCGGCTATTTTGTCTCTTCAGAATTCCTTCTAAATGCATTAAACAAGACATATCACCGCCTGTAATATAATCTACATTGTGATTTTCATGATCTTTGATTCGGTCCTGCCCCATTTTTACCGAAACGGCTTCTTCTGTAACGCAGAAAGTTCCGCCAAAACCACAGCATTCGTCTTTTCGAGATAAAGAAACTAAATCTAGGCCTTTTATGTTATGAAGCAATTGTTCTGGTTTTGAGAAAAATGGTGCGTTTAATTCGGTCATCTGCGAAAGCTTTAAACCTCGCTGACCGTGACAACTTTGATGCATTCCGACTTTAAATGGAAAGCTTCCATTAATCTGATCTATTTTTAAAATATCAGTTATAAACTCTGTCAGCTCAAAAACTTTTTTGCGCATTTCTGAAGCTACAACTTCTAATTTTTCGTCGTGCAGATGTTCTTTTACGTGCAAAACACAGCTTCCAGAAGGGCAGACAATGTAATCAAATCCGGCAAAATTGGAGATGAAATTTGCGTTACAGCCTTTTGTTAAATGTTCGTAACCGCTGTTTGCCATTGGCTGGCCACAGCAAGTCTGACCCATTGGAAAATGAACATCACAGCCTAATTTTTGCAAAAGTTCATAGGTTGCTATTCCAACTTTTGGGTAAAACTGATCGACATAACACGGTATAAAAAGTCCGATTTTCATTTGTTATTATTTTGTTTTTAGCCCGCAGATTTGGCAGATTAAATAGATTTTTTTCTGCACAATCTGCCAAATCTGCGAGAAACAAAAATCTTTATTAAGTCTTTAATCTGTGGCCATAAATTCTAATGCTTATAAAACTTCAAATCGATTAAATCATTCTGAATTGGTTTCGGGTTCCAGTTTTCATGAATGGCCAGCGCTGCGCCTAATGCACTCGCCTGCGCCATCGATGCGGCGTAAACTTCTACATCTGGATATGCTTCTGCCAGCAGATTCATAAAAATGGAATTTTTGCTGAAACCTCCATCCACAAAAATTTTCTTTACAGGACTATTGTGTATCACTAAGTTAGTCGAAAAAACTTGTTGTTCTACCAAATCCAGCATCAATTGATGATAGGCTGTTTCATAATCCTTAAATAAAGAAAGATCTCTGGTTTGAAAAGGACATTCTTTCAGAATATCAAAATCGTATTTCTTTGGATAAATAATCTGAAAATTAAGCGATCGTAAAGTCGCTACAATCTTTTTATTAAAATAAACATCTTTGAAACTGTCAAACGGAACATTAAAATGGGCCGCTAATCTTTTAGCCTGAACTTCATGTTCATTGCCCGAAAATAATCGCGCTGCTTTTACTGGTTTTTCAGTGTATTGCATGTAGCACAAACAATCTTGCTGCAATTCATCAAAAGTCAACGGTTTATTATTGAAAGGATTCAGCGAAATACTCCAAGTTCCTGTCGATAATAAAACAAAAGGCTCTGTAAAATTAATTGTGTACGGAATTATTGCCGATGAACTGTCATGAAGACCAACTCCAATTGCCAGATCATTTTCTTTTTTCAAAACATCTTTTCCGTAATGCAAAGGCGGAATTTTAGCTGAAATACCTTCATTTTTAAGCCATTTGTGATACTTCATCTTTTTAAAATTCCAAAGATTCGTATGACAGCCAATACTTGTAATATCGGCGAAAGCCTCGTTTGTCAACAGAAAACTCAAATATTGCGGCAAATGAAGACAGTATTTTACTTTTTCAAAAAGCTCTGGTTTTTCTTCTTTAAATCTGTAAATCTGCATTCCAGAATTCAAGCTTCCTAAAACCGGAGAAGCTGTTTTGACGGCAAATTTCTCTTCGCCTTTATATTTGCTGTAAAACCCTTTTTTTAATTCCTCTGGATAATCTTTTAGATAATTATACAGAGGAGTTAAAACTTTTCCGCTTTCGTCAATGTACACAAAACTAGCGCCGTATGTACTAAAATTGATTGCTTTTAAAACATAGTTGGTCAGCTCTTTTATTTCTGATAATCGGTCGAGTATCCAGTTTTTCAGAACATCAATATCTTCGCAGGGAAAACCATCTTCATCTGTGGTTTCATCAAGATTTACTGATTTTTCCCAAACAATCTTATAATTTTCATCAAATAAAAAAACCTTTTTGTTTGTTTTACCAATATCAAAAATTGCAACTACATTCATTTTTTTTTAATTGTAAATTGTTAATTATCAATTGTTAATTATGAATTCATAATTTATAATTAACAATTGATAATTTATAATTATAACCCTGTTGCCATTGTTTTTAATCCTCTTTCACCAATCAAATTGCTTCTAACGGCAAGAGTACGATACAATTCAACTGGATTTAAAGCTGCTCCTGAACGCAAACGAGCCTCAGCAACTAATGCGCGAACATCTGTACGGAAAGCATTTTGAAGAATTTCCTGTGCTTTAACCACATCATTTTCTGCCTGAGCAATTTCTAATGCTTTTCTGTCGACAGAAAGTGCTTGTGCATAAGCAATCATAATCGCTTCTACAGACTGCAATAAATCTTCTAAAGGATCTTTGATATTGTGAGACGCATCAATCATCCAGCCTAAATCTTTGGCGTGATTCATTCCTCTTGCATCCATTCCTTCAACCAATTCATTGAAAATCAAGAATAACTGATAAGGTTTCAAAGCTCCAGCAGTTAAATCATCATCTCCATATTTTGAATCATTAAAGTGGAAACCTCCTAATTTATTGTCCATAAGCAAAATAGAAACAATTTGCTCAATGTTTGCATTTGGTAAATGATGACCTAAATCAACAAGCGTTTTTGCTTTGTCTCCTAATTTTTGAACGTATGAATACGACTGTCCCCAATCAGCAACTGTTGTGGAGTAAAAGTTGGGTTCAGCACATTTGTATTCTAAAAACAATTTCCAGTTTGAAGGCAATGCATCGTAGATTTCTTCTAAACTTTCTAATGTATTTTGGTACGCTTTACGGAAGTTTAATTGCCCCGGAAAGTTAGATCCATCAGCCAACCAAACTGTTAATGAATCAGATCCTAATTCAATTCCGTGTTTAATCACTTCGATATTGTGAGCAATTGCTTGTTTACGAACTGCTTTGTTTACGTTTTGCAATGAACCATATCTGTAAGTATGTTCTGCATTTGCCTGATCCTGAAATGTGTTAGAGTTCATGGCATCAAACTTTAATCCGTGCTGCGCTGCAAGCGTTTTGATTGCATTATAATCTGTTGGAATATCCCACGGAATATGAAGCGAAATCGCGCCAGAAGCATTGTTTAATTTATGAAGCAAACCTACATCTTCAATTTTTTCTTCTAATGAACGAGGTTCTCCTCCACCTGCAAAACGTCCAAATCTAGTTCCTCCAGTTCCTAAAGCCCAAGATGGAATTGCGATTTGAAAATCAATTAATTTTTGAATAATCGATTCTGCATTTTCTATTTCTGATGCTGTAAAAGCAAATTTATTTTGATGTTTTTTCAGCAATCCCTCGTTATGAGATGCAATATTGTTTGATTCAATTAACATAGCATTTTATTTTAATAGCGCACAATGTAACACATTATATCGATTGCGCTCTTGGTTAATCTTAATTATTTTATTGCGTTTTTTTAGTCCTTTAATTTTAAAAAATCTAACGCTCGAAAATTTCCGAACGTTAGATAACAAAAAACCACCTTTGTTTTTAACTTAAAAAAACTAAACAATCTATCTGTAAAAGCCCATTCCTACACCACCATCAACATTTAGAGCATTTCCTGTAGATTTACCTAATAAACCACCAACGAAAGCAAAACATGCATTTGCGATATCATCTGGCAATATAATTTCATTTAATAATGTACGTTTTGCGTAATAAGCTGGAAGTTCTTCAACTGTTATTCCGTAAGCTTTTGCACGTCCTTCTGCCCATCCGCCAGACCAGATATTTGAATCTGAGATTACAGCATCAGGATTTACGGTGTTTACACGAATTTTATCAGCTCCAAGTTCTGCAGCCATTAAACGTGTCAAGTGCGCTTGAGCCGCTTTTGCAGAACCGTATCCAGGATTATTTGGACCCGCTACAACTGCATTTTTAGAAACAATGTTTACGATGTCTCCACCAAAACCTTGTTTACGCATTACTTCAATTCCAGCTTTAGAAACAATAAATTGTCCTTTTACTAAAATATCGAATAATCTGTCCCACTCTTCTAAAGTATGCTCAGCAATAGATTTAGAAATACTGATTCCGGCATTGTTTACAATAATATCAGCACCACCAAAAGCTAGAGAAGCCTGATCGAATGCTTTTTCAGTACTATTAGGATCTGTAACATTCAATAAAGTACTTGAAACAGCATCTTTACCAAACAATTTCACAAACTCCGCTGTAGCTGCTTCTAAACGCTCTTCGTTAATATCATTGATTACCACACAAGCACCTTCCTGCGCAAATTTCTTAGCGATAGCTTTACCAATTCCGCCAGCAGAACCTGTAATTACAGCTACTCTTCCTGACAATGCTTTTGGTTTTGGCATACGCTGTAATTTTGCTTCTTCCAATAACCAATATTCGATATCAAATGCTTCTTGGTGCGGTAATGAAGTATACTCTGAAACTGCTTCAGCACCTTTCATTACGTTTACTGCATTGATATAATATTCTGACGCCAAACGCGCCATTGTTTTATCTTTTGCAAAAGTGAACATACCAACTCCAGGATATAAAATCACAACTGGGTTTGGGTCACGCATTGCAGGTGAATTTGATTTTTTGCATGCATTGTAATAGTCTTTGTACATTGCACGATATGCTTCAAATGCTGGTGTTAATTTTGCTTTAATTGCATCAACATCAGACAAATCTTCGTTTGGATCTAATGCTAAAACCAGCGGACTGATTTTAGTTCTTAAAAAGTGATCCGGACAAGAAGTTCCAAGCGGTGCTAATTTTGAAAGATCATTAGAATTAATGAATTCCAAAACTCTTGCATCATCTGTATAATGTCCAATCATTTGACGCTCTGATGAACAGAAACCTCTTAAAATTGGAGCTACTTTTGCTGCTTTTAATTTACGATCCGCTTCTGGAAGACTTTCGATTTTTTTACCTCCAAAAACAGGACGTTTTTTTCCGTAGTTGCTTTCAAGATATTCAGCACATTTCTCGATTACTTCCAGCGTATTAATATAACTTTCGTATGCAGTATCTCCCCAAGTAAATAAACCATGAGAACCTAACATGATGCCGCGAAGTTTTTTTCCTTTCTTTTCAGCTTCTTCCAAACAGCTTCTTAATTGAAGTCCAAGGTCAAAACCAGGACGCTGCCATCCAACCCATCCTATTTCGCCATCAAATAATTCTTCTGTGATTTTTGCTCCGTCTTTTGCAGCCGCAATTGCAATTGCCGCATCTGGATGCAAGTGATCAATGTGTTTGAAAGGCAAGAAACCATGTAAAGGCGTATCAATTGAAGGCGCTTTTGATGCTAAATCAAAAATACAGTGATTGAATAATTCTACCATTTCATCTTCAAACTCAATTCCTCTGTACACATTTTCAAGATTGCGAAGCCTGTCTAAATAAAGCGCTGCACAGCCTGATTTTGTTAATGTTCCGATATCTCCACCAGAACCTTTAATCCACATTACTTCGGAGCTTTCGCCCGTTAATGGATCTTTATCTGTAATTTTTACCGACGTGTTTCCACCTCCGTAGTTTGTCAATCTTAAATCGGCTCCTAATAAATTAGAGCGATAAATAAAAAGCGCTACCTCATCACCAGCTAGTTCTTTTGCTTTAGCGTCATCCCAAAGATAGCTTACGTGCTTAAAATTCATATTATTTGTATTTATATTCGACATTTGGTTGATTTGATTTTAGTTGATTTTTATAATGAATTACCAATTCCGACTACAACAATCGAAAGCATGATTAATCCAATTCCCCACGCAAAAGTTCTCATTGTTTTCTTAGAAACTCCTGTCCATTCTTTTAGGTAGAATCCCCAAAAGTTGGCCGTTAAAATAATAGTCGACATGTGCAAAATCCAAGAACTTGCACCATTGCCTAATTTGCTTTCTCCCATACCATAAAAGAAGAACTGCAAAAACCACATTGTTCCGGCAATTGCTGAGAATAAAATATTTTTTGAAATTGGTGTTTTGGTATCTGTATAATTACCAAAGGTTTTATTTTTGAAATTCAGATAAATACACCATATAAAGTTAGTTGTTAAGCCGCCCCAAAGTATCACGATATAACTGACGTTATTTTGGAACAAAAATTCGCCTTGATTTGGATTTGCTAATTTCCAGGCCTCATTAGCAACATTAGCCATTGGTTTAGCTGCTTCAATTCCGAAGTTAAAAAACGAACTTAAAATACCTGATATAATGGCAATAATCAATCCTTTTACCAGACTAAAATCTTTGTCTTTGTCCTCATGGCCTGTTGCGAAATCCTTCTCTTTCAACATTCCGGCTTTTCCCAAAATAGCAATACCGATAATACATATTAATACACCAGCCAAAACCATTTGTCCGCCAGAATTCGCAAACATATCACTGATGGATTCTTTACCTTCTACAGCATTGAAATTATAGTAAATTGGCGGAATCAAAGCACCAAAAGCAGAACAGAAGCCTAAAGTAATTGAGTTTCCTAATGACATTCCTAAATAGCGAACACCAAGACCATAAGTAAGTCCGCCTATTCCCCAAATCAATCCCATTGTAAATGCCAATGCTTTAACTGATGGAGCAGCTGTAGCAATAATTTCAGTAAAATTTGGAATAGTCAAATAAGCAGCAATTGGCGGCACAATAAGCCAAGAGAAAAAACCTCCTATAAGCCAGTAGCTTTCCCATGCCCAATTTTTTACTTTCTTAAAAGGCATATAAAAACTGCCCGAAGAGAAACCTCCAATGGAGTGAAAAATAATACCGAGTAATGATTCCATTTAATAATTTTAGTTTGTGGTTATTGATAGTTAATCTGGTTTTGTAAAATAAGAGAATGTAAAAAAGAAAACTGTCCTGTACTATCCTTTATGATTTTAGGATTTATGTTAAAACCAAAGAATATTGCGAAGAAGAATGGTTTTTAAGTAGAAAAATAAATTTAAAATTTCTATTTTAGCAATCGATTTCGTAATTATTATATCATCAATTAGTAATAATCAAGTAAATCTCCAAAAATATAATATTAGCCTTATTTAATTTGATATAATTTGTGAGAAAAGTAACAATTACAGCACTTTATCAAGTTTTAAGTAAAGCTTTATATCCAAATTTTAATTCAGAATTATGTTTGTAAAATTTTCAGCATAATTTTCAATACCTGCAAAATGATTAAACTTATTAAAATTGATGAAGATTCAAGGGTTCCAAAATACAAGCAGATTGTAGATTCAATTTTACAGAATATTGCCAACGGAAATCTAAAAATAAATCAAAAAATACCTTCCATTAACAGTTTCAGCGAGGAGTTTTATATGTCTCGTGATACTGTCGAAAAGGCTTATAATATCTTAAAAGAGCGAAAAATTATTTCTTCTATCCGAGGAAAAGGCTACTATATTACCCGAACAAAACTCGAATCAAAGGTAAATGTTCTTTTTCTGTTCAATAAACTGAGCGCATATAAAATGAAAACCTACAGTTCTTTCATAAATACTGTTGGTGCAAATGCGCATACTGATCTGCATATTTATCATTGTGACGAAACCTTATTTCTAAACCTGCTTGACAAATTCGAAGGCGCTTATGATTATTATGTCATCACAACACACTTTAAAACAGATGAATTGAAACATTTAAGTTTTACTGATGAAGTTGTAAAAGCAATCGAACGCATTCCGAAAGAGAAATTGGTCATTATGGACAATATCAAATTAGGAATGGAAGGCGAAATCATCAAGATTTATCAGGATTTTGAGAATGATATTTACAATGCGCTAAAAGAAGGTCTTTCGAAAATTACTAAATATAAAAGGCTGATTTTGGTTTATCCTGAAAAAGCGGTTTATCCTTATCCGAGAAGAATTTTGCACGGATTCAGAAAATTTTGTGTAGAGCACGAAATCAATTTTGAGATCTTGAGTGAAGTTTACGACGATATGATTCTGAAAAAAGGTGATTTGTTTATTACTATTGAAGAATCGGATTTGGTGAATTTAATGAAACAGATTCGCGATGAAGAGTATATTTTAGGAAAAGAAATTGGCGTAATCTCGTATAACGACACACCTCTAAAAGAATTATTAGGCATCACCGTTATGTCAACCGACTTCAACGTTATGGGTGAAACCGCCGCGCGAATGATTTTAAATAAAGAAAAAGGAGAAGTGAAAGTGCCTTTTAATTTTATTGATCGAAATTCTATCTAAGGGACTGAGGTTCTGAGATTTTTTTTTGCGCAACGTTTGTCATCCTGACGGAGGAAGGATCACACTAAAAGCTCGACAAAGATTGGTAACATTGCATGCGGAGTTCCTTGTGTGATCCTTCCTCCGTCAGGATGACAAAATTGTGGATAATCGTTGGTCTAACCTTTTAAGTTTTTTTCAAAGTTTATTATTTATCACAAATCATACGTTCACAAAAATAAGAAAGACGCACTGCTGTGCGTCTCTACGATAAAACCTCTTGTAAAAAAAACCTTAGAACCTTAGCATCTTAGAATCTTAGCATCTAAAAGAAACCTATTTCTTAACCACCAAAGAAATATTCGGTTTAGGCGCTGGTTTCATTCCTGATCCCATATAAAAACTCGTATGAGGAGGCTGATTATAACCTACATTTTGCCATGCAATACTCAATCTGTATTGTGGATCGTGCATTAAAGTATATTGTCTTACATTCGTTGGAATTGTTGTCGAGTAAATTCGCAACTCTTTATTGTCTTCTGATCTTAAAATCAGTTCTTCACGCCAATCACCTAGAATATCCGCAGAAAGCGCCGGTGTCGATTTTGTGCCGTTATTTGAAACTGCACCTGTCGCTGTAAACAATCTTCCTTTATTGTATTTATCAATATGATTTGAATCTAATAATTCTCTAGAAGTATCGCCATCCCAATAAATTAAAAAGTTAATAGAGCCTGGTGCTTTTCCAACAACTTTTCCTTTCATATCATATAAATCAGGAGAACCTGAATACCAAAACTGCGCTCCTCTTAATTCAGGATCGATATTATCTGCAACACCTCTTCCAACATCTTCATTTATAGAACCTGCAAATAAAACTTTTCCATCTTTTGCAGCAAAAACGGTAGCTCCTGGACCTGTTGTACCATTTTCAATTTCATGAATTCCAAAGACTTCAAGACCTGGAAGATCAAGATCTAAATCAGAAACATGAATAGCATCTCCGTGTCTGAAACCCGTTGTATATAAACCTTTTCCGTTATCATCAACACACATTGATCCGTAGATTATTTCATCTTTCCCGTCATTATCCACATCAGCAACGGTAAGATTATGATTTCCCATTCCAGAATACGGATTTTCAGAATCTTTACTGTCAAAAACCCATCTTGAAGTCAGTTTTCCGTTTTTAAAATCCCAAGCAGCTAAAACCGTTCTTCCATAATAACCACGGCACATCACCACACTTGGATGCACGCCGTCTAAATAGGCAACACAAGCTGTAAAACGATCAATTCTATTTCCTTTTGTGTCGTTTCCTCCGCTTCCGCCATGTCCGCCCCAACCGGCAAGATCACCTCTTTCAGCAATATAATCAACTGTTGTAACAAGCTTTCCAGTTCTTCCGTCAAAAACAGAAAGATATTCTGGTCCTTTCAATATTTTTCCGAAAGTCCCTGAATTTGGATCACGGTCAACCCAATCTTTTGAAGCATCTCCAACAACATTATTCTGACTATCCGTTGTTCCATCAGCCGTTTTACAAACCAATTCCGCAATTCTGTCTCCATCTAAATCATACACCATAAACTGCGTATAATGTGCGCCTTCGCGAATGTTCTTGCCTAAACTAATCTGCCATAAAAATTTCCCTTCCAAAGTATAAGCCTGAAATATAGGGGGATCTGTGATTCCTGTATGTGAATTGTCATGGCCTTTTCCGGTCATATGTACAATCAAATCGTATTTTCCGTCCCCATCTAAATCTCCAACCGAAAGATCATTTGCAGTATACCCTTCAATTGGCTTTAATACAATTGACAAATAATCTTTATCAGGACTTGAAGCGGGAATTGTAAAACTGCCTTTGGCGTCGGATTCTTTTCCTTTTAAAACTGTTTTTACAAACCAAGTGTTTTCTTCTTGAGCATTTGCTTTTGTATCTAAAAAATTAGTCGCCCCAGAAATTGGCTTGTCATTTAATTTGACTGCTTTTTTAGAACCGCTTTTTCGGTACAAATTAAAAGCAAGATTATCAGGATCAGTTCCTAAAACGCGCCAGCCTACAAAAAACTGACCTTTGTCTTTTATGGCAATAATGCCTCTATCGAGGTTTTCCATTTGCCTTTGTGCAAACAAGGAAACCGATAAAAGCAATAATAGTAATAGAATTTTATTTTTCATGATTAGTTATTTTTTATTTTGGATTGTTATTGGGCCACTGATGACACGGGTTTTAACGGGTTGACACTGATTGTTTTTGTTTTCTTGTAATTCCAATTCCAAGATTTTATACAATTAAAAAAAAAATCCGTCATAATCCGTATTTTCGCGATAGCGAATCCATATCATCGGTGTACTATTTTTAGCCTAAAACATTTTTTGGAATCCTTCGCTTTGCACTTTCCAAGTCCCATCTTTCGGGAAACCAGGATTTTCTTCTGTCGTTCCGTCCCAGCCTGCGCACATCATCGCAACGGCAGTTAATAACCCGCCATTTCCTGGAAGATATAATGTTAATCTTTCGGCCTGATAATTATGTCCGTTTTTTAAATAGGTGTTCGTTGTCACATTCATGAACAAAGCATCAATTGCTTTTTCTGGCATGTTTAATCGTGCAGCAGACATTGCTGTCATTGGGAAATCCCAACCCCAAGTTTTGTCCCAAGACCATGTTTTCCAAACCAAATCAAACGTGTTTTTCATTATTTTTTTATCCAATAAAGAAGTTTCAGGAAGCATTCCGAAAGTTCCTAAAACTGAAGGATGATCGGTTTTGAATTCTGGATTTGTATACGAATCTGTTGCGCTTTCTGTTGCTAAATAAACATCACCAGAAACTGGAAGTTTGGATAATTTAGCCAAAACTTTTTCCCATTTTTCAGGCACATTTTGATTCAAACCATGTTTCCATGAAATTGCCGTTTTTAATGCCCAATTCCAATAAGTCAACTCATAAGTTGGATTAAAAGTTTCCATTGCCTTAAAGCGTTCCTGTGCTGGAATTACACCCGGGCCTAAAACATAACGATCGTTTTTAGCATCATAATTTGCAAACGAAGCCATAAAATCGGCGGTTGCAAAAACGCGTTCGCTGTATAGTTTCAAGGTTGCGGCTGTTGGTTTTGCACGGTAAATTAAATCGGCATAAGTTATAAAATGTGGTTGTTGCCAAATTAGAAATGAACCTACAGATGACGGACTTTCATTTCCATCCGGATCTGTCATTTTTTGCCATCTTGCACCTTCAAAACCTTGTCTTTTGGCAATATTTTTTGCTTTATCAAAAACTTTTTGATACCACGGAAGACTTTTTTCTAGCAATTCTGATCGGTTCCAAAGGGCGAAATGAACACCATGCCACCAATGCATTTCTAAGTGCGGTTTTCCGTACCAGCTGTTGTAAGTCAAACCGGTTTCTTGAGGCGGCACTTTTCCTGTACATTGTACTTTTGTTAAATACTGCGAAAGAATTACTCTTCGCTCTAATTCTTTAGCTCTTGGATCAGTACTTCCTGAAAAATCAACTGCAGCACCGCTTAGCCAAAATTGCTCCCAGCCTTTTATACTGCTGTTCTGAATAGTTTCAAAAGAAGAATTTTCCGTTTTATTAGCTGCCAAAGCAAAAAGACAACTTAATTCTAATGTATTTGTATTTGACGCTTCAACCACAAAATAATGATCTCCAGCTTTTTTAATTTGTGCATTTCCTTTCCACATTAAATCAACGTTGTATGAAATACTGTCCATAACATGTGTTACAACAGCTTCTGTTTTTGATTTTTGTTTTAAGGTACTTGTATAATTTTGTGTTCCTTCATATTTAGTTCCAAAATCTGCCCAATCTCCAGTTGGAAATGGAATTCTCAAACTGATTTTCAAGCGTTTTTGCTGTAATAAATCGGATTTTACTTTTACACCAATTGCATCTTTTTCTTGGTGAGAAGCTGTCAATACAGTCACAGGAATTCCTTCAACTTCAAAATAACTTTCAATTTCTCCCGTCCACAAATTCAGTTTTTGAGAAATCGATTTAATATCTGATGGTTTTGCCTGACTTCCATCTTTCTTCAAAATTTCAAAACCTAAATTCCCCAATTGCACTAAATGCGGATTCTGTCTGAACCAATTTATGGCATCGACTTTCCTTTTAGGTTCTTTAATCTGAACAGTATACGAAATATTCCTTCCGTATTGCTGATAATCCTTTAAAGTCTCAGAAAACTTAAAATTCTCTGTATTTTTATAACTGTCCCATCCCCACTCCGACTCGGTTCCCAACGGAATTCCGTTTTGATATGTTTTCGGAAAAGTCTGTAGTCCTGTCGCATCAACAGTAAAAGCAAAAGCACCGTTTCCAACAGTCAAAGAAGCCAAAGTATCAATAGCCGTAATTTGAACGTTGTGGCGATTTACTAATGCTTTTCGATCGATTTTCTGTTGTGCCGATAACGAAATCACAAATAGAAATAAAGCAATTATTTGATATTTTTTCATTTGGTTATTTTTTTTGTTTCAGGTTTCAGGTTCAAAACGGCTTCGACTTCGCTCAGCCTGACAAAAGGAAAGAGAATCTTTTAGAATCAGCTGTCATCCTGAGCGAAGTCGAAGGCTCGCTTTACATTTAACTTCTTACATTTCACAATTATATAATTATCAAATTGACACATTTTCTAATTATCTCATTCTCTAATTAAAGTAACACTTATCAAACCAATCACCACATCATTAGCAATTGTTTTAAGTGTCAGGCTTTTTAATGTTTTATTTTTATCCAATGGCAAATCCAGAATTGTTCCTGCACCGCCGTCAACGCCATAATTGGTAAATCCTTTTATAACAGTAAAATCTTTAAAATCTCTCGAAATTTCTCCAGTTTTTAAATAAACTCTTGGCGGTTTTGGAGCATCGGTTGTAAAAGCTAAACCATCTATGAAATAATCCTGTTCGATTGGCCACCAATTTTCTGGATTTTTCAATGCTAAAATTTCAGAAGTTCTGTCGCTGTAATTTATTGTAATTTCTCCGTTTGTGATTCGGCTTTGCATTGGGTTTGTCGTTCCGGCCAGCATAAAATAAGCGTGTGAAGCTTTTCCGTCAAGCGGAATATCAATGCTTTTCGGATAATTATCCCACATCGAAGTAAAGATGATATTCTTCTGATTTTCCTCTGAAGGCGTTTTGAACGGAATTCCATTTGATGTTTTAATTTCTCCTGTTTGTTTGGCTTTTTCGCGTAAACCTTTGTCATCAATTTTGACCGAAATATTTGGGTAACACCAATTTCCAATTCCTTGTTTTGGAAGCTGTAAAGTCACCGTCTGCGGTCTTGGAGACAAATATTCATTTGTAAAAATGTCTGTAACTTTTGCATTGAAATAAGAAGAAAGCGAAATGGTTTCTGCGCGTTGTGATTTATCCAAAGGAAGATCCCAATTAGTAACTTTTTCAGTTTCTTTCTTGCTTTTTAAAGTAAATTCAATCGGTTTCCACCAAGAAAAATCGCCTTGTTTTAATTGGATGAAAAAGGTTTTATTTCCCTCGCCATTTACAGTTGATTGAAAAGTTCGTTCTGATTTTACAATTTCGCCCAAAACCGCCTGCGGATCATAAACGGAAACAATTTCTCCTTTTCCAATAAGAATATTTAAAGCATCTCCAGAATTGTATGAATCTTTAGTAATCATTGTTGCCAAAGTGCCACTTTTCCAATTAACAACTACATCATAAATTGCATTATAAGGAACTTCAATACCGATTTTTGGATTTCCAATACTTTCGGGAATTACTTTCCATGAAACACTTTTGCCGTTTACTTTAATACTTTCAATTCCGTCATAATAGGCATTCAGAATCAAATTCAAATTCATTTTTGATGCAAAACGATTTTCAACATGATAACTATCTTTTCTATTATCTCTATTATAAGAAATCGAAACATCTGGAACTTCTAAAGAAGCTTCTTCCCACTCTTTAGGAAAACCAGGCTGAATCGTCAAAACTTCTGCAACCGCATCAGGCTTAATTCCGAAAAGTCCTTCGACCAAAGTTCGTGATGCCATTCCGATTGGGTCAGCAAAATCACGATACAATTCGCCACGCATTTTATCCTGATACAAAAGCTGTTCAAAACCACCTGGAGAAGCGCCCAAATACATACTTTCAATCAAAACACTTTCCCACATTTTAAATGCTTTTTCCGATTGTCCGCCTTGCCAAAAAGCCAATGAAGTATGTAATTGTTCGGCCAAAGCCACATTATTTATGGACCAAGTATACGGTTGCCAATTTGTGGTACTAATTACATAAAGGTCTTTTTTATCCAAACCATCAGCTGTAATTGGAATATGAGGAATCTGATTATTTACATAATTCAGCATTTGATAACTCTCAAAAGGATTTGACAATTCTGAATCTATCGTAGGATAAATGCTCCAAATTCCCGGAGAATCATGTAATAATCGGTTTCCTAAAGCATCTTTATATTCAGCAAAAATTCCTTTCTTAGAAATCCAAAGTTGATTGTTTGAAGCTTTTAAAATTTTCTCCGCTTCCTTTTCATAAGGAGTTGGATCTTTTTGAATTTTTCTTGCCAATTCAGCAACCGTTTTATTCGCATAATAATTATATGCCGAGGAATGAATTACGGCACCACCACTATATTGCAAAGCATCACTTGCCCAAATTGTGGCATAAGCATCAAAAAGTCCGTCGTTATCTGGATCAAAGTTTCTTTTTTCCCAATTCAAATGTCTTTCTATTGTGGACCACATTTCTTTCAAAAAAGCAAGATCTCCCGTCCATTTAAAATGACGCAGCATTTGATCAATAAAAACCAAATTCATATCGTAATGATGCGCAACTGTATTTTTATTTGGATTTCGGCTGATATAACCGCTACTGAACATTGAAGTTCCAAGTTCTTCTTTCTGACGCGCCAGATTTCTTTCTTCATCCAAAACAATCGGACCGCTTTCTGGCGAAGTTACTTGCGAATTACTGTAACTTGTAAAATGTGTTTTTGCTCGATCATGCCATCCTAATGGATCTGCAGTATACGCACCGCGCCATGCATTCAGGTACATTCTCCACGCAATTGCGCCATGAAGATAAGCTGGGTTTTCCCAAATTCCATCAGAAGCAATTGAAAGGGCGAAACCTAAATTATTGATGTAAAGATCGGGTGTTTTGACTTTAACTCGATTCGCTAAAACCTGCGTTTCCTGAACCGATTTTTCATAAAGCTGCGCAATTTCTTTTTGAGAAACAGCTGTTTTTATTTCTTCTGGAGAAAACAGCCAATAAATGGCTTTTTCAGAAATAGTATTGGTTTTTCCAGAAATAACCGGCAAATTGTCTGCATTTGAATTGTACAATTCTAAAGGTGAATTTTGATTTTTTGCATTTGCCAAAAGCGCTTTCGATTCGGGAAAAAATCCAGTTACACTTTTATTGTTTCCTGTTTTCTGTTTGTTGCTTTCAGAACCATATTCCAATAAAAAAGATTGTTTTTGCAAAGTATATTTATTACCAAGACAATAATCAGGCTGTAAATAAAATACAGATTCCGGATCAGCGCCAATATCGCCGTCACGACTAAATTTCTTTCCTGTCGCTCCGCCAAAAGCCCAAATAATATTTACATTTTTAGAAACTCCATTTCCATAAACTTTTACAATAAAACCTTCTTTTTCTTTTAAAGCGACAACATCAACAAATAATTTTCCCTTTCCTAAAACAGCATCTTCAATTGTATAATGCATTGTGCCTAAGACATAACGCGTATCAATTTTAGAAGCTTCGGTAATCCATTTACTGTCTTTTCCATTTACAATTCCGAGTTTAAAATTTCCTCCCATTCCCGGCATATACATGGCAAGTTCAGGCAAATCGCCCGTTTCTACTCTAAATCCGGTATTTGAGCCGTATAATGCTCGATTGAATTTTCGGGTTCCATTTTTTAAAACAAAACTGTTTTCTTCTGGCGCATAATGAAGTTTGCGTGCTCCTTTATTTTGTCCAAAACTTAAGATTGGAAATAAAAAAAGCAAACTTAAAAGCGTTGTAAAAGAATATTTTTTTGTTTTCATAAAGCAGTAAAAATGGCAAAATCTAAATAAGAATTAAATAAAATTAAAATCGCTTTTTTTTATCAATTCAATAATTATGATGCAATTTCTTTGTTTTTTTGTGGTATACTATCCTGTACCTACCTGATTTACGAAATATAAAAAGTATATTAATTTTCAGCATTTTTAAATTCTTTTTAACATCATAGTACAGGATACTATATCAAAAATGAACCATTAAGTTTGAAAATAAAAAAATTAAAATCTCAAAAAATTGGTAAAAATCAGTACTTTCTTATCGATGGTTATTTGTTTGGCAATGCCAAATCAGTTCTTTGCTATGCATTCTAATCTGC
This sequence comes from Flavobacterium sp. LC2016-01, assembly GCF_009711135.1. Taxonomy (GTDB): domain Bacteria; phylum Bacteroidota; class Bacteroidia; order Flavobacteriales; family Flavobacteriaceae; genus Flavobacterium. The sequence goes on along the minus strand of NZ_WMIC01000004.1, from coordinate 318,943 downwards.
TTGTCAAAAATGCTGTTTATTCTTCTTCAGAAAACAAAAATGACAGCGTAAAAAATAATGCAGCATCACAGCTTTTTGTCTTTGGAAATTCGGCAAAAAACAAAAAAAACACTTTAATAAACAATGCATTAGTTTACGATGATACAAAAGGTTTTGGCTTTGATTTTAATTCGGCTTCGAATGTAAAAATCAATGCAAATTCTTTCTCAATTACAAAACCTGCTTATTTTTCAATTGCCGTTCCGGAAGGAAATTACCAAGTTGAAGTTACTATAGGAAGTGCCGAAAAAGATTCAAAAGTGACTATAAAAGCAGAATCGCGACGATTAATGTTAAATGAATTTGCGGTAAAAAAAGGACAAAAAATCACTCAGACTTTTAATGTTAATGTCCGAAATATCAAAATAGATGATCAGACCAATATCTCTTTAAAAGATCGTGAAAAAGAAATTTTAAACTGGGATCATAAATTGACGCTTGAATTTCTTGGAGAAGTTTCAATCCAAAGCATTAAAATAACTCGAAAAGATAATTTGACTGTCGTTTATCTTGCCGGAGATTCAACCGTTACAGATCAAGATGTGGAACCTTGGGCGTCTTGGGGACAGTTTATTACCAATTATTTTGATCAAAATATTGTGGTTGCAAATTATGCTTATTCTGGTTCATCGTTAAGTTCGTTTAAAGGTGCAAATCGTTTGAAAAAAATACTTTCTGAAATCAAAAAAGGAGATTATTTATTTGTGGAATTTGGCCATAATGACGAAAAAATAAAAGGTGAAGGAAATGGAGCTTTTGGATCGTATTCTACTTTATTAACTGAATTTGTAAATTCGGCTAAAGAAAAAGGCGCAATTCCGGTTTTGGTGACACCAACACAGCGCCGTTTTTTCAATGAAAATGGAACTTTAAAAGAAACACACGGCGAATTTCCAGCTGCAATGCGAGCAGTAGCACAAAAAAACAATATCGCTTTAATCGATGTTACAAAAATGACAACCGAATTGTACGAAACTTGGGGCGACGAACCTTCTAGAAAAGCTTTTGTACAATATCCTGCCAATACTTTTCCGGGACAGGAAAAAGCATTAGATGACAATACTCATTTTAATGGATTTGGAGCCAACGAAATTGCCTTTTGCGTTTTGAAGGGAATTCGCGAACTTGATATTCCGTTAAAAAAACACATCAAAAAAGAAACACCAGATTATAATCCGAAGAAACCAAATTTCATTTCAAGCTGGACTCTGCCTATGAGTGCCCGATTTGAAATTGTTAAACCAGATGGCAATTAACCATCAAAGAATTACTTTACTATGCTACTAAAAAACACTATCCAAAATCTCTCTATTCTTGCATTTTCGCTTTTTCTGACCCAAAACAGCAATGCACAACAAACCGATAAAGTTTATCTTTCAGGAAAAGATTTTGAACATCCTGTGCAATGGGATTTTTATTGCACTGATGGAAACAACAGTAAAACTTGGTCTAAAATAAATGTGCCTTCGCAATGGGAATTAGAAGGTTTTGGCGAATATACTTATGGCCGCTGGTACAAAGAATTGAACCAAAAAGAGCCAAGCAAAGAAGAAGGTTTATACAAATATGAATTTGAAGTTCCTGCCAATTATAAAGATAAAGACGTTTTAATTGCTTTTGGCGGTGCGATGACGGATACCGAAGTAAAAGTAAATGGAAAACTGGCTGGAGCGATTCATCAAGGCGGTTTTTATGAGTTCAAATATGATATTTCTTCTTTATTGAAATATGGTGCAAAAAACACTTTAGAAGTTCACGTTTGGAAACAATCAGCAAATAAATCGGTAAATGCTGCAGAAAGAAGAGCGGACTGGTGGCTTTTTGGTGGCATTTATCGTCCGGTTTGGTTAGAAGTTTCACCAAAAACACATATTGAAAATATTGCTGTAAATCCGAAAATGGACGGGTCAATTACAGTTGATGTTAATCTTAAAAATGTTTCTAAAAATGCAACTTTAGAAGCCACTTTAAAAGGTTTAAACGGAGAAAATTTCCAGACTTTTACTTTTCCGCTTAAAGCGAAATCTACCAAAGAAACTATTACTGCACAATGGAAAAACATTAAACCTTGGAATCCTGAAAATCCAAATTTATATGAGTTGCAGCTTGTTTTAAAACAAAACGGAACTGCAGTTCATCAATATGACAAACGAATTGGTTTCAGAACTTTAGAATTTAAAAAGCAAGACGGAATTTATCTTAATGGTACAAAAATCATTATGAAAGGAATTAACCGTCACTCGTTTTGGCCGGAAGGCGGAAGAAGTACCAGCAAACGCATCAGCGAACTGGACGGAAAATTAATTAAAGATATGAATATGAATGCCGTTCGTGGGCATTATCCTCCAGATACACACTTTTTAGAAGTTTGTGATTCGCTTGGTCTTTTTGTTTTGAACGAATTGGCAGGCTGGCAAAACTCTTATGATACCGAAACTGGGAAAAAATTAGCAACTGAAATGATTACGCGCGATGTCAACCATGCGTCTGTGATTATTTGGGATAATGGAAATGAAGGCGGATGGAATTATGATACGGATAAAGTCTTCGCAGATCTTGATCCTCAAAAAAGAATTGTGATTCATCCTTGGGCTGATTTTAATGGCTGGGACACGCACCACTACCCGACTTACTTGACAGGAATGCATCGTTTTAACGCAGGAGAAAATGTATTTTTCCCAACCGAATTTATGCATGGAACTTATGATAACGGGCATGGAGCTGCTTTAGAAGATTTCTGGAACCGTTATAAAGAAAGTCCGCTTTTTGCAGGAGGATTTATGTGGGCGATGTTGGACGAAGCTGTTTTTCGCTCTGATTGGAAAGGAGATGCAAAATTCGACTCAAAAGGTTCTTTAGCCGCAGACGGAATTTTAGGTCCGCACCGTGAAAGAGAAGGAAGTTATTATACGGTAAAAGAAGTTTGGGCGCCAATTCAGTTTCAACCAAAACAAGTTACAGAAGGTTTTGACGGTTCTTTTTTAATCAAAAACGACTATCTTTTCAGTAATTTGAATACTTGCAAAATGGAATTCAAAGTATTACAATCAGATAAAAATGTGCTTTATACGACTGGAACTGCCAAAGAAATAAGCGGAGGAAAAATCGAAATTCCAAGTACTGAACCGGGAGAAACACGCAAAATTCAGTTTGCTGTTCCGAATAATTTTGCTGAAGGCGATGTTTTATCAATTTCGGCTTATGATCAGTTTGGAAAAGAAATTTATACTTGGACATGGCCTATTCACAAAGCTTTATTTTATGCCAATAAATTTTTAGCGGTTCAAAACACAAAAGCAAAGGCATCGGCTGTTAAAACTGGAACTGAAGTTACTTTAAAAGGAGGCGATGTTACGGTTGTTTTAAGTTTAGAAAACGGAGAAATTACATCGGTTAAAAATGCAACAGCAACAATTCCGTTAACAAATGGCCCGCGCCCTATTGGGATGAAAGCTAAATTGAAAGACATTCAGGTTTCTCAGGAAGGTGACAAAGCGGTTTGTACGGCTTCTTACGTTGGCGGAATCTCTTCTATCAAATGGATTATGGAACCAGACGGAAGATTTAAAATGGAAATGATTGTTTTGAAAAACGAAAGAGCAAACGGTGCAGACGGATTCGACGGTGCTTTTTTCGAGGATAAAATCAATTCATTCGGAATTACGTTCAGTTTTCCTGAAAAAGAAGTTACCGGAATCAAATGGTTTGGAAGAGGTCCTTACCACGTTTGGAAAAACAGAATTAAAGGAACAACATACGGAATTTGGGAGAAAGCTTATAACAATACGATTACAGGAGAGAGTTTTGAAAATCTAGTTTATCCAGAATTTAAAGGTTATCATGCTAATTTATTGGGAGCAAATTTAAAAGCAGGCGCTTCATCGTTTAAAGTTTTCAGCGAATCTGATAATTTATTCTTGAGATTATTTACGCCTGATTTGCCTAAAAATGGTTTCCCAGGAAGTAATCCACAGCCTGCATTTCCAGAAGGTGATATTTCATTTATGTATGAAATTCCAGCGATGAGAGATTTTAAACCTTTAGAACAACAAGGCCCACAAAGCCAGCCAACAAACATCAGAATTAAAAGCGGTGACGACGGAATTAAGATGAATTTGTGGTTTGATTTTAGAGATAAGATTTAAGTTTCAGGTTTCAAGTTTCAAGTTTCAAGTTTCAAGTTTCAGGTTTCAAGTTGAAATGCGGTGATTTAACCGCAAAGTTCGCAAGGTTTTTTTGCAACTCGAGATTTAACCGCAAAGAAAAGTTCGCAAAGCTTTGTGTTGATAAAGCTTTGCGAACTTAACTCAGCGTTTTGTAAACATAATAGAGGATAAAAAAACCTTGCGAACTTTGCGGTAAAAACACACACACTATTCACAATTCAAAATATGAAAACATTTAAAATATTTTCTGCCTTACTTTTAGCAGTATTATTTTTCAATTTTACTTCAAAAAAAGACGACAAACCAACCGTCTATATGGTTGGTGATTCAACCGTGAAAAACGGCAAAGGTGATGGCACTAGCGGACTTTGGGGCTGGGGAGATTATATTGGCCAGTTTTTAGATACTACCAAAGTTAATATCGAAAACCATGCTTTGGGCGGGACGAGCAGTCGCACTTTTCAGGATAAAGGTTTATGGATTGAAGTTTTAAATAAACTTAAAAAGGGCGATTATGTATTAATCCAATTTGGACATAATGACGACGGGCCTTTAAACGACACCCTTCGTGCGCGTGGCACAATCAAAGGAATTGGAAATGAAACCCAGGAAATAGACAATCTATTGACCAAAAAGCACGAAACCGTGCACAGCTACGGCTGGTACATTCAGAAAGTAGTTCGCGAAGCAAAATCAAAAGGAGCCATTCCGATAATTTGTTCGCCAATTCCGAGAAACGACTGGAAGGAAGGAAAAGTTCCAAGAAACAAAAAATCATACGGTTTATGGGCCAAACAAATTGCTGAAAAGGAAAAAGTTACTTTCATCAATTTGAATGAAAAAATGGCTGTAGAAATGGAGAAATTCGGCGAAGCAAAAGTAACCGGAACTTATTTCTACAAAAAAGATCATACCCATACTTCAGCAAAAGGTGCAGTCCTTTCGGCTTCGGTTATTATTAATGAATTGAAAACGAGCAAAAATTCTTTAAAAAATTACATTTTAGCGAATCCAAAAATTGTGCTTCCGCCAAAGAAAAAAGTTTTTTTAATAGGCGATTCGACCATGGCCAATAACAACAATAATCCTGATGCAGTTGGCTGGGGAGTTCCATTTCCACAATATTGTGATACAACGAGAATTGAAGTAATCAATAAAGCGAGAGGCGGACGAAGCACCAGAACTTTTGTGTACGAAGGCCTTTGGGACGAAGTAAAAAACCAATTACAGCCTGGAAATTTCGTTATTATTCAATTTGGTCATAATGATGCTGGCGATATTGATAAAGAGAAATTCAGAGGTTCCTTAAAAGGAAACGGCGATGAAACACAAGAAGTAACACGCCCAGACGGCTCAAAAGAAATCGTACACACTTTTGGGTGGTATATGGAGAAATTCATCAGAGAAGCCAAAGAAAAAGGTGCTATTCCGATTGTTTTAAGTCTGACGCCAAGAAACGAATGGCCAAATGACAAAGCGGAACGCAGAACGGATACTTATGTAATTTGGTCCAAAATTGCAGCCGAAAAAGAAAAAGTTCCTTTTATAGATCTAAATGATATTGTTGCTTTGAAATATGAGGCTTTAGGAAAAGAAAAAGTAAAACCATTTTTTCCAAAAGACCACACGCATACAGGCTTAGAAGGCGCAACTTTAAACGCATTGACGGTTGCAGAAAGTCTTAAGAAAATAAAAGACTGTAATTTGAAAGATTATATTGAAACTCCGAAGTAATTGTAAATTGTTAATTATTAATTATAAAATGTAACGAGCCTTCGACTTCGCTCAGGATGACAATGGTTTTCATAATAATTGTTCTGTCAGGCTGAGCGTCCCGAGACTTCGGGAGAAGCCAAAATCTGAGACTTTTCAAAAAAAAAAACCTCGTTTAAATTACTTAAACGAGGTTTTTGTTTTTGAAATACGAAGTGTATTATTTTTTTGATTCTTCGATAGAAACTTTTCTGAATTCTTTTAAAAGTTTTTCAATTTCTAAAGTAGCTTTTCTAGCTCTTGGTCCTGCAGCTTTGATACCTTTTTCAGTTAAAGATTCAGCTTCTGCTTTAAATGCGTCAATTTCGGCGTTGATTTTTACTAATAGATCTTTCATGCTTATACTTGTTAAATTAAGGCGCAAAAATAAATGTTTGCTCGAACTATAACGCACGTTTAGTGTTAAAATTATAACTGTTTTAGCTATTTGAGTTAATAATTATTTAACCTGTTTTCTTTAAATCTCTATATCAATGGATTACAAAAATTTACAAATCATTTTTTTTAAAATATTTTTTCTTTTTTAAAGCTGTTACTGCTTCATACTCATCATTTAATACTTATTTTAAGGGTATTTCGTAAGAACTTCCTTCACTTGAAAGGTAAATCGCCACCTGATCCAGTACAATACCTGTCTGGTTTACTTCAATCTTGATTTTATGTTTTCCTTTTTCCATTTTTAAAGCGGGAAGTTTTACAATTGCGCTGTTTCTCAAAACATTTTCTTTCCATGTTTTGTCACGGTCCTTGGTATTGGTTTTAAAAGATTGTGACGCGTTTCCATCCACCTGAATTCCCACTTCATGATCAAAATTATTGGCATGAGTTGGCAATATTCGCAGTTCAACTTCATATTCACCTGCATTTTGAATTTCAAATTCATAAACGACAGACGGTTTTACTTCTTTAAAATACTGCTGTTTTAAAGGAAATAAAGTAATCGCATTATTACTATAACCTAATCCGTTAATTGTTTTCCAATTGTAATTTTTAGAACCTTTTTGAGAAACAAATGCATTGGCCTGAATTGCAATTCTGTTCTTTGTTTCTTTTTGCTCTTTTTTAACTGATTCAGGCTTTTTAACCGAATCAAAAACAGGAAGATTTCTAGGATGCATCGACATCATTTTATTCCATTTTCCGTCGCTTAGTTTTGTATTGTAAAAATCTGTAAGTGCTTCAATTTTATGAAAAGCCTCTGATGCCAAAAGCTCATATTTTGCCTTTTCTTTTTCATCTGAAGCAATCGCAGCTAAGTTCCAATATAAAAACTTATGATTCATGTAAGCAGCTCCTTTTACAGGATAAACAGCCAATTGAAACCAAGCATCTTTTCGCTCTTGCGGAATAAATGCTGAAAGACTGTCTATTTTTTCAATAAGTGCATTGTAGGCTTTTATTCGGCTCCAAATTTCTTTTTCTGAAAAATCAGAAAGTTTTACCGGTGTCGTTGGTTCAGTCTGGCTCCAGCCCATGTATTCCGGTTTTCTGAGAAATGCCAAACGATAATATTCTTCAAAAACAGCACTTGCCTCGGCACTAATTTTAGGCGAAAATTCTCTTGAAGCCCAATCTTCTAAATGCTGATTAATTCCGTCATATTTTATGCTGTTGATGTTCCAAGCCATATCCAGAAAAAATTCTACGTCATATTCTGCCGGCTTTATATCGCCCACATTTACAATCCACATTTTTTTTGCGCCGTTTTGATAGGCTTTGTTCATTTCGTACCAAATCAAACCAGGCTGCATCGTACTCAGCCAAAGATAATCGTGCGGTCTTCCCCAATAACTGATGTGATAATAAACCCCGCTTCCTCCTGCTCTTTTTTGCTCGTCTTCATTGCTCAAACGACGAATGTATCCGTAATTATCATCGGGCCAGACTAAGGTAATATCACTCGGAACTTTAAGTCCGTTATCGTATAATTCCAAAACTTCTTTATACGGAACAAAAGCCTGAGGAATTTGTGCTAAAGGTTTTTTGAAGGTATTTGAAAGCATTTCGCGCTGGTTTACAATAATCTTTTCCACCATCGAAATCGATTCGTTCAAATCCTTCGCGCCTTCCATTTTACTGTCATGAACACCTCGCATTCCAAGCGTCATAATCGTTTCGTTCTGAGCCGATTTTAATTCATCTAAACGATCCTGCCAATATTTATCAACCTGGGTTTTATTCGTAAAATAATTGTAATCTCCGTAGATTTTTGGTTTCCATTCGTCGACATTATTTCGAAGCATGGGTTCAGCATGAGATGAACCAATCACGATATGATATTTTTGCGCCATTTCTTTATTTCCGGCAATTGTAAAAAATCCTTTTGTTGACGGATGCATGGCCGGCCAGATTGTATTGGCTTTTAATCGCAATAATAACTGAAATATTTTTTCGTATGTTTTTGGACCGATATCCCCGGTTTCTGGTTCAAATGTTTTGGCTGCCCAAGGCTGTAAGGCCCAATCTTCATCATTCAAAAAAATACCTCTGTATTGTACCGAAGGTGAAGAAATTATACTTTTCTCCGAAAGTTTTAAAGAAAGTCCTTCCTGTTTTATGGGATGAACATCTGCCCACCATTTCCAAGGCGAAATTCCGAGGCGTTCTGATATTTCGAAAATTGCATAAACAGTTCCTCGAACATCAGAACCGGCAATTACAAGATTATCATTTTCTTTTTTGATGGAAAATTTCTCCCATTGCTTAGAAAGTTCTTTTTGCTCTTTTCTAGTTTTAAACAATGCATCTGAAACTTCTCCAATATAAATTCCGTTTTTAGAAAATGAATTTGTCTGTAGTATTTCTGGTCGTTTTCCGGTTAATTCTTTGACATCATCTGCCAGTTCATTTACTGCCCAGAGAATTAAAGGATCTGTATTTTTATCGATGTAAATGTTTACTGCATGATTTGAATCAGCAATTAAAAAGTCAGTTGTGCTTTTACTTTGGCAGAAAACATTTATGGATGAAATCGAGAAAATTAATAGCAGTATTTTTTTCATTGTAATATTTTTTCGCCACGAAGGCTTTACACAGACTTGTCATCCTGAGTAACGAAGGATCTCACATGTAGCTCGACAAAGATTTGGGGGCTTCTATGAGGAATTTTTTAGTGTGATCCTTCGTTACTCAGGATGACAAAACAGAGAATTAAAACTATAAAAATCGACAAAAATGACGATTTAATTTGTAGAGCTGCTTGTGAGATCCTTCGTTCCTCGGAATGACAATATTGCATGGTTCGTTTCCATTGTGATAGTCGTTCCTTGGAATAAATACATGACGAAAAAACTTAGAATCTCAGAACCTTAGAAACTTAGAATCTTCCTCTACTCTACGACTTTCTTATTCACATAAACATTTTTAAAAGTCACTCCATTTATCAAGCTTTTATCAATATCAGCCTTATCAGATTCAATATTCAAGTTTTCGAAAGTAAAATTCGATAAACGCACATTTGGATCGTTTTCTACTTTATAAAACATTTCACATTTAAGATCAATATTTTTTAAAGTAACATTATCTCCATACGATAATGGAACATCAGGACGGCCTTTTAAATCAAAAAACTGTTTCCATGCTAAAATAGCCAGACCGTTTTTGGTTTGTCCTTTAATGTCTTCAACTCTAATAAACTCGTAAAGCTGCGGTGTATCTGGTCTCATTTTAAGATGCAGCAATATTGACGGTCCATCAACTTCGCAATTGCGCATAATTATATTTCGGTTATGAATCGCTTCACTTCCATTCGTTAATGCCGAATGACAATATCCAAATTTGCAGTCTTCAATAATAATATTGGTATTTGGTCCATTATTTTTATCCTGGTCTGCATAAGGTCCTTTACCTCCTTTTAGCGCTACGGCATCATCATTAACAGACATGTTAGAGCCTTTTATAAGTACGTTGCTGCAAATATCAAGATCAATCGCATCTGTACTTGGAGCATCGCCTTTTTTGTGAGGAGAATAAATGTAAGTATCCAGTATTTTTATATTATTACATTTATAAAAATGATTCGTCCAAAAACCTGAATTGATCAATTTTACATCCTGAAATTGTACGTTATTTGAATTCCATACAAAAACTAATCTTGGCCTAGAAACCTCAAGATTAGTACATTTTGGATTCTCCTTACGGCGTGCCCAGAAAGCATCCCAATATTTTCTTCCATTTCCGTTAATTGTTCCTTTTCCTGAAATTGAAAAATTATCAACACCATAAGCATTTACCAAAGCTGGGAAATAATCCAGATTTTGGCCTTCCATTCTTGACGGCATAATTGGGTAATTTGCTATATCATCAGAACCTTTTAAAACTCCGCCTTCGCTGACATACAAAGCTGTTTTTGGTTTAAAAAACAACGCACCGCTTAGGTAAACTCCTTTTGGAATTACGATTACGCCTCCGCCATTTGCTGCGGCCTTATCAATCACTTTCTGAATCGCAACAGTCTGTACTTTTGTACTGTCTTTGCTTACGCCAAAATCAGTAATCGTGTATTTTTTTCCTAAATCTTTTAATTGAAGTTTTGTATAGGTTTTAAACCAAACTGGAATTTCAGTTCCGTCTGGGAACTTGTCGTTGCTGTATTTTTGCGAAAATGAGCTTTGAGAAATTCCCAAAACACATAAAACCAAAGTGAAAAACTTTTTCATTGTAAGCTATTTTTATTTTTTATTTCTTTATTTCAATCTGAGTAACAGAAATATAATATCCTGTACTTCCGTAATTTGACTTTCTTTTATCCGACCAATTTGGTCTTTCTCCCGTTCCAGAAACCGTCAATTTATAAGTGCCTTTTTTTAAAATTGGAGATTTAAATACTTGCATCAAATCTGAATATTTACTGTACATATCAATAATTGCTGTGAGTATTGTATTTCCTTTTTGATCTGTTAAAACAACTTTTGCATAACCATTTTCAGTACCAACAAAACTCGTCAAACCTATTTGTTGACCTTTAAACTTTATCGAAAATGAAGCGTCTTTCTCATCTGATTCACTTTCATAAACCATATTTCCATTGGTTACATATTTCCAATTTCCTTTATATCGAATTTGTTTGTTTCTGTTGTTGATAATCTGATCTTTCTTGTCCAAAATAGAAATAATTCCTGTAGAAACATCTATTTTCCAAGCTTCCTTATAGTTTGGCAACGAAATCGAAGTTCCCGAAAAAACAAACGGCTGCCAAACATAAGTTGCCGAAGAAGCCTGTTTAGGAAATGACCAGCGATCGCCCATAAACATATATGTTGTTTCTTTTGAGCCATGAATTGGCAAAACAAAAGTCGACTGTGAATTCCACGTAAGCGTTTCTTTTGGCGCAATTAAGCCTTGAAATTCCCATGGGCCTTTAAGCGAATTTGAGGTATAATAATAATTGTCATTTTTCTCCCAGCTTGTTAAATGCGAACCAATAAAATAATACAGATTATCTTTTTTCAGCATCGTTGGCGATTCAAATCCGGTGGTTATATTTTCGTTTACTTTTTCTGTAACCGATTTATAATCATCGCTTAATTTGTAAATTTCACCACCGTGAACCAGAATATATCCCGAATTATCAGTATCCTGAAAAGTTCCCATATCCCATTTTTTTATTGGTTTCCCATCAAATAAAAGCGGACCTTTAAATGTGTATGGACCTTCGATATTTTTTGAAACGGCATAACCCACAAACTGATCTTTATACGTTAAAGTATCAGCATGCATGTACATTATAAACTCATCTGTTTTTGGGCATTTCATCACTTTCACTCGTTCACCAACACGATTTGGTCCCAATTTTCCAGATTCCTGTACCGGAAGCGCCTGACGCTCAAATTTCCAGTTATAAAGATCTTTTGAAGAATAACAATTAAATCCTGCAAATGCATTGCTGGTATCGCTGTGTGCTTCTCCAAACAAATAAAAAGTATCTTTTTCTTTTATAATGTTTGCTCCGTGCGCGCTTACAATATTTCCGTTTTGATCAAACCAAGGCGTTCCAGAATAAATAGCGTCCATTTTTCCTAATTCTTGAGCAAAGGAAACAGCCATATTGCTTGCAAAGACAATACAGATAATTAAACATCTCAAAACGGAATAATTCTTTTTAAACATTTTACTAATTACTAATCACTTTTTACTAATTACTTCCTTTTCAGCCATTCCTTCGGAACATTTACAATACAGATATTCAACGTTCTATTATCTTCAGAAAGCATCGCCGACTGAATTTCAATTTTTGTTCCGTCTCTGTTGAAAGTTGGGTGAACGTGATCTGCTGCCGTTTCTTTATGTCCGGTTGTCAGCATCATCATTTCATTGGTTTTTCGGTCAATTAAATATAAACTTCTTGAGAAATCATCACCAACAGCCCATCTTCCGTCAGAAGAACCGTGAACATGCCATAAACCGCTGCCACTTTTGGTTTGGCCAGCAATAATCATTTCTCTGGTTCTTAAATTTACAATTGCCAGACCTGTAGGTTTTTCTCTCGTTCCCGAATTTCCCCAATTGCTTTCCTGACCCGGATTTTGAGGATTTCGAACTTCGGTACTAGATGTAACTTCAACGGGAGCATCTTTCTGAATATCAATTTTTCGATGTCCCATAATTGCCATTGCCACCTCATCTTTAGAAATTACAACTTCGTGCGTTACCCATTCAAAATCTGATTCAGGATACAAAGGTCTCAAACCTGATCCATCGGCCATTACGGTCCATGTACGCTGTGGAGATTTTCCGCCCGTTTCCCAGCAAAAAACCAATTCCCCCGGATTCCAGATATTAGATTGAATATGTCCCACTTGAAACGGTACTGAAACTACATGTTTCACTTCACCGGTTTTAATATTCATACTGCTGATTCCACCCGGTCCTGCACCCATATTTCTTGCTCCAAAACTTTTTTCAATTTTTACATTTGGATCTAAATGTCGTGCAGCTTCTTCTTTTCCAATTCTGAAATAAACGCGGTCTTCATCAGCATCCAAAGCCATGTCGCCCGAAGCACCCATTTCTGGATTTGTTGTACCGCAAATACGCTCGTATGCCGAAACTGGTTTCATTTTTCCTTTTTCACTATCAGCAAAAACGGCTTCCAGATTCACTTCCATAATCTGCATTTTATCGCCGTCTCCTTTTCGCATAAAATACAATTTCATTGATTTTTGCGCCATGCATAAAGTTCCTGTATAACCGCCTTCGGTAACTTGAACCATTACACCTGATTTTTCGTTGACAGCCATCGCTTCTCCGTTGGCTCTTTTGGTTCTAAAAATGAGCCATTCTCCATCTGCTGTCCATTGCGGATGTGTTGGATACGTTTTTGAATCTCCTGCTGATTTTGTAGTTAAAAAGATTAAATCGATACCAGTAACAGGATCTTTGATTATCTTTTTTTCTGATGGAAATCGTTTTCCAATTTGGGCAAAAGCGATTGTGCCGATTAATAAGAAAAGTATATTTATTGTTGATTTCATATTTTGTTGGTATTTTGTCGTGAAGACGCGAAAGCACTAAGTTTTTTTTTGTTTTTTGTCATCCTGACGAAGGAAGGATCACAAACGGAATTCCGCAATCAGAGTCGCTAATCTTTGTCGAGTTTCTTGTGTGATCCTTCCTTCGTCAGGATGACAAAGAGAACGTTACAAGTGCATTCAAAATTCAAAACTCATAACTTATAACTAATGACTCTTAACTTACTTATGCAGATTATTTTTTCCTTCGATTTTCAATTGAATAGAACTGTCATTTATTTGAAATTGACTATCTTTTAAAAGCATAATCACTTCAGCTCCGGCCAATAAAACTGGACCATAGCCGTGAGCCGCAAAAACATTTACTGGACGGTAGTAATAAAATGCAGGATCAAAACCCATTCCGGTTCCAACGCAGGTTCCTTCAACTTGACCTTTATCATTTACTTTTGTTGCTACAGCATTCCACGCTAATAAAACTGCTGGAGCATAAGTCATTTTATCAACATAGCCACGGTTTATAGCTCTGGCAATTGAATACGCATAAATTGCCGTTGCCGAAGTCTCTAAATACGAATCGTTTCTATCTAATAATTGATGCCAAAAACCTGTTCCGTCCTGATATTGAACCAAACCAGCGATGTGTTTTTGCAATTGAGCCAAAACCTGAGGATAACCCGGATGATTTTTTGGCAAAACTTCTAACAATTCAACCATTGTCATAACTGCCCAGCCATTTGCTCTTGCCCAATGAAACTGAGGATGCACCGCCATAGATTCAACCCAGCCGTGCATATAAATTCCTTTTTGGCTGTTAAACATTCTTTCAGAAAACTGATTCACTTGTTTTACAGCATCGTCAAAGTATTTTGTATTTCCGGTATAACTTCCCATTTGTGCCAGTGCCGGAACGCTCATAAACATATCATCTAACCAAAGTGTATTGTCCTGCGGTCTGTTTCTTGCCAGAGTTCCGTCTTTTAATCGAAATTGTTTGTTGCTGATAAAGTCGATATAATTGTTTACCAAAGGGTCAATATTCGCTTTTAAGCCTTCTTTTTTGGCTTTAATAAAGGCGGCACAAAGCGCTCCAGCAAAATCTAATGCTTCAGGATGAAGCGTTTTCAGCATGTCCTTATCCTTGATGTTTTTTTCACTATAATTTTCGGCAATATCAGCGATTAACTGTATTCTTTTATTGGAGTAATCAGCATAATATTTTTCGCCCGTCGCTTTAGAAGCTAAAAGCATTCCGGCATAAGTAACACCCCATTCATAACTGGTCAATCTGAAAGCGCCTGGTTCAAAAACAATATCCTGATTGCCTTTTTTATAATCTGTAATAACAGTTTTAGTATTTGCATCGACAATTTTTGAAGCCGAATTTTTATCTAAAAAATTATAAACTCGGTCCAAAACCACTTTTATATCTTCCTTTTGCGGAATAACATATGGTGTTGGATAATCAGGCTGCATTAAATGCAATGGCGCTGTCGCATCTGTTTTTTGTGCGTTTGCATTTGTAAACGATGCAAACACAAGCATTGCTAAAAGGGTTGATTTATAGTTCATATGGTTAGTGTGTTAGTTTAAAATTGTTTTATTTACTAATTTCAACCGTTATTTTGGCAGAAAGCTGTTTTGCCAAAGTGGTTACATAATTGCTGAAATAAGCGGCGTCTTTAAAATTTTTATCGGCACTCAGTTCCCAGCCTGCAATGGCATAGTAACTGATTTTTTTATTGTTTTCGACTGTTAGTTTTGCCAAATAAGAATCTGTCAACTGACCTGTTTTTGGTGCTTCGATATAACCTTGATAAATTTTCTTCGGAACCAAAATTGCAGTTCCTAAAATCCATTCGCGGTTGTATGTCAAATAATCATGCTGAATGAAACAAACCCATTCACCAGCCTCAACAACCTGTAACGGATTTTTATTGTTCAAATTCGAAATTGCTGCTAAAAAAGTTTCTCCACCTTTAAGTCCGCTGATGGAAACGGTGTTTTCATAGCCGTACATTCCTGGCCAGATTGAAGTTGTTTCCTGAACCTGATAATTATTCCCCGATGCTTTCCAGTTTTCATATTTATAACTTAAAACCGAATTAACCGGCCCTTCGCTTACAATTTTGAAAGTTGTTTTTTCGACATTGTTCAAAGTATCGTTTGTCAAAATTCCAAGTCGGTTGATTTTATCCTTTATCAATAAAGCATAACCGCCCAAACCAGCAGAATTTCCAACAGGGAAAATATCTCTTCCCCAATCGTACATTACATGGTAATTGTCTTCAACGGCGCCTTTGCTGTTTATTCCAACATTTTCTGGCGTAATCGCAGGTATTTTTTTTCCGAAGACATCTTTTGAATTCCTTCCATCCAAATAATGTCTGAAACCTACTTTGTCATTTTCCCAAGATGGTCCATCCGTTTGATATTTTTGGAAACCTAATTTTTTATGTACCTGATTCGCCATTAAAACTTCTTGAGTTGCTGGCTGAACCGGCAAATCTTTAGCTTCTCTTTTTCCGAATCTTACACTTGTTTTGATTGGAAATTTAGGATCTTTTAAAGACCATGTTACTATTGCTGTTTTCTTTTCGTTAGCGGCAAAATCAGTTACCAAAAAAAGTTCGTCCCATTTTCCATCTCCGTCCAAATCATTTAACTGTGCAGGAATTGTATCATTTTTAGTGACCAGAATAGGAAAACTATTGGCTACATATTTTACTGCAATTTGATTTCTTTTTATGCTAATTGCTTTTTGCGGTACAGCTAAATCAGAAGTGTTTTTTAATGTGACTTTTTGTGCATTGCAGTTCACTAAAATTGCTGTTGCAAAAGCTATTGATAAATAATATTTTGTTTTCATTTTTCTTTTTGTTTCAGGTTTTCTCCCGAGGCTTCGGGATAAAGTTTCAAGTTTAATCCAAATGAAAAACCTCTTTTAATGAAACCGAAATTGGCGAATTATCAGGATTTGTATCCATGATATCTCCCATATATGCCCACCATTTTTTTACAATTGGATGATTTGGCAAATAGTCGAAATCAAAATCTGTGCTGATTTTCTGAACTGCAAAAAGTATCAGTGTTTCTTCATCTAAAAAAATACTATAATCCTGAATACCAGTTTCTGAAAGCAAACTTTCTAATTCTGGCCAGATTTCGTCGTGTCTTTTTTTGTATTCCGCTTCAAAACCAGGTTTTAATTTCATTTTGAAAGCGTTTCTGATTGTGTTTTTATTTGCCATTTTTAATGCTTTAAATTTATTTGAACAGGCTGATCTCTATTACAGATAATTTCGCCATTTATATATTCCAGTTCTGCAACTTGAATCGAACTTCTTTTCGTTTCGTAACTGTCAACTCCTTTATTTTCAGGAGTTCTTCCGGGATGTGTAAAATAAAAAATATACGCTCGATCGCCATTTACAATTACATCCGGATGTCCGCCAATAACTTTATCATCTTCACCTGTTCCGGGCGTTTGAAGAATGTTTTTTTCTTGGCGCTTCCAATTTAAAAAATCTTCAGAAGAATAAACGTTTAAACCTCGCCAAGAATCAGAAATCATCCAGTTTTTTCCTTTCCACGTAAAGACTTTTGGTCCTTCTCCTCTATCTTTTACAATTTTCGTTCCGCTGTCCGTCCAGTTGTATAAATCTTTACTGTCGGCATAATAAATCGATTTTCCATCATTTTCATTATTGTAAAACATTCTCCAAGTTCCGTTTGGCAATTGAAAAACAGAAGCATCAATACAGCGTTCCGAAGCCAGTTTTAATTCTGATTCAAAATTCCAGTCCATTAAATTTGTACTGGTCAAATGAATAATAGAACGCGGATGATACCAATCGTTGAAAATTCCGGGAACAATTGTCAAATACATATGATATTTGTTCTTGTATTTAATCACATCTGGAGCCCAATACGTAACATCTTTTACTTTATATTTAATCGTACAAGTATCTTTGTATGTCCATTTTGCGCCGTCTTCAGAAGTGGCCACACCAATTTTTGTACCGTGAACCCAAGTAATTCCTTTTGCTGTTGAATCTTTAGCACGGCGATTGGTGTAAAACATAAACCATTTTTTCTCTTTTTCATTCCAAATAATTGTTGGGTCGGCGGCTCCGTCATAAATTGGATCGCAGAATAATGGTTTTGGAGCAATATGTTTTTTATCTTTTTGACTGTCTTTTTGTGCCGTCATTGTTAGGCTGAACAATGCAATTATTAGGATTGAAAAAAGATATTTTAGTTTTGATTTTGACATTTTTTTATTTTTCTCGCAGATACTGCAGATTTAGCAAATTATCTATTTTTGAATTTCATTTGAAACATTTACCCAATCATCCGTTCTAAAAGGCGATGCCGGTAAATTTTCAGCATTGAATAAATTGGGTTCTGGAACGGCTTTCCATGCAAAGCGAACCGCAACAGGTTCTTTTACATTTGGTGAAGAAACGATAATTGCTTTTTTGTCAATTTTAGCTGTCGCCGAATAAAAAACTTTATCGTTTCCTGCAATTTGGAACTCCTTTAAATCTTCATTGCTTTTTTTAAATCCGTTTGGAACATCATCAAAAAACAATTTAACTTGCTGTTTTTTGATTTCCAAATGATTGTATGTTGGTCCAGAATATACTAATTTACTTTCTCCGTATGTTTTTGCTTTTGCAATTAAAGCCAAACGATAACCAACAGTCTGTTTGTCAATTGGATGAATATTTGTGGCATTTCCAACATCTGTTGTAACGACCATTCCGCTGTTTGGAATTGTTTTTGAAGCCATTAACTGCGCTTCTCTAATATCAGGATTTTGTCCTTTGTGCGGTGCAATTTGAACAAAATAAAACGGAAAATCGCCCTGATTCCATTCATTTCTCCAACTTTTTACCATTGCTGGAAAAAGGCTTCTGTATAAAAAGGCACTTTCGGCATTGCTTTCTCCTTGGTACCAAATTACACCTTTCATCGTATAATTAACTATCGGATGAAGCATTGCATTGTACAAAACATAAGAGGTTTTATTTTCTTCTTTTTTAGGCTTTTTTAATTGGGTTTTCGAAACATCATTATTATTTGCTAAACGTTCTTTTTTCAAATCAGCATAATACGTTTCTAATTTTTCCTGAAACAATTTTTCGTTTTTTGCATCTTGTTCTAGAATTGGAAGAAAATCCGGATTGCCTTCTAAAACAGCTTGCGATGTCCAGGCTTCCGCTTTTGTTCCGCCCCAAGAAGTTGAAATTAATCCGATTGGGACTTTTAAATTTTGATATAAATCTCTTCCAAAGAAATAAGCAACAGCTGAAAAAGATTTAATGGTTGAAGGAGAACAAACATTCCAATTTCCTGCAACATCTTCTAAAGGTTTTTGAGAAACTTTTGTCTGTACCGTAAATAATCTTATTGATGAAAAATTAGCATTCTGAATTTCTTCTTCATAATTTTTTACGCCCGTTTTCCAAGTTCCTTCTTCTTTTCCAACAGGAAAATACATATTAGATTGCCCAGAGCAGATCCAGACTTCTCCAATCAAAATATTTTTAAGAATAATTTTATTTGAAGCTTCGATTGTAATATCATATTGTTTTTCGCTTCCAGTTGGTGTATCAACAGCAGTTTTCCAAGTTCCATCAGTATTTGCAGTAATTTCTACAGGATTATTTTGCCAGCCTAATTGGATTTTTATTTTCTCATTTGGAGAAGCCCACCCCCATAAATTCACTTTCAAATTTTGCTGTAAAACCATATTATCACCCACCAAAGCAGGCAATTTTACTTGAGCCAACACTGTTAGTTTAAATCCTAAAACAATGAATATTAACAACAATTTCTTTAAATAAATCATTCGGAATATAATTTTAATACTAAAACTTTAAAGATAAAGTACTAAAACGATATCGGTATCCTGTGCTTCCCTGTTTTGCTGCAGAATTGTAAAAACAAAAAAGGCAGCAACCGGAGTTACTGCCTTCGTAAAATCAAAACCACTTAATTTTACCATTACCATATTAACGAAAACCAATATCCTTAAAATGATTATCAAATTTAATTATTAAATAACTGGAAACTATCCTGTTGTACCCTGCTATATAATAAAAAAAACCGCCTCAAAAAATGAGACGGTTCCTAACGTAAAAAAACCAAAAAATACGTTTAATATTAATAACCTGGATTCTGCATAGCCGCTTTTTCTGCTGCAGTCAAAGGTTTTCCGCTTGCGTAAACTCCATCAAGAAAAGTCTGAGGAATTGGACGCAGATTATGATATTGTTGAATATTTGCTGCCGCTTCAATATTGTAAGCTTTTGCTCTGGCAATTAATGTATTAGTTCGGCTTAAATCTTCCCAACGGTGGAATTCTCCACACAATTCTCTGGTGCGCTCATTAAGTACTAAACATAACATTCTGTCATAATCAGTTCCGTATCCTAATTTTGAAATTACAGCCAAATCTTCTGCTGGCAAAGCAGTAATACTGCTAATTGCCAAGCTCGTTGCAGTTGTTGCAACCGCAATATTATTTGACTCATAATAAGAGTTTTCAGGAATATACGAAATTGGAATTCCAGCCTGACCTGTAGTTGTATAAGCCGCTGAACCATCCGCATAAGCTGCACGATTTTCACCTGCTTTATAAGCGCCACGGTTACGAACCGCATTGATATAAGGCAATGCATCTGCATAGGTAGCACCGCCCGCTTTTGCCAAACGGATTTTTGCTTCGGCAGCCATTAAGTAAGTTTCACCAGAACGTGCTAATATAATATCACGAGATCCTTTTATATTACTCAAATCAATTCTGTTTCCGTCCATGTATTTACTTAAAGAAGGAAATCTTACATCGGCCATTAAACCCACTTTATCTGCAGCATAAGCTACATAAACACTCGGAATTGTTTTTCCTGTTTTTGGATAAATGATGACATCTGAATTTTTAGTTTTTGCAAAACGAGTATCTGCAGCTGTATTTACAACATACATAATTCCTAAATCGCCATTTTTGTAAACAGCTCCAGAAGCATTATTGACGATACTTTTTGTCTGGAAACTTTTCCAGAAACGTGAATCATTTACATGATCAAAAGCATCATATACAAAATAAGTTGGTGCTAAACGGCTAAAAGGTCTTCCGCCGGCAAGGTTACGCTTCATTTGGGGCAATTGGTCGTAAGTAGAAAGGAAATATAAATGCTGCTGATTTCCTCCAGTTGTTAATGTACTTGCATTGAACTGTGCAGATAAAATTAACTCCGGAAGTTTTTCATTAGCACCATCAGCAGTGGTATACGACCATAAATTATCATAATTAGCAGCTAATGGGTGATGCGAAATTACCTCATCAGACAAAGTAACAACTTGTTGTAAATCGGCAGTTTTTGTAGGCCCATTCCAGCTGTCATTGATTTCGCTCGCGCGGGTTAAATACGCTTTTGCCAAATAATGCGCTGCCGCATCTTTAGTGATTTTTGCCGGAGCACCAGCATTCCCTAATAAATTGTAAGCCTGAGTAAAATCGGCAATTACCTGATTTAAAACTTCCTGCGGTGCAGCTCTTGTGAATTCTAATTCAACAGTAGAGCTTGTTTTTAGTTTTAAAGGAACAGCTCCATATTGACGGACCAATTGCAAATAACTGAAAGCTCTTAAAAAGTAACCTTCACCTAACGCCGTTTTTTTGATGGCATCATTTGTTGAAGCAATATTTGTTGCCGATTCAATTAACGTATTAGCATTCCCAATTCCGATATATAAATTGTCCCAATGTGTATTTGCCGCAACAGTATTAGCGTTAGAAACTGTTACAAAAGCCTTAAAACCTGAGGAATATGAGTTCCAAATCCAGTTTGAAGGGTCACCTCCCGCGTGAAATTCATCAGTTCCAGATTCAGTTGCAGTAAGCGGTACTTCCCCTTGAAATTCTGCTGCAAATACCTGATAATAAGTTCCAACTGCCAAAGCCTGAATTCCAGCCTCTGTTTTATAATAATCTGAACTGTAAGCTGTTGTCAACTCTTCGTCAAGAAAATCTTTGCTGCAAGAACTTCCTAAAGTCAGCGCTGCAACAAGCATTAAGTTGATATATAGTTTTTTATAATTTTTCATAATGATGTTTTTTAATTATTTAGAATCCTACATTTAACCCTAAAGTTATTCCTCTGTTTGAAGCCGTTGTCTGCGTATCCAAATCAGTCCATTTTACTTTTGTGAAAACCATGCCCGGATTGTTTACCTGACAGTATAATCTCAATTTAGAAAGTCCAAGGCTCTGTACTAATTCTTTATCGAAATGATATCCAAGAGAAATATTTCGCATTTTCAAAAATGAACCATTACGATATCCTAAGATTGGATAATATGGATCTCCTGTTCCTGCTGAATAAATTGGTTTTTGATATTCGGCATTTACATTGTTGTCATTATAATAATTAATTGATCTCTGGCTTCCTTTTGCGCCTTCATTTTCACCTAAAGTATCATATAAGTAGCCCATCTTTCCGTAAACAAAGAATGTAAATTCGAAATTTTTATAGTTGAAAGTATTCGTCATACCCACAATATATTTTGGATCTTTTGAACCAATAATTACACGATCATTATTAGCATCAATTTTATAATCTCCATTTTGATCTACTGGTCTTGCATTACCAAAAGAGAAAATGTTTGAACCTGCAGCCGCATTAAATTTTGCCATTTCAGCAGCATCTTCAGGTTTCCAAATTCCGTTTGACTCGAAACCGTAAATTACGTTTTGAGAATTTCCAATAAATAAATTGTTGTTGATGTCGTCAAATTTTCCATTTTGAAGTGAAACAATTTTATTTTGCTGGTAAGAAGCACTAATATTAGTTGTCCATTCAAAATCTTTTGAAGTAACGTTTACTGTATTCACAGTCAACTCGACACCATGACCTTCTGTTTCACCAACGTTTTGGTATGTATCTTTTACACCAATAACTGTTGGTACACTGCTTTTTAGCAATAAATCTGTAGTTCTGCTTGTAAAATAATCCAAAGCTCCAGAAACTCTATTGCTGAACAATGCGAAATCGATACCATAGTTGAACTGAGCCGTTTTTTCCCATCCTAAATCAACATTTCCTAGAGACGTATTGTTTACAACACCAGAACCGTTAGGATAAACAATACCAACTAATGGCGGTTGTGTTGCATAAGCAGGAACGGCAGCATTTCCGGTAACTCCATAACCAACTCTCATTTTTAATTGGTTGATCCAAGAAACATTTTCTAAGAATTTTTCTTTATTTAAAATCCACGCCGCTGAAGCACTTGGGAAAAATGCCCATCTGTTCTCAGAAGCTAATTGTGAAGCTCCATCATAACGTCCAGAAGCAGTAAATAAATATTTGTCAGCGTATGAATAATTTACACGTCCCATATAAGAAAGTAAACCTGTATCTGTCAAACCAGAAGAATATCCGGCAAGTGTAACATTTGCAGGCGTTAAAGCATTCCATTTGTTTTCAGGGTTTTTAATGTCATTTGCAGACATTGAACTATTCTCATTGTGATATTCTGTCTGGCTCATTAACAATGTTCCTCCAAAAGTGTGATTTCCAAATGTTTTATTATATAAAAGCAAGTTATCCAATGTGTAAGAAATCGTTTTTTCGTTTGCAAGAGAAGCAAAACTAGTTCCTGAACGAATCGCCGATTTTCCATCTAAATAAACTCCATCACGGAATGAACTAAGATCTGGACCAAAGTTGATACGGTATTTTAATCCGTCAAGCTTTGAAGAAATTGCACCCAAATCAAACTGAGCATATAAACTACCAAAAGCACGCAAAGTTACACGCTGATCCTGAGACAATTTATATTCATCAACCGGAGTTCTGATAGTTGAATCTCCACCTGGACTATCAATTCTGTTTCCGTTGCTGTCATAAGGAACTGCATAAGGAAGATTTGTACGAGCAGTTGCATAAATTCCTGTTGAACTTGTAACTGCTGTTCTTCCTACGTTTGACTGTCCATATTCATTTATACCATAACTAGTATTAAGACTCACGCCCATTGAAAACCATTTCGTCGGTGTAATATCCACGTTAGCAGTCCCACTGTAACGTACATAACTTTGTCCAAATAAAGTTCCTGTATTATCTAAATATCCAAAAGAACCATAGGCTTTCATTTTTTCAGTTCCGCCGCTTACACCGATCGTATGCTGTTGTGTGATTCCCGTACGAGTTACAAATTTTGTCCAGTCTGTAGTTGCAACTTTAGAACCATCCCAAGTTCCGCCAGCCCATCCTTTCTCAATGTTTGCCCATGCAGCCGGGTCAGCAGAAGCAAGGAAAATTAACTTATCATTTTCTATTGTAGGAGCATCTCCTTTAGGAAAAGCTGCTGGATTTGAATAATATCTTCCCCAACGACGAAACTCGATATACTCTCCAGCGGTCATCATTGGAGCATTTTCATGAATCGTTTCCGTCATTAATGAAGTATCATAGTTTAAAGTAAATTTTCCGTTTTTACCTTTTTTTGTTGTTACAATGATAACTCCGTTTGCTCCACGAGAACCATAAATAGCGGTTGCAGAAGCATCTTTTAAAACGTCGATTGTTTCAATATCAGTTGGATTCAAGAAATCAAGACCTCCAGAATTAGGATCAACACTAATTTTTCCAGTAGAAGCATCTGTTACCAGTCTTGAATTTAGCGGAATACCATCAACTACATAAAGCGGTGCATTTGAAGCTGAAATAGAACGAGCTCCACGAATTGTAATACTTCCTACAGTACCTGGGCGTTCACTTGATCCAACATCCACACCGGCAGCCTTACCTTGCATCGCCTGTACGGCATTTACAACGGGTCTCGATGCAATCTCATCAGCATTTACACTCACAATCGAACCCGTAAGATCCTTTTTCTTTTTTGTACCGTAACCTACTACAACTACCTCCTCAAGAGAATTGTCTTCTTCTTTAAGTACAACATTGTAAGCAGTTGCAGCTCCTACAGTGATTTCTTGTTTTTTAAAACCGATAAAACTGTAAACAAGAACATTACCAGAAGCCACGTTAATTGAGTAACTACCATCCAGATCTGTACTTACTCCGTTCTGGCTTCCTTTGATGAGTACATTGACACCCGGAATTGGCAATCCTGTAGCGTCTTTAACAGTACCTTTGACTACTTTGTTCTGCGCGTAACCAGATGCATGCAATAATGCAAACATGGCTATCAGCAGCAGCACATTTAATTTGTTTTTCATAAAAGTTAAATTTGGTTAATTAATTAGTTACTCAAATTTATTTAGAAGTTAATTCCGTACTGTCCTGTAGTGTCCTGTAAAGTAATTTAGTACTATTCTAATTTACAGAGTTTTATGATTTTTATTTAAGTTTTTTTTAACCATAAAAACCTTCAAACCACTGATTTTCAAAGGGAACTAAAGAAAAAACTTCTAAATACGAATATCCGAATTAAACAATATTTTTTTTTCAGATACCATAATTTTATTCAAAAATTTTTATTGAATAAGAAACAAATATCCGAAAATTATGATAATTTCAAACACAAAATGTAATCGATTGTATTTTTTTTTGAAAAATAATTTTCCACCCGTTTTCTAATATCAATTTGTAACTATCATTTCGGTTTAAAACAAAAAAAAAACCGTCTCAAAATGAGACGGTTTTCAAAAACAAAAATTAAAAAAATTTAGTAACCTGGATTCTGCCAAGCCGCTTTTTGTGCAGCTGATAAGTTAGAACCATCATCGTTTAATAATCCATCAATAAAGGTTTGAGGAATTGGACGAAGTTCGTGTTTACCAACTTTAATATTAGGTGCTGCTTCAGCATTAAACGCTTTTGCACGTTTAATAAGCATTCCAGTACGAGAAAGTGTTTCCCAACGTTGCCATTCTCCTAAAAGCTCACGAGTAGACTCGTTAAGAATAAAGTTTATAGCACGTTCTTTATCTGTTGAAGCACCAACTTTAACCATAACCGCTTCATCTTCAGCTGGCAAATTATTTGGGAAAGATTTCAATGTTAAATCAGATGCTGCTGTTGTTACAGGTATCGTTGGATTAGATAAATAATACGTGTTCATATCTAAGTTTGACGCTGTAAAGTTTGTAGCTGAACTTCCTGTATTTAAAGGATTAACTTTAAACGCCTGAGAACCATCATTATAATAAGATCTGTTTTCTCCTGCTTTCCATTGTGCTCTAGCTCTAATCACGTTGATATCCTGCATTGCATTTCCATATTGGCCAAGACGAACATAACATTCTGCACGAACTAAATAAGTTTCAGCAAGACGCGCCATAATTACATCACGGTGTGCATCACCTCTTTCAGCAGTACGTGAACCATCTTCCGTTTTATTGATTCCTGCGTAGAAGTTACAAATTGGCTGATTCTTGAAATTTGGAGCAACATAAACTCCATTTTGATACAATACTGAAGAGTTAGGAACATACTGTCCTTTTTTAGCTGTTAAAGTTCCAGCAGTAGGAGTTTGTCTTGTATTCCACTCTGGTAAACGGCCAGCTGCATCAGTCCAAGTTGGAGCCTGAACGGTAGCACCAAATTTAGCACCATCATAAGTATTGTCATTTTTAGAATTTAAAATCATGACAATTGCTGGATCTCCAATTTTTACTCCTGAAGGATTTGGCGTGATTACAGTATTAGCACCGTAAACCGTTCTAAAAGTTTTCCACATACGAGCATCGTTTACGTGATCAAATACTCCGTAAGTGTATTCTGTAGGACGACAACGCTGAAAATCCATACTTCCGATCCAAACACCACGTTTTACCCATCCTCCAGAAAAACTAGAAAATTGAGGAGCGAAGTAGCTGTATGTACGGTTTCCAAAACGACCCACTGTAGCAGCATCACCATTATGACCAGCAGCCATCAAAATCTCATTAAGCTGCTCATTTGGACAGTCAATTCCTGTCCAGTTTGCATATAAATCACTATAGTTAGGTGTCAATGGTCCACGAGCTGTAATTGCATATGAACAAGCATCGATTGCCTCTTTAAGATCCGCATCTTTGTAAGCACTATTCCAAGCATCATTACGCTCAGAAGCACGGAATAATAAAGATTTTGCTAAAAAGTGTGCAGCAGTAGCTTTTGTCCAAGTAACTCCTTTTCCATAAGTAAAAACTTCACCTTCAAAAAGACTGTAAGCTTTACGGAAATCAGATATTACTTGTTCCCAACATTTTTCTTCTGAAGCACGCTCGTAGTTACGAACAACTCCTTCAATAGGTGTCGTTTGAAGAACAACACCTCCGTATTGCGCAACAAGTCTATAATAGTTGTATCCTCTTAAAAAATAAGCGTGAGCTAAACAACGGTTTTTGATTTTTACATCTGAAATTACTTTATCTGCTTTAGCAATAATCGTATTACAAGATGCAATACCATAATACATTTCATCCCAAAGTGCATTTGGATTTGTTGCATTTCCATTCGCCGCTCCAGTTGCAGCTGATGCACCTACTGGTCCAAAACGGTTATCATAGGTATTCCACATTTCATTGGTAAGGTCATTCGCATTGGTAAACTCATCAGTTCCATAAAGCGTATTTCCATACGACCATTCAAAACCAAAATGCCAGCGAATATTACCATAAAGAGATACTGTTAGCGCCTGAAGACCTTCAGGTGTATCAAAATAAGCGGTCGAATAAGCATTTGTTTGTTCTTCGTCCAGAAAGTCTTTCGAACACGAAGTAAAAAATACCCCCGCTGTTAATAAAAGACCAATTCCTATATTTTTTATATTATTCATTTTTTTACTTTTATTGTTATACTTCAATTCGCCACAATTTATTAGAAACCAACTTCAACCCCCATAACAAAACTGCGGTTGTAATACGTTTTCTCAGTATCAAAATCATACCATTTAAGAGATTGATAAATACTTCCTGGATTTACAGCCTGAACATAAAGTTTCATGTTTGCCAATCCAACTTTATTTGCAACGTCTTTAGATAAATTATATCCTAGAGAAATATTACGAATTTTTACAAAAGATGCTTTTTCAAAACCAAGAAGTCCAGAAAAAGGATCTGCTGAACCTGAAGTTGCTTGACCTAAAATTGGTTTTTGGAATTCAGCATTCGGATTATCTGGAGTCCAGTAATCAGTTTCACGCTGATTCGCGTGCGCTGTTAAAGCTTCACCACCTAAAGAAGCAGTATATCCTGCACGTCCGTAAAGGTTTATTCCTAAATCAAACCCTTTATAAGTAAAGTTGTTATTCCAACCCATTGTATAATAAGGATTACTGTTTCCTATAACTACACGGTCAGTACCATCCATTTTATAATCACCATTTTGATCTTTTGGTCTCACGTTACCTGGTGTAAATTTATAACCGTTAGCATTCCATTTAGCCATCTCAGCAACATCTTCTGGAGTATTTTGCCAAAGACCTTCAGCATCATATCCGTAACGAACAGCAATAGACTGACCAATAAACCATGAGTTGCTTACCATGTCTTGTGCACCATTTGCCAATCCAACAATTTCATCTTTTTGCCAAGCACCATTTAAATTAGTTTCCCATGTAAATCCTGTAGCCGTTTGAATTGGAATAAGATTAAGCGTTACTTCAACTCCATGATTTTTTGTTTGACCAATATTCGAAACAATATATGGATAACCAGATACTGGTGGAATATCAACTCTTAATAATAAATCTTTAGTATCTGATCTATAAGTATCAATAGTACCACTGATTCTATTGTTTAAAAAACTAAAATCAACACCAAGATTGTATTGTGTCGTTTTTTCCCAACCCAAGTTTTTATTAGGCATTCCTGTTTGAGTATCTGTATAATAAGGCTCATTTGTTGTAAAACCAATTGCATTACTCTGACCATTAAAAGGAAGGAATATTTGACTAATATTTCCTAATGTTCCGTAAGGATTAACAGAAGAGTTACCAGAAGTACCCACACCTAAACGAAGTTTCAAGTTTTTAACCCAATCAACACTTTTTAGGAATTCTTCATTATTAAGACGCCACGCTAATGCTGCAGAAGGGAAAAAGTCCCATTTATGTCCTTCAGATAATTGCGTAACTCCATCCCAACGTCCTGACACTGTCAACAAATAACGATTATCATAACCATAATTCGCACGAGCCATATAAGAACTAATAGCGCGTTCTGTAATACCTGAACTCATACGTGCATTATTAGCAGCATTTGTAGCATCTACTGAACCCATTGCATTCCATAAGAATGAAGGTTTAGGGATATTATTTGCACTCATAGCAGAATTTTCAATATTCCAAGATGATGCTGTTTGTAATAATGTTAAACCAACTTTATGTTTAAAAGCAAATGTACGGTCGTAATTAATTATATTATCTACAGTCCATGAAAGATCACGACGGTTTGAAAGGCGGGCAAAATTACTACCTGCGCTTCCATTTGCGTTAATTTTTAATGATGATGTTCCATCTACATAAACACCTTCTCTCCAACTACGGAAATCAGGTCCAAAATTCAATTTATAAGTAAGCCCTTCTAATGAATGTGTCATTTTTCCAAAATCTAAATTAGCAGAAAAATTACCTAAAACACGCATTGTTTGAGATTGCTGTGTACTTTTTTCCCACTCATCCATGATCGTATAAACACCTGATTCGCCACCCGGATTAATAATTGTATTACCGTTTGCATCATAAGGAACAGCAATATTATAAATTTGTTTAGCTGCACCATAAATTGCATCTGGCGATGTACCGCTTCTAGCACTTAAAGTTGACATACCAAAATCTTGCTCGCTCCATGAAACATTAAAAGAAGCAGTCATTTTAAACCAATCCACTGGAGTGATATTTGAAGTCAATTTTGCAGTATAACGTTTGTACCACTGCCCTTTTTGAGTACCCTGATTATCTAAATAACCTACAGAACCATAAGTATTTACTTTTTCAGAACCTCCACTAGCACTAATAACATGCTCTGTGCTAACTCCTGTTTGAGTTACATAATCAGTCCAGTTCGTATTAGTTACTTTAGAAGCATCCCATGTACCGCTTGCCCATCCTTTTAATACATTATCTCTTGATGTTTGACCATCTAATGCACTATCAAAAATTAATTTATCGTTTGCAAGAGTTGGTGTTGCTGGATTAGCATATTTAGCTGGATCAAGATTGTATGCAGCCCAACGTCTGAAAGTAATAAAATCAGATGCACTCATTGACGGTGATCTGTCAACAATATCAGAAGTAGTTACTGTACCCGCATAATTTAAAGTAAATCTGCCTGATTTTCCTTGCTTAGTTGTTACAATGATAACTCCATTTGCCCCACGTGATCCATAGATAGCAGTTGCTGAAGCATCTTTAAGAATATCCATAGATTCAATATCTCTTGGATTTAATGTTTCAATTGCAGATGCAGACATTAATGGCACACCATCAACAACATACAAAGGATCGTTACTTGCTGTCAAAGATCTATTACCACGGATACGCACAGTACCAAGACTTCCTGGACGTTCGTTTGTCGTAATATCAACTCCGGCAATCTTGCCCTGTAAAGCTTCAGTTGCGCTTGAAACAGGTCTGTTCATTAATTGCTGCGCATTTATAGTTGAAACTGATCCTGTAACATCAGATTTCTTCTGAGTTCCATAACCAACAACAACAATCTCATTAAGTTGAGATACTTCTTCAACAAGTTTTACATTAATTTCTGAAGAAGTGCTCACGGTTCTTTCAACACTTTTTGAACCTGTAGACGAGAAAACCAGCACTTGGCCTGTACTTGCATTGATAGAGTATTTACCATCAAAGTCAGTACTAGTTCCTTGTTTTGTTCCTTTAATAAGTACATTTGCTCCTGGTATTGGCAAACCTGCCGCATCAGTGATTGTACCTTTAACCACTTTGTTCTGCGCATAACCTGCTGTCTGCAAAAGTGCAAACATGACCAAAATCAGCAAAAGACTAAATTTGTTTTTCATAAAAGTAAATTTGGTTAATTAATTAGATTATCAAATTTATTTAGAACAGGGGGGCACAGCATCCTGTAGTATCCTGTTAACTTTCAGGTTCTTATACTAAATTTTATGTTTTTCTTAACTTAAAAAAACTTCAACTGCTTGATTTACAATGCTAAATAAGTGTAAAATCCACAAATAAATTATCTGAAATTTTCTTTATTATTTTTTTTGCATTTGATAGTAATCTGATAGTAAAAATGCGAATTGAGAAAAAAATACCACAAATTATTACTCATTTGACTTTTGATAAAATGATATAAAACAGGACGCTACAGGATAGCAATTAGAGTTTCTACTTATACTTTTACCTTATTACAACTAGTAAAAAGTTACTATTATATGTTTCTATACTTATATGAAGTAAGTAAATTAGTAACCGCTTTATAAAACTATTGAACCTTAACCAATGAAAATAACCAAATCAAACTGTCTTATCATCTTGTCCCTTTGCTGGATTCTAAATTCATCAGCTCAGGAAAAAAATTCGCCTTGGCCAAAATCTACTAATATAAATCAGCCATGGGCGCGCTGGTGGTGGATGGGAAGTGCAGTAGATAAACCAAACTTAAAAAGAAGCCTAACCGATTTTCATAATGCAGGAATTGGCGGTGTAGAAATTACTCCTATATATGGTGTCAAAGGCGAAGAAAATAATTTCATCGATTATCTTTCTCCAAAATGGATGGAAATGCTTGACTATACTATTCATGTTGCAGACAGTCTTCATATGCAGGTTGACATGGTTTTAGGAACAGGATGGCCTTACGGAGGATCTCATGTTACCGTACAAAATGCTGCAACAAAGCTCATCATTGAAAAGTATGACCTGAAAAAAGACGAAACAATTGACCGAAATATTGCTGTTGAAAATAAAAAAGAAAAAAATCCAGCAGAACTATTGTATGTAGTTGCCTATGGAAAAGATGGTTCATACATCAATTTAACAGATCAGCTAAAAAAGAATCAAACGAAAGTTAAAGACAAAGGTATTGACGGAAAATCGGTTTCAATTACAGATCAGACAGAACCAAATAAATTAAAATGGAAAGCAAAAAAAACAGATTATACGCTTTATGCTGTTTTTAGCGGAAAAACGGGACAACAAGTAAAAAGAGCGGCGCCCGGCGGAAGCGGTTTTACTTTAGACCATTATTCACAGGAAGCATTGGATGCTTATGTAGTTCCGTTTAACAATGCTTTTAAAGGACGCGAAGGAAAAATAAGAGCCATTTTTAATGACAGTTATGAAGTTTATGGCACTGATTTTACGCCTAAATTTTTCGAAGAATTTCAAAAACTGCGCGGTTATGACTTAAAAAAAGAACTGCCTTTATTATTGAATGAAACCGACGGCGAAATTGGCAACCGCATTAGAAGTGATTATCGACAAACTATTGGCGATTTATTACTGAATAAATTTGACAGGCCATGGACACAATGGGCGCACTCAAAAAGCTTTAAAACAAAACTTCAGGCGCATGGATCACCAGGAAATCTGATTGATTTATACGCTGCTGCAGATATTCCAGAATGTGAAACATTTGGTTCAATGCCATTTGATATTCCAGGATTCAGAAGAGAAAAAGAAGATATCCGCGAAGGCGATGCTGATCCGGTAATGCTGAAATTTTCATCATCGGCAGCGCATATTTCTGGAAAAAATCTAGTTTCATCTGAGACTTTTACATGGCTTCGCGAACATTTCAAAGCGGCTCTATCGCAATGCAAACCAGAAGCCGAGGATTTAATGCTGAGTGGTATCAATCATATTTTTCTTCACGGTTCGACGTATTCGCCAGACAGAGCTGCTTGGCCAGGATGGCAATTTTATGCTTCGGTAAATTTTAACGCTAATAACAGTATTTGGGAAGATGCTCCTTCTCTATTTTCTTATATCTCAAACTGTCAATCCATGTTGCAGCAAGGAAAATCAGATAATGAAATTCTGCTTTACTGGCCAATTTTTGATACTTGGGACAAATACCAAAAAGGAACTTTGTTTTTTGAATTCAAAATACATTCATTACAGGAATGGCTTCATCCAACTTCTTTCTATAATTCAACTAAAAGTTTAATGAATAAAGGCTATGGCGTAGATTTTATCTCTGATAATTTTATTGCTGAAGCCAAAGTTATTGACGGAAAAATTAATCTTTCGGGGACAACTTTCAAAGCATTGGTAATTCCGCCAACAAAGAAAATGCCTCTTGCTACTTTACAAAAGCTGATTGAATTGAAAAAAGCGGGAGCAAATATCATTTTCGAAAATCTTCCAGAATCTGTTCCAGGATTTAATGATTATAAAAAACAAGAGCTGGAGCTTCAAAATCTTTTAACTGCAAATAGCGAAATTGTAAAACCAGCTTCTGACATTTTTTCAACTTTAGAAAATGCGCAGATATACCCTGAAACGCTTGTAAATACAGGTTTAAAATTTATTAGAAGAAATATTGACGGCGAAAAAATATATTATTTGGTTAACCACACAACTAAAACTATTGATGATTTTATCCCAATTCAAGCCGGAAATAAAGAAGTTATAATCTTAAATCCATTAACGCGAGAATTTGGAAATGCAATTGTAAAAAAATCAGCCAACACAACATTGGTTAAAATTAAAATTGCTCCAGGGGAATCTTATTTTTTAAAGACTGAAAATACAGCTTCACAAAAAAAATGGAACTATTATGAACCAATTTCTGATGCAATTCCGCTAAAAGGAAATTGGAAAATTGACTTCGATAAAGGCGGACCGCAATTGCCTCCAAGCGCTACTATCACAAATCTAGAATCTTGGACAAAATTAGGACCAGAAGCCGAAGCATTTTCTGGATCAGCAACTTATACTTTAGAATTTAACAATCCAAATGCTAAAACGGAAAATTGGAGCTTAAACTTGGGCGATGTCCGCGAAAGCGCAAAAGTTTGGGTAAATGGTGAATTCATTGGTACAGCTTGGTCAGTTCCTTATCAATTAAACATCGGGAAATTAAAATCTGGAAAGAATATTTTAAAAATTCAGGTTACGAATCTTTCTGCAAACCGAATTCGCAACAAAGAATTAAAAGGCGAAGAATGGAAGATTTTTTATGAAATCAATATGGTAGACAAAGATTATAAAAAATTTGATGCCACAAAATGGGCTCCAATGCCATCTGGACTTTTAGGCCCAATTACAATCACGCCATTAAAACAGCAAAACTAACTATTAACTAAGGAATACAAAAAATGAAAAAATTATCTCTATTATTCTCAATATGCTTTTTGTATACGTATACAATAAACGCGCAACAGCCATTTGACAAAAAATTAGTTCTAAAACAAATGATTTTGGCCAATGATTATTTTATGCAAAAATGGCCAGAAACAGGCAAAACAATCATCACGAATAAAGAACGTCCGAGCAATATTTGGACGCGTGGTGTGTATTATGAAGGATTAATGGCGCTTCATGAAATTTTTCCAAAAGAAGCTTATTATGATTATGCATACTCATGGTCAGAATTTCATAAATGGGGTTTCAACGGAGGTAACACAACCCGTAATGCAGATAATTACTGCGCAGCGCAGACATACATTGATTTGTATAATTTAGAGCCAGATGCTAAGAAACTAAAAAATACAAAAGCAAACATCAATATGCTTTTAAATACGCCTCAATTAGACGATTGGTCTTGGATTGATGCTATTCAAATGGGAATGCCGGTTTTTGCAAAAATGGGAGTTTTAGAAAAAGACAATCGTTATTTCGAAAAAATGTATCAAATGTACATGTACTCAAGAAACAAACATGGCGATCACGGATTATTTAACCCAAAAGACGGTTTATGGTGGCGTGATGCCGATTTTGATCCACCTTACAAAGAGCCAAATGGGCAAGATTGCTATTGGAGCCGTGGAAATGGCTGGGTAATTGGCGCATTAGCAAAAGTATTGACCATAATTCCGGAAAACGCACCACACAGAGAGCAATATGTAAAAGATTTAAAAGCGATGGCAGCAGCTTTATTACCAATTCAGAGAGCTGACGGATTTTGGAATGTAAGTTTACATGATCCAACAAATTTTGGAGAAAAAGAAACCTCTGGAACTGCTTTATTCGTTTACGGAATGGCATACGGAGTCAACAGCGGTATTTTGAAAAAAGAAACTTATTTGCCTGTAATTCAAAAAGCTTGGGATGCGATGATAAAAGAAAGTCTGCACACTAATGGTGCTTTAGGTTTTTTACAATCAACAGGAAAAGAGCCTAAGGATGGTCAACCGCTTTCGTACGATAAATTTCCTGATTTTGAGGATTATGGTTTAGGTTGTTTTTTACTGGCAGGATCCGAAATTTATAAAATGAAATAATGAAAAAAACGCTCTTATTTCTTGTTTTAATTCTTTTTAAAACCTCGATATTTTCTCAGGAATTTAAGAGAGAAAAATACAACTTCAATTCAGACTGGAAACTAAAAACCGGAGACTCTAAAAATGCAGAGTCTCTTGGTTTTAATGATAATTCGTGGAAAAAAATTACGCTTCCGCACGCTTACAATCAGGAAGAAGCTTTTGAAAAAGATATCGAACAGCTTACAACCGGAATTGTCTGGTACAGAAAAAATTTTAAACTTCCAAAAGGAATCAAAGACCAAAAAATTTTCCTAGAATTTGAAGGAATCCGACAAGCTGGAATTATTTACATCAATGGGCAAAAGGTTGGAATGCATGAAAATGGCGTAATGGCTTTTGGCCTTGATATTTCAAATTTAATTAAGCCTTTTCCACAAGAAAATATTATTGCGTTGCGAATTGATAATGATTGGAAATACAAAGAACAGGCAACTGGAGCTCCTTACCAATGGAACAATACTAACTTTAATGCAAATTACGGCGGTATTCCAAAAAATGTCTTTTTGCATATTACCAGCAAGTTGTATCAGACACTTCCTCTCTATTCTAATTTAAAAACTACAGGAGTTTATATTTATCCTTCTAAAATTGATATTAAGTCCGAAAGTGCTTTTATTAATGCTGAAACAGAAGTTCGCAACGAATTTGATTCCGCAAAAACAGTTGAATACAATGTTATTGTGGAAGATTTAGAAGGAAAAAAAGTGGCTTCATTTTCAGGCGAAAAAACAACAATTTATCCGAATGAAAATAAAACTTTAAAAGCAAATTCACTCGTAAATAATTTACATTTTTGGAGTTGGGGATACGGTTATTTATACACTGTAAAAACCATTTTAAAAATTGATGGAAAAATTGTTGATGAAGTTTCAACTAAAACCGGTTTTAGAAAAACAGCTTTCGCCGAAGGTCAGTTTTGGCTTAATGACAGAGTATTGCAAGTAAAGGGTTACGCACAAAGAACCAGCAATGAATGGCCGGCAATTGGAATGTCAGTTCCTGCTTGGATGAGTGATTTCAGCAATAAATTAATTGTTGAAGGAAATGGAAATTTAGTTCGATGGATGCATGTTACGCCTTGGAAACAAGACATTGAATCCTGCGACAGGGTTGGATTATTACAAGCAATGCCAGCTGGCGACGCTGAAAAAGATGCACAAGGAGACACGTGGAAACAACGTGTAAATCTGATGCGTGATGCTATTATTTACAATAGAAATAATCCGAGTATTATTTTTTATGAAAGTGGCAACGAATCCATCAGCGAAGCGCACATGCACGAAATGAAAAGTTTGAGAGATACTTACGATCCTTTTGGCGGACGTGCGATTGGTTCTCGTGAAATGCTGGACAGCCAAGAAGCAGAATATGGAGGAGAAATGCTCTATATTAATAAAAGTGCCAAAAAACCATTATGGGCGACTGAATATTCAAGAGATGAAGGTATGCGCAAATATTGGGATGAGTTTTCGCCTCCCTTTCATAAAGAAGGCGACGGACCTTTATATCGAGGAAATCCTGCTTCTGATTACAATCATAATCAAGACCGTCACGCGATAGAAAATATTGTACGCTGGTACGATTATTACCGAGAAAGACCCGGAACTGGAAAAAGAGTAAATTCTGGCGGTGTAAATATTATTTTTTCTGATTCCAATACCCATCATCGAGGCGAATCGAATTACAGAACGAGCGGTGAAGTTGACGCAATGCGTATTCCGAAAGACGGTTACTGGGCACATCAGGTTATCTGGGACGGCTGGGTTGACATTGAAAAACAGCGAACAAATATTCTGGGGCATTGGAACTATACTGACACTGTTGTTAAAAATATCTACGTCGTTTCTACAGCACCAAAAGTTGAACTTTTTGTAAACGGAATTTCTCAAGGTTTTGGAAAACGAAGCAATGAATTTTTAT
Source organism: Flavobacterium sp. LC2016-01 (assembly GCF_009711135.1). Taxonomy (GTDB): domain Bacteria; phylum Bacteroidota; class Bacteroidia; order Flavobacteriales; family Flavobacteriaceae; genus Flavobacterium. The sequence goes on along the minus strand of NZ_WMIC01000004.1, from coordinate 282,145 downwards.
TTACTTTCGAAAATATTACATGGAAATCAGGAACAATAAAAGCCATTGGTTATGATGAAAATGGAACTATTTTAAGCCAAGATGAAAAAGCAACTACGGGAGAACCATTTCAAATCAAACTAAAATTAAACACGCAGCCACAAGGAATGCTTGCCGATGGTGCCGATACTGCCTTAATTGAAGTTGAAGTACTTGATAAAAACGGAAATCGCTGTCCAATTAGTAACAATATGATTTCGTTTTCTTTAAGCGGTCCGGCAACTTGGCTAGGCGGTATTGCTCAAGGTCCAAAAAATTATATTCTTTCTAAAGAAATTCCGGTTGAAAATGGCATTAATCGCGTTTTGATTCAATCATTGGCGAAAGCCGGAAAAATAACTGTTTCTGCTCAATCAAATGGCTTAAAGTCGGCCGAATTATCTTTTGAAACTAAAACTGTAAATTCAGTAAATGGCCTCTCAGAGGAATTGCCAGGGAAAAATCTGCCTTCAAATTTAGAACGCGGGCCAACTCCAAAAACTCCGTCGTATACGCAAAAAAGAATTCCGGTAAACATCTTAAATGCCGTTTCTCCATCAAACAATAATGATACTTACAAAAGTTATGACGACAACGAATTAACGGAATGGAGGAATGATGGAAACATTACGACAGGATCTATAACTTACACGCTTTCAAAACCTTCAATTGTTAATGAAGCTGTTATAAAATTTACAGGCTGGAGAACTAAAATTTATCCAATCCGAATTTTAGCTGACGGAAAAGAAGTTTTTAAAGGAAATACAACGCAAAGTTTAGGTTATATAACTATTCCGCTGGAACCAATTTTAGCTGAAAAAATCACAATTGAATTAATTGGTGCCAATACCGAAAAAGATGGATTCTCTAAAATTGTTGAAGTAGATCCAACAAAAGAATTAGATTTATATAAAGATAAAACATCGGTTGATGCAGCCGGTCAATTACGCATTGTTGAAATAGAATTTTATGAAAAAATCAAATAATTTAAGCCGCCTGAAAGCTTCATTGCTTTTCATTTTTTTATCACTGACAATTCCGGCGCTTTCGCAGAAGAAAGAAATTCCGTTATGGGATAAAATTCCAGACGAAATTGTATCAAAAGAATATGCTGAAGAAGTAGATCATAAAAACGAACTTTCAGAAGGAGTTCGAAAAGTGACTTTGCCTACTCTTACAGCTTATTTTGCTAATCCTGAAAAATCAAACGGAACATCAGTTATTATTTGCCCTGGAGGCGGTTACGGAATGCTTGCCATCAATAAAGAAGGTTTTAAAGTTGCCGAATGGTTTAATAGTTTAGGAATAAATGCTTTTGTCTTGAAATACAGACTGCCAAGCGATTTGATCATGAAAAATAAAACCGTTGCGCCGCTTCAAGATGCGCAGGAAGCTGTTAGAGTTGTTAGAAGAAATGCAATAAAATGGAAACTGAATCCAAATAAAATTGGCATCATGGGCTTTTCAGCTGGAGGACACTTGGCTTCTACTCTATCTACACATTTTAATGATAAAGTTTATACTCCTTCTGACACGACCAGCGCCAAACCAAATTTTTCAATTTTAATTTATCCTGTAATTTCAATGCAGGAAGGCGTTACGCATCAAGGTTCTAAAGATAACTTATTAGGAAAAAATCCCGAAAGTGAATTAGCAGATAAATATTCGAACGAAAAACAAGTAACTGCTTCCACTCCAAAAACATTTTTAGTTCATGCAACTGATGACAAGGCAGTTCCAGTTGAAAATAGCATTAACTATTATTTAGCACTGAAAAAAGAAAAAGTTCTTGCAGAAATGCATTTATATGAAAACGGCGGTCACGGTTTTGGATTGGGTGTAAAAGGAACTAATGCATCTTGGCCAAAAGCTTGTGAAAAATGGCTTATCGCGAACAATTTTACCTTAAAACCTGACGGTTATGTATTTACCTATTTTAAAGGAAATGGCGAAGACGGATTGCATATGGCATACAGTGAAGATGGCTTTAAATGGACAGCTTTAAAAAACGATACTTCATTTTTAACGCCAGAAGTGGGAAAAGACAAATTGATGCGAGATCCATGCGTTATCAAAGGCGGAGATGGTCTGTATCATATGGTCTGGACGGTAAGCTGGACCGATAAAGGGATTGGGTATGCTTCTTCAAAAGATTTAATTCATTGGTCAAAACAAGAATTCATTCCCGTAATGGCTCATGAAGAAAAAGCCAGAAATACTTGGGCGCCAGAAATTACATACGACGAAAAATCAAAAAATTATATGATTTATTGGGCTTCGACAATTGAAGATAAGTTTTTAGAAACCAAATCAGAGGAAGAAAAAGGATATAACCATAGAATCTATTATACTACAACCAAAGATTTTAAAAAGTTTGCAAAAACAAAATTATTGTATGAACCAGGGTTTAATGTAATTGATGCCTCTATAATAAAACAAGAAGATCAATATGTTATGTATTTGAAAGATGAAACGCGTAATCCAGTTCAGAAAAATATTAAAGTTGCCTTCAGTAAAAACTTAACTGGTCCGTACAGTCAAGCAGGTAAAGCAATTACAGGCGATTATTGGGCTGAAGGACCAACAGCAATACAAATCGATAATAATTGGATTGTTTATTTTGATAAATACACACAAAAAAAATATGGTGCAGTAAAAGAAACTTCTAAAGGTTGGGAAGATATTTCAGAACAAGTTACTTTTCCAACAGGAACACGTCATGGAACAGTTATAAAAGTTTCTGCAGAAGAAATCAATACTTTAAAAAAAGAATAATATTCATTCATTTGAAAATTAAAAAGCAGGATATTGAGCAACTTATATCCTGCTTTAAAAAATGAATTAATATAGTCTTTTATGTTTTTTTTCAAATTACATTAAAAAAAACAGTCCTTTATAAAAGTTCTTAAATTGGCTTTGAAAAATAGAACTGTTAAAAAAGTTCTCTTCCTTATTTTGATCTTTAAATTTCGAATTACCTGTAAGATGTTGTTTTAGCTCGCTTATTATCTCAGGTCTTGTTTTTGCATTATCCAAAACAATTAAATTGCTAATTTCATCTAAAAAAGATAAACTGCTATATAATTGTTTATTGAACAGGCAAACCAAAACATTTCGCCCTTTTTTATCCATCTTTAAAAATTCTAGCAATTCATTTCTTTCATAAACAACAAATATCGAACGATCATATTTTTTGGAATCATTTTCATTCTTAAGCAAAAATGATTCTTCTGAAAAATCAAACTCGTTTTTGAATCTTCGTTTAAACATCTTTAAAAAAACACCTTTATTATCTCGATTTACTTGGAGTCAAGGTTCCAATACCAACCTGCGAATAAGCTGAAATAGATCCTAGAACAAGAAATAAAGGAAGTAATCTATTTTTCATAACTATAATTATTATGGATTTAATTATTTATAAGGTCTTAAAATTCAAATACCTAGATTTGAAAGTGCAAAGTTCCTTTGAAAATAGATTTATTTTTGCCAGTAAAAGTTTTAAAACTTATAGATTAGGGTATATATGGACCACTCAACATAAATCACTTAATATCAACAAATAAGACACTACAACACATAAGAAATTATCTTTTTCTTTTAAACTGGAAAACGCCTTATATGCCTTTAGAATAAATAAAAACGCTAAAAAAATCTTGGAGTTGTTAATCTAGATTTTGTTTTGATAAACAAATCAAATCGGAGAAAAATTTCATGGGATCCTCCATTGTAATTTCCAATGTCAGTAACATCATAATCGTAAGCATATCCTATGTTAAGACTTGGGCTGATTTGAAATCCTGCCATTCCGCTTACTACAGCATCCCATCTATATGCTATTCCGAGTGTCAATTTATCCATAAAAAGAAAACTCGCAGACACATCAACAGCCAACGGGGCACCACTTACTGCTTTAATCATTGTTGCAGGTTTAAATTGAATATTTTCATTCAATCTAAATACATATCCGCCTATAGCATAAAAATGCATCTTTTGAGAAGCTATGGATATCTTTACATCATCATAAAACTTAGTTTCTAAAATTTGAGGAATTGACAGGCCAAAGTACCAACTACTAGAATGAAAATATATTCCTGCTCCTATATTAGGAGAAACCTCACTCAAAACTCCCGTAAGATATGGATCATCTGGATCATAAACATTAAGCTTGTTAAAATCAACTTGCATAAAATCAATTGATCCACTGACTCCTAAAGACATTGTAATTGATTCTGAAAGCTCTATGGGGCGCGAATAACCAATTGTAAATGTGGTTTCTGAAGAAGGCCCAATCTGTTCATTAATAATTGACAGTCCCACTCCTTGTCCGTTTTGGGAAACGGGACTCTGAATAGAAAAATTTGCCGTTTCCGGTGCACCATCTAAACCTACCCATTGTGCTCTATAGAGACCGAATATACTTGGCACACCACGCGTTCCTATGTAACCAGGATTAATACTCATGGTGTTGTACATATATTGCGTATACTGCGATTGTTGCTGAGCAACGCAAAGGAAAAAACACATTGAAATCAAAAATAGAAGTATTGTTTGATTCATAATCGTCGTTTTGTATTTGTGTACAAAGTATCAAGTCTTTATCCATCAAGTCTCTTTAAGTAAATCCGAAACTTAATAGTGGCAAAACGAAAGTCTTCCTGCAATTGGGTTTGCACATACAATTTACTAGGACAATTATAAACAGTATTTTTCAGACCTTAAAAAACAATAATCAAACTGTCTTTGAAAGCACTTTAAATTCTTTCAAATTTTTATAAACAATAACAGATAGGAAAGTAAAGGCGATTAATAAAGAAAACAAGTATTTCAATTTATGTACTTAATTTCTGAAGATTCAAATTATCAGGCTGATAAAAATAGTATAGCCTATCGCTGACTTATATAGAACAGCTTATTACAAGCAGATAGAAACCACATAGCTTGTGGAGTTTTTTCTAATAGCTATCAAAATTACTGAAAATCAATAATTTATTTAAATAAATTATTGATTTTCATGAAAGAAAAAAACGAAATTTTATTTTATTCCCTTTTGAAGTACAGCAAGAGAAGAATCTTTTAAAATTTTAATCTGGGTAATTACTATTGTGGCAATTTTGGTCGCGCCTAATAAAGATAAATGTGTATCATCTTTTTTATCCTCTTTATAATAAGGAACTTCTCCCGCATTAAAATGCAAATGAAGAAGCTTTGATTTCTCTGGTCCATAAGACTGCTCAAGTAATTCTGTATAATATTCTAAATCTATGAAAGGCACATTATAATCCTTCGCTACTAATCGAGTCTCTAATGGATAATCACCGTGAGTAGGTACTAGAACCCCTTTTTCGTTAAAATTACGTCTCGCAATTGATGTCAATAAAATAGGTATAGCACCTTTTTCCCTGCTTTCGTTTACAAACTTAATTAAGTTGTATCGATAAGCGGTATGAGGATTCGTATAACGAGTAGAGTCCTCAATTTTTTCATCATTATGTCCAAATTCTATGAAGACATAATCTCCTTTTTTTAGCTTTTTATAAATAGAATCCCAGCGTTTTTCGTTGATGAAACTTTTAGTGCTTCTGCCATTTACTGCCTTGTTTACTACTGCAATATCATCTTTAAAAAAAGATTGCAAAACTTGAGCCCAGCCATGTTCTGGATTACGATCTGGATCTTTTTTATTTGCCATTGTTGAGTCACCTATACAATATAATGTTGCTTTTTGAGCAAAAGATACTGATGTGATCAAGAATGCTATAAGAAGATATTTTTTCATTTTTACTATTTTTAATTATTGTAAGTCTTTGCGAAGCAATCGACGCACTGCAGTACATCTCTACAAAAAATCTTAGAACCTTAGTACCTTTTAAAACTTATTTAGCCGCCGTTGGCACTGTTGCTTTTTTACCTATAAAAACATCTGTCATCAAAACATTTTCAGCGTTTTCGTTTGACAATGCATTTTTAGCGGATTTTATTTCAATTCTATTTAAGGATATATTTCTAATTTTTTTATTTGGAAATCCCTGAATTACAATACCGCTTTCAGATGCTTTATTACAAATGATGTCGGAAAAATGTATATTTGAAATATCCGATTGAAAACCGCTTCCCTCTCCATGATAATTGGCTGTGATGTAAAGACAATCTTCTACTTCATCCAACTGAATATTTCGAACAAAAATATTTTTAATAAAGCCTCCTCTATCTGCATTGGTTTTCAAATAAATACCTCTTTTTAAATAGCCAATAGTTTTACAATTTTCTACAAAAACATTTTGAACCCCAGCTGACATTTCACTTCCTATAACTACACCATGAAGTCCTTTAAAATTACAGTTCCTTATTACAATATTTTCACTTGGTGTTGCTGTATTGGCTCTTCCTTCATGATCTCTTCCTGCTTTTATAGCTACATTATCATCACCGTTATTAAAAGTCACATTTTCAATTAAAACATCTTTAGAATATTCTGGGTCAATACCATCATTGTTATAATTCAAGGATTTATAACTTATTCCGCGAATTGTAATGCTTTGTGATTTTAATAAATGCAGGCACCAAAATGGGGAATTCTCAATTCTAATATTTTCAACCAGCACATTTTTGCAATTAAAAAATTGAATCATTTGCGGACGTAAAAAATAGCCTTCACCAAACTTCCTGTCATTTAATACTACATTATTATGATTCATGTCACGGCTTCTGCTTTTGCCTGCTTCTTCTTTTGCTTTAAAACTTTTCCAAATATTATCTCCTGTACCATCAATAGTTCCTTCGCCAGTAATTGCAATATTTGAACAGTCATACGCATAAATAAGCGGACTATAATTATACAACATAGTACCTTCCCAGCTTGTTAAAACCATTGGAAGATAATCTTTCGGGTTGTCGCTAAATTTTATTTTTGCTCCCTTTTCTATTTTAAGATTTACATTGCTTATAAAATGAATTGGACCGTTTAATTTATAAATCCCTTTGGGTACGATAATCGTCCCTGCATTATTCTTTTTGCATAATGCCATCGCTTTATCAAACGCAGGTTTATTGTCTGAAATTGAATCTCCCTTTGCACCAAGTTTTATAACATTTATTTGATAGGCAGGAATAACTGGCAACTGAATTCTTTTGATAATTGAATCGACTTTTGCTGATGGAAATTCACCATTTTGAGCAAAAGAAAACGTAGAAATCAATAGAAATATTAAGTGTTTTAATTTCATCGCAATTACATTTTAAAACTAAAATTTATTTTGAATACCAATTTGACAAATCATCTTTCAAAATATTTTCCAACGTATATTTTTCAGCTTCTGTTTTATTTAACTGATGCGACCATACTACCCTTTGTGCAGGCTGAAATCCTTCGCCAGTACAATTATATTCGGCATAAAAAGCTTTTTTTTCTGCTTCAGGTTTTGACCAATTTTCCCAGCCTTCCGGTCTGATTTGTTTTCCTAGTTCACAATTTAGGAAAACGGTTTTAGCAAAAATACGCCAAGGTCTTCCTAAATAAACAGCATCAGCAGAAGCTTCAGCAGTTAATTTGCAATTCTTAAAAACAAAACCAAAAGGAGTTCCTTCAGGAGTTGAAGCTGCCGTTATATAAGAGTTTTTTATACTGTGGATTTCGCAGTTTTCAAACAAGGCAGTGGCGCTTCCAAAAATAAAATCAGTTGTACCTTCGATATAGCAATTTATAAAATACTGTTTAGCCTCTTTTCCTGAGAGATACAAAGTATCCTGATTTCCTAAAATCAGACAGTTTGAAATTTTCGCACGATTTGCAACAACAGACAACGCAATGCCTTGACCATTATCTCCAGACGCATTTTTTATGGTTAAATTTGATGCCGAAAAATCATCTCCTTCAACCAAAACAGTATACGTATAAAAAGTACTGTTTCGTCCTAAATTAATTTTCGAAAAATTATCATCAAAAGTAATAATCGTTTTCTCTTTACTTTCTCCTTGTAAAACTACATTTGTATTCCATTCTGGAATTCGGACTTTTTCATTGTAAATTCCGTTTTTCACTGCAATAGTTACTTTTTCATAAGGAAAAGCCGGACATGCATATACAGCATCTTGAATCTTTGTAAAATCGCCCGAGCCATCCTGTGCTACAGTAATTAGTGTTATATTTTTTTTATCAGAAGCAGAAACTTTTGTGCCGTTTTTAACCGCCCAAGCAGCGTATTTTTTTAGTACTTCTTTTGGTGCATCAGAATACCATGAATATCCATTTCGTCTTTCAGAACCAATTTGATCTAAAGATTTTTTCTTAATTCCGTCGCGGTCACAAAAGAAAGGTTCGTTAGTTTCCAAATCCATAAAACGTGCCCAAATTGGTCCTCCGTTTGTTACTGGAATCATCTTTTTATCTACAATTTTACCATTCTCATCTAGAATTCTTTTTTCTTCTAAATTGGTGATTTTCGTTTTTTCAAACCATTCCTCTGCACTTTTTACTGCCGTGATAATTTCTCTCGAAGGTTTTTCAATTGACATTAAAAGCAATACAATTTTAGTCGATTCGTAGCCACTTAATGAAGCAAGTTCAAAAGCTCGCGCATTTGCCGGAGCCAAAGTAAATTCATCATGCTGAGCGCACCATGCAGTTAAAACTCCTTTTTGTTTGTATTGTGTTTTTAAAATACAGTCTATTCCTTTATCAAAAGCTTTTTTAGCTTTTTGAACAATTTCTTTTGATGGTTTAATGCTGTAAAAATCAGTTTCTTCACTGATTTGCTTCATCACATTTAAAATGTTTACCATCGAATCATCATTGTAAGTAATGTGGGTATAATACCCTTTTTTCAGCGGATAAAACTGAGGCCAACCACCATTATTGTATTGTGCTTCTAATAAATAATTCAACCCTTTTAAAAACGATTCTTTATATCGATCATCTTTTACCTGCGCATACATTCTAGACATAAAAAGCATTTCCTGACATGTTGCACCATTATCAGTAGTAGTTTCTACAGCTGTTTTTTTAAGGGCAGTTAAATCTTTTTTTTGTTGTGCCGTTAATTCATCCTGCATGGCAATGTTCTTTGGCCACCCGCCAATATTTCTTTGATAAAGCAATACATTTTCCGCTATTTTTTTAGCTTCTTCTGTTCCAAACCAAGAATCATCGTGTTTACGAATTACATCCGGCCAGCTTTTATAATTACTTTGCGCATTCAAACCAAAACTTAATGCGAATAAAAGAAGTGCTATTGTTTTTCTAAATTGAATCATTTTCATCTTATTTAGTAATTCTAAACCAATCTACTGCAACGTTTCCAGAATCATTTGTAATTTTTTCGCTCAAGGCAAAAAGACCAACTTTGGCTCCAATCCATTTTCCTTCTTTTGAGACAAAATCGTTTCCTATAGCCTGATATTTTTTATCATCTAAACTGTAGTAAAAACTGCAAATTCCTCCTTTTTTAATTTTAACTCTTAAATAAATAGTATTGTTAGAAATTAAAACTGGACTTGTTTCAGTCTCTTCTACTTTTTTATCAAAAGTTCCCGTTTTTTGATTTAAATACAATTTACCATTATCATTTTTAAGATTCAAATAACTATAATCTAACCCCATAATGATTAAACCGGTTGTTTCACCATTTAATCTAGTGTTGAAAGTCATTTTTGCAGTTGCTGTAAATTCTTCAGCAGGGAATTTTTGCAACAACATATTTGGCGCTTCAAAAATTTTCTTGCTGTCTTTAATTGTTGGTAAGCAATACAAATTAAAATATCCTAAACTTGTTGGAAATCCCCAATTATTTTGAGCATTTGCCTGCCATTGCCATTGCAGTCCGAATTTTGGCGAATTAAACTCATCTGATTCTGCTGGAGCTTCAATTGAATATTTCTTGCCAACATTTGGTTTCTTAAATGTTGTTACGGGTTCACCAATTCCATTTTTATCAAAATCCTGTCCCATTACAGGCCAGTCGTTTTCCCATTTCATTGGCTGCAAATGAACGATTCTTCCGTATGCACCTTTATCTTGAAAATGTATAAACCAGTCTTCACCCGTTTGTGTCTGCACCCACGCACCTTGATGCGGACCGTTTACAGCTGTTTTTCCTTGTTCTAAAACTTTTTTCTTTTCATAGGGTCCAAAAACAGTTTTAGATCTTAAAACAGTTTGCCAGCCTGTTGAAACACCACCTGCAGGAGCAAAAATGTAATAAAAGTTATTTCTTTTGTAAAACTTTGGCCCTTCAATAGTTCCTTCGCCATCATGACCGTCAATTACCATTACTTCATCATTATTTGTCGCAGTTCCTTCGGTATTCATGCTACAGACTACGATCAAACTTTTAATTTTTGCACGACTCCCGGCAAAAGCATGAACTAAATAAACTTTACCGTCATCATCCCATAATGGACTTGGATCAATAAGTCCTGTTCCGGCTTTTACTAAAACAGGTTCTGACCAAGGACCTTCTGCTTTTTGAGCTTTTATCATATAGATTCCAAAATCTGGATCTGGATAATAAATGTAAAATTCATTATTATGGAAATTGATGCTCGGCGCCCAAACTCCGTTTCCGTGCTGTACTTTATCAAACGTTTCTGTCGGTGTTTGTTTGATAAGCGCATGACCAATAATTTTCCAGTTTACCAAATCTTTAGAATGCAAAATTGGTAATCCCGGAATACAGTTAAACGACGATGCTGTCATATAAAAATCATCTCCTACCCTTACAACATCAGGATCTGAATAATCAGCGTGTATGATTGGATTTGTATAAGTTCCGTCTCCATTGTCTGGTATCCAAACCTGCGAAAAATTTTGCTGTGCAGACAAGACCGATAATAAAAGAAAGAGGAATTTTATATTTTTCATTTTTAATACTATTTATTGCAACATCTTTTTTTATTCAAAAATTTCTTTTGAAACCGGATGCCCTAGCCCCGATAGAGCCGGTATCCTTTTTGTCCCGCGATAGCGGGGCAAAAAGATATAGGCGAAAGCGGGAAACAGCTCCTTAATTATAAAGGAACTGATTATTTTATATCTATCTGTTTAACTCTAAAGCAGCTAAAATAAATGGTCCAGTTGCCTTTGGGTCATTATCTTTCTTTTTCTCTTTTACGTAATATTCGTAAGAGCCATCTCTATATGGTGTTCCGCCCAAACCAGCAACTTGGCAAGCCTGAGTCAAAGTGATAGTGCCATCAGCATCAACTTTCATTAATTTTGTCGTTAATCCGTCGAATGCTTTGTTGGCGATTTTTTTAAATTTTGCTGGTAAATAACCTTTATTAGCACCTTTTGCAAAAGCATAAGCAAACATTGAAGATCCAGAAGCTTCTAAATAATTTCCTTCTTTATTTCCTTTGTCCGTAACTTGATACCATAACCCTGATTTGTCTTGAAATTTTGCGATACTTTCCGCTGCATTATTAAGATATCCAACTAGTTCTTTATGTTTTGGATGCTCTTTTGGAAAATAATCTAAAACATCAACAAGTGCCATAACGTACCATCCTAAAGCTCTTGACCAAAAGTTTGGAGAATTTCCTGTGTCTTTATTAGCCCAAGGCATTTGTTTGCTTTCATCCCAGCCGTGATATAATAATCCCGTTTTTGGATCTGTAGCGTGCAACTGAATTTGTTCGAATTGTTTTGCTACATCATCTAAACTTTTTCCGTTTTCAAAAGTAACAGTATATTGTGCGTAGAATGGTTCGCCCATGTATAGGCCATCTAACCACATTTGGTTTGGGTAAATATTTTTATGCCAAAATCCTCCGCCTTGCGTTCTAGGCTGTTCTGATAATTGTTTGCGCAACAACTGCATCGCTTTTAGATATTTTTCTTCTTTTGTTGTTTCATAAATATTAAAAAGCAAACGGCCAGAAACAACCATGTCGATATTGTATTTGTCTAATTCATATGATTTAATTGTTCCGTCATTTTGAACCAATGCATCAACGTAACCTTTCACGTAGACTGGATATCTTGGATCTGGATTTTTTTTATACAGTTCTTCAAAACCATGTAAAACTAAACCATGAACATAATCCCATTTTGGTGCTTTTGAATCATCAATCATATATGCTTCGGGATGGCGTTTCATCAAAGTCAAAGCCATTTTATCTGACCATTTTGAATTCTTTGAAATCACAATATCTTTAGCCGCTGTTTCCTGCGAAATTGCTTTAGAGCTTGTAAAAAGCATAAAACAAGCCATTGCTGCCGATGCTAAATATTTAAGTTTTCTATTGTTTTCCATTTTAAAATATATTTTAATTTTTGCTTTCATTCGTTTTATTATGATTTAAACATTTTGTCTAAAAATGGTATTGTATAATTCATCATTTCATCAAACCAAGGCTGAAAAAACCAAAATGAATGTGGAGAATCTTTAATCGTTTTTACTTCACTGTAAATTTTATTCTGATTTAGAATCGCAATCATATCGTCTCTTCCGGCATGAAATCTATCGAAACTGCTGTTTATAAAAAGAACTGGTGGCGTATTTTTATCGGTATGGCTTAAAGCGGAAGCATTTTTCCAGTTTTCAGGATTGTCTTCATAAGTTCCTTTTAACCAAAACGATGCCATTTCTCCTTCCTGTGATTCTGGATGTTTAAAAGCTAGTATTCCGTCTACATCAATAATGGCATTTACTTTTGAAGACGATTTGCTTTTAAAAACGGAATCTTCAAAAGCTGTATTGTCATTTGTTGTACCAATCAAAGCTGCCATTTGACCGCCAGAAGAACATCCTAAAACTGCAATTTTATTGGGATCTACATGGAATTTTTTCGCATTATCTTTTATGAACTTGATTGCATTTTTGACATCATAAACTGCTTCGGGATATTTTGCTTCTAACGATAATCTGTACTCAATGGGAAAACACGAATATCCTTTTGAAGCAATTTCCTGCGCCATAACTTGCATCTGACTTTTATTTCCAGATCTCCAGCCCCCGCCATGTATCATAATTAGAGCTGGATTTGTTTTTTTCTGATTATAAAAATAAGCATCAAAATGCAATGTTCTGTTTTCTATTTGATTGTAAACAAGATCATTAATCTGAGTAACATTTTTATCCTTTTTTTCAGTGGCAATTGTAATAAAAGGATACTTTTTAATCAATTTATTGTAAGTACTTTTAACCGTGTATGAAGTATCAATACTGTATTGGCTCCGAGCCGTTACAGCATTTAAAAGCAGTAATAAAAACAGTATCTTTTTTTTCATTTCTGACCTTCTAGTTTTTAGTTAAGAAAGGAGTTCGATACTTGATCAAACTCCTTTTTTAACAACTTCAAAAAACAACTTTCGAAAAAAAATTATCAAATCATTACTAACCAAGATTTTAGAAAAATAAAAAACAAAACTGTTTTTTTTATTTCATTTGATAATTATTGAAAGTTCACAAATTGGTTTGGTTAAAAGTATAGTTAAGTGGTTTAATTTTTAATTGATTCCATTTTCTTTCCGTTAATGTAGGTATTTATAAAATTTACACCTTTCACATTTTTCAGAGAATAAACGGAATCTACTTTTGCGATGGTAACATCTTTAAATGTTATATTTTCAATTGGAGATTCTTTATAGCCATCGGCTAAAATCCCAAATTTTCCGCCATTTTTAACTTTGACATTTTCAAGGCTGATATTCTTTATTGCTGGAATATAATTCCCAACCTGACTGCCATATATATCATAAAACATGGTTACTCTCAAAACACATTCTTTTACGGTTCCAACTTCAATATTTCTAACATAAATATCTTCAGTCGTTCCACCGCGTTTAGAGTTTGTTTTGATTCTGATGGCGCGCTCCAGTTCTGGGCTGTCCATCACACAATTTTCAACGTACACATTATTTACTCCTGCTGTAATTTCGCTTCCCATAACAACACCGCCATGGCCATCGATCATTTTACAGTTTTGAACAATGATATTTTTACTCGGAATACCAACACGTCTTCCGTCTGCATCTCTCCCTGATTTAATTGCAATACAATCATCACCTGTATTGAATGTGCAGTTTTTAATAATTACATTTTGAGAATATTCAGGATCACAGCCGTCATTATTTGGTCCGTGGCTATTTACTGTAACACCATCAATAATTACATTATTTGATTTTAACGGATGTAAAATCCAAAACGGTGCATTAATTACTGTAATATCTTTTACTAAAACTGTATTACATTCAAAGAACTCAATAAAGTTGGGACGTAAATAATGTCCTTCACCAAAAATACGTTCGGCAACCGGAATACCTTTTTCAGCCATTTCAACCAAATTATCGCGATTTAATGGATCATGTTGCGATGGTTGACCTTTTTTCCAGCCATATCTATTACTGCCACACCATGGCCACCAATTTGTTTTATTTCCCTGTCCGTTCAAAGTTCCTTTTCCAGTTATAGCAACATTCGTTTTGTTTTTTGCATAAATCAGTGGTGAATGATTCATTAATTCTGTTCCTTCCCATGAAGTGTGAATCAAAGGATAATCTTTAGAATTAGTACTGAAAAGAATTTCGGCCTGATCTTCTAAATGCAAATTCACATTACTTTCTAAATGGATTGGTCCCGTTAAATATTTTCCGTTTGGCACTACAACTTTACCGCCTCCATTTGCAGCACATTCTTTAATGGCTTTTTCAAAAGCCAGCGTGTTCATCGTTTTTCCGTCTGCTATGGCACCAAAATCATTTATATTATAAGTCTTATTTACAAAGCGAGTTTCAGGTATACTTTTTACAATTAATTCCATTTTTTTCCATGGATCTGTTTCAGAAACGCCTGAAACTTGTTTTCCGCATGATAGGAGAATCAAAGAAAACACTCCAATAAATGAAATTGATTTTAACGCTATACTCTTATTTGTAATCATTTACGCAGTAATTTATAATTTAAACTAGCAAATTGCCTTGTATTATGTAATCGATTACACGAAAGTATAAAATTTGTTTCTACAGAACAAATTTATTTAGAAATAATTTATATATTTAATTTTTATTTGCAATTATATTTACAGTTATGATAAAAAAACACATAATTTTTTATCATTGTAGCGTTGCAAACGTTTTAGTTATTAATTATGTAATCGATAACAAAAAATATTGAGATATATAAAAAAAATGTATTTTTGTCTTAAATTAATTCTGAAAACCTTTTTGAATGAGCGAAAAAATAACCATTTATGATATTGCAAAGAAACTGAATATCACTGCTGCCACTGTTTCCAGAGCTTTAAATAATAATCCTAAAATAAAAGAAAGCACAAGGGATCTGGTTATTAAAACCGCTGCATCAATGAACTATAAGCAAAATAAATTGGCGCTAGCATTAAAAAGCGGACGAAGCAATAATATAGGTGTCATTGTTCCTCGTATTGACAGCAATTTTTTCGCATCTGTTATCAGGGGAATTGAAGAAGAACTTCATCCACATGGTTATCAAGTCATTATTTGCCAAACTCATGAAAGCCCAAAAAGGGAAAATGAAAATCTTTATACCTTAATTGACGCCCAAGTTGATGGCATTATGATGTCGGTTACTGATGTTACTGATGAAAACGACGGTGCTTTTCATTATGTTCTTGAAAAAAACGTGCCATTAATCTTTTTTGACCGAAGCAAACATATTGACGGCGTAAGCTCTGTGACTATTAATGACTTTAAAGGAGGTTATGTAGCAACCAAACATTTGATAAATGAAGGATGCCGAGCAATTGCTCATTTTTCAGGAGATCAGTCTTTAGAGATTTTCAAAAACAGGTTTTTAGGCTATAAACAGGCATTATTAGACAACGGCATGACTTTTAAAGAAGAATATGTAATTCACACTAAAAGTAGTGTTGATGCCGGAAAAGAAGCAATTGATACTTTATTAGCGTTAGATACTCCTCCTGATGCTTTATTTTCTGCCAGTGATTTTGCCGCTTTAGGCGCTATTCAAGTACTTAAAGAAAGAAATATCAGTATTCCGAAAGAGTTTTGCGTTGCAGGCTTCAGTAATGAGCCTTTTACAAAATTCATGGAATTATCAATAACTTCTGTTGATCAGTCGCCTCTTGAAATGGGTAAAATGTCAGCCCGAGTTTTCTTAGAACAAGTAGATAAAACGGAGACCATCAAAATCGAAAAAAAGGTGGTTCTTGCTCCAGAATTGCATATTCGTAAGTCTTCTTCTAGAACAAATTTTTAATTTTATTTTTCACCATATAAGTTATATAAGCTCAATTTAGTTATAACTACAATTTACAAAAAAGCAGTTCTAAAAGAACTGCTTTTTTTTTTGCAAAGTATTTCTAAAAATGCACTTATATAACTTATATGGTAAAAAAAAGACGCACTGTTTGTGCGTCTCTACATATAAAACTTTGTCACCTTGTATCTTTGTAACTTTGAGCCTAAAAAACTATAAAGAAACTCCTCTTTTCCAAGGAATAAATACATCTTGTTTCAACTGGTCTGCTTTTGTTTCCACGTTTCCGCTCGCCAATTCTATAATGTAATCTACTATTTCTGCTCCAACCTCGGTAATAGTTTTTTCACCAGTAATCACCGTTCCGGCATTTACATCGATAATATCAGACATTCTATTAATTAATGCCGTGTTCGAAGAAATTTTTACAACGGGTGCAATCGGATTTCCCATCGGATTTCCTAAACCTGTGGTAAATAAAACAACTGTTGCGCCCGATCCAACCAATCCTGTGGTACATTCTGCGTCATTTCCTGGCGTATTTAAAAGATTTAATCCTGGTTTTGAAATATATTCTCCGTAATCTAAAACATCTACAACAGGTGAAGTTCCACCTTTTTTAGCTGCGCCAGCAGATTTCATTGCATCTGTAATTAATCCGTCTTTGATGTTTCCCGGAGATGGATTCATATCAAACCCTGAACCTGCATCTACAACTGATTTTTCAAAAGCTTTCATTAAAGTTAAAAACTTATCTGCTTTTTCTTCGTCCACACATCTATTCATCAATTCTTGCTCAACGCCACATAATTCTGGAAACTCTGCTAAAATTGTTTTCCCTCCCAAAGCTGCAAAAATATCTGAAACAATTCCTAATGCCGGATTGGCAGAAATTCCGGAAAATCCGTCAGAACCTCCACATTCTAAACCAATACTTAGCTTCGAAAGAGGAGCAGGTTTGCGTTCAATTTTGTTGGCTCTTTTAATGGCTTCATAAGAATCTTTAATCACCATTTGAAACATTTGATCAGTAGTTCCAATTTGTTGTTGCTCATAGATCAAAATTTCTTTATCACTATTCGGACTCATTTCTTTCAATGCCTTTTTAAAAATATCAACTTGCAAATTTTGGCAACCTAAACTTAAAACAGTTGCACCTGCAACATTTGGGTTGTTCACATATCCTGCAAGCAGTTTTGCCAACAATTCTGAATCTTGTCGAATCCCTCCACAACCACCTTGATGATTGATAAATTTTACTTCGACATTATCTAAAAGATTTTCATTTAAATTTTTACTCGAAACTTCTTCTACGCTTTTTTCTTCAATTAAAGAGCGCAACAAATTTTTATAAGAAACTTCTTTTTTGGGCATTAATTCGTTTTCAAAAATATCTTTCAGTTTTTCGATATTTTTGTTTTCGCAAAAAACCAATGGAAAAAACAACCAAACGTTTTTGGTTCCAACTTGTCCATCAGTACGGTGGTATCCGTTGAAAGTTTTGTCTTTCCAACGATCTACATTTGGTGGAGTCCAACCTAAATTTCCGTTTTTACCAAAAACTTTTTCGCTTTGATGTTTTACATTTTCAGTGGTAATTACTTCTCCTTTTTTTATAGGTTTTGCAGCTTTTCCAACCAAAACACCATACATTATAATATCATTACCAATTGAAAAATCTATCTCTGCGATTTTATGTTTTGCTTTAACATCAGTTGTTGGTGAGACAGTGGTTCCTTCAAACATAATTTGTTCGTTTTGTACCAAATCGGTTAAAGCGACAATTACGTTATCTGCTGGGTTGACTTTTATTAATTTTTTTTGAGTTGCCATAACTATTGTATGTAATTCTTAATTTAATTGTTTTTGGAAATTGATGAAACCTTGCTCCACGCCATTTGCATCAATTTCTTCTAAAGCTTTTGCAATTGAATCTGTTAGAGAAGGAATTTCAGTCAAATCTTCATCCCAGAAACTTTTATTTTGCAAAGTCAATCTCGCTATTTTATTATAATCATCTGACGTCCAAAGTCCATTAAAGAACGAAACAATATCTTCACTGTCTTGAACTGGCAAAGTTTCACCTTTCCAAGTTCCTTTATAAAAACGAATTAAAGCTGCGAAAGCAAAAGTTAAATGAGCCGGCAATTTATGATGAACATCAACATATCCTGTTAAACTTGGCAATACACGAACTTTAAATTTAGAAATTGAATTTAAAGCAATTGAAGACAATAAATGCTTGATAAATGGGTTTCTAAAACGGTCCAATATTTCTTCAGAAAAACTAGCCAATTCTGCTTTGTCCATATTCAAAGTTTCATTAATTTCATCAAAAACTGCTTTATTTACAAATTCACCTGTAAAGGCATTATCAACAGTTTCTTTTACAGTTTCGTTTCCGTAAAGCAATGAAAATGGTACCATTGCAGTATGCGCACCATTCAAAATTCTAACTTTACGTGTTCGGTACGGCTGCATATCAGCCACAATTTTCACATCTAAATCTGTTTTTTCAAACGGAAGTTTCGCTTTTAATTTGTCATCTCCTTCAATTACCCATAAAAAGAAACTTTCAGCACTTACAATCAAATCATCTTTGTAAAGAAGCTGACTGTTATATTCTTCAATTTGGTCTTTTGGATAACCCGGAACAATTCTATCTACCAAAGTATTGTGAAAAGAACAATCATTTGTAAGCCATGATTTGAATGCTGCTTCCAGATTCCAATCATCACTATATTTCAAAACAATTTCCTTTAAAGTATCTGAATTATAATTAATTAATTCACAAGGGATAATTGTTAGCGCCTTTGATTTATCACCATTAAAATGCTTAAATCTTTCATGCAAAAGTACAGTTAATTTTGCAGGAAAAGAAACTGGAGGCTGCATAGAAGGTCTGTCAGATTCGATGTATTCAATTCCGGCTTCAGTTGTATTAGAAATAATAAATTCTAATTCTTCTTCTTTGGCCAAAGCCAAAAATTCCTGAAAAGAAGCATAAGGATCAACTGCTTTTACAATATTTGTAATCAATTCTTTTTCCTGTATTTCCTCACCTTTTTTAACGCCTTTCATGAATAAAGTATACAGACCATCCTGATCATTAATCATGTTCACTAATCCTCTGTCAATAGGCTGTACAACTGCAATTCCAGCATTAAAATCTGCTTTTTTATTTAATTCCTGAAAAGCATATTCTACAAAAGCTCTCAAGAAATTTCCCTCTCCAAACTGCACTATTTTTATCGGAAGTCTATGTGAAAACTCCGTATTTGATCTGTTAATTTTTTCCATTATAAATTCATTTGAGCGTTATAAATAACCATCTTCAATACCTTATTCATTTTTTCTCGGCTCTATATTGTAAAAGAAACATTACACCTGAAAGAGTAAAATAAATCCTGCTGTGAGGAGTGACAAGATTTATTTTGCAAGCGTAATGTTCAATTACAACATCTAAAACTCTAAAAAAAACCGCATGCCAAATAAGGAACTGGTATGATTATTCCCTATTTATTTTTAATATTTTTAATGATCTCCAAAACTTGACTTACTTTAGTCTGTAAACCGTCAAAATCTTGTTTATTCAATATATCTTTTGAAATTAACTGTGAACCTAAACCAACGCAAGTTGCTCCGGCATTCAGCCATGAACTTAAACTTTCAACCGTTGGGTAAACACCTCCAGTTGGCATAATGTTTGTCCACGGACATGGCCCTTTTATTGCTTTGATGAACTCTGGCCCGTAAATATCAGCTGGAAATAGTTTTACAATTTCACAACCTAATTCTTCGGCTCTTGCAATTTCAGTAAGCGTTCCGCAGCCTGGTGACCACAATACTTTACGGCGATTACAAGCAATTGCAATATCTTCTCTAAAAACCGGCGTTACAATAAAATTTGCTCCTAAACTCATATAAAGTGACGCTGAAGCCGCATCAGTTATAGAACCAACTCCCAGCATCATTCCAGGCAATTCGGCCAAGGCATATTTATTCAGTTCGCCAAAAACTTCATGAGCAAAATCACCTCTGCTTGTAAATTCCATTAAACGCGAACCACCGTCATAACAAGCCTTTAAAACCTTTTTGCTTAATTCTATATCAGAATGAAAAAATAGCGGAACCATTCCGTTTTCTTTCATTTGCTGCGCTACCTCAATTCTTGAATATTTTGCCATTTTTATTTTTATCTTGATACTAATGCCGAACCATCGCCATCAATCATATTTTCAACTTCTTTCAATGTTACCAAGTTATAATCACCGGCAATCGTATGCTTTAAACAGCAGGCTGCAACGGCAAAATCCAAAGCTCTTTGATTATTATTTTGATATTGCAGTAAACCATAAATTAAACCACCCATAAAAGCATCTCCGCTTCCTACACGGTCAACTACAGGCGTTACTTCTTTAACTGCAGCGCTGTAAATTGCTTTACCGTCATATAAAATTCCACCAATTCTTTGGTGTGAAGCGCTGACAGAATAACGAAGTGTCGTTGCTACAACTTTTAAGCTCGGAATCAATTCGAACAATTTATCATATACCGCTGGAAGTGTTTTTTCGTCTTGATAATTCGGATTTACTTTAGGAATTCCTAACATAAAATAGGCCGTATCAATATCTCCCAAAATAACATTGCTGTATTTCAACATTTCTGGCATTACTTCACTTGGCGTTTTGCCATACTGCCACAATTTTGATCTGTAGTTTAAATCACAGGAAATCATAATTCCTTTTTTGTGAGCCACTTTAATTGCTTCTAAACAAGCTTCAGCAGCACTTTCAGAAATCGCTGGCGTTATACCGCTCCAATGAAACCATTCGGCACCATCTAAAACTTTATCCCAATCAATAGTTCCTTTTTGAATCGTTGCCATCGAACTGTGTGCACGATCGTACACTACGTTGCTTCCACGTGTTCCTGCACCAGTTTCAAGAAAATAAATTCCTAAACGTTCTCCTCCATAAACAATGTTTTTAGATTCAACATTCATTTTTCTGATTTCTTTTAATGCAGAAAAACCAATTTCGTTTTCTGGCAATCTTGTAACAAATTCTGCATTCACGCCATAATTCGCTAAAGAAACAGCTACATTAAATTCTCCACCTCCGTACGTAGCACCAAATGCTGTAGATTGCGAAAAACGTAAATGCCTTTCTGTAGATAGACGAAGCATAATTTCTCCAAATGAAACTACTCTACTCATTTTTTTTATTTTTAATTTTACCATTAAGGCATTAAGAAAATTAAGCTATCCTTTATGTTCTCTTTGCGTTTAAAGGTTAAGTTTATTAAGCGCACTCGCTTAATTATCTTTATTATTTAAGTAACTATTTATTAAACCAAAAACTTAATTTTCTTAATGCCTTAATGGTTAAAAAAATTAAAATTTGAAATATTCTTTAGCATTGTTGTATGAAATATCAGAAACTAATTTTCCGATCCATTCCATGTCATTTGGAAGCTCTCCGCGTTTTATTTCATCTCCAAGAAGATTACATAAAATACGCCTGAAATATTCGTGTCTTGGGAATGATAAAAAGCTTCTAGAATCTGTAAGCATTCCAACAAAACAGCTGATTAATCCCATATTTGAAAGCGCATTTAACTGCTTTGTCATTCCGTCTTTCTGATCTAAAAACCACCATCCTGAACCAAATTGTACTTTTCCGCGAACACTACCGTCATTGAAATTTCCAATCATAGTTGCCATTACTTCATTATCAGCAGGATTTAGATTGTAGATAATTGTTTTTGACAATTTATCTTTACTGTCTAAAGCATTTAAAAAGCTTGATAATTTTTGCGCCTGTGGATAATCTCCAATAGAATCCCATCCAGTATCAGGGCCTAAAATTCTGTGCATACGCGCATTGTTGTTTCTTAAAGCACCTAAGTGAAATTGTTGTACCCAACCAAATTCATGATACGTTTCAGATAAGAATAATAAAACGGCACTTTGGAATTTCAATGCTTCTTCTGGAGATAAAACTCCATTTTCTCTTTTCTTTTTGAAAATTGTACTTACTTCATTTTCAGTGAAATTTTCAAAATAAATTTGATCAAGCCCATGATCACTTAATTTACAGCCATTTGCATTAAAAAATTCAATTCTTTTTCTCAAAGCTGTACGTAAATCAGTATAAGTTTCGATTGTAACGCCAGATACTTCTCCCAAAGTATCTATATATGCATTATATCCGTCATTTGAAATTAAAATCGCTTTATCAGGTCTGAAAGCTGTACTCATTTTAGTTCCAATTGGATTTTGAGTCAGTTTTTTATGAAACTCCAAATTGTCAATTGGATCTTCGGTAGTACAAACCAATTCAGCATTTACTTTTTTAAGAAGATTTTGCGTGCTGTATGCTGGAGAATTTATTTTTTCAGACGTTTCGATATAAATTTTCTCAGCCGATTTTTCATTCAAAAGATCATAGATGTCAAAATAACGAGCCAATTCCAAATGCGTCCAATGATACAAAGGATTACGCATAGTGTACGGAACTGTTTTTCCCCAGTTTAAGAATTTATCTTTATCAGAACCATTTCCGGTTACAAACTGCTCGTTGATTCCTAATGTACGCATTGCGCGCCATTTGTAGTGATCACCGTTTATCCAAACCTGTGTGATATTGTCAAAAATTTTATCTTCGGCAATAAACTGTGGATTTAAGTGATTATGGTAATCAATAATTGGCTGATTTTTAGAATAATTATGATATAATTCTTCAGCAAATTTATTTTCTAATAAAAAATTATCGTTTATGAATGTATTCGCGCTCATGTCTTTCTTAAATAAAAATTGAGAATTAGTCTTCGTTTGATGGTTTCCCGATTGTAGCTAGAATACCGCCATCAACATACAAAATGTGACCGTTTACAAAATCACTTGCTTTTGAAGACAAAAATATCGCCGCTCCAGCTAAATCACTTGGATCACCCCATTTTGCTGCCGGAGTTCTGCTGATGATAAAATCATTAAAAGGATGTCCGTCAACTCTAATCGGTTTTGTTTGTTCTGTTGCAAAATAACCAGGACCAATTCCGTTGATCTGAACATTGTATTTAGCCCATTCTGTCGCCATATTTTTAGTCAGCATTTTCAAGCCTCCTTTTGCAGCAGCATATGCAGAAACTGTATTTCTTCCTAACTCACTCATCATCGAGCAAATATTGATAATCTTACCTTCTCTTCTTGCAATCATGCCTTTTGCAACATGTTTCGAAACAATAAACGGACTAACCAAATCAATATCAATTACTTCTCTAAAATCAGCAACTTCCATATCGATTAAAGGAATTCTTTTAATAATTCCGGCATTGTTGATTAAAATAGCGATTGGACCAACTTCGTTTTCTATCTTTTTAACTGCTTCTGCAACCTCTTTTTCTTCGGTTACATTAAATTTATATCCTACAGCATTTATTCCCTCACTCTTTAATTCATTTACAGCGTCATCAATTTTTTGCTGTGAAGAATTTCCGTTCACAACAATTGTCGCTCCCGCCTGACCTAATCCTTTTGCCATTGCCATTCCCAGTCCGTGTGTACTTCCTGTGATTAAAGCAACTTTTCCTTTTATATCAAATAAGTTTGTCATATTTCTTATCTTAAATCTGTGATTTTACAAACATCCATATCTCCATAATCTAAATTCTCACCTGCCATTCCCCAGATAAAAGTATAATTACTAGTTCCTGAACCAGAATGAATTGACCATGGCGGAGAAATAACTGCCTGATGATTGTTCATCCAGATATGTCTTGTTTCCTGCGGTTGTCCCATAAAGTGACAAACAGCCTGATTTTCTGGAATATCTAAATAGAAATACACTTCCATTCTGCGATCGTGAACGTGCGCTGGCATTGTATTCCAAACACTTCCTGTATTTAATTCTGTCATTCCCATCTGCAATTGGCAAGTTGTCACCACACTTCCAATAATCATTTGATTTACTGTACGGTGATTTGCCGTTTCCATTGCGCCTAAGTTTAATTTATTTGCTTCAGCCAAACTTACTTTTACTGTTGGATAAGTTGTATGAGCTGGTGCCGAATTGATATAAAACTTGGCTGGATTATTAGCATCAGTACTTTTGAAAATTACTTCTTTATTACCGCTTCCAATATACAAAGCATCTTTAAAACCTAACTCATAAGTTGTTCCTTCAACGACAACAGAACCGCTTCCTCCAACATTGATAATACCCAATTCTCTTCTTTCTAAAAAATATGGCGCTTTCAGCGGATCAATTGTTTCTAAAGTCAAATCACCTTTCACTGGAACTGCCGATCCAGCAATATATCTGTCGTAATGAGAATAAACTAATACCACTTCATCTTCCTGCATTAAATCGTCAATTAAGAATTCTTCTCTCAATTGTTGTGTGTCGTATTTTTTTACTGCTTCGGGGCTAGATGCGTATCTTGAACTATATTTTGTCATAATTTCTAAATTAATGTAATCGATTGCACAAATTTAATTTTTTATATTGAAATACCATAATTGAAACCAAAAAAATATTTCACTTACAGCTATTTTTTCTTTATAATTCTACTTTTTTCATTTTTGGAACCAATATATGCATGATCAGCCACGCTAGTAAATAAGAGCCTCCGCAAATGCAGAACATAATAAAGTATCCCGTTTCAATTTTACCAATTTTGGTATAATAAACGAACATGTTTTTTTGAACCACCAAAGTCAGTAATATACCGCCAAGCGCGCCAAACATCCCTCCCATTCCTGTAACAGAGGCTATGGCTTTTTTAGGAAACATATCTGAAACCGTAGTGAAGATATTGGCGCTCCAGGCTTGATGGGCAGAAACTGCCAAACCAATAACTAAAATCGCCCACCACATATTAATAGTCCCTAAATACTGTGAAAACAAAACCGGCAAAACTGCAAACGCATAGAGCAACATACTTGTTTTGCGAGCTTTATAAGCCGGCCAATTATTATTGATTAATTTCAGCGGAAGCCAGCCACCACCGATACTTCCTACGCTTCCAATCATATATACAAGCGCACAAGGCCAAATAATTTCTGTTGCTGCTAGTTTGTATTGTTTCATTAAAAAGTCTGGAAGCCAGAATAAATAAAACCACCAAACCGGATCTGTAAGCAATTTACCTATTGCAAAAGCCCATGTCTGACGAAATGATAACAATTTCATCCAAGAAACTTTTTCTCCTGCATCTTCATCTTTAACTTCAATCTGATCAGCAGTAATATACTCTAGTTCTGCCTGAGACAGACGCTTTTGTTTTTGTGGAACTTCATACAATAAAAACCATAATAAAAGCCAAATAAAACCAACAATACCCGTTAAAATAAACGCCCATTGCCAGCCATATTTTTCAGCAATATACGGAACTGTAAGCGGCACAATGATTGCCCCGATATTACTTCCTGAATTAAAAATCCCTGTCGCTAATGCTCTTTCTTTCTGCGGAAACCATTCGGCTGTTGCTTTTATCGCCGCAGGAAAATTCCCTGCTTCAGTAATTCCTAGAAAAACACGGGCAATTAAAAAACCTCCTGTCCCCGTTGCCAATGCATGACCAATTGCAGCTAAACTCCACAAACCGGTTGCAATAGCATATCCTAATTTTGTACCTAATTTATCAATAATTCCTCCAGCAACAAGCATTCCCAACGCATATGCAATTTTAAATGCAAGCTCAATATTCGAGTAATCAATAACTTCTTGTTCAGGTGTCCAATGAAAAGCTTCTGCTAAAAAAGGTCTAAGGTAACTTATTACATTTCTGTCTAAATAATTGACAGTCGTTGCAAAAAAAACTAAACTACAGATAGTCCAGCGGTATTTTCCTATTACTGCATTAGCTTGATTCATGGTTGGTTTTGGTTTAAGTTGGTTGGTTAGTCAATATAAATCTTTTTTAAAGATCTTTAATTGGGCTATATTTTGGAACCAATGATTTCATTACCAGCCAGCCTGCTAAATAACAAACCGCACAGATAGAAAAAATAATCATATAACCCGTATTTATTCCGTTTACAACATTTTGTCCTGCAGTTGTAAGTGACTTTAAAAACTCTTCTAAATTCCCTACTCCCCTCTCAGCCAGAAAAGCCTTTTCTGTTACTGCATTTTGAAGTTGTGGATATTTTTCCAATAATGGCTGACCATTTACGGTACTCCAATTTCTTTGTGTAAAATCAAATAATACGCCAGAGCCTTTGTTTATAATTGTTGAACCAATTCCTCCCGCTAATCCTCCGATACCTGTAATCGTTGCGATAGCTTTTTTCGGAAACATATCTCCTACTGTAGTAAAAATATTTGCCGACCAAGATTGATGCGCCGCACCAGCGATTCCGATAATGATAACCGGCACCCAATAACTAATATAACCTAAAGGCTGAGCAGCCAAAGCTAATAAAGGAAAAAAGGCAAAAATAAGCATCGCTCTCATTCTTCCTTCATACGGATTCATACCTTTTTTTTCTACAAAATAAGTCGGAAGCCACCCTCCAATAATTGACAACAATGTAATAGCGTAAAGAACAAACAACGGCCAAGCTGCCTGAGCAGAATCCATTCCGTAAACTGAACTTAAATATGCCGGAGTCCAGAATAAAAAGAACCACCAAACACCATCAGTCATAAATTTGCCAAATGCAAAAGCCCATGTCTGTTTATATTTAAAGCATTCTTTAAAAGATACTTTTGAAGACGTTTCTGCAACAAAACCTTCTAATTTACTTTCAGCAATATCATCTTGCTGAATATAAGCCAATTCTTCAGCAGATACATTTTTATGATTTTCTGGTTTATCATACATAAACATCCAGAAACCCATCCAGATAAATCCTAAAGCTCCAATGATAATAAAAGCCATTTCCCAGCCAAAAGCTTTAGCTATAAAAGGAATCGTAACTGGCGCCGCCAAAGCCCCAACAGTTGCACCAGCATTAAAAATACTAGTGGCAAAAGCCCTGTCTTTTTTTGGAAAATATTCTGCCGTAGTTTTAATCGCAGCAGGAAAGTTTCCCGCTTCTCCAACAGCCAGAACAAAACGTGCAAAAATGAATAAAGTAACACTTACATTAATTACCAAGGCAGTATCCTGAACGGTGCTAATTATTTCTTTTGACCCGTGAAATCCTACAAACCAATCTCCCGTAATTATTCCCGAAGTAGCAATACCACAAAAAGCATGAAGACAAGCTCCTATTGACCAAATTCCAATTGCCCAAAGAAACCCTTTTTTTGTATCTAACCAATCCACGAATCGACCAGCAAACAACAATGAAACAGCATAAAATATCGAAAACAATGCAGTTATATCCCCGTAATCACTATTTGTCCAGTGGAATTCTGGAGCAATGTAATCTTTCCATGTCAATGAAAGAACTTGACGGTCTAAATAATTGATTGTAGTTGCAAAAAAAAGCAATCCACAAATACTCCATCGATATTTCCCTATTGATTTGCTGCTTTGGCTGGTAGTAACTGAATCTTTTTGGCTCATGGTTATTGTAAAAATTTATGTTTTTTAGTTAGTTTGTTTTATCTCTCAATTCGAATTTAAAAGCACTAAAAAACAATGATTTAATACAAATAAAACAAATTAATGTAATCGATTGCACAAATATAGTTTATAATCTTTATAATCCAAATAAATTATATAAAAAATTATTTTATCCAATTAAATAAACAAATAGAATAAAAAAAATACCACAATATTACATATTAAACAATATATTTGTTAAATATCAAAGTGCTAAATTCATCCGTTTAAAGTACAAAAATTGTCCTCACGCATAAATAACCATCCACAAGTATTTTATATTATTTCTCTCTTACTATAAACGATATCAAACCATTACATTATAAATCAAAAAAAATGAAAGCCATTTTTTATCCAAAATCACTCATTGTTCTCGTTTTGTTTACATTAACCAATAACCAACTGCAGGCGCAAAACCAAACAATTCCTTTATGGAGCAAAATTCCAAATGAAATTATTTCTGCAGATTATAACGAAAAGCAAACCATAAAAGATGGAGTTCTTCAAAGCACAAGTTTTGTTACAATTCCAACTTTAAGCATTTTTATTCCGAAAAATGTTAAACCAAATCAGACCGCTGTAATTATTTTTCCTGGCGGTGGTTATTCGCATCTTTCTATGGACAAAGAAGGAACAAAAGTGGCAAACTGGCTGAATACTTTAGGAATTACAGCCTTTGTTTTAAAATATCGCCTGCCAAGCGATTTCATCATGAAAAACAAAAATATTGGTCCGTTGCAAGATGCTCAGGAAGCAATGCGTTATGTGCGTGAAAATGCTGCAAAGTGGAATATCGACAGCAATAAAATTGGTACAATCGGATTTTCGGCTGGAGGTCATTTGGCTTCAACTTTGGCCACACATTATGATGATAAAACATATGAATCTGCATCAAAAACCAGTGCTCGTCCTGATTTTTCACTTTTAATTTATCCTGTTATTTCAATGGAAAATGACATTACTCACAAAGGATCTCAGACCAGTTTATTAGGAAACAATCCATCACCGACTTTGATTGATTCTTTTTCTAATGATAAAAAAGTTACCCCTCAGACTCCTCCAACTTTTTTAGTACATGCAACAGATGATATTGCAGTTTTGCCTGAAAACAGCATCAATTATTATTTGGCGCTCAAAAAAAACGGAGTTACATCAGAGTTACATTTATATGAAAATGGAGGACACGGTTTTGGTTTAGGCGTAAAAGACACAAGCAAAAACTGGACAAAAGACTGCGAAGAATGGCTTAAAAGTCATGGATATTATTAATAAAAAAAAGGGCTTTTAGATTGGCTAACGTGTAACCGAATCTAAAAACCCGTAAAAATTTTGACTTATTGTATTTATCTTGCAAATTTATACAATGTACCCACGATCAATGAATATGTCAAACTTCTAAAACTTGTTTCTCCAAAAACTAGTAATAATTCATAGAAATATTTTAAGGATGATTAAAAAAGGCAAAAACATCTTAAATCTCTATTTCTATGAGACAAATTTACCTTGCTGTTAAAAGAAAACATTACGGTTTTCCACATTGCAGCAAAATATTTTTATCGTTTTTAAAATTTGTCAACTATAAATTCATATAACTATCTGATTACAAGCAAGTAGAAAGAAAAAAATTAAAAAAAAGAAAATTCAATAAAAAAAAATTTAACTTTCCCTTTACATTATTTCTTATTCTAGATTAAGTCAAAATCAATTATATACTGATAAATTTGCTTTGAAAAATGAAATTTTATGAAAACTCTTGAATTCTTATTACTCGGAAAAAATGAAGCAATTCTAGCCATTTTGCTTCGATTGGTAAATACTGATGAAAACTGGAACGCTGTTGCTTTCAACAACGAAAAAGAAGCTCAGGAATATTTTAAAAACAACAAAATTGACATTGTACTTTTAAGTTCCGGCATTGAAGATCACGTTGAAAAAGAATTTACCTCTTTCTGTTTAAAACAACAGCCAGAAGTTGAAGTAATTGAGCATTTTGGAGGCGGAAGCGGTTTATTAAAATCTGAAATTATGCATCGGCTGTATTTAAAAGGAAAGCTTTAAATTTGTGTAATTCAAAGCCCCGAAAATGGAAAAAACGTATTCAGTTGTAATTCATCCTTCCGATAATGGAATTGATTCTATCAAAATAATGAAGGATTATCTAAAAAGTAAAATTGGCTGGTTTAATAGCTGTAATTCAGTAGCACATATTACAATTTGCGAATTCACAATCGAAGAATTACAACTTAATATTTATACGCAAAAACTTCTAAAAACCTGCGATGCTTTTACTCCTTTTCAAGTAAATTTAAATCATTTTTCAAGCTTTGAAAACAGTGGTGCTTTTTTTATTGCCCCAACCGAAGATTCCAAAAACAATCTTAAACCTATCATGAAAAAAATTCATGAAACTTTGAAATCTTTAAAACTTAAAAAAAGCGACGAACCGCATTTATCTATTGGAAGAAGATTAACTCCAGAAAATCTTAAAATAGCTTCTGAACTTTTCACCACAATCGACATTGGTTTTTTATGCAGCGAAATTGTTTTGCGAGAATTTGATCCAATTAAAAAGCAGTTTTTCGTAATTGATACTTTTCCCTTTGGAAATAACCCACAACCAGAATTGATTCAGGGAAGTCTTTTTTAACCGCAAAGTTCAGCAACTTGAAACTTGAAACCTGAAACAAAAAAAACAAATCTTTCATTTTTTCGTATATTTGAATTTTACAATTCATAACAATATGAAATCTCTAGATTCATTTTATCAAGATATTACCGAAGGTTCCACAGTTGATCCAAATTCATTATTGCCAAATGACATTAAAAAAGAAATTGGGCATTTTAATGTTTTTGACATTAAAGAGCTTCTTGAACGCCTTCAGGGAAAATCGGTTATGCCTTATGATCGCAGGGCTTATTATAAAATAAGTTTGATTAAAGGGAACAACCGCGCTGAATATGCCGATAAAATAATCGAAATCGAAAAACAGGGTTTATTATTTGCTACACCAAAAATACCATACAATTATCTCCCACAAGACACTAATCAGTCAGGACAGTTTTGTGTTTTTACGAGCGAATTTTTATCCAAAAGCAAAAGCGGTATCGATCTTGACGAACTTCCTATTTTCGCCTCAGACGGTTATCCTATTTTTCAGCTTTCAGATGAAGAAGTTTCAGAAGTTGAATTGATTTTCAATAAAATACAAAAAGAAATTAACTCGGATTATGTTTATAAATACGATTTGATTCGGAATTATGTTGCAGAGCTGATTCACTTTGGACAAAAATTACAGCCTATAACAGCGCTTTATTCTAAACATAATTCGGCAGCACGGGTTTCCTCTTTATTTGCGGAATTATTAGAAAGACAATTCCCAATTGAATCACCAAATCAGCGTTTAGAACTACGAACGGCAAAAGATTTTGCTTCGAGATTATCTGTTCATGTCAATCATTTAAATAAAGTTTTAAAGGAAAACACCGGGAAAACTACAACAGAATTAATTAGTTCTAGATTAACCAATGAAGCCAAAATCCTTTTAAAACAAACGGATTGGAACATTTCTGAAATTGCTTTTTCTTTAGGTTTCGAAGAATTGGCGCATTTTTCCAATTTCTTTAAAAAACAGACTACGTTTACGCCATTGGCTTTTAGGAGTTAGTTGTTTCAGGTTTCCTTACATTAGTTGTCGTAGAGCTTGTCCTCCTGAGCGAAGTCGAAGGATCTCATGCTAAATACATACAGAAACGTTTTACAGTGCGTGTCCTTCGACTTCGCTCAGGATGACATAAAATGAGAATTGGAATTTGGAATTTACTATTTCTGATTTGAATTTCGCAAACATCGATTTGATATTTACAATTCCCCAGAGCTGCTTCACTCCTACCTTTGTCTTATCAATTTAAAAGATCGAAAAGATGAATTTATCAAACAACAAAATTTTAATAACTGGCGGCGCAAGCGGTATCGGACTTGGACTTGCCGAACGATTTATTCAGGAAAACAATACCGTTATTATTTGCGGACGAAGAGAATCAGTTTTAAATGAAGTAAAAACAAAATTTCCATCTGTAATTACAAAAGTTTGTGATTTATCAGATGAAAAAGAACGCGTTTCGCTTTATGAATGGATCTCTGAAAATCATCCTGATTTAAATGTTCTGATTAACAACGCAGGAATTCAGAAATGGGTTTCAGTAACAGATGCTGATTTCTACGAAAGTATTAAATCTGAACTTGCAACAAATATCGAGGCACCACTTCATTTAACTTCATTATTTATTCAGTTGAAATCATTGACAACCGTAATGAATGTAACTTCTGGACTGGCATTTTCGCCTTTTGCAAAAGTCCCAGTTTACTCGGCTACTAAGGCATTTTTCCGTTCGTTTACACTTTCACTTCGTCATTTATTAAAGGCGAAAAATATCGAAGTAATCGAAATAATTCCGCCTGCCTTAAATACTGATTTAGGCGGCGTTGGACTTCATGATGCACATCCAAGTGTGAGCAGTTTTATTGAATCTATTTTTGAGCAGTTAAAAAATGGAAAACAGGAACTTACTTTTGGAACCAGCGAAACAAGATTAAATGCAAGTGCTGAAGATTTGAGAAATCATTTTAATGCAATGCATAATTAATTATGAATTGTGAATGGTTAATTGTTAATTAAAAAGACAAAAAAATCAAATCTCATAATTAACAACTCACAATCAATAATCAACAATTAACAATCAACAATTAACAATTAAAATACATGGCAGTAAATACAAAAATAGCTCTGGTTACTGGAGGAAGCAGAGGTTTAGGAAAAAACATGGCAATCGCAATTGCTAAAAAAGGAATCGACGTAATCATCACGTACAACAGTAAAAAAGAAGAAGCCGATTCAGTAGTTAAAGAAATCGAAAGTTTAGGGCAAAGAGCAGCTTCACTTCAATTGAATGTCGCAGATTCAGGAACTTTTGATGCTTTTTTTGAAAATATCTCAGAAGTTTTAAAAAATACTTTCAAAACAGATAAATTCGATTTTTTGGTAAACAATGCAGGAATTGGAATTCACAATTCATTCATTGGAACAACCGAAGCTGAATTTGATCAGCTAACCAATATTCAATTTAAAGGTCCGTTTTTCTTGACGCAAAAAGCATTAAATGTAATGAATGACGGTGGCGGAATCGTAAATATTTCAACTGGTTTAGCGAGATTTTCTTTTCCTGGTTACGCTGCTTACGCCTCTATGAAAGGCGCGATTGAAACGCTAACCAAATACCAGGCAAAGGAATTGGGTGCACGAAAAATCAGAGCAAATGTTGTGGCGCCGGGTGCAATCGAAACTGATTTTGGAGGAGGCGTTGTTCGTGACAATGAGCAAATGAATCAACAGATTGCTTCTGTGACAGCATTAGGAAGAGTTGGTCTGCCAGATGATATTGGCGGTGTCGTTGCTTTTTTATGTACCGAAGATGCACGCTGGGTAAACGCACAGCGTATTGAAGCTTCTGGCGGAATGAATTTGTAATTTCAACATATCATAACGTATAATAAACCCGACAGCTTTTAAAAACCTGTCGGGTTTCTCGTTAAATATCAAATAATTCAGCTAATTTTCGTTGATTGGTAACAATTTAATTAGACAAACGTCTTATCTAAAACCAACCAAAATATGAAACCAAAAAATTTTGAAACTTCGCCTCAATTTTATGCGAGAATAGCCGGATTGTTATATTTAGCAATTATTTTAACCGGATTGTTTGCTGAAGCTTTTGTCAGAAATAAATTGTTCGTTTCTGGAGATGCCACTGCAACTGCAAACAACATCATCCATTCTGATTTTTTATGGAGATTGGGCATCAGCGCCGATTTGATTATGCAAATTTGCGATCTTCCAGTAATGATTATTCTCTATTATCTTTTCAAACCGGTAAGCAAAAAATTGGCACTGCTCAATTTGTCTTTTAATTTGATTCAGACTGCTGTTTTAGTAGCAAACAAATTAAATCTTCTTGCTGCTTTATTCTTCTTAGGGGATGGCGAATATTTAAAATCTTTCAGTCCAGATCAATTGCATACGCTTGCTTATCTTTCAATAAAATTGCATGGTTATGGATTTGGAGTTGGTTTGATCTTCTTTGGATTTGTGTGTCTGATTGAAGGATACTTAATTTATAAATCAGGTTATTTTCCAAAAGTTTTGGGAGTTTTAATGGCAATCGCTGGTGTTTGTTATTTAGCAAACAGTTTTGCTTCAATCCTAGCTCCAGAATTATCTAGTTTTGCATTATTATTTCCGTGCATTATTGCAGAATTTGGACTTACACTTTATCTTATTTTAAAAGGCGTAAACCTTACAATCTGGAAAGAAAAAGTGGCAGTTTCATAACAAAAGAAATATATCAAAAAAACAAAACCCGATAAGCGTTAAAACTTATCGGGTTTGTCATTTTAAATATAATTGAATTAGTAAGCAAACATATTTTAATTTTTTTCGATTATGACATTAAAATCACCATCTTTATCAAAAACAACATCATAAAATCTGGAATCTTTAGTAACTCCAACTTCATAAGTTGTTTTGTTTTTATCATCAACAACAACCGCTATTTCTTTAATAGCTTTTGGCGAATAATTCTTTTTTAAATAGGCCTGTGCATTTAAAGGCAGTTTACTTAATGGAATTTGAAGTTCGAACGCTTTCAAAACTCCAGAATTATTATAAATCGCAACCGCTTTTGTGTTTTTATCTTTGTTGAATTTCGCTTCATAACGAATTTCATCATCATCATCACCAACATATTCTTCAGACCAAACCGCAGTTTTTCCGGGATATTCTTTCTCAAAAGTAAATTGCACCTTTTCTAGAGGCGTTATTACTTTCTTCATATTTGTGCCTTCTTGTGCAAAAAGAAAACCTTGGCATAAAAAAAGAACAATCAGCAAAAGATTTCTCATAATTCCTCATTTACAAATTAATACGCTTAAAATATCGTATTAAAATTACTACTTTAAAATTAAGATTAAATGAAGTCTGTTTAAAATATTATCAACAATTTCTTATCTTTTTAATCGGTCTGATAATTCTCTTTTGTACGTAATTCCAATAGGCAGTTTTTCATGTTTAACAACCACAAAATCCTTTTCAATTTCTTCAATTTTATCTAAAGCCACTATATACGATTTATGAATGCGCATAAAGTTTTTTTCTGGAAGACATTTTTCTAATTCAGTTGTTGTTATCGAAGCCAAATACGTTCGTTTTATCGTATGCATTTTAACATAATTTCCAAAACTCTGCGCAAATAAAAGCTGATCCAATTCTATGTCAATAAAATAACCGTCAACCTTTACGCTTATTGAATTTATAACAACTTCTTCTTCCTTAATTTTTACCGTTTCTGTTGAAAAAAAGCGATCAATAGCTTTTAAAAATCTAGGGAAATAAATAGGCTTCAGCAAATAATCAATGACACCGTAATCATAACTTTCTAAAGCAAATTCAGAATATGCTGTCGTTAAAATTGTTTTAGGATGATTTGGAATAATTTTCAACAATTCCATTCCTGAAATCTCGGGCATATTGATATCCAAAAACATTAAATCAACATGATTTTCACGCAGATAATCCATCGCTTCAATTCCGTTATAACCTTGAAAAACCAATTCCAACTGCGGATTCTGTTTGATATAATTCGCTAAAACATAATGCGCCGCCGGTTCATCATCAACAATTATACATTTTTTTGGCTCTTTCATTATAAAAACTTTTTCAGCTGCAGTTTCAAATCAATTATATACGTTTTTTTATCATCTTGAATATCTAATTTATAGTCTTTTCCATAAATTAAATCCAGTCTTTCGATGGTGTTTTTTAAACCAATTTTAGTCGAAACAACATCTGTTTTTTTAGTCGGAATTGAATTGACAACATGCAGATGCAGTAAACCATTTTCGACGGTAATAAAGATTCTCACAAAACACTTTTCGATGGCACAAGTTCCGTGTTTAAAGGCATTTTCAATAAATGCAATTAAAAGCATCGGTGAAACTTTATACGCGTTTTCGTTGTCGATTTTGCAATCATAAGTAATATCACAGCGATAGCCAACACGCTCTTTTTCGAGCTGTACATAACTGTTTATAAACGCTAATTCATCTTCTAAAGTTACGCATTGTTTGTTATTGCTTTCAAGCTGATAACGCATTAATTGCGAAACTTTCATAATCAAATCTGGAGTTCGGTCAGGAAACTCTAAACTAATTCCGTAAAGCGTATTAAAAGTATTAAATAAAAAATGCGGATTCAATTGACCTTTCAGTGAATTCAGCTGCATTTGGTTGAATAACAAAGTTTCGTCTGTATGTTTTCTGTGAATTCTGTAAAATTTGAAAACAATAATTGGACTTAAAATACAAACCAAAGTTCCTAAAACACTGGCCAATTGGTAAATATAACTACGTTGATGCGAGTTTTGATACAAACGGCAATTGCTGAACACATCGAGCATCATAATCTCGTACAAAATGACCGAAAATACAAAAACACCAAAGAGAGTCAGAAAAATATACGTTACCGGGCGTTGGGTTTTGAATAATATTGGAAGAAGAAAAAAGCGATTAAACTGCGCATGCATGTACAAAATGAAATAGAAAAAAATCCCCATTAATATGGAAGTAACTGAACTGAAAAGCATCCAGTCATTTTTTAACGTATAAATTGTAAATGAAAAAAGAACAACAGCGATTTCCTGCCACCACTTGTTATCCAATAAATTATCAAATTTTTTATTCATTTTTAAAACTTAAATAGTTCACAAAGTACGGACAAAAATTTAATTATTTTTTCCAAAAAATGACAAATTCAATTGGTCATTTATTAGTGCAGTACATCACTAAACCTGAGTTTTATCAGTGCAAGAGAAATAAATTTGCACTTTAATTTCACACTTTGAGTTTTATGTATTTCAAAAAAATTACTTTATTATTTTTCTTGATTTTAGCCTCAAATGGTTATTCACAAACCTTGTCTTTAAAAGAAGCAATAAAAACGGGTCTTGAAAACTATGGTTCGATCAAAGCAAAAAACAATTACGCCAGTGCCTCAAAAGAGACATTAAAACAATCTCGACGTGATTACCTTCCTAATCTTAATTTATCTGCTCAGCAGGATTATGGAACTATTAATGGCCAAAACGGTGCATTATATGGATTTAATGGTTTAGGAACTGCTTCTTCCGGACCTGCATTGCCAAACCAAAACTGGAATTCTGCTTTTGGTGCTTTATATTTAGTGAACATGAACTGGGACTTTTTTACTTTCGGAAAAACTCAGGAAAAAATCAATTTAGCAAAAGTTGATGTTCAAGCAAAAGAAAAAGATTTACAACAGGAAAAATTCCAACAGGAAATTAAAATTTCGGCCGCTTATTTAAATTTATTGGCAAGCCAAAGGTTACTGATTTCACAGCAAAAGAATTTAAGCCGTGCAGAAGTTTTCAAAAAGACAGCTGTTGCCCGAGTTAAAAACGGATTATTGGCTGGAGTAGATTCGACCTTGGCAACTGCTGAAGTTTCAAAAGCAAAAATCGCGCTGAATCTTGCCCGAAATTTTGTTAAAGAACAAAACAACAAATTGGTTGATTTGATGGGCGTTGCGCCTCAGGATTTTATTGCAGATACTTTGTTTGTCAATCAAATTCCAAAAGAGGTTTTAAGATCAACCGCTTCAACTGACAGTCTGCATCCTTTATTGCAATATTATAAAACGAAGATTGATTACAGCAATCAGCAGGTTAAATTATACAAACGTTTTTATTACCCAACCATGAGCGCTTTTGGTGTTTTACAAACCAGAGCTTCAGGTTTTGAAACCGGTTACGCAGTGGATCAGTCTAATTTTAGCAGAAATTACTGGGATGGCGTTAATCCTGATCGTTCAAATTATTTGGTTGGAGTTGGAATTACTTGGAATTTAACGACACCTTTTAGAGCAAACAAACAAGTAACGTCTCAGAAATTTGTTTCACAAGGTTTGCAGGAAGAATACAATCAAGCCAGCAGAGAATTGCAGTCACAACTTGTTTTTGCAGAAGATAAAATAAAAATCACTTTGGAAAATTATGCCGAAGCACCAATTCAGGTCAATGCTGCACAGCGTGCTTACATCCAAAAATCAACTTTATACAAAAACGGCTTAACCGATTTGACCGATTTAACCCAAACAATGTTTACACTAAATCGCGCCGAAATTGACCGAGATATTGTCAACAACAATGTGTGGCAGTCGTTTTTACTGAAAGTTGCTGCAACGGGCAATTTTGACTTATTTATAAATGAATTTTAATTATAGAGCCTAATGAATTTAATACGATTTGCACTCCGCAAACCCATCTCCATATTAGTATTGGTTGCGGGTCTATTTTTCTTCGGAATTGGTGCCATCAAAGACATCAAGGTAGATATTCTGCCAAAAATGAATTTGCCGGTTATCTATATTGCGCATCCTTTTGGAGGTTACACGCCAGACCAGATGGAAGCTTATTTTGCTAAGACTTATGTTAATATTCTGCCTTTTGCCAATGGTGTAAAATCGGTAGAGACCAAAAATATTCAGGGGTTAATGATCATGAAATTAACCTATTATGAAAACACAAACATGGCGCAAGCGGCAGCCGAATTAAGTTCACTTTCGAACAGGATTCAGGCGGCTTTCCCTCCGGGAACACAGCCTCCGTTTATCATTCGTTTTGATGCTTCTTCTCTTCCAATTGGACAATTGGTTTTGAGCAGTAAAATACGTTCGAATAATGAATTACAGGATTTGGCCAACGTTTATGTTCGTGCTTCTTTTACTTCGATTCCAGGTTTATTATCGCCAGCGCCTTTTGGCGGAAGCCCAAGAACAATTGAGGTTAACGTTGATCCAGATTTATTGCGTTCGCATAATATGACGCCAGATCAAATTGTTGAAGCAATCCGCATCAACAACCAGACTGCACCTTCAGGAAACGTGAGAATGGGTGATAAAAATTATATCACGCCAACAAATAATACCATTAAAGAAGTTAAGGATTTTGAAAATATTCCGTTATTCAAAGGAAGTGTTCAAAACTTGAAATTAGGCGATGTGGCAACCGTAAAAGATGGTGCCGATATTACGCAAGGTTACGCTTTAGTAAACGGAAAACGTTCGGTTTATATCAGTATCGCAAAAGCCGGAGATGCTTCGACTTGGGATGTGGTTCAGAAACTAAAAGCCGAATTGCCAAAAATTCAAAGCACATTACCTGAAGATGTAAAATTATCATACGAATTTGACCAGTCAGTTTATGTAATCAACTCGGTTAAAAGTTTAATTACTGAGGGAATTATTGGTGCGGTTTTAACGGGATTAATGGTTTTATTATTCCTTGGAGATAGACGCGCGGCTTTGATCGTAATTATGACGATTCCTATTTCGATTATTTCTGGCGTTTTATTCCTGAAATTATTTGGACAAACGATCAACCTGATGTCTTTATCTGGATTGGCTTTAGCAATTGGAATTTTAGTGGATGAAAGTACCGTAACAATCGAAAATATTCACCAGCATCTCGACATGGGAAAACCAAAAGCACTCGCCATTTGGGATGCCTGTCAGGAAATTGCATTGCCAAAATTATTGATCTTGCTTTGTATTTTGGCCGTATTTGCTCCGGCATTTACAATGGTTGGTATTCCGGGAGCGTTGTTTTTGCCTTTGGCTTTAGCAATTGGTTTTTCAATGGTTATTTCCTTTTTATTATCTCAGACATTTGTTCCTGTAATGGCAAACTGGTTAATGAAAGGACATGAAAAACACGAACATACTCCTGAAATTACGGACGATGAAGCCGAATTCAATGCCTGCGGATTAACACCAGAATCTGAAAAAGACTTGATCATTCAGAAAAAAGGTTACATTGAAAAATTAGATACCGATGAAAACGGAAAAATAAGTCCTTTTGAGCGATTCAAAGTTCGTTTCATGAGAACTTTAGACCGATTGTTTGTACACAAGAAAATTACAAGTATTACCTATTTAATTTCTGCAACAGTTTTGGCTGTAGTCTTAATTAGTTTTATTGGAAAAGATGTTTTCCCAAAGGTAAATTCAAGTCAGTTTCAATTACGACTTCGTGCTATTGATGGAACGCGTTTAGAAAGAACAGAAGAACAAGCCGTTATCGTTTTAAAAGAATTGAAAAAAATGGTTGGCAATGAACATATCGGAATTACATCTGTATATGTAGGTCAGCACCCGTCATTATTCTCAATTAACCCTATTTACTTGTTCATGGCAGGTTCTCATGAAGCGGTATTTCAGGTGAGTTTGAAAGATTATCATGCAGATATGGACGAGTTTAAAGACGAATTTAGAAACCGACTAAAAAAACTGCTTCCAAATACAAAAGTTTCTTTTGAACCAATTGAATTGACCGATAAAGTTTTAAGCCAAGGTTCTCCTACTCCAATCGAAGTTCGAATTGCAGGAAAAGACAAAAAACGAAATGAATTATACGCCAATCAAATTGTAGAAAAACTGAAAAAAATCGCTTATTTCAGAGACGTCCAAATTGGTCAGCCAATTCATTATCCAGCGATGAATATTGATATTGACAGAACACGTGCGGCTGAATTAGGCGTTGATATGAACGATATTTCACGTTCGCTTGTCGCTTCAACTTCATCTTCAAGATATACAGAGAAAAATACTTGGGTCGATGAAAGAGCAGGATTATCATACAACGTTCAGGTTCAGGTACCGCTGAATCAAATGAAAAGCAAAACGGATATTGGAGAAATTCCAGTATTAAAAAACTCGCTTCGTCCTGTTTTAAGCGACGTTGCAAAAATTACACCTGGCTTTGTAAGCGGTGAAAATGACAATTTAGGGGCAATGCCATACATTACTGTTACAGCAAACATCCATCAAACCGATTTGGGGACCGCTTCGAAAGATGTTGCTGCAACAATCAATTCATTGGGTGAATTACCTAGGGGGTTATTCATTACACCAATTGGTTTAAGTAAGGTATTGGAGGAAACATTAAGCAGTTTGCAAGTTGGGTTATTGGTTGCCATTTTTGTAATCTTCTTAATGTTAGCCGCTAATTTCCAATCGTTCAAAGTTTCGCTGGTTATTTTAACAACTGTTCCAGCGGTAGTTTTAGGAGCCCTATTAATGCTGTTATTGACTGGTTCAACATTGAATTTACAGTCGTACATGGGAATCATCATGTCGGTTGGGGTTTCAATTGCGAATGCCGTTTTACTGGTTACCAATGCCGAACAATTGCGAAAACGAAATGGAAATGCATTAGAATCGGCACGTGAAGCTGCTGCACTGCGTCTTCGTCCAATTATCATGACATCGGTTGCGATGATTGCCGGAATGTTGCCAATGGCAATTGGTCACGGCGAAGGAGGCGATCAGGTTTCTCCGTTAGGAAGGGCGGTTATTGGCGGACTTTTATTTTCTACTTTTGCCGTATTATTAATCCTTCCGCAGATATTTGCGTGGGCACAAGAAAAAACAACAACACAATCTGTTTCTTTAGATCCTGAAGACGAAGAAAGCATCCATTATATCTCATCAATAAGTAAGTCAAAAGTTGGAAAGTCATAAAGTTGAAAGTCACATCGTCGTGTAACTAAAAATTAAACACATAGAAACATAGAATTTTATGTCAAAAAAGAGAGAAGAAGAAACAAGTTTCCACACATAGTAAACTATGTGCATTTAAATTAGTGAAACGCCTTTTTTAAAGCTTCAAAAACTATGTTCCTATGTGTTAACATTACACTCAACGGTTAAAAACATATTTATTATATAAAACCAAAAAATGAAAAATAAAATACAATATAGCGCGCTGTTTTTTGCAGCACTATTTTTCCTTAACAGCTGTAATTCAAAAAAAGAAGAAGTTGTTACGGCAGAAATCGAACCTAAAACAGAAACTTTTCTTTTAACTAAAGAAAAACTGACAACTGAATTGCGTTTACCAGCTGAATTAACTGGTTTCCAGCAAGTAGATTTATATGCAAAAGTGAGCAGTTTTGT
The DNA here is from genome assembly GCF_009711135.1 of Flavobacterium sp. LC2016-01. Classification (GTDB taxonomy): domain Bacteria; phylum Bacteroidota; class Bacteroidia; order Flavobacteriales; family Flavobacteriaceae; genus Flavobacterium. Next base: position 240,294 of record NZ_WMIC01000004.1, on the reverse strand, counting down.
AAAAGAATTAAAAGTTGATATTGGTTCTAAAGTGAAAAAAGGACAGCTTTTGATTGTTTTAGAAGCACCTGAAATCAGCTCACAATTGGCTGCAGCCGAATCGAGATTAAAATCGATGGAAGCCATTTATGCTACCAGCAAAAGTACGTACAACCGTTTGTATGAAACGAGCAAAGTGGAAGGAACAATTTCTAAAAATGATTTAGAAATGGCAAGCGGTAAAAAGAATTCTGATTACGCACAATATCAAGCCGCAATTGCAGCACATAAAGAAGTTTCGATTATAAGAGGTTATCTTGAAATCCGTGCTCCTTTTGACGGTGTTGTAGCCGCTAGAAATGTGAATTTAGGAACATTTGTAGGTCCTGCAGGAAAAGGTTCTGATTTGCCTTTATTAACGATTCAAGAGCAGACAAAATTACGTTTAGCGGTTTCTGTTCCTGAATTGTACACAGGATATTTACACAATGGCGACGAAATGAGTTTCAATGTAAAATCATTGCCAGATACTTTTAAAGCGACGATTACAAGAATGTCAGGTGCATTGGATTTAAAACTTCGTTCTGAGCGTGTTGAAATGGACATACACAACGCAAAAGCAAATTTATTACCTGGAATGGTTGCCGAAGTTTTATTACCACTTAACGCAAAAGAAAGCACTTTTGTGGTTCCGAAATCGGCTGTAGTAAATGCTGCGGAAGGAATTTTTGTAATTAAAGTAGTAAACCACAAAGCAACAAGAGTTGATGTGAAAAAAGGAAGAGAAATCGACGATAAAATTGAAATTTTCGGTGATTTGACTCCAAACGATAAACTGGTAAAAATTGCCAGCGAAGAAACTAAGGAAGGCGATATCATAAACGAATAACCTGCGTTTAGTCTTCTTTTTAGTAGATTACCCAAAAACTGTACGCATTTATTAATGCGGCATTTTAAAATTTGATTTGGTTTTAAAATGCAATCAAAATTTGCCTAAAGGGTGGTACTTTTTATAAGTGCCACCCTTTTTTTGTGGTGAAAAAAATATGAGTATTCCTTTATAATTTTTTATTTTAGATGTATGAAGCTTCAATCTTCATTCAAGTTGTTTTTATTTATTTTTTTTTGTCAAAACATAAAATCAAAATTATTAATTTGGTAGAAATCGAGTAAAAGTACTTAGCCTTTTAGATTAATAAATGGATATTTTTGATATCACTAATATAAATACTATACAACTAACCTCTCTTACCAAAAACAAATACTGATTATGACTATTCAAGAAATAAATAAATTTCTAAAATCTGATGCAGCAGTTGAAATTAAAGATTCTCATTTTATTTTAAGGTTTCCTATTTCAAATTTTGAAAATAGTTATAACATATCTACATTATACAGATATGCAAAAGATCAGGTAGAAAAATGGGATGCCTATGAGGCATTGCCCTCAGATTTATTAAAAAGCAAAAATTATTTTGCTACAATTCAAACGAGGATTGAACAACTAATTGAAGCTGTACAGAATGGCAATACATCACATTCATACATTACAGAATTACAATCCTCAATTAATACCTATGGTTATGAGAAAATGATTCCTGCTGATTCAAGTGAAGCTTATTTTCTAATCTCCGTATTTAAAGAATCTGCAAAACTTTTTGATGCTGCCTATTCTTGTCTTGCTGGAAGAGTTAATCAAGCATCATTTTCAAATAAGGAATATTTTAAAGGTATTATAATGGCAATATTATTTGAAATTAGGGAAAGTTCATCAATTAACCGCTCATCACATGACCGAAGTTCTTTTAATTCTTTAAAAACCAGAGTAGAGAAATATGTTTCAGATTCTGATAAAGAACTAAAAGAATTATTTGAAATTGCAGAAAACAAAATAGATTCGTTTGTTAAAACATCTGATCAAATAAAAAAAGATAATCAAGAAAAACTAAATAAATGGTTTGGTTTGAATCAAACAACTGCCAAAACTTTTTCTGAACAAGTAAATGAAGAAAGAAAAAATATTGAGCAAACTTATAAAGAACTTTTACAATTACAAGCACCTGCTCAGCATTGGAAAGAAACTTCACAAAAATTATTAGATGAAGGACATATGTTTATGCGGGGATTATTTGCATTGATATTAATAGGCGGTTTTTCACTATATATGCTTCTATGGAAAACACCAGAGAGCATGTTAGCAAGTTTTTTTAGTGATGATAAAACTGCGGCTATTCGTTGGTCTATTGTTTTTGTAACATTTATTTCCTTAATATTTTTTGGCATTCAATCCTTGCGTAAAGCTATGTTTTCGAGTTTTCATTTAGCAAGAGATGCACAAGAAAGGGAAAAACTAACCATGTATTATCTTTCATTAATTAAAGAAGGTGCAATCATAGATGATGATAAAAAACTGATTCTACAATCTCTTTTTAGCAGAGCAGATTCAGGTTTATTAAAAGAAGATAGCAGCCCAACTATGCCAGGAATAATTGATAAAATTAAAGGATAAATAATATCAAGTACATTCTATGAATCAAACTAAACAATAATGAAAATTAAAACAACTTGCATGAAATGTACTTTTGAAGATGGGCGTGAAACTGAACCTATAAGTCTTCAAATTACGAACAATAATTTATATATTTTTGAATGTCCTTATGGTCATAAAAATGCCTTGTATCAACAACAACAAAAATTCGAATTATTATATGAGTCTGCAGTTCATGCAATAAATGATGGTTATTTAAGAGAAGCTGTTTCCTCAATTGCAGCAAGTTTAGAAAGATTCTATGAATTCTTTATAAAAATTATCTGCACTAAAAATGAAATTAATGAAGATATTTTTGATCAAACATGGAATTTACTTTCAAAGCAATCTGAGAGACAACTAGGCGCTTTCATTTTTTTATACTCTCAGGAATTTAAAAGACCTCCTATATTACTAAGCAATAGTCAAAGTGAATTTAGAAATAATGTTATTCATAAGGGCTATTTTCCAACTTATGAAAAAACAATAGAATTTGGTCAAAAAGTGCTAGATTTTATAGTTGAAATTGTAGGAATATTAAAAGTCAAATACCCTGAATACATATCGAGTATTATCATGCTACACAATCTTAAACTTCATCTTGAAGCAATTAAAATAACTGATCAGCCAATAGGATTATCAAGTTCTACTATTATAGGATTAAGTACAGATTATGACAATAATAAACCAATAATATTAGAAGAATATCTAAACTACAAAAAAAATAGGTAAAATAATATTCAAAAATTGCAAACTATAAATCAAAAACCGTGCTCCACAAAGTCTCCACGCTGGCGCGAGCGTCTCGCTCGTGAACGCAATGATTTAAATTATATATTTGTTTTTAATACCGTAAATACCAATAAATGATCCGAATCGAATTCGAAGAACCAAACAAAGAAATCTGTAGTTGTTGCAACAATGAAATCATCAAATTAACTAGATTTGTTTTTAAAGATGAGGATGCATTTGCCATTTACTATTTAAAATTCACTATGGGACATGAAGACAAATATGCAATCGGAATAATTAGTATTGGAGATTGGGGAACAGATCAACCCAAAAATAGATTTGCATTTCCTTTTAGAATTTGGACTAGTGATAATAATTATCAGGTTGGTTTAATGGATAAAGAGGAATCAGAGTGGAAACATGAAATACTTGGAAATATTTTAGATAGAAAAGATGCATTAGAACATCCTTGGATTAAGGAAGTATTTCACATCACAGATCATATTGTTGATGAGGATAAAATATTAATTGAATATTTTAATTAACCTTGCTCCGCAAAGTCTCCCAACTTTGCGTTTTTTTTATCATTTAAAAATTCAAAACGAAATAAAAGCCTCCCGTTTACTAACACAAGGAATAGTAATATCAAAAAAAATCCATTTTTATTTTTGTAAAAATGGATTTTTAAAATAATTATTATTAGAGAATATTTTATTTAATTTTTGAAATTTTGTATTCGTTTTGAATACAAATTATTACCAAAAATAATGGCTCCTATTACAAATGGAACAAAATGAGAAATTTGCCAAAAAAGATCTATTCCTTCTTTTAATCCCTCGTTTAAAGTTTCGAATATTCCCAAACCAATAAAGAATAAGCAAATCACAAATAAACCGAATTGAATTTTATAATTTATTTTAATCATAGGTTTTAGTTTGTTTTAAAATTAATTAATTTTCTATATACGTGTTTTATAAAAATTTTATCTGAGTAACTGTAGTTACTCAGATAAAATTTCAAATAAATTCTGCATTTTTTCAAAAAATTGTCTTTTCATAAAAAATATAATTACTTGTAAAATTTCTTCAGGTCTGCCGTATGTGGATATTAAAAGTAAGAAAATTATTTCAATATCATAACAATGCATTATGTTTTTTCATAAATAAAATCTTATTTTTTGTTTTTTTTTAGTGCTCCGTATAGTCTTCTGACTTGCGCTTTTACTATTTTTTAAATAAAACCAACTTGTATTATTTGTAAGAAATTTTAAATATATTTGAAATCAAAGTCCGTCCCTTAAACTCTAATTCAAATCATTAAAAATTATCCAAAACCAATTCTTCAAAATGAAACAAAAACTACTACTTGCTGCAATAGGAATCTCTTTATTATTTGGCTGCAGCCAAAAAAACAATTTGACCTCTTCTGAAACTGAATTAGTAAAAAAAATAAACTTTAACGCAGATTTAATTTCAGAACTAAAAGAACTTACTAAAAGTGATTTTAAACAACTGCCCGCAATTGATGGAGAAACAGGAGAAATGTACACGGATAAGTTTTATGATGGGATTTATACCGAGGCTACCGAAGATCAAGCTGTAGAATATGTAAAAAAGCTTAAAAATAAATTTAGAGAAAGCGGTTATTTGATTTTTGAATTTGAAAGTAATGATGATAAAAAAGGAGTTGCTGTAATTAAAGGTACAAATGATCTAGATATTCTTAGATACAGAAGAACTGACGGAATAAACTATGATGTAGACAATACAGCTCTAGTTGAAAAAATTTCTGAATGGAAAACTAAATACGGCCTAATAGTAATTGGCTGCAGCAGAGATTGGGTTCATATTGAATTTGACAAATTACCCTCTGATTTGGATGCTTTTTCAAAAGAAGTGTATGCTTTTTGTCCTGATTCTGTTGACCAAGGTGTTGGCTCTCTAAGCAATCTAAAAGCAGCAATTAAAGAAATGAATGGATTATGGTTGTGGTGGGATTAAGGGCTATTACTAATTTTTCATAAAGTAATTTTAGCACCTGCCTCAAAGCTTTCTTAATAATCAAATACTAAAAACAGATGCTTTCAGCATTTTTAATTCCATATATATAATTCAAAAACTTATATTCTTTTTAAGCCAAAAACATTATAAATAACAACCCAAATCTATGAGCCAAAGTGTGAATCTCTATCAAATAAGTAAAGAAAATTTCGAAGCATTTTCTATTCATTATGAATCTTTTAATTTAGATTTCAATGAAAATAATTCTTCAATATTTGATCAAAATTTTGAGGGATTAATTTACCTTTTCTTAGCTTATTATGATCAACAAATGCCAGAATCTTTAGAAAAGCTTTTCTATCCTCAGGATTTTATTGGTGAAGAAGTTGATTTCAACAATATTGATTTTGACAATATCGAAGATTTTCCAGAATCAACTTCTACCTATTATCTAAATCCAACAGCCATAAAAGAGGTCAATACAGCTTTGAATACAATTGAAAACAATAAAATTTTAGATTTTTACAATGCTTCTGATTTTAATTCTAATGATATTTATCCTGGCGTTTGGCATAATGACGAAAGAGAAGACCAAGCATTTAATAAAAGACATTTAGAAGAAGGCCTGCAATTATTAAAAGAAACCATTTCGCAGGCACACAGCAACGAAAACTATATTTTGTTCTTTACTGATTAAATTTACATTAACGAAATATCTAAATTGTATTCACGAGCGAGACGTTCGCGCCAGCTCGGGTAAGTGTTACATTGGTAAAAAAAAATAAGAATTAAAAAAATAAATTAAAATGGGACATTTTGTACGATCTCGGCTAACGACAAAAGATAAGCTAACCAATATCCCTCGTGATATTATCCACTTTATAAAGAACGATTATATTCACTTCCCTCTACAAATTTCTTACACAATGGAAGATGTTAGAAATGAATTTGGAAAATATGAAAGTATCGAAGAACTAATTGAAGACAAATCTAATTTATTAGAAGAAACTTTAGAAATTATTAAATTGGTGGAAAGATTGAAAATTGAGAATTTTCTAATCGAATTTCTTGAAGATGTTGGTGATCATTACCCTCTTTCTGAATTTATGCAATTTGTAATAGCAAACAAAAAAATAGTAAAAGAAAGCATTCTAAGCAACGTCGATGAAGAAGGAAATCTTTATTGCGAGTCCTTTCTCGGATTTGATTACCAACTTGATGAAGCACCGTTTACATCCTATGAAAGTGCAAAAAGAAAATACCTTAAACTGACAGAATAAATAGATGACTGTCGCTCCGCAAAATCTCCTAAAAACATTTTCAAACCAATAAAACTCAACCATGAAAAAAACATTAATCACATTCATTATTACATTATTTGTTACAATCAGCATGAATTCACAAACAAAATTTGATTTACCAGAAAATATAGAACTAAAGAGAGATTCTGATTATGCTAAATATGAAAATGATATTGTCAGCGCTGCAAAATGGCTGGAAGAAACTGATTTAAACACAGAAACAGACAAAAGAAAACAAGTTGATGCTTTTATAATCAAATGGGTATCCGGAACTCCAAATATCACTGTCGAAATGAATAGTTGTTTAATGAAACTGTATGGTAAAAACAATGAATTATTGGCTTTGTATATGGCTAGCTATTCGGCGTATTTTATACAAAATGCAACTGCCGATAAAACTGCTGCGGTTAAAGCCGGAATAGTCTCTATGATAAATGTCTATAAAAAAGGAATTTCTATTACAAAAAGTAAAGAAATGGAGAAAGCAATCGAGGCGTATGATCAAAATAAATTCGACGAATATATTGCAAAAAACTTTGGATAACCTTTGTTGGTGCGAGCATTTTATTTATGATTATCAAAGATTAATACTATTTTAATATCCCATGAAATATCTCGGTTTTGCAGTTATTCTTATTTGCTTACATACACTTTTTAGCTGTCAAAATAATAAATACGATTATGATCCTTCCGAACCTTATCCGGAATTAATAGTTGGTGAACGATGGGATGATAAATACGACAATCGGGGTTTGCAAAATGGTATCGTTAAAGGCCATTTTCTGTATGTCAATACCATTAATATTTCGAAAGGAAAAGAATATCTGTATTGTTTAAATCTTGTAACCAAAAAGGTAGCATGGAAAAATGAAGTTGACTTTTTTGCTTCACAGCCTGTTTGTATTAGTCCTAGTCAGATCTTTTATGTGAGTTATGTTGGCAACATTTATTCCTTTTCATTAGATGGCAAAAAAATGTGGTCCACTAAACCCCGAATTGATTTTACGGCATACAAACTTAATCCTGCGAATAACAACTTAGTGCTTATTGATACCAGACATGAAGTTTTTGAATTTGATAAAAATTCTGGAAAAATAGTAAAGCATTATGTTATAATAGAATGAAATAACATATTTACTTTCATAAGCCTTCACCTTTGCTCAGGGTGACAATTGGATTCTTAAAAAACTAAGTCAACTAAAATTTTGGAGAAATTTAAAATTGTTGAATCTGGATTTAAGTTTCAATTTAGTTCTTAATTTTATTTATATATTCGCCCAGAAAAATAAAATTCTTACAAAACTATTAATTAGTTAAACAACAAAAAATTACCAAAATAAAAAACCTGAATGAAATATAAAATTACTCTACTTCTTTTTTTAGCTGTTTTTACATTTGCAAATGCTCAAACTATAGATGCAACTTTAGTCGAATTAAATTTTCGTGAAGGTAGCGACCCTCAAAAATTAACGCCTTTCAAATCTGGATTCTTTTTTACTGCAACAGATGGTTACTTTAAAAAGTTTGGCCGCGAATTATGGTATTCAAATGGTACAGCAAAAGGTACATCAATGATTAAAGACATTAGACCTGGACAATCTTCTTCGAACCCAAGTTCTTTAGCTGTTGTTGAAAATCTCCTTTACTTTACAGCTTATGATGAGCATGGTACCGAATTATGGAAAAGTGATGGAACTGAAGCTGGGACATCATTAGTTAAAGATATAAAGCCAAATAATACGGATGAATATAACGGGCCGACAGAATTAATTGGCTGGAATGGAAAATTATACTTTAATGCGAGTAATGAACTCAATGGTTCTGAACTCTGGACAAGTGACGGAACTGAAGCTGGAACTTATATGGTAAAAGACATAAATCCAAAAGGAAACGGCAGTCCTAGTAATTTATTCATTTTTAATAATGCTTTGTATTTTATAGCAGATGATGGGGTAAATGGGTTTGAACTTTGGAAAAGTGATGGTACAGAATCTGGAACTAAGATGGTTAAAAATATTAGTCCAAATAGCTCTGGACTTACTTTTGGAAATCAATTTTTGATCATGAATAACAGTTTTTATTTTTTCGCAAATAATTCGTTTAATAATTATGAGCTATGGAAAAGTGATGGAACTGAATCAGGAACTCAAATGGTCAAAGATATCAATGCAAATAATAATTCCATCACCTATGTCTTAAAAGGAGTTGCCCTAGATAATTTGATAATTTTTGAAGTTAATGATGGTATTAATGGATCTGAAATATGGAAAAGTGATGGTACAGAATCTGGAACATTGATGGTCAAAAACATCAATAATACAGCGACAAGCAGTATAAGTTATGATAATAAATTCGTAGTGCTTAATAATGAAGCTTATTTTATAGCAGATGACAATGTAAATGGAGCTGAAATATGGAAAACTAATGGGACAGCAAGTGGTACAATTTTATTAAAAGACATTAGTGAAGGACCATCATCAGTATGGATAGAAAAAATTCATGTGGATAAAGCAAATAACAAACTTTTATTTTATTCCACAAGTACTAATTACCCAGAAAAGAAACTTTGGGTAAGTGACGGTACATCAGCTGGTACATTCAAATTATCAGATGTTCAGGCAAGCAATATCTCAGGAATAGAACAAAGCTTTGTTTCTATTAATAATAAGACTTACTTCACAGGTCAAACTGAAAAGGAAGGTAATGAACTATGGAGTACCGATGGTACAATATCCGGAACAACGTTTTTTGCCGATTTAAATTATTCAAACAGTAGTAGTGCTTCTAAATTTACTAATGTAGATGGAAATCTTTTTTTTAGTGCAAACGGGAAAGAATCCGGAAATCAATTGTTTAAAAGCGATGGTACTGTTTTGGGCACTAAAATGATTAAAGATATAAATCCAGGCTATAATGGCATGGACAATTTATCTGAAATGAAAGCAATAAACGGTACTTTATTTTTTAGTGGAGTTGATGCCGCTCATGGATATGAATTGTGGAAAAGCGACGGAACTGAAAATGGAACCATTATGGTTAAAGACATAAATCCTGGCAACAAAAGCAGTTTGCAAAATTATAACGACAAACAATCTTTTACCGTCATAAATAACATTCTTTATTTTTCTGCTGACAATGGTTTAAATGGTTTTGAATTGTGGCGAAGTGACGGAACTGAATCAGGAACCTACATGATAAAAGATATAGCTGCTGATAGAAGTAGTTATCCGAGAAGTTTTACTTCATTGAACAATACAATTTACTTTATTGCTAACGATGAAACGGGAACAGCATTATGGACAACTAATGGTACTCAATCTGGAACAATTAAAATAAACCGTTTGAACGATATGAGGGTTCTGCAAACCGTCAACAACAAATTATTTATAGTTGCAGAAACATCTGGAACATCATATGGACCACATGATGTATGGGTTTCAGACGGAACGGCATCTGGAACAAGTCATATCAAAAGTTTTGGAGATAATATAGATAGTGATATCCAAATAACGGCCTCACTTAAAAACGAAATATATTTTGTTGCCAGAAGTCCCGAAAGTTATAATAAGGCAGTTTATAAAACTGACGGAACAATTGGAGGTACTGTTTTATTGTTTGATGGAGTAACACATCCAATATCAAATCTTGATATAAATACAATTTTAACATGTGGTGAATATGTATATTTTGTGATTGAGGATTATTTAAGAATTCCAAGAGAGCTGTGGAGAACTAATGGAAAAATAACAGAGCAAGTCGCTAACACAGAATCTGCTGTTTTTACCTATATCAGAGGTTTAACATGTTTTAATAAAAATTTATTATATTTTCTTGAAACGTTCCCTCATAAAGTTTCGATGATCAATGATCAATTAGCTCAACCAGTAGAGTTAGATTTAAACCTTCCAAATGGCCAAAAATTTGCTGATAATGAAGGCATTGAAGAATTAGGAACAACGGATAATACTTTATATTTCAGAGCACGAACTGATATTAGTGGAAATGAACTTTACATTGCGAAAATAAATAGCCCAAACTTGAGTACTATTGATCATAACAATGCCAAAACTAATGACCTAAAACGTGTAAGTGTTTATCCTAACCCAGCTAATAAAATAATAAATATTAAATCTTTTGATAATTCTGAAATTGTTAAGTTCGAGATATGGGATGTAAGTGGAAGAAAAATTCAGGAACAATTTAATGAAGATGTAAAAGGCGAAATTAAATATGATGTAAGCTGGTTGCATACAGGAATCTATTTTATGAAAGTAAAACTTTCAGACGGAAAAGTTAATAATGTAAAAGTCATAATTAATCACTAATAATTACAATTTTATAGTACTCCGCAAAGTCTTCTGATTTTGCGGAGTTTTTTTTTTAGCATAAGTACACAATGCTTAAAATGAACTTATATCATTTATATGGTGCAGTAAAAACCTATTTAGCTGGTGTAATAATAATATTGCGATACTCCACAGGACCGTGGTCTCCCTGAAGGAATATTGGCCCGGGCTCGGCCTCGTTGCTGTCTATAGCGCCGCCAGTAATTCCGGGAATATTCTGATTGCTGATTACTGTTTCACCATTGGCAACAACCGTTACCATTCTACCGATCAGGGTAATATCGTACGTATTCCATTCGCCGGCTTCTTTGGCAACCATTTCATTTGGAATCAGCAGTCCATAAATCGCTCCCATTTGATCTAAAGCAGGTTCCATTCCTTTACCATCTGTCACCTGTACTTCATAACGACCGCGAAGATACACACCGCTATTACTGTGTTTTGGAATACGAAACTCTATATGAAGTTTAAAATCATTAAATTTCTCGTTGGTCACCAAATTTACACCCGATTTTGGACTGCGTAAAACGCCATTTTCCACAACCCACTGACTAGTGCCTTCTGTATGCCAATCCTTGATTGAATTGCCATTGAGAAGGTGAATCGGTTTGCCCCAAACAGGTGAAGCAGTGCGACGAAGTGTTGGAACACGAACACCAGTCCAGGTTTGGGTTTTTCCATCAACAGTTTGTAAGGTTCCGTATATTTTTTCACCTTCAATTTCGCCTTCTACACGAAGATCGTTGCTTCCTTTCTCCCATTGCGGTGGTATTGAAAAGCTAAATTTTCGATCCTGGACATGAATTTCAGATATTGGTCTGGCACTGCCTACTACGCACATAAATTGTCCCACAAGTGTTTTAGGCCCCGATCGTCTAATTTCGAGCCAGGCTGGAGCAGGTTTTCCGTCAATATCAATTGTTATATCCCAATGGCCTTTTAAAGTATCTTTTTCAACTGCATAAAGATTGTTGCTGATTTGGCTAGCAAAAAGAGTCAATAACAGGCTAAATATCAAAATCTGGTTACGGAAATTTGGAAATGCTGTGGTTTTGGTTTTCTGGTTCATAAAGTTTTTTTGATATTAAAGATAATTAATTTTCAAAAGAAATCAATTTTGGAGTCAAATCTATAAGATTAAAAAAAGAGCCAAAGGCTCGACCAATATTGTAGAGCTGGACTTTAGTCCAGTTTAAAACGAATGTATTAACGTGGAAATTTGTTTCGTAAAAATCATTATCTAAACTGGACTAAAGTCCAGCTCCACAATATAAATCATTCCTTCGGAATTTTTGTATTTCATTGACGTGAAAATATCTGTGATATTACTTCAAATCCTTCTTAATAACTAAATATTTTAAATCCGTTTTTCCAGCATTACTAATTCCGTGTTCAGCATTTGGTGGACAGTAAAAACTGGTGTTTGGGCCAGCTGTAATCGTTTTTCCGTCAAGGAAGAATTCGGCTGTTCCTTCTAAGATGTAGAAAAATTCTTCTTCGGGATGGTGATGCGGTGAGTGTGTTGATTTTCCGGGTTCAACGATACTCATTTTGAGTGTGTTTTCCTCAGTGAAGTTTTTATCGGCAAACCAATATTGATACCCTACTTTGGTTTTAGTGGCTTTGTTTAAATCAAAGTGATTGACACAATTTTCTATTGTGTATTTTGGTTCTGTTGAAGTTGTTTCTTTTTTTACTTCTTGAGAAAAGGCTATCTGCTGGAAGAATAAAACAGCTAGTGTGGTTTTTATGATGATCGTTGGTTTCATTATTTTTTTTGTAATGTTACGAAAAAATCTCTTTCGTTTAAACTGGACTGAAGTCCAGCCCTACAATATAAGTCATTCCTTCGGAATTTTATTTCGTCCTAAAAAAGAGCCAAAGGCTCGAGCTATTTTGTAGAGCTGGACTTCAGTCCAATTTAATAATGGGAATCATGCCACCGTAATTCCCTCTAAAAATGGCCATCGCCTAGCTTTATAACAACAATAATTAATTTTTATGTTTTAATGCTTCTGATCGAAATTCATATTCGTTCTTAAAAATCCTTCAGTAAAGGATATACTTTTTTAAACTTGTTGAACGCAACTTCATATACACTTTTATTTTCCATATTAGGAAAATAGGTTTGTCCGGTTTTGCTATCATTTGTGATCTTCTCACTGAGTGATTTCAAACCTATAAGAACAGCGCCCCAAGAAGATCCTTCGATAGTTTGCGAGGTTTCAACCTGCATCTGAAAAATATCAGCAGCCATTTGGAGCCACAGTTCGCTTTTGCCAAATCCGCCACTGGCCATAACTTTTGTTTCTTTTCTATGTTTGGGATCCGGAATTAAAATTTCTGTGATTTGGAACAATCCAAATAAAATTCCTTCTAAAGTGGCTCGTACCAAGTGCGCTTGTGTGTGCGTAATCTGCATTCCTAAAAGAGTTCCTTGAGCCGAGGCATCCCAGATTGGCGCTCGTTCTCCCAATAAATAAGGTACAAAAAGCAGTCCATCAGAACCCGCAGGAATTTCTTCAGCTTCTTCAATAAGAACTTCTAAAGATTGTGTTGTTTTCAGTAAAGTTTCTTTCAACCATTGTAAAACTATCGCACCATTATTGACAGCACCTAAAGTAAGATATTGATTGTCCATTAAATGATAACACTGCGTGCGCATTTGGTCGTCAAGATACGGTTTGTCAATAGGAAGTCGAACTGCTCCGCTCGTGCCAATAGTTAAAGCAATACAATTTTTGTTCATGGCGCCTGTTCCGAGATTGGCCAACGCACCATCGCCACCTCCTATTACGTAAAGAAAATCATCTGAAATTCCTTTGCATTGGTGCGTGACTTCGCAAACTTTAGATAGTTGATACGGCTTTATGTTTAAGAAATCCAAAACTTCCTCATCCCAATCTAAACTATTAATATTTAACAATCCAGTTCCGGATGCCATTGAGGTGTCTGTATAATATTCATTGGTCAAATGATGCCAGACATATTCTTTGATACTGATGAATTTATAAGTTTTGGAAAATAGTTCAGCATCAAATTCTTTGAACCAGGCAATTTTTGTCAAAGGAGAAAAAGGATGAATTGGTATTCCCGTTTTTTGATAAAAGTGTTTTCCTTGATCTGAATTTTTAAGTTTTTCGGCAATTCCCGTCGCTCTGTTATCAGCCCATAAAATAGCATCTGTCAGTGGTTTTCCACTTTCATCAATTGCAATAACACTTTGCATCGCCGAGCTAAAACTGATAAACTGAGGCTGAATTGCGTTTGTAATCTCGTTAATACATTCCTTTACGGCTTGCAAAATTTCGTACGGTTTTTGAATACTCCATTCCGGCTTGGGATGATACATTTCGTAAGACTTAGCAATTTGTCGAAGCACATTTCCCTGTTTATCAAAACAAACGGCTTTTGTGGCTGTTGTTCCTATGTCAATGCCAATATACAATGCTTCCATATTATTTATTTGATCCATAAATTTAAAAGTAATACACCAATTAATCCCATTACTCCTATAATTGTTTCCATAACGGTCCAAGTTTTAAAAGTGTCTGAAACGCTGATGCCAAAATATTCCTTAAACATCCAAAACCCAGTATCGTTTACATGCGAGCACATTAAACTTCCAGCGCCAATAGACAAAACCATTAATTCCGGACTCACACCAGATGCAATCACTAAGGGCTGTACAATTCCGGCTGCGGTTAATCCGGCGACTGTTGCAGATCCTAAAGCAATGCGAATAATAGTCGCAATCAGCCAGCCTAACAATAAAGGAGAAAGAGAGGATCGTTCGAAAAAAGCACTCAAATCTGTTCCAATTCCGCTGTCAATTAATACTTGTTTAAAAGCACCGCCGGCAGCAATTATTAAAATGATCATCGTAGCCGAACTTAAAGCACTGCCCGATTTATCCATAATATCCTGCATTTTTCTTCCGCGTAAAATGCCTAAGGTAAGTACAGCAAAAAGTATCGCAATTAACATTGAAGTTGTCGGATTTCCAATAAAAAGCAAAAAGGCACATAACGCACTTTCTTTGGGTAATACTAATTCACTGAACGTAGCTGTGGCCATTAAAAAAATTGGAACTAATGCCGTTACAATGCTAATTGTAAAAGAAGGCATTTCTGATTCTGTGAAAGTTTTGCTGTCGAATAATCCTTTTGGGGGAAAGGCATTTATTTTTTTTATAAATTCAGGAAAGATGATTCCGGCCATGAAAAGTGCTGGAAGCGCAACTATAAGTCCGTAAAGAAGTGTTTTGCCGATATTGGCTTTAAAAATAACTGCAATTGCTGTTGGTCCCGGATGTGGAGGCAAAAAACCATGCGTAATAGAAAGCGCCGATGCCATGGCAATTCCCAAATAAATAATAGGCTGTTTAGTGCTTTTGGCCACGGCAAAAACCATTGGAATCAAAATTATAAACCCTGCATTGTAGAACATTGAAATTCCAACAGAAAATCCGGTTATGACCATTGCCCATTTAATATGCTGTATACCAAAAGACCGAATCATCACAGAACTGATTCGCTGTGCAGCGCCACTATCGGAAAGCAAATTTCCTAAAATAACACCAAAGGCAAGAATAAGAATTAAAGAACCTAACGTACTTCCTATTCCCTCCTGAATCGAATTGATTAAATCCGGAAAAGGCATTTGCTTGAAAATGCCGACAAAGAAAGCGGCAACAATTAGGGAAATAAAGGCATTGAGCTTTACAATGGAAATTAGAATCAATAATAAGAGAATCCCTGCAATAAGAATCAGTAGCGACATAATTTATTGATTAAGTGTTTTGAATTTGTCTCGTAAAAATATTACTTTCTACACGTAAAAAGCCGTCATTTGAAATTTAATATGTTAAATAAATTCATTTAAAGCTGCTTAGGGAAATTATAAAAAAGATACGTTCTCGCCTAGCCCCGATCGAAACGGCATCTCCCGATTTAGAAAAACAAGGCTTTTTAGCCGTAGTTTTTGTTTATCGGAATATAGTGAAGAGCGGGACTAAACGTTCTTTTGAAAACGGAATTTCTGCTCCTGAAAAGAATCCTAACTCAACTTTACAGAATATCAGAAATAAAAACTACTTTTAAAACCACTTCAAAAGCAACTTTTTTTATTATGAATCAACGCCAAATTAAAATAAAATCACACCTTCTATTTGTTATTACTTTAACTTTTACAAATTTTATATACGCTCAGAAATTAGAGGAAAAAAAACATAACGTAATAGCAAAAGACGCATTTCTCACCAAACTATCAGATCAATTCAGTTTTACGGAAGGCCCTGCCTCGGATAAGAAAGGAAATATTTATTTTACGGATCAGCCTAATAATAGAATCATGAAATGGTCGGTTAATGGCGAACTTTCTGTTTTTATGGAAAATGCAGGAAGAGCAAACGGTTTGTATTTTGATCACGCAGGAAATCTTTTGGCTTGCGCCGATGAAAAAAATGAACTTTGGAAAATAGACCAAAACAAAAATTATACTGTACTACTGAACAACTTTGAAGGAAAAAGGCTGAATGGTCCCAATGATCTTTGGGTCGATCCAAAAGGCGGTATTTATTTTACAGATCCTTTTTACCAAAGAGATTACTGGAAACATACGTCCAAAGAAATAGAGAAAGAAAGTGTTTACTATTTATCTGCGGATAAATCCAAAATTATCACCGTTGCCGATGATCTTGTAAAACCGAATGGCATTATTGGGACTTCCGATGGAAAAACCTTATTCGTAGCGGATATAGGAGCAAATAAAACGTACTCTTATACAATTGACAGTAATGGGTCTTTAGGTAAAAAAACGCTGTTTACTGAATCAGGTTCAGATGGAATGACCATAGACCAGTCCGGAAATATTTACTTATGTGGAAACGGAGTTACCGTATTCAATCCAAAGGGAGAAAAAATAGCCCATATTGATGTTCCAGAACCTTGGACAGCTAATGTTTGTTTTGGAGGAAAAAAATTTAAAACATTATTTATTACTGCTGGTAAAAGTGTTTATACGATAGAAATGAACGTTCGGGGCATGAAATAATCAAAATTTTATTCATCAATAAAAAAATCAGACGTTTTTCAGCATCAAAAAACATTAAAATGATCTTCATTCTGATCGAAATTTATTTGAATTTGGCTTAAATTCGAATTTCTAAAAAAAAAGAAAACCTTTCGAAATGCCTTATTTTACTAGTGTTTTAGTATTCTCTATGGTTGAATAAGAAAAAATTATGATGATTTTATATTATTATTTGAAAATCCGCCATACATTTGCCTAACAGTGTTAAACAATTTAATACTCGAATATAATGGCTAGCAAAGATCGAATTTTAAGACAAAAAGAAGAGACAAGAAATAACATTCTTGGCGCTGCTTATGATATCGTAAAAGAAGAAGGCTGGAATGGTTTGAGTATGCGTAAAATTGCCGACAGAATCGAATATACTGCTCCTATTATCTATGAATACTTTTCAAATAAGGAAGCAATATTAGAAGAACTGACTGGCAAAGGTTTTATAAAACTGACTAAAGAACTGCAAATTGCAATCGACAAGTTTGAGAAACCCGAAGATCAATTAGAAGCCATGTGGATGACTTACTGGGACTTCGCTTTTACAAATACTGAAATGTATCAGTTAATGTTTGGTGTTCAAATGACCTGCTGCGCACAGCGATGTTCGGCTCAAGAGGGACCCTACAAATTATTCACTCAGGTAATTGCTGAAGTAATGAAAGACAGTAACCCGAGTCAGGATATCATTAAGCAAAAGTACTTCACTTTCTTTTCTGTTATTCATGGTTTAATCGCCATCAACATCATTAATAAAAGTGATATTTTAGAAACAATAAATGCCCAAATTTTGAAAGATGCTATTGGAGGTATCATCAAATCAATACAATAATATTTTTTTCATTTTTTACTTAACAGTGTAAAATAATTTAATCGGATAATATAAAATCCTTTTTTTTATAACCTTTACTTAACACTGTTAGAAAATTTAATAGAGTAATAAAAACTCTTTTTTTAGACTTTTACTTAACGCCGTTAAATCTTTTAATAGCGATTGAAGTAAAATTGAAAAAGCTTAAAGTATGAAAGTTTGTGCACATTTACTTAACGACGTTAGATAATTTAATTTTATTAAATATGAATCCCGAGAATTTCAGAATACCAAGATTTTTTAAAAGAAATGTTCAACCAATTAAAACCAATATGAAAATGAAAAATGTAATTATAACCAGTTTTATTCTGGCTTTAGTATTAAGCAGCTGTGCCGATAAAAATCAGGCACCTACTGCTCCACCTCCGCCGGTTTTACCTGTGTTGGCCATCACAAGTGCAAATACAACTACTGATGCCGAATATCCTGCTGCTATACAAGGAACAGTTGATGTTGAAATTCGCCCACAAGTAAGCGGAAACCTTGACAGAATTTTTGTTGATGAAGGTTCTTACGTAAGCAAAGGACAAACTTTATTCAAAATAAACGAGCGTCCGTATCGTGAGCAGTTAAACAATGCTTTGGCAAGTCTTCATGCTGCAGAAGCGGCTTTGATTAACGCAAACTTAGAAGTTGATAAATTGACTCCGTTAGTACAAAACAAAGTAGTTTCTGATTATCAGTTAAAAACAGCTAAAGCTTCTCAAAAAATTGCTGCTGCAAATATCGAACAGGCAAAAGCAATGGTTGGTTCTGCTAAAATTAATTTAGGATATACGAATGTAACAGCCCCTGTTAGTGGTTACATCGGAAGATTACCTAAAAAACAAGGAAGTTTAGTTTCTGCTTCTGATGTTGAAGCCTTAACTACTTTATCAGATGTTCATGAAGTGTTTGCTTATTTCTCTTTGGGAGAAACAGATTTCATCAACTTTAAAGCACAATACGCTGGAAATTCTCTTGGTGATAAAATCAAAAAACTGCCTCCGGTTACTTTGATTTTAGCGGACAACAACGCTTATCCTCAAACCGGAAAAATTGATATGGTAGACGGTCAATTTGATAAAACTACCGGAGCAATCACGATTAGAGCAACTTTCCCAAATGCAAACGGAACTTTACGTTCTGGAAATACAGGGAAAATCCGTTTAGGATTAAATCACGACGATGCGATTTTAGTGCCACAAGCGGCTACAGTTGAAATGCAGGATAAAGTATTTGTTTTCAGTGTAGGCAAAGACAACAAAGTAACTAAAACGCCTATTACTATTGTAGGTAAAAGCGGTACCAATTATTTAATTAAAGAAGGTGTAAAAACAGGTGACCAAATCGTGTTAAGCGGTATTGACAAACTTCAGGATGGACAAGCGATTCAGCCAGAAAAATCAACTAAAGTTGCCGAAGTAACTAATAAAAAATAATTCTAAAAGAAAATGTTCAAAATATTTATACAAAGACCTGTACTGGCAACCGTAATTTCCATTTTGTTGGTGATTCTGGGAGTATTAGGTTTGACTAAACTGCCTTTACAACAGTTTCCTGATATTGCGCCTCCATCGGTTTTGGTAACTGCGGTATATCCGGGAGCCAACGCAGAAACGGTTTTACGTTCTGTGGCACCTTCAATCGAAGAATCTATAAATGGTGTAGAAAACATGACGTACATGAGTTCTACAGCTAGTAACGACGGTACTTTGGCTATTACCGTTTTCTTTAAACTAGGAACTGATGCCGATCAAGCTGCGGTAAACGTACAAAACAGAGTTGCTCAGGCAACCAGCCAGCTTCCTGCCGAAGTTGTGCAGCAAGGTATCGTTACGGCGAAACAACAAAACAGTTTCATCATGGCAATTGGTATGTACACCGATGATGAAGCAAAATACGATCAGACTTTTGTTGCCAACTATGCGCAGATTAATATTATTCCGGAACTAAAACGTATTCCGGGTGTAGGTTCTGCCAGTATTTTTGGTGGTGTAAAAGATTACTCTATGCGTGTTTGGTTGAATCCAACACAAATGTCAACTTATAAAGTTACTCCAAGTGAAGTTATGGGAGCGATTCAAGACAAAAGTTTGGAAGCGGCTCCGGGGAAATTTGGAGAACGAAGCAAAGAAGTTTTTGAATACGTTATTAAATACAAAGGAAAATTAACTAAACCAGAAGATTACGAAAATATTGCGATACGTTCTAATGCAGATGGTTCAGTACTTCGTTTAAAAGATGTAGCGAGAGTTGAACTTGGTGCTTATTCATATAACAGTTTAACTCGTTTAAATGGTAAAAAAGGAATTGTAATTGGGGTTATCCAGTTAGCTGGATCGAACTCAAATGATATTCAGATTGCCATTAATAAAATGATGGAAAAGGCTTCTAAAGATTTTCCAAAAGGCATAAAACACAATATTTTCTATAGTACAAAAGTATCTCTTGACCAATCTATCGAACAAGTTGAGCATACGCTATTAGAAGCTTTTATACTTGTATTTATTGTGGTATTTATCTTCTTGCAAGATTTTAGATCAACATTAATCCCGGCTATTGCTGTACCTGTAGCAATTTTAGGAACGTTCTTCTTCATGCAGTTATTCGGATTTTCGATCAACCTTTTAACGCTTTTCGCATTAATTCTGGCGATTGGTATTGTGGTCGATGATGCCATTGTGGTAGTCGAAGCGGTGCATGCGAAAATGGAGCACAAACGTTTGTCTCCAAAAATCGCAACCCATGAAGCAATGCACGAAATAACGGGTGCTATTATCTCGATTACGCTGGTAATGGCTGCTGTATTCCTGCCGGTTGGTTTTATGGAAGGCTCAACAGGAGTTTTCTATCGACAGTTTGCCTTTACAATGGCAATTGCAATTGTAATTTCGGCAGTAAATGCCTTAACATTGAGTCCGGCTCTTGCAGCATTATTCTTAAAAGATAATCACGGAGCACACGATCACGATGCGCCTTATGTGAAAAAAGGATTTAAAGAGAAATTCTTTACCGCTTTTAACAGCAGTTTTGAATCGTTGACAAATCGTTACGTTGGCGGACTTAAATTCTTAATCAGAAGAAAATGGTTGAGTTTAGGCGGATTAGGTTTAATTATCGTAGCAACAATTGTGATGGTAAAAACAACTCCTGCAGGATTTATTCCAACAGAAGACCAAGGATTTATTGCAATTGCAGTAAATACACCATCTGGAACATCATTAGACGGAACTCAAAAAGTAATGACTGAAGCTGAGAATACTTTAAAAGCATTAGACGCTTCTCGATTTGTAACCGCGATTTCAGGTTTCAACTTATTGACAAACTCTACAAGTCCATCTTCAGCAGTAGTTTTCGTATTGCTTAAACCAAATGAAGATCGTGGTGATGTTAAAAATATTGACGAAATCATGAATCAGGTTCGTGGCAAACTGGGCGCTATTTCTGGCGGAAGTTTCTTCGTATTCAGTTTCCCAACTGTTCCTGGATTTAGTAACGTTGAGGCTTTAGATTTAGTTTTACAAGATAAAACTGGAGGAAAACTGGATAAATTCAGTGGAATTTCTCAGAATTTTATCGGCGAATTAATGAAACGCCCTGAAATTGCAGTTGCCTTTACCTCTTTCAAAGCAGATTATCCGCAATTGCAATTAGAAGTTAACGACGAAAAAGCGAATCAATTGGGCGTAAATGTAAAAGACATTTTACAAACCATGCAGGCTTACTTTGGTAGTGCACAAGCATCTGACTTTAACCGATTTGGTAAATATTACCGTGTGGTAGTTCAAGCCGATATCCAAGACAGAGCAGATCCAACAGCAATTGACAGAGTTTTTGTAAAAAACAAAACTGGCGAAATGGTGCCAATAAATACATTAGTAAAACTAACTCGTATTTATGGTTCAGAAACCGCTTCACGATACAATTTATTTAACTCAATTTCTATTAATGCGATTCCGAAACCAGGATTTAGTTCAGGAGATGCCATTAAAGCAATTGAAGAAGTAGCAGCACAACAATTACCTGCAGGTTACGGGTTTGAATTCTCGGGCCAGACTCGTGAGGAGATTTCTTCTGGAGGGCAATCGGCAACTATATTCTTACTGTGTTTGATATTCGTTTATTTCCTACTTGCTGCACAGTATGAAAGTTACATTTTGCCTTTGGCAGTAATCTTATCAATCCCTGCAGGTATTTTTGGAGTATTCGTAGCTATTGGTTTAACTGGAATTGAGAACAACATTTATGTACAAGTTGCCCTTGTCATGCTGATTGGACTTCTCGCCAAAAACGCCATTCTGATCGTCGAATTTGCCGTCCAGAAAAGAAAATCGGGACAAGCGTTAGTTAGAGCTTCAATTGATGCTGCCAAATTACGTTTACGACCAATTATCATGACGTCTCTTGCCTTTATTGTTGGTTTAGTGCCAATGATGAGCGCCAAAGGACCATCAGCTCAAGGTAACCACTCTATTAGTATTGGTGCTGCCGGAGGTATGATTTCAGGAGTAATTCTAGGTTTGTTTATCATCCCTGTTTTATTCATCATCTTCCAGCATTTACAAGAAAAGGTTTCTGGAAAACCAGTTGCCGTAATTCATAACGAAGAAGAAAAATAATAAATGGAAAACTATATCACAACCATCCTTGTCGCCATCATATTTGGCATCGGCTATATATCGTACAGAATCTCGAGAGATCTTGAAACTAGAAAAGATACTTGTACAGAAATTTAATAAAAGAAAGAATGAAAAATCATATAACCAAAATCGTGGTCTTCGCCATTCTGATCACGACCTTAATATCCTGTAAAGTGTCGAAGGATATTGAAACTCCAAAAGATGCATTTCCTGAGAATTTCAGGAATGCATCGGTTTCGAGTGATACAACAAGTATTGCCGATGTGGAGTGGAAAAACTTCTTTACAGAAAAAGATATTATCAAATTGATCGACAGCGCCGTTGCCAGAAACAACGATTTGCAGATTGCCGAAAAGAACATTGAAATTGCACAATACCGTTTTACACAGTCAAAATGGGGAAATGTGCCTCAGGTCAATTTATTTGTAAACGCAAGCACAAGCAATCCTTCTGACAATAGTTTTACAGGATTGAACTTAAATCAGGCAATTGGTGCGAAACATATCGATGATTATTCTGCTGGAGCTTCACTTTCTTGGGAAGCTGATATCTGGGGAAAAATCAGAAATCAGAAAAAAGGGGCTTACGCAGGATATTTGCAATCTGCAGAAGTTAAAAAAGCATTGCAGACGAATATTGTTGCAAACGTTTCAAGAGGATATTACAATCTGTTGATGTTGGATGCCCAATTAGAGATTGCCAGACAAAATCTACGTTTAAATGATAGTACAACAAATATTATCAAATTAAAATACGATGCTGGTCAGGTAACAACTTTGGCGATTCAACAATCGGAAGCACAAAAATTAAACGCAGCGCAATTGATTCCGTTATTGGAACAAAATATTTCTATTCAGGAAAATGCTTTGAGTGTTTTAACGGGTTCGTTTCCTGATTCTAAAGAAAGAACAATTCGTTTAAGCGCTATTGAAGTTAAAAACAATAATGCAGTCGGAATTCCGTCTTCATTAGTAAGCAGAAGACCAGACGTAAAAAGTGCCGAATTGGCTCTTAAAGTCGCAAATGCAAACGTAGGAATCACAAAAGCCGATTTGTATCCAACTTTAAGAATTACGGCTCAAGGTGGCGTAAACTCTTTTGAGACCAGTAATTGGTTCAACATTCCGGCTTCTTTATTCGGAACTGTTGCAGGCGGATTAACGCAGCCGCTTTTGAACAATAAAAAACTAAAAACACAATATAATATCGCTGTAGCGGAAAGAGAAAAAGCCGTTTTAAGTTTCAGACAATCAGTTTTGGTTGCCGTAAGCGAAGTTTCTGATGCTTTAGTTAAAGTGGAGAAATTACAGCAACAGGAAACCTTCTTGAAAGAGAAAGTAAAAACATTACAGCAAGCAATTAAAAATGCTAACCTTTTATTCAAAAACGGTATGGCAGAATATCTTGAAGTTTTAACGGCGCAGGCAAATTTACTGCAAAGCGAACTAGAACTTGCTGATATCAAAAGACAACAGCTTACAGCTAATACAGATTTGTACCGCGCTCTAGGCGGAGGCTGGAAATAATACCCAATACCCGTTAATTATTTATTTTTTGAGATGAAAACGCTGTGAGACCTTTGGGTTTCATGGCGTTTTTTAGTTTGTCATTGCACACGGATGACACGGATTCGCTTTGCGAAAGCGCGGATTTAACGGATTTTTTATTCGCATTTTTTGTCAGGCTGAGCGAAGTCGAAGCCCACGCAATCAAAATCGACAATCTTTGTGGAGTCTCTGTGCGGTCCTTCGACTTCGCTCAGGAAGACAAACCGTATAATAGGTGCAAAATTCACAATTCACAATTCACAATTAATAAAACTTGTCTCAAATGCCCCTAAAATAGTCTTAAATATATATTTCTTCAAAAAGAAAGATTAGTTATGTTTGTAATACATTAACTAATAACTATTTAAAAATAAACCACATGAAAAAAGCAAAAATTATTTTTTGGACAACAACAATTCTAATCTTTTTATTTGAAGGCGTAATGCCAGCGTTGACTTCGCAGACAGAATTAGCAAAAGAAGGAATCAGACATTTAGGTTATCCGGAATATTTTGGAAATGCATTAGTCGTTTTCAAAGTATTGGGCGTTTTAGCATTAGTGATTCCACAAGTTCCAAAAAATGTAAAAGAATGGGCTTATGCCGGATTTGGATTTGATTTTATCTTTGCCTCAATTAGCCATTTTGCGGTTGACGGAATAAATTTTCAAAGCTTTTTCCCATTAATTATTTTAGTGATTCTTGCCATTTCATATATCTACTATCATAAAATAGAACGCTATAAAAACATCGCGTTATAAACTTTTGAAATTATGATCGAGGTTTTCAAAACAAATGTTCAGGAAGTCGAGCAATCAGCTATGATTGTTGGGAAACTTCTTGAACATTTCCCAGACAGCATAATCAATTTTGATTTAGAAGATTGCGACAAAATTCTGCGGATTCATGCCTCATCCATTTCAAATCGAAAAATAATAGATCTTCTCGATTCCTATGGTTTTCATTGCGAAGTGCTTTTATAAGACTCCTAAAAAACATTAAACCGTTGATTTAAAACATTTTAAAATTTTTTATTGTACTTTTGAAAGAGAATCAATTTTATAGAAAAGCAAACTATTCTTTCAGATCACAAGTGTAATTTAAAATTGACAAAATGAAAACAGCAGTCCAAAAAAACATTGTCGAAACATATCTAAAACTGAATGAAATACTTTCCTCATTTTCGGAGGAAGAATTAAACCAAATTCCATATCAAGGAAGCTGGACCGCAGGACAAACAGCACAGCATATTATTCTTGCATGCTCCGGTTTTCCTAAATTATTTGCTGGAAAAACAAAAAAAACCATTCGGAAATATGATGATAATGTATTGCAATTAGATGCCATTTTTCTCGATTTTAGTACCAAAATGAATGCACCAGATTTTCTAATTCCAGAGAAAAAAGAATACGACAAAAATCAATTAACTTCATCTTTAAAAAAAATAGAATCTGAGTTGTTTGAGTCTGCAGAAAAATATGATTTAACCTTAACGTGTCTGGATTTCAATGTGCCAGGTTTTGAACATTTCACTATTTTTGAATGGATTCATTTTGCGCTTGTTCACACGCAGCGGCATACTTATCAACTAAATTCCATACTAAAAACACTAACCAAAGTATAATTTAAAGCTTCAAATCAACCAAAAACCTATTTATATGAAATCAAAAAGTGGCGCTATTTTTATAGCTGGATTAATTGCAGGGACGTTAGATGTGGTTGCTGCAATTACCATTTATGCAGGCATTCTAAACAAAACAACCGGAATTAAAATTTTACAGTCAATTGCCAGCGGTATCTTTAAAAAAGAAGCTTACAGCGGGGGAGCCCAAATGGCACTTTATGGACTTTTACTGCATTACTTCATTGCTTTTACTTTTGCGTGGTTCTATTTTACCGTTTTTCCTTATTTTTCATTTCTGAAAAAAAACACACTGCTTTCTGGAATTGTTTACGGGGTTTTTGTTTGGATTATAATGAACTTGGTAGTACTTCCAGTAGTATTTCCGGTACTTCCAGAAAAGCATTTAGACTTTCCTTTATTCTTATCCATCATAATTTTGATATGCTGTATCGGAATTCCAATTGCTTTTATTCATAAAAAATATCAGTCATTAAAAAGCTAATTTCGAAATAGAAAAATAAAAAAAAAACGCGAAACCAAATATTTTGATTTCGCGTTTTTCGTTTAATGCGATATTGTTATTCGCCCTATTATTATGGTAATAATAGTTAATATTAAAAAAATAAAGAAAAACAATTGTGCAATGCTCTCGGCTCCATTGTCGATTACTCCAAAACCAAATATTCCGGCAATAATTGTCAGAACACTAAAACTTACTGTCCAATGTGACATAACACTTTATTTAATTGTAAATATTCCTTTTTACTATTTTTTCTTCTCTTTACAAAACTCACTTGTTAATCTCATTCATATTAACTCTAAAAATTATTTTTATAACACAATAAGCTAAAAATGAAATCGCTCTTTAGATTATTACAATTCATTTACTCTATTTACAAAATTCCCATTTATAAGCGATTGAGTCATTTTTTTGATCGATTGGATTAATTGTCCCCTTGTTTCTAAAGTAATTTTAGATGAAAATTGAAAAATTATGGAAGTAGCAGTTGCAAAAAGCTTAACCGCTGTAAAACATGGTGTCATTTTAGAGAAAACAGAACGTGCTTTTGAAGAACTCGGAGTTCTAAATCCAGCAATTTATCAAGATGGAAACAATGTTCATATGTTTTACAGAGCTGCGAAAAGAGGAAATTTTTCAACTATAGGCTATTGCCGTTTTGAAGGTCCAAAAAATTTAGTTGAACGACATACAGAACCTATTTTTGTTCCTGAATATATTTATGAAATTCACGGCGTAGAAGATCCCAGAATTGTAAAAATTGACGATCGATTCTATATGACATATGTAACCTATGACGGCATAAATGCATGCGGTGCTCTGGCAACATCAAAAGATATAACCTCTTTTAAAAAGAAAGGCATTATAACGCCCCGATTTATTTTAAATGAATTTACAAACTTGATTCGCAAACACTTACAAACAGCAAGCATTGCCAGAATATTAGCTTTCAACACAGCAAGAAATTATCCGCTGACAGAAACAATGAAAGAAAATTTATATGTATGGGACAAAAATGTAGTTCTTTTTCCTAAGAAAATTGATGGGAAATTCATAGCTTTACATAGATTATTTCCTTCAATTCAAATATTTTCTTTTGAAAAAAAAACCGATCTGACGGTTGAATTTTGGAAAGACTACATCAAAAACTTACCAGACCATATTATTCTGGAACCTAAATATGACCACGAAACCAGTCATATTGGTCCAGGCGCCCCGCCTATTGAAACTGAAGACGGCTGGCTGTTGATTTATCATGCCGCCGAAAGACGTGAAAAAGGTCTAGTTTATCATGCCTGTGCCGCTTTGTTAGATCTTAATGATCCTTCAAAAGTACTGTCGAGATTAACAAAACCGATTATCACGCCATCAGAATATTATGAAAGACACGGTTATGTAAATTATGTGGTCTTCCCTACCGGAACTGCCATTTTTGATGACCTTCTATATATTTATTACGGTGCCGCCGATGATAAAATTGCAGTGGCCTCTTTGAACCTCAACGACTTATTAACTGAATTAAAACAGAATCCCCATGAAGACGATATCCAATAAATCCAAAATAGTTTTTTTATCTACTTTCCCGCCAACACAATGCGGTATAGCAACTTATACGCAGGATACAATCAAAGGAATCACCGATGTTTACGGTAAATCTATCAAATGCGAAATCTGTGAACTTGTTGATAAACCAAAAGAAAAACCTACACAGGCATTTACTTTAAACACAAAAAACAGAGAAGAATATGCTAAAACAGCCGAAGAAATTAATAAAGACGACGCTGTAAAATTAGTTCATATTCAGCATGAATTTGGTTTGTTTTCAGGAAACTATGGCGATTATCTTTTAGACTTTTTAAATGTCATTAAAAAGCCGGTTACGTTTACATTTCACAGTGTAATTCCGAATCCGAATAATGATTTAAAAACGTTTGTAAAACTGCTATTGAGCTACAGTAATTCGGTTTTTGTGATGACAAATAAATCGAAAGAAATATTGGTTAATGACTATGAAATTGACGAAAAAATAATCACCTGCGTACCTCACGGAACTCATATAGTGGTTTATGAAACTCCTGCTCAGGCAAAAGAAAAATTAAACATTGAAGATCGATTAGTACTTTCTACTTTCGGGCTTTTAGGCGAAGGAAAAAATATAGAAACCGGGCTTCAGGCGCTTCCAAAAATTATTGAAAAAGCACCAAATGCCTTGTATTTAATAATTGGAAAAACACACCCAAATTTAATTAAAGACGGTGTAGATACTTACCGCGAAAAACTGGAAGGAATTGTTGAGGAATTAAAACTTGAAAATAACGTTCGTTTTATTAATCAATATCTAGATACTGATGAACTTTTAGAATATCTAAAAGCAACAGATATTTATATGTTTACTTCCAAAGATCCCAATCAGGCTGTAAGCGGAACATTTGCTTATGCAATGAGCTGTGCTTGTCCTATAGTTGCCTCAAAAATTCCGCATACAAAAGAAGTCTTAACGCCAGATTCAGGAATATTAGTAGATATTGGAAATGTTGATCAATTTGCAGCAGCGGCAATCAAACTGATTTCTGATGAAAATTTAAGACATGAAATGGGAATCAATTCATTTACCAAAATGCGTGCTTCTTCTTGGGAAAATGCTGCCATTATACACATCAATACCTATAAAAACTTAATTGAAAATCCATCAGAAATTAAACACAGTTATCCGGCAATTCAATTAAACCATATCAAAAAATTAACTACAGAACTTGGTATTATCCAGTTCAGTAAAATTTCTATTCCCGATTTAGATTCAGGATATACTTTAGATGATAATGCAAGGGCATTAATTGCTTTTTGCATGCATTATAAACTGACTCAGGATAAAGAGGATTTAGCCTATATTCTAATCTATTTAGATTTTATTCAGCGCTGCCAAAAACCAAAAGGAGATTTTATCAATTATGTCGATCAGGAAAACCGAGAGCATATTGAACAGAATGCCGAAGTCAATTTAGAAGATTCAAATGCAAGGGCTATTTGGGCATTGGGAACAGTAGTCTCTCTTTCAGACATTCTTCCAGAAGCTATTATTAAAAAAGCGACTAAATGTTTATTGAATTCTTTAAAATGGACCGAAACTATTCAGTCACCTCGTTCTATTGGCTTTGCAACTAAAGGTTTATATTTATATCACGCGACGATTCCTAATTTATATGTTGCGGCAATAATCAGTAAACTAAATGCAAAACTGCTGGCAAATTATGAAGACACTGCGACGGAAGACTGGCAATGGTTTGAAAATTATTTAACCTACGGAAATGGAATTCTGCCAGAGTCTATGCTCTATGCTTACTTAATTACCAATAAACCTATTTACAAAAAAGTAGCTTTGGACTCCTTAGATTTCTTAATTTCTAAAACATTTGCAGATGGAAATTTTAAAGCAATTTCAAATCAAAGCTGGCATCATAAAGGTTCAGAACCAAGTCAATATGGAGAACAGCCAATCGATGTTACTTATACAATTCAAACTCTAAATACTTTTTATAATGCTTTTAAAACACCGCATTACAAAAAGAAAATGAAAGCTGCGTTTAACTGGTTTTTAGGCAAAAATCATTTAAATCAAATTATGTACAATCCAGTAAGCGGTGGTGGTTATGACGGACTGGAGAAAGAAAATATCAACTTAAATCAGGGTGCAGAATCGACTGTTTGTTTTTTGACTGCAAGATTATTAATGGAAAAATTAGCCTTATCGCAGTCAAGAGTTATTCCTTTAATGAAATCTCGAACTGGTATCGCAATTAATTCATAATATAACGGCAAAGCTGACCAAAATTCCTTTTAAACCCTTAAAATCCCTTTCTTAATGAAAGGGATTTTTTGTTTTGTTAAAAATAAACAAATAAATTTGCCTATCTACTAATAGGTAGTATCTTTGTCAAAAAAATTACTGCTATGACAACACGGGAAAATATTATAGAAAAAGCAGATCAGTTTATTCGAAACAAAGGCTATAATGCTTTTAGTTTTAAAGATATTTCAAATGATATTGGCATAAAAACCGCTTCTATACATTATCACTTCCCTACTAAATCAGATCTTGGAGTGGCGACTATAAAAGAACATATAGCAAGAACTGAAGCTTTGAAGAAAAAAGTAGCCAATGAATCTCCTTTAATACAACTTGAAGCTTTCTTAGCGGTACAGGCACAGATAAAAAAAGAAAATAAAGTCTGCATTGTGGGATCATTAGCAACAGATTTAAATACGCTGGACGAATCCATAAAAACAGAACTGCAAGGATTTGCTCAAATTGTAATTACCTGGCTGACGGAAGTTTTGATCGAAGGAAAAGAACTCAAAATATTTGATTTTGAAATGGCACCAAGAACAAAAGCTATAATGATAATAACCAATATGGTTGCAATTGTACAGCTTTCAAGACTAACAAATGATGATGATTTTGAATTAGTAAGAGAAACGATATTAACAGAATTAAGACCTAAAAAATAATGAAAAGAGTTGTAGTAACAGGATTAGGAGCCGTAACTCCTATTGGAAACAATGTTCAGGAATATTGGAATTCATTAATTAACGGAATCAGCGGTGCGGCTCCAATAACAAGATTTGACACCACACAATTCAAAACTAAATTTGCATGCGAAGTTAAAAACTTTGATGCTTCGTCTATTTTTGAAAAAAATGAAATAAGAAAATACGACCTTTTCACGCAATACGCATTATATGCAACAGATGAAGCGGTAAAAAATGCCAATATTGATTTCGACAGCTTAAACAAAAACCGAATTGGAGTTATATGGGGCTGTGGCGATGGCGGTATTTCAACTTTTGAAGAACAAATTGGAGAATATAAATTAGGAAACGGTACGCCAAGATTCAGTCCGTTTTTCATTCCAAAAAGAATTGTAAATATAGCCTCAGGAGTTATTTCAATTAAATACGGACTTCGCGGCATTAACTATACAACTGCTGCAGCCTGCTCTGCCAGCAATACGGCAATCATAGATGCTTTTAATTACATTCGCTGGGGCAAGGCAGATATGATGATCACTGGCGGTTCTGAGGCTTCTGTTACAGAATCTTCTATTGGCGGTTTTAATGCTTCAAAAGCATTGTCAACATTAAATGACGATCATACTAAAGCTTCGCGTCCGTTTGATAGTACCAGAGACGGATTTGTTTTAGGTGAAGGCGCCGGAGTTGTGATATTAGAAAGCTATGAACACGCGATAAAAAGAAACGCTGTAATTCTCGCTGAAATTGTAGGCGGAGGTTTAGCTGCCGATGCTTATCATTTAACAGGAACACATCCTGAAGGTGAAGGTGCCGTTTTAGGAATGGAACTTGCCCTTGAAGAAGCTGGAATTACACCAGACAAAATTGATTACATTAATGCGCATGCAACGTCTACTCCAACTGGTGATTTAAGTGAGCTTAAAGCAGTAGAAAAAGTATTTGGAATAAATCCTAATGCAAATATCAGCGCCACGAAATCAATGACCGGACATTTGCTTGGCGGTGCCGGCGCAATTGAAGCCATTGCCTGTATAAAAGCGGTTCAGGAAAATATTGTTCCGCCAACGATAAACACACAAGATGTAGAACCCGAATTTGCAGACAAATTTAATTTGACACTTGGAAAAGCACAATCCAGGATAGTTAATTATGCCATGAGCAATACTTTTGGTTTTGGTGGTCATGTGGCCAGTTCCATCTTTAAAAAATTTACAGAATAAATCTTAATTCCAATTGTAATAACATACATTTTTTGAAAAATCCCTTTCTCTCACGAAAGGGATTTTTTATTTGCAGAGACCACAACGTCAATATAGTATAAATATTGCGATTTGATGAAAATTATATAAGCATCCAAAAAAGTTGTGTAAAAGATTTTAACAAGTATTAGGGTAACTTTCATCTATAATTACAAAAGGCATATAAAACTGTTAAAAAACTGATTTACAATATGTTTTAACTCTAAAACAACATTATTTTGATCCTCAGCTTAAAAAATACATTCGCACAAATTGGCACTGCAACAGTGTTTGCATCGCGGTTTTTTAAGGAACTTTTAATTCCTCCCTACGAGGCAAAAGAGTTCTTAAAACAATGTTATGTTATTGGTTATAAATCGTTGCCATTAGTTGCTATAACAGGTTTTATAATGGGTTTGGTACTCACGATCCAGTCCCGACCTACACTGTCAAAATTTGGTGCCGAAAGCTGGCTTCCAGGAATGGTGGCGCTTTCGCTGATTCGTGAAATTGCTCCTGTAATAACAGCTTTAATCTGCGCCGGAAAAATTTCATCTGGAATTGGTGCCGAATTAGGTTCTATGAAAGTTACAGAACAAATTGATGCGATGGAAGTTTCAGCCATCAATCCTTATAATTATTTAGTTGTAACGAGAATTGCAGCTTGTACTTTAATGGTTCCTATTTTAGTGTTTTTTGCAGATGCCGTTGGAATTATTGGCGGTTATGTTGGCATAAATATTCATGGCGATGTCAATTTTTATCGCTATTTAACTCAAATTGTTCAGTCTCTGGAATTTCTGGATGTTATTCCTGCTACCATTAAAACTTTCTTTTTTGGATTTTTCATTGGAATGATTGGCTGTTTTAAAGGTTTTAATGCCGCAAACGGAACGGAAAGTGTAGGCCGAGCTGCAAACTCAGCAGTAGTTACAGCTTCTTTAAGCATATTTATTATTGATATGGTCGCAGTACAGATAACCGATTTATTTTTTTAAGATGATTAAAGAAGAAAAAAATATCGAACCAAAATCAAAAGATAAAAAGCAGACTCCTATCATTGAGATTAGGGATTTGCAGAAGACTTTTGGAAAAGACAATAAAGTTTTAAATGGCGTAAATCTGACCGTCAATAAAGGAGAAGATTTGGTCATTTTAGGACGATCTGGTTCAGGAAAATCAGTTACGATAAAATGTATTGTCGGATTGATAGAACCTGATAAAGGAGAAATAAAAGTTTTTGATGAAAATATATTAGATCTCAGCAAAAGTGAACTCAACAAAATGAGAGTCAGAATTGGTTTTTTGTTCCAAAGTGCCGCTTTATACGATTCAATGTCAGTTAGAGAAAATCTTGCTTTCACACTTAGAGCCCATAAAAGAGATTTAACTGCCGATGACGTTGAAAATGAGGTTCTAGAAGCTCTTGATAGTGTTGGTTTAAGTGATGCAATTGATAAAATGCCAGCAGAATTATCTGGTGGAATGAGAAAGAGAATCGGTTTGGCAAGAACACTGATTCTAAAACCTGAAATCATTTTGTACGACGAACCCACAACAGGATTAGATACGATTACATCAAGAGAAATAAGCGAACTAATTCTGGATATCAAACACAAACAAAAAACCTCATCGATAATCATTACGCACGATATGGCCTGCGCCAAATTAACTGCCGACCGAATTATGGTTTTAAAAGATGGAGTAATCCACGCCGAAGGAACGTATGAAGAACTGGAAAAAGATGAAGACGAATGGGTGCGCTCATTTTTTGAATAAAGCAAAATAAATTGTAGAAATCATGGAAAAGGAATCTGGATATACTTGGAAATTAGGAATGTTTGTATCAGTTGGTCTGCTGCTTTTTATTATGGCCATTTATTTTATCGGAAAACAAAAAAATCTGTTTGGATCTACTTTTCACATCAGTTCAAAATTTAAAACTGTAAGTGGTTTGGAAGTCGGAAACAATGTCCGTTTTTCTGGTATCAACATTGGAACTGTTGAAGAGATCAGGATTATAAACGATTCTTCTGTAGTGGTTTCAATGGTCATTAAAGAAGACGTTCGAAAATTCATAAAAACCGATGCCCGTGCCGGAATTGGTTCTGACGGATTAATGGGCGACAAAGTATTGACTATTTCTCCCGGAGTAAAATCAACAAAAATTATTGAAGACAACGGTGCGATAGCTTCTATAGACGGAATCGAAATGAATGACATCATGAAAAGCGTCAAAAAAAGCGTTGATAACGTTGGTGTAATTTCTGAAGAATTAGCCATTTTCAGCCACAGCATGAACAACGGAAACGGCGCTTTGGCAAGATTAGTTCGTGATGATAAAATGGCAAACAGTGTCACCAATACGCTTTCAAATCTAGAAAGTGGCACAAAAGGTTTCAGCGATAATATGGAAGCCGCAAAAAGCAATTTCCTTTTTAGAGGCTATTTCAAGAAAAAAGAGAAAGAAAAAGCTAAAAAAGAGGAAGAAATAAAAGAAAAACAAGAAGAAGCTCAAAAAGAAAAAGACGAAAAAGCCAAAGAAGAAAAGGAAAAGCAAGAAAAAGCTAAAGAAGAAAAAGCTAAAGAAGAAAAAGCAAAACAGGAAAAGCAAAAAGAGCAAGATGCTAAAAAAGAGCCTGAAAAAAAACAATAAAATTTCTACGCCATGAAAACTTCATATAAAAATATAAGCCTAAAAATTTTAAAATGGACCGGAATCACGTTAGCAGGAATATTACTTTTACTTTTTCTCATTCCGCTATTATTTCCCGGAAAAGTTGCCTCTGAAGTTAAAAAAATAGCCAACGAACGTTTGGACACAAAATTGGATTTTTCGAAATCTAAACTTTCCTTTTTTACTCATTTTCCATCGCTGACCGTTTCTTTAGATGATTTGTCTATGACGGGTTCTGCGCCTTTCAGCAAAGATACGTTGTTAAAAGCAGACCAGGTTGCATTTGGAATAAATCTGAAAAGACTGATTTTTGACAATGAAGTTAAAATCAACAAATTATACGTTTCTGATGCTTTAATAAATGTAATGGTAAACGAAAAAGGACAAGCCAATTACAATATTTATATTGCTCCAGAAGATAGAAAAGACGACAAAAAAGATCCTAACGCACCCGAAGAAGGAACTGCACTACGACTGGAAAGAATTGATCTTGAAAATTGTCATGTCAAATATAATGACCGATCGGCCAAAGTTTTAGTTGATGCAAAAGGTTTTAATTATATTGGAAAAGGAAACCTCAGCGAAGATATTTTTGATTTAAGTACCAATGCCAAAATCGACAATCTTGATTTTTACTATAACCGCACTGGCTATTTGAGAAGAAAAAATGTAAGCGCCGATTTAATTACCCGTATCAATACACACGCACTTTCATTTATTCTTCAAAAAAATGAACTTCATATCAATAAACTGCCCTTAAAATTCACTGGGCTTTTTACTATTTTAAGAGATGGGTATAAAATTAATATCAAAGCCGCTTCAGAAAATACAACCGTAAAAGATCTGCTTTCTGTAATGCCTCCCGAATATTTAACTTGGCTGGAAAAAACAGATATTTCAGGCCGAAGCGATCTTCTTTTTACTTTGAAAGGAGATTATAATGTCGAAAAAAAACAAAAGCCAAATTTAGCTTTCAATTTAAAAATTGATAAAGGCGCTGTAAATTATAAAAATGCTCCCGTACCGCTGACTGATTTTCAAATGGATTTGAATGCGATTCTCCCTTCTTTAGATATGGAACAACTGCTGGTAAATCTTCGAACTTTTAAATTTAAAGTGGGCGATAAAGATTATTTTAATGCCTATCTGCACAGCAAAGGATTTACCGAAATGACAATCGATGCCAGCGTAAAAGGCGCACTGGATCTTGCAGTTGTCGACGCTGCTTTGGGTTTAAATTCGGTTGATATAAAAGGAATTTTAAAGACAAATATTAAGGCCAAAGGTGTTTTCAGTACTTCAAAAAAACTTTTTCCAAAAACTATTGGCGGTATTGCGCTCCACAACGGCTGGCTGAAAACCGACTCCTATCCTAACCCAATTACTAATATTACTTTTGTTGCCAATGTACTCAACAAAGCGGGCACTTATCAGGATTTAATTGTGGCTGTAGCTCCGGCGTCGTTTGTTTTTGAAGGAAATCCGATGTATGTAAATGCTACACTTTCTGACTTTAATGATTTGGCTTATAATGCCAAATTTAAAGGTGAATTGAATGTTGGACGCATTTATCAGGTTTTCTCGCAAAAAGGAGTTGATGTAACCGGTTATGCAAAAGCCGATTTATCTCTTAAAGGAAAACAGAGTTATGCTACAACTGGACAATATAATAAATTGGATAACCGAGGTACCATTCTGCTAAAAAATATTAAAGCCACTTCTGAACTTTTTCCGAAGGCTTTCTTTATTAAACAAGGAAATTTTCGTTTTCAGAATGAAAAAATGTGGTTTGAAAAATTCAATGCGACTTACGGCAAATCCGATTTTGATATTAATGGATATCTTTTAAATACAATAAATTATTTTCTTGAATCAAACGGAACGCTGAGCGGCAACTTCGATATGAAATCAAAACTGATTAATGTTGACGAATTTATGGCACTTGAAAATGGTGAAAACAAAGACCGAAAACTCGAAGTTGATTATGCCAAAGAAGATCATCCGAAAATGAGCGGTGTCGTTATGATTCCGAAAAACTTGAATGTTTCCCTGACCGCAAATGCTGATAAGGTCGAATATAACGGCTTAGTCTTCAACAAACTTTCTGGCAAAACCGGAATTGAAAAAGGGAATTTTTATTTACAAAATGCCACTTTTAATATCATTGACTGCCTTTTAGGAATTGATGCTTCCTATAAAAACGAATCGCCCACAACAGCTCATTTTGATGCACATTTTACTGCTAAAGACTTTAGTGTTCAACGCGCTTACAAAGAAATACCGATGTTCCATGATATGGTAACGGTTGCTGAAAAAGCACAGGGAATTATTTCTGTTGATTATAATGTCAAAGGCGATTTAAACGGAAATATGGGACCCATTTATGAATCGCTGGAAGGAGGCGGTACCATAAACCTGCGTGATGTTCAGGTCAAGGGCTTAAAATTATTTGACGGGATCAGTTCAAAAACCGGGCAAAAAGGCCTTGACAATCCTGACATGAAAGGAATTGAAATTAAATCGACGATAGATAATAATTTAATTTTTGTTGAGCCTTTTACTTTTTCTGTTGCCAGCTTTAGACCCACAATAAAAGGTACAACAAGTTTTGACGGATTGCTCGATTTAAGAATGCGTTTAGGTCTTCCTCCTTTTGGAATTATTGGTTTTCCAATTGTGATAACGGGAACGCACGAAAATCCTAAAATAAAGATATTCAGTAAAACGGGACAAAAAATCATTGCCGCAGTTTATGATGAAAAACACAATAAAGTAATCAGGGAAGAAAAAGTAAGCAAACCAAAAAAATCTAATTCAAATGAAAACAAAAAATCAAAATAAAAATAGTGCTTTCGAAAAGTTCGCGAGTGCTGTTTGTAAAGCAACGGGAAGCACGCCGGCATTTATTATTGCTTTTTTAATTGTTGTTGTCTGGGCCGTTTCTGGGCCGTTTTTCGATTATTCAGAAACTTGGCAATTGGTTATCAATACAGGAACAACAATCATCACTTTTTTAATGGTTTTTTTAATTCAGAAAGCGCAGAACAAAGATTCACTGGCAATTCAGCTAAAGCTAAATGAACTCGTTGCTTCAAACGAATATTCCAGCAATAGTCTTGTTGATATTGAAAGTATGACCGAAGAAGAAATGGAAATTATTCAAAAATATTACCGCAGATTAAGTGAGCTTGCTAAAAAAGATGAAACCATCAGGACATCACATTCAATTGCAGAAGCGCATGAACAGCATGAGCGAAAAGACAAAAATAGAAATCAAAATAAAGCCAAGATTAAACCGGCTAAAAAACCAAATACTCCAACTGCCACAAAAACATCCAAAACCTCTAAAAAATGAAACTACGCTCAACCGAAACTTTCTGGCCTTTGAAATATAAAATGCAGGGAAGCTATCCGTCTTTAGATTCAAATATCGAAACACCAATTTTGATTATTGGTGGCGGTATTACAGGTGCATTAATCGCTTATAAACTAATCAGCGAAGGTAAAAAAGCAGTCTTAGTTGACCGACGCGATATTTGCAACGGAAGCACGGCCGCAAGTACCGCTTTGCTTCAGTACGAAATTGATGTTTCTTTACACGAATTAATCAAACTGCGAGGAGCAGATTGTGCTATAAACAGTTACAGAAACGGGAAAAAAGCAATTTTCGACTTGCGAATCATTATTGATACCATAAAAAGCGACTGCGAATTTGAGTTTAAAAAAAGCATTTATTTCTGCAGTCTCAAAAAGGATATTCCGTTTTTAAAGAATGAATTCAAAACTAGAAAACAGCATGGATTTGATGTTAATTGGCTCAGCAAAGCCGAATTAGAAACAATGGGGCTAAAAGCAATTGCAGCAATAGAATCTAAAACCGCTGCCGTTGTTGATCCGTATCATCTGGCGCAGGATTTAATTTCCTATTGTCAAAATAAAGGAATGCAAATTTATGACCGCACTAATATTGAATCCATAAAAAATCAAGGTGGAAAATTTATTGTCCAGACAGAGAATGGAAATCATATTATGGCGCATGATATTATACATTGTTCTGGTTATGAAAGTACCGAAACTCTAAAAGAAAAAGTTGTCGATTTAAAAAGCACTTACGTCATTGCCTCTGAAAGTTTGCCAGATTTGCCCGCTGTTTTCAAAAACTCTATTCTCTGGGATACTTCAAATCCGTATTTATATTTTAGAGCCACTGCAGACAATAGACTAATTATAGGCGGAGGCGATGAAGATTTTATAGATCCCAAAAAGCGCGATAAATTAATTCCCAAAAAAGAACAATATCTCCTAAGATCCTTCCGAAGAAAATTCCCGAACATCAATTTTAAGCTGGATTATTCCTGGGCGGGAACATTTGGAGAAACAAAAGACGGTCTTCCCTATTTTGGAAAACCAGATCCTAAAAAAAATGAACATTATGTTCTAGGTTTTGGCGGCAACGGCATCACTTTCAGCATCATCGGAATGAATTCAATTCTGGATTCTATCAATAATAAAAATAATATGGATTTGGAGTATTATCGATTTGGGCGATAATTTTAGGAACAAAGAGACAAAGTTGCAAAGAGACAAAGTTTTTATAGCTTTGTAGAACCTTTGCAACTTTGTCTCTTTGTCTCTTTGAACCTTTTTAAGCTGTCACAGCCATCGGATTCAAATTAAACTTATATTCTTTTGGACTGCAGTTAAATTTTTGTTTGAATATTTTTGAGAAATAACTTCTGCTGGTGAAACCAATGCAATAAACAATTTCAGAAATATTCAGGTCAGAAGTACGCATTAAAATCTCAGCTTTTAAAACCCTCATATGTGTGATATAATCATTGACCGTTCTATCATGAATCATTTTAAAACCTTCCTGAAGTTTGCTTGGCGACAATCCTGATTTTTTGCTCAGCGATTTAATCGTAAAAGCTTCTTCTGGACTGGATTTAATAAATTCTGAAAGCTCTTTTATTTCTTCCATTTCTTTTAATGTCAAGCAATTTGCATCTTTCGAAAAAGAATTTAAATCATCGCTGTGCTGCTGAATTTCCATTGCCAAAATAATTTTTAAAATGCCTTCTTTCAATAAATTTCTAACAATTCCGGTTTGCGTTACCGCGTTAAGCTGTTCTATTTTTTCGGCAATTTTCAAATTATATGAACCCATATAAAAGAAATTCTCCTCCATATTATTTTCAAAAAAAGTTTCTTTTACTTTCTGATTCAGTGATGGCATTAAATACGGCTGTTCGGTTTGAGTTCCAACAATAATCATTGTCAGTTTCGTATTAACATCTTTCTCAAAAAATAAAACATTATCCTGATGCTCATTAGATGTTAAAATTGCCGTCTGAAAAGTTTTAAACTTTCGCTCCTCGCCATTTATCCCAAAACTATGTGACAAACCGCCTTTTGAACAATATGCAAAATAAACCGGCGTAGACATCACATTTAAAAAGTCCATTCTAACAGCCGTCGAAAATGTCATATCAAACTGAACGTATGAAATATTATCATTAAAAGAAGCTCCAGTTATGGTTCCTTTTGCAAAACTATTATTAATCTCAAGCGTATATTCATCGAAATCAAAAGCTATTTTTCCATCAAAATTATCATTCAATTCATCAAATACGGTTTGAATTTGTTCTGTATGTATGGTAACTATTTTCATTTTGCGTACATTTAAATTTGACATTTAGTCCCGAAGCCTCGGGATAGATTTCTATAGATAAATCAATAAACCAAAGTTCGGGCAAGCGTTCTTGAAAATGTTATATAATTTTGAGGTTTTGTTTTATAATTACTTCGAAATGATAAATTTAACTCAAACAAAAAATTTCTTAATTCAAAAAAAAATGAAAAGCTTTTCATTCGAACCAATCGCAGCAAATGATTCTACAGTTCTGATTCTCGGCACAATGCCCGGCACAAAATCATTAGAACTGAATCAGTACTACGGACACAATCAGAATAATTTTTGGAAATTTATGTTTCTTATTTTCCAAGAAGATTTCTCATACGATTATGAAATAAGAAAAGCTTTGCTTCAAAAAAACAAAGTTGCGCTTTGGGACGTTTTACAATTTTGTGACCGAATAGGAAGTTTAGACAGCGCCATTAAAAATGAAATTGCGAATGATTTTGAAACGTTTCTAAAACTGCATCCAAACATCAAAACCATTTTTTTCAACGGACAAAAAGCGCATGCCTTTTTTAAAAAATATGTGGAGCTCCAAAAAACATATCAGCTTCATACACTTCCGTCTACAAGTCCCGCCAATGCTGGAAAATCTTTCGATTCAAAATTAGCCGAATGGAAAATTATTACCACTCTGTAAACAAATCAGTTGAAATCATATAACATTTTCAAATTAAAATATAACATAATCCTTGCAGCTCGTTTTAACTTTACTATCAAGAAATAAAAGCCAAAAAAGAAGAAGATTTACATGCACAATGAAGGCTTTTTTCAAATAAATAGAATTACGAACTGAAAAGTTCAGAGTATAAAGAAAACATTGGTTATGTTAGTTTATTTTGAGAAATAAAGCTATTCTAATTTTTAGAGTAGCTTTGTTTTTTTAATCAATATCTAAAAACGCAATTATGAAAGTTCAAACCTATTACAATCACATACGATTTTATACACCTCATCATTTTATATATTATCCCATTTTAACGATTTTTTTATTATTCAGCATCTATTTTGCCTGCACTACAAACGACGCACTGATATGGTCGTTTATCAGCGTAGGTTTCATTTTTCTGTTCTTTTTAGCCTTTATGCTCCGCCAGCATTATGCTTTAATTTTGCAAAACCGAATCGTGCGTTTAGAAATTCGCTACCGTTATTTCACCCTGACCGGAAAAAGGTTCGAAGAATTTGAATACAAATTAACTGATGATCAAATATTTGCACTGCGTTTCGCGCCCGACAGCGAATTTTTACAGCTTCTTGAAGACGCACTAAAAAACAATCTTTCCGGCGATTCTATCAAAAAAGCAATAGTCCACTGGAAAGCCGATTATAATAGAGTCTAGCTTTAATTGTGAATTGTTAATTATAAATTCCTCTTCATGTCGCCCTGAGCGAAGTCGAAGGACTCGTAATGTATAAATTCAACATGCAAACTTTGCGTAATTATTTTGCACTCAAAAGCTCATAATTAACAATTAACAATTTATAATTAAAATTGGGCGTGCCACCATCCCGATAAGAGGGCAAATTACTACACGCATATACGCCCTCTTATCGGGATGCTGTCGGGCTATCCGCGTTGCTTCGGCAACATGCTCCTATCCCTCACGCGGCATCCATTTTCAAAAGAAATTTTGGCCATCATAAAACCTCTTATTTTCATATTAAACTGATAATCAAATGAATTAGCTAAATAATAAACCGTAAAAACTGAAATGAATGATTTTTTTTGTTAACTTTAAGTGTTAAAAATTTATCAAAAACTCTAAAATTAAATCCGATGAAAAAATTAATTTGTTTTATGATAGTTTGCCTCTTTTGGATTACGGCAAAAGCACAAACCACCGCCGAAATTCCAGCTGATACTTTACCCGCCATACATAATAGCTCCGATGAAGTTCAGAATTATGATCCAGAAGATTTGCCTTGGCATGCACGACGCTTTAAATTCACAGCTGGAGCATTTTTTCCAGTAAATAATACACAAGTCGAAGTAGGAAGCAATAATGGTAATTTTGGAAATATGATCGATTTTGAAAAAGATCTCGGTTTTAATAAAAGCAGTACGTCATTTGCTGCTGCTTTTGAATGGCGCATTTCAAGAAGATCAAGACTGGGTTCTGAATATTTTTATTTGAACAGAAAATCAACAAAAGTCCTTCAAAAAGATATAGAATTTGGTGATCATACCTATCCAGTAAATGCAACTGTTTCAGCATTTCTAGACAATCAGATTATTAGAATATACTACGGTTACGCTTTTGTATCAAAACCAAAATATGAAATAGGTGCTTTAATAGGTGCACATGTTATGTTAGTAGATGTAGGTCTGAGTCTCGAAGGGCAAACACAGCAGCTTTCCTTTAGTGATGATTTTGGTGTGACTGCGCCATTGCCAGATCTTGGAGTTTGGGGAGAATTTGTACTAGGCAAAAAAGTGGGACTTTATGCTAACTTTAATTACTTCGCCATAAAAATAAATGATATCGACGGCCGTATTTTGAGTTACAACCTTTCTGTATTATATAATTTGTATAAAAATTTCAGTATAACAGCAGGATACACCGGTTTAAACATCAGAGTTGATGCTGAAAAAGAAAGACTAAATGGTTTCTTTAAATGGGGTTATAACGGGCCGACAATAGCTTTAACTTATTCTTTTGGAAAACATATTCAGCTTCATAAATAAAAGTTGCTAAGAGGCTAAGATTCTAAGTTTCTAAGTTTTTTTTACCGCAAAGCACGCAAAGGATTACGCAAAGTTCGCAAAGTTTTTTACACAAAGCTTTGCGAACTTTGCGTTTGTGAACACAATCTTGACAAAAAAACTTTGCGTGCTTTGCGGTTAACTTGAAACTTGAAACAAAAACAAGCCCGAAATCTTCTGAAAGAAATCGGGCTCATCTGCTCAAACTTAACTAAAATAAACGCAGTTATTACTAACTCAACTAATTTAACGGAGTGAATTTTATAGTTGTTCCCCCTCCAGCTGCCAATTTGATATTAATTACACTTTTACTATTTACTTTTTGTTTTGAAATCGTAACCGGATACGGATTTGTTTTATAATCGGCTCCTGCTCCATCTGCATAAATTGTTGCTTCATATTCTTTTCCGGCATCTAAAAAGGATAATTCTACTTTTAATTCTCTTGCCTCTTTATTGGTAATCGAACCCAAATACCAGTTTTTCTCGTCCCAATCTTTACGAACAATAGTCGTGTATTCGCCAATTTTAGAATCCAAGACTTTGGTATCCGACCAAGTGCAAGGAACATCTTTTATAAATTGAAATTCAGGTTTGCCAACATAATTTTCAGGCAAATCAGAAGCCATTTGCAACGGACTGAAAATAATCACATACAAGGCCAATTGATTTGCTAAAGTGGTTTGAACTCTCGCTCCAGAAGGTGTTTTATAATCAAAATTAAAATTCCCGGGAGTATAGTCAAAAGGCCCTGAAAGCATTCTTGTAAATGGCAAAGTTGTTAAATGCTGTGGTGTATTGCCACCATCAACAGACCAAGCATTATATTCCTGTCCTCTCCCGCCTTCCTGCGACATAAAGTTTGGATACGTACGCTGAATTCCCGTTCCTTTCATTGGCTCATGATTATCGATCATGATATGATATTTAGCCGCCGTTTCAATTACTTTTCTATAATGACGCGCTCCATACTGACTGTCGTGCCATTCTTTTTTATCCAGATATTTGTTCACATAGCCCGTTTTAACCGAATTGACACCCATTTTTTGATACAATTTAAAAGCATCTTCAAGCTGGCTTTCATAATGTTTTGAAGCGCCGGCCGTTTCATGGTGACCAATTAAGCGGACATTTTTTATGGCTGCATATTTTGTAATTTCTTCCAAATTAAAATCGGGATATGCTTTTGTGAAACTAAATGCAGATCCGTCGGCAGTCCAGTCTCCGTCCCAGCCTTCGTTCCAGCCTTCCACCAGAACGCCGTCAAAATTGTTTTTCGCAGCAAAATCAATATATTCTTTCGTATTTTTTGTTGTAGCACCGTGTTTTGGACCTTGACCCCAAGTGAATTTTTCTAAATGCATTCCCCACCAAATTCCGATATATTTTGATGGTGTAATCCAAGAAAGATCTTCAATTTTCGAAGGCTCATTTAAATTCAGCATAATGGTTGAAGTTGCAACATCACCAGGAGTTTTTCCAACCACAACGGTTCTCCAAGGCGTCACAAAAGGTGTTTCAGCATATACTTTTACACCATCTGCCCAAGGCACTAAATCACTTTTGTATTGTTTGTCGCTTGTTTTTAAAAGTGTCATTGAAGCAAAATCAGTCAAGTTAGCTTCGTGAATTGCCACATACAATTTCTCTTTTGTTTCAAAAGTTGCCGGAGTATTAATTGTATCCGTTTTACTGATTGGCGTTTTACGGTATTCGCTTTCATAATAACTGTTTTCGCGATGAACAGGAATCCACCAAACATCATTATTTGATTTAAAAGTAAACTGCGTAACTTCATTCGAAATTTTCACTGTGCCCAAATTTGGCTGTTTTGGAAAAGAATAACGAAATCCTACGCCATCATCAAA
Source organism: Flavobacterium sp. LC2016-01 (assembly GCF_009711135.1). Taxonomy (GTDB): domain Bacteria; phylum Bacteroidota; class Bacteroidia; order Flavobacteriales; family Flavobacteriaceae; genus Flavobacterium. The sequence continues at coordinate 195,425 of NZ_WMIC01000004.1, read as the reverse complement.
AACTCTGAAAATAATATCTACAAGACGCTCCTCGCCTTTTGCTTCTTTCAAGTGAACAATTAATTCATTATGATGATCTCTTACTTTTTTAAATTCTCCCCAAGGCTGTTCCCAAGTTTCATCAGATGTTTTTTCTTCGGTAGAAACCACTTCAAAACCATCCGTCATTTTTTGAATTCCTTGAAACTCAAAACCCAGCAAAGAAGGCTCAATCACCGATTTTCCGCCAGAAGTAAAACTGTATTCAGGCTGTCCAGAAGGCGTTAATTCAAAAACTAATTCGGTGTTTTTTCCAGGAGAACTTATTTTATAGGTCGTTTTTTTAGTACCGCAGGCGCAGATCAGCATTGAAGCTAAAGCAATCAGGCAGTATCTATATCTTATGTTTTTCATTATTTAATTGTATTAATTACAACTGTTATTTTATTTCGCTTACTACTTGTTTTGCTTTTGCGGGCTGCATCGAAACAAAATAATTAAAAGCCTGGTCTAATTTTTTCTGAGCGTCGGCATTGCCTTTCTTTTCTACTCGTAGGTTATATAGTTTGCTGATGTCTGCAAAATAGGATTCGGTGTTTTTTACGCCGGCAAACGTTTTCACTTTTTCGATGTAATTGTAACCAAATTCAACTGTCGGCTCAAACATGGTTCCTTCGCCAAAGTCATTCCACGTAATCAATTGCAGATAGCTTAAGTTTGCATTTTTAGCCAGATTAAGGGTTTCATCAAGTGTTGCTCCATTATTGTGTTCAATTGTCCAGCCAATTGCCGCTCCGCCTCCGCCTTCGGCATAAAAATCTTTAAAACCAGGATAAGCACTTCCCATTGCAACCGAAAGTTTTGGTTTTGTATTAGTGTACCAATTCGTTAAATAAGTACTGTTTTTATACACCCATGAATATTCGCCAGAAGCATTATCTCCTGCTTCTACAGATTGATCCCAAAGCGTCAAGAAAGCTGGTTTTGCAGATAACGTGCTAAAAATGTTTGTCCATTCGGCTGGTGTCTGCAATACAATTGGTCCGAAATTCAGCAATAATGGTTTCCCGTTTATTTTGATGTAGTTTGGATTAGAAAAATAATTGGTCTGCATATAACTTAAATCCGTTTTTGCAGCGCTGGTTACAGAGATTGCTTTTCCTGCATCGACTACATTTTTTGTAACTCGATCTTCGTAAACAATCGCATATTCAAGTCCAACTTTACTTAGCATGGCGATTAACTGCTCTGTATTTTCTTTTACCATTCGGTAATCGTTCACATCATAAGTGCCGTACCAATCGATTAAAACACCATCAATTCCCGAATATTTCATCAATAACAAATGATTTTCAATCACATTTTTGTCGCCCGAATGATAAGGCCCAATCAGCGGATAATAATAAGATGCAATTTCCCTGCGGTTGTTTGCTCCAATATTATTTGGATTTTTATTTGCCATTGTCCAGTGATAGCCCCATTTTTTATCGGCACTGCTTTCATTGGTTTCAAACCAAGGCATATAATGAACATATATTTTGGTGCTGTTTGTTTTTTCAATCGCGACTGGTGCAAGTGTTTCAGGCTCGGTTGGTTTATCAGAACCTTTGTCATCACTGCTGCTACATCCAGAAGCGACTAAAATGTTCATTATTCCAAAAAACAATAAGGTGATATATCTTTTCATATTGATGTAATTTGTTTTTTATATTTTTTGCCACAGATTAAAAGATTAAAAAGGATTTCTTATCATATAATAATCTGTGAAAATCATTTAATCTGTGGCTAAAATATTTTTTATAGAAGCCAACTGACTTAAAAATATGTCAGCCTTCCACGACTAACCAACATGGAAGACTGACATTCAATAACCTAATACCCAGGATTCTGTTTTAGGTTTTTATTTGTTGTTAAAACGGTACTTGGAATAGGGAAAATTGCTCTGTATTTTTCTGTAGTTCCTTTTTCCCACCAGGCTAAGAAAAATGTTCCAAAACGGATGTTGTCTGTTCTTCTTCTTCCTTCAAAAGTAAATTCCTTAAGCAATTCTTGATCAATAAAATGAAGATCAATTGTTGCCGGCATTGCTTCACCTGCACGCGCTGTTACTTGCTGCAAGAACGGTTTTGCCAAATCTGGAGAGCCTAAACGAACGTAACATTCTGCCTGCATCATTAAAATTTCAGCATAACGAATTACAACTAAATCGTGATCACGTTCCCAAGTTTCACCTTCTTTCATTTCATATTTGCCTAAACGGACACCTTGATTTTCTTTAGCATCAGCAACACTTGTAACTTCTTCAGTATAAGTCAACTTTTCACCGTTATCCATAACGATAACTTGTCCTGTCGCTTTATTAATTTGATCTCCGGCAACCATACATTTTTTTCTTTTGTCAGTATCATCAAAAGCAGAAAATACTCCTGGCTGTGCACACATTCCGTTTGCGCTCCATGGATAATCTCCAGTAGCAGAAACAGTCAATTTATGCAAGTAATGACAAGACATTGAATTCATATAGTTTCCAACAGTTCCTGCTTTTGAATCGTAAGGAATTGCAAAAATGATTTCCGGTGATTTTTGATTTTCTGTTGCGAAATTGGCAAAGAAATCTGGCGTCAAAGAGTAACCAGAAATTTTTTGGCACATGTTAAGACAATCCTGCCAACGTGCAGTTCCAATAAAAGCTTCAGAGTTTAAATACAACCTAGCCAATAAAGAATAGGCCACATTTTTTGTCATTTTAGAATACACCACATTTGAATTTAAATGCGGAATAGCATCTGTAAGCTCCTTTTCAACAAAATCATACACTTGTTTTCTAGTAGAATTTGATGGAAGCGACGTGTCCTCAAAATTGGTTACGATTGGCACATTTCCAAATAAATCTAAAAGATTATAGTAATAATAAGCTCTCAAAGCTTTTAATTCAGCATAAATTGGCGCTTTTGCATTATCTGTCAAAGACGATTTATCGATTTGATAAATGATAGAGTTGATCTTTGCAATTCCCGTATAATTGTAACGCCAGGCCGAAAGAATCATTCGGTTATCTGCTTTCCAAGTATGTTTTTGTGCATCCTGATATTGTCCGCCATCGTACCAGTTTGTACCTCTGGTCGGAATTGTCGCTTCATCAGAAACCGTTTCAGTTAAAAAGAATACATATTCGCAAGTTGGATAATTGTTTGAAATTCCGTCAGCGAATCCTCTTAGAGAAGAATACGCCCCTCCAACTAATGCATCAATTTCCTTTGGAGTATTTCCAAAATTTCCATCTTCTACTTTATCATATAAATCTTCACTTAAATCTGTACATGATATCGTAAAAAGCATGCTTATTAATATTGCTGCTGTTATTTTGATTTTCATTTGTTCTATTTTTGAGTTAATTCGCTTAGTTATTTAGCGTAAAATTTAATCCAACAGAGATTGTTGTTGGTCTAGGATAGTTATTATATCTGTCGATACCCGGAGATGCTAAACCTGTTTGATCAATGACACCGTTTACGCCGTTTTGCGCATTTAAGCCAATCTCTGGATCAACACCTTTATAACTTGTGAAGACAGCAAGATTTTCTCCCATTAAATAAAATCTAAGTTTTGATTTTTTTTGCAAACCAAGAGGCATCGTATAACCAAAAGAAACGGTCTGAAGTCTGAAGAAAGAAGCATCTTCAATCCAGTAATCTGAGTATTTTGGAGAAGATGTTATCCCGCTTCCTAAGAAATCATCTGGAACATTGTAAGCCGGTAATCTGTTTGGATCATTCAACATCATGTTTGTTGCATTTAATGCTTTTTGGCCAAACATTCCGTAACCGCTGATTCCAAGATCAAAATTTCCATATGTAAAATTCATTCCAATACCTAATGTCAAATCTGGCTGAATATTTCCTAAATCTGTTTTATCAGCATCTACTAAAGCACTTTCTGGAACAACAGTTCCTGCTGCATTGTAGTATTGTATTTTTCCAGTCGAATCAAGACCAGCATTTCTGAATCCCCAGAAAGTTCCAACAGGATAACCCTCAGCAATAATTTGAGAATATTGTCCAGACATACCTGCTAAACCGTGTAAAGAACCACTGTAAATAACATCTGTTTTATAAGTTGGATTCGAAAGTTTTTCGATTTTTTGAACGTTGTGCCCAAGTGTCAAATTAGCATTCCAATTGAATTTTGATCCTTTAATAATGTCGGCATTCAAAGTAAGTTCCACTCCTTTGTTTGACATTTCACCAACGTTTGCCAGCATCGTTCCAACTAAATAAGGAGGCTGAGGCACTTCGTAAGTGTATAATAAATCATCAGTATTTTTAGAATACCATTCAAATGAACCCGTAATTCTGTTGAAAAGCGTAAAATCAAAACCAATATTTAATTGTTTAGTTGACTCCCATTTCAAATCAGGATTTGGATTTTGTTGTGGCGAATAAGCCAAACTCCAAGTTCCTGTAACAGGATCGTAGTAACTGTCATTTCCAACTCCTAGAATAGAAAGTGATTTGTACTCTCCAATTCCGTCTTGATTACCGGTTACTCCATAACCCACTCTCAATTTCAAATTGTCAAGCCAGCCTTTTGTAGCATCCATAAATCCTTCGTTAGAAATTTTCCAAGCCACAGAAGCTGACGGGAAAGTTCCCCATTTATTGTTTTCTCCAAAACGGCTTGAACCGTCTCTTCTTACCGTTGCAGTCAGCAAATATTTTCCGTCATACGAATAATTTGCACGAGCATAAAATGAAACCAAATTTGATTTTCCTTTATACGAATACACATCACCTAAACGATATTTGTAACCAGCTCCTAAATTATTATAGCCGAAAGCATCAGTTACAAACCCGCTTCTTTGTGCTCCAAAACCTTCGTAAATGTTCTCTAAATAAGAATACCCTGCCAATGCGCTGATAGTATGTTTATCGATAACTTTATTATAATTTACATAAAGTTCGCCTTGTGCATTTGTATATTCTGCGTATGTTCTTTGAGCATAACCGCCTTCTGTCATTCCTTCTAGAACAGCATAACTTGGTTTATAAGTGCCTCCTTTAACTGCATTATGTTCTAAAGAAATATTGGCAACAGCCAAGAAATCATTCAAAAATTTAACTTCTGTTTTAAAATAACCTAAAAGTCTGTGTCTTTCATTATCAACTGTTCTGTTTGTCAAAAGTTCAACCGGATTGTAGTAAAGATTACCCGCTACAGATGAAAATTCTCCAGTTGGCGTATAAACCGGAATTGTTGGATTCAGGTTATAAGCATATTCAAAAATTCTGTAATCAACTGGTTTCCATTTGTCGATGTTGGCAAATAATCCCATGTCAAATTTTACATCTTTATTTTCTCCAAGATATTGATAAGCACTAACGTTTCCGCTAAGTCTTTCTAAACCAGAATTTTTGATAACCCCTTCGTTATTTAAGTACGAAAGTGAAGTTCTAAAACCGCTGTCAGCTTTACCGGAATTGATCGTTAAAGTGTGTGATTGTGAAATGGCTGTCTGCTCGATTGCTTTTTGCCAATTTGTATTTGCACCATAATCAACAGCATCTTTATTTCCTGTAGTACGAACATAATTTCTCCATTGATTTGCTGATAAAAGATCTAAATTATCATTCACATAACCAATACTTGACAAACCGCTATACGTAACAGAAACTCCTTTTGTACCCGATTTTGTTGTGATAATGATAACTCCGTTTGCTCCTCTAGAACCGTAAATAGCAGTCGCTGAAGCATCTTTTAAAACGTCAACTGTTTTGATATCTGAAGGCTGTACAATGTTGATATCAACACCAGCAATTCCATCCACTACAATTAATGGGCTGTTGCTTGCTGTTAATGAAGTTCCACCACGAAGACGCAATGTTGAACCTGCTGCAGGATCACCTGAAGGGCGAATAACATTTAAACCTGCTACTTTTCCCTGCAAAACTTGTTCTGTAGAAGAAATGGTTCCTTTTACTAAATCATCTGCTTTTACAGTTGAAATTGCTCCGGTCAAATCTGATTTCTTTTGCGTTCCGTAACCTACCGCTACAACCTGAACTTCAGCTAATTGATAACCGTCGTTTTGTAAACGAACATCAATATTTTTTGTTGCCGAAGTGATTTGAACTTTTTGAGTTGTTGATCCAATAAAAGAAACTTCAATCGAACCTCCTACGGCTACCATCAAAGTAAATTTCCCGTCAAAATCTGTTGTGGTGGCATTTTTTGTGCCCACCTCAATTACCGAAGCGCCCGGCAATACAGTGCCTGCATTGTCATACACAGTTCCTGATACCTGCTTTTTTTCCTGAGCAAACATTCCTGCCGAAAGAAAAAGCATGAAAATCATGAATACTGCAGTTTTAGTAGTCCACATTTGATGCAGGACTATTTTTTTATTTTTACTATTCATTAGAATTGATGTTTTAATTTGATAGTGAATTATTTGTCTAAAGTTTTAAGAGGAATTTTGGTATCAGAGATTGTTTTGTCTTTGTTGTCTTTTACCAAAACATGAATCTCATTCAAACCTTGAACACCATTTAGCTCTGAAACTAAATTGACAAATCCTTTTATCTCAGCTGTTCCTCCTGAAAACTCGCCAGAAAATGTTTTGCTGCCTGCAGTAATGGTATAAAGCAGTTTGTTTACACCAGGCTCATTGTTTTTTCTAGACATTCCAAGGAAATCTTTTTGGCTGATAACTGTTGGAAAAAAGCTGAAACTTGGCGGCGGCGGCGGAATAAATTCTCCTGCATAAATAATTTGGTCTCCAGAATTTGTTGTCCAATCTTTTGCTACCATCAGGAAAGTAATATTTTCCATAACAAAACCTGCTGGCGGATTGTAATATTCCTGTGGAATCAAATCCATTCTATAAAAGCCATTTCCAAGATCTTTTAATTTTGTTTTTTCAGATACATCTGGAAGCCATGCCTGATATTCCTGCAAAACGGCCCAATTGTTTAATCCTGAATGAAAATGCACACTAGGAACACCTGCAAAACCATCTTTTAAATTAGAGTTAAATAAAATACTAACCGGTTTATCGATTAAAGGTTTTGTTGGATAGGATCTGATCAATTCGTTTGCAGTATAAAATGAAGAAAAATCAGTATACGGCATATTGGCAACGTCACTTTGTTTTGATCCATTTTTGTTTTTCAAACGAAACCAAAATCCCGCACTTGCAGCAATTTCTTCTGGCGTTTTAGAAAAATAAAGTGTTGGCGTTAAAGTAAAACTCCAGATTTTATTTCCCTCATATTTTAGTTTTGCAAAATCAGATGAGTTTTCCCAATGTCCTGCATCTGGTTCTGATGGAGACCAAATCCAGATATAAACATCTTCCGTCTCCGCAAAAGTGGTTCCCGAAAGATCAAAGTACCAAGTTACTTTTTCATCATATTTGTACACAACAGGATAGGATGACATACTGCCTACGGCTCCGGCTGCGTCTTGCGCCTGAATGAAATTAGGAGCCATCAAAAGGGCAAGTAAAATTGTATATATAAACTTTTTCATATTACTTTTTATTAATAGCAGTTAATTTAAACACGTAAGACACGAATGGCGAACCTCCAGAGGAATGAACTAATTGGAATTCTAATTCGTCACTGCTTCCTGGAACCGATGATAATTTAAGCTCATCTGTTTTTTGTGTTTTTTGAGCATCATTGAACAAATAGATTTTTGTTGCACCCAGATTTGTTGGCTGAAAATCTGAACTAAGCGCCCAGTAGCCTTTTGGTGCAAATAAAGGAGGAACATTTCCTGTTACTTCATAACTTGTTGGCTGGTTCTTTTCGTCTACATTGAATTTAATTTTAAAATCCTCGTAATTAAAGTACGTACTCAAGTTTTCTTCGTTAGGTTCGACTTTGTTTGCTTTCGCAACCTCATCAACCATTTTCAAGTTTGTTAATCCCCAATTTCCATTTAGTTTCTCATAAAGGGTAATCGGATCAACGTAGCTTCCGTCGTCGGTATTATCACAGCCTGTGGCCATTAAACCCAAAACAACAGCTAACCAATAAATACTTTTACATCTCATAAATTTGTGGTTTGTTTGTTAGTTTTTTTGTCTTATAAAAGACAGAACGAAACTAGATGTTAAATAAATCTAAAAAAAAATATCTGAGAAAAATCAAGATGAAATTGAAAGAATACCCTATTTAATTAATTGAAAATCAATAATTTATATTATTTTTATAATTCAAAAAATCAAGATGCTGTTTAGATGAAAAGACCTGCTTATTTAATGGTAAATATGACAATATGAAAATTAAAGTGGATATTTTTTTCACTATGCATATATATAACTGGTTTTTATTGTATAATTGCAAATAATTAGACCGCTTTTAACATTTATATCTTATTTTTGAATTCAGAACTTGCTTTTAAAGCTTTTATTTAAAGGAAGTTTCAAAATTCTGAAAGCGCTTTAATCAGCAGCACTCAAGCTTATCCCGAATTAAAAAACGAATTAACTCGACAACCAAAAAAGATTTTTTTTTTACCCTAAACCAAAACAAACCATGCAGAGAATTTTCATTCTATGTTTTTTTATTGCAGGTTTTTCTCTAACTGCGAAAGAGACAAATCCTGTTTTAGAGGAATTAGATAAAGTGCTTCTTAAAAAAGATATTTACTTAAAACAGAAATATCGAAAAATTGAAGCTTTAAAAAGAAATGTGTCAAAATTTACGGTCAGTCAAAACAATGAACAGCTTTATAATACCTATATGTCATTGTTTGATGAATATAAATCGTTTAAATACGACTCCGCTTATTATTATTTAGAAGAAGCAAAAATCAAAGCCATCGTTTTAAAAGACCCAAAATATTTGGCTAAAAGCCGAATTAAAGAAGGTTTTGTGCTTTTGTCATCGGGATTATTTAAAGAAGCCATTGATACTTTAAATGTTATTGATGACCAAAAACTGGATATAAAAAACAAATTTGAATACTATAATATCAAAGCCCGCGCGTATTACGATTTAGCCGATTACAATAAAGATCAGCGGTTTAACATTCATTATGTACAGCAGGGAAATCATTTCTTAAAAAAGGCTTTAGAATTAATTGGAACCAATACAAACGAATATTGGGCCGCAGAAAGTCTGAAAAGATTAAAACAGCAGGACTGGCGCGGTGCCGAATTTGCATTCAGCTATTGGATCAATAATTACAATCTTCCACCTGATTATTATGGTATTGCGACCTCAAGTCTTGGGTACATTTATTCGGAAAGAGGTTATACCAAAAAAGCTATTCAGTATCTCGCGCTTGCTGCAATCGCGGATGTCAAAAATGCTACAAAAGAAACTGTCGCACTTCGAAATTTAGCCAATGAACTCTTTAAAATGGGTTATTTGGACAAGGCCAATGAATATATCAATATTGCAATGGATGACGCGACTTTTTACAACGCAAGACATCGAAAAATTGAGATTTCGTCTATTTTGCCCATTATTGAAAAAGCGCAATTAAACAACGTAAAAGATAAAAATGACAAGCTGGAAAAAATCATTATTCTGCTTACCATATTGACTTTCATAATTGTTTTGTTTTCGGTTATTATCTTCAAACAATTAAAAGAAAGAAACAAAGCCAGAAAAATAATGGCTTCTTCGTATGCACAGCTTCAGGAAATGAACATTAGTTTAAGCGAAGCAAATGCTATTAAAGAAGAATATATTACATATTTTATTAAGGCAACTTCAGCATTCATTAATAAGATTGATCACATTCAAAAAAGCACGCTTCATAAAATTATTACCAAAAAAACAGACGAAGTTATCGCGAGTTTAAAGCGCTATAATGTCAAAGAAGAACGCGAAAATCTGTTTCATCAGTTTGACGAAATTTTCCTTAAACTGTTCCCTACTTTTGTAACCGATTTTAATCATTTGTTTCCGAATGATCATAAATGCATTGTCAAAAAAGGAGAACTTTTAAATACTGAACTAAGAATTTTTGCGCTCTACCGATTGGGAATTCAGGACAGCAATCAAATGGCAGAATTTCTGGAACTTTCTGTAGCTACCATTTATACCTACAAAACCAGAATTAAAAGCAAATCAGACTTTAAAGATACTTTTGAGGAGAAAATTATGGCGATAAAAACTATCTAAGGTCCTGAGATACTAAGGTTCTAAGGGACTAAGATTCTAAGTTTTTTACGCAATCTTGTCATTCCGAGGAACGAGGAATCTCCGCGAGAAGCTCTACAAAGATTGGATTCTCTTTGAGGAGTTACTTGCGGAGATTCCTCGTTCCTCGGAATGACAAACTAAATCTTAAAAAATCATTTTCTATTCAACTGTCTCTAACTGCAAAATCATATTTTGATAATATTTGCTTAGCGAAAACAATTGCTCAGCAAAAATCATCACAGCAAGCGGAATAAAGAAAAACACCGTCAAATTCTCTTCATACAAAAAGAAAGTTGTAATCATAAAAATTCGGGCATACTCCAGGTAATAAATCCATTTTCGCTGTTCTAGCAATGCGCCGCAATTGATTAGTGTAATTATGATAACTGACAAAACAAAAACTTTGTCGAGTGTACTTAACAAATCAAAATAATAAGTAAAAGCAGTTAAAATTAAAGTACAGATTCCGAGTTGAATGTAAAGATAATTACGAAATCGAAGACGCTGATGCGGATTGCTTTTATCCTGTAAAAAACGTTTTTCTAATGTTGGCCGAATGTCCTGATCCATATGCGCGGGACTTCCAAAAACGGCTTTCCAGCGCGCTTTAAAACCTTTTGAGCGTTTCCATAGTTCATAAATTTCAAAATAATAATGAAAATGCTGCCAAAGAAAACTATAGCTTTTTAACGGATGTGTCAAACCGTATTTAGGTTTTTCTTCTTCTTCCTGAAAAGTTCCAAAAATACGATCCCAAAACGTAAACATATCACCATAGTTTTTATCCAGATATTTTTCGTCAGAAGCGTGATGTACGCCATGAACAGAAGGCGTTACAAAAACATATTCCAGCCATTTTATTCGGCCAATAACCTGTGTATGCGTAAAAAATGAATAAGCTCCATGTACAATCAGCATGGTAATAACCATTCCCGGATGAAAGCCAACAAAAGGAAGTATACACCAAAAACCAGTTCTGACTATTGCTTGAAAAGTGGTAATTCTGGCTGCTGCTGTGAAATTAAATTCCTCGCTGTGATGGTGCACAATGTGTGCTGCCCAGAAAAAGTTGACCTCATGTCCCAATCGATGGTACCAGTACCAAACGAAATCTGTTGCGAGAATAAGCGCCAGCCAAACAAATACATTACTCGGAATATCAAAAAGCCTGTAATTGTTATAAATAAAATAATACAGCTGATAAAAACTAGCTGCAATAAATAAATTAATTAAACGCTCTGCAATACCAATACTAATATTTGAAACTGAACTTTCGTAGTTAAAAATTTCTGGTCTTTTTTTGTGCTGCGCCAACTTATATTCTAAAAACAAAAACAGAAAAAAAGCAGGCATTGCGAAAGCAAGAAAATTAATGTGTTCCATTTTTTTAAATTTCTTTTTATTCTTATAAAACTAAAATACAATTCGTTATAAAATTAAAGATAAAGATATTTACAAAAATCATCTCATTTTTTACTTTTTCAAAATGATAGTAACTTTCGAAAATGATCTTTATCTTTTATAGAACCCATTTCTAATTTTGTTTGAATTTTGGAGCTTCTAAAGCTACTTCTTTAACAGACTGCGTATCTGCTACTTTTTGCAAAGCAAGAATGTAAGCCGCAATTCTTGGTGTAACATTATGTTTTAAAGCCGTTCTAAAAACAGTTTCAAAACCTTTTTCTAAAATATCTTCTAAACGCTTATTGATCTGATGAATTCTCCAAGATTCTAAAAGTGAATTCTGAAGCCACTCAAAATAAGAAACTGTAACACCGCCGGCATTTGCTAAAATATCTGGAACAACCAGAACATTATTTTCATGCAAAATTTTATCAGCATCAGATGAAACAGGTCCGTTTGCGCCTTCTACAATAATTTTGGCACGAATAGCGGCCGCATTTTTCTGCGTGATTACATCTTCTTTTGCCGCCGGAATTAGGACATCAACATCTAAAAGCAATAATTCTTCATGCTTAATAGCAACCGAATTTGGATATCCTTTTATGCTTTTGTTATTCAAATTATAATATAAAATCAATTCTGGAATATTGATGCCTTCAGGATTATAAAACGCTTCCGAAACATCACTTACAGCAACAACTTTTAATCCTTTTTCGAATAAAAATAAGGCCGAATGCAGACCAACATTTCCAAAACCTTGAATCGCAACTGTTGATCTCGCGGGTCTTAATTTTAATTTTTGAAGTGCCAATAATGTAATAATGCTCACACCTCTTCCCGTTGCTTCTACCCTTCCTAAAGAGCCGCCTGAATGCAAGTGTTTTCCGGTTACAACAGCGTGAATTGTTTTTCCGTGAACTATCGAAAATTCATCCATCAGCCAGCCCATTTCGTCAGGCCCAGTTCCCATATCTGGTGCAGGAACATCTTTTTCTGGTCCAAAAATATCTGCTAACGCTTTTGTATACGCTCTTGTAATTCTTTCTAATTCTGTTTTAGAAAGCGTTCTAGGATCACAAATAATACCGCCTTTTGCTCCTCCAAAAGGAATTCCGGTCACGGCAGATTTCCAGGTCATCCACGCGGCAAGCGCTTTGACTTCATCAAGATTTACTGCGGTATCATACCTGATTCCACCTTTTGATGGACCTAATGCCGTATTATGAATCACGCGGTATCCTTCAAAATTCTGCTCTTTTCCATTATCTAATGTAATCGAAAAATTGACCACAATTTGTTTTTCAGGACGCTGCAGTTTCAGCCTTAATGATTCATCTAAATTAAGAATGTCGGCTGCTATATTAAAACGATCAATCATCGATTGAAACGGATTCTGTTTTATAATTTCTGAACTCATAGTTTTATACTTTAATTATTTAGTTTATTTGATTTGGGAACATCGCATTATTGTATCGTGAAATAAATTCGGCAGTAACTGCAAGTACAACACGGAATTTTCATCAGACAGCAATGCATCATAATATTTGTATTTCTATTTGATCTCATATAATAGGTTATTAACAGTTCTAAAAAAAAGCCTTTCATTGGTGCATGAAAGGCTAAAAAAAAAAATAACTAACAAGTACTTTCTCTATTAACGCCATTTCATCGCATGGTTTAACATACAGCACATCGTCAAGCTGTACATAAACGGGATGATATTTAGAATATAGTTTTTCATTGTTAGGACAAATTTATAAATATATTTTATAAATTCTATCGAATTAGTCGAGTTAATTTTAAAAACTTTTCTGAATAATTCAAAAACAGCTGTAAATTAAGGTTTTATAGTATTAAAAAAATTTAGTTTAATTGTGAAAAAACAATAAAAACTATAGCAATTAGCGCTAAAAAGATACCCGCGAAGTTAATTTTGGAGAGTTTTTCCTTGAAAAAAAGCAGACCAACAAGACTTCCTAAAACAATAACGCCAATATTCATTCCGGCAAAAACTGTTGATGGATTTTCAGAAAATGCTTTATGCGCTTTTAAATAAAATAATATATTTCCGAAATTGAAGATTCCCACCAAAGCACCAAATAATATATTTTTTGACTGAAGCTTTGCTTTCTTTTGGACTAAATGATAAATCACAATTATAAGAGAAACTGCCAACGCAATATTAAAAACAACAAATAAAGAAGTTGTGTAAGGCAAAATTGTATAAAGAGCAATTTGTTTAAAAAGTATATCTATAATTCCAAACCCTAAAAAAACAATAAACGGATAAATCCATTTGTTCTGATCGTTTCCGGTTTGCTTTTTTAAGATGAATAAAAGCGCTATAAACCCTATTATCAAGCCAATGACTTTATACGAGTTGAATTCTTCTTTAAAAATTAGCCAAGCAGCAATTATTGGAATAAAAAGAGACAATCGCTGTGCAGCATCGGTTTTTACGATTCCCATATGTTTTATAGAAGAAAACAAAAACAGAAAAACTATTGGAAGCAAAACACCAACTGCAATATATATGTTCCAAGGTGCATCTGTATGAACTGCAGTACTATCTGGGCTAAAAGTAAAATAGCATAATATCAATGCCATTAAATAATTGAAAGTAATAATTTGAACAGAATCAGCATTGTATTTTCGGGTTATTTTAAAAATTACACCAACTGTAACACTGCATAGAATACTTAAAACTAGAAATAACATAAATTGAATTTTGACTGCAAAAATAAGGTTTATCTATATGAAGTTTTATTCTTCACTATAATATTTCACAAAATGGTGATTAAATACGGTTTGCATTACTTCAGAAGTAATTCCACAAAATTGGATTTCAAAATCATCTTTTCCAAGGCCAGAAATTGATCCGCCCCAGCCTTTCAACTTTTCACCATTTTCTAGAAATACTTCTAATTGAGGTATTATAACAGTAGCAATAAATTCATCTTCGAGATAATCTGAATTTATATGAACATCAAATTTAGTACAATGGTCTTTAAAAAAATTATAGGGAGATTCAATTCCTTCCAATATAAGTTTTCCATGAATTACTCCCATTGGAACATCAGAAAATTCAAATTTTGTATAACCAATAATTTCATTATTAAGCTTTAAAATATATTTACTAGTCATTTTAACTCCTTATTTGAAATCAAAAATAGTTATTTAGATATTTTAATGTGAAAAATTTAATCACTTTTTAACCAGCCGGTAATGCTCATTCGGGTATTTTGAGTCACTAATACTTCATGAACCAATTCATTACTTTTAAAGAAAACCGTTTTGCCTTGAACTGGCGAAATTTTCTGCTGACTTTTGTTTTGGTGAATCATTAATTCTCCGCCATCACTTTCTTTCCAATTACTATTCAGATAACTGATCATTGAGTATTTACGGCTCGAATTATTTTTGAATTGATCGAGATGTTTCAAATAAAAATCGCCTTTTTCGTATAAAGAATAATGAAACTCGTAACCCGTAATTCCGGCAAAACAACTTTCGTTTAAATAGAGTACGAAAGCATCAATTATGTCAAAAAACTCATTTTCGAAAACATTATTATGCTTTTTATCCAGCCAGTAAATTACATCCTTTCTAATGGTTCCGTCTAGGGCAAACTTCTCAGAATTCCCTATTCCTGCTGTCAATAGCAGGCTTTCATTATTTAAATTGATTAAATTTTGTTTGAGATTATCTGCTAAAGCATCACTCATAAAACGTTCTGATATTCCAATTTTATTCTCTATATAACTTGCTATTAAGTCTTCGAAACTATCATCCATTTCTTTTTTGGGAAAAACTGCAAATACAGCCAACGTGGCAAGGTAGACTAATTAAAATTGGTAATTGGTTTATTTTTAAATAAATAAAAACCCGACAGGTTTTAAAACCTGTCGGGTTTAAGAATTACAATTATCAATTTATAATTATCTACAATTTACTAATATAACTTCCGTACATATCTTTAAACTGATGTCCGGTTGCAAAACGGTCTTTGCTCAGTTTTTTATATTCGACTAAAGCCCATAAAACAAATTCTTTCACAAAATATTGATCTTTTTTATCCAATTCAGGCTGATATTTTTTAAGCAGAATATCTAACGGTGTAACTTCGTCTAAAATTCCTTGGTATGCTGCGTCTGATGCATCATCTAATAATTCAAAACCGCTTTCCGCAAAAAACCATTCTATTAAATCAGAATAAGGTGTTTTTTCTCCTGGTTTTTCTAATTTCTCTATTTTAGGGAAAAGTGTCGGAAACAAAGTTCTGATTGCTGAGCCAATTAAATACTGCGCTACAACAGCCGCTCCCTCCTGCTCTCCTTCATAAACCAATTCGACTTTTCCGGTAATCGCCGGAATAATTCCCATAAAATCGGATAGTCTCAAAACTGTTTTATCCACTCCCGATTTTAATGCGCGTCGTTCTGCGGTACTTATTAAATTCTCAAAAGCTGTAATACTCATTCTGGCACTTACACCGCTTTTATTATCGATATATTCACTTTCGCGGGCCTCAAAACTAATTTGCTCTAAAATATCTCTTGCCAAACTTGGTACATAAACAATATCGCTTTGATTTTCGTCCAATTTTGCTTCCTGTTCAGTAATTGTTCTTGCTATTTCAACTGTTTCAGGATAATGCGTCAAGATTTGTGAACCAATTCTATCTTTTAGAGGTGTTACAATACTTCCTCTGTTCGTATAATCTTCCGGATTTGCTGTAAAAATGAACTGCATATCGAGAGGCATTCTCAATTTAAAGCCTCTAATTTGAATGTCGCCTTCCTGCAAGATATTAAAAAGCGCAACCTGAATTCTGGCTTGTAAATCTGGTAATTCATTGATAACAAAAATGCTTCTATTTGCTCTCGGAATCATTCCGAAATGAATTACGCGGTCATCAGCATATGATAATTTTAAATTTGCTGCTTTTATTGGATCAACGTCACCAATTAAATCGGCTACCGTAACATCTGGTGTTGCTAGTTTTTCGAAGAAACGCTCGTTTCTGTGCAGCCAAGAAATTGGAGTTTCATCGCCTTTTTCATCAATTAAATCTTTGGCAAAACGTGAAATCGGATTTAGTGGATCATCATTAATTTCTGAACCAGAAACATACGGAATATATTCATCTAATAATTCGACCATTTTACGCGCCAAACGTGTTTTGGCTTGTCCGCGGAGCCCTAATAAATTGATATTGTGACGAGAAAGAATCGCACGTTCTAATTCGGGAATAACGGTATTTTCAAAACCGTGAACGCCTTCAAAAACAGGTTTTCCTGATTTTATTTTTTCGCGAAGATTATTTCGCAATTCATCTTTTATACTGATGCTTTTATATCCCGAGGCTTTTAATTGGCCTAATGTTTTTATAGTAGTTATTTCCATTTTTATTGAAATATCGATTGTGTTATTGTTTTATTTTTTGCAGATAATAAACGTTGCGTCATACTTTGTGTTAGACGCACTGCTGTGCGTCTCTACGATTTTGGTACGTGCCAAAAGAAACCTTAGCCTCTTAGAATCTTAGCAACTTAGAACCTTTATTTAATTCTCTTCTTCCTATTCGTTTCATAATCTTCAAAAATCATTTCACCGAGACCTTTTATTCCGGTATAAAATGCTTTTCCTTGATTGGCTTCTGTAAAATGATTCACAAATCGCTGTAAATAGGGATCGTTTGCAATCATGAAAGTCGTAATCGGAATGTGTAATTTTCTAGCTTGCTGTGCCTGTGTATAACATTTGTCTACAATATACTCATCAAGACCGTTGCTGTTCATATAATACGAACCATCGCGCTCGCGTACACAGCTTGGCTTTCCATCGGTAATCATGAAAATCTGTTTGTTGGTATTCCGTTTTCTTCGCAAAATATCCATTGCTAATTGAAGTCCGGCAACCGTATTGGTATGATAAGGACCTACTTGCAGATAAGGCAAATCTTTAATTGGGATTGTCCAGGCGTCATTTCCGAAAACTAAAATATCAAGTGTATCTTTTGGATAGCGCGTTGTGATTAATTCCGCCAAAGCCATTGCAACTTTCTTTGCCGGAGTAATTCTGTCTTCTCCGTACAAAATCATACTGTGGCTGATATCGATCATCAAAACGGTACTCATTTGTGCTTTGTACTGCGTTTCTTCGACAACCAAATCATTTTCGGTCAGCATAAAACTTTCTACGCCATTATTAATTTGAGCATTTCGAAGACTTTCTGTCAATGAAATTCGTTCTAGACCATCGCCAAAGTTAAATTCGCGAAATTCTCCGGTATGTTCATCTCCATTTCCGGCATGTTTTGTTTTGTGGTTTCCGTTTCCGGAGCGTTTTAGATTTCCAAAAATCTGATCTAAAGCCTGCTGGCGAATCGCACGTTCTGTTTTTGCAGTAATTCCAAAACCATTCGAGCCGTCTTGTTTGACTTCGTCTTTTATGTAACCTTTCTTTTTTAAATCTTCAATAAAATCATCAATTGTGTAGTTCTCGTCGGTAAGTTTATATTCTTTATCCAATTCACGGAGCCAGTCGATCGCTTCGTCAAAATCACCCGAAGTATGGGTGATAAGCTCTTTAAAAATACCAAAAAGCTTTTCAAACGGAGACTGAAACGGGGCTTCGTACGACTTAAAATAAAAACCTTTTTTAAATTCGTTTTTCATAATTTTTAAAATTACGTTTTTTTAGAATTACGGAAAAAGAAACGTTTATTAATTTTTAGTTAAAGTATTTCAAGAAAACCTCCTAAAAGAAAGGTATTTCTTGTCAATTATTCAAACTTTCCGTCGACATAAAACCATGCGCCATTTTCAAATTTAAAAGTTGAAAATTCGTAATGTGTCTGCGGTTTTTGATTTGAATCTAAAAAATAAGCTTTAAACTCTACTGTGTTTTCAGTAAAACTCAGAATTTCTAATTTTTGCCATTTATTGGCCGTTGCCCATTTTAAAATTTCAGCTTGCGAATAATATTTTCTTTCTGAAATATAAGTTGTTTCTAAAAGATAATCGGCATTATGAGTTGCATAAGCCGAATATCTGGAGCGCATTAACGCCAAAGCGGTTGGTGCTTTTTGATTTTTCTGAAGATATAATCCACAGCAGTTTTCGAACAGTAAACCTGTATCGCAAAAACATTTATGCGTCGCCATCAACCTGCTCTTCTCCGTTAATTTTTACATGCAGCTGATTCAGCAAAACCTGATATCTGCTGATTTCTCTAAGTTCTTCATCTTCTTCAGCATGATCCAGCATTTCGTCTAATTCATCGCTTACTTCAAGCAATTTATTATTAGCTTCTCTCTCGTTTTTTGCAGCAATCAAATCAATAATTTCCTGAACGTTTGCTTTTAAAGTTTCAAATTTTGTATTCATTGTTATTTTGTTTCAGGTTTCAAGTTTCAGGTTTTCGTTCCAACAACTTGAAACGTTCAACATGAAACTTGAAACTATATTTATTTTTCTTCTTTTTTGTCTTCGTTGAACTTCTTTACAATTTCTTTCAGCTTTTCTTTTCTTGCTACTTCAGCCTGTTTCTTTTTGTTTTGGGCTTTGTGCAATTTGTCATTGTGCTTTTTGATGTTCCTTTCGTTATTGCGTCCCATTATATTTCTCTTTTAATTTCTTCTAATGTTTTTTCGGTAAAAATCAATTCGGTGATAAGCTGTTTTCGCAAATCAGCTATATCATCATAATCAAAATATTTTGCCCATGAAGTCAATTGCTGCAGATTCCGTATTTGTTTTAGTCTTTTTGCGGTTTCAAAACTTGTTCTTAAAACTGCTTTTCCATCAAACTCCGGATTGTTTTTATGCTGATAATTAGCGAGATTTTTATCGAAATCAGCTTCTATATAATACAGCTTTTCCTCGGCATTATCTGGATAAAATTCATTCCATTTTGCAAAACCAATTTTTGTCTTCGATTCGGTTTCAGGTTCTCGGGCAATCAGACGCCATTTGCTGTTGGCTAATCTTCCCCAATGATTAGAAACACGATACATTCCCTCTTCAGTATAAAAATAAGTACTTCCGGCTTTGCTTTCAAATTGTTTTTTTAAACCTTCAATTTTGTCTGGAAGCACTTCGTGAAAAACACAAAACGTATTTTTAAACGAATTTGGATGTGGCTTAAATTTTTTCTGCATATGCAAATATACTCAGATTGTCACGAACTCCCTAAAACAAACCTAAATTGATTAACTTTGCATCTTCAATTTTAAAATAAAAAACGATGTCTAAAGATTCACATGAAAAAATGCCGCAAAAAGGAGTTTACACTGGCATTATCGAAAAAGATGAAAACAATAATTATTTCTGCGGTGAATACCTTTTAGATTATAAGATCGCACATACTAATTTTAATATTGGAGACTGGGTTACTATTAAATCTGTAATCGAAAACCCAAGTGATATCAGCTACGATAAATACCCTAAGAAATCTAAGAACTTCGATAAGGCCAATCATAAGCCGGAATAATTTTTTTGTTTCAGGTTTTGTTAAAACGTATATTTTTTTAACGCAAAGAACACTAAGGTTATTTTTACTGCGTGTTATACATTGAGAATATTAAGTTCGCAAAGTTTTGTATTGATAAAACTTTGCGAACTTTTCATTTTAATGACACTTCAATGAAAAAATCTTTGCGTTCTTCACGTAAACCTTAGCATTCTTTGCGTTAAAAAAACATCGAACTATCCAGTTAACGTTTTAATAAACCAACTTTCATGAATATTTTTTCCATGAAAACAGAAAAGTTAAAAAAAAGTGTACCTTTGCAAAAAATTTGTCGATTTGAACTAATTAATATCGATTTCAAACTAATAGACAAGTAGTTACCTTTTATTTATGAAAAAAATAGTTGAATACCGCAAGTTACTAAACGTAGAAAAAACTGCAGAGCTAAAAGATTTAAAAACAGTTTATCGCAACGCGATGAAAGAATCTCATCCTGATAAATTTGTAGGTGATGACGCTGGTTTAAAAGATGCAGAAGAAAAAAGTAAAACAATCATTGAAGCTTACCACTTTTTAGTAAGCATTCACCCGGATACTATCAAACTTAATTTACCTGAATACACTGAAACAATTTCAACTTGCACGATTACAGATTATAAATTTGTAGAAGGCCGTTTGATTATTGATTTTTCTAATGGAAGTGTTTACGAATACATCAGTGTTCCTAAAGCAACTTACGTAAAAATGGTAAACGCTGATTCACCAGGAAGATTTGCAAAAAGACATATTTTGAACTCTTTTACTTGGAGAAAAAAAACAAACCAAGAATAGTTTTTAAAGCAAAAACATACATAGAAGCACTCTTATTACAGAGTGCTTTTTTTATGCCTAAAAAATGCTAAATTGTTTGTTTTCATTCAAAATAAAAACACAATTAATAGTTTTAAATCATATAAAACAAGCAAATCACTTGATTTTAGGCACTTTAGAGCATGAAAAACTATAACAAAATTTTAGGTTACAAAATTCTTGATGTTCTATATTTTTAAATACTTTTGTTGCACAAATCAATTAACTAATTAATATTTATAATGAAAAAAATATTTTTTTTACTTACAGCTTCTGTAGCTATCATTTCATGCAGCAAAGTTAAAGACGGAGAGTATCTAATTACAGGAACTGCAACTGGAATTGCAAATGGAAAAACAATCATTCTTCAAGGTTCAGATCCAGTAACAAATATGACTGTTGCCCTTGATACAGTAAAAGTTGAAAACGGAAAATTTGAAATAAAAGGAAAAGTAGCTGAACCAGCTTTTCATACTTTAATTCTTCAAGATGCTAATGCTCCAATTCCATTCATCTTAGAAACAGGAGAAATTGCAATCACTATCGACAAAGACAGTATTCATAAATCAAAAATTAGTGGAACTTACAACAACGAAGAGTTTGTAAAATTCCAAGAAGATCTTAACAAAACTCAAAAGAAGTTAATGGATTTTCAGAAAAACAATACTGCAAAAATGCAACAAGCTCAACAAGCTCAAGATACAGCAACTATCAATGGCTTGATGAAACAATATATGGAGATCCAAACAGAAGTTCAGGCAGATACAAAAAAGAAATATGTAACTTATGCTGAATCTCACCCAAAATCATTCATTTCTGCATTAATTGTAAAAGGAATGTCTGAAGATCCAACTGCAGATGCTAAAAAAGTAGAAAGCATTTACAACTCTTTAGATGAGTCTGTAAAAAACACTACTCCTGCAAAAGCAGCTAAAACAAAAATTGGTCAAGCAAAATTGCCTGCTGTAGGTGCATCAGCTCCTCCTGTTGGCAGCGCTAAATGAAGAGCAGATTTTTCAGCTCCAAATCCAGAAGGAAAAGTAGTTTCGCTTAAAGAAAGTTTAGGAAAAGTAACTATCGTTGATTTTTGGGCTTCATGGTGCGGACCATGTCGAAAAGAAAACCCGAATGTTGTAGCTATATATAAAGAATTACATTCAAAAGGGCTAAACATTATAGGTGTTTCTTTAGATAAAGAAAAAAGCAAGTGGACTGAAGCTATCGCAAAAGATGGTTTAACCTGGACACACGTTTCAAACCTGAAATTCTGGGATGAACCAATTGCAAGACAATATAATGTTGAATCTATTCCTGCGACTTTTATTCTTGATGCATCAGGAAAAGTAGTTGCACAGGACTTAAGAGGTCCAGAATTGAAAGCAAAAATATTAGAGCTTTTAGCTAAGTAATACTAAGTATTCAGAATAAAAAAATCTCCCTAGTGGAGATTTTTTTTTGCTTTAACAATAGATATAATTCGGAAAAGAGTAGCTGCTAAAAGAACTAAAACATTCTCAAAAGAAACCGTTGCAAATCACTTAAGATGTTTTAGTATTTAAAATTTTCGAATAAACCATTTGTCAAGCAATTTCAAATATGATGTCATTACATCAATATTTATTTTAATTTATCAATAATAGCAAAGCTTAACGGCTTTATAAATCTTGAATTTATTACCTAAACCTCAAAAACAACACAAAGAATAATCTTACTTTTTGAAATAAATTTAAAAAAACTCACTAATGGAGGTTTTTTATTTTATTCACTTCCAATGAATTAAAAAATAACTTTAAAATAACTTAAAATTAAGTTCATTTTTTGTTTGTAGATGCGAAAAACGTTCCTATATTTGCAACCGCTTAGAACAACAAAGCGCAACAAAGCTGAGATCGGGGAGATACTCAAGCGGCCAACGAGGGCAGACTGTAAATCTGCTGTGTGAACTTCGCAGGTTCGAATCCTGCTCTCCCCACAGAAAGGGTAAAAGAAGCCAAAACGAAAGTTTTTCAATCTTTTCAAAAACCCTCAAAAAACGTGGTAAAGCCTGCAAATCGTAAGATTCGCAGGCTTTTTTCTTTTTTACTGCTTTTCATTTTTTTTAAAAACGCTCAAAATTTCTGTGGCACAATCGTGGCACATTTGAGTTTCAGCAAAATGTGCCACAAAATTAGACCTAAACACCTGTAAACACAGAGGTTAACGAGGTTAACGACTTGTTTTTTTGACGCTATAATTCTACATTTATTAATCTAAAAAGTTGAATTATGTTAGAAAGCAGTTTTGGGTTGGTTTTCTTTTTGAAAATACCCCGCAATGAAAGTAAAATTAGAACTGTCTATTTTAGAATCACAGTAGATGGAATTCCAAAAGAAGCATCCACCAAACGCAAATGGGATATGACTCGGTGGGACAAAAAGAGTGAAAGAGCAGTCGGCACAAAAGAAGATGCAAAATCAATTAACTTTTTCCTGGACTCCCTAGTTTTAAAAATCAACGAAATTAAAACCACTATGATGTACAGCGGTAAATTAATTACCGCTCAAAAAGTAATGGATCAGGTTTTAGGCAACAGTTCGCCACGAATTAAAGTGCTGGAAGAATTTGAAAAGCATAATGATGAAATGAAGGCTCTTCTCGGAAGAGGATATGCAAAAGGAACATTAGACCGTTTTACAATTACTAAAAATCATTTAACAGCTTTTATTCAATTGAAGTTTAAAACTGATGACATAGAATTTACAGATCTAAATTTAGAGTTTGTAAAAGACTTTGAATTTTATCTCAGAACAGTCCGTGACTGCAGTAATAATACTACCCTAAAATACATTGCAAATTTTAAAAAGATTGTAATTCGTGCAATTGATAAGGAAATTATCAGTAAAGATCCTTTTAAAAACTTCAAGGGACGAAAAACTAAGATGGTAAAAAAGCCTCTTACTACCCAAGAACTATATGAACTGGAGAGACATTATTTTACCACTGACAGGCTTGATGTAGTCAGAGATGTATTCGTATTTCAATGTTACACTGGACTGGCTTACATTGATGCATATCAATTGAAGAGAACCGATATCAAAGAAGGAATTGATGGGAATCTTTGGATTATGTCTGAAAGACAAAAAACCAATTCTACAACAAATGTCCCGCTCCTGCCTCAGGCACTTAAAATAATTGAAAAATACAAGGAACATCCACTGTGTATTCAGCGAGGGACTGTCCTGCCTGTTTCTTCCAACCAAAAAATGAATGAGTACCTGAAAGAGGTGGCAGTCTTGTGTGGGTTTCCTTTTACATTAAACACTCACATAGCTCGTCGCACATTTGGCAGTACCGTCACACTCAACAATAACGTTCCTATAAATGTAGTTAAAGAACTGCTGGGTCATGCTTCGGTAAAGCAGACTGAAGCATATGCCATAACAGAGCAGGCAACAATTGGACGAGAAATGTCAATTCTGAATAAAAAACTGAACAAAACTGAACCCAAAATGTCTAAACCGGACTTAGCAGTTCTCAGCAGACTGGAAAAAGAAATCCAGGCTATTAAAAAGAAATACAACATTTCTTCTTGATAAATAATTTCAAAAATATTTAAATTAAAAAGAGGTTATCTCAAATATCTTGAGATAACCTCTTTTTGCATAGTTTTACTTCGCTTTTATAGCCGGGATGATAAGACGGACTGTACTTAATGTATCCTAAATCCTGAAGCTGTTTAAAATATTTATGATAGGTCGGCAGTGTATTGACATGCGATAATTCCATTATTTTACTTCGGCTGACTTGTATCCTCCTCCTCTGCCCCTGCCTGTATCCTAATCCCAGTATAGCGGCCAAAATTGATAGATGATAGACATTTAGCTGGGGATCCTCGACGTACGATGACAGGTAGTCCATTATCTGCCCAACTTTAAGTCTTTTGTTTTGTTTCATCGTCAAATAGTTTTTGAAGATCTTCTTTATTATAGTAGTAAGAGCCAAGTACTTTCTTGAAACGTACTTTTTGGCTTGTTCGTAGATTTTGCACCGAGCCTGCAGAAATATCAAGCAGTTTTCTAACAGCCTTGCTTTTAAGCCACCCAGGTTCTAAAGAATCTTTCTGTGCAGAATTCTTATCTTGAAATACAGCCTGTATTTTATCTAGTAGAAGAAGACCAAATTGTCTTAGATCTTCCTTGGTCACAAATTCATTCATTCTGTAATTATATAAAAGTTATTAATTGAAGAACCTTCAGATATCCGTATCAGCTGAAAACAAAAAATAAACCTCACTCCCGCGATTTTTCTTAAAAGATGGTCGATATTTTATGTATCCATATTGATGAAGTTCCTGGACACATTTATGATAGGTATTTGCAGAGGAAACTTTTGCGATAACAATAATCTCCGAACTAAATACAAAAATTGGATTAATAAAGCCTTTACTGGATCTAAACTGCAATAAAGATGCATAAATGGCAATATGCATTGGACTAATCCGGTAATCATTCTCTATTGCAGTGAAAAAATCCGATAAAGGCTTTAACTTTTCCATAATTATTAAAGTGTGGGAGTTTTTCTTTTCTTTACTTTATTGTCTTTCCTTCCGGGATCACCTTCATCAGAATCTGGATTTTGTTTTTGATCTTTGGAAACCGATTCTTTTTCAGATTCAGCCTTCTTTTCTTCTTTACTCTCTCGATTGTTGATTCGCTGAAGATTTGTGTCGTAAACATTAACGGTTTTGAACTGTGGATTAGCCTCCACATACATTTTACTTTCAGCGCCCCCGGCAACAAAAGTCACTGACTGAAGATTTCCTTTCTTAAGGGAGTTCAAAAGATCTTCCTTGTACTGGGGAGTATTCAGTTCTTTGATAGAATGTTTGGAAAGGCTTGCTTCCAGATCATATCCATAATTTTGATGGTATTGGTTCAGTTTAAAATTACCGCTCTCAGATTCTTTAAAGTTCATTTTCAACCAGCAATTATAGCTCTCGCCTTCTTTTGTCTTAAGATCTTTATTGACAGAACGGCCCTCCATTAAATTATAAGCCTCTTTCATGGTAATGCTTGCGCTGTCTTTGTTGATGTAAAAAGTCTGCTCCAGCCCGGGTTTTTTTTCCTCTTTCTGCAGATTCACGTGATAGGAATTAAAAAAATACATATCAGACTGTTCTGACTTCTTGAAATTTAACTCTACAGTAAGGGTATCTTTATTTGGCAGGCCATTGTTGATAATACCGGTGTGCATAATTTTAAAATCCTTATCACCTTTCATCATGTTCTGTTTCAGTTCTGCATCGAACGTTTCTCCAAATCCAGTATATTTTAACTGGTCTTTCAGGTATTCTAAATTTTTCTCATTCATTGTATCTAGATTTAAATTATTTTCTAAAAATTCTTTCCTCTCCCTAAAAAGCTGGGCAAATCCATAAAGCTCAAAAGCTTCATTTTGGGTAGTATCAATTCCACTTTCTAAAATGGCTCTTAAGTCGTAAATAAGAGATTCAACCGGCAGGCTCTGAAAATAATCTGCATCGTTAGTCATAACTAAACAGTACTCTTGGGCATCCATTGACTTTCTAAAAAATTCTATTGTATAGGTATCGATTACCTCATCAGTATTAAAAGCGACAAATCGATGGCCGTTATGAGCCATTTCTTCAGCAAACGACAGCATCATTTCAGTGTCAGCCAGATTGATTATCATAATGTATTTTAAAATTTAAAAAGTATCAGTGCTGATTCCGTAATCGGAAATATCTTATCAGTCAGATTATTATTAATATCAACTTCCAAATGCCTGCCGCCATTTTTTTCAATCATCTCAAGCGTCAGATATTTATTCTCAGGTATAGTAAATTTCTCCAGCGCATAGACTTTTATTGTTACAGACTCATTAGGTATCACTGCAGTCGATGAAGTTGCATATAATGGCTGTATTTCTATTTCCTGCGATGCCGTTCGTTTTGACTTTTTACGGTCTCTTATAAAAAAGCGAAACTGATCAATATCATAGTTAATCTTTGATTTGTTTTCAAAAACTACACGTATATATAAAACGTCCTGCTGTATAAAGATTCCGTTTACTTCCAGACTTATTTGATACTTGGATTTTTTTAAGCCGGTGGTCTTTTTCATTTTGGATAATGCGATTGAAGCACACTGCTCAATTCTTTTCTGATTTTCATTATCTGCAGAAAATATCACATCATTAGATGCGGCCACTGCATTGTCCGCTTTAATATTTAAATCAGGACAGTCTTCATCATAATTCAGCACAAACACGTATAATTTAGCGTCTGAAGTTACTACTGTTAAATTGGTCTGGAAAAAATACTGCTTAGCTGCTTTTACCAGAAGGATATTCTCCACTCCTTTTGCTTTCTGAACCAGTACATCTGCGCTTCCTTTATCAATGCTCTTAATGGCATAAGGAAAAACAATACTTGTGGTTTTAGAAAAACCGACCTGCAGGTTCTTATACTGGTCTTCATAAAAGGGCATTTCTTTTGGATTTGACTGTGGGTACGCTGATACAAAAACCAGTATACAGCTGATTAGAAACAAATAATTCACTTTTTTCATCTTTTCTCTCTTTTAAGGTTTTAAATTCTTTTGTTTTTCATCATAGAGCAGCACCTGATACCCTGCCTTTACAACCACTTTTATGAGTTTAACTTTTTTGCTCATAAGACTTTTGGCGGCCTCGATGCCCATACCTGCTGCCTGTGCTCCCCAGGAATCCGAAACACCTGTAAGGCCGAGAGTCTGAATGGAACGGTCCGCCGACGCTTTGGCTACATCCCTGCTGATAGCTCCGGGTATATAGATGCCGTCAATGCCGTCAATATCATAAACAGCCAGCTCAACAGGAAATATGGAATTATTGAATTGTATGTTGGAGATCTTTACCTCCAGCCTCTCTCCTTTTAAAGCTGCAGTTCCGTATAGAAAAGTATTCTTGGGTACAGCTGTTCCCTGCAGGAAAATATCATGCAGCAGCCTTAATTTGACTACCGATCCGTTGATAATAGTCTGTGTCTGATGAATAACTGCTTCAATAGAATTCTGCACCACTTCAGAAGGCTGTTCTCCGTCCAGAGAATAAAATGTATTTGTTTTTAGTAAGTTCTGCGAATTTTCATTGCGCTCAAGTGAACTTATGTTGTTCTCCTGTGTTTTTTTCAGCACTGAATATATTTTTCCTTTTTTACTGTCAGTTGATTCTTTAAGCCTTTCCTGCACGCGCTGCGGATGCTGTATATCCAAAATATTCTCCAGCATGCCTCCCAGTTGCTGCAGTTCAGGATCAGATTCCTGTGGTGTGCTCATTGCTGACATAAGTCCTTCGAGTTTTTTGATTTCTTCTGATTCTCCCCGAGAAGTGCCGTAATTTTCAAATTCTCTCATGTCCTGACCGTAACTCGAAGCAGCAGGCTGGCTGATTACTTTTTCAAGAGCCCTAAGCTTCTCATAAACTTTCTGCTCATTGCGGTCCTGAAAAGACTGCGAATTAAAAGCCGATCTGTTTTTTGGAAGAATGCGGGATTCAAGATCATCTGCAGAAAAAGAATTAACTTCATCTTCTGAGACTTTATCATCAAAATAGTTAGGATCTTTCTTTATCTGTTCACGCAGTTTTAAGGAATCAACTGCCGCCTGATCGTAATAACTCATTTTGTCCAGTGTTGAGTCCTCTTTAAACTTAGGCAGAGGCAGATTAAAATTAAATCCCTTCTTTTGATCATTCTCTGCTGTTTTGGCTTCCACTCGTCCTCCTCCTAAGGAATAGAAAAGAAATGTTAGAAATGGAAATGTTATAAGAGGCAGCATTAAAAGCATCTTTCTCTTTTTAGATTCCTTTGGTGATAATGTTTTCTCTTGCATAGTTTTAGTTTTTTAAATTGATTGTCTTAATTTTTGAAGGTGTTGAAACCTCAGCTTCTTTATAAAATGAACTGTAAAGGTTATAGATTAAAAAACCTGATGTTAAGACCGTAAATAGCAGCAGTACCCATATGAGTTCTCTTTTTGAGAGGCCGTCTGTGAATCGCTTCATTTTTTCTGCCCATTTTTTCTGCGCCAGCAGATAATACTCGTGATAAACAAAAGGTTCAGCCCGTCTTTTAAATATAGATTTCATGTAAATTTTATTTTTTGGTTTCAGATGATAAATCCTTATTATCGATAGTATTAAACCGCTCAATAAGAAACCCGTGCGGATTATTATCACTTCTGGAAACATTTCGAAGTGCACCTTCTGTAAGCAGGCTTCTCTTCAAAATACTGGTAGTGCGGATGATACTCTGTCGGGCATAACATCTAAAACGGTAGGGATATTCACGGATATCAATACTCACACTGTCAATCTGAATGGTCTGGCTGATATTCCCTGATATAATTCCCGAATAAAAATTATTTTCCTTTAGGTCATCATAAATGCGTTTTGCACTGTCATCTGCAAGATAAAGCGCCTTTGTAATATTGGTTTTAATAACCTTATCATCAGGATCAAGCGTAAAGAAAAACGTGTGAAAGGTTTTCACATGGTCCCTTGCTTCCACAGCAATATTATCTTTTCTTTCAGATGCATAAGCTTCCAGCGCTTTGCCATTTGCCAGAATATACACTTTGTCCTGCATAAGATTTACCGTTTGGAAACTTTTATAGACCGCATAACAGCTGATTATGATACAGCCGGCAATAACCAGCATTGTGAAACCTCTTACATATCTGAAAGCGGTATCTATGTTTTTCATTTTAGTAAACATGTAATGTTGATTTAAGTCTGTTTTGAATTTCCTTTGAGCCTGTCATTCATATAATTTCCCTTATCAGCAAAATACGGACTGCTCCCCGCCGTAGAAGCCATGCTGCTTGTCATTCTTCGGTCTGCATCTCCCATTGCATCGGATGCCATTCCGACCGCACCTGAAGAGGTCCTGACAACAGAATTAGCTGAACTGCCAAACAGACTTGTCACTTTTTGACCAAGAGCTCCTCCTCCGCCTGCGTGAACTATATAGTTGGCAACAGAAGGCACGGTAAAATATCCTATGATGCCGATTATCATAAAAATGAGGTAAGCCATGTCGGTTCTGCTGAAAAAAGTATCACCGGTCGCCTGCACCTGTGACAGATCCAGTTTGAGCATCAGCTCCTGAATTTTACCGATTATGCTTCCAAAAATATTGGCAACAGGAAGCCAGAGGTAAATATTGATATATCTGGCAAGCCAGACTGTCAGCGTGTGCTGGAAACCGTCAAATACTGCAATGCCGAAAACCAGCGGTCCTAAAATGGAGAGTACAACCAACTGGAAGGTTCTCAGGGTATCAATACAGAGCGCTGCCGCTTCAAACAAAACCCTTAAGATTTCGCTCAACCATTCCTTAACAGAATTTCGAAAACTGTAAGAAGCTTTTTCCATAGCAAATTTTACATCATTGCCTATGCCTGCGAGCATGCTTTCATCCGATGGATCAGCACCGTCGTGAGTATACTTATACCATCTGTCTCGATCTCCCGTTCCCGCCGTGCCGACATACATCTTCCATGGATCTGTTTCCTTTATCGCTTTTTCCTTTTCTTTAAGAAGTACTGCAACCGCATTGTTGGAGCCTGAAACCATAGCAGCAGTAGCTGTTACGGTTGGCTTCATAACACCATTGATAAGTGCCAGAACCGAAGGAAAGATCATAATACAGAATCCTATAACAAACGGACGGAAGAGCGGATAAAAATCAATGGGCTCTGCACATGCAATATGCCTCCAGACTCTGGAAGCTATATACCATATGGCGCCAAATCCCGCTATTCCCTGCCCTACTGCTATAAGATTAGAACACAAAGGCATCATTTCATCATAGAGCTGGTCTAAAACCCCATGGAGACTGTTCATTTCATCACCAAGTCCCTGCGCCATTAACCGCAATGGAAACAATAATACCATAAGCACCGCAGGTGCTGCTTTTTTATTTAATACTATCATCATAATTTAGTCTTTAAATGCCTGTAATCCTCTTGACGCGTAAACATCATTCTTCTCCTTTGCTCTCTGAAGAGCCAGCACATTGGATGATGCATTAAAATTTCTTATGAAAAGAAGTTTATCCTGCATCTGCGCATATATATCGTCAACAGCCTTCAGCCTGTCATCATCCGACATTCTGAGTTTATCAGCGGTTATGACTATTGTTAGTTCATCTAGATTTCGAAGACTCTGATTAAGCAGATTTCCGTAAACTTTTTCAAAATAATTTATTTCCTGTCCGCTGAAATTCCCGCTTTTTATAAATCTGTTCATTGCGTTTCGGCTTTCCTTGACTATTGAAATCTGGTAGTCCACGATCTCTCCTACCTTTTTGTAATTCTTTACCGCAGGACTGACCTGCATAAGTGCGTCCAAAAAGGTTTTATGAAGACTGAAATTTCCTTCAGTCATATCTTTAACCGTTTTGTATCCTCCTGAAAGCAGCTCATATCCCTTTTTCATGTCACTGAGAATTTTCTTGAACTGGGAAAGCTTTTCAATATTCAATATCAGCTGCTGGATTTCCGCTGACTGCCCATTTGATTTATCTGGAATCAGAAAGATGCAGAAAACTGCCATAAACAATAATATCTTTTTCATAGCCGCTTATTTTATAATCCGTACAATTCACTTACACCTCTGTAATCCTTTCTATCTGCAGATTTTGACATCGCCAGAAGTCTGGCTTCACTGCTGAAAGAAAGACAGAAATTATAATCCTCGAGCATAGTTTTGTGCAGAAGATCAATGCGCTCAAGCCTCTGATCATCTTTTAGCTGCAGTTCTGCATCAGTGGTAATAACAAGCAGCTGGTCGAGAGTCTGGCTGCAGCTCCACAGCAGTTTCTCAAAAGACCTCTCAACATGATCCAGTTCATTACCGTAAAACAAATCAGCAGTTTTAAGATCCGCCAAAGTGTTTCGGCAGAGTTTTATTATTTTAAACTGCATGGAAATGATCTCAGCCGTTTTATAATAATTTCTAACCTTTGGATTGATTTTTAAAAGTGAGGTAAAATAATCTCCGTGCAGGTTGAATTCTCCTCTTCTCGCATCCCCAATAAAATTGAGTCCCTTTGATACCGCCGAATATCCTTTCTTTGCATAGTCGATATAAACCTGAAGTGCCGCTATTTGAAGAAGCAGTTCCTTTCTCTGCTTTGCCTGCCCGTTCATACTGTGGCTAAAGACACAGAGGGCCGCGAGTATTACAGCTGTCTTTTTCATGATTTTTTATTTTATTTATGGAATTCCGTAAAATTGTTTCACCCGGTTTACATCAGCTTCTGTTTTGGCCCTCTGAAGGCTCAGCAGTATGTTCTGCTGGTTAAACATTGTAAGGTCATCGTAGTTTGCATCAATCTGGTCGGCAGCCTTGTTGATGATTTCAATACGTTTGAGATCGCTCATCTGGGTGGCAAAAGAATCCAGAATCAAAAAAATCTGGTCGATATTTTTCATACTTTCCTCCAGTATTCCAGTGTAAACACGCTCCATATACTGGATTTCATTGTCTTTAAAATGGGTATCCTGCTTGAAAAGATTCGAGGCTCTTTCATATTCCTGAACAAGCCTTGTCTGCTTTTGGGTAATCTCTTTTATCCTCTGGTAGTAGGTAATAATTGACTTTACTTTTGCCAGCTCTTCATAGTAGCCTTTATAAAGATCTTTCTGTTTCTGAGTCCAGTCCGAGATCTCATCAAGCTTTAATTTGGATAATACATTTTCCACCTGCTTCTGTGCGTTCTGAAGCCAGATGGTCTTGTTCTGCAATTTCTGGATTCTAAGATCAATTGCTTTGATTACTTTTTTTGTTACTGCTTTTACGATCTCCAATATTGGGAGCACCATGGTTTTTTCAGCAGGCCGTGCAGAGGTGCTGACCAGCAGCAGGCAGACCAAACTGACAATTAATTTCTTTTTCATTTTTCTTTTTCATTTAATTCCATTTTTCATATCCTGAGCCATTGCGGCTATTCCTTTCTTTATGTCCCCGCCAAACTTCTTCGCATAGGCATTCATTTTCACTTTCTCGCTTTCCTCTGTTGTATACGCCAGATATTCTTCTAGTGAAACCTCCGTTCGATATACTTTTGAAAGCATCCCTCCCAGCGAGATAAATACTTCTTTGTACTTCCTTGCTGGATCATTGGCCTTATTTACAGAAAGTACAAGTGCCTTCTCTTTGTCTGTAAGTCCCAGCAGCTCCTGAATCTGGTCAAACTTATTCTGATATTTGCTCTGGTCAAGAAGGATCTTGCAGTCGCTATTGTTGATAATAGCCTGTTTTACCACAGGTGAAGAAATAATATCCTCCACTTCCTGAGTTACCACAATAGCTTCACCAAAGAACTTCCTAACAGTCTTAAACAAATATTTTATATAGTCTGCCATTCCTTCCTTGGCAATTGCTTTCCATGCTTCCTCAATAAGAATCATTTTTCGGATACCTTTAAGTTTTCTCATCTTGTTTATAAACACTTCCATAATTATGATGGTTACTACAGGAAAAAGAATTGGATGGTCTTTGATATTATCCAGTTCGAAAACAATAAACCTTTCTTTCAGAAGATCCAGATTTTCCGTTGCGTTCAGCAGATAATCAAACTCTCCGCCCTTGTAATAAGGCCTGAGCACATAGAGAAAGTTATTCACGTCAAAGTCTTTCTCCTTTACCTTATCGGCTTCCAAAATCGATATAAAATCCTCTTTCAGGAAATCATAAAAGCTATTGAAACAGGGAAAAATATCTGAATTACTATCCAATTTCTCGTAATACAGCTGCAGGGCATTTGAGAGCGCCACATACTCGCTCCGGTTAAAGGTTTCGTCATCTTTTTTCCAGAGCGCCAGCAGAAGCGTCTTAATGCTTTCTTTTTTCTCCGTATCAAGATTGTCTCCATCTGAAATATAAAAAGGATTAAAACGGATGGGATTTTTTTCATCGTAAGTGAAATAATAGCCGTTGACCATATCACAGAGTCCCTTGTAGCTGTGCCCGACATCTACCAGCACAATATGAGTTCCCTGTTCGTAATAGCTTCTAACCATATGATTGGTAAAAAAGGACTTCCCGCTGCCTGAAGGCCCTAAAATAAACTTGTTTCGATTGGTGATGATCCCCATCTTAACAGGTTCATCACTGATATCAACATGAACCGGCTTACCAGTCAGCCTGTCTCCCAAACGGATGCCCATTGGACTGAGCGAAGATTTATATCCTGTTTCCATGTTCAGAAAACAGACCGCTTGTTCTGTAAAAGTGTCAAAGGTGTCATTCATGGGAAAGTCCGCCTCATTTCCCGGCATTCCTGACCAGTAAATCTGGGAGGCACCCACAGTTTCATGTTTTGCGGCGGCATCCATCTGTGCAAGGGCTGATGATACCTTGTTTTTAATATCTTTCAGCTCTTCCTTATTGGTGCTCCATGTCAGGACATTATAATGCGCTTTGACCGGCAGCCTCTGCTGTGACACTGCTTCATTCAGGAAATCATTGGTGGCATCCCTTGCAATCATATTCTCCCTGCTGTAGGCCGAGAGTGACTGAAGTCTCAATCGCTTGCTTTCCAGCTTTTGGATGGTTTTCTGGGCATCTTCAATGAAGATATACTGATTGTAAATATGATTACAGGATAAAAGCTGGCCAAGGGTTGAAGCAAAACCAATACTGAATTTGGTTTTATCGGTCGAATAACGGTCAAAATTAATCCTCGATCCGCATAGTCCCGGAAGATCTGCGGCATCTCCAAGCGTAAAAAGCTGGCAGTGCTTGTCCCCTACTGCTAATCCTTCATCAAACCTGATATCCTTAAAAACAAATGAATCTTCCCGCTCTGACAAAAAACAATACTTTTCCACCAGTCCGATTCTCCTGCTCCCGCTTCTTAGCGATTCATTTTGCAGACGCACCAGATTTATAAATCCGCTGTCTTCCATAATCCTCTTAAACTGACCGCAGGCATCTGTAAAATCCTGCAGCAGCTGGGGTTTTAAGGTTTCCTCGGGTACTATGGAACTCCTAAGCAGATTAGAAAACAATGAGGTTGAATTTCTTCTCCCCGCTGGTTTCTTGGTCAGCATGATATAGCAGGAGTGATCCAAAAAAGGTCTTTCATTAAAATAACGCTCACTGCTTCTGGTAAGAAAACTGCTGTCTTCACTTGAAAAATCAGCTTTATAGGCACTTTCTAAAAACCAGTCCTGTTTATGGAAAACACAGAACTTCGGCAGTACCTTTAACGCCTTTATCCAAGATTGGTGAAAAGCTTCATACTCTTGATCTGACAGCGTAAAAATTTCAGGCAGTTCTGCTTTAAAAACTATTGTAACATCTCCCTGTTTTGATAATATGCAATCGTGTTCCACTGCCATAATCGGCAGCTGATCTTCCATCCTCTTCTCCATCCTTCATACATTTTAATCATTAACGTTTTATGGTTATAACTTTACAAAAACCGCTCTGCTGTAAACTTTGATCCACTTCGGAACCTGTTTTTTTGCCAGAGCCTTCATCATGCCGTATTCGCCGTAAGTATTACTCATTCTGTATATTTTAAAAACAAGAAAAGCTCCTGCCGTTCCAATAAAACCAATGCATATAAAAGAAGGAATTCCAATTATATACAGGACGGCAAACAGGATCATAAGACCGACAACACCTCCGCCCAAATACCAGATGTACTGCGCTTTAAGCCCTTTAAATTCAATACTCTGATTGATTCCTTTATTGATAGAATAAACACTGTTGCTCATCTTCTCTATAGTTTAAACACCGAAAAAGGATTTTATGACCGTAGCTACCACCACCAGAAACACACAGCTACCAAACCAGGCTGCCGCAACTTTCCCGGTATCAGGGTCTCCGGCATTCCATTTCTGGTATACTTTTACCGCGCCGATAAGCCCGAGGATCGCACCAACTGCGTACATTAATTCGGTTCCCGCATCAAAGTAACTTCTGACTTTCTGGTTGGCTTCATTGATTCCCGCCACACCGTCCTGGCTGTACATAACATTACTAATCAAAATCATCAGCAGTGACGATCCCATAGCTCTAATTCGTCTAAAAAGACTTTTTAATTTCCATCTGCATTTTTTCATCACAAATCATTTTTAAAGTTATTCTTTAACAAAAAGAAGAGGAATACCGCCGTCGCAGCTCCATTTTTCCTGTCACATAAAGCCATACCGCACAAGAGTGAACGGGGAATATTCCTCCTCTGAATTTTTTAAAATACTGGTCCATCCCAGAGACTGTCAGCTTCGCTTAGAGTTAAAAGGAGATTGGGATGCTTTTGAGATTCAAAGACCATTAGTTGGTTAATGTTTTCTCTTAGGGAAGAAATTTTGATATAAGGGTATTCATCCAGAAGCATTCGCAGGTAGTTTTGAAACTGCTGTTTGGTCAGCCGTTTTTCTGCACTTTCTTTAACTGCTTCTTTAATACGCTGCGATAGATTTTCCGCATCTTGCAGTGTATCAAAAGATTTCGGAAATGAATCGGATATGGACCTAATTTCCTGTAAATTTTTAGAAGTTTTTTTTAGAAATGGTATCTGCAGTTTCATTTCGCCTGATAAGATTTTTTTTAAATCACGACTGTGAAATTTCAGTAAGATTATTAGATACCAGATAATTATGGCAATACCGGCCGCGGCCAGATAATTGCCCCATGAAATATTTGTAAACATAGCTCCTCATTTTATCGTTCAACATTTTATCCTCCTCTATGAAAATCACCATCTGTTAAATGTTGATGGGATTTATTCTACAGGCCAAAGGAACGATAAGAATAAACTTTCTACAAGTACAACTTTTCTGTACCCTTTTTGTACCCTTTCAAAATGCCTGAATTTAAAGGGGTGTCAAATGATACACGGCAATAAAATCTAGTACGTTTTTATCTTACGGATAATTTTCTCAAGACTTTCAATCGCAATTTCCTTATCACGCTCTTCTGCATTATATGATTTGCTTCTGACTGACTGGTAAGAAAGATTTCTCTTTACCGGAGTAGAGAGATAAGGCACTATACTTTTAAATATGTAGTTCATGGACTTGGCCTTAATAATTCTCGCCTCATCTGTCGCCCTTAAAATAAGTCCAATCTGATCTCCAGAAAGTACACATTCAAGTTTTGAATCTGCCTTCTCTACAAATTCACCTTCAATAGTAGCACCAAGCTGCTCCTGCATTAGAATTGCTGCCTTTTTTTCAGCATATCTGATTTCGCTGGAGAACCAGTATTCCAAAAATGAAATCAGATTCTGTTGGGATGGATTAAAGGTTAATCTTATATCTGCGTTTATTTTAGAAAGTTTCTTGCAGAAGTACAGCAGGTTTTCAAGTCTTTCAGATAAATTCCCAAAAACTTCCAAATACCTGCCTATTCTGGTCACGAGTCTTTCAATATATTCTCTGCAGTTAAAATTCATTCTTATTAGCATAAGATCAAGATTAGAAAAACTTTCTGATTCCGTAATTGGATAATTTAATTTTTCAAGTTCGCTGATTATCTCTCTGTAATACAAAATCTGGCGGTAGGTATATTTACTCTTTCTGCAGCTTTGTAGGGGTGCAGCA
The DNA here is from genome assembly GCF_009711135.1 of Flavobacterium sp. LC2016-01. Taxonomy (GTDB): domain Bacteria; phylum Bacteroidota; class Bacteroidia; order Flavobacteriales; family Flavobacteriaceae; genus Flavobacterium. Next base: position 157,958 of record NZ_WMIC01000004.1, on the reverse strand, counting down.
AGAAGATTAACAACAAATTCCAATTCGGGATCAATTTCCTCTGTATTTTCTTTTTTATTACTTAGATTCTTTAAAGCCTCAAGTGTCTCTTTTTTCCAGATCGAAAAATAGCTGTGCGACACCCTTTGGTCCAGACTCATAAAGGCCGAATATCTTATTTCTACAAATGACACCAAATCATCGAGGGAACTGGCTATCAGGTCAAATATTCTAAAAAATTCAGGGGAATTGAATTTTTCGATCATTCTTATTTCTACTACCCGATCTATCAAAAAAACCAATGAAGTATGATATTTTCTAATATGAAGTCTAATCTGCCTTTTGCTTTTCAGCTCAAAAAAAGAATCTTTAATATGAATTTTGATTTTTTTTGATTCAGACACTATTGTTTTACTCAAATTTTCCAGTTCATGTTCCGATATTTTTACAGAAAAATTATCAGTATCAAATGAATTTAAAATCAACGAATCGAACCATTCCAAAGGATATATTTTAATCATCGTCTTATTGTTTTAATTAAACAATCTTTGGCAGAATGAGGAGCGATTCAGGCAGCTTATTTTTTATTTGAACGAAATTCGGTTGGCAGCATGCCGGTATGTCTTTTAAAAAACACGCCAAAGTTTTCAGCACTGCTGAACTCTAGTTCATCGGCTATATTAGACACGGAATAGCTTGAGTCCGTAAGAAGATTTTTCGAAACATTGACAAGAGCTTCAATAATAAATGCTTTCGCTGTTTTACCGGTGCTCTCTTTTACCATCTTATTCAAATGACCTGGAGTGATAAATAAAGCACCTGCATAAAACTGCACATGATGCTGTTTCCTCAAATGTATTGAAAGTATAGTCAGGAATTGTATTACAATACTTTCTCTTCTTGAAAAATCAAGAGTTAAGTCTGGTTTATATTTCGAATGTATAAACTTGAGTTCATATATAAATAAATTAAAACATATCCGGCGCAGCTTGATAATTACTTCTGGTTTGTCATCGCTGTTCTGCAATGCATACAATAATTTATAAATAAGCGACAAAACTTTAAAGTCCGCTTTTTGAAGACTAATCTTTCGATCTGATTTTAACATAAGAAAACTAAAAGCATCAGAAAGCTCTTTCTCATAACAGTTATTAAATGCAAAATCAAAATTTGTCCTTACAAGATAAAGCTGGATGTTATCCGTCGCCTCAAGCTTTGTACAAATGGAATTAAATGGGATTACCAATAAATCTTTCCGATTGACTATATTGGTTTCGTCATGGAATCTGATATTCATTTTACCACTTTTGATTAAAAGCACTGAAAAATTTGAAACGGCAAATGGAACAGACACAATATTTTTCATCTTGTAGTCTGTAATATATACCACATCAACACCATCATTTTCAATGCTTTTAATCTCAGTATTTAAGATTTCTCTAATCATTTTTGCTCTTTTTGTTCAGATCTTCTTTTAGATTTTATCCTTGAAAAAATATTCCATCCACGTAAAAAACTGGAAATATAAATTAGACAGACAGCAGATGTATAAAACATACGCCGTTAATCTCGGGCTCTCACTAATGTTGTCATTGTAAAGTACGTGCTGGACCAGCTTATCAGCAGCAAAAAGCTTCATTATAAAATAAAGGCTGCAAAGATTAAAAAGGAACAGTAAAATATAAAACAAAGCTCTCTTTTTCATAAATCAAATAGATTGGAAAATCATTAATCAACTATATTAAAATAGGAAGTTATTCAACTTGAGTAACCTCGTAACATATTTAATTTCTGGTACCTTTACTTGTGGTGGACGTCTCCCAATCCCTGTCCTTTCTGTCCTTTTCACTAAATAAAACTGCTTCGGAAATAGAAGAAATAGACAGAACGGTTTCCTTTTCACCTGTTAGAAGCGTTGAATCCTGTCTTTTGGCAATCTCGTATTGAATTATAAAATCGTCTACAATTTGGTACTGCTGTCCGCGAAGATTTCCAAGATTAACTATATACCCCTTCATATCAAGTTTCAATGATGATCCGAGTGTACTTTCATCAACAATTATAAGTAGTGTTGAAACAGGATCCTCTGTAGAAGAAATTGTATCTAAATCAGAACTGCTTTTATCAAAAGTCCTTAGTTCATTTCGTCCAGTTTGGTCTTTGAGTACCGAAATGATCGTTTCTTCTAATTGGGCAGGAATTAGAAGTAGGTAATCTCCCGCCGGAACTTCCTTAAGGTCTTTTTCTAAAGCGGACCCAGTTTTAAAATCCGCTGTTTTCTCTCTGCTGACTGCTTCGTTGGAAACCAGCCCTGAACTAGAATTGTCAAAATCGTCATTAGAACATGAACCTAAAAAAATAATTAAACCAGTTAATAATAAATTTTTCATAATGTAAAATGGTTTGTTAAATTGAGAACTTGTCTCAGTCCATTTTACCCGGGCCAGCAGAACTTTTGTTCAGTACTTTACTGAATCTTTTGCTGTTGAATTCAAGGCAAATCTAAATTGCAAAAAATCATAAATCAAGAACATGTATGTGGGTTTTCGGAAAATCCACTATCGATTTCCATGAAATCAATAAAGTATTTTTCTTACATTATTTCACTGTAATCCAAATATTTACAGTATTTTTGAACGCTTCTCACAGAAAGTTTCCGCATTTTTCTCTACTAATCTGTTTATGCCTGCTTCGAGGCATAAACCTAAAGCTTCCATGGATTATGAAATTTAAATTACCTGTATTGCTGGTTTTATTTTTTTTAAGTAAATCACTAACTGCACAGACGATTTCAAACAGAGATGCGGATTCACTTATTTCCAAAACTTATACGTATCTGGATGATAAGATCTATGAAAACAAAAATGACAGCTTGAAAGCATCTCCTTATTTATACGCATACTTACATAAAGCAAAAAAGGAAAAGAATTTGGAAGAGACCGTTAATGCGTATCAAAACCTGCTGCATCAATCCCCTATGAACCTCCGATTGAAATATGCAGACAGCATGGTGCAGACAGCAGTAAAGTCAAGAAGTAATGAACTCATTGGATCCGCCCAGCTTTCCAAAGGGATAGTATACTACAGTCAGAAAAACTTTGTAAAAGCTTATGATTATTATATTAAAGCAAATGAAAACATTTCTAAAACTGAAAATGATTACTTGATTTATAAAACCAAATATCATATTGCGCAGATTAAATTTTATCTCGGATTTTATGATGAAGCAATTTCTCTTTTTAATGACTGCATTGAATATTTTAAAAAAAATCAGGCTCGTCCCTATTTGAATTCTCTGCATTCACTTGGTGTTTGTTACAACATGACTGGAGATTACAGTAAATGCTCCGAAACTAATGCACTGGGAATTAAAGAATGTGAACGGCTTAATATTCCGGAGATGGAATTATTTTTTAAACACTCCGAAGGAATCAACCAGTACTTTCTAAATAATTATCACACTTCTATTGAATTGCTCCAGGAAGTAATGCCGCAGTTAAACAGCATGACAGAATTTGCAAATGAATCAATTGCCAATTTTTATATTGGAAAAAACTACTGGAAACTCCTGCAGCCGGCAAAAGCTGTTCCTTATTTCAAAAAGGTGGAAAAGGTATTTATTGAGAAAGGCTACATTCGTCCGGACTTAAGAGAAGTTTTTGAATTAATGATTAAATATTACAAGAAAGAAAATAACTTGAAATCCCAGCTCTATTATATAGACCAGCTTCTAAAAGCTGATTCTATACTAATAGATACCAATAAGTATCTAATGGGCAAAATTCACAAAGAATATGACACTAAGGAAATCATGCTTGAGAAAGAAAAAATCCAAAAGCAGCTGATACTGCAAAAATACTATGATGTTATTTTAATTGGTATAGTTGTGATACTCTTTTCAGCAGTACTGCTGGGCACATTTAATCACTTTGAAAATAAGAAACGCAATAAGTTAAAATATGATGCCCTTTTGGAAAAAATTGAAAAGAAGAAAGTACAAAAGCATATCCCTGAAAGATTTCAAATTTCAGATATTTCAGAGGATGCGGTTCAAAGTATTTTACGACAGCTGGAAAAATTTGAGAAAGACAGGAAGTTTTTAGATAAGGATTTAACCCTTGGTTCGCTGACTGCAGCATTTAATTCCAACAGTAAATACTTATCGAAAGTAATTTATAGTTTTAGAGAGAAAGGTTTTGTAGATTATATAAATGATTTAAAGATTGACTATCTGATTGATCTACTTCGTAATTCTAAACTGCATAGAAATTACACCATAAGTTCTTTAGGTGAAGAAGCTGGGTTCTCCTCTACTCCAAGATTTACAAATGCATTTCAATCCAGGGCAGGAATTTCAGTCAGCTATTTCATTAAACAGCTTAAAAAAGATAATCCATAAAAATAATTTTTAATTAAACTCGTTTGCAGTAACAGCAAAATTATATTTTTGCTCACTTAAATAAAAAATTGTACTATGAAAGACCTTGTTGCAAAAATCAACGCCGAAATCGAAACATTTAAAACAGAATCTGAAGCATTGGCTGAAAAAGGAGTTAAAGCTGCCGGAGCTAGAGCAAGAAAATCATCATTGGAAATTGAAAAACTTTTAAAGGAGTTTAGAAAAGTTTCTATTAAGGAATCTAAGAAATAATTTTTTTTAGACTTGCTTATTTAAAAGGGGAATGGGGCTTTGTAGGCCCCATTTTTATTTGATTTTTATTTCTAATACCTAGGCTGTTGTTGTCATCTTAAAAGGTGCGAAGTTACTTTTTTAAAGCCTAAAGCTATTTTTTCATACAGCCTTTTCCCGCTTTATGCTGCAATCTTTGATGCCGAAACCCGGCAGAAAAGGATTTTCGCTTCAATCGGGGCTGAGAAATATTATGTTCTTACAGATGATTTCAGCATCATTTGGTTTAATATTTTAAATACTATTACTTGCTTAATAATCTATCAAGTAAATCTAATTTCGTTGTAATGGATAGGTACGTTACAAAAGACTCAAGCTGATGAAATTTGTAATAGCAATAGTGCCGTAAACTTCCTTCTTGTGCCGTCACATGTTGCGCAATTTTATTTAATTCTTCTAAAGAAAAATCTTTATAGTTAAGAAACATTTTCTTCAAGACATTTTCATCAATTACGGAGTTTAAATATGTTTCAAAAGTTATCTCTTCAGAATTCAGTAAATCATAGATGTATTCGTGGTAAATTTCATCTCCATGGTAATTGTCGTCTAGTATGACAATATATTGAAATGTGCTGAACAGTTCAATATAGCAGTATAAAATCCCATCTTGCTTTAAGCTTTTTAAAACAATAGTATGAAGCGGATAATGCATTGATTTATGGGATCTGTTTTCAAAAATTACCTCTTGAGGAGTAAAAGGGTAAAATGGTAATATCATAATATCATTTCTGAATCTTTCATTGTCCAAATCCAGAATACATTTAAGGTTATTTCTGTCAACACCTTTAAATGTTGCAAAACCAGCTGCAATCTTTGCAAACCCAAAAGGAAAAATTTTGTTCACAATTTCAAAATCAAAGCTGACTTCTCCTGAAAGATCTGTCCAGATTTTTATTTCTTGTTCCGTCTTTATTTCTCCTTTTTTTTTCAAATATTCGATATATCCTTTGCCAATTTTTTCTGACTGTGCATATACAGCATTTTTTTCATGATCGAATACAGGTTTTCTTGGAAAGCATTTGTTATCCTTGAAGACTATTTCTTCATTAAATTTTTGATGCATTCCTACTATTCCTCGCGATGATTTTCTGTCTTTCTCTAAGGGAAGTCTTCTATATATACTCTCAAATATTTTATTAAAGGGAGTGTCGATTAATACTGAGAGGTCTGAATTCGCTTTTGAGCTTAAAATGTTTCTGCTTTTTAGCTGCCCTCCAAGAGCGTTTGGCAGTATATGCTCCAAAGATTTATTTTCGTCTGTAATTTCAATTCCTGTTAAATAGCATTTCATATTATACAAATGGTGATTAGATTACATCAGAATAATCCTATTTTAAAAATAAAAATGAGATATTCTGAAAATGTTTTTTTATTATATCATTTAATTAGGAAAATGTTTGCTGCCAAATATACCCATGCCAGCACTTTTTTACTTTTGAGATCTAATTTTTTCTACCATTTCTATTATTTTATCAGGCAATTTACCTTCAAAATATTCAAAAATTAAGGGATTGCCGGCCAAATAATGACTAGTTAATTCAACCCAATCGTTAACATGAATCTCGCCGTTAACTTTAAATAATTTCTGGGAAAGAGTTTTTATTTTTGATGGATTTTTGTCATTGTGATTAAAGTCGGTTTCCCTACGCTGAAAATACTCTTTCTCAGTATAAAAATGAATGGCTCCATCCAAATGCCTGAACGTACCATTTTTAAGATCAAATTCTGCATGGATGTATTTTGCGGGAAAATATTCATTTCCATCTTTTATAATTCTGCATTCAGGTTCTTTAAATTCTTCTGCCTGAAAAACCTTAATTTTGGTATTGATATTATTTTCAACTGATTCTTTGGTATACCACTTAATATCTAATGAATAAACGTTTCCAAATAAGAAATCAATTTCTGCGGGTTCTAAATCTACAGGAGGTCTTAATTTGGTAATTCCGTCTTCAATCTTTGAAATATCTTGATCAAACTTGGAACCATACCAGCTGTCAAATTCCATTAGCATTCTGCTGTCAAGATTAATTCGAACTCTGTCTAAATCAAGTCCAAGATATTTGTCGTTTTTGGTTGAAATATAATTGCAGAAAATTTCAAGAAACCTTGGAGCAAAAGCTTCATTTTTATAATGACCCCTTCTAAAGTATGGGTGTGCCATTGCCATAAAGTTTTTGGCGGCAAAATAGCCCGGAGCCCATGTTTTTTTTGTAAATTCTTTGTCTAATACTTTAAATGAAACTAATTCCTCTTTATCGACTTTAATTTTCTTATTTAGTAAAGTAAGCAGATCGGGATAAGTTGCGACAATACCAATTTTGGAAATAAATTTTATATCAGAAATAGTAATAGGAATTTTTAACTTATTGCAGTCACTTATAAAATTTTTAATTAATTCTTCATTCTCCTGCAACTCTCTGGTTTGCTCCTCCATCAAAATTTTTCTTTGATTTTCGATTATAATTTCTCTTTCATTCATTTGTAAGCTTTTTTCTTAAGCGTAATTTTAAGTTCTTTCACCTTTTTTTAGCTGGTTTGACAACTCCGGGCATCCCTAAATCTTTTTTGGTGTAGTAGTTTTCAATGTCATCACGATATGAAGAAATAAAAATCTTTTCATTTTTGTTCTCAGCGGCCAAAGGGAATTTATTTTCTAAAAAGAACCCTAAAATATCTATTTCATCCTGAAATTCAACATCATTTCTTTCATACAGGCCAAATCGGTTTTCGATATAATCTTCAAAATCCTTTTCATTTTCGATTAAATCGGAAAATATCATCAGATCATAAAGTGAGACGATCCATGTCCATTTATAATCAGCGCTTAGCACCCCAGATTCTATTAAATATTTTAGATTAACCGATACAGTTGAGAGATGTTCATACATTACAGAAATTTTGATAATCTTATACTGGTTACATTTGTCAATTTTTAATGTATTTAACTTTGAATCAGCAATATATCTAAATTCTGGACTATCGTTGTTTTCAATGTATTTTTCAGCTCTATGACATTGAAATGAACCTTCATTTACTGTCTCTTTTAGCCTGTCTTTTAATCCCTTAACAGCACCTCGTCGATGCTTTTTATTAAGTTCGCCGGCTTTAACTTCAATAATGTAAATTGTGTCCTGACTAATACCTAAAATATCTAATTCAGGTTCTTTAGCTAAACCATCCTCTGTTATATTGTATTTTAATGAATGGTAGAATTCTGCGTTGGGCAGAAACTTCTCAAATAATTGTTTTGTTTTCCTTTCGATATAATTATCGCGTGAATTTAAAAATGAATTGCCTTTAAATGAATGCTCGTAATATATAGGATCTGCTGACTCCAATAGATTTGCGGTAATATTGAATATGTTTCTAAAGGGAAGACTTAAGGAAAAACAGTAGAATTTATCCCCAATCTGAATTAGCGGTTTGGTCTGGCTCACCGAATCGCCTAAAATAAAACCGCCAAACTTGCCTTTTAAAAATTCTGAATTGTCTCCAAATTTATGCGATAGCAGTTCAAAAATCCTTTTTTCTTTTTCAGTCTTAGGAATAACCCAAAACAATCTATTGTAGCCTTCAATTAGATCCAGAGAAAGTAGTGAAGGCCCTTCCGGATGCTCGTCATCAAACAAATCTAAATTCTCAGAAACAAATTGCTGCATAAAGTGCTTTCCTGTCGACATCATTTCCTCCTTGACAGCATCTTCACCTTTTTCGTCACTCCATTCAATAAATCTTTGATGCGCCAATGAACCCCCGAAAGCATTTCCGATCTTAGAACCAACCAATAAATCAAGTTTTTTAATCGTATTATAAATATCTGTAGAATCAAAACCGTAATACTGCTGCAGAAAGTTATTATGGAATCCGAATGTTTCTTCATAAATTTCTGAAATATGGGATTGATACCCATCACCCCGGACATGGATTGCATCTTCCATAACAGCAAGTTTTAGCCAATGATCGAATTCTGTTCCATCCTTAGGATATTCTGCGGACTTTTCATAAAAGTTGATATTCATCTTTATTTTTGATAGCTGGCCTTTTATTTCAAGAATATCATCTTCGGTTGGAAGTATTCCAATTTTGGAATTTGCCTCCGCAGTGGCTATATTTATGGCATATTCAAGCAGGACTTCAATTTCTTCATCTTCTACCATTCTTTCTTTTTGCGCCTCCTCCATATCCTGGCCAGTATAACCTTCCATCAGCTGGTTATAAAGATTCGGGCTCGCTGCAATAAGCTTTGATCCTAATCCTCCTAAAACATAAATTTTATCATATTTGTTTATCAGCAAAACAGCTGTTTTTATTTCATCTTTTATCCAGCTAAAATATCTTTCCCTGTCAGCTTTTGCCTGCGTAATGGCATGCTGCCAAAATGCTTTAACTTCTTCGTTTAGATATGAAGGTGTACTCATAATGGTTTCTTTATCAATTGCAGGCAGAAATTATTTTATTTCAATTTTATTGTATTCATCTGAAAAATGAACGATTAGCACTTCGATAAATCGTCCTAATAAATACCCGAAATCATTTTGAAAATCCAATTTTACACCTTCAATTTCAGTGACTCTGAAGTATAATTTTTGATTGCTAACACTTTCTACGAATGGTTTTACATAATGTTCATTTTCCCATTGTTTTGATTTTGTGGAATGATAATATATATTATAACCTTGTTCATCTTTTTTTGCCTCCCAGGTTTCAAGCTTATTTTTTATTTTGCTAAAAATTGCAGAGGCTAGTTTTTTTGCATCATCGGTGTGAATGATTATTTCCATGAGAAAAATTTGTTTTTTGGTTGTTAATAAATTAATAAAATAAATAGAGTGCAACAAAATCAACTTTCTGTCGGTTTAATTCTGCCAGTTAACTCATAATTTAAATACGAGAATTAGACTTGGCTTAACCTTTGTTTTTTTCAGACCAAACATACAATGATGTTTTTTTTATATTTTATGCTTTTCCATAATATGCAAAATAATTCTTTTAATAATTATAAGTCCACCGTATAAATACCTATTTTATTTATTTTTTGAGCATAAAAAAAGATGCCTAAGCATCTATTATATTTAAAACAAATCTTTAATATCAACCTTTAAGGCTATTGCAATTAATGTTAAAGTTTTTAATGTTGGATTGGTTTCTCCTCTTTCTATTCTTGCAACCTGATTTACTGACATACCAATTTCAACAGCCAATTTAGATTGAGAATATTGATCTTTTTCTTCTCTAATTTTCCTTATAGTAGCTCCAAGCTTCTTTTGTACTTTATTTATTTCTATATCTTCCACATGTTAAATTTGCAGTATAAAAAAATATTAATCCTACACATATATGTGTAGTTGTTATTTTTTTTCATTATATTTGTTTTTGAATTTATATATTTGCGATTCTTCACATAAAGATATTTGAAGCATTCGCTTAGAATCTCGACTTGAAAACTGGAAATTTAAAAGGAACGAGAGGATAAGTAAGATGCTCACGCCTATGGCGTGGGCTCACTTATTGTTCCTCGGTATTTCCAGTACCTCAAGTCAATAAGCTGAGTTCCGCGCCTTTTTATTTGGTTCTTCATCGCTTATATTTCTTAGCAATACTTTAAATTAAAAATGACTTCGCATTATAAGAAGGCTTAATCTTATAACTCATTTATTAATGTAAAAAAAAATATATTATGACCATTAAGTCGTTTACTTAATGCATAAAAAATGGCCCTCAGCTGCAGCGACCAAACTAGAGCAGAGGACCTTAGCTAATCAAATCCATATTTAACTAACCAATCCCAATATTATGAATTATTTTTCATTTTCCAAGGATGGAAGAGCTCTTTATTGCCTATTTTTTGCTGGCGTACTGTTGTCTTTTTCCACCATTTATTCCAGAAATTTTCGGAATTCCAAAGCCGTTCCCTGCCAGCGAAATGTGGTTCAGGGTATTGTAAGTGATGGCTCATCTCCGCTGCCCGGAGTTACCATCAGTCTTAAAAGCAATAAGAATTCAGCCGTAATCACAGATTACAACGGCCACTATTCAATTGAAGCTTCTCCTCGGGATACATTGATAGTATCTTTCATTGGATTCAAAACAAAATTTATTCCAGTAAATGACAGGGCTAAAATTGACATTAAACTTGAATATGATACTACAACCCTACAGGAGGTTCGGGTAAATGCTGGTTATTATTCCGTAAAGGAACGTGACCGAACGGGGAGTATTGCCCGAATTACCTCCAAAGATATTGAAACGCAGCCTGTCACTAATGTGCTGGCTACAATGCAGGGGCGCATGGCTGGAGTAAATATAGTGCAGAATTCAGGAATGCCAGGCAGTGGATTTTCTATAGAAATACGCGGGCTGAACAGTTTAAGAAACGACGGAAACACCCCGCTGTATATTATTGATGGCGTCCCTTATTCTTCCCAAAGCATCGGAAGCTCCTATACATCGGGCAATATGTCTTCCCAGAACAGTCCTCTTAACAGCATAAACCCATCAGACATTGCTTCCATAGAGGTGCTTAAAGATGCCGACGCGACAGCCATATACGGTTCGCGCGGGGCAAACGGTGTTGTCCTTATCACCACACGCAAAGGAAAGAGCGGTAAAACCTCTTTTACGGCATCGTACTCAAATGGAATCGGAAAGGTTACCCGCTTTAAGGATGTTCTGGATACTCCGCGTTACCTGGCAATGCGAAAAGAGGCATTTGCAAACGACGGTGTGACACAGTATCCTGCATCAGCATATGATGTAAACGGCACATGGGACCAGAACAGAAACACAAACTGGCAGAAAGAGCTTATAGGTGGAACGGCAGACTATACTAACATACAGTCCTCAGTCTCGGGAGGGTCTGAAAAAACGCAGTTTCTGCTGAGCGGCAATTACTCTCGCGAAACAACCGTATTTCCCGGTAATTTTGATTATGTAAAGGCAGGCGGGCATTTCAGCGCCAGCCATGAATCGGAAGACAAAAGATTCAGACTGAATTTTTCTGCAGTATATGCAGGACAGTTCAGTACTCTCCCTTCTGTGGATTTTACCCAGACATCGGCCATGCTTGCTCCAAATGCGCCCGCCCTATACGATGCAGCAGGCAGTCTGAACTGGGAAAACAACACCTTTGATAACCCGCTGGCTCCCTTGAACGGAAAAACCAATGGAAATACCTATGATCTGCTTTCAAATGCGATTCTAACCTATGATATCGGTGTAGGTTTTTCTGCCGGCGGAAGTTTTGGATACACCTCTCTTAACCAGAAGCAGCAGAACCTGCAGCCCAACACGATTTACAATCCTGCAAATGGTCTGGGAAGCGAGTCCTCCTCTGTATTTACCAATAAAATCAGCCGCAGCTCGTGGATCATCGAGCCAAAGCTTTCATGGACAAAAAATCTGGGAAAGACTGCAATTGATGCGCTGGCAGGCACTACCTTCCAGCAGCAGAATGCAGACCAGCTGATCAACTACTACAAAGGCTTCTCCACTAACAGCCTGATGGAAAATCCTCAGTCAGCAGTGACCAATACAATATTGAACAGCAATGAAAGCGTCTATAAATACCAGGCGTTTTTCACAAGGGTCAATTTTAATTATGACGGAAAGTATATCCTGAATCTTACCGGAAGACGTGACGGATCAAGCCGATTCGGGCCCGGAAGGCAGTTTGCCACTTTCGGGGCAGTCGGGGCGGCGATGATTTACAGCGGGGAAAAATGGATAAAGGATAACATTCCTTTTTTAAGTTTCGGTAAGATCCGTGCTAGTTACGGGACAAGCGGAAACGACCAGATAGGCGATTACCAGTTTCTAGACACCTACTCTGCCTCAGCGGCACGATACCAAGGTATTTCAGGGCTCCAGCCAAGCAGGCTTTTTAATCCTGATTTCGGATGGGAAACCAACCGCAAGATGGAATTGGCACTTGAAAACGGCTTCATCAATGACAGGATCTTTACATCTGTTGCATGGTTTCAGAACCGTTCCTCCAGCCAGCTTGTAGGCATTCCCCTTCCCGGCACGACAGGTTTTGCCTCCATTCAGGGAAATCTTGATGCCGAAGTGCAGAACATGGGAATAGAAATAGCCATCAGAACCGTAAATGTGAAAAGCGGAGATTTCAGCTGGACTTCAAGTTTTAATCTTACCAGCATCAGAAATAAACTGCTTTCCTTTCCCAGTCTTGAAGCCTCGACTTATAAAAACCGATATGTGATCGGAAAACCCTTGAATCTTGTCAAGGTATTCCATTATACGGGTCTTGATGCTGCAGGCAGCTATCAGTTTGAAGATGTAAATAAAGACGGAAACCTGACTGCCGTTGAGGACAAAAAGACCATTAAGGACCTGAATCCGAAATACTACGGAGGACTGCAGAATCAATTCCGCTTCCGCGGCGTGGAGCTTGATTTCCTGTTCCAGTTCGTGAAACAGGAAAATTTCAATGAAAATTTCGGAAATCCCATGCCGGGCACCATGTCTAACCAGCCAAGCGGCGTGACATCTCATTGGCAGAATGCAGGAGATATGGGACCATACCAGGGCTACAGCGACAGCAATGCAGCCAGAAGAACTACCAATACCAGATATATACAGAGTGATGCCGCGATCAGCGACGCTTCCTATATACGCTTGAAAAATATCTCTTTGTCCTATGAGCTGCCCAAAAGCTGGACAAAAAGCATAAACTGCAGACTGAGCGTTGAGGGACAGAATGTGCTGACATTCACCAAGTACAAAGGCATAGACCCCGAGTTTAAAGTTTCCGGATTCCTGCCTCCTCTTCGGATCTTCAGCACCAGCATACAGCTAACTTTTTAACCTTAGATCTTTTATTATGAAAACATTATATTATAAAATAGACATTGCACTGGTGCAGCTCTTCCTTTTGGTTATCGCGTCAGCCTGCTCTAATTTTACCGATGTGGAGCTTCCCTCATCGCAGCTGACAGCCGGAGCCGTATTCGAAGATAGAGTTACAGCCAATGCCGCCGTGACCGATATTTATTCCAAAATAAGGGACAAGGGACTGCTCACAGGATATCCGACAGGACTTTCAAACCAGCTGGGCCTGTACAGCGATGAACTTCAGTATTATGGAATTTCAGGAACGGGACAGGCTAATTTCTACAATAATTCCCTGACAGACACCGATGCCGAGATATCCGAACTGTGGAACAGCAGCTACAATCAAATCTATGCCGCCAATGCGGTTGTGGAAGGGCTTGCAAAATCAGCAACGGTGCCGCTGGCTGACAGACATCAGCTGACCGGCGAAGCGCTGTTTGTCCGCGCCTTGATTCATTTTTATCTTTTCAACACATTTGGGCCGGTTCCCTATATTACTTCAACTGATTATAAAAAGAACAGCACTGTGGCAAGAATGCCAGAGCAGGATCTATACAGCAGTATCAGAAAGGACTTGGAACAGGCCGCCGAACTTCTGCCAAGAAATTATGTTTCGGCCGACAGGTCGCGTCCAAACAGAGCTGCCGCGCAGGCGCTCCTATCACGTCTGTATCTTTATAATCAGCTTTGGGACCAGGCTTCCAATACGGCCTCAGCAGTAATTAACCAGACTGATTTATACATCTGGCCTTCCACACTGGATCTGCTATTTGAAAAGGAAAGCCGCTCCACGATCTGGCAGCTGACCCCGTCACTGGCAGGAGCAAATACTTATGAAGGGAATAACTTTATTTTTCTGCAGGGGCCGCCGCCTTCGGCAGCTTTGAGCAATAACCTTCTCAATGCATTCACCACAGGCGACAGGCGCAAGACACAGTGGATCAAATCGGTAACCAACGGTACATCTGTATGGTATCATTCCTATAAATACAAAAGAAAAGCCAGCACCGCAGTGAGTGCTGAATATTCGGTCATTCTGCGTATTGCCGAACAGTACCTGATAAGATCAGAAGCCCGTGCGCATCAGGGCGATCTCATAGGGGCTAAGGAAGATTTGAATAAAACCAGAAATCTTGCAGGTTTGGGAAATACCACTGCCGGTACGGCGCAGGAAATTATAGAGGCAGTGCTTCTGGAGCGCCGCCTGGAACTATTCACCGAATTAGGACATCGCTTTTTTGATCTCAAAAGGACAGGGAAACTGGACCAGGTTCTTTCAATTTCCAAGCCCCAATGGAAGACATCCGCCAGAGTGCTCCCATTGCCTGAGTCCGAACTGCAGCTGAATCCAAACCTAAATCCCCAGAATGAAAGCTACTAAATTCATATCATCAAGTATTTTTTCCAGGTTTACCTGTTTCATTTTTTGGTTAGTAATCTGTCCCGCAGCTGCGGGGCAGGCTGGCCAAAAAAGAATGCTAACCCGTGACCAATATAAACTTTGGAGCGTCCTTGTGCCTGATAAAATTTCCAGCAAAGGAAATTGGGCAAGCTATCGTCTGCATTATGAGTACAGCAGCACCGACAGTCTTTTTCTTCAGAAGACCGCAGGCACCCGCAGGTATTACTATCCGGATGCAATTGAAGGAAAATTCAATGCAGAATTTCATTTTGCCTGCGTCTCAAAAGACACCATGCATTTACGTGATCTTAAAACAGGAAAAACCCAAAAGATTTCAGGCGTAAAGGCATTTGATTTCTCGGCGGACCATAATTTTACCGCAATAGTAGCAAAAGCAGCCACAGAGAAAGATAATCTCGAGATCAGAAACAGGGCAGGCAGCATTATATATCAGGTAAAGGGTATAACAG
Source organism: Flavobacterium sp. LC2016-01 (assembly GCF_009711135.1). Lineage (GTDB taxonomy): Bacteria > Bacteroidota > Bacteroidia > Flavobacteriales > Flavobacteriaceae > Flavobacterium. The sequence continues at coordinate 142,564 of NZ_WMIC01000004.1, read as the reverse complement.
CTTACTGTTTTGATCCTGAGCAGAAAGGAATTGCTTTCAGCACTTCTGAAAATAACAGTTCGCAGATGGAACTGATTTTATATCAGAAAGGCATCGTTAGAAAAAAACTGCTGGCAGAACACGGTTCGTCATTTAAAAAACTGCTCTGGAAGGAAGATGGAATTTCATTCACAGATAACAGCCCAGATTACTCTAAATTTTTCTATTACAGTGTCAGCACAGATAAGCTTAATGTGCTGGACCCGAAAACAACCGCAGGCTTTCCGAAGGACATGGATATCGCAGATTCATTTCTCAGCAGGCAGATACACTCCAAAGACGGAAAAAAAGTAATTGTGTGGCTTAAGGAAAAACAGTCGCTCTCTGATGTGATTGATCCCAAAGCAGTGCAGATCTGGAATACAAAAGACAGACTTTTATTTGAATACAGGAAATTTATCGGAGACCTCAGGATGCGCGATAAAATGGCACTGTGGAATGTGCAGGAAAACACGCTTGCGAAGATTACAGACAGGGAATTAGCACGAGGATTTCTGAGCGCAGACTATAGATTTGCATTCATATATGACCCCATTGCTTATGAACCTCAGAACAGGCAGCACTGCCCTTACGATCTTTACGCGGTTGATCTGGCAGATGGAAATAGAACCCTCGTGGTCAGGAATTACAGCATGGAAGAAAAACCATCGGGCTCGCCTGACGGAGGTTATCTCTGTTATGCCAAAAACGGACACTGGTGGATTTATGATATCGTAAAAAACTCCCATGCAAACATCACACAGGAAATTCCTGTTTCCTTTTTTTCAGAAGACAACAACCGCCCTTCCGAAGACAAACCATACGGAATTGGCGGATGGACCCTGGACGGACAAATTATCCTGTACGACAGGTACGATTTATGGAAGATTTCGCTGGATGGAAAAACAAAAAAAAGACTGACCTCGGGCAGGGAAATAAAAAAGTCTTTCCGTATTAAGTCCTTTAATTCCGATCCTGTTTACAGCCCAATCGAATCCAATAAGCATGCTCTGGATTTAAACGGGAACTTATTTCTGGAATCATCAGACAAAGAACTTCCCGCGTCTGGTCTGAGCACCTGGAATTCAAAATCGGGTGTAAAGGAAATGGTCTGGGAAAACAAAAAAATAAACCAGATTGCTAAAGCTTCCGGCAGGGATGTTTTCATGTATCTGGAGCAGAATTTTCAATCCTCTCCAATGCTCATGATCTACAATGGCCGAACAAAAGAAATTTTCCAGAGCAATCCCCAGCAGAAGAATTTTTACTGGAGCAAAAATATAAAAATCGAATACGATGCAGACGGTGTAAAAACAAAAGGCATACTTTACTATCCCTCAGACTTTAGGGAGGGAGAAAAATATCCGCTGGTAGTCCGCATTTATGAACGCCAGTTCGGCTACAAAAATGATTATATAAATCCTTCACTGATCGAGGGAGACGGATTCAATATACACAACTATACCAATAACGGATATTTTGTGCTGCTGCCCGATATCAATTATGAATTTGGCAATCTGAAAAAGTCCGTCACCGAGAGTGTCCTTTCTGCAGTTGATGCAGCTGTGGCCCAAGGCAGTATAAATCCCGATAAGGTCGGTCTGATTGGACATTCTTTCGGAGGCTATGAAACCGATCTCATTATTACGCAGACCAACCGCTTTGCCGCGGCAGTATCCGGAGCGCCGTGGACCGATCTGGTAAGCGCCTACCTCTATACAGGCCCTATGTTCAGAAGACCGGATTTCTTCCGCGCTGAAGACCACCAGCTCCGCATTGGAAAATCACTGTACGATGACATGCAGAGTTACCTGAAAAATTCTCCTGTGCTGCTGGCTTCTCAGGTCAGCACGCCTCTGCTTGGCTGGGCGGGAGAAGAAGACAGGCATGTTAATTCAAGGCACAGCATGGAGTTTTATCTGGCACTCAGACGTCTTGGCAAAGACCATACTCTTTTAATATATCCTGGTGAAGAACATCAGCTGGAAAGACATGAAAATGCAACGGATTTAAATCTGCGCATCATGCAGTGGTTCAACTGCTATCTGAAAAATGAAAAAAAACAAGACTGGTTCAGCAGTCCTTACAACTAAATTAATTGCAGAAATAAAATGCCGCCGTAAGCCAAAACTTACGGCGGCATCATTTATAAAGTTAACAAATTAAGGAGTGCTTCTCTTAAGCGGAGTTAAACAGTCCTGTTCAAATAACTGCGTTACATTATCCGGTGCCTTGCAGATCCATTCACCGTCTTCATCACATTCCTGCACAGCATTACAGCTGTCTGGATTTGAAATGTGTCTGTATCCCATCTGATTTACCGGTTTGGAACCTCCAGATATTGAGCTGGTACTTGCAGCACTTGCCAGTCCCAGTGCTGCCACTGCCATTGGCAATCCGATTTTAAAAACATTTTTCATAATAATCAAATTTATATGGTTAATGATCTACTCTTTTACAGGTTTTCGATCAGTTCCCTGCTATTTGGCCAATAGATTGTCGGTGTCATTTTTTATATATTTTGAGGTGATTTTACTGTCGATCTTATAGCTGATGATATAATTGCCTGCCAGTACGTATAACTGATCATTCTGTACAGCAAATTTTTTCATTTTCATGCCTTCATAATGGTAGATGCAAAAACTTAAGAGATAACTTTTTGCGGCAAGATCATACACATCAATTATGCTTGCCTCTTTCCACATTCTGCTGTTTTCATAAAGCCCGGGTATTGCTGAATTTACAAATAGGAGATTTTTATATACGGCACTGTTTTTATTTACAAACAAAGGAGGTTTGGAAAGCTCCCTCTGTCCGTGTTTCACATCCCTGGCTATACTTAATTTTGCTGTTGCTATAGTGTCGATGGTAGTGCCTCTGGAAATGATTTTCAGCGAGCGGTCAGCTATCGTAAACTGGTTTCGGTATGCATAGAGATAAATGATTTTTTCCATACCTTCGCTGTAGAGCAGATGACCGTCAGTATCAAATACTCCGTCTGTCTGCTTCTGTAGGATGTCAGGATTTAAAATCGTTCTGCCCTGCTCTGCCGTTTCAATAATTCCCAATACATTATCTCCGGTTTTCGAGCTGTTTGACAATACGGCAATCCTTACTGAATCAATTGCAGCGGCTGTGGTGAAATACTCACCCTTCTGTCTGGCAAGTTCCGCTTTCCAATCACGCACCTTTCCCCGGAAGATGCATGGAACCGTGCCGTCTGTAACAAAAAAATAAGGAGGCCGTACCGATATTTTTACTCCCCTGAAAGGCAGCTCCTTATTATCCAAATCAATCATGCTTTTTTCCAGCTGGACCAGTCTGCTGCTCAGAACTGTAATTGATAAAGGAGCAGTGGAATTACCAAGATAAACATGCAAATTATCAGCTCCTGCAAAATAATAGGAATTCAGTTTTAAATCATTGACTCCTGTCCGCGTAATTGGGGTATGGGGAAAACGTCTGGTAAGTCTGTTATGATAATGTATAATATTCTCAGAAAATAGAAACATCACGACAACTATGCTGATACTGCTGATTGTGAGAGCAGAAAATAATGCTGTTAATTTTTTTTTGTTTATAAAGTGAAATTTATGCGTGCCACCCCCATGAAGGATTATGCCGAAAACAGCAAGAAAAACAAAGAACAGATTAAAAATCAGATGAGACTGCCAGCCCAGCTTCTCCAGCACGCCGCCGCACGAGCAGGGTACAAAAGAGGTGTAGTTAAGGATTATAAAAATATAGGCCGTGAACATAACCATTAATCCATAGGCTGCGAAAAGCCCCGCAGGCTTGTATTTGGGAATCAAAAGCAGCACGCAGATAAGTATCTCGGTTACAGGCACAATAACTGCCACTTGTTCGGTAAAAGCGCTGAGCAGAGGCGACTGACCCAGCTGGATTCTGAAATGCTGAAAATCCATCAGTTTGCTTGCCGAGGCGTAAATGAACAGCAGTATATACAGCAGACAGATGGTTTCTGTAATGTAATATTTTGTTCGGCTGCTTAAAGTCATAATCTTGCTTTTTAAATTCACTGCTAGTTTCTTTGTGCCCGATGCTGTCGGTAATGATCAATGCAAATGTATATACGAAATTTCTCATAAACACTTTAAAAATCAAGCTAAAAACTTTGAAAATCAGGCAGTTTTATTTTTTAACAGGCATCAAAAAAAATACCTGCATTTTGTAAGAATCATGCAGGCATTTAATAATAGTGTTTGTTTTGGAATCAGCCTTTTATCGAGGCGCTGATCCCGGCAAGTTTTTCATGCAGCTCTATAAGTCCTGCTTTCTGCAGGAACTCTTGAGAGAGACTCTCCAGTTCTTCCTTTCCCTGCTCGTTTATGCTCTCCAGAAGAACCGATGACCCTTCCCTTATCTTCAGCCCGTCCTGTATCAGATGGCTTAAAAGCAGAACATTTTTTCGTGAAATTTTCAGATCCATCTTCATCGTCTCATTCATGCCAGGGATACTCAGCACCGTATCAAAAACCCTGGCAGCATCATTTGCTGTAATCATAATTTATCATTTAAAAATTAATACTTCACTCACCGTAAAATTATAAAGTATAATCCCTATCTACCCTACTCAAAATTTGGGGAGGATTGCAGGGCGTGTCTGCCTTTTCTAATTTAGCTCTCAGTTAGTTATTCAGTGCTTGTTCATTATCATTTTTTGGAATCCCAAGACAGCTTCTGAATTGGGCTTTCTATAAATTTTAATAGGTATGACAGGTATTGACCAACTATTAGAAAAAGCTGAAAAATGCCTTTTCGAAGCTTTCGGACTGCGGTTTTCTGCAGTCAGCAAGATGTCCGGTTGTATCACAACCGATATCTTGCTGCCCATCTGCTCGGAACTCGCGGGCAGTGATACTTTAAGATTGAATGAAATTGAGACAATGAAAATGAAAAGATCATGGAAGATAAAAACAGTACCAGAAACAGATGGCTCCACATCCGGCTGACCAATGAAGAATTCAATCTTATTGACAGGAATTTCAAAGCATCAGCCTGCCGCAAGCGAAGTGATTTCGTGCGCAGGAACCTGCTGCGCAGACCCATTGTAATGAAGTACAGGAATGAGTCGCTGGATAAATTGCTGCAGGAGCTTATCATGCTGCGGACCCAGCTGAATTTCATGGGCAATAATTTCAATCAGAGCGTCAAAAAACTCCACACCTTAATTGAAATTTCTGATTTCAGAACATGGGTAATTTCTTTTGAATCCGACAGGAACAAATATTTTTCCCTGGTGGATGAAATAAAAAAACACATTGAAAATCTAGCCCAAAAATGGTTGCGGTCATAAACACAGGGCACTCGATAAGAGGTATCTTCACCTACAATGAGAACAAAGTTTTGGAGGGAAAAGCCTTGTGTATCGGGGAGGGAAATTATCCAATGGATCTTGAAAAAATGTCAGAAAATTTTAAGCTCGGCGTATTTTTAAAACAGCTCCAGCTCAATGAAAATGTGAAGCGGTCCGCTGTGCACATCTCACTGAATTTTGACCGGTCCGATACGGACTTATCCAAAGAAAAACTCATGCAGATTGCTGCTTCCTATATAGATAAAATTGGATTCGGATTGCAGCCTTATCTTATCTATCAGCATCACGATGCGCGACATCCCCACATCCATATTGCCACAATAAATGTGAGGGCAGACGGCTCAAGGATTGATATGCACAATATCGGAAGAAACCAGTCCGAAACGGCGCGCAGAGAATTGGAGATTTCTTTTGATCTGGTTCGGGCGGATTCAAGAAAAAAACAGGGGCAGGCGCCCATTAATGCCATTGATGTGGAAAGAATAAAATACGGCGCAATAGATTCCAAGAGAGCAATCGGCTCTGTATTGAATGCAGTCATTCCGCATTACAAATACACCACACTGGGTGAGCTCAACGCAGTATTGAACCTCTATAACGTGAAGGCGGAAATGGGAAAGGAAAATTCAAAAATGTTTCAGAACAAAGGGCTGATCTACCAAATTTTGGACGAGAAAAAAAAGGCTGTAGGGGTTCCGATAAAAGCCAGCAGTTTTTATTCCAAGCCTACCCTTTCCCGGCTTGAAATTAATTTTGCTGCGGCTAAAACTGCGCGTGTGGCAAACATGAAAAGAACCCGGAATGCAGTAGATCTGCTGCTGCTGAAATATCCTTCCATTACGCTTTCTCAGCTCGAAACCCGGCTGGCGAACCAGGGAATAACCGCCGTAGCCAGAAAAAATGAGAACGGGGTAATCTACGGCATGACCTACGTGGACCATAACACCAGATGCATTTTCAACGGCAGCAGCCTTGGACCTGCTTATGCGGCCAAAGGACTCCTTGAGCGTCTTGGCGGATATGCTGAATTTGGAAAACAGTCTGCTGTTCTTGACAGTACAGTAAGCCGGCAGGGTTCTTTTATTTCCGCCGCTGAAGTACAGCGGATAATTGATGATGTGCTTTACGCCGGAACTCCGTCTGATTACGTTCCTAGAGAGCTTAAAAACAAACGGAAAAAAAGAAGAAGAAAAGGTCAGTCCGATAATAAGTAACACATAAAAAACTATAAGCATGCAGACAGGAGAAAATGAACAGGCGCTTCGAAAAATTTTGGATATGACAAGACTGATGAGCATCACAGTGCTGCTTATTCATTTTTATTTTTACTGCTTCCTCTCTTTCAGGAAGTGGAATCTCGCTCCGGATTTTGCCTGCAGGATACTGGAGAATATACATCGTACGGGGCTTCTGGACAGCTTCCATACGTCCAAACTTTTTGCCCTCGCACTGCTGGTTATTTCCCTTATGGGAGCCAGAGGAAGAAAAAATGAAAAGCTAAAAGGTTTGACAGCATTTTATTATATCAGTCTGGGATTGCTGCTTTACTTTGGTTCTTATCTGGCTTTTGCCTTGTTTTTGGATACTGGGATATGTGCTGCAGTATATATATCACTGTGTTCTTTGGGCTATCTGACCACGCTTTCCGGAGGCACGCTCCTGTCTCGCATTATCCGCAGAAAGCTGGATTCAGCAGATATTTTCAACAAGGAAAATGAAACTTTCCCGCAGGAGGAAAGGCTGATTGAAAATGAATATTCCGTTAATCTTCCTGCCCGTTATCACCTCAAAAACAAAGTGCGCCGCAGCTGGATAAACATCATAAATCCTTTCCGCGGCATTCTGGTTCCCGGTACCCCCGGCTCTGGAAAATCATACTTCGTAATCCGCCATGTCATCACCCAGCACATCGCTAAGGGCTTTTGCATGTTCATATATGATTTCAAGTTCGACGACCTCACCATTATAGCTTATAATGCCTGGCTGAAATTCCGTCATCTTTATGCCGTGGAGCCAAAATTTTATATCATAAACTTTGACGACCTCTCCAGAACACACCGATGCAACCCCCTTGATCCGACGGCAATGACAGACATTACAGACGCAGCTGAATCTGCACGCACCATCCTTATGGGACTCAACAGGGAGTGGATCAAAAAACAGGGCGATTTCTTTGTGGAATCCCCGATAAATTTCCTTACCGCAGTCATATGGTATCTTAGAAAATACAACGATGGCGAGTACTGCACCCTGCCCCATGTCATAGAAATGATCCAGACAGATTACGAGAGTCTTTTCACGCTTTTGAGAACCGAAAAAGAGATCGAAGTGCTGATCAATCCCTTTGTCAGCGCATTCCTAAATGAGGCAGTCGACCAGCTGGAGGGGCAGATTGCCTCGGCCAAGATCTCACTGGCAAAACTCTCCTCCCCGCAGCTTTATTACGTGCTGTCAGGCAGTGATTTTACGCTCGATATTAATAACCCGTCAGATCCGAAAATTGTTTCAATGGGAAACAATCCGCAGAAAATACAGACTTACGGAGCGGTGCTTTCCCTTTTTGTCAGCCGTCTTATCAAGCAGGTAAACCAGAAGGGAAAGCTTAAAAGCAGCCTTGTTTTTGACGAATTTCCCACTATCTATCTCAACAATATTGACAGCCTGATTGCAACGGCGAGAAGCAACAGGGTGAGCACCTGTTTGGGGATTCAGGACTTCAGCCAGCTTCGTAAGGACTATGGGCGCGAACAGGCCGATGTGATCATTAACATAGTGGGAAACATCGTCTGCGGACAGGTCAGCGGGGATACAGCCAAACAGCTCTCGGAACGATTCGGAAAGATAATGCAGGACCGAGAAAGCCTTTCCATCAACAGCAGCGACACCTCCATCAGCCGTTCAAGACAGCTCGAATCCGCAGTGCCGCCGTCGAAGATTTCTTCGCTGAGTTCGGGGGAATTTGTAGGGATGACAGCCGATAACCCGGACTGCAAGATTGAGCTTAAAACCTTCCACTGCGAGATCATCAACGACCACGAAAAGATCAAAAAAGAAACGGATAACTACAAAGAAATTCCGGTCATACGTACAATTGATAATGTGATCGTCCAGAAAAATTATCTTCAGATCAAAATTGAGATTCAGGAAATAATCCACAGCGAAATGGAACGAATAATCAAAAGCCCGGCACTTTCATCCCTGGTTCTCAAAAAAGAAAAATAACCTTGTACGCTTATAGTTTTTCTTGAGGCAGGGCAAAAGAAAAATGTTTTTTAGCTGCCGGATTCTTTTAGAATCTGCAGTGTCTTTTCGTCCTGCCCTCCATTGTAATATTTCTCAAGCACCTTCCCAAAATATTCTGGCGTATCAGGCAGCAGTCCAAACAGGGTCATGCAGGATTTCAGTTTCCTTTCGTCCGGCCTGCCCAGGATTTCCAATGTTCTCCATTGAAATGTTTTTTTGAAATGCTTGAAATTATAAAATATTTGAATACCTATTCCAAAGTTAGTGACAGAAATTATGGGACGATTTTCTTATGCTTTACGGAAACCCGTAGAATACTTTTGAAAACATTTTCTACTTTGCGCTTTAGATTAATTTAAGCTGGGAAAACACGCAATTTTTTGCGGATGCAAACACGTATTTCTACTGTAGTTTTCTGTATGCTTCTTTGCTTAAATTAGTCCCCTAATCCAATTCTAATTATGATTGAGCATTACTTTGATTATAACCAGGACAGAAAAGACTTCTGTTTTGAATTTTTCTATGTTACCCAAAATAAAAAAGTAGATGCTGCATTTCTTGAAGATCTGAAAGAGAAGGTCCTCTTATCATATCGCTCAATCGAGGCGCTGAAGTTTCATCTGAGCGAATCATCTGAAGACGAAATTAAAAAATATGTTACAGACTATGTAATACCGGAAAATGCCGGCATCATTGACCGTATTGTAAGGCAGGGGGACTGGGGAGAAATTGTTGCAGGACTGATTGTGGCAAATATTCAAAAACTTAGCATACCGATCCACAAACTGCGATGGAAAATAAATAAAAACAAATCAGTATTTGGCACAGACTTGATCGCCTTTAATCCGGGAGATCCGATAACAGACATACATTATTATGAAATAAAGACCAGGGTCGCCTCGCATCAAAAAGAAGGCACAAACCCAAATCGCAACTATATCTCAATCATTGCCCACAATAGCCTTGCAAAAGAAAACAATGTACCCAATGAAATGCTGGCTGACTTTCTTATGAGGTATTATGTCGAGCAGAACGACTATGCATCTGCAGCAAAATTTAAAGACATCGTTAAGAATCCTTCAGCTTACAACAGAAATTTTGAATTGTTTTTTATTGTGGAAGAGAACAATTACACTGACACAATTTTTGATGAACTTCACAACCTTCCACCGCAGCTTGCCCCTTTGCGCGTTACCGTAATTATCATTAAAGATCTGCAGAAAATTATTGATGAAACATGGCAAGATATTGACCAGCGCTTGGTGGACATGATAAAAAAATAAAATGACTAGACAGGAATATACCCAGTTTATTGACAGCGAAGTTAGGAATGTCTTGAAAGACACTACCCTTGCCAGCTACAAGAACCAGATTTTCGCCTGGCGCCTTAATGCATCCTTTACAAGATCGTTCCAGATTGATTACCTGTGGAACCGTGCAGTATTTCTTTCAAGCAGCTGCGCATATCTGCTGGAGCAGGACGGCGACACAAGAATAATTACGACAGGTTTGAAATCCAGCGCGGAAATCTTTGAATATCTAAGCGAACTCAAAGAATTAGCAGAGCTTTATGATAAGGACTCTGTCCTTCTTCTCTCTGCATTGTGCTATGATCTGTCCGGATATCAGGCAAATGCCTACTGCATTGCGCAGCAGATTGGCGAATTTATATTTGATGACGAAAGATCCGAAACAAGCACTGATTCCGAAAGCTACATCGTTAGGCAGATAACCTATATTCTTTTAAAAAAAATACCCGAGGCAAAGGCCAATATCCAGGCCGCGGATGATCTCGGCATTATACTTTTTGATGATGCTTTGTCAAAATGGTGTGATGCTATTTTCAGGCTTTCTGAAGACACCGGATATCAAGAAGCTTTTGAGAGAGTCTACCAATATTATCTAAAAAGGCACAATATTTTTATCTCGCATCTTCTATCTCTTTTAAAGACACGCATTGCTGTTTTTGAGAACAAATCAATCTGGAACACGCTCAAAAAAAACGGACATATTGCAGAGAGCAAAGTTTGGAGAAAATATGTAAAACTTTTGGCGCATGACTATTATGACAGCAATTCTATAAAAAATATCGGGAACCGCAGATCAGTATTTGAACTCTGGACTTCCCAGCATAGGGCAATCGAGCAGGGGCTTCTTGAAAGAAATGAAAACTTTGTAGTTCAAATGCCCACCAGCGCCGGCAAAACTTTCATTGCTGAACTTTCAATATTAAAAAACCTTACTGAGTTTCCTGATAAGAAATGCATTTATGTCGCACCTTTCAGGGCGCTTACAAGCGAAAAAGAGATTGAGCTTGGCAGGTACTTTTCCAAGCTCGGCTACTCAGTCTCCGCCCTTTCCGGGAGCTATGAAGTGGACAGCTTCCAAGATGTAATAATCTCCCAGACAGATGTCCTGATAGCCACTCCCGAAAAAATCGATATGCTCGTTCGAATAAATCCCGAACTCTTTAAAGGCATTTCCCTAATGGTTGTGGATGAAGGCCACATTATCGGCGAAGTGAGCACAAGAGCAGCTTTGCTGGAATTTTTGATCATACGATTGAAAATTAAATTTCCTGAAATAGCATTCTTGTTCATTTCGGCAGTTATGCCTCCAAAAAATGCAGACCAATATGCGCAGTGGCTTAGCGGCGAGCAGGAGAACGTGCTGCGATCCCTTCAGTTTCCTGACAGTCCCGTAACTGAAGAATGGGAACCTACACGCAAATTGATTGGAAGCTTCACCTGGACGAAAGGGGGAAGCCAGATCGGATTTAAAAATTTTGAAGAAACTGAGACGCTTACTTCAATCGGGAAATCATTTGTACCAAATTACCTCATGCACAGAGAAATTGGAGGAAAATATCCTACTGTAAAAACCAAGCCCGCAACTACTGCAGCTCTGGCCTACAGAATGACTTTCGAAGGCAATACGCTGGTGTTTTGCGGACAGCCTAGACGTACCCTGACCATAGCAAACCAATTATTGCAAATCTTACAGGGCATTGATATCGATCTGCCGGAATGGTTTGAGGCCGATGAGGGCAAGGAATCATTTTATTACACAAAAATGTGGTATGGAGAAGACGATCCCATAACGCAGTCTATCAGGCATGGTATTGGAATTCATTTCGGGGATATGCCTGAACAAGTAAGGAATTCTGTAGAGCATGATTACCGTACAGGAAGATTAAGACTGCTGCTGTCGAGCAATACGGTCGGACAGGGTCTTAATTTTCCAATAAAGAACTTGATTTTTTACAATCTGGCAATTGGACATGGCGACGATGGGCAGATATTGATTTCAAAGAGGGACTTTTGGAATATTGTCGGAAGAGCTGGACGCGCTGGCAAAGAAACGGAAGGAAAAATAATTTTTGTAATAAATACCCCTATTGATCTGAATAATTATAAAGAATTCACCAATAGGGATAATCTGGAGGAAGCAGACAGCCTATTCTCTAAAGTCATAAATACATATAACCGCAGGAGAATTAACCGCATAGTTCGTGACAGGCACTTGTCAATTTTATCGGAAACATTCCTGATGGAAATGTTTACCGAGGAAATCATTGGGACTGATTATGAAGAAATCATAAACGATATTATCGACAATAGCCTTTTCAAATTCCAGCTCGATGAGGATGACCTTGAACTGATAAAAAGGTCTTTCCGCAGTACTTTTAAGAAGTTTGAGGAAAATCTTGACGTCTCCGATGCTGAAATATATAAGCAGTCCGGTTTTACTTACGACAGCAATATCATAATTGATGACTTTATCATCAAGCATCTGGAAGAACTGAACGGCTATTTGGAAGATGACAATCATTTTGATTTCTGCAGGCTTGTTTTTGAGTTTTTGCTTGATGCAGGATTAGAGGAACTGGATGATCGCAAGCTGACAAATATAGGTCTTACTGTCGAGATGCATTATCCAATCATAGAAATGTGGATTTCCGGCGAGCCTCTCGAAGAAATTATCGAACAGTGGAAAAAGAATAAAAACATAGAAAGTTTCCATCTGTTTCTTTCAAAAGGTCTTTATTATCTGTATCCATGGGCATTTACTGCCTTTACCAACATTATGATTTACAGGCTCGGAATTGAAAGGGATGATGTGCCGTACAATATTGCCAACTTATCATCCTACCTGAAATATGGACTGCCTGATTCAGCAGGCTGCTTGGCCAGATCGCTTGGAATTAAGAACAGGGATGCGGTCGTTGTGCTTACCGAACTGGCATCCGGACGAACAGGTCCTGATTTTATAAAATGGCTTTCAAATTTGAGTACCGGCAGAATCAATAGTTTGGAACTTTCAGTATTTGATAGGGAAAATATTATCAGCATAAGCAGAAAACTTACGCCTCACCGATTCAACGCTCTTCCCGATGTATTTTCTTTTACAGTAGAAGCAACCTCGGAATTTGCTGGTTATCGCATAAGCTCCCGCAGGGTTTCTGAAGGAGCCGTTCTTGAATATGCAAGAGTACGACGCAGCAATAATCCATATGCCATCTATTTATTATACAAAGGGCACCGCATAGGACGAGTGCCTGCAGAGTACAGCAAGGTTATTTCAGCTGAAATCGACATAAATGATACCGATTATCTGGTGACAGTCAAAGAGGTCATTGCGCACGGAAACTACAACAGTATCATCGTAGAAATGGCTTTGATGGATTTATTGTAAAACCAGAATGCGCATAGCAAAATAAAACGGATTGATTTGGTTTTTCTAGTTTTTGCTTTTTACATGGCAGATAGCAACATCTTTTTAACAAATCGAATTCTTAAAATCCGGAATCGCTTGTACCGAGTATTTGAGCGGCGGCTGATTTTCTCCATCTGAGAACTGAGTCTTTTATAGCAATGAGGTCCCAGTTCTCATCAAGGATGTCTAGTCCCCTAAAGACGGCGGACTCTGTAATATCGCATTGTTTATCCGTATTTAGATTAAACTGGGAAAGCACTCTTTTGGTATGTTTGTGGAACTCCTCATTATCATCTTCTTTATGTTTTATATAATTGGCCAGGCATATTATGAGTTCAATATTTGTGTAACCGGAAGCAGGCAGGATATCTCCGTGCTTGTAATGCTCCAGCTGAAGCTGCTTCCCTCCTTGTTCTGTGAGGTCCTTTATCGAGGCATTTATATAATTTTGAAAAGCGATGAACGCAAGTCCAAAAATATGCTCTGAATCTTCCAGAAAAAACAGTGCGTCATACCATTTGTTCTTTTCACCAGAGCGCTGAAACTCTTTGATAGAACTGCTCAGTCCTTTGATGACCATATTCAGGCTGCTTGCCCTGTAATCAACTTCTAGATAATGCATTGTTTATTTCTTTTTAAGTATGTTTATTCTGCTTTCAAATTACAGCCCTGCTTTTATCTGCTTTATTGCGGCAACCGCATTTTTGCCAAAAACCAGGTTGCCAGCTGCTTGCTGCAACAGGGGCAGGTCTACTGCGTTCCCATAATCTCCAATCTTATCAATAGCGTATCTAATGATTGTATCGGCACTGTCAAACCCATATCTGGCATTTCCGGCAACGGGATCTGCAACGCTTTTCCTGCAGGCTTCAAGCAACTTATCCGGAAACAGATCATAAATCCCCTTGATAGATGTATTCTCATTTTCGTAGAACCGGACAGGGAAATGTGTCTGATAATATGAAAACTGAAGGTTTTTTAATAGATATACTCTAAAAAGTGCCTCATTTTCAAATAGAAGTTGAAATATTGGGGCACAATTCTTTCTTATTTCCTGCTCACTTATATTGGTCCTATTTATCCAATAAAACAGTTTGGTGCCTGCATGCAGCAACTCCGGCTCGCAATCCCGTGCGGCAATATTTTCAATTTCATAATTGTATCTGCCCAAAACCACATAAGCCGCAATCCACGTTTTGACTTTTTCGTAACGCAGTACTGACCCGCTCTGCGGCTTGTCCAGATAATGCAGAAGATACTTGCAGCATCCTTTTCCAAGAAGCTGCTCGGACATAAATATAAGGCCGGGAACAAAAAGTGTATTCTCGCTATAAGAGCGCACCGCCATTGAATAAAAGATTCTTTTGGAAGCTTCGTCCAGTTCCTGCAGTGATTCGAAATAAGCTCTGTTATAGGGATGATCGAACTGGTTCGAATATAAATTAAATGCTTCTCGCCATGATTCTTCTGCTTCCGGCTCCTCCAGCAATTTGCTGATCTCCGATTTTACGCTTTCTTTATGAGATTCTGTATCTTCATCAAGCGCATCTAAATCAGCAAGAGCTTCAAGAACCAAAGTAGAAATCCAGCCGTTTCTCGTTTCTCGGTGGATCTTTTCCAAAGCACTTATCAATGCCTGCTGCTGCATACCATCTGAGGCGCAGTGCGATACGATAAACAATACTTCCACCTTGAGATGATACGGAATAATGTTCCATGATGCTGTAAGCGCCTGATGGATGATAGGATACAAAATGCCCGGGCTTAAATTGATTCGCAGCAGGTGTAGTAGAAAATACAGCTGTCCCGCGGTAATTTCTGAAGGCAGCTGCTGCCTTATCTTTTGGTCCTCAATTTTAGGTTCATTGTCTAAAGCAAAAAGCCCTGAATTGACAAGATTGAAAAGCTGCGAAATTGCTGGCACAGTCTCATAATTTCTAAAAGAAACATATACTGCCGCAAACAAACCATTTTTCAGATTAACCTTTTTTTCTCTAGCCTCTTCAAATAAGGCCTTATAATATTCTTTGATTCTGTTTTCTACAATCCCGATAATGGAAAGAACTTCCTGTAGATGTTCCGCTTCCGATAATTTAAAAGCGAGGACCTGCAGAAATAATTTATCGCTGTTTGTCCAGTTTACCTCAGAAACTGAAGTAGCTTCAATCGGAAAATACTCGTCTGCAGTAAGTATAAAGAAGATTCCCTCCGCATCAAGACGCAATTTTTCAATAACTCTCCCTATACTTTCTTCTGCCCAATTGCTGCAGTATTCCCCTGCTTCGCCTTTAATGATTTCTTGAATTAGTGCAATATCAGTTATGCTGTCCAAAAGGCTGTTTCTGACTACAGGCTCTTCAACAGCACCTATTATTAAAAGTCTCTTCTCATCATTTCTGGGAGCATTAAATTCTGAAATCAATTCCTCGGCTTCATTGCTGAATCTTATAACTGCATCTGCAGTAAAAAAATTTAGGATCATCTCATGCTCGAAACTGACTTTTGTAAAATCCCTGACCAGAATGTGTTCTTTTAGGCAGCGGTCCAAAACAAGATCTGATATATTATTCTCCTGCATTATGATGTTCAGCTGGCGCAGGGAGATAGAAAAGTTAATTTCTCGGGACATCCAGTCAGCGGCCAGTGAAAGAAGGAACATTGCCTGGGTTTCAAAGGCAGCAAGCTTTTTTCTGACGTAGAGTTCAAACAAACTGAACCTGCTTATCCTATCAGCGCCGAACTCACCTATTTCTCCAACCATTTTTGCTTCTTGCGCTGTGGAAACATTCGCTAAGACAGGCATTAGCTTCTCAGAATAATTTGAATATTTTGATGCAATGGCCGCTTTAATCTCTATATCCGGCAGTGCCATTCTAAGAAAATCAACTTCGAGGCTTTCAAAATCTGCAATATGGTCCTGAGCTGTTATTATAAACAGCATTTCTTGCTTGTTTGAGATGTCGGCAAGCTGGCTCAGCAGTACTGTTGCTTTTGACGAATCACATTCGTTGATTCCATCTAAAACAAGAAATATTTTTTTTCCGGCTGAATTACAGATTTCAAAAAAATCAGATGCTGAATTAAAGCCATTTTTAATGACTTCATCTTCAATCATCCTGATAAGTCCCGTATCAAAATATTTGGCTTGCAGTATCAGCGGAACCATTTCATCACTGTTGTTCAGCGCCCAGGCTTTTGCCAGAAGCGATTTTCCGCATCCCGATCTTCCAAGAATAATTTTTCCTTGTTTATTAAATGGCAGTCCAAAAAGCTTACGCACATCATAATGTATCTGGTCTTCTCCTAGAAAGATATAGACGATGCCATCAGGTGAGGGCAGGTTGGCTTTTGCCGCATCAGTAAAGTTTTTTATCAGTGCGTCGCAATCGGCATGCACAGCTGTTTGATTGCTCCCCCTGTTCCCAAACTCAATTTCCAAGAATCTCTTTATTTTGTTGAATCGCACATTATCATCCCAGAAAATTGCTTCAATTTCTGAAATGAGATCTGATACAAACAGGATGTCTTTGGATTGGTCAAAAATTTCTTCAGATCCCTCTATTTTGGAGAACTTTTTCTTCTTCGTGCTCAAAATAAGAAATCGAACTCCATTTGTGAATTTTTTGGAAAGTTCAAATTCTTCAAATGTTTTAAGGGTTTTCTTTATTTTGTTTGCGCTGCTCTCTGATGTAATCTGGAAAGCAATTTTCGAAGAAACTGTATTTCCGAGGTCGACACCCGGAAAGTTTATCTTTTCTTTATTTAAATCTTTAAGGTTATATTTATATATCAGATTAAGCAACCTAAGACAGACTCCTTCTGCTACTTTATTGATGTCAAAGTAATTCAGAGAATTTGAAATTTCAATCTCATAAATCCACTTTTTGATGTACTCCTTAATTTCGCTGATTTCTTTCTGCTGGTTTGACATTCTTCTTTATGATACTATCTTAATTTCCAAATTTAATAAATATTGCGTTGAATTTTAAAACCAATTAAACGAATTTGTTGTTAAAGAAAGTGCGCCTAAATGTATAAGAAGTCGCTCGAAACTGTATACCAAATTAGCATTTCCGTCCGCTGCTTTAAAATCTATCTTTATCCTTAATATATAAGTGTTCTTTGAGGCAGTGAAATAAAAAATGTTTTTTTTAGCTGGCGGATTTCTTTAAAATCTGCAGTGTCTTTTCGTCCTGCACTCCATTGTAATATTTTTCAAGTACCAGCCTGAAACAGTCAGGCGCATCAGGCAGCAGTCCAAACAGGGTCATGCAGGATTTCAGTTTTCTTTTGTCTGGCCTGCCCAAGATTTCCAGTGCCGTTTTATTCTCGATTTTAAGCACTGCCTGGGTAATTTCCACCAGCCGTCTGCCCAGTATCGGGTGATTGAGATACTGTGATGCTTCCTGCAGGTTTTCAATGCCGTACAGGATATTATAATCCGTAAATCCCAGTCCTCTCAGCTGCGGGAAAATAAACCACATCCAGTGGGTCTGTTTTCTGCCCGCCCTTATCTCATGCAGCGCATTGCCGTACGTTTCCTGCTGGGCTTCCAAAAAACGGTCAAGGTCATATTGCTTTTCCATCACAGTGTTTTTTTTGCAGCTTGAAATTACAAAATTTTTGAGTGCCTTTCGCAAAACAGGCATCTGAAATTGATTCTGCCTGCCGTAAAAATGGATAGGGAAATCTTCAATGAAAACGGATTAAAAGAGCCGCGAAAATAGCACCCGCAGTCTCCTGCATGCGCATAACGGCCTTGCCGCCCTTCGGGACTTATAGCACTCCGGAAACTTTATCGGGCGCTTGATTTTGTGCTTTCTTTTTTCCCGTTTTTCTTTTGAAAAATTTCATGCGGGGCTTGAGAAAAAACAGATAAATACTCACTTAAAATGTTTCATCATGGAAATCTCAGGACGAATTACAAAAGATGCCGTTACGGCAAAAATTTCAAATGACAGGGAGGTGGTAAATTTCTCCATTGCCGTCAACGACAGCTACAGACCAAAAGGGTCAAGCGAGCTTAAAAAGATTGTGACCTACATCGACTGCTCCTATTGGATGGGTTCCAAAATGGCGCAGTGGCTTAAAAAAGGCACTATGGTCGAACTCTTCGGGCGCATCGGTCTGAGTGTCTACACCAATGCCGAGGGCAGAGCGCTCGGTTCGCTGACCTTTCACACCAGTAATATCAAAATACTGGTTTTCCCGAAAACAGAAAATACTGCTGAAGCTCCCGCATTTCAAAAGAAAAATACAGCAAAAGACGAACCCGACGACCTGCCTTTCTAAATCATGCGCACATTATTTTTTATACACGCCTAATGACAATATTATGGAAGCCTTATCAAAATCCAACTACAGAGAATACCGTGTAGCCGATGCCTTTAATGAGATAATCCTCAAAAACATCACTTCCTATAACGGAAAAAAAAGAGAGCAGCTAAAATCATTCTTTCTTGACCTGCAGCAAGGGGGTTGCGTGAGTGGTATGATTTCCGAATTTATCTACCACGCCGACTGCAAAGAATTTTACATCGAGCATATCGATGACCTTGAAAATATCAGAACCGAACTTGAAGAGGCAATTGGCGAAGCGATCGAAAACCGATTCCAAGCTCCTCACTACACTTTTGTATGTTGGCTCTGCTTTGAAGAATACTGCTATGGCCTCTATTCAAGGCTTTTTGAATAACAGTTCAATCTTAAATATTCTCTTATGAAAGCATCCGACAAATTCAAGACCGCCATTGAAAATTACCTGAATGAAAAAGCGCAGAACGATACTGCTTTTGCGCCTGCCCTTGCCAAACAGTCCAAAAACCTTGAAAGCTGTTTCCATTACATTTTCGGCGAGGTCAAAAAAACAGGGGAATGCGCCTTTGATAATCAGGAAATCTTTGACATGGCGGTGCTGTACTACACAGATGACAGCATTGGAACTCCTGCCCCTGTTCAATGCAGAGTAGCAGTAAGCCCGCCTGTAAAACCTGATTTGTTCTCAACTGCTCCCGCAGTATCTGAAAGCACAGTTCAAAAAACACAGGTAGTACAATCTGTAAAACCTGCACAGAAAACCCTAACACTCTTTGACCTATGATACCCAAAACATCTGTAGAAAAAGAAATCAGCGCCTTAAGCGCTGACCTTGCGCCCATCACAGCACAGATGCACCAGTGGGCGGAAAAAAATATTTTCCTGAAATGGACGGTGCTCTCAAGGGGAAAATTCCATTGTCTGGAATGCACCCATGCGTGGAAGCCTGACAGCGAAAGCCAGTCCTGCAAAAATTATATCAACTGCACCGCCTGTAAGGGCAGACTTAAAATACATCAGCACAATCAGGTGCATTTCAAAGAAATCGAATACTTCGCCGTTACTGATGCCTGTCAAGGGTATCAGGTCGTGCGCATCATCTGCTCGCACAAGAACATGAAAAAGAATTTTCTTCCCGATTATTCCCATACGGAAGTCATGCAGCATTGGATAAATCCCAAAGGGGAAGTGCGTACCATCTCCCGAAGCACCAATGTTTTTTCCAATGCATATGATGCATGGCAGTACTATTCCCCTTTGGAAATCCGTCCAAAGCATTTTCAGAACTCTCCTAAATACCGCATCAACCCCTACAAGGTTTATCCAAGCCTCAAAGTGATTCCGCTTTTGAAAAGAAACGGCTTTAAGGCTTCCGTGCACGGCATTGCCCCGCAGATACTCTTTACAGCCCTTTTAAAGGACTGCATTGCAGAAACACTTTTAAAAAACTCGCAGATTTCCCTGCTCACGCATTACCTGACTTCCCATGAACAGCACCTGCATGAAAACTGGCAGGCAGTAAAAACCTGCCTTAAACACCGCTATAAAATTCAGGACATCAAGATTTGGGAGGATTACATTTCCCTGCTCCGATGGTTTAAAAAAGACCTCGGCGCTCCTGCGCTCACCTGTCCTGAAAACCTAAGCGGGGCGCATGACAGGCTTGTCGCCAAAAAAAGGGATATTCAGCGCAAAGAGCATCTTGCGCAGATGCGCGCAGAAATACAGAAAGCTGAGCCGATTTATAAGCAGGATAAAAAACAGTTCTTCGGACTTTCTTTTACTGATAAAGACCTTACCATAAAAGTCCTTGACAGCGTGCAGGATTTTATCGAAGAGGGCGACACGCTCCGCCACTGCCTATTTACCAACGAGTATTATAAAAAGAAGGATTCCCTCATACTCTCGGCACAAATCGGGAACATACCCATGGAAACCATTGAAGTGTCCCTTTCAAAAATGGAAATTATCCAATGCAGGGGGCATCGAAATAAAGCTACTAAATATCACAGCAGGATTTTGGGTATTATCCGCAAAAATATGCCCGAGATTGCACAGCGTATGAAGAAACGAAAAAAACAGGCAGTTTCCGCTTAACCCTCTCCACTATTGACACCGCAGATTTTTAACTGCGGTTTTTTTTGGCGCGCAGACACTTTTAGGCATATCGGACAGTCCTGGTTTAGGAGCTATTGCGGATGTTAAGTCAATTTCATCACAAAGTTCGGGCACGGCTTTCGGTTCTCCGCAAAAAATTCCCCCATAAATGCAGGGCTGCGCTCCTGCTTTATTGCGTTGCTTTCTGCGTTCGCTCAGCCCTGTCCGGGAAGCGGTGCTGTAATTAATCTTAAAACTACAGCAGCTATGAAAAATCAGCATCAAAACACAGACTGGCAGAAAGTATCAGAAATCGAACTGATCTATAAAACCAAAGTAAAAAGCACTGAAAGACCCTATATCGGTTCTTCCAGAGATGCTTACCGAATACTGATGGACAGCTGGGATCCCGGCAAGATAGAATTCCTTGAGCAGTTCAAAGTGCTGCTGCTCAACCAGTCCAACAGGGTTCTGGGAATCTACGAGGTCTCCTCGGGAGGCATCTCGGGAACCGTGGTTGATATGCGCCTGCTTTTCGCGGCAGCCCTGAAAGCCGCCGCCGTCGGGATCATCATCACCCACAACCATCCCTCAGGAAAGACAGTCCCTTCCGAGACAGACAGGAATATCACCCGAAAAATCCGTGAAGCAGGAAAACTGATGGATATTCCCCTGCTCGACCACCTGATCGTGACCCCTGAGACCTATTACTCTTTTGCAGAAGAAGGCGCCCTTTAAGGGCGTTTTCTTCTTTCATGCCCTTGGTCTGCTCTGGTTTTTTAAGTAATTTTGCCCTATGAATCATGAAGAAATAAAACGCCATTTTGAGAACAATCCGCCGCCCAAGGAAGTGGAATGGACTCCGTGGGCAAAGATCACCGACTCGCAGGTTTTCCTCAACAGCTGTTATACCACCATCAGAAATTTTAACGGCCCGATAGACCGATGCCCGGCATGGTGGCATCTGAGGGATTTTTATCTCCTTATGAAAAAAACAGCTCCCCAGCAAACCAGTGAGAAACCTGCAACTGAATAATTCTGATCCTTCCGTAAATTCTTAATAAAGCAAAAAAGCACCGATTTGGGTGCTTTTTTTATGTCCCGAAAAATAAGGCTTTTTAGATTTTGTTATTATTTAGAACATTTTATTTTTATAAATTGTTATTATCCGTACTAATTTTGATGAGTATAAAATGATTAAGATTATGAGCCGGGCAATTGTACACATCGACATGAACACGTTTTTCGTATCCTGCGAAAGGCTGACAAATTCAGAACTTAACGGCATACCGCTTATCATCGGCGGAGGCGACAGGGGCGTTGTGGCATCCTGTTCTTACGAAGCCAGAAAATTCGGCGTGCGTTCCGCCATGCCGATCCATATGGCCATGAAGCTCTGCCCTCAGGCAAAAATTATGAAAGGCGACATGGAACTCTATTCCAGGCTTTCCCATGACATTACCGAGATCATTCAGGAAAAAGCGCCAGTAGTGGAAAAAGCAAGCATTGATGAATTTTATCTGGACATTACCGGCATGGATAAATTCTACGGCAGCTACAAATGGACTGATGAGCTCGCGCACCGCATCACAAAGGAAACAGGCCTTCCCCTCACCTTTGCCCTTTCGGTCAACAAAACCGTTTCGAAAATCGGAACCGGCGAGGGCAAACAGAAGCAGAACCTTGAAATTCCCGAGCATCTGGTGCAGTCTTTTTTGAATCCGCTCTCCATCCGAAAAATCCCGATGGTCGGCCAGAAAACCTTTGAGCTTCTTTCGAGAATCGGCATCCGCACCATCCGGACACTCTCTGAGATGCCGGCCGAATCCCTGCAGCAGATGATCGGCAAAAACGGCAACGAGCTCTGGAAAAAAGCCAATGGCATTGACAACACACCTGTAGAGCCCTACACGGAAAGAAAATCAATTTCAACCGAGCATACCTTCTCCCAGGACACCATCGACGTAATGAAATTAAACCGGATCCTGCAGGGGATGGTGGAGAAACTGGCCTACCAGCTGCGTGCAGAAGAATGGCTCACCTCAACGGTGACCGTCAAAATAAGGTACGCCAACTTTGATACCGAAACCAAGCAGTCAAGGGTGCCGTACACCTCAGCGGATCATATTCTGACCCAGACCGTCACTGATCTCTTTACCAAACTGTACCAGCGCCGCATGAGGCTGCGCCTCATCGGAGTGCGCTTCAGCGGACTGGTCAGGGGAACATATCAGATTGATCTTTTCAATGATACCGAGGAAATGCTTTCCCTATATCAGGCCATGGACAGAATGAAGACCCGTTACGGATTTGATGCCGTGATGAGATGCGCCGGCGCATCTTTCAAACCTAACAATAAAGACGAAATTTTAAAACGCAAAAAATAGATCATGTTTCTCAACTGCCACTCTTTTCATTCCCTGCGCTACGGCACTATTCCGCTGGATGATCTGATAAGACAGGCGGCAGAGTGCGGAGTCACGGCAGCCGCCTTGACCGACATCAATACCGTAACGGGGATTTATGATTTTATAAAAGGCTGCGAAGCCTCAGGTATAAAGCCGCTTGTCGGAATAGAATTCCGCTGCAGGCATAAATTGCGTTATATCGGTCTTGCCAAAAATGCAGCAGGGCTTGCCCGGATGAACCGCTTTCTGACCGATCATAATTTCAGCGGGAATCCCCTGCCGGAAAAGGCGCCGTCTTTTGAATCGGTTTATTTTATCTATACGCTGGAAAATGCGCCTGAACAGCTTGGCGAGAATGAATATATCGGCATCCAGCCTGACCAGCTCGGCAGGCTTTTTATGCCGGAACTTAAAAAGAAGATTTCTAAAATGGTTGTTCTTCAGCCTGTGGTTTTCCGCACCAAAAGGGAATACAACCTGCACCGGATCCTGCGCGCCGTTGACCTCAATGAACTTCTGTCCAAACTCGGGCCTGAGGACTGCTGCAGAAAATCGGATATGATGATTCCCGAAACGGAACTTGCCGCCTTGTATAAAGATTATCCCGAGATCATCCAGAATACCCGGTACATAATCGAGCACTGCAATTTTCAGTATGATTTTGAGAGCCCAAAAAACAAAAAACATTACACCAAAAACAAAAAAGGGGACATTGCCCTTTTGACCACTCTTGCCGAAGAAGGTCTGGTATGGCGGTACGGGCGCCATAATGCAGAAGCAAAAGCGCGCGTTGAAAAAGAGCTCAAAGTGATCAATGACCTTGAATTCAGCGGTTATTTTCTCATTACCTGGGATATTATCCGTTACAGCAACAGCCGGGGTTTCCTTCATATCGGAAGGGGCTCGGGCGCCAACAGCATTATTGCCTACTGTCTGGGAATAACCGATATCTGTCCTTTGGAGCTTGACCTGTATTTTGAGCGCTTTCTGAATGAGAACCGCAAGAGCCCTCCAGATTTTGACATCGACTGGAGCTGGAAAGAACGTGATGTGATACTGAAATATATCTTTGACCGTTACGGTTATGAGAATGTTGCTTTCTGCGGCACGAACGTCGAATTCAAATACCGCTCGATTTTCCGGGAGGTCGGCAAGGTATTCGGACTGCCGAAAGACGAGCTTGATCTGCTGGCCAAGAATCCAATGAAATTCCATCAGCCGAATTCCATTGTCAAACTGGTTCAGGAATACGGCATGATGCTCGAGAAATATCCAAATATGCGCAGCATGCATTCCTGCGGGATCCTGATATCGGAAGAACCGCTGACCAATTATACGCCGTTGGAAATGCCCCCGAAAGGTTTTCCCATCGTGCTCTTTGATATGCATACGGCAGAGGATATCGGTTTTGATAAATTTGACATCCTAAGCCAGAGAGGCATCGGCCATATTGATGACACGGTGAAAATAATTGAGCAGAACAGAGGCATTCGCATCAATATCCGCGACACAAGAATATCAAAAAATGAACAGTCCGCAAACGTCTATCTGGCCCAAGGACGCACAATAGGATGCTTTTACATCGAAAGTCCCGCTATGCGGGGCCTATTACGCCGTCTAAAATGCGGCGATTATAAGACACTCGTGGCGGCATCATCCATTATCCGTCCCGGAGTAGCGCAATCGGGAATGATGAAGGAATATATCTTCCGTCATAACAACCCGTCAAAATTTGAATACTTCCATCCGGTTTTTGAAAAGGAGCTCGGAGAAACCTACGGTATTATGGTGTATCAGGAAGACGTGATCAAAATTGCCCTGCATTACGGCGGGCTCTCGGCCGCCGACGGAGATATCCTCAGACGTGCCATGTCGGGCAAGGGACGCTCAAAAGCGGCGCTTCAGAAAGTAAAGGACGATTTCTTTATTGCAGCTGCCGCAAAAGGTCATCCCGAAGCGCTGAGCCAGGAAATCTACCGCCAGATTGAATCCTTTGCTGGTTACTCCTTCTGCAAGGCGCATTCTGCCTCCTATGCCGTAGAAAGCTACCAGAGCCTTTACCTGAAGGTGCACTACCCTATTGAATTCATGGTTGCCGTAATCAATAATCAGGGAGGATTTTACAGAACTGAAATCTATGTGCATGAAGCCAGAATGGCCGGTGCTGTGATACATACTCCCTGCGTGAACAAAAGCGAATATGAAACCGCTCTGTACGGCAGCGATATTTATCTGGGTTTTATGCACCTGCAAGGCCTTGATTCTAAACTCTCGCAGTTCATCTCTTATGAACGCGAGAGAAACGGTTTTTATAAATCGCTGGAGGATTTCATAAACAGGGTGCCGATGGGCATTGAGAATGTGAAAGTTCTTATTTTTATCGGCGCTTTCCGCTTTACGGGAAAAACCAAAAACCAGCTGCTGGTACAGGTAAGCCTTTTGATGAATAATTTCAAGCCGGAAAACCGCGGGCTTATGCTCATTGAGCAGCCTGCAAAAGAGTTCAAACTGCCTGTTCTCGAGCGCTCTGTATTTGAGGATGCTTTTGATGAAATCGAGCTTCTGAATTTCCCGGTTTCCTGCACCGTTTTTGATCTGCTGCAGACCAGACACCGAGGTGATGTGATGGTGCGCGACCTTTTGAAATACCATAAAAGACAGGTCCGAATGCTGGCTTATCTCATCTCGACAAAACAGGTGCCTACCAAAAGGGGCAATATGTATTTCGGGACGTGGATCGATAACGAGGGAGCCTATTTTGATACGGCGCATTTCCCCGACAGTCTGGCAAATAATCCATTTCAGGGAGGCGGCTGCTACCTGCTTTTGGGGACCGTGGAAATTGACTATCATTTCCCGACCATCACCATTTCAAGGATGGCAAAAATGCCTTTTATCCCTGATCCCAGATATTCGGACTCGGACAAGAGATATACCACCCAGCACAATATCAAACAGGATGTCAGCAGCACACACCGCCAGCCTTATCCGCAGGAGCACGAAATTAATCTGCCGCGCCACAGAATGAAATTTTGAATTTTATTTATGTAAAGTCCTAAGAATGAACTAAATTTGATAGAGAAGTAAAAAAAGAAATAGAAAAACAAACATAAAGTACAGCAGATTTGTACTGTTTCTTTTCCAAAGCGTCTTTTTTCGCTTTTCATTTTCTTTTAAAAGTCTTTCAATGCGTTTAATGTCTATTGGGTATAATTCCATAAGATACGTTTTGTCAAACTTAAGCTCAATTAAAAGCACAAAAGCCTTTACGAGGGCCTATTTGTGTCAGGATAAGACATTTTTAAAACAGCCTTAAAACGGAAAATTATGTGTTATTACACCCAGCAGAATGCCTCGATAGAAGATCTCAAAAGACGATTTAATGCAGAACTCGACAATGAGGAAACGTATCTGCAGTCGGATTTCATAAACGGATTTTCCCATCCCAACATCCCTGTGATACTCAATTCCTCTCCGCATCTTATCACAACGGATTATACCTGGGGGCTTCTGCCTTCCTGGGCAAAAGACATCGAGTTCAGAAAAAACACGCTCAATGCCCGAATTGAAACCATTGACGAGAAAGCATCATTCAATAATATAACCCATAACCGCTGCCTTATAATCGCTTCAGCCTATTACGAATGGCACTGGAAGGACGAAAAAGGAAAAAGCAAGGACAAATACCAGATCAATTCACAGGATGATGAAATCTTCACCTTTGCAGGTTTGTATTCCTCGTGGACTGACCCTCTGACTGACGAAATAAAAAACACATACACTATGGTAACAACCAAAGCAAATGAGACAATGCGCTTTGTGCACAACCACAAAATGCGAATGCCTATAATGCTTAAAAAACAGGATGAATCAGCATGGCTCGATCAATCTGTAAAGATTCAAGAATTTGCATTTCCCTATGAAGGAAATCTGGTGGCATTTCCGTCAAATTAATACCAGCTATATGAAACAGGATACCGATTATTTCAACGGCATGAGCACCGAAGATCTTCATCAGAGATTTATGCAGAAACTTTATTCAAAAACAGAATTCATACAGTACAATGACCCTGATGACTTTTTCGATCCCGAGCAGGAATACGGAAAACATATAACACAGTGTATTGCTGAGGAAAGAGACTTTATAAGACAATTAATTCGCACCGCATCAGCCGATGCTGGAACAGTATTAACAGAAAAACAGATTGAAGAAATGGTGCAGCAGAAAAGAGAAGAAATCAACCAGCTTACCGGATCTGTAATTGAGGATTATATAGAAAAGATTTCAGTTACCTATATTGATCCTGTTTCAAAATGTGATCAGAGATTTCTTTTCCAGAGATGGCTGTGCAGATTAAATAAGAATATAAAATCTTTATTTACCGAATAAAAAAGCAATCTGTTGCTGTAAAACTTTATGCTGATGCTAATCATCATCAACTTTATTTAGGCTTGGATCAATTTCAATTTGTGAATCTAACCGACATACTTGATTATACTAAAAAAGAAGAAATATAAAATAACATCATAATACAAACAAGAGAGTTTTATAATTATACATTAATATAAATTTTAACAAAATAAACTATGAATGATTCAGTAGATAATTACGCAATAAAACAAGCATTGGAAAATGAAGTTTGTCCAGTACATCAAAAGCAAGCTGCAATTGAGGTAACAACAACAGGATTTCAGTTCTCCTCTTGCTGTGCAGAGTTTAATAAGGAATTGACATCGAAAGCGACAAAGATGACAACAGACCAAATTACTGCGTCAATAAATAATATTTTTAAAAAAGGGTTTAAATTTTAAGAATGGATGACATTTCAATTGAACTAGCAAAAAATGTAGTCGTGAATTATAAAGATGTCACTTCTTGGATTTTGTTAGCAGTAATTATAATAATTGGTATAGTTCGATATTTTCAAAGCGTTAAACTGTCTGAGACAATTGAAACGTTTAAGGCAGAACTGTCTAAAAAAGAAATCAAGTTTACAAGACACACCGAACTACAAATTGAGTGCTTAAAAAAGATGTATGACATGATTGTGGCGTATCATTACAGTTTTACGCATTTCACTAAGCCCTCATACTTAAGCCATAACCTGCTGAAATCAAATCTAACCCGATTTCAGGAAACCTACGCTTTGACATTCCAATATTGCCACCGAAATAGAATTCTATTAACGGATGAAATTATTGCACACGCTAAAATACTGCAGGAAAAAAGTGAAAAAATAGAGAAAGTGTGTATAGTGGAATATAATCTATTAATCGAACGAGAAGACAAAAGCGGAAGTCCGAGTGATATGCAGCGTATATATGGTACAACTGAAAATGAGATTAAAGCAGTTAACCATGCTGTTATTCGGATTAATGCTAATAGTGATGTTAAAAATTTTGAAGCCGAAATAATAAAACTGAGAGAACTGATTGAAAATTACTTTAAACAACTAGTTGGTTAATTTTAAAAAAGACGTTTACGATTGTAAATGGTTCTGTCGCATACGTCAGAATCAAATATAAGAATTTAAGTAATTGAAAATAAGATCTGAAAAAAATTAGAAAACGATCATAAAAAAATAAAACAACCGAGAGTCATTTTATTTTTTTAGTTTAAATAAACAATTATAAAAGAATGAATGGCGCAAAATACTCACCTAATAAATCAGATTAAAATACCACTGTACAACACCACCAACTATTTGCGGCGCTTGTATTGTATTAGAGTTCTTTCGCGTAGTTCATTTTTCTCAATATTATTTAATAATGAGTTTATTTCCCATTTATTTGCAATATAGCAATCTACAACTGCGTTAATTAATTTTTTGCATTTATCCCAATTTTTAAAAATTCCCAACGATTTGGTATGAGATTCGATATGATGCCATGAAACAAAATTTAAATTATCTTGAGCTAATTTATCATACACTTCTTCAAATGAAACTTCAAATAGAATTTTGGATTGAATACCATTATTATTAAACGCTAATGCAAGTAGGAAAGATTTCACATCAATTGAAATTGATTTTTGCTTTTGCATCTGTGCACGTTCAATATATTTTAGCCAATGTACAAATCCAACATTTACTAACTCCCTTAAATTAGGATTAAACACGTAAATAAGTATTTCTATAACAGAATCATTTACATCTTTTTGTGCTTTAAACCATTTAATAGAGCCTTTTACTGTTAGGAGTTCTAACCAATTTCTTCCTAGTTTAACCTGCTTGCTACTATTTAATGCATTAAGAATTAGATCTTCTATTTCAAAATTACTACTAAAAATCCGTGGATCAACGGGTGAATTTATTTCAATTAAATTATTTATAATTATTTGCCAGTCAATATTTGTATCCACGTTTAATTTTTGAAGACTTGCTACAATTTCAGCATGAGTTTTATTTTGTCCAATCCAAAAGTCTATTCCATATGCAAAATTGGGATTCAAATTAAGGAAAAGATAGGAAAGATTATCATTTGCCCAGATTCCTGTCAAATTCTCATTGTGATCCAACTTGTGAGCCAAATCATTTATGGCAGATTCTCCATGCTGGTTTAAATCTTGTAATATTAATTTTTGTAATAGCTGTATTGCTTTTTCATTTAAACTTAAACAATAGCTACAAAATCGATTATTAAAATCTAACTTCATATAATCAAAAGTCTCGTAATAATCCGAAATCGAAAAGTAATACAAAAATGCCTCCTCAGTATAATGAGGTAAAAAATTACTGAACGATGACATATTTGCACCAAAAATGGCACTTTTCAAACTTCTACCTTCTTTAATCGATGGGAAGTTTTTTGAAAAATATTCTATACTATCTGTTATAGAAGGCTTAAGTTTTATAAAGAACAAATAAGTTTCTGTTAAAAGCTTAAATGTGCTACGACTTGCACTGAGATCAGATCCGAAAAAATTAAAGTAACTGATTAAGTTACTTGAGGTATTAAGCAAATTTTCAAAAGCAAAATCTACCCAATCTGGTCTTAATCTAATCTCCAGACTTCTGGAATCAATTACCACAATATTTTTACTTCCAGAATGAGTGATATCTATTTTTGATGAAACAGCCTGTAAATTAAGTAGCTCTCCTTGAAAATTTCTAGGAGAAATTGCCCCAGTACAGAAACTGAAATTTCTTCTCAATCTTGGCCACTGCTGTCTCCATATTAGCAAAAATATTACTTCATAATCAGAATGCATCTTATCACCTTTTATAAATATAGAATTTTTAGGATCACTATATAGCTCTAGTAAAACTGACTTTATAAGATTTTCAGATCTTAAAATAACACTTTTATCAATAAATACTTCATTAGGCAAATAATTTAATATCTTCTCATATTTAGAAAGTTGTACCTTTTCCAAACTTGGCCGTTTAAAAAATGACATTATTTGAAATATATCATTTATTTTAGGCAAGTCTGTAAAATCAATCAATAATGTATGTGTATAAACACATCCAGGTCTTTTCATTTCAGGTGCATACCAGGTTCTGGCAATGGCATACAAATTACTATCCTTTAACGGATAACCGGTAATGTAGCTTTCAAAACCAATAACCATGCTGCTTCCAGACATATCACTTATTGGAAGCATAATTCTTTTTAAATCTGAATCCAGTTCTACTGATGATGCCAGCAATGTATGCCCATTTTTGTAACCATGTAAGGTTTGTTGAATTTTTATCGCCCCCACTTTATCCATTAATAATCCATTTTAGTGGCATCGTAATATCATTTGATTGCGAATCTCCATTTTGCACAATTATCCTTTCAGATTGTTTATTTTTCAACAACAGTTGTTCTACTATTGTGTCTTTTCCCTCTGCTTTGTAACTTCCGCCTTGTGCACTAACACCAAATGTTTCATATAAGAAAGATGACTTATTTGCTTCTAAATATTGTTTTAAGAGGGGCATCCGATTACCTAACCATTTCACAGGCGTTTGAGCACCATCATCCCCTGGCAGTGTTTTAATTAAATCCCAAGCTGAAATAATTAAGCAGATTTTGATAGGCTTATTGATGTGACGCACTATCATCTGAAGCACGTCAACTATAACCACCTGCGTTTGAGTCATTTCAATTTCCCATGGTACATGCTCAGAGGTCATTGTTTCTTCTGTAACTGCTTTATCTTCACCGAGGAGAAATGAAATATCACTGATTAAGTTTGGACTTTTAATATAATCGGGATTAACAAATAACATTAGACCATTACATTCTTTGATTTGATCTACGTATTCCTTTGTCATTTTTCGATAAGAAAATTGACTAGAATAGGTTTCTCCTGAAAGATCTGGAAAAATAAAATCGCTTACCACACCGCTATTTTTTTCAACTATTGACAATTTAATATTCTTAACAAATCCAGTCTTAGTCCTTTCCGGTGCAATACAATCCAAAAAAGATTGTCTTAACATATTTAGATGTTCTCTGTCTTCAGGCTGGATTTTGACTGTGTAATTTGCTTCAATTTCACTAGTTTCCATTACATGCCAAAGAGCTCCAATAAACGAAGACTTACCAGAATTTGGCAAGCCTAAGAACATACATTTGTTTGATATCTCTGTCATACTAATTATTAAATTTAAATTTCATAAATTGACGCAACTCACTATCTTCTTCTATTTCAAACTCTCGAATAACATTGCTGTCTAACTGTGATTTGTTAACCCATTCTAAGAATATATTATCTAGTCCATGGCCAAAATTAAAATTGTTGCCTTTAGGTCTGCATGCACT
Organism: Flavobacterium sp. LC2016-01; assembly: GCF_009711135.1. Taxonomy (GTDB): domain Bacteria; phylum Bacteroidota; class Bacteroidia; order Flavobacteriales; family Flavobacteriaceae; genus Flavobacterium. The sequence continues at coordinate 110,674 of NZ_WMIC01000004.1, read as the reverse complement.
TTCATGAAAAGTAATATTAAAAATTAGTCCATATTTATTTTTAATTTCTTGCTTAAGCAAATTTAAAAATTCTTCATGTATCTCCGGTGAAGAACCGTCATCGAATAGATCCCACCTAGAAAACACAATTTGTATATTAGTATGTGGCAAGAGACTTTCTGCCTCAATTAAACTACGAAGAATTCCAAGACCAGCACTTTTGGAACTAGCTCGCTCTTTATACGATGTAAGTTTTTTAGTATCAAAAAATAACACAAAATGGTCAGCTCTACGACAAAGGTCAAATTTTCTGCACTCTTCGGTGGAATCTTTCAAAGCTTTAAATGTTTCACCAGATATGTCTGTAAATATAAGGTCAACTTTATTCCCTTCTTGCATTTGATCGGTAACCTTAAGATGCATAAAAGTAGGTTCACCAAAGGGGGTCCTACCTGTTAATGGAATTTCAATTTCTGAATCAATTTTTGAAAGATGGCTTTTTTCTTCAAAATCTAAAAGCGTATCTGAACCTGCAAATATATAACCTTCATACGAGGGCTTAGTGGAAAACATATGTATCAAACTAAGAAGTAAAGTAGTTTTTCCAGCTTCTGGCATACCAGCTAAAACTACCAGTCTTGTTAAAGACAATTTAGCAAGTTTATCTACATCTTCAATCGTCATTGCTTTACCGGAGTGAACATCAATTAAATCTTCACTATTTGCCCAAGTATTATTATCGTCGTCTTCAATATTTTCATCTTCATTTTCGTCATCTTCAATCAAATCATCTTGATCATCACTTTCATTACTTTCACTAGAATAATGAGGACAAATATCTATTTCTAAACCATTAACACATTTTCCAGTTGTCAGTACCGAACATCCTTCTTCTTTACATATTGCCATAAGACTCTAATTATTGATTTAATAAAGTCTGCTCGATTAAAAACTGCTCTGCCAAATCAATCGAACTAAAGTGTGCATCTGTCTTTAAACTAGTCTTTTTTTCAAAAATCGAACTCCAAGAAACTTCATTATCTATTGCTTCAGAAAATGCCAAAAATAAAGGACATATATTATCATAGATATTAAAGTCATATTCAAATATATGCTTTTGAAAGTCAGCAGCCAGAACTTCTATACAGTCCTTTATTGAATATTCTTTTGTCAGTCCATCTTGCGTAATGGCAATAGTTATTTTTAAAAATTCTTTAAAATTAGATGGTGGCGGCATTATATTTATTAGTTCGAATAATTCCTGCGCGATTGCAAAAGGACCAACTGCGCCCACTAATTCTTTGAAAGGTTTTCCTAAAAGACTACTATAAGATCTAAAAATCCACCAATGAATTTGTGATTCTTCCTTTAATATATCTAAATTGTATTCTAATATTTTTTTTTGATTTTCAGCATTTTTTTCAACAATCTTGAAATTCGCGGTTAAATTTTTCACATGTGAAATTAGCGTTTCAACTGTCGCTCCTTCTTCTTTTAAAGGCGTGTTTTTTGTAGGCGTCAATTCGACTGTCTTTGTTTCTCTTGCCGTAATTGAACTATTACTCACGTAATCTATAGCAAATTGGACTACATCAATATTTATGATGGAAGAATCCAACATTCCAAATTTTGCTGATATCAATGATAATGCAGTTTTGATACTATCCTTTGTATTACTTTCAATTTTTTGTGCAATTATCGCACCTGCTAAAACCCTTTTTTCAAGTCCAAATTCTACTTCAATAAGCATTGCATCGTCGTTAAAAAAAGCTGCAAAAAATTCACTTTCAAAATTTCTGTTAAGTAATGGTTTTCCTAAATATAATCTAATACATTCTAAAATCCACTCATAATTCTTTTCCTTAAGTACTGCTGCAATTGTTAGACTTCTTTTCTCTAAAGTTTCTTCTTTGAATGAGCCAACTGTTACTACTCTATACCAATTTGGTAAATTTTTAATCATAGTTATTTTTTAAACGGGTTAGGTAATGGTGAATTTAAAACTTGAACTACCTCATCCCATAGTTTACCTAATAGATCACGCTCAGTAGCTCTTTCAAAATACTTTTGTGCTTTTCTTATCTCCTCAAGATTTCTATCGCTATCGTCTATCAAAGATAATTTAACTGCTATATTTAATTTAACATGATAGGGCAGCCCAAGAAACATAAAGGCTAATTTTCTTTTTGGATCAGGTGATCGTGGATCAATTACTTCTTGCGTCATAATAAAATCTTTTGATTCGCTTTCATTTACTTCTTCTTCATTAACTTCTTCTTCATTAACTTTTTCTTCATTAACTTTTTCCTTAATTTTATCCTCTACAACATTATTTTTTAACAACTCATGATCTGATAAAGGCAAATTATGTTCCTCATAAATTATTCCACCTTTTGAAAATTCAGCAATAAAACATTGGTCAGTTTTATCCCATTTTCTCTTGTATAGTTTAATACATAATTGCTTAGGTGCATTTTCCTCATCAATGGAAACATCAATTAAGTTATACCTAGGTTCCCATTCCGTTTCATTTCTGGCAGGCTGCATGGCTCCCGCAGATAATACGAGAGTATCATTGACACGATCAGAGCCGAATGAATGTTTATGACCAAAAAGATGAACTTTAGCTCTAGCATTAAAATCCCTTCTTACTTCATCACCATCATATAACCACTGTGGAGGATGATGACAAACTACAAAAGTAATTACTCCTGCATTCCGAACGATTTTACTTTGATGAGATCCTAATACCAATTTGGAGGTATGTTCATCATCATGTTTGTTAGAAATTAATGCTGAATTAACCCCTCGTATCCGCAAAATTCTACGATCCAAAATGAAATCTTTTTCCCAATATAGATTATTGGACGTTTCTGGAACTGATCCATATTTCTGCGCAAAAGTTCTGTAATTCTGCAAAGGACTTAATAAAATTGAGGCAGATTCAGCATCTGCCATGTAATCTGCAATATTGCGATCAATATCTCCTCTCCCTCTTAAACCTTTAAATAGAGATTGAATTGATTTAACTGCTGCATTAATTTTAGATCGATCAACATCATGATTACCTGGCACTGTTAATACATTTTCTAGTTTACATCCAGTAATTGTACAAATAAGATTAATCCATGCATCTGCAATATCAAATTCCTCTTCAGTTCCTGAAAAAGCAATATCACCTCCAATTAATATTATGTCAATTTGACCGTAGGTTGGCCTCAAAAAGCCCAAATCAATCTCAATCTCTCTTTGAATATCCTTATCAAGATCAAGATACTGTAAATCTTTATAATTCTTAAAATGTATATCAGATAAATGTAAAATTTTCAATCCCATTTACTTCTTTTTGCAGATTACTGTTAATTAACTTTCTAAAATTTCTTTAGCGTATTGCTTGATAACATTGACAATTTGAGTCTTAAATATAAGAAAAGCAAATGGAATACTACTAACGATAACTATTGAATCATTCTTTAAAGCTAAAGTACCATTAATTTTAACATTTCCAATTCGGAAACTAAAATTATTAACATTTTCACGCCAAGTAAATTTTAATTCGTCTACTTCTCCTGCAAATCTTTTTGGTGCAGAAGTACAAAATAATTTTAATCTTTTCTCAGCCTCCAGCAAGCTTAATTTATGACCTATTGTAATATTTAATTTTGACAAATTTTATTAGTTAAGTGTTATATATTATAAAGTTAAAATTATATTTAGATAAGTAGATATAAAATCACACTATTTAAAATAGAATTCTTCCTATTCTTTAGGTTATTAATTTTACACATTACATTATTAAGATTAATACGAAATAGAAACTTAGCATAAACGAAAATTAAACCTGTAAAGTTCAAATAACACTAACATCTTACCAATACAAATTCCCTCTTTCAAATTTATAATACTATGAAGAATTTGATTTCAAAGTTTAATTTAACAGAGACTTAAAGATCAAGCCTTAAAATTAGTTAAATACATTCGTGTAACCGTTAGATTAATACATTCTTTTAAATAAGTAAAAAAGATCAAACAAATAAGAACCCTTATTTCGATAATTTTTGTTTGCTGTTGCCTTGTCATCTTAGCTAAATAAGTGTACGTTACGGTCTATATCCTATTGTAAATAAAGGAATTACGGTCTATATCCTATTGTAAATAAAGGAATGTTACTTTCGACATCGGGGATTAAAATTCTAATAAAAATTAATTTTTCACTTGTTTTTCCCAAATAGAACTTATAAGAATTACACCTAAGTTTAATGTTTTTGTTTTTGTGGCAGAATCGTGGCACACTGTGTTTCTAAAAACAAGCAATTCAGATTCGAATCTTTTATACATATTTATGATATATATATAAGCGAATCAATAATAATGTAAAATTGGGTGCAGAATCGGTGCATCTATTTTCAAGAAACAGTTTAAACTATTTTAAAACAACTACTTGAAAATTTAAGTTCAAAACATTACTACATCCTGAAAAGTTATAATAATTAACAATCAAAGATTTAGGACTAAATCCAGATACTTGATATATTTAAAAATCAGATGCCTAATGAAATCATACCTTCTAAAGTTAAGGTTCTAAACTTTTAGATACGTTGTTTTTTTAGTTTTTTTTTATAAAGGGTTCAAGTCCCGTTCTCACTGCCATAGATGACCAGAACCACTGTTCAGTTGAGCTTAAAAATTTATTAATGACCGTAATAAAACTGCCAATTTTATACCCACGTTTCTATAAATAGCATTCGACAAATCAAAAGTCTTTCTGATGATTTGTAAGTTTAATATCATATATTTGACAATAGATAAACCTTAACCTTTGTCAGATACCTACCCTGCTTGGCTGTGATAAGTGTGATGTTGTCAATAGTATATACTAGTTAACAAATATTTTTAAGAAGACTTCCTGTAAATGATTATTCAATCCAACTTCACATTTTTATTGCATATTTCCAAAAGTTTATCTGATAAAACCGTTTAAGATGCTGGTAGCTATAAACAAATACATACAGAAAAATGAAAATACAATTTCAGTGGTTTTGACCATTGTATCATTAATCTTGATAGCAATTTTTGGCAAATTGTACTTTATTGGATTTTTCATGTTTATATTTTTAGGTTTCAAAATTATCTTACCAATTTTTCAAATATTGCTTTTAAGCGTGATAAACCAAGAGCAAGAAAAAGCATATGAAGAGAAATCAAAACAACGTTCAAAAGAAAAAGATTATAGAGAAGCAAGAGTTGGATTAAATATTTCTAAAAGAGATTGGAATAATTATTCAACTGAAAGAAAAAATAAGCTAAACACATTATATACGGGGCAAAAGAGAGTGATTTGGTATAATTTTCGTAATAAAAATCCGCACGAAAATATTGCATATAAATCTAGCAAGTATTTTAGAGTCATTTCTGAAGCTAGCAAAAGTTTAGAATGGCAAAATCTATCTGAAGAAGAAAGAGTGTTTTTAATAGAAAAATATGACCGACTTGAACATAAAAGACGAAAAGTAGCACAAGAGACAGAAGCAATACTCAAGGAGGAGAAAAAAAGAGAACAAATTTTAAGAGAACAAAAAACTAGATTAAAAAATTTAGAAAGCAACGAAAATGATTTTTCTTTTAAGTTTTTTAAATATACAGGTCTCTTATTGATATTTCTTATATTTTTCACCTGTGGCTCGAGGAAAAGAGTTGGAGCAACATGTAACGATGGGACTCCATCTTACTCTATAGGCAGTGGAACTTGCTCACATCACAATGGAGTAAGACATTGGAGATATGAATATTGGTGGGATTAAAAAACATTTGCGAGCACCTGTATTAAGAAATGCTGAAGCACGGGTGAACTTGATGTCCTGTATGAAAAAAAAGCTAAGGCGCATTCCGCATATATTTCACCTTAAATGTTTTGCGGAAGACTAGCTGCAAATGCGAGTATTGAATAATACAAATCCAGCAAAATAAAGCTATAACAAAGATAGGTTCTAAATTACTTGTATTTACACAGTTTTAATACTGTTTTACGTAGCTCAAAAATTGATTTATTTCTAATTTAAATCAATATAATATTGTCTCAAATTTTTACGTATTGCGTCTCCAGTATATGATAGTTCAAATTCAAGCTCATTTTTATTGAGTTTATATTCATTCCCTCCTTCGTAACTATAATTTGTAATCTCCTCCAAATCGAAAAAAAATTCTTTAAATCGTAATAATCCCCAGCTTAGTAAATCCGAATTATGTTCAATTGAATACACCTGATTGTCTTCTAGTACAAATTCTCTCAATTCAACTAAAATACATTTTTCTATAACACTGCAGCAACTTATGAAATAACCGTAACTAATTTTTTCCAGAAGAAAAGCTCTAAATAAAACACCGACGATTTCTGCTTTTTCGTGGTCATCGCATTTATCAACAATGTAAAGTAGCTTTTCGCCAACTTTTACTCTGTAATCATTAGAATCGTCTATTTTAGAAATAATTTTCTCTCTTTCTTCAGCCTCCACATCACCAAGTTGTGTTAAAAAGTATAGAATCTTTTTTGCAAACATCATATCTTTGACAGTTCCACTTGTTTTAAAAACTGCCAAAAGTGTATTAAGAACAGGAATGCTTTTTGCCACTCCTTCATCTAAAAACGAATCTAGAAATATTTCCCCATACTCCGCTGTTAAACCTTTTAAATCTGATGTTTTTAAAGTATCAGTTATTGACTTGGTAATATTCTTAATGCTTGACATAAAATAATTAGTTAAATTGAGAGATACTAATTTAGCATAATTATATTAAAGAGATAATGGAGTTTTCTTCAAAACTATCAAAAAAGTTAAGAGAAATACAGGTTCGATTCCTGTTCCCGCTACAAAACAGTAATTGAAATATGTTGAAAACGTTCATTTTAAGTTTTGTGGCAAAATCGTGGCACATTGATATTTGAAAAATTAAAAATCCAGTAAAATCAATTGCTGACAAACTTAGGTTCGAAACTGTTATTCAAAATAATCTATAGCATTCAGTAAATAATGAAAAGTCGACTAAGATTTAGACTTAGTATTTCATAATATATTTCAAGCAATATCATTCAAGAACTTGTTTTTTCTTAAACAATTAAAAACTTTCAACGAAACATCCTTTAAATATAAAATTCGTCATTCAGAGTTCCAATTTCAAGTCACATTTTTTTTAAAGACTTTTCAGGTAAAATTATCTTTTGCAGTAATTCAAAAAGCTTTAGAAAGTTACCATGCTTTTTCAAAAACTGCACTTTTTTGAATTTGGCAATTGCCTCGAGCATCATGACTTCTGGATGTCGGGAATAAAGCACTACCGGGATTTTTTTTAGACCTTTAATATCTCGAAGTAATTTAAGAAATTCAGTGCCATCAAGATATGGCATATGATAATCCAGAAAAATTATATCTGGCGTTAATTTTGAATCCTGAAGTTTTTTTAAAGCTTCAAGTGCACTGCTTTCTACAGAAGATCTAATTTTTTGATTGATTGCCTTCAAAAGTGATACAAAAATCTCTGCATCATCAGTATCATCATGGACTAGTAATATATTTTTGTATTTCATAATTCAACTGCATTTTTTAAGTAAAAAAATCTTGAATAATCAGTGGTTATCTTTTTATCCAATACAATTTTAAAACAAAATCAAACTGTATCAAATAGTGCCTATGCTAATTTGTAATAAGCCCGAAAAACTTTGTAATAACTTAAAATTTACTTTTTAAATAGATAAAAACAGGCACAATTGCGGAAATTGAAATGTGCGCAAACAAATTCTCCCAAGGAAATAGTACATGGCCCTTTAATATTTAAAATCAAATCCTACAAATACAATGTTCCCTTCATCAGAATTGAAATAAGCTGCCTGAAGACTTAATGAACTAAGCCCGCCAAGCCATATTCCTCCGCCCTGCGAGGTATGCCATTTTCGGGAAGGATCATTCTCTATCCACACACGTCCGCAGTCAAATCCTCCATAAAGCCCAAAATCTACTGGCAGTAAACCTGTTTTAAAACTCGCAACCTTAAGCTTGAGATTTGAACTGTCATACAAACTGTTTTTTCCGCTGAAGCGTTCATTTCGATACCCTCTGAGCCCGTGGTTTCCTCCAAGGGAAGAAGCGTGATAGAAATAATAGTTATCCCCAAAAATGACGCGTCCTTCAACTACAGTCTGAAATACCAGCCTGCCCGATTTGACCAGTTTGTCTTCCAGTCCGATTTTGCCCATGGCATAACCAAAATTATTATCTCCATTATTGGCGTTGAACTTCCAGCCTGCCCTGGTTTCGGCATATAATCCCTGAGTCGGGAAATCTTCGGCGTCCCTGTTTTTGTATAGAAGAGATGCCTCTGCTCCCAGATAATTCTGATGCTGGAAAACAGCCGGATCAAGATTGGTGCTGTTGAAATAACGATCATCCATCTCTTCTATCTCATAATTTTCATAAAGGGCCTTAATTTTAAGCTTATGATATTCCAGCCCTAAATTTAAATTGGTCTGACGCGTTCTGCCGCGATTGTAGTCCTTTCCAAGTGTCTTGTCATCATTTACCGTTTCATTGCCGTAGCCAAAGAAATTGTTTGAGAATTTAGCTCCTGAAAAATAGGCCTCAGCCAGCAGATTCACATGGGGAAAAATATTAAAAAAAGTACCGCTGTATCCCGCCTCGGCAGATTGATACGTGAAGTAATAATTGGCAAAAACCTGATGGATCTGTTTATGAGGGTTTCCATTAAAATCATTGTAAATATATTTATCTTTTATTCCCAGAAAAAAGCCATCATCAGTGGCAAATCCTAAAGCAGGAAGAAGCACATTATTGCTGGGAAGAAAATATCTGAAATGCAGGTTATTGGTTTCATATAATGAAGACAGCTGCTTTTTGGACGGTTTCTCTGCATCGACAATACTTTTTTCATAATCGTAATCATAAATTCTGGTCTTCTGGCTGTTCTGGATTGTATAACGGTCTGTTCCATAACCGCCGATCATCCGAATAAGCGAATGATGGTCTGCATCTCCTTGCACAATAAAATCATCGTCGCCATTGAGCCCGTAAATCCATATTTCGCAGGACTGTCCGGAATTGATTTTAGCGCTGTAATAAGGTGCGGCGCTGTTTTGCTCCGTAAATATTTCTACAGCAGTATTGCCATCAGCTCCTCTTGTAATATGAAAGATATCTTTTTTGTCGCTGCCGTAAATGATTACTTTTTTATTTATAATACCGGCATATTCTTCGGCTATCTTATCAATATTTTTAAGCCTGTCTTTAAATTTATTTTTGATATTCTCTAACGACTGATCCTGCATTTCCAAAGGCAGTTTTAAAAATGCCTTATCGATAACAGCATCACTGATGCTTTTTTGGATCGACTGCGCCTCTTCTCTCCAGATTGATTCATCGAACTGCGATACAAAAATTTTATCAAGATTATAGGCTTCTGAATTGAACCATTTTACATTCTCAAGATCCGCATCATAGGTCTGCCAGAATCGGGTTTCGGGAACGATTTGTTTTACAACAGCCAGGCCTGCCCCGTCAAATTTGGAAAAGGCGGCATCCCGGTCACGGGGGATCGGAACATACATCCCGCTTTTGTTTCCTGTTTCTCTTAAAGCCCATCTCCATTGGTCTTCATGACGGTCCCAATCCCCTAAAAGCATATCGAAAATCCGCGAGCGAATATACTGGCGCTTGTCAATACTGTATTTTTCATTGCTGCGCAGTTTTTCCAGAACTTCTGTCGTTCCCACAAAATCAATTATAGGCCCTTTATTATCCGTGGATGAATACTGAAACCCTTTAAAGTCTTTCTGCCCCTTCGAAGGTCTTTCCTCAATAAAATAAAGACCATCGCCGTATTTGTCATTTAAATCCCCAAACTGCGCCTGCTTGGGAAAATAATATAATTTTGTATCCGAATGATTGATCAGCGCCGCATCCGCGATATCACTGACCGCCAGCTGGGCATAAGGATGGGCAGTGGTAAAAAAATCAGCTACCATTCCCTCCGCATACGTATCATCGTAAGCATTCTGGTCAAAGGCAATCCCTTTGAGCTTGAAGCGCAGAAATTTAAGAGCATCTTTCCTAAGGGAACGCATAACATACTGCCGGCCTTGTTTATTCTCCAATCTTAAGGACTGCGACTGGTGACCGCCGCCTTCTTTCATAATAGTAAGCCCTCCATTCAGTGTATCGAGTAAAGCCGTATTTGCATTTATCGGAGTGGAATAATATTCTCTGTAGTGATCACCCCAAAGCACTCTGTACAATCCTGATTTCGAGGTCTCTTCATTAGTCAGGATCTGCGCTTTTGTTGTAGCAGCAGAAGAAGCTGCAGCAAAGTCCTGCGGTTTCTTTTTTTCAATCACCGGCAGCGGCCCGCTAAGGGCGTGGCGATATAATAATTGATCATTTTCAAAAGAATGGAATTCAACATCGCAGGAGCCGTCCTGGTAATAATTAATTTTGGCATATCCATGCTCACTTGAACTGTAAATGCCTTTATAGCTTAATTTTCCTCCCGGAGCAGTAATGATTCCTTTTGAGAGTTTAGTGGCTTCGCTTTTTGAAAGCGTACCGCTTATAATTTGATGGATTCCTCCGCCCTCAAGATACTGCAGGCTGGCTTCGTGCCCTGATACAATAGTAACATTGCCGGATAATTTGGCAAGAGTCGCGACAAAACTTGTCAGTTCCCTGTACCTGCTGTAAGCAATATCCTGCGGACTGCTGCCCCCCAGCTTCCTCACAGCCTTGTCTGCAAAACCAATTACAGGAAGCGGTTGAAGGTAATCATTGAAACTGTATTTTCCTCCATGTTTTCCATTGCTGAAAACAGGATGGTGCATGGCTATAATCACATTTTTAAATGCGGCATCACGGATCATGCTTTCCAGTTCCTCCAAAAAGCGTCTTCTGGTTTTTATATCCGGTGAATCTTCATTTATGTATATCACATCATCCCAATTGGAAATATACCATTGCGAGTCAATGAAAATAATTTCAAGGTCTTCATTGGCCGATACCCTGGCTAAGGGACCTGCATCTTGGGGCAGAAAACGGACTGATTTATCTGCTTTGTTTTTTATTAAATCCTGAAGCTTTTTTTCCTTTCTGCTGTCTTTATATTTCCATTCGAAATCACCCGGAATAAAATAAGTGCCTCCTTTAAAATTCCCGACGGCCCCTAATTGTTCTTCCAGCATTTTTGGATCCGATAGGCTGTCTCCTGTCTTTGATGAAACAGCATCTCCCAAAAATAAAACCGTAGCGTTCCGATCGGATTTTTCTATTATTTTTTGGAATTGTTTCAGGTAATGATCGCCCTGGCCTTTCTGCCCATAACCTGATGTAAGATAAACAGAGTGGGTTATTTTTTTCTCTGGCTCCCCGGCAGTTTCATCAAGGGACTGCTGCTTGAAAACAGCGCACGCTCCAAATAATGATAAAATAAATACAGATAAAATAAATACAGATAAAATCACAGCCTTTTTCATAGTGTATCTAATTTGGTCTTCTTAAAATAAAAATATAGTCTTCCCGCGGAAATCCCAATATAACTTTAGTACTTTAAAATTTAGGATTTCAGGATTTAATAAAAGCAAGTATATCCGAATTGATTTCATCCGCGTTGGTTGTCGGCATCCCATGGCAGAATCCCGGATAGGTAATCAATTTTCCATTTTTTACCAGTTCGATCGCTCTGAGCGCAGTAACGTTGTACGGCACTATCTGGTCGTCCTCGCCATGTAAGATCAACACTGGAAAATCAACGCTTTTAAGATCCTGGGTAAAATCAGTCTCAGAAAATGCCTTGATACAGTCAAAATGCGCCTTTATGCCGCCGGACATTCCCTGACGCCACCAATTATCCTGGATCCCTTTTTTGACATCCGCTCCCGCTCTGTTGTATCCGTAAAAGGGAAAAGTCAGATCATGATAAAACTGCTGCCTGTTATTGGCCGTATTATACCGGATATCATCAAAGACATCTATCGGCACCCCATGTGGATTGTTCACATCTTCAATCATGTAGGGCGTCACCGCGCTGATCAGGATTACTTTTGAAACCCTGTCCCTGCCATAGTGTGCCGCATATCGGATTGCCTCGCCGCCTCCTGTGGAATGCCCAATATGAACAGCATCTTTCAAGTCCAGAAATGAAGTCAGTTCAGCTACATCTGCCGCGTAAGTATCCATTTCGTTGCCCGTATAGGTTTGCGAGGATCTTCCATGCCCTCTTCTGTCGTGCGCAATTACCCTGAATCCCTGATCCAGGAAGAAAAGCATCTGCGCATCCCAGTCATCAGCTGACAGCGGCCACCCATGATGAAAAAAAATTGGTTTTCCCGTTCCCCAGTCTTTGTAATAAATCTCTGTTCCGTCTTTTAGTGTAATATTTGCCATTTTATTTTCTTTTAGTGTTTAACAATGACTTTAAAATTGAAGCTGTCTTATCAGATATTCAAAATGAATACCAATACATATCATGATCTGCTCTGTCAATGCAAGGTCAGTTCCAGAGGCAACAACTATGCTAAAGCAGAAAATCACTGAATATCAGCCCTGTAAAAGCTCAAAACTTTTTTCTTGTTAACTGTATTTCGCTAATTCTTGCGGGGTGTTGTGAAATATAAAAACTGCATCCCAGCATAGAAACTTCCGCCCTGATCGTGGTTTAAAATAATGCCTGCCAAAAAAAATCTCCTTTTCTTCCTTTTAAATCAGGATTCTAAAGCTTAAGGATTTGAACCAATTGACTTCCAGATAATTCCCAACTGCTCGCTGTTGTGTTTTCTTATCGCATTGGCCAGAGCAGGGTCATCGGAAAGCTTCAGCCCGTAAGAAGGGATCATCTGCTTGATTTTTAACTGCCATGCCGGCGTTTGAAGTTCCTTTTTATAGCACTTCTCAATTACTTTGAGCATAATGGACACCGAGGTGGAAGCTCCGGGTGATGCCCCCAGTAGAGCAGCAACACTGCCGTCTGATGCCGTTACGACCTCTGTTCCAAACTGCAGGATTCCCCCTTTTGTTTTTTCATCAATTTTTATGACCTGCACCCTCTGTCCTGCAACCCTTAAGTCCCAGTCCTGCATCCTGGCCTTGGGAAAATATTCGCGAAGTGCCGCCAATCGCTCTTCCGGGGTCAGCACCACCTGCTCCACCAGATATTTGGTCAGCGGAACATTGTCAAGACCGGCTTCCAGCATCGGCCTGATATTATAAAAATTAAAGGACTCGGGAAGATCCCCCCACGTGCCGTTTTTAAGGAATTTAGAAGAGAAGCCGGCAAAAGGGCCGAACAAAAGCTCTTTTTTTCCATTGATGATCCTCGTATCAAGATGAGGGACGGACATCGGAGGCGAGCCTACAGAAGCCTTGCCGTAAACTTTTGCCTGATGCTGGGCTATGATCTGAGCATTATTGCATACCAGCCACTCGCCGCTTACCGGAAATCCCCCATATCCCTTTGCCTCTGGAATATGCGTTTTTTCAAGCAGGGGAAGTGTGGCCCCGCCCGCACCTATGAAAACGAATTTTGCACGAATGGTTTTCGTTTTATTATTTTTTAAATCTTTAACAAAAACGCTCCATGTCCCATCATCATTTCTTTTAAAATCATTAACCTCATGACTGAGTTCAAGTTTCATTTTTCCTGACCCGACCAGATTTGAAGCCAGTTTTTGGGTAAGGATTCCATAGTTCACATCGGTTCCTATGTCAATTTTAGTGGCTGCCACCTTATGCGAAGCGTCGCGCCCATCCATGACAAGAGGAATCCATGAACGGATCTGCTTTTGGTCCTCAGAGTATTCCATCCCGGTGAACAACGGCTCTTTCTGCAGTGCCAGGTATCTTTTTTTAAGGTATTTTACGTTGGCCTCACCTGTGACAAAACTCATATGGGGTGTCGGATTTATAAAAGAGGAAGCCGGACCTATTTTTTTGGCAGCTACCAGGTAAGACCAAAATTCCTTTGAGACCTCAAAAGATTCATTGATCTCAACTGCCTTGTGGGTATCTATTGTCCCGTCAGCAAGTTCAGGGGTATAATTTAGCTCACACAGCGCAGAATGCCCCGTACCGGCATTATTCCATGCAGCGGAACTTTCTTTTCCTACTGCATCGAGCCTTTCATAGGCAGCTATCGACAATTCCGGATCAAGCTCATGAAGCATGTTTCCCAGAGTAACACTCATAATTCCGCCGCCTACCAAAACGACATCCACCGTTTCACTCTGGTCACTTTTCTGATCCCTGCACGAATAAAGCACCATTGATGCCATCAGACAAAGGGTTATCTTTTTCATCTGCTGCTGATTTCAATTAATATGGATAAGATCTTCGAAAAGGAGAATAAAAACAAAAACAGTACAAGCCCTGACGAAAATGTAAAAAATGGCAGGATCCATCCTCCGATTCCATGAGGGGTCAAGAGCAGGTACAATGTACCGGCTATAGTACCAAGGGCGATGATAAGGGCTAAAAGCAAAAAAACTGCCGCCAGGAATTTTAGCGTTTTCTGCTGCTTGGAAATCTCTGAAGAAGTAAATGTCATCATAGTGTTGATTTTAAATTGTTAATACTGATAGTTTAAAAAATATAATCTGTACTCAAAAAATTAGAATCGTGGTCCCTTACAATACTGTTGAATAAATTTTTGTTGGCATCGGTGGCCTTTGTGGCAACCAAAGAGCGGATCGAAAACGATCGCAGTGCATCTGATATGGACAAAGTCCCCTCCGCGCTGTCTTTTCTTCCTGTAAATGGAAATACATCGGGTCCCCTTTGTGACTGGCAGTTTATGTTTACCCTGCTAACCAGATTAACAAACGGATCTATAAGACTTGCCACTTCTTTGGCATCTTCGCTGAAAATACTTACCTGCATACCGTGCGAAGCATTGATCTGATACTGGATCGGTTCATCAATGGAATCAAAAACAACAACCGGAATAATAGGACCGAACTGCTCCTCATGATATAATTTCATTTTATCGTTTACAGGGTATACTACCGATGGAAAAACAAATGAATTGTTGGTATATCCTCCATTTTCGTTGATGATTTTAGCGCCATTGGCCTGGGCATCCTCCAGACAGGCCTTAAGGTACTCGGGTTTATCCAGTTCAGGCAGCGGTGTTATTTTCACATCCTTATCCCATGGAAGACCGGGCTTTAACTGCGATACGGCGCGGCTGAGCTTCTCGACAAATTCATCGGCCGCTTCTCTCTGGACAAAAATCAGTTTGAGCGCCGTGCATCGCTGCCCATTGAAAGAAAGCGAACCCAGCAGACATTCATTGACAGCAACATCCAGATCGGCATGTTTGGTCACAATGGCTGCATTTTTAGCATCAAGGCTTAAAATAGAGCGAAGCCTGTTTGCTTTGGGGTGCAGTTTCTTAAGTCCATTGGCAACCTTGCTCGAGCCTATAAAAGCCAATACGTTGACTTTGCCGCTTTCCATGAGCGGGGAAATAATCTCTGCCCCTCTGCCGTAAAGTGTATTGACAGTTCCAGGCGGAAAAGCCTCCCTGAAGGCATTAAGCAGCGGATAATGAGCCAGCACACCATGTTTTGGCAGCTTGAATAAAATAGTATTGCCCATAATAAGGGCAGGTATGAGAGTTGTAAAAATTTCATTCAAAGGATAGTTGAATGGTCCCATACTCAGCACCACACCCAGGGAAGACCTTCTGACCTGCGCCAGAATCCCCTCTGCCTCCTCAAATCTTGAAGACTGCCTGTCCAGATCTTTTAACGCATCAATTGTAGCATTGATATAATCTACCGTACGGTCAAATTCCTTAGTGGAATCAGGCAGGCTCTTGCCAATCTCCCACATCAGCAGTTTTATAACCGCCTCACGCTGCTGGATCATCAGGTACACGAATTTCTGCATGCATCCAATGCGGTCCTCCACACTCATTGTGGGCCATTCGCCCTGTCCGTCATTGTAGGCGGCAACCGCGGCATCCAGGGATTCCATTGCTTCCCTTGAAGAAGTATGCGGTATGCTTCCCAATAATTTTCGCTCCAGACCACCGGGTCCCGGAATAAAAACAGGAGAGAAAATTTCTGTTACATCACCCTCCCATTTAACCAGCTGACCGTTGAGCAGATACTCACGCTGGTGGATAGGCGTAATCTTATATTGATCCGGGATCTGGCTTTCTTCCACAAACAGATTATCAATAGCTTTTGTAGATTCATTTGAATTTTCCATAGGAGAGATTTTAAAAGGTTTCTGATTCCAATTCTGACATCGAAAAGTGAATTGCTCTCTCAAATATAAATCCAAAAATTCATTACACGGCAATACGGAACCCAGAAATTAACACCCTTTAAAAGATTAAATATCAATATTTTAAAGATTTTAAAATGATATTATTTAGAAAAAAACCATATATCACAACTCAGATAGTATAAATGTGATATATCAATTCTTTTTAAAATGCGGCAAAGAAATAATTTATTGATTTTCAAATATTTATGATTTTCAATACCGTATTGCCCTTCAAAAATAAGCCCTTCTTTATTTTTTTTTCAATTTCAGCTGTTGCTCTCAATTTTATAATAAGTAAAATACTACTTTTAAATAAAAGGGCTGCATATTCAGATTATCAACACAAGAATTTTTATGCTCAGAAAGCGGCTTTTGCATGCTTGCTTGGCTTTATTAACAAATGAGAATGTTTTTCAAAAACAGATCAAGGAAATTTGTACCATCAAATAGCAGTACAGTACAAGCCAAATATCGCATCAAAAACGGGTAAAAAGCGATATTACAAATATTCTGAAAATCAAAAAAACACATAAAACACACATTGTCAGTGTTTTAAATTATTGGTATCACTATTGCCTTGTTTGCACGAAGATCAGAATATGCTTCGGACAGCGGCTAGTCTTTGAAAATTAAAAAACAAAAAAGTAATAAAATATGCTGACCATAAAACAACTGTATGAAGAAGACAGCCAGGCTGTACGGGCCTTTGTCCTAAACATAGAAAACGATGAATTCAAACTGGACTTCGAGCCCCACGAGCAGCCGGACCTATATAACCTTGACACCTTCTACGAGGAAGGAGGATTCTGGATTGCCAGATACGATGATGTCATCAGCGGAACTATAGGGCTGCAGCCACTAAGCAGTGAAACTGCAGTGATCAGGCATCTCTTTGTCGAGAAAGAACACCGTGGAAAAGAAACACGCATCGCACAGCAGCTTTTTCGCCAGCTTTTAATGTATGCCAAGGTTTCGGGATATCGCAATATTTACCTGCATACCCCCGAGATAGCCGTAGCATCACAGCATTTCTTTTTAAGAAACGGATTTCAGCAGATTAACGATCCTCTAGAATTCCCCACTGAATATAAATTTGCCGACAGGAATTCGAAACTTTATCACTTGCGAATCCTGTTCTAATCAATGTAAAATAAATACAATCTAAAAGTTAACTTATGGAAACTAATTTTGACATTATCGTAATAGGATCAGGCCCCGGCGGGTACGTGGCTGCAATCAGATCAGCGCAATTGGGCTATAAAACTGCTATCGTAGAGAAATACAGCGTTCTTGGGGGAACATGTACAAACGTAGGATGCATCCCTACTAAAGCGCTTCTGGACAGTACCGAGCATTTTCACACCGCAGCCACCAAATTTAAGACCCATGGCATAGGTACCGGGGAACTGACCCTGGACTTCCAGCAGATGATCAACCGCAAAAAAGAAGTTGTGGGACAAAATACGGACGGTTTGAACTACCTGATGGCCAAGAACAAAATCCAGGTCATTCAGGGAACTGCCTGTTTTAAAAACAATAAGGAAATAAGAGTCACAAAAGACGATAACTCTTATGTAGATTACACGGCCGCACATTTTGTGGTTGCAACGGGGTCAAAACCTTCTACAATTCCGGGGGTCGTAATTGACAAAACGCGCATCATCACCTCAACGGAAGCGCTCTCACTGTCAGAGAAGCCAAAAACCATGGTCATTATCGGCGGCGGGGTCATAGGGGTTGAAATGGCTTCCATATTTGCAAGGATCGGAGTGAAAGTCACCATCCTTGAATATGCCCCAAGCCTGATCCCTACTATGGACAAGGACCTGGGCAAGGAACTTAAAAAAATATTGCAGCGATCCGATGTGGAAATCTTTCTGAGCCAGAAAGTGCAGTCAGCTGTAAATAATGGAGACTCGGTAAGTGTAAAATACAGCAACGAGAAAGAAGAGGTTTTGGAAATCACTGCTGATTACTGCTTGGTAGCAGTGGGCAGAAAACCCTATACCGAAGGGCTTGGCCTTGAGAATACCAAAATTGAACTTGACAAGCAGGGCCGCATCATAACCGATGAAAGACTTAGGACAGCAGAAGATAATATCTATGCCATTGGAGATGTCATCGCCGGAGCCATGCTTGCCCATAAGGCAGAAGATGAAGGGGTATTTGTTGCCGAGACCATCAACGGACAAAAGCCCCACATCAACTACAGGCTTATCCCCTCTGTTGTCTATACATGGCCGGAGGTTGCCTCGGTCGGTTATACAGAAGACGAGCTTAAAGCAAAAAACATGGCCTACCAGAGCGGTAAATTTCCTTTCTCAGCCAGTGCCAGAGCGCGCGCCGCTATGGAAAAAGAAGGATTTGCAAAAGTGCTTTCTGACCCAAAATACGGTGAAATACTTGGAATGCATATCATCGGTCCACGTGCTGCTGATCTCATTGCACAAGGTGTCATCGGAATGGAATATGAGGTAACCAATGAAGATATGTACCGTATCTCCTATGCGCACCCTACTTACTCCGAGGCCCTTAAAGAAGCATACCTTATCTCATCGGGACAGGGCTCAATCAATATTTAAGTCACAATTCCCTTAATCTGCATTACTTACCGCTAAAAAAATGAAAATGAAAATATCCCATGAACTGGACACGCTCAGTAAAATACTGCTGCCTTTTATATTATTTGTACACATTATGTTTTTTATCCTTGAGGCAGTTTTATGGAACTGGCCCGAAGTGCATACTCCGCTGATTGCGCTTTTGAACAATCCGGTAAGCTCCGAGACCTGGGTACAAGCCCTTACACTCAAGAATCTTTTTATCAACCAGGGATTTTATAACTTCTTTCTGGTAGTTACAGGGGTCTGGGGTTATTTTCTGATTTTGAGACGCCAGTATGTCGCAGGGTATGCACTGCTGATCGTTCTTTGTTTCTCGGCTGCAGGGGCAGGCATTACCTTGGCGCTTTCAACAAAAGCCTATCTGCTTGCCTTCTTTCAGGCCGTACCCGCGGCAGTGCTCTTCTTTCGTTTGTTCCCCAAGTTTATTCTAATCCAGGGCAAACGTTAAGAAAAAGCCAATATATTTGTAAAATTATACCAATCGGTATATATTTGCAGAATATTTTCCATCATGTCAAAAGCTGAAAAAACAAAAGCGTTCATCGTAGAAAAGGCCGCGCCTGTCTTTAATAAAAAAGGATATGCGGGCACTTCTATTGCTGATATCGTGGATGCTACCGGACTGACTAAAGGTTCTATTTATGGAAATTTTGAAAATAAAGATGAACTTGCAGTAGCCTCATTTCACTTCAATGTACATAAACTGCAGCGCTATTTCTTAAATGAAATCAGGTTACAGAGCACTGCCAAGGGCAAACTGATGGTATATCCCAGGCTCTATACCGGCCAGTTCAATGAAATTTTCACCTCAGGGGGCTGTCCGATTTTAAATACGGCGACAGAAGCTGATGATACCCATCCCGTACTGAGGATGTATGTACAGATGGCGCTGAATTTCTGGCAGGAAAAGCTGGCCCGGATAATAGAAAACGGGATCAGTACCGGTGAGTTCAAAGCCAAGGATATCGATCCGAAAAAAACCGCTCTGGGCATTATTGCCAGCATTGAAGGAGCCGTAATGATTTCGAAAATATCCGGGGACCGTCAGAATTTCTCCGATATTATGGCATCAGTGAAAATAGTGATCGATGCACTTGATTAAACCCTGAGTCGAAAATATTTTAATTTAAAATATATCTTATGAAAAGAGTAGCAATAACAGGACTGGGGGCTGTAACCCCGCTTGGCAATTCTGTAGAAGAATTTTGGAAAAACATAGTGGACGGAAAAAGCGGAGCCGCTCCCCTTACTAAATTTGATCCCTCAAAATTCAAGACCACATTTGGCTGTGAGGTAAAAGATTTCAGGGCCGAAGATTATTTTGAGAAAAAAGAGGTCCGCAAATATGATCTCTTTACCCAATATGCCATTGCAGCCAGCGATCAGGCAATAAAAGATGCCAATCTTGATTTCTCCTCTATGAGCCAGCAGCAAAGGGAAGAGATTGGTGTTATCTGGGCCTCAGGATATGGGGGAATTACGACATTCGAGGAGCAGGCCAAAGAATTCAACATGGGCGACGGTACACCGCGTTTCAATCCATTTTTCATTCCTAAAATCATCATCGATATCGCCGCAGGACTCATCTCGATCAGACATAAACTCTACGGTCCAAACTACGCTACAGTCTCAGCATGCGCGTCTTCCAATACAGCCATTATAAGCGCCTATGACGCCATTCGACTTGGAAGGGCCAAGGTAATGATCACCGGAGGCTCGGAAGCCGCCATCACCCCTTCTTCAATCGGCGGATTTAATGCCTCGCAGGCACTTTCTAAAAGAAATGAGCAGCCACAGAGAGCATCAAGGCCTTTTGACAAAGACCGTGACGGATTTGTAGCCGGGGAAGGTGCCGGAGCCCTAATCTTGGAAGACTGGGATTATGCCATAGCTCGCGGAGCCAGGATATACGCTGAAATGACCGCAGGCGGGATGGCAGCCGATGCCTATCACCTGACCGGGACACCGCCTGATGGACATGGTGCAGCACTGGGGATAAAAAGTGCGCTTCGTGAAGCCGGAATTCAGCCGGCAGAGATCAATTATATCAATGCCCATGCAACTTCAACACCACAAGGGGATCTCAGCGAACTGCGAGCCATCCATAGTATTTTTGGAGACCTGCCCGTATCCATAAGTGCGACAAAATCCATGACGGGCCACCTTTTGGGAGCCGCCGGAGCGATTGAAAGCATCATTTGCGTGCTGGCAGTGCAAAACGACATTATTCCTGCAACAATTAATCTGGAAAATCTCGATGAGCAGATCCCCTCTGATCTTTCCATTATCTCCGGAAAATCCATACATGCCAAAGTAGACTACGCCCTGAATAATACCTTTGGATTCGGAGGGCATACAGCGACCACAATTTTTAAAAAATTCACAAAATAAACTCTAACTCATACTTAAAAATATACCGATTGGTATAATGAAACATGGAACCATTACAAAGAAAAATACTCTTGTTTACCGTGATAGCCGCTGCCATTATGGAACTTATCGACATCTCAATTGTAAATGTCGCCCTTTCGCATATGAGCGGAAACCTTGGGGCAACACTAGAGGACACTTCATGGGTGATCACCGCTTATGCGATAGCCAATGTGATTATCATCCCCATGACCAGTTTTCTTACCACCAATCTGGGACGCCGAAATTATTATATTGGATCTGTAGTATTGTTTGTATTCTGTTCCTTCATGTGCGGCAACTCAACCAATATCTGGGAACTGGTTGCCTTTCGTTTCTTTCAGGGTATTGGAGGAGGCGCGCTTCTTTCTGTATCTGCAGCGGTGGTATATGAACTTTTTCCAAAAGAAAAACAGGCAACTGCGAGTGCCATTTTTGGTGTTGGGATTTTTATAGGACCAACGATCGGGCCGACCCTTGGAGGCTATATTACCGAATTCGCTTCATGGCCATGGATTTTCTACATCAATGTGCCTATTGGGATTATTGTTGCTTTCTCCTGCTTCTTTTTACTGACAGAACCAGCGTTAAAAGGTAAAAAAACAGCAGTAGACTGGCTTGGTATAGCACTTTTGACTATCGGAATCGGGGCATTGCAGACGGTCCTGGAAAGAGGACAGACAGATGACTGGTTTGAGGCGAAATATATCGTGGTGCTTTCTGTTATCGCATTTGTTTCACTTCTGGCTTTCATCTTATGGGAACTGCATATCGATAACCCGGTTGTCGATCTTCGTGTACTTAAAAGCAAGGAACTCCTTATCGCAGCAGTTTTGACCTTCATTACCGGCATTGGTATGTTTACCTCCATTTATCTTACTCCGGTACTTGCCCAGCGTCTGCTTGCTTTCTCGCCTTCCCAGACCGGAATACTTCTTCTGCCGGGATCAGTGGTGGCACTCATTGTGCTTATCGTATCGGGAAAAATGCTTCAGAAAGGTGTCTCCCCGGCTTTTATCGTCCTTCTGGGCTTCCTTTGTTTTATCTACTTTAACTGGTCGATGTCACAAATCACTTTGGAAACCTCCGCATTTTATATCGCCATGACATTAATATTCAGAGCCGTGGGGATGGCATTCCTTACCGTGCCCCTTGCAACACTGGCCATTTCTTCGCTCGAACCCAAAGACATGCCTCAGGGTGCGGCATTAAACAATATGATGCGCCAGCTTGGAGGCTCCTTCGGAATCTCAATTCTAAATACCTACATCGCGCGCAGGGTTGCAGCACACCGCATCGATCTGATCAGCAATGTAACAGAAACAAATCCTATAGCGATGACCAAACTCAATAATCTTATCCGCCTTTTCCAACAGCATGGATTCGGCGCTCACGACGCGCGCGTAAGGGCATTGGCACTTATGGACAAGGGCGTTCAGAGACAATCTATCCTGATGAGCTACATTGACGGATATCTCTTTATTGGTCTTTTCTTTACCCTGGCAATACCGCTGCTGATCATTGTAGCCAAAAAAAGAAAAGGCCCTGTAGTAATTGCATCAGTGGACCATTAATAAATACATATCTTCATTTCTATTCGATATTTTAAATCCTCATTTTTTTTTCAGCCAGAATTATAGTTTTACCCAGCTATAGTTCTGGCTTCTTTTTTAATGCCTTTTTTTTTCAAACCTTCCTGCTTTTTAAAGAATATGATAATAAGAAGACTGACTGCAGATTAAAAATAAAACAGTCTTTATATCCTCAATGCAAATACCAAAGAACAGTCCTGGATATTTTCAAAATTATATTTCAGCAGCTCTAATTCTGTTTTTTTAAAACATTGTCATACAATATTATAACTCCTTGATGATCAATAGCATTGAAGGAACATTTATACAAAGTCCATATGTCGCATATTGTTTCGCCGTAAATCGATATGTGATTCATTCTAAATCAAAAAATAAATTTCACTTAATTGATTATCAGGCATTTACAAGCTAGGCACGATATATGAACAATGCGACGGAGCACTGTCTATTCTTTATTAAATGGAAATGTGGATTTTAACATTTGTGAATGTTTTTAGTTTGAGATTGACGGTACTTTGCCATGTAAATTATTACTAACATTAAAAAATTAACATTATGAAAAATAAAGTTTTAATCACAGGAGCTACAGGCGCAACAGGCAGAAATGCAATCAAAACATTACTGGCTTTAAATATTCCTGTTAGGGCACTGGTACATAAAATTGATGAAAGATCAGATGAATTGGAAAAACAGGGAGTAGAGATTTTTCAGGGTGACCTTTTAGATTTCGAAGCAGTCAGCAAAGCCCTTGAAGGGATCGATACAGCTTATTTTGTATATCCGATCCAGGTGCCGGGAATACTAGAAGCAACCGCTTTTTTTGCTCAGGCAGCAATCGAGAATGGAGTAAACCATATTTTGAATATGTCCCAGATCTCAGCCAGAAGAATTGCCAAGAGCCATGCGGCTCAGAACCACTGGCTGGCCGAAAGGTTACTAGACCGCTCAGGGGTTCCGGTAACCCATATCCGCCCTACATTTTTCGCTGAATGGCTGATGTATTTTGCGGATGAGATACGTTTAAACAACCGTATTGTCCTGCCTTTCGGAGATGGTGTCTACGCTCCCATTGCAGCAGAGGACCAAGGCCGCGTAATTGCAGCAATCCTTTCCAACCCTAAAGAACATATCGGAAAAACATATCCACTATACGGACCGGTGGAAATGTCACAATATGAAATTGCAGCCGCCCTTTCAAAAGAATTAGGCCGCAATATCGAATACATCCCCATCCCTATTGAAAATTTTAAAGAAGTACTGTCCGACAGGAATTTCTCACCATGGTTCATTCAGCATATCAGCAATGTAGCGCAGGACTGCAGGGACGGAATCTTTGCCGGTACCAATAAGATAGTTGAAGAATTGACCGGACAGGCTCCATTGGCCATTGAAGACTATATCAGTAAAAACAAAAAAGCATTTCAAAACTAAAATAACGCATTTAAAAACATATTAAAATGGAAAATAAAGTATTAGTTACTGGAGCCACAGGGGCAACCGGCAGCAGCGCAATCAAAAATCTGCTTGAATTGGGTGTGCCCATACGAGCAATGGTTCACAAAATTGACAACCGTTCCGAAGAATTAAAAAATAAAGGAGTTGAAATTGTTCAGGGAGACCTGAATGACTTTGAAGCTGTAAATCGTGCCATGCAGGGAATATCTGCCGCGTATTTTGTATTTCCTATCGAAATCCCGGGAATCATAGAAGCAACGGCATTTTTTATTGAAGCGGCATTGGAAAACAATGTCAAACATATCGTTAATCTTACACAGCGAACAGCCAAGAGAAATGCAAAAAGCCATGCAGCCCAGAACCACTGGATTGCAGAAAGGATTTTAGACCGCTCAACAGTGCCTGTAACACATTTAAGACCTACTTTGTTTGCAGAATGGCTTTCTTATATAGCATCGGACATTCGAGAAAACGACCGTATTGTACTGCCTTTCGGAAATGGAAGATTTGCACCGATCACGGCCGAGGACCAGGGAAGAGTAATTGCAAAAGTACTTTCAGATCCAGAATCGCACACCGGCAAAAACTATGACCTCTTAGGACCTGTCGAACTAGATGTCTTTGAGATCGCAGATTCATTATCGGAAGTAGTAGGAAGAAAAATTACATATATTCCAATCGACATCGAGCCCTTTCAGGAGATTCTGGGAGGCAGCATGGGGTTCAGCCCATGGGCAGTTCAGCATGTCGGGGCCATTGCACAGGATGCCCGCGACGGTGTAGTATCGGGAACCAACAATACAGTGGAAGAATTGACAGGGACAAAACCTCTTACCATTACCCAATATATTACCAAAAACAAACATTTGTTCATCAAATAAACAGACAGCTCACAGATGAGGCGGGCGGTATTTCAACAAACCGCCGCCGCAGAGCTGATTCTAAACAAAAATACAATCAAAATGAAAGATAAAGTATTAATTACAGGCGCCACCGGCGCTACGGGACAAAGTGCCATAAAGCATCTTTTGGAACGTAATATCCCGGTTCGTGCCATGGTTCACAAAATTGACGAACGCTCGGCAGTACTTGAAAAGCTTGGAGTTGAAATTGTTGTGGGTGATCTAAACGACTTTGACTCGGTAAGCACAGCGCTGGAAGGAATTTCAGCTGCCTATTTCCTATACCCTATTCAGGTTCCGGGCATACTTGAAGCCACTGCTTTTTTTATCCAGGCAGCACTTGAGAACGGAGTAAACCACATCGTAAATATTTCACAAAGAACTGCAAGGCGCGATGCCAAAAGCCATGCCGCCCAGAATCATTGGATAGCAGAGCGCTTACTGGACCGCTCAGGTCTTCATATTACGCATCTACGTCCTACCCTGTTTGCTGAATGGCTCTCTTATGTGGCAAAGGACATCCGTGAGAACAATAGAATTGTGCTTCCCTTCGGAGAGGGAAAATATGCTCCAATAACCGCAGAGGATCAGGGACATGTGATTGCCGCAATTTTATCAGAACCCGGAAGACATATAGGAAAAACCTATGACCTGCTTGGCCTTGAAGAACTGAGTCTTTTCAATATAGCCGCCATACTCTCAGAGATTATCCAAAGAGAAATTACCTATGTGCCTATTGAAATAGAACCCTTTAAGCAGATCATGGTGCAGAATCCGGATTTTACCCCATGGTTTATCCAGCACCTAAGCGCCATAGCTTCTGATGTCCGCAACGGAGTTACAGCCGGGACCAATGATACGGTCGAGGAACTGATCGGTTCAAAGCCGCTTTCCATCGCTCACTATATTACTGAAAATAAAAATTTATTTCTCTAAATATTTAAAAACCAGAGCTGTTGATTCTGAAATAACCATGCAGTTTCTTAACATTTGTGAATGTTTTAAAAGTTTATGTTACGCAACTTTGTATAAGAATATTAGAAGCACCATTAGTTACACTTTCAAAAAATGCTTCGCCGGAATATCGAGGATTCACCTAGGCTCTGGTTTAATTTAAATGTTTTAAAAGATAAAATAACCAACTAATAATTAAAATTATGATACCACAAATCCCTATCGCACTTTCAGTAATATTTGGACTTATTACACTTGCCTCATTACTGCTTTTTAATAAAGCAGTAAGAAATTCACCATTAGAATCAACAAGAAAAAAAGCAGGCCCTATTTTGGCGGGATCCCTTCTTTGGATCATCCTTCAGGGTGTCCTTGCAAAAAATGATGTTTTTACATCTTCTCTGGACAGCATGCCTCCAAAATTGTTTCTCTTTGGTTTTATTCCGGCCTTTTCTTTATTTATCATCTTATTTGCAACCAAGGCCGGCAGGACTTTTATAGACAGTCTGCCTTTAAAAGAACTCGTTTATGTAAATATGGTCAGAGTACCCGTAGAGCTTGTACTTTTTGCACTGTATCTCTATCATGCCGTGCCAAGGCTTATGACTTTTGAAGGCGGTAATCTCGATATCCTCTCAGGGCTTTCAGCTCCGTTGATTGTCTACTTTGCATTTCGAAAAGACAAAATGAATTCAAAACTGCTGCTGATCTGGAATATCCTGTGTCTGGGACTGCTGCTTAACATCGTTTCAAGAGCCCTGCTTTCACTGCCGGTTCCTTTTCAAAAATTAGCATTTGACCAGCCAAACATAGCCATTCTTATCTTCCCTTTTATCTGGCTTCCGACCTTCGTTGTAATGACAGTACTCTTTGGACATCTGGTATCACTGAGAAAACTGATTCTTAAAATCGAATAAGCAGCTGAGCTGAAACAACATTATACAAACGTTATCGATTATGGACAATCTTCTTCAAGACGCCCTTCACGCAGCGGGAGGAATGGAAATTTGGAAAAAATACAGTACCCTAACCGCGCAAATCAGGTTAAAAGGCGTAAAGTCATGGCTTGAATCAGATCCCGGCCTGCTGGAAAACCTGACCTTTCAGGCAGACCTGGCAGGAGGTAGCGCACAGCTCAGAAATTTCCCGGAAAGAGGATTGTACACCATTTTCACTAATGACAAGACAAGTGTTTTTGATGAAAAAGACAATCCGGTAAGTGCTTTCGATCCTGCATGGGGGAAACTCTTTGATGCTTCACTGCAGGCACCATGGCACGCCATCCAAATGATGTATTTTATTCGATACACATTCTGGAAAAGCCTAACATTCCCCTTCGGCCTTACAACAGAAGGATATGAGTATGAGCAGGGCCAGATCCTGGAAGATAACGGGCACCTTTACAGAAGCCTGCTTGTCCAGGCGCCCGATGACTCACCCTATGGACAGTTGATGAGCCTGTTTTTTGCACAAGACAATTTAATCAATAGGACAGATTATGAAACACAAAATGAGGAGCCTGTATTTTTCACTAAAATAACTTCCGAGTATGCCGTTCTTAATGGGCTTATAATCCCCACATTAATACAGGTCTATCACAGGGAACAGGACGGAACTTATGATGCTGAAAATCCGCTTATAGCTGTAGAGGTAAGATCGATGAAATTCATATGATCCCCTAAAAGTGCCTCACAAAAAAAATTATTGGTTTTAAACAGCAAAAGGAGCATGTTATGTTATCCTTTCGGGGACCTGCATGCCTAAATTATAGCGATTCTAATCGAAAAAACATCGCTCACAGAGAATATTGATTCTCCAACATTAACCGCTCCTGAGGAGCAAAATATTAAAATAATTTAAAAATAATTTAAAATGAAAACAACAATTTCTGTAATCGCCATTGCTTTAATGACAGTGTTTGGCGCAGCTGCACAAAAAACAGCAGCTAAAAAAAGTACAATCGTAATTATCCCTGGGGCATGGTCTTCTGCTCAGGACTGGGGTGCAGTAGTTCCACATCTTGAAGCCCAAGGGCATAAAGTAATTGTGGTGAACCTTGAAGGCCATGGAGCCGACAAAACACCAATCACTTCTATTTCTCTTAACGGATATGTAGAAACTGTAAAAAAAGCCATTGGCAAAGAAAATAATATCATCCTTGTAGGCCACAGTTTTGGGGGTGTAGTTATGAACCAGGTAGCAGAAGAAATCCCTTCACAGATTAAAAAATTAATTTATGTAGCTGCCTATGTGCCTAAAAATGGTGAAAGCTTATTATCACTTGCCACAACAGATGCTGACAGCCACCTTGGAAAATATCTGCAGATCAAAGAAACTGAAGGCATTGCAGTTGTTCCAAAAGAAGGCATCGTGGATTCTTTTTTTGAAGATGCTCCTAAACAGGTTCAGGATTATGTAGTGGACCACTTTCCTGCTGAACCTTTGGCTCCACTTGCCTCACCTGTAAAATTGACTGACGCTGGTTATGGCAAATTAAAAAAAGTATATGTCTTTACAGAAAATGACCATACCAACAGCCCTAAGCTTCAGCACAAAATGGTAGCTGACAACAACATCAAAACTACCTACAGCTTAACATCAAGCCATACTCCTTTTGTTTCTGTACCTGAAAAATTGGCTGATATCATCAATAAAGAGTCAAAATAATTAAAGTACAAGTAAAATGGAAAATAAATTTTTAATCCAGCATACAACCATTGAACTGGTGTCATCTTTTGAAAATTTTATCCAAAACTTTGAAAAAGCTGCCGGAAGATTTGAGTACTCCATTTTGGATCAGATTGCAGAGGGCAGAGAGCGCGCACAAGAGGAAATACGAAAAATGGAAGGTGACCAGGGACTTATGATCTTTACCATCAATGACCATGGAAAAGTACTCTCGATGTTTGATGTCCCGGCTAAAGTAATTCAGTACCAGATCGGGAATCCGCTCATTGCCGCTTCAATGTCAAGTGTTGATCTTCTTGCGGCTATGTACGCACCACTTAGAATGCTGGTGTATGAAAAAGACGATAGAGTCTATGCTGATTATGAACTGCCTTCAGTGATATTTGGACAGTTTGCCAGCGACACAATCAAAAAAACAGGTATTGCACTGGATGAAAAATTAAAAACTTTAATCCTGAATGCCGATACTGCCGCTGAGCAATAGTCTTCAACAAAGAAGTGCAGCAGAAAAATTTATACTGCACAAAAGCCAGGATACAGTGTTTGTACCCTGGCTTTTTTAATCATGGTTCTTAACAAATGTGAATGTTTTAGTTTTCCTATTTGAGGAACTTTGTTTAACGATAAAGGTCATATTTATAAAACTATATAATTAAGAATATGAAAACACATTTTAAAATACTAGCCACCCTGCTGCTCTTCACTACAGCACAAAGAATATCTTCTCAGGAAATCAATCCACAGGATAAAGTCCTTTCAATGGAACAGGTATTTGATCTGGCGGCAAAAAACAGTGAACAGCTGAAAATTGCATCGAAAGGCACTGAGCTTGCACATCAAAAGATAGAGATTGTAAAACTGGGCCAGCTTCCCGCATTAAATACCGGGATCAATTACGGATATGTGAGCAATTCTGAAATTTGGGACCCCTCTTTCAAAAATCATCAGACAGCCCCGATCCCTCATAATCTTACCCAGGTTTCCCTTCAGGCCTCTGAGGTTCTTTTCAAAGGAGGCGAAATAAAAAACAACATTCAAAGAGCACGCCTTGAAGAACAGACCTCAGCGCTGACCCTCGAGAAAAGCATCGTTGATGTCAAATTCGCAGCAGCCGCAAAATACCTTGAAATCTACCGCGCAATAAATCAGAAACAGGTCTATTTAAACAATCTCGCCCTGGCGCAGGAACGTCTAAAAAACATCATAGCCATGCAGAAGCAGGGCATGATTACCAACAACGATGTACTGCGAAACAAACTCATTGTTTCCGATCTTGAACTTGCCATCCGCAAGACAGACAATTCAATTGAAATCCTCAACCGCCAGCTTAATATCCTCACCGGTATGGATGAGCATTTTATGCTCCAGCCTGATACCAGTCTGCTGCAGAAATCCTACAGCGATGATTCGATTGATATTTTACTCCGAGAAACCTACTCCTCCAATCAGGAACTCAAAATTGCACATACCGAAAATGATATTGCGCAAACCAACATTAAACTTTCCGCTACCGACAAATATCCTGAATTAAGCATTTTTGCAGCCAGTAATTTTCAAAGGCCCTATGTAAATGCAATACCTGCACTAGATATTTATTACAATGTATGGCAGGCCGGGGTAAGCCTGAAATACAATATAGGTTCAATTTATCAGGCACCCAGAAAAACCAAGGCCGCAGAAATCATATACGAACAGGCAAAACAGAAAGAAACCCTGACCAGACAACAAGTAGATGTTTCAGTCCACACGGCATACATCAGATATCATGAAGCCAAAGATGATTTAAAAACCTATACAGCGGATTTGGAATCTGCAGTGGAAAACTACAGGATAGTAGAAAAAAAATACTTCAATCAGCTCTCACTGCTTACTGATATGATCGATGCTACAAATATCAAAATTGAAGCAGAACTAAAAGTTACCAATGCTCAGATTGAAATTATATATGCATGGTATCAAATCTTAAAAGTAACAGGTAAAATTTAATAATTTTTAAATCAAAAAATCATGAGCACAACAAATATTGAAAAAAGTACCGCAAAAAAAAGAAGCATTTTTCTTTTGAATGCCGTGACAACAGTGATTCTGGGCCTTATCGTATTGTGGGGCATCAAAGTGTATTTTAATCTTGGAGACAGTCTCTATACAAACGATGCGCAGATCGAAGAATATATAAATCCCGTGAATACCAGAATACCGGGATACGTCAAAAAAGTGCTGTTCTCCGAGCATCAGATTATAAAAAAAGGAGATACGCTTGTAATTATAGACGACAGTGAGTATAAAATTCAGCTGGCGCAGGCGCAGGCGGCCTATCTCGCTGCTCTTGCCAACAGAAATGTAAGCGAGTCCTCTGTGAGCACCATAGAAAACAACCTGAACGTTTCTGATGCCAATATAAAAGCAGCACAGGCTCGTTTGTGGAATGCAGAACAGAATTTTCACAGATACGAAAACCTGCTCAAAGAAGGTGCGGTGAGCCAGCAGCAGTTTGACCAGGCCTCCACCGAATATCAAGCCCTTCAGCAGGCAGCAAGAGCCCTTATACAGCAAAAAAACACGACATATCTTTCCTCAGGAGAGGCAGCAAAAAGAATAAGCGTCAATGACGCCGAAATTAAAAGGACCGCTGCCCTTGTTGATATGGCGGAATTAAATCTTTCCTACACAGTCATCACTGCTCCTTATGACGGGGTTACCGGAAGACGAAATATCCAGGAGGGACAGCTGCTGCAGGCGGGTCAGAATCTCTTATCCTTTGTACGCAATAACAGTAAATGGGTAGTAGCAAATTATAAAGAAACCCAAGTTGCAAAACTTAAAATAGGACAGCGCGTTTCATTGAAAATAGATGGCTTAAACAATCAGGCTGTCTTTGGTAAAATTACGGCAATATCAGAAGCCACCGGGTCGCGTTATTCTGCCGTGCCTACCGACAACTCAACGGGCAACTTTGTAAAGGTTCAGCAGAGAATTCCCGTAAAAATTGAATTTACAGGCAAGACAGCCGGAATACTGGACAGTCTTCGCGCGGGGATGAATGTTGAGGTGCGCGCCATTAACTAAAAATTAATAACAATGGAAGTCTATAATTTGTTTTACGACAATGTTCCCAAATATCTGAAATATGCTATTCTGGCACTGCTTCTCTTTGTATCGCTGTGTGCAAACGGCATCTTTTTAGGCAGCGTTACAGATATGTACAGCAGCTCGGGATATTACGCCGAAGTATACACCATGGCATACAATGCAGTGTATATCGGTATGGGAATTGCCATGGTATTTTTTGTGAAACTTGCTACCCGATTTACAAGCAAAGACATCATCCTTTCCGGATTTACATTCATGCTTCCGCTGCATTTTATTATTGCCAATACCGATACGCCAATTATTGTCATCCTTTCTAGCTTTCTTCTTGGAATTGCAAAAGTGATGGGCCTGGGAGGAGTTTATCTGGAATGGCTGAAAATCTGGAGCAAACAGTATGACAGTTCAAGGCTTTATCCTTTTTTATATTTCATTGCCCTGGGCGGACAGTATTTCATCACCTGGGTGATGAGCTACACAGCCTATCTTTTTGACTGGCGCCAGGGCTACATTGTAATCTATATCTTAATTGTCCTCTCAGTGATAAGCATAATATATTCCTTTGAAAAACATCCCTTGAAAAATAAGATTCCATTATACCAGCTTGATCTTCCGGGCATAGCTTTTTTGGCCATAGCCATGATGAGCTTTAATTTTGTAATTGTTTACGGAAAAGTTGAAAATTGGTTTGCATCAGGGAGGATTACCTTAAGTTTTCTTTCATTTCTGCTTTTCCTGCTGCTTTTTCTAAGAAGGGAAATTATTGCCAAAAGACCGCTTCTGCCCCTAAAACTTTTAACTACAAATAATTTTGGCAGGGGGCTTATATACTTTCTGCTGTTAGGGCTCTTTATTCCCATGACACTGCAGTCTTCGTTCTCGGGAGGTATCCTGCAGCTTGAATCTATCCGCGTTTCAGAAATTAATCTGTATCTGCTCCCTGGAATAATTGCAGGCTGTCTGTTCTGTTACATCTGGTACTTGAAAAAATGGGACGGTTATCTTTTAATGGTAATTGGATTCGCCGCTATTACTTTTTACCATTTCTTAATGTACCGCATTTTCGGCAATGATTTTACCCTTGCCGATTTTTGGCCTCCCTCACTGGTAAAAGGTTTTTCTCTCGCCCTGCTCTACATCTCAATCGGACTTTTTACCACTGCTAAATTTGGAATTCCCGATGTAATAAAAGTTGCCGGAGTAATGGTTATTGTAAGGTCGTTCATCGGCAGCGGAATGTTCTCCGGCCTGTACAGTTACTTTTTATACAGCAGCAGAATCAGGCATCTTGATTATCTTGCTGCCCTTATAGACCAGGATAACTTTCTGGCAAAAACCGTAAATCAGTCCGATTACATCAAAAACATACAAAATCAGGCAACCCTTACCGCAGCGAAAGAGATTACAGGGGTCATCATCGAACTTGGTCTTATTTTGATTCTGCTCCTTGTAACGGCCTACTTTTACAAAAAACTAAAAAACACTATTCTAAGCTCTTAACCATTAAAAAGTATTGCATTTTACAAGTCTTTTTTTAGTATATTTACATAACCAATAACCAATTAAAAATGATTAATACTGACTTTTGTGAACCGTTTCTTGATTACATGAGAGGTTTTGTTGAACTTGATGCTCATGCCATAGAAATGATTGCAGCCAATGCAAAAGAAGTTATACTGCCTAAAAAACACACTATCCTATATGAAGGCAATCCTTCCGACAAAGTTCATTTCATGGTATCGGGAGAAGCAAGGTCTTTTTATACTGATTTTACCGGAAAAACCATAACCTGGTCCTTCCATTTCAATACTCCGCAAAGCATCAGCAAAAACTTGTTTGCGGTAGACTACAGAAGTTTTCTGAGCAATGAAAATTCATCAATATCAATCGAAACACTTACCGAGGTTAAAGCCCTTGTTTTTACAAAAGAGCAGGTAACCTACCTCATTGAGAATCTTCCGGTCTATGAGAGATGGATGCGTAAATTAAATGAAAAAGCGTTCGTACATACTTATGACCGCGTTTTTACACTGCTGACCATGACTGCCAGCGAACGATATGAAAAACTGCTGAAAGACGAGGCTTTTCTTCTACAAATGTTCTCGAGCTACTACATCGCTTCATACCTTGGAATAGCACCGCAGTCCCTGAGCCGAATAAGAGGGCAGGGATAAATAAGCTGTTTATTTCTTTATTAACAAATGTGAATGTTTCCAAAATCCATTAGCACGAACTTTGTAGGTAATTAATTATCATACAAAATGAAAAATACAATAAACATAGAACATGTCGCAGTAAAAGTTAATGGAACTTTTGAAGACTTTACCGGTAATCTTGAAGATCTGCTGGGAATATTAAAACCTGCTGATCTTGATTTTCTACATGGCAACAAGGCCTCTTTGGCAGGACTGCTGCAAAATTTAGGAGGCGAGGAAGAACTTATCCTCTTTAATATCATTGAGCACGGAGAACTTTTGAGGCTAAAAGGATTTGATGGCAGAAAAGCCAAACAGTATCAAATCGGAAATCCAGTGATGGCCATGAAAATGACTGCACAGAACATCAGCTGCGGGCTGTATGCCCCGCTGAGAATGCTGGTACATGAAAATGCTGACAGCACTGTTTTGGTAGAATATGACCTTCCCTCTTCGGTATTTGCGCAATTTGATAATCCTCAAATTGACTCGGTATCACAGCTGATGGATAAAAAGATTGAAAAACTGATTACCGCAGCTCAACTAAAATAATCCTTATTTAAACAGGCTTTAGAGTATCTTTTAAAGAGCAGTTGAAAATAAACAGGGAGATTGATTACTGCCTTTAGCAGCTAAATTGGTCTGCTGTGATTTTCAACTGCTTTTTTTTCCGGTAAATTACTGCCCGGATTAAGGACCGATATACATTAAAAAAACAGCTCAGTCAAAAAGAACTTCTGACTGCGGTGTCTGAGATTCTTATTTTTCCCACAGCTGCATTTCATTGCTCTTAATCCTTCAGGTAATGCTTTTTGATGCCCAGTTTCTTGATTCTTGAGTTCAACGTTGATATAGGAAGATCCAAAATTTGAGCGGCCCCGCCAATACCGCCTATTTTTCCTTTACATGATTTAAGCACTTTAACAATATGGTCACGCTCGTTTTCTTCAATGGTTTTAATACGCAGCGGTCCTTCTTCACCTCCTTCAGGCTGATCGGAAATCCCCGGAAGGTTCACATGGGTGATACAGTTTCCATTACTGAGCAGGATACTTCTTTCGATCATATGTTCGAGTTCCCTGACATTTCCCGGCCATTGATACGCCATGAGCTGTTTCAGGGCCATACTGGAGATCTTCATAATCTCTTTTTTGGTATTTTTCGAATGCTTCTGCAGAAAATGAGGTACTAAAAAAGGAATATCATCAATGCGTTCACGCAAAGGGGGCAGTACAATTGGAAAGACATCAAGGCGGAAATAAAGATCGCTTCGGAAATTTCCCGCTGCAACCTCCTTTTTTAAATCCCTGTTTGTGGCCGCAATAATACGGACATCCGTTTTTATGACTGTTCGGCCTCCTACCCTTTCTATTTCTTTTTCCTGGATCGCACGCAGTAATTTCACCTGAAGGTCCAGAGGCAGCTCCCCGACCTCGTCCAAAAATAAGGTACTGTTATTGGCTAGCTCGAATTTGCCGATCCTGCGGTCGGTAGCTCCTGTAAAGCTTCCTTTTTCATGGCCGAAAAGTTCACTTTCGATCAAATTTGACGGCAGGGTGGCGCAGTTCACTTTCACCATTACCTTGTCCTTTCTCTTGGAAGTATTATGAAGTGCCCGGGCGATAAGCTCTTTTCCTGTTCCCGTTTCTCCAAGGATCAGCACTGTGCTCTCCGACTCTGATACCTGGGAAACCAGGCGAAACACCTCATGCATAGCATGGCTGTCTCCAATAATCTCACTGTAATTGTGGGTGGTAAGTATTTCCTCCTGCAGATAAAGGTTTTCTTCTTCCAGCTGCTGTTTGTAGCGTGTAATTTCCTCTATCTGTCTTTCTATTTTTTCATTGGCAATAATATTGGCAATTGCAATTGAAAGCTGGGCTGCGATTCCTGATATCAGATTAATAAAATTCTGAGTAAGGCTCTTGCGGCTGTTAAGGATCAGGATCAATATACCGGTTTTAACAGCCCCTGTTCCCAGTGCAACATAAACCGCTTCGCGCATGCCGAGTTTGTAATATTTCTTTAAATAAGATGCTTCTGCTTTTTGATCAGAGAGTTCTTCCAGATCATATACCAGCGGCACGCTGGAGCGCAGCACCTGTCTCTCAAATTCTTTGTCGATATAACATCCCAGGGCTATATCTGTATAATTCATCTCTTGGCTGCATACTGAATCCGGATCACGCAGATAAGGGCTGTACTCCCCTGTCTGGTCATCTTTGACACAGGCCACAAGATCCCCGACAGGCAGCAGTTTTTTCAGCTTTTCGTTGATGACCTTCTGAAGATCATTTTTATTTCTGATGGAAGCCATAGCACTGTTGAGCTCAAGGAGTATCGATTTTTCCTTCTCCCTGTTCTGCATCTGCTCGGCGGCATGAAGATTAGCCGCAGCAGCCGAAAGCTGATAGGCCATACTTGCGATAAGATCAAAATAATGTTCAAAATAGAAATCGGTTTCCTTTGAAAATAAAAACAGGATTCCGGCAGGCTCCGTAACATGAAATATTTTGGCGGCTGCCACTTTTTTTATACCGTTTTCCGCCCATCTGAAAACACACTCAGGAATGTCTTTCTTGAGCAGCGCATTCTTGATGGAGAATTCTATAGGAGAACCGGCCGGGAAAAGCTGGTTTAAAAAAGCATAGTTTTTCTCCGAAGCATCCTGCCCGGATACCGAAGATAAAAACACCCCAGTACTTTTATCGTGAGTTGCTGGGATGAACATCTGTTCTTCTTTATCGGTCCATAAGATCAGGGCTTCCGAGAAAAAAGGCAGATTATGGAAATGCTCATCCAGTGTCTCTGCAAGATCATTCTTGGTCCTTACCCCTGAGAGGCTGTTGCCAAGTTTAAGGAGAAATTCTTTTTCGAAATCTCTTTTCTGTATTTCTTCCCTGGCAAGAATATTAAGCATCACAGCTGATAACTGCTGGCCGATGGAGAATAGAAGCTCATGCCTGTTCTGGGGAAATGCCTCGCTGTCCTTGGAATAAAAATAAATAACACCGCTTACCTGATCATCAACCGCTATGGGGATCGTAAGGAGCTTTTTCATTTTGTTCTCACTGAATACCGTTACATAAGGCGGTATATTCTCAGCTTCCCATTGCAGAACCTCATCCATAGTAAAAACTAAAGGATGCCCTGCCTTTAAGGTAGCATCGGCTATTCCGTCATCCGAGGAACAGGTCCCTCCTTTCAGCAGGTATAGATATTCAGGGCGGATCACACGTTCCTGTTCGAAATATTTTATGACAGCCATAAGCCTGGCTTTCTGCTTGAAGACCAGCATAAAAACCATATCACTAAATCCGAAGAGATCTTTGAGATTCTGGCCCACAAATTCCTCGAGAGACTCGCGGCTGCGGACGTAAACTAATTTTTTTGCTATTGAAAGCAGCACCTCGCGGTCACTGCCAAAAGATAATTCATCTTTTGTATTACCCTTGTCTTTTGCAAGTAATTCCACACCAGACTGCGTGTTTGTTTTGGGGTCCGGCTTTTTTTTTGAATCCATTATCTCTCCTAAGTTTGGTTAATACCTTTATCCTGAAAATGTCCCAATGACTTCTTAAAGGTACAAATAATTATATTTTAATCAGTGAAATTTTAATTAGACTGATTTATTTTCAAATATCTGTTTATTTAACCAAAATTCCCATACAATCCGCAATTAATTTTAAACAATTTATATTGCAAAACGCAATACTTTTACAAACTCTCAGCAGCTTTCGTATTTAACATTTAACCCGTAAGTATTGTATTGCATTACTCAGTTATAAATGGTAATTTTGAATTTCTAATAAAAAAGGGCTGAAGTTATTCAGCCCTTTAAATTATGGTTATGAAAGAGATTATCCCCAGATCAGAATGTCCTCTTGCTTTTTCTTTAGATCTATTTGGCGACAAATGGACACTGCTGCTGCTTAGGGACATGATTTTTTTTGGAAAATGTTCCTATAGTGAGTTTTTGTATTCTTATGAAAAAATAGCCAGCAATATTTTAACTGACCGTCTTTCTCTTTTGCTCGATAATGGCTTTATTACCAAACATACCGCCCCTTCAAAAAAATCAAAATTCCTCTATACCCTCACCGATAAAGGAATAGCCCTTATCCCTGCGATCACCGAAATCATATTATGGGGAGATCAGTTTGGTCCTTTTAAAATGCCGCAGCTCCTAGGGGAAATGCTAAAAAAGAACAAGGACAAAACATTAAAAACACTCGCAGTGAAACTCAAAAGAGAAAGGGATCTTTTACTTGAACAGCAGCAGTGATGCATCAGTTTAAAAAAATCAGCCTACTCCGCATAATGTAATGCTGCTTTACTTGCTTTAGGAAGCATATAAAGCAAAATACCCAATACAAGCAGCACCAATAATTCAGCACCTGCCCCGTATCGGAACGCTTTCTGATATACAATCAGATCGGCAGCCCCAGCAAGAATGGAGAAGAAAAGTCCCCCAATAAGAGAAACTCCCAGCGCTGAAGAAGTCTGCTGAAAAGTAGAATACAGTCCTGAGGCCGCTCCGGCAAATTCCTTAGGGACACTCTGAAGGGTGATGTTCAAAATCGAAGTGATCAGAATTCCTGTCCCTATACCATGGAGTATCAGAACCCCGCCGATAAACCAAAGTGAGATTCCCGGACTTGAAAATAAAAACAGCTGCAGGGCAAGTGACACCATCAAGGATGCCACACCATAAAAAGCTACTTTTTTGCCATACTTGCTGAAAAGCTTTCCTGCATACAAATTAGTAAAAGTGCTTCCCAGTCCAAACAGGATAAAAAGTTTTCCCACCAAAAATGCATCCAGGTGATAACCGTTTTGAAAAAGAAGCGTACTGATCAAAAGGTAAGAGTTATGAACCATAAAAAGGCAGAATACACTCAGAAGCCCGATATTGAAATCCCTGAAAGCAAACAGCCCGGTATCAATTAATTCTCCGTTGTCCAGTTTTTTTCTTTTCTTCTGGTTTTTCGCAAAAAGAAAAAAAAGAAAAAAGGAAAAAACAAGCATTAACCAGCTCCACCAAGGCCATCCATTCTCTCTGCCGGTAACCAGGGGCAGAATCAGAAAACCCAAAGCAAAAGTAAGCAGTACAACTCCTGTAAAATCAAATTTCTTTGATCTGTCAAGCTTGGTTTCTTCCAAAAAAACCGCTGCCGCCGCAACAGCGAGTATACCGATGGGTAAATTTATAAAAAAGATCAAGCGCCATCCGGGAATAAAGAAATGAAAATAAGCAAAATAGCCTCCCAGAAATTGTCCAAGGATGCTGGCAAGCCCTAAAGTTACCCCGAAATAGCCAACTGCTTTAGCCCTGTCCTGGGCGAGAGGAAATAATACCTGAATATAAGAAATGGTCTGCGGCACCATAAAAGCGGCGCTCACCCCCTGGAAAAATCTGGCTGTATTAAGCTCAAAAGCACTGTGGGTAAGGCCGCACCAGCAGGATGTCAGGGTGAAAAAAGCCATCCCGTAGATGAAAACCTTTTTTTTACCGAAATAATCCCCAAACCTTCCTCCGGTTATTAAAAATGCGGCATATCCAAGAAGATAACCGGCAATGACAAGCTGGACCTGCGCCTCACTGGCCTGCACCCCTTTCTTTATAGCAGGAATAGCTACATTGATTATAAAAACATCAATAACTGACAATAATGGGGCGGTTAAAACGATAAGCAAGGCAAGCCATCGGTTTGTATTTTGTTTCATGAAATTCATAGAGTATAATTTAATGCAATCCTGCAATTTTTTTCCTTAAAGACAAAACATACAGAAAATACAAAGGCTATGGTAATTAAATCACCACAGCCTTTTAAATTCTTTTTTTTCAGCTTAGAAAGCTAAGGGGTCCTGCATTAAAAAACGCAGCGGGCTAATTGGTCCCAGCGGGATAAATTCAAATGACATCATCTCTACCACTCCTAAAGGCAGTTTTTCAAGCAGCTCGTTTGCTGCTTCTGCCGTTGTAACATTCATGATAAATACCACACCGCTGATATCCGGTTTCAAATACCACTGCTCAATTACACCAGTTAAGTATAAGTTAACTGTAGCGGGTACTTCTTTGATCATAATAGGAAGTCTCGCTTTTCTGTCCAGTCCTTTTTCAGTCCAGCTTCCTATTGCTAAAATTTTGGTTACCGGAGTAGTTAAATCTATAGCACCTGCCATATGGATCGGTGCTGGGTTGTTCTCGTTGTTCATAATTTCTATTTTTTTTATAATTATTAATTTATTTGTAGTTTGTTATTTAAAATTCATCACAGGGCCTGTGAAACTCATTTCCTTAATCCAATTTATGTACCAACCCTGTAAAACTTTATAAACATTGGGATTAAGAAAAAATTCCATTTGAAAAAGAATTGTTTTATGGTTTTAAAACTGGTTAAAAAACCATATATCGATTCTTTTAGTTCCAGCCTCCTCCGGCAGAACGATACAAATCAACCGCGGCATCAAGTCGCGCTTTTTTTAATGCTGCCAATTCAAGCTCGCTCTGCAATACATTCCCCTGGGCTGTTATCACCTCCAGATAGGTGGCAAGGCCGTTTTTAAAAAGGAGGTTTGAATTGATGGTAGCCTTTTTAAGTGTTGCAGCCCTTTGGGATGCAATAGTCTCCTGCTCTTCAAGCTTGTCGATCTTTAGAAGGGCATCAGATACTTCACCTACTGCCTTCAAAACAGATTGTCTGAAATTGATAACGGCTTTTTCTCGTCCCAGCTTGGCCAGTTCATATTGTGTTCTAAGCTCCTTTTTTCTAAATAGTGGCTGTGTCAGCCCCCCTGCAACAGTTCCGAAAAGTGAAGCGGGGATATTGAACCAGTTGCTGGCCTGAAAAGAATTCAGTCCCGCCTGGGCAGTAATAACCAGTGATGGATACATATTGGCCCTAGCATAACCTATCTCCGCATTTGCTTTTGACAGGGCATATTCCTGAAATTTCACATCAGGTCTCCTGCTTAGCAGGGAAGATGGAAGGCCCGCAGATAAATCTTTGCTCACATTTAGCGTCCCAAGGGAAGTTAGTCGCTTGATTGCCTGTGGATTCTCACCTATCAAAATACTTAATGCATTTTCCTGGATCGCTGTTTCCTGCTCGAAAAAAGGAACCAGTCTCTGGGCATTCAGTTTTAAGGCTTCTGCCTGCTGTACGGCAAGAGAGGTAACCTGGCCTGATTCAAACTGAAGCTTGATCATGGTAAGGGTACTGTCATTAAGCTGTACATTTCTTTTGGCAATATCAAGCTGGGTATCCAGAAGAAGCAGGTTGTAATACCCTTTTGCAACACTGCTTACAATCTGGGTCTGTACCGCTTTTCGGGCTTCATCACTTTGAAGGTAACCAGCCAGGGCCGCAGCTTTCTGGCTTTTTATTTTTCCCCATATATCGGCCTCCCAAGACAGTCTTGCTGTCAGATTATAATCCTCGATATGATGTGAACCAAAAGCATTGGCTGTATTCATTCCGTTTATGCTGTTGTCTGAAAGACGCGCTGAAGCTGCTGTTGCGCTTAAATCAAGTGTTGGGATATTTCCCATTTTAGCCTGGCTTAAGGTTAATTGCGCCATTTCAAGATTGGTCAATGCAATTTTTAAATCATTGTTGTTGACAAGGGCACGATCAATCAAAACATTCAACTCAGTATCAGGAAAAAAAGATTTCCATGGAACCGAAGCGGCAGATATACTGTCACTTTGTATATCCCTGTAATTTTCAGGTGGCTGCACTACCGATTGTACCGAATCTTTTGGTACACTGCAGGCAAGCAAAAGCCCTAGGGCCAAAAAGCCCGTAATATTTTTATATTTGAACATGATAATTAGATTTAAATTAGTGATGGAGTTTCCTGCAAGGCAGGTCTTGATTTTTTGCTTACTTTCTCATGAAAATTCTGGAAGATTATAAACAGCACAGGTACTATAAAAAGTCCCAATACTACCCCGGCAATCATACCTCCTGCCGCCGCAATACTAATGGAATGGTTTCCGTTTGCAGATGGTCCGGTTGCTCTCATCATCGGGATCATTCCCACAATGAAGGCTAGTGAAGTCATGATGATAGGTCTGATCCTTAGGGCAGCCGCTTCAAGTGCCGAGTTTACAAGACTCAGTCCTGCCCTTCTTCGCTGAACTGCGAATTCAACAATTAAAATGGCATTTTTCGAGAGCAGTCCGATAAGCATAATAAGGGCAACCTGTACATAAATATTGTTTTCAATTCCCGCAAGGCCGATCGCTGCAAATACCCCAAATATACCCGTAGGAACAGAAAGGATTACTGCAAAAGGCAGAATGTAACTTTCATATTGCCCTGCCAGTAAAAAGAATACAAACACAAGACAAAGGGAGAAAATCAAAGTAGATTGTCCTGCAGAGGTAATCTGCTCTTTAGTAAGTCCCGAGAATTCTATGGTATAGCCTTTTGGAAGGTTATGGTTTTTAACTTCTTCAACAGCCTTGATCGCATCCCCTGAACTGAAACCCTCTTTCGGCATTACACTCACTGATATAGAATTAAAAAGATTATATCTTGTAGCGGTTTCCGGCCCAAAAACTCTTTTTAATGTAATCAGCGTTGCAATAGGCACCATTTCTCCTTTGCTGTTTTTTACAAAAACGCTGTTCAGTTTAGAAACATCGGTACGCTCGGCTACCTCTGCCTGGGCTACAACTCTGTAGTATTTCCCAAAGCGGTTGAAATCCGATACCTGGACACTTCCAAAATAAGCCTGCATCGTCTGCGTTATTTCATGAATGCTTACTCCAAGCTGTTTCGCTTTTAGTTTATCAATTTTCATGTCATACTGGGGGAAGTTGGCATTGAAGGTAGAGAAAGCCACTGCGATCTCTTTACGCTTCATAAGTTCAGCCATAAAATTATTTGCAACAACATTAAATTTGTCCAGTTTTACATCTCCTGTGCGGTCCTGCAGTACT
This sequence comes from Flavobacterium sp. LC2016-01, assembly GCF_009711135.1. Classification (GTDB taxonomy): domain Bacteria; phylum Bacteroidota; class Bacteroidia; order Flavobacteriales; family Flavobacteriaceae; genus Flavobacterium. The sequence continues at coordinate 67,511 of NZ_WMIC01000004.1, read as the reverse complement.
ACATCCAAACCATTTACATTGCTGTATCCTGCAATAGAAGGAAGTTCAAAGGCAAAGGCATTGAGTCCTTTTATTCCGTGCAGTTTTTGGCTGGCAATTGCCATAATTTCACCTACGGTTTTAGTTTCACCTCGCTCTGCAACAGGTTTAAGGATAATAAAAATCTGAGCCGATGAAGGACTGTTGGAATATGTAAGGAAATTAAATCCTGTAAGTACATTTACTCCTTTGACCTGAGGCATTTTGCTCAATTCATTTCTTGCCTCAGTGGTAAGTTCCTGCATACGCTCTAAAGAAGCTCCTGGCTGCATTGTCATTGCAACTCCAAAAAATCCGATATCCTCAGTAGGCACAAAACCAGTTTTTGTTTTACTGATCATAAGGGCCGTTGTTAGAGAAATTACTATAATCCCTGCAATGGTGATCCATTTGTGGCGGATAAGAAAACCAAGTCCTCCCAAATATTTAGTGGTCATCGAATTAAATGAACTATTGAAACCTACGAAAAATCGTTCTTTGAAATTTTTAGGCGCTTCTCCTTCTTTTTTATCATTGTGGATATCTTTAAGTAAAAGTGCCGCCAAAGCCGGGCTTAAGGTCAAAGCATTAACCGCTGATATTACAATCGCAATAGCCAATGTAAAGGCAAACTGGCGATAGAACATCCCTGTTGATCCCTGTATTAATCCAATAGGTAAAAATACAGCTGACATAATCAGGGTAATCGATATAATAGCACCGGTGATTTCATGCATCGCTTTGAGTGTTGCAGCTCCCGGGGCCAGTTTTTCACGCTCCATTTTCGAGTGTACCGCCTCGACTACCACAATGGCATCGTCAACCACAATCCCTATGGCCAAAACCAGGGCAAAAAGCGTCAACAGGTTAATGGTAAAACCAAAGACATTCATAAAGAAAAATGTTCCAATAATAGCGACAGGTACGGCTATAGCAGGAATAAGTGTTGATCTGAAATCCTGAAGAAACAAGAACACCACTATAAAAACCAGACCAAAAGCCTCTAAAAGGGTATGCTGTACCTGTTCAATACTGGCATCAAGTGCTACTTTGGTATTGTAAAGCATTAAGTTTTTCACCCCTTTTGGATAATTTTTTCCTGCTTTTTCAAGAAAATCTCCTACAGCAATCTGGATATCATTGGCATTGGCACCTGGCAATTGCTGGATCACAATGGTTACAGCAGGTTTGCCTTCATATTTGTTTTCACTGTTATAAGTGTAAGAACCGAATTCTACCCTTGCTATATCTTTAAGCTGTAAAACAGATCCATCCGGATTGGCACGAATTACAAAATTTTCATAATCTGGTTTCTTATTTAACTTTCCATCATATTTAATCACATATTCGTAAGCTTCTTTACTTCCCTCACCAAATTTACCCGGTGCGGCCTCAAGGTTCTGGTCCTGAATAGCATCCATTACTTCTTTTGTAGACAAATCATATGAAGCCATTTTTGCAGGGTTTAACCAAATACGCATTGAGTATTCCTTATTTCCTCCCAAAAGAAACACATTACCGATACCCTGTATCCTTTTAATGTCTGGGATAAGGTTTATATTGGCATAATTCACTAAAAACTGCTGATCATATTCTGCTGGTTTATCACTATACAATGTGGGAACCATAATAAGGCTGTTTACCTGTTTTGCAGTGACAATCCCTCTCTGTACAACCTCAGGGGGCAGCTGGCTGGTTGCCTGTGAAACCCTGTTCTGTACATTAACTGCCGCCTGATTTGGATCAGTTCCTGCCTTAAAGAATACTGAGATGACAAGTGAACCGTCGTTACTGGCCACAGAACTCATATAAGTCATATTATCCACACCATTTATTGCTTCTTCCAGTGAAGGTGCAACAGAACGCAGAATGGTTTCTGCATTGGCTCCTGGATAAATTGCCGTTACTTTCACTGCCGGCGGAGCTATATCGGGAAAGCGTTCCAAAGGAAGACTAAACATTCCCATTATTCCCAGTATTACCAGGATGGCCGATATTACGGTGGCAAGTACCGGCCTTTCGATGAATCTTTTTAACATGACCTTGATTATTTAATGGTTGCTACTTGAATTGGCGACTTTGGAGCTGCTAGTTTTGGCTGGATCTTTTGTCCTTCCTGTATATGGTCAAAACCGTTTGAAACAATTCTGTCCCCTTTTTGAAGACCTGCCTTTATGATGTAATTGCTTCCTGTGTTTCCAGATATTTCAATAGATTTTTTACTTATTGTATTATCTTTATCTACCAGATATACAAAAAGTTTATCCTGCATTTCCTGAGTTGCGGCCTGCGGAATATTAATTACATTTTTAAATTCCAGACCTAATCTGATTTTACCTGTATTACCAGATCTTAATAATCCTTCAGTGTTAGGGAACGAAGCTCTTAATGTAATAGCAGCGGTATTTTTGTCAAACTGTCCGTTTACAAGTTCTATTTTGCCTTTTTTACCATAAATAGTACCGTCAGCTGTGACAAGTTCTACCTCGGGAAGATGTGCAATTTTCTGTTCAAGGTTTTTTCCCGGATACATTGTTTTAAAAGCTACAAAATCACTTTCACTAAGTGAGAAGTATACGTGCACCTCATGAACATCTGAAAGTTCCGCCAAAGCCTCAGGATCAGCTATCCCTACAAGACTTCCTTGTTTTTTAGGCAGTCTTCCGATATATCCGTTGACCGGAGCTGTGATTAAAGTATACCCAAGATCTATTCTCGCAGATTCAAGATCTGCTTTTGCCTGCCCTAGATTTGCCTCAGCAATTCTTTGAGTGGCAATAGCAGTTTTTAATTGATAGTCAGACACAACCTTATTGGCAACAAGAGGAGTAAGTTTCTCCACTTCAAGTCTTGCATTTGTAAGGGCGCTCTGTGCAGCAAGTAATCTTCCTTTGGAGTTATTGACTCTTTCCTGATAAGGTCTTGCATTGATTTTAAAAAGAGGTGTTCCTTTGGTAACGTAAGCACCTTCATCTACAAACACCTTGTCAAGTGTTCCATTTACCTGTGGACGGATTTCCACATTTACACGGCCCTCAACCGAGGCCGGATATTCTGAATATACAGTTGCATTTCCAGAGTTAACGCTAAGTACCGGCAGTACTTCTAATGCAGGAGCCTGAGCTTCCTGTTTTCCTGTACAGCTATATATAAATGCAAGGATAAATAAAGAAAAGATTTTCATGATTTTAATTTTTAAAGTGTTCATTATTTTATTATTGATTTTTTGGTATTATGATTTTTATTATTTTTTTGTTGTTCTAATCTGATACAAAGTAACAGCGCACAAAAACCAAAAACATTCACATTTGTTAAATAGAAACACTTAATAATCAACACGTTAAACTAAAAACTCAAAAACACATTAATCATACCTTAATACAACTAATTAAAAATCAGGCAGTTGTATTTATTTGCAAAAATTTAATCTGCCAAATACCAAATAAGAGCGTTTAATTATGCGATATGTCAATTTAATTTCAAGTTTTAAAGTGGATTTCTTTAACTGTTTTTTAGTGTTGTGATGTTTTTTTATGCTGCTATAATTTCTAACCGTGTTAACTTTTGGCTAAAAAAAAAACTTACTTGTAATTGGTGAAACCTGCAATTAGATTTTCCAATACCTTCATGTTAAATGCTTCGCTGTTTTGCGGATTGACCATATTTATAGCAATCAGGCCATGCACTGCCGACCACATCGCAAAGTATTGGGAAGAAACCTGCTGGTCTGACGCGTCAACGCCCTGTATTTCTGCAAGTACGCTGAGGAACATTTTGGACGGATTTTCATCATCATCCAATATCACTTTCTCCTGGCAGCAATGCGTGTCGATTCCAAACATCAGCTGGTAAAACTCGCTTTGAGCAAATGCAAAGTCCCAATAGGCCGTCCACATCTTTTTTAATTTCTGACCTGGCTGATCTTCCAGGATTCGAGCTTTTTGGAGAACTGCCGCAAGTCTTTTAAAACCTGTTTTTGTCAGCTCATTAAGCAGTGCATCCTTGCTGGCAAAATATTCATAAATTACCGGCACGGTATACTCTATGATCTGAGCAATTTTTCGCATACTCAGTGAATGCCATCCTTCTTTTTTTACTATTTCAAGAGCAGCAGTCAAAATCGTATTTCGAATGTTTTCCCTGTTTCTAAGTTTTCTTTCTATAATTCCCATGGCATGTCTTTATAACATTAAACTAATTTATACCGATCGGTATATTAAATGATAAAAAAATATTAATCCCTTACAACCCGCTATACAGACCGGTTTAAATTAAATCAATAAATTAGTTTTTAGCATCGCGTCCCGTATACTGGTACCGATTATTTTACAGCTTCAAATACCCAGGCCTGAAAAGAAGTTCGCAAAGGTTTATCGCCAAGGTCCATCGATAATTTCTCTTCTAACTTTTCAATTACATCAGGCAGCAAATGCGGGATTCTGTCATTGATAAGGTTAAGTGTCGGAAGACCGATTATAAAACCTTTAGCTGCAACTGATGCATTTTCAATCTCGCTGTATTTTCGAACAGAAACTGCTTTTTTATTTTTAAACCCAGCTACTTCTAATTGATGTAATACTGTCTTTTCATCATTCATACAGAATGGGCCCTCGTTGAAAATTGCAGTCGGCTCTTTACCTAAAAAAGAGTTTACCACTAAATTGCTGATCTGCCATGCCTTATTGTTTGAAATTGGCCCCCAGGTATTAAAGATTACTCTTCCCCCAGGCTGCAGGACCCTGTAAATTTCTTCAAGCGCTTTCACTTTGTCAGGAACAAACATTATCCCGAATTGACATACTATAAGATCAAATGTGTTGTCATCATAAGGCAGCTTTGAAATATCAGCAGTCTCCCACTTTACTTCAGCAGATGGTACTCTGCTTTTTGCTACTGCGATCATACCCGGATTAATATCCGTAGCGGTAAGAGAAGCTTTTGACGGAAGCAGATCCGAAAGATGTTTGGTTACGCGGCCTGTTCCACAGGCAAGTTCCAAAACATTCTCCACGCTGGCAATGCGGCTTCTTTCTAAAAGGTCAAGTGCAAATGGTTCAAACATAAATGCACCTAAAAGATCGTCGTAATTTTGAGCGACTGAACTATCGAAAACAATTGGTTTATCTTTCATGATTATAATTTTTAAATATTAGTATTATTTTACATGACAAAGTAATGGCAAGAAAAAACAATAAGAATTCACATATGTGAAGAAATAAAAAAAACTCGCTTACAGCTGCTTATATTAAAGAAGACTCTCCTTAACCCCTTTTATCCTTGTTATTATAATGCCGAGATCCAAAGCAAATCCATGTTTTTGAACCGAACCGAACTTCTTATATAAAGAAGACCTATATATAAGACTCTTGTTCCATAAAGTATTTATTGAATGGTGATGAAGGTCAGATGATATCCCGGAGAAGAACTGATAGCAATTCCATTAACATCTTAAAATTTCCCATTTTCAAAAATGAAGACGACAGATTTAAGGATTTATAAAAACAATGCTTTGCCTCTTTTTCGGGAGCATTCGTATTTATTCACATATGTGAATGTTTAGCCTTGACGAATGTCGCAACTTTGTCAATGAATCACAACATATAAAACACTAATTAACAGTGAATTGACATAATAAATTTATTGATTATAACTGTCCAAATATCGCATCACAAATGAACGAAAAGCGATATTAAGCATCTATTAAACAGGTACAAAACAAATAACAGACTGTAAATCAATAAATTACACTGTGGCATTAAAAATGCATCATACTTTAGGTATTAAATAATATTGGCATACTAGCTTTTAGCTGCAAAACTGAATTTTATGTATTAAACAAAATCAAATAGTAAACTAAATTAGTTGAAGGATTAAGAAATACAGCAGGCTGTCCTAAAAAAGTGTTATAGACTAGTGCTCAAATTGGTGGGATTTTCCATGAAATTCTTAAGCAGAAAAAAGGCTCTTTAGAAGAACTGAAAAGTGTTTGTCAGCTGCAGAATTGAAAATTTTAGTCAATAGATTTTTTTTTCGAACAGTGTTCGATTATCTTTGCAGTAAAATTAAAGGGTATGTCAATAGCAGTAAGAAAATTAAAAGAGAAAGAAAATATGCGAAAACTCATCCTTGATGGGGCCCGCAAGGTTTTTTTGGAAAAAGGATACGAGCTTACCAGTATGAGAAATATTGCAGAAGCTATTGATTACAGTCCAAGCAGCATCTATTTCTATTTCAAGGAAAAGGGTGAAATATTTCATGAACTGCATGAGGAAGGATTCCGGGTTCTACTCAGCAGCATGCAGGTACTTGAGCATGTAAGCGATCCCTTTGAAAGACTGAAAGCTATGGGACACGTTTTTCTTGATTTTGCTATACATAACAAGGATTTCTACAACTTAATGTTTATAGTCGACGAACCATTAAAGAAGAAATCGGAGGATGATCCCTGGAGAATGGGAGTCAGAACCCTTGACTACCTGATAAGTGTAGTTAGGCAGTGTATGGAGACCGGAAGATTTAAAGGCATGGATGCAGAGAACCTGTCCTTTACAATTCTTTCTTCCCTGCACGGAATGAGTGCGCTCTTCTGTAAAGACAGAACCAGTACCTTTAAAGATAAGACTTCAGAAGAGCTTATTGAGGATGGTTATAAAAATTTAATTTTTATGCTAGAAAAGCTTTAGGCTTTTTTTGCAATTATTTCGAACACTGTTCATAATTAATACAGCAATCAAAAATGAAAACTTTAAAAGTAAAATTTACCAAACATGCGCTCCTATTCTGTCTTATGGCAGTCTCGCAGTTCTCTTTCGCACAGGCCACTTTAGACGACTATATCAGGGAGGGGATTGCCAGCAATCAAAGCATAAAAGAACAGGACTTTCTCTTAGAGAAAAGTGTGTACGCATTAAAGGAAGCCAAAAGCCTTTTTCTTCCGAGTGTAACTTTCAGTACAACCTATACTAAGGCTGATGGCGGAAGGGCTATTGAATTTCCAAGCGGGGATTTATTAAATAAAGCCTATGCGACCTTGAATACACTCACGGGGACCAACAATTTTCCCCAGCTGCAGAATCAAAGCATACAGCTTAATCCCGATAATTTTTATGATGCAAAATTCAGAACCAGTCTTCCGCTTTTAAATGCTGAACTGATCTACAATAAACGCATAAAAAATCAGCAGATAGATTTACAAAAAACCGAAGTGCTCCTTTACAAGCGAGAGCTGGTAAAGGAAATAAAAAAAGCATACTATCAGTTTGCAAAAGCTGATAATGCAATTAAGATCTATGAGTCTTCAATGAAACTCGTTAAGGAAAACAATAGGATCAATACCGCCCTGTTCAATAATCAAAAAATAAACAGGACTGCTGTGATCCGCAGTGAGAATGAAATTTCAAAAATAAATGCACATCTGGTAACAGCACAGCAGAATAAGAAATCAGCCCAATCCTACTTCAACTTTCTGCTCAATAAACCATTAACCGATTCCATAAATGTAGATACTGATACCGCCCTGCCGGTAATAGAACTTACAGAAGCGGATGTGAGCCGACGAGAAGAACTTGCTAAAATCAAAACAGCCATGCAGATAAACGAAAATGTTGAAGGGCTTACAAAATCCTACATCATTCCTAAAGTAGGCACCTTTCTGGACCTTGGATCGCAGGCCTTTGATTTTAAATTTAACCAGGACAGCAGATACTACCTTTTTGGTGTAAATATGGAATGGAACCTTTTTGCATCAGGTAAAAATATCTACAAAAGAAAACAAGTGGAATCACAGCAAAAAAGCCTTTCAGCAGAAAGCTCTTATGTAGAAACACAACTCAAAACGCAGCTCAATATTGCCAAAAATGATTTTCAAAGTGCAGTTGCCCAGCATGATGCGGCAGAGAAACAGCTAAAGACAACCGATCAGTATTATAAAGATGAGCTGAGGCTTTATAAAGAAGGACAGGCACTTTATATCGAATTGCTTGATGCCCAAAATCAGCTTATAAATGCACAGCTGGAAGCCAATATCGCACTTTTTGACGCCTGGATAAGGTACGCTGATATCGAACGTGCTACGGCAAGCTTCAACATAAATTAACTAAAATAAATAACATATCATGAAATCACATATCATCCCTGTTTTACTCCTTAGTGCCCTATTCTCACTTACCGCCTGCAAGCATAAGCCGGACGAGTCTGAGAAAATAGCAAATACAGATCTTATTCCTGTTAAGGTGATCCAGATCGGTTCAACTCAAAACGCAGCTGAGATTGCTGCAACAGGACTTGTAACCACAGAAAATGAAGCTGACTATTCCTTTAAAATTTCTGGCATAATTCAAAATATCTATGTTGAAGAAGGACAGTTCTTTAAAAAAGGAAAACTTCTGGCCACCCTTAACAGCACAGAAATTGGAGCCGGAGTGGATCAGGCAAACCTTAATGTAGAAAAAGCAAAAAGAGATTATACCCGAACGCTGAACCTTTACAGGGATAGTGTAAATACACTGGAACAGATGCAGGATGCAAAAACGAAGCTGGATCTGGCACAGAAGTCCAGACAGGTTGTGGCATTTAATGCACAGTATTCTAAAATCTATGCCGTAACAGATGGTTTTGTGAACAAAAAAATAGCCAATATCGGCGAGGTGATCAGCGCTGGTTCGCCAGTTCTTTCAATCAATGAAAGCAGAGGCAATGGCGATTATATTCTCAAAGTAGGTGTAACAGACAAGGAATGGGTAATGATAGAACTCGGCCAGTCGGCCAAAGTGACTCTGGACGGCTATCCTGAAGAAACCATCCAGGCTGCTGTTTTCAGGAAATCACAAGTTTCCAATGACATGGACGGGTCCTATCAAATTGAACTGAAACTGAAACTTAATAAATCAAAACCTGCAATCGGCATGTTCGGTAAGGCCGTAATCCTGACCCAGCACAATACTTCAAGCAAAATGATTCCCTATGATGCGCTTATAGAAGCCGATGGCAACAAAGCCTTTGTCTTTACAATAACTTCAGAAGGAAAAGTAAAAAAAGTGCCGATTATCATTGATGATTTCGATAATCAGCAGGTAGCTGTTAAAAGCGGTCTTGAAAATACAAAACAAATTATTGTTTCCAACAGCGCTTTTTTAAATGAGCAGTCTCAAATTAAAGTAATCAAATAATTTACGCTATGAAAATCACAAACTATGCGGTAAAAAATTACCAGTTCACCCTGATCATGTTTGCCATGGTGGCAGCAGTAGGACTGGCAACGCTCTTCACAATGCCGCGAGCAGAGGATCCTGCCCTGCACCCGCCATCTTATGTTGTTACCGTGATCTATCCCGGAACAAGCCCTAAGGAAATGGAGGAGACTGTAGTGAAGCCTCTTGAGAAAAAAATATATCAGCTTGAGAATATAGCCAAGATAATGACCACCATTAAAAATGGTCTGGCAGTACTTGTAATCGATTTTAAATATGGCGTAGATGTCGAGAACAAATACCAGGAATTGTCAACTGAAATAAATGCCTTGAAAGGCAATGAAATCCCGAAAGATATTTACTCGCTGAAGGTTGAAAAAATTAATTCAAGTGATGTTAATGTTCTTCAGATCGCGCTGGTATCACAAAATGCTTCAGCAAAGGCCGTGCGAGATTATGCTGACGAGCTCAAAACGAGACTCGAGAAAATAACAGAGCTGAAAAATGTTGAATACTCCGGGGTTCCTGAACAGGAAATCCACGTCGATCTGCAATTTGATAAGTTAGCACGTCTAAAAATTCCTATCAGTGCGGTTATTGGAAGCATGCAGAGTGAAGGCACCGACATTTCAGGGGGGAACCTCAACATGGGAGCTAAATCTTTTAATGTCAAAACAAGCGGAAAATACAAAGATGCAGAGGATGTTGCCAATACTGTTATATATAACACAGCGGGCCAGATCACCTATCTTAAAGACGTTGCTGAAATCAGCAGGAAAAACGAGGTCGAAAAGCATTACGTAAGACTTAACGGAGTTCGCGCAGTATTGGTAAACGCTGCAATGAAGGAAAATTTAAATATAGCAAGTGTAGAGAAAAAATACCTTCCGGTTATTGAGCAATTTGAAAAGACACTTCCTGCAAACATCAAACTGATAAAAAACTTTGATCAGGGAAAGATGGTATCAAACCGTCTGAATAAATTAGGTGAAGATTTTGCTATTGCAATTTTACTCGTGCTTATTACACTTCTTCCTCTGGGAACGCGCGCTTCGATAATTGTAATGATTACCATTCCAATCAGTCTGGCACTAGGTCTGGTAATACTGAATGCTTTTGGATATTCACTCAACCAATTAAGTATCGTCGGACTTGTAGTAGCATTGGGACTGCTGGTGGATGATAGTATTGTTGTTGTGGAGAATATTGAAAGATGGCTTCGCGAAGGATACTCTAAAAACGACGCTGTCTTGAAAGGTACCGCGCAGATTGGTGAGGCCGTACTGGGTTGTACCGCTACATTGATCATTGCTTTCCTTCCTCTTGCATTTCTGCCTGATAAGGCCGGTGAATTTGTTAGAAGCCTTCCTGTTGCCATCATGTCAAGCGTATTTGCCTCAATGATAGTTGCCCTTACACTTGTTCCTTTTTTAGCAAGCCGCATACTTTTAAAACCTAAAAATGATCACGGGAATATGTTTTTAAGAAACCTTCAGAAGTTTATTAACTTTTATGGAGGAATAATGACACATGCCCTTCATAAACCTCTTTTAACGCTGTTTATTGCCCTTGCCTTAAGCGGATCGGCGATAGCTCTGTTTCCGGCAGTAGGATTTAAACTTTTCCCGGCATCTGAAAAAGCAATGTTTCTGGTTAACCTGAATATGCCACTGCAGACCAATCTGACAGAGAGCGACAAAATAACCAAACAGGTTGAGGCTGTATTGAAAAAATATCCGGAAATTAAGTACTTTACCAGCAACGTTGGCAAGGGAAATCCACAAGTATATTATAATATCCGCCAGCAAAAAGAACAATCCGATTTTGCACAAATACTTGTGCAGATGGACAATGAGGCCAGACCTTCAGAGAAAATAGAACTTATCGAGAAACTGCGTAAAAGACTCGCTGACTTTCCTTATGCCAAAGTAGAGGTAAAAGATTTTGAACAGGGTCCTCCTATCGAGGCGCCTATCTCAATTCGAATATTTGGTGAGAATATGGATTCAATTCGTGCAATTTCATTTAAAGTTGAAAAAATCCTTCGCGCCGACAAGGGGACAGTTTATGTAAACAATGAACTTAATGTCTATAATACAGATGTAAGAGTGAATATCAACAGAGATAAAGCCAGAACTCTTGGTATCCAGACTGGCGATATTGATAAAACCGTAAGGCTTGCTGTAGCAGGTCTTGAAGTAGCGCAATATATTGATGAAAAAGGAGACAGCCGTAAGGTAGTTGTAAGCGCCCCTTTGCAAAAATTTGCGACACTTGATGCTTTTCATAACATGTTTGTCAATACTTCAAGCGGAAAGCCTGTAGCATTAAACCAGATTGCAGAAGTAAAATTCGAAACCTCTCCAACGGCGATCAATCACTTTAATAAAAGCAGATACGCCAAAGTCAATGCATATACAAAAGAGGGAATATTGGCCAATAATGTACTTAAGGAAGTAGTGCCAAAAATAGACGCTATTAAAATGCCCGAAGGATATTATTATAAATTATCGGGAGAAAAAGAGTCAGAAGGAGATTCTTTAGGAGGTAATTTCATCACCGTTATTATCATGAGCATCTTCTTGTTTGTTGCAGCACTGATCCTGCAGTTTAAGAATTTCAAAGGGATCATTATTGTGCTTTCGGTAATTCCCCTTGGTATTGTCGGAGGGATTGTACTGCTGTTTTTAAGTGGAAATCATATGGGTCTTGTAACGATCATCGGATTTATTGGACTCTCGGGAATTGAGGTCAAAAACTCACTTCTGCTGGTTGATTTCACAAACCAGCTCCGTCGTGAAGGTATGCCTCTTGAAGAAGCAATCGTACATGCAGGGGAAACTAGATTTCTGCCCGTTGTACTTACCTCGCTCACTGCAATTTTCGGACTTATTCCTATTGCGCTGAATCCTAATCCAAACATATCACCGCTGGCAATCGTCCTTATTGGAGGGCTGATTTCCTCAACATTATTATCAAGAATTCTCACACCGGTAATGTATAAACTGATCCCTCCAAGAATAGAGGTAAACCAGGATGTACAGCAGCCGAATTAATAACACAATAAATTAAAGAATACAATTATGAAAAATCAAGTTTTAGTTACCGGTGCTACCGGAAACATAGGCGGTCACACCGTACAGTATCTTTTAAAAAACAATATTCCTGTCAGAGCACTGGTTCATAAAATAGATGAGCGTTCTGAGGCTTTAGCCGCGCAGGGAGTAGAAATAATCGAAGGGGATTTATCAAGCCTTGAATCAGTTTCTACTGCATTAAAGGGGATTAAAAGCGCTTTTTTTGTTTATCCGATCAAAGCACCTGGAATTATAGAGGCAACAGCCTTCTTTGCTCAGGCAGCGTTAGAGAATGGAGTGGAACACGTTATAAACCTTTCTCAATTCGGCGCGCACCGCAACGTAAGAAGCCATGGTGCACAGAATCACTGGATCGCAGAACGTGTATTTGACCGTTCGGGAATTCCTGTTACACACCTGCGTCCCACATTATTCGCTGAATGGTTCATGTATCAGGCATTTATGATCAAAACACAAAGTAAGTTCTTCCTTCCATTTGGCGAAGCAAGGTTTGCTCCAATTGCAACGGAAGATATCGGACGTGTTGTAGCAACGTTGTTAGTGAGTCCTACTGCGCATCAAGGTAAAAGCTACGATCTTTTTGGTCCGAAAATCTTAAACATGACAGAAATCGCAGAAATCTTCACTGAATCATTGGGCAGAACAGTTACTTATGTTCCAATTGACACTGAAACATTTGTAGATATCGTTAAAAAATTCATGGATGCAGATGAATATTTCATTCAGCATGTATCTTCATTAGGTCTGGATCTTAAAGAAGGGCGTACTGCCGGAATGAATGACCTTGTTGAAACATTGACAGGACAGAAACCTATGGAAATAGCTGAATTTGTATCAAAAAACAAAGCTGCTTTTATTTAAAACAAAGCATGAGAAAGATGGAAAAGAAAAACAGTATAAACCGCTGCCTGCAATATTTACTGCGAGTACTTTTCCATTTTTATAAACCAGCCTGAAATTCTCTGATCCAGCAATGCATCAGATTATTCAACTCACATTTTCTTATCTAAACAAACCACTCATGAATCAGTATCTTGAAAAATTACAGCAAAGCCGCGATGCATTGCACGAAATGACCGATGGTCTCAGCGTTGAACAGTACAATTATATACCCGAGGGTTATCAAAACAATATTATTTGGAACATGGGTCATATTATCACTGTCAGCGAAAGAATTCTTTCGAAAAATTCAGATTTCATCGCCCCGGTACACAATTTTGACACTGAACTTTTTGGCAAAAACAAAAAGCCCGAGAAACCTTTAAGTAGAGAGGATATTGATTTAGTGAGAAACGCACTTCTTCAAACCGTCAGTGCTTTTCAGGAAAGTAAAGGTATTGAAGAGTCTAAAACCATGGAGATATCTGCTGGAAATCAAAAAATCACGGTGGGAGTACTACAGTTTGTTTTATTCCACGAGAATGTCCATTACAAGACAATTGAAAAAATGCTTCAGCTGGTAAAAATGAATAAATAATTTAAGGCAGCCCGCAGGGCAAAATCAGCGCAAGCGCTGCAGATTAATTATGCTGTTGCAACATATTTTAATGTTTAGGACAGCAAGAACATAAAATTTTAATACACAATAATCATGGAAAAAAAAGTTTTAATAACAGGAGCCACAGGAGTTACCGGCAGACATGCCATCGACAAATTAACTGAGCTGAACATACCAGTAAGAGCATTGGTTCATCGTGTAGATGACCGCTCAAAAGCATTGGAGGAAAAAGGGGTTGAAGTAGTTGTGGGGAATCTTTCCGATTTCAATCTAATCAGCGAAATTTTAAAAGATATCAGGGCCGCATATTACCTCTTCCCTATTCAAATACCAGGTATAATTGAATCTACGGCTTATTTTGCTCAGGCAGCTCTTGAAGAAGGAGTTGAGGCAATTGTAAATATGTCGCAGGTGCCTGCCAGACGTACCTCTATTAGCCACGGATCGCAGAACCATTGGGTTGCAGAAAGGGTCTTTGACAGATCGGGAGTTCCCGTAACACATCTTAAACCGACATTTTTTGCAGAGTGGCTGTTGTACTCCATCCGCTCGATCAAGACACAAAATGCTATTTCATATCCCTTTGCTGATGTTGCATATGCACCTATTACCGGTGAGGACCAAGGCCGCGTAATTGCATCAATACTAGCAAATCCCGCACCTCATGCCGGAAAAACATATCCACTTTACGGGCTTGAAGAAATGACACAATATCAAATTGCCGATATGGTTTCAGAGGTTCTTGGAAGAAAGATTACCTATGTCCCTGTTGATATTCCTGCATTTGAACCAACTCTTAGAAATGTTATGGGAGGAAACGATTACTTCACCCAGCATATATTGGCGGTAGCGCAGGACTGCCAGGACGGATATTTCTCTGGAACAAACAATAACGTAGAAGAAATCACTGGGCAGAAACCTATGAGTATGATGGATTTTATCGTTAAAAATAAGGCAGCATTGCTTTAATATCATCGCTTACAGTCTAAATAGTAATTAATGACATCAAGGCTGAAAACGAGCCTTGATGTCAATATATCTAACCCTCGTAGTCAGCAAATTCAACATTACACATACGATATTTTATCCTGATTCCAAATGAAAAATACACCTCTACTCTCTTATATTACTATAAAAAACAAAACTTTCAGCTTTGTTTATGGACATCTCTTTTTGATTTTATTTTTATTTACTTGTATAATTTCCTCAGCACAGCAAAAAATATCAAAAGACAACATGGACTATCATCTTTCATGGGATGGGAGTTCTTCAACATTAAAGGTAGATCTTAATTATTACGTTACCGCAGAGAAAGACAGTACTGTTTTTATATATGGTGATTTGGTTGGCGGCCAGAATGCTATTTTCAAGGTCTTGAGTAATATTTATGCACCAAAAGATGATCAGATTTCTATTGTAGAGGCGGATCGAAAAATAATTGTTCATCATCAGAAGTCTGGTTGGAAAAAACTGCATTATGAAATTGACGGCACTCTGGTTATCGATGCAAAAAGGGCACTGCCAAATGAGCTATTCCGCCCTGTTATATCCAAAGGCTCTTTTTATATAATCGGCTATAATTTATTTTTGGATGCAGCAAACAGATCTTATAAAAATGTTTCCATTGTATGGGACTCATTTCCTGTCGATATGCCCTATTTTATTTCAGTATCCCCTGAAGCTAAACCAAATAATGCACAGGTAATTGAATTTGGGAAAAGAAAAGATGTACTGATGGTAATGGAAAGCGATTTAATTATCAAAAAATACAATGTATATGGAAGTCCTTACTACGCCATTACCTCAAAAAGGGATACTCTACTAGATATGCAAAAGCAAATCAGACCTTACTTTGACAATTTTTTCCCTACAACAAGAAATTTCTGGAAGGATTATTCAAAAGAATATTATTATTTATGCATACTTCCTCTTTTTAACGATGTCGCTTCGACACGTACCGGTATGAATCTTGGAAACGGTTTTACAATGAAATACAGCGGATCTTTTGATCTGTTGAAAAAAGAAGTTATTGCCCATGAAACTTCCCATAGCTGGATAGGCCACGGTCTGAAATTTAAATCCTCAGCCATGGAAAATTTATGGTTCTCAGAAGGGTTTAACGATTACATTTCCATTTTTAACCTTGCAGGATCCACGATGATTGATAAAAACGAATTCTTGACCTATTTGAATCAAAACAATTTAAGGCCACATTACACCAGCCCTGTCAATACAGCACCGTCGGACTCCATTGCGAAATATTTCTGGAAAGATGGAAAATATGAGAAATTGTCTTACCAGAGAGGATTTATTTATGCCTTCTACCTGGACAATCAAATTCGTCTGAGTTCAAAAGGGAAATATAACATCAGGGCCTTTCTCCTTGATCTGTTCAATGAAAATAAAGGAAGCAAAAGACAGCTTCTGACCATTGATGATTTTGCATCGGCAGCAAGCCGTTATTTGCCCAAAGAGCAGGTAGAGACAGAAGTGAAATCTTATATGCTCGATGGAAAGCTGATCGACTTTTCAAAAGTGAGGTTAGTTAATGAGTTTACAATTAAAATAATAGATGGAATTCCCGTTTTGGAAATGTCTGAAGATTCAAACCTTCAAACTCTTTTCAAATGGCAGGATTAAATCTATAAAAAATCGTTAACAACAGCAGACTGTGATACCGATTGGTATATATTTGTAATATATATCATTACAATTATGAGTAAAGCAGAAAAAACAAAAGAATTTAT
Organism: Flavobacterium sp. LC2016-01; assembly: GCF_009711135.1. Lineage (GTDB taxonomy): Bacteria > Bacteroidota > Bacteroidia > Flavobacteriales > Flavobacteriaceae > Flavobacterium. The sequence continues at coordinate 50,962 of NZ_WMIC01000004.1, read as the reverse complement.
TATAGAAAAGACTGCTCCTATTTTTAATATGAAGGGATACAGCGGGACCTCTATGAGTGATATGACCGATGCCACAGGACTTACCAAAGGTGCAATTTATGGGAATTTTGAAAACAAAGATGATGTAGCAATTGCAGCATTCAGGTATAATGTAAAAAAACTGCAGGATACATTTAATAATGAAATTGAAAAACAAGTTACTTTCAAAGCTAAGTTGCTTGTGTATCCGCGCCTGTATTCAAATTATTATGATCTGAAGGTAACACAGGGCGGCTGTCCAATTTTAAACACTGCATCAGAGGCGGATGATACCCATCCCGTCCTTAAAAAAATGGCAGAAAGGGTGCTTCTTATTTGGAAAGACAAGTTAGTGCAGCTTATAAAGCAGGGCATTCTTGCAGGAGAATTCAAAGCAGATTCGATTGATCCCGAAAGAACAGCCCTAACAATCATTGCAATAATTGAAGGTGCGATAATGATAGCCAAAGCAACGGGAGAAGTAAAAAACTTAAATATTGTAATGCTCTCGCTTAATAAAATTATTGAAGATCTGGAGTAAACTATATTCCAGCATCCTAAAAGTTTCCTTAGTCTTTAATTTATTAAGTTCTCTTTCATTCAGGCCCAAGACAGCTGCTAGTCTGCCCTTACAAATTAAAAGCTAATAAAAATTTATGAAGACAAAAGGTGAACAAACAAAACGATTTATAATAGAAAGTGCAGCGCCGATATTCAACAAAAAAGGTATTGCAGGAACTTCTATGAATGATATAATGCACGCTACTAAACTTGCTAAGGGAAGTCTTTACAATCATTTTGAAAGTAAGGAAGTTTTAGTCAATGCAGCAGTGGATCATAACATTGACGCCCTTAAAGAAATGATTTACAAATCCCTTGCACGATATAAATCAAATTACGAGAAGCTTACAGCATATGTGGATACATTTAGAGCCCCTGTCAATACTCATTTTGACGGAGGTTGTCCAATGATGAATTTCGGAAGCGAATCCGATGATACAAATCCTGTGGTAAAGCATAAAGTCAATCAGTGCGTCAACTATATTCAAAAAATAATTTCTGAACTGATCCAAAAAGGGATCAGGGAAAAAGAATTTCAGCCCGCATGGAATCATCAGGAGTTTGCGACCATTGCCTTTGCAATGATAGAAGGCGGTATAATGACCTGCAAATTAGCAGGCAATAATGATAAAATGCAGGTCATAAATACTTACTTAAAAAAAATCATAAACGAAAACACATTATGATCTTGGTCCTGTAAAACAAATTCTATTTTGGAAAATAGTTTCCTTTCAAAATAAGCTTTACCGATCCCGATGCTACCGCTAATACCAAAACATTGGTAAGACAAAATACCGCTAAAGCAAGTCCTGTTATTGCAGCGTCATCAGCTTTTAAAGCAAAAATTGACAACCCTTGAGACAAGGTGGCTATTCCAAAAGTATAAGCCCAGTAACCAGGTGCAAAAGCTTGTTCGCGAAGCCATTTTTGTGCAAAAACAATGGAGACGAAAATAAATAATGCATATCCCATAAGACCGTATGCAATAGGAACACTTAATGCACTTCCGGCCAGAACCTGATAAGCTACAAATAAAATTACTGGCGGAGCCATATAAATTCCCATGAAATTTCTGGTCTTGGCTCCAAGCCCCCCGACTGTCAACTGCTGGGTAATTACCGAATCCATAATCAGCCATGAAATAGTGCCGATGCCTAAAAGCATGAAACCGTAATACTGATATCCTAGTATCCCTGCTGCAAGCGCATTAACCATTATACTTGCAGTAAAAGTTAAAAATAAGGACGGAGTTGTCTGTTCGCTTTGACGTTCCTGTGTCCATAATTTTGAAAGCCGGTACGCACCGTACAAAAGGTTCAAGACTGAACCTGTCCAAAATAGGGAAAGAGCAATTGTTTCACTGTAGAAATGAAATGCCAAAGCCATCAGGATTATTGATTCAGGAATGAGGGCTATAAAAGAGGACTGGACAGGATCGTTTAACTCCGCAACAGCTGCATCCCTGTGCTGAAACCATTTATTGACATAAAGAACCAGCCACCATATAAATGAAATAAATGCCGCTGCTTCTAAGATCTCGCCAATATAAGACGGCAAATCCCAAAGAGAACCTGCGTTTCTCCATGCATTTCCTGTTTCCGCAAGACCTAATGTCATCGCAAAAAATGACGCAGGTGCTATAGGCAGTGTAAAACTTCGCGTTTTAAAATCGTTCTCGATTACTTTCTCAGCAATTTTATTCATAATTAAAATTTTTAATTTAACTTTGAGCAAAATTATACTGATTTAAAACATAAATATCAGTAATATTTTTCACTAATTTAGTAATATCATGTCATGGCAAAAAATAATTTATATCTGCCCTACGAAGTGATCTTTAAAGAAGTTGAAGAATCCCTTATAACAGAAGTAGGAAATAATTTCTTTGAACTTTTATATATTGTTGAAGGAAGCGGAGTGCAGACAATAAACGAAAACCGTTTAGCATATGAGCCCGGCCATCTTTTCCTGATTACTCCAGACGATATCCATAGTCTGGAAATTGCCAGTCCAACAAAAATTTTTCTTCTGCGTTTTACGGACATTTATATTAAAAATGCTGCCCTCACTTCGAATAATGTTTATAAACTAGAATATATATTACAGCATGCAAACCATCAGCCTGGATGTATTTTAAAAAGGAAAACTGATAAAAATCTTGTACATCCTATAATTGAAGCCATTCGTCACGAATATCATAATCCAACTCTCTACAATACAGAACTTATCCAGCTTCTCATTAATACTTTGATCGTTATAATCGCAAGAAATATCTCCGAGTATCTTCCTGATAACATAAACAAACAATCAGATGCCAAAACCCATATATTAGTCCAGTACATTCAGTCCCACATTTATGAGCCGGAAAAACTAAGTGTGGCAGTAATGAGTGAAAAATTTGGGATTTCCGAATCTTATCTGGGAAGATATTTTAAAAAACAGACTAATGAAACCCTGCAGGACTACATTGCGAAATACAGGATAAAACTGGTAGAGAACAGACTGCTTTACAGCGATCTGCGGGTTGGAGAAATTGCAGATGAACTCGGCTTTAATGACGAAAGCCATTTAAATAAAATTTTCAAAAAACATAAAGGCACAACTCCCTCCTTGTTTAGGAAGACGCCTATATTAAATTAGTGACCTTACTCAAGATAAGCGCTGTTCTAATTATGCAAAGATTTGTTTTTTTATCCTATGTATAACGATAAATTTCTTCTGTCTTAAAGTCATACTCGGCGGGCGAAAGGCATTAAAAGTGCTAAAAGAATATCCGCTGCAGATTTTCTCCTGCTGCCGCACTTCCTATTTTTAATAGTACCTATTAATCACCTTGCAAAAATTAAAAGAAGCACTTAAGTACCTGCAAGCATTTTAATTTCTTAACAAATGTGAATGCTTTTTGAATGATCCTGCCCGAACTTTGTGCTGTCATTTAATTTTAGTGTGATATAAAAATACAATCTTTATAAAATATAAAGCAGCCTTCACGCTTCATTTGAATCTTTAAAACCCAAAATATAAAGTGGCCTTTAGTTCGACCAATCATATTTTGTTGGTATGCCGGGCAGTTTACAGGCGTACATCACCTTGTTCTTTTCAAAATTACAAAACAAGGAGAACTTCAGGCAAAAGAAAAACTCGGCGCCCTTTATGATGACTAAAAGACAATATTAAATGAGATGACACCATAAAATTAGAAAACTTAAAAAACACAATACAATGCAATCAAAGATAAATATAGCAGTATTAGATGACTACCAAAATGTTTCACAACAGTTTGCTGATTGGTCAACAATAAAAATTCACGCAAACGTGACTGTTTTTAATGACACCATAACTGACTTTAAAAAACTTACCGAGCGTCTGCAGCCCTTCGAGGTAATTTGCGTTATGAGAGAAAGAACTCCATTACATAAAGACCTTTTAAAATCGCTTCCCAATCTTAAATTGATTGTTTCCACAGGAGGGCGTAATGCATCCATTGATACACAAACTGCCGAGTCTCTTGGAATTGAAATCAGAAATACCGGTTATTTGTGGAGCGGGGCTCCCGAAATGACATGGGCACTATTAATGGCGGCTGCAAGGCAGATTCCTCAGGAAAGCAATAATTTCTCTTCAGGAAAATGGCAGACTACCATCGGGACAGATCTTGCAGGAAAAACAATAGGGATAATAGGATTAGGTAATATCGGATTAAAAATTGCATCTTATGCCAAAGCATTCGACATGAATGTGATTGCTTGGAGTGAAAACCTTACTCAGGAAAAAGCAGCCGCCGGAGGGGCAAAACTTGTCACCAAAGAAGAATTATTCAGACAGTCCGATTTTATTTCAATCCATCTTGTATTGAGTGATCGATCAATCGGGACTATTAAAAGAGAAGATCTTTATCAGATGAAACCTACCGCTTACCTGATCAATACATCAAGAGGGCCCTTAATTGATCAGGATGCGCTTGTTGAAATCCTGCAAGAGAAAAAAATTGCTGGCGCAGCCATAGATGTATATAACCAGGAACCGCTGCCTGCTAATCATCCGCTTCGAAAATTAGACAATTTATTGGGAACTTCCCATGTCGGTTATGTGACAGAAAACACCTATAAGATATTTTACGAAGATACTGTGAGCGCTATTACAGATTGGATGATGCAAGATAATATTTAAGATGAAAACCATTCCCTGTTATGTTTTTATAAGCCATGACAGGGACTTTTAAATCTTCTGAAATGTACTGTTGAGTCATTTTCCAGAGAGTCAAACCTAATTGGAATGATTCTAATTTTTTTTTGCCCTGAATCAATTATTTAGATTCTCTGTAGCTGCATGTTTAAGCCCCCATTGTTTATTAACAAATGTGAATGTTTGTCTTTTTCATTTGTCGGAACTTTGTATCATAGTAATAGGGAAATACCATCTTCAGCCATTAAAAAGAATGCTCAACTTAATGGCTTTCATAATCTCCGTTATTAACAGCACATTAGATTTATGGTTTAAACAATAAGAAACTCAGATGAAAAGACTAGAAAATAAAACAGCTCTCATTACGGGGGGCAACAGCGGAATAGGGCTCGCTACAGCTAAACTTTTTTCAAAGCATGGCGCTAAAGTTATTATCACAGGACGTAATAAAGAGACACTTGATAAAGCGGTGTTAGAAATAAAAAATGATGCTGCTGCGCTGGTAAGTGATGTCTCTGATATAAATAATTTGACCGCATTATATGAATCGGTAAATAAGCAACATGGCAAAATTGATGTATTGGTAATCAATGCAGGGATTTCATTTAATGTTCCTATAGAAGATTTTACAGAAGAACAGTTTGATAAGATCTCAGACATAAATTATAAAGGTGTTTTTTTTACGCTTCAAAAAGCAATTCCTTTTCTTAAGGATGGCGCATCAGTAATCGTTACTGCTTCAACCTTAGCAGAAAAAGGGGTGCAAAATTCGATTGCCTACACTTCCTCTAAAGCGGCAGCAAGAGCATTAGTTAGAGGATTTGCCTCTGCATTGGCTCCGCGCAGTATTAGAGTAAATGCATTATCACCCGGACTTGTTGTTACGCCGTTATACAGCAGATCTGGAAATTCAGAAGAACAGATCAAAACAAGACTTGATGCAATTTCCAATAACACTCCACTCAAAAGAGCTGGAACTGTTGAAGAAATCGCTAATGGTTTTTTATTTTTAGCCTCAGACGAATCCAGTTATATGACTGGCGCGGAATTACTGATCGACGGCGGCTTTAGAAGTCTGTAACATAAAAATTTAATCAAATGAATGTCAAGGATTACTGGCTGTAATTGATGTTCAGTCAACTATACTGCTCATTTAATTTAATTGAATTTCAAAAAATGAAAGCCTTTAACCATACTTTATAAAGGCTTTCATTTTAATATTTCTGCAATCTCCAATTTGGTACTTACTCTCATTGTTTGAAGTTGCAATTAAGCGGATTTAACTTTTAGTTTTGCCTGCATTGCTTCTAAATTCATCTTTTTCCGATGAAGTAGAAACTGTCTTGGCCTTTCCTTTCACCATTGTTTCAGCTATGAAAACGATCTGCCCTTTTTTATTGGCAAAATAATCTGATTGAAATGATCTAAAATGGCCTTTTCTAAAATGCGGCATTTTTGATAACTGTGAATTTTCACTATCCTTAATCTTATCGGATACCTTGAAGGTAAAGTTCTTCACCGACATATCTTCGCTTCTTTCAAATAGATTTTTTGGCACTCCGTCAGTAACACAATCAGGAAAACAATTCATGTAGGCAATTGTATTAATTGCAAGCCGAAACATTTTAGAAGTAGTTAATGAAATTAGATCGTCTTTCTTGATGGTGTCTGCGTAGAATTTATCGGACATGCGGCCTCCATTTTCACCCAGTGAAAAATACAGCTCCACACTGCCATCAGCTTCAATACTAAGTGAAAAAGCATATCCGTCCGCTTCATACGGCAGATGCAGGGCAAATCGGTAAATTACATGTTTGCTCTGTTCATTCGAATACAAATGGAAAACATCGTTGCTTTGGCCATTTTCATATAAGAATTTTTTAATGCCTTCTAAATCGGATAATGGAGTATTCTCAAGAAACTCACGCAATTGTTTATCCAAAAAGAATATATGCTTAATTTCTCCTCTCGAGTCCTCTCTCCACATTTCTAGACCTGATATTATCAGGCCTCTCATCTCTGGAGTTTCGAAGGCCTTGGTGGGAGCAGCTAATATATTCTGACGCAGTATAGCAAATATCTGTTCATCGGAAAAATATGGCGTAAATTTTTTCTGAACCCCATAAAGGTCCTGCCAAAAATATTTTAATGGTTTGCTGTAATATACTTTCCTGGCCATGTCAGTGTCAGATGTTAAAAAAACTTATTATTAATATTGAAAGAATATCAACATCTTGCTTCTTGGCAATCAAACAAGCTCGTTCATATAATATAAATACTAAAATTTTCAGCTTATCTTTTAGTGGCAATTAGGATCACAAAATGTCATTATGGTAGTTTGACCATTTGGGAGCGTTACAACTTTTGTCATTTGACATTCTGGTGGACAATTCAAAAGATTGTTCGCTGAAAAATTTATTTGCGATGTAATCAAATTTAACTTTCCATCTTCGGGAAGAAGATTATATTTACTTAGCAAATCGCTCAACTCTTGATGAAATGCCACAACTTTCTTTTTTGTAGTAATTTTTGCCATTTTTTTATTTTTAATATGCTGTTATCGTTTGTGAAGCTGGAATTGTAGTTCCTGATGAGTTACTCTGTACGGTTGCCTTAAATGTAACCGTGCCAGTGTATGGGTTTGTCAAAGGAATCGAAAAATAGTTTGTACAAATTCCTGAAGTATCTGTCAGGGTATTAAAATTTCTAAAGCTGCCTACAGGATTTAAATTATTATCTAAAGCTGTCAAAACAATAGTTTGTCCTGGGGTTGGACTGCCATTTCCGGGCAGCCTATCTATTTTTACTGTCACGGTTACTTCCCCTTCCTTACTAATTTGATAATTCAATTTATCTACAGAAAGTTTTATTTGTTCTGCATAAGCATTTGTAAAAGAAACAGCAGCAGTTTTACTATAATTTTTAATTGTAGCTGTAACGTAAGCAGTCCCTGTATCATTTGAACTAATTAAATTTACTGAAGCTATTTTGTGCAAAGTGCCATTGTCAATAATATTTTGAGCTGTTACAGTAACTGTGTTCTTATTGACTATTTCAAAAAGTCCCTTAGTGGTGGTTAATGTAATTGAGTTATTTGCATCCGTAGCTGTTGATGGAATTTCTATTGTAATTAATTGCTTACTTGTTCCATCAGCGGCAATGGACGTATTATTACCTGTCATACTGATAATAATGTCATCTGCTGTTATTATGTCTTCTTTATAACATCCGAAAAATAGTATCAAACAAGTTAAGCTAAGTATGGTTTTTAATATTTTCATTTGCTGAATATTTTAGCGATGTCTCCAAGTGCATCTTTTATTAAAAGATTTATTGATATGCCGGCATATGGTGCAATACCTATTGATTTCGTAGCAACAAGAGGATTTGGGTTAATATTATTATATAAGAGCCCTCCAAAATTTAAATTAAGAACATGACTAACTTTATAACCTAAACCAATCATTACATTATTGTTTGAAAATAAATTAGCTCTATAATTGTCCTTTGCAATTGAATTAATTGTAATGCCAAGATTGGCCGTAAAGCGCTGATAAAATTTTATCCTATTGTATTTTACCAATGTTTTAAATGGTATATCTGTGTCCATTGGCCGTAAAGAAATATTTATTCCAAAATATGGTGTCACCGTATTAAAACCTTTTTGCCAGCCTGCATATATAATTCCACCATCAGCAACTATCCTTAATGCTGAACTGGTTTTCAACAAAAACTGCTGGGTGTTGAGTTTTGATAATTCTTTAACTTCCGTAAATAAATCTACTGTTACAGATTCTCCGCCTATTGTCATAGTAACTGACTTATTTGTTTCCATGTAACTGAATAATTTATTATTTCTTTCCGAAATATTATCCTTGTTATCAATGAAGATTTGGTCTATCGCTGATTTGTGAGCAATATAATATTCCTTTAAAGAATTACCAGTTGCAATTGCTTTATCATTGTTGTTGTTTTTCTTAAATTTTTGAGCTAGTGCTATCCCTTCATTTTCTTTACCCTCATAAAAAAGCTTAAATGCTTCTATATAAGATAAGCCGAATTTTATTGCTGAATTTGCATAAAATATTTTATAGTCACTATTCGGATCTAATGGAGGGATTACAACATCAATAGCATTAGGATAAACTTTTAAAAAAGTATCTGATGCATCATACGCAGCTGGATCTACAGAATTAATCATATAGGAAGTCAGAGGAATAGTTTTTCCATTTTCATTTACCAAATAAAATCCTTTGACATCTATATCTCTAAAATCTTCTTCTGCCTTAGGATCAAAATAGACTCTTAAAATAAAAACTCTGTCAAAAGGAATATTTCCGATTGGTAATCTTGTAATTGGATCTAACTTAATAACATTTCTAATTGGCCCAAAACCAATTTCCAAATCTTGAATATTTCCACGAGAAATAGGAATTGTGTCCTGTGCATTCATGGATATAAATGCAAAGAGAAAAAAAAGCAAGGGAAGGTAAAATTTCATATATTTAAGTTTATATATTTTAATACTTTATGAATTCACCGATAATTTTCTTTTTCTTAAAAAAATTGTGTTAGATATCTGATCAGCTAATACAATTAAAACCTACTTCCATTCTAAGATCGGCGTCTGTGATGCACCAGTCACAGACATTACACTTAATCCATACTGTCAAATGTTAACTCTTTCCAAGCACAAAAATCTTTCTAATTATTATATCAGAAACAGTTATTCTTCAATCTATTACTTTTGAAGGTCTACACGAAAATTTCTTCCGTTTTATATTTCAAAAGTAATTAAACAAAACCTCTATACAACAAGTATTTATACCTGATTTTCACTACTTTACATAAAAAAAATAAGTAAAATTCAAAGTGTGATTATCAAAAAAAGCAAAGAAATAAACTCAAAAAAATGATAACTTAATATCGTTTTTTATTAACTTCGCTTCTTAAATGAGTTATAGCACTCATATTAAATAAGTTATACATCAGATATCATTAAAAATAATGAGTTGAGATCTGTGGCAACATCGTGGCACTACCACTAAAAAAATTAGAAAAATGCAGCAAATATGCGGGTTACGAGCTTAAGGTTCGAATCCTGCTCTCCCCACAAAAAAAAGTCCTAATGAAAATTAGGACTTTTTTTATGGCTAAAATTTAATGTTTAAGATTCTTTTTTTGAACAATATTGAAACTGTTTTAAAATCTGCAGACCAAGAGCATGAACTCTAACAGTATTATTTTTGTTTTCCATATTTTCCAATGGGTTTATAAATGCTGGGTTCACGCTCAACATCCATATCTAATAGCAGCTGGTCCCATGCCTGTACATAAGGCTTTTTAAAATGCACATTAAGAAAATGCTCAACATTGTCGTTCCAGATTTCATAAACCAAAAATTCTTCCGGTTTTTGAATATTCTGATGTACTGTAGCATTGACTAAATTTTCTTCTTCGTTAATTATATCAAAGAGATTAAGAAGTTCCTGCTTAAATTTCTCATGATTTCCTGTCTTTGCAGTGAATTTGACCGTTAATGTAAATTGTTCCATTTTCTTTGTGTTTATTTTTCCAAGCAGACAACAGTTGAGCTGTAATTGCGAGGTTGTTAATTTTAAATTCGCACTGCAAAGTTAGAATACTATTGTTTACTTTTGTAACCAAGTATATAAAAGTAATGGTAACCTTTAGTAAACCAAGTAACTTATGTCAGAAGTAAAAGAATTGCAAAATGAATGTAATAAGCACGTGAGAGCCGTTAATGATGCCATGTATGTATTAAGCGGAAAATGGAAAATAACGATATTGACATCTCTCTGCTTTAACGATTCGAGAAGATTTACCGACCTTTTGAATGATGTGCAGGGAATTTCAAATAAAATGTTGAGCAAAGAGCTTAAGGAATTGGAAATAAATAAACTTGTGATCAGAACTGTTCTCAATACGCAACCTATTTCTGTAAAGTACCACTTGACAGACCATGGTAAAAAATTGACATCAGTTATACGGAATCTCTCAGATTGGGGAATCTTACATCGTAAAGAGATTATAGAACGATCATAATTCTTATTGTTTCAATTGATTTTATTGCTATAATTTTATAAAATGTTGAATAGCTTTAGATCTTTGACCGTTTATATATGTTATAGAGAAGTTCTTAAGTGCTCTTTTTGGGAGTTTGAAAGCTATCAGATACGCTACTTCAACAATATTGGTGCTCGCCTACTTGTTCATTAATAATATAAAAAAATTAGAGCTCAAAGTTTTGTGGCAAAATCGTGGCAGATGATGTTTGGAACTGCCTCCAATTTTGCCACTAAAAGCTATGGCGTTTTTTTAGAAATATTTATGCAAGGTTTGAGTTCGATAATTTACTCCAATCTGTATTGGAGATTACCCATTCATCTCAAAATATCTTTTTTAAAAAGCATGTACTATTTTGTTGCAAGCAATTCCATTATCTTATCATAAATGTCCGTATTTTGATACACTCCCATGAACTTATCATCTCCAGGTCCATAAGCAAAAACAGGAACAGGAATAGACGTATGATCATTTGTACTGAAACTTCCATGTACATATCCTTTCTCTATGCTTCCATCAATAAGAGATAACCCTCCGGTTTCGTGATCGGCAGTTACAATTAAAAGTGTTTCTGGATTTTTGTCTACAAATTCCATTGCCTGTCCAATCAACTTATCAAAATCCAGCATTTCGCGAACCACATATTCTACGTTATTCTGATGTCCGCCATAATCAATCTGCGCTCCTTCGGCCATGATGAAAAACGGATTTTTTGTTTTCGAAAAAGTGTTGGTCGCTTTCGCTAAAGACTTGGTCAAGAAATCTCCTCTTCCATTTTTTATTGAAACCACTGCTGCATCTTCCAAAACAACAAATCGGCTATTTTTGATGGTATCTAAACTGGAGAATTTATCTGAAAATGTATACCCTTTTTCGATCAATGCTTTAGACAAATCTTTACCATCTTTTCTAGAGATAAATTCTTTTTGCCCGCCTCCAATTAAAATATCAGAAGGGTTTGCCAGGAAATCATTTGCAATAGGTTCACTTAAACTTCTTTCTGGCTGATGGGCATAAAATGCTGCTGGAGTTGCATCTGTAATATTTCCAGCAGAAATAATAGCCGTTTTATAATTTTTAGCGGCCAATTGTTTTGTAATCAATTCCAAAGGCTTTCCATCCTCATCTACGCTGATAAAACGATTTTTGGTTTTGTGTCCAGTTGCCATTGCAGTCGCTCCTGCAGCCGAATCAGTAATGTAACTGTCCGAAGCTTTTGTAATAGAAAATCCTTGAGTTGGAATATTAAAAAGACTCAACTGACCTTTATTAGCTGTATATCCAGAATAAATCTGCGTTAATCCCATTCCGTCTCCAATTAAGAGAATTACGTTTTTTGGACGTTTGTTTTTGAATACATTTTTTGGAACGTAAGATTGATGAAATTCTGTATTCTGGTAAAATGTCGTTTTGATATTGTTGATAAACTGTGTCAACTCAGTTACTTTATCTGTTCCGATAAAATCGACTTTCAAGTTCATCAAAGTCATATACGTATTCACATTATCTTGTGTAGCCCAGAATCTTATTTTTTTATTTTGATCATGAACTTTCTTAATGATCGCTTGTATTTTTTCAGCATCTGGCTGCGTCAAAACGCCTTTTCCGTTCCAAACTGTAATTTCTTTTAAATCTTCGCTGATCATTTCAACTTTTGCCAATTGATCTGCGGTATAATTTTCATTCAGCCTTCCATCAAAATAAATAAAATCAGAATAATCTTTCCAAAGCGACGGCAAAGGTCTATTTCCAGAAATTACCACTTTTATATTTTTGTTCGAAATAATATCTGGATAAGTCTTTAACTGCTGCGCGATAACTTTTAAAGTCGAATCAGCATCTGATTTTATATCAATCATTAAAATTAATGGCTTATTACTTGGATACGCTTTTCCTTCCAAAGTTTTTAATTTAGAAGAAAGCGGTTCCAAATACATACTTTTTAATGTATTCTGAGAACTGATTTCTTTAGAAGTGTGCGCGACAAATAATTCGTTATTCACTAAAAAAACATCGGCTTCGATAACGCCAGTTTCATTTGAATAAGCGCCATAAAAAGGCAATTTACTTTCGTAATCGTTGTGTGAATGAATGTTGGAAGAAGTGTATTCCTGTGCTTGCGTGAAAAGGAAAAACTGAAGGCAAAAAAGGGTGATTATTTTTTTCATCGAAAATAAATTAAATAGCAAAAAGCTGTAGGTAATTTCTTGATATGTTTTAAAACAAAAAAAGGTTTTACTATTTTTTTACAACTGCAGTCTCCTGACAAAGACTGCAGCGTAAAAAACTAAAAAAACACAATGAAACTATTGATTACCAACCTTGGTTTTGAGTCAAGGCACCTTTGCTCACTGCAATTTCGTCTGGCGGTATTGGCCAAACATGGTGTATTGCAGGATTAAAATTACGAGCAGGATAAATTACGCTTCCATCATAATGGTGTAATGGTTTTGCATAAGTATCTTTTGCATCTCCCCAACGCACTAAATCGAAATGACGATCGGTCCATTCTCCTGCTAATTCGCATCTTCTTTCTCTTTTTAAATCGGTTAATGTTGCTCCAGAAAGATCGGTAAGACCTGCGCGGCGACGAATCATATTGATTTCTGTATCTGCATTTTGACCTTTCATTAATTTCGCTTCCGCTAACATCAAAATCACATCTGCATAACGCAAAAGCGGAACGTTTAAAGCTGTTGAAGGTTTATCTCCGTTTGCATTTACATAACGAATATCAACTCCACCAGATGTTGTTTTTGGATAACTGAATGGCTCCATATATTTCTTAAACTGATAACCTGTTCTGTTACTTGAACTTACAACATATTTTCCTTCATTAAAAGTTACTGTTTCTCCAAAATAAACAAATTTGTCTCCTTTTTGTAAAATTGTAGCGCTTCTTCTCTTATCGTTCGCAGCGTAAGTATCAAACAATTCTTTTGTTGGATAGAAATTTCCCCAGCCGTTGTAAACTCCCCAGCCTTTATCTTCTAAACAAACCCCAGGGAAAATAGATCCTAGCGACGTATTTTGTGCACTTGATGTTACCGCCCAAATGTATTCTGTCGACCAGTTATTACTGATTTTAAACACATCTTCAAAATTGTCCAACAGTTTGTGTTTACCGCTTGCCACAATCATGTTAGCATATTTTATAGCATTATCCCAATCTTTAGCATACAAATAAGTACGAACCAAATAAGCCCACGCAGCAGTTTTGTGCGCGCGTCCGTAATTGTCTGGTGTAAGCTGATCAAAGTATGGCAATAAATCGGCAGCTTTAATTAAATCGGCAGCGATATAAGCATAATTTTCGGCAACATTTTTAGCACGAGGAACATATACGTTTGATGGGTTTTCTCTATCCTGAATCGGAATTCCAGCACGATCATCTCCATAACGATAAGCCAATTCTAAATGCATTACAGCATGATTAAAATAAGCTTCACCCAACATTCCTTTTTTTGTACTTTCTTCTAAAGGCATATTTGGAATATTGCGAATTACATCATTACAACGTTTCATGATTTCGTAGTGAATTCTCCAGATATCTTTTGTATCAGATTCAGCTCCATCTACAATAAAATTCTTAATACGTTCTGCATTTTGTCTCGGTTTTGTTCCGATATCATCGCTGGCATTATTGAGCCAGAAGAAACCACGGCCATACATATTATCATCAGAATACAAAGCGTAAATTGCGTTTACTCCAGCTTTTGCATCTGCTGGTGTTTTCCAGAAATTTCCGCTTGAAGGAGCTCCCTGCGGAATCACATCAAGTTCACTTTCGCAAGACGAAACACCAGCTAAAAGCACCAAACTCATTAATAAAAGACTTATTTTTTTCATTTCAATTGTTTTTTATTTTTTAAAAAGTTGCGTTAACACCTGTCATGTAAATACGAGAAAGAGGATAACGTCCTAAATCCATACCGAAATTTTTAAGACCAACTTCAGGATCCATTCCAGAATAATTTGTAATTGTAAATAGGTTTTGTCCAGAAATAAAGAATCTCAATTTCGCTTTTCCATTCAACCAGCTTTCTCTTACTGTATAACCAATCGAAACGTTTTTCAATCTTAAGAAAGAAGCATCTTCAATATACAAATCAGAAATACGTCCGAAATTATTGTTATTGTCTGTTGACGAAAGAACTGGAACGTTTGTATTCGTATTTGTTGGCGACCAAGCATCTTTTGATTCAGCAAGTAAATTATAACCTGGAAAAGAAGCATTTAAACCTGTATATTTTACTGCATTGAAAACACTATTTCCTGCTGATCCGCTGAAAAAGATATTCATATCGAATTCTTTATATTTGAAATTAGCATTTAAACTATACGTTGTTTTCGGGAAAGGGCTTCCTAATACAACTCTGTCACTATTATTGATTACACCGTCACCGTTTTCATCTTTAAATTTAATATCTCCAGCAACTGCATTTGGCTGATACGCAACACCATTTGAGTTTACATACGCTTTTGCTTCAGCATTACTCTGAAATAATCCGTCTGTTGCATATCCGTAGAAAGCACCAACTGGACTTCCAACCTGATAAATATTAGCTAAAGGCAAACTACGAACTCTGCTTAAACCTAGCGGTTCTAGAGAACTTAAATCGTCTTTAATAGAAACAATTTTATTACCTAAGAATCCAGCGTTTGCTGTAACATCAAATTTAAAATCTCCACGTGTTTTTTGGTACGTTAAACTCACCTCAATACCTTTATTTTCAACATCTCCAGAATTCACAATTCTTCCTTGTGGAGTTCCAGAAACACCAGGCAATTGATCACGAACCAACATGTCTTTGTTCTTTTTTACATAAGCATCAACAGATCCGATTAAACTGTTATGCAACATTGTAAAATCTAAACCAATGTTTGTTTGCTCAGAGCTTTCCCATTTTAAGTTAGGATTTGATAATTCACTTTCAGCATATCCGTAATTGATTGTCGGAGTTGCTCCAATTAAAGCTTGAGTCTGTACCAAAGGCACACTAAACTGATATGGTCCAAGGTTTCCTAAGTTTCCAATTTGTCCCCAGCTTGCGCGAAGTTTTAAAGTGCTGATAATTGGCTCAAGACCTTTCATAAAACTTTCTTCAGAAATTAACCAGCCTGCAGAAACAGAAGGATATACTTTCCAACGATTTTCTTCTAATAATTTTGAAGTTCCATCGCGACGTACGATTCCTGATAATAAATACTTTTGATTGAAATCGTAGTTAATTCTTCCGACATAAGAAGAAATTATCTCATCTGATCTTCCTGCTCCTGTTTGCTGAATTAATTTGGCATTCAATAAATAACGTTGTGATGGATCTTCGTTGTCAAAACCAGTTCCTTCAATCGTATAAAAATCTCTTTTAGTTTCTTGGAAAGTATATCCAGCTAAAGCTTTCAAATTGTGTTTTCCAAATGATTTTTCGTAAGAAATAGTCTGCTCGCTCAATAAATCGGTAATTGTCATATTTTTCAATGTCAATCTATTGAAATCGAATATTTTTCCAGGTTCCGTAACTTTTACAGTAAAATCTGTTGCGTTATCTTGAATTCTAGTATACCCCCAGTTTGATTTAATTTTCAGTCCTTGAACAACTTCCCACTCTGCATAAGGATTGATCAAAATGGTAGAAATTGGATTTTTATTATCTAATCTTTTCAAATACGCTACCGGATTGATTACGTCTCCGTAAGAACCAATATATTTCTCAGGAACGCCACCAAATTGTCCAGAACCATCTTCTCTATAAATCGTTGCATTTGGCGGATACAAAATTGCTGCTTGAATTGCTCCTGTATATGAACTTGAAGTATTAGCCGTTTGACCATCTGTTAAAGAGTATGATAAATTTTCTCCAATCGTAAAATTATCAGCCAGTTTAAAAGATGAATTTGCTCTAACAGTGTAACGTTCTCCGTAAGTATTAAGCAAGATTCCTTCATTTTTTCTATAACCTCCCGAAAGAAAGAAATTTGATTTTTCTGTTTTTCCGTTTATAGAAAGAGATAAATCCTGAATTTCTCCTGTATGGAAAATTTCGTCCATCCAGTTTGTTTTTGTCGTTCTTGCTGTCGGTTCAAATGCAGGATCAAATGCAGGGATTCTTGGCAAACCTGCATTATCTCTTGCTAAATTCATAGCATCAGCATATTCTGCAGCGTTTAGAACCTCTAGTTTTTTTGCCACATTTTGAAAACCGCCTTGATAATTTACATTTACATTAATTCTATCAGAAACTCCTTTTTTAGACGTAATTAAAATTACACCTCCAGAAGCTCTCGCACCGTAAATGGCTGCAGAAGCCGCATCTTTCAAAACGCTGATCGAAGCAATATCATTTGGATTTAAAGTATTTAAAGATCCGCTGTAAATAATTCCATCTAAAACAATTAAAGGCGTTTCAGCATTTAAAGATCCGATACCACGAATATTGATTGTTGGCGAAGCAGTGGGATCACCACCATCGTTAATAACCGTAACTCCGGCAACAGTTCCTTGTAATAATTCGGCAGCATTGTTGTATGTTCTGCTCGCTGTTTCTTTCATCGAAACCGAACCTACAGCTCCTAAAACTTCATTTTTTTTCACACTTCCGTAACCCATCACAATTACTTCTTGAAGCTGTTTTACATCGGCAGCTAATTTCACCGTAATGTTTTGTGAACTGGTTACTTTTACTTCTTGATTTACATATCCAACATAAGAAAAAACAAGCGTCGCTTCTGAAGCATTGATTTCCATTTTGAATGTTCCGTCAAAATCAGTTGTAGCTGTCGCGTTAGAACCTTTATCTTTAATTCCAACACCTGGCAACGGCATATTATCGTCTCCGCCATAAACAGTTCCAGAAATAATAAGTTTGTTCTGTCCCACTTCTTTTTGATTTTTCTTAATGACAATATTATTGTTCACAATTTCATATCGAAGTGCAGCGCCACAGATTTTATCTAACGCCTGTTCCAGCGTTACATTATTTAGTTTTAAACTTAGTTTCTGATTTGCATTGACTTGGCTGCTTTCGTACATAAAATGCACATCAACCTGATTTTCAATTTTTTGAAATATATTTTTTATACTTTCGTTTTCAACTTTCAAAGTTACTCTTTGATTAATGTCAACATTCTTAGCGTTTGCTGTCAGCGTTGCAAAAAACAAAGCCATAAAAAGGAATAATTTCATTCCTATCGTCCTTATGCTCTGGCATTTTACGGCAGACCGCATTTGTTTTTCATTCATAATTTTTAGATTAAGTTTAATTGTTTTGTTTATTGGGTTTTCTACGTAGTTTATTTTCTAATTATTCTATTTTATAAATTCCTGAATCCATTTTATAATTGGCATTGATGATATTGCACACCAGTCCAATTACCTGATCAGCAGGCATTTCTTTAAAATATCCACTTATTTTTAAAGCGTTTAAATTTTTGTTTTTGATTTCAATTGCAACATTATAATTGCGATTTATTGTGGCAACAACTTCAGGAAGAGGTGTTTCTTCAAAAACCATAATGTTTTTTCGCCATAACGAAATTGTGTTTACCGGAATATCCTTAAAAGCTTGAAGTTTATTATCCTGAGATTTAAAAACCACTTTTTGCCCTGGCGTTACATATACATTTTCTTCTGTAACAGTCGATTTCACGTTTACTCTTCCCGTCATCACCGAAACTTCTTGAGTTCTTTGGTCTGGATATGCCTGAACATTAAAACTGGTTCCGAGCACTTTTGTATCCATTTTATTGGTGTGAATAATAAAAGGATGCTTTTTGTCTTTGGCTACATCAAAAAAAGCTTCTCCGCTTAAATAAACTTCTCTGTTATTACCTTTAAATTCTTTTGGATATTTAAGGACACTTCCTGCATTTAGCCATATTTGTGTTCCGTCGCTTAATTTTATTTTAGAATGTTCTCCTAATTTTACTGTTAATTGTGTATTTTCAACAGAATTGGATGCTTGATAAAAAAACACCGATAATCCAATTAAGAAAATTAAAGATGCGGCAACAGCCCAGTTTTTATATTGAAAGGAAATAACTTTACCCGTATTTTTGATTTGTCTTAATTCTTTTTTTAACTGTGAACGATCGGATTGAATCACCTCCATATTATCAAAAAAATCATCTGTACGGTCGTACCATTTATTCCACATTTCTTGCCCTTTCGGAGAATACTTTCCGTCTAAGAAGTTTTTTATTTCGTTGTTTTCGTTATTTGAATTTTGAGGCATTATAATTTCTTTATGTCTTTAATAGTATGTCTTGGAAATTGAATTTTTAGGTAGGCGCGTCAGGTTACGCTTCTGTTAAGAAAAAAATGGATTCTTAATCTGAATTTTACTTTTAGTTGAATTCACCTAAATAGGTACGCATGAATTTTAGCGCATACGTAATATGGTATTTTACCGTTTCGATGGAAACATTCAGTTCCTCGGCTATTTCTTTATTGGTGTAATGTTTCACACGACTTAGAATAAAGACTTCTTTTGATTTTTTAGGAAGCAACATGGCCGCTTCATCAACAGCTTTTTGCAATTCATCATAATAAATAGCATCTTCTGTTGCGTTTTGACTTGTGTAAGCCACCACGTTTTTATCTAAAACTTCCTGAATATACTGACTCGTAACTTCGTGAGATTTTATATAATCTAAAGTCAAGTAACGAACTGAAGTATAGATATAAGCCGCAAAACTTTTCTGGATTACAATGGTCTTGCGTCGTTCCCAAATAGAGGTAAAAACTTCCTGCACAATTTCTTCTGAGATTGCGATTGATTTCATTCTCAAATAAACAAATCGAACAAGTACATCGCGGTATCTAAAATAAAGTTCATCAAAAGCTTTATCCTTGCCCGATTTTAATAATTCGACAAGTTCCTCGTCTGTAAGCTTCTTATACATGATACATTATTTTGGTATGAATAATCAAAAGAAAAGCGCCGGCAGAAACACTTTTTCTGATTTGGTTCTGATAATGTTCGTGTTCTTTAAAAAATGACATATACAAAGTATTGAGTTCTTCTTATATGTCTCCAAAATTAAAACTTGGGGTAGGTCGATTAGGTTACGTTTACATTAATAAAACCATCGCAAAGCGAAACATATTATTAACATTTGAAGTCAAAAGTTAGCTGTAAGTATACTTGCCCTTTTGGAATTTCAGATTCCTCCAATTTTGCCGCAAAAAGCTAAATCAGTTTTTTAAAAAAAGAGGTGAAGGATTTATTTTTTTGATGATTCAATTCAAAAATAATTTTAAAAAAAAGACTGCCTATTCAGGGCAGTCTTAAATATGAATTTCATTTTTCTCTATCTGAAATTATTATTGTTTTTATATTTATAAGTGTAATCAGAAGATTTTTTGCCCCCTGGTAAATTATACTTCATAGCTATTTCGTAGTTACCATATCGCATAAATAGATAATTACTGTTTAAAAATTGTTTTGCTATAGCATCATTGTTTACATCGCCATTGACATAGTCATTTATAATCTGATTATTTAAATCAACCCAATCCTGTTTATACAATAAAGGCATATTGTATTTAAAAGGAAAATTACTTGTTGTCCAAGATTGATTTACATCGTTCTCAAGACTTGACATATAATAAGCACTAAGCGGAATTGCTTTTGCTGGAATTACACCCAATTCTGCTGTATCTCTGTTCGTTATTGCATAAACACCATTTAAAGGATAATCTCTGTAAAGCGAAGGAAAGATGTCAGTTGTATAATACTCATCATTAAGCTTCGATTGTGCTGCAATAAGCGGTACATTATCACTGTAAGTCGCACCTTGCAATTCTGTCAAATCAAAAGCTTCCTGACTCGTTATCGTATTGGTAAGATAGATTACATCTGAATATAATACTCCAAAATTGTAGCTTTTTGTGGTTATTGCATTCATCTTAGAAGCAAATGTTTTGTATTTGCTGGTCGTAAATGAATAAGAAAGTCTATCAATATCTCCTTCTGATTTAGATAAAGCATCCGCCTGATTTTCTCTTACTTCAATAGTATTTCCGCCGTCACTAATTGTATTTGTTTTTTCTGCTGAAACAACATTGGTTTGCTGTCCATCTTTAAGACTGCTGACAATTGAAAAATTATATTTCTTCGCCTGATTAATATTTGGCAAATCATAATTTACTTCATTTGAAGTGTTATTATAAATAAAAACTGCCGCGATTTCATTTGAAGATCCATCTTCATTAAATTTCACTTTTGTTTCCCATTTTCCATCTTCAAACAAATAATCCTGACCACGTTTGAGCTGAATATATCCTTTAGAAAATTCTTCCTCCAGGAAATATTTTTGTTCTACTACAGGATAAGAATATTTTATGTTGGTAAGAGGAATATGATTGGGGGCACCTCCAGTGGTAAAAACTCTTTCTTCAAGTTCTTTTGCTACTTTTCCATCAACCTTTATGGGCTGAAAAATACCATTTACCATTTTTTGAAAACTTACCTCAACTTCTGCTTTAAGCGTTTTATTTGGAGGCAAAATATCCGTTGACACAAAATTAGCTTTATCTTTCATAGAATTCCATTCCAACACTCCAGGAATCTCTACAGTGCCGTCTAAAACTTTAAATTTCTCCAATATCACTTTGTACGTAACATCTCCTTTGTCTTCTGGAATTACAAAAGCTTCATTTACCTTCATTGAAAACGCCGCTTGCGGTACAGCAAAAACATCTACATCTGTAGACTCTTTTTTAGGAGTGACATCCGTAATAAGTTTTAATCCTCCTAATGGCGAGGCATTTTCAAATTGACATACTTCTCCAATTTCCAATTTAAATCGGAACTTACCTTTAATTAAGCCTCCTAAAATATTCATATTTCCAGCCATATATCCTCGCATCCAAACAGGATTCGGCAATTTTGCCTGCAGCAACACAGCAGCTCCGCCAGAAATAAGCGGTACTTTAAATTTTAAGAACGAAAGTTCGACTGCAATTCCAAGTTCTCCTTGAAGATACGCATAAGATTGTCCGTTCGCATACCAGCCGTTCAAACCGACTGTTTTTCCTGTATTCGAGCATCTGGCTTCCTGATAATCTTTCAACATAATATCGAATCCCATTCCGGCTTGAAAACGAGCATAGAAAAGCAAGAAACTTAAATCTCCAGTATCAAAATTCAAACTTGCTCCAAAAGCCATTCCTCCTCCATTTGCCAATGCATTTTCGTCACGCATATAATCTAATTCTTTAGCATCAACTCCTAAAATATTAGCTACTTCTGGCGGTGGCGGCGGACTTCCAGGAAGTAAAGTTCCTGCCATAAAATAACTTGTCGTTTTCAGGAAAACACCTGCTACGCCAATTTTAATACCACAACGATCCTCTGGAGTTCCAATATACATATACCAATCTTTGGGATCTTTATGAAAAACGGCCCAGCCTGCTCTTCCTCCTTCTCCAATACCCGACAAAAAGTTGCCCGGAGTATTTATAAAAACATCAAGTGAGCCATGCAAAGAGTTATTTTGGAAATCAAATTCGATAGCCGAAGCTACTTTGATACCCACTTCTGCAGACAGATCGCCCGGCACCCCTTTTTTTGCTTTGGCAATATATTCACTTTCAAATGAGCCTTTTGGTTCAGGACTATCCGCTTCCATAAAGACTGCTTTTGAGACCGCATTCGAAACTACCTTATTCATTAAGCCACTGATACTTTTTGGCCCCGGAATCTTAGCAACAACATTTGCTTTTCCAAAAATGGCTAATTTATTAATACCTCCTTTAGAGTTAAAGGCAATTTCAAGACCAGCTTCACCATCGCAGATTGTTTCTGATCCGATATGAAAATAAATTAAAGCTTTAACTCCCAAATTTATTTTTTCATCTGGTGTATAACTCAATCCCGAAGGCGAAAAATCGGCAACTGCAACATCTGCATTTCTGTGCATTTTATAGTAAGCTCCTCCTCCAAAACCATTAATCATAAACGGAGCCGGTGTTGGCGGCCATTTTACAGAAGCATCAAAATACCAATATCTAAAAGTATTTTTTCCAAAAATAGCTTTGGCCTGCACATTTACAACTCCTGCAACATCAACTTCTAATTCTGCATTAAAGCCATTACCGTAGACGGGATCTTTTTCCATCATAATAAGGCTTCCCTTTATCGCCAGTCCGCTGAATTTACAGTCAACACTGATCGCCGATAAATCTAAACCATTGTATTTACTTTTTTGCCTATAGCCCTCTTCATACATTTTGCCCAAAATACCTATTCGGGCTGTGGCTCCTGCTCCAGAGGTTCCATCCATCAAATTGATTCCCAAATCAAAATCGATTCTGGAGTAATTCTCATTAATTGAAACGTTTATATTGCCAATAGAAACAGGGAAATTAGCAAAGCCAACTGTTCCTTTATACCCCATATTACGTACTGCAATAACTGGCGAAACGGTCTGTAATTGTAAATTTTCAAAGGAAATTCCTTTAAAATCAACCATACGTTTGCCTTTCACTTCCGTTTCATCAGTCGCATCTTTATTGGTACCAAAAGAAATGTTTCCGTTTAAATTAGCCTTGGGCAAAAATTTTCCATTTACCAATTTTAATTCGACGGAACTGTTTGGCAGTAATAAGGCCCGAGCTTTCCAGAGATCAAAAGAAATAGAATCTTTGGTGACAACCGTTAATCGCTGTTCTTCCATGGATATAAATCCACTGTAAGCTAAACCGGCTCTTTTGGTCTGAGGTGGTGCTTTTGGCGTTTTTTCAGTATTTCCATCCAGCTCATCAAAAGTAGTTGCTGCTTCTGTGACGGCAGCGGGAGTATTGTCACTTTCTTTTTCCTTAGGCAGTCCTTTAGTTATTGGAAGTAATATTTGGCCGTTTAAATTTGCTTTTACAAAAAGATTAGCTGCTATTGTTACATCAATATGATCTAGAGAATAGGCCCATGATTTTTCTTCACTCGTTATACCTCGATCCAGCGGAAAAACATTATTTGCGAAAAAAGTTCCCGAAACGCCAAATTTGTCAATGATCAGATTTTGAGCCCCTACAGTGATTCTCTCTTTTTTAGAGGCACTGTCTGTGGTTTGAAATTCTTTTGGCAGTCCCACCTTAAAGGATTGAATAAACACTCCTTTCCAAGATTGCTGGCTTGGCATTAAAAGATTATTCTTTACATAATAATCAGGAAAAACAACTTTCGGATCATTTTTTAAATCACTTAAATCTAATACTGCATTACTTACTAAAAACTGAAAATTGCCCTCATAATCTTTTCCGTTTCTTTTATCCGCCTGTACAAAAGGCTGCAAGGTTACGTTGACCAAAATATCATTCCAGCCTGTTGCGGTAAAATTAAAATCCCCTCGTACTCTATTGGGAATCTGAGCTACTTTTCCGTTATAATATTTTTTTTCTACGGTTGTTTTTGTTTCATCAACCGTTTTTGTTTTTGGATCAATAGGAAGTATAAGATCTCTAGAAAACTCCACTGCACCAGTGATTTTCATCTCTTTAAAACCATCGCAGTCGATCGTCACATACGTTAAATCGTCTACATTTCCGGTAGCCATATCAAAACCGCCCATTAGCGAAACCTGCCATTTGTTCTCACTAAAAGGAATATCGACATTGCCTAATAATACTAATTTGGCTTCGCCCATTATACCTCCCTGATGCGATAATTTCACATTATCTGCACCAAAAAACAATTGCATTGGCTGTCCATTTTTGTTCTTTTGCGGAATATCAACTCTGCAAAAAACGGTCAAAGTAGTATATTCTGGCGAAAAAACAGCTTTTGTAATTCCTATAGAATATTGAATATTGCTGACCGTATTTCGAATTCCGATTGGTAATTCTACCAAATCCTGATTCGAGAACTTATCCACCCAGCGTTCTGAAGCTTCAATCTTTTCGATAGAGCTTGCAGCAGCGGCTACTTCTTTGGAAGCGGTCACATCCTGGCCATACGAAAAAACAACCGAAAGGATTATAAACAGTACCGATAACTGTATTTTGTAAAACTTTTTCATAAGCAAATAATCATGTTTTTTTGTAAAACAAAGCATTGTAACTTTTTATATTGAGCAATAAAAATTGAGATCGATCTGTGAATTCTTAATCTAATCGCAAAGACCTCATTTTTATCCTTAATTAATCTTTAAATGTTTAAATTCAACTTCATCATCTTTTACATTTTTAAGTGCTAAATCGTGATAAAACGGAATTAGTTTGATTTTTAATTCCTCTATTACTTCAGCATCTGTTTTTTTATCTTTCATCATTTTGAAGAAAGGCATCAACTCTTCTTTATTAAAGACGGAAAGATTTTCGTTTAAATGGATTTCAGCAGGAGAAGTATTCGCAAGAGTTGTGATTTCTTTAAGCATCCATCTATGAACCAGTAATGGTTGGAGCTTTTTATCTTTTCGTTCTACTAATTTTAAATACGAATTATAACTCGTTTTGTTGGTTATATCTTTTGCATCTACTCCGTGCAACGGATGTTTATTGACTCTGCCCAGTGCCAAAACATACGCATTTTCAAAGCCTTCATCTTTACGAATCATTTCTGCTTCTAAACTTTTTACGGTTTCAAGCATGTACTGATTGTATTTGTCTAAAATGTCATTGTTTGAATCGTAAGCTTTTAAATAATTTAAAGCCTTTTCTTTGAAACTTTCATCATCAGGTGTCAAAGTCGCCAGAGTTAACAAATGTTCCAGTTCATCTGCATCTTCTTTTGGAATTGGACGAAGCGCAAGCTGAAGATCCTGCAATTGTTTCATGATTTGATTTCTTGTTCCTTCATAAGTTTTATCCTTATGACTTATTTTTAGAATAGGATCTGAAACAATTTTATCTTCTTTTTTAGCCTCTTTTTTGGCTGGCAATTTTATTTTATCTATTGTGTAAGAGTAATTTAATGTTGCATTTAAATCGTTGTATTTCTTGCTTGCAGTGCTGCTTCTAAACATTGAAATAATACTCATATTAAAATTATGCTTTTGGAGCAAGACATAACTGTTATTAAATTTAACTCCAAATACAGAACTCGAATTCATATCACCTTGGGAGTTATTATACAATACTCCTAAATTAGTATTTAGCTTATCTTTTAACAGCTTTTTAGAAGCCCCAACGGAGGCTCCCATTGAGGAATTACTGTTTCTCCCTACCTCATTGCTGGTATAATTCAAAGAGCTGTTCAAGGCCACTTTTATCCCAATAAAATTTACCGAATGTGCCAAATTATAATTTTGAACTGTACTTGCCTGACCTTTTCGTATAATGCCTCCCTGCTCATTGGCCTGGCCCGCGATACTATAGTTAAAATTTAAATTTTGATTTCTCTTTTTCCCAAAAGCATAGGACATATTGATATTGGCATTTTGTGATAATTGCCTGTAATCTAAAGTATCAGCTGCTACTACATTAGGATTATTTATAAGTTCAAACTGATCTAGTTTTTTATTGGTATAAGTTGAAAAATTAGAATAACTGCCCGTAAAATTTATTTGATCTGTAATGCGATAATTCAGATTAATCGAACCCACAACGCGCTTGGTATCTTGTTTTTTTGCTTTAGCTAAATCATCTCTCTGATATCCCAAACTTGCAGCAACCGTAATTTTATCCTGATAAAAAGGACGTGAAAAACGCAACGCAATATTTTCTAAATCATTATTAAAATATAAAGCCCCCAACGTATTATAATTAGGATCAATTCGCTCATATGTCAGTCCTATTATGCTCTTTTGAATATTGTAATCAAAATTTACATTTAAGGCATTTAAGAAAGTTGTACTTTCTTTGGCTGCAAATAATTTATCTCTAAAACTGCCGCCTGAAATGTTTTTTGCCCGAGTATCATTAGTTAAAGCAGATAAAGCATACTCTACATTCAAATTTAAATTTTTAATTACAGACGTACTGAAAAGCAAACTGTTTACAAAATTTTCTTTTGGCGTAACTCCTTTATCTATACCAGAGAAATTTAGCGAATTCACATCATCTTTGGCATAAAAACTAATCCATCCGATTTTATATTTTTCTTTTTCAAAACCTAATTTTGTTCCATATCCAAAACGCTGATAAACAGGGACACCACCTAAGCCGTCTTCTGCTTGGACAGCTTTAAAAATCTGCCCTCCCATTAAACTAATCTTAAAAGGACTTCTAGGCGTAAGCTCCAACCCGACTCCCTTAAATGGCAAACCACTTAAGGTATAGGGTGAAAAACTCATACTCACATTGCCTATATAGGCCTTTACCCATTTGTATTTGGGCATGATACTTAATCTATTAAAATCAAAAGGAGCTGTATATCCTAAATTTTTTCCCTGATTCGTAATGCTGTAAAACAATGGAACGCTAAAATTGAAGGCACTTATATTCAAGTTTCCTGAGAACAGATAAGTAAAAGGCTCTCGTGAGTTTGGCATCGTAGAATTATAGTACATCATATTTGCATTAATGTTACCTGTAACTTTAAAATTTGGTTTATAAAAATTCTCTAAGTCTACATCCTGAGCATATGCTTCCCTGCACATAAAACAGACAAAAACAATACACAACCAAAACAAGACTTTTTTATTCTTTATCTTCATGCTTTGATTATTGTTTTTGCACTTTGATGTCGCATAAAATATAAGAACTCGCTCCGTTTTTAACCATGTCTTTTATTTTAATTGCGCCTTTTCTTCCGTCCTGAGTTTTAAATAAAATGATTCTTGGATAAGTAAAACCAAATTCCTGTGCCCCAGCTGCGCTGTAACTTATATCTAGAGATTTTATTGGGCTGTCGTTTGTCATGGCATCAAATTGTGCTTCGGTGAAATTTAGACCACAGTTGCACAAGCTCTGAGAATTTATAAAAATGGTGCTCTGTGCATTCTTCAATGCTAAAAAACCATAATTGTTTGCCTGATCTGGAGATATAAATTTATTAGATGTTAGATTGCTGTTTAAACCTTGAAAAATAATATCGATTAAACTGCTGTTTTCATTTGTAATTTCATTGGCTTTATAAACCTGTCTTGTAACTGTCGAAAACATTGCGCCAATATTGTTATTGTTATGTGCCGCATTTATCCCTAATTTAATATTGGCCAAAGTGCGTAGATTAGTATCCGGCGCTACTGTAATAATGGTTTTAGAAACTTGACTGGTTTTATCATTAGAAGCTTCCAAAGTAACTTCATGAGTTCCTGCGCTTGTAAAAACAACCGTCGGATTTTCTTCTGTCGAAACCGCTGGATTACCTCCTTGAAAAGTCCATTTATAAGCTGTCGCGCTAGTCGATTTATTAGTAAAATTAATAGTTACAGGAGCCTCATAATCATCATTTTCAAACTTTGGCTCGTATGAAAACAAACTTGTTAAAAGAGGAGCAACTGTTACGGTCTGAACTTTCTTTTCTGATTCAAAACCATTCGAAACTGTCAGCGTAATAGTATGTTCTCCCGGGCTGGTAAAAATTACATTTGGCGGTGTTTTTCCAGTAAATGATACCGGTATTCCATCTTGAAATTCCCACTTGAATGCAAGTCCTTCTCCAAGTGTCGTATTTTTTAAAATTACCTCAACAGGAGAAAAATTGCTTTTAACAATTTCATGTGTAAATTCAATAGCAATTCCTTCTTTTATAATGACTGTTTTCGTAAATTCTTTACTTTCTCCATCTACATTTGAGGCTTTTAATGTAATGGTGTAAGTTCCCTGTTTATTATAGACGACTTCACCTGGATTTTTTAAAGCTGAAGTGCTTGGACTCCCGCCTTCAAATGTCCATTCATACATATCAGCGCCTGTAATTTTACTGTCTATCTTGACAGTAACCGGCACCGATTCATCTCCGTTTACATAAGAAGTCGTAAAATCACCTTCTACAACTATAGAAGTTTCTTGATAACAGGAAGTAAGAATAATAAATAAGAGAAAGAGTAAAGTTTTTTTCATTCTGTTTGTATTAAAACACTACAGCTCTTTAAGAACTGCAGTGTTTTTTCTTTAAAGCATTTTATTTACTTGCTGCTTCGAATTTGGCTTGAAAATTTGAAATTTTAATTAATGCTGAATATCTGTCCAACAGATACATATCATTATTTTTAATTTTCAATACTCTTGCATATTGTAAATCCAGCGTTTCATGTTTCTTACTGTCTCCAATTTTCGTTTCTCCTTCTTTCACAGCAGACAAAGTATTATTTTGAAGATCTAATTTGAAAAGCCCTTTATTATAAACAAGGACATAAAGATCGTTTTTCGAATCAAATGCCATATCCGAATACACATTTGTTGTACTTGAAATTAAAGTGGTTACATTCCACTCATTATTGATATACTCGACTTTACGAATTGTTGAATTCAGATAATTTGCTGTCGCTGGATCATATTTATTGTCAATTACATACAAAACATTATTAAGAGAAATTATTCTCGAAACACCTATGAAACCGGCACTTAAACCTTTACCATCTTTTATTTCTTCTTTTCCTGAACCTGCAACAAAAACATCTGTACCCAATTCTGGCACAATACGTTTTATACTTTTTGAATTGTAATCAAAAACAAAATAGGTCTTATCATTATTATTGCAAATTGCCGGCATTTTGCTTTTACTTGCAGTTGGAGAACTGGCAAGTTTCATGGTATAATAAGAATTGAGCTCTAAAAAATTATTCTCAAAACGATATATTTTATCCGTATCAGCAACATTAAAAGGAGATGTCAGCAACACTTCATCTGAACTTGTTATCGTCAGTATGCTGTTAAAAAAATTTGAAAAACTCAGCGATTTAAGTTTTGTGACTTTTCCGGTTAAATCCACTTTTTGCAAGTGAATGTTATAATCCACATTCTCTTCTTGTCCAATAATATAAACCGAATTATCACTGCTTACCACAAAGTCATTATTTGGTTTATCTATTTTGTAATCCATTTTTATTTCACCTTTAATTTCTTCAGGCTCATTGGAAGGTTTATCTCCTGAATCTGAACTGCAGCTATTTAAAACTGACAAAAACACTACTGCTAATAAAATTTTCTTTTTCATTCTTTTTCATTTTTACACCTTATTGGTGTCATTAATTAATTATTGATTTGGGGTCTCTTTTGAACACATGAAGCTTTTTTAAACCTTAATTTAGCTTAAAAGACAAGATCTGATTAACACAATTAGTAAGGTTAAAAATATTTTTTTCATGTGTAATTTTTTATTTTTTGATTTATTATATATTTTTTATTTTGCTCCTTTTGCAGAAATCCTTGTTCTTATTAAATATTATCTTCTAGAAACTCATTTGAATAATCAATTTTAATATCCTTATTAATCATCAGTTTTCTTAAATATTCTAACATGATTTTATTTTCCTGATTTCAATAAATTAATTGCTTCACGTTTTTGCTCTTCACTAATTAGTTCACTTATTTTATTTTTAAAAATAAAGTCTACAAAACGTTCAGGTAATTCAATAGATGCTTTATCAACATAATAATTAAGATAATTAGGCCAAATCCAATAACCATCTGTTAAATATGATATTCCTCCAATAATATTAGAATCGTCTTTTATTAAAGAATAGACAATCTGCATTGTTACAGCAACCGGAATTCCATTACTTAAATAATTAAAAATCTCTTTTTTATTATCATACTCTACTTCTATCTTAAAATCTCCATACTTTTTTTTACTTAGTTCTGGACTATACTCGCTAATGATGCCTACTAATTCCATATTTTTTATTTTAAGTACTTAATTAAAAATGTGCTTAATGATGGTTTTATAAGTTTCTTAAAGTGTTTTACAAAATATCAATCAGTTCTTACTGTAATTTCTCAAGCCAGTCTCTAAATTCCTTACCATTATTTACTATTAATAATTTGCATTTTAATTTACTCTCTATATTATTTTCTAATACATACATATAGATATTCAACAGAAATATAATTTTATTATCAAAACCTGTGGTACATAGCTTATACGATTTTCCTTGAAAATTAAAATTGACAAAAATCTCTTCTTCAGTAAACCTTCCAACGTAACTTGGTAGGTCTAAAGCTATATCTGATCTTTCATTCAATAATTCTATTATTTTCTTTCTAGTATCTTCTAAATTAAATTCTATATTAAAAAATTGATGGGTACTAATATCATTTGTATGAATTAATTCCATTAAGAGCATAAATCTATCTGAATTAGTTTTTGCTACTTCAATAATTACGTTTTGATCTGATAAAATATAGGCTTTTCTCATTTTGATGGATTAAAATAAATAATTACTTCATCTGCTTCATTTTTTATTATCAGCTGCTGTGCGAAGTCTCCCGACTTCGCTCCCATTTCAATATTTATTAACTTTATCATAATAAACTACCTATGTTTTTTATATCAATGATCGTATATTTTGTGTTCACAGGCGAGACGCTCATTTCAGTGGTTGTCACACGAAAAGATTCGTTCGGAGCGGGGTAAAAATTAAAATTTCAACTTTAATGAGATTATTCCATAAATCATTATTTTTATAAACTACTGTCTTTCTTAATATAAAAAAGGGGATCAACATCAAATACAAATCCATCTATCGCTTTTCTTTCTTCCCATATTTCTTCTAACTCACTTTCTTCAACCTCATAAACAGGATCATAGCCATGATGTTCTTGATTTTTAAAATGAATTTGGGCTTCTGACAAAGGTCTGATCCTACAAAATCCCGTATGTGGCAAAATCTCAACAAAAAACTTAAACCCTTTGTATTTACAAAACGTTCTAACTTCAAAAGCACTTTCCATATCACTAAAAGTGACATTTTTGTACACTTTGTCTTTTAATTCTATATCATCGTACTTTCTAAAACCTTTACTTAATAATTTCTCATTATATTCAGTTTGTAAAACATAGAAATTATCGGTTTCCCAAAACCTACAATCAATCCCCATATACCTCGCATATAAATCATTTCTTATCATTGCCGTTGCCTTTATATTTATGCTTTGTTTTTTCGTCATCTAGAGAAAACTCATATAGTGTTTTTAATGTTTTTAAATAACCTCTGAATTATGTTATCTACTTTATTTACATCAAACATTCCTCCCCATACGTTATAAATTTCAGGAAGCATTTCAATAAAATTTGGTTCTAATTTTAATGTCTCTTTAAGCCAATTTTCAGAATAAATAGCATATGGATTTTGTCTGCTTTCTTCTTGCATACGCATACTTCTAAATAAACCACCAGCCCAGTATTTTACTTGTTCTTCCTTAGATAATAAATTATATTCCTTACTAGATTTTTCTATTTCTCTTTTCTCTTCATTTTTTAAATTTGTGTAAAACTCATAGATTGTTAAAATTTTTTCTTTAAAAAATCCATCCCTTGTAGATGAAAATATTAATTTGTCATCTTTAAATATCTCGCCAGTAATAGATTCATAACCAGATTCCTCGTTCAAATCTCTTTGTTCTATCGTTTTAAAGCAATCATGGTATTCTATTTTTTGACCATAATCAATATAATTGCTTCTTTCACTAATTTGAATAATTTTATTATTGACTGTATCTATAGTTGTAACATATATTTTACTGTCATTTTTTGTATCAAGAGAAATCTCTTCTACTATTTTTAAACTAGTATTAAAATCTATATAATTTTCTATAATCCTTCTACCATCATCAGGAATAATATCCAAATTTTCGCTATTAATTAAAATTGCCATATTATAATTGTTCAAATTAATAGTATATGTATTGTCTATGTTTTTATTCGTCTTATTGGCAAAAAAACTGTTTTTCCCAGATTATTATAAATATGATTTAACTTTTACAAAACTTTCAAAATCCAAATTTCAATGAACGTATTTCAATTTTATATGGATTATATCTCTTTCTCTTCACGAGCGAGACAGTCTCGTCAACAAAGGGATTATATTTAATTGGTCGATATTTTATTCTAAAATTACTTTAAAATCCAACTCCGTAAATTCAAAACCTTCAAATTTCATATTTTCAATTGCCTCTTTAAGATTTTCTGAAACTATTATATTTGAACTAATTGGATTCAAAGGAATAAAATCAAAAAATTGATTTAAAACCACTTCTTTTAAATGTAAATCTTCTTCATATTTATCATAAATCTCTTCATTTTTTTGAGAATACTCTTCGTATGAATTAAATACATATTCTTTGTCTTTTATAGAAAATAATGTTTTAGAGAAATTGATGTACTTCATCTTATTTAGTTTTCTATAACTAGCAATAAATTGGAATATCCAGTACTTATATTTATCTCCTTTATATAAAAGTTTAGTTTCATAAAAATGAAATTCTGGAGCAATTTTAAAATTCTCCAACGTTTTTTTTAAATCATTAGAAACATACCAATTACCATTATGAGGAAAATCGCCTCTTCCGTAAAAAACATCAAATAAAGCCCATTCCCAATATTTTTGCTCATCAAAACTTTCTAATACAAAATAATCAAATACTGGTGCGCTGTTTAATATTTCTCCTTTTCTAATTTTACCAAAAAGCTCATCTTTATCAGGAACATTTTGTCCGTTTGCACTACTTGCAACTCTTTCTCCATAGTGAGTTTTTATATAAATATTATAGTACTTCATAATTTTAAAAATCTATTAATTGATTTACATCTTTATTACCTAGTAGGACCTCTTTCTCTAGCTTATCTTTCGTGTTTTTTATTAAATTTTGAACTTTTTTAAAAGCATCTTCCTCATCTTTGGCGCTTTCTAAAATTTTATTAAGTTTTTTTGCTAGTGCTTCATCATATTGAGGATGGCTTGCATGACCAGGCATGTCAAACTTCAAACTTTTCTTTTGTAAAGGTATTCCATTATCAATACTGTTAAAATTGAATTCCAAGCCTTTTTTATTCGCCCAAAGCAATAACTCTTGCAACTCTTTATTCGCTTCTAATATATTGACTGGTATTACATGGTGAACTTCGAAATTTAAAGGCTCATCTAAATCATATTTTTTAAAGGTATTTTTGTACCAACTTTCAAAATCTCCCTCTTTTACAATATTTTCGAAATATTTTTTTGCGTAAGCAATACCTTCTTCTGTATTTAATACTTTTCGAATTTTTTTTCTGTTTTTAATAACATCTGCTAATACTTCATCGATATTATTAAATATCTTTTTTACATTCTTGACTTTTTTTATATTTTCAACTAGTTTCTCCGATATTTCAGGTAACTCAGAAATTATTTTGCTTCCTGTAACAACAGTAATGACTGCATTTTCAACTCCTCGTGTCCCTAAATGACTTTTCTTTCCAATATCGACAGTTTTATCAAGAGTTTCCTGCCATTGCTCTGCACTATTACCTGTTGATATATTTAATACTACTTCTCCTAAAATAGGTAAAAAAGTTTTAGGGTCATCACCAACTTGATTTTTAATCTCTATAAAATCAGTATATGCTTTTGTACGAGCTTGCTTATCTACTGCTAAGTCATAAACTAAGACTCCCATAGTAGTCAAGTCTGTAACCTTTGTTGCAACTACCTCTACTGAAGCTGTAACCATTCCTGGCGCATGAATTGTAGTTATGTCCCTAGCACTATCTAAATACGCATTTTCTTCTACTTCACCAGAAGTAATTAAAGTAGTCATTAGACCAACACCATCATGAACTATTTTTACATATTTACTGTTTTGATTAATGTTCATGCTATCACCATCAGCAAAATCTTCATTTTTTGAGTTTAAATTAACTCCCGCTTTTGCTGGCGTATCATCAATTTTTGTGACCTTGTGCTCAGTATTATTTAGAAATGCATTGGCTTTCGTTTCAATGTTTTTTGCAAGTTTTACTAAATCTGCTTTTTTATTCTCAAAAATTGGAAGATTACTTCTAATTCCAACTGCCTGATATTGAAAAACTCCATCTTTATTCTGGGTTATTCGAAGTTTTACATCAACAGCGGTATCAGTCCAATTTCCATTTCTAATATCATCATCACTTAATGGTGTTTTAACTTCCTCTGCATTGTCTCCATTTAATTTATAAACCTTTCCTCCACTTACCAATTCAATTCCTTGGTTATCTCTTGAGTTTCTCGCAATTTCTTTTAAATTACCCGCAATTGTTTTAGGCACATATTCAGAGTAATAACAAGCCTCTAATTCTTTACTGATATTTAAGCGTGTTTGATCATCAACAGTTTTTTTACCTGAGCAAATTTCATCACTAAAGGGATAAACAACATCGCAAGAAACTAAATCGGTATTATTACTAATTACAGCTAATAAATCTTTCTTATTACTGAAAACTGATTTTGTAGCTTCAATCAAATTGGCAAAATCAGATCTATATTTTGCAATATTTTCTGAATTACTTAATAAGTCATCAGTTATAATATCGATTTTTTTTCCTTCTTTTAATGATGCCAATAAACATATATAGGTCTGATTGTTATAAGAAACCTTTCTAAATTCTCCCTTTGAACCATCGAAACCTCCAACTGCTTCCAACTTTTCTCCCGCACATGCTGTACACTTGATAAATGAATCTGTAGCAAGGTTTTTTAAAATCATTATTAAGCTTTCTAAGCCATCTAATGCCAACTCCCCACTCGCCTGACTCTGAAACGCATACAATTTAAACGCAGGATCATTAATTTGTTTCCAATCTTGATGATTTAACAAACTTCCTGAACTGTAATCCATCAATAAATCAGTGCTTTCGCTCGGAGTTTTGTAAACTTCAAAAGGATGTTCCAGCTTGAAGATACCGTGACCCAATTCGTGCGCAGCAATTTTAACTGGAATTTTTTCTAATCCTGATTTGAAGACATAACCAAATTGCCCATTCAAGCGCATATAACCCTGCTGTCCAGTACTCGAGGTCTTATTTGTTACAAAAAGCACATAAGTTGGAGCTTCAGACTTATAAATGGTCAGATACTCATTATTAATACTTTGCTGTTCTGAGCTGTAAGTAGAAGTCAGTGTATTTTTTTCAGTCTGAATGGTTTTTCCTGATACAATTTTGCTAATATTAAGAGCAGACTTTCTGTCAAAATTAATTTTGATTGCTACTTTATTATAAATTGCTTGAGTGTTAGCACTAATTTCATCCAGTGTGGAAGCCGAAACATCAGTATCTAAAGGAACTAAAGCCACATTCACCTCTCTTGGCGTAAGATGTACCAGCACAAAAGCGCCAATTACCTTCCACTTATCGCCTTGTTTGATGGTTGCCAAGATCTCTTCCTGCCCATAAGCCATGCTGCCTTTAACAGTTAATACAAAGGTATTATCACTCAAGTCAGCCTTAATCGCTGCTCCATTTTCTGTCTTGAAAACAATGTCTTTGATCTTTATCTCTTCATCTGTGAGCGTAACTACTGCTATTACTGTATCGGTATCTCCATTAGCTACTGCCTTGTAAGGCAAAGCAACGCCATCTACTTTTTTGTAGAGCTTTTCTATATTGGCGGCTGCGTTGGGTGGCAGTACATCAAAAGCATATTTACCTCCGCTAGAAAAGGCAATCGTAACTCCTTTAGCAGTGAATGAGGTTACTTTTCCGTTATTATCTACTCCATCTGTATTTGCAGGTGTAGGTTTTCCGGCTGCGGCTGCAAGTTCACCTGCATTGGTTCCGTTTCCATTTTTGTCTACATGATACACGGTACCAGCTGCATCTGTAATTACGGTATTTTTCCCTCCTGGTATGGTAATTTGCTCTCCATTTTTACCATTTACCAAAATATCCCCATTTGGATTGATTACAATATCGCTGATTTCAAATGGAACAGTTTCTTTTACGTTTCCGTCAGGACCTGAACCTGTAAAATCTTCTACATCGACAACATTCTTCCAATCTGGATTATAGCTGGTCTCTACAACACCGCTGATCAATTGGTAATCGGTATTGATCAAAATGTTTTTAAACTCAACTGCAATTTTGGTATCGGCCAAATAAGGCACTATAATGTAACCACGACCTGAATAAGGGCTGTGTTCTTTTTCTAATTCTAAAACCGTTACCGGAAAATCTCCCGCCTTAAAAGTTTCACTTTGAATTAAGTTATTAAGCGGTTTTTGATTTTCAATATTAATTTTAGGTATGATGCCGCAGTTGTAAGCCGGAACGCCATTGGCCTGTGTAGGCGTTGTAAAAGTGCTGATTCCAGAATAGGTAAACGATTGGACGCCTTCGGAAACGGGATCACAGCTTGATCCAACTCTAAATTGGTAAGTAACCCCAGGCTCTAAATCTGTGATTAAACTTTGTGTATTTAAACTATTTGAGGAGAACCACCTTGCATTTGCAACGTCCTTCTTTTTATATTGCAGTTGATAACGTGTATGTTCCGGAATTCCTTCCCAGGTAACTTTTACACTTTTAGGTCCTTGTGCTTCGCTTAATAAAAAAGTTGGAGCTGCACAGGAGGCTGTATACTTAAACGAATATATTTCACTGTATCCATCATTTTTAAATACTGCATTTTCCGAAAGTCCAGTAGTTGAAATCGCACGCACACGCCATGCATAACGCATTCCGGGTGTAAGTATAGGCATGCTTACATTATAAAGCAACGCAGTGCCAAACAACGTTTCTTCATGTAAAATGGGAGCCATCTGGAAGCCAATCTGCGGATCTAAGGTTGGATCTAAAAGCTGTTTTAATTCGAATTTATACGATATATTCGAGGCATTAATCTGGCGCGGTGTCCAGGTAAAAAGTATATTAGGAAAATCAGTTGAGGCAATCTGTTCGTTTCGTTGTGGCGTATTTAATAACGGAGGATCATTTAAAATCAAGTATAAACTCGCACAGCTTTTTTGAGATATTTTTTGATTGGTTACAAAATCATACATCTCAAAACAAAAATTGTACATGCCTTCCGGAAGTGCATTGGCATATTGTGCGGGAGAAATTCCCTGCAGGTTTTCGAGCCTAAAAAGTGCTGCAATATCAGTATTAGTCAACGTCTGTAATTCTCCTCCATTTATAAAAATGGGGCGCTGTCCCTGAATAAAATCGGTACTTTGTATATTGATTCCGTTACCTTGTATGTACAGTTTTAATCGCACCTGCCTCTGCGAAATTGTAATATCATTGGGGTTGATCAGCAACTGCATTTTAGTATCCATGCTGGTTGCGTACTCACTTATTTTTACGCTGTACGGACTATTAAAAATTGGCGATAACTGAACTGGATATAATTGTGCATATCCAGTTGCGCCAAAAAACAGCAACAGAACAAATAAGTATATTTTATTAAGTAGGTTCTTCATTTTTTAATAGATGATAATTTTTTTAACAAGCGTTTGCTGAGCTGTTTCAAGGACTAAAACGTACATACCGGCAGCTAATGAAGTACCAAAATCAACTTCGTACTTTTTCTTTCCTGATTCTTTTTTCTGAATCATTGTATTTTGCCCTGTTGTCGAAAACAATCTTAAATTAATTGGACTGTTATTTTCCAAAGTGACAATCGCTTTAAAGTTTCCATCGTTTGGATTTGGGGTTACTATAAAACCAGTTATAAATTTTGAGGCATTTTCAGTATTAGGAATACCGCTTCGCTCTTCGACTGTAATGTTTTTATTGTAAATCGCGTAACAATCACCTTGAGTTTGCTTTAAACCAATAGCATAAACTCCCGTTTTTTCGAATTTTAGTGTAATGTATTTATCTTGCTTTTCTACTATTTTTACTCCATTAGGAATGATCCATTCTGTATTTTCTCCGTAAGGATTACTTGTATTTACTAAAATAACTTCTTCGTCTAAATAAGCTTGAGAGCTCAATAAAAATTCGGAACTAATTATAGCCTGGCTTGTTTTAATTACGATTTCATCTTCTATGATACATCCTAATCCTGAGATGGCTTTTACATGATAGGTTCCTGCCTTTGACAAACTTACTTTAGCTTCGCTTGCAGTAAATCCGTTTGTAGAGGTCCATAAATATTGTGCTTTTTCATCTGCAATTGCTGCGTTTAGCTCTAAAGCCTGATCGTTGCATAATGTTCTGTCTGGTCCTAAATCGATCGTTATTTTATTTGGGTTTACAAGAACAAACTTCTTTTTGTACACGCAGCAATCTGGGCAAGTTATGGTTACTTCATAATTTCCTGCTTTGAGTCCCGCGATATCTTTTGTTGAATCTCCTGTATTCCACTTATAAGTATAAGGTAAATTTCCTCCTGAAACAGTAAGCTGAATTGCACCATCATTTCCATCAAAACAAGTTGGATTTTTGAGTTTTTCGGCAGCCATAACTCCGTTTGGATCACCCACAAAAATGCTTCCTTGCACCACACAGCCTTTTGCATCGGTAACTTTTACAAAATAATTATTTGAAGTTAAATTTTCTATTCGTGCAGTTGTGGCTTCGTTTGTCCATTCATAAGTATAAGGTGAAGTACCTCCTGATACTTGCGCTTCAGCCCAACCATCATCTCCTGTGGTACACCCTACATCCAGCTTAGTAAAAGCTAGCTTTAATTGGGCTGGTTGTGGCATATTTTGCGTAATATCAATTTCTTTAACCAAAGTATTATTGACATATGTGCCCAATTTTATACCATTGGCATCTTCAATATTTAAAGCGTAAATTCCATCAGACAAATTTTCAGCTGTTTCATCATGATCGTTCCATGAAGCCCATGAACCGTCTTTTTGTTTTTTCTTCCAAGTATAATAGTACAATAATCCCTTATTTTTAGTGGCTTCTAATGGAATTCCACCTTTAACTCTCGCAACAAGAATACCATCTTGAGACTCATCACGCTGTTTGTCTAGCGGAGAGACATCTGCCTCATTTCCAAATTCATTATTTACATTGCAAGATATCGTTCGAACAACCTCTAAAGTAACTTCAAGCGGATCTGGATCATCTAAAGCTGTAACCGAATTTATCATCGTACAGCCTGTTTTATTAACTGCATCTACATAATTAGCGTCACGAATGGTCAAGCTATAGGTATCTTCAGGAACTCCATTTAGAGTAATGGTATAAACGCCATTATTAAATTGAGCTGTGATAGACGTTTGTTTAATTCCTTTACTGTTTTTCCATTCAAACCAATAGGTTTTGTCTGAAAAAATAGTACCTCCTGTAATTTCAGCTACAATTTTTCCATTGGTAGCCTTATAAAAACTCGGATTAAGCACTTCCGTATATTTAATAGAAAGCGGCGCTTCCGGTTCTGAAATCGTAATGCTTTGCTGGGTAGTACATCCTCTAAAATCGGTTACATAAACGGTGTATTTGCCCTTTTTCAAAATAGTATTTTCAGCAATCTCTACCCCATTCGACCATATGTAAGTGTATGGACCTGTCCCTCCTGCACCTTTTGCAGTTGCCCAGCCATCATTTCCTCCATTACAAAAAACATCTCCTTTTGTTATCGTTACAACTAATTTTAAAGGTTGCTTCATCGGTTGTATAGAATCTTTTGCTGTCCAGCTACCATTTACATAAGTGCCTAATATAATTTTATGGCGATCTTCTACATTTAAAGCATAATTCCCATCTGAAAGGTTTGTTGCAATCGAATCTTTGATCGTTTCGAGATCTTTCCAAGTACCATTTGGCTCTTGTTTTTTCCAATGGTAAAAATAAGGCAAGCCTTTATTGTCATTGTAAAATAAAGTTGTACCGCCAGTTACGTGTGCGATCAGCATTCCATCCTGCGACTCATCGCGCTGCCCGTCACTCGGACTTGTATCTTTTGCGCTGCCAAACTCATTACCCGAATTACATGAAATTTCTTTCCTTTCAAAAGTTACTTTTAAAGGTTTTGGCTCGTCAAGTTCTTTTTGAGAATCAATAATAGAACAATATTTAATCTGACCTGCTATGTCACGATAATTTTCGTCTGTAACTGTCAAAGAATAAACAGAAGCAGGAAGCCCCTCAAGCGTTAGAATAACTTTATGATCTGCATCACCTTTTTTGCCAACAATTTCTATACTCGGAACTAGTTGTGTCTTATCTTTATTTATCCATTTAAAATTGTATGAATCATTTGTGTAAGGTGTTCCTCCAGTGATCTCAGCTACAATTTTTCCATTTGCTCCCCCAGCAAAAGTGGGTGGTGTAACTTCTAGATATTTTAATGCTAAT
This sequence comes from Flavobacterium sp. LC2016-01, assembly GCF_009711135.1. Lineage (GTDB taxonomy): Bacteria > Bacteroidota > Bacteroidia > Flavobacteriales > Flavobacteriaceae > Flavobacterium. The sequence goes on along the minus strand of NZ_WMIC01000004.1, from coordinate 10,013 downwards.
GGTGCTGTTGGCCCGTCTATTATAATACTGTCTCTTACAAAACATCCTTTCTTGTTATCTACGGCCTCAACATAATATTTGCCCTTTATTAAATCTTTTATTTCGGCATTCTTGATTTTTATATTATCTGGCAAATACCAAGTGTAAGTATAAGTAGATTTGCCATCTTTAATACTCGCTTTTGCCCAGCCATTTGTACCTTCAAAACACGATACATTTCCAGAGGTAAACACTATTTTCATCTCATCTGGCTCATCAATTGGAAGTTCAACTGCTATTGGTGTTTGTTCTGTTAATGTGTAAGTACCATGCATAATTCCGTTGGCATCTGTAACATTGACAGAATAAAGTCCTTTGGAACGATCCGAAACAATTGAATCTTTTTCTTCATCTAAATCATCCCAGTTGCCAGTAGCTTCATTTAGTTTCTTCCAAGAAAAATAATAAGGCAATCCTTTATTTGTTTTTGTATCTAATATTTTTCCGCCTTCCGCCAAAGCAACCAAACTTCCATTAGATGCTGATGCCTTATTTGAACTGCTTTTTTCTCCAAGATTAGCAGAGTTACAAGAAATAGCCTGTCTTATTTTTAGTCTTAATTTAATTAGATCGGGCGCTGTTAAAACTTGAGAAGATTCAACAATAGAACATCCTGTTTTATTAGATGCAGCGGCATAATTCTTGTCCATTACTGTTAATTTGTAATTTCCAGCAGGTACATCCTCTAATGTTAAATTATAAACTTTATTAGCAGCATCATATTTCCCAGTTGTTGCTAGTTTATTTCCCAAATTATCTGTCCATTCAAAATTATATGATTTATCATCATTTGGAGTTCCACCTGTTATTGAAGCAACTATCCTTCCATCTGATGCTCCAAAAAAAGTAGGGTCTTTTTTGTCTGTATATTTTAATGCTAATGGTACTAAAGGTTCTGTTATTGTTTCTGACAAAACTTTAGCTTTATTATTTAGCATTGCAATACAATCTTTCTTGTCTTTTACAATTATACTGTAAGTAATTGATGGTTTTGTAATAGGAAATAATCCTTTTAAAATTTCTTTTGTACTTTTTGAGTCTGTAAAAGGAATCCAGGTAGTTCCATTATTTAATGAATATTGGTACCCTTCTTCACTTCCTCCTGATGCATTAATTGTCAGTGTACCATCTGCGCTTCCATAACAATTAACATTAGTACTGCTTAAACTAAAATCTACAGGTGCAGGTGAATCTATATTGAAAATATAAGGATTTGCCTCAGTATGCGGAGATCCTGTATTTGATCCGTTAATAAATCCAGTAAATGCAATTCCATATTTTCCTTTTGCAAAATCACAAGGAAACTTATAACTATTTGTTCCATCAAGAGAAATTTCGTCGTCTTGCTGTGATGAACAAACTACTGACTGCCACTTTTGCACAGCTTCATCAAACTGTCTAATACTAAAAGTAATTTTTTCACCATCAAATAATGGTCTGCTGAATTTCAGAGTCAGCTTACCATCCTGAGTATCAAAGCATTTAGTTTTTTCTTCTGCCTTTGTGACTATTTCAGGAGCAGATTGCCTAATGATGTAAGTAACAATTGGAGAAAAAACATCACATGCTTTTTGTCTAAAATAAATTTGTCTTCCATGATATTTTCCAGCATCTTCGCCTAATATTTCTTTGGCATTAGTTGTAATACTTGATTTACCATAAAATTTGTCCATATCAGCCCAGCTATCTGGATCTAAAAAATCAAATGAATATTGCCAATTATACTCAGACTCAGCAAATCCTGTATGAGAATCTATCGTTATTTTTTTTTCAGTTGGTAATTCATTGCCTGATCCTTTATCTAAAATAACAAGAATTGGGCGAACTTTAACATTAAAAAACGAGCTTGCTAATCCGTCCCCAGAATTTTCTACATTCTTAAATTGTTTAAATTCAAAATTATAATCAAAGCAACGAAACTTATTTGTACTATAAATTCTCCCGCTATTATGAGGCCTGTTCCCGTTACAAGATTGTCTGTCATATCTTGAGGCAGAAAAAAACATTGACACCGGAATTTTATCTGCCTTAAATGTATTTTTTTTATCAGCATATTGCGTTGTTGCTCGATCATCTGTATAAGTAATGTCCAGAACCTTTCGATTATCAGCCGGAGTACTAAATTCAAGAGTAACAGACGCTGCTCCGCAATTATGATGTTCATCTCCATAAGCCCAGCCATTAAAAACAATTTCATACGAGCCTATTGGCGGGGATTGAGCAAATCCTAATCCGGAAATCAATACAATTATCAATAAGTAAATCTTCTTCATAGGCATTAATACACAACGGTTAAAACTTCTTCTTTTGCCGGATTGTTGCTTTCCAGATTCGGAATCAGATGGTACTCGTATTCCATGTTTATTTTTAAACTCTTATCTTCTAATGTAAAAACATCACCATTTAATTCTCTCCATAATGTTGGTGGTGTCCCTTTTACATTTTTATAAATGCTCATTCCCAAAACCTTATCTTTATTTTTGATATAATCCCAGCTTAAGATGATTTTCTTATTTTCTCTATCTGCAATCCCCTGCAGGAAACTAATTGTCTTTACAGGTGTAAAATCTAAAACCGTTACAGTTACGGTAGAATGCTCTAAAGAAGACCACAGATTACTTTTATCACGAGCCACAATAGCATACTGGTACACTTTCTTGTTCTGTACCCTGTCATCTGTAAATTCCTGGATGGTATCGTTAATTGACTTAATTTCCAGCCATTTTTCCTGACCTTTTTCGCGTCTTCTTAAGCTGTAACCCGTAACATCTTCACTATAGCTTCGAATCCATTTCAAGGTAACTTTTCCGTCCTTGCTGTCATAATCTTTGAAAATGGGTGCCGCAGGCGGAATCTTGTCTGGTTTATCTAAAACTAAAACATCTGACGGATCTGAAACATTGAATCGCATGTCTTCTGCAGCGATCTTGTAGTATACTTTGCTATTGGTCATTTTCAGACTAACGCTGTCTTTATAATCATTTCCTACATACGATTGATGGTAAATATCAACAAACTCTTCGTCTGCATTATTTGCTTTTAAAATTCGGTATCCTCTTAAATCTTTTTCTTGATTAGGTTTCCATTTTAATCGCACAATTCCCAAACTGTCAATGACACCTTCTAGACCTATAGGTTTAGATGGAGGTATAGAATCGATAGGTTGCACAAGCATACTTTGAGACGTCAAGCGCTGATTATTTTTTCCTATTACTGCTATTGTAAAATAGTTGGACGGATATAAACCTTCTTTATAATTTAATTTTCGTTCAGATGGAGGAATGATTTTAGAAATCACTTTGTAAGGACCTCTATCATTATCTGCAAGATTAATTTCAAATCCTTGAATCAAGTCTTCTGATTCTTTTGGATAATCCCATTCTAAATTGACTTCATTAGAGTTGATAATAACATAGTCCATTAATCGCGCAGGAATCGAAATAGAGGAAACACCTTTTGCAGTAATAGGTTTGCTTACTTCACTTTTTTCTCCAAATGAAGAAATCCCAAATAATCTATAATGATATATTTTGTCATTTACACTCAGTGTATCAACATAGTACATTGTTTTAGATGGACGGTCTGCTTTATCATTTAAGTTGACAAGCGGAATTTTTGAAACAGGTGTAAAATTGATTCCATCATCTGATTTTTCTACCATAAAAGAACTATATATTCTTTTAAAAGTTTCATAATCCCAGGAAAGAAGAACTTTTTTATCATCGGGAATTGCCATGAAATCAGTTGGTGCAGGCAAAACGCTATAATCTTTCAAGCCAATCATATAAGATGATTTTTTAACCTTAGGGGTTTCAAAAACAGCTACTTGATAAGCATAAACCTCGTTTGTTTTTACAGTTGTATCAACAAATCCCCAGCCCGCTTTTACGGCTGCTGTAAAACTCATATCAGCCGCATATAAGGCAAAAGTATAGCGCTGATCCAGTTCATCAGCCATATTTATTATTCTGGAAAGTTCTCCTTCTTTTGCCCCCGTAACATCAAAACTTTTTCCGTAAATAGACTGCGCTATAACAGCTGCATAATTGTCTTTTTGAATCAGGTCCATCCAGGAATCCAGCACTTCAGGACGCAAGGGCTTTGGGGTTAATAAGACTTTTTCGAGCTTAGGCACAACTTTTCCATCGCGCAGCACCGTTACTCTATTAATTACAAATCCTTTTGTATTGGCTTTCTGCCATTCTATAGCAGAATTGACAGCCCAACGAAGGACTATTTTGTCTTTTTGTGCTCTCGCATTGACCATTACAGTTGCGTCTTTGGTCTGAGAATAGGCAATACAGGTCAATAAAACAAATAAGGCTAACAATTTAAATTTAGACATGGGGATGTAATCAATTTTTTGTTAAAAAAAACCAAAAGTAATACTTGTTATTTAACTTACAAATAAGTTTTTTCAGCATTACTATAAAATTCAATAAATTAATTATTAAGAAAATTATGAAGCAAAAATACTTGGTCTAATTTTTAAATCCTTACGGTTTTCCACATCTTATAGATAATTTAACCTCAAACTCATCTGAACGACAATGAATTTTACGAATAAAATCGTATAAGTTCTTTCTAGAATACATCAGCATCAAAAAAACAAGTCAAACTATTAAATTTACAACTTAGATTTTTATGAGTAAAAATTTGTATTTACAAAGAACCCCATCTTGATAAGGATGGGGTCTTCATGCAAAGTGCATAATATAAACTATACCATTAAAATTTAGGTACCACTTCTTTTTGGGGCAAAATTAGGGTTATTCCATCTAAAGTGCTTAGTATCTTTTAAAGATTTATCCTCCTTTTTATCATTACTATCTTCAAAATTAATTAACACATCAGTCTTAGTTTCTAATGCGAATACAATACCTTGAGTTGAAATTATATTAATTTCTTTCTCACTAAATCCGTTAGCAGATACCTTAATGGTTACAGGCTCAGGCGTTGGTAATGGCATACTTTTTTTAGTATCCGGAAGCTTAACAACTATCTTCATTTTTGACTTCGCAGCAGTATTTTGTGCTGCATATGTACCTGGTTCCAATAATGAAACAGCATAGATATCTCCAGGGCCTAAAGCTTTTGAATAAAAAACACTTTTTGATTTTTCTTGTACTTTTTGATGTAATTTAAAATTAAAATCGGCAAGTTCCATTGAAGTATAAAGCACAATATAACCTTCCGTTTTTAAACGATATTCAGGAATACCATTATCTTTTGATCTGCTAGCCGCATGATGCTCTGTAAAATCGATGTTCAACTGTGTATCAGACGCATCATTTGTACAGGTAATGAGTATCCTTCTAAACAACTGTCCCGCAATATATAATTCACCTGAATAAGTGCCTTCCTCTTGGACTGGATGTATAATAGAACCTAATATATTAGGAGTATGACTTTTAAATTCCTTTAATTTAAATATGGCTGTATTAAATGCATTTGTTTTCATAATAAGTATTTTTTAGGCTATTATAGCGTTTATATCTGCGGAAAGCACCATTTCCTCATCGTTAATATTAACCTGAAGTTTTTCAATCGGGATTTTAACAGGGATAAGATTTACTCCGTTTTGTAATGAATAAGGCAAAATAGGATACGGATCTTCTAACTCATATAAAGGGTATTTGCTGGCAAAATAATTAGCCACTTCCGTAGCGATCCAATTAAATAACCCTAGGCTCGTTTGCAATAAATTAGATAACCATTCTATAATATCGTCGCCTATATCAAGCAACTGGCGTATAAACCAAACAAATCCGCCTAGAATTGCTTCTATAATACTCCTTGCCCAACCGGGAAGCCAACCGAAAAGTCCATTTAAAATATTTTGAATGGCATGATCTAAAATATTACCAACTGTGTCTGCAATATCAATTAAGTCAAAATCAAGCCAAACGGCATTAATGAACAATTTCCATTTATTAGGTTTGTCATGGTCTTCAGCATCGAGATAATTCCAAGCTGGCAGTCTACCGGGATCAATGTTGTAAGTTATTTTAGGCTCAAAACCACCAGATATTTCACTGCGGATTAATCCATCTAGGTTTATAGGTATTGAAATGTCCGGATTACCAGCAAAAAAAGTTATTACTGGCAGTCGCACTGCGCATCCCCAAGGTGTTGGAAGAATACACCAGCCACCAATTCTAATTGTAGGTATATCAATCCCCAATGTCAGATTTAACGGATCATATTCAATATCTATTTCGTCAAGACGAATTGTACCATTATTTTGCAAATCTATTTTACCATCAACAATTTTTGCTCCTGCATTTATTTGAGCAGAAAATGGGCCTGCATTGTAAGTATTACTAAAAACAGGATGAAAATTATTGGCTGCTGCAATAAATAATTTATTGACAGCTTTTTCTGAAACGGCTATTTTAATATGTGACATAAGTATTAAGTTTAAAATAAGTTAAAAAATAATGCTATCTCATCATTTTCAATTGTGGGATTGAAAGGCACCGCAGCACTTATAGGTGTAGGAGCTATGCTAATTATATTTGCTATATTGAATGCCAGCACCTCCATGGCAATTTTAGCTTTTGGAAGAATGCCAAGTGTCAATAATGTTTTTAAATAACATTCTAAGCTATTTTCAAGACCGTCGGGTTTTATATCCACAATTTCTAATCCTGACAGATTAATTTTTAAATATTCTTTACCTGAAATTATTTTGCGATCAATAGATCCTACAGCAAATAATTCCAAGCAAAAACAATTTAATTTATCAGTAGGCAATGCAACGATGGGTGGTTTCGGTTGATTTTCTTTTCTGTTATTTTTCACATCATAATGATCCTGTTTATCTCCATAATCAGCAATAAATTGCTTGTCAGGACATCCAATACCACCGCAAACTTTCAATCGCAAAGCTATCTTTTGTTTCTCTAATGGATTTAATTCGGGAGGAAGTCCGAACAAATTTCCAGGGTGAAAATCAATTTGGAATTCACTAAACTGAAACATAAAATTTAAACCCACAGGCGGATCTGTATTAAAAATAGGTAATGGGGACTCAACAGTTATAAGAGGGTTACCACGTAATAATACAACAGGGTTAGCAACTATTTTATGGCACAACTTTTCTAAACCTCTTGGAGTAGTAAAGTATTCAGTTCCATAGTTAAATAGTGAAGGTCGTTGTTCCATGAAGTGCTTGGCAATTTGATTAAAGCCATTTTCATGAACACTAAAAAACAAATCGGAATTTTTAGTTAAAGGCATGGTTCAAATATTATATAGATGAAAATATTTTAAATAAACAATTATAGATTTCTTAAATAAGAATTTTAAAAAGAAAAGCATATAAAATCTTTAGTGAGATGATATCTTAACTATATTAAATCTTAAGTTACACGGCAGTTTCAACTACAAACTTTATCTGTAAACATATCATCTGACGAAAAAAAAAGATGATTGTTGAATTCTTAATTGAGGTAATTCCGCCTAAATCTTCCAATTCCTCTGAGCAAAATCTTTTTCATAGTTATATTTTAAAGTTTCTATAACTCTCAATTAAGCTAGCTTGATAAAGCAACTTCTATTGCTGCTAATGATCGATCAATAAGTTTATCTAAAGACTTTCCTAATGGCGTTCCGTCTTCGGACAATATTGCAAGTCTTTCCGCAAAACCAAGATGAAAATCAATGAACCAATTTGGATGTGGTATTGGTTCGCGATAAGAAACCCATGGTGGCAATTTAATTTCTCTGGGAGCAGTTGGACACCATTCATCAAGATCAGCTAGTATTTGATCAATACCGTGACCAAATTTGTTAGCAAGCCAGACAGCATGTATAATATCTGCTGCAATTACAGCTCCTAGCTCATGTGGAGGAAGTGGTTGAGGATTAAGTGCGGCATTAGCAAGACGCCCTTGTGGTCCACGAGGAATCACATCGTAAATAGCCGGATTACGTTTACCGATAATGGCAAGCAAACGTGCGTTCAGTGCGAGATTTGATTTCATAATTCATAGTTTTAATTGTATAATAATGTATTCATTTAGGGAAAGTTGCAGTAGATTTTTTCTCTTTTATAAAGCAAAAAAAATTAGACATCCACAAAATGCTAAGACAAAAAAAGTACATGAATGCCTATCTATTGTTATTATAGAGGCTTTTGCAGAATAGAAATAAATGCTTGGCAGATATTCAAAAATGAAGAAATAAAAAGTATAAGATAATCCTCGAAAAAAAAAACTAAGGCTTTTTGCGACTAACTGTATTTCATTGTAATATGAAAAAGTTAAATATCGTTTGATAGAATGTTTTGGATTGGCTTTGAAATTAAAAAGGAGTAGGAATCGAATTTCTAATTAAAATAAAAATGCTTTTCAATAGTATAGGCATTTTAAATATTAATTATAATAGTATCGGCAATGATTAAGTTCAATAAGACTTCATATATATTCTGAATAATATAATATGAATTTTCTTTGACACAACAAATGTAAATTGTTTTAAGGATAAAAAAACAAGTATAACTACCTGTTTTTCAGAATAATAAAATAAACATATAACAGTTTTAATGTTCAACTTAAAAGGCAATAAAATAGTAGAACTTCTAGTGGGCGTTAAAAAAACGAGATATAACCCAAGAAGTAATGACAAACCGTCTTGCCATGAAGCAACCTGCTTACAGTCGAAAAGAATGAGGTGTAATTGAGATAACGAAGGAAGAGAATGGAGTAAATAATCTTCAATGCATCATAGAATCTGAAAATATAATATTGCGCCATAGTAAACGAAATTCATTTTTAAAAATTATTGCTATATTTATATATGAGAAAAATTTGCTTCTATATCAGCTTATTGCTTTTATCCTTTACCTCAATTTTTGGGCAGAACCTAAAAGTAGTGGACAGTATCCCTGTGGATACTGTTAAGAATATAAGGTTCAATTACAAGCAGCTTATCATTCCAGGCGTATTGATAGGATACGGATTTTGGGGAATTGAAAGCGGACAGATCAAAAGTTTTAATTTTCAGATTCGTGATGAAATAACCGAAAATATTGATCGCAAAGTTAGCATTGATGATTTTACCAGATATGTTCCGGCAGTATCAGTCTACGCATTAAATGCATTTGGAGTAAAAGGCAAGAACAATATGAGAGACCGATCTGTAATTTTAGCCACTTCTACCATTTTTACCGTCGTAACTGTGTTTGGACTGAAATCTATAACCAATGTAGAACGTCCTGATGGTACCTCCAATGATTCTTTTCCATCGGGACATACTGCTATTGCTTTTGCAGGAGCCGAATTTCTTTATCAGGAATACAAGGATAAATCAATATGGTACGGGGTTGCAGGTTATGCAATTGCCACTGGAACAGGAATTTTTAGAATGTACAATAACAGACACTGGCTTACCGATGTGGCCGCTGGGGCCGGTATAGGTATACTGAGTACTAAAGCTGCTTATTGGCTGAATCCTTATATTACCCGAAAATTATTTGGTAAAAATGCTGAAAAAAAATCTACTTCATTTTTAACACCTTCTTATAACGGAAAAGAATTCCTGATTTGTTATGCAAAAACATTTTAATAAAAAAGTGATGCAATAATTTCATAGTTTGATTATTACATTAATTTATTTTACAGCTCTTAAATAATTGGTACTCTAAAGTAGCCGATTATATTATAAATTCATACGAAGCGCTTTAATAGTATTTATGGCGTTTCCCTTCGGGCCGGGCGCTGCGCTGTATCTTTTGCGGAAGGCTTTTCAGTTTAAAAAAGATGTCCACGTTCCCGCAAAAGGATGCCGCTTCGATCCCTGACGCGGTTCAGGGCAAGATAACGTTTTGGTTTTCAAAAGAATCAGAACCAGCCAAAACTTCTGTAAAACAAAAAACCCCGTTTCATCAGAAACAGGGTTTTCAAAAGAAAGGCGACGACATACTCTCCCACATAACTGCAGTACCATCTGCGCAGGCGGGCTTAACTACT
>NZ_WMIC01000003.1 GCF_009711135.1 Flavobacterium sp. LC2016-01 | reverse complement strand
AATTTCCGTTACCATCATTATAATTCCAAACAATGGTGTACGTTCCTGGTAAACTGTAAGATAATGGACTTGTAGTTGTTCCTATAATTGCTCCAGCGCAAACATCGGTAGCAGTTGGAATTGTGTTAACAACGGTATGGCAGTCCCCTGTTATGGTTTGGAGAGCAGCTAAATCAGGAACAGGTTTTTCAATATCGCCAATAACCACATTTATTTTTTTAGTATCATCACAACCTCCAGTTCCTGTTATTGTGCAGCTATATTCGCCACTGTTAACAGCTGTCGCATTTAGTATTGTTGGATTTTGATCTGTTGACGAAAAGCCGTTTGGACCAGTCCATAAATAATTTGTTCCCCCTGAAGCTTTAAGTTCTAATGTCTTGTTTGGACAGATTGGAGAATTTGATGAAATTTCTGGAATTTTAAACGAAAGATCTTCATGAAATTTCATTAAAAAGAAGTTTTTATCGCCCAAAATATTTGATTGATAAGAACTTCCATCAGCAATATCGTCGTTGTAACTTGACAATCCAGCTACAAAAAATGTGTCATCAGCGTTTAAAGCTATTTTTAAAGTATTATCATTACCAATATAGGTTCCCCAAATAAAAAGACCTTCTTTAGAAAATTTACCAGCATATCCATAATGAGTTCTGATTCGATTTGGTTTGTAAGAACAAGGAGTGGTAAGTTTGTAATCAGTTCTAAAATCCATATTTCCGCCTCCAATATAAAGTGAATTATTTTGAAAGACTATAGAAGAAATGTTAATATCTCCCACGTAAGTACCCCATATTCTTTGTCCTTGAACATTTAATTTTGCTAATAAACCTTTATAAAGATTTGCATTTGAGTCTTCAAATGTTCCAGGTGTAGCAATATTATCACTACTATAAGTATATCCGCCAATATAGATATTTTCTTCATTATCAATTTCTATTGCTCCAATGTTCTCCATAGGTGAGCTACCACCATAATATGTACCCCAAATTCTTTGTCCATTTAAGGAAAATTTACATACATATCCATCGCCTAAAAAATTAGAGTTTGGGTTTTCCTGAAAAACACCGGTAGTTGCCATATTTGTGCTTTCAGTATTTCCTCCAGCAACCAAGTAAGAATTCTTTATTGCGACAGTATTTAAATTATCATTTCCATCGCCTCCAACATAAGTGCTCCATATTAAATTTCCATTTTCATTAAACTTGGTTATAAATCCATCTGAATTTAATCCATATGGATTTGACGAGTTGCTTAGTCCAGTTTGAAAATTACTATTTATTGCAATATTTGTTTTGCTCGAAGTCGTGCCAACAATGTATATATTATTATTGTTATCAATACCTAAATCATTCGCGTAATCCCTATCTTCTCCACCAAAATAGGTCCCCCACTGCCTGATCCCACTGCTGTTAAATTTTACCAAGAAAGCATCTAAGGATCCTCCAAGGTTTGGTTGAAAAGATCCTATTGTACTGATGTTTGTTTCTGACAATGTATAGCCTGTAACTAAAACATTATTTTGTAAATCGATTTTTATACCATACATATAAATAGATTGTGTACCAGCATAGTAGGTTCCCCATAGTCTATTGCCGTTTTTGTCAAACTTAAATATAATACCATTTGTAATTGAATTGATATACTGATGGCTTCCGCTTGTTTGATGCGCTCCAGAAGTAGCATAGGAAGGACTTTGAGATGTTGTAGTTCCTGAAACATATGCATTGCCAAGGGAATCAGTTGTCAAATTAACTTTCCACCAATTTGAACCAGTAGTTCCGGTTTCATCTCCATAAAAAGTTCCCCAAAGCCTTACAGGCATAGGATCAATAATAATAGTTTTTCCATTTGCAGAATTTAAAGAACTAAAACCATAAACATTTTTCTTAATCTTGGTATAACCAACTTCAACTTCCTTTTTGTTTCCACCATCTTCAATCCAGCTTGCAGGAAGCGTTTCTTCCATTTTTCCGAAACGAACATTCATTTGGATTTTGTTGTCAATCAGATCAGTTTCAGCGCCATTAAACTTTAATTGAATTTCTGAGATTTTTCCTTTTGGATGAATCACAAAATTGTATTCTACGATTTTCTGAGGATCGTTTGGAATAGAAAAAACAACATCAATATTTGGGTAAATATTTTTGTATGTAATTTGCTTGTATTGGTAAACGCCAGTAATTCCTTCCGGTTTATTTGGAACATTATAATAGTTATCAAAATCACCAGATTTTTGTTCTGCGACTAATGCTACTTTTGAATTTGAGTTGACAAAATCAATATCAATTCGATGAAAAGTATATTCTAAATTAAAATTTTCTTGTTCTTCTTTTTTGTTATCATGAAAGTGTGACAAAAGTTCACGCTCATTTCTAGGATCTTTTATGGGAGTTTTTTTTACTTCATAAATGTCATATGAAAAGCCATTTTTTTTCAATTGAACATTTAAGCCATTAGAATTAAGTAAATACAAAACAGAAACATTTGGTTTTCCTTTTTGATCAATTATCTGACCTTTATTTTCTTTAAAACCAATAGACTGATTCTTGGTTTGAGAAAATATCGGAATAAACATTAATAAAAATAAAAAGGTAAAAATATGTTTCATAAGTTGTTTTCTTATCGTTTTAAGGTAAAATGGCCTCTAAATTCTTTGCCGTTTGCTTGGGTAATAATAAACCAATAATCTGACGCAGGTTCCTGTTGGCCTAGAAAATTTCCATCCCACGAAGTATTTTTATTTAGTTCTTTAATGAATTTTCCATATCGGTTAAATATTCTAATTCCTGTATTTGGAGCCAAATAATCAAAATCAATTGTCCAATCGTCATTGTAGCCATCACCATTTGGAGTAAAGAATTTTGGAAAAGGAATTTCTTCAACAAAATTGATACAATTTCCAGCGGTTGCTTCTAAAACTGAAATTTTTACTGGAATTCGGTCACTTTCGCAATTATTTATTGTTTCTGAAACGTAATAAGTCACTCCATTTTCAAGCAAAGTCGATTCAGATAAACTTATATTAGAAGTTGTGCTTTCGAACCATTTCAGATTCTCTCCAGTTGCATCAATGTCGCTGATTTTTGCTTTCTGTTGGATACAGAAAATCTGAGGCGAAGAGGCGATTGGCTCTTGAGGATCATGAATTTTTACAGAAACAGCAAATTTTTGGCTTTCGCAATTGTTTAGTGTTTGAGTAGTATAATAAGTTTTGTTTTGTAGTAAAGTAGTTTTGGGTAAAACAATGCTGCTTGTTTCCGAATCATACCATTTTATATTTGTTCCCGAAACCGTAAGATTAGCAATTACTGCATTTTCATCAACACAAAATTGCTGGCTGTTATTACCAGTTGGAGTAGGAGTGTCATTAACCCGAATTAAAACGGCTGTTCTGTCACCTTCGCACCCAATAGTCTGTGATGCATAATAGGTTTTATTATCTTCTAAAATAGTAGTATTTGGTAAAGCCGATGCAGAGAAATTAGTATCGTACCATTTTATATTCTGACCAGATATTTGAATATTGCTTAATGTTGTATTTTCATTTTTACAGAATGTCTGATTTGCATTTGCTGCTGGAGCAGAAGGTGTATTTACAATTAAAATCGTAACTCCAAATCTTGGACCCTCGCAATTATTTAAAGTCTGAGACGCGTAATAGGTTTTGCCATTTACAAGATTTGTAGTTTCTGCTAATAAAGAACCATTTGTTAAAGCGTCATACCATTTTATTGAAGTTCCAGTAACTTGAATATTAGCAATTGTCGAATTTTGACCAGTACAAAACGTCTGAGTTACATTTCCTGTTGGAGGGGAAGTAACTTGAATATTGATTTTGATCGGAATTCTTTCGCTTTCGCATCCGTTTATGGTTTGTGAAGCATAATAGGTTGCTTTGTCCTGAAGCACAGTTGTCATTGGTACAAGTGTTCCTGCTGTTAAGTTACTGTACCATTTTATATTTTGTCCAGTAATTTGAATGTCATTCAATTTTGCGTTTTGCTCAACACAAAAAGTCTGTACAGCGTTTGCGGTTGGCAATGGCTGACTTGCAATAATTACAGTTTGATTTTGTGTTGCTAAATTTCCGTTACCATCATTATAATTCCAAACAATGGTGTACGTTCCTGGTAAACTGTAAGATAATGGACTTGTAGTTGTTCCCGTAATTGCTCCAGCACAAACATCAGTAGCCGTTGGAATTGTGTTAACAACGGTATGGCAATCCCCTGTTATGGTTGGGAGAGCAGCTAAATCCGGAACAGGTTTTTCAATATCGCCAATAACTACATTTATTTTTTTTGTATCATCACAACCTCCAGTTCCTGTTATTGTGCAGCTATATTCGCCACTGTTAACAGCTGTCGCATTCAAGATTTTTGGATTTTGATCTGTTGATGTAAAACCGTTTGGGCCAGTCCAGGAATATGATGCTCCTCCAGAAGCGTTAAGCTCCAGAGTCTTCCCCAAACATATTGGAGAGTTGCTTGTTATGGCTGCGCTTAAATCGCAATCGAGAAATTTTACTAAAAAAGCATCGTACACATTAGGAGTATAGGTGTTTTTGTCTGGATATAAATCGGTTTGATAAGTACCAGGAGTTGCAATATGTGTTTTACTATTAGTTGATCCAGCTAAGTAAATATTATGATTATCATCTAAGGCTGTTACAATGGCATTGTCTGCATTTTCACCGCTAAAATAAGTTGCCCAAACTCTTTGTCCATTTGTATTAAATTTAACAAGGTAGGAATCTGTTCCTGGATTGCTGTTCAAAGGAAATTCCTGATAGGTATTGGGTGTTGATGAAAATCCCGTTTTAACGCGTCCTGTAAAAATGATCGACCCGCTTTTCGAGATTGAAGTACCTGCTGTTTCCGGGTAAAAATAAGTTCCCCAAATTTTAAAACCAGCGGAGTTAAATTTAAATATAATGCCATCCCGATCAGATCCAGTAGAAATGCGATTTTCTTGAAAAACTCCTGAAGAACTTATTCCAGTTGTACTTAATGTATAACCTGAACAATAAATATTACCAGAGGAATCTTGACCAAGATCAGAAAAATAGTCGGTATTTTCTCCACCAAAATAAGTTCCCCATATACGATTTCCATTTGGGTCAAATTTTACCAGAAAACCATCTAAATCGGCTGTTGTTTTGGTGCTTTTAAAGGAACTTGGAGTAGCTATATTTTGAATACTTTGTGTAGCCCCCAAAAAAATTATGTTACCATCTAAATCTAGTTTTGAGTCTGTAATTTCATCGTAGGCGCGACCACCATAGTAAGTCCCCCAAATTCTGGTTCCATTTGTATTAAATTTAGCAATAAACGAATCTGTTGAAGAAGCGTCTGCTATATTAGGTTGATGAGAACCAACTGTAGCAATGTTAGTTGTGCTGAAAGTTTGTCCCGATATATAAATGTTTTCATTCGTATCTATAGTAAGTGCTCGTACATTGTCATTATTAATGCCTCCATAATAAGTTGCCCATTCTCGGACTCCGTCACCGTTAAATTTTGCTAAAAAGCCATCCCAATAAGCGCTTTTAAATTCCTGATGACTTCCAATTGTCGATATATTATTTAGGCTTGAGGAAGAACCAGCAATGAAAATAGTATTGTTATCTGAAACAACAATTTTTTCAATTTCGTCACTGTTGCTGCCACCATAATATGTTCCCCAAACTCGGGTACCATCAGAATTAAATTTAGCAAAGAAACTATCATAACTTGAGTTTGGAAGCGAACCTAATTCATTTTGAGATGCTCCTGCTGAAGCTATATTACTTGTGCTGGACGTAATTCCTGCTAAATAAACATATCCATTTTTAGTAAAAACAAAATTAGGATGGTCATCATCAGAGCCACCATAATAAGTCCCCCAAAGTCTCGTTGGCACAGGATCAATCACAATAGTTTTTCCACTTACAGAATTAGAAGAACTAAATCCATAAACATCTTTTTTAATTTTAGTATATCCAACTTCAATTTCTTTTTTATTTCCTTCATCTTCAATCCAGCTTGCAGGAAGTGTTTCTTCCATTTTCCCAAAACGAACATTCATTTGGATTTTGTTGTCAATCAGATCAGTTTCGGCGCCATTAAACTTTAATTGAATGTCCGAAATTTTTCCTTTTGGATGAATCACGAAATTGTATTCTACGATTTTTTGAGGATCATTTGGAATTGAAAAAACGACATCAATATTTGGATAAATATTTTTATACGTAATTTGCTTGTATTGGTAAACGCCAGTTATTCCTTCCGGTTTATTTGGAACATTGTAATAATTATCAAAATCAGCTGATTTTTGCTCTGTAATTAATTCTACTTTTGAATTTGAGTTTACAAAGTCAATATCAATTCGATGAAAAGTATATTCTAAATTAAAATTTTCTTGTTCTTCTTTTTTGTTATCACGAAAGTGTGACGAAAGTTCACGCTCATTTCTAGGATCTTTTACGGGAGTTTTTTTTACTTCATAAACATCATATGAAAATCCATTTTTCTTTAATTGAACATTTAAGCAATTAGAATTTAATAGATATAAAACGGAAGTATTTGATTTTCCTTTTTGATCAACAATCTGGCCTTTATTTTCTTTAAAACCAACAGATTGATTTTTGGTTTGAGAAAACAATTGGATTGTTATTAAAAAGAATATTAATAGTAATGTTTGTTTCATTTAGAATGATTTGGGGTCGGCGCAAATGTAATTAATTATCTTACAAGATAAAATCAAAAAATCAAAACGCTATGAACTAAAATCTTTTCCTAAAAAGTCTCTAAATATCCCGTATTTTTGCAAAAAATAATTCCCTTTGAAAACAAAACTTTTTGTAATTACACCGCCTTTTACACAACTGAATACTCCGTATCCGGCAACGGCGTATATAAAAGGTTTTCTAAATACTAAAAATATAGAATCGGTTCAAGCTGATTTGGGTATTGATGTTATTTTGGAATTGTTTTCGAAGAAAGGAGTTTCAGATTTGTTTCAAGTTTCAAGTTTCAAGTTTGAAGTTTTGGGTTCTGATGTTTCAGATAATTCAAAGCGAATTTTTGCTCTTCAAGATGAATACATCAAAACTATTGATCCTGTAATCCAGTTTCTTCAGGGAAAAAATCCAACTTTGGCTTTACAAATTTGCCAAGAAGATTTTTTGCCAGAAGCTTCTCGTTTTGCACAGTTGGAGGAACTCGATTGGGCTTTTGGAACAATGGGAACGCAAGACAAAGCAAAACATTTGGCAACTTTGTATCTCGAAGATATTTCGGATTTTATAGTAGAATGTGTCGATGAAAATTTTGGCTTCAGCCGATATGCCGAACGTTTAGGCCGAAGCGCGAATTCTTTTGATGAATTGTACGAAACGCTTCAACAGCAGCCAACTTATATTGACACGATTTTAATTTCACTTTTAAAAGCTAAAATTGAAACTGTAAAACCTACTTTATTTTTAATTTCTGTTCCATTTCCAGGAAATTTATACAGCGCGTTTCGTTGTGCGCAATGGGTAAAACAAAATCATCCTGAAATTAAAATTTCAATGGGCGGCGGTTTCCCAAATACCGAATTGCGTTCGCTTTCGGATAAACGCGTTTTTGAGTTTTTTGATTTTATTACTTTGGATGATGGCGAAGTTCCGATAGAAGAATTAATTTCCAATTTAGAAAATCCAAATTCCAATTCTTATAAAAGAACATTCTTATTAGAAAATGGAGAAGTTGTTTACAAAAACAATTCTTTAAAACACGATTATAAACAAGCTTACGTAGGAACTCCAGATTATTCCGATTTGCCTTTGGATAAATATATTTCGGTAATCGAAATTGTAAATCCGATGCACCGAATGTGGAGCGACGGACGCTGGAATAAACTCACAATGGCACACGGCTGTTATTGGGGAAAATGTACTTTTTGCGATATTTCATTAGATTACATAAAAGTTTACGAACCCGTAGCGGCAAGTTTACTCTGCGATCGAATGGAAGAATTGATCGCGCAGACAGGACAAAACGGATTTCATTTTGTTGATGAAGCCGCACCGCCCGCTCTGATGCGCGCTGTGGCACTCGAAATTTTAAAACGAAAACTGGCCGTAACATGGTGGACGAACATTCGATTTGAGAAAAGTTTTTCCAAAGATTTATGTCTGCTTTTAAAAGCTTCAGGCTGTATTGCCGTTTCCGGAGGTTTAGAAGTAGCTTCAGACAGACTTTTGAAATTAATTGACAAAGGTGTTACGGTTGAACAAGTGGCAAAAGTAACCCGAAATTTTACCGAAGCCGGAATTATGGTTCATGCGTATTTAATGTACGGATATCCAACCCAAACGATTCAGGAAACAGTTGACAGTCTCGAAATGGTTCGTCAATTGTTTGAAGCAGGAGTTTTACAGTCGGGATTTTGGCATCAATTTGCACTTACGGCGCATAGTCCAGTTGGATTGTATCCGGAGAAATTTGGGGTGACCAAAAAAACAGAAACCATCGGAACTTTTGCTAATAATGATATTGATTACACCGATTCAACAGGAATCAATCATGATAAATTCAGTTTCGGATTAAAAAAATCACTTTTTAATTTTATGCACGGAATCTGTTTTGATTACGAATTGCAGGATTGGTTCGATTTTAAAATTCCGAAAACAAAAATTGATCCCGATTTTATTTTTAATGCACTCGAAGAACAAAACGATTTCAATACAAAGCCAAATGCAAAAGTAGTTTGGCTTGGCGGAAAACCTGCTGCAGAAATCTTTACAAAATCAAAAAAAGGAAGAAGCTGGGAAATGATGTCTTTGACTTTTCATGATAAAAAAGAAAGTTTTACCATTCAGACTAGTAAAGACGAAGGGGAGTGGCTGCTTTCAATTTTGACAAATATTTCGGTTTCGGGAACTAAAAATTATACGTTTCAAGAAGTCAAAAATGACTTCGAAACTTCATTAGAAGATTTTGAATTGTTTTGGTATTCAAAGCCTATAAATACGTTGCGTGAGTTTGGGTTGCTGGTTCTTTAATAATCAGATTTAATTAATTTTTTGTTACCCAATAATGAAAATCTCTTTCTAAATCATAGGCCATTCTGTTTACACTTCTTCTAATTACGAAATATGGAATACCTAACATAAGTGACATATGTATGAGTAGAAAAGGCAAAACAAAAAAAGGAATCTCATCACTACCAAGCATCATTCCCGTAAAGGCGATGAGATAGATCAAAACTATAAATGCAAAAAAGAAAATCATTCTTTTTTTGAAACCTAAAATTTCAGCATCTATAATCAACTTGTCATTTCGATCAATTAAACTTCCGGTTACCGTAGCAAATGAATAATTAGTGTCAAATAATCGTCTTCTTTTTTTTAATTCAAATGCACTGCCGTCAATATTTCCTTTGTACTCACTTGTGCTTGATCGAAAAACTTCAAAAGGAACAAAACTTAAATCAGATTCGTCAACATTAGTTCTAAATTTTTGAATGAAATCAGTTTTTGAAACTGGCAATTGTATTGAAATGTCTTTAATTAATTGTATTTTTCTTAGAAAAGTATCCATTTATTTTGGTTTGATTGGGAAACCAAATATAGTATTATAATTGAAAAGCGAATATTGATTTAAAATTATTTTAGAGAAAGAAATAGTATAAAATCAATACTCCACAAAAGTCCCATCAGCAGGAATAGCAGTTTTTGATAACAGATTATTTTCTGCCAAAGCCATTTTTAAATCCTCGCGTTTGGTTGGGCAGTGATTTAAGGCTTCAAGGTGATTTGCAAAAACATTTCCGGGCGCCAGTGCAGTAAATTTCAAAATATCGTTCATCCGCATTAATAAAGGCTGTCCGATATCTAATCTCGCTGTACCACAGGCAACAGTTGCAATATCAGGTTTTAGTTCGATTAATGCTTTTTGGACATCATTTGTAAAAATGGTGTCAGAACTTATATAAACCGATTTTTCGTTTGCCAGTTCAATGTAAAAACCCATTACATTTCCCATCAATTTTGCGACAAAACCATAACCATGAAGTGCCGGAATTCCAATAATTCTTCCATCTAGAAAAGGCTGAGGTTCCCAATAATTTAAAGTCTGAACTACTTTTAGGCCTCGTTTTGTAAGCTCTTTTTCATCTTTTGAACTGCACACAACCGGAATGCTTTTTCGTCTTAAATAAACTTCTCCAGCTTTGTCTATATGATCAGGATGCAGATGCGTAATTAAGCAAATAGTAACTTTACTTAAAATTTCTCTGCTGTTTTTTGGCAAAGAAACCAGTGGATTTCTTTTTGGGTTATATCGAAAGATTGTAAAGGGCGGAATCGTTTTTCTTTTTCCTAACATCGGGTCAACCAAAATCACATGTTGCTCCGTTTCAATAACTAAAGTAGCGTTACGTAAATGATGTAATTTCATATCGGGGAAAATTAGAACTTAAAAATACAAAGATTTTTAGAAATCCTTTTACAGATTTTTCTATATTTTTATCAGAATTGTTAAGATTTGCTTACAAAAAAGATTTCCGAAATCAGATTAAAACTATTCGACAGAAAATCTAAAACCAATTCCGTGTAAATTTTCAATCGAAATTCCTTTCTCGCTGGTCAAAATTTTTCGGAGGCGCGAGATAAAAACATCAAGACTTCGTCCCATAAAATAATCGTCAGTTCCCCAAAGTGCGGTTAGAATTTGTTCTCTTTTTAAAACCAAGTTTTTATTGTCCAGAAAAAGCTTCAGCAATTCGGCTTCACGCTGTGTCAGAGTGATTTTTTCAATTTCATTAAAAAGAATAAAATTGCTGGTATCAAATTGGTATTTTCCAATGTCATAAACCAGTTTTTCTGTCTGAATAGAGGTTTTTTGAGAACGCTTCAGGAAAATTTCAATTTTCAAAAGCAATTCTTCAATACTGAAAGGTTTTACCAAATAATCATCGGCGCCCAAACGCAAACCTTTAATTCGGTCTTCTTTTAAAGTTTTGGCTGAAAGAAAAATGATAGGAACATCTGTATTTGTTTTCCTAATTTCGGTAGCCAACTCAAAACCATCCATTTTTGGCATCATGATATCAAAAATACAAATGTCAAAATTTTGTGTTTTAAATGCTTCTAAGCCTAATTTTCCATCACAGCAATGAATAACTTCATAATTGTTTTGTTCCAAATTATCTTTGGTTAAAAAAGCTAAAGTTTCATCATCTTCGGTATAAAGTATTTTAAATTGTCTCATTTTTTATAAGGAATTGACAAAGTTATAGTAATGCCTTTTTCTGAATTATTTTCGGCTTTTATTTTCCAATTTTGAAGACTGCAGATTTCTTTTACGTAATATAAACCAAGTCCAAAACCATTTACTTCATTGCTTTTTTCGTTTTGAGCACGGTAAAATTTATCAAAGATAAAGGAAATGTTTTTAGGAGAAATTCCAATTCCGTTGTCTATAAATTTTAATTTTAAAACTTGATTTTCCAGTGCAATCTGAATCACAATATTAGGTTTTTCACTGCAATATTTTACAGCATTGTCCAGCAGATTATAAACCAAATTATTAAAATGAAAAACATCTGTTTCTAATAAATATTCTTTTGAGGAACTTTCAATTTTAATAATTGCTTCCGGATATTTTAATTGAATATTTTCAATTGTTTCTTCTATAATCGGGACAATTAAAACCGCTTCTTTTTGTAATGCTAAAGGCGTGTAATCTGATTTTGCAATATTCAAAATCTTCTCAATATGGTTGTTGAGTTTATGACTTTGTTTGATTATAATATCAGTATAAGTGTGCAGTTTTTTGTCTTCTTTTATCGGATTTTGTTCAATTAAATATTTTGATGCGATTAAAATGGAAGATAAAGGCGTTTTAAATTCATGCGTCATATTATTGATGAAATCGCGCTGTAATTCAGAATATTTTTTTTGCTGTAAAAGTTTAAAAATCGAATAGACATAAATCAGCAAAATCAAAATTAATGCAGTCGAAAGCACAAACCAAAAACGCATTGAACTGAATAAATAAGTCGTTTCATTAGGAAAGCGGACAGCGAAATAGTAAACAAGATTTTTATGTTTAGGAAAGGAAACTGTCTTTTTTACTTTTGATTTTTCAGATAACGAAATATAATTTCCATAAACCATTTCGTCACTTTGGCAGTTGTACATCGCATATTCAAAATCGGTTGTGATATTCATTTTTTTGAATTCCGATTTCAAATAAAATTCCAAAATATCAGGCTCAAATTCATTGTCGATATTGACAATATAATAATCGTTTGAAATTTTATGAACAGGATTTTGGCATGAAGATTCGTGATCTTTTCCTTCATCTAATTTACGCGAAACTTCTAATAAAGCAATATGGGCTTTCTGGCTCAGCTTTTTTTGTTCAAGTGTAAAAGCTTCTTTTGTCCAAAGCAGCTGTGCTACCAAAATACTTATAATGGCAATTAATCCGAGAAGGATAATACTGTTGAGTTTGTTGATTTTCAAGAAAAAATGTCTTTTTAAAAATGTAATATTAATGAAATTTATGCTGAAAAACAGCCCTTAACAAGTCGTTAACAAAGATTTGAAACCGGTTAACAGCGATTTGAATTTATCTGAAATACTTTTGGAATACAAATTTAGAACTATAAACCATTAAATATTTAAACTATGAAAATTATTAAAATCTCCATGTTAGCTTTGGCATTAGGCTTAATGTCTTTCTCAGCAGTTGCACCAGTAAAATCTTTAGTTTCTGAAACAAAAGCGGCAACAGCTTCTACAATTGTTTGGAAAGCAGAAACCGTTGATGTTGGCGAAATTCCTCAGGGAACTCCAAAAGTAATTGTGTACGAATTTAAAAACACAGGAAAAACGGCTGTTGTAATTACAAACGTTCAAGGATCTTGTGGCTGTACAGCAACAGATTATACAAAAGAACCAATTCAGGCTGGAAAAACTGCTAAAGTTACGGCAACTTATAATGCTGCAAACAAAGGTGGTTTTACAAAAACAGTAACGGTTACAACAAGTGCCGAGACTACACCAAAAGTTCTTACTTTAAAAGGAACGGTTATCTAATAGAATTTTAATAGGTTGGTTATATCACGAGTCCCAAATAGGTAGAGTATTTGGGACTTTTTTTGTGCTTTTATTTGAACAGATTTCATAAAAATTTCATTTTAGAAAACCTCATAGTTATAAAAACTTTCCTATTTTTATTAAAAATTTTATTATGAAAATCTGGTATCAGTTTATTGCCGCCGTAAGCCTTTTTGCAGTTGTTTCATGTAATTCAAAAGGAGATAAAAAAGAAGAAAATCAAACCAAAGTAAAAGCCGAAATACCGGAACTGAAACTTCACATAGACAGTTTAAAGATTACTGCTTTTTATACTGAATATCCAAAATTGGCCAAATTTCAAGATGAGGTTCTGGCTTTATATAAAAAAAATAAATCAACTCAGTTATGGCAGGATAACAAAGGTGTTGATGAATTTGGACATACTTTGTTCAATAAATACAAAGGTCTTGATGAAGAAGGGCTAAAAGCCAATTTTCCTTATAAAGAGCTGAATGCTGTTTTTGAGAATAATTCCGAAAATAAATTATCTAAAGAAAATACGGATTTAATGATTTCAAACCTGTATTTCTATTACGCCGAAAAAGTTTACGCTGGCTTTGACGAAAAAACAACTATTTCGCTTGAATGGCTTTTGCCGAGAAAAAAGCTGAATTATCGCGCCTTGACCGATTCCATTTTTAAGAAATCAACTATAAATGATGATCACAGAAGCAAAATGTTCAGTCAGTATTATAAACTGCGTGATGTTTTAAAACAATATCGTGAGATTGAAAAAAAAAGTGGCTGGAAAACAATTGAAACAGACGAGGATTTTAAAAACCTGAAAGTCGGTGATTCATCAAATGTTGTGGCTCAAATTAGAGAAAGGCTTTTTGCGACAAAAGATATTAAAGAAGATAGTAAAAGCGCGGTTTGTGATACGGTTTTGATTAATGCATTGAAAAACTATGAAGCGCATCACGGCTTAACACCAAAAAATATAATCCTGCCAGAACATATTGCCGAAATGAATGTTCCGGTTTCTGACCGAATAAAAACGATTATCGTTAATATGGAACGTTGTCGATGGATTGATCCCGAATTAGAAAAAGGGAAAAAATACATTGAAGTTAACATTCCCGAATTTAAATTGTATTTAATTGAAGATGGGAAAATCGCTTTTATTTCGCCTGTTGTAGTAGGAAAAGCGATGACAAAAACAGTTATTTTCAGCGGCATGATGAACAATATTGTTTTTAGCCCGTACTGGAATGTGCCGACAAGTATTATCAATAAAGAAATTAAACCCGGAATGGCTAAAAACAAAAATTATTTGGCTCAGAAAAATTTGGAGTGGAATAATGGCGCCGTTCGTCAGCTTCCGGGAAAAAATAATTCGCTTGGTTTAGTGAAGTTTTTGTTTCCAAATTCGAGTAATATTTACCTGCATGATACGCCGGCAAAAAGTCTGTTTGAAAGAGAAAGCAGAGCATTCAGCCACGGCTGTGTGCGTGTAGCAAAACCTCGTGAATTAGCTATTATTTTATTGAAAGATGATCCGCGATGGACTCCTGATAAAATTGATAAAGCAATGCATGCTGGAAAAGAAAACTGGGTTAGTTTAAAAAAGAAAGTTCCAGTTTATATCGGATATTTTACAGCCTGGGTTGACAGAAAAGGCCAGATGAATTTCTACAAAGATATTTACCAAAGAGATGAAAGCCTGATAAAATTATTGACTGAAGAATAATAAAATAAAATTCCAATTTCTCTAAATTCCAAATTCCAAAATTGAGATTAAAAGTTTATTGCGCTTTAGAAAAATATAAGCCACAGATTAAAGGATTAAAAAAGATCATAAAAAATCAGTGTTAATCTTTTTAATCTGTGGCTGAAAATAAATTCGTGGCTTAAACTATTTCGATAAAACATCAATACACTTATAAAAGCGATTTGTGTAATGTTCTGTAGCAAGGGAAGTTATTGTAACGCTGTTTACCTTTCCAGACGAAGCATGAATGAATTTTGACTGCATTCCATTGGCTTCACAAATAATTCCGAGATGACCAATCATTGTTTTGTCTTTATAACCGTAAAAAACTAAAATATCACCAACTTTAAAATCTTCCGGATTTAAAGCCTTGCCTAAATTTTTATAACTTCCAGAACTTCTGGGCAAGTCTACATCAAAATGATGGAAAACATAACTGATAAAACCAGAACAGTCAAAACCTTTTTCTGGATTACTGCTGGCGTATAAATAAGGAGTTCCTAAATACTTTTTAGCATAAGCTATAATTGAATCTCGGTCAATTTGATTCTGAGTTTTAGCAAACTGTACTGTTGTTTCTTTCTCTTTTGTAATAAAAGAAGAAAACAAAACAATCGAGAGCAAAAGAATAAATTGATAAAATTTCATTTTGATTAAAAGTTTAATTCATAAAAGTAGACCGTTGCTTTTTAAAATCAAAGAAAAACGCTTGATTTTGTAAGACTTTGCAATTATAATCTGAAAGTTGGTGTAGTTGCGTGGTGTTTTTTTATTGCATTTTGACGTTTTAGTATCTTTCTGTCTGCCAGATTTCAGATATATTTGTGAATACTATTTATATTTTAACAAATAACTTATGTTTCTGAAAAAATCACCGTTTTTAATTTTGTTTTTGCTGCTTGCATCCGTTTGTTTTTCACAGACTCAAAATCAAAATAAAACCTTTTTATACGAGGGCCGAATCGAAAAACTTCAAAATGATAATGTTATTTTGATTGGAACCGCTTCTTCGGTTTCTTTCAATTTTACTGGAAACGAATGTTCGATTTCGCTTCAAAGCGTTGATTCTTATGAACATCATAATTATGCTACATTAGTTTTAGATGGAAAATATCTTGGAAAAATTAAAATTGAAAAAGGTGCAGTACAATCTTTTCCAATAAAAGCAGCTTCAAATCGAAAAGAGCATCGTCTCGAAATTTATAAAAATACAGAAGCACGTACTGGAGGCGTTTTATTTGCTGGAACAGATGCAAAACTGACATCAATTTCTGCTAAAAAGAAAAAGAAAATCGAATTTATTGGTGATTCTATTACATGTGCCGCAGCAAGTGATGCTGTTGATTGCGACAAAGGAGAATATATGGATCACCATAACGGATATTATGCTTATGGACCAACACTTTCAAGAGCAATTGATGTTGATTATTTGACTAGCTCTGTTTCTGGAATTGGAATGTACCGCAACTGGAACGACGAGAATATAAATGAACCTATAATGCCTGAGGTGTATCAGAATTTGTATTTGACGAAAGACAATTCAAAACCTAAATACGATTTTGCTTTTCAGCCCAATATTATCAGTATTGCTTTAGGAACAAATGATTTTTCTGGCGGAGACGGAAAGAAAGAGCGTTTGCCTTTTAATGCCGAAAAATATGTTTCGAATTACATCAATTTTATTAAAATGCTTTACGTTCATAATCCGAAAGCACAGATTGTAATTACAAACAGCCCGATGGTTAATGGTGAAAAAGCTATTGTTTTTGAAGATTGTCTGAACAAAGTAAAAAACGCTTTCGCGGATGATAAAGCACACAAGTCAATTTTGATTTTCAAATTCAAACCAATGAAACCGAATGGCTGTTTAGGTCATCCTGATGTTGTAGATCAAAAAGTGATGGCAGATCAATACGGACCTTTTTTAAAAAAGCTTCTAAATGAAAAATAATATTTTTAAGTTTGTTTTCTTTCTGTTGATTTCCAATATTATGATGGCAAACGTTACACTCCCGAATATTTTTGGCGATAATATGGTTTTACAGCGCAATTCTGAAGTTAAGATTTGGGGCTGGGCAAATCCAAAAGAAGAAATCAAATTGGTTTCAAGCTGGAACAATCAGGAATATAAAACGGTTGCGAACAATCAGGCGCAATGGGAATTTCATATTAAAACTCCGGAAGCCGGCGGACCTTTTACGATTTCGATAAAAGGTTATAATGAAATCGTTTTAAAAAATATTTTAATTGGAGAAGTTTGGGTTTGTTCCGGACAATCTAATATGGAAATGTCTGTAAGCTGGGGAATCGAAAATGGCGAAGAAGAAATGAAAAACGCCACAAATCCTAATATTCGTTTTTTTACAGTTCCGAAATTAACGGCAACAACACCACAAAATAATTTACTTGGAAACTGGGTCGAATCGACACCTGAAACCATGAAATATTTCAGTGCTATTGGCTATTTCTTTGCTAAACGTTTAAGAGAAGATTTAAAAAATGTGCCAATCGGTCTGATTTCTTCGAATTGGGGCGGAACTCCAGCAGAAATCTGGATGCCGGAAGAAGCAGTGAATAACGATGCTGTTTTATTAGAAAATGCCAAAAAACTAAACGAGCAGGAATACGGACCAAGACAGCCAGGTCGCGCTTATAATGCGATGATTTATCCTTTTGTCGGATTTAAAATTGCTGGAACGCTTTGGTATCAAGGTGAGTCGAATGTTGGTTCTTTGGTTTATGATAAAACACTTTCTGCTTTAATTGCTTCGTGGAGAAAAGCTTGGAACGACGAATTCCCTTTTTATTTCGTTCAGATTGCACCTTATAAAACCGGAAGCAACAATTTCTCGAATGTTACGGTGAGAAATTCGCAAAGAAAAATTTTGAAAGAAGTTCCAAAAACAGGAATGGTTTTAACTTCTGATATTTCGGATACAATTGATATTCATCCAAAAAATAAAAAATCGGTTGGAATTCGTTTGGCGAATTTGGCCCTTGTCGAAACTTATAAAGTGAATTCTAATTTGGTAAACGGACCACTTTTTAAAGACGTTAAAATTGAGAAAAATAAAGTCACAGTTTCTTTTGATTATGCTGACGGATTGTATTTCAAAAATAAAGTTTCGAATCAGTTTGAAGTGGCAGGCGCCGATGGAAACTTCTTTCCTGCTGAAGCTTCGATAAAAAATAATCAAGTCATTTTGACGAGCAAAAAAGTATTGGATCCTGTAAAAGTGAGATTTGCGTGGGGAAATACAATTCAGTCAGATTTGTTTAATAAGGTGAATTTACCGGCTTCTTGTTTTACGACAGAATTTTAGATTTTAGTCCCGAAGCCTCGGATTTTAGATTTTTTGGCCACAGATTTTACTGATTGAACGGATTAACACTGATTTTTTGTTTGGGTTTGTCAGGCTGAGCGAAGTCGAAGTCCCGCAAAGTGAGACGCAAAGTTTGTCATCCTGAGGAACGAAGGATCACACTCGGGATTCGACAAAGATTGGCGAAGTTCTGTGTGGAGTTTCTAGTGTGATCCTTCGTTTCTCAGGATGACAAGATAACCGAAAACGCTCTTTTGAAACCGTTTGCGTGAGGGATAGAAGTGGAAAGCCCACAGCCTGACGAAGGAAGTGCGAGGACTTGAAATGAATAGCCCGACCCGCTTTTTCAGCGGGACACGCCCAAGACATTAACATTAGCATCTTAGCATCTCAGCACCTTAGTAGCTTAAAAAAAACTAACCATGAAAAATAAAAAAATAATAATTATTGGGGTTTTGTCCCTGTTTATCGTTGGAAATATGAATGCACAAAAAAAGCCATATCTGGATAAAAACAAAACGGTTGAGCAAAGAATTGATTTGCTTTTGCCTTTGATGACTTTGGAGGAAAAAGTGGGACAGATGAACCAATATAATGGTTTTTGGGATGTGACAGGACCCGCTCCAAAAGGCGGAACAGCCGAATTAAAATACGAGCATTTGCGAAAAGGATTAGTGGGTTCGATGCTGACAGTTCGTGGGGTGAAGGAAGTTCGAGCGGTGCAGAAAATTGCTGTTGAAGAAACGCGTTTAGGAATTCCTTTAATTATCGGTTTTGACGTAATTCATGGTTATAAAACGTTAAGCCCGATTCCGTTGGCAGAAGCAGCGAGCTGGGATTTGGAAGCGATTAAAAAGTCGGCGGCGATTGCGGCGGATGAAGCTTCGGCATCTGGAATTAACTGGACTTTTGGCCCAAATGTTGACGTTGCCAACGATGCGCGCTGGGGACGTGTGATGGAAGGATCTGGAGAAGATCCGTATTTAGGAAGTAAAATTGGTTATGCCAGAGTGAAAGGTTTTCAAGGTGAAACTGTTGCTGATTTGGCTAAAGTAAATACCATTGCGGCTTGTGCGAAACACTTTGCAGCATATGGTTATGTTGAAGCTGGACTGGAATATAATATTGTGGATATCAGTAATTCTAAATTGTACAATTCGGTTTTGCCTCCTTTTAAAGCGACTGTTGATGCAGGAGTTCGTACATTTATGAATTCGTTTAATACTTTGAACGGCGTTCCGGCAACTGGAAACGCATTCTTGCAAAGAGATATTTTAAAAGGAAAATGGAAGTTTGATGGATTTGTAATTTCAGATTATGCTTCGATTCGCGAAATGATTACACATGGCTATGCAAAAGACGAAGCCGATGCAACTGCAAAAGCGGTAATTGCAGGTTCTGATATGGATATGGAATCGTATTTATATGTCGCAAAATTGGTTGATTTGGTGAAATCAGGAAAAGTAAAAGAAGCTTTGGTTGATGATGCCGTTCGCCGAATTCTTCGTGTAAAATTTGAATTAGGATTATTTGATGATCCGTACCGATATTGCGATGAAAAACGCGAAAAAGAAGTTGTGGGGAGTAAAGCTAACAATGATGGCGTTTTAGACATGGCGAAGAAATCAATTGTATTATTGAAGAATGAAAAAAATCTGTTGCCACTGAAAAAATCAGGACAAAAAATAGCTTTGATTGGCGCTTTGGCAAATGATAAAAACAGTCCGTTAGGAAGCTGGAGAATTGCTGCGGATGATAATATGGCAGTTTCGGTTTTAGAAGGAATGCAGCAATACAAAGACAATCAATTGACTTTTGAAAAAGGAGCTGATTTATTAAAACAAAAAGCGACTTTCCTAACAGAAACTGTTTTTAATACGACTGACAAAAGCGGATTTGAAGCGGCAAAAACCGCGGCAAAAAATGCTGATGTTGTGGTAATGGTTTTAGGTGAATACGGTTTCCAGAGCGGTGAGGGAAGAAGCAGAACGGATTTGAATTTGCCAGGTTTACAGCAAGAATTATTAGAGGAAATTTATAAAGTAAATCAAAATGTGGTTTTGGTTTTAAACAACGGCCGTCCGTTAAGTATTCCGTGGGCTGCCGAAAATGTTCCAGCAATTGTTGAGGCTTGGCAATTAGGAACTCAGACAGGAAATGCAGTGGCGCAGGTTTTATATGGAGATTACAATCCGAGTGGGAAATTGCCCATGTCGTTTCCTAGAAATGTAGGTCAGGTGCCAATTTATTATAACAAATACAGTACAGGAAGACCAATCGACAGTGATAAAAACGTATTTTGGTCGCATTATATGGATGTGGAGAAAACGCCTCAATTTCCGTTTGGTTTTGGTTTGAGCTATACAACTTTCGAATATAAAAACCTGAAATTGAACAAAACGGCTTACGCAAAAGGAGAAAAGGTTCAAGTCAGCGTTGAGGTTACAAACTCTGGAAATTATGACGGGAAAGAAGTCGTGCAATTGTATATTCATGATGAATATGCCAGCATTGTTCGCCCAATTAAAGAATTGAAAGGTTTTGAATTGGTTAATCTTAAAAAAGGGGAAACGAAAACAGTTTCTTTTACTTTAACCGATGCGGAACTTGGTTTTTATGATAATGAAGGAAAGTATTTAGTTGAACCGGGAACTTTTAAAATTATGGTTGGAGGAAGTTCTGATAAAGGACTGCAAGACGGTTTTGAATTGAAATAAAATTAAATTGTAAAAATATTTCTCCCGCAGATTTTGCAGATTCGGCTGATTTTTTTATCTCCGAAATCTACAAAATCTGCGGGAGTTTTTTGTATTTTTAAAACCTATTAAACTACCAACCTTAATTTAAAATAATGAAATATAACAGATGCGGAAAAAGCGGGTTATTACTGCCTGAAATTTCCTTAGGATTATGGCACAACTTCGGATCAGTGGATAATTTTGATAATGCCGAAAGTATCGCCGTAGAAGCTTTTGATAAAGGAATTACTCACTATGATTTAGCGAATAATTACGGACCGGTTCCGGGTTCTGCGGAAACTAATTTTGGTAAAATTCTGTGGCATAATTTTCAAGGGAATTTGCGTGATGAAATTATTATTTCGACTAAAGCGGGCTATACAATGTGGGATGGACCTTATGGAGATTGGGGTTCAAGAAAATATTTGTTGTCAAGTTTAGACCAGAGTTTAAAGAGAATGAAAGTCGATTATGTCGATATTTTTTATTCGCATCGTCCAGATCCCGAAACGCCAATTGAAGAAACGATGATGGCTTTGGATTATGCCGTTAGAAGCGGAAAAGCATTGTATGTGGGAATCAGTAATTATTCGGCAGAACAGACTCGTGTTGCGGTTGATGTTTTGAAACAATTAGGAACGCCGTGTTTGATTCACCAAGCTAAATATTCAATGTTACAGCGTTGGGTTGAAGATGGTCTGCTTGATGTTTTAGAAGAAAAAGGAGTGGGCTGTATCGCGTTTTCGCCTTTGGCACAAGGACTTTTAACAGATAAATATCTAAACGGAATTCCGGAAAACTCAAGAGCGCATAATCCAAACGGGCATTTGAGAGAAGATGAGGTAACGCAGGAACGTATTCAGAAATTAGTTCAATTGAATGAAATTGCTAAAAATAGAAACCAGTCTTTGGCGCAATTGGCTTTGGCTTGGCTGCAAAAAGACAAACGAATTACTTCGGTTTTAATTGGTGCGAGTTCTGTGAAGCAATTATGCAATAATATTGATTGTTTGCAGAATACGGAGTTTACTCATGATGAATTGAACGCAATTGAAAAGATATTATCTTGATTTTATATTCAAACCTAACAGGTTTTTAAAACCTGTTAGGTTTTTAGTTCTCGATTATTTGAACTTATATCACTTATATGTTGAGAAAATTAATTTTTAACGTTAACCATTTTCACAACCATCTTTTTATCTAAATTTAAATCAGTTTTAGTCCCGTTTTCTAATAAAACCGGAACTGCATTTTTATTGATTGGAGATCCACTTCCTTTAAAATTAACAATTCTTACATCATTAAAATTATTGATTTCGATTCCGTTTGTAAAATACGGCATTCGTGGTTTTGTCCAGGTTAATTTAAAATCTTCTATCGTTAATCCGTCAACATATTGACCGTAAATTCCGGGAATGTCACGCTGAAAAAGTTGTTGTTTTTCGTCTAAACATCCTCGAAGATCAATGTTTCCTCCTGCAACATCATTTAGTTTGCTGTCGATAAAATCGAAAGTTACATTTTTGAAATTGATATTCTGCAGAACGCTTTCTTCAGAACCATAAATTAAAATTCCGTTTTCGGCTTTGCAATTTATATTGCAGAAAGTTACGTTTTTGATTATACCTAAAGTTTCTGTTTCTGTGCCAGCAACTTTTGCTTTTCCGCGAACTGCCGAAATATGAATTGGCTCGCCATTTCCCCACCAATCTCCGGTTCTGAGTTTAGTTTCGATATTGACATTTGACACATTTATATTTTCTAAAGAGCCCTGATCTCTCAAAAATATTCCAATTCCTCTTGTTGAATTCGTAATGTTACAATTTGAAATATTAATATTTCGAACGGAATTATGATCGAAATAACCAATTCGAATTGCGCTTGAGGCCGATTGAAGATTGCAATTAATGATATTTATATTCTCTGAAGAATGACGCAAATCCTTAAACCCCGGAACTTCAAAATGTGAAGCGTAACCCACAATAATTATGGCATCGTCTCCCGCGCGGACATCACAATTGCTGACCGTGATATTTCTTCCAGAAGTAATATCGATTCCGTCTGCATTTGGTGCCAGCATGTTGGTCCAAAGGCGAATTCCGTCAATCAAAACACTGTCACAATCGGCTATTAAAATAGTCCAGAAAGTCGATTGTGTAATAAAAACATCTTTTATGGTTACTCTTTTACAATTGCTGAAAATAATGGTTTGATACGGTCTTTCTTTTGGGACAATTGGTCCGTCACCAATTCCGCCATCTACCACTTTTCTGAAATTTTCTTTTTGACGAGTTCCTGAAGTTCCTCCCCATTCAATTTTTTTAGCTTTTGTTGTGTCGAAAAAAGTATCGCCGTTTGCATCGATGGTTCCGCTTCCGGAAATGGTTATATTCTCTGAATTCTCAGTAAAAAACATTCCATAATGAACGCCGTTTACCGGAATATAATCGTTAATATTTGCGCTTCCTTTTATAATAGCACCGCTTTCTAAATAAAGGTTTACATTGCTTTTTAAGTTTAAAGTTCCTGTCATAAAAACGCCAGTTGGAATAAAAACAGTTCCACCTCCATTTTTAAAACAAGCGTCAATAGTGGTTTGAAGCGCTTTGGTATTTATGGTTTTTCCGTCGCCAATGGCGCCATATTTTGTAGCATCAAAAGTCTGGGCGTTTCCCGTCAAAAAAAGGACGATAAAGAAAATCGTGATATGTTTTTTCATTTATTTTCTCAATTTCAAATTATAATCTTTTACAATTTTCAACGTCGATTTATCGGAAGAAAAGACCGAATTCAATCCTTGCGGTTCTTGTGGAGGATCTGTCGTCAAAGGATCTCCGGGACTCCATTTCCCAGATTCGTTAACCGCTTTTCCTTCACCGCCAAATCCCCAGAAATTTGCTCCTTGCAAAGCCCCATTATTTTTAACACTTTCAGCAACTCGGCCAAAAATATAATTGTAGAAAATATCTCTGTTTGTAACCGATGCTGTTGGCAATAAACTTTCGTTTTCTCTTCCCAAGCCAAATTCTTCAATAATGATTGGACGTTTTAAGTGGTTTGCAATAGCCACATGTTTATCAATATATTTCCCAGCATTTTCTAAAGTTGGTGCTAAAGTTTTTTCAGCGTTATCAGCTTTAAACCAGCCCCAGTTTTTTGGCCAAATGTGCATGGTCAAATAATCAATATTTGGGTTTTGATGTGTTCGTTCAAAAATTCCAATGTCATCATTCGAGCTGTTCAATCCTTCGGAACCTGTTGAAATCAAATGATTTTTGTCTAAACTGTCCATTAAATTCACAATATTGTTCAACCAAACCGTAAATTTTGCTTCATTTTCGACCGTAAAAAGTCTTGGTTCATTCCCAACTTGCCAGGCCATGATGGTATTATCTTCCGTATATTTTTTATGAGAATAGGCATTTGTTCTTCCCATAATAAACTTCACATGATTTTCTAAAGCTTGCATACAAGGCTCACAACTGTGAAATTGCTCTGTGTACGACATAAACTGAGGCCAAGTATTTGGTGCAATTCCCGGAACCGGAACCGGACCTTTGCCGTTCCACTCTAAATATTGTGACATACCGCCAGACCATTCCCAGTTGTTTGTTAAATATAAAACAGCATACATTTTGCGCTTCTTCATTTCATTGATTAGGAAATCTAATCCATCCAATAAATCTTCGTCATATTTTCCTTGTTCATATTGCAACGCCGGGCGAACCGTAAAATCGTATTTCCCTCCATCTCCTCCAACTAAAATGCGGAGATTGTCAATGCCATTTTTCTGCATTAAATCCAATTCACGAAGCAATCTTTTTCGGTCACCAATTTTTTTTGAAGCCAGTAAACTTCCGTACCAATAATTGGTGCCAATGTACGCGTACGGTTTATCGCCTTTGTAAAATTGTGTTCCTTTTACCGTAATTCGTTCCTGCGCCTGACAAGCAATTGAGCAGAATATTATTGCAAAAGAAAGGGTTTTTAAAAATCTGTTTTTCATATCATATTTTTTAGTAGCTAATCCTGCTATTCGTTTCAATCTTTTGTGCCTCCCGAAGCCTCGGGACCGGCACAAAAGGATTTCCACTTCTATCAGGGCTAGGTCTTAATTTTTTTAAGAAGTTCTTATTCTTTAGTTTTCCGCAATCTTGTCATTTCGACGAAGGAGAAATCTTCGCAAGTAGCTCCGCAACGAGAATCCAATCTTTGTCGAGTTTCTAACGAGGATTTCTCCTTCGTCGAAATGACAAAAAAAACGACTAATAATAGCTAAACTATTTAGGCAATTCATACATCTTCGGCAGAGAATTCACTAATGCCGATTTTGTCTTTGCACTGTAAGTTTTAAAGTCGCTTGCATTCGAAACCGAACCATTTGGAACATAATAGCCGTCTTTATTGTTGTTCCAAAACATTACATAACTTATTTGCACCTCATTTTTGGTTAATGAACTATACAATAAAGTCGAAAACCAATCGGTGATCGCAGGTGTTGTGCTTGTTACACGAAAACCGGTTTCGGTTAGCGCTGCAATTTTTACTTTGGCCTTAGCATAATCAGAAAGAATTTTCAGTTTACTGTTCGCTCTGTCAGCGCCAGTTTGTCCTTGATTATTGAAATCGCCGTAATTGTCCATTCCAAGAATATCCACATAACTATCACCGGGATAACGGCTTAAATAATCGGTTTGTGTGGTGTATGAATTATCAGGAGAAAAAGCATATAAAATGTTGTGAACGCCTTTTGTATTCTTCAAATAATCAACGGTAAATTGATAGGCTTTTTTATATTCATCGGCAGTAGAAAAATTGGCTCCCCACCAAAACCAGCTTCCGTCAAATTCATGAAAAGGCCTGAAGATTATTGGAATCAATTCGCCATTTGCTCCTTTCAAATTCGAAACAACGCTGGCGACTTTATCCAGTTTTTTCTTGTACCATTCATTGTTTACTCCACCGGGTAAAATACTTCTAAAAGCTGTAGTTTTTTGTTCCGATGTCAGATCGTCCGCATAAAAGGATTCTTCTTTATTAGGTTCTCTTAAATGCCAGCAAAATGTATTGATCATGCCTTTTGCGTAAGCGGCTTTTGCATCAGAAACAATTTTTTGTTCTTGCTGATAAAACCAATTGCTTGCCGTACCGTCATTGCTTTTATCTGTTATAAACATAAAATCGGAACCTAAAAGGGCTGGATCATAACCTGTGTTTTTTTTGATATCCGAATCGCCTCCCGCATCTTGGTAATAACTGTTAAAAGCGTCTTGCTGGCCAATTGCTGTTTTAGTTTTGGCCAATTTTTTTAAATTATAAAACAAAGCAACTGTTTCTTTGGTCCCATTGGCATCAACTAAATATGTTGCAGCATTTGTGGTCGTCAGCGGATCAGTATCAACCACAACAGGAGGATCAACTACAATTTGTGGATCACTTTCATCATTTGATGAACATCCGGAAAGAGCTAAAAAAGATAAGCTTATATAAAGAATGTGCCGAAAAGTATTTTTCATTTTGAATTTATTTAAAAAGCTTAATTTAAAAGTAAAATGTTAGTCTTTTATTCTCTGAATAAGTTCTAAACAGGCACGGCTGTTGTGATAAGGGCATTTCCAGAAACCCGCTTTGTCTTTTTCGATTAAAGTATAATCGCGATAAACGCCCCAGAACCATTCTCCGTTTTGTTTGTCGAGAATGTATTTTTTAATAAAGTTCCAGTTTTTAAAAACGATGTCAAGATACTTCTCGTCGCCAGTTAACTGGTACGCATTATAAAAACCAATTAAAGCCTCAGCCTGAACCCACCAATGTTTTTCGGCGACCAGTTCGTTGTTTTTTGGATCTAATTCGTACCATAATCCTCCGTCAGTATCCAAACCTTCTTGTGTAACTTCGGCCATTAAAACAGCGTGTTTTTTATAACGCGAAATCAAACTTTTATCTTCTGAAATTTCAGCGCACTGCAATAAAAGCCAAGCCGCTTCAATATCATGGCCGTATGAAATCACATCTGGTTTTTCGATCCAGTTTTCATCAAAAAACAAACGAAGATGTCCCGTTTGAGTATTGATAAAATGCTTGTGAATGGTTTCAAGCAGTCCAATAATGTCATTTTGAAGTGCTTTGTCTTTCCAGACTTTGAATAAATTTGCATACGCCTCGACGATATGCAAATGCGTGTTCATAGTCTTTTTTTCGTTAGCATCTTTGTCGCTCAAACGTAAATCGTCGATAGGATGCCAATCGCGGGTCAATGCTTCAAAATAACCTTTGTTTTCAGGATCGAAGCTGTGTTCCTGAATTTTTAAATATAAATTGATGGCTATTTCTAAAGCTTTTTCATCTTTAGAAATAGCATAATATTCAGATAATCCATAAATCGCAAAAGCCAGAGCATAAATTTGATTTTTGGTGTCTTTAGGCGTTTTGTCAACATTAATGCTCCAAAACAAACCCCCGAATTCTGAGTCGTAAAAATATTTTGAAAGAAAGTTAAAAGCTCTTTCTGCCAATTTTTTGTGCTCTTCATTTTTGGTGACCTGATAACTTGCTGAAAACGACCATAAAATTCGGGCATTTAAGACAGCTCCTTTTTCAGTGTTGGCGATAATGTGTTCTTCAAAATCAATCTGACCAATAAAACCGCCATTTTGATTGTCAATAGTATGTTTTGACCAATATTTTAAAATGGAATCCAGTTCGGCTGAAAGTTCAAATTTTAATTGCTTTAGTTTTGCTGACACGACGAATTATATTGCGTTATTTTTTTCAATTTGATTGATAATCGTTTCTACAGAACCTGCAGAAATGAAGGTATCCGCTGGTGTGTTGGTAACATAATCAACAAGTTTTGCTACAGATGAAATTGCAACATGCATTCTGGTATCTGATGATGCGTAATACACGTAAACAGTCCCGTCAGCATCTTCAATCCATCCGTTCGAGAATAAAACATTCGATACATCACCAACTCTTTCG
Organism: Flavobacterium sp. LC2016-01; assembly: GCF_009711135.1. Taxonomy (GTDB): domain Bacteria; phylum Bacteroidota; class Bacteroidia; order Flavobacteriales; family Flavobacteriaceae; genus Flavobacterium. The sequence goes on along the minus strand of NZ_WMIC01000003.1, from coordinate 533,943 downwards.
ATTCCTTCTGGGCCCATAAAATGTCCGGCAGGAACGTGTGTAACTTTTGAGATATCATTCAAATCAGTCATAAACATATAAAGAGTATAACGTAAACCTGCAGCAGTATTACGAACGCCATGTGCCAAGTGCAGCCAGCCTTTTTCGGTTTTAATTGGAGCAGGACCAAGGCCATTTTTTAATTCATAAATAGTATGATATTGTTTCCCGAAGATGATTTTTTCCTCTTTTACAATTGGATTTTTCATGTCTTCAACATATCCTAACCCAATTCCGCCTCCAGCGCCAACATCAATAAAACCATCTTGCGGACGCGTGTATAAAGCATATTTTCCGTTAACAAATTCTGGATGCAAAACTACATTGCGCTGTTGGCCTGTGTTTGAAATCAAATCTGGAAGTCTTTCCCAATTGACCAAATCCTTAGAACGCACGATTCCTGCATTGGCTACAGCCGAACTTGTATCGCCTTTTGGTGCTTTTGGATCTTTTCTTTCAGTACAAAAAATACCGTAAATCCAACCGTCTTCGTGGTTAATCAAACGCATATCATAAACGTTTGTGTCTGGTTCTTCGGTTTGCGGAATTACACATGGTTTCTCCCAAAACTTAAAATTATCAACGCCATTCGGACTTTCGGCTATTGCAAAAAATGATTTTCTGTCAATTCCTTCCACACGTACGGCAAGCAGATATTTTCCGTTCCATTTCATTGCGCCGGCATTAAAGGCAGCATTCATTCCAATTCTTTCCTGCAAAAACGGATTTGTTTTTTCGTTTAAGTCAAAACGCCAGTTCAAAGGCACATGAGCTGCAGTAACAACAGGATTTTTATAACGCTGATAAATTCCGTTTCCAGCATTTTCTTCGGGAGCATTTTTCTGCTCAACGAGTGCTTTATGTTCTTTTTCTAATGCTGTTTTTCGGTCCTGAAAAACAGCTGAAGATGATATTGTTGTCATATATTTTTATTTCTGTATCTGATTTATTTTAAATTTTCTGGTCTCTTTTTTCGTTTAAATCTTGTTCTATCGTTTGGAGTTTTTCTTCAGATAAAGGATAGAATAAAATAAAACCGACAGATATTGCGGCTGCGATTGCAGGAAGTATGCTTAACATTAATTGAATTCCGTGTTGTGCTGTGGCTGTCTGTTCAACGTTGGCTTGAAAACCATAATAGCCCAAAAGCCATCCGGCTCCCGCACCGCCAATTGTCCAGCCAAATTTTTGAGACATTGATGAAGCAGAGAAAACCAAACCGGTTGCGCGGCGTCCTTGTTTCCACTCAGAATAATCGGCGCTGTCAGCATACATCGACCAGATTAATGGGAAAATACAGCCCGCACAAATGCTGATTAAAATTTGGAAAGTCATGATCAAGAAAATATCTTCTTTTCCGAAGAAATAGAAAACTAAGCTCAAAATTGAAGCGATTGCCATGGCACCAAAAAAGGTCTTTTTCTTGCCAATTTTGTTGGCAATTGGAGTTGCCAATATAACTCCGATGATATTGGCAGCCTGGCCCAATACTAAATAAATTGAAGTTGGCGCCATGTGAAAATCAGTTCCGAAAAGTGAAAAATCGAAGTTAACAGAACTGCTTACATAATATTTAAAGTAATAAACGGCAGCTCCATCTCTGATAGAATTAAAGACCAAAGTCCCAATTCCGGCTCCTAATAAAATCCACCAAGGTTTGTTTTTTAGTAAATCTTTTAAATCTTCTTTTAAATTAGATTGTTCATCTTCAATTGGTTTTACTCTTTCTTTTGTGAAAAGGAAACAAGCCCAGAAAAATGCCGTTGTAATAACACCAAAAATAGCAATTGTTGACAGCCAGCCTGCTTTAGAATTAAGGCTTCCGCCAAAGTAATTCACTAAAGGTTCAATTAACCAAAGCGCCAATAGACTTCCTCCAAAGGCAAAAACCATTCGGTACGAAGACAAAGTTGTTCTTTCTTTTCGGTCAGACGACATTACGCCCAAAAGCGAAGCATACGGAACGTTGATCAAGGAATAAATCATCATCATGAGTGAATAAGTCACGTACGCATATATTATTTTGCCTTTTTCGCTGAAATCGGGTGTATAAAAAGTTAGAACTCCAATTACTGCAAAAGGCACGGCGATCCATAATAAATAAGGCCTGAATTTCCCCCACTTGCTTTTAGTTCTGTCAGCGATAATTCCCACGATAGGATCAAAACACGAATCCCAGATTCTGGTAATTAGAAACATGGTTCCTACGACAGCAGGCGCTAAGCCGAAAACATCGGTGTAGAAAAAGAGAAGGTACATGCTGAAAATCTTCCAGAACATGGATGATGCAGCATCTCCGAGACCGTAACCGATTTTTTCTTTTAAATTAATTTTGTCGTGCATTGAGTTCTTTTTAAAGGTTTGATTTAGATTTGGTTTTTATTTTAAAGCTTTTAGAATGTCTTTTTCGAACAGCGTTTTTTCCAGATTATAAAAATCTACAAAATCTTTTTCGCTGACTTGCCCTGAAAATGGGGCATAATAATGCATTTTTTGCTCTTTTTCCTGCCAGCCGTGATTTCTCCACATTAAAACATATGATATTTTGTAATCGCCAATAGCTTTGTTTAAAGTTCCAGTCCACCATTTGGGATCCGTAATTGCTTCATAACCCGCTTCGGCTACGGCAATTAATTTGTGTTTTTCGATTCCAATTTCGTTTACAATTTGAAGCTGTTTCTGAACTTCTTCAATGAATTTTTTACCGTCTATGTCGTCATTATTCTGATAACTGTCAAAACTCAAAATGTCGGCATAATTGTCGCCTGGATAATTGGTTAAAAAATCTTCTTTAGTGCCAAAACTGCTTGTGTTGTAGATGTAGATTAAATTATGGACACCTTTTTTTTGAAGATATTCGAAAGTAAATTTCCATAAAGTTTTAAAATCTTCGGGAGTTGCATTTCCTTTTCCCCACCAAAACCAGCCTCCAGTAAGTTCGTGATAAGGTCTAAAAAGTATCGGAATATTTTTTCCATTTTTATCTTTTAAAGACAAAAAGAAAATAGAAGCTTTATCCAGCCATGAAGTGAATTTTTTATGATTTTGACCGCCTGGCAAAACTGTTTTTAGAGAATTTGGAGTATTGTCCCAAGCATTTTTTCCTGTCGCAGGATTGTCAAAATGCCAGCTGATAGTTGAGATTCCGCCTCTTTCATGAGCTTCTTGAATGTATTGTTTCATTTTATCAAAAGGAACTCCGTCGATGTTTTTAGAATTATCTTTTTCTAAACCGGCAATGTCCCAGCCGTAAACTGCGGGATAATCTCCGGCTGTCTCTTTAACATCGCTTCGGCCATTTTCATACTTCCATTTTACGCCGTAAGCAAGATCGTCTTGATGCCCAAATAAGTACCCTTTTTGCGATAATTGATTTAGTTTTTTATAAAGAGAAACGGTTTCAGGTGTCGCTTTTTTATCTGAAAGTGACAAATTAGTATTACTGGTAATCGCTTTTGAAGAGCATGAAGTTCCTATAAATACCGCAATAATTAAGGTTAGTATGTTTTTTTTCATTCTGGTTTTATATTGTTTTGGATGTAATATCCACAAATTCAGAGATTGTGAATGTAATTTTGCGCTTCAATTTCTAATCGACGATTCAGTATTGTTTTTCAGTTAAAATTATTAAAACTTTAAAAAGATATTCTATAAAAAATGATTAATGTTTATTATTAATACCGTTTTTAAAAAAATGATAATTCTATTTTTCAAAGATAATGGGATGTTTATCGTGTAATTAATATTATTTTATCAATTATATATCATATTATTGCAATCGAAAATGATCTAATTACTTCATGAAATAGTTTTTATAGATATGAGCAGTACTAAAAATTTTTATAGAGAAATAGCGCCGCTGTCTGCTGGAGACAGTTTTTTGGTTTTTGACCGAGTTAAAGACAGTTTTGATTTTCCGGTTCATTATCATCCGGAATTCGAGATTAATTTTATTTTGAATGGAAAAGGAGTGAAGCGCGTTGTTGGAGATAATATTGAAGAAATCGATAATGTTGAATTGGTTTTAATTGGTCCGAATTTATACCACGGCTGGGAATTAAATAAATGTACAAGTAAAAAAATACACGAAATTACCATTCAGTTTCATAATGATTTATTTCATGAATCTTTATTGTCAAGACGAATTATGAATCCGATTCGGGATATGTTTAATCGTTCGATTCATGGGATTTTATTTTCTAAAAAAGTAGCTGAAGAGTTAACGCCAAGGCTTGTAAGGCTTTCTAAATTAGATGGTATGGATTACTTTTTAGAAATTACTTCTTTGTTATACGATCTTGCCAATTCCAGAAATCAGCGTTTGCTTTCTACTTATACTGTAGATTATGATACGTTTGATGATTATGATAAAATGAAGTTGGTTTATGAATATGTGCAGAAAAACTTTGCTGACAAAATTACTTTAGAAGATGCTGCAAATGTAGCCAGTATGTCGATTATTTCCTTTAACCGATTTATTAAAAAACGTACGGGGAAAACTTTTGTAAATTATATTAATGACATCCGAATTGGATATGCGGCGCGCTGGCTAGTTGAAAAAGACATGAGTGTTTCTGAAGTTGCTTTTAAATCAGGTTTTAATAATATTGCCAATTTCAATCGCAGTTTTAAGGCTACTAAAAACTGTACTCCTAGTCAATACAGAGAAGATTTTTCTGGATTAAAGCGTATTTTATAGTGATACTTTTTTTTCACAAACAAATATTATTTTTAACGAAATCGTTTTCTTTTTGCAGATTCGTTCATTTTTATTTATAAGAAGTAGTGATTTAGGAGGTTGTTATTGCGAAAAACGCAATTAATAGCTAGTTTTATTTTCATATGTGTTTTTTTAAACTGATATAGTAAAAATATTATCATTAAATGATATAATACTATCGATTTAATGTTTTGTTCTGTTATAGATTTGTTAAATAATTTAGAAAATAAATCACACCCTTTTTATTACTTGATTATTAAGTAAAACAAATTTAAACTAACCAAACATTTATTATGAAAAAACTAATGACTAACTTTATTCATTGGAACGCTAACCACAAGGCAGTTCCTTTGATCTTATTCTTGTTGCTGAGTAATTTTATTACTGCTCAGGTTAAAATATCAGGGGTAGTTTCTGACGAAAAAGGAATGACAATTCCAGGAGCCAACATTTCTGTTGTTGGTACAAAAACTACTGCTTCAACTGATTTTGACGGTAAATATTCCATCGACGCTCCTGCAAATGGGACTTTATTAGTTTCATTTATTGGATTTGATTCTCAAAAAATAGCTATTGGAGGCAGAAATAAGATTAATGTTACTCTGCAATCAAGCTCTGAAGATTTAAAAGAGGTAGTTGTAATTGGTTACGGAACTCAGAAAAAGAAAGACGTAAACGGTGCAATATCTTCAGTAAAATCGGCAGATATTGAAAATTTAAAGCAAGTTTCTATCGATCAAATGCTTCAGGGTAAAGCAGCAGGGGTTTCGGTAACAAACAATTCAGGACAGCCTGGAGGAGCGGCTTCTGTACGAGTTCGTGGAACTACTTCTATCACAGGAACTAACGAGCCTTTGTATGTAATTGACGGTGTGCCAATCTCTGGTGATGCCACTGGTAAATCTACAAGTGGTCAGACTTTGGCTGGTAAAGATGGTTTTTCTTCTTCGGGAGGTAGCGGTAATAATGCTATGAGTCCGCTTTCTATGATCAATCCAAATGATATTGAATCTATGGATATCTTAAAAGATGCTTCTGCAACAGCAATTTATGGATCTAGAGGAGCAAATGGTGTAATTATTATTACAACTAAACAAGGTAAAAAAGGAACGGGAAAAGTATCTTATGAAAACTATACTTCGTTTGCTTCTGTAACTAATAAATTAGATGTTTTGACTTTGCCGGAATATGCAACTTTAAAAACAAACTTGGCTAAATTATGGGGTTTTCAAACGCGTCAGGAATTTACACATCCAGAATTATTAGGACCTGGAACAAATTGGCAGGATGAGGTTTACAGAACAGCTATTTCTAACAGTCATCAGTTGTCATTTTCTGGTGCGAAAGATGGTACAAGCTACTATTTATCTGGAAGTTATTTAGATAATGAAGGAACAATTATCAACTCTGGATTGAAAAGATATACAGTAAGATTGAACTTAGATTCTAAAATCAAATCTTGGTTAAGAATTGGCGGTAATCTTACTGGAGGTATTACAAATGAAAGAATTACTGTAAATCAAAGTTTCTCGGGATTGATTTCGAATACTTTATTGCAGTCACCAGATATTCCTGTTAGAAATACAGATGGAACTTTTGCGGGACCTCCGTCATCAGAACAAAGCGTAACCTATTACAATCCAGTTGCTGAGGCTTTAACTAGAGATAATAAATTGATTAGAAAGAATTTCTTAGGAAATGTTTACGCTGAAGCTGAGATTATTAAAGGTTTAAAATACCGTATTGAAATTGCAGCTAATACTGAGTTTTCTGAAAATGATGATTTCAGACCATCTTATAAATGGGGAAGCCAGACTAACTTGCTTGCCGATCTTGATGTAAGAAGACAAAACTGGTATTCTACAAACATTAAAAATTTATTGACTTACGATAAAACTATCGGGAAACATAAATTTACAGTTTTAGCAGGTCAGGAAGCAAATGATTCTCATTGGGAAGGTTTAATTGCTTCTGCACAAGGTTTCAAAACAAATTCAATTCACACTATTAATTTAGCTGATGTTGATAATAACACAGTAACACAATACAAAGGAAGTGCTTCATTGTCGTCTCTTTTTGCTCGTATTATTTATGATTTCAATGATAAATACAGTATTACAGCATCAATCAGACAGGACGTTTCTTCTAAATTTGATCCAACTACAGATAATCAAAAAGGAGTTTTCAATGCGATTTCTGGTTCTTGGAGATTATCAAGCGAATCGTTCATGGAAGGAACTCGTAAATATATAGATAATATTAAATTTAGAGTTGGTTACGGAGAAACTGGAAATCAGCAAATTCCAAACAACAGTTATTCTGCAATGCTAGGAACGCAAAATTCAGGATTAGGAAGCGGATTCTTGCCGTCAAATTATCCAAATCCAGATTTAGTTTGGGAATCATTAAATCAAACTAATATTGGTATTGATTTCACAATGTTTGACAGCAAACTTTCTGCAAGTTTTGATGTGTATGACAAAAAATCTAAAGGTTTCTTATTCCAAGTTCCATTGCCTCTTTATTTAACTGGAGGCGGAGGTCAGTATGGAGGAGTTTCTGCACCATACTCTAACTTAGGTACAATGAGCAACAAAGGTTTTGATTTGACGCTTGGTTACGATATGAGATCTGCAGGTAATTTTAATTGGAGTGCTTCAGCAGTTGTTTCTCATTACAAAAATAATTTGGATGAAATCGCAAACGGAATCGTTTTGACTCAAGAAGTAAATACTAATGGTTATCAGCCAGTTGTCGTTACAAATACTACTATTGGAAACCCAATTGGTTTATTCTACGGATATAAAACAGACGGTATTTTTAAAGATCAGGCGGTTTTAGATAAAGCACCGCTTCAATTTGGTCAAGCTGTTGGAACTGGAGCTGGAGAAACTGCACTTGGAGATGTGAAATACGTTGACGTAAATGGTGATGGAAAAATTGATGCTGCTGATAAAACATTCATCGGAAATCCACATCCAAAATTCACTTACGGTTTTACAAATAATTTCAAATATAAAAACATAGATCTTTCTATTTTTCTTCAGGGATCATACGGAAATGATGTTATGAACTTAACAAAAAGAGCAGGTACAACTAATGCTTCTTTATATGACAATCAGTTAGTTGATGCAATGGATTATTATTCTTCTACAAATACAGCTAGTAATAACCCGCGACCAATTGCAGATGCGTCAAATACTAACTTGTTGATTTCTGACCGCTACGTTGAAGATGGTTCTTATTTAAGAATTCAAAACGTTACGCTTGGATACTCATTGCCACAAGATGTTATTTCAAAATATAAAATTTCAAGATTAAGATTATACGGATCTGCTCAAAATTTATACACGTTTACTAATTATTCAGGTTACGATCCAGAGATTGGTTCATTTAATCAAAATGTGCTTTTATCAGGAATTGACAACGGAAGATATCCGGTAGCAAGAACATTTTTAGTTGGTCTTAATTTAGAATTTTAAAAATTAATAAAAATGAAAAAGAAATCTTTTTTAAATAGATATAGTTTGCTTTTTATAGCAACAGCATTTCTGACTTTTGCATCATGTTCAGATGATTTTACGGACAGACCTTCTGAAGATGGAATAAGTTTAGATTCTTACTACAGCACAAATGATCAGGTTTCATCGGCAACAAATGGTATGTACAGCCGAACTTGGTTTCAAATGTATAATAAGTTTTGGTGGGCGCTTGAAGTGGGTTCAGGAAATATGTATTCGGGTTCGCCAGACGTAAGCGGATTAAGAACGTTTTCATTAAACGGAAGTGATCCCGAATTAGTAAACGGATGGTCATCTTTATGGGCAAATGTACAGCAGTCTAATATGATTATTAACTTTTTGGCCGCACGAGTTGGTCCGGACGTTGATACAGCTGTTTTAAACAATACAATTGGTGAGGCTTATTTTATGAGAGCTACGGCTTATTTTGATTTGGTAAGACTTTGGGGACCGGTGCCAATTATCGAAAATCCGCTTGATTATACCAGTAATCCTTATGTAAACACCAATACAGTTGCTGATGTTTATAAATTAATCACAATGGATTATTTAAAAGCAATTGAATTATTAGCGGCCAAAACAAGAGGAGCTAATTATGCAAGCAACGGCCATGTTTCTAAAGGTTCTGCAAGAGCATTGCTGGCAAAAGTATATTTGTATCAAAAAGATTATGCAAATGCAAAAGCAATGGCTGAAGCAGTTATCAGCAGTGGTGAATTTAAGCTTTTAGGAGGTGATCAGTTGCCAGGGAAAAGTTTTGCAGATTTGTTTACTTATCCAAATAACAATAACGAAGAATCTATTTTTGCGATTCAGTGGAAAGGCGACGGAGCTTACGGTTCAGCAAACAACTGTAATACGCAATTTGGATTTCAGGATGGTACATTGTCAACTTCTAATGCATCTTATGCAGGAGTTTTTGGGCCAAGTCAAGAAGTAATTCTTTCATTGTATGGAGCTGGCGACTTAAGAAAACATGAAACGGTTATGGTTGCTGGAGATTCTTATCCTGCAATCAAAACAACGCAGGGTATTGGTTTTACGGTTCCAGCAGGTAAAGATTTAGCACAAGGATCGGGCGGTGCAATTAAAAAATATTGTATTGGTGTTGTAAACGGAAGTGCTACTGGTCAAGCCGATGCATGGGCAATGATGGATAATAACTCTTATGTTATGCGTTATGCAGAGTTACTGCTTATTCATGCCGAAGCAGTTTTGGGAGCAAATGCAACTACTACTGATGCAAGTGCATTAAATTCAATTAATCAAGTTAGAAAAAGAGCTGGTTTGGCTAATTTAACTTCAATTACTTTTGATGATATCTTTTTAGAAAGAAGAAAAGAATTGTGTTTTGAAGGTGATTATTGGTTTGATTTAGGTCGTATAGATAAAAATAAAGCAATCGCAATTATGTCGGCTCAAAATAGAGGAGACAGATATGCTGAACGTCACTACACGCCGGTATACAGCCAAGATCATGCAACAAATGATTTCTATATGGATTATCCGGACAATGAGGTGGCTAAGAATCCTAAGTTATTGCAAGCGCCAGTTCCGTATACTTTTAAATAATTACTAAAATTTGACAACTATGAAAAATATAAAAATTAAATACCTTTTGCCATTCTTTACGATGGTATTCATGGTGCTGGGTGTATTTTCTTCATGTGACAATGAAGAAGCTTCAAGCGGGGGCGGAGCACCTGTAATCACAAGTGTTGCAAAATCTGTTGAAGGTACTTTGGTTCCGGTTAAGGTTGGAGATCCTAAAAATTACTATATCATTCAGGGAACTGGGCTTTTAAATACAACCAAAATCTATTTTAATGATTTTGATACTTATTTCAACCCGACCTTAGTTACAGATACTGCAATATTTGTTTTAATCGACGAGAAAACGCCCTATGCAAATTCAAGTAATAAATTAAAAGTTGTTACAAAAGCGGGAACTGTTTTGTATGATTTTGTGATTGCACCGCCAACACCAAAATTCGAGAGTTATAATTCTATTAATGCTGCTGAAGGTGAAATTGTAACAGTTTATGGTGATTATTTCTTAAATCCAACGGTGAAAGTTGGAACGGCAGATGTACCTGTAATTTCTTCTACATTGACTGAGATTAAATTTAAAATGCCAGCTAATGCAACAGATAAATATGTTACGGTAACAAATATTTCTGGTTCGACTGTTTCTGAAGAAGCAATTGGTTCTGCGTTATATGATGATGCGTTGCAAGGTGATGCTGGACATTGGATGTGGAGCGGTAGCGATACTTTTGATACAGACTTTAAAGATGATAAAGTGCAAGGTAAATCTTCAATTAAATTTGTATTTGGAGGATGGAACGGTGCTGATATGAAATTTAATTCTAGAAATATTTCAAAATATAAAGCATTTAGAGTAAAAGTGAAATCCGGGTCAACAAATACCGCTGCTAGTGTAATATTTGTTTTTGGCGGATGGGCTTATCAAATTAAAAAAACAATAACTTCAAATTGGACTACAATTGAAATTCCATTTTCAGATATTGGAAATCCAACTACTTTCGATCAGCTGACACTTCAGGAATCGGGTAATTTTGGAGGAAATACAATCCTTATGGATGACATGGGATTTGTATTAAAATAAAAAGCAGTTATTTGTTTTGAGTTTTGTTTAAGTATTCCCTAATCTACTCAATTAGGGAATACTTTTTTTAATTATAAATAATTTGAAATTTTAATTATGAAAAAGATTATTTCAGCATTTGCTCTATTCGTTTCGTGCCTGAGTTTTGGGCAGGGAAATACACATAATCAGGCAGGAGGGAAGTTTGAAGGTTTAGCTATGACACCACCAATGGGCTGGAATTCATGGAATACTTTTGCAACAAACATTGATGAGAAATTAGTCAAAGAAACTGCCGATATTATGGTTTCATCAGGTTTAGCTGCGGCAGGATATAATTATATTGTTTTAGATGACGGCTGGATGACAAGAGAACGTGACGCAAATGGTGATCTTGTTCCTGATCCTGTAAAATTTCCTAGCGGAATGAAAGCACTAATCGATTATGTGCACAGCAAAGGATTGAAGTTTGGTTTATACAATTGCGCCGGCACTCAAACTTGTGCTGGATATCCAGGAACTCGTGGCTACGAATATCAGGACGCTCGTTTTTATGCCAAATTAGGAATCGATTTTTTGAAGTACGATTGGTGTAATACAAAAGGTATTACGGCTCCTGAGGCTTATACAACAATGAGCAATGCATTAAAAACGGCCGGAAGACCAATAGTTTTCAGCCTTTGCGAATGGGGTGATAATCAGCCGTGGGAGTGGGGAAAGCCAGTTGGAAATCTTTGGAGAATTTCGGGAGATATTTATCCTTGTTTTGACTGCGAATTTAAACATCCTGAAAATTGGTCGTCTTGGGGATTCATGAAAATTGCCGAAATGCGAAAAGATATCCGTAAATATTCTGGTCCAGATCATTGGAATGATTTTGACATGATGGAAGTTGGAAACGAAATGAATGATACCGAAGATAAATCACATTTTGCTATGTGGTGTATGCTTTCATCCCCTTTATTTACAGGAAATGACTATCGAAAAATGTCGAAAGAAACACTGGCGATTTTGACGAATAAAGATTTGATTGCTGTCAATCAGGATAAATTAGGAATTCAAGGTTTTAAATATGCTTCAGAAGATGGTTTGGAGGTTTGGGTTAAGCCTTTATCTGATGGAAATTGGGCAATAACTTTCATCAATAGAAGTGATGTTGCTAAAAAAGTCAATTTCGATTTTAAAAAGAATATAATTAAGGATGCTGATTTTGGCTATGAAGCCGATTTTAATAAAGTAACCTATAAAATAAAAGATCTTTGGAAGAACAAAGAAATTGGAACAACTAAAAAGAATTTTGCTTCTGATCTCGCATCATACGATGTAATTACACTTCGATTAACGCCTTAAATTTTAATTTATGAAATCAAGAAGTCATTTTTATATTATTGTTTTATTGCTCTTTTCATGTGTTTTACAGGCTCAGTTTGTCAAAAAGCACGGGCAGTTAAGTGTTAACGGAACTCAATTAGTTGATAAAAATAACGATCCAATTGTTTTGCGCGGATTGAGTTTTGGCTGGCATAGCATGTGGCCGAGATTTTATAATGAAAAAGCAGTAAGCTGGCTGAAAAAAGATTTTAATTGTAATGTTGTCAGAGCTGCAATGGGAATTGAGTTAGGCGAGATGTCCTATATGAAAGAACCTCAGTTTTCAAAAGAAAAAATTGAAGCGGTTGTAAACGGAGCTATCAAATCAGATATTTATGTGATAATTGATTGGCACAGTCATAATGTTAATTTGAAAGAAGCAACGGCTTTTTTTGCCGAGATGTCAAAAAAGTATGCCAAGTATCCGAATATAATATATGAGATTTTTAATGAACCGGATTATGAAACTTGGTGGGAAGTTAAAACTTATGCAGAAGAGATAATTCGTGTAATCAGAGAAAATGATCCTAATAATATTATTTTGGTTGGTTCTCCGCATTGGGATCAGGATATTAATCTCCCTGCAGAAGATCCGATTACAGGATACAATAATATAATGTATACGATGCATTTTTATGCGGCAACACATGGCAAGGAATTAAGAGATCGTACAGATGCCGCTATAAAAAGCGGATTGCCGGTTTTTGTTTCAGAATCCGCAGGAATGGAAGCATCTGGTGATGGGCCTCTAAATGTAAAAGCGTGGCAGGATTATATTGATTGGATGGAATCTAGAAAACTAAGCTGGGTCACATGGTCTGTTTCTGATAAAGACGAAACTTGTTCTATTCTCAATAAATCGGCAAAATCTGAAGGGAAATGGAAAGATGAAGATTTAAAAGAATCCGGTATTAAAGTCAGAACGTTTTTAAGAAAATATAATACTCAAGAATAAAATAATTGTTCTATTCTTTATGAAGCCTGTTCAATTTTGAACAGGCTTTTTTGTGTTAAAAAGAAAAATTACATCTGTTCTTCAAGATTGTTTTGTGCTGTTTTGTAGGTTTATTTTTTGTAGGAATTTTAACTTTGTGTAATTACTGTTTTTTATGAGATTTGGTTTTTATAATATCTTGCATGTTTTTATTATTTTTATTTTACACCCCCTAATATTTTAGGGGGTTGTATTTTTTTATTGTTTTATTTAGCTGTTTTTGCTTGATTTTTTGTTGTTTTTATGTGATTAACCCTTTTTAAAATTTAAAAATGGCTAAAATCGTGTTGTTGAATTTTCAAAAATGAATCGATATAAATGTCAAATAACGATTATTGGTTATTAAATTTTTGTAATCCATAATTCTGCCTCTAAAACATCAAAAAAGTTGTTTTCAATTGTTCTACTCATACAAAAGTTAATAAATTCGCTAATGAAAATGAAGGGGTTTTTTGAAGATGATGAGGGATTTTTAGAACTGACATATACTATTAAATAAGCTATATAAAGATTAACTAACCAGAATCAATTAATAACCAAAAACCAATTAAAACATGAAAAAAGTATTACACATTTTAGCCGCGATGTTAACGAGTTCTTTTGCTTTTGCTCAAGATGATACAGAGACTTCAACTCCACCAGCAACGACATGGGGCGGATCAGCAGATGCGTACTATAAATATGATTTTTCTAAACAAATGAACGGATTAACGAGCTTTACCAACTCTCAGGATTCATTTGAACTAGGAATGGCGTCAATAGAAGCAGGTCATACTTTTGGAAAAGCTTCTGTATTTGTGGACTTAGGATTCGGAAAAAGAGCAGGCGAATTTTCATATAATGAAACAACAGATAAAGATATAAATGCAAAATTTTTAATTAAACAATTGTTCTTTACTTATAATGTTACTGAGAAATTTAAATTTGTAGCGGGTAGTTTTGGTACTCATATCGGATATGAAGTTTTAGATGCTGTTGATAATAAAAACTACAGTATGTCATATGCTTTTTCTTATGGTCCATTCTTTAATACTGGAGTAAAAGCACAATATACTTCAGGAAAATTTACAGCAATGTTTGGTATTACGAACCCAACAGATTTTAAATCAGCTATGGATGCTGGTTCAACTCAAAAAACTTATATCGGGCAAGTTGGATATATTGGAGAAACAGGAAGCGCTTATTTGAACTTTACTTCAGGAAGCAGTAACCCAGCATCTGACGAAAATAAAACACAATTTGATTTAGTTGCATCAAAAACAATTAGTGATAGTTTCGGTCTTGGATTCAATGCTACTTACGCTAAAACAAAAAATGATTTTGACGGCGATTTAGATGGAGAATGGTTTTCATTAGTAGGATATGCAAATTACTCGTTCTCTCCATCACTATTATTAGCTTACAGAATGGAATATTTCGATGCTAAAGATGCAGCGCCAAGTTTAGGAACTTTAACAGGTTCAAGTGTATTTGCAAACACAGTTTCTTTAAATTATAAAGTTGGAAAACTGACTATAATTCCTGAGTTAAGATACGATGCTGCATCTGAAGATATCTTTTTAGATAGCGATGCATTGCCAACAGGCGGATCGTTTTATGGACTTATAGCTACAACATACTCTTTCTAGAGATAAAGATTGATATTTTTTTTTTTTTTTTTTGGAGCTGTCGAAACATATTAATGTTTTGGCAGCTTTTTTATTATGCGAGTAGTTAATTGTTAGAAGAAAGAGGCAAGAAGAAAGATTTACGATGTGAAATTGAAAATATTATTAAGAACTTTGAGTTTCAATAATAATTTCTTTGTCAGAATGTTATACTTTTAAAATAAAACTTAGAGAATATTATTCCTGTCGTCTCACAACAAGATGTTCCAATAAATAAGTTACTTGATATAAAGAGCTTTGCTTAACTAGACATAAAACAACTGCTACCATTTACATTTGTAAATCTTTCTTCTTGTCTCTTTCTTCTTGTATTTAAATTCTTAGCTCTGGCATAAAAAAAAAGCGCGTTTCTAAATGCTAGAAACGCGCTTTTTTTTATTATTTGAATTACTATTGTATCTGTTTTTTGTAAATGGAGTAAATAGTATCGATTGTTTTGCGGTCCAAAGTAGGAGTTACATCCGTTTGAATATAATGTAATTTAAAAGCCATAATTGCTGCCGAAAGGTTTTTTGTGTTGTAACCAATGATTCGAAGTGCTTGTTCAATTTTAAAATCAAAAGGAGCTTCTTCTAAAACTTCATCTGGCCAGATTCCAAATCCTTTTTCAGCTAGAGTTTTCCAAGGAAATAAAGCACTTGGATCTTGTTTTCTTCCTGGGGCAATGTCAGAATGGCCTAATATATTTTGTGTCGGTATATTATAATCCTTTTTCAATTTTGTCAAAAGAGCCACTAAACTGCTGATTTGGGTTTCTGTAAAAGGTTTGAAACCGTTGTTGTCTAATTCAATTCCAATTGAACTTGAGTTGAGGTCAGTGTTTTTTCCCCAAGTTGAAGCGCCCGCATGCCATGCTCTTAAATAATCATTCAGCATTTGCACTACTTTTCCGTTTTCAGAAATAATATAATGCGCACTAACCTGTGTTTTAGTTTTAGTAAAAGTGTTGATCGTCTGCTTTAGCGAATCTTGAGCTGTATGGTGAATGATAATAAAGCTTGGTTTTCTTAAATTGAAATTTACCGTTCCAATCCATTCTGTTGTTATACCATTTACCAAATGAGTAGAGCCCGTTTTTGATAAAGTATCTTTTACAATGCCTAATTGCGCGGCATAAGTAGTGTCAATTACAACAGGACTAACTGGAGGAATTGCTTGAGGATCTTTACTTGTAATTTGATTTTCTAAAGTTTTAAGCTGCTGATCGTATACCTTTTCAGTAGTTTTATATGGATTTGTAGAGCAAGAAGTTATAATAATTGCTAATATCAAATAACAAAAATGTTTTTTTACCATGATCATTCACATTGTAAGTTGAAGTCTAAAAAATTATTCTCCAGCTTTTATTGTTTTTTCTTCTTCTGTTGCTTCTTTTTTGTCTTTAGAATCTTTTTTCTTTTTTGATTTATCTTTTTTGATTTCCTTAAAATTGGCCATGAAAGCAGTGTATTTTTCTATTTGATCAGGATTTAAGAAAGCAGTAATTTTTTTATTAGTACTTTCTCTTAAAGCTTTAATCTGTTCCAATTTTTCATCTTGACTGCTGCTTTCGTTTTTCAAAAGAATTCCTTGTTCTTTCATGCTGTCTGCCAAAACATTTGCGATTGCAATAGCTTGAAGTTCATCAAGTTTTACTTCTGGTTTCATTTGCTCAACGATTTTTGCTGCAGTTTCTTCTACAGGAATCTCTTTTGGCTTGCTTGGAGAACTCTGTGGTCCAGACATCATGCTTCTGTCCATGCCCATTCCGCCTCCGCGTCCATAACCTCCGCCATAGCCATTATTATAACCATTGTAGCTGCCTCCATACTGAGCTGACGCTAAATTAAAACAGCATATAGTGAAAATCAAAAGAAAAAATGTGTTCGTAGGTTTCATAGTAAGTTGTTATCTAAATTGATAATAATTTAGCGTAAATTTAAGCAGGTTCTCCGTATAAATCAAATTCTGTCGCTTCTATTATTTTAATATTAACAAATTCACCTGTTTTTACATAATGTTTAGATGCATCGATCAATACTTCGTTGTCAACATCAGGACTGTCAAATTCTGTTCGGCCTACAAAATGTGCTCCTTCTTTTCTGTCAATGATACATTTGTAAACTTGTCCAACTTTTTCTTGGTTCAAATCCCATGAAATTTGCGACTGCAATTCCATTATTTCATTAGCTCGGGCTTGTTTTACATCGTTCGGAACATCATCTTCTAATAAATAAGCATGCGTATTTTCTTCATGAGAATAAGCAAAACATCCCATTCTGTCAAATTTCATTTCCTGAACAAAATCCTTCAAAATCTCAAAATCTTCCTGAGTTTCTCCAGGATATCCAACAATTAAAGTTGTTCTGATTGCCATTCCAGGAACTGAAGCACGGAAATCTTTTAATAACTTTGTTGTTTTTGCCTGAGTTGTACCGCGGCGCATTGATTTTAAGATGGAATCAGAAATATGCTGTAACGGAATATCGATATAATTACAAATTTTTGGTTCGCGTTTCATTATTTCCAAAACATCCATTGGGAAACCAGTTGGGAATGCATAGTGTAAACGAATCCATTCGATTCCTTCAACTTTAACCAATGCTTCTAAAAGTTCTCCAAGATTTCTCTTCTTATAAAGATCAAGTCCGTAATAAGTTAAATCCTGAGCAATCAAAATTAATTCTTTAACGCCATTTTTAGCTAAACCTTCAGCTTCTTTTACTAATTTTTCAATTGACTGCGAAACGTGCGCCCCACGCATAAGCGGAATTGCGCAAAAACTGCAAGGTCTGTCGCATCCTTCTGCAATTTTTAAGTAGGCATAATTTTTTGGAGTTGTAGTTAAACGTTCTCCTAATAATTCGTGTTTATAATCGGCACCTAAAGCCTTCAATAATTGTGGTAATTCAGTTGTACCAAAATATTGATCTACATTCGGAATTTCTTTTTCTAAATCTGGTCTGTAACGTTCAGATAAACATCCTGTTACAAAAACTTTATCAACTAAGCCTTTGTCTTTTTTATCTGCATATTCCAAAATCATATTTACTGATTCGGCTTTAGCGTTATCGATAAAACCACAAGTGTTAATTACAATAATGTTTCCTTCTTTTTCCGCAGGAGCTTCGTGTTCAACTTCTTTTCCATTAGCGCGCAGCTGTCCCATAAGGACTTCACTGTCATAAACATTTTTTGAACACCCAAGAGTGATAACGTTAATTTTGTTCTTTTTTAAAGACTTGGTTCTCATACTTTTATAAATTGGAGTGCAAAATTACACTTTTTTATTCAAACACCGCTTGTTTCAGTTTCTTTTAGGTGTTTTTTATGAAGCTAATCCCGCTGTCCGCTATATCTTTTCCTTGCTAAAGGAGCAAGAAAAAGGATGCCGCTTCCATCGGGGCTAAAAAAAATCCGTCAAGCAAACACCTGACGGAAATCTCTATTCATCTATTTTAATTTCTGATTACAATTCAAATAATAGGGTCAAACTTACATTGTTAAGTTTTGATGTAATGTTTGCTCCATCTGTAAATCCAGTGGCAAAAAATCCTTGATTTGATTTTCTCTCTAAATAAGAATAAGCCAAATCTAATTTAGTTGCTCCAAAACTATAACCCAAACCTCCTGAATAACTGTTTAAATCACCAATTGTAGTTCCGTTTTTGTACGGACTTCCTTCAAAACGGTATCCGCCACGAAGACTTAAGTGTTGTATTTTGTATTCGGCACCAATTCTTAATTCTCCATTAGATGTCAATTGACTGTTCATGTCAGCATTTAACCCTCTGAATCCTGGATCGCTGGTTGGTTTGTATTTTGTATTTGCATAATCCTTAATAGAGTAATCAACACTAATTAAGCCTGATTTTCCAAATACATAAGCGCCACTAAATGTAAATTTTCCAGGTGTCTGCAAAGTGTATCTGTCATAAACATTGACAAGATTTGGATTAATAGATTCATGTATTTCTTGCCCACCTGCAGCTTGTCTTGTGGTAGTTAGACTTTGTGAAACTTCATCATATAAATCGTACCAAGTGTTTGATTCGTACGCAAGTCCTAGTCTGAAAGCATCAGTAACTTTGGCAATTGCTCCTAACTGGAAAGAAAATCCGTTTCCGTAAGTATATAAGTCATTATTAAAACGAAGATTTGAGATTGTTTCTCCGGCCTCTAACGGATTGCTGTTGTCTTCGTAAAAACTGCTTGATCTTCTGTAATCTGTAATATGAACATTCAGATTAGCTCCAAAATAAATTCTGTCCTTATATGAAGTTGCAATATTAAAACTCAATTTACTGTTGTATCCTCTCGCGTAAATTTCGTTTTCTTGGTAGTAATTACCGCCAGCTGGAACATTTGAAGTGTATTGTGTATTGTTGTCAGTATTAGATACTGGATTGATAATATATCCTTGATATCCAAAATAGGCTTGTTGCTCATCATAGTACTGATCTCGATATGGGATATTGGTTATGTTTCCTAATGGAATTCCATTAGCATAAGTCAAAAAGTACTGATCAATTGAGTTTCTTGGATTGGTTCCAACAGAAAATACATCACTATTGAAATTGTTTGTGTTTTCATAAGTTGTTCCAATTGCAATCTTAGTCCAATTATTATTTGGATTGTGATCATGAAAAACAAAAACACCACCAGCTTGATTTAGTATAAAAGAGTTGTCTTTATCGCTTGTTTCAGTTCCAAAATAATTAGAATTATTTTTAACGGTCTGATTGCTGAAAGATATCCCAATTTGATTAT
Organism: Flavobacterium sp. LC2016-01; assembly: GCF_009711135.1. GTDB lineage: Bacteria > Bacteroidota > Bacteroidia > Flavobacteriales > Flavobacteriaceae > Flavobacterium. Next base: position 514,274 of record NZ_WMIC01000003.1, on the reverse strand, counting down.
TGTTGAAAATTGCAGATCCAGCTGGATTCACGCTTAAAGCAGATAAGTCTCCTCCAACGGCTCCAAATGCACCACTCATTGCTCTGAAACGTGCGGTTCCGGTTAAATTTTCCTGTCCATAACGAACAGCGTCTGATACTTCTTGTGAATGTAAGGCACTAATAGATAGTCCTGTTATAAATAGGAAGAATATTTTTTTCATTTTGGTTAAGTTTTTAAAGTGATTGAATGATTTACGGAAGAGATTTTATCTTCTTCCGCCGCCACCGCCGCCACCGTAAGATCTTCCGCCACCGCCACTGCTTCCGCCGCCGCTGTAGCTTCTTCCGCCTCCACCGCCACTGTCCATTGAACGTGATGGGCTAGGAGAGTAAGTTCTTGCCGAGTTGTTGTTTGGAGTACTATAACTTCTGTTACTTGTCCCGGCACTTGATCTTCTGTTAGAATAATCATAACCATTACTTTGACCTTGAGCAGTACCTCTTCTGTCTGTAAAAGTTGGACTTGAATAGGTTCTGCCATTTACAGAAGAACTTCTTCTGAAATCTGAGTAGCCTCTGCTGGTTGTACTATTGCTGCTTCTTCCAGCGTAATCTCTTCCTGAATAAGAACTTCTTCCTGCATAATTTCTGCTGGCAAAATCTCGTCCAGTGTAATTTCTTCCAGCGTATGAACCTCTTCCTGCATATGAATCTCTTGATGCATATCCTCTAGATCCATAATATGCTGCAGATCCTCTTCTTCCATAGCTGTAAGAATAATTGTTGTATCCGTAGCCATAACCGTAACATGGATATCCCCATCCTGGGTATCCATATCCTGGGTAATAGCCCCAGCCTGGATAATAGCCTCCCCAACCGTAATATGGGTATCCCCAGCCGTATCCATAACCAGAATAGCCCCATCCGAAACCAAATCCCCAATACATTGATGGATCTGAATAGTAGGTTACTGAAGTTTCTGTAGTACCGCTTCCCCAAGCAGGGTAAGCTGTTGCTGTTTGTGTACTGTCGTTTACAGCATAATTACTGTAATTGTCTACATCAGTAAAAATTTCAGTTGGCTGATTATCGTCTTGAAGCGACTTAAAGTAATCTTTATATTGATTATTGGTGCTTGTTGTAGCTGTTTGTGCGTACGTGTTTGTAGATTTGCCATAAACTCCGTCATTGTCATAATAAGAAGCATTTTGGTAAGAGCCACACGATGTAAGCAGAAAACTCAGTAATCCAATTAAGTAAAAGTAACTTGAGTTTTGGCGGAGAGAAGTAGAAGTTTTCATATCTGTGGTGTTTTTTATTGTTGCACATTACAAAAATAGTTAGTTTTGTCAAACTATTTAGTTAAAATTATTTAAAACAAAATTTGTGCCAAACTATATAATATGAGTAAGAACCTTACTACAAGATCAGAAGATTATTCGAAATGGTATAACGAGCTGGTTGTAAAAGCGGATCTAGCTGAAAATTCAGGAGTTAGAGGATGTATGGTTATTAAGCCGTACGGATATGCTATTTGGGAAAAAATGCAGGCTGAGTTAGATCGAATGTTTAAAGAAACAGGACATCAAAATGCTTATTTTCCTTTATTTGTGCCTAAGAGCATGTTTGAAGCGGAAGAGAAAAATGCAGAAGGATTTGCAAAAGAATGTGCTGTTGTAACGCATTATAGATTGAAAAATGATCCCGACAAACCGGGGAAATTAATGGTTGATCCGAACGCAAAATTAGAAGAAGAACTTATTGTTCGTCCTACGAGTGAAGCGATTATTTGGTCTACATATAAAGGATGGGTACAGTCTTATAGAGATTTGCCTTTGTTGATTAATCAGTGGGCAAATGTGGTTCGCTGGGAAATGCGTACGCGCTTGTTTTTAAGAACTGCCGAGTTTTTATGGCAGGAAGGGCATACTGCTCATGCTACAAAAGCTGAGGCGATTGAAGAATCTGAAAAAATGATGAATGTTTACGCTGATTTTGCAGAGAGCTTTATGGCAATTCCGGTTGTTAAAGGTTTTAAAACTGAATCAGAGCGCTTTGCAGGTGCAGATGAAACATATTGTATTGAAGCATTGATGCAAGACGGAAAAGCGTTGCAGGCTGGAACTTCTCATTTTTTAGGTCAGAATTTTGCAAAAGCTTTTGATGTGAAGTTTGCTAATGCGGAAGGAAAGCAAGAGCATGTTTGGGGAACTTCTTGGGGGGTTTCTACTCGATTAATGGGAGCATTAATTATGACGCACTCTGATGATCAAGGTTTAGTATTGCCTCCAAATTTAGCGCCAATTCAAGTTGTAATTGTTCCTATTCATAAAACAGACGAACAATTAGCAGAAATTACAGCTGCTGTAAATGAATTGGCTGCGAAATTAAGAAAGCTGAAGATTTCAGTTAAATATGATGACAGAACAACTCAAAAACCAGGATTCAAATTTGCTGAATGGGAATTGAAAGGAGTTCCTGTTAGAATTGCTGTTGGACCAAAAGATTTAGAAAACGGAACTTTTGAGGTTGCAAGACGCGATAATTTGTCAAAAGAAGTTGTTGGGAGTGAAAAAATCGTAGAATACGTAAATGACCTTTTAGAACAAATTCAAAAGGATCTATTTGATCGTGCATTAAATTACCGAAATACACATATTACAGAAGTAAATAGTTTTGAGGAGTTTAAGCAGGTTTTAGATGGTAAAGGAGGTTTTATATCTGCTCACTGGGACGGAACAGCTGCGACTGAAGAGAAAATAAAAGATTTGACAAAAGCGACAATTCGATGTATTCCTTTGGATGCTGTTGAAGAGGCGGGAATCTGTGTGTTTACAGGGAATCCTTCTACTAAAAGAGTGCTTTTTGCTAAGGCGTATTAAAAAAAAATATTTTTTTTTGCATCAGGTATTGTACAACTAAAAAATAGTTGTATTTTTGCATCCGCATTAGAGAAACACGGTCCGTTCGTCTATCGGTTAGGACGCCAGGTTTTCATCCTGGTAAGGGGGGTTCGATTCCCCCACGGACTACTTTTTTTTCTGCTACTTAAGTTATTACACTTGATGTTAATGGTCCGTTCGTCTATCGGTTAGGACGCCAGGTTTTCATCCTGGTAAGGGGGGTTCGATTCCCCCACGGACTACAATTTCAATTTTATTTAAATTGAAGAAAACTTAGAAACGATCGGTCTGTTCGTCTAGGGGTTAGGACTCCAGGCTTTCGTCCTGGTAACAGGGGTTCGATTCCCTTACAGACTACAAAATTAGTTGTAAATAAGTTTTGTAAAATAAAAATTGGTGTCTCGATTTTTGTTTTATTAGTTAAAACCAAAGTGATTGTTTTATAATTGTGGGAGGTTTTTCTTTTTTAACTAGTATTTATAATAATTATTACATCTAAAATTAAAGAAAATGGCAAATCATAAGTCAGCGTTAAAAAGAATCAGAAGTAACGAAAAAAGAAGAGTTCTTAACAGATACCAGCACAAAACTACTCGTAATGCTATCAAAGCATTAAGAATAGCTACTGATAAAGCTGATGCTACTGCAAAATTATCAACTGTAATTTCTATGATTGATAAATTAGCTAAAAAGAACATCATTCATGATAATAAAGCTTCTAACTTGAAGTCTAAATTAACTAAGCATGTTGCTAAATTGTAATTAATTACAATTTTATAAAAATATAAAAAGTCCTCTTTTGAGGACTTTTTTTGTTTATGACTAATTGAGAAGTCCTAATATTCTAAATTTCAAATCCCAAATTTGAAATTTTACAATATCAAAAATCCAAATTCAACTTTAAAACAAAAGTTTGGAATTTGGATTTTTAATATTCGAATTTAATTTGGTCTAAAGATTTATTTTTTTCTTAAGGTACTCAAGCATTGCGAGTGTAATTGGTTTTGAAAGAAAATCTAATATAATGGGATATTTTTTTGCTTTCGCTAAATCTTCAGGATCAATTGTTGAAGATAAAACTATGACATTTGCAGTATTGAATTCGGCGTAATCTGGTGAAGTGAAATGATCTAGAAATTCCCAGCCTCCCATGACAGGCATATTTAAATCTAAGAAAATCAATTCAGGTTTTTTGTTGTCTTTATTTTTGTTGTTGGTATATTTTAAGGTATTGAAGTGATGAAGGGCTTCTTCTCCATTTTGAGCGGTGATAATTTCATGCGAAATTTGGGACTTCGAAATTACTTTTTTACATAACATTAACGTGATAGGGTCATCGTCAATGCATAAAATTTGCTCGAGCATGATGTTTAATTTTTAAATGTTATTATAAAGGTTGTTCCTTTATTGACCTCGCTTTCTATACTTATTGTTCCTCCCATGGTTTCTACCTGCGATTTTACAAGGTATAAGCCAAGTCCTTTGCTGTCTGGGTAATTGTGAAATCTTTGGTACAGGCCAAAAACTTTGTCTCTGTTTCTTTCTAAGTCAATTCCAATCCCGTTGTCTTTGAATGTTAATATTGCTTTATTGTCTATTTGTTCTGCAGTAATTGATATTTTTAATTTTCGGTTTTCTGATTTGTATTTTATAGAATTTGTAAGTAAATTAAGTAAGATGCTTTCAATATATGCCTTGTTTGTGTTTAGCAAAGGTACACGTTCAAATTTTAATTTGATGATTGGCTTGTGTAATTCTATTTGAAATGATAATTGGCTGAAAACATTTTCAAAAACTTCTTTTAGTGAGACTTCTTCTTTTTGCATTGAAGGATTGTCCTTGATAATAATAACTTTTACTAAATCGTTGATCGTTTCATTCAGTAAATGAGTTGATTTGGTAAAGCCATTTAAGATTTCTTCAAGCTCTGGATTTTCGATCGGAATGTCTTCGATAAGGTTTAAAAGTCCAATTAGATTAGATAACGGCGCTCTTAAATTGTGTGAAGTGATGTATGAAAACTGTTTTAAATCTTTGTTGTTTTGAGTCAGTTCGCGAATAAGATGCTCTTTTTCGGTTTCAAGCTTTTTTTCTTCTGTAATATCTCTTTGAATTGAAATCCAGTGCGAAATAGATCCTTCATTATTAAAAATCGGAATCATAGAAAAACGAACCCAATATTCTTCTTTTTGTTTTGTGTAACTAATGGTTTCTATTAAGCATTCTTCCTCATTTTTAATTGCTCTTAATAGTTTTTTTAGTTCATCTGAATCTGATTTCGGGCCTTTGAAAATATTTGGAGATTTGCCGACAATTTCATTGGATAAATAACCCGACATTTGTGAAAAGGCAGGATTTACGTATACAATTTTTGGGATTTTTCGAGCTTGTGAATTGGCTTCAGTAATTAAAATAGAATCCTTAGATTGTGTAATAACAGTTTCTAAAAGTTTTAATCGCTGTTCTTCTTCTTTCTGCTTTGTAATGTCCTGAATCGCTCCAATCATTCTGATGGCTCTTCCGTTTTCATCTTTTAATAAAAAACCACGGTCTAAAACATATTTGTAAGTCCCATCAGCACATCTAAAGCGATATTGATCTTGCCATTTTTCTGTTTTTTGTTCAATAAAAGAATATAGTTTGATAGACATTCTGATGCTGTCTTCAGGATGAATTTTATCAAACCACCATTTTGATGTTTTTCCAACTTCGTTCGGATTGTAGCCAAAAACACTTTCAATTCCTTTGTTCCAGTTTAGGCTGTCCTCTTGAATTTTCCAGTCCCAAATAGTGTCACTTGTCGCTTTTGCGACAATGTCATATTTTTCGTTTGATTCTTTGATTTCTTCGTTTGTTTCTTTTAGTTTTTTGAAAACAGTGACGTTCTTTTTTTCGTTTTTAGAAACTATGTATTTGAAAAATAATGCGGTAGTTAATATGAAGAAAATATCTTTAAGAAAAAAAAGATAAAAGTATTTTGTGTCCGGGAAATAAGTGGTAAGTATTTTATGACAGATGATTGCCATAAACAATGATACTAGAATATAAACTAGAGTAATTTGGAGAGTTTTACTTTTCATTACCTCAAATATAGTTAAATTAACTATAACTCAGTACTATCAAAAGCGCATTTTGAAGGGTATATTTTGGTGTTTTATATTAACTAATTGATTGTATATACGCAAACTATGTCAGAAACGTTTTTTATTAAAAAATAAAGTGTACCTTTGCGCCCATTAAAAATCACAGATGGAATCTATTAGAAACATTGCAATTATTGCCCACGTCGATCACGGTAAAACCACTTTGGTTGATAAAATTATGTATCACTGTCAGTTATTTCGCGATAACGAGAACACAGGTGATTTAATTCTTGATAATAACGATTTAGAGCGTGAGAGAGGTATTACTATTACTTCTAAGAACGTATCAGTTCAATATAAAGGAACAAAAATCAATATTATTGACACTCCTGGCCACGCGGATTTTGGAGGTGAAGTAGAACGTGTACTAAACATGGCCGATGGTGTATGTTTGCTAGTAGATGCTTTTGAAGGACCAATGCCGCAAACACGTTTCGTATTACAAAAAGCGATTGACTTAGGTCTTAAGCCTTGCGTAGTTATTAACAAAGTTGATAAAGAAAATTGTACTCCTGAGGAAGTTCACGAAAAAGTTTTTGACTTAATGTTTGAATTAGGTGCTCAAGAATGGCAGTTGGATTTTCCAACTGTTTACGGTTCAGCTAAAAACAACTGGATGTCTGATCATTGGGAAAACGTAACTGATAATGTTGAAGCATTATTGGATATGGTTGTTGACAATGTACCTGCTCCTAAAGTTTCTGAAGGAACACCACAAATGTTGATTACATCTTTAGATTTCTCTGCATTTACAGGTCGTATCGCTATTGGTCGTCTTGAAAGAGGAATTCTTAACGAAGGTATGCCAATCTCATTAGTAAAAAGAGATGGTACTATTTCTAAATCTCGTATTAAAGAACTTCATACTTTTGAAGGTCTTGGACGTAAAAAAGTATCGCAAGTTATTGCTGGAGATATTTGTGCAATCATTGGAGTTGAAGGTTTTGAAATTGGTGATACTATTGCTGATTTTGAAAATCCAGAAGGTCTAAAAACAATTGATATCGACGAGCCTACTATGAGTATGTTGTTTACAATTAATGACTCTCCTTTCTTTGGTAAAGAGGGTAAATTTGTAACTTCTCGTCACATTAGAGAAAGATTGACAAAAGAATTAGAGAAAAACTTAGCGATGAAGTTAGGTGAAACTGATTCTGCTGATAAATTCATGGTTTTTGGCCGTGGAGTACTTCACTTATCTGTTCTTATTGAAACAATGAGAAGAGAAGGTTACGAGTTGCAAATTGGTCAGCCACAAGTTATCATCAAAGAAATTGACGGTAAAAAATGTGAGCCAATTGAGGAATTGACGATCGATTTACCAGAAAGTCTTTCAGGTAGAGCGGTTGAGTTCGTTACTATGCGTAAAGGTGAAATGTTGAGTATGGAAACTAAAGGTGACCGTATGATCGTGAAATTTAATATTCCATCTCGTGGAATTATTGGATTGCGTAACCAATTGCTTACTGCAACAGCTGGTGAGGCTATTATGGCACACCGTTTTATTGGATATGAGCCTTACAAAGGAGAAATTGCTGGACGTAACAAAGGTTCATTAATTTCTATGGAAAAAGGAAAAGCTATTCCTTATTCTATCGATAAATTACAAGATCGTGGTAAGTTTTTCGTTGAACCAAATGCTGAAATTTACGAAGGTCAGGTAATTGGAGAAAACTCTCGTGGTGATGATATGTGTGTAAACGTAACGAAAGAGAAAAAACAATCTAACGTTCGTTCTTCTGGAAATGATGAAAAAGCAAGAATCATCCCTCCAATTATTTTCTCTTTAGAGGAAGCTTTAGAATACATTCAAAAAGATGAATATGTAGAGGTTACACCAAAATCTATTCGTTTGAGAAAAATCTATTTGACTGAAACTGATAGAAAAAGATTTAAATTCTAAGAGATTTAATTTTCAATATAAAAATCCCAAATTCCAATATGGAGTTTGGGATTTTTTTGTTTCAATTCGCATTGAAATTTTGGGATTTGGAATTTCAAAATTGAATTTTTTATTAATTATCTTTTCAAACTAAAGTGACCTTTTGCTTCACGCCCGTCTTCGAGTTTTAATGTGTACCAATAATCATCTGCAGGCATTGGGCTTCCGGTGAAGGTTCCGTCCCAGCCATCGCTTGAGGCAGTAATTTGTTTGATTAATTTTCCATATCGATCGAAAATAAGGATTTTGGCACCAGAATTAAAAGTATCATTTGCTCCTTGAAGATTCCAATAATCATTATGCCCGTCATTATTTGGAGTGAAAAATTTAGGAATTCCAAGTACTGCTACGGTTTTTGAAATTTTTCCGCATCCATTTTTGTCATTTATGTAAAGATCATGAATACCTGGGCGAACATTTTCAAATAAGTTAGATTCTTGAAAAGTACCAGTAGGATCATCTAAACTGTATTCATAATTTCCGGCTCCTGAAACATTTGCTTCAACAGTATTATAATCTGATAAATCGGAGATGGAAACAGAATCTAGATGTGCAATATCTGAAGCTGTTACGCTAATAGTTCGTGTTCTGCTGCAGCTGATTGCATCTTTAGTAAAAACTTCTACGGTATAAATCCCTTCTTCATTAACATCTAAAGTTTCGCTAGTTTCTCCCGGAATAATACTTCCGTCTTTTGACCAGCTATAGGTATATGTGTTGACTGGTATATTTCCAATAATTCCGGCATCGAGTTTGACAAAAAAAGTTGGCAAGTTGGAACATACTAATTCGTCAGCACTGCGATTGTCATTAATATCAATATTAGGTTTAGGATTTACTGTAAGCGTAATGTAAGCTCCCAATCCAAAACAGGCATTATCTAGATTACTGTCTACACGTACCCAAATTTTTTGTTGTTTTGGTATTGTATTTCGATAATTTGATGGATTTGTAATAGCATTAGTTTCTGCCAAAGCATCAGCTTCATTTGCAAAATAGTTTATAGAATAATTTGCGCTTGCTGAAGGAAGCATCGCCTGAATGTCAGCTGTTACACTACTAAAATCAAAAGCTGCAATTCCGTCTTTATCATCATTAACTGCATCAATAAAATCATCACAAATGGTAAAAGATCTTTTAAATTTAGAATCGATTTGTGTTGTTGAAACTACTAAATTCAATTGAGCAACACTAAAACATCCATTTGAATTTTCAACCCGTGTCCAAATATTTTTATTAGCACTCGTAAACGCCAACGGATTTGAAATTAATACAGCAGCATCTTTTGTATTTGCACCCGCCAAAGTAGTGTAATAAGAGAATGTTTCATTGGCAAAATTGGCTGAAATAAAACTATTTTTTGTGGTTACATTAAAATTAGAAATTCCGTCAGTATCGTCATCACATTGAACAATTGTAATTGGCGAGCTTAAAACTGGTAAAGAATAAAGTGTAAGTTTTACAGAATTGGCAGAAGTCAATCCGCAGGCATTATTGTTTCTGTTTAATAGCGCACGATATTGATAACCATTCATTGTTTTATTTGTTTTTTGAATGGTTAAAGAAGCAGTTTTAGTTCCGGTATAAATTGCGTTTTCAGTCAAAACATTCCAGATATTGCCGCCATCAGTAGAAAATTGCCATTGAAAAGTGTCAGCATTCGATTCGATGCTGAAAATGGCTTTTTCCAATTCGCAGACCGTTTGATTTTCTGGCTGTTTGGTAATTATAATTGGAGTTGCAATAATATAATTGCCATTTGGAGCAGTATAACCATCGGTTCTGCTGGTTACAACGCCAAAAGAATTTACAGCAACTGGCACGTTTCCTAACAGACCGTCAAAGTTTGGATCACTAAATCCAGCTTCAATAACATCATTACAGCCGTCGTTATCACTGTCAATTTCAGTGTAGTTCTTTATTCCGTCATTATCAGAATCTAAAACGGTATATTTTAAAACACCGCTGTCAGGGTTGGTTTCTAAAGCATCAGCTAATCCGTTACTTCCAAAAACTGTCGTGTCAACAATTCCGTCTCGATTAACATCTGGGGTATTGCTTCCGGATTCAGTCAAATCATAAATTCCATCATTATCGCTATCTAAATCAAGATAATTCGGAATTCCGTCATTATCGGTATCGAGTGGGGGTGTGGTAAGATTAAAAATATCATCCAAACCATCTAAATTCGAATCTTTATTAGATAAAGCAATTGGTTTAATTTGCGATTCGATCACATCAGGTATGCCATCATTGTCTGAATCTAAATCTAATTGATCTGGAATTCCATCGCCATCAGAATCTTTTGGAACACAAGTTGCTGTGAGTTTGAATGTTGCTTTGTTTCCAACTGTATCAAGCAGGTTTTTATGAGTAATTTTAAATGATTGAGTTTGATAGGACTGGAATTTGAATGTTCCAGTTCCGGCAGGTAAAGGAACATTGCCATTTAATCGAAAGCGAATTTCAAAAGAAGAAAATTGTGTAACACCGCTTTCGTATATTCCGTCATAATTGGTATCAATTAGTAATTGATTGTCGGGATTTAAAACGGTGACTGTTTTATCAATATCTGAATTGATAATATATTCAGAATCAGAATTTAATAAATCAGTTACATTCGCCTTATCGCTATATTCTAAACGAATATTTATTGGTTTAGCAAAATTCATTTTATAACTCACAGAAAAACCTTTTCCTGGCAATACTTCGGTAATAAAACTTCCGTCTGCATTTCCAGTAAAAGGAACTGTAGCGGCTGTTGTACTGTTTGTAACGGTACCAGTGAAAGAATTAGAATAAGCTCCCGTTTTTATCAAGCCTGAATTTTGGTTTGAAATATTTACGGGCAAATCCCCATATGATTCTGTACAGTTTGTTATGCCATCATTATCATAATCAATGTCAATATTGTCATTCGCTAAATCATTATCGATATTTATAGGACATTCACTCACTGGAATTTTATCTGAAAACACATCGCTCACACATCCTGAAATGCTTCCTCTTACCTGATAAAAACCGGGCTGGCTTGGGCTGAAGGTATTTTTAGTTTCACCCGGAATAAGAACGTCATCTTTATACCATTGAAAAGTATCATAAGAAGACAGTGTATTTATTTTTAAAGATACATTTGGAATACAAGATGAGTTGTTTAATGTGATTTTACCGCTGACGATTTCAGGTTTTAAATCAAAACCCGAATAATAACCTCCATAAGTTGCAGCTCCATTGGTTCCAAAATAAGAAACATATACTTGCTTAGTTGATTTTACGGCAATATTTCCTGATAAATCAGATACGCTATAACGAACAAAATCAGCAGTTCCTTGAATTGGAGTTGGAAGCGCATTGATGGCGCTGTTGTTTAGTAAAACTGTAGCTCCTGTTTCGGTTACAATATTCAGGAAGCCGTTAAAAGTATTATTGCCAATAGATTGGATTTGAGGAATATTATCTACCGTATTTGGCGTTGCACAATTTATTGGAGGTACAAAAAATAAATTTTGATTGGCCGGATTTATTGTTCCTCCAATACTTTGATAGGCAAATACGTTATTAGATGTTTTTACATACAAAGTTCCGTTGGTGAACTGACTCCCATCAATTGCAGCATATTCGCCGCTGTTAAGGGTTTTATATGGAGAAGTCGAGCCATTAATGAATACTTCGGTATTGTCGTAATGTGCTACTAATAAAACACGCTCTAATTCATCTGTACCTAGTCCTTTTATGAAAATGTATTCTTTTCCTGTTTTTTCAAGTGAAACAATTTGATCAAAACCGACATCTCTTCCTACAGGAGCCAATCCTCCGTTTTGAGTAGCTCCAAGCGCTGTACTGTTGCTTCCTCCAAAAGAACCTGTATTGACCACTACTGGTTTATCAGACGCAACCAGAGCTCCAATTAATTTAGAGCTATTTGATGGAATTTCGCTAATATTATTATTGAATAAAGTGAGTATGTAACTTTCATTTTTATTTAATATAGCGGTAATTGGTCCCGAAACAGTTGTCCCGTCAGAAAGTCTAGTTCCGTTCTGGATATTTGAAATGGTAATTTTTGTACCATTTTCTGTTGCCATTATGGATGTAAAGTTGGCTAAAGTTGGGTCGGCGAGCGGATTTAACATGGCTCCTAATCTAAAAGTGGTGCCTAATGCGCTGTTTCCTTTAGAGACTAATCCTCCCGCGTGATTATAAGTTCCGTTTTGAACAAGTGCGGCATTTACTCTCGCACTTACATAAATTAGATCTTCAGCTTCAATTACATAACCTCGGTTTGATACAACTCCAGCACTAAGCAAAGGAGCAAATAACTGTGTTCCAGGGCCATTTCCAATATAATAGCGATAGGGATTATTACTGTTTACGGTGCCATTTACAACACTTCCTCCATTAGAAATAATTTTGAAATTAACATTGGCAACGCTTGGAGTTGAAATGTATAAATATTGATCGTTGACTAGTAATGCGGCATTACAAATCAATGGCGGTATGTAGTGCGTTTTACTGAATTGTGAGAAACAATTTAATGTGCAAAGCAAAAATAAAAAGGAGTGTAATGTTTTTTTCATTGGCTCGTTTATTGGCAACATACAAAATTGAATCGCCCAAAACCAAAAATAAGATTTATTTTACTTTCATTGAAAGATAGCGTGTTTTTTTCTTTGTAAATATTTAAAATCTAGGAGTTTTTGAAATTCCGCTATTTCAGAAATGTATTTTGAAGTAAAATAAAGTGGAATTTATCAGAAGGAAATTTTATCTTTTTAAACTAAAATGTCCCTTAACACTTTTCCCATCAACAAAAAGAAGCGTGAACCAATAATCATCAGATGGTAATTGTTCGCCATTGAACAAGCCATTCCAGCCCGTGCTGTTTTGATTCATTTGCTTTAAAAATTTACCGTAGCGGTCAAAGATGTTTATAGTGTAATTTGGCATCTGATTTATATCTTTAATTGCCCACAGATCGTTATATCCATCGTTGTTTGGAGTGAAAAATCTTGGGTAATCTAAAACATATAATAAAAAACGATTTGAAAGTCCGCAGCCGTTTTTATCTCGTGCAGTTGCAAAATAAATACCGGGTCCTATTCCGGTAAATAATGGGTCATCTTGAAAAACGTTTCCATCTAATGAAAATTCGTAGTTTCCAGCACCAGTATATTTTATTAAGACAGAATTATCGACTCCAGAAAAATCTTTTACAACAGCTTCTGTAATAACTGCCGGTTCAGATAAAAGGACGGTAAATTTTTTGGTTTTTTCGCATCCGTTGGCATCTGTCACGGTAACGGTGTAATCTCCCGGTGTGCTTACTAATAAAGTATTTGTTGTACTATTTCCCGGACTCCATAAATAACTGCTGAAACCAGTGGCGACATTTAAAGTTATGTCATCATCCTTGCAAATGTATTTTGTTTCTTCCTGAAAATTTGCCGGATCAAAAGTATTAACGACCAGTGTAATTGGTGAAAGACTATAGCAGTCAGCTCCATTTATAATTCGGGCATAAATAGTTTGAGAGAACGCAACTGTATTTTTGAAATTATTTGGCAATACATTTGTTTCGTTCAAGGCATCATTTGGAGTTGAAAAATAATTTACCTGCAAACCTGCTGGCAGACCTGCAGTTAATTGTGGCGTTACTTCTGACTGAAGATCAAATTGATAAAAACCATCTTGTTTGTCATCGCCGTCGCAAGTTTTAATTGGATTTTGTGGTGCAATTGCATTGTTTGAAATTTGAAGTTTTACTTCAACAGTTTTGAAGCAGCCAAATTTATTTTCAATTCTTCCAAAAACAGTTTGATTGACGCTTTTGTTTGTATATTTTTCAGGATTTGCAATTGGGTTTGCTTTCGACTGAGCATCGGCTAAAGTTTCATAATAACCATTGTTTGTAATGTCTGAAGCATTGTTTTTAATCAGATTGTCAACTTTCTTTAAATTAAAAACACTTTTCCCGTCAGTATTATCATCACATTGAACTAACGTTGTGTTTGTTGTTAAGATTTCGGGCGCAACTTCAATTTTGATTTCTCCAGTTACAACACATGTGGAAGGTGTCATGGTAACTTCGACTTTATAAGTCCCTGATGTTGATGCTTGAAGTATCGGATTTTTTTCTGCTGGCAAAAGCACACCGTCTTTATACCATTTAAAATCATAAGATGCTGATAAATGTGTATCTAACGTTGCTTGTTCTCCAAAACACAATGGTTTGCCCGTTGTTGAAGTCTGATCTGAACCAAAATCAATTTTAGAAGAAAAACTTCCAGCCTGCAAAAAAACGGCCGAATCAAAATACCTGTTTTTATCATCAGCAATTACAAGCTTAATATGGTATTTTTTACCCGTTACAACCTTTGTCTGTGCATTCATGACAACAGTTTGCCCAGCATAATCTATTGGACTGCTATTATCATTTAAGCCGTTGAAATAATTTTCGTTTACAGCTGGACATCCTGGATAATGGTCTCCATTTACAGCAACTCCGGGCTCAATTTTTGGACGAACATTTGTTGAGGAAACTGGAACAGCATTATTATTGGGCAAAACGGCCAAATTTTTATAAGGATCAGAACTTCCGGCTTCTTTAATTAAAAATGCAAATCCGTCTGAATATTCACAAGGGTAAAAAGACTGATATTCATTTGAAGCAAAAATATAATTGAAACTTAGAAAATCAGTAAGAGGAACGAAGTCAAATTCTAAAACAGTTGCATTTATAGAATTAATTCCTAAAATAGTATTTAAATCTGCATCTCCTTGCCAGTTAACGTCGCCTTGACCAATATAGCTTACATATGGCCCGACTGCATTTGGACTTGTTGATGTAGTTAAAACAATTCCTTCAGAAAAAGGAAATCCGCTTGATCCTGCATTAAAATAAGCAAAACTTTGCTGGCCTTGAGTAAAAGTATCTCCTTTTCCTGAAGTATTGGTAACAGCTACACATGAACTGTTGACTAATATATTTTCAATAAGCTGTTTTGGTGTTTTTTGATCATCTATGCTAATATATTGAGCGTTTATCTTACTAGATAAACAACACATAAAAAAAACGCATAAATAAACTTTAAAATGAGTCATAGCCCAACAAATATACTACAAATCTCTCTTCTTTAATAATTTGTATGAGAGGAAAACGAACAAAAACGTCCAGACTAAAACGATTAAAATTGAAAAATAGTTTACGCTGTAATCTTTTATATTTTCTACGCCAATTTGAGTTCCGATACTTTTTACAACGGATAGTCTGGTAAAAGGCTCAATTATTAAATTTGACATGGCTTCTAGCGGGAAAAACTTTATAATGGTAAAGGCTATTTTGCTGTCAGGGAATATTTTAAAAATTAAAAGACCTCTTGCAATTCCTTCTAAAATGCTCCAAACTAAAAGAAATCCTAAAGCAAAAGCCGAACGTTTTACCAAAATTCCTAAAAACAAACAGAACGAAAAGAAACCAACAAGCTTTACAAAAAAGGCCAGCAAATAGTCTAAATCAGAGAATATAATTCCAAATTCATTGTAAGATGAAAAACATAGTCCGAGAATTAAACTCATTACAAAAACAAAAATTGTCGATGCAAAAGCAAAAACAACAACAGTCAAAAATTTTGACAATATGAATTCTTGTTTACTCAAACCGTCAATTAGGTTTTGTTTCAGTGTTCCGTAGCTGTATTCGTTTGCCATCATAGAAACAATTACGATTGCAAGAAATAATTTCAAAATAGCGGCAACATACGTATTAAAATGCCAGATATACGGAAAATTGAAGATTCCCATTTCGGCTAAATGAAATTTAAACGGACCAATATCAAATTTTATTGACGCGATCAATGCGATAAACGAAAGTAAAATAAAATAGGCGAGTGTTAAGATACGGCTGGCTTTGTTTTTCCAGATTTTTTGCAGTTCTATAGAGATAAGTCTGTTCATGGTTTAGTTTTTTTGAATGGTGGCGTTTTTGGTTAATTCTAAAAATTGTGCTTCCAGGCTGTTTTTACGTTTTACCAAATGATTTAAAACGATATTTTTTGAGAATAAAAACTGATTTAAATCGGAAGCTGATAATTCTGATTTTAAGTAAACCAAAATTTTTCCATCTTCTTCTTTAATTTGGCCAACAGACTGATGATCATTCAAAATTGATTTTAGAGCTAGATTATCATTCGCAGAAATTTCAAAAAATCCTTCATTTGCAGACATCGCATCAACGGAACCTGAATACAAAATTTCGCCTTTTCTTAAAACAACGACATGCGAACATACTTTTTCGACTTCATCTAATAAATGCGAAGCCAATAAAATTGTTGTTCCCTGCGCTGCAATTTCTTTAATAATATCACGGATCTGATGAATTCCCTGCGGATCTAAACCATTCGTTGGTTCGTCTAAAATCAAGATTTCAGGATCATTCAAAAGTGCCGATGCAATTGCAAGACGCTGTTTCATCCCTAAAGAAAAAGTACTGAATTTGCTGTCTTTTCTTTCGGTTAAACCTACAAGATTCAGTTTTTCTTGGATTTTAGAATAATTGATGCTTTTAATTTTACAGACTAATTTCAGGTTTTCTTCAGCCGTCATATAGGGGTAAAAGTTAGGTCGCTCAATAATGGCTCCCACTTTTTTTAGGGCTTCATGCGTTTCCATTTTTCCGTCAAACCATTTGTAATGGCCTGTTGTTTCGTTTACAACATTCAAAACAATGCCTAAAGTGGTTGATTTTCCGCTTCCGTTAGGGCCAAGAATGCCGTAGACATGACCTTTTTGAATGCTGAATGATACGTTTTTGAGTGCCTGAATGCGCCCGTATCTTTTGCTGAGATTTTCGATAGTAAGGATGGTTTCCAAGGTTTTTTCGGTTTTAGTTTTTAGTATGACGAATCAAGTTCTATATTGTTACGTGAAATTTATTTTTATCGTGTTATTGATGTAAATTTGTACTAAAGATATTCAAAATGAGCGAGCCTTTAATGGTTTTAAAAAAACCTTCATACCCTTTAACGCAACCGCTTTTAAGTTATTTGGACAGATTCGAGCGTATTTCGAAAGTTTCTGTTTTTTATGATGATTTATTGCGATTCTCTGGTTCGATTAATGTTTATGATAAAAATGAAACCGATACCTTATGGATTCGTGTGTATTATGGCGAATTTGAACGAAATGAAATCGATCTTAATCTAAAGAAAATTTATTCGCTACTGCATTCTGATGGAAACAGTGAAATTATTCAGTTTCTAAATGTCGATGCGATTGATTACTGTACTTTTGGAAATTCAAAACCTTTTAGAATTAAAGTCCGAAATATTCTGAATGATAATTACGTTCATTTTTATATCAAAAAAGCCGATGCCTCAAGAATTTACGGATTAGAGTTAGAAGATATCCTTTCGCCAGATAAAATCAATTTTTTGGTGTACAACGACACTTTAATCGAAGAGCATATTATTGGGATTCCCGGCGATGTTTTTATGGATACTTTATTAGACAAATGTACCGAAACCGAAAAAGCCCAAATTGCAAAAGAATTTGTAAAGTTTAATGAACGCTGTATGATTCGTTTGCTCGGTGACATGCGCGCGTATAATTATGTAATTGTACCAATTCACGATTTTGACCAAGTAGTCTATAAAATTCGCCCAATCGATTTTGATCAGCAATGTTATGAAGGGAATTTCAAAGTCTATCGTCCGCAGTTTTTCAAGGAAAATTATCCTATGATTAAATTGATTAAGGAGAAATTAGAAGAACGTTCGATCATTCAGTATAAAGATGAAGAAAGAGCGATTTTGGCAAAACGTATTCATTCGGCTGAAACCAGAATTAAAAAATTATTGAATATAATGTGTCACGACACGATTTCGACGCAAGAACACTTGGATCAGCTCAAAATGGAATTGTATCGATACACCAATGATATGAAGTTTAAAAATGCCAGATCAATGGGGCACGTCATGCAAGCTGCGTTTGAGTTTATTACGCGTAATTTTAAAAACACTAATTTAGTTTAAAGAATTTTACCATATAAGTTATATAAGTTCATAAAGTCAACCTTCTTAAATTATCTTATATAACTTATATGATTTAAAAATTATAATCTTATGAAAAAATCTTTTTTAGTAGCCGTTTCTATTGTTTTATTGGCTTGTCAGCAACAGACGAGCAGTGATTTTAAAAAGCTTTATTCACTTCCGAAGAAATTAAAAGAAGTTTCAGGAATCGCTTATTTTCCGGAGACCAACTTAATTTACACTTTAGAAGACAGCGGAAACAAAAATGCCATTTATGCAATTGATTCTAAAGGAAAATTAGCCAAAACCATTACGATTTCAAATGCTACAAATGTCGATTGGGAAGATATTACAAAAGATAAATCGGGTAATATTTACATTGGAGATTTTGGAAATAATGCCAATGAACGCAGGGATTTATGTATTTATAAAGTCGCTAAAAATCAGCTGAATAAAGATTTGGCTTCCGCCGAATATAAAATTTCGTTCGCCTATCCAGAACAAACCGAATTTCCTCCAAAGAAAAAAGAACTATTTTATGACGTTGAAGGGTTTTTTGAACTAAACGGATATTTTTATCTTTTCACCAAAAACCGAAGCAAAGGTTTTGATGGAACGGCTTTTATTTACAAAATTAAAAATGCAAAAGGAAATCAAAAAGCAGTGAAAATAGGAGCGTTTAAAACGTGCAGCAATTACAATCATTGTGTTTTAACAAGTGCCACAATTAGTCCCGACGGAAAAAAAGTAGTATTGCTGAGTCACGACAAAATTGTTTTATTTAAAGATTTTAAAGGCGATTTATTCCATAAAGGAAAACAAACCGAAATAAGCCTAAATCACTTCTCTCAAAAAGAAGCTATTGTTTTCAAGGACAATAATACTTTATTTATCGCTGACGAAAAAACCAATAAAATAGGAGGGAATGTTTATGAGTTTAAGCTCTAAGGTTCTAAGTTGCTAAGATGCTAAGGTTCTAAGCTTTTTCTTTAAATAAAAACCTTAGAACCTTAGCATCTCAGAACCTTAGTTCCTTTTCTAAAAGCTATATGCTGCTCCAAAAATAATTCTTCCAGGTTCATCAGGAGATTGGAAATAAGAAATTCTGGCTGTTACCAAGTTAATCGCATTCAGCCATAATCCGCCGCCGTAATCCTGGTGCCATTTTCTTGAGTTTTCACCATCAAGCCAGATTCTTCCGTAATCGAAACCTCCTAAAATTCCATAAGTCAAAGGCGCAACTGTACGGTGAATTTTACCAATGCTTAAACGTAAATCACTGCTTTGAGAAAAATAAGAACTTCCTAAAAAGCGTTCATTTCTGTAGCCTCGCAAGTCAGTATCTCCGCCTAAAGCAGCACCGTGATAAAAATCAAAATTGTTATTTAAAACAGCTTTTCCTTTTAAGAATGTAGCTAAAACTAATTTTCCGTTGTGATCTATTTTATGCGTAAAGCCTAATATACTTTCAAGCGTTGGGAAATTTTGTTTTGTATCGCTTAAGTTTGTCGTCCACATTCCTGAAAACATAAAGTACATTCCTAAGGTTGGTTTTGCAACAAAATCAGAGTTTTTGAAAACATATTTTACCCTCAAAGCTCCATACGTTTGACTGTCAAATACATTCGGATTTATAATTCCAGGAATATCAATAAAGCGGTTATCCGTTTCTTCAACAGTCAATTTTTGAAGAATGGGCTGAATGCTAAATTCACTTCCAAAACGCCCGACGTGTCTTGCAGCACCTGCAACAGTAAATTTTCGAATTCGGACTCTGTTATAATCCATTCCAAATTCATCGTCATTATTTACAGTTTCGTTTCCGTAACCAAAATAGTTCATCGCAAAATTTGGTGTAGTCAGTTGTGAATCAACGTCAATAACCCATTTCCCTAATAGTCCTGGAAAATGTGCTGCATAGGTTAACTCGAAACCTCCAGTTGCAAAATAATAGAAACCATTTAAGATATGTTTCTGTGTATAAGGATTCTGTTTAAAATTATTAACCGTATAATTCAAATTAAATCCAAGTTTTACGCCATCATCCGGATTATAGCCTATGTTTGGCAGACCGGCAATTACGTTATATTTAGGTTTTTCATAATTGTACAAATTCACATCATAATCGTCTGTAAGCTGTGTTCTGGCTTTAGAATCTAAGTTGTATGTGTTTTCTTTAGATTTAAAATCATAAACAATCACTTTTCGGCCATTTTCTACGTTGTATGTGTCATTGTTTTGGCCTCCAATTAAACGAATTTTAATGCTGGATTTTTCATTTCCTTTTACTTCAAAAGTATCGTTATCATCCAAACCATAAATCCATAAATTTGAAGTTTTATCATCCGTTACAGTTTTGGTGTAAACCAAATCATCGCCTTCTTTTTTAACTCTTAAAACCTGAATTTCAATACTTTTTTTAGCATTGTGATTGATTACAAATTTGTCTTTTTTATCAGTTCCAGCAATCATAACCGTATGGCTTAACACATCAAAATATTCCGAAGCATATTTTTGAAGGTCTTTTTTTCTGCTTTTTAATTTCTGTTTAATATCATCAACGGTTTCATCCTGAACTTCTTTAGGCATGTTTTTGAAAGCCGTATCAATATCAGCATCTGATAAATTTTCCTGAATATATTTGGCTTGTTCAGTCCAGTCTTTCTCTTCGGCCGTTCTTAAAAATGCAAGATCCATTGGGTAAGGTTCTCTTCCAAGCCATTTTACATTGATTTTATTTCCTTTAAAAGTACGCATATGACGAAGTGGCGGCATATTCATAATAAGTGAAAGTAAAGCTCCGTCGTATTTCACAAACGCCTGATCACGGTCTCTCGGAATTGGTTTGTAAATAACTTTGTCGCCTTGTTTGTATTCGCCCCAGCGCCATTGATCGCTATGCCTGTCCCAGTCGCCAATAAGGATATCAAATAAACGGGCTTTTATATATTCTTTTTCGTTAACTGAGTATTTTTCATCTTTATGCAAGTTTTTCATGATGTCCTCAGTGCTGATAATATCAGATGGATTTCCAAAATTTTTGGCATCCAAATGATTATCTGCCGGACGCTCTTCAACCATATAAAGCTGATCGCCATAACCCGCATTAAATTCTTTTAGGCCTTTTTGTTTCGGAATATAATATAAAATCGGATTTGTGTGTGCAAGTCCAATTTGATCTGACATACTGCCTGTTACATATGGAGCATATGGATGCGAAGTCGTGTAAAAATCATATAAAAAGTTTTCCGTGTAGGTTTTCTCAAAATCATTTACAATATATTGATCCTTAAACGCAACCGACTGTAAAAACACAGTGGCGCTTTTTTTCATAGCACGCATTACATATTCACGACCTTTTGGATCTGACATTCTTAAGGAAATAGACTGATGTCCTCCGCCTTCGCGAATTGGTTTTAAACCGCCCATTAAAGTATCTACAGTAGCAACTTTGGCTTCAATTGGTGTGCTGTAATATTTTCGATAATGCTGTCCGAACAAAAATTTATGAACTAAACTTTTATCGGTCATTTCTTTTGTATAAATCGAAGTTGTGATTTTTGATGGGAAACTATTTGGAATATCTGATGCCCAGTTAATTTCTTTCGCTTTTATAATTTCGCGTTCAAAAAGAAGTTTTTCCTTGTTGTTTTCATTCCCGAAATAAGAAACTTTTGCATCACCGCTTTTAAATAATGTTAATGTTGCATATCCATTTCCGCCATAAGAAAAATCATTTTCACTGATAGCTCTCGCTGCTTCAGATTTTGATCCCGCTCCGCTGATAATCTGCTGAATATTTTCTTTGCTGATGTATTGCAGATTATGATCATGTCCTGAAACTACAATTACATTTTTCTGTTTTTGCAAAAGCGTTTTTATTCTTTTGGCATAAATTGTATATTGTTTATTTTGAAGGTCCTGCGGACTTGCGCCTGATGTTTTTCTCAGCAAATTAATAAAAGAGCCAATTACCGGAAGCGGAATTTTTTTCTCTAAAGGAAATAATTGTTTTTCCATAGAAAATTGTCCGCCGTGCGTTCCGTTGCTCAATAAAGGATGATGAATGGCCAGAACTACCGTTTTCTCTTGATTTTTATTTAAGATACTTTCCAGTTCATCAAAAAAATCTTCCCTTGTTTTAATGTCGCAATTATCATTTATCGTAGGATGATTGTTCCAGTCTTCCAAAAACCATTCGCTGTCAATTGTGACCAACGTTGTAATACTATCAATTTTTATATCTTCAATTGGACAGCCTTTTCTTGGTGAAAATGCTTTTTTATCATTTAAATATTTGGTCACAAAATTTTCCTGACGTTCCAAGCCTTTAATACCGCTGTACCAATCATGATTTCCAGGAATCACCACAGTTTTTCCTTTAAAACCTTCGGTCAGTTTTAATTGATTAGTTAGTTTTGTTTCTGCTAAAGCTTTCTCCGAGGCATTGTCATCACTAGGAAAGCCTTTCGGATAAATGTTATCTCCCAAAAAAAGAAGCGTCGATTTTTTACCCGATTTTTTTAGTTTTTGATGCAAAAGTTCCAGTGTTTGCTGGGCTTGTTCTTCATCAGCATTTCCAGCATCTCCGACAAGAAAAAAAGTGTGCGCAATTTTTATAGTGTCTGTAGCGTTTTCTGTTTCGTTGGCACTCACATTTTTTCCGTATTGCGCTTTGCGCGTTGCACAGGAGTAAACAATGAAAAGTGCGGTTATTGCTAAAGAATAGTTTTTAATCTTAGCAATAAAATGATTATCCAAAAACAATTTCATATTTTAGTGGTATTAAAATATTCTCTTATGAACCTAATAGAACAATCCGAAGATTTCGTCGGTAATTTACTCAAAGATAAACTTTCTAATTTATATTCTTATCATAATTTTAACCATACTTTCACAGTAATTACGGCCGTAAAAGAGCTTTGTAAAAAAGAAGATGTAAAAGATGGTGATAAAGAGGCATTAATGGTTGCCGCCTGGTTTCATGATACTGGATATATAAACGGTTACGAGAATCACGAAAAAGAAAGCACCGAAATTGCATCAGACTTTTTGCGCGAAAAAGGAAAATCTGAAGAATTTATTGCGCTGGTTTCCAGTTTGATTTTGGCTACAGCCAAAGAATATGAGCCAAAAACACTTTTGGAAAAAATCATTAAAGATGCAGATTATGCGCATTTAATGGGACCAGAATATATAACTACCTGCGAATTACTTCGTTTAGAACTAAAAAATACCGGAATAGCAAGTTTCTCTAATTCAGAATGGACGAGAGAGAATTTAAATTTCTTATTGAATAAACATCGCTTTTATACGGACCATGCTTTAAAAAAATGGCAGCCTTTGAAAGAAAAAAATCTAATTCTTATTCAGAAGAAAATTAACAAACAGGAATTAAAAGTAGCCTCGGCAATTGACGAGGAAAATAAAAAGAAAGAAAAGGTCGAAAAACCAGAACGCGGCATTGATACGCTATTTCGCGTTACACTTGGAAATCATACGCGCTTAAGCGGGATTGCTGATAGTAAAGCCAATATTTTACTGTCTGTAAATGCAATTATTATTTCGATTGCACTTTCTTCAATCATACCAAAATTAGACAGTCCGAAAAATGCGCATTTAGTAATTCCGACATTTATAATGCTGATTTCTAGTGTAATCACAATTATTTTTGCTATTCTTTCGACAAGGCCAAAAGTAACTTCAGGTTTTTTTACGCGCGAAGATGTTGAGGCTAAAAAAGTGAACTTGATGTTTTTTGGGAATTTTTATAAAATGCCTTTTGAAGAATACAACTGGGCAATGAATGAAATGATGAAAGACAGAGATTATTTATATTCTACAATGATAAAAGATTTGTATTACCTGGGATTGGTTTTACAGCGAAAATACAATTTACTTCGAATTGCTTACAATTTTTTCATGATTGGAATAATCATTACAGTAATCGCTTTTGTAATTGCTTTTAGATCGATTTAATTTTTAGATCAACGCATAATTTTAGACGCTGATTTTACGGATTCGCTATCGCGAAGACACTGATAAAAGCGGATTTCTGATTTTTTAATAAATAAAAAAACTTTTAAATCTGTGTTCATCCGCGTTTTCGCGATAGCGAATCAGTTTCATCTGTGTTGAATAATGTCAAAAAAAAAGCTCAACTGTTTAGTTGAGCTCATCTAATAAATCTTGATAAGTGATTTTTTTTGCTGCTGGACTTATAGTATTATTAATCACTTTGACACGAATGGCTCTCAAGCCCGAAACGCCTTGAAGATCTTCTACTTCAAACTGCTCAATCGCAGGTTCCAGTATTTTTTTGTGCTGTAAGTACTTGATATACTTTAAGTATTCAGTTTCTTCGTTGTTTTGAGAATAAACAATTGTAATTTTTTCTTTCTCGGTTATTCTCTCTTTTGTTCCTTTAATATTCGATTTGTCAATTCGTTTTTTAACAACTTCATATCGTGCATTATAGGTTCCGTCTACGTCAAAACGTTTTTCATCCATTCTGAATCGGATCGAAAGCGGCACGCTGAAAACTAAAATCAAAGACGTTACATCTAATTCATACGGAAGCGATTCTTTTAGCTGATGATGCTCTAATTCCATTTCGCATAATGTCTGCAATTGCCATAATCTCAAATTATGCAGATACATGATGTCAAAAGGTTTTGTTGGCGAAATTGAAGAACCAATATATAAATTATGTTCAACACCATCTGTTTTAAAACGCTCGTAATAATGCGGATAAATTTGCTGTGCTTCGACTTGTTTTTTATCTAAAACCGATGCCATTTTTTTATTGATAATAGACATCGCATTATCAAACTTTTTTCTTTCCTGATAAAATAAGCCCGATTTTTCGTCTAGACTTTCAAAATACAGAGCTTCTAATTTTTCATTTTTCTCTGAACCTTTAGTGTTTTTTAAAATCGGATGAATTTCATCTTCAATATAACGTTGAATATGCTGTTCAGTATCTGCCTTCAATGGGAAATCTAATTCTTTTCGAAGTGATTCCAATTCAAATTTTCTTTGTTCCAAAAGAACAAGATTTGAATTTGTTTCTTGATTGTCAAAAATTTCTAAAAGCGTCGAAAGCTGATTTTTTAAGTCAATTTTTACGGTTTCATTTCGGTGTTCTGATGAACCTTTAATATCAATCTGCCCGTATAACGGATATACATTTTTAAAAACAATTTCTTTAAAAATATAATCTTTTGTATGATTTATATTTTGAAAGTAATTCTGGGATTCTTTCTTAAATTTCCAATAAACACTCGGGTGAATCGTAGTGTATTCACGCTGAATAATCGCTTCAATCTGATGTTGCATATCAGTATTATAACGATCAATTGTATCTGTTAAATACGGTAAAATCAATTCCAGTTTTGTCGCGTTGACACTATTTAAATCGCGTACATTGTCAGAAACCAGTTCGACAACTCCTAATAATTGTTCGTCTTTTATAACAGGCGCAAAAACACAGCTTTTAATACCTTGTTTCAGTAAATGTTCGCCCAGTCTTTTATTTGGAGATTCTTCAATGAATTTTTCGACATTCGAAATCACAAATGGTTCTTTATTGTTCAGAAGATTTTCAAAAGAACAGCCAAAAAAAGCATTTTTGCAATCTACTTCCTGATCTGTATTCAGTAGAAAACTCTGCATCTGATTGTCAAACTTAATTGGTCTTATAAATTTTTCTTCTTCAGGATTGTAAATAATAAAACCAACTTTTAAACTCGGAATTTTAAATATAGATCTAAAAATAGTCTCAATAACATCCGTAGAAGTATCCGTAGTACTATCAGGTTTTAATAAATTGCTTTTCAGATTTGAAATAGCACTTTCGGTTGTTGCATCAAATAAAGAAACCATTCCAAAACCTTTTAAAATCCAGCTTCTTTTAGGGAATTTAGCTTTCCATAAATCGATATCATTGTAATTATCAATTAATTGATCAATATCGTCCTGAGTTAATTCTATAGCTCTTTCTGTTGGCGTAATTTCCATGAAATCGGCATTGTAAAGAATTCTATAGTGCTTTTCAATGCCTTGCTCATCTGGGATATCATAAAAAAACGGCTTATTGAAATCAATATTTTGATTGTAATAATACGCTAATATTAAACAGCAGTTATTTATATAGAATTGATGATCATCAAAATCACGAATTTCCATATCGAATTCGTCTCCGGCATTGCGCAGGATTTTCTTGAAACGTTCGGTATAATTAAAAGATAAATTTTGAAACGGAATTGTAATTGCTTTTATCTCATTATGCGTCAAAGCAGTTGGAAATAAATCGGCAACTATGTTTTTTATTAGAGCTTCGTTATTTTTAATGATATTATAATCATGAATTCCTGTTCTGAATTCCGGAAAAGGCTCAACCTCTTTTAAAATGGCTTTAGCATAATTAGATCGGTAATCTACATCAGACGCCGCAATTTCTTCAAAAGACTCAAGTAGTTTATGAAAAGAGATTATGGTTTCGAAAGGACTTTCATGTGGTAAAAGGCGTTCCATGTTTTTTTGTTTTAGAGTACAAAATTAAGCAAATATTAAGAATCGCCGACATTTTGCAATTTGTTTCGCTTATGGTTAAATAGCTAATTCCTTTATAAATAAAGGGTTTTAAAATCTGCTTAAATATTTTAACTAAAAATTAACACTTTAAATAACGGAACGATCGTTCCGTTATTATATCTTTGTACCATAATAATTGAATAATCAATAACTTAAAAACAAATAAAAATGAAAAATTTAGAAAACAAAGTAGCAATCGTAACAGGTGGAAACAGTGGAATAGGATATGCTGCAGCAGCAGAATTGGTAGCAAAAGGTGCAAAAGTAATTGTAACAGGAAGAAACAAAGAAGCTTTGGCAAAAGCCGAAACAGAATTAAATGTTACTGGAATTGTTGCAGATCAATCGGATTTAAAATCAATTGATAATTTAGTTGATCAAGTAAAAGCACAATTCGGAAAAGTAGATATTCTATTTTTAAATGCCGGAATTGCAGCTTTTGCTCCAGTAGATTCAGCTTCAGAAGATCATTATGACAGTATTATGAATGTGAATGTGAAAGGAGTTTATTTTACAGTTCAAAAAGTGTTGCCAATTTTAAACGATGGCGGTTCTATTATTTTTAATACTTCAGTAAATGCTCAATTAGGAATGCCAGGTTCAAGCGTATATGGAGCAAGTAAGGCGGCCGTTTTATCATTAAACAGAATCTTTGCAGCAGAATTAGCACCAAGAAAAATCAGAGTAAATGCAGTTTCTCCTGGTCCAATTGAAACTCCTTTATATGGTAAAGTAGGTTTAGAAAAAGAAGAAGTAGAAGGTTTAGGTGCTGCTTTGGGCAACAAAATTTTATTGAAACGTTTTGGTCAAGCCTCTGAAGTTGCAAAAACAATTAGTTTTCTTGCTTCAGACGACGCATCATTCATTACAGGAACAGAAATTGTTGTTGACGGCGGACTTACTGTAAATACAGTATTATAATTTTTTTGACCAATTCAGGAACGATTGTTCCGTATAATTATTATCTTTGTATAGAAATTTAATTTTGGAGCAATGGCTAGAACGAAAGAATTTAATGAAGATCAGGCTTTAGATAAAGCAATCGAAATTTTTTGGCACAAAGGCTATAACGGAACTTCGGCTCAGGATTTAGTAACGTATTTAGGTCTAAGCCGTTCGAGTTTGTATGATACTTTTGGCGATAAACAAAAATTGTTTTCGAAATCTTTACAGCGTTACCAGCTTCAAGCTCAAGATACTGTAAAAGAACTTTTGGAAAAGTCTGATAATGTTAAAGAAACGCTTAGAGATATTTTTAAACAAGCCGTGATCGAAAGTCTTGAAGACCGCATTACAAAAGGGTGTTTTATGGTTAATTCATCTGTAGAACTCGCAATGCACGACGAAGAAATTGCAAAAATTGTAAAAAACAACAGCCAGATTATGGAAGAAGTTTTTACAAATGCTGTGAAAAGAGGGCAGGAGGCAGGACATATTTCAAAACAGCTAGATGCAAAAGTTTTGGCTCGATTCATCTTTAATAATTATTCTGGGATTAGGGTTTTGGCCCGAACTGGAGAAAGAGACAAACAAGTTTATGATGATATTGTAAAAGCAGTATTCTCGATTTTATAGCATCAAAATGTGCGACAATAAAAAAAACGGCAGTTACATTTGTAACTGCCGTTTTCTGTTTTAAGTAAGTAATAGAAAATGAAAACTTCTTAGCTTTTTTCTTCTTTGTTGAAGTAAACTAAGTAGTAATACATTTGTTTTTCTTCATCCCAGCCTTTTTCAACAAATTTTTCTGCACTTTCAGGATTGATGAAATCCATTTTAATTTGAATGTGAGTATCTAAATTAATCACATTTTTAATCGATTTTCTTGCGTCAGAAACTGCCGCGTTGGCAATTGGGAATGAGGTCACATCTTCGATGCTGTATTTTTCTCCTTTATCAACTTTATAGTTTTTGAATTCAGGAATTAAGTCTGGATTATCTAGTACTTCATTCAAGAAATTTTGCTCTTCAAACTGATCATTTTTAGCGAAATAATTCACAGATCGGTTCATGAACATAACTTCCTCTTTCTTGTCTTCTGCTGGCAAAACAACATCTTTTGCGAAGTTTTGACAGAATTTTAAATATTTTTTAGTGATGAAATTTTCATCTTCAAAAGCATCTACAGATAAAAAGTGCTCTAACCAGTAACGCGCATCATAACGGTTGCTGTCTACAGTCAATATTTTATATCCTTCTTCTTTTTTATAATTGAAAATCAAACATCCTTTATCTAGTTTGCTCAAGTTGATTCCTTGCTGCAAAATCATTTCAAGATTGCTGTCTTTTTCTTCAAACTGCAAAAAGTCGGCCTGTAATTCACTTTTAAAAATCCCGATTGCGTCAACTACATTATTGTCGATACTTAAGTTTGTCAAATACGTTACGTAAACCTCTCCGTTTTTAATGTGCGGATGATTTGACTGCTCATACAAATGCTTTGTAATTTTTTTAGAAACCTCTTGAACACTAGACGGATTTGCAAAAATTTCAGTTGCATATTTAAACATGTCGTTGTAATCCAAGTCCACTTCGTGTGCAAACTGATAATAGTTTTCTTCTTTTTCTCTAAAAGGCTTAAAAAAGTATTCTTTTATCAAAGGAACAATTTCATCATTTAAATTAAATGGCTGCTCTGATAAAAAAATAGCTTCGTTACGGCTTTTATTTCCTACGCGATGTATAGAAAGCGTCTCGATGTGGGTGTTGAATAGGTTTATCATATTTTTTTAGGTACTGAGGTTCTAAGATGCTAAGGTACTAAGGTTTGGTTCTGTCTTTTATTTTTTTAATAAAAGAAACTAACATTCTTTCTACTTCGCGACTGTCCTCATATAAGTTGTTAAAATCTTGATCTTTTAGATAAGATATATTTTTTGCTATTTCTAACTGCGTCTGCATTTCGAATAATGATCCAACAGATATGTTTAAAAAGCGTAAAAGATCTTTATCGCTTTCTCTTCCAAATCCTTCGGCAATATTGCTAGGTATAGAAATCGAACTACGTCTAATTTGTGAAGTTAATCCGAAGATTTCTTCTTTAGGAAAATTGTTTGTGGAAAAATAAATTTTGGTTGTCAAGGCCATTGATTTCTGCCAGACAAGTAAGCTTCTAAAGTTACTCATGTTTAAATATTTTTAATTCGAAGAATTAAAAATAAGAAAAAACTTTCAAAATAAAACCTCAGAACCTTAGCGTCTCAGGACCTCAGAACCTTAGATTAATTCCAATTCTCCTCAAATCCATAATCTTCAAAGCTGTCATCGCCTTCGAACATGTCAAGATCATCTTCGTCTAAGTCGTCTTCAAATTCACCGTAGATATCGTCGTGCATATCAGCTTCAAAGTTTTTTTCGATCGCTTCATCTGGCATTTCACCGTGAGAGAATAAAGTTTCTGGGTAAATTGCACCAACAGATTCTTCTTCAATTGCAGCCAATTCAACTAAGAAAGTCCACATGCTTATGAAATCGTAAACGTAGATAATCTTAGTGTTTTCTTTATCCAAAATACTAGATAACGGATAATCGTTCATGGTTCTCATTTCACCAGGAACGTCTCCTGTATCAAAAAGCGGAATTTCATCTTCTTGATTCCAAGTTTCGTCACAAGTATAAAATGAAGCCACTTCTGTACCGTCAAAGCCAAAAGCATTGAAGATGGCATTGTGTAAATCTTCAAGTGTATCTTCCTCAAGAATTGCAATGTCTCTAAAAATATCTTCTTCGGCGTCTAGAATTACTCTAAATTTATAAACCATAATCTTTGTTTTTATTGAGAGGTCAAAGGTAAAATATAAAAAACGAAATACGAATTGTGAATTGAGATTTGTTGAAAAGATTTTAATCTTTTGATTTACCGTAGTTTATTTAGCTGGCGCTCCTGCAAGGTTTTCAAAACCTTGTAGGTATGACTTTAATACAAATACAAACCTACAAGGTTTTGAAAACCTTGCAGGAATAGGGATTAGAATTACTTCCCAGTCAATCTCTTTCTAATTTTATGATAATGTTTATGGTAAGTGCTGTGACTAGGATAACTTCTGCTTGAAGTCATATTATTAAAAATCAATGCGGTGAAAAGCAAAATAAGAACTCCAGTCAAAACGGGAGAAAGTACGTACATATAACCCAAAGCTTTTACTTTTTCGGTTCCGATGACCGCGATCAAAGCCGTTGCTCCTCCAGGCGGATGAAGCGTTTTGGTAATCTGCATTAAAATTATGGCAATTGAAACGGCCAACGGTGCAGCAATGTACATGATATCAGGAATCAGTTTATGAACCGTGACACCCACGAGAGCAGAAATAACGTGACCGCCAACTAAATTTCGAGGCTGTGAAAACGGACTCTGAATGATTCCATAAACTAAAACGCTCGAGGCTCCAAAAGAACCAATTAAATAAACAGCATCACTTCCAGAAAAATGCATGGATTGAACGTAAGCCAGAATTCCAATTCCAACAAATGATCCTAAAAACGACCAGAAATGCTCTTTATAATCGATTAAAGTTTCTTTATAAAGAATATAACGTGTTTTGCGGTAGCTTCTTTTAATTTTTTGAGTTGGCATAATGTATAATTTGTGGTATTTTTTGCCACAGATTTCACAGAGTGAAAGGATTATAAAACTGTGAGATCTGTGGCCTAAAAAAAATATTTATTTCGTCAAGCTTGGAGCGTAAGTATATACAGTGTAAGGATAAATTGTTTTTGCAGTGTATTTTGAAATTAAGCAAACAACAAGAATTGGAAAAAATAAAGTATAATCGTTCGTTAAGCCGCACACTAAGAAAATTGCTGTAAAAGGCGCATGAATACTGGCACTTAAAACTGCTGCCATTCCGATAATCATGAAGTTTAGTGGAATTACATTTACATGAAAAAAGCTGTTTAACACTGATGCCAATAATAATCCTAAAAAGGCTCCAATAAATAAACTCGGAGCAAAAACACCGCCGTCACCTCCAGAAGCCAATGTAATTGAAGTTACAATTGGCTTTAAAATTAGTATTCCAATGAATGTCAGTGCCAAAGTTATAGTCAATGGAAGCTCGTTTGAACTGCCAAAAATTCCTTTTATAGCGTGATATCCTTCTCCATATAATTGCGGAAAAGTAAATAAAGAAATACTCAAGACAGCTGAACCAATCAGGATTTTGTAATAATGTGTGTCAATTTTGCCAAACTGTGATTTGAAAAATAATACACATCGTGTTAAATAAACCGAGTTGATTCCGGCTAAAATTCCTAAGAGAATAAAATAAGGAATCGCTTTTAGATGCCAAGTCGCAATAGAAACTGCAAATAAAGGTTCTTCTTTTAAAATGGTCAATAAACCAAAAGCAATAGAAACGGCAACTACATTTGAAATGATAAAAGCACGAGTTACTTTTCTAGAAATAACTTCGAGAGCAAATAGAATTCCTGCAATTGGACTGCTGAAAAGCGCCGTAACACCCGCAGCAACACCCGCACAGATTAATTCGGTTTTATATTGACGGAAAACATTTTCTTTTTCGTGCGCAACGGAACCAATTGTAGCCGTGGCAACAACTGTCGAAACTTCAATTCCTGTTGAGCCTCCAAAAATAACAGTCAATAATCCGTTTATGAAATGTGATGGAATTTTGTATGAAGGAAGATTTTTTTTTGTTTTAGTACTTTCAAAAACTTCTTTGATTCCTTTATTTTCTTTTTTCTTAAAAAGATATTGTCTTAGAAAATAAATCACTGATAATCCGAAAACGGGAAAAACGATGTAAAATATCGGATGAACAGAAACTTCGTGAAAGAAGATTGCTTCGTAATATTCGGTTATTTTTTTTAGTGAAATTCCGAGAAAGGCAGAGAGAAAGCCAATTAAAATAGAAACAATAACTAATTTTCGGAATTTAATGAATTGATGATTTTTTTTGATTTGCGCCGTTTTGTTCATCAGAAGTGGTTTTGTAGTCGCAGGATTTTATTTGCGATTTCACAAAATTAGGCAATCAAATTTGTTTTTTAATAATAATCGTTCCTTATAATATGTTAAAATTGATAAAATAAGAAAATTCTTTCAGTGTGTTTTTCTTGGAATAGTGGTTGTTTTTAGGGACAAAGTGACAAAGATACAAAGTGGCTAAGGTTTTCTCATTTTATGTCATTTCGACGAAGGAGAAATCTCCGCAAGTAACTCCACAATCAAAATCGCCAATCTTTGTAGAGCTTCTCGCGGAGATTTGCTTCGCCTATTCGCTATCGCTCGGGTCTCGTTCCTCGAAGTGACAAACTATACCTTTATTATCTGACTAAAAGAAAACCTTTGAACCTCTGTAACTTTGAGCCTCTGCACCTTAAAATTTATCTCTCATAAAACTCAATTGGCAGTAAATCAGGATCAGCAATAAAAGTGAAACGTTTTTCAGTTGTTTCATCAATTCGTATCGGTTCTGATTCAATTTCTTTTGAATCTAAAAAAGAGATGGTTTCTTCTAAATTTATTACTTCAAAAGCCAAATGTCTTAAACCAACAGCTTCAGGTCTTGAAGGCCTTTGTGGCGGATTTGGGAATGAAAATAATTCGACAACATACGAACCATTCAAAGCTAAATCCAATTTATAAGACTGGCGCTCTTCGCGGTAGATTTCTCGAATAATTGTTAAGCCTAAAATTTGAGTATAGAAATATTTGGATTTTTCGTAATCAGAGCATAAAATGGCAATATGGTGAACTTTATTTAAGGTAAGCATTATTTTTTTGATTCAGGTTCTTGATTTAATTTTCGAATAACTTTTGCAGGATTTCCAACGGCTAATGAATTGTCCGGAATGTCTTTTGTAACAACAGATCCGGCGCCAATAACACAGCCTTTTCCAATTGTCACGCCGGGACAAATAACGGAATTTCCGCCAATCCAGCAATCATCTCCAATGGTAACCGGATAAGCATTTTCAAGCGTTTTTCTCAATTCAGCGTCAAGCGGATGAGACGCAGTATAAATTTGCACATTTGGTGCAATAAAAACATTTGATCCAATATTTACAGGCGCACAGTCCAAAACAACACAATTCACATTGAAATAAACGTTGTCACCGCAAAAAATATTATAACCGTAATCACAATGAAAAGGCGGTTCTATATATAAACCAGCTCCTGCATTCGGAATTAATGTTGCCAAAATTTCTTTTGCTTTTTTGGTAACTCTGTATTCTTTCACATTTAAACTGTGTAAAAGATTTTTTGCTGCTCTTCGACCTTTTAATAATTCTGGGTCAAAAGCGTTGTAGTATTCGCCAGAGATCATTTTTTCTTTTTCTGTTTTCATCTATTACATTTTCGTCTTGGCGATTTTCTCATGAATTTTCAAAGTTTCCTGCAAAGCTGCGGTACAGTACCAAGGCGTTAATTCGGCTTCAAGTAAATTGGCTTTTATTGCGGGATCGGTCGCTACGAGTGCTTTTGCTTCTTCTATAGTTTCAACATTAAAAACATAAATGCCACGATAATTTCTATCATTTTTCATAAAAGGTCCGGCAACAACAAGTTTTCCTTCTTTGGCTAATTTACCAATATTTGCCATGTGGCCTTCAAAAAGCTTTTTAGTTTCTTCTTTTGAAGCCGTTGTGTTGGTTCCCGATTTTAAAAGACAAAAAACATATTTCTTCATTCCGTATTCATCGGCGTTTAGAGATTTTGCCAGTTTTTCATCAAACTTAACTTCTGTTTCTTGGGAATATCCTATTGCGTTTAATAGCAAAAATGCGAATAACAGTATTGATTTTTTCATGTTTTAGTTTTGTTAAAATTGAATGACATAAACAACGTTTTAAAGCAGTTTCTTCAAAATAACAATCTGTCCTAAATGATAAACGTCATGCTGAATAATTCCGTGAATATCTTCATAAAAATTATGATTATTATTTTGATCTATTTTCTCGAAATCCGCGTCATTAAAATTACTCAAACAATCATTCCATAATTCCTGAGATTTTGCCAGACTTTGTAGTGATTGTTCCCAGGCAGGTTCAGATGAATCTAAAATGGGTACAAAATAATTATGATCGGGAGTTGTGATTATTTCTCCTTGAACACGTTTTAATATGTTTCTTCTCCATTGTATTAGGTGATTGACAATTTCCCAAATCGTGTTTAAATTAGGATTAATTTTTTTATAAGCCTGAGCTGCAGTTACATCTTTTAAAGTATCTGCTAAGGTAACTTCAAGCCACGGATTTCCATTATAAATGGATTGATACAAATTCGAAACTCTTTTACTTTCTGACATGATTAACAATGTTTTTCAATTTCTAGCTAAGATACAAATTAGTATTTTACAACTCATCCTTAAAATTCTACAATTGGGTTATTATATATTTTTTAACTTTAAATGTTAAAATATATTTGCTTCATCAAAAACCAAAGATGTTATGAAAACCAAATTATTTTTTACAATAAGCCTTTTATTTTTTACTGCTTTAAATTTTGCTCAAAATACTATTTCAGGAAAAGTGGTAGATCAAAAAGGAAAACCAGTCGCTGGTGCTAATATTTATATTGACGGAACTTATGACGGAGCCACAAGTTCTGAAACGGGAGACTTTTCTTTTCAAACCAGCGAAACGGGCAATAAATTTTTAGTGGTAAGTTTTTTACTTTTTGAAACTTTCAAACAAGAAATTGATATTACCAATTATAAAGATCAGACGATTAAATTACGTGAGAATGTAAATACGCTGGATGCTGTTGTCATTACTGCCGGAACGCTTGAATCTGGTGACAAAGCGAGAGTTTCGGTTTTAAAACCTTTAGATATTGTAACGACTGCTGGCTCTGCCGGAAATATTATTGCCGCTTTGCAGACTTTGCCAGGAACGCAATCTGTGGGTGAAGACGGACGCTTATTTGTTCGTGGAGGTGAAGCCAGCGAAACACAGACTTTTGTTGACGGAATACGAGTGGCACAGCCATACGGCGCGACAACTAATAATTTACCAACAAGAAGCCGATTTTCTCCTTTTCTGTTCAGCGGAATTGCATTTTCTACCGGAGGTTACTCGGCAGAATATGGTGAAGCTTTGTCAAGTGTTTTGCTTTTAAATACGCAAGATGAAGCAGATCACGAAAAAACGGATATTGGTTTAATGACTGTTGGATTAAGTTTAGCCAATACGCAAAAATTCAAAAAAAGTTCTGTAAGCGTCAATATGACTTATATCAATTTAGCGCCTTATCAAGCTGTAATTCCTCAAAATGTAGATTGGAATAATCCTTATCAGTCGCTTGGCGGAGAAACGGTTTACCGATATAATTTCACAAACGGAATCTTTAAATTATATGCTGCTTTTGATTCGGAGAAATTCGATTTGAATCAGAAAAATATAAACTTCGAAAATCCAATCAGAACAGATTTGAATAATAATAACTTTTATTTAAACTCTTCTTACAAAGGAACTTTTGGAACAGGATGGCAGTTAACTTCGGGTATTAGTTATGGTTACAGTAAAAATTTAACCAAATATGATATTAATGATATTGATGCCAAAGAAAATGCGGCTCAGTTGAAATTGAAATTGACGAAAAAAGTTTCAAATTATTTTAAATTATCTTTTGGAACTGATTATTTCATAACCAAATACGACGAAAATTTTAAGGATAATATTTCTATCGATGTAACAAACGGATATGATTCTAACATTTTTGCAGCTTACGCAGAAGGTGATATTTTGTTCTCTAAAAAATTGGCAATGAAAGTAGGTTTGAGATATTCGAACAACAGTTTATTAAATGAAAATAATATTGCACCAAGAGCTTCATTGGCATACAAATTTTCAAAAACGAGTCAGTTTTCTTTCGCTTACGGAGATTTTACGCAAACGCCTGTTGTGGATTATATTAAGTATTCAAAGTATCATCAATTTGAAAGTGAAAAAGCAAGACATTATATCCTGAATTATCAGTTTACAAAACCAGGACAGACTTTTAGAGCCGAAGCTTATTACAAAGATTACAGCAATTTAGTTCAGTACGATACAAAGAATATTGAGTACAATTCAGTTTTCAATAATAACGGTTCTGGATATGCAAAAGGATTGGATTTATTTTGGAGAGACAGCAATTTGTATAAAAATTTAGAATACTGGATTTCATATTCTTATATCGATTCAGAAAGACAGTACAAGAATTTTCCAAACATGGCAACTCCAAGTTTTATTGCTAATCATACTTTGTCTGTAGTCACAAAATATTTCATCACCGACTGGAAATCACAAATTGGATTTACAAACAGTTATAGTTCAGGACGTCCTTATAATGATCCAAACCAAACACAATTTATGAACGGAAAAACAAAATCATACAACAGTTTGAGTTTTAACTGGGCGTATTTATTGACAACACAAAAAATCCTTTATTTCTCAGTTTCAAACATTTTAGGAACACAAAATATCTTTGGATATGATTATGCAAAACTGCCAGATCCAAATGGAGTGTATCAAAGACAAGCGGTAACACCAACAGCTGATAGATTTTTCTTCGTAGGTTTCTTCTGGACGATCAGTCAGGATAAAAAAGAGAATCAGTTGAAGAATTTATAGGTACTAAGATGCTAAGGTTCTGAGGTGCTAAGAAAAAAACTTAGTCCCTTAGCATCTCAGAACCTTAGTATCTTTTAAAAAAAAACAATTCAGTAACCAAAATCGACAACTCAGTATCATTTAATTTTAAAAGAATAAAAACCAACATACTTTTGAAGTATAAATTAACAAACAGAGTTTTAATCATCAATTAAAAAGAGTCGCTAAGTTGCTAAGACTCTAAGACAAATAAAAAAAACTTAGAATCTTAGCAACTCAGAACCTCAGAACCTTAAAAAAATAATTTAGAACCTTAAAAAAAAGAAATCATGACCAAAATTATTACAATTACCACATTATTTATCTGCAGTTTATTATCAGCTCAGACACAATTTGAACAAGGAATGGGAAAAGCTTTTGGGCTTTGGAAAGAAGGAAAAAATGCTGAAGCATCGGCAATGTTTGAAAGAATTGCTGCTGCGGAGAAAAACAGTTATCTGCCTAATTATTATGTAGCTTTGATTAACACTACATCAGCTTTTAGCGAAAAAGATAAAACGAAAATCGATTTGTTATTAACTAAAGCTCAGGACGCATTAGATGTTGAATTTATAAAAGATCAGAATAATGCAGAACTTTATGCTTTGCAAGCTTTAATCTATACAGCGTGGGTAGTTGCAGATCCAATGACAAACGGAATGAAATATTCGGCTAAAGTGATGGAAGCTTACGCGAAAGGAAAAGCGATCGACCCAAATAATCCGAGAATTGTTTTTGGTGAAGCTGATTACCAAATTGGCGGAGCAAAATGGTCAGGCGTAGATACAAAGCCATTGTGCGCGCAAGTTGACAGAGCTATTGAACTTTTTGCTACATTTAAACCTGCAACTCCTTTTTCTCCAAAATGGGGATTAGAAAGAGCTTTGGAAACTCAAAAAAATTGTAAAAAATAAATTTAATTTAAGCAGATTTAGAATGAAAGACTATAGAAGTAGCTTTGCAGATGTAAGAAGTGGAACGATCACCTGTTTCAAAATTTCTATGGTCTTTGCCATATTGTTTTCAGCATTTTTAGGAGACGATTTAAGTGTTAAAAACGTTGCGGTAACCTTTTTCGTAAGCTGTCTTTATTCTTTCGGACTTGGATTTGGGAACGGATTTATCAGTGTTTTTCTAGATAAAAAATGGGATTGGCTGGAGCAGACGAATTTGAGAGTTTATTACGGAATTTTATGTACAGTTTTGTATACGGTTCCAGTAGTTCTAGGAATAAATTATTTCATTTTTGTTGTCTTGCAACACGTGACTTTAGATGTGTTTTTTAGTGCAAGAATGCTTTGGGTTCATCTTTTTTATATCGTTGTTTCTCTGGGAGTTTCAACTTTCCTGCAAGCCAGAAGTTTTATGGTAAAGTGGAAACAAGCTTCAAAATTTGAAATAACACAGCAAAAGATTATTGCGGGAACGGCAAACGCCCAATTCGAGAGTTTAAAAAATCAGATCGACCCGCATTTTCTTTTTAACAGCTTGAATGTTTTAAGTTCTTTGATCGAAGAAAATCCAGATAATGCACAGCGATTCACAACTTCTTTATCTAAAATCTATCGCTACGTTTTAGAGCAAAAAGATAAAGAATTAGTGTCTGTTGAGGATGAATTGTCATTTGCAAAAACCTATATGAATTTGCTTAAAATGCGTTTTGAAAATAGTCTGTTTTATGAAGTGCCAACAACAGATATAAATCCAGATGCAAAAGTAGTTCCGTTGTCGTTACAGCTTTTATTAGAAAATACTGTGAAACACAACGTTGTAAGTGAGCAAAAGCCCTTACACATTCGAATTTTTATTGATGGAGATTATCTGGCAATTCAGAATGATTTTCAAAAGAAAGAAGTTTTGCAGGATCGAAAAGGAGTTGGACTGCAGAATATTGTAAACCGATACGGAATTGTAACAAACAGAAAAGTGGTGATTGAACAAAACGAACAAACATTCACTGTTAAGATTCCGATTTTAACCAAACAAATTACAGTTATGGAAACAAGTGCAGACTATAGCGATGAAAATAAAGCTTATTTCAGAGCTAAAAAAAGAGTGGAAGAATTAAAAGGATTTTACGGAAATGTTATTTCATATTGTTGTGTGATTCCATTTTTAATTTTTATAAATTTGAGGTATTCTCCTGGATTTCAGTGGTTTTGGTTTTCGGCTCTAGGCTGGGGATTTGGAGTTGTAATGCATGCTTTTAAAGTTTTTGGATACAGCTCAGATTGGGAAGAACGAAAAATCAGAGAGATTTTAGAAAAAGAAAACAAACAGAAAAACTGGAAATAATCATGGAACCAAATTATTCTGAAGCAGAACGTTATCACAAAGCTCAAAAAAAAGTAAAAGAGATTAAAGGATTTTATCATCATTTAACCGTTTTTATTCTGGTAACGATAATCCTGCTTGTAATAAATCTAATAACTTCACCAGAATATTTATGGTTTATATGGTGTGTGTTTGGATGGGGAATTGGAGTCGTAATACATGGACTAAAAACTTTTGAAATTTCACCAGCCTTTAGTAAAGAATGGGAAGAACGAAAAATAAAAGAGATTTTAGAAAAAGAAAAGAATAAACAAACTTGAAAATAGTCATGGAAACAGATTGTAATAATGACCGAGAAAAATTTGAATTTCAAGAAATATTCAGCAAAAAAGCGGTAAAACTTAGATCCGTATATATACATACATTTTTTTATGCAATTGGATTGATAATCTATCTTTTAAAAGAATACTATGGAGTTTCGCTGAATTTCTTTCCTATAAAATATTTAAACAGCGTTGTAATGGTAATTTGGACAAGTGTATTTTTAGTGTCTGTAATTGATTTGTTTGCTTCGTATAAGATATTTGATGAAGAATGGGAAGAACGCAAAATGAAAAGCCTTTTAGATAAAAAAGTAAAAAAACAAAAATGGGAATAATCATGGAAGTAAATTTTAATGACGAGGATAGATATTACTTGGCAAAAAAGAAAGTCGAGAATATTAAAGGTTTTTATGGAAACTTAACGGCCTTTATTTCAGTAAATATAATTTTGATTGTTATCAATTTAATGACTTCACCGAATCATCTTTGGTTTTACTGGCCATTAATGTGGTGGGGCGTTGGAGTTCTTTTTCACGGATTGAAAGTTTTTGAAGTATTTCCGGTTCTTGGAAAAGACTGGGAAGAGAAAAAGATCAAAGAGTTCATGGAAAAAGAAAAAGAGAACAAAAAAAAATGGCAATAATCCTTAAATAAAAACAAAATGGGACGCTTAAGAAGACGCATGTACGAAGAATACAGAAACGAATTTTCGAATGATGAACGCTTTAATATTGCATATAGAAAAGTTAGAAGAATAAAAGGTTTTTACTCGCACTTAAAAGTATATATAATTGTAAACGCAATTATAATCATCTCTAGTTTAAACCGAGAGTTTATTGGAAGTCATTTTAACGACAACGGTTTGTTTGAGTGGCATACTTATTCAACAGCATTTTATTGGGGAATTGCATTAGTGATGCATGCTGTTTCAGTTTTTGGACGTGAAATTTTCTGTAGTGATGATTGGGAAGAAAGAAAAATTCAGGAATATATGAATCAAGAGACAGAAAAGAGCAAAAAATGGCAATAACTTTAAAAAGGATTTAAAATGGGATGTTCTAGAAGACGCATGTACGAAGAGTACAGAAAGGAATTTAAAGATGATGAAAGCTTTGAAATTGCGTATAAAAAAGTAAAAAAAGTAAAAGATTTTTACTCGCATTTAAAAGTATATATAGTGGTGAACGTAATCCTTATTATTTCTAATACAAATAGAGATTTTCTGGGGATTAGGTTTAATGAAAACGAATTATTTGACTGGGAAACTTATTCAACTGCAATATTTTGGGGAATTGCCTTGCTGGTTCATGCCTTAGCAGTTTTTGGACCCGAGTTATTTTTTGGATCAAACTGGGAACAGAGAAAAATTCAGAGCTACATGGACAAAGAAGCTCACAGTACCCATAAATGGCAATAACTTTAAAAGAGATTTAAAATGAGACGTTTTAGAAGAAATATTTTTGAAGATTACGACGAAGAGTTCAGCACAGATGAAAACTTCAATATTGCATACAGAAAAGTAAAAAGAATAAAAGGTTTTTACTCGCATTTGAGAATTTATATTATTGTAAATGCGATAATTATAATAACAAATTTGAACCGCGATGTCTTTGGAAAAGATATAATTTACAATGGTTTATCAGACTGGCACACTTATTCTACCGCTTTTTATTGGGGAATAGCATTATTAATTCATGCATTTTCGGTATTTGGACCAGATATCTTTTTTACCAAAGATTGGGAACAAAAGAAAATCCAGAAATTTATGGAAAAAGAGAACCAAAATACCAATAAATGGGAGTAATTTTGAATTGAATTTTCAATTTTTTAGCCAAATAAATGACCACACTAATCATAGAAGACGAAAAACCGGCAGCAAGATTGTTGCAGAGAAAGCTTGAAAAACTTGATATTGCAGTTAAAACTATGTTGCATTCTGTAGAAGAATCAGTAGATTG
Organism: Flavobacterium sp. LC2016-01; assembly: GCF_009711135.1. Classification (GTDB taxonomy): domain Bacteria; phylum Bacteroidota; class Bacteroidia; order Flavobacteriales; family Flavobacteriaceae; genus Flavobacterium. The sequence goes on along the minus strand of NZ_WMIC01000003.1, from coordinate 472,531 downwards.
GTTTGCAAACAACGAACATCCAGATCTGATTTTTTTGGATATTCAGTTATCGGATGGTTTATCGTTTGAAATTTTTGAAAAAATAGATATAAAAAGCGCCATCATCTTTACAACTGCTTACGATGAATATGCACTAAAAGCATTTAAATTGAACAGTATAGATTATCTTTTAAAACCAATTGATGAAGATGATCTTGAAGTAGCTGTAGAAAAATTCAAGATGAGACTTCCAAAAGCGGTTTCTGAAACTTCTAATCTGCAATTGGATTTTGAACAAATTCGTCAGATGCTGTCAAATCCTTTTGAGAAAAATTACAAAAAGAGATTTACGGTTAAAATCGGTCAGCATTTAAAAGTAATTACGACTGATGAAATCGAATGTTTTTTTAGCGAAAACAAAGGAACATACATTCATACTTTTGATAACCGAAATTATTTAATCGATTCGACTTTAGAAATTCTGGAACAGGAATTAGATATGAAGAATTTCTTCCGCGTAAGCAGAAAATTTATTGTACCGCTTCAGGCAATAAAAGAAATTCAGGTTTACACGAATTCCCGACTTAAAGTTATTTTGCCAACCTATAAAGAAGATGAGGTAATTGTAAGCCGCGAAAAAGTCCAAGATTTTAAAGCTTGGTTGGGATAAGAATTATTTAAGATTCTTAAAAATATCATCATCATCAAATTGATTTTTATTTGTAATAATCGATTTGATGAATTTTTCTTTAATGCTTGTTTTAAGAAAACACGACCCGTAACCATCCTGATAACTTATTTTAATACCTAAAATTAAAGTATCATTTATAGTTTTACAACTGTAAATTTCTTCCGAAGACCCATCATCATGTGTTAGACTTGCAAATTTTTGATTTCTGACTTCTTTCTGATTTTCAGGAATTCCAATTGTACTGTATTGATTAGTTTGTTTATTGAACACCAATAAATAATCATAATCATCACAATCAGTCAAACCTTCTTCATCGGAAGCTCCCATTTCGAAATTTCTGATGGTTAAAATTGTTAGATTATCATTAAAGAATACATCATGTTTATCGTTTTGATTTATCTCATAAATATCTTGCCCAAATACTAAATAATCATTGTCTTTATATTTAATTTTTATAAAGTTTGATTTGAAGCAGTAGTCAGTACTTTTTTCAATATTATATTGTTCTGTACTTTTTTCTAAAATCTGAACTTTTGTAATTATATCAATTTCAAGACTCCCTGTTTGATTTAATTTGTCATCATAAAATTTGATTTGTCCGTTTAAAAGGATTCCCTCTTTTTGATATTTTTTTAAAATCAGCGCATTTGTTTTATCTTCATTTTCCGAATTCAAAGACAAATCTGTTTTGACTGGTAAAGAATTCTTTACTTGTGATTCTTTCTTATTTTGACATCCAATTATGAAGATCAGAAACAAAAACGAAAATATTTTTTTTATCATTATTTTTTATTTACTTAATCGGTGTAAAGTATACGTCATTGCGCTCAAAAGGAAAAATGCCATAATCTGGTGAATTAATCCTAAAGCCAATGGAACGCTGTATAGCAAAGTGAAAACGCCAAGCAAAAACTGAATGAAAACAAAAGCAACTAACGTTTTTATTCCGTTTGACTGCGTTGTAGTAAGCGTATATTTTTTGCTTTTGAAGAAAAGAAAAAGAATAATCGCAACAACTACATAAGCAAAAGTTCTGTGAACAAATTGAACACCGCTTTTTCCTTCAGTTAAGTTTTTTAGCAAAGTCGATTGCTCAATAAAAACCGATTCGTGAATAAATTCTCCGTCGCTCATTAAAGGCCAGTGATTGTGAATTAATCCGGCGTTTAAGCCAGCAACAAAGCCACCATAGATAATCTGAATCAGCAAAGCAGCTAAAGCATAACGTGCGATAGTGCGAAGCGGAATTATTTTATTGATATTTCTTTCCGGATAAATCAAATCAAGTGCCACCCAAAGCGTGTAGGCAAAAGTGATAAAAGCAAAAGTCAAGTGTAAAGAAAGTCTGAAGTGGCTAACATCTGGATTGTCAATTAAACCTGAGCGAACCATAAACCAGCCAAGAAAACCTTGAAAAGCCCCCATTCCTAAAAGAACGACGCATTTTTTAATTGTATCGGTATCTAATTTCTTTTTGATCAAAAAGTAAACGAACGGAACAAAAAATACAAGTCCGATGATACGGCCAATGAAACGGTGAAACCATTCCCAGAAATAAATAAATTTATAATCTGCTAACTGAAAATCGTTGTGAATATTGATTTTTTGATATTCAGGAAACTTCTTGTATTCGTCAAAAGCGGCTTGCCATTTCGCATCTGTTAATGGCGGAAAGGTATCGGTTACCAAATGCCAGTCTGTCATTGATAAGCCTGAATTGGTCAAACGTGTAATGCCGCCCACGACAACCATTAAAAATAATAAAACACAACCTGATAGCAACCAAATGATTACTGATTTATTCTCTTTTTTCATTCTATTCCAATTAATTCGATTTCTTTTTCTTTTTTTGTTTTTGAAATTCTTTTCAAATAGAATTTCGCGATGTATATATTTACTAAAATGCTAGGACAGAATATTATAGTTTCAAAGATAATTCGGGATAAGTAGCCATTAAGATAAGGGCCTAAATTTAGTACTTTAAATAAATTCCAGTATACCATCATTGCTGCAATAACAAAAACTATTGAACAAGAAATAACGATAGATATTAAAAAGTAAAATAATTTGTGTTTATAATGATTTTTTTTAGTCTCCTTCAATCCTTTGAAAAAAACAAAGTTTGGATACAAAATAGTTGCCAAAAATAAAACTATAAAAAGGCCACCTAAAAAATCCATTATTTCTTAAGCGTTAGATTTAACTTTGCCGCTCTTTTAATCACAAAATCATAGGCAGCTTGGTATTCATTTGGAATATCGCCTTCTAAAATAGCTTCTTTTACCGCTTCTTTTAAAACTCCAATTTCGCGTGACGGTTTTAAGTCGAACATTTCCATAATTTCTTCACCCGAAATTGGCGGCTGGAAATTACGAACATGATCACGTTCTTCAACTTCAACGATTTTTTTGCGGACAACTTCGAAGTTTTTGTGGTATTTCTTGAATTTTGCCGGATTTTTAGTTGTGATATCAGCTTCGCACAAAGTCATTAAACTTTCTACATCTTCGCCTGCATCAAAAACCAAACGGCGAACAGCGCTGTCGGTTACAATGTCTTCAGCCAAAACAATCGGGCGTGAACTCATGATAACCATTTTTTGCACAAATTTCATTTTATGGTTCAATGGCATGTGCAAACGTTCGAAGATTTTTTTTGCCATTTTTCCGCCTAAAAACTCGTGCCCATGAAAAGTCCAGCCTTGTTTTTTATTGAAACGTTTTGTGGGTGCTTTCCCAATGTCATGCAGTAAAGCCGACCAGCGTAACCAGACATCATCTGTATTTGGGCAAATATTATCAACCACTTCAAGTGTATGGTAAAAATTATTTTTATGCGTATGACCTTCAATTTCTTCTACCTGATTCAAAGCTGTTAATTCAGGCAAGATTAAATCTAAAAGTCCAGTTTTATATAAAAGTAGAAACCCTGTTGAAGGTTTATCTGTAGAAAGAATTTTGTTTAATTCATCTACAATTCTTTCACCAGAAATGATCTTTATTCTTTCGGCATTTTTTGTGATGGCATTCAGCGAATTTTCTTCAATCTCAAAATTCAGCTGATTGGCAAAACGAATTGCACGAAGCATTCGCAATGGATCATCAGAATACGTAATATCTGGATCTAATGGCGTTTTGATTGTTTTATTTTCTAAATCGGTTAAACCATCGAAAGGATCTAGAAGATCTCCGAAGTTTTTTTCGTTTAAAGAAATAGCCAAAGCATTAATCGTAAAATCACGACGATTTTGGTCATCCTGTAAAGTTCCATTTTCTACAATTGGATTTCGGCTATCGAAATTATAAGATTCTTTTCGGGCGCCAACAAATTCAATATCGGTATCTTCAAAACGAAGCATTGCGGTTCCGTACGTTTTAAAAACTTGAACTTTTGGTTTGTTTGGAAGTAAATTAGAAACTTTCAGCGCTAATTCTATACCGCTTCCAACTGCTACAACGTCGATATCTTTTTTAGAACCTCGATTTAAAAGCAAATCACGAACAAATCCTCCTATAACATAAGAGTCAACATTTAGTTCCTTAGAAGCTTTCGAAATGATATCGAAGATTTTGTTTTGTAAAGCAGTTTTATAATTTGTTTGTATAGCCACGAATTGAGTGATTTTTGAATAAAATACGATTTCAATTTTTTGAAGAAAAAGAAATGCATGCAAATTTACAACATAGAAAATGCCTATTATAATCTACAGACCACTTTTTTAAGCAAATTCACAATTTTTCAATTGAAATTTATCAAAACAAAAATCAAGAATGTTTAATTACACGAATTGATACGAAATAAACTCATAGATTGTAAAAAAATAATTCGTGAATTCGTGGCGGAAAAAAACTATACCCAAATAAAACAAATCAATTACAATAACATATTTTTAAAAATTCAATTTGTATTTTTGAATCATACAAAAAAGCACAAATGAAAATAGTTATATCGCCAGCGAAGTCTTTAAATTTTGAAAAAGAATTACCAACATCTCAATATACAGAACCACATTTTTTAAAAGAAGCAAGAGTGGTTCACAAAGTGGTAAAGCAAAAAAAGCCATCCGAATTGTCTGAATTAATGTCGATTTCTGATAAACTTGCCGATTTAAACTGGAAAAGAAATCAAGATTGGAAAACGCCGTTTACACCTGAGAACGCGCGTCCGGCAGTTTATACTTTTGATGGCGATGTTTATACAGGTTTGGATGCTTATTCAATTCCACTGGAGAAATTAGATGTTCTTCAGGATAAATTGAGAATTTTATCAGGACTTTATGGTCTTCTAAAACCGCTTGACTTAATGCAGGCCTATCGTTTAGAAATGGGGACAAAAATGTCAGTTGGAGAATCTAAAAATCTTCATGAATTTTGGAAACCAACTGTGACAAAAGCTTTAAACAAAGAATTGAAGAAAGGTGAATTATTTGTGAATTTAGCCAGCAACGAATATTTCTCTGCTGTTGATGTAAAAGCGCTAAAAGTTCCAGTAATTACTCCAGATTTTAAAGATTACAAAGACGGAAAATTAAAAATGATCAGTTTTTTTGCCAAGAAGGCGAGAGGAATGATGGTGCGTTATATTATTGATACCAATGCTGAAACTATTGAGGATCTGAAAGGTTTCAATTATGAAGGATATCAATTTGATGCGAATCTTTCGAAGGGAAATCATTTGGTTTTTACAAGATGATTTTTTAAGGTACAAAGGAGCAAAGAGACAAAGGTTCAAAGGTTTTTTACTTGAGAGCCGAAGACTCGGAACATATTGTAGGCAGGGATTTTAATCCCTGAAGGAGATGAAATAAAAAAGATTCTAAAGTTCTAAGTTTTTTAACCGCAATGAGCGCTAAGACAAACGCAAGGTTCGCAAAGGTTTTACACAAAGCTTTGCGAACCTTGCGTTCTTCTCGGCCTCTAGAAATAAAATCTTTGCGTGCTTTGCGGTTAAATTTAAAAAAATAAACGCCGAATTCTAAATGATGAATTCGGCGTTTCTGCGTATTATAAACTTATTATTATTAATGCATTGCGTCGGCTGCACTAATTTTGTTCTTCCCTTTTTTGATAAAGAGAATAATCGGTATACAGCATAAGAACATAATTCCCAGATACATAAAAATATCTATATAAGCCATTACAGTACTTTGCTTCAAAATTGAATATTCAATTGCCTGATATGCTTTTTTAAGAGCGACATCGGCGCTATATCCTTTAGACATAAAAGCTCTTTGCATTCCGGTAACGCGCTGTTGTACATCGTATTTCGCAGGATCTAAGTTATTAATCAAATTAACTCTGTGTTCCTGAGTAAAACGTGTTATAAAAGTGGTAATGATGGCAATACCAAAAGAACCTCCTAATTGTCTCATCATTCCGGTAAAGGCTGCACCTTCACCAATATGTTTTCCTTTTAAAGTCGAAAGTGAAAGTGTCGTAATAGGAACGAAAAGCAATCCTAAACCAATTCCTCTTAAGATTAAAGGCCAATACATATGTTCTACACCAGTATCTGGTGTCATACGGGTTTGCATCATGAAGGTAAAGAAGAAGAAAACTAAAAATCCAATTCCTACCATATATCCCTGCGGAACACCTTTCTGAATCATATTACCTACAAATGGCATCATGATCGCTGTTGTAATCGATCCCGGAATTAATAATAATCCGGCATCAGTTGCGGTCCATCCTAAAATTGACTGTGTATAAATTGGGATAATCAATGTTGATCCGTACAAACCAAAACCAAGAATAAAACACATTACGGTTCCAATTCTTAAATTTCCGTCTTTTAAAACACTCAAGTTTACGATTGGATATTTATAGGTTAGCTCTCTCCAAATAAATAAAACCAATCCTAATACTGTCACAACACTTAAGGTTACAATTGTTGAATCGTTAAACCAGTCGTCTTGCTGTCCGTGTTCTAGTACGAATTGCAATGATCCAATAAAAGCACTCAATAAAATAATTCCCCACCAGTCAACCTGATTGGCTTTTAATTTTTCTCCGTATTTCGGACTTCTAACAAAAGTCAAAGCCAAAATCGTTGCAATAATCCCTAATGGAATATTGATATAGAAAATATAAGGCCAAGAATAATTATCTACTAAATAACCTCCTAAAGGCGGACCTAAAGTTGGACCTACAATTACACCCATTCCGTAAATAGCCTGCGCCATTCCACGTTTTGCTACTGGGTAACTTTCCGTAATAATTGTTTGGGCTGTTACTAGCAGCGCTCCACCGCCCATACCTTGGACGAATCGGAAGGCTACAAGTTCCCAAATATTACTGGCGTTACCGCATAAAAAGGAGCAGACCGTAAATATTATGATAGAAGCCACAAAATAATTACGTCTTCCAAATTGCTGTGATAGCCAGCTCGTCATCGGAATTACAATAACATTCGCAATTGCGTATGCTGTAATTACCCACGCCACATCGGTCAAGGTTGCTCCAAGGCTTCCTCGCATATCTGTCAGCGCTACGTTTACAATCGTTGTATCTACAATTTCCAGCAATGCACAAAGTACTGCCGTAATCGTTATGATCACACGTCTGTAGCCGTATTCTACTAAATCGTCTTCTGCTTGTACTGCTGTTGCCATTTATATTATTTCAAATGTACGTCTACATCAACATTCATTCCTGGGCGTAATAATTTTACTTTTTCAGGATCGTTTGAAGGATCTAAACTAATTTTTACCGGTAATCTCTGAATTGTTTTCACGAAGTTTCCTGTTGCATTGTCAGGAGGCAATAATGAAAAACGAGATCCTGTAGCAGGAGAGAAAGAAGTTACAATTCCTTTGAATTCATAGTTAGGATACGCATCAACTTTTAAGCTTACTTTTTGACCTACAATCATTTTGTTTAATTGTGTTTCTTTGAAGTTAGCTACAACCCAAGCTTCATTATTATTGATAATATAAAATAAAGACTGTCCTGGCTGAACCAATTGTCCTGGCTGAATATCAACCTTAGAAACCTGACCGTCAATTGCTGCAGTTACAACAGTATAAGTAAGATTTAATTTAGCTACATCAAGCATTGTTTTTGCTTTTTTAATGTTAGCCGCTGCAACTTCAGTTTGTTTATCCGAAGCTTTAGATTTAGATTCAATAACCGATTTTTGGAATGAACTTGCTCTTTGCTGTTGTTCTAAAACACGTACTTGATTTTCAGCTTCTTCTTTTGCAGTCAAAGCTTGCTCATATTGCTGTTTTGTAATTGTGTGTGTTTTGTACAAGTTATTGTAACGGTTATAATCGTTTGTAAGCTGTCTCAATCTGATTTTTGCACTTTCGATAGAACCGCTTGCCGATTTCATATTTGCATCTGAAACAGAAATACTTGCATACGCACTTCCAATATCAGCTTTAGCCGCTTCAAATTGACCTTCAGCACCTAATAAAGCAGCATTTGCTTCGTCGATTTTTAATTGATAATCTCTTTTGTCGATAGTAAATAAAGTATCTCCTTTTTTTACATAATCATTATCTTTCACATAAACTTTGCTGATATATCCTGATACTCTAGGAATAATCGGATTCATTTTTTTCTCGATTTGAGCATCATCCGTTTCTTCGTGACCTTGAGCGTGTATGTATTTTGATATTCCGTAAGTTCCTCCCACTAAAACCAAAACGGTTAGTATGATGATGAATTTTGTATTTGTCTTTTTCTTTTCCATGAGAGCTATCGATTATATTTTAGAAAGATTGAATGATTGTGATAATTGTCCTGAGACTGAAAGTAATTCGTAATATTTTTGAATAATAGTTGCTTTAGACAAAGCCGTTTGGATTTTAGCATTTAAATGTTCTACATCAGCTTCAACCAAATCATTTGTGTCCGAAAGTCCGTTATCAAATTTATCTTTTACAAGTCTGTAGTTTTCGGCTGCCTGCTGAAGCGCTTCTTCATAAACCACGCTTTGGTTGATGGCCAAATCATAATCTTCAATAGATTTTTGAACTTCAACTTTAATACGGTCCGTCATGATCGCTTCAGTATTTTTTACTTCCAAAGCCCTGCTTTCTGCCTCTTTCACGTGAACATTATTCTTCAAAATTCCAGATAAGTCATATGATAAACCAATCCCAAAATTCATTGCATATTTTACAGTAATAATATCTTTAAGGTCAAAAGCAGTATAACCTCCAAGAAGTGAAACCGAAGGATAATAACCCGATTTTGCGATTTTAATATTAGCTTCTGAAGCTTTTCCTTGAAGTCTTATAGCTTCTAAATCTTTTCTGCTTTCCAGCGCCAATGCATCAGATGTTGGTGCATTGCTGGTTTTTAGATTAAAGAAATCATCCTCATTTACCTGAAGTTTTACAGAAGGATCTAATTTTAATAAAGTAGTAAGGTAGAAATTGATATTGTTGATGTTATTGTTTGCTTCATCAATCGATAATTGCGTTTTAGAAACCAATAACTGCGCTTTCAATAAATCATTTCTCGGAATAATTCCGTTTTTTTCCAATTCTACAAAATCAGTAACACGCTGTTTAGCGCTTTTTTGATTTTCGTTTAAAACATCTAAAGTTTTTTGAGCTTTGTAAAGCGCCGTGTAGTAAGTAACTACTTTTAAAGCAACATCCTCTTTTGTTTTTGCCGCATTTGCATTTTCAGCTTCATACATATTGTCGTAAGCGTCAATACTGCTTTGAATTTTAAATCCTGCAAAAATTGGAAGACTTAAATTTGCCATTCCAAGCATAGCTCTATCAGGAGAGCCCAAAGTTGCTGCATCGCTGCCATCATTGTGCATATCAATCGAAGCTTTTGTAAGTCGCTGATATTGACCAGAGACTTTAATATCTGGATATTGGTTGTTTTTTACGGTTTTTAATTCGTATTTTTTTGTGTTTACCTTAGTGTTGGCAAGCGTAACTTCGTTACTTTTTTCCCAAGCCAGTTTAACGGCTTCGTCTAAGGTTAAACTTGTTTTTTCTTGTGCTTCTATTGAAGAAATTCCGATAAAGAAAACTCCAAAGAGCATTAATTGACTAATTTTCATAAACAAGTAGCGCTTTTATAGTTTGTTGAATGTGCTTTGTAAGACTGGTTTTGATGTAATTATTATACATTTCTTCGGTATTCAGATTTAATAATTCTACGAAGAAAAATTTATTCATGTGAAAATGAAAATAAGTACCAATTATTGTCGGTGTGATTAACGGAATGATGATATCTTTCCTGAAAACACCTTTATCTTGGCCTTGTTTTATGATCGTTTCAACAGATTTTAAATTTTCTTTTTTTAATTCTGAAAAGGCAATTAGGCTTTTTTCAATCTTTTTTGAGGTGAGTTCAAAATGTAAAACTCTGAAAATACCTTTATTACAACTAATTCTGTTAATGTAAATTTCGATTAATTTATTGACTTTTTCAAGAGGTTCAATATTTTCCTGTAATAAATTTTCGAGCTGCAGTTTTAAATCAGAAGTTTTGTAGATGATCAAAGACTCTAAAAGTCTTTCTTTCGAACCAAAATAATACGAAACCATAGCAATATTAATTTTTGCATGTTTTGAAATGTCCCGTATAGAAGTTCCTTCAAATCCTTTCTCTGAAAACAGCTTTTCAGCAACTTCTAGAATCTGAATTTTTTTATCGTTAAGTTCGATGTTTGACATGGTATTGTTTCTAATCGATTACAAAATTAAACACTTGTTTAATTTAAACACTTGTTTAATTTTATTTTAACACAATATTAACATAAAACGGTTTCGGAAATTTTGAGCAAAAAAAAGCTGAAACACTTAGTATTTCAGCTTTTCTTTTAAAATAGTTATAACTATTTGTCAATTTTAAAATTTGACATATCTAATAATTTTGTTTTCTTTAATATTTAATAATTCCATTTCAGAATCATTTAGCTTCACAATCTTTAAATCAGAATATTGTTCTTTGAACTTTATAGTCAAAATATTGTTCTTTAAACTATAGTTAAAAATGTCTTTTTCTATAGTTTTACCATTCGATATAAACTCGCTAATTAATAGATTGTCTTTTGTGAAAGTTGATTTATCCACGATGTTTTTGCCTGTAGTATCCACAACATCTTCCATTTTCCAACTTCCAATTAGTTTCTCGGTTTGAATTTCTTGACATGAACTTATTGAGATAAATAAAATAATGATAGTTAAATATTTTACCATTTTCATTTGAATTAAATTATCGAATCTCTCCAACAAATTCCTCAATTTTCCCACTGCCACTTTCACTCAAATGCTTGATAAAAGCACTTCCAATAATAGCGCCTTTCGCATATTTAGTTGCCTGATTAAAAGTTTCTTTATTCGAAATTCCGAAACCTACGATTTGAGGGTTTTTCAAATTCATGTTTCCAATTCTTTCAAAATACGTTTCCTGTGTATCTCCAAAACCAGACTGAGAACCCGTCACACTTGCAGAACTTACCATATAAATAAATCCGTTTGAAACGCTGTCAATAAAACGAATACGTTCGTCTGAAGTTTGAGGCGTAATTAAGAACACATTAATTAAACCATATTTTTCGAAAATCGCTTTGTATTCATCTGCATAAACATCAACCGGAAGATCTGGAATAATTAAACCGTCAATGCCAATTTCGGCACATTTTGCACAAAAAGCTTCAACGCCATATTGCAGCATCGGGTTGAAATATCCCATAATAATCAACGGAATTTTTACGCTTTCGCGGATGTTTTTCAGCTGATCAAAAAGAATTTGAGTCGTCATTCCGTTATGAAGCGCCGCCGTAGAACTCGCCTGAATAGTTGGTCCGTCAGCCAAAGGATCGCTGAAAGGCAATCCAATTTCGATTAAATCAACTCCGTTTTTTTCTAAATCCTGAATAATTTGAACGGTATCATTCAAATTTGGATATCCTGCCGAAAAATAGATCGAAAGTATCTTTTTATCTTCTTGTAATTTTTGAGTTATTCTGTTCATTTTAATATCTTTTATTTCTCCTGCAAGGTTTCCTAAACCTTGTAGGTGTCTGTTTAATGATTAGTATAATTTAAGAGTTGAATCTGTAGATTTTGATATTTTAAAAGCTGTTAGAATTTGCCGGAGCATCTTATTCCAACTTTTAAGCTGTATGTTTTATGTTTAAATTTATCCATTGTTTTTTCCACTGTTTTTCATTTAGTCTTTCCTGAAAAATAGCCAGATTAAAGTTTGGTGTAGGTTTAACTATTAAATTAAATAAATCATTTAACCCGTGAGGGGCTAAGATTTCAATTTCATAGTCTGAATTTAACCTCACCGCAATAGCTGTTGCCGTTTCAGGCCAAAATGAAATTGCATTTTCAGTATGACTATATTTTAAATGATTATTGCGTAAATGCATTCTTGCCTGATTTTTAACAGACCATTTTACCATCGGGTTTATGTCAGCTAGTTTTTGTTCTATTTCTTTTTCTAAATTTTCTGAAATATTGTTTTCATCAAAAAAGACTACATCTATATCATTAAGTTTTGTTGTTTTTATTTCATGTAAAATATCCCAAACTTTATTTCGTATAAATCCAGCTCCAATCCAACAATCATGTAGGTTTAAATTTTTAACCACAATGAGAGTTTCCATAATGAACGGATCTTTTATTATTATTTGAATTAGTTCATCTCTATATTTCATTATGTTTATTAGAATTTACTTTACACCTAAAAGGTTTTAAAAACCTTGCAGGAATGCTAATCAGTAACAATTTTAATTGTCCAATTATCATTTTGCTTTTCAACTAATAACAATCCGGAATCTGAGTCATTCATCTGTCCAATTAACTCGCCTTTAGTATTCCAAAAAGCGCTCTGCCCAGCCGAAGGCGATCCCCATGATTCTCCGCTGAAATTCGACATCAAAACATTCATTTTATGCTTTGCAGCATAATTTTGTAAGTCTCTATATGCATTCGGAATTCCATTAGGCGAAAAGAAAATACTGGCAATATAAATATCCGTTTCTCTTTTGCAGGCGTTTTCCGGATGCAGCGGATTATCAATATCAGCACAAATGGCAAACGAAATCTTTTTATCTTCAATCGTAATCATCGGATTATAGTTGAAAGAAGATTGGAAAAATTCATCTTCACCTTCATGCAAAAACTGCTTCGTATATATTGAAACCGAATTGTCTGGAGAAATTACAAATTCACCAATAAACAATTCCGATTCGATTTCGATTGGCGCGCCGGCAATAATGATAATATTATTTTCAGAAGCCAATTTTTTCAAATGATCCAAACGAGAATCGTCTTTTTTGAAAGCTAATTTTTGCGCATCAGCTCTTTCGTAACCCGTAATTGACATTTCTGGAAAAGCAATTAAATGCGCCCCATTTTGTACTGCCAATTCGATAAGATTATAATGATCGAATAAATTAGCTTCAATATTTCCTCGTGTTGGTTTTGTTTGCGCTGCAGCTAAAATCATTTTTTAATTTCTGTAATTTTTAATTTTCCATGTAAATCCAAGCCACAGTTCCAGATTTCAATGTAACTTGAACTCTTTTGTAAGCGTTAGATTCAAATAAATCTACTTTGGCTAAATCTGCCAAAGTAACATTGAAAACAACTCCATGTATAATTTCCGAAGGATTTTCACTTGCCACTGCAACGACATAATCTGCCATTCCAAATTCTTCTTCGATTTGCAGGCTTTTTAGTTTGTAGCCCAGTAATTTGTCTGGAGTTCCTGTTAATACTTTATTGAAAACCTGCATTTGAATTTGTTTTGAACGTAAAGTTCCATATGAGAATAACTGTTCCATAATTATTATTTTTCTCGTTATTTGTTTGCGTTAGGGATAGAGGCGATATCTCTCGATTTAGAAAAATAAGGCTTTTTAGCCGTAGTTTTTGTTTATCGGGAATAAAGCCGAAAGCCTCCCGATAGCTATCGGGATAGGAACGCCCAAATTACGATTTTTATTACAATTTAAAATAGTCAATATAATTGTCTAAATCTTTATCACCGCGCCCTGAAAGACTGATTACAACAACATCTGTAGGTTTAAATTTCTTTTGATCTAAAACTGCAAATGCATGTGCGCTTTCGATTGCCGGAATAATTCCTTCTAATTTTGTCAGCTGTAAACCTGCATTCATAGCATCATCATCCGTTACAGAGAAAAATTCACCGCGTCCGGTTTGTGCCAAATGCGCGTGCATTGGTCCAACTCCTGGATAATCCAAACCTGCAGAAATCGAATACGGTTCTGTAATTTGTCCGTCTGGTGTTTGCATCAAAAGGGTTTTACAGCCGTGAATAACACCAACTTTTCCCAGTTTACTTGTTGCGGCGCTGTGACCGCTATCTACACCTTTTCCGGCAGCTTCAACGGCAATAATACCAACTTCCGGTTCGTGCAGAAAGTGATAATAAGTTCCTGCTGCATTACTTCCTCCGCCAATGCAAGCTACTACATAATCCGGATTTTCACGCCCTTCTTTTTCTTTTAACTGCCATTTTATTTCTTCGGAAATAACACTTTGAAAACGCGTCACCATATCCGGATAAGGATGCGGTCCAATTGCAGATCCGATAATATAATGTGTATCAACCGGATTATTAATCCAGTCGCGAATAGCTTCGTTTGTAGCGTCTTTTAAAGTTCGTGAACCTGAAAGTGCCGGACGAACTTCTGCACCTAACATTTTCATACGAGCCACGTTTGGCGCCTGACGCGCAATATCGATTTCGCCCATGTAAACGATACATTCCATGCCCATTAAGGCGCAGACTGTTGCTGTTGCCACGCCGTGCTGACCCGCTCCGGTTTCAGCAATAATTCTTTTTTTGCCTAAACGTCTTGCCACTAATATTTGCCCGATAGTATTGTTGACTTTATGCGCTCCGGTATGATTTAAGTCTTCTCTTTTTAGATACACTTTGGTATTGTATTTTTCAGATAAACGTTTGGCAAAATAAAGCGGGCTAGGGCGTCCAACGTAATCTTTTAATAACTGATCGAACTCGGCTTTAAAACTAGGTTCGCTGGTAATTTTTAAATAATTCTGGCGTAATTCTTCTACATTTGGATATAACATTTCCGGAATGTAAGCTCCTCCAAATTCTCCGTAATATCCTTTTTCGTTGACGTTAAAATTCATTTTATTCCAATTTTAAAAGTTGGCAACATCAAATTTGCGTTTGAAATTGCTTAATAGATTTTTGTTTTTCAGCCCCGGTTCGATTTCAAATTTACTATTTACATCAATAGCATAAATAGGTAAATTGCTTTTTGAAATTTCTTCGATTGCTTTTAATTCATTAATTCCGATGCCACCGCTTAAAAAGAAAGGTTTATCAGATTTATATTTTTTTAATATGGTCCAATCAAAAGTGGTTCCGTTTCCTCCGGGTAATTTTCCTTTGGTATCAAAAAGGAAAAAATCAGAAACGGCTTCAAAAGGTTTTATCGTTTCAAAATCAAAATTTTCATCGGCAGAAAATGCTTTTATGATTTCTATTTTCTTTGGCAATTGTTTTTTTAATTCTGATATAAATTCCACCGATTCTTTTCCATGTAACTGAACAGCTTGTAAATTATATTTTGCAACTTTTTCCAGAATTTCTTCTTGAGTCTGATCTACAAAAACACCTGTTTTTTTGATGGTTCCGATTAATTCTGGAATCGTTCCGTTAAAATATCGCGCGGACTTTTCCCAGAAAATAAATCCCATATAATCGGGTAGGAGTGCACCTACTTCGAGAATGTTTTCGGGATATTTCATGCCGCATATTTTGAGTTTCATTTTGTTGTGTTTTTTTAACGCAAAGGGCGCTAAGATTTTTTTATTTTGATTGAGTTTTAAAACGCTGAGTTCGCAAAGTTCTTCCGCCACAAATTCACGAATGATTGTAAATTAAATTCGTGAATTCGTGGCTAATTTTTAAACGCTCAAATTTTTAATAAATTCTGTCGCTGCATTACCAGCATTGTCGGTTTTCATGAAGTTTTCTCCAATTAAGAAACCTTTGTAACCGTATGGTTTTAGTTCCTGAATGGCTTCGATTGATGAAATACCGCTTTCGGAAACTTTTACAAAATCATTCGGAATTTGAGATGCTAATTCTTTGCTGAAATCTAAACTAACTTCGAATGTTTTTAGATTTCTGTTGTTCACGCCAATCATGTCTAAACTCGGCATAATTGATTTTTCGAGTTCTTCCTGATTGTGAACCTCCAGCAAAACTTCTAAACCTAAATTCTTTGCAAATTCAGATAATGATTTAATTTCTTCACGCGTTAAAACCGCAGCGATCAATAAAATCAAATCGGCTCCGTGGGCTTTTGCTTCCAGAATTTGGTATTCATCAACTATAAATTCTTTTCGCAAAAGCGGAATATTAACACTTGCTCTTGCCAAAAGTAAATCGTCAAGAGAACCTCCAAAATATTTGGCATCGGTTAAAACTGAAATTCCGCAAGCGCCTGCATTTTCATATCCTTTTACGACTTCTTCAACCGTAAAATTATTGTTGATGATTGATTTTGAAGGAGAACGACGTTTGTGTTCTGCAATAATTCCCGAATTGCTTTCTCTCAATTTCTGACTAAGAGAAATAGTTTGTTTTCCAAAAAATATTGAAGCCTCCAATTGCGAAACCGGAATGATGGATTTTTTGAGAACGACTTCTCGTTGTTTATCAAATATTATTTTATCTAAGATGTTCATTTTTTAAAGATGCTAAGTTTCTAAGGTACTGAGGTACTAAGTTTTTTTAAAGAGATAACTCTTGTAATTTTTTAAGTGCTTGATGCCCTTTTCCAGACAATAAACTTTCCTTCGCCAATTCAAATCCTTCAAGCGGAGAACATTTTGTAACGGTTGCGATTGCCATTGCAGCATTGGCGCAAACCACATTATTCTGTGCTTCATTTCCTTTTCCAGAAATGATATTCGTGAATATTTCAGCCGATTCTTCGATGGTTTTTCCGCCTTCGATTTCAGTTTGGGATAAAAGTCTAACACCAAAATCCTCTGGTTTCAACATTCCTTCCATGTGTGACGTAATTATTTTGGTTGGACCTGTTAAAGAAATTTCGTCATAACCGTCAAGCGAATGAAGTATTGTAAAGTTTGTATCGGTATTTTGATATAAATAAGCGTACATTCTGGCTAATTCAAGATTGAAAACACCAACCAGCTGATTTTGTGGAAACGACGGATTTACCATTGGTCCCAACATATTGAAGAAGGTTTTTACCGCCAATTCTTTACGAATTGGTCCAACATTTTTCATCGCCGGGTGAAATAGGGGAGCATGCAAAACACAAATTCCGGCCTGATCAATACATTTTTCTAAAAACGAAGGATCGTTGCTGAATTTAATTCCCATTTTTTCCATGACGTTACTCGATCCTGAAATGGATGAAACTCCGTAATTTCCATGCTTGGCAACTTTTATTCCGGCTCCAGCCGATACAAAAGAAGCAAGAGTCGAAATATTAAAAGTGTCTTTTCCGTCACCGCCAGTTCCGCATAAATCGATGGTGTTGTAGGCTGATAAATCAACACGAACACACAATTCTAACAAAGCTTCACGAAATCCTGAAAGTTCATCAATCGTAATGCTTCGCATCATAAATACAGTCAAAAACGCCGAAATCTGGCTCGGATTATATTGTCCGCTTGAAATATTAATCAACACCTCTTTTGCTTCTTGTTTCGAAAGCACTTCGTGATTGATTAATTTATTTAATATAGTTTTCATTTTTTAAGTCTTAAAGTCGAAAGTCAAAAGTCTTAAAGTCTTTTGCTTCTCGTACCTGTTTTAATGTTGTGTTATTTATATTTTGTTAGTTCGTAATTGACTTTATGACTTTCGACATTAGACTTTACGACTAAAATTTTAATGTTCATTTCCCTGATAAATCCACATGGGTTCTGTTTTTCCTGCTCTTTCAAATCCGTTTTTTTTATAAAAATCAACCGATTTTCCGTCCGCGGTTAACATCTGCATGTGAAAGTGACTATATTTCTCCTGCATTTTATCTACAATCAATTTTCCAATTCCTTTTCCTTGATAATCAGGAAGCACCAATAAATGCGGATAATAAACGGTTAAAAATCCGTCAGAAATCGCATTCCCAAGTCCGACTAACTTTTTTCCTTCCCAGGCCGTAATTAAAGTTTCGGAATTTAATAAACCGTTATACAATTCATTCGGTTTACTGGCCGAGCTCCATTCGTTTGCTTGGTATAAAACCAAAATATCTTCAATATTGATTTCCCGGGTTTCTGAAATAGTTATTTTCATTTTTTTAAAGATGCTAAGTTGCTAAGATTATAAGGTTCTGAGTTTTTTACTGCGACTGTAAACTAACTCTTAATCCAATTCTCTAAAATCCTTTTTCCGTTTGGAGTCAATACACTTTCCGGATGAAACTGAACGCCTCTCACATCAAAAGTTCTGTGTCTTAGCGACATAATTTGCCCGTTTTCATCGACAGAAGTTGCCTCTAAAACATCTGGTAAATTAGCATCAACAACCCATGAATGGTATCTTCCAACTTCAAATTCAGAGCCTAAACCTTCAAACAAAATTTCGTCTGAAACTACTGTTTTTACATTTGTGGCAACGCCGTGATACACTTTGTCAAGATTGGAAAGCGTTCCGCCAAAAACTTCTCCAATCGCTTGTTGCCCTAAACAAACACCTAAAATGCTTTTTGTCGGTGCGTATTTCTGAATTACCGCTTTTAATAATCCAGCTTCATCCGGAATTCCAGGTCCTGGCGAAAGCAAGATTTTTTCGAAAGAGGCGATTTCGTCAATGTCAAATTCGTCATTTCGGTAAACGGTTACTTCGCAGTTTAAATCTTCTAAATAGTGCACTAAATTATAAGTGAAACTATCGTAATTGTCTATAACTAATATTTTTTTCATTTTTTCTAAGGTTCTAAGTTGCTAAGATTCTAAGGTTCTAAGTTTCGTAACTTGAAACTTGAAACAAAGAAAACCTGAAACTAAATTTTTATTTTTCTCGAACGTATTTTTCTGTTATAATGCGATCGATTCCTAATTTATCTACTTTTTCTACTCCTTTTTGAGTTAGCGTATCGTTTTTGATTTTTACGACAAACTCAAATTTTCCATTTTCCCATTGACGGTTGTTGAAATATTCCAGATTTTCGGTGTAAACACTGTCTTTTAAAGTATATTTTCCGCCTCCGCCAAAGAAAACGGCATTGGTTGAATCTTTACCGTTATTCAAATCATGATTGAAAAAAGCAAAATGCGTATCATTTATAATCTTAATCATTTTTGTTTTTGGATTGAAAGTCGAGAACGTCGAATCTTTTTCTGTCGTTTCAGCCGATATAAGTCGCCAGGTTCCTGTAATAGGATTTTCTTTTTTCTCCGAATTGCAGGAGGTCAGCGTAATGATTAAAATAAAAATTGATAATGATTTTTTCATGATTTGTGGTTTTTGTGGTTTTTGTTTCAGGTTTCAAGTTTCAGGTTTCAAGTTTCAGGTTTCAAGTTTCAGGTTTCATGTTCCAACAACTTGAAACTAAATTTTTTCTGCCATTTCAAGCGCTGTATTCAAAGCTCTTAATTTGTTATAGACTTCCTGCATTTCGCTTTCTTCATCAGAACTTGCAACAATTCCGGCACCAGCCTGACTGTGCAATTGATGATTTTTACTTAGAAAAGTTCGGATCATAATCGCGTGGTTAAAGTTTCCTTCAAAATCCATAAAACCTATTGCGCCTCCATAGAAATTACGATTTGTTTTCTCGTAATCTTCAATTAATTGCATGGCTCTGTGTTTTGGCGCTCCGCTTAAAGTTCCGGCTGGGAAAGTATCGGCAACAACTTGCATCGTCGTCGCTTTTTCATGTAAATGTCCGGTAACTTTAGAAACCAAGTGAATCACATGCGAGAAAAACTGAACTTCTCTGTATTTCTCAACGTTTACATCGTGTCCATTTCGGCTTAAATCATTTCTTGCCAAATCGACTAACATAACGTGTTCGCTATTTTCTTTTTTATCTTCAGAAAGTTCTTTGGCTAAAAGTGCATCGCGTTCATCATTTCCGGTTCTTTTGAAGGTTCCGGCGATGGGGTGAATTTCGGCTTTTCTGTTTTTTACGATAATTTGTGCTTCGGGCGAAGACCCAAAAATTTTGAAATCGCCATAATCAAAAAAGAATAAATACGGAGAAGGATTAATGCTTCTTAAAGCACGGTAAACATTGAATTCATCGCCTTTAAAACCTTGTGTAAAACGACGCGATAAAACCAATTGAAAAACGTCTCCGCGGAAGCAGTGTTTTTTGGCTAAAGCCACATTATGTTTAAATTCTTCGTCAGTTAAATTAGAGAAACCTTCGCCTTCTTTAGTGAATTTATATGAAGCAATATTTCTCGATTGCAATAATTGTTCAATTTCCGAAATATTATTTCTTCCGTCAACGCTGTGGCAGAAAATATAAGCTTCGTTTTTAAAGTGATTAATGGCAATAATATTTTGATAAACGGCATAAAAAACGTCCGGAATCGAAGTCGCGTTGTCTTTTTTTGCAATCGAAACTTTTTCGAAATAACGAACGGCATCATAAGAAATATACCCAAATAAACCGTTATTGATGAATTTAAAATCATTTTTCTCCGATTTAAACTGGCTCGAAAATTCCTGAATTACTTCCGGAATATTAGTCGAAGCATCAATTTTAATTTGTTCCGATGTTCCGTCAGGAAAAGTTTTAGAAATCGTTTCGTTTTCGATTTTAATCGTTGCAATCGGGTTACAGCAAACGTAAGAGAAACTATTGTCATTTCCGTGATAATCACTACTTTCCAGTAATAAACTATTTGGGAATTTATCTCTTATTTTGAAATAAATGCTAACCGGCGTGATGGTGTCTGCCAGGATTTGTCTGTAATGTGTGTTGAGTATAAAAGGTTTCAAAGTATGTTGTTTTTTAGTTTTTAATTTATCTTCTAGAGTTTTGGCCAAAAAAAAAGGCTTGTCGTGATGACAAGCCTTTTATATTTATAGTTTTGAAAATACCATAGGAAGCTTAGTTCACGACGTTTGACGTAAATTCTTCCACCACCAAGTATTGTTCATTAATGTTTTCATTTTCTTATTTTGATATCACAAAGATATAAAGGTAATTTGAATTAGAAGTCATAAAATTTCAAAAAAAACTTTTCTAAATCTGAAAATTTGTTAAATTTTAAAATCAAATACTTGCTCAATGCCTTAATTTCCAATAGCCAGAGTGTTGTTTACATTAGCTCTAAAATCTGGGCTTCCTTTAATGTTTGGCGTTGTAAACAGATCTACATTTTTAATTTTTGTGTATTCTATGCCCGAATTTTGACTATTGTAAAAATTTTGGATCGCTGGATCACTTGACGAAGATTCGCTGGTAATACCGCCATTGCAATTGTTGACAATTAAATTCTTGAAAGTAAGTTTAGCCAAATTCGCATCGCCGTCTCCAATATTTCCTTCAAGCAAAGCAAAAGGGGTAAAGCCTGAAATAATACTATTTGATAAATTAAAAAAGGTATCTTCTCTAACATAAACAGATTCTCTCACAAGGCCTTGATTGTTCTCTTCCAGATTCACTAAAGTAATGTTTGTAGCATTAATTTTAGTCATTTTTTTGCTCATATCTGTATTTCCAATTTTGTCAAACGAATCGACTTCAAAACATCTTGAACCTGAAACATCTGATGAAAAAGGATGACGAATAGCAATACTATTGCTGATGTTGATTTGTGCGCCTTGCGTAAAATCGAAATCATCATCAGTAGTTCTGTATGAAATTAAATTATTCAAGTTTAAATCTCCTCCGTAACACTCAAAAGAATCGTCATTTGAAAAACTGATTTGAATATTGCTTAAAACTGTTTTTCTTCCAACGCCAGCTAATGAAAGTCCGTTAAGCTCTTTTAAGGCACTTAATTTTCTTCCGGCATATTCGATACGAACATATTTTAAAGCACCAGAATTATCTTCAGCATCTTGACCACCATAATGATTTAACAGTGGCTCAAGATCAAAAGGTAAGGTATGTAAACCGCCTAAAGTATTTATTGGAGCTTTTCCTAAAATAATAATGCCTCCCCAATCGCCAGGTTTTCTTTCTGTTTTTTCTTTATTTGAAGTAAAAATTATTGGATCAGTTTCTAAACCTTCGGCCATAATTTTAGCACCATTGGTAATTACAAGTGTACCGCAGCTTTTATCATCGCCGCGAATTACAGTTCCAGGTTCGATTGTTAAAGTTGCATTATTGGTCACATATACAACACCAACTAATTGATATGTATTACGTTTTAATAATTTTAAATCTTTGTCTATTGTTCCGGCAATTATATTGGTTGCTTCATTATATTCGTTAGCAGCAGGCTTAAAATTGGTCCAATTGTTCATCCAGTTTGTCGTTCCAATAATTCCTTTAGTTTGTTGAGCCTGCATGAAAAAAGTGCTTAAAACGATAAAAAAAGCAAGTGTAGTTTTTGTTTTCATAACTATAATTTTAATTTCTAGTTTTTGATTTTTAATTTCCTCAAAATTAGAGCCCGAATGTTAATCAATTCGGTTATAGTTATTATGAAAGCGTTATTTTAGTATTAAGAACGTTATGTTTTCGAAAAGTAATAATGCATAAAAAACAAACCCCAACAGTATAAACTGTTGGGGTTTGTTTTTATAAGAACTTGTAAATTTTAAAATATTAGAATTTTAAAGCTACAGCCAATTCAAATTCGTCGTTGATAGTTTTGTCTCCTAAACCTTCGAAGAAACTTCCTGAACCATATTTAATGTCATATTTAGTTCTGTCAACTTTGAAAGCTGTAGTTGCAGTGTTTCCAGCTACAGTGATATCAAAAGTTACTGGTTTAGTAATTCCTTTGATAGTTAAATCAGCAGTTACAGTATAAACGTCAGTTGCTTTAGCACCGATAGTTTTGAAAACTAATTTTGCAGTTGGGAATTTGTCAGTTCCAAAGAAATCGTCAGCTTTTAAGTGACCGTTTAATTTTCCTTGGTATTCTCCAGTTAAATCTGTAGAAGTTAATGAAGTCATATCAACAGTGAATGAACCACCAACTAATTTTTTTCCTTTGAAAACTACAGCACCTTCTTTGAAGTTTACTGTTCCAGAGTGCTCTCCAGTTACTTTTTTACCTACCCATTTGATAGTAGATGCTTTTGCGTCGATTTTTTTAGTTTGAGCATTTACTGAAATACTAGCCGCTGCTACGAATAATGCTATTGCAATTGTTTTTAAATTTTTCATGTTGTTAAAATTGAATTTGGATTAATAATAATTATAGAGTGATAAATAATTCTTCGTGAGATTTTCTAACTTTTTTGTAATGCTGAGCGTCGTCCTCATCATGTCTGTAACCAACAGTTGCAATAACTGAAGCGTTTAAACCTAATTTGTCAAAACCTAAGATTTCGTTGAATGCAGCAGGATTAAAACCTTCCATTGGAGTTGCATCAATTTTTAATTCAGCAGCTGCAGCAAGTAAAGTTCCTAAAGCAATGTAAGTTTGTTTTGCTGTCCAGATATTTTTAGCATCTTGAGATAAGTTAGCAAGAGTACCTTTCATCATATCGCTGAATCCAGCTAAAGCATCAGCAGGAACTCCTCTTGTTTCACTGATATTTTTGATGTACGCATCTACAGATTCTGGTCCTGCATTTAAGTCATTTGCAAAAATGAAAAGCTGAGAAGCATCAGTAATTTGCGTTTGCCCGTAAGCTGCAGCTTTTAATTTTTCTCTAATTTCAGGATTTTCTACGATAACAACTTTATAAGGCTGTAATCCGTATGAAGAAGCAGCTAGTCTAACAGCTTCTTTTAATGTATTTAAATCTGCTGCAGCAATTTTTTTAGTTGCATCAAATTTTTTGGTAGCATATCTCCAATTTAAATTGTCTAATAATGTGCTCATAAATATTAATTTTGTTGGGTTCGGTATTTTTCTAATAACTTGTTTAATAATTCTAATTCTTCTGGGCTTATATTATCGGCAAATATGCGTTCGTGCTCATCTACCTTCGGGTCTAATTCTTTTAATACATCTAATCCTTTTTGAGTAATCGAAACTTCGATTTTTCGTCGATTATCAGGACAAACATTTCTTGTTACGAATTCTTTCAGTAATAATTTGTCAACTAATCGGGTTGTGTTACTCGTTTTGGCTAACATACGTTCTTGTATCACACACATATTAGCAGGATTTCCTTTTTGTCCTCTTAATATACGCAGTACATTATATTGTTCTCCAGATAAATCATACGGTTTTATCAACTCGTTGAAATGATCCTGAATCACATTCTGTGTGTACATAATATTCAGAATAACTTTTTTCGCATTATCCATCTTAACTGTACTCTTAATAACCTCTTCAATTGTCATAGTCGTAAGTGTATAATTTGTATATACAAATGTATAGCTTTTAATATTTGTATATACAAATGTCATGTTAATTTTTTGTTAATTCAAATAATGGCGAATTATTAACTTGACAAAGCCTATATAATTAGTGTAAAAATAATATTATTTTTTAAAATTTCCGAATAATCTTTATTTGGTATTTTAAATGCTTGATAAAGATACGTTTAAGTTTTAATTTTCTCAAATAATTGGTTTTAACAGAATGTAAAGTTTGATCATCTGGGCGTGCCACTATTTAAAAAAAGGCCTAATATACTTTACGTTTATGAGGCCATTTCTTAAATACTGTCGGGCTATACGGGCTACTTCGGTAGCTTCCTTCTATCCCTCACGCGAGCACAGTATACAAGAAACCCGACAGGTTTCGAAAGCTGTCGGGTTTTATTATGTAATGTTTTAAAATAAAAAACTTAAAACAACTGTTTTTCATAAGCTTTTCGCGCTGAACCTCTAAAATAGACTTCGCCGCAATAGGTATATTTTAATCTGTCAAGAATTTTCAACATCGGAATATTATCAAAATTGGTGTCTACCTTAATACTGTAAACATTATTTTCAAGGCATAAACCTTCAATGCTTTCAAATAGTTTTGTGGCAATTCCTTTTCCTTTTGCCAATTTAGAAACTGCAACACGATGTATTACAACATAATCGCCATTAGTAAGCCATTTGCCTTCGATGTCATCGTAAGCTGGTTCTTTATCAAAAATAATAGCAGCGTAACACAAAATCGATTCGTTTTCGGTTAATACATAAGCATATCCATTTTTTATATCATTTTCAATTGAAACTTCATTTGGATAACCGTCTTGCCATTGTGTGCTTCCGTCTAGTCGTCTTTGTTCAATTGCATCTTGTAGAATATTCCAAATTTCAGGTATTTCTGAAAGATTTGCTTTTCGTAACGATAACTTTTCTGCTGTATTCATTTTTTAGTGAGGCAATTTATCTTTAATCAAACCATAAAACCAAGTTCCGGCAATAGCACTTAATAAAGTAACTATAATTACAGTAACTCCAGTTCCAATTTGAGCAAAAAGCGGACCTGGACAAGCTCCGGTAATCGCCCATCCAAAACCGAACATTAATCCGCCATAAATTTGTCCTTTGCTGAAAGTCTTTGGCTGAATTTCGATTTTCTCGCCCTGAAGGGTTTTAATGTTGAATTTTTTTATCAGTTGAACAGATATAAGTCCAACAGCAACTGCGCTTCCAATTACGCCATACATAAAAAACGACTGCAAATGGAACATTTCCTGAATACGGAACCAGCTGATAATTTCTGCTTTTACAAATACAATTCCGAAAAAGATACCGACAATTAAATATTTAAGATTTGCGAATCCGGCTTCTTTTTTCTCGCTTGCGTTGATTCCTTCAGTATCTGTATTTTCTAGATTACTCATTTTTGAAATTTTAAAGTGAAAGAATATAAGGCAAAATCAAAAGCGACATTACAAAACCACCAATCATAAAACAGATTGTGGCAACTAATGAAGGCCATTGCAAATTTGATAATCCCATAATAGCATGACCGCTGGTGCATCCGCCCGCGTAACGCGTCCCGAAACCAACTAAAAATCCGCCAATGACAATCATGATAAATCCGCGAAGCGTGAATAAACTTTCCCAGGAAAAAAGTTCTTTTGGCAATAATCCGGAATGATCTGTAATTCCGTACGATGCTAATTGTTCTGAAAGCTGTGGTGTAATTTCAACCGCATTTGGATTTGACAGAAAATAAGCTGCGATAGCGCCTCCAAGAAAAATTCCGAAAACAAAAAATAAATTCCAGCTTTCTTTTTTCCAATCGTATTTAAAAAACGAAATATTCGCCGGAATACAAGCCGCACAAATATGTCGAAGCGAAGAACTAATCCCGAAAGATTTATTTCCGATTATTAATAAAATAGGAACAGTTAATCCAATCAGCGGACCTGCAACATACCAAGGCCAAGGTTCTTTTATAATTTCTAATATACTCATAACTAAAATTAAGTGCTTTTTGTTTTTAACCATTAAGATATTAAGCAAATCTAACTTAATGAAACTTTCAAAGAAGAAAAATTAAGCATTCCAACTTAATTAACTTAATATCTTAACGGTAAAAATTTATGTTCAATGTTTATGCTTTCAAAACCTTACTCTGACAAACAAAATCTGATTTTGGAATTTCTGTTTTTGAAATCGCTCCAAAACCGCCTTCAATTTCAGAAAAATTTCTAAAACCGCGAGCCTGCAAAATCGAAGCCGCAATCATACTGCGGTAACCGCCGGCACAGTGTAAATAAAAATGCTCATTTGGGTCAATGTCTTTTACCCAATCATTAATATAAGCCAGAGGTTTACTGTAAGCCTCTTCAATATGTTCTGCTTCGTATTCAGTTTCTTTGCGGATATCGATAATTTTATCGGTATCAATTTTGACTTTTTTAGCAAATTGCGCAGCAGTAATTCTATTTACGGTATCAATTTCAAAACCTGCTTTTTGCCAAGTTTCAAAACCGCCTTCAAGATGTCCAATAATGGCGTCAAAACCTACACGGCTTAAACGCGTAACAGTTTCTTCTTCCATACCTGCAGAAGTAACTAATATAATTGGCTGTTTTACATCAGCAATCAAAGTTCCAACCCATGGCGCAAAATCACCATTGATTCCAATATTAATCGACTGTGGAATAAATCCTTTGCTGAAATCAGCAGCACTTCTTGTGTCTAGGATCAAAGCTCCGGTTTCTTCGGCAACAGCCTCAAACTCTTCGGCTTTAATCGCTTTCATTCCGTTATGCAAAACGGTTTCAAAACTTTCGTAGCCTTGCTTGTTCATCGCAACGTTCATGCTGAAATAGGCAGGAGGAGGTAATAAACCGTCAGTTACTTCTGTTATAAATTCTTCCTCGGTCATATTAGCGCGCAAAGCATAGTTGGTTGCTTTTTGATTTCCGATTGTCGAAACGGTTTCTTTGCTCATGTTTTTCCCGCAGGCGCTTCCCGCACCGTGCGCTGGATAAACAATAACCTCATCGGCCAAAGTCATAATTTTATTTCTTAAAGAGTGAAATAAAATTCCGGCCAATTGATCCTGTGTCATTCCGGCTGCTTTTTGTGCCAAATCTGGACGTCCAACATCACCAATAAATAAGGTATCGCCAGAAAAAATTGCATGATCTTTTCCGTTTTCATCAATCAATAAAAAAGTAGTACTTTCCATCGTGTGTCCCGGAGTATGCAATACTTTAATCGTAATTTTTCCGATTTTAAATTCCTGATTGTCTTTCGCAGAAATGCATTCAAATTCACAGGCAGCATTTGGTCCGTAAACAATTGGTGCTCCGGTTTCTTTGCTTAAATCAACATGGCCGGAAACGAAATCGGCGTGGAAATGCGTTTCAAAAATGTATTTTAAGGTAACGTTGTCGCGTTCTAAACGATCTAAATAGGGCTGAATTTCTCTAAGCGGATCAATAATTGCCGCTTCGCCGTCTGAAGTGATATAGTATGCACCCTGCGCAAGGCATCCGGTGTAGATTTGTTCAATTTTCATGATTTGGAAATCTAAAATTTGGTACGCAAAGGTAAGTTTGTTTTTCCGTAAAATAGGTGACTAATGTTACAGAAATTTGTTTTGGTTGTAAAAAGAAGTGAATTTTCATCCTATGAGTTATTTAAGTAATTAAAGTTGAGCAATTACGCTTTAAGCTTTAATTTTGCATATGACGAATGTCATTTTTCAGAAAAAAAATAATCAGTTATATGAATACAAAAGATTTATTAGATCAAATTGCTTTTATAAAAGAAATTGATAAAGTAAAATACATTCAGCGAAAGACAAAATTGTTTAACAGTGACCGATGTGAAAATGATGCTGAACACAGCTGGCATTTGGCTTTAATGGCAATTGTTTTAGCAGAACATTCAAATGAGCCAATTGATGTTTTGAAAGTCGTAAAAATGGTGCTTATCCACGACATTGTAGAAATCGATGCGGGAGATGTTTTTATTTATGATACTGTAAAAAATCATGATAATACGGATGAAGAACGATTAGCGGCGAATAGAATTTTTGGTTTGCTTCCAAAGAAACAAGCTGAAGATTTTATCGCCATTTGGGAAGAATTCGAAGCCGGAGAAACCAACGAAGCTAAATTTGCAAGATCAATGGACAGATTAGAACCTTTATTGCAGAATACTTCTAATAACGGCGGAACCTGGAAAGAGTTTGATGTAAGATACGATAAGGTTTATGAGAAAAAAAGCGTCATAAAAAATGGTTCAACATCTTTATGGAATTATGCTGAAGGTTTGATAAACGAGAGCGTTGAAAAAGGGATTTTGAAGAAAGAGTAGAGATAATAATAGCGGAATCATTAAGTGTACTTTCTACTTTTTAAATTGTTGAAAAGTTTCACAAATATCAAGCGAGAAACTTTTTTTTAAAGGCAACATTTCGGGTTGTAATGGTTAAATTTGTGGGACTTCATAAAACCAAATACCACTACAATGGAAGAAATGCTTTTTTATGACCGAATGCAATTCGCCTTCACAATTACCTTTCACTATCTTTTTCCGCAACTTACAATGGGTCTTTCTTTGATCATTGTGTACTTCAAATGGAAATACCTTAAGACTAAAGACGAGCAATATAACCACGCCACGCATTTCTGGATGAAAATCTTTGCGCTGAATTTTGCGATGGGCGTTGTAACCGGAATTCCCATGGAATTTCAATTCGGGACAAACTGGGCTAAATTCTCCGAATTAACTGGCGGAATTATTGGTCAGACTTTGGCGATGGAAGGAATGTTTTCTTTCTTTCTTGAATCATCTTTTCTGGGAATATTTTTATTTGGAGAAAAACTGCTCGGCCATAAATGGCATTTTGTAACCGGACTTTTAATTTGTATTGGTTCCTGGGCAAGCGGATTCTTAATCATAGCGACACATTCTTGGATGCAGAATCCGGTGGGTTATGAGATTTTGGAAAACGGAAAATTTGTCCTCAATAATTTTCAGGCTTTATTTTTAAATCCGTGGCTTTGGCCTTCCTATTTGCACAATCAAGCCGCTTCTTTGGTAACAAGTTCTTTTGTTGTTGCTGGAATTGGCGCTTTCTATATTTTAAGTCATAAGAATGTTTCTTTCGGAAAATTGTTCCTTAAAACCGGAGTTATCTTCGGATTGATTTCGAGTATCATTGTTGCCGTTCCAACGGGAGATTTACTGGCTAAAAATGTTGTGAAATATCAGCCTGTGACTTTTGCCGGAATGGAAGGGATTTTCCATACCGAGAAAAAAGGTTCTGAAATTGTCTTAATCGGTCAGCCCGATGTAAAAGATAAAAAACTCGACAATAAAATTGCTGTTCCTAATATTTTAAGTTTCCTGACGTATGGAAACTGGAATCAGGAAATTAAAGGTTTAGATCAGTTTGAAGAAGATATTCATCCTACAAATATTTCGGGATTGTATTACGCCTATCATATTATGGTGGGACTCGGAACTGTGTTTATTGGTTTGATGGTTCTCTCACTTTTTCAGTTAATCAGAGGAAAATTATTCGAAACCAAATGGATTTTATGGTCGCTCATGTTTATGATGCCATTTCCGTACATCGCCAATACAACTGGCTGGTACACGGCGGAATTAGGAAGACAGCCGTGGCTGGTTTACAATTTAATGCGGACTGCGGCGGGCGCATCGCCAACGGTTTCATCCGGAAATACCTTATTTACTTTATTAGGTTTCATCGGATTGTATCTTTTACTCGGAATGCTGTTTTTGCTTTTGATTGGAAAAATTATCAATAAAGGACCTCATCATGTGGAACTTTCAACAGAAAAAATATAAGTATGGAATTTTTTTGGTACGTAGTTTTAATGGGAATTTTGGCTGTTTATCTGGTTTTAGACGGCTATGATTTTGGCGCAGGAATTATTCATTTATTTTTTGCCGATACTGAAAGAGATAAAAAAGTAATTACGAATTCAATTGGCCCGTTTTGGGATGCCAATGAAGTTTGGTTGATTGCTGCAGGAGGTGTTTTGTTTTTTGCTTTTCCAACTTTATATGCATCTTCTTTCAGCGGATTTTATTTGCCTTTGATTATGATTTTATGGTTGTTGATTTTCCGTGCGATTGGATTGGAAATGCGCGGACAAGTGCATAATCACATGTGGGAAGCAATTTGGGATAAAGCGTTCGGAATTGCGAGTTTGCTTTTAGCACTTTTCTTCGGAATTGCTTTAGGAAATATTGTTCGAGGCGTAAATCTCGGAATGGTGCAAAATGGTGTTTCGACTCAGGAACCGCATTTTTTCTTCCTGCCTTTATGGAATCCAACTTTTAGTCCACAGGCAAATGAATTGGGAATTATAGATTGGTTTACGCTTTTTCTCGGAATTGTCAGCACGGTTGCTTTAACCATTCACGGCGCCAACTGGATTATTTATAAAACCAATTCATCTTTGAATCCAAAACTTAAAAATGTGGTTTTCAAATTGAACTTTGTTTTGCTTCTTTTGGTTTTTATTTCCTTGGGAATCTGGCATTTCATAGAACCTCAACCGTTCCATAATTTTATTGAAAATCCAATCCTTTGGTTTTTTCCGTTAATGACTTTCGTTGGAATTGCAGGATTATTCAAAGTCCGTTCCTTTAAAAAAGACGGTCAAGGATTTGTATTTTCGACTTTATTTTTAGTTGGAGGATTTGCTTCAACAGCCGTTTCAATTTTTCCGAATGTTTTGCCTTCTACGAATAATGTAAACCCTTCATTAACGATTTATAATACTGCAGCCGGAGAATACGGTTTAAACGCAGGTTTGAGTTGGTTTTTTGTTGCTTTGTTTTTGGTGATTGTTTATTTTGTTATTCAGTATCGCGTTTTTAGCGGGAAAATGGATGATGTTGGGTACGGGGAGCATTAAGTTTTTTGTTAGCCACAACCCGAGCGATAGCGAACTGGCGAAGCAATTGCACTAATTTTCACGAATTAATTATATGAATTGCCTCCAGTTTTAACTGGAGGTTTTTTGTTTGAATTTGAATTAGGCTTTAGCCAAACTTTGTGGTTTTGGCTAAAGCCTTTTTTGCATACATTTGTTTACCTCCAGCTTTAGCTGGGGGTAAACAAATGTAAATTATGGAATTTGATCCTTTATTAGATTATAGTCATACTGATTTGGGTAATGAAAAGAATTTAGCTTACTGGAATTTCTGTGAATTAATAAAAACATTAATAACTCTTTCGAGTAATGCTGAAAAACAAGATGAAATTGTAGGTTATGGAGCAGTTTGTGACGAAATGGCAATCGATTTTGAATCATATTTTACATTAACTGTAGATCTATATCGAAATTTTAATTTATTAACTAATCTACAGCTTGAAAAACTTGAGGAATTGGATCTATTTTTTGACAACAGAAGTGGAGACAAATCTCCAGATTTTTGGGATGATTTTTTACTTGAAACAAATCATGAATGGGAGTTGGTTAGGAATATGGCAAAAGATATTTTGAAATTGCTGGAGATGGAGGATTTACAACTTGAAATAGAACGAGAAGAAAAATTCGAAGAAACGAATAAAGGGAGGAAATTAATTATGCAGTGTACCAAAATTCGATTAATTAAAAAATAGAATATTGAAATTGAAAAATGTCATTGACCCGATATTGCGTTAGGGATAGAAGCGGTATCCTTTTGTGACAAATTTTTGGTCTTGATTAAAAATGATATTTTCTGGAACAAAAGATATAGCGGATAGCCCGGCCGGAGGAAACGCCCAAAACAGACCAATTCAATTCTGCGTTTTTGATACCAATTTTTAGAATAACTTTGCAAAACTGCTTACATCTATTGTAAATCCTAGCCTAAAATCCATGGAAGACATGACATCCTTTATTGAAAATATTAATAATAAAGTCGTTTTATTGCCGGACGAAATGGATGTTTTATTGTCTGAATTTAAAGTGCGAAAAATAAAGAAAAGACAGTTTATTGTACAACCGGAATTTGTAAACAAACACAGAACTTATGTGCTTGAAGGAGCTTTTCGCGCTTATGTTGTCGATGAAAAAGGAAACGAGCATACCATTCAGTTTGCTATCGAAGACTGGTGGATTGCGGATTATAATAGTTATATATA
Source organism: Flavobacterium sp. LC2016-01 (assembly GCF_009711135.1). Lineage (GTDB taxonomy): Bacteria > Bacteroidota > Bacteroidia > Flavobacteriales > Flavobacteriaceae > Flavobacterium. The sequence goes on along the minus strand of NZ_WMIC01000003.1, from coordinate 440,270 downwards.
TCAAACTCCAGCGACGATGTTTGTAGTAGCTTTAGAAGATAGCGTGATACTGCAAATAAATCATGAAGCCGAACAGAAACTAAAAGCTTCTGCTCATAATTTTGAAACATTATTTCGTATAATGGCTGAAAAGTCTGCCGCATTTTTTGCGCGTCGAATTGTTGCAACGCTAACACAAAATGCAGAGCAGCGCTATACGGAGTTTCTCGAAAAATTTCCAAAAGTTGCGCAGCGATTGCCGCAATATGCTCTGGCATCGTACCTTAACATGACAACAGAGTTCTTATCGAAAATACGTAATGAAAAAGTAAAGAAGAAAAGTTGAAGTAGTTCAACCTTTTTTCCTAAGATACTTCAACTTTTCGGCCTGACTTAATACCCAACTTTGCTTTATAAATTAACAATGTATAATTAATAAAGTAAAAATGGAAAATTCACAAAAATTAAATGGTAAAGTCGCATTAATAACTGGCGCATCAAAAGGTATTGGTGCCGGAATTGCTAAAGCTTACGCAAATCAGGGCGCAAAAGTAGTTGTCAATTATGCCAATGACAAGAATGGTGCCGATAAAGTGGTTCAGGAAATAATCACTAATGGTGGAAAAGCAATTGCAATTCAAGGTAATGTTGAAAAAGCAGCTGATGTAAAACGCATTTTTGAAGGAATTGTAAAAACATTTGGTCAACTTGATATACTGGTAAATAATGCAGGCGTTTACAGCTTTGCAGGTATCGATGATATTACCGAAGAATCTTTTCACCGTATGTTTAACATTAATGTATTGGGCAGTATACTTACAATTCAGCAAGCAGTGAAATTATTTGGAGATAAAGGCGGTGCTGTCATTAATGTAGGTTCGATCGTATCAACACTTGATATGCCAACTACATTGGTTTACACGCAAACTAAATATGCCGTCGATGCTATGACGCGTATTCTTGCCAAAGAATTTGGACCGAAGAAAATACGTATCAATTCTATTAATCCTGGACTGATCGAAACAGAAGGTTCACATAGTTCTGGGGTTATGAACGGAGATGGAGAAAGATGGCACGTATCAGAAACACCGCTAGGCCGTGTAGGGAAACCGGATGATATTGCAAAAGTGGCTGTATTTCTTGCTTCTGAAGATTCGTATTGGATTACGGGCGAAACCATTGCTGTTTCTGGTGGACAACGTTAATTAAACTTTGGTTCATAAAACGCAGCTATTAAATTCAATGATAAGAATATATTCTTGTCATTGAATTTTTTGTTTTATATGAAGTCAGTTTTGTCTAAGCTAATTGACAAGAAACGCAAAATGCTTTTTTTAGTTTCACCTTTGTCAAAGTGTAAAACTCTGACAAAGATTACTCTACAAGTGAACTAAATTGAAAATATTTAAAATCTACACAAATTTGCCGAATTTATGTGATGTGATAAACTTTAGAATAAAACCTCTTTTGTAATAATATAAATTCCCATTACGAGAACAAACCAGCCGAAAAGCGGTTTTAATTTTGCTCCGTCAATTTTTTTAGAAAGCTGGCTTCCAATGAACATTCCGAGAAGCGCCATTCCTGAAACGCTTAATAAAAATGGATAATTTATGGAAGTTCCAATATATAAATCCCCTGCAAAACCTATTGAAGAATTGATTGTGATAATTAAAAGTGAAGTTCCAACGGCTTGTTTCATTGGTAATTTTGCAAAAAACAAAAGCGCCGGTATAATTAAAAATCCACCGCCGGCTCCCAAAAATCCCGTTACAATTCCGACTAAAAAGCCAATGATACTTAATTGAATATAATTTGTTTCGGCATTTTTTATTTCTGGCTGCGGTTTCTGAATCATCGAAATTGCTGCCGTAATCATCAAAACTGAAAAGACAATCATGATCAGGAAATCTTTTGAAACCGAATAAGATGCGATTGAAAATAGGGTAGAAGCAATTTGAGGAAAAATAACTTCACGAATAATTAAAATGGAAATCACAGAAGGAATCGCAAAATACAATGCCGATTTTAATTTTAAATTTCCCATTTTGTAATGGCTGTAACTTCCAGAAAGTGCAGTCAAACCAACAATAAATAAAGAATAAGAAGTGGCTTGCTCTGGGTTTACTTTAAATAAATAAACCAGAATTGGAATTGTCAAAATCGATCCGCCTCCACCAATTAGGCCCAGCGAGATTCCGATTATGATTGAAGCAAAATAGCCTAAATATTCCATTGCATTTATTTTGACGCAAAGGTGCTTAGGAAATTAGAAACCTACAGTAACATTTATCACAGAAGGATGTTTTTTGTTTCCTAATTGTTGCCCACGGATTTTACGGATGAAACGGATTGCCACAGATTAATTATTAAAAGTATGTCAGACTGAGCGAAGTCGAAGCCCACACAGCATTTCGACTTCGCTCAATGTGACAAATCAACCAGCGAAAATCCGTTTAATCAGTATAATCCGTGGCCAATATCACTTCAATAATTCAATCTGGTTTCGGTTGAGTTTGACTAAACCTCTTTGCTCCATTTTTTTTAATAATCTGGAAACAACTTCTCGAGAGGTGTTTAGTTCGGTTGCGATTTCTTGATGCGAAAGTTTAACTTCTGAACAGCCACAGGCATCAGAATGTCTTTTTAAATAAAATTCCAAACGTTCATCCATAGAACGGAAAGCGATATTATCGACAACTTCTAAGACTTCTTCAAAACGACTTCTATAGGTTTCTATTACAAATTCGTACCAAGAACGGTGTTCCATCATCCATTTGTCCATTAGCGTAAGCGGAATCATCATGACGGTAACATCTTCGACCACTTTTGCCATGATTTGGCTTTTTTCACTTTTGGCAGTACAAATCATCGAAATAGCGCAGGCTTGACCCGGCTGTAGATAATACATTAGAAACTCACCGCCATCTTCGCCTTCGCGGTAAATTTTGATTTTTCCTTTAAGTATCAAAACGGTGTTTTTGATATATTGTCCGGTACGCATTAAAATGGTTCCGGCTTCAAAGTTTTGCTGGTTTCCGTTTTCTTCAATAGTTGTAACGAGTTCGCTGGAGAAATTGGGGAAGATATTTTTTAAGAAGTTTTGCATTGATTTAAAATAATTTTGTCACATCGAGCGGAGTCGAGATGTTTGCGGTTCTCGACTCCGCTCGAACTGACAGATGTTATTCGTTATACCCGATGTTTTTATCAAAATCGAATTAAAAATTGTAATTTTTTACAAAGATAATAGATTCGGCTGGCATTAATTGTCAGAAAACTTTAATTAAGATGTATTTTGTGTAAATGCAAAAAACCTATTTTCTATCGATTTTATAGAGTGAATTTTTAAAAATAGTAAGTAAATTTGTAATTCACTGATTATAATCCTTTCTCTAAAACGTTTTCTGAGAATAATAATCGAAATCGCATTTGGTACGTTTTTAATTAATAGAAACGTCGTAATTTTACAAAAACACATATTACTATGAATTTATCACAAGAAGATTGGGTTGCTCAGCTAAACGCTGACGAAAATGCAGTTATACTTGATGTAAGAACTGAAGACGAATTTAATGATGGCTATATTGAAAATGCTGTAAATATTGACATTAATAAAGGTCAGGCTTTTATTTATGAAATTGAAGAATTAGATAAAAACAAAAACTATTATGTGTATTGCCGTTCTGGTGCCAGAAGTGCAAAAGCATGCCAGGTTATGAATGAATTAGGTATAGAAAATGCCTATAACTTGCTTGGCGGTATACTGGATTGGGAAGGCGACACCATACAACCATAAAAAGAAGAAGAGGCGCAAAAAAGCCTCTTTTTTTGTTTTAAAATGCTATTAATAACCAAACTATAAATTACCAGATTATGAGTTTAATACCCGAAGAATATCAGATTAAAAGTCTGATAAATCAAGATACCTATCTTGTAAATGGAGAATTGAAAAAATGGACAGGGCAGACTACACCAGTATTTTCGACGATTTCATCAACTGAAAAATACACTCCAACATTGTTAGGATCGATTCCGTTTATGGCAGAAAAAGAAGCTGCCGAAGTGGTTGAAGCTGCAAACACAGCCTATAATAAAGGTCAAGGTTTATGGCCAACTATGAAAGTGGTTGATCGTATCAAATGCATGGAAAATTTTGTAAAGCAGATGAAGGAAACCCGCGAAGAAGTGGTGAAACTTTTAATGTGGGAAATTGGAAAAAACCTTGGCGACTCGCAAAAAGAATTCGACAGAACAGTTGAATATATTTACGATACAATTGCCAGTTATAAGGAATTAAACGGGCGCAGTTCGCATTTTGAAAAAGTACAGGGTGTTAATGCAATGATTCGCCGTGGACCGCTTGGAGTGGTTTTATGTCTTGGGCCTTACAATTATCCTTTAAATGAAACTTTTTCTTTGTTGATTCCGGCTTTGATTATGGGTAATACCGTGATTTTTAAACCGGCTAAACATGGTGTTTTATGTATTTCGCCATTGTTAGAAGCTTTTAGAAGCAGTTTTCCAAAAGGCGTTATCAATATTGTTTACGGACGCGGAAGAGAAGTGGCTTCGCCAATTATGAAATCGGGTAAAATTGATGTTTTGGCATTAATTGGAAACAGTAAATCAGCGATTGCTTTGCAGGATCAGCATCCAAACAAAAACAGACTTCGTTTGATTTTAGGATTAGAAGCTAAAAATCCAGCGATTATTCTTCCGGATGCCGATTTAGATTTGGCTATTCAGGAATGTATTGCCGGAACTTTATCTTTTAACGGTCAGCGTTGTACAGCTTTAAAAGTGTTATATGTTCACGAATCTATCAGAGAAGAATTCAACAAACGTTTCTCTGAAAAAGTAGACAGTTTAGCATTCGGAAATCCGTGGGAAAAAGGAGTTTCTTTAACACCGCTTCCAGAAACAGATAAACCGCATTATATTCAGGGATTAATTGACGATGCAAAAAGCAAAGGCGCACATATCCTGAATGAAAAAGGAGGAAAGCATACAGAAAACTTTATTTTTCCAGCAGTTTTATATCCAGTAAATAAAGAGATGAGAGTGTATCACGAAGAACAATTTGGTCCAGTAGTGCCAATTATTTCTTTCAAAGATATCAACGAACCTCTTGAAGATATGGCCGAATCAAATTATGGCCAGCAAGTGAGTTTGTTTGGTAAAAATATCAAAACTTTAGCGCCGCTTATTGATGCTTTGGTAAATTTAGTGTGCCGAGTAAACCTCAACAGTTCTTGTCAGCGTGGGCCAGATGCGTTCCCGTTTACAGGACGTAAGGATTCGGCAGTTGGAACTTTAAGTATTCCAGATGCTTTGCGTTCTTTTTCAATACGTACGTTTGTAGCTTCAAAAGATATCGATTATAACAATGAAATTTTGCAGGAATTGCTAAACAGCAAAGAATCAAACTTCATTAATACCGATTATATTTTGTAGTCATCAGGGTTATATATTAATTGTAGGGGCCGTCTTTTTCTATTTGAAAGAGACGGTTTTTTTTGTGAGATGCTAAGAGACTAAGATGCTGAGGTTCTAAGTTTTTTTTGAAACCTGAAACTTGAAACCTGAAACTTTGATTTTTTTTTAACTCAATTGTAACAATAAGTTAAAAATATCCACTAATATTATACACAATTAAATCATCAAAATCTTAAAACAATTTATGAGAAAAAATTCACTGCAGTTTTTATTAATTGCTCTTGCATTTTTTGCACAAAACAGCTTTGCACAAGAGCTTTATATGCCTAGAAATATAAAAGATGCTTACGCAAAAGGTACACGTTCGATGGACGGAAAACCTGGGAAAAATTATTGGCAGAATCACGGAAAATATACAATGGAAATTACTGTTGATGCCAAAACAAAAATAGTAAGCGGAACAGAAACAATCGAGTACGAAAACAATAGTAACGATACATTAAAAAATTTACCGATTAGATTTGTAAATAATCTTCATAAACCATCTTCACCGAGAAGCGGTTCAGTAAGTCAAGATTTTTTAAGTGACGGATTAACAATTACTTCATTGAAAATTGCTGGTGAAGTGTACAAAGAAGACGGCAGAAAATGGGGAACTGTCGGAATGATTCGAATGAAAAAAGCGATTCCGCCTCATTCTAAAACAACAATTAATATTGACTGGAATTATCCTTTGTCTAAAGAAAGCGGGAGAGAAGGACAAATTGACGAAACTACTTTTTTTGTAGCGTACAGTTATCCGCGTGTTTCAGTTTTTGACGATTATAATAAATGGGACAGACTGCCTCACACCGATCGTCAAGAATTCTACAATGATTTTAATGATTACACCTATTCAGTAAAAGCGCCTAAAAATTATGTGGTTTATGCAACTGGAGATTTGCTTAATCCAGATGAGGTCTTACAGCCAGAATTTGCAGAGCGCTTAAAAAAATCTTACATAACTAATGAAATTCTGCACATCGCAAATGAGCAGGAAATGAAAAACGGATTGGTTACAAAACAAAATGATTGGAATGTTTGGAAATTTGAAGCGAAACATATTTCAGATGTTTGTTTTGGATTAAGTGATCATTATTTATGGGATGCCAGCAGTGTTGTGGTAGATAAAAAAACAAACAGACGCGCGAGTGTTCAAGCCGCTTATGACGTGAAAGGGACTGATTTTGAGGCTTCGGTAAAAAATAATCAATATGCGTTAGATTTCTTTTCGAATAAATGGCCTGGAGTTCCGTATCCGTTTTCTAAAATGACGGCTTTCCAAGGTTTTGCCGATATGGAATACCCAATGATGTGCAACGATTCGCAAATGGGTGATCCTAAATTTGCACAATTGGTTCAAGATCATGAAGTCGCGCATACCTACTTTCCGTTTTACATGGGAATCAATGAAACACGTTATGCTTTTATGGACGAAGGCTGGGCAACAACTTTTGAATATTTGATTGGAATTGAAGAGCATGGTAAAGAAGCGGCGGATAAATTCTACAAAGAGTTTAGAGTGAAAAACTATATTAATGATGCGTCAACAGAAGAAGATCAGCCAATTATTTCGATGTCGTCTCAGGTTTCTGATGCTGGTTATGGAAATAATTCTTATGGAAAAGCTTCTCTATCTTACATTGCTTTAAAAGATTTGCTTGGCAATGATGTCTTCAAAAAGGCGCTTCATGCGTACATGGAAAATTGGAATGGAAAACATCCAATTCCGTGGGATTATTTCAATTCAATTAATTCGGCGACAGGAAAAAATCTGAATTGGTTTTTTAATAACTGGTTTTTTACCAATAATTATATCGATCTTTCAATTAAGAGTGTAGAGAAAAATAAAGTTTCAATTATAAATGAAGGAGGTTTTGCTATTCCATTTGATATAGTAGTAGTTTATACTGATAATTCTGCTGAAACTGTACATCAAACACCTGCAGTTTGGGAGAAAAATCAAAAATTAGCAGTGATAGATCTAAAAAATAAGAAAGAAATTAAACAGATTACTATTGATGGCGGTATTTTTATGGACGCATCACCTGCAAATAATTTTTGGTTGAACAAACAATAATAAAAGAAGAAATGTCTGGAGAAAAAGACCTGCAAAAGTTGCTTAAAAACATGAAACCTGAGCATAAATTGGGAAATTATGTTTTTTGTAAAGTAGACAAATTGGAAGGTTTAAATTTAGATGAAGTTGATATGTTTTTTAGAGAAGAAGAAGCCATAACGCTGATTTTGAGAAAAGAAATTGCTGAAAGGTTACATCTGGAGTATTCGATTGTAATGTCTTGGATTACGCTTTCTGTTCATTCTTCACTAGAAGCGGTTGGTTTGACTGCGGCTTTTTCTAAAGCACTTTCACAACATGAAATTAGCTGTAATGTTGTTGCAGCGTTTTATCATGATCATATTTTTGTCGATAAAGATGATACGGAAAAAGCGATGGAGATTTTAAATTCATTTTCAAATTAGACATAAATTTTATTGCTTTTTTAATAATTTGCTAAAAAACTGCTTCATTACTGAAGCAGTTTTTTTTATATGTATTATTGTGGGAAACCGTAATTATTAGAATAATTAATTCATTAAGTTTGCGGAAATTAAAAAAAACAATCCCCAAACCAATGAGAAATTATTTTATTCTTGTTTTTATGCTATTTTCAATAAAAAATATAGCGCAAACTGCTCCGAATATCGCATTTCAAAAAAGCAGATATGATTTGGCAGTTTCCTATTATAAAAAGGCAGATTTTAAAAAAGCATTAGATTTATTTTCGATTGCATCTAAACTTAAACCTGAAAATGAATTAGGAAAAGAATCTATAAAAAAGGTAGATACTCTTAAAACTATTTTGCGAGATGATGCCTTACATTATATTATTGGTACATGGAAATTAGCTGGAAACAAGCCTACTTGGGCGCAGACGACAGGTACTGATAAAAATGAAAAAGAGGAAATAGTTGAAATAAGCAAAGACAAGATTTTGTTTTATGAAAATGACAATAAAACACAGATCAAAAAACTGATTAAAACGGAAGATTTAAAGTATTTTAATAAAGATGCATTTGATGCAGCATTTTCGGATATCATTCTTTCTGACGGAACGATCTGGAGCTGTCTCTTAAATAAAGAAACAAATGTACTTCGAGTTATTAATGTCGGAAAAAAAACCGAAACTGGTGTCGAAAAAATAACCAGTGATAATGAAGAAGCCTATTTTGTTAAAGTGAAATAAAAAAAGGGAATCAATTTTGATTCCCTTTTTTTATGTCTTCTATTTTATAAAAATTTAAAACCTACAGAAAAATTTGAAACACCCGTTTTGATACTTCTTCCCGAAGGATCTAGATCTGTTACTCCGGCGAGATATCGATAATCAATAGTAAATCGCCATAAATCAACTCCTGCACCGCCTAAGAAACTGCTGTTATTTCGTTCAAAAGCAATAAAATTAAGGTTGTTGCTTGCGGAGATATCGGAATAGTTTTTCCAGTTGTATCCAACAAAAATTCTTACGTTTCCTAGTTTTCCAAGCGGAACCACTTTTATACCGGCTATTAAAGTTGCATCTGTCCCGCCTAATTTATATTCGGTTTCTCCAATTCCGGTTTGCGAAACAGTAAACTTCGATTCAGCATATCCAAATTCGCCTTGAGCATAAAAAAGTGCTAAATTAACCCTCGCAAATCCTGAAAAACCATAATCTGTTCCTGCACTTTTTGAGCTGAAATCATCTGTAATAACAGAAGTGATATTGGTAGAAAACATGGGGCCAACTTGTATTAACTGTGCAAATCCATTGGCACAAATACACAATAATGAAGCAAGAAAGAATTTTTTCATAACTGGTTTTATTTGTTTTTGATCCCATAAAATTAATTATTATTAATTTAAATAGAATGATTTTTCTGATTTATTTTGAGTTATCTTTTTGATAATGAGTGTAGTTGTGTTTTTTGCTTTAAAAGAATACCGCATTTTTAAATGGTGTAAATTTGGCTAAAGATCAAATACGTTTTAAAAATGGAAATAAAAGCGATTCAGCCTTCGCAGACTTGGCAAATCAGACATGAAGTAATGTGGCCGGAACAGCCTATTGAATTTGTTCAATTACAAGAAGATGACTTTGGATTGCATTTTGGTGCTTTTGAAGATGAAAAACTGGTTTCAATTGTTTCTTGTTTTTTTACTGAAGATGAAATGCAGTTTAGAAAGTTAGCCACTTTAGAGGCCTATCAAGGAAAAGGAATTGCATCAGAATTGCTAAAATTCATTTTAAATCTTGCAAAACAAAAGAAAATAAAACGAGTTTGGTGCAATGCGAGAAGCAATAAAAAATCATTTTATGAAAAATTTGAAATGAAAGATACACACCAAATTTTTATTAAAGCAGAACAAAAATTTACTATAATGGAAATTTTGCTATAGAAAAAGAACCAAATTTGCTGAATAAAATATACAAAGTCAGATAGTTGTGATTTGCGCAATATTTACTCCATTAAAGCCCTTGTCTTAATAAGATTCTAATTGAGAACCTTTTTTTCGTGATTTTTCTGTATAAAAAAATAATATTTTAATAAAAATGATGCCTAAAAAAAGAATGAAAACGTTTTCGGTTTTATTAAATGTTAAAGCTTATTAAAAAATATTTTTTTGTTTAGATACTTTGCTTACTTTCGCACCCAAATGAGAAAGTTAATAGTATTTTTAGTATTCATGAATTTGCTTCTATTTGGCGGAGGCCAATATTTGAATGCAAATACTTTTGATGCTTCTCACCATCACACCCTTGTAAAAAAGCACCGTGTAAAATTCACTCATCAGGAACGAGGCACTTCGGTTATTGAAGATGCTGATATTGATCTTGAAGAAGATTTACTTGGAAATGATGATGTTAATGATGGACTTACTGCTAAATTTGTTGCGGTTAATTACAGTTTGCTTGATAACTGGTATTTGACATTTTCAGATCAGTCTGCAACAAATGAATCAAATCGTTTTAAAATCTTTGCGCCTTTTCTTGCGCCTTCAAATCCTATTTACATTACGCAACGCGTATTAAGAATTTGATTCAACAATACACATCGGTTACCTAAGCTGTAATCCTGCTGTCTTGTTGATGTATTTTTTTTCTACTTCTTCTTGTATAAAAGTGAGGTTATAACTTATCGGTTTCTGATGCATTTTTCCATCTAGAGGAATCATTGTATTCCAAGCATTCAATCGCTTAATTTCCAAACTAAATCATGAAAAGAAGTATTTTGTTCACAGGCTTAATTGCCTTTGTGTGCCTTGTTAGTTGTAACACTAAAAAAGAAGAAAAAGAAGAAGTGGAAACATTTACTGTGACAAATCCGGTAAAAATTGACACTGTATTTACTAAAGAATATGTTTCGCAGATTAAATCTGTTAGAAATATTGAAATCCGTGCCCAGGAAAAAGGGTTTTTACAAAACATTTATGTTGACGAAGGTCAGTTTGTAAAAAAAGGCCAATTGTTGTTCAGAATTATGCCAAATATGTATGAAGCAGAATTGCTTAAAGCACAAGCTGAACAAAAATCGACTGAAATTGAATTGCAAAATGCTAAACTTTTAGCAGATAAAAATATCGTTTCTAAAAACGAATTAAGTGTTGCTCAAGCTAAATTGCAATCTGCAAAAGCTGAAGTTTCTTTAGCAAAACTTCATTTATCATTTACAGAAATCAGAGCTCCGTTTGACGGGACAATTGACCGTATTCCATTAAAATTAGGAAGTCTTATTGACGAAGGTGAATTGCTTACAAGCCTTTCAGACAACAGTCAAATGTTCGCTTATTTCAATGTTACTGAGCCAGAATATCTTCAATATGAAACTAATGTTCAGGGTCGTGCAGAAAATAAAGTGAATTTAGTTTTAGCAAATGGCGAAACATTTAAGTATAAAGGAAATGTTGAGGTTATAGAAAGTGAATTTAACAACGAAACTGGAAATATCGCTTTTAGAGCAAGATTCCCAAACTCTGAAAAATTGCTTAGAAATGGCGAGACTGGACAAGTTCAAATGTTCTTGCCTCTTAAAAATGCAATTGTAATTCCGCAGAAAGCGACTTATGAAATTCAGGATAAAAAATATGTTTTCGTTGTCGATAAAAACAACAAAGTAACCTCTAGAGAAATCACGATTACAGGTGAAATTCCTGATTTATACGTGATTAAAAGCGGACTTACTGAAAATGATAAAATTTTGCTAGAAGGAGTTCAAAAAGTAAAAGAGAACGACAAAATTAAATATGAATACCAAGCCCCACAAACGGTAATCAATCATTTACGTGTGAAAGCAGAGTAATAAAATGTTCAGCCACTCCCGATAGCTATCGGGATTAGTATTCAATCTTTTTGAAACTATAAATATGTGCTGATCATTTATTGATTTCCTTTTAGTTTAATCATTAAAAAAATATAAAATGTTTAATAAATTTATACAAAGACCTGTTCTGTCGATAGTAATATCGCTGATAATTGTCTTTTTAGGGGTATTGTCGGTATTGAATTTGCCAATTACGCAGTTCCCTACAATTTCACCGCCAATGGTGAATGTTACCGCAGATTATCCTGGATCTAACGGTGAATTGATGATCAAGGCGGTTGTTATTCCTTTAGAAAGAGCTCTGAATGGTGTTCCAGGAATGAAATATATGGCTTCAGATGCCGGAAATGATGGTGAAGCTACTATTAAAGTGGTATTTAATTTAGGAACAGATCCAAATCAAGCCGCAATTAACGTTCAAAACCGTGTGGCTTCGGTTACCAATAAATTACCTCCATTAGTAATTAGAGAAGGTATCAAAATTACGCGTGAAGTACCGAGTATGTTGATGTACGTGAATCTTTACAGTACAGATAAAAATACCGATATGAAGTTCTTGTATAACTATGCTGATATCAACGTACTTTCAGAATTGAAAAGGGTAAATGGTATTGGAGCTGGAGATATCTTAGGAACACGTGAATATGCAATGCGTATCTGGCTGAAACCAGATCGTATGTTAGCGTACAAAATTTCTGCAGATGAGATAATGGAAGCATTGTCAAGCCAGAGTTTGGAGGCTTCGCCAGGTAAAACAGGTGAAAGTTCTGGTAAACGTTCTCAGGCATTTGAATATGTATTGAAATATTCTGGACGTTTTACAACAAAAGAGCAATATGAGAACATTGTAGTAAAAGCAAATCCAAATGGAGAGCTTTTACGTTTGAAAGATGTTGCTAAAGTTGAATTTGGAAGTTCGATGTACGATATCTATTCTAATTTGAATGGAAGACCATCGGCGGCGATTGTATTAAAACAGTCTTTTGGAAGTAACGCGAATCAGGTTATTGAAGAAGTAAAGGCTAAATTGGAAAAAATTAAGAAAAGATTTCCAAAAGGAATGGATTATGAAATTTCATATGACGTTTCTAAATTCCTTGATGCTTCTATCGAAAAAGTAATTCATACGCTTGTTGAGGCATTTATTCTAGTTGGTTTAGTAGTATTCCTTTTCTTGGGAGACTGGCGTTCTACGGTTATTCCGGCAATTGCGGTACCTGTATCGTTAATTGGAACTTTTGTGTTCATGACATTCTTTGATATTTCATTGAACTTAATCACATTATTTGCCTTAGTACTTGCCATTGGAGTCGTCGTCGATGACGCGATTGTGGTTATTGAAGCCGTTCACGCCAAGATGGAAGAGGAACATCTCTCCCCGTTGAAAGCGACTAAAAAAGCGATGCATGAAATTGCAGGAGCAATTATCGCAATTACATTCTTAATGGCTGCCGTATTTATTCCTGTTGCCTTTATGTCGGGTCCTGTTGGAGTATTTTACAGACAGTTCTCTGTAACGATGGCAACTGCGATTATTCTTTCAGGTATTGTGGCTTTGACATTGACACCAGCGCTTTGTGCTATGATGTTAAAAAATAATCACGGTAAACCTAAAAAGAAAACACCAGCAAATAGATTTATTGATGCTTTCAACGAAAAATTCAATTTAGCACAAGGAAAATATCAAAATCTGCTTGGCAAAATTGTTGACAGAAGAGTTGTTACTATTGTGGCGCTTCTTGGTTTTTGTGCTGGAACATGGATTATAAGCAGTTCTGTTCCTTCAGGATTTATTCCAAATGAGGATCAGGGGATGTTTTATGCTGTAATTCAGACACCTCCAGGTTCCTCTTTAGAGAGAACTAATAATATTGCTGAGAAAGTTCAAAAAATTGCTGAAACAATTGATGGAGTAAAATCAGTTTCTTCATTAGCAGGTTATGAGATTCTGTCTGAAGGTACAGGAGCAAACTCGGGAACTTGTTTGGTGAATCTTAAAGACTGGAGTGACCGAAAAGAATCTGTTCTTGAGATCATGCATGAAATGGAGGAAAAATGTAAAGATATTACAGGAGCTAATATCGAATTTTTCCAGCCGCCTGCTGTACCTGGATATGGTGCTGCTGGAGGATTTGAGCTTCGTTTGTTAGATAAAACCGGTTCTGTTGATTACAAGAAAATGGAACAGGTAAATAACGATTTTGTTGCTGAATTGAACAAACAACCAGAATTATCAAACGTATTTAGTTTTTATAGTTCTAGTTTCCCTCAATACATGATGAAAGTCGATAATGATTTGGCACAGCAAAAAGGTGTTTCTATTGAAAATGCCATGAATACTTTGTCAACTCTTGTGGGAAGTAACTACGAAATCAGTTTCATTAAATTTGGTATCAACTATAAAGTTATTGTTCAGGCTTCTCCAGAATACCGTGCGCAACCAGATGATATTTTAAAGCTGTATGTGAAAAATGATCGTGACGAAATGGTACCTTTTTCTGCTTTTATGAAATTAGAAAAAGTATATGGTCTTTCAGAAATTACGAGACATAATATGTACACGTCTACACAAATTAGTGGTTCTGCAGCTGCTGGTTATAGTTCTGGTACTGCAATTAAAGTAATTCAACAAATTGCTGCAAAAAAATTACCAAGAGGATATGACATTGACTGGGCAGGTATTTCTGCCGATGAGGTTGCTCAGGGTAATCAGGCTATTTGGGTATTCTTGATCTGTTTAGGATTCGTTTACTTGGTTTTAGCAGCTCAATACGAAAGTTTTATTTTGCCATTATCAGTTATACTTTCTTTACCAGCGGGTATTTTTGGAGCTTTCCTTTTATTGAAAATTGCAGGATTAGAAAACAATATTTACGCTCAGGTTGCCATGGTAATGCTTATTGGTTTATTAGGTAAAAATGCGGTATTGATTGTAGAGTTTGCTATTCAAAGACATGCAGCTGGATTAACCGTTTTACAAGCAGCTATGGAAGGAGCAAAAGCAAGGTTCCGTCCAATTTTGATGACTTCGTTTGCTTTTATTGCAGGTTTATTGCCGCTTGCTTTTGCAACTGGTCCAGGTAAAATTGGAAACAGAACCATTGGTACTGCAGCAGCCGGAGGTATGCTTATAGGTACTATCTGCGGGGTTTTTGTAATTCCGGGATTGTATTTCATATTCGCTAAGATTGCTGAGAAGCACAAATTGGTAAAACATGAAGAAGAGAATCCATTAACTGAAGAAATTGACAACAATCATGTATAAATTAAAAGTATATAAATATAGTGCCGTATTGGGATTATGTCTTGCTGCAGCGAGCTGTAAAGCTCCTGTTGCGGAGACTGCAACTGCCAGTGCGCCAGTTCCGCAATCATTTGGTGCTGCTGCCACTCAGGATACAATCAATACCTCAACTGTAAAATGGAATGAGTTCTTTAAAGATCAAAATCTTATTGATTTGATTGATGTGGCCCTGAAAAACAATCAGGAGTTAAACATGACGCTGCAGGAAATCGAAATCGCGAAGAACGATATAAGAGTTCGTAAAGGACTTTTATTGCCAACAGTTGGTGTTCGTGCCGGAGCTGGAGTAGAAAAAGTAGGAAGGTATACCAGCCAAGGTGCTGGTGATGCCACTACAGAAATTAAACCTGGTGTTGAAACTCCAGATCCGCTTGGTGATTTTACAATTGCCGCTTATGCAAACTGGGAAGTGGATATCTGGAAAAAACTGCGCAATTCTAAAAAAGCAGCAATAAACAGATATTTAGCAACTGTTGAAGGCAAAAACTTTGTAGTTACAAATCTTATTGCTGAAATCGCCGATTCATATTATGAATTATTGGCTTTAGACAGTCAGCTTGATATTGTAAAACAAACGATTACTTTACAAAGTAATGCTTTGGAAATTGTAAAAATTCAGAAACAAGCTGCAAGAGCAACAGAACTTGGTGTTAAGAAGTTTGAGGCTGAAGTTTTTACTTCAAAAAGTATGGAGTTTGATATTTTACAGCAAATTAAAGAAACGGAAAATAAAATTAATTTCTTGTTAGGACGTTACCCACAGGAAATTAAAAGAACAAACACTAACTTCCTGACTTTATTGCCAGCTTCAGTAAGTGCCGGAATTCCGTCTCAATTGTTAATGAATCGTCCTGATGTTAAACAGGCAGAATTGGAATTAGTTGCTGCAAAATTAGATGTAAAAGTTGCTCGTGCAGAGTTTTATCCGTCACTTGATATTTCTGCTGCTTTTGGAGTTCAGGCATTTAAACCATCTTATTTGTTTACGTTTCCTGAATCGCTTTTATATTCTTTAGCTGGAGATCTTGCCGCACCGCTGATCAACAGAAATGCAATTAAAGCAGAGTTTTCGAGCGCAAATGCAAGACAGCTTCAGGCATTATACAATTATGATAAAACGATTTTAAACGCTTATTTAGAAGTATCTAATCAGCTTTCTAAGATTGATAATCTGCAAAAAGGGTATGATTTAAAATCACAGCAAGTTGCTGCATTGAACACATCAATTGATGTTTCGAATGATTTGTTTAAGTCGGCACGAGTAGATTATTTTGAAGTTTTAATGACGCAACGTGATGCATTAGAAGCAAATTTAGAATTGATCGATACTAAAAAAGAACAACTTAACGCTGCGGTTCATGTTTACAGAGACCTAGGCGGAGGTTGGAAGTAGAATGCCCATTTTAATTAGTTATTAGTAGAAGCCTCTCAGAAGTCAAATTCTGGGAGGTTTTTTTTAAATTAAATAAACCGGATTAATCCCAAAGCTTCGACGCTCCTAATAAGATAAAAGCCAAAAACTCTTTCTATAGTTTCGAAGGAACAAATTATATTGTAAAGCTGAACTGGACTGAAATCCAGCCCTACAATATGGTTCAAGCCAAAGGCTCTTTTTATAGTTCCGAAGGAACAAATTATATTGTAGAGCTGGACTTCATCCAGTTTA
The DNA here is from genome assembly GCF_009711135.1 of Flavobacterium sp. LC2016-01. Classification (GTDB taxonomy): domain Bacteria; phylum Bacteroidota; class Bacteroidia; order Flavobacteriales; family Flavobacteriaceae; genus Flavobacterium. Next base: position 423,480 of record NZ_WMIC01000003.1, on the reverse strand, counting down.
AATAAAATAACGCAAAAAACCTTTTAGAATAAGGGAACAAGGTTTTTAAATTTTTGTTTGCTTAGGAATAACAATTTTGGCCTTAAAACCTTTATCGGGTTCTGTTTCAAAATCTACAGTTCCTTTAACCGCATGAATACGGCTTTCCATATTTTGAAGGCCATTTTTTACGATCCTATTTTTTTCGCAGCCAATGCCATTGTCGGTGTAGTTTATTAAGATAGAATTTTGATCATTTTCAAATTTTAAAACAACAAGGTTTGCTTTGCTGTGTTTTTTCATATTTACCAATAACTCTTGTAAAATTCGGCTAATGGTGATCTTCTTTATATCATCAATAATTTCCCAGTTTACATTTTCTAAATTGGTAAATATGACATTTCTTTCGCTGGTATTATAACTCGAAAGCATTTCTTTTATGCTGATGGTAAAATTCGCACCCGTATCAATTCTGTTGTTTTCTTTTGAAATTCCTCTTACACGGCCGTAAATGTCATCTAGTTTTTGAAGAAGATTCTCTTTTGTATTTTCTTTAGACAAAGGTTGCGATTCGGTAAAAGCAATCACATTAAAGACATCGTTTGCTAGCTCATCATGGATTTTTTTAGCAATTCTAGTTTCGGTTTCATACGAAGCTTTAAATTCGATGGCCTTGTTTTTATTTTTATAATAGCGAATTAGAATTGCTATTAAAATAACAAGAAAAATAAATATGATAACTAATACAATTCGCAGGTATTTTTCCTTTTGAAGCGCTAACAGGTTTTCAGCTTTTTCTAAGCGAAGTTTCTCGTTTTCATCTTTTTCTTTTTTAGAATCGTATTTAATTTTGGCAGATTTATTTTTGAAGTTGTTTCTAACCCTAATGATACTGTCGTTTAGTGTAAAATACTTTTGAACATATTTGATTTTATTAGGACTGTTATTATTTGAAATTAAAATTTGAAGCGCTTCTAATCTTTCGTCAACACTATTTAAATTTGTGGCAACGTTGTATGCTGTAAGCGCATTTTCATCTGATTTTTGAATGTCTTTTTTGGAATAATAATCCGCTAAATTCAGATAGCTTTGGATACTTCCATAGGTATCGTTAATTTCATTTCTTTTTTGGAGAGCTTCACTCATTAAACGGAATCCTTTTTCTTCCATTCCTTTTTTAAAATAAGCATAACCCAAATTATCTTGAATTCTCGCTTTACTGAATGCGCTAGATTTCTCATTAAAAGGTTTAGTATTTAATATGGATTCCATAAGAGCAATCGCTTTGTCATTTTTTTTTTGGTAAATATAAACAACAGCAATATTGCTCATAATGTCATGTTTAAGGACAGGGTCTGTCTCATCTTTTATGGATTCCTTGTAGTAAAAAATGGCATCATCGTAAAGAGATAATTCTTTATCAGCAATACCTAGAATAAGATTTATTGAAGAGGTATATGTATTCTTTTCATTATAATACGCTAAGGCTTCTGTAGCGGTCTCCTTACTGCCATAGTAATCACCATTAACTTGCTGAATTGTTGCTATTGAAATAAGCGCATATCCTATATTGGCACTGTCATTTAAAGTTTCAAAAAGTATTTTGGATTTATTAAATTCGTGAAAAGCAGTGTTGAAATTTTGTTTTTTAAGATTTTCGTATCCTTTATTTCGTAAGCTAAATGCTTCTTTTCGGATAGATTCTGTCTGAGAATCAATAGTCTTTTTTTCTTTACAGGAAAAAAGAAAAAGAAAAAGAATAGAATAAAAAAACGGGGACCGTAACATAGAAGTTTACTTTCCCCGAAAATACTAATTAATTAGATACTAAAAATATATTTATTCATCCTTTGGTGGCGGTGGCGGTGGTAGTTTATCATCAGGACCATCACCATCAGCAGCATAAGTATCCTTTACTGGACTAATAGTTTTTTTTGTTTCTTGTTTCGGCTTCGTTTCAATTTCATCCGGAGTACAAGAAAATATGCTGAATAATAACGCAATAGCGCTAAAAAGTAATAATTTTTTCATTTTGATTTAATTTAGAAATTAGACATAGGTATTGCTGTCCGGAGTTATCCAGAGTTCATTATTGACAATACCAAATTGATTTTGGGAAGTTGATCGTGTAGAACGGTAAGACGTAATTTAAACTTCCCGAATAAACTCGGTCTTACGGTTTTCCACAATGTTAATTAGAACTAGTTTTATATTTTTGTTTTAGTCTGCAGACAAAACTTGAACTAATTTCTGATACAAAGGAAAGGCACTTTTAGACCACTGTAGATAAGGAATTCCCGGAATTCCTGCGTTTTCCTGAGATTCCCATGATTTCCCAATAAAATAAAAATGCAATGCCTATTTTTATATTAAATATTATTTGATTTTAGACTAATCTCTATTTTAATAGAGGCCAAAAGTCTGATGAAAGTTGGGTGAACTTTGAAAAAAAGTAGAAATAATCTGGAATTAAAGTGAAAATTGAAAGTGCTGGTAAGGATTTGAATTTTAGAAGTCAAAAGTAAAGGCATATAAAAAGGTTTAGATTAAAAATGAAAGTAAAGAGTCCAAAGAGATTCCTAAAAAAGATAAAATGAATAATACATTAGAAGAATATAAAAAAGGGATTAAAATTAAATATGAACTCGAAAAGGAGGGAGAACACTTTGATTATTTGTATAGTCCGTCTCGAGGAAAACTCCGCGATTTGTGCTGGCTTATTTTCGAAAATAAACCAACCCAAGATGATTTGAATGTTTTTAGGAATTTATTGTGTTTAGATTTTGATCATACTAAAAAGAATAAGTTTAAGGAACAAAAGGATAAGTTTAGACCTATAGAAACCTTTTTTAAAGGAGAAACAGATCCGTCAAATATTGACGCAATAAATCTTGCGGCAATTATGGTCGATTTTCAGCCGCGCCCTTTTAAAAGGTTTAATGAAAAGTGCAGAATTGAAGAAACCAAAATGGTTGAAAATGCAGAAAGAAGTAAAGTGTCTGCCGAAATCGAAAATGAAGCCATAGAATTGAAGAGTTTTGTGAAAAATGAAAATGAAGAGCCGAAAGAGCTTCCTAAAAGGGGAAATCTTTTTTTGAATTTAAAAGATATATTTTCTAAAAAAATAGTTCAGAAAATGCATCCAAGAAAAGTAATTACGATTGCAATTGGAGCGGTCGCATTGGTGTCTTCTGCGTGTTTGTACTTTGTGCAGAAAAAAGATTAGAAAGGATAATTTCCAAATGAAGATGGAAAGCATTTTTTTGAAAAATAAAATGCAAGAAATTGGAAAAAGAATAATTTTTTAAGAAGTAATTTAGGCATTTAAATAGTTTGTTTTTTGGCATATATTAAAGTGGTATTTACACTATAAAGATACGAAAAACATACGGTTAAACCAAATAAAATCAGCAAAATAACTGATTTTATTTAACTTTTTTAGAAGTTTTTTTAGTGTTTTTTGATGTTTAATAATTGAGGTACTGAAACTTGTTTTTAGGCTGGATTGAATAAAATTATTTATATTTATAAAAGAGTAAAAACAGTTTGATTTCGGCTGCCAATCATTTAAAATATCATGTATGAAAAAGGTTTTAATTTTATTAATTGCTCTATCCGTTTTAGGGTGTAAAAAATATGTAGTGTTGTTTGAACAGCCAACAAATATGCAACTGAATAACTTAAAACTGGAAGTATATCTGGATAAAAAGAAAGTTCAGGATATTAACTTAAAAGCAACAAATGAAATGCCGACATACCAAACAGCGGAACTTTCAATATCTGACGAAGGAAAGCACGTTCTTGAGGTTAAAGCAAAAGATACAACCTTTAGTTTTGATATAAAATATCCCGAAGAAAAATATATTATGGTGACGGCTCACTTAAAAAGCAACGGAAAGCTTAATATTGGAATTATAAAGCAACCATATAAATTTAGATATCATTGATAAATGCTTTGTTTAAAACATAAAAAACCTTTCACATTAAATGCGAAAGGCTTTTATTATTTTTAAGGAATTAAGCTTAAGATAAAAAATCTTTGAGCCAGAATCCTGAATTTTTGATGGTTCTTTTTTGAGTCTCAAAATCAACATGAATTAGTCCAAATCTGGCGTTGTAGCCTTCGGCCCATTCAAAGTTGTCAGTAAGTGTCCATACAAAATAACCATCGACATTTAGGCCGTCTTCTTTGGCTTTTAAAATTTGTTCCAAGTGGTCCTGAATATAATGTGTACGTTTTATGTCATGTACTTTTCCATTTGTAACAGTGTCTGGGAAAGCAGCACCATTTTCGGTAATTATAATTTTTTTGATGCCGTCGTATTCGTTAAATCTTTTTAAAACATGATAGAGCGCAGGAGGATACACTTCCCAACCCATATCAGTTGCTATGACATTTCTTTTTTCGGCACTAATTAACTCGGCACCGATATATGGAATTATTAACGACGATTTTACAACTTCTCTGGTATAGCATTGCAGACCAACAAAATCGAAATCGAAAGCTATGTTTTCCAAATCATTAGGCGCGATATAATTGTTTAGTTTTTTTAAAACAGGTAAGTCATCTTGCGGATATCCGAGTCCGAGAAGCGGTTCGATAAAAGTTCTGTTCAATAAAGTATCGACACGTTTTGCAGCTTCAGCATCTTTTTGACTTGTTGTAGCGGGTTCAATATGAGTCGAAGAAAAAGTAGTTCCAATATTTGCGTCAGGAATTCGGTTTCTAAGTATTTTTCCTCCTGCTGCAGTTGCCATTGTAACGTGGTGCATGGCTTTTAGGTAATTTGTAATTCCTTTTTTTCCCGGAGCGTGAATGCCCAAGAAATAGCCGGCTCCAGTAAAAACAGAAGGCTCGTTAATTACCATCCAGTTTTTTACACGATCGCCAAAATGTTTTGCACAGATTTCCACATATTCTGAAAACCACGAAATTGATTCGCGATTCGTCCAGCCGCCTTTTTGTTCGAGTGCATGAGGCAAATCCCAATGGTAAAGCGTGACCCAAGGTTCAATTCCTTGTGCCAATAATGAGTCGATGATTTTATTGTAGTAATCAATTCCGGCTTGATTTACAGGATGAGTTCCTGTTGGCATAATTCGTGGCCAGCTGATCGAAAATCTAAAATTCGGTATATTTAATTCTTTGATTAAATCAATATCATTTTGATACGAATTATAGAAATCACAAGCGGTTATGGCATGATGTCCATTTTTAATTTTCCCTTTTTGAGAGGTAAAAACATCCCAGATCGAAGAACCTTTTCCGTCTGCATCATGAGCTCCTTCAATTTGAAATGCGGCGGTAGAAACACCCCACAAGAAATCCTCTCCAAATTGATTTTTGTTTAGAAACGAGTTTTCAATTTTATTCATTCAAATGTATATTCCTTGATTTTTAATTGACTTTTTAATGAAGGAAAGAAGATTGCATAGCTCTTAAAAAAAGCCATTCTTTGAATGATACCAGAAAATTTAGATTAAAGAATTTCATAACTTTTACTTTTATTCAAATTAATAAAACTAATGTGAATTAATTGTAAAGTCATTATTATCAAATAATTAAATAAGTATTGAATTAGTAAATCAAAGCAATAAAAAAAGCCCCTTCAGGAGCTTTATAAAATATTGATGCAGATTTAGAATTAAATAATTCCCATATCCTTTATGATCGAAATTAATTGAACGCTATTGTTCGCTTTAAAAAAATCTTTTAGTTTGGCTAATCTTTTTTCGATAGCGCTTTTACTGTTAGGTTTGATATCGGCATTTTTAAAGATATTTATAATGTCTTCCTGCGATTTGCCTTCAGCTAAATATTTCAGGATTTTAATATCAATATCATCAATTTCAAAATTGTTTTTTTCCTGTAATACAGATGCGATTTCTGGAGAAATAAATTTTTCATCAGAAGCAGAAATCATGTTAATGGCTTTTTTTAATTCTTCAATACTGTTTCGGCCTTTTAGTACAAAAGCGTTGATGGCAGCATTTTCAAAAAGCGATTTAATACGATAACTTTTGTCTTCGACCGAGTAAGTAAGAATTTTAATATCAGGCTGTAATTCACGCGTCTTTTGAACTAATTCATCACCACTGGCCAATTTCACTTCACGGTGATCTGTTTTGAATGAAAGATCACTTATCAATAAATCATATGGGTCATTGTCCTGAACAGCTTTTCGTATTTTTAAAAAAGCATCGTCACAATATTTAGAATAGTGAAAGTTTTCAATCCCTAAATCTTTTAGGACTTGTTCTATTCCAAAATTGATGCTGTCAAGGTCTTCGGCTATAATTACTTTTTTAAACATATAAAAATTATTTAGGCATGGATATTTTTACTTTAAAACCTTTATCGGGTTCAGTGTCAAAAGTAATAGTTCCTTTCGTAGACAAAATACGGTTTTCCATATTTTGAAGACCATTTTTAAAAATTTTATTTTTTTTAGCTCCTTTTCCGTTATCTATATAGTCTATAAAGATCATATTTGCATCTTGGTCAAATTTTACAACCACCAGCGAAGCCCCGCTGTGCTTGGTCATATTGACCATTAATTCTTGTAATGTTCGCTGAATTGTAATTTTTTTAATATCATCAATAGCATCCCAATTTATTTTTTCGATACTGTTTATAATAATGTTTCTTTCGTCATTATTATAAGTAGAAAGCATTTCTCTCAAGTTTGGTAAATAATTTATGCCCGTGTCAATTGTATTATTCTCTCTTGAAATACTGCGGACACGTGCATATATATGATCCAGTTTTTCAATCAGAGTTTCTTTGGCGCTTTCGTTTTCTAGCGGCTGTGTCTGCGAAAATGTAATGGTATGGAAAACATCATTTGCAAGTTCGTCATGAATGTTTTTCGAAATTCTGATTTCCGTTTCGTAGGCTGTTTCGAGTTTTTCAATTCTGTTTTTGTTTCGGTAATATTTCCTCAGATAAAATATCAGAACAGAAAGCAAAAGAAAAATCGAAATGAATATAAATTGACGATACTGCGCGCGCTGCAAGGCTATTTGATTTTCAGCTTTTTCTAAACGAAGTTTTTCATTTTCGTCTTTTTCCTTTTGAGAATCGTATTTAATCTTAGCAGATTTATTTTTAAAATTATTTCTGATTTTAATAATGCTGTCGTTTAAAGAAGTGAATTTTTTGGCGTATTCAGTATTTTCTGCTACCGACTTATTTGACATTAATAAAGCTAAAGCCTCTAGACGCTCATCTATACTGTGCATTTTTGTAGCTGTGCGATAGGCTTTTAAAGCAAATTCTTTTGATTTTTGAGGATTAGTTTCACTATAAAATTCGGATAAATGAATGCTGTTTTCGATACTCCCGTAATCATCTTGAAGACTCTTTCTCAAATCTAAGCTTTTTTGCATGTACAAAAGTCCTTTTTCAGGCAATCCATTTTTAAAATAAGCATAACCTAAATTATCAATGATCCGTGATATACCATCTTGTGATTCTGTTTTAGCTATTTTTATTTTTATAGCAGATTCTAGGAGATTTATGGCTTTATCGTATTTTTTTTGGTTTATATAGACAGCTGCAATATTGTTTAAATAAGCTTGTTTAACTTCAAGACCATCATAATCTTTCATAGCTGCATTATAATAGTAAATTGCATCTTTATAATTAGATAATTCTTTTTCAGCTATCCCAAAAAGACCATTTACATAAGAAGAGTAAATATCTTTTTTTCTGATATAAGGCAATGTTTCTGTAAGCGTTTCTTTGCTTGCATAATAATCGCTATTGGTTTGCTGAATCAGAGCCATTTGAGAAAGGACATATATAATATTAGCACTATCAGCAGTCTTTTTATATAAAGTTATAGATTTATTGAAATAGTAAAAAGCACTATCATAGTTTTCTTTCTGAAGCGTTTTAATTCCTTTAGCTCTAAGTTCTTTGGCTTCTTTTTTTAGGGCCTCATTTTTTACAGGAACAGCTGTTTTGTCTTTGCATGAAATAAGAAAAACAAAAAGAAGAAAACATAAAAAAGGGGATCGTAACATAAAATTTACTTTCCCCGAAAGTACTAATTAATTATTAAGTACAATTTTTTTATTCATCTTTTGGAGGAGGCGGTGGAGGCGTCGTATCGCCTGGACCATCATCGGCATATGTTGGTTTTGCAGGTTTGATTTCTTTTTTTACATCATCATATTCATCAGCAGTACAAGAAAACAATGTTGTACTCAATAAAGCGAACGCTCCCAATAAAAATATTTTTTTCATTTTTTTTATGATTTAAAAATTTGGCATAAGCATTGCTATTCAGAAGTATTCTGAATCGTTTTTTGGGCAATGACAATTTTTGTTTGGGAAGAAAAGCGCGTAGAACAATAAGAGTTAATTTAGACTTCCCTCCTAAACTTTGTCTTACAGTTTTCCGCACTTTATGAGTGAACTAGTTTTGTACAATTATTCTAATCGCGAGTCAGAATGAGAACTAATTCTGAGACAAAGTAAACATGTAGTTTCCTCTGAATTGACAAGAAAATCCGGAGATTCCTAATGTTCCTGATTTTCCTGAAAAATCCGAGAATTTATCCTAAAAATCCTGAAAATCCTGAATGTATATGGACAACATTACACGATGCAATTATGAAAAAGCTTATAAAGAAGCTATACGAACAAAATATAATAATGAAAAAGAATTAGGGGAAAATTCTAATTATCTGGAGACACCTTCTCAAGCACATTTGAGAAATTTATGCTGGAAAATTTTAAGTGTAAATCCCGCGCCAGACGACTTAAAAGTCTATTGGGATTTTAAAGGTACTCCTTTCAATAAAAATGAAGAAGATACCTGCACAACTTATACCGATAAGTACAAAAAGGTTGGCGCTTTTTTAAAAGGCGAGAAAGAACCTCAAAAAATAGATACGGTTGACATGGCGGCAATTTTGATTGATTTCCAGCCAAGACCTTTTCGAAAATTTAAGGCAAAAGCAATGGCTCAGGAAGGACAAATTACAGTATACGGTGCCGAAGTTTTAAGCAAAAAGGAAAATGAGAATACAATTGAAATTTTAAAAAAGCCAGAAACCCCCGTTTTTGTAAAAACACCAAACAAGAAAAGAAAATTCAGAATTTATAAGTCAAGATTTAAAATGTTCCGAACTGCAGCTATAACTGCTTTTATCTGTTTAATTGGCGTTATTATTTATTTGGCGCTTCCGCAGAAGGAATGTATGCAGTGGTCTGAGGATCATTATGAGCTTGTTAATTGTAATTTGAAAACAGAAGGTTCGCTTGCAGGAAATCCAGTTGAATTGTTAGATGAAAGTTTGGTTCATCTAAAAAAAGTTGATATTTATGATAATACAGTTTGTTTTGATAAATACGGACGCGCAACAATTTGGTATGCGAACACGGCTGATGGAATTGACTTTTTCAACGGTCATGGTCGACACCCAGAAAATAATAATGCACTAAAACCAGTGACAAAAGATATTTTCAAAAAATACGCACATAAGTCGAGTAAAGAAAAATAAAAAACCTCCCAAAAAATATCTTTATTTTGAGAGGTTATGTAATTCGTTTTATTGATTCAGTTGTTTTTTCTTTGATTTTAGCTCTTAATTGAGAAGGTAAAAAATCACTCATAATACAACTTTGAATGATAAAAAATAATTTTAATCTTCCCAACCACAAAGCGTCAAACCCTATCCTTGAGCTTTTTTAAGGGTAACTTTTGTAATCTCATGATTGCATGAACTTAGTCCGCGACAGCTTGCATTATAATGATATCTTTTGGCGCCTGTTGGACCGCATAAATATACTGTCGTTTCAGGCGGGCAAAATGAAGTTAAAAAAACGAAGAGAAGTAATAAAGCATATTTCATTTTTGACCTAATTTATTTTACTACTAATTGATATTCATTTCCTTTATTATCAAAAGCTTTTAATTTTCCATGAGAAATCCATTCCGTATTGATTTCGATTTCAGCAATACTATCAATTAAAATTCCTGCGCCATATTTCCGGTGAACATTTATATTTCCAAAAACCGAATCACCTTTATAATTTATTCCTTTTACATCATAATTGTATTCGTAATTTCCTGGATTTCCGGTCCGGTATTCATATTGGTAGGTTTTATTTACGTGATAGGTTTTTGCTTCTTCCGGTGTAATCGTTTTTCGGTCGTCTGCTGTAACTGCCTCTTTATAAAATGTATTGATTTGCTTTGGAGGAGGAGCATCAGCTTTTTTACAGGAGTAAAACGCAAATAATAAAAGTAAGATAAGGTAGTTTTTTTGCATAGGCTTTGTGGTATTTGGTTTAGAGCTAAAAGCTTTATTTAATTTCTAAATCTAATTAGAATTAAATTCTTTAAAATGAGTACTTATACGTGATTTTATTCTGTTTCGTAGAGCGCCACAGTATCTAATAATTCTTTCTCAAACTGATAAATATCGTCGATTGATGAAATTGAAATTTTTGACTCTGTTTTATTGTCATTAAAAAGGCTTATGTATTTTTTACCGCCATTAAGATGCAGTCGGCATAAAGGCTTACGATTGTTGTCATCTAGTAAGATTCCAAAATAAGATTGCGTATCGCGATAAACAATTCTGTTGGTTGGTAATTTTCGACGTAAAATGGCAACTACTATTCGATAACCATCAAGTTCTTCTTCAGATGTAATAATTTTATTGTCATCTTCAACTATAGTAATTTGTTCAACTTGCTGTTTGATTGTTTCTTTGGTTAAAGCAGCATTTAATCGGTCATTGATTTTATCATTAATAAATTGGCTGACCGATTTTTGAACTAAATCTTTAAATTCATCGATAACTTTTTCAGTCAATCTTCCGGCGTACACTTTATTGGCAAAAAGCTTTGTAAAATCATTTGAAGGATTTTCCAATTCAACGCTTATTTGTTTTTTTATTTCTTTGATATATTTTAAAGAGCTGGCATTGCTGACAATATTATTTACATCAAAGTTCGCTTTATGAAATTTCGCAATTTCGTTTATAGTATTCTCTTTTAGATTGCAGATGTCAAATTCCAAAAATGGTTTTTCATCCATTTTGTTTTGATTATCTAAATCAGTAAAAAATTGGTAAGTAATGCCGTTTGTCAAAAGCGCAAATCGGGTTTTTGTAACGTGGAAATAGCGAAATAATTGAGAATTATGTACTGTAAGATTTTCTTTCCAGCTTTTGCATTCTACAATGATAATGGGTTCTCCATTTTGAAAAATAGCATAATCTACTTTTTCGCCTTTTTTCAGCCCAAGATCTGCTGTAAATTCAGGAACTACTTCTAAGGGATTAAAAGCATCATAACCCAAAATATGTATAAAAGGCAATACAAAAGCATGTTTTGTAGATTCTTCAGTCTCAATCTTACTTTTCAGCTGATTTATTTTATCGGCTAATGATTTTAGTTGAATGTTGATTTCCATTGGTTTTAGTTTTGATTATTATTCAAAGGTAAATCCTGTAAAACCAGTATTTTATGGAAATCCGTAATTTGAGGAATTTTTATTGTCTTTATAATTAATGATAAAATGGCGTTTCTATTGTTGGTAAAAACCATTTTAAGAAATGTTCAAAAATAGTTATTAGAGAGAAGGTAAATAAGATTAATAAAATTCCTTTTATAAGATAGTAACCGATATTTTCCTTTTCAATCTCAATAGTGTCTAATCTTGTACCAAATGATAATTGTAGTATTTTTTCAACTGTAAAATAAGATATGAAAGTGAAGAAAAAAGTAAAGCCAATAAAAATTGTAATTTTTTGCATTGATATCAAAAATGTATTTTCTATTAATTTCGAATAAATGATTATTTCGATTGAATTTTCAATTAATTCTAAAGCAACTTTTAAAAATAGAAAATAAGTAATCAAAATAGATACATACCATATCGTATATGAAATTTTTATTTTTTCTTGTTCTTCAGGTTTTAGATTTAATTTTTTTGCTAAAAATTGCATTGACATTAACATTAATAAAGTTGAAACTATTGCTACAAGGCATGTGAAAAATAAACTTTGTTTGTCCATGATTATTTTGATTTTAAGGAGATTCTCCAGTTGTTTAAATTTGAAATTTCATTGGGTATATTTCCAGGTCTAACATTTGGTGCTGTTGTTTCCCAAAGAATATATTTTTGGTTGTTATAATTATAAGCAATACCGTTAATTGGCAAATTAATTCCAATTATTGAGTGTCCGTAAAATTCACTACTCATAAGCATAATATCGTAATTGTAGTGACTTAAAATGTTGTATAGTAACAATGTACGTGTATCACAATCTCCTTTTAGATTGACTAAAAATTCCACAGGAGTATTGATTCCGAACCGTTGATTTCCACTGCAATCACCTTTATTGTTTAAAAGATAATTTCTTGTAAAACGATCACTGTATAAATTAGAATTACAATCCTTATCAAGTACTATAGCATATGGTATATCTTGAACAAAAGTTACAATCATTTCTGCAAATTGTATTTCGTTTAATCTTTTTACCTTATTGATGCTATCGAAAAGTTTAAATAAGTTATTGAAATTATTTTTGTCAAATTCTTTCAAATCAAAAATAACTTTATCGTAAGCATTTAAGGTATTTGAGTTTAAACGAAGACTTTCCTTATATAAGTGAGCTTTTTTATAATCACTTAATCTAATTTTATATTTACCTTCATATTTGTTGCCGGAATAGTCTTTCCAAGATCTATATCTTGTTATGATACTATCATTTTCAATATTTTGATCTTCATCTTTAATTTCTTCAATTGGAATATAGGGAGCTACTTCTCTCGGCGAATCAACAATTAATGGTTTTGGATTATAAGTATGTGATTGCTTGTTAAAGGAATGAATTAAGGAAGCAATAAATCCAATTAAAAATAGTATTCCAATTATTCTAAATAATGGTTTAAAAAATGCTCCCAGATTACCTAAAATTAATATAATTGCGAAAAAAGCAATTATATATAAGATACTGGGTAATAGAAAAATTATAAATGCCAAGCCAAATAAAAGACCAAGAATACCAAAACCTTGACTTGCGCATCCTGGATTATTGCCAATATTATTACGAGATCTAAAATTTAATGGCTGACCATTTTTTAAATACTCCCAATTACCCCAAACATTATCATTATGATTTATACATTTATATTCTCTTCTGATATAATTGTTTTTAATTTCTGTTTTTCCTGTTTCTATATTACTGCATACACAAATTGAAGGAGATTTGGGAATAGAAATTACTTCATCTTGAACTAAAATGACTTCTTCTACGATTTCTTTAGTTTCATCAACGATATATCCTGTAATGTAAGCGTTAAACGATCCAAAAATTTCATCACCTTCTGTTTGATGAAGTTTCCTTATTATTTCAAATTCGAATAATTGTGGTTCCAGTACATTTACTCCAAATAATTTTTCATTTGCAGTTATTATGACCGGTAGATTTTGGGGCAATTTTTCTTTTGGAAATTTTTTGCCTTTTATTTTCTTTCTTTTAAAGACGCTTTCAAAATCTCTGGCAAAAATAAAAGGTTTATCAGCTCTAAAATCATCTCGACCTTCACTTATTACATTTGCTTCATAAATTTCAAAATCAAAAAGATCTGCCTTATCGAAATCATCTTCAATTTTTACACCTCTGTATTTTCCAGAAATTATTCCCTTCAAATATGTCTTTCTTGGTGTAAGAATTTCGTATGTAACTTTTTTATAGGTCAAATTATCTTCTCCTGTGAAAGTTTCTTCATTAATAATATTTTTAACTTTATCAGGCATATTTTAATTGTTGATTTCTGTATTTTGATTATATAGAAAATCTAATAATCCCTTTTCGTCATTTGAAATTTTTGTGATTGCCCGCATTTTAGTTCTAAATGGACAATCCAGCCAATATTCATATTTTATCATTTCCTCATCTACATATTCTTTAAATATGCTTCCTGAGATTTCATTGTACTTTTGAACATTATATTGTTTTAGTTTTTCTAATAATGGATTTAGTCTTTCTAATGATGCTTTATTGAATAATGATATTTTAATGGTTAGATTTTTTTTAAAGACTTTTTTAGTATGATCATATTCTTCTAAAATAATTTTGTGTTCAATAAGCATTCTTTGAAAATAATAATCAGAGGTTCTAATATTAGAAATATTGATAGATTTAATTTTATTTTCTAACCATCTGAAATTTGTTGTGTTAATTAATTCTTCTCTCAGTTTAATAATCTCAGCTTCATTTTTTTCTTTAGTTTTGAAAACTAGAGAACATACACTACGAACCTTGTATTTGAAATAAATTGGCAATAGAAATATTGCACAAACACTTAAAGTAAGAAGCCACGAAAACAGGCTTTCAGCAAATAATATTTGAATAGTTTTTATGTAAAAATTGCTCTTGTTTAAAAGAATATTCAAAGAATTATAGTTTTTAATCTTATCGTTAACCAATATTGTTAAGTTAGTTTTGAAATCATCAAAATCTTTCTTCAAAGAGCCTTGTATAGCTATTGAATTAATATTTGTTATGAAGTTTTCATCAGAAATTAATTCATTATTCAATAGGCTTTCAAGTTCATTTAATATTTTGGCTTTTTTTTCTTCTTCTTTATCGTTTAAGCTAAATTTTTCATCAATTTTATTAAACTCTGTAAGTTTCTTTGTAGCGTTTATTACAAATAAACTATCCGTTGCAATTTTTGATTTTATAATATTTAAATGACTTGTAATTAATCGTGTTTCAGCTAAATTTAAACGAGTAGTTATTTTATCATTAAATTCTTTTTGGTTAGTTAATTCCTCTTTAATCAATTGCTTGTTAGTTAATGAGTAAAGCTTAATTCTTTCTGAGATTTTGTGTTTTTCAATATTGCTTTTTATTGAAGAAGAAAACATGAAGACATTCAAAGGCTGTGCAATTATTACCGCTAACAACATCATAAATCCAATTCTTAAATTCATTGAAAGCGTTAAAAACTTATTGCTATTTTGATTTAAGTCTGAATTGTCATTAGAATACTTGTTTTTTTTTCTTTTAGATGATAATGGAATAATTGCAGGAGAAATAGTGTGCAGTAATAATAAATACATATTTACGATTACTGCGCCCCAAATTATTCCCATCGGAAGACTGACCCATTTAGCTCCATCAAATAAAGAAATAATGAAAAATGTTGCACTAAAAAAACATCCTGTAAATATTAGCAAAACAAAAAAACCTATTAAGGCAAACCTTGTTTGAATATTGGCATTGCATCTTTTTAGAATATAATTGTCTTCTCCAGAACAAGTGAATAAAAAAAGCCGAATTTCGTTAACTGCTTTGTTCATTTTTTTCGATTGAATTAATGTAATTATCTAGATTTTCATCTATCTTTTTCATTTCTCTTTCTTTATATTTTTGAACAGCATATGCAGTTAGTTCTTTTTGAATTTCTGTAACTTTCATTTTTTCGAAAATCAATTTTTCGGCTTCGTGATTAATTACTAAATGTTTTTCTACTCCTTGTTTATCTTTATAATAATCATACTTAACTTCAATTCCATAATCAGCTTTGATTAGTTCATCGCGATTTTCTGCTAGATAATCATAAGTGGTTTTGGTTAACATCAATTTGAAAAATATAGGTGTTAACTCAATAGCCATGAATAATAAGGTTATAAATAACGAAATCCAAAATCCTGCAACTTCATGGGCAATTTTTATTCTTTCTAGCAAACCATCTAGACCATTTGCTATTTTAGTATTATCAGACCTTGCTTTGTCTTTTTCTATTCTTAAAAAATCTTTTCTTTTATTTAATTCAGCTAAATCTTTTCCATTTTGATTGTCAAAAGTTTTTAATTGATTAGACAAATCATCTAATTGTGATTTTAAAGCTTTTGATAGTGGTCCATTGCCAGCAGGAACTTTTTCTCCTTTACCCATTAAATTATCAGTATAGGCTTGTTCTGCTATTTTGATTCTTTCATTAAGAGCATTTCTATCCTTTGCAATATTTCCAAATTCTGCCGTTAATAGTTTTTCTCTATCGGCATAAGTTTTATCCACTTTTTTTTGATATTCAGCTTGTTGTTCAAGTTGTTTTTCTCTTAGTTTTATATCAATTTCAGTTTTAAACATTCTAATTTCAACAGGTTTTGAAATTGTCATTGCGATAATCATTCCCATCAAAATTCTAGGAAGAGCACTTTTTAATTCTCCTACAGTTATTGCTTCAGTTCCATCTCCTTTACCTGTACTAGTAACAATAAATCTGTCGATATTAAATATCATTAAACCCCAAACAATCCCAAAGAATAGCGCTATACAAATAGTCTGTAAATCTATTGGATTCTCAATTGCAGACCCGCGTGGTTCAAATATGGTATAAAAAGCATAACCGCCTGCAATTCCTGCCAAAGCACCAGTTGCAAAAACAATTCCTCCAAGACACATATATTTTATTTGATCAGAATAAGTTGCTCTTTCAAGTAAATAGCGATCACCTCCTGCACATTTCCATAGAAATCGCATTAATGCACTTGATTCAGGTAATTTGTAATATTCTCGTGTCATATAAATTCGTTTTGGTTATAATTATTATGTTTGATATTGAATGTTTGATTTTCGATAGTAACTTTTGATGTTTTTATTCCTAGTTTTGAAATGGAAATCCCGATCAAAGAATGAGTTAATTGAGGAATTACATTTTCCTTTAGATTTAAGGAAAGATTTGAAAAATTCGTTTTAAAACTTTGATTTTCGATTTTTAATGATGGTTCAAATTTTAATACGTATTTCTTTTTTCTAAAAAAACCATGAATTACTATATTCATGTTTGGAGGTATATTTTCAAGGTTGAAAATTTTGATACTCTTTTCTGAAGTTTTTTTATTGTTAAATGAATACCATAAAGCATTTTTAAATTCATAATCAATAATGACAAAACTATTTTTAAACAGATAATTTGTTTCGTAGTTTAATTTTAACAATTCAATATCCTTATTTCTTTTAAAAAGAATAATTAAGAATCTTACCAATACTATTTTTGTAAAGGCTATCTGTTTGAATAAATATTTTAGATGTTGTGAAAACAAAATTTCAAGGTTTTAAGTTATATGACATCTGATAAATCTAATCAGAATTGAACCCTTCAGAAAGAGTACTAATACCTGATTTTATTTAAGTAATTAATCTGTCAGCAATTTCTTCCTCACCAATTATTATTTGAGAAGGAAGAATCATTTGTATTTTATCATTAATTGGATTCTGAAAAATTGAAAAATTTCCTCTGCAGTTTTTATATCGAAATTGAAATGCTTTAAGCCCTTTAATAAAACCTTCTTTTTGAGTTATTTCAAAAACATAATTAGAACAGGATTTTTTAAAAATGCATTTTCTTCTGTTAGACTGAGGAATTAATATCCAATACAATCGAATAATTAATAAGATGAAATATTTCATTTTATTTTTCAAAAACGATTAAGTGCGTGAAAAGTGTTTGTGCAGGTCTTGCCCCAATTCCAAAACATCCTAATTCTGCATGAACAAAAGTTGTAATGTTTTCTACTCGAACATATTTCCAGCCTTTATCAGTATGATATTTTATTGCACTTTCTAATTGTTCTGCAATTTGTGTAGATGCGTCTTTCTTTAAATCGATTGAAGCTACAAATGGTATTACTTTGTGTTCCATAATTTTTTAAGTTTTAATTAGTTGATTAATAATCCAAAAGTAAAATCAATAGAACCAACATTTTACGGAAATCCATAATCCATAAAATTTTAAATTTTTGCAATAAAAAAAGCCCCCGAAGGAGCTTTAAAATAGGAATGGCGGGAATTTAAATTATTCCCATATCTTTTACAATTGAAATCAAATGAAGCGTATTATTCGCTTTAAAAAAGTCTTTTAATCTCGAAAGTCTTTTTTCCATAGCACTTTTGCTGTTTGGTCTAGTTCCTAAGGTTTTTAGAATTTCTATTATTTCATCTTGAGAAGTGCCGTCAGCTAAATATTTTAAAATCTTAATATCCAGTTCTTCTATTTCGAAATTGTTTTTTTCCTGTAAAGTGGAAGATATTTCTGGAGAAATAAATTTTTTATCAGAACTTGAAATCAGATTGATTGCTTTTTTTAATTCTTCAATACTGTTCAAACTTTTTAAAACAAAACCATCTATTTCAGCATTTTCAAAAAGCGATTTAATACGAAAGCTTTTGTCTTCGACCGAATAGACAATTATTTTAATATCAGGTTGTAATTCACGTACTTTTTGAACCAGTTCATCCCCATTTATAATATTTGGTTCACGATGATCTTTTTTAAAAGAAAGATCACTAATTAATAATTCAAAAGGTTCATTTTTGTGAATTGCTGCGCGTATTTTTAAAAATGCATCATCACAAAATTTAGAATGTTGGTAATCGGCAATATTTAATTCTTTCAAAACCTGTTGAATTCCTAAATTCATTGCATCGATATCTTCAGCTATTATTACTTTTTTAAACATAGGCTTTTATTTAGGCATCGTTATTTTTACTTTAAAACCTTTTTGAGGTTCGGTTTCAAAAGTAATCGCTCCTTTTACAGATAAAATACGGTTTTCCATATTTTGTAAACCATTTTTTATAATTTTTGATTTTTCAGAGCCTTTTCCGTTGTCTGAATAATTTATAAAGATTTTATTACTGCCGGTTTCAAATTTTAAAACAACTACTGAAGCTTCGCTATGCTTTTTCATGTTAACCATTAGTTCTTGTAAAACGCGATGAATTGTTATCTTTTTAAGCTCTTCGATTAAATCCCAATTTATTTTTTCGACACCATTAATCGATACATTTATATTGTTGTCGCTGTAAGTAGAAAGCATTTCTTTCAAGTTTCTAGAATAATTTGCTCCAGTATCTATATCGTTATTCTCTCTTGAAATACCTCGAACTCTAGTATAAATATGATTTAGTTTTTGCAATAAGATTCCTGTATTATTTTCGGCTGTTAAAGATTGAGTTTGCGTAAAGGTTATTGTATCGAAAACATCATTTGCCAATTCATCATGTATATCTTTTGCAATTCTTGTTTCAGTGTCGTAGGCAGTTTTTATTTTTCCTATTCGGTTTCGATTATCATAATGTTTTTTCAAATAGGCAAGCAAAAAGAGGAGAATAATTAGAGTTCCAATAAATACGATTTTCTCTTTTTCGGAATCTTTTTGGGCTACAGCTTTTTCTAAACGCAATTTTTCATTTTCGTCTTTTTCCTTTTTTGAATCGTATTTAATTTTTGCGAATTTATTTTTAAAATTATTTCTAACTTTTAGGATACTATCATTTAAGAAAATGAATTTTTGGATATATTCTGTTTTATTGGTCACAGAATTATTGGTCATTAAAAAAGATAAAGCCTTTAAACGCTCATCAATACTATGTATTTTTGTTGCCGTTTCATAGGCATTTAAGGCAAATTGTTTTGACTTTTGAGGCTGGGTATTAGAGTGAAATTCTGATAAATGTAAATTGTTTTCGATGCTTCCGTAATCTTTAATATTACGTTGTCTTAGGTCTAGACTTTGTTTCATAAACGAAAAACCTTTTTCATTTAAGCCTTTTTTGAACAAAGCGTAGCCATAATTGTCTAAAATTCCGGCTTTACTATTTATGAATTGATCTCCAGATCCTTTTGTATTTAAAATAGATTCAAAGATTTTGATTGCCTTATCGTATTTTTTTTGATTAATATAAACGACCGCGATATTGTTTAATATAGATTCTTTGCACAAAGAATCGGAACAATCTTTAAGTCCTTCGTTATAGTAGTAAATAGCATCATCATAATTAGATAATTCCTTATCAGCGATTCCAAAAAAGTTATTGATTGCGGCACTGTAAACATCCTTTTTTTTTACATAAGGTAATGCTTCAGTAAGTGTTTCTCTACTGCCATAATAATCTCCATTAATTTGTTGGATATTAGCCATGAGAATAAGATTGTAAACCAAATTGGCGCTATCTTTCGAATTTTCAAATGCTATTTTGGATTTGTTTAAATTATAAAAAGCAGTACTAAAGTTTTTTTTTGCAAAGTCAGCTAGGCCTTTTTCCTGATTCTTTTTTGCTTCTTTCTTTATGGAATCCATATTCGCAGTGATAGGTTCTTTTTCATTGCATGAAAAAAGAAAAACAAATAGGATTAAATATAAAAACGGGGATTGTAACATAAACTTTACTTTCCCCGAATTTAATGATTAAATTATATTAAAATAAATTTTATTTAGTCTTTGGTTGGCGGTGGTGGCGGAAGTGGCACAGGCAAATCTCCAGGTCCATCAGCATAAGAAGGTTTTACAGGACTAATTTCCTTTTTAACATCATCATATTCGTCGGCTGTGCAAGAAAATAATGTAGTTGACAATAGGGCGAACGCTCCCAAAATGAATATCTTTTTCATAATAATTTTGTTTAAAATTTTGAAATAGGTATTGCTGTCCGGAACTTTTCCAGAGCATTTTTTAATGGCAATACCAAATTGTTTTTTTGGGAAGTGAGGTATGTAAAACAGTAAGATTTTTGTTTAGACTTCCCGGCTAAACTCCGTCTTACGGATTTCCATACTTTTAATAAAACTAGTTTTGTACTTTTGTTTTTAATCTGCAGATCATTACGTTAACTAATTTTGTTGAGGCAAAGTTATGGGGGGTTTAGAGCTGTATTGATCCGAAAGTCAGGAAAGTCTAATTAGTTTTTTTAAAGTTGAGATAAGTTCTAAAAAGTCACAAAAAGTCATAAAAAGTAGAATAAAGTCCTTTAGAAAAAGTTGTAAAAAGTTCAAAATGCCTATGTCAAACTTTACTATTGAAGATTACAGAAAAGCGATTAAAGCTAAATATGAAGAAGAAATAGAAGGAGAATATTCAAATAATTTAAGTTCGCCAACGACTGCAAATCTTAGAAATTTATGTATCAAAAGATTTGAGTCAAATAATAGTAAAGATGACTTAAGCGCCTTTGAGTATTTTTTTAATTTTCCATTTGATAAGGATAAAAAAAACTTATTTGGAGAAGAAGAGCTAAATAAATTAGAGGCAGTTAAGAGATTTTTTCAGGGCAAAACGGAGAAACCAGCAGAAGATACTATTCAATTAGCCGCCATACTTGTAGATCTTCAGCCAAGACCTTTTAATAAGTTTAAGAAGCATATTGATGAAGAAGATTTAGAACTAATAAATGACTTGAGGATTCCTAATAATTCCGGTAAAGAAGTAGTTTCTGATACTTTGAGGGAGCAAGTAGAAATTAAAGACTTAGAGGATTTAAAAACAGAATGTGCGACTGAAGAATCACGTTCAGAATCAAAAAAGTCAGTTAAGAGAAATAAGTATTTTGAAAAGCTATTTAATAGATCAAAACCGACAATGATTACAACTGCTGTAATTTTTTGTTTAATAGCAGCAACAATCTATTTTGCTTTTATTAAAAAGCATTGTATGCAATGGTCTCAAGATCATTTTGACGTTGTAGATTGTAATTCAAATAGTTCAGATAATCAAAATAAAATAATTCCATATGATGCAAATCTTCTGGAATTTAAGAAATTAAGAGTCTGTGATACGACAACTAATTATAGCGCTATCTGGTATTCTAAAAAAAATAATGTTGTAGAATTTTTTAATACGCATGGAAAAAACCCAGTAAATGATAGTCCACTTAAAGCTGTGTCGAAACATATTTTTGAAACATATGCAGAAAAATGTGGTTCTAAAAAATAAAAAACCTCCCAAAAAAATCTTCTTTGGGAGGTTCATTGATGAGGTGTATTAGATCTATTC
Organism: Flavobacterium sp. LC2016-01; assembly: GCF_009711135.1. Lineage (GTDB taxonomy): Bacteria > Bacteroidota > Bacteroidia > Flavobacteriales > Flavobacteriaceae > Flavobacterium. The sequence goes on along the minus strand of NZ_WMIC01000003.1, from coordinate 401,686 downwards.
CTGATCAGATTTATAGGCAGTATCATTTGGGAATAACATTCCATTTAAACGAGTATCTCTCTGATATACATCAGGGTAAAAATTCATATTTCCGTCTCTTGTTACCCAAGCGGTAAAATACCCTATATAAATTGGGATTTTTTTCTTCAAGAAAAAGGGTGTTTCTTTTTCACCGCTCATTGCTGCATTTATTTTATCAATTGTCCAGTCGGGATAATCTTTCATCATCGAAATGGCAAGTTCTTTCGCCTTTTCAACATTAATACAGCCGTGGCTGAAAATACGTTTTTCAAACCCAAACAAAGATTTAGATGGAGTGTCGTGCATGTAAATATCATTAGGATTTGGAAACATGAATTTTACAAGTCCTAATGCGTTATCTGGTCCTGGTTTTTGTCTTACTTTACCGCCGTTCCATTCCATATTGTGATCGGCTAGATAATTTTTATCTTCGGCCATTTTTAATTTTAATTCGTTTTGAATAATACTGGTAGGAACGGACCAATATGGGCTGAAAACAATTCGATCAATCTGCCCGCTGAAAATCACGGTTTTGGTTAAGGGAGTTCCAATAAAGACCTTGGAAACAATATCAAAATTCTTATTTCGTACAAAATACAGCATAAATGAAGGAATATTGACCATTACATATTCGTCCTGATCTTCCAAGGATGGCGGAATCCATCTGCAGCGCTCCATATTCAGCATGATCGTTTTGATTCGGTCGCTGACTGGCTCATTCATTTGGTCGATATGTTCTTTGGTAATAATATAATTTGGTGTCAAAGCGTGACGAATTTTATATTTCATTACGCCATCCATCAATTCCTGATCATAAAAATTACTTTTAGAATCTTTTGCCAAGTCGCCAATTACAAATAAACGTTGTCTCACATCGGCAATGGTCTGCGAAGTGGCGTCTGGGCGTAAATCTTGAAAAGGACTGTCCATGTGAATCACATTCCACTGATTGTTCTTTTCAATTTCGCGGTATTTTTTTAAGACTTCTTGAAGTTTATAATATTGGCTAAAAAGAACATGCTTGTTTTCCTTCAATAAATCTGGATTGCTTGCAATTGAATCTAATAACGTATCATAAGACAATTTTTTCTTTGGCAGATACCATTGAATTTTATTTTGTTCATCGGCATTAATTCCTTGATAAACGTGTTTGGCATATAAAATATACATAGAACTCAGTAAAAGCTCCGTATCAGAATCTGAAATTTTTGATTTCGATTTTGATTCCTCATTAAAAACTTCGTCGAGTTTGCCTTTGTACGGAATTTCTATTTGAACACCCTCTTCATAAGTCGAATTTAATTTATGATACAAAAGATATCCAAACTCATTGATATCATCGTTTTCATACCAAATCGCTTTATATGATCTGTCCTGATATAATTTGGCAACATCGCCTTGATACGCTTTTAAATCAGAATATTTTTTGAAAAAAGTGGTAATTGAAGCACCGGTAATTGTGGGAGCAGTAATAATGAAATGATTCTTTTTATCTGCAGAAAAGTTCAGATGATTGCTCGAGTAAGCAAATGAAGAATTTGAAAAATACCCAAATAAAAGAATTACAGCAAAGGTAAAATTTTTCATTTTTTTTTGATTTACGTTAGTAGTCCTTTAATGAAACAGTGAAAACAAAAGGTAATCTGTGTAAAAAAAATGATTTGGGGGAAATCAGTAATGCTACTCAAATTTATAAAAAATATCTTAATATTTTACGCTTTATGTTTTAAGAAATTTTGGCTTTAATGGATTCTATTTCAGTGTCTTAAGTTGTAATGATTTCTTGGTGGGAATCTTGCATCTTAGTGTTCGGCTTTCAGTATTTTTAGAGCCTGAGTAGAGAATTTTTAAAGCAAAGAAAGTGCAGGACAGTTTTTTAAATTAGGATACTTTTATTTGTCTTTAAAATTATTTTTTTGAAAAAAGTGGAGTTAAAATTTTTTTCTTCTCTAACAATCTTATATTTTTACGCAACCGATTGCAATTGTTGTTTTATTTGTAATAATGTATTTTTTAGATTAAATTTTTATCAAATATCTTTATTGTTACATAAAACATTGATTCTTTCAAAATGTAAATTTTAAAGAATAATAAAATGACTTTATCAAGATTTGTATTCCTGTTTGTTCTAATTTCTTTTTCAGCTTCGGCTCAAAAGGATTATAAATTATGGCTTCAGTATAATAAAATAACAAATCCTGAAATTGTTTCAGAATATAAAAGCAGTCTTAAGAGTATTATTTCATTTGGAAATTCAGAGACCTTAAAAATTGCGACAAAAGAACTAGAAACTGGCATTTTGAGCATCTTAGATCAAAAGCCAGAAATCAAAAAGGAAATTGAAGGAGAAAATAATTTGATTATTGGAAGTCAATTTTCTCTGAATTCTGATTTGCAAAAAGCACTTCAATCTGATTTTGAAAAAATAAATAATGAAGGTTTTATCATTAAATCGATTGCTCTAAAAAATAAAAAACAGCTTATTATTACTGGAAAAAATGATGTTGCCGTTTTGTATGGCGTTTTCAGTTTCTTGAGATTAATGCAGACAAATAAATCGCTTAAAGATTTAAATATTGCTGATTCACCAAAAACAAATATCCGAATTTTAAATCATTGGGACAATCTCGATCGCACTGTCGAACGCGGTTATGCTGGATTTTCACTTTGGAACTGGCAAAAATTGCCTGATTTTATAGATCAGCGTTATATTGATTACGCCAGAGCAAATGCTTCAATTGGAATTAACGGAACGGTTTTGACCAATGTAAATGCCAATGCCTTGATTTTGACACCCCAATATTTAGAAAAAGTTGAAGCTTTAGCCAATGTTTTTAGACCTTACGGAATAAAAGTGTATTTAACCGCAAGATTTTCGGCGCCAATTGAAATTGGAAATCTAAAAACTGCCGATCCAAAAGATCCTGAAGTGATGAATTGGTGGAAAAATAAGGCAACCGAAATTTATAAACGAATTCCAGATTTTGGCGGTTTTTTGGTAAAAGCAAATTCTGAAGGCCAGCCTGGTCCGCAAAATTACGGAAGAGATCATGTTGATGGAGCCAATATGCTTGCTGATGCCGTTGCGCCGTTTGGAGGAGTAATTATGTGGCGAGCGTTTGTATATTCTGAACATGACGCGAACGATCGTGCCAAACAAGCTTACGCCGAATTTCAGCCGTACGACGGAAAATTCAAAGAAAATGTAATCGTTCAGGTTAAAAACGGAGCAATCGATTTTCAGCCGAGAGAACCCTTTCATCCGTTATTTGGAGCAATGCCAAAAACGCCTTTAATGATGGAATTTCAAATCACTCAGGAATATTTGGGTTTCAGTACACATTTGGTTTTTCTGCCTAAATTATTTCAAGAAGTTTTAGCATCAGATACGTACCAAAAAGGAAAAGGTTCAACCGTTGCCAAAGTTGTTGACGGTTCTTTATACAATAATAAAATTACTGGAATTGCCGGCGTTGCCAATATTGGAAATGATTTAAACTGGACCGGACATCCTTTTGCGCAGGCAAATTGGTACGGCTTCGGAAGATTGGCGTGGAATCCTTATTTAGATGCAGAAGTTATCGCTGATGAATGGCTAAGAAGCACTTTTTCAAATGATGAAAATTTCATCAAACCAGTTAAAAAAATGATGATGGAATCGCGTGAAGCGGTTGTGAATTATATGACACCGCTTGGTTTGCATCATATTATGGATACAGGTCATCATTACGGACCAGGGCCGTGGGTTTCGAATTTGTCCCGACCAGAATGGAATCCGGTGTATTATCATAAAGCAGATAAAAATGGAATTGGTTTTGACCGATCAAAAACAGGTACAAATGCCACAGCGCAATATGCACCAGAAGTTGAAAAACTTTTTGATAATTTAGAAACCTGTCCAGAGAAAGATTTATTATGGTTTCATCATGTTTCATGGGATTATAAATTGAAAAACGGACAAACGCTTTGGAATGGCCTGGCATTGAAATATCAGGAAGGCGTAAATCAAGTGGCAGCAATGCAGGATGTTTGGAACAAAACTGGAAAATATATAGACAGTGAGCGTTTTCATGAAGTTCAAATGTTATTGGAAATTCAGTACAAAGAAGCAAAATGGTGGCGCGATGCCTGTTTGCTTTATTTTCAGCAATATTCTGGTAAAGAACTTCCGTTGGGAGTGGAAAAACCAACGCAGACATTAGATTATTTTAAATCATTAAAATTCCCATTTGCACCGGGAAATGGATAATAAATGGAGTAATTATAACGCAGATGTGACGAATTCGCTATCGCGAAGACACGGAAAAAAACGGATTTCCCACTTCTAAAAATGAGAATAAAAAAAATCCGTATAAATCAGCGTTTTCGCGATAGTGAATTCGTTTCATCAGCGTACGAATAAATATATTTTAAAAATTATGAGCAAGAAATCGGCAATTGTTACCGGAGGAAATTCGGGTTTAGGATTTGCAACAGCAAAAAAACTTTGTGATAATGGTATCACAACTTACATAATAGGAAGATCAAAAGAAAAAACAGAAGAAGCCTGCAAGGAAATTGGAGAAAATGCTGTTCCAGTTATTTTTGATTTGAATGATTTGGCTGGAATTCCGGCTATGATTGAAAGCATTGCTAAAAATAGTCCAATTGATATTTTGGTAAATAATGCCGGAATCAATCTGAAAAAAGAATTTTTAGATGTTACCGATGAAGATTTTTTATCGATAATTCACACCAATCTTTTAAGTGTTTTTGCAGTCAGTAAAGCGGTTGTAAAAAACATGAAAGAAAATGGAGCAGGAAGTATTGTAAACATCAGTTCGATGGCATCACAATACGGAATCCCGAAAGTAATTGCGTACTCAGCCAGCAAAGGTGCAATCGAATCGATGACTCGTGCCATGGCGGTAGAATTGGCTCCTTTTGGAATTCGTGTTAATTGTGTTGCTCCTGGATTTATCAAAACGAAAATGTCGGCAAAAGCATTGGACAGCGATCCAGAAAGAAAAAATAAAGTATTAGGAAGAACGCCAATGGGTTTTTTAGGAGAACCTTCAGATATTGCTGATGCCGTTTATTATTTCGCTTTAAGCGAATCAAAATACACAACCGGAACTATTTTGCCTGTCGATGGCGGAAATAGTATTGGGTTTTAATTTAAAGTTACTAAGGGGCGTAGGCTCATAGGTTCAAAGGTTTTTTAAAGCCACAGATTAGAGGATTAAAAAGATTAAAATCAGCTCAATATGCAAAATCTGCGGGAAACAAAACTTTGCGACTTAGCGCCTTCGTGGCATAAAAAAAAATAGTATGACAAAAATGCAACAAACAATGCGTTGGTTTGGACCTCAGGACAACGTTACTTTATTAGATATCAAACAAGCTGGAGCAACCGGAATTGTTACAGCTTTACATCATATTCCGGTCGGAGAAGTCTGGACGATCAGTGAGATTAAAGAAAGACAGCAAATAATTAAAAATGCTGGATTGGAATGGTCGGTTGTGGAAAGTCTTCCAGTTCATGAAGAAATTAAAAGAGCTTCTGGAAATTATCTTCAGTACATTGAAAATTATAAAATCAGTTTAAAAAATCTGGCAGCATGCAGTATTAAAATTATCACCTATAATTTCATGCCGATTCTGGATTGGGTTAGAACACATCATAATTTTGTTAATACTGACGAAAGCAAAGCTTTATTGTACAATCAGGATGCTTTTACTTTTTTTGATGTTTTTCTTTTAAAAAGGCCAAACTCAGAAAATGATTATTCAGATATAGAAAAAGAAAATGCACTGCAATTTGGAAATCAATTATCTGAAGAGGAAAAAGCATTATTATTTAAAAATGTTTTATTAGGATTGCCGGGAAGCAAAATCAATTTTACGGCCGAACAAATTTTGGCACTTTTAGAAAATTATGCCGATATCGACAATCAAAAACTGAGAGAAAATCTGATTTACTTTTTATCTGAAGTTGCGCCAATTGCAGAAGAAGTTGGAGCTAAATTAGCGATTCATCCTGATGATCCGCCATTTTCAGTTTTAGGTTTGCCAAGAATTGTTTCAACAGAAGCCGACTTAAAGGCGATTTTCGATGAGGTTCCTTCTCAAGCTAATGGATTATGTTATTGCACAGGTTCTTTAAGCGCCGATCCAAAAAATAATCTGGAAAAAATAATTGATGATTATGGAGATAGAATTCACTTTTTACATCTGAGAAACACCATCCGCGAAAGCGAAACTATTTTCCGTGAATCAGAGCACTTAAATGGCGATGTGAAAATGGAAATTATTCTAGAGAAAATCCTGTTGCTGATGGATAAAACAAAGATAAGTCTGCCAATGCGCCCAGATCATGGATTTTTGCATGCCGTTGATGAAAAAACAGAAACGTATCCAGGTTACTCATTGACAGGGAGATTAAAAGGTTTGGCAGAATTGCGAGGTTTGGAAATGGGAATTGCTTATAAATTGAATTTGTAATAGTATTGAAATAATACGTTTTGTTTGTCATTCCGAGGAACGAGGAATCTCCGCGAGAAGCTCTACAAAGCTTGGCGACATTCTGTGCGGAGTTACTTGCGGAGATTCCTCGTTCCTCGGAATGACAAACTAGACTAAAAACTATGTGTGTTTATACAAGTGAAACGCCTTTTTACAAACAAAGAAAATCTATGATTCTATGTGTTTAAAAATTAAGATGCTAAATATAATTTCTCTGCTTTTCCTCTTCGGATTAAGCACAAAATCATATGCAATAAATCCAGATAAATACGTAGTAAATAAAGCTTCTTCCAAAAACTTCCCTTTGGTTTCAAAAGGAAAGACAGCTTCAATTTTAGTCAGTTCAACTGATTTTTCGGGCGTTTTGAAAGTTGCGGGACATTTAGAAAATGATATTTTTAAAGTGTCAGATTTGCATCCAAAGCGAATTAAAAAGATTTCTGAAGCCGAAGATTTTGTGGTTATTATTGGAACATTTGGAAAAAGTGAAATCATCAATCAATTAGTCAAAGACGGAAAAATTGATGCGAATCAGCTTCAAGGAAAATGGGAAAAATTTACCACGCAAATTGTCGAAAATCCTTTTAAAGGAATTAAAAAAGCTTTGGTAATTGCAGGTTCGGATAAACGAGGAACGATTTACGGAATTTACGATTTGTCAAGCCAAATTGGAATTTCTCCATGGTATTTTTGGGCCGATGTTCCGGTTAAAAAGCAATCGGAACTGCATGTTTTACACGGAATTCATTCGCAGGGAGAACCAAAAGTAAAGTACCGCGGTATTTTTATAAATGATGAAGCGCCGGCATTAACGGGCTGGGCTTTTGAAAAATACGGCGGATTCAATTCTAAATTTTATGACAACGTTTTTGAATTGATTTTGAGAATGAAAGGCAATTATTTATGGCCGGCAATGTGGGGAAGAATGTTTTATGTGGATGATCCGCAGAATGCTGTTTTGGCCGATGAATACGGAATTGTGATGGGAACTTCGCATCATGAGCCTTTAACAAAAGCCCACGCCGAATGGGGAAAAGAAAATGGGAAATGGGATTTTAATAGCAATTCAGAAACCTTGATTAATTTCTGGAAAGACGGAATTAAAAGAATGGGAAATAAAGAAACCATTGTTACCATTGGAATGCGCGGTGACGGTGACGAACCGATGACGCAAGGAACTGCAATTGGTCTTTTGGAAAATATCGTAAAAACACAGAGAAATATCATTCAGGAAATTACTAAAAAACCAATTGAAGAAACACCGCAAATGTGGGCGCTTTACAAAGAAGTTCAGGATTATTACGACAAAGGAATGACGGTACCCGATGATGTTACGCTTTTATTGTGCGATGACAATTGGGGAAATATTCGAAAATTGCCGGAACTGAATGCAAAACCCAGAAAAGGCGGTTACGGAATTTATTATCATTATGATTATGTAGGCGGACCTCGAAATTATAAATGGATCAATACCAATCAAATCGAGCGTACGTGGGAACAAATGGATTTGGCGTATCAGCATGGAGTTGATAAAATCTGGATTGTAAATGTTGGCGACATAAAACCAATGGAATTCCCGATTGCCTTTTTCCTCGATATGGCGTGGAATCCTGAAAAGTTTAATGCAGGAAATTTACAAGATTATTATGTGAATTGGGCGAAAGAGAATTTTGGAAATCAGTTTGCACCAGAAATTGCCGAGATTTTAAAATTGTACACCAAATACAATTCCCGCAGAAAACCTGAATTATTAGATGAGAAAACATACAGCATTACCAATTATAACGAAGCAGATCGCGTTTTAGCGGATTATCAAAAATTGGTCGAAAAAGCCAATTCCATAAATAAAAAATTGAAGCCAGAATATAAAGATGCTTATTATCAGCTGGTTTTATTTCCGGTTTTGGCAAGCGCAAATTTAAATGAATTGTATGTCGCGACGGCTAAAAATCATTTATATGCAGAGCAGGGAAGAGCTTCGGCAAATGATTATGCTGAAAAAGTAAAATCATTATTTGAAAAAGATAGTCTGTTGACCAATTATTATCATACCAAAGTAGCGAATGGGAAATGGAATCATATGATGTCACAGACGCATATTGGTTATACAAATTGGCAACAGCCAGATAAAAATGTAATTCCGAAAACGAAAACAATTGAGGTTTCAAATAAAGCTGAAGCGAAAATTTCTGCAAAGGCTGAGACATCAATTAATAAAAATAGAAATTTAGATCATGTTCGAGGTTTTGTTGAGGATAACGGTTATATTTCGATAGAAAGTAAAAACTATTCTAAAGCAATAAATTCGGATGCTGTAAAATGGACTATAATCCCAAATCTTGGTAAAACAGATTCTGGAATAACAATAAAACCTTCGAATATTCAGCCGATTGAAATTTCGGACAAGTCGCCAAGATTAGAATATGATGTTCATTTTTTCAGCGAAGGAAATGTAAAAGTAAGCGCCTATTTTTCGCCGACAATTAATTTTAAAACGGGAGATGGTTTAAAATACGGAATTGGTTTTGATGATGAAAAGCCTCAGATAATTAATTTTAATCAGGATGATTCAGAGAAAAGTTGGGCTCAATCGGTTGCTAACAATATTAAAATTATAACCTCAACACATCAAATAGAAAATGCAGGAAATCACGTTTTGAAAATTTATGCTGTTGATCCAGCATTAGTGCTTCAGAAAATTGTAATTGAGACGGAAGAAGGAAAAGTTTTGGAGTCGTATTTAGGACCGCCTGAGAGTTTTAGGAAGGAATAATCTAAAGGAGATAATCCGTGCTGTTTGTCATTCCGAGGAACGAGGAATCACACTCGAAACTCCGCACAGAATGTCGCCAATCTTTGTCGAATCCCGAGTGTGATTTCTCCTCCGTCGAAATGACAAGATTGAGAGAGAAAAAAAACGATTAACTATTAAAACCAAAATATATGAAATTTATTAATCCTTATGTGTTTGCCGTCGCAACATTGCTGATGGTAAGCTGTTCTTCGAAAAAAGAAATGCTGTCGTTAAAAGACGCCTATAAAAACGATTTTTACATCGGTACGGCTTTAAGTGCAGATCAAATTCAAGAGAAAAATACCAAAGAAGATTCATTGATTAAAAAAGAATTTAATGCAATTACTGCAGAAAATATTATGAAATCAATGTTTGTGCATCCGCAAAAGGATAAGTATGATTTTACATTGGCAGATAAATTTGTTGCTTATGGTGAAAAAAACAAAATGTTTGTTCACGGACATACTTTGATTTGGCACAGTCAATTGGCTCCTTGGATGGAAAAAATAAAGGACAGCACAGAGATGAAGGCTTTTATGAAAGATCATATCACGACAATTGTTTCAAAATATAAGGGAAGAATTGGTTCATGGGATGTTGTCAATGAAGCTTTAAATGATGATGGAACCTTAAGAAAATCGGTTTTTTTGAATACGCTTGGAGAACAATATTTGGTTGATGCTTTCAAATTAGCAGCAAAAGCAGATCCAAAAGTAGATTTATATTACAACGATTATAATATAGAAGAACCTGCAAAAAGAGCTGGAGCAATTGCTTTAATTAAGAAAATAAAAGCAGCGGGCGGAAAAATTGATGGAGTTGGAATTCAAGGACATTGGCGATTAGCAAGCCCTTCAATAGAAGAAATCGAAAAAAGTATTTTAGAATATTCGGCTTTAGGAATTAAAGTAGCGTTTACAGAATTAGATATTACAGTACTTCCAAATCCGTGGGATTTAAAAGGCGCAGATGTAAATCAGAAATTTGAAGGAAACGAAAAAATGAATCCGTATTCAAAAGCATTGCCAGATTCTATTCAAAATAAATTGGCAGAACGATATGCTTCTATTTTTAAATTATTTTTAAAGCATAAAGACAAAATAAGCAGAGTTACTTTTTGGGGCGTTCATGATGGACAATCTTGGTTAAACGACTGGCCTATAAAAGGTAGAACAAATTATCCGTTGCCATTTGATGCTCAATTAAAACATAAAAAAGCGTACGACAGTATTCTGCTGCTTAAAGAGAAAAAAGAGTAAAAAAGGTGTGAATTCTATTTATTGAGAATGCCGGCAGACTGTTTTTTTGAAAATAATGTAATAAAGCAAAGTAAATTTGGATGGTATATTTTTTTTACTAAATTTACACAACCGATTGCTTAAGCAGAAACCTTTTGAAATCAGTGCAAGAGCTAACGAAATAATCAAAATTTTTGTGAGTATTGATTATGAAACTAACCAAAATAACCACGAACTAATAATGAATTTTAATTCCCAAAAATTATCCATTAAAGAAAAAATTGGATATAGCTTAGGCGACTTGGCAGCCAATTTAGTTTTTCAAACTTTGATGACTTATCTGGCCTATTTCTACACCGACATTTATGGCTTATCGCCAGCACATTCTTCTATAATAATGCTGGTTGTCGGTCTGATTGCAGCTTTCATTTTTAATCCTATTATTGGTGTTTTGGCAGACAGAACAAGCAGCAAATGGGGAAAATTCAGACCTTGGATTTTATGGACTGCCGTGCCGTTAGGAGTAATTGCATTGCTGGCTTTTACAACACCTAATTTTTCGTATCATGGCAAAGTAATTTATGCTGTCGCGACTTATAGTTTATTATTGCTTTTTTATGCCGGAAATAATTTGCCTTACTCGGCTTTAAGCGGTGTAATTACAGGTGATATGGGCGAGCGAAACAGTTTGTCGTCATATCGCTTTGTAGCAGTAATGTTTGCACAGTTTTTTGTTCAGGTTTTTATGTTGGGAATTATTAAAAGTGCCGGAAACGGAGATAAAGCCGTTGGAATTGAGAAAGTTATGACTGTTCTAGCTGTTATTGGAACAATTATGCTTTTAATTACTTTTTTCACCACAAAAGAACGTATTGTTCCTAAACCAGAACAGAAATCAAGCGTCAAAGAAGATTTGGCAGATTTAATAAAAAACAAACCTTGGCTGATTATGCTGGCTCTGACCACTTTGGTTTTCATTACGCTAGCAATGAAAGGTGGGTCATATGTTTATTATTTTGAGAATTATGTAGATAAAGAACAATTGGCAATAGTTATTCAGCCTATTTTGAATGTATTAGCTGATATTGGATTGAATCAGTTTGGAAGTGACCCAATCGCAGCCGGTTTTGGATTGTTTAATGCGGGAGGAATTATCTTTATGATTGTTGGGATTACGTTATCAAAAAGACTGGCAGATAAATATGGAAAACGAAATATATTTGGTTCCTTTTTATTTGTTTCAACCCTATTTGTTTTAGCTTTTTATTTCTTTTCTTCTAAATCAATCAGCTTCATGTTTTTCTCCCAAATTCTGCACGGATTTTTCTACGGAATAACAATCCCAATTCTTTGGGCGATGATTGCCGATGTTGCTGATTATTCAGAATGGCTTAATAACCGCCGAGCAACTGCAATTATTTTCTCTGCCATGATGGTTGGATTAAAGGCAGGTTTGAGTATTGGCGGGGCTTTGACTACTTCATTATTAGGATATTTTAATTATGTGCCAAATGCAGCACAACAGAGTGATATAGCTATAAACGGAATTAAACTTCTTGTAAGTGTTTTTCCAGCAATACCTTTCCTGATTGGTGTTGGATTATTGTTTTTCTACAAAATCGACAAGAAAATGGAAGTTCAGATTGAATCTGACTTAAAAGAAAGAAGAGTTTAGTGTATTTAAAAAAATAAAAAAAAGAGAACATGCCTGAAGATAGTATTGAAAACATTGACTTCGCTGCGTTAGATAAGCGCGCTATTTCAAATCCATTAGTAAATCATATTTATACCGCTGATCCATCGGCACACGTTTTTAACGGCAAAATATATATCTATCCATCGCACGATGTTGATGCAGGAATTCCATTTAATGATAATGGAGATCATTTTGGAATGGAAGATTATCACGTTATTTCAATGGATAATGTAGATGCAGAAGCTGTAGATCATGGAATAGCTTTACATGTTGATGATGTTTCCTGGGCAGTACGACAAATGTGGGCGCCCGATGCGGCCTGCAAAAACGGTAAATACTACTTATATTTTCCTGCAAAACGTGCAGACGAAATTTTCCAGATTGGTGTTGCAGTAAGCGATTCTCCAACGGGTCCTTTTAAACCAGAAGAAAATGCGATAAAAGGAAGTTACAGTATTGATCCGGCTGTTTTTGAAGATCATGACGGAAAGTTTTATATTTATTTTGGAGGAATTTGGGGCGGTCAGCTTCAAAAATACCGAAACAATACTTATGATAAATCAAATGAAGAACCTCAGGCAAATGAAGCAGCATTAGGCCCAATTGTGGCTTTGCTTACTGATGATATGAAAGAATTTGCAGAAGTTCCAAAAGAGATTAAAATTCTTGATGAAAACGGAAAAGAACTTCTTGCGGGCGATAACGACCGTCGTTTTTTTGAAGCTTCATGGGTTCATAAATACAACGGAAAATATTATTTCTCCTATTCAACTGGTGATACACATTTTATTTGTTATGCGATTGGCGACAGTCCGTACGGGCCTTTTGTTTATAAAGGAAGAATTTTAAACCCGGTTGTAGGCTGGACTTCGCATCATTCAATCTGCGAAATAAATAACGAATGGTATTTGTTTTACCATGATTCGAGTTTGTCAAAAGGAGTAACACATTTGAGGTCTATAAAAGTGACCAAAATTGAATATAATGAAGATGGCTCAATTGTAACGATAGATCCATACAGTAAAGAAGATTAAATAAGACGATTTTCAAAATTAATTCTAAAGATGATTAACGTAAAAACAGCCGGTTTAAAAATTACATTATTAACCTTTTCTATGGTTAGTGTAATGGCATGTAAAAAAATTTTCTTGAAACCACAACCGGTTGTTCAAGGAAATGCGGTTAATTACAATGGGATAAATTGTCAAAGAAAAGATGATGCGTCTGTCAATATTTTTAGATCAGAAAAAGAATCATTTGTAGAAAACTTTTCCCCGTTCAGTTTGTCATTTCGGTTCTTTCAGTCGAAATGACAAGTAATGCGGTGAATAATTCGGTAAATTTCTTTTGAAAACGTTTTGCGTGAGGGATAGCAGTGGAAAGCCCACAGCCTGACGAAGGAAGTGCGAGGACTTGAAACGGATAGTCCGACCCGCCTTTTTCGGCGGGGCACGCCCAAAAAGTCTAAATTGATTTGAAAAAGTTAACAATTTTAACGTTAAAAGTATTTTTTTATAAAATAGATTTACTTAATTTAGCATACCAGAACAGAACGTAACAGTATGCTAAACGAAGAACAGGAAACATTTGTATTTACAATAAACCATGATAGTGATATTCCGAAATACCAGCAGTTGGTAAACGGAATTAATAATGCGATTGCAGAGAATATTTTGCAGAAAGGCGATTTGCTGCCATCTGTAAATGCGATTTGTAAAAATAATCAGCTGTCGAGAGATACGGTTTTTAAGGCGTACAGTATTTTGAAGGATCAAAATGTGATCGATTCGGTGCCCAATAAAGGATATTATGTGGCAGGCGAAACGAGAAAAGTGCTTTTGGTTTTAGATACTTTCAAAGCGTATAAAGAGGTTTTGTATCACTCGGTTGTGAATAATTTGCCTGATAATGTGATTATTGATGTGCAGTTTCATCATTATAATATTGATGTTTTTAAAACTATCATTAATAACGGAATTGGGAAGTATTATAAGTATGTGGTGATGAATTTTGATCACGGCGATATTGCTTCGACTTTATCGTCAATTTCGAGTGATAAACTGCTTTTGATTGATTGGAATATTCAGGCTGATAAAACGAATAATCATGTTTTTCAGGATTTTGGAAAGGCGTTTTATGATGCTTTGACAGAAGCTGTTGATTTGTTTAGAAAGTATAAAAAAATAGAATTTGTTTATCCGGATTTTACGAATCATCCTTATGAAACGGTTGAGTTTTTTAAAAAATTCTGTGCTGATTTTAATTTTGAATATGGAATTATTACAGATCCTAAAAAGTTCAATATCGAAAAAGGAATTGCTTATATCAGTGTAAGCGACAGAATTTTGGGACACTTTTTAGAGCAGTGTAAAGAGAAAGATTTTGAACCTGGAAAAGACGTTGGATTTTTGTCGTATAACGAAACGCCAATGAAGAAATTTATATACAAAGGAATTTCGGTTGTATCAACTGATTTTAAAGAAATAGGAACCAAAGCAGCGGCATTTATTACGCACGACGAAGAAACGCAGTGTTATGTGCCGACAAAATTAATAATAAGAGAATCATTGTAAGTATGTATTATATTGGATATGATATTGGAAGTTCTTCTGTCAAGGCAGCCTTGGTAGAAGCAGAAACGGGCAAAAAAGTAATCGTTTTGAATGAACCGCAGAACGAAATGGAAATTCTTTCGCTTCATTCGGATTGGGCGGAGCAGGATCCTGAAATTTGGTGGCAGCACATTTGTACGGCAACCAAAAGAGCGATTCGTGAAGCTAATATCGATGCATCTAAAATTCAGGGAATTGGAATTTCGTACCAAATGCACGGATTGGTGATTGTAGATGCAGCTGGGAATTCACTTCGAAATTCGATTATTTGGTGTGACAGCCGTGCGGTTGAAATTGGAAACAAGGCTTTCGCCGAAATTGGAGAAGAGAAATGTATGGAGCATTTATTGAATTCGCCAGGAAATTTTACGGCTTCAAAACTGAAATGGGTAAAAGAAAATGAACCTGCAGTTTACAATAAAATTGCTAAATACATGCTTCCAGGAGATTACATCGCTTTGAAATTAACAGGCGAAGTAACGACAACTAAAAACGGTTTGTCTGAAGGAATGCTTTGGGATTATAAAGAAAATAAAGTGGCCGACTGGCTTTTGGATTACTACGGGATCGATCAGTCTTTGACGCCAAAAATTGTAGAGAATTTTACCAATCAAGGAATTGTTACTGAAAAAGCTTCGCTAGAATCTGGACTTCCTGCTGGAATTCCGATTGTTTACAGAGCGGGAGATCAGCCGAATAATGCGTTGTCATTAAATGTATTGAATCCGGGAGAAGTGGCAGCTACGGGCGGAACTTCTGGCGTTTTTTATGCGGTAAGCGAAATGTCTTCAGGAAAAAGCACGAGAGTAAACAATTTCGTTCACGTAAACTACGAACTGGAAACACCAAGAGTTGGCAAACTTTTAAATATTAACGGAGCTGGAATTCAGTACAGATGGCTTCGTAATAATATGGGCAACGAAAGTTATGAAGCAATGAATGAAAAAGCTTCAAATATTGAAGTGGGTTCAGAAGGCGTTGTGGTTATTCCGTTTGGAAATGGTGCAGAGCGTATGTTCAATAATAAAAACATCGGAACACATTTCTTAAATCTGAATTTAAACATTCATAACAGCGCGCATTTATTTAGAGCTTCTTTAGAAGGAATTGCTTTTTCATTTGTGTACGGAATGGAATGTTTAAAAGATGATAATGCGACGATTAATGTCATCAGAGCTGGAAATGATAATTTATTCCGATCAGAAATTTTCTCTAATACAGTGGCAACTTTAATTGGCCACGAAATCGAAATTTACAATACAACCGGAGCGGTAGGCGCAGCAAGAGCAGTGGGTTTAAAAGATGGCGATTACAGCAAATTTGGAACTAATGTAAGTGACAACGATCACGTAATGACGTTTTTACCATTGCACAACACAGCACCTTACGAAACGGCTTATAAAAAATGGAAACAAGAATTAGAATTAATATTAACAACTAAATAAAAGAACAAATGATAGTTTTAGGAGATAAAGAATACTACAAAGGTATTGGCCAAATTAAATTTGAAGGAAAAGAGTCTGACAATCCGTTGGCATTTAAATATTACAATCCAGACCAAGTTGTAGCTGGAAAAACAATGCGTGAGCACTTTAGATTTGCTATCGCTTACTGGCATACTTTCTGCGGACAGGGAAGTGATCCATTCGGACCAGGAACACAGCATTTTGCTTGGGACCAGTCTTCAGACCCTTATCAGGCTGCAAAAGATAAAGCAGATGCAGCTTTTGAGTTTATCAGCAAAATGGGATTTGATTATTTCTGTTTTCACGATTACGATTTGATTGCTGAAGGACCAACTTTCGCAGAATCAGAAAAACGTTTAGCATTCATTACAGAATACTTAAAAGAGAAAAAAGCAGCATCTGGAATTAAATTGCTTTGGGGAACTTCAAACTGTTTCTCAAACCCAAGATTCATGAACGGAGCAGCTACAAATCCTGACTTTAATGTAGTGGCAAGAGCTGGAGGACAAGTAAAATTAGCTTTGGATGCAACAATTGCTTTAGGCGGAGAAAACTACGTATTCTGGGGTGGTAGAGAAGGTTATATGTCTTTGCTGAACACCGATATGGGAAGAGAATTAGACCATATGGCGCAATTTTTAACAATGTCTAGAGATTATGCAAGAGCTCAAGGTTTCAAAGGAACTTTCTTTATCGAACCAAAACCAATGGAGCCATCAAAACACCAATACGATTTTGACTCGGCTACTGCGATTGGATTCTTGAAAGAATATGGTTTAGATAAAGATTTCAAAATCAATATTGAGGTGAACCACGCTACTTTGGCGCAGCACACTTTCCAACACGAATTAGAAGTTGCAGCAAAAGCTGGAATGTTAGGAAGTATTGATGCAAACAGAGGTGATTACCAAAATGGCTGGGATACAGACCAATTCCCAAATAACATTCAGGAAACTACTGAAGCAATGTTGGTTTTCTTAAAAGCTGGCGGATTGCAAGGCGGTGGAGTTAACTTTGATGCTAAAATCAGAAGAAATTCTACTGATTTAGAAGATGTTTTCTTAGCGCATATTGGAGGTGCTGATACGTTTGCAAGAGCTTTATTGACGGCTGATAAAATCATCACTTCTTCTCCTTACGAAAAATTAAGAAAAGAAAGATACAGCTCTTTTGACGCTGGAAAAGGTAAAGATTTTGCTGAAGGAAAATTAAACCTTAAAGATCTATACGATATTGCAAACCAAAATGGAGAGTTGACACTTCAAAGCGGTAAACAAGAATTGTTTGAAAATATTATCAATCAATATATTTAATTGATTAACAGCTGTCAATACAGCTTCGCATAAAATAATTTTCGATTTTTTGTGAGATTATAAAATCGAAATGAAGATTGTTTTTTGTAGTTTTTCTTCTCTGGTGCATATTGAAGGTTAGTTGATGCGCCAGAGAAAAATTTTGTAAATTAATTAGTAATTATGGCCGCTGGCTGATTGAAGCACCGGCGGTCATATCATTAATTTTGTATTCAGGCAGGATTTTTTCTGCTTTCTTCCAAGTAATTTCTTTTACTTTTTATATTTCAAATTAAACATAATGCATTTTAATCTATATCGAAAATTCAGCACTGTATGAATTGGCGATGTAACAATCACTATTAACTTAAATCAAAAAAAATAATGAAATTTTTTATAGACACAGCAAATTTAGAAGATATTAAAGAAGCACAAGCTTTAGGCGTTTTAGACGGTGTAACAACAAATCCATCGTTGATGGCAAAAGAAGGAATTACAGGAAAAGCGAATATATTAAAGCATTATCTGGATATCTGCAATATTGTAGATGGTGATGTTTCGGCAGAAGTAATTTCAACGGATTATGACGGAATGATCAGAGAAGGCGAGGAACTTGCGGCCTTGCATCCGCAGATTGTGGTAAAATTGCCTATGATTGCAGACGGAATTAAAGCCTGTAAATATTTTTCAGATAAAGAAATAAGAACAAATGTTACTTTAGTTTTTTCGGCTGGTCAGGCATTGCTTGCAGCAAAAGCTGGTGCGACGTATGTTTCTCCGTTTTTAGGAAGACTTGATGATGTGTCAACTGACGGAATGCATCTTATTGCTGAAATCAGAGAAATTTATGATAATTATGCTTTTAATACTCAGATTCTTTCAGCTTCGGTGCGACACACTATGCACGTAATCAATTGTGCGAAAATTGGTTCTGATGTTATGACTGGACCATTGTCTGCTATTAAAGGTTTGCTGAAACATCCTTTGACAGATATTGGTTTGAACCAATTTATAGAAGATGCTAAAAAAATGAATTTGTAATTTTCTCTGAAAAAAGAAGAGTTTTAACTGGATCAAGATGGAAAAATTAGAGGTAATTACGATTAAAAATAACGGTGCTCTGGAAATGACAATTTCCAATTTTGGTGCAACTGTAATTGGGCTGAAAGTTAAAAATTCAAAAGGTGAGATCTATAATGTTGCTGCGGGTTTGAAAGAAGCTTCGAATTATCTTGAAGAACCTTACTCCAATGTAAAACTCTTTTTAGGATCAAGTATTGGCAGATATGCCGGCAGAATTTCTGGAGGTGAATTTGAGATTGATAATGTTGTTTATAAAATCGAAAATGAAAACGGAGTTCATCTTCACGGAGGGGAAAATGGTTTTTTCAAAAAGTTTTGGTTTGTAAAAGAAGTGGCCGATGATTTTGTAATATTTTCTTATGAAAGCAAACATCTTGAAGAAGGTTATCCTGGAAATTTAAATGTTGAAGCACTGTTTCAGCTTACTCCAGAAAATGAAGTGAAAATAACTTATAAAGCAACGACTGATCTGGCAACTCCTGTAAATTTGACAAGTCATGTTTATTTTAATTTAAACGGAAAAGGTTCTGTTTTAGAGCATGAACTTCAAATCAGCAGCGATTTTTATTTAGATGTTGATTCGCAATTAATTCCGACAGGAAAACTGAACAAATCTCAAGGAACTGCTTTTGATCGAAATGAAAAAGGTAAAATCAAAAGAAACGATTTCAAAGGTTTTGACGATACTTTTGTATTTAATGAAAAACAGCTGAAAGCGTCTTTATCTTCTGAAGAAAGCGGCATCAATATGGATATTTTTTCGAACCAGCCTGCAATGGTTGTTTATACGCCTGAAGAATTTCCTGCTTTGCCCTTTTCAAATGAAAGTCAGTATAAAAAATTTCCAGCAATTTGTTTTGAACCACAAAATTTTCCTGATGCTCCTAATAATAAGCACTTTCCAAATTCGATTTTAAGAGCGAATGAAACCTATCTAAATGAAATGGTTTTTGCGTTCCATTTTAAATAAATATTTTCCATTTAAATTTTAAAGCTTCTTTTGAAAAAATGGAGCTTTTTTTGTTTTTTTATGCAAGCGATTGTGTGAAAATAAGTTCTTTTTTCGGGTAAAATAAAAACTCGGTTTTGAATCCTATTGTAATCATAAATAATTGTTTGAGAAGCTTTTTAATCACTATTTTTAATTGTTTAAAATACACTTATTTTTTAACTATTTTATTAGAGTTAAAACGCTGTGAATCTGTAATTTTATTGACTTTTGTGAAATTATTAATTATTGTTTAAAATCGATAAGCATAGCCGTAAATGTTTTGTTGAAATTGAAGTTTTATTGTTGATAGTCTAATTATTTGGGTTTAAAATTATTCAGTATTTAATTTAAGTGGTAATTTTTTTTGGTATAAGTAAAAAAAATACACACAACCGGTTGTGTGATTTAGTTTTTTAATTATATTTGTTAAAGAAATGCAAAATGATATGTTTTTCGGACTTATAAAAACACACGATTTTGCTCCTTAATTTGTAACTAACTCAAACTATATATTAACTATCTAACTCAATTTTTATGACTGACTTTTTTACAATGAAAAGCAAATTAAAGCTCCTAAAATGTCTGGGGTTTTTATCTCTCATGTTTCTGTTTTCTGTGAGTGCCACAGCTCAGACAACAATAACGGGAGTTGTATCTGATGCAAATGGACCAATTCCAGGAGCTAATGTGACTGTTAAAGGCACTAAAAACAGTGTTGCTACAGGTTTTGACGGAAATTATTCTATCGCTAATGTTCCATCAAATGGAGTTTTAGTGTTTAGTTTTTTAGGTTTAAAGGATAAAGAGATTTCGGTTGCAGGGAAAAATAAAATCAATGCAGTTTTAGAAGAAAGCCAGAATAATCTGCAGGAAGTTGTAGTTATTGGTTACGGTACACAGCGAAAAGAGGCTGTTACAGGATCCGTTTCTTCTATTAAAGGAGATGTAATTCGCGAAGTGCCATCGGCTAATATTACGCAGGCTTTACAAGGACGTTTAGCCGGAGTTCAAATGAATCAGACATCATCTAAACCGGGTGCCGAAATGCAGATTCGTATTAGAGGTACACGCTCTTTAACAGCAGACAATAACCCGCTTGTTGTATTAGATGGAGTTCCATTCGCAGGATCAATTGGTGATATCAGTCCAGACAATATTAAAAGTATTGATATCTTAAAAGATGCTTCGGCAACTGCTATTTATGGTTCGCGTGGTGCAAATGGTGTTATTTTAATTTCAACTAATAAAGGACAAAAAGGACAGAGAGCTAAGTTTTCATACAACACTTACAGTGGTTTGAAAACGATTTTTGCTAAATTCCCAATGATGGACGGACCTGAATTTGTTGCTTTGCGTAAAATAGCAACGCTTCCGGGATCAACTGCTCCACTTTATTCAAATGGTGCTGATGAAGCTGATAATATAAATACGGATTGGCAAGATTTAATGTATGGCGCAGGTCTAGTAACCAATCATGATGTAGGTGTTTCTGGCGGTACAGAAACAGCAAACTATAATTTTGGAACTAGTTATTATAAAGAAGAAGCAGTAGTGCCTGGGCAGGACTACAGCCGTATCTCATTGCGAGCAGCTGTAGATCAGGCAATAGGGCAGTATTTTAAAGTTGGTTTCACTACTAATAATAACTATTCGATTTCAAATGGAGCTAATTTAAGTCTTTATAATACTTTAAGTACGACTTCTATTTCTAATCCATATAATGCAGATGGTTCTTTAAAAAGAACTGTAAAAATGCCATTAGATGAAAACTGGGTTTATACAAGAGGAACGATAAATAATTTGGGAGACAAATGGATCGACCAGACAAAGGCATATAGTTCTTATAACACTTTATACGCTGAGTTAAAAATACCAGGTGTCGAGGGTTTAAAATTTCATGTAGATCTTGGAGGTAATTTCCGTACTACGAATGGAGGGCAATATACAGGAGAAGGGGTATTTAGTATTAATCCAACAACAGTTTCTACGGCTTCTGTTACGAATACGCTTAATACGAACTGGACCATTCAAAACTTGCTTACGTACGATCGTACTTTTGGAAAACATCAAGTGAATGCGGTAGCAATGTACTCATCAGAACAAACTACTTATAATAAATCGCAAATTACTGCAAAAGATATTCCTTCTGATGCTTTCCAATTTTATAATTTAGGAAGAGCAGCAGGCGAGATTGCAGTTAATCCAGACAACCAAGATTATCAGCAAAGCGGATTGGTTTCATACATGGCGCGTGCAATGTATTCTTATGACAATCGCTATATGTTGACAGCTACAGTGAGATCAGATGCTTCTTCAAGATTGGCTAAAGGACATCAATGGCATACTTACCCTGCAGTATCAGCTGGATGGAACGTGAAAAATGAATCATTCATGCAAGATGTGTCTTGGCTGGATCAATTAAAATTACGCGCAGGTTATGGAGAGACTTCTAATCAGGCAGTTGCTCCTTATTCTACTCTTGGAAGTTTAGCATCAAGACCGTATAATTTTGGTGAAACGAATACAACAGGATATTACGTATCGACACTTCCTAATCCTGATTTAGGCTGGGAATATTCGACTACAGTAAACTACGGTATCGATTTTGGCTTCTTTAAAAACAGATTAACAGGTACGGCTGAGTATTATGTTACAGATACAAAAGATATTCTTTTAAGCGTAGGTTTGCCTCCAACTGCGGGTGTGGGAAGTTACACAGCAAATATCGGACAAACTCAAAATAAAGGTTACGAATTTACACTTAACGGATCAATATTTGACAATGCAAATGGCTGGTCTTGGGATGTTGGGGTTAACTTTTATTCTAACAAAAACAAGCTGACAGCTTTATCTTCAGGACAAGACAGAGACGAAAACAACTGGTGGTTTGTTGGACATCCAATCGATGTAATCTTTGATTATGAGAAAATAGGACTTTGGCAGCAAGGAGATGCAAATCTTACTAAATATGAGCCAGGAGGAAATGTTGGTATGATTAAAGTAAAATATACGGGAGATTTTAATGCAGATGGTTCGCCAACAAGACAAATTGGACCAGCAGACAGACAAATCATAGATGTAAATCCTGATTTTCTTGGAGGTTTCAATTCTCGTGTAGCGTATAAAAACTTAGATCTTAGTGTGGTTGGTGCTTTTCAAAGTGGAGGAGTTCTTATCAGTACACTTTATTCTTCGACAGGTTATTTAAATATGTTGAGCGGACGTAGAGGAAACGTTGATGTAGATTATTGGACACCAGAAAACACAGATGCTAAATACCCTAGACCAGGCGGAATTTCAAGTAATGATAATCCAAAATATGGATCAACTTTAGGATACTTTGATGCATCTTACGTTAAAATTCGCACGATTACTCTTGGTTATAATATTACTGAAAAATTTATTAAGGATTTAGGAGTTGATAGATTTCGTCTTTACTGCACCGTGCAGAACCCATTCGTAATCTATTCACCTTACCACAAAGAAACTGGTATGGATCCAGAAACCAACTCGTATGGTAACGAAAATGCGGCAGTAACTGATTTCTACAAAAGACGTTTGCTGACATTAGGAACAAATACTCCTTCAACACGCACTTTCTTGCTTGGCCTTAATTTAACATTTTAAAAAAGATAACGATGAAACCTATACAAATAAAAACTTTTATGGCAACAGCACTGATAACGCTGTTCCTGGGAGCATGTTCTAATGTTTTAGAAGAAGAACCTCGCAGTATTTACACTCCTGAATATTTTAAGACTGAAAAAGGAGTTGTTGCAGGATTAACGTCAATGTATGCTCATTTACGTTATATCTACGGACAAGGTTATTACTACAATACAACCGAAACCGGAACCGATGAAGCGACTTATGCACAAAGTGCCGATGCCAACTTTAAGGATATGGATCTTTCGGGCGTGGGATCAATTACGCCTTCTTCAAGCCGTGCTGATGCTTTATGGCAACCGGCATTTATCAACATTAATACGGCCAGTGGCGTTATAGAAAATGCTACAGCAATTGGAACTGTTTCAAATGCAATGATTGCTGAAGCTAGATTCTTCCGTGCATTTGATTATTTCCTTTTGGTTCAAACTTTTGGAGGGGTTCCTTTAGATTTAGGAGCTGGAGAACTTAAATTCAATACAAGTCCATCAAGATTTTCTGTTAGAAATACAGTACCACAAGTTTATACTAAAGGTATTTTTCCAGATTTAGTAACAGCTGTAAATGATTTGCCAGATGTAGGAAGAGTAAAAGGAGGTTTGACTAAAACAGCTGCCAGACTTTATTTGGCTAAGGCATATTTGACTTATGCTTGGTGGTTAAAAAATCCAAATAATATCCCAACTTATCCAGAAACTACTCGCGTTGATCCAGATGGACACGATGCTGCATGGTATTTCCAGAAAGCTTATGATGTAGCAGCGACTGCTATTGACAGTCACGGTTCGTTTGCATTGCAGCCAACTTACTACGATGTAAACTTAGGCAGTAATGACCGTAACAGTGAAATTTTATTGTACGCTGACCACACTGAAAAAAGTGAATTTTTTAATGCCAGCAGTCTTACGTTTTCGAATGGTAACGCTCCAGAAAACTTTTCTATCTGGATGATGACTCCAAATTATACTGTTTTAAGAAGTTCAGGGGTAAGTTCAGTACAGCGTGAAGCAGAACAGCATTTAGGGCGTCCATTTATTCGTATGTGTCCTACTATTGGTGCAATTGCGAATACATTTGCCGACAAAACAAACGATTCTCGTTATGATGGAACATTTACAACGGTATACCGTGGAAACTGGAATAAAGCAGGAATCACAACTCCAACGTTAAATAACGCAAACGGATTGCCAGTTGCTCCAGGAGGTGCAATTCTTTCCTTCTTAAATGCTGAAAATCCAGCAATTGTTTATGCAGCAGGAAATGGCCCTGAAGGTGGAGCTGTTGGTGCAGGAGTATTGCCAGGAAGATCTGATTTTGTTATTGCGCCAAGCGGTATCAGCAGAATTATATATCCAGGTTTATGGAAATTAGGCACTTACCGTACAGATAACGGAACAGGGCTTGGTTCTCCAAACGGAGCGAGCACTCGTCCTTATAATATCGCAAAATTATCAGAACTTTATTTAATTGCTGCCGAAGCAAACGTTATGGGAGCAGCGCCTCAAGGCGGAAAAAGTGCTAGAGAACTAGTAAACGTTTTACGTGCTCGTGCCGGAAAATGGAGATTTGATAATAATGGAAATGTAGCAAAATCTGTTGATAACAGTGCCGCAATGACTGCTGCAACACCAGCAATTATTGATATTAATTATATTTTGGCAGAGCGTTCTCGTGAATATTTTGGTGAAGGATACCGCTGGTACGATTTGCTTCGTACTCAAAAATGGACAGAACTTTCTAGTTCGTACCAAATTTGCGGTGCCGCTTATGGAAACCATACACCAATTACTGTAGCTAGAGATATTAAGGCGTACCATTATTTACGTCCAATTCCTCAAGTTCAATTTGATGCAATGATTATGACAGCTTCTGAAAAAGCAGCATATCAAAATCCAGGCTACTAGGAAATGAAATCCTGATTTGCCAGAAATTAAATAGTAAAACAAACTAAAGCAGCAATTAAGTTAGATATAAGTAAGTGTTATTTTACGGAATTGGTTAGAACTGCAAATAGATTTGTTTTATAAAAAAAAAGCCGAGAGTTGAGCCCTCTCGGCTTTTTGCTGTCAAATGTTAGGCGAGAATAATTATATTTAAAAAAGATTTCAGAATTAAAGCAAAAAATAAATTGTAAAAATGAGAAAAGTATTAATTCTTATAAGCGTGCTTCTGTGCAGTACCATTTATTCTCAAATAAAACTTCCAAGGCTAATTAGCGACGGCATGATTTTGCAGCGCGATATTCCTGTGAAAATTTGGGGATGGGCAGCGCCAAATGAAAAAATCGAAATAACCTTCAATAAAAAAAAGTTTCAGACTACAACTTCTCAAGATGGAAATTGGGTTATTAGTTTGCCGTCTCAAAAGGCAGGCGGACCATATGAAATGACTTTAACAGCAAGCAATACAATTGTTTTGAAGAATATTTTATTCGGCGATGTTTGGCTTTGCTCGGGACAGTCAAACATGGAACTTCCTATGGAACGCGTGAAAGACAAATACAGGGATGTAATTGCAAAGGTAAATAATTCGGAAATCAGACAATTTTTAGTGCCGGATCAGTATGAATTTGCAAAAGAAAATAGTGATTTGTCAAGTGGAGAATGGAAAGAAGCTAATCCAGCAAATATTTTGAATTTTTCAGCGGTAGCTTATTTTTTTGCAAGCGAAATTTATGCAAAATATAAAATTCCGATTGGATTAATCAATAGTGCTTTAGGTGGTTCTCCGGCAGAATCATGGCTTAGTGCCGATGCAATTAAAAAATTCCCAGATTATGATGCCGAATATCAGAAATTCAAAGATGGAACTTTAGGTGCACAAATTGAAGCAAACGACAAAAAAATCAGCAGCGATTGGTATTCTGAAGTAAATCGTCAAGATGAAGGTTTGAAAAAACAATGGTCAAAAGCTGATGTAGATGATATTGACTGGCCGGTTATGAATATTCCGGGATATTGGACTGATTATACTTTGAAAAATACAAACGGTGCAGTCTGGTTTCGAAAAGAAGTTAATTTATCAAATCTAAAAGCTTCTTCTGCAAAATTGATTTTAGGAAGAATTGTTGATGCCGATTCGGTTTATGTGAATGGAAATTTCGTTGGAACAACTTCCTATTTATATCCGCCGAGAAAATATTCTTTTGATCCAAAGTTTTTAAAAGAAGGAAAAAATGAAATTGCTGTCAGGGTTATTAATAATTCTGGGAAAGGCGGTTTTGTTGAAGATAAACCCTATCAATTGATTTTAGATAAAGATTCAATTGATTTGAAAGGCGAATGGAAATACAAATTGGGAGTAAAAATGGCTCCTTTGCCGCCATCAACTTTCATTAGATGGAAACCTGTCGGACTTTATAATTCGATGATTGCACCTTTAAAAAATTACACAATAAAAGGCGTGCTTTGGTATCAGGGTGAATCAAGTACTAAAAAACCTCAGGAATATGCCGCACTTATGGAAACCTTAATCACAAGCTGGAGAACAGAGTGGAAGCAGGGCAATTTTCCGTTTTTATATGTGCAGCTGACTAATTTTATGGAACCAAAAACAGAGCCGGCAGAAAGCAACTGGGCGGCGCTGCGACAACAGCAAAAAAATACTTTAGCAGTTTCAAATACTGGAATGGCAGTAACCATTGATTTAGGCGAGTGGAATGATATTCATCCTTTAAATAAATACGATGTCGGAAAAAGATTGGCTTTGCAGGCTCGAAAATTGGCTTACGGAGAAAAAAACATAGTTTCTTCGGGACCGCTTTTCAAGTCAATGGAACAAAAAGGAAATCAGCTTTTGCTGTCTTTTACTGATACGGGAAGCGGATTGACAGCTAAAAATAATTCCAGTTTAAAAGGATTTGAAATAGCGGGCAGCGACGGTAAATTTGTTTGGGCAAATGCTGCGATCGAAGGAAACAAAGTTAAAATTTGGAATGAAACTATTTCAAAACCTACAAGAGTTCGATACGCATGGGCTGATAATCCAACAGGGGCTAATTTGTATAATAAAGAAGATTTACCAGCTTCACCTTTTGAGGGAAGTTTAGATAAATAAAGATTAAAAAGAAAGCAGGATTTCAAACAACGAAATCCTGCTTTTTCTTTTAAAATTAGAAATTAGAAAAGAAGAATTAGAGAAAACTCTTTCTTCTTTGTTCTTTGTTCTTTTCTCTATCCTATTGCGCAATCTTCAAATTAACATCATTTACAAAAACAAGTATCTGCATATTGCTCATATTGGTCAGCGATAAAACGCCATTTTTGTTTTCGTTTACTGCATTTATTTTGAAGCAATATTCATCGCCATCTTTATCTCTTAACGTTACAAATTCAGTAGTATCACTTGAATTATTCTGACAGCTGTTTGATATACTGTATTTATACATCACTTTCATGATGTCTTTGTCGTAATTGTAAACTTTTCCATCCTGAGTAAAGACCCATTTTGTAGTTCGGTTGGTGTTGGAAAACCAATTTCCTAAAATGCGCTTAGATGAAGGATCTTGACTTTGAGCAAAAATTGCTGATGCAAAAAACAGCAATGGCAGTATAAAAAATAGCTTTTTCATAGTTTTTAAATTATAAATAAGGTTTATTTCTTTTAAATTAGTTTGCCGGAATATAAATATCAAAAGTGGCTCCTTTGTTCAATTCGCCTTTCGCTGTGATAATTCCGTTATGATTATCGACAATTTTTTTCACAATAGCCAGTCCAATTCCGGTTCCGGTATATTCGAGTTTTCCATGCAGACGCTGAAAAACTTCAAATATTTTTGAACTGTACTGTTGTTCAAAACCAATTCCGTTGTCTTCAATTCTGATGTGGCAATATGTTTTTTCGGCATCTAATTTTTCATTTTCTAAAACAGCGCCTTTGGCAATTTCGCTTTTAATTTTGATGACAATAGGATTTTCTGGATATGAAAATTTAAGAGAATTGCTGACTAAATTGTATAAAAGCTGTCTGAATTGAAATGGAATTATGTTGGCTTCACAATTTTCTAGAACTTCAATTTTGGCATTTTTCTGTTCAATTTCTTCTTTTAAATCATCACGTACTTCGTTGACAATTTTACCAATATCTGTTTTTTCAAAAACTCTTTCCTGAATATTTGTTTTTGAATACGAAAGCAAGTCGTTAATAAGTGTCTGCATTCGCTGTGCTGCATTTTGCATTCTTTGAAATTTATCTTTTCCATAATCCGATAAATTTTCAGATTCTTTCTCCATAATCTGCGTTGCAAAAGTCTGAATTTTACGAAGCGGTTCCTGCAAATCGTGACTAGAAATATAAGCAAATGACTGAAGTTCCTGATTCATCTTTTCAAGTTCTTTGTTTTTTTGCTCTAATTCTAACGCATTTAGTTTCAGTTTGTCATCGGCTGTTTTTTTCTCTGTTAAGTCATGTGTTACTTTTGAAAAACCTATAACTTGATTTTTTTTGTTATGAACAGCGGTAATGGTAACGCTCGCCCAAAACAGTGTTTTGTCTTTTCGAATGCGCCAGCCTTCTTGTTTTGCTTTTCCTTTTTCAATAGCCAGATTCAGGAGAGTTTGCGGGAGATTGTTTTTGCGGTCAGACTCAGTATAAAATTCAGAGAAGCTTTTTCCAATAATTTCTTCGGCTTTGTATCCTTTTATTTTTTGGGCACCCAGATTCCAGTTTTCAACAATTCCTTCGTGATTAAGGTATAAAATGGCGTAATCTTGAACTTCTTCAACCATTAAATGATAACGTTCCTCGCTTTTTATGAGCGATTCATTCATAAGGCTTAATTCTTTGGTTCTTGCTGTTACTTGCTGTTCAAGTTCATGCGTAAATGCTTTTTCAGTATGAATATCAGTAAAAGCGCCTACCCATTTTATAATTTTATTTTCTTCGTTTAAAACCGGCTCTCCAATTACGGTATGCCATCTGTACACGCCATCATTTCTTCTGATGCGTACATCGCATCGATAAGTTTCTCCCGTTTTAAGACAATGACTCCAAATTCGGGCATTTTCTTCGTAATCATCAGGATGAATCATGCTTCTCCATTCTTTTTCTCCTTCTGGATAAATTCCGGTGTATTCAAACCATTTTCCAGAGGCAAATAAGGAATTTCCTTTTTCGTCTGTTTCCCAAATTAATTGTGGAATACTTTCTGCTAAAGATCGAAAACGTTTCTCGCTTTTTTCCAGTTCCTGCTGATGACTTTTTTCGTCTGTAGTATCTCTTACAGTACCCAGAAGTTTTTCTGGATTTTTATTGGCATCAAAAAAGACTTTTCCTTTGGCTTCAACCCAATGCACAGAATTATCCTTCCATATTACGCGTAGTTCATAGTTTATAATCCCAGTAATAAGCGCCTCATTGTACGCCAGATTTCGTATTTCTAAATCATCTGGATGAATGTAAGTTAAAATTTGTTCGTGTGTTAGGTTGATGTTTTCTTTATTTCCAGTTACAATTTCTAAGTAACGCTGTGAATAATGAACTTGTTTTTCTTTTACATTTAACTCCCAGGTACCAAGTTCGCTGGCTTCTACAATAATTTTAAGCCGCTCTTCATTAAGTTCGATTTTTTTTCTGGCCTCGACCTTTTCGCTTACTTCGGTCACAGTAACGATAATTCCTGAGATTTCTCCATTTTCCTCTTTAAGCGGATTATAAAGAAAGTCAAAATAAGAGACGTCTAGTTTTCCGTAGCGTTTTAAGGGAATCGCAACTTCGTTTCCATGAAATGGAACTCCTGTTGTCAATACATCGTTTAAAAGCTGGTTTACACTTTTCTTAACCTCTGGAAGCGAATCAAACAGCGGTTTGCCTACAAAATCATTTTCTGTTCTGTCAATAATTTTTAAATAAGCATCATTGGCCATTTCGACCATAAAATTAGTGCCACGTAAAATAGTTATTCCTACCGGAGCCTGTTTTACAGTATCGCGAAAACGCTTGTCTGCTTCTTCTATTTTTTTTGTGGCAAGGTGCAGATCGGTTATATCAGCGGCAGTATTCATTACGCCATAAATATTTCCATTTATGTCATAAAGCGGTGTAAAACTGTAATTAAAATAGAAGCTTTCCAATACACCTTTCATGTTAAGGTCTATTCGTGCATTTTTATTATGAAACGCTTGGCCTGTTTCAAAAACAGTATTGATCTGCTCAAAAACAGACTGATTATCAAGTTCGGGTAAAATTTCGGTATATAATTTTCCAACAACATCATTGCCTTTTCCCCAAACATCCATAATAGCTTGATTGGCAAGTTCAATTCGTTTTTCTTTACCTGTGTATACACCAATTGGGAATGGCGCATTTTCGACTAATTGTCTAATTTTTTGCTCACTTTCTTTAACTTTTGACTGTGCTAAAAGCTTTTCATTTTTTTCAGTCGTTTCAATTACCGTTACTAGAATACCTCCAACTTCACCATCTTCTTTTTTTATTGGGCTGTAGGAGAAATCAAAATAGCATTCTTCATCATAACCGTTTCGGTTTAAAACGACCATAAAATCTGGAGAACTGACTGCCTTTCCTTTCATAACATCTTGAAACATTGGGCCAATAGTAGTCCAAATTTCCGAAAATGTTTCTTTTGAACTGATTCCTAAAGCTTCGGGATGTTTTGTGGAGCCTAAAATTGGGCGAAATGCATCATTATAAAGCTGCGTAAAATCAGCTCCCCAAGCAATATACATTCCAAATGGATTACTGAGTATTACCGAAACCATTGTTCGGAGACTTTGAGGCCATAAATCTGGATCGCCTAATGCGGTTTTGCTCCAATCTTTGGATCGTATTAATTCGCCCATTTCACCGCCATCGGCTAGAAAATAATGTTCCTTATTTGTACGGCTCATTTTTTATGATTTACGGCTGAAGAACAAATTGCTCTCGCGCAGGCTGTTTTAGATTATTTTCGACAGTTGTGGTCAAAGCATTGCTGATCACAGTTTTTAGCTTAGAAAATTCGCCGGGTTTTCGTATATAATGTGTTGCTCCTTTTTGATACATCAAATCAACAATTTCAATATCTAAAGAAGTAGAAAAAATAATAACAGGAAGTGTATCGAATTCTCGGATTTCCTTAATTTCTTTCAGACATTCATGACCATTTTTGCGAGGCATATTAAGATCAAGAAAAAGTATGTCTGGCAAATTATCAGGAGAATTGGCTTTTAAATAATCCATTAATTGTACGCCGTCATGAACAGTTACAAGAGTTACAGGAAGATCTAATTCATCAAGTGCTTCTTTAAAAAAAGAGCAGTCATCATCATCATCATCTGCAAGTAAAATATTGTAGTGTTGTTTATTCATTTTATAAATAGGGTAAAATTAAATCTAAAGCGTATTTTCTCAAAAAAAAACTGATACCAATGATTAATTATAAGTTAATGTGATTCAGTTGTTTTGATAACGTATAACCAATATTTTGCCATATAACCAAAGTTTTGGTTAAATTATTATTGATAAAAAGCTTTTTTACTGCTAATATATGGCTATTTTTTTGACAAAGAATACATATTATGCTATTAACTTGTTCGCGCGATATGCAAAATACAGCTGTGACGTTATGGTTTATGATAAGTTGCTGTAATTCATTTAAATATAATAAATTGTTTTTAAAATTTCAGATTCTATGTTATAATATTTTTATGCGAAAAAACTTGATATTTTAATTTTTATAAGTACTTTTAATGTATAGTTTTAAATCCTTAAATATATGAAAAACAATCTCTTAAAAGGAATTTTATTGTTAGGTGTTTTAACTTCTGTATTTGCCTGCAATACAAAAAAAGATGAACCTGTCGTGGTTGATAAAGAAGCGATAAAAAAGGAAATTCAGGCTAAAGAAAATGAATTTGCTTCCGTTTATAATTCAGGTGAAATAAAAAGCATCGGTTATTATGATGACAATGCGATCACTTTTTTTCAGAATCGTGCGCCATTAGTAGGGAAAGCAGCGATTGTAGACTTTTTGAAAGCCGACGCAGTAGCAAATTCGAACAAAATTTCATTTAAAACCACTGAAGTTTTTGTCTCAAACGACGGAAATCAAGTTGTCGAAACAGGTGCCTATACCGTAGTAGATTCAGCAAATACGACACTTTCTACTGGAAATTACATGAGTTTGTTTGAAAAGAAAGATGGAAAATATGTTTGTGTTAGGGATATGAGTGCTTCAGACATGCCAGCGAATTAAGACAAGATGCCATATAAATAAAAAGTGATTGAATAAAACTTATTCAATCACTTTTTTATTTTAGAGTGTTTTCTTTTTAACGTCTGCGTCCGCCGCCACCTCCGCCAAAGCCACCGCCTCCGCCATGAAAGCCTCCGCCTCCGCCTCCACTAAAACCGCTTCCGCTAGATCGTGTGCGTCCACCAGAATTAAAGTTAGAAGAACTGCGATTTGATGTTGATGGACGATCAAATGATGAACCTCTATCTGAAGTTCCCGCAGAAGGCCGGTTTACAGAAGATCTGTCTGATACTCCAGATCCGCGATTTCCCGCTCCATTTGAAGCTCTGTCCGATACTCCGGCTCTATTTCCAGAACCATTTGACATTCGGTTTGATACGCCTGTATTGCCTGCGCGATTACCATAGCTTCCATTTCTATTATTGTTAGCTACTGTATTGGATCTGTTCCTGCTGTTGTTGTAATGATTTATACTGTTTCTGTTGTTAATAACTACCGTATTACGACTGTAATGCCCTCCATAATAACCTCCGTGATACCAATTATTATGGCGATAAATACCTACTGCAAGAACTGTAAATGCAGCAAAATAAGGAGGATAATAGCCGTAATAATAGGGAGGATAATAAGGTACATAAGCTGGTGAATAAACATATTGAACTATTGGCGCCGACTCGACTACTACAGTGGTAGCTGGAGCACTTACTGTAACCGGGTTAGAACCCTGATAGCCTGGATTTGCAGTAACTGCCGGAGTGCTTTTAGGCTCAATAACATAATCTTTACCATAAAGATCTTCATCTCCAACACATTGAATGGAAACTTTTCCATTTTTATCTTTATCTACTAAAATGACAGCGACATCCTGAGTTTCACTTTTGCTGATTGCATCCTGAAGCACAAACGTGAATGAATTGTCTTTTTTCTTTGTAGTAACTTTTATAAAATCTACTTTTTTATCCAGGTTTAAATCCAGATTATTAATTCCTGTTTCTTTTTTATTTAAAGCTGTTTCAAATTCTTCAATAGTTTTTGACTTTTGAAAAAGTGTCAATACGGCATATAAATCGAGATTATCTCCAGGAAGATTCAAAGCCGGTGCATCGTCACCAGATTGAGAAAAAATAGATTGGCTTGATAAACTAATCACAACTGCTAAAAAAAAGAATAGAAATTTTTTCATAATGTGTTGATTTTTAATTTGCTACATGCAAGTTAGATAATATTATGCACATAAAAAAGTATTAGTCTTAAAATTCTTATTGTAATTCGCTTTAAATCAGTATTTTATTTTTTTACTATCGAAGAGGAAGGTAGGTCTCGGTAAAAATGAAACGATATTAAAAAGGAGTACTTAATCTCTTATTTTAAAGGGTTTTTGCGTTTTTAAATCAAAAGTATGAATTGATTTAAAGTCTTAATATGTTGTTTTTTAGTCTTTTGTGGTGGTGTTTGTTTTGTCGAACGCCGATAAATTTGCACCAAAATAAAAACAGTTTTCTAAAAAGCTGTTTGGTGTAAATTTTAAATACCACTTTTATGAAAATTTTCAATTTAATCGTATTCCTTTCGATATCATTTTTTGGAACTCCGAAAACAATAATCGGCACAGAAAATTGGACTGCATCAGATATTGAACGCTTTAATAATCAGCTTACAGAAGTAAAAGAAAAAATAAAAACCAGTCATTCTTATAATGCTAAAATCGCCTTTTTTATAGACATGAAAATCAAATCAGGTAAAAACCGATTCTTTGTTTATGATTTGGAAAACGATAAAATTTTAGATGAAGGACTTGTTGCCCACGGCTGTGGATCAGAAACTGGAATTGCAGGAAATTTGAAATTCAGCAACGAGCCCAATTCTAATGCGACATCTTTAGGTCTTTGCGCAATTGGAAAATCTTATAACGGAACATTCGGAAAATCGTACAGATTATCAGGCTTGGATGAAACAAACAGCAATATTTTAAAAAGAGCTGTTGTTTTGCATTCTTATTCTGCAGTTCCTGAACAGGAGCAGGATTATTATATTTCCAGAAGCCACGGCTGTCCCATGGTAAATGAAGCTTTCTTTAAAAGACTTGAAAAAATAATTGACGGTTCAAAATCCAGTATTATCTTAAATATCTATTATTAAGCAGGATAGTGCATGACGCGAAGTTTTTTGTTATTAGATAATTTTATTACCAACTAACTAACCGTAATAAATATGAAAATTCAAAAATGGTATTCTTTGAGCGTTATTCTTCTAATGCTTTGTTTGGGAATATCAAATAAAACTATCGCACAAAATAAAACGATTAAAAATGATATTTTTTGGAATACCCAAGACGGAAAACCGTTAAACAGCCAAGGCGGAGGTATTTTTAAATTTCCTGATCCTAAAACGGGTAAAACGAAATATTATTGGTACGGTGTACATTATGCTGAAGCCGATCAATATCGTGCCGATCCTTCTAAAACATTGCCAAATGCAACTTTTGAAGCCGTAACCTGCTACAGTTCAACTGATTTTGTGAACTGGACTTTTGAAGGAAATGTTTTAACCAAAGATAAAGTCAATCAAAATGGAAAAACTTGGGTGGGTCGTTTGGGTGTCGCTTTTATAAAAGAAATTAATAAATATGCCATGTTTGTACAGCATGGAAGCGAAGTATTAATTACACTTTCAGATTCGCCAACAGGTGAATTTATCTGGCATCAGAAAATCAATATGGAAAAAATGATTGGAACCAGTAATACCGGTGACCAGACCGTTTTTACTGATGAAGATACCGGAAAATCGTATTTGATTTATTCCTATGGAAGAGGGCGAAACAAAATTTACGTTTCTGAAATTGGAATGAAAGATGAAAAAGTGAATCTGTTAGATTGTAAAGAAATTTTTAAAGGTGAAAGCAGGGAAGGAAATTGTATGTTCAAATACAAAAATCGCTACTACATGTACGCTTCAAATATATACGGCTGGGATGGTTCGTTTGCCTATTATTTAGTGGCCGATGATATTCGCGGTCCGTATCTTCCAACGAATGAAATGTTGGTAACGAAGGGTGCCGAAGAAGATTTTGCACATGTTTCGCAGACCGGTTTTTTCTTTTCTGTAAAAGGAAGCAAACAGGAAACTATTGTGTTTTGTGGTGATCGCTGGTCTGATTTTGCAGGAAACGGTTTAGGATATAATCAATGGTGTCCGCTTTCTTTTGATGGAAAAACACCTTATTTCAATTCGCTGAGCGCTTGGGATTTGGATTCAAAAACAGGAAACTGGAAAGTAAATAAAGAAAATAATTACGTAAAAAATGGCAGTTTTGAAGCCGACCGCCGACATATTCCGAGTCCTGTTAAGCCGGTGCAAATTCAGCTGACGGGCTGGGCAAGCGAGGTTATTGAAGGAAATACAATTGGATTAGACACGCTTACTTCACCTGTTTTAAATCATTTTAATACACAAGCCGAAAGGAAGATTGTAATTGGCGAAAAGAGTCTTAATATCAGTGATAAAATTAATTTCAAACGAAAAGTATTTCAAACCATAACCTCATCACCATATGTAAAACTGGAAGACGGATCATACACGCTAACCGCTAAAATTAAAAACAGCACCGGATTTGATAATCTTGAAGTGTATGTTTTAAGCAATGAAAAGAAATTTCAGTTTACAATAAAAGAGGAAAACACCGAATGGAAAACAATTGTAATAAATAATATAATAATAAAAGGAGGAAAAGCGGAGGTTGGTTTCTTAGCCAGCGGAAAAGCAAATTCTTTTTGCCTCGCCGATGATGTTTCGCTGGTGAGAAGTAAGTAGTTATGAATTAGAAGAAAGAGGCAAGAAGCAAGATATTTGAAGAAAGAAGTGAGCTGAAAATTTTAGAAGAAAGTAATTTTATTTATTTGTTTAGTGTTTTTTAAAGTCTGTAAGCGTTTGTTTACAGACTTTTTTTATTGGTTTTATTTCGAAGAAATCAATTTTCCAATTTCCAAGATTCAAGATTTTTTTTTCAAAATCTTGCTTCTTGCCTCTTTTTTCTAAAAGCATCAAAAAAATAAATAAATAAAAAAGCGTTCATTCATTTATTATTTTATCTTTGCAAAAAAAAAAGCTATGAGAGTTAGAGATATTGACAAAGAAAAACTGGTTATAAAGACGGCGATTGACCAGATTGTGCAGGAAGGATTTCAAGGTTTCAGTATGAATAAATTGGCGAAAGCCTGTTCGATTTCTGTTGGTACGCTCTATATTTATTATGCTGACAAAGATGATTTAATTCAAAAAATAGGGAGCAAAATAGCATTGAAGTTTTTTAACAGCACTGTAAATGACTTTTCGCCCGAAATGTCATTTGAAGAAGGTTTGTGGAAACAATGGGAAAACCGCGCCAGCTTTACAATGAAGTACCCTAAGGAAGTTGCATTTTTTGAGATCATCAAACATTCCCCACACGGAGAAATCATATTGGATTCGATTGCAGAGTTTGCCGATTTCAGAACCATTATGAAAAATTTTATAGACAATGCTCTTCAAAACAAAGAACTTCTCCCAATGAGTTTTGAGGCATTTTGGTGTGTGGCTTACGGACCTCTTTATACGTTGCTGAACATGCACACTGAAGGCAAAAGTATGGGAGGAAAACCATTTGTTCTTACAAAAGAAATTATGAAAGAAGCTTTTCAATCAACGGTTAAAGGCTTAAAACCATGAAAAACTATGGAAACAGATTTAAACACAATACATATTTTTAAAACAAACATCAGTGCAATTGATTCAAATTGCGCGGCGCATAATGCACTCAACAATCATCAAAATATTGAGCAGTGGAGTGTTGATTGCGAAGATGTTGACTGCGTTCTTCGCGTGGTTTCAGAAACATTGAAACCGGAAGAAATTATTAAAATAATCAGCGATTTAGGCTTTGAATGCCAAGAATTATCGTAAAAAACATATTTATAAAAAATGGAAAAAACTACTATAGAGAGCCCCGCTTTTACCTCTCATCAAAAAATTATTATTGCCATACTGGCGCTTTTGCAATTCACTGTTATTCTTGATTTTATGGTGATTTCTCCGCTTGGAGATATATTAATGAAAACATTAGATATGACAACTTCAAACTTTGGTTTTGCAGTATCGGCGTATGCTTTCAGTGCTGGAATTTCAGGTTTATTAGCGGCAGGTTTTGCAGATAAATTTGACCGAAAAAAACTATTGATTTTCTTTTACACCGGTTTTATTATTGGAACTGTTTTTTGTGCACTTTCAACCAGTTATATGATGCTGCTTATGGCGCGAATTGTAACAGGACTTTTTGGAGGTGTAATTGGTTCGGTTTCATTAGCCATCGTAACCGATTTATTTGTAATTCAGCAACGAGGGCGTGTGATGGGCGTTATACAAATGGCGTTTGCAACAAGCCAGATTTTAGGAATTCCGGTTGGACTTTACTTTGCAAATAACTGGGGATGGCATTCTGCTTTTATTATGATTGCCGTTTTAGCGGGATTGATTCTTCTTGCTGTAATCACGCAAATGAAACCTATTACAAAACACTTGGAACTTCAGTCAGATAAAAGTCCGTTTTTGCATCTTTGGCACACTTTGAGTAATAAACATTACCAAGTTGGTTTTACAGCAATTGCATTTTTGTCTGTTGGCGGATTTATGTTACAGCCTTTTGGAAGCGCATTTTTAGTAAATAATATTCATATCAGCCAGCTTGAACTGCCAATGGTATTTTTCTTTACTGGCCTTTCGGTACTTTTCATCATGCCAATTATTGGTAAACTCAGCGACAAAGTGAGCAAGTTTAAATTGTTCGCCGCAGGATCTGCGATTTCTGTTGTTATCATTGTAATTTACACTAATCTGGGGCCAGTACCTTTATGGCAAATTGTCGGATTAACGATGATTATGTTTATGGGAATTATGAGTAGAATGATTCCGGCAACAACTTTGAATACTGCCATTCCAGAGATGAAAGATCGAGGCGCTTATATGTCCATCACATCTTCTTTACAGCAGATTGCAGGTGGAATCGCAGCAGTTTGTGCGGGATTTATTGTACATCAAAAAACGAAAACATCACCACTTGAAAACTATGATATTTTAGGATACGTAATTGCTGCAGTTACTTTATGCACCGTGTTTTTAATTTGGAGAGTTGATCAGTTAGCAAAAGCAAAAATTAAAGATGCAAAAATTTAATTTGCTAGTTAATTTTTAGCACATAGAAACATAGAATTGATTGCTTAACAAAAGGCGTTTCACTTGTATTAATAAACATAGGCTATGTGTAAATGATTTGTCATTTATTTTAATCTTTATCGAATTAAATATAAATCTATGTTTCTATGTGTTGAAAACCAAATTTTTAGGAAAAACAAAAGCTTGTTCAATCGGACAAGCTTTTTGTTTTAAAATAATATCTAAATAGTTACTTTTTTCTTCCAATAAAAATAAACCGAAAGCGCATTTATAATTGCCAAAAGCCATAAAATCGGACTACTGAAAAAACTATAATAACTTCTCCCGTTTGGTATTTCGACAAAAGGAACTGTGATAAAAATATCCAAAATTAAAGCGGTTAATGACATTACAATTCCGAGTAGTAAGCCATTCGTTTTGGAAACTTTTTTATAATAAATCTTAGCGCCAAGAATTCCAAAAAAGACAATTCCAAATAGTACTATTACTGATTGAAGCCAGAAAAAATCTTGGATAAATGGAATTTGATCTAAAATGTAAAACGAAATGCTGACCAAAACCCAAACCACAAAACCAGAAAAAATTGCTCTAAAATAATTCATCCGTAAAGTCTTAAGAATTCCAAATTCCAGTTTTGGCTGTTTCTTTCGCGTAAGCAGAAAAATCTTTTGCTTTTCGGCCTAAAACTTTTTCAATATCAGAAGTGATATGCGAATTTCTTCCATCCAAAACCTCATCAAAAAGATAATTCACAAGCCAGATATGATCTTCAGGAACCTGATATTCTTTCAGCATCTGCGTATATTCTTCTAATGATAAACCTTGAAAAGTAATGTTTCGGCCAGTCGATTCGGCGATTGTATTTACGGCTTCTTTAAAAGTCAGCAATCTTGGTCCTGTTAATTCGTAGGTTTTTGAATTATGACTTTCATTTAAAAGTGCTTCCAAAACAACATCGGCAATGTCATCGGCATCGGTGAAAGGTTCAAGTGCTTCAGCTCTTGGCAAAGCAACAATTCCGGCTAAAATTGGTTCTAGAAAAATACTTTCGCTGAAGTTTTGATTGAACCAGCTTGCACGCACGATGGTCCAGTTTTTAGCATTTTGTTTCACGATTTCTTCGCAAAGCTGTGCTTCTTTTTCGCCTCTTCCTGACAATAAAACTATTTTTTGAACGCCTAGTTTTGTTGCAGTTTGAGTAAATTTCTCCATAGTTTCAACTGCCGAAGGAATGGCTAAATCAGGCTGAAATGTTACATAAACAATCTCAATGTCTTTCAGAACATTTTCCCAGGTTTCTGGTTTTTCCCAATCAAAAGGAATTTTTTCAGATCTGGAACCTAGACGAATTTCGACATCTGAATTATTTCTCAATCTTTCAACTACTCTGCGTCCCGTTTTCCCATTGGAACCCAAGACTAAAATTTTCTTTTTGTTCATATCAATATTTTTTTTAAGATTACTGATACAAAGTTGATTACATTAAAAACGAATCATTTGTCGCAAAAGAATTAAGATTTGTTTGAAAGGAATTGAAGACGGACTTCATTCGGGCGCACGCCGAATTTTTTGTGAAAGGCATTCGAAAAAGAACTCAGACTTTCATAACCCACTTCCCAAGCCGCTTCCTGAACCGTTTTTTCGCTTTCGCGGAGTAATTCATACGCTTTATGAAGCCGTTCTTCCTGGACATATTTGAAAACCGGAATCCCGAAAAGTTCTTTAAAATTCTTTTTCAGTTTACTGCTGTTCAAACCCACCATTTGCGATAATTGTATAATTGACGGCGGTTTCGAAAAATTATTGGTTACAATTTCCTTTGCTTTAAACAATTTGTTTTTGTCAATTTCTGAGAAATCAATTTTGGAATCGGTACTTAAAAGCGCGAAAAAATGCGCCAAAAGTTCGTTGACCTGACTTCTTAAAAATAACAATCGCGTATTTCCAAGGTAAGTTGTATTGAAAATTTTTTGAACTGCTAATTGCATATCAAGTGTCATATAATAGGAGGGCCCTTTTACAAAATGTTCCTTCGGATTTAATAATTCCGGAAGGTATTTTTCAAAAATCTCTTTTTCGGCCTCAGGAAGTGAGTTCAGATGTTTCGGTTTGGTAAAAATACTGATGGATTGAAGCGGTTTGTCAGGTTCAATTTTATGTGAGAATTCGACTTTCTGATTTCCAAAAAAACAAATAGCCAAACCAGTAGTATTCGTGAGATATTTTGTCTGATTGTTGTGTTTAATTTCTAACTCAACATTTCCAGATCCATAAAATGCAAATCCAATCGCGTCGCCGTCGATTTCACATTTCTGAACGATAGTTTTTGTCGTGTTCGATTGTTCTATTAAAACAATAAAGTCATTCAATTCTATAATATCAGTTGTCATCTTGTTTTTAGGTATTTAAAAATTGTTTAAGAGAAAAAGCTCATTTTTGTTTCTTCCTTAAGATTTATAAATTTAAGTTTAAACAATTCTTAAATTATGTAAAATGTTTAAAATTAAACAATTAGTGTAATTTTGGCAATTTGATTTTTTTGAATCTCAAACTTTTTGAGTGTTTAAATAAGACTTTAAAACCCTTTTTTTGTAACAGTTTTAAAGACAAAATGTTGTTGTTTTTTAAGTTTGCTGTTGATAACCTTTTTTTGAAATCAACGAATGAATGTGTTTTTTTCTGTTGACAACTTTATTTAGATTCTTTTTAAATAACTGGTTTTTCGAGTATTATGAGTTTAAAAAGAGCTGTTGATAAATACTTTTTTTGGTACTCTAAAAGAGTTTTTTTTGCTGTTGATAATTGCCTTTATTTTTAACATGAAAACGAAAGTAAAACCAAAATTCGTGGCTTAAATTTGTAAGTATCGAGATGTCAAAATACCTCCCAAATCGACATTTCGTATCCTTAATTTTGTCACCATTAAATATTTTATATTATGTCTATTTTCGATAAAAGAATCAATTATAAGCCGTTTGAATACCCGGAGGTACTGCAATTTACTGAAGCCATTAATAAGGCCTACTGGGTTCATACAGAGGTTGATTTTACTGCAGATACGCAGGATTTTCATTCGCATTTAACAGTAGCCGAAAAAACGGCAATTAAAAACAGCTTGCTGGCAATTGCTCAGATTGAAGTAGCAGTAAAAAGTTTTTGGGGAAATATTTATGAGCATTTTCCAAAACCTGAATTTAATGGACTCGGAACTACTTTTGCAGAATGTGAATTCAGGCATTCTGAAGCCTATTCGCGTTTGCTTGAGGTTTTAGGTTATAATGATGAATTCGAAAAATTACTAGACGTTCCTGTAATCCGCAAGCGTGTCGATTATCTTTCAAATGTTTTAAAAGATACACGTTCGCAGGACAATAAAAAATATATGGTTTCGCTGATTTTGTTTAGCATTCTTATCGAAAATGTTTCACTTTTTAGTCAGTTCGCCATTTTGCTTTCTTTTACAAGATTCAAAGGCTACATGAAAAATGTCAGCAATATTATTGCGTGGACTTCAATCGACGAACAAATTCATGCAAATGGTGGCATTTTTATCATCAATAAAATCCGCGAAGAATTTCCTGATTATTTTGATGATGCGACTCTATTGACGATCAGAGATACAGTAAAAGACTCAATTGGTGTAGAGTCTGATATTTTAGACTGGATTTTTGAAGATGGTGAAATCGAAAGTATCAATAAAACAGATTTGGTTAATTTCATGAAATTCAGATTGGATGAAAGTTTAAAACAAATAGGAATTCCAACTGTTTTTGATGTTTCGATAGAAGATTATAGAGCAATGTCTTGGTTTGAAGAAGAAGTTTTTGCAAACAGTCTTGATGATTTCTTTGCAAAAAGACCGGTAGAATATACCAAACATGATAAAAGTATTACAGCAAACGACCTTTTTTAATTAGCCAAGTAACATGAATACAATAATAGATACAATTTCAGAAAAGAGCGCTCCGTTAAGCGATGCAGATAATAAAATGTGGTGGAAAAATTCTGAAAGTGAACAAATATTAAACCGCGGCTATCTTTTAAAAGGAGAAACAGTCGAAGGTGCAATTGACAGAATTTGTACCGCTGCAGCAAAAAGACTTTATAAGCCGGAACTAAAAGATTCTTTTGTAGAAATGATCGAACGCGGCTGGATGAGTATCAGCTCACCGGTTTGGGCCAATATGGGAACAGAACGCGGTTTGCCAATTTCTTGTTTTAATGTTCACGTTCCAGACGAAATTGAAGGAATTACGCATAAACTAGGCGAAGTAATCATGCAGACCAAAATTGGTGGAGGAACATCTGGATATTTTGGAGAATTACGCGAAAGAGGAAGTGCCGTAACGGATAACGGAAAGAGCAGTGGTGCAGTAAGTTTCATGAAACTTTTTGATACTACTATGGACACGATTTCACAAGGTGGCGTTCGTCGTGGTGCGTTTGCAGCATATTTAGATGTAGATCACCCGGATATTGAAGAATTTTTGAAGATAAAAAGCATCGGAAATCCAATTCAGAATTTGTTTACCGGAATCTGCGTACCCGATTATTGGATGCAGGAAATGATTGACGGGGATGCTGAAAAACGTCAAATTTGGGCAAAAGTTCTTGAAAGCCGTCAGCAAAAAGGATTGCCTTATATCTTTTTCAGTGACAACGT
Organism: Flavobacterium sp. LC2016-01; assembly: GCF_009711135.1. GTDB lineage: Bacteria > Bacteroidota > Bacteroidia > Flavobacteriales > Flavobacteriaceae > Flavobacterium. Next base: position 358,263 of record NZ_WMIC01000003.1, on the reverse strand, counting down.
AAATAAAAACAAACCTCAAGTTTATAAAGATAAAAATCTCCGTATTAATGCCAGCAATTTGTGCAGCGAAATTATGCTTCCGTCAGACTTTGATGAGTCGTTTATTTGCTGTCTTTCGTCAATGAATCTGGAACTTTATGAAGAATGGAAAGATACTGAAGCGGTAAAACTGGCGATCTTTTTCTTGGATGCCGTTTTGCAGGAATTTATCGAAAAGACCGAAGGAAACTACTATTTAGCTGCAGCTAATAAATTTGCAAAAAGACACCGTGCTTTAGGGTTGGGCGTTTTAGGATGGCATTCGTATCTGCAAAAAAATATGATTCCGTTTGAAGGATTGGAAGCCAAAATGAAAACAACAGAAATTTTCAAACACATCAGTGACAAAGCCGATAAAGCAACGCAGGATTTAGCCCGAATTTATGGCGAACCAGAATTGCTGAAAGGTTATGGCAGAAGAAATACAACGACAATGGCAATTGCGCCTACAACCTCTTCATCGGCAATTTTAGGGCAGACTTCTCCGGGAATTGAACCTTTCAGCAGTAATTATTACAAAGCTGGTTTGAGTAAAGGAAATTTTATGCGAAAAAATAAATATCTGAAAAAATTATTGGAAGAAAAAGGTCTTGACAACGAGGAAGTTTGGCGCGGTATTATGCTGAATGGAGGAAGCGTACAGCATATGGAACAGCTTACTCAAACGGAAAAAGATGTTTTTAAAACTTTCAAAGAAATCAGTCAGCTTGAAATTGTGCAGCAGGCAGCAATTCGTCAAAAATTTGTGGATCAAGGACAAAGTTTAAATCTTAATATTCCGGCAGAATTGCCTATTAAAGAGGTAAATCGTTTAATGATCGAATCGTGGCAGCTCGGAATTAAAAGTTTGTATTACCAAAGAAGCCAGAGTGTTTCTAAAGAATTGGTTACAAGTCTCGTGAGCTGCAGCAGCTGTGAATCTTAAAAATATAAAAATCGGAAGTATTGCTTCCGATTTTTTTTGCTTTAAAAATAAGGCCACGAGAACATCTAAATTGATAGTAAAGCTTTTTACTTTTTTATATTGAGCATTTTTTTTGAATTTATGATCTAAGAAATTGGCTACGTCATTTTTGCAATAATTCATAAAAATTCGATTTTTCCTTAAGATCGGCCCCTTTGTTAAATCCATTTTTAAACTCAAAAAAATTATGTAATGTCAAAATTTTAAGATGGCAAAGCATTTAATATTATGAAATTTTTAAGTAAAAAAGTTTTTTGTAAGATTATTTTAATAATTATAAACGAATAATATAGAAAAGAGCAAATTAGGATTATTGGATAATATTATTAAGTTTGTTGCGAATTATTCAATTTCTCTAAAGCCAAAAAATTGTCGTTACCCTCATTAAAACAGGATCAAATTTTAATCGATCGTCTTCGCCTTGGAGATGAATCGGCTTTGACGGAATTATATAATACTTTTTGGCAGGCACTCTTTATGTCGGCTTATAATGTGATTAAAGACAAAGAACTGTGCGAGGATATTATTCAGGATATATTTTTGAATATCTGGACCAACCGCGAAAAATTAGAAATTCATATTTCTTTAAAAGGTTATATGTACGCCTGCGCCCGTTATCAGGTTTTTAATCATTTAAGAAAAAACAAAGACAAAGTTAAAGTCGAGCTTTTTGATGATTTAGAAAAACGTTTTCAGCACACAACGCCTGAGACGGAACTAATGCATGAAGAATTACTGCAGCAGCTCAATTTAATTATTGAAACACTTCCAGAAAAATGCCAAGCCGTTTATAAACTCAGCAGGGAAGAACAGCTGAGTCATAAAGAAATTAGCGAACGTCTCAACATCTCAACAAAAACGGTCGAAAATCATATTACAAAAGCGCTTCATACCATTCGTTTATCAATGGGAAGTTCCTTGGGTGCTGCAATGGTTTTGTGGCTTTCTAAAAATTTATAGAAAGTCTTAAAATGATTGCCGATTATAAGTCTATACCGTTGAATTTTCTCTTATACAACGGGGCTTTTCTTAAAAAAGTAAAAAAAATAAAAAAAAATACAATTTTGACTAGGGGGTAAATGTCTTTTTAGATACTTACTTAATATACTCCCGTATTAATAATAAAAAAAATGAAAAAAGAAGAATTCTTAACGTTATTAAACAGATATCTTTCTGGCGATACTAATCGGGAGGAGAGTAAAAAATTATTGCATTTTTATGAAAGTTTCCAAACTTCTGAAGAGTGGGATGAAAGCTTAGGACCTAAAGAAGAAATGCAGCATAAAATGCTTCAAAAAATTCAGACTGCAATAAAAGCAGATGAAACTGAAGCTATTCCGTTAAGGCCTTTTTATACTAGAACAAGTTTTAGAGTTGCGGTTGCTGCATCAGTTGCTATGCTGATTTCAATTACTTTATTATTCAATACAGCCAAAAACGCGAAAAATACTATTCCTGCAGTTGCCAATAAAAATATTTTAATAGGAACTGATAAAGCCACTTTGACTTTAGAAGACGGCTCTGTCATTGCATTGGAAAAAGGAAAAGGATACGCAACCGGAAATGTATCAAGCAATGGAGAAAAATTAATTTATAATGCCAAAAATCATTCGGCAGCAATAGCAAACAACTTTTTAACGATTCCGAGAGGAGGACAGTTTTTTGTTCAGCTGGCTGACAGTACAAGAGTTTGGCTGAATTCTGAATCGCAATTAAAATATCCGGTCGCTTTTGTTGATGGAGAAACAAGACAAGTTGAGCTTGTATATGGAGAAGCTTATTTTGAAGTTTCACCAAGTACAAAACATAAAGGTTCTAAGTTTAAAGTAAAAACTTCAATGCAGAATGTTGAGGTTATTGGTACCGAATTTAACATCAAAGCTTATAAAGACGAAAGTACAATTTACACGACATTGGTAAAAGGAAAAGTAGCTGTGAGCAATGTTAATAATAAAGAAATTTTAGCACCAAATGAACAATCTCGAATCAGTAAAAATGCTGATAACATTGCAATTTCGGAAGTTGATGTTTACAACGAAATTTCATGGAGAAAAGGATTGTTTGTTTTTAAAGGGATGCCTTTAAAAGATATTGCAAAAGTATTATCAAGATGGTACGATACTGATATTGAATTTGCTGATCCGGCTCTTGGTAATGTGAAATTTAATGGAGTTTTAAATAAAAATCAAAAATTAGAAGACATATTGACTACCATCAAGAATATTAATTTCATTAATGCCTATGAGAAAAAAGACAATAAGATTATAATAAAATAAAAAGAAAAGGGATTAAAGTTCAGACCTCTCACCGTACCGCACTTCATCCCTTTCTGTGTATTAATCAATTAATCATTTTTTAACAACCAACCAATTAACATGTAAATTTATGAAATTTAAATTAACCAGTGCTTATTTCTATATTAGAAATAGGCTAATTATTAACATTATGAGAACTTTTATCTTCTTGTTTTGTACTACAATTTTTGGTTTTTCTCCCGTAAATCTATTTTCGCAAAACACAAAAGTTGTAATTGCTGCTGATAAAACGGTATCAGTCGACGAGGTTTTTGACATTATCAAGCAGCAGACAGATTATACTTTTATTTATCAGGAAGATTTATTTAAAAAATTACCTAAAGTACATTTAAAAAAGGGCAAAATTAAAGTAAATGATTTGCTGGAAGCCAGTTTTCCCAGCAAAAATTTTAATTTCAGTTTTATGAACGGGAACACAATTGTAGTTAAAGAAACTCCAGTTGAAAAAGTGGTTGTACTACAGTCTAAAAATATTGAAATTACTGGTGTTGTAACGAATCAAAAAAAAGAACCTCTGCCAGGAGTTAACGTGACGGTCAAAGGATCAAATGTAGCATCACGAACTGATTTTGATGGAAAATATAAAATTATAGCGCCAAATAACGGAATTTTATTATTTTCTTACATTGGCCACAAGTCAGAAATTGTTGCTGTAAACAATAAAAAAGTACTTAATGTTACACTAGCAGAAGAAACCAAACAACTTGAAGGTGTTGTAGTAAATACTGGGGTTACAGTTCGTAAAAAAGAATTGATTACTGGAGCGGTAACTGTTTTTAGAGGTGAGGAACTAAGACAGGTATCAACGCAAAATGTTGTACAGGCTTTAAAATCATTAGATCCCTCTTTTATTGTGGTCAATAATAATATTGCAGGTTCAAACCCAAATATTTTACCAACAATTGAGGTGAGAGGACAGACGAGTTTAACAGCAAATCAGGTTGGTAGTCAGTTTAGAGACGACCCAAATCAGCCTTTGTTTATTTTGGACGGATTCCCTACTACTTTACAACAAGTTGTTGATTTAGATATTAATAGAATTGCTAGCATTACTTTATTAAAAGATGCGGCCTCGACTGCATTGTACGGTTCTCGTTCTGCAAACGGTGTTGTGGTTATTGAAACCAACAAACCTCTTCCAGGGAAGTTGCAATTTTCTTATGTGTATAATTCATCTTATGAATTAGCAGATTTGAGTGTTTATCATTTAATGAGTGCCGAGCAAAAGCTTGAATTCGAAAGACTTTCTGGAGCATTTATTGTTAAGGATGGAACTTCTGAAACAACACCATTAACTTGGGATAAAGAATATAACAGACGTTTGGCGTCGGTTCGAAGCGGTGTAAATACGTATTGGTTAAACGAACCGATACAAATGGGAATTACATCTGGACATAGTTTAAATTTTGGAGGAGGTTCTGATGAATTTAGATTTAACGTTGCCGGAAATTATAAAACGCTGACAGGAACAATGAAAGGTTCAGAGCACGATACTTGGGGCTATAATACCACTTTGACATACAGAAAAAATAAATTAAGTATTAACAACCAGTTTTTTGTTTCTGGAGGAACGAATCAGGAATCTCCGTATGGTTCATTTGAAACTTGGGCAAAAGCAAGTCCGTATTATCCAAAGTATAATGAAAACGGAGTGATAACACGTTATATGGATGGATCGTCACTGCCTTTAACTAGTTTACAAACAATTGTAAATCATCCGGCTAATCCACTTTACAATGTCTTTTTAGGGAGTTATGATAAAGGAAAAGATTTTAATTTCACCAATAACTTTGCTATTAATTACGATATAAACTCACATATCAAGGCAACTGGAGCATTATCTGTTTCAAGGCTTGAAAACAACAATATGGTTTTTGTTTCTCCAGATGATACTCGTTTTATTAATAATATTGCGACAGAAAAAGGAACTTACACTAAGTATGATGCAATTACAGATAAATGGAATGCTAATCTTGGTGCAACTTATGCGAATGTTTTTAAAAATGTCCACTCATTCAATTACACCATTAGAGCCTCAGCTTTAGAAACAAGAAATAATTCGTATAAATCATTTTTACGAGGATTCCCTCTTGGTGTTCCCGGAAATCCCTCATTTGCTTTTGGATATGAACCTAACGGTAAACCAGAAATTTATACAGAATTGATAAGAAGTGTCGATTTAACTAATCAGATTAACTACGCTTACGACCGCAGATTTTTATTCGATTTTACTCAGACAATTTCAGGAGCGACCAATTTTGGAACAAACAAAAAATATTCACCTTATTGGGGAGTTGGTTTTGGATGGAATTTGAACAATGAGTTTAAAATGAATGAAGATATTGTCAACATTTTGAAAATTCGTGCCAATGTCGGTCAAACCGGAAATCAAAACTTAGTAGGTTTTGCTTCTTATGATGTATATGCTTATAACCCAAATACAAACGTTTTTGGTGCAGGGCTAGGAGTTTCTCAAATTGCAAACCCAAATTTAGAAGCACAAAGAACCAAGGATTTGTCTTTAGGGCTGGATCTGGCTATGTTTAGAAACAGATTAACAATGACTTTGGGAGCTTACAAACGTAAAACGTCTCCACAGATTGTAGCGATCGATCTTGCGGCTTCGACAGGACTTAATGGTTATCCTTTAAATTTGGGTTATCTAACTACACAGGGATTAGAGTTAAAAATGAACTACAATTTTATCTATGATTTGAGCCGAAATTTTATTTGGGGAATCGGCTTAATGGGAACTACTGGTGATAACAAATTAGGTGGTTTTGGTAATGCATTATCTTCTCTAAATTCTGAAGCACAAAAAACAACCAGCTTAACAAGATACTATGATGGAGCAAGCAGCAATGATCTTTGGGCTGTACCGTCATTGGGAATTGATCCGGCAACTGGTAGAGAAGTTTTCTTAAAGAAAAACGGTCAGACTACTTTTATTCTAGATAAAAAAGATGAAGTAGTAATGGGGAATTCTAGAGAAACGGCTACAGGAGTAGTTTCTACAAACTTAAGTTACAAAGGTTTTAGTTTTGGATTGTTTGTGCGTTATAGTTTTGGTGCAGAGCGATTTAACTCTGCCTTATACAACAAAGTAGAAAATATCTCGAGAGATAATATTTTTGATAATCAGGATGTCAGAGCTTTTACAGACCGTTGGACCACTCCTGGACAGATGGCACAATTTAAAGCGATAGGGCTAACCAATAATACACCAATCTCATCACGTTTTATCCAAAAAGATGATTACATCTCTGGAGAATCTATTCGATTAGGTTACCGTGTTACAGATAGAGCTTGGCTAAAAAGAGCAGGTTTGACAGCATTAGGATTTAACGCTTTGGCAAACGAATTCTTCCGTGTTTCAACAATCAAAGCAGAACGAGGTATTGATTATCCTTTCTCAAGAATATATTCTTTGAGTCTTAATTTATCATTTTAATACAGAAATTATGAATAAGTATTTATATAAAATTACATTCCTTTTGCTTGCTTCTTTAGTTGTAGTAAGCTGCAGTGATTTTTTGGATGTTGTGCCACAAGATAAAATTTTAGAAGATCAGGCCTACAGCTCTGAAGCTGGTGTGCAAAATGTGCATAACGGACTTTATCTTCAGCTGGCTGTAAATAATTTGTATGGCAGACAGCTGACTATGGATGCTGTAGAAATTTTGGGACAGCAATATAATATAGGAAGCTCACATGTTAAAAGTACAATTTCGAACTATTCTTATGCTGAGACACTTCCAAAAAATACTTTCTCTGCAATTTGGCAAAGTGCTTTTACAACGGTTTTGTCTGCAAATAAATTTTTAGAAAGTATTGACCAACATGCTGGAGTTATTTCAGCTGAGAAAGCAAATCTTTTAAAAGGAGAAGCAATTGCTATTCGTGCGATGATTCATTTTGATATGTTAAGATTGTACGGACCAATTTACAAAGTTGCGCCAGCAAATCCATCAATACCTTATTATGATGCGGCAGTAACAGCAAATAATCCAATTTTACCCGCTACAGATGTTATTGCAAAAATAACAGCCGATTTAGATGCTGCTATTGCGCTTTTGGCAAATGATCCTATACTTACGACAGGAAAAACGGTAGCATCAACAGCATTTGATTCAAATCCGTATTATTCTTCATACCGCGGACAAAGAATGAATATTCTGGCTGTGAAATGTTTAAAAGCCAGAGTTCTTTTGTACGCTGGAGATAAAACGGGAGCTTTTGCTATAGCAACTGAAGTTATAAATTTTGTAAAAGCAAATTCTTTTATTACTTGGACTCCATTTTTAGAAGCTACAAACACGTCTAATCCAGATCGTATTTTTTATGCTGAAAATTTCTTTGCTCTTAGTGATTATACTTTGTATACCAAACAAAAAGTACTTTTTGATTCTAGTTTAGACGAGTTTAATATTTATGCTCCAATGTTGAGCAGAATTAATGCTGTTTTTGAATCTAATGATAACGATTATAGAAGTTTGCCAAGCTGGAAAATTCCAATTACGGGAGGAAAAACTCAGAAGACATTTTTTAAATATGAAGACGTAACAGACAAAACTAAACTTTTCCGCTTTCAGATTCCAATGTTCAAACTTTCAGAATTGTATCTTATTGCGGCAGAAACAGCACCCGTACCAGCTGATGGTATTGCTTTTTTAAACACACTTCGATTTAATAGAGGTTTGACCAATTTGGCAGCTACTGCAGTATTGGCTACAGAAATTACAAAAGAGTACAGAAAAGAATTTATAGGTGAAGGACAACTGTTCTTCTATTATAAAAGAACCAATTCGACTGCAATTCCAAATGGTGCTGCATCTTCAGGAAATGTGACCATGAATGCAGTTAAATATGTGGTGCCATTACCAGATTCGGAAGTTAATTTTCAAAACTAAAAAAGTAATCATGAAAAAAATATTGATTTTAAGTATTCTTCTTTGTTCTCTTTTTGGCTTGACATCTTGCGATAAAGAAGAAATTGAAACGTATAAAGCCACAGATAACATTTATTTTCCACTTGCTGTATTTCCAGCATATAACAATGGACCACTTATAGACAGTACTGGATTCAGTTTTAGTTTTGATAAAGCTTCTATTACTGGAAGAGTTTATATGCTTCCAATTCGAGTTCAAGGAAAAGTAAGTGCTGTTGATCGAAAAATTAAAGTTTCTGTAGATCCTGCAAGTACAGCGGTTTTAGGAACACATTTTTCTTTGCCTGAAAATATTGTGCTGCATGCCGGCAAAGAGATAGATTCAATTCCCGTAACGGTTAAAAGAACTTTAGATTTAAAAGATAAATCGGTAACATTAGTTTTAAATCTCGAAGAAAACGAGTTTTTCACTGTAAATATGAAGGACAAAGTGACAAATGTTTTGACACAGAAAAAGATTAATTACACGCGTTTTAAATTGACATTTACTGATAAGCTGATGCAGCCAATAAGTTGGCAAACAGGAACATTCGGAGTATTTACTGCTAAAAAACTCTTTTTGATGTGTGATTTGATGAATCTGGAACCAGAAATGTTTAATCTGCCTACAACTGCGCCAGGACTTTCAATACCTGAAGTCTTGTATTATGGAAGTTTTATGAAACGTTATCTCGCCGATCAAAAAGCCAACGGCAATACAATTTATGAGGAAGACGGAAAAGAAATGTTCTTTCCTTAAAACCATTCTTTAATTTAAAAATATAAAGCGATGTTTAAAAATATAAAAATACAGACAGCCGTAGTAGCGCTTCTCTTTTTGGCATACGGATGTGTAAGCGATGAAGGCAATTACAATTATGCTGCTATAAATGAGTTGAATGTAACAGGAATTCAACAAGAATACACGGTTTACACAGGAGATTATTTTAAGATTGCACCAGAAATAAACCCGACTTTAGATGAAGGCAAAGATCCTGACCGATATGAATATAAATGGGTTGCGGTAAATCCTTTAAAATTGGTTAATGAGGCAAGGACAACTATTGCGACCACAAGAAATTTGGATGGGATTTTAAAATTACCGCCGGCAAAATATAGTCTTTATTATTTTATCAAGGATAAAGTAACGGGAATCAACTGGCAGCAACCCATTATTACATTAAATGTAGTTTCTTCTATTTATGAAGGATGGCTGGTTGTGGGAGATGTAGACGGAAAAGCGCGATTAGATATGGTTTCTGTAATCCCAGGAATTCCGCAGCCGCGTATTATAAATGATGTGTTAGATGCCGCTGGGTCTGCATTGAAATTAAAAGGAAAAGCTGTAGATGTAGAATCTTTTAGCGGGCCTTTGTCGGGAAGTGTTATTTATGGAATTTATGTAACAGCTTCAGAATCTGGAACAGCAAGATTAGAACCCGATTCTTTTGAATGGAATCAGACCATGAATATTGCATACGAAACAATTGGGGGAAATTTTCCAACAAATTTTGCAGTAGATTTTATGAAATGTCCTGGAGGATCAGAAAATTACCTGTATAAAGATGGTGATATTTATTATTACAATAGAGCCGTACAAATTAGATATGGATTGCCGCAAAATAAAGTAGATCTTGAAACTAAAACTTTCTATGCAGCTCCTTTCATCGCAGAAACCACAGGAACAGGAACTCCTGTCTTTTTTGATGCTGAAAAACACCGTTTTCTGCGTTATAGTTATTCAAAAGGAAATTGTTCAGCAATGCCTCCTGTTACAGCTTCTCCAACAACACTGGATTGGAATAATCCCAACTGCGAGCTGATTTTTATGACTACATCAAATTTCAATTTAAATGAAAGTTTTGCGGTATTAAAGAATATTTCTACAGGTAAATTCTATATGCTTCGTTTTAATACAAGTGCCGTGCAGACCTATTATAAAGAAATGCTGAATGCACCCGATTTAGATAAAGCCACAAAATTTGCCGTAAGTCCAGATGCTGGTTATTTATTTTATACTGTTGGAAACAAAGTGTATGAATACGACAGCGGAACGCAATCTGCAAAATTAATGTTGGATAAAGGAAATGAAGAAATTACCTATCTAGGTTTCAGCAAAAGAGGAAAAAAAGAGATTATCAACAAATTAATTGTGGGTTCTTACAGCACAACAGGAAAATTAGAATTGTATACAGTGCCGCCTGTAAATGGTAATTTAATTTTAGAAAACAGTTATTCAGGCTTATGCAAAATTGTCGATGTTACTTACCGTGTACGATAATTAAAGAAAGTTAAAAACTTAAAAACAATACCGAATGAAGCATGATGTTCATTCTTCATTCGGTTTCTTAACAATCACATTTATGAAACGATTTATCAAAATCGCAAGCGCAGTTTTGCTGCTTGCCTGTCCTTCTATTGCCTTAAAAGCACAGACACAATCAACCGATGAAAGCTGGGAAAATGCTAAAAAACAAGCTCAAACGGAGAAAAAATTAATTTTTGTCGATTTGTATTTCACAGGCTGTATGCCGTGTGCACAAATGGACAAAGAGGTATTTCCAGATCCTAAAGTAGCCGCTGTTTTAAATGCTGATTTTGTCACTTTCAAATCGGATATTTTAAAAGAAGAAATCGGAAAAAAACTATGCATGAAATACGGCGTTACTGGATTTCCAACTTTTTTATTCCTGAATTCTGACGGAAAAGTAATTGATATTGCTGGCGGTTTTCAAAACGTAGAACAATTTACGGCTTTGCTTCAAAATGCCAAAGATCAGGCTAAAAAAGGAATCTTTAAAAAATACAGTCCGCAGATCAACGAAAAAGAGTATCCGGATTTTTATGTGCAGGCCTATATGGCAAACAAAAGAAATGTTCCTTTTGACGTTATCGACACTTATTTGAAATCTAAAGATGTTACTGAAGAAGTTTCTTTTGTGATTATTACAGGTTTAAGAGTTGGGAAACAATATGACGATGCATTTCTTTTTAGCAGTAAAAAATTAGCGAAAGATTACGGAAAATGGAGCGTTAACAGTCATGTATTTACCATTTTGCAACGCAAGAAAAAAGAATTCGAAAAGAACAAGGATTTGAAAGGCTTTACAGAATTAGTAAATGAATCTAAAGATTTTTATACGCCGGAAGAATTTACAAAATATTCGGGTATTTTATTGAAAGATTTTGGCGTAGAAAAAGTGGTAACGAATCCATATACTTTACAAAAGTAATTCGAAATGAAAAAGATATTCTTGTTTTCAATCTTGATTTTTGGATATAATGTTTACGCTCAAAACAGCGTTCAAAAAGCTATTGAATCTTTCGAAAAAGCTTTTCAGAATAAAAATTACAGCGAAATTAAAAATCTTCTGGCACCTGAATTTACTGTTGGTGCCGGAGATTCTTCTTCAAATGAATTTTATCTGAACGGTATTTTTAATGCTTTTCCGGTTTTAGATTCTATCCAAATTGGAAAATCGGCAACAATTAAAAACGAAACTTTTGTTTTGGCCGATTTTTGCTTCAAAGGAAAAGAAAAGAAACCGACTCAAATTGTTTTCAATTCGGAGAATAAAATCGTGTACGTAACTTTTTTTGATGGTTTATATAAAGTCGATCGAAATGCGCAAGTAAAACAAGTTGCCAGTATTCCGTTCCAAATGATCGAAAACGGAATCGCTATCAAAATAAAACTAAACAAAGCCGATCGCGAATTTTTAATGCTCTTTGATACCGGTGCGGACGGAATGGCTTTAAATCCTGACAGCGCGTACAAAGCCGGAGTTGTGGTAACCAAAACTAAATCGGCTTCTGTGGTTGGCGGAAGTCAGCAAGTGCAATATTCGGCAGATAATACGATTCATATTGGCGATCAAGTTTTAAAAAATCAAGGTTTAGTAATTTTTCCAAAAAATGGTGTTTATGACGGATTATTTGGTGCCAATTTACTCCGCAATTATATAACGTCTGTCAATTTTGATACGATGACAATTGACTTGTACAATTTTGGAAATTTCACTTATTGGGGGAAAGCAAAACCATTGGTTTTTGATTATAAATCAGGGCTTCCGGTAGTAAAAATGAATCTGACTTTTGAAGATAAAAAAACAGTCGAAGGCAGTTTCACTTTTGATACTGGAGCGGGTTACGATTTAATTGCTTACGGGCCTTTTAATCATAAAAATGATCTGGAAGCAAGTTTAAAAACCGAATATACATCGGTCAATTACAGTTTAGGAAAACAAACTAAAATTGTTGGCGGTGCGATTCCGAATGTTGCGATTAACGGAAATAATTTTCCAGATGTAACTATCGCGCTTCAGGAATATGAAGAAGCTAATAAAAACTGGGCTTTCGCCGATGGATCTTTGGGAATTGATTTAATAAAACGTTTCAATTTTACAATGGATGTACTTCACAAAACAGTTTATTTGGAACCCAACAAAAATTTTAAAAGAAAGTCTTCATTTTATTTTGCCGGACTCGAATTAGAATTTGACGAGAACGAGAATATTTTAGTAAAGCGAATTTTAGACCAGCAAAATAAAGATTTGCAGCAAGTCAAAATTGGAGCAAAAGTCACTCAAATTAATGATTTTGAAGCCAAAGATTTATTGAAACCAGAAAATCTTAAAAAGCTTAAGGAAACCAAAGAAAGCAAAGATTTGATTATTGAACAAAACGATCAGTCACTGCGAATTTCAATTTAAACATCAAACAAAAAACAAATAACTATCATGAAAAAACACATTTTTTATTTCATTTTGACCGTGTTTACGGCTCAAATAGGTTTTGCTTCGAGCATTTCAGAATACGCAGTAATAAAAGGAACCATTTCGATTCCGGATTTTATTGCAAAAGAAGTTACGCTTTACAATGTTGAAGAAGGAAAGCCAGTCGTTGCTGCTACCGCTAAAGTTAATTCACTGGGGGAGTTTGGCTTTATGACACCAGTTTCAGCTGCTGGCTTTTATTATGTTGATTACGGGCAATTTAAATCTAGAAACCAATTAATTCGTTTGTATTTAGAGCCAAAACTGGATATCAATTTGGTAATCAATAAAACGAGTTATGTTTTAAGCGGAAAAAACGTAGGACAGAATGTTTTGGTTCAGAAAGCAAATGAAATCTATAACGAATTTGCGCCTTTTGCCAGACTTGGAGGAGATGCAACTTATGTAGAATTTTATCCTTGGCTTGATAAAGGGGTATCTAAAGCCAATGAATTTTCTAAAACAATCAAAACCAAAGATGCTGCATTTGATAAGTTATTAAAATTAGCAGTAGCAACAGATGTTGAAGAACTTACGTATACTTTTTTCAGAATGCCGAGAAGCGCATTTCCTGATAAAGATGATCGTCCTGCGGTTATAAAAACTTGGCAGACAGATAAAAAGTTTACAGATCCAGATTTATTAAAATTGCAGAACGGTGTTTCATTAATGTCAAATTATTTCTTTTATGTGACTATGAATTCTGGTGATGCGCCAAAACGTTTGGATTTAGCTGAAGCAATAACGCACATAACAGATCCGGCTTTAAAAGACGTTTATTTACGTGATGCTGTTGCAGGTTCTAGAATGAAAATTGAAGAATATGAAAAAGTAGCGCCAAGCATTAAACCGTATATGATTTCAAATGCGAGCAAAACATTTTTAGTAGAATACGAAAAAGTGCTTCACAAAAATGTGGGTCAAAAAGGACTTGAATTTACGTATAATGACATTAACGATAAACCAGTTTCGTTTTCAGATTTTAAAGGAAAATATGTTTACATCGATTTATGGGCAACTTGGTGCGGACCTTGTAAAGCTGAGATTCCTCACATGAAAAAAATCGAGGAAGATTATCACGATAAAAATATCGTGTTTGTAAGTCTTTCGTTAGACAAACCAAAAGACGCTCAAAAATGGAAAGATTTTGTGACTAAAGAGCAATTAAAAGGAATTCAGTTAATGGCCGATAAAGATTTTGCTTCAGCTGTGGCTAAAAATTATGATGTAAATGCGATTCCGAGATTCTTGTTATTTGACACAAAAGGAAACATCATTAATGCCGATGCGCTTCGTCCGTCAAATCCTGAGTTGAGAGTACAGCTGGATAAATTATTGAAAGGTTAAAAATAGCGCTTTATGAAGTACAGCAAAAAAATATCAGTTTTACTGCTTTTTATTGGAAGTTTGACATTCGCACAGAATTTTAAAGCAAATGATCCAATCGCGGTCAATCAGAAAATAAAAAAAGGCGTTTTGCCAAACAGAATGACGTATTATATTTATCCGACTGACGTCAATAAAAATACGGCGAGTTATTATATCATTCAAAACGTGGGTTCTATTTTAGAAAATGATCAGCAGAAAGGCCTGGCGCATTTTCTGGAACACATGGCGTTTAACGGAACCAAACATTTTGAAGGAAAAGGAATCTTGAATACACTTCAAAAACAAGGAGCCGTTTTCGGAAAAAATATCAATGCCTACACCAGCACAGATGAAACAGTTTACAACTTAGACAATATTCCGTCTAAAGATGGTGGAGTGGTGGACACTTGTTTATTGGTTTTGCACGATTGGTCTAATTTTTTGTCTCTGACGAATGAAGAAATCGATGCCGAACGCGGTGTAATTACCGAAGAATGGCGTACGAGACAAAATGCAAGAGCCAGAATTTACAATCAGCTTGCACCGTATTATTACAACAATTCGCTGTATGCAGAGCGTATGCCGATTGGTGATATGGAAATCGTAAAAAACTTTAAATATCAGGTTTTGAAAGATTTTTATAAAGATTGGTACCGACCAGATCTACAGGCAATCGCGATTGTTGGTGATATTAATGCAGATGAAGTTGAAGCAAAAATCAAAAAACTTTTTGCAGATATTCCGACGCCAGTAAACCCTAAAAACCGTTTTGAAATTGCGATTCCAGAGAGAGTTGAGCCAGCTTTTAAATTGGCTTTAGACAAAGAAATTTCAGCTTCGAATATCAATTTCATGGTTCGCCATGAAGCTGAAAAACCAACTGGAACTTTTGCCGATTTAGAAAAATCAACACAGCGAAGTATTGCTTTCGGTATAATAAACAATCGTTTGGCAGAAATGGCTCAGAAACAGGAATGTCCTTTTAAAGGTGCCCAAATTGGATATCAAAATTATTCTCGTTTAAATGATGTTTTTGTTGTAAGCATAAGCCCGAAACCGGGAAAACAAGCAGAATCTTTAACGGCGGTAATGAATGAATGGGTTCGCGCCTATAAATTTGGTTTCTCAAAAGGAGAAATGGAAAGAGCTGCTAAAGAAACGATTTCTGGATACGAAAATTATTTAGAAAAAATAAATGAGATTTCGCATAAACAAGTAATCGGAATGGTAAAAGACGATTATTTGAACCACGAAGTAATTGCAGATCCTGCAGTAGAATTTGAAATGACAAAAAGCATTTTGAAAAATATTGACAGTAAAATTCTTCAAGATCAAGTAGCTAAATTATATACAAAAGAAAACCGTGTGGTAACGGTAACTGGTGTAGAAGGTGAAGAAAATTTAATGAAGGAAAAAGCATTTGATATTATTCAGAAAGCAGAAAATGATGCTTCGTTACAGCCTTATGCAGATACTTTTGTTGCTAAATCGCTAATGGATGGTACAGATTTAAAGCCAGGTAAAATTGTTGCTGAAAAAGAAACGAAAGAAATTGGAGCGACAACTTATACGTTAAGCAACGGTGTAAAAGTGCATTATAAATTTGCTGATAAAAATAAAAAAGAAGTTATGCTGCAAGCCGTAAGTCTTGGAGGATCATCTTTATATGACGCTAAAGATACTCCTTCTATAATTTCAGCAACAAATCTGGCCATGATGTCGGGGGTAGCATCATTTTCGTATGTGGAGTTAAATAAAGTACTAAAAGGAAAAATTGTAGCAACCTCTGCTGATATAAATAATTTGACAGAAACAGTTTCGGGTTCAGCAAATGTAAAAGACATTGAAGCCATGATGGAATTGGTTCATTTGCGTTTTGTTAAACCAAGATTTGATAAAGATCAATACGATTTGTTAAAACAGAAAATGCAGAATTCTTTAAAAAACAGAGAAAATGATATTTCATCTAAAATGAAGGACAGTTTGACTTTTGCGATTTATGGTAAAAACAATCCAAAAGTGCGAATAATGAACCAGCAATTCATTGATGACTTGTCTTTTGAAAACATGAAAGCTTTCTATTTGGATCGTTTTGCTGATGTTTCAGGCTTTGAATTTTATATTGTTGGAGATGTTACGCCAGAAGTTTTAAAACCTTTATTAGAAAAATATATTGCAAGTATAAGCGGTATTAAACGAAAAGAGAAGTTTAAAAAGGACGTTCCAAAATGGGTTTCAAGTAAAATTGACAAAGATATTTTCATTAAAATGGAAACTCCTAAAAGCTCAGTTCGTATAGGATTTTTGAAAGAGTGTGCTTTTAGCCATAAAAACAAAATACTGGCTTCTTTCTTAGGTGATATATTGACGTTGCGATATACTGAAAGTCTTCGTGAAAAAGAAGGCGGAACGTATGGTGCACAAGTTAGCTCAAGTTTAGAAGAATTGCCAGTTTCAAGAATAAAAATGAATATCAATTTTGACTGTGATGCAGATAAAGTTGAACATTTACTGCCAATTGTTTATCAGGAAATTGATAAAATCAAAAAAGGCGAAATCGCTTCAGAAGATATTGAGAAAACCAGAACAAATTATTTGAAAGCAAGAGAAGACAGCAAAAACTTTAACAGTTACAGCATGAACCTAATCTATAATTATTTTGGAAATAAATATAATATGGATGATGCTGCAACTTATGAAAATATCGTAAAAAGCATTACAGTAAAAGACATTCAGGAATTTGCCACTTCTTTTTTTAGCAAAGCCGATTCTATGGAAGTTGTTTTCAAGCCCTTAAAATAATCTATCACAAGAATTTAATTTGTACTTCCGGAATCAATTAATATTTTGAATTAGTAAGCAGTGTTAATTGCAACGGATTAAACAGAGGGTTGTTTTTTGCTATTCAGCCCTCTTTTATAAAAAAAATACCCATGAACAAGAACATATTTTTAGTGAGTTTTCTGTTGTTGTTCACCATAATGGTGCAGGCACAGATATATAATCCGATAAAATGGAAAACCAGCGTTCAAAAAATTTCAGATACTGAATATGAATTGCAGGCAAAAGCCAGCATAGAAAATGGCTGGCACTTGTACAGTCAGAATGTTGCTGACGGAGGACCAATTCCAACTCATTTTACTTTTACAAAAACATCAGAATTTAAATTAAATGGTGATGTAAAAGAAGAAAAAGGACAAACGATTAGCGATCCTGTTTTTAAAATGCAGATTACGTTTTTTGAAAAAGAAACCACTTTCAAACAGCGTATAAAACTTGCCGGAAATAAACCTTTTAAGATCAAAGCAGAGGTTGAATTTATGGTTTGCAATGATGAAAATTGCCTGCCTCCGAGTTATGATTCACTTGAATTTTCTGTAACTCCATCTGCATCTGCTGTTGCGGCGGTTGAAGAAATTGTTCCTGAAATAACAGCAGATAAAATTCTGCCAGATTCAACTGCAGCTGATGAAATTCAAGCCGAACCAATCGTTATAAAAGAATCAATTGCCGCAGTAAAACCAGTCCTTACAAAAAAGAAAAGCAAAGCCGAATTAGATAATTTATGGACGATTTTTATATTGTCTTTTTTCTCTGGTTTTGCCGCATTGCTTACGCCTTGCGTTTTCCCAATGATTCCTATGACCGTAAGTTTTTTCACCAAACAAAGCAAAACAAAATCACAAGGAATTAGAAAAGCTGTTTTTTACGGAATTTTCATCATCACCATCTACATTTTTCTTGGTGCGGTTGTAACCTGGGCTTTTGGCGCAGATTCGCTAAATGCCTTGTCGACAAATGTCTGGTTTAATGTTGTTTTCTTTTTGTTGTTAATAATTTTCGCACTTTCGTTTTTAGGAGCTTTTGAAATTATGCTCCCAAATTCGCTGGCAAATAAAGTAGACAGTCAGGCAGATAAAGGCGGTATTGTGGGCATATTATTTATGGCTTTGGCACTAGCAATTGTTTCATTTTCGTGCACTGGACCAATTGTAGGTACATTATTAGTCGAAGCCGCGTCACGAGGCGGTGTTGCGCCTTTTGTCGGGATGTTTGGTTTTTCTTTGGCTTTGGCTTTGCCTTTTACCTTATTTGCGGCTTTTCCGGGCTGGCTGAATTCATTGCCAAAATCGGGTGGATGGCTGAATTCGGTAAAAGTAGTTTTAGGGTTTTTAGAATTGGCTTTGGCGTTTAAATTTTTGTCCAATGCCGATTTAGTATTGCAATTGCATTTACTGGAAAGAGAAACTTTCATAGCCATCTGGATTGCTATTTTTACAGCGCTTACTTTATATTTATTCGGAAAAATACAATTACCTCATGATAGTCCGCTGTCACACATCAGCGTGGGGAGATTAGGTTTAGGAATTGTTGTTTTGTCCTTTACCATCTATTTAATTCCCGGAATTTGGGGCGCACCTTTAAAATTGATCAGCGGTTTTCCACCGCCACTAAATTACAGTGAAATCCCGAATGGCTTTGGAACAAATTCAAATGAAATAAGTTCAAATTTACCAGATGGAGCTGAATTGGGCCCACATAATATTGTTGCTTTTACAGATTATGATAAAGGAATGGCATACGCCAAAAAAATAGGAAAACCGGTTATGATTGATTTTACCGGACACGCCTGCGTTAATTGCCGTAAAATGGAAGACAATGTATGGTCTGACAATAAAGTGCTTAAGGTTTTAAAAGATGATGTTGTTCTTATTTCTTTGTATGTTGATGATAAAAGAGAATTGGCTTCAAATGAGCAGGTTGTTTCTGAATTAACGGGGAAAAAGATTAAATATATCGGACAAAAATGGAGTGAATTTCAGACCATTAAATATAAAACCAATGCGCAGCCTTTTTATGTATTGGTCAATAATGATGGCGAATTATTAAATGAATCATCATCCTATAATCCTGATATTGACGATTATCTTAATTGGCTGAACGTCGGAGTTTCTAATTTTAAAAACAATCATTCAGATATGCAGCTAACGCAGTTTTAGCTTAAAAGAGTTTTATTTTAATTTTTATTTTTTGTTAAGCAAGGTTAAATTGCAAAAGAGGAATAGTGTAAATGCTATTCCTTTTTTTGTTTTAAAAAGTCATGAAACCACTAAAATTGCGGTTTCAAAATCGTTAAGGATTTTGGCATTTATTTTTTTTGAAAAATATCGTTCTAAAACATTCACTTGTTTAAAAAATAGTATTTATTTTGGCGGTGAATATATTTATGTATGAAGCAAATTTTAATTGTTGATGATCATTTAGTGGTTCGAAATGGAGTATCTATGGTTTTGGAGAAACAAATCGAAAACGTAGAAATTTCAAATGCTGAAAATTTCTTTGAAGCTGTTGCCCTTTTAAGGGAAAAACCTTTCTGTATGGTTCTTTTGGATATTAATATTCCGGGCGGTAAAAGCACAGAAATGATCAGCGATATCAGAGCGATTCAGCCAGCAGTTAAAATTCTTGTTTTTTCGGCACACGAAGAAGATCAATATGCACTTCAGTATATTTCGGCTGGTGCAAATGGCTATCTGAATAAGCTTTGCAGTGAAGAAAAAATGATGTTTGCAATAAAATCTGTTTTTGAAACTTCGTCTTATATTTCTCCAGAATTGGTGAGTAAATTATTGGAAGTCCGAACGGCTAAAAAAGTAAAAAATCCGCTTGAAACGTTATCAAAAAGAGAACTTCAAATTGCCGAAATGCTGATAAATGGCAATGGAAATCTTGAAATTTCAAACATGCTTAATATTCATATGTCAACGGTGAGTACTTACAAAGCCAGACTTTTTGAAAAACTTAAAATCACGAATTTAGTTGAACTGATTAATCTTTTCAAGACTTTCGATTATTAATCATATTCGACTATAATTTCAATAGCAGTTCCTTGGTTAACTTCACTTGTAATATTGATATTTCCTTCAATAATCAGGAGGAGTTCAATAATCATGTGTAATCCCAAATGGTAGTTTTTAACAATTGGATTTTTGTAAAAATCTAAATAGTACTTAATAAGTTCTGGACTCATACCTTTTCCGTTATCAATAATCGTGAGCAAAAGCGTATTGTTTTTAATTCCAGAAAACAATTCTACACGGCCATTTGGTGCATTCTTCAGCGCATTATCAACCAGATTATGCACTATAATAGAAAGGGCTTTTTTATTGGTTCTAATTTGCAGATTTGGGTCTACGCTGTTGACCATTTGTATGTTTTCAGCTTCTGCAATTTTTTCAAAAATATCAAATTTTTCTTCAATCAGATCGTATAGCGAATAACTATGATCTTCTAATTTTTTTCCTTCAATAAATATTGACGAATACTTAATAAGATTTTCAACATATTCATACAGCTGTGTAGTTGACATTCGAATTGTCCCTACATGTTTTTTTAGTTTTGGATCGTCCTGAATTATTTCACTTTCAAATAAATGACTGATTGAATTGGTCAAGAATTTCAACGGACTTTTGATATCGTGGCTTATACTTTTAACTAAGGTTTCCTGCTGTTTGATTTCTTGTTTTAGATTGCTTTTTGTCTTTTGCAGTTTCTTGACTGTTGCCGCCAGCTTTTTTGTTTTTACATCAATAACCTCCTGCAATTTGATACTTTTTCTTTTAATGTAATACAATCTGACATACCAAAGTGAAATTACAAAAGCAATTAATAAAACATAGCCTAAGATTGCAAACCAAAGCGTTTGATAAAATTTAGCCGGAACTTTAAGTAAAATTCTTTTATAAACATATTCAGAGTCAAAATCAGATAAGCTTCTGAGTGTCAGTTTGTATTCGCCGGGAGGCAAAGAGGTAAATGATATTGATCTTTCATTTTTTATTCGCTCCCAACGGCTGTTAGGTGTTTTTTCCAGTTTTGCTTCGATGTGTAAATTTTCAGGGTTGCCATAATACGGATAAGCAATTAAAATGCTGACCCTTTGAAAATTATTTGGCAGTATAATGGTATCACTTGAGTGAATCACTTTTTGATCTACAATTACTTTATCTATATAAAGATCTCTACCAGGAAGTAACGGGACGACTTTATAAGGATTAAAGAATACGAAACCGTTTATTGATGGTAAAACAATATTATCATTTTTAAGAAGATTACTGCTAGGCTGACATCCTCCATTGAATTCATTTGTCAAAAAACCATCAGATTTGTTGTATTGATGATAATAGATCGCACCAGATTTATTCTTATTATATTTAATCAAGGTTTTTCTTAATACTTGAAAAAGTCCTTTGTTTGTTGGAATCCAGAAAAAACCTTTTTTGTCTTCTACAATGCAATGTGCCGAATTTAGATAATTGTCTTCGTCTTTCGGAAAAGAAGAGAACCTTTTGCCATCATATAAAAAGAAGCTTTTCTCATAGGTCGTCAGCCATATTTTTTTCTGACTGTCAATATAGATGCTTCTGATATTTATTCTTTCAGAATTCTTTATATAATAGAGCTTCCGTGAGCTTTTATTAAATCTGAAAAGGCCTTTCTCAGTTCCAAAATAAAGGATATCTTGATCATATTGTGCAATAAAAGTAATCCTGTTTTTTAATACAGCAACCAGAGAAATTTTTCCGTTTTTGATGCAATATAATTTTGCATTATTAAATTCGTCTTCGCCAAGACTGACCCAGATTGTATTGTCTTGATCTTTAAATATAGTCTTTGGGTTTTGATTGAATTTATAAACAACATACTTTTTATAATTTGTATTTTTTAAATAACAAAGAACATTGTACAAACGGGCAATCCAGATATTTTTGTCATTGTCCAGGGCAAGCGTAATTTTTTCATCTAAGAAAACAGTTTTAGGAAAAGGAATACTGTCAATAACTCTTTTATTACTGAATATGAATCCTTCGGGAGTGATTATGGTACTGTCGCTAAGAGCGTGCCCAGCATAATAAACCTCAGCATTTTTAGAATCTTTTTTAACCGATTTAAAAACAGGAAAATTAATAATACACAAACCGTCTGTACTGCTTCCTAAATATATTTTTCTATTGATTTGATCGTAGTAAATAGAAATGATATTGCTTTTTTCAAATTCTTTGAATTCTATGATTAGTTTTGCAGAAAGCTGTTTGTTATGCTCTTTCAGAAAGTATACTTTATTTTTAACCGAGAAAAAAATCTGATGCGTGGTTATATTCCAAAAAAGTTTGCGCTTGGCTGTAAAAACACTTGGATCTAGTGAACCGGAAGATTTTCCAGATTCCGAAAAGCTGTCATATTTTCCATCTTCATTTAAATAATAAAGTGTATTTGTAGTGGCAAAAAAATTAAAAACATTACTGTTTTCATAAGCAATTTTATAGATGCTTTTCATCTTAGCATCACATAATTCAATAGTTTTAGAATCTACAAAAAAGATATTTCCATTAGATAATCTAATATAATAGGGCTCGGACTGATCGATTGTAACGTAAGAAGGCAGTCCGTCATGAAAGAAAAAATGCTGGCCATTTCTGTCAATATTAAGAGCTTCTCCTTTTTTCTTGATAATCTTTACCTTTCGCCCATTAATCAGCGCCAGCTCTTTTTTTCCTTGATTATAAGCTGTCAGACTGTCTTTTTGAATACTTCCAAAAATATCTGTAAAACGGCTTTGTTCTAACGAAGTATTGGATGAATTAAAGGCCGTAAAAACGTTGCCGTCGTAACGTACGATCCCGTTTTCTGTAGTCATCCATATAAAATTGTATTTGTCTGCAACGATTGCTTTTATACTGCTTTGTGGCAATTCGTTATTATCTGCAGTATACCATCTGAAAGCGTAGTTTTCCTGACAAAAACCTTTGACTGCGATAAACAGCAGTAAAAACCAATAATAACGAAAAGTGGGCAGTAACGTCATTTTTGAAATCAGATTTATAGCACAAACATAACAAACAAAATTTAGAATTTTTGGTTTGTAGTTTTAAATCTACAAAAATGTAGGTTTATTGGTACGCTCTTGCAATTCAATCGATTGCATATAGAATTATATTTGTAATGCTAACAAATTTTACTTTAACGATTTAAGAATTTTTTTATAAAATCAAAGTAGATTAAAAACGAAAAAATTATGAAAATTGGATTTATTGGAGTTTGCAGAACAACTATGGACTTGGCAGCAAGAGCGGCTAAATCAGGACACCAAGTATTAATTAGTCATTCACGCAACAACAGCCATGCACGGGAACTTGTTGGAATGATGGAAGGCAAAGTAAAATTAGTCAGCCGACGTGAAGCTGCAAAAGCAAGCATGCTTGTTTTATTTATCCCTCGGGAAGATATCCAGCTTTTTTTGTCTGATCTGCCTGATATGACAGAAAAAATATTGGTACACGCCAACAATCCGATTTTTAGTTTAGAATGTCTTGCACCGAGTTTAAATTTGAAATCATCGGGTGAAATTATCGCATCGCTTTTGCCAGAAGCACATATAGTTAAAATACACAATATCGTCGATTCAGAGATTCAGGTTTCGCCAAAGAAAATACAATCTGAAAATGAATTATTTTACACGGGAGCAAATAAGGAAGCAAAAAACAAGGTGAAAAGCTTTTTAAAAACCTTGAATTTTATGGGAGTTGATTTTGATGAAATGTATCTTGAAACAAAGTTTGCTTATTCTCCGAATTAAATTAAAAGTCAGAAAAAGGGAAGGTTTCTTATTAATTTTGTTGAGTTTATTGGGGGTTATTTTTTAGATTTTGAATTTAAAACTGCTTTTTTTAAAGCAGTTTTTTTTGTTTGTAAGCATTTGCAATGTTTATTTGAAAGTGCATTTATTTAAGGTTTGAAGTTCTTTTTTCATTAATTTAGACCTAAATTAAATTTTTCTGAAGAAAGAAATCTAATCTTTAAAATTCTATTTTATTATGAAAGCATTAGTAATTGGAGCGACAGGTGCAACGGGAAAAGAATTGGTAGAACAGCTTCTTGTAAATGATGATTATGATGCTGTCTCAATCTTTGTACGCCGTGCAACAGGAAAATCGCATTCAAAACTCACAGAACATATTGTAAATTTTTCAGAAATAAATCAGTTTAAGGATTTAATTGTTGGAGATGTTCTTTTTTCCTGCCTCGGAACAACATTAAAAGATGCGGGTTCAAAAGAAAATCAGTGGAAAATTGATTATGATATTCCTGCAGATTTTGCAGTTGCGGCTAAAAACAATGAGGTGCAGTCTTTTGTTTTGGTTTCCTCTTACGGAGCCTCGGCAAAAAGCAGTGTTTTTTATTCTAAAATGAAAGGAAAACTTGAAGATTTTATTGCTGCTCTTCATTTTGAGCAATATTTGATTTATAGACCTGGACCGCTGATCAGAGAAAATACAGATCGTTTGGGCGAAAAGATTTCTATTAAAGTAATAAAAGCACTAAATGTATTGGGACTTTTCAAAAATTTGAAACCAATTTCGACTTCGCTTTTGGCCGAAAAATTAATTATTGGTGCCAAGGAACTTCCATCAGGAAAAACTATTCTGGAACTTAAATCGATATTTAATTTGCATTAAAAAGTTCACATAATATAATTTAAAAAGCCTTGAAACACACTGTTTTCAAGGCTTTTTAATACTATGCTTTTAATTAATTTATTTCTGGAGCAGGAACATCAAAACCATTTAATACCATGGCCAGAAAGCTGTACGAACCTATGAGGAAAATAAGTTCGGCAACGCCGTCTTTTCCCAGTAAATCTGTTCCCAAGTTATATGCGGCATCCGGAACAATTTTGCCTTTTGCTAAAACAGAAGTAATATCATAAGCTATAGCTTCTTCTTTATTCAATTCCGCCGGACGAATTCCTGATGCTAATGATGCGACTGCCTCTGCAGAGAAGCCAAGATGTTTCGCCATGATTTCGTGTGCATAAAGTTCAAAGCGTGCGCCAAATGCTGCGCCAACTGTTAGAATTGCCACTTCTCTGACTTTTTTTGAAAGCGTCGCATGATTGTCTAATGAACGTACAAAACTTAAAGCTGGAACTCCAAATTGAGGAAAAGCAAGCATAGGAGGGAACGGGCCAGTTAAAGCACCTTCGTCATTTGTCATGGAAACTGGGCCTTGACTGTGCATGATGAGTTTAAAAATTTCATCATGAACATAACGAACTTCGGGAGTCATTGTTTCGGGGATTATAGGATTTACTCGCATGGCTTTTTTTATTTGAGTTAGTGTAGTTTTTCGTCAAATTTTCCATCTATCAGAATAAATACAACACGGCACATTTTTCCTGATTTATTGCTCCAGGCATGATTCGTGCCTCGTTGTATGATAATATCGCCGGCTCTTGCAGTTGTTTCACCGCGATCAACAATTAAGGTAAGTTCGCCTTCAAGAACAATTCCATAGTCAATAGTTTCTGTTTTATGCATCAATGGGTGTGGTGCATTTTCATCTGCTTTTGAAGCGTGCTCGCCTTTCATGGTTTTAAAATGTTCAAAAGCTTGCTCTTTGGTAAGATTTCTAATTTCCTCACTTTCGGGCGGAAAATCAATAACTCGAATTCTTGTACCCTGTTTTGGAGGACCTAAAGTAAGTGCGTTTTCTTCTGGATCTGTTTCATTGTCAATTAATGCTGGAGTTTCTTTTGTGTTCCAAATTTCGTGAAACTTAGCGCCATTTGGTCCTCCAACCATATAGGTGCGTGAAGGGACTTCGTTAGATACTATAATGGCTTTTCCGTCAGTATCATGACCCGTTACTATGCGTTTAAATGCTGTATGATTGGTTTCCATGACGATAAGATTTAGTGTTATTTTTTTTGAATACAAATACGCCTAAATAGTGAAAAACGACTCCCACTGCCCATGCTGGTGTTGACCAAAGTGGCCAAGGATAAGTTGTACTAGTAAGATACCAAACGATAAATACAATTGGGGTAACTAATAAAAATACAAGAAGATGGATTTTAAATCCTAGTTTTGGATTCTTGTTTGATTTTGCTTCGATGTTGAATGTAGTTTTCATGATTAAAAGTTTTTATTATTAGCAATAGATTAATTTTTTAAATGATATAAATAATTGATTTTCAACTTATTTACATGACAAAGGTAGCGCCGTAATTTTGTATATACCATTGACTTTGGTTAAGAACGAATCATTAATATTTATAATTGAATTTTGTATTTAGCAGAATTAAATCTAATTTTAAGGAACTTAATTCTTTTAAAATCAGTATTATGGATGCGCTTAAGAACGTTATTACATCAATTGTACCTATGTCTGACGAAGAATACAATTTTATGCTGCCGATTATTAGCCACATGGAAGTAAAGAAAGACACAGACCTTTTACAGCAGGACGAAATTTGCCGTCACATCTATTTTATTGAAAGTGGTTTTTTTAGAATGTTTTATGTGGATTATAAGGGAAACGAAATCAACAGCAGATTTGCAAAAGCAAATGATTTTCTGGTTGATTTCGCTAGTTTTATTACACAAGGAACCGCTCATTACAGCTGTAGAGCAATGGAAGATTCAAAAGTAATTGCTTTAGAATATGAGAAAGTAGAACGTTTATACAATAGCTGTCCCAATTGGTCAAAATTTGGAAGACTCATCGCCGAAGCTGCTTATCTGATCATTATTGAACGTCAGGAAATGCTTCATTTTCAAACTCCGGAAGAGCGCTACAAGACCATTTTAAAAAAAGAACCTTATCTTTTTCAATTAGTGTCGCAAAATCAGCTTTCGTCTTACATTGGCATTAAGCCAGAATCGTTAAGCCGACTCCGAAAAAGAATGATTGGCAAGTAAATTAAGCCATTTCAAGTTCTCTATAGGTTTTCCAATCTGTATAGCCGTGATTTCCCAAACCGTAATGTAAATTTCTGTTTGGCGGCGTCAGTTCCCAATTGTTTTCTAAACGTTCAACCAAATCAGGATTTGAGATAAAAGGTTCGCCAAAACCTGCAATATCAATAATTCCGGCATTTATAAGTTTTTCAGATTTTTCTCTGTCCATGCTTCCTGCCAAGATTATAACACCATCGTACCAAGAACGGAAACGCTCCAAAAATCCGTCAGGCAGCGCGTGGCTTCCTTTTGACTGTTGATCCATTAAATGTAAATAAGCAAGATTTCGTTTGGCTAGTTCTTTTGCCAGATATTGATAAGTGGCTTCAATTTCATCATAATGAGGCAAGTCTCCTAAACTGCCGTAGGGAGTAAGTCGGATGGCAGTTTTTTCATGGCCGACAGCTTCAATAACAGCATCAACAGCTTCTAATAAAAATCGGGATCTGTTTTCAATACTGCCTCCATATTCATCGGAACGATTATTCACAAATGGATTTAAAAATTGCTCGATCAAATAGCCATTAGCTCCGTGGAGTTCAACACCGTCAAAACCAGCATTGATTGCATTTTTAGCAGCATTTGCAAATTCTTTTACAATTTGCTTCACCTCTATGTTTGAAAGCGCTCGCGGTTTCGAAGAAATCACTGGGCCTTCTTTTCCATTTTCATCATAACCCCATGCAAACGAAGTTGTTGCCTGAATGTCTGAAGGACCAACTGGAGCAATGCCGCCCGGCTGATTTGATGTATGAGAAACTCGGCCAACATGCCATAATTGAGTAAATATTGTGCTTCCTTTTTCGTGTACCGCTTTAGTTACTTTTTTCCAGCCGTCTATTTGTTCTTTTGTATATAAACCGGGAATATAAAGTACGCCTTTCGCCGTTTCAGAAATTGCTGTTCCTTCGGTAATAATTAATCCGGCTCCGGCGCGCTGTGCATAATATACTGCATTGTCATTATTCGGAATTCCGTCTGCATTTCTAGCTCTCGTCATAGGGGCCATCGAAATACGGTTTTTTAGTTTTAACGAACCTAAAGAAACAGGTTCAAAAATATTTGTTTTCATTATTTTATAACGTAAGTTTTGTTTGATAACGGAAACTGAAATTTCGGTTTCCGTTATTTATTTTTTGAATAATTATTTTTTAGCCAGCCAGCTTTCTACAGCTTTTGAAAAATCAGCAACATCAATTGGATGTCTGCTTGTAATAATGTTGGCATCAACTACTACAGGTTGGTCAGAAACGATTCCGCCTGCGTTTTTAAGATCAATTTGAATGTTCCAATAGCCAGTCAGTTTTCTTCCTTTAAGAATATCTGCAGAAGCTAAAACCACAGGAGCGTGACATATAGCCGCAATTAGTTTACCTGATTTATTGAAATCCTGAATAAATTTGATAACATCTTTGTCGTAACGAAGATTATCTGGATTCCATGCGCCTCCCGGAATAAATACGGCATCATAGTCGCTTACTTTTATCTGGTCAGCCGTGCGGTCAAATTTAATCCATCCGACAGGCTGTAAATATTGAATTGCCATGATATGCGTCTTTGCCATTTCGGGCGTGCTTAAGCCATATCTTGCTGGAGCTGGATTAAATTTTGGAGCAATAATATCGACTTGAGCACCAAGTTCTCTAAAATACCAAACCGGACCAGTTAATTCAATTTCTTCAAAACCATCTGCAGCAAGTACAGCGATTTTTTTGCCTTTTAATACGGTTTTATCTTTAACAGGAGTAAAAAAGAATGTTCTCAAAGCTTCATTTCCAGGTGCGTTTAACAGCTGTGAAACGGGCATCACAGAAACATGTGAAGGAGTTGCTAATTGGTTCATTACATTCAGTTCGTGATTAACTTGTGCATTTAATGCTGTAGTTCCTAGTACGCTTGCTGCGATAATTGGTTTTAAATTTTTCATGATTTCTAATTTTTAAAATATTTATAATTGTTTTTTATGATGAAATTCTCTAGATTATTCTCTTGTTAATGGCGCAAATTCAATCAGATTATGCAATCCATTTTGAAAAGGCTGACTTTTTATGCTTGTTTCCAAATATTCAATGACAGGCTTAATTGGAGGAAAATTAAGATGATACTGAAACGCGTCATTGCTTCTGAATTTTTCATAGGTTACAAATTGTGTATCATCGCCTTCAATTTCAGAAAGCTGATAAGTCACTACTCCCGGTTCACTGCGAAACTGTGGCATTGCAATGTGATAGGTGTCTTTAAAGTTTTGCTGTGTTCCTTTTTTAGCATCAACAAACAGCATTATCACAAGCTGATTGTCTTCTTTTTTAGAAGTTGTTCTCCATTGTTCCTTTGTCAGTGGCTCAAGATCTTTTACATAATATGTTTTAGCAGGTTTTAGCAGCGATTTTTCAACTAATGTCTCTAATGATTTTGCCTGTGTTTTTTTGCTGAATTTTTCTAATTCTTTTTTGCTGTTCCATCTTTCAATCAGCCATAAAATGTTTGGTTTTTTCTCTTCGTAAAAAGCTTCGGCCATAATATTTTCTTTTGAAGCAATGGCATTAACGACATAATCCGAAAGCACTTTACGAAGTTGAGTCTGTTCTCCTTCTTTAACTTCATACATAGTCATTTTTGAAATTGTTTCGTTTAACACCTTTGTTTTTACAGTTATTGAATTTTGAGCTTTGGCTGTGACTGTCATAAGAACGAGCACATTTATCGAAGCGATAATTTTTTTGTTAATGGATTTAAAAGCTGTTGTTTTCATAATTCTTATTTTTTTAATTATTGAATGTTTTCAGTTAAATAAATTTTGAGCGAAATAATTGGCTTTATATCTGAGACAAATTTCCGTCAAGTTTAAAACCTGGCGGTTGATTGAACTCACTTTAAAAGTGTGATTCAAATCACACCTTTGAAAAAAAGCTTGATTAACTGTTGATTACGGGGCAAAAGTAGATTTACAGCGCCTTTAAAATCATTGACTTTGGTTAAGAATGATTTTTGCTGTTGAAGTGAGGCAAAAAAAAAGCGTGATAAAAATCACGCCTGTATTTTGTTATTATTGGCCGTTATTAGAATACAGGCGGCTTAGAGTTTCCCGACTGACACCTAAATATTCGGCGATATATTTTTTTGGAATTTTTTGCATTATGCTTGGATAAAGGCTCGCAAATTCTTCATATCGTTTTTTTGGATTATTGGAAAGAAGCGAAATAATTCGTCTTTGTTGCGCCGAATAACCGCTGGTTAATTTCATTCTGAAGAAATGCTCCATTTTATGAAGTTCCGAAGCTAATTGCTCCCGAGCGGAAAGTGAAAGCGATAAAATTAAAGCATCCTCCATACAAATGATATTAATGTTAGACTCTGACTGATTAAAAAAAGCATTGTAATCAGAGAGCCACCAATTTTCTAATGCAAATTGCAAAATATGTTCTTTCCCATCTTTATCAATATAAAAAGCACGAAAAATACCTTTTATAATCCAATATTCCGAAGTGACTTTATCGCCATCCTGAAGAAGATATTGATGTTTTTTAACTTTTTTCTCTTTGAAGAAGGTTTTGATATACTCAAATTCTTCATTTGTTAAGGGCGAAATTTCTTCAATATGTTTTCTCAGTTCTTCCATATGAAGTAAATTTAGCTAAACTTTTTTATACTTCAAATCACTTTTAATCTGCAATTGTCGATGATGATTTAATTTTTACATCAGCAAACTGCCAGGAATTATCAAAAGCAGTTTTTATTTTCAAGGCTTCTTTTTCCTTTTTTTGCTGCACCAAAGAATTATAAAGTCCAATTAAAGCCCAGCCATTTTTAGGCAAAGTTTCTAAATCTTGGAGATAAATTTTTTCTGCTTCTTTGTATTTTCCAGATTTGATTAATACTGCTCCTAAATAATGTCTTACAGAGAAAAACCAATCTGGCGGTTCATTGTAATTTAAGCGATCTTCAATTTCGACCGCTTTATTTAACAACACAATTGCCTTGTCCAAATTATTGTTTTTTGATTCAATTCCGGCCGAAAGCACGTTTGATGCAATCTGAACAAGATCGAGCGTTGTATTGATATTCCAAATAGTTAGATCTTTTAAAGCTTTATTTTTTGCCAATCCATTCAGCGAGGCAAGTTCTTTTTCGGCATTTTTTACTTCATTTTTTCCAAGAAAAGCCATTCCTCTTGCGTAATGCCAAATTGCATTCGGATAAACAAGATCTTCGTCAGGCTTTGGAAGCACCATAACATTGTCCCACATGGAAAATTTTACGGCAATATAATACGGAATAGTATAATAATGCTGGAGTGTGCCCCAGCCGGGTTCGCGCATAATTTGAGTTGAAATGTGTTCCTGAAGTTTTTGTGCCGATTTCCAAGCCAATCTAGAATCTCCTTCTAAAGCCGCTGTGGCCGTTAAAAAATGATAATTATGCGGATAATAGGCGAGAGGATAAGCACCCTGCGCATGGCACACGGTTGTATAAAGACTGTCAATTTTTATGGCTTCAATGTTTGAAAGCGAGCCTTGGTGATAATCGCCAGTACGAATGTAGATATGCGAAGGCATATGTACTAAATGACCAGATCCCGGAACTAAAGTTTCTAATAATTTGGCACTTTTTAACGCGTTTTCTGGATGTGCTGAAGCTTCTTCGGCATGAACTAAAAAGTGATGTGCGCCAGGATGTTTTGGATTTTTTTTGATTAATTCGTTTAAAACGCTTAGTATCTGCGGGGTCCATTTTTTGGATTTTTCAGTGTCTTTTTCGTATAAATCCCAAGGATGTAAATTCATTAAAGATTCGGCGTAAAGTGCGCCAATATCAGGATCTGATGAAAATTTGATATAGACTTTTTTCATGGCTGCCGCATAAGCAGTATCTAAAGGTTTTCGGTCAGCAGGAGGATTTTCGGTATAACGAGTGGTTAAAGCATCAATCAGAGCTGCTTCTTTTGGAGTGCAGTTTGCTGCAAGTTTTTTGGCTTTTTGTACTGCATCAAAAGCTCTTTGGAAATTGTCTTCTTCCATTCCTCCATTGTAATTTGGCCCTAAAACATAAGCAAAACCCCAATACGCCATCGCACAATTGGGATCTAAACGAGTGGCTTCATAAAACGATCGTGCAGCTTCAGCATGATTAAAGCCGTACGCCAGCATCATTCCTTGATTAAAGTATTCTTGAACTTCTTGGTTCTTTGTCGATATTTTAAAATTGATACCATCAAGACCTTTAAATTTTGGTGCTTTTTTATTTTCGGTATACCAATCTTTATCATTTGCTTTAGGCATATAACATCCTTGATTGGCACTGACTTTTACTGGTTGAGTTTCTGCATTTTTATTTTTATTGCAGGCAAAAAGAAGGAAAACAGCAATTAATAAGTAATTATATTTCATCTCAAAAATGTATTTGTATTTATATAATCGTTGTAAAAGCTTGGGGAAATAGAACTCGGTTTGATAATCTATTAAATTGAATATGAGTCTCTTAAGTAAAAGTATAAAAAAAATAAATATGTTTTGTAAATAATTGTTTTTCAGTGATTTATAACTGTTTTAAATTGCTTTGTCTATAGGGTTCTCCCGCAGATTCAGCAGATTTACAAGATTTTTTTAATTTAATCTGCCAATCTGCTGAATCTGCGAGAGAAAAAATTGCAACAAAAAAAGGTTTATACTTTTCAGCATAAACCTTTTAATATTCATATAAAATTATTTTTTAATTCGTTCCGGCAGCAACTTTATCAACCAAAAACAATAATTCGCCAGAAACTGGTTTGATCAATTGCATTGGGTAAAGCGTTGGATTGTATGCTCCCGTTGTAACTTCTTTCAAAGCGTTAATTTTCTTCTCTCCAAAAGCAACCACAACAATCTTTTCTGCTTTGTTGATTAACGGCGCAGTAAGCGTAATACGGTGCATTTTTTGAGGCGCTAAATAATAAGCGTCAACCCATTTGTTTTGTTCTTCTAAAACGGCTTCACCAGGGAAAAGAGAAGCTGTATGACCATCATCTCCCATTCCTAATAAGATTAGGTCAAATTTTCCTTCCTCACCTAAAACAGTTTTAATAGACTTCTCATATTCAGCTGCATAATCTTCTGGCGTAACACCATCTTTATACATTTCGAAGATATTTTCTTGCGGAATAGGAATGTGGCTTAATAAAGTACTGTAAGACATTTTTGCATTACTTAAATCATCATTAAGAGGCACCCATCTTTCGTCTCCCCAAAATATGAACACTTTGCTCCAGTCTATTTTATTTTTGTAATCATCAGAAGCCAATAATTTGTAAATCCCCGCAGGCGAAGAACCTCCCGTCAACACAGCAGTAAATTTGCCTTTTTCGGCAATTGCTTTCTGTGCTGCTTCAACAAATAGATTTGTAGCTGCAATATTAATTTCTTCTGTATTATTATAAATCTGTATCATCTAAAACTTCTTCTTTTGTTTGTGTATTCGGAATCCATTTGTGGCCTTGGCGTGCTAATAATTCGTCCGCTTCTTCAGGTCCCCAGCTTCCTGCTTTATAATTTGGAAAATTGGTTGGAGCTGTAGTTTTCCATACTTGCTGAATGGTATCAATAGCATCCCAGGCTTCTTCTACCTGATCCCAACGCATAAATAGGGTAGGATCTCCTGCCAAAGCATCTGCTAATAAAGTTTCATAAGCTTCTGGCGACATAGTAGAGCATTCAAAATAATCAAATACCATTTCAGCTGGTCTTAGCGACATTGATAAACCAGGTTTCTTGGTCATAAACTGCAATTTGATATCCATAGACGGCTGAATGTTGATAATCAGTCGGTTTGGAGTCATTCCTGCTTTTCCATAAGAAAATGAAGAATGCGGCACTGGCTTAAACTGAATAATAATAGAAGATTGTCTTTCTTCCATTCTTTTTCCAGAACGCAGATAGAACGGAATTCCCTGCCATCTCCAGTTGTCCAGATAAATTTTCATTGCGACATACGTTTCCGTATTAGAATCTGGTGCAATTCCTTTATCTTGACGATACCCTGGAACCGGAGTTCCTTTTATTTCACCTGCACCATATTGACCTCTAACAATGTAATGATCAACTTCATCTGGTTTGATACGGCGAATCGATTTTAAAACATCGGCTTTACGATTTCTAATGTCGTCTGCTGCTAACGAAGCGGGTGCTTCCATAGCCGTCATACATAGAATCTGAAATAAATGGTTTTGAATCATGTCTTTTAAAGCACCAACGCCTTCATAAAAACCGCCTCGTTCTTCAACTCCGACTTCCTCGGCTACTGTAATTTGGACAAAATCAATAAAATTACGGCTCCATAAAGGTTCAAACATCGAATTTCCAAAACGGAAAGCAAGAATATTTTGAACGGTTTCTTTACCTAAATAATGGTCGATTCTGTAAATCTGTTCTTCTTTGAAAGTTTGCGAAAGCATTTCATTTAATGCAATTGCAGACGTTTTATCATAACCAAAAGGCTTTTCAATAATAATACGGTCTTGTTTTGGATTCGCCGCAAGTCCGATTTTTTTGATATTGCTCGAAATTGTTGAAATAAAAGAAGGCGTGATCGAAAGATAGAAAAGACGATTGGCACGTTCTCCAAAAGCAAGATCAAAATTGTTGATCTTTTCATTTAAACCTTGGTACGATTCTTCTTTATCAATATCAAGACTGTGATACGTTATGTGCGAAAGAAATTTTTGTGTTTCTGGATCAGAAATTTCCTTTCTTCTTGAAAAGATGTTTAGATTTTCGGCTACATAACTGCGAAAATCTTCATCTGTTTTTTCTGCTCTTCCAAGAGCAATAATCTGAAACTTCTCAGACATACGTCCGTCAAGGTACAGATTTTGAAATGCCGGAAAGAGCTTTCTCTTTGCCAGATCTCCGGTTCCTCCAAAAATTACAATAATTGTTGGATTTATATTTTTATTTTTAGTCATTGTGTGTAGTTGTGTTGCTTATAAGTATTTTTATTCAGACCATTGTGTATGAAAAACACCTGCTTTATCTGTACGTTCGTAAGTATGTGCCCCGAAAAAATCGCGCTGTGCCTGAATTAAATTCGTTGGAAGATTTTCAGATCTATAGGCATCAAAATAAGACAGCGAATTCATTAATCCTGATATAGGTAAACCTTTTTGAACAGCAAACTGAATAACAGCTCTCATTCCTGCTTGGTTTTCGGTTAATTTTGAAGCAATTCCAGCATCTAAAAGCAAGTTTGGCAAATCTGATTTTGCTACATAAGCTTTTCTGAAATCTTCTAAAATAGTAGCACGAATAATACAGCCGCCGCGCCATATTTTGGCAACAGTTTCAAGATTTAATCCGTAATTGTATTCTTTAGAAGCCGTATGAAGTTGTGCTAATCCTTGTGCATAAGTCACAACGATAGAAAAATATAAAGCCGATTTTAATGCCGCAATTGCTTCGCTTGCATTTACATCTGCATTAGCTGTGTTCCAAACTAAATTTTTAGCAGCTTCAATTCTTTCTGGTTTAGTTTTAGACATATCGCGCATGTTAACTGCAGCGTCGATAGTTGGTACTGGAACCTGCAAATCCATTGCGTTTTGCGAAGTCCATTTTCCTGTACCTTTTGATTTTGCCCAATCAGAGATTTTGTTGATTAAAAGACTTCCGTCTTCATCTTGCTGTTTCAGGATTTTTCCTGTAATTTCAACTAAATAAGACTTAAGGTCATGCGTTTGGTTCCATTCTTCAAAAGTCTTCTGAATTGTATTGTCATCAAGATTATAACCTCTTTTCATTAAGTCGTAAATCTCAGAAATCAATTGCATAATTCCGTATTCGATTCCGTTATGAACCATTTTTACGTAGTTTCCAGCAGATCCGTTTCCAAGATATTCTACGCAAGGTTCACCGTCAACTTTTGCAGCAATTGCCTCAAAAATAGGACGAAGTCTTTCGTATGCTTTTTGATCACCTCCTGGCATCATAGCAGGACCGAAACGAGCTCCTTTTTCACCACCAGAAATTCCCATTCCGAAGAAATAAATTCCTTTTTCAGATAATTCTAAAAATCTTCTGTCAGTATCAGTAAAATAAGTGTTTCCGCCGTCGATAATAATATCTCCTTTATCTAAATGAGGAAGTAAGCTTGCAATAGCGCTGTCAACCGGTTTTCCAGCAGGAACTAATAGCATAATCGCTCTTGGCTGTTGAATAAGCTCAACAAAATGTTTTACATCTGTTGTCGCTTCAATTGTTTGGTTTTCGTCAGCTTCTTGTTGAAGAGAATTAACTTTTTCAGTGTCTAAGTCTAAACCTGCAGCCGCAAAGTTATGGCTGGCGATATTTAAAAGTAGGTTGCGGCCCATTACACCGAGTCCTACAATTCCAAAATCAAATTTGCTCATAGTTTTCAATTAACTAAATTATTAGAAGAATGTTTTTGCAGCAAAAAGTAGGAGAAAGTTTGGTAATTCTTTTTCATTCAATGTTTTGCAGCAAAACAAAGTTTATTTTAATCTTACATTTTAAAATATAGACCGCTAAGTTAGAGAAAAATGCTGAAAAATTAGGGGTAAAATTGTTCACTTTTGGGCTATATTGTTATAGTTTTACAGGTGTTTAAAATACACTTATAAGCCATTTTTGAACTATATCGTTATAATTAAGGAATTGCTTGCAAACTTTTTGAATTGAAAATGAAGAACAAATATTTATGCTGTTCGTAATTTTACAATTTCCTGCAAATGATAATCTTTTTCTTTGTGAAAAAAATTATTAAAAATGAAAAAAGCACTTATTTTAAACGGATTATTGCTGCTTGCTTTTTTTAGCAATGCACAAACTTCAAATTCTTCATTAAAGGAAGTCAGAGAAATTATTGAGGCAAGCAATGCGAACTATGCAGCTATTGCCAATAAAAATGACGGATCAATTTTGACAAAATATACAGATGACGCCTGTTTATTTCCACCAAACACAGCACCTTTATGCGGAGGCCAACAAATTGCTTCATTTTTTAAAAACGGCCCTCAAGTTCATGTCAAATTCACGATTCAGAATTTGTATGGTGACGGCAAAACTTCTGTGACCGAGGAAAGTTTTTACGAAATGACCGATATGGATGGCAAAAAATTAGACGATGGAAAAGTGATTGTGATCTGGAAAAACACTAAAGACGGCTGGAAAATGCACCGTGATATGTTTAGCAGTAATCATCCGGCGAAGTAAAACCTAGAAACCGATATTGACAGCCTGTTGAAAATCGGTGTCATTTTTTATTAACGAAGCTCTTGATGCCGAAGGTGTAATTCCGGTAAATTTTCGGAACTCTTTTATAAAATGCGCCTGGTCATAATAACCGCAGTCGTATGCGATTTCAGTTAATGATTCGGAAGTATTTAAAACGAGTTGCAGACTTTTATTGAATCGAAATACAGATGTAAAAGCAGAAGGAGAGATTCCGATATTATTCAGATAAAGTTTTTGAATATATCTTTCTGATAATCCCGAATCTTTTGCCAGCGTTGGCAAATCTAATTGCGAATGCTCATTGAAAATTTTCTGGCTCAAAAGCTGTAGGGTATTCACTTTTTTCAATTGGGTTTCGTTTTTTTTCAATTGCAGTAAAAAGTAATTTTCCAAGATTCTGATTTTAGAATCGAGTCCGTTTGCTTCCATCATTCGGCTGTACAATTCTCGGTTTTCACTTTTTGCTACATCGTACATGTCTGTAGCATAGTTGGTGAATTCAGAAAGCGGATCTGAGAAAAACAAAGTGCTCGCATGCGGAAAGATGCGGGCAATAAGTACCGAAGTGTCTTTTTTTACCGAAAGTCGAGTGGGAAGAGTGAGATGACCAAGTAATTCTATGGCAGGCGTATCTTTTCGTCTGCCATTGATTATGGTTGCGGCATCTCCTTCAGAAATATTGACAATAAAATCCACATAACCGCTTGGGTAAAACACTTCGTTTTCAAGATTTTTATCGATCGTAACAACCGTATAATTTTTTATATACGGCGCTAAACTTGCGGAAGGTAAAATCTGCATTGGATTATTTGTCGTAATTAAAAATTAGCTCACTGATTCATAGTTGATTATAAAGTTAGAAATTAATTCAATAAGAAGTAAAATAATTTTATTCTGCAAAGATGAGCCCTTCGTAATGTTTTCTTTTGAGATTACGACACCAGAATTGACTAAGTTTTAATTCAATAATTCCAAATGAATGATTTCCTGGGACTTTTGTATTTGTAACTATTTCTTCAAATATATGTTGTTGCTCATTAAACTGTTAGTGATTTTCGTTTTTATCTAAATTTCCTTTTATAATTTGGCGACAAAATGTTAAGTTTAATATTGCTCCAACAACTATTAGAGAAATGAAGAAAAGGCATAACATTGTTAAACTCATCCATATTTCACTGTCATCAAAAATATTTTTAAAGAAATTGTATTTTGCCAAATACTCAGGCAAGATACAAGCTAGCGCAACGGATATCGTCCAATGTAAACCTACCAAAACATTAATCGTGAATTTAGATTTAAAGCTATCTAAATATTTATATAAAAAATGTTCGGATAAGATTTTGATTAAGTAAGAGAGACCTATAATTAATACGGCTATGACAAATAAAAAAAATCGTATTCTAGGATCGTGGTTAAATGTCATATTTGAATTTGGAAGTGATTATTTGTATTGCAATTTTTTTCTATTGCAGTTTGAATCCTCTTTTAGTAAAATTAATATTTCCGACATGCTCAAACTTTTGATTGTCAATTGTAAAGTTTCCCATTTCGCAACCCCATCCTTCGCCTTTCATAGTATATTGTGCCCACATAATCATTTCCATGTTGTTCAATATATAGGGTTTGTCTTTTCCTAAATAAAATTCATAGCTATGATTAACATTTAAATTCTTTTCAATGTGAGTCCAATAAGTTTTATATTCAGGACGATTCAAATTATTTTCTTTATCAAGATAGATAAAGAATGTACTTATTTTTTTAAGATTGCTTTTTTCGATCACTTTAATAGAATCAATTTCATCAAATTCAAAACCCGTAAAGGATATTGGGTCTGGTATAAAATAAATTGTTTGTGAACATTTTGTTTTAAAATCTTGTCTTTCTTTCTCGGTCCATTCATACAATTTGTTGCAACTGATAAGGGATAAGAGAAGACAAAAAAGTATTGAGTACCTCATTCTATTTTTAGATCGGTTCGTTAATTAAAATAGCAAGTAGCTTACGGCCTTTATTTGATAAATATATAAAAAGAATTTTTCGTTTTTTTTATTAAAATTTAAAATAGAGCAAAGTCAAAGTAGATTGCCCTTAAAAAATGAAACAATTCTTATAGTAAAATGTGATATAGATCACATATGTATCTAAGTTTTTAGCCGGAACTTTATTCTTTCATTTGAAGGCATAATAACCTTCAGAAAATTACAACAATTTGTTGTTTAAAATGGGAAGATTATTAACTTAAAAATATTTTAAAATGAGTACATCACATAAAAACTTAAGTATTCCTGCACTTGGATTTGGTACCCTTATTCCTGATCCATTATTAACTATAAGTGCCACTAAAGATGCGTTAAAAGCTGGCTTTCGTCATTTTGATGCCGCAGAACGATACCGTAATGAAAAAGAAGTGGGGGAAGCCTTAAAAGAAGGAATGGCAATGGAAGGAATTGCCCGTGAAGAGATTTTTGTTACTACGAAGTTATGGAACACCAATCATAGACCGGAACGTGTTCAACCAGCCTTTGAGGCAAGTTTAAAGAGACTTGGACTCGATTATCTGGATCTTTATCTTATTCACACTCCATTTGCTTTTCAACCTGGAGATGAACAAGATCCTAGAGATCAAAACGGTAATGTAATTTATGATCACGAAGTAACTTTGCTGGATACATGGAGAGCGATGGAAAGTCTTGTTGATAGCGGGAAGGTCAGATCAATTGGCTTATCTGATATTAGTTTAAAAGAACTTATTCCTATTTACGAAGCTGCTAGAATAAAACCAGCTGTAGTTCAGATAGAAGCACATCCTTATTTGCCAGAAAATGAACTTCTTGATTTTTGTAAAGAGAAAGGAATTGTTTTTTTAGCTTTCGCTCCACTAGGACACGGAATAAAACCCGGACCAATTGAAGATGAAGTTGTTTTAAAGATTGCAGAAAAAACTGGAAAAACACCTGCACAGGTATTATTGTCTTGGGCAGTGCAACGTGGTACCACCTTGCTGACTACTCCTAAAAGCTTGGCACGAGCTCATGAAAATTTTAATATTGGTGTTTTGTCACAAGAGGACTTTGATCAAATTGATAATATAGAGACCAGACAGCGATTTAATAGCGTGGTTAAAACTGGAGTTCCAGGTTTTATTGCAAAAGGGAATTAATTGTAAAAGACGTTGCGACGATTTATCTTTAAGTAACTTTGTTAGGATCAAAATTATGTAAAGCAATGGCTATTTTTAAACTTATAACTAACTAATTTGAATTTCATAAATGTTAACTGATATTATTAAAGAAGATCTGAATGTGCTTTTTTGCGGCATTAATCCGGGCTTAAAATCGGCATCAGATGGGCATCACTTTTCGGGAAGAAGCAATCGATTTTGGAAAGTATTACATCAGGCTGGTTTTACTCCCTATCAAATAGAAGCCATAAACGATATTGATATTTTAGACTTTGAATTTGGTTTGACTACAGCCGTAGCAAGGGCAACTTCTCGTGCAGATCAGCTATCAAAAGAAGAATTTGATGATTCAATTGAGATTTTTAAGCGTAAGATCAAGAAGTTCAAACCAAAGTATATTGCTTTTCTTGGTAAAGCCGCCTACAAGGCTTTTTCAGGTAAAAAACAAATTACTTGGGGATTACAGTCTGAAGATTTTTGCGGGGCCAAAGTTTGGATACTGCCGAACCCCAGTGGCTTAAATCGTGGATTTACA
Organism: Flavobacterium sp. LC2016-01; assembly: GCF_009711135.1. Lineage (GTDB taxonomy): Bacteria > Bacteroidota > Bacteroidia > Flavobacteriales > Flavobacteriaceae > Flavobacterium. The sequence continues at coordinate 317,135 of NZ_WMIC01000003.1, read as the reverse complement.
CTGAGTGATCTCGTTACTTCTTACTCGGAATTGCGAAAAACAATAGCCTGATATAAAAATCCACTTTTTTATGAATCATAATAAATGGCAGGATAATTCCCGTATAAAGTCTTTTTTGTAAATTTACTTTAAACATTCCTAAACTTACTTGCTATGGAATATATAGATATCAAAAACATTTCTCAACTGCTTGCGTTTTTTCATTACGATAAACCGGTTCGTCCATTGATAGCAGTTGTAGATTTATCCAAAGTCGAGCGATCACATAGAATACCTGATGCTTCGTATCGATTGGACATGTATTCCATCGCTTGCAAAAAAATAGATGGCCCGTTTAAATATGGACGTACGAACTACGATTTTTTCGAAGGTTCATTAATGTTTACAGCTCCAAATCAGGTTTTATCTCTTGGAGCAGAAAAAAATGTTAGGACAGGGCATTCACTAAAGGAATACAGAAATCTGAATTAAAATAAAAACATAGAAAATGAAAACAACATATAAAGGGATGATTTCGATACTGATAGTTTCGATATTCGGGTTTACATTAGTTGCCAATGGACAGGAAATCAAAACAATAAAGAATATTGTGCTCGTACATGGAGCATTTGTGGATGGTTCTGGCTGGAGAGGGATTTATGATATCTTAACCAAACAAGGCTATAAAGTATCTGTAACCCAGCATTCAACAAGTTCTTATGATACAGATGTTGCAGCAGTCAATAGGATAATTGATCAACAGGACGGTCCTTGTATTTTGGTGGGGCATAGTTACGGTGGAGCAATCATCACAACTGCAGGAAATAATCCAAAAGTTGCCGCATTGGTTTTTATTGCCGCACATGCGCCTGATAGTGGAGAATCAGAAGCCAATAACGGAAAATTGTATCCTCCTTTATATAAGTCATTAATAAAAGGCGATGACGGATTGGATTATATTGATCCAAAGAAGTTTTCAGCTGATTTTGCCAATGGAGTTCCTGTTAAAACGGCTGAATTTATGGCCATCTCGCAACCTGCTATAACAGATAATGCTTTTCATGTTGTGATCCAGAACCCTGCATGGAAAATAAAACCAGTCTGGTGTGTGATTGCTAAATCAGATAGAATTATCAATCCTGATCTAGAGCGTTTTTATGCCAAAAGAGCAAATAGTGTTAAAACTATTGAAGTTGAAGGTGCGGGACACTGTGTTTACATAAGCCATCCAAAGGAATGCGCCGCATTAATAGTTTTGGCATCCAAAGGAAAATAAGAAAAAACTAATAGTAGAATGAACAAAGTCAATTCAATTAGCAGACCTTTACCGAAGGAAAAGTAATGCAGTTTACAGTGTTGTTTTTGTAGTTTAATGGTTGGTTTTTAGTATTTTATAAAAGAAAAAAGGAAGGTGTTGAACACCTTCCTTTTTGTGGAGTCGCCGGGAATCGAACCCGGGTCCAAACAAGCAACTAAAGAGCTTTCTACACGCTTATTTCCTGATTAGATTTTCGTTGTTAAGCTAGGCCAGAAACAGCCACCGAACACTTATCTTCTTAATTTTCGAAACCCACCCGAAGCTCATGGATATCTAGGTTTATTTTTACGGTTCCCCTGAACGGAACGCCACAAACCAAGGCTTTCCAGGAGAATCCAGCTTCTCTACCTTGTAGAGACGTGGCGCAATCTTACTATGATTCGGATTATGCAGCTAAAGCGTAATTATTTTCGCCGTGTAAAAGTGTGAGATCTTATATTTACGAGCAAGGTCTCAATGCTCGACGTGCTTACTGTTCAATTCGACTTGCTGTCAAAACCAGTCGACCCCAAAAAATAAGTCTGCAAATTTATACTATTTGAAATTACTTTCTGCTAAAATTTTCAGAAAAATTGTATTATTCTTCGTCCTTGAAATTAAAAGGATAATCTCCAAAGATTGGAGCCAGTTTACGCACCGCATAAGTGTTTCTGGTCATTTTGTTTGACAATGCAATAATCGTAACATGCTCTTTCATTAAAGTAATGTACGATGAGGTATTGCCATGCCACCAGCCATTGTGGAAATAAAAATTCTGACCCGTTTCCCAATTAATCATTCTGATTCCGAGACCATAATTTTTGGTTCCTTTGCGTTCGTTGCTGTAACCCGTGTAAACTTGTTTTAATAATGCCGGCTTTAAAAAGTCTGGCGATTGTCTTGCGCGGTCAAATTTTAAAAGATCACGTACAGTAGAAAATACATTTTTATCTCCGTAAACATTATCTAAATAGTCAAAACCAATTTCGGCACCATTTCCTTTGTAAGAAGGAACAATTGTTTTTCTGTCTTTATCGTCATCAAAAATATAACTATGCGTCATTCCCAATGGTTTGAAAATCATTTGAGACATTGCTTCTTTATATTTTAATCCTGTGATTTTTTCAATAATCAGTGCCAGCATCGCATAATTAGTATTGCAATAACCAAAACGTGTTCCGGTTTTAGCTTCCAAGCCAATATCTTTCGTTGCTAAAATATCTAGAATGTCTTTATTCGTCAGCTGATTATGTCTGTCCCAAACCGATTTGTCGTGATCTGTAAAATAAGCATAATTGCGCATTCCCGTACGATGGCTCAAAAGCATTCTGATGGTGCAGTCTTCAAATGGAAATGTTTTTAAAATAGTATTTACCTTTTGATCCAGATCAATTTTGCCGGCATTTACCAATTTTAAAACTGCGGTTGCCGTAAGTACTTTGCTCACAGATGCAATTTGCACTGGAGTATCTGCAGTAATTTTAGTTCCTTCGTTTTTATTTGCGTAACCGTTGTATCTTTCAAAAATAATCTGTCCGTTTCTTGCTACTAAGAAACTGCCATTCATACTATTGTTTGGCCAATTTTTATTGTAAAAGTGGTTAATTCTGCCTTTTACAGAATTTATATAAGCTTGTGTAAGTCTTTTTTCTGGGCCTAAAGGCTTCATCTTAGGCAAGGTATCTTCTACCGTTTGTGCAGTATCTACGCTTGTTTTCTTATCATTGCCACATGAACTTAAAACTAAAATTAAAAAAAGTATTTGTGGTATCTTTGTCTTTTTAAGGAAACTCATTTTCATCATTCTTTAAAAACAAATATATAGAATTCAATATTTATGTTTTAGATATTTTGAAAGAGCCAACCGGTTGCTTTAACATAATATTAACTAAAATTTTAGTTAGTCGATTGTAAGTCAGCTTTAAACGGTTTTTAAAGATTCTAAATTGTAATTTTTGAAGAAAACTTTAACGAAATTTGTTATATTTGAAACAAATAAGATGTAAAAAGTTATATTATTAAATGCTTTAAACCTATTTAAATGAAATTCGGAATTATAAAAGAAAGAAAAAACCCACCAGATCGACGCGTAGTTTTTGCCCCAGATGAGTTGGCAAAACTGAAACAGCAATATCACGAAGCTATTGTAGAAGTAGAGAGTTCAGATATTAGGATTTTTTCGGATCTTCAATATAAAAGTATGGGAATTACAGTAACTGAAGATGTTTCAGACTGTGATGTGTTATTTGGAGTGAAAGAAGTTCCGGTTGAAAATTTAATTCCAAACAAAACATATTTCTTTTTTTCTCATACGATTAAAAAACAACCGCACAACAGAAAATTGCTGCAGGCCATTTTAGAAAAAAACATTGATTTATACGATCATGAAACCATAGTGAACGAATTAGATCATCGTTTAATTGGTTTTGGAAAATATGCCGGTATGGTTGGTGTTTATAACGGAATCAGAGCTTTTGGGCTAAAGTTTGAATTGTTCAAGCTTCCAAAAGCAGAAACATTATCAGGAAAAGAAGCTTTAATTATGCATTTAAAACGCATCACAATGCCGGCCTTAAAATTTGTGGTTACAGGAACAGGAAAAGTAGGGAGCGGTGCTAAAGAAATTTTGGATGCGATTAAAGTAAAAGAAATTACAATTGATAATTATTTGACTAAAAAATACGCGCAGGCGGTTTATGTGCAATTGGATGTTTTAGAATATAATAAACGTATCGACGGCCAGATTTTGGATTTTAAAGATTTTGTAAATCATCCTGAAGAATATGTTTCCGATTTTGAAAAATTCACGAAAGTTTCTGATATTTATTTTGCAGGACATTTTCACGCCAGCGCAGCGCCAATGATTTTGACAAGAGAAATGCTGAATGCAAGTGACTGCAGATTGAAAGTTGTAGCCGATATTTCCTGCGATGTGAATGGTCCAATCGCCTGCACAATTCGTTCGTCAACAATTGCAGATCCTATTTATGGTTATTTTCCATTAGAAGATAAAGAAGTAGATATATTTCATCCAGCGGCGGTTGCGGTTATGGCGGTTGATAATTTGCCATGCGAAATCCCAAAAGATGCCAGCGAAGGTTTTGGAGAACAATTTATGGAACATGTAATTCCGGCGTTCTTCAACGGAGATAAAGACGGAATTTTAAAACGCGCCAAAATCACAGAAAATGGAAAACTGACGGAAAGGTTTAGTTATTTGCAAGACTATGTTGATAATGGTGAATTGTAAATTGTTAATTATTAATTGAAATTCAGATTGTAATTATACCGTTGTCACCCTGAGCGAAGTCGAAGGGCTTGTGATATCGTAAAGCCCTTCGACTTCGCTCAGGGTGAAAGAAAAAAACAAAAGCCTGAAATTATATTTCAGGCTTTTTTAATTTATAATTAACCATTAATAATTCACAATTAAATTACACCATTTCCTCCGGTTTTACCCAAGCGTCAAAATCTTCAGGAGTAACGTAACCTAAACGAACCGCTTCATCTTTAAGAGTTGTTCCGTTTTTGTGAGCGGTTTGAGCAATTTCTGCAGCTTTATAATATCCAATTTTTGTGTTTAAAGCTGTTACAAGCATAAGAGAATTATCTACTAATTCTTTAATACGTTTATGATTTGGTTCGATTCCTTGAGCGCAATGTTCATCGAATGAAACGCAGGCGTCTCCGAGCAAACGTGCCGATTGAAGGAAGTTTGCTGCCATAACTGGTTTAAAAACATTTAATTCATAATGTCCCTGCATACCGCCAACAGCAATTGCCATATCGTTTCCAATAACTTGCGCGCAAACCATTGTTAACGCTTCGCATTGCGTCGGGTTTACTTTTCCGGGCATGATGGAAGATCCAGGTTCGTTTTCTGGAATGTGAATTTCGCCAATTCCTGAGCGTGGCCCAGAAGCCAGCATTCTCACATCATTTGCAATTTTATTTAAGGAAACAGCTAATTGTTTTAGCGCTCCGTGTGTTTCGACAATGGCATCGTGCGCGGCTAAAGCTTCAAATTTATTTTCAGCAGTTACAAATGGGTGATTGGTGAATTTGGCAATATATTCGGCAACTTTTACGTCGTAGCCTTTTGGTGTGTTTAAACCGGTTCCAACTGCGGTTCCGCCAAGAGCAATTTCAGATAAATGCGCTAAAGTGTTTTTCAATGCTTTTAATCCGAATGCTAATTGAGCAGCATAACCCGAAATTTCTTGTCCGAGTGTCAGTGGCGTTGCATCCATTAAATGTGTACGCCCAATTTTGACTACGTCTTTAAATTCAGCTGCTTTTTTAACTAAAGTGGCATGCAGTTTTTCAACTCCCGGAATTGTAGTTTCAACGACCATTTTATAAGCTGCAATATGCATTCCGGTTGGGAATGTGTCATTTGACGACTGTGATTTATTTACATCATCATTTGCTTTTATAAACTGTTCGCCTTCGCCAATTTCAAAACCTTTTAGAACCTGCGCGCGGTTTGCAATTACTTCATTCACATTCATATTACTTTGCGTTCCTGAACCCGTCTGCCAAATTACCAGCGGAAATTGATCGTCTAATTTTCCTTCCAGAATTTCGTCGCAGACTGCTGCAATAGTATCTCTTTTTTCGATTGGCAAAACGCCTAAGTCATAATTAGCAAAGGCGGCGGCTTTTTTTAGATAAGCAAATCCTTCGATAATTTCTTTTGGCATTGAAGCTGCGTTTCCAATTTTAAAATTGTTGCGGGAACGTTCTGTTTGAGCACCCCAATATTTATCGGCTGGGACTTGAACTTCGCCCATGGTGTCTTTTTCTATTCTGTATTTCATTATGTAGTAAATATGTTGTTTGTAAAATGTATTCTGTTAATGTGAAATGTGTGATATGTGAGTTGTCAAGTTGCTTGAGTAAATGAAACGCTGATAACGCTGATTTACTTCGTAAAGACACAGATTGAAACGGATTATTATTTTGAATGCTTAAAATGTCTTTTGAAAACGGATGCCTAGCCCCGATAGCAGTGAAAATCCTTTTATGTTTTTTCTTTAAAAACATAAAAGATTGTAACGGATAGCGGGAAACAGCTCCTGAAAATACTCATATTCTTCTTATTTAGACAGTTGAATAATAACCGAGAAAAAATCCTTATTTAAAATGAGTATAAATATACGGATAAATGTTATTTCACGAAAATTGATTTAGATTTTATTGCCAAGGACGAATATATAACCTACATTTGTCGTAACATTCAAAAATTCCGGAAAACATGTTTGAATTTTCACAGTACTTAGGCTTTTTACTTTTCTTAACCATACTAACTATAGGGTTTTGGTTAATGTTTTTCTTAGTTGGTTTCGTATCTTATTGGGTTACGGGAGCAAGCTGGGAAATGTTCAAAGAAAAGAGAGCTAAAAAAAGACAAGAAGAACAATCAGTTAAATATTAATTGATTTCATAAAAAAGAACCCAAATGGGTTCTTTTTTTTTGTGTCAAAAAAAAGAAATTCCAATATTGAAAATCCCAAATTTCAATTTTAGAAATACACAAAAAAGAAAATCCAAATTCCAACTTTTACAATTGGAATTTGGATTTTTTAATTTATGCCAATTAGATTGGAATTTGGAATTTCAGTATTGAAATTTACCTAGTGTTATCCAGGGAATTCTCCACCGCCGTCATCATTTCTTGGCTGTGCATTTTTATCTCTTTCACCTTTTGGTTTGTTGAAACGGTAAGTAAACGATAAATTGAATTGACGTTTACGGAACTGCATTTCACCATATGAAGTTTGACTTTCTTTTGTTACGTCATTTTGAAGGTACGTGTACGATCTCATGATTCTTGAATTGAAAATATCACTGATGTTGAAAGCAATTGTTGCTTTGTCTTTTAGTACGTCTTTGCTCAATGCAGTATTCATACCAAACATGCCTAAGTTTTTACCTTGTGCTGTTTTTTGCTCGCCATTGTAAGTAGCGTTCAATTGCCAGTCAATTTTGTACGGAAGCGTAAGTTTAGAGTTGATTCTTGCAAACCATGTGTTAGCTTGATTATCAAGGTTCTGAACTACAGTGTTTCCGTTTACATCAATATATGTATTTTCTCCAGTTGTTTTTACGTTGTAAAGGTTAAAGTTACTGTTGACTCTCCATATTTTGAATGGAGTATAGTTCAAGGTAAATTCAAAACCAAATTTTTGCTCTTGACCTAAGTTGATTGGTCGGCTTAAAATAACTGGAATTCCGTTTACTTCATTTCCGTTTGGAGTTCTTACAAAGCTGAAAACATCTTTAGTATCCTCAAAATAAGCTGAGGTGTTAAATGTTAATTTGGTCCAACGCTTGATGTAACCAATGTCATATTTGTCAGTCAAAGATGGATCTAAGTCTGGATTTCCTTGAAAAATATTAACGTTACTTGAGTAGTTAACAGCTGGGTTCATAAAACGTCCTCTAGGTCTAGTTAAACGTTTACTGTAACTTGCTGTTAAGTTGCTTTGGTCTGAAATTTCATAACTAATAAATGCACTTGGAAATAAATTATTGTATTTTTTAGTATTGAAATCACTGTTGTCTAATAAGTTAACGTGAATATCTGTATCTTCCCAACGCAAACCAAATAAATAAGATAGCTTATTTACTTTGAAACCGTATTGCGTGTAAAATGCGTTGATATTTTCTTTGTATTCTAATGTGTTTGATAAATTAGGATCTTTTACATAAGTGTTAGTTGCGGGATCATATGCAGTGACAAAATATTCATTGTTTAAGTCTCCAAAACTTCCTTTATATCCTGCCTCAAACTGACTTCCTTTTCCTAACGGCAATACGTAATCGGCTTGAAATAATACTTGTTTTTGTACCTGATCGTTTAAAGTATTGTTGAAATTTGGAGAAGCAGTAATAATGCTGTTGCTGTCGTCTGTATTTCTAGAAATAGATAAATCGGCAGTAAGCTTATGACCTTTATCGTTGAAATTTTTGATTAAATTCGAAGTATATTCAACGTTTTGACTTCCAGTATCTCCATTGTTTAAACGGAAAGATGTTCCTGTAGGATTATTATTGGCATCAAAATTACTGTAATTGATCAAATCTGTTGTATTACCAGAATTGTTTTGGTAATTGATGGCGTTTGTCCAGAAAGTGGTTTTATTTAGTGCCCATTCGATACCAGCTCGTCCGTTAAATCCGTCTGATTCTCTTTTTGTATCACGACCTTCATCTAAGAAGCCTTTTGGTGTGCCATCGGCATTAAGATAAGATGTATTAGTTAAACCGCCTCCTTCATTAGTTCTGTGGTTATATCCTAAAGTCGTGAAATAGTTTAATTTTTCTGTTTTGTAATTTAGATTCGCAGTTAAACCGTAAGTTTCAGGAATACCAGTCGAAGCAATAAAAGTTCCGTTAAGACCTTGGTTTTTTCCTTTTTTAAGAATGATATTGATGATTCCAGATCCACCTTCAGCATCATAACGTGCAGATGGATTTGTAATAACTTCTACTTTGTCAATAGCATCTGCAGGAAGCTGACGCAAAGCTTCAGCAATATTAATAGCTTGAGAAGGTCTTCCGTCAATTAAAATACGGATGTTATCGCTTCCTCTTAAACTTACATTTCCTTCAGTATCAACAGAAACTGATGGCACGTTGTCAAGTACGTCACTTACAGTTCCTCCTTTTACCATCATATCTTGACCAACATTGTACACTTTTTTGTCCAATTTGATCTCAACAGATGATTTTTCAGCGCGAACTACAACTTCACTTAATTGTGCTGCATCTTCAGATAAATTTACAACGCCTAAATTAGTATCGCCAGAAATAGTTTTTCCTTTGATTTCAGTAGATTTAAACGAAATAAACTCAACTTTTATATCATAAGTTCCAGGCGCTACTGCTACTTCAAATTCACCTTTTGGATTGGTGATGCCGCCAGCAACAACTTTAGTGTCGTTAGGAAGTATAAACGATATTGTAGCGTATTCTAGGGGTTGTTTGCTAACTTTTTCAAAAACTTTTCCAGTAACTTTTACCTTGTTTTTACCAGGAGGTGCCTGTTGTGCGTAGTTGTAAAAACTTGTAAAAAAAAGAACAAGCAGTACAGCAAATTTAATTTTCTTCATTTTATTTTTTGGTTTCATTTACTCTTTAGACGCTAAATATAGCTTTAGGTTTAAAGGGTAAAATCACAAATAAATGTTAATTCATCATTTTTTAATCAGTCAAGGAAATCAGCAACTAAATCAAGATCTCTGCCGATAATTGCTTTTCCGTCTTTAATGACGATTGGGCGTTCTATTAAAATTGGATTTTCGGTCATTGCCTGAATGATTTCGTCATCACTCAGATCTTTTCCTTTATAATTTTCAGTCCAGATATTTTCTTTAATTCGAACTAATTGAATTGGTTTCAAGTTCAGTTTTGTAAGGAGTTCTTTTAATTCGGTAAAACTTGGCGTGTCTGTTAAATACGGGATAATTTCGTATTCTTTTTTCGACTGATCGATAAAAGCCAGGCAGCTTCTTGATTTTCCGCAGCGCGGATTATGATAAATTTGAATCATTTTGTTATATTTAATATGTTGTAAGAAGGTAACGTAAAAAAATAGGTATTTTCGCAGGACCAAAAATACTATTTACTTAGTAAACTGAATTCTCATTTTAAAATTATATATAAATGTTTTTAGAGCAAGGAATTAAACCTCATAATAAATTTTTTCTGTATCTAATTGGTTCAGTAATTATTATAATCGCTTCATTTATTGGTCAGATTCCACTTTCGTTGGCGGTTCTTTATTCGAGTTTCAAAAATAAAACAGAAGTACCAACTGATAATGACGGTGTTTTGAGAGTATTTGAACCTAATCTTACTTTGTTTCTGGTAATGATTTCTTTTGTTTTTGCATTTGCGGGTGTTTATTTCGTTGTAAAATATCTTCATAAACAGACGCTTTTATCTGTTACGACATCGAGAAAGAAAGTAGACTGGAACCGAATCTTGTTTTCGTTTGTATTATGGGCCGTTTTTTCAGGTTTAAGTTTTTGGGCTATTTATTTAAAAGATCCCGAAAATTTTGTCTGGAATTTTAAATTGATTCCTTTTTTAATTTTAGTTGTAATTGGATCTTTGCTTATTCCTATTCAAACCAGTACCGAAGAATATATTTTTAGAGGGTATTTAATGCAGGGTTTTGCAAATTTGGCTAAAAACAGATGGTTTCCTTTGTTGATGACCTCGCTTGTTTTTGGATCAATGCATGTTTTTAATCCAGAAGTGGCAAAAATGGGTTATATTATTATGGTTTATTATATTGGAACTGGCCTGTTTTTAGGAATCATTACACTGATGGATGAAGGAATAGAACTGGCCCTGGGTTTTCACGCTGCCAATAATTTGACTGGCGCTTTGCTGGTCACTTCAGATTGGACTGTTTTTCAGACGCATTCTATTTTTAAAGATATGTCCGAGCCTTCGGCTGGTCTTGATGTAATACTGCCGGTTGTCGTCGTTTATCCTATTTTGCTTTTTATCTTCAGCAAAAAATACAAATGGACAAACTGGAAAGAAAAGTTGACGGGTGAAATAAATATTGTAGAAACTTCAAATTAATGATCATGTTACAGCTGACACATAAAAACGTACATAATTATTTTAAAATCAACGGATATCATTTAAATGCAAAGGATTTATGCCGAGTTGGTTATAGCTTCATAAAAGAAGGTGATGCCTATGAACGTGCTATAGGGGAGTTTTTTCTCGATTGGTTTGATAATAAGGAGTATATCGAAATGACGACTTCTGGAACCACAGGACTTCCAAAATTAGTCAGATTAGAAAAACAAGCCATGATTCAGTCGGCTTTAGCAACTGGAGATTTTTTTGGTTTAAAGCCGGGAGATAGAGCTTTGCTATGTTTGCCGACGCAATTTATTGCTGGAAAAATGATGCTGGTAAGAAGTTTAATTTTAGGACTTGATATTGATGTGAAAGCGCCAAGTACAGAGCCCTTAGCTTTCAATTCAGAACAATACGATTTTGTTGCGATGGTGCCTTTGCAAGTTCAGAACTCTCTCGATAAACTCAAAAATGTAAAGAAATTAATTATTGGAGGTGCGAAAATGGATTCGGCGCTTGAAGCGGAATTATTGAAGCTAAATGGAGAAATTTACGAAACCTATGGAATGACCGAAACCATAACGCATATTGCCGCTAAAAAAGTAGGCGAAAGTGCGTTTTCGATTTTGCCAAATGTAAAAATTGAAAAAGATGACCGTGGCTGCCTTGTAATTTATGTTTCGTCGATTTCTGAAGAACCTATTGTTACCAATGATTTGGTCGAATTGATCAATGATAAACAATTTGTTTTTTTAGGAAGAATCGATAATGTTATCAATAGTGGAGGAGTGAAGCTGATTCCTGAACAGATTGAGGCAAAATTAGTGGGAAAAATTCCAAATCGATTTTTTGTAACAGGAGTGCCAGATTCTCTTTTAGGCGAAAAATTAATCTTAGTAATTGAAGGTGAAAAGCAAGATTTTGCCCCCGATTTTTTTAATGTTTTAGGGAAGTTTGAAAAGCCAAAAGAAATTGTTTTTGTTCCAAAATTCAAAGAAAATGAAAATGGGAAGTTGCTTAGAAAACCCAGTATAGAGTAAAGAAATCAAAAAGAAAAATTCCAAAAAAAGAAATCCCAAATTCCAATAACTACGATTGGGATTTGGGATTTTTGCTATTTAATTATTCCAAAAATTGAAATTTATCTTATTTTTTTCTTTCCAAAAGTGCCATATAAAATCCGTCAAAACCAGATTCAGATGCCAGCATTTTTCGGTCTTCAATAAAAGTAAATTGTTGTCCGATTTCAGTTTTTAGAAATTTCTCTACCTGCTCCTGGTTTTCAGAAGGTAAAACAGAACAAGTTGCATAAACTAATTTTCCGCCTGGTTTTACAATTTTAGAATAGTTTTCTAAAACTTCGCTCTGAACTTTACGAATGTTATCGATAAACTCAGGCTGTAATTTCCATTTTGAATCAGGATTTCTTTTTAAAACTCCCAATCCGCTACATGGTGCGTCAATCAAAACACGATCTGCTTTTTCGTGCAGTTTTTTGATCACTTTTGTGCTGTCAATAATACGGTATTCAATGTTGAAAGCACCATTTCTTTTAGCTCTCAATTTTAATTGTTTCAATTTGCTTTCATATAAATCCATTGCAATCAACTGTCCTTTGTTTTCCATCAAAGAAGCCATATGCAATGTTTTTCCTCCAGCTCCAGCGCAGGTATCAACAACACGCATTCCTGGTTTTACGTCAAGAAATCCTGCAACTAATTGAGAATTGGCATCTTGAACTTCGAACAAACCTTGTTTAAAAGCATCTGTCAAAAATACGTTTGCTCTTTCTTTTAAAACTAAAGCTTCTGGCTGATCTTTTAAATATTCTGTTTCAATATTTAAATCCATCAACGTATTTCTCAGATTTTCTTTAGTTCCTTTAAGCGTGTTGGTTCTTAAAATTACTTTCGCCGGCTGATTTTGCGCAGTGATTTCTTTTGCCCAAACTTTTTCGCCTAGCTCTTTCACGCCTAATTCATCCATCCAGTCTGGAATAGATTCTTTTAAAGCTCTCACTTTTGAAAGCTCGTCAAAACGGCCTTTTATTTTTCTTTCAGGAGTTCCTTCTAATTGTCTCCAATCTGGGATTGGATAGCCTCTTAAAACAGCCCAAACCGCAAACATTCTCCATAAATTATCTCTGTCGTATGGTTCTTTTACTTCCGCAATTTCTGCGTAAAGACGTTTCCAACGAACAATTTCATATATTGTTTCAGCAACAAACTTCCTGTCAGAACTTCCCCAACGTTTGTCTTTTTTTAAGGCTCTGGCTACCACTTTATCTGCATATTCTCCTTCATTGAAAATTGCATTTAAAGAATCGATGGTAGTATAAACTAAATTTCTGTGTAATCTCATTTTAATAATTTGAGTTGCAAAGGTACTATTAATTGATTGAAAGTTAAATTTTTAATTCTGATTGTTGATTTGACTTTCATTTAAAAAGAAAAAAAACACTCTGATAAAGTTTAAAAGAGTGTTTTTTTTGAAATATTTTGTAAAAGTTTAATTTTTTATGATTCGGGTCAGTCCGATATTCTCTGGAGCGTGAAGCACCATTGGGAATTTCTCTATTTTAACTGAACTGCTGTCTAAACCAAACGCTCTTTCTTCAGATAAACTCAGTTTTTTGATGAAGAAGTAAGAGTTCATAATAATATTTTCATGCCATCTTAAATCATTGTCGTTTGATAAGAACTTCTCAGACAATACAAATTTAAAGTCACCAATAATATTGTTTTTGTTCAATGATTCGTAACGGCTGGTAATATCTACTTCTCCGCGTTTCACCATATCACGAATTACTTCTCTGAACATTAAATTGATTTTTGTAGGTTCTCTAAAGCCTAAATTAAAATCGATTCTGTAAATGTCATCTCTGGCAATCTCAGTCACTTTATATTCTGTTTTATAAGGCTCAGTTAGAATATTTACGTGTACAAACCAGTAAATATCGGCTCTTTTTGGACGTTTTTGCAAGATTGAGTAAATTACTTTTTCCTCCAATTCATCAACACGATTGGCATTCGTCATATAGACCAAATGCGTTGCATATTTAGGTATCGATAAATCTCTGCTCAGTTCTACTAATACTTTTTTATAGTCGTCAATTTTGATGATTTTAGTATAGCTTTTGTTGATTTTCTTAGCCAAGTACCAAATCGTCATAATTGAAATCAAAAGAATTGCAATGATCAAAGTAACATAACCTCCTTCGGCAAATTTTGTAATATTGGCAAAAAGGAAACTGAATTCAATTAATAAGTAAATCGTGATCAGCGGCACCATAAAATACAGTTTTACACGTTTCATGATCAAATAATAATTCAGCAAAATTGTGGTCATGATCATACATAAAATAATGGCAAGACCGTAAGCATGCTCCATATTTCCTGATTTTTCGAAGTGCAGTACGATTCCAACACAACCAAAAAACAATAACCAGTTAATAGACGGAATGTATAATTGTCCTTTAACTTCTGTTGGATATTTGATTTTTACTTTTGGCCAGAAATTCAGACGCATAGCTTCATTAATCAAAGTAAACGAACCACTAATTAATGCTTGTGATGCAATTACGGCTGCTAAAGTCGCTACGACAATTCCGAATGGAAGAAACCAGTGAGGCATGATCAAGTAAAATGGGTTTCCATTTTCTCCGCCCAACTGCTGTAAAGTACTTCCTTCATGGTGTGTTAAATAAGCTGCTTGACCAAAATAGTTTAATACTAAAGTAGCTTTTACAAAAATCCAGCTGATACGAATATTTTTTCTTCCGCAGTGCCCCATATCAGAGTACAAAGCTTCAGCTCCGGTTGTACAAAGGAATACAAAACCAAGAACAAAAAATCCGTCAGGATGAATAGATAATAGATGATAAGCATAATATGGATTTACTGCTTTGATAACTTCCGGATAATGAAAAATCTGAATAGCTCCTAAAGTTCCAAGCATAGCAAACCAAATCAACATCATTGGCGCGAAGAACTTCCCAACCAATTTTGTTCCAAATTGCTGAATTGTAAATAAGACGAAAAGGATTGCAATTACAATAGAAATAATGGTTTTTGTTTCCATTGTAGGATAGAATGCACGGATCCCTTCAACTGCAGATGAAATAGAGATGGGCGGCGTAATAATTCCGTCGGCCAAAAGCGCACTTCCCCCAATAATGGCGGGCACAATGAGCCATTGAATTTTTGTTTTTTTGACTAAAGCATAAAGAGCAAAAATTCCACCTTCACCATGATTGTCAGCACTTAATGTAATAAGTACATATTTTATTGTAGTTTGAAGAGTAAGCGTCCAAAAAACACATGAAATCCCCCCTAAAACAATATCCGAATTTATCGCATATTCACCAAGAATGGCTTTCATTACATACAATGGAGAAGTACCAATATCTCCATAAATAATTCCTAATGTGATCAATAGACCCCCTATAGACAACTTACTATGTAAGTTTTTATGCGCTGCGCTCATGTTTGATTTTATAAAAGACGGTTGCAAATTTACTGTTTTAAAACAAATTAGAGACAATTATAATTAAAAAGATAAAAAAAAGCACAATCCCCAAATTGTGCTTTTAATTTTAAATAAAAATTATGATATTTTAATTATCCTCTTCTTCCGCCTCCTCTAGAATTTGAACCGTTTTCTCTTTGTGGTTCACTGCTTCTTGATTCTTGGCTTGCACGCGGAGATTCAGAACGTTGTGTGCTTTGCGGTCTTGTACTGTAAGATCTGTTTTCACTGTTTCCTCTACTTTCAGAATAGCTTCTTGATGGCTGTGCTTGTTTTGCAGGAGCAGGTCTTTCATTGTTTGATCTATTCATTGAGTTTCCTCTGTTTTCAGAATAATTTCTTGACGGAGCATTGTTTTGTGAGGATGTTCTGTCTGCATAATTTCTGTTTTCTGAGTTTTCTCTAGGAACAGAAACAGTTGCATTATTTCTGTTGTAATCTGGTCTTGATGGCGCAGGTGTATTATTCTCTCTGTTGTTTACGACAGGACGGCTTGTGTTGCTGTAATTTCTGTCTGAACCTCTATTTTCACCGTATTGAGGTCTTCCAGCACTTGATCTTACCGGATTGTTGTTGTTTTGTGGTGTATTGTAAGGTCTGCTGGCCACTCTTCTTTGATCCAAATCATATCTGTTGTTTATAGAAGCGTGTCTGTCTGTAAAGCCGTAATTCGGTCTCATTCTTTCGTAACCATAAGTTCGTCTTGTTTCGTAAATAGCAGGCGCTCTATAGCTTCTTCTGTAATTTACATAGTTGTAGCTGTAGTTTGCGTTGATGCAAATATTTACGTTATTTCTATATCTGTAAACAGGGTAAGGTCTCCATGCAGTGTAATAATTTGGGTAATATCCCCAGTACCAAGTTGAACAGTATGGTCTATAATTTGTAACCCAAAATGAGCTGTAAATTACAGGAACAACATTGTAAACAGGCTCATAAATATAGTTTTCACCATATAAATAAGTGTTTCCTACAACTTGTACACTTACTTTATTGTAATTGTCTCTTTCAACATCGATTGTTGCAACATCTTGATAGACATCGCGATCTAAAACGGCCTGAATAATTACAACGTGCGTTCTGTTTTCTACAGATTCAATTACACGTAAATAATCAACTTGATCGTCATCGTTTAAGTCAAGATTTGATATCTGATATTTTGGATCATTTAGCCTTCTTTCAAAATCCTGAAGATTGGCCGATTCTCCAAACATAGATGCAACAGCTCTTAAGTCTAAGTTATCGCTGATATCTGAGTTTTTTGCATAAACTGTAGTTTGACTTTGTGCTGTACAAGAGCTAAGTCCTATAGTGATTAATGCTAGTATAAGTAGTTTCGCTTTCATGGCAAATAATATTAAAAATTAATTAATGTGGAATATCCAATTACTGTGCCAAAAAAATAATTCCACGACTGGTTTGTGTTAAGGATATGATTTTTAATATTTTGTGTTTTGTTGCTTTATTTTTACTTTTGATTCTGTAAAAAAGGCTGTTAAAAAGATTATTATCAAAAAGAATAAAAGCTATTTTATATGTTATAAATAATTGTATTTTAGCAACAACTAAACCTTAACCTACATGAGAAAATTAATATTATTTTTTAGTTTATTTGTTTTACTGGTGTCCTTTAAAGCGTTGGAAAATAATGATAAAGCACCAGGGCCAGGAGGCTTTGTTTCAATGCAGACTGAAGTTTTATTTCAGGATAAAATCAGCATCCGGGCCATTACAATTGATAATAATAAAGTGTGGTACGGCGCAGACAATTCCCGTTTTGGCTGTTTTGATTTAGATAAAAGAGAAAAATTTGAAGATCATATTTATCGTGATACACTTAATTTAGAATTCAGAAGCATAGCACAAAACGATAAAAATATCTTTTTATTAAGTGTTGCAAATCCTGCTCTTTTGTATCAGGTTGATAAAAAAACTAGAAAAGTAAAATTAGTTTATAAAGAAGTAAATGCCAAGGTGTTTTACGACAGCATGCAATTTTGGAATGATAAAGAAGGAATCGCAATTGGAGACCCTACAGAAGATACTTTTTCAATCATTGTGACACGCGATGGCGGTGAAACATGGACAAAATTATTGTCGGATAAATTGCCAACAAACACTCAAGGTGAATCTGCTTTTGCCGCAAGCAATACTAATATTGTAATTAAAGGAAATGATACTTGGCTGGTTTCAGGAGGAAAAAAATCGCGTGTTTTTTATTCTCCAGATAAAGCGAAAACATGGAAAGTTATTGATACTCCAATAACTCAAGGTAAAACAATGACAGGAATTTTTACGGCCGATTTTTACGATGCAAAACACGGATTTGCTGCGGGCGGTGATTATGAATTTCCAGAGAAAAACTCGGATAATAAAATTTGTACCAAAGACGGAGGAAAAACGTGGGAATTAGTTGGGCAGAATCAAGGTTTTGGATACGCTTCATGTATTCAATATGTTCCAGGAAGCAATGCAAGAGAATTAGTTTGCGTTGGATCTTCAGGGATTCAGTACTCTCAGGATGGAGGCGCAACTTGGAAACAATTATCAGATGATTCTAAGCTTTTTACTATTCGATTTATCAATAAAAATACTGCTATTGCAGCAGGTTACAATAAATTAATCCGAATCACTTTTATATAGCCAGACAAGATTTTTAAAAATAACAAACCCCCTAAATAATAAAGTAAGTATTATTATATAGGGGGTTTGTCGCTGTTGTACTCTTTGTTAATCTTTTCCGGCTTTTTCTCGATATTGTTTTAATAATTTTCGGCTAAAATCGTCTTCAGATTTTTTAAGCTTTAATATTTTCTTTGCAGAAAGTATCTTTTTTAAGTTTGAATTGTATTTCTCGCGCAACAGATAAAGTTCTTTATCAGTGCTTTCCATTTGAGAAAGTAAAACTGCAGCTTCTTTTTCTGAAATTGAATTTACATTGTCATCATCCAGACGTTCTAAATACACTTTCATTTTTTGATGTCTTAATTCGAATTGCTTGTCGTCAAACGCATTGTAAATAGGCCAGAATTTTTCAGCTTCGGCAGGAGTCAATTCTAATTCAGTCGTTAAAAAAGAAACTTTATAAGCTTTAATTTTTTCACGTTTTTCATCTGTTTTTCCACCTTGGGCATAAAATGAAAAACTTATCAGGAATAAAATTATCGGCAGGATATTTTTGATTTTCATCTTTTAAGTTTTGTTTTTTATTCAGAAATTAAGTGTTCAATGTTTGGGTTTGATGCTAGAATGTCTTCTAGTGTCTCATCTTCAATAGCTACATTTTTATTGAGTTTTTGAAGATCTTTGGCGTCTAAATTTTGCATCAGATCATACTGGTTTAAATTAGAGTCATACGATAAATAAGTTTCTAAAGTTGCTTCGTCAAGTTCATTAGAAGTTGTATTATAATTATTTACTATCGGAATCATCAAGGCAAAAACAATCATTGCGGCCGCAACAAGTGAAATTACTTTTTTACGTTTGTAAAGAGGTATTACTTTTACTTCTTTTTCGTTAATCTGCTGTAAAACTTTTGCCGATAAATCATCAAAATAGTGCTCTGGAGTTTTAAATCCAGATTTGATTTTCGGTTCGTTTTCTAATTTAAATGCTTTCATAATGTCTATAAGATAGTTTTTTTTACAAAAGGTTTAATTTGATGTAACATATAATTCAATTTTTTTTACCGCATGATGATAAGATGCTTTTAATGCACCAACTGAAGTCCCTAAAATCTCAGCTATTTCTTCATACTTTAATTCTTCAAAATATTTCATTTTAAAAACCAACTGCTGTTTTTCTGGCAATGTAACAATGGCTTTTTGGAGTTTGATCTGAATTTCATCTCCATCAAAATAAACATCAGATTTTAGATTTTCTATCGTTTTTGTCTGTAAAGCTTCAGATGTCAGTCCGTTTAATTTTGCTTTCTGATTTAAAAAAGTCAAAGCTTCGTTTGTTGCAATGCGATACATCCATGAAAAAAGCTTGCTCTCACCTTTAAAGTTTTTTAAGTACTGAAAAACTTTTACAAAAGTATTCTGCAAAACATCATTAGCATCTTCATGATCCAAAACGATATTCCGGATATGAGAATACAACGGTTTTTGATAATCAGACAAGAGTTTTTGAAACGCAGTATTTTGCGTTTTAGGATTTAATAATTGTTTTATAAATTCCTTCTCGTCTGTCAAATTTGTTTATTTATCTTATTAGAATGAATTTTAAGCTAAAGGTTTAAAAATCTTTATTTTAGAATTCGTCTTCTTCAGTCTTTGCTGGCGGAGTAGTGGCAGGTTTCGGTGCTGTCGGTTTTGGTTTTACAGGTTTTTTTACAACAGGAACGGTTGCTGCAGGATTAGCACCAGCAGGGTCGGTTGTTGTAGTATTTGTGACTGCAGGATCAACTGGATTGTCGTAATCTGCAGGAGCTGCAGAAACTGGGGCAACCGGTACAACTTTAGGTTTTGTTGGGAAATAAATTTCAGTAACTAATTTAGATGGGCTTTTTGTATCTAATTTGCTAACGGTCAAAATTTCAAGATGTGACCAGCTTAGGTCTGGCATTATTTTTTGATTGTTTATGTAAGCTGTTGTTTTAGCAATTGCTTCACCGGTATGTGAATAATCACCCGTTAAAGTTGTTTTTACAGCTTCAAAAGCATTCATTTTACCTGATATAATATCACTTCCAGAAGTAATTGAAATTTCTTTGTTTATTGGTAAACAAATAGAAATTTTGGCTAGACCAGTTTTGGTATCATATGTATGGTAAATGATAAATGGTTTTCCGTTTGCCTGCAATGCATTGGTTTCACTAAACTTAATAAGTTTTGGAATAACGATTCTTGCATTTTTGGTTATTTTCGAAATTTCGCTCGTAAAAGTCTGTTTGATGTATGGAATTTCAGTTTTCTGAACAACGCCATCCACGGTAACATTATACGTTTTAGTTTCGTAATCAAGATTTTTGTCAATGTTCGCAAGACTTTTTTCGTAAATTGTTCCAATAACCTTATCAGAACCTCCATTCAACGCCGTGTAAATTTTAAACAAAAAGCTCATTGTTCCTTTTGCCTTCCAAGTTACTTTTGTTTTTCCTGCTAAAGTATCTTTAAAAGTCCAGTTTACGTCGGCCTCTGTGCCGTCATACTTCATTTTTTGCTGAATACTTTCTCCGTCTTTCGCTTTTAATGTAATTGCATTTCCTGCCCCTTCAGTGCTTGTCCAGTAAAATGAAGCTCCATTTCCTGCTGTTTTATTTGGGAAAGTAAAATTTAATGATGGGTCTTCAACAGCCCAAGATTCAAAATCTTCATAATTTCTAAAATCATTCACATAATTATATACAGTTGCTTTTGGTGAATTGATCACTTTGCTTCTTTCTACAGAAAAAATTCCTTTTTGGGTAGCTACAAAAACGGTAAGAGCAACTAGGCTAAGTAATGCTAATAGAAATAAATATTTAAGAATCTTCATTTGAGGTGGTTGTTTGCTGTCGTAAAGTTATAAAATTTTCTCACTTGTAGTATTGAAATAACATTATAACAAAAATTGGTTTATTAAATTATACTGATCAAAAAACATTCAAATAAAACGATTTTGAACGAGTTTAATTATGAATTTTCTAAATTTATTTTACCTCAATTATCTTTTGAAGAAAAATTTGATTACAAACAAAATTGCAATAAAAAGCAGAAAAACAATTAGGACTTTATAATTTCCTTTATAAAATATTTTATGAAGTGCGAGATCTTTTCGATAAGCAAAAATCATAACGATTACAAAAGCAATAAAAAAACAGACTGCGAATATTAATTGTCCTTGACTAAACATAGTTAAAATTATTTTTGGCAAATTTAGAGAATTGTACACGAATTGTTGCTAATTTGCCAATTCATTTAATCAATTAAAAACATGAAGAAACAACTCGATGCAGTAACGCAATTTCATACTGCTTTTAAAATAGGTCACAGTGAAACTCCAAAAGCCGATTTGGGCGCGACTAAAAAACTGCTTCGTTATAATTTGATGAAAGAAGAAAACGAAGAATATCTTGAAGCTGTTCAAAATAATGATTTAGTTGAAATTGCTGATGCTCTTGGTGATATGATGTATATTTTATGCGGAACTATTATCGAGCACGGTCTGCAGGATAAAATAGAAGCTGTTTTTGACGAAATTCAGCGCAGTAATATGAGCAAGCTTGGAGAAGACGGTCAGCCAATTTATCGTGAAGATGGAAAAGTAATGAAAGGACCTAATTATTTTAAACCTGATTTTTCGAAGCTTTTATAAAAATGAAATTCTGCGCGTAAATATTTTAAACACATAGAAACATAGTTTTTTACCTTGTTTTAAGGAAAGACGCTATGCACATAGCTATGTTTCTATGTGTTTAAAAAAATCAAGCATAAATAGAAAACCCGACAGATTTTAAAATCTGTCGGGTTTGTTTTTATATCAATTTTGGAATTACTGAACTTTTACAGTCCATCCATAAGTATCTTCAGAAAGTTTATTTTGAAGACTTGTCAGTTTTTCTTTTAAGAATGAAGCGTATGAATTTTCAATTGGTGTCATTTCATAATACTCACCTTTATAGGAGAAGCCTTTTATTACGCTGATAACAGCAGCAGTTCCAGCTCCGAAAATTTCTTTTAAAGATCCGTTTTTAGCGGCTTCTACCAATTCTGAAACAATAACAGGACGAACTTCTACATTAAGACCTTCTTTTTCTGCCATTGCAATCAAACTTTTTCTGGTGATACCATCTAAAATTCTTTCGCTTGTTGGAGCAGTTAATAAAGTATCGTTAATTCTGAAGAAAACATTCATTGTTCCAGCTTCTTCTAATTTTGTATGCGTTGCATCATCAGTCCAGATAACTTGCTGGAAACCGTCTTTGTTTGCTAAATTAGTTGGGTAAAACTGCGCAGCGTAGTTTCCTGCCGCTTTTGCAGCACCAATTCCACCATTTGCAGCTCTACTGTAATGCTCAGCAATAATTACTTTTACTTCGCCTCCATAATATGATTTTGCAGGAGAAAGCAAGATCATGAATTTATATTCGTCAGATGGATTTGCAATAACGCCAGGTCCTGTCGCAATCATAAAAGGACGGATGTACATACTTGCTCCGTTTCCTCTCTGAATCCATTCTTGGTCGATTTTTAATAATTCATTTAAACCTTCTAAGAAAATATCTTCCGGTACTTCTGGCATTGCCATACGAACTGCAGAATTGTTGAAACGTTTGTAGTTTTCATCAGGTCTAAACAACCAAACATCATTATTTTCATCTTTATAAGCTTTCATTCCTTCAAAAATCGCTTGTCCGTAATGAAAGACTTTAGAAGAAGGATCCATTAAAATAGGAGCATAAGGCTTAATGACCGGAGTCTGCCATTGTCCATTTTTGTAATCACATTCAAATAAATGGTCTGTAAATACAGCACCAAAGCTTAAGTTTTCAAAGTCTACAGAGCTTATCTTAGACGATTCAGCTTTTCTGATTTCAATTTTGCTTGTTTGAGTTGTACTCATAATTATGTAAAGTTTTATCTAATTGAATTCTTAACAGATGAAAATATAACGTAATGATCTGATGAAGAATAGGGTTTTGTTGAATGCAAAATTACGGAAAAATATGTAATTTGCTTGGTAAAACTGCATTAATTCCTGTGTTTAATTGAGATTTATTTATCTTATAATAAACCGAAAATTTTGGCAGAGTTTTATAAAGAATTTATGAAAAAACTGCGATTTTTTAAGGCTTTACGCATTTGTTTTGATTAATTTTGATGAAGAAAACCGACTGAAAATCAGTGAAACACTATTGTAAAATTCGAAAATCGTGAAAAGAGAAATAATTAAAACGCTAGATGGCTCAACGACAATTCATTTAGAAGAATGGAATGAAAGTTATCATTCAAAACATGGCGCAATACAGGAAGCAAAACACGTTTTTATAAAAAATGGTCTTTCTTTATTTGAAGATAAACCTGTTGCCATTTTAGAAATTGGTTTTGGAACAGGCCTAAACGCTTTTATCACTTTTTTAGAATCAGAACAAAAACAGCAGACAATTGATTATGTTGGAGTAGAAGCGTATCCAGTTAATGCAGAGGAAGTGCTGGCGATGAATTATGTTGCCGAATTAGAGGCATTGGAATTTGATAACATTTTTGAGAAAATGCATAAATGTGAATGGAATGAGAAAACCGATCTTAGCAGCAAGTTCTCGTTAACGAAAAGAAAACAATTTTTTGATGAAATTGACGATTTCGAAACTTTTGATTTGATTTACTTTGACGCCTTCGGATATAGAGTGCAACCTGAGTTGTGGAGCACCGAGATTTTCCAGAAAATGTACAATAGTTTAAAACCAAATGGCGTTTTAGTAACATATGCTGCTCGCGGTGTTGTTAAAAGGAGTATGATTTCTGTTGGATTTACAGTCGAAAAATTAGCCGGTCCGCCGGGGAAACGCGAGATGTTTAGAGCTTTTAAAAAGGTCTGATTAAGTTATTTAGAATAATTCTATATTGATTTATATGTACTAAGAAAACGTATTCGTTGATAAAGTTTTGAAAAAAATAAGTTAAAAAAGATCTTTATATGTGATATTTGTTTAAATTTGGTGCGAGTTTAAAAAAATAGATAACCCCCCAAAATCTTATTTTATTATGTCAAAAATGATGTTTGATTACACGAAATCAATACTCGAGAGAGTAAGTTTCGACCCGGTACTTTTCTGTAAAGAGTTAGAAAAAGCTATCAAAACACTATTACCTTATGAAATGGAACAACTGCAAGAATGGTTATTAAATTTCATAATTGAGAAACCAGAATTAAAACAGAGTCTACTACTGATTAAAGTATAAAAAAAGGAGCCAAATTGGCTCCTTTTTTATTATTGTTTCTTTTGCAGCGGACTTATGATTTGAACATTCTGGAAAACAATTGCTCCTTTTACAACGCCAGCAATTGTTGATCTAATAGCGTCAATGATTTGCATTTTTAATTCGCTTTTAGGGTAAATTAAACTTACCTCACGGGCAGGCTTTGGCTCCTTAAAATTACGGAGTTTCAACTTATCGGAATCTTTTAAATCTAAGGTATGCAAGTACGGAAGTAATGTTGTGCCAAGGCCTTCATCGGCTAATTTTATTAAAGTTTCAAAACTCCCGCTTTGAATCTGAAAATTGTTTTGTTCAATATCAGTCCCATTTTTACATAAGTTCAAAATTCCATCTCTAAAACAATGACCGTCCTGTAAAAGTAAAATTTCGTTCAAATTTAAATCTGCAACTTCAATTTCTTCTTTTTGAAAACTTACGTGATGCTCAGGAATGTATGCGACAAACGGTTCAAAATATAAAACTATTTCTTTAATTTTTTCATCTTCGAGCGGTGTTGCAGCAATTGCAGCATCAAGATGACCATTTTTTAATTTTAAAATGATTTCATCTGTATTCAGCTCTTCAATTAAGAGTTTAACTTTTGGATATTTTTTAATGAAATTATTTAAGAACATCGGCAAAAGTGTCGGCATGATTGTCGGGATAATTCCTAAACGAAATTCACCGCCAATAAAACCTTTTTGCTGTTCAACAATATCTTTGATTCTATCCGCCTCATTTACAATATTTTTTGCCTGATTAACAATTTTTTGTCCAATATCAGTCAGCTGAATAGGTTTTTTGCTTCTGTCAAAAATTAAAATATTGAGTTCTTCTTCAATTTTCTGAATCTGCATGCTTAAAGTTGGCTGTGTAACAAAGCATTTTTCGGCTGCAAGAGTAAAATTTTTGTGTTCAGCAACTGCTAACACATATTGCAATTGAGTTATAGTCATAATGATAGTAATTTGTGATGCAAAAATAAGAAAATATAATTTTTATTTATATAAAATTTATTAAACTTACTTTAGTTTTGTAGTAAATTAGTGTAAAAAATTAGATTATGAAGACAAATATTTTAGGATTACCCGTTAAAGAATCAGAATTGTTAGTAAAAGAATTGAATATATTACTTTCAAATTTTCAAGTTTATTATCAAAATTTGAGAGGAATTCATTGGAACATCCGCGGAAAGCGTTTCTTTGATCTTCATGTAAAATTTGAAGAATTATACACCGATGCACAGCTTAAAATAGATATGATAGCCGAAAGAGTTTTGACTATTGGCGGAACTCCTTTGCATACTTTTGAAGATTATATAAAAAATAACAAACTGACGATTGGAAAAAATATCTCAAACGATGAAAAGGCAGTTCAGTTAATTGTTAATTCATTATCTGATTTACTGAAAATTGAAAGAGAAATCTTAAATAAATCGGGTGGAATTAATGATGAGGGGACAAA
Organism: Flavobacterium sp. LC2016-01; assembly: GCF_009711135.1. Lineage (GTDB taxonomy): Bacteria > Bacteroidota > Bacteroidia > Flavobacteriales > Flavobacteriaceae > Flavobacterium. The sequence continues at coordinate 291,353 of NZ_WMIC01000003.1, read as the reverse complement.
TTCGATGATGAGCGACTTTATCGCAGAGCAGGAAAAGACAATTTGGATGATGAATGCATGGCTAGAAGAAACCTTGTAATTTATTATTTTTCAGTATATTAAAAAGCAGGATAGTCACTTTTGACCATTCTGCTTTTTTATTTGTGTTAAATTTCTATAAAATTTTTCGCTTCCCGCTTTGATTTTATTTGTTTAACGCTATTTTTGCCACAATGAAATTAGTCGCTCGCATATTATTATTCATATTTATTGCTTTTTTGGCAACACCAACTGTGGTGACGCTGCTGAAGAAAAGCAAAGATACGTCTATGTTTTTCAGTTTTTCTGAAGAGGAGCACTCGCATAAAGAACTTAAGGCTGCTGTTTACCCAGCAATACTTCACCATGAGGTAATGGTGCCAGTTTATATTGAAAAAAAGACCATAGCGTCTGAAAATATTGTAAAATTAGAGAATATTTCTCCGAGCATTTTTGCTCCACCTCCCAACTTGGCATAATACTTCCGATTATTTTGAACTGAACTGCATTTGCATAAATGCGGTCAATCTTTAATGAATAATTTTTTTAGTATTGTGTTATGACAAAAAAAATCAATCTTTTTGCCAACCTAAAATCTGATTTTGCTTCAGGTTTGGTGGTTTTCTTGGTGGCTCTTCCATTGTGTTTAGGTATTGCAATGGCTTCTGGAGCGCCGTTATTTTCTGGAATTATTGCAGGTGTTATTGGTGGTATAGTAGTAGGTTACTTAAGCCAGTCACACATTAGTGTTTCAGGTCCAGCTGCTGGATTAACAGCAATTATTTTAACCGCTATTACTGATTTTGGTGCTTTTGATGTGTTTTTACTGTCTGTTTTTATCGCAGGAATAATTCAATTAGCATTAGGGTTTTTAAAAGCCGGAAGTATATCAAATTATTTCCCTACCAATGTAATTGAAGGAATGCTTGCGGGTATTGGTATTATCATCATTTTGAAACAATTACCACACGCTTTTGGTTATGATGCTGATTTTGAAGGCGATCAGGCTTTTATTCAGAACGACGGAAGCAATTCATTTTCGTTTTTATTTGATGTAATTAATCATATTCAATTAGGAGCTGTTGTAATTTCGCTAGTTTCACTGGTAATTTTGATTGCTTGGGATAAAGTACCTTTTTTAAAGCGTTTAAAATTAGTTCCAGGCGCACTGGTTGCGGTTATTATTGGAGTTGTATTAAATGAAATTTTTGTTTCTTCAGGAAGTTCATTGGCAATTGCAAAAGCTCATTTAGTTTCTTTGCCAGTTCCAAAGTCTTTTGATGATTTCAAATCAATTCTGATTACGCCGAATTTCAGTGCAGTTACAAATCCGCAGGTATGGGTTGTAGCGATTACCATTGCAATTGTGGCTTCTATTGAAACATTATTATGTATCGAAGCTTCGGATAGAATGGATGTTCAAAAACGTTATACTGATACAAATGTTGAGCTTAGAGCGCAAGGTATTGGTAATATGTTAAGTTCGCTTTTAGGCGGTTTGCCAATGACATCTGTTGTGGTTCGTTCATCTGCAAATAATAATGCGGGTGCAAAATCTAAAATGTCAGCGATTATTCATGGTGTTTTGTTATTAATAAGCGTTTTGTCGATACCGGCAATTTTAAATAAAATTCCGTTGGCAACTTTAGCAACCGTTTTAATTTTGGTTGGATACAAATTAGCTAAACCAGCAACTTTCATGCATTTCTGGGAAAAGGGCAAATATCAATTTGTGCCTTTTATAGCAACTTTAGTCTTTGTTGTTGCTACAGACTTGCTGAAAGGGGTTGCGTTAGGAATTATAATCAGTATTATTTTTGTACTGAGAGGAAATTTAAAAAGAGCTTATAATTTCAAGAAAGAAGAATATGAAGATGGAGATGTCATTCATATTGATTTAGCTCAGGAAGTTTCATTTTTGAATAAAGCGGCCATTAAGCAGACTTTAAGTGAGATTCCAGAAAACTCAAAAGTCATAATCAATGCGCATGATACAGAATACATTGCTCATGATGTTCTAGATTTGATACGCGAGTTTAAAGAAACACGTGCCATTGATGAAAATATTAAGGTAAAACTTAAAGGTTTTAAAAAAGCGTACCAACTTGAAAATACGCCAGAAAACCACAATCATGTAACCATTGAACATTACTATGATGTTGCTAAAAGGGCTTTAGTAAAAAGAGAAACTTCTAAAGAACAATTTTAAAACAAATAAATTAAATTTAAGTATTTCTGTGGTATATGAAATGTCAAAATTTAGGTAACTTTACAAAAGTTCTTTTTTTGAGGCAATAAAGCACATCGAAATACAATTCAAAAAATAAAAAAATGAGAGAATTTTATAAACAAATACTTGAGAACAATAAAAAATGGGTAGAAGATTCGTTAGCGAAAGATCCTAATTATTTTGCTGATTTGGCAAAAGGACAATCTCCACCTTTATTATGGATTGGATGTTCTGACAGCCGTGTTCCTGCAAATGAAATTATTGGCGCAAAACCAGGTGAAGTTTTTGTACACAGAAACATTGCTAACATGGTTGTTCACTCTGATATGAATATGTTAAGCGTTCTGGATTATGCAGTAAATGTTTTAAAAGTAAAACACGTTATTGTATGCGGACACTATGGATGTGGTGGTGTAAAAGCGGCTATGGGAAATATGTCTGTTGGAATTATCGACAACTGGATTCGTCATATTAAAGATGAATACCGTTTACACGACAAATATCTAAATTCAATTGAAGACGAAACAGAACGTTTTAATGCTTTTGTTGAAATCAATGCAAAAGAACAAGTTTACAATTTGGCTAAAACTTCTATTGTACAAAGTGCATGGAAAAATGGTCAGGATCTAATGCTTCACGGATGGGTTTATGGTTTAAATTCTGGTTTTGTTACCGATTTAGAAGTAACCATCAGTTCGAATGATGAACTAGATGATGTTTACCAGCTGAGTAATCTATAAGAATAAAAAATCGCCTCAAAAGGGCGATTTTTTTTATTCGTTTTCGTCAAGATTTTCATTAAAAGCTGACGGAAGCATTGTTGGAATAAACTTTATCAAAATTGGCAATAATAAACTACCGCCCGGAAGTAAAAATATGGTCAAAGATGGAATCGTTTTACAGATATCTAAAAGCTGTTTTTTTACTTTTTTCTTTTCTTTGGCATCCAAATCTCTGGTTGTAGAATAAGCCAATAATACCATTAATTCCTTACTCTGAACAATTTCTTTAACCAGTCGGTTTTTGTTTCTTATAATCAATTTTACAACAGTGTGTGTCATTTGATCATAAAAGTGTTTCACCGGATTTGAATAATTGAAATACGGAATTTTCTTTTTATGTGTAGTGATGAAAAAATTAGTCATTGCGATACTTTTGGTTACAAAATTATCAGCAACATTCATCATCGAGCCTAAAGAATATAAAAAGTAAGCTTCTTCATTTTCAACAACACCGTCGCTCCATAAGGCCATTCCTGCCATATCGATTAAATAATAATGCTCTAAAGTATTGTTGAAATAATCTAATTGTAGCGTTTCTAAAGTTTCGACAGTAACTTTCGAAAATTTAGAATAGCGAATTGAGGCTTCAAAAAGTTTTATTAATAAATCATCGTGCTGTGATTTGGCTGTTTTTGTTTTCAGTGCAAGGCCAACGATTCCTAAAACAGTTTCTTCAATGCGTTTTAAATATTTATCAGGAATAGCACCATGTTCTAAATATTGTCTAAAGGCCAATACATCAATAAACAGCAAAGCATTCGTAACTAAATGCGAAAAATTTTTACTGATAATACTGTCATTGGTCTGTACACGCTGATCTATTATGTTTTCTAATGAAAGAGAAGGAGTATCCTTTGGAAGTAAAATTTTAAATAAATTAAAACCTTCCGGATTCATCTGGTTGTAGAACTTTAAAACTTCTGAAATAAAATTATTGGGCTCAGAGTTTCTTTTTTCTAAACAAAAAACATGATATAGTGTATTTAATAAGGCAACTTTAGAAATTTCGGTTTTAAACCAGCCTTTTATCGGAATTGGAATTTGAGAATCTATAGAAATAATATGCCCGTAGATAAAACCAGTTTCTCTCACTTTATAGTAAAAAGAATCTGTAGTCTCAAAAGGAATCGCTTCTGAAAACTTTTGTTCACTAAAAAACTTATCTATCCAGCCTGGTGCCGATGGGTTAATCATTAACTTTAATTTGAGACTGCAAAGCTAATTTTTTTTCTGTTGATAGAATTCATTTTAAATGAAATAACCACTAGATTTTGTGAAAAATAGTGGTTATTGCGTTTTTTATTATTTGATGATTCCTGCGCAGGCAACTCGACCGCCAGCATTTCCAGTAGGCTGCGTCGTAAAGTCGTCGGTTCCTTGGTGTACAATTAGACCTTTTCCTAAAACGTCTTTGTTTGCATCTCCACAGCCAACACACCATTCGTCAGTTGTCAAAGTAATGGTTCCGTTTCCTTTTGCATCAGCAGTAAAGTTCCCGATATCACCTTTATGATATTCGGCTGAACCCCATTTTCCATGTTTTTTGAAAGTTGGATTCCAGTGTCCGCCGGCAGAACTTCCATCAGCAGCAGAACAATCTGATTTTTCATGAATGTGTATTGCATGAACGCCTGGCTGTAATCCGGAAACTTTTGCAACAAACGTTACTTTTCCGTTTTTCTCAGTAAAAGTTGCAGTTCCAGAGACTGTACTGTTGCTTTTTGGCTCCAGATTTACGGTCAAAGTTTTGGCATCATTTGATTTTGTATTTGTCTTACAGCCAATAATTAAGGCTGTAATTATAGCGAAAGAAACAAGTGCTTTTTTCATATTTAAGGCTTTTGAATTAAAGATTAAGTAAATTTAACATAAAAAAGCCGATATAATTAACCCTAAAAGTTAAAAAAATCTAAAACTATTAAACGCAATTTAACGGCAGTTTGAGCTGAGAACAAAAAAATATTGCTTAAATTCGTATACGTTTTTAACGAAAAATTTCCCAAGTCTTGTTTTCTAATTCATTAATTTTTAATGCTTAACATTATGATGAAGAATTTTTTTACACTTGTTTTCTTAGTTACGGTATTGATTTCCTGCAAATGCCAAAAAACAGATTCAGTTTCAAAATTAGATGGAAATTGGGAACTCAATTATATTACCGGACCCAGAATTACTTTTGATGGTTTATACCCGAATAAAAAACCGACAATCAATTTTAATGTAAAAGAAAATCAGGTTTCAGGAAACAACAGTTGTAATTCATATACTGGAAAACTTAGTGTTACAGGAAATAAAATTGATTTTACACAGCCAATGGCAGTTACCAAAATGATGTGTGTAGACGGGCAAGGGGAGCAGGTTTTTATGAATACACTTCAAAAAATAACTTCTTATGATGTTACCGATGACGGAAAAACTTTAAATTTTATTTCAGGAGATATTGCTATGATGCGATTTACCAAAAAATAAAAGCATTCTATTTTAACTCTTAAATTCTATTTTATGTCAGTTAAATTATCCATTTTATTTGTGTTGGCTTGTCTTTTAAATTTTCCGGCCTTTGCTCAGGAAAAAACTAAAAAAGAGCTTAAAGCAGAGCAGGAGTTGAAAAAACAAAAAGAAATCGAAGCTTTAATTGATTCTAAAAATTTTGTTTTTGAAGCACAGAAAGCAACTCCGCAAGGAGGAAGACTTTTAAATCTTGACTATAATACTTATTTCTTAAAATTTAATGAAACGAACACAACGTGTGATCTTCCATTTTTTGGACGCGCCTATAACGTTGCTTACGGTGGCGACGGTGGTATTAAGTTTGAAGGCATTCCTGAAAATACAAGAATTGAGAAAAGCAAGAAAAAAATTATTGTAAGAAGCACAGTAAAAGGCAAAAATGATGTTTACGATCTTTTATTGACTGTTTTTTTTAATGGAGATGCTTCTCTTTCAGTTACTAGCAATAACAGAGCTCCTATATCTTATGATGGTGTAGTAGAGGCGCCTAAAACTGATGACGTTAAAAAATAGGAGTAATAGTCTAATTATTATGTTGCCAAATCTTTAATTTATGCCAAAAAGATACTTTTCTGTTTTGCCTCGAAAATACCTGTGCACGGCACTGTTTTTAATCAATATTATAAGCTATAGCCAAGATTTAGAACCTAGGGTTTATGCCAATGTACCCATAAAGCTAAACGTTGTGGCGGCCGGTTATGTTTTTATGAGCGGAAATGTTCTGACCGATCCCTCGTTGCCAATTAAAGACTTTACACTTCAAAGCAATAATTTGGCTGTAAATTATATCCGAACCTTTGGTTTAGCAAATAAACTCGCCCGTATTCAGGTGGCTTTGCCATTTACGTTTATGGATGGATCTGCTACGATCAGTGATCAATTGGTTACAGGTTCACGAACTGGTTTTGCTGATATGAAAGTTAGATTTGGAATTAATTTATTGGGTTCTCCTGCACTCGACAAATCTGAATTTAGAAAATTTGAGCAGAAAACTATTTTGGGAGTAAGTTTGGTTACTTCGGTACCAACAGGAAGATATTATGAAGACAAACAAGTTAATATTGGCACCAATCGGTGGGCTTTTAAACCCGAAATTGGGGTGTCGAAACGTTTTGCTCATGTATATGCGGAAGCCTACGGCGGTATATGGTTTTATACCGATAATAATGATTATTTAGGGAAAAAATTAGAACAAAAACCTACCTACAGTCTTCAGGCGCACGCTAGTTATTATTTTAAAAATCAAATGTGGATTGGAGCAAATACAAATTGGTTTTTTGGTGGAAGAACAGTAATAAACGGCGTATCAGATAATAGTCAGATTGATAATTGGCGGGTAGGAGCAACCTTTTCAACTCCAATTGCAAAAGGACAATCGCTGCGATTTCAGTATCATGTTGGCGCCTACACTAATAATGGCTTAAATTATTACGCATTATCTGCTGTTTATCAGTATTCCTTTTTTTAAATTTTAGATTAGATGTAAATGTTTTAAAATCAGTTTATTTAAGAGTGCATATTTATTTAGGAACAAATTAAAATTAAAACTATGAAAAAATTAAGTCTTATTTTTATTATGGCGATCGCCACGTTTTCAGTTAGTGCGCAATCTTCTTTTAAGGAAGATGTAGAAGTCCTGCAAAGTCTTTATGGAAAATCTAAAAGTGATTTGGTAAAACAATACATGAATTTGTCTGATGCGCAGTCGGTGGCTTTTACAAAGGTTTATGATAATTACGAAACGCAGCGCAAAGCTTTAGGGCAAACGAAGTTTCAGCTTATTAATGATTATGCCGCCAATTATGCTACTCTGACAGATGCAAAAGCAGATGAATTGGCCAAAGGCACTTTAAAAAATCATATTGCTTATGAAAAACTATATGAGAAAACGTATAATCAGGCTAAGAAAGCAATTGGTCCTATAAATGCGGCAAAATTTATTCAGCTTGAAGTTTATCTTCAAACGATTATTAGAAGCGAAATTTTAGAAGCCATTCCGTTTATTGGTGAATTAGATAAGACAAAAGTTCAGTAAACTTTTTTCATATAAAGGATAACAGCAAAAGTTAATAAACTGTTGCTGTTTTTTTTATTTTTTCTCAGAATCAGTAGTATTGTTGTGTATGATATGAATATCCTGTTGCGGAAACGGAATTTCGATATTGTTTTCTCTAAAAACTTTGTCAATCGAAATAATTAAATCACTTTTCACTTCATTTGCATCGTTGATGTTGTTTACCCAGTATTTAACGACAATATCAATCGAATTTGCTTTAAATTCAGTAATCCAGATAATCGGTTCGGGAATTTGCAAAACGAGTGAATGAGCTTCTAAAATGGCATTTAATAAATCTTTTACTTTTTCTAAATTGGTTCCGTATGCTACCCCAATTACAATATCAGTTCGTTTTTTATAATTTGATAAAGTCCAGTTTGTAAGATGCTGGCTTAATAAATCTCCATTTGGTATTATCACATCGGCACCGTCAAAAGTTGCCACGACACTGCTTCTGATTCCAATAGATTTCATTTTAACAGTTTGTCCGCCAATCTCGATTGTATCATTTATATTGACCGGTTTTTCAAAAGCAATAATAAGTCCGCTTACTAAATTGTTGACCAAAGTTTGGAGACCAAATCCAATTCCAACTCCCAAGGCACTAATAATAATGGTCAAGCGATCAACGGGAATTCCCGCAGATATAAAGGCAAGACTGATTCCGATACTAAAAATGGCAATTTGAACAAGAAGAATCCAGCTTCCAAATTTATTTTTCCGGTTAGTGTTGCTTGAATTTGAAGAACTGCTGGTTAAAAACGAAACAATTTTTGCAATAAGAACTGAAGTGATAATGATGAAAAAGAAAATGATAATACTTTGGTAAGAGTAATTTATAGCTCCAATAGTCCTTGGTTCATTAAAAAAAGCAATTATTGGATCTATTATGGCATGAAAAAAATAGGAGTTTTTTACAATTGAAATAAACCATCCAATTATAAATAAAGTATTGATTATCGGGCTGTAATGAATTGTTTCCAGTTCATTTGCTTCGAGCGGTGTTCCTTCATTTGATTCTTTTAAAAAATTAGAATATCTTATAATGTCAAGAATCAAACGATACGTATTTGTAAAGAGATAATACATCAGAATGGTAATAATTCCGTTGATCATTAGTAATTTTCCTAAATTATAATTGCTATCAAATAGGATAAAAAATATGGAACCTTTTTCACAAATAATCATAACAATAAGGCTGTATTTGAAAAAAGGATTCAGAATTTCTTTGTTCTTTTTTAAATTGTAAATGCTGAATATGGCCGAAGCGGCTGCAATAAATAAAATAAAATAAACTTCAGTTACCGAATGAATTAAAATATTGTTGTCGTACAAACCAAGAAGAATCAGAACGACATAAATTTTCCATACAAATTTCTCTTTTTTGCAAAAATGCTCTTTGTTCACAACTGTTAATGCAATAATCGAGATTAGCCAAATGATGGTTGTAAAGGCAAAGGGCGGAAAAATAAATAAAAAATTAAACACAGTGAATGAAACTAATATTGCGCAGCTGACAGGATGGATGAAAATTTGTTTTGATACATTTATAGTATCATAAAGTCCTTCTTTTATATATTTATTCTTTAAAAACAGCAAATAGATTATTAGACATGAAGCGGCCAAAAGCATTAAAATGATTGCATTAAAATGGTTTGTTATAAAAAACAGCAAAATGATTAATACTTTGGTCAATGAATAAAAGAAAGCTCCTATAAAAGAACTATTACCTTCATTTGGATTAAAAATATCTCCATCAGAATGTAGCAGGTTCTGGAATTCATTTTTTCGAATATTATCTGTTTCTATAATATCGTTTTGGAGGTCGAATTTAAATCGGCTTCCGATAATTTGAAGTTTGCTGATGCTGTCTAATGCGTCCTTAAATCGTTTGTTGAGTTGTCCGACATCCGAATTCATTTGCGAATATCTTTCGTAGTATAATGCTTTTCTAAGCGAATCTTTTGGAAGTGTAAAAAGGGATTTTTTTATGGTTAAAGAATCAATTATGCTTTGCATTTCGCTTAGTTCTAATCTATTCTTGTTGATTTTTGCAAGCTGAATCTCTACTCGGGTTTGCAGTTCTTTTAGCATTATTGAAGTTACAGTAATGTTTCGAAGCGTCTGAAAATCATTTTTGTTTTTAATGATACCGTCAATTGCCGTTTTTTTCAGTGTAATTACATAATCTAATTCTGAAGTAAAACCTTTATAATCGATTCCGGTTTTTAAAGTAAGATCTGCTTTTTGAATGTTTTTAGAAATGGCATCAAATAATTCCGCCCGTTCTCGACTTATTTGATTTTCTTTAAAAAGAGTATTGCTTTTTTCTTCGTCCTGTTCTAATAGATTTTCAATTTTATTGTATTCTGAATTTTTTCCGTCTGATTTTGTAGAGTCGGATAAATTCTGATTTTGGGAATAAGACACATAAAATTGAGAAAAAAAGAAAAATAGTACTGTAAATGTTTTTGAAACTAATGACTGAAGTTTAGCATTTTTATAAAGAAGCCTATTTGGTATAAGATTATAAAATGCCATAACAGTTTGTTTTTGAGAAGTATATCAAAAATACTACAAAAAAAAATAACCTGAAAAAAGATTTTTTCAGGTTACTCTTTAAAGTTTTAATTATTTGTTTTTGACTTCATAAATGGCATTTACCATTCCGTCTTTTGGAGTATCGAGAACAAGTTCCCAAAACATAATGCCTCCCAATTTTTTTGATTTTACATATTCCGTTTTTTCTTTTATTGAAGTAAGATCATCACCTGTTGCAAAAGTTTTTTCTTTTTCATTGTACCAATATGGCGCTTTTGCTTTATCATCCCAAAAATATTTCCAGCCATTAGCTTCTGTAAAAACTGTGGAAAAACTTTTAAAGTCAGTTCCTTGGATATGTTCTCCGGCTTGGTATAGACCATTATTGACGTTTTCAACATTTTTCCAAGTTCTGGTATAAAATGCTCCTCCAATAATTAATTTAGAAGCAGGAACGCCTTGTTTTAATAAATAAGTAACGGCTCTGTTTGTCGATTCTTCTTTTGGATTTGTGCTGTATAATGGTGTATGATGTCCTGTAACTTTAGAATAACCGTTTACTAAATCGTAACTCATAATATTGATGCGATTTACCAAAGGCGTCACCGCTTTCCAATCAATAGATTCATCTAAATATTTCTGAAAACCTCCTGCGGCAAAACTCAACTCATATTTTTTGCCTAAAGTAGAGCGAAGAATTTTAAGCAATTCTGTAAAATTAGGTTTGTCAACAGCTTGGTACAAATGTCCCGGAAGTCCTTCAATTGCTGGATATTCCCAATCTAAATCTAAACCATCAACTTTGAAATAATCACTAACTTCTTTTACTGATTTTGCAAAAGTCAATCTTCCTTCGGAAGTTGAAAATGCTGAAGAACAAGGTTCACAGCCACCCCAGCCGCCAAGAGATAAAATAATTTTTAACTGTGGATTTTTTGCTTTAAGCGAAACTAAATGTTTAATTGTTAAAGAATCTTTAGGAGAATCTACACTTAGTTTTCCCTCTTTTAAATGACAAAAACTAAAAATAATCTGGTTCAGTTTATTGACTTCATAGTCATCAATTAATTTGGAATCACCTGTATAATAAGCAATAATGTCCAATTTTTTATTTTTCTGAGCAAAAGTTGAGGTAGAAAAAATACAGAGAAATAAAAATGCAATTAGGTTAATTTGTTTCATTTTTTATTTTTTGAAGTTTTAGAATGTTAAATATAAAGCAATACATTTAATATTTAACCATTTCATACCATTGCGAAAGCTGATTTTAACGAATATTTTGCAAATCGTTGCAAAAATATTGCGTTATAAGAACTTTGTCAAAGTTTTAAACTTTGACAAAGTTGACCACTAAAAAACGCTGGTTTTAAAATGAACTTACATCACTTATATGGTTCAAAAAAAACAAAAAATAAACCCGCGCAGTTTCGGACTTGCGCGGGTTTAAACAAATTAAAAGCTAAAAACTATTGTGATATTAGAAGCAGTAAGTATCTTCTGCAACTAATTTTGCGGCGATTTTTTCTCTCAATGCCACTACGTTTGGCAAGTTGGTGTATTTTGTAAAACGTTTTAATCCCATTAACATCATACGTTGTTCGTCACCTTCAGAGAAAGAAGCGATACCTTCTTTTCCTCTTAAGTTTACGATATCTACAGCTTTATACAAGTATAATTTTGCCATAGCGATTTGCTCCTGAACTTTATCTTCGCCTTGCGCTTTTGCTAACTTTTCAGTTCTCAAAATGGTACTTTCAGCCATGTAGATTTCGATCAAGATATCAGAAGCTGCCATCAATAATTGTTGGTGAGCATCTAATTCAGGACCATATTTTTGAACAGCGCTACCAGCAACCATTAAGAATACTTTTTTCAAGTTTGCGATGATTCCTTTTTCTTCAGCAAATAATTCAGAGAAATCTGGAGTATCAAAAGATGGAATTCCCATTAATTCTTCCTGAACTTTCATTGCTGGTCCAAGTAAATCAACGTGTCCTTTCATTGCTTTTTTGATCAACATACCTACAGAAAGCATTCTGTTGATTTCGTTTGTTCCTTCGTAGATACGAGCGATACGAGCATCTCTCCAAGCACTTTCCATTGGAGTGTCTTCAGAGAATCCCATTCCACCAAAAATCTGAATTCCTTCATCAGAACAAGATTGAACGTCTTCAGAAACTGCTACTTTCAAGATAGAACATTCGATAGCATATTCTTCAACACCTTTCAATTCAGCTTCTTGGTGAGAAGTTCCTTCTGCTTCACGAGCAGCGATTCTGTCTTCGATATCTTTTGCAGCACGGTAAGAAGCACTTTCTCCAGCGTAAGCGTTAGTTGCCATTTCAGCTAATTTAGAACGGATAGCCCCAAAAGATGAAATAGATGTATTGAACTGAATTCTTTCGTTAGCATATTTTACAGCTCCAGAAGTTACTCTTCTTTGCGCATCAAGACATGCAGCAGCCAATTTAATACGACCAACATTAAGAGCATTCATTGCAATTTTGAAACCATTTCCTCTTTCAGATAACATGTTTTCAACAGGAACTTTCGTATCGTTGAAGAAAACCTGACGCGTAGAAGAAGCACGGATTCCTAATTTATGCTCTTCTTCGTTCATAGAAATTCCGTTTGATGGATCGTTTTCTACGATGAAACCTGTAATATTTTTATCATCTCCAATACGAGCAAAAACGATGAAAACGCTGCAGAAACCTGCATTCGAAATCCACATTTTTTGTCCTGTGATTAAATAATGAGTTCCGTCTTCAGATAAAACCGCTTTAGTTTTTCCTGAGTTAGCATCAGATCCTGCGCCTGGCTCAGTTAAGCAATAAGCTCCAAACCATTCTCCAGAAGCCAATTTCGGAACGTATTTTTTCTTTTGTTCTTCAGATCCATAAAGAGTAATTGGCATAGTTCCAATTCCAGTATGAGCTCCGAAAGCAGTAGAGAAAGATCCCGTTGCTCCAGAAATGTAGTCACAAACTAACATTGTAGAAACAAATCCCATTCCTAATCCGCCGTATTCTTCTGGAACTGCAACTCCAAGAAGTCCTAGTTCACCAGCTTTACGCATAGAAGATTCTGTGTAAGCGTAATCTTTTTTCTCAAAACGATCTTTATGCGCCCATAATTCTTTGTCTACGAACTCTTTTACAGAGTCACGCATCATTAACTGCTCTTCAGAGAAATCTTCTGGTGTGAAGATATCTTCGCATTTTGTTTCTTTAACTAAAAACTGACCACCACGGGTTACGTTTTTTTCGATTGTATCTGCCATTTTGTTTTTGTTTAGATTAAAAGATGCAAGAGTCAAGAAGCAAGATTTTGATCTAACTTACTTATGAAACCTGTTGTCATCTTTTGAAATTCAATTATTTTGTTTTCTATTTCTTCTGTTTTTGTCTTGGATAGATAATCATTTTGAAAAGCTATCAGTAATTGTGTTTGCAATTCAAATGACGAACCTAAACTAATATTCAAATAATGCTGAAAGTGTTTATTTCCTCTGTTTGAACCTTCAGCAATATTAGAAGGCATTGAAACAGAACATCTATTCATTTGACTTATTAAACTATAAGTTTCTGATTTTGGAAAAGTGGCAGTTAGTTTATAGATATCATTTGTAATTTCCATAGCTAAAATCCAAATTCTCAAATTCTTAAAATTGTGTCTCATTTTTTTTGAGGCAAGATAAGAAGAAAAATTAAAAGTAAGTTTTGTACTACTTTTTAAAACTCTGTTTTTAGAACATTTTCATTCCAAAATTAAGTCTTGCTTCTTGCTTCTTTCCTCTTAAAAACTACAACACTTCGTAAACCCCTGCAGAACCTTGCCCAGTTCCCACACACATAGAAACGATTCCGTATTTATTACCTCTGCGTTTCATTTCGTCGAATAACTGAACAGAAAGTTTAGCTCCCGTACATCCCAGAGGGTGTCCTAAAGCGATCGCTCCACCGTTTACGTTTACGATTTCTGGGTTAATGTTTAACTCGCGAGTTACTGCCAAAGCTTGTGAAGCAAAAGCTTCGTTTAACTCAATTAAATCAATATCATTCAATGTTAATCCTGCTTGTTTCAAAGCTTTCGGAATTGCTTTTACCGGACCGATACCCATAATTCTTGGTTCAACACCAGAAGAAGCAAAATTTACTAATCTGGCGATTGGCTCAAGATTCAATTCTTTAACCATGTCCTCACTCATGATTAAAACAAAAGCTGCACCGTCACTCATCTGAGATGAGTTTCCGGCAGTTACACTTCCGTCAGCAGCAAAAACAGGTCTTAAACCAGCTAAAGCAGCAACGGAAGTTCCAGCTCTTGGACCTTCGTCTTGTTTTACAACGTAAGACTTCGTTTCTTTTTTTCCATTTTCATTGATGAAAGTCTGCTCAACCGTAATCGGAACGATTTGTTTGTCGAATTTTCCTTCTGCTTGTGCTTTCAAAGCTTTCATGTGAGAGTTGTAAGCAAACTCATCCTGATCTTCTCTAGAGATTTTATATTGATTGGCAACCGCTTCAGCAGTTAAACCCATTCCCCAGTAATAATCTTCGTGACCTGCAGCAGCAACTTTATAATCCGGAGTTGGTTTGTAACCTCCCATCGGAATAAAACTCATACTTTCTGCTCCACCAGCAATGATACAATCTGCCATTCCTGATTGGATTTTAGCAGTCGCCATTCCGATAGTTTCTAAACCAGAAGCACAGTAACGGTTAACTGTAACTCCAGGAACATCTTCCACTTTTAACCCCATTAATGAGATCAAACGTCCAACGTTAAGGCCTTGTTCAGCTTCCGGCATGGCGTTTCCTACCATAACGTCGTCGATGCGTTTTTTATCAAAATCAGGCAGTTCATCCATCATAAATTGAATGGTTTCTGCAGCTAATTCATCAGGTCTTTTAAATCTAAAAACACCTTTTGGAGCTTTTCCAACTGCTGTTCTATATGCTTTTACTATATATGCTGTTTTCATTTGTTTTGTTTTTTTTAAGATTCATTAGAAGAAAGAGGCAAGAGGCAAGATATTTCTAAAGTCTTGCTTCTTGTTTCTTGCATCTTTTATCTAGTTACGAAGCGGTTTTCCTTTAGTTAACATATATTGAATACGCTCTAGAGTTTTTCTTTCTGTACATAAACTCAAGAAAGCTTCACGTTCGATATCTAATAAGTATTGTTCAGATACTAAAGTAGCTTCAGATAAATCACCACCAGCCATTACATAAGCCAGTTTGTTAGCGATTTTCTTGTCGTGCTCAGAAATGTATTTTCCAGCTTCCATTTGATCTGTTCCAACTAAGAACATTCCAAGAGCTTGTTTTCCTAATACTTTAACATCCGTTCTTCTGATAGGCTGTGTATAACCAGCTTCTGCCATTAACAAAGCATGTTTTTTAGCTTCAGCAATCTGACGATCTTTGTTTACTACAATAACATCTTTCCCATGTTGAAGAAGCCCTGTATCAAAAGCTTCATAACCAGAAGTCGAAACTTTTGCCATTGCGATTGTCAAGAAATACTCTTGAAGAACGTTCAATTCCACATCATTTTTGCGGAATAAATCTGAAGCTCTTAAAGCCATTTCTTTAGATCCACCACCGCCAGGAAGTACACCAACACCAAATTCAACTAATCCCATATAAGTTTCTGCAGCAGCAACCACTTTATCAGCGTGTAAGCTCATTTCGCATCCACCGCCAAAAGTCATTCCGTGAGGTGCCACTACAACTGGAATTGAAGAATAACGAACACGCATCATTGTATCTTGGAACAATTTAATCGCCATGTTCAATTCGTCGTATTCCTGCTCAACTGCCATCATGAAAATCATTCCGATATTAGCCCCAACAGAGAAATTCGCTGCCTGGTTTCCAATAACCAAACCTTGATATTCTTTTTCAGATAAGTCAATTGCTTTATTGATAGCTTGTAAAACGTCACCACCAATGGTATTCATTTTAGATTGGAATTCTAAGTTCAAAATTCCGTCTCCTAAATCCTGAATGATTGCACCACTATTGCTCCAAACTTTTTTGCTTTCGCGGATGTTGTTCAGAATAATAAATGAATCTTGTCCAGGAACTTTTACTTGTGATTTTGTTGGAATGTTATAGAAATAAGTCGCTCCCTCTTTTACAGTGTAGAAACTGTCGCTTCCAGAAGCCAACATTTCAGTTACCCATGCAGCTGGTTCTAAACCTTCTGCTTTCATGATTTCAATTCCTTTGGCAACACCAATGGCATCCCAGATTTCGAATGGACCATTTTCCCATCCAAAACCAGCTTTCATGGCATCATCAATTTTGTATAATTCGTCTGAGATTTCAGGGATTCTGTTTGACACATAAGCAAACATTCCGGCGAAACTCTTACGGTAAAATTCTCCCGCTTTGTCAGTTCCTTTAACTAATACTTTAAAACGATTGATTGGTTTATCAATAGTTTTTGTTAATTCAAGAGTAGCAAAATTTGCTTTTTTTGCAGCGCGGTATTCTAATGTATCTAAGTCTAAAGAAAGAATGTCTTTATCTACTTTTTTATAAAAACCTTGTCCAGTTTTGCTTCCCAACCAATTGTTTTCCATCATTTTTGTGATGAAATCAGGAAGTTTGAACAATTCGTGTTGTTCGTCTGTTGGGCAGTTTTCATAAATACCATTGGCAACGTGTACCAAAGTATCCAAACCAACAACGTCAACCGTACGGAAAGTAGCCGATTTTGGACGACCAATTACTGGGCCAGTCAATTTATCAACTTCTTCAATCGTTAATCCCATTTCTTTCACTAAATGGAATAAACTCTGGATTCCGTAAATACCAATTCTGTTTCCAATAAACGCTGGAGTATCTTTAGCAACAACCGAAGTTTTTCCTAAGAATTTAGATCCGTATTCGTTTAAGAAATCCAATACTTCAGTTGAAGTTTTTGGACCCGGAATAATTTCAAATAATTTTAAGTAACGCGCAGGGTTAAAAAAGTGGGTTCCGCAGAAGTGCTGTTGAAAATCTTCGCTTCTTCCTTCGCTCATAAAATGAATTGGAATACCAGATGTGTTAGATGTAACCAAAGTTCCCGGTTTACGGAATTTCTCGATTTGTTCAAAAACCAATTTTTTGATATCCAAACGTTCCACTACAACCTCAATAATCCAGTCAACATTGGCAATTTTTGCCATATCATCAGTCGTGTTTCCAGTCGTGATTCGGCTAGCGAATTTTTGACTGTAAATAGGAGATGGTTTCGATTTTAATGAATTCGCCAAGTGCTCGTTTACCACTCGGTTACGAACAGCTTTACTTTCAAGAGTTAATCCTTTTTTAGCTTCAGCCTCGGTCAATTCGCGTGGTACGATGTCAAGAAGTAAAACTTCAACACCAATATTGGCAAAATGGCAAGCTATTCCTGAACCCATAATTCCGGATCCAATTACAGCAACTTTTTTAATTGTGCGTTTCATAGTTTGTTAATTTGTTTTTGTAAGCTAGAATCTGAATTATCTCTTAAAAAGAAATACTATTCATTTTCTGTATTTTCTGTTTGATTAAATATGTTTTTATCGTGAATCAGTTCGTTTATAATTTCAGAAACTTCGATAAAATGTTTCAGCTTTTCGTCTGATACATGTTTTCTAACGGTCTCATTAAATTTTAGAACGGTATTTTTAGATAAATCTCTTTTTTCTTTTCCAAATTCGGTAAGGTAAATTAAAACGCCTCGGCCGTCACTTGGGTTTTTTTTGCGAACAATTAAACCTTTTTCCTCCATAGATTTGAGCGTTCTGGTTAAGCTTGTAGCTTCCATACCCATTCTAGGGCCTAAGGCGGTCGATGGTGTTCCTTCTTCTTTGTCCATACTTAAAAGTGCAAATCCCGTCGCCATTGTTGCATCGTACTTTGCAGCTTCTTCGTTATACATTCTTGAAACAGCTTGCCATGTCGCTCTCAAAATATAATCTATCGTTTTATCTTTCATAGGTAACTATATCGATTTCAAATATAATTAAAAAATACTATGCATGCATATTATTTTTAAATAAATTTTTGGTTAATTAAAAAATGTCTTTGGTTTACAGTGTTTTGAGGTTAAATTTTAACTGAAATATACTATTCTTTTTTGAAATTTTAACAAAATTCATGTCGTAAAAAATCTTTTTTGATTTTAAAACGGGATTTAATTTGGTATTATGCAAAAAATTATGCGTTTACTTCAGTTAAATCTTCAGAATCATATCTCGAAATTGCATTTTGAAGATTTTTTTTCATGCGATTTCTCAAACCTTCAGGCTTTAAGATTTCAAGACAGCTTCCAAATCCTAACAGAAGCCGTTCCATTTCATAATTGGGTATTACGAACAAATGCACAATAATACTTCCGTCTTCATTTTCTTTGATTAATCGCTGCGAGGTGTGCAAAGGTTTTGTCAGTACATACGGTGCATTCGAAGCATCAACCCATAGTTCAATCCGTCTAGCTTTTAATCCTGAATTAACCGTAACGCCAATTACATCTTTATAATACGTATCGGCATCAAAATCTTCTTCCAAGTAAGGATGATTAAAATCATAATCAATTGAAATGATTCGGTCCAAAGCTAAATTGGTAATAGGCTGTGAAGAATTTTTCTTTCCGATTAAAAACCAGCGATTGTTGAATTCCTTTAATATAAAAGGATGGAAATGGAATTTCGTTTCTTCAGCAGATTTAAAAGATTTATAGGTAATAATCAGAACCATTTTCTTAATAATCGCCTGATATATTTCATCAAGATAATGCAGTCCTTTTAGTTTCTCATTTTTATCCAAATAAATAACGGGTTTGGTATGCGATTTCTCGGCGTAGATTTTATCCTCCAATCGTTGTAGAATATCGGACACATCATTAAATAAGGAGAAATCCTTAAACTGCTTCAGCATCGAAACCGTTTCAGTCAAAACATTCATATCGGTTTCCGTTAGCGGAATATCGGTTATTGTGAAATCTTCGTCTTCATATTTATAATACTTTTTGTCGTAAACCACAATTGGAGCATTATAACCGAGTTTTTCACTGCGCATCAACTGAATATCCATTTGAATCGTTCGTTTGCTGATGGGGTTTTCACGTCCTTCATATTCGAATAAAGCTTCAGAACAGCATTCGATTAAATCTTCCAAAGTCCATTGCCGATATTTATTCTGCAGACATTTGTCGATTGTTTTGTACCGGATTAAGGCGTTTTTGTTTTGTGACATGTTGTGTTGTTTTTGCTCGCAAAGTCGCAAAGTCGCGAAGATTTATTTTTTATGCCACAGATTAAAACGATTAAAATGATTTGCTTATTTTTTTGTCATCCTGAGGAACGAAGGATCACATCCAATATTCCTCAAAGAGAATCGCCAATCTTTGTAGAGTTTCTTGTGTGATCCTTCGTTCCTCAGGATGACAAACTGTGCGTTTAATCTTTAATAAAAACTTTGCGACTCTGTGTCTTTGCGAGATTAATTTCGCGTTGTATTTTTTGGGCGTGTCCCTCCGGGTCGGGCTGTCCACTATATCTTTTGTGGCGAACCCCGCCACAAAAGGATGCCGTTCCCATCCCTCACGCATTTACGTTAATAATAAAATCTCTTTTTCAATATTAATCCTCGCTTTCTCTTCATATAAATTCCGAAACGCATCGGTTTGAAAAATAAATTCGTTTTCCAGAAAATGCTTCAACGCTTTCGCACGTCCAGGTTTATAAAGAAAATCAGGATAAATGCGATATTCTTTTCTGATTTGTTCGAAATAGATTTTATACTCTTCCCAGTCTTTCGAAAGGATTTTCAAATCAAAATCGATTAACCAATTAATATCTTGAATAGAATTCTGTTGATGTTGTTGCGTAGCACAAATAGCATCAAAAAATAATTGTTTATTTAAGCTGACATTTTCAGGTAAAATGGCCAAAGCATATTCGGCACTTTTGAGTTCGTTATCTTTTTTGGAAGCCGAATAAACAAAATCATGATAAAAGATTGAAAATAATATTTCGTTTGGATTTTGAAGTCTGTCCCGATACTTTTCAAAACTGGCAATCATTTCTTTTAAATGCGTGAGATTGTGATAATGCCTTGATTTTTTCGAATATGCCTTTTCTAAATTGATCCAGTTTTGCTGAATTTCATTTTCTGAAAAGCCAATATTAGAAAGTAGATCAAAATAAATTTTCTGTAAATTCATATTGTTTTTTACTCAAATTTAAAATTCTTTTTTTACTGCGCAAAATAATTGCGTAGTAGTTTTGAAATCTTTGCTTATCAAAAAACAAAAAACAATGAACACACAAATAAACGGTACAGATATATTAGCTTTAGGATTTCCAGAAGGAAAAATAATCGGAATCGCCTTAAAAATAAACAGCAAAAGAAACGGATTTACAAGACACGAAATGATTGCTAATTTCAAAAAAGTCTTAGAAACTCCGAAAAACTATACAGACGATAAAATCTTCAGTAAACTCGCTGTTGCTTTAATCGAAAAATCGAATGAGAAACCAGAAGATTTCATCGCTTTAAATCAAAATCCGAATACATATTCGGCGTACGGTTTAGATCAAATCGAAGACGGCGCCAGAAAACAAATGGAAGTTGCTATGAAATTGCCGGTTACAGTTGCCGGAGCTTTAATGCCAGACGCGCACCAAGGTTACGGATTGCCAATTGGTGGTGTTTTAGCAACAAAAAACGCCATTATTCCGTATGGTGTTGGAGTTGATATTGGATGTAGAATGGCGTTATCGGTTTACGATATTTCTGAAGCTTTTTACTTCGAAAACGAAGCTAAATTCAAAAAAGAATTAATTGCCAATTCCATTTTTGGAGCGGGTCACGGATTTCACGGTCAGTACAAATCAGATCATGCGGTTTTGGAGAACGATACATTTAATATGAATCCGTTTGTGAAAAATCTGAAAGATAAAGCCTGGTCGCAATTAGGATCTTCAGGTGGTGGAAATCACTTTGTCGAATTCGGAATCATGGAATTTGCCCAAGACGATGTCGTTTTGAATATCCCAAAAGGAAAATATGTCGCTTTGTTAACGCATTCTGGTTCACGGGGAATGGGAGCAACCATTGCAGGACATTATACTAAAATAGCCAAAGACGAATGTAAACTTCCAGAAGTAGCGAGAAATTTAGCGTATTTGGATATGAACTCACAATTAGGTCAGGAATACTGGCTGGCGATGAATTTGGCAGGAGATTACGCTTCGGCTTGTCACGAGATTATCCATAACAAAATGGAACGCGCTCTGGGTGCCACAATTTTAGCCAAAGTTGAAAACCACCATAATTTCGCTTGGAAAGAAATCTGGAACGGCGAAGAGGTAATCGTGCATAGAAAAGGAGCAACTCCAGCCGGAAAAGGCGTTATGGGAATCATTCCGGGAAGTATGACCGCACCAGGATTTCTGGTGAGAGGAAAAGGCGAGGAGAACGCGATTAATTCGGCTTCACACGGAGCAGGAAGACAAATGAGCAGAACCCAAGCCATAAAAAACATCACACAAACCGAGATGAAATCGATCCTGAAAGATCATGGCGTTACGCTTATTGGCGCAGGTCTGGACGAAGCACCAATGGCGTATAAAGATATCCATCAGGTGATGGAAGCCCAACAGGACTTAGTGGATGTTGTGGCCAAATTCACTCCTAAACTGGTTAGAATGGCAGATGATGGAAGTCGTGAGGATTAGTGGTCAGTGATCAGTTTTTTAGTGATCAGTCGCAGTCACAGTTTTCAGTGTAGAGGCGCACAGCAGTGCGTCTAACACAATGTGAGTAAAGGTTTACTCTCATTTTATGTCATCCTGAGGAACGAAGGATCACACGAGAAACTCGACAAAGATTGGCGATTCTCTTTGACGAATATTGGATGTGATCCTTCGTCCCTCAGGATGACAAACTGTATGATTAATCAGTACTAAAAAGACTTACCGCCCTAGCACCTTAGTGGCAAAAAATAAATAATAATAAAGGTTCCAAAGAGAAAAAAAAAACTTAGCATCTCAGCATCTCAGAACCTTAGCAACTTTAAAAAAAAATGACATACATAGACATAGGAATTAATTTAACAAACAAACAATTCCAAAACGACATAGACGATGTCGTACAAGACGCGCTCGACGCCGATGTATCGCAAATGATTCTAACGGGAACAAGCGTGCGAAACAGCGAAGCTTCATTAGAAATCGCAAAACAATATCCGGGAATATTATATTCCACTGCCGGAATTCATCCGCATGATGCGAAGAGTTTTGATGCACAAAGCATTTCAAAACTACGAAACTTATTAAAGCAGAAACAAGTCGTTTCGGTTGGCGAATGCGGACTCGATTTTGATCGTGATTTTTCGCCCAGAAACAGACAGGAAGAATGTTATAAAGCCCAATTAGAATTGGCGATCGAAGTACAGAAACCGTTGTTTTTGCACGAAAGAAGCGCTTTTAATTCTTTTATGAATATCACCAAAGACTATTTACCGCAATTGCCAAAAGCCGTTGTGCATTGTTTTACGGGAACGTTGCAAGAAGCCAAAACCTATCTCGATAACGGATTTTATCTGGGTTTTACGGGAGCGATTTCAGATGCCAAACGTTTCAGTCCTTTAAAAGAAGTCATTCAGTACGTACCGCTTGACCGCATGATGATTGAAACCGATGCGCCATTTATGCTTCCTAAAAATGTCCCGAACAGTCTTTTGAAAAAATACCACGAACGTCGTTGCGAACCTGCTTTTCTGCCGTATGTTGCTGGAACAATTGCACAGTTTAAAGGAATTACTTTAGATAAAGTGGCAGAGGAAACGAGTAGGAATTCTAAAGGCTTTTTTGGTATTTAGGTTTGTTTTCCTAACAGGTTTCTAAAATCTGTTAGGTATAATAGTATTCAAAAACGTAATATGTTTTATAAATTAGCAAAATGACGAATCTTAAAAACAGAGGAAAAGAAGCAAGTGACGATACTTTATTCGGAACGGAAAAAATACAGTTGAAACTCAAGGAAGCTGTAACAGATTTGTCTTATTTCCTAACTAGAGGTTATGGCGAAAAAGCGACATTAGCTTTAGTCGGGAACCGTTATCGTTTAAATTCCCGTCAGCAACAAGCAGTTCGTGGAATGAGCGCTTCTCAAAGTCAGATTGAAAATCGAAAAGCAAAAGAAATTCAGAGTCAGGATTTAGAAGGCAAAGAAATTGCTGTAGATGGTTTTAATGCTTTGATTTTATTAGAAAGCATTTTGTCTAACGCTTATGTTTTTAGAGGACAAGATGGTTTTATTCGTGATTTGTCCAGTGTTCACGGAACTTATAAAAGAGTAAAACAAACATCTCATGCAATAGAAATGATGGCTGATTTTTACAAAAAAGAAAAAATAAAAACCATTTATTGGCTGTTTGATAAACCAGTTTCAAATAGTGGCAGACTGAAAAAACTGATTGAAGAAATAGCTTCAGAAAATCAATATGATTGGCAAGTTGAACTGGTCTATAATCCTGACAAAGTAATTGCTGAAAGTAATTTTATAGCTGTCAGTTCTGATGCATGGATTTTAGATCATTCAAATGCTAATTTTAACCTGATGAAATACGTTTTACAGCAATTGAATATAAATGAGACCATAATTACTTGTGAATAAAAAATGAAACCAAATCTCTTTTTCAATCAAATAAAAGCTATAATTCCTGATCTTAATTCAGAATGGAAAGAGAAATATGCTTTGTTTTTAGCTGATGAAAATTTGAATCTTTTTTCTGAAAACCTAATTTCATTTCATTCGCAGAAATCTGATATTATAAGAATGCCTTATTTTCAGGAAGAAATTATAGTTTCCTTGCAAGATGCCGTTTCCCATTTTGAATCTGTTTTGAAAGATTTTGAAAACAATTCAGATCAACTAAAATCGAATTTGATTCATTCGCTTGAAAATGTACCTTTCGAAATTATTTTGCTTATTTTAGGACAACGCCTAACATCGGCAAGCAGACGTGATGAAACAGGAATTCCACCTTTACGTGAAATTCTTTTAGAAAGCTGTTTTAAACCTTTCAACAAAGAAATTTCAATTGCTGTAAGAGCATGGGAAAAACATGTTGGAAGAAAAAAAGACAGCATTTTTGGAGAAATCAAAGGAAATGCAATTCAGAAAAAAGAAAATGTTGAAAAACTGATTCATTACATTATAAATCATAAAACATGGTGGAATATTTTCTATCATTACAAACATGGTTTAGTTTACGAGGTAAGAGTGCAAAACGGCCAAGGACTAAGATGGTCAGCAGATGGAAAACAATTTATAGGATTTTTAGAAGATTTTTTAGAAGAATAAAATGGAAACAGAAAACAAATATACTTTTAGCAATGAAGATTGGGAACGCTGTATAAAGGTTTTACAAGCTTTGAAAGACGACCCGTTTGAAAATCCGGATAACAATTTATTCGCGGGTTTGATAACGAAGATTCATAAAAATGCCAAAAAGAATCTGCGTAGTGTAAGTTATTCTTCAAAGAAAAAAGAAGATCTTCAAGTAAGTCTGAATGCTGCATTGGTTTCAAAAGCTATAAATGGAGAAACTTTATTTGCAGAAAAAGAAAATCCCGATGATCAACAGTTTACCGAATTAAATCTGCCTAAAAATTGTTATGCCTGCAATAGTTCCTATAAGTTGGCACATAGTTTTTACACAAGACTTTGTCCTGAATGTGCTGAAGAAAATTATGAAAAGCGTTTTCAAAATATCAATTTAAAAGGCCGAAATGTTATTTTAACCGGCGGACGTGTAAAAGTAGGTTTTGCAACGGCTTTAAAGTTATTGCGAAATCAAGCAAATGTAGTGCTTACAACTCGATTTCCTGCGCTTGCTTTGGAACAATTCAAAAAGGAAGATGACTATCAGGAATGGGAAAATAATCTAATTATTTATGGTTTGGATTTAAGAAATTTAAATGCCATTAATGAGTTTATATCGTTTTATAAATCCAAATTTGACACTTTGGATATTTTAATAAACAACGCGGCGCAGACTATCAAATATCCAGATGAATATTATCTGCCTTTGATTAAAAAAGAAGAAAATTTGCTTAGTCAGTTTTCATCAGATAAAAAATTGTTTGCCAATAAAACTCAAGTCGCAGCAGAAATAAAAGCTTTAGAATATGGTTTTGAAGAACAGACAGAAGTTGCACTTTCTCGTTTTGGCCAGCCTGTTGACAACAGAGACAAAACAAGCTGGAATTCGACTTTAGAAGAAATCAGTATGTATGAATTAGTTGAAGTAAATTTAATTAATCAGATTGCACCTTATTTTTTGATAAAAGAATTAAAGCCTTTGTTTTTAAATTCAGGATTTAATGAACGATTCATAGTAAATGTTACATCGTCTGAAGGAATTTTTAGCTACACAAACAAAACGATTTTTCATCCGCATACGAATATGACAAAAGCGGCGCTGAACATGATGACACTCACTTCGGCCAAAGAATTTGCAGAAGATTCGATTTATATGACTAGTGTTGATGTTGGATGGATTTCGACGGGAGCAAAAGAAAGTCTACGGAAAAAGCAGTTTGAAGAAGGATATATTCCGCCACTGGATTCTGTAGATGGAGCGAGCAGAATTTTTGATCCAATAATGCAAGGTATCAAAGGAAAAAGTATATTTGGGGTCTTGTTGAAAAACTACAAAGTTTCTAATTGGTAAAAATTAGGATAGAAGTTTAAGTGGAAAAATATTCCTCCACAGGAAAAGTTTTGGGTTCGAGTCCCAACTATCCACTAGGGTGTTAGCTCAATTGGAAGAGCGTTCCCCGCCACTGGGAAAGGTACAGGTTCGAGTCCAGGTGCACCCTTTTTTTTCTAAGTTCAAAGGACAGAGGAACAAAGGTTTTTATTTTTACTGTTGATTTTATGAGAAAGCAAAAAAGAAAACTTTGAGACTTCTAGTCTTTGTGGCAAATTCAAATAAACTTACAATCCAAAGGTGTTAGCTCAATTGGAAGAGCAGCTGTTTGCTAAACAGAAGGATGCAGGTTCGAGCCCTTGCACACCTTTCTTTTAATCACAATAAAAATCGCGAGCCTGGCTTTAAAATCTGTTAGGTATTTATTTGTTAGCTTTTAAATCAGGGGTTTGTACTTGGTTTGAAGGCTTTTTGTTTGTATATATTTGAAGATTAGCAATGCCATAGATAATTATCGAGATTGCGGAAAACCGTAAAGTAATTAATGAAATCTTATGCAACTTTGAAGAAATAGTTGTTTTTGAGATTATAAATATTAAAATAAAATTGAATAAGTATGGCAATTTATGGAGCAGGCTCAAACTGGAGTGGACAAGAACTTAAAGATGATTTTTTTCTTAATAATAATTATGTTATTGGATGGGATATAAAAGATGCTAACGACCTGTATAGTATGATTTCAACATTTAAAGTTGGAGATATTATTTATTTAAAAGCAAATAGACCAGGTTCATTTGATATTAGAGTTAAAGGAATTGGATTTGTTAAAAGTTCTCTACTTGATGTTTTATTCGAAAAAGGAGAAAATTTATCAAAAGTGCGAAATAATTTTGAGTTACCAGTTGAGTGGATAGTAAAAGATGAGTTTTATATAAATATCCCTCATGCGATTGGTAAATTGACTAATATTCGCGCTGCTACTCTTTATGAAGAATATTTGCCATACGTTCAAAATGAAGTATTGAACAAAATACTAATTAGACTTAAACAGCTTTAATACAGATGAAAATAGAACAAATACAAATTAAAAATTATCGTCTATTAAAAGACTTTAAACTTGATTTAGAAGAATCTTTATCTCTGATTTTAGGAAAAAATAATACAGGGAAAACATCCATATTATCATGTTTGGATAAGTTTATTAATAATTCTGATAATAGGAAAATCCAAGCAGAAGATTTTAATAATATTTATAAGGATTATATAAAAAATATTATTGAATCAACAGATTTAATTGATGAGAAAGAATTTAATAAACAAATATATGGTCTAACATTAAGACTTATTATTTCTTATGGTGAAAATGACTCCTTAGCAAATATTGGTGATTTAATGAGGGACCTTGAATTGGAAAATAACAAAATTGTTTTGGGCTATGATTATTCAATGCACTATGATAAGTATTTAGAGTTTAAAAAAGAATTTAGAGATTTTAAAATTAATGAAGAGGCTAAAAAAAATAGACCAGATTATAAAGTAAAAGATTTTGATTATTTTTTTAAAAAAAATATAGCTAAATATTTCAAAATAAGATGGAAATCTCTGCTATACGATTACGCTAATAATTTAATAATTGAAGAAAATTTCATTGATTTAGAAAAAAATAATATTAAATCGAACTTGAAAAATATTATTAGTTTTAAATACATAAGTGCAAAAAGAGATGTAACTAATAAAGAAAATGAAAAGACACTTTCTGGTCAAACTTCTATGATTTATGAAACTTCTGAAAAAAATGATGAAGATGAAATCAAAATAGAAAAATTTAAAGAAGCAATTGAAAAAACAGATGATGAATTAAGTACAGTTTATGAGGGATTATTCAGTGATATAATTGATAAAATAAGTCAATTTGGAGGGATGAAAAAGGATGAATCCAAGATTAAAATTATTTCTACCTTACAAAGTAAAGAATTATTAAAGGGCAATACTACTGTTATTTATGACCATGAAGCAACTATTTTTCCAGAACATTATAATGGTTTAGGATACATGAATTTGTTGAGTATGATTTTTGAAATTGAAATACTTATTAATGAATTTAAAAGAAGTAAAGACGAAAAACCTGCAGATATTAATTTATTGTTTATAGAAGAACCAGAGGCGCATACGCATCCTCAAATGCAGTATGTTTTTATTAAAAACATTACTAATCTTCTGGA
The DNA here is from genome assembly GCF_009711135.1 of Flavobacterium sp. LC2016-01. Taxonomy (GTDB): domain Bacteria; phylum Bacteroidota; class Bacteroidia; order Flavobacteriales; family Flavobacteriaceae; genus Flavobacterium. The sequence goes on along the minus strand of NZ_WMIC01000003.1, from coordinate 263,282 downwards.
TAAGGGAATTGAAATAAAACAAAAAGACAAAAAATCAACTTACCAATTATTTCAATATGTCATAAGTACTCACTCTTCACACATAGTCTCAAATTGTGATAATTTTGATGCTATTAAATATTTAAAGAAAGAAAGTGTAGGTAATGTCAAATCTAAAAATTTAAAAGATTTAGAGAAAGAATATAAGGCAGAAGATATTGAAGGCAAAAAGCATTATAAATTTTTAAAACAATACTTAACATTAAATAGAGCAGAGCTTTTCTTTGCAGACAAAGCTATTTTTATTGAAGGCGATACTGAAAGAATCTTGCTTCCCGCGATGATGAAGAAAATTGATTTAGAAGAGAATTTAGAAGAAAATGAACTTCCAATTCAGTCTCAAAATATTTCAATTGTTGAGGTTGGAGCTTACTCTTCAGTTTTTGAAAATTTTATAGATTTTATAGGAATTAAGTCAATTGTCATTACTGACATTGATAGTTATTACGAGGAACAAGCAAAAAATAAAAAAGATGGAAAATTAAAATTCAAGGACGATCTAGTAACTCCTATTATGGAAGTTATAAAATGTTCTGGGAATGATTCAAAAGCTAATAAAACATCCAATACTTCATTGCATTACTTTTTTAGTAAAACAGAAAATGATTTAGATTTTTTTAAAAAATTAAATTTTGATTCAAAAAGAATAGCAAAAAATGAACACAGAAATTGGGAACTTAGTAAGTCAGGTAATTTACTAATTATATATCAAACGGAAGAATCCGGTTATCATGCTAGAAGCTTTGAAGATTCATTTTTTCATGTTAATTATAAATTTATATGTGATAACATAAAAAATTGGAACAATTTAAGAGATAAGTGGTTAAAAGAGTTTAAAGAAAATAAGAAAGTTTTTGAATTAGCCGAAAAAGGGGTTATAAAAAAACCTTCATTAGCAATGGAAATACTCTTAAATAGTGAAAATAGTAATTATAGTTGTTGGAAGATACCAAACTATATAAAAGAAGGATTATTATGGTTGAGGAAAGATTAGAGATAACTGAAAAAGAAGTTTTATCTATATTGAGTTTTATTGATAATGGAAATAATTTTCTTTTGAGCGGTGGAGCAGGAAGTGGAAAAACTTATTCGTTGGTTAGTGTAATTAGGCAAGTTATTCGAGAAAATCCGACTAGCAAAGTAGCCTGCATGACATATACAAATTCTGCTGTTAAAGAAATTGAAGAACGAGTAAATCATAAAAATTTATTTGTTAGTACAATTCACGATTTTCTTTGGAATTGCATTAGTAATTTTCAGGAAGAATTGAAGAGAACTTTATTTGACTTGGCAAAAGATACTGAATCTAATATAGCTGTAGAGAATTTTAATTACACTGAAATTGAAGAAAAAGGAATACGCTATCAAGAGAATAGAAAATTATCAGATGGGATAATCTCTCATGACGAGTTATTAATTATCGCAGAAAAAATGTTTTCTTCTCATAAGAAACTTTCCGATATAGTTCAAGATAAATTTAAGTTTATTTTTATTGATGAGTATCAAGATACAGATGAAAAAGTGATACAAATATTTTTACTTCACTTTAAAAAATCTTCTAAAAAATCTATTATTGGATTTTTTGGAGATAGTATGCAATCCATTTATGATAAAGGAATTGAAAATTTAGATTTATATAAAGGAGATAAAGGAGATCAAGTAAGAGAAGTTCAAAAAAAACAAAATAGGAGAAATCCTCGATTAATTTTTGATTTAGCTAATAAATTAAGATCTGATTTAACTCAAGAACCTTCCAAAGATAAGAGTGCTCCAAATATGGATTCAGAAGGTAAGGTAAAAGAAGGAAGGAGACTGTTTTTATTTGGAAAAGAAGATGTTGAAAGGGATAAAATCAAAGACTATCTTTTCTCTCAGGAAAAATGGGATTTTGATAATACTAAAGAAACTAAGGTTTTGAATTTAACACACAATTTAATTGCAGATGAAGTTGGTTTTCGAAATTTAATGGAAATCTATGATAAAGATCCCATAATTTCGTTAAAAAAAGATATAGTTGAGAAAATTAAACTGAATCGTATTGTTATAGATGATAATAAAACCTTTGATGAAATAGTTGACGAAATGAATCTTCAAGCTCAGTCTTATTTATTAGATGAAATAAAGTTAGATGAAAATGCTATAAATAATTATAATAAAATCAAAGATTTACCAAAAGAAGATATTAATGATTTATTATTTACTGATAATTTTCTAAATGAGTTAAAAGATAAAGTTGTAAAACAAACGAAAATACCTAAAAAAAGATTGCATGAATTTGAAACAATTGATGATTTTGTAACTGAGTTAAATTTTATAACTAAAATTTCAAAAAAGACTAAAATCATATCAAATAATGTTAATTCGAAATTATATGACAGTATAAAAGACCTGAAATTTTCTGAGGTTAAAAAAATCTATTTAGATAAGGATATGCTTATTGATGATAAAAAGCAATCTCAGGATAGTGAGAACAAAAAGGGATCAAAAAGAGATAATTTAATCAAGCATTTATTTAAGATTCAAAATGTGTTGTACAATTACGAAAGTAAAAACTATAACGAAGTAATTAGAGTTTTAAAGAAAAATGGAAAAGCCATCGATAGTGTTAAAAAGAAAGTTGAATTAAATGGAAATATTCAACAATTATTAAAAGATGAAGGTTTAACAATTGAACAAGTAATCCAAAAAGCTAATGATTTAGGTATCGTTTCAAAGGATGATGATAAATTGACAAAATACATTGTAGAAAAAGAATATATTTATAATCGCGTTAAAGAAGTTTCATTTCAAGAATTTATTAGTTTATATAAGTATTTAGAAGGGTTTACTCCTTTTTCAACTCAGCATAAAACAAAAGGTGCTGAATTTAATAATGTTTTAGTATTACTGGATAATGGAAAATGGAATGATTACAATTTCGAATATCTTTTTACAGATAGTGTAAAAAGTCAATCTGTATTAAAGAGAACGCAAAAAATATTTTATGTTTGTTGTACTCGTGCTAAAGAAAATCTTGCTGTTTATTATAGTAATCCAAATGAGAATGTACTCAAAAAAGCAAACGAGTGGTTTGGAGAAAAAAATATCAAAGAGATCAAATAATTGAAATTAAAAGTAAACTATATTTTTTATAAAGTTTTCTCTTTGTAAAGTCCAAACATTTTATGAGCAATCAAGATCATATAACTAGATTCTTATCTGTTTCAATAAAAGTTTGTTTGTTATAATTTTGTTTAATCTTGCTATTATTTGTTAAATTAATCCAAAAATAACTACATTTGCACCCATAATAAAAAACAAAAAATACATATGATACTTTCAGTAAAACAAAATTTTGAACGCTTAGCAGGAGATTTTCCGGCTAAAAGCTCAGGATGCTATATGTATTTTTATGAAATTGAAATGTAAAATTTAGAGTTCAACTCAACATAAAATATAAAAGCGTCCTTAGTTCGGGACGCTTTTTTTGTTTTATAATAGTTTGCGAGTGTTTCGACTTCGCTCAACATGACAAAAAAAGCGCTCAGTGTGACAAAAAGATGTTTAAAAATGATAGAAAATCAAACCATAACTAAAAATAATTAAAAAAATAATTGACCAAATGTTTAATGCATAAACCAAATAGCGAAATATAATCTTGAAAAGTAATCTGATGAGAGACAGTCATTTGATACAAAAAGGAATCTGCACCAGTTTGCGGACAGGAATTTCTTTGTTTTAATTTTATGTGTAACTAATTGATAGTCAGAAAAATAATCTTAAAAAAGATTTGGATAATTGATTTTTTCGACTTTATCTTTGCCGAAGAAAATCTGAAAACAGAAATTCAAATAACAATAACAATTTCAAAATATAATACAACATATAAAATGGCCTTACATAACAACATATATAACAAACAACTGCTAAACCCGAGTTTCGATCTTGGACGTTTAACAACACAGGTGCATCAATACAGGCAATAGGATAGTCGTATCCCGTTGAATTTATAAAGCACCTTTAATCGGGTGCTTTTTTTATGCCCAAAAAATACTGATTTTGTAGCTCAGTTGGATAGAGCGTCTGCCTACGAAGCAGAGGGTCGAAGGTTCAAATCCTTCCAAAATCACTCGTTCTCTAGAAGGAACTGGCTCTTTTTTAAGGTGCTGAGGTTCTGAGATGCTAAGGTGCTGAGGTTTGTAGGGACAGAGTTGTAAAGGTTTAAAAATCTTAGTCCCTCAGAACCTTAGAATCTTAGAACCTTTAAAAAAACTGGGAAGATAACGATTGGCTGTTTACCTGCTTTGGATGCAGGAGGTTGCAGGTTCGAGTCCTGTTTCCCAGACAAATGGAAATACGCTAACGCTGGAGAGTTAGGTCGGTCTGTAAAACCGTTGTCTTTTGACTGAGTAGGTTCGAATCCTACTATTTCCACAAATTTCAGGTCGAAACCTGAGGTTAATTAAATGCAGGAATGGCGCAATTGGTAGACGCGGCTGACTTAGAATCAGTTTTTTGAGAGTTCGAGTCTCTCTTCCTGTACAAATAAAAGAATTGATTTTGTTTAAACTCAATTCTGGTTGAATTAAAAACATTAAGAAATGAAAAAGATAAGCACATTATTCGCTAAAGATCCAAACAATTTAGCGAGAGTAGTAAATAAGTTAAATGCAGAAAATGCATGGGTAATGAACGGTGAAGCGATTGCAACCAGAAAATTTGATGGTACATCGGTAGCTATTATTGACGGAGAATTATTCAAACGATTCGATGCCAAAAAAGGACGTTCGATTCCAGCGAATGCGATTCCATGTCAGGAAGCTGATTTAATTACGGGGCATCATCCACATTGGGTAAAATGTGATCGCACAAAATCGGAGGATAAACATTTCTTTGAAGGTTTTGATAGTTTAGAATTGAAAATAGATGGAACATACGAATTATGCGGACCAAAAGTTCAAGGAAATCCTGAAAACTTAGAAAAGCATACTTTAGTTAAACACGGTTCTGAAGTAATTGATTCTTTAAGTTTTGATTTTGATGATTTGAAAATTTTCTTATCAGAAAATGATATTGAAGGAATTGTTTTCCATCATATTTCAGACGAAAGAATGTGCAAATTAAGAAAATCTGATTTTGGAATTAAACGCCTAAAACTAGAAGTTGTTTAAAAGTAAATACAAGTAACACTAAAATTAAATACGATGAAACAAAAATACAACCGAATAGCCCTTGTTGGAATTGAACAGGAAGAATATGATAGCATAAAAGCTCAGTATTCAGGACATATTATCTGGCATCAATCGATACCGAAAATTGTAGTAAAAGATGAGGTTCTCTATATGGAAAAATCGAATGGAATTGGAATGTTACCTGTAGATAAAGTGGTCTATTACGGAATTTATGACAATGACTTTGATTTTATTGCAGGTCTTGCGATCTGGAATGGCGATTGTTATCCAAAGGCTTCTGCGATGCTGGACTGCCGTTTTAAGATTCCTTGTCTGGTAAAAGCTTTATCGCTTTCAAAATTTAGTGCTCCACGCGGATTTATTAGCGCGGGCGCTTCTGTCAACACAACTGAAGATACGATTGCAAAATGGGGAAATTGGCATTGCGGTGAGAATAAACATCGTTTTAATGGAGAATGGGAGAGCGAATTTACCGCAACCATTGAACCTTATTTTGAAGGCGATGCCGTTCGTATTATGATGATTGGTGATACGTATTGGCAAATAAAACTGGAAGGTGACGATTGGTTAAAATCAATTCATCCTGATAATGCCAATTTTATGCCTGTTGATCAGGATTTATTAGAAGACACGCTTTACATTAAAAATGCTTTGCAGATGGACATGATTGGAAATGATTATATCGTCGCAAAAGATGGTTCTAAATATTTATTAGAAGTAAATCATATTCCGAATATAACCCGATTTGAAGAGGTTAGACAAGTCTATTTATCGACGGTAATAGAATGGATCAATTAAAAAAAATACACTGCGCAGAATAACTGCGCAGTGGTTTTGAAATCTTTGTTCAAGAAATAAAACAAGTTCTTTTATAAACTGAAATACATCAAAGTTTAGGCTTTGATTAAAAATATCAAACAAGTCCAGTTGCGTGTTTCTGTATAGCACCATTGTAGAGAACTTTCCGCGAAAGCGAATTATGTTTTTCTATGCAACTTGGTTTGGAGGTTTTTGATTGTTTTCCAAAAAATGATCTCCATCTATGTGTCATGGGTTCGACTCCCATTTGCAGCAATGCAATAGCTCAGTTGGTAGAGCAATAGAAGTCAACGCAGGTTCGAATCCTGCACCGATTAATTTCGGTTGGATGAGCGGCTAATCAACTACAGGCTTACAATCTGTAATTCCAGAGCGCATCACTCTTTAAAAGATGTACCAGGAAAAAAACTGATTTGTCTTTGTCAGTGAAATTAGGATTCTAGAATCTGAACCTTCACACTCACGATAAAGCCAGTGCGAAAAGCAACGTTTTTTGAAATACCTGCTTTCTTTCCGATTTGATTGTTAAGATGATTTGGGGATCATCTCAATAAAATAGAATCGCAAACAATTCGGGTAAACAAATTACAAACTCTTCATCCGTTTTTCTCGGAGGAGAAAGGCAAGGAAGTTTTTTTATTTAGAAGAAAGAAAATAGAGAAAAGAAAATAGAGAATAGAAAATAGAACAAAGATTTTCGGCTGTTTCAAACTTGAAACTTGAAACAAAGAAAACTTGAAACAAAAAAATATTATGATTAAGAGAATCAAAATCGAAGCATACCAAGTGGGTTTGCTTTTCGAAAACAGAAAATTAGTAAAAGTATTACAAGAAGGTTTGCACTGGGTTTTTGGAAACAAAAATGCATTGATTTATGATCTGAATGGGGTCTTTAATGCACCTTTCGAATTGAATATTTTATTGCAGAATGAAGTTTTGGCCTCAATGTTAGACGTTGTTGAGGTTGCCGATAACGAGATTGTTTTGCATTTTATAAACGGAAATTTTAAAGGAACGCTGACTTCAGGAAGACATCCTTTCTGGAAAGGAATTGTGAAAAACGAATTCAAAAAAGCAGATCTGTCTAAAATTGAAATCACAGAAGATGTTCCTGTAAACTTATTAGAGCATAATCAATTAAAGTATTTTGTTCGAAAATTTATTGTAGCAAGTAATGACAAAGCATTGCTGTTTGTGAACGGAACTTTTGTAAAAGAGTTGAAATCTGGAACGCATTACTTTTGGAATAACGCGATTACAATCGAAGTTAAAACGGTTGATACAAGACAACAGCAACTAGAAATTTCTGGACAGGAATTGTTGACTAAAGATAAAGCAGGATTGAGAATCAACTTTTTTGTGAGATACCAAGTTGTTGATATTATGAAAGCTTTGGTCGAAAACAAAGATTTTGAAAAACAGTTGTATGTTGCCATGCAATTGGCTCTAAGAGCTTTTGTAGGCGGATTGACTTTAGATGAATTATTGAGCAAAAAAGATGCTATTGCAGAAGCTATTTTAGAAGAAGCAAAAAGTAAAATCAAAGATTTGGGTTTGAATATTTCTGATGCCGGAATAAGAGATGTAATTCTTCCAGGCGATATGAAAGAAATCATGAATCAGGTTTTGGTTGCCGAGAAAAAAGCGCAGGCCAACAGCATTATGAGAAGAGAAGAAACTGCTGCAACAAGAAGTTTGCTAAACACAGCAAAACTGATGGAAGAAAACGAAATGTTGTGGAAGCTGAAAGAGATGGAATACGTTGAAAAAATCGCAGATAAAATTGGTGAAATCACCATTTCTGGAGGTGGAAACGTAATTGGTCAATTGAAAGAAATCTTCGTAAAATAGAGAAAAGCCATCAATGGAAACGCTGATGGTTTTAGTTTAACAATAAAAATTTAAGGATGAATCAAGAAATAGGATTTGCGTGTGACCAGCATTTTGGTTGTACAACTATAGTTGAGTGTGGTGAGTTTCCGTTTGCCTCGAGTAAAGGAAATCATTTAGAACTCATTAACGAATGGAATGAAAAGGTAAGATTGAGAGAAACTTATATCATTTAGGAGATACTTCTCCCGAAAAGCATTGGCATTTTAAGCTTTGCAGATATTGGTTTCCCAGAAGTCTTACGATTTCCAGAGGTTCCCAAGAATTGCAAAGAAAAATACCATGAACAACAATACATTAAAACAATATAAAAACGCAATTAGAAAAAAATACGAGATAGAAAAAGAAGGCAAATACTTTGATTATTTGTACAAACCTTCTCGTGGAAAACTTCGTGATTTTTGCTGGCTTATTTTCGAAAACAATCCAACGAAGGATGATTTGAATGTTTTCAGTAATCTATTGGGTTTAGATTTCGATCATACCAAAAAAAATAAGTTTAAGGAAACGAAAGATAAGTTTAGACCTATCGAGACTTTCTTTAAAGGAGAAACAGATCCATCAAATATTGATGCTATAAATATGGCGGCGATTTTGGTTGATTTTGAGCCTCGTCCTTTCAAAAAGTTTTACGAAAATTCTAAAACAAAAAAGGAAAAGCAAGAGAAAAAGTCTAAGAAAAGAAGTTTTTTTCTAGATTTTAAAAGCATGTTTTTCTAAGTCTTTTACCACAGAGGCGTTAAGGCAGAAAGCTTTTTAGCCACAGATTATAAGACTAGATGGATTATAAAAAAATCTGCTTAAATCTGCTCAATCTGCGTGAAACTAATCTTAGAGGTTCTTTGCGTAAAATCTTAGTGCCTCTAGCGGTTAAAAAAATTAAACACAATTATTAAAAATTAAAAAAAATGAAAACTACAGATAAAATTATTATTATCGATTTAGAAGCCACATGCTGGCAAAGCGCGGTCCCGCAGGGCCAGGAAAATGAAATCATTGAAATAGGTTTGGCGGTTTTAGATACAGAAACGGGAGAAATTACAAAGAATCAGGGAATTTTGATAAAACCCCAGCGTTCGAACGTGAGTCCGTTTTGTACAGAACTGACAACCATTACTCAAGATTTATTGGATAAAAATGGCGTTCTTTTTGAAGAAGCTGTTAATCAGTTAATCGACAATTACAATCCCGATTTATATACGTGGGCAAGTTACGGTCAGTACGATTTAAATATGCTGAAAAAGCAATGTAAATCATTTGGAATTCCGTATCCGATGGGAGAAGAACATATTAATGTGAAAACTCATTTTGCTGAAAAGTTTGGTCTGCAAAAACCAACTGGAATGAATGGTGCTTTGCAAATGCTGAATATTCCGCTTGAAGGAACCCATCACCGCGGCATTGACGATGCTAAAAACATCGCTAAGATTTTGCATTGGTGTCTTAAAAATTAGAATTTAATTTGTTGATTACAATTGTCAAAAAGCATTGTTGATAGCTCTGGAAGGAAACTGCAGTTATTTATAGCTGTAGTTTTACTTTTTTGTTAAAAACAATTGCAAAAGCTAAAAGTAATATTTGAACAAAGGTTCAGATTTAATAATATATTTGTTCGTGTACAATTTTTCGTATGAGACGGAGAATTATTCACTTTAAAGAATAGTCCGATTTAAAAAGGCATAATTTAATAAGATGGAGAAAATAAAAACGCCTTTTTTGGATACCATTTATCATCTCAGAACCATAGAACAGGTTATTTTGTATGATAAGCTAATTACAATTGCTCAAACGGAGGAAACGGAAGCTGCTTTGTTTCTGGAAACAGAATATGAAAAAGAAGTTTTAGAATACCCGGGAATAGCGCCTAATTTTAATTCAGGAGCTGCTTTATGGGCGGCCAGAATGGTATATTTAGCTACACAACTCTTATTGCATAGAGAACATAAAATGAAAGATGTAAAGGAACTTTTATCTTTTTATATTGGTGCAGTGGACGCTTCGGCTATTATTTCGGCAGATCTCTGTCTTCGTTTTTTGCCTCAGATTATTGCGGAAATTAGGAAAATAGATCCGGAAGATTTGGTCATAGATATTTTAGAAAAACATTTAATCCAATTTCATTATTCGGCCATTGGATCTGATCTGGATACGGAAAACATAAATTTTGATGCAGTTGCGGCAAATGATTGCTTGCTGCAGCTTTATATTGACCGAATCGTACAAAGAAAATCTATAAAATGGGCCCAATCTGATTTTATAAAAAAACAACTGGAGATAGGTTTTGGAGATTATCAAAAACTTTTCTGGGCACAACTTTAAAACATTTAAAAGAATAAAAAATAGAAGTAAAGTAATGAATCCTACAACTAAATTAAATGCCGTTTTAAAACATATCAAGGAAACTTTTGTTGGAAAAAATGAAATCATCGATCTGTTAGGAATTGGACTGCTTGCACGAGAAAATGCTTTTTTGCTTGGACCTCCAGGAACTGCAAAAAGTGCAATTGTCAGATCGCTTTCTAAAGGAATCGATGGTGATAAAAATTTCGAATATTTGTTAACCCGTTTTACCGAACCTAATGAGATCTTTGGACCTTTTGATATTCGAAAACTGAAAGAAGGAGAATTGATTACCAATACTGACGGAATGATGCCCGAAGCTTCGATGGTTTTTCTGGATGAGATTTTTAATGCCAATTCGGCTATCTTGAATAGTTTGCTTATGGCACTTAACGAAAAAATCTTTCGTCGCGGTAAGGAAACTAAAAAATTGCCGGCATTGATGTTTGTTGGCGCGAGTAACCTTATGCCAGAAGACGAATCGCTAAATGCTTTGCTTGACCGTTTCCTGATTCGTATAAAATGTGATTACGTAGAACCGGATTTACTGCATCAGGTATTGCTTGCCGGTTGGAAACTGGAAAGTTCTGTGACTGAAGAAGTGCCGACAATTTCGGCCGATGAGGTTCGCGAATTGCAAAAGCTTTGCCGTCAGGTAGATTTGAGCGCGACACGAAACGAATATGTGGATATTATCCATAGCCTTCGAAATACCGGAATAAAAGTCTCTGACCGACGTGCGGTAAAGCTTCAGAATCTTATTGCTGCAAGTGCACTAATGTGCGGAAGAAAAGAATCGATTGTATCAGATTTCTGGGTTTTAAAATATATTTGGGATAACGAAGAGCAAATTGAAATTCTGGAAGGAATCATTAATAAAATTATCGAAAAAGATACTTCTACAGAAGCGCATCCTCAAGCGATGTACAATAAAACGCCGGATGCTGAAAGCGTGATGAAAGAAGTAAATTATCTAATTGAAAAATGGCAGGATGAAAGCCTTTCTTTTGAAGAACAAAATGTGATCAAAGATAAATTAAGATATATGCAAACCCGTTGCGACTGGATCAAAGACGCAGAAAAGAAAAAATACATTCAGGAACATATAGAATCTTTGTGGCAAAAAATTCTGCAAACTATTTAATATGTACTTTCTAGAAATTAATAAAGAACATAAAGATTTTCTGGGAGCAGTGCGCCATTGGGAAAATCTGAAAATAGCTTTTGAAATCAATACAATCTGGATAAAAGAATTCTCAGCCGAGCAAATAAACTCTTCTGAGATTCTTCAAATTCCGTATGCCAAAATATACGAGTTAAAAGAAAATTTATTGTTTGAAAAAGGAAAACAGCTGCCGGCCAAAAAACTGCCTTCGGGTTTGCTATGGTCGCCGGTTTTGAGAGGTTTACCCGTTTCATTGCCCAATTTCAATCATAACTTTTTTGGTATAGATCAGACACTTGATATTGCATTAAAACAATCAGAAGATGTCAAAGAAGCATATGCTTTACTTGCACAATATCAGGAATTGAAAGCATATATTGAATCAGCACCAAAATTTCGACTTGAACCTTTACAATGGGTTGTAATCAATAACAAAGCATTGATTATTGGAAAGCCTTTATTGCCGTTGAAAGGAGATACCTATTGGTTAAAAAATGATTTTCTAGTGCCTTCAGGATATGATTTTGAATGGCCTGTTTTGACACAAACACTTAAGGATAAATTAAATCCTTTTGATAAAAACCTAATACTCTGGAATAAGGATAACAGTTATTCGTCTATTCCCAAACAAAATATTAAACCACTATCAATTAGTTCATTTCGCTTAACTTTTTCATAAAATAAAAATGGAATTTCAAAGATACTTTCAATCATTCACAGACTATTTTTGGGAATGGGAAAATCAAATATTTTCTCCAGATAGTGTATTTGAGACTATCACAATTCCGAATGGGCAAACTATCGGTTATGAGAAATTTGTATTTGAAATTTTAGAAGCGCTTTCTGATACTAATTTTCCACCATTCGGAACTCTTTTATTAGCCATTACAGCCACTAATCATGATAGCGAAGAAACCATTGACAGAATTCAGAATTGGGCACAAGACAAAGAAATAATCAAATCTTTTCCTATAGAACATTCGTTTAGATTAGGTGCAAGTATTGGTTTTATGAGACAACTTTCGGCTTTGCCTGATGAATACAAGATGGGCGAGAAAAGACTGAAAATGTTTCAAACTATTTTTGACGGATGTCATAACAGAATTTCTTCCGAAAAAGCAAAAAAGATTCTGGACGAATACAAAGATTATAGGCATCATTTGGTGCGTGCAGGCGTAAAAGATCCTTTTAATGATGCCAATTTTATAAAAGATTTCAGAACATTGGCTCTGCTTAAAAAGAGATTTCCAACAGTGCAGTCGATTTTGTATGCCATGGAGGATAATCCGCATGAGGATTTAAAGGATAAGCTGAAAGAGGAAATTTTAGAAGAGGAAAACCTTAGTGATACAGCCACTTTTGTCGAGCAGCTTATAAATGATGATCGTACCTTTCACGTAGGAAGTCTTATCAAACGGCTTTGGTCGGGACTTCATATCCCGTTGCACCACAATCATCCGAGTGAACAGCCTTTGGGAGGAATCTCGGATTTGACAAACAAAGGTGATTTTGACAAATTGGTCATTTCTGAATTTGCTTACGATGATGATGTTTTTATGTCCAGAATTGCTAACAACGAAGCACTTTACATTCAAAGAGAAGTACCGCCGGAAGCAGATAAATTCGAACGTATTTTGATTATCGACAGCTCATTAAAAAATTGGGGAAATCCTAAGATTCTGTCTTTTGCTTCGGCGATCGCGATTGCAAGACATCCTAAAACCGACATTAAATGCAGAGTTTTTATAGCAGGTCAGGATTTTAAGGAAGTTCCGTTAGATAACGTTCATGATGTAATTCAGGCCTTGAGTGAACTTAGCGGCAAACTGGATTGTTCGCAAGGACTTGAATCATTTTTTCGGCAAAATAAAATCAGCAGTAAAAATCAGGAAGTATTTCTTTTTTCTGCAGAAGATAGTTTGAAACTGGCATCAATGAAAAATGTGATAAGTACTTATTACACTGAGATTAAGTATGTTTTTGAAACGGAGATGGAAGGCATCAAAGTTTATAAAAATCAGAACAAAGGGAGAAAAATGCTGCAGCATATTATAATGCCGCTAGATGAACTGTGGAAAAAAGAAAAAGGAGATTTGCCGCGTCGTAACTATTCAGAAACAGACTTAGATAATATTCCGCTTTTGTTTCCGGTAGAAAGAAGTTATCAGAATATCTTTTATTATGGTTCTGATTTTTATACGTATTTGAATGGAAATTTATTCTGGTTTGTTAGTAATGAGTTCAACAAAGGGTTTAAAAAAGTAGCTTCAAATCTTCCTTTCGACAAAGGAGAGTTTGCTATAAAAACCAATGGCAAAGGCGAGAGATTTCTGTTGTGTTACGTAAGCGATTCGACTCCAAAAATTAGTATTTATAATATTGATAAACAGGAGTTAAAGAGTAATGCGGTTTCTAATGAAGATTTTAATGATTTAAAGGTTAATGTGTTTGGACATAAGAGTGAGTTTTATTTAACTGATGGTGCAAGCTATTGGCGTGTCGATGATGATTTAATAAAAATGAAGTCTGAGTTCAGTAATTTGATTAATGATGCTTTTTCGACCTATAGCATAAAACAAAATTCTTTTGTTAGAGATTTTATGAACAGTAAATTCAAATACAGCGTCATAAAAAAACTAAAAGGAATGTCAATTGTAAATAATCATATCGAAATCAATGGGTTTAACTTCACTCACTTAGAATTTTCTAAAACAAGTTACTATAATCCTAACGATTTGAGACAAGAAACCATACGATTTGATGAAAAGGTAAATCTTATTTTGAAAAATAAAGGAGGAGCATCAACTATTGATCTTGTTCATATCATAAAACAGAATACAGATAAATCTTTAGTTGAATGTAAAAGTGTTGTAGATGATGAGCTTGGCATTATTTTAAACAATGTAACAAGACAGGAAGCCGAAAATTTAAAGAGAATAATTGAAAGAGCTAGTGCAGTTTGTTACATTGAAACCTTGTTTTTTGAATCTCCAGACGGAAGCAGAGTAACCAATAAGGACGGGATTTTAATATTTGAAAGCGGTAAAGAGGAAATTCCTAAATTTTATATTCCTTTCATTGCAAACGGAAGAACCATTATGGCTTCAGAAAGTGAATATTCCGGTAATGATTATTTTATAACAGATTCTTTTCTGGAAAATATAAAAGAAAAAGACTTTCTGGAAAAATATGTAGATCCATTTATACAAAATGTAAGACAGCATGGAACTTAAACTTAGAATAAATTCTAAAAACACATTTCCCAAAGGAGGTGTCTTTATAAAAAGTGGATTGCCAAAAGTATGGCTTCAGGAAATTCAGAATATTGGATTAGCGTTCCATTTGGTCAAAGCTTTTCCAGTTCCAGGAGCAAATGCAAACGAGCTATTTGGATGTTTATTGGTTTTGGATCAGAATAGCATTAAAGCAGATCGTATTGGAAGGAATTATTTCTGTCAATTGATAGAAAACAAATTATTTATTCCCGAAAATACAATTGTGACCCCTCAGCTAACAAAGGCTGAGTGGCACAATTTGTTTTCAGAGCATTATCATTTCATGCATCCGGATATTGGATTGGTAGAATTAAAAGAAGAAGTTTCGTGGATCGATTTACTAGAAGCACCAGTTTTTAAAGAAATTGATATAATCGAACCTTCAAAAACAGTTCATATTCCGCAATATATAGCATCATTGCGTTACGAAGCAAATACGGAAGATATTCTGGAAGCGCTAGAAAAACCATTTTCACAAGAAGATATGCCCGATGAATTGCCATTTGATATGGAGGAGTTAATGAAAGGGAATCAAAAGGAAATGGATAAGTTTTTGGCGTTTCTTGATGAAAACCCTGAAATGGCTTTAAAACTGGCTATTCCTCTGGATACATTAGGAACTGCAAGAGGAGGATTTGATGGAAAATTTTCTTTTGAAGGAAATGGTTCTGGATTCTCTGGCGGTGGTTCTTTTTCAGGAGGAAGAAGAAATACAATAAATGAATCTGGATTTGATGGCAAGCCTTTTATAATTGTCTTTAAGATAATTTTTGTGCTGGTTATGCTGTTTAATCTTAAAAGTTGTGATTTCACTAATACTAATGTCGGAACCAATTCATCTCTTGCTTTGATTGTTATTGTGTTTGCAATTGGTTTAATAATCGCACTAGCGCTTATTAATAATAGTTCTTCCAGTTCTTCTGGGAGTTATTCGCCACCACGTCAGCCATCGGCATCAGGAGGAGGTTCGGCCTTGATAGATTCTGAGCGTTTTGCCACTATACAAAATCGATATGAAAAAATGGCCACGGAATTTAAAGAAAGAAAAGATTATACAAAGGCGGCGCATGTGTATATGAAACTGCTCAAAAATCATTATAAAGCAGCTGATGTTCTTGAGGAAGGTGAGTTGTTCAGCGAAGCTGCGGCTGTTCATCTTAAATATTGCAATAACAAAAACAAAGCAGCTGAGTGTTACGAAAAAGGACATGTTTATAAGCAAGCGATTGAACTATATCGCGAACTTAATCAAGATGAGAAAGTTGGCGATTTGTATACCATTCTAAAAGACAAACTAGAGGCTGACAAGTATTATGGTAAAGTAATAGAGGGGTATAAAACGAATAACCAATATGTGAAAGCGTCATTTATTTACAAAGATAAAATCAGAAATGTAAACGCAGCACAAGAAGTACTGCTGACAGGCTGGAAAAGCAATAAAGATGCGTTTAATTGCCTGAATAACTATTTTGTAAATATAGAATCGACAGAGAAATTATCGGGGGCTATAACTTCAATTTATGAAACAGAGGTGTCGGCAGAAAATTCTGAGCTGTTTTTGCAGGCCATGAAACATGAGTATAAGAAACATGAGAATTTAGAAGAACTCACTAAAAACATTGCTTACGAAATCGTGGCTGACAAGATTAGTGTTAAACCTGACATCGCATCAGAATTGATTGCTTTTAATGAAAACAATAAATCGATGCTTAAGGATATTATGAAGTATAAACTAAAAGCAAGAAAATAAAAAAAGGCTGTCTAAATAAAGACAGCCTTTTCCTTTGGTTAATTATTTTGGAATTTTAATTATGACCATAGATTTTAGCGTAAAGATCTTTATAAATTTCTTTAATGATTTTACGTTTTAATTTTAGAGTAGGAGTAAGCTGTCCGCCGTCGATAGACCAAACATCTGGAGTTAACTCAAAACGCTTGATTTTTTCCCAGTTTCCAAATTTCTCATTGATACCTTCAACTTCTTCGTCAATTCGTTTGATTACATCTGGATTTTCGCTTATTGCTGCATCTGTACTTCCTAAAGTAATTTTATGGATTTTTGCCCATTCTTTTACGAATTCAAAATTTGGCTGAATAAAAGCACCAGGCATTTTTTCACCATCACCAATTACCATAATCTGCTCAATAAAACGTGATTGTTTCATGGCATTTTCAATGATTTGTGGTGCAATATATTTACCTCCTGAAGTTTTGAACATTTCTTTTTTACGGTCGGTGATTTTTAAGAAACCTTCACTGTCGATTTCTCCAATATCTCCTGTATGGAAATAGCCATCTTGTAAAGCTTCAGCCGTTTTTTCTTCGTCTTTAAAATAACCTAACATTACGTTTGGTCCTTTACAAAGGATTTCTCCGTCTTCAGCAATTTTAACTTCTACGTTGCGAATTACTTTTCCAACAGTTCCAATTTTGAAACCTCTGTTTCTTTGATCGTTTACCGCAATTACCGGAGAAGTTTCAGATAATCCGTAACCTTCCATAACTGGAATTTCTGCAGCAGCAAAAACTCTAGTCAAACGTGGCTGTAAAGCGGCACTTCCAGAAACCATCAAATCTAAATTTCCACCCAAACCTTCTTTCCATTTGCTGAAAATAAGTTTGCGGGCAATTTTTAATTGAAATTCGTACCAGAAACCATTTGCTCCATACGGTTCGTATTTTAAACCTAAATCAATAGCCCAGAAAAACAGTTTTTTCTTGATGCCGGTTAATTCAGTTCCTTTTGCATAAATTTTATCGTAAACTTTCTCTAAAAGCCTTGGTACAGCTGTAATTACAGTTGGACGAACTTCTTTTAAGTTGTCACTGATTTTGTCAATTGATTCTCCAAAATAAACCGAAACTCCATAATATTGATAAATGTACAAGATCATTCTTTCAAAAATATGGCAGATAGGCAAGAAGCTCAACGCCGTGCTTTTTCCTGGATCAAACGGGATTCTAGGCGCGCTGTCTAAAACATTTGAAACAATATTTTTGTGCGAAAGCATAACGCCTTTTGGTCTTCCGGTTGTTCCAGAAGTATAAATAATTGTAGCAAGATCGTCCGTTTTTATACTGTCTTTTCTAGCTTCAACTTCATTTTGATTGCTTTCGTCTTCTCCTAAAATAAGTAAATCGCTCCAGTGTTTGCATTCTGGAATTTCATTAAAAGAATATACTTCTTTTAACGTAGGCACATTTGCTTGAATTAGTCGTACTTTTTGAAGCACTTCATCATCAGAAACAAAACAGTACATACTGCCGCTGTGATTTAATATATACTCGTAATCCTCTTCAGAAATAGTCGGGTAAATTGGAACGGTCTGCGCGCCTGTCTGCAGAACACCAATATCCATTATATTCCATTCGGTACGGTTGTTTGATGTAATTAAGGCAATTTTATCATCTTTCTGAATGCCCATGCGCAATAATGCTCTTGAAACAGCATTTGCTTTTGCAATATATTCCTGGCTAGATGTTTTTTCCCAGACTCCGTTTTTTTTTGTTGCTAAAGCAACCGGAAGGTTATAAGTTTCTTGTTGATAATAGGGAAAATCAAAAAGGCGTGTGATTGAAACCATGTTTAATATATTGAATTTTATCGCAAATTAAATAAAAAATAGGTATAATTTTTAATTTTGTGGAATTTTATGGGAAAATTTATAGGGACTATTAAAAATCAACGAAAACGTTTTCTTTTTTGTAGTAAATTTTCGAAAAAATTACAAATTATCTAATTAAAAAAAATAGTATTTTTTTTGGAGATTATTGCACGTTAAAATCTTCATATTCTTTGACTCTTTCTCCCATCAGAAACATTTTTTTCTTCGCAAAATGAATGGAGAATTGAGAATAAGACCATTCGTTGCTGTCATTCGGTCTGTACCAAAAAGTGTATGATTTACTGTTGAATCCTTCCTTGAAAACCGGAATTCCCTCTTCTGTACATTCGATTCCCCAGTTGATTTTGTTTTTACTCAAATCATCTGCTTGAATAAATCCTGTTCCATCTGGATTTAATTGTGTAATAGGTCCTTTTTGGCCAATTGGTGCATAAGTTCCCGGAACCGGAAAACCGATTGTGGTTGTAATATAGCGCTCTTTAGAATTATGAGTGATTGTGTTTACTTCAGCTTGCGAATAAGATTTCGCAACAACAAAAAATAAGGCAATAAGCAATACGTGTACAGATTTCATTCTATAGTAGGGTTTAAATGTTTTTGGTCTTTAGGGAAAATCAGCGGCAGATTTTCAAGGCGAATATACTTTAAATTTCCATAGAAAAAATAAATCCCAATTACAAGAATGAAAAAATTATCAGATTTTTATTTTACGAATTATTATTCTGTCGAAAACTGATTTTCTAGCAGTTTCTCTTTAAAATCAGATTTGAAAGTGTAAGCAAATGTGATCATCAAAGCGCGCGTGTCTGATTTATTGGTTCTGTTATTGCTGAACAATGCGGTATTGTTTTTATAACCGCTTTCGAGCGTATTAAACATATCGGTTACAACCAATCCTAAGCGGGCATTTCCTTTTCCGAGTTTTTGCTGAAATCCCATATCAACATTATAGATTGGAATTCTTTTTCCTTGAGTTGTCGCCAAAGCTGAATTATAATTCCCAATAATCTGAAGTTTTCCGCCTTTCCACGGTACAAAATTATTAATGATTTTTCCGTACCAGCTAAAAGCATTATTTACAACATCTTCTCCCAGATTTGATGCATTGATATTTTGCTGAAAAGCTGTTAAACTGATATTGGCATCATAAAAACCAATGGGTTTAAGGCTGAAAATAGTTTCCAAACCATAAGTAACAGTACTTCCAATATTTCTTGGCTGAAGAAAAATTACGCCATTATCTTGTAATTCTGCATATTGTCTGATCGCATCAGTCGTGTTTCTGTAAAAAGCATTGGCTGATAACGAATAGTTTTTCCAATCTTTATTATAACTCATTTCGGCAATATGAATAATCTCAGGTTTCAAATAAGGATTTCCACCATGCGGATTAAGCGCATCTGTAATATCAATAAACGGATTCAAATCGTCTAAATCGGGACGGTTGATACGTTTGCTGTAGCCAAGTTTGACAAATTCATCTGCTTTTAAATTCAATTGCAATGAAGCCGATGGAAAGAATTTCAAATAATTATTACTAAAGCGATCGCTGTTGTTTTGAGTTGCTCCAGTGTTGGAAACATTTTCTGCACGCAAACCTAAATTGTATTTCCATTTTGGATTTTCGCTTTCGCCGATAAAAGAATTCAGCATTCCATAAACAGCATTTATTTGTTCATTAAATTCAAAGCTATTACTGGCTATGGGATTTACAACATAATCGCCATTAACTAAATCGGCACTTTCAAAATCAGAATTAAAAAAGCGGAATGTTCCTTTATAGCCCGTTTCTACAAATGATTTTTCTGAAACAGGAAAAGCGTAATTTACAATTGCATTAGAGATATTTTGGTTCTCGTAATTGTGCGTGCGCTGTAATTTGGCTTCACCAATCTGCTGCTGATATTCATCATAATTATAAGTATCAATATCCGTGTTTTCTTTGTGTTTCCCGAATGATGAGGTTATTGATGTATTCAAGCTTTTTCGTTCGTCAGAAAATTTTCGGTCATAATTAAAAGACAATTCCCCAACTTTTGAACGTTCCAGTTCTAAAGAATGTCTTTTGTTATTTGAGAAAAATGCATTAGTGCTGGTGTTTATCTGTGTGTACAAAGTTTCGTCGTTATCTTGAGTTTCGATGTTTCCTAAAGCTTCAAACGAAAAGGTATTTTTGTCATTTGGAGCATAATCAACATTAAATTTCAAGTTCTGTAAACCTTCCGTACGTTCGTCATTTCTATTTTGATGAATATAATGTTCATCATCAATAAAATAATTGGTTCTATCGGAATTTATTTTTTTGGTTCTTCCCGCAAAACGATTATCATATCCCAAACCAATATTCCATTTTTCGGTCTTATTATTTAAAAGAACCGAGCTGTTCATTCTGCCTTTTGCGCCAAAACCGCCTCCTAAAACAACAGCTCCGTTTAAACCGCTTTGATTGTTTTTCTTCAGTTTAATATTAATGATCCCGCTTTCTGCATTAGCATCATATTTCGCTGTCGGATTACTGATGATTTCAATGCTTTCAATACTGCTTGCCGCAATCTGATCCATATTAGTAATCGCCGAATTTTTTCCATTAATTAAAATCATAGGCGATTTTCCTCTTAGCGTAATACCGCCTTCAGCATCAACAGCAACTGTCGGAATACTTTTCAACATATCGGTTGCAGTTCCGCCAGATTGTGAAATATTCGAAACAGCATTAAAAATAAAACCCTCGTTGGTTTTCTGAATTTGTTTTTTCTGAGATTTTACAACAACGTCATTCAGTAAATTAGTGTCGTTTTGCAATTTGATGGTTCCAATAGAAATTGGACTCTCAGAAACTTTTATTTTTTGAGAAATAGTTTTAAAACCTATTAATTTAAATTGAAGCTGATAATCGCCAGAAGGAACATTTTCTAAAGCAAAATTCCCCATAACATCGGTCACAGCATAATTGGCTATTTTGGTCGAATCGCTGGCTCTTTTTAAAACAACATCAACAAATTCTACAGGAAGTTTTCCGTCAGTGATATTTCCTTTTATAGCTGCAGTTTTTTGAGCAAAGGAAAATTGGCTTATAATGAATAAGAGAAGTGGAAGGTATATTTTGCGTATCATATTTTTCATGAGACAAAGATATTTACCAGAATGTTTACGCTTGCTTAAGCTGTCTTAAGATACCATTAAATTAATCTTAGAATAGTTTTAAATAGTGTTTTTTGGCCACGAATTTCACGAATTTTCACGAATTGGTTTGTGGTATTGTTTTTTGTGAAAACTAAAAATTAGTGAAAATTAGCGAAATTCGTGGCAAAAAAAAAGCGCCCGAATTTATCGGGCGCTTTTAGTAAAAATATATTTCTTAGTTTTTCTCAATCCATTTTCTGGCATTAACAAAAGCTTCGTGCCAAGGTGAAACCTCGTCATTTCTATCTTTTGGATAATATGCCCAGTTCCATTGGAAAGTCGAACGCTCAATGTGAGGCATCATCACCAAATGTCTTCCTGTTTTGTCACACATCATAGCGGTGTTGTAATCAGAACCGTTAGGATTTGCTGGATAACCTTCGTAAGCATATTTAGAAACAATGTTGTAGTTTTCTTCAGCAAGAGGTAATTTGAATTTTCCTTCTCCGTGAGAAACCCAAACTCCTAAAGTGCTTCCAGCCAATGTCGATAACATAACCGAATTGTTTTCCTGAACTTTTACAGAAGTAAAGATACTTTCGTGTTTGTTACTTTCATTATGAAGCATTTTTCCATGAACTTCATGCTCTGGATTAATCACTTCCAATTCCATAAACAACTGACATCCGTTACAGATTCCAACAGATAAAGTATCTTCTCTTTTGAAGAATTTATCCAAAGCTGTTTTTGCTTTTTCGTTGTATAAGAAAGCTCCAGCCCAACCTTTAGCAGAACCTAAAACATCTGAGTTAGAGAATCCTCCAACTGCACCGATAAACTGAATATCTTCAAGAGTTTCACGACCCGAAATTAAATCGGTCATGTGAACGTCTTTTACATCAAAACCTGCTAAGTACATAGCATTTGCCATTTCGCGCTCAGAATTACTTCCTTTTTCACGAATAATAGCTGCTTTTGGTCTTGGTTTAGAATTGTCGATTTCTGGTTTCTTTCCTGTAAAATGTGCAGGGAAAGTATAATTTAAAACCTGATTTTTATAGTTTTCAAAACGTGCCTGAGCTCTTCCGTTTTTAGATTGTTTTTGATCTAATAAATAAGAAGTTTCGAACCAAATATCTCTATACTTCGCAATATCCAAATTATAAATTCCAAATTCCAAACTTGCTTTGTTTTGAACTGTTCCTAATTTGAAAAATTCGATGTTGTTTGCATTTAATTTCGCTTCAACAGCTGCATCTGATTTTGCCTGGAAAACAATTCCGATGTTTTCAGCGAAAAGGATTTTCAACAAGTCTTTTTCCGCGAAAGCGCTGAAATCAATTTTAGCACCAAGATTCACATCAGCAAAACACAATTCTAATAAAGTAGTAATTAAACCACCGCTTCCGATATCGTGACCCGCTAAAATTTGGCTTTCGCCGATTAATTCCTGAATCGTGTTAAAAGCATTTTTGAAGAACTTCGCCTCTTTTATAGTAGAAGTTTCGTTTCCGATTGTGTTTCTAATTTGTGCAAAAGAAGAACCTCCAAGTTTGAAATCATCCTGAGACAAATTGATATAATAAATAGAATCTCCGTTTTTCTGTAAAACGGGTTCCACTACTTTTCTAATATCCGTACAGTTTCCTCCAGCCGAAATAATAACCGTTCCTGGTGCGATTACTTCGTCGTTTGGATATTTTTGTTTCATCGAAAGTGAATCTTTTCCTGTCGGAATATTGATTCCCAATTCGATTGCAAATTCTGAACAGCCTTCAACAGCAGCGTACAAACGAGCGTCTTCACCTTCGTTTTTACAAGCCCACATCCAGTTTGCAGATAATGAAATACCTTTTAAACCATCTTTAATTGGCGCCCAAACAATGTTTGATAAAGATTCTGCGATAGCGTTTCTACTTCCTGCAACCGGATCAATCAAAGCAGCAATGGGAGCGTGCCCAATAGAGGTTGCAATTCCTTCTTTTCCTAAATAATCCAAAGCCATAACGCCGACGTTATTCAATGGCAATTGTAACGGACCTGCATTTTGTTGTTTAGCTACTTTTCCTCCAACACAACGGTCCACTTTATTCGTTAACCAGTCTTTTGAAGCAACAGCTTCTAAACGTAAAACGTCTTTTAAATAACTTTCGAAATCTGCAGCATTGTAAGCAACATCCGCATATTTTCTGTCGATAGTTTTGTCAGTCATAACCGTTTTTGGAGAACTTCCGAAGAAATCTTCTAAAGCATAATCCATCGGTTTTGAACCATTTGATTTTGATTGAAAAGTAAAACGGTGATCTCCCGTTACATCTCCAACCTGATACATTGGTGAACGCTCTCTGTCAGCAATTCTTTGCAACGTATCAATATCTTTTTGACCAATAACCAATCCCATTCTTTCTTGAGATTCGTTACCGATAATTTCTTTTGCAGAAAGCGTAGGATCTCCAACCGGTAATTTATCTAAATCGATTAAACCTCCAGTTTCTTCCACCAATTCCGAAAGACAGTTTAAGTGTCCACCTGCTCCGTGATCGTGAATAGAAACAATTGGATTATTGTCGCTTTCTACCAAACCACGAATCGCGTTTGCTGCACGTTTTTGCATTTCAGGATTGGAACGCTGAATCGCATTTAACTCAATTCCTGAACCGAAAGCTCCAGTATCTGCAGAAGAAACTGCAGCTCCGCCCATTCCGATTCTATAATTTTCTCCTCCAAGAATTACGATTTTATCGCCTTCTTGTGGTTTATGTTTAATTGCTTGATTTAATTTTCCGTAACCAATTCCGCCCGCTTGCATGATTACTTTGTCGTAACCAATTTTACGGTCGTTTTCTGAATGTTCGAAAGTCAAAACCGAACCTGTAATAAGTGGTTGCCCGAATTTATTCCCAAAATCAGAAGCTCCGTTTGAAGCTTTGATCAAAATATCCATTGGCGTTTGGTACAGCCATTTTCTTTCTTCAACTGCATTTTCCCATTTTCTGTCGTTGTTCAAACGAGAATACGAAGTCATGTAAACGGCAGTTCCCGCTAATGGCAATGAACCTTGTCCACCCGCTAAACGGTCACGAATTTCTCCTCCAGAACCTGTTGCAGCTCCATTGAAAGGCTCAACAGTTGTTGGGAAATTGTGTGTTTCTGCTTTTAAAGATAAAACAGAGTCGAATTCTTTTATTTCGTAAAAATCAGGTTTGTCTGCCGATTTTGGTGCAAATTGCTGCACTTTTGGTCCTTTTACAAAAGCAACATTGTCTTTGTAAGCAGATACGATATCGTTAGGATTTTCCTGAGATGTTTTTTTGATTAATTTGAAAAGAGAAGTTTCTTTTTCTTCACCGTCAATCACAAAAGTTCCGTTAAAGATTTTATGACGGCAGTGCTCTGAATTGGCCTGAGAGAAAGCAAAAATCTCAGAATCAGTTAGTTTTCTTCCTAATTTAGCTGCAAGATTATTTAAGTATTCTACTTCTTCTTCGCTTAAAGCCAAACCTTCCACTTTGTTGTAAGCAGCAATATCATCAATTTCCAGAATTGGTTCTGGCTGAATGTTAATCGTGAAAATCTCCTGATCTAATTCATTGAATTTTTGGAAAAGCATCGGATCAAAATCAGTAAAATCTTCCGTTGCTGGATGAAATTCTTCAATTCTGATAATGCCCGGAACACCCATATTTTGAGTGATTTCTACAGCATTTGTACTCCAAGGTGTGATCATAGTGGCACGTGGACCAACAAAAAAACCCGTCAGTGCGGATTTCTCGATCTTATTAGAGTCGGCAAAAAGCCAGTTTAATTTTGAAATGTCTTGAGCTGAAATTTCGTTTTGCGTCTGTACGGCAAAAACAGTTTTGCTTTGGTTTTCAAAGAAATGGATCATTTGTGTAGTTTGTTGTATTGAGCTGCAAATTTAATGTAAATAAATAGTAAGCGCAAATTTGAAAACGATCTCTTTTCAAAAAAAATGAAATTGCTTTTTTCTTGCATTTTTTCTACCAAAAAGACGCAAAATCAATACGTTTCGTTCTCTCGTGAAATTTAATGATTTATTAAAATTTCTTTTTTGATATATTCTGTATTATTAAACTTTTAGAAAGGAAAAAATTAAAAATTAAACTTTAGATTTTTAGTAGCTGCACAAAAAAGAGTTTGCAAAATTTACGAAGCCTCGAAATAGATTAGAAGAACAATTTTTATAAAAAATGTCTTGTCGAGATAAAAAAAGCGGCAATTAGCCGCTTTTTAGTGTATGAAAAAGTATTTTTAATTGATAATTATTCTTTTGAAAGCTATTTTTTCTCCTTTGGTAATTTTAATAAAGTAGATTCCAGCCGACAAATTTTGTACAGAAATTTTAGAAGAAGTTGTGTTTTGCTTTTCGAAAACTTTTTGACCCGAAAACGAAATTATTTCTATAGAATAAGGAACTGAAAAATCATTTAGTCCAACATTGAAATTTCCATCAGAAGGATTTGGATAAATCAGGATTTCCTCTGAAGTTTCAATAATTTCTTCGTTTTCTACAGGTAATGCTTTTTTGCTTGCTAAATTATTACAAGTATCAGTTGTAAACGAATCCCATTGAGCACTTAAATTGAAAGTAGTACTTGGAGAAGTTACCGTTGATTTTCTCCTTAAAGTAACATCAATTGCAAAATTGGCTGTTCCGCCATTAAAAGTCCCGATAATGTCAATCAAAACCCCATTTTTAAATAAACCTACAGCATCATTTCCATTAAAAGTCAATTCAGTAGCTGTTGTTGAAATGTTGGCTGCACTTGGAGAAAAACAAGTTGATGAAATGGAACTGTTTACAATTACAAATTTACTTCCAGTTGTCAATGTGCCACTTAAAGCTAAACCAGTGCTCCATGAACCTGCGCCATTGGTTTGTTTTTTTATAGTGTAAGCCGACAAACTAACAGAACTTCCGGTATTGTTGGCAATTTCTAAAGCTTTATTGTTTCCAGAGCCTTCAATGTATTCAGAGAAAAGCAAATCTGTTGCAGTTCCAGTGCCGCTGCTGTTGGTTGTAACTGAAATGGTATTGCTTGAAGCGGATGCATTTCCTGCAGCATCTTTTGCTTTTACATAAATAGAATATGCTGTAGAAGCCGTTAAACCCGTAATTGTTGCTGTAACGCCAGAAACACTTGTTTTTAAAACACTGTTAGCATAAACGTCATAACCCGTCACAGCTACATTGTCTGTAGATGCAGTCCATGAAAGTGAAATTGATGTCGCAGTTTTTGAGGTCGAAGCCAAACTCGTTGGAGTAGTTGGTGCCTGAGTATCGCCAGAAGGAGTTCCTCCCCAAATTTGATTTACATATTCCGGATGATCAATAAAGGGATTTCTATTGTTTTGACGTGCATAAATCGCATTGTTTCTTGCAATTTCTCTCGCACTTACAGGATCTTGTGCATTCCAGGCCAAAAGCATATTTAAAAAAGCGGTTGTAAAAACTTTATTGCTTGAACCGTCAAACATTGCATATGAATATCCCGCAACAGTATTTTCGTATCGAGTTGCAAAATAAAAGTACATTCGGGCAATATCTCCTTTAAAATCATTGATAGGTTCAAAAACGGTTCCTGAATATCCAGATACAGAACTTGATCCTAATTTCCCTCCATTTTGAGAAGTATATGTTGCAGAGCTTACAGTTCCGTGCGGATAATTGGAACGCATCCCGTTTACTTTTCCATCAGTTGGAGTGATAAAATGCGCATCGGAAACCATAGGAGATTGTTCATTAAAAACCGACTGCGGAATAATATGCTCCCTGTTGTAACAATCACCCTCAACTGAATAATTACCGCATCGTTGCGTGCTTCCGGTGCTGTAATTGTAAGGGTCTGTTCCTGATGGATTTTCAGAATACATATCTAAAACAGTTCCATCATTCTCGTAAAAATTGTCAACATCAGAAGTTTGATACGTTGTGTATAAACCTGCATAACCATTATCAGTATGACCTTTGATAATATTGTACAATTGCGTTTTTAAAGTATAACCCGTTCCGGTTGCGGTATTGTAGTAACCAGAAGGAATTTGAGAAAAACCAATTGCAGTTACGAATAATAATAGTAAAAAGTAGTTTTTTTTCATAGTAGTTTGGATAAGATTTGGTTGATAAATACTTTTTAAGAGTCTGGTTTTTAGAAATTTAAAATTGTATTGTAGCAAATCTACTACTTTTATGAATGCATTGCGTTAAGAGATGTTTAATTTTGAGGTATATTTTCTTACGAGTTGTTTTGTTGCCACGAAGACTTTAAGATGTGAAGCTTTTTTGCAGGAAATAAAGATATTACGTACTGTTTGTCATTTCGAGGAACGAGAAATCTCCGCGAGAAGCTCGACAAAGATTGGAAATTCTATACGGAGTTACTTGTGGAGATTGCTTCGCCAATTCGCTAACGCTCGTGTTCTCGTTCCTCGAAATGACAAAAACCACGATGTATGAATTTTAAAAATAAAAAACTTCCTGTCTAGATGACAAAAAAATTACTTCGGGAAATCCTGGCTCTGATAAGCACCCAAATCCGGCGGAGAAGTTCTTGTAATTCCTAAAATATCCAGCGGAATTATATAGGCCTGATTCCCTTTCGCGAAAGCGGGAGAAGTTTTATCGATATTAAATTTATTCTGATTAACATTATAAAACTTCGGATTTTCATTTAGAATGATATTGTTATAATGTTGGGTATCAGTTTTAAATTGATAATCAGGATTTGTTGTTGAGCCGCTGAATTTTAAAAGACAATTATTCAATTGATAAACAAAAGCTGCGTTGGTGTTTTTATTCAAGTTAAATTCAGTTGTATTTGAACCGTAAATTATGCAGTTGTTGAAAGTTGCCTGGGTTAGCGGATTCGTTTCTGGCGTTTTGCCTGCCAAACTATTGCTCAGATTAACTGCAAATTGTGAACTGCTTTGCCAATTGTTATTAAAAGTAGAATGTGTAAAAACATAATTCCCACCATAAACACACGATAAACTGATTAAGCCAGCATAATTAATAACTAGATTTTCGCCATTAATTCGTGCATTTTGAGCTAAAATTCCATATTCGGCGCAATTGTAAATTTGAGTGTTTTTAATTTGAATTGTATTAGAAGAATTTCTGATGTCTAATCCGGCAACTGCATTTTTTAAAGTTAAATTTTTAATCGAAAGATTATTGCTCCCATTTTCAAGAATTACCGATTTCCATTGTCCCGGAATATCAGAATAAAGAGATTCTAAGCGATCCCCTTCAAAAATAACTTCATTTTCGAGTTTTTCTGTTGTCGATTTTGCTCCATTGATTTGTAAAGATGCTTTATTGCCAACATATAAACCTGAATTAGTGTGAAAGTGCACTCGTGCTCCCGCTTCAAAAGTTACTGTTTTGTTTTCTGGCACTCCTGCGTAGCCATAAATGACATAAGGTTTTTGTTTGGTAAAAATGAATTCATTTCCGTTTACAGGATCATTTTCGTTTAGATAAAATCCGTCAACATCTTTGCCGTCAATCTTGATTTTTTCTTTGGTTCCGTCAGGATTTTGATTCGGATATAAAAAAACAGCATCCTGAATCAAAGTCACTAAAGCAACTTGCTGGAGGTTTTCACCGCTGTCAAACTGAATTTCATCGGTATATAAAAAATCGGTTGGATTTGCATCTGTAATATCGGCTGTTGTTTCTATAAAAATATACAAACTGTCTTTTGCCAAAAGTGTTACATCTTTAAAAATTTTACCGTTCGTACCAGTCATTCCGTCAACGGTCATTCGGTATTTTGAACTTAGGCCTTTTTTGAATTGTACAACAGGAATCGAAATATCATTTTTACTTCGGTTATATACTTTTAATTGATAAGTGCTTGAACCAATGTTTTTAAAAACAGTATCTAAATAAACTGTGTCTTTTGAAAATTTTAAATCTCCGGTGCTGGCAACAGTGTCAAAATCAGTTCGGCAGGAACTGAAAGCTAGAATTATACCCAGAGCAAAGATTGTAAAGTATTGACGCATTTAAATAGTTTTTTAGCCACAGATTAAAGGGATTAAAATGATTTTTTTCGCCACGAATTCGCAAATTTTTTATTTTTTAAATTAGAAAAATTCGTGAATTGCTTCGCCTATTCGCTATCGCTCGAGTCGTGACGGAAAAATTTAATACAAAGTATTTCAAAATCCTTTTAATCTGTGTAATCAGTGGCAAAAAAAAGCCAAAGATTAATATTTGATTGTTTTTGTAAAAATAGCAAAAAACTGACAAGTTCATAAATGATTTTTAATTTTAGAATCCGATTTTTCGATTTGTGTCTTATCTTTCTTTAATTTTACGATTTTAAAGTTTACTTGAATGAATTATACAAAAGAGCAGATTTTAGCACGATGCAATGAGTTTTCTAAAAACACATTAATGGAAACGCTGAAAATTGAATATATCGACGCTGGAGAAGATTTTTTAACGGCAAAAATGCCTGTAAATCCAAGTGTTCATCAGCCAATGGGACTTTTGCACGGCGGAGCTTCTGTTGCTTTGGCAGAAAGTGTTGGGAGCGCAGCTTCTTTCTTTTTTATTGATCCAAAAGAACAGGAGGTAAGAGGAATCGAAATTTCGGCAAATCACTTAAAAAGTATTCGTGAAGGCTATGTTTTTGGGACGGCCAGAATTATTCATAAAGGAAGAAGTATTCATTTGTGGGAAATCAAAATTACCGATGAAGCTGGAAATTTAGTTTCGCTCTGCAAATTGACGAACATGGTTTTAGACAGAAAGAAAAGTGAGTAAATTATGAATGCATTTTTCTTAAAAATTAAAAATCATAAAGAGCAAAATTTACCTTTTGTACTTTATTCAAAACCCAATACAACAGATCTTGTTGGGATTTTACAGCAAAATAACACATTACATACCGTTTCAGATTATAGCGAAAAAGGATTTGTTTTTGCTTCTTTTGATGAAAAGCAACTGATTCTTATTCCTGAAAATGAATCGGAAATTATTACTGCCGAAAAAGAAACGACTTCATTTGAACCGATAGAAATTGATGATTTAAATTTTGATTCTGAAGCTAAATTTCAATATGAATATTTAGTGGCGCAGGGAATTCAGGCGATTAAAAACGAAGAATTTAAAAAAGTAGTTTTGTCAAGAAGTGAAGAAGTGCTTTTGTCTGAATTTAATTTTGTTGACACTTTTCAACATTTGGTTCAATTATATCCAGCCACTTTTTGTTATTGTTTTTTTCATCCAAAAATTGGGCTTTGGATGGGAGCAACGCCAGAAAAACTGCTAAAAGCAAACGGAAATGTTTTTGAAACCATGGCTTTGGCAGGAACGCAGAAAGATAATCTGGGAACTGAAATTGTCTGGCAGCAAAAAGAAAAAGACGAACAGCAATTTGTTACTGATTTTATTGTAAAAAGACTTAGAGAATTTACGGCTTCGGTTGTTGTTTCCGAGCCTTACAGTTTAAAAGCCGGATCAATTTGGCATATTAAAACCGATATTTCTGGAGTTTTAAAAGATAATTCAACGCTGGAAGAAGTTGTTGATACATTGCATCCAACGCCTGCGGTCTGCGGACTTCCAAAAAAGAAATCAAAAGCTTTTATTTTAGAAAATGAGAAGTATGACAGAACTTTTTATACGGGTTTTTTAGGTGAATTAAACAGCAGTTTTACGGGGAATAAGGCAAGTTCTGATTTATTCGTAAATTTACGCTGCATGCAGATTCAGGATAATAAAGCCATTTTATATATGGGCTGCGGTATTACAAAAGAAAGCAATCCCGAAAAAGAATGGGAGGAAAGCGTCAATAAATCAATGACGATGAAAAGAGTTTTAAAAAAATAGTTTCAAGTTTCAAGTTTCAAGTTTCACGTTCTGTAGGCAACTTGAAACCTGAAACCTGAAACCTGAAACCTGAAACAAAACAAACAAAAAACAAATGAAATTAGACATATTAGCCTTTGGCGCACATCCAGACGATGTAGAATTGGGTTGTGCAGGAACCATTTTAAAAGAAGTTTCCTTAGGGAAAAAAGTAGGTATTGTTGATTTGACTCGAGGTGAATTAGGAACGCGCGGAACGGCAGAAATTAGAGATCAGGAGGCAAAAGATGCAGCAAAGATTTTAGGCGTTCTTGTGAGAGAAAATTTAGCAATGCGCGACGGATTTTTTGTGAATGATGAAAAGCATCAATTAGAAGTTATTAAAATGATCCGAAAATATAAACCTGAGATTGTATTGTGCAATGCAATTGACGATCGCCATATTGATCACGGAAAAGGAAGCAAATTAGTTTCTGATGCTTGTTTCTTATCAGGTTTGATGAAAATAGAAACTTCGATTGACGGAGCGAAACAAGAAGCATGGAGACCAAAGGTGGTGTATCATTATATTCAGTGGAAAAACATCGTTCCTGATTTTGTGGTAGATATTACCGGCTTCGAAAAAAAGAAAGTGGAAGCAATTTCTGCCTATAAAACCCAATTTTATGATCCAAATTCAGAGGAACCTGCAACGCCTATTACAAGTAAAAACTTCTTTGAAAGCTTAAATTACCGTGCGCAGGACTTAGGAAGGCTTGTTGGGAAAGATTTTGCTGAAGGTTTTACCGTTGAAAGATGTTTGGCAGTCAATAGCTTAGAAAATTTGTTGTAAATTTTTCATTTTTTTCTTTGTAGAACTGAACCTTTGTTCTATATTTGCACTCGCTAAGCAAAAATGGTGGTTGTAGCTCAGCTGGTTAGAGTAGCGGTTTGTGGTGCCGCGGGTCGCCGGTTCGAACCCGGTCAGCCACCCAGATTTAAAGCCTTGAAGAAATTCAAGGCTTTTTTTGTTTTCGCCCGAAAACAAATTCCAATTTAGAAATTCCAAATTCCAAATCTGATGAGTTGGAATTTGGAATTTTTATTTTGGAAATTAAAAAAGCACAACTGCTAAGTTGTGCTTTTTTTGGTGGTTATTATATTTGGTTTATGTATTATTGAATTTCTTCAAAGGTTGTACCTTGTTTGATGTCTCCGGTTTTGAAACCTTTTTTAAACCAGTACATCCTTTGTTCAGATGATCCGTGGGTAAAGGAATCAGGAACAACATGTCCCTGCATTTTGCTTTGAATGGCATCGTCACCAACAGCATTGGCCGCGCTTAACGCTTCATCAATATCTCCTGTATCTAAATTCTGCTGATTATAATGTGCCCAAACTCCTGCATAAAAATCGGCTTGAAGTTCTAAAGCTACAGAAAGTTTATTGGCTTCAGCCTCGCTTTTTCCTTCTTGTGCCTGTCGCATTTTTGCTGAGGTTCCCAGCAAAGTCTGAATATGATGACCAATTTCATGTGCTATAACATAGGCAATTGCAAAATCGCCTCCTTTTGCACCAAACCTAGTTTTTAATTCTTCGAAAAAAGCCAAATCCATATAGACTTTCTGATCGCCTGGACAATAAAAAGGCCCAGATGCCGATGATGCACCGCCACAGGCTGTTTGTACAGAACCTCTAAAAAGAACTAATTTAGGATTTTTGTAGGTCATGCCATTTTCTTCAAAAATTTTGCTCCAGATATCTTCAGTGTCAGCTAGTGTAACTCTGACGAAATTGCCCATTTCTTCATCTTCCTTGCTTAATGGAGCAGCTGTTTCAGTCTGTGTTTGCTGTCCACCCTGCATTTGTTCTAAAACTGGTGCTATTTGTTTGCCAGTTTCGCCGCCAAAAACATTCAGCAACAGAACAATGATGCCGATAACGCCACCTCCAACAGCTATTTTGCCTCCAGAGATTGATCTTCTGTCTTCAACATTATCACTTTGTCTTCTGCCTTGCCATTTCATAGTGTACTTTATTTAAGCTTATTATGTTTTTATTAATACGAATTTATAGATTTTTTAGCAATTTTGAGAGGATAAGAGTCATTTTGTTTTGAA
Source organism: Flavobacterium sp. LC2016-01 (assembly GCF_009711135.1). Taxonomy (GTDB): domain Bacteria; phylum Bacteroidota; class Bacteroidia; order Flavobacteriales; family Flavobacteriaceae; genus Flavobacterium. The sequence goes on along the minus strand of NZ_WMIC01000003.1, from coordinate 229,891 downwards.
CTATTTTAGCCATTTTCGCAATGCTTCTTCTACAGTGCCTCTAATAATAGGTTTTGAGATGTAATCATTCATTCCGGCGGCAATACATTTGTTTTTCTCTTCTTTTTCAGCACCTGCCGTTACGGCTATGATAGGAATGGTTTTTCCAATTTCTGTAATTCTGATTGCTTTTGTAGCTTCATAACCATTCATAATAGGCATTTGTATGTCCATAAATACAAGATCTGGACTTATATTTTCGATTTGTTTCACAGCTTCGTAGCCGTTTTCACATTCATAAATAATCGAATTCATGTTCAGATTTTTCAGAATCGTTTTTAAAAGCAGCATATTCACTTTATTGTCTTCTACAATCAAAATATTTACATTTCTTAAATTTGAATTGTAGCTGAGCGCATAATCGGGTTCAGCTCCATTTGAAAGTGCTTTTAGTTTTTCATTGATTGTATTTTCGCTTGTTTTAAGGCTTAAGTCAAAATAAAAGGTACTTCCCTGGTCAATTTTGCTTTTAAGCTGCAGACGGCTTTCCATTAAAGCTAATAATTGATTTGAAATCGTAAGTCCTAATCCTGTTCCTCCAAATTTTCTCGTTGTAGAGCTGTCTTCCTGTGAAAAAGCTTTAAAAATTTTCTTCTGATTTTTTTCTAATATTCCAATTCCGGTATCAATAACAGAGAAACGAATAACATAAAAATCATCGTATTTTTTGTCAAGAACAGAAACATTTAATTTTATAGAACCTTCGTTTGTGAACTTAATGGCATTTGATAAAAGATTGATTAAAATTTGCTTTAAGCGCACAATATCTGTCCAAATGTATTTTGGGACATTCGGGTCAACATTCAGTTCAAGCAGCAGATTTTTTTGATTTGATTCGTAGATAATTAAATCGAAAATCTGTCCGAGGATTTTTTGAAGATCGTATAAATCAATATAAAGTTCGAGTTTTCCTGCTTCAATTTTTGAGAAATCCAGAATGTCATTGATAATTTCAAGCAGAGAATGCGCCGACTGATTAATAGTCGTCATATACTTTTCCTGAATTTCTTCAAGATTCGTTTTCATCAATAAATGAGTAAATCCGATAATTCCGTTTAATGGAGTCCGAATTTCATGAGACATATTAGCTAAGAAATCAGATTTTGATTTATTTGCTGCTTCTGCAAGTTCTTTGGCTTTAATAGCATCTTCACTTTCCTTGATTTTAGCTTGATTTCGGTGGCGGTCTAAAGCGGATGATATATTATTGGCTAAAGTTTGATAAATGTAAATTTCGTCATCCGTCCATTTTCTTTCTTTGGTGCAATCATCAAATCCAATAAAGCCAGAAAAAACATTGTCTGAAAATAATGGCAGAATCAAAATTGATTTAATATCATTTGCAACCAATAATTTTTTAAAAAAGGTTTCTTCAAGATTTTTTGTAAGTATGCTTAGTGCTCTCTTACTGTCCGAATGAAAAATGATTTCTTTTAAATTGTCTTCTGTGAATTTTTGAAGTTCCGTTATTTGATGAATAACACCGTCTCGCGACCATTTATATTGCTGGCTGATTGTATTGGTTTCAAAATCTTTTTCATAATAAAAAATGTGATCCGCTTTTGAGGCTTTTCCAATTATATTATAAGTTTCTTCAAACATTTTTTGCGGACCTTTGCTGAGCAGGAATTTCTCTGTACAAAGTGCCATTGCCGAAAGCAGATCACTTTTCAGTTCCAGTTTTTTCTCGGCTTTAAGTCTCATTTGTGATGAAATTGCCAGCGAAATAACATCGGCAATGGTTCTGGCATAATTGATATCTTCGTTATCCCATTCTCTTTTTTCACCTGTACTTTCAAAACAGGCAACTCCTGCTAATTGTCCGTTTAAGAAAATCGGAACATCCAGCATCGACTTAATTTTGTTTTTTGTAAAATAAGTTTGTTGAAATTCTGATGTTTCTAATTTGTCAAAAACATCAGGCGCATTTATTATGGCTTTATTTTTTAAGGTTTCAAAATAAATTGGATAGGATTCTTTGTCAAGAACATTTTTATCACTTAAAGTTTGATTGTCGCGACTAAATAGATTCTTGCACGTGATAATATCATTAGAAAATTTCCAGAAGCTGACCCTGTTAGCTTTTGATACACCAGCACCTTCTTTAATAATATAATCGATTACGGTTTGTATATTATCGAAATCACTGAAATTTGTTGTCGAAAGTTTTTTAGTAGAATTGTTGTATGCTTCAATTTTTTCTAAACGTCTTTTTTTCTCGTTTTCAGCATTTTTTAATTCGGTTATATCTCTGGCAATTCCAGCAAAACCGATGGTTTTTCCTAAATCATTTTTGCGGACAATGACTTTTTGGGAAATCCATAATTCCTCTCCGCTTTTCTTTAAAATCGGAATTTCAATTGTGGGATAATTGAGTTCGTTTTGTTCCAGATTTTCATAAAAATCTACAGCATTGCTGATATGATCTTCATGAATAAAATTCGAATAATGCTGTAAAAGCACTTCATCTTCGGTATAACCTAAAATAGAAAAACCAAATTCATTGATAAAAGTAAAATGACCTTCAATACTTATTTCAAAAATAATATCGGTTGCAGTCTGAATCAGGTTTTTATATTGGTCCTGAACTATTATTTGTTCGGTAACGTCTTGACCAATACTGATAATTAATTCCTCAGAAAATTTTTTATCTTTCCATTGAATGTATTTATATTCCCCGTTTTTACTTTTTAATTTTCGGATATATAATTTGTTGTCAATATAGTTTTTGTAATAATTGTCTCTGCTGAATTCTGGATCTTCGGTAAGTTTCCAAAATTCCAGCGCCATAACATCATCTGGATGATAGCCTAAAATAGAAGTAATGGTTTCACTGCAAAATAATAATTCTCCATTTTCATTTGTTGCAATAGTAAGCGAATTTCCTTTATGCACAATTTCATTGGTAAACCTGTAATTGTCCTTGTTGTTTTGAAGAACTGCATATTTTACCTGATTTACAATAAAAATAACAATACTGAAATCGATTAAAAGAATTGATGTTTTTACCGGAATTAATTGAAAAACAACAGTTGCGATTAAATAAACAAACACGAATGCAACAAAGGACCAATATACTTTTATGGGTCTTAAAATGCTGTATGAAAAGAAAAAACACATTAAAAAAGTAATAATGGGCAGTACATCATTTGGCAGATAAATTATGTTTCGGCCAACATAAATGATGTAAAAAAAGAACGAAACAATGAATATTTTTTGAATACGATCGTTCAGGTATTTGATTTTGTCCGTCAGTACATAAATCAATAATACACTGAAGCCAATTATTACATTGGTTACAATTAAACTTTTGGGTCTTATTTTAAAAATTTCATTGATAATTTCAATGACAATAACAGCAATGCCAAAAAAAAGGATGTAAAGCTGATATTCTTTAGTAACGGTTTCGGTTTCCTTTTTCTTCTGAATAAAATAACCTATTCTTTTTTTTATTCTGAAAAATTGATAAATTAAAATGGCTAAAAAGCCAAATAAGGAAAGCCCTAATATGATAAGTTTAGGATTGTTGAAGAAAATGACATCTGAAGTAAAAACAAACCAATTTGTTATAGTTGATTTCAGGCTATTACCCATGAAGGCAATTCCTGAAATCATTGCACTATAAAAACTGTAGTTTTCTACCATAAAATTGGGGAATGTGCTTTAGTTAATAGCATTTTGCGAACTTCTAAAAGAGTAGGTCAGGCTCATTTTTTTAAAATTAGAAATTCAATTTTATTATAAATCCGATTGGCCGATAGTATCAATTGAATCTTCTTCTTGTTCCATTGTGAAAATTCCGTAATAGGTTGCATAAATCAGTGATGTGTTAAAAACTAATGTAAAAAGCAGTCCTACGCCACAGGCAACTACACCAACGACAGTACCGATAATTCCGAGAATGAATAGACCGAAAATTAATAATGGATTTTTTGTAACCAACGTGATGCTTCCCTTAATTGCATCTAAAGCATTGAGATTTCCAAATACAATTAGAGGAACTGCAAAGTACATTAGATAATTAATGAAAATCGAAATTCCTACTCCTATAAATACGTAGCCTGCACTCTCAAGCGAGTTTGCAATTGCATTATTGACAGCGCTAATAATTAAAGCAGCGACAAATAACTGCGCAAAATAGGGTGCTTTATAGTAATGAAATATTGTAGCGACTTTAAATTCTTTGTCTTTGTCTGCAGCATCTGCCATTTTGAAAAATCCCGCAGAAAAAGGTGCAAATAAAGCCGTTATAAAAGAAACACCTATTGTTGAGATTAATGCATCCTCTAAAGTCAGTTTTGAAGGCTTCATGCTTTCTTCCATTATTTTAGGGACATTTTCAAGACCATAAATGGAACCTACAATTATAACTGCACCAACTGCACATATAACGATAAGCAAAAATATGATCAGCGCTGAATAAAGTGCGATTTTTTTGTAATTTTCGAAGGCATGGTCGAAAACGTTAGAAAAATCCAATGAATAGCCATTGTTTTTTATGTTTTCGATTTGGGCAAGAGTAGATTTCATTTTATTATGGAATTGTTTATACTTTTTGAATTTACGTTGAATATTGAAACGTAAATATAGTATTTTTAATCAATTACATATGATAATCTATAAAATTAACAAAGACATTTTTTATTGGCTTAAAGCCAGTCTAATAAACGTTTAAGTGAAGTTAACTTATCTTTGTAAGGAGCATAACGCATAGGAAGATCGAGCCAGTTTCCTTTTTTTACTACCGCCTTATGGTGAGAAAAAATATCAAAACTCAGCTGACCGTGATATGCGCCAATGCCGCTGTGTCCTACGCCTCCAAACGGAAGTCTTTTATTGGAAAAATGTATTACCGTGTCGTTGATGCATCCGCCTCCAAAAGAGTAATTTGAGATTAGTCTTTTTGCAAAAGTATTGTTTTCGCTAAATACATAAAATGCTAAAGGTTTTTCGTACTTGTTGATTATATTTTCAATATCAGCTTCGTTTTCATAAGAAAGAATAGGCAAAATTGGTCCGAAAATTTCTTCTTTCATTACTGGGCTGTCTAATGCTGGTTCTTCAATCAAAGTAGGCGAAATGTATAATTTTTCGGCGTCTGTTTCTCCCCCGAAAATTACTTTTTCGCGCTCGATCATGCTGTCCAGACGAAGCCAGTTTTTAGTATTGATAATACGAGCAAAATCAGGCGATTTGTCTATTTTTTTTCCGTATGCTTTTAAGATTTCCTCAATCAGAAAAGAGATGAAATTAACTTTCATGTTTTTCTGAATCAAAATGTAATCTGGAGCAATGCAAGTCTGGCCGGCATTCATGAATTTTCCCCAAACGATTCGTTTTGCTGCCAATTTTAAATTGGCGGTTTCGTCAATAATACAAGGATTTTTACCGCCTAATTCTAAAGTGACAGGAGTCAGATTTTCAGCTGCGGCTTTTGCAATAACTTTGCCTACAGCTACACTTCCTGTAAAAAAGATATAATCCCAGCGTTTTGCCAACAATTTATTGGATACTTCGACACCTCCTTCAAAAACTTCTACATGTTTGACATGGAAAGTTTTAGAGATGATTTTAGCAATAATCGCTGAAGTGTGCGGTGTAAGTTCTGATGGTTTTAAAACAACTCTGTTTCCGGCGGCAACAGCAGCAATTAATGGACAAAGTGCTAATTGAAAAGGATAATTCCAGGGTGCAATTACTAAAACTTTTCCGTAAGGTTCTTTGTAAATATAATCGGTTGAAGGGAAATTAAGAAGTGAGGGAAAAATGTTTTTAGGCTTTGCCCAGGAATTAATGTTTTTGATGGTATCTTTTAATTCCGAAATAACATAATTCGTTTCGGTTAAAACAGCTTCAAATTCTGGTTTTTTAAAATCATCGTACAAAGCTTTTACAATTAAATCTTCGCTTTTTTGAATGTTGTATAACAGTTTTTTAAGCGTTTCTTTTCTGTATCCGATGTCGTTTTTGTAGTCCATTTTGTGATTAGCTTGTTTCTAAGACTATGCAAGTTAATCGATAATAATTAAAAAATTAACAATTATATCATAAAAAATTACACCGCATTCCAAATCGTTTCGTCTGGAGTTGGTGCTGTAATTATGATATTTTCTTTAGAAACAGGATGAATAAAAACCAGTTTTCTGGCGTGAAGATGAATACCTCCATCAGGATTGCTTCTGTCTGCGCCGTATTTTAAATCTCCTTTTATTGGAGAACCAATTGCCGACAATTGTGCTCTGATTTGATGATGACGGCCTGTATGAAGATTAATTTCTAAAGCCGTATAATTTTGAAGCTCTTTAATTATTTTGTAGTCCAGGCTTGCGAGTTTGCTGTCTGGAACTTCTTTTAAATGGGCTTTTGAAGTATTGTTTTTTTCGTTTCGTTTTAAATAGTGAACCAATTTGGCTGAGGCTTCCAAAGGTTTGTTTTTGACAACCGCCCAATATGTTTTTTTAGTTTCACGATTGCTGAACAATTCGTTCATTCTAGATAAAGCCTTGCTTGTTCTGGCAAAAACCACAATTCCGGTTGTAGGACGATCTAAACGATGAATTACACCCAGAAAAACATCGCCTGGTTTATTGTATTTTGCCTTAATGTATTCTTTCACAACATCAGACAAAGGTTTGTCTCCCGTTTTATCTCCCTGTACAATATCGCCTACACGTTTATTGACCACTATAATGTGATTGTCTTCGTGCAAAATTTGGAGATTGTTTTTATCGGAAAGAATTTTCATTTTTTGGACTTGCTTAGATATTAGACTGACTTAGATTTCTTAGATTTTGATTTTTAAAATTATAATAATGTCGCTCTAAAACGAGAAGTCATTTTTGTGATTTCCTCCAACATATTAATTAACTCAGTTGTGTTGCTTTCATTTATAAATCCTAAGTCGGATGAAATTAGAAGTTGTGTCTCAACTTCGTATGCAGATCCGATTGCAATTTCTAAAAAACGTGCAAAATCTTTATTGGAATTTCGTGATGAGCCTTCAGCTATATTTGAAGGAATTGAAACAGATGCTCTTCTTAATTGGTTAATTATTCCAAACTTTTCTTCATTAGGAAATGTTGCAGTAATCGAATAAATTTTAGAACAAAATAATCTGCTTTTTTTCCAAATTAAAAGTTCTTTAAACTGATGCATAATTCTAGATTTAAAGATTTAGAGACAGGCTTAGACTTCTTAGATTTTTCAAAGATTAAAAAAAATCTAAGAAGTCTCAAATCTAAGAAGTCTAAGAAAGTCTAGAAATTAATATTGTTCACCAGCATTAGGAAAATCACTCGACTTCACATCAGCAGCATATTGACCAATTGCTTTTGTCATTAATTCGTATAAATTCAAATAACGGCGCAAGAAACGCGGACTGAATTCATTGTTCATTCCCAGCATGTCATGAATTACTAAAACCTGTCCGTCAACACCGCCACCGGCACCAATCCCGATAACAGGAATCGAAATGCTTTCAGCTACTTTTTTAGCAAGATCAGCAGGTATTTTTTCTAAAACGATAGCAAAACAACCGATTTTTTCAAGAAGTTTAGCGTCTTCCATTAATTTTTCGGCTTCTTGGTCTTCTTTTGCTCTTACGCTGTAAGTTCCAAATTTATAGATAGATTGAGGTGTTAAACCCAAATGTCCCATAACTGGAATTCCAGCGTTTAATATTTTTTTGATTGATTCTTTAATTTCTTTTCCGCCTTCTAATTTTACGGCATGTCCACCGCTTTCTTTCATAATTCTGATAGAAGAACGCAAAGCTTCTTTTGGATCTGACTGATAACTTCCAAAAGGCAAATCTACTACAACTAAAGCTCTATCGACAGCACGAACTACAGATGAAGCATGATAAATCATTTGATCTAAAGTAATTGGCAAAGTTGTTTCGTGACCCGCCATCACATTTGATGCAGAATCGCCCACTAAAATCACATCAACACCAGCAGTATCAACAATTTTGGCCATTGTATAATCGTACGCGGTAAGCATAGAGATTTTTTCTCCATTGCTTTTCATTTCAATTAATGATTTGGTAGTGATTCTTTTATAATCTTTTTTAGCAACTGACATTCTGTAGTGTTTTAGTTTTTATAATGATTTTAAAAACAGTATCTGTCTTTAAAACGTGATTTTAAGCTTGCAAAATTAAGTAATATATTCTAACAATCGGCCATATTTACCGCAATTGCTAATCCGCCTTCAGAGGTTTCTTTGTATTTAGAATTCATGTCTTTAGCCGTCTGCCACATGGTGTTGATCACTTTGTCTAAAGGTACTTTCGCGTTTTTAGAATCGGTTTCAAGGGCTAATTCTGCAGCATTTATAGCTTTTATTGCGCCCATAGTATTTCTTTCGATACACGGAATCTGAACCAAACCGCCAATAGGATCGCAGGTTAAACCTAGATGGTGTTCCATTGCAATTTCGGCAGCCATTAAAACCTGAGCAGGAGAACCGCCCATTAATTCACAAAGTGCTGCTGCTGCCATTGATGACGAAACCCCGATTTCAGCCTGACAGCCTCCCATTGCAGCAGAGATCGTAGATCCTTTTTTAAAGATACTTCCAATTTCTCCGGCAACCATCAAAAATTGTTTGATTTCTTTTTCGCCTGCATTATGGTTTTCAATTACCAGATAATACATTAAAACGGCCGGAATTACACCCGCACTTCCGTTTGTAGGAGCCGTAACAACTCTTCCTAAAGAAGCATTTACTTCATTAACGGCTAATGCAAAACAGCTTACCCATTTTAAAATCTGGCGAAATTTAACTTCGGTTTTTCTGATTTCTTCCAGCCAAGACTGTGGATCAGAATAATTTGATAAACCAATTAAATTTTGATGCATATCAAAAGCTCTTCTTCGAACATGAAGTCCGCCGGGAAGAATTCCTTCAGAATGACATCCAATGTACATACATTCCAGCATCGTATTCCAAATGCGCATTAATTCGGAATGAATTTCTTCTTCAGAACGCATTGATTTTTCATTTTCATAAACAATTTCAGAAATCGATTTGTTTTCAGAAATCGTATAATTCAAAAGCTCAACAGCATTTTGAATCGGGAACGGAAAAGCACATTTTATGACCTCTTTTATTTTGGCATTTTCACGTTCTTCTTTTACGACAAAACCACCGCCAATCGAATAAAAAGTCGATTCATATTCAGAATCATCATTTTTATAAGCTGTAAATTTTAAGCCATTGGCATGAAAGGGCAGAAAGTCTTTATTGAAAACAATATCCTGAAGAAAATAAAATGGAATCGTGTATTGATTTGCCAAAATAATTTCATTTTTGGTTTCAATAGTTTTAATAATTCCGTCAATATCATCAACCGGAATATATTCAGGATCCTGTCCGCTCAAACCCAGCATAACGGCCAAATCTGTAGCGTGCCCTTTTCCGGTTAACGAAAGCGAGCCGTATAAATCGACTTTTACACGTTTGATTTGATCTAAAATAGATTCGCTTTTTAACTCTTCTAAAAAGCGTTCTGCGGCCCTCCAGGGACCCAAAGTATGTGAGGATGAAGGTCCAACACCAATTTTAAGCATATCAAAAACAGAGATACATTCTTCCATTGTTTCATTTTTGTTACTACAAAGATAATTGAATAACGCAACGATGATTCGCTTTTGATTGTTAATGTTGCATTTTTATTAAAAAAGGTATTAAATATTAATAATTTGGCAACAAAATAAATTTAATTGCTTAATATGCAGTTTACGTAGAAAGTTAGTGTTTTTTCGGTATTTTTGTAGAGAGCCTTACACTAAAACAGCTTAAATTGTTTGGTATAATTAAAAATTACTTAAAAGAATCTCTTTTTGAATTCTGAAAATGTCTTTTACGATTACAATACCACAAAGCATAAAATTACAATATGATAGAATTTTTCAGGCATTTTTTACACGAATTCGAATTACCGCTCACTAATCCAGTATTGATTTTTTCTTTAATACTTTTTATAATTCTGCTGTCTCCAATTTTATTAAAAAAGATTAATATTCCGGGGATTATTGGTTTGATTATTTCGGGGGTTATTATTGGGCCGCATGGTCTGCATCTTTTAGAAAAAAATTCGGCAGTTACTTTATTTTCAACTATTGGGCTTTTGTATATTATGTTTATTGCTGGGCTTGAACTCGATATGAATGAATTCAAAGCCAATAGAAACAAGAGTTTATTATTCGGATTTTTTACCTTTATTATTCCGCTTTCAATAGGTTTTCCGGTTTGTTATTATTTGCTTCATTATGAATTCAATGCCAGTTTTTTAACGGCAAGTATGTTTGCAACGCATACTTTAGTTGCCTATCCAATTGTCAGTAAATTAGGAATTGCCAAAAATCAAGCAGTTGCGATTACTGTAGGAGGAACAATTTTGACTGATACTGCAGTTTTAATTATTTTGGCCGTTATTATGGGAAGCAGTCAGGGAAGTCTAAATCAGGCTTTTTGGATAAAATTAACCGTTTCATTAGCTATATTTTCGGCGATTATGTTTTTAGTGATTCCGAGAATCGCCAAATGGTTTTTCAAGAAATTAGAAAGTGAAAAACACGCACATTATATTTTTGTACTTTCGGTAGTTTTCTTCGCTGCCTTTTTGGCCGAAGTAGCAGGAGTAGAGCCTATAATTGGTGCTTTCGTTGCTGGTTTGGCGTTAAATCCTTTAATTCCGCATTCGTCTGCTTTGATGAACCGAATTGAATTTATCGGGAATTCATTATTTATTCCGTTTTTCTTGATTTCTGTTGGAATGTTGGTTGATGTAAGCGTAATTTTAAGCGGACCAACCGCCTTAATTGTTGCTGCAACGCTAAGTATTGTTGCCATTTTTGGAAAATGGACAGCGGCTTTTTTTACGCAGATCGTTTTTAAATATACCAGAACAGAAAGACAGCTTATTTTTGGATTAAGCAGTGCGCACGCCGCAGCAACTTTGGCCGTAATTTTAGTGGGTTATAAAGCTAAGATTTTAGACGAAAACATCTTAAACGGAACTATTATTCTAATTTTGATTACCTGTATTGTGGCTTCTTTCGCAACCGAAAAAGCAGCTAAAAAAATTGCAATATGCGAGGAAGAAATTGCGCATGAAGATGCTAACCATGATCAAATTTTAGACGAGCATATTTTAATTCCGCTGGCAAAAACTTCGGCGACGGCGAGTTTGCTTGATTTTGCACTTTTGATTAAAGATAAAAAATCATCAAATCCGGTTACTTTATTAACGATTGTTCCGAATAATGATCAGGCCGAAAAAAATATTTTAAAGTATCGAAAAGCGGTTGATAAATTTGTTATTCAAGGTTCGGCTTCAGAAGTAAAAATAAATACGATTGCCAGAATTGATCATAATCCTGCAAGCGGAATCGCCAGAACTTCTAAAGAAATCATGTCGGATATTGTTATTATTGGATGGCCGAAAAAGACAGGATTTCTGGATAAAATTTTTGGAGAAAATGTTGATTCGATTATCAATAATGTAGATAAAAGCTTATTCATCTGCCGTTTTCCGACGAATTTTGTAGAAGAAAAAAGACTGGTTTTTATTTGTCCGCCATTTTCTGAAAGAGGAATTGGTTTTCATCTTTTGCTCCAGAAAATCTGCAGATTATCACAGGAATTAAGCATTCCGATTGTGCTTTATGCCGATTATAAAACGCATCAAACTATCCAAGGAATTGCGAATACTTTGAGATTAAATGCAAAATTCGGCTTCAAAAGTGTAATTGAATGGGATAATTTCGAATCCATTTCAGATGAAATAAAACAAACCGATTTAATTGTTTTCAATTTATCCAGAAAAGGTTCTGTTTCTTATCAGTCTATTTTTGAAAGATTGCCGCAGAAATTTGAGAAATCATTCAGTGAAAATAATATTATCTTGGTTTATCCGCAAGATGATAGAAAAGAAAGTTCGATGGATGCCTACGAAGATTTTACCGCATCACCTTTGACCAAAAGTCTGGAAGCAATTGAACAGATTGGTAGAGGTTTGGGAAGTATTTTGAAGAAAAACTAGGATAAAAATTATTTGCATTAGAATAAATGAAATCAAAATTTCCCTTAATTATTGTATTAGCATTTTTAAGTTTTGCCGTTACAGCACAAAACAAAATGAAAAAGACAGAAGAACTAATTGATACAAAAGATCCAGGCTGGACGCTGGTGCAAGATTGGATTAAAACAGCAAAAAATAAAGTTGAGATTTTGCCTGTTGATCAAATAAAGGCCAAAGATGTATTGTATAAAACTCAGGTTACAACGCGTTCGTCAATGGGAGCAGTTATTTTTAATACAGGAGGACTTTTAATTGATGACGGGTGGATTCGGATTTTAGGTTCAGGAAATTCAAAATTTAATCGTACGCTTTCAGATTGGAACAAAGGAAAATCGTTTAATGAATTTGGTGAAAAGCCTCCATTTTTATTAATTGCTGATGATGCTATTGGCGGTTTTTACATTTTGAACGGCGGCGGACTAGGAACTGATATTGGGAAAGTTTATTATTTTTCTCCTGATAATCTTGAATATGAACCGCTTGATATTACTTATTCTGAATTTTTAGGATTTTGTTTTAATAATGATTTAGATAAGTTTTATGAAGGAAACAGATGGAAGGACTGGAGAACAGAAGTTTCAAAATTAAAATGCGATGAAGTTTTTAATTTTTATCCTTTTCTCTGGACTGCAGAAGGAAATGATATCAATAAGAATTCACGAAAAATAATTCCAATTCAGGAACAATACAGTTTGAATTTAGATTTACGAAAACAATTAGGGTTCGAAAAATAATTTTTTAAAAGATATTAAAATGAATCACAAAATCAAATCAATTCGTCCCTTCATCGGATCCAAAGACTTCGAATTATCAAGAAGTTTTTATCGTGATTTAGGATTTGAAGAAATTGTTTTAGAATCCAATTTTTCGGTTTTTAAAAGTGGAGAAACTGCCTTTTATCTGCAAGATTATTATGCAAAAGAATGGATTGAAAACACCATGATTTTCCTCGAAGTTGACGATGCAGAAAGATATTATAACGAACTTTTAGCGCTTAACTTAACAGAAAAATATGGTGTAAAACTAACGCCAACACGCCATTTAGATTGGGGAAGTGAATGTTTTCTTCACGATCCGTCTGGAGTTTTATGGCATTTTGGAACGTTTAAAAAGTAAGATTATCTCAAGCCAAAATTCCCCAAAACACGAGTAGTTTTTTTACGCTGATACCAGTCATTATAAACCAATTCTAAGCTTTTTACATCAAATTCTCCAAAATCATAATCACGAAATTTGTCTGCAATTTCGATTAATTTTTTCGGATCATGAAGTGGTTCCTGAAAACGCATAATCGTTGAATGTGCCGTCGAAATAGTATAACGGCTGTCGATACTTTGCTGTAAATTTGAGTTTTTGAAATTCTCTCGAAGTTTATTTCTAAAATTATCTAAAGTGTCATCCGTCGGAAAACCTTGAATCATAAGTGCAGAAGATGAAGCGGTAATTCCCTTGAAATGAATTTTAATTTTATCAGCATCAACCATGCTTTTGCAGATTAACTGAATATAATCATTTGGCGCAATCTGATTCAATTGAAATTCCTCCGAACAGGAAATAATTGACATCACCGTAATATGAATATCTGAATCAGGATAATAATATTGCTCTGGTTCGGCCTTTTTTAATTCATTGATAAAAAGCTGCATATTCGCTTTTATTTCATCGCTTGGGCGAATTAAAAGAGTTATTCCGAAGCGGGAATCAGATTCATTTTTAATCTCTGAATCAATTGCATATTTTCCTGCCGAAATAGCTTCAGAGGAGGTTTTATAAAGTTTATTGTAGTGTTCGGTTAAATTCATTTAAATTATTTCTTTTTGGCTTTTTCCAGATTTTCTTTCACTCGAAATTTTACAATTTTAGTGATTAAATCATAAGGCATTTTATCTTTTAGTGGAAATTGAACAGAACCTTTGCCTGATTTATATTTTGAAAGTTCATCTTTAAAAGTTTCATGTCCGCTAGGCAAAGCATAAAGCCCAATATGGTTTTTAAAAGCAGCAAAATAAACTACAATTCCGTTTTGCTCAAAAGCAGGCATCGAATAACTGATTTTTTCTTTAGCATCTGGCGCGGCTTTCTGGATCGTCATTCTCACTTTCTCCAAAATTTCCTGAACATCATTTGGGAAGCCGCCAATGTATTCGTCTATATTTTCGGGTTTTTTAAGTTCCATGTTATTTCAAATTTCAGGTTTTGTTCACATTTGTCAGGCTGAGCGAAGTCGAAGCCCACGTTCCAATTGGAATGCCCTTCGACTTCGCTCAGGGTGACACAGCTGATGTTTTTTTGTTTTAAGTTCAAGTTTTAGGTTTCAAGCAGAACATGAAATGTGAAACTAAAAAAACTTGAAACAAAAATTAAGCTAAACCTTTCGGAAATCTGTCTAATACTAAATTCAGCTGTAATTTATGTTCTAAATACGCTTTTGCGCCGGCTAAAACTAACGTAAAACCTTCTGTTGAATTACGTACCTGATCGATTATTTTATCTGAATCTCCTTTTAAGCCTGAATTTGTTATGCTCACAAAAGTCTCATTTTCATTCAGCGGAGTAAAAACCCATTCCACTAAAGTGATTTCATCAGGATTTCCCCATTCAATGACAATCTTTTTATTTTCGTGTAAAACCAATGTTGTAACTGTAAGCGAAAAACCATACATTTCCCAAGTCCATTCTGTTTTCTGGTTTTCTTCTAGTTTTCCTGAACCTTTTGTAAACCAGAATTTACTTGTGATTTCGGGATCTGCAAAAGCCTGAAAAACTTCTGAAACAGGCTTTCTAATCAGCATTTCTGCTTTTGCGAATTTGTTGTTTTCTGTTTTCATTTTATTGAAAGTTAGAAGTTATAAGTATAGGTTATGAGTAAATGTAAATATAGCTCTATTTTTTTACTTCTAAAACTTAACATATAACCCTTGACACTAAACTCATAACTCTTTCTGATCAATCCATTTTCCAACTGTTGGCGGTACGTAATTTTTCATTTTATTTAGTAAATCTTCAATGTTGTTACTTACTAAAAGCATTTTCTGATTGGCGTCTTTCAGTAAACCTTTTTCAACCATTGTTTCGGTCAATTGAACAAGCGAATCATAAAATCCGTTAATATTTAAAACTGCAATTGGTTTTTTATGAAGACCTAATTGTGCCCAGGTAAGCATTTCGAAAAGTTCTTCTAAAGTGCCAAAACCTCCTGGAAGCGCGATAACGCCATCACATAAATCATTCATTTTGGTTTTTCGTTCGTGCATGCTTTCGACCAAAATTAATTCGGTTAAGCCATGATGTGCAATTTCTTTAGATCGTAGAAAATTTGGAAGAACCCCAATTACGGTTCCGTTTTCACTTAATGCACCATCAGCGACAGCGCCCATTAAACCTACGTTTGCGCCGCCATAAACTAATTCAATATTTTCCTTTGCTAGAGTTTTTCCCAGCAAAGTGGCTTGTTCTTTATAAATTTCTTCGGTACCAAAACTGGATCCGCAGAAAACGGTTATTCTTTTCATTTATTTTACGTTACATGTTAGAAGTAAAATGTAAATTGTTAGTTGTTGTAATATTTTTTACATTTTACAATTCACAATTCACAATTCACAATTCACAATTTACGAAGTTCGTATTCAAAATAAGGTACTTCGACTCCATTAATGTTAAACATTATATCATTGATTTTTTCTGCTCCAAGTTTTAAAACGGCTTTTTGAGAACGGAAATTTTCTGCTCCAACATGAAAAAGTACCGAGTCAACATGCTGAAAAGCATAATCGATTAATAATTTTTTGTTTGACTTATTATAAGGACCGCCCCAATATTTTCTTGTAATAAAAGTGTAGCCAATTCCAACGCTTGATTTTTCCGGATTATAGTCGTAAAAACTCGTTGTTCCCATTATTTCATTGGTTTGTTTATCAAGAATTAAGAATGGACTTTTTGTAATTATGATATCAAAAAAAGTTTTAAAACCTTCTTTTTGATATCGATCTTTTACAGGATTCTGTTCCCAAATCAAAGGATCGGAAGCAGCTTCAAATAATGCTTCGAAATGTTTTTCTTCTAATGGAATTAATTTTGTGATTTCGTTTTCTAAGCAATCTGGCTGTAAATTGAAACTATTTGTTGACATAATTTTTTGGTTGTTTAGTGGTGAATAAAATACAGTTTGTCATTCCGAGGAACGAGGAATCTCCACAAGTAGCTCGACAAAGATTGTTCGCATTTCTATACGGAGTTACTTACGGAGATTCCTCGTTCCTCGGAATGACAAAAAATAAAGCTTATAATCGTTGATAATGCTAAATCCGTTTAACCTGAACACAAGAAACGTTTTCCATTTTCACTTCTTTCCCCACTTTTTTAAGAAGTCCCGTTTTTGAATTTCTTTTAAAAACAACTACATTTCCGGTGTTGACATTTGAAGCAATTAAAAATTTTCCGCTTTCATCAATGGCAAAAACTCGCGGATGTTTTCCTAAAGTAGATTGGTATCCAATGTTTTTTAAAAGCCCATTTTCGTCAATAGAAAAAATGGCAATATTATTTTCTTTTCCTCGATTTGTGGCGTATAGAAATTTTCCGTCAGGCGAAATATGAATGTCTGAACTTTCAAAACCCTCTTTTATTTTGTCTGGATGTGTAGCAATACGCTGGATTTTATTTAAAATGCCATTTTCATATTGGTAAACACTTATTTGACCCGCCATTTCTTCAATGCAATATCCAAATTTTTGATTTGGATGAAAAGTAAAATGTCTCGGCCCGGCTTCTAAATCTGTTTTTGTGAATGGATTTTTTGCTTCGATCAAAGGTTTTTTCTGATTTTCGTCGAATGCGTAACAACGTATTTTATCGGCACCTAAATCGGGTAAAAATAAATAATCAAATTGAGGCGAAAATACAGCCGAATGAACATGCGAACGTGTCTGTCTTTCTTTATGAATACTTCCGTCCATATATTGAAAATTCTGCGCAATCGAGTCTATTTTTCCGTTTTCTAAAATCGGAAAAACGGAAACGCTTCCTTCTGTATAATTAGCATTAGCAACCCATTTACCGCTTTTATGAACCGTTACATAAACGGGATTTTCTCCACCGCTTCTTTGGCTGTTTAAAAAAGTCAAACTTTTATTTTCGGGATTAAATTCAAAACTGCTGATGCTTCCTGCATTTGGTGTTTTTGTATCGGTGCAGGCATAAACATATTTTCCATTTGGCGAAACGGTCAAATAAGACGGATTAATAATGTTTTTTGCTGAAGCTGTTTTGGTTAATTTTCCGTTTAAGGTATCCAGCTGATAAACCTGAATGGCCTCGGCAGCTTTATCACGATTATAAGAGCCCAAAAAAACATAAGTATTTTGGGCAGAAATATTTAAAGTTGCCAGAAAGGCAAATGCTATAATGGTTAATTTTAGTTTCAAGGTTTTGTTTTTTGTTTCAGGTTTAATGTTTCAGGTTTTGCTCGTTTTGTCAGGCTGAGCGAAGTCGAAGCCCACGTTCCAATTGGAGCGCCCTTCTCCCGAAGCTTCGGGATCGCTCAGGGTGACAAAAGAAGGAATGTCTCATTTTTTTTATGAAATCAATTGGTATCTAAACCCGAAGACAGGAAGTTCTCCTTGCATAAAATCTAGATCTTCAGATCGTTTGAAACCAATATTTTCATACATTTTCCAAGCTGTCTTCATGGCTAAAGTGGAATGAATAATGAGTTGTTTTCGTTTATTGTCTGTTGCTTTTTTAATACATTCTAAAGTCAAAAGTTTTCCAATTCCTTTTCCTCTAGCTTGAGAATCGACACCCAAAAGACGAAAACCAGCAGAACCTTTTTCTTGTGTTGCAGTGCCGCCAGAACCGTAATATTGCATATCATTAAAATAAACCACTGCTCCTAAAATGGTATTATTTTCATCAACAGCAACTAAAAGTTCAGTTTCAGGATGTTTTGTAAAATCGCCAATATTAGCCAGCATTTTATAATAATTGGGTTGTTCCTCTTCTTTCGGAAAACCTTCTAATTTTGAATAAACGTTAATTAGAATTTTTCCAATTTCTTCAAATTCAGAAGGGTTTGCGTTTCGAATGTTATAATTGTTCATTTTTTTGTTTCAGGTTTCAGGTTTTGTATGCGTTGTCAGGCTGAGCGAAGTCGAAGCCCACGTTCCAATAGGGGCGCCCTTCGACTTCGCTCAGGGTGACATTTTTTTGTTTCAAGTTTTCAATTAACAATTAACCATTTACAATTAATAATTAATTAACCCCTTTCCACCATTGTTCAAATTTCTGATTTTCATTTTTCAATTCTACTATTTCACCAATTTTAGGTGTAATTAACGGAATCGGGTTTTCTGAATTCGCATTTAATTCGGTTATTTTTTTTAGAGGTTCGTCCCAAGGATGAAGCGCTAGAGCAAATTTAGACGAATGAACCGGAAAGACTCTTTTTGCTTTTAAGTCTTTCATTGCTTTTATCACATCTTCAGGCAAATTATGAATGTATTTCCAGGCTGGATTATATTGACCATTGTCAATCAATGCAATATCAAAAGGTCCAAATTTCTCGCCAATTGTGGCATAATGCGAATCGTAACCGCTGTCGCCGCCCAAATACATTTTAAAATCTTTGGTTTCTAAAACAAAAGAAGTCCAGAGCGTGTTGCATCGTTTAATACTTCTGCCCGAAAAATGCCTTGACGGGGTGGTATAAAGCGTTAAATTTTGATCGAGTTCTATTTTTTCATGCCAGTCTTTTTCGATTATAATTTCAGTCGGAAATTTCCAAAATTCAAAATGCGAACCAACTCCAAGTGCTGTAATTACTTTTTTTATTTTTGGTTTCAGCGCCATAATTGTAGCATAATCCAAATGATCATAATGATCGTGTGTCATCAATAAATAATCAATTTCAGGAATATCGTCGGCGGTGTAAATATCAGTTCCTTTAAATGCTTTTGTGGTGCCGTAAATAGGAGAGGCATTGCCACTGAAAACAGGATCAATTAAAAAGCGTTTTCCTTCAAGCTGAATGTAATAAGACGAATGCCCAAACCAAACCAGAATGTCCTGTTCTAACGGAATTTCATGCAAATTGGTTTTTATTGACGGAATAACATCAGTCGGAATTTTACGGTCCACTTTTTTAAAGAAAAACTCCTTTAAAACATCAAAATAGCCATAACCTTCTGCAAGTTCAGGTGTAAAGCTTTGGTTTTCAAATTTTCCGTTTTTGTACTGAGGTGATTTTTGTATTAATGCCAATCTTTCGCCAGCGGGTCTTTTTCCGAATCTCGGATGATAGGCAAAATAGATTGCAACGGCTGTTAAAAGAAGAAATAGAGTAAGAATCATATTTTTTTAGTTAGAAGGATATTGTTTTTGTAATTCTTTTACTGAAATCGAAACCATTTTTTTAAGAATTTCAACATCAATATCAGCCAGTTTTTTAACATAAACACAGCCTTTAGCCGATTTATGTTTTCCGAGTTTTGAAAGAAGTTCCTCTCTGTCTTCAGAAGGCAAGTGGAGATAAAGCGAAATAGCAGCTTTTCGTGGTGAAAATGCAGCTAAAGGTGCGTCGCCTTCATGTCCGCTTGCATATTTGTAATGGTAACTTCCAAAACCAATAATACTTGGTCCCCACATTTTAGCCTCAAAACCGCTAGTTTTCTGCATGATTTTTACAAGTTCAAAAGCGTCATTTCTTTTTACTTCATCATCAATTGGATTGATAAAATCGGTAACACTGCTTTCTGTTTCGTTTGTTTTATTTTTAGCCATTTGAATTCGTTTTTATTTTAATAAATCACTTTTCAAAAGAATATTTTTTATTTTAAATTCGGATGCATAAAATAAATCAGCATTTTTGCTCATTTGATTTTCTATGATAACCAGACTGATGTCGCTTTCGGGGAAATACAAATTTATAGAAGAAAATCCGTCTCCTAAACCTGTATGGCCAATATATTTCACGGCTTCTTTTTCGATAATTCTAATTCCGTAACCATAACCCTCATATTCTTTTCCGAACAAATTATGTTGTGAAGTGATATTGTAATGAAGTATCGACTTATAAGTTTCTGGTTTTAGAATTTTTCCCTTATGAAGATTATTGTTCCAAATTGCAAGATCATTGACGGTTGAAACAACGCCGTCAGCACCTAAATTCTGTGGCGTGATCAGTGTTTGAGTTACTTTTTCAAAAGTTCCATCGGAATTTATATATCCAGTAACTAAATTTTGATTTTTATCTTTCGAATAACAATAGGTATCCTTCATTTTTAGCTTTTTAAAAAGAGCGTTAGCCATTTCGGTATAGCTTTTTTTAGAAGTAACCTCAATAATTTTCGTTAGAAGTGTATAACTTAAATTCCCATATCCAAAATGCGTTCCGGGTTTAAAAGCCAAAGGTTTCTGTATATCAACAATTCCATGTGTGTGATTTAAAAGTTGATGAACCGTAACAGAATCGCCCCAACTTTGAGTAAGTTCAGGCAAGTATTTTTTTATTGGCGCATTCAATTCCACTTTTCCTTTTTCAACTTCTAATAAAATCAAAATAGCCGTTATCAATTTGCTGTTGGACATGATTTCAAATTGGCTGTCTATTTTCAAAGGTTTTTTGGTTTCAAAGTCTGAAACGCCTTTAGCTTTAGAATATAATGTTTTTCCATTTTTTGAAATCAGAACTACACCATTAAAAACGGGAGAAGTATTTTGAATTAAACTGTCGATTTTAGCGGCATAATTGTCTTTTTTCTGAGCAAAAGAATTGCAGTTTGAAAGAAGAAAAATTAAAGAAAGCAGAGAAAGTGTTTTGGAAAAAAAGGTCATCTTTTTAATTGTGAATTATAAAATGTTAATTGTAAAATGTTGAGGCTAATGTTTATAATTGTTATTTTTTAAATTTGGTTTTTAATTTACAATTAACAATTCACCATTAATAATTGTTTTAAAACATTCCGTTTTCGTTAATAGTTTCCGGGCGAATTTGCTGACCTAAATCCCAAAGTTCAACAATTTTATCGTCTTTAAATTTTAAAATATGAACAACAGCAAATCCTAAATCTGTTGGACTTTGTTTTAAATGCGAGTGCACGGCGACCAGATTGTCATCTTCCAAAATATGATGAACTTTAAAAACCTTATTCGGATTTGTTCTTGCAGATTCTTCCATTGCAAGCATCAAAGTATCAGCATCACCTTTAAAGTAGGCATTATGATGTTTGAATTTTTTGCTGACATGAAGTCGAAACGCTTCGTGCGGATGACCTTTGGCAGCAAGTTTTAAGAAGTCTCGGGCAATTTCTTTCCTAGTCATGATCTTTAAATATTAAAGCGAACTAAGTTAAGAAATTTGAAGCTACGGTATTGTGTAATTGAGAGTTGTTTTTTAGAAATCTTCGAGTTTTATTTCAGAAAGATCGATGCCCAGTTTTTCAAATTCTGTAAGGCCAATTTCGGTAATATAAAAATGTTTATCAGCAGGATTTTTTTTGGCAATCCATCCTTTTTCGATAAAAGTTATAGCAAGTAATTGTCCCAGTTTTCCACCAATATGTTCGTAACACATTTTGGCAGGTTTTACTTTGGTTAATTTGCTGTTCATCTTACTAAAAATTATCTTCTGCAGGTTAATTTCAGTGCCAAATATGCCATTGGGATATAAGCAAAAACTAAATCGACAACCGTAAACCACATTGGAGACGGCAACGAACAAACTGTGACAATACCGCCCAATAAAAAGAAAGCGCCAATAACCAGCGCCAATTTCTTTTTATGACTAAAAGCAATTATAGCCGTTGCAGCAGCTCCGGCAAATGTTCCAGTGGCATGCGCCAAAAACGGGAACAGAAAATGTTTAGGCTCAAACAAATGCATAGTTGCTTTAAGGCCTTCCATCGTGGTATTATCAGCCCCATTTGGTGGCGGAATAATCGAACCGCTTATTAAAATTATACTCATGTTTACAATGCTTCCAACAAAAAGGCCAATAATGACGGCCAAAGTATTTCTTAAAATAGGGTTCATAAATTATGGGTTTAGTTTTACGAATTTATGAAAATAATGAATTGTATGTATCGAAATAATTTTTAATTAAATGATTGTCTGAATTCTAAAGGTGAAACATTTGTTTTGGTTTTAAATAATTTACTGAAGGATTGCTGATGCTCAAAACCTAATTCAAACGCAATTTCACTTATTGATAAACTGGTTGTCGAAAGTTTTTCTTTAGCCTTTTCGATTAATTTATTGTGAATATGCTGTTGTGTGCTCTGACCCGTAAGCAACTTTAATAAACCACTTAAATAATTGGGCGAAACATTCAAGTTTTCTGCAATAAACTGAACTGTTGGCAAACCTTTTTTTGACAAAGAATGATCGTTGAAATAATCTTCAAGTAATTTTTCCAACCGAGCTAATATCTGATGATTGCTTATTTTTCGGGTAATAAATTGTCGGTTGTAAAAACGCTCAGAATAAGTTAAAAACAACTCGATTTGAGCAATAATAACATCTTGGCTGAATTTATCAATGTTTGATTGATATTCCTGCTGAATATTTTTGATAATTCCCACAAGCATATTTTCTTCTTTGTCAGAAAGGTGTAATGCTTCGTGAACAGCATAACCAAAATAATCATATTGCTTGATTTTTTGTGCTAACGGTGTATTCCACAAAAAATCAGGATGGATCAATAATGACCATCCTGTATGTTGCAGTTCTGAGTTTCCTTCGATTGAAAAAACCTGCCCTGGCGAAATAAACATTAAAACACCTTCTTTAAAATCGTATTCCTGCTGGCCGTAGCGCATTTTGGCATTCGAATTTCTTTTGAGTGCAATCGAATAAAAATCCAACATTAAGCTTTTTGGTTCGGCTTCATTGAGATATTTCAGATCTTCAAAATTATAAACGCTGATTAACGGATGTTGGGGTTTTGGCAAATCTCTAAATTCATGAAATTCGCTGATACTTTTTATTCGGTAAGGTTGAAGATTTGCCATAGTCTAAGGTACTTATTTCTGGTTGTAAATCGAAGCAAATTCTTTTGCGTATGTTGCAAGTTTTACTTTCCCCAATTCTGCAGGTCGGTTTTGGTAATAATCTTCACCCAATGAGCCATTGTAAAGTGCAGCATACATTTCGACCAAACCTTCAGCAATTTTTGGTTGCATTCCTACGGTAATTAAGCCATTTAAAGTTTCCTGATCTGTGGTTAAAATCCATTTTAAATCAGGCTTTCCAATCGCTTCTCCTAAAATACGTGCTGTTTCATGTCCAGTAAGTTCTTCGCTTGCAATGTAACGAACTTTTTTTCCGTCAAGCGGCGTTGTAAGTTCATCTGCGATGGCGTTTGCAATATCATTTGGAGAAACCCACGGAATAATTGCATCAGCGCCATAATTGGCAGCGATAAATCCTTGATTTTTGATTACCGGAATGTAAGCCAGTAAATTGTAATAGAAAGAAGTTGGACGCATAAAAGTTATCGAAACATCTGAAAGTCTATTCAAAACGGCTTCGATTTCATTGTAACGCTGAATAATTCCTGAGTTTTTCTCTAAATGCGCTCCAATACTGCTCAGGAAAACCAAACGTTTCACGCCAGATTTTGCAATTGCTTCGGCGTAATTATTTCCGATTTTACGAGTAAAAGCATCTAGATCAAGATTTGGATCAAAATAATTTGCACGCGGAATCATGCAATAAACAGCATTTGCGCCTGTAAAACTTTCGGTCAAGAAATCTAAATCTTCAACCGATCCAATTAATGCTTTTGCACCTAATTTTTCAATTTCAGACTGATTTTCAACATTACTGCTGATAATCGAAATGGCATGTCCTTTTTGTACCAAATTATTGGCTAAAGGTTTGCTGATGTTCCCTAAAGAACCTGTAAGTATAATTTTCATTTGTTCTAATTTTTGATATTACAAAGTTGCGTAACATCAAACAAATCGTTTTAGCCAAATCTACTATTGTTGTAGCCGAAAAATATTCTAAGATTCTAAGATTCTGAGGTTTTAGGCTTCTAGTTTTCAGATAATCTCTTTTCGTTTTCAGTTTGTGGTTTTCCAGTTGCATTTGGTTCGCCTTTTCCAGTTTCAATAAGCTTTTTAAGACTGTTTTGAATATAATTTGTCCAAGCGCCTCTGCAAATTTCAAAACATTCATATTCTGATGTTAAACCAAAATGTGTAAAACGAAGTTCTGTTTTTCCATTTTTTTCTGAAATTTCAAAAGTTGGTTTTGTATTCGTCCATTCGGTTTTATCTTCAGTAAACTTAAAGTAGTTTTCTTCAACCAGCCAGACAATTTTTTGATTCGGAATTACTTCAATTAATTTTACTTTGCAACGATGAATATCTTCAAAATGATAATCAAATTCATCATTCAGTTTCGCTGTATTTCCTTCAATTTCTTCAGACCACCAGCCACGTACATTGGTGACGGCATTAAAAACTTCCTCAGCAGATTGATCGACTTGTATTGTGGTGGTAAAACTTGTTGCACTCATCTTGTTTGATTTTTAAAAGTTGTATATCAAAGTTATTCTTTAAAAATCAATTCGTTAGGGTGTTTAAGAGACAATTTTGAGGGTGTTTTAAGACAGAGTTTTAGATTTTAGAAGCAGAAAATCCATTTCCATAAGAACCATTCGTCCCGCTGTCCGCTAAATCTTTTATGGCGAACCCCGCCATAAAAGGATATCGCTCCCATCGGGGCTATAAGAGAATATCTATTTTTCAAAAGCCTTCCAAGCAACAAACCCGACAGGTTTTTAAAACCTGTCGGGTTTGTTATTTGATATGCTTTTATTTAAACTGGACTGAAGTCCAGCTCTACAATATCATTTGTTCCTTCGGAACTATAAAAGAGCCTTTGGCTCGATCCATATTGTAGGGCCGGACTTCAGTCCGGTTTAATGTTTTTTTGATGTTTATTTGTTTTCAATGATTATCAGTTTTTTCTAAAAAGACCAAACAATAAATTGATAATATAAATTGAAATTGAGATAAAAATGATTAGCAGAAGTCCAGCTCTACAATATCATTTGTTCCTTCGGAACTATAAAAGAGCCTTTGGCTCGATCCATATTGTAGGGCCGGACTTCAGTCCGGTTTGATGTTTGTTAATGTTTATTTGTTTTCAATAATTATCAGTTTTTTTGAAAATACTAATCAATAAATTGATAAGCTTTTATTTTTTGAAGATTCATAAAAATCGTTAGGCTTGTAAATATAAAATCAGTGAAAATCTGCCAAATCTGCCAAATCTGCGTGCAATCTAAGCAAAATATTTTTTAATCGTTTCTACAGTTTCTTCGATCAGCAAAAAATGCCCTTCCATCACTTTTTCCAGTTCCAAAGTACCGCCCAAAATCAGCATTTCTTTATTCTCAAAACGCTGTCCAAGTCGGTCTTCGAGCATAATTGTTTCCATGCTTTGCGCCATTTTAATTTCCTTTAAAAAAGCATTCGGATGACCCGCTGTGCATATCACTAATCCAAAAGGAATTGTTTTCATTTTCGGAAAAACTTCCGTTTGTCCGTACGCATATCCAACCGAATAAACGCGATCAAACCAGCCTTTTAATTTTGCAGGACAATCGCTCCACCAAACCGGATAAAGAAAAATAATGCAGTCGGCTTTCTCAATTTTTTTCTGCTCGGCCAAAACATCTTCCGAAATTGGAAGATCAAGTTTTGCAAATCCTTCTCTTTCATATTCCGTTTCAGATAAATCACTTTGAAAGTTTGAAGTATATAAATCAGAGATTTCGAGATTCCAGTTTTCTTTTGCAATAACACTTTTAAGTCTTTCTAAAACCTGAAAAGTATAGGATTTTTTACTCGGATGGCAGTATACAATTAGAATATTCATTTGAGTTAATTTTTTTGAAATTAATAAATCAATTAAAATTGGAGCCGTTTTTTAATTATATAAAGTTAATTCTTATTTTTAACCAACTGCAAACCATTTCCTATTATGATAAAAAACTTTTACGCTGCATTATTTTTTATAACCGCTTCAATTTCAGCTTTTGCACAATTAAAAGCGCCATCAGAATTTATTCCGAATTACGGAAAAGAAATCTCGTACTACCATCAAGTTGAAGATTATTTTAAATACCTGACTGAAAATTCAGCTTTAATAAAAAAACAGCAATATGGTTTAACAAATGAACAGCGTGATTTAGATTTATACTTTATTTCTGATGCCGAAAATCTTAAAAATTTAGAGCAAATCCGATTAAATAATCTGGCTTCAATTGGTCTTTCCGATTCAAAATCGGCGACAGCACAGGACAAAATTATCGTTTGGTTAAGTTTTAATGTTCACGGAAACGAATTTGCCGGAACCGAAAGTGCTTTAACTGTTGCGTACGAACTTTTGAATCCGTCAAATGAAGAAACCAAAAAATGGCTTAAAAATACTATCGTGATTCTGGATCCGTGCATCAATCCTGATGGTTATTCACGTTACGGAAACTGGCTAAGAGAAATATCAGGAAAAAAAACGCATCCGGGTTTGTACGACAGAGAACATATGGAAGAGTGGCCGGGTGGCAGATACAATCATTATCTATTTGATTTGAATAGAGACTGGGCGTGGCAGACACAAGTTGAATCACAGCAGCGCATAAAAGTGTACAATCAATGGATGCCTCAGGTGCATACAGATGTTCATGAAATGAGTTACAATTCGCCGTACTTTTTTCCTCCGGCGGCCGAACCGCTTCACGAATTTATTGAGCAGTACCAAAAAGATTTTTATAATGTTTTAGGAAAAAACATTTCGCAGAAATTCGACAAACAAAACTGGATGTATAATACCAGAGAGCGTTTTGATTTGTTTTATCCAAGTTACGGCGATACCTATCCAACATATAATGGTGCAGTTGGATTAACGCTCGAGCAGGGCGGAATAGGAGCAGGCCGAGAAGTAACAATGGAAAATGGAGCAAACGTAACTATAAAAGACCGTTTGACGCATCATGCTACAGCAGTTTTGACGGTTGTTGAAAGTGCGGCTTCGCAAAAAGATATTTTGTTAAAAGGCTTCAGAGATTTTCATACCAACGCCCGTATAAAAGCAAAAGGCGTTTACAATACCTATGTCTTGAAGAGCAATGCAAAACTGGAACAATTGACCGAAATGCTGAAAAAGAATGACATTGAGTTCAGTTATGCCGATGCATCGGCAAATGCTTCCGGATTTCATTATCAAAACAAAAAAAGTGAAAGCTTCAAAATTGAGCCAAACGATTTAATCATAAAAGCAGATCAGCCAAGATCAGTTTTGGCACAGGTTTTATTTGAACCAAATCAAAAACTGAATGATAGTTTATCGTATGATATTACGGCTTGGGCTTTGCCATTGGCTTACGGCGTTGAAGGGTATGCCGTAAAAAATGCAGTTTCAATCAAAACAAAAGCGGCAATTGAGATTGCTCCAAAAAACATTCCAGCCAGCGTTTATGCTTTTTATGTGCCTTGGAACAGCAGGGTTTCGGCTCAAGTGGTTTCATCATTGCATCAGGCTGGTATAAAAGTACGTTCGGCAATGAAAAAAGCAGTTTTCGGAACCATTACAATCGAGCCGGGCGGTTTAATTATAAGCCGTGCTGATAATCCTAAAACTGCCGATTTTGAAAAAACAGTCAGCGAAATCATCAAAATAAAATCCGATTACAGTTTTATCAGCACAGGATTTTCAACCAATTCAAAAGATATTGGCGGAGAAAATTTTGTTCTCTTAAAAGCACCAAAAATCTTGATGCTTTCAGGAAAAGGAGTTGTTTCAACGGAGTTTGGCGCCAATTGGCATTATCTGGACGAAGTGGTAAAATATCCTGTAAGTATTGTTGAAACTTCAAATTTCAACCGAGTAAAATTGTATAATTACAACACTTTAATACTTTCTGACGGTTCTTATGATTTTTCAGACGATCAGAAAAAACGCATTGACGAATGGATTAAAAACGGCGGAAAAGTAATTGCGATGAGCAGTGCAATTTCGTTGTTTCAGGATCGCGAAGGTTATGCTTTAAGTTTGTTTGCAAGCAAAGAAGACAAAGAAAAATCAGAAAAAGAAGAAAAGGAAATTGAGCTTAAAAAACGCTTTTTAGACTTCGAAGGCTCAGAACGAAGAGAAATTTCAGGCACTATTCCGGGTGCGATTATCGAAAATAAACTAGACAAAACGTATCCAATGGCGTTTGGTTTAGGAAACACGTATTACAGTTTGAAAACAAACGAAAGATCGTTTTCACTTTTAAAAAATGCTATTAACGTGGCGTACATTCCTAAAAACTTTTTGAGTTACGGTTTTGTTGGAAACGACATCAAGAAAAAACTTCCCGAAACAGTAACTTTTGCAGTCGATAAAAGAGGCGACGGATCTGTGATTTATATGATGGACAATCCGCTCTTTAGAGGTTTTTGGGAAAACGGAATCCTCTTATTCAGCAATTCACTGTTTTTAGTCAATTAATAAAAATGCTCTTCGGGAATTATTCAGAAGAGCATTTTTTTTATTTTGAAGCAGCAATTTTCGTTTTCAAAAAGACATTTTGTCCCGCTGTACGCTGTATCTTTTTCTGTCTAAAGAAGCCAGAAAAAGGATGCCGCTTCCATCGGGGCTAAGCCAGAACTTTTAGTTTTCACAAGAAAAAAAATGCAACGATTTATTGTCGTACAAAATACAAATCAGAACCATCAACATAAGATTTTCCTAAAATCATTTCCCCTTGATTAGAAACTCGATAAGTCCATTTTGAACCATCGATAATGACTAACTGAGTTTTTGTTTCGTTAGCAGAAGGACTTCCTGATAAATAGTCGAATTTGTATTCGTATTTGTATTGTTCTTTTTTCCCATCTTCGCTGATGGTCAAATTAGACCCTGCATCAAATGTATAAATAATGTTTTTCTCTGAATAATCAGTTATAGATTCGTGAGGGATCGGATTAGAAGCCGTACCAAATTGTAAAGTCTGAGCTCTTACTAATTTCCAGTTTCCAATCACAGGATTATGATTGTCATCATCATCGGAACAGCTTGAAAAAGCTAAAAGAATAAAAATAATAGGTAGAATTTTTTTCATCATCATTTATTTTACTTTTTTATATTTTGATGTATAACAGTCATAACATTCTGAGGCCAAAATTAATTCATCACCATTAACAGTATAAGACTCGTTTATAGAAAATTCCTGATCTATAGCATTTTCTTTTTCAGTTATAATCATATTTTTATATCCTCCGAAAATTGATTCTTTATTTACAATAAAATATTTTCTTTTCGTCGTTACAATTCCGTCAGTATAAGTGGTTAAATGCGTGGCAGAAAATTCAAGTTCAAGTTCATTTTTGTCTTTTGAAGCTGTTATCGTGCCTCCAGAGAAACCGCCAGTTGACGAAACCCAAAGCCATCGGCCTCTTAACAATCTTGCATCGTTATAATTATTATCATCATTATTGCACGAGCTCAAAATGATTAAAACAAAAAACATAAGGTATTTTTTCATTTTGAATAATTTTAGTTTAAACGAACATACTCAGAAGCATTGCATTTGTTGCAAATTTTATTGAGGTTTAGTTTATTACCATTTATTTTAAGGCCTTCAAAGCTATGAGTAGGTACAAACAGGGCTTTTTTATTTGAAATTTGATAATAGCCACCTATAACAAGAGTTTGTTGAATAGGGGTCTCTCCGCCTACTTGCTGGGTCACTATTTCAAATGTGGTATTAATAGTTAAAGTTCCATCGATATATTTTTTAAAACTGGTACCTGAAAATTCGAGCAGAATTGTTTTTTTTTCAGTTTCGGGTGTAGTAATAGTGCCGTCGACTCCATTAGTAGTACTAGTCCAGCTCCATTTTCCTTGTAGTTTTTTTGCAACTTCAGCGTCGTCATTTTTGGGAGTATCGTCATTGTTGCACGAACTCAAAAGGATTAAAACAAAAAACAAAAGATATTTTTTCATAAGGATTGATTTAGCTTTTAATCTATTTTTGGACGTTCATATTCTGATATAATGCCATTTTGGATCTCTTGTCTTATATACAGTTTATCGCCAATAATTTCAAATGAACTTATAACCGTCGGGGCAATTTGAGAAGATTTGTTGGCAAAAGTATAAACACCTTCAAATACAAACATATTTTTTTCACCACCATAAATTGATGGCTTTTTCACAACAGAAAATTTTCTGTCGTATAATAAGGTGCCATTTTCATATTCTTTAACAGAATTACCTGAAAATTCTAAAACAGTTGTTTTATTTTGCGACGCAGGTGTAAGTACAATAGTAGACGGTTCTTTAGTAGTTTTTACCCAGTTCCAACGTCCCCTTAATGACTCTTGAGCTTCAGTATTCTTTGGCTCGCTGTCATTGTTGCTGCAGGAACTAAGAACTGCTATAAATAATAATAAGTAATATTTTTTCATCGGTTTAAATTAATTGGTTTAATTTAAAGATGAAGTTTTGGTTAAAAGGTTGCGTTAATTGTATGTAATTTATTAAAATATTGTTTATTGTCCTGGTTTATTGTTTAATCAAGAGCAATTTTCTTCCTTCCAGAATCATTCTGAAACCATAAGAAATAGTTGCAAATGCACAGCCCAAACTAACAATCACGTTAGCGGCGTTTACAGTCATGATTTTTTGTGTTATTAAATAAATACCCAAAACTGCAAATAAACAAGTCCAAGTTCCCATGTAAAAATCAAAAGTACGTTTGAATATTTTAGCAAGCGGAAAAAAATGCAGTCCGACAATTAAAACAAAAAAGCAAATAAACAGTTCGTCGTGATTAATGTTCATCAAAATATTTTTGGCGACTACTATTCCGAGACCTTCCAAACCAAAAATAATCAAAAACCATTTTTCATTTTTCTTTTCTTCTTCTGTTTTTTCAATTGTGCTTTCTGGAAGATTTTTTTGAGCTTTTGTAAACTTCAAATAAAAGAATAAAAAACTCATAATGATAAGTCCTAAAAAAATGCCGGCAATGTGAAAGTCCTTATTTTCGAAATAATATTCGGCAATAAAAGCCCAAATAGAAGTATTAATAATCATGAAGAATAGGCCGCCAATTGGTTTTTCAATGTCTTTTTTTGTTAATGTATTCATTTGTGATTCAGAGCGTTTTTTTAAGTAAGTAAATTTTATTCAACACATAGAAACATAGATTTTATTTGTCGAAAAGAGCTTTAGAAAGAAACTTGTTTCTAACACATAGCCAAAACTATGTTTGTTTAAAACAAGTGAAACGCCTTTTTTGCGCCTCCTAAATCTATGTTTCTATGTGTTTGAATTAATTGCAAACGGGTTAAGTAAAATTATTTCAGGCGAATCAAAACACCTTTTCGTTTGACAATATTTTTATAATCCCATTGAATTGTTCGGGCTTTTTCAAGCCATCTTTTCAAATCGTCAATATTGATTTGGTCGACATTAGTATATCGTTTTTCGGCGGCTTTAAAACTTCCTTCGTTATGAAGACCCGATTCTTCAAATGTTTGACCGCTCCAAAAAAGCAATCTTACAGAATCTTTCAATTTACTGTAACCCGCAACCGGATTTCCTTCTAAAAACCAAACCGGATGCCTGTGCCAGATCTTGCTTTCTGCTTCGTGCAGGAATGCATTTATTTCTGCACTTAACAAATCGCATATTTTTTTGTCTTCTGCAGTTTGAGAATCGTTATAGTTTTGGATTTCTGTATTCATAATTTTAGTTTTTTGATTCGATATTTTTTAACCTAAAATATTATTCAAAAAGCGGTTTCACAAAAATGTAGGTCAGATACGTTATGCCACATCCAAAAATGAATCCCATAAAAATAGGCAGAAAAATTTCATTATTGATGCCAGTTATTAAACAGGAAATTTGAGGTTTTTTGCCATCATAAAAAACTTTTACAGAACGGCCAATTGTTGCTTGTAATTCTTTTTCGGCATGAACATAATTTATACTGTTGGTATAACTGCCATATCTTTCAGGAAATTTACTCAGAGGTTTGAACTCTTTTGCGTACAAAGAATCAGACGGTAAAGTTTGTTTTGATGTATATTGCTGTTCTTTTACAGTATAAGAGTATTCTTTTTCAATAATGAATTTAAAAGAGGTGTCTCCATCTGAAGAGAAATCTTTAAACTTTATTTCTGCATGCGTAATTTCTCCAATTGTTGAACGCCAATTTTTACTTTGAATCATTCGATATAATCCGATAAGTCCCGTAATAAAGAACCAATAGGTAACATAGATAAAAAGCGGAAAAAATATAATAATGAATACTGTTGGCAGTGTGTCAAAAGTCCAATTGTTTAAATTCATTTTTCCTGTTTTTAATTTAATACTGTGGCCGGAGTAGGATCATTTTCTTTGATTCTGATTCTGCATTTTTTTTCAATATCGTACACGTTTTCAATTCCGGAAACGTAAATAATATCTGGAACAAATTTGTCTGGTTTGTTTTTTTGGCTTTCCATTTTTCCGGTTCGGAGTTCGAACTCGAGATTCCCAGAATTATTTTTAGCGTTTATTTTGACATTTCCTGTAAATTGCTCCCAATCGGTACTGACCGTTTTTCCATTTTTAAATTGAATCAGTCTGGTTTCGGTTCCAACAAAATATCCTCCCTTTTGAAATAAAGAATAAATTGAATTTATAACCACGTAAATTCCCGCCAAAGTCAGTAAACCGATTATTCCGCCAGGAATTATTAATTCACCAAAATCATTTAAACTTGCGGTTACGGGTTCTCCATTTGACTCAAAGTGAGCTTCTTCATTTTTAAATAAAGGTCCAAAGAAACCATATATAAAAAGACTCATAAAAGCGCACATTAGAATTCCAATGAGCAACCCGCCCAATGATTTGCTGAGTGGATATTTTCGCTGTGCTTTTATGGCGAAATCTGTTTTTTCATTTTCAATTTGTTTTTTAAGATCAATGGGTAATTCTGTTAGATTCATTTTGGGGTTTATAATTTTGGTTAGTGTATGTTTTCTAATAATTCGAATAAAATATAAGTACCGTGTTCTGAGTTTCCTTTTTCCTTTTCAACAAAGCCTTTTCGTTTATAAAAATCTACGGCTTTGCTATTTTGTTCCAAGCACTTTAAAGTGACAGGAAATTTAGTTTTTTTAATTGCGGCTTTCAATAATTCAGTTCCAATATTTTTGCCTTGATGTTCCTGATCAATGTACAAATGATGAATAAAATTATTTGGCATCCAGATCGAAATAAACCCAATCGGAATATCATTTTCTAACGCGACCAAAACAGTTTCTCCCTGAATGTGTTTTTCAAAATCATCCAATTGAAATTCAGATGGATCAAGCCATGAAAAAGTTCTTTGTCTTTCGTTTAAAAACAAATTTCTTAATGGTTCATAATCTTTATTTCTAATTTCAGTTATTGTCATTTGATTTTGTAGATATGCGTTTATTTCATTAGTGCTTTAGTTTCATTTTCAAGCATTTTTTCAATATTAAAATAAATGCCGTCAACATTGTATTTGCCTTTTTCAAAACTTAGATAATCACATTTGTCAACAAGTGACTGCGCTTTGCTTTCGAGCTCAAAAACATTTAAGAGGACATATTCATGTTCGACCAAAATGACATGAAAACCAGTTTCGCATTTTTTTCCATCTCCAGAAGATAAGATCGCGTTCAAGATGCTGTGGAATTTGAATGAAGTTGTTTTTGCACTTGCTTCGTTGCCTTTTAAATGATGTGTATAAGCCAAAAGATTAAGTTGTCTAAGATCAAAAGGAAATTCGCTTAAAGTATGATTGATCAGTTTGATTGCTTCGTCATAATCTTTAGTATCCATTTTTTCTTTACCAAAAATCTCATTGAGTCTCTTTTCGTCTGGTGATCTCCAGAAAGCATTGTATTTGGGCTGAAAAACATATCCAAAATATAAATGACGAAATTCATCATGCGTCATGAGTGTGTCATTTTTAGCCAGACGATCCATTAAATTAGGATAGTAAAACGGTGATTTTTTATCTTGAATCTCTTTTTCAATTTGTTTGTAATCTGGAATTTTGAATTCATTTTCCTGTGCAAAAGAGGTGATTGCAATGAGTAATGAAACGAACAATACAATTTTTCTAATCATGGCTTTAGGATTTAGTTAATACTGCTATTTTGGATTTGTTTCAACTTATCGGGATTCTGTTTGTTTTTTTTCAAGCATAAATAGGTAACAACGGGTAATACAATAATTTGAAGAATAAAGAATATCAAAGATTCGATTCCTTCTAATTTTTTATCACTGACAATTAAAAATTGATGACCTAAGGGGCCTTTTGAAAAAACGGCAATATGGATTAAGTTCCATCCTAAATGCAAACCAATTGGAAGGTATAAGGATTTTGTTTTTGCGTAGGCAAAGGCATACATCAGCCCCCAGATTCCGGTCATTATAAATACAACCAGCATTGAAGCAGGATTTCCGATAACGCCAAATGAAAACCAATGATAAATGCCAAAGGCTATCGCCGAAGCAATACAGGCATACTTTATTCCAAATTTTTTAATTAGAATATAAAGCAAAGCGCCTCTGAAGATTAATTCTTCGAACAAAACCGAACTTAAAACCCACCAGAAACTATGAAGGAATTGAATAAATGTGAATTGCTTATTAACAGTTATAGAATTAGCAGCATAAACAGAATAGGAGAAATAATATAAAACACAAAAAAGGGATGCTCCTAGGAAACCAAAAATAAAATTAAGGCTTTGATTGGTAGTGATTTTAAAACCTAAAACAGATAAATTGGATTTGTCAAACATCCATAGAATTAACCAGGAAAGCAAGAGTTCAACAAGTATTCCAATCATAGCAGTTTTGATTTTGTATTGTAATTAATCATTTTTATTCTGTAATCCATTTTCCCTGCGCTTTGGCAAGATCAATTAAATTTTGGCCTTGTTCTGTCATTAAATTTTCTTTAATGAGTCTTTCAGCTCTTTCAATGTTTGATTTGCTCCATTTGCTGGTTTTCGGATTCCGATGTGAAAAAGTCAAATAATAACTTTCTGCGTCGCGCTTTTTGCACAGACTGTCAATCCAGCCAAAACAAAGTGCTTCTTCAGTAGCTTCGATTAAATTGACGCTTTCGGTTTTGCTTTTTTTGTGATATAAAATTAACCAAACCGATTTTTCATTTGCACCATTTTCCAAAAGCCATTTTCTCCAGTCTGCTCTTGTGGGTGCATATACTGCTAGTTTTCCGTCTTTTGTTTCCATAAAACTCATTTTAATTATTTCAGTAAAAGTAAAATGGCATTGTGACAACGGATTGTCAGTAGTAAAAATAGTATAAAATATTGAATATAAGTGTTGTGATTTTTTAAAACAGGAACTTGTTTTATGTATTATAATTTATTTCTGGATGCGTTAAAAGTATTTGAAATATTAGTGACAAAATCTTTTGTGTATTGTCCAACTGGATCTAAATCAGGATCGAGAATCGTTATTTCAAGTCCGGTTAATTTTTCGCTTTGAAACAAATAGGAGGTAAGTTCGTTAAATTCGGCATACGAAAGTCCGTCTGGTGTTCTGCTGTCAACGCACGGCATAATATTGTCATTTAAAACATCAACATCAATATGCAGAAAGAAACCGTCAAGATTTTTGGTTTTTATTTCAGAAAGAAAAGCTTCTGCGCAATTCGAAATTCCTTGTTTTCGAAGGTCATTTAAGCTAAAATATGTGGCCTCAGAATTTCGGATTTCATTTTCATACTCGTCATCATATTCACGATTGCCTACGCACCAAAGATTTTTTTCTTTAATGTAAGGGGATAAGTTTAAGATATCAGTTAGCTTTTGATGCCCGTTTCCAGTTACTAAAGATGCTGCCATTCCGCCAACGCCGCCAGTTTCAGATAAAGAAACATCCATAAAATCAGTATGACCGTCGAGGTAAAATAATCCATAATTCCCTTTTTGTTTTAAAGCGATTGCGGTTCCTAAAAGAATACTGCAGTCACCTCCAATTATAAAAGGAAATTTATTTTGTGAAAGTAAATTATTAATCAAATATGCTTGTTCACGCGCATACTCGACCAGCGAATTTGTATTGAGAATCTGAGTTTCGGGATCTTTAATAGCAGTATATCTTGGAGCATCAAGCGTCAAGACATCTTTCGGATTAATTTCTTTATGCAGATTATGTTTCCATAACCATTTAGGCAGTTTTTTTACGCCGGGCTCTTTTCCTGGTTGAGGTTCTTTCAAACCCAAATTTGATGGAAATTCAACAATACAAATTTCTTTCATTACGTTTGTTTGTTTTATATTTCAAATTTACCAATTATTTGCTGATCATATTCGTAGTTAGCTTCATTAGGAAACTTTCCATTTAAATCAGGAAAAATTAATTGTAAATATTCATAATTTTCATTCTCATAATAGTTAATTGAGCTTAGAGTATATTCTGCTAAATCTATTTTATTGACTTTTATAAAATAAACAGGAAACGTATCAATCAAATCAACTATTTTTTTATTTAGTGGAATTTCTTTAGACCTATATTTTTCTGCATACTTTTTAATTATTTCGCCTGAAAGATTTGGTCCAAGGCCAGAAATAAATAATTCAGGTATTTCAAAATTTTTAAACAAACCAGTAGAATACGTAAAAGGCGTAAAGTTTACTTCTTCTGCTACTGAAGTTGTGTGATATCCAAAGTTTTTGATGTTATCATAAACTTTTTTAAAATATACTTCTTTTTGATCTTCTTTTTGTTTCATCGACATGAATTTGAAGTCTAAATTAAGAATTTAAAAGACTTTATGTTATGTATACTTTTAATAAATATTGAAAAAAAATCCGACTTGCTTTCACAAATCGGATGAATAAGTTTTAAACGGCCAAATAATGTTATTTCACGGGTTTTGCTTCAGGAAACTTCCATTTTCCATCTAATATTTCTTTTTTTGGACGATACAATCTCACCCAATAATTCCAGTCAGGAGCAATAGGAATACAATTCGCGACTTTGCCATCGCATCCACCAAATTGTATGGTTACTGAACCATCTTTATCTTTTTTTGCTGTAATATTATTTAATGAATAAGCATTTAAGTCATTTTTTTCAAAATAGCCTTCTTTATTGTATACGCTCACAGACCAAAAACCGTTTACCGGTACATCTTTTATTTTAAGCTTGTAAATTGTTTTTCCATCATTTTGAGAAGGCTGAATTTGCAGATACATAGCATCTTTTTCCGCATTTCCGCCCCATCCGGTGGCGGTTCCTATGAGATGACGAACAGGATCAACTTCCGTTTTTAAACCAAACATGCCTTTTGTATCAGGATATTTTTTAGATGCTTCTACTAATGAGTCATGTACTCGTTTTTGACTCTCTTTATCCCAATTCGGAATCTCAAATGTTCCTTTATCTTTCTGGTCTATTTTAATCGCATTTTGCAAATCTTTAACCTTCTGCAAATCATTTTTATCATTCGGATCAATAAAGGTGCGGATGCCTAACATAATATATCGGGTTCCAATTTTTTCTTTGGTATAAGTGAAGGTGCCGGGCGCATACACTGTTTGCGAATAATGATCTTCATCTACCAGCATCATAGACATGAAGCGCTTGCCGGGATTTGGCAAAGTAATGGTAACAGGGCCAGCATCAAGGTCAAACACAGCTGATGAATATAATACATCGCGGTTGGCGCGTATAACAGTTTGATGATCTATTGGCATCAGTTCTGTAAAATGGTGAAACTTGCCCGTCCCGCCGGCTTGCTTTATGGTAACAGCAAAGTAGGCATCAGTTTCTGCCCTAGTAAAATTCTTAGCGTTAACCAGCACACCATTATTTTGTGGTGCTTCTGCGGTTGTTTCCTCTTGTATTGAATCTTTTGAAGTTGTTGTTTTATCAGCTACTTTATTACAGGCAGCAAGAAGAAGTAATGCAATCAGTGAAATAAGTTCTTTTTTCATATTTTCTAATTTTAATTATTTTACTTTTTCTAAATCATTTAATTTCCAGCTTTGATCAAATAGGTTTGGTTTTGGGCCATAAAAGCGAGCCAATATTTCAAACTTCCCTTTTGGATCTGTCGGCACCCAATTTGATTCACCGCTTGGGGGAGGATTTGGACCAAAATATAAATCGACAGTACCATCACTGTTTGTTTTTAATCCAGGTGTTTGTGACGAACGAGCGGCCCATTTGCTATTGCGAATAAAGGTATGTGTTGCCCGATTGTAGACTGTCATCGACCAATATTGCTTAATAGGAACATTTGCAGGAACATGAACTTTGTATAAAGTATTTCCGTCTAATTCATTTCCTTCTTTGTCTTCGATCTGCATTAAATAATACTGAGATTCACCGATGTGTTTGGCACTGAAAAAAGCAATCATATAACAAATGGCCCTGTTATCAATAGGATAAATTTCAGAAACGCCATACGAACTTTTTACGCTTTTGATATTCTCTTCATCAGCAGGAAAAAACCAATGTGTGTCTTTGTAAAAAGGCTTTGTTGCTTCATAATTGTATTCTAGCCAAGCTTTCGCTTTTTTTACAGCATGTGCTAAAATTTCTTTTGTACGGGCATCTGGATTAAATGGCTGGCCTCTTTTTATTCCTATTGTCTTTAGAGGGTCAATCATGACACGGTCTCTGTCTAGCCACGGTTCAGCCTGAACAATAGTGTTTAATGTTTGATAAAACGTAGCGTCATAAGCAATGGTTGAATCGTAAACATCATTGCTGGCGTCTACAAAAACAGTTGCTGGGTTTTGTGATGCTTCGCTGAGCGGATAAACTTTAATGCGTTTTGAATATGCTACCGCTGCCGCAACATCTGCCGCACTGCCACTTTTTAGCACAGATCTTAAAAGTGCATATCCGCGATAGGTATCAGATTGCATCGGAATATAACCAGCCGGTATTTTATTTTTGTCGTAACCTGGAGGCAGAAACAGATATTTTCCTCCTTTTCCTTTATCAACACCTCCAGGACCTACATCTTCAATAGCATTTTGCCAATAGGTCATCACACTTCCGTTGAAAACGCCATTATCGGCAGGTGGAATTTCAAGAACTACAGGGCCGACTTTTTCGGTATTGAAAAAAGGCATTAAATAAATGACATCAGGATTAGGTGTCAGTGTCTGATTTTTCCAATCCAACAATTTAGGCCAGATGACAACCTGATTATAATTGCCGTTTAATTTTTCAAGTGCATTGTACATCAGCTGATAATTAACTGCAGGCATTCCCCAAATGGCGGCTTCAACTCCACGCTGATAAAGAATTTCTTCTTTAATATTAGCAGGTTTAAACGCGGTTGTTACAGTATCTGTAATGGCTGTCTGTTCGGTTGTGTTTTTTGGAGTCTGATTGCAGGATGTGAAGAAAAGCACTGTCAAAAAAGGGAAAATTATTTTTTTCATAATATCAATTTATTAATAATTAGAAATAATAGTCAGCTTTTAAAGATCTGATATTGTCAGATTTATAGCTAAAATTACGAAAAAATATGATTTTTGATTGTATTTGATTGAATTTTAATTACTTGCGTTTTTACTAATTTTGATCTGCTTATTGAATACTTGAAAGCCATTAAAAAAAACGGCACAAAAAAAATCCGACTTGCTTTCACAAATCGGATTTTAAATTGAAAATTATATGTAACCGTAAAACGGTCTATTTTTACAAGTGAATTACTTCGCCGTAAGCATCAGCAACAGCTTCCATAACAGCCTCGCTCATTGTTGGGTGAGGGTGGATAGATTTAAGAATTTCATGACCTGTAGTTTCAAGTTTACGAGCTACAACTGCTTCAGCAATCATATCTGTAACACCAGCACCAATCATGTGGCATCCTAACCATTCTCCGTATTTAGCATCGAAGATTACTTTTACGAATCCATCTGGAGTTCCGGCAGCCTTAGCTTTTCCTGAAGCTGAGAATGGGAATTTACCAATTTTTAATTCGTATCCTTTTTCTTTGGCTTGTTTTTCAGTTAAACCAACAGAAGCAATTTCAGGAGTTGCATATGTACAACCCGGAATGTTTCCGTAATCGATTGGGTCTACATGTAAACCAGCGATTTTTTCAACACAGTTAATTCCTTCAGCAGAAGCTACGTGAGCCAAAGCCTGACCTGGAGTAACGTCTCCAATTGCATAATATCCAGGAATATTAGTTGCGTTGTAAGCGTTTACTAAGATTTTATCTCTGTCAACAGCAATTCCAACTTCTTCTAAACCAATGTTTTCGATATTAGTTTTGATTCCAACTGCAGAAAGTACGATATCAGCTTCAAGAACTTCTTCACCTTTAGCAGTTTTAACAAATGCTTTTACTCCAGCACCTGTTGTATCAATTTTTTCTACAGAAGAGTTGGTCATTACTTTAATTCCGGCTTTTTTCAAAGAACGCTCAAATTGTTTTGAGATATCTTCGTCTTCTACAGGAACTACGTTTGGCATAAATTCTACGATAGTTACATCAGTTCCCATTGAGTTGTAGAAATGAGCGAACTCAACTCCAATTGCTCCAGAACCAACAATAATCATAGATTTTGGCTGTGTTGGCAAAGTCATTGCTTGACGGTAACCAATTACTTTTACACCATCTTGAGGCAAGTTTGGCAACTCACGAGAGCGAGCACCAGTTGCAATGATAATGTGATCAGCGCTGTATTCAGTAACTTTATTATCTTTATCAGTAACGTCAAGTTTTTTACCTGGTTTTAGTTTTCCAAAACCTTCAATAACGTCAATTTTGTTTTTTTTCATCAAGAACTGAACTCCTTTGCTCATTCCTTCAGCAACACCACGGCTACGTTGAACCACTGCAGGGAAATCTTTATCGAATTCAGAAACTTTCAATCCATAATCAGAAGCATGTTTTAAATAATCAAAAACCTGAGCTGATTTTAATAATGCTTTTGTTGGGATACATCCCCAGTTCAAGCATACACCACCAAGGTTTTCTTTTTCAACTACAGCTACTTTAAAGCCTAATTGTGAAGCTCTAATCGCTGTTACATAGCCTCCAGGACCACTTCCTAAAACAATAACGTCGTATTTCATTTTTTTTGCTTTTAGTATTAACTATCGAAAATGAAGTTTATATTTCCGAAACTCATCTTTCGATTTCTTCTTTTGTTATTTGTGATTGCGAATTTAAGGATTTATTTTAAATGAACACCTGAAATTTTGTTTTTAAAGACACAGATTTTGGTCTTTTCACAGAGATTGAATGAAAAGTTATAGGAAAAGGTAAAAAAAGAAAAATATACTGTTATTTTTTAATAAAATCTCAGCAAAGTTACTGGTGCAAAATTGTGACTTGAAGTTTTATAAATTAAAAACCACATCTTTTAAATAAATAAAAGTGTGGTTTTTAGTTTTAAAATATAAATAGGATTTACTGAATTATAATCTTTTTGACAATATGTGCATCTTCATTTTCTAAGAAAATATAATAAACGCCATGGGGAGTTCCTTTTAGATTAATGTGATTTTCGTCGTTTTCAGAATTTAAGCGTATCACTTTTATTAGCTTACCTGAATTATCGTAAATACTTGCTTTTTTCAGTGAAGCATTCATTATATAAAAATCTCCGTTTGATGGATTTGGATAAATAGTTGCCTTGTTAAAAACTACATCAGCAGTTCCTAAAGAGCTGCATTTTGCAGTATATTTTGCTGTAACATCTTTAGCATTAGACCAATTTGCATTAGAATAAGCTGGATCATCAACTTTAATACAAGATAGTTGAGTATTGCCTTTGAAATCTAAATTTACTAAAAGAGCATTGTGCCCGTTTTGTAAGTTTAATTCAGATAAATTATTATTAGAAGTGTTAATGTCTGTCAGATCTGGGTTTTTTGATAAATCAAGACTTGTTAGCTGATTATTTGAAACGTCGATTTTTGTCAACAAAGTATTGTTTGACAAATCTAAACTTTTCAATCCGTTTGAAGTTGAAATTGATTTTCTAACAATAACCTTTATTCCATTGACATAAAATTCTTTTAGTAATTTATTGTTTGAAATGTTCACACTTGTTAAAGGGTTATTCGAAATATCCAAATAAGTTAATTGTGTATTAGAAGATAAGTCAATTGTTGTAATTAAATTTCCAGTACAAATTAAATTTTCTAAAGCTGTAAAATTTTCAAGACCTGTTAAATCACTGATATTAGAATTTGAAATGTCTAAAGTTTTAATGCTTGAAATGCTTGAAGTTGATACTTTTCCATTTTTTCCATCTGTATCAATTCCTGCTGTGATAAGAAAATTTTCAAAATTAGGATCAGTAATTATTGTAGAATTTTTGCAATCAGTGCTAAAACTTGCTAATGCATCCTTTCTAGAAGACCATTTTTCATTTGAGTAAGCAACATTGTCAACTTCTATACAAGTTAAATCA
Organism: Flavobacterium sp. LC2016-01; assembly: GCF_009711135.1. Taxonomy (GTDB): domain Bacteria; phylum Bacteroidota; class Bacteroidia; order Flavobacteriales; family Flavobacteriaceae; genus Flavobacterium. Next base: position 187,312 of record NZ_WMIC01000003.1, on the reverse strand, counting down.
GGATTGTCTCTAAAATCTATTCTATAAATGATTAAATTAGGATCAAAGTTATAACCGTCAAATAAAGTGTTATTTCCGTTTTTTAGATTCAGATTTTTTAATTTATTTGATTCGCATTCCAACGAGCTTAGGTTTTTATTATTTGAAACGTCAAGATATGTAAGTTCGTTATTAGCACAATCGAATGTCCCGAGTTTCGTATTGGCAGAAACATCCAGAGTAGTCAATTTGTTATTATTACAATATAGAAATTGCAAGTTTATGTTTTTAGAAACGTTTAAGCTTGTAATTAGATTCAAACTACAATCAAATGAACTTAATAAAGTATTAGTTGAGGCATCTATGTTTGTTAGTTTGTTTCCATAAACTAGTAATCTTGTTAATGCAGTATTTCCAGAAACGTCTAATGCAGTTAGTTTATTTGTATTACAAACTAATGTATTCAAGGCAGTATTTTTAGATACATTTAAAGTACTATATTGATTATTTCCAGCCCATAATTCTAATAGTTTGGTGTTAGTACTAATATCTAAGTTGTCGATTTGATTTGATGTACAAGTCAATGATGTCAATTCTGTATTTTTTGATACATTTAAAATTGTAAGTGAATTATAGCCAACATTTAATTTTGTTAAGGCAGTATTGTTAGAAACATCTAAATACGATAATTTGTTGGATGAACATTCGAGCGAAGTCAGATTTTTGTTTTTAGCTACATCTAAAGTACCTAATTTATTAGCAGTACAATTAAGCGAAACCAAATCGAGATTTTGAGATAGATCTAAATAAGTTACAAGATAATTATTGTTGCAATCTAATGTTCGTAGAGCTTTGTTTTTTGTAATATCTAAAGCAATCAAAGTGTAATTTCCATTACATTTTAAAGAAGTTAAAGAGGTAAAAGCTTCAAGACCTGTTAAGTTCGTAATAGAACTATAAGAAATATCCAAATCAGTTATTTTATTAACACTTGAAGTTAATACTCTTCCATCTGGAGTTCCAGAATCAATTCCTAATGTAATTAATTTTTTCTCAAAATTGCTATCAGGAATCAAAGTATATGTAGCAGACTGGCAGTCTGTCGAATAATTTGCTGCAGCATCTTTGGCATTAGCCCAATTTGTAGTTGAAGTTGCAGCATTGTCAACCTGAATGCAAGTTAAATTTGGGTTTACTTTAAAGGAGATGCTTTGTGGCGCAATTAATTCGTTTTTACCATTTTTTAAGTTTAAACTTCTTAAATCGTTATTGTTGCAAAATAAACCTACCATAGCAGGATTGCTTGAGATGTCTAATGCTGTTAGTTTGGTGTAATCAGTTGATAAATATCGTAAAGTTGGAATTTTTGAGATGTCAAGCTCTGTAATAAGGTTGTGGCTTACATTTAAATTATCCAGTTTAATATTTTTTGAAACATCAATTGATGTAAATTTATTAACGTGGCAATTTAACGAAATCAACAGGGGGTTGTTCGTAACATCTAAATTCGCTAGTTGATTGTACGAAACGTCAAGTACAGTTAAGTTAACATTTTTAGAAACATCAATCGTAGTTAGTTTACCATTTCCGCCATCACCTAAACGTCCTGTATTCCCATGACAATATAATCTTTGTAATGCTGTAAAGTCTTGTATTCCTGTTAGATCGGTAATGATTGTGTTAGTGCCTAAATCTAATATTGTTAAAGAAGAAACATTAGAAGTTAATACTTTTCCATCAGGAGTTCCAGAATCAATTCCTAAATCAATAAGTTTATTTTCAAAATTAATGTCAGGAATCAAAGTATATAGAGTAGACTGGCAGTCTGTAGAATAATTTGCTGCAGCATCTTTGGCATTAGCCCAATTTGCAGTTGAAGTTGTGGCATTGTCAACCTGAATGCAAGTTAAATTTGGGTTTACTTTAAAGGAGATGCTTTGCGGAGCAATTAATCCGTTTTTACCATTTTTTAAGTTTAAACTTCTTAAATCGCTATTGTTGCACAAGAGACCAACGATTGCAGGATTCTTTGAAATGTCTAATGCTGTTAATCTAGTATAATCAGCAGATAAATAACGCAAAGTTGGAATTTCCGAAATGTTAAGTTCTGTAATAAGATTGTTGCTTATATTTAAATTATCCAATTTAACATTTTTAGAAACATCAATTGCTGTAAGTTTATTTACACTACAGTTAAATGAAATAAGCAAAGGGTTATGTGTAACATCTAGACTTGTAATTTGATTGTATGAAACGTCTAATACAGTTAAATTCACGTTTTTAGAAATATCAACAGTAGTTAATTTACCATTTCCGCCATCACCTGCACGTCCTGTATTTCCATGGCAAAATAATCTTTGAAGAGCCGTAAAATCTTGTATTCCTGTTAGATCGGTAATGGTCGTGTTAGTACCTAAATCTAATATTGTTAAAGAAGAAACATTAGAAGTTAATACTTTTCCATCTGGAGTTCCAGAATCAATTCCTAAATCAATAAGTTTATTTTCAAAATTGATGTCAGGAATCAAAGTATATGGAGTAGACTGGCAGTCTGTAGAATAATTTGCTGCAGCATCTTTGGCATTGGCCCAATTCGCAGTTGAAGTTGCAGCATTGTCAACCTGAATGCAAGTTAAATTTGGGTTTACTTTAAAGGAGATGCTTTGCGGAGCAATTAATCCGTTTTGACCATTTTTTAAATTTAAACTTCTTAAATCGTTATTGTTGCAAAATACACCTACTAAAGCTGTATTGCTTGAAAGGTCTAATGCGGTTAGTTTGGTATAGTAAGCTGATAAATAACGTAAAGTTGGAATTTTTGAGACGTCAAGCTCTGTAATAAGGTTGTGGCTTACATTTAGATTATCCAGTTTAATATTTTTTGAAACATCAATGGATGTAAATTTATTAACGTGGCAATTTAACGAAATCAACAGTGGATTGTTTGTAACATCTAAACTCGCAAGTTGATTGTACGAAACGTCAAGTACAGTTAATTTAACATTTTTAGAAACATCAATCGTAGTTAGTTTACCATTTCCGCCATCGCCTAAACGTCCTGTATTTCCATGACAATATAACCTTTGCAATGCTTTAAAGTCTTGTATTCCTGTTAGATCGGTAATAGTTGTGTTAACTCCCAAATCCAATTGTGTTACAGAAGAAATATTTGAAGTTAAAACTATTCCGTCTGGGGTTCCAGAATCAATTCCTAAAGAAATAAGCTTGTTTTCGAAATTAATATCAGGAATCACAGTGTAGCCTGGACAGGTTGCAGCGTAACTTGCAGTAGCATCTTTTGCATCTGCCCAGTTTGAATTGGAGTAGGTCACATTGTCTACCTGTATACAAGTTAACGTTGGATTGTTTGCAAAAAGGTTTGGACCTCTATTTAGCAATGTGTTTTTCCCACTTTTTAGATTTAAGCTTACAAGTTTGTTTGACGATACATCAATATTTCTGAGTTCTGTCATTTTTGAAGCATCTATTAAAGTGATTTGGTTATTTCCGCAAAACAAATGCATTAAACCTGTATTCTTAGTAACATCAAGCACATTTTTTATCTTATTGTTAGTGCAATTCAAAAAAATAAGGAAAGGGTTGTTTGTTAAGTTTAATGAACCAATTAAGTTATCTGAACAGTAAAGTTTACTCAGTTGTCGATTTTTAGATGTATTTAAAGAAGTTAATTGATTTTGGAAACAATATAATTCAGTTAAAGCTGTGTTTTGTGAAACATCCAAAGTTGTTAATTGATTGGTGTAACAATCCAAGATTTGAAGAAATGGATGCTGTTTAACATCCAAGCTTTTTATTTGATTTGAGTAACAAGATAAAGTAACCAGTTTAGTGTTTTTTGTAACATCTAAAGCAGTTAATTCGTTGTATGCACATTTTAAGGTCTGAAGATTAACAAAGTCTTGAATACCTGTAAGATCTTTGATTGAAGAAGAACTTACATCTAAGGAAGTAATAGATGAAATATTCGATGTTGGTATTTGTCCGTCTAGGATCGTATCTAATCCTAGTGAAATTAACTTTGCTTCAAACTTTGGATCTGGAATTAAAGTGTTTTGTGCAAAAGAGGATAGAGTAATTAAAAACAGTAAAACAAGTAGTTTTCTCTTCATAAAAGTGTCTTTGGGTTGATTTGCAAGTTTACGATTATTAAAATTATTTCATCATATTATTCTGCCTTTTTTTGGTTTTATTTTTTAATATTTTAAAAGAAAATCAATCTAAAAGTTAAAATTTATAGTTTTATGCTGTATTCATAAGGCTTATTCAAACAAGAAGGAGCTTCCAGTAATGGAAGCTCCTTCTTGTTTGAATAATAAAGTATATTTTCTTAATGCTTTAAACTTTAACGTGTCCCCAGTTTTCACCGCTGGCAATACGTCGTATCTGCATTTCGCTCACTCCAAATTGCTTGGCGATCATTTTTAAACGTGTTTTTTGATCTGGTCTTGCTAAAATTTTCTTGATCAGCATCACTTTTGTGGTCGTTAATTTTCGGCCATCAGCTTTTAAATTGTGTTCGATCAGATTCTTTTTGGCCTGAATTACACGCGGGCTTTTTCGGCTGTGCGCCATCATTTCGGCTTTTGTTGCCCATCGAAGATTGCTGATGTCGTCGTTGCTTCTGTTGTAATCCATATGAAGTACATAAGTTTGTTCTTCAGATGTTTTCGGAATAAAATATTGGGCAACTAATTTGTATAGAAAAAGATATTTATTGACAATTTTGTCATCCTTTTTAACCTTAAATCTAAAAGTTGGGTAACCGTCACTCAAACCGCCTTTAAGGATTCGGCCGTTTTCAATTTCGTCTGTAAAACTTATTAATCGGCCTCTGTTCGAGATGGCGTATTTAAGTTGTAATGAAGCATTTATTTCTATTTCTTTGAACTGTTCGTCTGGATAAAATCTGTTTTGTGGCATTTTCTTTTACATTTGATTTCTATTATCTCAAAGATAAATAATAAACCAAAGATGAAATGTTAAAGCACCAGCCCTGACTAGCAGTTTTATGATTTCTATAACGCTGATTTAACGTTTATAAATGTTTTTTTAGCATTTTGAGCCCTAGTTTGCTACTGAAAATTGCGAATCGTACAGGTTTTTGTAATAACCATGAGCTTTATTGAGGAGTTCCTGATGTGTTCCTTGCTCAACAATCAATCCTTTATCCATAACTACAATTTTATCTGCATTTACAATTGTTGCCAATCGATGTGCGATAATGATTGAAGTTCTTCCTTTGGTAATCGTCTCCGTTGCGCGCTGAATCAATTCTTCAGAATAAGTATCAATTGAAGAAGTTGCTTCATCTAAAATCAAAATACTCGGATTACTCACATACGAACGTAAAAAAGCAATTAATTGGCGCTGGCCAGAAGAGAGCATTACGCCACGTTCTTTTACATCAAAATCATAATTATCAGGCAGACTCATGATAAAGTCGTGGACACCAATTTTTTTAGCAGCGTCTAACACTTTTTCACGAGTAATTTCTGGATTGTGTAAAGTAATATTATTATAAATCGTATCGGCAAATAAAAATACATCCTGCAAAACCACAGCGATTTGTTTTCTTAATGAAGCCAAAGTATAGTTTTCAATATTATGTCCGTCAATAAAAATAGTACCGCTGTTAATTTCATAAAAACGATTCAGCAAGTTAATTATAGTCGATTTTCCGGCACCGGTTGAACCCACAATTGCGATTGTCTGTCCAGAAGCGACAGATAAATCAATGCCTTTTATTACTTCTTCTTCCGGAATATAACTAAATCGGACGTCTTTGAATTCGATACTTCCATCAAAAACTGGCGCTTCAATCGTTCCGGTATCCTGAATGTGATCCTGAGTATCAATAATATCAAAAACACGATTAGCCGCAATCATTCCTAATTGCATTTCATTGAATTTATCCGCAATTTGACGAAGCGGATTAAAAAGCATCCCAATAAACATGGTATAAGAGAATAAGTCTCCAAAAGTCGTAAAATGATCGCCGTTCAAAATCTTGAATCCACCAAAGACAACGACCAATCCTAAAGTAATTGACGAAATAATATCAGCAATTGGAAAGAAAATGGAGTTGTAAAGAATGGTTTTAATCCAGGCAACTCTATGCTTGTCGTTTATTACTTTAAAATTTTCAGCTTCGATTTTTTCTCTGTTAAAAAGCTGTACAATCTTCATTCCCGTCACACGTTCCTGAACAAACGAATTCATATTAGCAATCTGCGTTCGTACTTCCTCAAAAGCAACTTGCATTTTGCGTTGAAAAATTCGAGTGATGTAAACCAGAATCGGCATGGCTACAACAACAATCCACGTCAGTTTCCAATTCATGTAAAACATAAAAAGCAAAACCACCAGCATTTTCATCAAATCACTTATAATCATAAAAAGACCTTGACTGAAAATACGGGCAATGGATTCAATATCCGAAACTGATCTGGTTACCAATTGTCCAACCGGAACCAAATCAAAATATTTCATTCTAAAACTCAAAATATGTTTAAAAAGCTTATTACGAATATCTTTTACAATATCCTGCCCGAGCCAGTTGGCCCAATAAACAAAGTAGAATTGAGAAAAAACTTCACATAAAAGCACAACGCCCATTAATATAATGTACATCAATAAACCATGTTTGTCATGAGTCTTGATATAGCCGTCAACCGTTTGTTTTAGTAAATAAGGACGAAGTGCCGCAAAAATCGACAGCGAAACTGCAAAAACAATAACGCCGTAATAGCGCCATTTATAAGGCTTGGTATATTTTAATATTCGTTTGAATAATCCGGTATCGAATGCTTTTGCTTTCATTTATTTTAAGGAGCTAATCCTGCTTTCCGTTACAAGTTTTTCTCAAAAATATGTTTTTGTATTATTTTTATAAAGCTTCCGTTGGTCGCTCTATAAAAATTACAAAAACTATATTTTTTTCAAAAAAGCTTTTCACTGCAATCAGGGCTATTTTATGATGTAATCGTATTTTATTTCGGTTAAATATAAACCATGCGCCGGAACCGAAAACCCAGCTTTCTCTCTGCTTTTACTGGCAATAATATTTTCAAAATCAGCCAAGGAAATTCTATGCAATCCTATATTGACTAAAGTTCCCACAATAGAACGAACCATATTTCTTAAAAATCGGTTTGCCGAAATAGTAAAAACCAATTTGCTGTTTTCTTGTTTCCAATAAGCCTCAAAAACCGTGCAATCAAATGTATTTACATCTGTATTTACTTTAGAAAAACATTGAAAATCGGTATGATTTAGTAAAATCTTCGCGGCTTCATTCATCAAAGCTACATCTAATTTTTGATTAAAATACCAGCTGAGTTCCTGTAAAAACGGATTTTTAACAGTGTTGATATGATATTCGTACGTACGTTTTGTAGCGTCAAATCGGCAATGTGCTTCATCATGAACTAATATAATGTCAAAAATGGCAATATCTTTCGGTAAATACGAATTCAGTTTATGCACTAAATTCGGAACATCAATTGCAGTATCAAAATCAAAATGCCCAAACATTTCCTCGGCATGAACTCCCGTATCAGTGCGTCCGGCTCCCATAACATTTATAGGTGAATTGAGTAAAACCGAAAGCGCTTTGTTTAAAGTTTCCTGAACAGAAGACGCATTTGGCTGAAATTGCCAGCCATGATAATGTGTTCCGTTATAAGCAAATTGAATAAAATATCTCAAGGTAAAGGTTCAAAGGTTCAGAGTCGCAAAGATACAAAGGTTTTTTTGAAGATACTAAGGTTCTGAGAGGCTAAGGTTCTAAGGTTTTTTCTTTAAAGCCTAAAGGTTTTTTGTATGGCGTTATCGTAGAGACGCACAGCAGTGCGTCTAACGTCAGATTGGCAAAATATGTTTTTTATCAAAAAATAGATTTCAATAAAAGATGCTGCAGAAATCTTAGAACCTTAGCCTCTCAGAACCTCAGAACCTTATTTAAAATCTGTTAAAACCCAAAATGCAAATCACAGTTGACACCGTAAAAAATCGTGTCAGAAATTGACAATTCCAACGTTTTAATTAATGCGTTTTTTTAACATTTTTTCGTAAAAATTTCTAAATGTTAATTTTTAAAATTTTTCATTTTAACAGGAAATATTTCTCCTATGTTTGTAATCTAAATATCAAAAACTATGAATGAAATTACTTCTTATTGGTGGATAATTTTAATCTTATTTGCCATTCTTTTTTACAAATTTATTTTACGCGTTTTCTTCGGAATGGTTATGGTTCCTGAGGATAAAATTGGTTTAGTTACCAAAAAATTCGTTTTGTTTGGTACCGATAAATCGCTGCCAGATGGCCGTATTATTGCGACAAAAGGCGAAGCAGGTTATCAGGCACAGACACTTGCTCCAGGTTTATACTGGGGAATGTGGATCTGGCAATATTCAATCGACATGACTGGATTTACCATTATTCCAGAAGGAAAAATTGGATTGGTTTTAAGTAAGGACGGAAAGGAAATCCCAACCGGACGAATCTTGGCCAGAAAAGTAGATAGTGACAATTTTCAGGATGCTACTTCGTTCCTGAACAATGGCGGGCAAAAAGGACGTCAAACGGCTTTTATTACTACAGGATCTTATCGTATTAATACATTTTTATTCGAAATTGTAGTTGCAGAGCAGATTAAGATTTATGAAAACATGATTGGGATCGTAACAGCATTAGATGGTGAACCAATTCCGCAAGGTCAGATCGCTGGTAAGTTTGTTGAAGCGCATAATAACTTTCAAGATTTTGACAAGTTTTTGGAAAGTGGCGGAAATCGTGGTTTACAGCCTCAGGTAATGTTGGCAGGTTCGTATTATATCAATACATGGGGAATTCAAATTGAACAGAATCCTATGACAGATGTGCCAATTGGTTACGTTGGAGTTGTGATTTCTTATATTGGAGAAGATGGTCAAGATGTTACAGGAGATACTTTCAAACACGGAAATATTGTTTCAAAAGGACAGCGCGGTGTTTGGATGGAACCGCTTGGGCCTGGAAAATATGCGCTTAATAAATATACGACAAAGTTAGAAGCAGTACCAACAACAAACTTGGTTTTGAACTGGGCAAATGCAAGAAGCGAATCGCATGATTTAGATAAAAACCTTTCTACGATTACGGTTCGTTCAAAAGACGGTTTCCCATTTAATCTGGACGTTGCGCAGATTATTCACGTTCCTGCAGCCGAAGCGCCAAAAGTAATTGCACGTTTTGGAAGTATGAATAACTTGGTTTCGCAGGTTTTAGAGCCTACAATTGGTAACTATTTTAGAAACTCAGCTCAGGACAGTGATGTAATTTCGTTTTTAACAACGAGAAAAGAGCGTCAGGAATCGGCAAAAAATCATATTAAATTAGTGCTTGATGAATATAATGTAAATGCAGTTGATACTTTGATTGGAGATATTGTACCGCCAGATTCATTGATGAAAACTTTAACCGACAGAAAACTGGCTGAAGAAGAGCAAAAAACATATCAAACACAAAGAATGGCGCAAGAACAGCGTCAGGGAATGGAGAAAGAAACCGCAATTGCAGATATGCAGAAAGAAATTGTTCGTGCTTCTCAAAGTGTTGAAATTGCACAAAGAACTGCCGATGCAACTGTAAAAAAAGCAGAAGGTGATGCAACCAGTTTGAAACTAAATGTAAATGCGGAAGCTGAAGCAACAAAAATGCGTGCAAATGCTGAAGCCGAGGCTACAAAAGCTAGAGCAGGAGCACAGGCAGAAGCAACAAAACTGAATGCAAGCGCAGAAGCTGAAAGAATCTCAAAAACTGGTTTAGCCGAAGCGGAGAAAATCATGGCAATCGGTAAATCTACTGCTGAAGCATATCAGTTGCAAGTTACAGCAATGGGCGGTGACAACTTTACCCGTTATAAAGTAACCGAAGAAATTGGAAAAGGAAATATCAAAGTAATTCCAGATGTCTTGATTACAGGAAATGCCGGATCTGATGGATCTATTAGCGGATTATTAGGAATGAAGCTTATGGAAATGATGGATACGAAAGATTCTAAAAATGGTAAGAAACAGTAATTTCCATAATGATAAATTGTAGAGACACACTGCAGTGCGTCTAACGCAAAGTTTTGAAATCCGATTTGCGAAGGCAAATCGGATTTTTTCATGTTTTAAAATGAAATAAAAACATGTGAAAGAAGCAATGCAGTGCGCCTCTACAGAAAAACCTTTGTAACTTTGTGTCTCTGAATCTTTGCACCTCAAAAAAAAATGACCAAAATCCTCCTCCTCTCCGATACTCACAGCCACATTGATGATACAATCTTGAAATATGTTAATCAAGCCGATGAAGTTTGGCATGCTGGAGATATTGGTGATTTGAATGTTACCGATACGATTAAGAAACTAAAACCGCTTCGTTGTGTTTACGGTAATATCGACGATGCAAAAGCAAGATTAGAATTTCCTCTGCATAACAGGTTTATGTGCGAAAATGTATCCGTATGGATTACGCATATTGGCGGTTATCCGGGAAAATACAATCCAAGTATCAGAGAAGAAATGACTTTGAATCCGCCCAAATTATTTATCTGTGGCCATTCGCATATTTTAAAAGTGATGTTTGACAAAAAGAATAATTTACTGCATATGAATCCCGGTGCGGCCGGAAAAAGCGGTTTTCATCAAATGCGAACGATGTTGCGTTTTGTTATTGAGGATGATAAAATAAAAGATTTGGAAATTATTGAAATTGGGAAAAAATAGATTCTTTAATGCGGCAGCGGAATTTTTATTTTTATCGTCGTGCCTTTGTTCGTCTTTGAAATGATATCAAAACTTCCTTTAAATTTTTTAACTCGGGCTCGTATTCGATTTAAGCCAAAACCTTCTGTGGCATCTGTTTTCTTTGTGTTAAACCCTATACCGTCATCATGAATTTTAATGATAAAAGTGTTTTGATTTTCTTTTAAATTTATCTTGGCGATTTTTGCATTACTGTGTTTTATAATGTTGTTAAAGAGTTCTGAAACAATAAAATAAATCTTCATTTCAAATTTTTCAATATATCTTTTATCCGCAGCTATTGTACTTGAAAACTCAAAATTTATAGAACGGTTTGAGTTTTTTTCGCATAAATCTTCTAAGGCATAAATTAAACCAAATCGAACCAAGAGGCTAGGAACAAGATCGTGTGATATATCACGTAAAAGATCATGCGCTTCAGATAAAATTGCTTTTGTTTTTCTGATTTCTTCTGATTCTATATTGTTTTGTGCAGTAAAAGTATTTAAATGCAGTCCAGCAGATGACAGTAAAGCACTGATGTTGTCGTGCAGGAATGATGCGATTTTTTTACGTTCGATTTCCTGATTGTCAATTCCAGAGTTTATAACATTCAAAAGGATTTTTTGCTTGACGTCTTTTCGTTTTATTTTTTGTTTTAATTTATTATTCTGATAAAAGAAATAAAAGAGAAAAAATAAGATTATAACAAGAACAATTGTCAAACTGATTATTTTTTTGTTCCGAAGCTGTACTATTTTATGCAGTTCGGCATCGTGCTTTTTTTTTGCTGATGATTGAGGTATACTTTCTTTTGAAATTTCTCTTTCTTGACAAAATACAGGATTTCCATTAAAAGAAATGAGGAGAAAAAACAAAGTTAAAATTCTGAAGATGCGCATAATCGAAAGCAATTAAGCTCAGTTTTGTTACTGAAGAATTACGGATTAATCAAATTGTTTTTTAAGGCATATTTGACCAGACCTATTGTGTTTTTTATATGCAGTTTTTTCATGATATTTTTGCGATGAGTCTCAACAGTATTTATACTGATAAAAAGCTGTTCACTTATTTCTTTTCCACTGTATTCAAGTGAAATCAGCTTAACAATTTCAAGTTCACGAGGGGTTAAAATTGGATTCTCAAAATAGGTGTTTTCATTTAATTTGGGATTATTGTGGGCAAAACTTTCAAGTATTTTCTCTTTGACAGCGGCCGAAAAATATTCTTCCCCTCTATAAACACTATTTATGGCTTCAATGATATTTTCGCCGGCGCATTTTTTTGTTAAATACCCTTTTGCATTTAATTTCATCACTTCTTTGATGATTTTTAAATCATCGTAACTTGATAAAATTATGATTTTGCAGTGACTTTCTTTCTCATAAAATTCTTGTAAAACCTTGATGCCATCTTTTTCTGGCATACTAATATCTAAAACTAAAATAGCGGCATTATTTTTTGCAACATCGTCATAAATGGTGCTTCCATTCAGAGAATGGCCTACAACTTCAAAATTTGAAACTGTCTGTAATAGATTAGTAAGGCCATCAATAAGTACTTGATGGTCATCTGCAAGATGAATCCTTATTTTGTTTGTTGTCATTGTTTTGGAAATGAGAATGCAAAATTAGATTGAAAGAATCTCTTCAAATAGCCTTATTAAGTTTGTTTTGTATCATTTAAAGCCACAAAAAAACCCGAATAAAAATATTCGGGTTCTCTTCGCACAAAAAATTAAGTTTATAGGTTTATCTCAAACGATCTACAGATTTTACAAGATCTTCGTCCTTTTTGATGGCCTTATTAGCTAAAACTAATAACACGATAGCAACAATCGGAAGAAACATCCCAATACCTTTCTCTGAAACAGCGTTAACTGTCTCTCCAGATAAATTTAGAGAGCGATATACAAATAATCCTAATAAAATTAAATTTAATATTATGTTCAGTCTGTTCATCACAAACTGGTTTTGTCTTTTTTTGTATGATATGATACTGATAATCGTCAACATTGTGCTTAATCCCAATAAAACAGTGTAAACCTGATCTTGCATAAAGTAAAAAGGCTTGCTGTTATTTAATGACCACAGCGGTATAAAAAACATTAAAACCCCTGTTATTACAAAGGTAAGAATTAGATATACGGTTTGAATTCGTTGTAACATAACTTGAAATTGTTTTACAAAAATATATTTTCTTTTTTATAAATACTATTGTATGATTAAATTTTATTCGTATTATTGCATCATAATACCGTAAGCACTTCATACTGCGGTCAATTGAAAAAAAATATCTACCTATTCTTTTTACTGTATTTCCTTTAAAATAATTAAATTCATAGAACATTCATGTTTGATATTTCTGCATTAAAAGAAATGAAGCTTTCTGAGCTTCAAGAAATAGCTAAGTTAGCTAAAACAATAAAGTTTAATGGTGTTAAAAAAGAGGCTTTAATTGGTCAGATTTTAGCGCATCAAGAAGCGACTGCAACGCCGCCGGCTCCTGCTGTGGCTGAAAAGGAAATAACAGATGATAAACCGAAAAGAGCAAGGATTGTTCCGGCTAAAAAACCAGCTGTTTCAAAAAATACTCCAGTTTTAGAATTTGATAACGCCGAGGAAGCAATTCCAGAAAAAAAGGAAGCCCCTGTAGCAAAGCCAAAAATTCAGGCAGTTCCAAAAATTCAAGAAGAGCCAAAAGCTGAGGAAAATACAGAAAGTCCTGTGGCAGACAAAAAAGAACCTAAAATCGTTAAGTTTAATAAATCAGCTTACGAGAAAAAGGTGGCACAGCAAAAGGAAAAAGAAGCAGTAAAAGAAGTGACTGTTGAAGAAGGTTCTGAAAACCAAGCTCCAGTTGAAGAAAAAGCTGAAGCAGCTCCTCAGGCAAAAAAGATAAATCCGAATCAAAATAAAAATCAAAACCCTAACCAAAATCCGAATCAGAATCCAAACCAAGCTGGAAATCAAAACGGTAATGGAAATGGGAATAACGGAAATCAAAATCCGAATCATAAAAATAAAAAGAATAATTTCAGAGATTCAGATTTTGAATTTGATGGAATTATAGAAAGTGAAGGTGTTCTTGAGATGATGCCAGACGGTTACGGATTCTTACGTTCGTCTGATTATAATTATTTAGCTTCTCCAGATGATATTTATTTATCAACTTCACAAATCAGATTATTTGGTCTTAAAACCGGAGATACTGTAAAAGGAGTGGTTCGTCCTCCTAAAGAAGGCGAGAAATTTTTCCCTTTAGTTCGTGTACTTAAAATTAACGGTCACGATCCGCAAGTCGTTCGCGACAGAGTTTCTTTTGAACACTTGACACCAGTTTTTCCTTCTGAAAAATTCAAATTAGCCGAAAAAGGCAGTTCTATATCAACTCGTATTATTGATTTGTTTTCTCCAATAGGAAAAGGACAGCGTGGTATGATCGTTGCACAGCCTAAAACGGGTAAAACAATGCTTCTTAAAGATATTGCAAATGCAATTGCGGCAAATCATCCAGAGGTTTACTTAATTGTTCTTTTGATTGACGAACGTCCTGAAGAGGTTACTGATATGCAAAGAAGTGTTCGTGGTGAAGTTATTGCTTCAACTTTTGACAGAGAACCACAGGAACACGTAAAAATTGCAAACATTGTCCTTGAAAAAGCAAAACGTTTAGTAGAATGCGGTCATGATGTTGTAATCTTATTAGATTCGATTACGCGTTTAGCGAGAGCTTACAATACAGTTCAGCCGGCTTCTGGAAAAGTATTAAGTGGTGGTGTTGATGCAAATGCATTGCAGAAACCAAAACGTTTCTTTGGAGCAGCAAGAAATGTAGAAAACGGCGGTTCATTAAGTATTATCGCAACTGCATTGACTGAAACGGGTTCTAAAATGGATGAGGTTATCTTTGAAGAATTTAAAGGAACTGGAAACATGGAGCTTCAATTGGATCGTAAAATTGCCAATAAACGTATTTTCCCTGCAATCGATCTTACTTCATCAAGTACACGTCGCGACGATTTATTATTGGACGAAAAAACATTACAAAGAATGTGGATTATGCGTAAATATTTATCAGATATGAACCCAGTAGAATCTATGGATTTTGTAAACGATCGTTTCAAGAAAACAAGAAACAACGAGGAGTTTTTGATTTCTATGAATGACTAAAAAAGTTGCTAAGACGCTAAGGTTCTAAGATTCTAAGTTTTTTCTTTGATTTTAGTTTACAATATAAAAAAGGGATGAGTTTTTAAAACTCATCCCTTTTTATTTTTCTTAGAATCTTAAATTTTTTTAAAAAAAACTTAGAATCTTAGTGTCTCAGAACCTTAGCGTCTTAGACTATTTTTTATCCACTACCGGTCTGTTTTCTCTATTAGCTAAATCCCAGGCAACAACAAAAGCTAATTGTGCTCTTTTTGCTAAAGCGTCGTATTCAATTTTTTGAGGTTCATCGCCTTTTTGGTGATAATCTTCGTGAACTCCGTTGAAGAAGAAAACAGCTGGGATTCCATGTTTTGCAAAGTTATAGTGGTCAGAACGCTCATAAAAATGATTTGGATCTTTAGGATCATTAAATTTAAAATCCAAGTTCATTTTGATGTATTTGTCGTTTTGAGCTACAACTGTATTGTGTAATTCACTAGATAATCTGTCAGCTCCAATTACATATACATAATTATTTGTATTTGCATGTTCAACGTCACGACGGCCAATCATATCGATATTGATATCAGTAATCGTATTTGCGATTGGAAATAATGGATTTTCAGAATAGAAACGTGATCCATGTAAACCATGTTCTTCTCCAGTTACATGAAGAAATAAGATTGATCTTTTTGGTCCGTGCCCTTCTTTTTTAGCTTTTGCAAATGCTTTAGCGATTTCCATAACCGCTACAGTTCCAGATCCATCGTCATCAGCTCCGTTATAGACTTCTCCATTTTTAATTCCAACGTGATCGTAATGTGCAGAAATTACCAAAACTTCATCTGGTTTTTCAGAACCTTCGATGTAAGCCCAGATGTTTTCTGAATCTGGTAAATTTTCATTACGTTTTGCATTTAAAAATGATGCCGGAATGTGCTGGTAATAATCAGCAGCTCCTTTTGGGAATGAAATATTATTTTTCTTGTACTGCTCGATCATGTAAAGTCCGGCTTTTTTCTGTCCTTTCGAACCAGTTTCACGGCCTTCCATTTCATCGGAAGCAACAACATAAAGCATTTTTTTTAAGTCTTTTGCCGTGATAGAATTCATGTATTTTGTTGGGTCTGAATTGTCTTTTGAGGCAACAGACTGCGTGTTTTTACATGAAAACGCCGAAGCAATTAATAAAAGAACTACAATTTTTTTCATTTTGGTGTTAGTGTAAATTAATGAATATGTATAACATATAGAATGTAAGTAAAAATAGGATAAAAAAGAAGTTTATAAAAAATAATATTACACTTTTAACAAATGACACGAATCTCGTTTCTCCATAAAAACGATGATGCGCCGGATAAAAGTAATAGCACATCCAGACAATGCCGACAAAGTTTATGATGCCTACAATAGCGTCTGCCAGACCGTTTTCTGCAAATAATCCACCTATTTTATTGATGATAAAAAGGACGAGAAAAATCAAGAGCAAGAAAGAGAAGTAATGCAGTGTAAAAATTCCATGATCAAAATAATACCATCTTTTTTTGCCGTGGAAAATCCACAAAAAGAAGGCAAAGAATGGCATTATGATAAAAAGAATTTTGGGAATGTTATGAATAAATGATTCGATGAATTTTTCTATAATTTCTTTTTTCGTATTCTTTTCGGTAACGTGTGTTGCTTTTTCATAGATCCAATATTGAAAATCAGAAAGTTTTTCGTCTTCTTTTCCATATTTTTGAATGGAGTCGATTTCCTTCATTGTTTTCAACTGAAAATAGGACTTGTCCAATGTTTTCGACTTAATATATGACTTTTCTTTCCAGCCTTTTTCTTTTTTATTTGCATTTTCGAAATTGGACGTGATTTCCTTGTCATCTTTCGTAAGGTTTTCAGTTACATTATTTGGAAATAATGCAATTAAAAGAAAGGTAACAAAACTGATAAAAATGTAAAGACGTACAGGCGCCAGATAAGATAATCTCTTTCCCGAAAGATATTCTTTAGTTAAAGTTGCCGGCTTTAAAAGCAGGTTTTTAATCGTTTTCCAAAAAGCATTTTCATAATGCGTCAAATCTTCAAAAAAGTGAATAAACAAATGATGAAACGTTTTTCGGGTATCTGTGTTTTCCTGACCGCAGTTTGGACAAAATTTCTGTTCTACAACATGCCTGCAGTTCAAACAGGTTTTATCTTTTCTAATGGGACTATGTGACATTGGTTAATTTGTTGGGTTTGATTTGGTTTAGTTTTAAGGTTTTATTTTTTTAGAACTTCGTCAAGAAATAATTTTAAGTGTTCAAAAGCTCTTTTTGCCGCAACAGGATTATAAGCTGCTCCTTTAGAATTGTCGCTTCCAGCTTCTGGATTTGTAAACGAGTGAACAGCATCAGCATAATAAATCATTTGCCAGTCGGCTTTAGAATCGCGCATTTCTTGTTGGAAAGCAGCAACTTCTTCTTTAGAAACATAAGGATCATCGGCTCCATGACAAACTAAGACTTTGGCAGTAATTGGCGTTGCAGGTCTTGAGGCATCTTTTCCTAAGCCACCATGAAATGAAGCAACTCCTTTTACGTTTAAATGGCCGCGCGCAGCTTCAAGAACCCCAGTTCCACCAAAACAATAACCAATAACAACAATATTATCAGCATTTGCTCCAGACTTAATCAATTCCTGTAATGCGGCGTTGATTCTTTTTTGGTAAGCTTCATAATTGGTTTTATAGAAACCTGCTTGTTTTCCTGCTTCTGAAGTGTTTTTTGGATAATTTCCTTCTCCATATATATCAGCAATAAAAACATGATAGCCTAGTTTTGAAAGATTTTCGGCAATTCCTTTAGAGGCATTGTCAATTCCGAGCCAAGCCGGTAAAAGTAAAATACCAGGATTCTGACTGCTTTTTTTAGCAGGTTTTATAGATAAACCATTTAATGCCTGATTTCCATCGGCATATTTTACGGGTTTTAATTGTGCGCTTATAGTGTTAGAAAACAATATAGTAGCAAAAATAAGAAGGGCTGAATTTTTCATCGATTTACAATTTTAAACAAATATCAGAAATATTCTCTTATAAAAAAACCTCGAAAGAAAGTTCTTCCAAGGTTTGTTTGTAATGGTTTTTTTTGTCAAAATTATTCTCCGGGATGATAGGTTTTTTCGGCATTTTTAATGACATCTTCTTTATAGAATAAAACGTCTTTAAATTGACCTTTTCGGTACATTTCGGCTTGATCGGTAAAATGTTTTGAGTTTTCATCACCGCTGTTTCCACCTGCTAATAATGATTTTGCTTTTATTTTTGGACCAAATTCTACGGCACAGATAAAACTGTTTCCATTATATCCGTAACGTTTTTTAGAGCCATTTTGATAACTGCTTTTAAAAGAAGGCAGGCTTCCCCAAGAACCCGGGCCATAACCAATTGGCAAGCTTGGTTTTGAATCGTCATATTTTAAATCAATTGCACCGTTTGAACGCTGAAAACGATTAATATCGCCCCAAGCCACTTGCCATGTTCCAAATTTTGATTCTAATTCTTTTAAAACCGCCAGCAGTTGCGGAATCATTTGCGATGCTGTGGCTTTTTTTGCAAAATTTCGGGTATTTTCAACTTGATCTAATTGGCCTTCGTCAATATATGCTTTTAGTATAATTGGGTCTAATTTATAAGCCCATTCAACGGCTAATGTGGTTGCCACCGAATTTTCTTTAGCATAATAATCCCAATATTTCAGAATTGAAATTGGTTCTTTTAATGCAATATATTCTGGGGATTCTAGGCTTACATTTTTTTCGAAAACGTTGACTAAACTCGGAATCAATATTTCGAAAATAGATAATTTAGAATCGTAGCCATCAGCAATTACTTTGTCTAAAGTATATTTAGTGCCTTTGCTGAAAATTCGGACTGCATTAATTCCTCTGAAATTTTCTCCATCTGGCGCCATATACGGAATGTAATTTTCTTTTTTCGGACTGTTGCTTCCGGCAACCGAGAAAGGAGTAGAGTTGCAATTTTGAAGCCAGCCGTTTACAGGATTATAAACATGAACCGTTTCATCAACTTCGTGCAGACCTTTCCATTGCGTCGAAGAAATAGAGCCGTCAACTACTTTTGACCAGTTTAAATTTTTATCTCGAATTGGAATAAAATTCCCGTGCCAATAGGCGATATTTCCTTTACTGTCGGCATAAACGGTATTGTTTGACGTATTGGCTTTTAGGTCCATTGCTTTTTTATAATCGTCAAAGTTTTTGGATTTTGTTCTGATCCAACTTTGGATTAAACTGGTCATTGAACGATTATTTGATTTTAAGCTGATCCATTTTCCGTCGCGTTTTGCCATAATTGGCCCGTTATTAGTAAAATAGGTTTTGAATTTCTTTGGAATCAATTTTCCGTTTTCGGTATAATTAATTGTGATTTCTTTTTCACCAACCGGAAGAAGTTTATTGTCGAATTCATAAAATAATTTTCCGTCTTTATTGGTGATTTTTTCAGCATACATATCAGCAACATCAACATTTGATGAGGTATGCATCCACCCACAGTTTTCGTTAAAACCTTGGTAAATAAAAAATTGTCCCCAAGTTACAGCTCCGTAAACATTCAAGCCTTCTTCACTGGTAATCTGAACTTCAGGTCTGAAGTAAAAAGTTGTATGTGGGTTAATGTATAAAATGGCATTTCCGTCAGCGGTTTTTGATGGTGCAAATGCAAAACCATTTGAGCCCGTCTGAACATATTTTTCTCGTTCAACATATGCCACTTTATCATTATTTCCAGAATAAAATGCTTTTAATTCGGCTGTTGAAAGATCTGCGGTGCTTATAGCGCCAATACTCCCGTCCGTCCAAAGCAACGGAAACCAAGGTTCAAAATGTGTTAAAAGTGCCGGTTTTACTTTTGGATGCTTGTATAAATAAAAGTTGATTGCATCGGCATAACTGTTCAGCAGTTTCTTTAGCCATTGCGGTGCTTTTGCATAATCGGCTTTTGCTTCGTTAACATCAATTAAAAGTTTAATTTCTAAATCATTATACAAAACCGATTGTCCTTTTATTTCTGAAAGGCGTCCGAGTTTTTCAATATAATTCATTTCGATTCTTTTAAAATCATCTTCGCATTGCGCATACAATAATCCGAAAACAGCATCGGCATCTGTTTTTCCGTAAACATGCGGAATTCCCCAATTATCCCGAATTATAGTGACTTGTTTAGCACAGTTTTTTAAACGTTCAATTTCTTTTGTATTGATTTTTTGTGCCGAAAGTTGAAAGCTAAGACAAATAAAAAATAATGATTTTATGATTTTGGAATAAGGATGCATGACTATTTAATATTAAATTTTTGACCGGCGGTGTAAATGCTCATTTGTAAATTTTCGATTGAAATAAGATTGTTCTTTTTTGATTTTTTGATGCCTTTTGGTTTTCGTACGACAATAACTTCACTTTCTCCGGCAACTTCAATTTCATTATTTCGAACAATAATTGCAGTAGCTTCATCAATCCCAATTCCGGTTAAATCTGGAAACTCAACTAAAGCAGAAAGCAAGCGGTTGTAGCGGTTTCGTTTTAAAAAATGCTGATCGATAACGGCAGTTTTCAATAAACCCAAACCTTCTGAAGTTTCTAAATTATCATAACGGATATTATCAAAAGTTCCCGAATATTCTTTTTCTAATTTCTGATTTCCGGTAATCATTTTTTCAGACATTACAGCCGCACCGGCACTTGTTCCAGAAATTGTACTTCCGTTTTCGTATGCTTTCTGAATTGCTGTTTTTATTGGTGTATTGTGAACCACAGTCATAAAACGGCTTTGATCACCTCCGCTGATGAAAATCAATTTTGCTTTTTGAACAGAGTCTGTCAGTTTTTTATTTTGAGCCGTTGCTGCGTTGAAATTCAGCATCACAATTGGGTTTTGCGTCAATTTCACCATTTGAGTTTTGAAGAAAATAAACGAGCTGTCTGGTTCTTCACTTGACATCGGCAAAACCACTATGTAATCTTTTGTTCCTAATTCGGCTACAGCCAAAACCTGTTTCATCAAAGCGTCAGAACGGTCGCCTCCGCCAATGATAAATAATTTTCCTTTTGAATTTTGTGCCTGCAGTAAACCGCTTATTAATAACAACAAAGTCAAAATCAATTTTTGAAACGGAAATTTAGAAAGAAATTGGTTTTTCATGGTTTTGGTCGTTAATTATGCTGGTTTTCTAAAATTTTTAAAAGCGAAGAATTAGCGATACAATATATTTTAGGTATTGAGCAGCATCGTGTTCTTCCTATGCATTTTAATGCTTTTAAATTTAAGAGATTTAAAGCGTAATGTTTCTTTTAAAAGCACAGCCTAATTCAATGATCGAATCTGTTTTGGCAATTCCAGAAATGCGGTCGATTTTTTCGTAAAGAATCGTACGCATATGTTCGTGATTTTTTGCAATAATCTTGATGTAAAGCGTAAATGAACCGGTAACATAATAGCATTCCGTTATTTCAGGAATTTTTTTCATTTCTTCGATAATTCGGTCAGAGTCAGAATCTTTATTCAGTGTGATTCCGGTAAAAGAAGCCCAGTCGTAACCAATATTTTTTTCTTGTATAATGGGTTTAATTCCGCCAATAACACCTTGCTCGATCATTCTGTTAACACGCTGATGCACCATAGTATTTGAAATTTTTAAGTTGGCCGCTATGGCAGAAAATGCCATTCTTCCATCTTTTTCTAATTCCTTCAGTATATTAATATCGAATTCGTCTAGTATATCCATTCTTTTAAAATCTTCTTTTTTGATTTATAAAAGTAATTATTTTTTTCAATAAAAGGGAATAAAATCATGGATGTGATTTGGTTGTATTTATTTTTTATTGGCTTTAAAAATTAAATTTGACTTTTTATATTGATTAATAGATTTAATTTCGGTTTTTTTATTGTGTATTTTATGTTTTTTGATACTTTTGTATTTGAAAAACAAAATATTTATGATACATACAGAAAATATACTTTCGTCGAAATCTGAAATTTTGATAGAAAAAGAGAATAAATACGGAGCTCATAATTATCATCCGCTTCCTGTGGTTTTAGAAAAAGGAGAAGGCGTATATGTTTGGGATGTTGATGGGAAAAAATATTATGATTTTTTATCGGCTTATTCAGCAGTAAATCAAGGACATTGTCATCCGAAAATTGTACAAGCAATGATCGATCAGGCACAAAAACTGACTTTGACTTCTCGTGCTTTTTACAATGATAAATTGGGTAATTACGAAGAATATATAACCAATTATTTTGGTTTTGATAAAGTGTTGCCAATGAATACAGGTGCTGAAGCAGTTGAAACAGCACTAAAAATATGCAGAAAATGGGCGTATGAAGTAAAAGGTATTCCAGAAAATCAAGCGCAGGTGATTGTGTGTGAGAATAATTTCCACGGAAGAACCACTACTATTATTTCATTTTCGAATGATGAAACGGCACGTAAAAACTTTGGTCCGTTTACAGATGGATTTATAAAAATTGAATACGATAATCTTGAAGCGCTGGAAAAAGCTTTAGATTCTTCAAAAAATATTGCTGGATTTTTGGTTGAACCAATTCAGGGCGAGGCTGGAGTTTATGTTCCGTCAGAAGGTTATTTGGCGAAAGCTAAAGCATTGTGTGAAAAACATAATGTTTTATTTATTGCCGATGAAGTTCAAACCGGAATTGCGCGTACCGGAAAATTATTAGCCGTTCATCACGAAAATGTGCAGCCTGATATTTTAATTTTAGGAAAAGCAATTTCAGGAGGTGTTTATCCGGTTTCGGCAGTTTTGGCCAATAATGAGATTATGAATGTAATCAAACCAGGACAACACGGTTCTACTTTTGGTGGAAATCCTGTTGCAGCAGCGGTTGCGATTGCAGCATTGGAAGTAATCAAAGACGAAAAACTGGCCGAAAATGCAGAACGTTTAGGAATTATTTTAAGAGAAGGATTAAATAAAATTGCTGAAAGAAATAATTTAATTACGCTTGTTCGCGGAAAAGGACTTTTAAACGCAATTGTAATTAATACAAACGAAGATTCTGATTTAGCTTGGGAAATTTGCTTGAAATTTAGAGACAACGGATTATTGGCAAAACCAACTCATGGCAACAAAATCAGACTGGCACCGCCGTTAGTAATGACCGAAGCTCAAATTCAGGAATGTCTTGAGATAATCGAGAAATCTTTGAATGAGTTTAGATAAGGTTCTAAGCTACTAAGATGCTAAGGCGCTAAGGTTTTTTTTAAGAAAGGTTCAAAATTTTATAGTTATTCTATAAAACTTTGAACCTTTTCTATGTTCAAAAAACTCAGAACCTTAGCATCTTAGTATCTTAGAATCTTAAAAAAATTAACTTCCGTAACCAGGATTTTGTGTGATTTTTTTGTTGGTATCCATTTCTTTTAATGGAATAGGGAAGACCAATCTGTTTGAATCATAGGGAAGAATTTCAGAACCGTCGCCATTTGTGCTGATATCAATTGAACGTTTTGTTCTGCGGATATCGTGAATTAAAAAACCTTCCATGCCCAGTTCTAATTCGCGTTCCAGTAAAATATCATCAACAGTCACCGTTGTCAATTCATCTGCGTTTGCTCTGGAACGAATAATATTAATGTCGTCCAAAGGTGTGTTTCCTACTGCAGTTCCAGCGCGTAAATTACTTTCAGCTCTAATCAAATACATTTCAGCTAAACGAATAATTGGCAGATCGCCAAATTGATCTGTAAATTTTGAAGTTAATAGTCTTCCGTTATCTTCATTTTCATAATTAAATACTGCTCTGTCATCAGGATCGCTAAATTTATCTAAATAAGCATCTCTTATAGAAAAATCCCCTCCGCGTCCGCCATTTCCTTCAGAAGCATAAAAAGTTACAGCATCATTTACACCGGTTTGTTTTGTAATTTGAATGGCAAAAACATCTTCGGTTTTATCTGTGTCGTGATTAAAGGCATCTGCATATTTTAGAGATAATCCGTGTCCGCTGTTTTCAATGACATCATTTGCAGCATCTCTAGCTGCAGCATAATTTTGCTGTTGCAGATAAACTCTGGCTAATAAAGCTTTAGCAGAATATTTATCAGCATAAAAGCTGTTTTCTTCAGGAAGATTAGTGTAGGCCAAATTTAATCCGTCAATAATTACCTTATAAACTTCATCGACAGTACTTCTTTCTTTTGAAAGATCTACGCTGAAGTCGTAAATTGCATTAGGCCTGATTACAACTCCTAATTGCGTATTTGCTTGTCCGGCAACATAAGGTTTCGCAAAAAAGCGTACCAAATCAAAGTAAGCTAATGATCTCAAAAAGTTAGCTTCTCCAATCATAACAGTTCGTTTGTCTGGATCTTTTACTTTGTCGATATTTTCGATAACAGTATTTGCTGCATTAATCATTGAGTAAAGTCTCGAATAGCTGCCTTCAATAATTACGTTGTCAGAAAGCATGGTTTTAAGGTACATTTGGCGAAGTTCACCAAAACTGCCGCGCCATCTTAAATCGGTTGTGCTTAGCGAACCTGTCACGCCAAGTAAATCTGCATACAGCAAAACGCGGCCGCCATAAGCATTTCCGTTTGCCGCAAGTGCATACGTACCCGTAAGAACATTTGTAACACCGCTTTCAGTGCTTAAAGTGATTGAAGCATCTTCAGACTGTTTAGGATCTAAGTTTAGTTCATCTTCACAGCTTGTGAAAAAGACTGCTAGAATTATAAGTAAGATTAATTTATTTGCTTTCATTTTGTTCTTTTTAAAAATTAATATTTACTCCAATTGCCATAGTTCTTGCAGGTGGTGCCGAGTAAAAATCTTCTCCAATTCCTGAGTCATCTCTTCTTGCTTCAGGATCTGTTCCTTCGTAATTTGTAAACGTAAGCAAGTTTACCGCTGTAAAATAAATTCTTAAACTGCTCATTCCCGCTTTATTTACGGTTTCTTTAGGTAAAGAATAACCTAATGTTACGTTACGTAAACGTATAAAATCTGCTTTATCTAAATAACGGGTAGATTCTTGTGTTCCGTTTGAACCTCCAAATCTTGCTTGCGGTACATTCGTGATATCGCCCGGATTTTGCCAGCGATTTAACTGATCTTCGGTTTGGTTGTCAAAATAATCTGCAGCTGTCGACATATATATTCCTGCTGAGTTATAAATACTTGCGCCCCATTCGCCTTGAAATGTAAAGTTAAAATCAAAATTTTTATAATTCATCGTATTAGTCAATCCAGACATTAAGGTTGGGAAAGGATTTCCTGCTACAATTCTTTTAGCTTCACTGTAATCGTTAGTAGTACTTTTGTCAAGACTTCCATCAGCATTTACTGTGTTTTTTACAAAAAGGGCATCCCCATTTGTAGGATCAACACCAGCGTATTCAACTAAATAAAATGATGAAATGTTTTCTCCCACGCGGTTGATGTTATAATTTGTGACAACATCAGTATTATTATTAGGCAGTGATTTTACTTTTGATTCGTTTGTTGTAAGGTTGAAACTTGTAGTCCATTTGAATTTTTCTGTTTCAATATTTTTTGTATTCAAAGTAAATTCAAATCCACTGCTTTTTATTTCCCCAAGGTTTGTATTGATCAACGTAGCGCCAGAGCTAGGAGGCAAAGGTTTTTCAAAAAGAAGACCATCAGTGCCTTTGTAATAATAATCGACTTCTAAATTGATTTTATTAAGGAATCCAACTTCAACACCAACATCTGTTTGTGAAGATGTTTCCCAAGTAAGATTATCATTTCCGGCTTGGCTAAAAGTTAATCCTGATTTTAGGTTATAGGAATTAGGTCTGTATAATTGGCGAGAAGCAAAGTTTCCAACTTCAGCATTTCCAACCTGACCCCAGCTTGCTTTTAATTTCAAATAGCTTAAAACAGTATTGTCTTTTAAGAATTCTTCTTGTGACATAACCCATCCAGCTGAAAAAGCTGGGAAAATTGCAAAGCGTTCATTTTTTCCAAAACGAGATGATCCATCACGGCGGATACTTGCTTTAAAAAGATATTTATTTTTGAAGCTATAATTGAATCGGCCAAAATGAGAAAGGAAAATATAATCAGTTTCAGAACCATGCCCTTCATTTACTTCTGCACCGCCATCAACCGTATGGAAATCATCATTTGGAAAATAAATACTGTTTACATCTTGGTAGCGTCTATTATATTTATTAAATTCCATACCTGCAACAGCGTTTATAGTATGGTTTTCACCAAAGGTAAGATCGTAAGTAAAGTAATTACTGAAAACATAGCTTTCTGTATTTACAGAAGTTGCAAAAACGGCTCCATCAGTGGCCATAAAAGGTGCATTTTTTCCTTGCCAGTAATCTTCGCTTTGTGTTAAAAGATCATAACCGAAATCCGAATTAAATTTCAAACCTTTTACCAGTTTTAATTCTCCGAATATTTTTCCCGTAAGTCTTCTCATGATAGTTTTCCAAGAAGTATTGTCTTTTGCTAACAAATAATTGACATATTCTGTATTGGGATTTGGAGTTCCATCGTCTAATCTTGCCTGTGAAATTGGAGCCTGCGCTACAGATTGCATTGGTGTAGAGAATGAATTGTCGTCTTGAACCCTGTCAATAACAGATCTAGAAAAACTAAGGTTCATTCCGGCAGTAAATCGGTCTGTAATTTTATGAGATACATTTGATCTTGCTGTTATTCTTTCCAAGCTATTGCTGTCAACAATTCCTATTGTATTGTTGTAAGCTCCAGAAAAGAAATATTTTGTTCTGTCATCACCTCCAGAAACAGAAAAATCTGCATCAGTTGTATAACCGGTTTTTAAAGCAATGTCTTGCCAATTTGTGTCAATTTCTCCGTTTCTCCAATCTGTTCCCTGAGATAAATATTCCAATTCATCTTCTACAGATTCTAAATCATCAACATTTCGGCCTGCTTCCTGCAGTAATTCTACATATTGTTTTGCATTCAGAAATTTTTTAGTGTGAGTGGCTTCACTGATACCCTGAGAGAAGTTTAAAGAAAAATTTCCTTTACCTTCTTTTCCTTTTTTTGTTGTAATGATTACAACTCCATTGGCTCCACGGGCTCCATAGATTGCAGCAGAAGAAGCATCTTTTAATACGTCGATTGATTCGATTTCATTTGGACTTAAAGTTAACAGCGGATTCGTTGGTGCCCCATTGCTGGACTCATTATCAGTGATAAGCGGAATACCATCTAGAACATATAAAGGCTGTGTACTGGCACTAATACTGGCTGCACCACGAACTCTAATATTCATTCCTCCTTCAACCTTACCGTTTGTTTGTGTAATTTGTACGCCGGCTAATTTACCAACCAGGGCATTCTGTACGTTTGCAACTGGTACTTGCTGAATATCTTTTGCCGTTACACGTGCTATATTATCGGTTAAATTCTTTTTTGATTGTGTACCGTAACCCACAACAAGAACAGCTTCAAGCTCATTTTGAGTTTCAACCATCTTAATTGTCATAGAATTTGAAGCTTTTACTTCAACGGTTGCAAAACTAACATAACTAGCAACTAAAATATCGCCTGTATTAGCTTGAATTTTAAAATTTCCATCAAAATCAGTTTGTGTACTGACATTTGTTCCTTTGAGTACAATATTTACTCCTGGAATCGGAACGCCTTTGTTATCAGTAACTGTACCAGAAATTGACCCTCCTTGAGCCATGGCCATTTGCACGCTTAAAACGAGCAAAAGCCACAAAAAATGTTTTAAATTAATTTTCATTTTTTATTGGGTTTAAATTAGTTATCTCAAATATCTTAAATAAATGTTAAGTAGAAACCTGTTTTTAACATTAAAAATAACATATAACTTCATTTTTGTAATATTTGTAACATTTAGTACCCAAATACTTTTATTTTGTAAAAATTTAAGTGATAATGTGATTAATATTTAAATGAAATTTCTAAATATGCTTTAAAAAACAGATTAATTAACATAAAAACAGATAAAATATTACTGATTGGGGGTATTTGTAGAAAAAACTTGGATTTTTTAAGATTGAAACAAAAAAAGCGACTGTTCAGGAAAACAATCGCTTTTGGGTATAATTACTCAAAATATCAAAAAAAGTAATTATCTTTTTTAGAGAAAATGATCTCTTTATTTTTAAAATTTGACTTTTTTAAGTTCCCACAAAGTCTTGATAAAAGTATCAACATCTTGAGTGGTATTGTAAAATGCCAATGAGGGACGAACGGTGGTTTCAACTCCCATTCTTCTCAAAATTGGCTGTGCGCAATGGTGCCCAGTTCTTACCGCGACGCCTTCTTTGTTTAAGGCTTGACCAACTTGATCATTTGTATAACCTTGTAAATTAAAAGATAATACACTTGCTTTGTCTTTTGCCGTTCCAATTAAACGCACGCCCGGAATTTCTTTTAGCAGTCTTGTTGCATATTCTAATAAATAATGCTCGTACTGGCCAATTTGTTCAATTCCAAGTTTCGTCACATAGTCAATAGCAGCGCCAAGGCCAATTGCATCGGCAATATTTCCTGTTCCGGCTTCAAAACGATTCGGTGCTTTGTGGTATTTTATTTCCTCAAAAGTTACATCCTGAATCATGTTTCCACCTGATTGATACGGCTGCATTTCGTTCAATAAATCTTCTTTGCCATATAAAGCGCCAATTCCCGTTGGACCAAATAGTTTATGTCCAGAAAAAACCAGCCAATCCGGATTTAAATCCTGAACATCCACTTTCATGTGTGAAACCGACTGTGCTCCGTCAATTAAGACTTTTGCTCCGGCTGCGTGTGCCATTTCGGTTATTTTTTTGGCAGGAGTTACGGTTCCCAATGCATTTGAAACTTGTGTAAAAGCTACTAAACGAGTTTTTGAATTCAGCAGTTTTGCATATTCATCCAAAAGAATCTGACCATCATCATCAACTGGAATTACTCTTAATTTTAAACCTTTTTTATCTGCCAATCTTTTCCACGGAACTATATTAGCATGATGCTCCAGATTACTTACAATAATTTCATCTCCAGCATTTAAATTTTGATCGCCCCAAGTTGAAGCTACCAAATTGATTCCTTCAGTAGCACCACGAACAAATACAATTTCGTTTACAGAAGAAGCATTTAAAAATGTTTTCACTTTTTCACGTGCAGCTTCATAAGCGTCAGATGCGCGTGCCGCCAATTCATGTGCTGCACGGTGAATGTTCGAATTTTCATGCTCGTAGAAATACGCAATGCGATCAATAACCGATTTTGGTTTCTGAGTCGTTGCGGCATTATCAAACCACACTAAAGGTTTTCCGTTTACAGTTTCACTTAAAATCGGAAAATCTTTTTTGATCAATTCGGCATTGAAAGCTGAATTTGTACTGCCACTTAATGGGTTTGTTCCGAAAGAACTTCCAACAATCGCATTTGTGTTTTTGTGATCAAAAGCAAATGGATTCTGATCTAAAAAATAATAGGAATTTTGAAGATCATTGCCGCTTGATGGAAAATCATTTCGCTTTCTAAAAAAAGTATCAACTGTTTCTAAAGCTATTTTTAGTTCATTTTCAAAAGAAGAATTTTCGCTTTGAAAAGGCAAATATTGATCATTTAAAAACAGCGATGAAAAAAGTGATTCTTCATTAAGCTGTGGTGATCCGCTGTTTTTTAAATTGATATCATAAAAACCAGTCTGCGGATTATTAATATTTAGTCCGTTATCTTCAGGAATTCCAGAAGAAGGGATGCCATATTTAGGATCAAAACCTGCACCAGCGTTTGGGTACAAAGCCGAGGCACTCGAACTTTGAGAAGCACTTGCTGGAGAACCTCCAAAACCGCTGAACGAAGGCGGAGCCAGATTAACATTTAACGGACTTTGCACAGGAAACGACGTTAAAATATTGGCGCCACCAGCATGCAAAAGCGTTTCTGCAATTTTTGTCGCACGAGGATGTTCCGCTTTGTCTGGACTCAATGAAATTTCTTTCGGAAATTCATTAGGCAGCGCACTGAACAGTTCGTTTGCCAGAAACTGCAAATCGTCAATGTTTGGTAATCCGTCTGGGTTAATATTTGTACTCATGATACTTTCCTATTTCGACATCTTCTAAAACAGCGATGGCATCATCAACCAAAATAGCTAAAGAACAATAAAGCGAAACTAAGTAAGAAGCAATCGCTTTTTCATTAATTCCCATAAAACGAACTGATAATCCAGGAGATTGTTCGCCTTGTAATCCCGGCTGAATCAATCCAATGACACCTTGACGGCTTTCGCCAGTACGTAATAAAATGATTTTTGATTTCCCTTTTTCAATTGGCAATTTATCCGATGGAATAAGCGGAATTCCTCTCCAAGTTAAAAACTGAGATCCAAACAAAGATATTGTTGGAGGCGGTACGCCTCGGCGTGTACATTCACGACCAAAAGCAGCAATTGCCAGCGGATGCAGTAAAAAGAAACCTGGCTCTTTCCAAACTTTAGTCAGCAATTCGTCTAGATCATCTGGAGTTGGTGCTCCTGTACGAGTTTTTATGATTTGAGAAGGCGCCACATTGCTTAATAATCCGTAATCTTTATTATTGATTAATTCGCTTTCTTGACGTTCTTTAATCGTTTCTATTGCCAAACGAAGCTGTTCTGAAATTTGATTATAAGGCTTACTGTATAAATCAGAAACACGAGTATGAACTTCTACAATGGTCTGAACGGCAGCAAGGTTATACTCCCTAGGATTTTCAACATAATCAACAAAAGTGTTTGGTAAAACTCTTTCGTCACGTGCAGAACAATCAACTTCGATGTGGTTTGCATTTTTAACTTTGTTCAAACGAAACACACCTGATTCTACTGGTGTCCAATGCAAAAGATGTGTCAGCCATCGCGGAGAAGTTGTTCCAATTTGGGGTACGGTACGCGTTGCAATTGCGAGTTGTCTTGCTGCAACATCGCCTAATGCGGTCTGTTGTTGTTTTGATTCTGCCATTTTTCTGGTATTTTAATAGGTTTGTAAATTATTTTTTGCTTGCTTAAAGTTATTCATAATTTTAATCAAATAGCTCATCTACAGATAAATATCTTTCTCCGGTGTCATAATTAAAAGTCAGGATTACAGCATTTTCTGGAATATCTTTGAGTTTTCTTGATAATGCTGCAAGTGCTGCTCCGGTAGATATTCCGGCAAATATTCCTTCTTCTTTGGCTATTCTTTTGGTAAAATTGTACGATTCGTTTTTGTCAACCGTTAAAATTTGATCGACGTATTCGCGATTAAAAACTTCGGGAATAAAACCAGCTCCAATTCCCTGAAACGGATGCGGAGATGGCAGTCCGCCACTCAAAACTGGCGATAAGGCCGGCTCGACAGCATACGTTTGAAGATTAGGGAAATGCTGTTTTAATATTTTTGAAACTCCAGTAATATGACCTCCGGTTCCAACTCCAGTAATTAAATAATCGATGCCGTCTGGAAAATCGGCGACAATTTCTAGAGCCGTCGTTTTTTCGTGAATTTCAACATTTGCTTTGTTGGTAAACTGCGAAGGAAGAAAAGAGTTTTTAATCGTCGAAGCCAGTTCTTTTGCTCTTTCGACAGCTCCTGATGTTCCTTTTTCTCTTGGTGTCAAAACATATTCGGCGCCATAGGCGTTTAAAATTCTCCTGCGTTCAACACTCATCGATTCTGGCATTACCACAATAACTTTATAACCTTTTACCGCTGCAACCAATGAAAGGCCAATTCCGGTATTTCCTGAAGTTGGTTCAATAATTACAGTGTCCTGATTTATAAGCCCTTTTTGTTCAGCATCTTCAATCATTGCAAGAGCGATTCGGTCTTTAATGCTAGATCCTGGATTTGCTTTTTCCAATTTAATCCACACTTCATGTGATTTAAAAAGTTTATTTAATCGAATGTGAGGAGTGTTTCCTATGGTTTCTAAAATGTTTTGATATTTCATTGGTTTTGATATTTTTAAATAGAATAAAAAATGGGTGCTGGAAAAGGATTATTATCTCTGATTTTAATTTCGTTTTTATGATAAACCACAGAATTGGAAGGGATTGTATAAGTCAGCCAGACATTTCCTCCAATTATGGAATCTTTTCCTACTGTAGTTTGACCGCCAAGAATAGTGCTATTGGCATAAATAATCACATTATCTTCAATGGTTGGGTGCCTTTTTAAAAAGGCTTCATCTTTTTTGACGCTCAAAGCGCCAAGCGTAACGCCTTGATAAATTTGCACATTATCGCCAATAATTGTTGTTTCTCCAATCACGATTCCTGTTCCGTGATCTATAGCGAAATCTTTTCCAATTTGTGCTCCGGGATGAATTTCGATACTTGTTTTAATATGAGCATATTCTGAAATTGTGCGGGCTAATAATTTTAAATCCTGCTCCCAAAGCTGATGAGAAAATCGATAAACGGCAATAGCGAAAAAACCAGGATACGAGTAGAGTACTTCTTCCAGAGATTTGGCCGCAGGATCTTTTGTAAATATGGTTACAGCATCGTTTAATGCTTTTTTGTGCAAATTTGGTATTGCTTCAAAAAAGTTTTTGGTCTGCAGTTTTTGGTCACTTTTTGGTGAAAAATCCAAAACCAATTCATCAAACTGCTTTTCCAGCTGATTGAATTTATATTTGATTGTTGCTTCAGATTCTAATGATTTTGAGGTATTCGAAAATAAGATGACAAACAAATCATCTATAAACTGATGTATTAATTTTTTCTCAGGCAGAATAACTAAGTCATGATGTTGTTTTGCTATTTCTTGATAAAATGAACTCATAATGATTATTTTACGGTTAGAAAAAGATTTTTATTTCTTTAGAGATGCACCACCTGGCATCACCTCTGGTTTTAGTTTGAATTTGCTGTATTCTACAACGCCATTTTGATCTGCCCATTCAAAATAAGATGCCGAAAGTTTATTCACAATTCCCGGATTTTGCTGTGCTACATTGGTAGTTTCGCCACGATCTGTTTCTAGATTATACAGTTCCCATTCGTATGATGGATAAATAGAAACCAATTTCCATTTTCCATCGCGAACCGCTCTATTTCCTGCTCTTTCCCAGAAAAGCGGTTCGCCTCGGTTCACTTCTGAAACATTGTCAAATAAAACAGGAAGCAGACTTTTCCCCGGAAGCGGATTCGTAGTTACGTTATTATAATTCTTAGGATATTCAATTCCGGCCAATTCGTAGAAAGTAGGAGCGAGGTCAATAATATGTCCGGTTCCTTTCTCAATTCTTCCAGCTTTTATTTTTGATGGAAACCAAGCGATGAATGGCGAACTGAAACCGCCTTCGTGCATATTATTTTTATATTGCTGAAGCGGTGTATTTGATAAATACGCCCAGTTTTGCTCCTGATAATCAAATGATCCTGAGGTTCCAACTGGTCCGTCATTTCGAACTAAACCTCTTCCTAACGGATTATAAGTATTAAATCCGCCTTGAGCGCCATTGTCTGAAATGAAGATAATTAATGTGTTTTTATCTTTTTTAAGGGCTTTTAATTTGTCCAAAACTTTCCCCACATTCTGATCCATGTTGTCAACCATTGCAGCGTAAACTTCCATTTTTGCTTTCCAGAATTGTTTTTCGTCATAAGTCAGTTTACTCCATTCTGGAACTTCTGGATCTCTCGGCGAAATAGTTTGATTGGCAGGCAAAATACCGCTGGCTTTCAGTTTTTCGATTCTTTTTTCTCTCAAAACATCCCAGCCTTCGTCAAATTTACCTCTGTATTTGGCAATGTCAACAGGTTTTGCCTGCAAAGGCCAGTGCGGTGCAGTGAAAGCTAAATACAAGAAAAAAGGTTTGTTTTCTTTATTTTGTTCCTCTAAAAATGTCACGGCATTATTTCCAATTTCATCTGTGAAATAATACGAATCATCTTTAGGATGCAATTCTTCGTTATTACGGATTAATTTTACCGGATAGGGTGTTTTTCCGAAAGGCAAAGGTTTGGTATCAAAATAATTGGATGCGCCTTTTAAGATGCCGTAAAACTTATCAAAACCTCTTTGATTGGGCCATTGCGCCTGATCTTCAGAACCAACATGCCATTTTCCTGATAAAAGCGTGCTGTAACCGCCAGAACGGAAGACTTCTCCCAAAGTCAAAGATTCTTTGTTCAAATAGCCTTGATAAGCTGGCAATCCTAAATTCACATCAAAGAAACCAACGCCAGCTTTGTGCTGGTATTGTCCAGTTAATAGGGAAGCTCGCGTTGGCGCACAAATCGAGTTATTGTAAAATTCGCGTAAGCGCAAACCTTCATTTGCCAGTTTATCTAAATTTGGAGTTTTAATCTCAGAACCATAATTCCCTAAATCGGAATAGCCCATATCATCTACCAAAATCAGAATGATATTTGGTTTTGCTGTATTTTGAGCATTTATTGTAGTAAAACTTAAAGCTCCGGTTAGTAAAGCAGAAAATAATATTGAGGTAATTTTATTGTTCATTTTAAAATGCTTTTTGTTTGTTGTTTTTTCTTTTGTAAGTGATAAATGTTCTTTATTTGGTTTATTTCTGTTGCCGCAGAAATGACTTTTTTCTAATCGTATAACATATTGGTATACAGATTCGTTTGAGGCGAATTGCATTATATTTTGTAATGAAATTTAAGCAAAAAAAGTGGTTTGTTCCGATTTTAAAGTGGGCAAAATCGCAGCAAACAAATGTGGGAATTAACAACAGCTGCACATATAACAAAAAGTGTTATTTGTGTATTTTTTAGGAAGAATGTGAAACGTTTTATGTGCTGTTGTTTTCAAAGTGTAAGTTTTAAATATTAAACTCTACTAATTCTATAGACAAAGTTATATTTAATATTGTAAAAACCAAATTAATCTTTAATTTTTTTTGAAAAAGAAGTGAGAAAGAAATGATTTGCCACGAATTTCACGAATTAACACGAATTAAATTTGTGAAAATTGGCGAAATTCGTGGCACAAAAAAGAATTAGGAAGGATTTTGTTAAAGTTTAGTAACCACAAATTTTGTCATTTCGACGGAGGAAAAATCCCCGCGAGTAACTTGACAAAGATTGGATTCTCGTTGCGGAGTTACTTGCGAAGATTTCTCGTTCCTCGAAATGACAAACAGGATGAATTATAGGTGCTTATCTATAAAAAAACTTAGCGAACTTTGCGTAAAACCTTGCGAACTTTGCGGTTAAATCATCTTCCAAACAAGAAAAAAGCAATAATCAAAGTAACAATAACATTGAATAATTGTGCCAATAAAAATGCATACAATGGTTTACGGCTGTTATTAGCAAGTAAATCTTTAAAATTAGTTTCTAAACCGATGCTCGTAAAAGCCAAAGCAAACCAAATTCCTTGCAAATTTTTCAAACTGTCTTTTACCGAATCGCGAACTTCTGAAGTAATAAAAAATGAAAATAGGAGAGAAGCCAGAATGAAACCGATAACGAACTTAGGGAAACGTTCCCAGATCACGCTTAAAGTGGGTTTTGATTCTACAGCTTCCGCAGATTTATTATGCGTATATGTCCAATAAACGGATATCGCAAATGCAGCTAATCCAAGTAAAACATTTTGAGAAAACTTTACAATCGTACTGATTTTTAAAGCCGTTTCGCCAACCAGACTCCCAGAAGCCACAACTGCTCCCGAAGTGTCTATACTGCCGCCTAACCATGCGCCAGTGACTTCTTCGGGAAAGTTGAAGTATTTGGCAATTATGGGCATGAAAATCATCATTGGAATGGCAGTTACCAAAACAATTGAAATTACATACGAGAGTTTTTTAGAATCGCCTTTAATTGCGCCCGAAGTTGCAATTGCGGCAGAAACACCGCAGATGGAAACGGCGCTTGAAATCATCATAGTTAATTCATCATCAACTTTTAATTTTCGGCAAAGCCAAAAGGCGAAATACCAGACAGACAAAACAACAACCAAAGCCTGAATTAAGCCTAATGAACCCGCCTTTAAAATATCAGAGAAAATCACGCTGGTTCCTAGTAACACCAATCCGATTTTGACGAAAACTTCTGTTGAAAGTGCTGAACGAAACCAGTCAGGAAGTTTAAAGAAATTCCCTATTGCTAAACCAATTATCAAACTGAAAATTACAGCTTCTAAATTGATGGATTTTATAGCCGAATTTCCCGCCAGAATTAGCGCAATAAGTGTTAAGATATACAGTATAGGAAAAGTCAGCAGGAAATATTTGACAGACTTCCCAATTAAAAAAGCACCGAATGCTCCAATAGAAATCAGATATAAAAATTGAATCAGAAGGATTTTTAGATTCGCAAAATCAAATACTTTAGTTTGCAAATCGGTAGTGTTTGACCAACTAAAAACAGGAACTTCGGGAAGAAATATAAAAAGTGAAATTCCGATGATTATGAAGCCTAGAATTACTACGGTCCAATCTTCGTGAATATTAAATTGTTTAGTTTGAGTTGACATTTGTTCTTGATTTCCTGCAAGGTTTTCAAAACCTTGTAGGTATTAATTATTAAAAAAAGCTAGAAATGCAAGACCTACAAGGTTTTAAAAACCTTGCAGGGCTTTGATCAAGATTACAAATCGACAAAGTATTTTTGTTTTCCAAAATCGAATTCATAATAAGTCAAATTAGGCCAAAGCGGCTTAATCAATCCTTTTTCCCAATTTTGCAAAGCGGTCTGAAGTTCTTTTACTTTTTCAGGATTTTTTGAAGCCAAATCTGTTGTTTCAGATTTGTCTTTAGCTAAATCATACAACCAGGTTTCGTGTGTTTTACCGCTTACAATTAATTTCCAGTTACCGCTTCGAATGGCTTTTGCATCGCCGGAACGCCAGTATAAATCTTTATGCGCTTCTTTATTATTGTTTACCACATCAATCAAATCAACGCCATCATAAACACGATCTTTTGGCAAGCCAGAACCCGTGACAGAAGCAATCGTGCTGAAAATATCAAGAGAACTTACAGGCATTTTATAAACGGTATGCGGTTTTATTTTTCCTTTCCACGAAAGTGCAAACGGAACATTGATACCGCCTTCAAAATGCGAAAATTTACCGCCTTTTAAAGGTGCATTTGTTGTCGCAAAAGTATAATCGGCACCACCGTTGTCACTGGCAAAAATGATTAAGGTATTGTCTTCTAAACCTTCTTTTTTGACTTTGGCTCTGATTCTTCCAATCGCATCATCAAGCGCGCTGATCATGGCATAATACACGCGTTTGTTTTCGTCTTTTACATTCGGGAAACGATCGTAATATTTTTTTCGGACCTGAAACGGCGTATGCGGCGCATTAAACGGAACGTAAAGCAAAAACGGTTTGTTTTTATTCTTGTCAATAAAAGCTTCTGCTTCATCAGCAAAGGTTTCAGTTAAATACGCTTTGTCATGTATAATAGTAGTATCTCGGCGAATTTGCCCAATTCCGACACGCCCATTTCCCCAAATCATTTTATCGGTAAAATCTTTATGATGATGATTGATAATATCCGGATTATCATCTTCTGGCGTGTAAAGTGAAAATGCCTGATAAAAACCATAATGATAATCGAAACCACGATCTAAGGGAAAAAAACCTTTATTATGACCCAAATGCCATTTACCAATAATGGCTGTGCTGTAACCTTCTTTTTTGGCCAAATCAGCAAAAGTAATTTCAGATTGTGGTAAACCTTGCGTGGCTATAGACGCTTCATTTGGGTAATTGATTTTTGCATTTAATCGCCAATTATTGGTATTGATTAAATATTTGAAAGCGTAATATTCCAAGTTATTTTTTGGATAACGGTCGCCCGGCTGATATTCGTGTCCAAAACGTTCCTGATAGCGTCCTGTAAGCAACCCCGCGCGTGATGGCGAACAAATGGAAGCTGATACATAACCATCTGTAAAAGTAACTCCTGAAGCGGCCAACGAATCAATCTGAGGCGTTGGAGCTGCTTTTCCTCCATATAATGAAATATCATATTTGCCTAAATCATCTGCCAGTAAAATGATAATGTTTGGCTTTTTTACTGAAGTTGAAGTATCTTTTTGTGCTAAGAATGCAGCTTTTCCCTCGGCTAATTTTTCATTTGGTTTTATTAATGTTCCGTCTGTGTTTATTGGCCAGAAAAGAAATACTGCTAAAAGGAAAAGTACAATTAAAATGGGTATAACAATCTTTGTTATTTTTTTATAGTTTGCCATGTTTTGGTAAGTTGTTTTTTGAATTTTTTGGTTTAGAGTTGTATTGGAGATTTGTCATCCTGAGGAACGAAGGATCACACTCGAGAATCGACAAAGATTGATCGCTTTACTTTGCGGAGTTTCTGGTGTGATCCTTCGTTCCTCAGGATGACAAAGATTGTGGTCATTTCGAAGCCAAAGCCACATCAACCTCATTCTTCAAATTTTCAAAACCTTCTTTTTTGAGAATGATTTTTCCATTTTGGTAAAGAATTAAAGTCGGGAAAACTTTTATTGTTTTCAAATCGGCGATGACTTGCGTGTTGTCTTCCAAATCAATTTCAATTACTTTCAAATTACTTCCGTATTGTGCTTTTATCGTTTCTAAAACCGGTTTGACTTTTTTGCAGGCACCGCAATAAACAGATCCAATATCAACTAAAACTGTTTTATTATCAGCAATAATTTTGTTGTATTCGGTTAAGGTTAATTTGCTTTTTGAATTAGCGAAAAACGGTTTTCCGCTTCCAATCCAGTTGGCGATGCCGCCTTCCAGACTGTACGCTTCTTTGAAACCTTTTTTTAATAAATCATCTGCCAGCCAAACACTTCTTCCGGCTCCTATTGAATAAGTAAAAACGGGTTTTGATTTATCTAATTTAGCAATTTTTTCGGCATAATCTTTTGATTCTAAGTTGAAATTTACAGCGTCCAAAATATGATTTAAAGCAAATTCTTCAGGACCTCTAGCATCAATAATCTGCGGTTTTTTTTCCGCTTGAATTTTGCTGTAAAAAACATCTAATGAAACAGTGTTCGAACTTTTAGTTTGTGAAAATCCAATGATTGTAAAAAGCAATATAAAGGTTGAAATGCTGTTTTTAACTATTTTATTTTTCATGATTTTTATATTTAAGAAACTGGCAGTGTATTCAAATTTAATTCTGAATACACTGCCAGATTGAATTTTGCATTTTTAAGATTGCGCCTGTTCGTAATAAACCGGACTTGGCTCAATAACTTCTGCTTTGGCTTTTAGAGGAAGTGATAATACACCATCGGCAAGCGGGCTTCCTTCTTTTTTAGATTTGAATATCGGCCATAAAAACTGCGCGTACCATTCTTCTTGTTTATATGATTTTGTTCCGTATGATTCTGGGAATTTACGAGTGATTAATCCCGTTCCGAAGATAACATCCCAAATGAAAAACATGTTTCCAAAGTTTCCTTTAAAGTGTCCAACGCCGTCTCCGCTAGTATCTGCGTGATGCGCGTGGTGTGTTGCAGG
The DNA here is from genome assembly GCF_009711135.1 of Flavobacterium sp. LC2016-01. Lineage (GTDB taxonomy): Bacteria > Bacteroidota > Bacteroidia > Flavobacteriales > Flavobacteriaceae > Flavobacterium. The sequence continues at coordinate 147,916 of NZ_WMIC01000003.1, read as the reverse complement.
AGTAGAAATCAATCGTTCTAAAACCCATGCAATTGGATGCAAAACTCTGTATTTGTAAAATGGTTTATCCCAAGCAATACTTGAATGTGCGCCCAAAGTAATGAAACTTTTGATAACCAAAACAAATAAAGCTGGTAAACCTAAACCTAAATAAGTAAGCGTTGCAGTCAAATAAATTTGAGAAAAGAAAACCGTATAAATAAAGTTTTGTCTTGAAGCCATCGCCATTCCCATGTAAGGAGCAGAGTGATGAGTTCTGTGAAAACGCCATAAAAATGGAACTTGGTGATGTAATCTGTGGTACCAATATTGCGTTAAATCATCGGCAATTGCGATCAGGAAAAATCCTCCCCAGAAAGGAACCCACGAAAGTGTGTTAGCTAGATTCGGGATTAAATAAGGTAAAGCAGTCAAACTGAAAAATGCAATTACGGGTGGCAAAAGCAATTTTGGCGCTAGGAAACAAATAATATCAACTTTGCGTTCCTGTCCTGTCCATTCGTCGTCATATAAACCTGCGGTAAATTCGATTACGCCTAAAACCAGCATAAAAACCGTTAAGCCCCAAGTACGGATGTGCTCAAAAGCAGGTTTTGAAAACTCTAAAAAAGCAGGTAATGAAATGTGTGATTCGCTCACTAAATTATTGCTTAATTTAAAGTAAAGGAAAATTGCCACTACAGGCAAAGAATATATAAAAAGACTTATTAATAAATCTCTTGTCAGTTTTTCTCTTTGAACTATTGCCATGATTTCTTATTTTAAAAATTGATTAATTAATGCTAAACCTCCCGCCAATATGACCAGCGGAACTAAAAAAACAATCGCGCCCACGATGATTTTTTTTCCTATAATTTCATAGTCTACTCGTTTCATGATTTCTTATTTTTTATTGTGTGTTGTTGAAAACCAAAAAGTTATAAAGTGTAAATTTAAATTAAAAACTTTTAACTCTATGGAATTAGTAGTGTTTAAATTATTCTTTTTTTGTTATTTATTGTGATTTTAGAGAATTCTAAATCAAAATGTGTTTTTTGTGTTTTATAATGAAACCTACAAGGTTTTAGAAACCTTGCAGGTTTTGAAAATCACTATTTTAATGGCTACCACCAGCAGTAGTTGTACCTTCTCCTGGTTTTGTCACTTGTTTAATTAAATCTTGAAGACTTTTGCCTTTATCAGGACCAGTATTATGTATTTTTCTTGTGATTACATCCTGCCAGTCAATCAAGGGATAAACGTTGTTTTCTTTCGCTTGCTCATCAAATAATTTTTTAAGCTCGGCTAATTTTTCAGGATATTTCGCTGCTAAATTGTTGCGCTCGTTAAAATCTTCGTTTATGTTGTATAATTCCCAAACATCAGTATCAAAATTGCTTGGTGCAGGTGCTTGGTTTTTTCCGCCAGGTTTTATTGCAGTAAACGGATTTGCATGTGCTGCTCCGGCTTTCCAACCGTCTTTGTAGATGGCTCTGTTTCCAAAAATGTAGTAATATTGAACTTTGTGCAATGATTCCGCTTTAGCATTATCTAAAGAAGCATATAAAGACGAACCCTGAATAATATCCTGTTTCACATTTTTGATATATTCCGGTGCTTTAACGCCTACAATGTCTAAAGTTGTTGGCAATAAATCGGTTACGTGGCTGTATTGATTTCTGATGCCACCTTTGTCTTTAATTCCGTTTGGATAAAAAACAATCAACGGATTATGTGTTCCACCTTCAGACTGCGCATCTTGTTTCCAGTTTTTGAACGGAACGTTTGTAGCCTGCGCCCATCCTAAAGGATAGTTGGTGTTAAGACCTTTTGCAGTTCCAATTTCGTCAATATTCGCTAGGTTTGTCTTTAAATTTTGTTCGTCAGATACGCCTTGAGAAAACAAACTTTGGTTGATTGTTCCTTCAGTTGTTCCTTCTTTACTTGCTCCGTTATCACCAATCGCAACAAAAATTACAGTGTTGTCCAATTGTCCGCTTTCTTTCAAATAATTTACAACTCTTCCGACTTCATAATCAGTGTATGTTAAGAATCCAGCGTAAACTTCCATGAATCTAGCGTAAACTTTTTTCTGATCTGGCGTTAATTTTTTCCAATCTGTAATTAACGGATTACGTTCTGGTAATACTGCATTAGCTGGAATTACGCCCAATTTCTTTTGGTTCGCAATAACTTCTTCGCGGTAAGCATCCCAGCCTTTGTCAAATTTTCCTCTGTAAGGATCGCTCCATTTTGTAGCAACTTGATGAGGTGCATGTGCTGCGCCCGGTGCATAATACAAGAAAAATGGTTTTCCTGGAGCTGCTTTTTGCTGTTTTTGAATATAGCTGATGGCTTTATCTGTAATTAATTCGTTCAAATGACGTCCGTCTGGTGTCACGTGTACTTGATCTTCAACCAAATCTGGATTGTATTGATCAGTTTGAGAACCTAAGAATCCGAAGAAATGATCAAAACCTTTTCCAGTTGGCCATCTGTCAAACGGACCTGCATCTGTAGCATCTTCATCTGGCGTTACACCATATTTTCCAACAGCAAAAGTGTTATAACCGTTTTCACGTAAAATCTCTGCAATTGTTCCTTTATCAGAAGGAATTCTTCCGTCCCAGCCTGGGAAACCTGCAGATAAAATCGTGTGTGAAAAGCCACTAACATGCACTCTTCCAGAATTTCTTCCTGTCAATAAAGCCGCACGAGTTGGTGCACAAATTGCCGTTGTATGAAAGTTAGTATAACGTAGACCATTATTCGCTAACTGATCAAAAGTTGGCGTACTGATTAAACCTCCAAAAGCACTTGAAGCTCCAAATCCTACGTCATCTAATAAAATCCAAATTACGTTTGGTGCACCTTTAGGCGCTTTTACCGGTTCTGGCCAATATTCTTTTGAATCGGCTAAAGTTTTTCCGATAACTCCCTTAAATTCTTCTGGCTTATCTTGTGCTGTTCCTAATTGTGCAACTAGGAGCGCTGTAATCAAAAGCCCTTTTTTAGGACTTTTGATTAAACTGTTGTATTTAAAATTTTTCATAGTTTTATTTTTTACTTGTTTGCTTTGGTCAATAGTTCTTGGGCTGATTTTCCTTCTGTACCTGGCGTTTGATGTATTTTTCTCTGATAAACATCTGACCAGTCTATTAAAGGATATAAGTTGTTTTTCTTGGCTTGCTCATCAAATAGTTTTTTTAATTCGGCCAGTTTTTCAGGATATTTCTTAGCTAAATCTTTTTGTTCATTAAAATCTTCGTTGATGTTGTACAATTCCCAAACATCTTTGTCAAAATCAGCTTTTAAAAGACCTGCTTTTTTTGGATCGCTTAGAGCTTCTTTAGCTTCAATTGAATTTGGATGATGTGCCGCGGCTGCTTTCCAGCCATCGCTGTAAATTGCTCTAGCTCCAAAAATGTAATAATGCTGCACTTTATGAGAGGAGATGGCTTTCGCATCATTCAAAGAATTGTAAAAAGAATAACCTTGAATAGTATCTTGCTTAATTTCTCTGATAGATTCTGGCGCTTTAACTCCTAAAATATCCAGCGTTGTTGGCAAAATATCAATTACGTGGCTGTATTGTGTTCTGATTCCCGGAGTCTTAATTCCTTTTGGATAATAAACAATCAACGGATTATGAGTTCCGCCTTCTGAGTTGGCATCTTGTTTCCAATCTTTAAAAGGAACATTTGTTGCCTGAGCCCAGCCTAAAGGATAATTAGTGTATGTTTCAGGTGTTCCAATTTCGCCAATTCGGTTTAAATTATTTTGGAAAACTTTCTCGTCTGTTTCACCAACAACATACGTTTGTCTGTTGACAGCACCTTGTAAAGTTCCCTCTTTACTTGCTCCATTATCTCCAATTAAAACAAAGACAACCGTGTTTTCCAGTTGATTGATTTCTTTTAAATAATTAACCAATCTTCCAATTTCATAATCCGTGTAGGTAAGATATCCTGCATATACTTCCATGAATTTGGCATATACTTTCTTTTGATCTGGCGTTAATTTTTTCCAATCTGCGATAAGCGGATTACGTTCCGGCAAAACTGCATTCGAAGGAATAACTCCTAATTTCTTTTGATTGGCAATGGTTTTTTCGCGGTAAGCATCCCAGCCATCATCAAATTTTCCTTTATACGGATCGCTCCATTTTTGAGCAACCTGATGAGGTGCATGAACAGCGGCCTGAGAATAGTATAAAAAGAATGGTTTTCCCGGAGCCGCTTTTTGCTGTCTGGCAATATAACTGATCGCTTTATCTGTAATTTGTTCGCTTAGGTGACGCCCGTCAGGAGTAACGTGTGCTTGATCTTCAATTAGATCGGGTTTATACTGATCAGTCGCTGAACCTAAAAATCCGAAGAAATGTTCAAATCCTTTTCCGGTTGGCCAGTGATCAAAAGGTCCGGCATCTGTCGCTTCTTCATCCGGCGTTACTCCATATTTACCTACGCCAAAAGTGTTGTATCCTTTGTCACGTAAAATCTCAGCCACAGTTCCATTTTTTGAAGGCAATCTTCCGTCCCAGCCTGGAAATCCTGCAGACATAATCGTATGTGAGAAGCCGCCAACATGCACTTTATGAGAATTGCTTCCCGTCAATAAAGCCGAGCGGGTAGGAGCACAAATTGCAGTTGTATGAAAATTGGTATATCGCAATCCGTTATTGGCAAGACTTTCTAAAACCGGAGTTTCGATTAAACCTCCAAAAGCACTTGATGCGCCATAACCTACGTCATCTAAAATAATCCAAACGACATTTGGAGCACCTTTTGGAGCTGTAACAGGTTCTGGCCAATATTCTTTAGAATCGGCCAAAGTTTTACCAATTACACCTTTAAATTCTTCTGGTTTAGTTTGGGCAAAACCAAATTGTGCAAGTAAAACTGCAGTAATCAAAAGCCCTTTTTTAGGACTTTTGATTGATATGCTATTGTTATAATCTTTCATAATTTATGGTTTAATAGTGGTTGATTGGTTAATATCCAGGATTCTGAGGAAGACCTACAGGATCTATATTTCTTTCACTTTGAGGAATCGGATACAGATTATTTCTTTCAGAAACAGAATTTTTAGCCGTTACTTTTTTAATTTCGGTAACTAAAGTTCCCCAGCGAACAAGGTCAAACCATCTTTGTCCTTCCTGAACGAATTCTTTTTTGCGTTCTTCCTGAATTGCAGCTCTAAAAGTGGTTTGCGTTAAGCCAACTAAATCTACCGTTGCATCTGGCGTTGTAATTGGTTTTGCAAAAGCTCTTCTTCTCACTTGATTAATTAATTCATATGCTTCAGCAGTTGGCCCTCCTTGTTCATTTATCGCTTCCGCCAAAGACAATAAAATGTCGGCATAACGAATAACCGGAAAGTTGATTGCTACGTTAGAAGGAGTAGCCAAATTGGTTAGATCTAAGTATTTTTTGAAAATTGGTTTTGGAAAAGTGTAAATGTTCGCTGTACCAGGAATTGGCAATGTTTTAGCATAACTCACATCTCTTCTGGTATCTCCGGCCGCATAAATGTCATAAAACAAGGCTACATCTGAAATGATATCTGCAGGTTCTGTAGCAGTGAATCCTGTAAATGAAGTCGCTTGAAAAGTGCTTCCGCTTGATCCATTTCCGGCTTGATTTGGTTCAAACTGTACAGAGAAAATATGTTCTTTTCCGTTCTTTTTTGTTTTCGTAAAAATATCTTGGAAACTTTCGAACAGCGCATAACCGTATCCACCATTGATAACCTCTTTTGCTTTTGTAATTGCATTTGGCCAGTCTTTTCTTGTCAGATAAACTTTTGCTAAAATTGCTTTTGCAGCACCAGATGTTGCGCGTCCGGCATCAGTTGCTGGATAGGTTGCAGGCAGACTTTCAGCATCTTTTAAATCGGAAATAATCTGTGCGTAAACCTCGTCAACCGTTGCTCTTTTTGATTTTAAGCTTTCTAACTGAATAGAAGTTGGCTCATGCAAAACAATTGGAACGCCTCCCCAAAGACGAACTGCCTGAAAATACAATAATCCTCGGATGAATTTTGCTTCCAAAATCAATCTGCTTTTAACGGCGTCAGTTCCAGCCACTTTCGGAATATTATCAATAGAAACATTAGCTCTGTTGATTCCGGCATAAATTTGTCTCCAAGCCACCTGAACACGGTCTGAAGTCGCATCATGCGTTAAACTGCTCAAAGCTCTAACTTGTGGATTTGTTGCTGAGACTCCGGCTGCAGCATAATCTGTTGCCATATCAGTTAGGAAATATAGATTTCTTCCAAATAAACTCTGCTCTCCCGGATCTAAACTTAACGAAGCATAAACAGCAGTTACACTTGCTATAGCATCATCTTGAGTTTTAAAGTAATTATCTTCGGTTACAAAAGAGGTTGGTGTTACCTCTAAATCTGTGCACGATACAAATAAACCGGCACTTAATAGGAATGTTATAATGATCTTTTTCATTTTATATTTTTTTTTACTTAGAAAGTTACGTTCAAGCCCGAGATGAATGTTTTAGAGTTTGGATAAGAACCAAAATCAATTCCCGGATATAAGTTGTTTTGTTCGTATGAACTTACTTCTGGATCATAACCAGTGTATTTTGTCCATGTAATTAAGTTTTCTGCAGAAACATAGAATTTTACGCTTTTTGTTCCCAGTCTCTTAGAAACACTTTTTGGTAATGTGTAACCAAGAGTGATCAATTTTAGTCGTAAGAAAGAAGCATCTTCAACATAACGTTCTGACACTATACCTAAAGGTGAACTTGTAGCTCTCGGGATTTCATTGCTTGGATTTGTTGGTGTCCAACGGTCATCTAACGTTACATTAGCATTTGTTCCAAGTGTAGAAATTTCTAATTGCTGATTCAAAGCATTGAATATTTTTCCGCCGTAAGCACCTTGGAAAGAGAAATTCAAATCAAAATCATGATATGAAATTGTATTGCTGAAACTTCCAACAAATTTGGGCTGAGAAGTTCCTAAGTTTCCTTTGTCAAGAGCAGTAATTACACCGTCTCCATTTGTGTCAACATATCTTCTGTCACCCACTTTTGTGTTTGCCAAACTGTTGATTTTTGGCTGTGTATTCACTTCTTCCTGAGTTTGGAAAATTCCGTTTGTTCTGTATCCCCAGAAAGTTCCTAATGGCAATCCAACTTTTACAATTACAGGCTGTTGCTGAAGTAATGAACCATTTGGCACAACTGGAAAAAACTGATCTACACCGTTTCCAATCGCCGTTACTTTATTTTTATTTGTAGAAAAAACGAAGTTAGAATTCCATGAGAAATTTTCTGTTTTTATGTTTTCAGTAATCAAACCAATTTCAAAACCTTTATTTTCAACACCTCCAATATTTTGCAGTACAGTTGCATATCCTGAAGTCAATGGTACTGGAACATTGATTAACAAGTCTTTTGTTTTTTTGTAATAAACATCAAAAACAAAATTGATTTTTCGGTCTAATAATGATAAGTCTAAACCAACATTATACTGATTTGTTTTTTCCCATTTCAAATCCGGATTAGCTAATCGGGTAGGAGCAAGTCCTGTTGCTAGAGTTCCGCCAAAAGCATAATTTACAGAACCCATTGAAGCAAGTGAAAGGTAGTTTCCAATTTCTTGGTTTCCTGTTGTACCAGCTGTAAGTCTAAGTTTAGCTTCGGTTACACCTTTAATGTTTTTAGCGAAATCTTCGTCAGTAATATTCCAAGAAAATCCTGCTGATGGGAAATAGCCCCAAAGTGATTCTGATCCAAATCTTGAAGAACCATCGGCACGGCCTGAAAGTGTAAAGTTATATTTCCCTTGATAAGAATAATTTACTCTCGCTAACCATGATTTTAATACACTTTCGAATGCATCACTGTAAGGTTTTACCGGAACACCGTCTTGCAATGCATTATAAGTATTAGCATCATTTACAAAAGTTTGCGCTCCTGCATTTACAACTTCACCCTTTGTGTATTGAAGTGTATAACCTCCTAAAGCTGAGAATTTATGGTTGTCTCCAAAATTAGTATTGTAAGTTATTGTATTTTCATTTAAAACTGAACTTACTCGGCGGTCACCAACAGAGGCTAGACCTTTTACTCCCGCTCCGCTGGTAGTAGTAGCTGGTGCATAATAATTTTGTTTAGTATCAATTACGTCTCCGCTTACCGCAACTTTTGCAACCACTTCTTTGGTAATTTTATATTCGCCAAATAAGCTGGTTAAGATTCTGTTGATTTTAGTTTCATTGGTTGTATTTTCCAAATCATTAATTGGATTCGGAATGATACCATTAGTTGCCGTTGCGTAAGGATTATTAGTTAAGTTGTAACTTCCGTCTGTATTTCTGATTGGTACAACCGGTGGCTGATAAAGCGCAACCACTAAAGGATTTGGCTGTCTTCCAGCCGCAGCACCGCCATTTGTCCCAACGCCGTTTGAAGCCGAATTGGTATAATTGGCATTTACGCCAAATTTAAAATTCTGAGAATAATTTCTTTCATAATTAGCACGAAGAGAAATTCTTTTAAAATCAGTTGCAATTACAATTCCGTCCTGATCAAAATATCCTGCCGAAATCGTATATCTCGAACGATCATCACCGCCAGAAAAAGTCAATTGATGATTTTGTATTGGAGCGGCAGTTCTAAAAACAGCGTCTTGCCAATCATAACTTCCAGAAGTTTTAAAAGCTTCAATTTGGGCAGCAGTAAAAGAAGGTGCCTGACCAATACTTGCCTGAACATCGTTACGCAGACTTGCCCATTGGCTGGCGTTCATTAAATGCAGTTTTTTTGAAACATTTTGAAATCCAAAATAACCTTGGTATGAAATATTATCTTGTCCTTTTGTTCCTTTTTTTGTCGTAATAATAACCACACCATTTGCTCCTCTAGATCCGTAAATTGCGGTTGCTGAAGCATCTTTCAAAACTTCAATAGATTCGATATCAGCTGGATTAATTGTCGAAAGTACATTCACCGTTGCTCCCGCATTTGCTACACCTGCTGTACCATTATTATTGTCATTGTAAATTAAAACGCCATCGAGTACATAAAGTGGTTCGTTACCCGCTGTAATGGAGTTTCCGCCTCGAATACGTACACTTGACGAAGCTCCCGGACGTCCTGAACTTTGTGTAACTACAACACCAGGAATCGCACCGCGAAGCAAATTATCTGCAGATGAAGTTACTTGTGACAAATTTGCTTTTGGAACTGAAGCAACTGAACCTGTAATGTCTTTTCGTTTTTGAGATCCGTATCCAACAACTACAAGTTCGTCTAATTCCTGACGTTCTTCTTTTAAGTTGATCGTTACCGGATTTTTATCTACTACGATTTCAAGTTTTTTATATCCAATGTAGCTTACAATTAAGGTATAAGGTAATTTTTGACCAGTTTGAAAATAAAATTTTCCCTCAGCATCTGTTATAACGCCGTGTGTAGTTCCTTTAATGGTTACTGAAGCACCAATAATTGGCTGATTTGTAATGTCATCCACAACAGTTCCATCAAGTTTGGACTGGATAAGCGGGGTCGTATTCTGGGCATTAAGTCCTGCCGTCAGAAGCAAGAGAAATAATATTGAGTATATCTTTAAATTTTTTTTCATTTCTTTGTAATGGTTTAAGTAATTAACAAGGCGCCCTGAGCGTTGAATTTTCAACACTCTAATTGTTTCCTTGATTTAGTGATAAATGTTCTTTAAGCCTCGCCATTTCTGTTGCCGCAGAAATGGCTTTTTTTATTTACAGCAACAGGTTTGCATCTTTTTCATTTTAGTTTTTTTTTAGTTGTTAATTAGTTTCTTTTTAAAATAGGTGTATATTCAAAAATCGTCCAGAATGCACAATATGCATCAGCCAGATATTTGTATTTCAATAAATGTAATCGTGTGGTGAATATGGGTTTCGTTTTGATTTTTAGAATAAATCTGATAACGAATGAATTGCGTTGAGAATTAACAACAGAAGCACATATAACAACAATTGTTATAAGTATATTTTTTTTGAAGATTTAAATACGATATGCTTTTGGTTGTTTTCAAAATATAGTGTTTTTGGTTTTAAATACAATCTTAAACTCTACTAATCCTATAGACAAAGTTAATTTTAATATAATAAAAACCAAAAAAATATTAAGTTTTTTTTTAAAAGAGAGTGTGCTGTGAGGTGTTTTAGATTGATTATTTATATATAATTAATTGATAATCAATTTATTGAACACATGTTTTTGCATAAATAAAATGTTAAATATTTTTTCTAAAATAGCTCTAAATTGTAGTATTTTATACTTATTTTTTAGTTTTTTTAATCTCTATTTTTAAGCAAAGTAGAATAAAAAACAGCTCCTTAGATCTTCTTTTAGAGTATTTTTATAAAAAGTACCTCAATTTTTAAAGTTGATTTTGAATAAATTAGAGTAATTTTATAGACATTAAAATAAATTTTAATTTTTTATTCACCGTACTAATAAATACTTATATTTGTATTAAGTATTTGTACTTAGTTTTATATCTAGAAATGATAGAAGTTAATAAAGCCATTGAAATAATCGAAGCGAACAGTGCTAAAATGCCAACAAAGCATATTTCAATAAGTAAAGCGCTGGGATATGTTTTAGCAGAAAAAGTGATCTCGCCAATCAATATGCCTCCATTTCGTCAGTCGGCGATGGATGGATATGCTTTTACACACAGCATTCGTCATCAATATGATGTTGTGGGAATTTCTCAGGCTGGAGATCATGCGAATATAAAATTAAAAACAACCGAAGCGATCAGAATATTTACTGGCGCTTTTGTTCCAGACAGTGCAGATACAGTGGTAATGCAGGAACATGTGATGGCAAACAGTGAATCAATTTTAATAGCCGAAATGCCAGAGAAATTTTCAAATGTTCGCCCAAAAGGAGAACAGATTGCTAAAGATGATGTTGTTTTTGAAGCAAATACTTTAATTACTCCGGCGGCAATTGGATTTTTGGCAAGTTTAGGAATTACAGAAATTGAAGTTTACAAAAAGCCAAAAGTTGCCATTTTAGTTACTGGAAATGAATTAGTACAGCCGGGCAAAAAATTAAAAAAAGGCAAAATATTCGAAAGTAATTCGGTTATGCTCGAAGCAGGGCTGCAGACAATCGGAATTGAAAAAACGAAGGTTTACAGAGTAAAAGATAATCTGAAAGCAACGAAAAAAGCGCTTGCCAGCATTTTAAAAAAATATGATATTGTTCTCGTTTCGGGTGGAATTTCAGTTGGAGATTATGATTTTGTAAAAGAAGCATTATTGCAGAACAATGTACAAGAGCTTTTTTATAAAATCAATCAGAAACCAGGAAAGCCAATGTTCTTTGGATCTAAAAATGAAACTTTAGTTTTTGCGCTTCCGGGAAATCCGGCTTCATCGCTGACTAATTTTTACATTTATGTTGTTCCGGCGGTGAAAAATAAAATGGGTTTTTCTGAAATTCATAAACCGAAAGTGGTTCGAAAAATAAATTCGGAAATCAAAAATAACACGGGAAAAACGCTTTTTCTAAAAGCAAAATATGACGAAACAACAGTAACAGTTTTAGACGGCCAAAGTTCGGCAATGCTTAATACATTCGCGATAGCAAACAGTTTATTAATCGTTCCCGAAGATGTTGAACAATACAAAAAAGGTCAATTAGTTTCTTTATTGCCAATTGATTAGACCTTAGATTTAAGAAAATAGAAAATAGAATAAAGAGAATAGAATAAAGAGAATAGATTTTTGAGTATAAAGGATGAAAAGCAGTGTATAAATAAAAACATATAGCTTGTTAACTTGAAACTTGAAACAAAGAAAACCTGAAACAAAAAACAATGAACCTATTAAGTTCCGAAAACATACTATTATTCAGTTTTGCATTAATTGTTATTGCCTTTTTATATTCGAGTGTTGGTCATGGCGGTGCCTCTGGATATTTGGCTTTAATGAGCATTTTTGCTTTTCCAATTTCGGTAATGAAACCATCGGCATTGCTGTTGAATTTGTTTGTTTCGAGTATTTCGTTCTTATTTTATTATAGAAATAATTATTTCAAGCCAAAGCTCTTTTATCCGTTTGCAATTGCATCGATTCCAGCAGCGTTTATTGGCGGATTTATAACTTTAGACAACGCGATTTATAAAATTGTTTTGGGAGTTGTATTAGTTTTCGCGGCGTTAAGATTGTTCGGAATCTTTAATTTTAAAGAGAAAGAAGAAGTAAAAATCAATCTTCCAGTTGCATTGTTAATTGGTTTCGCAATTGGATTGTTATCTGGAATGCTTGGAATTGGCGGAGGAATAATTTTGAGTCCGATTTTATTGTTTTTAGGATGGGCATCGGTTAAAGAATCGGCGGCAGTTTCGAGTTTGTTCATTTTTGTAAATTCATTTGCAGGAATGCTGGGATTCTTTTTAGCAGGAAAAGCAATCCCAATGGAAAGTTTTTATTTAGTGCCAATTGCAGTTGTGGGAGGAATGTTAGGCGGATTTTACGGAAGCGGGAAATTTTCAAATAGAACTCTAAAAATGGTTTTAGGAACGGTTATTTTAATGGCAAGCATTAAATTGATTTTTCCTTGAAAACGAGAATAATTTTAAACACATAGAAACATAGATTTTTGACAATATTGAAAAAAAGATTTAAAAGATAACTTGTTATCACACATAGCTATGTTTGTTCATAGAAGTGAAACGCCTTTAAACACAAAGAAAAACTATGTTTCTATGTGTTAAAAAAATGACAAAGATTGGCAAAACTTGAAACTTAAAACAAAGAAAAACCTGAAACAAAAAAAGTCATGGAAACACTAACAGTATTTATTCTTTGCGGAGGAAAAAGCTCCAGAATGCAGTCTGAAAAAGGATTAGTGCTGTTTCAGGATAAACCATTTATTGAACATATCATTCAGGCGATTTTGCCTATTACAGATAAAATAAAGCTGATTACAGCTTCAAAAGAATACGATTATTTGAAGTACGAGAAAATCCCAGATTTAATTTTAGATAAAGGTCCGCTGGGCGGAATTTACACCGCTTTATCACATTCTGAAACCGAATTTAATTTGATTTTGAGCTGTGATATTCCTTTGATTTCAACCGAATTATTGCAGGAATTGATTTCAAAACATACAGAAGAAGCCGGAATTACAGTTTTTGCTTCTGAAAGTAAAATGCATCCGCTGATCGGAATTTATTCAAAGAAAATTGTTCCAATTATAAAAGAATCAATCGATTCAAACGAATTAAAAATGATGGATCTGCTGGCCAAACTGCCACATCAGATTATAAATATAGAAGAAAGTGAAAACTTTTATTTAACCAATATTAATTCGGCCGACGAATTAAATGATTTGAATATCAATTTAACGTAAAGACTATGCGAAATTTAAAAACACCAAAATTGACTATTGTAGGCGCAGGTCCGGGCGATGTTGAATTGATTACTTTGAAGGCAATCAAAGCTTTAGAAAGCGCTGATGTTGTTTTATACGATGCTCTGGTTAACGAAGAATTATTAGAATATGCCTCAAATGCTGAAATTGTTTTTGTTGGAAAACGTTTGGGCTGTCACGCCTATACACAAGATCAGATTAACGAATTGATTGTTTCTATGGCGAATCGTTATGGACATGTAGTGCGCTTAAAAGGCGGTGATTCGTTTGTTTTTGGAAGGGGAAGTGAAGAAATTGATTATGCTGTAAAATTTGGTTTAGAAACTGCTGTAGTTCCAGGAATTTCTTCGGCTTTAGGTGTTCCGGCCGCTGCGGGAATCAGTTTGACACAGCGCAAAATTGCCGAAAGTTTTTGGGTTATTACCGGAACAACTTCGAATCATGAACTATCGAAGGATATTCATTTGGCTTCTAAATCGGCGGCAACGGTGGTTATTTTGATGGGAATGCATAAATTAGAAGAAATTATTTCTATTTATCAACAAAACAGAAATGACGATCTGCCAATTGCCATAATTCAAAACGGAACCAAAAATTCCGAGCAAAAAGTAATCGGAACTATAAACACAATTACTAAATTGGTATCCGAAAATAATATTTCATCACCGGCTATAATTGTGATTGGCGAAGTAGTGAAAAACACATCAAAACTGACAGCATATTTTTGGGAGCATTTTGATGACGAATTTATTTTTCAGAATTTAAATTTATAAAAATGATCGAGATTAAATATTTTGGAGCTGTAGCTGAAAAAACAAAATGTGAATTCGAAAAGTTATCTTTTTCTGAAGTATCACTGCAAAAATTATTGCAGGATTTAGAGGAAAAATATGCATTCGAATCGTTGACTTTCAGCGTTGCAGTAAATCAAAAAATAGTTTCAAAAACAAAAGAATATCAATTGCAGACCAGCGATGTTGTAGCTTTATTGCCTCCATTTGCCGGAGGATAAAAACATGAATTCAGATAACCGATATAACCGACAAATCATACTTCCCGAAATAGGAGCGGAAGGCCAGCAAAAATTATCAAAATCAAAAGTTTTGGTGATTGGTGCCGGAGGTTTGGGCGCTTCAATTCTGCCTTATTTGGCTTCGGCTGGAGTTGGTAAAATTGGAATTGTAGATGATGATGTTGTCGAAATTTCAAATTTGCATAGACAAGTTATTTACAAAACTTCGGCTGTTGGAAAATCGAAAGCTGAAGAAGCAAAATTGATGATTTCAGAATTAAATCCTGAAATTGAAGTAGAAGCTTTTTCTGAAAAATTATCGGGTAAAAACGCCATTTCGTTATTTGAAAAATATGATATTATTGTCGATGCAACAGATGATATTTCGATTAAATATTTAATAAATGATGCTTGTCTGGTAACCAATAAACCAATGGTTTACGGATCTATTTTTAGATTTCAAGGACAAGTTTCGGTCTTTAATTATCAAAATGGACCAACGTACAGATGTTTGTATCCGGACGAAAATTCGAACGCTTTAAATTGTGAAGATGCAGGTGTAATTGGAATTTCGGTTGGAATTATTGGTATGTTTCAAGCCAATGAAGTTTTGAAAATAATTCTCGGAATTGGAGCGGTTTTAAGCGGAAAAATATTGGTTTATACTATTCTGAACAATGAACAGCAGAAATATGATTTTGATAAAAGTGATTTTCAAAACATTAGCAGAGAAACATTCGAAGAAAAATACAATAAAGCTCAGGTTGAAGAAATAAGTTTTGAATCTGTTTTGAATGAAATAAATAAGGATGAAGCTTTATTTTTGGATGTTAGAAATGAAGACGAATTGCCAAAAATAAGTTTGAAAAATCAAATCCAAATTCCGTTAATGAATTTGGAAAATGAAATTGAAAAATTGGATAAAAACCAAACAATTTATGTTTTCTGTCAATCTGGAATCAGAAGTAAAATCGCAACAGAATTGCTTCAGAAGAATCAATTTAAAAATGTAAAAAGTATTGTTGGCGGTGTTTTGGGAATGAAACAACTAGTTGGAAAAATAAAAGTATAAATATAAACATTAGTAGACGAGATTAATTTATGACAGAAAACGAGACTTGGATTGTCACTAAAATGAAAGGTTATGGTTGTATTGGAGTATTTTTTCTGCCATTTATATTAGTTGGTATTTGGACTTTGGGTTATAGTTTAAATAATATTTATAATTCTCAAAAAACAGGAGATTGGACTAAAGTTCCTGCCACTGTAGCGCATATAAAGTTGGATTATGATAATGACAGCGATGGTGGTGATGGCACATATGAAGTTAAAATTGGGTATAAATATAAAATTGGTAACAAAGAATTTTTGGGACATAAAATTGCCATTGGATATTCAGGTGGTAATGGAAAAGAGCATGTTGCGTTATTTTCTAAATTAGAAAATGCAAAGAAAATAGCTGTATTTGTTAATCCTGACGATAGTTCTGAAGCTATAATTATTAAAGGGATTAATAATTCTATTGTTGGAGTTTTAGTATTTTCGATAATGTGGAATTCATTCATTTCTTTTTGTTTAATTCCCTTATTTTTGAAAAAGGGGGCTAAATTTAATGTAAAGTATGCATTTATTGCATTTGCAGTAATATGGGTTACTGGTTTTTATTTGTTATTTTCAGATAGTATTAAAATTCATTCTGAAGATAAAATTGAAGTTGTTGAAAGCAAGAAAATAAGTGATACAGATGTATAGCCTGAAATTGGTTAAATTATAAAAAAAATGAGTAAAAATGTATTTGTAGAAGGGCCAATTGCTCCTGAATTTATAGCCGAATCGATTGCGAAACATCAATCAAAACATACGATTGGGGCGCACAATATTTTTTTAGGACAAGTTCGTGCTGATGTAATTCACGATAATACAGTCGTGGCGATTGATTATTCCGCTTACACCGATATGGCGAATGAAGCTTTGTATGCAATTAGAGAAAAAGCTTTCGCTAAATTTGATTTAACCTGTATGCACATTTATCATAGTTTGGGCATAGTAAAAGCTGGCGAAATCTGTTTATTTGTGTTTGTTTCGGCAACGCGACGCAAACAAGTTTATGAAGCAACAGAAGCCATTGTAAACTGGATTAAAACTGATGTGCCGATTTTTGGCAAAGAAATGTTTGAGAACGATACATTCACCTGGAAAGAAAATACAAATGGTTGATATTACGCATAAAATAAGCACTTTAAGAAAAGCCACTGCAACTGCAATTGTAAAAGTCAGCAGACAAGAAACGATTGATGCTGTGGTAAATAATCTTGTGCCAAAAGGAAATGTGCTCGAAATGGCAAAAACGGCTGGATTATTTGCGGTAAAAAATACGCATTTATCTATTCCGGACTGTCATCCAATTCCGATTGAATTTACTTCGGTTGAATATATAATTGAAGGATTAGAAATTCAGATAATTTTCAATGTAAAAACCGTTTACAAAACTGGAGTTGAGGTGGAAGCTATGCATGGTGCGTCGATTGTGGCATTGACAATGTACGATATGCTGAAACCAATTGATAAAGAAATCGAAATTTCAACCATCAAATTAATCAATAAAGAAGGCGGAAAATCTTCTTTCAAAAATAAATTTCCGAATGCAATAAAAGCAGCGGTTTTTGTTTGTTCTGATTCGGTTTTTGCGGGCGATAAAGAAGATCATTCTGGAAAGACAATTGTAGAAAAACTAGATTCTTATGGAGTTGAAACTTCTCATTATGAGGTTATTCCAGATGAGTTCGATGTAATTCAAGAAAAAACAAAGGCTTTCGCCAAAGAACATCAATTAGTGATTTTCACTGGCGGAACGGGTTTGTCACCAAGAGATGTTACACCAGAAGCTTTAGAACCAATTTTAGAAAGCAGAATTCCGGGAATTGAAGAAGCCATTCGTAATTACGGGCAACAGAGAATGCCGTACGCAATGCTTTCAAGAAGCGTAGCTGGAACTTTAGGCAAAAGTTTGGTTTTGGCGCTGCCAGGATCTACAAATGGTGTAAGAGAATCAATGGACGCTGTTTTTCCGCACGTAATGCATGTTTTTCATATTTTAAAAGGTAAAAATCATGACAGCCTCTAACACAATTTTGACGGACGGTTTTGGGCGCAGACACAATTACCTGCGTATTTCGTTGCTGGAAAAATGCAATCTGCGTTGTACGTACTGCATGCCGGCCGACGGAATTGCGCTTTCTCCAAAAGCCAGTTTAATGACGGCCGATGAGATTTTTGGTATCGCTCAAACTTTCGTGCAAAATGGTGTTGACAAAATTAGATTAACTGGAGGAGAACCTTTGCTGAGAAAAGATTTTCCAGAAATTGTTGCAAAATTAGCCGCTTTAGATATTTCACTTTCTATAACTACTAACGGAATTTTAATTGACCGTCACATTGATGTTTTAAAACAATTTAAAATCAAAAAAATCAATTTGAGTTTAGATACTTTAGTTTCGTCTAAATTCGCTTCTGTGACGCTCAGAAATCAGTTTGAGAAGGTTGTAGGTAATCTGCATTTGCTTTTGAATAACGATTTTCAGGTGAAAGTGAATGTAGTTTTGATGAAAGGTTTTAATGATAACGAAATTGTAGATTTTGTAAAACTGACTCAGTTTTTGCCCATTTCTGTTCGTTTCATTGAGTTTATGCCGTTTGCCGGAAACGAATGGGACAGAAGTAAAATGGTTTCACAAAATGAGATTTTATCTCTAGTCGGAAATGCTTTTTCCGCTGAAGAAATTCAAAAACTGGAAGAGGAAAAAAACTTTACTTCGAGAAATTATAAAATAAAAGATTTTCAAGGTGATTTCGGAATTATAAGTTCGATTACCAATCCGTTTTGTGACAGCTGTAACCGAATCCGTTTGACGGCTGACGGGAAAATTAAAAATTGTCTTTTTTCTAATTCTGAAACCGATATATTAACGGCTTTTAGAAATGGCGAATCGATTACGGATTTAATTTCTCAAGCTGTTCAAAATAAAAAGAAAGTGAGAGCTGGAATGGTTACGATTGATGAAATGGATGACCCTGCAAAACATTTTGATAATCGCAGTATGATTGCGATTGGGGGGTAGGAGTTAATTGTTAATTGTTAATTGTTAATTGTTAATTGTTAATTGTTAATTGTTAATTGTTGATTGTTGATTGTTGATTGTTAATTGTTAATTGTTAATTGTTAATTGTTAATTGTGACTCATTACTATACGATCTTCTTTCGAAGCCTTTGGATTGCTTAGGATGATAGGGCGATTGTCAGGCTGAGCGAAGTCGAAGCCTTAACCGCATAGTTTTTTCATTCTTCGTTCCTTAGAATGAAAAAAAGGTTCAACTTTATAAAAGTCAAACCTTCTTCAAATTATTATTTTTTCTTTTTAGCTTTATCTTTCTTTTTAGACTTTGCTTTCTTTTTAGCAATTTTCTTAGCTTTCGCTTTATCCTTTGCTTTTTTAGCTTTTTCTTTTTTCTTAGCAGCAGCTTTTTGTTTTGCTTTTTTAGCTTTTTCTTTCTGTTTGTCTTTTTTAGCTTTATCTTTTTTCTTAGCTAATTTCTTTTTCTCTTTTTCCTTTTCTTTATCTTTCACTTTTTTGGCTTTTTTAGCAGCTTTGTCTTTTTCAGTTTTAACCGCTGGATTAGTATTTTCTTCTTTTGATTCAGTAACTGCTGTTTTGTCTTCTGGCTTTGCAGCTGGTGTTAAGACTTTTTTTGCTGGGGCTCTTCGTACAGTTGGTTTTGGCGAAGTAGCAGCTGCAGTTTTTACAACAGCTTTAGCAGGTGTTTTTACAGTCGAGGTTGTTGCAGTTTTTGCGACAGTTGCAGTAGGAGCTTTAGCTGCTACTGGCTTTGCAGCTGTTGTTGCTTTTACAGGAGCTTTACGAACTGGCGCTTTTTTTACTGGTGTATTTTCAGCTTTTGCAGTTTCAGCAACAGGTTGAGCGGTTTCAGTTTTTGGAGAATCGATTTTTTCTGGATTTGTCTCTTCAGTTTTGTTTTCCATATTTTCAGTGCTTTTAAGAAGATTAATATTAACAATGTAACTAAATTGTTAATTTACAGTTAAGTAAAGATAATTATAAAACAAGTCTCCCAATGTTAAGTTTTCTGTTAAAATTTAACGTTAAACAACTGAAATTTAAATATTTGTGTTTTTTGGTAAAATAAAAAAGTAAAATCTCTTAACAATTCTACTTGGAAAAAAGAGGTGTAATTGTGAATTGTGAATTGTTAATTGTTAATGGTGCAACTTTAAACCTGAAACTTGAAACTTGAAATCTGAAACCTGAAACCTGAAACATTTCAAATAAGTTTTAATGAAAATGACTGTCCTAGCCCTGATGGGAGCGGCATCCTTTTATGGTGGGGTTCACCATAAAAGATACAGCGGACAGCAGGAACAGCTCCTTAAAATTATGATGAAACTATTAGTTCTTTACAATTTCTAAAATCTTAAAATTGCTTTTTGGGGCTTCACATAAAGAGCAGCAATAGTTTTCGTCTAAATCTGTAAATAAAATGCCTTTTGGAATACCTTGACTTTCATCGCCATACTCTGGTTTATAAAGTGTTAAGCATTCTTGGCATTGATAAATGTCTAATTGTGGTTTTTCTTTTTTCTGTGTGTTTTCGGTTGTCTCTGCTGTTGAATTTCCGAGTTCGTCGAAGTATTTTCGGCTTAATTCAATTAAAATTGTTGGCAGTTCCAATTTGTCAATGTCTTGTGAATGAACAATGTATTCACGTGTATTTGGGTCGAAATTCTTCGCAAACAACACATTGTAAGTATCTCTGATTTTAATCGATTCTAATGCGGCTGGAAGTTCGTTTTTTTCGATGACAATCGATGTGAAATAATGCCCATCACGGTTGTATTCTGAAATTCCGAAATTAAGCCCGTAAGTACTGATGTCGAATTGATCGAGCGTGCGGACCAAAAATGTTTTAAGATTAAGCGCCCATTCCATTGCAACGGGCAAATGCCAGTTTAATTCCAACAAGGAATGACGAACGTTGATGCCTCGTTTGCCTAAGAATTTTTCCCATTCGAGTTTTCGATCTTTCGGAATTCCTTTGATGATGAATGATTTCCAAGGCGTAATACAAATTTTCCCGATTTTGCATTCGAAACATAAATCGCACATTTCTTTTAGAAAATCTAAATCATATAAATTGTTTCGCCAATAAAGTCCAAGCCAGTATTGATCGATTCCCAAGCGGTTCATTCCTTCGTAATACGGAAAAGGATAAAACGGAATATGCAGCGGTTTATCAATTGTTCGGTTATTGGTGTCTAGAGCTTCGCTTACTAACGTGAAAAGCAGTTCAATATCTACAGCTTCATCTTCGGATATTTTTTCAATTTCGTAATAAATTTTAGCTAAATCCCAGCTGTAAATCAAAACAGGATAAACTTCCATTTTCTCCCATTTTGGAAGACGAATATATAAGTACCAATAATCTTCGTGCTCTGAAGCGATAAAATTTAAATGTCCTGTAAATAAAGGAACTAATTGCTGTTTTGGATCAGTTATATTGACTTTTAGTTTTGGCTGTTCTTTAAATTCTTCCAAAACATATAAAAACCTATTTCCAGTTAGCCAATTGGTATTTCTAAAAATATCTGTCGAAACATAGGAAGAAACAATATTATTCCCGCTTTTTTGATCTGGATAAACAAAATGATGTTTGCCCAAAGTTGTTTTGTCTAAAGATTTAAAGCCTTTCGGGAAAATAATATCCTGTCTCGAACCAAAAGAAATAGAATCTAGACCTTCGTCTAAAGCAATATTTACTACTTCTCGCAGTTCTCCTGGCGAAATAACGCCTCCTTTTACTATTAATCTTGTTAGTTCCATTTTTTTTTGTTTCAAGTTTCAGGTTTCATGTTTCATGTTTCAAGTTTTTCTCGAGCTTGTCAGGCTGAGCGAAGTCGAAGCCCTTTAGGTGTAGCCCTTCGACTTCGCTCAGGGTGACATTGTTTTGTTTCAAGTTTCAGGTTTCGCGTTCCAACAACTTGAAACATGAAACATGAAACATGAAACATGAAACAAAAGAAACTATTTACACTTTGCTAATATCTCTTTAACTTCTGTCTTACAGCTGCCACATCCTAATCCTGCGCCGGTGTTTTTGCATAAATCGGTAAAATCGTTTATACCGCTTTTAATGGTTTCTTCTATATTTCCCGCACCAACCTGACTGCAGGAGCAGACCAATTTTCCTAAAACAGGTTTGGCGTTTGAGCTTCCTCTTAAAAGCGTATTTCGTTTGTCTGATAATTCGATTTTGCTTTCGATCATCGTTTTGAATTCGGCAAATTCGTTTTTATCGCCCATTAAGATTGCGCCAACCAAAAGATCGTCTTTTACGATACATTTTTTGTAATACCGTTTTTTCAAATCGGCAAAAACAATTTCTTCGTAGGAGTCGTCATTTTCGGGAATTTCAATATCGCCAATGCTGCAAAGATTGATATCTTCTAGTTTTAGGATATTCATCAAAATAGAACCTTTGTAATAACTGCTGATATCTCCGGCTAAAAAATTGGCCAGAATATCGGCCTGTTCTTCGGCAGCAGATGTGATTCCGAATAATTTGTTATTGAATTCGGCTATTTCACCAATGGCAAAAATATCCGGATTTGAAGTTTGTAAATATTGATTGACTTTTACGCCACGTCCGCAGGCGAGACCACTTTCGCGTGCAATTTCGATATTCGGAATTGTGCCAATGGTATAAACAATCGCATTTGCAGTAATGATTTTACCGCTTTTCAAGGCGATTTCAATTTCATTTGGATGATCCGTTTCAAAAACGGTACTGACCTCATTATCAAAATAAATCTGAATATCACGAAGCTGTACTTCTTCGGCCAATAATTTGCTGGAAACACGGTCCAGCTGACGTTCCATTAAACGGGAAGCACGCTGAACAATAGTTGTTTTGACTTTTTTATGTTTTAAAGCGGCAGCCAATTCCAGTCCGAGTAATCCGCCGCCAATAATCACAACATGCTGCTCTTCAGGCGGAAGATTAGTACTGTCTAAGTGTTTTTTAAGTCGGTCAGCGTCTTCTTTTTTTCTAACTGTAAATCGGCCAGGAAGATGAAGCTGAGCGTTTTCAGGCACAAAAGGACGGCTTCCGGTGGCCATAATCAGTGAATCAAAAGTATGAATTTCACCTTGGCTGTCTTTTATTGTCTTTTTGCTGGTGTCGATTTTATCAATTGCAACTCCGGCTTTCATGGTAATTTTTAGTTTGCTGAAAGCTTCGCCGTCTTTAATTTTTAAAAGTTGTTCCCAAGTGAATTCTCCTGTCATATATTCGGGAAGCAGCACACGATTGTAAAACGGATTTACTTCATTCGAAAAAACAATAATTTCATCTGTTGTATTGAATTCACGGTAGTTTTGAATGAATCGGAAAGAAGCCGCACCGGCACCCACAATCGCGATTTTTTGAAATGGTTTTACATATTTCGAAATCGAAACGGTGGTGTATTTAAAATCAGGTTCTTTAGAAACCGGATCAACAACGGTATTGGTTAAATTATTGGTTCTATTTAAATCATTTTCAAGCTGTTTTCCCCAATGCATCGGCAGGAAAACGACTTTTTCTTTAATAGAATCGGTAACTTTTGCTTTTACGCGAACTTCACCATTTTTGCTTGTAACCGTGACGATATCCCCATTTTTAATTTCGTTTTTATAGGCGTCAATCGGATTTATTTCTAAAACTGGACTCGGAATATGCGTTAATAATCTTGATACTTTTCCGGTTTTGGTCATCGTGTGCCATTGATCACGAATTCTTCCTGTCGTTAAAATGAAAGGGAATTCTGCATTTGGCTGTACCGATGTATTTTCGATCGAAACAGGCAAATTAAAAATTGCTTTTCCAGATGGCGTATAGAATTTTTTGTCGGTAAATAATCTCGGCGTTCCCGGATGTCCATAATCTGGAACAGGCCATTGAAAAGTACCTTCAGATTTTAAACGATTATAATTTAAGAATGAAATGTCAATATTTGTGCCTTTGGTAAGTGCGCAATGTTCTTTATAGATTTCTTCGGCACTATTGAAATTGAAGCCATGAAAATTCATCTTTTGAGCAAAACGAATTAAAATTTCAATATCTGGAAGCGCTTCTCCAGGCGCATTGATTCCTTTTGGCAAATAAGAAATACGACGTTCAGAATTCGTCATAGTTCCTTCTTTCTCCAGCCAGCCTGCGGCGGGCAAAAGTAAATCGGCAAATTTTGCTGTATCGGCATTATGCGAAATATCCTGAACGACAACAAATTTGGCATTTTGAAGTGCTTTTTCAATTTTTCGGGAATCTGGCAGACTGACCAAAGGATTTGTACAGATAATCCAAACCGCTTTCATTTTCCCTGATTCTAATGCTTCGAACATTTCTGTCGCGGTTAAACCCGGTTTGTCGGAGATTTCATCGACCCCCCAAAAATCCGCAACTTCTTTACGATGTTCAGGATTTGCAATGTCTTTGTGCGCGGCTAAAAGTGTTGCCATGCCACCGACTTCGCGACCTCCCATAGCATTTGGCTGACCCGTTAAGGAAAATGGCCCAGATCCCGGTTTTCCAATTTGTCCGGTTAATAAAGATAAATTAAGTAATGCCGTGTTTTTATCAACGCCTACAGCACTTTGATTTAATCCCATTGCCCAAAGCGAAATAAAACCTTTTGCTTTTCCGATAATATCTGCGGCAAGTTTAATGTCATTTACAGAAATACCGCAAAGTTTTGACGCTTTTTCTAAAGAAGTGCCTAAAACTAAGTCTTTATATTGTTTGAAATTTTCTGCATTATTTTTAACGAAATCATGATCAACATAGCCTTTTTCGATAATGCGTTTGGCAATGGCATGATATAAAATAATATCTGAACCCGGAATAATTTGCAAATGTAAGTCGGCGAAAGCGGCTGTATCTGTTCGTCTTGGATCAATGCAAATGATTTTTATTTTCGGGTTTTTCTCTTTGTGTTTTTCGATTCTTCTGAAAAGAATAGGGTGACACCAAGCTGGATTTGCGCCTGTAATTAGAAATGTGTCGGCGAGTTCGATGTCATCGTAAGCAATTGGGACAGAATCTTCTCCAAAGGTTTTTTTATAACCTACAACAGCAGAACTCATACAGAGTCTGGAATTGGTATCGATATTATTGGTTTTCAAAAAACCTTTTACCAGTTTGTTTACTAGATAATATTCTTCGGTTAAACATTGGCCTGAAATATAAAACCCAACACTGTCTGGCCCGTGTTTTTTTATTATAGAAGAGAAAACAGCTGCAGCGCGATCTAAGGCAGTGTCCCAGCTTACGCGTTCCAGCGGATACGATTTACTGCCACGCATTTCAGGATATAAAATTCGGTCAGAAGTATCGTTGACTACGTAATGCAGATTCATTCCTTTAGAACATAACATTCCTTTATTTACTGGATGATCTTTGTCGCCTTCTACCATAACGCCATTTTTGGCATCGTTGGTTACAATTATGCCACAGCCAACGCCGCAATATGAACAGGTAGTTTTGATTTTGGTATTTTGCATTACAGTTCTTTTTTAGATACTATTTCCTGAATCTGTTGCGATCTAGATAAATCACTTATACAAAAATAAGTATTTTTACGTATAAATACTTATTTTTTGAATTTATTTTTTTATTTTTGATGCAATGAAATGAGCAACAAGAAATTAGTTTTTTAATCCGATAAAAATCAGGACTTATGAAAGAGGAGCAAACCGTTTGTTATTCTTGTGCCAATGAAAATTGTTTTATCAAGAAACACTTGCATTTAGAGCAAATGAATACTTATGTTTCTAAGAAACAGAATATAGTCTGCAAAAAAACGGATCAATTTATTGTGGAAGGTTCGTCTTTGCAGGGACTTTATTTTATCTGCAAAGGAAAAGCGAAAACGGTAAAAACGGGAATTAATGGCCGTGAACAAATTGTTCGTTTGACAAAAAACGGCGATATTATCGGCTTTCGCGGATTTGGAACTGGGAAAAAGTATTTAATTGGCGCTTATGCATTAGAAGATACCGTTTTGTGCAATTTCAGCAACGAAACGATGCTGGAAATTTTAAAAGAAATTCCAGAATTCACCTATGCTTTAATGTTGTTTTATGCTGAAGAACTGAATAAAAGCGAAAATAATATTCGGAAAATCGCGCATATGAATGTCCGTGAACGTGTGGTTGATTTATTGCTTTATATTCATCGTAAATTCGGACAAATCAATGGTTTAATTGATATTGATCTTTCCCGAAAAGAAATTGCTGATTTTGCTGGAACTACAGAAGAACAGGCTATTCGAGTAATTTCAAGTCTTAAAAAAGAAGCGTTGATAAAAACTGTGGGAAAACGAATTGGAATTTTGGATGTTGAGGAATTACGCTCTGAAATTATGGAGCATAAATATTTTTGAAGTTTTCTAACACATAGAAACATAGGATTTTTAAATCTGCTCAAAAAAATGCTCTTAAAAATCTAGATTTTTACACATAGCTATGTTTGTTTTCTCAAATGAAATGCCTTTTTAGAGAATGTTAAGCTATGTTTCTATGTGTTAAAATGATTACGTACAAATACTTATTTTTTCCTGCCAATAAATCGAATTACAGACCCAGTTCCGTTATGGAATAAACCTTCGTTCAGTTCGATTTCTTTTTCTTCCAATTCGATGATTTCATAATTAGGGAAATCACTTTTTATTTCTTCGATTGAAAAAAGCGATTCAATATCTTTTGGTCCGCCAACTTTATCATTTATAGCAAGATATTCTAAATGCTTTTTGCTGAAAGCCTCAAAAATAATAATACCGTTTTTGCGTAATAATTGATCCAGCTGTTTATGGATATCCGATTTAATTTCTGCTGGAAAATGGGCATAAATCAAAGCAATGGCATCAAATTGCCCTTCCTCAAAATCAAGTGTTTCTAATTCACCAACTTGATAATCAATTGAAACATCATTGACGTCAGCGAGTTTTAAAGCTTTGTTTCTTCCTTCTTCACTAATATCAAAAGCCGAAACGTTCCAGCCTAGTTTTGCACTAAAAATGGCATTTCGTCCTTCGCCTTCGGCAGGAAATAAAATAGATCCGACTTGTAATTTTTCGATTTGTTCTTTTAGGTAATTGTTAGGTTCTTCGCCATATGCAAATTCTTCACTGCTGTAGCGGTCGTCCCATCTTTTGGTCCAGTTGTTCATGGTTTATATATTGAATTTAATTATTAGAGGTTTGTGGTCGCTGTACGAAGTCCAGTCTTTATAATTTCCGACTTCAACGCTTTCTAAAACTTCGATAAAATCATTTGACGCAAAGCAATAATCCATATGATATGGCTTGTTTTCGTGACGATACATGTATAAAGTTGGATGTTCTTCTTTGCCCTGAATTTGATTGAAGTATTTGTGATAGGTACTAAAAATGTTTTTGTCGGCTAATTTATTTACGACCGCAGTATGATTTCCTTCTCTTCGGGGTTTATCCCAAATCGTATTGCTGTTAAAATCGCCAATTAAAATGGTTTTGGTTTCTTTGATTAGATCTTCGTAATAATTAATCGCTTTCCAAACCTGTGTTACGTAAGCGCCATCTTTGTCGGCTGGATTATTGGCCCAAACAGCAAATAGCGTAAAATCAACTTTTCCGCCCGTAACGGCTATGGGTAAAATATTTTTGAAATCGGGATTATGGCAATCTAATAATTGAAACCGATAATCGCTATAAGAGAAAACGCCAACTCCTTTGTGGGGATTGGTTCCGTACCAAAAAATGTCGGTTGGTGTTTGTATTTCGCTAGGAAATTTTAATTTTTCAGGACTTTCACACTCAGGAATTACGGCAATATCAGGATGATAAGCGAGAATGTATGCTGCTTTTTTTCTGAAGGCCATGTTGCAATTCCAGGCTATGAGTTTCATTTTACTAGTTTTTATACTGAATTTCGGTTATTATTTAAGTTTTTTCAACCTCTAAAGTACCCATATAAGATTTAAGTCTATAACTGTATTTATTCGGATCCGTTCCAAATGTTTTGAATTCTCTTTTTATCAGTTCGATCAGATTTTGTCTTACAGGTCTGTTTTCCAATTTAGCACATTTTGCTTTCAACCAAAATAAATAGGATGAGTTTGGGAAATCTTTTAAAGCTTCGTTTAGCTCAATATCATTATATTTTAAATCATTGGCTTTAGCCGAAAAATAGCTTTGTACAAATCGCTCGTCTTTAAATTCTTTCCATCCTAATTTATCTATTTCAGGATTCACGGTTCCGTTAACCGATGCTTGCAAATAAGCATATATGTTTAGAAGATCCTTGTCTTTTGTTTTGTTTGCAAGGTCTAATAATTCATTGCCGCGTTTTGTGTAAAATTCATTTTCATTTAGAAATTTATTGACGAAAGAAATTCGCAATAAATCAGATGAAAACTCGCCAAAAGCTGGTATTGGATTATTTTCCAGAATAATTTTATTTTCGATCAGGACTTTTTTAATTTCTTCTGATTGACCTATTTCTTCAAGCTCTTTTATTTTAAAGTAGGCTTTTATAATTTTAAAATCTGGATTTGTTTCTCCTAGTTTTGCCTGAGCTAGTTTAATATCTTCATCCAAAAAATATTGCTGTGTATGGGTATTCCACCAATCTGTTTCCCAGTTTTTATCTAAAAATAGTAATGGATAAAAACTTGAAGTTTTTCCTTTATCAATCTCAGATCTTAAATCACTTCTGGTTTTAATTTGCGTTGTTTTTCCGTAAATGATGAACATGGCATTGTCAATTGATATATGATTTTCAGCGTGGTTTGTTTTCCTCCAATTTAAAAGTGATTTTTCTATTTCTCCAGTATTAATATAACAATCACTTAGCCAGGCGTATGCTCTTACATCTTTTGGTGTGTTTTCAGAGTATCTTTCGTAAAGTTTTGCAGCTTCAGTATATTTTCCTTTTCTATGAAGCTCAATTGCATATTCCAAAAGAAAATATTTATCATTGGTATTGGATAAATAAGCTTCTTCGTGAAGTTTAAAAGATTGATCAGCGTCAATTTCGTAGAGAACTCCGCCAATGCTATATTTTTTATACTCATTTGTACCATTTTTGATTAATTCATCAACGCACAGTTTCAAGTCAGATTTTACAATGCAAGTACTAAAATTTTTATTTGCTTCTTTTAATTCAGTTTTTGCAGTTTCTATTTTTTCTCTATTAGATTCTAATGTTTGGGAAATGCATTTTGGAAATATAAAAGAGGCAATAAGAAGTAAAAGTATTTTATTCATTTTTTTGGTTTTGTAGATGTAGAATCAGATTTTTTGTTGATCAAATATACCTAAATTAACAGGATAAAAATGATGATATAAATAAAAAAATGCCCTTTTTCCAAAATAGAAAAGGGCATTTTATAAATTTTAGATTTCAAAAAAATCTTATTTTTTTTTATCAATAAATTCTAAGGTTCAGGCTAAATATGGGTTAGTATCTAATCTTAACCAACAAGTGTTGTTACACCGCTATTAATATCAATTTCAGCAAAATTATGCTTTCCCATCACGATAAGCAGTTTGTCTGAATTATAACCTACATATCTAATTTCAGCTTCTCCTTTTTTTGGTTTTCCGCAAATAGAAATTACATTGGTCTGCCATTTTAATTTGCTTCTTTTGTAGGCCGATATTGTTTGTAAGTCATTTTCAACATAATACACTATGTTGTTTTTTTTAATTCCTCTTTTTTGCGTTTTCGCAAAATTTATTTCGGAATTTTTTGAAATTAGGGCATCATTGTACTTTTGAGCGATGCCTGTCTGCGTGACAATAAATGTCAGCATAGATAGTTTTAGGAATTGTTTCATGAGATAGAATTTGGGGTTCATAATCTCCTCAAATATAACTATTAAAACATATAATTGGCTTCCAGAATGTTAAAAAAAATTACCCTTTTTCAGAAATAGGAAAAGGGTAAAATATGTCAGTTTATTTTGAAGAAAAACTATTTTTTCCAGCTAAAAATTCTAGGATTTACAGAAATCATTAACCAAGCCCAATTATTGGTATGATCTGCATCTCCGTTTTTAATAAATTCCATCGTTTTTGAACCAAACATTTGAGAGTATCCACCTGAAACTGTGATGTCTTTTTTGAAATTATAACCAAAAGTAGCATCGATCTCAGTTCCCAAATACGAATCTAATTTTTCGTTTAACGGAGTAACTACATCAGCTGCAGCTAAAAATGCATGCGGAATCAAAGCAAATTGCCATTTGTTTACATTGTAATTCAATTTGATAAAAGCATCTTGCAAACCAACGCTGTTTAAGTGGTTTGCAACATAAAAATAATCCATATAACCATTGAAACCGTGGTTGGTTCCAAAAATTGGGTTGAATGATTTAACCACAGTGCTTCCATCGTTTGTTGCTTTTCCGGATAAAAACTCGTAGCCAAGCCCCGCTTTAAACGATTCAGTGATAGTATAGTTGAAGTTGGCCGCCGCATTCCATGCGCTTACTTCTCTGTCTGTGCTTTTTCCAGTTTGTCCGTATGCCCAAAAATTAGTATCGATTTTACCTTTTTTATAAGTTAAATAAGGTCCAAAAGTTTGTTTGTAATCGACTAATAATTTCGCATCGGCATTAGCATATTCATAGCCAGTATTTAGGAGTAAAAAGCTCAAACCTAAATCAGTATTGAATTGATTGTGATACCATGCATATTGCAAAGCTTTATAACTGGCAACTGTATAAGGTGTCTGTACAACATTTTCGGCAGTAGAGTTATAGGCGCCTCCAAAATCTAATTTTTGCTTTTCAGTATGAAATGAAACCGTAAGGGCATCATGACTTTGAGCCTGTTGTCCCCAGTCTTGTTCTCCTAAAATACGCTGATTGTCATAAGAAAGTACTTGGCGTCCCATTCTGGCGCTCCATTTCTCTGTGAAATTATATTGTGCCCAAGCTTCAAAAACTGCAATTCCATTTTTATCAGCAAGAGCAGCTGGTACAACGTCGCCCCAGGTTCTCGTGTTTTGTAAAGTCAGTTTTACAATTAAATCTTCTTGTTTATAGTTGAAATTCAAACGAGAACGCTGTGAAATTTGCGATGTTCCTTCCTGACCATAAGGCAGTAAGGTTTTATAGCCATTTCGATATTCAAAACGCGGTCTTATTTGTAAATTTACGTCTAGTTCCTGAGCTTGTACAAAGGCATTGGTTCCTAAAATTAACAGGATAATAATTCTGATTTGTTTCATGGATGGTATTTTTTCAGGCGTAAATTTATAAGAAAATAGCGCCGTTACTAGTATTGTTAAATATAATTTTTAATTTCTCAATTTGTAATAGCGATAAGTTGTTGCTGTTCAGCTGTTTTTTGCGGTGTAGGTTTTTTCTCTTTGATTGTTTTCGTGATAGCATAATGCATCCAAACTAAACAGCCTGTTGAGAACAGCAGTATAAAAATCCATGAACTTGACCAGATTCCGGTTGCAGTTAATAAATAACCAAAGATAATCGGGCCAAAGAAACCGCCTAAACCGCCAATCATTCCAACCATTCCGCCTACAACACCTACTTCATTTGGAAAATATTCCGGAATATGTTTGTAAACTGCTGCTTTTCCAATTCCCCATGAAATTCCGATTAGGATTACCAGAACTAAGAAAACCCACATATTGGCATCAAATTTTATAACTGTGATTCCTTTTGCTAAAAGTTCTTTTTTCTTTACCGTTTGATTTTCTGCAACAACTACTTGCTGCCACGAGGTTTTAGTTGGGAAGATGGCATTTTCGGCATTGTTTTCTTTTTTCTGAGCAACTGCAAAGTCAGTTTCACCAATTTTGATTTTGTCATTGGCAACAGCCGTGATAGTACCTTTTTTGGTTGCCAAAACTCCAGGTCCGGTAGTTGTAATTTCCATTTTCGGAATAGCCAACAAGGCACTTAAAATTACAGAAGAACCCAAAACCCAATACATCACTTTTCGGGCACCGAATTTATCCGATAAATAACCTCCAAAAGCTCTAATTACGCCAGAAGGCAAACTGAACATAGTGGCAAATAAACCGCCCATAACCAAACTGGTTTGATAAACGTTCATAAAGTTTGGCAAAAGCCATTGTGAATAAGCCACAAAACAACCGAAAACCAGAAAGTAATAGGCTCCAAAGCGCCAAACACGAGCAGATTTTAACGGCACTAGCATTTGAGAAACGGTTTTAGTATTGTTTTCTGGTTTTTTATTTTGAGTGAAAATCAAAAAGGCAATACCAATTACAACAAGAGAAATAGCGTAAATTACAGGAAGTATTTTCCAGCCATTTTGCGGATCATTAATCGAAAAATGATTTAATAGGGAAGGCGCTAAAAAGGTTGTAATAGCAGCGCCAGCATTTCCCATTCCGAAAATTCCTAAAGCGCGTCCTTGCCATTCTTTTGGATACCAAATGGAAGTATAGCCGATTCCTACCGCGAAACTTGTTCCTACCATTCCGAAGAAGAAACTCAGTAAGGCGAACATAAAAAAGCTGTCAGCGTAAGGAAGAAGAAACAGCGGAACGGAGCTTAGAAGCAGTAAAAGTGAAAAGACATATTTGCCTCCAAATTTATCCGTTAAGATTCCAATTGGAAGACGCATGATAGAACCCGTTAAGATTGGAATACCTAAAAGCCATCCAACCTGAACAACGCTCCAGTGGAAAATTCCGTTATCGACTAAAAAGGTTACTAAAACCCCGTTTAATGTCCAGCAGGCAAAACATATTGTAAATGCCAAAGTATTTAAAAATAAAATCTTGTGTGATTGCGAAAGTGAGTTTGTAGTTTTCATAGTACTTATATTTTTATGTAAAAATAAGTACTATAACTTAGTTAAAAGATGCTAAAACGCAGTTTTTGAAAAATAATTACGTATTTATACTTAATTATTGCGTAATTTTTTCAATCGAAGCCCAAGTTGTTTTTAGAATAGTTTTTTCATAATTATTTTCTTGAATAATTTCGTTGCCACTTTTCGAATCTATTACATATTTCTTTGGAAAAATTACATTGTATGATGGTGCTTTTTCTGGAGATATATTCACCATTTCATTAGGTATAAATTTTTTTAAACTGCATAAATTCAATACTCTAAAAATGTCTCCTTTGGTGTTTTTAACAATTGTTACAGAGGCAAAAGCTGTAATTCCGCAAAGTATTTGAATCGGAATATGATCAACTATAATAGCTTTTTGATTCTGTTTTAATTTAAAGTATTTCCAATTTTTCGGAATAGAATCTGAATATTCCTGAGTGTAATTTTGAGAGTATATTTTTAAAGTTAAAATGAAAATTACGAAGGTATATTTCAGTAGACTTCTCATTGAAATCTTAGATTAAAGAATACTCGGTGGCTTTATTAGAAAGTTCCATTAAGTTTTTTACTTTCAGCTTTTTCATCAGGTTAAAACGATGTACTTCGGCAGTTCGTTTGCTGATGTCAAGAGCTTCAGCGATTTCTTTGTTTCCTTTTCCGGATAGCAAAAGAGTCAGAATTTCCTTTTCTCTTTTGGTAATCATCATTTCGTCGCTTAAATTTTGCTTTGGTTCTAATGAATTAGAAGGGTTTGTCAATTGCCCAATTAAGATAGAAGAAATATCTCCGCTGAAATATTTTCCGCCAGCAGAAACCGTATGAAGTGCTTTTAAGAATTCTTCTTTAGAAGATCCTTTAAGCAAATAACCATCGGCACCGGCTTTTATAGATTTTAATACATATTCTTCCGATTCGTGCATCGAAAGCATGATAATTTTTATGTTGTTGTTTTCGCTTCTAAGTTTTTCTACTACCTCGATGCCTGTTAAGTTTGGCATACGAATATCTACTATAAGTAAATCGGGTTTGCTTGCGGTAACCACTTCAAGTGCATCGGCACCATCGATTGCTTCGCCCACAACCTCGATGTTTGCTTCGTTTTCAAGTAAAGATTTGATTCCGTCTCGAACAAAAACATGGTCATCTGCTAATACTACACGAATGATATTACTCATAATTTACTTAATTTTGATTGCGACTTTTTACGTATATTCATCTATAAAGAAGATGCTAATATACGTAATTTTTTTAGAAAATAAATTCCAATTTTTTAAATCCTAAATTCCAATATTAAAAAATCATTAAAAAAATAAATTCCAATATATAAGTTTCAAATTCCAATTGAGTACAGTATTGTCAGGCTGAGCGAAGTCGAAGCCCACGCAAAGAAACTCCGTAATCTAGATCGATAATCTTTGTGGAGTTACTTGTGGAGATTTCTCGTTCCTCGAAATGACAAGATTGCGTTATAACTTCAAATGTTTTTCTGAAAACGAGTGCCCGCGAGAGGGATAGGAGGAAGCTACCGAAGTAGCCCGGATAGCCCGACAGTATTAGGAAAAGTGGGCGAATGTACACAAAGTTTGTTTGCCCGCTTTTTCTAATACTGGCTCGCCCTGATTAATTAGATAATTAGATAATTTGAAAATGAGATAATGATTTACAGAATTACTTTGCGGGCTTCGACTTCGCTCAGCCTGACAAACGTTTAATTAGATAATTAGTCAATGCGGCAATTAGATAATTTTTTAAGATGCTTTAAGTAATTTTATCTAATTATCAAATTGGCACATTGCCACATTATTTAAGAATCGGGATATTGAACGTAATTCTCGTTCCTTCGCCGGGAATGGAGTTGATGAAAACGCGTCCGTTGATGTATTGAATTCGTTCTTTCATGAACAATAAGCCCATTCCGGATTCGCTGTTGCGTTTTTTGTTGACGGAATTGATATCGAAACCTTTTCCGTTATCGTCGATAATGACGCTTAAAAGTGTTTCGCTGTGCGAAAGCTGGACAATAATATGCGATGATTCGGCGTATTTTATGGCGTTGTTGATCGCTTCTTGGGTTAATCGATAAATATTGATTTCGATTAGGGAATCCAAACGCTGATCGAAATCGGTTTTGTTGTAGAAAAGGATTTCTTTTCCAGTCAGTTTTGAAAGTTCCTGGGTTAGTTTTGCCAGGGAAGAAACGATTCCGTGATCGCTTAATTCCGGTGGCATCAGGTTGAAAGTTGCTGTGCGAACACCTTTTATAATGTCCAGCGAAAGTTTCTTTAAATACTCAATTTTTTGTTCTGATTTTTCTCTGTCATCTAAATTGATGCTTTCTAAACTGAATTTTAAACCCGTAAGCATTTGGCCGATTCCGTCGTGAATTTCTTTGGCGATTCGGTTTTGTTCGTTTTCTTGATTTTCCACGATTTTGCTCGAAATAATCTTTTGTTGATTGATTTTTTCGGTTGTGTTTTCGAGGTTTAAACGTTCGACTTCGCGCTGTGCTTTTTTGCGTTCGGTGATGTTGAAACAGACAATTAAAAGTTCCAGTTCGTCTTTTTTGATCATTACCGGAACCATTGATAAATCGAGCCAAATCTCAACATCTTCTTTATTTAGAATTTTAATTTCGCCCTGCCAGCCACTTCGCTGTTTTTCGAATATTAAACGGTCAAAATTGGTTTGTTCTTTTTCGTCAACGGTTAAAACTTCAGAGAATTTTTTGTTAGATGAAAACTTGGTGTAATTGAGCAGTTTTGCAAATTTTTCGCCAATATGAATTATTGAACCGTCAGGCGCAATTCGGCAATACAATAAAGTATTTTCCATTGCATAGTTGAGCGATTTTAATTCTTTAACCGAATTTTCTTTGATTTCGCTTAGAATTTCTGTGTCGTATGCGAGCTTCAAAGCTTTCTTTTCAGAAGATAAAAGTCTTGTGATTAATCGTTCGATTTTTTTGTTTGTCGGTTTGAAAATAAAGAAGAATTCTAAAAGTAAAACCAAAAGTGTAAACCCGAAAATCCAATATTCTATTTTGCGTTGTTCGGTTACTTTTTCATGCGCTTCAAGATCGTATTGCGTTACAATCTGATTCATTTTAGAAAGGAAAATGCCTTCGTTTTCTAGAATAATCTGAACGAGTTTTTGGTTTTCGGTTGATTGTTTTTTCTGTTTTAAA
Organism: Flavobacterium sp. LC2016-01; assembly: GCF_009711135.1. Classification (GTDB taxonomy): domain Bacteria; phylum Bacteroidota; class Bacteroidia; order Flavobacteriales; family Flavobacteriaceae; genus Flavobacterium. The sequence goes on along the minus strand of NZ_WMIC01000003.1, from coordinate 112,409 downwards.
TTCAATAAAAAAGAATCAGTTGTTTGTGCAATTTTATTGAAAATTGGATTGATTTCTAGATAAAGTTTAGAAAGCGTTTCTGATTTTTCTTTTGGAAAAGCCAAGCTGTCACTGCCATTTTCTAATGCATTTTGGTTCTTTTTCCAAAGTGCTAAAACTTCATTTAAATGCGAAATTTGTTTTGAAGAAGCGGTATCAGAAACATAATGAAGAATCAGCACTTCTTTGACAATTTTCTGACTTAGCATTCTCTGTTTTCCAGAAAAATTAATGATTTTAGAATCGCTTAACTGCTGATTCAGATTGTATTGCACTAAAACCTGACTGATAATGATAGTTAAAGCAATAGTAAGAAGTGCAAAAAAATACAGACGGCGTAAATTTTTGAACGTGATTTTATCTTCTTCCTGATTGTTTTTTTTCATTCGGGATGATATTTGTTTTTTATAGGAAAATGGAATTCGCTTTCAGCTCATTTCATACGAATTTATAATCCTAAAGAAGCTTTTATAAGATTTAAATTTTCTTCAGAATAATTTATTTTTAAGGCTTCCTGATGCCCTTTATCCGACATTTTATCCCAAGTTTTTTTGATGATATTTTTTAGTTTTTCTTCGTCGTGTTTGTGAACGAAAGGATCTAAATAATATTCTAAAAATACCAGACAAATTACGTCTTCTAATAATTGTGTTTCGTGGTCTTTTTTAAGTAGTTTTTTTTCAATTAAAAACGAAACGCGATCGATAAAAGTCTGATCATAACCTGCTTTTTCCAGAATTTCGGCAGTCGTTTTTGCGTGGAATTTTTTTAATTCTTCTCTCCATTTCAAATAACCCACACGATCCATTGGGTATGATTCGCGTGCGACTTTCCATCGGCAAATATGTTGTGCTTTTGAGGCAATCTGAATTTCTTCTGAAGCGTTTGGTTCAAACTGCATCAGTCTTTCATACATTCGGTTTGAATATAGTAATTCCTTTGGATATTCGTTATTTTGGTCAATTTCGATATTCGGATCCTGAGCATTTTCAGCATCAATCCATTCGCTTGCTTTTTGGAAAGGTGTAGTCATTTTTTGGTTTGATAATAGAATTTCAAAGATACGGAATTAAGTAGAAAAGTCGAAAGTTGAAAGTCGAAAGTCTAAAGGGAGATGAAAGAAGCAAGAAGCAAGATTTGCAACGCTTTCTCATCTTGCTTCTTGCTTCTTGGTTCTTGCTTCTTGGTTCTTGCTTCTTGGCTCTTTAAAAGTCTAATCTACAAACCCAACAAAAACTTCATTTTCTACAACTTTAATCGGATATGTAGCAATCTTAAAATCGTCTCCGTTTAGGTTTGAACCATCAACTAAAGAGAAGGTTTTTTTATGCATTGGGCAGGCGATTTTTGGAATGTCGTCTGCTGAGCCCGTCATTCCTCTTGAAAGTACCATTTCCATTTTGTGGGGGCAGGCATTTTGGCAAGCGTACCATTCGTTGCGTCGCGTAAAATTGAAAATCGCAATTTGTTTGTTTTTGTATTTGATGCAGCCACCGCGATTGGTCGGAAAATCTTCAACTTTACCTGCTTTGAACCAAATTGTAGCATCGCTCGCATGAACTGTTTCGTATTGATTTAAGATTTCTTCCATTTTGAATGTTTTTTGTTCCTGTTTCTTATCCCTCTTTTTACAATCAAGAGAGTTTGATGGCGCAGTAAAAAAGAGGGTAAGAGGACAGCAAACGTTTGTGATTTTTTTCTTTTTTTTTTGGAGCTTATATTTTTCACGCTCCCGATAGCTATCGGGATTGCAGATTTGAGCAGATTTTATTTTTAATCTTTTTAATCCTTTTAATCTGTGGCTTTAATTTAAGACCAGGCTTTAGGCATTTTTTGATCTCTTAATGGAACAAAAACAGCATTATCGTCTTTCTCGTCAGAGTTTACAAAATGATTGAAACGTTTTAATAATCTTGGTTTTTCCAGAACTTGTTTCCATTCGCATTCGAAAGTGTTCACTAAAGTCTGCATTTCTGCTTCAAGCGTTTCGCAGATGCCTAAACTATCTTCAATGATTACTTCTTTCAAATATTCTAAACCGCCGTCTAGTTTTTCTAACCAGGTTGACGTTCTAATCAGCGGGCCGGCAGTACGGATATAATACATTAAGAATCGGTCCATATATTTGATAACGGTTTCTTTATCTATTTTTTCGGCTAATAAAACAGCGTGTTTTGGGTTGGCTCCGCCATTTCCTGCGATGTATAAATTCCATCCGCCTTCAACAGCTATTAATCCGAAATCTTTTCCTCGGGCTTCTGCGCATTCGCGAATGCAGGCCGAAACACCACCTTTTAGTTTATGAGGAGAACGGATTCCTTTATATCGGTTTTCCAATTCGATGGCAAATCCGGCGCTGTCGTCCATTCCGTAACGACACCAGGCATTTCCAACACAGCTTTTTACGGCGCGAAGTGATTTTCCGTAGGCGTGACCGCTTTCAAAACCATTATCGATTAAGATTTTCCAGATTTTCGGTAAATCACTTAAATGCGCTCCGAATAAATCCACTCTTTGCGCTCCGGTGATTTTAGTATACAAATCGAATTGCTTCGCCACTTCGCCAATTACAATTAATTTCTCGGCAGTAATTTCGCCTCCGGCTACTCTAGGAACTACAGAATACGTTCCGTTTCGCTGAATATTCGCCAAAAATCTATCATTTGTATCTTGCGTTGTAACGTGTTTGTTTGCCGTATCGTTGTAAATACTAGAGAAAATAGAAGCTACAACCGGTTTGCAAATTTCACAGCCATCGCCTTTTCCGTGATGATCAAGAATATCATAAAAATTCTCGTATTTGTTGATTTTTACCAAATCGAATAATTCCTGACGGTTATAGTTAAAATGCTCGCAGATTACTTCTTTTACTTCTTTTCCTAAAGATTTTTGAGTCGCTTTTACCAAATCTGAAACCATTGGTTTACAGCCTCCACAGCCAGAAGTTGCTTTGGTTGCTTTTACGACATCTGAAAGAGAAGCACAACTTTCGTCTAAAATTTTACAGCAGATTGCGCCTTTGGTAACATTTTCGCAAGAACAGATTACGGCCGTATCTGGCAAATCCATAACGCTTCCTAAAGAAGAACCTTCAGAACCGTCTCGAGAGCCTAAAATCAAATCTTCTGGATTTTTAGGCAATGCCATTGCGTTGCTGTAAATCTGGAAAAGTGAATTATAATCGCTGGAATCTCCAACTAAAATGCCGCCTAAAAGGGTTTTAGAATCTTTAGTAACGTTGATTCTTTTGTAAATACCGCTTAATTTATTTTCATAAACAATGGCAGTAACTTCATTATTTTCGATGAAAGGATCACCAAAACTCGCCACTTCAACACCAATTAATTTCAATTGTGTCGACATATCGATGGTTTCTCTCATGGTTTTAGTACCATCTAAGATTTGCTCAGCAGCAACATCGGCCATTTCGTAACCTGGAGCAACAAGTCCGTAAATGTTTTGGTTGTAAAGTGCCACTTCGCCAATTGCAAAAATAGAAGGATCTGATGTTTGCATTTGATTGTTTACCACAACGCCGCCTCTTAAACCGACCTCAAGTCCTGAAACTCGAGCTAATTCGTCACGAGGTTTAATTCCGGCAGATATAACCAACATGTCAACCTTTAACAACTCATCATTGGCAAACATCATTCCCGTTATGCGTTCTTTTCCGTCAATATATTGCGTTGCTTTATTAAGATGAATACCAATATTTAATTCTTCAATTTTGGCTTGCAGCATATCGCTCGCACCTTTGTCTAATTGTCTCGGCATCAAACGCGGTGCAAATTCGACAACGTGCGGATTCAATCCTAAATCTCTCACGGCTTTTGCAGCTTCAAGGCCTAATAATCCGCCACCCAAAACGGCAGCCTCTGTTGCGCCTTTAATTTTTATCTTTTTGGCGTAGGCCATAATCGCATCCAGATCTTCGATGGTTCTGTATACAAAAACACCTTCTTTTTCAACTCCGTCAATTGGAGGAACAAAAGCAGAAGAACCTGTCGCTAAAACTAAGTAATCGTACGTATGTGTTTTTTCTAAATGCGTATGTATTGTTTTTTCTTCACGATTAATATCTGTGATTAATTCAGATGTATTTAGAATAATATTGTTTTCTGCGTACCAGTCAGTTGTTGATAATGATAAATCATCTGCTGTTTTTCCTCCAAAGTATTCGCTTAAATGAACGCGATCGTAAGCGCGTCTTGGTTCTTCGCCAAATACAGTGATCTGATACTTTTCCTGTCCTGATTTTGCAATGAATTTTTCGCAAAATTTATAACCAACCATGCCGTTTCCAACTACTATTACTCTAATCATGATTTCTTTAATTAAGTATTACTACGCAAATATAAGTATTTATACTTATAAAAATGCGTATATATCTTATTTTTGAAAACGAAATCGTGATTTTTTAGTACGTATTTTATCGTAATCTTTTACGTAGTAAGGGTTTTGTGGACTTTAATCTTTTGAAATTATTTTAAATTTGAAAAGATTCTAAATAAGGATTTCAAAAAATTGTTGTAAATTCATAAGAATTTTACAGGTGTTTTGCGATAAAAATATATTCTTAATAAAAATGTTATGAAAAATTTACTTTCACTTTTACTCTTATTTATATTAATTGGCTGTAAATCTGCCGCAGGCAAAACTTCGGATACCAAACAAACTACTTCTGAATATGGAACTCAGGAAGACGAAATGAAATATTTTTTTACCGGAACTGGAAACGAACCCTTTTGGGGAATTAAGATAGGAAACGAAGAAATCGTTTTTACTTCGCTGATTCCAGGGAAAGAAAAATTGATTTTCCCGGCAGTTGAAGTCATAAAAGCGATGGATGCGAATGTAAAAATGTACAAAGTTAGCAATGAAACTTCGACAGCGACAATTACAATTCAACAGTTAGAATGTCAGAATTCAATGTCGGGCGCTATTTCGCCTTATAAAGTTTCGATTGAAATTAAAAATAACTCAGAGTTACAAGCTAAAAAAGTAGAAGGTTGCGGAAAATACAATACAGATTACCGACTTCATGATATTTGGGTTCTCGAAGAGATGAACAGCTTTAAAGTTTTTGCTACTGATTTTCAAAGAGAATTGCCAAGAATTGAAATTAATTCTTCAGAAAACAGCTTTATGGGTTATGGAGGCTGTAATTCAATCAGCGGTTCTATTTTTTACGAAAAGGATCTGCTTCGTTTTTCTAAAGTGATTTCAACTTTAATGGCTTGCGCTCCTGGAAATAAGGAAGGAGATTTTACCAAAGCGTTACAAAGCACCACAACTTATTCTATTGAAAATAATAGATTGATATTGTCGAATCCTTCAGGGAAACTTTTGGTTTTTAGGAAGGTGGATTAAGGTAAAGTTTGTCATTCCGAGGAACGAGGAATCTCCGCAAGTAATTCCGCAACAGTGCGTGCTCAGCGTACGGAGATTCCTCGTTCCTCGGAATGACAAAAATTGCGAGAATTGGTATTTGGAATTTAAATTATTGGAATTTTAAAAAGTTATTCCAACAATTCTTTAGGATCTTCATTTACTGATTCTTCTTCAATAAAATCCAATTCTAAAGCTCGTACCGTCTGTACCGCGTTTCCTGCAATGCCGCGAATCGAACCGTACATTCCTAAAGTATTATGGACTACTTTTTCGATTTGTTTTTCACGTTGCTTCCAGATTCTTTGCATCGCTCTTTTTTCAGCATCAAGATCGCCCTGCATTTGCGTGAAACCTTCCACAATGCCTTCAATTTGTAAACGGAATTCATTACTCGTTAAAAAATCATACAACATCGACATTTTGTCGCCTTTGTTTTCCTGCGCCTGAACCGCCTGACTTACCTGAATTAAGGACTGGCGCAAAACCGCACTCAAGCCTTTAAATTCTTCATACGTACAAATCCAGATTCCGTCGCGCATGCCCATGCGGTCCATTCCGGCTGGCATAACTTCTGTAACTAAAACTCCGATATTGGCTCTTTTGGTTCGAATATCGTTTTTGAACTTTTCAATCCATGACGGCTGAAAAGCTTTTGTTCTTTTGCTTTCGTAATAAATCGAACCGCAATTTTGATGTTCGCGTGTATTTACAATCTGAAGACAATCTGCACCGTTTGCACCTTTTTTGATTTCATCAATCGTGTCTAACGGAAAATTATTCGCCAGCCATTCTTCGATTGCCAATTCCATTACTTCGCCTTGCAATTGCATCGAACCTTGTTCCTGCTTGCGTTTCATTTCTTCGATCAGCTTTTTTTGATCGTCAGATTGTTTTTGGTATTCTTTGATTTTAAGTTCGTTTTTCTCTTCTTCCTGTTTGCGGATTTTATCGCGTTCTAAAACTAAAGTCGCATTCAATTGCTTTTGTGCTTCGGCTTCAATCGCATCTTTCATTTCCAGTTTTTCGCGTTGTAGTTTGGCAATTTCGCCCTCCATTTTATTTAATTCCCGAAGTTTTGCTGATTTTTCAGAAAGCTCTTTTTCCATTGCCACCAAGCGATCTTTATTTTCTTCTTCAAGTTTGGCTTTTAGTTTTTCTCCGATTTCTTTTTCGGCTGTCTTTTTCTCGCGTTCTAAACGTTCGGCAAAAAGTTCGTTTTCTTGTTTCTTTTTGGCTTCAAATTCAGTTTTGGCCTTTTCGAACTGCTCGTTTTTAAGTTCCAATTCTCTGGTCTGAATATTGGCTTTTTGCTGGAATTCTTTACGAATACTATCTTCTAACTGATGTTTCAGTATGTCATTTACATCGATATTTGTTCCGCAATTTGGACACTGAATTGAAGATTGCTCTGCCATTTTTATTGAAATTTTGTGTAGAATTATAATGTGCTAAGATATTTAAAAGTTCTCTTTTTATGAGTGGGAAAGCTGTGATAAATTGTAACGTTTTTTTATAGCCACGAATTCACGAATTTTTTCTTTTTAGTTGCGCAAAGATTTTAAAAATAAAATTCGTGAATTCGTGGCTATCTCTTCTTCAATAAAAAATCAACAGCAGATTGAGTAATTTCAGAATTATCTTCTTTAGAAGTAATAATCGAAACATCCGTACGTAAATTGACTTTTTTCAGTTCAATAAAACCAATTTCAGGATCGAGATTATTCTTTGCAATATTTGAAGGAACAATCGAAATTCCTAATCCGTTTTTGACCAATTGTACAATCGAATTGATGTTATTGGCTTCGTGGATAATCTTCGGCGTAAAGCCATAAAAAGCGCAAAGTTCTAATAAAACTTCATGGTAATGAGGTGCATAATCTTTATTGAAAAACACAAAAGTTTCATCTTTCAATTGTGAAATTTCATTTTCAGATTTTGGCTGAATCAGGCTTTTATTATAAACTAAAGAAAATCCATCCTGAAACCATAATTGTGCTTTTATTTTAGGAGATTTTACAGGCGAACGAATAATGCCCATTTCGATTTTTTCCTGCTCCAAAGCAGTAATTTGTTTGGTTGTGGAAACTTCAAAAAGTTTGAAATTGACGTACGGAAATTGTATTTTTAGATGTTTGATTAATTCTGAAATAACAGAAGAATAAATCGAACTGATGTACGCGATTCTAAATTCGCCCGAAACATTCTCGGAAATTTTTTTCGTTTTCACGGAAATACGTTCCAAATGCTGAAAAAGTTCCCGAACTTCTTTTTCGAAATATTTTCCGGCTTCGGTCAATTCAACTTTTTTGTTGTTTCTGATGAAAAGTTTTGCCTGAAGTTCTTCTTCTAATTCCATAATCTGACGGCTTAATGGTGGCTGTGAAATGAAAAGTTTCTCTGAAGCTTTAGTAAAATTCAGTTCTTCGGCTACAGCCAAAAAATATTTTAGATGACGTAATTCCATGATACTTTTAAAGTATTATTAATTGATAAAAATAGTATTTTTAAAGTATTTATGGAAATGATAGTTTTGAAAAAAATAATGTTCCCGCAGATTTTGCAGATAAAGCAGATTATCACTTTAAATAATTTAATCTGTGAAAAAAAATATCTGTTCAATCTGCAAAATCTGCGAGAGGCATAAAAAAAACAGTTATGAAAAAATCAACTATTGAAGAGATTAAAGAAAGGTTTGATAATGATGTCGAACGATTTTCAAATTTAGAAACGGGACAATTATCTACAATTGACGCCAAAATTTCCTTAGAATTAATTACGGAAGCTTCAAAACGAATTGTTCCAAATGCCACTCATGTTTTGGATATTGGCTGTGGTGCAGGAAATTATACTTTAATGATGCTTTCGAAATTGCCGAATTTGAATTGCACTTTGATCGATTTGAGTTTGCCAATGCTGGACAAAGCTTTTGAAAGAGTTTCGGTAGAAACAAAGGGAAGAGTGGAAGTGAAGCAGGGGGATATTCGTGAAGTAAACTTGCCCGAAAATCAATTTGATATTATTTTGGCTGGAGCCGTTTTGCACCATTTACGCGACGATCAGGATTGGGAAACGACTTTCACCAAAATATTCAAATTATTAAAACCGGGCGGTTGTTTTATGATTTCAGATTTGATTACACAGGATACAGAATTGTTAAACGAATATACCTGGCAACGTTACGGAGAATATTTAGAAGGAATAGGAGGGGCGGAATATCGCCAAAATGTCTTTGATTATATCGCCAAAGAAGACACTCCAAGATCGATGAATTACCAACTCGATTTGATGAAAAAAGTAGGTTTTAAAAGCGTCGAAATTTTACATAAGAATATGTGTTTCGGGGCTTTCGGCGGAATTAGATAAAAAAGGTTTGCCACGAATTACACGAATTTTCACGAATTAATTTTTTCTCTAAGAAGAGAAGAATTAGTGCCAATTCGTGTAATTCGTGGCAAACAAATAACTATGCGATTTGTTTTGGAGCAGGAAATTTGTTTCTTAAATCAAAAACAAGTTCTGATGCTCCGTTTTGTTGTAAATAATCTAGTTTTTCAACAGCTTCTTCAAGCGTTGGAATATGTCCTGCGGGAATCCACCACATGGCGGTATGTGCTTTTCCGAATTTCATGAACCATTCTTTTCTTCGTTTTAAAAACTCACTGTGAAACGTTTTGTACATATAATGCTCCAAAGTTTCAATGCTTTCCCAAACCGAAACGTTTACAATAATCTGTTCGTCATTGTACGGATTTAGATTTGTAGCGTTGTAACTATCGTCTTTAAGTCGCCAAACAAATCCTTCGCTGTTTTCGGCTAGAGTGTTTACAAGATCTAAATTGTCTACAAATTCTTTCATGATCGGGTCGTTGATGTCGACGCCTTTCATTTTTGCAATGTTGATTTCCGCAAGATGGTAATTGCTCATATTTAAATAGATAAGAAGTAGCAATTTAGTTTTTTTACAAGATATATTCCTAATAAATTAAATGATATCTACAACAATTTTTCCAATTGCAGAATTGTCACTTACTGCTTTATGCGCTTCCATAGCATTGTCTAAAGTAAATTTTCTAGGATCAATTAAAGGTTTAAGTTTTCCTTCTTCAATTAATTTCGTGGTTTCTTTTAAAATATCGCCATGATGTTTTCTTCCTTCGTTGCCAATCATAGGGCGTAAAACAAAAACACCGTGAATACTTGCATTACGAAGTGAACTTATGGCCAGAGTATGTGTTCCAAAAGCGTAACAACTGCTAATTTGACCGTAATGACGAATCGCTTTAAAGGAATCGTCAAGAGACTGACCTCCAACGGTATCGTAAATAATGTCAAAACCTTTTCCGTCCGTATATTGCGTAACGTAATCTTCTACCGTTTCTGTTTTGTAATCAATTGGAGTTGCCCCATACGATTTTACAATGTCTGCCTTTTGAGAAGAAACCGTTGCATAAACATCGGCACCAAAGATTTTAGCCAGTTGTACGACCATGTGCCCAACTCCGCCAGCGCCGGCGTGAACCAAAACTTTATCTCCTTTTTGGACTTTTGCCCGGTCAATTAGACCTTCCCAGGCCGTCAACAAAACTAACGGAATTCCCGCTGCTTCTTTCATGCTTAGATTTTTTGGTTTTAGAGCCAACAAATCAGCATCAACGGCGGTATATTCTGCGAGAGTTCCCTGAAGACCAAGAACGCCTCCGGCAAGCCCGTACACTTCATCGCCGACTTTAAAATCGGTTACGCCTTCACCAATTTCTTCAATAACTCCGGCAAGATCGGTTCCTAAAACGGCAGGTAAAACCGGAGAGGCATAAGGCGAAAGTCCAAGTCTGATTTTGTTATCAATTGGGTTTACACCGCTTGCGTGTATTTTAACTAAAACTTCTCCTTTTTTTGGAGTTGGTTTTTCAATTTCTGTGCTTACAAATTCAGATTCGTAAGTATTGGTCAAAAGTGCTTTCATAATTTTGGTAGCTTAAAGAATTTGAACTGTTTTGTAGACCTGAATTGGCCCGGCAACAAGCGCTTCGCTTCGTTTAATAAAATCTTGCAAATACGGCTGATTATTATGAATTTCAAGACCAGCCTGATCTTTCCATTCTTCCCAAATGATGAAAACATTTTCAGTGTTATGAAGATCGTAACGAATACAAGCTTCTTCTTTTCTGGTTTCATTTACCAGAAAATGAACCATATTTTTAACGTCTTCAATGTTTTCCTTTTTGCTTTTGATGATAGCGGTGATAGAGATCATGATTATAAGGTTTTAAAAAGTTGTTCTAAATGATTTTTGTAATTTTTCTCAAAGATGACAATGTTTTCAGCAGTTGCCCCTTTTTCAACGTCGTGGAAATGAAAACTGTCCAGTTTTTTCATACCTACAAATTTATTCATTTTATGGAAACCAAACATAGCTCCCTCATCTACAGATGTTTCTTCGAAAAATTCACCCGGAAGTGTAAAAGCAGTTGCTGGTGCATTCCAGCTTGTGGTCAGCATATATTTACGCCCATGTAATTGTCCGCCTGTTCCGTAATTGATGTCAGGATTTACCCGGCTTCTTCCGTCGCTTTTGTAGATTCCTTTGTTGTGGCCGGCTGTGAAAACGTCGTCGATGTATTTTTTGAAAAGATTCGGCAATTGAAACCACCAAACGGGTGTGTGATAAATGATGGTATCGGCCCAGGCGAATTTTTCTACTTCTTCTTCCAGGTTGAAGTCTTGTTTGATATCGGTTGTTTTGATTTCGTAATTTTTACTTTTTAAGTATTCGATTGTCCAGTCGGTAACGGTTTCGTTGAATTTTCCGCCTGAATGTGCGAAATTTTGACTTCCATTGATGATAAATATTTTTTTCATTTTTATGGGATTGTTTCTTATGAAAATGGATGCGTGAGGGATAGGAGTGGAAATCCTTTTATGCCGGGGTTCGGCATAAAAGATTGCAACGGATAGCCCGGTTCGCCACGGCGAACACGCCCAAATTCTAATTATTTAAATTTTTGAGATTGTTTTTAAACACATAGAGACATAGTTTTTTGAACCTAAAAAAGAGTTTTAAAGAGAAACTAGTTTCTCAACACATAGCCCTCAAAGTTTGTCATTTCGAGGAATGACAAGATTGTGCAGACTATGTTTGTTAATGCAAGTGAAACGTCTTTATAGACAAAGAAATCTATGTTTCTATGTGTTTAAAATATTATTGTAATTTCGAAATTGCCTGATTAATGAAATCAAGCTCTGAAGTTGATAAATCGAAATCCATTGTTTTGGCATTTGAGATTGCCTGTTCTGCATTTCTGGCTCCTGCCAAAACGATTGCAATTCCTTTTTGTAATGATGTCCAGCGTAAAACCAACTGCGAAATTGAAATGTGTTTTGCGTTTGCTAATGAACTCAATTCTTCGACCAAAGTTTTTACTTTTTGAAGATCAAACTGTCCGAAATAACCATTTCTGTGATCGTTTTCTTTTAGTTTGCTGTCGGTGAAATATTTTCCGGTTAATAAACCTCTTTCCATGGGGCTGTAAGCAATAATTCCGATGTTTTCTGCCACTGTAAACGGAATTAAATCGGTTTCGATTTTGCGGTTCAGCATACTGTACGCCACCTGATTGGATGCAATCTGAACTGTTTTTTGAGCTTCCTGAATTTGCGGAATACTATAATTACTTACGCCAAACGCTCTGATTTTTCCTTGTTGGATTAAAGTTTCAACGGCTTCCATTGTTTCAGAAATTGGAGTAGTGGAATCTGGCCAGTGAATTTGCAATAAATCAATATAATCAGTTTGAAGACGTTTTAAACTTTCTTCAATTTCTTTGATTACGTTTTCTTTGGATGAATATTTATAAACTGGAATTTTTTTGCCATTATCATCGGCGTCGAAAAAGAAATCGCCTTTTTCGTTATTGCTTCCGTCCCAAACCAAACCAAATTTGGTTAACAATTGCACTTTAGAACGATCCTGGCTTTTAATTGCTTCGCCAATCATTTCTTCGCTTAAACCGAATCCGTAAAAAGGAGCAGTGTCAATTGTAGTTACGCCATGATCAATTGAAGCGTGGATAGAATCGATTGAATCTTTCTTTTCGTTTCCGCCCCACATATTTCCGCCAATGGCAAATGCACCGTAAGTTATTGCTGATAATTCAAGTTCGGTGTTGCCTAATTTTCTATATTCCATAATGTTGTATTTTTAAATCTTAAATTTCACTTGGCAAAATTATACCATTTTTAAGAGTGTAAACTTGTATATATTTGTCTTTTTTATGTAAATTTGCAACTTCAAATTATTTACAAGTCATGAGAAAAGAAAATCTATACGAGCCGTTTACCGTTTCTTTTGAAACTTTGGATGAATATCCGGATGTTGGCGATCGCCATAATTTCTTTGAATTGGTTTATATTTTAGGAGGAACCGGAACACAATGCATCAACAAAAATATTTTTGAATATGATGCCGGACATATGTTTTTACTGACGCCGGAAGATTGCCATAATTTTACTATTGAAACCGAAACGAAGTTTTTCTTTTTGAGGTTTAATGATATTTATTTGAAGAATTCTAGTCTGCAAAATGAAAATATTCAGCGTTTAGAATATATTTTGCAGAATGCCAATCACCAGCCGGGCTGTATTTTGAAAAATCAAGCTGATAAATGTCTGGTAAAAGTGATGATTGAAGCGATTATGCGAGAGCATCAGGATAAGGATGTGTACAATCAGGAATTGATTCAGCAATTGGTGAATACTTTGATTATTATCGTTGCCAGAAATATTGCGAAGTATTTACCAGAACAAGTAAATGTGGGAACGGAAGCAAAAGCAATGGATATTTTGCAATACATTCAGACGAATATTTATTATCCGGAGAAGATTAAAGCAGAGTCAATAAGTGATTATTTCGGAATTTCGAACACCTATTTAGGGCGTTATTTTAAAAAACATGCTGATGAAACGATGCAACAATATATCAGCAATTATAAAACAAAACTGATTGAACACCGTTTGCAATTCAGTGATAAGCGAATTAACGAAATTGCGTATGAATTTGGTTTTACGGATGAAAGTCACTTTAATAAATTCTTCAAAAAGCAAAGAGGGAATAGTCCTTCGGAGTTTAGAAAGACGATTCGTATTAGTGCTTAAACACGGATTTTACGAATTTTTTAGCCACAGATTACACGGATTTAAAAGATTTTTAATTGGTGTTAATTTGTGCAATTCGTGTTTAAATAATCTTTTTAATCACTCTTAGTTTATGCGTGTGTTTGTTGATTTCCGGATTGTAAATGCCGGTGTGGTCTAAACGGTCAATACGTACTTTTCCACTGGCGTGAATGATGTAATTGTTTTCCATAATGATGCCGACGTGAATGATATTTCCTTCGTCGTTATCAAAAAAGGCTAAATCTCCTGGTTCGCTTTCTTCAATAAAACTTAAAGGTTCGCCATCAAGCGCCTGCTGAGAAGCATCGCGGTGAATTTTGTAGCCGTTTAATTTGTAAACCATCTGAGTAAAACCGGAACAGTCGATTCCGAAAGGAGTTTTTCCTCCCCAAAGATATGGCGCGTTCAAGTACATAAATGCAGTATTTATTAAAGCGCTTTTTGGTTTTATACCACTGGTTTTGGTTCCTTCAAAATCAAAATTAGAAGTATTGATTTCGCTGTTATTCAAAAAAGTCAAGGAAGCACCAAGCGGAATTGGAAGCAATAAATTATCCGGTGCGGTGATATAATCAATTAAATCAGCATTTAGAATAATGGCTTCTTTGCTTAATTGATTGTATTGTTCCTCAGAAATTACCTGATATTGTTTTGAATCGACCCAGCCTTCGTAATCATCAAACTGAATTTTTATTCGTGCCCATTGATTATGGCGTTCTAAGATTTCGATGTGTTCGCCAAACAAAAGTTGTGTAACGATTTCACTTCTGTCACTAGCTTCGGCTCGAACGGGTACTATGGCTAAATTGCAAATTCCGAACATTTAGGGTCATTTATAAGTTGAAAATTAGGAGTTACTAATTTCTAATAACTCCTAATTTATTGTAATAGTATTTAAGCTCTTTCGATAACAATTGCTGATGCACCGCCACCGCCATTGCAAATTGCGGCAGCTCCGGTTTTTGCATTGTTTTGTTCTAAAACATTCAGCAAAGTTACGATGATTCTTGCTCCTGAACAACCAAGAGGATGTCCTAAAGAAACAGCACCACCGTTTACGTTTACTTTATCATTATCAAGTCCAAGAATTTTTGAATTGGCTAAGCCAACAACAGAAAATGCTTCGTTGAATTCGAAATAATCAACATCGCCAATAGTAATTCCTGCTTTATTTAAAGCTTTAGGCAATGCTTTTGCCGGACTTGTAGTAAACCATTTTGGTTCCTGTGCAGCATCAGCATATCCTTTGATGAAAGCCAAAGGTTTTAGGCCTAATGCAATTGCTTTTTCTTCAGACATTAAAACTAAAGCGGCAGCTCCGTCGTTTATTGTTGAAGCATTTGCAGCAGTAACCGTTCCGTCTTTTGTGAAAACAGCACTTAACGAAGGAATTTTATCCAATTTTACATTAGTATATTCTTCGTCTTTTGAAAATATAATTGGTTCGCCACGTCTTTGCGGCACTTCAACAGGAACAACTTCATTGTCGAATTTTCCGGCATCCCACGCTTTTGCGCTTCTTTCGTAAGATTGAATTGCGAAATTATCTTGTTCTTCACGGCTGATGTTGTATTCAGTTGCACATAAATCAGCGCAAACTCCCATTGCGTTGTTATCGTAAGCATCTGTCAAACCATCTTTTTGCATTCCGTCCAGCATTGTTGCAGGGCCAAATTTGTTTCCAGCACGCATTTGCACGTAGTGTGGAATCAAGCTCATGCTTTCCATTCCGCCTGCCACTACGATTTCAGCATCTCCGCAGGCAATGGCCTGAGCAGCGAACATTACGGCTTTCATTCCAGAGGCACAAACTTTGTTTACAGTTGTAGCGGCAACTTCAACAGGTAATCCTGCAAAAAGCGCAGCCTGACGAGCTGGAGCTTGTCCAACGCCTGCCTGAATTACGTTCCCCATGAAAACTTCATCAACTAATTTTGGGTCAAGGTTAATTTTTGAAAGCGCTCCTTTTATAGCGGCAGCGCCTAATTTTGGTGCGGGTACGGTAGATAACCCTCCCATGAAACTTCCGATAGGTGTTCTAACGGCAGAAACAATCACAACTCTTTTGTTCATTTTCTGTTAATATTAGTTATCTAGCAAATTTACTCTTTATTTGAATAAATTCAAATTTTGTATCAAATAGGGTGATTTTAAATTTAAGATGAAATTTTTGTTAATTCTATTCGTTTGATTGTGAAGTGTTTTAGAAAAAAGATTAAAAAAAGTGCAAAAATAGTTGTGAGATATGGAATGTTGTCTTACATTTGCAACCGCAAAACAGAACACGTTTCTTGAGCTTGGAGAGGTGCCAGAGCGGTAATGGAGCAGATTGCTAATCTGTCGACGGGTAACCGTCGCCAGGGTTCGAGTCCCTGTCTCTCCGCTTAAATTTTGCCTTCGGGGTGTAGCGTAGCCCGGTTATCGCGCCTGCTTTGGGAGCAGGAGGCCGCAGGTTCGAATCCTGCCACCCCGACTTTTTTTAAGAGTTTTTTGTAAAAACCTTATTTTGGTTCCATAGCTCAGCTGGATAGAGCAACGCACTTCTAATGCGTAGGTCGAAGGTTCGAATCCTTCTGGGATCACAACAAAAGCCACTCAATCGAGTGGCTTTTTTGTTTTGTATTAGATTTGATTTCCTGGTTTTCAATCGTGAGGTCAAGGGTTCGAACCCATCCGGGGGCATTAAAAAAGCCTATTTCGTTTTGAAATAGGCTTTTTTATGTTTTTTTGATTTTTACGTAAGTTTTATTTTGTGAATTAGGAATTGTACATCTTATTAAGTTGACTTATTGGAGTTAGAACAATTTTTTAATAAAGAGAACTAAATAAAGTTATCTTATTTTTTTATTAGACTTAATACAACTGTTTTATTTTTTCATCTTTTACAATATACAACCCATCTTCACACATGATATATACATTAAATTTGGTTTTTTTAATATTTGTAAACCAACCTGGGAGTTTATATTGTTTTAATGTTTTATCATGGATTAATTGCCCGTAATATCCATATTGTTTACTAGTTTTTTTATCTATTCCTGTTCCTGAAATATGTACCACTTTATCTTTTTGAACTATTTCTCTAGCTTCACTGCATAAATCTAAGTAAACCAACGTGTCCGTTTTATTCTTGCTTTTTTTATAAAGCTTCACGTTATCACTTTCATCATTTATTCCGTATGATAATCAACTATATCTCTTGTATATTCCGTTTCTGGTATCGTTTTTACATATATCCAATCTTTCTTATAATTTGTACCTTGAAATTTATAGACCTTGTTTTCAACTGTACGCACACAAAGTTGCTCTTTTGGATTTGAAATTATTTCCATTGGGAAAAATTTTCTAGTATCAAAGGTTACTGTTTCCCAAGAATTTCCAAAATCTTTTGAAATATGTATTCGAGAATAATCCGATTCGTGAATTCCTACCCAACTATCAATTCCAATAAGAACCTTTTTATCAGTAAAAGTTATATCTTTAAACATCAACGATGTCTTGATATTTTTCCAAGTTTTTGCGCCATTTGTCGAATACATTAATTCAAAATACCTACAGGCAATAACTGTATCTTTTGAAATATCATTAATATTATTAACATATCTATTTTCCTTTTTTGAAAGTTTAGCAGTTGTATCACCTATAGTTTTTACTATATCAGTTGTACTTTTTAAATTTTCTTTTTTAACTTCCAGTTTTTCGATTGCGTTCTTTTTACAACCAATTGCAAGAAACAAAATAACTAAATATACTCCGTATTGTCTTTTCATAAAAAGCAGTTAACTTATTCGTATAGCTAATATATCATTATTTTTAAAAGATAAAACTAGTAAACATCATTCAAAAGCTTTAAATCTTCTAACAGATGGTTCGAATTCTGTACCATCAAGGTCACAATAAATATAAAAAAGTCGGTAAAGCTATATTTTATAAGCTTTTGTTGCTCAGAATTCTAGCGCCCTCTTATATAAAAAATAAAAAAAAACAGATCTAATTTCATTACTTGTCACAAGACAAGTGCCACAGGTTTTATTCGCTCTTTCTTTGCATAGTATTAAACAAACAAATATTATGGAAATCGAAAAAACAAACACACAGAACGAATTAAATTCATCATCAAACAGTAAAAATACAATTGTAATTGTTCATGGAGCATGGTCATCTGCTAACGACTGGCATCACGTTGCGGGTTATCTTAACTCTCCAGAAAACAATCTAATTATTGTAAATCTTCCTGGTCATGGTACTGATCAAACACCCGTATCAAATATTAGTTTACAACTTTATGTCTATGAAGTTTTAAAAGCTATTGGCAGCGAAACTAATGTTACTCTTGTAGGTCACAGTTTTGGGGGAATAGTAGTAAGCGAAGTGGCTGAATTGATTGCTCCACAAATCAAAAAGCTAATTTACATTGCTGCTTTTGTTCCTCAAAATGGAGAAAGTTTATTATCACTTGCACAAATGGATTCAGAGAGTCATGTAGGTAAAAATCTTGTTGTAGATGAGCAATCGGGAGTTGCTACAATAACTAAAGAAGCAATTACAGATGTCTTTTTAGCCGATGCTCCAAAACCAGTAGCAGAATATGTAACTAATAATCTGCGACCAGAACCTTTGGCTCCATTATCCACGCCAGTTACATTGAGTGAGACTAATTTCGGGAAAGTTGCCAAGGTATATGTTCACAGTCAAAATGACCATACTATTGGTTATTCACTTCAGCAAAAAATGGTAGAAGATGCGGGAATCTTAAGAACTTACTCACTTCCTTCAAGCCACACTCCATTTATAGTATTTCCTCAAATACTATCTTCAATCATAGCTTTAGAAGCTAAATAAAACACATTTCACAAATAACATTTAAAAATTACAATCATGAAAAAATTCAAATTGATTCAATTTGTCATAGCAGCTTGCGCCCTTATTTTATCCTCTTGTTCAAATGATGATGCACAACCTGAACCTAAAAATTATGTACTCGTTCATGGCGCATGGCAAGCTCCGTATGTATGGCAGGCCGTTAAAACTAATCTGGAAAAACAGGGTAATAAAGTAATTGTGGTCGAGTTACCGGGCCATGGCGGTGATCAGACTTCTCCAGAAAAAATAACATTGGATGTTTATAAACAAAAGGTAATAGATGCACTTTCAACAATAGACGGGAAGGTTATTTTAGTAGGCCATAGTCTGGGCGGTATGATAATTTCTTCGGTTGCAGAAGAGGTACCTTCAAAAATCGAAAAACTGGTTTATGTTGCCGCTTATTTACCGGTTACTGGTCAAACATTAGATAACTTGGCACATATGGATCCAGATTCTCAGCTTGGAATTACGGGTAATCTGATTTTTAATTACGACAAAGGTATTGTCGATGTAAAACAGGACCAAATCGTGAATCTATTTATTCAGGACGGTACTCCAGAAATTCAAAATCTTGTATTGAAAAACTATCGAACAGAGCCTTTAATCCCATTTATTAATCCTGTAGTGCTTACTGATAAAAATTTTGGATCAGTTAAAAAAGTATACATCAAAACTTTACAGGATCACGTAGTGTCGCCTTATTTGCAAAACAAAATGATTTCAGCTAGCAAAGTAGAATCTGTTTACGAGATTAATACAGGACATAGTCCATTCCTTTCAAAAACCGACGACTTATCATCAATCTTAACAAAAATTGCAGCAAACTAATTATCAACACATAACAAAATATATATCATGAAAAATTCAATTTTATTAATAGCAATGCTATTACTTACAACTATTACAGCTTCATCACAAACCAACAAAGCTAAAAACGAAAACACAATTGTAATAATCCACGGTGCATGGTCATCTTCAAATGATTGGCAGCACGTTTCAGAAGATTTAATTGCTGGCGGAAATTCAGTTATTTCTTTTAACCTTCCGGGACATGGAAATGATAATACTGCAATTTCAGCGATAAGCTTAAAGCTGTATGTTGAAGAAGTTAAAAAAGCCATTGGAAACAAACAAAATGTAGTGCTTGTGGCACATAGTTTTGGCGGCATTGTGGCAAGTCAGGTTGCAGAAGACATTGCGCCTCAGATAAAAAAGGTAGTTTATATTGCGGCTTATGTACCAAAAAATGGAGAAAGCTTATTGTCTCTTGCAAAAACTGATGGAGAGAGCCATGTTGGTAAAAATCTTATTATAGATGAAAAAGCAGGAATTGCAAGCATCAAAAAAGAAGGTATTGCTGATGTTTTCCTTGCTGATGCTCCTAAACAAGTAGCAGATTATGTAAGCAATAATTTAAAACCAGAACCTTTAGCACCTTTAGCAACTCCGGTAACACTGACCGAAGGTAAATTTGGAAAAATCAATAAAGTATTTGTTTACACTTTAAATGACCATACAATAGGTTATTCATTGCAGCAAAAAATGACAAAAGATGCGGGTATCGAAAGATTATATGCTCTTCCGTCAAGCCATACGCCTTTTATCATGTTCCCGCATGTTTTGGCTCAAATCATTACTGTAGAAACAAAATAAATATCGCTTAAACAATATCACAGGTAAGAATCATTCTTAGCCAGTAAAAACCTTTAATAAAGCATTCAGCGGCAAATAGTGGTTCTTATCTCAATTATAAATAATATCTAAAAACAAATGGAAACAAAAGAAAATATTTTAGCATTGGGCGAATTCACCCATAAAACAGCCCCAACAAAATCGATCAACGTAAATGGAGCCGATTTTACTTACCGCTCTTTTGGAAAGAAAGAAGGCATACCCGTTATCTTTTTACAACACTTCACCGGAAACATGGATAATTGGGATCCCGAAGTTACAAATGCAGTTGCCAGTAATTATCCGGTAATATTATTTAACAACAGAGGTGTTGGCAGTTCAAACGGGACTACTCCTGAGAATGTAAAAGAGATGGCACAGGATGCTGTAGATTTTATTCATGCCTTGGGTTACAATAAAGTTAATATTTTGGGTTTTTCTCTTGGCGGTTTTATAGGACAGGAGATAGCGGCAAATTATCCAGAATTGGTGAATAAACTTATATTGGCAGGCACAGGATCGATAGGTGGAAAAGCAATTGCACAACTAGAGTCACATTTAGAAAAAGCTTTTGTTGATGGACCAGACAGAGTATTGATAAATCTTTTTTTCAGCAAAACGCCAAGCAGTATTAAAGCGGGCGAAGCTTTCTTAGAAAGATTATCTGAAAGAAAAATAGACAGAGATTCTCCAACGAGTCAGGATACAATTGCAAGTCAGGCTAAAGCAATTATAAACTACGGTTTAGCGACAGATGAAGGCAATACACAGCTTAAAGCGATTAAACAGCCTGTACTTATTGTGAATGGAAGTGAGGATAGTATGGTCGATTCGATCAATTCTTATGTGATGCTTCAGAATATTCCGAATGCGAAACTAGTACTTTGGAGTGATTCAGGTCATGGCGGCATTTTTCAGTATTCCAAAGATTTTTCTCAGGAAGTAAATTCATTCTTATTGAATTAAGATCAAATTGAAGTATATAATTTATAAAAGAAAGCCGGTTGCTGGGCTATTGTTTGAGATGATGAAAGAAGAAATGGCAACAGTAACCGGTTTAAAAAAAAACAATAAACGATTGGTTTATGCAATTGCAAAAAGAACATAAATTTTGTTATTCAATAAATATAATATCCTTGCTCATTTTTACGCTTCTGATCTTGATACAAAGGCAAAAAAAGCTAATAGCCCAAAGGAGAAATCTGGAAATGGAAAAGCAAATTCATGAAATGAACAGGGAACAGGAACTACTGAAAAAAGAAATTGAATTAAGAAACAGGAAGCTTTCTGCGAGAGCATTATATCTTTCGGGCAGAAATCAGCTTATTAATAATTTGATTATGTCTATAGAAAATATACCAAAACTTTCGAAAATCTCTACTTTGGATATACATATTAAACATTTAAAAGATTATTTAAGAAATGATAATGAATGGGAAACATTTGTTTTTCATTTTGAAGAAGTAAATCCCGGTTTTCTGGCAAGACTCCGAAAACTACACCCATCATTAACGTCTAATGATATGCGTTATATTGCTTATATCTATATGAATTTAACGACTAAAGAGATTTCAAATCTGTTGAGTATAACAATATATGCAAGTAAAAAAAGAAAAGAGAGAATTATTTCGAAGATAAAACTTCCTGATAATATAACTTTATACTCCTATCTCTCAAGTATTTAGAAAAAGTGTCTCTCATTTGTCTCTCAATAGTGTCTTTTTTTTTCAGGTGATTTGAGATTGTGTTTTATCTAATTATTAGGTAATTGATTATTTTTGACCTGCAACGGTCTTGTAAAGAAGCTGTTGCGTATAATATTAACAAAGAAACCAATGGACAAACAAGGATTAAAAAATTACATCATAAAAAATTTACCATTTCCAGACCGCACGTTAGATGAGGTGGTAGAGTTCTTTGAAGAGATTACTATTGAAAAAAATGAATTTTTTCTTAGAGAAGGAAAAATAAATGAACATTATTTCTTTTTGCAGAGCGGTTTTATGAGAGCATTTACACATGATATTGATGGAAATGAAATCACTACAAATTTCTATCAAAAAGATAGCGTGGTATTTGAAGTGTCATCGTTTTACTTAAAAACCAAATCATCTGAGAATATACAAGCGGTTACAGATTGCAGAGGTTTTGCCATCAGTTATGATCAATTGAACGCATTACTGCATACTGTTCCGGAGTTTAGGGCTTATGGGGTAAAAATGTTGGCTAAAGAATACATGATGTATAAAAAACGTGCGTTGGAATTAATTAATCTTAGCGGTGAAGCCCGATATGAGAATCTTATTACAACCAATAAAGAAATTTTTCAATTTGCACAACTCAAACAAATAGCTTCTTATCTCAATGTTACCGATACATCATTAAGCAGAATTAGACGGGAATTTTCAAAAAAATAAATCAAATTTTGTTACGCACTTAATAAATTATTAAATGGTAAATGCTGCCCGATTTTTTTTAATCACTTTTCTTTCTTTAGTGTCATTCTCCCTTTTTAGTCAGGAAAATGCAAGGGAAGAAATCATGATTAAAAAACCGCTTTTCTTCAGTACAAAACATACTATTGATATTAATGGAAAGCCTTTACATTTCAATGCAATAGCAGATGAAATATTGCTTAAAAATGATGATAATAAAGTTATCGCCAGTGTATTTAGTTTTTCCTATATAAAACAAAATAAAAATAAAGAAGTCAGGCCCGTGATTTTTGTATTCAACGGAGGACCTGGATCTTCTTCTATTTGGCTGCATCTGAGCAGTATTGCACCGTGGAAAGTAAAATTGACTCCTGAAATTAATTCCTCTAACTTGCCTCCATTTGGATTGGAACAGAATACAGATTGTTTGCTGGATGTAGCAGATTTAGTTTTTGTTGATCCTGTGGGAACTGGCTTCAGCCATATTATTTCGCCTGGCACTCCGCAAGATTTTTATGGAGTAGATCAGGATGCTGAATCAATGGCGCAATTTATAGAAAAGTGGCTGATAAAAAATAATAGATGGAATTCACCAAAGTTTCTTATTGGAGAAAGTTATGGAAGCCAGCGAGTTTCAGTTCTTCCCAGAGCACTTATGGGTGGCGTAACGTATTCTGGTGTAATGAGAGGCATAACAGTAAACGGCATTATTATGCTGGGAACTACTTTGGAATCGCCTTTAAAAAAGTTAACATCGGAAGCAAAATCAGAAAGAGCAGCATCATTACTTCCTACTTTAGCAAACACAGCCTGGTATTATAATAAAATAAACAAAACGTTATTTTCTTACGAACAATTTCAAGAAGAAGTTTTAGCATTTGCAGAAAAAGACTATTTGAATGCACTTTTATTAGACAACCAACAAAAACTTTCGGTAACAGAAAGGAGTGTAATAATTGATAGACTTTGCAAATACACAGGATTATCAAGAGATTTTTTTTCGTCAACGCTTGAAATAGCTCCAAAATTTTTTGCAGACAGTCTTTTGTCGAAAGAAAATCTACAGATTGGATTATATGATACAAGATACAATCTTCCCCTTGAACATTCTGGTAATGATCCGGTTGCAGATGATCCGGCGATGGGAAGATACGTTCCCGGATTTACTACTGCGTTTAGAGAATTGCTGGTTTCAAAATTAAAGATTGATATTCAAGACACGTATAAAACTATTGATTGGAAAAATATTTCGTTTCAATGGCAATGGTCACGAAAAGAGACTAAAGAAGGTCCAGATTTTACAGATGATTTAAATGTTGTTTTACGCAGAACTCCAAATTTAAAAGTATTTATAGCGGGAGGAAGTTATGATTTATCAACTCCGGTGGGCTATGCTAAAAAAACTGTAGAAAAAGCAAATTTTTCTGCAGACAGAGTCATTTTTAGAGAATACCAATCGGGGCATATGCTATATTTAGGAAATACTGGAAAATTATTTAGTAATGATGTAAGACTTTTTATTTTAAGCTCTTTAAAATGATATAATTGAAAGATAAATCAAATTTTGTTTTTCAAGATTCACATCAAAAGCCACTCAACTCGAGTGTTTTTTTTTGTTTTATAACTCTTTGTAAACATGAAATATCTTGATTACTTCATTTGATGTGAGTGCATCTTCTTTACATAAGTCTGTTTTCGGATGAATCATCTTTTCAATAAAAATTCATAAAAATAAAATAAAAAAAGACAGTTTTAAATTACATATTGATTCATTTAGTAGATTTGTATAACGCACCCAAAACACTTTTTAGTCATGCCAGTAATTGAACAATCAGAATATGATTTCCCTAGTATTATGTATCGGAACAGGCATGTTTCTACCATTTATGCTGCTTTGTTTAAAAAGTTTGAAGTTCCGGGCTATACAAGAGAAAAATTGGAGTTGACGGATGGTGATTTTATCAACATCGATTTTATTATAAATGACCCTAAAAAAGCCGTGATTTTATGCCATGGTTTAGAAGGTGATTCCCGAAGAACCTATAATAATAGCTGTTCGGCTTATTTTCAGAAGAAAGGATTTTCAGTTTTTGCTTGGAATAATCGTACCTGTGGAGGAGAAATGAACCGCCTGCCAAGACTTTATCATCATGGTGCAGTTGATGATCTTGATGCAGCTGTTCAGTTTGTTTTGAAAAAAGGATTTGAAGAGGTTTATATGATCGGATATTCAATGGGTGGTGTGCAGCTTTTGAATTATTTTGGATGGACAAAAATTGATGAGCGAATAAAAGGCGGTGTTTCTATTTCAGTGCCTACCCATATTGCAACAAGTGCAGAGGTACTCAAACAAGGCTTTAATAGAGTTTATCTAAAGAATTTTACAATTGATATCAAAAGAAAACTGAAATATAAAGCGATACAGTTTCCGGATTTTATAAACCGTGATCAAATTGACAATATTTCATCTTTTGATGAAGTTGATCATTATTTTACGGCACCTTTGCATGGTTTTGCTAGCCGAGATGATTACTACCAACAAGTTTCTCCTGAATTCTCTCTTAAAAATATTACTACTCCAGTATTAATTATTAATTCACTGGATGATCCTTTTTTAGGAGAAAGATGTTACCCAAGAGCAATCGCTAAAGAAAGCCAATACGTTTATCTGGAAACTCCAAAATATGGAGGACACTGTGCTTTTCCGTTACGAAATTCAACCTACTCTTATGCAGAGAAAAGAGCTTATACGTTTTTTAAATCTTGTCAAAATTCTTCGTTGGAATAACTCTGATTTAGTTGTTTTTTAGTTCATTATTTTCAACAGATTTCCCTGAGTTTATTAGAAGAGAAAAGTATATTTGCATTTCGAAATATTCCTTTTTTTTCCTTGCGGAAAATATTCTAATAACCTGATAATGGTCCAAAATAAAAAATCTATTTATACCCTTCAATTTATTTTACTTTGTATGAGTTCACTTTTGTTCTCGTCAAGTTTTAATATGATTATACCAGAACTTCCTAGTTATTTAAGTAGTTTAGGAGGAGCAGAGTACAAAGGTTTTATCATTTCATTATTTACGCTTACGGCGGGAATATCGCGTCCTTTTAGCGGGAAACTTACTGATAAATGGGGGCGAGTTCCAGTAATGGCAATTGGATCCACTGTCTGTGTCATTTGCGGATTTTTATATCCAATTTTGAGTTCGGTTTCAGGATTCCTATTTTTACGATTAGTGCACGGTTTCTCGACAGGATTTAAACCTACAGCAACTTCTGCTTATGTTGCCGATATTATTCCGAGGGAACGTTGGGGCGAAGCATTAGGTTTACATGGTTTATGTTTTAGTATTGGCGGCGCTTTAGGCCCTGCAATTGGCGGATGGGTTGTAAACGCTTTCGGCATTGAAGTTATGTTTTACAGTTCTTCTTTTCTTGCTTTTTTATCTATTGTAATTGTAATGAATATGAAAGAAACTTTGGCAACAAAGGAAAAGCTTCATAAATCTATGTTTTTGATTAGCCGAAAGGATATTATTGACATTGGCGCACTTCCTGCAGGAGTCATTACGTTTTTCTCTTATACCGCTTATGGTTTAATTTTGACCTTGATTCCAGATTGGAGCCAGCATCTTGGAGCGCAAAACAAGGGAGTCTTTTTTACTGCTTTTACTATTGCTTCTGTAATGGTACGATTTGGAGCCGGAAAAGTTTCTGATAGATACGGACGCACAAATGTTATTCTGATCGGATTAATTATAACTTCAACTGCATTATTTGTAATCAGTGAAGGAAAGGAATTAAATATTATGCTTGCTGGTGCTGCTCTTTACGGAATGGGCACTGGTATTTTATCTCCGGCAATAAATGCGTGGACTATCGATTTAAGTCAGCCGGAACATCGCGGCAAAGCAATTGCAACGATGTATATTTCTATGGAAATTGGAATAGGCTGTGGGGCTCTGTTAGGCGGAAGTTATTATAATGATCATATAATGCGAATACCATTTATAATGAAAATAGATATTTTAGTACTATTTATGGGGATTCTGTTTCTTCTATTTTGGAAAAGAAATTATAGTAAAAAAAGCAAAAGACAAAACGTATAGTTCTAAAATTAAATTTCTCAGTTTTTGCCAGCGGCCCAAAATATTGCATTTTTCAACAGCGTTGTGTAAGCTTCATTGTTGAATAATTCAGGAGAATGTCCCATAAATATATAAACATTTCGTGAAGCAAAATGATCATTTATCCAAATTACGGGATGATCGCCCATTTTGATTTTTGAATCGGGCACATAAGTAGATTCATCTACAGAAGCTAAAACATGAACATTCGCACGCGGACTTTTATCATAAATGTACCATTCTTCTTTTTGTATTAAAAAGTCAGAAGGAATTCCTTTTAGAACGGGATGTGATTTGTCTTCAATTTTCACTTTGGCGTCTGCAAAATCTGGAATATAATTTACAAACTTTATTCCTCCCATAAAATCAGAAAACCATTGCCACATTGGGTATCCATCAAATTCACCTAACAAAGTGGCATGATGCAAACCTATCCAGCCACCTTTTCCATCATTCATGTATTTTTGAAATGCTTTCATCGATTCTTCGCTCCAAGTGTAAGGAGGATAATCAAGCTGAATAAAAACCTTATATTGTTTTAAAAGAGCCTCGTTAATTGTCTGGGTATTTTCAATGTAGTCAATTGTAAAACTGCTGTCGATTGCCAGTTTGTTCAGCCAAGGTTTCGCAGCTAAAGTAAAAGGCAAATGATGTCCACCGTTTTCATACAAAACTAAAACCTTGAATTTTGATTTTTTTGCCTGTCCGACACAATTTTCATGAAGAAAAAAACTCATGATTAGTAAGACAATTGCTGCTATTGAATTTTTCATTTGATAGTAAATACAGTTTTTAATTGAATCCTAATTTTTATTTTCGACCAAAGCTGTAATAGCCTGTAAAAACCATGCTGAGTGTGGAATCCATTGTTCCGTCCAGCGCCATTCATCATTTCCGTCAACATCCATTTTAAAATCTATTCCAGATCCATCAGGATTTCCATCTTTGCCAGTAATACCATTTGAAATGCCGCCTTTCTCCGAACCATGTCCGTAATTGGAATGCATATACGGAACATTAGTTTCTCCAAACTGGTATAAAAAACATACCGAATAAGGATTACAGCCTAAAATCCAAGATAATTGCTGTGAAGCGTATAAATCAAGTGATTTTTTTTCAGAAGCATTTTTTTGAAAAGAAATAATTTTCCCGCCTTCAATTGCTGCAGTAGCGAGTGATGCTAATCGAGCATTTTCTCCTTGCCACCACCAGCCAGTTTCATTTTCATGCGGAATAAAAAAGCCGTCTTTTAATTTATTTTCAAACAAAAACGTTTGTCTTGCATAACCAAACGGATTTTCTACATTATTAGTAACAGCCACATTATATTCTAACGCTTTTTTTATAACGTTTTTCGCTGTTTTAATCTCATTATTGTCGTTTTCTTTTTTCAAATATCTTGTCAGTGCAACAATTGGTAAACCTGCATCTGCCGCATGCCAAAACGGACGATCACTTTCGTTCGTTCGAAACCAGCCTTTATCGGTCATTTTGCTTTCAAGATTATGCGCCCATTTTCTAGCTTCTTCTTTATAGAAATTATCATTTGTTGCTATCCATAATTCGGTTGCAGCCATTAAAGCACAGTAATTGTCAATAATGTTTTCTTTTCCGTCATCATCATATTTGGTATTGTTTACTAATAAATGTGCGTAAGCTCGTTTGGCTCCGTCTAAATATTGTTTAGAGGTAAAATCGCCATATTTTTTCCATTGCGAAATTCGGGCCAGTGCTGCAATTGCCATTCCCCCACCTTCGCGAAAGGCACTTTGATATTCATGTGTAGTTACGCTATTGGCTTTAAGCCCTACAATTCTTCTGGCAGATGGATTTTTGTCAAAATAGCTGAAAACAATCATATAAAAATAATTTTCATCAGACAGACAGCGCATTAAATAATCGGCACCCCAAATGGCTTCATTATCTAGTGAATCTTTTATTTTCCATTGCGTAAGTTTTTCAGGAATTGCTTCAGATGTGTTAATGAGCGACCAAGTCACTAATGGCGTTTGCTGCGGTGATACAAAATTGGCGTAAGCCAAATGTGACATATATTTACTAACGTCGCCAGATGCGTCGCACCAGCCGCCATGAACATCGACTCTTTTTGTACTGCCAAATAATAGCATGTTTTTATCGGCTTCAAGTTCTTCAGGAGTATTTGCTCTTTGTTTATTATAGTAGTGTACAATTGACGAAATGGTACGTTTTGCCAATATATCTTCTTCAATTGAAAAACGGGCGGATTCGTAGATCTGATCTGCGATTTTGAAAGTGATTTTATAATTTCCTGTTTTCTCAAAAGATGAAAAATCGGCTTTATAATATATTTCTCCAAGCTTCCAGTCATCCACTTTTTGCGCTTTTCCAATCAATCCGGTAAATACTGTTTTATTTGTTTTGCTATCAATAATATCAAAGCTTGAATTCTCGCTCAGATTATCTTTAGCTCCTATGATGGCTATTTTTTGACTTTTTGGATTATAACCAACTTGATTTACATAGATATTAGTTTTGCTGTAAGTCATTACAGAAAAGAGCAAAGTGATTACGATGTATTTAAATTTCAGCATAATAAAAAGTTTCTAAAAATGTATTTAATAGGCAAAATACGAAAAAGTGAAGTTGTATCACATCTTTATAAAATCATTATTTAAGAGAGGAATAACAATGTGACAATAAGTATTTGCTGTATTTACAGAGAAATGGTGATGAAAAATGATGTGTTTTTGTTGTGCTTTTTAGGAGTACTTCTGTATTTTTCTGCACTTTTTAAATAATAAGCTTTTCTTACTTTTTAAATCTGTAAAGCTTTGTTTTAGCGTGGTTTAACTTTTTTTTATTAAATTTGGTATGACAATTTCTAGCAAAACCAAATAACATGGAAAAATTAAAACGCCCAGTTTATGTCAAAGCGGGTCATGATGATTTTTTTAAAAAGTTGCGCACAGAAGTGAACGAAACTGTTTTACAAAATTCATCATTGTATCTGTTAAACATTATTAAGTCTGTCGGACTAGTAATTCTTTTCTTTTTGTTTTACACCTGTATTTTACTGTTTGGTAGCAGTACTCCGTTATTATTTCTTTTTTACATTTTGTGTGGTTTTACGATGATCGTCCTTTTTATAAATGCCTTTCATGACGCTGCGCACGGAGCACTTTTTAAAAAAGTAAAACACAATGAACGATTTATGTATATTTTAGAGCTTTTTGGAAGCAATCATTGGCTCTGGACTCGTCGGCACATTAATCTTCATCATGCTTATCCAAATGTTCCAGATTGGGATATTGATATTAAGCAGAGCGATATCATCAGGATTTTTCCAAACAGTCCATTGTTTAATTATCACAAATATCAGCATATTTATATGTGGTTTATTTATCCGTTTTACAGCTTGAATTGGATTTATATTCGTGATTTTAAGGACTTTTTCGGCACAAAAAACAATTATGTAAAAAAAGTAGTTGAAAAGATTCCGAGAAAGGAAATCTATAGATTATTCGCAGCAAAAATTATAAATCTGGTTTATCTGCTTTTTATTCCAATGTTCTTGCTGAGTCAGCCTTGGTATGTCGTTTTAGGAGGCTGGTTTGCCATGCATTTGTGCGGAAGCGCGCTGGGAGTTGTTGCGCTTGTTTCGACACATGTTGACGAAGACGCACATTTTCCAGGAACAGATGAAGAGGGAAATCTCTCAGCTACATGGGCAATGCATCAAATGATTGTAACAAAGGATTTTAGCACAAACAGCAAACTGGCGAATTTTTTATATGGAGGTTTTACGCATCACGTGGCGCACCATCTTTTTCCGGGCGTCGCTCACACGTATTATCCTTACATCACGCCAATTATAATGCGTTATGCCGAAGAATATGATCTTCCGTACACTTCATATCCATTTTATCACGCCGTGCGTTCGCATTTCAGAATGCTCAGAGATAAAGGAATTCAGGAAAATATTTTGATGACGGGGGAGATTTAGTGTTCAGTGGTCAGTTTTTTAGTGTTCAGTAGTAGTTCAAAGTGTCACCCTGAGCGAAGTCGAAGGGCTTTTGCGTTGCGTGGGCTTCGACTTCGCTCAGCCTGACAAAATCTTAGTTTTCAGTCGAAGTTTGTTAAAGAAGACTGAACACTAAAAAACTGACCACTGACCCCTAAAAAAAAACTGATTACTCAATTTTAGCATCATCTTTCTTAATATTCAAATCTCTTAGTAAAGAATCTTTCAGTACTATTCTAAAATTACCTTCGGCGAAAATATTCAGTTTTGACTCGCTGAATTTATATACATTGATTTTGTTGTTTTTTAGGTCAATAAACAAATCATACGAATATGTATTGCAGTCATGCTGTTTGCATCCGCTGGCGTGCAAAATATCGCCTTCTTTTTCAAACGGAGTTTCAGTATTCCAATATTTAACCATTTGATCGTAATCGGTGCCTAAAAGTGTTTTTAATCTTGGAGCTAATTTGCTCTGTGATAATAAATGAGTTCCAATAACACTTTTGCCAACGAGATTTATTAAGGTGTCGGTCGGATTAATTATTGCAGAATCTGCTTTCAGGGCTTCGGTTCTTATTGAAGTGGAGTCGGTTGTAGGAACACTTTTGATGCTTTCTTTTTTACATGCTATTATAGAGAAACAGCTCAGTGCAGTTATAAGCAAATGTTTTGTTCTTTTGTCCATAATATTTTCTTTTTTGAATTAACTAATTGACTTATAAAGTGATGTTTAGCTAATTTAATGAAAAAATATTGAAATATCCAGTTCGTTATTATTCGAAAAAAAATACCAAAAACTTAAAAAATTAGATTTTTGAAAATTGTATGAATTAAATCTCAGATTCCGTTTTTTTGTTTAATTTCAATTTTTAAATCATAAACGTCATGTCACAATCTTTTAAATTCTTGTTTTTTGCTGGTTTTCTTCTTTGGAATATTTCTTCAAAAGCGCAAAATGAAACTTACGCAAGCCCGGTAAAACCAGTAATTCCAGATACTTCTTTCGTTAATTTAAAAGATTTCAGTACAGATTTTGTCTATGATATGAAGTATGCAACCGAAGATAATTTTTTAAAAGCAAAAGTGTATGATTGTGCCGAATGTGTCTTGAGAATGAAAACCGTTAAAGCATTAATTGCGGCTAATAATGATTTCAAGAAAAAAGGTTTCAGAATAAAACTTTACGACTGTTACAGACCGCTATCCATTCAAAAAAGAATGTGGGAAATTGTATCGAATCCTAAATATGTGGCAGATCCAAAAAAAGGCTCCATCCATAATAGAGGAGGAGCCGTTGATATTTCAATAGTTGATACTAATGGAAAAGAAGTTGATATGGGAACTCCTTTTGATTTTTTCGGAATCGAAGCCAGCCATGATTATGCAAATCTTTCAAAAGAAGTAAAATCAAACCGAAAGTTTCTGAAAAAAATAATGATCAGAAATGGTTTTAATTCTTTTGATTCAGAATGGTGGCATTATAATTTAAAAACAGGTTTGAATGAAAAGGTTTCGAATCAAAACTGGAAATGCGAATAATTATTCAACGCATCGAATGTTCTGAATAAAATAAGTATCTGGATTATATACTTTGCTGTTCATTTCAGAGGTTATTTCGCTTTTTACAATATAATCTTCTGTATCAGTCAAATATTTAATTCGCATCATTGTTACAGGCGATTTTTTAAGTTCCTCATAATTATCTTTCATGAACATAAAAATTCCTGTATTTACTCTATTATCCATGCCGCTGTCATGAATTAATGTCCCGCAGTTTTCTTGATTAATGTGCATTAATGTTACCACTTTTCCGTTCTGAAGCTGTAAAAAAACACGTGAGTTTTTATCAAAACAGTTTGCTTTTATAAAATCTTTGCTCTTTTGAATAAGCTGTAAATTAAGCGTTGGCAGTCCGTCAGTTTGTGCCAGCGAGAAAAAAACATAGCTCGAGTTTCCTCCAAAGTTTTTTTCACTGATAAGATATTCGTTTGTTACTTTGTAAGACCCAATCGAGTCGTTTACATTGACACTGTATTCACATGGTTTTTGTGCAAATGCAGTAAAGGTTAATAGAAAAAAGGTTAGCGTAATTAGTTGTTTCATTTTTAAGTTATTTTTCTGCAAATTAAAACTATTTTGCTATCATTTTTATCTGTTGTAAAAAAACAATATAAATTTCCTCCGTTTTTTATTTTCCACTTTTTTCGGATGTTTTCTACCGTTTCAGGAAAATTGCGTGTTGTTAGGTTTGCCTGCTGATTTGCGAGTTCCGATTTTATCTCATTTTTACTGTACGGAATCACTTTTTCGATCTCAAAAGTGCGGCCCGGAAAATCAATTAATTCTTCCGAAGTATATAAATGAGAATGTTTGTGAAGCTTGTTTATTTTGAAAGAAGTGCTTACTTCGTCAAATCCGCCTGATTTCATAATAGCCGAATTGGGTTCGTAAACATATTTTTGCGGCAAATGATAAGATGGAAATTCAGTATCATTGCCTAAAATGAATTCAAATGTTTCTATTTTATCTTTTAGAATATTGGCTGTTTTAATTGTGATATTACCCAGATATTTGTTGTGAATTTCAAAAAGCAGTTCTTTTACTTCATTTTCAAGCGCGATAATATGGATGTTTTTAACAAATTTCAATTCAGATAAACCTGCAGAAATATCCAGCAAAGGCGCTGTTTTAATTAAAATAGAATCACTTTTTTCGAAGTAAAAATCTAATGAGTCTGGAACATTTGGCAAACAGTCTTTTAGCATAAAAACCTTGCCTTTTGCATCATTTCTTCGGGAAGGATCAATATAAATCCAATCCCATTTTTGATTGGATTCTTTTAAAACTTCAGCTGAATCACCTGCATAACAGGTCAGGTTTTTGACTTCTAACTGTTCTAGATTGTGTTTTACTATTTCGGATAAATCTTCATTGATTTCACAATGTGTTACAAATTTAAATTTTTGTGAAAAATAATAATCATCAACGCCAAAACCTCCAGTAAGATCAATTAAAGTTTCTCCCGAAATTAAAGAAGCTTTATAAGCAGCTGTTTTTTCAGAAGAAGTCTGTTCAACCGAAATTTTGCTTGGATAAATGATATTTTCGGTTTTAAACCAAGTTGGCAATTTATCTTTAGCTTTTGTTTTGGCTTCAATCTGATTTAAAATCAAAATCCATTCTGCTTCAGGAAAAGGATTTTTTTGAAGTGCCAGTTTTGCAATCGAAACACCAATATTTTTAGATATAAAATCTTGAATGTCTTGGTGCAAAATAATAGTATTCAAAGCTAAATTCTTTCGGTTAATACGGAGACGATTTTATTGTCAGGGAAAAACTCTTTTAAAATCACTTTAAGCATTGTGTAAACAGGAATTGCAATAATCATCCCGACGATTCCAAACGTAATACCGCTGATTAAAGTAATCAAAAAGATTTCTAATGGGTGCGAATTTACACTTTTTGATGAAATTATAGGCTGACTGATATTATTATCGATAGCTTGAACCAATAAAAATCCAATTACTACATAAATGGTTGTTGGCAGAATTTCGGACTGAAAATCTTTTCCAATTAGACTGATCATCGTTAATAATGCAGCCAAAATAGTTCCAATGATTGGGCCTATGTACGGAATAACATTTAAAATCGCACATAAAAAAGCAATGACGAACGCATTTTTGTTTCCAAAAATAACCAAGACGATGATATACAAAATAAAAACTACCGTAAGCTGTAATAACAAGCCAATAAAATAGCGGGTAAGCAAATGATTTATTTTAGTTATTGAATTTAAAATCTTGTCTTCATTTGTGTCTGGAAGAATTTTTCGGGCTTGGCTTTTAAAAGTTTCCTGATCTTTAATGAAGAAAAAAGTTATAAAAAACACCGAAACTAATCCCATTCCCATATCGGCCATAAAGCTCATAATAGAGTTTATAAAGCTT
Organism: Flavobacterium sp. LC2016-01; assembly: GCF_009711135.1. Classification (GTDB taxonomy): domain Bacteria; phylum Bacteroidota; class Bacteroidia; order Flavobacteriales; family Flavobacteriaceae; genus Flavobacterium. The sequence goes on along the minus strand of NZ_WMIC01000003.1, from coordinate 77,755 downwards.
GTAAAATAGTTAAAATCTAAAGCTGATGTTATTTTTGAATCATTCAGCATTTTACTCAAATCAACATGCTGAATATTAAAATAAGTCTCTAAACTTTTTTCTGTTTGTAAAAATTGTGCCTGTAAATGATTTGTGTCTAAAAGTGCTAAATTATTGGCCTGCGAAATAATTAACGGAACAAATAAAAGAATAAAGCCAACCATCATTAGAATAAAAAGAATAATGGTGATGGTCGCCGCCAATGAATTGCCGAACTTTAATTTGTTTTTTAAAAACTGGACTAACGGATTTGCTATAAGGCAGAGAATTAATGAAATACAGAGATACACAATTACAGTTTGTATTTCATATAAAAAGTATAAAACAGCACAAATAACAAGTATAGTTGCTAATGCTCTTAAAATTCCGTTAGAAATGATTTTTGATGTTATCATATTGAGGTTTTAGACCATAAATATAGGAAAAAGCTTTTAAAACTTTAGGGCAAAAAAAAGCGAGATCGTTAAATCTCGCTTTTAAACCTCTATTTGGTTTTTATAATGTTTTATTGAGCAAATGCAGCTCTTGGTCCGCCAGTCGCGAATATAGCAGTCATTCTGCTTTTTTGACCTGTAGAGAACATATACATGGCGTTGTCATCAACGTAATCCATATAATTCATTGTCATTTCAACCGGAGTTCCAGAACAAGTGCTGTAATGAGGATAAGCTGGTACGCCATAATTTGCAGTGTTGTGCGTTGGAGTATCAGATACTAAGTCGCTTCCGCAAGTTGCATCTCCCCAAATGTGGCGTAAATTCATCCAGTGACCTACTTCATGAGTAGCAGTTCTTCCTAAATTAAAAGGAGCATTTGCAGCACCTGATAAACCGAAATAACGAGAATCAATTACAACTCCGTCTGTTGCTGATGCTCCTCCAGGAAATTGCGCATACCCTAAAATTCCTCCACCAATAGCACAAGACCAAAGGTTAAGTTTTGTTGTAGGAGATGTTGGAGCAATCCCGCCTTGAGCAGTTTTTTTCATCGCATCATTGGTACCCCAAGATGTCTTGGTGGTCGATTTACGGATAACCTGATCCAGTACAAAGGTAATTCCGATGTTTGCTTTTACTCCTGCAAACAAAGCTGGAACGCTGTTGTAATCTGAGTTTAAAGCATTGAAATCTTTGTTTAGCACATCAATTTGTGTTTGAATCTGTGCATTTGAAATGTTTTGTGCAGTTGTTTTGTACAACACGTTCACGACAACCGGAATTTCGATTTTGCCATTTACCAAACGGCCAGAAAATCCTTTAAGCAATTGTTCATTTGTAAATGCTTCAATTTCGTTCATTCTGATGGCCTGCATCGGATCTGCTTTCAATTGTGCTTCTAATACATCTTGCGAAGCGCAAGAACGCAGCGTCGCGGCACTAGCTTCTGAATTAGCGGCTTCATTTTGGTCGTTTTGACAAGAAAACAGCATTAACGCTGCAACTGCGGTAATAAAAATCTTTTTCATAATAATTTGGATTTTTGTTATAAAAAATTAAATTTGGTTAACTATAACGCAATTTTATAACAAAAAAATATTGTAGAAAAATATTACAAAGATTATTTTGTGAGAAATTTTGCAAAGCCTTACAAATGTTGATTCCTACAAAAATTAAGTAAAAAATATTAATAATCTTTTTCTTTCTTTTGTATTCTTAAAGTGTATTTTGTCTTGATTATCTGTTGTTTATCGAAAAAATTAAACAAATCAAATCGGCAAATAAACGATAGGATGCTTCAAAAAAGAATTTTTTATAAAGAAGTAATCTCATAAAGTGCAATACTTGCAGCTTGTACAACATTCATGCTTGAGTTTTTTCCAAACATATTTATGTGCACAATTTGATGTGAAATTTGCAGCAGTTCATCTGAAATTCCGTTAATTTCATTTCCAATAATAAGTGCAATTTTTTGATTATCAAGAATAATGACTTCTTTAAGAGATTTGCTGTTATTTGTAATTTCAAGGGAAATAATTTCGAAATTGTTTTCAAGAAGATGTGTTATCAAATCTGAAGTTTCTTGAATAACAGTATGCGGAACATGTAAATGTGTACTTCGGGAAGTTTTGTTTATTTTTCTTGGCGTCAGCGGAATATCTTTCCCTAAAAAAAGGATATTTTCAACTCCAAAAGCTTCACTGATTCTAAAAAGCGAACCAATATTCTGCTGAAAATAAATATGATCACAGACTAAAGTTATTGGAAACGTTTTTCTTTCAAATTGATTTTCTTCGTGAGTGAGCTGCACTTTAGCTGTATTTAATTGGTAAAAATATAATTGATGATGTTTGCACCCATTTTTAAGGCTTTATCTCGAACATTTGCCGGATCATTATGAACTTCAGGATCTTCCCAGCCATCGCCAAGATCACATTCGTAAGTATATAATAAAACTAATTTGCTTTCAACAAAAATCCCAAAAGCCTGTGCGCGCGTGCCGTCATGTTCATGGATTTTTGGCAGTCCGTTTGGAAAAGGAAAAGGTTTTTGAAAAATAGGATGATTTGCGGGAATTTCAATTAAATCATTATTTGGGAATATTTTTTTAATTTCTTTTCGAATATATTGATCCATTCCGTAATTGTCGTCAATATGCAGAAAACCGCCAGAATTCAAATAGTTCCTAAGATTAGTCACATCAGAATCACTAAAAACTACATTTCCGTGACCGGTCATATGAACAAAAGGGTAAGAAAGCAAATCAGGATTGCTTGGCTCAACTGTTGATGGTTTTGCTTTTATTCTGGTATTAATATTTGAATTGCAAAAACGAATAAGATTTGGCAAAGAAGTTGGATTTGCATACCAATCGCCTCCGCCGCTGTATTTAAGCAATGCGATTTCTTGTGAAAAGGAAGAGATTGAAATCAATAAAAATAACAAGAATATTTTTTTCATAATTACATGTTTTGTCATTTCGACGAAAGAAAAATGACAATATAATGATTAAACTTCATTAAAAAATACAACACTATGACACGCTACAACCGCAGCAGTTTCTGTACGTAAACGTGTATTTCCTAAAGCAACCGGCTGAAAATTATTTTCAATGGCCAATGCAATTTCTTTTTCAGAAAAATCACCCTCCGGACCAATTAATAAAGTTACATTTTCATTTGGTTTCAAAGCATCTTTAAGTGATTTTTTGTTCGTTTCTTCACAATGCGCAATGAATTGCAAACCTGTATTTTTTTGTTTAATGAATTCTTTAAATGAAACAGCTGGATTTAATTTTGGAAGAAACGTTTCATTTGACTGTTTCATTGCTGCCAGAATGATTTTTTCAAATCGGTCTGCGTTTACCGCTTTTCTTTCAGATCGATCACAAAATATTGGTGTGATTTCCTGAATTCCAATTTCTGTAGCTTTTTCTAAAAACCATTCAAAACGATCGTTCATTTTGGTTGGCGCAACCGCTAAATGAAGACGAAATTTTGGTTCCTCAGTTTTTTTGATTGACAAAACATCCACAATACATTTGTTGTCAGAAGCCAACGTAATTTCGGTTTCAAACAATAATCCCTGACCATTTGTAACATGCAGGATATCTGCATCTTTCTTGCGTAAAACCTTTATTATATGACGGCTTTCTTCTTTGTCAAAATTAAAAGTTTGAGTAGTTTCGTCAATATCAGGATTGTAAAATAATTGCATAATTAAAATTGAATTCTCGCTTTCGAAACTACAGATGCATCTTCAAAACGCTTTGATAAATATTTTTGATAACCTACAATTCCAATCATTGCAGCATTGTCTGTGGTATATTCGAATTTCGGAATAAAAGTTTTCCAGCCATATTTGCCTTCTGCTTCTTTTAATGTAGTTCTGATTCCTGAATTTGCCGAAACACCGCCGCCAATAGCAATTTGCTTGATTCCGGTTTCTTTTACAGCTAATTTCAGCTTATCCATCAAAATTTCGATAATCGTATGTTGAATAGAAGCACAAATGTCATTTAGATTTTCTTCGATGAAATTTGGGTTTTCTAATTTATTTTTTTGGATAAAATATAGAATCGCAGTTTTTAATCCGGAGAAACTAAAATCCAATCCGGGAACTTTTGGTTTCGTAAATTGAAATGCTTTTGGATTTCCTTCTTTCGCATATTTATCAATCAAAGGTCCGCCTGGATAAGGAAGTCCAAGAATTTTGGCACTTTTATCAAAAGCTTCTCCTACAGCATCATCAGTAGTCTCGCCAATGATTTCCATATCAAAAAAGCTGTTCACTTTTACAATCTGGGTATGTCCGCCGCTGATGGTTAAAGCTAAAAAAGGAAACTCGGGTTTGTCAAATCCTTCTTCATCTATAAAATGCGCTAAAATATGAGCATGCATGTGATTTACAGCAATAAGCGGCACTTTTAACGCCAGCGATAATGATTTGCTGAAAGAACCTCCAACAAGCAAAGAACCCATTAAGCCAGGTCCTTGCGTAAAAGCAATGGCGCTTAGCTGTTCTTTTCGTATATTTGCTTTACGAAGCGCGGCATCAATTACCGGAACGATATTTTGCTGATGCGCTCTTGAGGCCAGTTCAGGAACGACACCGCCATATTGGTTGTGAATTAACTGGTTGGCAACAACATTTGACAGTACTTTGTCGTTATGTAAAACTGCAGCCGCAGTATCATCGCAGGAACTTTCAATGGCAAGTATAAAAACCTCTGAATTTTGCATATAAAGGCACAAATTTTGAATTATATTTGACGAATCAAATTTTTAATTTTCTTCGATTATAAGAAGAAGCCAAAATTAAAGAATTTTTATCAATAACAGCCGTTCTTTGTCTGTGCAAAATAAATTAAAAAGAAAACTAAAATTAAAGCAGCTATCAAAAAAGTAAAGAAAATAGTATCGAGAACCCTAATTGGGTTAATCTTACTTTTGTTGGCTGTTGCTATCATACTGTCTTTGCCTGTCGTACAGACAAAAATTGCAACTTACGCTACAGACTCGCTACGAGAAGATTTTAATGCAAATATTACGGTTGGAAAAGTGGCAATCAATATTTTTGGTGGCGTAAAACTAAAGGATGTATTGATTTTAGACCATCACAAAAAGCTAATGATCTCTTCTGAAATCATTACTACCGATATTTTGAGTTTTAAAAGATTGATGGATGGCGATTTGATTTTTGGCGATCTTCGTTTGACGGGTTTGATTTTTAATTTGAAAACGTACAAAAACGAAGACGAGAACAATATCAATAAGTTTGTGAAATTGTTTGAAACTGGAAAACCTTCAAAATCCAAAAAACATTTTTTGCTGACAGCCCGAAATGCATACATTTCTAAAGGATTCTTTTCGGTTATAGATGAAAATAAAAAGACGCCTAAATTTCTTGAATTTACAAAATTAAACGCCTACATAAGCGAGTTTAAATTGTATGGACCTGATGTAAATACAAATATTCACAGATTTTCATTTCAGGATCATCGTGGTTTGTATGTTTCCAATTTTGCTGGAAAATTCAGTTATACCAAAAAGCAGATTAAAGTGGAGAATTTGGCAATAAAAACCAAAAGATCTTCAATTTACGGTTATGCTATCTTGAATTATAAAGTAGAAGATTTTCTTCATTTTACGGATAAAGTTAAGTTTGATGTTGCCATTGATTCAGCTTCAATTGCTTCAAATGATATTCGCTATTTTTATGATGGATTAGGAAGAAATCAGCATTTTAGAATTAAAACCAAATTAAAAGGGCCGTTAAATAATTTGAATCTCCACAGATTGAGATTAACGGACACAAATGGTTCAAGAATTGTTGGAAATATCAATTTTAAAAATCTTCTTGGAGATAAAATGCAGAAATTTTCAATGGATGGAAAGTTCGATAAACTGATTTCCAGCTATGATAATCTTGTGGTTTTACTGCCAAATGTATTAGGTAAAAAACTTCCGAAAGAACTTCAAAAAATCGGGAAATTCAATATTGTAGGAAAAACAAAAGTCTCGACAACTGATCTGGAAGCTAAGTTTAAAATGACTACAGATTTAGGAAACGGTGAAGCCGATATACATATGAATAATATGGATTTCATAGATAAAGCTTCTTATTCGGGTAATATTATTTTGGATAATTTCAATATCGGCGCTTTGTTAGGGCGAAAAGATATTGGTTTTACAACGTTAAATTTAGATGTTGACGGTGTTGGTTTTACTGAGAAATATTTGAATACTATTATAAAAGGTGATATTATAAAATTAGATTATAATAAATACACTTATAACAATATCACGGTAAATGGTAATTTTAAATTGCCTTATTATAAAGGAGAAGTTTCTGTAAACGACCCAAATTTAAGCTTGACTTTTGATGGTTTAGTTGATTTAAGCAAACGCGAAAACAAATATGATTTTCATATTAATGTTGAAAATGCTGATTTGCGAAAATTGAAATTTGTGTCGGATTCCATTTCTCATTTTAAAGGAGATGCTGTTGTTGAAGTTTCTGGAAATTCAATTGAAAATCTTCAAGGAAATATTTTTATTAAAGATGCAGTTTATCAAAATCCAAAAAATACTTACGCTTTTGATGATGTAACGATCAATTCCAGTTTTGATGCTGATAGACTTCGTACGATAACGGTCAATTCGACCGATGTTGTCAACGGAAAGATTGTTGGTAAATTTCGTTTTGACCAGCTGGATAAATTGGTTATGAATTCGGTTGGAAGTTTGTATACCAATTATAAGCCATATAAAGTTAAAAAAGGACAGTTTTTACGTTTCAATTTTCATGTTTATGATAAAGTTGTCGAAATGCTTTATCCTGAAGTTAATGTTGATTCATCGACGGTTGTACGTGGTAAAATTGATGCTGATTTACAGGAATTTAAGTTTAAATTTAATTCGAAGAAAATAACAGCAGATAAAAATACTTTTGATAATATCCGAATCAATATTGATAATAAAAACACGCTTTATAATGCATATGTTGAGCTTGACAGTATAAAAACACCTTATTACAAAATTCGAGATTTTAACTTAATTAATGTAACATCAAAAGATACATTGTTTGTTCGTTCAGAGTTTAAAGGCGGTGATAAAGGGCAAGATTATTTTAACCTTGATTTATTTCATACCATTGATAAAAATAAAAATAATATCGTTGGAATTAAGAAATCTGAAATGAAGTTTAAAGACTATTTATGGTATTTAAATGAAGACTCAGACAAGGATAATCAGATTGTTTTTGATCAGTTTTTTAAAAATTTCACGATCAATAATATTGAATTATCACATGAAGATCAAAAAATTGACCTTAATGGAGTTATAAAAGGGAAAGATTATAAAGATATCGTGCTGAATTTTGAAGATGTTGATATCAATAAAATTACGCCTTTTAATTCCAAATTTGTTTTTAACGGAAATTTGAACGGAAACGTAAATTATAAGCAGAATAAGGATGTTTATCAGCCCACGGCTTCGATTAAAATTGATCATCTTAATTTAAACAAAACCGAATTAGGAACACTGAATTTTGATATTGCAGGAGATGAGAATTTTAGAAAATTCACGATAAATTCGAATATTCAAAATGGTTTTGCGGAATCGTTTAAAGCAAGCGGAACTTTTGCTATTGAAAATAAAGAGACAATTTTAGATTTAAACTTGAAGCTTGAAGGGTTTAATCTGGCAACTTTAGGTCCAGTCGGGGGCGATGTCATATCAAATGTAAGAGGCTCGGTTTCTGGAAATGCATCTGTTGTTGGGAATTTGAAAAAACCTGAAATCAATGGCCGATTATATGTTGAAAAGGCGGGAATGACAATTCCGTACTTAAATACGGATTATGAATTAAGCGACCGAACTGTAATTGATTTGTCAGATGAAAAGTTTTTGTTTAGAAACAATCAGTTGACCGATACAAAGTATAAAACAAAAGGGCTTTTAAACGGAGTAATTGAACATCATAATTTTGGTGACTGGAAACTTGATTTAACAGTTACGTCAAAAAGATTATTGGCACTTGATACCAAAGACAGTGAAGATGCTGCATATTTTGGAACAGCATTTATAAACGGAACAGCAAGCATTAAAGGTCCAACTGATGGTTTGTTTATTAAAGTTGATGCAAAATCGGAGAAAGGAACTGAGGTCAAGATTCCTATAAACAATGCACAGAGTGTCGCAGAAAGCAGTTGGATACATTTTGTAACGCCAAAGGAGAAGTATAATCTGGCTAATGGAATTGTAGAAAAAACTAAAAATTATAACGGACTTGAATTAGAATTTGATTTTGATATTACGCCAGATGCTGAAGTCGAAGTAATCTTAGACAGGAATTCTGGGCATGGTATGAAAGGAAAAGGTTACGGATCGTTATTATTTAAAATTAATACACTAGGCAAGTTTAATATGTGGGGAGATTTCCAGGCATATGAAGGAACTTATAATTTTAAATATGGCGGTTTGATCGACAAAAAGTTTGCTGTAAAAAAAGGTGGATCGATTATTTGGGAAGGAAACCCTATGAAAGCGCAGCTGAATCTAGAAGCAGTTTATAGAACGTCAGCAAATCCAGCCGTATTGTTAGAGAATTCTTCTTTCAATAAAAAGGTGCCAGTTGAAGTTGTTATTGGTTTAAGAGGAGATTTAACAAGCCCGGATCCTAATTTTGATATTCAGTTTCCTTCTGTGAGCAGTGTTTTAAAGTCGGAGATACAATATAAATTGGATGATAAAGACGTTCGCCAAACGCAGGCTTTATATTTGCTTTCCACAGGTTCCTTTATGAGTCCTGACGGATTTAATCAAAGTGATTTGTCTGGAACATTTGCAGAAACCGCAGCAAGTTTATTGGGCGGAATTATCAAGTCAGACAATGACAAAGTAAATATTGATTTGAATTTTATTTCTGCTGACAAGCGAATCGGGCAAGAAGCAGATGGTCAGTTTGTGGCAAATATTTCATCGCAGATTAATGAAAAGATTTCTATTAATGGAAAAGTTGGGGTTCCGGTAGGAGGAGTAAATGAATCTGCTATTGTGGGAGATATTGAAATTCTGTACCGAGTTAACGAAGACGGTTCAATGAATCTTCGACTTTTCAATAAAGAAAATGACATTAATTATATAGGACAGGGAATTGGTTATACACAAGGGGTTGGTATTTCATATGAAGTAGATTTTGATACTTTCAGTGAATTGGTAAACAAACTCTTTAAAAGCCATAAATTAGAACGCACGATAAAAGGTTCTACAGATGATGTACAGGATTCTTATTTAAATCCAGATTACATCAATTTTACCAGCAAGAAAGATGCAGATAAGAATAAAAAGAAATCAGATAAAAAAGAAGAGGAGAAAAAACCACAGCCTCAAAACAACAATCAGGGCTTAATTCCTGATAATGATGATTTTTAAGATATTGTTAAAAAAAATCCAATTATAAACCATTATTCTTATAATGGTTTTTTTTTGTGCTAAATTTAGAGGTTTAAACACTTTTTTCAAAATGAAGTGTACTTCGCAATTTTGTAACACTTCATTTATGTATTGTTAATTTTAAGGATTTAATTAAAATATGTACCTTTTATTATTTTAAATGAATTTTTTGGTATCAAAAAACTTATTAACGAAAACGTTTGAATTTAACATATTTTATTAAATTATGATAAACATAGCCGGAAAAGTGGTGAATGTTTGCTAATTTTACAACTTAATACTTAAATAATGCCAAAAACAATAAAAAAAGTTGGTGTTCTGACCTCAGGAGGAGACTCGCCAGGAATGAATGCTGCAATACGATCAGTTGTTCGAACATGCGCTTTTCATAATATAGAATGCATAGGAATTTATAGAGGGTATCAAGGAATGATCGAAGGAGATTTTAAAGAAATGGGCCCTCGAAGCGTTAATAATATTGTAAACAAAGGAGGAACGATCTTAAAATCGGCTCGTTCAGTTGAGTTTAGAACCCCAGAAGGAAGAAAAAAAGCTCACGATAATCTGTTGAAAGCCGGAGTTGATGCTCTAGTCGTTATCGGCGGAGACGGAAGTTTTACCGGAGGATTAATATTTAATTCAGAATATGATTTTCCAGTAATGGGAATTCCTGGTACAATTGATAATGATATTTATGGTACAAGTCATACTTTAGGATATGATACAGCTTTGAATACAGTAGTAGATTGTATTGATAAAATTAGAGATACAGCAAGTTCACATAACCGTCTGTTTTTTGTAGAGGTTATGGGTAGAGATGCTGGTCATATTGCTCTTAATGCCGGAATTGGGGCAGGAGCAGAAGAAATCCTTATTCCTGAAGAAGATTTAGGTTTAGATCGTCTATTAGATTCACTTCAAAAAAGTAAAGCTTCAGGAAAATCATCAAGTATAGTAGTTATTGCCGAAGGTGATAAAATTGGTAAAAACGTATTCGAATTAAAAGATTACGTTGAAGCTAATTTGCCAGAGTATGACGTAAGAGTTTCTGTTTTAGGACACATGCAGCGTGGTGGTTCTCCATCTTGTTTTGACCGTGTATTGGCAAGCCGCTTAGGAGTAAAAGCTGTAGAATCTTTAATTGAAGGAAAATCAAATTATATGGTTGGACTGAAAGAAGATAAAGTTGTTTTAACACCGCTTGAACAGGCTATTAAAGGGAAATCAGAAATTGATAGAGAATTATTAAGAGTGTCAGACATTATGTCGACCTAATAAATAAAAGTTTAAAAAAGGAAAGAAGTTTATTGTGAGGAAATTAGACTTTAAAATTAGTGTAATAAAAACAAAAGCAAAAAATTAGTAAAATGTCAAAAGTAAAATTAGGAATAAACGGATTTGGACGTATTGGAAGAATCGTTTTTAGAGAGTCTTTCAATAGAGATAATGTAGAGGTTGTAGCAATCAATGATTTATTAGATGTAGATCACTTAGCTTACTTATTAAAATATGATTCAGTTCACGGTCGTTTCAACGGAACTGTAGAAGTTAAAGAAGGAAAACTTTACGTGAACGGAAGAAATATCCGTATCACTGCTGAAAGAAATCCAGCTGACTTAAAATGGAACGAAGTTGATGTTGATGTAGTTGCTGAATGTACTGGTATCTTCACAACTATCGAAACTGCAAATGAGCACATTAAAGGTGGTGCTAAAAAAGTAATTATTTCTGCTCCTTCTGCTGATGCTCCAATGTTTGTAATGGGAGTAAACCATGAAACTGCAAAAGCTTCTGATGTAGTTGTTTCTAACGCTTCTTGTACAACAAACTGTTTAGCTCCTTTAGCTAAAGTTATCAATGATAATTTCGGAATCGTTGAGGCTTTAATGACAACTGTTCACGCGACAACTTCAACTCAAATGACTGCTGACGGACCTTCTAGAAAAGACTGGAGAGGTGGACGTGCTGCTGCAATCAATATCATTCCTTCTTCAACAGGAGCTGCAAAAGCGGTTGGAAAAGTTATTCCTGAATTAAATGGAAAATTAACTGGTATGGCTTTCCGTGTTCCTACAGCTGACGTTTCTACAGTAGATTTAACTGTAAAAGTGGCTAAGGAAACTTCATACGAAGAAATTATGGCAGTTTTGAAAAAAGCTTCTGAAAACGAATTAAAAGGTATTTTAGGATATACTGAAGATGCTGTTGTTTCTCAAGATTTTATTTCTGATAAAAGAACTTCAATCATTGATGCTACTGCAGGAATTGGTTTGAATTCAACTTTCTTCAAATTAGTATCTTGGTATGATAATGAGTACGGATACTCAAGTAAATTAATTGATTTATCAGTTCACATTGCTGGTTTAAAATAATAATATATAATTTTGCAAAATCCCGTTATTTCAAAGTAACGGGATTTTCTTATTTTGTTACGTCTTTAATTAATGTAAAAAATACACTTTTTATTTAAATGAAGAAAAACTAACCAAAAACAAAAAATAAAATGAAATTAATAGTTGATAGTGGATCTACTAAGGCAGATTGGATTGCAATTGATGATAATGGAAAAGTATTATTCACAACACAAACTTTAGGGTTAAACCCTGAAATTCTTGACGGTCCTGAAATTATAGAAAGATTAAATGATCGTTTTGATATTTTACAAAACAAAAAAAATGCTTCTCACTTGTTTTTTTACGGAGCAGGATGTGGGACAGACAGAATGAAACAATGGTTAAAACAAATCTTTCAAGAGTATTTCTCTAACGCTATTGTTGACGTTCAGGAAGATACTTATGCTGCTGTTTATGCAACAACTCCAAAAGGAGAAGAGGCTATTGTTTCAATTTTAGGGACAGGTTCAAACTGCAGTTATTTTGATGGAAAAGTATTGCATCAAAAAGTACAGTCACTAGGATATATCGTAATGGATGACTGCAGCGGAAATGTTTTTGGTAAAGAATTAATCAGAAAGTACTATTTTAATAAAATGCCTAAAGAATTAGCTGTTGAACTTGAAAAAGAGTACGACGTTGATCCTGATTTTATTAAAAATAAATTATACAAAGAGCCAAATCCAAATGCTTATTTGGCAACTTACGCAAAGTTTTTAATTAAACATAAAGACACTGAATTCTGCAGAAAAATTATTTTCAAAGGAATGAAATCGTTCGTTAAAAACTATATTAAGCAGTTTGACAACTGTAAAGAAGTTCCTGTGCATTTCGTTGGTTCTATTGCATTTTATTTAAAAGACGAATTGCAAGAGACTTTCGATAAATATGAGCTTAAATTAGGAAATGTTTTAAGAAGACCTATCGATGGTCTAATAGCTTATCATGTTGCTAATCAATAGTTCTGGTTTTATGGAAATTGCAATTATTGCACATGATGGAAAAAAGGCAGATTTAATTGATTTTTTGATCAAAAATGAAGCTGTTCTTCATAATGAGAAAATCAAACTGATTGGTACCGGTACAACAGGAGGAAAAGCCGAAGCAGCTGGGTTTAAGACACAGAAAATGCTTTCTGGACCTTTGGGCGGTGACGCACAAATTGCTGGAAGAGTTGCGGAGGGAATTACTAAAATGGTTTTCTTTTTTAAAGATCCTTTATCTAGTCATCCGCATGAAGCTGATATTAATATGCTGATTCGTGTCTGTGATGTGCATAATGTGCCGCTGGCAACCAATGAAGCAACGGCACAATTATTATTAGATGCTATTGCACTGCGATTATAGAAATCTCAACATTTACATTTTTTGGCAGACATGCCACTTGAACCGTTTCACGAGCTGGAGCGGTTTTTTCGTTAAAATAAGATCCGTAAACGGTGTTTATGGCTGCAAAATTATTCATGTCCATAATGAAGATTGTTGCTTTAACAACGTTTTCAAAAGTCATATCGGCAGCTTCTAAAATAGCAGCGATATTTTCCATTACTTGTTTTGTTTCGTCATTAATGTTGTCAGTAACAAGTTCTCCTGATGCTGGATTGATCGCAATTTGCCCTGAAGCATAAAGAGTGTTCCCTGATAAAACGGCTTGATTATACGGACCGATAGGAGCCGGAGCTTTTTCGGTAAAAATGATTTTTTTCATAATGAAAGTATTTTGATTCTAAAATTGTTTAGCGGTTTGAAACGCTTCGTTTGTTCCATTTAATGTCACTCAAGACACCAGATTTAATTCCGATGAAGAAATTCCAGTTAGAATTTGTTCCTAGCGGCTGCCAGTTAAAGGCCATTCTCCAGCTTAATAAATCTCTTTCAAAACGGAATTGTGTAAAAGTAACTCCTTTTTGTACAAAATCGTAACCGGTAGAAACGCCGCCTTTCCATTTTGGTGTAATATCGGTATTGATGGAAACCATAATGGAGTTACCGCTTATTTTGTTTTCTCTATTAACGTTAGAATAAGTCAATGAATAGGCAAGTGTCATATCCCACGGAATTTTCGAATTAAAAAACTCTGTTATAACATCTTTGTCGTCATCTTTTTCATTGGCAAATTGACTGTTTCTGCTGTCTGTTAAGTCGGTGTTGGTTCCAAATAAATCATCATTTCGTCCTCCGTTTCGCTGGCTCTGCGAATTGGTCTTTTCTTTGTCTCCGCCTTTGTTAGAGAATGAATAATTTAAGGTAACATTGGCGCTTGTCATTCTAAACAAACTTCCTCCGTTATCAATATTGTATTTGCTTATTCTTGCTCCAGAATTGTCAATGGCATAAGGGTCTAAAGTAGCGCCAAAATTCATATTCATTTTATTGTCAAAAAACTGCGTTCCTCCAGATAAAAGTACAGGCTGCCAAGCTAAAATTTGTTTGCCGTCTGCGTTGAAATTATAACTTGTGCTAAAGTTTAAGTTGTTTAAAAGCATGATTTTTTTAGGTTCAGTCTTTGTACTGTCACTATCTCTAACTTTTGCTTCAAATGTGTTGCTTAAAGAGAAACCTACTATGTTTGAATTTTCTTTTCCTGGAGCACCATAAACACCGTTTTCAAAACGAGTGTATTGTGTTGTAATTCGGCCAGAAGCATCTACGGCATAGGTGTCGTAGTATTTTTCAAAACTTGGCGTGTATGCGTATGTAATCGACGGACGCATGACGTGACGAATCGATTGAATCTTTTTATCAGAACCAAAATTGAAAGTTCCATAAATTGTTGTTCCTAAATTAGAGCTGAAATTATAAGTTCTAAAAGCATCAAAACCATTTACGGTTTGGTCTACAACTTTACTTTGATCTTCACTGTAGCTTCTGTTGATTGTTTTAGTTACCCAGGTTTCTTGGTAATTAGTTGCCATTCCGGCACTGAAATATTTGAAGAGCTTAAAGTTAGTGCTTAACGGAATTGTATGCTGCATTCCAATTTGTGCATCCTTGAACATTTGAGGTTTAAAGAATAAAGAATCGGTTGTTACAAAGCTGTTTTTTCCGCTTAAGTTGTATTGCAGGTTGATGTTTTTTATGAAACCTTTTTTTACTCCATCTTTTCCAACAAAAGGATAAACACGGTCTATACTTGCCTGAAGCGAAGGTAAAGTCATGTTAATGACTTCTGTTTGTGTATTTTGTGAATGTGTTGCTGTTAAAGCTATTCGGGCTTGCGGAATCGTATTAAAAGTTTTATTCCAAGAAATAGAAGAGCTTAAAGTATTATTCAAGGTCGAACCAATATTAGCCTGATTGATCGATTGCTTGAAATATTTACTGCTACCCATATTTACAGATGCAGAAAATGTTGAATTTGGATTTGATTTTGTGTCTTTTGAGTGTGACCACTGAATATTATAAATGTTTTGTTTAGAGTAATCAGGATAACCTCTTTCACTGCTGATTAAATTCTCAAAACGTACATTAATATTTCCTCTGTATTTATATCTCGTGGCATATGCCGATTCAAATCGCATGGCGTAACTTCCATTGGTATAATAATCTGCTAAAACGGTAAGATCGTAATTATCGCTTAGAGCAAAATAATATCCTCCATTTTGTAAAGAGAAACCTCTTGTATTTGAATCGTTATAACTTGGTATAATAATTCCCGAAACACTTTTTTCCTCACTCATTGGAAAAAAAGCAAACGGCAAGGCAAGCGGAGTAGGAACATCGGCAATAACCATGTTTGTTAAACCGGTTACAACTTTTTTTCCCGGAACAAATTTTACTTTGTTTGTCTGGAAATAATATTCTGGATTGTCAACATCTGTAGATGTTGTAAAACGTGCGCCTCTTAAAAAGTAAACAGAATCATTCTCTTTTTTTGTAACGGCAGCTTTTATTTTAAATTCGCCTTGTTCTGTTCTCGAATTGAAGATTAAAGCTTTTTTTGTTTTAAAATTAAATCGGATAGAATCTGGCTGTACTTCATTTGATCCTTGTTTGAAATTTGGATATTGAGTCAAAACCCCGGCTGAATCTTTTATTCTTCCGGCATAAACTTCATCTTTATCGTAATCTAAAACAATGATTCCAGATTTTAATTCTACATCTTTATAATATAGTTCTGCTTCATTATATAGTGTAAGTGTTTTTTTCTTTTTGTCAAAAGTGGCGTAATCTTTTGATTTGTATCTAACTTTTCCATCAAGAAAAGTCTTCATTGGTTTAATACTGTCTGTTTTTACTGTGTCAACTTTAGTGGTAACAGATTTGTCTTTTTGTTTTGCAGTGTCAGATTTAGCAGTCGAAGCTTTATCTGTTTGTTTTACAGCAGGTAAGGGCTTTTTTGGGTTTTTTATATCTTGTGAATATACTTTACCACATCCTAGTGTTAGGAAAAATGATATTAAAACGATATTAAATAAGTTTGTATGCAAAGGTTTAAATGCTATTTTTGTAAAAGTATGGCTTGTTTTTTGACATGTCAAACTTACATATAATTTTTTGGCAAAAATAATCAATTGCAAAAATTATAACAGTTGCATTTTATTAAAATTAACTTTTAGATTTATGAATATATTTAACAAAACTAGGCTATTATTTAGTTTTTTTCTAACTATAATTTCGTTTTGTGCTTACAGTCAGGCAAATGTTTTTAAGGTAACACTTGATGCCGGACATGGCGATCATGACTTTGGTGCTGTTTACAGTGGCCGAATTGAAAAAAATATTGCGTTGGCGATAGTGCTTAAAGTTGGAAAAATTTTAGAATCAAGCCCAAATGTTGATGTCATATATACTCGTAAAACTGACGTTTTTATTGATTTGGTCGAAAGAGCCAATATTGCAAACAGAGCAAATTCTAATATTTTTGTTTCAATCCACTGTAATGCAAACAAAAATACTGCGGCAGACGGTACTGAAACTTATGTAATGGGTTTGAGCAAAGTAGCGTCGAATCTTGAAGCAGCGAAAAAAGAGAACTCGGTAATTACATTAGAAAAAGATTATAAACGTAAATATGAAGGTTACGATCCCAACTCGCCAGAATCAATGATCGGAATGCAATTGATGCAGGAAGAATATCTGGATAACAGTATTGCGTTAGCGAGTAAAATTGAAGATAATTTTGACCGTCTTGGAAAAAAAATAAGACAAGGCGGAGTGAAACAAGCACCTTTTATGGTACTTCATAAAGCATATATGCCTAGAGTTTTGGTTGAAACAGGTTTTGTTTCGAATCCAACAGAAGGAAATATTCTGAATTCTGAAGAAGGACAAAATGATATCGCTAAAGCAATTGCCGATGCGATTTTAAGCTACAAAAGCGAATATTTTGGTTCAGGGATCCCGGAACTTTCAGATGTTAGACCTGCAAAAGATACTTCAACACCTAAAAAGCCAAAACCAGCTGAGCCATCTGCTGCAGTGAAAAATGCAGTAAAGGGAACTTTTTATAAAGTACAGCTTATTGCAAGTATCAAAAAGACGGCATTAGAGCCTAAAAACTTTAAAGGCTTAAAAAATGTAACAATGGTTTACGAAAATAATGTTTATAAATATTTCTACGAAGAAACTTCAGATTATGAAGTAGCGAAGAAATATCTGCAAGAAGCTAAGGGTAAAGGATATGGCGCTGCATTTTTAACTGCAACTAAAGATGGAGAAAAAATCAATATTCAGGACGCAATTAAATAATAGTCACTAGTTCGAATATTTATATTAATTTTGTACAAACACTAAGAATTTTGAAACTAACAAGAGAAATTAAAACGGCTATTTTAGTCATCGCGTCAATATTATTATTTATTTGGGGCTACAGTTTTTTAAAAGGCAGAGATCTTTTTACAAATTACAAAACATTATTTGTTGAATATGATAATGTAGAGGATTTAGCACCGTCAGCACCAGTTACCATAAACGGACTAGCAATTGGTAAAGTAAATAAGATTACACTTAATGAAACAACAGGTAAATTATTAGTAGAACTTCAGCTTAAAACTGATTTTCCTATTTCTAAAACAAGTACAGCAGCGCTGTATTCTCCAAGTTTAATTGGAGGGAAACAAATTAAAATTATTCCTAATCTTCAAGATAAAAATCCTGCTGATGAAGGCCAGACTCTTTCAGGAACTGTTGAGCTTGGTTTGACTGAATCTTTAGGAGGAAAACTTGAACCAATTCAGGCGAAATTAGATAAAATGCTTGTGAATATTGATAATCTGGTTACAGGATTAAACAATACTTTGGATAAAAATACACAAGAAAATGTAAAGAAAGCAATTGCTGAGTTAAGTCAGACAATGGAACAGTTTCATAAAGCTTCAGGAAGCCTGAATTCTATTTTAGATACTAATAAAGGTCAAATTAATGGTGTTGTGACAAATTTAAATAAGATGTCAGGCAACTTTAGTAAAATATCTGATTCTTTAAACAAGGCCGATTTAGGAAAAACAGTACGAAACTTAAATCAGACTTTAGCTAAAGTTGATGGCTTAATGACTAATTTGAATTCAGGAAAAGGTACAGCTGGGAAATTGTTAAACGACGATGCTTTGTATAATAATTTAGCGAAAACTTCAAAAGAGCTTGAATTATTGCTTCAAGACGTTCGTCTTTACCCAACTCGTTACGTAAACGTTTCTCTTTTTGGAAAGAAAAACAAACCATATGTAGCACCAACACAAGAAACAAACTCAACTGATAAAAAATAATTATAAATGAGTTATTTAGATAATATTTTATTTGCCATACTTCTTATAGTTGGTTTCGGTTTTTTTGCAGCGAGCGTAAAAAAAATCATGCGAAACATTAATTTAGGAGTTGATGTAGATCGAAAAGATAATCCAAAAGCTCGCTGGAAAAACATGGCTTTGATTGCTCTTGGACAGTCAAAAATGGTGAGACGCCCTGTTGCCGGAATACTTCATATTTTTGTATATGTTGGTTTCGTAATTATTAATATCGAGTTGCTCGAGATTATTATTGATGGACTTTTTGGAACACATAGAATTTTTGCGCCTTATTTAGGTGTTGTCTATGATGTTTTAATCGCTTCATTTGAAATATTGGCAATACTTGTAATTGTTGCTGTAGTTACTTTTTGGATCAGACGAAATGTAATTCGTTTAAAGCGTTTTGTTAATTCTGATTTGAATGGATTCCCTAAAAGCGATGCAAATTATATTTTGTATTTCGAAACTGTTTTAATGATTTTGTTCTTATTAATGAATGCCTCTGATTTGCATTTGCAAAATGTTCCAGGCGGTTATTCTCATTTTCATAAAGCGGGAAGCTATCCAATAAGTCAGTTTATTGCACCTATTTTTAATGGTACGTCTAATGAATTAGTTGGGCTTTTATTTGAAGTATTTTGGTGGCTGCATATTGTAGGTATTTTAGTTTTTATGAACTATTTATATTTTTCAAAGCATTTGCATATTCTATTGGCTTTCCCAAATACCTATTTTGCAAACTTGAAACCAGAAGGACAGTTTGATAATTTAGCTTCGGTGACAAAAGAAGTTAAGTTGATGATGGATCCAAATGCTGATCCGTTTGCGGCAGCTCCAGTTGACGAAAATGCAGCTCCGGCTAAATTTGGAGCAAGTGATGTGCAGGACTTAAACTGGGTACAGCTTTTAAATGCATACACATGTACAGAATGTGGACGCTGTACGTCATCATGTCCGGCAAATCAAACAGGAAAAAAATTATCTCCTCGTAAAATTATGATGGATACGAGAGATCGTTTAACTGAAGTTGGAAAAAATATTGATGCCAATAAAGGTGTTTTTGTTCCCGATAATAAAACATTATTAAACGATTATATTACACCAGAAGAATTATGGGCATGTACATCATGCAACGCCTGCGTTGAAGAATGTCCAGTTAATATTAGTCCGCTTTCTATTATCATGGATATGCGTCGCTATTTGGTGATGGAGCAAAGTGCGGCTCCAATGTCATTAAATGCTATGATGACCAATATTGAAAACAACGGTGCGCCTTGGCAATACAGCCAGCAAGACCGATTGAATTGGAAAAACGAAAATTAAAATATAGTTTAATCGGTTAATCGTCAATTCGTTTAATCGTTCTTAGGATTCGATCAACTTGCCGATTAAACAATTAAACAAATCAACGATTAAACAAAAAGAGATGTCAGAAAGTTTAGTAGTGCCAACAATGGCTGAAATGCTAGCCCAAGGAACACAGCCAGAAGTTTTATTTTGGGTAGGTTGCGCAGGAAGTTTTGATGATAGAGCAAAAAAAATTACAAAAGCATTTGTGCGTATTTTAAATCGTACGAATGTTTCATTTGCAGTTTTAGGTACTGAAGAGAGTTGTACCGGTGATCCTGCAAAAAGAGCTGGAAATGAATTTTTGTTTCAGATGCAAGCCATGATGAATATCGAGGTTTTAAATGCATACGAAGCAAAAAAAATCGTAACGGCTTGTCCGCATTGTTTTAATACTTTAAAAAATGAATATCCTGAATTAGGTGGAAACTATGAAGTTATTCATCATACTGAATTTTTAAAGTCATTAATTGATGATGGAAGATTGACTGTTGAAGGCGGTCAGTTTAAAGGAAAGAAAATTACTTTTCACGATCCTTGTTATTTAGGAAGAGCGAATAAAGTTTATGAGGCGCCGAGAGAATTAATTCAGAAGTTAGATGTTGAATTAGTCGAAATGAAACGCTCAAAAGCAAACGGTTTGTGCTGTGGCGCTGGTGGAGCACAGATGTTTAAAGATGCTGAGCCAGGAAATAAAGAAGTAAATGTACTGCGTACAGAAGATGCTTTAGAAACGAAACCAGACATTATTGCAGCTGGATGCCCTTTCTGTAATACAATGTTGACAGACGGTATCAAACATCAAGAGAAAGAAGGACAAGTAAAAGTGCTTGATATTGCGGAGTTAATTGCAAATGCGCAAGATCTTTAATAAAGTTGCTAAGGTTCTAAGATTCTAAGTTTTTAGCTTGAAACTTGAAACTTGAAACAAAACAAACAAAATAAACAAAAAGTAAAAATGTATATACCTTTTGAAAATTTACCTGGTGAATCTAGAATTTGGATTTACCAATCGAACAGAAAATTTTCTGAGGAAGAGTTTTCTGAAATCGAAACCGATTTAAAAGCTTTTGTTGAAGAATGGGCAGCACACGGAACAAGCCTAGAGGCTTCGTTTTTGCTGAAATACAACCGTTTTATAATATTAGCTGTAAATCAAGATGTTCAGGCTGCGACGGGTTGTTCTATCGATAGTTCTGTTGAATTTATTCAGAGCTTAGAGAAAAAGTACAATGTTGATTTGCTTGATAAAATGAATGTTACTTTTAAAAATGGTGAACATATTGCTCACAAACCTCTAATTGATTTTAAAAAGATGGTTAAAGATAAATCGGTTTCTGAGAATACGATTGTGTTTAATAATCTTGTAAATAATATAGAAGAATTTAATGAATCGTGGGAAGTTCCTGCTGCTGACAGCTGGCATAGCAGATTCTTCTAGGAGAAAATTATAATAATATTTGAAAGGCATAAAATTTAGATTTTGTGCCTTTTTTTTTTATTGTTTCAGGTTTAAAGTTTCAGGTTTCAGGTTTCGCCAAACTTTGTCAAAGTTTTAAACTTTGACAAAGTTGTCGTAAAGTGTGACTTATGAAAACAAAAACGTCTAGTCTAGCCCCGATGGGAGCGGTATCCTTTTATGGCGGGGTTCGCTATAAAAGATATAGCGGACAGCGGGACGAGTGGTCTTTTGATCGAAGTTGTTCTGCTTCAAGAAAATAGCATATTAATTAGAATTAATCTTATTTTGTCAAAAATCTAACAATTTAAAAGCTTAATTAAACGTGATTTTTGAGTATTTTCGTAGAATTAAATTTAATACATGAAAATAGCAATAGTTTGTTATCCGACGTTTGGCGGTAGTGGGGTAGTAGCCACTGAGTTAGGTCTTGAATTAGCCAGACGAGGACACGAAATACATTTTATAACTTATAGTCAGCCCGTGAGGTTGGCACTTTTGAATGCGAATGTTCATTATCACGAAGTAAACGTTCCTGAATATCCTCTTTTTCATTATCAGCCTTATGAGTTGGCTTTGTCAAGCAAACTGGTTGATATGGTGAAATTGTATAAAATTGAAGTTCTTCACGTGCATTATGCTATTCCACACGCTTATGCGGGGTATATGGCAAAACAAATGCTAAAAAACGAGGGTATTAATCTGCCAATGATTACAACGCTTCACGGAACAGATATTACGCTTGTTGGAAACCACCCTTTTTATAAACCTGCGGTAACTTTTAGTATTAATAAATCAGATTATGTGACTTCGGTTTCGCAGAGTTTGAAAGATGATACTTTGAAATTATTCAAAATCAAGAATAAAATTAGGGTTATTCCGAATTTTATTGAATTGGATAAAGTGGTAAAAGATCCAGATGCGCCTTGTCATCGTTATGTGATGGCGAAGGAAAATGAGCGTATTGTGACGCATATCAGTAACTTTAGAAAGGTGAAAAGAATTCCGGATATTATTAAGATTTTCTATAATATTCAGAAAGAAATGCCTGCTAAATTGATGATGGTGGGTGACGGTCCTGAAAAAGAAAAAGCAGAAGTTTTGTGCATGGAATTGGGAATTTATGACAAAGTAATTTTCTTTGGAAACAGTAATGAGATTGATAAAATCTTATGTATGACCGATTTGTTTTTGCTTCCTTCAGAAACAGAAAGTTTTGGTTTGGCTGCGTTGGAAGCAATGGCGCTTGGAGTTCCTGTGATTTCTAGTAATTCAGGAGGTTTGCCTGAAGTTAATTTTGATGGTGTTTCAGGTTATTTGAGCAATGTTGGGGATGTTGAAGAAATGGCTGCAAATGCAATCAAAATTCTGAAAGATGATGCTACTTTGAACGAATTTAAAAAGAATGCTCTGGAAGTAGCAAAGAAATTTGACATCAAAAACATCCTTCCTAAGTACGAAGCTTTGTACCAAAAGGCTATTGACGATTATAAAGAGTAAAACATTAATTTAAAGTTTAAATGCATGAAAAAAATAATTTCAGTTTTAGCAGTTTTTGTTTTGATCTCTTGTGGGGCAAAAAAAACTTCAAATTCAACAGCACTCTATGAAGTTTTGACCGAGCAGTCGGATGGTGGCGGCAATATCAAATTTTTTGAAATTTTAACCGAACCTAACGAAATTAAAATGCTTGAAAATGATCCGCTTTTAGCCGATAAAATGAAACAGGCTGACATTAGCAATTCGAATTACATAATATTGAATATGGGTGAAAAAAACACCAGCGGTTATTCGATTGGAGTTGAAAAAGTAGAGGAAACGGACAAGAATATTATTATTACTGTAAAAGAAAATAATCCGGCGCCAGATGCAATGGTTATGCAGGTTATTTCATATCCTTATACAGTGGTTAAAGTGCATTCTAAAAAAGAGATTGTTATTAAGTAATTAGTAGTTAGTAATTAGTGAAAAGTTTTGGGCAAATGCCAGGCTGAACGAAGTCGAAGCCTTTACGTGTTCTAAGTCTTTGACTGCGCTCAGGATGACACTCATGTGCCGATTTTAAACATAAAAAAAACCTGTCGCAATAAAACGACAGGTTTTCTTTTACAATTATTTTTTATTTTAATTTAGAATTTGAATTTGATACCTAAACCAACATCAAATCCAAAGTTATCATCATCATAATACCCTGAACCAATTTCAGGTCTTGCGTCTAATGATAAAAGAATTGGCACTTCTTTAAATCCGTATTCAATTCCTATGTCTCCTGCAGCAAAAACGTATGTTCCGCTGTCGTTGTATTTTGTATTGTTGTTGTAATAATCGTGGTCCCAGGCAGCGATTCCGCCGCCAACACCAGCGTACCAGTTAAAACCTCCGTCTATATTCCAAACCCATTGGTAAAGTGCTACTGCTTTAATAGCGTCAACATCACTGCTGTTTCTCCAGCCTAAATCAAATTCAAGTCTGTTTTTTTGATTTAATCCTCTTTGGTAAGATACTTCTCCTCCAAAACCGTTATTGTCTCCTAAACGTAATCCTAAGGCGTTTTTTGCAATTTCTTGTGATTGAGCCGTAAATGCTAATCCGAATAGCATGATGGCAGATAAAATGATTTTTTTCATAAAAATGGTTAAATTTATTTTTCAAATGTATTACGACACTTGAATAGAGAACGTATAAAATTCTTAGAAATTGTTATATAATTCACATTTTAAAACTAAGAGAATATAAGTGCTGCCACTAAAAATGAAACCAAAGAGTAAGTTTTTGGAAATTAGAGCGTTATTTCTTTGTAAGCACTGAGGTCATTAATTGAGTGGTCAGATTATCCTCCATCTCAAATAGATTTTCTTCCTGTTCAGAAAATTTGCTTTTGTCGTACGTATATAATTTCCAGCGTTTTTTATGATATTCTAAAGCAGTTAGATTTTCAACCCAATCACCTGAATTTAAGTACAAAGTAGAACCGTGTTTGTTTTCTATTGTTGCTATTTTTGGTTCATGAATATGACCGCAGATAACGTAGTCATATTTTTTTTCAATAGCCAGATCGGTTGCCGTGGTTTCGAAGTCTGAAATGAATTTCACTGCTTTTTTTACGCTAGCTTTTATTTTTTTTGAGAATGAGTAGGGTTCTCGGCCTAATTTGGTCAGACACCAGTTTGCAAATCGATTAGAAAGGATTAAATAATCGTAACCTAATCCGCCCAGTTTTGCAATCCATTTAGAATGCTGAACCGAAGCATCAAAAACGTCTCCGTGAAAAATCCAGGCTTTTTTATCGTCTAATTCTAAAACTAATTTATCAAGCAAAGAAAAATTTCCCATATTCATATCAGTGAATTTACGGAGAATTTCGTCGTGATTTCCCGTAATGTAATACACTTTAGTTCCTTTTGAAGCCATTCCGATGATGCGCTGAATAACGCGTAAATGTGCTTTTGGGAAATATGATTTTCGAAATTGCCAAGCGTCTATAATATCACCGTTTAAGACTAAAGTTTTTGGTTTAATACTTGATAAATAGTTGTTTAGTTCTTTGGCGTGGCTTCCATAAGTTCCTAAATGGACATCTGAAAGAACTACCAATTCGACGTTTCTCTTTTTCAATTTTTCTTGATTTGAAGTTTAACAAATAAAAGAAACTCATAAGAGAATTATTTTATCAAAAGGTTATCAATTTGTCTTCAATTTTAATAAATTATGATTTTTAAACCGCTTAACGTTTAATTAATAATCACAATTTTATATTTTTTAATTTAATTCATAAAACTTACATTTGCTAAAACAAATAACATGGCAGGAAATAGCTACGGCACATTATATAGAGTTACTACATTTGGCGAATCACACGGCGAGGCTTTAGGTGGGATTATTGATGGCTGTCCATCAGGAATTGCGCTTGATTTTGAAGCAATCGAAGTTGAAATGTCTCGAAGAAAACCGGGACAATCGGCAATTGTAACACAACGAAAAGAACCAGATGCAGTTCAATTTTTATCTGGAATTTTTGAAGGAAAAACAACCGGAACTCCAATAGGTTTTATTATTCCGAATACCAATCAAAAATCAGATGATTATTCACATATAAAAGATAATTACAGACCAAGTCATGCTGATTATGTATATGATCAAAAGTATGGTTTTCGCGATTACCGTGGAGGAGGAAGAAGCTCTGCACGTGAAACGGCAAGCAGAGTAGTTGCTGGTGCAATTGCAAAACAAATGCTTCCGGAAATTAAAATTAATGCTTACGTTTCTTCTGTTGGTCCAATTCATTTAGAGACTCCTTATCAAGATTTAGATTTTTCGAAAACAGAAAGCAATCCTGTTCGTTGTCCAGATGAAAAATCGGCTGCGATTATGGAAGAATATATTCGTGATATCCGCAAACAGGGCGATACTGTTGGAGGTGTTGTTTCGTGTGTAATTCAAAATGTACCAGTTGGTCTTGGCGAACCGGTTTTTGATAAACTGCATGCTGAATTAGGAAAAGCAATGCTTTCTATCAATGCTGTAAAAGGTTTTGAATACGGAAGCGGTTTTGCAGGTTCTGAAATGAAAGGAAGCGAACACAACGATTTATACAATCCAGACGGAACTACAAAAACAAATCTTTCTGGAGGAATTCAGGGCGGCATCAGCAACGGAATGGATATTTACTTTAAAGTAGCTTTCAAACCGGTTGCAACAATTATGCAGACTCAGGATTCATTAGATAATAAAGGAAATATTACACCAATGACAGGAAAAGGCCGTCATGATCCGTGTGTAGTACCTCGTGCAGTGCCAATTGTTGAGGCAATGGCTGCAATTGTTTTGGCTGATTTTTATTTAATCAACAAAACATATTAATAAAAGTTAAGACAGTGAGGGTCTTAATATTTTAACTTAACACAAACAAATTAATGCAAATTACAGAAACTAAAAAAAAATCATTTCTTTCAGGATTAACAGGGCAAATTATTATTGCAATGGTTCTAGGGGCAACTTTAGGAATTATATTGCACAACACAATTTCTCCTGAAGCAGCACAATCTTTCAGCGCTAAAATTAAAATGCTGGCCACTGTTTTTATTCGATTAGTGCAAATGATTATTTCACCTTTGGTATTTACAACTTTAGTTGTGGGAATTGCCAAACTTGGAGACATTAAAACGGTTGGAAGAATTGGAGGTAAAGCTCTAGGATGGTTTTTTACGGCTTCATTCATATCGTTGTTAATTGGTTTATTTTATGTAAATATTCTTGAGCCAGGCGTAGGTTTAAAATTAGACCACGTTGATATGGCTGCTGCGACGGAAGTAACAGCAAAAACTAAAACGCTTTCTGTTGAAAATTTTGTGGAGCATATTGTGCCTAAAAGTATTTTTGAAGCAATGGCAACCAATGAAATCCTTCAGATTGTTATCTTTTCAATCTTTTTTGGATTAGCTGCAGCGTCATTAGGAAGCACTGTAAAACCTGTAATTAATGCTTTAGATAAAGCTTCGCATATTGTTTTAAAGATGGTAAACTATGTAATGAACTTTGCTCCAATTGGAGTTTTTGGTGCCATTGCTGGAGTATTTGCCATTAGAGATGCAGAGGAATTAGTAATTACTTATTTTAAATTTTTCGGCTCATTTTTAGTAGGTATAGGTACTTTATGGGTTGTTTTAATTGCGGTAGGTTATATTTTCTTAAAAGGAAGAATGACCGAGTTGCTGAGACGTATAATCGGACCATTAGCAATTGCATTTGGTACAACAAGCAGTGAAGCTGTTTTTCCAAAACTGACTGAAGAGTTGGAAGATTTTGGTGTAAAAGATAAAATTGTTTCTTTCATGCTGCCGCTGGGCTATTCGTTTAACTTAGACGGAAGTATGATGTATATGACATTTGCCAGTATATTTATTGCCCAATTTTATGGAGTTCATTTAGATATTGGAACACAAATGGTGATGCTTTTAGTTTTAATGCTTACAAGCAAAGGAATTGCAGGTGTGCCAAGAGCAAGTTTAGTTGTTGTAGCGGCAACTTGTGGTATGTTTGATATTCCGGTTGAAGGAATCGCATTAATCTTGCCTATCGATCATTTTTGTGATATGTTTAGAAGTGCAACAAATGTTCTAGGAAACGCTTTGGCTACTTCTGTTGTTGGACAATGGGAAAGTAATAAAGAAGAAAGTTTAAATATCGAGTAAGTGTAAAATTTGCTTCTTATAAAGATAAAAGCCGTGAAAAATAATTTTTTCACGGCTTTCTTTTTAGTAGTAACTGATCTTTTTTTATGCAACAAGAAGCAGTTTCTTGGAATAAATAGTTATGCTACTTTTCCTTTTCTGCCTTCTTCTGGATCTGGTTCTGCTGGAGCATCTCCGCCTTGAATAGTTCTTAATTGTGCTTGAGTCAATTTTTCAGACTCTTCTGATTTTAAAAATTTTTCTAACATTACTTTAAAGTTTAATGCTCCAATCTTATTAATTAAACACTTGGGGCTTGTGTCCGTAAATATTTACTAAAAGTATATATTTATTCCAATAAATCACAATTTCTCATACTTTTTTTGTTATATTTTTATTTGTTTCTTTTGGTATTTTGTTAAATGTGTTTGTTTTGTGTAAAGAAATGATTTGGAATATTTTATATACGACACACTGAATGCACTGTTTTTGCTAAAATAAATTTTGTAAAATATTAGCCCTTTTTTTATGAGGTAATAATGTATATTTGAGGACAATATATATA
This sequence comes from Flavobacterium sp. LC2016-01, assembly GCF_009711135.1. GTDB lineage: Bacteria > Bacteroidota > Bacteroidia > Flavobacteriales > Flavobacteriaceae > Flavobacterium. Next base: position 49,660 of record NZ_WMIC01000003.1, on the reverse strand, counting down.
ACTATGCTTAGAGTGCGGATATTTTTAGCGTTTGCTTTATTATTGAATATTCTTTCATTTAATTTAACGGCACAGAATGGTAAAAAAGAAACCTCTTTAAAAGCAGATCAGCTTGTTAAAGAAGCATTAGTTAACTTTAGAGAATCAAACTTCGAGAAATCATTAATTATTTCTAGGGTTGCCCTGAATGCTGCTACAGCAGCAAAAAACAACACCTTAATTTCTCGTTCCTATAATATTATTGCCGCCAATTATAATGAATTGTCAGAGGTAGATAAAGCTATCTTTTTTTATAAGAAAAGCTTGATTTATGCGAATAGAACAGATAATGATTCCATAAAATATAATCTGTATAATAATTTAGGCAATATGTATTGTTTTGAAAAAAAACAATTTGACATAGGAATTTACTATTATAAAAAATCTATTGCATACGGATTAAAAATAAACGACTTAAGTCAGGTGTATTTTACAAATGTAAATATTGCCTGGGCATACTTTGATGTTGGTAAATTTAAGGAAGGATATCCTTATCTGAAATTTGTTTCTAATAATACTGAAAAGTATAGTGATAAATCAACAGAGATTATTGCCAATATGCTTAATGGTATGTATTTAAATTATAAAAATGAAAATGATGCTGCCAATGCTTATTTTTTAAATGCAATTGCTGCAGGAAAAACCAGTGATGAAAGATCTGATTTGTCATATGCGCATTTGGAGTATTCTAAGTTTTTAATGAAAATTAAAAAGTATAAGGAAGCCTATGAAAACCTTAGTTTGTATAATAAGATTACAGAAGAATTATACAATCAGCAAAAGCTGAAAAAAGCTTCAATTGCAGGTTTTAATCTTGAATTAGATGAATACAAAAGACAGATTGATAAAATTGAAAATGAAAAAATTTCTCAGTATCAAAGTCTTAAAAAATCGCGAATTATTGTAATTCTGTTTGTACTGATTTCTCTTATTCTGCTCTTTTTGATTATTACATTAATTAAAAATATCAGGTTTAAAAAGAAACACAATTTAGAGCTTTTAAAAGCTAAAGAAATTGCAGAAGAAGCTTCTTTACTCAAAACCCAATTTATTTCGACTATAAGTCACGAATTGCGTACGCCTCTTTATGGAGTGGTTGGGATTACTAATATGCTTTTGGAAGAACATAAAGAATTATCAAGAAGCCAGCATTTAAGTTCGCTGAAATTCTCTGCCAGATATCTATTGTCATTAGTAAATGACATTTTGCAGATTAATAAAATTGAAGAAAATAAAGTAGTACTGGAAAATCTGACATTCAATATTTCTGATGAAATTATGATGATCAAAAACTCACTTTCTTTTTTATCTCAAAAAAATAACAACAAAATTAATATTTACATCGATCCTTATATTCCGGAATATTTGATTGGAGATAAGCTGAGACTCGCTCAAATTTTGATGAACTTAGTCAGTAATGCCTTGAAATTCACGAAAAATGGAGAAGTTGAAGTGAAAGTTGATCTTTTGAAGACAGAAGGGAAAAATCATTTCTTAGCTTTTCTAATTAAAGATAATGGTATCGGAATTGCAACTGTTGACCAAAATAAGATTTTTGAAAAATTTGTTCAAGTTGGACGAAAAGATGAGGATTATCAAGGAACTGGTTTAGGTTTGAGTATTGTAAAGCGATTATTAGGTTTGTTTGGCAGTACAATTACGCTAGAAAGTGATTTGGGTCAGGGAACTTCTTTTTCGTTTATCATTCCGTTTGAACATGATCCCGAGAAAACTAAAAAAATAATAGCTGAAATTGAAGTTGATTTGACATCAAATGAAGTTCATAAAATTTTAATTGTTGAAGATAATCGGATCAATCAGCTGGTAACCAAGAAAATTATTGAGAAAAATAATTACATCTGCAAAGTTGTTGATGATGGTTTTGGTGCTTTGGAAATTTTAGAAAAAGAAACTTTTGATCTTATTTTAATGGATATCAATATGCCATTAATGAACGGATTTGAAACCAGTAAAAGGATTCGTTTGCAGGATATCAAGACACCAATTGTGGCGCTGACCGCTTTTGATAAAGACGAAATAACTGATGAGGCGATTTCATCTGGGATAAATGATATTATCATTAAGCCGTTTGAGCCTGTAAAACTCTTTAAAATTATTAGTTACTTAATAGAAGAAGCGAAAAACGCTGGTTAATACCAGCGTTTTTTATTTTGTTTAGAAGCATTTGATTTTCTTGATTTGTGAGCACCTCCGCTTCGATTAGAGCTTTTTGGTTTTTCTCCCGCTTCAGGACTTCCAGAATGCCATTGATAAGGATGTTCAGTAATTATTTTGACATCAACTTTTATCAGTTTTTTAATGTCTTTCCAGTACGGTTCTTCATCTTTCCCGCAAAATGAAATTGCAATTCCGCCATTTCCAGCACGTCCTGTACGGCCAATACGATGCACATAGGTTTCAGGAATATTAGGCAAATCAAAATTAATTACATAAGGCAATTGTTCAATGTCAATTCCTCTGGCAGCGATGTCTGTAGCAACCAGAACACCAACTTCTTTGTTTTTAAAAGCATCTAAAACGCGCTGTCTTGCATTTTGCGATTTATCTCCATGAATGGCTTCAGCAGGAATATCTTTTTTGCGAAGTGCTTTTACAACATTATCAGCGCCATGTTTTGTTCTTGAAAAAACAAGCACGTTTGATAAATTTTCTTCTTTAATTAAATGGTAAAGCAAGTTTCTTTTTTCTGTTTTATCAACAAAATAAATACGCTGTTCTACATTTTCGGCAGTTGAAGAAACCGGAGAAACTTCTACTTGTTCTGGATCTTTTAGAAACATTTCGGCCAATTCGCGAATAGCAATCGGCATCGTTGCTGAAAACAATAATGTCTGACGGTTTTTAGGCGTTAATTTTACGATCTTTTTTACATCGTTGATAAAACCCATATCCAGCATCTGATCTGCTTCGTCTAAAACCAAAGTGTGCAAATGATCAAAATCAAGAAAACCTTGTTTGTGCAAATCCAGTAATCTTCCTGGAGTTGCCACCAAAATATCGACACCTTTTTTTAAGGTTTCAACTTGTGGATTTTGCGAAACACCTCCAAAAATGGTTAATTGTGTTAGATTGGTGTATTTGCCATAGGTATCAAAACTTTCTCCAATTTGTACAGCAAGTTCGCGTGTTGGTGTAACTATTAATGCACGAATTTGTTTGGCTTTTTTTGATGAACCTACAATTCGGTGTAATTGATGTATGATTGGGATGGCAAATGCTGCTGTTTTTCCTGTTCCTGTCTGTGCGCACCCAATTAAGTCTCTTCCTGATAAAACGATCGGGATAGATTGTTCCTGAATTGGAGTGGGGTTTAGGTAGCCTTCTTCAAATACGGCTTTTTGTATACTTTTTGAGAGTGATAAATCTTCGAATAACATATCTTAGGTATTAAGAATTTAGTTTTAAACACTAAAATTCTGTGCAAAGATAGGTTTAATCGATCAATCCTTTATTTGAATCTTGTATTATTTGAAAAATGTGTGGTTTTAAGCCCGTTGACCTTCAGTTAGATTTTTCTTTTTCGTTATTTGCTTTTATAAAATCGGTGATCAGATAACCAATCAATTTTCCAATTAAATTATTATTTGGAGAATCAGCTAAATCTGGTGCTCCTTCGCAAATATGCAGATAAGCAGCGTTTTTATTTTGGCCAAAAAAGGAAACAAACTGGCGAAGTTCTTCTACTGAAAATCCGCTTATTGTCATGGCGCTGCTGGCAATATTAGGAATTGCATCTAAATCAATTTCAATTCCAAAAGAGTCCGTTTTAATAAACTCTAAAGCCAAAGCCATTTCTCGGTTAAAATCTTTTTCCTTTCGAATGTTTACACTGTCGTATGTATTATAGCGTACGCGGTCTTCCAATTTTTTGATAATATCCAAAACGCTTTTTGAAGTGTAATTTTCGTGTAATCCGAAGATGAAATATTTTTTAAGGAAACCCTCTTCATAGGCATATGAAAAACCATTTCCACTGTGACGTCCTTCCAAAATTCTGAAATCAGAATGCGCATCAAAGTTGATGGCATTTATAGGTTTTCCTTTGGCAAGAGCCGAACCTTTAATATTTCCGTATGCATTATTATGACCTCCGCCAATGATGATTGGAGTTTTTCCGGCTTTTATAATAGTAAAGATAATATGAGAAACTTCTTTGTCTATTTTTTCAACCAGCTGACTCAATTTTGAGCGGTCATCAATATCGTTAAAATCAAGATTTTCGACATCACGCATTTCCTGCGAAACATTTATTTGCCCTAAAACTATTATCTGACTGCCTTTTGAAAAACGATTGTGCTGAATATTGGCAATGCTTTTTATAGCGCTTTCCCATGCCGATGCAGCACCGGGACGCCCATAATTTGCGCGCACGCCAATATCTTCAGGAATTCCTAAAAGTACATATTTAGCTTCGCTTTCGGTCAAGAATTTTACTTTGTCAGCTTCTTTTGGAATGACAATCATCTTCTCGCCAAATTTTATTTCACCACTTCTGTGATTCGTAACTTTTGCTAAATCATTAATAGTAAAAGGAATTAACTTCTCCATATAAAAAAAATATTGCTCAAAAATAATATAATTGTGTCAACTTACGTTATTACGATATATTAATTCTTAAATTTGTTAATAAAGAAAATTATTAAATATGGAAAACCCAAAGAACAACAACTCAAGTCTAAAGGCAGTAATCGCCGTTTTAGCAGTCCTACTGATTGGTAGTTTAGTGTACATTTTTAAATTGTCTTCTGATACAGAAGTAGTTAAAACTGAGCTTACCACTACAATGACAGAAAAAGAATCTGTTATGAAAGATTTACAAGAATTGAAAGCAACTTATGATGCTGCAATTGCTGAAAATACTTCAATGTCTGATGAATTAATTCAAGAGAGAGATAAAGTAGTAGCTCTTATGGATGATTTGAATAAATCAAAAGGAGACGTTTCTAAATACAGATCTCAAGTTCAGGCGATGCAGGGCAAAATGAAAACTTTAGTTGCTGAAAATGATGAGCTTAAAAAACAAAATGGTGTTTTAACAAATCAGAGAGACAGTACAATTGTAGTTTTAGGTGAATCTAAAAAATACAATGAAGTATTAGTAGGTCAAAACGAAGAATTGGCTAAAACTGTTGAAAAAGGTTCAAAATTATCTGTTTTAAATACTAAAACAATTGCTTACAAAGTGAAAGGTTCTGGTAAACAAGTTGAAACTGATAAAGCAAGCCGTGCTGATGTTTTGAAAGTTAGTTTTACAATTGCTGAAAATTCAATTGCTAAATCTGGTGACAAAACGTATTATGTACAAGTTATTGACAGCAAGAATAACGTTTTAGGCGAGAAAAAAACTGAAAGTTTTGGTGATAACTCTTTGACTTACAGTTTTAAAACTACAGTAAAATACGAAAATAAAACAGTTCAAGTTTCTGAAGATTTAATTGGTAAAGATTTTGAAAAAGGTGCTTATTTTATTAATGTATTTGATAATGATGAATTAGTTTCTAAAACTAGTTTTAACTTAAGATAATATCGTCCAAAGGGATAATAATACCACTAAAATATTAAAGGTCTGTGAGTTTTCACAGACCTTTTCTGTTTTTCCATGTTCCCAAGGTTGAAACCGCGGGCTATATTTTATAGAATTCAATAATTACAAAGGCAACCTTTGCATTCAAGTGTGTCAGTTTTTATTCTAAAAGTCTTCCTTCCAGAAAAACACTTTCTATTAAATTACTGCCGAAAGCGTAAGGAATTTGATAGTAAGAAGAAATTGGTTTTGTAAGGATCAAATTAGCCTTTTTGCCTACAGTGATACTTCCGTGAGTTTCTGAAAGTCCCATTGCGTATGCTCCATTTATTGTAGCAGCATTTATTGCTTCTTCGGGAGTCATTTTCATTTTGATGCAGGCAGTTGCCACCACAAAATTCATATTTCCTGATGGAGTAGAGCCCGGATTGAAATCTGTGGCTAACGCTATAGGTAATCCAGCTTTTATCATTTCGCGTGCAGGTGTGTACGGAATACTTAAAAAATAGGAGCAGGACGGCAGTGCAACAGGCATTGTTTCAGTATTTTTTAAAGCCTCAATATCTTCTGGATTCATAACTTCAAGATGATCGACAGAAAGAGCGTTAAATTTAACGCCAGACTGAATTCCCCCGATAGAATTAAATTGATTTACGTGGATTTTTGGCTTTAAGCCAAATTGAATTCCGGCTTCCATAATTTTTTCCGTTTCTTCAACAGAAAAATAACCAGTTTCACAGAAAACATCGATATAATCGGCTAGTTTGTTTTTTGCAATTTCGGGAAGCATTTTAGCTATAATTTCATCAATATAAGCTGATTTATTTTCTTTGTAATGTGTTGGAAACGCATGTGCACCTAAAAAAGTTGCTTTTATTGCAATTGGATAATTTTCTGCCAGTTTTTTAATGACACGAAGCATTTTTAATTCACCTTCAACGGTTAATCCGTAACCCGATTTAATTTCGACAGCTCCGGTTCCTAACTGCATAACTTCTTCTAAGCGAATTTTAGATTGTTCGTAAATTTCTTCTTCAGAAGTTTCATTAAGTTTTTTAGCCGAATTTAAAATCCCGCCACCGCGATTGGCAATTTCTTCATAAGATAATCCGTTGATTCTGTCGACAAATTCCTGCTCGCGATTTCCTGCATATACAATATGTGTGTGGCTGTCGCACCAAGTTGGCAGAACTACTTTTCCGGTCGCATCTATAATTTTATCTGCTTTGATTTCTGGAAGATTTTCCATCGTTCCAAAATCAGCAATAAGATCATCTTTTATAATTAAGAAAGCGTTTTTTATTGTTGGAAGTACTGCCATTTCTGAACCTGAAACTTTATAAATTGAAGTTTCGCGAACCTGCAATAACTCTTGTATGTTTTTGATTAAAGTGATCATATTTGGTTTGTTATTAAAACACAAATTTCACAAATTTCCACTTAATAAAATGTGAAAACTTGTGAAATTCGTACAATTGTTTTGCGTTTGATTTATTCTGAAACTGTAATTTCAAACATTTTGCTCCAGTTTTTACCGGTAACAAAAATAGTCTTAGTTTTAGGATTGTAAGCAATTCCGTTTAAAACATCGTCTTTAGTGATATCTGGCATAAATTTGCGTAATCCCGACATGTCTAAAATCCCTTCAACTGCTCCAGAAGTTGGATTTACAACGGCAATAGCGTCTTTCAACCAAACATTGGTGTAAATTTTTCCGTTAATCCATTCTAATTCATTAATTGCCTTAATTTTTGAAGCACCAGAATAAACATTGATATAATCAATCATTTTTTGAGTTGCCGGATCCATTTTCCAAATTTTTTCTGTTTTATCTGTTTGGTAAATGTATTTTCCGTCATTTGTCATTCCCCAGCCTTCAATATCTTTGTCGTAGGCAAAAGTTTTTTCAAGTTTTAAAGTATTGGCATCATAAATAAAACCTGTTTTTTCCTGCCAGGTTAATTGGTATAATTTACCATTAAGAAAAGTGATTCCTTCTCCAAAATATTTTTTATCAAGATCAATTTGTTTAAAAACTTTTCCTGTTTTATAATCGTATTTTCTTAAATATGAAGTTCCGTTTTGTCCCGTGCTTTCATATAAAGTATCTTTGTAAAACTCTAAACCTTCTGTAAAAGACTTTTTATCATGTGGGTAAGTATTTACCACTTTATACTTTAATAATTTAGGTTCAACATCCGAAATTAATTCAATTCTTTTGGTTGCATCAGAAGAATCAGATCCAAAATGTACAACAGCTTTTAAGTATTGATAGCCCAGTTTTTGATCTTTTAATTCAAATTTAAATTTTTCAGCACCTTTTGTACTTCCCACTTTTTTGTCATTAATTAAGTAGGTAATACTGTCGATTTCTTTCGATTTTGGGTTTAAAATTCCAATTGAAACAGCTTCTTTTTGCGTAAAATGCGCCGGAAAAGCGGTATCATCAATATTAAATAAAGAATTTTCACCTTTATTTTTATCTCCACATCCAATTAATGTGATTCCTAATAAAATGACAGTTAGGAAGTTATATTTTTTCATAGTTTAAATTTTGAATAAGCCAATATACGACGATATTTTTATAGCAACAAAGCTCTTGCAAAAATATAAAAAGATTGTATATTTGCACCGGCAAGTCCTACACGACCAGCTCCTGCAGACTCCCCCAGGATGGGAACATAGCAAGGGTACGTGGTTGAGCGGTGCGATGTAGGTCGCTTGCCATTTTTTTTTATCCCGATGTTCGGGATTTTTTTTTGGAATTAATTCAAATGTAGTCTTCCTTCGGGAGGATTTTTTTTATTTTGGACGTTTTGGACGCGAAAGGTAATTAGCTATAATTCGATTTCTATATTCTTGTTGTATTTTCAGGCAAAACGTATTGCTATATCGTATTGTGGTTGCATTGCGGTCCAATAGTGAAACGTTGGCTATGTTTTTAATATAGCGGATCAAAAGAAAATCAATTTAAGGCTAATTATATTATTCATTTATAACTGAAATATTTTACATAATGAAGGAGAAATTTTCGAAATTATTTTGGGTTTTTGTCTTTTTTGGATTGATTTATCTTGTTTTTAGAGAAATAAAATACAAAGAGGAAATTAAGGAACATCCTGGGGTAACGATATGTAAATATACCTTATGTGAACCAAATGGTAGAACTAGTACAGCATATGTAAAATATTATGTGGATGATAAATTGTACAGAAATAGTATAGGAGGTTGTCCCGATAGTTCTGAATTCAAATGGAATAAATTTTTTGTGTTAAATTATTCGACTATCGATCCCAATAAAATTTCAGTTGATTTTTCTAAAGAAGTTACAGATTCAATTCAGATAAAAGAATTGCAATCAAAACTTGAATTCAAATATTGGCTTGACCATTAATCATACTACAGATTGTCAAGTATAAAAATAAGCTTTGTTTTGTATATTTGGCTGCTATAAAAAGTGTATAAATTTAAAAACCATAACTAACCTACAAATGAATAAAGTCGTTTTAATTACCGGAGGATCCTCAGGGATTGGAAAATCAATTGGAGAATTTTTGCATAAAAAAGGTTTTGTGGTTTATGGAACCAGCAGAAATCCTGAGAAGGTGCTAAACTCTATTTTCCCCTTAGTGGCTTTAGATGTTCGAAATGCCGATTCTATTAAAACTGCTGTGTCAAAAGTTATTGAGATTTCAGGAAGATTAGATATTGTAATCAATAATGCTGGGGTTGGAATTACTGGACCTTTGGAAGAAATTCCGATGGAAGAAATCAAAAATAATTTTGAAACCAATTTTTTTGGTCCAATTGAAGTAATGAAAGCGGTTTTGCCACAAATGCGCGAGCAAAAATCGGGGTTGATTATCAATATTACTTCAATCGCAGCTTATATGGGATTGCCTTACAGAAGTGTTTATTCGGCTTCAAAAGGAGCTTTGGAGTTGATTACGGAGGCTTTGCGAATGGAAGTAAAGCAATTCGGAATTGAAATTACCAATGTTGCGCCAGGAGATTTTGCTACCAATATCGCATCAGGACGTTATCATGCGCCAGTTTTAAAAGGTTCAGCTTATGAAAAAGTTTACGGTGATACGCTTGCTACAATGAATGAACATGTTGATGCAGGAAGCAATCCAAATGAAATGGCTGAAGCAATTTATAAAATCATTCAAAAAGACAAGCCAAAAGTGCATTATAAAGTTGGCGTTTTCATGCAGAAATTTTCTATTGTTTTGAAACGTACGCTTCCAGATAAAGTTTACGAGAAAATGTTAATGAATCATTATAAATTGTAATAATTACTTAATTAATTTTGTTTTGTAACATATAATTTCAAATTGGTTTTGATTTTGAAATCTTTATTGATATTGATTTTGTAATTTTGCACCAGATTTTTAGACACACAATTATAAATATATAAATTATGAAATTTTTTATTGATACAGCTAATTTAGCTCAAATTAAAGAAGCACAAGCTTTAGGCGTTTTGGATGGTGTAACTACTAATCCATCATTGATGGCAAAAGAGGGAATTACTGGAAAAGATAATATTCTAAAGCATTATGTTGACATTTGTAACCTTGTAGAAGGTGATGTGAGTGCTGAGGTAAATGCATTGGATTTTGATGGAATGATCAAAGAAGGTGAAGAACTAGCTGATTTACATGATCAAATCGTTGTAAAATTGCCAATGACCAAAGAAGGTGTAATGGCTGCAAAATATTTTTCTGATAAAGGAATTAAAACAAATGTAACACTTGTTTTTTCTGCAGGACAAGCTTTATTGGCTGCAAAAGCTGGTGCAACTTATGTTTCTCCGTTTATTGGTCGTTTAGATGATGTTTCAACTGATGGTTTGAATTTGATTCAGGAAATTAGAGAAATCTATGATAACTACGGTTATGAGACTCAAATCTTGGCAGCTTCTGTACGTCACACTATGCATATTGTAAACTGTGCTAAAATTGGTGCTGACGTTATGACTGGACCACTTTCTGCTATATATGGTTTATTAAAACATCCTTTAACTGATATCGGATTAGCTCAGTTTGTAGCTGATTTTCAAAAAGGAAATAAGTAATAATCAGATTCTTATAAATATTAAATCGTCTTTTTTAGTTAAAAAAGACGATTTTTTTTTACTTTTATGTGAACGTAAAAAAGAAATACTTATGAAAATCATCTTAGTTTTAATTTCGTTTTTTGCTGCAACTTTATCGATAAATGCCCAAGCAGCCAAAGTTTTGACAAGTATTAACGAGGCTGGTGATGTTGCTACTTATGAGCTGGATTGCACGACGAAATTCCAGACGCTGGCAAAAGGTCTGCGATACAATATAACGAGGCATGAGTTCAAAGGTCCAGAACTTAAAAATTCATATCGTTTGTTACTGGTAATGGATGGTTTTTATTCGAAAACGCTGAATAAAGAAATGACGATTTCGGCAGTATTGACTGATGGTACTGTGATTGAAGCCAGAAAAATAATTGAAGATGACGGCTTTTTTGACGGAGCCTGCACTTTAAAAATAAAAGATCCAAATGCGCTTTTAAATGCAGATATTGACAGAGTTGTTATACATGCTGATAAAGATGTTGTTTACAAGTTAACAGCACAGAATAAAGCAATTTTCAAAAAGAACTTGAATAATATTATTAATGCTAAATAAGGTTCTAAGGTTTTTCTTGTAGGGATAAAAAAAATCCAAATTCCAGTTTATAATTGGAATTTGGATTTTTTTTTATTTTGTAATTCTAAGTTTCTTAGTGTCCGCCACCTTCGCTTTGTACGTGACTGATTCCTTGTCTTTTTAATATTTTAGGGCAATAGAAGCCGTAAAATCCTAAGTAAGCAAAACCTAATAAAGGAACGATATAAGAGAAGTGTGTCCAAGTCATTCCGAATATTCCGTCTGGACTTGTTGAATCGATATCACAGATGCTTCCTTGAATTAAAGGAATAACTCCTCCTCCAAGAATCATCATAATTAAGAAAGATGAAGCTTTTCCTGTATTTTTTCCTAAACCTGCAATTGCTAAATCGAAAATTGAAGGCCACATGATAGATAAGAATAAACCTCCAGAGATGAAGAAGAATTTAGCAATTTCTGGATTTGGATAAACTAGTCCGGCTACCATCATCAATAAACCTGAGATTCCGAAAAGCATCAAAGTTTTTCCGGCGTTTTTACCTCCTACAAAACTTACTGCAATGAATAATAAAATCCAGATTGGGTAAATGTAGAATGATGAAACGTCATGAGCAGCAAAAATATTAGCTCCAATGATTACTCCAAATGCCAAAGCAGGAACAATGAATTTTAAAGCTGTATTTAATAAGTTAGATGTATTGAAAACATTTACACCGCCATTCCATCTTCCAATCATTAAACTTCCCCAATAAAGAGCGATAAATGGAGCTATAGAATCTTCAAGGATGCTTCCAAATTCACTTGTTTTTAATAAAGCAGGAAGATTACTGATGATGGTAACCTCAGTTCCAACATAAATAAAGATTGCTAACATTCCAAGGTATAATTGAGGATAGTCAAAAATACTGAATTTGCTTTCTTTGCTTTCAAGTATTTCATCTTCTTCTATTTTTGCAGGATCTTCAATTTTAGAAAAATACATAAAAATTGCAACCAAGATAAAGGCAAATCCTAAAACCGTAAAAGGAAATTTTACTAAATGCAATTTAGATTTAACAACCTCAAGTGGCAGTTTAATTTTAGCTACGTCTTTTTCAATAACCTCATATTGAGAAACAAAAGGTTTTACAGGAAGAGAAGGGTTTTTTGAAATTTCAGCCAATTGAGCATCAATTTTGTTAACTTGTTCCGTTAATGCAACAGTTGCAGCTTGAGTTTCTTCTTTTGCATCTATATTGTCAACTGAAATTTCTTTTATGTTTTCGGTAATTTCATTTTTTAGTTTAATGAAATCTTTTTGTACAATTTCAATTGGTTGGAAGTCTTTTTTCTTGTCTTCACTTTTTCCCATTCCAAACAAAGCGATTCCCAGTAAAATAGCACCAATAGTAGTTCCAAAAGAGTTAATTCCTCCTGCTAAGGTTAAACGGTGCGCTCCTGTTGATGGAGCTCCCATTTTAATAGCTAGCGGGTTGGCAACAATTTGCTGAATTGAAAAACCAAGTCCTACGATAAACAATGCTGTTAAAAAGAAAGGGAAGCTGCCTAAAGAAGCAGCAGGTATGAATAAAAATGAACCAACAGCAGAAAGAAGTAATCCCGCAGATAGTGTTTTTTTGTATCCAAATTGTTGTAAAACATCTCTTTTTAGAGATACTAAGAAAAAGATTATTGCACCCACAAAATAGGCAGCATAAAATGCCCATGCTACTAATTGTGACTGTACTTGTGATAAAGTAAATACTTTTTTGAACACTGGTATCAGGATGTCATTGGCAGAACCAACAAAACCCCAAAAGAAGAAGACGATTATCAATGAGATAAACTGCCCCCATTTGGTTTGAACATTTTCTGAACTCATAATGTAATAAGGTTAATTTTTTATTATATTGTTTTTTGAAGACCGTAAATATATTTGTTACGAATAGCAAAAAAAAATAAAAAGACACAAATAATGTTAAATTTAAACAAACAGCATCATTTTTTCAACAATGTGTTAGTTTTAACTTAGTTAGAAAATGGAATATGAGGTAGGAATTATTCTAATATTTTATTTTTTACATCCTTACTGTAGTTTCTGCCAATAGGAATAGTGTAGGATTGTATCTGAATACGGTTTCCTTCGATTGATTTTACCTTATTTAAGGCGATAACGTAGGATTTATGAATGCGTAAAAAGCGTTCAGCGGGTAATTCTTCAGATAAAGAAGTTAAAGATTTATGCGTAATATAGGTCTTGTCTGGAGTGACTACTTTTATGTATTCCTTCATTCCTTCGACAAATAATATTTCTTCAATATTAATTTTCATCATCTTCTTATCGACTTTAATGAAAATATGCGAATCACCTTTTGTGGTTTCAACTTTAATATTGTTTTTAAGGTTGTATTCGGTGGTGATTTTATTGATGCATTTTATAAATCTTGGAAGCGGAATAGGTTTTACTAAATAATCTAAAACATCAAGATCATAACTTTCGGCAGCAAATTCTCTAAAAGCGGTTGTGATAATTACTTTGGTTTTGTTTTCGATAAGGCTAATTAATTCAAATCCTGTCATCATTGGCATATTGATGTCTAAAAACACAGCATCAACAGGTGTGCTGTTTATGAAATCAAGTGCCTCTAAAGAATTATTGAATGTAGCAACAACCTCAAAATCTGTAAAATTAGTAAAGTAATTTTGCAGGACTTTGATAGCTAATGGTTCATCGTCGATCAAAACACATTTAATCTTCATTTTGAATAGGTATTTGCAAACGGATTATATAGTAGTTTAGTTTTGTTAACTGTTTTAAGCTGAAATTATTCTTGTAAATTAACTTTAATCTTTTTTTAGTATTAATCAATCCAATTCCTCCTTTTTGATTTAGATTTTGTGAAATTACAAAATTATTTAGGATTTCAAAATCTAACAATTTATTGTCGATAACTTTACAATTGATTTTGATTTTTAAGTTTCGATTGTTTAAACCGCCGTGTTTAAAGGCGTTTTCTACCAATGAAATGAATATCAACGGGGGTACAACAGTATCTTCAATATTTGATTCTAAATTTATGGTAACTTCTACATTTTCAAAGCGAAGCTTTTCGATTTCGATGTAGTTTTGAATATAATCTATTTCTTTTATGAGTGGAACAAATTTGGTTCCTTTTACATCATATAAAACATACTCCATCAAATTTGACAATTTAATGATAACGTCTGGTACTCTATCTGAAGATTCTAAAGATAAGGCGTATAAATTATTTAAGGTATTAAAAAAGAAATGCGGCTGAATTTGATTTTCAAGATACTTTAGTTTGATTTTGAATTGGTTTTCTCTCAACGATCTGTTTCTTTCACGTTCTCTCAACCAAGTTAGCGTAAGATAAACTGATGAAGCCATAGCCAGTACATAAAGCTCTCCAATACAAACGGCTACAATGTGATTAAGTTCAAAAGGATGATATTCTCGATTCGCTTCTGGCCAGATATTTTCAGATATGATATAATAGGTAAGGGCGGTTTTGCATAAATACATTACAAATAAGCTTGTTAAAAGCAAAAGTGTGTATATAATATATTTTTGTTTGAGGACAAATCTCGGAACTAAAACAAACAAATTGAAATATACTAAAGGTATAACTAATGAAAACTCAATAAGGTTTGATTTGAAGGAATATGGGTAATCATTAAAATACGCACCCCATCTTAAAAAATTTAAAGTAAAATAGATACCCCAAAACCAAATGTGATTTTGAAGCTTGATGTCAAATTTTAATTTTTGAATTTCTTTCAACTTAGTTTTTTGGAGTTTAGCTTTTCGTGGGTATTTATGTAATTATTGTGCAACTTTAAACAATTAGAAGTTAAAACGCAATTCTTTTGAAGAAAAAAATGTAAAAAAAGTGAAATGATGCTTTATTTCTATAGTATAACGTTTTCGTATAACATAATGTTGAATGTTTTATGTCGTTTGTTTAAAGTTTAATGCTGTTTGTATAATTTATTTTTTTTAACAATATCTTAAGAATAATTTTACCTTATAACTAACAAAATAAATAAACATGAAAAAAATTTTCTTAATCTTTATGATTGTTTTTACGGCGCAGGTTTCGCTTGCTCAAGTAAAAAATGTCAAAGGTGTGATTACAGATTCTAATGGAATGCCGTTGCCAGGGGCATCCGTTTTAGTGCAGGGAAGTCAAAAAGGAGCTAGTTCCGATTTTGACGGATTGTACACAATCGAAGCACAAAAAGGGCAGACATTAGTTTTTAGCTATGTAGGTCTTGAAACGCAAACTATAGTTGTAGGAGATGCTACTACAATTAATGTAAAAATGGAGAATGCATCTTCAAATGCTTTAAGCGAAGTTGTTGTAACTTCTTTAGGTATTAAGAAAACTAGAAAATCATTGACTTATGCGGCACAAGAGCTTAAAGGAGATGAATTAGTTCGTGTAAAAGATGCTAACGTTATCAATACAATTGCTGGTAAAATTGCTGGTGTTGCTGTAACTAAAAGTGCTGGTGGTACTGGTGGTTCTACAAAAGTAGTAATTCGTGGTAACTCTTCTGTTTCTAATAGCCAGCCTTTATATGTTATTGATGGTATCCCAATGTTAAATTCTGGTTCTGGACAACCTAATGATACATTTGGTAGTTTAGCTGGAGGTAACCGTGATGGAGGAGATGTTATTTCATTAGTGAATCCTGATGATTACGAAGGAATGACAGTTCTTAAAGGTGCTGCAGCTTCTGTTTTATATGGTTCTCAAGGAGCAAATGGTGTAATTTTACTTTCTTCTAAAAAATCTAAAGAAGGAAAAGCAAATATCGCAGCTTCTTCTGTAACTACTTTTGAAAGTGCTGCTTATCTTCCTAAATTCCAAACAGATTACATTGCTGCAACAGGAGCAGATGAATCTTGGGGAGCAAAACAAACTTCTCCTGATCACGTAAAAGATTTTTTCAATACAGGAGTAACACAAATTACTTCAATAGGATATTCACTTGGTTCTGAAAATTCTACTACTGCATTTTCATATGCTAATACATCTGCTAGTGGTATTACTCCAGGAAATAGCTTAAAGAAAAATAACTTTGGAATTCGTCAAACTGCTAAATTTTTTAATGATAAATTGACTTTTGGTGCTAATGCAAACTATACAAGTCAAACTATTGCAAACAAACCAGTTAACGGATTTTATTTTAACCCATTAACAGGTGTTTATTTAATGCCAAGAGGTTATGACTTTAACGAATACAAAGAAACTTATGAAGTTTTTGATCCAACAAGAAATTTAATGGCGCAAAACTGGATGACTAATAGAGATATTATGCAAAATCCATATTGGGCAATCAACAGAAATAAATCTGAGGACAAAAATGATTACTTCAACGGATCATTATCTTTATCATACAAAGCTAATAACTGGTTAACTCTTGCTTCAAGATACAGTTATAACAGAATTACAAGTCTTTTTGATAAAAGAATATTTGCTACAACTCAAGGGACTCTTTCTAATGTAAATGGTAGATATTATTCTGAGAATTCATTGAGTACACAACGTTATGGTGATTTAATTGCTACAATTAATACAAAAATTGGAGAAGATTTTACTTTCACAGCAAACGTTGGTACAAGTATCACAAATACATTAACAAATCAAAAAACAATTTTAGATTCAGGAATTAGTGCAGGTTTAGTTTATGCTAACTGGTTTACATTAGCTAATTTTGTAAATAATGCAAATAACTATCAGACAATAGATTCTAGAAGAGAAGTACAGTCAGTTTTTGCTGCTACTACTTTTGGTTATAAAGATATGTTGTTCTTAGATCTTTCTGGAAGAAACGATTGGTCTTCAACATTAGCAAATACAGGAACATCAAGCTATTTTTATCCATCTGTAGGGGTTACAGCTCTTATTAGTGAAATGACAACATTGCCAGAGTGGATTAATTATGGAAAAGTACGTGGTACTTATGCACAAGTTGGTAATGATATTTTCCCTTTTATCTCAACTCCAACATACTACTACAGACCTGGTTTTACAGATCCAAAACCAAGTGCAGGACCAAAAAATGGAACTACTTTGAAACCTGAGTTAAAATCAGAATTTGAGTTTGGTACAGAATGGAGAATGTTTAATAACAGATTCAGTTTTGAGGTTTCATATTACAATTCTGAAACTAAAAACCAATATTTACAAGTTGTTGCACCAGTTGGAAACCAAGAAGGTGTTGACTTTTACGGATTTAATGCAGGAAGTATTGAAAATAAAGGTATCGAGCTTGTGTTAAATGCAGGTATTATCAGAGGAGATAAATTCTCTTGGGATACATCTGTTAACTTCTCACAAAACAAAAACAAAGTTAAAGAGCTTCCAGACAATATTGGAAACAGAGTTAATTTAACTGAAGCTGGAGTAAATAGCTACAGATATGCTTTAATCGAAGGAAGACCTTATGGTGTTATTGAAGGTATTAACTTCAAGAAAGATGCACAAGGAAGAATTTTATTAAATGATGACGGAACTTTCCAAAAAACTGATTTTGAAGAAGTAGGTAACTCTAACCCTGATTTCATGTTAGGTTTCTCTAACTCATTCAAATATGGTCCATTCTTCGCAAATGTATTGCTTGATGGTCGTTTTGGAGGTGATGTAATGAGTTTGACTCAAGCTCAAAATGACTCTTTTGGAGTTTCAAAAGCAACTGGAGATGCTAGAAATGCAGGTGGTGTTGCTATTAATGCAGTTAAACCTGACGGAACAGCAGTTACAACAATGGATGCTAAATCTTACTATACACAAGTTGGTGGTAGAGCAGGTATTACTGGCGAATATGTTTATTCAGCAACTAACGTAAGTGTTAGAGAAGTTTCTATAGGGTATAACTTTAATCGTAAAGCATTGCCTTTCCTAAATTCAGCTAGTATTTCATTAATCGCTAGAAACTTATTCTTTATCTACAAAGATGCTCCTTTTGATCCAAATATTGCATTAAGTACAGGTCAAGGTCTTCAAGGAGTTGATATTTATGGTTTGCCATCTACTAGAAGTATCGGTCTTAATTTAAATGTAACTTTCTAAATTTAAAAAAAATGAAACTAAATAAAATAGCAAAAGCAGCTATCTGTATCTCATTACTTACCGCAGTAGGTTGTACAGGTGATTTTGAAGATATAAATACTAATCCAAATGGTTTTACACCAAAGGAGTTAGAGCAGGATTTTAATAGCATTAAAGGAGGTTTCGCTCCAATGTTCAACAATATACAAGTATTAACTCCAGAATGGGTTTATCAATTACAGCAAGGGTTAAGCTGTGATATCTGGTCTGGATATATGGCTACACCAACTGGATTTGCAGGAGGTATTAACAATACTACTTATTCATTAGTTGATGGTTGGAATGTTTACAATTGGGATTATGCTTATAAATATGTAATGTTTAATGCATATGATATTGCTAATAAATCAAAAGGTAAATACGATCAGTTTTATGCACTTTCATTGATTTTGAAAGTTGAAGGAATGCATAGAGTTACAGATACTTGGGGACCAATCATCTATTCTAAATTTGGTTCGCCAGAAACTACTATTCCTTACGATTCTCAAGAAGAGGTTTACAATCAAATGTTTGCAGAATTAGATACAGCTGTTGCTGAATTAACAAAAAGAGTAGATGCTGGAGAGGCTTCAACGTTTGTTAGTACAGACTTGTCAGCTTACGGTGGAGATTACAAAGCTTGGGTAAAATTTGCAAATACTTTACGTTTAAGACTTGCAATGCGCATTGTTAAAGTTAATCCAACTTTAGCTAAAACACAGGCTGAAAAAGCGGTAGCTCAAAAATTCGGAGTATTTACTACAAATGCAGATTTATTTAAAATTGTATCTCCAGTTTATACAAACCCAATTAATACAATCAGTGGTTCTTGGTTAGATATTCGTATGTCAGCTGATATGGAGTCTATTTTAGGTGGTTACCAAGACCCTAGAACGGCTACTTATTTCGATACATCAACTCAATTTCCTGGTCAATACAAAGGTGTACGTACAGGTATTGCAATTAATGGTAAAGGAGATCACCAAGATTTTTCTGGAGTAGGTGCTGTTGTTAGATCTAAAGAAATTGTTTTATTCACAACTGCTGAAGCTTATTTTTTAAGAGCTGAAGGTGCATTAAGAGGATGGAACATGAATGGAACGGCACAAGCACTGTATGAAGCAGGAATTAAAGCTTCATTTGATCAGAGAGGTGCTTCTGGTGCAGCAGCTTATACTGCTGATAATACAAAAACAGCTATTGCTTATGTAGATCCAAACTTCCCAGAAAATAATTCAGCTGCATTGAATAATGTGACTGTTGCTTGGGATGCTGCTGCAACAAATGAAGTTAAATTACAAAAAATCATTACTCAAAAATGGATTGCTGGTTTCCCAGAAGGACAAGAAGCTTGGTCTGACTACAGAAGAACAGGTTATCCTAAACTTTTCCCAGTACTTAAAAACTATAGTGGAGGAACAATTACTACTCAATTTGGTGTTCGAAGAATTAATTATGTTACATCTGAGAAAGCGGCCAATGCAGGTGGAGTTGCTAGCGGAATTGCAAAATTAAATGGACCAGATACTGGAGGAACAAGACTTTGGTGGGATACTACAGGTCCTAATTTCTAAAAATAATTTGTGTTTAAAAGGATTTAAGTTTGGTTAGTAATTGCAAATGGTATAAGTAATGAGAGTTACTTATACCATTTCAATAACCAAAATTTGTACATACCAAAAAAAGAAAAAAAATGAAAAGTGCTTTAGAAATAAAACCTGATATCAGCTATAAAAGCGCCGGTAAATTTGAAGAAACTAGATTTGAGAAAATTCACAATGAAATCTTCAAAAATTCAGCCGAAGCATCAGTAATTGTAGCGCAGGAAATCGCTCAGTTAATCAGATCTAAGCAAGAAAAAAACAAATCTTGTGTATTGGGTTTGGCAACAGGTTCTTCTCCTATTAAAGTATATGAGGAACTAGTGAGAATGCACAAAGAAGAAGGATTAAGTTTTAGCAACGTGATCACTTTTAACTTGGATGAATATTATCCAATGTCAAAAGAAAACAATCAGAGCTATCACTATTTTATGCATCAGCATCTTTTTAATCACATTGATATTAAGCCTGAAAATGTTAATATTCCTGACGGCACAGTTGCAATAGATGAACTAAATCAATACTGCATCGATTACGAAATGAATATTAAACAAGCTGGAGGCCTAGATTTTCAGTTATTAGGAATCGGACGTACAGGACACGTTGGTTTCAATGAGCCTGGATCACACATTAATTCAGGAACAAGAATTATCACATTAGACCATATTACAAGAGTCGATGCTTCATCAGACTTTAATGGAATTGACAATGTACCAAAACGTGCGATCACAATGGGAGTTTCGACCATTATGAGATCAAAGCGAATTGTATTAATGGCATGGGGGCAAAACAAAGCCGATATCATCAAAAGAACTATTCAAGGCGATATCAGTTCTGAGGTTCCCGCTACATTTTTACAGAATCATGCTAATGCAACTTTCGTTTTAGATCAGTCTGCAGCTTCAGAATTGACGCGTTTCAAAACGCCTTGGCTGGTTGGAGAATGCATCTGGACACAGGAATTAAAAAGTAAAGCGATTGTTTGGTTATGCCAAAAAACAAAACAATCGATATTAAAATTGACTGACCGTGATTACAATAATAACGGAATGTCGGATCTTTTGGCGCAGGAAGGTTCTGCTTACGATTTGAATATTAATATGTTCAACGTTTTGCAGCACACTATTACAGGCTGGCCGGGTGGAAAGCCAAATACAGACGATTCACATCGTCCGGAAAGAGCCAATCCTGCTAAAAAAAGAGTAATCCTTTTCAGTCCGCATCCAGATGATGACGTGATTTCGATGGGGGGAACTTTCTCAAAATTGATTAAACAAGGACATGATGTACATGTAGTATATCAAACCTCAGGAAATATTGCCGTTACAGATGACGAAGCATTGAAATTTGCTGAAGTATGTAACGATTTTGTAGGTGCCGATTTACCAAAAGATATCAATTTTAAATCGGTAATTAAATTTCTAAACAGCAAATCTGAAAATCAGATTGATTCTTTAGAAGTTCGAAAATTAAAAGGATTAATTAGAAGAAGGGAATCTTACGCAGCAACAAGATACATTGGACTTAAAGATGAAAACACACACTTTTTAGATCTTCCGTTTTATGAAACCGGACAAGTTAAAAAGAATCCATTAGGCCCAGAAGATATTGAAATTGTTAAAGATATTATTGCCAAAATAAAACCGCATCAAGTATTTGCAGCAGGAGATTTAGCAGATCCGCACGGAACGCATGAAGTGTGTCTAAATGCGATTTTTGCAGCCTTGAAAGCCCTGAAACCTGAAAAATATATGGATGACTGCTGGTTATGGCTTTACAGAGGAGCTTGGCAAGAATGGGATATTAACGAAATTGATATGGCAGTGCCGCTTTCTCCATCAGAAGTATTGTTGAAACGTCATGCAATCTTGTATCATCAGTCTCAAAAAGACCGAGTTATGTTCCAAGGAAATGATTCTCGTGAATTTTGGGTTAGAGCCGAAGACCGAAATAAAAATACCGCAATTCTGTATGATGAATTAGGTTTGGCAGAATATGAAGCAATCGAAGCCTTTAAGCGTTTTGATTACTAAAATAAAAATTTAAGATTCGTATTTAAAGCGAGTCAAATTACAAAATTCAGATTGGTTTCATAGCGATTAGTGAGGTTCAATAGCAATCATTCTGAGTTTTGTTTCTTTTATACATTATTAATGTTTCCTCAGGGTAACATCATTTCAAAAAAATTAAAATGAAGTATTTATTAGTCCTACTATTTGCGGGTTTAACATCTAATGCTCAAATTCAAAAAGAGCAGCTAAATCTTATGCCTTGGCCTCAAAGTGTTGTTTTAAACGACGGGAATTTTGCCTTAACTAAAAATTTTAAAGTAAACATTACCGGAAATCCAAATCCAAGAGTTTTTGGCGGAGTAACTCGTTTTTTGCGTCGCTTAGATGGCAGGACTGGTTTATTTTTTCAACAAGGTTTTATTACAAAATTAAATGAAGTTCCAACAGCTGAACTTCAGATAAACTGTACCAAAAGCGGAAAAATTGGTTTGTATGAAGATGAAAGTTATCACTTAGATGTCAAACAAAATAAGATTACAATAAATGCAACAAGTGATTTAGGCGCACTTCATGGTCTTGAAACTTTATTGCAGTTATTGCAAAACAATAATAATTCATTTTATTTTCCGAACACTCAAATTTCAGATTTTCCGAGATTCACTTGGAGAGGCTTAATGATTGATGCCTCAAGACATTTTCAGCCGGTTGACGTTATCAAAAGAAATATCGACGGATTGGCAGCAATGAAAATGAACGTTTTTCACTGGCATTTAGTTGATGATCAAGGCTGGAGAATCGAAATGAAAAAACATCCAAAACTTATTGAAGTTGCTTCGGATGGATTGTATTATACACAAGAGGAAATTAAAAATATCGTAAAATATGCTGATGAGCGCGGTATTTTGATAGTTCCAGAAATAGATGTTCCAGGTCACGGATCTGCGATTTTAACGGCTTATCCAGAAATTGGAAGCAAAGTGATTACGCTGACAGGAGGAACTTCTGAAAAAAATATTCAGGGAACAGCAATTGCGACCTATGGAATTGAAAGAAATGCGGGTATTTTTTCACCAACATTAGATCCTTCAAATCCTAAAACATATCAAATTTTAAGTGAACTTTTTGATGAGGTTTGCCCATTATTTCCCGGAGCTTATTTTCATATTGGGGGAGATGAAAATGAGGGGAAAGACTGGGATGCAAATCCAAAAATTCAAGAGTTTAAGAAGAAACATAATTTAAAAACGAATCACGAATTACAAACGTATTTCACTATGCAATTGGCTCCAATGCTTAAAAAACATGGAAAACAATTAATGGGATGGGAAGAAATCTTGACTAAAGACCTTTCAAAAGAAGCAATTGTTCATTCTTGGAGAGGTACAAATGAAGGAATGGCAGCAGGACAATCTTTAGTTGATGCTGTAAAAAAAGGATACAAAACAGTATTGTCAAATGGTTATTATATTGATTTAATGTATCCGGTAGAAAGTCATTATTTAAATGACCCAATGCCAAAAGGTGCCGTATTGACTGCAGAAGAAAAAGCAAGAATTTTAGGTGGTGAAGCTACAATGTGGACAGAACTTGCTTCTGAAACTACTATAGATTCAAGAGTTTGGCCAAGAACTGCTGCAATTGCAGAAAGACTTTGGTCAGCAGAAGATATTACAGATGTTTCAAATATGCGTAAACGTCTCGATGTTGTTTCCTTCAGACTTGAAGAATTAGGATTGACTCATATTCGCAACAAAGCGGTAATCTTAAGAAATATTGCAAACAATCAAAATATCAGTTTGTTAGATGAGTTTTCAAATGTTTGTGAGCCGTTAAAGGGATATACGCGTAATAAAGGCGGAACGGAATATCAAATGTATTCACCGCTGACACTTTTTGCAGATGCATGTACACCTGATGCTAAAGATGCTTTAAGTTTTAATGAAGCTGTAACGCAATACCTAGCAAATAAAACGCCTGAAAATAAAGCTAAAGTAGCGTCATTTTTAACCAAATGGATTGCTGTTAACAAAGGATTAAATGAATTAAGTGCCAATGCACCATTAGTACAGCCATTTCTTCCTTTAGCAAAAAAATTGAGTGATGCATCAGAACAAGTTTTACTGGTTTTAGACAATAAATCGACTTTAAAATCAGAAGATTTGAAGAAATTAATCGAAGACTGTAATACAAAAGATTACGCAGATGTTGAGCTGGCAGTTTATGCAGGCTTAAAGAAATTAATATAAAAATTTGGTTTGAATTAGTAGTGTTTAGTAAAGTTTGTTACCATGATTATGTAGTAATTTAATTTATCTCTGCTGGAGATTTTCAGCAGAGATATTTTTCAAACAACAGCTATTAATTCCTTAAAATCAAAACAAAAAAATAACCACTAAAGGAGTATTAACATTTAAAAACCAAATAAAAAGAGTAAAATTTAAAACATGACAAAACGAGTTAAAATTGATGAGTAGTCCCAAGTTTATCAGTTGTATTTAATAGTAATTTTTAAAAAATTATAAATAAATATCAATCACTACTATTTGCTAATGATTATCAAGAATCAGTAATAGTAATATTTATCTATAGAATTTAATTTGAGTTTATTTCCAATCGATGCAGCCTTCCAAACTGCGTTGAGCGAAACCCAGCAGTAAAACTGCTTCGGCCCAATTACTTATTTTCTATTAACCAATATTAATAACTATGAAACATTATTACAGATTGCTTTTTTTGTTTTTGTTGTTTCCCTTACTTGCGTTAGCCCAACCAGCTCACGGTAAAAAAGTAGTAGGGTATTATGCGCAATGGTCTATTTATGCCCGGGATTTTAATGTCCCGCAGATAGACGGAAGCAAATTGACGCATTTAAATTATTCTTTTTATGGAACAACGTATGATCCGGCACATCCGGAGAATACAAAGTTGTTATGTTTAGACTCTTATGCTGATTTTGAACATATGGAAGGAGGAATTCCTTGGGACGCTCCTGTAAAAGGGAATTTTTATGATTTAATGAAGCTTAAGCAAAAGTATCCCCATCTAAAAATCTTAATTTCAGTTGGAGGATGGACTAAAGGCCAGGATCTTTCTCCAATTGCTGCAAGTCCAGTGGCAAGAGCTGCTTTGGCTGCAGATATGGCCAACTTTATTACTACTTATCCATTTATTGACGGATTTGATATTGACTGGGAATACCCTCTTTCTGGAGGAACAGATGGTACCGAAGTAATTAATGGAGCTCCAATTCCTGCACAAAAGTACAGTCCGGACGACAACAAAAATTTAGTTTATTTATTAAAAGCAATGCGTCAGGCAATGCCAAATAAATTAATTTCAATTGCTGCCGGAAATAATGTTCGAAATGTTGCCAAACAATATCTGGGACCACTTAACCGAGCACAGTACGGAATGTCAGAAGATATTTCTACTTACTGTGATTATATCACTTATTTTGGATATGATTTTGGTGGAAACTGGTACGATAAAACCTGCTACAATGCTCCTTTATATGCAAGTGGAAACACAAATGATCCATTATACGGCGCAACTCAATCAGAATCGCTTGACGAATTAACGAACCAATATTTGAATGTAGTTGGTTTTCCTGCGAATAAATTAATCATGGGATTGCCTTTTTACGGCAAAAAATTCGATCATGTTGCTAATAACGGAACGAACCCAAATTTACCTGGATTATTCGTTTCGGCTCCAAGAGATATCGTTTCAGGATGTACAAATCCTCAAAATCCAACGGGAACTTGGGATGGACCTGCAGCTTGCGAAAAATCAGGAAGTATTGAAATTTGTGATTTAGTCGGAAATCCAGTTACAAATTCACATGCGTGTTTAGATCCAAATACAATGTTGGTGACATCAGCTGCAGCTTCGGCCGGATGGGTACGTTATTTTGATAATACAACAAAAGTTCCTTATTTATATAATGCTACTTTAAAACAGTTTATTTCTTATGAAGATAAACAATCAATGGATTTAAAAGTACAATATATTAAATCGAAAAATCTTGCAGGAGGTATGGTTTGGGAATTATCTCAAGATACTAGAGGCGCTGTCCCAAATGCATTGTTAAAACAAGTTGATACTTCATTTGGAAGCATCGTTGCAGGAACAGTAAGTATTGCAGGTTCTGTAAAAAATGGTTCTGCTTTAGTACCCGATGTTACAGTTGAATTACGTGATGCAAGCAATGTGGTATTGCAAACGGTAGTTTCTACTGCAGGTAATTTTATATTTAATAATTTGGCTTCAGGACAAAATTATACGCTTACCGCTTTAAAAGCAACTTATACTTTTACACCCGTAACGCTAACAAATGTTACTGTAAATCAAACGGGTGTTGTTATTAATGGAACACAGCCTACCTATACAGTTAGCGGAACAGTTTTAGACGGATCGACTCCAGTATCTGGAGTTACGGTTACAGCTACTTCTGGTGCCACAGTGTTGACTGCCGTTTCGAATGCAAGCGGCGTTTACAATATTGCAGGATTAACTGCTGGTCTTAATTTTACAGTTACAGCTGCAAAAACCGGATTTTCCTATACGCCAGCTTCAACAGTTTACAATGCTATTGATGCAAATAAAACGTTGAATTTTACACAAAGCGCCCCAATTGTTTATTATACCGTAAGTGGTACTATTTTAAACAATACAACTCCGGTTTCAGGTGTAACAGTTACAGCAACTTCGTCAGGTGGAAATTTTACAGCAGTTACAAATGCCAGCGGTGTGTATTCACTTAGTTTGCCTTCTGCAGGAAATTATACCGTTACAGCTGCTTTAGCTGGACAAACGTATACGCCAGCTTCAACGGTTTATACTAATTTAACAGCCAACAAAACATTGAATTTTTCTCAAGATGTTATTGTTGTTGGTGCAAGTAAAATTAGCGGAACAGTTAAAAATGGAACAATTCCGGTGTCAGGTGCAAAAGTAGAATTGATTTTGCCTTGGACAGATAACACACATCCTTATTTAAGCAAACTTGCGGTTACAGATGCACAAGGAAAATACAGTTTTGATAATGCGATATTGACTGGGTACACTACTATTTCAAGTTTAAAATTAAATACTTGGGAAAACGGAGAAGTAGTTTATTTACCAAACAATTTGACAAACTTTGCTGTTCCTGCAAATCCAACAGTTTACGATTTTAATACAGGTGCTGTGACGACAACTTATACGGTTAGCGGAACGGTTCTTAACGGAGCAACTCCAGTTTCAGGCGCAACAATTTCAGCAGTTACAGGAACTACAACTTTAACCGCAACTTCTGATGCTTCTGGAAATTACAGCATTGCTAATTTGGTTTCTGGATCAAATTATACAGTAACAATTGCTAAAACAGGATTAACTTTTACGCCGGCTTCAACGGTTTATAATGCTATTAATTCAAATAAAACATTGAATTTTACGCAAGTGGTAACTCCTGTTTATTATACAGTAAGCGGAAGCATTCTTAACGGAGCAACTCCAGTTTCAGGTGCAACAATTTCAGCAGTTACAGGAACTACAACTTTAACAGCAACATCTGATGCTTCAGGAAATTATAGTGTTGCCAATTTGGTAGCGGGTTCAGATTATACCGTAACGATTGCTAAAACAGGATTGACTTTCACGCCTGCTTCAACGGTTTATGCAGCTATTAATGCAAATAAAACATTGAATTTCACGCAAGTGGTAACTCCGGTTTATTATACAGTAAGCGGAACTGTGAAAAACGGAACAACAGCTGTTTCAGGTGCTACAGTTTCTGCTATTTCTGGAACTACAACTTTAACAGCAACTTCTGATGCTTCAGGAAATTATAGCGTTGCCAATTTAGTTGCAGGTTCAGATTACACAGTAACCGCTGCAAAAACAGGTTTAAGTTTTAGTCCGGCTTCAACAATTTATACCGCTATTAATGCCAATAAAACGCTGAATTTTACTCAAAATGTAACAAGTGGCAACTTAATCAGCGGAACAGTTAAAAATGGTTCAACTCCTGTTTCTGGTGCCAAAGTAGAATTAATTTTGCCTTGGACAGATAGTACTCATGGTTATGTAAGTATTATTGCAATTACAGATGGTTCAGGAAATTTCAGCTATAACAATTCGGTTTTAGCAGGATATTCAATCATCACAAGTTTAAAATTGAATTCATGGGAAAATGGTGAAGTAGCTTATTTTCCAAATAATTTGACAAACTTCGCAGTGCCAACAACGCCTCAGGTTTATAACTTCAATACAAACACAGTTACACCACCACAGGTTACTATTACGGCTCCTTCAGCTGCAACGGTAGCGATCGCTCCGGGAACAGCTATTCAGCTTAAAGCAACTGCAAGTGTTGATGCCAGCTTAACTATTTCGTCAGTAGTATTCAATATCAACGGACAAAATATTGCAGCAGCACTTTCAGGAACAGAATATGTAGCAAACTGGACACCAGCTGCAGCAGATTTCAACAAAAATTATACGTTGAAAGCAACAGTAACGGCTTCAAGCGGTACAACTGCCGAAAACACAAAAACGTTCGCTTTACAATGCTCAGGAACAACTTGTCCTAATGCATTGCCGGCAATTACTTGGAATTCACCATCGAATACTACTGTATACCAAAATTCTTTCCAGGTTGTGCCAATTTCGGTTACAGCTCTTGACAGTGACGGATCGGTTTCAGGTGTTAGTATTACAATAAATGGAGGCACATTTAATATGACAGCGGGTACAAACAATACCTATACATATAATTTTACACCAACTGCTTATCAGGATTATCCAGTTGTAATCAAAGCAACCGATAATCAATCGGGTATAACGACATTAAACAATACCATTAAAATTGCTACAGTGATCGGTAATAGATTCATTCCGCTTCCTTCTAAAATTATTTTAGGATATGCACATTCTTGGGAAAATACTTCTGCACCATTTTTATATTTTTCTCAAATGGTGGGAAGTAAGTTTAACGTAGTTGATTATTCTTTCGTAGAAACAGTTAATCGTGATGGTTATACACCAATATTAACTACAAATGACACTAGATATTTGACCAATGGTGTTTTCAATAAGCAATTGTTGAAAAATGATATAAAATCCTTAAGAGACAGCGGCGTTCCTGTTATTGTTTCTATTGGAGGTCAAAATGGGCATGTTGTTTTGGACAATGTAACGCAAAAAAATATTTTTGTTAATGCTCTAAAAGCAATCATCGATGAGTATCAATTTGATGGAGTTGATTTGGATTTTGAAGGCGGATCGATGAATTTTAATGCAGGAGGTTTAAGAGATATTTCTTATGCGGGTATTTCTGCTTATCCAAGATTAAAAAATATAGTAGATGCCTGTAAAGAACTAAAAGCTTACTATGGCCCTGGATTTTTATTAACTGCCGCTCCGGAAACACAATACGTTCAAGGAGGATATTCTACCTATACGGATACTTTTGGTTCCTTCCTGCCAATCATTCAAAACTTGCGTAATGAATTGGATTTGTTAGCGGTACAATTGTATAATACAGGAGGAGAAAACGGATTAGATGGTCAATATTATGGTACAGCTAAGAAAGCAAACATGGTAACAGCCCTAACAGATATGGTGATAAAAGGCTATAACATTGGTACAACAGGAATGCATTTCGATGGTTTACCGGCCTCAAAAGTTCTTATTGCATTACCAGCTTGCCCAAGTGCAGCAGGCAGCGGTTATTTAACGCCGGCAGAAGGAATTAGTGCTATGAATTATTTAAGAACGGGAACCACTTTTTCGGGAAGAACGTACACTATGCAGCCAGGCGGACCATATCCTTCTTTAAGAGGTTTAATGACTTGGTCTGTAAACTGGGACGCATCTTCTTGTGGAAATTCATCTGAATTATCTAATGCTTATGCTGCTTATTTTGCTTCGCAATCAGCCGCAAAAACATTGGCACTTGGTGATATTTCGGTAAAAAATAATGTTACGACAGCGTACTTTAAAAATGATGCCTTATCAGTTTCCAATGAAACAGAAGATATTGCTCAGGTTGATGTTTTCAACTTGATTGGACAAAATGTAGCAAGCCGAAAAAATGTTCAAAATAATAAAGAAGTGTTGCTGCAAAGCCAGAGTTTCTCGACAAAACAATTGTTTTTGGTAATAGTGACAGACAAAGCAGGAAATAAAAAATCATTCAAAGTAATGAATTTTTTAAACTAGAATAAAGAATTGAAAATTTCGAAATAAAAAATTGGGACGGTTAAAATTGAGTTTGGTTATTTATTTTTTAATCTAATTTTTATTTCAAATAAATGCTGTGAATTGAGGAGATTTGTTATTTGGTTTTCTCCTTGACGAGCGCATTATGAACCTGGCAAATCTCTATTGCCAGGTTTTTTATTTTAGGTAAAAAAAAACAGAATTTTAGGAGTTGCATTTCTTTTAATAGTATTTTGCATTAAAATTAATTATTAGAGTAAAAATGAAAAGTAGCATTTCTATTATGAAGTATATTTTCTGTATAATTGGTTTGGTGCTATTGGCACTAGCCTTTTCTAACTACCAAGAAAAAATGGCTTTTATAGAAAAAGCAACTGTTGGACAAGGTAAAATTGAAGTAATAGTGTCAGATGATACGTCTATAGTGTCGTTCACGACAAAAAAAGGTAAGAAGATCCAATTTACTTCTTATAATAGTATTAATCCGCTAAGTAGTGACGAAGACAAGAATGTTGAAGTTTTGTATGACCCAGTAAATCCCAATAAAGCTAAAGTTAATAATTTTGGTTCTTTGTATCTTGCATCATCAGTTTTAGCACTCGCAGGAACTGTTTTCTTTTTGACAGGTTTCTCATTTTTTAGGTCAGACTATTTCAAACAAAAAAAGATTTATTCTTTGCAGCAAAACGGTAAGCGTATTGCAACAAAGTTTAAAGGATTACAGCTTAATATGCATGTAACAGTAAATGGTTCTCATCCTTATTTTATATGCAGTAAGTGGTTGGATTTAACGACTAATAAAACTTATTTGTTTGAAAGTGACGATATTTGGCTAGATCCTACAGAATTTTCGATAACAGATGAAATTATAGTTTTGATTGATCCAAAAGATCCCAATAGATATCATATGGATATTTCATTTTTAAAGAAATAAAACTTTTAAGTACTTTTGAAGTCAAATACAATGTTTCAGAATCAATGCATAAATTTATCAGCTTAATTGCACTTCTTTTTATTTTTAACATAAGTACAGCCCAAATCAAAGCAGGAAACCCAGAAGTTGATCCAATCCAGGTTCAGAAGACTTTCGAAACTTGGTCAGCTTATCAAAGCAAAAATATTATGCTTTCAAGAGATTTTAAAGCGCTGGATGTTACTTCAAAAGAAATTTCCAAAGAATTTTTTTTAGATCAATTAGCGAACGGAAATTTTATCCCAATCCGATTAAAATCAGAAGGAAATGAATATGCTTATAAACTTTTCAAAATTCTGCCAAAAACAGATACAAGTATAAAAGCAACAATAAACCAAATAGGTTTTGACGCTTTTAAAAACTTCAAAATGGAAGGGACTGCTTTTCCTCAATTTTCATTTAAAGATTTAAACGGAAATTTGGTTACAAACGAAACCATGAAAGGGAAAATAATTGTGATAAAATGCTGGTACATTCACTGTACGCCATGTATCAGAGAATTTCCGCAAGTCAATAAACTGGTAGAAGAATATAAAAACCGAAAAGATATTCTTTTTATAAGTCTTGCCGAAGATTCGCCTGAACAATTAAAAATATTCTTAGCCAGAAAACCTCTTTCGTATTCAGTAATTCCAGATATGAAAGTGTATATGAATGAGAGTTTACAACTGAATTCTTTTCCAACACATTTTATTCTGAATAAAGAAGGTTTGATTGCTAAAGTCTTGCCGAATTTTGAAAGCTTAGAAGTGGCTTTGGCGAAGGAAAGTAAATTGTAATTATTGTATGAAAGACTTTCTTGATACTTTAGATTATATTAAAACACCCATGACAATTTGTTTTATAATTTTAGTATGTTTTGCTTTTTATTTCATAAAAAATTCTAAATCAATCGATTTTCAGCTTAAAATTATATTTATTGTAATTTTAATCCTAGTTGTCATGACCCTTTATTTTAAAGCTAATGGACAAAAAAATGTTTCCTTTCTAAAAAAAGATTTTTCATTAACATCAGGTCATATAGAAGAATATTTTGTAGCATTTAGCTCAAAAAATACTAACAAAGTAACATATATCTATCGTATAGGTAATAAGTTTATTGAGAACTCTTATAGTCAAAATTCATATGTAGCAATACCAGATTATAAACCTGATTTGAGTATTCTGTATTTAGTTATTTACGAAAAGAAAAATCCTCAGAACAGTTTTATACTTTTAAATTATCCAATCAATACGTCAGAGGATTTTAGAAATTATAAAAAGATGTTTGAGAATAAAATTCCTGCTAACGCTATTTATGAAGATTAAAATTTGATCTGGAAATAGAAAGTGGATTGCAATCGAATTAATCTCGCAAAGTCGCGAAGTCGCAAAGTTTTTTAATCAATAATTAAAGATCAAGTTTGTCATTTCGAGGAACGAGACCCGAGCGATAGCGAATAGGCGAAGCAAATCTCCGCAAGTAGCTCCGCAGTCAGAATTTATCTCTGTTTTGATGAACGTATAAAAATGATTCTTTTAAACTCTTGACTTTTATCTAAATAACAATATAAAGTAATTTCATTATTGTCATCACAGCAAATTGAGATTTTATCTTTTGTGCCATTTTGATTTAATAAAAGAATGTTGACAACAAGTCCATTTTCATCTAGTAGCCAATTTCCATTTTGATCTAAAAACGGAAGTTTTTTTGAAAACTCATATGTTCCATTTTTATCTAGAGTTAATGTTAAATCTCTTATTGATTGTATATCTTTTGCTTCTGAAGTATAGGGATTAATTGTATAAAATCCAGCAGTTCTATCACCATAACCGTTAGGATCATTGATTAGATAATATACTAAGTAACTTATAAAGATTATTAAAATTGATAATATCAATAAAAAGGCCTTTTTGGTTTTTGCTTTTCTCATTATTTAAGTTAGTAGCATTTATAATGCAATATAACCAAAAGAAGTATTATTAAAATTAATTTTATTGGTCGAAAATTTTCATAAGCAAATAAAAAACTTAGTCCCTTTGTCCCTTTGCAACTCTGAACCTTTTTCACTACTTTTGCACCAAATTAATTAAAAAGACATTCATGTTAACAGTCAATAATTTATCAGTTCAATTTGGCAAACGAATTTTGTTTGACGAAGTAAATACTACATTCACTCACGGAAATATTTACGGCGTTATTGGAGCCAATGGTGCTGGAAAATCTACATTTCTTAAAATTATTTCGGGCGATATGGACCCAACTTCTGGGCACATTCATTTAGAGCCAGGAAAACGTATGTCGGTTTTGAACCAAAATCACAACATGTTCGATGAGCATACTGTTTTGGAAACCGTTTTAATGGGAAATAAAGTTTTGTACGCTGTTAAAAAAGAAATGGATGAACTTTATTTAGACTACAATGATAAAAACGCAGACAGAATAGGGGAGCTTCAGGTTCAATTTGAAGAAATGAACGGCTGGAACGCTGATTCTGATGCGGCATCAATGTTATCTAACTTAGGAATCAACGAAGAGCATCATTATACCTTAATGGGCGATATGGAAGGAAAAATGAAAGTTCGTGTGCTTTTGGCGCAGGCGCTTTTCGGAAATCCTGATGTATTGATCATGGATGAGCCTACCAACGATTTGGATTTCGAGACAATCGCTTGGTTAGAAAACTTCTTGGCAAACTATGAAAATACTGTAATTGTAGTATCGCACGACCGTCACTTTTTAGATGCGGTTTGTACACATATTTCTGATATTGATTTCGGAAAAATCAATCACTATTCAGGAAACTATACATTCTGGTACGAGTCTAGTCAATTAGCGGCGAAACAGCGTGCACAGCAAAACAAAAAAGCAGAAGAGAAGAAACAAGAATTGGAAGAATTTATTCGTCGTTTTAGTGCAAACGTTGCGAAATCGAAACAAGCAACTTCTCGTAAAAAAATGATTTCGAAGTTGAATATTTCTGAAATTAAACCTTCAAGCCGTCGTTATCCTGCCATTATTTTTGATCAGGATCGTGAAGCTGGAGATCAGATTTTGAATGTAGAAAACTTATCTGCTTCTGTAGATGGAGAAGTTTTATTTAAAGATATTAACTTGAATATGGCGAAAGGCGACAAAATCGTTCTTTTCTCTAAAGATTCACGTGCTACAACTGCTTTCTATGAAATCTTAAACAACGAACAAAAAGCAGATTCTGGAACTTTTGATTGGGGAATCACAACAAACCAAGCGTATCTTCCTGCTGAAAACCATAAATATTTTGAAAACGATTTGAGTTTAGTGGATTGGCTTCGTCAATACGCTAAAACAGAAGAAGAGCGTGATGAGGTATTTATTAGAGGTTTCCTTGGGAAAATGATTTTCTCAGGAGAAGAAGCTTTGAAAACTTCAAGAGTTTTATCTGGAGGAGAAAAAGTACGTTGTATGTTGTCTAGAATGATGATGGAGCGCGCTAATATCTTAATGCTTGATGAGCCAACAAATCACTTAGATTTGGAATCGATTACCGCTTTCAACAACTCATTGAAAAACTTTAAAGGTTCTGTAATTTTCACAACGCATGACCACGAATTTGCACAAACTGTTGGTAACAGAATCGTAGAATTAACACCAAACGGCGTAATCGACCGTTACATGACATTTGACGAATATCTTGATGATGAAAAGATTCAGGAACAAAGAAAAAAGATGTACAATCTTTAATCTATAAATAACAATATTAAAAATCCCAAATTCCTAATTAAACCTTGGAGTTTGGGATTTTTTAATTATTGCTATTTACTGCCGAACATTTTTGCAAAAATCCAGATAATAATCGCAACCACAAAAATTACGATAAAGATCCCGAATCCCATTCCGGCTTTAAAAATGTCTCCAATAACTTCGCAACTTGTAAATGAAAACAGTATAACCAATACCATTAACATTCTAGTAATTTTATTTTGCATGATTCTGAGTTTTTAAATTGTTTATTAAAATTACTTCAGGAATCAGGAGAATGTGTTATAGAATTTTTTGGAAATGTTTTAGGATTTTAGGATTGAATGATTTGATCTTTTGTAATAATGAATTTATAAAGTCTACTAGTATTGTCTTTCCATATATCTTCTATTTTTTCAGTCAGGATTTCAACTATATCATTTTTTGAATCTTTAAAAAGATTATAAATTTCCATTTGTTCGTTCGCACTATTATTTATTGCTTGCAAAGCAGCAATTATATTTTCATCATTAAAACCAGATTGTTTTAAATGCTTTTCTAGATTTTCCTTATTAGTAATAATGTTTATATAATTTTTAGAACTTGCTCTAACGCTTTTAGTAGAATTCGCATCAAGAACAAAAACTTCTGTTTTTAAACTTTGAAAGTTTTCAATATCATTTTCCCATTTGAGTTCAGATTTATTAATTAAATCGGTTTGCTTTATAGTTATGCTACCATTACTATCTGTTTTAAAATATGATGTTGTATAATAATCATCTTCACTTTCAAAAATTCTAAAACCAAAAACTACATTTTCAATAGAATTGTCATATCCTAATTTATCAGTAATTTGAATTATTATTTCTTCTGGGATTTTCATATACTAGTAATCTTTATATCTTATTTTTTTAAAGTGTTTATAGTATTAATTTAATTTTCAATAATACAATTCCTGCAGCAATTATGATTTCGTCCATACTCATTTTTTATATCTATTAATTGTAATTCCATACAATCATCTAAAGTTAGAAAATGAATTGATTTAGTATTTTTTCCAAGTTTATATTCGTTTAATAAATCTTTCCATATCGTAGGATAAAATATACCTAAAGAAAAGAAGATTAAACAAGGAAAAGTAAAGTTGCCATTTCCAATTAAATAAGCTTGCATTCTGATTTCATCTTTCATTGTCATTTCATATTCTAAGATGATATGTTTTAGATCATGATTTTCAAATTTAGGAATTAATCTATATTGTTTACTGTCGAGCATTTCTGCAACTTCACGCCCAACAGTTCCATGTTCTAAGGATCTTAAATGATTTAGTTTAGGGGCTAAATAATCTTTTCCATGAATGAGTTCTAAAAGCCAAATAATTCCTCCGGTGATTTTTAGATTTTTTAATTGTTGAATTATGTTGATCATTTAAAGTTATTATAGATAGCGGATACAGAAAGAATTTTTGTGATATCGTTTATATAATTGGTTTTTGAATTGATTGCTCAATTTTTTTTGCAATTATTATAGTATGAATTTCCACATCTTCAGCTTTTGGGTAATTTACATTGAATAGTTTAATAACTTCAAAATTATTTATTACAAGTTGATTACTTATATCTTCTAAAGTATGATAATAAAAATACGTGCGATCGCCAGTGCTTCCCGAAATAAAACCAGATTCAGAAGGTTTTCCCTCAAGAAAGCTTAAATATAAAATCCCATCGTTTAAAAGTATTTTTCCCGAGTCATTTATTAATTTAGAACAATCTTCTTCGGATAAATAAGGCAAACAGAATCCACACATAATGGCATCAAATTTTTGATTTAAGGAACTAAGTTCTCTTGTGTCCATTACTTCAAAATTGGCAGAAGGGTTATTTGTTTTTGCCAATTCAATCATTTTTGGAGCAATATCAATACCTGTAATTTTTAAATTGGGATTTTTGGATAATAAATATTTTGTAATGTTTCCTGGTCCACAGCCAATTTCAAATATGTTTATTTGCTCCTGTTTTAGAATGTTACAAAAGAAGTCGTAAGTCTCATCGTACAAGCTTAAATTCATAAACTTATCTTGATAGAGATTGGCAATTTTATTCCACGTTTCAAAAGTTTCTTGATATTTATCCATAGATTCTATTACTGTTTTTTTGTTTACACTTGTCCTCTTCTTGGAGGTTCAGGTTTCCAAGGAGGGACAATAACTTGTTTCTGAAATTCTATATATGTTTTTTTAGAATGCAGTTTTACTTTGACGAGGTATTCTTGTGGGCCTAAATCGATAGTGTCAATTTTCATTTCAAAGTTTCCGTTTAAAGCTTTTTCTTTTGAAGATAATATTATACAATTCTTGCCCTTGTTGTCTTTTTTTATAGTAAATCCTGCACTTGTTTCTATATCAAATGTTGAAATATCTATAGAGTTGCTCCAATTGCTTATTAGAATTTGATTTGCACCTTCAAAATCATTTAAAACATTATCTGTCATAAAGTTTTTGCCATCAATAATAACTTTAGTTGGCGTCCAATTGCCTTCTAAATTAATTTGCTTAGAGTTCCATACAATAAAGTAAATGCCAAAACCAAAAAAAATACTTATAATAATAAATTTGATAATCTTCGGTTTTCGCTTAGTGTTTGGCTGATCTATAGAAACAGATTTACCAGTAGATTTCTTTCGAGGCATTATTACTAAATAAGATTTAAAAATTTCGTTAGCTAAAATATGGTATTTAGTTAAATATGATTTTTAAAAGCGAGATTTGTTTTCTAAAAAAATATTTCCCATCCCAACACCCCAACAAATAAATTCTGATTTCGTATATTTGCCCAACCAAACATTACAATCACTTATGAGTCAAAAAGTATTACTTAATTCTAAAGAAGTTACTATCATACTCCATCGTTTGGCTTGTCAGTTAATCGAAAAACATCTTGATTTCTCTGATACTATTTTAGTGGGAATTCAGCCAAGAGGTGTCTTTTTAGCTGAACGTTTAAAACAAATATTAGAAAACGAATATAAGGTTCCTGAAATTTCTTTAGGATACTTGGACATCACTTTTTTTAGAGATGATTTCCGTCGTACTGATAAACCGCTTGAAGCCAATAAAACCCAAATCAATTTTATAGTCGAAGACAAAAAAGTCATTTTTATCGATGACGTATTGTTTACCGGAAGAAGCATTCGTTCTGCCTTAACTGCCATTCAGTCTTTTGGAAGACCTTCAGAAATTGAATTATTGGTTTTGATTGACAGACGTTTCAGCCGTAATTTGCCAATTCAGCCCGATTACAGAGGCCGTCAGGTAGATGCTATTAATGGCGAAAAAGTAAAAGTGAGCTGGATAGAAAATGATGGTGAAGATGTTGTTCACTTAGTGACAAATTAGAATAGGTTAATCGTTTAATCGGTTAATTGTTTAATCGATAACTCGTGAACCGTTAATCCGTTTAACTGTTTAATCGAAAGGAAAACGATTAAACGATTCAACAAATAAACAATTAAACAGTAAAGATGAAAGAATTAAGCGTAAATCATTTATTAGGAATTAAATATATCAACGAGAATGATATTAACCTGATTTTTGAAACGGCAGATCATTTTAAAGAAGTCATTAACCGACCAATTAAAAAAGTTCCTTCATTACGAGATATTACTATTGCCAATATTTTCTTCGAAAACAGTACCAGAACCAAACTCTCTTTTGAATTAGCGCAGAAACGTTTATCTGCTGATGTGATCAGTTTTTCTGCAGCGCAGTCATCGGTTAAAAAAGGAGAGACCCTGATTGATACTGTAAATAATATCCTTTCGATGAAAGTGGATATGGTTGTAATGCGCCACTCCAATCCCGGAGCGACTTATTTTTTATCTAAAAATGTCAAAGCCAGTATCGTAAACGCCGGAGACGGAGCGCACGAACATCCAACGCAGGCTTTGTTAGACAGTTATTCTATCAGAGAAAAATTGGGCGATGTTGCCGGAAAAAAAGTAGTTATTGTAGGCGATATTCTGCATTCGCGAGTTGCCTTATCCAACATATATGCTTTGCAGATGCAAGGCGCAGAAGTAAAAGTTTGCGGACCAAAAACCTTGATTCCGAGATACATCGAATCACTTGGGGTTACGGTCGAGCCGAATTTAAGAAAAGCATTAGAATGGTGCGACGTTGCCAATATGCTTCGTGTACAAAACGAACGTATGGATGTGAATTTCTTCCCATCTACACGCGAGTACGCACAACAATACGGAGTTGATAAACCGCTTTTGGATTCTCTTGGAAAAGAAATTGTAATCATGCACCCTGGGCCAATCAATAGAGGAGTAGAGATTACTTCTGAAGTGGCTGATTCTGATCATTCTGTGATTTTGAATCAGGTAGAAAATGGAGTTGCAATTAGAATGGCAGTTATTTATTTGCTGGCTTCTAAGATTCAATAGCATTAGTATTCAGTCTCGGTCTCAGTTTTCAGTATTTAAAACTTTGACATTTGTCAGGCTGAGCGAAGTCGAAGTCCACGTTTGCAAATCATGTTTCATTTTTTTAAAGTACTTCTCCCGAAGTCTCGGGACGCTCAGGGTGACACTTGTTTAAAAACTGAAAACTGAGACCGCGACTGAAAACTCTACAAAAAAACTTCGTATCTTAGCTGTCAGAAAAATCAATTTTTATATAAGCCCCACAAATTATAAAATGAAAGTAGATCAAAAAGGACATACCGTTACAATTAAGGATACACAAGGAGATGTAAATTCTTTCTTGGAAAAAGTAACGCAACAGTTTAAAACCTTTGAAAAACACAATGTTATAATCGATTTGTCATCGGATGCAAATTTGTCTGAAAATGATTTGAAACTATTTTTACCATTGGCAAAGTCTCAGAAGAAAATAAAAAAATCGTTTGTTATTGTGGCTTCAGATCTTGATTTTAATGCTATTTCAGATAAATTAGTTGTTGTTCCTTCTCTTTTGGAAGCACACGATATTATCGAAATGGAAGAAATTGAGAGAGATCTCGGATTTTAAGATTGGTTTAATCGTTTAAATGTTTATTTGTTTAACTGATTTTACTTTTCATAATTAGGTGATTAAACGATTTACCAAATAAACGAATAAACATAAAATTGAAGCTTACTATACTTGGCTGTTATGCCGCAACTCCCAGAACAATTACCAATCCGACTTCGCAGGTTTTAGAGATTAAAAACCGATTATTTTTAATTGACTGCGGTGAGGGAACTCAGGTCCAGCTTCGGAAAAATAAGATTAAGTTCTCAAAAATTAATCACATTTTTATTTCGCATCTTCATGGCGATCATCTTTATGGATTGATTGGAACCATTTCGACTTTTTCTCTTTTAGGAAGAACTACCGATTTACATATTTACGGACCAAAAGGAATCAAGGAACTTATTCTGCTTCAATTAAAATTGACAGAATCCTGGACAACATATAATTTGTTTTTCCATGAACTGGAGTCGAAAGAAAGTGAAGTGATTTTTGAAGACAAACGCGTTATTGTAAAAACGATTCCGTTAAAACATCGTGTGTACACCAATGGTTATCTTTTTGAAGAAAAACCAGATGAGAGAAAACTAAATGTTGAAGCAGTTCAAAAATATGATATTCACGTTGCTTATTATCAGAAAATAAAAAACGGAAGTGATATTACACTTGACAACGGAACGGTAATAGAAAATGAGAAACTTACTTTTGATCCTGCTCCGACAATGAAATATGCTTTTTGCTCGGATACAGTTTATCATGAAGCTGTTATTCCGATAATAAAAGATGCAGATGTTTTGTATCATGAATCTACTTTTTTAGAATCTGAAGCTTCATTGGCGCAAAAAACATTGCATTCGACTGCAAAAGAAGCTGCACGAATTGCTTTAAAAGCAAATGTAAAACAATTGGTTTTAGGTCATTATTCGACACGATATGACGGAATTGAGCGTTTTAAAGAAGAAGCTCAAGAAGTTTTCCAAAATGTGCTTTTAGCAGATGATGGAGTTTCATTTGAGTTTTAATTTTAAAGATACTAAGGTTCTGAGATACTAAGATGCTAAGTTTTGGAACGTGAACATACGAATGTCACCTTGAGCGAAGTCGAAGGGCTTTTGTATTGAGACGTCTTTTGTAAATGAGGGGCTTCGACTTCGCTCAGCCTGACAAACTGGAGACAAAAAATCTAAAATCTAAAATCAACAATCTAAAATAATAAATCATGAACGATTTAAGCAATTATAGAAAGTCTTACGAGAAAAGCGAATTATTGGAAACCAATATTCCTGAAGATCCAATTAATCTATTTAATAGATGGTTTTATGAAGTGGAAGATTTTGGCGGAAGCGGAGAAGTGAATGCTATGACGGTTTCTACAATCGGTTTGGATGGTTTTCCGAAATCGAGAGTGGTTTTGCTGAAGAAATTTTCTGAAGAAGGATTTATTTTTTATACCAATTATGATTCAGAAAAAGGAAAAGCGATTGAAGCAAACCCAAATGTTTGTTTGTCCTTTTTTTGGCAGGAAATGGAACGTCAGGTAATTATAAAGGGAATTGCACAAAAAACTTCTGAAAATATTTCTGACAACTATTTTGATTCAAGACCAGACGGAAGCAAGCTGGGCGCTATCGTTTCGCATCAAAGTGAAGTGATTCCGTCGAGAAGTTTTTTAGAAGAAAATCTAAAGAAATTAGAAGCTCAATTTGAAGGAAAAGCAATTCCGAGACCTGAAAATTGGGGAGGCTATTTAGTAACTCCCTTACAAGTAGAATTTTGGCAGGGAAGACCCAATCGACTGCATGACAGAATTCGATATACAAGTCAATCTGATTTTTCATGGAAGATTGAGCGATTATCTTCTTAGATGTAAGAAAAATATATCATAAAATAAAAATATGATGCATTTCATCGATTAATTTTGTAGTTTAACGACAATTTGAATATGTTTGGCGTAAGAAAAATGAAACAATTTATTCAAATTATAAAAAGTTAAAGGATTTGCCCCAACATTTACTTTAAGCATTAAACTACTGTATGACTATGAAGAAGATAATGCGCATCATGACGTTCATTGCAATACTTTTTGCAATGAACGCATGTTCTGCCGACACTGCAGAGGGAACTGAAAACAGTACTTCAACTGAGATTCTGATTACGAACTATTCGTACAACGATTCAGAATTAGAAACCATGAAATTGATTAACGATTACCGTGTTAGTATTGGTCTAAATGCTTTAGAACCAATTAATCATATTTCGGCCAAATGTGAAGAACATAACAAATATATGATCGAAAAAAATGTTGTTGATCATAATGATTTTGTAGCGCGTTCTGAAAATCTTGAAAAAGTTCTCGGTGCAAAAAAAGTAGGCGAGAATGTTGCTTACAATTATAAAACTTCTGAAGCTGCTTTAAAAGCGTGGTTGGAAAGTCCAGGACATAAAGAAAACATCGAAGGAAATTATACTCATTTTGGAATTGCAATTACAATTGATGCCAAAACGGGTAAAAAATATTACACTAACATTTTTGTTAGAATATAGGATTAATTAAAAACTGGTTGGTTTTTACGATCGTTGCAGTTTTTTAAACTGCGGCGATTTTTTTTTATGTAAAAAAAGCTGTCAGTTTCAGACAGCTTTTTTTCCAAAATATGATAACCTAAACTAATAACTAAAGTGCTGTAATAATAAATTCGCTTCGTCTGTTCATTTGGTGTTCTTCTTCAGTACAAGGAACTCCATCTGAACATCTATTAACAAGCTGTGTTTCACCGTATCCTTTTCCGGTTAAACGATCGGCTTTGATGCCGTTTTTGATCAACCATTGAATAGTAGATTTTGCTCTTCTGTCAGATAAGGCTTCATTATATTGATGCGTTGCACGGCTGTCTGTATGTGAACGAATGTCGAGTTTCATTGCTGGATAGTCGTTTAATACGGCAAGTATTTTTTCTAAATCCAGTGCGGCTTCAGGTCTGATGTTTGATTTATCCAAATCGAAATAAATCATTTTGATGCCAAAGCATTTTCCTAAATCGTCTCCAACAGTAACACGGCACATACGTTTGTTTAAAGCAATCGGCAAGTCGGTTTTTCCGCTTACTTTGTCGATTGTTATGCTGACTTCTTTAGTGTCATAATCTTGTTTTTCAGCACGAACATTGTAGGTTTTTTTACACTCAACAGGAAGTTTATATAATCCTGTGTCATCAGCCGTTGTGGTAGCTTTAATAACTTGATTTTCGTATAAAGTAACTTTTGCTCCAGGCAAGATTTCTTTTGTTTCAATGTCAGTAACAATACCGCTTAGTTCCTGAATACATTTCAGTCTTCTTGTTTCTAAAAATTTATAGATGTCATCTGATCCTTCACCGCCGTCTTTATTGGAACTAAAATACCCAAGTCTGCTGACCGGATCTATAAAGTAGGCAAAATCATCTTTTGGAGAATTGACATCGGCACCTACATTCTGAATATTGCTTACCGTGCCGTCATTGTCAATATCTCCCGCAAAAACATCTAGTCCGCCCAGTCCGGGATGACCATCTGAGGCGAAATAAATCTCGTTGTCATCGGTAATATACGGGAATGTTTCTTTTCCTTCTGTATTAATGGTTTTTCCTAAATTCTCTGGAATTCCGTAGCTTCCGTCATCATTTATACTTACTTTATAAATGTCAGACTGACCTATAGTTCCGGGCATATCAGATGCAAAATACAATGTTTTTCCGTCAGGACTAAGTGCCGGATGCGCTGTGCTGTAATTATCACTTGTAAAAGAGAGCGGTGCAATATTGGTCCATTGTTCTTTACTGTCAAGTGTGGCTTTATATAATTTAACTAAAGTAACTTTATTGGCATCTTTTCCTTTTTTTCCATCTACAAAATTGTTTCTTGTAAAGTATGCTGTTTTTCCATCTTTAGAAAAAACAGGAGTTGCTTCGTTGAACTTGCTGTTTAAAGCATTTTTAAATTTATTGACTTTACCTGCACTGTAAGTTGCAGAATCGACATCAGCATCATAAATATTGGTAAAATATTCGCCTGTCCATTTGTGCTTTCTCTGAGAAAAATTTCCAGTATCTCTGGCCGAAGCAAAATATAATTTGTTGTTATAAACGAAAGATCCATAATCAGAATATTTGCTGTTGATTCCGGCATTTTCGATTTTATATCGGCCTGAATTTGCTTTGATCTGGTCGAGATAATTTACATCTTCTTTATACAGTTTTGCTCTGTTGTCGTTTTTGTTTTTAGCATCAAATTCATCTAAAATTTTATTTGCTTTGGCAGTTTCTCCTATTGATTTTAAAGATTGGGCATATCTGTAATAATATTCAGGCTCTATATTTGAATTCATTGCAAATAACTCGCCATACCACTTAGCAGCACCGTCAAAATCTGAATTAAAGTAATAAGAATTACCAAGTTTCTTGAACATTTCTTCAGATTTATATCCTTTATCTGCTACTCTTTCATACGTCTTTATTGCATCAACATAAGCGTAATTATTGTATTTTTTATCACCAGAATTTAGTTTTGACTGCTGTGAATAACTGTCCAATGAAAAAACGCTTACAAATGTTAGGCAAAGGAAAATATAATTTTTCATAGTACTAATTTTTAGAAGAAACGAGGAGTTGTTATTTTACCATTTTTAGTAAAGAATTCATAACGCAGGAATATCTCATGTGATC
The DNA here is from genome assembly GCF_009711135.1 of Flavobacterium sp. LC2016-01. Classification (GTDB taxonomy): domain Bacteria; phylum Bacteroidota; class Bacteroidia; order Flavobacteriales; family Flavobacteriaceae; genus Flavobacterium. The sequence goes on along the minus strand of NZ_WMIC01000003.1, from coordinate 5,126 downwards.
CTGAATTATAATTATTCAGGTTTGTAGTTTCACGATCGTAACCATAACCTAAATAAAGACCATCTGTAATTTGGAACCCAACCATAGCACTTAATGAAGCACTCCAACGATAAGCAGCACCAATCATGAATCTGTCATAGAACAGAAAATTTGCAGAAAGGTCAACTTGAAGCGGCGCACCTTCAACCATTTTGGTAAGTAGAGCTGGCTTGAACTTGATGTATTGATATTTGTCAAGATCGAATACATAACCGGCCATTAAATAATAGTTGATTTTGTCTTTGAAAATGGCAATATCATTATCATCGTAACGATTTGTTTCAATAAAATTTGGAACAGAAAGACCAACATAAGCTTTGTCTGAGTGCCAATAAACTCCGGCTCCTACGTTAGGAGTAAATTTATTATCCAGATCCTGAAATTGTGGATCTCCTGAAATATCAGGATTCAGTTTGCTCACATCCAAATTGAATATATTGGCTGTTCCTTTAATACCAAATGAAAGTTTCCAATTAGCCGATGTTTGAATTGTGTATGAAACGTCAACCGAAATGTTATTTTCATTTGTTGGGCCAATTTTATCATTAACAACCGAACCTCCAATTCCGAGATTGCTGTTATTTATTGGCGTGTTTATTGAGAAACTGCTTGTTTCAGGAGCACCATCCAAACCAACCCATTGTGTACGGTACAGACCAAAAATGCTTAAGGCTCCACGAGAACCTGCATAGGCAGGATTTATGTTTATAGTATTGTACATGTATTGCGTATATTGAGAATCTTGCTGCGCGTGACCTGCAATAGTTACAAACAGAATGACGAAGTAAAATAATTTTGTTCTCATAGTAGATATTTATTATTTCAATTTTACTATTGATTATTAATGAAATCCCCTAAAAAAATCCACGATATAATTCTTTTCAATCCCCGGATTTTTAATGTTCTCTGCTGTATAAGGCTGATACAGTATTTATATCAGCCTTTGCAGCCTGGATTTATTTTGAAAGATATAGGTATCCGTCTTTTTTGTTATATTGAATTACATTATTTCCGTCTAGAGATTTGTAAGTCACGATGTAGAAGTAGGTTCCTGTTGGCAGACCGTCTGATTGTTTTACAGTCGTTCTTCCTCTCGAAGTTCCATCAAACGCATTCGTTGTATTATTATAGTCCGTTGTTTCAAAGACTAATATTCCCCAACGATTATAGATCTCTACTGTATTGCCTGGATAACAAGTTAAGTCGCCAATTCCATCAATTACAAACACATCATTTATACCGTCTCCGTTTGGAGAGAAAGCATTGTGTACAAGTATGTTTTCACATGGTAATACTTTACAGTCGTCATTGATTTCCATGCTTAGTACTATGCTTCGAGGACAAAGCTGATCGGCTATTTTGTATTCAAATACATAAGTGCCAAGTGCCAGACCAAATGCATTTAAAACACTTCCTTGCAATGCTCTAGTGTTATTTGTATCCACCCAAGTTCCGTTTCTTGGAGTTTCTGCTGGAAGCAGTGAAAGCAAGTCAACTAATGTTGAATCATCATTACAAGCACTACTTGACAGATTTGTAACTCCATTTGGAATAACAGTGATGGTTATAGTTCCGGTATCACAATTATTTGGATTTAATTTTTCACAAATTTGATACGTGTAAGTATAAGTACCAGCAGCTGTTGCACTTCCTACGGTTAAATTGCCCGAAGTATCTACTGTTATATTTGGATCAGATTTTACATCTGTGCCTTGCGGTACTAAGCTGAAGTTTACTAGCTGCAGTGTCACTGGCAGGCCGTTTAGTAAATCATTACTTAGTAAATTTCCAACCACTCCAAATCGGTTACAGCCTATGTTCGTGTAGCTGTCATCATTCGCCACAATTGGTGAAGAAGAAACGGTAACGGTTACAATTGCTGTATCACAGTTTCCAAAATCAGCGATTTCACAAATCTGATACGTTAGAGTATATGTTCCAGCCGGAGTATTTGGTGCGACAGTAATTGTTCCGTCAGGGTTTAGTGTTAATACACCTTTTGGATCTGGCGTTACTGTTGTCAAAGTAACATCGCTTGGGTTTACCGGTGAACCATTTAAAGTATCATTAGTATAAACGTTGATTACATTTGTTCCTCCAGTTGTACCGTTTATAGGTCCTGCTGTATCATCATTAGCAACAATTGCAAATGTTGGTCTTGCGATACAGTAAGGATCGGCTGGCGGATAGTTTACAACAATCGTTTCGCTTGGGTTAACAGAGATTGTAACAGTAGCTGTTGGACGAAGATTTTCAAATCCGTCTGGAGCCTGGATCCATTTATTATCTTGGAAAACCCATCCTGGCCAGTCAATTCCGTTTCCAGCTTGATCTACTACAGCTCCAGGCCATAATACTCTGCCGCTAAGCGGTAAGTTGGTCATTGTTGTAACGACATTGTTATTGCTGTCAGCCCAGGTAATTGTTACGCCATTTACAGGTGTAAAGTTTACAGGTGTTGCTGAATAATCAAGGTACGGAACATCGTTCACACAAATTGATGTTGCAGTAACGGTCATTACTGGAGCTTCAATTGTAATAGTTACAGTTGCAGTATCACAATTTGAAGTTTGATCGGCTTCACAAATTTGATATACCATTGTTAATGTACCTGCAGGTGCATTTGGTAAAATATCTACAGAACCGTCAGGATTCAATTGCAAGAATTCATTTGGTGTTACAGTTGTTATAATAACATCTGATGCCGTTATCGGTTGACCTTCCAACGTATCATTTGTCAATACATTCAACACATTTGGTGTTGTGGTGTTAACTCCAGGGAACGGACCTCCATTATCATCATTAGCAACAATGTCTTGGTACTCTTTACAATTTACTCCAAAGTCAATATCTAAGTGAACTAGATCTTCTGGGGTTACATTTACAACGTAGCCATCAGCGCTAGTAGTGGTACAAACGGTGTGCATTTGTATTTTGCTAGTTTTCGATGTAACTTTTTTATTCGTAGTAGATGTTGATGAAGGCAATACTTTCACTAATCCTGTTGCTCCTAAAGCTGCAGCAACAGCATCTAGGTTTGCATCTTTAACAAGTTTTACTTTGTATTCGCCATATGGATTTGCACTTTCTGGTCTGTTTCTCCAGAAACCTTGAATTCCAACAATTACATCATCGTGATATCCATTTGGACCATCAATAATAACGTTCGCACTTTGAGCATTTCCAAATCCGGCGGCATTTAACTCACCAGCATTTTGAGGGCCAACATAGCTTCCGTCTCCATTAAAATCAATCCATTCCCATAAGCTATAGTCAATAGCGCCATCACTGTCTGGAATATTTTTAGTTACAACGCCATCATTGTTAGCATCATACCATTCATCTTGAATTCCGTTGCTGTTAACATCATACCAAACATAATCTCCTAAAACTGGAAGATCTGATTTTCCATATAAGAAATCATGAACTTGGAATTTACATTCTTCAAGTGTCGTAAAGAACAAACTTGAATCTACAGGATACAATTGATACGCGCTATTTAAATTAGCATCTTGAACTTGAACTAGATAACTTCCGGCTACCATTCCAGCAAATGTATATTCACCATTAGCATTAGTGATTCTTATTAAAATAGGACCAGGAGTTGTGCCTTGTGGTATTAATGTAACAGGTACATTCGCAATTGGAGTGTTAGTGTCTACATTAATAACTTGTCCAGATATTTTAACTTTATAATTAGGCTGTGTAATTGTTACCGTAGCCGTTGCAGTACAAACTTGCCCTTCACCATTTACAGGAGCCGTTGCAGTAAGTGTATAAGTTCCTGCCGGTAAATTAGTATTTCCAACCACTTCATTGTTTGCATTTGTAATCACAACCGTTGCGCCTGGACTGCTGGTCACCGCGATCGAACCATCAGTTCCATCAAGACAGCTTACGTTAGTAGGAACACCAGATACAGAAACTTTATTTTCAACAGTAAAGGTTTGAACTAATTCGGTTTTGTTGCCAGCACAGTCTGTTAAAGTGTAAGTTCTTGTCAAGATGTACGCATTTCCATCGCAGCCATTCGCTCCATTGTTAGAATCGCTTACAGTAACCGTTACATTTCCGCCGCAATTATCAGCTTCATCCGTAATATCACTTGGGCTTCCAGCTGGAATATCTGTAGCATTTTGTAAACCTGCTACGTCTGCCGGAGCTGTTCCTGTTGGTGGAGTTGTGTCACGAACAGTTATAATTTGAGTAAATGAAGCAGTGTTTCCTGAACAGTCACTTGTTGTCCATTTGCGAGTCAAAGTATATTCTGTACCGCATTCGTTTTTAATATCGGTTTTAGTTTCAGCCAATACAATTGGTAAATCTCCACTGCAATTATCTGAAGCCTGAACATTAGCCGGTTCTGGAACTGCGTCACATGAAACTGTAATGTCAGTTGGAAGCTCACCGCTAAATATTGGAGCAGTAGTATCTTGAATTGTAATTACTTGAGTGAATGTGTCAGAAGTATTTCCGCAATCATCTTTTACTGTCCAAGTATTAGTGTAAGTTCCAGCATTTGAACATCCTTCAGAAGCTTCAAACTGACCGCTTACTTTTACTATATTTTTAAGATCAGTATCGCATAAATCTGTCGCCACAGGGAATAAGGCTTGCGCCGATGCCAAAGCTTGTTCGTCACTGCACTCAATAGTTTTGTTTAAAGAAGCAGTTTGTGTAGTCCAAGTTGGAGCAGTAGTATCTTGAATTGTAATCACTTGAGTGAAAGGTTCAGAAGTATTACCGCAGGCATCTTTTACAGTCCAAGTATTAGTGTAAGTTCCAGCATTTGAACATCCTTCAGAAGCTATAAACTGACCGCTTACTTTTACAATATTTGAAACATCAGTATCACAAGCATCAGTTGCTGTTGGGAATAAGGCTTGCGCCGATGTCAAAGCTTCTTGATTGCTGCATTCGATAGTTTTGTTTAATGATGCAGTTAGAGTAGTCCAAGTTGGAGCAGTAGTATCTTGAATTGTAATCACCTGAGTGAAAGTTTCAGAAGTATTACCGCAGGCATCTTTTACAGTCCAAGTATTAGTGTAAGTTCCAGCATTTGAACATCCTTCAGAAGCTATAAACTG
>NZ_WMIC01000002.1 GCF_009711135.1 Flavobacterium sp. LC2016-01 | reverse complement strand
AAAAAAAGAAAAATAAAAAAGGCGGAATCTCTTCCGCCTTTTTTGCCCCAAATCTACCATAAACTTAACCTACTAATGTTATGGTTCGGTAAATGTATGGCAGCTATATTTATGAAAAAAACTTTTTAGACGAATGGCAAATAAATCCGATTAAGTAAAACTAGGAGAGAGTAAAGAGTAAAGAATAAAGAGTAAAGAATAAAGAAAAAAGACGGACACATCAGTGTTCGTCTTTTTTTTTATCTATTTTTTTAGGTCTTTACTCTTTATTCTTTACTCTTTATTCTATTTTCTTTACTCTAAAAAAAAGAAAAATAAAAAAGGCGGAATCTCTTCCGCCTTTTTTGCCCCAAATCTACCATAAACTTAACCTACTAATGTTATGGTTCAGTAAATGTATGGCGACTATATTTTAAAAAAAAACTTTTTAGATGAATGGTCAATATTTTCGACGAAGTGATTGTAGAAGTCTGCTTTGTAAGTACTTATCTGAATAAAATAAAAAAGGTGGAATTGCTTCCACCCTTTTTGCCCCAAATCTACCATAAACTTAACCTACTAATGTTATGGTTTCCCAAAAGTATTGTAGCTTTTCATCTTTACCAAACAAACAGGATGAACGGCAAAAAAAACCGATGAAATGCACAAATTAACTTTTTCTTAGCGTTTTCTTAGTATGCTCTAGCATCTTTTCCTTCGTAAAAATTCATAAATGCACGATTTACAACTCGATTTCCACCTGGAGTTGGATAGTCTCCTGTAAAATACCAGTCACCTAAATTTTTAGGACATGCAATATGTAAATCTTCTACTTTTTGGAAAATGATTTTTACTTCGGCTTTAATTTCCGGAGAGCTTAACATTTCTGCAATTTTATCTGAAATCTCTTCTGGTGTAAATTGATCGTAGATAGCTGTAACATAGTTTACAACATCTTTGTCAGCGAAATTTTCTTGTGCTTTACACTTTGCATAAACTTCGTCAACAATATGATATAAGTTTCTTTCTTTCAATAAAGTTAGAGCAGCTCTAAAAGCAACAAGTCCTTCTAGTTTTGCCATATCGATTCCGTAACAATCTGGATAACGAATTTGCGGTGCCGATGAAACAATCACGATACGTTTTGGATTTAAACGATCCATCATTTTAATGATGCTCATTTTTAAAGTTGTACCACGAACAATACTATCGTCAATAATTACTAAATTATCTTCTGGCTTAATTACACCGTACGTAACATCGTAAACGTGTGCAACTAAATCGTCACGGCTGCTGTCTTCCGTAATAAAGGTTCTAAGTTTAGCATCTTTAATAGCAACTTTCTCCGTACGAATTTTTACAGCTAAAAGCTCCTGAAGTGTTTCAGCAGTTAGTGTGTTTCTGTTTTCCAGAATATAATTGTTTTTTCTCTGATTTAAGAAATCCTGAGCAGCTTCAACTAAACCATAAAATGAAGTTTCAGCTGTATTCGGAATATAAGAGAAAACAGTGTTATCTGTATCGCTGTCAATTGCGTCAAGAACCGCTGGTAAAATTAATTTCCCTAAGTTTTTACGTTCTTGATAAATTTCGGCATCACTTCCTCTTGAGAAATAAATTCTTTCAAACGAACAAGCTTTTTTAACGGTTGGTTCCAAGATTTGATTCATAGAAACTTTTCCGTTTTTCTTGATAATCAAAGCATGTCCCGGATCAATTTCCTGAACGCTTTCAAAAGGTACATTAAATACAGTTTGAATAACAGGTCTTTCAGAAGCTACTACAACTACTTCATCATCTTGATAAAAGTAGGCTGGACGAATTCCCGCTGGATCTCTAAAAACAAAGGCATCACCATGACCTAATAATCCAGCCATTGCGTAACCGCCGTCTAAGTTTTTAGCAGAACGAGCTAAGATTTTTGCAATATCCAAACGCTCCGCAATTACAGGTGAAGCTTCTCTTTTAGAATAACCTTCAGCTTTGCAGTCTTGGTACAATTGCATTACTTCTTTATCCAAAAAGTGACCAATTTTTTCCATTACCGTAACAGTATCCGCCATTTCTTTAGGATGCTGTCCCAATTCAACTAAATTTTCGAAAAGTTCTTTAACATTTGTCATATTAAAGTTTCCGGCCAAAATCAAGTTACGGTGCATCCAGTTGCTTTGACGCAAAAATGGGTGAACACTTTCGATGCTGTTTTTTCCAAAAGTTCCGTAACGAACGTGTCCTAAAAACAATTCGCCTACATATGGAATTTCAGATTTTATTTTATGAATATCGTCAGCAATTTCAGGTTTAGCTTTTAATTCTTCGCTGATTCGCTCGTTGATTTGTTTAAAAACATCTTGAATTGGCTGTGCATGATTTGAACGAACTCTGCTTATGTAGCGTTGTCCAGGATCAACATCAAGTTTAATGCTTGCAAAACCAGCGCCGTCTTGTCCGCGGTTGTGCTGTTTTTCCATCATTAAATACATTTTCTGAATTCCGTAAAAAGCAGTTCCGTATTTTTCTTTATAATATTCAAGCGGTTTAAGAAGTCTAACTAAAGCTATACCACATTCGTGTTTTAAAGCGTCGCTCATTTTTTTGTTTTTTTGTGTGTTGTAAGTTGTGTGTATTAACGTAATAAAAAAGCCCCGTTTTACCGAGGCTCTTAGGCATTATATTTCTATGTCAAACTGAGTTAACGACTTAAATTGCTGTAATCGAATCGCCACCTCGGCTTTGTTTAATGTTTCCATCCTTTCAGTTCCAAATTTCTCTACGCAGAACGAAGCTAAATTTGAACCGTAAATAATTGCGTTTTTCATATTGTTAAACGAAATGTTTTCGCTTTGTGCAATGAATCCAGAAAATCCTCCTGCAAAAGTGTCTCCAGCTCCTGTTGGATCAAAAACATCTTCTAGCGGTAAAGCTGGTGCAAAGAAAACTTCTCTGTTGTGGAATAAAAGTGCTCCGTGTTCTCCTTTTTTGATCACCACATATTTTGGTCCCATGTCTTGGATTTTAGCAGCCGCTTTTACTAATGAATATTCACCAGAAAGTTGTCTTGCTTCTTCATCATTAATTGTAATTACGTCTACACGTTTAATTACGTCTAATAATTCAGGAAGAGCGCAGTCCATCCAAAAGTTCATAGTATCTAAAACTACTAATTTTGGTTTTTTCTCCATTTGATCTAAAACACTGCTTTGTACTAATGGGTGTAAGTTTCCTAACATTACAACATCAGCATCTTTATAGTTTTGAGGAACTTTAGGCTGAAAATCAGCTAAAACATTCAATTCAGTTACAAGAGTGTCTCTAGAATTTAAATCGTTGTGGTATAAACCGCTCCAGAAAAAGGTTTTTCCGCCTTTTACAATTTCGATACCTGAGATATCAATATTTTTTGAAGTTAAAAGATCTAAATGTTCTTGAGGAAAATCATCGCCAACTACTGAAACAATAGCCGATTGCAAGTTAAAAAAGGATGCTGATAAACCAATGTACGTTGCAGCACCACCTAATATTTTATCTGTTTTTCCGAAAGGAGTTTCAATCGCGTCGAAAGCAACCGTTCCAACAATCAATAATTTATTCATTTTATGAATTTCGAATTAGGGTGCAAAGATACTCTATAAGTTACAATATTGCAATGCTTTAGGTTCTCAAAATTTTCTTAAAAAAAAGATATCGATTTCGGGCTTAAAACTATTGTAAATGAGTAAATTATATTTGAATCTTTTGAGTGCTCAAAATATCATTTTCAGAATTAAATTGCAATATTTATTTTGGAAAAAACGCTGAATATTTTTGTTAGATTTGTTTTAAACTCAAATTTCATTTATGAAGAAAATAGTAGTCTTATTTATAGTGTTCTGTCTTTTGATTTCCTGCAAAAGAAAAGAGCCTAATTTTTCTGAAGAAATGATTGAAACATTAGCTGACCGAGGAGAAATAAAAAACGACACTGCAGCATTACTACCGATGCCAATATTATTTTCAGACGTATACTTAAAGACAAATCATGATGAAATTTTTATGACAACTGAAAACGGTCTTTATGCATCTTACAAACTGTTTTACTCCAAAAAATATAAATCTTTCAAAATATTTTTAGAGACTTTTTTGAATGAAGATTTTGTGTTTGATGAGAATTCCCGACTTATTATCGAAAAGAAATTTAAATTAAATAAGAAAATACAAAAAGAATATGTTCAATTAGGATTCGAAAAATTTCTGAAAAAATATTCTGAACCATCCTATAAAAAGGGAGAATTTGAACTTAAAAAAGCAATTATAGGATCTGACGAATATTCTACAATAAGTTATATATTATATTTAAACCGATATGATATTAGTTTTGATGATATACATGTGAGATCTACTATAATTAAAAGAGAAGATTCTTTTAAATAATAACTACACCTCATACTACTTATCAAAAGAATTTTTTAGAAAGCTCAAAATAGGCTGTAGTTACTGTTAGCGATAGTGAATTTAGTTTTTTTGCTTACGATTCTTTAATTTATCTATATTTTTAATCCAATTAATTGCCTCTTTCATAGGTTCTTCATCGTCTGAAAACGCGGTATTGTGGCCCAAGTTTGGGAACAATTTATATTCATAATGTTTTCCTTTAGCTTTTAATACATCAAGATATTTGATGGATAGCTTTACAGGAACTTGAATGTCTTTGCCTCCAAAAATCCAGATTCCTGGAATTGATAATTTGGAAAGAATATCTTTGGGATCTGTGTCAACAAACTCGTATTTATCAGGGTCATTGAATACATGTTTTCTTGCTTCTTCTTCGGAGTGCGTATCCCAGAAATTTTTATTTCCATTGGTATAAAATTGGAATCTCAATTGTTCTTTGACTGTTATAAGAGCGCCGCTAAATATGGTCATAAATTGGACTTTCTTGTTTTTTTCTGCAGCCAATGGAATTATCCATCCAGCTTGACTGCCCCCTATTAAACCGATTGGTATTTTATTATTTGATAAAGATTTAGATAAAGTATTTACAGCAGCGCTCGCATCTAAAGACAAAAGATTTAGGTTTGAGAAATCAACGTTGTTAGTTCCTACTTCAGGTCCAACATATACACCCGCTGATTCTCCGACTCCACGTTTGTCATACGTTAAAACTGCAATTCCATTGTTGGCTAGGGTTGTGGCAAAGTCTATCATTCTTTTTTCTTGCCCAGATCCATGAACAATCACTACGGCAGCCTGCACTTTATTGGGTGTGAAAATAGTTCCGGCAAGTGAAACGCCTTCGCTAACAAATTTTATTTCTTTAGTAGTAAAGTTTGGTGGAAGTGCTGATGCATAACTAATGATAAAAAACAACAGCATTAAAAGAGAATACTTGCATGTTTTTTTTACTCTTAGAATTCTATTTAAAATGGCCATTTTACTTTTCATCTTTTAAAAAATCTATAACTGATACTTCTTATCAAAATAATTCTTCAAAACCCCAATCTGAATCAAAACCATAAAAGGAACGATTAAAATAGCGTACAATAAAGTTTTTGAAATATGAATTCCGGAAACAATTGCCGAAATTTTATCAGTGTATGATTTTCCTATTTCTATATTATTTTCTGCTCCGGCAAAAAACATATTATACAAAACTAAAAGGGCCAAAGCAATTCCGATAAAAATCCATGTTGAGATGGAAATTAAAGGCTTGTAAGGTTTTATTTTTGCTTTTTCAGCAACAAGAATTTGCGACATTAAATTCGAAGTAAAGTCGGCAGATGGCGATTGCAAAGTGTTTTCGGCCATCATTTTCTCAATAAGATTTTCTAAATTTTTATCTTCCTCTTTCATAACACTCTACTATTTCTGGTTCTAACTGCTTCTTTAAAATGGTAGCTAATTTTTGTCGGCTTCTAAATAATTTCACCTTGACATTATTAGCATTTATATTCATGATTTTGCCAATTTCCTCTAAATTCTGATCTTCAAAATAAAACAAAGTCAGTAAGAAATTATCTTCCCTCGGCAACAAATTTAAACAATTCTGAATGGCCTGCTTTCTTTCTTTATCTTCTAAAGCGCTCAAAGCATTGTCCATGGTTTTGACTAAATGCGATGAAAATTCATCTATGGAAATGTTTAAATCTTCTTTTTTGTTTTTCTTCAAACGGTCTAAACAATTATTATAAGAGATTTTATAAATCCAAGTTGAGAATTTAGAATCGCCTTTAAACTTGCTCAAAGAATTAAATACTTTAATAAAAGTATCCTGTGCGGCTTCTTCGGCTTCTTCTCTGTTTTTGACCATTTTAATCGACAATGTAAAAATCATATCCTTATAACGGTCGACCAGCACGGCAAACAAATTTGTCTCGCCCTGCAGGATTCTATCGATATAATGTTGATCTGGAATTGTACTCATATTATATAGGACGACAGTTTATTATTTTAGGTTACAGCTTTTGGTAAAAAATTTCAAAAAATAAATTCCAAATTCCAACTTCGAGATTTTACATATATAATAAGGATTGAAATTTGTCAAAAACTTTTATTTATAATTGGTTCACGCATTTTTGTCATTTCGACGAAGGAGAAATCTTCACAAGTAACTCCGCAACTATAGTCAAATCTTTGACGAGCTTCTCGCGAAGATTTCTCCTTCGTCGAAATGACAATTACGATTTTTACTTTGAGATTTCATACTTTTAATAAAACTCAAAATTAACTCATAATCAGCAAGTTTTGGAATTTGGAATTTATTTTTTGAAATTTTTCTTCAAAAGCTGTAACCTCAATTTAAAAGGTGTCGTCCTATGGAGTATCAATCAATTATAAAAACATAAAATTATGGGACCACAAGTTTTAGTACCACTTAGTCTTTTTGCGATGATCTTTGGGATTGTCTATCTTTTTTACTCAACAAGAAATAGAGAGCGTTTGGCTCTTATAGAAAAAGGTGCAGATGCCAGCATATTTTTAAAAGGCAAAACAAATGGAGTTCCAGCATGGAAAATCTTTATTTTGAATTCAGCTTTTCTTTTAATTGGAATAGGACTTGGCTTTTTTATTGCTTTATTCCTTTCAACTTACACAGATATGAATTCTGATGTCATTTATCCGGCAACAATTATTACAATGTCTGGGGTTGGATTGCTAGTAGGATTTCATAGAGCAAAAGATTTAGACAAAGAATAAATCGTAAGTAAGAATTTAAGTTAGTACAAAAAACGCATCAAATACTTGATGCGTTTTTTTATTCTTTAGAACCGATAGTTTCGTAGTAAACATCTACAGAAAGTTTCGGCTGCATTGATGCCATAACGGCCAATTGATCACAGCGTTCGTTTTGCGGATGATTGTTGTGGCCTTTTATCCACTTGAAGTCGACTTGATGTTTTCGGTAAACAATCAAAAATCTTTTCCATAAATCAGGATTTTTTCTGCCGGCAAATTTCTTTTTTTCCCAGCCCAAAACCCATTTTTTTTCGACTGAATCTACAACGTATTTGGAATCTGAAATGACAAGAACCTTCATATTTGGGTTTTTCAGTTTTTCCAAACCAACAATTACAGCCAAAAGTTCCATTCTATTATTAGTCGTCAAGCGAAAGCCTTCGTAAAATTCTTTTTTATGAGGTGTTCCAACTAATTCCATCACCACGCCGTAACCGCCGTTTCCTGGATTTCCTTTTGCAGCGCCATCGGTATATATATGTACTTCGTGATTCATGTGTTTATTTTTTTACCATACTAGTAATATAAGTTCATTTTATACTTCTGTCTTATATTGCTTTGTCAAATATGATAATAATTATTTTTGCGTAAATTTAAATTGTCTTATATAACTTACGTGATTTAAATTTTAGAATTTGAATCTTCCAATATTCTATGAATAATCTCTGGAAAATGTTTTTGTTCCAGTTCATGAATCTTTTCGGCAACGGTTTCCGGTGTATCGTCGTCTGTTAAAGCTACATTGGCTTGGAAAATAATACCGCCTTCGTCATAGTTTTCATTTACATAATGAATTGATATTCCGGTTTCTTTTTCCTTATTATTTACGATCGCTCTATGTATGTGCATTCCGTACATTCCTTTGCCTCCATAATTAGGCAAAAGTGCTGGATGTATGTTAATTATCTTATTTGGATACTGCTCAATTATGTTTTCAGGGAATTTCAGCAAAAAACCTGCAAGAACTATCAGATCCGGGTCGATTTTTTGTATTTTTTGTAAGACGTTTCGCTCTGAAAGATCAATTTTTGAGAAAATTTCGAAAGGAATTTGATATTTTTTTGCTCTTTCGATCACTTTTGCTTCTGCATTATTTGTAAACACACAAACCACCTTTGCGATTTCGATTTCCGAAAAATATTTTATAATGTTCTCGGCATTAGTTCCTGATCCTGAGGCAAAAACGATAATTTTTTTCATAATAGCATTTATTTTGAGAATGCAAAAAACGGAATAAAAATCCAAAATAAATAGCTTTAAAACGGCTTTCTTGAAATTAATTTTATAAATTAGTGTTACATTTATTAACTAAATAGTTGTTTTAAAATAAAGTTTTTTATTTTTGCCAACAAATTAAATTCTAAAATTAAAGATTATGTCAGACATTGCATCAAGAGTAAAAGCGATTATCGTAGACAAATTAGGTGTTGACGAAAACGAAGTTGTAACAGAAGCAAGCTTCACTAATGATTTGGGAGCTGACTCATTAGACACTGTTGAGCTTATTATGGAATTCGAAAAAGAATTTGATATTCAAATTCCAGACGATCAAGCAGAAAACATTGCTACTGTAGGTCAAGCTATTTCTTATATCGAGGAAGCTAAAAAATAATAATACCACACCCGATTTTTATATGTTATATATAAGTCGGGTGTTATTATTTTTTTAAAATTTAAATTTCGATTGATTTTCAATCAAAAAGATATATTTATATTGTAATGCCCATGGCTCTTAAGTAACATTATTGTTAAGAAAGCGTGGGTTTTATTTGTTTAAAGTACAAAATACATATTTATGGCATTAAGGCGAGTTGTTGTAACAGGATTAGGTGCACTTACTCCTATAGGGAATAATATCCAGGAATATTGGAATGCACTTGTGAATGGAGTAAGCGGAGCCGCTCCTATCACATACTATGATACAGAGAAGCATAAAACGAAATTTGCCTGCGAAGTAAAAAACTTCAATATTGAAGATTACATGGATCGCAAGGAATCTCGCAGACTAGATAAATTTGCTCAATATGCAATTGCTGCCAGTGATGAAGCTATTAAAGATGCTGGAATTACAAATGATAACGTAAACAAACAAAGAGTTGGTGTTATCTGGGGAGCAGGTATTGGCGGTTTAGAGACTTTTCAAGAAGAAGTAATGTATTATGCGAAAGGTGATGGAACGCCAAAGTTCAATCCGTTTTTTATCCCAAAAATGATCGCTGACATTGCTCCTGCACATATTTCTATGCGTAATGGTTATATGGGACCAAACTACACAACAGTTTCTGCATGTGCATCTTCTGCAAATGCATTAATTGATGCTTTCAATTACATTCGTTTAGGAATGTGCGATGTTATTGTATCAGGCGGATCTGAAGCTGCAGTTACAATTGCTGGTATGGGAGGGTTTAGCTCAATGCATGCTTTATCAACAAGAAATGAAAGCCCAGAAACAGCTTCAAGACCTTTTGACGCAACTAGAGATGGTTTCGTTTTAGGAGAAGGATCAGGAGCTTTGGTTCTTGAAGATTACGAACATGCAAAGGCAAGAGGTGCAAAAATTTACTGCGAAGTTGGCGGTGGCGGAATGTCATCTGATGCTTACCATTTAACAGCACCACATCCAGAAGGAATTGGAGTTATTGCTGTAATGGAAAATACTTTAAGAGATGCGGGAATGAAACCTGAAGATGTTGATCATATCAACACTCACGGAACTTCAACACCACTTGGAGATGTTGCCGAATTAAAAGCTATCAGTAAAGTTTTTGGAAGTCATGCTAAAAACATCAATATCAATTCAACAAAATCGATGACAGGACACTTACTTGGTGCAGCTGGAGCTATCGAAGCAATTGCTTCTATCTTGGCAATGCAGCACGGAATTGTTCCTCCAACAATTAATCATACTGTTGTCGACGAAAAAATTGATCCATCATTAAATCTTACCTTAAATAAACCTCAAAAAAGAGAGGTTAATGTTGCAATGAGCAACACTTTTGGTTTTGGTGGACACAATGCATGTGTATTGTTTAAAAAATTAGTTGACTAATTTTCGTATATGAATATTATCAAAAAAATATTTTCTAAATCCCGTTCTCTAGAAGACGGGATTTTTTTTGACACTATTCAGAAAATTCTTGGTTTTCAGCCGGTAAATGTTGATTTTTATAAAAAAGCCTTTACACACAGATCATCAAACAAGCTAGATGAAAATGGACAGCCAATTAACTATGAGAGGCTGGAATTTTTAGGTGATGCGATGTTAAGTGCCGTAATTGCTGCGCATTTATTTAATAAAGCACCAAATGGAGACGAAGGTTATTTGACTAAAATGAGATCAAAAATTGTGAGCCGTGAGCATTTGAATGAGCTCGGCAAAGATTTAAATCTGGTTCGCTTTGTGGAGAGCAAAGTACCGATTCAGCATTTTGGTGAAAATATACACGGAAATATTTTTGAATCTTTAGTTGGAGCAATTTATTTAGACAAAGGATATGCTTACTGCGAACGTTTTATTCAGAAACGAGTAATCACGCCTTATGTTGATATTGCCAGGCTTGAGGGAAAAGTAATTAGTTACAAAAGTTTAGTTATCGAATGGTGTCAGAAGGAAAAAAGAGTTTTTCATTATGACATTTTTGAGGATAACGGTATTGACGGTCAGCGCTTATTTGGCGTAAAATTAAGCATAGACAATAAAGTAATCGCAAGAGCGCGAGCAACTTCAAAAAAGAAGGCAGAAGAGAAAGCATCGCAAAGAGCTTATTTTGCATTTCAGGAGAAAATAGACAAGAAATAGCTACAAAAATGCTGTAACTATCTTAAAGCTATAACGTTTTCGTTTATAAATTAACAAAAACAACCACGTCATAACTATTGATGCTCCGTTAGAAATAGTATATTTACAACTTGATTTTTCATGACATGGCTATTCATAGATTGGATTTAGACGAATTTGACGAAATTGATTATTATTTAATGGCAATTCATACTTCATTAGAAGATTATAGACTAGCCTATTTTATCAATAAGATCCTTCCGATAAACTTAAGTAAGAGCAAAAACGAGATCCATGCTCAAACTAAAGAAGGAGAGGCAAATTTTTCTAGGTTTTATTATTATGATTCCGAAAAAGCAGTTTCATGGAATTTAATTCAGAATAAAAATGAAATCATTTCAGTGAGTACAGATGATTTCCAGAATTTGTTTTCTAATGAAACAAGTGAGGTTTCAACAACAATTCATTTACTTCCTGAATTCAAAAAAGTAGATTTTTTCCTGAAAATAGAGAATAGCGAGGAGACTCTAAATTTTTCAGAAATTCAACAACAACTAAATACCATAGAGAGTGTTGCAGCTATTTATGCTGTCGATACAAATAAAATAAAATCAAAAAACAATCTAATTTTTTAAAAAAAATGTTAACAAACAAGAAAACCAAAATTGTTGCTACACTTGGTCCCGCATGTAGTACAAGAGAGATTATCAAGGATATGATCGAGGCAGGGGTTAATGTGTTTAGAATCAATTTTTCGCATGCAGATTACGAAGGAGTAAAAGAAAAAATCGACATCATTAGAGGTCTAAATGAAGAGTTTGGTTATACTACAGCAATTTTAGGAGATTTGCAAGGACCAAAACTTAGAGTTGGTGTAATGGAAGAAGGAACTGTTGTACATGATGGTGATGAAATTACTTTCACAACAGCAGAAGATATTGTCGGAAATGCAAAAAAAGCATTTATGAAATATCAAAATTTTCCAAATGATGTAAATGTTGGAGAGCGTATTTTGCTTGACGATGGTAAACTTATTTTTGAAATTGTTTCTACAGATAAAAAAACAGAAGTTGTTGCTAAAGTTATTCAAGGTGGAGAATTAAAATCTAAAAAAGGCGTTAATCTTCCAAACACAAAAATATCTTTACCGGCTTTAACTGAAAAAGATATTGCTGATGCGATTTTTGCAATCGAGCAAAAAGTAGACTGGATCGCACTTTCATTTGTGAAAACTCCTCGCGATTTACAAGATTTGCAAGAATTAATTGCGAAGCATTCAGAAGTTAAAATTCCAATTATTGCTAAAATTGAAATGCCAGAAGCTCTAGAGAACATGGATAAAATTGTAGCATATTGCGATGGTTTAATGGTGGCTCGTGGAGATCTTGGAGTTGAACTTCCTGCTCACGAAGTGCCATTGGTACAAAAAGATTTGATCCGCAGAGCAAAAACGGCTAGAATTCCTGTTATCGTTGCTACACAAATGATGGAAACAATGATTACAAGTTTAACTCCAACAAGAGCAGAAGTAAATGACGTTGCTAACTCAGTAATGGACGGTGCAGATGCGGTAATGTTGTCTGGTGAAACTGCTACAGGAAACTACCCAGTTCAAGTAATCCAAAGAATGACTCAAATTTGTGAGGCAGTTGAGGATTCTGAACTTATTCATGTTCCTCAAAACACACCACAAATCAAAACTAAACGTTTTGTTACTAAAACAGTTTGTCACCAAGCGGCTTTATTAGCTAATGAAATTAGTGCAAAAGCAATTTGTACTTTAACAAACAGTGGTTACACTGCTTTCCAGATTTCAGCTTGGAGACCTTCAACGGCACATATTTTAGTGTTTACTTCAAACAGAAGAATCTTGACACAATTAAACTTATTGTGGGGAGTTAAATCTTTCTTCTATGATAATGAAGAAAGTACTGATGATACAGTAACTGATGTAAATAAAATTGCAATTGAAAAAGGATATGCTACAAAAGGAGATTATTTAATCAACCTTGCAGCAATGCCTATCAAAGATAAAGGAATGGTAAATACCATGAGAGTTTCTGAAATAGAATAGTTTTCTTTTTTAAGATATACTAAAAGCCATTCGAAAGAATGGCTTTTTTTTTTGCCCTTTTTTGAACGTTTGATTCAAGTAGTATAATTGGAACAAAAATCTTTTTCAAAAATAATAATCTGCGGTAATCAAAACCACTGTTTTTGTTCAACAAATTTTGTTAAATGCTACAACAAGCTATTGAAGTTTTCTTTTTTTAACGTTTCATTTTATAAAATGAAACCATGTCATGGCTCAAAAATAGGATTGTCCGGTCTTTTATTATTTAATTTTGAGATACTTAAATAAAAGTTAAGAAAAATCTTGTTTTCATTTCGGGTAATTTTTATCGACAATAAAATTTGAAACAGCGATTTTCCCAGAACGATTTTTATTTAAAGAAAAAGCCCTGACATTTTCGCTTTTATAAGCACGTCTCTTTATAAACTAATTATTAACAAATTTTATTACCATGAAACAATTTAAGTTTTACTGCAGATTTAATAATGCGATGATAATATTTGCATTAATATGTTCGAGCCTTTCACTTTCGGCCCAAAACAAAAAACCTAATATTTTGATACTTTGGGGTGATGATATTGGAACTACTAATATTAGTGCTTATAGTGATGGACTTATGGGCTATACAACGCCTAATATAGATCGTTTAGCCAATGAAGGACTACGTTTTTTACACTACTATGGAGAACAAAGCTGTACAGCAGGACGTGCCGCTTTTTTAACAGGACAGCATGGTCTTAGAACCGGACTTACTAAAGTTGGTTACCCAGGAGCACCAATGGGTATGAGCCAGTTAGATCCTTCTATCGGAGGAATTATGAAAAACTTAGGCTATGTTACGGGTCAATTTGGTAAAAATCACGTGGGAGACCGAAATGAAAATTTGCCGACTGTAAATGGTTTTGATGAATTTTTCGGAAATCTGTATCACTTAAATGCTGAAGAAGAACCAGAATTGCCAGATTATCCTAAAGATCCAGAATACTTTAAAAAATTTGGTCCAAGAGGCGTTTTAAAATGTACTGCAACAAATGTTGATGACGCAACAACTGATCCTCGTTTTGGAAGAGTTGGAAAACAAAAAATTGAAGATACTGGAGCACTTACTAAAAAAAGAATGGAAACGGTTGATGACGAAACTTCAGCTGCTGCCATAGATTTTATTAAAAGACAAAATGCTGCAGGGAAACCATTTTTCTGCTGGTTCAATGCTACTCGTATGCACCTTCGCACACACGTTAGAGCAGAGCACAGAGGCAGATACACACACGGAGACAGTGAATATGTTGATGGTATGATTGAACATGATGAAACTATCGGAAGTATCTTAAAAGCGCTAGACGATTTAGGAATTGCTGATAATACTATTGTTGTTTATTCTACAGATAATGGACCTCATATGAACACATGGCCTGATGGCGCTATGACACCATTCCGTTCAGAAAAAAATACCAATTGGGAAGGTGCTTTCCGTGTTCCATGTATCGTACGCTGGCCAGGTGTTATTAAACCAGGAACTGTTACTACTGAATTAATGAGTCATAATGACTGGATGCCAACATTAGCCTCTATTGCTGGTGAACCGGATTTAGTTAATAAACTTTTAAAAGGTTACAATGCTAACGGAAAATCGTATAAAGTGCATTTAGATGGTTTTGATCAAAGTAAATTTTTAGAAGGCAAAACACCAAAAAGTGCTAGAGATAAATTCTTCTATACAGATGATGATGGCCTTTTAGTTGGTTTGAGAGAAGGAGATTACAAGTATGTTTTTGCCGAACAACGTCTGGCTGGAACACTAGGGGTTTGGGCAGAACCGTTTACAAAACTTCGTCTGCAAAAAATATTCAATTTGTATCAGGATCCATTTGAAAGAGCCGATTTCACTTCAAACACCTATTGGGATTGGGTTATGAACCACGTTCAGATGGTGTACGGTGCGATATATGATGTAGGCGTATTTGCCCAAACATTTAAAGAATATCCGCCAAGATCAATTCCTCCAAGTTTCTCAGCATACACCATTATGGAAGAAGCTATGAAAGATATCAAAGCACAAAAATATATTGAGCAAAATGTGCTGCCTAAATTAAAAGACGATGCAGATGACGCTCCAAAAAAGAAAAAATAAAGTATAGATAATTAAAGAAACAGGACTTTTTACGTCCTGTTTCTTTTCACTTAATATTATTCATCATGCAGAAAAAACTAGTACTAATAACGATGCTTATTTTTTTATTTCTTTCATGCAAAAAATCAGAAGAAAGCACAACGGTTAATCCAAAAGACAGTACAGCAACTGCTGTAACCAGTGGCGATCCATTGCCAAGCTGGAATGACGGAACTTTAAAAAAAGACATTATTGCTTATGTCGAAAAGGTAACAAAAGAAGGAAGTCCAGATTTTATTCCGGTAGAAAACAGAATTGCAACCTTTGATAATGACGGAACACTTTGGGCTGAAAAACCTTATGTTCAGGAATTATTTGCTTTTTATCGCGTTAAAAAAATGGTAGAAGCGAATCCTGCTTTAGCCCAAAAACAGCCTTTTAAAGCGGTTGTAGAAAAAGACAAAACCTTTTTTGAAAAAGGCGGAGATAAAGCACTAATTGAATTGGTTGCCGCAACTCATACAGGAATGACCGAAGATGAGTTTGAAGCTTCTACAAAAGAGTTTTTTGCTGGTGCTCAATATCCTGGTAAAAATGTTCCAATAAAACAAATCAGATACCAGCCTCAATTGGAGCTTTTGAATTATTTGCGTGCAAATGGTTTCAAAACTTTCATTGTAACTGGTGGAACTGTTGAAGTGGTGCGTGCTATATCTCAGGAATTTTATGGCATTCCAAAAGATCAGGTTGTAGGAACTTCTTTCAAATATACATTTGATGATGCATCAAACAGTGTCAAAAGAGAGCCTGCTTTAGATCATTTTAATGATAAAGAAGGTAAACCTGTTGGCATACAACTGCATATTGGTCAACGACCAGTTTTTGCCTGCGGTAACGAAGGCGGAGCCGGTGATCTTGCTATGTTAAGATATTCTTCGGGAAGCAAATATCCATCTTTCCAAATGATTGTAAATCATAATGATTCCATCAGAGAATACAATTATCAGGAAAAAGATAATCTATCCTTAAATACTGCTGCCAAATACAAATATCATGTAGTAAGTATCAAAGACGATTGGAAGAAAGTTTTTGCAGATAAATAACTATGAGTTTTAAAATGAATCAAAAATCATTATAAATCTTTAAAAGAATTATTATGAATCGAGCTAGAATATATACCGCCACAAAACTTTTATTCAGTATATTTTTAATTCTTTTAAATTTTTCAGCATTCGCGCAAGAAGAGCCAAAAGCCGGAGCAAGTGCCCAAGAACTTGCAGATAAATTAGCAAATCCGGTTGCAAGCCTAATTAGTGTCCCGCTGCAAAATAATCTTACTTATGGGATTGGTCCCTATAATGGAGTAAAATATCAGATCAATATACAACCCGTAATTCCATTTAAATTAAGTGAAAATCTAAATTTAATTACGCGTTATATTCTTCCAGTTGTTGATCAGCAGGATGTCATCGGAGAAAATACCCATGAATTCGGTTTAAGCGACGCAACCGTAACAGCATTTTTTGCTCCTAAAACCAAAGGAATTATTTTAGGATTTGGTCCTGCTTTTTTAGTACCAACTGCTACCGAAAAACTTTTAGGAACAGAAAAATTCGGAATTGGGCCAAGCGTTTTAGTAATGCATCAGGGAAAAGGACTTTCGATAGGTTTTTTAGCCAATCAAATTTGGTCTGTCGCAGGCAATGCCGACAGAGCCGATTGCAATCAATTTTACACCCAAATATTTCTAACACATAGTTATAAAAGCGGCGCAAGTTTAGGTATTACTTCAGAAATTACCCAAAACTGGCAGGGCAATACAACCCTTATTACACTGAGTCCAAATGCGGGTGCGATTACAAAATTAGGAGGTCAGACCATGCAATTTGCTGTTATGCCTTTAATACCCATTGTGGGCCATTCAAGCATAAGACCAGATTGGGGATTACGAGCAGTTGTATCATTTATATTTCCAGGTAAATAATATTTCTAAGTTTCTTTTAACAGACTGAAATTTCAAAAAGAAAAAATCAGAATTGAGTTTAGATAAATCATTCTCATGGCAGAAAAAGAATCAGATAGCGCCGAAAGTTTTTTTGATCGATTGGCATCGAAAGCAGAACGCTACGATAAAGGAGCAGCGATCAGAAAAGATGTGCCTCGTTCTTCGCATCAGGAATGGACGCCGACTGAAGATCGTGAAGATCCTGTTGCTATTTTGATAAAGACAAGTATTGGGAGACTTGAAAGTTTATTGCCTATCCGATATCGAAGAATGATCGAATCGCCATTTGCTTTTTATCGAGGTGCCGCAGCAATTATGGCAGCAGATTTAGCAAATACACCAAACACAGGAATGCAACTGCAGCTTTGCGGTGATTGTCATTTAATGAATTTTGGCGGTTTTGCAACTCCTGAACGTAAATTGGTCTTTGATATTAACGATTTTGACGAAACGTTTCCCGGCCCTTGGGAATGGGATGTAAAAAGACTAGCAACAAGTTTTGCAATAGCTGGAAAATGGCGAAAATTTTCGGCTAAAGACTGTAAATCATTTGCATGGCATGTTGCCGACAGTTACAAACGCCATATGCTCGATTACAGTAAATTATCGGCACTTCAAATTTGGTATGCTGATATTGATTTGGCAGAACTTATTGATTTGGGGAAAGATGAAGAACTGAAAGAATTTCAGCAGAAACGAATAAAAAAAGCCGCCGAATCTATTGCTCACGAAAAAGAATTTGCAAAAATGACCTATTTAGATGGAGTTCGAGCCAGAATAAAAGATGATCCGCCATTGATTTATCATCCTTCAGGAACTGAAGAAAGTTATACGTTAAGAGAAGCCAAGCAGGTGCATAAACGGTATATAGAATCACTTCCAGAAGACAAACAAGTTTTGTTAAGCAGATACACCATGCATGATTTTGCGATAAAAGTAGTAGGCGTAGGAAGTGTTGGAACGCGCTGCGGTATCAGCTTATTAATGTCGGCTACCGGAGAACCTATTTTTTTGCAGTTTAAAGAAGCAAGAAAGAGTGTATTAGAACCTAACGTAAACATTAAAGGCAAATATAATCATCAGGGCGAGCGAATTGTGATGGGACAAAAATTAATGCAATCGGCTCCAGATATGTTTTTAGGCTGGACAAATGATGATAAAGGCAAATATTTTTATGTTCGTCAGCTTCGCGATGCCAAGATAAAGCCAGTTATCGAAATAATGAAATCCGAAAACATGGCAGATTACGCCAAAGCCTGCGGATGGGCGCTTGCAAGAGCACACGCACGATCCGGCGATCCGTCACTTTTGTCAGGATATATTGGGAATAGCAATGAATTTGCTAATGCAATTTCTAAATTTTCTATGTTGTACGCGCATCAAAATGAATTGGATTACAACAAAATGGTCGATGCTGTAAAAGAGGGAAGATTGCCTATTTCAGCAGAAGTATAATTTGCGCAATTGCAGTTCTTCAGAATAAATAAAAAAGAGATTTATGAGAAGCAAAACTTACATTTTGATATGAAATCCATCAAACATCATAAGTAAGATTTTTTGCAATAAACTATGTTAATTAAAGAAAATAATATACCTTTAGGATATATTAAAGTGCTGTTAGATAGTTGTTTGTGTTAATTTTACAATTAATTTACATTGCTTTATTGCCCCAAAGATTTATTTTGATTTTAATACATTCGAGTTAAACTAATTTAATTATTAATTTAAATACCACAACAATGAATATTAAAAGAACAAATCTTCGTATAATTCCGTTAGTTTTATTGGGATTACTTTACAGCTGCTCACCTACAGTAAAAGTTACCACAGATTATGACCACTCAGCTAATTTCAGTCAATATAAAACTTTTACAGTTTATGATTTAAAAGCTCAGGAAGGTCAAGTAAATCAACTTAATGCAGATCGTGTTGCAAAAGCGATTCGTGCCGAAATGACCGCAAAAGGATTCGTAGAATCATCTGAGAATCCTGATTTAAAAGTAAATGCAGTATCTATTTTAAAAAATAAAACCCAAGTAACAGCCGACACTAATTTTTATGGCTATGGCGGTATGTACCGTCCATATGGATATTGGGGTGGCGGCGCTATGATGGGCGGAGGTACTACAACATTCAATTCTTACGATTATGTTGATGGTTCGCTTGTAATTGATATTGTTTCTTCAAAAACACAAAAACTGCTTTGGCAAGGAATAGGAAATGCTCAAATTGACAGCAAACCAGACAATCCAGAAGAATTTATTGCCGGCGCAATTAAAAAGATATTAGAAGGCTTTCCCCCAGGTCTCGCTAAAAAATAACTTATAAATTTATTCTAAAAAGGCAGTTGTACTTATCTGGCTCCAGATAAGTATAGCCTTTATGAGTTATGGTACATTACTTTCTTTTAAAAAATCTTTTTTTTTTAGAAAGAGCTATTATTAATATAAATAACTAATATATGCTGGATATAGTACTTTCTCTTTTCTTTTTCATGGCTACAATAGTTGGCTTTGCAACATCATTTATGGTGCTGTTTTCTAAAAAAAACTACTCAAAGAGTTTCTTTTTAGGGCTGTTCTTATTTAGCCTTGCTGTTGTCAGTGTATATAATTTTTACTTGTCAGCAAATGTTCTTAATTTTTTCCCTGATCTTTTTATGATCACGAAACCATTTATATTTTTAGTAGCGCCTTGTGCTTTTCTGTATGTGCGAAATCTTCTGTTTTCAGACAGTACTTTTCAAAAATATGACTGGCTTCATTTTCTTCCTTTTCTTATTTATTTTGGTTTGACATTTTGCGTTTGGATAGGAAATGTTGCTGATTTCCCTTTTGCACAAAGCATTTCGCCTAAAATCCAAAATCCATTTTCAATGGTGAGTCTGACCGTTTGGCTGCTTTATGCTTTTTGTCAGACCATGATGGTTTTGAATTATGATTTAGAAAAATTAAAGAAAAATCATTTTAACAGAATAAAAATTTTAAACTGGGTACGCGTTTATAATTTGGTGATATTGTTTTTGTTTTCGGCTTTATTTGTGCACTACTTTTTAGTCAGTAATGTTTATACAATTGACTTTTCTTGTTATGTCTTAATTTCATTTGTGCTTATTTTTACAGTTGGATGGCTTTACTTCAAGCCTCAGATATTCTATGATATAAACTCAAATGAGGTTAATGATAATTTTCAGATTGTTGAAGAAAAACTGCTGGTAATTAAAGAAGACGAATCAAAAAATGCGTTGCCGTTAGTCAAAGAGCTAACCATTGAAAAAAAGCATCAGTATTTGCTTCAGTTGGAGGAAATTTTTACTTCAAAAGAACTTTTTCTAAAGAAGGATTTAGTGATTAGAGATATTGCTGATGAAACAGGAATTTCGGTACATCATCTTTCTAATTTAATTAATTCTGAATTTAATCTGCATTTTCAGGATTATGTAAATCTTAAAAGAATAGAATATTTTAAAGAAAAAATTAATGACCCAGAATGGAAAGATCTTTCTCTTGAAGGAATGGCTTGGGGATCTGGTTTTAAATCCAGAACAACCTGTTTTAGAGCTTTTTTAAAACATACCGGAAAATCGCCTTCAGAATATTTTAAAGTGATCAGATTGAATCCAGAAAAACAAATACGGATTATTTAAAAGGATAGTTTATTTACGATTGTAAAAGCTCATTAATTTTAAATATAAAGACAATGAAAATAAAATTAAATCAACATAGACCCATCAAAAAGTCAGCTATTTTATTTTTAATGACACTACTATGTTTTTCAGGCCATGCACAGCTTAAAGGCGGTCATATTTTAGGAGGAATGGGATTGCAGTCTGGAACTCAGGCACCAGAAAATACACTTAGTGTTTATATTCCAAATTACATTTATAGCGCTTCAACACTGCGGGATGCAAATGGTGACAAAGCAATGACAAATCCTGATTTAACAATGTACTTGGTGGGTGCTGGAGCCTCTTACGTAAGTGATTTTAAAATTTTAGGAGCTAATTACGGAGCTACAATTTTGCTTGCTCTTGCGGCTAATACCATTCAGGGAAACAACGCAAATATTGACAATTCACTCGCATTTACAGATATGTACATTGTGCCGGTTCAATTAGGATGGCATCATAAAAAAGCCGATTTTGTTTTTAGCTACCAATTGTATCTCCCAACAGGAAAATTTACAGCTGGAGCTCCAGACAATAGTGGTTTGGGAATGTTTATGAATGAATTTTCAGGAGGAACAACTTTATACTTTAATGATAAAAAAACCTTTCATTTTTCAGCTTTGGCTTCTTATGAATTAAATGGGAAAAAGAAAGATACCAATATTAAAACTGGAGATATTTTAAGTATTGAAGGCGGTTTGGGCAAAACATTTTATCAAATGAATGCTGAAAAAACAGCACCCACCGGAATTTTTAATGCTGGTTTGATTTATTATCTGCAATACAAAGTAAGCCATGATGAAATTCCTGTTCCTGTCATTGGAGTTGTTGAAGGCCATAAAGATCGCGTTGGCGGAATTGGAGCCGAAGTCAACTATTTTCATATCGGCTGTAAAACTTCTGCAGGATTTAGATGGATAGCTGAGGTTGACGCCATAAATAGATTTCAGGGAAACACATTTTTTATAACGCTTGCTCATGTATTCAGTTTCAAAAAAGAACAGCCTAAATAGTAAATTTTTTATTTACAGGTAAAAACCATATTTTGCAATGAAAAAAAAGCGCCTTTTTGATCGAGAAAGTATTTGGAAAACCAGATTAATTATTGTGCTGTTTCTCTTGTCTTACACAGGAATGACTTCACAAACCACGACCACATCGGCACCTAAAAATATGCGCTTCAAGGATTCTCTGGATGGAGCTATCGATTTAAGCAATTTTCTTATTTATGCAAATGGATTTCTTGTAGTTCCTGCTATTATATCTGAACCTGCTTTAGGAGGTTTTGGAGGCGTTTTGGCTCCAGTATTTCTTAAAAAACACGCTCCCGTAATCGAAGAAGATGGCAAAAAACGTTTTATAAATCCAGATATAACTGGAGGATTTGGAATGTACACGGCAAATAACAGCTGGATGGTCGGAGCTTTTCGTTCGGCAACTTTAATAAAGCCAAAAATATTATACCGTGTTGGAGCTGCTTATGGAGATGTGAATCTATCTTTTTATGCTAATAATCTGCCGACTGGGAGCGATCAGGAATTTAAATTGAACTTTAGAACTTCGGTTTTTTATACACAATGGTTAAAGCAATTTAGAAATGCAAAATGGAGCGCCGGACCACAATATTTGTTTTTAAATTCTAAAATAAATCTACCCGATTTTAATCTTCCGCCCCCGTTTGTTAAGCCTGGCGATATTAAAAGTACCGTGAGTCAGTTAGGAGCAGCGCTTCAATTTGATGGCCGAGACAACATATTTACACCAGATAAAGGAATTCGCATTCAGTCAGATTTCTTTTGGTCAGACAAAGGACTGGGAAGTGATTATAATTTCTGGCGCATTAATTTGTCTGCAATAGGATATTACCTAATAACTGATAAATTAATTGGCGGACTAAGGATTGAAGGAGAACAGGCGTTGGGGAGTCCGCCTTTTTATCTTAAACCGGGAATCAATTTACGAGGAATTCCGACAGCTAGATATATGGGAAACACCAGTATTGTAAACGAACTCGAGTTTCGTTGGGATTTATATCGAAGATGGAGCTTAATGGGATTTGGCGGTCTTGCAAGTGCTTTTGATGATTGGGATAAAGCATTTGCCAAACCAGTTGTTTACAGTTACGGAACAGGTTTTAGATATTTAATAGCACGAAAGTTTAAACTTCGAATGGGTGTTGATATTGCAAAGGGAAATGAAGATTGGGCTTATTATATTGTTTTTGGAAGTAATTGGATGAGGTGATTTTTTAGTAAAGAGTAAAGAGTGAAAAGTAAATAGAGAAGCTCCCGATAGTAATTATCGGGAGTTCTTTTTTTATATAATTGCCAGTAAAAAGCTTTCTATTTCTTCCAATAAGGCTTAATGATTTTGTTTTGGTTTCGGCTTAAAGCTAATAATACGATAGCTCCTACGGCACAGAATAAAATAGCCTGAATAGATCCTTCAGGACCAAATTCTCCTCCGGTAATGAATTCTGGACCCTGTATTTTTGCATTCAATAAACTATTTGTTTTTTCATTTCCAGATGTTATAGCGCCATAAATTCCCGATTGTGTAAAATTCCAGGCAAAATGCAAAGCTATCGGAAACCATAAATTACGGCTGTAAATAAAAGCGGCTCCAAGCATAAAACCTGCCATAGTTATGCATATTCCCGAAATCAAAGTTCCGTGAGGATTTGCAAGATGAAAGACACCAAACAGTACTGAAGATAGGGTAAGGGAAATATAACTTCCCAGTTTTTCTTCCACAATTCTAAAGATAATGCCGCGTACCAATATTTCTTCAATAATGGCAACCGTAAACATAATAGTAAAAGGAATCAGAATGAATGAAATTGGATTGATATTCGCAACACTGTAGCTTCCGTTAAGATAGATTACTAAAATAGTGAGAGATTGTAAAGTAAAACCAATCAGAGTGCCGATGATAAGATTTTTTGCAAGTCCTTTTGTCGAAAACTCTGTGATGGTTCTTTTGTCGTATTTTTTAAAGAAAAGAACATAACTGAAAATGCATAAGGCAGAAACAAAAAGACCTTTTAAAAGGTTTCGGTAATCTTTTTCAAGCGGCGTTAAGGATAGTAATTTTACAGCAATTTGTTGACTAATAATGACAACTGCCATAAAAGTAAGTAAAGCAAGAAAGATTTTTGTTATTGGAGAATTAAACGTTTTTTGTTTTAAAGTAAGCGTTTCCATTTGATTGTATTTAATGATTTATGATGAGACAAAAGTAGGCGGCATCAAATACAAAAAATAGAATGAAATTTGCCTCTTCTATAATTTTTGAAATTGTTTGGGCAAAAATCCAGTTTGATTTTTAAACGTTCTAATAAAATGGCTTTGGTCTGCAAAACCGCATTCTAAAGCAATTTCGGTTAAATTCTTTTCATTGGATTGTATTAGCGAAAGCGAACGATTAATTTTAATTCGGCGCATATATTCGCCCAGTGTACAGCCAAAATACTTTGGAAAATGCTTCGAAATTGTAATTGGGCTGAGGTTTAAAACCTGAGCAAGATCTTTTAGATTGGGATTTTCATTCCAGCAATCTTGCAGCAGTTCATTTAAACTTTTCACCCAAAACGGACTTTTCTCAAATCGTTCAAAATGTTCATTTGCATTCGCTAACTGAGAAAATAACATATTCACATTATCATTCGTAAAATTGTCGGCTGACTGCGATTCTTTAAAAATTTTCAGAATCAAAGATTTAGCAAACACACTATTCTGAATTGATTTTTCAATTTCAGCTTCATTAATATGAAGTCCCTTTAAAAGATTTTCTTCAATTTCAATATTAATATTTCGGGAAGGAAAAAGCGTGTTTTGATTCAGATGCAGTTCGTCGCTGTGGTAGAATAATAAAGAACCGGGACCAACAGTTTCGCTTGAATTTTTTCTTTTTTCGGTTGTACCTCCTTTCAGGAAAAGTGTAATGTGCGCGTTATTGTGCGAATGCCAGCCTTCATAAACTTTATTTTGATACTCCGTTTCAACAACTGCAATTCCCTCATGAGTATTGAAGATGTTTTTGGTATTGCCTAAATAAGTTTCTTTTTCCAGTTCGTACATGTCCTGTTTTTTACGTGTCAAAACACAAACCAAAATACTACTTATTTGTTAATAATAACGAGTATTTTAAAATTAAGATTTTAAAGAAAATGATCTAATTATCTAATTGCCACATTATCTAATTAAAAAAAATCAGATTGCATTATTTGTAAGGTTTTAATGTATAATAAAAACATTGTATAAAAATTAACGCAAAAACAATAGTTTTTTTACCTGATATTTAATTGATTTGTAACAAAAATAAAATTAGGTTACTAATAAGTTAACTTTTTAAATCTTTTGATTATGTATAAAAATACAATGAAATCAGTTTTTGCAGCATCGGCTTTTTTAGTTGGTGTGAGTGGCTGTTTTGCACAAGACATTTTGGTAAACTCATTAAAGTTAAATGCAAGTGATAAAAGTAAAGAGAACTTTAAATTCACCGAAGTAGTTAACTTAGGAACAACATCAGTAAAAGCTCAGGGATCTTCTGGAACTTGCTGGAGTTATGCTTCAAACTCATTTTTAGAATCAGAAATGATTCGTTTAGGAAAACAGCCAGTAGAATTGTCTCAGGTTTTTTCGGCAAGAAATGTATATGTTGACAAAGGCGTAAATTATGTGCGTATGCATGGTGCAACTACATTAGGTGACGGAGGTTCGCTTCATGATGTAATCAATATGTATAAAAAATACGGAACTGTTCCAAGGGAAGTTTACACAGGTTTAAACTACGGAACAGACAAAAATAAATTTGCCGAAATGGCTGCGCTTATCGAAGGCGTTTTGACAGCTGTTGTTAAAAATCCAAATGGAGAATTGACTCCAAACTGGCAAAAAGCTTACGCGGCAGTTATTGATTCTTATTTAGGAAAAGTGCCGGATAATTTCACTTACAAAGGGAAAAGTTATACACCACAGTCGTTTGCTAAAGAAGTAGTAGGCATCAATCCAGACGAATATATTGAAATGTCTTCGTTTACAACTTCTCCATATTACCAAAAAACAACTTTAATGGTGCCAGACAACTGGTCATTAGATCAAGTTTACAATGTAAAAGTAAACGACATGACCGATGTTATTGACAATGCTTTGAAAAAAGGATATACTGTAGCTTGGGCAACAGATGTAAGTGAGAAAAGCTTTAGCTGGAAAAATGGTGTTGCTTATGTTCCGACAAAAAAATTCGACGACATGACGGCTGAAGAAAAAGCAGACATGTTCAACGGACCAAAAGCAGAACCAGAAATTACGCCAGAAATGCGTCAGGCAGCGTTTGATAATTACACCACAACTGATGATCATGGAATGCATATTATTGGTATTGCAAAAGATCAAACAGGAAAAGAATATTATATCGTAAAAAATTCTTGGGGAGAAACAAACGACTATAAAGGTTTCTTGTTTGTAACCAAAAATTTCGTGAAATACAAAACAACTGCCTTAATGGTAAACAAAGGTGGAATTCCAAGCGATATTGCTAAGAAATTAGGAGTTTAGTTTTATTCCGACTTAAAATAATAATAGCGCCCAAGCAATTGTGGCGCTATTTTTTTTGATTTTTTGTCACTTCCAGTGCATAAAAACAGTACTTAAACGTCTTTTAAGGTTGTTTACGGGTGAAATAAACATAAAAAAGGAACTATGACTAACTTTACTATAGTTTTTTGAAATAAACAGAACTTAATCAATTTATCATGAAAAATTATGCAGAAATTTTTGTGACAATTGTATGTGTTGTTCCTTTTTGCTGTTTTGCACAGCGGGCGGCTTCAAAAGCTCCTATCATTGCGGCAGCTGGAAATACACAGTTACAGTCAAACAATAAAACAGATAATGATCTTGTTATAGAAGCTTACTATGTTGAAGAAACAATTAATATGACTTTTGGAAGAAGAGTTACAAAATATGAAGTTTCAAAACTAGATATGGTAAATACCTACGATCTCGGCCCAAATAATACGAGAACAGTAACTCCAATTTATAGAAAAGCCAAATTAAAACAAACCAATGTACCTCTAATGTCAAAAGTGGTTATCGATATTCCTGATGAAAAAGTGGAGCCGGTAAAAGTCGCAGTAGCGCGTCCTGCGGAAACTAAAAAATACATCGACATCGATATTTCAAAAACCTACACAAAAGTGGTGGATAAAGGTTATAAAAACACCGATATGCTTAAAAAAGTAGCAGACAAATCGTATTTTGAAGGTGACATGGAAGCTGCAGCAAAATATTATGAAGAACTGCTTGAAGTAGGTAAAAATCTAGATCCTATTTACTACTATCGCTGTGCAGAGTCATTAAAAGCAATTAACAAGCCAGAAAAAGCAAATGAGATGATGGTATTGTTTGAAAGCAAAAATCCATCTAATAAAGTAGCGAAACAATAAAAAAAACAGAAAGAATGAAGAGATGAACTTTACTTTGATATAAAACAAAAAAAAAGACTATCGTAATGATAGTCTTTTTTTTTAAGCTCCCCCTCTTGGGCTCGAACCAAGGACCCTCTGATTAACAGTCAGATGCTCTAACCAACTGAGCTAAGGAGGAATCACCTTAAAGGTAAATATGTTTGCTAAAAAAAGTTGCTCCCCCTCTTGGGCTCGAACCAAGGACCCTCTGATTAACAGTCAGATGCTCTAACCAACTGAGCTAAGGAGGAAAGTGTTGCTCTTTTTAGCGAGTGCAAATATAATCGAATTTTTAGTTTCTCAAAAATATTTTAACTCTTTTTATTCATTTTTTTTTCTACTTCATAATTGCCTTATAAATGTCGTTTCCATTTGCGAACAAAAGCAACGCTATAAGTAGTACGAAGCCAACCATTTGGGCGTTTTCAAGGAATTTATCGCTTGGTTTTTTGCCACTAATAATTTCGTATAATAAAAACATCACATGACCTCCATCAAGAGCCGGAATTGGCAATAAATTCATAACTCCAAGCATAATTGACAATAAAGCAGTGATTGACCAGAAAGCTTCCCAGCTCCAAGAATCTGGAAAAACATTGAAAATAGCCGCAAATCCACCTACTTCTTTATAAGCTTCGGTTTTAGGATTAAATATCTTTTTAAGCTGCGTTCCATAATCAATAAGTCCGTTTACTCCCATATTGATTCCAATTGGAATTGATTCAAAAAAGCCAAATTTTTGACGGTTTACTGTATAAAGTCCCAGTTTCTCGATATTAGAATAAGGTATTCTCACCGCGTAAGCTACTCCAGATTTAGACTTATTATTAAATTTTAAAGTAGTCTGAATGATTTTATCACCTCTTTTAATTGTAATTGGAACTATTTTTCCTTCATGATTTTTAAATCTTGCCACAGCTTCATCTGCATAATTTAATGGAGCACCGTCAAAATGTGTGATAATATCAGCAGTTTTTAAATTTTTATCATTCGGAGAATCTTTTTCAAATCCTGAAACAATAAACGGAATTCTCATTTCAACTAAAGAATGTTTTACTCCAGAGTTGCTGATTTTATTAATAATGTTGACAGGAAACTTAATTGTTTTTTCTTCATTGTTTCTTTCAATGGTAACTTCATTAGCCATGTACAAATTTTTGGCGATATCATCGTATCGATCCATTTTTTTGCCATTAACGGCAATAATTTTATCCCCAGTTTGAACACCCGCTTTTTCAATGGCAGGATTAGTTACCCATACACCGTCTTTCAAATCGGTATTTGCAATATAAGTATCACCAAAAACGAAAGCCATACCTATATATATGATAAAAGCTAGGATAAAGTTTACCGTAACACCACCAAGCATAATGATCAAACGCTGCCAAGCTGGTTTAGAACGAAATTCCCACGGTTGAGGAGGCAAAGCCATTTGTTCTTTGTCCATACTTTCGTCGATCATTCCAGAAATTTTCACATAACCGCCAAGAGGTAGCCATCCAATTCCGTATTCTGTTTCGCCGATTTTCTTTTTTAATAGAGAATATTTAACATCAAAAAATAAGTAAAATTTTTCGACTCTTGTTTTAAACAATTTTGCAGGGATAAAATGCCCTAATTCGTGAAGAATAATAAGTAAAGATAAACTCAATAGAAATTGAGAGAGTTTGATAACTATATCCATTTTATAATTTTAGTTCGTATTTAACGCACAAAAGTAACGTTTTAAAATTTAATTTAAGCCCGCAATATAATACTTAAGGTTTTAAATGTTTGTTAATTAATAAACATTTAGATTTCTCCTTTTATAAGGATACCGTAACTTTACTTTTTATAAGGCTGCTGTCTTCAATTGGTAGTCTAAAACTATTAAAAGTTACAAATATGGCTTCACAATTATTTTCTGCTTTAACATTAAAAAATATCACTTTAAAAAATAGAATTGTCATTTCGCCAATGTGTCAATATTCAGCCGAAGACGGATTTGCAAACAATTGGCATCTGGTTCATTTAGGAAGCCGTGCAAGCGGTGGAGCAGGATTGATTATTCAGGAAGCTACTGCAGTTTCTCCTGAGGCAAGAATTTCTCCTACTGATCTCGGAATTTGGAAAGACGAGCATATCGCAAAACTCAAAGAAATCAACGAATTTATCGTTTCACAAAATTCCATTCCCGGAATTCAATTGGCGCATGCCGGGCGAAAAGCGAGCGTTTCCTCACCTTGGCTCGGAAATAAAAAATTAGATTTCGCTCAAGGCGGATGGCAGACTGTTGCGCCAAGTGCGATTCCTTATCACGATAACGAACCGTTTCTTCCTGAAGCTTTAGATAAAAACGGAATTCAGAAAGTGATTTCTGATTTTAAAACAGCAACAAAAAGAGTAGTTGAAGCAGGATATAAAGTTTTAGAAATTCATGCGGCGCACGGCTATTTGCTGCACCAGTTTTTATCACCTTTAACAAATGCGAGAACCGATGAATATGGTGGAAGTTTTGAAAACAGAATCCGATTTACTTTAGAAATCCTAGAAGCAGTTCAAACTGAATGGCCTTCAGATTTACCTTTAATTGTTAGAATTTCGGCAACAGATTGGGCAGAAGGCGGATGGAATCCTGAAGAATCGGTACAGCTTGCTAAAATAGTAAAAGAAAAAGGAGTAGATTTAATCGATGTTTCGTCTGGAGGATTGGTTTCGCATCAAAAAATCGCAATTGGTCCGGGTTATCAGGTTTCTTTTGCAGAAAAGATTAAAAAAGAAGCGAATATTTTGACGGGAGCGGTAGGTTTAATTACGGAAGCCAAACAAGCAGAAGAAATTTTGAATAATGGTCAGGCTGACTTAATTTTGTTTGCCAGAGAATCATTAAGAAATCCGAATCTGCCTTTAGATTTCGCCGCAGCATTACACGACGATATTCATTGGCCAAAACAATACGAAAGAGCTAAACTATAATATTTTTCCGCCACGAATTCACGAATTTATTTTTAAAATTCGTGAATTCGTGGCGGAAAAAAAAACATAACAAAATGCAAAAAATAAAAACAGCACTATTATCATACGGAATGTCGGGAAAAGTTTTTCACGCTCCGTTTTTAGATATTCATCCCGGTTTTGAATTATTAGGATCTTGGGAAAGAACTAAAAAATTAATTCAGGAAGATTATCCATACGTTAAAAGTTATCCTTCAATCGATGATTTATTGGCAGATGATGTTGATTTGGTAATCGTAAACACACCAGTTGGCACGCATTACGAATATGCTAAAAAAGTACTTTTGGCAGGAAAACATGCCGTTGTTGAAAAAGCTTTTACCACAACAGTTGCAGAAGCCGAAGAGCTGACGCAAATTGCAAAAGACAAAGGATTAAAATTGGCCGTTTTTCAAAACAGAAGATGGGACAGTGATTTTAAAACCATTCAAAAAATAATCAACGAAGGAGTTTTAGGAGAATTAGTCGAAGCTGAATTTCATTTTGACAGATACAATCCGTTGTTGAGCCCTAAAGCACATAAAGAAACAGCTAATGACGGCGCCGGAGTTTTAAAAGATTTAGGGCCACATATTATCGATCAGGCGATCTGTTTATTTGGTTCTCCAAAATCGGTTTTTGGGGATATCCGTTTTACCAGACAAAATTCTTTAGTAGATGATTGGTTTGATTTGCTTTTGATTTATGAAAAATTCAGAGTGCGTTTAAAAGCAGGTTTTTTTGTGAGAGAAGCCAATCCTGCTTATACGATTCACGGTAAAAAAGGTTCGTTTTTAAAACCAAGAGGCGACGTTCAGGAAGACGAATTGAAAATCGGAAAAAAGCCAAATTTAGAATCGTGGGGAACAGAACCGGAAGAACTTCAAGGTTTGCTTCATACCGAAATTGACGGAAAAGTAATTCGCGAAAAAGTACCAACATTACAAGGGAATTATTTCTGTTTTTTTGACGGCGTTTATAATTCGATTATAAACGATACAACAGAACCAGTTACCGGCCGAGACGGAATAAAAGTTATGCAGATTATTGAAGCAGCAATCGCAAGTAATGCACAACGAACAGTAATTCGTTTATAGAAATTATAGCCCGCTGATTGTACGGATTAAACTGGTTTTAATTTATAATGTGTGGTTAAAAATGAAATAATATAAATCGTAGAGACGCACAGCAGTGCGTCTTTTTTTATGTCAAATAATAATTGCAATCCGTGTAAATCAGTTTAATCCGTACAATCCGTGGGCCAAAAACACAGCAATTTATAAACAATAACGTTGTAAATAAAGGAACAATTTGAACGGTGAAAGAAATACACAGCTTTTTTGTACTTTTATGGTATAATCCCAAAATGCATCGATTTTGATAAATTTCAATCCGCTAGAACTTTTTCAGACAAAAGGAAAAATCAAGAAAGTTTTTAGAGAAGCAAAAGCTTCTTATTTAAACCGAATTCGTTTTGCTGTCGGAATGTTTTATTTCGGAATGGGGTTGAGTTTTGCCACTTGGGCAAGCCGAATTCCGGATATAAAAACCGCTTTGCATTTATCCGAAGGCGATCTGGGTTCGATACTTTTTGCTTTGCCAATGGGACAATTGATCATCATGCCTTTTTCAGGAAAAATGGTTACTAAATTTGGAAGTCACCGCATTTTAGTCTTCTCTCTAATTATGTACGTTTTGTGCCTGGTCAATTTAGGTCTGGCAACAACAGCGCTTCAATTGTCATTGGGTTTGTTTTTATTTGGATTATTTGGAAACTTAGCCAATATCGCTGTAAATACGCAAGGTGTTTATACCGAAGTACTTTTTAGAAAAACAATCATGTCTTCGTTTCACGGAATGTGGAGTTTTGCTGGATTTTCGGGAGCTCTAGTTGGACTCGGAATGTTGGCGTTAAATTTATCACCGTTACATCATTTTATAATTGTCGGCATCGTAGTATTGTTGATGGTTGCCTTTAATTTTAAATTTTTGGTCAAAGCCAAAGAAAAAATCAAACACAAAGATAAAGGCGAGAAGAAAAAATTATTCGCAAAACCAGACAGTGCTTTAATTTGGCTTGGCGTAATTGGATTTTGCAGTATGGCCAGCGAAGGTGTAATGTTTGACTGGAGCGGTGTATATTTCAAAGATATTGTAAAAGCTCCCGGCCCGTTAGTAATTTTGGGTTATACCTCGTTTATGATTATGATGGCCAGCGGAAGATTCTTAGGTGACGGATTGATCAATAAATTCGGGCGTGAACGTGTGATGCAGATTAGCGGTGTCATGATTTCGGGCGGACTTTTTACAGCTGTTTTTCTTCCTTATTTAATTCCTTGTACCATTGCTTTTATGGCAGTTGGTTTGGGTGTAGCTACCATAGTTCCTACCGTTTACAGCATGGCAGGAAAAAACCCGACAGTTCCGCCAGGCGAAGCTTTAACCATAGTTTCTAGCGTAAGTTTCTTAGGATTTTTAATGGGACCTCCTGTTATTGGTCACATTGCTGAGAATTTTGGACTTCAATTCTCTTTTGCTTTTATCGGAATCTTTGGTGTTCTGATTGCTTTTATGGTTTCTAAAATTAGAACTACAGTTTAAAAATTTAATGGTAAAAAAACCAAAAAATAGGCAAATCTACTTAAATAATTTTAAATTTCAACCAAAATATTAGTAAGAAAATATTTATAAATATAAATGTTTTCTTTACATTTGAATTTCATGATTTAAGAATTTAAATCAATTTACTTTTTCCAAAAACCAATTTTATCTTTTGAATAGGATGAAAATCCGAAAATAATTTTCAGAAATAAATTGGAACTTTAATGATAAAAAAATACTTCGGGTTTTTACTTCTATGCTCTTTTAATTTTGCCTTTGCACAAGAAACAATTTTTAGAGGGATTGTAATTGATGCTAAAACGCAAAATCCTCTCGAGAATGTTGTGGTTACAATTCAAAATACTTCCATAACAAAACTTACTTCAAAAACGGGTCAATTTGAACTGCATTCTTCTGTAAACGGAGAACAATTGCTGTTGATTCATAGTCAAGGTTTCAAAGATTTGCTTCTTAAAATTCAGTCTAAATTTGGACAGATCGTTTATCTCGGAACACTTCAACTTGAAGATTTATATACTGATGAAACTCCGGCCGCATTAATTACACTTTTAGATACTGATTTGTCTGATGACAACAGTTCGTCAGAAATGACTTCTGGGCTTTTACAGTCTTCAAAAGATGCTTTTATGCAAGCTTCTGGTTTTAATTGGGGGCAAGCCCGATTTAAAGTTCGCGGTCTAGACAATGAAAACGGTACTATGATGCTCAACGGCATGACAATGAATAAAATCTACGACAGACGACCGCAGTGGAATAATTGGGGAGGTTTAAATAATGTACTCCGAAATCAGGAATTTTCAATTGGCGCCGCTGTTTCAAATTATACTTTTGGAGGCGTTTTAGGAACACAACAAATTGCTACACGAGCTTCTTTATATAGAAAAGGTACACAGCTCACTTTTTCAGGAAGCAATTCAGCTTATACTTGGCGCGCCATAGGAACGTACGCTTCAGGAATGAACGCTTCGGGCTGGGCTTATGCAATTTCAGCAGGAAAAAGATGGGCTGGTGAAGGCTATTTTGAAGGAACAAATTTCAATGCAGATTCTTTTTTTATAAGCGTAGAGAAGAAATTAAATAACAGACAATCACTTAATTTTACTGGATTTTACACACCAAATTCCCGTGGAAAAAATTCTCCAAATACGGATGAAGCAGTCGCATTGATGGGAGAAAAATACAGTTCGTATTGGGGATTTCAGAGCGATAAAAAACGAAATGCAAGAGTAAAAAATATTGAAGAACCGCTCTTCATGCTGAATCATTATTTTAAAATCGATGAAAAAAACAATCTGAATTCGGGAATAATGTATCAGTTTGGGAAAGTGGGAAACACCAATATTGATTATCAAAATGCCAATAGTCCAGATCCCGTTTATTACCGAAAAATGCCAAGCTATTTTAGTTCGCTTTACGCCAAAGATCATGGCGAATTTTCAGGAGATTTTACTCCAGATTATCAAAATGCTGAAAAAAGCAAAACAACATTTCTGTCAAATTCCCAAATTGATTGGAATGCCATGTATCTGGCAAATCAAAAACCGGGTCAAAATGGTTATGAACCTGCACAAAGCCATTATGTTCTTTATGAAGACAGAACAGATGATAAAACTTTTGCGTTAAATTCAACCTTAAATTCTCTGATTAATTCAAACCTTTCTTTTGACGCAGGAATGGTTTATCGGAATTTAAAATCACACAATTTTCAGTATTTGCTCGATCTTCTTGGAGGAGAATATTTTGTAGATATTGATCCGTTTTATAAAGGAAATTTATCCCAATCCGATTTACAGCATCCGGATCGGCAAGTAAAAGAAGGGGATGTTTATGGTTATAATTATAATTTTTTAGCCAATACGATCGATGCTTTTACGCAGTTTAAATTCTCCTATAATAAATTCGAATTTTATCTGGGACAGTCCTATTCAATTTCCAATTATCAGCGTGAAGGATTGTATCAAAACGGGATTTACGCTAAGAATTCTTTAGGAAAAAGCGAAAGAGCAACTTTTGAGAATTTTGGTTTTAAAGGCGGATTCACTTATAAAATTTCAGGCAGACAATTGTTTTTCTTCAATGGCGAACACCTTACTAGAGCACCATCTTTGAGAAATACATTTTCTAATTCACGCTTGAATAATACTATAGTGAACGGAATTGAAAGTGAAAATGTAACCAGCGTCGAAGCGAATTATGTGTATCGCTCACCAAAACTCAAATTGCGTTTTACGGCTTATTATACTTTAATAAAAAACACTTCTAAAACTTCTTTCTTTTATGCCGAAGGAATATTTGAGAAGGGCACGGGTTACGATCCAACGGATGCTTTCGTTAGCCAAACTTTGACGAAATTAGACAAGAAAAATACAGGCGCTGAGTTAAGTTTTGAATATCAAATTTCTCCAACTTTTAAAACCACTTTTTCTGCTGCTTACGGAAACTTTATCTATAGCAGTAATCCAAATGTTTCGATTACAAATGATGCAAACGCTTCTAAAGATGGTGCTCAGACCACTTTTGATTTTGGGCGTGCCTATCTTAAAAATTACAGACAAGCCGGAACGCCTCAAAATGCTGTTTCATTTGGTTTAGAATATCGTGATCCCAAATTTTGGTGGCTTGCTACTAATATAAATTATTTGACAGATAATTATATTGATGTTTCACCAATTTCAAGAACAGCTCAATTTTATATTAATCCAGTGAATGGTTTTCCTTTTCCCGAAGCCACTTCTGAACGAGGAAATGAATTGCTGAAACAGGAAAAATTTAATCCTGTAACCTTGCTTAATATCAGTGGAGGAAAATCTTGGCGTGTTCGCCAAAAATATATTGGACTCTTTGCCAGTATTAATAATCTGTTGAATTTAGTATATAAAACGGGCGGTTTTGAGCAGGCTAGAAATGCTAATTTCAGAGCATTAAATCAAGATGTTTCAAGCGGAACACCATCGTTTGGACCAAAATATTATTACAGTTACGGCCGAATTTATTTTTTAAATCTTACTCTCGGTTTATAAATTGAAAACTTATTTCTCATGAAAAAATTACTTCTCTATTTTATTTCATTCTTGTTTTTCTGCAGTTGCAGCACTGAAATTGAAACGCCAAAATTAGTCTGCACACAGCCTGATTTCGAGGTGAATAAAACTGTCGAAAAAGTCTCTGAACTTTCGAGCCCAACTGCAAAACAATATTCATATGATGATATTATTGAAGCTTATGCAGTATCAAGTGATGAAGACGGAAATTTTTTTAAAACCATTTCGTTTCAGACTAAAGCAACAGAAGAACTTCCTGCAATAGGATTTAGTGTTCCTGTTGATGCTTCAAATACGTATATAGATTACAGAGTGGGAAATAAGGTTTACATAAAACTTAAAGATCAATTTACAGATTTGTATTATGGTGGATTACGAATTGGAAATTTATATGTCAGCAACGCTGGTGATCCAACAATTGGGAGAATTTCGCAAAATGAAATTAAAAATGTTCTAAATGCTTCTTGTACAATTGTCAATGAAAATGAATTAGTTGAATCGCTTTCGATTGAAGAAGCTCTAAATGATTCGAAATTAAATACTTTAATAGAGCTCAATAATGTTGAATTTACAGAAGAAGCCTTAGGCCGTCATTATTTTGAAGAAACAAATAATGTTGGCGGATCAACAAATTGGAATTTGAGAGACAAGGCAGGAAACCAGATTATTTTTAGAACTAGCAGTTATGCAAAATTTGCAGATCATTTTGTACCAGAAGGAAGCGGTAAAGTCCGTGGGATTTTGACCAAATTTGGATCTGATTATCAATTTATGGTTCGATTTGAAAGTGATATTACTATGAACGAAAAACGAAATAATCCGTTTTTTTCAGAAGATTTTCAGTCGGTTAAAAATAATCTGAATTTTGTGCTTCCAGGCTGGAGCAATATTGTCGAAAAAGCCACCAAATTATGGAAAAGCATGGTGTATTCAGGAAATGGTTATGCTGAGTTTAATACTACAGGTACAACCGCAGCCGAAAATATTGCCTGGCTGATTTCTCCAAAAATTAATTTATCAGGCTATAAAAACGCAGTATTATCTTTTAGAAGTGCACAACATGATTTAAAGGCCGATTCGCCATTAAATACTTTAGAAGTTTATATTTCGACAAACTTTGATGGTTCTAATATTGCTAAAGCAAAATGGACAAAATTAGAAGCAAAAGTTCCGTCGTTAACTGCTCCTGCACGTCAATTTATTAGTTCTGGCGGTATCGATTTATCAGCATATTCTGGAAATATAAATATAGGTTTCAGATACGTTGGATCTGGAAAAGACAAAACTTTGAACGGTGCTTTTATGGTTGATGATGTTAAGATTTTTGGCGAAAAGTAGGTTGTTGTTTTTGTGATTTTGATGAAGAAAAATTAATAGCAATTGTTTTTGAGGTTTAAGCAGTTAAAATTTGTCAGAATTTTGTATTTTGGTCATCCCAAATTAATACAAATACCACATGAAAACCTACTTTATCGCCATCTTGATGATGGTATCTCCATTCCTGATGCACAGCCAGGATCAGCCTGATGCAGTTAAATTAAAGCAAATCAACGTTGTAAAGACAAATTACCAGAATTCTAAAGATGGTGAAATTGTAAACAAAACGTTTGTATTTAAAGAAGGAAAAGTTCAAACAATTACTACTTCAGATGTTGTACAGCATTTTTCTTATAATAAAAATGGCCTGCTCGACATGACTGTAAAAGACAAAGTAGGAAGCGACTGGAAAGAAGTTGTGAACTATTCTTATGATGCAGATAACAATATCATCAAATTTGTAAAAAAATATCAGGAAGGACCTGATTACATTACAAAAGTGGTGACGTTTTTTTACGAAGGAGCTAGAGTAAAAGTAACGACTAAGAAAAGTACAAATCACCAGAATTTAGTTGATGATATTGAGTATATTGTTGAAAACGGAATCATTGTAAGACGTACTTCTCGCGACAGAAATAAACAGATTATTGGTAAAATTGAGTACGTTTATGTAAACGATAATGTTTCAAAACACAAAGGTTTGGTTGGAGATAAAATCTCAAAATCATTTACTTATGACGATAAAAAGTCGGTTGATCAATTAATTGTTCAGAGTCTTTTTGGTGATAATTATAAAATAATTGTACCAATGATTTCGTATCATGAAGAAGAATTTGCTTTTGAATCAATTTCGTATAATAATGAAATGAATTTCAGTCCATCATCTACTGCATTAGTTGCGGTAAGCAGAAAGTACAAATACAATAAACTGAATTTCCCAATTTCATGTTCTCAGATTGAGGAAAACGGAATTGTAAAAACAGAAACAACATTTATTTACGAATAAAAAATCGCAGTTTAAATATAAAAAACCATTTAGAAATTAGTTTTCTGGATGGTTTTGTTTTTTATAAAAGCTGTAATTTCCTAAATCGAACTTAAAAACGGAATTCTATAAGGATTAGTGTTTTACAAATGATTAAATTTGCACCTTATTCAAAGCTATGTTAGAAAAAGAAGTTATAAATTTTGAAAGAACTGCCATTGTTGGTATTGTGACTCAAAATCAAAGTGAGGAAAAACTTAACGAATATTTGGACGAATTAGAGTTTTTGACTTTTACCGCAGGCGGTGAAGTGATTAAACGCTTTTCGCAAAAAATGGAACGCCCAAACCCGAAGACTTTTATGGGAACGGGAAAAATTGAAGAAATCAATCTTTTTGTAAAAG
The DNA here is from genome assembly GCF_009711135.1 of Flavobacterium sp. LC2016-01. Classification (GTDB taxonomy): domain Bacteria; phylum Bacteroidota; class Bacteroidia; order Flavobacteriales; family Flavobacteriaceae; genus Flavobacterium. The sequence goes on along the minus strand of NZ_WMIC01000002.1, from coordinate 588,604 downwards.
AAAACAATATATCGACTTTAATTTTTGACGATGAATTGTCGCCTTCACAGCAAAAAAACATTTCCAGAATTATAGATTGCAAAATCTTAGACAGAACAAATTTAATCCTAGATATTTTTGCACAGAGAGCCGAAAGTTCGTACGCAAGAACTCAGGTTGAATTGGCACAATGTATTTATTTATTGCCAAGACTTTCCGGTTTATGGACGCACCTTGAGCGTCAGAAAGGTGGTATTGGTATGCGTGGTCCTGGAGAAACGGAGATTGAAACGGACAGACGTATTGTTCGTGACCGAATTTCGTTATTGAAAGACAAAATCAAAACGATTGACAAACAAATGGGTGTCCAAAGAAGCAATCGTGGCGCGATGGTGCGCGTTGCTCTAGTTGGTTACACCAATGTTGGAAAATCGACTTTGATGAATGCAGTTGGAAAAAGTGATGTGTTTGTTGAGAATAAATTATTCGCAACTTTAGACACAACGGTTCGAAAAGTGGTGATTAAAAACCTGCCATTTTTGCTTTCAGATACAGTAGGTTTTATTAGAAAATTGCCAACACAATTGGTAGATTCTTTTAAAAGTACGCTTGATGAGGTTCGCGAAGCTGATTTGCTTCTGCATATTGTAGACATTTCGCATCCTGATTTTGAAGATCATATTGAATCGGTTAATCAGACTTTACATGATATTAAAGCGCATGAAAAACCTGTAATTATGGTTTTCAATAAAATTGACGCTTACAAACATTTGACGATTGATGAAGATGATTTAATGACCGAAAAAACACCAAGACATTATACACTTGATGAATGGAAATCAACTTGGATGCATCGTTTAGGAGAAGAAAATGCATTGTTTATTTCGGCTACGAATAAAGAAAATTTTGAGGAATTCAGAGAAAGAGTTTATGAAGCGGTAAGACAAATTCATATTACTAGATTTCCTTATAACAAGTTTTTGTATCCGGATTATAAAGATGCAATCGAGAAAGAAGAAGAGCAAGAAGAAAATTAATTTACCGCGAAGAGCGCCAAAATTATAGTAAAGTATCTTCACAAAACACAAAGTTCGCAAAGCTAAATGTAGATTTAGCTTTGCGAACTTTGTGTTTATGTAAAACCAATTAATTTATTAAAAACCTTAGCGTTCTTTGCGGTAAAATATAAGAGGTTTTAAGTTTCAAATTAAAATCCGAAGTTAACTCCTAAACCAAATACTTCTCTGGTTTGCAGTCCTGCAAATGCATTATCATCATAAATAGCCTGGAAGGATAAATTGGCTGATAAAAATTTGTTGACTTTCATGATAATATTCAGCGAATAATTGATATCTACGTTTTGTGGGTCTTCAAGATAGTTTGAATAAAGATTAAGAGTGTTTTCGGCCGTTACGTTAGTCATGATTGCCAATTTGTAATAAATAGAGGCATAGAAACCTAGTTCGTAACGCATACTTTTACCTTCATCAACACCAAAATAATTACCGTCAATATATGGCAGACCTGTAAATCTATCAATTCCAGTTGTATAAGCACTGTCTACAAAAGTGAATTTTGAAGTTAGTGGTGCAAAATTTACTTTAAGATTGTCATCTTTTGTCCAATAAATTCCGGGACCTGTGGTAAGATAACCAGGAGACATGAATTTGGTTTGTTCTGTCCTGATTTGTTTTCCGTTGACATCTTGGCCGTAAATGTAACCGGTTGAAAACTGCGTTCTGAAATTTAGGAAGAAGGAGTAGTACCATTGTCCAAACGCTTTTTTTCCGACAATGGAATTGAATTCTAAGCGGTCATCTGTTTTTTTTGTAAAGTCATCATTTTTGGTTTGCAGAAGACCGTATGATGCTAAAATTTTGTTGTCCCAAGTGACATCATCTTTTTTATAATTAAAATCGTAGTTGATTCCTAGTGTTCCTGAAAAGCTGTCTTCACCTCCCGCAATCCAGTTATTAAAACTCGACTGATTTAATAAAAGAGAAACGGTTCCTTTGGTTTTCCAGCCTTCACCTTCGATGGTATCGTTGATTTTTTTTACGGCTTTTTCAGTGTTCTGAATTAACTCTTTCTCTGAATTTTGGGCTTGTAAAAATGTGAAGTTTACTAAAATGAAAAGTAATACAGTTAGCTTTCTCATGGTTTTTAGTTTAGAAGTATATAAACAAATATACTAAAAACCGTTAAAAGCTTAAGTGTTAATTGATTGTAAAAGCAGGTTATTTCTTAGATTCTTTGTATAAAGGTACTGCAGAACATGCTTCGCCATACATTATGCTTCTTGCAAATGGCTGTAAATAGGTTGTTGCTAAAATATAAGCACGCATTGGAACGGGTTTTTTAGAACATCCTTTCACAATAACAGGTTTATTTTGATAAGCCGAATAATCTACGTTTTTTAAGATTTCTTCGTACAAACTTGCATCCAAATCTTCTATTGTGCCGTTAACAACTTTTTTAGCATAAGGCGCTAAATAAACACTCACTAATATTAAGGCCCAAGCCGGAACAATAGCGTCTGTAGCGCAATGTACCGCAACATATTGATCTTGATATTGTGACCAATCGTGATTTTTCAAGTGCTCTCTAAAGTCTTTTTCTTTCAATAAAAATCCTTCCAAAAGCCATTGCGAAATGTCAATCTGCACACGCATTCCTTTTGGATAATAATCCTCGAGATCAAAAACTTCTAAAGCACTATTGGCAACTTTATTGATGATTTCTTCCATTCGTCAAGTCTTAAAGTCGAAGGTCGAAAGTCATAAAGTCCTTTACTTTAGACTTTATGACTTTCAACTTTATGACTATTTTTTAAAGCATTCCTAATTCTAACTTAGCTTCTTCGCTCATTAAATCTTTGCTCCAAGGCGGATCGAAAGTAATTTCAACATCAACATCTTTGATGTATTCGATTGTTTTTACTTTTTCTTCTACTTCTCTTGGTAAACTTTCCGCTACTGGACAGTTTGGAGATGTTAATGTCATTAAGATTTTTACTTCGTAATCTGTGTTTACCATTACGTCGTAAATTAATCCTAATTCATAAATATCAACAGGAATCTCAGGGTCGTAAATACCTTTTAAAACTTTTACGATTGATTCTCCTAATTCGTTTGTGTCTATTTCTTGGCTCATTTTTATTTTTTGTTTTTACCATTAAGATATTAAGAAAATTAAGTTTTGCCGTACACTTAATTCTCTTCTAATTGCCAAGAAAATTAAGCTTAAAGCTTTATGAACCTTAATGTCTTAATGGTTTAAATTTTTTTAATTTTTGTTTTTAGCATCAAATGCCAAAGCGTACATTTTGATGTTTTTTATCATCGAAACCAAGCCGTTGGCGCGTGTTGCTGATAAATGTTCTTTTAATCCGATTTCGTCTATAAAATCAGTATCAGCATTTATGATATCTTCTGCTTTTTGATTCGAGAAAGCGCGAATTAAAATCGCGATAATTCCTTTGGTCAAAATTGCATCGCTGTCTGCAGTAAAAACAATTTTATCGTCGTTTTGTTCACCTTGCAACCAAACTTTTGACTGGCAACCTTTGATTAAATTTTCATCTATTTTATAGTCTTCTTTAATCAGTGGAAGACTTTTTCCTAGTTCGATGATGTATTCATAACGTTGCATCCAGTCGTCGAACATTGAAAATTCGTCTATTATTTCGTTTTGAATTTCTTTTATTGTCATAATTATTCTTTAGCAAAATCAACCAGTAAATTTACCAGTTTTTCTATTTCCTTTGGAGGAAAACCATTGTCGAAACCTTTGGTTTCGTAGGTTTTTTGATTTTGAGTTATTTTTAAATTTCCTATTGCGGCACCATCATAAAAACGTTTTTCTGTTGGGGCTTTCAAGTTTGGAATATTTTCTAAATTCACTTTCGAAAATTCAGTTACAATTTGTTTCCATTTTGCATCGTCAATTTTCTTTTCTACAGCTTGAGCATTTCTTCCATTGGTAACTGAAACTGTTTTATTCTCCACAATTATCTTTTTGAAAAGACCTCTGGAAACTGCCGAATATTCAATTTGTGTCGAAGTCATATCGGCTTTTTTTTGGCTTGAGCATCCCGTTCCGATAAAAAGCGTTAAGAGCAATAAAGATAAGATTCTCATATTTTTTTAGCTAAGCATTGTTTGAGCCTTTTTAATGGCTTCGATCATTTGATCGATTTCTTCTTTGGTATTATAGAAAGAGAAAGAAGCACGAATCGTTCCCGGAATACAGAAGAAATTCATGATTGGCTGTGCACAATGATGTCCGGTTCTAACCGCAATTCCTAATTTATCGATAATCGAACCAATATCATATGGATGAATTCCATCAATATTAAACGAAACTACCGATGCTTTATTTTTCCCGGTTCCGTAGATTCTCAAACCTTCAATTTCTAATAAACGTTTTGTCGCGTACGCTAAAAGTTCGTTTTCGTATTCCTGAATATTTTCGAAACCAATAGTGTTTAGATAATCAATCGCAGTTCCTAAAACAATTCCGCCCGCGATATTTGGAGTTCCGGCTTCAAATTTATGAGGAAGATCAGCGTAAGTTGTTTTTTCGAAAGTCACTTCTTTGATCATTTCGCCACCGCCTTGATAAGGAGGAAGTTTGTTCAGCCATTCTTCTTTTCCGTATAAAATTCCGGTTCCGGTTGGACCGCACATTTTATGTCCTGAAAAAGCATAAAAATCACAATCTAATTCCTGAACATTTGGTTTTAAATGTGGAACCGCCTGCGCACCGTCAATCAAAACTGCAGATCCAACAGCGTGTGCTTTATCAATAATATATTTAATCGGATTAATGATTCCGAGTGCGTTTGAAATATGATTTACCGTAACAACTTTTGTTTTTTCTGAAAGAAGCGCATCAAATTCTTCCAAAATCAATTCGCCATCTTCGTTCATCGGAATCACTTTTAAAGTAGCTCCGGTTTTTTCGCATAACATTTGCCACGGCACAATATTACTATGATGTTCTAATGAAGAAACCATTACTTCGTCGCCCGGTTTTAAGATAGAAGCAAAACCATTTGTAACCAAGTTGATTCCGTGCGTAGTTCCCGAAGTAAAAAGCACTTCGTGAGCATGTTTTGCATTGATATGGTCTTTCACTTTGCCACGAGAAATTTCGTAAGCATCAGTAGCTAACTGGCTTAAAGTGTGAACACCACGGTGAATATTGGCGTTGATTTCCTGATAATATTTCACTTCTGCATCAATCACGATTTGTGGTTTTTGCGAAGTGGCTCCGTTGTCGAAATATACTAAAGGTTTTCCGTTTACAGTTTGTGAAAGTATCGGAAAATCAGCTCTTATTTTTTGAATATCTAGCATGTCTTATTTAGAAAAAATCTATTTACAAAAGTACTAAAACTAAATTTGTTTCCACGGCAATTCTATAATTTCCTTTTATGACACCATTGCCAGAAGGCGTAAATGCTGATTCCATAAAAATTGATTCAGTTTTCTGCATTATCTTAATTGTATTTGTAATTTGAGTTCTAAAAACGTGAACATAAATTATTTATATTGCATTAAAAATATCTAACATCATTATGAAAAAGTTTCTCAAAGTATTGGCGCTTGTTTTAGTTCTTGCTTTCTTGTATTTCGGATTTACAACTTATCCGAAATTGGATTTGATTTCTGGTTTTTCTGCTAAAAGTGTGGCATCAGGACATTTTATGGATCATCGTTCTTTAGATTTAATTCAAAAAACCGATAATGATATTCATTTATTAGATCTCGCAACAAATACAATTAACGATGCCGGAAAATTTGCTACATCGGCGGTTTATGGTTTGAAAGAAAGAAAAGCAATTTACAGAGACGGTTTGGGTGCTTTATTAATTAATGATGATTATGATGTTTCAAAACCCTATTTGCTTCCGAAAAGAACAAAATTGGTTAATAATCTTCCTTTTCCTTACGGGAATAGTGAGCCAAAAGATACCGCTTTCGCGAATGTAGATTACGCAAAATTGAAAAAAGCAATTGATGATTCTTTCGATAAAAATGGCGGAAAAGCAAAACGTACGCGTGCCGTTGTTGTTTTGTACAAAGACAAATTAATTGGAGAAAAATACGATACGGGTTTTAATAAAGACAGCAAAATTTTAGGCTGGTCGATGACAAAAAGTATTACAAGTTCGGCTTTTGGAGTTTTAGCTAAACAAGGAAAAATTGATATTTACAAACCAGCGCCAATCAAAGAATGGCAAAATGATGAACGTAAAAATATTACGGTTAACGATTTGCTTCACATGAATTCCGGTTTAGAATGGGAAGAAAACTACAGCACAATCTGCGACGCAACTCAAATGCTGTTCCAATCTGAAGATATGGGAAAAGTGCAAATGGATAAACCAGCGAAATATAAACCAAACACACATTGGTATTATTCGTCAGGAACAACCAATTTATTATCCCGAATTTTAAGAAGCCAATTTAAAACACAACAAGAATATCTTGATTTTTGGTACAGCGCCGTAATCGATAAAATCGGAATGAATTCGATGATTGTCGAACAAGATATGTCTGGCACTTTTGTAGGTTCGTCTTATGGATGGGCAACGCCAAGAGATTGGTCAAAATTTGGATTATTATATCTTCATAAAGGAAACTGGAACGGCGAACAAATTCTGGACGAAAGCTGGGTAAAATACACAGCAACACCAACGAATACTTCTCAAGGAAAATATGGAGCGCAATTTTGGCTAAATGCCGGAGGAAAATTTCCAGATGTTCCTAGAGATATGTTTTATTGCAGTGGTTATCAGGGTCAAATGGTGGCGATTATTCCGTCTTTGGATATGGTAATTGTGAGAATGGGAGTGAAGGAAGAAGAACCTGGTTTTGATTTTAATGGGTTTTTGAAAGGGATTATTGAGAGTGTGAAGAAATAATTTATGAGGTATAAATTAAACAATGAAATTAGCTTTTTATATAATTTGGTTTTCAAAATAATTTTTATCGGGTCATTTGGATTCTTAATATATAGTATATTGATTCAGGAACTTCCTGCAATTATTTTTTGTGTTTTGTTTTCTTCTTGGGCTTTCTTTTTAAATAGAAAATTCAAGAAATTTAAAACAATAGAGTTTGACGAAGAGAATATTTATTTTGATAATGAAATGATTAATTTTAAGGATATTGAAAGTATTCAAAATGGAGTAATTATTTTAAAAGACGAAGGGAAAGATGTTGAATTTTGGTATTCGCCCATTTCTTCAAAAGAACTTAATTTGTTAAAAAGCAAAGTAGAAAAATTAGGCTAGTAGCTTTTAAAATTAAATAAAAAAAACCCGACAGGTTTTAAAAACTGTCGGGTTTGAATATTAAGATTAATAGAATTTTCTACAAATCAAATCCTAAATTCACGCCTAATTTCATGGCAATGATTTTAGTAATTCTTTGTTTTAATTCTGGTATTTTAATGCTTTCGATAACGGCATTTGAGAATGCGTACATCAATAAAGCTTTAGCTTCTTTTTGAGGAATACCACGAGACTGCATGTAGAACATTGCTGTTTCGTCAAGCTGTCCAACTGTACAACCGTGAGAACATTTTACATCATCAGCAAAAATCTCTAATTGTGGTTTTGCGTTGATCGTTGCTTTGTCACTCAATAAAATGTTGTTGCTTTTTTGGAAAGCATTTGTTTTTTGAGCTTCTTTTTCAACCAAAACTTTTCCGTTGAAAACTCCTGTTGAACGATCAGAAAAAATTCCTTTATAATCCTGGAAACTTTCGCAGTTTGGTGTTGCGTGGTTTACCAAAGTATAATGATCAACGTGTTGTTTGTCATTTAAGATCGAAATTCCGTTTAACGTACTGGTCAATCTTTCACCAAAGTGATAAAAGTTTAAATTGTTACGCGTTAAATTTCCACCAAAAGAGAAAGTGTGCACATAAGCATGACTTTCCTGTTGTTGCGAAACGTAAGTGTTGTCAATTAAATTGGCTTCACTGTTATCGTTTTGAATTTTATAATAATCAATAATCGCACGTTTTTGAGCAAAAATTTCGGTAACCGAATTGGTTAAAACCGGGTTTTCATTCAAACTTTGGTGACGCTCGATAATTTGAACATGTGAATTTTCACCCACAATAACCAAATTTCTTGGCTGAACCATTAAAGCTGATTCATTTCCAGTTGAGAAATACATAATCTCAATTGGTTTATCAGCTACTTTTTTCTTCGGAATATTGATAAAAGCACCTTCCATTGCAAAAGCAGTATTCAATGAAGTCAAACTATCATCTTTACTTGCAATCTGATTGAAGTACGTATCAATAATCATTTTATATTTTGGTTTGGTCAATGCCGATGACATCAAGCAAACATCGATTCCGTCATGCGTTGTAGAAGACAAATGCGAACTGAAAACACCATCGATAAATACTAATTTGTAAGTATCAATTTCGTGTAAAAAGTATTTTTTTACCTGATTAAATTCGATTGCATTTTCCTGCTTTGGAAAAACCGTAAAGTCATTTTTTAAGATGGCATTTAGCGATGTATATTTCCAAGCTTCTTCTTTTTTGGTTGGGAAACCTTTATTTTCGAAGTTTTTTAAAGCATTTGTGCGTATGTCATGTAAATCTGAATGTACATCGACACGCTCTTCAAAAGCCATAAAAGACGATACTAATTTTTCTTTTAAATCCATTGTTCTTTTTAGTCTTAAAGTCGAAAGTCGAAAGTCAAAAGACTTAGGATTGTCGACTGTTTTTGCCTAAAGGTCAAGAATTAAAGCATAAAGTTTTTGACTTTATGACTTTCGACTTTATGACTTTGGGCTCAAATATTTAATGAAACCGCTTAGTAATTTCGATATTTCTGTAATCGATTCTAAAAGCATTTCAAATTCTTCTTTTATAATATATTCTAAATCAAAAGCTAAATATAATTGAGATCTAACTTCTCCTGCAGATGCTTTGGCTACATATAAAAAGTAAATAAACTCTTTGTCTGTATTTCTCTCAAAACCTTCTGCTATATTTGATGATATCGAAAGTGATGCACGTCTTATTTGTCTAACAAAATCAAAGTCTTTTTTGAAATTAGAATTTTCAGTAATCAAATATATTTTCTTATTGAAGATTCTGGATTTTTGCCAGGAATTTATTTCCTCAAAAGATTTGAACTTACTCATATTGTATTTTCGACTTTATGACTTTTGACTTTCGACTTTATGACTGACTAATTCTCTGCTTTGATCCAGTCGTATCCTTTTTCCTCAAGCTCGTAAGCCAATTCTTTTCCTCCGGATTTTACGATTCTTCCGTTGTAAAGAACGTGAACGAAATCAGGAACGATATAATCTAGCAAACGTTGGTAGTGCGTAATTACGATAATAGCGTTTTTGTCGCTTTTTAATTTGTTCACTCCGTTAGCAACAATTCTTAAAGCATCGATATCAAGACCAGAATCAGTTTCGTCAAGGATTGCTAATTTTGGCTCTAACATTGCCATTTGGAAAATCTCATTTCTTTTTTTCTCTCCTCCAGAAAAACCTTCATTTAAAGAACGAGATAAAAATTTACGATCAATTTCTAATAATTCAGATTTCTCACGAATTACTTTCAACATTTCGTTTGCCGGCATTTCTTCTTGTCCGTTTGCTTTACGAGTTTCGTTGATCGCCGTTTTCATGAAATTAGTAACACTAACTCCAGGAATTTCTACAGGATATTGAAAAGAAAGGAAAACTCCTTTGTGTGCTCTTTCTTCAGGAGCTAAATCAGCAAGATCTTCTCCGTCAAGGAAAACTTCTCCATCCGTAACTTCGTAGTTTTCGTTTCCGGCAATAACAGCCGAAAGTGTACTTTTTCCAGAACCGTTTGGTCCCATGATAGCGTGTACTTCGCCAGCTTTAACTTCTATATTAATTCCTTTCAGGATTTCTTTATCACCAATTGAGGCGTGAAGGTTTTTTATTGATAACATTGTTTTTTTTATTTTATATAAATGTCAATTCTATTTTTGTTTGTTGGTTTAGGATGTTGGCATTAAAATGCGCGTGTCCTAAATATTCCATGCCTAAATAATCGGCTGATTTTTTGAACGGAATGTAAAAACTGTCTTCGATTTCATTATCGTGTGAATTTGTAATCACTCCAATTTTCTTTCCTCTTAGTTTTCTTCCGGTTTCTTTTTCAATTCGGATTAAATCTGAAATACGATCAAAGAAAACCTTCATAATACCGCTCATATTATACCAATAAACCGGCGTTGCAAAAAGTAAGGTGTCGTATTCTTCCAATATTCTTCTTATTAAAGGAAGAAAATCATCGTCTATATTTTTGCTTTCGTAATCATAATACGAAATATTGTAATCACTTAGATTCACTACATCAATGTGATGTTCCTTAGAAATTTCATCCACAATTTTTGTTGTGTTTCCATTTTTTCGGGATGAACCTAAAATGATGACTTTTTTATTTTCCATCTTCCAATTATCCAACCGAACCTTCTAACGAAATCTCCAATAATTTTTGCGCTTCAACCGCAAATTCCATTGGAAGTTTGTTCAATACATCTTTACTGAAACCGTTTACAATTAAGGCAATCGCTTTTTCAGTCGGGATACCTCTTTGGTTGCAATAAAAAACCTGATCTTCTCCAATTTTACTTGTCGTTGCTTCGTGCTCAATTTTTGCTGATGGATTTTTACTTTCGATATAAGGGAAAGTATGCGCACCGCAATTGTTACCCATTAATAATGAATCACATTGTGAAAAGTTTCTTGCATTGTCCGCTCTTGGAGAGATTTGCACTAAACCACGGTAACTATTTTGTGATTTTCCAGCCGAAATACCTTTAGAGATAATAGTCGATTTAGTGTTTTTTCCTAAATGGATCATTTTAGTTCCGGTATCTGCTTGCTGGTGATTATTGGTAACCGCGATTGAATAAAATTCTCCAACCGAATTGTCTCCTTTAAGTACGCAAGAAGGATATTTCCAGGTTACAGCAGAACCTGTTTCAACTTGCGTCCATGAAATTTTAGCGTTTGTTTCGCATAAACCTCTTTTGGTTACGAAGTTGTAAACTCCACCTTTTCCTTCTTTGTTTCCTGGGAACCAGTTTTGAACAGTTGAATATTTAATTTCAGCATCATCCAAAGCGATTAATTCAACCACAGCGGCGTGTAATTGGTTTTCGTCACGGCTTGGTGCAGTACAACCTTCTAAATAAGAAACGTAACTTCCAGCATCAGCAATAACCAAAGTTCTTTCGAATTGTCCGGTTCCTGCCTGATTGATTCTGAAATACGTTGAAAGTTCCATTGGGCAACGAACACCTTTTGGGATATAACAGAAACTTCCGTCAGAGAAAACCGCTGAGTTTAATGCTGCGTAGAAGTTGTCTTTTTGAGGTACAACAGTTCCTAAATATTTTTTTACTAATTCAGGATGTTCTTTGATAGCTTCAGAAATTGGACAGAAAATAATTCCTTTTTCGGCCAAAGTTTTCTTGAAAGTTGTGGCTACAGAAACAGAATCGACAACAATATCCATAGCGACATTGTTCATCATTTTTTGCTCATCAACAGAGATTCCTAACTTTTTGTACATTTCTAACAATTCCGGATCAACGTCGTCCAGAGTTTTGTTTGGATCTACTTGTTTAGGAGCTGAATAATAAGATATGGCTTGAAAATCTGGTTTTTCGTAACGAACATTTGCCCATTCCGGTTCGATCATTTCTTTCCATGCGCGAAAAGCTTCAATACGCCAATCGGTCATCCATTCAGGTTCTTCTTTTTTAAGAGAAATAGCTCTCACGATGTCTTCGTTTAAGCCAATAGGAAACGTTTCAGATTCTATATCAGTATAAAATCCGTATTCGTATTCTTTAGTTTCGAGTTCGATTTTTAAATCGTCTTCTGTGTATTTGCTCATTATTTTTTATTGTCTAAGTAGTTTTAAAGTCCAAAGTTTGAAGTCAATTTAGTCTTTATGACTTTACGACTTTCGGCTTTTGACTAAAGAGAGAATGATTCTCCGCATCCGCAAGTTCTGCTTGCATTTGGATTATTGAAAACGAATCCTTTTCCGTTTAATCCGCCTGAAAATTCAAGAATTGTTCCGGCTAAATATAGGAATGATTTTTTCTCAACTGCTATTTGTATATCATTGTCTACGAATATCTTGTCATCATCGCCTTTGGTTTTGTCAAACTTTAAATCGTACGACAAACCAGAGCATCCACCACTTTTTACGCCCACTCTTACGTAGTCGCTTGCGGCATCAAAACCATCATCTGTCATCAAGTCGATGATTTTCTTTTTGGCTGTATCAGAAACCTTTATCATTGTTTATGGTATTTGTTTTTAAAAGATCATTTTTAATCTGCATTCAAATAGTAATCAAATTATTACATAAAATTAAATGCCAATTTCGATGTTCAAATGAAATTGTCTGCAAAGATACGACTTAAAAACCTTTTTCCATAACGCTTCACATTATTATAACAAATGTTAAAATAGATAGAAGTTATTTTGTGTTTTAAAATTCTTCGTAAAGCGGTGTTATTCTTAGATAAATAAAAAGAAACTTACAAAAACTTAATTTATTCACTGTTAAACTGTTAAGAGTTTTATAAAAGAGTTAAAATACCGTATATTTACCTGTTTGTAGTTGTTAATTTATGGTATTTTTGCAGAAAATTATGATTAATTATGAAGAAAAATTACAAAGATAGCTGGATAAAAGCACTTTTTGCAGTAATTTTTATTTTTGGTATAGGTGCTACATATTTGATTTTTAGCAACGAACCAAATAACGCTTTAGATGAGTCATCAGCAAGCAGATTAGAAATTACTGGTCCTGCCTCAGAGTCTATTGATCAGGAAAATATATTAGATTCGTTAAATAATTTGAAATTAGCTTATGATGTTGCTATTTTCGAAAAAACGGCACTTTCTCAAGAATTAGAACTTGAAAAAAAGAATATTGAGAATTTGATGGAAATCATAAGAGCTTCTAAAAATCCATCGAGCGAACAAATTAAAATTTACCGCAACCAACTTTCAGATTTGAAAATTACGTTAGATACAAAAATTGCTGAGATTAAAAAATTAAAATCTCAGAATAAAAATTTGTTAAATGAGATTGAAAATCAGAATGTTGTCATGTATAAGCAAAAGGCTGCAAATGACACTTTAATTTCAAAACAAAAAAAATTAGAATCTACATTAAAAGATGCTTCAAAGCTTTCTTTAGGGAATTTTAAAGTTACAGCTCTTAACGAAAAAAGTTCTGGAAAAGAACAAGAAACTACGAAAGCAAAAAACACGGACAAGCTCAAAATTAGTTTTTCTGTCAATGGAAGTTCTGTTGCAAAAACCGGAAAAAGAGTCTATTATATTCAGGTTTTAGATCAAAATAATACCGTTTTAGGAGAGAATAAACTAATAGAATTTGGCAATGATAAGGCGTTAGTTTACAGTTTTTTAGTTGGGGTGGATTATCAAGGAAAGATGGCTAATGCTTATGGCGTTTTAAATGATGAATTAGCCAAGTTTAAAAAAGGAACTTATTTTATCAACTTCTTCGACAAACAAGAAATAATGGGCAGTTCTTCGATTACTTTAGAATAGTCTCTGCAAAAGTTTTAAAGAGAATTTTTAGTTTAAAGCAGCAGGAATTGCTAGCTTTGTTTATTTACTAGAAATTACTTTTATGAAACTTTATCCAATAGAATCTGGAAATTTTAAGTTAGACGGAGGCGCTATGTTTGGCGTTGTTCCAAAAACAATTTGGAATAAAACCAATCCTGCTGATGCCAATAATTTAATTGATATTGCAGCGCGCTGTCTGCTGATGGAAGATGGAAACCGCCTGATTTTGATTGATACCGGAATGGGAGACAAGCAATCAGAGAAATTTTTTGGTTATTATTCGCTTTGGGGATCACATTCTATTGATAAATCGCTGGCAAAATATGGTTTTCACCGAGATGACATAACCGATGTTTTTATGACGCATCTGCATTTTGATCATTGTGGCGGAAGCGTTCAGTGGAATTCGGATAAAACAGGTTATGAACCAGCTTTTAAAAATGCAAAATTTTGGACCAATGAAAATCATTGGGAATGGGCAACAAAGCCAAATCCGCGTGAAAAAGCTTCTTTTTTGGCAGAAAATATTTTGCCGATGCAGGAAAGCGGTCAATTGAATTTTGTTGAACGGCCAGAAAGCGGTTTTGGCTTTTCGAGTGAATTAGGTTTTGATATTTTTTACGTTGACGGTCATACCGAAAAACAAATGATTCCGCATATTAATTATAAAGATAAAACAATTGTATTTTGTGCCGATTTATTGGCAACAGCCGGACATATTCCACTTCCGTATGTAATGGGTTACGACACGCGTCCGTTATTGACAATGCCTGAAAAAGCAAAATTACTGAACTCGGCAGCCGATCAGAATTATTATTTGTTTTTAGAACATGATGCTCATAATCAAATTATAACAGTTGAACACACTGAAAAAGGAGTTCGTTTGAAAGAGGTATTTACCTGCGAAGCTATTTTTTAGGCTTTTTTATAAAATTTAAAATTCCTGCTTTTTTTTAATAAAAAAGGCGGGAATTTTCTGTTTTATGCGAATAGGAAAAATCTGTAGTTGTATAACTACACGGTAAGTTTTTTATGACTTATCCATTTGTTAACATTTAACAAATAATTTTTTATAGTATGCACTATGTTAAAGTTTTACAATGTGTGAAATTTAACACAAAATTCTTGAGTTGATAGCCTCATAAAGTTGTTTTTTAGTAAAATTATAGATAGGTTTGTGCTCGAAATTTATTAATAATTAACCTATGAAAAGAATTATTGTTTTTATTTTATTAATGTCTGTTTTTAGCTCCAAAGCTCAGAAAGTAGACCTTGATCGTTTTTATTTTAACGTAAATTACCAAATACTTCCTAAAGAAGCGGTTCCTTACGAGAAAAGAACGTATTCATCAACAGTAAAATTAGGAGGAGCATTGCAAACGTATGTAAATCCGACTAATCTTAACGACCAGATTTACATTGCTGGCTGGAAAAAAGTAGAAACCGGCGGTACTGTGCAAATAGAACTAAACTTGGAAGACTTTGTTGAAAAAGGAGCTTCTCCTCAAGTTAGAGTTGAAGAGAACAAAGACAGAGATGGAAAAGTTACCAGCAGAAAAGAATATTATTTTGTTACATCAAAGTATGCAACTAGAGGTTACATGAAGATTAAAGGACCACTTACTCCAGTGGCTTTAAACGACAAACAAGTTGAGCAGGAAAAAGCGAAAGAAGTAGCTGCAGCATCAAACCGATTCTTAAAAAATGCAGTTGTTAAAAAAGATACTTCGGCAGCAAAAGAAGGTTATAATCTTAATTTTAATGGAGAAGTAGAATATAAGTCAAAAGAATATAATGATTCAGCGACTCCAATGAAAGACTTCTACATCAATAAAGGTGCTATCCGTGATCAAATGTTAAGAGGTTTTGCAGATAAATCATTAGGTTCTGCTAACTACAGCGTTAATTCTACTTACGGTTTCAGACCTAAAAGCGACAATGAAATTCTTTGGATTTTAGATGCTAAAAGTGATGAAGGAAAAACTCAGATTGAAGCAATTCAGGCTGTGAAAGCTTTATTTGCTACGATGAAAGCTGATGAGCCAATTGAGGATTTGAAATCAAACATGCAGCCTTTAATCGAGTATTTCGATTCATTGAAAACAAAATATACTGAGGACAATAAACCATCTCGCAAAATGAGATATTCAGCTTACTTTAATTTAGCTGTTATTTACTTAATGCTGGATCAGCCAGAAAAAGCGATTGCTGAATCTGAAAAATTAATTGCTAACGATTATGATAAAAGCGACGGGAAAGCTATTATCGAAAAAGCAAATAATTTAATTGCTAGTTTCAAAGTTGCTAAAACAAATTCAACCCATAACCCGGCCCTTAAATAAAATCAAATGAAAAAAATTACACAAGTTGTTTTATTGTTAATGCTTGCAGGTATCAGTCAGACTGCTAGCGCTCAAATGACCGCTTGGGCTACTGGAAAGACCGAAGCGATTACAAACAGGTTAAATTTGCGCGGACCTGTACCGCCAACTAATCTAGAATACGGAGGTTATAAATCATATGAAATAATCTTAGACCTTTCGCCAGGTTTAGAAAAAAGTATGAATATTAAAAAAGCGCCTTTTTCAGCTGAAAAATTTTACCAAGCTTTTGGAATTTCAGGTTTGAAAAAACAAAAAGAAGGAGATTTTAAAGTAAAATACAATTTGACTCGTTTTGAACTTGTAAATGACGAGGAATATTTACAGACAACTTACCAAAAAGCTCCGGCTTATTATATTGGTTTAGAGTCTAATCTTGAAATAACAGACAAAACGGGAAAAGTAATCTATAAAAGATATACTACTCCTAAAGTTTGTATGTATGTTACAAATCCGTCAGAGACTTATGAGAACTTGACGTATAAAATTTTGACAGACAATTTCTACAGTATGATCGAAGAATTTGAAGGTTTTTACTTGTACGGACCTAAAATTGAAAAGTTGAAATATACTGATCTTGAAAAGAAGAAAAAATCAAAATCTACATTTAATGTAGACGAATTCAATCAATCAGTTCAAGTATTGCCAACTTTAGTAGATGTTGACAGAGAGAACTGGGGAGATTTATTTGGAGAAGCACAAAAATATTGGTTAGAATATGTGAATTTTCAAGATAAAGAAGACGAAGATTTAGCTAAAAAAGTAAGATTTGCTGCAAATTACAATTTGGCTGCAACCTACATTCTTTTAGGAAAAGTTGACGAAGCTGCTAAATTTTTGCCTGCAGTAAAAGAAAACGAAAAAAGCTTTTTAGGTATGAGAACAGATTTTCCATACATGACGACTTTAATCGAAGATATTGATAAATACAAAAAACTGACTGAGAAATCATTCACTATTGAAGCAATACCACAAGAACCAGTTTTAGCATCATACAAAAAAGCGGAAACAGCGTTTAGATATGCAGAATTTAAAGGTGAAGTTTTAGATACAGATTCTAAAGTTTTTAAAGGAAAAGTTAGAGTTATCAGTGATTATCCTGAATTAGTAGATTTAAGAACAGAACAAACTGTATCTGGTTTAAGATCTATGATTGATGGTATTGGTTCAGAAAAAAGCAGTGTTTATATTTATATTGACGGACAGAAAAAACCAGAAAGAACAAACTTGAAAAAGATTGTTAATATAAAAGACGAAGAAGGAAGAATTTACATCATTGGTAAAACAGGTAGAGGAGTTTCTGCAATTTCATTTGGAGACACGCCAGGGACAAGTTCAAAAAGATATTCAATGTTTGAAGAAGTTAAAAAAGGAGGAAAAATTTCTCTTTATCACGAGTTCTTCCCACAAGATGCTTATACTTTGAAAAAATCAGTTGAAGAAGAGTTCTTTTTGCCTCCAGTTTTCCTTGGAAGAAGAAAAGCATTAAAAGAATATTTCTCTGATTGTCCTAAAATGATCGAGAATATCGACAAAGGAGCATACGATTTTGAAAATAAAGATACTTATATCAAAATGTTTGACGATTACACTAAATTATGTGGTAACTCATAATTTACTTTTAAATTACAATTTGAAGAAAGGGCTGTCATTTTTGACGGCCCTTTTTTTATTCTAAAGTTTTCAATCTAATTTCCAGCCAAAGGTAGTCTGGAAAACATAATCGTCTTTTGAAGCTCCAGGTTTTGGTTTGTTGTCATAATTATAAACAAATGACAGCTTGATGAAAAAGTCTAGAGGCAAATCGTATTTTGTGTCTAAAGAAAAATCGGTACGAACCCTTTTGCTCTCAGTAATACTCGGAAAAACAGTAGCTTTTGTCTGTATGCTGAAATCTCCAATGTCATACAAGTTAAAATCGGTTCCTATAAAAAGCTCCAAACTTTTATTAGCTTCTGTAGTTTCTGTAAAACGCTCGTGATTAAAAGATAATCCCGAAGCAACTCCCCAATATTTTTTATTGCTGTGCATGAGGTATTTTCCGTAGCCCGCTTTTGAAATGATACGCAAATCGATATCTTGTTCGGTATTAGATAAAGTGGTAACTGATAACGGCACAAAATAATCTTTTGGTAATAAATGGACATAACTTAACTCTGTATCAATCCTGCGAATGGGATCGCTTTCATCCTGAACGGATTGAATTTGTTTGTACATGGCCGTTCCGTACCAGCGTTTTCCAGTGTATCCCAAATTTACATTTACCGTTAATTGCTGTAAGTTTTGAGATTTAGCCAATTTTATTCCAGCATCAAAACTAGCATCAAGTCTGTCCCAGAAACTTTCGTCGACAGGTTTTATGTACACAATATCGGTCAGGTCAATTATAGATTTTGTTTGTGTTTCGACATTTGTAATTTCGCATTTATTGGGAGCATTTATTTTTGAAATTTTTCCATTTAATAAAACACCGTTGGTCAGACTTATAATATGAATTCTATCTGACCCAATATTTTTTACATATTTCCATTCCAGTTTAAAATCATCTTTGCTGTAATCAGTTTCAATTTGGACAACACCTTTGCTCATGATTTTTATTTCACCAACAAGAATGTCGTTGTTTTTTAGGACTAATGTGTCAGAAGTCTGCGCACTGATTTTGAAGAAAAATAAGAGAAAAAATAAAAGTATGATTTTCTTCATATCGGATTTTATTTCTTTGATAATCAGCTTGTAATATTAAAGTTAGAAATAAAAACGCAATGTAAAGCAAGCATTATAAAAAAATCCCATTTTCAATAAACTGAAAATGGGATTTTTAAGGTTAGTTGATTTTATTTTTTAGTTGGTTTTGAATTTCCAAACTTGACCAACAGTTTCTCCGCCTTTATTGTCTTTTACAACAACTTTCCAGAAATATTGTTTGCCAGATTCAATTGCAGCATCAAGCGCCTTTTCTGATTTGTTTTCACCAATTTTCGCTGTTGGTGGATTTGTTGTTCCAAAATAAACATCATACGTTAGAGCATCTGCAGTATCCACATCCGAAGCTGTCCATTTTAAAGAAGCGGTTCCTGCATTTAAAACTGCATTTAAAGCTGGAGCAACCAATTCTGGAGCAAATGGCAGGTGGTTTACAACCGCATCTCCAGAAGTATAAAATTTAAAAACAGATGAATATGCACTAGCAAGACCTTTAGCGTCCGTAGCTTTTATTCTCCAGTAATAAGCTGTGTTTTTATCTAATACAAAAGAGGCAGCATTTTCTGCTCCATCAAATGTTTTAGTAATTTGAGTAAAAGCATTGTCTTTTGCAACTTGAATTTGATACGTTATGGCATCATTTTCCGTATCTGTTGCTCTGTTCCATTGAAAAGAAACAGTATTGTTTAGACATAATTTATTATCAACTGGACCAACTAATGTTGGAACAGATGGAGCTGTGTTTGTTACTGGTGGCGTAACCGGATCGTCAGAACCGCCTCCGCAGGAAATAAAAACTAAGCTGATTATTGATAGATATATAAAATTTTTCATTTTCATTTTTTTATAATTTTAATGTATTCTGGAGTTTCAAAATAAATTTTAGCTGCATAAATTCCTGAAGGCTGGTTTTCAAGGCTCAACTGCACTTTTCCATTTTCGATAATGTAGTTTCTAGCCGAAACCAATTGACCGCCGAAGTTGTACAATTCTATTGTAACTTCTTTGTCTTTTGTTGGAATTTCGATTTCAAAACTTCCAGATGTTGGATTTGGATAAGCGGCTAAAGTTCCATAAAGATCTAATGTTGCGATTTTTTTAGAATAAACTCCTTCGCAGGCTTTTGATGTTGCTACTTCTAATAATCCTCCTTTTTCTAAATCTAAAGAGAAATTAGAATCATTTGTTTGAAATTGTGCCTGACCGTCAATAAACACTGTAAATGGCGCAGTTCCTTCAGTAATTTCAACATCAACTTTTTTAGCGTTTACACTAGATTTTCCAGTAATTGTGGCACCTTTTTGAATAGTTACATTAAAATTTTGTTCGAAAATTTCACCAGGAATAGTAATTGTAATAGTGTAATTTCCTGGAGTCAAAGCAGTAACTTTTAAAGCATTATTTGTAAATGCAGTTGCTTTTCCGTTTATAGTTGCTACGTAGGCAAATGTTTGTTTTGCATTAATGCTTATTTCACCATTATTTTCGCCAAGACAAGTTTCTCCTTTTGTTTCAATCGCAAAATTGTTTACAGGTAAAGTAAGTTCACCGGTACATTCTGTGTTGAACTTCGCAATTGCATCTTTTCTAATTGACCAATTTGTGTTTGAAAAGGTAACATCATCAACAAGAATGCAGTATAATTTTGGATTTGAAAGCAGAGATAAATTATAATTTTGGATCAAAGTATTTTTTCCATTTCTCATATCCAGGCTTGTTAGTTGATTTTCATTTGCATAAAAAGAAACTAAAGCTGGGTTTTTTCTGATGTCGAAAGTTTTTAATTGATTCTTTGAAACATCTAAAACAGTAAGAGCAGGATGTACTGAAATATCAATACTGCTTAATTTGTTGTTTGGAACTTGTAAATTAAGTAGTTCCGTATTTTGAGAAATATCTAATGTGCTAATTTGATTATCACCAGCCAATAAAAGTGTTAACGATTTTAGATTAGAAATATCAATGTTCTCAATCTTGTTTTTATTGACTCTTAATTCTTTTAAAAGCGTGTTTTTAGAAACATTTATAGAAGCTAATTGATTATTAGCAACATTAACATTTGTTAGATTTGTGTTTGCACTAATGTTAACTGCTGTTAGTTGATTAGTCGATATATCAATTTTTGCTAAAGCTGTATTTGTCTGAATGTCAATGGTATTCAATTGATTTACAGATAAATCGATACTAGTTAAAGCAGTGTTTTTAGAAAGATCTATACTTGACAACTTGTTGTTGTAAACGTTTAAAGTGTTTAAAGCTGTATTTTTAGAAAGGTCTAAAGCTGTTAATTGATTATTGTATATTACTAAGCTGGTCAACTTGGTATTAGTCGAAAAATCTGCAGCAGTTATTTTGTTATTTGATAAATCGACTGTTGTTAAGTTTATGTTTTTAGAAAGATCTACAGCAGTTAATGTGGCAGAATAACAGTATAAAGTTGTTAAAGCGTTAAAATCTTGAATACCTGTTAAATCAGCTACTTTACGTGTGGAATCATTAAGATTTAGGTATGTAATATTTGAAATGTTTGCTGTAAGTACTTTTCCGTTTTCACCATCCTTATCGATATTTTTTTCAATCAATAATTTTTCAAAATTTAGATCAGGAATTAAAGTGTATCTTAAATTTACAGGACAAGCATCAGTAGAATAAGTTGCAGTTGCATCTTTTGCAATCCAATTTTTTTCTGAGAATGCTGCGTCATCAACTTGTATACAAAGAAGATTAGGATTTTCAGTGAAATTTCCAAAAATAACTCTTTGCATATTCACGTTATTTCCATTCTTCAAATTCAAATTATACATATTGTTGCCTGCACAGTCTAATTCTTTTAAAGAAGTGTTTTTAGAGACATCAAGATTTTCAATTTTGTTAAAGCTTGCACTTAAATAAGCAAGTTTTGTATTTTTAGAAACATCTAAAACACTTAAATTGTTTTTAGTAACATTTACATTTGTCAAGGCAAGATTTTTAGATAAATCTATTTTTGCCAACGAGTTTTCGCTACAGTCTAATGTTGTTAATAATGCAAATCCCGCAATACCAGTTAAGTCTGAAATTTCACTTTTTGAAATATTTAAGCTTGTTACAGTGTCAATACTCATTGTAGCAACTTTACCGTTTTTACCGTCTATGTCGATTTTAAGAGCGATTAATTTGTCTTCAAATTTAGAATCTGGAATTGTTGTATATCCTGTATGCGCACGACATTCTACAGATGAATAATTAGCTATAGCATCTTTTGCAATCCAGTTTTTTTCAGAGAATGCAACATCGTCAACCTGAATACAAAGTAAATTAGGATTTTGAGTAAAGTTTCCAAAAATCATTCTTTGCATATTTGCGTTGTTTCCATTCTTTAAATTTAAATTGTACAGATCATTACTAGCACAATCAAATTCTTTTAGCATTGTGTTTTTAGAAACATCTAAGGTTGTAATTTTATTAAAACTAGCATTTAAGACAGTTAACTTTGTGTTGTACTTAAAATCTGGGAATCGAATGTTGTTATTGCTGAAGTTTAAACGGCTTAATTCTTTATTATTAGCAGTACTTAGAGAAGTAATCGTATTATTGCTTATGTTTAAATCAGTTAAAAAAGTGTTATTGTTAACATCTAAAGTGGTTAATTGATTTTTGCTAGCATTTAATTTTGCCAAAAGCACATTTTTTGAAACATTAAGCGTTTTCAATTGATTATCGTTACATTCTAATAAAGTTAATGCTACAAAATCTTCTATTCCAGTTAAGTCTGTGATAGTGCTGCCTGAAACATTTAAACTGGTTAAAGAAGCGATCTTCATTGATTCAACTTTTCCGTTTTTGCCATCAGTATCAATTCCTAAATCAATTAATTTTTCTTCAAATTTAGGATCAGGAATTAAGGTATATGCAATTACAGTTGGACATTGAGTAGCAGAATAAGTCGCAGTTGCATCTTTTTTAGTTGTCCAATTTTTATTGGCATAAGTAACATCGTCTACTTGAACACAAGTTAAATTTGGATTGTTTACTACAGAAAAAGAATTTAATAAAGCGTTATTTCCATTTTTAATACTGAAATTTACTAGTTTGTTTTCATCTGCTAATGCTGTTGTTAATTTTGTGTTTTTAGAAAGATCCAATGTTCTAATCTGGTTCGTAAAGCAATAAAATGAAGCCAATTCTAGGTTTTTTGAAACATCTAATGCAGATAACAAATTTCCTTGCACGTATAAGGTAGTTAGTTTAGTATTTTGAGAAACGTCTATATTTGTTAATTTGTTTCTTGCGATATTCAATGTTTTTAACTCGGTATTTTTCGTAAGATCTATAGTTGATAATTTACCGCTATCAATATATAAAGTAACTAAGGCTGTGTTTTTGCTTAGATTAAGGCTTTCTAAAACATTTATGCTCAAGTTTAAATATGTTAAAGCTGTGTTTTTTGAAAGATTAATTTCTGTAAATTTATTGCCATTAGCATCTAAACTTGTAAGAGCTTTAAAATCTTGAATTCCTGTTAAATCAGAAATGTTTTTACCATCTAAGTACAAAGAAGTAACTTTCTCAATAATTTCAGTAAGTACTTTCCCATTTTGACCATCTCTATCAATACTTTGAGAAATAAGGTAATTTTCAAAATTAGGATCAGGAATTAGTGTATAAACATTGCAATCAAGATTAAAACTAGTTGTTGCATCTTTTGTAACGCTCCAATTTGCTGTCGCAGCAACATCAGCAACTTGAATACAAGTTAAAGTAGCATTGCCAGAAGTATTTAAAGTGTTTATTGCTAGGTTTTTAGAAATATCTAATTTTTTTAAAGCATTTCCAGACGCGTTTAAATTTTTTAGAGCTTTAAAACCTTCAATTCCTCTTAGATCAGTAATTGAACTGTTTGAAACATCTAAAGAAGTAACGGTGTTAATGCTGGAATTTAAAACACTTCCATTTTTTCCATCGTTATCAATTTTAAGCGCAATTAATTTATCCTCAAACTTAGGGTCAGCTATGATCGTTGAAAGCGAGCAATCATTAGTATTAAAATATGTAAAATCATTTTTTATTGAAGACCATTTGCTGTTTGAATAGTTTGCATCATCTACTTGAATACAAGTTAGATCGGTATTATTTAAAAACGAAGCTTGATAAGGTAGAGCCATCACTGCACCCATATCTTGAAACGGAACCCCTCTCGTTATATCAAACTTTGAATTGTTACCATTTTTTAAATTTAAACTCTTCATTTTATTGTTACTGCAATTTAAAGAAATTAAGGCAGTATGCTGACTAAGATCTAATGATGTTATTTGATTTGAATTGAAATGCAAATACTGTAAAAGTTTGTTTTTACTAACATCCAGCGTTGTTAATTTGTTATTGCTAAATAGTAAAACTTGCAAGTTAGGATTTGAAGATAAATCTAAAGAAGTTAAATTATTATTATTAAGATTTAAATTTTGGAGGGCAGTGTTTTTGCTTAGATCAATACTAGTTAATTTTTGACCTGATGCATGTAATTGCAAAAGATTAACATTTTGAGACAAATCTAAACTTGAGATAGCATTATTGCCTCCATTGTTGCCACAATTTAAGTATTGAAGCGCAATATTAGATCGTACATCGATAGCTTGCAAGTAGTTAGATTCACACGTTAGAAAAGTCAGATTTGTATTTTTACTGATATCTAGCGTTTTTAGACCGTTATTGTGACAATCTAGTATTGTTAAATTTTTATTTTTACTTACATCCAAAGATGTTAAGCCAGTTTGACCACAATTTAAATTAATCAAAGATGAAAAATCTTGGATACCAGTCAAATCAGTTATAGAACTATTAGAAACATCTAAGTTAATTATATCGGCAATGTCTATCGTTGCTACTCTGCCATCGGTTGGTTCTGTGTCGTAACCAAGTGTGATTAATTTTTTTTCGAAATTAAGATTAGGAATAGAAGTATATTGCTCTGTACCTTTTTCATACACTTGAACAGCATCAATATAAACTTCAAAAGGTTTTCCGTCAAAACTAAAAGTAGAAAAAGATAAATCGTAAGATAAATTAGAATCTGCGGTAAAAGTTATTTCTTTTTGAGTCCATGAATTGTTAGTCGCTAATGTGCTGCTAGACATACTGCTTGCACTTCCGGTTTGCGATATTTGCAAAGAAATAGGGTGATCTCCGCTGTAATTACTTGAAGCATACTTATACTTAAATTTTATCGTATAAGTTACACCTGCCTTCATAGGTACTTGAGTTGTTACTTTTGGAGACAAAGTATTGTAATATAAATACAAACTATAATATCCTTGGCCGGCACCATAAATTAGATATGCAGAGTTAGCGGCTGTCCAGTTTGTTGGCTGATTATTTCCATTCCTAGTTTCGAAATTTCCGTTCGTAACCAAGTTGGTCTGGGCATAAATAGAAAAATTTGCCAATAAAAGCAACAAGAGTAGTTTTGTTTTCATAGAATAAGTTTAGAGATATGGTCGCGCAAGAATACTTCATTTAAGACGAGATTCCTTACGGAAAAACGTAATCGCACGTTTTTTTTATGAAAAAAAATATTGACAAAAAAAATGTCCCATTTTCTTAAAGTTGAAAATGGGACATTCTGTTTTTATTTGAATTGATTATTCAATAACAATTTTCTTTGCCGAAGCAGCATTTTGATTAATTAAGTATAAATAGTAAACACCTTTTGGCAATCCAGATAAATTGATTGTATTAAAATCTGTATTTTCTGCGTGTATGCTAAAAGTCTTAACCAATTTACCAGTTGTATCATAAACCGTAATTTTCTGGAAAGAAACATTAGAGATATTTACTATATCTTTTGTTGGATTTGGATAAATATTTGCATGGTTTAAGGCAGCGTCTTCCAGGCCTAACTGTTTGCAAGTACTGGAATAAGTTGTACTTGGTTCTTTAATATTTGCCCAATGCTCATTAGAATAAGCAACATTATCAACCTGGATACAAGAAAGAGACTTCAGTTGTAAGAAACTGCTATATTTAATTCCATCAGCTGATTTTTTTCCTGTCTGAGAAGGCAAAACAAAGTTTTCGTTGTTGCCATTTTGTACATTTAAAGAAGTCAAGGGATTAAACTCTAAATAAACCATTACTAATTTTTTGTTTGCTGATAAATCTAGTGTTGTCAGATGGTTTGAAGCTGCATTTAAACGTGTTAGTTCTGTATTGTGAGTAAGATCCAAAGTGCTCAAATTGTTGCTATAACATTGTAAGATATCTAATTTGATATTGTTAGAAAGATTTAATTCTGAAATTTGATTCAATTCACACGATAAATATGATAAATTAGAAAGATTAGATGTGTCTAATATTGTTAGTTTATTAGTTCCACAAGAAAGTTGCTCTATTTCATTATTAGCAGTTAGATCTAACTTACTTAACGAGTTATAATCAGCGGTTAAAGAATGTAGTTTTGTGTTTTTAGATAAATCAATTGATGAAATTTTATTTGCAGCAAAACTTAAGTTAAATAAATCTTTGTTGGCTGAAACATCTAAACTTGTCAATTGATTGTAATTCAAATCTAGCTTTGTTAGTAAGGTGTTTTTACTAACATCGACAGTGCTTAAATTGTTGTTTGAAAGATCTAAATAAGTTAAGGCAGTAAAATATTCGATTCCTGATATATCAGTAATATTAGCACCAGAAAGATCCAGAGATGTAATATCGCTAATATCGGCAGTAGCTATTTTTCCGTTAAGACCATCTTTATCAATTCCTAAATCAATTAATTTTTGTTCAAAACTGCTGTCTGGAAGTGTCGTGTAAATTGTACAATCTACGTTGTAATTCGCAGTACTGTCTTTAAAACTTGTCCAATTTTGACCTGAGTAAGCTTGATCATCAACCTGGATACAACTTAAATCTGAATTTTTAGTAAAGTTAGAATTGCTCGTAAAGTTTTTATTGTTTCCGTTTTTCAGGTTTAGAGATACTAATTTATTACTGCTGCAATCAAGAGAAGTTAAACTTTTGTTTTGTGAAATATCCAGCGCTCCTAATTGATTTGCGCTGCAATTAAGAGTTTGTAAACTTGTGAAACCTTTAATTCCTGTTAAGTCTTTGATATTGCTAGCTACGACATTTAAAGAAGTTATACTTGAAATACTGCTGTTTAAAACAGTTCCGTTTTTACCATCGTTATCGATTTTTAAAGCAATTAATTTATCCTCAAAAGCTGGATCTGGTATTGCGGTAATTTGAGCGCAGTCTACAGTTGAGTAAGATGCTGTAGCATCTTTGAAACCAGACCATTTTTCATTAGAATAAATTGCACTGTCAACAAGAATACACGTTAGCAAAGGGTTTTTCGAAAAGTTAATAACATACGGTTCCAACTGCATTGAGCCATTGTTTCCATTTTTTAAATTTATGTTGGTCAGCAACGGATTATCCGAACAGCGAAAATTAGTAAGAGATGTATTCTTAGAAACATCAATTGTTGTTATTTGGTTTGCTTCACAATTAAACAGGATTAATAATTTATTGTTTGAAACATCAACATCTGTTAGTTGATTTGTTGAACAGGTAAAATATTGCAAACTAAGATTCTTCGAAACATCTATGGCTTTTAAACTATTATTAGAGATGATTACGTATTCAAGAGCGACATTTTTAGAAAGATCGATCTCTGTTAAATTATTATAATTGGCAACAAGATATTTTAATGTCAAATTTTTAGAAACATCTAAGCGCGTCAGTTTATTTGACATTACGTTTAAAGAATCTAATGCTTTGAAATTTTCTATTCCAGTTAAGTCACTAATATTAGAATAATAAAGATTTAGTCCTTTTACATTGGAAATATTTGATGTTAAAACTTTTCCATCTGTTTCGCCTGAATCTAAACCAAGAGAAATTAATTTTTGCTCAAAATTAACATCAGGAATTGAGGTGTATGTAGGTAAACAGTCCAATGAAAATGAAGCTGTGTCATCTTTTGAGCTCGACCAATAGTTGTCAGCATACTTAATATCATCGACAAGAATACAATTTAGGTTTAAATTGTTAGTTAAATCTAAACTTGATTTTTGTCCAGGAATTAAAGTATTATTTCCATTTTTTAAATTAACACTTTTAAGTTGATTATTATTTATATATACAACTTCTAATTTATTGTTTTGAGATAAGTCCAGGCTTGTTAATTGATTTTCAGAAGCGTTTATATATTTTAGTTCCTTATTATTAGTAAGATTTAATTCTGAGAGTTTGTTATTGCTAATCCCTAAATTTGTAAGATTTATGTTTTGAGATAAATCAATTGAACTTATTTGATTTTTTTGGCTGATAAGCATTCGAAGTTTAACATTTTTAGAAACATCCAGGTTTGTTAAATTATTTTCGTCAAGCCATAAAGTTTCAAGCATGAGATTTTTGCTCAAATCAACAGAGTTTACTTTATTAGAGCTGAACATAAGGTATTGTAATCCTGTAAAATCTTCAATTCCTGTTAAATCTGTAACATTACTTTTTTCAATATTAAGATATGTTAAGGTTGAAATTTTTGATTTTAAGACTTTTCCATCAGGCTCTCCGGAATCAATTCCTAAAGCAATTAATTTATTTTCAAAATTAGCATCAGGAATTAAAGTAAACGCAGGAGCAGGACATGAAGTTTCATTAAAAGTTGCCTCAAGATCCTTTATTGTTGCCCAGTTTGTTGTTGAATATGTTGCATTATCAACTAGTATACAAGATAAATTCGGATTGTTGTTCAGTTTTGTTGAAGCGGTTTTTAACTTTGTATTATTTCCGTTTTTAAGATTTAGAATGTACAGATTATTGTCATTACAAGTTAAATCAGTCAGAATAGTATTTTTAGAAAAATCTAGATTTGTAATTTTATTTTTTCCACAATACACTGCATCAAGTAAAGTGTTTTTAGATACATCCAGGTTTAGTAACTGATTTTGTTCACAATTTAAAACTGTTAAAGCTGTATTCTTACTAACATCAAGAGTTGTCAGGGAATTTGTATAACATTCAAGATAGTACAAAAGTGTGTTTTTAGAAAGGTCTAAAGAGGTTAGTTTGTTCTGACCACTTTCTAATCCGCGTAATTGTAAATTTTTAGAAACATCTAAAGTAGAAATTTGGTTGTTATAACAGTATAATTGTTCTAAAGCCGTATTTTGAGAAACGTTCAATTCAGTCAATTGATTGCCCATGCAATATAATTCCTTTAAAAGAATATTATTTGAAACATTTAGCGCTGTTAGTTTATTGGCGTCAACATTTATCTGTTCTAATTGATAGTTTTGAGAAACATCTAAGGTTGTTAATTTGTTGTAAGGAGCATGTAAAAATTTTAAAGCAATAAAATCTTGAATTCCGGTTAGGTCGGTGATATTTTTTGTAGAAATACTTAACGATGTAAGATTGGCAATATTTGATGTTAAAACTTTTCCGTCGGGAGCGCCAGAGTCATAACCTTTTGCAATAAGAGCATTTTCAAAATTAAGATCGGGAATTAGGGTATAATCAAGCCCACAGCTAACATCATTGTAAGTTGCAGTTGCATCTTTTTTATTGGCCCAATTTGTATTTGAATAAGTTATGTCATCAACCAGAATACAGGATAAATTTGGGTTGCCTGCAGCGTTAAAGTCAGTAGGAATTAAAGTGTTTTTCCCATTTTTCACATTCAAAGAAATTAAATTATTCTCACTGCAATCCAAAGAGGTTAATGCTTTATTATTGGTAAGGTTTAATCTGGAAACTTTATTCTTGCTAATAGATAAAATCTCTAAAGCACTGTTTTTAGAAACATCAAGATTTGTAAGCAAGTTATTTGTACCGTATAAAAATTTTAACTGAAGGTTTTTAGTCAGATCTAAAAACGTGATTTTGTTTTGCTCAAAAGCAAAAGACAGCAACGCTATATTTTTTGTAAGGTCAATTGAAGTAATAAGATTATGATGGCAAGCCAGAATAGTTAGAGAAATGTTCTTGCTTACATCAATTGACGTTAACTTATTATAGGTACAAAAAAGAGATTCAAGTAAAGTATTTTTTGTAATATCCAATTCGCTTAAGTTGTTTTGTGCACAGCCAATTGAAGATAGAGAAATGTTTTTAGTAAGATTTAAATAATCTAATTTATTAGTATTGCAGTTTAAGTTTTTTAAACCCGTATTTTTTGTAATATCTAGACTTGTCAATAAATTATCTTGACAAGATAAATCGGTTAGATTCAGATTAAAACTTACATCTAAAGAAGTTAACTTGTTATAGGAACAATCTAATTTTTTTAAAGAGACAAAATCTTTTATTCCGGTTAAGTCAGCAATATTACTTGAAGAAAGATTCAAACTAGTTACGTTTGCAACGTTTGTTGTTAATACTTTTCCATCCGTAACTCCAGAATCAAAGCCTAAAGCAATTAATTTTTGCTCAAAATTAACATCCGGAATTGCAGTATATTGGGCATAAATAGAAAAGTTTGCTAATAAAAGCAACAAAAGTAGTTTTGTCTTCATAGAGTAGATTTAAGGATAAGGTCGAGCAATAATAATTAATTTTCGAAGAGATTCCTTACGGAAAACCGTAAGCGACTATTTGATTACCAATTTTCAGAAGAAAAAAGCCTTTAATTTTTTATAAGAATATTTTTAAGTATTTGATACAAAGAGTGTTTTGTTATCTTTTGGTTTCCTTAAAGTAAATTTAAATAATCATAAGACAGTGTTAATGGTTAGTTTTTTGTAACAAAAAGTCCTAATTTAGGCGCATCTTTTAACTTTGATATTAAATTAAGATTACATGAGTTATATTAAACCTATTAAATTATCTGCTTTTGCTTTATTAGTTTTGGCAGGTTGCGGAACAACTTTACAGGCACAATCTGCTGCTCCTAAGGAATTTATCAAAGCACCTTTGGCAGTTGTTAAAAAAGCACCGGTTACTGAAAATGAATTGAAAAGGTGGAGTCATCTTGATTTAGTAAAAGATTCGATTCCGGGAATGAGTGTTGACAGGGCTTACGCCGAATTATTGCAAGGAAAAACGGCTCAAAAGGTAATTGTAGGGATTGTAGATTCTGGTATTGATATCGAGCATGAAGATTTGCAGGGAAAAATCTGGACAAATACAAAAGAAATTCCAGGAAACGGAATTGATGATGATAAAAATGGATTCATTGATGATGTGCACGGATGGAATTTTCTTGGAAATGCTGTTCACGAAAATCTTGAATTGACACGTATTGTTAAAAAAGGCGACGATGGTTCAGCACAGTATAAAGCAGCATTAGCACTATATAATGAGAAATATGAAGAGGCTTTAAAAAATAAGCAGCAAGTTGATTTTTTAATGGAGGTTCATAAAACGATTCAAAAAGAGCTTAATAAAAAGACTTATAAAATTGAAGATTTAAGCACTTTAACCTCTACAGATCCAAAAGTAGCAAGGTCTAAAATGGTCATGACGCAAATTTTTACAAATGCAGGTCCAACTTTTGACCCTGAAGCTGATTTTGAAGAATACAGAGAACAGGTTTACGATGAAATTGATTATAATTTAAATAAAGACTACGACGGAAGAAAAATCGTAGGTGATAATCCTGATGACATTAAAAACAATCATTACGGAAACAATGTTGTTTATGGCCCAGATAAAGAAAAAGCATTGCACGGAACTCACGTTGCCGGAATTATTGCACAAGTTCGCGGCAATAACTTAGGCGGAGACGGTGTAGCAAATAATGTTGAAATCTTGACGGTAAGAGCAGTTCCTGATGGAGATGAGTATGACAAAGACATTGCATTGGCAATTCGCTACGCAGTTGACAACGGAGCAAAAGTAATCAACGGAAGTTTTGGAAAAACCTTTTCACCACATAAAGAGTGGGTTTATGAGGCGCTACTATATGCTGCAAAAAAAGATGTTTTAATTGTACATGCTGCGGGTAACGACGGATACAATATTGATGAAACTAAAAACATCAATTATCCAAATGATTCTAAAGACAACGTAAAAGAGTTTACAAATAATGTAATCACTGTTGGCGCAATCAAAAAAGAATATGGCGAAAATGTAGTGGCAGGATTCTCAAATTTCGGAAAAATAAATGTGGATGTTTTTGCTCCTGGTGAAGAGATTTACGCAACTGTTCCTAACAATAAATACAAATATTTACAGGGAACTTCAATGGCGTCTCCAAATGTTGCTGGAGTAGCTGCACTGATTCGTTCTTATTATCCAAAATTAAAAGCGGCTCAGGTGAAGCAAATTTTAATGGATTCTGGAGTGGCGCTTCCTTCAAAAGTTGTTTTGGGAGAAAGTGAAGAATCAATTGAAAAACCTAAAGCAGTTTCTTCTGCAGAATCATCAAAAACGGCTAAAATGGTAAATGCTTATAATGCTTTGCTTATGGCCGAAAAAATGTCTAAAAAATAATCAAATAAAATATACTAATCCGGTGGAAGGGCGGCAGTCCTTCCATTTTTATTGAAATAACCATGCGAAAAATAATACTATTATCCTTTCTGAGTTTGGGTTTAAACTCTGCTTTTGCACAAAGCGCTCCTTATTGGCAGCAACATGTCGATTACAAAATGGACGTATCGATGGATGTGAAAAATTATCTGTACAAAGGGAAACAAGAATTGGTTTACACCAATAATTCTCCAGATACTTTAAAAAAGGTTTTTTATCATTTATATCCAAATGCTTTTCAGCCTGGAAGTGAGATGGATGCTCGTCTGCATTCGATAAAAGATCCAGATGCAAGAATGGTGAATAAAATTAAAGATGCTGAAGGAAAAGAAATCAAACAAAGCCGAATTGAAACTTTAAAACCTAACGAAATTGGTTTCTTAAAAGTGACTAATTTTAAGCAAGACGGCGTTGTGGCTCAAACGAGACTTTCGTCAACTATTTTAGAAGTGACTTTGGCTAAGCCAATTCTTCCTAATTCTAAAACAACTTTTACATTAGATTTTGAAGGTCAGGTTCCTGTACAGATTCGTCGTTCTGGACGAAATAATAAAGAAGGAGTTGAACTTTCAATGTCGCAATGGTATCCTAAATTAGCTGAATTTGATTTTGAAGGATGGCATGCAGATCCTTATGTAGCTAGAGAATTTCACGGTGTTTGGGGCGATTTTGATGTAAAAATTACTATCGATAAAGATTATACACTTGGAGGTTCAGGATATTTGCAGGATAAAAATTCAATTGGACACGGTTATGAAGATGCTGGTGTAACAGTGGTTTATCCAAAAAAAGCAAAAACATTAACATGGCATTTTATCGCGCCAAATGTTCACGATTTTACTTGGGCAGCTGATAAAGCATACACGCATGATATTGTAAAAGGACCAAACGATGTTGATTTGCATTTCTTCTACAAAAATGACGAAAAAACAACTGGAAACTGGAAACAGTTAGAGCCTTTAATGGTAAAAGTGATGGATTATTACAATCATAGAGTGGGGCAATATCCGTACAAACAATATTCATTTATCCAAGGTGGCGATGGCGGAATGGAGTATGCCATGTGTACTTTGATGCTTGGCAGCGGAACACTTGAAGGAATTTTAGGAACTGCAACGCACGAATTAGGCCACTCTTGGTTCCAGCATATTTTGGCTTCAAACGAATCTAAACATCCTTGGATGGACGAAGGTTTTACAACTTACATCGAAGACAGTGCTTTGAATGAATTAAAAGGCGATAAAAAAGAAGTAAATCCGTTTAAAGGAAATTATGCAGCTTATTATAGTTTAGTAAATTCAGGAAAAGAACAGCCACAAACAACGCATGGGGATCGTTATGACGAAAATAAACCGTACAGTATTTCATCTTATGTAAAAGGAAGTATTTTCCTTTCGCAGTTAGAATATGTAATTGGAAAAGAAAACGTTGATGCGACTTTAAAAAGATATTTCAACGATTTTAAATTCAAACATCCAACTCCAAATGATATCAAAAGAACTGCAGAAAGAGTTTCTGGTGCTGAATTAGATTGGTATTTAGTAGATTGGGCAGAAACAGCAAATACAATTGATTACGGAATTAAAGACGTTGCTGATAATGCAGGAAAAACAACAGTTACTTTAGAAAGAATTGGAAGAATGCCAATGCCAATTGATTTGAAAGTAGATTATACTGACGGAACTTCTGAAATTTTCTACATTCCGTTAAGAATGATGAATTACATTAAACCTAATCCAAATCCAAACGAAAAGAGAACAGTTCTAGAAGATTGGGCTTGGGCACAGTCAAACTACAGTTTTACAATTGATAAAAACAAAACAGCCATCAAAAAAATCACGATCGATCCAAGTGGATTAATGGCTGATGTTAAAGCTGCAAATAATGTTTTTGAAGTGAAATAATGTTCAAAAAAGAATAAAAAGAAAGTCCCTTTTAAATTAATAAACGGGACTTTTTATTTTGTGTTAATCGAGATTTAACTCAAATGCTCAATCATATCTTTTGTCATAGTTTCAAGATCAAAAGTGTGTTTCCAGTTCCAGTCTTCTCTAGCAGAACTGTCGTCAATACTTGCTGGCCAGCTGTCCGCAATTTTCTGACGGAAATCTGGATTATAAGTAATTTCAAAATCCGGAATATGTTTTTTGATTTCATTCGCAATTTCTGTCGGAGTAAAACTCATTGCAGCTAAATTGTATGAAGAATGAATTTTAATTTCTTCAGTTGGAGCTTTCATAATATTAATGGTTGCATCAATGGCGTCATCCATATACATCATCGGCATTTTAGTTTCTGATGATAAAAAGCACTCGTATTTTTTATCGGCAATCGCTTTGTAGAAAATATCAACGGCATAATCTGTTGTTCCACCGCCCGGAGGAGTCGACCAGCTGATTAAACCTGGATAACGAATACTGCGAACATCAACACCATAAATATTATGGTAGTATTCACACCATCTTTCACCCGCTTGTTTACTGATTCCGTAAACTGTTGAAGGTTCCATCACGGTATATTGCGGTGTATTTTCTTTTGGAGTTGTTGGTCCAAAAACAGCAATACTGGATGGCCAGAAAATCTTTTTTATTTTTTTTGCTTTCGCCAAATTTAAAACGTGAAAAAGAGAGTTCATATTTAAATCCCAAGCAAAAGCTGGATTTTTTTCGGCTGTTGCAGACAAAAGCGCCGCCATCAAATAAATGTCAGTAATTTGATGTACTTCGACTAAATGTTCGATTTGGTTAAAATCTAAAGCATTGACCACTTCAAAAGGCCCTGAATTAACAACATCAGTATTAAGTTTTCGGATATCAGAAGCAATAACATTTTCTGTCCCGTACAGCTTGCGTAATTTTTGGGTCAATTCGGTCCCAATTTGACCGCAGGCGCCAATGATCAATATTTTCGGATTCATCTGTGTGAGTTTTAGAGAGACAAATATAACGTTTTCGCAATTACATACGTTTTTTAGAATCATAAATTATATATTCAATAACGAAAAAGTTTGTTTGTTGGATAATTCTCTTTTTCAGAGGTGTGTCTTTGTGTCTCCATGTATGTGCCCTTGTGCCTTTTGAAAATTTGCTATAGATTGCTTTTACAGCGTCAAAAAAAGAGCTCTGACTTCGCTCAGCTTGACATCGATAATTTAAGTCTGAAAAACTTAGTCCCGAGACTTCGGGATAGTATTTCAGCATCTTAGAACCTCAAAAAAAGCATTCGTAATTGTAAATTTACTTTGTAACTTTGTAGCTTAATGTTTTTTCAAATGAAATATAAGGTATCTCTTTTTTTGTTTCTCATTTTTGTGTTGAATTCATGTCAGAATGATAATGAAAAGCGCCTTGCCGAAAACGCAAAAGAAGCAAAAAAGAATGAAAAAATCTTCAATAATATTAATAAAGCGTGGACTTTTATCGATGAACCAATTAATGAAGCTGCAGAAAAAAATGCAGGTACATGGACGGAATGGCGTGAATTTTTAAAAGAAATTGGAGATAAACCAAGAAGAACAATCGGAGCATTTCAAAAAAAGTCAAAAGCGATTTCAAAAAAAGCAGTGGCTTTGAACAATAATATTCCAGCTGAACTTAATCAGCCGGCCATTAAAAGCCGAATTTCAATTTTGATTACCAAAGTCAAAATGATGGAATTATTTATCAATTTGAGCACTGTTCCAGATGATAAAGTGATGCTGTTAATTGGGGAAATCAACAAAGAAATTATTTCGCTGGAAAGACAAATGGATAAAATTGTTGAAAAAAGCAAAATTCCAAAAGAACAGGGAGAAGAAGATTTCTTGAAAATGTTAGATACAACGCGCGCGATTCCGAATTCGAATTCACCTCAGGTTCCAATACAAAAAATAGATCAAAACGCACCAAAAGTTGAGTAAAAACGCCTTATATACAACGTACGACAATTTGCCAAAAGCACAGCAGATTGCATCAAGTCTGCTAGAAGGAAATCAGATAAAAATGAACCTTCACGGATTGCTTGGATCTGCGGTTTCATTTATAATTCGCTCTGTTTTCAAGAAAACCGAACTGCCTTTTTTAATTGTTTTAGACAATAAAGAAGAAGCGGCCTATTATCTGAATGATCTCGAACAAATGGTTGGCGAGCAGGATGTATTGTTTTATCCGGCTTCTTTCCGTCGTCCGTATCAGGTTGATGAAACTGATAATGCGAATGTTTTACTTCGCGCTGAGGTTTTAAACCGAATCAATTCCAGAAAAAAACCAGCCATAATTGTGACGTATCCTGAAGCACTTTTTGAGAAAGTGGTGACGCGCCAGCAATTGGATAAAAATACTTTAAAAGTCGCTTTGAACGATAAAATTTCGATTGATTTTATCAACGAAGTGTTGTTTGAATATGAATTTAAAAGAGTCGATTTTATCACAGAACCTGGCGAATTTTCGGTTCGTGGAGGAATTGTAGATGTTTTTTCTTTTTCAAACGATCATCCGTATCGAATTGAATTCTTTGGAAATGAAGTGGACAGTATCAGAAGTTTTGATGTAGAAACACAATTGTCTGTCGAAACGCATAAAAAAATCACGATTATCCCGAATGTCGAAAACAAGGTATTTCAGGAAAACCGTGAAAGTTTTTTAGATTATATTGCCGAAAAAACAGTTCTTTTCATTCAAAATACGGACGGACTTTTTAGTCAATTGGATAAACAATTTGCAAGAGCAGAAGAAGCTTTTGAGAAATTATCCAAAGAAATAAAACACGCGACTCCGGAACAATTGTTCTTAAATCAAAGTTCCTTTATAAAACGTGCTTTGGACTTTTCGATTGTCGAATTGGCTTCCAAACCCATTTTTAAAACCACCAAGAAATTCGAATTTCATATTCAGCCTCAGCCTTCTTTCAATAAACAATTTGATTTGTTGCTGAATAATCTGAGCGACAATCATTTTAACGGATATAAAAATTATTTGTTCTGTTCGAATGAAACGCAGGCAAAACGTTTTCATGATATTTTTGAATCTTTGGATGAAGCCAATTCAGAGAATATCCGAAAACAATACAACACGATTGTACTGCCTTTGTACCAAGGATTTATTGACGAGGAAAATCAGATTACGGCTTATACCGATCACCAGATTTTTGAGCGTTATCATAAATTCAACATCAAAAACGGTTATTCAAAAAAGCAAAATATTACGCTGAAAGAATTGACTTCACTTTCTGTCGGTGATTATGTAACGCACATCGATCACGGAATCGGGAAGTTTGGCGGTTTGCAGAAAATTCAAGTGGAAGGCAAAACGCAGGAAGCCATAAAATTGGTTTATGCTGATAATGATATTGTGTACGTAAGCATTCACTCGCTTCATAAAATTTCCAAATACAACGGAAAAGACGGAACGCCTCCTAAAATCTACAAATTAGGTTCGAACGCCTGGAAAATTTTAAAACAAAAAACCAAAGCGCGTGTCAAACATATTGCCTTCAATTTGATTCAATTGTATGCAAAACGACGTTTAGAAAAAGGTTTTCAATTTGCGCCGGATAGTTATTTGCAAAACGAATTAGAAAGTTCGTTCATTTACGAAGACACGCCCGATCAAACTAAATCGACAGCAGAAGTAAAAGCTGATATGGAAAGCGATCGCCCAATGGATCGTTTGGTCTGTGGTGACGTTGGTTTCGGAAAAACGGAAGTTGCGATTCGTGCCGCTTTTAAAGCTGTTGATAATAGCAAACAAGTCGCCGTTTTGGTGCCGACAACGATTTTGGCTTATCAACATTATAGAACTTTTACGGAACGATTAAAAGATATGCCGGTTTCAATTGGTTATTTAAACCGATTCAGAACGGCAAAGCAAAAAACACAGACCTTAAAAGATTTAGCCGAAGGAAAACTAGATATTGTCATTGGAACACATCAATTAGTCAACAAAAATGTAGTTTTTAAAGACTTAGGTTTATTGATTGTTGATGAAGAACAAAAATTTGGCGTTAACGTAAAAGATAAATTAAAAACCATTGCTGCGAATGTTGATACGTTGACATTAACCGCAACCCCGATTCCGAGAACACTTCAGTTTTCGTTAATGGCGGCGCGTGATTTATCTGTAATTACGACACCTCCGCCAAATCGTTATCCGATTGAAACGAATGTGGTTGGTTTTAATGAAGAAATTATTCGTGATGCGATTTCGTATGAAATCCAGCGAAACGGACAGGTTTTCTTCATCAATAACCGAATCGAAAATATAAAAGAAGTAGCTGGAATGATTCAGCGTTTGGTTCCAAATGCAAGAGTCGGAATTGGTCACGGGCAAATGGACGGCGCCAAACTGGAAGATTTGATGTTAGGTTTCATGAACGGAGATTTTGATGTTTTGGTTGCAACAACCATCATTGAAAGTGGATTGGACGTTCCAAATGCCAACACGATTTTCATCAACAATGCTAACAATTTCGGATTATCAGATTTGCATCAAATGCGTGGTAGAGTAGGGCGTAGTAATAAAAAAGCATTCTGTTATTTCATCTGTCCGCCGTATTCTTCGATGACTGAAGATGCCAGAAAACGTATTCAGGCTTTGGAGCAATTCAGCGAACTCGGAAGCGGTTTCAACATTGCCATGAAAGATCTTGAAATTCGTGGTGCGGGAGATTTACTGGGTGGAGAACAAAGCGGTTTCATCAACGAAATTGGTTTTGATACGTACCAAAAAATCATGAACGAAGCCATCGAAGAATTAAAAGAAAACGAATTTAAAGATTTATATCCGGAAGAGAACGATATTGAAACGAAAGAATACGTAAAAGATTTACAAATCGATACGGATTTTGAATTGTTATTTTCGGATGAATATATCAACAACGTTACCGAGCGTTTGAGTTTGTACAACGAATTAGGTTCTGTGAAAAACGAAGCAGAATTGGTTATTTTCCAAAACAAATTAATTGACCGTTTCGGGCCGTTGCCTCCGCGTGCCAATGCTTTGATGAACAGTATTCGCATCAAATGGATTGCTACTGCCGTAGGAATTGAGAAACTGGTGATGAAAAAAGGCAAAATGATTGGTTATTTCGTCTCCGATCAGCAATCGGATTATTACCAATCGAAGCGTTTTCATAAAATGATAAAA
The DNA here is from genome assembly GCF_009711135.1 of Flavobacterium sp. LC2016-01. GTDB lineage: Bacteria > Bacteroidota > Bacteroidia > Flavobacteriales > Flavobacteriaceae > Flavobacterium. The sequence continues at coordinate 549,307 of NZ_WMIC01000002.1, read as the reverse complement.
TTTGTACAGACACACAGTAATCTTTGTACGATGAAAGAAAAGCAAACGCCAAACGGTTTGCGACTTTTACTGACTTTTGAGAATGTAAAATCAACGAAACGAGCTTTGGAATTGATGGAGATGTTGGGAGAGTAATATTCTGATTTAGGAGCAGATCAATTTTGTTTCATAAGAACATTAGTCCCGCTATCCCTTTCAATCTTTTACGCCGAACCCCGGCGCAAAAGGATTTCCAGTCCTATCGGGGCTAAGCGAGAAGTTTTGTAGTTCTATTTACCTCATTTTAAAAGAATAATTATAATGAAGATGACTTCAAAAAGCCTTTATAAATTAGGTTTTATAGGATTGATTCCAAATTTCGGATTGATAGCTGGAATAGTTTTAATTTTTCAGGGATTTATTAGAAAGGATAATAAAATGAAATTAATAGGATTGGCCGGAATTCTTTTCACTCCTTTATTTTGGTATATTTTTCTAAACAGTGATTTTCAAAAAAAGAATCTAATTCAATTTACCAATATTCAATTGAACGAAGTAGTGAAAGATTTGGAGTTTTATAAAAGTAAAAATGGTCAATATCCAGATAGTTTGGCACAATTAAGACCACAAAATAAGTTTTTTAGCGATCAGGAACTTTTCAGTAATGAATTTGATTTTAATAAATCTAAACCTGCAAGATTTTATTATAAAAAATTAGAAAATGATTATGTTTTGAAGTCATTTGGACCAGATTTAATTTTAAATACCAAGGATGATATTTATCCTGAATTAAAAATAGAAAAATAAAAATTCGTGCTAATTCGCGAATTGCTTTGCCTGTTCGCTATCGTTCGGGTCGTGGCAAAAAATTATTAAGTTTTATTTATCTTTTATTTAAGAAAAATCTTAGAACTAAAAAGTTTTCTTTGATAAAATTTCAAAGCGAACTTATATGCACTGCTACTACTACTACTACTTTATTCTTCTATTTTTATTTTTTGGATTAACTACAATAACTGCTCAGGAAAAAAATAAAATTGTTTTAAACGATACATTGAAATCGGAAACAATTGATCCGCTTCGTCCGGCAAAAGCAGCTTTTTATTCGGCTATTTTACCTGGTTTAGGACAGGTTTACAATAAAAAATACTGGAAAGTTCCATTGGTTTATGGCGCAATTGGCACCAGCGTTTACTTTTATGTTGACAGCCAGAAAAATTATAATATTTACCGAGACGAATACAAAAATAGACTTCTTGGCAAAACAAGTGATTCAGATTATCTGGCCAGATTAAGTGAAAATCAATTATTGACTGCGCAAAAACAGTTTCAGAGAAACAGAGATTTATCAGCCTTATTTATTGTAGGTTTTTATGTTTTAAATATCATTGATGCTAATATTGATGCCGCTTTGTCTCAATTTAATGTAAGTGAAAAATTGGCTTTTAAACCTGTAATAAATTTCAGAAATGAAAACCTGTCTCGCAATTATGGACTTTCTCTTGCTTATTCATTTTAAAAAGATTGTATAAAAAATGGCGCACGAAAATTTCATGCGCCATTTTTACTTACTACCTAATTAACCAAATTTTTATATTTTCTTCAATCCTTTTAATTCAGAATTGTTTCCTTCTTTAATACTGATGGCAACGCCACCGCCCGGAGCTAAGTATTGTTTCAATTTTGTTTTTGAGTTTACAATAACTTTTGTAACCGTATATTTCTGTGGATTTTTGTTCCAATTTGCTTCTTTGGCATCAGCGTAAATCGTAGCAATGTAACTTTTTCCGGCAGGTAAATAATCAAATGAAATGTTGGCTGTTCTTGCATTTTCATCCGTAATACCGCCAATAAACCATTCATTTTTGCCTTTTGCTTTACGTGCAATTGTGATGTAATCTCCAGGTTCCGCTTCAAGAATATAACTGTTATCCCAATCAACAGCTACATCTTTTATGAACTGAAAAGCATCTGGAAAACGCTCGTAATTTCCCGGAATATCAGCTGCCATTTGCAACGGACTGTACATGGTTACATAATAAGCCAATTGTTTTACCAAAGTGGTATTTACGCGCTGTGTACTTCCTGTTCCGTAATACGAAAGATCCGTTTGGAAAATTCCCGGTGTAAAATCCATTGGGCCTCCCATTAATCTTGTAAAAGGCAAAATGGTAGTATGATCCGGCGCTAAACCTCCCATTGATTCAAACTCGGTTCCACGAGCAGATTCCTGAGCAATCCAGTTTGGGAAGGTTCGGTTTAGACCCGTTGGGCGAACAGCTTCGTGACTGTCAATCATAATTTTATAATCGGCGGCACGTTTGGCAACATTGATATAATGATTGACCATCCATTGTCCGTCATGATGTTCGCCACGCGGAATAATTTTCCCAACATAACCTGTTTTCACAGCATCGTAACCATTATCATTCATAAACTGAAAAGCACGGTCTAATCGTCTTTCATAATTCGTTGCCGATCCTGAAGTTTCATGGTGCATGATAATTTTCACTCCTTTTGAAGCCGCATATTCATGAACTGCTTTTACGTCAAAATCCGGATAAGCCGTTACATAATCAAAAACTTCTTCCTTCCAGTTGTTGATCCAGTCTTCCCAGCCAATGTTCCAGCCTTCAATCAAAATCGCATCAAAACCATTTTTAGATGCAAAATCAATATATTCTTTGGCTCTTTCTGTTGTAGCTCCGTGTTTTCCATTCGGCGTAAGCTTGGTGAAATCATCTGTTAATTTTACATTATTTTCTTTTCCAAAAGCCCAGGTACTTCTTCCTGCCACAAAATATTCCCACCAAATTCCGATGAATTTTACCGGTTTGATCCAGGAAACATCTTTGTAACTTGTTGGTTCATTAAGATTCAGAATTAATTTCGAAGCTAAAATTTCAGTCGCTTTATCGCTTACTACAATTGTTCTCCATGGCGATTGCGCATCGGTCTGCATATAACCTTTTGCACCAACAGCATCTGGAGCCAAATGACTTTTCATTTTGTTATTTACAGCATCGACCTCAAGATACATGGCCGGATAATTGATTAATCCCGCTTCGTGAATGTTGATGTATAAACCGTCATCAGATTTCATCATTGAAGGCGTCTGTACGGACAATTCTTTTATTGGACATTGCGCATTGATTTCAATAGTCGCTTTTTTCATCAGCGAAGGAATCTCTGAAATCTTCGAAGTCGTGTACGCATATTCATTCGTATCATAATCTCCCGGAATCCAGAAAATTTTATGATTTCCGGCCAAATTAAATTCAGAACGTTCTTCCTTAATTACAAAATAACTTAGATCATTTTGCTTCGGAAATTCATATCTGAAACCTAATCCATCGTTGAATAAACGGAAACGGATTCGGATAAATCGGTTGTTGTTTTTCGCTTGCGCTAAAGTCACAACCAATTCGTTGTAATGATTGCGGATCGTTTTTTCTTCTCCTAAAACAGGATCCCAATTTTCATCAACAGAAGATTGTGCTGAATTGGTAACCGTAAAACCGTCCATGAAAGAATCGCCATTTTGAATTTCTAATCCTAATGTACTCGGTTTAATAACGGGTTTTTGTTTGTATGATAATTGGTAAGAAGGAATTCCACCGTCTTTCAATTCAAACTTTAAAGAAAGATTTTTATCTGGCGAGGTTATTTCCTGCGCGCGAACCCAAAATGAGTTCGCACACACGAAAAGTAAGAGCAATATTGTTTTGCCCAAACGAATTTGGAGCGGTATTTTTTGGGATTGAAAATTCATGTTATTTGGTTTTTGTGCAAATTTAATTCTATTTAAAATTGCATTGGAATTAATTTTTCAATATTAAATATTGAAAAGGCTGCAGTGTTATTTCACTGCCAAGAGTTACTGAAGTACCTGTAAAAGCATCTTTCCATGTTGCTTTTAACGCAGGAGCTACAAGATATTTTGCAGCACTGTCTGTTAAGTTAGAAAGAACCAATACTTTTTCAGACTCGTTTACCATAGTAAAAGCACTTACAGCATCATTACTGTATCCTGTGTAAGTTCCTTTTTTGATAGCATTACTAGTGTTTCTAAAAGCGATTATTTTTTTGTATTCGGCTAAAACAGAAGCATCAGCCGTAGACCAGTCGATTGGCGTTTTGGCAAAATAATTGATTCTTTTATTGTAACCCACTTCTTGTCCGTTGTAAATCATTGGAACCGATTTCAGATATGCAGCAACAACAAATGTAGCGATTGAACCTTGTTTACCTCCAAAAAGTTCATAAGGAGTTCCTTCAGCAAGATTTACGTCATGATTGCTTGTATATCTAACAATTCTGTTCTCAGGGTTGTAATTGTTGGCATATTCTGTTGCATTTGATTCCTGAATCGTAGTTGCCGGTTTGTTTTCTTTGAATAATTTTTCTAAAGTTGAAAAGAAATTAAATCCAAAAGTATAATCAAAACCAGAAGCAAAATGATTCACTTTTGAACCTTCAGCAAGCATTAAAATGGTCTTATTTTTTTTAATAGCTCTTAATTTTGTGATCGCATCTGACCAAAATGTCTGCGGCACTAAATCGGCATAATCACATCTGAAACCGTCGACATTTGCATTGTAAACCCAGTAAGACATCGCATCAATCATAGCGTCTTTCATCTCAGTATTATTGAAATCCAACTGTGCAACATCGTTGTAATTTGTTCCTGGTGGAATTATAATTTCTCCTTTGTCATTTTTTTGATACCAGTTTGGATGCTGTGTAATCCAGGCATTATCCCATGATGTATGGTTGGCAACCCAGTCCAGAATTACAGCCATATTTTTTTTGTGTGCTTCTTCAACCAAAACCTGAAGATCTTGTAACGTACCAAAATCAGGATTTACTGCTTTATAATCTTTTACAGCATATGGTGAACCCAATTCTCCTGAAGCTTTTACTTTTCCTACCGGATAAACAGGCATTAAATAAAGGACATTGACACCCAATTCCTGAATTTGAGTCAATCTGTCCTGAACACCTTTTAAGGTTCCGGCCTGACTAAAAGCACGAATGTTTACCTGATAAATGATAGCGTCTTCCTTTTTTGGCATTTTTTCGAAAGAAGCACCATATTGTTGATAAGGAGAACTTGGAGCCGGATTGTCATCAGAAGAACTGCACGAAATAAATGCTAACGCAAGTAATGCCGTATAGACGATGTTTATATTTGATCTCATATTTTTTGAATTTGATTTCATAAACAGAAAGTTGAAAGATATCCTGCCTTTCCCTCAAAAAAGGCAGGTATCACTCAAACTAATCTAGCTTATTTTTAATAATGATAGATTATTTTTTAACAATGGTACAAGTAGCAGTTTTTGGATAACCATTCGTTACCGGATCTACTTCATTGATTTTAAAAGTTACTTCGTACAAGCCTGCTTCAGGAATGTCATAAGCACCTCCATTGTCTAAATTAATTGTATTGGTTGAAGGATCTGCTGGTCCATAATTGATAGTCCAGCTATTGTTTAGTCTGAATTTTAAAGCTCCTGTAGTTAAATTGGCCGTAACTTTCCAGGTTTTGGTTTGATGGTCGTAGCTCATTGGTGTGCTATTATCCCATCCGCCTGCTTGAGAAGTTCCAACAATTCCCCATGAATAAGGCGTAGCGCTCCATTTTAAAGTATTTAAATTAGCTTTAATTTGGTACGAACCTGCTCCCGGAAGTGTAAAATCAGTGTCACTCATGTTTTTCATATCAGCATTTGTTGCACCAGCACCAAAAAATTGCGCCCAGTTTCTTCCTTTGTTTAATTTAAATCCAGGACCCGCACCGTCAGGCAAAGTCATATAACCCTGATAAACTTGCAATTGGATTTCTGTTAAGGCAGCAGCAGTTTCTACAGCCCATCCTTGATAACTTCCCGGCATATAGATTTCGCCTATAACCACAGTTTTTAAGTAAGGAGTAACTTTGATGGTAACCGGATCTGAATAAATTCTATGATCCATTGAAGATTCTACGCGAATTACTAAATCTCCCGCAACATTAGGTTTAAGCCCTAAATCTGTGGCAATTTTATTCAATTCGAAACTAGTAAAGGATTTGCTTAAAACATCTTCTCCAACGTCAACACGTTTCGCTTTTGCCCAAGCTTCAGTTCCTGTAATGTCGGTAGGTAAATCAAATTGTATCGCATAAGTTACAGGTGCAGCAATTGGATAGGTTACTTTTGGCCAAGACACCAATAAAGCGGATTGATCTGAAGTATCTTCTTTAAGTACAATTGTGCTTGACGAAACTTCAATCGCAGAAGGAAACGTTACCGTTGCTAAGGTTGTTAGTTGTCCTTCGGTTTCGCAGGAAGCAGCTAAAAAAAGCAAACTGCCTAATACGAATAATTTATTTATATATTTTTTCATAATAGTTTTTGTTTTTAGTAACCTGGGTTTTGTTTAAGTCCGTGATTTGCATCTAAAGCAGATGTTGGAATTGGGAACAATTTTCTGAAAACAGGAGAAGCTGGTCTGAATTCGTTTGCCAATAAAAATTTGTCAAAACGAATCATGTCTTGTCTTCTATGACCTTCCCAGTTTAATTCGAATCCTCTTTCGTTATAAATATCGTCAAGAGTTGGGTTTGCAGCCAGACCATCTAAACCGGCACGTTGTCTGATTTGATCTACAAAAGGTTTCGCAGCAGCAGGATTTCCTAAACGTACATTACATTCTGCCATCATTAAAATTACGTCAGCATATCTGAAAATCGGAAAATCATTTGAAGCTCCACCACCGCTTTTTACTCCAGCAGGATAGAACTTAACATTACGAACTCCCGCTTGAGGAGCTGCTCCTGGATTATCTAAAGAACCCACTTCAAGCGTGTAATTAAATCCGCCCGGTTGTTCTCCAAATAAAAATTGTTTTCTTCTAATATCATTTGTAGCATATTTCAGGAAGAAATCGGTAGGCACAATAGTTCCGTTCCATCCAGAAAGTCCAAACATATTGGTGCCCTGTGGACCGTATACACTACGAACAGCGTAAACGTTACGAGAAACGACATCAAGCGTCGCAAAAATTGGCAAAATCGTTTCGTCATCTGGAAGTACATCCCCAAATAATTCGTAGTATTTATTTCCTAACGGACTAGCATCATTTGCTGCACCAGAATGCAGTGTAAAACCACCTTCGCTTACTTTATTGCAAGCCGCTAAAGATTCGGCCCATTTTGCTTCTCCAGTATAAACCTGAGCATTCAAATATACTTTTGCTAAAAGCGTATAACCAGCCCATTTGTTGAATCTCCCGTAATAATTTCCTCCTTTTGTAACAGAAAGCAATTCTACGTTTGCAGTTAATTCTTTTACGATAAAAGCATACACTTCTTTACGGCTAGACTGAGGAATTTTATCAACTGTAATATTATTATCGGTGAAGAAAGGAACATCACCAAAATCATCAATCAATAAATAATAAAAGAAAGCGCGCAATACTTTTGCTTCAGCAATTTTTGAAGGATCTGCTTTTGCTTTTTCTAATAATTCAACCGCTAAATTGGCTTTGAAAATACTATTGTATAACCAGTTCCAGGTATTGTTGATAATGAATTCATTTGGCAGCCACTCATGTTTGTGCAAACGGGCAAAATCCTGTTGCCAGTTACCGTCATTTCTATGCGGAATCACCTGCTCATCTGATGACATACAGTTCATGTCGTACCAGCCGTTATCAGCTCCGGCGTAACCTACTCCAGGTACACTTTTACGTTCAAAATCTCCAGGGATTTCGGCATAAACACTGGCCAGCGCTATGTTGGCTCCTTCCGGAGTTCCGTAAAACGTGTCAGGTTGGTATTTGTCGTATATATTTTCGTTGATATCTGTACAACTAAAAAGTGTTAGGAGGCATGCGCTTCCTGCTAGTACTATATTTTTAATTTTCATTTCTTTTACTATTTAAATTTTACAGTCAAACCAAATGCAACACTTCTGGTACGTGGATAAATTCCTTTATCACCACCAAAATTATCATTAGGATCACCACTTCCGCTTATGTTTAATTCTGGATCAACACCTGTGTAATCTGTAATTAACAGCAAATTGTTTCCTGTAAGAGAAAGTCGGATAGAATCAACGTATTTATCAGTAAAACGGAAAGAATATCCGGCAGTAACATTTTCTAAACGTACGAATGAACCATCTTCTAACCATAAATCAGATCCGTATGGAGAAGAAAAAATTCCTTTATCAACCGCACTTTGCAAAACATTAGAACTACCAGTATTTTCCAACATACTTAATCTTTGATTTAGGTTATTGTAGATTTTATTTCCACCAGAACCTCTCCATAACATAGAAGCATCAAAGTTTTTGTGTCTATAAGATGGATTAAATGCAAAAGTATAAGTTGGCAAAGCCGAACCTGCATAATAGCGATCCGGACTTTTTACACCCTGATCAATTATTCCGTTTCCGTCAATATCTGCAACTGTTTCTACACCATTTGAATTTTTACCGGTACTCTGTAAAATATAAAATGACCCAACCGGTTTTCCTTGTACTAATAAAGAGTTTGGTGCTCCCCAGTTTACATAGTCAGTATTTAAAGGAATTCCGTTAATACTACCGCTTAAGTTAAGCACTTCATTTTTCATGAACGATACATTTCCTGCAAGTGTCAAAGTACTGTTGTCAGTTCTGATCACATCATAGGCAAGTGCAACTTCTAAACCTTTGTTTGAAATACTTCCAACATTGGCTTTAATTTTATTATAAGGATAAGGAGGCTGAGGTACAGTGTAATCAAATAGAAGATTATCTGTTCTTGAATCGTAAACATCTACGCTACCTCTTAATCTGTTGTCTAAAAGAGCAAAATCAAGTCCAATGTTAGTTTGTTTTTTAGTTTCCCATTTCAAATCAGCATTGGCATTTTGAGCAATAGTAAAATTGGTGATGATCGATCCTCCAAAATAAATATTTCCAGCGCTATCAACCAATGGCAATGACGTTTGCGGATTAAGACCTTGCTGATTTCCTGTTACACCATATCCAACACGTAATTTCAACTCATTAAACAAAGTTTGATTTGTCATGAATGACTCTTTGTTAATTTGCCATGCTACAGATGCTGAAGGGAAATTCCCCCATTTGTTGTTGGAACCAAATACAGATGAACCATCTCGTCTAATACTTGCGGTAAGTAAATAACGATCTAATAAAGAGTAGTTTAATCTTCCTAAATAAGAAACTAAAGAACGGTCATTTTTATACGTTTTAATATCTCCTGCTCTTACTTTAGACAAATCACCAAACTGCAGTGCATTGTAACTAGCTTCATCACTAATAAAACCTCTTGCCTGAGTAAAACTGCCCTGATACGTTTGGTTTTGCCATTCGTATAAAGCCAAAGCGTTAAAACTATGGATTCCAAAAGTCTTTTTGTAGGTAAGACTAAGATTCGTCAGTTTTTCGTTTTGCCTGTCATTTTTAATGTTGCCAAAGCCGTTCTGCTCCATTGCATAAGCATCAGTTGATCTAGCGGGCATATAATATCCTTCGTTTCTATTGGTCTTTCTCCAGCTTCCAAACCAGTTTGCTGTAAAGCCTTTGCCTAAGTCTAAATCTGCTTTTAAGCTTCCAAATAAATTATCATTTTGAGTTTCACTGGTTACCTCTTGTGCTGCTGCATAAGGGTTTAAATAGTGAAATACAGTTGGATCTGTAAAATAACTTCCATCAGTATTAAAAACCGGATCTGTTGGTCTGGCCAATAATGAATTTGTAATTAGATTTGACGTGTAAGCAACCGTTCCAATACTGCCAATACTGCTTGTTAAATTATTTACTCCAGTATTTAAATTAAAAGTCAATTTTAATTTATCATCAAGCGCCAATTGCGTTGCCTGAATACGGCCAATGTATTTTTGATTACTAGAATTAATTACAACTCCATCTTGCATAATAGCAGTTATAGAAGCTCTGTAATTAAATTTATCAGTTCCGCCACCAAATGAAAGCGTATGTGTTTGTGTAATTCCAGTTTGTGTCAAAAGACCATACCAATCTGTATTTGAACCATGATTTGCAGAGGCTGGAACACCAACACTTTGAGCCGTTTTCCACCATTGGTCAGCATCAAGCATGTCTAATTTTTTTGGAATAAAATCAACTGAAGTTGAGCCTACATATTCCATTGTAGTTTTTCCTGCTTTATTCTTTTTAGTCGTTACGATAATAACTCCAGGTGCTCCTCGAGAACCATAAACTGCAGTTGCAGAAGCATCTTTTAAAATATCTATAGTTTCAATTTCACTTGGCGGAACCTGATTTAATAAATCCATGTTTCCCTGAATTCCATCCACAACTACCAAAGGGTCATTTCCTCCAATTAAAGAAGAAATACCACGAATACGTACACTTGGCCCTGAACCTGGCTCACTACCAATTTGCGTGATATTTACACCGGCAGCTTTACCAGCAATCAATTGCAAAGGATTTACGATTGCACCTTGGTTCATGTCTTTTGCAGTTACTGAAGAAACAGCTCCAGTAACATCTTTTCTTGCTGTAGAACCGTAACCAACAACTACAATTTCCTGTAAGTTTGTGGCATCTGGAATAAGCTGAATATTTATTACGCTTTGATTAGCGATTACTTTTTTCTCTTTGTATCCAACAAAAGTCACTATGATTACAGATTGGCTGCTTTCAACAGTAAGTTTGTATTTTCCGTCAAAATCAGTTACCATACCGTTTTTAGTTCCTTCTTCAATAACCGATGCACCTGGCAAAGGCAATCCGTTTTCATCGGTAATTATACCAGATACAGTTTGTTTTTGGAACGGAATAACTTCCGTTTTAAGTTCCGGCTTTTTTAAGATAATCTGAGTGTCGCGAATTTTAAATTCGGTTGGAGTTCCTTTAAATAGCTTATCTAGAACTACATAAATCGACTGGTCTTTTACATTAATTGAAATCGTTCGATCCAGATCGATATCATTCAATTTGTAAATAAACCTGAAATCTGTTTTTTGTTCTATGGTCTCGATAACCTTTTCGATGGTTGAATTGTTTAATTCCAGCGTTACTTTTGTCTTTTGGGCATAAGTATTTGCTCTGATATTGAACATGGCGACCAAAATAAGTAGTGTAGTTAGTTTCAATTTTAGGTCATTTTGGAACACTCGGTATAAAAACCCAGTATTCTTTGATTTTTTTTTCATAATTTTGTTAATTGATTGTAGTTAATTCGTTATATTCAATCACTTAGTTAATCGGAAATTGTTCGCAGCTCTTTCCGATTTTTTTATTCCCGTAATTTAGTTTCTCATAAGATTGTAGTTGGTTTTAGTGGTTATTTAATTAGTATTTGATTGTCTTTTATAGTGTAATGAATACCATGAATATCATTGAAATAGCTCATAACATTTTCAATAGATTCTTCTTTAAAGCTGGCATTAAATTTTTCGTTGGCTAGTTTTTCATTTTTGTTTACAATTGTAACATTATAGCGTCTTTCCAGTTTTGTAATAATGTTTTTGAAAGTCATATTTCTAAATGTCAAACCGCCATTTATCCACGAAGTGTAGATATCAGTAATTACAGGTTTAGTCGAAATTTTAGTGTTTTCTTTATTGAAACTTCCTTTAAATCCAGGTTTCAAAATGGTGTTTTTAAGTGCATCAAATTCTTCATTTGAATTGTACATTCCAACGGAACCTTCCACTAAAACAACATCGGTTAAAGCATCTTCTGGATAATTTGAAACATTGAAATGCGTTCCTAAAACACGAACATTCAAGTTGTCTGCATTAACGATAAACGGATGTTTTTTGTCTTTGGCAACATCAAAAAAAGCTTCTCCGTCAAGAAATACTTGTCTGTTTTCGCCAGCGATAAATTTTATAGGATATTTTAAAGTTGTTCCCGAGTTTAGATGAACAAATGTCCCGTCAGATAATTGAAGGCGGAATTTTTTTCCGTATGGAATTTTGATTGTATTGTAAACTAATTTTTCTGGATCTGAATTGTTTTCATAAACTAATTTATCTCCGTTCTGATTTCCAACAATATTTCCTTTTGCATCTTTTACAATCGATGAATTTTTTTCAGAAATTACCTGAATATCGCCATTTTCTAATTGCAGTACAATGTCAGTGCTTTTAAAATCAAATTCTTTTTCAGCAGCTTTATTTGAAAGGCTTTGTTTGTAGAAAAAGCCGATTCCTAATAAGATAACAACCGAAGCCGCAATCGAAATGTATTTTCTATAATTCGATCTTCTTGCAGGCATTTCAATTACAGCTTCTTCTTTTTCTTCTTTTGAAGCTGCTAAAATATTCATGAAAATGTCATCAGCAGTTTGCTTGTCCATTTTTGGCATTTCCGATAATAGATTTTGAATATCTTCTACTGTCGGAAAATCATCTGTAAGCTGATTTTTTTTATAATAGGCAATAACCTCGTTTGTTTCTTCGAGTGTACATTGGTTCAAAACAAACTTTTGCAAAAGGCCTTTTATTTCAGAATTTGAATTCATTACGAATTGTTTTTAAGTCGGGGTTCTGATATAATACAGCTGAACTAAAGTTGAGTACTACTCAAACGTTGTAAATTTTTTAATTTTAACATTTTAGAGATTAAATATTTCTCTTAAAAAGATTGTTAATGCCTTATTTTGTTAGGATTAAAGACAAAATAAAAAATTAAAAAAAAATGAAAATTAGATGATTTTCCACAATCTTGTCATCCTTCGTTCCTCAGGATGACAAAGTAAAAAAAAATCACCCGGGAAAGGTGATTTTAATGGTTGATGGTTTTTGGTTTAGATAATCTCATCATGAACTTGAAAAAAGACTCGCATGGATTCCAGTGCTTTGCTCATTTGGTTCTTGACAGTACTTATAGAGATGCCGAGTTCCTGACTTATTTCTTCGTAACTCATGCCTTTCTTTCGGGACATTTTAAAAATTTGCTTTCGCTTGGGGGGTAATTGTTTTATAGCTTGTTTGCGAAGTTTTTTGCAGTCTTCTTCGCGAATCGAATAATCGCCGTATTCATGAGATTTTTGGCTTTCATAAAAAACAGCTTCTTTTAAAACCTTGTCATTTGCTGCTTTGTTCAGCGTATTGAAAGCTTGATTTCTAGCAATTGTAAAAATGTAAGCTTTAAACGACTGTTCTAAATTTAGGTTTTCGCGGTGCTGCCATACCTTCATAAAAACATCCTGAACATTTTCTTCGGCAGCTTCCTTCGACTTTAAAAGGCTTATGCTGTAGCCATAGATATCCTGATAATACAAATCAAAAAGGGCACGAAATGCTTTTTCGCTGCCATTTTTAAGTTCGCTTACCAATAATTTGTCGTTATGATCTCTGGCTTCCAACATTAAATTAATTAGTTTGTATTTAAATCTAATTATATTACGATACTATCAAAATCGATACTCTAATGTGTTGAGTGGTTAGCAAATATATAAAAATATTATTCGCATAAAAAAGTCAAAAATTAAACTTATTTCTGTTTTTTCAAATTTATCATCGTTTAAATCTCAGTAAATACAATGGTAAAATGCTTTTTATCAAGTTAATAACTTTTTGGCAGAAATATTAAAAATTAACTATTATGAATTTCTCTTTTTGAGAATATTCTTATTTCGGGGTAAATGAAATGCGGATTTTTCAATTGACCAGAATCAAAAAATCCTCTTGCTTTTTTTAATAAAAAAGACAAAAGGATTTTAGAAATTGAAATATTAATAAGATCTAAAAATTAAATTTTATTCATTAGTTTTTTAAGTCTTTGATTACTTTAAAAGCAACATCAACTTGGTCTTCTCCCACTAAAATTGTAAATTCATTTGAAGTCGAAATTACCTCGTTTATAATAATTCCTTCCCACGCCAAACGCTGAAAAATGAAATAATAAATCCCAGGAACTACAATATTTTCTTTTGGAAGTTTTACTGTAATTGAAGCTAGATTATCTAGTTTCTGAATAAGTTTTTCGCGCATAAAGTGTTTTTCAACCAAATGATTAACACTACTGCTTACTACAATATTTGTTTCGTTTACTCCACGAGATGAGGTGTAAAAAATATCAGATAAGGCATTAATATCAGAAATCAAATCGGCTTGTTTGTTTAAAACAGTTTCAGATGCCGAAAAAGTGTAATCCGTCAATTCAGAACGAACGGTAATTTCACCAATATTCTTGATTACTTTATTGATTTTATGATTTAATTTGAAATCTAATTCTTCAGTCAGTCTTTTAAGAGACATTACCACAGCACCTTGTTTTACCTCTTTGCCAAATTCACTTTCCAGCTCGGTCATAATGTTCCGAGAAAGAGAAGTTAGGTTGATAATCCCGAGCGATAATGCATTCAATAAAAATGGTTTTGTTTTAATGTAATTTTCGACGATTGATGAAACGGTTTTCATAATTTTTTTTCTTTTTTTTTTGTAACTTAATTGTGTTGGTTTAGTTAATTTGATGTTATAAATCTCTGCAAATATAAATAAAAAAACAAAATGTTACAATTATAACATTAAAAAAATATGTTAAAAATGATAAAAAGCATCAGTAATATGCTCAATTGCAAATGTTTCCTCAGTTTTATGGATAGCAATTATGTCAAAACGAATATTTAGATCATCATTAAAATCCTTTTCCCTATCGTTTATGTAGGCATTTACTGCTTTAATCAGCAGCTGAATCTTTTTTTGTTTAACGAAATCTTGTGGAGAACCAAAATCTAAACTCGATCTTGTCTTTACTTCAACGATGGCCAAAGTAGAATCTTTTTGTGCAATAATATCTATTTCGGCTTTTTGAAAAGTCCAGTTTCGATCTAAAATTTTATAATCGTTTTGTTGAAGAAATTCTACTGCAAGCTCTTCGCCTTTTTTTCCAAGTTCGTTATGTTCTGCCATAGTTTTGTTTTAGTTTCAAGTTTCAGGTTTCAGGTTTTGGGTTTTGGGTTTTTTGCACGCAAAGACGCGAAGTCGCAAAGCTTAATTCAAACTTTGCGACTTCGCGTCTTGCGAGATTTTTATGTGGTATTTATTTCCTTAATTTAAGGAATAGAGGGATTTTTTATTTTTGAAAAGAAACGGTACTTCCAGATGCATTCACATCAATAGAAATTATATTTCCCATAATTAAAGCACGATTGTCCTGAACGTGTCCAGCTGGAAAATTAAAGATAACCGGGATATTGTATTTTTTAGTAACGTCATCAATGATTTCTAATGCATTTTTTCCCCATGGCACTTCGTTATCCTTCATTTTGGTCATACCACCAATAATGATTCCTTTTAAGTTTTCAATACAGCCGTTGCGTTTTAAATTCATCATCATACGATCGATATGATACAAATATTCATCTAAATCTTCAATAAACAAGATTTTATCTTTACAGTCAATTGCCGAAGGAGAACCTAATAAACTATATAAAATAGAAAGGTTTCCGCCCACTAATTCGCCGGTTGCTTTACCAAAACGATTCATTTTATCAGGACCAATAGAGTAGGAAATAGGTTCGCCAAACAAACTCGACTTCATAGAACTAACCGCCGCCGGAGTCGCACGCGGAATCGTCACGGGCATAATACCATGTATAGATTTATAACCCATTGTGTTTAAATGATTGTGCAAAACCGTAACGTCACTAAATCCAATAACCCATTTTGGATGCTGCTTGAATTTGGTGAAATCCAATAAATCTAACATTCTTACAGTTCCATATCCGCCTTTAACACACCAAATTGCTTTAATATTTGGATTGTCTAATTGCTTTTGAAAATCGGCAGCGCGTTGCTCATCTGTTCCCGCCAGCTGATGATAATCCAGACCAATTGTACTTCCAACAACAGCTTCTAATCCCCAGCTGTGAAGTAAATCAATAGTTGGTTTTAAATTATCGTCGATATTTTTTCTGGCAGTTGCCAAAAGAGCGACAGTATCTCCTTTTTGTAAGTAAGGCGGTGTAATCATGATTTGTTGAGATTGACAGTTGATTGTTTGTAAAGCAAAAGTAAGAAATGCGATTTTACAAAAGGCAAAACGTTTCTTGATATTAAAAGTGTTGTTCATGATTTCTCTTGCTTAAAATTTTAAAATTTGGCTAAAAATCAGCCTTTATATTGTTGTTGTAATTCATCCAGCAGAAGCATTAATCCTTTATCTGCTTCTTCAGATTGCACATTAGCAAAGATTATAAAAGCTTTATTAATCGCTGGACAAATATAAACTTTAGTTAAAAATGTTCCCGGATTTCCGTAATGAAAAGAATATTTTAAACCTGATTTTTCATTTATTTCAGAATACCATCCAAAAGAAAATTCGGGTAAACCGGTATGCATTAAATTAAATTCTTCAGCAGATATTATTTTTGATTTGCCTAATAAAGCCTTCAATTGCATTTGAGTAAATTTACAATAATCGGGCAAACTGCAATTTATATTTCCTGCAGATGAAAGCCAGTTTAACTTATAATTTAATGCTGGTTTTTCAGGATTTAAATTTTCATCATGTCCCCAAGGCTGATTTTCGTCAATTACATTTGGCTGTCCAAAACCAAAATCAATGTTTAAGTTTTTGCCCAATTCTTTTGCCAATGTTTCATAACTTTTTCCACTTGCTTTTTCAAGCATCAGCCCAGCGGCAACATAACTCGGATTTGACCGATATAGTTCTTGTCTCTCAGAAACAATTTGATTTTGCTTAAGAAACCAAGAAATAAATTCATATCGTTGCTGTTGATTATTGCCTTTAATTTCTTTTTGGAGCGGCGTTTCATTTCCATATGACCAAGTAGGAATGGGAGCTCTAAATGTCAGGAAATCTTTCAATGTAACATTGTAAAGACCAGGATTGCTGTTTGCTTTTAATTCTGGATATAAGTCGAAGAATTTAGTGTCCAGTTTTATTTTTCCTTCTTTAACCAAAATCATTGCAATGTAGCTTGTGATGGTTTTTGTTAAAGATCCTAATCGAAATTTATCATCAATTTTTGCCTTGTAAGAAGAATTAATCCGCTGATATCCCAAAGTTTGAATTTCGAATATCGAATCTGAAGAAACTACAGCATATGCTAATTCGGGAATTTTATATTTTATTCTGATATTTTCTGCTGAAAGACTATTTTTTTGCCCGTACGAAGTTGCTAAAATGCTAAAGAAGAAGACGAAAGAGACAATTTTTTTCATTTACAGGAATATCAGATTTTGTAAGCAAGTTACGGGACATTTCTAGAGAAACCAATATATAAATCAAAAATAAAATAATATAAATTTCTTACAAAATATTTTTCTGTGTAAATTGTGGTTTTAAATATTCAATTGAAATTTATGCGCCGATTTATAAAGTTTTACGTTTTATCACTTTTTTCAATTTCTTCCTTATTTGCTCAATCTAAAAAGTATGTTGTTCATACAGTAGCTTTTTACAATTTTGAAAATCTTTTTGATACAATTGATGATCCAAATACAAGTGATGACGAATGGACACCCGCAGGAGCACAGCATTGGACAAAAGAAAAGTATGAGCAAAAACTAAAAAACCTTTCACGAGTTCTTTCAGAAATTGGAACTGCAGAAAATTCAAATGCGCCGACTTTAATTGGCTGTTCTGAAATTGAAAACAGAGGTGTTCTCGAAGATCTAATAAAACAAGAAAAAATAGTTGGTTACGATTACGGAATTATTCATTTTGATTCGCCTGATCAACGTGGCATTGATGTAGCGCTTTTGTATCAAAAGAAATATTTCAGACCCACTTCTTTTTCTAATATTCCATTATTAATTTATAAAAACAAACCGGTTCTTGAGGAAAATAATAATGAGGACTTAGGAGATGTTGAAGCCAAAATTGATGTTAAAAACCGAGTTTTTACTAGGGATCAGCTTTTAGTAACTGGTTTTTTAGATAATGAAGAAGTACATATTATTGTCAATCACTGGCCTTCGAGATCTGGAGGAGAAAAAGCCAGCAGTTCTTATCGCGAAGCGGCTGGAAAACTAAACAGAAAAATAATTGATTCTTTACAACAAATAAACCCAATGGCAAAAGCTATAACAATGGGAGATTTAAACGACGGGCCTTTTAATAAAAGTATAAAAATGGCTTTAGGAGCAAAATCTAAAAAGGTTGAAGTTCCAGAATTTGGTGTTTATAATCCATTCGAAGAAATGGCTGAAAAAGGATTGGGAACTCTAGCTTTCCGTGATTCGTGGGATATTTTTGACCAAATTATGATGACAAAATCTTTTATTGAACCTGATTTTTCAAGTTTTAAATTTTGGAAAGCAGGGATTTTCAACAAGCCTTATCTTATTCAAACTTCTGGAAAATATAAAGGATACCCGTTAAGAAATTCACTAACCGAAGCAGGTTTTAGTGATCATTTTCCGGTTTATGTTTATCTCATACGTGAGAAATTGTAGAGACGCACAGCAGTGCGTCTAGGTTGCCATGATCAAAATCGATAAGACGCACTGCTGTGCGTCTCTACAAATTCGTTACCTTAGCTTTTCATAAATTCTGAAAAAAATGGCTATAGCAAAACCATTCAATCTAACAAAATGGATTGAAGAAAACCGACACTTACTAAAACCGCCAGTTGGAAATAAAAATCTTTATGTTGATTCAGGCGATTATATTGTAATGATTGTTGCCGGACCAAACGCACGAAAAGATTATCATTATAACGAAACCGAAGAACTTTTTTATCAATTAGAGGGAAGTATAAAAGTCGTTATTCAAGAAGATGGCGAGCGCAAAGAAATGGAATTAAATGCCGGCGATATGTATTTGCATCCCGCTAAAATTCCGCATTCTCCAGTTCGTTCCGAAGGTTCAATTGGATTGGTTATTGAACGCAAACGTGCCGGAAAAGGATATATTGACGGACTTCTTTGGCATTGTGATAATTGCAATCACAAACTTTATGAAGTGTATTTTGAATTGCATAATATAGAAAAAGACTTTCTTCCTCATTTCGAACATTTTTACAATTCAGAAGAATTAAGAACCTGCGATAAATGTGGAACTGTAATGGAAACTGATCCGAGATTTACGGCTAAAAAGTAGTTTTAATTTTAATATATTCAAACCCTACAGATTTTTAAAACCTGTAGGGTTTTTTAGTGAATTTTCATTCAAAAAGAAGTTTTTGTATTGTTTTTGATTTATATTTGTATCATAAATGATATAAAAACGCATATATTATGATACAAGAAATTATTGCTTATAAAAAAATTGTTAATGGTATTGAAGATTTGATGAATAAATCTCCATTTAAAAAAAGCTACATTATTGAGCAAATAGGTATTCCAAGTCCAACATTTTATCGTAAGTTAAAAACTCAAACTTTTTCGGCAGATGAAATGCTTTCAATCGCAAAAATTCTTTCTCCAGAAGAAAATTTTAGATTAGAATTAAAAGCTGATATTGAACAAGGAAAACTTGATTTGAAAAATGGAGATTTTATAACACATGAAGAAATGTTAGCTGAATTAAAAAGTAAAAACCTAATATAGAATTACAAGTCAATAATGTTTATTGGTTTTTGACGATTGTTATAAAAAGAGATTAATTCCAGATAGTCTTTCTCTGTTTGATAGTATAAAGTGATCTGTCTGGAAATAGCTATTTCTCTACATTTTAAGTTTGTGTTGTATTTCCCAAGCATTGGGTTTACTTCTAATAGGCTCAAAACGTGCAAAACATCTTTGATGAATTTTTGAGCTATTAATGGAGACCAAAAATAGTCTAGATAATTTTGAATATTATAAAAAGTGTAATTTGCTTTTTTAGACCAAACAATTTTCATTAATAAAAATTTATTCAGCTAAAATATAAAAAAATACTTACAAAAATATTTTCTATAGCTCAAACTTTTTCCCTTGCTCAGGATAAATAATCTTCAAACCTAAATCATTTTGATTTTTTAACTGCTCTTTAATCTTAACAATATTTTTAGCGGGTGGTTTTAAGTGAGTAATAATAATTGTGAAGTTGTTTAAAGAACCTTTTCCTGCTAATTCTTCTAAAATATGAAGTTCACTCATTAAGTGATTCGGAGTTAAGTGTCCGAATAAAAACTTGTCCGGCTGTTCGTTAGGGAAAGAAACTTCGATGAAAATACCTTTCAATTGTTTGCTTTGGACCAAAGGCGCAATAGCAGTCCATAAAGCTTTAAGTTTGTCGCTTTTTTCAACAGAATCTGGACCAGTGTCACCTAAATATAAAGCATAAGAATCTTCACTTTTAACTAGAAAAGCAGTACTTTCAAAGGGATTAACATGGCTTAAGGGAAAAGCTTTTACTGTCATTTTTGTATTGGAAATAGGAGTTTCTTCACCTAAATTCAAAGTTTGAAAATGATATTTTTTTAATGGAAATCCCACGCCTTTATCTCCAAAATTGGCCC
This sequence comes from Flavobacterium sp. LC2016-01, assembly GCF_009711135.1. Classification (GTDB taxonomy): domain Bacteria; phylum Bacteroidota; class Bacteroidia; order Flavobacteriales; family Flavobacteriaceae; genus Flavobacterium. Next base: position 528,922 of record NZ_WMIC01000002.1, on the reverse strand, counting down.
AAGTTTGGTCGTTGAAATAATGATTTTCCATCATTTCCATGCATTTTTCAGTTGCATAAATTGTTTTGGAAGAATCGGCAGGGGAATTTATAATTAATCCCGAAACATGATCTAAATGCGCATGCGAAATCAAATAACCTTTTATATACTTTTTTAAAACTTCGCTGGTTGAAACTTTAAAAACTTTATTTTCAATTGCTTTTTCAATTCCGGCATTTATAGTTCCGGCATCCAAACAGATAAAATCTTTAGTGTTAACTGGAGCTAATAAATAAGCCGAAAGATTTTTTTCGTCAATTCCTCCTTTTATTCCTAGCGGAACTACTTGAAAAGATGGTTTTTGCTCTTTTTGAGAAAATGCGTTAAACGAAATCAATACAAAACAAAGTAAAAGCCTACTGAAATTGATCATATTATTAAGGTATTAGAAGTGCAAATTTCATCAAATAAATTCAATAAATCAGGCTTAAAAGCTGTTATTAGTATTAAATAATCTTAATTTTACTCTTGCTTAAGATTTTATTTTCAGTTTGAAATTAATTCTAAAAGAATATCTTTACATAAAAAAATATAACAATTTTAACTAAAAAAGTTACAATGACAACAATAGCATCACAATTTGGCATGAACGAAGCGCTGGAAAAACTTGGCATTAAGCTGGTTAATGACGGAACTTCAACTGGAACAGAAAACTTTTCTTCTGGAGAAATTTTAGATAGCTTTTCGCCTGTTGACGGAAAATTAATTGCATCGGTAAAAACTTCTACTTTAGAAGATTATGAAAAAGTAATGCGTACAGCAACAGAAGCTTTTAAAACATTTAGATTGATTCCTGCACCGCAGCGTGGTGAAATTGTACGTCAGTTTGGCGAAAAATTGCGCCAGAATAAAGAAGCTTTAGGAAAATTGGTTTCTTATGAAATGGGAAAATCATTGCAGGAAGGTTATGGCGAAGTTCAGGAAATGATCGATATCTGTGATTTTGCTGTTGGTTTATCACGTCAATTACACGGACTGACAATGCATTCTGAAAGACCAGGACATCGTATGTACGAGCAATATCATCCGTTAGGAGTTGTCGGAATTATTTCGGCATTTAATTTTCCGGTTGCAGTTTGGTCTTGGAACACAGCTTTAGCATGGATATCTGGAGACGTGTGTGTTTGGAAACCTTCTGAAAAAACGCCTCTTTGCGGTATTGCTTGTCAAAATATAATTGCTCAGGTTATTAAAGAAAATAATCTTCCGGAAGGAATTTCGTGTTTAATTAATGGAGATTATCAAGTAGGAGAATTATTGACAAAAGATACACGTATTCCGCTAATTTCTGCAACAGGGTCTACCAGAATGGGTAAAATTGTAGCACAGGCCGTTGCCGGAAGATTAGGAAAATCATTATTAGAGTTAGGAGGAAACAATGCCATTATTGTAACTCCGGATGCTGATATTAAAATGACAGTTATTGGTGCTGTTTTTGGCGCTGTTGGAACGGCTGGACAGCGTTGTACTTCGACAAGAAGATTGATTATTCACGAAAGTATTTATGATAAAGTAAAAGAAGCATTGGTTGCAGCTTACAAACAATTAAGAATCGGAAATCCGCTTGACGAAAATAATCATGTTGGACCGCTTATTGATACGCACGCAGTTGAGCAGTATGCAGTAGCTTTAAATAGAGTAGTTGCCGAAGGTGGAAAAGTTTTGGTTGAAGGCGGTGTTCTTTCTGGCGAAGGTTACGAAAGCGGCTGTTACGTTAAACCTGCAATTGCAGAGGCTGAGAATTCATTTGCAATTGTACAGCACGAAACTTTTGCTCCTGTTTTATATTTGATTAAATATGCTGGAGATGTTGATAGTGCAATTGAAATTCAAAATGGAGTTGCACAGGGATTGTCTTCTGCAATAATGACGAATAATCTACGTGAAGCCGAAAGATTTTTATCGGTTACGGGTTCTGACTGTGGAATTGCAAACGTAAATATCGGAACTTCTGGTGCAGAAATCGGTGGTGCTTTTGGTGGAGAAAAAGAAACTGGAGGAGGCCGTGAATCTGGTTCTGATGCATGGAAAATATACATGCGCCGTCAAACAAATACAATCAATTACACAACGAATCTTCCATTGGCACAAGGGATTAAATTCGATTTATAACATTCTCCGTTATAAAATAAATAGCAAAGGCTTCCATTATAGGAAGCCTTTTACATTTAAAATTGAGTTAGTTAAGCTAGTTTTGTTGCTTTATTTTTTTAGAATTGTTTGATTAAAAGAACCATCACTAGTGTAAACTTTTACTAGATAGGTTCCTGAAATCAATTCGTTTAAGTCAATGCTTTCTGCATTCTTTCCGGCACTTTTTACTAAAGTTCCAGACATATTATAAACCAAAACTTGTTCTATTGTTTGAGTTGATTTCGAAATATATAAAACATCAGTTACTGGATTTGGATATAAAAGGACTTTTGAAGTTTCTGGTTCTGCAGCAACTTCAGCTGTTTTAGCCATTCTTAAAGTGCTTCCCGAATTATATTGTGTACTAATATAAAACAGATTTGCGACAGAACCTTTTGTAATACTGTGCGAACCCGCTGCAATTGATGCCGTTACTATACCTGCAGAAGCAGTATAAGAAACATTGTCAACTTTGATTGTTCCAGTAAAATTTGAATCAAATACTAAGGTTAATGTTGAAGCGCTTGTTGTTGTATAGGTTATAGTAGTGCTTGTTTCAATTTTTAAACGGGCAGTCAATGTTAGTCCGTTATAAGTTACGGAACCATTGGTCGAGTTCATATTTCCTGTAATAGTATAAAACGAGCTTGTTTTTCCAGAAGTTGTGAAATTATGAATTTCATCTCCGCTCGGTGTTCCCGTGTTAACTGTAATTGTTCCTGAACCAGTTGCAATTGTTCCAGTTCCAGAAGTTGCGATCGAATAGGAAACTGTTGCAGTAGGTGTTCCGGTAATCGTAATTGTTTTTGCAGTCGTGTTTTTTGTAAAGCTAATTCCAGATGCTGGCAAGCCGGTTACTGTTGCATCGGTTGCAGTACCACCCCAAGTGAAAACAATTGAACTTATTGCTGTTCCGCTGGTAACGGTCTGATTGTTATTTACAGTTGAAGTCAGTGTCTGTGTCCCAGCTGTTGTAACCGTTATTGTTCCTGTAGCTGTTGTTGCTGTGCCGGTTCCGATTGTCGCAATTGAATACGAAAGCGTTGCTGTAGGTGTTCCGGTAATTGTAATTGTTTTTGCTGTTGTGTTTTTTACAAAACTAATTCCAGATGCTGGTAATCCTGTCACACTTGCGTCCGTGGCGTCACCGCCCCAAGTAAACACGATAGAAGAAATAGCGGTTCCGCTTGCTACTGTCTGGTTTTCGTTGCCTGTCGAGCTAAGTGTCTGTGAACTTACAGGAGGATTTCCTTCACCTTGAACGGCTACTAAAGTTCCTGTATAGTTTGTAAGCGCCGTTTTAAGTGCCGTGATAACAAGCGATGAAGTATCATCGACACTATTGTCAAATATCCATTTTAAATCTCCTCCAGAAACACGGCCTGCATATTGAGTCACTTTTGTTTTTGCCGCAGCGGGCTGATCGATTACCAGATTTTTTACATATAATGAGGCATCTGTATCAAAATTGTTATAAGAATTTGCGCCTGATTTTGATTTGATTGAGCTGCTTACAGTTTCTCCTCTTGATGTCGCCAAATAAACATCAAAATCTGTGGCAGAGCTTATTTTTCCAGAAATATTGTATAACGGATTCGGATCGTTGTAAGCTACAAAACGCATATTGTTTGTTCCGTTTGAAGCATCAAAAGTGTTATTGTAAGCTTTTATAAATCCGCCCGCTTCACCAGAAAACGTTCCCATTGTTCCAGCATTATTAACTTGATTGGCTTCATCCCAAATGTCTGTTCCTTGCAATGAAGTCAGCATTGGATGTTTGCTATTTCTGAAATAATTTCCTTCAACAAAAAGTGAAGATCCCATTGTCGATCCAGCGCCATATTTTGCATTTCCATCATAATAATTATTGTAAATGTGGGCAGAATAATAGCGAACACGTGGATGACGAGAATCGGAGTGATCAAACCAGTTATGATGATATGTGATGTATAAACCAGTTGTAGTTCCTTCGCTCAAACCTAAAAGACTCGCTTTTCCATTGTCCCAAAAATGATTGTAAGACAAAGTAATATAAGTAGAAGATTTATTGTCCAATGCACCGTCGCCTTTTATCTGATCCGCATCGCTTCCAGCATTTCCATAAAACAAGTCACAGTTGTGAACCCAGATATGATCGTTATCTTGCTGCATACCAACATTATCTCCTGCAGTACTATTGCAGTTCATAAAACCAAGATTGCTGACTTCTATATTTGAAGCTGATTTAAGACGAACGCCCCAGCCATTTGCAACAGCATCGTTTCCTATCCCTTCGATTGTTACATAACTTGATGCATTGTTTGCGTTTTCAATCACAACGTCACCGCCTTCCATTACAGTCATATCTGTAATATTCCCAATTAATCTGATGATAAATGGACGCGTGTCTTTTCCCTTTTTAATTGCGTATAAAATATTTTGAAGACCTACACAAGGATTCGCGCTTGCTCCAGTAATATTCATCGAAATAGTGTTTTTTGTATTCTGCGTGATGTAAAGAATTACTGCATTGTCCTTTGGAGTTCCATCCGCTTTGTACCCGCCCGGAACTCTTCCGCTTTCAAATGCAAATCCATTTCGGTCTTGTGCGGCGACAGTTAGTGCGCCTGTTGTAGCGCCAGTTCCTTCAGCTCCAGAAATAACTGGTTTTACTTTGATGGTGTAAGATCCAGCTTTTAGTCCTGGAATGTCAGCACGAAAATAACTTCCGTAACTCCTAATAAGTTGGTCATCAATTTTTTGATCTGTGATTCCATTGCCCGAATAATAAACGTTGTAGCTTTGCGCGCCGCTTACGGGCTGCCATTTTACAAAAGCAGATTCAAGCCAGCCTGATGCTTCTGAAATTGAGACTTGCTGTGCCCAAGTTTGAAGGCTCACAAGAAAAACGAAAATAAAAAGTAGGTTTTTTTTCATAATTGGTTTGGTTAAAAAGTTAGTAATAGTAATTCGTGGTTTTTAATTATCTTTTACATTGGTTAATTGTAATCGATTACACAAAAATATATAAATTTTTGATATTCGTAATTATTTGATTAATAAAAAATCAATATTGTATAATTATAGCTATAGAAATTGTTATTATGTAATAAATTGCACTAATTGTAATTTATTACATAATATTCAAATTTGTTGTTAAGTCTTATTTTTACTACGTTTTTGAATATTGGGAATTAAGTAGAGATGACGAAGATTTTTAAAATCTTGAAAAAATTTAAAAATTTCAGCATATTTCAATAAAATAGGAAATGTATTACTTTTTATTAATTGCTTTTAGGAATTTTGTCCTTTATAGAAAAATTATTTGGATTTCTTTTGGATTAAAAGTAGTAGAACTGACTATTTTTTTGGAATGAAGTTTTAAAAGGAAAGCTATTTCTGAAAGTTTTTTAAACGAGCTTTTAGAAGATATAGAGGTAAAAAAAAAGCCTTTTTGAATTTTCAAAAAGGCTTTTTTTATAAGGTTAGAAAAAAATTATTTTTTCGATAATTTCGATAATAGTCTTAGGAATTCGATGTATAACCAAACTAATGTAATTACTAATCCCATAGCGCCAAACCATTCCATATATTTTGGCATTCTTTGCTGTGCACCTTTTTCAATTTGATCGAAATCTAAGAATAAGTTTAAAGCTGCAATAACAATTACAAAAACACTGATTCCAATGCTCATCATTCCGTTTCCGTAATGAACAGGAGTGAAATTGAATACTAGAGAAGCTAACCAAGAAAGTATATAATAAGTTGCAATCGCCAATGTAGCAGCAACTACTACTGATTTGAATGTTTCAGTAACTTTTACGATTCCAAATTTGTATAAACCTAAACAAACTAAAAAAGTTACTAACGTCGCAGCAACAGCATTAATTACAATTCCAGGGTACATTGCTTCAAAAATTGCAGATATACCTCCAATAAACAGACCTTCAAATAATGCATAGCCAGGTGCTAAATAAGGCGAATATTGTGGTTTGAACGCTGAAATTAATACTAAAATCAATCCAACGATTGCTCCTCCCATTGCAGGAATCATGATGTTTATTCCATTAAAAGCCATCCACCAAGTTACCATGGCAGCTCCACATAGAATTAAAAATAAAATAGCTGTTTTATTAATTGTACCTGAAACGGTCATTTCTTGATTGTAGTCAATAATTTGCGCTTCGTGTACTTCTTCAGCTCTTGAAACAGCATTAGATGAAAAACGTTTGCTGCTTAAAAATGGATTTTTTGAATTAAAGGCCATAATTTTTTGTGCTTTTAGTGAACTCAAATATATGGAGTTTTTTTTATCTGAAACAATTTGAGTTAAATTTTTAACATGATTTTTTCGTCTAAATAAAACGGATTGAAAATAAAAAAACCATCCGTTGGTTCGGATGGTTTTCTATATATAAAATTGTATTTTTTAGCTCAATAAATCTAAAACCAAAGAAGGAAATAAACCTAAAACAATATTCAAAGTAATTGAAATTATTGCAACTGCATAAATAAGAAATGGTTTTCCTGTGCGTTCTTCATTTGGCTCTTTAGAATACATTGCTAATATTAGTTTGAAATAATAACCAACACTTATGATAGAGTTGATAACTGCAACAATAACTAAGGCAATATAACCTGCTTGAATTGTTTGATTGAATAAGAATAATTTAGCAAAAAATCCAGAGAAAATTGGAATTCCGGCCATTGATAATAATGAACCAGTTAAAATTGCAGCCAAAAGCGGATTTGTTTTTCCTAAACCGTGAAAGTTTGTAATATCTTCATTATCCTGATTTTTGCAAACATATAAAATAACACTAAACGCAGCAATTCCGGCTAATGCGTAAGCTGCAGCATAATACAATAAAACTCCGGCAGAAGTTGCAATTGATAAAAATGTCATTAACATGAAACCTGCGTGAGAGATTCCAGAAAATGCCAGCATACGTTTCACATTTACCTGACGCAATGCCATTATATTTCCAACTGTCATCGATGCAATTGAGATGATTACAATAATATGCTCAAATGTTCCTAAAAGATCTTGATTTTCTAGAGAAGGAATTAAGTTTAAACCTGCTACTAATTTATAAAGTGTTGCAATAGCTACAACTTTTGCCAGCGTACTCATTAAAGCAGTTGTCAAAGCTGGAGAACCTTCATAAACATCTGGAGCCCAGAAATGAAATGGTACAGCAGCAACTTTAAAAAACATTCCGATTGTCATTAAAATCATTCCGATAGGAAACCAGATTGGCAATTCAGCAGATAAAGAGCTTTCGTAAATTTCAGCAACATCAAAAGTTCCCATTGCTCCATAAATCAAACAAATTCCGAATAAAATAATTCCAGAGGCAAAAGATCCCATCAAGAAATATTTCATACCAGCCTCATTACTTTTAATATTCAAACGATCACTTGCAGCAAGTATATATAATGCAATAGAAAGAATTTCAATTCCTAAGAAAAACATTGCTAAGTTTCCAAAAGAAACCATAGCAACAGCTCCAGCTAATAAAAATACTTTTATTGCAATATAATCGGAGATTTTTGTCTGGTGGTTTTCGTAGAAATTATGACTTAACGCTACCAGGAAAATAGTCAAAATAATAAATAATGATGAAAAAGCAGTAGAGAACTTGCTCACTGTAATCATATTATTATAATAACTTGCCGTTGATCCAAATTCATAATAGTTAAGTGCCAAAACTCCCAATAAACCTAAAATGGTAAACGGAACAATGCCTTTTCTAAAATTTAGAATTTCAAACAATAGGCAAAAAATACCCAATCCTGTTATAGCTATTAATGTATTCATTTTTGTTTTTTTGATTTAGGAAATCTAAAACGCCCTAATTTATTTTATTTAAAATATTAATTTTTATTGATAACGTTTAGTATTGTTTCTAAACTCGGTGTAATCAAATCTGTTATTGGTTTTGGATAGAATCCAAAGAAAATCAAAACAGCAATAATCGCTACCATAGAAATTCCTTCATTTACAGAGACATCTGCAAAAGTTTTAGAATTGGTTTCACCTAGCATTACGTTTTGGAACATTTTCAACATATAATAAGCTCCTAAAATAATAGTTGTTCCGCCTAAAACAGCAAACCAGATATTAATTTGAGAAAGACTATATAAAACTGTAAACTCTCCAATGAAGTTAAATGTAGTCGGTAAAGCAACAGAAGCCAAAACCAAAATTAAAAACATTGAAGTAAATTTTGGAGATTGTGTACGAATACCGCCTAATTCGGCAATATTTCTTGTTTCAAATCTTCTGTAGATAATCTCTGCAGCGTAGAATAATCCAACTACTACAAAACCGTGAGCGATCATTTGTAAAACTGCTCCGCGGAAACCATCAACTGTTAAAGTATAAGTTCCTGCAGCAATTAATCCAACGTGAGCAAGAGAAGAATATGCCAATAATTTCTTTAAATCTTTTTGTCTTAATGCTACGATTGAACCGTAGATTACACCTGCAATTCCTAAAGCAATAAAAATATTCATGTATTCTTTTGCAGCAAGAGGTGCAAGTGGCAATTGCCAGCGAATAACACTGTACAATCCCATTTTCAGCATGATACCAGATAAAAGCATTGTTCCAACAGTTGGTGCTTTTTGGTACACATTTGCCTGCCATGTATGAAAAGGAATAATTGGAATTTTAATTGCGTAAGCCAAAAAGAAAGCTAAGAAAATCCAAAGCTGTTCATCAGCAGAAAGATTTAATTTGTATAAATCTTCAATCAAGAAACTGTGTGCTTTTGTGTATAAATAGATAAAAGCAGTTAACATGAATAAAGAACCTGCAAGTGTATAAATAAAGAATTTTACAACTGCTTTTCTGCGTTCTTCAGCATCTCCGTTACCCCAAATAAGAGCAATAAAGTAAATTGGAATAAGTGCTAATTCCCAGAAAATATAATATAAAAGACCATCTGCAGCAAGGAAAGTTCCTGTCATTGCAAAAGCCATAAATAGAATTAATGCATAAAAAGCTTTTGAGTTTTTATATTCATTTCCGAAAGAAGAAAATATAATAATTGGGGTCAAAGCCGTAGTCAATAAAAGCATTGCAATTGCTAATCCATCAGCGTTTAAAGCAAATGAAATTTTAGGCTGTGTAATCCAAGCATTTACTAAACTGATACTTTCACCAGCATTAAAATGATTTAACAATACAACCGAACAGCCCAAAGCTGCCAAACTAAAGAACAAAGCTACTTTTGAAGCGAGTTTGTCACCAGCAAAATAGGTGATAAAGGCACCAACTAAAAGAATAATTAATATAAGAGAAACGTTCATAGTTATAAAATTATTGAGCTAAAAATATATAAGAAACAATCGCGCAAAGACCAATAACGAAAGCAAAAAGGTATAATCCGATACTTCCAGTCTGTAGTTTTTTGCCTTGAAAAGCTAATTCATTGGTTATTTTTCCTAATCCGAAAACAAGAGCTGATAAACCAGTTTCAATATAGTCTCTAAAGAATCTTGATAATCCGTTTACCGAACGAACAAAAATGGCATCATAAGCTTCATCTACATAATATTTGTTATATAAAACTTTTGCTACGCCCGTAATGTTTTCATCTGCTTCAGGAACATTGTCTTGTTTGAAATATTTAAAATAAGCAATTAAAATTCCTAATAATCCGCCTAAAACAGCAACACCCATTAAAGTGTATTCTGTAGTTCCTAAATGGTGTTCTTCGCCAGCCGCTTTAGTGAAAAGAGGAGCAAGGTACTCATTTAACCAGCTGTTTCCTGGCAAACTAATTAATCCGCCAAAAGTTGCCAATATAGCTAAAATGATAAGTGGAATAGTGATTAATGCACCGCTTTCGTGTAAATGATGTTTTTGCTCTTCTGTTCCTCTAAACTCTTTAAAGAAAGTCAGGAACATTAATCTAAACATATAGAAAGCTGTCATGATTGAAGCAACAGATCCAACAACATATAGTGGAATACTGTGGTGGAAGGCAGTCATTAAGATTTCATCTTTTGAGAAGAAACCTGAGAAAAACGGAACTCCAGAAATAGCCAATGAAGAAATCAACATTGTCCAGAAAGTAATTGGCATCGCTTTGCGAAGTCCACCCATTTTACGCATATCCTGCTCGCCATGTAATCCGTGAATAACAGATCCAGATCCTAAGAATAAACAAGCTTTAAAGAAAGCGTGAGTGATTACGTGAAATACCGCTACTTCATATGCTCCAAATCCTAATGCTAAAAACATTAATCCTAATTGAGAAACTGTAGAGTAAGCCAGTACTTTTTTAATATCGTTTTGAACTAAACCGATTGTTGCAGCTACTAATGAAGTTATAGCTCCAATAATTGCAATTACAGTTTGTACATCAACAGCTAGATCAAAAACAAAATTTAATCTTGTAACCATAAAAATACCTGCTGTTACCATTGTAGCAGCGTGAATCAATGCCGAAACCGGAGTTGGTCCAGCCATCGCATCTGGCAGCCAAGTGTATAATGGAATTTGAGCTGATTTACCACAAGCTCCAATAAACAAACATAAAGCAGCTAAAGAAAGTAATGGTAAATTTAAATTTGAAGCTCCAGCAATTGCTGTTTTTAAAGTTGCATAATCTAAAGTTGAGAACATTGAACCAAGGATGAACATTCCAATCAAAAGACCTAAATCTCCAATTCTGTTCATGATGAAAGCCTTTTTTGCAGCATCGTTATAATCCTGGTTTTTATGCCAAAATCCGATAAGCAAATAAGAACAAAGTCCAACACCTTCCCATCCAATGAAAAGAACTAATAAGTTGCTTCCAATTACAAGTGTAATCATGAAGAATATAAACAGATTCAAATACGCAAAAAACTTGTGCATATTCTCATCATCATGCATGTAACTGATAGAGTATAAGTGAATCAAAGATCCGATTCCGGTTACGAATAATAACCAAAGAACAGACAATTGATCTAATAAAAATCCAAGATTGATTTTAAGATTGCTTATTTGAATCCAATCAAATAAAGTAACTTCAATTGCTTTTCCAGTTGAAGTTATTTGATTAAAAAGAACAAGCGTAACAACAAAAGAAATCGCTACAGCAACAGTTCCGATTGCTCCAGAAACTGTTTTCCCTAAGCTTTTTCCAAAGAAAACATTAATTAAAAATCCTAAAAAAGGAGTTAATACTAAAAGTAAAGCTAAATTGGTATCCATTTCTATTTATCCTTTTAAGTTTTTTAAGTTATCGATACTAATTGAGCCAATGTTTCTAAAAATAGAAACTAAAATTGCTAATCCAACTGCTACTTCGGCAGCTGCTACAGCCATCGAAAAGAATACGAAAACCTGTCCTTGAGCATCTTGATGATAAGTCGAAAATGCAACAAATAAAAGGTTTACAGCATTTAGCATGATTTCGATTGACATGAAAACGATAATAGCATTTCGTCTGTACAATACACCAAAAACACCAATACAAAAAAGTACAACACTTAAAAAGATGTAATTTTCAATACCTATTTGATTTAATATATTACCCATTATTTATTTAATTTTTCTTTTTTAGACAATAATACAGTTCCAATCATTGCAACTAAAAGTAAAACTGAAGCAAATTCAAATGGTACCATATATTCGTTCAATAATATTTTACCTAATACTTTAATAGATTGGAAATCTTCTCCAGTTGAATCGTATTCACCAACAATTGGTTTAGAGTTAATGAAGATTGTAATCAAAACAATCACAATCAAACAGAACGAAACAATAGCTCCTAAACGCGTAATTCTAGGTCGGTGAACATCTCTTTGCTCATTCAAATTCATAAGCATAATCGTAAACAGGAACAAAATCATAATGGCTCCGGAGTAGACTATAATATGTACAATTGCTAAAAACTGAGAATTTAATAGTAAATAATGACCGGCAATAGAGAAGAAACAAATCACTAAGTAAATCGCTGAGTGAATTGGATTTCGGCTAAAAATGGTCAAGAAAGCGGTAATTACCGTGATAAACGCTAAGAAACAAAATATAACTTGTACAGTTGTTGCGTGTGCAAAATCAGGAATATGTATCATTAGTTAGCGTTATTAAGTTGAGCATTTTTGATAGCCATTTCTAAAGGCATCACCAATTTGTCCTTTCCAAAAATGAAATCTTCTCTTTCGTAGCTGGCAGGAACTAAAACTTTAGAAGTAGTTAAGTAAATAGCATCTTTTGGACAAGCTTCTTCACATAAACCACAGAAAATACAACGAAGCATATTGATCTCGTATATTTCAGCATATTTTTCTTCTCTGTACAAATGTTTTTCATCCGCTTTACGTTCAGCAGCTTTCATTGTAATCGCTTCTGCTGGACAAGATAATGCACATAATCCGCAGGCAGTACAGTTTTCACGGCCTTGCTCATCACGTTTCAGCATATGCTGACCACGATAAACCGGACTCATTTGTCTAACCTGTTCAGGATAATGAATCGTAACTTTTTTTCTAAAAAGGTGTTTAAGCGTGATAGCCAAACCTTTTACAATCGCCACAAGATACAATCGCTCAATAAAAGTCATGTCCTTATTTGACACCACCTTTTTTCTACCCGATAATGATATAGTTTCTATTGACATTTTTTAATCTATGATTTATGATTTACAATTTGAGATCAATCAAATTCAAAATCTATTTTATTTTTATTTGAAGCTTAATCCTGCTATCCGCTGTATCTTTTATGGTGAACCCCACCATAAAAGGATGCCGCTTCTATCAGGGCTAGGTCATTACGGTTCTTAGAATCCTAAGGCAGCTGCGATATCGTGTCTCAATATAACAGCACCCGTAATCATAATATTAATAATCGAAAGCGGAATCAAAATTCTCCAGCCTAAGTTCATTAATTGGTCATATCTAAATCTTGGAATAGTCCAACGAACCCACATATAGAAAAATATGAAGAAACATATTTTTGCAAACAATACTGCAATTCCTAATAAGTTAGCTGTATTTACACCAACATTCTCTACTATATATTGCATTCCAGGATAATTATAGCCCCCAAAAAACAATACTGAAATAATAGTTGCAGAAGTAAACATACTTGCATATTCAGCAAATAAATAGAATCCCATTTTCATAGAAGAATATTCAGTATGATAACCTCCAATTAATTCACTTTCGCATTCTGCTAAGTCAAAAGGAGTTCTGTTAGTTTCTGCAAACGAACAAATTAAGAAAATTAAAAAGGATAAAGGCTGATACAAAACATTCCAGTTCATGCCTTGCTGCTGTAATGAAATTTCTTTTAAACTCATTGTTCCTGTCATCATCAATAATGCAATCATTGATAATCCCATTGCAACTTCATAAGAAACCATTTGCGATGCTGCACGAACAGCTCCCATTAATGAGAATTTATTGTTAGAAGCCCATCCACCAATCATGATACCATAAACTCCAACAGATAGAACTCCAAAAATGTATAATAAAGCGATATTTACATCTGTTGCCTGAAGAATAACTTCTCTCCCAAAAACATGAAGTTTATCTCCCCAAGGAATTACAGCACTTGTCATCAAAGCTGTACTCATTGAGATTGCCGGCCCTACAACAAATAAAAATTTATTAGGTGTATTTGGTTCAAATTCTTCTTTTGAGAATAATTTCATACCATCAGCAAGAGGCTGTAATAAACCTCCCCAACCTGCACGGTTTGGTCCAACACGATCCTGAAGGAAAGCAGCAACTTTACGTTCCGCCCAAGTAGAATACATCGCCATAATCATTGTTACAGCAAAAACCACAACAATTACAACACTTTTTTCTATAATAAACGCACCATCTACCATCATTAAGAATTTTTGTTGTTAGTGTTTAATGGAATTTCAGCCATACTAATTTTTTTACGGTCAATATCTCTACCCATAAGAATATTCTTTTCAGTATCGATTTGTACTTTCTCTAATTTTTGAGTGTAGTTATTTTGGTTGATAACAGAATCTTTTTCAAATTCTCTTGGTCCTTCAATAACCCAGTCATTCACATCTTTGTGATCAAAACGACAGCTGTTGCAAATGAATTCCTCAACTTCATGGTACTCGTCTTTACGACCCGTTACACGCTGAATTTCTCCACCAAACATCCAAACTGTAGTTTTACCGCAACATCCTGGAGTAGTACATTCTCTGTGCGCGTTATAAGGTTTGTTAAACCAAACTCTTGATTTAAAACGGAAAGTTTTGTCTGTTAAAGCTCCAACTGGACAAACGTCAATCATGTTTCCAGAAAACTCATTGTCGATTGCTTTAGAAATCCCAGTTGAAATATTAGCGTGATCACCACGATCTAATACTCCGTGAACTCTGTTGTCTGTCAATTGATCTGCAACTTGTACACATCTTTGGCATAAAATACAACGGTTCATATGCAGTTGAATATTTGGACCAATATCTTCTGGTTCAAATGTTCTTTTTTCTTCAATAAAACGTGATTTAGGATTTCCGTGCTCAAAACTTAAATTTTGAAGATCACATTCACCAGCCTGATCACAAATTGGGCAGTCTAATGGGTGGTTGATTAATAAAAATTCTGTTACAGATTTACGAGCTTCCGTTACTCTGTCAGAAGATTTACTGTTTACTTCCATTCCGTCCATACATCCTGTTACACAAGATGCCATTAATTTTGGCATTGGTCTTGGATCAGCTTCACTTCCTTTAGAAACTTCAACTAAACAACAACGGCATTTTCCGCCACTGCCTTTTAATTTTGAGTAATAGCACATGGCTGGCGGTACCAAATCTCCACCAATCATACGTGCAGCCTGCAGGATCGTTGTTCCTGGCTCTACGTCTATACTTTGACCGTCTATGGTTACTTTCATCTCTTTATGATTTGAATGTTGAAAGTCGGAATATTGAAAAGAATTGCTGTCCTTTTTAACATTATGAACTTTATAACTTTCTGCTTTTTATTTTTATACGATTACTTTACCGCCTACTAAATGCTTTACTTGTGAAAAAGGTTCAGCAACAAAGTGATCTCTATTTTTAATTTTTTCTGGGAAACGAACGTGATATTCAAATTCATCTCTAAAGTGACGTATCGCTGCTGCTACTGGCCAAGAAGCGGCGTCTCCTAGAGGACAGATTGTGTTTCCTTCAATTTTACTCTGAATGCTCCACAATAATTCAATATCTTCTTCACGGCCTTGACCGTTTTCGATTCTCCATAAGATTTTTTCCAACCATCCAGTTCCTTCGCGGCAAGGTGTACATTGTCCGCAAGATTCGTGGTGGTAAAAACGAGCAAAGTTCCAAGTGTTTCTTACCACACAAGCAGTATCATTGTAAACAATAAATCCACCAGAACCTAACATCGATCCGGTAGCAAAACCACCATCACTTAAAGATTCGTAAGTCATTAAACGATCTTCTCCGTTTGCTGTTTTGAAAATCAATTCAGCTGGTAAAATTGGCACAGATGAACCTCCAGGTACAAATGCTTTTAATGGACGGCTTGAAGACATTCCTCCTAAATATTCATCAGAATTCATGAATTCGTCAACGCTTAAACCTAATTCAATTTCGTAAACCCCAGGATTTTTAATGTGTCCGGAAGCAGAAATTAATTTAGTTCCTGTAGAACGTCCAATTCCAATTTTAGCATAATCGTCACCAGAATTATTTACGATCCATGGCACCGTTGCTATAGTTTCAACATTGTTTACTACAGTTGGATTTGCCCAAAGTCCTGAAACCGCAGGGAAAGGTGGTTTAATACGAGGATTTCCTCTTTTACCTTCCAAAGATTCTATAAGTGCAGTTTCTTCTCCACAAATATAAGCTCCAGCTCCACAATGAACATAAAGTTCAAGATCATAACCTGAACCTAATATATTTTTTCCTAACCAGCCTGCAGCTTTAGCCTCGGCGATTGCTCTTTCTAAAATTTTGTAAACCCACATATATTCTCCACGGATGTAGATATATGAAAGGTTTGCTCCTAAAGCGTAACTAGATGTAATCATTCCCTCGATCAATAAGTGAGGAATAAATTCCATCAAATAACGATCTTTAAAAGTTCCCGGCTCTGATTCGTCGGCGTTACAAACTAAGTGTCTTGGTTTTCCTGATTTTTTATCAATAAAGCTCCATTTCATTCCGGCAGGGAAACCCGCACCACCACGACCACGAAGACCTGATTTTTTTACCTCTTCAGTAACTTCATCTGGTGTAAGTGTTTTTAAAGCTTTTTCTACAGAAGCATAACCGCCATTTTGACGATAAACTTCGTAGGTTTTAATTCCAGGAATATTGATTTTATCTAATAATATTTTTTGTGACATCTTATTTATCGTGTAATATTATTTTATCATCTTTACAATCAGCGATTAACTGATCGATTTTATCTTCTGTCAATTTTTCTTTGTAGAAATCGCCTAACTGCATCATCGGAGCATATCCGCAGGCACCTAAACATTCTACGCCGGCAATGGTAAACATTCCGTCTGGAGTTGTTTCGCCCATTTTAATGCCTAATTTTTCAGAAGTATAATCCATTAAATTTTCGGCACCATTTAAACAACAGCAAGAAGTTTGGCAAAATTCGAACATGTATTTTCCAATTGGCTTTTGGTTGAACATGGTATAAAAAGTAACCACTTCATAAACCTCAATTGGTTTGATCTGAAGAATTTCGGCAACCTTATCTTGCAATTCAGTACTAAGCCAGTTGTTGTGAGCATCCTGCACTTCATGCAAAACAGGCAGTAAAGCCGATTTTTGTTTGCCTTCCGGATAATGACTGATCAATTCATTGATACGAGCGATCAATGCTTCAGTCATATTTATTTCTTGTTTGTAATGTTTACGTTCCATTTTTATTTTAGATTTTAGATTTTAGATTTTAGATTTTTCAATCTTTGTCCTTAATCCGTATTCTGCAATCTTTATTAGTTTTTAGATCTTTTGATCTGAATTCTTCAATTCTATATAAGTCTAGATTTTCAATCTAAATTTAGATATGCTATTCTGCAATCTAAAATCTAAAATCTTCAATCTAAAATTTTTTAGGCGTCTAATTCTCCTGCAATTACATTTAAACTTGATAAAATAACAATTGCATCTGATAATAAAGCTCCTTTGATCATATCAGGATATGCTTGGTAATAAATAAAGCAAGGTCTTCTGAAATGTAATCTATATGGAGTTCTGCTTCCGTCAGTAACTAAATAAAATCCTAATTCTCCATTTCCTCCTTCAACCGGATGGTAAATTTCTGCAACTGGTACAGGAACTTCTCCCATTACAATTTTAAAGTGATAAATTAGAGATTCCATATTATTGTAAACATCTTCTTTTGGAGGAAGATAATAATCAGGAACTTCAGCGTGATATTCGTTTCCTGCTGGCATTTTTTCTAAAGCCTGGCGAATAATGCTTAAACTTTCCCAAACTTCAGCATTACGAACACAGAAACGATCATAAGTGTCACCTGATTTTCCAACAGGAACATTAAAATCAAAATCTTCGTAAGAAGAGTAAGGTTGTGCTACACGTACATCGTAATCAACCCCTGCAGCACGTAAGTTAGGGCCAGTAAATCCGTAAGCCATTGCTTGTTCAGCTGTGATTGCACCTACATTTACAGTTCTGTCAAGGAAAATTCTGTTTCTTTCGAATAAGTTTACAAACTCTTGCCAAGCAACAGGAAATTCTTCAAGGAAAGTATCTAGTTTTTTGAAAGCTTCTGGTGACCAGTCTCTTTCGAAACCACCAATTCTTCCCATATTGGTTGTTAAACGAGCTCCACAAATTTCTTCATAAATCTCGTAAACTTTTTCTCTAAATTGAAAAACGTATAAGAAACCAGTATACGCACCTGTATCAACACCAAGAATCGAGTTACAAATTAAGTGGTCTGTAATACGAGCAAGCTCCATTACAATAACTCTTAAATATTGTGCTCTTTTTGGAACTTCAACACCCAGTAGTTTCTCTAAAGTCATCCACCATCCCATATTATTAATAGGAGAGGAGCAATAGTTCATACGGTCTGTAAGAGGCGTGATTTGATAGAAAGGGCGATTTTCGGCAATTTTTTCGAAAGCTCTGTGGATGTAACCAATAGTTGGTTCAGCCTCTAGAATTCTTTCACCATCCATTAATAGGATATTTTGAAAAATACCATGAGTCGCAGGGTGAGTTGGACCTAAATTCAGTACCGAAAGCTCGCTTCCGTCTTCGTTTAGTTTCTCCTTAATTATTTTAGCATAACGATGCTCTGGTGGTAATAATAGTTCTGACATTTTATAATGTTGAATTATTTATTTTTTAGCAATTTGTTGTTGTTCTTCCAAAGAATCTGTCGTCTTTATCAGTTCTTCCGCTGTCTTCCATTGGGAATTCTTTTCTCATTGGGAAAGACACCATTTCATCCATATTCAAAATACGTTTCAATTGCGGGTGACCAATAAAATTGATTCCGTAGAAATCGTATGTTTCTCTCTCCATCCAGTTTGAACTCAAGAAAATATTTGAAACAGTTTTGATTTCTGGCTTTTCACCATCTAAATAAACTTTAATTCTGATGCGTTTATTTTCGATCCAGTTGTGCATATGATACACTACTGCAAATTGACGATCTAATTCGTTATCTGGATAGTGAACTCCGCATAAATCTGTCAAAAAGTTAAATTGCAGATCAGCATCATTTTTTAGAAATAGAATTAACGCTGTGATTTTGTCAGCAGTTGTTTCTATTGAAAAAATATCTCTTTCTTGTTGGAAATTGAAAACATTAGTATCAAATGTTTCAATAAGTTTATCTTGAATCTGGGTATTTTCTAAAGCCATCTTATGAAATGTTATAGGAAGCTAATAATTCTTGGTATTCTGGTGAGCTTCTGCGTCTAACAGATTCGCTTTTTACCAAATCTTGTAATCTCATTACACCGTCTACGATTTGTTCTGGTCTTGGAGGACATCCTGGAACATAAACATCAACAGGGATTACTTTATCAATTCCTTGAAGAACCGAGTAAGTGTCGAAAATACCTCCAGAAGAAGCACAAGCTCCAACAGCAATTACCCAGCGTGGCTCAGACATTTGTTCGTAAACTTGTCTTAAGATTGGAGCCATTTTTTTAGAAATAGTTCCCATTACTAAAAGCATATCAGCCTGACGAGGAGAGAAACTCACACGCTCAGATCCAAATCGTGCCAAATCGTAATGTGATGCCATTGTTGCCATAAACTCAATTCCGCAACAAGATGTTGCAAAAGGTAAAGGCCAAAGAGAATTCGCGCGTGCCAAACCAACAACATCATTTAGTTTTGTAGCGAAGAAACCTTCTCCTACAACTCCCTCAGGTGGCGCAACCATATTTACATTTGAATCGCTCATTTTTATTTTAGATTGTAGATTTCTGATTTTAGATTTTTGATCTTGGAACCGAAATCAATATTTTAAAAATCAATATTGTGTTTTGAGAAATTATTTTTCAAATCTATCTCGATGGCTATCGGGACTAAAATCTGAAACCTAAAATCTTACTTTATTCCCACTCTAGTGCTTTCTTTTTGATGATATAGAAAAAACCAACTAAAAGTAAAGCCATGAAAACAATCATTTTTAACATTCCTTCAATTCCTAAATCCTTGAAGTTTATCGCCCATGGGTAAAGGAAAATTACCTCTACGTCGAACAATACAAACAAAATGGCTACTAGGAAATATTTTACCGAAAAAGGAATACGGGCATTACCAACAGATTCGATACCACACTCAAAGTTTTTGTCTTTAACTTCAGAGGTTCTTTTTGGGCCTAATTTTCCAGAAATTATAATAGTTCCTACCACAAAACCAACAGCCAGAATGAACTGCATTAAAATAGGAATGTAACTGTATTGATCAGATTGCATAAACTTGTGATTTTTACTTAAAGAATAAGCCACAAAGATAACTTTCAACTATGTAAATCACAAACTAAAGGAGGATATAAGTATGCAATGAAACCTCGTTTGTGTGTAATTTTTATTGATTATAAATAACGAGTGGTTTTTTTAATATTTTTTTAAGAAATGACCAAAAAAAAACGTTTCGAAATTAATCGAAACGTTTTCAAAACCATTCAGAGGCAAAAAAAATAAATTGCTATATTTTTCTTAGATTACTGCTACTTTAGCAGCAACTTTCCCTTTTCTTCCTTCTTCTTCTTCATAGCTTACACGGTCACCTTCGCGTAATTCTTCCGCGTTAATTCCTGAAGCGTGAACGAAGATGTCCTTTCCTGTTTCTTCGTCTGTAATGAATCCATAACCTTTAGATTCATTGAAAAATTTTACTGTACCTGTACGCATTGTAATTGTAATAATAATTTATAATAAAGCAAATGTAACATATTAACTAATACAAAAGACACGTACCTGTTAATTTTTTGTAAAAATTATTGATTTACAGTGTTTTTACGTGGTTTATTGCATCTAATATTATATGAAATACCCTAATTTGAGAATCGTTTATTGTAAGAATATAGGGAAAACCGAATTGTAAGAATTTTTTATCCTGATAAGTGTAAAATTTGCAATTATTCTTAAAAATTTAGAAATAAAAAAAGCAGCTGAAATTTTCAGCTGCTTTTTTAGTATAATTTAATTTTCTAAATTTAAATAGTATCAATTTTAATGTGCAATTCTTTCAATTGTGCATCATCAATTGCTGCTGGAGCATCGATCATAACATCACGCCCAGAATTGTTTTTAGGGAAAGCGATAAAATCTCTGATTGTTTCCTGACCTCCTAAAATCGCAACTAATCTGTCTAGACCAAAAGCTAATCCTCCGTGAGGCGGTGCTCCAAACTGGAAAGCATCCATTAAGAAACCAAATTGCGTTTTTGCTTCTTCTTCCGTAAATCCTAAATACTTGAACATTAACTGTTGTGTTGCTTTATCGTGAATACGAATTGATCCACCGCCAATTTCGTTTCCATTTAAAACCATATCATACGCATTTGCGCGAACTTTTCCTGGTTCTGTTTCCAGTAAAGCCATATCTTCTGGTTTTGGAGAAGTAAATGGGTGGTGCATTGCATGATAACGGCCACTTTCTTCGTCAAGTTCCAATAATGGGAAATCTACAACCCATAATGGAGCAAATTCTGCTGGATTACGCAATCCTAAACGAGTTGCTAATTCCATACGAAGTGCCGAAAGCTGCGCACGTGTTTTGTTTGCTGGACCAGAAAGTACAAAAATCATATCGCCAGGATTTGCTTCTGTTGCTTTTGCCCAATTTGCCAAATCATCATTGTCGTAGAATTTATCTACAGATGATTTAAAAGTTCCATCTTCGTTGCATTTTACGTAAACCATTCCAGATGCTCCAACTTGCGGACGTTTTACCCAGTCAATTAACCCGTCAATTTCTTTACGAGTATAATTTCCTGCTCCTGGAACTGCAATTCCCACAACTAATTCAGCTGCATTGAATACAGGGAATTCTTTGTGCTGTGCAAATTCGTTTAACTCACCAAATTTCATCCCAAAACGAATATCCGGTTTGTCATTTCCGTATGTTTTCATAGCATAGTCGTAGGTAATTCTTGGGAATTTATCTACTTCAATACCTTTAATTTCTTTTAATAAATGTCTTGTCAAGCCTTCAAAAACATTCAAAATGTCTTCTTGTTCAACAAATGCCATTTCACAGTCAATCTGAGTAAACTCTGGCTGACGGTCTGCACGTAAATCTTCGTCACGGAAACATTTCACGATTTGGAAATATTTATCCATTCCACCTACCATCAATAATTGTTTGAAAGTTTGAGGAGATTGTGGCAAAGCATAAAACTGCCCTTCGTTCATACGGCTTGGAACCACAAAATCTCTTGCTCCTTCTGGAGTTGATTTGATTAAGTAAGGTGTTTCAACTTCGCAGAAATCTAAATCAGATAGATATTTACGAACTTCCATTGCTACTTTATGACGAAATAATAAGCTGTTTTTTACCGGATTTCTTCTGATATCCAAATAACGATATTTCATTCTGATATCTTCTCCACCGTCCGTTTCATCTTCAATTGTAAATGGAGGAGTTAATGCCGAATTTAGAATAGTCAATTCAGAAACTAAAATTTCGATTTCACCAGTCGGTATGTTTTTGTTTTTGGCTTCACGCTCAATAACAGTTCCTTTTACCTGAATAACGAATTCACGGCCAAGTGTTTTGGCTAATTCAAAAACAGTTTTATCGGTACGGCTTTCGTCGAAAATAAGCTGCGTAATTCCGTAACGGTCGCGCAGATCGACCCAATTCATAAATCCTTTATCGCGTGATTTTTGAACCCAGCCCGCAAGCGTAACTTCGGTATTTATATTTGAAGCGTTTAACTCGCCGCAATTATGACTTCTATACATGATCTAAATTTTAGACTGCAAAAGTAAACACAAAAAATAAAATAATATAGTAAAGTGCTAAGTTGCTGCGTATAAATTTGAAATATTTTGTTAATTGTTAAATTTTACGATTCTAATTTCTTTAGATTTGATGTACTAAAAACAAACCTTAATATTTATGAAGAAATTTTTTATTGCCGGTTTAGTACTTTTCAGTGCTTTGAATATCAGTGCACAATCTAAAAAATATGTCACTTTTGAAGCCAATATTGCAAACAGAAATAGCGACATTATCAAAATTATTAATGACGGAAAAGTTGTTAAGACGATTAATGTTAATGCAAAAGGTATTTTTAAAGATACTTTAGTATTGAACGGAGGAAGAGGCCGTATGTATGACGGTGTTGAATCAACTGAATTGTTTTTGAAAAATGGCTATGATATAAAGCTTAAGATGGATGCTAAACAATTTGATGAATCAATAGTTTATAAAGGTAAAGGAAGTTTAGAAAACAATATTTTGGCACAGCGTATTCTGGCCGATGAGAAACTTTATGATAATAGTGTTGTAAATTTAGATGATGCCGCTTTTACTAAATTAATTGATGCCAAAAAAGCAGCTGATGCAGCCCGACTGAATAATAAGAAATTAGATCCTGAGTTTGTAAAGATTGAAACTGAAAATGGACAGCAAGCGATTGCTGAAATTACAGAACATCGTGACCAAGTGATGAAAATGGCGAAATTAAATAATACAGTATCGCCGGATTTCGAATTTGAAAACCATAAAGGAGGAAAAACAAAGCTTTCAGAATTAAAAGGAAAATACGTTTATATCGATCTTTGGGCAACTTGGTGCGGGCCATGTCGCGCTGAAATTCCTTTTCTTCAAAAAGTAGAAGAGAAATATCACGGAAAAAATATTGAGTTCGTGAGTGTTTCAATTGATGCTCCAAAAGATCATGATAAATGGCAAAAATTTGTAACGGATAAACAGCTTGGAGGAATCCAGCTTTTGGCTGATAATGAATGGAAATCTGATTTTGCAACAAGTTATAATGTAGTTTCAATTCCACGATTTATTTTAATTGATCCACAAGGTAAAGTTGTCGATTCAAATGCAACGAGACCATCTTCTCCAGAGCTCCAAACACAGTTAGATTCATTATTGAACTAATTTATTTACGAAATCGATAACGTTATAGTAACATTCTGATTTCATGGAAACAGCAGTAAAACCAGTGCCTGAGCGCTGGTTTTCTTGTTTTATTAAAATTTCCAATGTTAAGTTTTTACTCAATGTTACCAAATTGTTAAGCAAAAGTTTTTTTAATGTAAACATTTGATTATATTTGATAAAGATTTCTTAACATTAAATACCTACAGATATGAAAAAGAGTGTAATTTTAGCTGCGTTGTTGTTCTCTGGAATGTTAATTGCGCAGGAAACTAAACCTGAATTAGAAGCCGTTGGAAACAAGGTAAAAGCTACATATTACTATGATAATGGTAAAGTGCAGCAAGAAGGCTTTTTTAAGGATGGTAAGTTGGATGGTGTTTGGGTATCTTATGACGAAAAAGGAAATAAAAAAGCCGTTGGGGAATACACAGACGGAGTGAAAACTGGAAAATGGATTTTCTTTAATGAAGACAGTCTAAAAGAAGTAGCTTATGTTGACAGTAAAGTTAGCTCAGTGAAAAGTTTACAGAAAAATGCTTTAGCAAACAGAAATTAATTAATTTCGACAAATTATAAAAAAACCGCTTTATTTAAGCGGTTTTTTTATGTTCTTTTTTGACTTTTTTGACTTTTTTCGGCGTCCAAACCAAATTACAAAACCAGTTACAGGCAATGCTGATGCAAGCAGGCTGACTGTAAAAGCTATTATTTTTCCAGGCAAATCTAAAACTTGTCCGGTGTGAATGCCATAATTCATTTCTACAACCTGTAGTCCGAGCGTTTTTTTATCAAAAGTCTGACTTTGAATTAATTTCCCATCTGACGGATGAAAATAATAATTGCTCTGTTGATCGTATCGCAGCGTATGTGGGTACGCGCCTGTACTCACAATATCCGTTTTTTGCTGCGGTACCATAACAAAAAACATTTCGGCCTTTGGCTGGAGTTTCATTGTCTGTACAAAAGCTTTGCCAATTGCCGTAACAGAAATTGATTTGAATTTTGTAGTGTCGATTACGGGAGTTTTTGTTTCGGCGGCTTTGTCTCCGCCAAAATTAAATGTTTTATAAATTCCGTCGCCAACCCATTCGTAGGTAAAAGTTAAACCGGTAATGGCAAGAATAAGTGCAATCAACGCAATATAAAATCCGGAAGTATTGTGCCAGTCATAATTTACGCGACGCCATTTAGCATTCCATTTAATGGTGAAACTTCTTTTTATATCACTTTTTCGTTTTGGCCACCATTGAATAATTCCAGAAATCAATAATAAAATAAAAACGATTGTTGCGCCTCCAATGATATGTTTCCCAATATAATCAGGCAGAAGAAGATACAAATGAATGTATTCGACAATAATGAAAAAGTCAGTTTTGGGATTTTCGGTTTTTAAATATTGACCTGTGTAAGGATTAAAATAGAGATATAAATTTTCGGCATCTGAATACGTATAAACAATTGCCGAACGGTTTTTTCCGTAATAAGCGACCATGCTTATTTTGTTTTTTGGCACAATTTCCTTCGCTTTTTCTTTTAAAACCGAAGGCATCAAAAAGGGTTTATTCTGAGGTTCAACTAATCGCCATTCTTTTCGGGTAATGTCTTTTATTTCGTCATTAAAACAGAAAATACAGCCTGTAATACAGACAATAAAAACAATAAGCCCGGAAATTAATCCGAGCCATTTATGAAGAAAACGTATTTGCGTTTTGAATCCCATTTTTTTGATTAAAAGCGTAAAATTATGCGCAAAATTTATATGGGACAAATAATTCTAATTAATTCGTTCGCAAGTTTGATAAAGACAGGATTCTAATAAAAGAATTAATCTCGCAATCCGATAGCTATCGGGAGCGAAAGCGCAAAGTTTCTTTCACGCAGATTTGGCGGATTTATTTAAAATATTATCTGCTCAATCTGCGGAATCTGCGTGAAAAATTCCTTTGATTTCTTTTAAGAAACTATTTTTTTTGGTTTCAAATGATATGCGACGTACAATGAAATTGAAGCCAATAAAATCCAGAAAACATCAATAAAGAAGATCTGAATTTTGTTTTGCATAAAGGAATTCCAAAACCAGTTTCCGGTCACAATTCCGTTTGTAACAGGAATTAAAAAACCTAAAATACTTCCTGAAGTCAGGCAGCATTTATTGGTAAAAGAATCATTCTTTTTGATGATAAAAAAGATCGTAAGCAATAGCCATCCACCAAAATAAAGTGTAAATAGATTAGATTGATTTAAAGGATAAAACATTTTGCTTCCAATAAAGGCTAAGGCTGTAATTGGATACATACTCAAACAAATTGCCAAATAAATACGGACAACGGCAGCGTTAAAACGTCTTTTCTTTTCTGGCAGATTGTTTTTTTGTCTAGCCACTAACCAAATCATAACTCCTGAAATTATAACGAAACAAGTTATAATTCCTAAAATAAAACTGATAATTTTTAACGCATAACCGCCATAATCACCAAAATGAATTCGGTACAAAACATTCTTTACAACATCGAGATAGCCGTTTTGTAAAACAGGATCTTTTTTAGCAACTATTTTTCCGTCAGCAACTCGGTAATCAATTTTTCCTATTCCGGTAAATTTTTTGTGGCTCAGCAGTTCACCTTCCACCAAAACATGCATATTCGCATCGCCATAATTTTGAATAAAAACACGTGTAATTTCAAAATCGGCCCAATTGCTTTTTGCTTTTGCAACCAGCTGATTTACATTAAATGGATTTGCTAATTTTTTGTTTTCAAATTTATAATCGGCATCTGTATATTCGAGTTCCTTATATAATTTGTTTTGATCACCTCCGTACAATGCTATCACGGCAGGCGCAACGATTAAAAGTTTAATCATAAAAAAAGCTCCCGTAACAGCATACACAAATTGAAAAGGAAGGCCAATCATTCCTAATGCTGTATGTGCATCTGTCCATAGCGTTTTTAATTTTTCTTTCGGACGGAACATATAAAAGTTCGATACAATTTTGTTCCAATGAAGCAAAACTCCCGTTATAATGGCGAATAAGAAAAACAAAGCTGTAAATCCAGAAAGGTAATAGCCAATAGGATATGGAATTTGTGCAAAGAAATGCAGTCGATATAACAATTCGCCTAATGAATAGGATTCTTCGTAAGTATATGATTTGTAGTTTTTACTGTTAAGATAAAAAAACTGTCCTTCTTTTTGTTTGGCTGGAGCCAAAGTATCTTTGGTTCCTTCCATACTAACGGCAACTCTGTCTTCTATTGAAGGTTTAGAGATGGTAATATTTCTTCCGTGTAAAATATATTTTTTATCAAGATGCTGCAGTGCATCGTTGTAATCTAATTGAATTTCCTTTGTTAAAGCTGTAGATTCACTTCTTTCCCAATTGATGATTTCATCTCTAAAAAAAGAAAAAGACCCAGCGAAGAAAATTACAAAAAGAGCTACACTTATGACAATACCGCTGACAGTATGCGTGTGAAAATAGATATTATAATTACGGTTGTTCATAAATTAGTGCGCCGTTTGATTATAGGTTTGACCCAGATAGATAAAAAGACAAAAAAGCAGACTCAATAGAATATAGATACCCCAGATTTTCCAGCCACTTTTTGCTAAAAAAGCAACGACCATTAATGCAGTCCAAAGAATAAATCCGGTGAAAGCCATTGTCATCAAGACAGCAGCACGATTGAACCAAGCGGCTAATGCCAAATGAAAAGTTATAGATACAAAGTAGCCTCCTAAAATAGCAGCTGTGATTTTTAAAAAACGAGGCCAAAAGGCAGGAGTTAAATATTTCGGATTTGCTGGCATATCGTGGTTTAAACTGGTTTTAGTTGTAGTAGAATTCCAAAATTGCAATAAAAATAAACAATGCCAAAAGTGCTTTGCTGTTTACTTTTTTTAATGGAGTCAGAATAATAATCAGACTTCCAACAGTCATCAGCTGAATAAAAAACATCAAAGTGCCACAGCATAGTGACTTTGTTATAAGCCACATTGAATATGCAGACGCGAGCAAAATTAATCCTGTGATTTTAGTTTGTTTTGGATTTCGTTTCATCCACTTTTCAAAACCCAAATCATACGATAAAACGGCTCTTTTTGAAGTGTAATAAAGCGTGTAAAAAGCTAAAAAAACGATAAGACTGGCTATTGTTATCATATTTTATAGAATTTAAAAACACCTTTTTGTTGAATCAGAAAGGTGTTTTTTATTAATTAGAATCTATAAGAAAAACTTGCTGCTGCGCTTCTCATGTTTCTTGGGTGGATTGTAGACCATCCGTCATAAGTATCAACGTTTGCAATATTGTCAAGTTTAAGAGTTAATGTGAATTTTTCTGTTCCGTAGAAAATCGAAGAATTTAAAACAGTGTAAGAAGGAATTGCAAATTGTCCTGTAACCGTTCTGTTCATGATAAGGTTTTTATCAGCATAATTTCCTCCAAAACCTAAACCAAAACCGTTTAAGTCTCCTTCTGGAAATTTATAGCTAGCCCAGAAATTTACTAGGTTTCTTGGTCCAGAGCTTTCAGGTCTGTGGCCTACGAAATCTGGATCTCCAGCGTTTAAGATTGCATCTACATAGCTGTATCCTGCAACGATGTTTAAGCCATTAATAGGATTTGCGATAAATTCAGCCTCAAAACCTTTGTTTCTTTGTGCTCCATCTTGAAAAGCGGTTTGAGTTGTTGCAGTATAAACGATATAAACCTGATCTTTTACCTGAATATCATAGTAGCTGAATGTAGCGTAAAGTTTATCTTTAAATATGTTTAATTTAGTTCCAACTTCAAACTGATTTGCGTGTTCTGGTTTAAAAGTTCTTGGACGTCTGCTTCCGTCAGGTAAAATTTCTGTTACAGGAGCTGAGTTTGCAAAACCATCCATATAGTTTGCAAAAAGCGAAACTTTGTCAATAATTGGCTGATAAACTAATCCAAATTTAGGAGAAAATGCAGTTTGGTTAAAATCATCATCTTTTGTTGAAACATCACCAGCAGTCATAAAACGGTCAACACGTAAACTTGCCATTGCAGATAAAGCAGGAGTGAAGTTGATCACATCAGAAAAATAAGCACTGTAAACTTCTTGTTTTGTTTTAGCATTAGTCATTGAAGCATCAGCTAAAAGAGCATCAGATCCAGCTTTTGTTAATTTTCCGCTGTCGCCATTTGTAATGTATTTAGCAGGATCAGTAATTCCGAAAAATTCTTCGTTTACTGTTTTTGTATCAAGGTTTCCAATGTAGATACCTCCATTTGAAACATAACTTGAACCATTATCAATACCGCCTCTGTTGAAATAATCAACACCGGCAACAATTCTGTTTCTCATGCTTCCGATAACAAAATCACCAATAAAGTTTTGCTGAATGTCAGTTGTAAGTGTAGTTGAGTTTTGGTAGTTCATGTAACGGCCCAAAACAATTCCTTCTGTAATTCCAGGATAGTATTGTGTTCCTTCATATAAATATGAATAGTAACCATCTGATTTTGATGAACCTCTTGATACAACAGTCTGAGAAGTCCATTGATCATTGAATTTATACATCATTTGTCCTTGAAGGTTATATGATGGAGTTTTGATAGACAATTCGTTGCTAGTATAAGAACGTTTGTTGTCGTAACCTAATTCGTCGATATTGTGAACTCTAAGCGGTGCACCTCTATCTAAAAACAGCATAGTAGGGTTAGTTGCTTCATTGCTCATGAATTCTGTATTAATGAAAAACGAAAGTTTGTCACTTACTTGGTACGATAATGAAGGAGCAAAGAAAAATGATTTTCTGAATCCAGCATCTTGAAAACTGTTTTCAGTATGGTAAGCTGTGTTTAAACGGAAGTTTATTTTGTGTTCTTCGTCTAAAGGAGTATTAACATCTACAGTAACTCTGTTTAAGCCGTAACTTCCAGCAGTATAGTTTACCTCACCTCCAAAGTGGTCGTAAGGTTTTTTAGTAGTCAAGTTGATTAAACCTCCGTAAGAGATTAAGCTGCTTCCAAATAAAGTTCCAGATGGTCCTTTAATTACTTCAATTTTATCAATGTTTGCTGGATCTAAACTTCCGTTTGTTAATCCTGGCAATCCGTTAATCATTGTTGGCTGCACAGCAAATCCTCTTAAAGAGAAATAGCCTGCACCATCGCCGCCACGTCCAGTTGAAGCCCAAAGCGGCGTTAATCCTGGAGCGTTTTTAAGAGCATCGTCAATATTGGTAACCACTTGCTCTTTTAAAAGTTCGCTTGTAATTGTAGTATATACTTGTGGGTTTTCAAGATTTTTAAGTGGTAATCTTGATACTTGCTGCGTTTCTTTACGAGCCAAAGGATTTTTCTTGTTTCCTCCGTTGATTAAAATTTCGTCTAATTGCTCAGAATTTGAAGTAATAGTGAAGTTTTCTATAATTTCATCTCCACTATTAAGTGTAATGCTTTTTTCTTTAGAAGTAAAACCTACTGCAGAAACTCTAAGGGTATAACTTCCTGGTTTTACGTTTTTGATTTCGTAGTTACCATTGCTGTCTGTGTTGGTTCCAATTTTTGTACCTTTTAGTACAATTGAAACATTGTCGGCAGCTTGATTATTGTCTAAGCTGATTTTACCTTTTATAGTTGCTTTTTGCTGTGCCGAGATTGAAGTACTCGCTAATAGGAAAAAACAAAAGCTCAAAAAAGAAATTGTAAATTTATATTTCATTTTTATTTAGAATTGATTTGAATAGTGCAAATTTATGTTATGGTTGCCAACTATACAAGCTATTTTTATTTATTCTAAATAAAATAATTTTTAAAGGGTAAAATTTACATTTGTTTAAAAAATTAACATCTTAAGCTAAAATTAAGCTAATATTAAGAAAAAAAGCCTGTTCAAATTGATGAACAGGCTTTTTAATAGTATTGATTTTTTAATGAAATTACAATTCTAAAGCACGTTTAGCATCTCCGTTCATTAATAATTCTAATGGGTTTTCCAAAGCTTCTTTCACAGCAACCAAGAAACCAACAGACTCACGTCCGTCAATAATTCTGTGATCGTAAGAAAGTGCAACGTACATCATTGGGTGAATTTCAACTTTTCCGTTCACAGCAATTGGACGCTCAATAATATTGTGCATTCCTAAGATTCCTGATTGAGGAGGGTTGATAATTGGAGTACTCAACATACTTCCGAAAACACCACCATTTGTGATTGTGAAAGTTCCTCCAGTCATATCATCAACTGTGATTTGACCATCACGAGCTCTTAAAGCTAATCTTTTGATTTCAGCTTCAATACCGCGGAAAGTTAATAATTCAGCATTACGAACAACAGGAACCATTAATCCTTTTGGTCCAGAAACTGCAATTGAGATGTCAGCAAAATCGTAAGCGATTTTGTAATCACCATCCATCATTGAGTTAACATCTGGATATAATTGTAAAGCTCTTGTAACTGCTTTTGTAAAGAATGACATGAAACCTAAACCTAAACCGCCATGTTTTGCTTTGAAAGCATCTTTGTATTCATTACGAATTTGGTTGATCGGTGTCATGTTTACTTCGTTGAAAGTAGTAAGCATAGCTGTTTCGTTTTTAGCCGAAACTAATCTTTCTGCTACTTTACGACGTAACATAGATAATTTTGTACGCTCAGTTCCACGGCTTCCTCCTGTTGGAGTTCCCATAGAAGGTACTGCATTTACAGCATCATCTTTAGTGATTCTTCCACCTTTTCCAGTTCCTGAAACAGTTGCCGGAGCGATATTTTTTTCATCTAATATTTTTCTTGCTGCAGGAGATGGAGTTCCAGCTGCATAACTTGGTGCTGCTGCTGGAGCCGGAGCTGCTTTTGGAGCCTCAGCTTTTACTTCTGCTTTTGGTGCTTCAGCTTTTGGAGCTTCTGCTGCTGGTGCAGCTGGAGCGCTTCCTGCTGGTTTTGCAGCATCTGTATCAATTAAACAAACTACAGCGCCTACTGCTACAGTATCACCTTCTTCAGCTTTTAGTGTAATTACACCGCTCATTTCAGCAGGTAATTCAAGAGTAGCTTTATCTGAATCAACTTCAGCAATAGCTTGATCTTTTTCTACATAATCTCCGTCTTTAACTAACCAAGTTGCAATTTCAACTTCTTTTATTGATTCCCCTGGTGATGGGACTTTCATTTCTAAAATCATCTTTGTTTTTGTTTAAGGTTTTTATGGTTTCAATCCCGATAGCAATCAGGATTGAAACTTGAAACATTCTTTTTATCTGAATAAATTTTTATCGAATACCATTCTAATTGCATCTGCATGACGACGTTTTGCACGTGTATAACTTCCAGATGCTGGAGCAGCATAAGCTTTTAACGAAGCTAATCTCCATTTTACAAGATCAAAGTTCATTAACATAAAGCTGTAAGCTCCCATGTTTTTAGGTTCTTCCTGAGCCCAAACATAATCATCAGCATTTGGATATTGTGCGATAATTGCTTTTAACTGCTCAACTGGTAAAGGGAATAATTGCTCGATACGAACAACTGCAACATCATTTCTTCCGTTGTTTTCTCTTTCTGCAACGATGTCATAGTAGAATTTACCAGTAACAAAAACTAAAGTTTTTACTTTCTTTTTATCTACTGTATTATCGTCAATTGTTTCTTGGAAACTTCCGCTTGCTAACTCTTCAACTGTAGATACGCATCTTGGATCACGTAATAAACTTTTTGGAGAGAAAACTACCAAAGGTTTACGGAAATTCGTTTTCATTTGTCTTCTCAACAAGTGGAAGAAGTTTGCTGGCGTTGTACAGTCAGCAACGTACATGTTTTGTCTTGCACAAAGCTGTAAATAACGCTCCATTCTTGCAGAAGAGTGTTCTGCACCTTGACCTTCATATCCGTGAGGCAATAATAAAACGATACCATTTTGGTTGTTCCATTTATCTTCTCCACAAGAAATGTATTGGTCAATCATAATTTGAGCTCCGTTAGAGAAATCTCCAAATTGTGCTTCCCAAATTGTTAAGGCTTTTGGGTTTGCTAATGCATATCCGTAATCAAAACCTAGAACTCCGTATTCAGATAATAGAGAATTGAATACGCCAAATTTTCCTTTTTTGTTTTCGATACCATTTAAAAGAATTACTTCTTCTTCTGAATCTTCTACTTTAACAACAGCATGACGGTGAGAGAAAGTTCCTCTTTCAACATCCTGACCAGAAATACGAACATCAAATCCTTCTGTTAAAAGCGAACCGTAAGCAAGTGCTTCTGCAGTTCCCCAATCAAGAGTGTTGTTGTCGTATCCTGTTTTTCTATCAGTAACAATTTTAGTTATTTTACTGATGAATTTTTTGTCTGCTGGTAACGTTGAAATGGTATTGATGATAGAATCCAATCCTTTTTTGTCAAAAGTAGTATCTACTTTTTGTAGCATTTGTGTATCAGTTACCTGAACAAATCCGTCCCATTCGTTTTTCATGAATGGTGTTATAATAGTCAAATCTTTTTTACGGGAAGCTTCTAAGTTTTCCTCAAGATTCGATTTGTATTCTTTTTCTAAAGCATTTACATAAGATGCATCGATTACGCCGTCAGACAATAATTTCTCTGCATAAATATCTCTTGGATTTTTATGTTTTGCGATGATTTTATATAAAACAGGCTGTGTAAAACGAGGTTCATCACCTTCGTTATGACCGTATTTTCTGTATCCTAATAAATCGATAAATACGTCGCGTCCAAACTGCATTCTGTAGTCTAATGCAAAAGATACTGCGTGTACAACCGCTTCAGCATCATCAGCATTTACGTGTAATACTGGAGATAAAGTTACTTTAGCAACATCTGTACAATAAGTAGATGAACGAGCGTCTAAATAGTTTGTTGTAAAACCAACTTGGTTGTTGATTACAATATGGATTGTTCCTCCAGTTTTGTAACCGTCAAGCTGTGCCATCTGAATGATTTCATATAAAATACCCTGACCTGCGATTGCAGCATCTCCGTGAACGGCGATAGGTAATACTTTAGAGAAATCGTCAGGATAATATTTATCTTGTTTTGCTCTTGTGATTCCTTCAATTACAGCTCCAACCGTTTCAAGGTGAGAAGGGTTTGGTGCTAAATTGATGTTGATGCTTTTTCCTGATCTTGTTTTTTTGTCGGCAGTAAGGCCTAAGTGGTATTTTACGTCACCATCAAAATATTCCTGATCGTAATCTTTACCGTCAAACTCACCAAAAATATCTTGAGTTGATTTGTTGAAGATGTTTGCCAAAACGTTCAAACGGCCACGGTGTGCCATTCCCATTACGAATTGTTCAACACCTTTTTCTGCAGCTTGCTCGATCAAAGCGTCAAGCGCTGGGATGATAGATTCTCCACCTTCTAATGAGAAACGTTTTTGTCCAACATATTTAGTATGAAGGAAATTCTCAAAAGAAACAGCTTCGTTTAATTTATTTAAGATAGTTTTCTTTTCTTCTGTAGAGAAATTAGGCTGATTAACATTTACAGCTAATTTATCCTGAATCCATTTTACAACGCCAGGATTCCTGATGTACATATACTCAATTCCAATATGCTGGCAGTAAATAGCTTTAAGACGATTTACGATAGTTTCTAGTGAAGAAGGCGGAATTCCGATTGTCTGTGCTGCATCAAAAACAGTTGAAAGATCTGCAGCTGATAATCCGAAATTTTCAATATCTAAAGTTGGAGAAGACTGTCTGCGGTCACGAACTGGATTTGTTTTAGTAAACAAATGCCCGCGCGTGCGGTATCCGTCAATTAATTTAAGAACATTAAATTCTTTCTTTAGTTTTTCTGAAACCTGACTGTAATCTGTGTTATCGCTCGTCACATATTCAACGATTGTCTGCACTGGATTTTCGTCATTATAAACGGTTTGTCCAAAGTCAAAACCTTGAAAAAAACTTCTCCAGCTAGGCTCAACGCTGTCTGGGTTTACTAAATATTGATCGTATAATTGTGCAAAAAACTCTGTATGCGCTGCATTTAAAAATGAAAACCTATCCATAATATTAGTGAATATACTTTTTGTTAAATAGAATCGCAAAAGTACAACAATCGCATTTATTTAAATCTTTTTTTTACGTACTTTTACGTAAAAATTTGTTAAAATAAACGTTAACTATGAGTAAAAATCGAAATTCAATCGTTTTCAATTCTTTTTTTGTGATTTTGGCAGTATTATTTTTCAACATTGGAAACGCACAGCAAAATTATGTCATTGACAATACCAATCATTTTTGGGATAAGGTTTCGTTTGGAGGCGGTCTTGGATTGGGTTTTGGTTCAGGTTACACCAATATTTCGGTTATGCCGAGTGCTATTTACAACATCAATCCAATAGTTTCGGTAGGAGTTGGACTGCAGTTTGGCTATTTATATCAAAAAAATTATTATGAATCTTTTGTTTGGGGTGGAAGCGCGATTGTACTCGTAAACCCAATTCCGCAAGTTCAATTATCTGCCGAATTAGAGCAAGTTAGGGTAGATACAGACTATGAACAATATTATAATCAGCCAGGTTATTCCGATTCTTATTGGAATACTGCCTTATATCTTGGAGCAGGTTACAGAATCGGAAATGTGACTATTGGCGGGCGTTATGACGTTTTATATAATCCTAACAAAAGTCTTTACGGATCTGGATTTATGCCTTTTGTGAGAGTTTATTTCTAAAGTTGCAAAGTGACAAAGAGACAAAGGTTTTCTCACTTTGCGGAAATCTTTGTCTCTTTGTTACTCTGAGCCTTATTTAAAATTCTTCCGAAACCAAACCTTCTGCCATTCTCTTTTTAAAATCAAAAAAGCAACTTGTTCGGCTAAAATAACTAAATCAGAACCATCAAGTTTTTTGATTTCGATTTCAGAAACATCTATAATGTAAAGTAAATTCAAATATTCAGCAAATTTGTACTGAATCATTCTGTAGATTTTTTCGTGAAGCTGAATCTTTAATTCGTCTGGAGAAATGCTTAACGGAAAATCAATTCCTTCATTGGCTAAATTAAAGTCCTTATTAATTTGTTCAATCAGGTTTAGATATAGGTTTTCTTTTTCGGCATCAGCCAATAAAATATCGGTATTTTCAGGAATTGGAAACATTGATGCTTTTTAAGAATTGACGCAAAGTTAAAACTAAAAAATCATTTAACGGTTGATTCTCTTTCAATGATTCTTGTAGGAAGTTCAATAATTTGATGTGTCACCGGTCGATGCTCTTTTATGTCCATAATTTCATCGATTAAAAGAGAAACCGCCTGATGTCCCATTTCAAATCCCGGTTGGTCAATTGTCGTTAGTTTTGGCGAAATAACTGTACTCATAAACCAATTGCTGAATCCAAAAACGGCAACTTGTTCAGGAGTTTTTATTCCGGCTTCATTAAAATATTTTATAATCCCAATGGCGACTAAATCTGTAATCGCAAAAATTGCATCAATATCCGGATTCTCGGTCATTACTTTTTGCGCATTTTCGTAACCATCTTCAAAATCAGTATTGTTGTCGCAAACATAAACCAGTTTCGAATCGTACTCAATTCCGTGAGCTTCGAGCGCTCTTTTATAACCTAAAAAACGATCGATAGAATTTTGCGGAACATAAGAACCTCTAAAATGCGCGATTTTTTTATATCCTTTATTAATAAGATACGTCACAGCATCATAAGCCGCTTTGGCATCATTAATAACAACTTTGGAACAATCAACTCTTTTGGCAATTTTATCAAAAAGAACAACAGGAGTATTTTTTCGAATCGCTTCATTAATATGACTGAAATCATCAGTTTCATTTGAGAGAGACATTAAAACTCCGTCAACTCGTTTTTGAATTAAAAGAGCAAGTTGTTTTTTCTCGAGTTCGTACTTTTCGTTTGATTGTAATATAATGACCAAATAACCTCTTTTTTCGGCTTCTTCAAGAATACCATTCAATACGCTCGAAAAAAAATGATGTACCGTAGCCGGAATAATGACGCCAATTGTTTTGGTTTCATTAGTTCTAAGGTTTACCGCAACAGAATTGGGCATGTAGTTCATCGTTTCGGCCATTTCGATAACTCTGGCTCGAGTAGACTTACTAATATCTGTATACCCTTTTAAGGCTTTTGAGACTGTGGTAACCGAAATTCCCAAGGCTGAGGCTATATCTATTAATTTTGTGTCATTCATGAAATAAAAGTACTAAAAATAAACTGCATGAATAAAATTTTAAGTTCCGAAAACGTTTTAGGTCTTTTCGAAAACGTTTTCGATTTTTAATTCCTATATTCCTTATAATTAGTTATTAAGTTTGACAGTGATAACCATAATTACTAACTAACCGAACAAAAAAAAATGAAAAAGCTACACCAGTATTTAGGTACATTACTTTTAATGTTTTGCCTGTTTTTTTTACCAAATAATCTATTTGCCCAAAATAAAGGCACTATATCAGGAAAAGTATTAGATGACAGCGGAGTAACAGTTCCGGGAGCAAATGTGACTCTTAAGGAAACAGGAAAAAGTACTATTACAGATGAAAACGGAGGATATTCATTCTCTAATATCGATGCAGGAACTTATACTATTATTGCAACAAATGTGGGATATAAAACTTTCGAAAAGCAAATTGCAATAAAAGAAGGCGAATCTCTAGAGGTGAATTTACTTCTTGAAGGAGAATCACAAAGTCTAAAAGAAGTTGTGGTTACAGGATCATCAGCGCCAAGATCTAAATTGGAATCCAGCGTTGCAATTACAACAATGGGCTCAAAAGCAATCGAAGACAGAGCACCATCGAGCACAGCAGCTTTGCTTCAAACCATTCCGGGATTTGTGGTAGAAGCATCTGGAGGAGAAATAGGAAATAACCTTTTTGCAAGAGGAATTCCATCAGCTGGAGCGTATGAATATGTACAAATTCAAGAAGATGGATTGCCGGTTTTTGAAGATGGTGCTTTGCAATTTGCCAACGCCGATACTTTTTACAGATTAGACGAAACAGTAAGTAAAATGGAAGCTGTTCGTGGAGGCTCGGCATCAATTTTTGCGAATAATGCTCCTGGTGGAATCATCAATTTCATCTCTAAAACAGGTCAGAATGAATTTATGGGAAGAGCAAAATTCACGACATCAGATTACGGAATGTTCAGAACAGATCTTAATTTATCAGGCGCTTTGATTAAAGATAAATTGTTTTTTAATGTTGGAGGTTTCTACAGAGCCGATAATGGTGTGAGAAATACAGGTTTTACAGCAAATAAAGGCGGACAAATAAAAGGAAACATCACTTATAAATTTGATGACAACGATTATTTAAGAGTTAATTTCAAACACCTTGACGACAGAAATACATTCTATTTGCCAATTCCTTTAAAAAGTAATAACGGAAAAGTTGAAGGAATTCCGGGATTTAATCCAAATTATGGAACGTTGACTTCAGTAAATTTCAGTCACTTAAATGTGCCTCAATATGGCGGAGGAACTTTTAGTGCAGATTTAGAAGATGGTTCTCATCCGGTTATCAACTCAATTGGAGCCGAATTTAAAAAGAAAATATCGGAGAAAGTAACATTCAAAAATGCATTTAAACAAACAAGTATTGATTTAAATTACAATGCAATTTTTCCTAACGGAGGTCCTTGGACACAAAGCGCTTATGCAACAGATGTTCAAAATACAACGGCAAGCAATTTAACCTATTCTTATGTAGACAACGGTCAAACTCTTGATCCAAATGCTTTAATTATGAGAGCAGATCTTTGGCATATCGACAAAAAGATGAACAATTTTGCTAATAATTTCTCTTTCAATTTTGATTTAGATCCTGTAAAATTAACAGCTGGTTATTACTATTCAAACTGGAAATCAAACCAATATTGGAATTGGAATTCTTATTTAGTAGGTGTTTCGGATAATCCAAGATTGTTAAACGTAAAAGACAATACAACCGGAGTTGATCACACTTGGAACGGAATAGAAAGAATTACATGGTTAGAAAGAGACGCTCAAACTAAAGGTCTTTTGAACGATATTTATGCTGATGCCGAAATTAAAGCTACAGATAATTTGACCTTCAACGCAGGTTTAAGATACAACAAAGACAAATATTCAGGTTATAGAGACAACGCCAGATTTTTTGCAGAAAACTTAGGAGTTTTAGATAATAATACGGCTGATGATAAGGTTACTACTGTAAAAGGAAATCCATATACATATTGGAGATATGATGTAAGCGAATGGTCTTATACAGCGGCAGGAAACTACAAATTTAATGATAATATGGCTTCGTATGTTCGTTATAGCCACGGTTTTAGATCACCAATCGAAGAATCATTTTATGATAATGCAGCAGATTTAAGCAAACTGGAAAATACAGAAGTAAATCAGTTTGAGTTAGGTTATAAATATTCTAATTCATTCTTTAATGTGAATGCCAATTTATTTCACATGGGTTTAAAAAATGTTGCTTTTACAGACATTTTATCTGACGGATCTTCAGAAAACAAATTTGCCGATGTAAACAATATTGGTCTTGAAGTAGAAACTAATGCGAGATATGAAATCGTAAATCTGAATTTCACTTTCACAGTTCAAAAACCGGAATATGATAATTTTACAGGAACAAATGCTGATGGTTCGACTTTTGATTTTAACGGAAATACAGCACGAAGAATCCCTAAATTTTTCTGCAATTTAAGACCAGAAGTAGATATTACAAAAGATCTTGCGGCTTATGTTCAGTTTTCTTATTACGACAAAAAATTCACGAATCAGGATAACAAACAAGTTTTACCGGCTTATAAAGAAGTTGGAGCAGGTTTAAATTATACGTATAATAATCTTCGTTTTGCAGTAGATGCTTCGAATTTATTCAATGAAATTGGTTTAACAGAAGGAGATCCAAGACAAACAACTTCTGCGGCAAGCGATGTGTTTATGGCAAGACCTATTTTAGGACGCGCGTTTAGATTTTCGGTAGCGATTAATTTCTAAATTTATACATACGGTATTGTAGAGGCGCACTGCTGTGCGCCTCCATACCGTAATCGCAACGTAACCGCAAACAAATCACATCCACAAAATGAAAAACATAGGAATTAAAATCTCTCTTTATCTTAATTATTTTGTCTTCGCTATTTTATTAAACAGCGTGGGAATTGTGATTTTAAAATCGCAAAAAAATTATGGAGTAGATGAAGTTCAGGCAAGTATTTTAGAAGCTTTTAAAGATATGCCAATTGCTATTGTATCCTTTTTTATAGCCTCTTTTTTACCAAGAATAGGCTATAGAAAATCGATGTTAATAGGATTAGGTTTGGTTACTTTGGCTTGTATTTCTATGTATTTTGGAAACTCATTTGACAATGCTAAAATTCTTTTTGCAACCGTGGGAGTTTCATTTGCTTTGATCAAAGTTTCGGTTTATTCCTTGATTGGAACTGTGACCGAAACCAAAAAAGAACACAATGCTTTGATGAGCAGTATCGAAGGTTTTTTTATGGTTGGGATTGCGTTGGCTTATTTTTTATTTCCAGCTTTTAATAACGAAAATGATCCTAATTCATGGCTAAATGTATATTGGTTTTTGGCGGCATTATCGTTCCTGTCATTTTTGTTTTTATTTTTTGTAAAATTCAAAGAACCGGAAGTTTCGGCGGAAGCAAACCTAAAAGATGACTTTCTGCAAATGTTCAAATTAATGGCAAAATTGCTTACCGTAATTTTTGTTATAAGTGTCTTTTTGTTTGTCATGATCGAACAAGGAATTCTTTCGTGGTTGCCAACATTCAATACAAAAGTGCTTCATTTACCGGAGAATATTAGTATAATGATGGCGAGTATTTTGGCGATTTCACTAGCAATTGGACGAATGATTGCAGGGATTGTAACCAAAAAAGTGAACTGGATTTGGGTTTTAAGTGTATGTATTTTTTCGGCGATGCTGATCGTGATTTTTGTACTTCCAAAAACAGTTGGCTTAGAAGTTAAAAACATCAATACACTTTCGGATATTCCTTTAATTGGTTTTGCATTTCCTTTAATCGGATTGTTTATTGCACCAATTTATCCTTTACTAAATTCTATTGTACTAAGTGCTTTACCAAAGAATTTACAAAGCTCAATGACCGGATTAATTGTAATATTTTCTGCTCTTGGCGGAACATTAGGTTCCAGAATAACAGGCTGGTTGTTTAAAAATGAAGGGCCGGAAAACGCATTTTATTTTACTTTAATTCCAATGTCTTTATTATTAATATCCTTTTTTATTCTCAAAAAAATAACTGCAAAAGATGAAATTTAAATTACATATAACCCAAACCATCGAAAAATTATTGGCTCAGGAAGATACTGATGGCGATAAAAAAATTACGATTGATGATCATGGTCCAAAGAAATTTTTGGTGTACGATCAAGATGGGAATCCGGCAGTTATTGAAGGAACTTATCAGCTTTCAAATTTATTGCAGGAATTGGCTTTGGCTAAAAAAAATAAAACCGAATTTGCCGAAATCAATCTGAATGAAATTACCGAAGATCCTGTAAAAAGGATTTCGAGAAAGATAAAAAACCTGTATTGGAAAGGTCTTACGCGAACAATTGATGCCGATGGCGTAAAGAAAATCCTGGAAGACAATAAGATCGAAAATGAATTGGCTTATTTGTATGTTCCTTTTGGAGATGAAATTGTTTTTGATTATTTCAAGAAATTAGAAGCTACAACTCCAAAGTTAAAAGTGGTACAAATGCCTAAAAATATTTCACCAGAATATGTGCTTTCACTGAATAAACAACCCGGAATTTTAGCTTTGGCACTTCAAATAAAAAACAATGAAATTTCAGGTGTTCCGTTTGTAGTTCCTGGTGGAAGGTTTAATGAAATGTACGGTTGGGACAGTTATTTTATTGCCAAAGGACTTTTGATTGACGATAAAATTGATCTTGCTTTAGGTATTGCAGAGAATTTTAAATATCAAATCGATCATTACGGAAAAATCCTAAATGCCAACCGAAGTTATTATTTAACTCGTACACAACCGCCGCTTTATACGTCGCTAATTATGGATGTTTTAGAAAAGTCGAATCCGGATATTTTCTGGATTGAAAGACATTTAAAAACCGCCATAAAAGAATATCAAACCGTTTGGATGGAAGAAGGAAAACGGCTTACAGCAAATGGATTAAATCGCTATAAAGCAGAAGGAATCGGACTTCCGTTTGAAGTTGAAGAAGGGCATTTTGATGATATTCTGGAGCAATATGCGCCTAAATATAATCTTTCAACGAGAGAATTTGAAAAGAAATATCTCGAAAGAGAAGTTGTAGATGCTGAACTTGATAAGTATTTTATTCACGATCGAAGTATGCGCGAAAGTGGGCATGATACAACAAATAGATTGGTTGGAGTTTGTGCCAATTTAAATACGGTTGCAATCAATAGTTTGCTTTATAAATACGAAACTGATATTGCTTTTTTGATTAAAAAGTATTTTAAAAATGAATTTCAATATTTTGAAGACAAATCTTTTTCAAGTGAATATTGGATTTCAAAAGCCAATTCGAGGAAAGAGAAAATCAATAAAATGTGTTGGAATTCAGAATTAGGATGTTATCTGGATTATGATTTTGTAAACGAAAAGCAACATTTCTTTGAAGCTGCGCCAACATTTTATCCGCTTTGGGCGAAAATAAGCACACAGGAACAGGCTGAAATTTTGGTTAAAAAGACGCTTCCAAGGTTTAAAATGAAAGGTGGAATTGCCGGAAGCACCAAAGAATCAATTGCTGGCGTTGACGAAAATGCACCAATAAGACAATGGGATTATCCGTTTGGATGGGCGCCACATCAAATGCTTTTATGGGAAGGTTTACTGAACTATAATTTCAACAAAGAAGCCCAGGAAATGGTGTATCGCTGGCTTTGGTTAATTACCAGAAATGCGGTTGATTATAACGGAACAATTCCAGAGAAGTTTGATTTATCGATTAGTTCGCACAAAATTTTCGCAGAATACGGAAACGTAGGAACGGAATTCGATTACATAACCGAAGAAGGTTTTGGCTGGATGAACGCTTCTTACCAATATGGATTAACGATTTTAGAAGACGATTTAAAACAAAAACTATCAGATTTAGTTGATCCTGATGATTTGTTTTCATAAGCCTTCTCCCGAAGCCTCGGGATCGCTCAGGATGAAACTCCGTTCTATA
This sequence comes from Flavobacterium sp. LC2016-01, assembly GCF_009711135.1. Classification (GTDB taxonomy): domain Bacteria; phylum Bacteroidota; class Bacteroidia; order Flavobacteriales; family Flavobacteriaceae; genus Flavobacterium. The sequence goes on along the minus strand of NZ_WMIC01000002.1, from coordinate 486,019 downwards.
ATAACGTTTGTCAGGCTGAGCGAAGTCGAAGCCCTTTTAGATGATACTGTAAATGACAAACCCGACAGGTTTTTAAAATCTATCGGGTTTACTGTTTCATAAGCCTTCGACTTCGCTCAGGATGACACTCAAAATGTCAGGCTGAGCGAAGTCGAAGCCCTTTATGAACTAAACTTTTCTTCCCATTAAATTCTCACCAAAAGTTCTCAGAATATTTTTCTTTTCGGCGTTAATATCCATTTTATCCAAGGTATCAAAAGCCTTAAAAGTATACATTTCAATAGCATCCTGAGTGGCGCGTGAAGCGCCTGATTGATTAAAAATAGCTTTTGCAGTTTCAATTTTTTCTGAATTGTCATCTAATTGCAAACTGAATAATTGCTCTAATTCAGCAGCTTTTTCTTGAGACGAAAATTCGATGGCTTTTAAATATAAGTAGGTTTTTTTATTCTCAATAATATCACCGCCAACTTGTTTTCCAAAGGTTTCAGGATCTCCAAATGCATCCAGGTAATCATCTTGTAATTGAAAAGCCAAACCTAAATTTAGTCCGAAATCGTAAATTAAATCACCTTCTTTTTCTGAAGTTTTGGCCACAATGGCACCCATTTTCATTGCAGCTGCAACCAAAACGGCGGTTTTGTATTCAATCATTTTCAGATATTCTGGAATGGTTACATCGTTTCTTTCTTCAAAATCAACATCCCATTGCTGGCCTTCGCAAACTTCAAGTGCCGTTTTGCTGAATAATTTGGCCAAGTCTCTAAAAACAGCCGGCTCATATTGCTCAAAATATTGATAAGCCAAAATCAGCATGGCATCACCAGATAAAATTCCGGTATTGATATTCCATTTTTCATGAACGGTTTCTTCTCCTCTTCGCAGTGGAGCGTCATCCATAATATCATCGTGAACTAGAGAGAAATTATGGAAAACTTCAACCGCCATTGCAGCCGGAAGCGCTACTTTATAATCGGCATCAAAAACTTCTGAAGCCATTAATGTCAGCACCGGACGCATTCTTTTTCCGCCAAGTCCTAAAATATATTCAATAGGCTCATAAAGATTTTTAGGCTCTTTTTGTATGTGTTGGTTTTTTAAGTAACTAATAAAAAAATCTTGGTACTGACTTATATCGTGCATAAAATGAAATTCTGATTTACGAGGCTCAAAGATACAATTCAATTATGAATTATTGCTTTCTAAAGATGAAATGCTGAGAAACATTTAATGATGCTTTAAATGAAATTAAAATAATATGTCAAAAAAAAATTAAAAAAACTTGGAAACTTTTTTGGTTTTCAGAGTTTCCTGTATATATTTGCACCCATAATCGGAAACTTAGAACACTAAAAAAGTTTCCTTAAGAATTTGAGCCATTTATAAGCTCAGTAAAATCAGGTATTTATGAAGACAACTTGGACTTTAGATTCGACACAATCAGATGTTTTAATAAAAATGAGACATTCGATAATTGCTTATTTAGGAGGCACAACAAATAAATTTGGCGGTTATGTGAACATTGAAGACAATGAAATTGAAGATGCATCAGTAGAGTTTTCATTTGATATTAATAATAAAAATGAAATCTTCCAGCAAATTGATACCAACCTTCAGCTTCAGGATTTTTTTGATGTAGATGAGCATCCTATTATTAGTTTTAAATCGACTTCTTTTCAAAAAGTAAATAATAATATCAATTTTTTTAAAGGTGATTTAACCATAAAAGATGTGACCAAAGTTGTAGAGCTTGATGCAGAATTTATTGGTGTTAATACCTACAACGGCGAGAAAAAAGTTGCTTTTGAAATTAAAGGAGATATCAAGCGTCAAGATTTTGGTCTGGATTATAATTCATTTAATCATAACGGAGGTCTGGCACTTGGAAGAGATATTAAACTTATTGCCAACTTAGAATTCAGCATATAAATCCTACACAATGAATATAATAATGTAAAATTATTACAAATATAATAGAAACTGTTTTTGTGGCTTCGGTTTTCTAAGTATATTTATAATAACAATCTGACAATCAAAATGAAAGAGAAAATCATATCAAAAGCGAGTGAGTTGTTTTTAAGACTCGGTTTTAAAAGTGTTACGATGGATGATATTGCAGGAGAAATGTGTATTTCGAAAAAAACGATCTACAAATATTTCTGCAATAAAGAAGTTTTAATTGAAGAGAGTACATCCATGGTTCATAAACAGGTACATGAAGTTATTGATACCATTGTAGAGAAACAACATAATGCAATTCATGAGAATTTTGAAATTAGAGAAATGTTTCGTGATATGTTTAAGAATGCCTCAGACACTTCGCCTCTTTATCAGCTGAAAAAACATTATCCGGAGATTTATCAAAATGTAATGACCCACGAAATTGATCAATGCAATCATTATTTTAAAGATAATATTTTAAAAGGAATTAGAGAAGGCTTGTATCGAGCAGATTTGAACATTGATATCTATGTGAAATTTTATTACACTTTGATTTTTCATATAAATGAAACTACGATTTCAGAAAGAGAAGCACAAAAAATAGAATTAGAAGCTTTGGAATATCACACCAGAGCAATGGCAACAGAAAAAGGAATACAAGAATTAGAAAAACAACTTAAAAAAATTACTGCTTAATCATCAATCTATAATTTATGAAAAAAATAATTGTAATACTTCTGTGCTCTCTTGGCTTGTCAGCCCATGCACAAGTAACCTTAACCTTAAAAGACGCGCTTGTTTATGCGCTTCAAAATAAAGCCGATGCCAAAAAGGCAAAATTAGAGGTTGAAAACAGTGAATACAAAATTCAGGAAATCCGTTCTAGAGCGTTGCCTCAGATTTCTGCAAACGGAAACTTAACTCATAATCCAATAATTCAGACAACTGTTATTGATGGAGCTGGTTTTGGTCAGCCAGGAACTACAATTCAGGCAGCATTTGGACAAAAATGGACTTCAAACGCAGGGCTTTCATTAACTCAGGCGATATTTGATCAATCTGTTTTTACAGGTTTAAGAGCAGCAAAATCTACTCGTGAATTTTATCAAATCAACGATCAATTAACAGAAGAACAAGTTATTGAAAGAGTAGCAAACAACTATTATTCGGTATACGTACAACGTGAAAGATTAAAGTTGCTGGACAGTACTTATTTTAATACTACAAAAGTTCATGATGTTGTAAAAGGACAATTTGATAATGGTCTAGCCAAAAAAATTGATTTAGACCGTATTATCGTAAAATTATCAAACATTGATACCGATCGTCAGCAAGTTAAAAATCAAATTGAATTACAGGAAAATGCTTTGAAGTTTTATATGGGTATGCCAATTGAAACTCAAATCATTATCCCAAAAGAAGAATTTGAAGCTGTTCCAGCATCTTTAACTGAGGTTCCAAACGTAGAAAACAGAACAGAATATCTGCTTTTGAAAAAACAAGAAGAGCTTTTAGTATTCAATAAAAAAGCTGTTGAAGCGGGATATTATCCAACGCTTTCTTTAACTGCAGGTTACAATTATATTGGTCAAGGTCCACAACTGCCTTGGTTTGCAAAACCTTCAGATGGAGTGTATTGGTCAGATTACGCAGCGATTGGATTGAATTTACACGTACCAATTTTTACAGGATTTGGAACTCGTGCTAAAGTAAGACAAGCTGATGTCGAAATTAGATCACTTCAGGAAGATATCAAAGACACTAAACTTTCTCTTGATTTGGATTACAGAAATGCGATGGCGCAAATCGATAATAACATAGTAACCATCCAAAACCAACAAGAAAATATGCGTTTGGCTCGTGAAATTTTGAGCAATACAAAAAATAATTATCTGCAAGGTTTAGCATCATTAACCGATTTATTAGATGCTGAAAATGCTAATCAAGAAGCTCAAAATAATTATACAAGAGCAGTATTAAATTATAAAATTGCCGAAGTGGCATTAATCAAATCAAAAGGCGAACTAAAAACTCTTATTAAATAACTAATTACAATGAAGAAAACTATTATAACAATCGTAATCATAATCGCAGCTTTGGGTGTGATTGGATATGTTTTAAATAACAATAAGAAAAAAAATAAGGAAAAAACAGATGTCGTAGCCGAGAAAAATGCTGCGGTTTCAGTAAAGGTTACTCCTGTAAAAACAGAAGTAGTTTCATTAGACTTCGTTGCTAACGGAAACTTTGCTCCAACTCAGGAATTGACTTTCTCTGCTGAAAAATCTGGAAAAGTAATTAGTGTTTTAGCTAAAGAAGGAGATTACGTAAGAGTAGGTCAGACTTTATTGACAATGAGAGGGGATATCATCAATGTAAACGCTCAGCAAGCTCAGGCAGTCTATAATAATGCAAAATCTGATTATGCAAGATATGAGAATGCTTTTAAAACGGGCGGTGTAACAAAACAGCAATTAGATCAGGCAAAATTAGCCTTAACAAATGCTCAGTCAAGTTTAACTCAGGCAAATATCAATGTTGGTGACACAAAAGTTAAAGCACCAATCAACGGATTTATCAATAAAAAATATATTGAGCCAGGATCTATCTTAACAGGAATGCCTGCAACTGCGTTATTTGATATCGTAAATACTGCAAAATTAAAATTGACAGTTACTGTAAACGAAAATCAAGTAGCAAGCTTGAAATTACATGATAATATCAATGTTACAGCAAGTGTTTATCCTGATAAAACTTTCCCAGGAAAAATCACTTTTATTGCTGCAAAAGCAGATGCAAGTTTGAACTTCCCGGTTGAAATTGAAATTGCAAACAATACTAACAACGACTTAAAAGCGGGTATGTACGGAACTGCAAATTTTGCATCGAAACAGCAAAAACAAAGCTTAACAGTTGTTCCTAGAAATGCATTTGTTGGAAGTGTAAGCAGTAATGAAATTTTTGTAGCTGAAAATGGTGTAGCTAAATTGAAAAAAGTAGTGGCAGGAAGAATTTTAGGAGATCAAGTAGAAATCATCAGCGGATTATCTGACGGAGAAAAAGTAATTACTACAGGTCAGATTAACTTACAAGACGGTAATACAGTAGAAATTATTAAATAATTATTTGGCTATAAGCCTTAAGCTATAGGCTATAAGCTAATTCAAAGCTTAAAGCCTACTGCCTACAGCCTAAAGCATAAAGAAAAAATATATGAAATTAGCCGAAATATCCATAAAACGTCCGTCGCTGGTAATTGTATTGTTTACAATTCTGACTCTTGGTGGATTGTTCAGCTACAGCCAATTAGGCTACGAGCTGATCCCAAAATTTGAACAAAACGTTATTACCATCTCTACTGTTTATCCTGGAGCTTCTCCAAGTGAGGTAGAAAATACCGTAACCAAAAAAATAGAAGATGCGATTGCGTCTTTAGAGAACGTAAAAAAGATTGACTCAAAGTCGTATGAAAGTTTGTCGATCGTTTCGATTACGCTGACATCAAACGCAAAAGTCGATTTTTCTTTGAATGATGCACAGCGAAAAATTAACGCCATCATCAGTGATTTGCCAGACGACGTAAAAACGCCGGCATTGACCAAATTTTCGCTGAGTGATTTGCCGATTATGACACTTGGTGCCAACGGGAAAATGGACGAAGCTGCCTTTTATGACTTAATTGACAAAAAAGTGGCCCCAATTTTATCTCGTGTACAAGGTGTGGCGCAGGTAAATATTATTGGTGGTTCTGAGCGTGAAATTCAGGTAAATCTTGATGCGATTAAAATGCAAGGTTACGGGCTTTCGATTCCTCAGGTACAGCAAAATATTTTGACTTCAAACTTAGATTTCCCAACAGGAAATATCCAGACTCGTAATCAAAAAATATTAATTCGTTTAGCGGGTAAATATAAAAGTGTTGCAGAATTAAGAAACTTAGTGGTTTCTTCTCAAAACGGAATTCAAATTCGTTTAAGTGATATTGCCGATGTTCAGGATACTCAAAAAGTAGCCGAAAAAATATCTCGTGTAGATCAAAAAAGCGCTATTGTTTTACAAATCGTAAAACAATCTGATGCCAATGCGGTTGCGGTAAGTGAGCAATTATTAAAAACAATTAAAATTCTTGAAAAAGATTATAAGGTAAACGATCTAAAACTAGAAGTTGCAAAAGACAGTACAATCTTTACACTTGAAGCAGCAGATTCTGTTGTTCATGATTTGTTGATTGCGGTAATTCTGGTAGCATTCGTAATGTTGTTTTTCCTTCATAGTATCAGAAACTCATTGATCGTAATGGTTTCGATTCCTGCTTCGTTGATTGCAACTTTCATCGGAATTTATTTGATGGGATATACCCTGAACTTAATGAGTTTATTAGGATTATCTCTTGTGGTAGGTATTCTTGTGGATGACGCGATTGTGGTTTTGGAGAATATTTACAGACACATGGAAATGGGTAAAAGCCGAATCCGTGCCTCTTATGACGGAACTGCAGAAATTGGTGGAACTGTAACTTCGATTACATTGGTAATTGTTGTCGTATTCTTGCCTATTGCAATGAGTTCTGGATTGGTTTCTAATATCATCACGCAGTTTTGTGTTACGGTAATTATCTCAACGATGTTATCATTATTAGCTTCGTTTACTATTATTCCTTGGTTATCTTCTCGTTTTGGGAAATTAGAGCATATTGAAGGAAAGAATTTATTTGGAAGAATCATTCTTGGTTTCGAAAGCTATTTAACACGTTTCACTGACTGGGTTTCTCATTTATTGACATGGTGTTTGGATCATTATATTAAAACAATTTTAGTTGTGTTAGTATTGTTCTTTGGATCAACAATAGGATTAATGGGCGGAGGTTTCATTGGAGGAGAGTTTTTTGCTTCTTCTGATAGTGGAGAGTTCTTAGTACAGATTGAAATGCCAAAAGATGCTTCGTTAGAACAAACGAACTTCATGACGCAAAAAGCCGAAGCGTATTTAAAAGCTCAAGAATATGTTCATAGTCAAATTACAACGGTAGGACAAACTTCTGAAGGTTTTGGAGCATCTCAAGCTACAGCTTACAAAGCAGAGATCGACGTAAAAATGATCGAGCAAAAAGATCGTACAGATGATGCGAATGTTTACGCAGCAAAAATCAAACGTAAACTTGAAAAAGTATTAGTTGGAGCAAAAGTAAAAACGGTTCCGGTTGGTATCTTGGGTACTGCTGAAGATGCAACTTTAGGATTAATTGTAACAGGTCCATCAACAGAAGCGGCTATGGCTTTTGCTAAACAAGCTGAAGCAGAATTACGCACCATTCCTGGAACAACAGAGATTAAATTAACTGTTGAAGACGGAAACCCTGAAATTAACGTAAAAGTTGATCGTGATAAAATGGCTGCTTTAGGCTTAACACTTCAAACGGTTGGTTTAACAATGCAGACTGCTTTTAGCGGAAATACAGACGGTAAATACAGAGCAGGAGAATACGAGTACGATATCAACATCAGATACAATGCTTTCGACAGAAAAAGTATTACTGACGTTAGCAACTTGATTTTCATAAACGCAGCAGGACAGCAAATTAAATTGTCTCAGTTTGCAGATATTACTGAAGGTTCTGGACCTAGCCAGTTAGAGCGTAGAGATAAATCGGCGTCTGTAACGGTAAAAGGACAAAACGTTGGGGTGCCATCTGGAACAATCGTACAGCAATGGCAGGTGAAATTAGATAAGTTGAAAAAACCAGCTGGAGTAAACTACATCTGGGGTGGTGACCAAGAGAACCAATCGGAAGGATTTGGTACTTTAGGAATCGCATTATTAGCGGCTATTATTTTGGTTTACCTTGTAATGGTGAGTTTGTATGACAGTTTTGCACATCCATTCGTAGTATTATTTGCTATTCCGCTTTCGTTTATCGGGGCGATGCTAGCACTGGCGTTGACAAACAACTCATTAAACATCTTTACCATTTTAGGTATCATCATGTTGATTGGTCTGGTGTGTAAGAATGCGATCATGTTGGTCGATTACACCAACCAAAGAAGAGCAGCAGGAGAATCAATCAGAACGGCATTAATTCAGGCGAACCACGCTCGTTTACGTCCGATCTTGATGACAACAATTGCGATGGTATTTGGTATGTTCCCAATTGCATTAGCATCTGGAGCAGGAGCGGAGTGGAAAAATGGTTTAGCTTGGGTAATTATCGGAGGATTAATTTCTTCGTTATTCTTAACCTTGATTGTAGTTCCTGTAATTTATAATATCATGGAGAAATTAATTCATAAATTCTCTAAAGGAGAAAAAATCGATTACGAAGCTGAAATGGTTGCCGATTATGTGCATACTGAATTAAGTGAAGACGGTTTCAATCCGAAACATACCCATTAATTTTGATTTAATTTTAGACGAAAAGTCCCAAATTCCATTACGGAGTTTGGGATTTTTTTATTGGTTCTTCATGGAAAGAATAAAAAAATTTTCACGCAGATTCAGCAGATTTTAGCAGATCAAATTAGTAAAGATCTGCGCTAATCTGCTTAAATCGTAATTAAATGTGCGTGAAAAAACTACAAGCAGTTTTCAGTATTGTTAATTGAAAAATATGTTTATTTGTATCACTTTACTAAAATTATGATGCTACAAAAAAATAAATCTGCGGCGATTGGTTTCATTTTCATAACCATGTTAATTGACATTACCGGATGGGGAATTATTATTCCTGTAATTCCAAAATTGATTGAAGAATTGATTCACGGCGACATCAGCGAAGCAGCGAAAATTGGCGGTTGGCTGACTTTCGCTTATGCGATAACTCAGTTTGTGTTTGCACCCGTTATTGGAAATTTAAGTGATAAATTCGGAAGAAGGCCAATCATCTTGATTTCTCTTTTCGGATTTTCATTAGATTATCTTTTGTTGGCTTTTTCACCAACAATTCTTTGGCTTTTCATTGGAAGAATTATTGCCGGAGTAACAGGAGCAAGTATCACAACGGCTTCTGCTTATATTGCCGATGTAAGTACAGCAGAAAACAGAGCAAAAAACTTTGGTTTGGTTGGTGCGGCGTTCGGATTAGGATTTATAATCGGACCAGTTATTGGTGGTTTGTTAGGTCAATACGGATCTAGAGTTCCTTTTTATGCTGCGGCCGTTTTATGTATGGTGAATTTTCTTTACGGATTTTTCATTTTGCCTGAATCGCTTAAAAAAGAAAACCGAAGACCTTTTGACTGGAAACGCGCTAATCCGGTTGGAGCAATTTTAGGTTTAAAAAAACATCCAGAATTAATCGGATTGATTTCAGCAATATTTCTTTTGTATGTAGGTTCACATGCAGTGCAGAGCAATTGGAGTTTCTTCACCATTTATCAATTTAAATGGGATGAAAGAATGATCGGAATTTCATTAGGAATAATTGGTCTGCTAGTTGGAGTTGTACAAGGCGGCTTAGTTCGTTTTATTAATCCGAAAATAGGAAACGAAAAAAGTATTTATATTGGTTTAGCATTATACACGATCGGAATGTTATTGTTTGCTTTTGCAACCGAAAGTTGGATGATGTTTGTATTTCTGATTCCGTATTGTCTTGGCGGAATTGCCGGGCCAGCCCTTCAGTCTGTGGTTGCCAGCAAAGTATCACCAAGTGAACAGGGAGAAATTCAGGGAACTTTGACAAGTTTAATGAGTGCTTCTGCAATTATCGGTCCGCCAATGATGGCCAATACATTTTACTTTTTTACGCATAGCGATGCGCCATTTAAATTTGCCGGAGCGCCATTTATTTTAGGCGGTTTTTTAATGTTGCTGAGTACCGTTGTTGCTTATTTTTCGTTGAAAAAACATTCGATTCCAAAAGTTGAAATCGATCAGATAGAATAAAAAAGAAAAAGCCTTCATTATCTAAAATGAAGGCTTTTTTTATAGCTTTTGAAAAATTATTTCTTAATGATTTTTATTGTTTTTTCTCTGCCTTCAGATTTTACTTTCATGAGATAAACACCGCTAGAAAGGTTTGACAAATCAATTTCAGATTGCAGATCATTGATTTTCTTGAAGACAACAGATTTTCCAGATACATCAATAATTTCAACATCATCAATTATAGAATTGTTTTTAATTGTCAATATATCCTGCACAGGATTCGGGTAAAACTGGAAAGCAGTCAAATTAAAATCGGGTGCCGAAAGTGAACCATTTACTTTTGCCGTTACAGCAAGACGATTTTTGCTTTCAATTCCGTTGATAGTTTGAGAAGCATAATACGTAACACCATCAAGTAAAACGGTTGTAAGAGGCAAAGGCGTTTCATTTGATTTTCCGATTGTTTTGCTTGTTCCAGAACCTGATGTGCTGTACCATTTAATGTTTTCGCCTTCAACAACGACATCGGCTAAAGTCTGTCCTGGTTTGAAACTAATAGTTATAGAATTTTTACCTTCTAGTGAAGGAGCCGGTGGATTAATCGTAAAATTGAATGTTACATAACAACCAATTTGATCCTGAACAATTATAATATATTCGCCGGCAGTTAAATTGGTAAATTTATTACTGGCTGAAAATACATTTAAATTAGGAGAAATTGCATATAAGTAACCGCCTGTACCACCAGATGCAATAATTGTAGCCGTTTGATTTTCGATACTAATATTAGCTATTATTGGCGTAGGATCTGTTACGGTAATAGATACATTTTCTACACAGCCATTTTTATCTTTGACGGAAATTACGTGAGTCCCGCCATTAACTTGAAAAGTATTTGAAGCGCTATAAATTCCACCATTAACAGCATAAGTATAAGGTGCCAGTCCGCCGGTCACAGTCGCTTGAATTGTTGCAGGACTAGAGCAGGTTTGTTGAGATGTCAGTGTTGCGATAAGTTGTAAAGGAGTCGAAGCAGTTATCTCCAGACTTAAACTAAACACAGTATTTTGAGAATCCTTAACCTTGGTAATGTAGTTACCTGCAGTTAAACCAGCAAAAATATTAGATGAAGAGTAATTAATTCCGCCATCTATCGAATACTGGTAAGGACCCGTTCCACCTGTTGCATTTACCGTTATTGCTCCAGAAGCATTACAATTTACATTTGTTACTGTAGCAGTTGCGGCTAATTTTGGTACTTCTATAATATTTATATTCGATACGGATACGTTACACTTATTAGCATCAATTACTTTTAATGTGTAACGAGCTGCAACTAAATTTGTAAAAGTATTACTGGTTTGAGGTGTAACTACTGTTACGCCATTTTCATTTTCTAGAGCGTATGAGTAAGGAGCAGAACCTCCAGTTACGTTAGCTGTTATACTATTATTTGTTCCAAGTGTAACAGTTGCAGTTAATGGGGTAGCATCTTTTACTGTTGCTGTGAAATAATACCAACAAGAATTCTGACTATATACTGTTATGCCATAAATTCCTGGTTTTAAGTTAACAAAAGTGTCTGAATTACCCATTGTAACTCCGTCTAACGCGTAAGATAATGGACCTTTTTCATAAGTTGGGATGACTTTAATTATACCATCGTTATTGCCTGGACAACTTACATGCTTAACAATTGCAGTAGAGAAAGGTGGAGAAGAAGCATTCTCTACTATTATTTGATCTGTAACGGTGTTAAGGTCTGCATCACGAACCACTATCGGATAAGCGTAATTAGGAATTAAACCAACAATAATGTTTGATGAGGAATATGTTTCACCATTATTTAGTGAATATTGATAAGGAGCTTTGCCACCTTTTGCAAGTATGGTTATCCTTCCTTTAAAGGTACAAGTCACAGGGTCTGAAAAAGTCGCAACACTTAAGTTTGTTGATGACGAAGCTTCAATTTTTATTCCTGGAATTTGGAAAGAACAGCCTTTAGAATTACTAATTGTTGCATTATAAGTTCCTACAGCTAATTTTGTAAATCTACCAGTTCCATCAGATCCTAGTTTAGTACCAGTTGCTGTATTTTCAAGATAATAAGAATAAAGGTCGGTATCGCCCCCACTTCCAGTTAATACTATATTTTCTTCATTAACAATTTTATAAGTACCAGATATTGGAGAAGGCTCTGCTAAAATTAAAGTCGGTGTTGTAGCCAGACATCCGTTGTAGTCTTTTACCGTAATGTTGTAGTTGCCAGCACCCAGATTTTGAAAATATCTATTAGACTTAAAGTTTGTTCCATCAATTGAATATTCATAAGGTTCTGCTCCTCCATTTGCTGTGGCTTTAATAAGACCTGTAGTATTGCCAGGACAATTTATGCCAACTTCTATGTTAGCAGAAACAGCTAAAAGAGTGGTTTGAGCAACTGTTGTAGTAAAGTCTAAAACAGTGTTTTGTGCATCCTTAACTTTTACAGTATAGTTTTTTGTAGCTAAGTTTTCAAATACATTTGAGGAAACATAAGTTCCATTATCTAATGAATATTGATAAGGCTGAATACCGCCAGTTGCATTGATTTTTATTGTTCCCGTTGGACTGCTGCAAGTTATATTGGTCGCATTGACAGAAGCCGATAACGCTGTAAACGGAATCATATTTATGTTAGATACAGAAACACTGCAGGCATTAGCATCTATAACCTTTAAAGTGTATAGACCATTTGTTAAGTTACTAAAAATATTACTGCTTTGAGGTGTAGCTATTACTACTCCATTGTCATTTTCCAGAGCGTAGGAGTAAGGAGCAGAACCTCCTGTTGCAGTAGCTGTAATAGTCTGGTTAAGACCAATTTTTGCGGTTACATTTAAAGCTTGTGGTTCTGTTATTGTAACCGTCATCGTAGATTTACAAATATTCATATCCTGTATTTCTATGGTGTAACTTCCAGGAGCTAAATTTGAAAACGTATCAAAATTTTGTGATACTCCTCCGTTTAAGCGATAAATGTATTTCCCAGATCCTCCACTTCCTTTTACTGTTATTGACCCATTTTTTGAACCTTGGCAGGTTATATTTTTAACAATGGCTTCTATCGTAGGAGCTGAAGGCAATGGATTGATTACAACAGTATGAGTGGTGGTATTTAAATCAGCATCTCTAACTTTTACCGTATATGTACCAGCATTAAGAGAAGTAAATATGTTTGATGAAGAATAAGTTGTTCCATTATTTATAGAATATTGATACGGAGTTTTGCCGCCCATTGCATCAACAGTTATTCTCGCATAACTTAAACATCCGAGAGGATCAACCTTTGAAACAGCGGATAGTGCTGTAGACTGTGAAGCTTCAATTTTTATTCCAGATACGGTGAAGTCACAATTAGAGTCACCCACGAAAATAGTGTAAAGTCCCGGAGGTAATTTAGTAAATGTACCTACCGTTTCAGGACCGTATTGAATCCCCGTTGTTGTATTAGTAAGGTAAAAAGCGTAAAGATTGCTGCCACCTTTAGGATAAATGAAAATATTTTGATCGTTAACTATTTCGTAAGTTGCAGATAGAGGAGATGGTTCTGATAACGTAATTGAACTAACTGCAATACAGTTATTAGCATCTTTAGTGGTAATATTGTAAGTCCCTGCTTTTAGATTTAAAAAGTATCTGCTTGATTGAAATGCTGTTCCATCTAAAGAATAGGTGTATGGACTTTTTCCGCCACTTGGAGTTGAAATAATAGCTCCGGTAGAAGCTCCATTACAATTTACTGGAATATTTACTGCGGTAGAAAGTGTCAAAGGAGTTGACTGAGTAACTATTGCCGAAAGAGAAACTCTTACATTTTGCGCATCTCTAACTTTTACGGTGTAAGTTTGAGGAGTTAAATCATTAAATACATTTACAGAAGAATAAGCTCCATCATTCAATGAATATCGATATGGAGGAACTCCTCCAGTAGCTGTAATTGTAATTGATCCTTTAGGGTTTTCGCAGGTTATAGCGTTTACAACTAAATTAGCGGCTAGCGTAGATTGTACAACTTTTATACTAGATCTGGTGTAAAAACATCCATTTGAATCTGTAACCTGAGCTTGGTAAGAACCTGCAGAAAGACCTGAAAAAACGTTAGAAGTCTGTGGGCCTTTTAATGTTGTTCCCACATTATCTACAAGAGTATAACTATAAGGAGCTTTTCCTCCAGTAGCGTTAATTTTGATTTGTCCATCATTATTATCTAAGCCGGCATTTGTCACACTTTCAAGTATTTCGACGGGGCTAGCCATTCCTATTACTATGTCAGATTGAATGGAGCATCCTGTCGCATCTTTTACGTATATTGTATGATATGATGGAGACAAATTGCTAAAAACATTAGTTGAAACTAATGGGCCATTATCTATTGAATATAAATATGGGGCTTTTCCGTTACTGACGATTATTTGTGCTGTTCCATCGTTTGTTCCGTAACAACTTGTATTTGTCGTAGATAAAGAAAGTTTAAGCGGCAAATAAGGAGCGATAAAAATTCCTTTTGAACTTACTGTATTTAAGGCATCTTTTACAGCTATGATATAATTGCCAGCAAATATACCAGAATAAGAATTATTTGTCTGGTAAGGTCCTCCATTTAGCGAATAAGTGTAAGGAGCTTTTCCTCCCGTAGCAGTAATTGCCATTGTTAGCATATCCCTTGAGCAGCTAAACTCGTTAACAAAAGTTGATGATACAGTTAAAGCAGGTAAAATAGTTGCCTGAATCGCTGTGATGCAGCCTAGTGAATCTTTCACCATTATAGTGTAAGTTCCTGGACTAAGAGTAAAAATATTATTAGACTGATAGTTCACTCCATCCAAAGAATATTGATAAGGTGCTTTCCCTCCAGTTGCTGTAATAGTTGCTGTATTACCGCTAATCAATGTAGTTGCGCTTAAGATTGTTGGAGCAGTTATTGTATAAATACTTGTAGTTGAACAACCAGCAACAGCATCTAATACTTTTATAGAATGATTTCCTGCAGCCACATTCGTAAAAACATTACTGCTTACAAAAGCAGCGCCATTCAAAGAATAAAAATACTGCCCGCTTCCTCCCGAAACAGTAACGGTTAACGTTGCTGTATTTCCGGTGCATAAAATAGGGCTATTGGTTGCTATTATGTTTACGGCCGGAGTAACTTTTACATTAAAAGAACTCGTGGTAATTGTTCCGTTATTATTAATTCTCGCATAAATAGTTGTAGAAACTGCTGCGGTATTATAATTTGAGGGATTCGCAATTGCATTTGTATTATTGACAGCATCAGCAAGGCTTAAATGATAACTTACGGTAGTCTGATCAGGATCTAAATTACCAATGAGGTATATTTTTTGTTTAGATAAGTCGAAGTTATTGTCGCCAGCACAATGCACAATATCATTTGCTTGGGAATAAATAAAAGAAGTAAATAATAAAAGAAAACAAAGTAGAGTTTTTTTCATACTAATAGATTTGTTAAAATAGCCTAACAAATATAGAAGAATAAATATTGTTAAAATTGCGGTTTCCCGTAAAAACGTTAATAATAATTTTAGCCTATAACAAAACTTTTATTTTAAATACAGATAATGATTATAATAATCGATAATTGCTTTTCCTTCTAATAATACATCAGCACCAATTATTCCGTGGACAGGTTTTGCTTTATGCGATTCCAAAGCTTGATTTACGTGCGATAAATCAAAAATAACAATGCTGAAATCTTTGTTTTTCCAGCTTCCTAACTGCAATTTATTTTCCGATGAAATTTGAGTTTTCATTCCCGTGCCGCCAGCGCCAGATGCTTTTGTTTTTGATTTTTTTGCAGCCAATTCAAAACGCTCAATGCTTTCAAAACCAACGCAGGAATTAGAAGCTCCCGTATCTAAAATGAAATTTCCCGCAATGCCATTGACTTTTGCTTTTATAGCAAGATGCTGTGTTTTGGTAACTTTGAATTTTATTTTTTTATAGCCCTTTTCTCTGAGAACCTCGTGAAGATTTTCCATTTTTGATACCGATTGAATATCAAAAATAAGCCAATTAAAGCCAATAAACTAATTACATAATAGATATAATTTCCAGATTGCTCTTCTTTTGAAATCGACCCATAATATACAAAAGAACTCCAGTAATATGGTGATTTCTTGGCATTCGGAATTGATTTGTCATTCAAGTAATCGAGTTTTGCATTTGCATTTGCCTCAAAATAGGAAGCATTATTTTTAATGTTTTTATAAAAATCAGACATAAAAACGGAAGTCGTAAAATCATTTACTTTCCATAATGAAAATAGCAAATTCTGCGCACCTGCAAACTGAAAACCTCTTGCAACACTCATCGCACCTTCGGCTTTATACAATTTTCCAATTCCAGTTTCGCAGGCACTTAAAACCACTAAATCTGGATTAATATGCAGATTATACAATTCAGAATACAAAATTTCCTGATCATAAAATTTAATGCTCGCCGGAGTTTCAATATCGCCAGACGATGCGTGTGTACTCAAATGTAAAATGGAATAATTGGAAGCATTATTTTTAAAATTAGAAAATGTCGCATCCGAATTTTCTAAATATTTTCCCTTAAAATTACTTCGAATTGATTCCAGTTCTTTCTTCGAATAACTCAATTCAAAAGCAGTATTTTCAAAAACTGGAAAAACGCCTAAAACTGTTTTTTCTGATTTTGAAACCGATTTTGAGTTGAGGTAAATATTGGCCGAAGTGTTATAAGCAATTTTAAAATCATTCAGTAAATAATGCATTTTCGCAAAATTTGTTGTCTTTGATTCTTTCGTAATCAACGCTTCAAAAGGAAGAAAATTTAAAATTCCATCGGGCACAATGATGAGGTTTTGGTAAACGGAATTGTTTGGCAGGTTTAATAAATCATAAGCTACCTTTCCAGAATGATTGTAGCCTGAAATGTCATTTGTAATCGAGTTTGCATTATTGAAATAGTCTATAAAATGAACAATATTATAGAGTTTTCCGTCTCCAAAAGGAAGCCGATTTAATGAAATTCTATTGTTTTGCAAAGTAAAAAAATATTGATTCTCAAATCCCATAAAATAATAAACCATTACTGCTTTATCATTTTCTAATTTTGAAAATAAAGCTTTTAAATCACATTTCTCCGGAATATAATTTTGATTTTCAGACTGAATTTTTTTCAGCGAAAGCATTAATTCATTTTGCTTTTTTATCAATTGATTTATTTTTGAAATCGCAGCTAAATCACCTTTTTGCTGTTCTTTTAAAATAGCATTATTTAGGTTTTGAAGTTCTCGTAAAAGTTGTTTTTCTTCTGCTGAAGCGTTTTTAATATTCGAACGATAACGTTGCAAAATTCCTGATTTGGTTCTTTCAGATAATTGAAAAGCTTCTTCCAGATATTGAATTTTCCCTTCTCTTTCAAATAAATTTTTATAAATCGAAATGCATTTTTCAGTTCGATTACGAGATCTTAATTGGGAGATAATTTTTGAATTTTCGTAAACCAAAGAATTCATTAATAAATCTTCGATATAAAAAGAAAGATCAAAAGCCTTAAGTGCTTTTTTGGGCTGTTTTAGCCAAAGAATTTCTGCCTGTAAATCGAGTACATCAATTAAAACGGTTTCCGCATACAATTGATTTTGGTTTGGAAGTATATTTTTTGAATCGTAATTCGGAATTAAAACTTTAAAAATTGATAAAATCTGCTTTGCGCTTTGATCATATTTTCGTTCCTCAAAAAGTAATAAAGCCTTTTCATAATACAGTTTTGCGAGTTTTCTGGGTTGTTGATTTGGAGTTTCTAAGAATAATTTTTCGGCTTTTTCTAAATAGGAATTTGCAATCTCAAATCGTTGCCATTGTCTGTTTAACGAAGCAAGATTTCGATAAGAATTTGATAAAGTTTCGGGTTGATTTTTTTCGTTTTCTAAATACTTTATAGAAGATTGAAATGCAGTTTCAGCTTTCTGATGAATTTCAGGTCTCATCAAATTTCCGGTAGAATTTAATAAATAACTATTCCCCAGATTATTCCATAAAATGCCTTTCTGAGAATTCGATAATTTTTCCGCTTTTAAAGTGTTTTCCAGTAATTCAATTGCAAAAGAAATTTTACCGGAACTCTGATAAACATTAGATAAATTCAAAATCGCAGCAAACTTTTGCTTTTGCGCATCAGGATAATTTTTGGAAGTATTGACAATAAAAAAGTATTGTTTTATAATGTTTTCGGCACTGTCATAATCACCCAAAACCGTATATAAATTCCCCAAAGGTTTCAAGCAAAATTCAATTATATCATAGTTGGAAAGTTTGTTTTTTTGATAAAGCTGCCAAGCTTTTTCATAACTCGAAATGGAGTTTTGAGTCTGTCCAAACAGGTTTTCATAATAGGCTTTATTACAGTTTAAAACCACAATGGCCAGCAATTCATCTTTGGTTTTTGGTTTCGGATTTCTCCAAAAATCACTTTCTGTATTCTCTAAATTTTGTATCGCTTTCGCGGAAGGATGAGTCACGAAATTATCAACAGCATTGTATATTTTATCTTCCTGATTTTGCCCAAAAAGATTTAGGCTCAGGAAAAAGAAAATTAAACTGTATAAGTGATGTAAGTTCATGTTAAAAAACAATTAGTTATTATATTGTCAGTCTGAGCGAAGTCGAAGACCTTTTTTCGTTACAAAGCCTTCGACTTCGCTCAGGATGACATTTTGTTTAATCTACCACATTATAATATGAACTTACATCACTTATATGGTGAAAAAAAACTAAAACTTCCATATTCCATAAAGCTGAATATAATTGAAATTCTGTTCAAAATTAATCACGTAACGTGCACCCAAACTCGGACCAATTCTGGCAAAACCTGCCGTTAAATCAAATAAAAGCCCTGTTTTAAAATCGGTGAAAGAATTTTTTACTGTATTTTCAGTTGTTTTTGAATCAATTAAAAAATTCCCTTTGTCGCCTTCATAAAGATCCACTTGAATATTCTGATTTTGTTCTGAAGAAACATTCACATTAACCTGAACTCCAGCGCCAACTCCGATATAATTATTAATATTATAGCGAATCAAAAACGGAATTTCCCAATTGATATTTTTGTTTTCAGTTGTTGTTGTAGTGCGCTGCAATTGTCTTACCCCATTTGGATTGGTTAAAAATTCTTCTTCAACTTTAACCGCGCTGTTGTATTGGTTTAATGCATTTAGCCATTCAGCCTGCCAGTAAAAACGATACGATTTAAATGGCGAAATTGTAGCTCCCACAAAATAACTCGTCGATTTGTCTAAATCAGGATAAATATTATAACCCGCTTTTGCCCCAATCGAAATTCCGGGAAGAAATCGAGTCGTGGCGTAGTTGGTAATTATAGGTTCGTTTTTATCAAAAATAATGGCAGTTCGGCTTTTGGTTTTTACTTTATGAAAATCCTCGGCAAACTTCATCGAATATTTTACAAATCCTTTTGTGGAATCTTTTTCCTGAACATTTTTCTGTTCGCTTCCCGGCAAGTAAATATTTTTGAAAGTGAAAATAATCTGTTTTTGTTTGATAATCGTGTCCAGACAGCTTATCGTTGGTTCTTCGTCTTTTGGACAAATTGGACATTCAGGATACATGCTTTCAATCTGGAAAGTCTTTTTGTCGAACATATCCGGAACATCCGTTTCTAAACGAATTTTTCTTGCCGGACCTTCGCCGTTGTTTTGAAAACGGGTTTTAAAATTCACTCTTTTAAAACGCACCAATCTGTAATTCATAAAACTTCCGTTTGATCCCATTTTGTTTGGATCGTGCGAAGTCACAATTTCCATTTCGAGGTTTTTAATTTTATGGTTCTTATAACTTCGATTCGGAACAAAAATCCCGCGCATCGTAACCGTTGCGCTGGTATCTTTAATCATTTCAGGTGTTGTTTTAAAGGTATAAAAAACATTTCGGGTTTCCCCCGGATTGGCATCATCAAATTCTAAAATCGATACATTATGATAGGTTTTATTGGCATCTGAAAGTGATGCATCCAAATCTTCTTCGGTCGTTGTATTTCGGTATTTTTTTCGTTTGATTGTATTTTCGGCGGAAGCCACAAAAGTATTCGAATCGTCAAGGTCGTCGGTAGAAGCCACAAGATTTTCCTTCACTTCACGCTCGTTGGCATACGTTCTAAAATCAGTTAATTCAAAGTTATTATTCTTGAATTGTTTCTCATTGTAAAACAAATACAGTTTGCCGCTTGAAACATAATTTTCCAGATTCTGATAACTTACTACAACTATCATTTCCTGATCTGGAATAGGATCACAGTTTTTAATTATGGCAAAACCATTTTGATCCGCAATTGATGCAATGTCTTTATAATTAGTGTCTGTAATATCATTCACAGCCACTTTTTTAGGACGCGTTGCGGGAGGTTTTCCGTTGTCGTAATTGTTAGTTACGGCAAGGCGCGTGGTGTAAGTTCCTTTGTTTTTATAAACATGTTTTGGTTCTACTTCTTTACTGTAATGGCCGTCGCCGAGTTCCCATAAATACGAATAACTAGGTTTTGGCGCACCCGCTATCGGAATCAAAGGCGGTGTTTCAGGCTTAAAAGTTACGGCATTTCCGTTTTGGATAAAACCAATATTGGCTCTTCGGGTTATGGTGTCTTTTACTTTGGTTTGTCCTATTGAAAAAATAGAGAAGAGTATAAAGAAAATAGACAGTTGTGGTTTCATAACGAGATAGTTTTGGGTTCTAAAATCTTAATAATCAATTTTAAAACAGGATTAAATGTAAAAAAAAGTGATGAGCAAATCACCACTTTTTCTTAAAAAAGCATTTCTAAGTTATTGGATCGCATTAATTGCTGCGACCAATTGCGCTTCGGTACCAAGAGTAGTTTCGGCAAGCGTAAAAGTGTAAACGTCATTGGCGGCAACGGTTACAGCTTTAATCGCATAACGCCATTGACCACTGTCTTCGGTAACAAAAATCACGTGACATTTAAGACCAATCGGGATCTGGCCGTAATGTTCGCTAAATAATCCGGCTGCTGTATAAGTGTCTAATTTTGCAAGAGCATTTGTTCCTTCGCCGTCATAAGATAAATAAATTGCACTGTTGTTATTGTCATAACCATCAGGAGCATCAGCAAGAATGGTAGTTTTTGGTCTTGGATCACTGTAAAAACGGTCCACATTTGTCCAGCCAAAGTTTCCAAAAGTTACATAATAATTTGTTCCTTCGCCTTGAACACCGCCTTTTCCGTTTGCGCCATTTGCGTCGGCTTTTGCTTCTCTCCAAGCCAATTCTCCTGCATCATTAATTACACCCGTCCATAAAGTCATAGTATTGTCTACGCCGTCTGTAAGCGCTGCAGGCACAATCATACTCATTGAGCAAGAAGTTTGAAGTTCAACACCGCCCTGAGTTGCTTTGATAAAGAATTCTCCGCCAGAAATCAAAAGATTTTTCTTTCCGTCTGCAGTAATTCCCATTGTTGGTTTGTTGGTAATCAACATATTTCCTTTGTCAAAAAGCTCTATATATTCAATATCAATTTGCCCTGTTACGGCATTTCCGTTTTTGGTTAAACAGTTTCCGTTAATGTTCAGTTTAACTCCTTTTGCAGATGTTACCGATATCATTCCGGTTCCGGCTGTTACAGTGAATTTTTGAGTGTTTCCTTTTACTCCTTTTTCGCTGATGCTTTTAAAAGCAGCCGATGTTGGCGGTGTAATTTTAATTTCGTCTCCATCGCTGTTGTCGCAGCTTACTAAGGAGATTACTAATAAAAATAATAGACTGATAGTTTTAAATTTCGTGTTCATAATTTCTAGTTTTTATAAATCTGTCTTGAATGGTATCAAGCGGTTTTCAGATTCTGGTTGTTATTTATATTCTTAAATCAATTTGGGTTTGATTTTGTTACCCCTCGTTTTTAAAATATTTTTTCAGGCCTGTATAACACTATATCAATTCGCTTAAAAATTTGTTACCCCTGTTTTTTATTTTTTTTATTTAGGCTGATAAACATTTGTCTTCAAAAAGATTTCCGTCTTCATCTACAGCTACCAAAATGCTTTTCTTCTGCGAAAGCGTAACAATTAAATACAGCCAGACAATTGACCAGAAACCAAATGTGATGCAGGTAAGAAAGAGATGAAAAGAATGGTTTAGGACTTTTTTTTCTTTGGATAAAACTACATACGGCAATTTTTCGTTGTGTTCTACAATTACAAAACCATTTCGTTTTTTAGCCGAAATCATTTCATAAAACTGCTCCAGATTTTTTTCTTTAGTAAATTGATACGTTTCCATTCCTTTTAATATTTTTTAGTTTAAAAGAGTATTACAGGTCTATATCAAATTGATTTTGTAATTGTTACCCTGATAATTAAATTATTTGAGATTCTTTTTTAACTTTAACTAATCAAAAGTTTTTTTATGGAGAAAATTAAAATTCATAGTGACCAAATGTATATTGACGGACTTGCAGCAAATGATTCGGTAATTATTGAATCTATTTACAAGCAGTTCGTTCCTAAAGTCGTTTTTTTTGTCTTGAATAATTCAGGCGACAGAGAGCAGGCGCAGGACATTGTTCAGGAAGTCATGATATTGCTTTACAATCAGGCGAAAGCCAAAACATTGCAGCTTACTTGCCCTTTTGATGCCTACTTTTTTTTATTGTGTAAAAGGAAATGGCTGAATGAATTCAAAAAAATATCAAATAAAGGGGTAACAATTCATGAAGACGCGGTATCTATTAATGAATCTGCGTTAGAATTAATTGCTCAGACTGAAGAATTTGATGAAAAACAGAAGCTTTTTGATACCATGTTTCAAAAACTTGGAGACAAATGCCAAGAGCTGTTAAAGCTGAGTTTTTCGATTAAATCGATGGAAGAGGTTGCTGAAAAACTTAACGTAACGTACGGTTATGTACGCAAAAAGAAATCGTTATGTATAGGCCAGTTAACGCAGTGGATTCAGGAAGCCAAAAATTTTAATTCTCTAAAAAATAAGTAGTCATGAACGAAGAACGCTATATATTATTTGATCAATATCTTGAAGGCGAACTGGCTGTTGAAGAAAAAAATGACTTTGAAAAGCAATTGAAAGATGATGTTCAATTTGCTTCAGAATTTGAAACTTTCAAATCAGTACAGCTGCAGCTTCAGAATAAATTTGGATTTGAAGAAGAGAGAGAAGCATTCAAAGAAAATCTTAATCAGATTGCCGAAGAATATTTCAACAAAAAACCAAAAGTTATAGGTCTTAAACCTTGGTATCTTGCCGTTGCAGCATCGGTTGCGGTGATGTTTGGACTGTTCTTTTTTAATTACAATCAGAATCCGACTTACGCTGATTATAACCATCCTGAACAAGCTTCATTTGCCGAAAGAGGAAGTGAAAATGGCCCTTTAAAAAATGCTGAGAAAGAATTTAATGGCAAAAAATATTCATTGGCAATTCCGTTTTTTGAAGAAGTTTTAGCAAAAGGAAAAACACCAGAAATTCAATATTATTACGGGATTTCTCTTTTAGAAGAAAGTCATTATCTAAAAGCCGAAGCTGTTTTTAATGAATTGAAAGCAGGCAATTCAGTTTATAAAGAAAAAGCAATTTGGTACCTCGCATTATCTAAATTGAAACAAAGAGATTATCAATCCTGTAAAGAAATATTGCAGACAATTTCGCAGGATTATGAAGATTATGATGAAGTGCAACTGCTTCTGGATGAATTAGATTAATAAAAAAAGGTATTTACGTAAAACCGTAACCGAATTTAGAATTTTAGTTCTAAATTCGGTTTTTCTTTTTAAAGAAGTAGTCCCAAACTATCTATCCAAATCTGAACCTAAAATGCAAAGAATTACTTTATTAGTACTTGTTCTGTTTTCGCAAAGCATTTTCAGTGCATCAAAAATTACGGATACCGAAAAACTTGCGGCAACATGCAAAGTCTGGGGATTTTTAAAATATTATCATCCAAAAGTGGCTGGCGGAGAAGTAAATTGGGACAATCAGCTTTTAGAAAAACTTCCATTAATAGAAAAAGTACAAACGAAAGAAGACTTTTCATTAATTCTAGAAAACTGGATTGATAATCTTGGTCCAATAAAAGAAATCGGACCAATCGCTGCACCAAAAGAGGTAAAGTATTTTGATAAGAACTTTGATCTCTCTTGGATAAACAGCAATAAATTGTTTTCAAAAAAGCTTTCCAAAAAATTAAAATTTATTGAAGAAAATAGATTTCAAGGAGAACAATTCTACGTTTACACCGGGGAAGGTGTTGGAAATATTCTTTTGCAAAATGAAAGTTTCGAACATCCCGACTTTAGCGATAAGAGTTCAAAACTGAGAATGGTATTCATGTACTGGAATTTGATAGAATATTTTTTTCCGAATAAATATCTAATGGATCAGAAATGGGATATTACTTTAGAAAAAATAATACCTCTTGCGATTCAATCCCAGAATTACGATGATTTTTATCTGTCAATGCGAAAATTGGTTTCTAGAATTAATGACAGTCATACAGAGTTTTATTTATATCCTTCGCCTTCAGCAGTTCGTAAAGAGAAGTTGTTTTTTCCTGCGAAAGGAAAAATTATTGAGGAGAAATTGGTCGTTACAGAAATCTTGGCAGATAGTCTCGCTCAAGCTGATGATATAGAAATTGGGACAATAATTACTAAAATAAATGATAAAACGATAAAAGAGATCATTGCAGAAAATAGGGAGTTAATTTGTGCATCAAATGAATCTTCCTATTTAGATAAAGTAGTTGAAAAAAATTTAAGTGGCTATTCAGACACTGTGAAAATAGAGTTTTTTAAAGACAATAAGTATAGTACCAAAACAATGACATGGTTTAATTACCATGATTCTCACAGAAATGAATTTAAAAAGGGCGCACGAAAAAAGAAGGAGAAATTCAGGCTTTTAGAGGATAATATTGGTTATGTCGATATGGGAATTATAAAAATCAGAAATATTCCCGATATGGTTGAAGCTCTAAAAAACACCAAAGCTATTGTTTTTGATATGAGAAATTATCCGAACGGTACTTTCGAAGAAATATCAAAATTTTTAAATCCTCATGAAAAGAAATTTGCTATTTACACAATTCCAGATTTAAGTTATCCAGGACGATTTAGATGGACCAGCGGAAGTGACGCCGGTTTTGAGAATAAGGATAATTACAAAGGAAAAGTCATTATGCTGCTTAATGAAAAGACGCAAAGCCAGGCAGAATGGACAGCAATGTGTTTTCAGACATCGGGTAATGCTACCATAATTGGAAGTCAGACCGCTGGAGCAGATGGGAATGTATCTATTTTTGATTTTAAAGGGTTTAATACACAAATTTCAGGAATTGGAGTATTTTACCCAGATCAAACAGAAACCCAAAGAATTGGAATAGTTCCAGATATTGAAGTAAAACCAACAATAAAAGGAATTCAAGAAGGAAAAGATGAGGTTTTAGATCGCGCGTTGCTTTTTATTGAAACAGGAAAATAACCCAAACTACTAATAAATTAAACCCTACATTTTAATGAAAAAAATTACTTTATTTCTCTTTATTGTATTTTCTCAAGCCATTTTCAGCTCGACAAAAATCACCGAAACTGAAAAACTTACTGCAACATGCAAAGTCTGGGGATTTTTAAAATATTATCATCCGTTTGTTGCGGGAGGTAAAACAAATTGGGATGAACAGCTTTTAGAAAAACTTCCTAAGATAGAAAAAGCACAAACCAAAGAAGAGTTTTCATTGATTCTGGAAAATTGGATTGACGAACTTGGCCCGGTAAAAGAAATTGCGCCAATTCCCGAACCAAAAGATGTTAAGTTTTTTGATAAAAACTTCGATTTGTCTTGGATTAATAATGATAAAGTCTTTTCAAAAAAGCTTTCGAAGAAACTCAAATTTATTGAAGAAAACAGGTTTCAGGGTAAACAATTTTATGTGGAGGGAAGTGAACATGTAGAAAATGTTAACTTGATAAATGAGCGTTATGACGATCCCAATTTTGAGGATAAAAATTCAAAACTGCGCATGATATTTATGTACTGGAATGTCGTTGAATATTTTTTTCCATTTAAATATTTAATGCGTCAAAAATGGGATGAAACTTTAATGCAGACATTGCCTGCGGTAATCAAAGCTGAAAATTATACTGATTTTTACACAGCAATGAAAAAAATGGTTTCAAAAATAGATGACAGCCATACAGAGTTTTTTATGTATAAGTCTTCGATAGGTGAAGGAAATGGAAGATTTTTTCCTGCTAAAGGAAAAATAATAGATGAAAAAATAGTGGTGACAGAAATTGTAGGAGATAGTGTTGCCGAAGCTTATAATATTAAAATTGGAGATGTCATTACTAAAATAAATGACAAAACAATTAAAGAACTTATTTCAGAAAATAGAGATTTAATCTGCGCTTCAAATGAGGCTGCTTATTTAGATAAACTCGTAAGGATTGTCCTTGTGAATACCAATGATAATGTAAAAGTTGAATTTTTAAAAGACGGAAAATACGAAACAAAAGATATGATTTGGTTTGATTATCATGAGTCTCACAGAAATGAATTCAAAAAGGGAGTCATGAAAAAGAAGGACAAATTCAAGCTTTTGGATGACAATATAGGTTATGTTGATATGGGGATTATAAAATCGAGAAATATTCCGGCTATGATTGAGGCCTTAAAAAATACAAAAGCAATTGTTCTTGATATGAGAAATTATCCATTGGGTACTTTTAGGGAAATATCAAATTTTCTAAATTCTCAGGAGAAAGAATTTGCCATTTATACCCGCCCATATTATGAATATCCTGGCAAATTTATTTGGGATGGCTCAACAAAAAGCGGTTCTGAAAACAAAGATAATTACAAAGGAAAGGTGATTGTTTTGCTTAATGAGAAATCAGTGAGTCAATCAGAATGGACGGCAATGTGCTTTCAGGCAGCGGGAAATACGACAATTATTGGAAGTCAGACTGCCGGCGCAGATGGAAATGTAAGCCAATTTGATTTTAAAGGTTTTCATACCCTATTTTCAGGAATTGGAGTTTATTATCCCGACGGAAGAGAAACACAAAGAATTGGAATCATACCAGATATTGAAGTAAAACCAACAATAAAAGGAATTAAAGAAGGAAAAGATGAGGTTTTAGACCGCGCTTTGGTTTTTATTGAAACAGGAAAGTAAAACCAAGTTTGTCGTACTGAAGAACGAGGGATCGCACTAGCTGATCGTAAGAAAAAATGGGGGTTTTCTCTGCGAAACTTCTTGTGAGGTCCTTCGTTCATCAGGATGATAAATAAAAAAATAAGCAAGCCTTTGTCAAAGTTTTAAACTTTGACAAAGGTTTTCGTTTTTAAGAAAAAATCTGTTTTCATCTGTGTTTTCACGAAGTGAATCTGTGCCATCCGCGTACCAATTCCCCTCAAAATTGCTATTCTTTTAATATTGTCGTAATTTTGACACCTTTAAAAATTAGACAATTGAATTCAGCACCCATAATTACCGATACACACACGCATTTATATTCAGAAGAATTTGATCAGGATCGTGACGAAATGATACAGCGCGCTATTGATGCTGGAATTACACGTTTTTTTATTCCTGCAATCGATGCTGCCGCAACGCAGTCCATGTACGATTTAGAGAAAAATTACCCTGAAAATATCTTTTTAATGATGGGTTTGCATCCTACTTATGTGAAAGATAATTATCTGGAAGAACTAGCGCATGTAGAAACTGAATTGTCAAAACGAAAATTCTATGCTGTTGGTGAAATCGGGATTGATTTATATTGGGATAAAACACATTTGAAAGAGCAGCAAATTGCTTTTAAGAGACAAATTCAATTGGCAAAACAATACAAACTTCCTATTGTAATTCACTGCCGAGAAGCCTTCGACGAAATCTTTGAAGTTTTGGAAGAAGAAAAATCGGAAGATTTATTTGGGATTTTTCATTGTTTTTCCGGAACTTTAGAACAAGCAGAGCGTGCAATTTCTTACAAAATGAAGCTTGGAATAGGAGGAGTTGTCACTTTCAAGAACGGAAAAATCGATCAGTTTTTAAACCAAATCGATTTAAAACATATTGTATTAGAGACAGATTCACCTTATTTGGCGCCAATTCCTTACAGAGGAAAACGAAATGAAAGCAGTTATTTGATTAATGTTATTGCTAAATTAAGCGACATTTACGGAGTTTCTGCAGAAGAAATTGCAGCAATTACAACCCAAAATTCAAAGGACGTTTTTGGGATTTAACCCACATCTTACAAAACTTTAATTTTTTTTTTGTTCTTTTGCCCACTTAAACCCAAATAAATAATGCAGAGATTTGATGCCATTCGACCGTTTTATGATTCCGAAATAAATGAAGCCCTTCATGATGTAGTAAATCATCCTATGATGAAAACCATGATGAACTTTACTTTTCCGGAAGTAGAAGATGAGGTTTGGAAAGATCAGCTTAAGAAAACGCATTCAATTCGCGATTTTCAATGCAATTTTATTTACAATACAATCCAAAGAGTTTTAGAAAAAAGCTCTGAAGGCTTAACAACTTCAGGTTTTGAGAAATTGGAACCAAATACTTCTTATCTTTTTATCTCCAATCACAGAGATATTCTATTAGATACCACTTTGCTGAATGTTTGCTTGTTCGAACACGGTTTGGTAATGACGGCATCTGCAATTGGCGATAATTTGGTTAAAAAAGCTTTTTTGGCAACTTTGGCAAAATTGAACAGAAACTTTTTAGTTTTAAGAGGATTAACGCCTCGTGAAATGCTGCAGAGTTCTAAATTATTGGCTGAATATATGGGGCAGTTATTGCTTCGCGAAAATCGTTCGGTTTGGATTGCGCAGAGAGAAGGAAGAACAAAAGATGGAAATGACGAAACCAATCCAGGCGTTTTAAAAATGATTGGAATGGGATCTGATGAACCTAATTTGATGGATTATTTCAAAAAATTAAAAATCGTTCCAGTTTCTATTTCTTATGAATATGATCCGACAGATGTTTTGAAAATGCCGCAGTTAATGGCAGAAGCAAACAACGAAGTTTACGTTAAAGATAAAAATGAAGATTTCATGACCATTTTGAGCGGTATCATGGGAACTAAAAAAAGAATACATATTTCTGTTGGAGATGTTCTTGATACAGAAATTGATCAGATTGTTGCCGAAAATGACAATGGAAATAAACAAGTTCAGGCTTTGGCACAAACAATTGATGATGTCATTTTGAAAAACTATCAATTATGGCCAACTAACTTTATTGCGTACGATATTTTAAACGAAACCGATAAATTCGCCCACAAGTATAAAGAGAACGAAAAATCACTTTTTGAGCGTCGTTTAGAAATGAGAATTGGCAGTGATAATCCGGTTACCAGACAAGGATTTTTATCAATGTATGCGAATCCGGTTGTCAATAAATTGAAATACCAAGATGTCATCTAAAGCTAAAATACTTTTAATTTATACCGGAGGAACCATCGGTATGAGCAAGGATTTTGAAACGGGCGCGCTTAAAGCGTTCAATTTTGGAAAACTGCTTCAAAAAATTCCTGAAATCAAACAATTGGATTGTGAAATCGAAACGGTTTCATTTGAACATCCAATTGATTCTTCAAACATGAATCCTGAAATGTGGACAAAAATTGCCACAATTATCGAGGATAATTATGCTAAATATGACGGATTTGTAGTGCTGCACGGTTCAGATACAATGTCATATTCGGCTTCGGCATTGAGTTTTATGTTGGAGAATTTAGCCAAACCAGTCGTGTTTACAGGATCGCAATTGCCAATTGGTGATTTGCGTACCGATGCAAAAGAAAATTTGATTACGGCTATTCAAATTGCTTCACTTCAGGAAAACGGGAAACCGGTTATCAATGAAGTTTGCCTTTATTTTGAATATAAATTATACCGAGGAAATAGAACTTCAAAAGTAAATGCCGAACATTTTAAGGCCTTTACAGCGCCAAATTATCCGGAATTGGTAGAATCTGGGGTGCATTTAAAATTGAATTCGCATTTGTTTCTTCCAATAAATACAGATGCTAAATTGATTGTTCATAAAAACTTAGACAATCACGTAGCGATAATCAAAATGTTTCCTGGCATGAGCGAAGTGGTTTTGGCTTCGATTTTAGCAACTTCAGGTTTACGTGGAATTGTCTTAGAAACTTACGGCTCAGGAAATGCTCCAACCGAAGATTGGTTTTTGAAATTAATTGAAAAAGCAATTAACTCAGGAATGCACATTGTAAACGTAACGCAATGTTCTGGCGGAAGCGTAAACATGGGACAATACGAAACCAGCACAGCATTAAAATCGCTTGGCGTTATTTCAGGAAAAGATATTACTACAGAAGCTGCAATTACAAAATTGATGTACTTGCTTGGGCATAATATCCCGCAAAACGAGTTTAAAGATATTTTTGAAACGGCACTTCGTGGCGAGATTTCGTAAAAGAAATTCCAATAAAAAAATCCCAAATTCCAATTGTAGAAATTCCAAAAAGTTTACATAACAAAACCCGACAGGTTTTTAAAACCTGTCGGGTTTACTATACGCAACAACATTTGTCAAAGTTTAAAACTTTGACAAATGTTTCGGATAATTGGAATTTGGAATTTTAAAAATTTGGAATTTAATTTTTAGAATTTCTATACTGAACCGGACAAGTTTCTAAGTCTTCCTGAGAACTACGGTTTTTATAATACACATAAACAATCACCGAAACAATACAAATGATTCCCTGAATCGCCACCGTATTTCTAGTCCCGATAATGTGAGAAACGTAGCCAATAAGTAAACTTCCCACAGGAATCATTCCCTGATACGCCATCAAATAATAACTGATGCTTCTTGAACGCATATTTACAGAACTCTGTGTTTGAACATAAATATTTATAGCTGAGGTTTGCGCCATCATTCCTACACCGCTCAGCGCCATACAAATAAGCGCGATAGTTAAACTATTTGAGTAAGCAAGTATTATGACGCTAAAACCTAATAATAAGCTCGCAGCAATCATTATTTTATTCATATTGTCAGCTCTTTTAAGATTAGCCAGATAAATAGCCGAAACGATAGAACCAATTCCGGCAGCGCTTTCAAACCAGCTGAAAGTCTGTGCGTTGCCACTAAAAATATCTTTGGCAAAAACCGGCATCAAAGTGTTGAAAGAAATCACAAATAAACTGCTGCACATTAACATTAAAAGCATTTTTGCCATTTCGGTTTCTTTTTTGACATAATCTAAACCTTCAAGAAAATCATCAAGCATTTTGAATTTATCTTCGGCTTTAATGTGCGGTGTGATTCTCATCATGAAAAGCGAAATCAAAACTGGAATATAGCTTAAGAAGTTTCCAATGAAACAAATGTCTTCGCCGTAATTGTGCAGAATAATTCCGGCAAGCGCTGGACCAGCAATTCGGGCGAAATTATTTAGAGTCGAATTTAGGGCAACAGCATTTGGCAAATCTTCTTTATCATTGACAATATCAATCATCATGGTTTGTCTGCAGGTCATGTCAAAAGCATTTATAATTCCCTGAAAAAGACTCAATGCCAGAATAAAATTGATGTTATAGATTTTTAGATAAAGCAGCAAAGCCAAAGCCCCAGCCTGAAGCATGGCTAAAGACTGCAATAAAATCATGGCTTTGTGTCGGTCATATCTTCCGATAACACTTCCGGCCAATGGTGCAAGAAATAAAGTCGGAATCATGCTTAAAAATGTAGCCAGACCTAATAAAAATACGGAACCAGTAATACTGTAAACCATCCAGCTTACAGCGGTTTTCTGTAACCAGGTTCCAACAATAGAAACGGATTGTCCGTAAAAGAAGAGCTTGAAGTTTCTAGATTTTAATGCTTTAAACATGATTTGTAATATTTAATACAAAGGTCGGGATTATGATTACATTAGAAAAATTAATAATTTTACTGATAATAAGTATTTAATCTTATCAATATGGAATTATATCAACTCGAATATTTTATAAAAACGGCTGAGGTTTTGCATTTTACAAAAGCAGCCGAATTGTGTTTTGTTACGCAATCAGGGCTTTCGCAGCAAATCAAAAAACTGGAGGAAGAACTTGGTTTGCCTTTGTTTAAGCGAATTGGCAAAAAAGTGCAGTTGACAGAAGCGGGCTCGGTTTTTTTGATTCATGCCAAAAAAGTGGTCGAAAATGTAGAAAACGGTAAACAGGCAATCGAAGATTTAAATGAAATGATTGGCGGTGAACTGCGAATAGGAGTGACTTATATTTTTGGTTTGCTGATTCTTCCGGTTGTCAACATATTTGCTAAAAAATATCAAAACCTAAAAATTGTTGTTGAATATGGAACAACAGAAGCTTTAGAACAAAAACTTCTTGACAACCAGTTAGATGTCGTTTTGGTTATTTCATCGCATGAAATTGAATTGCCCATTCAGAAAATACCTTTGTTTACCTCTCACATGGTTTTGGCGGTTTCGAGAACACATGCTTTAGCCGATTTAGATAAAATAGCTTTTAAGAAAATAGAAGAAATTCCGCTGGTATTGCCCGGAAAAGGCTCAAATTCGAGAGAATTTGTTGAAGAATTATTTCAAAAATTCAATATGAAACCCAAAATCTCAATAGAGCTGCATTCTATACATGCATTATTGCAAATGGTAGAGAACAGTGATTGGGCGACAATTGTTGCAGAAATGGCGCTTAAAGGCTGGGATCAGCTTAAAGCAATACAAATTACGGGTGTTGCCACTAAAAGAGAAGCTTTTATGTTGACGATAGGCGGTTACCAGAAAAAAGCTGTAAAATTGTTTATGGAAGAATTTAGAAAGAGCATTTAAAGTAATCTTTGATTTTACTTTTGAAACTCATTTTTTTTTGTGTTCTTTGCAGACCAACAAAGAGAGGTGTCCGAGTGGTTGAAGGAGCTAGCCTGGAAAGCTAGTATATGGGTAACTGTATCGAGGGTTCGAATCCCTTTCTCTCTGCAAAGCCTTTTGTGAATTTCACAAGAGGCTTTTTTTATGATACTACAGGAATATAAATATCAAATTTAGCTCCTTGATTTAATTTGCCAGTTGCCGTAATTATACCGCTATGATTTTCTACAATCTTTTTTACTATGGCAAGACCAATTCCGGTTCCCTTGTATTTTGTTCTGCTATGAAGCTGCTGAAACATTTCGAAAACACGGCCTTCAAATTGTTGATCAAACCCAATACCATTGTCGCTGATTATTATATGACAGTAATCAGATGATGACAAAAGATTCTTTGCTTTTTGTTTGGTATAAAGGCTTTCTATTTTAATACGTGGTATTTCGTCCTGTTTTGAAAATTTGAGAGAGTTACTTATTAGATTACAGATAAGCTGATGAAACTGCGAAGGGATTATATAAGCGCTGCAATTTCCAGATACTTCTATAATTGCTTTTTTCAGGATTATTTCTTCTTTTAAATCTTCTACGACTGTATTTATAATGTCATTAATGTTGAAGTTTTCAAATTTCTTTTCGGTTACACTTGTGCGCGAGTAAGTTAATAAATCATTTATTAGTGCCTGCATATGAGAGGCAGCAACTTCAATACGTTCAAAATAGTATTTTCCTTTAGGAGTTAAATTTTGAAATTCATCAGTACTTATTCGGTCTGTGAAAACCTGAATTTTTCTTAAAGGTTCTTGTAAATGATGACTCGAAATATACGTAAATGCTTCGAGTTCATTATTTGTGAGTATTAATTCAGTTGCTCGTTTTTCTTTTTCCTGATTCTGAAAAGTAAGTTCAGTATTGGCAATAACCAATTCTGCGGCGCGTTTTTCTTTTTCCTGATTTTGAAAAACAAGTTCAGTGTTAGCGATAACCAATTCTGCGGCACGATTTTCTTTTTCTTTATTTTGAAAAGCAAGTTCCGTATTGGCTATAGCCAATTCTGCGGCACGATTTTCTTTTTCTTTATTTTGAAAAGCAAGTTCTGCATTTGCTATAACTAATTCAGCTGCACGATTTTCTTTTTCTTTATTTTGGTAAGCAAGTTCTATATTGGCAATAATTAGTTCTGCTGCGCGTTTTTTTCGTTCCTCTATCTGCTGAGAAAGTTTTTTATTGACCAGCAATAACTCGTCATTATGATTTGCTTTACTTTTTTCTGGAAGAGCAATACCATCAGGCGGAATATTTTTTTTTTCACTCATGATTTCTGGTGCATTTACTCAAATATAACCTAACTGAATTTAATGTCTTTGTTTTAAATGTAATAAGTGGATTTATAATACAGAAATAGCGTTATTATTGAAAACTAATAGTATTTATTTTTAAGTTTTTTCTTATATTTTATAATTGAAGATTTAAATAAAAACCCCTTGTAAAAACTAATTTACAAAGGGAAATTTGTATAGCATTGGTTTGTTTTATGAACTTTTATAGATAAATTTTTCAACAGCTTTAGAGAGGCGAAATATTTAATTTATGTTTTTTTATCAGAGTTTAGCCAGACTACATTTTGTTCTGATTCATGATTTTGACCAATAATATCTTTGTACAATTCTGGTCTTCTAGCTTTTATATAGCGATTCCCTCCGGCCTGAATACATTTTTCTGGAGTAAGTACTGCTGTTGCAAAAGAGTCATCAAAAGTGCTGCATTCTGCCAAAACATCACCAAAAGGATCTATAATCATAGAACAGCCATTTTTTAATTGATCATCATCCATACCAATTGGGTTTGAAAATATGGCATAGATTGCATTATCATATGCTCTTGCTGGAAGCCATTTCATTAGCCAGTCACGGCCTTTCATTCCGTTAAATTCTAATCGAAGGGAAGTTGGATCAGCTTCGCGATTTTCCCAAAGTTGAGGAGATACAAAACCCGCACCAGGTCTTGTAGATGGAGTGCACATGGTCACGTGAGGCATAAATATAATATCGGCACCTAAAAGTTTTGTAGCGCGCACATTTTCGATAATATTATTGTCGTAACAAATTAAAATACCGCATTTCCAGCCTTCAATTTCAAAAATACAATAACGATCTCCAGGCGTTAAATATGGATTTATAAACGGATGCAGTTTTCGGTATTTGGCCACTAAACCATTTTTATCTACACAAACATAGGCTTTGAAGAGATTGTCATTTTCGTCTTTTTCGAAAAGTCCGGCTAATAGTATAATGTTGTTGTTTTTGGCAATTTCAATTAATTTCAAAATGCTTTCTCCACTTGGAATCAATTCTGCCAAGTCTAACATTTGTTCTTTTGACAAATGCATTGCAAACGTATATCCGGTTATAGAGCATTCATGAAACGAAATTACATCGCAACCTTCAATTGATGCTTTTTGAGAAAGTTTTTCGATTACCGATAAGTTATAGTTTTTATCGCCGCTTTTGTTTTCAAACTGAGCTGTGGCTATTTTTAGATTTTTCATGTTGCACACTATTAATTTTAGTCAAAAATAGCTGCAGGAATATTTTATAAATTGTAAAAAACCGACATTTTAGAATGACGAAGAAGGAAATCTTTTTATAAGATTATTTGTTAATTTCCCAGTATTATTTAAATATTCTGTTGGCGTTATTCCGGTATGTTTTTTAAATTCTTTTATTAAATGCGATTGATCTGAAAATCCGGCATCGTAACAAATTGTTGTTAAATTGGTCTTGTCAGGTTTGTCATTTAATAGTTTTAAGAAATAGTGCAGTCTCACAACGTTGCCAAATTTTTTCGGATTTAATCCGATGCTTTCTTTGAATTTTCTTTCCAAATGCCTTTCGGTGTAACCCGTATATTCGACTAATTGTTTTATAGCGAAATGACCTTTGTTAGCGATAATAAAGTTTAAAGCATGATCTATTATGAATTGATTTGAAGCTGGTTTTGCATTGATTAACGAGCTAAAAAAATGATTTAGCAGTTCAACTCGTGCTGGGTTATTTTGCTGTAATAATTTTTCCTGAAGCGCCATAATTTTTTGGTCGAATACATCTTCAACAGGAATAATAGAATTGTGAAATTCATAGGCAGGAATTCCTAATAATTGATGAATTCCGTTGGGTTGAAAAACGACAATGATCAGTGTTATTTCATTTTCAGAATAAAGATCTTTAAAACCATTTAGTTGTCCGTATAAAAAAGAAGCGGGCAGATATTCTTTTATATCGGATTTGTTAATTCCAGAAATAAGTTTGCTTTTTACAGAAAATACAAGGCCGGTATTGCCATCAGAAAACAGACGAAATTTTTGTGCAGCAGTTTCGGTATTATCTAAAAAAAGATAATGCTTTATGTAAGGGGATAACTCTTTTGGAGGTGAAACTTGCATGAATTTAGTCGATTTTACAGATAATCTGTTTTGGCTAATTTAGGTATATTTTTCTTGAAAAAACGAAAATATCTCGTCTAGCCCCGATAGAAGCGGTATCCTTTTATGTCCGCCGCGGCGGATATAAAAGATATAGCGGATAGCGGGACTAAAGGTGTTTTGAAAATTGATTTTTCTGCTGCTAAAAATAACTAATAAAAAAGCAGATAGCCTTGTTGCGTGATTCTAAAATTAAGCTTGCATTACGGTTTTCCACATTCTCTATTAATTAAATTATTATATATTTGGCCCAATTGTCAATATATAAATTTAAATGGATTTGCCTCCTTACTCGCCAGGACTTCATAAACTGGTAACATTACATGTCGATGAAATTTCTAAATTAACCAATAGCCAGGGCTTTGTTGCTGTAACTGAATCTATTTTAGAAAAGTATGAACTTGAAAAAGTGGGTGTTGTGGTACATGATTTTGACAACAATAGTTTTACAATTTCTTTCTGTTTAAAAGAATCTCATATTTGCATACATACTTGGCCAGAATATAATCAGCTTACTTTGGATGTTTATTTGTGCAATTATCTTCAGGATAATTCAAGCAAAGTAAGAAGTGTTATGGCGGATTACATCACTTATTTTGATGGAAAAATTATTAAGGATTTTGAAATTAACCGATAAAACATGAAAATTCCTTGTTACGAGTGTAATACTGAAACCGAATTAGAGGTTGGCTTTAAGGTGATAAATTTTGTCTGCCCAATTTGTCATACCTTATATCTTTGTGATAAAGAAGGAAGTTTTCGTAGAAAATCGCAATTTAAAGAAACAATAGAGAATCAGTCGTTAGCGATTGGCGATGTTGGGTTTTTGAAAGGAAGTGAATATAAGGTTACAGGTATATTGATTAAAAAGGTTCATCCAGATTATCGTTGGACAGAGTTTATACTTCAAAACGATAAAAATGAATTCCTTTATCTTTCGCTTTCACAAGGACATTGGATGTTACTTACTGAAATGGAAGAGACTTTTAATGTAAAGTCGCATCCTTTAACGGTAGAACATAATGATCTGGAATATAATATCTATGATTATTCGAATACTGTAATCGTAAATGCAGAAGGTTTTTTTGATTTTGAACTGCCACAGAAAACCATAATTACTGTAGTTGAATACATTAGACCGCCTTACATGATTTCTATTGAATCAATGAATAAGGTAAATACAGCATTTTACGGTGAGTACATTAAAAGAAGTGTTATAAGAAAAGCTTTTAAGAAAACTTTTATGCCACATCAGTTTGGTGTAAATGTTATTCAGCCTGAAGGAATTAATCTGAGGGATTTGGCTGTAATTTTCTGTTTTACAGCTTTATTAATCATTGCTACGAACTGGTATATTTATAAAGATCAGTTTGAGCAGAATGTTTTTTCGAAAACAATACGTTTTAGCGAATTTGACAATAAAGAAATTACAAGTGACCCTTTTGTCTTAAAAGGCGGTTCGGCACCCATGACAATTAAAGTTTCGACAGATGTCAATAATTCTTGGGCAAACCTAAATGTCGCTTTGATCAATGAAGATACCAGTGATGAGATTTATGCGAGTAAAGACATAGAATTTTATCACGGCTATGAGGACGGAGAATCGTGGAGAGAAGGAAGCGAATCTGAAGAGTTTAATATTTGTGGCGTGAAGGAAGGAAAATACCATCTTTTATTAACGCCAATGAAAGCTCCTGAAGATACCAGCAATAATGAAATGCGTATTAATGTGGTTTGGAACGAACCTTCAAGCAGAAACGTTTGGCTGGTTATTATTGGGATGATTGCCATTTATTTAATAATACGATATTTCAGTTATAAATTTGAGAAAGAAAGATGGGCAGATAGTTCTTATTCTCGTTACAACGATTAAATAGATATGAAGAAAGTTTTTGATTTTATATATAATAATGCTGTTTCGCTATTACTTGGTTTAATATGTTTTGGTGTTTACCTTTATTTTACAGTAGCAGGAAACCGAATCTGCGATTGTGAGACAACAGAAAATTACAAGTCAACAGGAAGCCGCTCATCAGTAAATCATTTTTATCATAAATAATTTTTAATAATATGGAATTAATTCATGCTCAACCAATAGTAAATTCAATTATTTATTCTTTTTTAGGAATTGTCATTTTGTTAATAGGTTATTTTATTATCGAAAAAATCACTCCTGAAAATACATGGAAAGAAGTCGTAGAAAAAAATAATATTGCTGTTGCAATTGTTTTGGCAGCATTTATCATTGGAATTTCAATGATTGTTAGCGCAGCAATTCATGGGTAAAAAATTTTTTAGGTTTGAATTTCTTTTACTGTTTGCCGTATTTATTATTGCAACCTGCGGGCTTATTTATGAGCTTGTTGCAGGTACTTTGGCGAGCTATTTATTAGGTGATTCAGTAAAGCAGTTTTCATTTATAATTGGAGTTTACCTGTTTTCAATGGGTATTGGCTCTTTTTTTTCGAAGTTTTTTCATAAAAATTTGCTGAACACTTTTGTAGAAATCGAAATACTGGTTGGGCTCATTGGCGGCTTAAGTTCAGTGGTTTTATTTCTGCTGTTTGAGAGTGTTGGTTCTTTTCAGTTCATTTTATATTTATTTGTTTTTGTAACCGGTTTTCTGGTCGGATTGGAGATTCCGCTTTTAATGAACATTTTAAAAGACAGGGTCGAGTTCAAGGATCTGGTTTCAAATGTTTTTACTTTCGATTATATCGGGGCTTTGCTGGCTTCCATTCTTTTTCCTTTGGTTTTAGTGCCAAAATTAGGAATCATGGGAACGTCGCTTTTCTTCGGAATGATTAATGTAAGTATTGCAATTGCTTTGTGTTTTTTATTGAAAAGCGAATTAAAGAAAGTATCACTTTTAAAAGCAAAAGCTGTTTTTTCATTTTTATTATTGCTTGCCGTTTTTATTTTTTCAGATAAAATTTTGTCCTATTCAGAAGGAAAATTATACGGCGAAAATATTATTTATACCAATTCAACTCCTTATCAGCGCATCGTTTTAACGCATAATAAAAGCGATTATCGATTGTATTTAAATAACAATCTTCAATTTAGTTCGGCCGATGAATACCGTTATCATGAAGCTTTGGTTCATCCGGTAATGTCGATTGCTAAAAATGTAAAGAGCGTTTTGGTTTTAGGAGGAGGCGACGGATTGGCCGTTCGTGAAATACTAAAATACAAAGACGTTCAAAAAATAACTTTAGTTGATCTTGACGCTGGAATGACAAAGCTTTTTAAGACCAATACCGTATTAACAAACTTCAATAAGAATTCGTTAAACAATGCCAAGGTTACAGTAATTAATACCGATGCTTATATTTGGGCAAAAAGCTGTAAAGAAAAATTTGATGTGGCTATTATCGATTTTCCAGATCCGTCGAATTACAGTTTAGGCAAATTGTATTCTTTGAATTTTTATCAGACAATAAAAACGATTTTAAAGCCCGATGCGGCAGTCGTAATTCAGACTACTTCGCCTTATTTTGCTCCAAAATCATTTTGGTGCATAAATAAAACGGTAATGCAGGTTTTTCCGCAGGTAGATGCT
Organism: Flavobacterium sp. LC2016-01; assembly: GCF_009711135.1. Lineage (GTDB taxonomy): Bacteria > Bacteroidota > Bacteroidia > Flavobacteriales > Flavobacteriaceae > Flavobacterium. Next base: position 446,213 of record NZ_WMIC01000002.1, on the reverse strand, counting down.
TATCATGCTTATGTTCCTTCTTTTGGAGAATGGGGTTATACCATTGCGATAAATGGTTTTGGAACTACTTTTAACGAAGTAAACCGAAAAGCTTCAGGACTCAAATTCTACAATTACCAGTTTGACAGATTTAATTATTTTACCACCGATATGGTTTCGAATCAAGTAGAAATTAACCGTTTGGATAACCAAATTTTAGTACGCTATTTTGATGAAGAGTGGGGAAAATTACAATAAAGGAAGACGAAATTTCGTAAAAGGAATTGGAGCTTCTTTGCTTTTAATTCCGTTTTTGCAATTTTGTTCCAATAAAATAGCCGTTTTGATGCTTCGTTTATCCGGAGCCAATCATCTTTTGGGGCATCGGTTATGGATTAAAGATTTTCCTAAACCAACAGAACAAATCCAGATTCCGTATTTAATTATTGGCGGAGGAATATCAGGATTGAGTGCTACGCGCGAATTTCATAAAAAAGGAATATCTGATTTTTTATTGCTTGAAATGGCAGATCATTTAGGAGGAAATTCCTCAAATGGCCAGAACAAATATTCTAAATATCCTCTGGGAGCGCATTATTTACCGCTCCCGAATATGGAGGACAAAGAACTTCTTGCCTTTCTTGAAGAAGAAAATATCATTAAAGGTTATAATGAAAAAGGGTTGCCTATTTTCGATGAATTACAATTGACTTTTGCGCCTGACGAAAGATTATTTTACAAAAATAATTGGCAGGAAGGTGTTGTTCCAAAAGAAGGAAATTCGGCTGAAGACGATAAAGAATTTATAAGATTCTTTAAAGAAATGGATGCTTTTCGTGCGGCAAAAGGAACAGATCAAAAGTACTTATTTGATATTCCGATTTCTCTTTCGTCAAAAGATGAAAGCGCTAGAACTTTAGATAAAATCACAATGCAAAGATGGTTTGAAAACAATAATTTCAAATCAAAACCTTTGTTTAATTATATTGATTATTGCTGTAAAGATGACTTTGGTTTGGGAATCGAATTTGTTTCGGCCTGGGCAGGAATTCATTATTTTGCTGGAAGAAAACAGAATGCCGCTTCAGATAAAAATGACAGTGTTTTAACCTGGCCAGAAGGCAATGCAAGATTAGCAAGCCATCTTAAAAAATATACCGAAAAGAAAACCTTAAAAAATCATTTGGTTTATGAGGTAAAGGTTGAAAACAATAAAGTTATTGTCAAAGCTTTTGACGATGTCAAAAAAGTTTCTGTTGAAATTATAACGGACAAAGTTGTTATGGCAACGCCACAGTTTGTAAATCAATATCTTATAAAAGACCGAAAAGAATTTACAAAAGAGTTTCATTACACGCCATGGCTTTTAGCAACTTTGATTGTCAATGATTTGCCGGACAATTTCAGTTTTCCGCTTTCTTGGGATAATGTAATTTATGATGCAAAAGGTTTGGGTTATGTGTATGCGCAAAATCAGACTTTGAATCAAGTTCAGGAGAAAAAAGTGATCACGTATTATTATAGTTTTTCGTCTGGAGATTTGAAGAAAACGCGAAAAGAAATTTATAAAAAAGATAAAGAATACTGGAAACAGCTTGTTTTTAGTGATTTAAAAATTGCGCATCCAGATATTGAAGAGTATACGGAAGATATGGAAGTTTTTCTTTTAGGGCACGGAATGATTTCGCCGGTTCCGGATTTTATTTTTGGTCAAGCCAAAGAAAATGCCGCCAAAAACATTGAAAACAGAATCTATTTTGCCCATAGCGATTTATCAGGAATCTCGATTTTTGAAGAAGCTTTTCATCAAGGAATTAATGCCGTAAAACAAATTTTGAATGATACAGCCTTGGATTCATAAAGCCAAAACAGATTTACTGTTTGTCGTTGGGCCATCATTTTTCGTGTTGGCCATTGTTTTGCTTTTTCAGGATTCTATCATAAAAATCGAAAATGATTATTCGTTTTATACTTGGCTTTTTTTAATTGTTTTTATTGATGTAGCGCATGTTTACGCGACTTTGTTTAAAACGTATTTTGTAAAAGACGAATTTCAAAAAAGGAAGAAATTGCTAATTCTTTTGCCTGTAATTTGTTTTGCGATAAGTATGGTTTTGTTTCTTTTTGGGAGTTTGGTTTTCTGGTCTTTTTTGGCTTATGTTGCCGTTTTTCATTTTATAAGGCAACAATATGGTTTTATGCGATTGTATGCCAGAAATGAAGTGAAAACGACCATTTCGGCTTTGATAGATAATCTTGCAATTTATGCATCGACGGGTTACCCGATGTTGTTTTGGTTTTTATCGCCTGAAAGAAAGTTCAACTGGTTTGTTGAAGATGAATTTTTTCATTTTGAAAATCAAGCGCTTTTAGAAATTTTATTTTGGATTTATATTGCGATTCTTGCATTATATGTCTTGCGGACGATTGTTATTTCTTTTCAAAAGAAGTTTTTCAATATCCCTAAAAACGCTATTATTTTAGGAACTGCGCTTTCCTGGTATTTTGGGATTGTTTATTTTAATGATGATCTAATTTTTACTTTACTAAACGTTGTATCGCACGGAATTCCGTATATGGCATTGATTTATTTTAGAGAAGTTGAAAAAAGATCGGATAGCGAAAAAGGAATTTTTAGCTTTATCAAAAGTTATAATGCCGTATTTGTTTATGTACTGATTTTGTTGACAATTGCTTTTTCAGAAGAATTTCTGTGGGAATTTTTTGTTTGGAAAGAGAATATTTCGACAACTGATTTTGATTTTTCCGGATGGCAATTTTTATTGGTGCCGCTTTTGAGTGTGCCGCAGTTTACGCATTATTTGCTTGATGGTTTTATTTGGAAATCTAAGAAGCCGAATTCATAATTTGATGAAAAAACAAAAACGTCTAGTCTAGCCCCGATAGAAGCGGTATCCTTTTATGTCCGCCGTCGCGGACATAAAAGATATAGCGGATAGCGGGACTAAAGGTGTTTTGAAAACTGATTTTTCTGCTTCTAAATAAACTAATCCTGCAAAGCCATTTTTACTTTTGGCAACATACGTTCTACAAACATTTTATAAGCGATTTCGGAAGGATGAAGGCCGTCTGAAGCAACTAAACTCGGATTGCTTAATCCTTGTTTTGTAATATCTGTTATGGAAACAAAAGCGACATTTTTGCTAATGCAGTAATTCTCAGCAAAAGTGTTGTACTGATTTATTTCGCTAGAGATTTTCATGCGGTTCTCATCCGTGTAGTTTTTAGTAAAGGGCGTGTAGGCGTAATCAGGAATTGAAAGCACAATTACATTCTTTTTGTCTCCTTTTGCAAATGCGATTGCTTTGTTTAGCAACTGCGGAAATTCTTTTTCATAAACCGAGAAATCCTGATGCTGATATTGATTGTTTACGCCAATTAAAAGTGTAACTAAATCGTAATTAGATTCTGGATTTTGAGTATTTATTGCTGCAATTAAATCGCTCGTAGACCAGCCGGTTTGGGCAATAATCTTTAATGAAAAAGCAGTTTCGGGATAAATTGTTTTTAATTTGGCTTTGAGCTGTTCTGGATAACGGCAGGTTTCGCAGACACTTTGACCAATGGTATAACTGTCGCCTAAAGCGAGATAATTTATAGATGATGCAATTGGCGTAGTGGGAACTTCTGTTGTTGGAGGTGTGGGCTGAGGTACAGCAGTATTTTCAGAATCTGACTGTTCAGAACTGCAGCTCAAAAGGAATATGGAGAGTATAACAATAACTATTTGTTTGAAATGCGGTTTCATAATTTTGACAAATTAGGGTTGAGGACATTTTAAACAAATAGTTACGTTAAATATTTGGGCTCGGTTTTAAACCATTTCTGTTTTTAAGGCAATTTCTTCCTCAATGGCATTCCAAAGTCCAATTCGTTTTTCTAGGGCTAGAATAGAAACTTCTTCTACTTCTTTCCACTTTTGAGCGTCGTCTTCACACAAATCTGTAATCATTTGCATGGCCATTGGTCCGTGCTCATCGGCATCAAGTTCGATATGTCTTTCGAAGTAATAAAGCAGTTTTGCCAAATCAACTTCTGGAAGATTTTTTTGAAAGTTTTTCAAGATTTCAGTAAACATACTCGGAATCAAATCTTCTCTTCCAAAAGTAAATGCTGCAGCAATCTGATGCGGTTTTCCTTCTTCAATTACTCTGAAAGTAAAATCTAAGAAAGCTTTTATTTCAGGATGAAGCGAACTTTGTTTGATCGCAACAAAAATATTGTGTAGCGAATGTACTTCGGCTAAAAATTTATTGATTCCTGTAGTGTCGGCACCGCAGTCTTCCATTGCCTCAAGATACATTTCATAATGGCTTTGTCTTCTTCCGTCAATCGTTAAATCGGTTTCTTCAGCAAGAACAATTTCGTTGATTAAATATCTTGTTTCCGGATTTTTTGTTGCGAACCAAGGCGTTGTTGTGCACGTAAGTTTGGCTTGTAAAGCTTTTAGCAATGACATAAAATCCCAAACAGCATAAACATGATTTTCTAAAAAACTGTGCAAGTCATCAATATTTTGAATTTTGCCGTATAAAGAGTGGTTTAAAAGCTGGTCTTTTTGAGGTTGAATGCTATTGTTTATAGTTTCAATATTCATTTATGTAAATTTTGCTGCAAAGATAAAAAGCTTCTCGATTAGAAGAAGCTTTTTAAATTGATTTTGTATATAATTTAATAGTTGTTTATGATTTAAATGCTGGAATTCCAGTAACATCCATTCCTGTAATCAATAAATGAATGTCATGAGTTCCTTCATAAGTGATTACACTTTCAAGATTCATCATGTGGCGCATAATAGAGTATTCGCCTGTAATTCCCATTCCGCCTAACATTTGTCTGGCTTCACGTGCAATATGAATTGCCATATCGACATTATTACGTTTTGCCATCGAAATTTGAGCTGTTGTTGCTTTTCCTTCGTTTCTCAAAACACCTAAACGCCAAGTTAATAATTGCGCTTTAGTGATTTCGGTAATCATTTCGGCTAATTTCTTTTGCTGTAATTGTGTTCCTCCAATTGGTTTTCCAAATTGGATTCTTTCTTTAGCATAACGTAAAGCAGTATCGTAACAGTCCATTGCTGCACCGATTGCTCCCCATGCAATTCCGTATCGAGCTGAATCTAAACAGCCAAGCGGTGCGCCTAAGCCAGATTTATTTGGCAATAAATTTTCTTTAGGAACTTTTACGTTATCAAAAATTAATTCTCCCGTAGACGATGCACGAAGTGACCATTTATTGTGCGTTTCTGGCGTTGTAAAGCCTTCCATACCGCGTTCTACAATTAATCCGTGAATTCTTCCGCTTTCATCTTTAGCCCAAACTACTGCAATATCTGCAAAAGGAGCATTTGAAATCCACATTTTGGCACCATTTAAAAGATAATGATCACCCATATCTTTAAAATTGGTAATCATACTTCCTGGATCCGAACCGTGATCTGGCTCTGTTAATCCAAAACAGCCCATGAATTCTCCTGTTGCCAGTTTTGGCAAATATTTCATTCGCTGCTCTTCATTTCCATATTTCCAGATTGGATACATTACTAATGAAGATTGTACAGATGAGGTAGATCTCACACCCGAGTCGCCTCTTTCGATTTCCTGCATAATTAAACCGTATGAAATTTGGTCTAAGCCAGCACCTCCGTATTCCACCGGAATATAAGGTCCAAAACCGCCAATTTCTCCAAGCCCTTTTATAATTTGTTTTGGAAATTCTGCTTTTTGGGAATATTCTTCAATAATTGGAGAAACTTCTCTCTTAACCCATGCACGTGCAGACTCTCGAACTAATTTGTGTTCGTCAGTCAATAAATCGTCAAGGTTGTAGTAATCTGGAGCTTGGAATAAATCTGGTTTCATTTTTGATATGTTTTACAGAAACAAATTTACGTAATAAAAATATAACAAAACAAAGCTAAATTGTTATATTTTTTTAATTTTGTTGTAAAATTAACAAGACTATGGCAAATTAATTTTAGTATATTGAAAATTTATGCGTTATTTTTGGAATCCAAAAACAAATTAATGAGGCTAATCATCTCTTTTTTAATTCTTCTTGTTTTTAATTCGAGTTTTGCTCAACAGACTCAAATTAGTGAACAGGAATACTTAGCGTTGCAGGATAAAATTCGATTTAGTATGAATACTAATGTCGAACAGGGAATCGTATATGCTAAAGAATTGATGAAATCTAATAATAACAAGCATTTAGCTTTTGCTAACGGCGCAGCTTCTTATTTGTATCAAATGGACGGCAATCTAGCTAAATCTGAAGAAACATCTAAAAAATCGTTTCTTTATTTAGACAAAATGCCAGAATCTTCAGAAAAAACAAAATTAAAAGGATATTTATACAATTACAGAGGTTTAACCGAATGGAAAAGAGGCAATTTGAGTGCTGCACTCGAAAACTATCAAAAAGGTGTCAAATTTTCTTTAGAAGTTGAAGATGTTATTCAAGTCGTTAAGTTTAAAAGCAACATTGCTCTTATTAATGAGGAAGTTGGGAATTATCAGTTAGCGATTAAAAATTTAAGACAAAATAACGATTTCATTGATAAAAATGAAAGGGTTTATCCGAAAGAGCAATTTCAAAACAGCAAAAGCAATATCAATTTAGATTTAGGCAATTCATATGAAGGATATTATATGAAAAATCGCAATAAAAAATATTTAATTGATTCAGCGGCCTATTTTTACAAAAAAGCAGTTACTTATTCTCAAAATTTTACCAATAATAAAATTGTTGCAAAAATGAGTTTGGGGAATATTTATTTGATGAAAAAAGATATTGTAAATGCTGAAAAAACATATTATGATATTTTGTTTTTATCAAAGCAAAATAATTCGGAAGATTTGTATCAAATGGCAAATTATAATTTAGGGGATTTATATTTTTACAATAAAAAATATGAAAAGGCTTTAGTTTGTTTAAAAAAAGTTGATTCGATTTCACTTAAAAACAAAGCTCTAGATGATAATTATTTGAAATCTAATTACTTACAGGCTAAGATTTATAGCGCAATGAATAAGCCAGATGAGGCCTATAAACATTCAAAAATTTATTTGAATACGTATGAAAAATCAGAATCAAAATTAAGAGACGAAGCACAGGAAGTAAACTATAAATTAGGGGTAGAAGATTTAAGCGAGGAAATGCTTACTATTCAGGAAAAATATAAATATGACGTTTTAGTAAATAAAGCTTTAAAGATATTTTATGTAGTTCTTGTTTTGGGAATTGTATTTTTTCTGATCAAAAATATCAGAGACAAAAACAAAGCGCATAAAAAAATGAACGCTTTAATTGAAGAATTTAAAGCGAATATCGAGAAAAAAGAAAATCCTCCAATTCTTGCCACAGCTAAAGTTTTAGAAGAAGAAGAGATTCAGCTTAAAAAGGAAAATGTCAATTTAAGTATCGATGAAGCCAAGGAAAATAAGATTGTCGAAAAATTATTGGCACTTGAAAACAAGCTTGAATATCTAAATGCTGACTTTACACTGCCTTATGTAGCCAAGAAAATTAAAACCAATACCACTTATTTATCTTACGTTGTAAATAAACGATTTGGAAAATCATTTGGAGAGTATTCGAATGAACTTAAAATCAATTATGTAATTAATCAAATGATTACGAATCATATGTATCGAAAATATTCTACGCAGGCAATTGCCGAAAGTGTTGGTTTTAAAAATGCAGTTTCGTTTGCAAAATCATTCCGTAAAAGAACGGGAGTTTCTCCGGCTCAGTTTGCTAGTAACATTTAAATTGTTGATTTACCATTTTTTTAAAATGAATAAATTTCTTTTTAATTCAGAATTATTAGCGTACAAATACTTAAATATAGATTTTAATGTAAAAAATAATTCGCAAACTAAGCAGATTTTATAACTGTTTAGTTTGCGAATTTTATTTGGTAAAAACATTTAGACTTTACAACTAAATTAATTTCTAATTCAAGAGTTTATCCATTTCCTCCTTTTCCTTTGCTTGGATCATATGGTGGATCGGTTTCACCATCTCCGCCACGAACGATTATTTGTTGTGTTCTACTTAATTTTTCAGCTTCGAAATCTTCGAATTTTGTTTTTATCGTTTTCATAATTAAATTTATTTAGGTTTATAGTGATATTGTTGGTATTGAAATTCTTAGAGCTAGTTGTACTTCATAGCCGTTTCCTCCTTTTCCTTTGCTTGGATCATAAGGTGGATCGGTTTCACCATCTCCTCCACGAACGATTATTTGTTCCGTTCTAGTTAATTTTTCAGCTTCGAAATCTTCAAATTTTAATGTCTTATTTGCCATGATTTTACTTATTGTGTTTATTGATATTCAAAGCTAGCCAAAATGCAAAACCCTTCGTCGAGATTTGAGTTTTGACACTTTTGTCAAGAAAAATTTCAATGTAAGTAATTGTTTTTCAGATAATTATACCAGGTAGTTAGATTAGTATAATTTATAAATTGTATGTAGTATAATTGATAAAATGTCTACCAACAGTCGTTTTTTCTCGATAAAAACCACAATATTTGTACTGTAATTATGATTTAAAGCAATCGAAAACGATGTTAAAACTAGTCCAAAAATTTCTACGTATAAATAGATACTCAGATATAAAAAATGAGTTTAAGGATTTGTTTCTTTCTCATCCTAATTATCCAAGTTTATTTGCGATAACAGATTCGTTAGATTTATTATCAATAGAGAATGCAGCGATCAGAGTTCCGAAAGAACAAATAGTAGATTTGCCTTCAAATTTTTTAGCTTACTATAATGATGAACTTACATTAGTAGAAAAAGCTAAAAACGATGTTCGAATTACTACTATTAAAAAAGGAGCTCAAAAAATATCGTATGAAAAATTCCTTTTAGACTGGAATGGAGTAATTGTAGCGATCGAACCTAATAATGTTATTGCAAGAGATAATCTAAGAATTGAATATAGCTGGTTAAAATATGGTATGCCATTTATACTGTTAATTGGATTATCATTTTTTTATAATACATACGATTTATTTAGTGTGATTTTTTTAATAACATCAACACTAGGATTCATTGTTAGCGTTTTTATTGTTCAAGAAAAATTTGGTTTCAAAAATAGCATTATAGCAAAGTTTTGCAATCTGAGTACAAATTCGTCTTGCAACTCGGTTATTAATGCTGCAGAAGGAACTGAAAACAAATTGTTTAATTTTTCTGATTTACCATTGCTTTTCTTTACCGCAAGTTTTATAGCAATGTTAATTCAGCCTTTAGATTCGGCAATTTTTATTGGATTTTTAAGTCTGCTGGCAATTCCTATTGTAGTGTCGTCAATTTGGATTCAAAAATTTGAACTTCAGAAGTGGTGTGTAATGTGTTTGGTCATTTCATCTTTGATTTTTATACAAAGCTGTATTTGGTTTTCATCAGATTTGTTCATTTTGACTTTTAGCTTTGAGAGTGTTTTTCCATTCGTTTTTTCACTGCTATTTCTTATTCCAATTTGGCTGACAGTGAAACCAATGATTAAGAATGTTTTAAACAGTGAAAATTCACTTAAAGAATTAAAAAAATTCAAAAGAAATTATTCTTTATTGAACTTCTTATCAAAAAAAGTGCCTGATATAGATGGACTTGAGGAGTTGAGAGGTTTGAATTTTGGAAACCGTAATGCCATTATAAAATTATCAGTAGTTATAAGTCCAAGCTGTGTACATTGTCATAAAACATTTCATGAAGCATTTGATCTTGTTTTAAGATTTCCGGATAAGATTTATTTAAATGTTTTATTTAATATCAATCCAGAAAATACTGAAAACCCATATAAAATAATTGTCGAAAGAATTTTGACTATCAACAGAGCAACACCAGGGAAAACTGTAGAAGCAATTTCAGATTGGCATATTAAGAAAATGAGCCTTAAAAAATGGCTTAAAAAATGGCATGTTGAGCCTGTCAGTATTATGATAAGCCAAGAGATTAATAAACAGTATGAATGGTGTTCTAAGAATAATTTTAATTATACACCAGTTAAAATCGTAAACGAAAAATTATTTCCAAACGAATATGAACTGAGCGAACTGAAATATTTCTTGAATGATTTTGTAGAAGAAGTAGAAGTGCTAGAAAAAATAGCTTAGCGGCGTTTATAAATCCCTTTGCAGGGAAAGACATAATCTTCAAGTGTCTGTAAATGATTGAAGTACTAATCAAGAAACAAAAACCACAAATCATGTTAGAAAAATTCTTAAAAGCGAAGGGAACTCAAAAGTTGTCTAAAGAGGAACAAAAAAATATTTCTGGCGGAAATATCCCTCCAGGATTATGTTGGGATATTTGGACAGAAAAAGAATATAAGTGTTAATATTCTTGTAAAAAAAAAGAATGCAGAGAGGTCTAAAACTTCTCTGTACTTCCCAAAAATTTAGGAATTAAATATGTAAGCTGTGATTTTAGTATATGAAGTAAGATAAAAAAATGAATAAATACCCCAAAACTAAAAAATCAAAGTTATGTTAAAAAATATTTTGAATCTAGAAGGAGCTCAGGAAGTAAGTGCAAGCGAGCAAAAAATGATCATGGGTGACTATGTAAAAGAGACAGTTTCAAGATGCAACGCATGGGATTATGTGTCATCAATGTCGTATGAAGACTGTACAGAGTATTTTGCGTTAGAAATGAATTATTCTGATGCTCTGGCAGCAGGATAATATTTTTGAAGCGCAATTAAGCTCTAAAGAAGTGATTTTGAAGTAAAAGATGTTTTAGAAACGGACAAATAGTAATCTGAAAAGTTATGATTAAGAAAATTTTAAATCTAGAACATGTTCAAAAAATCAGTAAAACTGAGCAAAAAACAATAAAAGGTATTCCAGAATGCTGGGTGCAGGCAATTGAAGCAGGATGCATTTTAATACCGGCTGGCGGTGTTTGTCCAATGGATACTACACCCGGCATTTGCAGCAGTGGCCGTTTATGCTGCTAATCAATACGTTTTTTAAGATTAAACAATATAAAGCCTTATCAAAAATTTAGTCATGTTTTTTTTTGAATTTGTAGGCGCTCGATCGTGGAAAATTGAGCAAATATCCCAATATTGATGATTGGTGTTGGGATTCTCAGGAAAGTAGCCGCTGTGTTGATTTTATTTGGTTAGGTTAACCAGTGGCAGATCTCCTAGAGAAAATTGTTTTTCGTATTTTAAAATAGATAGAAACTTCAAACATCCTAAAAGGATTGGCAGAAGTAGTATAATATAGCCTTATCAAAAATTTAGTCATGTTTTTTTTTGAACTTGTAGGCGCTCAATCGTGGAACATTGAGCAAATATCCCAACATTGATGATTGGTGTCGGGATTCTCAGGAAAGTAGCCGCTGTGTTGATTTTATTTGGTTAGATTAACCAGTGGCAGATCCTAGAGAAATTAAGTTATTAAATAATTGAAATAGTTATGAGCAGTAAGAAAATATTTTCTAACTGCTTTTTTTTTTAAAATGATCTTAACTGAAATACAATTTAAAAGAAAAGACAGAAGCTTCAAATGTCTTAAAACGATTGAAGCATTAACAAAACCCAAAAAACCCACATTATGTTAAAGAAAATTTTTGAACTACATGGAGCTGCTGAATTAAGCAAAGAAGAGCAACTAGGAATTAAAGGTGGTAATGCACCGGTTTGTGAACCAAATACCACTGCTAAAAGATGTCCAAGAACAGCTACTTCGCCAGCGTATTGGATTTGCGTGACAGATCCTAACGAGCCATGTGAATAGACATTTTAAATACAATGAACCTGTTAATTAGTGAAAGAGAGATATCTTTTTTTTTGACATGTTTTTACAAATCTGATAGAGAGGAAAATTTTTCCTCTCTATTTTTTTGTGCACAATTGCTTTCACAAAAGACGATTTTCTCCTTATAATTTTATATTGTATTTGAGAATGGTTTCACTTATTTTTAAATACTTTGAATAATCACAATTTGAGAAACAAAAAATTCTTAAAGTGCGCGATAAATATTACATTAGCAGAGCCAAAATTTACCACTTAAGCTAGAAAATGATTAAAAATTGAAAAAATTCACCCATTATAAACAGACCGACGTTAAAGATTGCGGCCCCACATGTTTAAAAATAATAGCCAAACATTACGGAAAAGTAATCAATATTCAGGAGTTGCGTGATACTAGCGAAACAACTCGTGAAGGAAGCAACTTGCTTTTTTTGAGTGATGCTGCCGAGAAAATCGGATTTAGAACATTGGGTGTAAAATTAAGTTCTGAAAGATTAGAAGAGGCGCCTTTGCCTTGTATTCTGCATTGGAACAAAAATCATTATGTGGTTCTTTATAAAATAAAAAATGGAACGTATTATATTTCAGATCCAGGTTTCGGTTTAATTGAATATAATAAAGAAGATTTCTTAAAGCTGTGGATTGGAAATAATGCCGGTGAACAGACCAAGGAAGGCGTCGCATTATTGATGGAAGCTACACCAAAATTTTTCCAGTCAGATTTTGATAAAGAGGATAATAAAGGCGTAGGATTTGGCTTGTTGGCGCAATATGTGCTGCGTTATAAATCATATTTGATGCAGCTGAGCATTGGGTTATTTGCGAGCAGTTTAATAATGGCAATTGCGCCTTTTTTGACGCAAAGTATTGTTGACGTTGGAATTCAGAATCAAAACCTTAATTTTATTTATCTCATTCTTTTTGCGCAATTGTTTCTTTTTGCCGGAAGAACAGGTTTAGAGCTTATCAGAAGCTGGATTTTGCTCCATCTTTCTACCCGAATCAATATTTCTCTTATTTCAGATTTTTTCATCAAGCTGATGAATCTGCCGATTTCCTTTTTTGATGTCAGAATGACGGGAGATATCATGCAGCGTATTAATGATCATCGCCGAATTGAAAAAATCCTGACTACATCTTCTTTAAGTGTTTTGTTTTCAGTAATCAATATGTTTGTTTTAGGTGCTGTTCTGGCTTATTTTAACTGGAAGATTTTTTTAGTTTTTTTTGCCGGCAGTCTACTTTATTTTGGATGGATAACTCTTTTTCTAAAGCGACGTGAAATTTTGGATTACAAGCGTTTTGCTGAGGTTTCTCAAGAACAAAGCAAAGTGATCGAACTTATAAATGGAATGCAGGAAATCAAGCTCCATAATGCCGAAAAACAAAAACGTTGGGGCTGGGAATATATACAGGCGAGACTTTTCAGGGTTTCAATTAAAGGTTTGGTTTTAGAACAGAGTCAAACGATTGGTTCGTCGGTAATTAATGAGCTGAAAAATATTTTCATTATATTTTTATCTGCTAAGTTGGTGATAGATGGCTCAATAACTTTGGGAATGATGTTGGCAATCAGTTCAATTGTTGGAAGTTTGAACGGACCAATAACGCAGCTTATTGAGTTTGTAAGGGAGCTTCAGGATGCAAAAATATCTTTAGCAAGATTATCTGAAATTCATGAAAAAGAAGACGAAACAGAGCAGGAAAGTCATCAGTCAAGTGATGTGCCTTATGATGCTGATATTGAAATCAAAAATATGAGTTATCGCTATTTAGGATCAGATATTCCAGTTTTGAAGGATTTAAGTTTGATAATTCCTGCCAATAAAGTTACTGCAATAGTAGGTACAAGCGGCAGCGGAAAAACAACTCTAATGAAACTGCTCTTAAAATTTTATGAGCCCGAAAAAGGCGAAATTTCAATAGGAAACGCACAGCTTCGAAACATTTCGCAAAAAGCATGGCGATCAAATGTTGGAGCGGTTATGCAGGAAGGTTTTATTTTTAGCGATACAATTGCCAATAATATTGCCTTTGGAGTTGATAAAATAGACAAAAAACGCCTTATTTATGCGGCAGATGTTGCTAATATTAAAGATTATATCAGCGAGCTTCCGCTGGGTTATAATACAAAAATCGGCGCGGAAGGATTAGGAATGAGTACGGGGCAAAAACAGCGATTACTAATTGCCAGAGCAGTTTATAAAAATCCAGAAATATTGTTTTTTGATGAAGCAACATCAGCCTTAGATGCTAATAATGAAAAAGAAATTATGCAGAAACTGGATATTTTCTTTAAAGACAAAACGGTAATTGTCATCGCACACCGATTAAGTACGGTGATGAATGCGGATCAGATTGTGGTTTTGGATAAAGGAAAAATTATCGAAATTGGAAATCACTCGGCTCTTGTTGAGCAAAAAGGTAATTATTTTGAACTTGTTAAAAACCAGCTCCAATTAGGAAATTAAATCATGGCTGAAGATCATAATACATTAGAATTAAGAAGTGAAGAGGTTCAGGACATTCTCACCAAAGTACCGCACTGGATGATCAGATGGGGGACGGTCCTCATTTTTGCTATCATCCTGATGCTGTTTTTCGTTTCTTGGTTTGTAAAATATCCGGATGTTGTAAATACTGAAATTGTTATTACAACTAATATTCCGCCTGAGAAAATAGTTTCTAAATCATCAGGACGTATTGAGGTTATTTTGGTTAAAGATAAAACGACTGTTTCAAAAAATACTGCCCTTGCTGTAATTGAAAATACGGCCAATTATAAAGATGTTTTCTTGCTGAAAAACATTGTTGAGCGTTATAATATTAATGATTCGAAAAAAGCATTTCCTTTTACGGAATTGAAGAATTTGCAATTAGGTGAAATTGAAAGTGCTTATGCTGTTTTTCAGAAAGATTATGAGGCCGAACAATTAAACGAAGATCTGCAGCCTTTTGAAGTCGAGAACAGAGCTCAGATTTCTGAAAAAGTCCAGATAAAGGAAAGATTGGAAATTCTGCAGCAGCAAAAAATACTTAATGAAAGCGAATTGCAGCTTCAAAAAAATGAAATAGCACGATTTGAAACTTTATTCAACAAAGGAATTATTTCGGCACAGGAAATGGAAGCTAAAAAACTGGGCTATCTACAGGCGCAAAAGAGTTATAAGAGCCTTTTAACGTCGATTTCGCAATTGAGATCGGCTTTGATTGATAACACGAAATTGAGTCAGAATTCGCATATTAGCAGTACTAAAGAAGAAGTTAATTTAGGACGAAACATGGCACAGTCTTTTTTTCAACTCAAAAAAGTGATCAAAGACTGGGAATTGGCTTATACATTAAAATCGTCTATCAGCGGCGTGGTTACTTTTTTGCAGGTTTGGAACGAAAACCAGACTATTAATGTTGGTGACAATGTCTTTTCAATTATTCCTGATGCAAAAAATGGTTTTATAGGAAAAGTAAAAGCGCCGGCATTAAATTCGGGTAAAATAAAAGTAGGACAGCGTGTAAATATTCGTTTGTCAAATTATCCAGATCGAGAATTTGGTGTTTTAAAAGGTACAATTAAAAACATTTCGCTGGTACCAGACAAAGACGGGAATTTATTGCTTGATGTCGCTTTGCCAAACGGATTGGAAACTTCTTATAAAAAACAGATTGTATTTCAGCAGGAAATGAAAGGAAGAGCTGAAATCGTCACCGAAGATTTAAGATTAATCGAAAGAATATTATATCAGTTCAAAAGTATTTTTGAGCAGGTTTAAAACAGCCTTAAACTAGTCATTAACCTAAACCATTTCTAAATGAAGAAAATTCTTCTTGTCCTTTTTTTAGTATTATTTCAAAGTTCTTTTTCAAAACCTATAACCGAAACCCAAAAATTAGCAGCAACCTGTAAAGTATGGGGTTTTTTAAAATATTATCATCCAAATGTTGCTGATGGAAGCAAGAATTGGGACGAACAATTGTTTCAAATTTTGCCGAAAGTAGAAGAAGCGCAATCTGCAGAAGCATTTTCGTTGGTAATTGAAAACTGGCTGACTTCATTGGGAGAAGTTAAAACCGTAAAATTGACTTCTAAAAAAGATTATTTTGATAAAAACTTCGATTTATCATGGATCAATAAAAATGAATTATTCTCCAAATCACTTTCGAAAAAACTGAAATTTATTGAAGAAAATAGAATTCAGGAAAAACAGTATTATGTTGCTTATGAATTTAACAGTAATGGCCCTCCATTGCAATTTAAAAATGAAGTAAAATATGCAGATTTTAAATGGACAGATAAAAATCTTCGTCTTTTGGCTTTTTTTAGATATTGGAATTACATTGAATATTTTTTTCCTTCTAAATATCAGATGGATCAAAATTGGGATAAGTCATTAAATGAATTTCTTCCGAGAGTTATTGCACCAGAATCAGAAAAAGATTTTGATTTGGCAATGCGCGAAATTTCTATAAAAATAAATGATACGCACGCTTCTACAAATATGCCTAACCTGTTTGAATATTTTGGAGATAAATTTATTCCTGCTGATGTTAAAATTATTGATCAAAAAGCCGTTGTTATAGCTTTGAAAAATGATTCTTTGGCAAAAATCAGCGATCTTAAAATTGGAGATGTAATCACAAAAGTAGAAGGAAAAACGATTGCCGAACTTTTAAAAGAAAATTCAAAATATGTTGAAGGATCAAACGAGCCTTCGGTTTTAAAAAATGCTTATTGGGCAATCTTTAATGGAAAAACATCAACTTTTGAGATTGAATTCATCAGAGATGGAAAAACTGCTGTCAAATCAATAAATCGATATAAATATCAAGATTTAAAAATTCAATTTCCTGCTCAGGAAAAATGGAAAATTTTAGATGGGAATATCGGTTATGTGAATTTTGGAGGAGTTAACGAAGAAGATGTTCCAAATTTGATAGCTGCGCTCAAAAATACAAACGCTATAATTTTTGATGACAGAAAAAGACCTCATGATATTATGTATTCTCTTGCAGACTGGTTGAATCCTGAACCTGTAGAATACGCGAAGTACCTTGATCCAGATGTTAGTTATCCGGGTCGTTATGTTTGGAGAAAAAGTGACGAAAAATTAGGAAAGGTTAATCCGGATAATTATAAAGGCAAAGTAATTGTTTTAATTGATGAAAATGCAGTTAGTCATACTGAACATAGTGCGATGGCGCTCCAAACTGTGCCTAAATCGACCGTTATTGGTTCTCAAACAGGAGGCGCAGATGGTGCAAATACTAGATTTTTGATCATTAAAGGATTTTCTTCGTCATTTACTTGTTATGGCGTTTTTTATCCAAATAAAAAAGAAGTACAGCGTATAGGAATTGTTCCTGATATCGAAGTAAAACCAACTATTTTAGGCATTCAGCAAGGAAAAGATGAAATTCTGGATCGAGCGATTCTTTTTGCTAAAAATGGTAAATAATTTTTAAAGAAATAGTAAGACAAAAGCCAAAGGAATAGACTTTACTAAAAGCTTTTGAATTAGATCTTCAAAAAACCTTTGTCAAAGTTTTAAACTTTGACAAAGGTTTTTTGTATATAAATAGCCATCATCTTACTTAACATAGCTCGTGGTTTCAGCCACGAGGACATAATCATGATCACAATACGTCTCCTGTGGTTGAAACCACAGGCTATGTTTAAAATTCAATTCAATAAAGCATTATAAACAAAAAGTCCGCAAAGCTTAAAAAAACTTTGCGGACTTTGCGTAAAATCTTAGCGCCCTTTGCGGTTAAATAATTTCGAAATCCAAATAGTCTTAAATCAAAAAAGCCATCCACAAAAGTGGAAAGCTTTTCATTGGTCTAACTACTAAACCAGCTACGAGTTACAAAGTCGTAGCAAAACAACACAACTAATCTTAGATACCGTATTTGGGCAAAAAAGCCTTTCTTAAAAGAAAGGCTTTCCCCAATATTGCGGTCTGGACGGGACTCGAACCCGCGACCCCATGCGTGACAGGCATGTATTCTAACCAACTGAACTACCAAACCTCTGCGTTATTGCGGTTGCAAAGATAGTACAGAATTTCATTTCTGCAAGTGTTTTGATAAAAAAAATTAAATAAATTTTTAAATCATTAGCCAAAGTTTTGTTTTTCAACTAAATATGTAGTCAATATTTTTTCAAAATTATCGCCAACATTGACCGGAACATACTTAATTTGGTTCTTTGCACACGTTAAGGCAAGGTTTTTAAAGTAAGCTTCTGCTCTTTTTTCATACTCCACTTTAACATTATCAGCAAAAATGGATACTTCTTCGCCTGATTCTAAGTCGATAAACTTTCTTGGAGCATTGTCAAAGTCAAATTTTAGTTCTGTTTCGTTATCAACTACATGAAATAAAACTACTTTGTGTTTGTTGTGTTTTAAGTGCTGTAAAGCGTTAAAAAGCTTTTCATCATCTTCCGACTGAAACATATCCGTAAACAAAATAATCATCGAACGGCGGTGCATTTTCTCCGCTATTTGATGCAAATAGGTAATCGTATCGGTCGTTTTTTTGACTTTTGGCTGAATTAACAATTCTTCCAGTTTATTCAAAAGCATTCTGTGATGGCGATCGCTCCCTTTTTCGGGCGCGTAATATTCGTATTTATCGGAGAAAACGCTTAAACCAACGGCATCGCGCTGTTTCTTTAAAATATTCATTAAAACCGCCGATGCCAAAACTGCAAAACCAATCTTCTTTTCATAAAAAGGCTGATTCGATTTCAGTTCCGGATAATGCATTGATGACGAATTATCAACAATCAAATGACAACGCAAATTGGTTTCTTCCTCAAAACGTTTTGTGTATAAACGGTCTGTTTTGGCAAATAATTTCCAATCGATATGTTTGGTGCTTTCTCCTGCATTGTAGACTTTATGCTCGGCAAATTCAGCCGAAAATCCATGAAACGGACTCTTGTGCATTCCAGATATAAAACCTTCTACAACCTGATTCGCCAGCATTTCAAGATGCTGAAAACTGGAGACTTTCTCTATTTCCGATTCAATTTTCATTCGGTTTCTTTTTTAATATTTTGGGCGCGGTACAAACCGTCTGTCGCCTGCAATAATTTTCGTTTTAATATCGGACTAAAATTAGGGTTTTCTTTTAAGAATCGCTGTACTTCATCAAAAGCATATTTTGAAGAATATTTGCCAACTGTATTATTCAGCCAGTCTTTCGGAAAGAAAATATCGCCGGTGCGCTGAATTTCATCAACCAAATCTAATGAAAATCGGATATATTTCTGTGCACTTTCCTGACGCAAAGGATGATGAAAATTAGCCAAACCAACAGAAACCCACGATTCTTTTTCTCGGTTTTTATCTTCTTTTAAAGATTCCATAAAAGCATTTCGAACCGATTCGTCTTTTGATAATGATGGCAATAAAAATTCAAAACGCTTTTGTTTATCCGGATTTGTAATCGTAGTTCTTGTTTTTTCTAAGATTTCATCTGCTTTTTCATGTTTGAAAATCGCCAGATTCATCGCCATATTGGTATAATCATCTTCGTTCAATTTCAAATTTGGAATCACGATTTCTTTATTCCAAATCTGATACAATTTGGCTTTCGCCGAATCTGAATACGCAATTGAGCTGAATAAATTAAATAACGTCTTTTTGATGTTTGCTGATAAATTAGCCTGCAAGCGAACATTTAAAATATCTTCAAGCTGTTTCTGAACTTTATTCTGCTGTTTTTCGGTTAAAAATTTCCAGTAAATGGTGTTTAAATTATTAGAAGCAATTCTTAAAACCAATTCATTTTCTTCGGTTTGAATTCCCTTAAAAAAACAATCAAACGCTTTGATCGGTGCAACATTCCCATTTAAGGTATTTTCATAAAGATTACTGTAACTCGAAGCTCGTGCAACTTCATCTTTCAATGTTGAAATAGGATCTAAATTATTCCCGTCAAGCGGAAAAACACCGTATCCAAAACCATTATAATTGTAAACGATATGAAGCGGTTTTTCTAGTCCGATTGCTTCTTTCAACAAAAGAGTTTTGTCTGTAATATTGACATTTAAAACCTTTACATTAGCTGCATAAACTAAACCTATCTGAAAAACCTGAGGCCAAACATTATTTGATTTATCCTCTGCTTTTTGAATAATTTCAAGTTTCTTGATTCGGTTTTTAGCATCGTATTCAATCTTATCTGAAAAAATCGCTCTTCCTGATTTATTAACCCAAACTTCACTCCATTTTTTCATATCGAGCGGCGTTTCGGCATCCAGAATTTCCACAAGATTGTTCCAATCTGCATTGTCGTTGGCGTATTTTTTAATATATTTTTCGATTCCTTTCTGGAAAGCTTCTTTTCCCATCGAAGCTTCAAGCTGGCGCATCATAATGGGCGCTTTGTTGTAAATAATGGCGCCGTAAAGTGAACCTGCATCTTTCAAATTGGCTAAATGCTGTTTGATCGGATGCGTGCCCAACGAGCGATCTTCCGCGTAAGCGTTACTATAATGCGCCGAGAAAAACTGTAAATTATGATTAACTTTCGGGAAAATTGGGTTCATGATTTTATCGGCCATAAAATTCGCAAATACCTCTTTCATCCAAACATCGTCAAACCATTTCATGGTTACCAAATCGCCAAACCACATATGCGAAGTTTCATGCGCAATCAATTTTGCACGATCTAATTTCTCGCTGTCGGTTGCGCTGTTGTCCAAAAACAAAGTCGATTCGCGATATTGAATCGCACCAACATGTTCCATGCCACCATACTGAAAAACCGGAATCGAAGCAAAATCTAATTTCTGAAATGGAAACTTCTGTTTGGTATATTTTTCTAAAAAGTCCAAAGATTGCTGATGCAGTTTGAAAATCGTATCGGTGCTAAACTGAATTTTCTCTGGATTATTTTCACGATACAACAGGGTCATTTCTAAATTTCCAGGTTGCTGCGTTGCACTTTTGAATTTTCCGGCAACGAAAGAAAATAAATACGTACTCATTTTATCTGATTCTCCAAAAGTATAGGATGTGAAATCCCCTTTTTCGATTTTCTCTTTGACATCGGCTCCGGCCAAAACCGACCAATCTTTAGGAACGTTCAAACTTAGTTTATAAGTAGCCTTAATATCGGGCTGATCAAAACAAGGAAATAAAGTGCTCGCTCGATCTGGAACTAATAAGGTATAAAGAAAATCGTCGTTTCGGTTTAAAGATAAATTTCCGGCAATGAACGAAATGGAAATGGTGTTTTTTCCTGAAATCAAACTTTCAACCGGAATTACAATATGTCCCTTTTCATGAACAATAGCGATTCTTTTTCCGTTTGCGTCAACTGTTTTTATGTTCTCCGTTTTCTCTTTAAAATCTAATTGCAAAGGCTGACTCAAATCAGATAAAGTCAAATTTAAAAACAGAAGTGATTTAATATCATCATTCTTTTGATTGGGAATATCAAAAAACAATTTGTATTGAACATCTGAAATCTGTTTTTTACGAAAGTGAGCCAATTGCTCTGAAACTCCATTTTCTATAATTAGATTTTCTTTTGATTTTGATTGAGAAAAACCAATCGTAATGATCAAAAAAGAGACAAGAAAGCTGTGAAGAATTTTCATTTTAAAGGAATATAAGATTCGTTAAAAATAAAAAATGTTTGCCACGAATCGCACTAATTTCCACGAATTAAAATTTAGGTCTGATTTATTTGCCACAGATTTAAAGAAAGTGCGTTTGTGGCTTTGACAAAGAGATTGCTAAGTTGAAAAAAGTCTAATCAAGAATCTGCATGAAAAACATAGCCTGCGGTTTCAACCGCAGGGACATATTATATTAACACAATACGTTTCCCGTGGTTGAAACCACGGGCTATATTGAATATTTTTGAGAAAATTTTGCACTAATTATTTAAAGTTTAAAAAAGAGTTAGATAGAATTACATGATTTTCACAGATTAAAATCATTTGATTTATTTAATTCTAACCAAAATTTTAGATAAATAATTCGTGAAAATTCGTGCAATTAGTGGCGAAAAAAATCTTTTTAATCTGTGTATCCTGATAGCTATCGGGAGTGGCAAAAAAAGCAAATAAAAAAGGCTTGACTTTCGCCAAACCTTCTTTATATAAATCATAATCTTACGATTACAACAAAGCGTCTAAACTATCTGCGTAGGTTTGTTTTGGAGCAACTCCAACTTGTTTTCCTACTACTTCACCGTTATGAAACACCAAAACGGTTGGTATGTTGCGCACACCATATTTTGCAGCGAATTCTTGGTTAGCATCTACATCTACTTTACCAACAACTACTTTACCAGCGTACTCGTCGCTCAATTGGTCAATGATTGGACCAACCATTCTACAAGGACCGCACCATGCTGCCCAAAAATCTACCATTACTGGTTTATCTGACTTTAAAACTACTTCGTCAAAAGTAGCATCTGTTATTGCTAATGCCATAATAATTTGTCTTTAAATGTTATCTCAGCTTCTGTCCCAAAGGACAAGTTTTTTGTTCTTTTCTAAACTGAGGTACAAAGTTAGAAATTAAAAACAAATGATACACCATTCATAAATTAGTTTTGATTATAAAAGTATTGTAAATAATTATATCATAAATTCAATTCGAAAACACAAGCTTAACATTATAGTAATTTGAAAATCAGAAATTTAAATATGATTGTTTTTTGTAGTATCTTTAATCAACCATTAAAATTTTCCAGATGAAAGAAACTTTGCATCGAATAAAAGTCTTTTTGCAGTCGGCTGGTTTTAGAAAATATGCCAAACGTTTTGGATTTTTTATTTTAGGATTAATAGCGCTTCTCTTAATTGCCTGTGGCGGATTATCGATTTATTTCAACAGAAACAAAACCGAAATTATTGCCAAAATCAATACCAAAATAAATGAGAACATCAACGGTAAATTCCACATTGGCGATTTTCAATATAAATTTATAACTGGTTTTCCGAATTTTACGCTGGCGTTAAAAGATGTTGAACTAAAAGACAATCAATGGAATACGCACAAACATACTTTGCTGAAAGCACAAGAAATCGAGGTGCGATTAAATGTTTGGAGCTTATTGCAAAAGGAAATCAACATTCACAAAGTTCTTATTAACGATGCTCAGATTTATGTTTATAAAGCTGAAAATGGTTATTCTAATTCAGATATTTTTAAGAAAAAGAAGAAAAAAGCTCCAGAAGATAAATCGAAACCCGAAACTACAATTGATCAAATCGACCTTAATAATGTTCGTTTTACGATAGACAATCATGTTGGGCATAAATTATTTGATTTTGCAGTTGCGAGTTTAAAATCGAAAGTAAATTATGATGGCGACAACTGGCAGACAGATCTTTTTCTGGACACTCAAATTAACAGTCTTGCTTTTAATACCGTTCATGGAAGTTTTGCCAAACAAAAACAGCTCAAAGGAACGTTGAAGGTTTCTTATTCTTCGGATAAAGAAAAAATTGACGTTAAGACTGATGGTTTAAAAATTGGAACCGATTCTTTTGATATTACTGCGTTTTTTAATTTGGGAAAAAGTAATTCGCTTTTCGGAATTAATATTGGAACTTCAATTCTATGGCAAAATGCATCCAATTTACTTTCCGGAAATATCAGTTCAAAACTAAATCGCTTTAATTTAAAGAAACCTATTGACGTTAATTGCGACATAAAAGGCGATTTGAGTGCTGCGGGCGATCCAAGAATTGTAGTTCAAGCCATTATTAAAGACAATGAATTGAGTATTCCCGACGGACAGCTGAATGACTGCAGTTTTAAAGGGATTTTTACCAATAATTTCAAACCAAAAGAAGGCTTTTCCGATGCCAATTCGGCTGTAATTTTGACACGATTTTCGGCTACTTATGAAAATATTCCATTGAAAATCCCACAATTATCAATCAATAATCTTGAAAAACCGCTTGCAACCGGAACCGTAAGTTCCGATTTTGATGTAAGCAAACTCAATGAAATCAGCAATGATAAATGGATTCAATTTTCGGAAGGACATGCAACAGCAAATTTGCAATTTCAGTTTGATATTGTTGATTTATACATTAATAAGCCAAAATTTATTGGGAATGTAAACGTAACAAATACTTCATTTTATTTTATTCCGAAGAATATTCACGCCGAAAAAGTAAATGTACAGCTTGAGTTTACACAAGAAGCTTTGCTGATTAAAAAAATCGCCTACAAACACAAAAAGAACACCATTTATATTGAAGGTAAAATTGACAATTTCCTCAACCTTTATTATGATGCGCCGGAACAAATGGTTGTAAATTGGAACATTCATTGTCCAAATATTGATATCAAACAATTTCTGGGTGTTTTAGCAGCTTCTAAAAAACAGAAAACCGTGGCAAAAACTGCCAAACCAACAGTTTCACGTCATTTGCGAACTGTAATCGAAAAATGCTCCGTAGTAATTGACATTAAAGCCGACAATATAACGTACAACAAACTCACCGCAACTAATACAACGGCGAGAATCCAGATGCTGAATTCGAAATTGGTTATCAAAAACGGTTTTCTGCAAACTTCAGGAGGAACTATTTCTTTTAATGCCGAAGTTTCGCCAAACGGAAAAAACTTCGCTTTCGGGTCAAATGCTCAGGTAAACCGAGTTGATATTGCAAGTTTTTTAAAGTCTTTCAACAACTTCGGAATCAAATCTTTTTCTCCAAATAACATCCACGGAAGATTAACCAGCACCGCCAATGTTACCGGTTTGATGAACAGCAATGGTGAATTGATTACAAATTCAACCCACGGAAGTTTGAATTTTAATGTCAGCCAAGGCGCTTTGGTCAACTTTGAACCCATTATGAAAGTGGGAAAATATGCTTTCCCGTTTCGCGATGTTAAGAATATTACCTTCAGTGATTTGTCTGGTGATTTTAAATTGCGAGGCGAATTAGTAGATATTAATAAATTAACAATCAGTTCGAGTGTTTTAAATCTTGATGCAAATGGCGTTTATTCCTTTGGCCGAGGTACAAATTTGGCACTTACAATTCCGCTCCGAAATTCTAAAAACGACGCCAAACTTTCTTCAAAAGAAGAACGAAAAGCCGTTCGAGAAAAAGGTATTATTCTGCGTTTAGTGGCTTATGATGATAATGGGAAGATGAAGATTAAGCTTGGGAAGAAGGAGAAAGAGAAGTAAAATTTTAACTTTGTTCAAATAGTGCAATTTTAACAGAACAACCTATAACCCATTAAATACCACTAATTATTAAATTCCAACTTCTTTAATAATTAAATCATGGATTGTTTTACGCCCGAACAGCGCTCCAAAAACATGCGTGCGATAAAAAGCAAAGACACCAAAGAAGAAATCGCTTTGGCAAAAGCGCTATGGCATATTGGATACCGCTACCGTAAAAACAATAAAAAGGTTTTTGGCACTCCAGATTTGACTTTTGCAGCTTTAAAAATTGCCATTTTCGTTGACGGTGAATTCTTTCACGGAAAAGATTGGGAAACCAGAAAAAAACCGCAGACCAATTCAGAATATTGGATCAAAAAAATAGAACGTAACATGCAGAGAGACCTCGAAGTCAATAGCTATTTAGAATCTCGCAATTGGAAAGTTTTACGTTTTTGGAGCAATGATATTAAGAAGAATTTGGGTGCTTGTATTTTGGAAATTCAGAATACGATAATTTTCAGATCGGAAATGATGGCAAAAATTCCTTCTTCTTTAGAATGATAAAAAAGTGGCTAATAATTTCATAATGTTTTATTAACTCGCTTGGCATTTTCCTTTAAAAAAGATAGCTTTGAGAGACAATCATAAAATTTAAACCATTATGAAGATTCAAATCAACACCGACAAAAACATTGAGGGACACGCAAGATTAGAAAGCTACTTTTCTGAAGAATTAGAAAAAGGTTTAGCTCGTTTTGAAGACAAAATTACCCGTATTGAAGTTCATTTTGGGGATGAAAATGGGGAGAAATTCGGTTTGCATGACAAAAAATGCTTAATCGAAGTGCGTCCGCAAAAATTACAGCCTATTACCGTTACAGAACACGCCGAAACATTAGAAAAAGCTTTTAGCGGTGCTCTAACCAAAATTAAAAAATCACTAACTACAACTTACGAAAAACAAAAAGCTTTTTAAATTTTAAAGTATATAAAAAAAAAAGACGTTTCAATTTGAAACGTCTTTTTTTTATAGTTTGAAAAGTGACAAAGGTCTAGAGTTACAAAGGTTTCTTTGCGTCTTTGCATCTTTGTAACTTTGTAACTTTTTTTATGACTTAGGAAGAGGCGCTCCTACAGCAATATCACATCTGTGTCCTGCCTGCCCGTGTGGCGGATTCATTCCTTCGGCTACTGTCTGCGCTGGTTCGGTGCTTAACAAAGCCGGAACCGCATTATTTCCTGCAGGCGGCGTTACGGTAAACGATTGTGTAGCACTTCCGCTTTGTGCTGTATTTGTTGCTACAGGTTTTACAACTGGAGAATTTAAAGGCGCACCAACCGGAATATCACATCTGTGACCTGGTTGTCCATGCGAAGGATTCATCCCTTTTCCAACTTTTACCGGTGCAGTAACTGTAGTTGTAACTACATTTTTTTGATTTGGATTTACCTGAACCACTTGTGGCGTTTGGGTTGTTACCACTTGTCCTTGCTGTGGCGGAGCCGAATTTAATGGCGCGCCAACGGCAATATCACAACGATGTCCCGGCTGTCCGTGAGCAGGATTCAATCCTTTTGTTTCTCCTAAAACTGTATTTGGGTTTGCCGTCTGAGTTTGTACAACGGACGTATTTGTCGCAGTTTTTATGGTATCTTTTGCAAGTCCAAGTCGGACCAATTCTGATGTTGCAGTATTTTCCTGAGGTTCTAATTCTTTTTTACAAGAAATAAAAAGCAGTGAAGAAAAAGCCAGCGAACTTATTAAGATTTTCGGATTCATAATTGTGGTATTTTAAAGCACTCAAATATAAAAATTTTAAACTATATAAGTGATTTGTGATAATTTAAGTTTTATGTAGAGTTATTTTAATATTTGGCTTTTCAAAACTCATTAAGTTAAAAAAAAAACCATCAGTTATGCTGATGGTTTTTATCTTATATACTAAGGGTAAAATCCTTTCGGTCAAATTACATGTAACTTAAAATCTCTTTTTTATAAGCATCATATTCTCCTTGCATGATTAAACCATTGTCAAGAAGTTTTTTGTAGTTCTGTAATTTATCAAAAAGTTCTTCTTTAGATAACTCACTTAATTTACGGTCTCCTGTCGGAGCTTGAGTTTGAATTGGTTCAAAAGTTTCAGTATAAGCTGGAGCAGAAGGCAAGATTTCAGCAAAACTTGTTACTTCTTCTGTTTCTATTTCTTCAACTTCTTCCTCTTCTTCAACTTCTTCTTCAACTGTTTCTTCTTCAAAAATTGGTTTAGCAGTTTCTTGAACAGGTGCTCCTGCAACAACAGGGTTTTTTAATAAATCCAATTGTTCTTTAGCAAAAGTATAAATTTTTCTAGCTTGAATTTTTGGAATATAATCAATAGTAACAGCTAAATCTGTTTTTGTTGCAAAAGAAAATTCAGAACCTAAAATGTTTTCTTTTACAAAAGTACTTGCAATATCATCCCAGGCATAATCTGTAAAATCCATAGAAAGTCCTAAATTTTTAGGTTCACAGATGATGATACGTTTGTTTGTTACTACAATACTATCAGGAAAAACAGTAATTGCAGGTTTTTTTTGTACAGCGATATAACCAACTTCTTCACCTTTCATCAATAAATCTGTAAGTTTAGAAGTGATTTTTTCAATCGCTTTTGGATCTTGTTCTTCGTTTAGAAATTTTTTAAATTGTTCTTTCATGATGCTATAAATTGCTAATTTGCAAACTGATTCGGGTTTTTAAGTTTCGATCTTACTCTGCAAATGTAATGCCTAATTTTTTAATTCAATAATTTCATTTTGAATTTTCTTTGTCAAACTTTTGAACACCAATTCATACGAATGATCTATTAATTCTTTGACAAGTTTGTCTGGAAGATTTCCGTTTAAAGCAATCGTATTCCAGTGTACTTTGCTCATATGAAATCCCGGTTTTATTTCGTCATATTCTCCTCGGAGTTCTTCTGCACGGTCCGGATCGCATTTTAAATTAACTGAAGGCTCATTTTTTTCCCATTGTGATAAGGAAGATAAAGCAAACATTTTGCCGCCCACTTTAAAAACCAATGTGTCTTCATCAAAAGGAAAATGTTCACTGACCCCTTTTTTTGAAAGACAATATTCGTAATACGTTTCTAAATTCATAATTGTTTATTTACCAATTTCACCTAAATGCGTGTATTTAAAGCCTTTTTCATATTTCAGTCCGTAGCCAAAAATTCGATCCATTGCCGAATGTGAAAATAAAATAATTCCGGCTAATTGAACACTTTCGATACTGAAATAACATCCTAAACCATAAATTAAAAGTGCAATTCCTTTATGGTGAAAGACATTGTATAAAAATGCACCAGCTTTATTCCCAAAAGCATATCCAATCATAGACAAATCTGGAGCTAAAATTAAAACCAAAAACCACCACCAATCATAATTTAACTGGTTGAAAAGAAATATTCCGAGAATAAATAAAGCCGTTTCTTCGAGTTTTAATACTATTTTCATTTGACTATTTTTTCCATCATCTTTTCAGGATGATTGAGTTTTGTAAATCCGAATTTCTCGTATAAAAAGTGTGCATCGCTTGTCGCCAATCGCCAGATTTTAACTTCTTGCAATTGAGGTTCATTCATCATCGCTTCAATTAAAATTGATGAATATCCTTTTCCACGATGTTCCTCCGTAATAAAAACATCCATCAAATAAGCGAAAACTACATAATCCGTAATGGCGCGCGCAAAGCCAATTTGTTTGTCATCTAAGTAAATTCCAAAACAAACCGAAGCATCAATTGTGATCTGCACTTCTTCAATCGTTCTTCCCGCAGCCCAGTAAATGTCTTTCAAAAAGTTTTGTATAAATGGAACGTCGAGTTTGGTTTTATCTGTTGAAACGGTTATCATTAGTGGTCAGTGTTCAGGTTTTGAGTGTTCAGTATTAGCGAATCTACAATCTAAAATCTGCAATTTTATACAATAAAGGTTTGCTTGGACTTGCATCATTTTCAAACGAAGTGATTTGAAGATTTAGTATATAATTTCCATCTTCAACTTCATCAGAAACATAAATCATTTCGGTAATTGTAGCATTTAATCGCGCATCCGAATTTAGATTATGCGTGTCTTTTACATTCCAAAACGCTTTATGAGCCAATAATTTACCTTCATCATGTTCTTTATCGACACTTGGCAAATCAATCAGTAAATGCTGAATTTCGCTTTCGCGGATGAAAATCGCAGCTTCTTCAGACAAATATGGCGGATTTGTATTCGAATATTTTTTTGATTTCTTTTCCTTTTGATTTGGAAGTGTCCTAATAATTAAAGCCTCTGTCTTGCTGAGCGAAGTTGAAGCATTAAGCACAGTCGAAATGCTTTCTTTCGTAATCACAAAATCATCTCCAATTTTCTCAGGCGCAACCGTAATCAGTTTAGCAAAAAAGAAAAACTGTTTAAGCGATTGGTTAATGCTGTAAAAGTCATTCGTAATATGCCCGAGACATTCCGTGTGCGTTCCATGCCCATGTGGATTGAAGAAAATATTATTGAAATTTGTAGATGATTTTCCTTCAGAAACTTTCCCGATCCAGTCTCCAAAAACTACAGGTTCAATAACTGGTTTTTCGATATACCAGGCAATTGGGTTTTCGTCAGTATTGGTTAATGGAATAGAAATATCAATAGGTTTTGATAAGTCGATTTGATATTTATTGTCAAGAAGTGCTAGCATAATGGAACACGGATTTTACGGATATTCTAACGCAGATTTTACGGATTTATCAGCGTTGCTTGCATCCGTTTTATCAGCGTCCAATTTTTATTCTTCCAAATTTAAATAAAATAAATCTGAAGCAATTCCATCCGTTAAAAATTTTCCTTTTGGAGTTGGTTTTAGAATGTTGTTTTCAATTGAAAGCAAATCGTCGTTTAAGAATTTTTGAGCTTGTTTATTCAGATAATCTAAATATTCCAATCCAAATTCATTTTCAATTCTTTCTAAAGAAACGCCCCAAATCGTTCGCAAACCTGTCATAATATATTCGTTATAACGGTCAGAAATCGTCAAAATTTCTGTTTCGATTGGAAGTTCATCATTCTGAATTGCTTTTAAGTAAAGCGAATTATTCGCAATATTCCAGCCTCTTTTTTCGCCGTCATAACTGTGTGCCGAAGGTCCAATTCCGATGTATTTTTTGCCCAGCCAATAAGCCGAATTGTTTTTGGAGAAATAATTCTCTTTTCCAAAATTGGATAATTCGTAGTGAATAAAACCATTTTTTTGAAGCGTTTCAACCAAAATCATAAAATGGTTTGAAGCTGCTTCGTCTTCAGGTGCAGCAATTTTTCCAGTTTGAATTAATTTGCTTAAAGCCGTTTTGGGTTCAACCGTTAAGGCATAACTCGAAATATGCGGAATGCCGAAACTCAAAGCGGTTTCAATATTCTGTTTCCACATTTCGTCCGTCATTCCTGGAATTCCGTAAATCAAATCAAGCGAAATATTATCAAAGTATTTTGTCGCTTCTTCTAAACATTTTTTGGCTTCCGCCGAATTATGAGCACGGTTCATCATCTTCAAATCTTCTTCATAAAAAGACTGAATCCCAATGCTTAATCGATTTATCGGACTTTTAGATAATTCCAAAATTCGCTCCGCAGATAAATCATCCGGATTGGCTTCCAAAGTAATTTCCGGATTTTCTGAAACTTTGTAGTGTTTATAAACTTCTGAAATTAAAAAGTTTATTTCGTCATTTGATAATACAGAAGGAGTTCCGCCGCCAAAATAAATGGTTTCTACAATCTCATTTTCAAACTCATTTTTACGCACAACAATTTCTTTGGCCAAAGCCAAAACCATTTCGTCTTTCTTTTTCATCGAAGTCGAAAAATGAAAGTCACAATAATGGCAAGCCTGTTTGCAAAAAGGAATATGAATGTAGATACCGCTCATTTTTTTTAATTAGATAATGTGTCAATTTGATAATTAGATAATGAAAATTAGGCTTGGAAGAAATTATCTAATTGACTAATTATCTCATTTTCTAATTTTATCTTCATTTTGTTTCACAAAAGCATCCCAGCCTGAATAACTTTTTCCAACAACAACTTTTCCTGAATTAAAAAAATGACAAACCGCTGCTGCCAAACCATCTGTTGAATCTAGGTTTTTAGGTAATTCTTTCAAACCTAAAAGCTGTTGCAGCATTTTAGCAACCTGTTCTTTACTGGCATTTCCATTTCCGGTAATCGCCATTTTTATTTTTTTTGGTTCGTATTCTGTAATCGGAATTCCTCTTGAAAGTCCTGCTGCCATTGCAACGCCTTGTGCACGCCCCAATTTCAGCATCGACTGAACGTTTTTACCAAAGAAAGGCGCTTCAATCGCAATTTCGTCTGGATGATGCGTTTCGATTAATTCGATGGTGCGTTCAAAAATGATTTTTAGTTTTTGGTAATGATTGTCGTATTTGGACAATTGCAGCTCGTTTAACTGCAAAAACTCCATTTTCTTATTGACGACTTTAATCAATCCAAAACCCATAATTGTGGTTCCGGGGTCAATACCTAATATGATGCGTTCTTGTGCCACTTTTTTTTAATTATAATAGAAAGAGAATTTTTTCTCTATATTATCCTTCGAAATATTCGATTTTAGGACTTCATTTTTGTCATTCACAATATAATATTTGCCATTATTCAAAACATAAAATTCAGTTTCTTTTTTCTTTGAAAAG
The DNA here is from genome assembly GCF_009711135.1 of Flavobacterium sp. LC2016-01. Taxonomy (GTDB): domain Bacteria; phylum Bacteroidota; class Bacteroidia; order Flavobacteriales; family Flavobacteriaceae; genus Flavobacterium. Next base: position 414,532 of record NZ_WMIC01000002.1, on the reverse strand, counting down.
AGACTCGGCTCCAAATAAATTTTTTCGTACTCAAATGGAATTACTTGTTTGTTTTGAATCGTTACAACACCGTATTTGCCATTTTTAGATAGAATAATTATTTTATCACTATCATAAAAAAGACTATCATAGATTATTGGAATAACTGTTTTTCCTTCTTTTGTAATCAAACCGTGTTTGTTGTTTTTTGTTACAAAATGATAATTTTCACCGGGACCATATTCAACCCAATTTGACATTTCGCTGTATTCAAAAGGAATGATAATTCTTCCTGCTCGGTCTATAACGCCGTATTTATCATTTTGTTTGGCGATAAACCTATTTTTCTGATCATAAGTACAAGGTGATAGATCCTGAAAAACAAAATTAAAAATTGATTTTAGGTTTTTATCAATTATTCCGACCTTATTGTTTTTCTGTATAACGTAATAATCTAATTCTCGGCCATTTGAATAAATTGACTCGTTTTCGATTGGATAAGTAATTTTATTATTAGAATCGATTAGCCCAAATTTACCTTTATATTTTACAATTGCATTGTAATTACTTGCAAAATCTTCAAATTCATCATATATAACAGGAATTATCAATTTGCCTTTTGTGTCAATAGCGCCGTATTTTCCATTTAAATCCTGAATGTGATAAATCTTTTCAATTTTTTTATTGATGCGACAGTAATCAAAAGAGAAGTCTTTTATCTTCTCATAAATTTTCTTTCCATGTTCATCGAGTAAAACGAGATTATTGCCCTTTTTAGCAACAAAAATTTCAGATTCATGATAAGATTCTTCAGGATGTCCTATTGTATCATATCTGGGTTTGGCTACTTCTTTTCCAAATTCATTTATGATTCCATATTTGTGATTTTTAGAAACAATAGCAATTCTGTTTTCATTGAATCTATCACCGGTATCGTATTTGTCAAACGGAATTATTTCTTTTAGATTTTTATCCAGATAAGCAATTTGGTTGTTTTTTCGAACTAAAATTAAGCCATTTTTCCAAAATGTAATTTCGTCATTCCCTTTAATATTAATATCTGTTAAGGCAATTTCATCATAAATAAAACCAGATTTTTGCTTTCCAAACGAATCAAAAAAAGCCCATTTTCCTTTTTTATATAAAGAGACTAAACTATCTGCAGTACTTTCATTTGCATTTTGATAAATAATTGGAATTATCTCTTTTCCGCTTTTGTTTATAAAACCGTAAAGATTATTTTTCTTTATCAGAGCTAACCCTGTTTTTTGAAAATAACTCTCATCTTCATATTGAAGTGGAATTACAATTTTTCCGTTTCGATCAACAAAACCATATTTATTGCCTTTTTTTACACAAGCTAGATCTTGACTAAACAGACTAATGTCATCATATTCAAAAGGAACAATTACATTTTCATGAATGTCAATGTAGCCATGTTTATTTTTTAATTCAGCTAATATCATTCCGCTCTCATCCAACGGATTTAAGAATTTATATTTGCCCAGTGGAATAATAACATTTCCATCTGCATCATTATATCCCCAAGAACCTTCGCCCATTATTCGGATATATTCTTTAGGTATGTTTTTGTCAACTTTATTGCAAGCAAATACTAATAAAAATGAAAAAAACAATATGATGCGTTCTTTTGTCAAGAGATTATGGTTTCAAGTTTAAGGTTTAGAAAATTAACTCATTTTCTAATTTTCAAATTGGCACATTTCCATTGCCACATCTTCAAATTGATTACTTTTGCGGCATGATTTCAATTCCTCACAAAGCTAAGCAATTCCTTGTTCTTCTGGCCAAACTTTTGATTGTTGGCGGCGCATTTTATTTTATTTACAATCAGCTGGCAAACAACGACAAATTAGACTGGAATAAGTTCCTAGTTTTATTCCGAAAAAATCAATCGGTTTTAGGGATTTCGTTTATACTGCTTTTGAGTGTTTTGAACCGTTATTTTGAGATTCTGAAATGGCAGAATCTGGCCAAAGTAGTTCACGAAATCTCGGTTTACGAATCTACTAAACAAGTTTTAGCTGCTTTAACAGCCGGAATTTTTACGCCAAATGGAGTGGGAGAGTACGCCGGAAAAGCGTTGTATTATCCTAAATCGGAGGCCAAAAGAGTCGTTTTTCTAAACTTGATCTGCAATGGGATCCAGATGATTCTAACCATAATTTTTGGGATTTTCGGCTTGCTGTATTTTAATGCGCAATTTAATGTCATAACTGCCAAAACGGTATTAATTTTATTTGGTGGCTTTGTACTGATTCTGATTGTTTTGTTTTCCATAAAAAAAATAAAAGTAAAAGGCTATTCGATTGAAAAACTGATTCATAAGATTAATGAAATTCCGAAATCAATTCATCAAAAAAACATCTTTTTAGGAATTTGCCGTTATTTGGTTTTTTCGCATCAATATTACTTTTTGTTTTTAGCCTTTGATGTCGATTTGCCTTATTTAACTTTAATGGCAGCAATTACATCAGTTTACTTTTTGGCTTCATCATTGCCAACTTTTCAATTCTTGGATTTTGCTGTAAAAGGAAGCGTGGCCATTTATTTCTTCGGAATTTTGGGCGTGAACGAATGGATCGTAATTTTCATCAGTACACTCATGTGGTTTCTAAATGTCGTTTTACCAGTCGTTTTGGGAAGTTATTTTGTGCTGAATTTTAAAACCAAAACAGCAGAATGATTTTTGCTTTATTCTCCATATTAGCAATTTATGTGTTTAGCATCAGTTTGCTTATTTATGGTTTTTCCAAAGTCAAAAAATATCAAAAATCAAATAAAAAACCGCAGACGAATTTTACGATTATTGTTCCTTTTAGAAATGAAGAAGAAAATCTTCCAAAACTTCTAGAGAGTTTTTCAAAACTAAATTATCCAACAGATTTGTTCGAAGTAATTTTGGTAGATGACAATTCAGATGAAAAATTTCAATTATCAATTGTTAATTATCAATTATCAATTATTGACAATATTCGCATTTCAACTTCACCAAAAAAAGATGCCATTACAACCGCAATGCAACATGTAAAAACCGATTGGGTTATTACAACAGATGCAGATTGTTTGGTTCCGGAAAACTGGCTTTTAACTTTTGATAATTACATTCAAGAAAATAAAGTTTCAATGTTGGCAGGCGCTGTAACATATCAATGCGAGAATTCATTTTTAGACCATTTTCAGCAATTAGATTTAACAAGTCTGCAAGGAGCTACAATTGGAAGTTTTGGTCTCAATAAAGGGTTTATGTGCAACGGTGCCAATTTTGCATACAAAAAATCATTGTTTGAAAAGCTAAACGGTTTTGAAGGAAATAATAAAATTGCAAGCGGAGATGATGTTTTTTTACTGCAGAAAGCCATTGAGAAATTCCCAAATGAAGTTGAGTATTTAAAAGCAGAAGAAGCAATTGTCATTACAAAACCAACCGAAAATTGGAAATCATTATTTTACCAGAGAGTGCGTTGGGCGGCCAAAACAAGTTCGTATAAAAGTACCTTCGGAAAAGCTTTAGGATTAATTGTTTTCTTAGGGAATTTCAGTTTTGTACTTGGATTTTTCTTGGTTCTTTTCGGAATCGTTTCTTATCCGCTTTTTGTTTTGTCTGTCTTTTTTAAGTTTGCAGTTGATTTTATTTTACTTTCAATCACTAATAAATTTCTATCGGAATCTAAAAATAAAAGTCTTTTGTTGAGCAGTTTACTATATCCTTTTTTCAGTTCAACTGTTGCTTTGTACAGTTTGTTTGGTTCTTATGAATGGAAAGGGAGAAGTTTTAATAAATAAAATTCCGAAAATAAAGCCATATAAGTCATATAAGAAATTTTAGCTCAGTTTCTGAGTCTTATGAAGTCTAGTTTTTCCATAAAGTTTTAAATGAACTTCAATTACTTATATGGTGAAAAAACACTACTTTTCGTTTTTTGCTTTGATGATCACCGGCAAAATAAACTGTGTTTTTACCGGAATTCCGCGTTTTATAGCAGGGCTTACTTTTGGAAAATCAACCAGGCGCGCATGCAGGATACTGTCAACTTTGATGGTATCATAAGCAACAGAATCTTTAGGAAACTGGGGTTCAAATTTCATTTTCGCATTCGGAAAAACAGTTACTTTTACTTCAATTGTATCAAGTTCAGGATACAAAATAGACAAGCTGTCGATATCTAGTTTTTGCTGTACAAGCTGTGCCATAATATCAAAAAAACATTTTTGGCGCTGTTTTTCATCTGCAATTGTTTCACATTCTGCAAGACTTGGATATTCGTCAACTTCTTTCCAGTTAATGGTTTTCAGTTCTTTTTGAAGTAATTCTTTTTCAGACGGAATCTTCTTCTCAAAATATTGACAAGAATTAAAGAATAAAAAAACTAAAAAAATGAAAAACTGCTTCAAGATTTTGAGGTTGAGTTGAATAAAGTGATTTGTGGTATAAAAATACGATTATTTTTTTTGTGAACCTTTGTATTCTAAATAATCTTCATAGCTTTCTGAGAGCCATTGCTGTTTATTTTGTGCGGCAACTTCCTTTTGATCAGGATATAAAGCCGCAAGTCGGTCTGAATAGGTTGCAATCTGAACCGTATAATTATAAAATTCAGTTTTAGAAAAAAGAACTTCCGGATCTTGTTTACGTTTAAGATATTCTAGAAAAAGAGAGTCAAATTCTTTAAGTGAAAAATTTAATACTTTTTTCTTAGTACTTTTATAAATGCTGTCCTGAAGAAGAAGATCATTTATGGGAAGTTTGGGAGTCTGCGCGCGCAAATTCGAATGAATCGAAAATGCTAGAAAGCAGAATGCAAATATTTTTAAAAATTTTGACATAGCTTATTTTTTATTGGATCTGCAAATACAATTTACAAAAAATATATGGATTTAGTATTGTTGTTGCTCGGTTTTATATGTATGATTATCGGTATTTTTGGCAGTTTTTTGCCTGTTTTGCCCGGATTGTCAAGTTGTTGGATAGGATTGCTGCTTTTATATCTCACGGAAGCCGTCGAAAACAATTATTGGGTTTTGGGTATAACATTATTGCTCACGATAATTATTACGATTCTTGGTTATGTAATTCCGTCAAAAGGAACTAAAAAATTCGGCGGAAGTTCTTACGGAGTTTGGGGAACAAACATTGGATTAATAATTGGTATTTTGGCTCCAATACCTTTTGGGGTTATTATAGGGCCGTTTGTTGGTGCATTTTTAGGGGAACTTATTTACGATTCCAGAAACCATCAGAGAGCCTTAAAGGCGGCAACAGGGTCGTTGCTTGGGTTTTTGGCATCCAGCTTTATAAATTTTATGTTTTGTATTATTTTTCTTGGCATTTTTTTACATCTTACATGGGAATATCGAAACATTTTATTTTAATCCTGTAAAAGTACTCAGGAATTTTCTTACTATTTATTTGTTTTTTTAAAATATTGAAATTTTTCAAAAAATATTTTCATTTTCTTTTGATTTCGAAAGCGTTATGTTTACTGGTATTTATGACAGTTTTTGTTAACGGGCTGTTAATCGGGTATGTATATTCTTAACTTATTTTTTGGAAATGTTAAAATATTTTATATTTTTATCCTGATAAACGATAAAAAGCCTCACTTTATCGATTATTTTAAACAATTATAAATAATTATTTTATAAGTTATGAGTATGACCCCAAACCTACAAATTGAACTTAGACGTTTTATTTCTTCTAATGTTGTTTCCAAGCTAAACAAGTTTTATTTCGAGAATGATGCACTTTTAATTAAGGGAATCGATGTTTCTATAGGCACAATTTTAATGGGTCTATACAACAAAGCCGAAGAATTAGGCTTTTACAAAGAAGTAGTAAAATTAATTGAAGACGACTCGACATTTTATCAGGAAGTTGATTTTGCTTCAGGCCGCATTTTATCAGTCGACGACTGTTACCGTATTGAAGGAAACGCCATCTTAAAAGAAATCTTCACTACTAAAAAAGGCAGAATTTCTGAAATGATTTCAAACGAAGTCGGAATCAAAAGTGAAACTGCCCGCGAAATATTAAACTTTTCTGCACTTCTTGTGATTTCCTATCTTAAAAATAATATTCAGCTGTTAGACAGTTTGAAATTACTTCTTGAAGAACAGAAAAGAGAAATTCTGAACAGCATTCAGCCTGGAATCAAAATCATCTTAGGATTTACATGTTACGAGACCGTTGAAGACAAAAACCAAAACATCGGAAGATCTATTTTCACACTTTTTGGTCATAACTTTTTCAGTTTCTAAAAAAAAATCCCGTCTTACAAAAGCAAAACAGGATTGATATTTAATCTAATTTGAAAGACTTATGCGTTTTTCAAATTGATAACCTCTTGGTCTGTCAAGAAACGCCAGTTACCTCTAGGCAGATTCTTTTTAGTTAAACCAGCAAATGAAACGCGGTCTATACGCAAAACATCATAATCAAAATGTTCGAAAATAGCACGAACTACTTTTACATTAGATGATTTTAGTTTAAGGCCAACTTCGCTTTTTGCTTCTTTTTCAATATAGCTAACTTCTTCAACAAAGACACGGTGTCCGTCAAGAACTAAACCTTTGCTGATTTTTTCCAAATCTTCAAATTTCAAGTTTTTGTCTAAAGAAACCTGATAAATTTTAGATGATTTCTGACTCGGCAAAGTAAACTTGCGAATCATATCGGTATCATTAGTAAACAGCAGCAATCCAGTTGTATTCTTGTCCATTCTTCCAATTGGAGCAATTTTTGCATTAGTAGAACCGCGAACAAGCTCTAGAACGTTGCGATATTCCTGCCCTTCATCAAGCGCAGTAGTAAAGTTTTTGGGCTTGTTTAATAAAATGTATTCTTTCTTTTCTGGAGTTAAAACAACACCGTCAAAGTTTACAACATCATTCAGTTTTACTAAATAACCCATTTCAGTAACTGGAACGCCATTTACTTTTACGTTTCCAGACTGAATATATATATCAGCATCACGACGCGAGCACACTCCAGAGTTTGAAATGTATTTATTCAGACGAATTTCATCTGAAGCCTTTTGTCTCTTTGGCGCCTGATTTTGTTTCTTAATTTTCTGTTCCGCTGCTTCTTGAGCCGCTTTGACTTCAGGCTTCACTTTTTTTGGCCCTTGAGCGCGCTTAGCCATAGGAGGTTTTGGCTTGCTTGAGTTTGATCTTGAGCTGTTTGGTTTCGATCCGCCTCTTTTATTATTGCCTTCCTTATTGTTCATAAATTCTGTAATTTGTGCAAAGATAGTTTTTTCTGACCAAATAAACTTAAGTTCAATGTTCTTAGATTAATAGCAAAAAAAATAAAAGAAATTTGAAGCACCGCAATTGGCTTTTTTTCAGGCATTAATTCCCGCTTTTCGTTTCAATCTTTTATTTTTTTAAAGAAAAAAAATAAAAGGATTTCCACTGCAATCGGGGCTAGAATTCAAACAATTGGCTTCTTTTTATACATTTTGCCTTTATATAATGTTTTCGGTAAACAGATTTTATAAGAAGAATAAAATCTGTTCAATCTGCCAAATCTGCGTGAAACAACTTTTTCTAGTATTTAGAAATCAATTCACGCCCGTGCCACAAAACGCTCGGATTAATCAAGACAATGCAGAAAACGCCAGAAACAATCAAAAATTTCAAAACATTATGAAGCATTAAAAACTGCTCTTTCGAATTTGATTTCCAAAGAAAAATCAGGAAAAAAAGCAACACTCCAAAACACACATAAAAGTAAATGTCCATATAGCCAACATCATAAATATTGACTAAAATATAAACTGGAATAATAGTTAAAAAAGTCAAAACCGTAATAACCTGTTTCGATACTTTTTCTCCGTATATAATAGGTATTGTACGATAATCATTGGCTAAATCGCCTTTCAAGTTCTCCAAATCTTTTATCATTTCCCGAATCAAAAGCAGCAAAAACAAAAACACTGCATGCGCCGAAATGACCATAAAATGGCTCATATGATCTTCAATTTCTTCAAATGAAATCTTATTGTAGAAATACAATAGAATAGCAAAAAATGGAATTACGGCCATAAAAGATGCCATTAAATTACCAACAATTGGGTATTTTTTAATTTTATGAGAGTAAAACCAAATTAGAAAAATATAACCTGAAAAGAATAAAAAAGCACGCCAAGAAACAATAGATGCCATTAAAACCGCGAGGAAATTTAAACAAAAATAAACCGTCAATTTTGTTTTTTGGCTTACCAAGCGATCCAGCATCGATTTGTTTGGTCTGTTGATTAAATCTTTTTGACTGTCGTAAAAATTATTGATGATGTACCCCGAAGCAATTGTTATAGCCGAAGCAAAAACAATCAAAAACAAATAAAAATCCAGCAGAATATCAAGCGCTCTTTTTTCTGGAGCCAAAATAAAAATCGCCGATAAATATTGTGCTAAAACAATAATAGGGATGTTATAACCGCGTACTACAGAAAACAAACTGACAATTTTCATTACTACAAGTTTGTGCTGTCTGCTTAACATAAATTATAAAGTATGATAGATTAGATTTGGGAAGTTAAAAGATATTTTTTGATTCTGAAAGTTTAGAGTTTGTTTTTTAACAATTCACCAGATCCGTACCCTAATTTTCGAATGCAGGCCAAAGCTTGTTTTTGCGTAATATCAATATCCTGAATATCTTTTTTTTCTACAAAAACCACAGATCCGCTCCACGGATTTGGTGCATCCGGAATAAAAACTGTGAATTTCTCTTCACTTATTTGCTCAATTAAAAAAGCAAATTGCAAGCCGGCATCAGTAGGAACCAAGATTACTTTTAAGTTTTCATTAGATTCAAAACCCAGAATGTTTTCATTCATGCTTTTCATAAATGAATATCCGGGAACAAAACTCAAAATGCCTTCTTCTAATTTTTGAACCAGATTTTTTGCTATTACAGTTTTTGCAAGCAACCCAGCTAATAAGCAAATGATAATAATAATTAATATTCCGATAAGTTCCTGAATTGCAATTCCTAATACATTAACCTTTGGAAAGCTATTTACAAGAGGAAGTGTGGTTTTTTGAACAATGCCATAGCCTTTTTCTAAAAAAACAAGCAGAACAACTAAAGGAACTAAAAATAAAATTCCTCCTAAAAAAGTTGCTTTGATAATCTTTAAAATACTTTTCATATGCAATAATTTTTTAGGATTAAGATTTCAGAAAAATGTATTCAAATAGCGGTAACTTTTTTAAGAGATTAAAACTTAAAATTGATAAACTACTTCTAGTTTGTAATCTTTCAAAGATGCTTTTGCGCGCTCTAAATCTTCGGTGAAACCAAGAATATAACCGCCTCCGCCAGAACCGCAAAGTTTTAGGTAATAATCGTTGGTGTCAATTCCGTGCTGCCAGATTCCGTGAAATTGTTCAGGAATCATTGGTTTGAAATTGTTTAAAACAACTTTAGAAAGCTTTTTGGTATTTGTAAACAAAGATTTCATGTCGCCGTGTAAAAAGTTTTCTACGCAGGCGTCAGTATATTTAACAAATTGATTTTTAAGCATCGTACGGAAACCTTTGTCTTTTAGGTTTTCCATGAAAATATTAACCATTGGAGCCGTTTCGCCAACAATTCCAGAGTCTAATAAAAACACAGCACCTTTTCCGTCAAAACTCTGAGTCGGGATTCCTGTTGCTTCAATATTATCTTTAGAATTAATCAAAATCGGAATACTCAAATAGCTGTTTAATGGATCTAAACCAGAACTTTTTCCGTGGAAAAAACTCTCCATTTGAGAAAATATATTTTTAAGCTGTAATAGTTTTTCGCGTGTTAAATTCTCTAAAACCGTAATTTTATTGTTAGCATATTTGTCGTAAATAGCCGCTACAAGCGCACCGCTGCTTCCAACTCCGTATCCCTGCGGAATACTAGAATCAAAATACATTCCGGTTTCGACATCATTTTTTAAAGTTTCTAAATCAAACGTAACCAAATCTGGCTGTTGAGCTTGTAAAACTTCAAGATAGGATGCAAAGCTTTTTAAACTTTTGTTTGATGCAATAGCTTCAGCTGAAGGCTCTTCAGACTTTTTTAAAGCACCGTTGTAAAAATTATAAGGAATAGAAAGTCCTTTAGAGTCGCGGATGATTCCGTATTCTCCAAAGAGTAATATTTTTGAGTAAAATAATGGTCCTTTCATGATTTATGTAATGTCTTTTTTGAAAAATTTAATTAAAGATACGCAAAATTACAATGCAATTGCCCCGCTCCCAATTTTGTCGCAAATGTACTGACGATTCTGACAAAATACAACTAATTCGTCTTGAATAAATTGCAATACTTTTTCGCTAACGTTTTCGGGATAAAGCACATGCACATTTGCTCCCGCATCAAGTGTAAAACACACCGGAATTTGGGTTTCATTTCTGAATTTCCAGATCGCATTAATGATTTGCAGTGTATTTGGTTTCATTAAAATAAAATACGGCATTGAGGTCATCATCATGGCGTGCAAAGTCAAGGCTTCACTTTCGACAACTTTAATGAATTCTTCTAAATCTCCGCTTTCAAAAATCGAAATTAATTGATCCAGATTTTCGTGTGCTTGAGCAAAACGTCTTTCAGCATACGGATGATTGTGCATTAAATCATGACCAACTGTACTTGAAACTTGTTTTTCGCCTTTATCAACCAATAAAATAGTGTCTTGATAATTCTTGAAATTTTCATGAATAGCGTACGGAAATTCAACTCCAAATAAATCGGTACTTCCTTCAATATTGGCCTGATTTCCCCATACAACAACATTTCCTTTTATACTTCGGCAAGCACTTCCTGAACCTAAACGTGCAAGAAAAGAAGCCTTTTGATAAAAATATTCATCAGTCATTTCGGGATTTAGCAATCTCTCCAAACTCATAAAATTCATTGCCAAAGCGGCCATTCCAGAAGCCGAAGAAGCAATTCCTGAACTGTGTGGAAATGTATTTTGTGTATCAATCGTAAAATGATAGTCTTTCAAAAATGGCAGATAAATTTCAACTCTTTCTAAGAACTTTTGAATTTTTGGTTTGAAATCTTCTTTTGGTTTTCCTTCAAAAAGCAAATCAAAAGAGAATCCATTTGTCACGCTGAGCGGTCCCGAGGCTTCGGGAGAAGCGTCTCTTTTTTTAAACCCCAATTTCGTAATTGTTTTACAATTGTTCAAAGTAAAACTCACCGAAGGATTTGCCGGAATTTGATTGTCCTTTTTTCCCCAATATTTCACTAATGCAATATTGCTTGGAGCACTCCACTCAAAATTCCCATTTTCGATTGTTGAAGTATATTTATTTGGAATAAAATCAGCTGCTGTAAACATGAATTATAAAATTTTGGCAAAGATAGTTTTTAAATTTTTTCACCCTATAAGTAATATAAGAAAATATAAATGAGCTTTGCTAAAATGAACTTATATCACTTATATGGTTTAAACTTTTCTTTTAACTATTTTTGACTACAAAATTTAACAAAATGAATAAATACGTAAAAATTGCAATAGCTTTATTGGTTTGTTTAGCAGTGGGATATTCTGCCAGTACAGTAACCAGACCAAGCGTTGAAAGCTGGTATCCAACACTTGAAAAACCATTTTTTAATCCACCGAATTGGATTTTCATGCCGGTTTGGACAATTCTTTACATTTTTATGGCTGTTGCTGCTGGATTAGTTTGGGATAAAATTAAAGAGCAAAATGAAGAAGTTAAAAAAGCGCTTCTTCTCTTTATAATTCAGTTAACCTTAAATGCTGTATGGTCGTATTTATTCTTCGGATTAAAAAACACGATGCTGGCTTTAGTTGAGATCATACTTTTATGGTTGTTTATTTATGAAACATATTTGAAGTTTGTGAAAATCAATAAAACTGCAGGTTATTTGTTGATTCCTTATTTAATTTGGGTTGCGTTTGCGGCGGTTTTGAATGGCAGTATTTTGTGGCTGAATAGGTAGTATTTTGTTTCAGGTTTCAAGTTTTTCTTTGTTTCAAGTTTAATCAATACTTTTTTATTTTATGAATAGATTTAAAGTTTTTGTTGTTTTGGTTTTGATGTCATTTAAAACTTTTGCTTGTTTGAATTGGGACATTAAAAAATTAAAGAATAAAGTTGAAGTTTATCGTGATCATAAAGAGTATTTCGTACCTAGAGGACACCAATTTAAAATTAAAGATTTTTCGAGTTTAATTCTAGATCTTGAAGAAGGATATGAAAAAACAAAAGATATAGATTATTTATCTGATAAAGGATATGTTTTAATTATTCAGGGAAAATACAAAGAAGCTTTAGCATTATATCTAAACATTGAAAAGATTAAACCAAACAGATATTCTACAGCTTCAAATCTTGGAACTCTTTATGAATTAATGGGTGAAAATGAGAAAGCTTATGACTGGATTAAAAAGTCAATTAGGATTAATCCAGAATCTCACGAAGGATCTGAATGGCTTCATCTAAAAATACTTGAAGCTAAGATTCAAAAACTAGAGAATCCAACGGGTGAATTTTTTATTGGCACTAATTTCGGCTCTGGAATTACTTTAAAGACAAAGCTTTCTGATGAAGAATTGATAAAGCTACAAGATGCTTTGTTTTTTCAGTTAAATGAAAGAATTTCGTTTATAAAACCGAAAGATCAAATTATTTCTGTTTTGTTATTCGAATTAGGAAACATTGCGTTTATGGACGAAAATTTTTCGAGCGATACTTCTGAAATATATGAGCTTTCAAAAAAGTATGGATTTCGAAGTGATGTCCTAAACGAAAGATTGATAGTCTGTTATAAAAAGATGAATGATTTTTTTTTAAAAAACGGTAAGGATTTGGATAAAATCGCTACTCGTGAACAAGCATTGACGGACAAATTAATTAAAAAAGCAAGAAATGATGATGATAGTTTTAACCAAATGATAATGGTCTTTTCAATAATTACGTTGTTTTTGTTAAGTAGCACAATTATTCTTTTTTTCAAATGGAAGAAACTAAAAAAAGCTATTCCAGCTTCTTAAATTCTTCATTCTTAAGAAACAAAAAATCCATTATAGTTAGAACATTTGGGTTTTCAAGAAGCGTTTTCGATTTCGGATCTGAGTCGCAAAAATCAATAAAAAGTTCTTTTTCTTCGGGTTTTAGTTTTAGATTTTTGATAAAAAAATCGGGTGGACAATAAGCCATTATCAGTTTCTTAAAACGATCGTCGCCAAGTTCAATTGTTTTCTTCTGCTTGCCTTTTAAAGGGAATGAAACTCGAAGAGCTTCTCTAATTCTATTATCATTAACTCCTGTATTCCAGGATAAATCTTTGACATTTTTGCTGATTAATACATCTGCAACAGCATCAGCATCAACCTTGACTTTATCAAATTCGATCTTAGTGATGATAACTTCATTCAATTCTTCAGGTTTCAGGACTTTATTCACGATCAGATTATTCTGATTGATGTTTTCCTGAGAAATTTTCAACCTTGAGAAAAAAGAATCTTTGTAGAAAAAGATAAGACTGTCATGCGCTTTTACCAAAATTGAAAATTCTCCCAACTCATTTGTTTTAGTACTGATTTTAGTGGTCTTATTAATTACTTCCACTTTTTTAAGTGGTATGTTCTCTGAAAGAACTTTTCCGTTTATTAATTTTTCCGTTTGAGAAATACTGAGCTGATAAGTAAAGAAGAAAATTGTGGTAAGTAGTCGTACTTTCATTAAACTTTAGTTTTTAATTTCGGATTTCAGCTTCTTAAATTCTTCATTTTTAGTATATAAAAATTCCATAGTCGACAAAACATTCGAATTTTCTAAAAGCAATTGGGAATTTGGATCGGCCTCGCAGAATTGGAGAAAAAGTTCTTTTTCTTCAGCATTTAATTTTAAATCTTTGGTAAAGAAATCTGCTGGGCAAGTTGTTGAAATTAATTTTCTAAAATCAATTTTTGGAACTTCTTTTTTAGGCTCTTCGTCTTTCTTTAACAAGTTGTAAATTTTTTTTCCCAAGTAAATGAAATCTATATCAAGTGGAGTTCCCTTTACCTCATTAAAACCTTGAATTTTTAATCCTTCTTTTGATTTATGTGAATTTAGTTTGATTTGCTTTATATCTTCTTTGCTAAGTGAAATTGAGGTAGTTTTCCTGTCTAAAATCACCACTTCATTCAATTCTTCCGCTTTCGGGATCATATTTACAATAAGATTATTGGTTTCGATTTCCTTTGCTGTAATTTTTAATCGTGTGAATAAATAATCTTTGGCAAAAAACAATAAACTGTCATGTGTTTTTACGGCAATCGAAAATTCTCCTGAAGCATTTGTCGTTGTACTGGTTTTGGCAGTTTTATTAATGACTTCAACATTTTTTAGAAGTAGATTTTGAGAAACTACTTTCCCGTGAAGTGTTTTTTCGGTTTGAGAAATACTGAGCTGATAAGTGAAAAAGGAAATTGTAGTAAGTAATTTTACTTTCATTTAATTGATTTTAGTTTTTGTTTTCAGCATTTAATTTTTGAAACTCTTTGTTTTTAGTGTGCAAAAAATCCATGGTATAAAGTAGATTTTTCTGTTCAACAAGGGTTTCGGCCTTAGGATCGGCGTCGCAAAATTGAAGAAACAATTCTTTGTCTTCAGGTTTTAGTTTTAAATCATTTGTAAAGAAATCCAGTGGAACCGTTGCTTCTGCTAGTTTTTTGAAATCTAATTCTTTGAATTTTTCTTCGGTTTTTTTATGCTTTTTCCGAAATAGACTGAAAATAGTCATTAAATCGACTCCATTTGCTATTGTTCCGTCGTAAACGCCTGTAGATAATGGAGGTCTTGGTACTATAATTGAGTTTTCATCGGCTGGACCAACTTTAGGAAATGTAATTTTAGTAACAACCACTTCGTCAAGTTCTTCAGGCTTTAAAATCATATTGACAATAAGATTGTTTTGATCAATAGTTTCCTGCCAAACTCTTAATCTTTTGAAATAATAATCTTTACAATAGAAAATCAAACTGTCTTTTGGGCGAACCAAAATAGAGAATTCTCCCAGTTCATTTGTACGTGTACTCGTTTTAGCCGTTTTATTGATTACTTCTACTTTGTTAAGTGGAATATTCTGCGAAAGAACCTTTCCGTTCAATAACTTTTCGGTTTGAGAAATGCCAAGTTGATAAGTGAAAATAGAAATTGTGGTAAGTAATTTTACTCTCATACAGGATTAATTAGTTGAGAGTAAAATTATTAGAATAGTCTTAATGAAAACTTGTGAAATCTGTAAATTCTTGTTAATTTGTTTTGTGGAGTTCTCGGTCGAAGTTTTTCAGTTCATAGGATTGTGACTGAAAACTGCGACCGAATACTTTTACAATATTTCAATTAATTCCGAAGCATTATTAATAACCAATTTTGCACCGCTGATTTTCAATTCTTCTTCGGTTCTGTAACCCCAAGAAACGCCAACGGGAAACATATTTGCATTTACAGCGGTCTGCATATCAATATCTGAATCGCCTACGAACAGAATTTCTTCGGGTTTTAAATTCCAGTTTTTGCTAATGGTTACAGCTTCAAACGGATTTGGTTTTTTTAATGCTTCCGTACTTAAACCAACTGCAGTATCAAAATAATCAGGAAATATTTCTGACGCTATTTTTTTAGTCAGTTCATCAGCCTTGTTGGAGAAAACCGCTAATTTGATATTTTGTGACGTCAAATTGTCTAATAATTCGACAATTCCACTATAGGGTTTTGTTTTTAACGTGCAGATTTTTCGATATTCATTCACCATCAAATTAAAACAAATTTCAATTTGCTCTTCATTATTATTCGAAGCAGGCAAAGCTTTGCTGACTAAATTTCGTAAACCGCTGCCAATAAAATATTGATAGGTTTCGTAAGTATGCGTTGGGTAATTTAGACCTTTCAGCACTGTATTCATGGCATCTGAAATATCGTGTAATGAGTCTACTAACGTTCCGTCTAAATCAAAAATAATTCCTTTAAATTTCATTCTATTAAATATTTTGAGCCAAAATAAACCCGCTTGTCCAGGCATTTTGAAAATTAAAACCTCCTGTAATAGCGTCGATATTGACAATTTCACCCGCAAAATAAAGATTTTGATGCAGTTTGCTTTCCATGGTTTTGAAGTTGATTTCCTTTAAATCGATTCCGCCAGCAGTTACAAATTCTTCTTTAAAAGTACTTTTTCCGTTGACCTGAAATTTTGCTTTTGTAAGCTGAGAAGCTAAATTCTGCAATTGAATTTTCGATAAATCAGCCCATTTGGTTTCAGCTTCAATCTCAGAAGCCAGAACTAAACTTTCCCATAAACGATTGGGGAAATCAAAAGGCGATTTTTTAGAAACGGCTTTTTTGGCGTGTTCTTGTTTTAAATCTTTTAGGATTTTTTCGGTATCTTCGGTATCAACATCATTTAACCAATTCACAAAAATGGTAAACTGATAATTTTTATCGAATAAAGTTCGTGCACCCCAAGCAGAAAGTTTTAGAATCGCGGGTCCGCTCATTCCCCAGTGTGTGATTAACAAAGGTCCAGTTGATTCTAGTTTGGTATCTTTTACGTTCACGGTAACTTGTGCAACAACGCCGGGTAATTCTTTAATTCGGGAATCTTTAATATTAAAAGTAAATAGGGAAGGAACCGGACTTACAATGGCGTGGCCTTGCGTCTGGAGCATTTCCCAAATTTTCGGATTGCTTCCTGTTGCCAGAACTAATTTTTCTGTGGCATAATTTTCATCCTGCGTATCAATTTTCCAATGATTTTCGGCTTTAAAAATCGATTGTACGCTTTGACCTGTCAATACTTTTATGCCTAATTTTCCAGTTGCTTCTAAGAAACAATCAATTATAGTTTGCGAAGAATTCGAAACCGGAAACATTCTTCCGTCATCTTCAATTTTTAATTCTACGCCGTGTTTTTCGAACCATTCGATAGTATCTCCGGAACAAAATTGATGAAACGGACCACGAAGTTCTTTTTCGCCTCGCGGATAAAACTTAACCAGTTCGTTTGGTTCAAAACAAGCGTGTGTAACGTTGCATCGTCCGCCTCCGGAAACGCGGACTTTAGAAAGAACTTCTTTTCCTCTTTCTAAAATGGCAATTTTGAGTTTCGGATTTTTCTCTGCAATATTAATAGCAGTAAAAAAACCTGCAGCGCCTCCGCCAACGATGATGATATCGAAATTTTTGATCATATTTTTTTGTTTGCCACTAATTTCACGAATTGGCACTAATTTTTTTTTGAAATCCTCTAAATAACTTTGTCAAAGTTTTAAACTTTGACAAAGTTTATCGCGACGAATTTTATATTTTATCTGGAAAATCAGTGATGATTCCGTTTACTTTATAACTTTTTATTTTTTGAATGTCTTCGTCAATATTTACTGTCCAGGGTAAAACCAGGAATCCTTTTTCCTGCATTTGCTGAGTGTTTTCCTCAGTCAATAAATGATAATAAGGATGAATCGCTTTTGCTTTTATGGTTTCGGCGAAAGCCAAAGCTAAATGCAAATCGGTTTCAGTTAGTACACCAATTGGGATTTTTGAATCTAGATTGTGAACTTGTTGTAAAGCATTCCAATCAAAACTTGAAACTATAAAATGCTCGTATTTCCAATGTTTTTCTGAAACATATTCATCGATTAAAGTGATGACTTTTGTTAAAGTGTCAGCGCTTTTTAATTCAATATTGATGAAGCATTTTTTATTGACCAAATCAAAAACCTCTCTTAAAGTTGGAATTTCATGCTTTCCATCAATCAAAAATGATTTTAATTCGGACAAAGATAAAGTATTTACAAAACCTTTTCCGTTGGTCATTTTGTCGATGGTTTCATCGTGAATTACGATAATTTGACCGTCAGAACTCAAATGAACGTCGAGTTCAATTCCATCTGAATTTAAATCTAAAGCTTTCTGAAATGCTTGTAAAGTGTTTTCAGGTTCGTAGGCTTTCGCACCGCGATGGGCAATCTTTAGCATTGTGTGAAGTTTAACCGCAAAGGTCGCAAAGTTTTACGCAAAGGTCGCAAGGATTGTATAAAAAAGTTTGCCACAGATTAAAGGATTAAATTGATCTTGAAATCTGCGATAAATTATGTCTCTCGCAGATTTTGCAGATTCGACAGATTGTTTTTTAAATTATCTGTGCAATCTCCTAAATCTGCGAGAGAAAAAAGCTTAAATCTTCTCCAGTAAAACGATGTCAAATTCACTGTCGATAATCACTTTTCCATCAATAACTTCTGTATTTTGATTGGAGTAGGTGTCTTTTAATTTAGTTCCGTTCGGGAAGAAATCGCCAACAGGAAGTTCTTTTCTGCCTTTTGGTAAATCTACTCCCATAATTACTTTATCGGTAAAAGCACCTTTTGTAAATGTTCTTGAAAAAGTATAAGGATTAGCATTAATCAGATTATGAATTCCGGCTCCAACGGCAGGATGATTTTTTCTAAACTGCCCTAATTTTTGCCAATGTAAAAGTGTTTTCTGGGTTTCAGAATTATTCTGAATAGCATCCCAATTCATGTTCGAACGTAAAGTTGCATCGCCCTGAGTTCCTTCAACTACTAAGGAACGATTTGATTCATCTCCATAATAAACTTGCGACATTCCTGGCGAAAGCAATAATTTATTTCCGGCTTCAATACCTTTTACTCGATTAGCATCAAAAGGCTGACCGTCATCGTGCGAAGACATATAATTAAGGACAGAATATCCTTTTAAGTCATTATTTAAATGATTCGAATATTTAGAAAATAAACCTTCGTAATCATTTTGAGCCGCGTTCCATTTAAATTCAAAATTGATCATGCTGTTGAAACCATTTTGGAAATAATTTACTTTTCGGTCTCCAAAATCATAATCCTGCCCACCGCTGATGCCGTAACCGTAAACTTCGGCAATGGTGTAAAACGGATTTTGATCTAATATTTCAAGAGGATGATGTTTTTTCCAGGTTTCAAAAGCGTAGTCACATTCTTTTTTAAAATCGGCCCAGACGTTTTCGTCGGTATGTTTTACGGTGTCTCCTCTGTAACCGTCAACGCCAAATTCTAAAACGTAATCTGTAAGCCATTTTATGATGTAATATTTTGGTGTTCTTGGGTAATTTGTTCTTTTGAAGAATTCATCCAGCGAAGCGATCTCTTTTTCGTAACGGCCTTCTTTTTTCCACTTTTCGATTAAAAAAGGCGGTAATTGTACTTCCTGAGTACTTTCTGTTCTTACGTCTGGAAGATTGTCTACCAATGTACACATCGTCGTATTTTCGAACGATTTGTAATCACAGACAACGCCGGTTCTTACCCAGTCTGAAGGCCAAACAGGATCTTCTGGAGTTACTGGACCAGTATGATTTATTACGCCGTCAAGAATTATTCTGATGCCTTTTTCGTGTGCTTTTTTTACAAGTTTTGCTAAATCTTCTTTAGTTCCGAAGTTAGGATCTAAAGCAGTCCAGTCTTTTGCCCAATAACCGTGAAAGCCATAACTCAATCCAGTTCCTTCATCAACGCCATCGTGAATTTGTTCGACAATCGGCGTAAGCCAAATGGCATTTATTCCTAATTTCTCAAAATATCCTGATTCTATTTTTTTAGTGATTCCGATAATGTCACCGCCTTCAAATCCGCGTAATTTTCCAGGAGTTTTAGTGCGATTGAAATTTAAATCGTTCGAATTATCTCCGTTGTAAAAACGATCTGTAAGTAAAAAATAAACATTTGCTCCTTCCCAGACGAAAGGTGTTTTCGAAGTATTATCGTTATTCATTGAAACTGATTTTGAGCCAGAACAACTCATTGTTAAGTATACTAAAGATAAAAAAAGGAAAGTGTATTTTTTCATTATTTTAGAATATTTTAGGATGGATTGTGTTGAAAAAAATAGCCACGAATTCACGAATTATTTTTTGACAATCTTTGACAGTAAAAATTCGTGAATTCGTGGCGGAAAATTGTTGCCTAAATTTTAAACACATAGAGACATAGCTTTTCTTTGTCTTAAAAAGGTTAAAATAAATGACTCGTCATTTACACATAGCTGTGCCTATTTAGGATAGCTATGTTTATTTAAACAAGTGAAACGCCTTTTACCGACCTAAAAAATCTATGTCTCTATGTGTTTAAATAAAATATTTATTCCAATTCTAAAACCAAAGCTGATTTTGGCTCTAAAGTAATTTCAGTAGCTAAATCAAATGTTTTTCCTGTAATAACATCTTTTCCTGATTTAAAGTTTTTGATGTTTTCTTTGAAACGATTTGTTTTTACAACCTGCTCTTTTGCATTGTTATTGAAAACTACCATTACGGTTTTAGCATCAGTATATCTGAAATAAACATATGTATTGTTTTCCGGAATATAATGTGTCATTTTTCCGAAATGAACGGCCTCATTCGATTTTCTCCAGTTGAATAATTTTGAAGTAAAATCAAAATATTCCGCTTGCTGAGCTGTTCTTCCTGATGCTGTGAAAGCATTGTTTTTATCGCCAGCCCATCCGCCCGGGAAATCCTGACGAATATCGGCATCACCTTTGCTTTTATCACCGCCCATTCCAATTTCTGTACCATAATACACTTGCGGAATTCCGCGAATGGTTGCCAATAAAGTCATGGCTAGCTTGTATTTTGGCAAATCATATTTGAACTTTTCGTTCATACGATCGGTGTCATGATTTTCGGCAAAAACTAAAATATTATTAATGTTTGGATATAAATAATCCATCGCAAAATTGTTGTAGAATTTAATCAATCCGCTATCCCAGTTTGGTGTATCTTCGTTGAAAGCTGAAGTAATTTGACTTTGAAGTGTAAAATCCATTACACTTGGCAAATTCGAATTGTAGTTTTTAATCGCTCCAATTTTACTGTCTTTTTGCCAATACGCCAAACTTGCCTGATTGTGCATCCATATTTCGCCCACAATATTAAAGTTTGGATATTCATCTGTAATTGATTTTGCCCAATTTGCCATAGCCGTCGGGTCAGAATAGTTGTAAGTATCCACTCTGAATCCATCAAGATTAGCGAATTCAATCCACCAAATGGCGTTTTGCGTTAAGTATTTTGCAACCAGAGGATTTCTTAAATTCAAATCGGGCATTGAAGGTACAAACCAGCCGTCAACACAAACTTCCTGATCTGCTTTTGAAGCGTGTGTATCTGGAATTACTTCGCGTCTGTGGTTTGTCTGAGTGAAATTTTCAAATTGATTGAACCAGGTTTTGGTTGGCGTATCTTTGATCATCCAGTGCGTAATTCCCCAGTGATTCGTCACATAATCCATAACCAGTTTCATGTTCTTTTTGTGCATTTCTGCAGAAAGACGAGCGTAATCGTCATTCGTTCCGTAACGTGGATCGATTTTGTAAACGTCCGATTGTCCGTACGTATGGTACGAATGCTGTTTGTCGTTGTCTTCGCATAAAGGCGTACTCCAGATTGTGGTTGCACCAAGTGATGAAATATAATCTAAGTTTTTAATAATTCCTTCAATATCTCCGCCGTGACGCCCACCCGGTTCTGCGCGGTTTCCTTTTTCAGTTAAAACGGCATCGCTGTCGTTTTTAGGATTTCCATTTGCGAAACGATCCGGCATGATTAAGTAAATCAAATCCGATGCATCGTAACTTTTTCGGTCTGCCGAATTTGCTCTTCTTTCTTTAAGCGAATATTTCTGGGTGAAAGCTACTTTATTATTGTTTTTGAAAGAGAAAACCAATTCAGATGCTTTGATATTTTGCGTATCAATTGTAACGAAAAGGTAATTCGGGTTTTCTGTTTTTTCTACATTTTTAATCACAACATTGTTTGAAACCGAAGCTTCGTATTGTGAAATGTTTTTTCCGTAGAACATAATCTGCAGTTCCGGATTTTTCATTCCGGCGTACCAAAATGGTGGTTCTACTTTTTGGATTTGCGCTTTCGCGGAAGCGGAAAAGAACAAAACCATTAGAACTAATTTGTAGAATGTGTGGTTAATTTTTAGGTTATTCATAGTTTTTCTTTTTAGTTCGATTTCCTGCAAGGTTTTCAAAACCTTGTAGGTATGAATTGAGTAAAGTTTTAGAAGACCTACAAGGTTTTGAAAACCTTGCAGGACACTAAGTGAGATTAAAAAAAAGACAAGTAATATTGGGGAAAATTACTTGTCTTAAAAAAAATTATTTCGTTTCAATTATGCTGATTGCATAACCTCCGCCAGGAGCAGATAATTGAGATAATTTTGATTTGCTTGTTACAGCAATTTTCTTGATGGTATAAGCTTGCGGATTGGTTTTGTAATGCGCATCTTTTGCATCAGCATAAATTGTTGCAGTGTATTTTTTTCCTTTTTCAAGGAAACTGAAATCGATGTTAGATGTACGAGGCGTTTCTCCGTTTACGTTTCCAATAAACCAGTTGTTTGTTCCTTTTGCTTTACGGGCAACCGTGATAAAATCTCCTGGTTCAGCTTCGATATATTTACTTTCTGACCAGTCTACAGCCACATCTTTAATGAATTGGAATGCATCTGGAAAACGGTTGTAGTTTTCTGGAGTATCAGCTGCCATTTGCAATGGGCTGTACATTGTAACGTATAAAGCTAATTGGTTACAGATTGTACTGTTTACATGTGATTTGTTGTCCGGATTCATTTTGCTGATATCCATTTCGAAGATCCCCGGCGTGTAATCCATTGGACCTCCAATTAAACGTGTAAATGGCAATACTGTAACGTGATTTGGTTTAGAACCACCAAAAGCTTGGTATTCTGTTCCTCTTGCTGCTTCGTTACCAATTAAGTTCGGGTATGTTCTGCAAATTCCTGTTGGACGAACCGCTTCGTGAGCGTTCACCATAATTTTATAATCAGCTGCTTTTTCGATTGCGTATTGATAATGGTTTACAATCCATTGATCGTAGTGATTTTCACCGCGAGGCAAAATATCGCCAACGTAACCGCTTTTTACAGCATCATATCCGTTGTCTTTCATGAATTGGTACGCTTTGTCCATATGACGCTCATAGTTGCGAACAGAACCTGAAGTCTCGTGGTGCATGATGATTTTTATGTTTTTAGATTTTGCATATTCGTGCAAACCTTTTACATCAAAATCTGGGTAAGGCGTCAAGAAATCAAAAACATAATCTTTTGAATGTCCAAACCAGTCTTCCCAGCCTTCGTTCCAACCTTCAACTAAAACGGCATCAAAACCATTTGCAGCGGCAAAATCAATGTATTTTTTTACGTTAGCATTGTTTGCACCGTGCGTTCCGCTTGGTTTTGCTTTTGAGAAGTCAGAAACTCCCAATTGCACTGTTGGAAAATCATTTGTGTATGACCAAGAGCTTTTTCCTGTAATCATTTCCCACCAAACACCAACATATTTTACGGGTTTGATCCAAGAAGTATCATCAATTTTTGAAGGATCATTTAGGTTTAAAGTCATTTTTGAAGCCAAGATTTCTCTAGCGTCGTCGCTTACCATAATCGTTCTCCATGGCGAATGGCTTGGCGCCTGCATATATCCTTTGTCACCTTTTGCATCTGGTGTTAACCAAGATTCGAAAACTAAGTTTTTATCATCTAAATTCAAGTGCATACAAGAATAGTTGATCAAAGCTGCTTCGTGCAAGTTGATGTAGATTCCGTCAGCCGTTTTTAACATCAAAGAAGTCTGAACTCCTGTTGGTGAAAAGTTTTTCTGAGAAACGTTTGCTGTATAGGCTTTCTCAGATAAACCTCTAATTTCAGATAATTTTGATTTTGTATAATCGTATTCCTGCGTGTCATAATCGCCTGGAATCCAGAAAGCAGTGTGATCTCCAGTCATCGCAAATTGAGATCTTTCTTCTTTAATTACGAAATAAGTAAGATTCTTTTGCGCTGGAAATTCATATCTAAATCCAAGTCCGTCTTCAAACAAACGGAAACGGATAACGATTTGTCTGTCTGTTCCTTTTTGATTTAAAGTTACAGCTAGCTCATTATAATGATTTCTGATATTGTCAACTTCTCCCCAAACCGGTTTCCAGGTTTCATCAAAAGTCGAAGTTTTGGTATCCACGACAGTGAAATCATTCAACAAAGATTTTTTATCATTTTTAAGTTCAAGACCTAATTTACTGGTTTTTACAACTTCTTTGTTTTTGTATTTTAAATTGTAAGTTGGAGTTCCGTCGTTTTGAAGCGAAAATTCCATTACGAACTTTCCTTCGGGTGATTTTAACTGTTGTGCTTCTGCAATCGAGCTAAAAGCAAACAAAATTAAACTTGCGAAAAATAAGTTTTTCATGTTTTTTAGTTTTATGTAATTAATTTATTTGTACAAATTTACTTGCAATTACAGGATTCCCATTAACTACAATTGTTAAATCTTGATCTCCATCTACCGTAAAAGTGGTTTCGTTGTGATTTACAGCTACTTTCAAAATTTGGTTTCTGAAATTAATTTTAAACGAATAGCCTTTCCATTCTTTTGGAATTTTTGGAGAGAAATGCAATTGATTATTTTTCACTCGCATACCACCAAAACCTTCCACAATACTCATCCAAGTTCCCGCCATTGACGTGATGTGACAGCCTTCTTCCACTTCTTTATTATAATCGTCCAAATCCAGACGAGAAGTTCTTAAATAGAACGTATAAGCCATATCCATTTTGTCTAAAACCGCAGCCTGAATCGAGTGAACGCAAGGCGAAAGCGAACTTTCATGAACCGTAAACGACTCATAAAAATCGAAATTTCTTTCTAATTCTTCTCTCGAAAAATGATCTTCGAAGAAATAGAAACATTGTAAAACATCGGCTTGTTTGATGTACGGCGAACGTAAAACGCGATCCCAAGACCATTTTTGGTTAATTGGACGCTGTGAACGATCTAAATCTTTTACCGGAACTAAATCTTTGTCTAAGAAACCGTCTTGCTGTAAATAAATTCCAAGTTCTTTTGAAGTTGGGAAATACATATCATCGGCCACTTTTTTCCATTCCTGAATTTCATTCGCCGAAAGGCTGACTTTCTCTAAAATGCGTTTGTGATCTGAAGGATATTCTAAAGCGACTTTATTGATTTGTTCCGAAGCAAAATCAATACACCATTTTGCAATATAATTGGTGTAGAAATTATTGTTGATGTTGTTTTCGTATTCGTTTGGACCAGTAACTCCCAGAATTACATATTGATTTTTTTCTTTAGAAAAAGAAGCTCTCTGGTGCCAGAAACGCGCAATTCCGATTAAAACTTCTAAACCTTTTTCAGGAATATAAGAGTAATCGCCGGTGTAGCGGTAATAGTTGTAAATCGCAAAAGCAATCGCACCATTTCTGTGAATTTCTTCGTGTGTGATTTCCCATTCGTTGTGGCATTCTTCACCATTCATGGTCACCATCGGGTACAATGCAGCGCCGTTTTTGAAACCTAAATTATCTTTAGCATTTTCAATCGCTTTGTCTAATTGATTGTAACGGTACGTCAATAAATTTCTTGCAACCTGCTGATCTTTTGTCGCCATATAAAACGGAATACAATACGCCTCAGTGTCCCAATATGTTGATCCGCCGTATTTTTCTCCGGTGAAACCTTTTGGACCGATATTCAAACGAGAATCTTTTCCTAAATAGGTTTGGTTCAATTGGAAGATGTTGAAACGAATTCCTTGTTGTGCTTTTACATCGCCTTCAATAGTGATATCTGACATTTCCCAGATTTTTGCCCAAGCCTCAATTTGATTTTGAAGCAAAGTTTCATATCCTGAATTTACTGCCGATTTGATTACTTTTTCGGCTGCAGCCAAAGTGTTTTCGTGGTTTAAAGAAACCGTATATCCACCAATTTTTTGAATTGATGAGGTTTGTCCTTTTGCAATAATAGTTCCGTAAGTGTACTGAACTTTATCAATAGTTGAATCGATTGTAGATGGCGAAACGTTGATGTTTTCTCCGTTTGCCAAAATCGTATTGTGCATGAAAGTCGTAACTTTAAAATGCGTTTTAAATGTCTGAGCAGTAACAAAAGCTTCGTTTGTACCTTTTTTTACTTCAAGCGGTTCCCAGAATTTTTCATCCCAGTTAGCATCTTCATTGGTAACACCGGCGTCAACGTAAGGTTTGTAAACGATTTTTGCATCTTTATTTAAAGGTGTAATATCGTATTTAATGATTCCGGCTTCATCTAAATCTAATGAAAGAAAACGACGAACATTTACAGCGATTTCAGTTCCGTTTTTCAGAACTGCTTCAAAAGAACGATTGTACCAACCTTCTTTCATATTCAATTCTCTGCGGAAGTTTCTAACTTCGGTACACGTATTTAAATCAAGATTTTCTTCGTTGATTTCAATGTCAATTCCGATCCAGTTTGGAGCATTTAGAACTTTGGCAAAATATTTCGGATAACCGTTTTTCCACCAGCCCACTTTTGTTTTGTCTGGATAGTAAATTCCAGCGATATAACTTCCCTGAAAAGTTTCAGCTGAATAAGTTTCTTCAAAATTGGCGCGTTGTCCCATAGCACCGTTCCCGATACTAAAAAGACTTTCAGACGATTTTACTCGCTCCGCATCAAATCCTTCTTCTATAATAGACCAATTGTCTGGTTTTATATAATCTTGGTTCATTTCTTTTAATTTGATAATTCAGTTAATTAGAAAATGAGATAATTACACGATTTGGAAATTATCTAATTGGCACATTTTCTAATTGATTAATTTTTCTACAAAGCCTGCTGTGATTTGGGTAAAATCTTTAAAAATATAGTCAGCTTCATGTAAAATTGTTTCCTCACCAATTCCCACACTTACCATTTCTCCGATATTTGCTGCCTGAATTCCGGCAACCGAATCTTCAAATACAATTGAATTTTTTGGATCAATGTTTAATAATTGAGCCGCTTTTAAGAATACTTCAGGATCTGGTTTTGCATTGGTAACGTCATTTCCGTCAACAATAACATCGAAGTAAGACAGAGTTCCTGTTTTTTCTAGAATTGGTCTTGCATTTTTACTGGCAGAACCCAATGCAATTCCTTGATTTTTCTCTTTTAATAGTTTTAGAATTTTTAAAACTCCTGGAAGAACCTCACTTTCATCCATGTGAACTAAATAAGACAAATAATCTTCATTTTTTTGAATCAGCCATTTGTCTTTGTCTTCCTGAGAAGCCTGAACATTTCCTAATCCAAGTATAATATCTAACGAACGAACACGGCTCACGCCTTTAAGAAGTTCGTTGTCTTCATGCGTAAAATTTATATTTAATGCCTGAGCAATTTTTTGCCACGCCAAAAAGTGATATTTAGCGGTATCGACAATTACGCCGTCAAGGTCGAATATGAATGCTTTTTTCATTATAAGTGAAATTCTTATTTATGATTTTTGAATGGTGTCATCTACATCTTTTACTTTGTAGACTAAAAGAGCGGCAATTAAGAAGCTTACTCCGCTTGTGATTAGTGCATAAATGGCATCTCCATTGTAAAGATATTTTACAATTGGACCTCCAATTAATGCGTTTACAATTTGTGGAATAACAACGAAGAAGTTGAAAATTCCCATGTAAACTCCCATCTTTTTTGGAGCGATTGATCCTGCAAGAATTGCATAAGGCATTGCTAAAATACTTGCCCAGGCAACCCCAATTAAGATCATTGGCAGTACAACCCAGTCTTCATTTGGCATGAAATAAATCGAGATTAACCCAATTCCTCCAATGATTAATGAAACGGCGTGAGTTGATTTTCTTCCAATTTTTTTAGCGATATACGGTAAGAAGAACAAAGCGACAATAGCAGAAACTAAGTTGTAAACGCCAAATAAAATTCCAACCCAGTCGCCAGCATCCTGATATTGCTGAGATGAAGTGTCGTTTAAAGGCAATTTGTAAATGTGATGCGCAATTGCCGGAGTAGTAAAAACCCACATTCCGAATAATCCAAACCAGGAGAAAAACTGAACCCAACTAAGCTGACGCATTGTAGTTGGCATTTTTGCAAAATCAGTAAAAATGTCTGTGATTTTTGATTTTTGTTCAGAATCAGAAATCGCATCATTTTGCGGATCTTCAAATTTTGCTAACTCTTCTGGCGAGTATTCTTTGGTTGTGAATAGAGTTACTAAGATCGAACCAATTAAAACCGCAGCGCCAATAATAAATGACAATGTTAAGTTTAATGGCACGCTTCCTGGAACAGTACTGTTTGAAATATGAAAATATTTTGTCAGTACATAAGGCAATGCTGAACCGATAACGGCTCCAAAACCAATTAATGAAGTTTGAATACTAAAACCTGCAGTACGTTGATCTGTTCTTAAATTATCGCCAACAAGCGCACGAAACGGTTCCATAGCAATGTTGAAAGAGGCATCCATAATCATTAACATTCCGGCACCAACCCAAAGAGCAGGTAAAATGGAAATGAAAATATTAGCCTGAGGCATTAAAACTAATCCTACCGAGGCTAAAATAGCGCCTACAAGAAAAAAGGGTTTTCGTCTGCCGAATCTTCCCCAAGTGTTATCGCTATAGTGACCAATGATGGGCTGTACTATTAATCCCATTAGGGGAGCAATAATCCAGAACCAAGAAAGTTCATGTACGTCGGCACCAAAAATTTGAAGAATTCTGCTGGCATTTGCATTCTGAAGTGCAAATCCCATTTGTATTCCTAAGAAACCGAAACTCATGTTCCAAATTTCCCAGAAACTTAATTTACGCTTTTCCATTATCGTAATTAAGAAATTAATTAGACGATAAGCGCTTTGCTTATCAAAACTTACTGTTTTTTCGAAGTAAAAGTAAAAGCTTTGATGGGCGTAAAAGTATTAATTATTTTTTTAAATAGCCTAATAAAAAAGCCATAAATATTTTTTATGGCTTTAGAATGTGTTGATTTTAAGAAAATTAGTCAGTAGATTCTCGTTTTATTAAATGTGTTTCTATGACTTCTGTAGTATAATTTTCGTTTTCTTCTTCGTCATCGTCATGTTCGGCTTCAAGTCTTTCGATAAGCATTTTGGCTGCTTTGTTTCCCATTTTTTCACCGCTCTGACTTACCGTTGTAATGCTTGGCGTAGAGTATTTTGAGATAATTCCGTCTGTAAATGCAATTACAGCCAAATCTACAGGAACTTTCAGTCCCATTTTTGATGCCGTTTTGATAATCGTTACTGCAAAAAGCTCGTTTACTGCAAAAACAGCATCAAAAGCTCTAGCGTGTAAAAGCTCAGAAATGGTTATTTCACAAGTATCAACATCTTCAATTTTAATGATCAAATCTTCGTTGAAAGGGATTCCGTTGTCTAAAAGCGCTTTTTCATAACCATCGGTTCTTAGTTTTCCAACGCTTACATAATCGACAGTTGTTACTAAAGCAATCTTTTTTCGACCGTTATCAATTAAACTTTGAACGGCTTCATATGCTGCAGCTTTATCATCAATAATTACTTTATCACACAAAATATCATTGGTAACACGGTCGAACATTACAACCGGCATTCCCTGATTTATAACTTCAGTAATATGATGAAAGTCGCCTTTATATTGTGTTTCTTTTGAAAGTGACATGATAAATCCGTCGATACTTCCGTTGGCCAGCATCTCCATATTTAAAACCTCTTTATCGAACGAATCGTCAGATAAACAGATTACTACACTATAACCGTGTTCGTTAGCCACCTGTTCAATTCCGTTGATTACAGTAGAGAAAAAATAATGTACAATTTCCGGAATGATAATACCAATACTTTTGGTTTTTCGATTTTTTAAGCTAAGGGCAATGTTGTTGGGTTTATAGTTGTAAAACTTGGCAAAAGCTTGCACTTTTAGACGTGTTTCTTCGCCTATTTCCAGACTGTTTCGAAGTGATTTTGAGACAGTTGAAATAGATACGTCAAGTTCTTTTGCTATCTGTTTTAAGGTTATTTTACGTTTCATGGTGTTTTTTGGAAAAAATCTAATTGATAATAAAGATGGATAATATTTTTGGTATTGACAATTTTTGACTTAAAAGATTACAAAAAATAGAAAGTTTTCAACACTACCACGTTTTCGTAAACCAATAAAAAGTGCCACCGGTTGTTCGTGTTAATAAATTCATAATTTTGAAATTCGAAGTAAAATTAAAAACTTAACTAACAATCACAAACTCAAACTAATTTAAACAAAAAGTATGAAAACAATTTACAAAAAGTTGTTATTTTTATTCCTACTGCTGCCGTTTACTGTGTTAGCTCAAAGCACACTAAGCGGAACTGTTGTCGATAAGGCCACAGGACAGCCGATTCCGGGAGTAAATGTAAATGTACAAGGCTCAAAAGGAGGTACTTCTACAGATTTTGACGGGAAATTTCAATTGCCAAATTTAAAAAATGGTGATAAAATTGTCGTGTCATTTATTGGATACGTAAGCAGTACAGTGACTTTTTCTGGACAAAAAAACGTAAGCGTTTCACTTGAAGAAGATACAAACCAACTTAAAGAGGTTGTTGTACAAGTAGGTTATGGTACCGTTAAGAAAAAAGATGCAACAGGAGCTGTAACGGTTTTAGGCGCAAAAGATTTCAATAAAGGACCAGTTGCATCTGCAGATCAAATGATTCAAGGTAGAGTGGCTGGTTTGCAGATTATTAACGGAGGCGGTTCTCCAGGAGCTGATCCGATCGTAAGAATCCGTAGTGGATCTTCTCTTAGTGCAAACAATGATCCATTATATGTAATTGATGGTATTCCTGTTGCAAATGGAGGAGTTGAAGGAGGAAGAAACCCGCTGTCTACAATCAACCAAAATGATATCGAATCTATTTCAGTTTTAAAAGATGCTTCTGCAACTGCCATTTATGGTTCACGAGCTTCAAATGGTGTAATTATCATTACTACTAAAAAAGGTAAAGCTGGTGATATTAAAGTGAGCTATAACGGTAATTTCCAAGTTTCAGAAATTACTCAAAAAGTTGATGCTTTATCAAGCGGGCAATTTAGAGATTTTGTTAACGCAAACGGAAGTGCATCTCAAAAAGCAGCAATGGGAGCGGCTAATACAAATTGGCAAGACGAAATTTACAGAACTGCTATGGGTACTGATCAAAACGTATCTGCTAGTGGAGGAAAAGATAACATTTCGTACAGAGCTTCTGTAGGTTATACGAATTTAAATGGTGTTTTATTAAGAGACAACTTTGAAAGAACAACTTTAGGTGTATCGTTAAATGGAGACTTTTTTGACAAACATTTAAAAGTTCAGGTAAACAATAATACATCTGTAATTAAAAGTAATTACAGTAATACTGGAGCAGTTGGTGCAGCTGTAGGTTTTGACCCAACTCAGGCTGTAAAAAATGCTGATGGAACTTATTTCCAATGGATGACATCTCCAACAGAATTTAATCAATTGGCTGGAAAAAACCCAGTTGCAATGATTGAGCAACAAGATAATTTAGGTACCTTTAATAGAAGTATTGGGAATATCCAATTGGATTACAAAATGCACTTTTTGCCAGAATTAAAGGCAGTTGTGAATTTAGGTTATGATCAAATGAGCGGTAGAGGTTATGGCAACACTCATCCAGATTATTTATTCGGTCTTAAAGGTTCTGGATATAATAATTCATATGTGAATATCGAGAAGAGAAATAACAAGTTAATGGACTTGTATTTGAACTATAACAAAATGATTGAAGGCATCAGTACACAAATTGATGTAACAGGTGGTTATACTTACCAAGATTTTAGAGAAGAAAAAAACAAATCAAACTATAATTTTGAGAATGATGTAAATACTGTAGAATTGTTTACTCCTACACATATCAATTTACAGTCTTTCTTTGGAAGAGCTAATTTTACAGTAGCAGATAAATATTTAGCAACTGTTTCTATTAGACGTGACGGAACTTCAAGATTTACAGAAGAATATCGCTGGTCAAATTTCCCTGCTGTTTCTCTTGCATGGAAATTGAACGAAGAAAGTTTCTTGAAAGATGTTGCAAGTATCAACTCTATTAAATTAAGAGGAGGCTGGGGTATTACTGGACAGCAAAATATTGGAAACGCTTATCCTTCGATTCCTTTGTATTTAGCTTCAAACAGTGCAGCTCAATATCAATTAGGAAATACATTTTATACTACTTATAGACCACAGCCGTATAACAGTAATTTGAAATGGGAAGAGACAACAACGATTAACGTTGGATTAGATTTTGCTCTTTTCAATAATAGAGTAACAGGTACAGCAGATGTTTACCAAAGAACTACAGACGATTTATTATTAAATACACTGAATCCAGCTTTCTTCGGATTCTCTAATAGAGATAATTACAACGTAGGTAGCCTTAAAAATAAAGGTATTGAATTATCTGGGGAAGTAATTCCGGTTCAAAATAATAATTTAGAGTGGAGAATTGGCGGAAATATAACATTCCAAAATTCAAAAATTACAGCATTAACAACAACTCAGGATAATACTCCTGGATTAGAAGCCGGAGATAATATATCAGGTGGAACAGGAAATAAAATTCAAAATAACCAGGTTGGTTATGCACCTAATTCATTTTATGTATTTGAGCAGGCTTACGATGCTGCAGGAAAACCAATGGATGGTGTTTTTGTAGACCGCAATAAAGATGGAATCGTAAATGAAGATGATATGTACCGTTTTCATAAACCAGCTGCTGATGTTTTTTACGGATTCTATACAAACTTAAATTACAAAAACTGGGATTTTTCTATGAACTGGAGAGGTTCTTGGGGTAACTACATGTACAATAATGTAGATTCTGGTAATGGTGTATATAACACGGTTTTAATCAGACAAAATGATTTAGCAAATGGTGTTGAGAATCTTTTAGAAACAGGTTTCAAACAAGGAAGTAATTTCCAGTTAAAATCTGATTACTATGTGCAGGATGCGTCTTTTGTTAAATTAGACAATGTTACAGTTGGATATACTTTCAATCAAAAAATAAAAGGTATTTCAATGTTAAAATTAACTGCATCAGCTCAAAATGTTTTAACGATCACCAAGTATGAAGGTTTGAATCCTGAAATTTCAAATGGTATTGATAATAATCTTTATCCACGACCAATTACTTTCATGTTAGGATTAAACGCTAACTTCTAATTCAAATAACAAGAAAAATGAAAAAGATACAAATAAAATTATTAGGTATTTCTTTGTTTATGATGACGATGTTGTTTTCATCATGTACAGATGATCTTAACCAATCACCTGATAACGGAGATTCTGTAAGTAGTGACGAACTTTTTAAAGATCCGGCTGCTTACAAACAAAATTTAGCAAAATTATATGCAGGTTTTGCTACAACTGGTCAGCAAGGACCTGCAGGAAGTCCTGATATTTCTGGAATTGATGAGGGAACAAGTCAATACATCAGAGGTTTTTGGATGATGCAGGAATTAACAACTGATGAAGCAGTAATTGCTTGGAATGACGGAACAATTAAAGATTTCCATTCACAAACTTGGTCATCAGCAGATACATTTATTGCGGCAACATTTGCACGTTTTTCTTTCCAGATTGTAAACTGTAATGAGTTTTTAAGACAAACTACAGATGCAAAATTAGCAGGAAGAGGTGTAACAGATGCAGCTGTTTTAGCTGATGTTAAAGCATATCGTGCAGAAGCTCGTTTTTTAAGAGCGATGACGTACTGGCATTTAGTAGATACTTTTGGAGCAGGATCTATCGTAACAGAGGATTCTCCAACAACATTCTACTACCCAGAATATTCTTCAAGAGCTGAGATATATAAATTTATCGATGAAGAACTTACTGCAATTGAGCCATTGTTGAAAACACCTAAAACGAATGAAGCTTACCGTATTGATCAGGCTGCTGCTTGGATGCTGCATGCTAAATTATATATGAACGCTAAAGTTTATATTGGTACAGATCATTATACTGAAGCACTTCCTTTAATTGATAAAGTAATCAATTCTGGATATTCAATTCATAATAACTACAATCAGTTATTCTTAGCTGATAACGATAAAAATGGAGCGCAGAAAGAATTTATTTTTGCAATTGCTTTCGACGGAATTCACACTCAAACTTATGGAGGAACAACATTTTTAGTTCATGCTCCGGTAGGTGGAAGCATGGTAGCGTCTCAATTTGGTATCAATGGAGGCTGGGGAGGTATTAGAACAACTTCTGCTTTTGTAAATAAGTTTGATGCTGTTACTACAGATACTCGTGGTCAGTTTTATACTAACGGACAAGCAAAAGAAATTGCTGACATAGGAAGTTTTACTGATGGTTATGCTATACAGAAATTCAAAAATGTTGATGTAAATGGTGTTCAGGGATCAGATAAAGCAGGAAACTTTGCAGATACTGATTTCCCAATTTTCAGACTTGCAGATGCTTACTTAATGTATGCAGAGTGTGTTGTTAGAGGTGCAGGCGGAAGTTTAGCAACTGCAACTACTTATGTAAATGCTTTAAGAACAAGAGCAAAAGCGAATACGGTTAACCAAGGTGATCTTACTTTGAATTTTATCTTAGATGAAAGAGGAAGAGAGCTTCATTGGGAAGGACACAGAAGAACAGATTTGATCCGTTTCGGAAAATTCACTGGAGGTTCATACTTATGGCCATGGAAAGGAAATGTGGCTGGAGGTACTTCTACACAATCTTTCAGAGATTTATTCCCAATTCCTGCTGGAGCTTTAGGAGCAAATCAAAATTTAAAACAAAACCCTGGATACTAATTAACTAAAAATATACCAAAATGAAAAATATAACTAAATCATTAATTGCTTTATTAGCATTAGTTGCAGTTTCATGCAACGTTGAAGATGTTCAAGACAGACCAGTAATCGAAGCAGTTGCTGCACCTGTATTAACTGCTCCTCAAAGCGGTACTGCATATGTTTTATCTCCAGATGCGGCTGCAAATCAAGCAGAGCGTTTTACTTGGGCTTCTGCAGATTTCGGTGGAAGTGTTGAAGTAAATTATGTAGTAGAAATTGACAAAAAAGGAAATACATTCAAAACACCTAAAGAATTAGGAACTGTTAAATCTCAAAATCAAGTTTCAGTTTCTGTAGAGAAAATGAATGGTGCTGTATTATCTTTAGGCGCAATTCCATTTACTGCTGGAGATTTTGAAGTTCGAGTTAAATCAACGGTAGGTACTCAAACTCAGTATTCAAATGTTAACGGAATTGTTATAACTCCTTACACTACTGAAACTCCAAAATTATGGATTCCTGGAGGATATCAAAATGCAAGCGGTTACGGTGCAGACTGGACTCCTGCTGGTGCTCCTACATTAATGGCTGAAGGTTACGGAAAAACTGCTTTTGACGGTTATGTTTATTTTGCAGCTGCTAGCGAATATTTATTGACTCCTAAGGCTAACTTTGATAATAAATATACAAAAGGAGCGACTGCTGGAACTATCATTTATAATGGAAGTGATAATCTTAAAATTGATGCACCTGGATACTACAGAATTAAAGCAGATACTGATCCTACAAAATTAACAATTTCTACATTAAAAACGACTTGGGGAATTATTGGTAATGGAACTCCTGGAGGATGGGATACTGATACTCCAATGACTTATGATCCTGCAACTAAAAAATGGACAGTTACTGTAACTTTAACTACTCAGGCTGCTCCAGATAATGGTATGAAATTTAGAGCTAATGGAAACTGGGATCTTAACTACGGAGATACTGGAGCTAACGGTTCTTTAGAAGAAGGAGGTACAAATATTGGTACTACTGCTGGAAAATACTTAATTACTTTGGATTTAAGTAACCCTAGAAACTATACTTATACAATGGTAAAACAATAATAAGTTGAAACATAGAAAGAGGCTATCTACGGATAGCCTTTTTTTTAATAACCATATTAATTATGAAAAAAACTTTACTATTATTTTTCTTTTTGCTGTCGGCAATTTCATTTGGACAAGTGCAAACGGCAAGCTATTCAGTTAGTCCATCTACTTTTGAGGAAACTACTTCTATTACCATTACCATAAACGGAAGCAGTATAAATGAAGGTACATGGGGCGTTACTGGAAATGCTTTATACATGTGGGCATGGGCATTTGATACGAATGACACAACTCAAAAAGGGACACCAAACAATGGTACTTGGGAAGCTTCAAGCGAGGAAAGTAAATTTACTTACAATGCAGGAACCGATACTTATACTAAAACCATTACTCCAACGACTTATTACAATACAACAGGAATAGGAAAAATTGGTTTTTTAATTAAAGCTAAAAATGGAACTGGTGACAAAAAATCGCAAGATATTTTAGTTGAAGTCGGTTCTTTTCAAGTGACTTTGACTTCTCCTGCAGAAAATAGTACAACAATTCTAGTATCAGGTTCTAACTTTAATATTGCTGCAACAAATACAAACGGAGTAGCAAGTTATACGTTGAAAGCAAACGGAACCACAATTAATACAAATGCGAGTACTGCAAGTTATTCTTATACTGCAAATAATGTTACAGACAATCAAAGTTATGAGTTAGTAGTGGTTCAAGGAACTGTTACGATTTCTAAAAAGTTTTCGGTTGTTGTAAATCCAAATACGGTTTCACAAGCTATGCCAGCAGGTCTAGCTGACGGAATAAATTATAATGCCACAGATGCCACAAAAGCAACTTTGGTTTTAGATGCACCTTTAAAAGATTTTGTTTACGTTGCCGGAAGTTTCAATAATTGGCAGCCAACAACGGCTTATGCCATGAAGAAAGATCCGTCTTCTGATAAATTTTGGCTAGAATTGACAGGATTAGTTTCGGGAACAAATAATACCTATCAATATTGGGTAGGAGAGAGTACGCCTTTGGCAAATTCTCCTGCATTAGTAAAAGTGGCAGATCCTTATTCTACTTTGGTTTTGTCTCCTTATGATGATGGTGGAATTCCTGCAGCTTCTTATCCAAATTTGCCAGCTTATCCGGCGGGACAAAATTTTGAAGTTACAGTATTAAAAACGGGTCAAACACCATACAATTGGCAAGTGACAAATTTCACGAAACCAGAAAAAGACAAATTGGTTGTTTATGAGGTTTTGGTTAGAGATTTTGACGCCAAGAAAAATTATCAGACTTTAATAGATAGAATAGATTATTTTAAAACACTTAAAATAAATGCTATCGAATTAATGCCGGTAATGGAATTTGAAGGTAATGAAAGCTGGGGTTACAATACGTCATTTCACATGGCTTTAGATAAATTTTATGGTACATCAGATAAATTAAAAGAGCTTATCGATTTATGTCATCAAAACGGAATCGCAGTGATTTTGGACGTGGCTTTAAATCACGCTTTTGGAAGAAATCCAATGGTTAGAATGTGGATGAATGATCCTGACGGAGACGGTTTTGGATCACCAACTTCAGAAAATCCATATTTCAATACTGTTGCTAAACATACTTATAGTGTAGGTGAAGATTTTAATCATCAGTCGGCAAAAACGCAATATTACGTAGAGAGAGTGGTGAAACAATGGATTCAAGAATATAAAATTGATGGATTCCGTTGGGATTTAACAAAAGGATTTACTCAGGCTTGTACGGCTTCAGATGAATCTTGTACCAATGCATATCAGCAAGACAGAGTTGATGTTTTGAAAAAATATGCTGATTATTCTTGGAGCCTTGACCCAACACACTATACCATTTTTGAACATTTAGGTTCTGATAGTGAAGAACAGCAATGGGCAAATTACCGTGTTGGTGAAACGCCAAGCAAAGGAGTAATGATGTGGGGTAAAATGACAGATCAGTACAATCAATTGTCAATGGGATATTCTACAAGCAACAATATTTCAAGAATGATGAGTTCTAGCCGCGGTTTTACCGGAAATCGTTTAATGGGTTATGCCGAAAGTCATGACGAAGAACGTTTAATGTATAAAAATGTTCAGTACGGAAATTCAGCTGGAACTTATAATGTAAAAACTTTAAATACAGCTTTGTCTAGAATGTCTGCTGTTGGTGCCGTTTCACTTTTGATTCCTGGTCCAAAAATGATTTGGCATTTTGGCGAATTGGGTTGGGATGATTCGATTTATACTTGTAACGATGGAACTGTAAATGATAATTCGACAACTATTGCCGGTGATTGTAAACTTGACACAAAACCACAGCCACAATGGGCAGAAAATTGGTTAGGTGACACAAATCGTAATAAAATTTATTATGATTGGGCAAAAATGATCAATCTAAAAGTGACTGAACCGGTATTTTTAGGAACAGCAACTATGGCAAACGCTAATACATTGACTGTAAATATTAAAATCACAAACAGTAATTTGGTCGCAACACAATTAAAAGATGTTTTGATTTTAGCCAATTTTGATGTAACGGCGCAAAATGTTGCGACTGGTTTTCAGTATACTGGTACATGGTATAATTTAATGGATAACTCTTCTTTAAATGTGACTGATGTTAATGCAACAGTAAATTTAGGTCCAGGAGAATATAGAATTTATGGAAATAAAACGGCCAATTTAGCAATTCCAGATTTCGGAAAAACAAGCGCTGTAAATTTATATCCAAATCCGGTTTCAAATTATTTTACCTTAAATGCAGCAGTATCTAAAGTTCAGGTATATTCAATATCAGGACAATTGGTAAAAAGCTTTACTTCAAATGGAAATGCAGATTTTCAATACAATGTAAGCGATTTGAAAACAGGATTATATGTAGTAAAAGCGCATGATGAGAATGATAAGATTCAGGTGATGAAGTTCATAAAAAAATAAATACGTCATTTTAAAATTTAGACAGAAAGCAAACAGTAGCTTTTAAGTGTAAAATTTTAATGGTATTTAAATTTTGGTTTTTTAGTAGTTAAAAGGGCTGTCTATTTTTAGACAGCCCTTTTTTGTTTAAGTTGTTTTGGTTATTTTTTCTCATTGTATTCTCCAATCAGAGAAAAATAGCCAAAAGTTCCTAAGCCTAAAACGATTAACGGGGTTAGAATGAATAGGGTTATAATTCCAAATACCGTATCATCCTGCTGGTCTGATAAAATTTTTGGCAAGCCAAATTCAAACACGCAGAAATAAGCAGCAGCAATGGAAAGTATAATCCACAAAACACCTAAAATTTTCTTAACTGTATTCATATTATATGTAGGTATTAAAGGTGATTCGTTTTGTTTTTATTATCAATGTAAACCATTCCAATTACAAAGCAGATCGAAGCAATAATAATTGGGTACCAAAGCCCTTCAAGATAAAATTCAGGGTCTTTATTTGCTTTTGCATGTGTTACTAAATAGGTCGAAATTGCAGGAAGCAATCCTCCAAAAATCCCATTTCCAACATGATAAGGAAGCGACATTGAAGTGTATCTGATTTTAGTTGGAAACATCTCCACTAAAAACGCTGCAATTGGCCCGTAAACCATTGTAACAAATAAAACCTGAATGAAAACCCAAAAAATTAATTTCCATTCATCGGCAGAATTTAAATTGATTGTAATATTCGTTTGTGATTTCTTTTTGTTATTAAAATCTGTATTTTTTTCGATATACGTAGTTCCGTCGGTATAGGTTTTTGAAATAGTGGTTATTACGTCATTACTAGCGGTTTTTTCAATATTACTTGTAGTTTTTTCTATAATTTCTGTCTTCTGATTGAAATTAACTGTATTGTACATTTCATCATAAATCGACCAATAAGAACAAACGGCAAGGAACATTCCAAGCATCATAATGTATTTTCGACCAACTTTATCACTCAGCCATCCAAAAACAATAAAAAATGGAGTTCCTAGCAACAAAGCAATTCCTAAAAGTTCATCAACTTGAGAAGAATCGATATTCATGACGGTTTTCATGAAACTCATAGCGTAAAATTGACCAGTGTACCAAACAACGCCTTGTCCCATTGTTGCGCCAAAAAGAGCTAATAAAACAAATTTTAAGTTGTATCTGTTTCCAAAACTTTCCTTTAACGGATTCGTACTGGTTGTTCCTTCTTTTTTAGCTTTTGCAAAAACAGGAGATTCGTCCATATTTTTTCTGATTAAATAGGAAACGCCAACCATTACGATCGAAACCCAAAACGGAACACGCCATCCCCAAGTA
The DNA here is from genome assembly GCF_009711135.1 of Flavobacterium sp. LC2016-01. Lineage (GTDB taxonomy): Bacteria > Bacteroidota > Bacteroidia > Flavobacteriales > Flavobacteriaceae > Flavobacterium. Next base: position 374,456 of record NZ_WMIC01000002.1, on the reverse strand, counting down.
TCAAAATCTTCGGCAGAAAGTACATTTTTGGTGGCCAAAATAACCATTAATGAAATAAATAAACCAACAGTCGCTGTAGTTTGAATCCATGACGTCCAATATCCTTTTTGCCCAACTGGCGCGTGTTCTGCAACATAAGTTGCCGCACCGCCATATTCGCCGCCCAAAGCAAGTCCTTGAAGCAAGCGCAGAATCAATACTAATAAAGGGGCAACAAAGCCAATAGTTTCATAACTCGGAATACAGCCTATTAAAAAAGTAGAGCCTCCCATTAATAACAGCGTAGCCATAAAAGTATATTTACGCCCAATAATATCACCAAGTCTTCCAAAAAATAAAGCTCCAAAAGGACGTACTACAAATCCCGCAGCAAATGTTGCTAAAGTGGATAAAAATGCCGCCGCCGGATTATCACTCGGAAAGAATTTTGTCGAAATAACAACCGCTAAACTCCCAAAAATATAAAAATCGTACCATTCAATCATTGTTCCCATTGAGGATGCCGAAATAACTTTCCAAATACCTTTAGTAGAAGTTTTGCTCATAAAACCGTTTTGTATACTTAATAATGATTAAATAATAAAATTATCGTTTTACGAATATAAAAGATATTTTGTTATTCAGTTAGTACTTTTTTAACAAAAACAAGTTATTTATTGACTTTTGCGTTTTTAGTAGTATATAGTTTATAAAGTATCTGAAAAAGTGAAATTAATCGCAAAGTTGACAAAGAAAAAATGCCAAGTTCCAAAAGTTAGATATCAATACAAAGCTTTGCGAACTTTGCATTTTTATAAAACCAAGCAAGAACAAAAACTTAGCGCCCTTTGCGGTTAAATAGTCTCAACTCCCACAAAAAATGCTATTTTTGTTAAAACTGACAAACTTAAATATGAAAAAAACATTTCTTATAATGGCAATTACAACCGCAGGAATTTCATTTGGACAAAATAAAATTCAATATCCGCAAACTAAAAAAGGTGAAACTTTCGATGTTTATTTTGACACAAAAGTAAGTGATCCTTACCGTTGGCTTGAAGACGATAAATCTGCTGAAACTGGAGCTTGGGTTAAGGCCGAAAATGAAGTAACTTATGGTTATTTAGATCAAATTCCGTTTCGTGAGCAACTTAAAAAACGAATGGAAAAACTATGGAACTATGAAAAAATAGGAGCTCCGTCTAAAGAAGGAAAATTTACGTATGTTTCTAAAAACAACGGACTTCAAAACCAATCTGTTGTTTACAGAAAAGACCAGAACGGAAAAGAAGAAATTTTTCTGGATCCGAATACTTTCTCTAAAGATGGAACTTCTTCTCTTGGAGGATTAGATTTTTCTGAAGATGGTTCAAAAGCGGCTTACTCCATTTCTGAAGGAGGAAGCGATTGGAGAAAAGTAATAATTATTGATGCCATTTCTAAAAAAGTTTTGGAAGATACTTTAGTCGATGTAAAATTCAGTGGTATTTCTTGGCACGGAAATGAAGGTTTCTATTATTCAAGCTATGATAAACCAAAAGGAAGCGAATTATCTGCGAAAACAGATCAGCACAAATTGTATTTCCACAAATTAGGAACTTCTCAAAAAGAGGATAAAGTAATTTTTGGTGCCGATCAAAAAAGAAGATATGTTGGAGGTTATGTTACTGAAGATAATCATTATTTAGTGATTTCTGCTGCCAATTCGACTTACGGAAATGAATTGTACATTAAGGATTTAACCAAACCAAACAGCCCGATCGTAACTATTGTAGACAATTTTAACAGCGACAATAGTATTATAGAAAATGAAGGAAGCAAGTTGTTTATCGATACTGATCTAAACGCTCCCAACAAGCGTATTGTTACGGTTGATGCAAATAACCCGAAGCCGGAAAACTGGAAAGATTTTATCAAAGAGACTGAAAATGTGCTTACGACTTCAACTGGTGCAGGATACTTTTTTGCTAACTATACAAAAGAAGCTGTTTCATTTGTTCAGCAATATGATTACAACGGAAAGTTAGTCCGCGAAATCAAACTTCCAGCCATTGGAACTGCTGGAGGATTTGGAGGAAAAAAGAATGAAAAAATCTTGTATTACAGTTTTACTAATTACACAACACCAATCAGTATTTATTCATTTGAACCGAAAACTGGAAAATCTGAAATTTATCAGAAACCAAAAGTGGACTTCAAAAGCGAAGATTACGAATCAAAACAAGTTTTCTATACTTCAAAAGATGGTACAAAAGTTCCGATGATTATCACGTATAAAAAAGGAACAAAATTAGACGGTAAAAACCCAACTATTCTTTACGGTTACGGCGGATTCAATATTAGTTTAACACCAAATTTCAGTATTTCAAATGCAGTTTGGATGGAAAATGGAGGTGTTTATGCAGTTGCCAACTTAAGAGGCGGAGGCGAATACGGAAAAAAATGGCATAATGCAGGAACTAAACAGCAAAAGCAAAATGTGTTTGATGATTTTATCGCTGCAGCAGAATATTTAATTGCGCAAAAATATACTTCATCTGATTTCTTAGCAATCCGTGGAGGATCTAACGGAGGATTATTAGTTGGCGCAACAATGACTCAGCGTCCTGACTTAATGAAAGTGGCATTACCAGCCGTTGGAGTTATGGATATGCTGCGTTACAACGCCTTTACAGCGGGTGCAGGTTGGGCTTTTGATTACGGAACAGCTCAGGATAACAAAGAAATGTTTGAATACTTAAAAGGATATTCGCCAGTTCATAATGTTAAACAAGGTACACATTACCCAGCGACTATGGTAACAACAGGAGATCATGATGATCGTGTAGTTCCGGCGCACAGTTTTAAATTTGCTTCAGAATTACAGGAAAAACAAGCGGGAGAAAATCCTGTTTTAATTAGAATTGATGTTAAAGCGGGTCATGGAGCAGGGAAATCTGTTGCGGCTACAATCCAAGAAAGTGTAGATATCCAGGCTTTCACACTTTACAATATGGGTTTTAAAGCTTTGCCTAGTAAGTAAGATTTTAAACTAAGTTTTTTAGCCACGAATTCACGAATTATTTTTTGTGAATATCGTGGCTTTATTTTTTAGTACCTCTCGCAGATTTTGCAGATTAAGGTGATGCTATGTGCAAAAATCTATTGAATCTGCAAAATCTGCGGGAGAAATAACTTCGTGGAAATTAGTGTAATTCGTGGCGAACTTTTTTCCTTAAATTTGAGAAACCAAAAAAACAAACGATGAAAATTATAAGATGGGGAATTATAGGCTGCGGAAATGTAACTGAAGTAAAAAGCGGACCAGCTTTTCAGAAAATCCCAAATTCAGCTTTAGTTGCTGTTATGCGCAGAGATGCTGCACTTGCTGAAGATTATGCCAAACGTCATAATGTCCCGAAATGGTATTCGAATGCAGTTGATTTAATAAATGATCCTGAAGTTGATGCGGTTTATATCGCAACTCCGCCCTCTTCTCATAAAGAATATACAATTTTATGTGCCAAAGCCGGAAAACCTGTTTATGTAGAAAAACCAATGACTTTGACTTTTGAAGAATGCAATGAAATGATCAGCGTTTGTAAAGAACACAATGTTCCATTATTTGTTGCTTATTACAGAAGAGCTTTGCCTCGATTTTTAAAAATAAAAGAAATAATTGATCAAGGAAAATTAGGAAACATTCGTCATGTAAACTGTGTTTTATATCATCCTTTCGAAGAACGTTATGATGATGAAATCAATCTTCCGTGGACGGTTTTACCACATATTTCTGGAGGCGGAATCTTTGTAGATTTGGCTTGTCATACATTAGATTTTCTGGATTTTGTTTTAGGTCCGATAAAATCAGTGCGCGGGCATGCAACTTCGCAGCTGATGGCATATCCTGCCGAAGATTCAGTTTCAATGTCGTTCTTATTCGAAAACGGGATTCACGGCTCAGGAATATGGAATTTTGCCAGTTTTGAACGTTATGATAATACTGAAATTGTTGGTGATAAAGGAAAAATATCGTTTTCAACCTTTGGAAATGATCCAATTCATATTCAATATACAAATGGAGAAAAAGAAAGTATTTTAATCGAAAATCCATTGCATATTCAACAGCCTTTTATTGAAACTGTAGTTGCTGAACTTTTAGGGAAAGAAAATGCTTCTCCATCAAAAGGAATTTCCGGAGCAAGAACAACTTGGGTTATTGACGAAGTTTTGAAGGAGTTTAGGAATTCGAAATAAGGTATTGTCACTCTGAGCGAAGTCGAAGAGCGAGTGCTATTTAAACAATCTTGTCATTTCGACGAAGGAAGGATCACAAAAAATAAGGACAAAAAAAAAGGATATTCGCGAGAATATCCTTTTTTCAAAAAACTATAAAACTTCTATAAAAAATTATAGACTGTATTTAAGACCAACTGTTAATCCTAAACCTGAAATACCAACATAAGTACTGATATCGTCAGTTGCTTTTGTATTATCAAAACCAGCTGCATTAGTTGTTTTGCTGTTTGAAGTATTTGTGATTTTTTCAACATAATTAGTATGTTTTGCAGAATAAGAAGCATCTGGACGGAAAGTCGTTGCAACATCTAATTTATCTACACCATTTTCTGTATATGCTTCAGTCTCTTTAGTTTTTCCGTGTACTGTAAAGTTACGGTACTCTAATTCAGCAAAAGCAGAGATATGTTTTCCTAATTTATAAGAAGTTCCGACAGATGCCATGAAACCAATTGTAGCATTAGGTTTTACAACATCTTTTGAATAAGCTTCAGTCAATGCTACTTGATTAGCTCCTGCAAAAGTTGTGTAAGTTCTGTTTGTTTCAATATCTAAAGTTCCGTGAATTGGAACAATAACTCCAACTTTAGTATAAGGTTCAAAACCATGTGCCTCACCTAAAAACATTACAAGAGCTGGTGCGATATCAAAAGCTTTAATTCTTCCTTCAGCAGTAAAATCTAAATAAGTCGCTGCAGGACTTTGAGCAGGATTATAAGAAATAAGTCTATCTGTAGTTTGAGCCATTGTTTTAGTATTACTATTGTAATAGTTTGCTGCTACCTCAACTCCTAAACGTGTAGAAAAACGGTAACCAGCAGTAATTCCACTTCTAAAACCTTGTCCAAAAGAACCTGTAACACCTTCTCTAGAAACTAATTTATTATTAGCAAGAGTACCTTCATAAACATCTCTATTTGCAGGTTGTCCCCCAACTGTTGGAAACTCAGTAGAAGCAGTTTGGTTGAAATAAGATCCACCCAATTTAAAATACCAGCTTTCTGGTTTATCTGCTTTTTCTGTTTGCGCCATTGTGGCCATAGAGCAAACTAATAATCCTAATAAAAATAGGTTCTTTTTCATAATTCTGATTTAATTAATTTATGCAAACTTAAAATATTTTAACATATTCTTTTTGTATGCAATGTTAGACTTGGAACGAAAACGTTGTAATTTCGGGCAATATTACTAAAAAAGTATTATGCATGCATATTTTTAACATTAAAATTTTACATTCTATTAAATTTTAACTGTTAAAATTTAATTCAGCTTAAAATTGATCTGCATTTTCTCTAATTCCTGTAATAGCTCTGCTGAAATTTTAATCTTTAATCTTCGGCTTGGCATAGTCAATTTAGTTACTACTTTGACTTCGTCTACCTCTTTCATCTCCTGCATTTTGGCCTCTCCTGAAACGGTTTCATTATCATCATTGTCATCTTCAAAAACCGCATCTTCGTTGTCTTCAAATTCACTTGTTGTTTCAACCTCTACTAAACGCTTAACATTTTCGATTTCCATGATGTCGAAACTCACGGTATTATCACCTTTGTTTTCATTGAATAAATGGCTTAATTTATGAATAAACTCAGGCTGAAGATCTTTGATATTTAATAACAGAATCAGTTTTTTAGCAAAGGCTTCTAAGATATCCTGAAGCTGTCTTATTTCAACAAACTGCATTCTAGGATCTGATTTTTTTCCTGTATCATGATTTACCCAGCCATCTTTTATTAAAATTTTCAGGTAAGCAAAATTATTCTGAATTAAGAAATGTCGGAACTTTAAGTATTCTTCACCAAAAATCTTAAACTCAAAACTCTCATCATATCCTTCAAGATTAAATACTGCCCAGCCTTTTCCATTTTTGGCCACACGATGCTGTACGTTATTAATGATTCCTGCAAAATTTAGATTTTTACCCACATATTCATTCATGCTTTTCAAGGCTTCTAAACGAGCATTGCAGAAATATTTCATCTCAAACCTAAAATCATCTAAAGGATGTCCCGAAATATAAATCCCTACAACCTCTTTTTCTTTGGCTAGTTTTTCCATTGTACTCCAGTCTTCACACGGAGGTACAACTGGTTCTGCAATCTGCACTTCGCTTGCTTCTCCAAACAAACTTACCTGAGAGGAGTTTTCATTTTCCTGAAACTTCGATCCGTAACGTATCGCCTTTTCGTAGAATGTAATTCCGTCTCCATCATCGTGGAAATATTGGGCTCTTGTTGTTCCTTCAAAGGAGTCAAAACCTCCTGCAAGTACTAAGTTTTCAATCGCTTTTTTGTTGGCCGCGCGTAAATCAATTCGCTTCGCTAAATCAAAAATCGATTTATATCTTCCATCTTTTCTATTTTCAACAATGGTTTCTACAGCTCCAGAACCAACGCCTTTAATAGCGCCCATTCCGAAACGAACGGCATAATCATCGTTTACTGTAAATTTATAGTACGATTCGTTGACGTCTGGACCCAAAACCTGCAATCCCATACGTTTACATTCTTCCATAAAGAACGAAACCTGTTTAATATCATTCATGTTATTCGAAAGTACCGCTGCCATATATTCAGCAGGATAATGCGCTTTCAAATAAGCCGTTTGGTACGCAATCCAGGCATAACAAGTCGAGTGCGATTTGTTGAAGGCGTAACTCGCAAAAGCTTCCCAGTCTTTCCAAATTTTTTCTAGAACTTTTGCATCATGACCTTTTGCTGATGCTTGTTCTACGAACTTCGGCTTCATTTTATCCAGTACGTCTTTTTGTTTTTTACCCATCGCTTTACGCAAAACGTCGGCCTCACCCTTTGTAAATCCTGCCAAAGACTGAGACAAAAGCATTACCTGCTCTTGGTAAACGGTAATTCCGTAAGTTTCTCCTAAATATTCTTCACAGGCATCTAAATCGTATTTGATTTCTTCGTCACCGTTTTTTCTTCGAACGAAAGATGGAATATACTCCAAAGGTCCCGGACGATAAAGTGCATTCATGGCAATTAAATCTCCAAAAACCGTCGGCTTCAGATCTTTCATGTATTTCTGCATTCCTGGTGACTCGTACTGGAAGATTCCAACGGTTTCACCTCTTTGGAAAAGCGCATACGTTTCTGCATCATCAATCGGAAATGTATCGGGATCCAGATCAATATTCGTTCTGTATTTTACCAGTTTTACGGTATCTTTTATCAGCGTAAGGGTCTTCAGACCCAGGAAGTCCATCTTCAGCAATCCGGCACTTTCTGCAACCGAGTTGTCAAACTGTGTTACATATAAATCCGAATCTTTTGCGGTTGTTACGGGAACATAATTCGTAATGTCCGACGGCGTAATAATTACACCGCAGGCGTGAATTCCCGTGTTACGCATCGATCCTTCCAGAATTTTTGCCTGCTGAATGGTTTCTCCTGCCAAATCATCTTCATTGGCAATCGCGATTAATTCTTTTACATTATCAAATTCATCCGAACGAAGCGCTTTTTTAACTTCCTCTTCACTCTCCGAAATAAATCGCGCCAAATTCCATTTTGAGGGCATCATACCCGGAATCAGTTTGGCAATTCTATCGGCTTCAAACAATGGTAAATCCAGTACACGAGCCGTATCACGAATCGCCGATTTGGTTGCCATTTTACCATATGTGATAATCTGCGCCACCTGTTTTTGACCGTATTTATTGATTACATAATCCATTACACGGCCACGACCCTCGTCATCAAAATCGATATCAATATCGGGCATCGATACACGGTCAGGATTTAGGAAACGCTCAAAAAGCAAATCGTATTTAATCGGGTCAATATTGGTAATTCCGAGGCAATATGCAACCGCTGATCCGGCTGCAGATCCACGTCCCGGACCTACCGAAACGTCCATTTTTCTAGCCTCGGCAATGAAATCCTGTACAATCAAAAAGTAACCCGGATAACCGGAATTCGAAATCGTCAGCAACTCAAAATCCAGACGTTCCTGAATCGATTCTGTAATTTCGCCATATCGTTTTGCGGCACCAACCATTGTAAGGTGTCGCAAATATTTATTTTCTCCACGAACACCGCCATCAGCTTCATCTTCAGGTACTACAAATTCCTGTGGAATATCAAATTTAGGAAGCAATACATCGCGGTAAAGTGAATATCCTTCAACCTTATCTACAATTTCCTGAATGTTGATAATCGCTTCCGGAAGATCAGAAAAGAGTTTTTTCATCTCTTCTTCCGACTTATAATAATATTCCTGATTTGGAAGTCCGTAACGATAACCGCGTCCACGGCCAATTGGTGTTGCCTGCTTTTCACCATCTTTTACACAAAGTAAAATGTCGTGTGCATTGGCATCTTCTTTATTTAAATAATAAGTATTGTTGGTCGCAATTAATTTGACATTATGTTTTTGCGAAAATTCAATCAGAGTTTTGTTGACACGATTTTCATCTTCCTGATTGTGACGCATTACTTCTAAATAGAAATCATCGCCAAATTGTTCCTTCCACCAAATCAAAGCTTCTTCGGCTTGGTTTTCACCGATGTTCAGGATTTTACTCGGAATTTCTCCGTATAAATTTCCAGACAAAACCATGATATCTTCCTTGTATTGTTCGACGATTTTACGGTCAATTCTCGGAACATAATAAAATCCGTCCGTAAAAGCGATTGACGACATTTTGGCCAGATTGTGATAGCCGTTTTTGTTTTTGGCTAATAATACAACCTGATTCCCGTTGTCTTTTTTGCTTTTGTCCAAATGGTTGTCGCAAACATTAAATTCACAGCCGACAATTGGCTTGATCTCAGTTTCAGTAGGCTCTTCACCCGCTTCAACCAAAGCTTTATTTTTTCCTGATGCTGCTTTATTGTGGTTCATCACGGCGCTCACAAAGTGAAAAGCACCCATCATGTTTCCAGTATCGGTCATCGCAACAGCCGGCATTCCGTTTTTGGCTGTAGCCGAAACAATATTCCCAATTCCAATAGTCGATTGCAAAACCGAAAACTGCGTATGATTATGTAAATGCGAATATTTTGCAGCTTTAAAATCTTCTCTGTCAGAATACGAAACGGCAGGTTCTTTACCAACAGATTCTAAAGCTTTTAATTGCTCTCTGATTTTATCCGAAGCCGCTTTTAAATTGATGTGTTTTAAACCAATTAAAGGAAATTCCTGTGGATTTCTTTCCTGAAATTCTTTGAAATAATCCTTCGGAACATCTAGTTCTTCTTTGGTAAAAACTTCTCTTCTGATTAATTCTAAGAAACAGCGCGTCGTGGCCTCAACGTCGGCAGTTGCGTTGTGCGCTTCCGCGAAAGGCTTATTGAAAAGATAACTGTGTAATTCGGTTAAGGTTGGCAATTTGAATTTTCCTCCACGACCTCCCGGAAGTTGTAATAACGAAGCGGTAACTTCGGTACAAGTATCTAAAACCGGCATGGTGCTCATTGGCGAATCGACTCCCATTCTGTGGAATTCGGCACCCATAATATTAACGTCGAAACCTAAATTCTGACCAACAATAAATTTGGTTTTGCTTAAAGCAATATTGAATTTCTCCAAAACTTCAGCCAGCGTGATTCCATCGGCTTCAGCCAATTCAGTCGAAATTCCGTGAATACGTTCCGCATCATACGGAATATTAAATCCGTCTGGTTTTACCAAGTAATCCTGATGCTCAATTAGCTGTCCCATTTCGTCATGAAGCTGCCAAGCAATCTGAATACAGCGAGGCCAGTTATCAGAATCGGTTATTGGAGCATCCCAGCGTTTTGGTAATCCGGTTGTTTCGGTATCGAATATTAAATACATAGAGTTTTAAAAGTCAAATTTTAAGTTCCAAATTCCAAATCTTACATATTGCAAAACATTGACAACATGAAACATAACAAAATGCGAAATGAAAAATGGAAGGAAGTCAAATTTACGCTTTTTTTTAAGCGAATGAAAAACGAAGTTATCAACAAAAGCATAATTAACATCTTCGTTTTCTAAATGCGAAAACAGCTGAATTTCGTTCTTTTTATCTTAAAAAAATTCGATTATTCATTTTGGATACTCATTGCACCAAAATGAACACTTTTAAGCTGCACTGTATCCTGAACTTTGCTTCATCAAATTATAACAATTAAAAAATAATAATCATGAAAACAATTTTTATCACAGGTGCATCATCAGGTTTAGGAAAAGCAACAGCAAAATTATTTCAAGCAAAAGGATGGAATGTAATTGCAACAATGAGAACTCCGGAAAAAGAAACTGAACTTTCTCAATTAAAAAACGTAACGCTTTTACCTTTAGATGTTACCAATTATGACCAAATTCAAAGTACGGTTCAAAAAGCGATTGCATTAAGCGATATTGATGTCGTTTTTAATAATGCTGGTTATGGATTGATTGGTCCTTTGGAAAGTTTTAACGATGATCAAATCACAAAACAGTTAAATACTAATTTATTGGGAACAATTCGCGTTACGAATGCTTTTATTCCGTATTTCAGAGAAAAAAGAAATGGTCTATTTATCTCAACTACTTCTATTGGCGGATTGATTTCTTTTCCTTTAGGATCTGTTTATCACGCAACAAAATGGGGGTTAGAGGGCTGGAGCGAAAGTATGGCATTTGAATTAAATCAATTTGGAATAGACATTAAAACGGTTTCTCCAGGCGGAATTAAAACAGAATTTCTTCACGGTTCCCTTGACACCGGAGTCAAACCAGAATACGAAGCAATGGCAAATAAAATGTTTGAAAATGTAGATGTAATGTTTGAAATAGCATCGACTCCGGAACAAATTGCCGATGTTGTTTATGAAGCTGCAACTGACGGAAAAACCAAACTGAGATATGTGGCTGGAGAAGATGCTAAAGCACTTTACAAACAAAGACTGGAACAAGGAGACGAAGTTTTTCGCGCTGCATTTGGCAAACAATTTTTAGGAGCATAATTTATTCCTGATACCGTTCAGATTTTGATAATCTGTGCGGTATTAGTTTTCAATTTTTTATACATTTATATCATGGAAAAGAAAAACAATAATCCGTCAAAAATTTCCTCTATATCGCAATTTCACAGTTTGTTTCAGCTGGAAAAACCGCTTCATCCAATGATAACTTTGGTTGACAATACTAGATTGGTTATAAATGCCGGTTTAACAAATAATGCTTTTTTGCTCGATTTCTATAAGATATCTTATAAGTATTCTACCAATGGAAAAATGGGCTACGGTCAGGGTTATTATGATTTTAATGAAGGCGGATTAATGTTTACTTCACCCAATCAGTTAATTTTTACAGACAATGAAGAAGGAGCAGAATATTTTGGCTATACACTGCTTTTCCATCCAGATTTTATTAGAAATTATCCTTTAGGGAAAAACATCAAAAAATACGGTTTCTTTTCCTATGATACCAATGAAGCACTGCACCTTTCTGACAGCGAAAAAACAACCATTTTAGGAATATTAAATAGCATTGATAATGAACTTCATAATGCTATAGATGAAATGAGTCAGGATGTAATTGTTTCGTATATTGATGTTTTACTGAATTACAGCAATCGTTTTTACAAACGCCAATTCATTACCAGAAAAACGGTCAGCAATGATTTATTACTTAAAGTAGAAGATACTTTAAATGATTATTTTAATAATGCCGAAACGTTAAAAAGAGGTTTGCCTTCTGTAGATTTTCTTGCTTCACAAGTGAATGTTTCCAGTCATTATTTAAGCGATATGCTTCGCAATTTAACAGGACAGAATGCACAGCAGCATATTCATTCCAAATTAATAGAAAAATCAAAAGATTTCCTGATGACTACAAATCTTTCGGTGGCAGAAATTGCTTATCAATTGGGTTTTGAATATCCTCAGTCATTTAGCAAACTGTTTAAAAAGAAAACCCATCTTACTCCATTAGAGTTTAAAAATTCTCTCAATTAGATTTTTAAATTATATTTGACGCTGTTAAGCCTACTTTACATGCTCAAAAAAATATTTTTTTTATCCTTATTATTCTTTTGTAATCTAATTTTTTCTCAATGTCCAACTGGTGATATTGTATTGTATCAACAATCTGATATCGACAATTTTGTTCGCTTATATCCAAATTGTGAAATCGTACCTGGCAATATATTAATTGGAGGAAGCGCTAATGACTTTTCAAAACTTACTTCGATTAAAAGAATAGAAGGCAATTTAGTTATGGAGTATGCTAAAATATCAGATGTCTCTAATTTTTTTAATTTAGAATATGTAGGAGGTAATTTAACAATTAGAGCAACATATATTAAAAATTTAATTGGATTTAATCAGTTAAAAACCGTTAATGGAAACCTGTCAATTTATGAAAACCATCATAATGAATTAGAAACGATCAATGGCTTTAAGAATTTAGAAACCATTAAAGGTGATTTGCAAATTAGCAATGCCTTCTTAAAAACAATTTCCGGATTTGATAAGTTGCTTGAAGTAAATAATTTTAATATTGGCGAAAGTCCTAATTTAAGTCAACTAACAGGTTTTAACACTTTAAAAACAATAAATGGCTCTTTTAATGTTACAAATAATGGATTATCAAACCTCTTAAGCACTGTTAATGGCTTTAATGCATTAGAAGTCATAGGCAATCAGTTTAGCGTCGGATCCAATTCACTAGTTTCGATTCAAGGATTTAAAAATTTAAAAAAAATAGGCGGACATTGCTACATATCTGCCTTTGGCATTAACTCTCCTTTATTAAAGACAATTCCGGAATTTGAAAGCTTAGAAATTATTGGTTCAGGTTTAACTTTAGAGCAAAACGGAATAATCAACTTATCAAGTTTTAATAATCTGAAATCGATTGGAACCATCAGTCCTCTTGTTGGATGGCTTATCATAATGAACAACAAAGAACTTAAATCAATAGACGGTTTCAATAATTTGAAATCAATTGCCGGAGTAACCGAAATTACAGATAATAAAAAGCTTGAAAGTTTAAAAGGACTGAAAAATCTAAACCAAATTGGAGGCGGTATCAATATTAATTACAATCTTTCTTTAAAAAACTTAAACGGACTTCAATCTTTAGTAAGATTAGGGGAACAATCAGACTCTAATTCCAAAACACTCGGAATACTTGGCAATTCATCTCTTACTGATTGTTCTGCCATTTGTGACTTACTATCTTCACCTTTTAGATATGGTTTGATTGAAATTAGAGAAAACCCATCTAAATGCAGTAACGAAAATGAGTTAAGACAAGAATGTGTCCCAGATTTTGACAGAGATGGTATCCTGGACAATGTCGACCTTGATGATGACAATGACGGGATTCTGGATACTGTTGAAGATAATGGAATTCCAAATAGAGATACCAATGGAGATGGATTTCCAGATTCAAGAGATTTAGACAGTGATAACGATGGCTGTCATGATGTTATTGAAGCTGGCTTTGAAGATAATGATGGAGATGGATATTTAGGAAATTCACCTTGTACTGTTGATGCAAATGGACTTGTAAAATCTGCACCTGACGGCTATACCACTCCTGCAGACAGCAATAACGATGCTATTTTTGATTTTCAAACCGCCAATATGCTGAATGCTGGTAAAAATGGAAACTTAAATATATGTTCTAATGAAAATCCTGTAGATTTATTTAATTATTTAACTGAAAATCCAGATAGAGGAGGAATATGGAGTCCATCTCTTCCTGGAGGAAACGGAATTTTTAATCCTTCAACTGATCTATCGGGAATTTATACTTATACTGTTTCTAATGGTCAGTGCGGTACTAAAAGTGCTCAAGTAACTGTTATTAAAAAACTATTGCCCAATGCAGGAGAAAACAGCACTCTAACAATTTGTCGCAACAGCGAACCTGTAGATTTATCAACCATTTTAAATGGTTTGCCAGATACCGGAGGAATTTGGGCTCCTTCACTATCGAGCGGAACCAGTTTTTTTGATCCTAAAAAAGATATTGCCGGAATTTACAAATACACCGTAAGTAATGAATCCTGTGCCAGCGATTCTGCCGAAATAGTGGTTAATATTCAAGAATTACCGAATGCAGGCGAAAACAATAAATTGTCTATTTGTGCCAATGATAATCCAATAGATTTACTTACGATTTTAAAAGGCAATCCAAATATTGGCGGAACATGGAGTCCTCCTTTATCAAGCGGAACGGGCATTTTTGATCCAAAAAAAGATATTTCAGGAATATACATCTACACTGTTTCAAATGAAAAATGTGGTAGCGCTAAAGCTGAAATAGAAATAAAAGTAGACCCTTATCGCAGTGCTGGACAAAATGGAACTTTGTCTATTTGCGAAAATAGCGCTCCTGTGGATTTATTTCATAGCTTGAATGGCTCACCCAGTAACGGAGGAATATGGAATCCTACATTGTCAAGTGGAAATGGAGTATTCAACCCAGAAAAAGATGCTCCGGGAATTTACAAATATACAGTAACAAATGGCTCATGTCAAAATAGTAATTCTGAAGTTGCAGTAAAAATCATTAAACGCCCAAATGCGGGAGAAAGCAATAGCCTTTCGCTATGCATTAATAATGGCCCTATAAATCTATTTGACAAATTAAAAGGGAATCCAAACAAAGGAGGTTTTTGGAATCCAGAATTATTAGGAGGAGACGGAATATTTAATCCTTTATTAGATACTTCAGGTGTATACACCTATAAGATAGACAATGGAAATTGCGGTATTGATTTAGCCGAAATAACAGTAACGCTAACTTACGCTACTACTATTTCTGATTACAAAATAAAAACAATTGATTTTAGCGATTCTAAAAATATTGAAATTATAATCAATTCAAATGCACAATATGAATATTCTTTAGATGGAGTGAATTTTCAAAAGGAAAATATATTTGAAAATTTAACAGGCGGAGATTATACAGTTTTTGTAAAAGAATTAAACGGCTGTGGATATCTTGAAGAAAAAATATCATTACTCAATTACCCTAAATTCTTTACTCCAAATGGAGACAACTATAATGACACTTGGCAATTGACAGGCTCAACGGAAAAAAAATATTTGATTACCATTTTTAATAGATATGGCAAACTCCTAAAAGAATTATCTAATAATAACCCTTCATGGGATGGCACATTTAGTAATCTACCACAACCATCTGACGATTATTGGTTTCAAATAAAATTTATTGATGGACAAATTCAGAAAGGGCATTTTTCATTAAAAAGATAAAACTCTAATTTTATCTAATTCAAAAAACAGGTTTAAAATTCATAAAATTTCATAAAAATACACTTCTTGGATGTCGTAGTATTTCGATGATTTATTGAATCTAAATAACGTCTTAAAAACTCTTTTAAAAGCCTTCAAAAACCAACAAAGCATTCTTTTTGCTTGGAATTCAAAACTGGTAATTATTACTATTTTTATTCAATTTGTTACATTTTTTCCATTAAACAGCTATATTTTATAGCTATTTTGAGATAAATTTGCAAACTATCAAAACAAAAACCAATCAAATAAAACAAAAACCGAAAAAGAAAAACAAAATCGTTTTTAAAATCATTTTTCTTCCAAATTTTAGCTTACAAAAGGCAATTCGCAATTTGTATTTTACTTTGGGTATCGTATATAATGAAATATTGAAATTGACGCTTTTGTATCTTTTTTTACTTTTGTTTGGCTAATATAAATGAGCAGGAAATTGCTTTGGTTACAGAATTACAATTAAAAAAAAATAAAATGAGTAAGACATTATTTGACAAAGTATGGGATTCACATGTAGTGCGTAAAATTGAAGATGGACCAGATGTGTTTTTTATTGACCGCCATTTCATTCATGAAGTTACGAGTCCTGTTGCTTTTTTAGGATTAAAAGCCAGAGACGTTAAGGTTCTATACCCAGAACGTACTTTTGCAACTGCAGATCACAATACACCAACTATAAACCAACATTTACCAGTTCAGGATCCTTTGTCAGCAAATCAGCTGCAAGCTCTTGAAGACAATGCCAACGAATACGGAATTTCGCACTGGGGATTAGGTCACATTAAAAACGGAATTGTACACGTGGTAGGTCCTGAAAACGGAATTACTTTGCCAGGTGCTACTATTGTTTGTGGTGACTCACATACATCTACTCACGGTGCTTTTGGCGCAATTGCTTTTGGTATTGGAACTTCTGAGGTGGAGATGGTGCTTTCTACGCAATGTATTATGCAGCCTAAACCAAAGAAAATGCGTATCAACGTAAACGGTCAACTAAGCAAAGGTGTTGGACCAAAAGACGTTGCACTTTATATTATTGCGCAATTGACTACTTCTGGAGGAACAGGTTATTTTGTTGAATATGCTGGTGATGTTTTTGAAAACATGACTATGGAAGGCCGTATGACAGTTTGTAATTTAAGTATCGAAATGGGTGCCCGAGGCGGAATGATCGCTCCTGACCAAACTACTTTCGATTTCCTTGAAGGAAGACTTTACGCTCCAAAAGGTGAAGCATGGACTAAAGCTGTTGAATACTGGAAAACTTTAAAAACGGATGCTGATGCTGTTTTTGATGCTGAATTAAACATCAACGCTGCAGACATTGAACCAATGATTACTTACGGTACTAACCCTGGAATGGGAATTGGTATCTCAAAACATATTCCGAATGCCAACCAAGTGGAAGGCGGTGAGGAAACTTATAAAAAATCTCTTGCTTATATGGGATTCCATGAAGATGATGTAATGATTGGAAAACCAATTGATTATGTTTTCTTAGGAAGCTGTACAAACGGACGTATTGAAGATTTTAGGGCTTTCGCCGAAATTGTAAAAGGAAGAAAAAAAGCAGATAATGTTACCGCTTGGTTAGTTCCGGGTTCTCACGTTGTGGAAGCTCAGATTAAAGAAGAAGGTATTTTAGATATTTTGACTGAAGCTGGTTTCGTATTACGTCAGCCGGGCTGTTCTGCTTGTTTAGCGATGAACGATGATAAAGTTCCTGCTGGAAAATACGCAGTAAGTACTTCAAACCGAAACTTTGAAGGTCGCCAAGGTCCTGGATCGAGAACATTATTAGCAAGTCCAATAATGGCTGCCGCTGCTGCTGTTACCGGAAAACTAACAGATCCGAGAGAGCTTTTTTAAAGATTTATGAATGAAGATTAACGATTTTTGATTTCAGATTTCGGTAACCTTTATTAAAAAATCTTCTAAAATTTCAATTTACATTTTACAAAAAAATTTAACGATTACAATTTTACATTCTAACAATAAATCTAAAATCAGAAATCGTTAATCAAAAATCAAAAATCAAAATGGCATACGATAAATTTAATATACTTACCAGCAGTGCAGTGCCGCTGCCAATTGAAAACGTAGATACAGATCAAATTATCCCGGCTCGTTTCTTAAAAGCTACAAAACGTGAAGGTTTTGGAGACAATCTTTTTAGAGACTGGAGATATAATGGCGACGATACTCCAAAAGCTGATTTCGTTTTAAACGATGCAACTTATTCTGGAAAAATTCTTGTGGGAGGAAAAAATTTCGGTTCTGGATCTTCAAGAGAGCACGCTGCGTGGGCAGTTTACGATTATGGTTTTAGAGCTGTAGTTTCTAGTTTCTTTGCTGATATCTTCAAAGGAAACTGTCTGAACATTGGTGTTTTGCCAGTTCAAATCAGCCCTGAATTTGCTGAAACTATTTTCAAAGCAATTGAAGCTGATCCTAAAACAGAATTAGAAATCAACTTGCCAAACCAAACGATTACTTTGTTGGCAACTGGTCAGCAAGAATCTTTTGCGATTAACGGATATAAAAAGAACAATATGATTAATGGCTTTGATGACATTGATTATTTGCAAAATATTAAAGAAGATATCGTGGCTTTCGCCGATAAACTTCCTTACTAAACACAACCAACTCAAACGCAGTTACGCAAGTTTCAACTTTAAAGTTGGACTTCGTAGCTGCTTTTAATTTAATTCTGATCACAAAAACATAAGACATTAAGATTACCCATGCTTATTATTAAAAGCAAACAATATAATAATGGAAAAAAGAAAAATTGAAATAATGGATACGACGCTTCGTGATGGTGAACAAACCTCAGGAGTATCTTTTTCTGCTGCAGAAAAACTGACCATTGCACAATTATTGTTGGAGGAATTAAATATTGATCGAATCGAAATTGCTTCGGCGCGCGTGAGCGAAGGAGAATTTCAAGCTGTAAAAGGCATTACCACTTGGGCTGAAGAACGCGGTTATATTGAAAGAATTGAAGTGCTTTCGTTTGTCGACGGCGGCGTTTCTATTGACTGGATGAAAAAAGCCGGAGCCAAAGTACAGAATTTGTTGACCAAAGGTTCCATGAATCACTTAACGCATCAATTAAAAAAAACGCCAGAACAACACTTTTCCGAAATTGCAAATATCATCGCTTTAGCGAAAGAAAATAATATTGAAACGAATGTTTATTTAGAAGACTGGAGCAACGGAATGCGAAATTCTCCAGAATATGTTTTTCAATTTCTTGATTTCTTGTCGACTCAGCCAATAAAAAGAATTTTACTTCCTGATACTTTAGGCGTTTTAATTCCGTCGCAGGCTTTTGAATTTATTTCAAAAATCAGAGCAAAATATCCTAATATTCATTTCGATTTTCACGCACATAACGATTACGACTTGAGCGTTGCTAACGTCATGGAAGCCGTAAAAGCAGGCATCAACGGACTTCATGTTACGGTAAACGGAATGGGAGAACGCGCAGGAAATGCACCGCTTGAAAGCACTGTTGCTGTTATAAATGATTATTTGCCAGAAGTTAGCATCAACATCAAAGAAACCTCTTTGTATACTGTAAGCAAACTGGTTGAAACTTTTACCGGATATAGAATTCCGGCCAACAAACCAATTGTTGGTGATAACGTTTTTACTCAAACAGCTGGAATCCATGCTGATGGTGACAATAAAAACAATTTATATTTTAATGATTTGCTTCCGGAACGTTTTGGAAGAAAAAGAAAATACGCTTTAGGGAAAACTTCAGGAAAAGCCAATATCGAAAAAAATCTTCAGGAATTAGGTTTAAAATTAAATCAGGAAGATTTGAAATTGGTTACCCAAAGAATCATCGAACTGGGCGACAAAAAAGAAACCGTTACCAAAGAAGATTTGCCATACATTATTTCTGATGTTTTGGACAGTCATACTTACGAAGAAAAAATAAAAATCGAGTCCTATATATTAGTACACTCAAAAGGAATGCGTCCGTCTACGACTTTGTGTTTAAAATTTGGTGAAGAAATCATCGAGGAAAATGCACAAGGAGATGGTCAGTTTGATGCTTTTATGAATGCTTTATCCAAGATTTACAAAAGCAAAAAATTAACGCTTCCAAAATTAATTGATTATGCAGTTAGAATCCCGCCCGGAAGTAGTTCTGATGCGTTGTGTGAAACCATTATCACATGGGTCAACAACGGAAAAGAATTCAAAACCCGCGGATTAGACTCAGATCAAACCGTTGCGGCGATAATTGCAACGCAAAAAATGTTGAATGTAATTGCCTAAGATGCTAAGTCGCTAAGATTCTAAGTTGCTAAGATTTTTTTCTTTGAACTTAGAAACTTAGAAGCTCAGAATCTTAAAAAAACTAAGCCAATAAGAAAAAACCTTAGAATCTTAGCAACTCAGAACCTTAGAATCTTAAATAACACATAGAATGAAATTAAACATAGCCCTTTTAGCCGGAGACGGAATCGGACCAGAAGTAATAAATGAAGCTGTAAAAGTATCTGATGCTATTGCAAAAAAATTCAATCACGAAATAACTTGGACTCCTGCTTTGACTGGAGCTTGCGCAATCGACGCAGTTGGAGTTCCTTATCCTGATGAAACTCATGAAATCTGTATGAAAGCCGATGCCGTTTTATTTGGAGCAATTGGTCACCCAAAATACGATAACGATCCAAGCGCACCAGTTCGTCCAGAACAAGGTTTGTTATTGATGCGTAAAAAATTAGGGTTATTTGCTAACGTTCGTCCTACTTTTACATTTCCTTCTTTAATTGATAATTCTCCTTTAAAAAGAGAAAGAATCGAAGGGACAGATTTGGTTTTCTTAAGAGAATTAACAGGCGGAATTTACTTTGGAGAAAAAGGAAGAAAAGATGGCGGAGAAACTGCTTTTGACAATTGTGTTTACACTCGTGCAGAAGTACAGCGTTTAGCTAAAAAAGGTTTCGAATTAGCAATGACGCGTTCTAAAAAATTATGCTGCGTTGATAAAGCCAATGTTTTAGAAACTTCACGTTTGTGGAGAGAAACCGTTCAAGCAATGGAAAAAGATTATCCAGAAGTAACAGTTTCTTACGAATTTGTTGATGCTGTTGCAATGCGTTTAGTTCAATGGCCAAACTCTTATGATGTATTAATCACTGAGAATTTATTCGGAGATATTTTAACAGATGAAGCTTCTGTAATTTCTGGTTCAATGGGATTAATGCCTTCAGCTTCTGTTGGAGAACATACTTCATTGTACGAACCAATCCACGGATCTTATCCGCAGGCAACTGGATTAAATATTGCAAATCCATTAGCAACTATTTTATCTGCAGCCATGATGTTCGAAGATGCATTCGGATTAAAAGATGAAGCTGAAGCTATTCGTGCTGTTGTAAACAAATCTTTAGAACAAGGCGTTGTTACAGAAGATTTAGCTCCAAAAGGAACTAAATCACACAAAACTAGTGAAGTTGGTGACTGGTTAGTTGCTAATTTGTAATAAAAAGAAATCGTAGAGACGCACAGCAGTGCGTCTTCTCGGTATGTTAGACGCACTGCTGTGCACCTCTACAGAAAAATTACCATAAAAAAAAGGGATCAACGAAAGTTGATCCCTTTTATATTTTAGAAAAAAAATATTAATATCCTCCTCTGTTACCACCACGGTCATTTCCACCACGGTTTCCTCCACCATAACCTCCGCGTGAATCTCCACCACGGCTGTTATTGTTAAAGCTTCTTCTTTCACCTTCAGGTTTTGGTTCAGATTTATTTACAACAATTGAACGACCTTGAACAGTAGCTCCGTTCAATTCATCAATTGCTTTTTGAGCTTCCGCATCGTTTGGCATCTCAACGAAACCAAAACCTTTGCTTCTTCCAGTAAATTTATCAGTGATGATTTTAACTGAATCTACTGCTCCATAAGCCTCGAAAGACTCTCTTAAATCTGCTTCCTCAATACTGAATGGAAGGCTTCCAACAAAAATGTTCATATGTACTTATTTATAATATGTAGCAAATGTACTCTTATTTTTCTGTAATCTACTATATATTAGTTTATTTATGTTTTTATTTAGATTTTAAAAACGAATATGAATAAAACTAACCCAGCAATTGAAAAAGTTTAATATTCAAGTCTTGGCGTAATAGGAACTTTATAGAAAACACCTTCTGTAAAAGTAACTTTCGGATTGTCTACATCTGCAGTATTGCTATTTACAGCGCTAAATTTGAACGTACCGGAAATTGTGTTGTTTACACTGTCATAATCCGTAATTACAATTTGACCGCTGCCCTTTTTTGTACCTGTAGAAAATTCGGTTTCTTTCCCAGGAAAAGTATTGGCATAAGATGCTTTTACAACATCATTAACACCTAAAATATAGGTTTTCTTAGCCGTATTATCCACTTGAAGCATCACTTTTTCATAACCTAAAGAGCCTTCGATCACAAAATTACTGTTGATGGAAACGGCCGCTTTATAGCCAACAGCTCTCCAAAACACATTGTCTTTCAAGCCTTGAAATGCGGGATTATTAAATTTTACATCTTCTGTGCATGAAGTAGCAGCAATAAGAAGTAATAAAAAATAAAAGTATTTTTTCATGTTTTCGTGGATTTGATGCAAAAGTATTGCATTTGAAATAAATATCTAAAATTTCGAGTCAAAAACAATAAAAAAACAACCAAAATATGTCTCGACAATATTTAATAGTATTTGGAACGCATATTTCACAAAAAAATTATATCTTTGCGCCCTTAATTAACAGAGGTCGAGTACCTCAAAATTTTAATCATAAGATTATGTCAGTAAAAATTAGATTACAAAGACACGGTAAAAAAGGAAAACCTTTTTACTGGGTTGTAGCTGCAGATGCACGCTCAAAAAGAGATGGTAAATACTTAGAGAAAATCGGTACTTACAATCCAAACACAAACCCAGCAACTGTTGAGTTAAATCTTGACAGCGCAGTAAAATGGTTGCACAATGGTGCTCAACCAACTGATACTGCTAGAGCAATCCTTTCTTACAAAGGTGCTTTATTGAAACACCACCTTGATGGAGGTATCCGTAAAGGAGCTTTAACTCAAGAGCAAGCAGACGCTAAATTAGCAGCTTGGTTAGATGCTAAAGCTGGAAAAGTTGATGCTAAAAAAGATGGTTTATCAAAAGCACAAGCTGATGTTAAAGCTAAAGCTTTAAAAGCTGAACAAGAAGTTAACGCTAAGCGTTTAGCTGCTGCAGCTCAGGCTGAAGCTGATGCTATTGCTGCTGCAACTGCTGCAGAGGCGACTGAAGAAGTTGCTGAAGTTGAAGCTGCTGAAGAAGCACCAGCTGCTGAAGAGAATAACGAAACAACTGAAGCATAATTTTACCTAGCGATAATGCGTAAAGAAGAATGTTTTTATTTAGGTAAAATCGCTAAAAAATTTAGTTTCAAAGGTGAAGTTCTGATCTATTTAGACACAGACGAACCTGAGTTATACGAAAATTTGGAATCAGTGTTTGTTGAACATAACAAACACTTGGTTCCTTTTTTTATTGAAACAAGTTCTTTGCATAAAAACGACTTTCTGAGAGTTCGTTTTGAAGATGTAAATAACGAAGAAGAAGCAGATGCCTTAGTTGGAAATGCTGTTTATCTTCCTTTAACCATGTTGCCTAAACTTTCTGGCAATAAATTCTATTTCCACGAAGTTATTGGTTTTGAAATCGAAGACCAGCGTTTAGGTGTTTTCGGAAAAATAACTTCAATTAATGATTCTTCTGCACAGCCTCTTTTTGAAGTTTTGAATGGTGAGGTAGAAATATTAATTCCAATGATCGACCATTTCTTGGTAAAAATTGACCGAGAAAACAAAAAAGTCATCATGAACCTTCCTGAGGGATTGGTGGAAATGTATCTTTAATTTAGAAATTCCAATTTTTTAAATTCCAAATTCCAACCTTGAAAAGGTTAGATTCCAAGTTTTAAATTTCAAACCCAAAATGGGAGGAAAATTTTAAATCTTATAAAAAAACATATTTCGTTTTGCTTAAAATTAATTTGAAGGAAAAAACTTATATTTCGATACTGTTTACTTTACCTTTAAACTTTCATTAATTGGAATTTACTTTATGAATAAACCATACGATTTAGAAGAACGAACATTTATGTTTGCAAAAGAATGTAGACAATACATTAGAAGTTTATCAAAAACAACATCAAATATTGAAGATGGCAAACAACTAATAAGATCGTCTGGTTCAGTTGGAGCAAATTACATTGAAGCAAATGAAAAACTTAGCGATAAAGATTTAATATTTAGACTTAAAATATCTCGTAAAGAAGCTAAAGAGTCTAAATATTGGTTGAGATTACTACACGAATTAAATCCAGATCAAAGATCCAATTCTGATTCACTATTATTTGAAATAGAAGAATTAAGAAAAATTCTATTAGCTATAATCACTAAAACATCAAAATAATTAATTGAGATTTTAGTCTTACTTTTGCATCGTAAAATAAACTATCCACATTCAGCTTAAAATTGGAATTTGGAATTTAAAAATTGGAATTTTAATTTATGTTTTCATTCAAGCAATTTAGTGTCAAACAAGACAAAACCGCTATGAAAGTTGGTACTGATGGTGTTTTGTTGGGTTCTTGGGCTCCGATAAATCACAATCCATTTAGTGTTTTAGATATTGGTGCAGGAACTGGAATTATTGCTTTAATGCTTGCACAGCGAACTCATGCGGAACAAATTGATGCGCTTGAAATTGATGAAGATGCTTACGAACAAGCGGTAGAAAATTTTGAAAATTCACTTTGGGGCGATCGCTTATTTTGTTTTCACGCGGGTTTAGATGAATTTATTGAAGAGCCGGAAGACGAATATGATTTGATAGTTTCAAATCCGCCTTTTTATGCTGAAGATTATAAAACCGAAAACGAACAACGAGATTTAGCACGATTTCAAGATGCAATGCCTTTTGAAGAAATCGTCGAAGCTGCCGATTTACTTTTATCTGAAAATGGAATATTAGCCATAATCATTCCTTTTAAAGAAGAAGAAAAATTCATTGCTTTAGCAAAAGAAGCCGAATTGTTTCCAATCAAAATTACTCGAGTAAAAGGAACTCCAAAATCAGAAATTAAAAGAAGTTTACTGGCTTTTAGCCGAAATGAAGTTTCTGACATTGAAACGGATGAATTAATAATCGAAATAGATCGTCACATTTATACTCCCGAATATATTGAATTGACCAAGGATTTTTATCTGAAGATGTAAATCGAATACTATGATTTACGCAAAGGGCGCAAAGTTTTTTAAAGCTTTGCGCCCTTTGCGTTTTTTAGTTTTGCGTGCTTTATGGTTAAAAAGAAAGAAAGTTCTTGCTTTTTGAATTTGTTGCCGTCCCGAGGCGTCCCGATAAAATATTGGATTTTAACCAATTAAAAATTTCTCAATTTTTATTCGCAAAAACCCTTGCAGAATCCAACTTCTGTTGTATTTTTGCACTCACAATAACGCAGTTGGTTTGGTAGTTCAGTTGGTTAGAATACATGCCTGTCACGCATGGGGTCGCGGGTTCGAGTCCCGTCCAGACCGCAATATTGGAAGAAGCCTTTCTTAACGGAAAGGCTTTTTTGATTTTAGAAATTCTTCTAAAATAAATCCCAAATAAAAAATTCCAAATTCCAAACTCCCAATGTACTAATTGGAATTTGGAATTTTAAAATATTGGAATTTTAATTTCTTATATTTATATATCGCAAGAAATTATTTCAATGGAACAATCAACTTTTAAAGTAGACCAATATTATATCACAAAAGTAGATGCTGATAAAAAAAGCATTTACTGTCATCATGATATAATGGGAGAATTGTTTGTTCCAAGACATAAACACGAAAAAGCGCAAATGTTATATGCGGAAGGCGATGTCGTTTTTGTGACCACCGAAACGAAATCTTACTTTTTGCCCGCAAGACATTTTATCTGGATTCCGGCAGGTTTAGAGCACAGTATCGAACCAAAGTCGGAACACGTGATGATGCGAAATCTCTATTTTCCGGTTGAAAAAGAGGAAGAGGAGTTTTATAAAGTCGAAGGAATTTATCCCGTCAATAATTTACTGCTGCAAATGATGCTTTTTACCAATCGATGGAATGGTGATCTTAAACAAGGAACTTCAAATTTTACCATTGCGAAAGCGATAAAAGCGATTCTTCCTCAAATTTGCACCAATAATTTGCCTTTAGAATTGCCACAGCCAAAAGACAAACGACTTGGGAAAATTCTGCGTTATATCGAAAACAATCTCGGAGAAACGATTTTATTTGCTGAGGTTGCTCATGAATTTGGTTACAGCGAACGCTCCTTGTATCGCCTGTTTCAAAAAGATCTCAAAATGTCTTTCATTCAATATTACACCATTCGCCGAATCTTAAAAGCGATCGAACTTTTATTAGAGAGAAAACTTTCGGTAAAAGAGGTAGCCCAGGAAGTTGGTTATAATAGTGTTCCGACTTTCAGTAACACATTCTTCAAGATTTTAGGCCAAAGACCTTCTGATTACTTAAATGGTGAGGAGATTTTGGAACGAAAATGATTTATTTTTTCTCCCGCAGATTTTGCAGATAATTAATTGTATTAAAATAAAATCTGAACAATCAGCCAAATCTGCGAGAGGTATAAAAAATAATACCAACTAAATCTATTTTGTAATAAATTGTTTTTCAGTATTTTAATATAACGTTTTCGAAAAATGCGATTTTAACATTTGTCCGAAATGAATACGTTATTGACTTTTTAGAATTATCAGTCAACAGAAAAATGTAGGAACTTTGCACCATAAATTATTTATGTACTCATGTTTCTTAAAACAACAAATTCTACAGACGATTGTTTTCTCAAAATCCTGTTATTATTTCTAATAGTATTTAATACTACGCAAGCTCAGGAAATCCATACGGTTTCATTAAACGAAGCGGTAAAACTGGCCAAAGAAAACAATAAAAAAATTCTTAGATCTCAATTGGAGATCACGCTCTCGGAGCAAAACATCAAGGAAAGAAAAGACCTCCGTTTGCCGGATATCGAATTAAACGGTGAATATTCCAGAATTACCAATATTACGGAATTTAAAGGAAGCGGTTTCTTAAATGGTAAAGAAGTAACCAAAGCAATTCCTGAAATTTATCAGGTGAATTCGACTTTTAAAATGCCAATTTATGCTGGAAATAAAATCAATAATGCCATCAAAATTGCCAATCAGGAAAGCGAAATTGCCAAAATAAAAACGGAAAAAACCGAAAATGATATCGAGCTTGAAGTAGTAGCAAATTATCTGTCGATTTATAAAATGATGGAACTTCAGAAGATTTTTGAAGAAAACATCAAAGAAGAAAAAAGCCGATTGAAAGAAGTACAGTCGCTTCAAAAACACGGAACGATTACCAAAAACGAAGTCATTAGAGCCGAATTACAGCTTTCGGATCGTGAATTGAACGCGCTTACCAATTCCAAAAACATAAAAATTGCGCTTCACGATCTGAAAACTTTAATTCAGATTCCGGAAAACGAGGAAATCGCGATTGATACAACTTCTAATCTGGATGAAATGAACAGTTTGGATCAATATGATTTTTATTTGGAAAAAGCTTTCGCTAATGAAGAAATGCGAATCGCAAGTCAGGAATTAAATATCAAAAAAACAGAACTGAAACTGGTTAAAGGAAATTATCTTCCAACGGTAAACTTCTTCGGGAATTATGGTTTTTATTACCCGAATTACAAATTTTTTCCGCCAAATCCATATTTGTACACTTTAGGACAAATTGGTGTTGAAGCGAGTTTTGACATTTCTTCTTTATATAAAAACAAAACGAAAGTCGCACAAGCCAATACAAAAATCGAATGGCAAAAAATGCAGTCGGAAATTGTAAAAGAGGAGATTCAGGATCAGCTTTTTAAAGAACATACCCAATATCAGGAAATCCTTGAAAAGTTTGTAGTGGTGGATAAAGCTTTGGCTTTAGCCGATGAAAATTACCGAATCGTAAAACTGAAATATTTAAATCAATTGGTTTTAATTACCGAAATGGTCGATGCTGATAATGCTTTGCTTCAGGCGAAATACAACAAAATTTCTACACGATTGGATGCCGTTTTAAAACATTATGAGTTGCTTCATACGGCTGGGATTATGCCAAACGAGATTTAGTTTAGAGCATAGAAAATAGAATATAGAGAATAGACTAGAAAAGAAAAATAGACAGAAATATAGAGTTTATGGTTAAGATAAAAAATGAAACTAGAAGAAACAGAACGTTTCATATATTAATAACAATAATTGCTTGTGCTTTGGTTGCGAGCGGAATTATTTTGGGAATTTGGTTTTATGTATTCAACAGGAATCATGAAGAAACCAATGATGCACAAGTAGAACAATATGTAACGCCAATTATGTCGCGTATTACGGGTTATGTGCAGGAAGTTCGTTTTTACGAAAACCAATTTGTGCATAAAGGCGATACTTTGGTGGTGATTGACAATCGCGAATATAAATCGAAATTGAATGTGGCTCTTGCCGATGTTCAAAATGCGAAACAAAATAGCGTTGTAGCCGAAAAAAATGTGGCAACAACAGCAAGTGCAACGGCCATTAACGAATCGCAGTTGGATGGCGCGAAATCGACGCTTTGGAAAACAAAACTGGAATACGAAAGGTATAAAGCTTTGGTGAAAGAAGAAGCGGCAACCTCTCAGCAATTAGAAAAAGTAAAGGCTGATTACGAATCGGCGCAGGCGCATTTTGACGAAATGAAAAACAGAATTCATTCGGCTACTTTAAGTACTTCTGTTGCCGAAGCGAATGTTCCGACAACGCAAACGAATATTGCATCAAAACAAGCTCTGGCCGATAATGCTGCATTGTTTCTTTCGTACACGATCATTACCGCACCTTATGACGGCTGGGTTGGAAAACGAACTTTACAGCCTGGACAATTGGTAAAAGAAGGACAATCTTTACTTTCAATTGTAAGCAAAGAAAAATGGATTACAGCCAATTTTAAAGAAACGCAATTGCAATATTTAACCATAGGTCAGGATGTTGAAATTAAAGCCGATGCTTTGAGCGACAAAACTTTCGTGGGTACAATTGCGTCTTTATCGCCTGCGAGCGGAGCAAGATTTTCATTGCTTCCTCCGGATAATGCAACGGGAAACTTCGTGAAAATTGAACAAAGAATTCCGGTTCGAATTCAGTTAAAAGACAACGGCAAACAAACTGATTTTTTAAGAGCGGGAATGAATATCACTGTGATCGCAGCACACTAAAATGGAAGATAAAAGTATTTTTAAATCCTGGGTTCCAAAATGGGCAATCATTATTATTTTGTTTGTCTGTTTGCTGCATTCCATGATTTTATTGGGAGTTTATACTTCAAATGTAACTTACGCAGCAAGTTTTCTGGACATTGAGCCCGAAGATTTGCAGTTTGCGATGTGTGTTACATACGGAACTTTGCTGGCAACGATTTTGATCGAAAGTCGATTTTCGAGTTTTTTTCCTGCCAAAAATTACTTGATGGCGGTTTATTCCGTAATCGGAATTACGATTGTTTCATCGGCTTATATTACTAATTTTTATCTTTTTTTAGTACTGAGAGTTGTTGAGGGAATCTTAATGGCGCTTCCGGTAATTACGATCAGACAATTATTGATCGAACAGTTTAATTCGAAAAATGCCATTATCATTGGTTTCTCCTTTTATTACGGTTCGCTGTTATTGTCGACGCCATTTATTATGAATATTGCGGTTTGGTTTCTGGATCATTACGATTGGAAATACATGTTGTATGTTTCGGGCGGATTGCAGGTTTTGAATGTCTTTTTAATCTTAGTTACTTTTCGTGGGCACCGAATCACAAAGAAAATTCCGTTGTATCAAATCGACTGGATGAGTTATTTTTTGGTTTTAACTGCCATTCTTTGCGGTGCCTACTTTTTTGTTTATGCGGAGAAAAAATATTGGTTTGAGTCTTCTCAAATGGTTTTAATACTGATGATTGCCTTGATTACAGGCGGTTTATTCATCTTTAAAGAACGTTTGGTAAAAAGACCGACTTTTGATTTTGAAGTTTTTAAATACGCCAATCTGCGAATCGGATTTTTATTGTTTTTCCTTTTTTACATCAGCAGAGCAACACTGAGTCTTTGTCATTCGGCGATGTTTTCGATTTGGAACTGGGATCCGTCGCGCGTTGCAGGTGTGCAATACATTAACGGCTTAGGAAATGTAATCGGTTTAATTTTAGCCGCCTATTTCCTGATGAAATCCGTTTCGACGAAAATCATTTTTATAATTGGTTTTTCGCTGATTGCGTTGTTTCATTTTTGGTTTACGTTTCTTTTTGTTCCCGATGTGGCTTTATCGGATATTATTATTCCCTATGTTTTACAAGGGATTGGAGTTGGATTTTTATTTGTTCCGTTAATTTTGTTTACCACATCTTCGGTTCCGGCAAAAATGGCGGTTTCTTCTGGAATTGTCGGCGTTTCCGGTCGTTTTTGGGGAAGCACAATTGGTTTTTGTGTGATGCAAAATGCGGTAGTATTTTTAAACAAAAAACACTTTTTAAAACTAAGTCAGTTTGTAACGGGCGAAAATCCCGAAGCACAACAAACTATTGCTTCAACAGCACAAAGTTTTATAGCAAAAGGATATTCGGCAGATAATGCGAATACTTTGGCCTTGAAAAAAGTATTCGGAACAGTTGCCAAACAAGCCACTTTATTGGCCGATATGGAGATTTATACTACTGTAGGTTATGGTTTATTGGTTTTGATTATTCTGATTGCGTGTAATCAGCATTTGAGACAAACAATGACTTTGGTTAAAAGCAAAATTTGGATCGGCTAAAATGCAAATTCCAATTTTTTAAAATTCCAAATTCCAAAAGGTCCAAAGATTTATTTTAAAGCAATAGATTAATAAGGTTAAAAGGATTTTTCTCTCGCAGATTTGGCAGATTGAGCAGATTAAATTTTAAATAAAAATAAATAATCCGTGTAATCTGCCAAATCTGCGAGAGAAAAAAATAATTGCGTCTCTGCGACTTTGCAAGATTCAAAAAAACTCTTAACGAATCTCCGCGAAAAAACTCTGCGAATCTCTGCGAAAAACCTCTGTGCAACTCTGCGGAAAAACTTATCTTGCAGCCGTTAAAAACAAAAACATAAAATGAAACAGCAATGTGTAATTTTTGATATGGATGGCGTGATTTCGCACACGAATCCGCATCATGCAAAGGCTTTTGGGGCGTTTTTCGATAAATATGGAATTCCGCATTCCGAGCAGGAATTTGAAGAGCATATGTACGGAAAACATAATAGTTATATCATGACGCATTTTTTCAAACGTCCAATTGCAGGAGAAGAACTTCTAAAACTCGAAGATGAAAAAGAAGAAATGTTTCGTGAAATTTATAAAGACAAAGTTGATACGATTCCGCATTATCTGGATTTTTTAAGCGAATTAAAATCGCGTGGATTTAAAACAGCAGTTGCCACATCAGCGC
Organism: Flavobacterium sp. LC2016-01; assembly: GCF_009711135.1. Taxonomy (GTDB): domain Bacteria; phylum Bacteroidota; class Bacteroidia; order Flavobacteriales; family Flavobacteriaceae; genus Flavobacterium. The sequence goes on along the minus strand of NZ_WMIC01000002.1, from coordinate 343,374 downwards.
CGCGTGCGAATCTGGATTTGATTGCAAATGCTTTAAAAATATCAGACAAAATGGATTCGATGCTATCCAGCGAAGATGTTACGTTTCATAAACCAAATCCGGAAGTTTATCTAAAATCGGCAGAGTGTGTTGGTGTTTCTCCGTCTGATTGTGTGGTTTTCGAAGATTCTTTTTCTGGTGTTACAGCGGGACTAAATGCCGGAATGAAAGTGGTTGGCGTTTTGAGTACACATACAAAAGACCAGCTTCCTGTATGTGATTTTTATATCAATGATTATAGCGAAATTAATGTGGATAAGATAACGGAGTTATTAAATTCCAATTCTTAAATCTCAAATTCCAAACTATACCAGACCTTTCTCAAAGTTTTAAACTTTGAGAAAGGTTTTTTCATATTATAGCCGCAAAGTATTGTCATTTCGAGGAAGGAGAAATTACAAACTAAATGAATTGCCTCCAGTTTTGACTGGAGGTTTTTATTTTTTCTTAAGAAACAAGCCATTGTTTCCTATGGCAAATACAGCACCATCTTTAGCAATAATTTTCCAGATTAGGTCAGTAGTTTTATTATAAACTATTTTCCAATCTAAGCCAGCATTTTTAGTTTCTAAAATTTGTCCATCATAGGTTGAAATGTAACCAGTTTTTTCATTAATAAAACAAACAGATAATGGAGAACCTTGCAATTTTGATATTTTTGTCCAACTATTTGATCCGTTAATAGTTTTGTATAATTCCTGTTTAGAATTAATATAATAACCAATATTATCTGATATAAAGGAAATGGAAGAAATGTTTGAATCTGAATTTAATGTTTTAGTCCAAGATTGACCGCCATCAATTGTTTTAACAATTTCACCTACATCGGTATTGTCATAGGTAGCACCGCCGTAAGCATATGAAACTAAATCTGAAGTTATTTGTATATCTTTTAAAGAACCGAAACTATTGATGTTATACTTTTCTGTCCAAGTATTTCCAGAATCATTTGATTTTAAAATTGAACCGCCTCTTATTAGTAATCCCTTATCAGGGCTATAGAATTTAATGGCAAAAATACTTGAACTGCTTGAAAGGCTTTCAATTTTGTTAAACGTAGTACCGGAATTTGAAGTAGCAAACATGTCAAGTCTTGCGGTATAGAATTTTTGTTCATTTACCATAAAAGCACTCATAAATGATTGATTATCTCCTACATTTAATTTAGTCCATGTTTTTCCGCCATCGTTGGTTTTTGCTAAAAATCCTAAACTGCCGGAAATTATTCCTTGATTTTTATTGATAAAGGAAATGTCAGTTAAGCTTTGAGTGGTATTGGTATTCATTTTCTCAAATGAATTTGCAATCGTATCTTCATTAGAAGAGCAGCCTAGAATTCCCAAAGTTAGAATCAAAAAACAAATCAATTTTTTCATAAAAATATTTTTAGTTAGATGGTTGAATGTCAAAACAGTTGATTGAATTGTAAGGTTTTTTAAAGGTGAATTCTCAGTTTTTCTCCAAAAATATTTTCTAGTAATGTGTTGCTAAAAAAAAGTTGATATTCCCTTTACTGTCGGTTGATTTTCTGAGGTCAAGAATATACTTATTTTGAGGTTCAATATCGCTTACTGTGCCACACCAATTCAGGTATGTCTGTGCTAAAGGCAAATCACTTAATTTTTCGTTGTTTGAAATGCAGCTTATTTGTCCGAATAATTCATTGATATTTTTGAAATCAAGGTAAGCAGTCGATTTTTCGTTTTTTATTTGACCAATAAAAGTCTTGGCTATAACCAAGGAATCAATATCTGCACCGGTTTTGTTGTAAAATTTTACTTCAACACTACCGTCTGCAGCGGTGTTTTCTTCTGAAGAGCAAGCTGCAATTCCTAAAATCAGAATTAGGAAGCCTAATAGTTTTTTCATAACAATCTTTTTTAAGTAGATTGTTGAATACCAAAATGGTTGCGTAGAATTGGGAAGAATTTTTTTGTTTAAATATTATTTTGAAATTATTGTTTTCCAAAGTTGATTTTTTTCATCAAGAATATAAACCTCATTTGATTCTAAACGAATAAACTTTTGAAGTTTGATTTTTTCCGGAAAAACAATCTCACCAACGCGGCTCATTTTTCCGTTTTCCATTTTAAGGATTTGGATTTTTTTTCTTTGGTCGGTGGAAGGATTGTTATAAACGATAAAAAAGTTGGTGTTTTCTATTTTCAGAGGAAATCCATCTAAAGTTAAACTTTTGCAGTCTTTTTTGTTTAGCAGAATATAAAATTCTTCGTTATAAGTGAATTTATTTATTACGAAAATATCAGTATTCACGATATAACCTAATTCCTGAAATTCAGCATAATTTTCATCTGAATCATCGTTGCAGAATGAGGTTTTTAAATTAGGATTACATTGATAAATAAGGCATTTCGGTTTTTTCTTGGGTAGTTTGCTCTTTACAAGTTGAGTCACAATAAGTTTTTGAGCTTTTATTTTTTGCGATACTTTTGAAAATGTATTTTCAGAAGATTTCTGAGCATGTGCAAAAGCAGTAAAAATCAAAAGGCAAATCAAAATTGTGTTTTTTATCAAGTTTCTCATAGAGGCTTTTTCTTAGAAGATTTTTATTTGCCGTTTACTCTTTTGAAATATTTTTTATTTTGATGTTTTTAAAGTCAATCGGAGAACGCTCATAATTTAAAGAGATTTTGCCTTCAGTAGAAGAAGCTTCTGTGCCTTCGTTCACTAATTTTCCGTTTAAATATTGCGTGATTTTTCCGTTGAAAGATTTAATGACAACCAAATTCCATTCGCCATACGGATTTTCATTTTCTAAAAACTTCGGAGAAACCACGCTTGCACCAGCCTCAACTAATTTTCCATTTACTTTTGCCGTTACCTGATCCAAAAAGATAAAATCGCCGGTAGTTTTTTCTTTTATTTGAAACTGAATTCCTTTTGGCCAGATTTTATCAGAAGCGTCAAGCGGAATATTATACATTACACCGCTGTTTTTTGTACCTTTCATTTTGTATTTCTCGTCAAGATTCCATCTGTATTCCAGAGTAAGTTCAAAATTTTTATAGCTTTTTTTGGTCATCAAACAGCTTAGATCTTCGCCGTGCATGCGAATCATTCCATCTGCAAATTCATACACTTTTGATGGTTCCTGTTGTGCTGTATTTGTTTTGGTAAAAGCATACCAATCGTTTGTTTCTAAGCTTTTTTGCTGAACAGCACAGGAACTTAGAATAAAAAGAAGAAGAATAACGAAAGTTGATTTTTGGAACATAACTATTAGTTTAAAACAAAGCCGATTAATCTGCCTGAAGATTTATTAGAAAGTAAAAATAGCGATACCGGCTAATATAAAAAATAGATAGTTCTGGTTTTTTTGTTTTGAAAATTTATAAAGAGTTCCGACGGAACGGAACATATTGTAGGGATGGATTTTAATCCATCTTCGCAATCAGAATTGCTCAGTTTGCTATAGCAAGGAACGAGGTTACTTTGTGATTACTGTTAAAGATTGCAAAAAAAATCGAGTTTTGAAGGCGGTCTTTTATTAAAAGAGATTAATTGTCATTTTGTAATAAAATTTTAATGAAAAAACAACTTATAAATTTATGACATCCAGTATTCATATTTATATACAATTGTCCAAATTCCGACAATTTTTTTTAAAAAACAGCTGTGACCATAAGCGCTTCCTAAAGATCTTGAATAAATTATAGATACAATACAGTTTTCAAAGTTATTGTCAAAAATAGGTTTGCTAATGGCTACTACATTTTGCCCTTTATCCGAATTATTAAAGAGTACTTTTATTTCTTCCTTAGTCAGGCAGTTTTTGTTTTTATAATACTTGGAATTAATGCCTAATTGATTTATTAGTTCTGAATTCCAAACCTCATTAGTTTTGACATTATTCTTTTCAAATTCTTTTAATGTGACTTCGGATATTTCAAAACCTTTAGTTTCGTCTTTAAATTCTTTGATATTAAATGGAGTTTGAGATTTTTCGCATTCGATATAAAAGGTAGATTTGTTTTTTTCAATTTCGCTTTTGATTATTGTTTTAAATACTTCTTCCTCAGATTTATTTTGAGAATAACTTAAAGTTGAAACTACAAGCAATACTATTTTTAAAGCTATTTTCATAATATCGATTTCAGTTTTTTTTAAATGTTGAGAAGCTATTTAATTGATCAAATGTATGAAGAGTTTTGAAAATCAATATGATATCTTTATAATGAGATAAAAAGATTAAAATGAAAACTTAAAATGCAAAAAAAAAAGCTCCTGAATATCTTCAGAAGCTTTTTTAGTGCGGATAATAGGACTCGAACCTACACGCCTTGCGGCACCAGATCCTAAGTCTGGCATGTCTACCAATTTCACCATATCCGCGTAATTGTGGGTGCAAAGATAAGCATACTTTCGAATATTCAAAGAAAAATTTCAAAAAAATTATTAATTCTCTTTTTTGTACTTTTGGGTTTCTATAAAAATTATTTAAATGGAAAATATTAAGTCTTACGTTCAACAACATAAAGATCGGTTTATCAATGAATTGATCGAATTATTAAAGATTCCGTCGGTTAGTGCCGACACTGCATATTCACAAGATGTTATTGATACAGCAGAGGCTGTAAAAGAAAGTTTATCAAAAGCAGGCTGCGATTTTGTCGAAACTTGCGATACTCCGGGTTATCCAATTATTTATGGAGAGAAAATAATCGACCCAAATCTTCCAACGGTTTTAGTTTACGGACACTACGATGTTCAACCGCCAGATCCATTAGAATTATGGACTTCACCACCATTTGAACCGGTTATCAAAACTACAGATATTCACCCTGACGGTGCCATTTTTGCGCGTGGAGCATGTGACGACAAAGGTCAGATGTACATGCACGTAAAAGCGCTTGAATATATGGTACAAAGCAATACGTTGCCTTGTAACGTAAAATTTATGATCGAAGGTGAAGAAGAAGTAGGTTCAGCAAGTTTGGCTTGGTTCGTAGAACGCAATCAAGAAAAACTGAAAAACGACGTTATTTTGATTTCTGATACCGGAATGATTTCTAACCAACAGCCGTCAATCACGACAGGTTTAAGAGGTTTGAGTTATGTTGAGGTTGAAGTTACAGGTCCAAACCGCGATTTGCATTCAGGATTGTACGGTGGAGCAGTAGCAAACCCAATTAATATTTTGGCAAAAATGATCGCTTCTCTTCACGACGAAGACAATCATATCACGATTCCGGGATTCTATGATAAAGTTCAGGAATTATCTTCAGAAGAAAGAGCTGAAATGGCAAAAGCGCCTTTTAGTTTAGAAAAATATAAAAATGCTTTAAACTTAAATGATGTTTACGGCGAAAAAGGATATGTAACCAACGAGCGCAACTCAATCCGTCCTACTTTAGACGTAAACGGAATCTGGGGCGGTTATACTGGCGAAGGTGCTAAAACGGTTATTGCGAGCAAAGCTTTCGCTAAAATCTCGATGCGTTTGGTTCCAAATCAGGATTGGGTTGAGATTACAGAACTTTTCACAAAATATTTTACAAGTATTGCTCCGGCTGGAGTTACAGTAAAAGTAACGCCGCATCACGGTGGTCAAGGTTATGTAACGCCAATTGACAGCATCGGATATCAAGCGGCAAATAAAGCGTATACAGAAACGTTTGGAGTTCCTGCAATTCCGGTTCGTTCAGGCGGAAGTATTCCAATTGTGGCTTTATTTGAAAAAGAATTAAAAAGCAAAACGATTTTGATGGGATTTGGTTTGGATTCTGATGCAATTCACTCGCCAAACGAACATTTCGGAATCTTTAATTACTTGAAAGGAATTGAAACTATCCCGTTGTTTTACAAGTATTTTGTAGAGCTTTCTAAGTAGGTTTTTTAACCGCAAAGTACGCTAAGGTTTACGCAAAGTACGCTATGTTTTTTTGCTCGCAAAGACGCAAAGGCGCAAAGTTTTTTAAGGTTTAGATATTTTGTCAAAGTTGACTTTAATATAAATCCGTTCAGAAATGAGCGGATTTTTTGTTTTCAGTGTTTTGGAATTTGGAATTTTAATATTGTAATTTCAAAGAATTTAGTATTTTTATAAGAGAATAACTAAAAAAAATACCGCTATGTATCCAAAATTAAATTCGGTTTTCAAGATAAAAATAGTTTTGTGTTTTGCTTTTGTTTTGTTTTTCAATGTCAGAACCACTGCGCAGGAAGCAAAACCAAAAGTAGGTTATTATCAAACAGCAGATTTGACTGAAAAACCAACTTACCCAGGAGGTATGCCGGAGTTTTATAAATTTGCTGGCCATTTTTATAAAGTGCCCTCAACGCCAGAAGGAATTGTAATAAAAGGAACCATACGCGTTACTTTTATTGTGCAAAAAGACGGCTCACTAACCGATATGAAAGTTGTCAAAGATCTTGGCTACGGAACGGGCGAAGAGGCTTTGAGAGTACTGCGGTTGTCTCAAAAATGGATACCTGGCAAACTAAATGGCCAAGTGGTACCGGCTGAATTTCATCTTCCAATTTCTATTCAGGAACCTGATAAACAATAGTAAAATTTTAATTCAATAAAAATTTTACTATAAAAGTTGCACGTTTGATTTTTATTTCTACATTTGTAGAGCAGTATCTATAAATGTAGAAATAGTCATTTTATGAAAAGCCATTTTTTATTATTGTTATCCGGATTATTGCTTTTAAGCTGTAAAGGCGAATTGGTGAATCAGAAAATTGATCATAAGAAAGAAGGCGTTTGGATTGATAATTATGTACAAGACAGCACGACATATAAATCCTATGAATATTATAAACATGATATTCCGGTAAAAAAGTGGAAATCTTATATCAACGGAAAAATTTATAAGACTGAAAAATACAAAAACGGAATTTGTATCGTAAAAAGTTATTACGAAAACGGAAAATTAGAATCAAAAGGAAAAACAAAATTAGAATCGAATTCGATTGAAACGCATTGGTTTTATTTTGGAGAATGGAAATTTTATTCGGATAAAGGAAAATTGAAAAACATCAAAAATTACAATAAAGGCGAATTAATCTCAGAAGAAAATATCAAATAAACCACTTACATTAAGCCATGAAAAAAATAGTCGTTTTTAGTTTTATTGTCCTGATTTGTATTTCCGCGCAAGCGCAGACTTATAAAGAATGGGTTCGCAAAGCGGATTCTTGCTACGCGAAGGAAAACTATAAAATGTCTGTTGCTTATTATGAAAAAGCTTTTAAAATGGAACAAAAATCTGCGAAAAATTTTTACAATGCAGGCTGTTCTGCGTCTATGGCAAAAGAGAATAAAAAGGCATTTAATTGGTTGAATTTGGCCATTGATAATGGATATCAAAACATGGATGAGCTTCAAATTGAAAGGGATTTAATAGGGTTGCATTCAGAAAAAGAATGGAAAAAAACAATTGAGAAACTGCAAAAGAAACTCGAGATTATAGGAGTAAATTACGATAAGGCATTGGAAAAAGAGCTTTCGGAAATTTATACCGAAGATCAGGAAATTCGTGGAGAATTTATGAATGTGTATAAAGCGCCAAAACCTGATAAAAAGAAAATTGACAGTATTGGTAAAATCATGATAAAAAAGGATAGTATTAATCTTATTAAGGTTATGAACATACTGGACGAAAGAGGATGGTTAGGGAAAAATGTTGTAGGTGTTCAGGGAAATAAGACTTTGTTTTTGGTAATTCAGCATTCTCCTTTAAAATATCAGCAAAAGTATTTACCAATGTTGAGGGAAGCGGTTAAAAACGGTAATGCAAATCCAATAAATCTGGCGTATTTGGAAGATAGAGTAGCTTTAAGAGAAGGAAGGCATCAAATTTACGGAAGTCAAACAGCAAAGAATAGTATAACTAATAAATGGCATATATCACCTTTGATAGATCCAGATAATGTAGATAAGAGGCGCGCTGAGGTTGGACTTGGACCTATAGCAGATTATGCAGCAAAAATGAATATCGAATGGAATGTGGAGGCTTATAAAAAAGAATTGCCTGAATTAGAGAAACTTGAAAATATTAAAGAATAAAGAATAAAGAATAAAGAATAAAGAATAAAGAATAAAGAATAAAGAATAAAGAATAAAGAATAAAGAATAAAGAGTAGATTTTATTCTTCAGAAAAAAAAACAAACAGGAGAGAAAACCTCAGACCCTTAGAATCTTAGCAACTTAGAACCTTAAAAAAATGCAATTATCAAACTCAGAAGAACAATTAATGGAACATCTTTGGAAGCTTGAAAAAGCTTTTATGAAAGATTTGCTTGAAGCGTATCCAGAACCAAAGCCTGCAACAACAACCGTTGCAACGCTTTTAAAACGAATGATTGATAAGAAATTTGTGGCTTACAATGAATTCGGAAATTCTCGTGAATATTATCCGTTGGTAAAAAAGACGGCTTATTTTTCAAAACACGTAAATGGATTAATCAGCAATTTTTTTAATAATTCGGCCTCACAATTTGCTTCGTTTTTTACAACCGAAACAAATCTATCTGCTTCAGAATTGGAAGATCTTAGAAAAATAATCGACTCGGAAATTCAAAAAAAGAAAAAATGATAGACTTTCTTGTAAAATCAACGATTAGCTTAAGTATTCTTTTGGTTGTGTACCATTTATTCTTGCAAAAAGAAAAAATGTTTCGCTTCAACAGGTACTTTTTATTAGTCAGTTTATTGTTTTCAATAGGAGTATCTTTTATATCCTTTGAAATTGAACAAGATATTCCTATTGCGTACAATAATGTAATTAAGTTTCAGACCATAACGGCAAACACGCTTCCAATTCAGGAAGAAGTGACAGGTATAAACACAGTAGAACAAACGAATTATTGGCTTTCTCTATTATGGATAACTTATGTCGCAATAACTTTAATACTAAGCTATCGATTTATTCAAAATATTTACAGAATCACATCCAAGGCTAAAGTGTCTAAAATCATTGTGCATCAAAATATAAGAATGGTTTTACTCTCAGAAGAAACTTTGCCTTATTCTTTTTGGAATTCCATTTACTTAAATCAAAATGATTTTGAAAATGGACTAATAGAACAAGAATTGTTCACGCATGAAATTGCCCATGTAAAGCAAAAACATACTCTTGATGTGGTTTTTATAGAAATTTTGAAAACGTTGTTTTGGTTCAATCCTATTTTTATTTTTTACAAAAAAGCCATGCAGCTTAATCACGAGTTTTTGGCAGATGAAAATGTAATAACGGCCCACAATGATGTTTGTTTATATCAAAAGCTTTTACTCAATAAATTAAGTACTTCACAGCCCATTTATCTGGCTAGTAATTTCAATTTTTTATCAACAAAAAAACGACTTATCATGATGACAAAAACCACTTCGAAAACAAGAACTTTAGTAATGAAATCTTTTGCTGTTTTAGGCATTTTGACACTATTTTTATTATTTGCTTTCAAACCATTACCGTTGGGCAGCAAAAAGACTATAGTAATTGATGCAGGACATGGCGGGGAAGATGTTGGAGCACAAATTGGTGCCGAGCAGGAAAAGAAAATTGTGGAAAGTATTGCTAAAAAAATAAGCGTGCTGAATGGCAAAGATGAAATTGAAATTATTTTGCTTAGAAACGACGATAGTTTTGTAGAATTAAGTGAAAGAGTAGCGAAAATAAACAAGATAAACCCGAGTTTGGTAATTTCTTTACATGTAAATAGTTCACAAAATCTAAATACAAATGGAGTAAATGCATATGTTTCAAAAAAGAATGCGTTTTATGAAAAATCAAAAGAAAGCGCTGAAAATTTAGTCGATAAAATCTCAAACGAAAAACTTGCTAAAGGAGAAGTTAAAGATGCAAACTATTATGTGCTTAAAAACTCAAAATGCCCTGCATTAATAGTAGAAATTGGCTATTTATCAAATGAAAATGACAGAAATTATCTGGTTAGCGAAAATGGACAAAATGAAATTGCAAATAAAATAGTTGAATTCATAAAATTATAGATGTCTACCAAGACATGCTATTGCTTTGAATTAAGCAATTAAATATTTCTATCGCATCAGCAGCGTATAAAATATTTGGAAATCGTTAATGAATGGATTTTAAACTTCAAAAAAAGAAAAAATGACAGACTTTCTTATAAAATCAGCCTTAGCTTTAAGCGTCTTTCTTGTCTTTTATCATTTGGTATTAGAAAGAGAGAAGATGCATCAGTTTAATAGATTTTATTTGCTTTTTTCAATCGTAATTTCATTAATTATTCCTTTTGTTACATTTGAAGTAATCAAAGAAATTCCAGCAAATCCTACAAGTCAGTTTGTTGTAAATCAGCCAATAATGCAGATGCAAAATGTTGCTGAAGAAACCAACTACAAATTGATTTTCTTATGGAGTTTATATGCATTAGTGACTTTGATATTGACTTTAAGATTTGGAAGAAATATTAAAAACTTTAAATCTAAAATAAGCAGTAATCCTTCAGTAGATTTTAAAAATTCGAAATTGGTTTTGGTAGAAGAAAAAATCCTGCCGTATACTTTCTTGAATTACATTTTTATTAATGCGGATGATTTTAAAACCCAAAATATTGAAGCCGAATTATACACGCATGAATTAGTTCATGTAACTCAAAAACACACATTAGATATTTTGTTTGTGGAGTTTTTAAAGACCGTTTTTTGGTTTAATCCAGTCTTTTTATTTTATAAAAAAGCAATACAGCTCAATCACGAATTTCTTGCTGATCAAGAAATTGTGAAAACTTATAACGATGTTCCATTTTATCAAAATCTGCTTTTAAATAAGGCAAATGGAAGTCAAACGATTTACTTGGCCAGTAATTTGAATTATTTAGTAACAAAAAAACGATTAATTATGATGAAAAAAAGAACGTCAAAAAACACAGCGTTTCTAAAGAAAATTGCTGCCTTGCCCGTTGTTATTGGTTTAATGTTTCTCTTATGCGTAGAAACTATTGCTCAAGAAATTAAAACGGATGCAGGAAACAAAAAAACACAAAGCGCTAGCGCTACGTCTTTCGATAAATATTACGCCAATACTAACTTTGTTTTCAAAAATAAAGGCAATAATGTTTTCGTTGAAAAGAAGTTCTCTGAATTAACAAATCAGGAAAAAAAGCTTATTCCGCCTCCGCCATCTCTTGCTAAAAAATCTCCTAATTCAAAGGAATATGAAGGTTTTAAAAACAGTGAAAATTATGCTGTTTGGATTGATGGTAAACATGTTCCTAATTCCGATTTAAATGAGTATAAGGCAAGTAATTTTGTTTCTTACTTTAATAGTTTTGTTCATAAAAACGCCAGAAGCAAGAAGTTTCCGCAAAGTTATCAAGTAACATTGTTTACTGCAGAAGGTTATGATAAAGCGTATAGTGAAAATCAAGTACGAGATGCTGGAACCATGACAATTATCGCTAGTGAAGATACACGTAAAAGTAAAACTCAAAAAACGCCAGAAAAAGAAACCACAGCAACTGTAAACGAAATCGATAAACAGCCAGAATTTCCAGGTGGAATATTGGAGTTCTACAAATTTGTAGGGAAAAATTTCAAAGTGCCAGCAGAAGCGGGTGCAACTAAGATTCAAGGGAAAATATATATGGAATTTATGATTGAAACAGACGGTTCGCTTTCAGAATTCAATATAGTCAAAGATTTAGGGTTCGGAATGGGCGATGAGGCAATCCGTGTTTTGAAACTTTCTCCAAAATGGAGTCCGGGAACTCAGAATGGACAGCCAGTTCGTGTTCTGTATAATTTGCCAATAACCATTCAATCGGCACAGTAATTTTTGAGATTCTAAGTTGCTGAGGTGCTAAGGTTCTGAGATTTTGTAGAGACGCACTGCAGTGCGTCTAACTCAAAGGAGGAAAACCTCTGTCTCTTTGTCACTTTGCACCTTCAAAAAAAAAAATCCGCTTCTTTTGCATCATAGAAGCGGATAAAATAAACTAAAAAAAAATTCTAAAAAAAAATCAAAAAACTGGACTAAAACAAGTCCGGGTTGTATCCAAAATAAGGTACAGTTTGTTCGTTAAAAATAACACCGTACTCTTCTAATTCGGTTAATATTGGTTCGTAAACTTCCTTTTTTATCGGAAGCTGAACACCAGGAGTTGTGATCTTTCCGTTTAAAATAAGCAGCGTTGCCATTGCAACCGGAAGTCCAACTGTTTTTGCCATTGCGGTATACGTCTGATCGTCGCCAATGCAGACCATTTTAGAGTCAATTTGTTTTTTTTCGCCGTTTAATTCGTAGCCAAATTTGTGATACATCACGATCATATCTTTATCTTTTGGTTCCAGCGTCCAGCTTTCAGTTAAGATTTTTTCTAAAATCTGAGCAGGAGTTGCATTGGGCAGATTCACTTTTTTATTTGAGTTGAATAAATCCAATTCCAAAAGTTTATCCCACATAATATCGTCCTGATCAATTTTAAGGATAAAACGAGTTTTAATCTCAACAGAATCTGTTGGATGATAAGGCAAAAACGAATTCATAAATTGGCGATAACTCATGTTTTCAGAATCTTCGATAACATAACTGTCATCCGTCATTCCGAGCTGGACAAACATATTCCAAGCTTTTGAAAAACCAACTCTTCGAATTGTCCCTCTGTATAAAGTCAAGATATCATCAAGTCCGTAAACCGATCTGTATTTAAGTGAATCCCGATTCGAATATGCTTCAAATTTTCCATAGCCTTCTACTTCCAGAAATTCCGTTCTGCGAAATAAAGCGCTGTACGGAATATATTTATAAGTTCCTTCCTGAACAAATTTAGCTGCGCCGCCCTGACCTGCTAAAACGACGTTTCGAGGTGCCCAGGTAAATTTGTAATTCCACAAATTATTATCAGATTCAGGAGCTACAAGTCCGCCGCAGAAAGATTCAAACAAAAGCATTTTACCGCCTTTTGATCTGATTTCGTCAATTACTTTCATGGCGCTCATATGATCAATTCCGGGATCAAGCCCAATTTCATTCATGAAAATCAAATTGTTTTTCTTTGCTTCTTCGTCAAGCGCCTGCATAGCGTCACTTATATAAGATGCCGTAACAAGATGTTTTTTAAAATGAAGACAGTCTTTGGCAATTTCAATATGTAAATGTGCTGGAAGCATCGAAATTACAATCGAAGCTTTTTCGATTGCCGATTTTCTTTCTTCAGAATTAAAAATATCTAAAGCAATTGGAGTTGCATTTGGATGCTTTTGAGTCTTTTTTTCGGCCAAAGCCAAAGATAAGTCCGCTACAATTAAATGAAGGTTTTCAGTTTCAGATTTTGAAAGTAAATAACGGATAAGCGATGATGCTGAACGGCCTGCCCCAAAAATTAAAATGCGTCTCATATTTTAAATATATAACACAAATATATTAAAATGTTACAAATATAACAATTGAAAATAAAATAAAATGTAATTTATTTTTGAAATGAGTTAAAAAATAGATTTTTCGGCTATTGCCAAATATTTTGGAAAAAGGAAATGTCTTTTTAGAATTGTATTAAGTATTTTTGCATCGTAATTAGAAAACAAAAACATGAAAAGAAGAATAGTTTTGACGGGAGCTTTTATAGGAATGTTGGCTATTATTTTAGGCGCTTTTGGAGCTCATTTGCTAAAAAAATATTTGTCTGTAGAGGAATTAAATACTTTTGAAGTTGGGGTTCGTTATCAAATGTATCATGCCTTCTTTTTGTTTTTTATTTCAACCCGAAAAGATATCTCCGAAAAGACATTAAAAACAATTTATAATTTGGTTGTTGGCGGTGTACTTCTTTTTAGCGGTTCAATTTATTTATTAGCTACAAAAAACTTCACTTTATTCGATTTTAAATTTATAGGATTCGCAACACCTTTAGGCGGATTGCTATTAATTGTTGCCTGGTTGACATTATTTGTTACGATTTTAAGGCAAAAATCATAAAATCCCGAATAAAAAATTCTATCTAAAAATTAATATTTAATTTTGTCTCATAAATAACATATAATCTTATTTGTGTGAATTTATTTTGTTTTTTGCTTTAAAAAGAGAAAAATATAACAAATTCGCTCAATAGGTTATAAGATAACAAATTAGAGGCTCTTATTTTTTTATTTTATTGAATTTAAAGTTCATTTTTTGCTTTTTTGATATAAATAAAAGTGAAAATGAAATATTTTTAAAGGATTTACAATAAATCTGTAATTTTGCATTCTATCAAACATCACACACAACTTAAAATTTATGGACACTAACACACTTTTCTCGCAATCGATTTCGTTAAAAGAATTAGGAATTGAAAATGCTAAAGTTCGCTATCAATTATCCCCAGATGAATTGCATGCTATTACTTTACAATCAGGCCAAGGTGTCGAGAGCTCAACAGGAGCGCTGGCGATTAATACAGGTGAATTTACAGGACGTTCTCCTCAAGATCGTTTTATTGTAAAAGATTCGATTACAGAAGATAAAGTTTGGTGGGGAAATGTAAATATTCCTTTTGCACCAGAAGCTTTTGAAAAACTATATAACAAGGTAACAAAGTTTTTATCAGACAAAGAAGTTTTTGTTCGTGATTCATACGTTTGTTCTGATGACAAGTACAGATTAAATGTTCGTGTTGTAACTGAAACTGCGTGGTCAAACTTGTTTTGCTACAATATGTTTTTAAGACCAGAAGAATCTGAACTTTCAAATTTTACTCCAGAATGGACAGTAGTTTGTGCACCAAGTTTTATGGCAGACCCAGCTGTTGACGGAACACGTCAGTCTAATTTTGCTATTTTAGATTTTACTAAAAAAATCGCACTTATTGGTGGAACGGGTTATACAGGAGAAATGAAAAAAGGAATTTTCTCTGCTTTAAACTTCATTTTGCCAGTTTTCAAAAATACACTTCCAATGCACTGTAGTGCCAATGTTGGTAAAAACGGAGATACTGCAATTTTCTTCGGATTGTCTGGAACAGGAAAAACAACTTTATCTGCAGATCCAGAACGCAAATTAATTGGAGATGATGAGCATGGTTGGACAAGCGAGAATTCAGTTTTCAACTTTGAAGGCGGATGCTACGCTAAAGTAATCAACTTAACTGAAGAGAATGAACCAGACATTTACAGAGCAATCAAAAAAGGTGCTCTTCTAGAAAATGTGGTTTTCAAAGCAGGAACAAACGAAGTGGATTATGATGATGTTTCGATCACTCAAAATACTCGTGTAAGTTATCCAATAACGCATATTGATAATATTCAGCCGGGTTCAATTGGACATGATCCTAAAAATATATTTTTCTTGACAGCAGATTCTTTCGGAATTCTGCCTCCAATTTCAAGATTGACTCCAGGTCAGGCGGCTTACCATTTCATTTCTGGATATACTGCAAAAGTGGCTGGAACAGAAGCTGGTGTAACTGAACCACAGCCAAATTTCTCTGCTTGTTTTGGAGCGCCTTTTATGCCTTTGCATCCAACAAAATATGCTGAAATGTTAAGCAAAAAAATGAAAGATGCCGGAGTAAAAGTTTGGTTAATCAACACAGGATGGACGGGCGGTCCTTATGGAACTGGAAGCCGTATGAAATTAAAATATACTCGCGCTATGATTACCGCTGCATTAAACGGTGAACTAGATAATGTAGAATACAAAGATCACGCAGTATTTGGAATTGCAAAACCACAATCTTGTCCAAACGTTCCTGAGGAAATTTTGAATCCAAGAAATACTTGGACAGACAAAGATTTATACGATAAAAAAGCGTTAGAATTAGCTCAAAAATTCAAAGCTAATTTTGCCAAATTTGAAGAGTTTGCCAATGCCGAAATCTTGGCTGGCGCACCGATTACAGAATAAGGGGGCAATTACTAATTCAAAATTAAAAAAGCTGTTCAGTGATGAACAGCTTTTTTTTTTAAAATATCCAGTCTCGGTCTCAGTTTACAGTGTCACCCTGAGCGGAGTCGAAGGGCTTTTGTATTACTTGGGGCTTCTCCCGAAGTCTCAGGATGCTCGGCTTGACAATGGTTCATTCTACATGAAACCTTAAACAAAAATTAACTATTGATTAAAACTAAAAACACAAGCGCAAGTAAAAACAAATCAACTATTTACATGTAAATTAAATTTTTGGCGTTAAATTTGCCATATCAATCACAATCAAAAATCATCAATCATGTTAAAACAATTTTTTATCCTATGTTCAGGAGCCGACCGAGATCTCTTGAAGGATTGTTCAGAAGGCGAACAAACCAAATATGTTGGTATCGGCGCCACCGTATTCTTTACCGCAGTAATGGCTTTTTTGGCTAGTGCTTATGCGCTTTTTACTGTTTTCGATTCTATTTATCCCGCCTTAATCTTTGGATTTGTATGGAGTTTGCTGATTTTTAATCTTGACCGATTTATAGTTTCTACTATCAAGAAAAGAGATCGTTTTATGGACGAATTTCTGCAGGCGACTCCCAGAATTATGTTGGCGATTATTATTGCGATTGTAATTTCGAAACCTTTGGAAATTAAAATATTCGAAAAAGAAATCAATACTGTTTTATTAAAAGAAAAAAACGAAATGGAATTGGCCAATAAAAAACAAATTGGTACTTATTTCAAAACAGATTTAGATAAAAATAAAGCAGAAATTGCAGCTTTAAAAGCCGATATTGTAAAGAAAGAAAAAGAGGTAAATGCTTTATATTCGACTTATATTACAGAAGCTGAAGGAACTGCCGGAACTAAAAAATTAGGGAAAGGTCCTGTATATAAAGAGAAACGTGAAAAACACGATGCATCTCTTAAGGAATATGAAACTTTAAAAACCACAAACGAAGCTAAAATTGCTGAGAAAGAAAAAATTGGCAAACAGCTTCAGGCCGATTTAGATAAAAAGGTTTCACATACACAGCCAATTATTGAAGGTTTCGACGGATTAATGGCGCGTATCAATGCGTTAAATAAATTGCCTTGGCTTCCGTCATTTTTTATCATGCTGTTGTTTCTGGCAATCGAAACATCGCCAATTATTGCTAAACTATTGGCTCCAAAAGGCGAATTTGATTTTAAACAAGAAGAAGCAGAAACGGCAATGAAAGCAACTTTGGCACAAAATAAATACCAGCGTGATTTATTGGTTAAAACCAGTGCCGAAATGCATGATAAAGTTTATGCTGATATTGCTGAGGATAAAGGTCTGTTTGAACTGCAAAGAAAAAACGCAAAAGAATTACTGGAATTGCAGTCACATAAATTTGTAGAAAAACAGAAAGCTACGCTTTAGTCTAAAGTTGGAAAGTTTAAAGTCTTAAAGTCATATAGAAAAGCAAAAGCCAGAAATAGAAATTCTATTTCTGGCTTTTTTATTTTGGATAAAAAAGCTTTCAGACTTTCGACTTTTGACTTTAAGACTTATAATGTAGCCCTATGATTAATATGAACTTCTATTTCTTATATGGTGAAAAACATTTAACTTTAAAGTCAAATAACTTAACTCATGAAAAAAACAATTCTCCTCCTTTTATTCGTTGCTTCTTTTGCAAATGCTCAAACTGACAAAGGCAAAATCAATCAGACTTTAGATACTTGGCACAAAGCTGCCGCCGATGCTAAATTTGACGCATACTTTGATTTAATAGCAGAAGATGGAATTTTCATCGGAACCGATGCTACTGAAAACTGGACCAAAAAGAACTTTAAAATTTGGGCAAAACCTTATTTCGATAAAGGAAAAACATGGCATTTTACCGCTTTAGAACGTCATGTCTTTTTTGACAAAACAGGAACTATTGCATGGTTTGATGAATTGCTGAATACGCAGATGAAAATTTGCCGCGGATCAGGAGTTTTGGTTAAAGTTGGAAAAGAATGGAAAATCCAGCATTATGTTCTTTCTATGACAATTCCGAATGAAGAAGTTGATGCTGTTACCAAAATAAAAGCACCAATCGAAGACGCCTTGATTGCGAAGCTTCAAAAAAAATAAACATTTTTCAGTTTTATTCTTATAATCCTAACTTTTAGAGTGCTTTACAAAGCGCATTGTCAAAATAATTATAATACAATTGACAATTTTAGGCATAAATTAGAACTTCAAAATAAAATACTCTCAAAAAACACCCCTATAATTTACAAAATCAGCTAAAATAAAAACTGTACCACTATTTTAACAGCCCCTGAAATCAAAATATTTAATTTTTTTTAACTTTGACCCCAAAAAAAATAGGGTTCAATAAAGTATTTGAAAAATGAAAATAGAAAAACGCTGGATCATTTCCTTTATTATGATAAGCATCGTTTGCATCACGGGTGCATTTTGGCCAGCAATGACCGAAAATAGTTATGTGTTATCTGAATTTGGCACTACTGATCATATTGTTCCGGCAGATGTTGCCTGGATGCTTACTTCATCTTGTTTAGTTTTAATCATGACGCCTGGTTTATCTTTCTTTTATGGCGGAATGGTGGGCAAAAAAAATGTGATTTCGACCATGCTTCAAAGTTTTATTTGTTTGGGAGTGGTTACGCTTTTATGGGTTGTCGTTGCTTTTAGTCTTGCTTTTGGAGAGCCTGTTGGCTTTGGTTCTGGAGATCATTTTTATAGTTTCTTCGGAAATCCTACGACTTTTGCTTTTATGGATTATGTGGGCGTTTTGCCTCATAAAAAGTTGGCGAGTACAATTCCGTTTATGCTTTTTGCTTTGTTCCAAATGAAATTTGCCATCATTGCACCGGCAATTATTACAGGTTCATTTGCAGAACGTGTTCGATTTATCTCGTATTTAATTTTCATCAGCTTATTCACACTCTTCATATATGCTCCTTTATGCCATGCCGTTTGGTATCCAACTGGTATTTTAGGAAGCTATTTTGGCGTAAAAGATTTTGCCGGAGGAACGGTTGTACACATGAGTTCCGGTTTTGCTGCTTTGGCGGGAGTTATTGTTTTAGGAAAAAGAAAAAACAGTCAGCATATTCCAACTAATATTCCTTTTGTATTATTAGGAACCGGAATGTTATGGTTTGGCTGGTTCGGGTTTAACGCAGGTTCTGCTCTTGCTGCAAACGGAACCGCTGCTATGGCTTTTGCCACTACAACAACTTCATCGGCTGCTGCAATGTTAACGTGGATTTTCTTTGACCGAGTGAACGGACGAAAAGTTTCGGCCCTTGGGGCTTGTATTGGAGCTGTAGTTGGACTTGTTGCCATTACTCCTGCGGCAGGTTTTGTTTCTGTTCCTGAAAGTATGTTTTTTGGTTTTGTAACGGCTTTGGTTTCTAATACAGCAGTGAATTGTAAATATTCAAAAAGATTCGACGATACGCTTGACGTTTTTGCCTGTCATGGTGTTGGAGGAATTATGGGAATGATTTTAACGGCGATTTTTGCTCATGGAGAAAACGCAAGCTTATTACACGGCGGATGGAGCGTTTTTGGACATCACATGATGGCATTGGTTTTAGTTTCAATTTTCACTTTCTTCGGAGCTTACTTCTTATTCAAAGTAACAAACTTCATTATTCCACTGAGGGTTTCTGAAGAATCAGAACATATTGGACTTGATTTATCACAGCACGACGAAACACTTGACCCAAAAACAAAAGCAATTACAGAGCCTCATTACGGGTAAAAAATAGGCCACAGATTTTACGGATTAAACAGATTAAAAAAATCTTCAAAATCTGTAAAATCTGTGGCTAAAAAATTTAAACCATAATTACGCCTCGTCCATTCGTTTATATTCCTTAATTTTGCGGAAAATTTTTGTAAAAGTGGGAAGTAAAAATAAACTTAAGAGATTCAGAGAAAACGAAACATTTCAAAACGTTTTTCAACCAACCAGAGAAGAAGTTGTAGGCAATTTAATGCCTTTAAGAGGGAAATGGAATTCTGATTTCTTTAAAAATGACAATCCATTAGTTTTAGAATTAGGATGCGGAAAAGGAGAATATTCTGTTGGATTAGCTGAAAAATACCCAGACAAAAATTTTATCGGAATTGACATTAAAGGTGCTCGTTTCTGGAGAGGCGCTAAAACTGCTGTTGAAGACGGACTTCATAATGTGGCTTTTGTGCGTACGCAGATCGAATTAATTAATCATATTTTTGCTGAAGATGAAGTAGATGAAATCTGGATTACTTTCCCAGATCCGCAGATTAAATACAAAAGAACAAAACACAGAATGACTAATTCTGAATTTCTTCAATTGTATAAAAAAATCCTTAAAAAAGACGGTGTCGTAAACTTAAAAACCGACAGTGAATTCATGCATGGCTATACACTTGGGTTGCTTCATGGAGAAGGACACGAGGTGCTTTACGCTAATCATAATGTCTACAAAAATGAAGGAAGTCCTGAAGTTGTAACTTCAATCCAGACATTTTACGAAAAACAATATTTAGAAATTAATAAGGCAATTACGTATATTCGTTTCAAAATTAAAGACTAATTTAATTTTATAAAACAAATATTCTAACTGATCAAGCAACTGAATGGCATTATTTACTCCATTACTTTCGGGCTTTATTGCGGCTGCAATTGGGATTATTCCGCCAGGTTTAATCAATATGACCGCAGCTAAAATAAACATGAAAGAAGGGAAAAAGAATGCGCTGTGGTTTGTTATTGGTGCAGTTCTGGTTATTTTCTTTCAGGTTTCTGTGGCCGTTTTATTTGCTCGCGTCATCGACAATCGACCGGATGTTGTGACTTTACTGCGTGAAGTTGGCTTTGTAATTTTCGCCATTTTAACAATCTACTTTTTGTTTATTGCTAAAGAACCGAAAAGCAAAAAGAAAGCAAAAATCAAAAAAAGCAGCAAAAAGAGCCGTTTCTTTCTTGGAATGTTGCTTTCGGGCTTAAATTTCTTCCCTATTCCTTATTACGTTGTTGTAAGTGTTACATTGGCTTCCTATCATCTTTTTGCATTCGAAAACAATATCATTTTCACTTTTGTACTGGGATCCGTTTTGGGTTCATTTGCCGCTTTATACAGTTATATCGCCTTTTTTGGAAGAATCGAAAAGAAAACAGATTACCTGATGCGCAACATGAATACCATTATTGGGAGCATCACAGGTTTGGTCGCGATTGCAACACTTTTTAATATTTTAAGTTATTATTTCGGGTAATATTATAGCCACAGATTAAAAGGATTAAAATGATTTCTTTTACTTTGTTAAATGTTTTCCACGCAGATTATAGCAGATAGTCTATTTAATCCTTTTAATCTGTAGCAAAAAAAATATCATGGCTGAAGAAAATTTTTTTGAAAGAGTTTATGCAGTTGCCAGACAAATTCCGTACGGAAGAGTAACTTCTTATGGCGCAATTGCTAAAGCTTTAGGAACTGCACGCTCTGCCCGAATGGTTGGCTGGGCAATGAATGCCTGTCATAATATGGATGATGTTCCAGCGCACAGAGTAGTAAACCGAAAAGGGCTTTTGACAGGAAAACATCATTTTGACGGAACTAATTTAATGCAGCAGCTTTTAGAAAATGAAGGCGTTAAAGTTGTAGATAACCAAATTATTGATTTCGAAAAACATTTTTGGGAACCTGAAGTGGAATTTTAAGATAATTTACACGTAAATATCTTCTCTGTCAGGCTGAGCGGAGTCGAAGCCCTTTTAGGTAATGAAGCCTTCGACTTCGCTCAGGGTGACATTATCGTAAAAATAAAATTCTCCCCCTTTTAGTTGTTCTTTTTTTCTTAAATCAAACAAATCACAAAACTGGTTTTATCTTCATCGGTTTGGTAGCTTAAATAGCCTCCGTGCGCTTCAATAATGTTTTTAGAAAGCGTTAAGCCAATTCCGGCGCCGTCTTTTCTGGTGGTGAAAAATGGAAGAAAAACTTTATCCTGAATCTCCGGATCGATTCCTTTTCCGTTGTCAGCAATTGAGATAAAAAAACGATTATTCTCCGTATAACTTGATACATATAATTTCTTTTCCGCCT
Organism: Flavobacterium sp. LC2016-01; assembly: GCF_009711135.1. Classification (GTDB taxonomy): domain Bacteria; phylum Bacteroidota; class Bacteroidia; order Flavobacteriales; family Flavobacteriaceae; genus Flavobacterium. The sequence goes on along the minus strand of NZ_WMIC01000002.1, from coordinate 321,405 downwards.
TTTCTTTCATCGCATAAATACTGTTTGTAATCAAATTAATAATCACCTGTTCCATTTGATTTTTATCAATTAAAATCGAACGCGAACTGTGAATTTCATTAATTAATTCAATGTTTTCGGCTTTTAAAATCGGACTCATGATGCGGAGACAGTCGTCAAAAAGCTCGTTTATCGACGTCATTTGCTTTGTTGGCGTTGGCAGCATGGCCAGTTTGCGGTAATTTTCAACAAAAGCCTGTAAGTGATCACTTCTGTTTATAATGGTCGAAATACTGCTTTTAATATCATCAAAATCATCATCTTCCAAACTTTCCTGATCAACAATATGAAGTAAATTCTGCGAAAGTGCACGAATTGGAGTCAAAGAATTCATTAATTCATGCGAAATAATTTTCATCAGATTGATCCACGCTTCCTTTTCTTTTTTCTCGATAACACGCTGAATACTATCTAACAAAATAATAAAATATTCTCTGTTATAACTTTGAGTTCTCGAAGTCTGGAGCATAAAAGTCTGCACATCCTGCTCTTCAATTTTAATAGAAATAGCCGATTTTAATTCGCTGAAATCTGTTTTTTCAATTTCAAAACAGAGCGACGGAAGATAGTTTTTAAGGTATTTCCAGTGGCTCACTTTTGGCACTTTAAACAAATCCGAAAAACAGTCATTCATCAAAAAAATATTCCAGTCTTCGTTTTCTTTTTCCAAAATCAAAGCGGCGCTGTCAATATTATTCAGAAGCGAACGATAAATCAATTCTTTCGAAATTTGTTCCTGCTGTTGTACTTTCAATGTTTCATACAAAAGGTATAGACTTTCAAAATTGTCTTTTTTATTCTCTTCGGGGAAATTTGTGCTGAAATCATTCTGCAAAATCGAAAGCAAAGTTCTGTCGTAAAACTGCAATTGATTTTTTACATAAAAGTACATTTCGGCCAGCATAATAAGAACAAAAACACCAACCAAAAGTGCGTTATAATAAAACATTTTATAAATCAGAAAAACGCAGAAGAAAAAGAGAATCATTACAAACAAAACTCTAACAAACAAAGCGTTATAAAATTTCCAGTTTTTCATCTTTTTTATTTTTTTCTTGCCACAGATTATAGAGATTAAAATGATTTTAGGTTTTGTCTTAAAATTAATTTTTCACGCAGATTTTGCAGATTCAGCAGATAAAAAAATCCCTTTAATCTGTGACCCGAGCGATAGCGAACGGGCGAAGCAAATCTGTGGCTCAAAAAAATCTTGATTCTTGGCTCTTACTTCTTACTTCTTAATTCTTCAAATCGTATTTTTCAATTCTTCTGTACAAAGCGGCTCTTGACAATCCTAATTCTTCGGCTGTTTTAGAGATATTTCCGTGGTGTTTAAAAAGTGCTTTTTCGATTGCTGTTTTTTCCAATTCAGACAACGGATTCTCATCATTTTCCTGAATTTCTTCAAAATCTAAAATATCCAAATCATGAACTGAAATGGTATTATTGTCGGCTAAAATCAGCGCACGTTCAATCTTATTTTCCATTTCACGGACATTTCCTTTCCATGGATATTTTTCTAAATAAGGTGCCACATTTTCCTCAAAACGCCAATTGTCCTGATTGTACTTTTCAGCAATCTGGTCCAGAACAAAGTGGGCCATTGGCACAATATCTTCTTTTCGTTCGCGAAGAGACGGTAAATTGATTTCCATCGTATTGATTCGGTACAGCAAATCTTCTCTGAAAACTTTATTTTTTACCTCGGCTTTAATATCATTATTAGTTGCCGAAATAATTCGGACATTCAAAGGCCTTGCTTTGCTTTCGCCCAAACGTGTAACCGTTTTGGTCTGTAAAACATGCAATAATTTAGATTGCAGATGAAGTGGAATATTTCCAATTTCGTCCAAAAAAATAGTCCCATTTTGAGCCGATTCAAATCTTCCAGGCGTATCTGTTTTGGCATCAGTAAAAGCACCTTTTGCGTATCCAAAAAGTTCACTTTCGAATAAATTATCACTTAAAGATCCTAAATCAACGTGAACAAAAGGTTCGTTTTTTCGTTCTGAATTTTGGTGAATAAATTCGGCAAAAACATATTTTCCGGTTCCATTTTCGCCTAAAATCAAAACATTGGCATCTGTTCTGGCCACTTTTTCGGCAATAGAATACGCTTGTTTTATTTTTTGAGAAGTTCCGGTAAAATATCGTTTTTCTGTTTTTTCAACAACTAGTTTTTTATTGTTTTTTCGGCTTTCGGCGACAGCCTTATCAATTATTTCGAGTAGTTTTTCATTGTTCCAAGGTTTCAAAACATAATCAAAAGCACCAATTTTGATACCTTCAACAGCGGTATCAATTTTCCCGAAAGCGGTCATTAAAATCACGATTGTATTTGGAGAAAGTGTTTTAATTTCTTTCAGCCAATGAATTCCTTCGCGCCCATCTTCAAAACCAATTCGGTAATTCATGTCCAATAAAACAACATTTATGTCATTTTCAGATAAAGTAGAAATGATTTTTTTTGGACTATTTTCAGTAAAAATCGTTTCAAAATGCTTTTTGAGAATCATTTTTGCCGAAAAAAGAATTTCTTCTTGATCGTCAACAATTAATATTTGGGCTTGTTTTTTTCTCATCCTGTATTTTTTTGTCCGATTTTGAACGGTCAACTGTTCATTATCGAACACTCTGGTTTTGGGTTGTTTTGAAAAGCTTCTTTAAAATCAATGCTTTACAAATTATAATTTTTGTGGCACAGTATTTACCTATTGGTAATCAGTAAATTATTTAAAAAATGGACACCGTTATCCCTCGTAAAAATAGAAAATTTAGATATCTCACAATAGCAATTGGAGTTTTTTTAGTTTTGGCCACCATTATCTTTTTTTCGTTTAATACTAAAAGAAGTTTAAATGTAAAAGCCGAAGAACTTTCTATTCAAAAAGCCGAAAAAGCTTTTTTTGAAGATTTTGTTGTTTTTCAAGCAAAAGTTGAACCTTTAAATGTAATGCTTGTAAACGTTACCGAAGGTGGCTCTGTAAAAGAGATTTTTGTCGAAAACGGCGCAATGGTTACAAAAGGTCAATCGCTGGCAAGACTTTATAACCCAAACACAGAACTGAATTACTTGACTCAGGAAACGGCTATTATTGAGCAAATCAATAATTTAAATACTGGAAAACTGAACATTAGAAATCAGGAATTGAATTTAAACAAAGATTTGGTTTTAATCGAACACGATTATAATGATGCCAAAAGATTGTACGATATGAACTCGAAATTGTACGATAAAGAGGTGATTTCGAAAAACGACTGGAATACTTTTAAAGAAAGTTTACGTTTTCAGGAAGAAAGAAAAAGAACAATTCAGCAGAGTATTCAAAAAGAAAAACAAACCAATCAAATTCAGATTTCGCAAATCAACCGTTCTATCCAAACCATGGAGAAAAGTTTGGATATCTTAAGAAACAACAAAAAGAATTTCTTGATCACCGCTCCGGAATCTGGCCGATTAACATCATTTGAAGCTGTGTTAGGACAAAATTTTCAGGCAGGTCAAAGCATTGGAAAAATTGATTCAAAACGCGGCTACAAACTTGCGGCGGACGTTGATGAATTTTATTTGGAAAAAGTTCGCGAAGGCTTAAAAGGACAAGTAGAATTTAAAGGAAAAGCGCTTGAAGTTATTGTTACCAAAGTAATTCCGGAAGTCAAAAACGGTCATTTTACGGTAGAATTGGCTTTTACATCTAAAGAAAATATTGTTTTACAGGACGGACTTAGTTTTGGAGTAAAACTGATTTTATCTGAAAGAAATAAAATATTGGTTCTGCCAAAAGGAAGTTTTAATCAAGAAACTGCAGGAAAATGGATTTTTGTGGTAAAAGGAAACAAAGCAGAACGAAGAAATATAAAATTAGGAAGAGAAAATCCTTCGTACTATGAAGTTCTTGAAGGACTGAAAGAAGGCGAATCTGTAATCACTTCATCGTATTCAGATTATAAGGATATTGAGGAGCTTTCTATTCAGTCGCAGTAAGCAGTCGCAGTTTCCAGCATTCAATTCACAATTTACAATTAATAATTCACAATTATAAAAGTTTCAATCATCAATCAAAAAACGTAATCAACAACATTTAACACCTTTACAAAAATGATAACAATTCAAAATTTAACCAAAGTTTTTAGAACAGAAGAAGTAGAAACATCAGCATTGAGCGGTATTTCTTTAGAAATTAAAAAAGGTGATTTTTTAACTATCATGGGACCTTCAGGTTGTGGGAAATCGACTTTATTAAATATCATCGGGCTTTTAGACAGTGCCAATGATGGAAGTTATAAATTATTAGATCAAGAAATGATTGGTCTAAAAGAAAAAGGACGAGCGCAGGTTCGCAAGGAAAATATCGGATTCATTTTTCAGAATTTCAACCTAATCGATGAACTTTCTGTTTATGACAATATCGAATTGCCTTTGCTTTACAATAATGTAAAAGCATCGGACAGAAAACAAAAAATTGAAGCTATTGCCGAGAAATTAAATATTTCGCACCGATTGAAACATTTTCCACAGCAGCTTTCTGGAGGACAGCAGCAAAGAGTTGCCGTTGCAAGAGCTTTGGTAAATGATCCAAAAATCATTCTTGCCGATGAGCCGACAGGAAACTTAGACAGTAAAAACGGTAACGAAGTAATGGAACTTTTAACCGATTTGCATGCAAAAGGCGCAACGATTTTGATGGTAACCCACTCTGATTATGATGCTTCGTTCTCGCAAAGAACCATTCATATGAAAGACGGTGTGATATTCTCTGAAAAATTAAATCAGAGAAATGTAGATGTTTTTATGGACGCTAAATAATAAAAAGATGGTAAAATTTATCGTAGCAGCAATTGTAATTCTGGTAGAATTCGTCTGCAAAATATGGGCTATTATTTAAAAAACGGATTGGGTTTTAAAGACCCCAAATAACTACAAAACACAAATACCATGATTTCTAACTGGTTTAAAATATTTATTTATCATTTAAAGCAAAACAAACTGTTTTCGGCTTTAAATGTATTAGGATTAAGCATTGGGATTGCCAGCGTAATCTTTGCAATACTATATTGGAACAATGAACATTCGTATGATCAATGGAACCCTAACAAAGAAAATGCTTATATGGTCTTAAACAAGATTGGGGCAACAGGTGATACTTGGGCATCAAACTCGATTCCGTTTGGAGAAACCTGCAAAGCGACAATTCCTGAGATTGAACAGATATGCTTTTTCAACACTTGGTATGACGAGGATATCATCAAATACCAAGATCAAAAACTGATGGCGAAAAAGATCATGGCAAGCGATGAAAATTTCTTTAATTTTTTTCCTTTCGAAATTCTGAATGGAGCAAAAACCAATATTCTAAAAGAGAAAAATAGTGTTGCAATTTCTGACGAACAGGCAAAGCTTCTTTTTAAAGACGAAGATCCAATTGGCAAATCGATTATATTCAACACAAAAGCTTACACCGTAAAATCTGTTTATCGTATTACCAAACCTTCATCAATTGAACCAAATTATGTTTTTAGCGGTGTAAAACGTGAACCCGACGTAAACAGCTGGGGAAATTTTAATTACGGTTTGCTTGTTAAAATTAAAAATGGAGCTGATCCTGTGGCTGTTTTAAAGAAAATGCAAAACGTGAATTTTGTAAACAGAACCGTGAAAGATGCAAAAGAAAACGGCCAGACAGTTGAACAATATGTAAAAGAAAATGGCGAAATCACGGTTATTTTAGACCAATTGCAAATGTCTCGTTTACATGGAACGAAAAGTTCGGCAGGGCAAAATTTTCCTGAAGGTGTTGGAAATTTAAAACTGCTTTATATTATGGCCGGTTTGTCTATTTTGATTTTGGTTTTATCATTGGTAAACTACATCAATTTAGCTACTGCATCGGCAATCAAACGCGCAAAAGAAGTTGGTGTCCGCAAAATTGTGGGTGCTACCAAAAACCAGATTATCACTCAATTTATATTTGAAACTGCAATAATTGTTGTACTTGCCATTGTGTTTGCACTTGCAATCGTTGAGCTTTCATTGCCGTATTATAATACATTTTTGAGAAAAACTTTAACCATGAACGGGAGCGAATTTTACCTGCAGCTTATTATGATTTTTGGATTAGTAATCATACTTGCGGGTATTTTCCCTGCCATTTACATCTCAAATTTTGAAACTTTAAAAGTACTGAAAGGCAATTTTTCAAGAAGCAAAAGCGGTATTTGGATTCGGAATTCGATGCTTATTTTTCAATTCGGAATTGCCGCTTTCTTTATCATTGGCGCCTTGATTGTCAATTCACAGGTAAATTATATGATGAACAAAGACCTTGGTTTTAGTGGAGATCAGGTAATTTCGATTCCGTACAACAAACCAGACAGACAAAAAAGAGTACAGCAGTATGGTGTTGATAAACAACAGATCCAAAAAATATCAGGAGTTCTAGATGTTTCTACTTTTGCAGGAAGTTTTGGCGGAAGTACAAATTCAAGTTCTGGATTTACTCATAATGGTATTTTTGTGCAGCCTCGAAATGCAGAAATTGATTTTGGTTTTCTTGAAATGATGAAAATCAAAATTGCTGAAGGACGCGATTTGTCTCCTAAATTTGCTTCAGACACTGTAAGCAGCATGCTGATTAATGAAACATTGGCAAAAACTTTGAATTTAAAAAATCCAATAAACACCATTATAACCTCAGGCTGGAGCGTAGGAGACGGTGATAATTTGAAATTTAAAATTGTCGGAGTTGTAAAAGATTTTCATATTACTGGCCTGCAAAATAAAGTTCCTCCAATGGTTTTTATAAACATCAAAACCTTAAAATGGAATAATTTCAACAATATCTTTGTAAAAGTTTCGCCAAATAATTTAACTGAAACATTAGAAAAATTAAAAACCTATTGGGCTAAAAATGTAAATCCTGATTATCCTTTTGAATATGAGTTTGTTAATAAAGGATTTGCTAAAACTTACCAAGAACAAATAAAGCAAAAAGACCTGTTTTTTATTTTAAATTTAGTTGTAATTGTAATTGCTGTGTTCGGATTGTTCGCTTTGGCATCATTTTCGATGGAGAGAAGACTGAAAGAAATTGCAATTAGAAAAACGCTGGGTGCAGAGACTGATATCTTGTTGAAAGAATTATCAAAACAATATGTCTTGTTCTGTTTGCTTGGATTTGGAATCGGAATCGTTCCGGCTTATATTTTATTACAAAAATGGCTTGAGGATTACGCTTTCAGAATAAATATTTCGACTTTGCCATTTTCAATCGCATTAGTTTCATTATTAGTCCTTACGTTGCTGATTGTGCTGACAAAAGCATATCAAGTAACTAAAATAGATGTTTTGAAATATTTAAAATACGAATAACTTGTAGACCATTTTTTTAGAAACCCGCCAAATCAGAATCTTGGCGGGTTTCTTTTTGTCTTTTTTCTGCTTAAATTTTTATCTTTTTCATTTAAAATTTATTTTTGTCTGCTTTACTTTTTAAAATTGCTTCGAAAAAATACAACTGTATCATTTTGAATAATTTCGATATCAATAAATACGATTCAAAAAAAGTAAGAATCCAAACTTAATCTGTTATCTTTGCAGTCTGAAACAAGTTTAAATAAACATAGTGCTTAAACAAGTCTCATCATTAGAAAACACCTACATTAAAAATGAAATTAGACAGAAAAGAAATTCTTAAAGCTTTAGAAACTATCACTATAGCTGGAGAAGGAAAAAATATGGTTGAAAGCGGTGCAGTTGCTAATGTTATTACATTTGGCGATGAAGTTGTAGTCGATTTAGTACTTCATACACCCGCAATGCACATCAAAAAAAGAGCAGAAGATGATATCAAAAAAACAATCCACGAGTTGATATCTCCTGAAGCTAAAGTTAAAGTAAACATTAAAGTTGAAGCCAAGGAAAATCCTAATGAAATAAAAGGGAAAGCAATTCCTGGCATCAAAAATATTATTGCCGTTGCTTCTGGAAAAGGGGGAGTCGGCAAATCTACTGTTACCGCAAATCTTGCCGTAACACTTGCAAAAATGGGCTTTTCGGTTGGAATTTTAGATGCTGATATCTATGGTCCTTCAATGCCAATTATGTTTGATGTTGAAAACGAAAAACCAATTTCGATTACCGTTGACGGAAAATCAAAAATGAAACCAATTGAAAGTTATGATATTAAAATACTTTCTATCGGTTTCTTTACAGCGCCTAGCCAGGCTGTAATCTGGAGAGGCCCAATGGCAGCAAAAGCATTAAACCAAATGATTTTTGATGCAGATTGGGGAGAACTAGATTTTATGCTTCTAGATTTGCCTCCAGGAACTGGAGATATTCACCTTTCTATCATGCAGTCACTGCCAATAACAGGAGCAGTAGTAGTAAGTACGCCTCAGGCCGTTGCTCTTGCCGATGCTAAAAAAGGAGTTGCAATGTTCATGCAGGACAATATCAATGTTCCAGTATTAGGAATTATTGAAAATATGGCCTACTTTACACCAGAAGAATTACCAGAAAACAAATATTATATCTTTGGACAGGAAGGTGCAAAAAACCTTGCTGCAGATTTAGATGTGCCATTTTTAGGTGAAGTTCCAATTGTACAGTCTATTCGTGAAGCAGGAGATTACGGTCGTCCGGCAGCTTTGCAGACAGCTTCAGTAATTGAAACTGTTTTTGAAGAAATCACTAGAAATGTTGTACAGGAAACAGTAAACAGAAACGAAAATTTACCAGCAACAGAAGCCATTAAAATTACAACAATGGCAGGATGTTCTGCAGTAAAGAAAAATTAGATAATTGAGATAATGAGATAATTAGATAATTTTTAAAATTTTCTAATTGGCACATTTTCTAATTGACACATTAATATTATGACAACAGAAGAATTAACAAATAACGTTTTATTAGCTTTAGACGAAATAAGGCCATTTTTAAAATCTGACGGCGGCGATATTACGCTAATTTCTATAGATGAAGATAAGCATGTAAAAGTTCGTCTTGAAGGAGCATGCATTAGCTGCAGCGTAAATCAAATGACTCTAAAAGCAGGGGTAGAAACTACTATAAAAAAGTATGCACCACAAATTGAAACTGTGGTAAATATCATGTAGTGAATCGTTTTTCCTCAGCGTTTGCGGCTTTGTATTATTAACAAGAATAGTATTTCTTTTGAGGTTTTTCCTTGTATTTTATAAGAAAAACAATAGAAAGAGAATTAAATATTGCGGAATTAACAAAAAACAACATGAAGATTTAAGAGGTTTAGTTGTGGTATTATTACTTATTTAACTTAAATTTGTAAAATAACCCTAATTCTTAAATTTATGAAACACTATTACACTTTATTTTTATTGTTGTTTTTTGTATCTGTAAATTATGCACAAGAAGCACAAACTCTGATTGTGGACAAGGCTTGGGTAAGTGAATCAGAAGAATGGTCAGATTTTAAATTTTCAGGGCAAATTGTATTTAACACAATTGCAAGCAGTGAAGAGGGAAGTTTAAAAATTGGCAATTATGATTTTTTATATGATTTTGCCGAAGGAAAAGCAAAGTTTGCAAATAAAGCAACTTACAGTACAGCTGAATTTTCTCACCCAAGAAAGCTTTCTGTAACCACAGATAAACAAGGAGTTGTAAATTCAACATACGAAGGAACATTAATCTTTCAAGGCGACAGAGATTATTATTCTGTAATTGCTGTTGTAACATTGCTCGAAAAAAGTGGTAATATGTTGGGTGTAAAAATGCATCTTAAAGAAAATTCACAAAAAGAATACGCATTTAGCCTAAAACCAAGTTAAATTGAACATAGGATTTTTTCACGTTATAAAATCCTGACCCTTAAAATTCCAAATAATAAAAATGGATGTATTAATTAAGATTAAAGATCGAGAAGGAGTTATACACGAATTACAAGCTCCAACTGATATGGCAATGAACATAATGGAGTTATGCAAAGCATACGAACTTCCTGTTGAAGGGACCTGCGGAGGAATGGCCATGTGTGCTTCTTGCCAGTGTTATGTTTTAAATGATGTGGCATTGCCAGAAATGGGAGACGAAGAAGAAGCCATGTTGTCGGAGGCATTTTATGTTAAATCTAACAGCCGTTTAGGATGTCAGATACCAATCACTACAGATTTAGAAGGTCTGGAACTAGAACTGGCTCCAGAATATTAATATTAAAAAAGGCGAGAATTTTGATTCCCGCCTTTTTTGTTTTACGAATTAAACCCGACAGGTTTCAAAAACCTGTCGGGTTTTCTGTAAGTAGACAAATCAAAAAAGCCGTAATTACATTGCTGTGATTACGGCTTTTTCTTTATAACAATTTAATTTAATCTCTCAGATTATACTAATCCAGCTTGGATTAAATACTCTGCAATCTGAATTGTATTTGTTGCTGCACCTTTTCTTAAGTTATCAGCAACAATCCACATATTTAATGTGTTTGGCTGGCTTTCGTCACGACGAATTCTTCCAACAAAAACATCATTTTTACCTTCTGCGTATAATGGCATTGGGTATGTGAATGTATCTAAATTATCCTGCACTACAACACCATCTGTATGGTGCAAAATTTCGCGAACTTCATTTACTTCAAAATCATTTGTAAATTCCACATTTACTGCTTCACTGTGCCCGCCAACAACCGGTACACGAACTGCAGTAGCGGTAACTCTGATCGTGTTGTCACCAAGAATTTTTTGAGTTTCACGAACTAATTTCATTTCTTCTTTAGTGTATCCGTTATCTTCAAAACTGTCGCAATGTGGGATTGCATTTCTGTGAATTGGATATTTGTAAGCCATATCACCTTGAATTCCTGCGTACTCATTCTCTAACTGTTTAACCGCTTTTACGCCAGTTCCAGTGATTGATTGGTAAGTTGAAACAATAATTCTTTCAATGTTGTATTTTCTATGCAAAGGCGCCAAAGCCAAAACCATTTGAATTGTAGAACAGTTTGGGTTTGCAATAATTTTATCTTCTTTAGTTAATGATGAAGCATTGATTTCTGGAACCACTAATTTTTTAGTCGGATCCATTCTCCATGCAGATGAGTTGTCAATAACTGTTGTTCCAGCAGCAGCAAATTTTGGAGCCCATTCTAAAGATGTATCTCCTCCAGCAGAGAAAACTGCGATATCAGCTTTCATATCAACTGCAGTCTGCATTCCAACAACTTTATATTTTGTTCCTTTATATTCAATTTCTTTTCCTACTGATCTTTCAGACGCAACAGGAATTAATTCTGTAACTGGAAAATTTCTTTCCGCTAAAACTTTAAGCATTACTTCGCCAACCATTCCGGTAGCACCTACAACTGCAATTCTCATTATTTATATTTTTAAATAGCTATTAATCTAATTTTACTCTGCAAAAATAGTTATAATAAAAACGAAAACAATATGCTTCACAAAAAATAACAAAATGTTATAAATTAAACAATATGTAAAATTATCTGAGCCACAAATAATTTTAAATACTATCAGGCCAATTTGTCTCCAATTCATCTTTTGCACAACCTGCAATAAATTCATCGAAATGATTCAAAAAGCCACTTTCCAACATTTCTTTTCCTTTCTGATCTCCAAAATAAAATCCGATATCTATAATTTTTTGAAGTGCCATTAGTAAATCACTATCCTTGGTTTTGTCTTCTGAGTATTTCAATTTTGAGATTTCAATAATTTCACAAATCAGAGCCTCTTTTGATTTCAGATCTAATTCTTCTATAAGCCCCGTATTCTGAAAAATAATATCAAAAATCAAATAATACAAAATTTCTATCTCCAGATTACCTGATTTACGATACAATGGCGTAAGTTTTGCCAATATTTTAATCAGGGCAAGACTTATTATCTGCTCTTCTTCTCCTTCAAAATCATAAACAGCCATCAAAAAGCCCAGTATAGCGTTCACTCCTTTTAAATCTTTATTGTTCAAATTAAACAACAACAGATCTGAAATAGCAACTGCCTTTTCTTTCTTTAACGGTTTAAGCTCTGCTTCAATTTGTTTAGTTATATCCATAGAATATGAACCGCTCCTAAAAAGCTTCTGAACTCGGTCATTTAAAACCTGTATTTTCATATTCTTACAATCTTTAGTATTAGATTAAAAAAAACCGCCCCAATTAAGAAGACGGTTAAGTTAGACTTAGTGTAGCGGTATTATATTTTTATTTATTTTTTAATAAATCTCTAATTTGAGTAAGTAATTCTTCCTGAGTTAGTCCGGCTGGCGGAGCAGGAGCTTCTTCTTTTTTAAGTTTGTTTACTCCTTTAATAACTAAGAATAAAACAAAAGCGACAATAACAAAGTTAATTACTGCTGACATAAAAAGACCGTATTTTACACCTCCAAAAGCGGTAAGATCTTGAATTTTTTCTAAATGCGCAGCTTCTAAAGCCGGTTTTAATACTAGTGGCGTAATTACATCTTCAATAAATGAACTTACAATTTTACCAAAAGCTGCTCCAATAATTACTGCAACAGCAAGATCAACCACGTTGCCTTTTATTGCAAATGCCTTAAATTCTGAAAAAAATCCCATATCGTATCTGTTTACATTTATAATAAGTGAATACCGAAAATACGCAATTTTCTTTAAAGTTCTTAAAATTATCTAAAAAATACCCGTTTTACGCGCTGCGAAATGCTGGTCATAATCTCATACGGAATTGTTTTTAAAGCTTCGGCCATTTCGATAACGGTTGGGCTTTCGCCAAAAATAATTACCGAATCACCTTCTTTACAGTCAATATGACTTACATCAACCATCAGCATATCCATACAGACGCTTCCTAGGATTTTGGCTTTTTGATTTTTGATTGTGACAAAACCAACTTCATTTCCCCATAATCTCGAAATTCCGTCAGCATAACCTATTGGTATTGTGGCAATTTTTGTTTCTTTTTCAGCCATAAAACGACGTCCGTAACCTACGCTGTCGCCATTTGGAATGGAGCGAATCTGAGAAATAATCGATTTTAAAGTTCCAACATTCTCTAAATATTTTTGTTCTGATGGATCATTAGAAACGCCATATAAACCAATTCCCAAACGAACCATATTGTATTGTGCATTTGGAAAATTGCTGATTCCCGAAGTATTTAAAATATGACGAATTGGATTTATGTTTAATTCCGACATTAATTTTGAAGACAATTTCTCGAATAAATGGATCTGTTTTTCAACAAAATCAAAATGTTTCGGATCATCGCTTGTTGCCAAATGTGACAAAATACTTTGAACCCGAACGCTTGAATTATTTTTTAAAGTTTCAATTAATTCATCAATTGTATTTTCTTCAAAACCTAAACGATGCATTCCGGTATCCACTTTAATATGAATTGGAAAATCTTTTAAATTCTTTTCTTTGGCAATTTTCAAAAAGGCATTCAAACCTTTTAAACTATAAATTTCAGGTTCTAATTTGTATTGAATAATCGACGGAAAACTTGTTGATTCTGGGTTTAGAACCATAATAGGCAATTTTATTCCGCCGTTTTTCAGTGAAATTCCTTCATCGGCGAAAGCCACACCTAAATAATCTGTTTTGTGATGTTCCAGCAGTTTGACAATTTCCAGGCCTCCATTTCCGTAACCAAAAGCTTTCACCATTACCATAATTTTGACATCATCGGCAAGTTTCGATTTATAGTAATTTAAGTTATGACTTATAGAATCCAGGTTTATTTCAAGAACCGTTTCATGTGTTTTTTCTTCAAGCAGCGAAACAATTTCTTCAAATTGAAAAGATCTTGCGCCTTTAATCAAAATGGTTTCATTACTAAAATTCAGCGTTTCAAAAGCGGCAATAAATGAAGCCGTATCCTGAAATGCAATGCAGTTTGAAAACTTAGCTGCAAAAGAAGAAATCGTTGGTCCAATGCCAATTACACGATTGATTTTATTATCCGAAATAAGCTGGGAGACTTTAGAATACAATTCTTCATTTGAAAAACCGCTTTGAAAAATGTCCGACAGAATAACCGTTTTTGTGGCGTTCTTTTTTTGCTGGCTTTCTAAGAAATCCAAAGCAATTTTAAGCGACTGAAAATCGGAACTGTAACTGTCGTCGATTATACTGCAGTTATTAATTCCGTTTTTGACTTCCAAGCGCATTTGCACTGGATACAACATTTGCACACGATTTTGAATCGTTTTTGAATCGTATTTAAAATAAAGCAGAACCAATAAACACGAAATGGCATTTTCTATTGAAGCCGAATCGCTGAATGGAATTTCTAAATCGAAAATTTCGTTTTTATATTGGTATTGAATATTGGTAATTTCGTTTTTAGTTTCTTTCTTCAGAATAAAAACATCTGCATTTTTATCTGTAAAACTCCAAGAAAACAGTTTTCTCGGATGCATCATATATTCAGCTGTAAATTGTGATATACAGGAATCAACAATTTCATTTTTTTGATAAATAATAATAGGACATTCTTTAAACAAAAGCAGTTTTTCATCTATCTTTTGTACTAAATTTAAAAATCCTTCATCATGTGCGGAGCCAATGCTTGTTAAAACACCAATGTTTGGTTTGATGATTTTTTCAAGCTTTTCCATTTCATTTACAGTAGAAATACCAGCTTCAAAAATCCCTAAATTGTGTTTTTCATTTATCGCAATAACAGAAAGCGGTACGCCAACTTGAGAGTTATAGCTTTTTGGACTTCTGATAATATTATAATCTGGGCTCAGCAAGAAATTAAGCCATTCTTTTACAATCGTTTTTCCGTTGCTTCCGGTTAAGCCGATAACAGGAAAATCAAATAAATTGCGGTAATAAGCGGCAAATTGCTGTAAAGCATTTAGCGTATTTTTGACCACTAAAAAATTAGCTTTGTCCGCAACCTTTTCAGGAATATATTGAACAACAAAATTTTGAACGCCTTTTTCAATAAGTTCCGGAATATACAAATGAGCATCATTGTTAACGCCAGACAAGGCAATAAACAACGTTTTAGATCCGTTTTGCAATGAACGGCTGTCGATTGATATATGATCTACAAAAATATCCGTTTCTGGCGTACTATTTTGAGCGTGAAGAACCGGAATTATGTTTTTTAAGTTGATGCTCATTGAGAAATTCTTTTTGTCAAATTTAAAAAAAGGTTTGCCACGAATTACACTAATTTTCACGAATTAATGATTTTTATAATAGAGTGTAAATATGCTGACAGATTATAATCTCCCAATTATTATCAGCAAATAAAAAAATAAAAATTTGCGGAAATTAGTGTAATTCGTGGCTAAAAACTTTATTTCATTATATTTGTTCAACACCACAAATTACAATGCTTTGAAAAAAATACTTCCACTTTTCTCTTATATTTTACATCCGATTTTTATCGCGATGTATGCCACTTTATTTTATCTTTTTTGCAAAGAAGACGCTTTTACTAATCAAGAAAAATACTTTGTTTTATTTCAAATTCTGATTATTACGATTTTAGTTCCAGTTTTATTTTTCCTTTTGCTGAAATCAACCGGACATGTAAATTCTATTATGGTTCAGGAAACTTCACAGCGAAAAATTCCTTTGCTTTTACAGTGTTTTTTATATATTTTATTGGTAAAACGAAGCATCATAATAACACGATATCCAGAACTGCATTTCTTTTTTCTTGGTGCATTGTTCACATCAATTTTGGCTTTAGTCTGCTCTTTATTTAAATTGAAACCAAGTCTTCATGTGGCAGCAATAAGCGGATTTGCCATTTTTGTCATCGGATTAAATATTCATTTACAGATGCAGAATCCCTATTGGCCTGCTCTTTTAATTTTATTGACGGGCGTTGTAGCTTCTTCCCGAATGGAAATGCAGGCGCACACTTCGAGAGAAATTTTAATTGGATTGCTTATTGGCACATTGCCACAAGTGCTTTTTATCTATTTGTGGCTATAAAATGTAAAAAATAAGTCCAATATTCATTGTCTTCATATTGACCTTTTCACCAGAAATTGTCGAAACTGAATTGTATAAAGGATTTAAGCCATAGTAAGCAAAAATGTTCCAGGTGTTGTAGCCCGTTGCGAGATAAATTCCGTATTGAAATTTATTGATATCTGGATTATTGGCAATTTTATACGTGTTTTCACCATCGTCTAAAATAGATTTGCTGGAGAAAACATAACTCATTTTTACTCCTCCATAAATTCTCCAGAATTTTGTGCTTTCGTAAGTAGAATTTCTCCATCTGAACTCAATTGGAAGATCTACAGAATATTGCCTGTAGCGGTTTGAAACAAATTCGCCGTAGTCATTTACACCATAAATTGGAGCACCTTTTGTATCTTCAGAGACAGCGAAGTTCTGATAAAAGTTCTGATAGCTTAATCCTAGTCCGGCAGCAATTGCAACGGTTCTGCTTTTATTTATTGGCATATCACGCAAAAATCCGGCAGAAAGTCCGGCAGAAAATTTATCCTGTTTTAGTCTTTCCGGAGTATTTACCAAAAGATTATAAGCCAGCGAAAAATAAAACTGATCCTCACGATACAAAGAATCGATTTTAATCACGGGCTTAATTTCAGGCTTCACTTCTCCTTGCGAAAAAACATTCAGAAATGAAACAAAAAACAAACAAGTAAAAAATAATCGCATATCGAATTTTGGTATTAAAGAGGTTTTCAAGTTTTAACGTTTTTTGCAGTAATTTTATTTCACTTACAAATATAATATAATGCCAGTTTGAAGAGGCTGTTTGAAAACAATTATTCTCTTTTTCTGTAAGAATAAAAGCATTTGTTGCACTTTTTTCAATAAATCTGCGATAAGAACAAAAAAATGAATCATTTTTTCATTCCGCTTTTATACCTTTGTCTTTCATGAAAAGAAAACAGCTCATATTAAGTGTTTCAATGACGCTGACAATATTGTTTACAATATTGTTTCAGTCTTTGCACAGTTTTGAGCATATTGTAAAACAGCTTTCAGAAAAACAGTGTCACCACAATTATAACGATCCAAGCGGTGAAATCACGCACCAGCATCACAATTATGACTTATGTTATGTCTGTAATTTTGCTTTTGGAAGTTATACTGTTGCTGAAATCTTCTCGTTTCAGTTTCGTGCTTTTCATAAAGAAATCCCTTATTTCTTTTCGTTTTCAGAGAATATCAGTTCATTTTCAGGAAGCGCTTATTTGCTTCGGGGTCCGCCATCGGCTATAGTTTCTTAAATTTCGATCATTCGAAAAAAATCACATTTCTTTTAATTTAAATTCAAATTACATTGAGTTTCCTAATCCTATTTCAATAAATCAGGATTAGAATGCTTTACTGTTCGTTTTTGTTTTTTCATTCAAAAGAAAAAAATCAATTAACTATAGCATCATTTCCAAATGAAAAAATTACTACTAGCCCTAATTTTGGGTTTTTCGAGCGTACTTTCTGCTCAAAATTCGGTTTCAGGAATTGTTACCGACAATCAAAATCAGCCAATGCCAGGCGTTTCTGTATACGCACCCGAATTACATAAAGGAACAACAACAGACGCAAACGGGAAATACGAAATGAACAATCTTCCAAACGGAAGTTTACGACTTGCTTTTAATTTTGTTGGATATGCCAATCAAAATCAAACTATTGCGAAATTAACAAAAGAAAATACGCTGAATATTACACTTTTACAATCAATTATGGAAATGGATGAAGTAGTTGTTTCTACGCCATTTAATAAATTGCAGTCGCAGAATGTAATGAAAATTGAACACGAAAGTATCAAAACTTTACAGCAAAAAGGGACTTCAACTTTAATTGAAGGTTTGGCGACAATTCCCGGAGTTTCTCAAATTTCGACAGGAACTTCAATCGGGAAACCTGTAATTCGCGGACTTAGCGGGAATAGAGTTTTGGTTTATTCTCAAGGTGTTCGTATCGAAAATCAGCAGTTTGGAGACGAGCACGGTTTAGGTTTAAATGATGCCGGAATTGAAAGTGTTGAAGTTATAAAAGGACCAGCTTCATTATTATATGGTTCAGATGCTTTGGGAGGAGTTTTATATTTTAATCCAGAAAAATTTGCTGATGCAGGTGATTTTAAAGCAAATTTCAGCCAAAAGTATTTCACAAATACACAGGGAAGCAATTCATCTATTGGATTAAAAACTTCTACAGAAAATTGGAAATTTTTAGCCCGAGGAAGTTACAACACACATTCAGACTATAAAATTGCCGATGGTGACCGCGTGACAAATTCGCGTTATAATGAAACCGATTTTAAAACCGGAATTGGCTACAGCAATTCTACTTTTTCTAGTGTTTTAAGATACAATTACAATAAATTGGATATTGGAATTCCAGAAGATGGAATTGCAGAACAATCTTCAAGCAAAGACACGCAATTTCCTAGACAAGGCATTTTTAATCACTTATTGAGTTTGAATAATGTTGTCTTTTTTGAAAATTCAAAATTAGATGTTGATTTAGGTTATATCTCAAATGATCGAAGCGAATTTGAAGACAGCAACGAAGCTTCATTGCACATGAAACTTAATACGTTAAATTACAATGCTAAATATCATTTTCCAAAATTTGGAAAAATTGAAACCATTTTAGGTGTTCAGGGAATGCATCAGACGAATACAAATTCGGGTGAAGAATATTTGATTCCGGATGCTACAACAAATGATTTTGGTGTTTTTGGAACAGCAAATTATGAATGGGACAGCAGCGTTATTCAAGCTGGATTACGTTTTGACAATAGAAATATTAGCTCTATAGCACACGGAATTGAAGGTGAAGAAGGCTATTTCCAAGCTTTAGACCGATCTTTTGACAGCTTTAATGCTTCATTAGGATATAAAACAAAATTAGCAGAGCCATTAACGCTTCGTTTAAATGTTGCAACTGGTTTTAGAGCACCAAACTTAGCCGAGTTAACTTCAAACGGTGTTCACGAAGGAACAAACCGTTACGAAATTGGAAATGCAAATTTAAAAACAGAACAAAACGTTCAAACCGATTTAAACTTAGAATATAAAAATTCGCATTTTGAATTTTTCGTCAACGGATTCTATAATCATGTGAACAATTATATTTATACTTCTCCAACTGGAGAAATTTTAGAGAATAATGATGTGTTTGCTTATGTTCAGGATAATGCCAAATTATTTGGAGGTGAAGCTGGCTTGCATATTCACCCGCATCCGCTGGACTGGCTGCATTTTGAAACGAGCTTTGAAACCGTAACTGGTAAAAAAGACAATGATGATTATTTGCCTTTAATTCCGGCAAACAACTGGAATAATACGCTTAGAACTGAGTTTAATATCAAAAACTGGCTAAGCGAAGGTTTCGCCTCTTTAAATGTTTCTTCAACTTTTAGTCAAGATAATGTGAGCGGTTTTGAAACAGCTTCTAAAGGTTATACTTTGGTGAATCTTGGTTTTGGAGGAACTGTGAAGTTAGGAAAAACAGCTTTTGATATTAACTTAAACGGAAACAATTTATTTGATAAAAGATACATTGCACATCTTTCAAGATTAAAAACAGACGGTATTCCTAATATTGGAAGAAATATCGTTCTGGGCGTTAATTTCAATTTATAGACTTTATTTAACCGCAAAGCACGCTAAGGAAAAGCACAAAGTTCGCAAGGTTATTAATTTAACTTTGCGAACTTTTGCGTTAAATCTTAGCGTGCTTTGCGGTAAAATAGAAAAGTTATAAAAACAAAAAACCCGAATATTGCTATTCGGGTTTTGGTGGTACCTCCAGGGATCGAACCAGGGACACATGGATTTTCAGTCCATTGCTCTACCATCTGAGCTAAGGTACCGTCTTGTGCTCAATGCGGGTGCAAAGATAGAATCATTTTTCGTTTATCCAAAACATTTTTTTAAAAAAATCAATTCGTATCTTCGCAATGGTAATAAAATAGATATGATTTTAACTGTAGATATTGGGAATACAAGAATTAAAGCGTCTGTCTTTGAGGGAAATACTGCTTTGGAGAATTTTGTTTTTGAGAAAAATGAACTCGAAAAAAAAATTAAAGAAATATTAGAAAAATTTCAAAATTGCTCCGATTTGGTTGTTGCTTCTGTCGGAAGTATAGAAAAACAGTCTTTTTTAATCTTCGAAAATCGATTAAATATTCATTTTTTTACTCATGAAGATATTTTTCCTTTTCATAATAAATATGCAACTCCAAAAACTTTAGGAATTGACCGAATGATTTTGGCAGCTGGTGCAACTCTGAAATTTCCTAAAAAAAACAGATTAGTAATTGACGCTGGAACTTGTATTACCTACGATTTTATCGACGAAAATGATAATTATCTGGGTGGAGCAATCTCACCGGGACTTAGATTACGATATGAATCGCTGCATCAATTCACGGCTAAACTGCCTTTGCTGACTTTTCAAGAACCAGAATCATATGTAGGAAATTCTACTGCAGAAGCTATTCATTCAGGAGTTGTTAATGGCTTCGTCTATGAGATCGACGGTTTTATCGATGAATATCGGGCGGCGTTTGCAAATTTTATAATAATTTTAACGGGAGGTGATGCAGAATTTTTGGCTAAACGATTAAAAAATACCATATTTGCCAATTCAAATTTCCTATTAGAAAGTTTGAACCAAACATTTCAATATAAAATCGACAATGATTAAAAAAATTATAATAAGTGCTTGTTTACTTATCTCGTTCGTTTCATTTGCTCAGCAAGGTACAGCTTCGCCATATTCTTTTTACGGAATTGGAGATGCAAGATTTAAAGGTACTCTAGAAAACAGATCTATGGCTGGGGTTTCAATAGAACAAGATAGTATTCACTTGAATGTTGATAATCCTTCAAGTTATGCTAGTTTAAGACAAACTACATTTACAGTTGGAGGAAGTTTTGGTACTTCTACATTAAAAAATTCTGATCATTCTGAAAAAGCACAGCGAGCAACTTTTGATTATTTATTGGTAGGAATTCCAATGGGAAAATTAGGTGCAGCTTTTGGTTTGGTTCCGTTAACTTCAGTTGGATACAAAATCTTAAACGATAATACAGATACAGAAGGAGCAACAAACAGCCAATTTCAAGGTAAAGGCGGTGTTAATAAGGTGTTCATTGGTTTAGGTTATAAAATTAAGCCAAATTGGAATATTGGAGCTGATATGCAATACAACTTTGGATCAATTACTACAACAAGTCTAGAGGCAATTACAGGTGTTTCAAATGCAACGACAGAAACAAATAAATCGGAACTGTCTGGTGTTAATTTTAATATCGGAACAATGTATCAGACTAAGATCTATAAAAAAATGATGTTGTTTACTAGTTTAAATTACACATTTGCAAGTACATTAAATGCTGACAATACAAGAGTAATTTCGGTAACTGACGATCCAGATCCTATTACATCTGATCCAGTTTCAGCAAAATTAAAAATGGGTAATAAAGTGACAATTGGCGGGGGTGTTGGTATACCTAGAAAATGGCTTGTTGGTACTACATTGGCATTTCAAGGTGCAGGACAATTTCAGAATTATTACAATTCAAGCGATGATGTCCGTTATGAAAAATATACAAAATATGCTCTTGGAGGGTATTATATTCCTAATTATACTTCATTTACAAATTATTTCAGCAGAGTTACTTACAGAGCTGGTTTGAAATATGAAAAAATCGGATTGGTGATTAATAACCAGTCAATCAACGATGTAGGAATGACTCTAGGCGCAGGTTTCCCTATTACAGGTTCTTTTTCAAATGTGAACGTTGGGATTGAATTTGGTAAAAGAGGAACAACTTCTGCAGGGTTGATTCAGGAGAATTACTTAAACTTCAGTGCAAGTTTCTCTTTCAATGACAAATGGTTTAGACAACGTAAAATCGAGTAATACCTCAGTTATATTTTTAGAACCTCATTACAATTTACTACTTTTGGCAAATGAATTTACCAAAAAGATATACAATAACCGCTGTCACAGTTCTTGCTGTGACACTGTTTTTTGGGTGCGAAAGTAACTTTAAAGAAGTACAGCGAAGCAATTTTGCCGAATTTGTTCCAGGAAGTGACGCGGATACTGTTAACATAAAATATACTGATTCTGGCCGTATAACGGGTGTTTTGATTAGTCCTAAAATGTTGGATTATTCTAATCTTGAATTTCCTTTCACAGATTTCCCAAAAGGAATTGATGTGACTTTATATGATAAAAAACAAAAGCGTACTTTTATCAGATCAAATTATGCGGTTTCTTATAAAGAGACTGGAATAATAGATTTGCAGGGAAAAGTAAAAATCACTTCAGAAACAGGTCAGATGCTAGAGACAGAGCAGTTATATTTTGACCAGAAAAACGAGTGGTTTTATACAGAAAGAAAATTTAAGCTTACAGATGCAAAAGGAGTATCAAATGGGCAGGGAATAGATTTTAGCAAAGATTTTAAAATGATTAATTCGCAGCGAATAAGCGGTGAAATTGAATCAAACGAATAAAAATTATTATGGGTTTATCAAAATTTACACAATACCTTTACCTAGTAGTTGCCGCTGCTTTTATTTATGACGGAATTACTAAATTAAATGATCCTGTTGCTAGTCCGTGGTTAAGTTTTGCGATTGCGGCGGTAAGTGTTTTTATGTTTTTCTTCAGAAGAAAATATAATAAGAAATTTTACGATCATTATAAAAAACAGTAAAAATGGAAATTAGTATTATAATATTATGTTTAATACTATCAGCCTTTTTTTCGGGAATGGAAATAGCCTTTATTTCCTCTAATAAAATTTATCTTGAAATCGAGAAAAAGCAAGATAACTTTTTGTCAAGAATCTTAACCAGACTAACTCAGAATCCGTCAAAATTTATTGCGGCAATGCTTATTGGCAATAATGTTGCGCTGGTAATTTATGGATTTTACATGGGAGATTTAATTCTTCAATGTTTTGTTAGTTTAGGATTTCAATTTTCTGCTTTGACAAGTCTGCTTGTTCAAACTGTGCTTTCGACTTTTATTGTTTTAATAACAGCCGAATTTCTTCCGAAAGTATTTTTTCAAATTTATGCCAATTCTTTAATCAAGTTTTTCGCAGTTCCAGCTTATGTTTTCTACAAGCTGTTTTATTATATTTCGACTTTTTTTATCTGGATTTCGGACTTTGTTTTAAAGAAATTTTTTAAGACCGAAGGCGATCAGGTACAGTTGTACTTTAGTAAAGTAGAGTTAGGGAATTATATTACTGAGCAGATGAATTCTGTGGAAGATGATGAAGAAGTAGATTCTGAAATACAGATTTTTCAGAATGCATTGGAGTTTTCAGGTGTAAAAGCGCGTGATATCATGACGCCTCGTACAGAAATTGTCGATATCGATCTGTTTGAAAGTGTTTCAGATTTAAAAGCACTTTTTATTGAAACGGGGTACTCTAAGATTGTTGTCAGTCAAAATTCTCTTGATGATATTGTGGGATATGTCCATTCTTTTGATTTGTTTAAAAAACCCAAAACAATTAAATCTGTTTTAATGACCGTGGAGTTTGTTCCAGAAACAATTTTGATTAAAGATGCTTTGGATCTTCTGATCAAAAAAAGAAAAAACGTTGCCGTTGTATTAGATGAATATGGCGGAACTTCTGGAATTATTACCATAGAAGATATTGTGGAGGAGCTTTTTGGAGAAATTGAAGACGAACATGATCTTGATGAAGAGCTTTTGGAACAGGAATTAGGAGAAGGCAGTTACTTGTTTTCGGCTCGTTTAGATGTTGAATATTTAAATGAAACCTATAAATTAGAAATTCCAGAAGAAGACTCATATGGGACCTTAGGTGGATTTATTGTGAATTCAACTAAGAAAATTCCGCAAAAAGGAGAGAATATTGTAATCGATAACTATCATTTTGTGATAGAAGAGGCAACAAATAAGAAAATCGAATTGGTGAAAATGACCATAAAAGACTGATTTTTTTTAATAATTAAAAAAATTGTTGAAAATAAAACGCTAGTTGTATTGTTATTAACTAGATAATTGTATTTTCGCAAACTGAATATAAAATTAACGATAATAAAAATGGCAGTTTTAGCAAAAATTAGACAGCGTTCCGCTTTATTGATAGGAGTTATTGCACTTGCATTATTTGCATTTATAATACAAGATCTATTTAATAAAGGAACATTTAGTCAAAGTTCAAAAGATGTGGGAAGCATCGACGGAAAAGATATTTCATTTGAAGACTTTAGAGTTAAAGTTAGTAATGTTGAAAAAAGTGGTCAAGGAATTACTTCCACTGAAGCTGCAAACAGAGTTTGGGATCAAGAAGTTTCAATCGCTTTATTATCTTCTCAATTTGATAAATTAGGATTGAGAGTAGGTGAAAAACATTTAATTGAGGTTTTAAAATCAGATCCAAATATTGGTAAAAACCCAATGTTTTTGAATGCAGCAGGTATGTTTGATGTTGTAAAATTCAAAGATTACTTTAAAACTAATCCTGAAGCAGCTCAATATATTTCTGCTAAAGAAAAGGATGCAGAATTAAATGCAAAATTCCAAATCTACAATACGTTAATCAAATCTGGACTTTATACTACTGCTAGTGAAGGAAAGTTGAAATATGAAATGGAAGCTAACAAAGTAAACTTTAGTTATGCTGCAGCATTATATTCTTCTATTAAAGACAGTGACGTAAAAATCTCTGATGCTGATATCGTAGATTATATGAAGAAAAACGAGAAAAAATTCAAAGCGGATGAAACTCGTGAAATTCAATATGTTTTAGTTGAAGACAAAGCTTCTAAAGAAGATGAAGCTGAAATCAAAGCTAAAATCACTGCACTTTTAAAAGGTGGTACAAAATATAATGAAGTAACAAAACAAACTGATTCGGTACCAGGTTTTAGAAACGCAACAAACATTGCAGAATTTGTAAACTCAAATTCTGATGTTCCTTACGATTCTACTTATGTTCCTAAAAATGCATTGCCAGCTGTTGATGCTGATAAATTATTCAGCTTGCCTGCGGGAGCAATTTACGGACCATATGTTTACGGGAAATATTACGCTGTTTCTAAATCTTTAGGATTTAAAGCTGGTGTTAACGCAAAAGCGAGTCATATCTTAATTGGTTATGAAGGTTCTCAAACTCCAAACCAAAAAGAGAAAAGAACTAAAGAAGAAGCTAAAGCTAAAGCTGAAGAGATCTTAGCTCAAGTTCAGGCTAATCCAGATAGTTTCATGATGCTTGCTTTCACAAGCTCTGATGATTCATCTGCACAGCAAGGTGGTGATTTAGGATATTTTGGTCAAGGCCAAATGGTAAAACCTTTCAATGATTTTGTATTCAATAACGGAATTGGTAAAGTTGGATTGGTTGAAACTCCATTCGGTTTCCATATTATTAAAATTACAGACAAACAAGACGGAATTCGTTTAGCTACAATTGCTCAAAAAATCGAGCCATCTGAAGCTACTTCTGATAAAGTATTTACATTAGCAACTAAATTTGAAATGGACGCTGCTGATAAAGATTTCAATGCAACTGCAAAAGAATTAGGTTTAAAAGTTGCTGCTCCAGTAACTGCAAAAGCTATGGATGAAGCATTTGGTCCATTAGGAAACCAAAGAAACATCATCAGATGGGCATTTGACAAAGAAACAAACATTGGAGATGTAAAACGTTTTGAATTAGCTAATATTGGTCACGTAATTGCTCAATACAAAAGCGAAAACAAATCAGGTTTAGTGTCTGTAACTTTGGCAAGACCTTATGTAGAGCCAATTTTGAAAAACAAGAAAAAAGCTGAAATTTTAAAAGCTAAAATGACAGGATCTAGCATCGAAGCTGTTGCTAAGAGTGCTGGTGTAGCGGTTCAGCAAGCGACTAACGTTACTATGGATAACCCAGTGTTGCCAGGTGGAGTTGGACAAGAGCCTAAAGTTGTTGGAAATGCATTTGCTTTAGCTGCAAATAAAGTTTCTGCACCAATTGAAGGAAATACTGGAGTTTACGTAGTGAAAAACGTTAGCACAGTTAAAGCTCCTGCAATTGCAAACCATGCAGAATATGTTGCTAAGTTAAAATCTCAAAGTGCATCTGATGCAAACAGAGTGTTGCCAGCTTTGAAAAACAATGCTAAAATTGAAGATAACAGACTACAGTTCAACTACTAGTTTAGTAATTAAATAAAAATACAAGCCCGAAACGTTTTAAATGTTTCGGGTTTTTTGTTTAATCATTTTTGAAATTTGTAATATATATCACCCTGTTTTTGTAAATTATATAGGAATAATAGAAATATAATTTAAAAAATTTGGGTTATTAAAATTATTACAGTTAATTTGTCGAAATTTTTATTTAAACAGAATAAATTTTGTCTGTATAGTATTTAAAAAATAGCGAGAGAAAAAATGGATAAGTACTTTAATAATCAGATGTTTAATGTTTTTGGCGTTTAATCTTTTTCGGAGAAAGCCACGGGTTTATTCCAAAATTGAGAATCATATTTATGGAATAATCATTGAGCTTTTAAAAGTAAGCAGTACCGACATCAATGTTGATGAATTAGGCGGTAAATACTATTTAAGCAACGAAGAACAGCATTTTAAGGTTACGATCTTAAGTAACGATTATGTGATCAGATTAACGAATACTCGTGATTCTGTTGCTGAAAAATATGACAAGGGTTTTGTTGAAGATGTTTTAAAAGCGGTAAAAGAAGAAAAACATCGCAGAATGGAACTTGTCTATGATTCTATTAATAATAGTATAGAAAAAATGGCAGAGCGTCTCCACAATACGCTTATTGAATCTAATGAATTAGAGAATCAAAAGGTTCGTCATCTGCAATCAGAACCTGCTGAGGATAAAAAAGTGAATTTCTAACAGAAGTTTTTATAAAATCATTTCTTCATAAGTAAGAATGGTTTCATATCCTTTTGAATGAAAATAGGCAGCCGGATTGTCTTTTGATATTACCATTACAAAATCGCCTCCCCACGCCCCAAGACTTTTAATTGTGCCGTCAAAATCAGGAAAAGCCTTTTCTTTTATTGTTTGAATTTCCAGAATGTCGCTTAAATGATTTTCATGTTTTTCAATAGCTTTTGCAAATTCTTTTAGTGTTTTAGAATGCAAAATTGCGTTGGTGATTTTATTATTCTCTGCAACACTTTTAGCTAAATTTTGATCTTTGTGTTTGTTATATGCGTGAATTGCGGCTTTGCTGTTCTGTTTTTTGTTTAGATAAACAAAGAAAATATTTTTGGTAAAGTCAGGATTGAAAACTACGGGCTGAACGCTGTTGTTTTCTATTTTATAAAGTATTGGAGTATCGTTTTGTGCGCATGCAATGTCATAGCCGCTTCCGCCAAAACTGTTTCTCAGCAATGTAAAAGCATTAATTTTTGTCCACTGCGCTATATTATTAATCAAAGTCGATGAAGTTCCTAGTCCCCAATTTCTTGGAAACGTCAGGTTTGTCGTGATTTTATATCCTCTTGAATTGTTGATGAAATCTGGATTTAATAAATATGCTTCGTGAAGAATATTGATCAGCGTTGTTTTGACGGTTTCAATTTCTGAATCAGTGTTATTTATGATTTCATCAAATGAAATGGTGTTTTCAAACCAAAGCGTATTATCATAATCGTAGCTTTTCCAATCAATGCTTTTATCTTTTGCATTTTCGATAATTAAATTCTGTCCAAATTTAGTGGGCAAAGCAAAAGCATCTGCGCCGTCTAAAACTAAATATTCTCCAGAGATGAATAATTTTCCGTTACTGTAAAAGGTTGTTGACATACGTGATTTTTTAGCCCCGATAGCAGTGAAAATCCTTTTGTGCCGGGGTTCGGCACAAAAGATTGTAACGGATAGCGGGATTAGCTTCTAATTATTTTCTTAAATTTTCGATAAACTCAACTACAGCGCTGTGTGAAACTGCCGTTTTTTTGAAATGCGTTTTAATTAACTGGCGCTCTTCACTTGTTGCTTCAAACTGATTGATGATATTATTAAGGTGCATTTTCATATGTCCTTCCTGAATTCCAGTTGTTGTAAGAGAACGCAATGCGGCAAAATTTTGTGCAAGGCCGGCAACTGCTGTAATTTCCATTAATTCAGTTGCTGAAGGTTTTTGAAGAATTTCTAAACATAATTTTACCAGCGGATGCAATGAAGTTAAACCGCCTACAGTTCCTAAAGCCAAAGGAATTTCGATCCAGAAAGTAAAAATTCCGTTTTCGATTTTTGCATGTGACAAACTTGAGTATTGACCGTTTCTTGATGCGTAAGCATGAACCCCGGCTTCGACAGCTCTAAAGTCATTTCCGGTTGCTAAAACTACAGCATCAACACCATTCATAATTCCTTTGTTGTGTGTTACAGCTCTAAAAGGCTCCACTTCGGCAATTTGAACGGCCTGAACAAAACGTTCTGCAAAGTCCTGAGGATTTGTGATATGCTTTTCTGATAAATCTTCAATTGGGCAAGAAACTTCAGCTCTTACAAGGCAATGCGGTACATAATTAGATAAAATACTCATAATTACCTGAAGTGTATCTTCTTCAGAAAATAAATCAGAGTTTTGAAATTCCTCTTTTAAAGTCGAAGCAAATTGCTCCAGACAAGAATTGATGAAATTGGCACCCATGCTGTCTTTGGTTTCAAAAGTAGCATGAAGCTGAAAATAATTTTCAAGCAGATTTCTTTTGTCTTTTAATTGAATATCTAAGATTCCGCCGCCTCGCTGTTGCATATTTTTAGTAATGCTCTGCGTTTCAGAGAAAAATTTAGGTTTAATTTCTTCAAAAAAAGATTGAAATTTTTCGGCATTTCCATTAAAGGTAAAATGAACCTGGCCAATTTTTTCGGTATTGATTATTGTTGTTTTAAATCCTCCGCGTGTTGCCCAGAATTTTGCTGCTTTTGATGCTGCGGCAACAACAGAACTTTCTTCAATTGCCATTGGGATGGTTTTGTATTTCCCATTAATCAAAAAATTAGGAGCAACTCCAAGCGGAATATATAAATTGGTAATTGTGTTTTCAATAAATTCGTCATGAAGCTGCTGAAGCTTTTCGTCTGAATTCCAGTAATTTCTTATAATATTTAGAGCTTCTTCAGGAGTAGAAAAATATTCGTTTGCGATCCAGTTTATTTTTTCTTTTTTGGATAATTTAGAAAATCCGGCAACAGCGTTGTTCATTCTCAGTGTATTAAATAATAATGTGGTCACAAAGATACTATTTTAAGAGTTTTGATTGCAATCTATTTCAGACATGAAAGTACGCAATCGTTATTTTTTTTAACATTTAACACTTAAAATGTGTATTATGTTTATTTTTTTTACTAAAATTGGGCTCTTTTTATATTTAAAATAATTATAATGAATACAAGTAAATTTACTGCAGTAATTTTATTTTTAACTGCGGTTGTTTTTGGACAGCAGAAAATAACTGTCGAAAACATTTTTGGAGGTACATTTCGCGCTAAAGGAATGGACCAGATGCAATCCTTAAAAAATACCAATCAATATACTGTTTTAAATGTCGATCTGGCAAGCAGAAGTATGCAGGTTGATTTATATGATTTTGCAACTCTGAAAAAAGTTTCCAACTTAATTGATACAAAAAGCTTTAACGAACTTGCAGACGGAATTGACGCCTACACTTTTGATGCTTCAGAAAAGAAGATTTTAATTGCTTGTCATTCTTCTAAAATTTTCCGCCACTCTTTTACTGCAGATTATTTTGTTTATGATATTGCAGCAAAAACGTTGACAAAACTTGTTGATTTTCAAATTCAGGAACCAACTTTTTCACCTGACGGAACAAAAATCGCTTACGCAAAAGAAAATAACCTTTATATATATGACGTTGCTTCAAAAAAATCGGTTGCTGTTACAACAGACGGAAAGAAGAATGCAGTTATAAATGGTATTACGGACTGGGTTTATGAAGAAGAATTTGCTTTTGTGCGGGCATTTGACTGGAGTAAAGACAGTAAAAAATTAGCTTATATCCGTTTTGACGAAAGCCAGGTTCCAGAGTTTTCAATGTCAATTTTCCACAAAGATTTATATCCAACAATCGAAACGTTCAAATATCCTAAAGCTGGAGAAAAAAATTCAGCAGTTTCATTGCATATTTTTGATGCTGCGGCAAGCACTTCAAAAAAAGTTGATTTAGGAAACTACAATGATTTTTATATTGCGAGAATGCAATGGACAAATGATAATAATGTATTATCGGCTCAGGTTTTAAACCGTCACCAGGATAATTTAGATTTATTGTTTATTGACGGAACTACAGCTGCTGCAAAAGTAGTTTTGAACGAAAAAGACAAAGCTTATGTTGATGTTACAGATAACTTAACTTTCCTAAAAGACAACAGTTTTATCTGGACAAGTGAAAAAGACGGATTCAATCATATTTATGTTTATGATAAAACCGGAAAACTTAAAAATCAGGTTACAAAAGGAAATTGGGAAGTGACTTCATACTACGGTTTCGACGAAAAAACTAAAACTATTTTCTATCAGTCTACAGAAAATGGTTCTATCAACAGAGCAGTTTACCGTATTTCATTAGACGGGAAAAACAAAGTTGCTTTAACAAATAAAATTGGTACTAATAAAGCGACGTTCAGTCCAAATTTCCAATATTTCATTAATACCTATTCTAGTGCTTCTCAGCCTTCTACTTATACTTTAAACGAAGCAAAATCTGGAAAAGAAATTCAGGTAATAGAAAACAATCAAGCTCTATCTGATAAATTAAAAGAATACAATCTTCCTTCAAAAGAGTTTTTTGTTTTAAAAACTGCTAAAGGAAATGAATTGAACGCTTGGATCATGAAACCAAAAGATTTTGATGCTTCAAAAAAATATCCAGTTTTCATGATTCAATATTCTGGTCCAGGATCACAGCAAGTGGTAAACGGATGGGGAAGCTCTAATGAATACTGGTTTATGATGCTTACTCAGCAAGGTTACATCGTAGCTTGTGTTGACGGAAGAGGAACTGGATATAAAGGTGCAGATTTCAAAAAAGTAACACAATTACAATTAGGTAAATATGAGGTTGAAGATCAAATTGATGCTGCAAAAGTAATTGGTTCTTATCCGTATGTTGATGCATCAAGAATTGGTATCTGGGGATGGAGCTACGGAGGATTTATGGCTTCAAACTGTATTTTCCAAGGAAATGATGTTTTCAAAATGGCAATTGCAGTTGCGCCGGTTACAAACTGGAGATTTTATGACAGTGTTTACACAGAAAGATACATGCAGACGCCACAGGAAAATCCAAGTGGATATGATCAAAATTCTCCTATAAACCATGTTGAAAAATTAAAAGGTAAATTTTTATTGATTCACGGTTCTGGCGATGACAATGTTCACGTGCAAAATTCAATGCAGATGATGGAAGCTTTGATTCAGGCAAACAAACAATTTGATTCTCAAATTTATCCAGATAAAGACCATGGAATTGCTGGCGGAAAAACCAGAATTCAGCTTTATAATAAAATGAGTAACTTTATCAAAGAAAATTTATAATCTAAAAATATTAACCTTAAATAAGAATGAATAATATGGGAGAAACTAAAGTAAAAACTGCGCATCCAAAAGGACTTTGGGTATTGTTTGGGACGGAGATGTGGGAGCGATTCAATTTTTATGGAATGCGAGCTTTATTGACTTTATTTCTTGTGAACTCATTATTAATGAAGGAAGAGGAAGCGTCATTAATTTATGGAGGTTTTCTTGGACTTTGTTATTTGACTCCAATGCTTGGAGGTTTTGTTGCCGATCGTTTTTTAGGTAACAGAAATTGTATTTTATTAGGCGGATTATTAATGGCAACAGGACAAATGTTGTTATTCACCAGCGGAAGTATTTTTGAAAGTAATTTGCCTTTGGCTAAAATTATTATGTACTCTGCTTTAGGGGTTATTGTTTTTGGTAATGGATTCTTCAAACCGAATATTTCTAGTATGGTTGGAAGCTTGTATCCAAAACAAGAAAAGACAAAATTAGATAGTGCTTTTACTATTTTCTATATGGGTATAAACATTGGAGCTTTTTTAGGACAATCAATTTGTCCTTTGTTGGGAGATGTTAAAGATGCTGGTGGAATTAGAGATATTCATGCTTTTAGATGGGGATTCATGGCGGCTTCTGTGGCAATGCTTTTAGGAACCATCCTTTTCTATTTCTTAAAAAACAAATATGTGGTTTCTCCTGAAGGAAGACCATTAGGAGGTTTGCCTTCTAAAAATGAAGCTTCAGACTTTGAAGAAGGTGAAGCGCAAAAAGCTAATTTTTCTGCTAAAGCTTTGGTAGTTGCTGGACTTGCATTTGTGGCTTTAGGATTCTTTTTTCATTATGTAGTAGGTCAGAATTTGATTTATACTTTGATTTATTCTAGTGGACTTGCATTGGCAGGATTGATTATTTCTGATACTTCATTAACTAAAATTGAAAGAGACAGAATTATTGTAATCTATATTGTTTCCTTCTTTATTATTTTCTTCTGGGCGGCTTTTGAGCAGGCTGGTTCTTCATTGACATTTATTGCAGATAATCAAACAGATAGACATTTCTTTGGTTTTTTAATGCCTCCATCAATGGTTCAAATTTTCAATGGATTATTTGTAGTTATAATGGCAGTGCCTTTTAGTGTACTTTGGGACACATTAAGAGCTAAAGACAGAGAGCCAATTTCGCCAGTAAAACTAGCTGCTGGTTTAGTTATAATTTCGATCAGTTTCTTTATGATCGCAACTCAGGTTTCTTATATCGGAACATCTGGACTGTTATTGGTAAAATGGCTTATTTTATTATATTTCTTAAATACTTGTGCTGAGTTATGTTTGTCTCCAATTGGTTTGTCATTGGTAGGTAAATTATCTCCAAAACGTTTTGCTTCTTTATTATATGGAGTGTTTTTCTTGTCAAATGCATCAGGATATGCTTTAGGCGGAACTTTAGGTTCGATTTTGCCGGCTACAGGTGATAAATTTGCAAAAGCAAAAGAATTAGGAATTGATCTTCAGGGAATCTTAGATAATAAAATTACACCAACTGCAGAGCAATTGGCACTTTTGGATCAACATCAAATTAGTGCTCATAATCACTTTTTTGCAGGATTTGAAATCCATAATTTATATGAATTTTTCATGGTATTTGTTGTTCTTACCGGTATTGCGGCAATCATATTATTTGCATTGACTCCATTATTGAAAAAAATGATGCACGGTGTTAGATAAGATGGAAAAGACAATTACATTAGAAGAAATTCAAAATTTTAAAGGCAAGTACCCAAAACAATTGTGGTACTTGTTTTTGGTTGAAATGTGGGAGCGTTTTTGCTTCTACGGAATGAGAGGAGTTTTAGCGGTTTTCATGGTAGACCAATTAGGTTTGCTGGATGGGCAGGCAAGTCTTCAATATGGTGCTGTACAGGCTTTTGTTTATGCTTTTACTTTTATTGGAGGAATTTTTGCCGATAAAATTTTAGGTTTTAAAAAGTCGCTTCTTTTTGGAGGAATCGTTATGATTTTGGGTAATTTACTAATTGCTGCAAATCCGCATGATTTCTTTTATTACGGAATAACACTTTCGATTATTGGAACTGGTTTTTTTAAGCCAAATGTTTCGTCAATGGTTGGTGAATTGTATCACGAAAATGATGGACGCCGTGACGCAGGTTATGGATTGTTTTATGCCGGAATCAATATTGGCGGTATGCTGGGAGGAGCTATTCCTATTTATTTAGGAAAAAATTATTCTTGGAGTTTATGCTTCCTTTCTGCAGCTATTGTTATGATTATTGGCGTGGTTACTTTTCTTCTAACCAAAAAACATCTTGCTCCAATAGGAAATTCTCCATTAGAAAAACAGACACCTAAAAAACGCAGTCTTTACGAAATCTCTGTTTATGCTGGTTCTATAGTGGTAATTCCATTTGTTTACATAATGGTTATAAATTCTGATTATACAGAGTATTTTATGTATACGATAGGGGTTTTGGCACTAGGATATTTTATATATGAATTAATAATGATTAAAGAGCGAAAGCAGCAACTTAAGCTTTTGGCAGCATTTATCTTTATTTTTGCGTATTTTATGTTTATGGCTATCTCAGAGCAATCTGGAGGTTCTTTATCCTTGTTTGCAAAAGATAATTTATCTACTAAATTATTGTTTTTCAATATCGATCCTAATGTGGTAAATAATAGTATAAACTCATTATATGTTATTATTTTTAGTCCACTAGTTGGGTTATTATGGATTTATATGTCTAAGCGAAAAATTGAGCCAAATACGATTATTAAGTTTGGTTTGTCCTTCCTTTTACTGGCTGCTGGATTCTTTATTTTTTATGCTGCGAGATTTTTTGTAAATAAAGATGGATTAAGTTCTCTAGATGTATTTGCTTTAGGATATCTTTTATATACGCTTGGAGAATTATGTATCGGGCCTATCGGAATGTCTGTAATTACTAAGTTATCTCCAAAAAGATTATTTGGAATGATGATGGGATTATGGTTTTTATCAAGTGCATTCGGGCAGTTTGCCGCTGGAAAATTAGGGGCTAAAATGTCAGAAGCAAATACTGGAACAACCTTAATGTCAAAATTGACTGCTTATACTAATGGTTATTATCAATTAGCAATTTATGCGGTAGTTGCTGGCGTTGTTTTGATAATTGCTGTGCCGCTGATCAAAAAATTAATGCAAGAAGTAAAATAGATTTTATTTAGCGATTCTTTTTTTGTTTAAATTTGTACCAAAGAAAACTAAGATGAAAAAAATATACATAATCACATTGTTCTTAATTGGAGGTTTTGCATCTCAAGCGCAGGAACTTAAATGGTACACTGATGTTAAAGAAGCAATTACAGTGAGTAATACAGTGCATAAACCTATGCTGATGTTTTTTACAGGAAGCGATTGGTGCGGATGGTGCATTCGCCTGCAGAATGAAGTTTTAAAAACGCCTGAGTTTAAAAAATGGGCAACTGACAATGTTGTTCTAGTTGAATTGGATTATCCAAGAAGAACACCTCAGACTCCTGAAATTAAAAATCAGAATGATGAATTACAACAAGCATTTGGAATACAAGGATTTCCAACAATCTTTTTTACAAGTGCTGAATCTAAAGATGGAAAAGTAAACTTTAAAGGTTTGGGACAAACAGGTTACGTTGCGGGAGGACCATCGGCATGGCTGACGGTTGCAGACGGAATTGTAAATCCGAAGAAGTCGTAAACTTTAAAATATAAAGAGAAATTAAAAGCTCCTTATGCTCATTTGCATAAGGAGCTTTTTTTGTTTCGTAGGAAAAGTTATTGGTTATTTTAATGTAATTGTGTATTTGTTATTTTTTTGTTACTAAAAAAACACATTATTTAATTTTTGTATTAATTAAAATTGGATAATTAAAATTTTATGTTAATTTCGTTCCTCTATCTAACCTATACCTATATAATATGACCAAAAAATTACTTATCCTACTATTTTTTTTAGGTTCATTTTTTATGCAGGCACAGAATCTTGTTTGGAAAACAAATATGACTGATGCAATTGCACTTAGTAATGAACAAAGAAAGCCAATGTTAATTCTTTTCACTGCCTCAGGTGTACCAGAAAATCTTCAAAACGAAATTTTTAAAACCCCAGATTTTGCCGTTTGGTCGCGTGACAATGTGATTTTGGTAAAACTAGATTTATCTGATGATTCAGCATCGGATGGTGATAAAGAACAAAATCTTAAGCTGAAAAATGCTTTTGGTGTTGACGAATTGCCACAGGTTTGTTTTGCAAGCGCATCTATTAGAAAAACCAAAACTACTTTTAGTGCTCTAGGAAAAATATCCTATAAACCAGGAGGCGCAAAAGCATGGATTGCAGAGTCAAACGGAATTTTGCATCCAAGTGAGTAAGAATTGACTATTTTTAGTTAAATATCCCCTTTTTAATACTATAAAAAGGGGATATTTTTTTTTATTGCGATGAAAAGTTTAAAAAATTAGGGAGCATTTTTTTGCAATTTTATATTTATTTAACTTTTTATTAGCAAATTCGATTTTCTTTAGTTTTTTTGCAATTTTTTGTTTGATGATTGGGGTTTTAGAGGGATATTATAGTACTTTAGTCGAAATAAACCTACTTCAAACCCCAAATAATTATGACTAAAAAATTACTGACCCTGCTATTTTTTTTAGGTACGTTTTTTCTACATTCACAAGGATTAGTGTGGAAAACGTCTATGACTGATGCTGTTGCAACAAGTATGGAACAAAAGAGACCGCTATTTATATTCTTTACAATTGCGGGTGCACCAACAAAACTTCAAAACGAAATTTTTAACACGCCAGATTTTGTTGTTTGGGCTCGTGACAATGTTGTTTTAGTTAAGTTGGATTTATCTGACACAACAATTTCTGATGCAGAAAAAGAACAAAATGTAAGTTTGAAAGGGGCACTTGGCGTTGATGAATTGCCACAAGCCTGCTTGACTATAGCTACTGTTCGAAAAACCAAAACGACATTCAATTTGCTAGGTAGGTTGCCCTATAAGCCAATAACGGCGAAAGCATGGATTACTGAAGCTAATATTATGATGAATCCAGAATAAAAAATTTATTTTAACTGATAATATCCCTTTTCGGCTGTGGCATGAAAAGGGATGTTTTTTTTAAGGCATGTGTATTTCCAGATTTTTTGAATTGAATTAGAATTTGAAGCGTCAGCAATAACGGCTTTAGGATGAATTTCAGTAAGAACTCGGTCTAAATTTATTCTTGGCGATTGTGTCAGCAGTAAAATATCAGGCTGTATCTTTTTTTCGTAAATACCAGAACTGTCTATGATGAAGATTTTTTTCTGGTTATAAAAAAGTAAATTTTTTAGTTGGCTAACGGATTTTATTTTTGCAAAATTCCCAACCAAATAAGAACTTAAAGTATTGTTTTTTAAATCTGTCAAAAGAAGTTTGTCATTTGTAAAAAGAGCAATATTTTTTCCAGACCGCATTGTAATTAATGTTTTTTTCTTGAGATTGTACACAATCATTTCTTTTTGGGTTTCAGTTTCTTTTTTGGTGTAAATAAAAGAAACCTGAACCATGATTATTGCCGTTAATAGCATGGCTAATTTTTCGAAAGATGGTTTTTTAAACCAAATAATTGTTGAGAATATTAGAAGATAAAAAGTGATCAGAAAGTAAAAGTTAAAACTGATATCCAATATTACGAATGATTTTATCGATGCAACTGCATGAATTATCTCGTTTAATAGATAAATACTTTTCTCTAGAATTTTGGCTAATAAAAATGGCGGAGAATCAAAAACGGCGTAAACCATTACAATGATTCCGGCTATCATTACAAAAGCTAAAACCGGAATAATAGCAATATTGGTAATGAAAAAGAGTCCAGGAAATTGATGGAAATAATACAAACACAATGGGAAAGCGCCTATTTGAGCTGCGAATGAAACCGTGAGCGCATCCCAGATATAAACAACGATTTTATTTTTTGGACTCCATAGTTTTTTTAATAAAGGCTGGAGCCAAATAATGAAAAACAAAGCAATATAACTTAGCTGAAAACCTGCGTCAAACAAGAAATAAGGTTCGAACAGTAAAATCAGCAGCATTGAAACTAAAAGTGTATTATAGATATTGCCAGTTCGTCGAAGATGATTTCCAATCGTCAGAAAAGAAAACATTACTACTGAGCGCAAAACAGAAGGTGATAGACCTGAAATAATGGCAAAAAAACTAAGAGCCATCAGTACAGAAATTAATTTTACAAAAGAACCTTTCCTTGTATTTGGAATTGGTTTTAAAATAAAATTTATGAGAAGCATTATAAAACCAACATGAAGTCCTGAAACGGATAATATATGTGTCGCTCCAGAATATTGGTAGTCCTGAATAATATCTGCTGAAATTTCCTGTTGCTGTCCTAAAATTAAGGCAAGCGCTACATTCATTTCGGCACCATTAAAATGTGCTTTTTCCAAATTGCGAATAATGCGTTGATGAAGGCAATCTGAATAATACCAAATATCTTTTTGAATGACTTTGTTAATCTGGATTTGGCTTTTATTGCAATAAATTTGGGCATAAATCTGGCGATCAGATAAGTGTTTAGTATAATCAAACTGATTTGGATTTTTGCTTGATTTATTAAACTGTAAAATGGTTTTGGTTTTAATACGGTTTCCAATTATGAAGGAATTATCGGTACTGTCTTTTGCAATATTTACTATGATTTTGCCAGAATAGATTTTTCCGTCAATTTTGTTTACGAATGCAGTATATCGGTCACTATACGAATTGCTTTTAAGTTTTTCATGCAGTGTAAATGTTATTTCAGATGGAACGTTAAATGCTTTTTGGCAATGAATGTAGTTCGATTTTTGAAGTGAATCTGTATGCAAAAGCAATGTAATACCGCCTAAAAAAAATGCTGTAAAGTAAGTGCTTAGTCCAAAAAAAGATATTGTGGCTTTGCTTTTTTTGCTGAATAAGTATAAAATCAGAAAAGTAATTGTGCTGGTAATTAGTGCTATACTTGAAAATAACAGCGAAATCTTTGTATAATAAAAAAATAAAATGCCAGCAAGAAACCACAGCGTAATTCTGACCAAGGGAAAATCCAATACTTTCATGTTTTAAAAGTATTAAAATTTTGTAAGAAAAAGAATATAATTTTATTATTCTACAACCCGGTTGATTTGCGCAAAAGAATTTTGGTAATAAGGTTCTTTTGTAGATGAAATAATTACACCTTTTGAAGTGGAAGAATGGATAAACTTGATTTCATTCGAGTTAATTTCTGTAATAAGTCCAACATGATTTATTTGCTTGCTTTTGTTGGTTTTAAAGAAAATCAAATCACCTTTTTGGGCATCTTTTAAAGGAATAACAATTCCTATTTGTGATTGTTCAAATGAACTTCGAGGCAATTTGATATTTTCAGATTCAAAAGTGGTAAAAACTAATCCTGAACAATCGAAACCATTTTTTGTTGTACCTCCGGCTTTATATTTTGCGCCAATATTTTCTGTTGCAGTTTCAATTAAATGATTTACAATTGATTTGTTTTCCCGTTTTGGTTCTTTTTTGCTAATCGCACTCGAAGAAGATTTACAAGATGCAAAAGTGATTGCCAATAGGAATAAAACAATTATTTTTTTCAAAATCAAAAGGTTTAGGCTTGCTTTAAATCGGCAACAATAAGTTTTGCTGTTTTTTTGCTGGCACCAACGCCTCCAAGCTTTTGTTCCAGAATATCGTAATTTTTCAATAATTTTTCGCGGTGTGCAGGCTCTAATAATTTTTGAAGCTCTTCTTTAATGCGTTTTGTATTGCATTCGTCTTGAATCAATTCGGTTACAACTTCTTGATCCATAATTAAATTGACAAGCGAAATGTATTTCAGCGTGATAATACGTTTAGCGATTTGGTACGAAATTGCACTTCCTTTATAGCAAACCACTTCGGGAACTTTAAAAAGAGCAGTTTCTAAAGTTGCAGTTCCTGAAGTTACCAAAGCCGCTGTTGAAGAACGCAGCAAATCGTAAGTTTTGTTAGAAACAAATGCAATATTTTTATTTTTTATAAACTGCTGATAAAATTCATAATCCTGACTTGGAGCGCCTGCAATTACAAATTCATAATCCTGAAAATCATCTACAACGCTCAGCATAACGCTCAACATTTTGGTGATTTCTTGTTTACGGCTTCCTGGTAAAACAGCAATAATAGGTTTTTCGCCTAATTCATTTTCTCTTCTAAATGTTGCTTCGTCAAAAGCAGGCTGGTTTTGAATGGCATCAATTAATGGATGCCCAACAAAATCAACTGGAAAATGATGTTTATCTTCATAAAAACTTTTTTCAAACGGAAGAATCACAAACATCTTATCGACATCTTGTTTGATCGCTGTGATTCTGTTTTCTTTCCAAGCCCAAATTTGCGGAGAAATATAATAATGCGTTTTGTAATTTAAAGCTTTCGCCCATTTTGCAATACGCATGTTGAAACCTGGATAATCAATAAAAATTAATACATCTGGTTTGAATTCAGAAATGTCTTTTTTGCAGATTTTAATATTACTCAAAATTGTTTTCAAATTAAAAACAACTTCAACAAAACCCATAAAAGCCAAGTCGCGATAGTGTTTTACTAAAGTTCCGCCTGCTTTTTGCATCAAATCGCCTCCCCAAAATCTGATTTCAGCCTGTGGATCTTCTTCATACAAAGCTTTCATTAAGTTCGAACCATGTAAATCTCCAGAAGCTTCGCCAGCTATTATGTAATATTTCATATTGAGTATTTTAAAAGTGTGCCATAATTTAGAAGCACAGCATTTTTTTGCAGAACAAAGATAAGATTTAAATAAATAAAGTTGCAATTGCCATAACAATCACTGCAAATACAACACCTCGGGCCATCAATTCTTTATTTCTTTTTAAAAGAAACAGAAAAAGAAGCAAGTCTAATATTGTACCTAAAGTAATGACTTTGCCCATATAGCCGTATTGTCTAATGGTTTGAATTCCAGATGAAGTATCAAAAGACGTAAATAAAATAAGGAAGAGATAGGTCCCTAAAAGAGAAGTTAAAATTCCGATTACAAATCCGATAAGAATATCTTTTTTATTCATTTAATTTCCAGGTATTAAGTTGTTGTATTGAATGATGAGCTGTCAAATCAAACTGAACAGGAACTACAGAAATGTATCCATTTTCCAATGCCCATTCATCTGTATCTTCGCCTTTGTCTTCGTTTGTGAATTTTCCCGTCAGCCAGTAATAATCTTTTCCATGCGGCGTTTGTCGTTTATCAAATTTTTGCGCATAATACGCTTTCGCTTGACGACAAATTTTTATTCCTTTTATTTCGTTTTCTTTTAATTTCGGAAAATTCACATTTAAAACGACGCCAGCGGGTAATTTATTGGCAAGCGTTTCTAGTGCAATTTTTTTTACGAATGATTTTATAGGTTCAAAATCAGCATTCCAGTCAAAATCTAAAAGAGAAAACCCGATTGCTTGAATTCCTTCAATTCCGGCTTCAACGGCGGCGCTCATTGTTCCAGAATAAATTACATTGATCGAAGAGTTTGAACCGTGATTAATTCCTGAAACGCAAAGATCTGGCTTTCTTTTTAAAATTTCGTTTACTGCTAATTTTACGCAATCTACAGGAGTTCCAGAACAGCTGTATTCTGTAATTACATCATCATCTTTCGAAATTTTGTCTAGAAATAGTGTGTTATTTATTGTGATGGCATGCCCCATGGCACTCTGAGGTTTGTCTGGAGCAACAACCACAACTTCTCCAATAGTTTCCATAACACTAATTAAAGCTCTGATTCCCGGTGCCAGAATTCCATCGTCATTGGTTACTAATATTAAAGGTTTTTCGTCTTTCATGCTGTGGCAGGGTTTTTTGTTTTGTCAAAATTAAGGGTTCTTTAGGCAAATGTAGCAACAGATTTTGGTAGAATACTAACAAATAAATAAAAATTGTCAACTTAATTCCAGAAGATTTTAGCGCATCAAACATTTTTATATCTTTAACAAAAAATTATATTCAACTTGGCTTTGTTGGCATAGTTTTGCAGTAACTTAGATTAAAAAATTTGATGAATGCTATTATTCAGTTTATGAAAAGAAATTATAAAGTACTTATAGCCGTATTATGCTTATCAGTAACCTTATTTGCGTTTAAATTAAACGCAGATAAATCAGAAGATCCAGATCCGAATAGAGATAAAACACTTTTAGAATTACTTGCGTTTGTTATTGACAAAGGACACTACAGTCCGGCAGAAATAAACGATGAATTTTCTAAAGGAATTTTTAAAGATTATATTGATGCATTGGATCCTTCAAAAAGGTTTTTCCTGCAGTCTGATATTGACGAATTTAAGCAGTATGAATTGCAGCTTGATGACCAGTTTTTAAACAAAGATCTTACGTTTTTTAATCTTACTTATACAAGATTGATGAAACGTATGGAAGAAAGCAAAAAACGCTACAAGACTATTTTAGCACAGCCTTTCAACTACAATGTTGATGAGACTTTTAATGCCGATTATGAGCATCTTCCTTATGCTAAAAATGCGACAGAAATCAATGAAAGATGGAGAAAACAGATTAAATTGTCGACACTTTCTTCATTGGTAACAAAGCAAAAATTAGAAGAGGATAAAAAGAAAAAAGATCCTGCTTACAAAGAAAAATCTTTTGAGACTTTAGAGAAAGAAACTCGTGAGAGTTCTTTAAAATCATTAGACGACAATTTTGGCGTAATTAAAGATTTGAATAAAGAAGATTGGTTTTCTGTATATGTAAACTCAATCATGACACGTTTTGATCCGCATACAAGCTACTTTGCACCTGAAGAAAAAGATCGTTTTGATGTTAATATCAGTGGAAAATTAGAAGGTATTGGAGCAAGATTAGTTAAGAAAAATGATTTTACTCAAATTGACGAATTGATCTCAGGAGGTCCTGCATGGAAAGGTAAAGAACTTGAAGCAGGTGACATGATTTTGAAAGTGGCACAAGGAAACGAAGAGCCAGTAGATGTTGTTGGAATGCGTCTTGATGATGTTGTGAAAAAAATTAAAGGTCATAAAGGAACTGAAGTAAAACTTACAGTTAAAAAGGTTGACGGAACTATTAAAGTAATTTCAATCGTCAGAGATGTGGTTGAAATCGAAGAAACGTATGCTAAATCTAGTATTGTAGAAAAAAATGGATTGAAATATGGTGTAATTTATTTGCCTAAATTCTACATTGATTTTGAAAATAAAGATGGTCGTGATGCTGGAAAAGATATCGCTCTTGAGGTTGAAAGACTGAAAAAAGAAGATGTAAACGGAATTGTACTTGACGTTCGTGATGATGGAGGTGGATCTTTATCTACTGTAGTTGATATTGCTGGTTTATTTATTGAAGAAGGACCAATTGTACAGGTAAAATCTGCTGGTAAAAAGAAAGAAGTTTTATACGATAAAGATAAAAAAATCGAGTGGGACGGACCATTAGTAATTATGGTTAACAGTTTCTCAGCTTCGGCTTCAGAGATTTTGGCGGCTGCAATTCAGGATTACAAACGTGGAGTAATCATTGGAAGTAAACAAACTTACGGAAAAGGTACAGTGCAGAATGTTCTTGATTTGAATCAGTTTGTGCGCAACGCAAATTACGGTGATCTTGGAGCTTTGAAAATTACGGGACAAAAATTCTATAGAATCAACGGAGGTTCAACTCAGTTGGAAGGTGTTCATAGTGATGTTGTGATGCCAGATCGTTATGCTTACTTAAAAATGGGTGAGCGTGATATTGACAACGCAATGCCATGGGATAAAATTGATCCAGCTGATTACAGTACTTGGACTTCTAATGAAAAATTCAATCAGGCGATTAATAACAGCCGAAACAGAATTGCAAACAACGATCAATTCAAATTAATTGAA
This sequence comes from Flavobacterium sp. LC2016-01, assembly GCF_009711135.1. Taxonomy (GTDB): domain Bacteria; phylum Bacteroidota; class Bacteroidia; order Flavobacteriales; family Flavobacteriaceae; genus Flavobacterium. The sequence continues at coordinate 277,875 of NZ_WMIC01000002.1, read as the reverse complement.
GATAATGCAAAATGGATTGATGTTAAAAATAAAGAGAACACTTATAGTTTAAATATCAAAAACTTTAAAGCGACTCAAGAACAAGTTGAAAGTGAAGGTAAAAAATACAAACCAATTGCTGATTATAAAAACAATCTGGTTTTTAGATCATTGCCTTATGAAGAGCTTGAAATGAATAATGATGCTACATTAAAAGAAAAAAGAGAGGCTTGGCACCAGGCATTATCTAAAGATGTTTATGTAGAAGAAGCTTTAAATGTTTTAGATGATTTACAAACTAAAGGTTTAGTAAAAAATACGGTTACTCCTAAAATGAAAAAGGATAAACTGGTAAAATCTTAGTTCAATAAAGAATTAATTTGTTATTAAAATGCTCCATAGATATATTATTTATGGAGCATTTTTTTGTAAGTTTATTTCGTAATAAAGTAAAAGATGAAAAAATATATTGTTTTAGGTTTGGTTAGTTTCATGTTGTTTTCTTGTAAAAAAGAGAATTCAGAAAGGGAAGAAGTGCTGCCAGAAAAACCAGCATCTTTTACTTCGGCTCAAAATACTGCAGATTCTTTGTATACGGTTTCTTATTTGCCAACTTCGACTACGGGACAAATTGTAAAACATACATATTATACGCTTTCGTATAATGAAAAATTTGAGCAGGCAGAATGGGTTGCTTATGAAATGAAAAAGGAATATTTGAAAAATGAAGATTATAAACGTCCTTATTTTATTGAAGATCCAAAAGTAACGACAGGTTCTGCAGACTGGAGGAATTATAAAAATTCGGGATACGATAAAGGACATCTTTGTCCTGCCGGCGATATGGAATTTAATAAAGATGCTTATAATGATACTTTCTATACTTCTAATATTTCTCCTCAAAAACATGATTTCAATAGCGGAATTTGGAACAGAATTGAACAAAAAACACGTTATTGGGCAGGAAAGTACAATGATATTTATGTTGTAACGGGAGGTGTTTTGAAAGATTCGGATAAAAAAATAGGGACAGAAAATGTCGCTGTCCCTAAATATTTTTATAAAATCGTTGTGGCTAAATCTGGAAAAGAACACAAAGCAATTGCTTTTTTGGTTCCGAATGAAGACAGCGAAAAGTCAATTTATGATTTCGTTGTTCCGATAGAAACTTTAGAAAAAATGACTGGAATTGATTTCTTCCCGAATTTGAAAAACTTAAAAAGCAGTAAGGACTTTTAATTCTGAAATAGTTTGAGTTGGGTTTTCGGCTTTAAAAACAAAGCTTCCTGCAACTAAAACATCAGCTCCAGCTTCTACTAATTGTTTTGCATTTTTGCTGGTTACACCGCCGTCAATTTCAATTAAGGTTGAAGCATTTTTGCGCGTAATTAATGCTTTCAGCTTTTTTACTTTATCGTAAGTATTCTCTATAAACGATTGTCCGCCAAAACCTGGATTTACACTCATAATACAAACAACATCAATATCATTTATAACATCTTCTAATAAATCAACATTTGTATGAGGATTCATCGCTACTCCGGCTTTCATTCCTTCTGCTTTAATGGCTTGTAAAGTTCTGTGTAAATGGGTGCAGGCTTCGTAATGAACCGTTAATCCATTTGCTCCTAAATCAGCAAAAGTTTTAATGTATCTATCAGGATCAATTATCATTAAATGTACATCAATATATTTTTTTGCATGTTTAGAAATTGCTTCTAAAACAGGCATTCCAAAAGAAATATTCGGAACAAAAACTCCATCCATAATGTCGATATGAAACCAGTCAGCCTGACTGTTGTTGATCATTTCTAAGTCACGCTGTAAATTCGCAAAATCGGCAGCAAGAACTGAAGGAGCAATAAGTGTATTTTTCATTGTGTAGTTGTGTTTTATGCAAAGATAAATTTTTTATGCAGTAGATTGTAATTTAACCGCAAAGTGCGCAAAGAATTACGCAAAGTTCGCAAAGTTTTTATTTGAAATTATGAAGTATACGAAGTCCGCAAAGCTTTGCGAACTTTGCGTTTTTTAAAGAACCATGTTGAATAAAATTCTTTGCACACTTTGTGTTAAAAGAAGATTTCAAAAATAAAAATAAAAAACTCCGGTAATCAGCCGGAGTTTCAATCATCAATCAAAAAACGAACAGTCAATCAAACTGTTGTTTGCTTTAAAATTCCAAATCTAAAATTCCAAATTCCAGTTGTTGGTTGGGATTTGGAACTTAAAAATATTGAAATTTATATTATTATCCTAAGTAAGTTTTAAGGATTTTACTTCTAGAAGTGTGTTTCAATCTGCGGATTGCTTTTTCTTTAATCTGACGAACACGCTCACGAGTTAAGTCGAAAGTTTCTCCAATTTCTTCAAGAGTCATTGGGTGCTGATCGCCAAGACCAAAATACAAACGAACTACATCAGCTTCTCTTGGAGTTAATGTTTCTAATGAACGCTCGATTTCAGTACGTAATGATTCGTGAATTAATTCTCTGTCTGGGTTTGGAGATTCTCCAGAACGTAAAACGTCATAAAGGTTAGAATCTTCACCTTCAACAAGAGGTGCATCCATAGATAGGTGACGTCCAGAGTTTTTCATAGACTCTTTTACATCATTTACAGTCATGTCAAGTTCTTTTGCAATTTCTTCAGCAGAAGGCGGACGCTCATTAGACTGCTCTAATAATGCATACATTTTGTTGATTTTATTGATAGAACCAATTTTGTTTAATGGTAAACGAACGATACGTGATTGTTCTGCTAATGCCTGAAGAATCGATTGACGAATCCACCATACTGCATAAGAGATAAATTTAAATCCACGAGTTTCATCAAAACGCTGTGCTGCTTTGATAAGACCTAAGTTTCCTTCGTTAATTAAGTCAGGAAGAGTTAATCCTTGATTTTGATATTGTTTAGCAACCGATACAACGAAACGTAGGTTGGCTTTTGTTAATTTTTCTAATGCTCTTTGATCACCTGCCTTAATTCTTTGTGCTAATTCTACCTCTTCATCTGCGGTAATTAGGTCAACTTTTCCGATTTCTTGTAGATATTTATCTAACGATGCAGTTTCACGATTAGTTACCTGCTTGGTGATTTTAAGTTGTCTCATGTTTTTGTCTCCTCAATTTTTAAGTGTACAAATGGTTATACGTATGAAGTATCAAAAAAGTTACAACTAATTAAAAAATATTTTTAAAATTTATAATTAATGCCCGTTTGAAGTGATAAACTATAGGGTTTTGCTTCTCCATTTTCTTTAAAAGTATTGAGATAATACTTGAAGAGCGGATTTATATCTAAACCTATTTTTTCTGTCAATTTATAAGTTATTCCAATTCCGAAGTCATAAGAAACATTTAGTCCGGAGATGTTTTTTGCTTCTCCAATTTTCTGTTTTGCTATTTTTTCTGATTTTAAATACAGATCATTTTTATCTAAAAATAAAAAACTGAATCCAGTAAAAGCATCGATGTCAAATTTGCTTTCATCATTTTTCAAAGCATAATTAAACTCTAGCGGAATTTCATAATAAGAGATTTTTTGAAGCAATTCAACTTCATTAGAAGTGCCAAATGTCTGCTTTATATTAGTTTCAGTGTTAAGGCTGATGTTTTTAAAATCGGTAATTAAGTTTTGATCAAGTTGTGTGATTGTTTTTAAATTTATTTTTGAGAATCCTGTTCTAAAACCAAATCTAGCATACATTGTTTTTGCATATATTCCGTAATGAGACGTTATAGGATGGCTTTTTGGTAAATTATCCATTGTTGGACTAATCATTGACGATCCGTTTATAGAACCAGAAATTGCCGGTCCATAAAAAGCATGGACGCTGAAATCTGGATTTGCTTCCTTGGATTTAGTAGCATATTCTTTCTTTACATATTCTCTTTTTGCTGTTGCTGGTTTCTTTACCTGTAAACTGTCAATTTTTGGCAAAGTGTCTTTTTTTATTTCTGTTTGCTCTAAAACAATTTCTGTTTTCTTTTGAGTCAAAGTATCTTTTATTACTGTTGTGTTTTCAGGTTTTTCAGAAATTAATGGTTTTGTCGTACTCTTTTTATTTTGTTTTTTAGCTTTAGATTTCGATGTTTTTTTCGAAGTTGGATTTAAAGTTTTGGTTGTTTTATTTGCTATAATATCCGTTTTGCTAATGCTTGGTTTACTAGGTTTTTTTGCAATACGTAAGGGTATTGGTGTTGTAGTTATTTGCTCTTTTTTAATAACAACTTTATATTTTTTTACTACTTCGTATTCTTCGTATTCATTGGTAGTTGATACTAATTTGCTGGATTCTTTTACCAATTTTACACTTTTGGTTTTTTTAACCGTTATAATTTCGTCTGGTCCGGATTTCTGTAATTTTGGATTTGGTTTTACATTTTGTACTGAACTTTCATTTGATTTTGAATTTGGAGCCTGGGTTTGTATTTCTTTATGGGACGGTGTTTCCTGTTTTTGAGTATTATCCTGAAAACTAAAATTATAATAAAGCGCCGATGATAGAAGGGCAATAGCTACAAAGCTCGGAATTAACCAAGCTAAAATTCGTTTGCGTCTTTTTTGATTTAAGTCTTTTTCAATTTTTGACCATACAAAGCTACTCGGACTTTTGTCCAAATTACTTAATTGATCTTTAATTGCTTTTCCTATTTCGGTTCTATTTTCCATTTTTTTGTTTTGAATAATAAAATGTACTTTTTGATTTGATTTTTTCTTTCAGAATTTGTTTTGCCCGATGTAAATTTGATTTTGAAGTACTTTCAGAAATGGATAACATAGCTGAAATTTCCTGATGCGAAAAATCATCTAATTCATATAAGTTAAAAACCAGTCTGTATTGATGAGGCAGTTCCTGAATGAAAGATAAAATGGTATCAAGCGAAAAATCAATTTCATTTTCATTTATAGTTTCATCCTGAAAATAGTCGTCTTTAATAGCAGTAAGTACATACGATTGCTTGTATCGGCTTATCGCTTTATTGATAGTGATTCGTTTAATCCAGCCTTCAAAACTGCCGTTACCCTTATAGTTTTTTATATTACTGAATATCTCAATAAAAGTGTCATGAAGATTGTCTTCAGCTTCAGCTTGATTTTGGCAATATTTTAGACTTAACACATAAAGAGGCTTTTTGTATGTTTCATACAGCTCTTCTTGTGCTTTTCTATTTTGCTTTATACAGCCCTTTATGAGTTGGTCTAAATTCAAGTTTTATTTTATAGTATTGAGGTATCTTTTCTAACTCTGTTATTGCAGATTCTATTTAGTAGTAAAAAAAAAATAAAAAGGTTGCGTCAAATAATAAAAAATCCTTGCTTCAATATTTTGAAACAAGGATTTTATAACGATACAAATTGTTTTTTTAATTTGTTTTTACATCTTTGACTTCAAAAGTTTCTTTTAGAGATACTGGAGAACCATCTTTTGTGAAACCTTCTAAATCTATTTCATATTGTCCAGGCACATCAGATGTGAAGAAAGAAATTATACTTTCAGGACTATTTAGAGTTAATTCCGGCATCCAAAGCAATTGATGTCTGTAGTCTGGAATTCTATCATATTTGTTTTTGTCTGTATAATCTTGTTTGAAGTAAGATATTTTTTCCTGAGGTCTCTGAATTTCTGTTTTCAAAAAATAACTTCCTTTTTCTTTGCTTAAATAGTCATTATTTTTTGTTGTAAAACTAATGATGCCATTGAAAGCTGTAGGGCCATAAAGGTAAACTCCGGGAACAATACTTACTTTATAAACATTTTCCATTTTATAGTCTTTTAATTCGTTGGTGTTTTGAATTAACAAACCATCAACAAGAACTAAAGCGGGCTCAGCGAAAAATTTCAAATCGTAATTAATGTCTCGTACGCCTAAAGTAAAATTGTTGTTTTCTTCACGATAATACACTTCCTTAAGTATCTCAGTAACGGTTTCCTTTAAAGTTGGGAATTTAGTATAGTCTGCCAGAATATAATCTTTTTCAAGAGGATTATAGAATGAAACGGCTTTTTTGCTTGCTTTTATACTATCTTTTTTGAGTGAATAATAGATGTTTTCAATTTGATTGGCAATAGATCTTTCTTCGATATTTTTTTTATAATCTGAAGTCAGGTTCAATTCATCTGCTGGTTTTATTTCAGATAAATTGTATGCTCTGTTTTTATTGATATCAATACTAAAATCGGCTCTATCTGCTTCTATAACCTGAACGGTAATATTGGAATAGTTTGGTTCTTTGTCTAAAATAAAATTGAATTTTCCGAGTTGATCAGTTTTGACAATTTTAAAAGAAAAATCTTTGCCAGGAATTGATAACGCAACATTTTTGCCGATGATTTGCTCCGGATTTTTATTGTTGATAATAGAACCTGATACTATTTCTCCTCTAAGTTCTGGTAAAAATTGAATACTGTCATTTAAAGCACTTTTTAAATTTGATTTTGCGTATTCGTTAGCATCTTTCTGTTTTCTTGAAGGTAAATTATCTATTCTTTTGATTGATACAGAATAACTTCCTCCAGCAGTGTTAAGTGCTTTTAAAGATCTTATTTTAAGCTGAACTTGTTCTCTTGCTGAAGCGGCTTTTTTGTCTAATTCTAAAGCAAAAAGTTCGCTTTTTGAAGTGTTTGTAGCATTAGAATTAGGTTCTGTGATTCTTATATCGCTTTTTTGTGTTTCAGAAGTTTTTTGGATATTGTTTCTGCTGTTAATGAGATAAGGATTAATTATTATCAAATCAACTTCAGATATTTTGGATTCTTTTTTATTTAACATCCAATTTGTGTAGGCGATAAGTTTATAATTGCCAGTTTTAACTGTTGTAGGAATAAAAAAATCTCCTTGTCCGGTACCATTTTCGAGATAAATTTTATTCGAAAAAACAGTCTGATTTTGATCATCAAGAAGTTCTACATGAGCAATTTTGCTTATGGAACTGGATGTATTATCAGATGGATTTAAACAATAGAACTTACAATGGAGTGTTTCTCCTGCGATCAATGTTGTGTTGCTTAAATGAATAAAAACACTCTCATTAGTCGATTTACTGATGGTTATATTTTTCTGCAAAGAATTATTTTGCCCAATACTAGTAGAACTAATTATGAGCAAGATCAAGCTGATTATTTTTTTTAATCTATCCAAAATAAAGGTTTTATGTTAGATGAAATACTGGTGCAGTCGCCACATGGAGACTCAACAAAGACTACTATTTGCATATTTAAGCGACTGCCATAATATACTTTTTCAGGTACAGGAGATTTAACCAAGGCCAATATGGTGGCGCCAGCACAGCCTTTTGCATCCCAGCAATTCGCTAATTCTTGTGGAATACATTGCATAAAGAATGGCGGATATGGCTCTACTGGGAAGATATCTCTAAAATTAAAAAAGATTCTTTTTGAAGAAACAGATGAGACTTCAAAATAGCCAATTACTTTTTCTTCCGGATCATCGTTGTTTTTTAAATTTCCGTAATTAAATCCAGGCTGTACTTGTGAAAATAAGCTAGAGGAAGTAGAAAGCGTTTTTAATGTTTTGTAATAGGTATACGATTCTGAACTTTGTACATACTGGCGTACTATAATACTATATCGTTCATTAAGAAGCGGACTTGCCATGTCTATGAAACGTATAGGGAAATTGATACGATCTTCGCTTTGTCCCACATTGCTGATTAAAATCAAATCATCTGATTTTTTTGTGGTGAAGCATACTCTTGTTTCTTTTGTTCTTGGAACAATTAAGAAATTAGGCTCTGGATCATTGATCATACTTGGATCTACGATAAGTTTGTTGGGACTCCAGTAGGGCGATACAATTTTATAGGTTTCCTCGTATTCAAATCTATAAAATTTTGAAGTTGCAGTAGGATCATTACTGGTCACAACTATTTGTACTCCTTTAATGCCATCAACTGTTTCTACTTTTGGTTCGACATTAATTTCGCTTACTGTGGTTAAAGTTTGTAAAGCAGATGAATAGGATTTTCCATCTTTTGTAGCAATATTTAATTGATATGATCTTCCTGGAACTGCCTGAAAAGGATTTTTTGAAACATAAAGACCTGAAAAATCTTCAAGTTCAAAATCATAATTATTGTTTTCACTATCAGTTACATAAACATTTGCTCCTTTTTCAAATTCTTCTTCTTTTCCTCCAAGACGGTATGATCGGCTAACTTTCACTTCTTGTTTTTTTAATTCGTTTGTGATGTTTGCCTGAACGACTAGTATGCTTTCAAAAGTATTTGACTGAAAAACATATTGTTCAGTACAGCCACTAATTGAAAAGCAGAATATTGTAAAAAACAGTATTTTGAATAAGTGATTAATATGTTGGGTTTTAAGTTTCATTATGCTGTTGATTAAAATTTAATGTTATAAGTTACAGTCGGAATTGGCACAGAAAATATAGAAGTTTTGTATGCTTTTATTTGTCCATCTGTTGTTATGAAAAAGATAGAATACGGATTATTTCGGCCTAAAACATTATAAATAGATATATTCCAGAAGCTATGTGACAGCTTTTTTATTTTATGATTGCCTTCAATATTAAAACCAATATCTAATCGATAATAATCAGGTATTCTATATTTATTTCGGTCGCTGTATAAAGTATATTCCATACCGTTATAAATATAACTTCCAATAGGGAAGGTTATAGGACGCCCTGATTGATATACAAAATTACTGGATAAACTATATCGCTGTGTAAATTTGTAGTTGAGTACGGCACTTACTTCGTGCGGCTTATCAAAGTTTGTTGGGAAATAATGGCCGTTATTAATTTTTTCATCAAGAAACTGGCTGTCTGATTTTATAAAAGTACGTGAATAAGTATAACCTACCCAGCCGTTAAGTTTTCCTGCATTTTTTTTAATTAAGAACTCAACTCCATAAGCTTTTCCTTCTCCTTGTAAAAGCTGTGTTTCGGTGTTTTCTTGCAGCATTAACTCAGAACCTACTTTATAGTCCAGAAGATTGTATGATTTTTTATAATATCCTTCTAAACTTAATTCTACATTGTCGTTATCCAGATTTTTATAAAACCCTAAAGAGTATTGATGCGCTTCCTGAGGTTTAATATTTAAATCTGATAATTTCCAAGCATCAGTTGGCGATTGAGTCGTATTATTTGTCAGTAAATGAATGTATTGATACGTTTTGTCATAGCTGGCTTTTACAGAGAAATCGTCTGTAAATAGATAACGCATTGCTATTCTTGGCTCAAATCCGCCGTAGGTTTTTATGACTTCATTTTTTTTGTAATAATTGGTTCCAATTACATTGTTGTCATTAATAGGAGCATTCTCTTTGTAAATTTGCTGTGTCGATTCTCCAAGTGCCGAATAGGTAGAATATCGAAGACCGAGACTAAATAATATTTTATCATTCAACGTATAATTATCTGAAATATACAAAGCAGATTCCAGGGCTTTTTCATCGTCTATTTTTATCGGAATGATGGTGGATTCAGCAGTTTTTGGATTAAGATAACCCGGTTGAACATTATAAAGTTTACTCGCTAGACCATAATTGAAAGAATGTTTGCTGTTTAGCAAATAATTTGCATTTAGAATAAATTGAGTTTCGTTTAATTTATATCCGTAATCAAAAGAGTTTGGCTTTCCATTATCGTAATCAATATTGAATTTATATTGACTATTGGTGAAAATAAAGTCAGTTTTAGTTTTGCTGCTGAATGCATGATTCCATTTCAGCGAAATTAATGCATTGCTGTATTTATAAACTGAATCTGAAGAAATACTAAAACGATCTTTACTGTAATACAATGTTGATTCAATATTGTTGTTTGAATTTATTTTATGATTGTATTTTATAATTCCGTCAAAAAATGCAGCCTGACTATTTTTTAAAGATTCATCATCTAATTGTTTTAAAATCCATTCAGAGTACGTAGTTCTTACTCCAACTAATACACTTGCTTTGTCTTTTATAATTGGAGCTCCAATAGATAAATTACTGGTTACGGATCCAATTCCTGCCTCGCCAGAAAATTTTTGAGGATTGCCGTTTTTTGAAGCAATATCAAAAACAGAAGATAATCTGCCGCCAAATCTGGCAGGAATACTTCCTTTGTAAATATCCACTTTGCTGGTTGTGTAAGGGTTTACAGCTGAGAAAAAGCCCAAAAAGTGTGATGTATTATACAAAACCGCATTGTCTAAAAGAATTAGATTTTGATCATCTTTTCCTCCTCTAACATTAAATCCGGCAGAACCTTCTCCTGTTGTTTTTATTCCAGGTAAAGTTGTTGCTACTCTAAAAATATCTCTTTCGCCTAGAACTAACGGGATATTTTTTATCTTTTCAACATCTATAGTAGAAACTCCAGCAATAACATCTTTCACATTTTTGTCGGCATTCTTTTTTATGACTACTTCATCTAGTTCATTTATGCTTTCATATAGAAAAATGTCTAGATTTCCATTATCATAAACCATGATAGTTTCTGTTGTTTTTTTATGATTTACTAATTCAACATCAATATAGTTTAATCCAAATGGGACGGTAATTTTATAAGAGCCATCGTTATTTGCGACAGTACTAATGTTTTTATCCCGAACTCTCACTGTTGCATTAGAAAGTTGATTTTTTGTTTTTATATTTTTTATAAAACCTGAAATAACATACGATTTTGATTCACCGCCTTTTTTCTCTTTACCAATGTAGATGATACCGGCAGGAGTGTTTTTTTGCGTCAGTGTATCATATTGCTGATGAAACACAGGTTTTGCTGCAATTTGATTTGTTTGCGGCGTATCTGAAGTTGAAAAATAATTATCAGGAAGCGAACTATGAATTGTACTGTTTTTTGATAGAATTATTTTTTTATCGATAATATAATAATTCAAAGCAGTTTTCTCAAAAAGACTGTCAAGTAAAGCATTAACAGAAATATCAGTATAACTTTTAGTAATCAAATTAGTTTCGTCAGCAAACCAACTTTGGTCAAAGTAGAACTTATAACCTGTTGCCTGTTCGATTTTTTCTAATGCTGTTTTTAGAGGAGCATTATTAAATTCAATTGTAATTTTATCGTTTTTTTCCTGACTAAATGATATCGTGTAAAAAGCTAATAAAAATATGGTGAGTATAATTTTTTTCATTCTTTAATTAGATTCATTAGGAAGAAGATTATTTATTTCTTTGATTAAATTTTCAATAAAAACTTTATTATCTGATTCCTCTAACCGAATGTTTGCAGTGTAATAATTTTTTATTTTGCTTTTAAGCTCTGGGAAAATTTTGATGATATCGCTTTTTGAACTTATTTTATAATAGGAGTCTTTGTATTTCAAGATAAATTCATTTTTTTCTGCAAACGTATCCGTTGAATTCTGGTTGCCCTCATCAGAAACTGTTTTTGTGTCAATAACTTTAGATCTGATTTTGTGATGTTTGATATAGAGAATATTGTTTTTTGAGTACACAATTTCCTGATAATAGCCATTCATATAATCCGGACAAGAAGGATTGTTGTAGTTTATATTTACAAAATGTTTGTTTTGAATATTAAAGCTGGCAGTTTTTACTTTTATCGTATTGATACCCATGTAATCAAATTTTCCTATGGGTCTGAAAACTAAAATATCATTGTTGACATCATATTTTAGATCAAGATTATAATAGGTTTGACCGTCATATTCAACATCGCCAGAACTGTAATTTCCAGAGATATAATAACTGTGAGTATTGTCTAAAGTTCGATAATAATTTACGTGCCGAGTGCCGTTGTAAACAGGAAGATTTTCTTTTTCTAAAGTTTTGTCAAACCAATTGTATAGAGAATTATTGTTGCTGTTAGTTTGACTGTAAATTGAGAAAATATTTAAGAATAATCCAAATAAAATAAGACATGTGTACTTTTTTTGATAATTTTTCAAAGGATTGTGTGGTTAAATGGTTTGTTTTGGTGAACTCAAAAATATTAAAAAAAAGTGGTAGATTTTGTGATAAAATGTTAAATTGTAATAAAAATTCTATATTTTTTAAACAAAATGACCAATTCAATTCGTCATTAGATAAAAAAACCTCCATTTCAAGTTTTAGAAACGGAGGTTTGAGCTATTTTCTTTAGAAATAAAATTAGTTGCTGGTTTGCTCTTTTATTTCTATAAAATCTTTAATAAAAACAGGTTTTCCAGTAGCTGAAAATCCTTCCAGTGTTACTTCATATTTTCCTGATACGTCAGAAGCATAAAATTTGATGTTTGAGTCTGCTTTGCTTAAATCAACATTTGGCTGCCACAAAAGCTGATGTCTGTAATCTGGAATCCTTGCATTTTTATTGCTTGCATAATCAGGAGTAAAGTAGTTTTTCTTAACCTGAGGCCTTAAAATTTCAGGTCTGATGATAAACTTACCTTTCAGCTTTGTGTCATAATCACCATTTTTTGTAGTGAACGCAACGATACCATTAAATGACTTTGAACCATAGTAATAAAGCCCTCTTACAACATTTATTTTATAAATAGCTTTAGGACTAAAGGCAAAAAGCTCGTTCAGATTTTCGATAATTAATCCGTCAACAACAATCATAGCAGGAAGTGCTGATTCGTAGTTTTCATCATAATCAAAAACATGAATGGAGTATTCATTATTGTTTTTTCTATAATAAACACCTTTTGTAATTTCGGTAATTGTTTCTTCGATATTAGGAAATCTTGTATAATCATCCAGTTTAAATTCTTCTGATGTTGCTCCGTAAAAAGGAACGCCAACCGCAGGATTTATTAAACTGTCTTTTTTGACATCATAATAGGCATTTTCAACTTGAGTTGAGATTAATCGATCTGTGATGTTTTGTTTGAAATCCGAATTAAATTGAACAGCAGGAAACGTTAAATTAGAAAGATCTGCAGTTTTCTGTTTATCAATTTCAATGACATAATCTTCTTTACCGTTATCAAGAACTTGTACAATAATATTTGAATTTGGATTCTCTTTTTCTAAAATAAAAAGGAATTTTCCTTGATCATCAGTTTTAGCAATTTTTAACTCGGAGTTTTTTCCAACAATTGAAAGTGCCACTTTTTTGCTTTTAACATCACCATTAGCCGAAGATATTTTTCCGGTTATAATTTCGCCTCGCAATTCGGGAAGCACAAATTGATCTGTTGTGATTTCATTACTTTGATCACTGTTTGCATTACTGAAAACCACTTTATTTTGCGCTAAATAACCATCAGTTTTTCTAACAGATAATGTGTAGTTTCCTTTAGAAAATTCATCAGAATTTGATTTAATGCCTAATTCAATTAGATCTCTGCTATTATACGATTTGTTTTTTAGATCAAAAGAAATAGCACTGTTGCTGACTTTTTCTGATGTAACGGCATTGTAAGAAACAGTGCTGCTGCTAGGGTTTTCTTTATAAGGATTTACGATATAAATATCAACGGAGAAATATTCTGGAGCAGTTTTGTTCAGCATCCAGTTTGTATATCCAATCAATTTATAGCTTCCGGTTTCTAATGTAGTCGGAATAAAAAAGTCGCCATTTCCTGTTGCTTTATCAAGGAACAGTTTATGAGTGAAAACAGCTTTTTTAGTATTGTCAATTAACTGCACATAAGCTATTTTGCTAAAAATTGAAGCGGTATTTGCTGATTTGTCTATGCAGAATATTTTGTAAAGCAAAGTTTCACCTGTCAAAAATGAATTAGCATTTGTGCTCAGGTAAACGGACTCGTTAATTTTCTTGTCGGCAGCATTCAGTTCACTTACTGAATTGTTCTTTTGAGCAAATATAATTTGCTGACAGCTAAAAGTTAACGCTATGAATAATATGTATCTTAATCTATCCAAAATGGTGGTTTTATATTTGATGAAATTGATGTACAGTCGCCGCATGGTGGATCGTATAACATGTAGCTCGTGGGGAACTCAGTTGGAAAATACACTTTAGTGCCGTTTGAAAGAAGATTTAAAATTAATTCTCCTTGGCATCCAAAAGCAGGATTTTTGTTAAAACAGTAGCTAAAGATATAATCTTTGGCTTCCTCGACAGTCGCAAATTCTGTCGGACAATTGTATGGGTATTTAGGTATAGGTTCGCCATTCAGTAAATCTTTGAAATTAAAAAACAGCCTTTTTTCTGAATAAGAAGATACATCAAAATAACCAATAACTTTTTCTCCTGGATTGTCAACAGCTTTTATGTTTCCATAGAAAAAACCTGGCTGTGTCTGAGATAAAATACTTCCAGATTTTGAGATTTCCTTCAATGTTTCGAAAAAAGTATGAGCAGCAAGACTCTGAACATATTGTTTTACCAAAATGCTGTATCTATTCATTATAATGGGGTCAGTGCTGGCAATGAAACGTACGGGAAAATTACTCACTTTATCTTCAGATAAATCGCTTGTACTTGTTAAAAGCAGTTCAGTCGAATTTTGGGTTGAGTAACAAATTCTGACTTGTTCAGTTCGCTCTTCAAGAATAACTTGCCCTGGAGGATAAGAACCTGCAGGAAAAAAAACTACTCTAGCTTTAATAGGAGAATATTTAGGAGCTACAATTTTATAGGTTTCTTCATATTCGTATCTATAATAGCGCGAGTTGTTTGTTGGGTCAGTGCTGTTTACAGTGATTTCAACTCCAAGTTGGTTTTCTTTGGTTACTTTGGTAGCTTCGAGGCTTGAAATCTCGGTTTGCTGTGGGAGTTTTTCGGTACTTGAAATATAACTTCTGCCATCTTTTGTACGAACATGTAATTGATATTGTCTGTCTGGAGCAACTTGAAATGTAGTTACAGAGGTATATTTATCAGTACTTTGTTTAAAATCATATTTATTGCCGAGATTATCTGTTACAAAAACAACTGCTCCAGCTTCAAAAGTTGGACTCTTTTCATCAAGTTTGTAAGCTCTTGTAACTTTTACTTCCTGAGTTTTATTTTGATTTGTGATCGTAGATTCAATGACAATGACATCTTCATATGCGCTGCTTGATTGGTAATTGTAAGGTGTTGTACAGCCAAATACCGCGGTGAACATAATTGTTATTACAAATCTATATAGAAAGATTTTTTTCATAACGTTAAAATTTAAAATTATAAGTAATAGTTGGTACTGGAACTGCAAAAATTGAGGTTTGATAGGCTTTTATCTGGCCGTCTTTGGTTACAAAAAAGACCGAATATGGATTGTTTCTGCCTAGTACATTGTAAATAGAAATATTCCAGAAACTATGTGCTAATTTTTTTATTTTATGATTTCCTTCAATATTTAATCCTATGTCTAATCGGTAATAATCAGGTATTCTGAATTTATTTCGATCAGTGTATAAAGTATATTCTGCACCGCTGTAATAATATTTTCCAATAGGATAGGTGATAGGTCTTCCTGTCTGATATACAAAATTAGAAGAAAAACTGTAACGATGCGTAAACTTATAGTTCATTACAATACTGAAATCGTGAGGCTTGTCAAAATTACTTGGGAAATATTCACCATTATTTACTTTTTCATCATTAAACTGACTGTCTAATTTTATAAATGATCTTGAATAAGTGTATCCAATCCATCCGTTAAGACGTCCAATAGATTTTCTAAGTAAAAATTCAATTCCGTACGCTTTTCCATCACCTTGAAGCAATTCGGTTTCTAGGTTTTGATTTAAAAGAATCTGCGATCCAACTTTGTAATCCAAAATGTTTTTAGAAGTTTTGTAATAACCTTCAAGACTCAATTCTAGGTCGTTATATTCTAATTTTTTGAAAATTCCCAGCGAATATTGAAGTCCGCTTTCTGGTTTTACATTTAAATCAGATAATTTCCACGTATCAGTTGGCGACTGAGTTGTATTGTTTGTAAGCAAATGAATGTATTGAAAGTTTTTATCAAAACCAGCTTTTACAAAAAGGCTTTCATTAAAAATATAACGCAATCCAATTCTCGGCTCAAAACCGCCATTTGTTGTAATTACTTCGTTGTTAGCGTAGGTTTTTTGTTCTACTACAGTTGAGGAAGTTTTGGGTACGCCATCCTGATAAACATTTTGTGTTGATGGTCCAAGGGCCATATATAATGAATATCGGGCTCCAACATCTAACAGTAATTTTTCGGAAATTTGAAATTTATCTGAAAGAAAAGCGGCAGATTCCAACCCTTTTTCGTTTTCTATGGTAATTGGCGTTACAATTGAGTTTTCTCCGTTTGGAGATAATTGTCCTGGATTTATTTTGTACAGTTTACTTGCTATTCCGTATGTAAGTCTATGACTGCTGCTAAGCTCGCTTGTGAATTTTAAAACTGCCTGACTTTCGTTTATTTTATATTTAAGCAAGAAAGATTCAGGATTAACTGACTGATAATTGATGCTGTATTTGTACTCGCTGTTTGTTACATTAAATTCACTGTTGTTTTTTTCATTGAATGCGTGTTTCCATTTCAATGAAATTAAGCGGTTGCTGTATTTAAATAGAGAATCAGGAGTTAAAGTATAAGAATCTTTGCTGTAATAAGCGGTTCCTTCAACTGAATTGTTTTTGTTGATTTTGTGATTGTACTTGGCAAACAAATCATAAAAAGAAGCTTGACTGTTTTTCAATCTTTCGTCATCCAAAGTCTTTAAAATCCAGTCCGAGTAGGTTGCTCTTCCACCTACTAATAAACTTGCTTTGTCTTTTACAACTGGGAGCGATACTGTAAGATTGCTGGTTACGGGACCAATTCCTCCTTCACCAGAAATTTTTTCAGTATTTCCATTTTTAGAAATAATGTCAAAAACAGAAGACAAACGTCCTCCATATTCAGAAGGAATTCCTCCTTTATAAATGTCTACTTTGTTAATTGTGTATGGGTTAACTGAAGAGAAAAAACCAAAAAGGTGCGTTGGATTGTAAATGGTAGCATTATCTAATAATACCAAGTTTTGATCTTCTTTTCCTCCTCTGACATTAAATCCAGAAGAACCTTCACCTGCTGTTTTAATTCCAGGAATAGTTAAAGCAACTTTCAAAACATCTCTTTCTCCAAGAACCAAAGGAATATTTTTTACACCTTCGGCTTCAATAGTCGTAACACCTGTAATTGCAGTTCGAATGTTTTGGCTGTCTTTTCCTTTTACCAAAACTTCGTCTAGCTGATTGATTTTTTCAATAACACTAAAGTCTAAAGTACCATTGCTGTAAATCATAATTTTTCTAGAGGTACTATTATAAAATAAAGATTCAACTTCAATCGTACTTAATCCTGTTGGAAGTTTAAAGCTATAAAATCCTTCAGCATTAGTGGTCGAAACAATGGCAGTGTTTTTTACTTTAACATTGATGTCGGCCAAAGGTTTTCCGTCTTTTAAATCAGTAATATGACCAGATAAAGTATAAAGATCCACTTCTGAATCTACGGCTTCTTTACCAATCAATGCAATAGGCGCTGTTGTTCCCGACTTATCTTTTTTAACAGAATCATACTGCTGGAAAAAGATAGGAGCATTTGCATCTTTTTTATTGTTTTGAAACTTATCGTAAATGATACTGTTTTTTGTCAAGATGATTTTATTCTTACTAACGTAAAAATTAAGTTCAGTATCTTCTAAAACTTTAGATAAAACTTCTTCAATAGTTTTGTTCGAATAATCTCCAGAGATTAGTACGTTTTTATCAAACCAATTTTCTTGGAAATAAAATTTATAAGAAGTCGAAGCCTCAATTTTTTCTAAGACAGCGACTCTGTTTATATTATTAAAAGTAATGTTTATTGTATTTTTTTCGCCTTGTGAATGCAGTAACTGATTAAAACCGAAAAATAATAAAAGGATAGTAAATATTCTCATTTGTATGTTTCTTCGGGTTTTAATTATTGATAAATTTTATTAAATTTTTCATGAATAATGGCGTGTTTTCCTTTCTAAGGCTCCGATTCATGAAATAGAAATCGTTTATTTTGCTTTTGCTTTCAGGAAATAAAGCAATAATTGCCTTTTTGTCATTGATTAAATTGAATTTATTTTCTTTCCATAAAACGAATTCATATTGTGGAATATATTCAATCAAGTTAAGTTCTTCTTTCGCGTGGTTTTTCTTTTTCTCTTTGTAATATTTAATATAAAAAACCTGATTGCTGTTAATTGGAACTTCCTCGTAGTAACCGCCTTTAAAAGCCGTATTGTTCAATTCTTTTAAATTGACAAAATTTTCATTGCCAATCTTAAAAGAAGTAATATTGGCTTTAATGATATTTATTTTTGTGGTGTTTTGTTCATCATAAGGACGCAGAACAAGTTCGTCTGCATAGATGTCGTATTTTAAAAATAAATCAAAGTAGTTTTGGCTACCGTATCTGGCGCTTCCTTTTTTGAATTCATTTACACTGTAGTAACGATGCTGGTTGTCGATGGTTTTGTCAAAGTTTAAATGAGCAGGGCCATTTTTGATGTCTAACGCCTCTATACCTGCATTTTTATCAAACCAATTAAATATTTCGATTTCTTTGACGCTTTGGCTGTGGATTGAATGAATGTTTAATAATAATCCAAATAAAATTAGGAATATTATCTTATTTTGGGAATTTTTCAAAAGATCGGTGAGTTTTTGGTTTTTTTTCGGTTGATTTCAAAAGTATTAAAAAAAAGTTATAAATAACACGAACAATTGTTAAAATGTAGTATATTTTCTATTTTTTATCTAAAAAGGATTCAATTAGTGTTGAATTTTTATTATTCTTTTTTTCGGAGCAAATAAGTTTTGAATTAAAAAAAATGAAGAATGCAAAAAACGAAAAACCCCAATTCAACTAAATGAATTGGGGTTTTTTGATCATAAATTTTGTGAGGCCAAAGATCCTATTTTAAGAGATTTGCTCTGCTTATTCAATTTTAAATGTTTTATAAAAATGGATATAATTCCCCGCTTCGGTAATTCCTTCCAGCATGATTTCATAATCTCCGGAAATATCAGATGTGTGAAACGGAATAATCATTTCGTTACTTTTAAGAGCTATATTAGGTTTCCAAAGTAATTGATATCTATAATCAGGAATTCGGCTTAGGCTATTCGATGTTTCGTATTTTGGTTCAAAATACACTTTTGCCGGCTCTGGTCTTAAGATCATCGTTTTTAAAATGTTTTTATCAGAATAAATAGTCGCAAAATCGTTGTTTTTTGTAATGATGCTTACAATTCCGTTGAATATTTTAGGCCCATAACAATAGGGTCTGTCAACAACACTAATGCTTTCAATCTGGTAGGCATTGTAATTAAGTAATGTATTTATATTCTGAATTTGCAGTCCATCAACCAAAACTAAACACGGTTCAGGTGATTGTGTGATGTTATATCTGGAATCTCTTAAATATAATGAAGGAACTTGATTGTAATCTTTAAAATTAAGCTCGGTAACAATTTCGATTATTGTTTCTTTAAATGTTCTAAATCTTTCGAAATCATCTAATTGGTATTTTTTTTCTGTAGGCTGAAAAAAGAAATCGGTATTGATGGCTTCAATAAGGCTGTCTTTTTTTTGCGAAAAATAAACGTTTTCGACTTGAGTTGCCAAGGAACGTTCTTGAATAGCTTTTAAATTTTTACGAGAAATTGATGTCTTGTTAGAGAAAATTAAGTTTGATAAATCCGGACTTGGTGTCTTGTCTATTGCAATAGTGTAGTTTTCTCTGTCTGATTCTGATAATTGCACATAACAGTCTGACGAACTGGTTTGTTTGTCGATCAAAAAAGTAAATTTTCCGGTGCTATTTGTTTTGGCTGTTTTGAAGATGAAATTTTTTCCTGGAATTGAGAGTGTAACTATTTTAGAGTTTAAATCAGAATTTGCAATTTTCGGACTGATATATCCTGTTATAATTTCGCCTCTAGTTTCTGGAAGTATCTTTATTTCTTGTTTTAAATTTGTATCAGTGTTAATAGTTTCATTATCTGAGTATGCAGGTATAAAATCTATTTTTCTGATATTTAAAAAATAATTTCCTCTATCCAATGTTTTTGGCAGTACAAGTGCAGCTTTTTCTCTTTTAGAATATTTTTCTTTGTCAAGTTTTAAAAGAATATTTTCAGCTGTGTTTTTTGTTTCATTTTTGTAAACGTCAACTTTTTTAGAAGTACTGTCAATGGTCATATTGATGTGTTCTTCGAATGGATTGATAATAGCAAAGTCTTTTTCAAAAAAGTTATTTTGACTGTTGTTTAACATCCAGTTCGTATAAGCAATAAGTTTATAGTTTCCAGTTGTTAATGTTGTTGGAATAAAATAATCGCCAGATCCAATTCCGTTTTTTAGACTAATTTTATTTTTAAATACACTTTCTTTACGATCGTTGATTACTTCTAAATAGGCAATCTCACTGATGTCTGAAAACACGGTCGTTTTATTTAAACAGTATAATTGATAGTACAATGTTTCACCAGTTAAGACTACTGAAGTATTGGTTTTAACCAATAATGATTCTGTACTCAAAACAGTATTATTTTGAGCAGTACTTTTATAAGTGAAATTTACTAATAACAGCAGAAACGCTAATTTTATGTTTAATTTTCCCAAAATGAAGGTATTACGTTAGAAGAAAATGATGTACAATCGCCGCATTCTTTTTCAACCATATAGAATCCGGAAGGAACCATTCCCGGACCATCTCCAATAAAATCATGTGTTTTAATTAAGTCATAATCATTTTGTTCGATTTCAGTAAAATAGTAAAGTCTGGCATTACAAGTTGTAAAATATTCGGTTGGTTTTTCAGAAGGGAAAAAATCTTTGAAACTAAAAAAGATTCTTTTTTTAGCGACAGAAGCAACTTCAAAATAACCAACAACTTTTTCATTTAAATTCGATGTTGATTTTATGTTCCCAACTACATATCCAGGCTGATTTGGAGACAACAATTCTCCTGAATCAACCATTTTTTTTGAGGTATAATAATAATCATAGGCAGCTTGACTTTGTGTGTACTGGGAAACCATTATGCTGTAACGATTTGTCAGCATGTAATCTGTGTCGGCGATAAAACGAATAGGGTATTTTACACGATCTTCGGTCAGATCGGTCGTGCTGGTTTGTCTGATTCCTGTGGAGTGTTTAGTGGTATAACAAGTCTGGATATTAGGTGGAGCAGGAACTTTTACGTAGCTATAGTAGCCGTTTTGCTTTACTAAATTAATACGTGTTTCAATGGGATGCGGGGTAATTATTTTATAGGTTTCTTCGTATTCATAACGATAATATTTGGACGTATTTGTTGGGTCAAAACTTTTAACACTTACCTGAATACCTCTAACGCCATTTTTATCTTCAACTGTTGTTTCTAGATCAATAGTGTTTTGTGTCGTTAAAACTTGCGGTGAAGAAACATATGATTTTCCGGATTTAGTTGTTATTTTTAATTGATAGTTTTTGTTTGGTTCTACTTTGAATTCATTCTGAGAAATATATTTCCCATCTTTTTCATTAAAGTGAAATACATTTTTATCGCTATCAACTACAGTGACGTCAGCTCCAGATTCGGGAATTTTTACGGTGTCATTAAGAACCCTTGTTCTGGCAATGTTTATTTCCTGATATTTTAATTCGTTTGTTAATGTAGCTTCAACAGTCATCGCATCTTCAAAATCTTGATTTTGATAGGTATATTGTTCCGTGCAGCTTGCCAAAACAGCAAATGCAAAAAGGGACAATGTCGATTTTTTGATTATTGATAAATTCATATTGATGTGATAAATGAATTAAAATTTAATGTTGTACGTTATCGTTGGAATTGGAACCGAAAAAATCGATGTTTTATAAGCCTTGATTTTTTTATCTTCAGTAACAAAATAAACATTATAAGGATTATTTCTTCCAAGAACATTATAAACAGAAAGATTCCAGAAACTATGAGCGAGCTTTTTTATTTTATGATTTCCTTCAAAATTAAGACCAATATCCAATCTGTAATAATCTGGAATTCTATATTGATTGCGATTACTGTATAAAGTAACATTCTCTCCGGCAAAATCATATGAACCAATTGGAAAAGTGACAGGTCTGCCGGTTTGGTAAACAAAATTAGTGGATAAACTATATCTTTTGGTGAATTTATAATTTAAAATGGCGCTAAAATCATGTGGTTTGTCATAATTCGTCGGGAAATATTGACCGCTGTTTATTTTTTCAGAGTCAAATCTGCTGTCCAATTTTATTAAAGCTCTGGAATAGGTATAACTTAGCCAGCCATTAAAATTTCCTTTTTCTTTCTTGATCAAAAATTCAACTCCATAAGCTTTTCCTTCTCCCTGAAGAAGTTCGGTTTCTATGTTTTCGTTCAAAAATAATTCGGCACCCACTTTATAATCCAGAATATTTTTCGAACGCTTATAATAACCTTCGATACTCAGTTCTAATGATTTTTCAATTATATTTTTGAAAAGTCCTAGCGAAAATTGATTAGACGATTGCGGTTCAGTATTTAAATCTGAAAGCTTCCAAACATCCATTGGAGATTGAGTCGTATTAGTTGACAGTAAATGCATGTATTGATACGTTCTGTCAAAACTTGCTTTTATAGATAAATCTGGAAGTATAAAATAACGTGCAGAAATTCTAGGTTCAAAACCGCCATACGTTTTTATGGATTCATTACTCGAATAGGTTTTAGTGTCAATTACAGTTCTTTCAGATTTAGGAAGGTCATCCTGATAAATGTTTTGGGTCGAAGGACCAAGCGCAGAATAAAAAGAATAACGCAAACCTAAATCAATTAAAAGTTTGTCATTGACCTTATAATTTTCGGTAAAAAATAAAGCCGACTCTAGAGCTTTTTCTTTTTCCAATGTTTTGTTTTTAATTTGAGAGTCACCGCTTGTTGGTTCAAGGAAACCAGGATCAACATTGTATATTTTGCTGCTAACGCCATAATTAAATGCGTGCTTTTCATTCAAAATGTACTTCATCTTAAAAACAAGCTGCGTTTCATTGATTTTATAACCGTAATCAAATGATTTTTGTGGCTGAGAATCGTAGTCGATGTTGAATTTATATTGACTGTTGGTAATAATCAAGGAAGATTTGTTTTTTGCATTGAAATCGTGATCCCATTTTATTGTTGCCAACTGATTGCTGTATTTGTAAATAGAGTCTGAATTAATGCTGTATTTGTCATGACTGTAATATAAAGAGGTTTCCAGATTATCTTTTGCACTAATTTGATGATTGTATTTTAATAAAAGATCATAAAAAGAGGCTTGACTGTTATCTAGTTCGGGATCTTTGATAGCCTTCAAAATCCAGTCAGAATAACTTGCTCTCCCGCCAAATATTAAGCTTGATTTTCCTTTTACTATCGGAATTTCGAGCGTAACATTGCTCATTACTGGACCAATTCCTGCCTCACCAGAAACTTTTTCGGTATTCCCATTTTTAGATTTAATATCAAAAACAGAAGAAAGGCGCCCTCCAAACTCAGCAGGAATGCTTCCTTTATATATATCAGCTGATTTTGTGGTAAATGGATTTACAGAAGAAAAGAAACCTAAAAAGTGAGATGGATTGTATAAAGAAGCGTTGTCTAGTAAAAATAAGTTTTGATCGTCTTTCCCTCCACGAACATTAAAGCCCGCAGAGCCTTCTCCTGCTGTTTTTATACCCGGCAGCGTTGTTGCAACTTTAAAAATATCTCTTTCGCCCAAAATTAAAGGGACATTTTTGATGTTTTCGATATTAATACTCGTGAGACCAGCAACTGCCGAAGTTGTGTTTTTTGATCTTTTATTTTCGATCACAACTTCTTTAAGGGCATTTACATTTTCATCTAAAGTAAAATCAACTTTTCCATTGCTGTACAGTACAATTTTTTTAGTTTTCGATCCATGTTTAATAGATTGTGTTTCGATTATATTAATACCGGCGGGAACTCTAAAGCTGTAATAGCCATTTTCATCACTTGTTGTGCTTATATCTTTGTCTTTTACTTTAACAGTAATATTATATTCTGGTTTTCCTGAAGTTCTGTCTTTAATGTAGCCGGAAAGGGTATAGGACTGAGATGTGCTTATTAATGATTGTTTTCCAAGGGAAATAATTGAATCTGTGTCTTTCTTAGAATCATTCAGGTATTGCTTATTGTAAATAGGAACAATTTGCAATTTTGGAGTGTTGTTGACATTTGTGTTAGCAGCATTTTTAAAATAATCCTCCGTTATCGTGTTTGATATCAAAAGGCCGTCACTTAGAATAATATTGTTCCCGTCAATAACGTAATTTATGGTGGTGTTATTAAAAATGGCATCTAAAATTATTGAGATAGACGTATTGTTGAATTCTCCCGAAATAAGTTCATTATCAGATAGCCATTGGTCCTCAAAATAGAAATGAAAAGAAGTGTTTTTCTCGACTGTTTCAATAGCTTTTTTTCGTGTTACATTGGAATATTTTATAGAAATATTTTTTTCTTGAGAAAAGAGAATGATTGGCAATAAGAAAAATAAATAGAGGATAAAGTACTTTTTCATTTAGATTTAGAGCTTATAAATTATTGTCAATAAATTTTATTAAATCTGCTTTGAACTGGTATGGATTTGTCTCTTCCGGAATTTTATTTTTTTTATAATACTCTTTTATTTCTTTTTTTAGTTGAGGAAATGCTGTGAGGATTTCTTTTTGCGTATTTACGGCTATAAATTTTGAATTATAAAGAAGTTGATAGTCACTATACTCTTTGAATTCTGTATACAAAGTAGTTTCAATAATGGTTTCTTTCGCCGTTTTAAAGTGTTTAATATATAAGGAGATGTTTTTGCCTAAATATTTTTCTTCAAAAAAACCAGTGATGACTTTCGGGAATTTATATTTATTGTCAATATTGATAAATCTCCTATTCTCAATTAAGAAGTAATCTGTTTTTTTATTTATGAGAGTTATGCCGAATGCACTATTGTTCTCAAATGATTTAACAAGCTGATCTTTGTAGATGTCATACTTTATCAGAATGTTTTCATACAATTGATTGTCGTAGAAAACAGATCCGTTAACGAAGTTTTTATTTAAATAATTAGTGTTGCCATTTTTTAAATTATATGGATCAAGATGAATTTTGCCGTTATTGATGTTTAAAATTTCTTCACCAATTGTTTTGTCTAAATAATTAGAGATTTCTTTTTTTTCATTGGTTTGAGAAAAACTGTTGATCGAAAGTAATAGCAGGATGAAAAGTACTGTTGCGTAATTTGTGATTTTCAATGGTGGGTTTTTACAATATAGTTTGAGTTTAAAAGAGATATTAATAAATAAAATTGTTTTAAGTTTTGACCTTGTAATATCCTTTCTCATCAATATTTTTAGTTTCGTGTAGCTGTTTTCTATATAAAACTATGTTAATAATGTTTTTAAAAAAAATAAATTAAACCAACAACATTGATTTTTAAACGAACAACATTATTTAATCTATAATGTGTTTCCTGAAAAGCGTTGTATTCTAGCGTTTTAACCGTTTAGTTTTAGGTTGGAAAGTATGTAAAAACCGAAAAACCCCGTTTCATGATTATGAAACGGGGTTTTTGCTATGAATAAACCTTTAGTAAACTAAGATCTGATTACTCTTTTTTCTCCTCACGTGGAGGTCTTTGTAAAAGTGCTTTTCTTGACACTTTTTCTTTTTTCGTTTTAGGATCAACACCTAAGTACTTCACTTCAAATACATCACCCATGTTTACAACATCAGTAACGTTTTCAGTGCGCTCCCAAGCAAGCTCAGAAACGTGTAATAAAACTTCATTTCCTGGCGCAGCAGTATATTCTACCACAGCTCCAAAATCTAACATTTTAATTACTTTCACTTCGTAAGCTTCTCCCATTTGAGGTTTGAAAGTAATTGACTTAATTTTAGCCAATACTGCTTCAATTCCAGCAGGATCTGTACCTAAGATTTCGATAACACCTTGCTCATCAACTTCGTTGATTACAATAGTTGTTCCTGTAGCTTTTTGTAATTCTTGAATTACTTTTCCACCAGGTCCAATTAATGCTCCAATAAAGTTTCCAGGAATAGTTCTTGTAATAATTTTTGGTGCGTGTGCTTTTACGTCAGCTCTTGGTGCAGCGATTGTATCAGTTAATTTTCCTAAGATATGTAAACGTCCATCACGTGCTTGAGCTAAAGCTTGCTCCATAATGTCATAACGTAAACCATCAATTTTGATGTCCATTTGACAAGCTGTAATACCGTCAGCAGTTCCAGTTACTTTAAAGTCCATATCTCCTAAATGATCTTCATCACCTAAAATATCTGACAATACAGCAAATTTCTCTCCGTCAGTAATTAATCCCATAGCAATTCCAGAAACTGGTTTTACCATTTGAACTCCAGCATCCATCAAAGCCATTGTTCCAGCACAAACTGTTGCCATAGAAGAAGAACCGTTAGATTCTAAAACTTCAGAAACAATACGAATTGTGTAAGGACAATCAGCAGGAATCATATTTTTTAATGCTCTTTGAGCTAAGTTACCGTGACCAACTTCTCTTCTTGAAGTTCCTCTTAATGGTTTTGCTTCACCAGTTGAGAAAGGAGGGAAGTTATAGTGTAAGTAGAATTTCTCTTCACCTTGCTCAGATGGAGAATCGATTTGGTTTGCTTCTCTAGAAGTTCCTAAAGTTACAGTTGCCAAAGCTTGAGTTTCTCCACGTGTAAATAAAGATGAACCGTGTACTCTTGGTAAATAATCAGTTTCACACCAGATTGGTCTGATGTCTGTAGTTTTTCTACCATCTAAACGAACACCTAATTCTAATACTACATTACGAACAGCTTCTTTGTTTGTTTTGTAGAAATATTTAGAAACTAAATCACCGTCAGCAGCTAATTCTTCTTCGGTAAATAAAGCTTTTACTTCTTCTTTTACTTCAGCAAATGCAGCGCCTCTTTCGTGTTTAGCTGAACCAACTTTTGCAATAGCATAAATTTTATCATATGCTGCAGCTTTTACTTTTTTGTAAATTTCTTCGTTTTCTTTCTCACCTTCGTAAGTACGAATTTCTTTTTTACCAAAAGCAGCTTGTAAACGTAATTGTGCTTGAATTTGAACTTTGATAGCTTCGTGAGCAAACTTAATAGCTTCGATCATTTCAGCTTCTGAGATTTCTTTCATCTCACCTTCAACCATCGCAACAGAATCCATAGAAGCACCAATCATCATATCGATGTCAGATTTTTCTAATTCAGCTCTGCTTGGGTTGATCACTAATTTTCCGTCGATACGTGCTACACGAACTTCAGAAATTAAGTTATAAAATGGAATATCTGAAACTGCTAATGCTGCAGAAGCGGCTAAACCAGCTAAAGCATCTGGCATAACTTCTTCATCATGAGACATTAATTGAATCATAACTTGAGTTTCAGCATGGTAATCGTCTGGGAAAAGCGGACGCAATACACGGTCTACTAATCTCATTGTCAATACTTCGCTATCGCTTGGACGTGCTTCTCTTTTAAAGAAACCTCCTGGGAAACGACCTGCTGCTGCAAATTTTTCGCGGTAATCTACCGTTAATGGTAAAAAATCAACGCCTGGGTTTGATGTGCGAGCTGAAACTGCTGTTGCAAGAATCATTGTATCGCCCATTCTAACTACTACAGAACCGTCAGCTTGTTTAGCCAAACGTCCTGTCTCGATTGTGATGCTTCTTCCATCACCTAAATCGATTTTTTCTACAAATAATTGTGGAATCATAAATTTTTTCCTTTTTGATTATACAATGGGTTTTAGTTGTGTTGTAGTGTTGTTGTGTAGTTGTTGTAATCTAAAACCCAATGAAAAACCAAACTTTTTTTCTTGTAATATTATGCTTGTAATGTAAAAACAAAAAGAGGCACTTTCGCACCTCTTTTCTATATTGATTATTTTCTGATATTCAATACTTTGATAATCTCACGATATCTGTTAATTTCTTTCTTTTTCAAGTAATCTAACAAAGCTCTTCTTTTACCTACTAATAGTACAAGAGAACGCTCAGTGTTGTAATCGTGACGATTTTTTTTCAAGTGTTCAGTTAAGTGTGAAATTCTGTACGTGAACAATGCAATTTGACCTTCTGCGCTTCCAGTGTTTGTTGCACCACCGTGTTGTGCGAAAATCTCTTCTTTCTTTTCTTTACTTAAATACATTCCAATATTATTTAATGATTTTTATGTATGTCATACAACTTTTGTAAGACGGGTGCAAAATTAGTTTAAAAAAACAGAAAAATCAAAAAAAAATAAAAGAATCTGAAAATAAGACCTAAGAAATTCATTTTTAGTGATTTGTAGGTGTTTTTTTAGGGGCAATTCTTTCATTTAGCGAAGAATAAGAATAACTGTAATTGTATTCATTTACGGCTACTCCTGAAATTAAGATTCCTTTGTCATAATTTTCAGTAAATGTGATTTTACGAATCAAATCTTTTCCTTTCCATGCGCCTTGTTTTAAGCCGTTTTTTACAACGCCTTTTTCTGTAACAAAATTATCAGTGCTCTCATATTCTCCATTTCCATCAATTACAGTCTGCTCTTTGTCTGTGTTCCAAAAATTAAGAATTAAAATCTGAACGCTTTTAGTTTTTGGATTCCAGATATGCTGCTTTTCAAACTTTTTGCTTTGGTTTTCGTACCAATTAATTTCTTTGCCTTCTTTATGGTCTTGCAAATAATTTACAACAGATTCCTTTGCTCCATTTTTGTAATAACAAATAAATTCGCCATCCTTTTTTAGAACATCTTTATCTAAAGTTGCTCCGGTCATTTTCTTTCTTCCATTTTTGTAAAAATCAGTTATCACATAACGGACACTTTTTTGAGAGTAATTTGTGATTATTCTTGTATAGAAATAGTTTTCCGGAGTGCATTCATGGTTCAATGAATCTAAAAAGATTTTTTTTGAAACCATATTGATTTGCGCGGAGAGGTGAACTGAAATTATCAGAAGCAGAAAAATGAAGATGTTTCTTTTCATTCAGTTCTATTTTTATATAAAAATAGTTCTTCTAGAATAATTTAGCAACCTCCTCATTCACAAACTCTAAAAATCTTTCGTCTGCTTCTGTAAAAGGATCAATTACGTGGCTGTCAATATCGATTTGGCCAATGTTTACACCATTAACAAAAAGCGGTACTACAATTTCAGATTTTACAGTAAAACTGCAGGCAATATAATTGTCTTGCGCTGCAACATCTGGAACAACAAAATTAGCATTGCTTTCTGCTACTTGTCCGCAGATTCCTTTTCCAAACGGAATAACAGTATGATCTGTTTCTGCGCCAACATATGGGCCTAAATGAAGTGTTTTTGCTTCGTGATTGGCAAAATAAAAACCAACCCAGTTATAGTATTCTATATTTTCGTTTAACAGTTGACAGATTGCCAATAGTTTTTCGTCTCTAACAGTTTTTGTATCAGCTACAATAGCGCTTATTTTTGGTTGTAATTCTTGAAAAGTCATGATAAATAAATTTTATACAAAAGTATTTAAAGCCTGACTTAAAAAATACATAAATTTGAAAAAAAATTCCGTTGAAAAAATATTTAATACAATTTAAACCTTTCTTGATTTTTATAAGCACTTTCTTCGCTGCTTATATTGTTCTTACAATAGTTTATAAATTTTATTTGAACAGTTTTGATGCTGTGGAAGTTGACGGAATTTCAAAAATTGTCGGAAGCAATGTTGAGGCTTTAATGCGCTTTTTTAATTCTGATGTAAGCATTGTAAAAAGCATAACTGAGCCTTGTTTAGAAGTTTGGTATAATAATAAGTTTACAATAAGAATTATAGAAGGCTGTAATGCGGTCAGTGTTATAATTTTGTTTATTTCATTTGTGATTGCCTTTTCGGGAAAATTCAAAACCACTTTGTTTTTTATTTTGTTCGGGACGCTTTTTATTTACATTTTAAATATTCTTCGAATTGCCTTTTTAACAATTTTGCTTTTTAATTATCCGCAGTATGAACATTTTTTGCATGGCGTTCTTTTCCCACTGATTATTTACGGATTTGTATTTGTTTTATGGGTTATTTGGGTAAATAAATTTTCGAAATATGCTAAGTAAAATTGCAGCGCATAAATACAAAATTCTGTTTGCAATTTGTATTGTAATGTGTTTTGGTATTATTCGTGCATTTGAAAAAAGTCTTTTCTATGATCCTTTTTTAGACTATTTTGAAATTGATTTTAAAAATCTGCCGTATCCTGAAGTTGATGGTTTTAAGTTGTTTTTCGGACTTTTTTTGCGCTATTTTTTGAATACAGTTTTGTCCTTGATCTTAATCTATGTGCTGTTTCGGGATGTCGAAATTTTTAAGTTCAGTGCTTTTTTATACCTCTTTTTTCTGGTAACTCTTTTTGTGGCATTTTTTGTGATTTTAAACTATTTACCAAATGCAAATTGGCTTCTTTTTTATATTAGACGATTTATAATTCAGCCCATATTTGTTTTGCTTTTTATTCCTGCTTTTTATTATCAGAGCCAAAATTTTAAAAAATAACAAATTATTAAATTTTTTTTCAGTCTTTTTAGATAATTTTGCAATATGAATTTAAAAAAGTGCACAGGATTATTTTTAGCTTTCCTTTTGTTGGTTTCCAACATTGGGTTTGCATTTGATGTGCATTATTGCGGAGGCGAAATTGCTTCTGTTTCTTTAAATACTACAGCACAGGCTTCTCCAGAAAAGAAATGTTGTGGAGAAAATGAAAAAAAATCATCTTGCTGTAAAGACAAAGTAGTTCATTTTGAAAAAAAATCAGATAATGCTACTTTTAAAATATTCTTTTTTCAGCTTGATTTTCCTGCTGTAATTCAAGAATACAAAACAATTGCTTTTTTATCAGTTCCAAATTTTAAAAGCAGTCAGATCACTTCGTATTATTCTGATGCGAATGCGCCCCCCTTATTCAAGTTATACAATCAATATATTTTTTATTCCTGATTTTAATGTTTAGAGTCAAGCCAATCTTGTGGCTTGTTGACCTGCTGTTTGTTTTTTTCGAAATGAAGAAGAATCAGAAACAGCTTTTCTAATAACATTAAAATCTTTTTTATGCAAAAAAATATAATGCTTTTGGGCA
This sequence comes from Flavobacterium sp. LC2016-01, assembly GCF_009711135.1. Taxonomy (GTDB): domain Bacteria; phylum Bacteroidota; class Bacteroidia; order Flavobacteriales; family Flavobacteriaceae; genus Flavobacterium. The sequence continues at coordinate 246,836 of NZ_WMIC01000002.1, read as the reverse complement.
TGATTTTGCTGTCTGTTACTGCTTTTTCTCAGGAAGATTTGCAGGAAGTTAAAGTCACCAAAAAGCAAAAGGGAATTAAAAAATCCTATACACTTACAGCCAATACCTCAGTAATTACAAGTAAAGAACTGCTAAAGGCGGCGTGCTGTAATTTGGCTGAAAGTTTTGAAACAAATCCTTCTATAGATGTCAATTTTTCGGATGCTTTGACGGGAACCAAACAAATCAAAATGTTAGGTTTGACTAGTCCATATTTAATGATAACCGAGGAGAATATTCCATCGGTTCGTGGCGCTTCTCAAGCTTACGGATTGTCTTTTACACCAGGAACCTGGATCGAAAGTGTTCAAATTACCAAAGGTGCGGGGAGTGTTATTAATGGTTACGAGAGTATTTCGGGACAAATAAATACCGAACTTTTAAAACCTTTGAGTGATATTCCGTTTTTCTTAAATGCTTACGGTTCTACCGATGCTCGTTTTGAGTTGAATACACATTTTAATAAAAAATTATCTGAAAAATGGGCAACAAGTTTGTTTGTTCACGGAAATACCCGTGTCGCAAAAAACGATATGAATAATGACGGGTTTTTAGATAATCCGCTCGGGAAACAGATTAATATTTTAAATCGCTATCAATATTATGATCCTGAAAGCGGACTGGTGAGTTTTATCAATTTCAGATATATGAATGATAAAAAGCAAACTGGTGAAGTTGATTTTGATAAAGATATTGATCGCGGAACCACAAATCATTGGGGTTCAGAAATCAATACGGAACGTTTTGACGTGTCGACTAAAATAGGTTATGTTTTTAAAGATATGCCGTACCAAAGTATTGGTTTTCAAAATGCTTTCAACAGTCATAATCAAAACTCTTATTTCGGTTTGAATTTATATGATATAAAGCAGAATAGTTTTTATTCGAATTTAATTTTCAATTCGATTATCAACAATACCATGCATAAATTTACAACAGGATTAAATTTTACTTACGACCAATATCAGGAATTTGTGAATGTCAATGATTACAGCCGAATTGATAATTCGGTCGGAGCGTTTTTTGAATACACTTATGATAATACAGATAATTTCAGTTTGATTTTGGGCGGAAGAGTCGATAATCATAACCGATTAGGCTTTTTTGTGACGCCTCGCCTGCACATGAGATACAATCCGTGGAAGAATGGAGTTCTTCGTTTTTCTGCGGGAAGAGGAAAACGTTCGGCTAATATTTTTGCCGAAAATCAGCAACTTTTTGCAAGTTCGAGGACCTTTTCAATTTTAGATAATAGCGGAAAAATCTACGGACTAAATCCTGAAATTGCTTGGAATTACGGTATCAGTTTTTCGCAGAAGTTCAAAATTTTCAATAAAAATGCTGAAGCTGGCTTCGATTTCTATAGAACCGATTTTCAAAATCAGGCCGTTGTTGATTTAATGCAGAGTCCGCAGGAAGTTTTATTTTATAATTTAAAAGGAAGTTCATTTGCGAATAGTTTTCAGGCCGAATTTAATTATGAATTAGTTCATAACCTGAATTTAAGAACAGCTTATAAATATTATGATATTCAGACTGATTATTTAAGAGGTACTTTCCAGCGCCCGCTTCAGGCCAAACATCGTTTTCTTGGAAACTTGGAGTACGAAACAACAGCTTCAGATGAAGGAAAACAATGGAAATTTGATTATACTTTTAACTGGACAGGAAAACAGCAATTGCCTTATACAGCTTCAAATCCGTCAGAAGATCAGTTTCCCGATTTTTCACCTTCTTTTGCTGTGATGAATGCGCAGGTTACAAGAGTTTTTTCTCCTGTTTTTGAAGTGTATATTGGAGGAGAAAATATTGGAAATTATAAACAGCAAAAAGCAATTTTAGGAGCAGATGATCCTTTTGGACCAAATTTTGATGCTTCGGTGGCGTACGCTCCAATTTTTGGGCAAATGTATTACGCAGGTTTACGATTTAAAATAAAATAAATAGAACGAATCAATTAAAATAGCAATATCAAATTTTAATATTAGACAAAATGAAAAAAATAATTTTAATAGCAATAATTGGATTTTTAGGATTTTCGGCGCAAGCCCAAGCTAAGAAAAATAAGAATTTAAAATACACAACTGAAGTTAACGGAAATTGTGAGCAATGTAAGAAACGTATTGAAAAAGCGGCTTTTAGTGTTCCAGGTGTAAAAACGGCAACTTGGGACATTACTTCGCATCAGCTTGCTGTAATTTTAAACGAAGAAAAGTCATCTCCAGCAGATTTAAATAATGCAATTGCTAAGGCAGGTCATGATACCAAAGATGCGAAAGCAACGCAGGCAGATTATGATAATTTGCATAGTTGCTGCAAGTACGTAAGAGAATAGTAATTTTAAGAGCCCCAAGTTTATTATTGGGGCTTTTTTTAATAGTTAATTTATCTTTAAAATACCGCATTTTATTGTGGCTGAACTAAATTATTGTTACTTTCACAAACTTAAATTAAGTATAACCAAACCATTTTTATGAATAATTTTGATTGGACACAATTAGTCAACCCTGAATTTTATATCACTTTAAGTATCGGCGGTTTTCAAATTGGTTTGTACATTGTGCTGTTTATTGTTTTTGCCGAAACTGGACTTTTTGCTGGTTTTTTTCTTCCTGGCGACAGCTTGCTTTTTTTATCAGGAATTTACAGCCGTGACCTAATCGAAAATGTTATTTCTATTCCGAGTGATTTTATAAACGTTTTTATACTTTCAACTCTTGTTGCCGTAATGGGTGTTTTTGGTAATATGACTGGATATTGGTTTGGAGCCAAAAGCGGTTATTATCTATTTAAAAAAGAAGATACGTTTTGGTTTAAGAAAAAATACTTATTGCAATCCAAAGATTTTTTTGAAAAGTATGGCGGAAAAGCAATTATTTACGCTCGTTTCCTTCCAATTTTTAGAACTTTCGCGCCAATTATAGCAGGAATAGTTTCGATGGATAAAAAGAAATTTATGTTCTATAACGTTTTGAGTTCTTTTTTATGGTCTTTCGTACTGATATTTTCAGGTCATTATTTATATGGAGTGTTTTTAGAACAAGGAATCGATTTGAAAGAGCATATTGAAGTTATAGTAATAGGAATAATTATAGTATCAACTTTCCCGGTTTTCTTAAAGCTTATTAAAAAGCGAACAAGCCATCAGGAAAAAATATAAGCATAAAAAAGTCCGAAGTTTAAACTTCGGACTTTTTTTATATCTGTTATAAAGATGAAGTCTGTTTATATAGCCTGCGGTTTCAACCGCAGAGACGCAATATATCTTCCATCCCTATATCCCCACGATTGAAATCGTGGGCTATGTTTATAAGTGAAATAGTTTTTTTCTTACATATCAATTTAAGAAAACTCAATTATTGCAATTAAAATGCGTTGCTATTCTAAGATAAATTTCAAAAAAGTAATAACAATTAACAATTAACAATTAACAATTAACAATTAACAATTTTCAGGCCTACCATTCATTTACCTTGTTAGCATCCATTTTTAAGAATATAAACAGCAAAATAGTAAAGCCCCAGAGTCCAGAACCTCCGTATGAAAAGAATGGCAACGGTACTCCGATAGTTGGGAAAATACCAATAACCATAGCAATGTTCACAAAAAAGTGGATGAATAAAATTCCGGCAACACAATAGCCATAAACGCGGCTAAATTTAGTTTTTTGTCTTTCTGCTAAATAAATTACTCTTAAAAATAAACCAACAAAAAGTGCAATAACAACCAGTGAACCTACAAAACCCCATTCTTCACCAACGGTTGTAAAAATGTAATCTGTATGCTGTTCTGGTACGAAACCTCCTTTGGTTTGAGTTCCCTGTAAAAAGCCTTTTCCAAGCCATCCGCCTGATCCAATTGCAATTTCAGATTGGTTAGTGTTATAACCAATACCCTTCATGTCAACAGTTTTTCCAAGTAAAATATTAAAACGATCTCTGTGGTGCTGCTTGAAAACATGATCAAATACATAATCTACCGAAAAGGTAAAAGCCGAAATAATAGCCAGTAAAATAGTGCTCATTAATAAATTCCTGTCAACAACGCGTCCTTTAAAATGTATTATCGCTAAGACAACCGCAGCGATAATAATAACGACATAAGGTTCAAGTACAAGTGTTAGTACAAACAGTAAAATTGTAATAAAACCTGTCCAGACATACCATGACGGCAAACCTTCTCTGTATAAAACAATAATAAAAATACTGTAGATTAACGCACTACCAGGGTCTGGCTGAGGTAAAATAAGCATAACGGGTAAGAATACAATTGCTAATGCCTGTATTTGCCTATTGACATCTTTTAGGTTAATTTGTGTATCACTGAGGTATTTTGCCAATGCTAATGATGTCGCTGCTTTTGCAAATTCTGAAGGCTGTAACGTAAAACCTCCAATTGCATACCAGCATCTTTGTCCTGCGATAGTTTTTCCAAATAAAAATAATCCTGCCAGAGACAATAATGACACTCCAAAAATGATACTGGCATATTTTTCATAGAATTTTCCGTCAACAAAAAGAACTACGAAAATTAATGGAATAGTACAGCCAATAAAGATAAGCTGTTTTTGATAAGTTCCTTCTGTAGATAATAATGAAGACGAATAGATATTCAGCCACCCTAATATAACTAACGTGCTGTAGATAAAAACACTTATCCAGTCAATATTATTTTTTACACTTTGATTTTTCATTTGAAATAATCTTTGTTAATTCTCTTGGGTGGAGTCTATTGTTATTTTTTTAACGTCTGTTTTTGTTGTTGCTTTCGGAGTAACAATTTTAGCTTTTAAAATCGAATCTTTTGGTGTTGATTCAATTGCACTGGCCTCATTTATTCCTCCTAATTTAGCGTATTCAACCTGAAGACTTCTATTTAATGTTCTAGTTTCTAAATCAGTTCTTGTGATTTTTCGTCTTAGATATTTTTCAATCATCAAACTGGCAATTGGTCCCGCAACTGTCGCACCAAAACCTCCATTTTCAATCATGATTGCAATTGCAATTTTTGGATTGTCTTTTGGAGCAAAAGCCACAAAAATAGAGTGATCTTTCAGTTTTGTTCTTACTCCATCAATTTTAGCATAATTCTCAGCAGTACCTGTTTTTCCGCAAATATCAATTCCGGGAACATTTAAGCCGTGCGCTGTACCAAAGTTATACACATCAAATAAACCGCTGATAATTGGCGGGAAATATTTTTTATCGATTGTGGTAACGTGTTTGGTCGTAAACTTAGCATCAATTTTTTTGCCTTCAATCTTTTTAATGATATGAGGCGTATAATAATAACCTTGATTTGCAACGGTTGCCATCATATTCGCCAATTGGATTGGAGTCATTAAAACCTCTCCCTGACCAATTGCATTCGATACAATAGTTGTGCTTCTCCAGCCACCGTTAGGGTATATTTTTTTATAGGTTTTAGATGTTGGTATGTTTCCTCGTTTACCAGTTGGCAGATCATAACCCATAAATTGGCCTAATCCAAAACTTTTAACATGATTACTCCAAACATCAACTGCATATCCTGGGTTTTTGTATTTGTTAATCGTTAACATATAGGACTGTGCAAAATAAGTATTACAAGAATTGTAAATTCCATTATGTAATTGATGTGGTCCAAATCCGTGGCATTTCATAAATCGGCCTCTTCCGTAGCTAAAACCATGATGACACATAAAAGTGGTCTGTTCATTAATTACGCCTTCTTGAAGAGCAACTAATCCAGTTAAAATCTTAAATGGAGATCCGGGAGGATATTGTGCTAAAAGTCCTCTGTCAAATAAAGGATTCGCAATAGAGTCGTGATATAAAAGAGTATAATTCTTAGATCTTTGTCTTCCAACTAAAATTCCAGGATCGTAAGATGGAGCGGTAACAAGTGCTAAAATTTCACCGCTTTTAGGTTCAATAGCTACAATTCCACCTCTTTTATTAATCATTAACTCTTGGCCGTACTTTTGAAGTTCACCATCAATCGTTAAATTAATATCTTCTCCAGCAACAGCAATTGTATCGTATTTTCCGTCTTTGTAGGAGCCAATTTCTCGGTTGTATTTGTCTTTCTGAATGTATTTTACACCTTTTATACCGCGTAAAACTTCTTCGTAACTTTGTTCAACACCTTGCTGTCCAATTAAATCTCCACTATTATAATATGGATTTTTTTTAATTAAGTTTTCATTTACCTGAGTGATAAATCCGAAAATATTGGCACCATAATCTACTTCGTAATCACGAAGAGAACGTTTTTGAAAATAGAAACCTTCGAATTTTCTGATTTTCTCTTGGAAAGCAGCAAATTCACTTTTGTTTAATTGTGCTAAAAATACAGAAGGAAGACGCGGACTGTAAACTTTAGCCTTAGCGATTCTTTTGTCGTATTCTTCTTTTGTGATATTAAGTAAAGCGCAGAATTCAGTAACATTCAAATCTTCTTTGATTTCACGGGGTATTACCATGATATCATAAGAAGCTTGATTGGCTACTAATAATTTGCCGTATCTATCGTAAATATAACCTCTTTCAGGATAGTCGTACTCTTTTTTTATTGCGTTGTTTTCTGATTTTAGCTTGAATGAATCATCAACAATTTGCAAATAAAATACCCTGATCAGTAGTAAAGATCCTGCAATGATAATTAAAGCGGGCAGCAGAACTTTTCTCATCGTTTATTTGGCTTAATAAGGTAAATTATTATAATAGAGGTTATTATTGTAAAAATCGAACTGAACAGCGTTCGGAGCAAAATATCCCAAATGAATTTAAACTGAAATGCTTCGAGAACAAACAATATGATGTGATGCAGCAGAACAGAAACTAATATAAATGAAAATCGCTCCGGCGTTAAAGATTCGTTTAGTTTAATGGTTTGATATTCGTAACTCAGTCCAAATGAAAACTTAAAAATATAAGGCCTGTAATACGCTAGGATTACACATGATGTTGCATGAATTCCTCCCGAATTACAAAACATATCCATTGTTAATCCAAGTAAAAAACTTGAAATAATCAATCCTGATTTATTACTGTTTACAGGGTAAAGAATGATATACAGAATATACGGAAAAGGACTTATGTAGCCTAAAAAATTCATATTGTTGAAAATAACAATTTGAATTGCCAGTAACATAATAAATCGAAAAATATTGACTAACAATGCGCTATTCATCTTTTTCCTTTTTTTCTAAATTAATAAGTTCTTCTCTGTCTTTACTTTTGATAATATAAACGTGTCCAAGATTTGTCATGTCGTTAAATAACTTAACTTTTATAACATAAAAACTGGTCTGTTCTTCTTTGTAAACTGTTTCAACAGTTCCAATATTGATTCCTTCAGGGAAAATTACTGATTGTCCTCCAGTTACAATAGTATCACCTTTTCTAACAGAAGCTAATCGCGGAACATCTTTCAGCTGCACGAAACCAGTACTTTTTCCGTCCCAAGTTAAAGATCCAAAATGATTTGATTTTTTAAGCTTGGCGTTGATTTGTGATTTCATGTTTAAGATACTCACTACAGTAGAATATCTTGGTGAAGTGTTGTCAATTACTCCAACAATTCCTAAGCTGTTTATTACTCCCATATCTGGTTTTACGCCTTCATTAGAACCAGAATTTAAAGTAAGAAAGTTTTCGTGCGTATTATAGGTGTTATGAATCACTTTTGATACAATAATGTCAGCAGGTTTTACTCCTTTAATTGTATCAGGTAAAGGTAACTTGGTAGTGTCTTCTTTATTGAATAAAAGACTTTTTAATCTTGCATTTTCAAGTACAAGTTCATCATTTTGAGCTCTTAAATTCAAATATTCGTCTACACGACTAATTCTTTCATAAACACCTCCGCTCAAAAAATTGGCAGAACTGATTACTTTGCTTCTATGGTAAGAATGTGATTGAATTGTGAGCGTCAACGAAATACCTAAAAGCAGCAAAAACAGTAACCGATTACTGTTTCTTATAATGAAATTAAAAATTTGCTGCATTTCTTGTCTGGTTATTTTGTTTCAGGATATGCTTAAAGTTTCAAATTTTACCAGGGTCAAATATTAGAAATTCGACCCTAATAAAAGTATATTGATTGTTATTTTTTGAATCTTATTTTATTAAGATACTTTTAAATTTTGCAATGTTTTTAAGTGCCATTCCAGTACCGCGAACAACAGCTCTTAATGGATCTTCAGCAATATAAACAGGTAAATCTGTTTTTTGAGAAATACGTTTGTCAAGCCCTCTCAACATAGATCCACCACCAGCTAAATAGATACCAGTGTTGTAAATATCGGCAGCTAATTCAGGTGGAGTTTGAGATAATGTTTCCATTACTGCATCTTCAATACGCTGAATTGATTTGTCTAATGCTTTTGCAATTTCACGGTAAGAAACATCTACTTGTTTAGGTTTACCTGTAAGCAAATCTCTACCTTGAACTGACATATCTTCTGGCGGTCCGTCTAAATCTTCGATAGCCGCTCCAATTTGAATTTTAATTTTTTCAGCAGTACTTTCTCCAACAAAAAGGTTGTGTTGTGTACGCATGTAATAAACGATATCATTTGTGAAAACGTCACCCGCAATTTTTACAGATTTATCACAAACAATCCCGCCTAAAGCGATCACGGCAATTTCTGTTGTACCACCTCCAATATCAACAATCATGTTTCCTTTTGGCTGCATGATATCGATACCAATACCAATTGCTGCTGCCATTGGTTCATGAATCAAATAAACTTCTTTTCCGTTTACTCGCTCACAAGATTCTTTTACAGCACGCATTTCAACCTCAGTAATACCAGAAGGAATACATACCACCATTCGTAAAGCTGGCGTAAACATTCTTTTTTTCAATGCAGGGATACTCTTAATGAACATATTGATCATTTTTTCAGAAGCATCAAAATCAGCAATTACTCCATCTTTCAATGGCCTTATGGTCTTGATGTTTTCATGCGTTTTACCCTGCATCATATTGGCTTCTTTACCAACTGCGATGATTTTGCCTGATACTCTGTCGCGTGCTACGATAGAGGGGCTGTCAATAACAACTTTATCATTATGAATGATTAAAGTGTTTGCGGTACCAAGGTCTATTGCAATATCCTCAGTCATGAAATCAAAAAATCCCATAAGTTTTTTAGGGGTTTAAAATGTTATAAATTATTTATCGAACAAAGTTAAACAAATTAATGTTTAAAATGACGTGTTCCTGTAAATACCATTGCAAGATTATTTTCGTTGCAATAATTTATACTTAATTCGTCTTTTATCGAACCTCCTGGCTGAATTACAGCGGTAATTCCTGCTTTTTTGGCTAATTCAACACAGTCCGGAAATGGGAAAAATGCATCACTCGCCATTGAAGCTCCAGTTAAATCAAATCCAAAAGCTTTCGCTTTGTCAACTGCTTGAACTAAAGCATCAACTCTTGAAGTCTGACCTGTTCCTGAAGAAATCAATGTTCCGTTTTTTGCAAATACAATTGTGTTTGATTTTGTGTTCTTGCAGATTTTAGAAGCAAAGATCAAATCTTCGATCTCCTGAGCAGTAGGTTCTGTTATTGTAACGGTTTTTAAATGCTCTTTATTATCCGTAATATTATTTCTGTCCTGAATTAACAAACCATTAAGACAAGTTCTTACTTGGCGATTCGGTAATTCAACTTCATTTTGAACTAATATGATTCTGTTTTTCTTCTCTTGTAAAACTGTAACTGCTTCATCATCATATGCTGGAGCGATTACAACCTCGCAAAATAATTTGTTGATTTCCTGCGCTGTCGCTAAATCAATTTTAGTATTAGAAATTAATACTCCGCCAAAAGCAGAAGTAGGATCACATGCCAAAGCAGCTAAATAAGCTTCGCTGATCGTTTTTCTTGAAGCTAAACCACAAGCGTTGTTGTGTTTTAAAATTGCGAACGTTGGTCCGTCAGTTTTAAATTCAGCAATTAAATTAACTGCAGCATCAACATCTAATAAATTGTTGTATGATAATTCTTTTCCGTGAATTTTGTTGAACATAGCATCAAAATCTCCAAAGAAGAATCCTTTTTGGTGTGGGTTTTCACCATATCTTAAAACTTGGCCATTTGCAATGCTTTCTTTGTAAATAGTCTCGTCTGTATTGAAATAATTAAAAATAGCTCCGTCGTAGTGAGAAGAAACGTGGAATGCTTTTGTAGCAAGTAATCTTCTGTTTTCAAGAGTTGTGCTTCCGTTTTGTTCCGTAATCAAATCCAAAAGAAGGCTGTATTCATTAACCGAAGCAACAATTACAGTGTCTTTGAAGTTTTTTGCACCTGCACGGATTAATGAAATTCCACCGATATCAATCTTTTCGATAATATCTTGTTCGCTCGCACCTGAAGCAACAGTTTTTTCAAAAGGATACAAATCAACAATTACTAAATCAATTTGAGGTATATCAAATTCTTTCATTTGCTGTACATCGCTCTCATTATCTTGACGGTTTAAGATTCCTCCAAAAATTTTCGGGTGCAATGTTTTTACTCTTCCTCCAAGAATTTCTGGAAAAGAAGTAATATCTTCAACTGGAACTACAGGAATTCCAAGGTTTTTAATGAAATCTTCAGTTCCGCCAGTAGAGTAAAGTGTTACGTTTTGCTCGTGTAATTTTCTGACGATTGGCTCTAATCCATCTTTAGAAAAAACTGATATTAGGGCTGATTGTATTTTTTTAGTTGTGCTCATTGTGTAGTTATGATTTTCAGACTGCAAAAGTAGTTTTTTTAAATATTATTTTAAAGAAAATTAATGTAACATTATGCTAAAAAAATCTACTGATGAGTAAGTTAACTTTTATTAGGTTTTTGATTTTAAATTATTGAATTTTACTTTATTGAAAAATACTACTATATGCTTCTTTACCTTAGATTATTAAAAGAAAGTCTCAGCTTTGCCATCAATGCTTTACGAAATAATAAATTGCGTACATTATTGTCATTACTTGGTGTTACAATTGGTATTTTTTCAATTATCGCTGTTTTAGCTGCGGTTGATTCTTTAGATAGAAAAATTTCTAAAGATTTGAGCAGTTTAGATAAAAATACAATTTATTTAATGAAATACTGTTTTGGTCCCTCAGAAATTCCGCAATGGAAAAGAGAGCAGTTCCCAAATGTAAAATATGATGAATACATTGGTTTGAAAAATTCGCTGAATAATACGGATCAAGTAGGTTACCAGCTTTTTGTAAGTCACGAAACTTTGAAATATGATTCGAAAACCGTTGCTGATGTAAATATTATTCCGTCTTCATTTGAAATGGTTGATATTGATGGAGTGAGTTTTGATAAGGGAAGATTTTATAACGAATCGGAATCGAATTCTGGAACAGCAGTTATTGTTTTGGGATATGATATTGCTGAAGGGCTTTTTGGAACAAGTGATCCGCTCGGAAAAAACATCCGCTTATACGGACAGCGTTTTACGGTTATTGGTGTAATTGCAAAACAAGGAGCAGGATTTTTTGGAGACAGCAACGACACGTCAGTTTATTTGCCGGCGAACTTTTTACGCCGCATGTATGGTGATAGCGATGCAATGACGCCAGTAATAGTTTTGAAACCTGTAAAAGGCGTAGATATGGAGGCTTATAAAGCCGAAGTTGCTCAAAAATTGCGTGCAATTCGAGGAATGAAAGCAGGGGAAATCGATAATTTCTTTGTCAATGTGCTTTCTGGTTTTACTGATTTTATTGATGGAATATTAGGAACCTTAAGAACTGCCGGAATTTTTATCAGTATTTTTTCCTTTTTAGTTGGAGGTTTTGGAGTGGCAAATATCATGTTTGTCTCGGTAAAAGAACGTACCAATTTAATTGGTATTCAGAAATCTTTGGGAGCAAAAAATCGTTTTATATTATTTCAATTTTTGTTCGAAGCTATAATGCTTTGTTTAATCGGAGGTGTAATTGGTTTGTTGATTGTCTGGCTATTGTCGCTTCTTCTGACCAATTTATTGGAGTTTGAATTTGTTTTAAGTTTCTGGAATGTAGTTATTGGAGCTGGATTGTCAATTTTTGTTGGTGTACTTTCGGGGATTCTTCCAGCAATTTCAGCGGCAAAATTAGATCCAGTTGAAGCGATTCGAACTGGAATGTAATAAATATACTGTTTTTGTGTTATTTAATTGTAAATTTTGATGGCTGGGAATATTTAGATATTTTTGGTAAACCAACAACTTAAACCGCTAAATAAATGAGCTTTAACCTTAGATCTGTTGATACTGTTGAGTCAATTTCCAGAGAAGATTTTAAAAAGAATTATTTGGATAAGAGAAAGCCTTTGATCATAAAAGGGCTTACTAAAGATTGGCCTGCAAGAGAAAAATGGTCAACTGAATATTTTAAGCAAATTGCTGGAGATATTGAGGTTAAGTTAGTTGATAATTCAAAAGCAGATCCAAAAAAAGTAATCAATGCTTCAATTGCGAGCATGAAATTTGGCGAATATCTGGATTTGATAAAACGAGAGCCAACACAACTGCGTATTTTTTTCTTCAATCTTTTTAAACACAGACCCGAATTAATTGATGATGTAAAAATCCCAAAAGAATTAATGGGCGGTTTTATAGAAAGCATGCCGGCAATGTTTTTTGGAGGTTCAAAGGCAATTACTTTTTTGCATTATGATATTGATTTGCCGCATCTTTTTCATACTCATTTTGGTGGAAGAAAACACATTATACTGTTCGATAATAAATGGAAAAAAAGATTGTATTGTCTTCCAAATACAACATACGCATTAGAAGATTACGATGTAGCCAATCCTGATTTTGAAAAATTCCCTGCATTAAAAGGAGTAGAAGGTTATGAAGTTTTTCTAGAGCACGGAGATACATTGTTCATGCCAACCGGAATGTGGCATTGGATGCGTTATATAGACGGTTCTTTTTCTTTAACACTTCGTGCATGGGATTCATCGATTTCCCGAAAAATTGCAAGCGTTTGGAGTTTGTTTATGCACGGCGCAGTTGACAGTGCTATCAAAGTAGTTTTTAGGGAACGTTACGCGCTATGGCGTGAGAAATTAGTTTTTAAAATAGCTGAGAAAGAACTGAAAAAGGATTTGAAAAAAGCAGGTTGATTTATTTTTTTTCTTCCAATTTTGGTTTTATAAAAGGAAATAAAATTTTGTTTTTATTCCACTTAATTTCATCTGAATTGTAATATTTGCTCAATTTTTTATAACTTAGAACAGTGTCTTCTTCTTGGGTAGTTCTTCTTAATGCGAAAGATTTTAAATAATACGAAGCAGAGTCATTTAAAAAAGTAAACACTTCATGAAAGGTTTTATTTCTAATGGTATCTTTCTGAGAGGCAATTATCAATCTTCGCTGAAATTCGATTTTATTTGAAATGTTTGCTTTGATAAAATCAATAACACTATTATTTGGGATTTTGATAATTTGAATAGGTTCAATATTGAAAAGGATTGGGATTGTATCTTGTTCTGACTGGATGCAATTCATAGGGACAAAGTCACTTTGATAAAAATAAAAGTCGTTATTTTTATCGATAATAAAATTATTGTAGCTATAAAAATAGGTTTTTGGCGGTGGAATTTTTCTAGTTTTTAATTCATGCGAAGTTTTTGAATCTTCTTTCGAAATAATATAGGTTAGCAATTCTTGATTGCTTTCTTTTTTGGAACAACTCAAAAAAAGCAAACAAACGATAAAGCCAATAAAAATTCTCGTCATAAAAATCAGATTTAAAATAAAGATATAAAAAAATCCCATCAGCCGAAGCGAATGGGATTTTATGTTGTTAGAAGTTTTAAAACTATCTAATAGTATTATTTTGAATCAAATCGATATATAAGTTGATCTTATCTTTCAATTCTTTTCTAGGCGTGATAAAGTCCAAGAAACCGTGCTCTAATAAGAACTCAGCAGTTTGGAAACCTTCTGGTAAATCTTTTCCTGTAGTGTCACGTACAACACGCGGACCAGCAAAACCAATCAAAGCGCCTGGCTCAGAGATATTGATGTCTCCTAACATTGCGTAAGATGCAGTTGTTCCTCCTGTTGTTGGATCTGTACAAAGAGAGATATAAGGTAATTTAGCTTCCGCTAATTGAGCTAGTTTTACAGAAGTTTTTGCTAATTGCATTAACGAATAAGCAGCTTCCATCATACGAGCTCCACCAGATTTAGAAATCATTACAAAGGGAAGTTTATTTTTGATCGCGTGATCAATTCCTCTTGCAATTTTTTCACCTACAACAGCTCCCATAGATCCACCAATAAAAGCGAAATCCATACAGCATATTACAAGTTCTCTTCCTTTAGATTTTCCTACTCCCGTACGTACAGCGTCTTTTAGATGCGTTTTTTCCATTACATCTTTTAATCTTTCTGCATATTTTTTTGTATCTACAAAATGCAGAGGATCTTTTGATGTCATGTTTTTATCTAACTCAACAAATTCGTTGTTGTCGAATAAAATTTCAAAATAGATTGCGCTTCCAATTCGAACGTGAAAATCATCTTCAGGGCTTACGAACAAGTTTCTTGCTAATTCGTCTGCATCAATAATTTTTCCTGTTGGAGATTTGTACCACAATCCTTTCGGAACGTCCATCTTATCTTCTGTAGCGGTCGTAATCCCTTTTTCCTGTCTTTTAAACCAAGCCATATTGAATGTTTTTTTTGTTTGAGGTTTCAAGTTTCAAGTTGCGAAACCTGAAACCTGAAACTTAAAACTTGAAACTTTTTTATTATAGTGTATTCACATTATTTAAATCAGCAAAAGCTTGTTCAAGTCTTGCGTTGAATGTCACTTCGCTTTCACGAACCCATCTTCTTGGATCGTAATATTTTTTGTTTGGAGCATCAGCACCTTCTGGGTTACCAATTTGAGATTTCAAATAGTCAAGGTTTTTAACCATATAATCACGGATTCCTTCAGTGTATGCAAATTGTAAATCGGTATCGATGTTCATTTTGATAACTCCGTAGCTAATTCCTTCTCTGATTTCTTCAAGTGTAGAACCTGAACCTCCGTGGAAAACGAAATCAACTGGGTTATGTCCTGTGTTGAATTTGTTTTGTACGAAATCTTGAGAATTTTTTAAGATTTTTGGAGTTAATTTTACGTTTCCTGGTTTGTAAACACCGTGAACGTTTCCAAAAGCAGCAGCAATAGTAAATTTAGGACTTACTTTAGATAATTCTTCGTAAGCGTAAGCTACTTCTTCTGGCTGTGTGTATAATTTTGAGCTGTCAACATCAGAGTTGTCAACACCATCTTCTTCACCACCTGTAATACCAAGCTCGATTTCTAATGTCATACCCATTTTGCTCATTCTAGCTAAATATTCTTTACAGATCTCGATGTTTTCTTCGATTGGCTCCTCAGACAAATCGATCATATGAGAACTGAATAATGGTTTTCCTGTTTCTGCAAAATGTTTTTCAGAAGCATCTAATAAACCATCAATCCAAGGTAAAAGTTTTTTTGCACAGTGGTCAGTATGTAAAATTACAGTTGCACCATAAGCCTCAGCTAAAGTGTGAATATGTTTTGCTCCAGCGATTCCTCCAGCGATAGCTGCTTTTTCACCTGCGTTAGATAATCCTTTTCCAGCGTTAAATTGAGCTCCTCCGTTTGAAAATTGAATAATAACTGGCGCGTTTAGTTTTGCTGCAGTTTCAAGAACACCATTGATTGTGCTAGATCCAGTAACGTTAACTGCTGGTAAAGCAAATCCTTTTTCTTTCGCGTAATTAAAAATCTCCTGAACTTGATCTCCTGTAGCTACTCCTGGTTTAATATTGTGTGCCATTGTAATTTTTTTTATAGTTGTTTTTAGTTTTTAGGTTGCAAAAATAAGAATTAATTAGCATTAGAAAGGATAATTTATTCCAAAATTTAAAACCGAGTGACCAAAATTGTATTCTTTAAACCATCTGTCTCCCTTGTCATGTGCCGGATTATAAGTCTTGAAGCCTAAATCTAATCGAACAACAAAAAAACTTAAATCGTAACGTAAACCAAATCCTGAGCCTAAAGCAATTTCAGCTAAATCGTTTAAGTTGTTAAATCTTGCCTTCTCGTCAATTACATTATCAAGCACATTCCAGATATTTCCGGCGTCTGCAAAGACAGCTCCTTTAACATCGCCAAGAATTTTAAAACGATATTCGGCACTAAATGCAATCTTCATATTGGCCTCATTAAAATCATCCATTGCATCTGTACTTCCCGGACCTAACGAGTAAGGCTGCCATGCGCGGTTGTCATTTGAACCTCCTGAATAATAACTTCGTGAAAACGGAATATAATTTGAGTTCCCAAAAGGGATTGCAATACCAAAGAAGCTTCGTACCGCAAGCACATTTTCTTTTCCAAAATCCCAGTGTTTGATATAATCGAATTCCGTTTTAATGTATTCTGAATACTCTAAATTGAATATTTCATAATTGCCATTTGTGTTTTTAGGCAAACTTGCAATGTTTGAAATGGCTGATAATAAAGTTCCAGCCGATTCTACTTTAGTTTTAAACTGATAGAAATTATTGTCGGCAAGATCTTTTTTAGTTGTTTTGGTGAAGGTATAACTTGTGGCTAAAATAAAGTCATTTTCAGTCAGACGAACTCTTCGTTCTTCAATACTTTCTACATCTCTATATTGAGGATCTCCAGGAAGCAAAGCTGTTCTGTTATTCAATACATCATCAGTAAACCCGGTCGTTCCTTGTGGGATCGTTAGATTTTTTTTAGCTTGTTCTTCGGGTATATCTCCCCAGTTGATAGGGTTGATATTATAATCTTTACCAATTCCATTTAATTCATCATAGGAAGAGGTGTAAACATTAAAATAGTTATTCGGATTTAAATTACGTACATACTGCGCATTTAACAATTCTAATTTTGCTGTATTATGACGTTTTGGAGACCAATTGTATGCAATTCCTCCAGTGAAGTTTTCTTTATCTAAACCAATATTTCGCTGCTTCGAAAAACCGCTTGATATGGAGGTGGAAGGAATCATCCTTTTCGGAATAATTTTTTCAGTTCCAAAAGGCATCAGAATTCTTGGGAAATTTAATTTCATATCAAGTCCATATTCTGAAACATTGAAGAAATTATTATTTGGATTCGCCATATCTTTTGATGAACCAATATTCATACGTGCGGAGATTTCCAGCGTTTCAGCACGATTAAATACGTTCCGAATAGTTTCAGAAACACTTGCTCCAATACCAAAATCCTGAATATTAGAGTGTGTTACGTCAAGCGTTGCTCCAAAACTGTATTTTTTTCTTGGTGTTAGATAAACATTGGCAATTAAAGATTGTGCTGTCGAATCTCTTTTATCAACTTCATATTGTATAGAAGGATAATTAAAGATCTTTAAATTATTTAAATATCGCGAAGAAAGTGTTGTTCTAGTGTCTGAAAATGTACTTCCTTTAGTAATAAAAATAGCATCTGTAATAGCTCTTGGCTTGTATTTTAGTTTGCTATAGCTGTACAGGTTAAAATTGTTGTACGATACACTGTCGTTAATTTTAGTTTTAGCTTTTGCAGGCGAATAATCGGTGTAAATATTAACGTCGCTTATTTTATACAGTTTGAAAGGTTCAGTTCTGCTTGAATCTTTCTCTTGTATACTATTATTGTTAATAATCAAGTTTACGTCGGCTTTGTTTTTTTTGCCAATTGTATCAATATCAAAAGTTACATAAGTAGGCTGAAAATAATAAGCACCATTGTTTCTGAAATAAGTCGTAATACGGTTTTTTTCTTCTTCAAAATCGGTTGTTTTGTATTGATTTCCGGATTTTAAAATCGAAGGTTCTCTGCTGGTATTATAAAGTGAATCTAGGGCAGGAGTTAAAATCGTAGTTCTAATAGAATCTAATGTATAAGCTGGTCCAGTTGTAATATTATAGTTTATTTTAGCTTTTTTAATTCCAATAGTATCAATAGTATAGTCAGTTTGTACTTTAAAAAAGCCATTATTTAAATAATAATATTTTAAGCGAAGCAAAGATTTTTTTGTTTTCGCGGTATCAATAATTACTGGCGGTTCTCCCGTATTTTTTAAGAAATCATTCAGTCCTTTGTTTATAAAAGACTGACCAAGACGATCAACTTGTTTTGCCGATAGTATTTTTGACCAGCGCTCATATCGCCCGGGATGATTGTCAAATTTTGCCTGATAAGTCGAATCTGGATTTAAATTGGCTAAATTGTATAAATTTAAACGCAGTTTAAAGCCTAATAACTTTCCGTTTGGCTTTTGATACATTTGATTCGTGGCAATTTCGTCATTTGAAGACTTTCCGTTTACAAGAATATTATTTTTTACAAGAAGGTTTTTTCCATCTGGAACTCTTTTTACGGCATTACAAGCACAAATAAGTGTTGCTATTAGAATAAATGCTGTTATTTTTGTGGAATTATTTTTCAAGTGTTTTTAAATATTTAATTCAAAAGTACATTATTTTATGGTTAGTAAAAACCAAATAAAACTTATCTCAGGCTTACATCAAAAAAAGCAGCGTTTCGCAAATCAATTATTCTTTGCCGAAGGAGTAAAAGTAATTCAAGAATTGTTGCTATCCAATTTTGAATTAGAGCATTTATACACCACACAAAATGATTTTGAAACAGTTCAGTCTTCAAAACGTACTCTTATTAATGAACAGGAGTTAAAAAAAATAAGTGCTTTGTCGACTCCAAATTCTTGTTTGGCTGTATTCAAAATCCCTGCCGAAAATAAAATTAGCGACTCCGGTTTGATTTTGGCTTTAGACGATATTCGTGATCCTGGAAATTTAGGTACGATACTGCGTCTTTGCGACTGGTTTGGTATCAAACAAATTATTTGCTCTAAAGAAACTGTAGATATTTATAACCCAAAAGTGGTTCAGGCTACAATGGGATCTATAACCAGAGTAAACGTAAATTATGTTGATTTGAAAAACTTTATCGCTCAAACAAAACTGCCAGTTTTTGGAACTTTTATGGACGGTGAGAACATCTATAAATCAAATTTGCCTCAAAACGGCATCATTATTATGGGTAATGAAGCCAATGGTATTTCGGCAGAAATTGAAAAAATGGTCACAAGCCGACTCACAATTCCTCGTTTTGGAGAGCTTCAAAAAACCGAAAGTTTAAATGTAGCTACCGCAACAGCAATTATTCTTAGTGAATTTAAACGAAATAGTTAGGTATTTGTTTTAGTGAAAAGTGAAATTTATTAAAATAGCTCTAGATTTCATAGAATCGATGTTTCCTGTCCAAGGGCTATTTGGATCATTGTCTCTAATTAATTCATCTGTTATGCCAAACATACCTCTGATTGAAGGAGAAAAAATGAAATATTCTGTAAAAAAGTCTATTCCAACTCCCATTTCATAAGCTGCTGTCCAAGGTTTTACTCTGAATTTTTGTTCAGAATTGTCGTCCTGAGATTTTGAATTGCTTGATAAATTAAGCGTAGTCGACATTCCTCCAACTAAGTACGGGCGGATGTTTCCTGTACGAAGAGAAGAGAATTTTAAAAGCAGCGGAAAATGAATATAAGTACTGTTTACTTCTCTTAAATAATCATTTTTAGAACTGAAATTCGGATAATATAAATCGCGTTTTGTATAGTACAAACCTGGTTCAAAACGCAGATTTATGTATTCCTGTAATCTTAAATCTGCTACTACGCCAACATTAAATCCGGTAGTTTTTTTAACCTGAATATCTTGGTTCACAACATTTTTATAGTCAAATTTAAAGTCAAAGCTGTTGAAGCCCAAATAATACCCAAAGTAAAGGCGTTGTTTTTGCCAGTTTTCAAGATTGATAATGGGATCTTTGCTAAACATACTTTTAGCAAATTGCGAATATCCTTTTGTCGATAAGACTAATAAAAGTAAGATTACTGTTTTTTTCATACTATTTTTTAGAAGCAGAATAAATGGTTGCAACTCCAAAAGTTTGAGGCATTGCCACAACATCTATAAACCCAATTTTTCTCAAAATATTGTTTAATGCTTCTCCGTATGGAAAAACTGCAGCCGATTCAGATAAGTATCCATATGCTGCATTATCTTTAGAAAATAATTTTCCAATTATTGGGAGAATGTTTTTGCTGTAAAATTTATATCCTTGTTTGTATGGAGTTTTATCTGGAACTGAAGTTTCTAAAATTACAAACACGCCATTTGGTTTTAAAACTCTTAAAATTTCAGCAAATCCTTTTTCTAAATTTTCGAAATTTCGAACACCAAAACCAACAGTTATAGCATCAAAATAATTGTCTTCAAAAGGAATATTTTCAGAATCGCCTAAAACTAAATCAATTGTATCAGACAGTTTTTTTTCTTCAACTTTTTTCTTTCCAACTTCAAGCATTCCTGCCGAAATATCTAAACCAATAATTTTTTCAGCATTTGTCTTTGCCATTAAAATAGCAAGATCCCCGGTACCGGTTGCGATATCAAGTATGATTTTAGGTTTAGTGTCAGAAACTATTTTTAAAACTTTTTTTCGCCATTTTACGTCGATCCCAAAAGAGATCACACGATTCAAGTTATCATAGTTCCCAGAAATGTTGTCAAACATTTGGGCAACCTGTTCTTTTTTTCCTAAAGAGGAGTCTTTATATGGAGTTATTTTTTCAGACATTTTTTTTATTTAGGCAAATATAATACAATCTGACTTAACTGTAATTGGCTTTTTTAATTTGTAAATCAAATGTTTTAAAAGAAAGGCTAAAGCCTTTAGGAATCTTCAATTTTACTTTTCATAGAGCATCACCAAAAGTGGGTATTTTTAAAAAATCACTAAAAATGGGTATTGTGCAATGCTGGTTTTATGTTCAAATTTGTCAAAGATAAAATAATGAAAGTTTAATGATTGATTAAAAATAGAGCTTAAATCAAATGGTTACTTTTTTTGCATTGGTAATTTCATTTGTTCTTGTAAGTAGTTTTGAAATGTTGTTCTTATAAAGCAACATTCTTTTTAAAGTGCAAAATACGTTCTTAGGATTAAATTTGTTTTTGGAAATTTTAATTTTCTTGCCTTTAATATCTTAGTGGTATTTGTTATTAAAGGCGCTTTTGAGATTCGTTCTCAATTATGTTATTCAGTTATTCAAATGTTTTAGACATTTGTGAATTTTTTTTACCAAAACTACTTCTGGAATGAGCCAGTCTAAAAATCAATCGTTTTTAAAAAACATCCTTCAAAAGAGGATGTTTTTTTATTTACGGATATAAGTTTCGTAAGTGTAGTCGTAAAGATGTTTGTCATCTTTAAAGTTTTCTTCGCTCTCAACAAGCATCCATTCTTTCTCATTTATTTTTGGAAAAAAAGTATCAGCATCAAAAGTATGATGGACTCTTGTTACTTCAATAATGTCAGTAAACGGCAATGCAAGATTGTAAATTTCGCCGCCGCCAATAATATAAGAATCCTCATTTTCAGGACACACCGCAATAGCTTTTTCAATGCTGTCTACTACAATACAGCCTTCAGGCTGATAATTGCTCTGGCGTGTAATAATTACATGAGTTCTGTTAGGTAAAGGTTTTGGGAAACTTTCAAAAGTTTTTCTTCCCATAATAATATAATGATTTGTTGTAAGTGCTTTGAATCTTTTAAAATCATTTGGCAAATGCCATACTAAATCATTGTTTTTCCCTAGGGCATTATTTTCGGCTACAGCCGCTATCATTATAATCATGGCATTCTAAACTAAATTTTATTTTTCAGTATCCTCGTTTATTTTGGATTCCAATTGACTGATTCTTTTTTGCTGCAGTGCAACAAGTCTGTCAATTTGTTCTCTTTCCCATTTTTTATTCATGAATCTGTCTGTAATATAGACTTTTATAAAGTGTAAAATGAACAAAAAGAACCATATCGTAATTCCCCAGATACACCAGTTTTGATTCGATTCTGCTCCAAAACCAAAAAATCGGTTAGCTACAAATAAAAATAAACTTCCTAATAGAAAAAGCACAAAATGAAAATAAAGAATTTTCTTCTGTCTGAGTCTTCTCCTGGCATATTCATATTGTTCGTGTACTTCTTTTTCCATAAGATATTAAATGAAATGAGGTTATAAAGTTAAAATTTATTTTGAAAACAAGGAATTTTGATTTCATAATATTTGCCAATGAATGAGTTAAGAATTTGAAATCAAAAAATTATCGCTGGTTAATTTATGGATATGATTAAAATAAATAAGCATTTTTGCTATTGTCGTAAATCGGATATTGAGATGCCGAAAGTTTACTGGATTTTGTGTAACTTAGACATATCAATCTAAAAACTAAATAGTTATGTCTTTAAAAAAACAGTTTATCAAAACAAAACCAGTAGTAAAAGTTACTTTTTCTATTGATGCTAAAGATGCAAGTACCGCTGCTGTAGTTGGAGATTTCAATAATTGGAATCCAGAAGAAGGAACTTTGAGCAAATTAAAAAACGGAACTTTTAAAGCAACTTACGACTTGGTAAAAGATGCGATTTATGAGTTTAAGTATTTAATTGACGGCGTTTATGTGAATGAGCCTGAAGCAGATTCTTATAAATGGAATGATTTTGCTGGAAGCGAAAACAGCGTTTTAGCAGTATAAAAAAATCCGCTTAAATTCTAAGCGGATTTTTTTTATGTTTTTTTATACAGCAACACTTCCTTTTATTCCCGGATGCGGTTCATAATCAACAAGTGTGAAGTCGTTGTAATCAAAATCAAAAATGTTCTTAATCGCAGGATTTAATATCATTTTTGGCAGTGGTTTTGGCTCTCTTGAAAGCTGTAATTCCAATTGATCAAAATGATTATTGTAAATATGTGCATCTCCAAAAGTGTGGATAAAGTCTCCAGCTTCAAGATCACAAACCTGTGCGATCATCATCGTTAATAATGCGTAAGAAGCAATGTTAAATGGAACTCCCAAAAAGATGTCAGCACTTCTTTGGTACAATTGACATGATAATTTTCCTTTAGTTTCTCCTTTTTCTAAATCTGGAGCTGCTACGTAAAATTGAAAAAAGGCATGACAAGGAGGTAATGCCGCTTTATTATTGGCTACATTTTCTTCAAATGATTTTTTTGTATCTGGCAATACTGATGGATTCCATGCAGAAACCAACATTCGTCGGCTGTTAGGATTTGTTTTCAGCTCTGTAATCAATTCAGTGATTTGATCAATTTCTTCGCTGTTCCAATTTCTCCATTGATGACCGTAAACAGGACCTAAATCGCCATTAGAATCGGCCCAATCATCCCATATTTTTACTCCGTTTTCCTGAAGATATTTAATGTTTGTATCTCCTTTTAAAAACCAAAGCAATTCGTAAATGATTGATTTTAAATGAAGTTTTTTTGTTGTAACCATTGGGAAACCTTCACTTAAATCAAAACGCATTTGGTAACCAAAAACACTTTTAGTTCCGGTTCCGGTTCTGTCTCCTTTTTGATTGCCGTTTTCTAAAACGTGTTTTACTAAATCTAAGTACTGCTTCATCGTCTTTTAATCGTTTAATCGTGGATTTGTTTAATTGAGAATTTGTTTAATCGATTTAACGAATAAACAAATCAATGATTAAACAATATTTTTATCTTTTCGAGATTTCGTCTCTGATTTTTGCTGCTTTTTCGTAATCTTCCTGAGAAACGGCCTGATCTAAAAGCTCGTTCAGTTCTTGTAAACTATGTTTTGCGTAAACATCTCCAGATTGATTTGTTTCTTCTTCGTGACCAAAAGTCTCCGGATTAGAGAGTACATCGTCAATTTCCTGAGAACCTTGATCTGTATCGGCAGTATTTGATTTTAGATAAATTCCGGCCTTATCTAAGATGTTTTTATAAGTAAAAATTGGTGCGTTGAAACGCAATGCCAATGCAATTGCATCAGAGGTTCTTGCATCGATAATTTCTTCGATTTTGTCTCTTTCACAGATTAAGCTGGAGTAAAAAACGCCATCAACAAGTTTATGAATAATTACTTGTTTTACGACAATATCAAATCGCTCAGCGAAATTTTTAAATAAATCGTGTGTTAGTGGGCGAGGAGGTTTAATCTCTTTTTCTAAGGCAATAGCAATCGATTGGGCTTCAAAAGCACCAATTACGATAGGTAATTTTCTTTCGCCATCAACTTCATTCAAAATTAAGGCATAAGCGCCATTTTGAGTTTGACTGTATGAAATTCCTTTTATAGATAATTTTACTAGACTCATATATGATTGTAAAAAGGGCACTTAAGCCACATTTTAATACTATTTTTGATTGGGAAATAAAGCTGCAATTTTAATCAAAAAATATGGAACAAAAAAGCTGCCTTAAAACAAAGATACGATTATCTTGTTTTTAGGCAGCTATAATATTAAGAATTCTTAAATTAAGAATGCTGAGCTTTAAAAGCTTTTAATTTCTCAGTTAATTGAGGTACAATTTCAAATGCATCACCCACAATTCCGTAGTCAGCAACTTTAAAGAAAGGAGCTTCAGGATCGCTGTTGATTACTACTTTTACTTTTGAGGAGTTGATTCCGGCAATATGCTGGATTGCTCCAGAAATTCCGATTGCAATGTATAAGTTTGTTGCAACTGGTTTTCCTGTTTGTCCTACGTGTTCGCTATGAGGTCTCCATCCTAAGTCAGAAACTGGTTTAGAACATGCTGTTGCAGCGCCTAAAACTTCTGCTAAATTTTCAACTAATCCCCAGTTTTCTGGACCTTTCAATCCGCGTCCGCCAGAAACTACAATATCAGCATCGGCGATAGAAACTTTTCCTGTTACTTTTTCTACAGATTCTACTTTTACACCAAAGTCATTATCTCCAATTGATGGATTAAAATCTTCAGCAGCTGCAGCTCCTGCACTTTCGAAAATCCCGTAAGAGTTTTTAGCTAAACCAAGAACTTTTACATCAGTATTGATTTCTGTAATATTGAAAGCTTTGTTTGAGAAAGCATTTCTTTTTACTTGAAAAGGTGAAGTACTAAGAGGTAATCCAACAACATTTGAAGCAAAACCAGCATTTAAAGCTACTGCAACTAATGATGAAAGATAGATACTGTCTGTTGTAGAAGAAAGTAAAACTACTTTTGTGCCTTCTTTTTCAGCAGCTTGTTTGATAACATCGGCGTAAGCCTTAGCAGTAAAACCTGTTAATTTATCGTTGTTTACTTTTAATACTTTATCAACTCCGTATTTGCCTAATTCGCTTACGTCGCTAACATTTACAGTCAAAGCTGTAACCGTTGTTCCTAATGATTCCGCTACTTTTTTAGCGTAAGAAGCTAATTCGAAAGCAACTTTTTTAAATTTTCCTTCTGCAGATTCTGCATATATTAATATTGACATAATTTTTTTGTTTAAAGTTTAAAGTTTAAGGTTTCAAGTTCATAAACTGAGACTCAAAACTGAGACTGAAAACTAATTACTAGATTACTTTCGCTTCGTTGTGTAATAAATTGATTAACTCATCTAAATTATCAGGAGAAACTAATTTCACTGCTGATTTAGGAGCTGGTTTTTCAAATTTCACCGCTTTTGTATTTACAGGAGCGTCAACTGGTTCAAGAATAGTTAAAGCTTTAGTTCTTGCTGTCATGATTCCTCTCATGTTTGGAATACGTAAATCTTTTTCTTCAACAAGACCTTTTTGACCTCCAATAATTAAAGGTAAAGTAGTGCTTACAGTTTCTTTTCCACCGTCGATTTCACGAACAGCTTTTACATTATTTCCATCAACAGTAACGCTTGTACAAGAGTTTAAAAAGTTAGAACCTAAAATTCCAGCAATCATTCCAGGAACCATTCCTCCATTATAATCTAAAGACTCTTTTCCAGCAATTACAAGATCGTAACCGCCATTTTTAATTACTTCAGCCAATTGTTTTGCTACGAAAAATCCGTCAGTTGGGTTAGCGTTTACACGAATTGCTTCGTTTGCGCCAATTGCCAATGCTTTACGTAAAGTTGGTTCAGTATCAGGACCTCCAACGTTAACAACAGTTACAGTTGCTCCTTGTTGTTCTTGAAACCAAATTGCACGTGTTAAACCAAATTCGTCATTTGGGTTTATTACATATTGTACACCATTGGTATCAAATTCTGAATCACCATTGGAGAAGTTAATTTTTGAAGTAGTATCAGGCACATGGCTGATGCAAACCAATATTTTCATAAGTATATATTTTGAATTTGTAATATGCTTTGACAAATTTAGAAATTAAAATCGGAATAATATACTATGCATGCATAATATTTTTTAAAAACTATTACGTTTTCGAAGATTATGAAATTTGAAGCGTCTTTTAGTGCTTTTCAAAAATGAAAACTCAGCTATTTTGCCTGATTCTTAGTAATTTCGTAATCATCTGAGGTTGTTTCGCTGTTAAAATGGGAAGGAATTTATACTAGATTTTGATTTCCTGCGTTTAAAAGAAGCTAAATTGAAAAACAGAATTACACAAATAAGATTGTATTTGTATAAAAAGTGTTTTTGCAGATAGAATAACATCAATTATATCGATTTCGTAAATATTACAATACCTTTCAAAAAGTTAAAAGGGAGAGAAGAGGATAAACTTCCTGCGATTTTAAATTTAATTTATGCTTTTAAGTGATTTAAAATATTTATTTTTGCTCTTCAGAAAATTCAACATACAATATAAATATGAGAACAATACAATTTAGAGAGGCCATTTGTGAAGCAATGAGCGAAGAAATGCGTCACGATGAATCCATATATTTAATGGGCGAAGAAGTTGCAGAATACAACGGAGCATATAAAGCTTCAAAAGGAATGCTTGCTGAGTTTGGCGAAAAAAGAGTAATCGATACTCCAATTGCTGAGCTTGGTTTTACAGGAATTGCAGTAGGTTCTGCAATGAATGGCAACAGACCGATTGTTGAATATATGACTTTCAACTTCTGTTTAGTAGGTATTGATCAAATTATAAATAATGCTGCTAAAATGCGTCAAATGACTGGTGGACAATTTAATGTGCCAATCGTTTTCCGCGGACCAACTGCTTCTGCAGGTCAATTAGGAGCAACTCACTCTCAGGCTTTAGAAAACTGGTTTGCAAATACTCCAGGTCTTAAAGTTGTAGTTCCTTCAACTCCTTATGATGCAAAAGGACTTTTAAAATCAGCAATTCGCGATAATGATCCAGTTATTTTCATGGAATCTGAGCAAATGTATGGTGATAAAGGTGAAGTGCCAGACGGAGAATACACAATTCCATTAGGTGTTGCTGATATCAAACGTGAAGGAAAAGATGTAACGATTGTTTCTTTCGGAAAAATTATTAAAGAAGCATTTATCGCTGCTGATGAATTAGCTAAAGAAGGAATTTCTTGTGAAATTATCGACTTAAGAACAGTTCGTCCTATGGATAAAGATGCTATTCTTACTTCTGTTAAAAAGACAAATCGTTTAGTAATTCTTGAAGAAGCTTGGCCATTTGCAAGTATTTCTTCTGAAATTACTTATATCGTTCAGGAACAGGCATTCGATTTTCTTGATGCGCCAATTCAGCGTATCACAACTGCTGATACTCCTGCGCCTTACTCTCCTGTTTTACTAAAAGACTGGTTGCCAAATGCTGGTGATGTAGTAAAAGCAGTAAAGAAAGTAATGTACAAATAAAAAAATCAACAATACTTATAAAACTTCATCAGTCATATTAATTGATGAAGTTTTTTTTTGCCAAATGATAAAAAGAATAATTTTACTCAGCCTGTTTTTGGTATTTGCATTTGCGAATATTGCTACTGCACAAACTAAAGTGAGCGGAATTGTTTTGGATAAATCAAATCAGCCTGTTCCGTTTGCAAATATTGTTTTTAAAGGTTCTAATACCGGAATTGTTTCTAATGAAGATGGACGTTTTTATTTAGAATCTCCCAATACTTATACGGCATTATTAGTTACATCAGCAGGATTTTCAGATAAGGAAGTTCCTCTTGAAAAAGCAGTTAATTATAATTTTAAAATTGTTTTAGGCGAAGCCGAAGCACTTAATGAAGTTGTAATTTATACTGGAAAAACTTCTAAAAAGAATAATCCAGCATTAGATATCTTGAGGAAAATTTGGGAAAGAAAGCGTAAAAACGGACTTTATCAATTTAATCAGTATGAAATGCAAAAGTATGAGAAAGTCGAGTTCGATATGAACACGATTGACAGTGCTTTGATGAAAAACAAGCTTTTTAAAGGAATGGAGTTTGTGTTCCAGCATGTTGATACTTCTGAAGTAACTGGAAAAACATATTTGCCAATTTTCATTAACGAATCGGTTTATGATGTTTACGGCGACAATAAATTAAAGAAAGTAAAAGAAAATCTGACCGGAAATAAGATGTCTGGTTTCAACGGAAATCAGCAGATTTTATCTTTCGTAAAAGATCTTTATTCAGATTATAATATTTACGATAATCACCTTAAATTTTTTGACAAAAGTTTTACAAGCCCGCTTTCAAAAACAGGAATTGATGTCTATAATTATGTACTGAAAGACAGTGCTTATATTGACAAAAAATGGTGTTATAATATTGTTTTTTATCCGAGACGTAAAAATGAATTGACTTTTAAAGGTGATTTTTGGGTAAACGATTCCACTTTTGCCATCAAGAAAATTAATATGGGCGTAACAAAAAGCGCCAATATTAACTGGGTAAAAGATATTTATATCGAACAGGAATTTGAAGTTGAAAATGATTCTGTTTTCCTTTTGACACGTGATTATATGATGTCTGATTTTGCTTTGAATAAAAAAGAAAAATCAAAAGGAGTTTATGGAAAGCGAACGACTTTGTTTCGAAATCATAAATTCAATATTCAGAAACCAGAGAAGTTTTATAAAGAAGAAGTCAATTTTATCGACAATGCAGTTTACGACAGACCTCCTGAATTTTGGGAAGAAAATCGTTTTGAGAAGTTGAATAAAGATGAGAAGGGGATTTATAAAATGCTCGATACTTTGCAGACTGTCAAGCGATTTAAGCAATTGTACAGCCTCGTCTCCATTTTGGGAAGCGGTTATGTTGAGTTCAAAAATTTTGATTTTGGACCTATTTTTTCAACATTTGGCTATAATGAAGTCGAGGGTTTAAGGATACGTGCCGGAGGCCGAACGTATTTTGGACCAAATGATCCATGGCGTGTACAGGCATATACAGCATATGGTTTTGATGACGATAAATTCAAATATGGCGTTTCTGGAAAATGGATGGTCGATAAGAAAAAACGTATCATTATTTCTGGAGGAAACAGGCGTGATATTGAACAAATTGGAGCCAGTTTAACTACTACAAATGATATTTTAGGGCGAAGTTTTGCGTCTTCTGCGTTATTTACAACGGGAAGCAACGGAAAATTAACCAATATTAATTTGAGTAATGTTTCTTTTGAAATTGAACCAAAAAAGAATTTTATTGTCCAAACAGGTTTTTCATATAGAACCTTAGAGTCGGCATCAAAAACATTTAGTTTAGATTATTATACTACTTTGCCAAGTCCTTCAAATCCTGCGGGTGTTATTGAAAGTAAAGTGAGGCAGTCAGAAGCTAATATTCAGTTTGAGTACATGCCAAACCGAAAAACCATTGGTTATGGCGTAGAAAGAAGTTTGGTAGACAGCCCTTTTAGCCATTTCTTTGTGAATTTCAGCTATGGATTAAAAGGTGTTTTTGAAAGTGATTTCGCTTACGAAAAAATACAGATTTACTACAAACAGCCAATTATCATTGGTCCTTTAGGAAGATCAAATATTATTCTGGAAACTGGTAAAACTTTCGGAACAATTCCGTTAGGTTTAATGAGTGTTATTCCGGGTAACCAGACGTATTGGACTATTGAAAATACATTCAGTAACTTGAATTTCTACGAATTTATTACAGATCAATATACGACCCTGCAGTGGAATCATGATTTTGGAGGAAGATTATTTGCAAGAGTTCCTTTTATGAGAAAATTGAACTGGAGAGAATTTGTGGGTATTAAAGCGGTTCATGGAACTATTTCTGATGCAAACAGAGCGATAAATGCTTCAGCACAACCTTATAATGCACCAGAAAATGTTTATTGGGAATATAATGCCGGAATAGGTAATATCTTCAAAGTTTTCCGTATCGATTTTTCTTGGAGAGGAAGTTATCTAAATGCTCCAGACGCTAATAAATTTGCAGTAAAAGGATCTTTCGGATTCTATTTTTAAAGTTGCAAAGGTTCAAAGTTACAAAGTCGCAAAGGTTTAAATCTTTGCGGCTTTTTTTGTGGTGCAAAATTTGTTCCCGCAGATTTTGCAGATTGCGGAGATTTAAATTTTATCAGCTTTATCTGCAAAATCTGCGGGAACAAAAACTTTGCGCCTTTGTGCGAGATTCTTTTTTATTTAATTTTGACATAGACTTAAATACTTATGCAAGAAGCCATCGATTTTCTAACCAATAAAAGCCCGATATTTCAGGAAATAATCGAAAAGTACGGATTGCCTCCAATTCCGAAACGTCCTCAGGGTTTTGAAACTTTAGTATTGTTGATATTGGAGCAACAGGTTTCTGTAGATTCGGCGAAAGCCACATTTTTAAAAATCAAATCACATACCGTATGTACTCCTGAAACAATGGCAATTTTGTCTGACGAAGAATTTAGGAATCTTGGTGTAAGCCGTCAGAAAACAAAATATATTAAAATTTTAGCAGAAGCTGTTTTAAATAAAGAGTTAGATATTGAAAGCCTGCCTTCAAAATCAGCAAAGCAAGTTCGGGAAGAACTTATCAAATTAAAAGGAATCGGGAATTGGACAATTGATATTTATTTGATGTTTTGTCTTCAAGAACCCGATTTGATGCCGCTTGGCGATATCGCAGTGATCAATACAATTAAAGAATTGCTGAATATTCATGATAAACAAGAAATGGAAATTCATGCAGAACAGTGGAGTCCATATCGATCTTATGCAACCTATTTGCTCTGGCATTACTACTTAAAAAAGCGAAATCGAACAATTACGTATTAAATGCTTGTTTTTTAATAGATAATACAGATAATTTAACCTGTTTTTTTATTGTAAAAATAGAATGTTTGGTTACTTTTGCAACCGAAATTATAGATATAATAAAAAACGAAAATGACCGCAGACAAACTAACGACTTTCGATGTATTAATCGAAATACCAAGAGGAAGCAGAAATAAATACGAGTATGATTTTGAGATCAAAAGAATGCGTTTCGACAGAATGTTATTCTCTTCAATGATGTACCCAGCTGATTATGGATTTATTCCAGAAACTTTAGCACTTGATGGAGATCCTCTTGATGTATTGGTTTTAGTAAACGAACCAACTTTCCCTGGATGTGTAATGGAAGTTAAGCCAATTGGTGTTTTCCACATGGCAGATGATAAAGGACCAGACGAAAAAATTATTTGTGTACCAGTTTCAGATCCAATCTGGAATTCATTAAATGATCTTTCAGATATGAATCCGCACTTAGTGAAAGAAATCGAGCATTTCTTCCAGGTTTATAAAGATCTTGAAAACAAAAAAGTTGATGTTGAAGGATGGGGAGACGTAAACGAAGCTTACGCAATTATTGCTGAGTGCACGAAACGTTTTGATGACATTGAAAATAAACCAGAGGGATTATTTAGCATTAAATAATTTTTACCCTATTCTATTATAAAAAAAGCAATACTCCGTTAGGAGTATTGCTTTTTTGTTTAAATTCGTTTCAGTTAGATTGTTGACTATTAACCAAAACCATTAAATAATTATGAATGCATTTATGATTTACCTGCCAATAGTTATGGCAGTTTTAGGATTACTTTTCATGGGAATAAAGAGGACTTGGGTTTTAAAACAAGATGCCGGAGACGGTAAGATGAAAGAGATTTCAGATCATATCTACGAAGGAGCCTTAGCCTTCCTAAAAGCCGAATATAAGCTATTAACCATCTTTGTAATTATTGCGAGTTTAGCCTTAGCAGGAATTACTTTTATTCCGGGAGTAAAAACACATTTATTTATAGTAATTGCATTCATATTTGGAGCGTTATTTTCAGCTTATGCAGGAAATATTGGAATGAAAATCGCGACCAAAACAAACGTTAGAACAACACAGGCAGCACGTACAAGTTTGCCTCAAGCCTTAAAAGTTTCTTTTGGCGGAGGAACTGTAATGGGACTCGGTGTTGCAGGATTAGCAGTTTTAGGCTTAACAGCGTTCTTTATAATTTTCTTTAATTTATTATCGGGGGGTGTTTGGAAAGATACTGAGACAATGACTGTTGTTTTAGAAACTTTAGCTGGGTTTTCGCTTGGTGCAGAATCTATCGCATTGTTCGCCAGAGTTGGTGGTGGAATTTATACTAAAGCTGCTGACGTTGGAGCCGATTTAGTTGGTAAAGTTGAAGCTGGAATTCCAGAAGATGATCCTCGTAATCCAGCAACAATTGCTGATAACGTTGGAGATAACGTAGGTGACGTTGCAGGTATGGGAGCTGATTTATTTGGATCTTATGTTGCGACAGTTTTAGCAGCAATGGTTCTTGGAAATTATGTTATAAAAGACATGGGCGGAAGCATTAATGATGCTTTTGGAGGAATTGGACCAATTTTACTTCCAATGTCAATTGCCGGTTTCGGAATCTTGTTTTCGATTATCGGTACAATGCTTGTAAAAATTTCAGATGATAATGCTAAAGAAGCTCAAGTTCAAAAAGCATTAAATATAGGTAACTGGGTTTCGATTGGTTTAACTGCAATTGCTTGCTACTTTTTGGTTCAGCACATGTTACCGGAAACAATGCAGATGAGCTTTTTTGGTGAAGGCTCAAAAGATATCTCTTCAATGCGTGTTTTCTATGCTACATTAGTCGGATTAGTTGTTGGTGGAGCTATTTCATCAGTAACAGAATATTATACAGGATTAGGAACAAAACCAGTTATGGCAATTGTTCAAAAATCATCTACAGGAGCAGGAACAAACGTTATTGCAGGTTTGGCAACAGGAATGATTTCTACTTTCCCAACTGTATTATTGTTTGCAGGTGCCATCTGGATTTCTTATGCTTTGGCTGGATTTTATGGTGTTGCATTAGCAGCTTCAGCAATGATGGCTACAACTGCAATGCAATTAGCAATTGATGCGTTCGGACCAATTTCTGATAATGCAGGAGGAATTGCTGAAATGAGTGAATTGCCAAAAGAAGTTCGTACAAGAACCGATATTTTAGATTCAGTTGGAAACACAACAGCTGCAACGGGGAAAGGATTTGCAATTGCTTCTGCAGCCTTAACTTCATTAGCATTGTTTGCTGCATATGTAACGTTTACAGGAATTGATGGAATTAATATCTTCAAAGCACCAGTTTTAGCCATGTTATTTGTGGGCGGAATGATTCCGGTAGTTTTCTCAGCTTTAGCGATGAATTCTGTTGGAAAAGCGGCAATGGATATGGTTTATGAAGTGCGTCGTCAATTCAAGGAAATCCCTGGAATTATGGAAGGAACTGGAAAACCAGAATACGGAAAATGCGTTGAAATTTCTACAAAAGCAGCTTTACGCGAAATGATGCTTCCGGGAATTTTGACTATTGGTTTTCCAATTGCAATTGTACTTTTAGGGAAATTGGTTTATTCAGATAACAATCAATTAATTGCTGAAATGTTAGGAGGATATATGGCTGGAGTTACCGTTTCTGGAGTACTTTGGGCAGTTTTCCAAAACAATGCAGGAGGTGCTTGGGACAATGCTAAAAAATCTTTTGAAGCTGGAGTTATGATCAACGGCGAAATGACTTATAAAGGTTCTGATGCGCATAAAGCAGCGGTAACTGGAGATACAGTTGGAGATCCATTTAAAGATACATCTGGGCCATCGATGAATATTTTAATTAAATTGACTTGTTTGATCGGGTTGGTTGTGGCACCAATTTTAGGTGACGGACATTCAGCTTCAGGAATGGCAGAAAAAGATTCTTGCTGTGTTAAAACAGAAATGCATGCCGGCGGCGTTTCTAAATGTGGTGATTTGTCAACAATGACTAAAGAAGAATGTGCTAAAATGTGCAAAGAAAAAGGCTGCACAGCAGAAGAAACTGCAAAATGCTTAGCACATTATGACGCAAACGGAAAATTTGTTCATCAAAAAACAGATTGTTTTGATGTAACTAAATATGATAAAACCTCAGTTCGAGTTGATTTAAAAAATGTAAATGGGAAAGCCGTTGGAACTGTTACAAAAACTGAAAATGGTAAAACAACTACCGAAGTTTACGAAGGAACAGAAAAAGAAGTTGAAGCTAAAATCAAGGCGGCAACTGCTAAATAAAACAACTTTGTCAAAGTTTTAAACTTTGACAAAGCTTCTTTAAACAGAAAATGCCTCTAAATAATTTTAGAGGCATTTTTTATTCGTGTAAATCTGTGCAATTCGTGTTTTAAAACAATCCGTTTAATTCAGCATCAATTCTATTAATAATGTTTCCTAAATCTTCAGGATTATCAACAAAATTAATATTGTCAACATCAATAATTAATAGTTTTCCTTTTGTGTAAGTCTGAATCCACGCTTCGTATCTTTCGTTCAAACGGCTTAAATAATCGATAGAAATTGAGTTCTCATATTCACGTCCGCGTTTGTGAATTTGTCCAACTAAATTCGGGATAGAACTTCTTAAATAAATCAATAAATCTGGAGCTTTTACCAGTGATTCCATTAATTCAAAAAGTGAAGTGTAATTTTCAAAATCACGGCTCGTCATTAATCCCATTGAATACAAATTGGGAGCAAAAATATAAGCATCTTCATAAATCGTTCTGTCCTGAATAATTTTTTTACCGCTTTCGCGAATTTGCTGTACCTGACGAAAACGGCTATTTAAGAAATAGATTTGTAAATTAAAGGACCAGCGCTCCATTTGGTGGTAAAAATCGTCTAAATACGGATTATCAACCACATCTTCATAATGAGGTTCCCATTTAAAGTGTTTGGCTAATAATTTGGTCAAGGTGGTTTTTCCTGCGCCGATATTTCCTGCTATTGCTATGTGCATTACGGTGTTACGATTTTATAATTTACAATTTCTTTAGCTGTAAAAATAGATAAAATTTGGTCTTTGTAATAGAAATTGTCAAACGATTTTTCTAAAATTTCAATTTCATAAATTACAGTTGATTTCTCTTTGCTAATGTTCTTTAAATACAACAGATTACCTTTGCTGAAAATGTACTTTTGAGCATCAATTATTTCGATTTTATCAAAATCGGATACATTTCCAAGGCTTGTGATTTTCCCAAAAATATCGCACGAATACCAGTTGTTTTTTTTATCGATCCAATAAAAAGTATTAAAATCGGTTTGGTAATATTTAATGGATTCGGTCAATGGAATAGAAACCGTTTTATATTCATTTTTTAAATAATCAAAAAGTCCAATTTGCTGGTTAAGTGCATTGTAAATCCATAATTGATTTTGAGTGGACATGCCGATTGCACTGACGACAATTGGAGTAGAATTCAATGAAAAATTGATTTCAGTAATTTTGTTCAGCTGATTATCTAGTAACACAACAGTATTGAAATCTTCATAATACAAAACGATTTTCAGCGGATTTTGTAAGTCAGTTTTTGTGATTCTTCCTAAAGAAACATTTTTGTATTCAAAAACCTCACTTCCTTTAAATTTACTGAAAACATTATTGCTGATCTGATAACTAAATCCGAATGAATCTTGGCCTAAATACTCATCAGCGGTATAGTCTGTATGAGAAATTTGGGTTGCATTTATTTTTGGATTTTGTGCCGATAGAATAGAAGGAATACTGGCAATTAAAAAGAAAAATAAGATATTTATTACCGTTCTATTCATTTTTTTCAGGTTTCGATCGAGCCAAATTACAAAAAACCTTACTATAAAAGTTTAAAAAGAGCAGATTTTGAATATTTTGCCATTTAAACCTTTCTCAATCGTAATAGTCTAAAAAATAACGTATTCTGTCTATGTCTTAAAAGCATTGATATATTATATTTTTAGTATTTTAAAATTAATGATACATTTGGTTGTAAGTTTTATATGATCTGCCTAATTTAAAATAAAATAAAAATGAAAAAAGTGATTTTTTATATGTCTTTAATGCTTGTATTTACTCAGATGCAGGCACAGAAAGATTTCCAAGGAATGGCCGTTTATGAGTCAAAAACGCAAGCGCCTAAACTTGACGGAATGCGTCCGGGAAACCGAGACATTACGCCCGAAATGCAAAAAAACATGGAAGAGCGAATGAAAAAAATGCTTGAAAAAACTTTTATTTTAAATTTTGATAAATCGGCTTCAATTTATAAAGAAGAAGAAAAACTCGAAGCTCCTGGGCAACAGCAAGGCGGTATGCGTATTATGATGAATTCGTTTATGGGAGGCGGAGGCACTTTTTATAAAAATGTAAAAAGTAAATCATATACAGTTGACAAAGAATTTATGGGGAAAGAGTTTTTGGTTATAGATTCTCTTCCAAAACTAAACTGGAAAATGGAATCTGAAACCAAACAAATTGGCGGTTATACTTGTTATAAAGCAACAGCGGTAAAAGAAGCAAGCAAAACTGATTTTAGAAATTTCAGACCAAAAAGCGACGATGATAAAAAAGCGGAAGAGAAAAAAGATGAGGTAAAGAAAACCTCGGGTGAAACGAAAACTAACTTTCAGGACAACTTCGAAATCCCTAAAGAAATTATTATAACAGCTTGGTATTCTCCAGAAATTCCAGTTAACCAAGGTCCCGAAAATTACTGGGGTCTTCCGGGTTTGATTTTGGAAGTGAATGATGGAAGAACAACTATTTTATGTTCAAAAATTGTTTTGAATGCTAAAGATAAAGTTGAAATAAAAGCACCTACAAAAGGAAAAACAATTTCTCAGAAAGATTACGATGAAACAGTAATCAAAAAAATGGAAGAGTTTAGAGAAATGAACCGTGGCCGTGAAGGCGGTCCAGGCGGTGGTCCAGTAATGATCAGACGATAATTGTAAGCACATCATCTTTTAGTTTTCTCCATGAAAAATATACTTTTTTATGTCATTTTTTTAATGACCTCGATATCTTTTGCTCAAAGTGTCCGATTTGACGGCGTTATTCAGGACGAACAGAAAAATCCGTTGGAAATGGCCAATATTATGGCTGTGAATAACGGCACCAAAGCAATGGATTCCTACGGAATTACAAATGATAAAGGAAAATTTCAGCTGACTTTGAAGCCAAATACTTCCTATACAATTAAGATAAGTTATCTGGGAATGAAATCTAAAGAAATGGCAATTTCAACCAATACAGAAAATATCGTTCAGAATATTGTAATGGACGGTGCGGGAATTGAACTTGAAGGTGTTGAAATTGTTCGTGAAATGCCAGTTTCTATAAAAGGTGACACCATTGTTTACAACGCCGATTCATTTAAATCGGGAACAGAAAAAAAGCTGGAAGATGTCTTGAAAAAATTACCTGGTGTTGAGGTTAATGCCGATGGTGAAATTGAAGTTGAAGGAAAAAAAGTCAGCAAACTGATGGTTGAAGGCAAAGATTTTTTTGACGGAGATACTAAACTTGGCGTAAAAAACATTCCAGCCGATGCTATTGATAAAGTTCAGGTTTTAAGAAATTATAACGAAGTAAGCCAATTAAAAGGCCTTGAAAATGATCAGGATAATGTTGCCATGAATATCAAACTAAAATCAGGCAAAAAGAATTTCTGGTTTGGAGATGTTACTGCCGGCGTTGGCGTCGCAGAGCTCGATAGCCGTTATATCATCAATCCAAAATTGTTTTATTACAGTCCAAAATACAGCATTAATTTAATTACCAATTTCAATAATATTGGCGAATTGCCTTTGACTGCGCAGGATTATTTCAAATTTACGGGCGGTTTCAAAAATATGATGAAAAAGGGCGGAAGCAATTTTAATGTTTCGTCAAATGATTTAGGAATTTCGATTTTAAGAAACAATCGAGCTAAAGAAATTGAAACTAAATTTGGCGCGACTAATTTTGCTTATTCGGCTACAAAATCTTGGAATATTAGCGGTTTCGGAATTCTTTCAACTTCAAAAACCGATTTAGAAACCAAATCGCAGACCACTATTTTAGCTTCTGGCGATCAGCAGAAACGTGATGAAAACACAAACCAAAAGAATAATTTAGGGCTTTTTAAATTAAGCTCGACTTATAAACCAAACGACAAATTTCAGTTTGATTATGATATTTTAACCAAACTGACAAAACAGGAGGAATATTCAGATTTATTAAGAGAACAAATTGTACAAAATGTTGCTACTTCAGAAACGATTTTTACGACTAAAAAGCAAGATCCTACGTCGATTAATCAGAATTTAAGTTTGTACTATACACAAAGCGATAAAAATATTTTTGCTTTTGAAATGCAGCATTTGTATCAGGATGAAAATCCATTTTATAATGCTAATCTGCAAACACTTCCTTTTAATTTGTCAGGATATATAACACAGCCCGGCGCACGAAATGATTATAATCAGGATCGTTTTGTGAAAACAAATAAATTGGATGCCAAACTGGACTACTATTATATGGTAACCCCAAAAAGTAATTTCAATGTTACTTTAGGAAATACCTATTCATATCAAAATTTCAACTCTCATATTTTTCAGATTTTAGAAAACGGAGATCGAAACGATTTGAATAATGCCGAAAATAACAATGACGTCGATTATAGTTTTAACGATGCTTTTTTAGGATTTCATTATAAAATATTGACCGGAAAGTTTACGTTAACGCCGGGAGTAAGTCTGCATTCGTATCAAATGACAAACGGACAATTGGGCACGGATTATTCTCAAAGTTTTACTAAAGTATTGCCCGATTTCTTTGCTTTATATCAAATCAAAAAATCAGAAACGCTGACTTATAATTTCTCTTTGTCCAATGATTTTACTGATATTAATCAGCTTGCGGCGGGTTATGTTTTATCTGATTACAGTAGTTTGTTCAGAGGAAACCGTTATTTAGAAAATGCAACTTCGCAAGTGCACTCGCTTCGTTATTTTAAATACAATATGTTCAATTTCGAAAATATTTTTGCCAACGCAACCTACACTAAAAAAGTGGATGCGATAAAAACGAAAGCTAATTTTGATGGAATTAATCAGTCTTCAGTTCCATACAATTCTAATTTAGCTGATGAAACTTTGAGTGGAATGGGAAGTTATGGACGTTCGTTTCTAAAGAATTACAAAGCATCAGCAACGGCAAGCTTAAATTGGTCAAAATTCAATAATATTCAGAATAATGTTCTAGCAACAACAGAAAGTTTTACCCAGAGTTATACTGTAAAAGCAGCAACAAACTATAAAAACTTACCCAATTTAGAGCTTGGATATAATGCCTTAATTAATCAATACAGCGGTTCGACTTATTATACCGACAAGCCTTTTGCACGATTGGATTATTATTTCTGGAAGAGTTTTTCGTTTGTTTCTGAGTATGAATTTTATCATTATTATAATGGCGATAAAACGGTTGATAACGAATACGACTTTTTGAGTGCCAGTTTAATTTACCAGAAAAAAGACAGTAAATGGGAATATAAAGTCTCGGCTACAAACTTATTAAACACTACATATCTTAATGATGACAGCTTCTCGCAGTTTTCTACACGAGTTTCGCAATATACTGTACAGCCTCGTTATATCATCTTTTCGATGAAATATAATTTGTAGTATTTTAATTGCAAAATTTATTTTTTGATGCTTGATTTCGGCGCGAATAGAATATCTTTGCGCCGTATTAATTATCAAAAAAAGAACCATGCGTAATTTTATATGTAGTTTATTTCTCTTGTTTTTATCAATTTCTACTTCTTTTTCTCAAACAAAAGGAATTGAAAAGGGAACTTATTTATCCTCAAATAAAGGTCAAAAAATAAAACTAAATTTATTAGAAGATAATAAATACGAATTGGTTTTTTATACGGGCAATTATGAGATTAAAGGTGATTCGCTGTTATTTTTCCAAAAAGAAAAGGCAGAAAGTAATTTTGATCTTGCTTTTGCAACGGATAAAAAAGCAAAAAAAATCAAAATTAAATTTCCAGATTCGTCTTATTATTCCTTTTATTTAGGTACACAAAAAGGCTCTGAAGATGTTGTTTACCAAAGGATTTCTGATGTAAAAACCAAAATAGATCCAAACTGGGAAAAAACAGATTTAGAATTTGAAATCGAGAAAACGGATTACTTATACTTGGTTTATGAAAATTACGACGGAAAAAGTAATGTCAGCAAATATGCATTGCCAAAAGATGTTTCTGAAGTAACCGTAAATTATGATTTCGCATCATTTGGTGATTTGAAAATCAGCGGTTTTTTTGACAGAAAAACAAATGAATTAAAAATCGCTGAATCTGCGGGTAAAAATCCTTTGGTCTTTATAAATGAAAAGGAACCACAACCAGTAAAGGAAAAAAAAGTAATTCCTATTGAAAATCAAACAATCTCAAATTGGACCTATCCAGGTAAACCAAATGTAAACGAAGATTACGGAATGGGAGTTGCTGTTGATACAACGGTGTATCCTCCTTTATCGACTAATACTGAAATGGCTGAACCAGCTTATTCCAATTTTAAATTAAAAATTGAGAACAATTTAAAAAGC
This sequence comes from Flavobacterium sp. LC2016-01, assembly GCF_009711135.1. Taxonomy (GTDB): domain Bacteria; phylum Bacteroidota; class Bacteroidia; order Flavobacteriales; family Flavobacteriaceae; genus Flavobacterium. The sequence goes on along the minus strand of NZ_WMIC01000002.1, from coordinate 206,106 downwards.
GCATTAGCTGCGACTAAAGAAGCAAAGATTAAGTTTTTAGCGCTTTATGCCAATAGCAATAAAACTGCAGGAAAAGAAAATTTTGATGCCTTTGTAAAAGATCAGGAAACACAGACTGGATATAATATGTATGACGGTTACAATCCGGTTTATGATGTTTACAATTATTATTTGGCTGGTGCCGATGATAAAAAATGGCTCAAAAATAATAAGATATTAAATGATCCGAGTATAGTAGTTTTAAATGGAGACGGAGATATTTTGGCAACTTCAAAATCTGATTTGTCTGACCAGAGTTATCAATTTGGTTATTATGGTGATTTTTATAAAAGACTGCAGCGAGCAAATGCTTTTGTTTATATTGACAAGATCTTCAAAAATAAAAAAGCAATAGATGCCGATTTGATCAGAGCCTTTAATAGAGCCGCTGTTTTAGAAATTTCATACGATTCTGATGTTGCGGCAGAAGATCCAAATTCAAAGGAATTTGTAATGACTAAAACGTCTTTAGATAAAAAAACAGTTGCACAAACTTGGAAAAACTTGATTGAAACGCATCAAAAAGATAAAAATCCAGATATGTATCTGGTTGAAACAATCGTAAAAGAAATCAAAAATCAAGGATTTACAAAACAGCTTTTTAACGAAGAGAGAATCCTAAATGATACTGATTTTTTAGCGATTGATTATCTGCTAAAGCACTCTGAAGATATTGAGAACAATCGTACAGAATTCAATAATAAAGAAGGCGAAGTGCATAATTTAGGAAATGTAATTTCTGAAATTTCATCGGCATTGCAGGCTAATACTTATATTGCTCAAGAAAAATCTTCTTCAGATATAAATAAGGAGAAGAATATTTCGATTTATAAAAAGATCATTGCTTTAGGAAAAGGAAATTTTGAATCATACAGTAATTATTTTCAATATTTAAACAATGCAGAAGATGCCTCGGTATCAAATGTAGATTTCTTAAAAGAGTTCAGCAGCTATTTTGATTCTCATTTAACATCATCAAGCCCAATTGAAAAATTGGATGCCATGTTTTCGACTTTGGATTCATCTTCTCCATATTCCTATGATGGATGGAATTCTTTTAAAGAGTATCATTCTAATCTTTGTAATAATGCGGCATGGTCAGTAGTACTGCAGCCACAAAATGCTAGTTTTTTAAAAGAAGCTATTAAATGGTCTGAATACAGTTCCGTTATAACCAAGAACAATCCGTATTACTTAGATACTTTAGCGCAATTATATTACAAAGACGGCCAGAAACAAAAAGCAATTGAAACACAAACTTTGGCAGTTAAAAATATAAATGCTGTGACGGAAGCAGAAACAGCTGCTGATATCAAGGAAACTTTGACTAAAATGCAAAACGGAACGTATTAAAATTTAATAGTTGTGAAAAATGCAATGGCTGTCTGTATTGACAGCCATTTTTGTTTATTAATCGTTGCTATTGGCTGTTTTTGATGTTAAAAAACCAAAGATTTTGCTGTGAAATGATTAAGTTTGGGTTATAAAATTAAAATGTATGAAAAACAAAATGATCCTTGTTTTACTTGCCTCTGGTGCAGTGACTTTTGCACAGGCAGTTAAAAAACCATTAGTTTCGGCAATAACTGATAAAGATCTTAGAACCGATATGTACCAAATGGCCGGCGACCACTTTAATGGCCGTGAAGCTGGAACGCTTGATGAATTAAAAGTATCGATGTGGCTTGCCAATAAAGCTAAAGAAGCCGGAATGGCTCCAGCAGGTGATGACGGAACGTATTTTCAGTTTTTTGATTTGTACAGGCATCAGGTTACACCAAATACAAAGTTTAAAATTGGCCAAAAAGAATATAAATTATGGAAGGAAGTTCTGGTTGCAGAAACGACTAACATAAAAGTTGAAGGTTCGCTTGTATATTTAGGAGCAGCAACAAAAGAAGAAATTGAAAAAGCAGATGTAAAAGGAAAAGCAGTTGTTTTGTTAGCTTCAAAAGAAGGAATTGCAGATGATATTTCGCTTTTTGACAGAAGATATCCTGGTTTGGTTCGAAATAAATATTATGATCTTGTCGTAAAAAAAGGTGCCGTAGCACTTATTATGGTTGCTGACGAATTAGCAGAACAAAGCTGGTCTCAGGTTGAGCCCCAAATGACAAGAGGTATTTATGGAATCGAAGGTTTTCGTGATAAAATAGGCGCTACAATGCCAGTTTTTTGGGTACACGGAGATCAATTAGAATATTTAAAAACGACTAAAGATATTTTATCGACGGAGGTAGTTTCTGAAACTTATAAATATCCGTCAGTAAATGTTGTGGGTACAATTGCGGGAACCGATCCAAAATTGAAAAATGAATATGTGCTTTTCAGCGGACACCAGGATCATGATGGAGTTCGTCAAAAATACGGTCAGGATTCTATTTATAACGGTGCCGATGATAATGCAAGTACTTGTGTTGCAATGCTGGCAATTGCAAGAGCTTATAAAAAACAGCCAGGAAAAAGAACCGCTTTATTTGTGTTTCATGGTTCAGAAGAGCGTGGTTTGTTAGGTTCAAGATGGTATGCGGCGCACCCAACAGTTCCAGAGGCAGCTATCGTAGCAGTTTTAAATGGTGATATGATTGGAAGAAACAATGTAAATCAAGCGGCTTTATTAGGCTCAAGTTCGCCTCATGAAAACTCATCTGATTTGGTAGCAATTGCCAAAAAAGCAAATGACGAAGGGCCAAAATTTGATTTGGATAAACTTTGGGACAGACCAGAACATCCTGAGTATTTTTACTTCCGTTCAGATCATTTGCCTTATGCGAGAAAAGGAATTCCTGCAGTTTTCTTTACAAGTGTATTACACAGTCAATACCACACTCCAATGGATGAGTCTGAAAATATTGATTACGTAAAACTGCGCAAAATGACCGAATGGATGTACCGCACAGGCTGGATTTTGTCTAACGATGCTAATCGTCCTAAAACATTACCAGATGTAAAATTGGAAAGATAAAAGATGATTTAATAAAAATAAAAGACCCGATTTCAAGAAATAGAAATCGGGTCTTTTTATGTTTAAGATTAAAGTAGTTGTCTAAAATTCTAACAATCTAAGTTAGTCTAAGTAGTCTAAAATTACAATCCAAATGCAGCTTTAACTTGGTCAACAAAATCAAGTTTTTCCCATGTAAACAATTCAACAGTAACTGTTTTTTCGTTTCCACCTGGAGCAGAGAAAGTTTTAGTAACTGTTTCTGGTTTACGTCCCATGTGTCCGTAAGCAGCAGTTTCACTGTAAATAGGGTTTCTTAATTTTAAACGTTGTTCGATAAAGTAAGGACGCATATCAAAGATAGCTTCTACTTTTTTAGCGATTTCACCGTTAGTTAAGTTTACTTTAGAAGTTCCGTAAGTTTCAATGAAAATACCCATTGGCTGAGCAACTCCAATTGCGTAAGAAACCTGAACTAAGATTTCGTCGGCAACACCTGCAGCAACTAAGTTTTTAGCAATATGACGTGTAGCGTAAGCAGCACTTCTGTCCACTTTACTTGGATCTTTTCCAGAGAATGCACCACCACCGTGAGCACCTTTTCCACCATAAGTATCAACGATAATTTTTCTTCCTGTTAAACCAGTATCTCCGTGAGGTCCTCCAATAACGAATTTTCCTGTTGGGTTAATATGGTAGTTGATTTTATCATTGAATAAATGCGCGTGAGCTGGATTTTTAGCAATAATTCTTGGAATCAAAATTTCAACTATATCTTTTTTGATTTTAGCAAGCATTGTAGCTTCCTCATCAAAATCATCATGTTGAGTTGAGATCACAATCGCATCAATACGAGTTGGTTTGTTATCGTCGCTGTATTCTAAAGTTACCTGAGATTTAGCATCTGGACGTAAATACGTGATTTCTTTGTTTTCGCGTCTTAAAATAGCTAACTCTTGTAATAATTTATGAGATAAATCAAGTGCCAATGGCATGAAGTTTTCAGTTTCGTTTGTAGCGTAACCAAACATCATTCCTTGATCTCCTGCACCTTGCTCTTCCGGCTTAGCTCTGTCAACACCTTGATTAATGTCTGCAGACTGCTCGTGAATTGCTGAAAGAATTCCACAAGAATTCGCTTCAAACATATATTCACTTTTAGTATATCCAATTTTACGGATTACCTCACGTGCAATTTGCTGAACATCAAGATAAGTATTCGATTTAACTTCACCTGCTAAAATAACCTGACCTGTTGTAACTAATGTTTCACAAGCTACTTTTGAATCAGCGTCAAATGCCAAAAAGTTGTCAATTAATGCATCCGAAATTTGATCTGCAACTTTGTCTGGATGCCCTTCACTAACAGATTCTGACGTAAATAAATAAGCCATAATAATGTATTAAATTAAAATTAAGCGAGGAAAATAATTGCTAAAAAGGGCTAAAGGAGAGTTTCTGCTTTAGCATTTTTTACTGCCGAAATTAATCTCTCAGCACTCATAACGAACCATTTCATTATGAAGAGGTTGCAATCAGTTCAAATTTTTCCTCTGTATTCGGGTGCAAAGGTATAAAACCATTTTGATTTGCAAATCAAAGTTCAACTTTTTTTATTTTTTATAGCAGAAATTTAACAGAAGTATAGTATTTTGATAGGGTAATAGAAAATATTTTGACTTTTGTTTGGCTGATTAAAAAATAGTTCGCAACTTTGCCTCGTTAAAATAACAGAAACAAATGAAATTAGCAGTTTGCAATATGATGTCTTGTATGAAGCCGGAACTTTCCGCAGGGACTCTGTTGTAATTTTTTTTCAAAAATAGATATAGAAACCTCTGCAGACCGCAGAGGTTTTTTTTTTGCTCAAAATGAAAAACTTTAATTTTTTAAGCCAAAACATTAACTAATCCAGTAAAAGAAATGAAAAAAAATGTACTAGCCTTTTTAAGTATCTTGACATTTTCAGGAATTTATGCACAGGAAAATAAAACTGAGCAGGATACGCTAAAAAATAATGAATTATCAGAAGTTACGATTGTGGGGTCCAGAAGTAAAAACAGAGTAAAGACTGATGTTCCAGTTCCTGTTGATATTTTTAGTATTACTGAAATTACAAAAGGATCGCCTCAAACAAGCGTAACTCAAATTTTAAATTATGTTGCACCGTCGTTTACCAGTAATCCTACATCAACGGCAGACGCAACAGATCACGTTGATCCGGCTCAGCTGAGAGGATTGGGACCCGATCAGGTTTTAATTTTAGTGAACGGAAAACGAAGACATACAAGTGCCTTGGTAAATATAAACGGATCACCAGGAAGAGGATCTGTTGGTACCGATTTAAATGCAATTCCCTCTTTTGCAATTGACCGAATCGAAGTTTTAAGAGATGGAGCAGCAGCACAATATGGTTCTGATGCCATTGCCGGAGTAATTAATATTGTCCTTAAAAAGAATGCCAATTTTATTTCAGGAGGAATTCAATACGGAGCCAATTTATCCTCTGGATCTAATGATTTTAAAGGCGGAGCCGATGGACAAACTCTGCAAGTCGATTTAAACTACGGAACTTCATTAGGAAAACCAGGAAGTTTCCTGAATGTTACGGCAAGTGCGGTGACAAGAGAAGCAACAAGCAGAGCCGGAATTAGAAACAATGCTATTTTTAACGCTTACAATGCGGTTGAAAACAGAGCGGCGCAAGGCGGTGTTCAAATCAATTCATTATTCAGCAATATCAATACAACTCCAAATTCGGCACAAATTTTAAGTTCTTTAAAACAATATGCGCCACAGGTAAGTTATTTTACGACTGCACAACAAAATGCGATCGCGGGCGCAACAACGCTTACGCAAATGCAGACAGCGTTGAGTTTTGATGTTACCAATAATGAGCTTGCATACAGAGGTCAGCAGAGAACCGACTATAATATGAGTGTGGGACAGTCAGAATTGGCATCGGGTCAAGCTTATTATAATGCAAAATATCCTTTGACCGAAACGACCTCTCTATATTCTTTTGGGGGAATATCGTATAGAAATGGTAAATCATATGCGTTCAACAGACTTCCAAATGGCTCAGGAACTTTCACGCAAGTGTATCAAAACGGATTTCTGCCGGAAATTGAGTCAAAGATTTTAGATGCTTCGGCAGCGGTTGGAGTAAATACAGAATTATTCGGATTTGATACTGATTTGAGCACGAACCTCGGAACAAATTCTTTTCAATATGATGTAAACAATACCATAAATGCAACTTTAGGAACCAATTCTCCTTTTAGTTTTGATGCAGGTAAAGTTTCGTTTTTGCAAAGTACAACCAATTTAGATTTTACCAGAAAATATGATGTTCTTGCAGGTTTAAACGTTGCTTTTGGAGGGGAATTCAGATATGAAAATTACCAAATCAAACAAGGGGAAGAAGCTTCTTATGGATTGTATGATGTAAATGGAGCTTTGGTTTCGGGAATTCTGCCAAGCAATTCACCTTTAATTGTTACCGACTTTTTTGGAAACAAACGTGGAGCAGGAGCGCAGGGATTTTCAGGATTTCAGCCTTCAGATGCTAAAGAAAAAAACAGAAACAGCGGCGCAGCATATCTTGATTTAGAATTAAATGTAACTGAAAAATGGTTGGTAAACGGAGCAGTGCGTTATGAAAACTATTCAGATTTTGGAAGTACAGTGATCTTCAAATTAGCTTCTCTTTTAAAGCTGAATGAAAATATCAACTGGAGAATTTCTGGTCAGACAGGTTTTAGAGCGCCATCATTACAGCAAAAATATTTTGAATCAAGTTCAACGCAATTTATAAATGGATCACCATATCAGGTGGGTTATTTTACAAATGATTCACAAGCAGCAAAAAGTATTGGAGTTGAAAATCTAAAGCCTGAAAAATCAAAAAGCATCAGTACGGGATTTACGTTTAAAATTCCTGAAGCGAATATCACAATTGCAACAGATGCTTATTTTACCAGAATCGACGACAGAATTGTTTTGACAGGCCAATATTCAAGACCAACAGATGCTCAGATTGCAGCGGCTACAACTCCTGGACAAGCGGAAGCATTGACTTTGTTTCAACAGGCATTTGACACAAAAGGAGTTGAACGAGCTTCGTTTTGGACAAACGGAATCAACTCTGAAACAAAAGGAATTGATTTGGTAATTTCTCAGAAATATGATGTTATTCCTGATTTTATTATCCGAAATGATTTGGCTTTGAGCTACAATGAAACGAAAAGAGTTGGCGATTTAAATGTACCTCAATCTATTATTGATGCGGGCGGTGAACCTTATAAATATTCATTTTTTCCAGAGTCAAGCAGGGTGTATTTAGAAGAAGCAATTCCGAGATTGAAAGCGAATTTAATGACAACTTTCAGCATTAAGAAACTGGATATTTATTTAAGAAACAGCTATTTTGGAAAAGTGACGGATCCAGGAGCAACAGATGTGAATTTAGATGGAAGCTCTTCTGTATACGAACATCCAGAATACAGTGCAAAATTAGTAACCGATTTATCTTTAGGATATCAGATCAATGAACATTTTAGAGCGACAATTGGATTTAATAATATAGGGGATGTTTATCCGGACAGAAATAATCCTGCAACTCCGGCCTTTACAAATACAACTCCAACTTTATCGCCAGCACCAAGCACGGACTTGACCAATGCCAATCAGTTTGCATATTCAAGAGCGGTTTCGCAATTTGGATTGAACGGTAGATTTGGTTTTGCACGTTTGAGCTTTAAATTTTAAAGAATCAACTATCAATTAATCAGCTGTTAGTGCTTGATTTTAGGGACTTTAAAAAATTAATTGTTAAATATCAGTTTTTTTATTTGGCTGTTAAATAAATAAATATTACATTTAATCTATCGAATTAGTCGAGTTTATAAAAGAAACAATTCAAATATTAAATATAAATGAAAACAATAGTAAATAATATGGTGATGTGTTGTCAGATGATGCAAATGTGCATCCCAATTTGCTGTTGCCAAAAGTAAAAGTTAAATCTTGGTTTTAGTTAGAACTAAAAGCCCTTTTGGTAGCCATCCGAAAGGGCTTTTTTAATTTCAACACTTAAATTTTCAAATTATGAAAACACTAAATTCAATCGCAATTGAGTATTTATTGAGAAACGATTCTCAAAAAAACAATAATAAATCAGAAGACATAACTAGAGAAGTTGTACGAATCAATACAGAGCAGAAAATAAAAGCTCAAAGATCATTATTGTTTCAAATGTATGATCTCGAAGAACAAGAAAGTTTTCTTGTTTAAAAGAGTTTCAGCATCAATCTCAAAAAACAATATCAATATAATATATAGTATCAACAATATTTAAAAAATTAAGAAATCATGAGTACACAAAAATTTGCAACAAACGCGCTACACGCAGGGCACGATGTTACTAAAAATGCAGGAACAAGAGCAGTGCCAATTTATCAGACATCATCATATGTATTTAATAATGCTGATCATGCTGCCAATTTATTTGGTCTTGCTGAAGCCGGATTTATTTATACAAGACTAAATAACCCAACAAATGATGTTTTAGAACAGCGTTTAGCGGCGCTTGAAGGCGGTATTGGAGCTGTAGTTACGGCATCTGGAGCATCGGCAATTTCAACAACTTTCTTGACTTTGCTAAGAGCCGGAGATCATATCGTAGCTTCAAACAGTTTATACGGAGGAACCTATAATCTGCTAAATGTAACTTTGCCTCGATTAGGAATTACAACCACTTTTGTAGATCCTTCAAAACCAGAAAACTTCACTAAAGCAGCAAAAGAAAATACGAGAGCTTTCTTTGTAGAATCATTAGGAAATCCAAAATTAGATGTATTGGATTTAAAAGGAATTTCGGCGGAAGCCAAAGCATTCAAAGTGCCTTTTATAGTAGATAATACAGTTGCGACACCTTATTTATTAAACCCTATTAAATATGGTGCCGATATTGTAATTCATTCCTTAACAAAATATATCTCCGGAAACGGAACGTCATTAGGAGGCGTTATTATTGATGCCGGAACTTTTGACTGGTCTAACGGAAAATTCCCTGAATTTACAGAGCCTTCGGCAGGATATCACGGATTAGTATATCATGAAGCTTTAGGAAATGCAGCTTTTATTGCAAAAGCACGAATTGAAGGTTTGCGCGATTTTGGTGCAGCTTTGAGTCCGTTTAATGCTTTTCAGATTATTCAGGGATTAGAAACTTTGCCAATCCGAATTAAAAAACACAGCGAAAATGCTTTGGCCTTGGCTGAATGGCTGGAGAAACAAGATGAGGTGGTTTGGGTAAATTATCCAGGTTTGAAATCGAATAAATATTATGATTTAGCCAAGGAATATCTTCCTGCGGGACAAAGCGGTGTTATCACTTTTGGATTAAAAGGAGGTTTTGATGCGGCCAAAAAAGTGGTAGACGAAACCAAATTGTTCTCATTATTAGCCAATATTGGCGATACAAAATCATTGATTATACATCCAGCAAGCACAACGCACCAGCAATTGTCTGAAGAAGATCAATTGTTGACTGGAGTTTCTAAAGATTTAGTCCGACTTTCTGTTGGAATCGAAGATATTGAAGATTTAATCGCCGACTTAAAAGCGGTTTTTGAAAGCGTTACACAAGCGCAGTACAGTATCAATAAAAATTAGGTTTTTTTGTTTTTTGTTTGAAAAATTGCCTTTAGCAATGTGGTGTTGCTAGAGGTGATTTTTTATGATTAAAAAATTCACAATATATGTAGAGGCGCACAGCAGTGCGTCTAAATCGTAAAACGAGATGTTTAAACTTATATGGTTCAATAAAAATTAGATATGTTTTAAAAATTAAAATTATGTCAAAGCTTAAAATAAATATTATTCTTTTCGGGATTGGAAATATCGGAAGCACTTTAATCAATCAGATTATCGAAAGTCAGGAATTTTTTCTGCAGAGTAAAAATGTCGATTTTCATTTTCCAATAATTACCAATTCAACTGTTGCTTTTTTCGAGAAAGAAGGCGTTGGATATGCGTGGGAAACCAATTTTAGAGAATTGGCCGTTCCTTTCAGGGTGGAGGATATTATAGAATTTGCAAAAGAAAATGAATTCGAAAACTTGATCGCCGTTGATGCTACAGCCAGTGACGAACTGATTAGTCATTATAATACTTTGATCGAAAACGGATTTAATATCGTTGCTGTAAATAAAAAGGCGAATACACTTCCAATTGATTTATACAAACAATTAAGAGAAAATCTTAAGAAATACGATAAAGAATTCTTGTATGAAACCTCAGTTGATACAGGATTTCCGGTTTTGCAGACCTTGAGAGATTTGTATTATTCGGGCGAAAAAATCACGAAGATCAGAGGTGTTTTTTCAGATCATCTGAGTTATGTTTTTAATCGGTTTTCTGCAGAAGAAAATTCTTTTTCATCAATTCTAAAAGATGCCAGCCTTCTTGGTTTGATGCGTTCTACCTTTAAAGAAGATTTGTCAGGAAACGATACTGCCAAAAAACTATTGATTTTAACTCGAGAAATTGGGAAGGAATTTGAATTGTCTGATATAAAAATCAATCCTATAATAAGAGAAGAACATTTAGAGAAAAATGGCATCTTAAATAAAGAAGCAATTGATAGATCTTATAAAATTGCAAAAATCACTCAGGCAGAAGATCATGTGCTGCGATATGTAGGCGAATTTGATGTTGAAAAAAATACTTTGGAAGTAAAATTAGTTTCAGAACCTATAACCTCTGCAATTGGGCAGTTAAAAGGATCTGACGCTATTTTCGAAATCTACACAAAGTCTTATGCAGATGTTCCTATTGTTATACAAGGAGCGTCACCTTGCAAACAGGCAATTTCGAGAGGAATTATAACTGATATTTTAAAAGTAGCCGAAAAAATCAAAAATAAGGAAGCGGTCTGGCTTTAAGTGGTTTTTAAATAATAGAAAAAATAGTTCTTTGACAGATTGAAACAGAAAAAGTTAGTTAATTTTTTGTAAGATAAAACTTCTTTAATTTAAAATCTTAATTTTGTAAGATGTTTTTTAACGGTAAAAAGATGTTTTTTAACGTTTTTTAGGAATAATTAAGCTTTTATAACTTGGAAAATTAAAAAAAATATCGCAAATTTGTAAGACAAGTAAGATCTGTTAAAAAGAGACGCTTAATTGTTAAAATAAACAATCGCTTTTTGGAATTAATCAAATCAAAAAGCTCATTAAAGAAAATTAAATGCAGAATTTTTTTAAAATAGAAGTCAAACAACAAATGAATAAATCCCTACAGATGAACAAGATGTTTAACGTCGCACGTATTTGTGTACGCGTCTGTTGATACTAAAAGTATATATAAGTTCTATAAAACTTAAACCCTTTTGGTATTAAAAATCCGAAAGGGTTTTTTTATTCCATTTGACTAGCATAACAAAGAATTAAAGAAATAGTAAAGATTATAAAATGCAAACTAACTTAAACTTAAATATCATGAGCACATTAAACTACTTATCAAAAACATTTTTGACATTGAAAAGCATAAGAGCTAAAAGAAACAATCCGCCTCCGCCAACAAATGAATTAGTTCATCCAAGATTTGGAATGACTGAGACAGATAAAAAAGAGGTGAAAAAAGATCCAAATTCTTTATTGTTCTTAATGTATTCAAAAGAGAATGAAACGCTTTTTATCTAAATCAAAAAGCAGTATAAAATAGGGTAAAACCGGCTTAATTTTACTGGGCATTCTGTTCGGTAATTTTTTGCGTATAATAGTTTTTGATTGAATAATGTTTAAGAAATTGAGGAATCAGTTTCGATAAAATTTGTTAGTTTAAGAAATTAGTAGTTAATTTGCACCGTTAAGTTCAAATACGTATTGAAATGTTATAAAGAAAGGAGGAGGGATTAGACCCGATGAATCCTTAGCAACCCTTCGTTAATTCGAAGAAGGTGCTGCATTCTACCACGCCCAAACGTGGAAAGATAACAACAAGAATTTTTCTAGTTTCAAACTCTAGACTTTCTTTCTAATATTTCCACATACAAATCATAAATAAAAAGATTTGAAATTGGAAAATATACCCAATCCCATTATAATTCAAAATTTCATCACAGAGAGTGGTGCGATATTTTCATCATTACCGTTAAGTTTTACGCTTTCTGGTTTGCCTTTGCATACCGCACCAATTGTTTTGGTCAATCATGCCTTGACAGGAAATGCACAAGTAACTGGCCCAAACGGATGGTGGAATGATTTAATTGGCGATGAAAAAACAATTGACACCCATAAATTCACCGTTTTGGCATTTAATGTTCCAGGCAACGGGAACGATTCATTTGTAATTGAAAATTATCACGATTTTACAGCCAGAGATATTGCAAGAATTTTTATCAAAGGTTTAAAAGCGCTTCAAATCGAACAAGTGTTTGCTATAATTGGAGGTTCTGTCGGTGGCGGAATTGCGTGGGAAATTTTAGCATTGGAACCAAACATTACAGAACATTTAATTCCGATTGCAACCGACTGGAAATCGACGGACTGGATGATCGCAAATTGCTATCTACAGGAACAGATTCTGAATAATTCTTCAAAACCAATTGAAGATGCCAGAATCCATGCCATGCTTTGTTACCGTTCTCCAGAATCATTCAAAGAAAAATTTCAGCGAACCATTAATCAGGATCTTTTGATTTTTAATATTGAAAGCTGGCTGGCGCATCACGGAAAAAAACTACAGCAGCGTTTTCAATTGGCATCTTATAAATTGATGAACCAACTGCTTAAAACTATAGATATTACCAGAAATAGTGAGGATTTCGAGGCTTTAATATCAAAATCAAACGCAGCGATTCATATCGTAGCAATCAACTCAGATTTATTTTTTACACCAAAAGAGAATCTGGAAACTTATAATGAATTAAAAAAGTTCAAAGAAAATGTTTCCTACAGCGAAATAGATTCGGTTCACGGACACGACGCTTTTTTAATAGAGTACAAACAATTAGATCTTTTACTTGCCGATATTTTTAAGGCAGAAATAATAGCAAAATAAAAATGAAAGTATTAAAATTTGGAGGTAAATCATTATCAAACGGAGAAGGACTAAATAAAGTCGTTTCAATCATTTCTGATAAAGTAAATCAAGGCGAGCAAATTGCCGTAGTCGTTTCTGCAAGAGGAAATGCAACAGATGAATTAGAAGATATTTTAAGAATTGCCGCTAAAAATGGGAATTATAAACCCCTTTTGGAGAGTTTTAAAGCTTATCAGACTTCTGATTACGGTCAGGTTGATTTGTCTGAAGAATTCAATATTCTGGATAAACTTTTTGAAGGCGTAAGCTTGATTGGCGATTACAGCAATAAAATCAAAGATCAGATTTTGTCGAAAGGTGAATTGCTTTCGGCTAAATTATTGACCGCTATTTTAATTGAAAAAGGTATTCCCGCAAACTTTGTCGATACGAGAGAATTGCTTAAAACCGATTCAAAATTTGGTGACGCGCAACCTTTGGAACAACTTTCGAAGAAAAACGTTATCAATTATTTCAAATTGCATAACGGTGAAACAGTAAATATCGTTACAGGTTTTATTGGCTCAAATAATAATAATGACACCACAACTTTAGGAAGAAACGGAAGTAATTATACAGCGTCATTAATTGCAAATTATTTGAATGCTGAAGAACTTCAAAACTTCACGCACGTTGACGGAATTTACACAGCAAATCCAGATTTAGTTGCCGATGCTAAAAAAATCGAATATTTATCGTTTAACGAAGCGAATGAGTTGGCTAATTTTGGAGCAACAATTCTTCACGCTAAAACGATTATTCCTTTATTAGAAAAAAATATTCCGCTTCGTATTTTAAATACTTTCAATCATGAAAACCGCGGTACTTTAATCACTTCAGATTCTGCGAAAGAAGGAATCAAGACGCTTTCTGTTTTAGAAAATGTGTCTTTGGTAAATCTTGAAGGACGAGGATTACTAGGAAAAGCTGGAGTTGATGCCCGAATTTTTAAAGTAATGGGCGATCACAACATCAGCGTAAGCATTATTTCGCAAGGTTCTTCAGAAAGAGGAATAGGATTGGTTGTGGCTAAAGACAAAGCAACTCTCGCAATGGTGGAGTTGGAAAAAGAGTTCGAAAACGACTTTTATTCTAAAGACGTAAACCAAATCACAGTAACGGATAATGTTTCGGTAATTTCGATTATTGGGCAGGACTTGAGCACTTTTCACAAGCCATATACTGCATTAATCAAAAACAAAATAGTTCCAATTTTATTCAACAACACGGTTACGGGTAAAAACGTGAGTTTGGTTGTGAAGAAAGAAGAACTGAACAAAGCTTTAAACGTAATTCACGGAGAGATTTTTGGAGTTTCTAAAAAAATCAACATTGCGATTTTTGGTCACGGATTAGTGGGCGGAACGTTGATTAATCAAATTTTAGAATCGGCTGCAGCGATTGAAAAACGTAAAGATGTGAAGCTGAATGTTTTTGCAATTGCAAACTCTAAAAAGCTTTTATTAAACAGAAATGGCGTAACTTCAAGCTGGAAAAATGATATCCAGACAAAAGGTGAAGAATACAAAATAAATGATATTATCGCTTACGCAAATGAGCATCATTTAGAAAACTTAATTGCGATTGATAATACGGCAAGTGCATCATTTGTAGAAAACTATATTCCGCTTGTAGAAAGCAGTTTTGACTTAATTTCTTCGAATAAAGTAGCGAATACATTGACGTATGGTTTTTATAAAGAGCTGAGAAAAGCTTTGGCAGAAAACCAAAAGAATTATTTATACGAAACCAACGTTGGAGCAGGTTTGCCATTAATCGACACCATTAAATTACTGCATCTTTCAGGTGAAAACATCACAAAAATTAAAGGAGTTTTCTCTGGAACATTGAGTTATTTATTCAATAATTTTTCTGCAAAAGATGTTCCATTTAGTGAAATTCTTAAGGAAGCAATTGACAACGGATATACAGAACCAGATCCGCGTGAGGATTTATGCGGAAATGATGTGGGAAGAAAATTATTGATTTTGGCAAGAGAATTAGATTTGCAGAATGAGTTTGAAGAAATCTCAATTCAGAATCTAATTCCGGAACATTTACGCGATGGAAATGTTGCTGATTTCTTAACGAAATTAAAAGAATTCGATCCAATTTACGAGAAAATAAAAGCCGATCAAAAACCAAATCATGTATTAAGATACATTGGCGAATTGTCTGGTGATTTGCAAAATGACAAAGGAAATTTAGAAGTAAAATTAGTTTCTGTTCCTTCAGACACTGCTTTAGGCGGTTTAAAAGGTTCTGATTCTTTCTTCGAAATTTACACAGAATCTTACGGAGATCGTCCAATCGTTATTCAAGGAGCCGGTGCAGGTTCTGCGGTGACAGCAAGAGGAGTTTTTGGAGATATTTTGAGATTGTCTGATAAAGGATAATTGATTTTAAATTTTAGAGAGCAGATTTTAGATTTCTGATTTGAACTCAAACAAAAAACAAAAAATAACAACACAATGAAAGTAACCTTAAACAGAGTAAACGACGCATTTCATTTCAAAGTAAAAAATGAACGCGGACATGTAGTTGACGTTGACAGCAGAGCTGAATTTGGCGGAAGCGATTTAGGCGCCAGTCCAATGGAACTTGTATTAATGGGCGTTGCAGGATGCAGTGCGATTGATATGATTTCGATTTTGAAGAAACAGCGTCAGGAAATCACTTCTTTTAACGCTGAGGTTGAAGGAACGCGCGTTCAGATTGAAGAAGCAAAACCTTTTAAAGAAATCGATGTGGTTTTTTATTTAGAAGGAGAAATTAACCCAGAAAAAGCAAAAAAAGCAGCACAGCTTTCTTTCGAGAAATATTGTTCAGTTGCCAAAACTGTAGAACCAACAGCAACTATCAAATACAAAGTTGTCTTGAACAACGAAGCTTTATAGAATTAGAAAATTAGTCAATTTGAGAATTAGATAATTTTTAGGATGACTCACTTATTTAAGTTTCAAATCATATTTATTACTCACAAAATAAACCTGAAACTTGAAACAAAAAAACAAAAAACAACACAATGAACACAGAAGAATTTGGTTTTGAAACACAAGCCATACGTACACATTTAGAAAAAACGCAATTTCAGGAACATTCAACTCCGTTATATTTATCGTCAAGTTTTGTATTTGAAGATGCTGAAGATATGAGAGCATCTTTTACGGAAGAAAAAGTCCGCAATATCTATTCTCGTTTCAGCAATCCAAATACAACAGAATTTGTAGACAAGGTTTGTGCTATGGAAGGTGCCGAAGCGGGTTATGCTTTTGCAACTGGAATGGCGGCAATCTATTCTACGTTTGCAGCATTATTAGAATCTGGAGATCATATCGTTTCTGCTGGAAGTGTTTTTGGATCAACTCATGCGTTGTTCATGACGTATTTCCCAAAATGGAAAATCGAAACTTCTTATTTTGACATCAATAAACCAGAAACTATTGAAAGTTTTATTAAGCCAAATACGAAGATTTTATACGCTGAAACACCTACAAATCCAGGTGTAGATGTAATTGATTTGGAGTTGTTAGGTCAAATTGCAAAAAAGCACAATTTGATTTTAATAATTGATAACTGTTTTGCAACTCCATATATTCAGCAGCCTATTAAATATGGTGCGCATATCGTAGTTCATTCAGCAACAAAATTAATCGATGGACAAGGCCGTGTTTTGGGCGGAGTTGCCGTTGGAGACGCTGAGTTAATTCGTAAAATATACTTGTTTTCAAGAAATACAGGACCGGCAATGTCACCTTTTAATGCTTGGGTTTTGTCTAAAAGTTTAGAGACTTTGGCTGTTCGTGTTGACAAACACTGCGAAAATGCTTTAAAAGTAGCTGAGTTTTTAGAAAGTCATCCGAATGTAAATAGTGTAAAATATCCGTTCTTGAAATCACACCCAAAATATGAGATTGCTAAAAAACAAATGCTTTTAGGTGGTAATATTATTGCTATCGAAATTAAAGGTGGTCTTGAAGCAGGAAGAAAATTTTTGGACAAAATTAAATTGTGTTCGCTTTCGGCAAATATTGGAGACGTAAAAACAATTGTAACGCATCCGGCTTCTACAACGCACAGTAAATTATCTGAAGAAGATCAATTGGCTGTTGGAATTACACAAGGTTTAGTGCGTGTTTCTGTAGGTTTAGAAACCGTTGCAGATGTAATTGCTGATTTAAAACAAGCGCTGGAATAAATATAAAATATAATAAATTGAAGGGCTATTTTTTTTAAATAGCCCTTTTTGGTATATTGAAATTTCTAATTCAGGAAATAGCAATTTTAAAAGTAAAATATGAAACCCAGATTACTTATTTTATCGGATTTATTTGGAGGAGAAAATCCAGACGGGATAAAATTCTATACAGATAAATTAGAATCTAGTTTTGATATTCAGTATTATGACGTTCTCAAATTAGCAAACATAAATGCATCTGGTCTTGGAGAAACTGAAATACACAGCCAATTTTTAAATGGCGGCATTGAAAGAGCAATTGAAAATTTACTCCAATTGGAAAAAGAAAAAGTTACCGTTCTAGGATTTAGTATTGGAGGGACAGTTGCATGGAAAGCTTCTTTAAAAGCTTTAAAAACGGATTATTTGTTTGCTGTTTCCTCTACTAGATTACGATATGAAAATGAATTGCCAGATTGTAATATCAAACTGTACTTTGGAGAAAATGATTTAAACAAACCCAATCTCGAATGGTTTTTCAATTTAAATGTTTCAAATAAAATCTTCGATAACCAAAAACATCAATTGTATTTAGAAAATAATAATGCTTATTTAATTTGTGATGACATTCTGAAGGCATTCATAAAATAACTTTTTTTGACTGTAAATTTATTACTATTAAAAATCCTTCTGCTTTTTTTGAGGTTATTTGAGTAAAAAATATATTTTTGTTAGGAGCTAAAAAAACTAATAAATTATAAAATTACCAATTTGTATATGAGTAATTCTGGTTACATTCTTGACGATAGATTGCTGGCTTCAGTTGGAATCCGTTTTTTAAATTACATTTTAGATGGCATATTTGCATTTCTTATCTTTGCGGGACTCTGTGCTTTTACTGGGATTCTGATTGGTTTATTTGGTTTGACCGGCTTAAGTGTCTGGATGGATAATTTAGGAAATTGGGGATGGAATTTCATAATGATGCTAATCTACTTTTTTTATTATTTAATCACAGAGGGACTGTTTGGGAGATCTTTAGGCAAATTTATTACAGGAACTACTGTCGTTAACGAGTATGGCGAAAAAACTGATTTTGCGACCATACTAAGAAGAACTTTGTGTCGTTTTATTCCTTTTGAAATATTCTCCTGTTTAGGAACAAGAGGATGGCACGATTCGATGACGGATACTTATGTGGTAAATAAAAAAGCACTAGTTGAAGAAATAAAATCATTCCACGAATTCAATTTAATCGGAAATAGCGAAGTAATCTGATAGAATAAGTAGAATATAATTTCTATTCTGTTATTATTCTCATTTAAAAAGCCTATTTTTGTTGCAGAAATAAATGTATCGATTTCAATACATTAAATTCGGAACAACTATTTTGCAATTTAAAATCTAAAGATGCTTTCAAAGAAAACAAAATACGGAATAAAAGCGTTGACTTATTTGGCCAGACGAGAAAATAATGATCCTGTTCAAATTGCCGAAATAGCGAAAAACGAGCATATTTCGATTAAGTTTTTAGAAAGTATTTTGCTGCTGCTTAGAAATTCAGGCTTTCTTGGAGCAAAAAAAGGAAAAGGCGGCGGTTATTACTTAATCAAAGACCCAAAAGATATCAGTATGGCTAAAGTCTACCGAATTCTTGAAGGGCCAATTGCACTTCTTCCTTGCGCAAGTCATAATTTTTATGAAAGATGTGACGATTGTGATGACGAATCTACCTGTGCAGCACGACGATTAATGACCGAAGTTAGAGATAATACACTTAAAATATTGGAAAGCAATTCTCTGGCAGATATTGCTTTCTAAGAAAAAAAGACCATTTCAAAATAGAAATGGTCTTTTTTTATAATGATGATTTTGTTAAAAAATCAATTTATATCCAGTGAAGAATAGCATTACTGCTATTGCATTTCTAAGAAATTGATCCGGTACTTTTCCGCTCAGCATACTTCCCATATAGATTCCAGGAAGCGATCCCATTAACAGCTGGCCAAGTAATCCTAAATCTAGATTTCCCATCGAGGCGTGCCCAATTCCAGCAACAAGCGTTAATGGAACAGCATGAGCAATTTCGGTTCCCACCAAACGAGGTAGTGGCAACAGCGGATATAGAAAAAATAAAGTTACCGTTCCAAGTGCGCCTGCACCAATAGATGTTACCGTTACCGTTGCACCAAGTAAAATCCCAATAGCAATAGTCAGCATATTTTGAGTGTGGCTTTCCTTATGGAATTTATCTCCAGCATGTTTTTGCGAAAATTTCAAAATTTTGTTTTTGAAGATAATAGCAATTGATGTGAATAATAATGCCCAGCCTAAACTGAACTTTATAACATGATTAATGGTTTCAATATCAGTTTTAATGCTGTTTAGAATCCATAAAGTCACTAAAGCAGCAGGAACACTGCCTAATGTTAGCCATCCTGTAATTTTCCAGTTGATATTTCCTTTTTTATGGTGTACAAATACACCTCCAGCTTTTGTAAAAGCAGCATAAAGCAAATCTGTTCCTACTGCAGTTGTTGGCGGAATATTAAAAAACAACAAAATCGGAGTCATTAAAGAACCGCCTCCAACACCTGTTAAACCAACAATAAAGCCAACTACTAAGCCCGCAATTACAAGACCAATCTGAAAATCCATAAAAAAAGTTTGGCGTAAAAATAATAACAATTTTATAATTATCCTATAGATATGGTAGACTTTAAAATACTATATTTGTAAACAAATGTCATAACTAGTTTATTTCGCTGTAATACAGTGTTGTATGATTTTTAATTTAGGAAGCGATTTTATAAAACTATAAAAAAATACCGCTTACTTAACATAAAGAGAATTAGGGCTGTAAAAAAATTAAATAATGTTTTGATATTTAGAAATAAGTATTAATTTTGCATAGTAATCTATTAACCCGATAGGGTAATAGATTTTGCATCAAAAGCCAATCCAGAGATATGGAAAAAGAATTGAAAATCAATAATTACGATGTTAGGTCTGATGCATCATTAAAAGAAAAATTATGGGTTGTAGTGCCTGTAGCTTTATTGGTAGGTTTGTTGACTGCCTTAATTTTTAATCACTACGCTGAGTTTTCATGGAGTGGCTTTATTGGAGGTTTTAACCAGGAGTTTTTAGTGTTTTTTGCGATTGGTCTTTTTGCTCAATTGGTTGATGGAACATTAGGAATGGGTTATGGAGCAACTTGTACTTCGTTTTTGCTGGCTTACGGAGTTCCGCCAGTTGTTAGCAGTACAGGAGTTCACGTTGCAGAAATGTTTACAACAGGGGCATCGGCAATTTCGCATCATAAATTCGGAAATATTAATAAAAAACTGGTAAAGCATTTATTAATTCCGGGTGTTTTAGGTTCTATTACAGGAGCTTATTTATTGTCTGATGTGATTAACGGAGATGTTATAAAGCCATTCATTGCAGTTTATATGATTGTTTTGGCGGTTATTATTATAAGAAAAGCATTAGCAAAAACGATTGTAAAAAAGAAAACAACCAAGTTGGGTTATTTAGCCACTTTTGGAGGTTTTATGGATGCGGTTGGTGGCGGTGGCTGGGGGCCAATTGTAACTTCAACGTTATTAGGAAGAGGAAGAAATCCACGATATACGATAGGTTCTGTAAATGCAGCTGAGTTTGCAATTTCATTTGCAAGCGGCATCACATTTATGCTTTTTGGAGGAATTCACGGTTGGCAGGTTATTTTTGGTTTGATTTTAGGAGGCGTAATTTCAGCACCATTAGGAGCTTATTTAGTAAATAAAATCAAAAGAAAACCAATGATGATTGCAGTTGGGATTCTAATTATATTATTGAGTTTAAAAACATTATCTAAGTTATTTTAAAAATAATTTTAGAAAGGAAGAGAGATTATGAGTGCGAGTATTGTACAAGAATTATTAGATAAAACAAAAGATTTTTCGCTGGACGAAACTTTAGTTTTTTTAGCAGAAGAATTTCCAGGAAAAGTAATTTTCTCGACTTCTTTTGGTCAGGAAGATCAGGTAATTACAGATTTCATTGCAAAAAGCAATACTGATATTACCGTTTTTACATTGGACACCGGAAGATTATTTCAGGAAACATACGATGTTTTTCATAAAACATTAAAAAAGTATAAAAGACCTATTGAAGTTTTTTTTCCAGAAGCGACTGCGGTAGAAAATCTTTTAAAAACAAAAGGGCCAAACAGCTTTTACGATTCAGTTGAGAATAGAAAAGAATGCTGTTTTATTCGTAAAGTGGTTCCGTTAAGAAAAGCTTTGGCAGGAAACTCAGTTTGGATTACGGGATTAAGAGCAGAACAATCAGAAAACAGACACGATTTAAATCTGTTTGAATATGATGGAAACTTCGAAATCATAAAATTCAATCCGTTGTTAAAATGGACTTTAGAAGAAGTTGAAGTTTACCTTTCGGAAAACAATGTACCGCAAAATGCATTACACAAACAAGGTTTTGTAAGTATTGGATGTGCGCCTTGCACAAGAGCCATTTTTCCTGGTGAAGATATCAGAGCCGGAAGATGGTGGTGGGAATCAAGCCATAAAGAGTGTGGGCTTCATAGCGCTAAGAAAGAGTAAGTAGAAGAAAGAAGCAAGATGCAAGACTTCTGCTAGAGAATAGAATATAGATTATAGAATAAAGAGTGAAGATTTTTTAGATCAGGGAACTTGAAACCTGAAACCTGAAACTTAAAACTTGAAACTCACAAAATATCAAACAAAAAAACAATGAGTTCAGTATTAAAAACAAACGCTTTAGAGAGTGAAGCGATATACATTTTCAGAGAAGTAATTTCACAGTTTGACAAACCGGTTTTACTTTTCTCAGGAGGAAAAGATTCTATCACGTTAGTGCGTTTGGCACAAAAAGCATTTTTCCCTGCTAAGATTCCGTTTCCTCTATTGCACGTTGATACGGGACATAATTTCCCTGAAACAATTGCTTTCAGAGATAAATTGGTAGAAGAATTAGGTTTAGAGTTGATCGTTCGCAATGTTCAGGATGCTATTGATGAAGGAAAAGTGGTGGAAGAAACAGGGAAATATTCTAGTAGAAACAGCCTGCAAACGACAACACTTTTAGATGCAATTGAAGAATTTAAGTTTGATGCTTGTATTGGAGGCGCACGTCGTGATGAAGAAAAAGCAAGAGCGAAAGAACGTATTTTCTCTGTTCGTGATGATTTCGGACAATGGGACGAAAAAAATCAAAGACCAGAGTTGTTTGATATTTTGAATGGAAAAATTGAAAACGGACAAAACGTTCGTGTTTTCCCAATTTCAAACTGGACAGAATTAGATGTTTGGAGTTATATCGAAAAAGAACACATCGAAATTCCGTCAATCTATTTTTCACATAAAAGAAAAGTTTTTTTGAGAGACGGTTTAATCTGGTCGCATTCTCCTTTTGTGTACCAGGAAGAAGACGAACAAATCGAAGAAAGAATTGTTCGCTTCAGAACCGTTGGAGATATGAGTTGTACCGCTGCAGTTGAATCGTACGCAGCCACAATCAAAGAAGTTGTAGGCGAAATTAGAGAATCAACCATTTCTGAAAGAGGAGCCAGAATCGACGACAAACGTTCTGAAGCTGCAATGGAAAAGAGAAAACAACAAGGATACTTTTAATAATTGTTAATTATGAATTGTTAATTGTAAATGCAATTCGGAACGGAATTTTAAAAGAAAAAATCAAGAAAACAAAAACATACGGATTTAAATTTTAGACAAAGTTTTTCAACTTGAAACTTGAAACAAAATTTAAACTTGAAACAAAAAATACAGAATGGAAGTTTTAAAAATAGCAACAGCAGGAAGTGTAGATGACGGAAAAAGTACTTTGATCGGGAGATTATTGTATGATACAAAATCATTGACGACTGATAAAATAGAAGCAATCGAAAAAAGCAGTAAACAAAAAGGATACGATTATCTTGATTTTTCTTTGGCAACTGATGGTTTAGTGGCGGAAAGAGAACAAGGAATCACAATTGATGTTGCGCATATTTATTTTTCGACTGCAAAGAAAAGTTACATTATTGCCGATACTCCGGGTCACGTAGAATATACAAGAAATATGGTTACAGGAGCGTCGACTTCTCAGGTTTCTATCATTTTGATTGATGCCAGAAAAGGTGTTATTGAGCAGACTTACCGTCACTTTTTTATCAATAATTTATTGAGAGTAAAAGAGGTAATTGTAGCGATTAATAAAATGGATTTGGTTGATTATTCGGAAGAAGTTTTCAATAAAATCAAAGCCGATTTTCAGGCATTAAATGCAAAAAGCACATTCAAAGAACAAAACGTAAGTTACATTCCGTTAAGTGCAATTAATGGCGGAAATGTGGTTGATCAATCAGAAAACATGCCTTGGTATGACGGACAAACAGTTTTGGAACATTTAGAAGGATTACATGCTTCTGATGTTTTTGAAGCAGGAAAAGCACGTTTTCCAGTTCAGACAGTTATTCGTCCAAAAACAGAAGAATACCACGATTTTAGAGGTTACGCTGGAAAATTATACGGAAACTCCATTAAAGTTGGAGATGCCGTAACGGTTCTTCCTTCTTTAACCGAATCAAAAGTATCTAAAATTCACTTTTTCGATAAAACATTCGACGAAGCTGTTGCAGGATCTTCAATTACAATCGAATTAGAAAATGATATCAATGTGACGAGAGGTGATATGATTGTAAAATCGGATGAGCTTCCAAAAATTGAAAAAGATATTACCACAACAGTTTGCTGGATGGACAGTAAAAAACTGGTTCCGGGAACTAAATATTTGGTACAACACAATACAAACCGAGTTTTAGCAAAAGTAGAAAGCATCAAAAATACAATTGCTACAGATTACTCTGGAACGACAGAAGCTTCACAATTAGCAATCAACGAAATTGGAGAAGTAACGATCAAATTAAGTAAACCGTTATATTTTGATTCATACAACGAAAACAAATCAAACGGAGCTTTTATCTTAATTGATACAGCAACAAACACAACAGCAGGAGTAGGATTCATTCGCTAGTTGATAGTTGATGGTTTTTGGTTGATAGATATTCTGCCAGCAAACCAACAACCAGCAACTGACAACCAACAACTAAAGAGAAATGGAAAGTTTTAGAACAGAAATAGAAAATCCGATAGTTCAAAGAGAGATTATCGAATTAGAAAAAAAGATTCATTTATTCCGTGGAGGAAAAATTGATGATGAGCGTTTTCGTAGTCTTCGTTTAGCGCGTGGAATCTACGGGCAACGTCAGGAAGGTGTTCAGATGATTCGTATCAAATTGCCTTATGGTAAAGTAACCAGCGAGCAATTAGTGCGCATCACTCAGGTTTCTGATGAATATTCTACAGGACGTTTGCACATTACAACGCGTCAGGATATCCAGATTCACTATGTGAGTTTAGACAGAACTCCTGAGCTTTGGGCAGATTTGGCTAAAGACGATATTACGCTTCGTGAAGCTTGTGGAAATACTGTTAGAAATATTACAGGAAGCGAATTAGCTGGAGTTGACGTAAACGAACCATTTGATGTTTCGCCTTATGCACACGGACTTTTCCAATATCTGTTAAGAAATCCAATTTGTCAGGAAATGGGACGTAAATTCAAAATTTCGTTCTCCTCTTCAGATGAAGATACGGCTTTGAGTTATTTACACGATTTAGGATTTATTCCGAAAATTAAAGATGGGCAACGCGGATTCAAAATCATGTTTGGAGGAGGTTTAGGATCTCAGCCAGCACATGCTGAATTGCTTTCGGAATTCGTTCCAGTAAACGAAATCATTCCAACGGCAGAAGGAATCATCCGTATTTTTGACAGATACGGAGAACGTGCAAAAAGAATGAAAGCGCGTATGAAATTCTTAATCAAAGAAATGGGAAGAGATGTTTTCCTTGATCTGGTTGAACAAGAGAAAAAAGCCATCGCTTTTGAAACATACGAAATTGATACAACCGCTTTTGAAGGTCCAATTACAGCGCCGTTATTAGAAGTTCCTCAAGTTACAATCGAAGATACAAAAGCGTATGAAGCGTGGAAAAATTCGAATGTAATCAAACAGAAACAAGACGGTTATTACGCTATCGGGATCAAAGTTTTATTAGGAGATTTTTATACGGATAAAGCCAGATTATTAGCCGCTTTAATTAAGAATTACGGAGCAAATGAATTACGTTTTTCATTGCGTCAAAATATTGTAATACGTCACATAAAAGAGGAGAATCTTCCTTTCTTTTATCAAGAATTAGCGAAGTTGGATTTTGTTCAGCTAGGATATAATTCAGTTGGAGATATTACGGCATGTCCGGGTACTGATACTTGTAATTTGGGGATTGCAAGTAGTACCGGTATTGCAGAAGAATTGGAAAGAGTTTTAACGGCAGAATATCCTCAGTATTTAAACAACCGCGAAATCGAAATTAAAATTTCAGGTTGTATGAATGCTTGCGGACAACATAATATGTCTGCAATTGGATTCCAGGGAATGTCTATCAACTCAGGAAAACTAGTAGCTCCAGCTTTACAAGTTTTATTGGGCGGAGGAAGATTAGGAAATGGTGCTGGACGTTTTGCTGATAAAGTAATTAAAGTGCCTAGTCGTAGAGGTCCAGATGCGTTGCGTACCATTTTAAATGATTTTGATGCTAACGGAAGCGGACAAAAATTCCTAGATTATTATGATGCAAAAGGAGAAAAATATTTTTACGAAATCTTAAAACCGTATGCTGATGTTACCAATTTAACAGAAGCCGATTTTGTAGATTGGGGTAACGCAGACAATTACGTAAAAGCAGTTGGAGTGGGAGAATGTGCGGGAGTTGTTATTGATTTGGTTGCTACATTATTATTAGAAGCCAAAGATAAATTGACATTCGCGCAAGAATCTTTCGACGAAGGAAAATGGTCAGATGCAATTTATCACGCTTATGCAGGATTTGTAAATGGTGCTAAAGCATTATTGCTTGCTGAAAATGAAAAAACAAATAATCACGCAGGAATTGTAGACTTATTCGACACTGTTTTCATTGCAAGTTCTAAAATAGAATTGGCAACAACATTCAGAGAATTGGTATATCAAATCAATCAAAATGAGCCTTCAGAAGCATTTGCAAAAGCATACATTCAACAAGGAATTTCATTTTTTGATACCATCGAAAAATACAGAGCTCAAGAATTAGCAAATGCTTAATATCAAACCCAAAATAACTTTAGTTGGCGCAGGTCCCGGCGATCCTGATTTGCTTACGCTGAAAGCCGTAAAAGCACTAGCTGAAGCGAATGTGGTTTTGTACGATGCTTTGGCCAACGAAGAAATTCTGGATTACGCACCAAAAAGTGCAATTAGAATTTTTGTTGGAAAAAGAATCGGAAATCATGCTTACACGCAAGATCAAATCAATCAATTAATTGTGGATAATGCTTTGACTTACGGAAATGTAGTTCGGTTAAAAGGTGGAGATCCATTTATTTTTGGAAGAGGAAGCGAAGAAGTGGAATTTGCAGAAAGTTTCGGAATAGAAACCATCGTAGTTCCCGGAATTTCATCAGTAGTAGCTGTTCCTGCAAGTCAGGGAATTTCGATTACAAAAAGAGGAGTTTCAGAAAGCTTTTGGGCAATTACGGGAACAACTTCTGATAGAAAATTATCTTTGGATATTGCTTTATCAGCCAAATCATCAGCAACCGTAGTGATTTTGATGGGAATGCACAAATTGCCTCAAATCATCGATTTGTTTCAAAAAGAAGACAAAGGAAATTTGCCCGTTGCGATCATCCAAAACGGAACAACAGCAGAAGAAAAAGTGGGCGTAGGAACAGTAGATTCGATTCTAAATATTGTAAAAGAAAAAGAATTAGGTTCGCCAGCGATTATTGTTCTAGGCGAAGTTGTCAGAGAAAGCAACAAATTAAAAGGTTTTTACGAAGAATTTCTATCAAAAGAAATCGCAAGATAAAGTTCCGAAGGAACGGTTCATATTGTAGCGTCGGGTTTCAACCCGATGTACGCATGGTAATAACGTTGGATTTTAATCTGGGAAATAAGACGAAAGATTGGAAAACATAGCCCGAGGTTTCAACCTCGGGAACGCATGGATATTTAATTCAATATTCATCAAAAAATCATCTAATTTTGTTTAGATGAAATTAAATTAAAATGGAACAGAACGAATTATATCCCATATTCCTGAAACTTCACAACTTGAACGTTTTAATTGTGGGCGGAGGAAATGTAGGATTGGAAAAGCTTTCTTTCTTGCTAAAGTCAAGTCCGAATGCAAATGTTGAGGTAGTAGCAAAAGAATTTCATTTAGAAATTAAAGTTTTAGCTGAAAATCATCCTTCGATTAAATTGACAAAATCGAAGTTCAAAAAGAAAATGCTCAAAAAACGTCACATGGTAATTGCGTGTACAGACGATTTAAAAGTAAATAAAAGAGTTTACGAATTATCGAGAAAACGCTATTTGATTTGCAATATCGCCGACACGCCCGATTTATGCGATTATTATTTAGGTGGAATCGTAACGAAAGGAAATGTGAAAATTGCCATTTCAACCAACGGAAAATCACCAACAACGGCAAAGAGATTGCGTGAGTTTTTCGAAGAAGTAATTCCGGAAGATATCAATCAAATGGTTGAAAATCTGAATGAATACCGAAAAACCTTAAAAGGTAATTTTGAAGAAAAGGTTAAAAGAATGAATGAGATTACCTCTTCATTAAAAAATAAAGAGTAGAAAATTGAACAAAGAAATCAATGATAAAAATCATTGATTAAAGAATAAATTATTCGTTTCTTTGTATTATTAAGAATGATTATAAACAACAACCATAATGATTAAAACAGATATACTTATAATTGGAGCAGGCCCAACAGGTTTATTTGCCGTTTTCGAGGCAGGATTATTAAAATTAAAATGCCACATTTTAGATGCGTTGCCTCAGCCAGGAGGACAGCTTTCAGAATTATATCCTAAGAAACCTATTTATGATATTCCGGGATTTCCAGAAGTTTTAGCAGGAGATTTAGTGGATGGTTTAATGGAACAAATTAAGCAGTTTGAACCAGGTTTTACATTAGGAGAACGTGCTGAAACCATCGACAAACAAGAAGACGGATCTTTCATTGTAACTTCAAATAAAGGAACTAAATTTCACGCGCCAGTTATCGCAATTGCGGGAGGTTTAGGAAGTTTTGAGCCTCGTAAACCACTTATTGAAGATATCGAGTTTTATGAAGATAAAGGAGTAAAATACTTCATTAAAAATCCGGAGAAATTCAGAGATAAAAAAGTTGTAATTGCAGGAGGAGGAGATTCAGCTTTAGACTGGAGTATTTTCCTGGCAAATGTAGCTTCAGAAGTAACTTTAATTCACAGAAGAAATGAATTTAGAGGAGCTCTTGATTCTGTAGAAAAAGTACAAGAATTAAAAACAGCAGGAAAAATCAAATTAATTACACCTGCAGAAGTTATCGGAATCAATGGCGCTGAGCATGTTGAATCATTAGACATCGAAGAAAACGGAGCACACCGTAAAATTGAAACCGATTATTTCATTCCACTTTTCGGATTAACGCCAAAATTAGGTCCAATTGGAGACTGGGGATTAGAAATCGAGAAAAATGCCATCAAAGTAAACAATGCATTAGATTACCAGACTAACATTCCGGGAATCTTCGCTATTGGAGATATCAACACGTATCCAGGAAAATTAAAGCTGATTCTTTGTGGTTTCCACGAAGCAACTTTAATGTGTCAGGCTGCATACGGAATCATCAATCCGGGTAAAAAATACGTATTGAAATATACAACAGTTTCAGGAGTAGACGGTTTCGACGGAACTCGTAAAGAAGCGCCAAAAGCGGTTGTGAAGGCAATTGTGTAAGTTGCTAAGATAGTAAGTTTCTAAGACACTAAGATTTTTATATATAAAGCTCAAACTTTTAGTTTGGGCTTTTTTATTGAATTAAACTTTAAACTTAGCATCTTAGTATCTCAGCGTCTTAGCATCTATTTGAAAAACTTAGAAACTCAGTATCTTAGAGTCTCAGCATCTTAAAAAAAAACATTTGCAAATCGAATGGCTATTTCATACCTTTGCGCTGTTCTTAAAATTATTGTCAGTTATCACGAAAGGCGGAGGGATAGACCCGATGAAACCTTAGCAACCCTTTATCATAAAGAAGGTGCTAAATTCTACTTTATACAACATTTTCCAGTATTAAAGATAGATAACACAAATACATTACTCGTATTTCTCAAAACTTTTCCTGACAACTTATAATATTTACTGAAACAGATGCTGTATCAGGAGCGAATCATTGGCGCATTTTTGCAGTCAACAGTTCCCGCTTTCGCCTTTATCTCTCCATTTCATTACGAGGATACCGGCTCAATCGGGGCTAATGAGCCAGCAATAGTGCACTTTTGGAATTAATGTAAAAAAAATATCGAAGGCTAAACCCGACAGGTTTTTAATCCCGAGGCTTCGGGACTGTCGGGTTTAATTAGAGCCTTCAAAATTATAATTAAAAAAGCTTGGCGCCTTAGCGTCTTTGCGGCAAATACAAGATGGCAATAACAATTCAGGAAGCAATAAAAAAAAATATCCTAATCCTTGACGGAGCAATGGGAACAATGTTGCAGCGCTATAATTTCTCAGAAGAAGATTTCAGAGGAGAGCGTTTCAAAGATTTTCCGCATCCATTAAAAGGAAATAATGATTTACTATCTCTAACACAACCACAAGCGATCCGCGATGTTCATGCTGCTTATTACGAAGCTGGTGCTGATATCGTAGAAACTAATACTTTCTCTGGAACGACAATCGGTATGGCCGATTATCACATGGAAGATTTGGTTTACGAGTTAAACTACGAATCGGCTAAAATTGCAAGACAAGTAGCCGATGAATTTACCGCGAAAAATCCGGATAAGCCACGTTTCGTAGCCGGTTCAATTGGACCGACAAACAGAACCGCAAGTATGTCTCCAGACGTAAACGATCCGGGTTACAGAGCTGTAACGTTTGACGATTTACGAATTGCTTACAAACAACAAGCAGAAGCTTTAATGGATGGAGGCTGTGATTTACTTTTGGTAGAAACCATTTTCGATACTTTAAATGCTAAAGCAGCACTTTTTGCGATCGAAGAAGTAAAAGACGAACGTAATTTGGATATTCCAATCATGGTTTCAGGAACAATTACCGATGCTTCAGGAAGAACACTTTCTGGGCAAACTGTTGAAGCATTTTTGATATCCGTTTCGCATATTCCTTTATTAAGCGTAGGTTTCAATTGCGCTCTTGGAGCCGATTTGTTAAAACCGTATTTAAAAACATTATCGCAGCATACGCAGTTTAATGTTTCAGCGCATCCAAATGCAGGATTGCCAAATGCTTTCGGACAATATGATGAAACGCCAGAACAAACTCAGGCCTTCATTAAAGAATATTTAGATGATAATTTAATTAATATAATCGGTGGATGTTGCGGAACAACTCCAGATCATATTCGATTAATGGCTGAGGTTGCGAAGGATTATAAGCCACGTGTTGCGCCTGTGTTGGCATAATCTATTTATTTAGTATAAGCATGAAATTTAAACATATAATTTTACTGATTTTTATTTCAGTATTCTTCAGTCGATGCGCAATTGGTGCCTCTGTAAAAGGTATGACTGTTAAAGATTATAAAGTTGAAAAAAAGATTGGAGATAAGATTTTTATAAAACCTGTTATAGGTGGAAAAAAGACAAACCCATTATGGGTATCTAATATTTCCAATAAAAATTTTGAAGAAGCATTAAAAAAATCATTTATTGAATCTAATGCATTTACAAAAACAGAAGCTATTATAGATGGTGATTGGGTTCTTGAAGTAAGTATAATTTCTGTAAGTAGACCTAAGTGGTTTAATTTAACTGTAAAAACAACAGTAGAATACAAGTTGTATAATAAAAATAATTTGGTTTTTAGTAAAAGTATTAATCAATCAGGAAATGCTACGATGTCAGATGCTTTTTATGGCGCTAAAAGATTGCGATTGGCAAATGAAATTTCGGCAAAAAATAACATTAAAGCGTTGCTTGAATCGTTAAATGAAACAGCTTTGGATAGCACAGCTAGCGCAAGCCTCCCACTTGTACCTGCAAAATAAAGCAAGGAGTGTAGAATTTTATATTTAATTAAATATGAAAAAAATAAAAATCATATCAACTTTTTTTGTGCTTTTTGGTTTATTCAGTTTTAATAATGAGAAGCAAAAACTAGTTGTTAAAGAAGACATGCCTTCTGATTTTTATTTTGTGATAGAAGACGGAGGAAATAATTATTATGATTCTCAGAATGGCAATTTTCATAGAAAATATGTGAAAGGAGAAAAAAAAATAAAAGTAAAACTAACAAAGGAAGAAAAAGAGAAAATATATTCGCTCATTTTGAAGGTCAAATTTTTTGAAATGCCAACAAAATTTGAACCAGATGACAAGAAAAATATCGTAATAACTGTCCCAAGTTTTTTACAAAGTATATTAATTCGGGCAAATGGTAAAAAAAAATTAGTTAGTTATGATACTGGTTTAACTAGTATTAAGAACGATAAAAATGCCAAACCCTTTTTAGATTTATATCATAAGATTTGGGAAATTTTATATAAAAAAGAAGAAATAAATAGAATGCCAAAGTCGGATTATTTTTATGAATGAAAACGAAAGACATCTTATGAAACCGAGTTTGCGTGAGGGATAGAAGCGGTTAGCCCACAGCCTGACGAAGGAAGAGCGAGGACTAATAGTGGATAGCCCGGCCCGGAGGGACACGCCCAAATTAATATAAAAGATTACAGGTTTAAACACCTAAAAAAATATAGAATAAAAAACTTAGAACCTTAATATCTCAGGATCTTAGTAACTTAGAAAGAAATGACAGAAAAAAGAAGAGACCTTGTATTAGCAGGATTAGAACCGTTAATTATTACGCCCGAAAGTGTTTTTGTAAACGTTGGGGAACGTACAAATGTAACAGGTTCAAGAAAATTCCTAAGATTAATCAAGGAAGAGAAATATGACGAGGCGCTTGATATTGCAAGGCAACAGGTAGAAGGTGGAGCACAAATCATCGATATTAATATGGATGAAGGAATGCTTGACGGTGTTACTGCGATGACTAAATTTTTGAATTTAATTGCGGCAGAACCAGACATTTCGAGAGTGCCGATTATGATCGACAGTTCGAAATGGGAAATCATCGAAGCGGGTCTTAAAGTAGTTCAAGGAAAAAGTGTTGTCAACTCGATTTCGTTGAAGGAAGGCGAAGAAGCCTTTATTCACCACGCCAAATTAATCAAACGTTACGGGGCGGCGGCCATTATCATGGCTTTTGACGAAGTAGGTCAGGCCGATAATTACGATCGTCGAGTGGAGATTTGTCAGCGTTCGTATGATATTTTGGTGAATAAAGTTGGTTTTCCTCCGCAGGATATTATTTTCGATTTGAATATTTTCCCGGTTGCAACGGGAATGGAAGAACATCGCTTAAACGCTTTGGACTTTTTTAGAGGGACAAAATGGGTTCGTGAAAACCTTCCGCACGCACATATCAGTGGTGGCGTAAGTAACGTTTCGTTCTCTTTTAGAGGAAATGATACCGTTCGTGAAGCCATGCACTCGGTATTTTTATACCACGCGATTAAAAACGGAATGACGATGGGAATCGTAAATCCGGAGATGTTGACGATTTATGATGATATTCCAAAAGACTTATTAGAACACGTTGAAGACGTAATTTTAGACAGACGCGACGATGCGACGGAACGACTTTTGGATTTTGCTGAAAACGTAAAAGGCGAAGTAAAAAGTGATGAAAAAGCGGTTCAGGAATGGCGTTTTGGAACGGTTCAGGAACGTATTACACATTCATTGGTAAAAGGAATTGATGCTTTTATTGAAGAAGATGTTGAAGAAGCTCGTTTAGCGGCAACAAAACCAATTGAAGTTATCGAAATCAATTTGATGACGGGAATGAATGTGGTCGGAGATTTATTTGGAAGCGGAAAAATGTTCCTGCCTCAGGTGGTAAAATCGGCACGTGTAATGAAAAAAGCGGTGGCTTATTTATTGCCTTTTATTGAAGCAAGTAAACAAGCCGGAGACAAACAAGGAAATGGAAAAATCCTGATGGCAACTGTAAAAGGTGACGTTCACGATATTGGTAAAAACATCGTTTCGGTGGTTTTGGCCTGTAACAACTACGAGATTGTAGATCTTGGTGTTATGGTGCCTCCGGAAAAAATTATTGCAGCGGCAATCGAGCACGAAGTTGACATTATTGGTCTAAGCGGATTGATCACGCCTTCGCTTGACGAAATGGTGTATTTAGCCAAAGAATTAGACAAACAAGGAATTAAAATCCCGATTATGATTGGCGGGGCAACGACTTCGCGCGCGCATACAGCCGTGAAAATCGCACCTCAATATAGAGAAACTGTAATTCACGTAAACGATGCTTCAAGAGCCGTTACCGTTGCAGGAAATCTGTTAGATCATAACCGAAAAATATATGCAAGCGATATTCGTGCAGAATATGATGCTTTTAGAGAAACGTTTTTGAATCGCTCAAGAGACAAAAACTTCCTGACGATTGAAGATGCCCGTAAAAATAAATTACCATTGGATTGGAGTGAATACACACCAACTAAACCAAAAGTAATTGGAAAACAAATTGTCGAAGTTGAATTAGATGTTTTAGAACCATATATCGACTGGACACCATTTTTTCAAACTTGGGAATTACATGGAAAGTTTCCTGCAATTTTAACCGATGAGATTGTGGGAGAGCAGGCAACTTCTGTTTATAACGATGCTAGAGAAATGTTAAAAACTATTCTAGCTGAGAAAAAACTAAAAGCCAAAGGTATTTACGGAATTTTCCCTGCGAATCAGGTTGATGATGACGATATCGAATTGCGTGATGAAAATGGAAAAGTTTTGGAGAAATTCCTAACGCTTCGTCAGCAGTCACAAAAAACAAAAGGTGCTCCAAACATCGCTTTAGCCGATTTTATTCTGCCAAAAGAAAGCGGAATAGAAGATTATATGGGAGCCTTTTGTGTGACCACCGGTTTTGGTGTAGATGAATGGGCAGCAGAATTTGAAAAGAATTTAGACGATTATAATTCGATTATGGTGAAAGCACTTGCGGATCGTTTTGCAGAAGCTTTCGCCGAATATCTTCACGAAAAAGTTCGTAAAGATTTCTGGGGTTACGATAAAGAAGAATCGTTAACCAACGAAGAATTGATTAAAGAAAATTATAAAGGAATTCGTCCGGCTCCGGGTTATCCAGCTTGTCCAGATCACTTAGAAAAACCAACGATTTGGAAGCTTTTAAATGTAGCCGAAGAAATTGGAGTTACGTTGACAGAAAGTATGGCGATGTGGCCAGCTTCATCGGTTTCTGGGTATTATTTCGGAAATCCAAAAAGCAGGTATTTCGGACTCGGAAAAATAAAAGAAGATCAGGTAGTAGATTACGCCAAACGACGCAATGTTCCAACGGATTACGCAATGAAGTGGTTAAATCCTAATATAGCAGATTAAATTAGTCTAAAGTCAAAAGTCTTAAAGTCCGAAAGGAAAGACTTTCGACTTTCGACTTTCAAACTTTAAGACTTAAAATGAAAGTAACAGAGCATATAGAAAACGCCAAAGGAAAAACATTATTCTCATTTGAAATTATTCCGCCTCAAAAGGGGAAAAGCATTCAGGAATTATACGATAATATCGATCCGTTGATGGAGTTTAAGCCACCATTTATTGACGTAACAACGTCTCGTGAAGAGTATATTTATATTGATCGCGGTAACGGACTTTTGGACAAAAAATTGACTCGTATGCGTCCGGGAACGCTTGGAATTTGCGCTTCTATAAAGCATAAATACAATGTTGATACCGTTCCGCATTTGCTTTGCGGTGGATTTACGCAGGAAGAAACCGAATATATGCTGGTGGATTGCCAGTATTTGGGAATCAACAATGTAATGGCACTTCGCGGTGATGCCATGAAAGACGAACAATCTTTTGTGCCAAAAGCGGGTGGAAATCATTATGCGATTGATTTGGTTCGCCAAATCAACGATCTAAACTGCGGGAAATATCTGCATGAAGTGATGGATATTGACAACAAAGCTGATTTTTGTATTGGTGTTGCAGGTTATCCTGAAAAACATTTAGAATCACCCTCTTTACAATCAGATTTAAAAAGATTAAAAGAAAAAGTTGACGCAGGAGCAGATTATGTGGTAACACAAATGTTTTTTGACAACTCTAAATATTTTGCCTTTGTAGAAAAAGCAAGAGAAATGGGCATCACAATTCCGATTATTCCTGGAATTAAACCAATTGCTGTTCAAAGACATTTACAAGTTTTACCACAGATTTTTAGAATTGATCTACCGGAAGATTTAATCGATGCCGTAGATAAATGCAAAAATAACGCTGAAATTAAACAAGTCGGAATTGAATGGGCAATTCAGCAGTCATTAGAATTAAAAGCTGCCGGAGTTCCTTTTTTACATTATTATTCAATGGGGAAATCGGAAAATATTCGCCAGATCGCGAGTCAGGTTTTTTAAGGTTTTTACGGATTGAACTTTGTCAAAGTTTAAAACTTTGACAAAGTTGTTCGAGTCTAGTTCCTCGGAAGACAAGAATAGGCTTAATTTGGAATTTGGTATTTTTTTATTGGAATTTAATTTAAGAATTATGAAAAACGAAGAACTACAAGCCATAGCCTCTCAATTAAAACTTCCATCGGGAGAAAAAGGAATAGAAATGGCGAACATGATGAACGAAACGAACATCAATATGACGCGCCATTCAATTCAGAATCTAAATATATCCAAAGAAAATAAAATTCTGGAATTGGGCCACGGAAACGCTGGACACCTTGAATTTCTGATGGAACAAGCAGACAATTTGAAATATTACGGACTGGAAATGTCGGAACTAATGTTTCAGGAAGCACGCCAGATTAACCGAAATTTTGTCTCTCAAAAACAGGCTTTCTTTTCACTTTATGACGGAAACGCAGTTCCGTTTGAAGATGATTCTTTCGATAAAATATTTACCGTAAATACGATTTACTTCTGGCAAGAACCAGAAAAATTACTTTTAGAAATTTACAGAGTTTTAAAATCAAGCGGAAATTTCTGTTTGACATTTGCTCAGGAAGATTTCATGAAACAACTTCCGTTTACTCAATTTGAATTTGAACTTTACAGTACTGAAAAAGCACAAAAACTAATTGAAAAAACAGCTTTTAAAATTGTTTATATTGAAAGCCAGACAGAACAAGTAAAAAGCAAAACAGGCGAACTTGCCGACAGGGTTTTTACGACGATTGTTTTGGAGAAATAGAATGAAGTTTTTTTTAAACACATAGAAACATAGGTTTATAGTTCAGTCGAAAAGAACTAAAAGAAAAATACATTTTTCACACATAGCTATGTTTGTTTAAATAAATGAAATGCCTTTTTAGACAAAGAAAAGCTATGTTTCTATGTGTTAAAAATAATTGCTTATAAGATTGTTTTTTTGAGTACTTTCATGTTTCTGAATTATAATCCTTAAAATTTATGGAAGTTAAAAAAATCAATTTTTTACAGAATTACAGTAGCATACTTTTGCTTCTGGGCGGTATTATAATCGGAAGCATTTTTGGATTAGTATTCGGAGAAGAAGTTTTAGTAATAAAACCAATTGGTGATATATTTCTGAACTTACTTTTTACAGCTATTATTCCGCTTATCTTTTTTACAATTGGTTCTTCGATTGCTAATTTGGAGAGAACGGAGAAATTAGGAAAACTGTTTGTTATTATGGTATTGGTTTTTCTGGCTACGATTCTTATTTCAGCAATTGTGATGATTTTCGCCGTTTATCTTTTTCCCATTCATCAGGATATAGCCATTACCAAAGTTCCGTTTGAAAAAATTGAATCAGGATCAGTGGGAGATCAAATTGCAAAATTGGTTACGACAAATGATTTCTTTGAACTGCTGTCACGAAAAAGCATGTTGGCTTTGATTATTTTTTCTTTTTTAATTGGATTTGCAACCTTACAGTCAGGAGAAAAAGGAAATGCTTTCAAGAGTTTTCTGGATTCTGGAAACGAGGTAATGAAACAGCTTTTAAACATTATAATGAAATTTGCCCCAATTGGTTTGGGAGCATATTTTGCTTATCAGGTTGGTATTTTTGGACCACAGCTGTTTGGTGTTTATGCAAAACCTATGGCGGTTTATTATGCTGCCTGTGTTTTTTATTTCTTTGTCTTTTTTAGTTTGTACGCACTTGTTGCTGGCGGAAAAAGAGCTTTTAAAGTTTTTTGGAGCAATAATATCACACCGTCATTAACAGCGGTAGGAACTTGCAGCAGTATTGCAACTATTCCTGCGAATTTGGATGCAGCAGAAAAAATGGGCATTCCGGCACATGTTCGAAATTTGGTAATTCCGCTTGGTGCGCCTTTGCATAAAGACGGTTCGAGTATGTCATCTATCTTAAAAATAACTTTTTTATTCGCCATGTTTGGGAAAGATTTTACAGATCCTATGACGATTCTTTTAGCGTTAGGAATTACTGTAATTGTTTCGATTGTTGAAGGCGGAATTCCAAATGGAGGTTATATTGGCGAAATCTTAGCCATAACCGTTTATGGTTTCCCGATGGAACAAGCACTGCCAGTCGCCATGATTTTAGGAACTTTAGTTGATCCAATTGCAACTTTGCTAAATGCAAATGGGGATGTAATTTGTTCGATGATGGTTTCGCGATTTTCGGAAAAAACCAAATGGTAGACTATTTCAATTTCGAAGTAAATCTTTGGTAGATAATACTTTTAAATACATCGATTGTTTCTTGGCATTAGTATAAAATTTTAAGCCGTTATTTTATTATAAAGTAGTTTTACCGACACAAAAACACTTTGTTTTGAATCGTAAAACTGTCTTAGTAATAATCTTATTTTTTCTTGTATTAAAAATACAGGCACAATTGTGTACTGGAAGCTTAGGTGATGCTGTTGTGAAGCTCGATTTTGGATCAGGAACAGCTTCCCACGGAACAGCTCTGGGAACTGGAATTACAAGCTACACTTGGACAACTGCAGATTTTCCAAACGACGGTTCTTATACCATCGAAAAAACAACCAATACGCCCGGCACCTGGTGGACAACGACAGATCATACAGGCGGAGGTTATATGATGGTTGTCAATGCGAGTCTTTCAACCACTGATTATTTTTATAAAAACACGGTTACAGGTCTTTGTCCAGATACTACTTATGAGTTTGCGGCCTGGATTATGAACTTACTGCGCTCAAACGATACTAGTCCGCCCAATATTACTTTTACTATCGAATCAACTTCTGGAACTATTTTAGGAACTTATAATACAGGAGACATTGGTTTGAGTTCAAGTGCAGTCTGGAAACAATATGGTTTCTTTTTTACGACTCCGACGGGAATTTCTACTGTAGTTATCAGAATGCGAAATAATAAAGCCGGTGCTGCGCCAGGAAACGATATTGCTTTAGACGATATTACTTTTAGAGCGTGTGGACCAACAGTTACTTCCTCTGTACAAAACAATACCAGCACTAATTTAACGATTTGTCAAGGCGATTCTCAAAGTTATACCTTGACAGGAACGGTATCTTCGGGATATTCAAATCCGGCTTATCAATGGCAAGTCAGCAGTGATAATGGAACAACTTGGACTGACATTTCAGGAGCAAATACATTAACCTACTCTTTTGTCCCCAACTCGACAGTGGGCACTTATTTATATCGCATGGCGGTTGCACAAAGCGCAAATATTTCCTCGGCATCTTGCCGGGTTGTATCAAACACTATCAGCTTTAAAGTAAATGAAAGCACCGTTGTTCCAACTTTCACAACTGTGCAGCCAACATGCGATGTGCCAACTGGAACTATAAGTATTACTGCTTCGGCAAATACAACTTATAGTATTGATGGAACCAATTATCAGGCATCTGGTATTTTTTCTAATTTGCCGGGCGGCGATTATAATGTTACGGCAAAACTGAGTACAGGTTGTGCTTCAACACCAATTGTGGCACATATCAATACAGTTGCTTCATCAAGTGCTGTCCCGACATTTTCTGTAATACAGCCTGTTATTTGTTCTAATCCTTTAGGAACAATTACTTTTACAAGTTTAGATTACGAATATAGTTTTGATAATGGTATAAGTTGGTCTGTCAGTAATTCTAAATCAGGATTAGAAGCTGGAGATTATTTAATAAAAAGCAGAAACAGTTCGGGCTGCGAAACAACGGCTGTTACAGTTTCAATTTTAGTGCCACCTGGTTATCCGCCAACACCAACAACTTCGGTAATTCAGCCGGATTGTATGCTCTCAACGGGAACAATAACAGTTTCTGATTCGGCAGCATCTTATAGTTTTGATAATGGAGCATCTTGGATAACTTCCAATTCAAAAGATAAACTAGTTCCGGGAATTTATAAAATTCTTATTAAAAACAATTTAGGCTGTGTTTCTTTAGTGCCAAATGAAGTTGAAATAAAGGCTTATATCAATACAGAACCACTTCCGTCAGCAGTAAGTCCGCAGACTTTTTGTATACAGCAAAATGCGAGTTTACAGGACATTTCAATAAACGGCCAGAATATAAAATGGTACGATGCTTCTTCAAATGGGAATTTATTGTCTGCGGCGACAATTCTAGGAAACAAAACCTATTACGCATCACAAGCAATTTCCATTTGCGAAAGCGAAAGAATTCCAGTTCTTGTAATTATTCAAAATACACTACCTCCAGTAGGAGATTCAGAACAAAATTTTTGTACCTCACAAAAACCAACAATTGGAAATCTAACTGCTGTTGGGACAAATGTTGTTTGGTATGACAGTGCAGTAAATGGTCAAATTTTATCTTCAACAACAAATTTAATAAATGGGACAGCCTACTTTGCATCACAGACTTTAAATGGGTGTGAAAGTGGAAATCGTCTGGCAGTTTCGGTTTCTATAGCTGTCCCATCTTTATTATTGAATAATGTTTCGGCTAATGTTTGTGATGAATTAAACGATGGAACTGAAATATTAAATCTTAATAATTATAATGCCGAAATAACTTCATGTCCTTCATGCATTTTTAATTATTACACTACATTAAGCGGTGCCGAAAATCAGATTACTGTTGAGAAAATCGAGAATGCTTCAAGTTATAATTTAGCAGATGGAACAACTTTAATTTATGTCAGAATTGATTCTGATGATAAGTGTTTTCAAATTGCGGAACTAAATCTGACACTTGTAAATGTCCCTGTAATTTCAATTTCTGATACTGTTTCTTTATGCCAAAATAAAGATGTCGAAGTTCATGCAGGCTCTGGTTTTGATGGTTATTTGTGGTCAAATGGAGCTTCTTCAGAATCAATAATTATTACAGAAGCCGGTTCTTATTCGGTAACTGTTACTCAAAATCATGGAAACGTCATTTGTTCTTCGACAAAAGATTTTCAGGTTAAACTCTCTAATAGTGCCACAATTAAAAATCTAGCTGTTCAGGATTGGACAGATTCAGATAATGTAATTGAAGTACAATTGGCGGATTCAAGTTTAGGAAATTACGAATATTCAGTTGATGGAAATACGTATCAGGACAGCAACATTTTTTCGGGATTAGCAACAGGTGATTACATCGTATATGTTCGTGATAAAAATGGCTGCGGAATTGTAAATCAAGAAGTATTTCTGCTGAATTACCCGAAGTTTTTTACTCCAAACCAAGACGGTTATAATGATACTTGGGGAATAAAATTTTCAGAAACAGAACCCTCAATAATTACCAAGATATTTGACCGTTACGGAAAATTTTTGAAAGAATTAAATGCTTACAGTACTTGGGATGGTACTTTTAACGGAAAAGAACTTCCATCTTCAGATTATTGGTTTGTTGTAACACGAGAAAACGGAAAAGTTTATAAAGGACATTTTAGTATGAAAAGGTAGCTGTTTTTTGGTGTATTTTTTCGGATGAAATGGAGATTATTCACTAAATTCGGGAAAAACATTTTAAAGCAGAAAAAATGAACTCAGTATTGCAAAATGATCTTAATGATTTTGAAAATATTCTTGAAAAAACAAAACAGCAGGGAATTGATTTCTTAAATAATCTCGAAACGATTCCTACTTCAAATAAAAACACAATTGATCCTGCGGCTACTTTAAACGAGTTTGGTTTAGGTTCAATTGCAGCATTAAATGAATTTAATGAAAGACTGGCACCGCTTATGGTTTCTTCGCCGGGACCGCGTTATTTAGGATTTGTTACCGGAGGTTCGACTCCAGCATCAATTGTTGGTGATTGGCTGGCTTCGGTTTACGATCAAAACACACAGGCGATCAAAGCGCAGGGAGGTGCATCGGCATTGATTGAATTCGAAACCATTAATTTTTTATTACAGTTATTAGAATTGCCGGATACATTTTCTGGCGGATTTGTAACTGGTGCTACGATGTCAAATTTTACCTGTTTAGGAGTTGCCAGACAGTGGTTTGGAAAACAGTCAGGAAAAGATTTTGCTAGAAACGGAATTTCTGAACCTATTTCAATTTTAACTGCAACACCACATTCTTCTTCTATCAAATGTTTATCAATGTTAGGAATTGGCAGTCAAAATTATACGGCTGTAAAAACAATTGAAGGCAATCGTGAAGCCATAGATTTATCTGATTTAGAAGAAAATATTAAAAAATTAAACGGAAAACCTTTTATCTTAATTTCAAGTGCAGGAACGGTTAATACAGCCGATTTTGACGATTTTGAAGCCATTGCAGCATTACGTGAAAAATATAATTTCTGGTGGCATATTGACGCTGCTTTTGGCGGATTTGCAGCTGTTTCAGATAAATTCAAACATTTAGTTGAAGGTTGGGAAGGAGCAGACAGCATTACAATTGATTGTCATAAATGGCTGAATGTACCTTATGAAAGTGCTTTTTATTTGATAAAAAAAGACCATTTAAGTTTACAGATCGAAACGTTCCAGAATTCTAATGCACCTTATTTAGGAAATCCGCTGGAGAATTTTAATTATTTAAATGTTCTTCCTGAAAATTCACGACGTTTACGTGCACTTCCGGCGTGGTTTGCGCTGCGCGCTTATGGGAAAGACGGATTTAAAGATATTGTTGAAAACAGTACAGCATTGGCGCTTCATTTTGCCAACGCTTTGATTGAAACAGGAAGTTTTGAATTGTTGGCTCCAATTCGTCTTAATAATGTTTGTTTTACTTTAAAAGGAAATCATAATCAAGAGAAAGTAAATGAGTTTTTGACGATTTTGAATGATAAAGGAAAAGTTTTTATGACGCCGACATTTTATCAGAATAAAAAAGGAATCAGAGCTTCTTTCGTGAATTGGCGCACAACCGAAGATGATATTAAGATTATTATTGACGAAATGAAAACTTCTATTTTAGATCTTGAAATATAAAGGTTCTAAAAATATAAAAG
This sequence comes from Flavobacterium sp. LC2016-01, assembly GCF_009711135.1. GTDB lineage: Bacteria > Bacteroidota > Bacteroidia > Flavobacteriales > Flavobacteriaceae > Flavobacterium. The sequence goes on along the minus strand of NZ_WMIC01000002.1, from coordinate 163,241 downwards.
AGCCTGTTAACTACATACAGGCTCTTTACTAACACAAAAAAAAACAAAAAACAAGAATCGAAAGGTTGATTAAAGTATGAAATTGTACCATTTCTCTTTGCAAATATAATACTATTTATATCAAGTCTAAATAAAAATAAATAAAAAAAGCATATAAATTATTAATCGTTTGAAAACGAGATGATAAAGTGTGTTTGAAAAGAAAGAAAGCTTTAAGAGCTATCTAAAAAAGAAAAACCAATTTATTCTTAAGAACAAATTGGTTTTAATAGTATAGTGATTTGAAAAAACTACTTAGTAATTTCTCTAAAAACCGCTTCCAGATTTTTGTTTTTTTGATTCAATTGTAATGTTTTTAAGCCATTTTCATTGGCAAAATCGAAGATGGCTGGGCGCATGTCTTTCTCGGTTACAAAAGTAAGTTCCCAAGTCATGTCATGTGTGTTAACATATGAAGTGATGTTTTCCAGTTTTGCCAACAGCTGTTGTTCTACCTGATAATCAAATTCAACTTCTATAACTTGCTCTTTATTGGCAGATACTAAATGATCTAATTTATTATCGGCTACAATTTGTCCTTTGTCAATAATTATGACACGATCACAAATCGCTTCGACTTCCTGCATAATGTGTGTCGATAAAAAAACGGTTTTATCTTTTCCCACATTTTTAATTACATTTCGAATTTCCATTAACTGATTCGGATCCAGACCTGTAGTTGGTTCATCCAGAATTAAAACATCAGGATTGTGCAATAAAGCATTGGCAAGTCCAACACGCTGGCGGTATCCTTTTGATAATTGGCTTATCTTTTTATGACTTTCCGGTGTCAGTCCTGTCAGTTGAATTACTTCTTCGATTCTTGATTTTGGAACTTTATAAACATCGGCATTAAAAGCCAAATATTCACGAACATACAAATCTAAATACAGCGGATTATGCTCTGGCAAATACCCAATCGAGCGTTGCACCTCTTTAGTGTTTGTCATGACATCGTGGCCATTTACAAGGGCTGCGCCACTATCAGCAAGTAAATAAGTGGTCAAAATTTTCATTAAAGTAGATTTTCCAGCTCCATTTGGACCAAGAAATCCGACGATTTCTCCTTTGTTGATTTTAAAAGAAATTTCATTTAAAGCTTTTTGCTCTCCGTAACTTTTTGATATGCTGTTTACTTCTATCGACATTGACTTTTTATTTACTGCAAAAGTAAACAGAAATAGTTTCGATTACTACATTTTGTCTTCTAAAAATGATGATAAAAAATAGGAGAGTCCTTTATTCACGGCATCGTTATTGTTAAAGGAATGCTAAATTAAAATACACCCAAATCATGAAAAATTTTTTAGTGATAGCTGCCCTAGCTATCTGCAGTTTTGCAAATGCACAAAAAGGAACAATTTTAGTAGCTGGAAGCATTGGTTACACTTCTGAAAAATCAGAATACCAATTTAGCGAAGACAAAACAAGTACGTTTACTTTTTCTCCAAAAGTAGGTTACCAATTTAACGACAACTGGACAGTAGGAGGAGAAATTGCAGCAACTTCATCTGATGTGGATGCAGGTACGAAACGTAAAGACAATAATTTTAGAATTGGAGGTTTTGTACGTTATTCTGTGCCGTTAAGCCAAACGTTTTCGGTTTTTGCAGATATGGGAGCAGGTTTCCAAAGCGAAAAAAACAAGATCTACGCTAATAACGGAAATAGTTATGTGAAATATAAAGGAAATGGTGTTTATATTGGTGTAACACCGGCTCTTTTTATTAACATGAAAAAAGGTTTTGGTCTAAACTTCAATATTGGTGGTTTAGGATACGAAACATTAAGTTTTGATAACAATGGAGAAGATTACAGCAAATTCTTCTTCAATTTTGGTCAGACATTTAATATTGGAGTTTCTAAAAACTTCTAATCTTAATTTTTATTCAATTTCAAAAAGCATCTGCTCCGGCGGATGCTTTTTTTTTTAATTTATGTTTTTACAACTGCTTGTTAATTAATTGTTATGAAAATAATTGCTCAGTTTTTGTGGCATCTTTATTGTTAAATCTATATAAAATTTAACAAATCTCAACAATTATGAAAAAAATGTTACTTATTGCAATGTTAACTGTTTTTGGTGTTATGAACGCTCAAAAAGGATCTGTTTTGGTTATGGGAAATCTTGAATATAATTCTCAAAATGGAACAGCTGTAAATTCAGAAATCAAATCTAGATCTTTTGTTTTTTGGCCAAAAGTGGGGTACCAATTTCACGAAAACTGGACAGCCGGTATTGAAGGAGGAATTGGGAATGCAAAAACGGAATCCAAGTTTGTTGAAAGTTCTGAAAGTAAATCAGATGTTTTTTCGTTAGGAGGTTTTTTGCGTTACTCTAAACCTTTAAATCAAACTTTTTCTGCTTATGTTGATTTAGGATCGGGATTTCAGAACCAGAAGAGTACAAATAGTAACGGGTCTATTTCGTCAGTTGATAAAGGCAATGGGTTTTATGTTAGCCTTACCCCTGCAATTTTCATTAATGTTAATAATGGGTTTGGTTTAAATTTTAATGTAGGAGGTTTAGGGTACAATACTTTTAATTATGAAAATGAAAATGTAAACGATTTTAAAAACTTTAATTTCTCTTTCGGAAAAGCATTTTCTGTAGGTATTTCAAAGAATTTTTAATCGGGAAATAAATATTCAATTTTAGAAAGCATCCGCCACGGCGGATGCTTTTTTGTTTTAAAGTTTGTGTTTTTTAGATGCACTTGTTATGTAATTGTTATTAAAACAATTACATGTTTTTTGTGGCATCTTTATTGTTAAAACTATATAAAATTTAATAAATACCACATATGAAAAAAATTCTAGTTATTGCTGCATTGGCTATTTTTAGCTTTGCGAACGCCCAAAAAGGGTCAATTTTAGTAATGGGAAGTATTAGTTACAACTCTCAGACAACTTCTTATAATGCTGGAGATAATAAACAGCATTATTTTTCTTTTGCTCCAAAAGTAGGTTATCAGTTCCATGAAAACTGGACAGCGGGTATCGAAGGTGCTGTAGGAACTTATGAAAATAAAGATGAAGATTTGTTGCTGCAAAAAACAAATAATTTTAAGGTTGGAGGTTTTGTTCGTTATACAAAACCATTAAATCAAACCTTTTCATTTTATACTGATTTGGGTTTAGGTTTTCAAAACCAAAAAGAAAGAATTATAAACCCGGCAGATGGAGGAAATGATCAAAAAGCTGATGGAGTATATGTTACTGCTACTCCAGCTATTTTTATCAATGTTGATAAAGGTTTTGGCATCAACTTCAATATTGGCGGTTTAGGTTATAATACTTTAAACTATGATAATGGCGGAAGAGATATTAAAAACTTTAATTTTAGTTTAGGCCAGGCATTTTCTGTAGGAGTTTCAAAGAATTTTTAATTTCGAAACAGTATATAATTAAAAAGCATCTGCGAAAGTGGATGCTTTTTTTTAACTAAAAGGTCTTTTAAAAATATAAAGTTCTAGTCTAGCCCCGATAGAAGCGGTATCCTTTTATGGCAGTCCCGATAGCTATCGGGAGCCATAAAAGATATAGCGGATAGCGGGACAGAAGGTGTTATGAAAACGAAATTTCTGCTTCAAAAAATAATGCCAGCAAGAGTGAAGCTGAAACCGAATCATAACTAATTTCGAGCTCCACTTGCTGACATAAAAAAACAAAAATTATATTGTAATAAAATATTAATCCACAGGGTTTTCAACGGCAGTTCTCATTTCTTGAGCCGCTTTTACCATTTCAATTAGGGCTTTTTTAGTTTCGTCCCAATGACGCGTTTTTAAACCACAATCCGGATTTACCCATAATTGATCTACCGGAATTACAGATGAAGCTTTCTGTAACAGTTTCACCATTTCCTGACTTGATGGCACACGAGGCGAGTGAATATCATAAACTCCTGGTCCAATTTCGTTTGGATATTTGAAGTTGGCAAACGCATCTAAAAGTTCCATTTGCGAACGCGAACATTCGATCGTGATAACATCAGCATCCATATCGGCAATATTTTGAATAATGTCGTTGAATTCGCTGTAACACATGTGTGTGTGAATTTGTGTGTCGTCATTTACACCGCTTGCCGAAATTCTGAAAGCTTTAACGGCCCAATCTAAATATTTTGCCCATTCTTCTTTTCTTAAAGGCAAACCTTCGCGAATGGCTGGTTCATCAATTTGAATGATTTTGATTCCGGCTTTTTCTAAATCGACCACTTCGTCACGAATTGCCAACGCGATCTGTGTACAAGTTTCAGAACGAGGCTGATCGTTACGTACAAACGACCATTGTAAAATGGTTACAGGACCTGTAAGCATTCCTTTTATCCATTTTGGAGTCAATGATTGCGCATATTCTGACCATTTTACAGTCATAGGATTTGGTCTTGAAACGTCACCGTAAATAACTGGAGGTTTCACGCAACGGCTTCCGTAACTCTGAACCCAGCCATTTTTAGTGAACGTAAATCCGGATAATTGCTCTCCAAAATATTCCACCATATCATTACGTTCGAATTCTCCGTGAACTAAAACGTCAATTCCAGTTTCTTCCTGAAAACGAATTGTAGCTTCGGTTTCTTTTTCGATTAAATCGTTGTATTCTTGGGTAGATAATTCTCCTTTTTTGAATTTTGCTCTCCAGCTTCTTACTTCAGCAGTTTGAGGGAAAGAACCAATTGTTGTTGTTGGGAATAACGGTAATTTTAAGGCTTCAATCTGGCTTTTTCTTCTTACAGAAAATGTACTTTTTCGTTGATCATCAGAAGCTGTAATTCCGGCAACACGCGCTTTAACTTCGCTGTTATGAATTAATTTTGAAGTTTTTCGGTTTTCATTTGCAATCACGTTTCTTTCGTAATCAATTGAGTTTTTAAAGTCAATTTCGTTTGAAGCCGATAATTGTTTTAAAATTACAATTTCATTGATTTTTTGCTTCGCGAAAGCCAGCCATTGTTTGATTTCTGGCGTTAGTGTTTCATCATTCGTTTCTAATTCTAAATCGCACGGACTGTGAATTAAAGAACAAGATGGAGCGATTAAAATTCGGCTTTCACCTAAAGTATCAACCGCTTTTTTGATTATTTCTAATGATTTTTTGAAATCATTTTTCCAGATATTTCTTCCGTCAACAACTCCAAGTGAAAGATTTACGTTTGAAGCCAGTTTTCCAGATTCTAAAATATCATCTAATTGAAGCGGACAACGCACTAAATCTAAATGGAAAGTATGAACTGGCAAAGCCAAAGCGGTTTCCAAATTCTCTCCGAAACAGTCAAAATAATTCGCCAAAACAATTTTAAGTTTTGGAAAACGAATGTTGATTTCGTTGTAAACTTGTGTAAACGTTTTTCTTTCTTTATCAGTTAGATTTAGAGCTAAGAAAGGCTCGTCTAATTGAATATATTCGGCGTTTTCGGCCTGTAATTTTTCAAAAATTTCGAAGTAAACAGGAAGCAATTTATCAATAAGATCAATTCGGTGAAAACCTTCTTCTTCTTCTTTTTCTTTTCCTAGAAGCAAATACGAAATTGGCCCAATTAAAACGGGTTTTGTTTTAATTCCGATTGCATTTGCTTCTTTGAATTCATCGATTATTTTTTCAGAAAACAATTCAAACTTTTGGTTCTTTGTGAATTCGGGAACAATATAATGGTAATTGGTATCGAACCATTTTGTCATTTCCATTGCCACAACATCCTGACCTTCTTTTTGCGATCCTCTTGCCATTGCAAAATACAAATCCAGAGCCGAATTGTTTTTTGCCAATTCATGGTAACGTGCCGGAATTGCTCCAACTGTTAAAGTTAAATCCAAAACTTGATCATAAAAAGAGAAATCATTAGACGGAATTAAATCAACGCCTGCTGAAGCTTGTAAATGCCAGTTTTTGCTGCGAATTTCTTTTCCGACTGTGATAAGTTCTTCTGCAGAAATTTTTTCAGCCCAGTACAATTCAGATGCTTTTTTAAGTTCTCTGTTGCTGCCAATTCGTGGGTAACCTAAGTTATTTGTTTTCATTTTTTCACTCAGTATTTTTTACTGAACAAATTTATGTTAATGGATTTTAAAACTTATATTTGAGGTTTATTTCAGTAAAATGTGTTTTTAAATTGGAATTTAAAAGATTTATTTACTGGGAATGTCTTTTTAATGAACCTTTAGCAGTAAAAAAAACTATGGAAAATCTAGATAAAACTGATTTGTTGATCCTGAAACATCTTCAAGAGAACTCAAATATCAATACAAAAGACCTTGCGAGTAAATTATTCTTAACGGTTACGCCAGTTTATGAACGAATAAAACGATTAGAAAGAGATGGTTTTATAACTAAATATGTAGCGTTGTTAGACAAGCAAAAAATGAATCGGGGTATGACGGTTTTTTGCAACGTTCGTTTAAAAGAACACGCCAAGAATGTGGGAAGCAATTTTGTGAAAGATATTGTCGCCCTTCCAGAAATTATAGAATGTTATAACATTGCCGGCGATTATGATTTTATGCTGAAAATTCTAGTAAAGGATATGGCTAGTTATCAGGATTTTGTAATGAATAAGCTTTCTACAATTGAAAATATTGGAAATACGAATAGTATTTTTGTAATGGGAGAAATTAAACATAGTACGGCATTAGAATTTTAAAGAGAAAGAAAATCTTAAAATAAAATGTATTTTTGAAGTGAAATCTACAATCTAAAATATCAAAATGAACTGGGAACAACTTTTATCATTAAAACGTCAAGGAGATACAAGCAAAAGATTACGCGTAGAACAAGATGATACACGTTTAGGTTTTGAGGTCGATTATGACCGAATTATCTTTTCATCGGCATTTCGATCTTTGCAGGATAAAACACAGGTTATTCCGCTTTCAAAAACAGATTTTGTGCATACAAGATTGACGCATAGTTTAGAAGTTTCTGTTGTAGGAAGATCTTTAGGGCGTTTGGTTGGTAAAAAAATCATTGAAAAATATCCTTATTTAAAAGAAATTCACGGTTATCATATGAATGATTTCGGTGCTATTGTTGCGGCGGCATCTTTGGCGCATGATATTGGGAATCCTCCGTTTGGACATTCTGGTGAAAAAGCAATTGGGGAATATTTTTCGATTGGAAAAGGATTGAAATACAAAGACAAGCTTACAGCAAAACAATGGCAGGATTTAATTGATTTTGAAGGAAATGCCAACGGATTTTCGGTACTTACAGCTAGTCGTCCGGGAATTGAAGGCGGACTTAGAATTTCGTATGCGACTCTGGGCGCTTTTATGAAATATCCAAAAGAAAGTCTTCCTAAAAAACCGACCACTAATATTGCCGATAAAAAGTATGGTTTCTTTCAGTCTGATAAAGCATTTTTTGAGGAAGTCGCTCAGGATATGGGAATGATTGCCAATAAAGAAGAAGGCGATATTGGTTTTGAACGCCATCCTTTGGCATATCTTGTTGAAGCAGCAGATGATATTTGCTACACGATAATTGACTTTGAAGACGGAATCAATTTAGGTTTGGTTTCTGAAGATTATGCTTTAGAATACTTGATTAAACTGGTAAAAGATAATATTGGTGTTGCCAAATACAAATTATTGGAAACCAAAGAAGATAGAATCAGTTATTTGCGTGCTTTGGCAATTGGTGCATTGATCAATGATGCCGTTGATGTTTTTATCGAAAATGAAGAAGCGATTCTGTCTGGAAATTTCCCTTTTGCTTTAACTGATAAAAGCAAATACAAAGCGCAGATGAATGATATTATCAACTTAAGTGTCGAGAAAATTTATCAAAGCCGCGAAGTTATCGAGAAAGAAATTGTGGGCTACCAGATTATCCAGACTTTACTAGATAAATTTATTACAGCATTTAACAACAAATTTGAAGGAACGGCATCAAATTACGATAAGCTGATTCTGAAAATGCTTCCTGAAAAACATCATTTAGAAAAAGGCAACTTATATGAGCGTCTGCTTCATATTTGCCATTATGTTTCGCTTTTGACAGATGGAAATGCACTGGAATTATATGAAATGATTCAAGGACGAAAAAAGAGATAATGTCCTTTTGCTATAAAAGAAACAGCCGATAAAATATTTGTTTTATCGGCTGTTTCTTTATGTGAGAAGTTATTTATTGAAAAGCATAAACTAAACCAACACCAAGAACTTGACGTAATTGTGTTCGTGGTCCATCGTTAACTTGTGATTTTGCTCCAGTAATTGGGTCAATAACATCTTTTTTGGTTTTAATATCGTCATCATAAACAAGATGCAAGCCTATATTTGCTTTAACGTAAGCATTTACAACAAGATCTAATTTGGTGTCATAATCAACATCGACGTTTCCAAATTTATTTAAGTAATCCGTATATAAGCTCAGACGATTTTCGTAAAAAACGTTTTTATAAATCTCTGTTTTCATATATCCTGTAGCAAGTATACCAAATTCGGCTTTTACTTTCTGGCCTTCCTGAACCAATATTTGATTATTAGGATCAGCAGGATCAGCTATATAAACAGCTTTTTTAACCCCAAATGATCCTTGATTGGCTAAATATTGATCTAAAACCAAAGTAGTCTTTAATGTAATTGGAGAGAAATAGAACGTTCTGTTTTTCTTTTTGTTTGAATTCTCAGCTCCAGCTCCAAGGAAAATGTACGCTGGTGCAAAAGGTTTAGAGATTGCAATGTCTCGGTTTGGATAATTGTAACCGTTTGTAAACTGGGTATTGAAATTGAATTTTGAAGAGTAATACCAGTTTGAAACGGTATCTTTTCTAAAACCGTAAGTTGAATTGAATTGAACGGCGTCATCGGTTTTTCTTAATTCAATTCCGTCTTGTTTATTTAAGCCGTATTTAACAATAAGTTCGTTTACCCACTTATGATTTCCTTTAACGTAAGTTCTTCCAAATTCGCCTTTAAATAATCCAGAAATCGAACTTGTTCCCCCCGCGCTCCAGTTCACAAAAGCAATCTCAGAAATATCAAAACCCAGCTGATTTTTTTTAGTCCAGTTTGATGGAAGTTTCGGCAGTTGATTTGGGTCTAAAGTTGTTTGAATAATTTGAGCAAAGTTATGTGAAGTACACAATAGCAATAACAGCAAAAGGGTAGAACGCAATAATTTCATTAGGCTTATTTTAGTTTTTGGTTGTGCAAAATAATTATTTTGAATCGTTTGAAAAAAGATTTATTAAACTTTTAACGTCAATTTTACATAAATGTTGCAGTTCCGGAATGCTTCCATGCTCAATAAAATGGTCTGGAATACCTAAAATTTCAATCTTATTTTTAAAATTATTTGCTGCTGCATATTCTAAAACAGCGCTTCCAAAACCGCCATTTTTAACCCCGTCTTCAATTGTAATAATGGCTTCAAAGGTAGAGAATATGTGTTTTAATGTATTGATGTCTAATGGTTTAATAAAACTGAAGCCGTAATGAGCAATATTGTCTGGATTGCCGCATTCTTGTAAAGCTTCAATAACATTATTTCCAATTGTTCCGGTCGAAAGCACTGCAACTTTCGTACCGTTTTTTAGACATTTTGCAGGACCAATTTCAATTTTTTCATATTGTCCGAAATTTTCTACTTCCCAATTTGGTAAAACACCTCTGCCGCGCGGATATCGAATCGCGATGGGGTGATTTAACCCTAATTGTGCCGTATATAAAATGTTTTGCAGTTCAATTTCGTTGATTGGCGCATAAATAATCAGATTCGGAATTGCTCTTAAATAAGCAATATCAAAAACGCCGTGATGCGTTGCGCCGTCTTCGCCGACTAATCCGGCTCTGTCGAGACAGAAAATAACGGGCAAATCTTGCAGAGCCACATCATGAATCACTTGATCGTAGGCGCGCTGTAAAAAAGTCGAGTAAATATTGCAGTATACGATCATACCTTGTGTAACCATTCCTGCAGAAAGTGTTACGGCATGCTGTTCGGCAATTCCAACATCAAAAGCACGCTGAGGCAATTCATCCATCATGAATTTTAATGAACTTCCTGATGGCATTGCAGGCGTGATTCCGATAATTTTTTCATTCTTTTTGGCCAAATCTAAAATAGTTAAGCCAAAAACATCCTGATATTTTGGAGGAAGATTTTCTTCCGATTTTATATGAATTTCTCCGGTCGAAGCATCAAATTTTCCAGGGGCATGGTATTTCACCTGATTTTCTTCAGCTTGCTGTAAACCTTTTCCTTTTATGGTTACAATGTGAAGAAATTTCGGACCTTTTATCTTTTTTAGGCGATTTAATTCTTTGATTAATGTCGGGAAATCATGTCCGTCAATGGGTCCCGAATAATCGAAATTCAGTGATTTGATGATATTATTCTGTCTCGGATTTTTCCCGTTTTTAACAGCAGTTAAGTATTTTTTTAATGCGCCGACACTTGGATCAATTCCGATAGCGTTGTCATTTAGAATAACTAAAATATTAGCATCCGTAACTCCGGCGTGATTTAATCCTTCAAAAGCCATTCCGCTTGCGATGGAAGCGTCGCCAATTACAGCAACATGCTGTTTATCAAAATCGCCTTTTAATTTAGAAGCAATCGCCATTCCGAGCGCTGCAGAAATAGAAGTGGAGGAATGCCCAACTCCAAAAGTATCGTACACACTTTCGCTTCTTTTAGGAAAGCCAGAAATACCGTTTATTTGTCGGTTAGTATGAAAATTTTCTCTTCTTTCAGTTAAGATTTTATGTCCATACGCCTGATGGCCAACATCCCAGACCAATAAATCTTCGGGTGTATTGAAAACGTAATGCAAAGCAATTGTAAGTTCTACAACTCCTAAACTGGCTCCTAAATGACCTTCTTTTACAGAGACAATATCAATTATAAAATCTCGTAATTCTTTGGCCAGCTGTGGTAATTGAGTTTCGTCGAGTAAACGTAAATCAGCAGGATTGTATATGTTTGAAAGTAAATTGCTTTTCATTGTAAGGTAAAAAGCAAATTTACGGTTTTAAATTTAATTTTATGAATGAGATATTTAACGATACGCTATTGTAATGTTATTGGCAATGAATATTGTATTCTTATTTTTTTTCCATTGGATTCTCCAGGCTGCCATTTTGGACAAGATTTTAAAACTCTGATAATTTCATTTTCTATGCTTTTATCAATAGCTGGATCAGCTTGTAAAAAAGACATTGAGCCATTTTTCTCTACCGCAAACGCAATTCTAATTTTTAGATTTGAATCAGAAATGTTTTCGGGTTGTTTAAACTCTTTTGCGAAAAAGTTATAGAATTGTTCGATACCGCCCGGGAACTCTGCATTTGTCTGCATTACAGCGCCTGTAACAAAAGCAACATCATCTTCTTCTTCTCCTTTTGCCTTCTCGCAATTGATTTTTACTGATTTTTGAGTGCTTGTTTTTTTAGTATTAATTGGAGAGTTAACAAATTTTACCTGATCAACTTTTGGAGGCGGTGGAGGAGGCGGTACATTTGCCTTCGCAGTATCTTTTGGATCAAGAGGAGTTTCTCCAACAACGATTCGCTCTTTCGCCACAGTATCTGTTACAACTTCAACTTTATCAATTTTTTGCTTTTTACCATCTTTATTTTGACAGCTAAACAAAGTCGTTCCCATAGCAATGAACAATGCTAAAAGAAACATTTTACTATAATGAGTTTGAGAATACAAAATACGATTAGGAATTTGAATGGTTATTGAATCTAATTGCGATTTTTTGAATCTTCCGCAAATTTTATTGCTTTGATTTTGAATAAAAAAATGCTGAATTTCCTCCGGAAGCATTGACGTAAAATCAATAACAGTTTTAGAACAGCTCATACAAAATCGGCCATTTTCATTTGGAGTCATTTTGTTCCAGTTTTCGTGGCATGGTTCAGGAATTGTAATTTTAAGATTTCTTTCCATTATTTAATTGTAATTGGTAAAATATAAGAAGAACGGACAATTTTGCCGTTAAGCTTTCCGGGAATCCATTTTGGAGCTGTTTTCAAAACTCTAATGGCTTCTTCTCCAATTTCTTTTGATGTATTTCTAACGATGTTGAAATTGCTTAAAGTACCATCTTCTTCTACAACAAATACAACAAAAGCTCTTTCTTTAGATTTTTCTGTAGGTTTTGAGATAACATAGTTTTGTTTAAAAAACTCAACGAATTTTTTCATTCCATTTTCTGGAACTGGAGAAATATCTAAATCAGTTGAATTGTATATTGGGTGATAGTTAAAACTTCCAGTTTGAATAGAATTTGGAGCAATTAGATTTCCCATTACAAATTTCTGTCTAGTTTTTTTTGAGTTTGCTCTTTTAGATTCGAATTGATGTCCATAACATACAGAAGGAGCTTCACTTTCTTCTTGATTTTGTTCTGCATTATCAACAACTTCTATAGAAGCAATTTTCTTTTTGTTTCCATCGTTGTCTTGACAACTAAATAAAGTTGTTCCCATAGCAATGAATAAAGCCAGTAAAAACATCTTATGATAATGTGTTTGAGAATAAACAATCCGACTCGGAATTTGAAATGTGATTGTTTCTAATTGTTCATTTTTAAATCTTCCGCAAATAGTATTGTTTTGATTCTGAATAAAAAAATGCTGAACTTCTTGCGGAAGCATGGACGTAAAATCAACAACGGTTTTAGAACAGCTCATACAAAAACGGCCATTTTCATTTGGCGTCATTTCGTCCCAATTTTCATGGCATGGTTCCGGAATTGTTATTTTAAGATTTCTTTCCATATTCAGATATTAGAAATTAAATGTAATAAAAAATACATACCAATTAATTGATTTTTAAAACGTATTGGGAGCAATTATTTATTGACTTAAATTTAATTCTGTTTCTTCCTTACTCTCTCCGGTTTTAAAAATTTGCATGGAGGTAATTTTTGAAAATTTTCTTTTTCTTTTTTCCGGATTCAAAGTGTCGAGTTCAAGTGTGATAGGTAGATTGTAATAAGTTCTAACTTTCTTTCCCATGGTTTCGCCCGGAGTCCAATTTCTGGATTTTTCGAGAACCCGTTTTGCTTCTTCCCCAGTTCCAAAACCAAGGTCTTCAATTATTTTGACATCATCTAAACTTCCATTTTTTTCAATCACAAATGACATTTTAATTACTCCGGTTGATTTTTTTAAATCTTTAGGGATTTTGAATTCTTTTCTCAAAACATCATAAAATAGTTCAATTCCCCCCGGATAATCAGGTAAAACATCAATCCCTACGCCTCCATAAACTGTAGTGTCTTCATAAATTTCAGCGTAAGGCATTGTTTCTGCGGGTTTTGTTTCTGTGAAGGAAAAGAATTTTTCTTTTTTGAGTAGTGAACGACTTTTGCGTTTTGTATATTTTGTTTCTGGAGTTGTATCATTGCTTACTGCAATCTCTTCTTTATGAGGAGTTTTTGTAACCAAAGAATCTTCAATTACTTCAACTTTGTCGATCTTTTGTTTATTTCCATCTTTATCCTGACAGCTAAACAAAGTAGTTCCCATAGCAATAAACAATGCCAATAAAAACATTTTGTGATAATGCGTTTGTGAATATAAAACGGCACTCGGAATTTGAATTATAATAGTATCTAATTGTGATTTTTTAAATCTTCCACAAATTTTATTGTTTTGATTTTGAACAAAAAAATGCTGAATTTCATTAGGAAGCATCAAAGTAAAATCAACAACGGTTTTAGAACAGCTTATACAAAATCGGCCATTTTCATTTGGCGTCATTTCGTCCCAATTTTCATGGCATGGTTCCGGAATTGTTATTTTGTATTTTCTTTCCATATTCAGATATCAGAAATTAAATGTAATAAAAATTATTTCAAAACCTTATTTTTGCACTTATGATAAATCCTTTCACCGACGAATATTTTATGAAAAAAGCTTTGCAAGAAGCTGAAATGGCTTTTGATAAAGGCGAAATTCCTGTTGGAGCCATTGTTGTTGTTGCTGATAAAGTTATTGCAAGAAGTCATAATTTAACTGAATTGCTGAACGACGTTACCGCTCATGCCGAAATGCAGTCCATTACTGCGGCGGCAAATTTCCTTGGCGGGAAATATTTAAAGGATTGCACACTTTATGTAACGCTTGAACCTTGCCAAATGTGTGCAGGTGCGCTGTATTGGAGCCAAATTTCAAAAATTGTTTTTGGCGCACGCGACGAACAGCGTGGCTTTATTGCTATGGGAACTAAACTGCATCCTAAAACTACCGTTGTTTCTGGAGTTATGGCAAATGAAGCGGCTGATTTAATGAAACGTTTTTTTCTTGAAAGACGGAAGTAGGCTAGTTTTTTTCTAAAATAAATAAAACATATAAAAGCATAAAAACACCATAAAACCATTAAAACAAATTATATTGTAAAATGCGTTTTCAGTAAATTGTTTTTCAGAAAGAAGTATCTTCAAACTGATCGCTATTGAAAAAAGTAATACGAGAAAAAAGTAAAATTGAATTCCTTTTGGACTTAAACCATTGACAAGTAGTTTAGTGTAATCCTTATTTTTTGACTTAACATTTGTAACACTTTTAAAAAGCAGTGAGTATTCAATTGCTATATCAGCGTCATCAACAACATATTTTTCAGTTGTAAAAGTGAATCCTTTTTTTGTGAAAAAATGGTAAGAAATGCTTTTGCCTTTTACTTCTCTTGTCGAATAAGAAATTATAATATCATTAGCTTTTGTTGTTGGCAAAAGAAAAAAATCAGCAAAAGATATTGCGATAAAAAAAGTAACTACCGCTAACGCACGAATGACAAATGATTTGTACTTTATTATAAATTCACTTTCCGAGGAGTATTGAGACATAAATTAACTAAATTAAATGCTTTAGCAAGATATTATATTTTGGTATGATTTGATAAAAAACTTCAACAAAAGTTAAATGTTTTACTAGAGAAATTTCTTCTTAAAAGAGCGCGGAAAATATTTTATATTTACTACAATATATTTATTATTTGATAGTTATAGGATGTAACTGTCAAATGTTAAAATGTTCTCTGATTTCCTAAAAATTGTAACCCATTAACTCTAAATAAAAGTGAAAGCAAAAGGATTAGTTCTCGTGTTTTGTGTGTTTTTTATTTTTCAATCTTGCGGCAGAAAATCAGCAGCCGATTTCAATTCTGATTTTTCATTATTTAAAGAGTATATAGTCAGTTTCACAGGGGGAATAGTCTCGTCGGAATCAGATATTAGGGTGGTTTTGGCTTTTGATAAAAAAGAGTGGAAAGCCAATCAGGTTTTAGACAGCGATTTATTTGATATTTCGCCAAGCGTTGACGGAAAAGTGGTGGCGCTTTCGCCAAATACAATTGCTTTTATTCCAGAAAAAAAGCTGAAGCCTGGTACAGAATATCAGGTGACTTTGAAGTTGAATAAACTTATTACACTTCCGAAAGAGAAAGAGGCGGCACTTTCTGAATTCAACTTTACAGTCAAAACAATAAAACAGGATTTTACTATCAATACTGCCGATATTCAGTCGTACAGTAAAGAATATCAATATTTGAACTGTGTTTTAAAAACGGCTGATAATATTGATGTTGAAACTGCTAAGAAATTAGTTTTAGCAAAACAAAAAGGAAATAATCTTAAAGTTAAGTTTGAGAAAAAATCAGGATTCGGCAAAGAATTCAATTTCATCATTGATAGTATTCAACGTTATTCTGAAGCATCAAATCTTGAAATTTTATACGATGGAAGCGATTTTGATATTGATCAGAAAGGACAAATCGATTTCCCGATTACTAACATAAACGAATTTAAGATCATAAAAGTTGAAGTTCCAGATGGAAATAATCAATCGGTTTCGATTAATTTCTCAGAACCTCTGGAAAAAGGCCAGGACTTTAAAGGTCTAGTTTCAATTCAAAATACCAATAATTTAAAATTTTCTACGCAAGGAAATCTGTTGAAAGTTTATTTTAATAATGAAAAGGAAGCTAAAAAAGAAAAGCCGAATCCGGTTGCTGTAGAAGAAACAGCAGTTTCATTGGTAGATTCTGCAGCAGTTGTTGTAGATAGTGCTGCCGCGGTAGTAGATGAACCTGTAGAAGTGGTTCAAAATGAAGAAACAGCTTCTGATGAGATTGTCGTTGGAGATTTGACGCTTGAGGTTTTTCAGGGAATTGAGAGCCAATACGGCAAAAAACTGGAGGCGAACTTTACCGAGAAAATTTCTTTTGATCAGATAAAACCCAATGTCCGCTTTATTAAAAATGGAACAATTCTGCCAAGTTCAAACAATTTGAAATTAAATTTTGAAGCAGTAAACTTGAGCGCTGTTGATGTGAAAGTTTATAAAATCTACAAGAATAATATCTTGCAGTTTCTTCAATACAATGAATTAAACGGAGGCCAAAATCTTAAGAAAGTCGCACAGCCTGTCGCAAAAACAACACTGAATTTAATTGAAAGCAAACTTATAAATCCGAGTAAATGGAACACTTTTGCATTGGATTTATCCAAATTAATTACTCCAGAACCGGGAGCGATTTATAGAGTTGAATTTCTCTTTAAAAAGAAATATTCACTTTATAAATGTGCAACTTCAGACGGCGATGAAAACGATGAAGAGGAAGAAGAGGTTGATGAAAATGACGTAAACTACAGCGGCAACTCGTACGACGATTATTATTATGATGATTATGAGTGGAGAGAAAGCCAAGATCCTTGTTCAAGTTCGTATTATTACAACTCTAAAATAACAACCAATATTTTAGCAACAGATTTGGGTGTTATTGCTAAACGAGGAGAAAATAAATCGTATGTGTTTGCTGTAAACAATATTGTTACGACAGAACCAGTTTCGAATGCAAGAATTGATTTATACAATTTTCAACAACAAAAAATAGGAACGCAAGCAACCAGCAGTGAAGGAATTGCATCTTTTCAACTGGATAAATTCGCTTATTTTGCAATTGTAACTTTGGGCCAGCAATCCACTTATGTAAAACTTGATGACGGACTTTCGTTGTCCGTGAGTAATTTTGATGTTGCTGGGGAGACGCTTCAAAAAGGCTTAAAAGGATTTATTTATGGAGAACGAGGCGTTTGGCGTCCGGGCGATAATTTGTATTTGTCTTTCATTTTAAATGATGCCTCTAACAAATTGCCAAAATCACATCCAATTAAATTCAGATTAAATGACCCGAACGGAAAAACGGTTTATCAAACAGTTCAAAAAACAAATGAACTAAATCATTATGCTTTCACGGTTCCTACAAATCAAGATGCACCAACAGGAAATTGGGAAGCGATGGTAAGTGTTGGCGGAGCAAAATTTTATAAAAGCATCAAGATTGAAACGATTAAACCAAACCGTTTAAAAATCAAAAATACGTTTACCAGAAAAACCCTTTCTTCATCTTATCCTAATACCGATAATCTTGAAGTGACTTGGCTTCACGGTGCGATTGCTAAAAATTTAAATGTAGAAATGCAGGCTAAATTTTCGCAACAAGCAACAACATTCAAAGGTTATGAGAAATATAGTTTTGATGATTTGGTACGTCAATTCAGCACCGAAGAAATTAATGTTTTCTCCGGAAAATTAAATGAAAACGGAAAAGCATCGGTAAATATTCAGCCAAAATTGCAAGGTCAGGCGCCGGGAATGCTTCGCGCTTCGTTCATCACAAAAGTGTATGAAGAAGGAGGTGATTTTAGTACTGATGTTATGTCAACCACTTATTCTCCGTATAAAACGTATGTCGGAATTAAATCTCCAGAATTAAACAAATACAATATGCTTGAAACCAGAACGAATAATCGTTTTGATATTGTTACAGTTGATGAAAACGGAAGACCAAAATCAGTACGAAACTTAGAAGTAAAAGTGTTTAAAGTAGACTGGCGCTGGTGGTGGGATGCTTCAAGCGATAATTTATCAAATTATAATTCATCGAATGCTACAACTTCGTATAAAACCTTTGTAGTAAATACGGATTCAAGTGGAAAAGGAAGTGTTCAGTTTTCTTTAACCGATGAAGAGTGGGGACGTTATTTAATTCGTGTTTCAGATACTGCAGATGGACACGCAACAGCTTTAACGGTAAATATTGACTGGCCAATCTGGTCTGGAAAAACGCGAAACAGAGATGCTTCTACAGCTAATATGCTGGTGTTTTCTACTGATAAAAAGAACTATGCCGTTGGTGAAAAAGCACAAATTTCTTTTCCTTCAAGTGAAGGCGGACGCGCTTTGATTTCAATCGAAAATGGATCAAAAGTGGTTCAGACACTTTGGGCAAAAACAAAACAGGGAGAAACAAAAGTTGAAGTTCCAATTACCGGAGCGATGGCGCCAAATGTGTATTTTAATATTACATTATTACAGCCTCATGCATCAACTAAAAATGATTCGCCAATTCGTATGTATGGAATTGTTCCGATTGAAGTTGTAGACAAAAACACGATTCAGGCACCAACTATTAATATGCCGGATGTTTTGAAACCAGAACAGCCGTTTACGGTAAAAGTGGGAGAGAAATCAGGTAAAGAAATGACGTATACAATTGCCGTTGTTGATGAAGGGCTTTTGGATTTAACTCGTTTTAAAACACCTAATGCCTGGGACAGTTTTTATGTTCGTGAAGCTTTAGGAGTAAAAACTTGGGACGTTTATGATGATGTCATTGGTGCTTACGGCGGAAAAATAAATCAAATTTTCAGTATTGGTGGAGATCAGGATTTAGGAGGCGGGAAAGCTAAAAAAGCAAACCGCTTTAAGCCAGTTGTATTGTATTACGGACCATTTAAATTAGAAAAAGGACAAACAAAATCGCATCAGTTAAAATTGCCAAAATACATTGGTTCTGTGAGAACTATGGTTGTCGCTGGTGATGCAAATACAAGCGCTTACGGAAGTGTTGAAAAAGCAACTCCAGTTAAAAGTCCGTTGATGGTTTTGGCATCGTTGCCGAGAAAAATTTCGCCTTCAGAAAAAGTAACAATTCCGGTTACTGTTTTTGCAACAGAGAATAATATTAAAAATGTTTCGGTTCAGATTAAAACTAGTAATGGTTTAAAAGTAATGGGAAGCGCAACACAATCATTAAGTTTTACTTCGCCTGACGAAAAAATGGCCTATTTTAATTTGGTCGTTGGTGCAGCAACAGGAATAGCAAAAGTTCAGGTTATCGCAACTTCGGGAAATGAAAAATCAAGTTATGATGTCGAAATTGACATGACAAATCCGAATCCGGTTACAAGTACTTTTACGGATGTTATTTTGGCTCCAAACAGTACAAAAACACTTTCGTGGAAAACATTTGGAGTAGCCGGAAGCAATAAAGCCAGATTAGAAGTTTCGTCAATGCCTTCAATGAATTTGAACGGAAGAATGCAGTTTTTAATTCAGTATCCGCATGGCTGTGTTGAGCAGACAACTTCGTCTGTTTTCCCACAATTGTATTTAGGAGATGTTGCTGATATTGACGCTGTTCGTAAAGGATTAATTCAAAAGAATGTTACAGCAGGAATTGCAAGACTAGGAAATTTCCAATTGTCTAATGGTGGGATGCCGTATTGGCAAGGAAATGCAATAGCAGATGACTGGGGAACATCTTACGCTGGACATTTCTTAATTGAAGCCGAGAAAAAAGGATATGTCCTTCCAATTAATTTCAAATCAAAATGGCTTTCCTATCAGCAAAAAGAAGCAAAACAATGGCGTTTTGAACCTAAATATGGCAACGATCTGGCTCAAGCTTATAGATTATATACTCTGGCTTTAGCAGGAAACGCCGATTTATCGTCAATGAACAGATTGCGTGAAACAAAAGGAATTTCGAACGAAAGTAAACTTCGATTGGCGGCTGCTTATGTTTTAGCAGGTCAAAAATCGGCTGGACAAAGTTTGTTCTTGTCAACAAGTATTGAAGGCGATTCAGATGGATATAGTTATTACTATTATGGCTCTAGTGAAAGAAACCGTGCAATGGCTTTAGAAACATTACTGCTTTTGGGACAAAAACAAAAAGCATTTACAACGGCTACAAAATTAGCTAAAGAAATGTCAGCGAATCAATGGATGAGCACACAGACTACGGCTTATTGTTTGTATTCGATGTCGAAATTTGCAATAGGTAATGGTCCAAAAGGAATCAATATTCAGTTTAGTAAAAACGGCAAGGGAGAAACGATAAACACTCAAAAAACAATCGCTGACCGCAGTTTGCCTACTGCAAGCGGAACAAATAGTATTACGTTGAAAAACATTAAAAATAATACAGTTTATGTTCGTGTGTTAAATACAGGAATATTGCCAATTGGACAGGAAAATGCTGTTCAAACTGATGTTTCGGCTTCTATTGTTTTCAAAAACAGAAAAGGAAGTGTGATCAATGTTTCAAAAATTAATCAGGGAACAGAATTTATTGCTGAGGTTACCATTAAAAACCAAAGAAATGAAAGTGTTCAGAATGTTGCATTATCTCAGATTCTACCTTCTGGATTCGAAATTGTAAATACCCGTTTTACCGATTATGGAGACGCAGTTAATAATACTGCTGATTATATTGATATTCGTGACGACAGAACTAATTTCTACTTCGGAATGAAATCCAGAGAAACCAAAGTTTTCCGAATTCTGTTAAATGCATCGTATTTAGGGAATTATTATTTGCCAGGATTGCAATGTGAAGCCATGTATGATAACACTTTCTTAGCGAGAACAAAAGGATTCTGGGTTGAGGTGGTGAAATAAAGTTTCACGCAGATTTAGCAGTTTTTAGCGGATCAAAAAAGAAAATCTGCCATAATCTGCTAAATCTGCGTGAAAAAAAACTTAGCGGACTTAGCGAATAACTTAGCGCCTTTGCGGTAAAATAATCAGCATTGAAAAATAAACTTATAGCGTTTTTCCAACGCATTATAAACGGGATAAAAAGAAATAAAATAAAATCGGCAATTGCATTTCTGCTCTTGCTGCTGTACTATTTTTCTATACCAAGAACTTTATTCAAAGAGCCTTATTCAACGGTGATTGAAAGCAAAGAAGGAGAATTACTGGGAGCTAAAATTGCACGTGACGGACAATGGCGATTTCCAGCGCAGGACAGCGTTCCAGATAAATTTAAAAAATGCATCGTTTATTTTGAAGACGAGTATTTCTACAAACATCCGGGTTTTAATCCGGGAGCGATGGTAAATGCTTTTAAACAGAATAAAAAAGCTGGAAAAGTGGTCAGAGGCGGAAGCACCTTGACACAGCAAGTTATCCGATTATCCAGAAAAGGGAAAAACAGAACTTATTTTGAGAAAATCATCGAAATTATTCTTGCTACAAGATTAGAATTAGGTTATTCTAAGGATGAAATTCTGGAGATGTATGCGGCGCACGCACCATTTGGTGGGAATGTTGTGGGATTAGAAATGGCTTCTTGGCGTTATTTTGGTGTTCAGGCCAATCAATTATCTTGGGCAGAGAATGCTGTTTTGGCTGTGTTGCCAAATGCCCCAAGCTTGATTTATCCCGGAAAAAATCAGATAAAATTACTTAAAAAACGCAACCGACTTTTATTGAAACTTCATCAGGAAGGAATTATTGATAAACAGACGTACGAACTTTCTATAGAAGAACCTTTGCCTCAAAAGCCATATGATTTGCCTCAAATTGCACCGCATTTACTGCAGCGAGTGGCTAAAAATGAAGAAGGAACTAGAGTGAAGACAACGATAGATTATGCATTGCAGAATCGTGTAAATCAAATTGCGAGGTATTATTACAATCAATACAAGCAAAATGAAGTACATAATCTGGCTATTTTGGTAATTGATGTTCAAAATAGAAATGTAATGAGTTATGTTGGGAATGCTCCGGCAGATTCAGATCACCAAAAAGATGTTGATATTATTGATGCACCGCGAAGTACCGGAAGTATTTTAAAACCGCTTTTGTACGGCGCCATGCTAGATGACGGCGAATTATTGCCAAATACGCTCGTGGCTGATATTCCAACCCAAATTTCAGGTTATACACCACAAAATTTTAATTTGACATTTGATGGAGCTGTTCCTGCACATCGCGCATTGTCGCGTTCGCTTAATATTCCTGCTGTATTGATGTTACAGGATTTTGGCGTAAATAAATTCTATGAAGAACTCCAGAAATTTAAATTGAGAGATATCAATAAAACTCCAGATCATTATGGTTTGTCTCTTATTTTGGGCGGTGCCGAAAGTAATTTGTGGGATTTGTGCCGAACGTATGCTAATTTATCTTCAACATTAAATTATTTTACTAAAAATCAGGCAAAATATAGAACAAATGAGTTTACGGAATTGAATTATAAAAATGATTTCAAGCCCGATTTTGGTTCAGAAACCGATCAAAAGAATATTTTGGGTGCAGGATCAATTTGGCTGACTTATAATGCAATGGAAGAAGTTAATAGGCCAGAAGGAGACGAAGCATGGAAATTTTATGACAGTTCCTTAAAAATTGCATGGAAAACCGGAACAAGTTTCGGAAATAGAGATGCGTGGGCCATTGGAACAAATTCAAGATATGTGGTTGGGATTTGGGTTGGAAATGCAACCGGAGAAGGAAGGCCGACTTTAACAGGAGTTACCAGCGCCGCACCAATTTTATTCGACGTTTTTAATTTACTGCCAAGGCAAAGATGGTTTGATATTCCGTATAAAGATTTGGAAGAAGTTGAGGTTTGCCGATTAAGTGGTTATCTGGCAAAAGAAAACTGTCCGAAAATAAAACAGTGGGTTTCTAAAAAAGGAAAATCAACAAAAGTTTGTCCGTATCATAAAACGGTTCATTTAGATAAAACAGAACAATTTCAGGTAAACAGCAGCTGTGAAAGCATTGAGAATATTGTAACCAAAAATTGGTTTGTATTGCCTCCGGTTATAGCTTGGTATTATAAAAGTCAGCATATTGAATATTTGCCTTTACCGCCTTTCAAAGAAGGCTGTGAAGGAACGCAAACCACAACAGTGGATTTTATTTATCCAAAAACAAACAGCAAAATTTACTTGACTAAAGATTTCAATAGTAATGTGCAACCGGTAATTTTAAAAGTAGCGTATTCTGAAAGAGATAAAGAATTGTTTTGGTATGTAGATGATGTTTATAAAGCCACCACAAAAACATTCCATGAACTGCCAATTACGCCAACAACAGGAACGCATTATATCACTGTTGTAGATGCTTCTGGGAATGAAATTAGGCGTAAAATTGAAATAATAAGAGAATAATAACGGATTGTCAGGCTGAGCGGAGTCGAAGCCCTTTTTCGTTTTAAATGCCTTCGACTCCGCTCAGGGTGACACTCATGAGGCTGCTTCATAACAAATAATAAAGCACAAAAAAACCGCCAATCTCACGAAAGGCGGTTTTGTTTTTTTATTCTGAAATAACATTTCCTTTTTTATCATAGAAATGGTATTCTAAGTACGTGTAAGCGTCACGAGGTATGATTTTCACCCATTTCTTATGTTCAAAAAACCATTTTGAACGTAATGATGGAAAACCTTTGCTGAGGTATGCAGCCACAAACGGATGTGTATTAAGCACAACTTTATTGTGGGTTTTTAAAAGTCTTTCTAAGTCAGAGGTGATCTTGTCAATTATTAATATTGGTGCTTCAATTTCACCGTTGACTTTATTTGGATCTTCTTCTCTAGTTTTAATGTTAACTTCTGGTCTTACGCGCTGTCTGGTAATTTGGACCAAACCAAATTTACTCGGCGGTAATATTTTATGCTTTGCTTTATCGTCGCTCATTTCTTCTCGCAAGAAGTCGAACAAAACTTTCCTGTTTTCTGGATTAGACATATCGATAAAATCAACAACTATGATGCCTCCCATATCTCGCAGACGTAATTGTCTGGCGATTTCTGCTGCAGCGATCATATTTACTTCCATGGCGGTGTCTTCCTGGTTGGTTGCTTTGTTTGAACGGTTTCCGCTGTTTACGTCTATAACGTGAAGAGCTTCAGTATGTTCAATGATAAGGTAAGCACCTTTACTCATAGAAACGGTTCTGCCAAAAGAAGTTTTGATTTGTCTCTCTATATTGTATTTCTCGAAAATGGGAGTATCATTTGATTGATAAAACTTAACAATCGATTGTTTAGAAGGTGCAATTTCTTGCAGATATTCCTTCGTTTGATGGTACAACTCTTCGTCATCTATCTGGATACCGCTGAAGGTATCGTTAAATACATCTCTTAATATTGAAGAAGCTCTGTTGAGCTCTCCTAATACTTTTGATGGATGATGAGCAGTTGGTAATTTTTTACACATTGCAGTCCATCTGCCAAGCAGGTTCTGCAAATCTTTTTCTAATTCGGCTACGTTTTTGCCTTCTGCTACTGTGCGAACAATAACACCAAATCCTTTAGGTTTGATCGATAGAACAAGTTTTTTTAGACGATCCTTTTCTTTTTTGTCTTCTATTTTTTGAGAAATAGAAACACGATCAGAAAAAGGAACTAGAACGATAAATCTTCCGGCAAGAGAAAGCTCAGCACTTATTCTTGGGCCTTTGGTCGATATAGGTTCTTTAACTACTTGAACTAAAACAGATTGATTGGCACTTAAAATATCAGTAATGATGCCATCTTTGTCAATCTCTTTTTCAAACTGAAAGGTTTTTAGGGAGAAATCTTTTATTTTACCTGCGCTTACAAGTTTTATGAATTTCAGCTGAGAAGCTAAGTTTGGGCCTAAATCGTGATAATGCAAAAAGGCATCTTTTTCGAAGCCTACATTTACAAAAGCAGCATTAAGTCCTGCAACTGGTTTTCTGATTTTGGCAATAAAAATATCACCAACCTGAAAGTTGCTTTTCTCTTCTTCTTTGTGTAATTCAATTAGTTTTCCATCTTTTAATAAGGCAAAATCTACGGCATCAGAACTAGATCTAATGATTAATTCTTTATTCACACTGTAAATTTTTATCTGTTTTTTCAGAAAATAGAGTAAAGAGTAAAGAATATAGACTTCGTAAAAATCTAAAATCTGAAATCTAAAATCTAAAATCTTATCTACAGATGGATTAAACAATATTTTTAACAGGTATTAACCCGGTGAAAACTAGCTGGCAGTTTGCAGTTTTGAGTAATCAGTAGACTAAAGACTATAAACTGATGACTGAATACTAATTTTCAATTTCAATGAACGTTTAAAAAGAAAAAAGTAGTTTAAAACTACTTTTTCTTTTTGTGACGGTTAGCTCTCGCTCTTTTTTTACGTTTGTGAGTAGCTACCTTATGTCTCTTTCTTTTTTTACCACTTGGCATATCGTGTCAGATTTTATGTTAATTAATATTATTTTGCTTCGTTGTTCGTTTTTACTCCTTCTACAAAAACTTTTGCAGGTTTAAACGCAGGGATGTTGTGTGCTGGAATTTTAATTGTAGTGTTTTTTGAAATGTTTCTACCAGTCTTTTCAGCTCTAGTTTTAACGATAAAGCTTCCAAAACCTCTTAGGTAAACATTATCTCCAGTTTCCAATGAAGTTTTAACTTCTTCCATAAAAGTTTCTACTGTTGCTTGAACATCTCCTTTTTCAAGACCTAGTTTCTCTGAAATTTTCGCTACGATATCTGCTTTCGTCATTTTCTTTCCTATTTTATTTTATAAATGATGTACTATTTTTTTGAGTTTGCAAATATAGGAATTAAAAAAATAATTAATCAAGCTAAATCGTTAAATTTTAATTACATAAACATTTACTTTTGTTTTCTAAGTATTTTTAAATGGATTTTCATAAAGTATTGATAAATTGGTATTTACAAAACAAGCGCGATTTGCCTTGGCGTAAAACGGCCGATCCGTACCTGATTTGGCTCTCAGAAATTATGTTGCAGCAAACAAGAGTTGCTCAAGGAATGCCTTATTTTTTTGCTTTTACGAAGGAATTTCCTACTGTATTTCATTTGGCAAATGCCTCAGAAGAGCAAGTTTTAAAACTTTGGCAGGGATTAGGATATTATTCCAGAGCTCGAAATTTACATAAAACAGCTCAATATGTGGCAAATGAGCTCAACGGTATTTTTCCAGAAAATTATAAAAGTTTATTAAAATTAAAAGGTGTAGGCGAATATACCGCTGCTGCCATTGCTTCTTTTTCTTACAATGAAGCGGTTCCCGTTGTTGACGGAAATGTTTTTAGAGTTCTTTCTCGTTATTTTGATATAGAATCTGATATTGCTTTGCCGGCTACAAAAAAAGAGTTTACCGAATTGGCATCTGAATTAATGCCAAAAGATAACCCAGCGATCTTTAATCAGGCAATAATGGAATTTGGCGCGCTGCAATGTGTTCCTAAAAGTCCTAATTGTATGGTTTGTGACTTTAATGATAGCTGTGCTGCATTGCAAAAAAAGAAAGTCGCAGTTTTGCCTGTAAAATTGAAAAAGACAAAAGTGACAAACCGCTTCTTTAATTATTTGGTTTTAGAAGATGTTTCAGGAAATACAATAATTCAAAAAAGAACTGCTAAAGGAATCTGGCACAATTTATATGAATTTCCACTTTTAGAAACTGATGAAATTGTTGGCTTTGATTTGGTTTCAAAAGCGGTACAAAACGATATTTTTCCTTCCTATACTATTATAGGTATAGAGGAATGTGTAGAAACGACCGTTATACACAAACTTTCGCACCAGCATCTCCACATACAGTTTTGGAAAGTAAAAATCAGTGATAAACTTCAGAACGGCGTGAACGTCAGAGAGTTAAAAAGTTTTCCTTTTCCAATTGTGATTTATAATTTTATTGAAAAGCAGGAAATAAATTGCTAAAAAAATGTATCTTTGGGAGAAATACCACAAAAAAACTATGAACGGAACATTAAATAAGGTGATGTTAATTGGCCATTTGGGAGATGACGTGAAAATGCATTATTTTGATGGAGGAAATTGCATAGGACGTTTTCAGCTGGCTACAAACGAAGTGTACATCAATAAAACAACGAACGAAAAAATAACTTCGACAGAGTGGCATAATTTAGTTGTACGTAACAAAGCCGCCGAAATTTGTGAAAAGTATTTATCTAAAGGAGATAAAATATACGTTGAAGGCCGAATAAAATCACGCCAATGGCAGGCAGAAGATGGTACAACAAAATATACTACAGAAATTCAGGTAACGGAGTTTACTTTCTTGACTACCAAAAAAGAAACAGGAAATCATAGGCCAAATCACGAGTCAGAATCCACAAAAAACACTAACTTTGACGCAGCAAATGAAGGCCTGCCTGTAAACGACTTGCCTTTTTGATTGTTTAACTAATTCTTTTTAATTTGGACCCAGAGCCCAGTTTACTTTTTACTACAACTTTAGACACCAATTTAATCATTGGTTTTGTCGGAATATTTATTTTGCTGTTTTTATCAGCCATTGTTTCAGGCGCCGAAGTCGCTCTTTTTTCATTATCACAAAAAGATTTAGACGAAGCCTTGCAGGAAAACCTCTCAAAAGGAAAAACCATTTCCAATCTTTTGGATAAACCAAAAAAATTGCTGGCAACGCTTTTAGTTGCTAATAATTTCTTGAATATTGGGGTGGTTATTTTGTTCTCCTTTATTGGACGAAATATCTTTTCTAATATAACTTCGCCTGCTTTTAAATTCTTTTTAGAAGTAATTCTGGTTACTTTTCTGATTTTATTATTTGCAGAAGTTTTGCCTAAAGTTTATGCCAGCCGAAATAATTTAAAATTTGCTAAACGCGTTGCGTATCCCATCGCTTTTTTAGACAAATTACTTTCGCCAATAAGTTTACCGATGCGTGCTATTACCTTATATTTGCAGCGTAAATTGGGAAAACAAAAGAACAGTTTTTCTATAAATCAAATTTCTCAGGCGTTAGAATTGACAGATTCTGAAGGAACATCAACCGAAGAACAGAAAATATTAGAGGGAATTGTTTCTTTTGGAAACACAGATACCAAGCAGGTCATGAGTCCGCGAATTGATATTTTTGCCTTGGAAATTTCAGAGTCTTTTGCAGCAGTTTGTTCTAAGATTATAGAAAAAGGATTTTCGAGAATTCCGGTTTATAGAGACAATATCGATCAAATTGAAGGCGTTTTGTTTGTAAAAGATTTACTGCCTCATATTGATAAAAAAGAGTTCGAGTGGACTTCTTTAATGAGAGAAGCCTTTTTTGTTCCTGAGAATAAAAAATTGGATAATTTATTAAAGGATTTCCAGAGCCTAAAAAGCCATTTGGCAATTGTAGTGGATGAATATGGCGGAACTTCTGGATTGGTTTCTTTAGAAGATGTTATAGAGGAAATAGTAGGGGATATCAGTGATGAGTTTGATGATGAAAATTTAAACTTTTCGCAGATTGATGAAAAGAATTTTCTGTTTGAAGGAAAAATTAATTTGAAAGATTTCTACAGAATTATCGATGTCGATGAAAATATTTTTGAATCTCGTAAAGGAGAAGCAGAAACTCTGGCAGGATTTATATTGGAAATTTTAGGCAATTTCCCTAAAAAAGATCAAAAAATAGCTTTTGAAAACTGTGTTTTTACAATAGAAACAGTCGATAAAAAGCGTGTAAAACAAATAAAAGTAACGATAGATTAAGATGTTAAAAAAGATAATTTCAACGGCAGTAATTTTACTGACTCTGACTGTAGTAAGCTGTAAAGATGATGTATTGCCAAAACCGGCAAGTTTTCTGCGTTTAGATTATCCAGAAGCAAAATATGTTCATTTTGAAAATAACTGTCCGTTTGCTTTTGATATGAATGAAGCGGCAATTATTAAAGGCGAAAAAGACTGCGGATTTGCAATTACCTATCCAAAAATGAAAGCTACTATTTATTTGACTTATAAACCGGTCCACGGTGACATTAATAAGCTTTTAAAAGATGCTCAAAAACTGACATACGAGCACGTTATCAAAGCCGATGATATTTTAGAACAGCCGTATTTAAATCCAGAAAAAAAGGTTTACGGAATGTTTTACCAAGTAGACGGAAACGCGGCTACAAACTCTCAATTTTACGTTACAGACAGTACAAAACATTTTATAACGGGTTCGGTTTATTTTTACGCTAAACCTAATTTTGATTCGATTATGCCGGCGGCGAGTTATATCAAAAATGATATGCAAAGGCTTATGGAAACTTTGAAATGGAAATAAATAAAAAAAGAATCCAATTTGGATTCTTTTTTTATTTATGTAACTTTATTTAAGTTATCTAACAATATTCTAGCGGAGATACGAAATAATAATTATGAGATATAGATATATAATATTCCTAGTATTTAGCATAACAATATTTATATCCTGTGATGATGAATATGAAAAAGCTGTCATCGGAACTTATGAAGTAAATAGATATAAAACTATTAACGAGGTTCAAGATGAAGGGATTGATAATTTAAAAGTTATTATATGTCAAAATAAAAAAATCAAAATTTCTACAGATAAGGCAATAACATTTGGAGAATGGGATGTATATGATGATGGTGACAGAACTGTGATTAAATTTATGATTAACAATAAAATTGCAGAAGGAGTAGTACTTGGAGAAGGACAGCAAGTAGGTATACGTATCTATAATGGTGAAAAATTATTCTATGAAAATTTGGCTGAAATCTATCTGGAAAAGCAAAAATCGCCTTAAAGACTCACTTGTAAGATATGTGTTGTAACTGGAAGGAAAATAAAAAAAAGGCGTTCAAATTGAACGCCTTTTTTTTATTGGAAAGTTTTAGAATTTAAGATTTAAACTTCGAAACTTTATATGTTTTTCCGTCTCCAGTTCCTTGAACAATTCTAGTTAAAGACTCTTGATTTTGTAGCGTTTTGTCAAAAGTAACAGTTGCCGTTTTTTTGTCGAAATCAACCGCAGCTTTTTCAACTCCGTCAAGATTTGATAATTCTTTTTCAATAGTTTTGGCACATCCCATTGCGCAAGTCATTCCTTCGATTTCAAAACTTGCAGTTTGTACATTTTCTGCAGCAATTGGCTTTTGTTCTTTAGAAGTTGTTTCTAACGGTTTTATGTTAGCCAAATTTTTATCTTCTTCCTTTTTACAGCTTACAAATACTAAACCGGCAATGGCTATCGATGCTATTATTTTAGTGAATTTCATTATATAGAATTTTAAATTGTCAATATGTTTGTTGCAAAATTAATAAAATTGGAGAGGTCAATTCGTAAAAATAGTACAAATTTGCAGTAAAAAGGTGTTTATGGATGCAAAACAATTAAAGTGGGCTTATTTATTGGTTCTTTCACTAATCTGGGGAAGTTCTTTTATTTTGATCAAAAGAGGTTTGGTTGGTTTGACTGCAATTCAGGTAGGTTCATTCCGAATTATTTTTGCAGCCTTGTTTTTATTGATCATCGGATTTAAGAGTCTGAAGAAAATTTCGCTTCGCCAATGGAAATTTGTTGCCATAACTTCGTTTTTCGGAACTTTTACTCCGGCCTATCTTTTTGCTATTGCCGAAACACAGGTTGACAGTTCGATTGTAGCGATTTTAAATTCGCTTACACCTTTAAATACATTGGTTTTAGGAATTCTGATTTTCGGAATACAATTTCAAAAACGACAGGTTTTAGGTGTTTTTGTTGGATTAATAGGTTGTTTGCTTTTGGTTTTGAGCGGAGCATCAGCACATCCGGGGCAAAATTATTATTACGTTGTTTTGGTAGTAATTGCAACGCTTTGTTATGCGATAAATGTCAATTTGATCAAAAAGTATTTATCTGATTTAAATTCATTAAGTATTACAACCGGAAATTTTACCGTTTTGCTTTTGCCTGCATTAATCATTTTAAGTACAACTGATATTCCTCAAAGAATAAATATTGATATCACGCAGCATTCCATATTTTTTGTGATGATCCTTGGCGTATTGGGAACAGGAATAGCAAATGTTTTGTTCTTTAAATTAATACAAATGTCGTCTCCTGTTTTTGCAACTTCAGTTACTTATCTAATTCCGATTGTGGCTTTCTTTTGGGGATTGTTGGATAATGAAATGCTTACGCCAATTCAGTTTTTTGGTGCGTTTATTATTTTGATTGGAGTTTATTTATCGGCGAAGAAATAAGAGATTTGTTTGGATCTATTATTGTCACCCTGAGCGATCCCGAGGCTTCGGGAGAAGGGCTTGCCAATTGGAACGGGGCTTCGACTCCGCTCAGCCTGACAAAACGTTGCAAAAAAAAAGCTTTGTCAAAGGTTAAAACTTTGACAAAGCTCTCGAAATCTTAGAATCTTAGTATCTCAGAAACTTAGAATCTTCTACAAAAAATCTGCATCAGAAACTCCTTCGTTTATTTTGATATCAGACATTTTGATGTCCAATTCAAAACCTACATTCTGAATTAAATTAAAAGGGACTTTTACTCCTTTTACTTCTTTATAATCACCAAAGTTTGTTATTTGCGTTGCCGATTTTCCACCTTGCTCACGAACTTTAGATTCTGCAACTTTCAATCCTGATTTTACATCATAGAAATAAGTTGTTTTTCCATCCTTAATAGCGTAAGCCTCGCTTCCGTTAATTGATTCGATACTGTCAACTTTTAAATCTGTTCTTTTTTGCAATTGTAATTCTTCAAAAGGTGCAGCATTTGCTTTCATTTCTTTAAGATCATCGCCTTCTAAATTTTTGCGCTGTCCTTGCTGTTCAATATAAGCGCCTTTATCATTTACAACTTGTTTCATTAAATTCATAGTTCCCATAGCAAGAGAAACCATCATTTTTCCTTTTGAATCTAATTTTGAAGTAAAAGTAAGTGGAGTTGGAGCTTGCGGAATTGTAGTGCTTCCGTTCATGTAAAGTGTTTTTACTGCTGTTACTGCTTTTTCGCCGCCAATTGCTTTAATGTAATTTTGGAAAACGGTTTGTGCTGTAACATTTGAAGGAGCTTCTTTTTTAGTTGCTGGTTTTTCAACAGGAGTTCCGTACTTGTCAAAATAATAAATCGGAATTTGAAGTTTTTCTAAGCCAGAAATTACATCAGAACCTTTTCCTGCAATAACAATTCGCATATTATCAAGTAAGAAATACTTGTTTGCAACGCGGTAAATATCATCAGCAGTTACGTTGTTGATGGTTTGGATGTATTTTTCGTAGAAATCAGCTGGAAGTTTTTCTGTTTCAATGTTTAAGGCGTAACGCGCTACCGCTTGAGGTTTTTCAACCTGCATAACAAAACGGCCAATATATCCTGCTTTTACATTTCTTAAAACTTCTGGATCAACTCTTTCCGTGCGAATTCTTTTGATTTCTTTTATAAACTGAACGACTGCGCTGTCAGTAACTGAGTTTCTAACTGCAGAAGAAGCTTTGAATTTGGTTACATATTTACCACTTCCAATGTTTGAATTTGCACCATATGTCCAAGCGTGCTGTTCGCGTAGATTCATATTTAAATAACTGTTGAAATCGCCTCCTAAAATTTGATTGGCAATAACAGCAGGGAAAAAATCTGGATCACTCATTTTTAAATTCACCGTATTTACCAATGAAATCTCAGATTGTACTGCATTTGGAACATCTACAAAATCGATTTGAAGTTTAGATGCATTTTCCGGATTTGGATACGTGTTTTTTGGTGCAGCTTGTTTTTTCCATCCGCCAAAAAGTTTTTCTACGGCAGCTTTAGTTTCTTTAAACTTAACATCTCCAATAACAACTAAATAGGCGTTTTCAGGAACAAAATAAGTGTTGTAATTTGCTTGAACATCTGGCAGTGTTACATTTTTTACTGTTTCTTCAGATAAAAATTCTCCAGAAGGATGATTTTTTCCGAAAGCCAAAACATCAACCACTCGGTTAGCAATGGCAGGAACGCTTTTTTCGTCGGCTTTAAGTCCTTCTAAAAGTTTTGCTTTTTCTTTATCAAATTCGGTTTGAGTGAAATTTGGCTGTAAAGCACCTTCAGCAAGAAGTTCTAAAACACGTCCAGAATATTTTGATAAAGAACTTCCATAAGCACCTTGTGAAGAAAAGTTGATGCTTGCTCCGTAAAAGTCAATTTCTTCATTAAAAGCTTCTTTTGTTGTTTTTTTAGTCCCGTTGCCAATTAAGCTGCTCGTTAATTCGTCTACACCTTTTTTGTTTCCTTCAGTAAAAGGAGCGTTGTCAAGTGTTAAGTTAAAACTGACTCTCGGTAATTTATGGTTTTCAACAACTAAAACTTTCATGCCGTTTGCCAACACAAAAGTTTGAGGCTTTTTAATATTGACTACAGGGGCGTTTCCTGGTTTTGGTTGTGGACGATCTTGTGCTGTCATAATTCCAGTTAGGAAAAAAAGGATTAAAAAAGTATGTATATTTTTCATGATTCGATATTCTTAGTTTTGAGATTTTACGGTTGGTACATAATCTAAAATCAAGCGCTGGTTCGGATTTAAATATTTCTTGGCAACTTCTCTGATTTCTTCTCTCGTTATAGAATGGTACATGTCAATTTCAGTATTGATCAAGTTCACATCTCCGTAAAGAAGGTAGTAAGAAGCAAGATTTTCAGCAATTCCTTCTACGCTTGCATTCGCGTTCACAAAATTATTATCGAATTTGTTTTGTAATTTTTCGTAATCTTTTTCAGAAATCAAATCAGTCTGAATTTTTACGATTTCTTCATCCATTTCTTTTAAAATGTCGGCTGAAGTATATGGTGCCATTGGTAAACCATATAAAATGTATGTTCCGTAATCTTCCTGACTAAAACCTACTGCACCAATTTGAAGTGCCATTTTTTTGTCGTCAACGATTTTTTTGTACAATTTTGAACTTTTTCCGTCGCTCAAATAAGAAGATATTAAATCTAAAACTCTAGCGTCTCTCGTTTTCATTGAAGGCGTTCTGTAAGAAGCAACAACCATTGGAATCTGAATGTTAGGATCTTCGTAAGTGGCTTTTATAGTCTGCGTAATAGGTTCTTCGTTAAAAGTTTGTTTTTTAACTTCTTCACCTTTTGGAATTGGGCCAAAATATTTCTGAACCCATTCTTTGGCTTTTGCTTTGTCAAAATCTCCAGCAACTACTAAAACAGCATTATTTGGCGTATAGAATTTTTTATTGAATGCCTGAAATTCTTCAAGAGTTGCGGCATCTAAATCTTTCATAGAACCGATAGTTGTCCAGCGATACGGATGATTTTTGAACATATTCTTTTTAACCTCTGGAAGAATATTTCCGTAAGGCTGATTGTCGTAACGCATTCTTTTTTCTTCTTTTACCACTTCATTTTGCGTGTCAACTCCAATTTTATTAATAATAGGATGCATTAATCTTTCAGATTCCATCCATAAACCTAATTCTAAATTGTTTGATGGAAAAACTTCATAATAATAAGTTCTGTCGTCTGAAGTGTTGGCATTATTTACGCCTCCGTTTGCAGTAACGATTTTCATCCATTCACCGCGTTTTATATTTTGAGTTCCTTCAAATAATAAATGTTCGAAAAAATGTGCAAAACCAGTTCTGTCAGGACGTTCGTCTTTTGAGCCAACGTGATACATTACAGAAGTTATAACTACTGGTGCCGATGGGTCGTTATGCAGAATTATATGCATTCCGTTATCTAAATTATACTCTTCAAAAGCCACCTTTTGAGCATGAGCCACTCCGCCGAGCATTAGTGCTGCACTTAACATCATTATTGAATTTTTCATATACGATTAATAAATTTATAATACCTAGAACAAATAGGTAGCAAAAAGTTGATTATGTTACTTCAAAAATAGTGTTTTTTGTGGATTGTTTTAAATTTTATGTATTCAGGGTTAATAATTAACAGTATTTTACATCGTTTTTTTGTTTTTGAAATAATTAAAAAGCCCTGTAAAACAGTCTTTAAAGCCAAAGAAAATATTTTTGCAGCAAGGGATTGCGTAGTAAATTTTTAGTTGTATATTTGCAACCTTAAAAATCAATAAATCAATTTGATATGTATGCAATCGTAGAGATAGCAGGGCAACAATTTAAAGTAAGCAAAGACTTAAAGGTTTATGTTCACCGTTTAGCTAACGAAGAAGGTTCAAAAGTTTCTTTTGACAAAGTTCTTTTATTAGATGATAACGGAAATGTAACTTTAGGCGCCCCAGCTATAGAAGGTGCTTCAGTAGAAGCTAAAGTGTTACAACACTTAAAAGGTGATAAAGTTATCGTTTTCAAAAAGAAAAGAAGAAAAGGATACAAAAAAAGAAATGGTCACAGACAATATCTTACTCAAATTGTAATTGAAGGTATTATTGCAGCAGGAGGAACTAAAAAAGCAGCAGCTAAAAAAGCGGTTGTAGCAGAAGAAGCAGCTACTGAAGAAGTAGAAGCTCCAAAAGCTAAAAAAGCGGCTCCAAAAGCAAAAAAAGAAGCTACTAAAGAATAATAACAATATTTAAACTCATACGTCATGGCTCACAAGAAAGGTGTCGGTAGTTCGAAGAATGGTAGAGAATCAGAATCAAAACGTTTAGGCGTTAAGATTTATGGTGGTCAAGCTGCTATTGCTGGAAACATCATCGTTAGACAAAGAGGTTCAAAACATAATCCAGGTGAAAATGTTTACATCAGTAAAGATCACACACTACACGCAAGAGTAGCTGGAGTTGTTAAGTTCCAAAAGAAAAGAGATAACAAGTCTTATGTATCTATTATCCCATTCGAGGCATAATAATCATAGATTACTTTTTATAAAAAACCCGTTCAGAAATGATCGGGTTTTTTGTTTTTAGAATGTTTGTTCTGTATATGTTTTGTCATCCTGACGGAGGAAGGATCACACACGAAATTCCGCAATCTATGTTGCCAATCTTTATCGGGTTTCTAGTGTGATCCTTCCTCCGTTAAGATGATAAGATTGCGCTGAGTTTGCTTATGTTTCTAAGCAAAAAACCTTTGTCAAAGTTTTAAACTTTGACAAAGGCGTTATATTATTAGTAATAATTGGAATTTGGAATTTTAAAGATTTGGAATTTAAAATTTTTATTCCTCAGTATCCTTGGTTTCTTCTAAATCTTCAGATTTTTTGCCCACTTTTATTTTTGGATTATCCTGAGTTCCTGTAACTGTAAGAGGAATTCCGAAAATACCGAAAGGAGGCAATCCTAAACGCATTTTTAAGTTTAGTTTTCCATCTAAAGTTGTTTTGCCTTCGATTCTTGGTCGGAAACCGGCAAACTTAAATTTGAAACGTTCAACAGTCATTATGTTGTTTTTGATCGTAGTTTTGATATCAACTTTTGACAGATCTGGATTTTTTATGGATTCTGTGTTGGTTTCTTTGCTTACTGCAGTAAACATTTTCAATCCGCGTACTTTTACATCTTTTACAGAAAGCGTTCCGCCTCCAACTAGAGAAGGATAAACGGGATCCATATTTGCATTCAAACGGCCTTTTAGCTGATAATCTAAAGAGACAATTCCTTGTGCTTTTTCGGCAGCGCTGGCCATTTTTCTAAAAACTTCAATTTCGTTGTAAGCTCTTTTAATGTCAAAATCAGTTGCTTTTATAGCATAATCAAAATTTGCTTTTTGAGGAGTTACAGCTTGGTAATTGGCATTCATAGTTACCTTGCAGCCAATTAGATCAAAACCTGTATTTTGCATGGTCAGTTTGCCTTTGTTCATGCTTAGGTTTCCGGTAGCATTTTGAAGATTTAATTTGTCGAAATTTACTTTTTGAGCATTAGCAGTAAATTTTAAATTCAAATTAGACGGAATGATAATAACGCCTTTTTGAGTGTTTTCAGTTTTTGTCTCCGGTTTTGGAGCTGATTTTTCTGTTACAGAGGCTCCAGCTGTTGTTTCTGACATAAACTCATCAGCATTAATATAACGCGAGTTCACATTAAAAGAGCCTTTTAAAACGCCTGTATTTGTGGTTGCGTAATTAAAAACGTTCTGCAAATAACCATTCATTTTAAAGTCTGACTGGCCGTAGGCCGCTAGGAAATTATTGAAATACATTTTATCCTGATTGATCTTAAAAATACCTTCTTTAATGATGAATTTCTTTGGCAGATATTCTGATGTAATACCAATGTTTCTTAACTCAAGAGTTCCTTTATTATTCAGTTTGCTATAATTGCCTTTTTCAGCATCGCTTTGTTTTCCTTTTAAAGTCACATCGGCTTTTACGAAACCATCTAAATCAAGTCCTTTTTGCGAAAAAACTTTGTAGATTTTGTTTACGTCAAGTTCGCCTTTGGCTTTTATGTCATAAGTCAAATCATCAAAATTGCTTAAGTCGGCTTCTACAAAAACTGGTTTTCCTTCAAAAGTGAATTGCGCTGGTTTTAGTTTTACTTTCAAATCATCGTAAGTGCCTTTTTGATTGTCAATTCTCGATTTAACTGTAATATTTGTAATTGGATTTGGATAATAAGGCGTTTTTAAATAACCGTTTACCAAATTAATTGTTCCTTGTGTTTTTGGAAAAAGTCTGTTTTTTTGGTCGAATTTTCCATTTACAACAGCATCTCCATCAAGATTTCCTTTTAATACGATGTTTGGAATTCCAAGAGCTGACATCAATTTTCCGAGATCTATTTTAGCCTTTAAATCGGCATCAATATCTGGAGTGTTTACGCCGACTACGTGAAATTTCGATTTCAAATAATCGGTATTAATGTTTAATGATAAATTTTTAGCATCAATATCAGCCAGGTCTGGATTTAGATTTGGTACTTTGGTTTTAACTTCTAAATTCAGGTTAGTAACTGGGAAGGCACTTTTGTTATAATTTACAAATCCGCTGTCGATTTTTACATCCAAATCAAGTTCTGGTGCAATATTTTGTGAAGTAATATAATCGCCTTTTAAAGTTAAAAGAAGATTTGTGTTTCCTTTTAATTCGGTTTTAGAAAGCCAAGTGATGTATTTTGGTGGGAATGCAGTGAAAACATCGTTAAGTTTGCTGTTTTCTGATTTTATAACAAAATCCATATTGTAGCCATCTTTCAGGAAGTCGAATTTCCCTTTAAAATCAACTACAAGTTGATTGATTTTTAAGTTATTTTGTTGAAAAAAGAAAGAAAGCGAGTTTACATTTACTTTGGTAATCAAATCAGCATCGACCTTTTTATTCATCAAATACGGTTCGCCTTCATACACTACATTCAGCTTTTCGATTTTAGCTTTCGAATACAAATCAAAAACAGATTTGTTCAAATCTCCTTTTCCTAAATAGTTAAAACCAAACGCATCAAAATGAACTTTAGTCGACTGGTCGTCATAAATTATTTTGCTGTTTAAAATCTCAATTCGTTCCAGTTTTAAAGCAGTTTCAGTGCTGTCTTTAGGATTTGAAGGTTTTGATGATTTGTAAATATTATAATTGGCTTCGCCTTTTGCATTTACTTTTACATTGATAAAAGA
Organism: Flavobacterium sp. LC2016-01; assembly: GCF_009711135.1. Lineage (GTDB taxonomy): Bacteria > Bacteroidota > Bacteroidia > Flavobacteriales > Flavobacteriaceae > Flavobacterium. The sequence goes on along the minus strand of NZ_WMIC01000002.1, from coordinate 124,866 downwards.
ATCTGATAAGTAAATTTGATCAATTTTTACAGTTTTACTGAAAACCAGACTGGCAACATTTATTCCAAAAGAAACTTCCTTTGCAGTAATGAATTTTTCCTTTGCATAAGGAGCAGAGCCATTAAGATTCAAGTCGCTTAATGTCAATGTCAGCGAAGGGAAATGGTGAAAAAATGAAACGGAAACATCGGAATAATTTAATTCTGCACTAAGCTTTTCGTTTGCCGTTTTTTTAATTTGTTCTTTAATTTTATCTGCAAAAATAATTGGCGTTAAAAACAATAATCCTATAATAACAACAAAGGTTATTCCAAGATATTTAAGGGTTTTTAATATAATGGATTTCTTTTTACTTGCAGTCATGTTATTTTGTTATTTGTTTTTGGAAAATATTCAGGAAAATTATCCGTGCACAGTTTCGTTTTTTCCGTAATTGGTAATAATGGAGCCTTCGAATTCAATCCATTCTTTCCAGCGTTTGTCAATGTCAATATTGTCTTGATATTTTCTGGCGAATCCTAAAAAAGTAGTATAATGCCCTGCTTCAGAAATCATTAAATCGCGGTAGAATTTAGCTAGTTCTTCGTCTTTAATATTTTCTGAAAGTACTTTAAAACGCTCACAGCTTCTGGCTTCAATCATGGCCGAAAATAATAATCGGTCACAAAGCGCGTCTCTTCGGCTTCCGTCTTTCTTCATGAATTTAAAAAGTTCATTTACATAATGATCTTTGCGTTCGCGTCCCAAAGTAAGTCCGCGTTTTTTGATTACATCATGAACCATTTGTAAATGTTCTAGTTCTTCTCTGGCAATTACCAGCATTTCAGTCACTAATTCCTCTAATTCAGAGTTATAGGTAACAATGCTTATTGCGTTCGAAGCCGCTTTTTGTTCGCACCAGGCATGATCCGTTAAAATTTCTTCGATATTTGATTCGACTATATTCACCCAGCGAGGGTCTGTGGCTAACTTTAATCCCAGCATAATTCTTTAAAAAAAATGTTCCTACAAAATTAGTGTTTTTTTACGACCGAATCTCAGGAAATTGGGTGCAAATCCGCGGAAAAAAGCATTATTTTGTAATATGAAACAAATATTATGAATCAGATAAAAAAACTTTTAATTATTGGGTTTGTCTGGCCTGAGCCAAATTCTTCTGCTGCAGGTGGAAGAATGATGCAGCTGATTTCTATTTTCAAAGAAAATGGATTCGAAATCACTTTTGCCAGCGCTGCACAAGACAGTGATTTTATGGTTGATTTAGCTGTATTTGGAGTCGCAAAAGTAAGCATCGAACTTAATTCTTCAAGTTTTGATGATTTTGTAACCGAATTAAATCCAGATGTAGTTTTGTTTGACCGATTCATGATTGAAGAACAATTTGGATGGAGAGTAATTGAAAATTGCCCGAAAGCAATCCGAATTCTAGATACAGAAGATTTGCATTGTTTAAGAACGGCAAGACAAAAAGCTTTTAAGGAAAAACGAACTTTTGAAATTTCAGATTTATTATCTGAAGAAGTGGCGAAAAGAGAAATTGCCAGTATTTTAAGATGTGATTTGTCTTTGATTATTTCAGAATTTGAAATGAATATCTTGCAAGATGTTTTCAGAATCAATAAAGAATTACTTTTTTATCTTCCTTTTTTAGTTGAAAAAATGAATGAAGAAGAACTGCTGAAACTTCCTTCTTTTGAGAATCGAAAGAACTTTGTTTTTATTGGAAATTTTCTTCATGAACCGAATTGGAATACCGTTCAGTATCTAAAAGAATCGATTTGGCCTTTTTTGAAAAAAGATTTTCCAGAAGCGGTTTTAGAAGTTTACGGCGCTTATCCTTCGCAAAAAGTATTGCAGCTGCATCAGCCTAAAAATGGTTTTTATATTATGGGAAGGGCAGAAGATGCCAATGAAGTGGTCAAAAAAGCCAGAATTGTTTTAGCTCCAATTCGTTTTGGGGCAGGTTTAAAAGGGAAATTATTGGAAGCCATGCAATGCGGAACGCCAAGTGTAACATCTTCAATTGGTTCCGAAGCCATGCATTTAGATTTTCCTTGGAATGGTTTTATCGAAGATGATCCGGCGGCGTTTGCAAAAAAAGCAATTGCACTTTATCAAGATGAAAATCTCTGGAAAGAATCTCAAAAAAATGGAATTACAATTATTAATGAATGCTATCAAAAAAGCGCTTATTCAGATAAATTAACTTCACTGATAAATTCTCTTTTAGCTGATTCTGAAAGTCATCGCCTTCATAATTTTATGGGCAATTTACTGCAACATCATGCTTTTAGAAGCACGATGTATATGTCGAAATGGATTGAAGCGAAAAATAAGTAATCAGTAACAGTTTACAGTAAGCAGCAGACTGAGACTGAAAACTGCGACTCTAAATTAATCTGTCATTCTTCCAAATCCTACTGTTTCACGATACAATTGTGGCGAAACATCGGCATTTGTTTTAAAGAAACGGCTGAAATAATGTTCGTCGTCATAACCTAATTCGTAGGCGATTTCTTTGACCGTTTTGTTGGTCATGTATAATTCTCTTTTGGCTTCAATAATTATTCTTTCAGATATTAAATCGGTTAAAGTTTTGTTGAAGTAATTCTTAGATAATTTTGCTAATGCTTTTGGTGAAATATTGAGCAAATCGGCATAATTTCCTGCGGAATGTTTGGTTTTGAAATTGAGTTCTATTGCATCTTTTAGATTTTGCAGAATTATAGGTTCTTTTGAATCTGGAACCGATTTCATTTCTTCCAATTGCTGATTCTTTAATCGGGAAGCTGTAATTAAAAAGATTTTCAAATAAGAAACAAGAGATTCGTATTGTGCCAAATCAGTATTTTGAATTTCAATTTTCATCTGTTCCAAAACCATTTTAAAAGTAGCGGAAGCTTCTTCAGTAATGATCGTAAATGGCGGTTGATATACATTATTAAATAAAACGCCATTGCAGGAAACTTCTTTTTGATGAAAGTGAATGCAATAAAAATCCGGATGAAAATGAATGGCAATTCCTTCGATTGGTTCGTTTACACAAAGCATATAAGGCTGATAAGGCGAGAAGGCCAGGAGCGAGTTTTCTTCAAATTGATGTTCAGCAAAATCAGCTTTTACCTTTCCTTTTCCTTTGGTGACCCAAATTAGCGAGAAAAAATTATTGCGTTGCAGATGATCAAAATGGCTATTGTCATCAAACGGAAGAAGTTTGAAAGCTAAATTGCCATTTTGCGGATTTATTAAAGTGAAAACATTTTGATTGCTCATTTGGTACTATTTATAATTTGCGATCTGCTTCATTAATTGGTAAATCATTAATGCTGGCAAATCTTTTTTGCATATAACCGTTTTCATCAAATTCCCAGTTTTCGTTGCCATAACTGCGAAACCATTGTCCTGAATGATCTTGCCACTCATATTCAAATCGAACGGCCATTCTGTTTTCACGAAAACCCCATAATTCTTTTTTGAGTTTGTAGTGCAGTTCCTTTTGCCACTTTGCCGTAAGGAATTGTTTTACTTCTTCACGTCCATTAATAAAATCAGTTCTGTTTCTCCATTCGGTATCGATAGTATAAGCAAGAGCTACTTTTTCAGGGTCTTTTGTGTTCCATGCGTCTTCAGCTATTTGAACTTTTTGAAGAGCAGTTTCCATTGTAAATGGAGGTAAAGGATGTCTTTGTGGTTCCATAATTAAATTTTTATGATAAAGATAGTCATGAAATTAATCATGACTATCTTTAAGAATTTCTTTTTTGAAAATTAATTTTGTAATTCCAAACTTGGAACTGCAGGAAAATCAATTTCTGTATTTGCGGTATTGTTGAAATAGTTTGTTAAAACATTTAGCGCTACATGTGCAACAGTTTCAGCAATTTCAGCTTCTGAAACTCCTGCATTTTTAATTGCATTTACATCTTCATTGTTTACCAAACCATTTTTGCTTACTAAAGTTTTAGCAAATTGAAGAATCGCGGCAGTTTTTGCATCAGCAGAATTTCCTGTTCTTGCATCGTGTAAAACTTGCGCATCAGCTTTTAATAATTTTTCTCCGATGAAAGTGTGAGCCGCAACACAATAATCACATGAATTGCTTTCTGAAACCGTTAAGGCTAATAATTCACCTGTTTTTGCGCTTAATTTTCCGTGGCTCAATGCGCCGCTTAAATTTAAATATCCTTCAAGAACTGCTGGAGAATTTCCCATTGTTCTCATCATGTTCGGAACAACGCCTAATTTTGCTTGAACTGCATTGAATAAATCTTTAGTTTTTCCTGTTACTTCTTCTGGGTTTAATGCTGTTAATCGTGTCATTTTATTTAATTTTTTAAGTTGTTATTTGTTATTGTCTTTTGACATTACAAAGGTGCGACGATTACAGATTTTAGAACATGGAGAATGTACGCTATGTGATGGACAATTTTCCCTAGCTTTTTTTTCAGGAGCTAATCCAGCTTTCCGTTTCAAGTCCTCGCTCAAAACCCTGATTTTTCTAAACCACAAAACGAGCTTCCGTTGGTCGCTGTTTTCTGGCAAGAAAAATCAGAGTTTTGAGCTCTGGGCTTTCCACTGCAATCTGGGCTAGGGCACTCGTTTTCATAAGATTGTTTTTGTTTGTTTTGTCAGGAATGATAAATTTTACGTGTTGTAAACTTTGTCAAAGTTTCAAACTTTGACAAAGTTTACCGCAAAGCTCTTTCGCAATCTTGTCATTTCGAGGAACGAGAAATCTTCGCGAGAAGCTCGACAAAGATTGGATTATCGTTGCGGAATTACTTGCGAAGATTTCTCGTTCCTTGAAATGACAAACAATACGAAAAAAAAACAGGTTGTCCTTTTAAGGACAACCTGTTTTAAAAATAAATTCTTGAAATCTTATTTCAAAATACCTTCAACAGCCTGAATGGTAGTTGCATGATAACCAGATTTTGCTTTCTCAAAAATCTGTTTCGCCCAAACTTTTCCTTCAGGAGTTTTAACCATTTCTTTATAAAGCATCATTACAGATCCGGTTCTGCTGATTCCAATTAAAAATTGTTCAATTGCAGGATAAGCCGTTTTGTATTGGTGACGTAATGCCTGTACAAACCATTGACGTTTGATAATGAAATTCCCGCCTTTTGTAAAGTTGAATTCATTGTCAATCGCTTCCATTTCTTTTACAGTAATATCAGCAGGAAGATGATCTATAAAGTGCTGTTTTTCTGCAGTGGTTGTTATTTTTTTACTTAAACCTGCAACACCCGTTTCTCTCCAGCTTTTTTGAATTTTGTCGATAGCATCAAAATCAACTGAACTTACCGTAAGAATATTGGTTGGAATTCCTGGTTTGTAAATCCAGTCTTCTAATTTGATTTTATCTGCTAATGCTTTATCATCTTTAATTAGATTTTCGTTTAAATACTTCACGAAATCTTCTGTAGTAATGGATTTAAAAGCATGCGAATCAAAATAATTCTTAATAAACGGATCAAATTTGTCGCGTCCAACGGCGTTTTCAATAACTCTTAAGAAAGCATATCCTTTCACATAAGGAATTTGACTGATTCCGTCGTCAGGATTTCTGCCAGTTAAGCTGACTTTTAATCTTGTATCTGGATTTGTATCTCCATATTCAGCTACATTATCAGTCAGTTCTTTGTTTGTGATAACGTTTTGCATTTCAAATTCTTTTTTGCCAAAGATTGCTTCGCCAATTCTATGTTCAACATAAGTCGTGAAACCTTCGTTAAGCCAAATATCATCCCAGGTCGCGTTTGTAACTAAATTTCCGCTCCAGCTATGGCCTAATTCGTGTGCTAGCAAACTAGTTAAAGAACGGTCGCCAGCAATAACTCCTGGAGTCAAAAATGTTAGATTTGGATTTTCCATTCCGCCATAAGGGAAACTTGGAGGTAAAACCAAAACGTCATAACGTCCCCAGCGATAAGGACCGTAAAGTTTTTCGGCAGCTGTAACCATGTTTCCAAGTTCAGCAAATTCCCAAGCTGATTTTTTCAGCATTGATGGTTCTGCATAAACTCCAGTTCTCTTGTCGATTGCTTGAAATTCAATATCTCCAACTGCAATTGCCATTAAATAAGAAGGAATTGCTTTGTCTTGTTTAAAAGTATAAACGCCCGTATCATTTTTCTTCTGCGGATTTACAGCGCTCATCACAGCCAATAAATCTTTAGGAACAGTAACTTTTGCATTGTAAGTAAAACGAATTCCCGGCGAATCCTGACAAGGAATCCAAGTTCTTGACCAGATGCTTTCGCCTTGAGAGAATAAAAAAGGTTTCTTTTTATCTGCGGTTTGTTCTGGTTTTAACCATTGTAGTGCAACTGCATCTTTTGTTGTGCTGTAATAGATGTTTACTTTAGTGGTATTTGGTTCAATGGTAATATGAAGTGGTTTTCCGTGAAATTCAACGTCTTTTCCTAGTTCAAATTTGGTTTCTTTCTCTTCTTCTCCTTCTTCTAAAGTAACTTTTGTAATATTTAAAGTATTTTCATCGAAAATAATTTCGTTTCCTTTGCTTATGTTGTCAATTGTCCAAGACGCTTTACCGGAAATTGTTTGCGTATCAAAATCAACTTTAATGTCAAGATCAAGGTGTTTTGCAACAGCAAGTTCTGGTTTAGAATAGCTGTGTTCGTCTGTAACGACTGCTGGTTTTTCTGTTTGGTCTTTTTTCTGGCAGGCAATTGCTGTCAGAAATAAGATGGCAAGGGTTAGTTTTTTCATTTTATGAAGTATTGAATTTGAAGATGAAAATTAAACAAAAAATCCCGTTTTGAATAAACAAAACGGGATTTAATTATAAAATTAACAGCGATTATGCCAACATTGTAACTGGGCTTTCGATGTATTGTTTTAATGTTTGTAAGAACTGAGCGCCAGTTGCACCGTCAATTGTTCTGTGGTCGCACGCTAATGATAACATCATCGTGTTTCCAACTACAATCTGACCGTTTTTAACTACTGGTTTCTCAACAATTGCACCTACAGAAAGGATAGCAGAGTTTGGCTGGTTGATAATTGAATTGAATTCAGTAATACCAAACATTCCAAGGTTAGATACTGTAAAAGTACTTCCTTCCATTTCTTGTGGTCCTAATTTTTTGTTTTTAGCTCTTCCGGCAAGATCTCTTACAGAAGCACCAATTTGAGATAAACTCATAGCATCTGTAAATTTCAATACAGGAACTACTAATCCGTCTTCAACAGCAACAGCAACACCAATGTTTACGTGGTGGTTGATAATGATAGCATCTTCTTTCCATTGAGAATTGATTTTTGGATGTTTTTTCAATGCTAAAGCACAAGCTTTAATCACCATATCGTTGAAAGATACTTTTGTGTCCGGAACAGTATTGATTGTCGCTCTTGCGCCCATAGCTTCGTCCATGCTTACTTCAATCACTAAGTTGTAGTGAGGAGCTGTAAATAAAGATTCTGCAAGACGTTTAGCGATAATTTTACGCATTTGAGAGTTTTTGATCTCTTCTGTGAAAACTTCGCCAGCAGGAACAAATACTTTTGGTGCAGCAGGAGCAGCCGTTTCAGCTTTCGGAGCAGCGGCAGTTGCAGCAGGTTGTGCTTGCGCAGAAGGAGTAAAGTTCTCGATATCGCTTTTTACGATACGTCCGTTTTCTCCAGATCCTTTTACTTGAGATAATTGGATTCCTTTGTCAGAAGCAATTTTCTTAGCTAAAGGTGAAGCTAAAACTCTTCCGTTTGAATTGTCAGCAACAGTTTCAGTTGCTTTTTCAGCAGCAGGAGCAGCTTTTGTTTCTTCAGCAGCAGGAGCACTTGCAGTTGCAGCGCCTCCGGCAGTATAATTGTCAGCAATTCCAGAAATATCAGTTCCAGCAGGCCCAATGATAGCTAATAAGCTGTCAACAGGAGCAGTGTTTCCTTCTTGAATTCCGATGTATAATAATGTTCCAGCATTGAAAGACTCAAACTCCATAGTAGCTTTGTCAGTTTCAATTTCTGCTAAAATATCACCTTCAGCGACAGCATCTCCAACTTTTTTCAACCAAGTTGCTACTGTACCTTCAGTCATTGTATCACTCAAACGTGGCATAGTTACTACTATAACACCTTTTGGTAATTCAGCTGCTTTTGCAGGAGCTGCAGTTTCAGTTTTTGCTTCAGCAGCAGGAGCATCCGCTTTTGGAGCTTCGGCAGCAGGAGCATCACCACCAGCTAAAAGAGCAGAAATATCTTCTCCTTCTTTACCAATGATGGCTAATAATGAATCAACAGGAGCAGTTTCTCCAGCTTGAATTCCGATATGTAAAAGAGTTCCTTCGTTAAAAGATTCGAACTCCATAGTTGCTTTGTCTGTTTCAATTTCAGCTAAGATATCTCCTTCACTGATTTTGTCGCCTACTTTTTTTAACCAAGTCGCTACCGTTCCTTCCGTCATAGTATCGCTCAAACGAGGCATTGTTACTTTAATCGCCATGATGTTATAGTTTATGAGGTGTAAATGGATAGTCTTCTTGTGCGTATACTACATCGTATAATTGCTGTAAGTCTGGATATGGTGACTCTTCAGCGAATTTTTGACATTCTTCAACTAAGTCTTTAACTCTTTGGTCAATTACTTCAATTTCTTCTTCTGTAGCATATTTTTGATCCAAGATTACATCAAGAACTTGTGTAATTGGGTCAATTTTTTTGTACTCTTCAACCTCTTCTTTAGAACGGTATAATTGTGCATCAGACATAGAGTGTCCTCTGTAACGGTACGTTTTCATTTCAAGGAAAGTTGGTCCGTCTCCACGACGCGCTCTTTCGATTGCTTCGTGCATAGCTTCAGCAACTTTTACAGGATTCATTCCGTCAACAGGTCCGCAAGGCATTTCATAACCTAAACCTAATTTCCAGATGTCAGTGTGGTTTGCAGTTCTTTCTACAGAAGTTCCCATTGCATAACCGTTGTTCTCAACGATAAATACAACTGGAAGTTTCCATAACATAGCCATGTTGAAAGCTTCGTGTAAAGAACCTTGTCTTGCAGCTCCGTCACCAAAGTATGTCATAGTAACACCGCCAGTGTTGAAATATTTATCAGCGAAAGCTAAACCAGCTCCCACAGGAATTTGTCCACCAACGATTCCGTGACCTCCGTAAAAACGGTGTTCTTTAGAGAAAATGTGCATAGAACCTCCCATACCTTTAGAAGTTCCTGTTGCTTTTCCTAAAAGCTCAGCCATTACGTTTCTAGGATCAACCCCCATACCAATTGGCTGAACGTGATTTCTGTAAGCAGTAATCATTTTGTCTTTAGTCAGGTCCATAGCGTGCAATGCACCGGCTAATACAGCTTCCTGACCATTATATAGGTGTAAAAAACCTCTAACTTTTTGTTGAATGTATAACGCTGCAAGTTTGTCTTCAAACTTTCTCCAAAGCAGCATGTCTTCGTACCACTTTAAATATACTTCTTTTGTAACTTCTTTCATCTGAATTCTTTCTTTTGCTAAAGTTTGTTTGTGTTATCAATTGTTGCCTATAACGCAAAATAGTTTCCTCCCACAAATTTGCGCCCGAAAGGTCGGGATGCAAAAATAAGACATTACATTTAAGAACTAAAATTTAAACGCTACTTTTTGGCTTTTTTTTACAAGAACTTTTTATCAAACATAAAAGGAAGCAAATTTTTCAGGGATGCTGATTTATAAACCTCGCCTATTTCGCCCATAAAATAGATTTCTATAGGGGTGTCTTGTTTGATTTCGTATTCTGCTATTGATTGTCTGCATGAACCACATGGCGGGATAGGAGCAGTGGTTTGATTAGTATCTGATGCGGCTGTAATGGCTATTTTTAAGATTTTGGCTTCTGGATAAATACTTCCTGCATGAAAAATTGCCACGCGTTCTGCACATAATCCTGACGGATATGCTGCGTTTTCTTGATTTGATCCTAAAACTATTTTTCCGTTATCAAGCAGTAATGCAGCTCCAACTCTAAATTGCGAATAGGGTGCATAGGCTTTTTTTCTAATTTCAACGGCTTGAGTCATTAAATCTTGAATCTCTTCTGAAAGTTCTTTAATGTCGTTATAAACTAAAAATGATGATGTAATATTGATTTCTTTCATTGTTTTTATCGGAAAAAAAATCCAAATTCCTAAAAATAGAAATTTGGATTGTTGTTATTTTTTTATTTAAATCGTTTAATATTCGTCATATTTGTCTCCAAAGTTAAACGTTAAAGAAAAACGAAGCGTGTTTTCTAACGGATTTTTAACTTTTGAAGTTGAGAATAAGTATGAAACGTCAATTTTTACGATGTTATATTTGAAGCCGGCTCCTAAAGAGAAAAATTGTCTTGCTCCCTTTTCTGGGCTTTCGTGAAAATATCCTGCTCGCAATGCAAATGAATCTTGGTACATATATTCTCCTGAAAGGCTATAAGTGATTTCTTTTAATTCTTCGCTAAAACCGCCTGGAGCATCTCCAAAAGATTTGAAAATTCCTTCAACCCAGCCGATGTCGTTATATTTATTGTAAGCAATTGTGCTTTGGTCCTGTGCGCTTTCTCCTGGATCAGTATAATCACCATCTCCGTTTAAATCTACTGCTGTTTGTTGTCCTGGAGGAGTTGGTACAAGTAATTTAGTGAATTCCAAGTTCACCGCGACTTTGTTATAATCGTCAAGAATGAAATCAAAACCACCACCCAGACGTAAGTTTGTTGGTAAGAAGTTTTGACTTAGATCATCATTATCATAACTGATTTTTGGTCCTATATTCTGAATATTGAAACCGCCTCTCCATCTTCCGTTGAAATCAGTGTAAGCTATTTCTTCAGATTGATAAAATCCGGCAACATCAACAGCAAATGATTTTCCTGCAGTTGCATCAACATCTTCTGAGGCAACTTTTAAATTAGAGCGAATATATCTTGCTCCAACGGCCATCGAAAAGGTTTCGCTTAGTTTTTGCGAGTACGATCCATCTAAGGCAAGTTCGTTTGGTGATACGATATTTGGAATTTCATTTGGATCACCGGTTCTTCTTAATTCGATGTCTCCAAATCCAAAATAACGAAAACTTCCTGCAAAAGCGCTACGGTCACTGAACTTGTTATAATAGGTTAATTGTCCAAGTGAAATATCATTCGCTAAATCAGTTAAATATGGTGTATAACTGATTGAAAGCCCTTGTGCATCTGTAGAAAATGCATATTTGGCAGGATTCCACTGCTGTGAGAAAACGTCTGCCGAAGTAGCGACACCTTGGTCAGCTAAACCTGCTGCTCTCGCATCAGCTGCTACTAATAAGAAAGGAACTCCAGTGGTGATTGGTCTAGTTTCTTGGGCTTTTGCGTATGATATAATTAAAAAACAAATTAATAAATGTGATACTTTTTTCATTTAGGGCTTTAATGGTATTTTGTGGTACAAATATATATATTATTATAAAATGACAAGCTTTTCGTATTTTTCTGCTTTTTTATTTGTCAAATTTGACTTGACAGTCAGTTTGTAAATATAAACTCCTTTACCTATCCGATCTCCATAATCGTCTTTTCCGTCCCAAGATATTTCTCTTGACAGGAACCCTTCAGTCGTAATAATTCGGTTTGTTGTCCAGACTACTTTTCCTGTAATAGTCATAACTTGTACCTGAACTTCTAATGGTTCATAAGGTCTGTTGTGTGAAAACCAAAATTGTGTGTAAGTTGAAAACGGATTTGGGTAATTAAGAACGTGGGTTAAAGATAATGATTCATCTCCAACAACAATAAATTGTATTTCGCTAGTCACAGGATTATTGTAAACATCCCATGCCGTAAAACTTATCGTGTGCAGTCCGGCTTTTAAATTTCGAAGCGGAAAGCGTAAATTTCCATTTGTATAATCGTCTAATTTTGTCTGATAATAATCATTCAAAATGTACGGATTGCTGACATCTCCATCTAATATTGCAACAATATCATGTCCAATTCCGCTTGCTGTATTAATTCCGTTTTCATCTTCAAGAAAAGCTAAAAGGAATGGTGAATCATTTGTTATACCGCCCGAAACGAATGTTTCATCATTCATATATAACTTCACTTTTGGGCTAATATTGTCCTGAGGCGCATTTTCGTTTATGCCTCCTATTTTTATGGCAGTGTTATAGCCAGACTGATTTTCTAATCCTTGATTTTTCTTTGAATAAAAACTGATTCGGCCATAATCAACCGCAATTCGAATATCTCTTGGAACAACAAAACTAAATTCAAATTGGCCGTTAGTGACTGAAGCGTTGCCTCTGAAAATGGTTTCGCCTAAAGTTTTAAAAGACATTGCAGGACTGAATCCGTCATTGTTTAGGGTAGATGCTGTAATCAGTTTATCGAAAATGGCGGTTGCGATTTCACCATTGTAATTGCTTAAAAGCGTGTTGTTTTCATCGGTTATTTCGCCGGAAATTTTAATTTTTGAAAGTGATTTTAAATCAGGAATGGCCTGAGAAATTACAATGTCATTTACTTTTGTTAAGTTGATTCGCGGTTTTGGAATGGCTAGCATTATTGCCGGATCGCCAATATAAAAAATGACGTTGCTCGAAGAACTCGGATTTTCGTTTTTTGAAATTCGAAGCGCTTCGGCAATGGTTGTATATTGATTTGATCCGTAAGAAAATAAATTTTTGCTCAGACTGTCGTTGAAATTTTCTGCGTTAAACTGACCAATAGAGCGAATTGTTGTCAACATTGAGATTGCGCCACCTTTTGGATTCCAATAGGTATATTCTCCGGCTGTTGGCCTTGTTGGGTCGTCGAATCTTGAAAATTCGCAGGTAATTGTAATAAATAAAGGATATTTGTATTGGTTATTAAGATTTTGGCCGTCTGATTTCTCCCAAATTCTTTCACTTGCTAATCCGTCTTCACCGCCGTGTCCTAAATAATTGAAAACTAAAGCACCTTTTTCAAAAGCATTAAACAAATCAGTTCGGGCTTTTGGATATCTCGATCCGCCTGCAGAAGCTTCCTGAGTATAAGAGTCTAAAATGATTTTGTCGATATTGAAAAAAGGTTTTTGAGTTGCGATTATATCTGCCAAAGCATTTTGACGAGATTGAAGTGTCGCGTCAGAACTTTGGTCAGAATCATCACTTATTAATACAAAATTGTTTCTCCAATTTCCGTATGATTTAGTGTCGTGATATTCTAAAATCTTATTTACCATTTCATTGGCTTGTGCATTGTCAGAAACGAGCATTCTGCCTGTTGCAATGTCAATTCCGCCAAAGAAATTAGTCACATTTCCTTCATCGGCATCCATTAATCCATAAAAATCATCAGATGCAAATGCAGCTTCGCCTGTAGTGTTGCTAATTAAGGAATGATATATAGGTACAATATTGGTATTATTTGAAATTCTATCTTTATAATCATAGGAAGCATCTCCAAATAAGTTTACATATTTAATTCTTTTGTCAGTCGAAGATGCGTTTTCATAAATATATCGGATACAGTTTCTGATGGCCGCAATATCTTGTTTTCCTGATGAAAATTCCTGATAGATATTTTCTAAAGCAATTACTTTTACACTTAAATTAGAATAACTTCTGTGAAAAGCAGCTAGTTTTTCAGCCTGCGAAACTAAAGATTTTGGCGAAATAATGACATAGTCAATATCTTGAAAGCTGTTTTGTGTATTTTTGAAAAGAGTTCCTTTTAAATTTTGATTGGTAACTTTTGACTGGCTTTCTTTTAAAGGTGTAAAATAATCGGAAGCATCAATAGCGATATATTTTCTGATTTCTCCAAGCGATGCTTTAAAACTAAAAGAGGCTTGATTTGAATTTTCGATTTTAGAGACATTATATATGTCGGTAATGTCCCAAATTTGAGATATTCCGGCAGCGTTTCCAACGGTGTAATTTACGATTCCGGGTGTAGAGCCGGCCAAATCATATTGAAACTTAAATTGTTTTCCAGTTCCTAGCAGTTTTCTTTTTGCAATTATATTAATGTAATCGAGATATCCTTTTGATCCCGGTACACCATTATTATTATAGGTAAGTTTTATTTTTACGCTTTCGGAACCTGTAAAAGTTGTATTTGCAGGTAATTTACCCGTATAAAATTTAATATCTGAACTAGAAACTAGTGTGTTGAAATTGATGTTTCCAATACTTTGTCCATTTGCGCTTACTGCAAACGAAGTAGGAGTAAAGGCAGCAGAAGCGCCAACGACTTCTATTTTTGCAGGAACTGAGGCGTCTAAATTTGGAAATGCAAAAGTAAATTCCTGCTCTTGATTAATGTCAAATGATTCTCCAAACCATTGACGGCCTAAATGCGCAATATTAGTTTGGTCAATTTCGTGGTATTGATAGTCATCAAACGTGTTCAATTCTAAGGTGCTGTTTCCAGATGGCTGATTTAGGTTCGGAATTCGTTTTCCGTTGCTGCCTTCAGTTGTGATGTAATAATAAGATTTTGAATCAAATAAATTAAGATTGGTTTGGCTCTCAGTATTCCAGTTGTCAACTCCTTCGGCATAAAAAAGAATATAATCTTCATTGTTGAAGATGCCGTCTGTTTCTCCAATAATCTGAATTGCGTTTTCGGTTAAGTCATTTGGATAATAAGTACTGTTGGCCAAAGGAAGCATTCGACCTCCGTTTCCATAAATTTTAATTCGTCTTGGATCTGTTTTACTTGGATCAAAACCCAAACTTTGCAAAAATGATTTTGATATTTTATAAACGCCAGATTTTTCAACATAAAAACGATACCAATCTCCTGATGCTAAAACAGAATTCGATATAATATTTGTTTTTTGAGCAGAAAAAGTATTGCTCGTTTTTGATGTTGTCCCGATTGAAGAATATGAACAAGACCTGATTCGTTTAAAGCTGTTTCCTTCTCTAATAATTGGTGAAAGTGAAAGAAAAATTTGCCTTTGGTCTCTTGAAGAAGTCGTTTTTAACGTTTCATTTGGTTTTTCAGGGATGTTTTCAGGAGCTAAATCACCAATGTCATTCACTGAAATTGCTTCGTAAATAATGTTTGATAATTGAACCGAAGTGTTTGCCGAGTAGTTCGATTCGCTTAAATTAAGAAGCAGTGTTATACTTTTTTTAGTAGTATCATATCGAAAACCGTTTCCTGAAAAATAAGGGATCACAGTTTTGAAATCACCAAAACTCATTTCTTTTTTGCCTTGCCAATCTATTGTTAAGCTCCCATTTATCTGGGAAAAACCAAGAATCGGAATTAAAAAAAGACATAAAATTAAGGTTTGTTTCATAGCTCAAAAAAACGAAATTATTTACAAAATATTTTAGTAAGTAAAAATATAGTATTTAATGTTATAGTAATAATAAAAAGTATATTTTTGCGTTCGTAACTATAGGTTATTTTCTGGTAAAAAAAAACAGCTAAATAAAATTATTAGAACAGATGTTGCTAATTAAATGTTAATTATTATATTGCAGCACCTAAATTTATCACCTAAGAATGAGTATGAAAGTAAACAAAATTGTAGTCCTGCAATTAATGATGTCAATGGTATTGATGTTGGGCACGGCTAGTTGTAGCAAAAAATCGAGTTCCTCTCACGCTTCTCGAGCGACTGGTTGGGATGTAGATAGTCAGAATGGAACGGCTGCTAGAAATGCAGGAAAAAAACAACAGGCTGGTCCTGGTTTAGTTTTTGTTGAAGGAGGTACATTTACTATGGGTAAAGTACAGGATGATGTTATGCACGATTGGAATAACACACCAACTCAACAACACGTTCAGTCATTCTATATGGATGAAACCGAAGTTACTAATGGTATGTACTTAGAATACCTAGAGTGGTTGAAAAAAGTTTTCCCTCCGACAGAAGAAAATTACAAAAACATTTACACAGGAGCATCACCTGATACATTAGTATGGAGAAATCGTTTAGGATACAACGAAACGATGACTAACAACTACTTAAGACATCCTTCATATGCTGACTATCCTGTAGTTGGTGTAAATTGGATTCAGGCTGTTGAATTCAGTAAATGGAGAACAGACCGTGTAAACGAAGCTGTTTTAGAAAAAGACGGATACATCAAAAAAGGTGCTAAAACTAACGATGTTAGTGCTGAAAGTTTGTTTAATACGGAGGCTTATTTAGCTTCACCTTCTACACAGTACGGAGGTAGTGAAGAAATCGTATTGAAGAAAAATCCTAGCGGAAGAAGAGCAAAAGCAGGAAAAGATGGAGTAGTTCCAGAAGAGAAAAATGTGTATGCACAACGTTCTTCAGGAGTTATTTTGCCAGAGTACAGACTTCCTACTGAAGCAGAATGGGAGTATGCAGCTGCTGCTGATGTTGGACAAAGAGAATACAACATTTACAAAGGACAAAAGAAATATCCTTGGTCTGGAGATTATACACGTTCAGCAAAACGTAAAAACAGAGGTGATCAATTGGCTAACTTTAAACAAGGAAACGGTGATTACGGTGGAATTGCAGGTTGGTCTGATGACGGAGCTGATATTACTAATAAAGTAAAAAGCTATGCTGCAAACGATTTTGGTTTGTATGATATGGCAGGTAACGTTGCAGAATGGGTAGCCGATGTTTACAGACCTATTATTGATAACGAAGCAAATGACTTCAACTACTTTAGAGGTAACCTTTATGCTAAAAACAAAATTGGCAAAGATGGTAAAATTGAAATCGTTTCAACTTCTAACATTAAATACGATACTTTAAGCAACGGTAAAGTTGTAGCAAGAAATCTTCCAGGAGAAATTGCTCAGGTTCCAGTTGATGAACAAGAAACATATTTGAGAACAAACTTCAGTACAAGTGATAATATCAACTACAGAGATGGTGATAAACAATCTTCTAGATATTTTGACTTCGGAGATTCAGAGTCTGGGCCAAAAACAGATCAGGCGATGTACAATTCTCCTAAACACAATATCACAACTGACAGTTTAGGAAAAATGGTAAGAAAATATGATAGCTCTAGTAAACGTACTACTTTAATCGATGATAAAGTAAGAGTTTATAAAGGAGGTTCTTGGAGAGACAGAGCTTACTGGTTAGATCCAGCTCAAAGAAGATATTTTCCTCAAGATATGGCAACTGATTACATTGGTTTCAGATGTGCAATGTCAAGAGTAGGATCTAAAACTGAAAGAAGAAAATCACCAAGGAATTAAGATTTAGAAATTCCAATATAAAAAATTCCAAATTCCAAAAGCTGATATTCAGTTTGGAATTTGGAATTTTTTTATTGTTTTTTTTCTACTTTTATCATCTATTAAAAAATATATAAATGAATATCCAAGACATTCATAATCTGTTTTTACAATGTAAATCAGTTTCAATTGATACAAGAAAGATTGAAAAGGATTCTATGTTTTTTGCTATTAAAGGAGAGAATTTTGATGCTAATACTTTTGCGGAAGAAGCATTGAAATTAGGAGCATTATTCGTTGTTATAGACAATGAATCCTATTTTATTGACGACAGGACTATTTTGGTTAAAAACAGTTTAGAAGCATTGCAGGAATTAGCTAAATTTCATCGTGCTTATTTAAAATTGCCTATCGTAGCGTTGACAGGAAGCAATGGAAAAACGACAACCAAAGAGCTTATCAATGTGGTTCTTTCTAAGAAATACAAAACAAAGGCTACTGTTGGAAATTTAAACAATCATATTGGTGTTCCTTTAACTTTGCTTTCTTTTACTAAAGAAACAGAAATTGGAATTGTTGAAATGGGTGCAAATCATAAAAAAGAGATTGAATTTTTATGCGACATTGCACAGCCGGATTATGGCTATATTACCAATTTTGGGAAAGCGCATTTAGAAGGATTTGGCGGCGTTGAAGGCGTAATTCAAGGCAAAAGTGAAATGTATCAATATTTGGCAAAAAATGATAAAACAGCATTTGTAAATCTTGATGATTCAATTCAGATTGAAAAATCTGCTGGAATAAAGTCATTTTCTTTTGGGTTAAATAATAAAGAAGGAGATCTAAATATCAAAAAGATTGAAGCAAATCCTTTTGTTGTGATTGACTATGAAAATTTTAGTGTTGAATCGCATTTAATAGGATTATACAATTCGAATAACATAAATGCAGCAGTTTCTATTGGCCGTTATTTTAAAGTGGCTGATGAAGCAGTTAAAGAAGCAATTGAGAATTACATTCCAGAGAACAATCGATCTCAATTATTAAAAAAAGGTTCAAATCAAATTATTTTAGATGCTTATAATGCTAATCCTAGCAGTATGGCAGTTGCAATTGCTAATTTTTTGCAGTTGGATAATCAGAACAAAATAATGATTTTGGGCGATATGTTTGAATTAGGTGCAGAAAGCCCGCAAGAGCATAAAATTATCATCGAATCGCTATCAAATCAAAGTGAAGCGGTTTGTTATTTGATAGGAAAGATGTTTTATGAAAACAAAATTTCAAACGACAAACTTCAGTTTTTTGAAACATTTGATGATTTTTCTACTTATTTAAAAAATCTTCATTTTGACAATAATACAATTCTAATTAAAGGTTCCAGAGGAATGGCTTTAGAACGAACCTTGGAATATATCTCATAAAAAGAAAGCCATTCGCAACAACGAATGGCTTTTCTATTTTATTTAGATGCTCATTAGGAATCCTATTAAATTTTCTTTTTTATTTAGTCCGAGTTTTTTTCTTAGACGGTATCGGGCTAATTCAACTCCTCCAGTTGAAATATTCATAATTTCTGCGATTTCTTTTGTAGACATATTCATCAATAAATAAGTCGATAAATCAAGCTCGCGTGGTGAAATCATTGGATATTTTTCTTTTAATCTTTTTAGAAATTCGAAATGAACGTTTTTAATGTGTTTTTCTAAATCTTTCCAGCTTTTATCTGTATTTACTTCTTTTACAATACTCTTGTTAAGTTTGCTGACTTGAAACTTGGTAGAATCATCTAGTGCTTCAACGTCAATTTCTTTTAATTTGTGAATAATTCCATTTAGGATTTTATTTTTCTTTACAACTTGTAAGGAATTGTTTACTAGTTCTTTGTCTTTTGCTAAGATTTTAATCTGAAGTTTGTCATTCTTTAGTTTTTCAATTTCTTTTTCAAGATCGTATTGTTCTTGTCTGATTCTAGATTCTTTTTCAAGATATAATCTTCTTTGTTCGATTGTTTCGTAATATTTGTTTTTTCTGATCTTCATTTTTATTCTGTCAGAAATCACATAAATAGCAATAATGATAAAAATAAAGTAAATCATTAATGCCAAGAAATGTCGGTACCAAGGCGGAGAAACAGTAAATGATATTGTTGACGGCTCAGATTGAATCCCGTAACTGTTTCTTACTTTTACTTTCATTGTATATTCTCCCTCTCGCAGGTTGGTGTATTCTTTTATAGAAATGTTTGACCAATTGCTCCATTTATCATCAAAAGGCTCTAATTGGTACGAGAATTCAACATTTTCTAAATTTTCATATGTTGGAGATGAAAATGTGAAACGCACGTGATTTGAAGAATATGGAATTCGGATGTTTTCAATTTTATTCTGATTATTTCCTAAGATAATGGTGTCGCCAGGAAATGAAAAACTTCGGATAAAAGCTTTTGGTTTGGTAACAAAATTATTAAGCAATTCTGGATCGTAATGCGCTAATCCGTCTGTTAATCCAATAAAAATGTTGTTCGAATCAATTGTGTTAACAGATAAATAACTGCTTACTAGATTCCCGGTCAAATTTGAGAATGGGGCAACAATATTAGTGTAATAATTGTTTTTTTTCATCAATACACCAAGAGACTCATCAAAAGCATACCATAAATTAGACTGAGAATCTTCGGTTAGACTATTAATTATTGGAATGTTTTTGAATAATTTAGACATGTTTTTGTCTTCATAAAACAAATCCTGTTCTTTAGAATATTTATAAAAATGATTATTTGTTTGAAAATACAATTGATTATCGATTTTCTGAATACTTCCAATGTTTTTGTACTGCGATGTGAGTCGATCAATTTTTTTGATTGAAGAGAATCGTGTTAAATCACTGCTTAATGACATTCGGTAAATCGATTCGTCTTTTTTAAGCCACAAATAAGAGCCATCGAGCTCAAAACTATTTGAAGACTTATCAAATCCAATTACTTGATTTTTATGAACTAAGCCATTTGCTGTTTTTTGGAAAATGGCAAAACCGTCATAATTTGAGCCAATAAAAAAGCCCGGATGATTTGGAATGCTTTTAAAACCAAAATACCCTTTTGAGTCTATGGTATTAGTGACTCTTCCTCCTGAAATTACTAACGCACCGCGGTTATTCGAACAAATTAATTCATTGTCAATTACCTGAACATTCCAGGATTGTGCGGTTGTTCCTTCAACAAGTTTAAATGTATCCTCTTTAAAGCTGTTGTTCCATGCATGATAGAATACACCTTGATTTGTTGCTACATATAAATTCCCTTGATGGATCACAGATGCATAAACCGTACTGATGTCATAACTGAAACCAAAATAAGTAAAAGGAGAGCCTTCATTTACGAATGCGATACCATTATCAAGACCAAGCCAAAGGTTGTTTTTATTGTCTATAAAAGAAGTTAAAACGGTATTATTCTGCAGACCTTTCTTTCGATTTAAATGCTGAATTATTTTTCCATTATAATCGCAGATTGCAATTCCGTCCAAAACTGAATTTAAAACGATGAAGTTGTTGTTGATTGTAACACCGCCCAATGAGTTGTTTTTTTTGACAAAATTATTCGCTTCGGTATTCCAAGGTTTTACGGTTTGGTTTTCATAAATAAATAAGCCTTTTTCTAGTGTTATAACTAAAATTTTGTCTTTTGCCAGGCTATACATGGCCCAAATTTCAGTATTGTTAAAACTTGTTGTGTTTGGCAATGAATAAAGTTTGCCATTTTTGTATTCTAATATTCCTTTTTCAATGTCTTGAAAATAAAGCTTATTGTTTACTACAAAAGAAAATTGAAATCGTTTAGGAGCTTTTAAAATTGTCAGTTTGTTATTCTTAAAGATATAAGCTCTCGCAAAAGATTGAAAAATTACCTGATTCTCAAATGTGTGAATTTTCCAGATAAAGTCGATTATTTTGATTTTGTTTTTGTCTACTTGTTTAGATAGTGATGTGTATTGAAGTCTTCCTTTTTCATTTGGCTTAAAGTAGCCAAACTCATTATAACCGCCCACAAAAATTTTTCCGTCATTGGCAATTTTTAAACATCGTACAGAAGTTAAATTAGGAAGAGGATATTTTCTCCATGAAGAACCGTCAAACTGTAAAAGACCATTGTTGTTAGCAAAATAAAGGTTTCCATTCTTATCCTGTCCAATATTCCAGTTTTGTGTTCCTCCTTTATATTCGTTTCGCTTGTAATTTCTTACATCAGGCAGTCCAATGTTTTTAACTTGCCCAAAAAAACTGATTGTGAATAATGTAAAAAAAGTAATAATAAAATATGATTTTATCAATTTCATAATTTTTTTTCGAATTTTAAAATTTTACACGTTAAACGCTTGTTTTGTAGTGTTTTATATGTTGAGTTTCTCTACTATTTCGTTGTAGAAAGCTATTTTATTGATAAAAATAAGCAATCTTATACAACTGTAGTGTTTATTTTTACAATTAACATTTTGATAACATCTTAAATTTTGATTTTAAATAATTATAAATCAGTTATTTGTAAAAAAAATGATGTGTTTTTGTAATGTAGTAAAATTTGTTTTGATGTGTTTTTGTAGTGAAATTTACTTGTGGATAGTAAAAAATTAACATTATTATTGCATCAAATTACTAATTAATTAACCAAAATTTTTAGAAAAATGAAATTAACAAAATTATTTATTTTTTGTATTTCATCTCTGTTATTCTCGGTTATAGCTGTGGCTCAGGATGTCACAGTAAACGGAATAATAAATGATGAAAGTGGAATGCCAGTTCCTGGTGCAACTGTTGTATTAAAAGGTACAAAAAAGTCAACTGCATCAGACTTTGATGGAAAATTCCAGATTCAAGTACCGTCAAATGGTGTTTTGACAGTTACTTTTATTGGTTACAGCACAATTAACGAAGCTGTAAACGGAAGAACAAAAATTACGTTTCAATTAAAACCAGAATCACAGTCATTAAATGAGGTTGTGGTTGTTGGATACGGTACTCAAAAGAAATCAGTAGTTACTGGAGCTATTTCTAGTGTTAAAGCTGCAGATTTAGAGAAAGTACCAAACGGGCGTGTTGAACAGTCTTTACAAGGTAGAGTTGCAGGGGTTTCTGTTGCATCTACTTCTGGACAGCCTGGTTCAGCTTCGAAGGTACGTATTAGAGGTGTAACTACTTTTAGAGAAGGTGGAAATGATCCTCTATGGGTTATTGACGGTATTGCAGTAGATGCTGGTGCAATTGGTTTCATCAATCAAAGTGATATCGAATCTATCGAGGTTCTTAAAGATGCTGCTTCAGCTGCAATTTATGGTACTCGTGCTGCAACTGGGGTTATCTTAGTTACTACTAAAAAAGGAAAATCAGGTAAAATCTCTGTAAACTATAATGGATTTGCAGGTGTTTCTGCTCCAGCTAAAGTATTGAAAATGCTTGATGCTACACAGTACGGAGCAATTATGAATGAAAAATCTTTAGCAGATGGAGGTCCTATTAAATATCCAAACCCATCAGCTTTAGGTAAAGGTACTGATTGGCAAGATGCAATTTTTAATAAATCAGCTTTCAGATACACACATGAATTAAGCATCAGTGGTGGTGGAGAAAAATCTACTTTCTATGCTTCTTTTGGAATCCAAGATCAAGATGGTATTGTTACAACTGATATTTCTAACTATACAAAGAAAAATTTCCGTTTAAACTCTACTCACAAAATTTCTGAGTACTTTACTTTCGGACAAACTTTTGGTTATACACACCAAAAATCTGCTTCTCTTGGAAACACAAACAGTGAGTTTGGTGGACCTTTAAGTTCTGCTATCAACTTAGATCCTCTTACTCCATTAGTTGAAACAGATCCTGCTAAAACTAGCACTGGTTTTTATACAAATCCAAATATTGTTAGAGACGCAAATGGAAATCCTTATGGAATCTCTACTTTAGTTCAACAAGAGATGAGCAACCCATTAGCTTACACTCAAACAAGATTAGGCGGTTATAACTGGTCTGATGATTTTGTTGGAAATGCTTATTTAGAAGCTAACATTACATCTCATTTAAAATTCAGAACTACACTTGGTGGTAAATTAGCTTACTGGGGAAGCCAAGCTTTCACACCTGTTTTCTTCTTAAATCCAAACGTTAAAGCTGATAAAAACAATTTAAATCAGAATAATGAAAATTCATTTGCTTGGACTGTTGAAAACATTTTAACTTATTCTAATAAATTTGGTGATCATACAGTAAATGTATTAGCTGGACAAGGTGCTTATGTAGAGAATATCGGAAAAGCTGTTAATACTACAATGTTCGGACTTCCAATTTCTAGCTATAAAGATGCTTCTTGGAATTTTGATATTCCTCAAACAGATAGAGCAACAACAACAAGCGATAAAACAGAGCATAAATTAGCTTCATTGTTTTTACGTGGAAACTATGATTTCATGGAGAAATACCTTTTCACTGGTATCGTTCGTCGTGATGGATCAACTCGTTTTGGTGAAAATAAAAAATTCGGAGTTTTCCCTTCATTCTCTTTAGGATGGGTTATTTCGAAAGAAGGATTCTGGAATGAAAATAATGTAGTTAATACATTAAAATTGCGTGGAGGTTACGGAGTTGTTGGTAACGATAACATCGATAATTTCAAATATAGAGCTTTAGTAGTCGGAGGTTACAACTATGCAGTAGGGAATTCTGGAAATATCACAACTGGTTACGGAAACTCTACTTTGCCTAATGCTGATTTAGGATGGGAAGAAACTGCACAAACAACAATTGGTCTTGATGCAAAATTGTTCAATGATTTCACACTTACTGCAGATTACTACAAAAAAACAACTAAAGGAATCTTAAGAGATGTTGTTATTCCTGGATATGTAGGAGTTGTTACTGCACCTTCTGCAAATATCGCAGATATGAATAACAGTGGTTTTGAGATTGAATTAGGTTACAAGAAAAGACTTGGTGATTTTAACTTAGGAGTTAACGGTAACGTTGCTTACTTGAAAAACGAAATCACTTATGTAGGTTCATCTACAAACTACATTGTTGGAGATGCTAGCTTCCAGTCTATGGGACCTGTAACAAGAACTCAAGTAGGACATTCTTTCAACGAATTCTATGGTTACAAAACTGCAGGTATCTTCCAAAATGAAGCTGAAGTTGCAGCTTACAAAAATGCAGGTGGAGGTTTAATCCAGCCAAATGCTAAGCCTGGAGATTTCCGTTGGGTTGATACAAATGGTGATGGAGCTATTTCTGATGATGATAAACAATTCTTAGGAACTAACTTGCCTAAATATACTTTTGGTCTTACAGTAAACTTAGATTACAAAAACTTTGATTTCATGGCATTTGCTCAAGGATCAGCAGGAAGTAAAATTTTCCAAGGGTTAAGAAGACTTGATGTCTTGAATGCAAACTACCAGACAAAAGCTTTAGAGCGTTGGGTTGGTGAAGGAACTTCAGATGATTATCCAAGATTAAGTAATAACGATCCAAATAAAAACTTCACTAACATGTCTGATTTTTATTTAGAAAATGGAAATTACTTACGTTTAAAAATCGTTCAGGTTGGTTACACAATGCCAAGTGCTATATCATCTAAAATTGGTTCAGATAAAGTTCGTTTTTACCTAACAGGAGAAAACTTAATCACGTTCACTAAATATACTGGATATGACCCAGAAATTGGAGGTCAGGTTTATGGTGTAGATAAAGGAGTTTATCCACAGGCTAGATCTATTTTGTTTGGTGCAAACATTCAATTTTAAAAATTAAAGAATTATGAAAACTAAAAATTTTAAATACATATATATTGCTTTGGCAATGGCAGCTTTAGGATCTTGTTCTGAAGATTTCGTAACCATTGACCCAAAAGGACAATTTGACACGAGTACTTACTTTTCTAATGAATCAGAGTGTTATGCTGCTTTGATGGGAACCTATGATCCAATTAGAAAAAATACAGGTGGTTTTGAAAATTTAGTAGCAATGCTAAATGCTGGATCTGATGATTTTTATGCTGGTGGAGGAGGTCCTACAGATGGAACTGGAATTCAGAATTTCTCTACGCATTCACTTACGTCTATCATCATTCCAGGAAGTTTTTGGGGTGATCATTATCAAGGTGTTTCAAGAGCAAATCTTTTGATTGAAAAACTTCCAGCAGCTCCTATGGATGCTGCAAAGAAAAGCAGATTTACAGCTGAGGCAAAAACACTTCGTGCACTTTACTATTTCAACTTAGTAAGATTGTTTAAAAATATTCCTTTAATCTTGGAATCTTTAAACACAGGAACTATTTATAGCCCAGAGCAAGCTACGCCAGAAGCAGTTTACGCACAAATCGAAAAAGATTTGCTTGAAGCAATTCCTGCTTTACCAAATACTGTTGATGTAGCAACTGAAGGTGGAAGATTTAATAAAGGTGCTGCACAAGCATTACTAGGAAAAGTATATTTATTTGAAGGTAAAAAGCCTGAAGCTGCTGCAGTTTTGGCTCAAGTAAATGGTACTCCTGGACAAACAAATCAATACGGAAATAAATTGTTGGCTGATTTCAACGATTTATGGAAAGTTTCAAACAAATTCAATGCAGAGTCTTTAATTGAAGTATCTCACTCTAGTGCAGGTAACTCAAACTGGGATTTCTGGGGTTCTGGAAGAGATGAAGGAAACTCATTAAACGTTATGGTTGGACCTAGAGGTTATGCTAAAAAAGGATCTAACGCGCCAGATCTTCCAGCAGGATGGAGTTTTAGTGTTCCTACTCAAAAATTGTATGATTTCATGAAAAACGATCCACGTTTTGGTGCTACAATTCTTGACGTAAAAGCACTTAAAGCGGCAGGTGAAGCTGATTATATTGGTGGTTACCAAGATACAGGTTATTTCTTGAACAAATTCCTTCCAAGAACAGGTGATGTTCGTACAGGTGGAGGTGCTGCAGAGTTAAACTACAAACAAGATTCTTACATCATCAGACTTGCTGATACGTACTTAATGGAAGCAGAGGCTTTAGGGTCTGGACCAAGAGCTCAGGCATTACTTGATGCAGTTAGAAAAAGAGTTGGATTAGCATCTGTTCCTGTAACATTAGACGCGATTAAAGCTGAAAGAAGAATGGAGTTAGCTGGTGAAGGACATAGATTTTTTGATTTAGTAAGATGGGGAGATGCAGCTGCTGCATTATCTGATAGAGGTTTCAATGCTGGTACAGATGAGATTTTCCCAATACCATACACTGAACTTAATGGTACTAAATTGAAACAAAATCCTAACTACCAATAGTAGAATTAACCACAAAAACCGAAAAAAAATGAACCTAAATATAAATTTGAAAAGAAGTGTATACCTAATGCTAGCTTTAGCATTAGGAACACTATCAAGCTGTAGTGACGATGTAAATCCTAATACTTTAGTTGCTTCAAACGTTGATGCCTCATTTACTTTTACACCAGTAGCTGGTGCAGTAAATACTTACCTTGCAGTTGCACAGACTAAAGGTGTAATCTCATCAATGTGGGATACAGGTACTGGTGCTTCTCCAGGAAAAATGACGGAGACTATTGTTCTTCCAGATGCGGGAACTTATACTATTACACATACTGCTATTGGAGCAGGAGGGGCAACAGGTACTGCAAACACTCAAGTGGTTGTGGCAACTTCAGACCCTGTAAAAGGTAACCTTGTAAAAGGTGGTTCTTTTGCAACTGCTGCTGATCAAGCTAACTGGAAAAAAGTTATTTATAAGCCAAATAGCGATTGGACATATAGTGCAAAAGGAGCTACTGTAACTGGTGATCATGCTGGAATCTACCAAGCAATTGACGTTATTAAAGACAAAGAATATACAATTGACATGGTTATGTCTGGTGGTGCTTCAAAAGATATGTGGTTTGAGGTTTATGCTGGCAAAACTGATCCGGCTACAGTTTCTGGTGATTATGCTGATGGCGGAAAAGTAATGGGACTTAATACTTGGGATGGTTGTGGAAACACTACTATTTCTGGTAAACTATCTGCTATAGGATGTACTAAAAATGTAAAACTAGATAAAATCAGTAATGTTGTAAAATTTGATATTACAGGTAAAATTTATTTAATGATTAGATGCGGTGGTGGAATTGCTCCGGGCGGTATCACAATCAAAGGCGTGGAATTACGCGGAAAATAATAAAGTTAAGTTAAGTTTAAGTTTGGTTGTAAATAGCCCATAATCGTTATGAGTATGGGCTATTTTTTAAATCCTTCCTTAAGCTGTCAGAAAATGAGTTTTCTGAGAACTTGTAATTAGAAATAATATAATAAGGAAAGAATGAAAAATAATAGTTTAAAAATTCTATGTTTTTTGTTTTCAGTGGCTGCTTTTGCCCAGCCCAAAGCAAAAAAAGAATTTACAACCAACGGAAAAAAAGTAACCGTATATACGACAGCTGAGAATTCTAATTTAAGATTAACTTCTACCGATAATTTAACTTTTTCAGCATCAAAACAGCCTCTTGAAGTAGAATCATCTGTATTTGTTGAACCTTCAAAAAAGTTCCAAACTTTCATGGGAATTGGCGGTGCGATTACTGACGCGAGTGCCGAAATTTTTGCTAAACTTTCTAAAGAAAAACAAGCAGAATTCTTAAATGCTTACTACGATAAACAAAAAGGAATTGGCTATTCTTTGCTAAGAACAACGATACAGAGTTCTGATTTTAGCAGTGGAAGCTATTCTTATATCAAAGAAGGCGATAAGGATTTAAAAACCTTTTCTATTGAGCATGACAGACAATTTCGTATTCCGTTAATCAAACAGGCTATTGCAAAAGCTGGTGGGAAATTAACAACTTATGTTGCTCCATGGTCACCAAATGCTTTTATGAAAGACAATAAGAATGTCCTTAAAGGCGGAACATTATTGCCTGAATATTATCAGACTTGGGCTAATTTTTATGCCAAATTTATAAAAGAATATGAGAAAGAAGGAATTCCTATTTGGGGAACTTCAACTCAAAATGAGCCAATGGCGGTTCAAACTTGGGAATCTTGTATTTATACTGCCGAAGCCGAAAGAGATTTTATCAAAAACTTTCTTGGACCAACTTTGAAAAAAGAAAAACTAGGCGATGTAAAAATCATTGTTTGGGATCATAACCGTGATTTAATGAACTACAGAGCAAATGTTATTTATTCTGATCCAGAAGCTTCAAAGTATGTTTGGGGAATGGGTTTTCACTGGTATGAAAACTGGTCTGGCGGAGCATCAATGTTTGATAATGTTGGAAAAGTACACGAAGCATATCCAAATAAAGGTCTTTTATTTACTGAAGGATGCGTTGAAAAATTTGATGCCAAAAAATATCAGTTTTGGGGTAACGGCGAAAGATACGGTATTTCGATGATTAATGATTTTAATAATGGAACAGCCGGCTGGACGGATTGGAACATTCTTTTAGATCAAAACGGAGGCCCTAACCACGTAGGTAACTTTTGTTTTGCACCAATTCACGCAGATACAACAACTGGTGAATTGATTTATACACCGTCTTATTATTACATCGGACATTTTTCGAAATTCATTCACTTAAATGCAGTTCGTGTTAGTACTGCAGTGAGCAGAAGTGCTTTATTGAGTACTTCATTTTTAAATACTGATGGAACAATGGCAACAATTGTCATGAACCAGTCAGACAAAGAGATTACCTATAACTTAATTATAGCTGCTGAAAAGACTGTAGTTAAGATTCCTGCGCATGCTATACAAACACTTGTATATTAATATTATTTGTAAATAATGAGGGTTGATCTGAATCATCCAAATTGACCCTCAATTTACTTTTTCTTAATTAAATCGTTTTTTGAAAGTACAATGAAAGCCATAAGCAGCATTTTAATCGTCCCAATACTATTACTGCAATTTAGTTGTAATTCATCAAAAATTGCAGATGCTTCTGCGGTTTCTGGTTCCAAATCAAATAAAAAAATAGCGGTTTACACTACAGCCGAAAACACCAATTTTAAATTATCATTATCGAATAATTTAATTTCGAACAACACTACACAACAAACAATTTCATCAGTTTCTATCAATGTAGATCCTGAACATACAGATCAGACTTTCCTTGGAATTGGAGGTGCAATTACAGATGCAAGTGCTGAAGTTTTTGCCAAATTATCTCCAAAAAAACAACAGGAATTTCTAGACGCTTACTACGACAAAAACAAAGGAATTGGTTATTCATTAGCCAGAACCAACATCCATAGCTGTGATTTTAGCAGCGACAGTTATACTTATATTGCTGAAGGTGACAAGGAATTAAAAACCTTCAATATTGACCACGATCGAAAATACAGAATTCCACTTTTAAAGAAAGCAATTGAAACAGCCGGCGGGAAACTAACGTTATTTGTCAGTCCGTGGAGTCCCCCAGCTTTCATGAAAGACAATAATGATATTTTGCACGGCGGCGTTTTATTGCCGGAATTTGCTCAGTCATGGGCTAATTATTACGTGAAATT
Organism: Flavobacterium sp. LC2016-01; assembly: GCF_009711135.1. GTDB lineage: Bacteria > Bacteroidota > Bacteroidia > Flavobacteriales > Flavobacteriaceae > Flavobacterium. The sequence continues at coordinate 95,190 of NZ_WMIC01000002.1, read as the reverse complement.
TATAAATGCATACGAAAAAGAAGGTATTCCAATTTGGGGATTAACCATTCAAAATGAGCCAATGGCAAAACAAAGATGGGAATCTTGTATTTATACTCCTGAAGCTGAAAGAGATTTCTTGAAAAATTTCCTCGGACCAACTTTGCAAAAAGAAGGACTTGCCTCAAAAAATGTAATTATTTGGGATCACAATCGCGGCGAAATGCTTGAAAAACGTGCCAATCTTGTTTTCTCTGATTCTGAAGTTTCAAAATTTGCATGGGGAATCGGATTTCACTGGTACGAAACTTGGGGTGGCGGACCGCCAAGATTTGAATCTGTGGGTGAAGTTCATAAAGCTTTTCCAAATAAAGGACTTTTATTTACAGAAGGCTGTATTGAAAAATTTGATGCCACAAGATTTCAGTTTTGGGGAAATGCCGAACGTTACGGTCTTAACATGATTAATGATTTTAATAACGGAACAGTAGGCTGGACAGACTGGAATATTCTTCTAGATCAAAACGGAGGTCCAAATCATGTTGGCAATTTTTGTTTTGCGCCAATTCACGCCGATGTTACAAAAGATGAATTAATCTACACGCCAATGTATTATTATATTGGGCATTTCTCAAAATTCATTCATGCAAATGCAAAACGCATAGCACAGACCATTAGTGATAAAACCCTTTTAAGTACGTCATTTAAAAATACCGACGGAAAAATCGCCACTATTGTGATGAACCAATCCGATAAAGATGTTGTATACAATTTAACCAGCAACACTTTAAAAACCACTATTACTATCCCTGCACACGCTATTCAAACGATTGTTTACTAGCGTACTATTAACTAAAAAAACTATAAAAATGAACCTCAATTTAAAAACCACTATAAAAGCATTATTTTTTGCTTCGGCAATATTTGCTCAGGTAAAATGTTCCTCTTCAAATGACGCTACAGATCCAGGACCAGTAACTCCTCCGGTTGTGACTCCTCCGGTGACAGTAACAAATGACGTTGATTTTTGGCTGACGAAAAGCAATCAAAGTGTTCTTTTGGCTAAGCAAAGTACAACATTAGGGTTTGGAACGACTTATAATACGTTCGCAAACATTGTAGTCGATGAAGCAATAAAATATCAAACGGTTGATGGTTTTGGATATACACTTACTGGTGGAAGTGCCGATGTAATCAATCAGATGACTCCGCCAAAGAAAAGTGCACTTTTACAAGAACTTTTTGGTTCAGGCGAAACTTCAATTGGAATTAGTTACATCAGAATCAGTATTGGAGCTTCAGATTTAAATGCTTCTCCTTTTACATATGACGATCTTGCAACAGGTGAAACGGATTTGGATTTGGCAAAATTTAGTTTAGACAAGGACAAAGCAGGTGTAATTGCTCTTTTGAAAGAAATTCTGGCAATCAATCCTAAGATTTTAATTTTAGCAACTCCATGGTCAGCTCCTCTTTGGATGAAAGATAAAGACAGTTTTATTGGAGGAAAATTACAGACAAAATATTATGATGTTTACGCTAAATATTTTGTGAAATACATTCAGCAAATGAAAGCGGAAGGTATTACAATTGATGCAGTAACACCACAAAACGAACCATTGCATGATGGTAATAACCCAAGTATGTATATGTCTGCAACAGAGCAGAAAAATTTCATAAAAACAAGTTTAGGTCCTGCATTTAAGGCGGCTGCACTTAAAACAAAAATTATTGCTTACGATCACAACTGTGATCAACCAAGTTATCCAAAAGAAGTTTTGGCTGACGCCGATGCATTTCCTTTCGTAGATGGTTCAGCATTTCATTTATATGCTGGCGATATTAGTGCACTTTCAAATGTGTACAATGCGTTTCCAACTAAAAATGTGTATTTCACTGAGCAATGGACTTCGTCAGCAGGAGAATTTGGAGGCGATTTAAAATGGCATCTTAAAAATGTAGTGATTGGTTCTATGAGAAATTACAGTAAGAATGCATTAGAATGGAATTTAGCTAATAATGGTTCATTCGAACCTCATACTTCGGGCGGATGTAATATGTGCAAGGGTGCTTTAACAGTAACTTCAAGTGAAACTTTTCAGCGTAATGTTGCCTATTATATTATTGCTCATGCATCGAAATTTGTTCCAGCTGGTTCTGTTAGAATTGGAAGTAATATTAGCGGAAATCTTCAAAATGTTGCTTTTATTACGCCAACAGGCTCAAAAGTTTTAATTGTTGAAAACGACGGAGCTGATATGGAAATGTTCAATATTAAATTCAATGATAAATGGGTTACCGTTACACTTGATGGTGGATCGGTAGGAACATTTACTTGGAAATAATAACACAATTCAGAATACAGAAATAACAAGTTTTCAGCATGAAAAAAATAATTACAGGAGCATTGCTTTTATTGACTGCTGCTTCATTTGGACAAGGTTTTTTGCATAGAGACGGACAAAATATTGTTGACGGAAACGGCAAAAATATAATTTTAAGAGGTCTAGGTCTTGGCGGCTGGATGGTTCAGGAAGGATACATGCTGCAGACACAGCCATTCGCGAGTCCGCAATATCAAATTAAGCAAAAAATTCAGGACGTTATTGGCGAGCAGGGAACGAAAGAGTTTTATGCCGCTTATAAAGCAAACGGAATTACAAAACGTGATGTTGATTCATTGGCAAAATGGGGCTTCAACTCGATTCGCCTTCCAATGCATTACAATTTATATACACCATCAATTCAGGAAGAAAAAAATGGTGAAATTACCTTTTTGGAAGAAGGTTTCGCAATGACCGATAATTTATTGAAATGGTGTGCCGAAAATAAAATGTACCTGATTTTAGATTTGCACGCTGCTCCGGGCGGTCAGGGAAATGACGCTGCGATATCTGATTACGATACTACAAAACCATCACTTTGGAACAGTGAAGCCAATCAGAAAAAAATGATTGCTTTATGGAAAAAACTGGCTTCTCGTTATAGAGATAATCCTTGGATTGGTGCTTATGATATTATTAATGAGCCAAACTGGAACTTTACCGGAACCAATAAAAACGGCTGCGACGAAAATTCAAACGGACCGTTGAGAGATTTATTGGTTGCCGTAACAAAAGCGATTCGCGAAGTGGATACCAACCATATGGTTATTATTGAAGGAAATTGCTGGGGTAATAACTACAACGGAATTTTTCCTTTATGGGATGAAAATATGGCATTAAGTTTCCACAAATATTGGAACTATAATACTGTAGGTTCAATTCAGAAAATGTTGGATTACAGAAAACAATACAATGTGCCAATTTGGTTAGGAGAAAGCGGAGAAAATTCAAATGTTTGGTTTAAGGATGTTCTGACTTTGGTAGAAGGAAACAATATTGGATGGGCTTTTTGGCCAATGAAAAAAATCGAGAATATTGCTGGAGTAACTTCGGTAACAAAAATTCCAGAATACGATGTTTTATTGAAATATTGGAAAGATGGAGGTCAAAAACCAACTCCCGAATTTGCAAAGAAAACGTTGATGAAAATGGCTGATAATTACAAAATGGAGAACGTAACGGTTAAGCCAGATGTAATCGATGCGATGTTCAGACAAGTTCAGACAAACGACACAAAACCGTATAAAAAGCATATTATTCCGGGAAAAATTGCCGCAACGCAATATGATTTAGGAACAAACGAATATGCTTATTCTGATAAAGATTTTATAAACTACAGAGTTGAAACTGGAAAATTTGATGAGTGGAATAAAGGAAATACCATGAGAAACGATGGTGTAGATATCATGTCTTGCAAAGATGCTGGATCAAATGGTTATCAGGTTTCTTTTATTGAAGATGGGGAATGGCTGCAGTTTACATCTGAAGTCAAAAAACAAAATAAATATAAAGTTGCGATTCGTTATTCAAGTGAAAAAACAGAAGGAAAACTGCATTTTGAAACAGCTGACGGAAAAAAATCAGAATCAATTGTACTTCCTGCAACTGGAGGAAATGACAAATGGAAAACGATTGTTTTGTCTGGAGTAGAATTACAAGCAGGAACAAATAAAATCAAAGCTGTTTTTGAAAAAGGAGGCTTCAATTTGAATTATTTAGATTTTTCTGAAGCAAAAAAATAAGCATTAAAACTATAAACTAACCAAAAACCAAAACCAATGAAACTATATAATGTAATAAAGAAAACAGGTTTTTTGCTAGCCTTGCTGTTTGTCAGTCAGTCTTGTAGCAGCGGAAACGATGCCAGCGATGAGACGCCTATTGCAACAGCACCTTCAAATCTTTCTGTTACGGTAGAAGTAATTGGTAAAACTGCTGATAAACCTAACGGTGACGGCAGCGGAAAAGTAAAACTTACAATTACGGCATCAAACGCAACGTCGTATAAAGTGGTGATAGATAATAAGTCACAAGATATCACAGCGGGTGACTTGACGTATGAATTTACAACTTCTGGAACTAAAAATTATCCAATTATAGTTTCTGCATATAACGGATTACAGTTTGTAAGCACAACAACTTCGGTAGATGTTTTTGTAGCTCGAAAATTACTTTGGGCTGACGAATTTGATGTAAATGGTGCGCCAAACACTTCAAAATGGGGTTACAATACAGGAACAGGAAACGGCTGGGGAAATAACGAATTAGAATATTATACCACTCGCCCTGAAAATGTGATTGTTGAAAACGGAATTTTAAAAATTAAAGCAATTAAAGAAGAATATATGGGAAGCCATTATACTTCGGCAAGAATGCTTACAAAAGGAAAATTCTCGTTCAAATACGGACGTGCTGAAGTTCGTGCGAAATTGCCAGTTGGAGGCGGAACATGGCCGGCTTTCTGGATGTTGGGCGATAATATTGATACAGCTCCTTGGCCAGCGTGCGGTGAAGTTGATATTTTAGAATCGGTTGGAAATAATCCAAATGTCAATCATTCTTCCCTGCATTCACCGGGACGTTCAGGGAATACTCCTGATACTGCTATAACAACAGTTCCAAATTCAGCAACAGAATTTCATGTTTATGCTGCAGAATGGAGTCCGCAAAGCATTAAGTTTTATGTCGATGATAATTTATTTTATACATATGGAAACACGAGTTCGTCACCATTTAATGCCAACTTTTTCTTGATTTTAAATCTGGCAATGGGAGGGAATTTTGGTGGAACAGTGGATCCGAATTTTACTAATGCAACTTTTGAAGTTGACTATGTCAGAGTGTACAATTAACATTAATTTTAAACTGTAAAGCTTCGTAAATACTAGCTTTACAGATTAAAATTTTTTAAAATATGAAAAAGACAAGTAAAATCATTTTAGTAGTATTCCTACTTTTAGCAAGTAACTCATTTTTTGGTCAGAATTTAAAAATTATGACTTATAATATTCGTTTAGATGTAGCATCAGACGGAGAAAATGCTTGGCCAAATCGAAAGGATTATTTTGCTTCACAGATACAATTTTACAGCCCTGATATTTTTGGAGTTCAGGAAGCGACTCCAAATCAGGTTACAGATATTGCTTCGGCTTTGCCAAATTATAACAGATTTGGAGTAGGAAGAGAAGAGGGTGGAACAGGAGAAGCCTGCACGATTTATTATAAAAAAGATCGTTTTAAAGTTCAGGAATCAAATACATTTTGGTTGTCTGAAACGCCTGATAAAGTTTCAAGAGGCTGGGATGCCGCTTGCAATAGAGTTTGTACGTATGGTCTTTTTAAAGATTTAAAAACTAAAAAAGTATTCTATGTTTTTAATCTGCATTTGGATCATATGGGAGAGGTTGCAAGAGTAAAAGGTGTTGAACTTGTTTTGTCAAAAATTCAAACAATCAACGCAAAAAAATATCTTGTTTTTTTAATGGGAGATTTTAATTCGGAGCCGGATACGAAACAAATTGCTTCGGTGAAAAAAGTAATGGATGATACGAAAGAGGTTTCAATAGAAAAACCTTTTGGACCATCTGGAACATTCAATGATTTTAAACATGACAAACCTGTAACATTATTGATTGATTACATTTTTGTTTCAAAAAATAGCGGACTAAAGATTTATAAACATGCAGTTTTAAGTGATTCTAAAGATTTAAAATATCCTTCAGATCATTTACCTGTTTTAATAGAAGTAGATTAAAAATGAAAAACATCAACAAAAAACTTCAAATTTTACTTTTACTGCCTTTAATAGCAGTTCAAATAAAATGCGGTTCTTCAAAAAGCACAGCTTCCAATTCTGGAAAAGCTGAGTCTTGGATTACAACCACAGACGAAACATCAAAATTGAAAAAACAGCCAGATTTGGTTTTTAATTCTGATGTAAATTCGAATCAGACCATTGTAGTTGACGCTTCACAAAAATTCCAGACCATTGAAGGTTTTGGATTTTCTTTAACAGGAGGAAGTGCTCAGACTATTTTGAAATTGGATAAAGCAAAAAGAGAGGCATTGCTTCAAGAGCTTTTTTCAAGAAAAAATGATGCTGTAGGGATAAGTTATTTAAGAATCAGTATTGGTGCTTCAGATTTGAATGAAGTGGTTTTTTCGTATGATGATATGCCAGAAGGCCAAACCGATTTAAAATTGGAACATTTTAATCTTGGTCCAGATTTAAAAGATGTGGTTCCGGTTTTAAAAGAAATTTTAGCGATAAATCCTAAAATCAAAATTATGGGTTCTCCGTGGTCGCCTCCGGTTTGGATGAAAGATAACGGAAGCTCAAAAGGCGGCAGTTTACAGCCAAAATATTATCAGGTTTATGCCGAGTATTTTGTAAAATATATTCAGGCAATGAAAGCGCAGGGCATTGTAATTGATGCGATTACGCCTCAAAATGAGCCTTTGCATCCTGGAAATAATCCTAGTATGCTAATGTTGGCTGAACAGCAAGCCGATTTTATTGGAAACAATTTAGGACCAGCATTTAAGGTTGCAGGAATTAAAACGAAGATTATTGTTTACGATCACAATTGCAATAAGCCAGAATATCCTTTGACGATTTTAAAAAATGCAAAAGCGTATCCGTTTGTTACAGGTTCTGCTTTTCACTTGTATGAAGGTGACATTAGTGCTTTGACAACAGTTCACGATGCGTTTCCAAACAAAGATTTATATTTTACAGAACAATATACAGGATCAAAAAGCAGTTTTGAAAATGATTTGAAATGGAGTGTGAAAAATGTTGTAATTGGTTCAATGCGAAATTGGAGTAAAAATGCACTTTCATGGGGATTGGCAAATGACGAATATTACAAACCATTCACGCCAGGAGGATGCTCTACTTGTAAAGGTGCGCTAATGATTGATCAAAATCAGAATATTAAAAGAGAAGTAGGTTATTATATTATTGGACACGCTTCAAAATTTGTTCCTGAAGGATCAGTAAGAATTGGAAGTAATATTGCTGGGAATTTACATAACGTTGCTTTCAAAACGCCATCAGGACAAATTGTTGTAATTGTTGAAAATGACGGAACTACAGCAGAAACATTCAATATCAAATACAATCAAAAACAAATTTCAACTACTTTAAATGCTGGTGCAGTAGCAACTTACGTTTGGTAATCAAAATTAAATTCATGAAGAAATTAACCACATTTGCCTTGTTGATGGCCTCGTTTTTTGCGGTGGCACAACAGCAGACAATAGATCAAAAAGTGAATGATCTGTTGAAAAAAATGACTATTGAAGAAAAAATAGGTCAGCTTAATCAATATACTGGCGATAATCAGGCGACAGGTCCAATAACCATAAACCCAAATAAACAATCGGAGATTAAACAAGGTTTAATAGGTTCGATGCTGAATATCATTGGAACAAAATATACCAGACAATATCAGGAATTGGCGATGCAGTCACGTTTGAAAATTCCGTTGTTGTTTGGTCAGGATGTTATTCACGGTTACAAAACAACATTTCCAATTCCGTTAGCTGAGGCCGCGAGCTGGGATTTGCCAGCTATAGAATTGGCAGCAAGAGTTGCGGCAACTGAAGCATCAGCAAGCGGTATTCACTGGACATTTGCTCCAATGGTTGATATTGGGCGTGACCCAAGATGGGGAAGAGTTATGGAAGGCGCCGGAGAAGATACTTACTTAGGGTCTAAAATTGCTTATGCGCGTGTAAAAGGTTTTCAAGGAAATAAATTAGGCGATTTAAACTCGGTTATGGCTTGCGTAAAACACTTTGCAGCTTATGGCGCAGGTGTTGGTGGAAGAGATTATAACTCTGTTGATATGAGCGAAAGAATGCTGCTTGAAACCTATTTGCCTCCTTTTAAATCGGCTTTAGATGCTGGTGCAGCTACTTTTATGAATTCATTTAATGATTTAAACGGAGTTCCAGCAACAGGAAATGCACATTTACAGCGCGATATTCTAAAAGGAAAATGGAATTTTCAAGGTTTCGTAGTTTCTGACTGGGGATCAATTGGAGAGATGGTAGCGCACGGTTACTCAAAAGACCTTAAAGAAGCTGCCTATTCTGCAATTACTGCAGGAAGCGATATGGACATGGAAAGTAATGCATACCGTAAGAATTTAGCAGAGTTAGTAAAAGAAGGAAGAGTTTCTATTGATTTGATTGACGATGCGGTAAAACGTATTCTTCGTAAAAAATATGAGTTAGGCTTATTTGATGATCCTTACAAATATTCAGATGATAAAAGAGCTGAGAAAGTTTTAAACAATCCAGAAAACAGAAAAGCAGCACTTGAAGTAGCACAGAAAAGTATTGTTTTATTAAAGAATGATAACCAGACTTTACCGCTTTCTAAAAACTTAAAAACAATTGCATTCATTGGACCAATGGTAAAAGAATACAAAGCCAATATGGGATTTTGGTCTGTTGAATTACCAGATGTTGATTATGACAAATGGGTTGTTTCGCAATGGGATGGTTTGCAGAATAAAGTAGGTAAAAATACCAAATTGCTTTATGCTAAAGGCTGTGAAGTTGACGGAGATAATAAAGATGGTTTTGCCGAAGCAGTAGAAACTGCAAAACAAGCTGATGTAGTTATTTTAAGTATTGGTGAAAGACGCGACATGAGCGGTGAAGCAAAAAGCCGAAGCGATTTACATTTGCCAGGTGTTCAGGAAGATTTAGTAAAAGCGATTCAGGCGACAGGAAAACCGGTTGTGGTTTTGGTAAATGCAGGTCGACCGCTAATTTTTAACTGGACAGCAGATAATGTTCCGGCAATTGTTTACACATGGTGGTTAGGTACAGAGGCTGGAAATGCAATTGCAAATGTTCTATTTGGAGATTATAATCCGTCTGGAAAATTACCTATGACTTTCCCAAGAGAAGTTGGTCAAGTGCCAATTTACTATAATCATTTCAGCACTGGAAGACCAGCTAAAAATGAAGATTCAAAAAATTATGTTTCAGCCTATATTGATTTAAAAAACTCACCTAAATTCCCATTTGGGTACGGTTTGAGTTATACAAAATTCGATTATTCAGGTTTGAAATTATCTTCTGCAAAAATCAAAAGCAACGAAACAATTAAAGTTTCTTTCCAATTATCAAATGTTGGAAAAGTGGCTGGAGAAGAAGTAGTGCAATTGTATTTGAAAGATAAATTCGGATCTGTTGTTAGACCAGTTTTAGAATTAAGAGATTTCCAAAAAGTGAAATTAAATGCAGGAGAATCTAAAACAATCGAATTTACAATTGATAAAGAAAAACTTTCGTTCTATAACAATAAATTAGAATGGGTTGCTGAACCTGGTGATTTTGAAGTAATGATTGGAGCTTCGTCAGCAGATATAAAACTTAGAGCAGACTTTGAATTAGTACAATAGTAGAAGTCAATTTTAAATTGGCGCTATCGATTTTATAAAGGTTTTGAATTATTTCAAAACAGTATTTATAAAATCCATAGCGCCAATTCCTTTGTATGATGCGTACAAAGCTTTGTCAAAAGCTTCGCGTTTTGCCTTTTTATCTTTTGCCTCAGTTTCACTAATCATTTCATTGAAAATTTTTTCCTGCTGCTGGCTGTATTTTATTGATTCTTCCAATAAATAAGTTTTCGAAACAAATCCGAAAGAAGCCCAGATTTTGGATCTAATTCTTTTGTTTATGTCTTTTAATGGATTGGTACTCATATCTCTCACATTGACTTTCTGAATATATAAAAAGAGCAAATATAAAATTTACATCTTAATTTTCTTACTTTATTATTTAAAATAATAACAAAATTATTTAAATGTGTTATTATGACGCAATGTACTTATTTTTTTTATATTTGAATTTAATTTTAAGTTAAAATTGTGAGAGACACACTTATTTTGCAAATGTGAATTTTGTGTTTATAACTTCTAAATTGTTTTGTTTTTATAAAAATAGAGTAAATTGCAGGGTTATTTGATAAAGAAAAAGGTTCAATTAAATGTCAAAAATGTTAAAAGACATCATAGAAAATAATGAAAATTATCAGCCTGGGCTGTCGATTGACTGTGTCATTTTTGGATTTCACGATAACCAGTTAAAGGTTTTGCTGATCAAAGTAGATCGAAATCCAAAATGGTCTTTGCCAGGAGGATTTATCCCAATTGATCAGGATATAGACACGGCAGCCGTAACTATTTTAAATGACAGAACTGGTGTTGATGGTATTTTTTTAAGACAGTTTGCCACCTTTGGAAAAGTGAAACGAAACGATCAGCATTTTGACAAACAAGTATTAGAATATTTAAAAATAGAAGAGGCTAAAGGAAAATGGCTGATGCGACGTTTTGTTACGATTGGTTATTATGCTTTAGTTGATTTTTTAAAAACGATTCCCAAACCTTCAAGCGATCGTGAAATTGTGGAATGGATAGATCACAAAGAAGTTCCGGAACTTATTTTAGACCACAAAGAAATTCTGGATAAAGCATTGCAAACTTTGAGAATGGAATTGAATTTAATGCCAATTGGTTATAATTTACTCCCAGAAAAATTCACAATTCCAGAACTTCAAAAATTGTATGAAACAATTCTGGATAAAAAACTGGATCGGAGAAATTTTCTAAGAAAAATAACGAATATCGGAATCCTTAATAAGCTTGACGAGAAGAAAAGCAATGTGGCTCACAAGGCTCCAAACTTATATTCTTTCGATAAAGAAAAATATGATGAAGTCTTGAAAAACGGACTAAATCAAGGCTGGTAAAAAGAAACATTTTTTATCTAAAAAAGCATAAGTTATGATAGATATTGATACATTTCGAACTTTAGCTTTGGCATTTCCGGATGCAACTGAAGAACCACATTTCGAGAAAACCTCTTTCCGCGTCAATAAAAAGATATTCGCAACATTTGACGAAAAAAACAATCGAGCTGTTTTAAAATTAAATGAAATCGATCAATCTGTTTTTTGTGCGTCAAGCGAAATGATTTTTTATCCAATTCCAAATAAATGGGGCGAACAAGGCTGGACAATTGTCGAACTTTCAAAAGTAAGACCAGAAATGTTTGAAGATGCACTATCACTTTCGTATCAAAATGTCGCTCCAAAAAAGAAGAAATAAATTTACCTGATAATCGTTCTGAAAGTCAAATTTACCCTTGGCTTCTGAGTAGTTTTAGTTGGAGGTAATCGGTGTAACCAATGCGTTTGCGTTTCATCTTTCATAACCAATAAACTTCCGTGTTCTAAAATTAAAGAAACTGTTTCTTTGGTTTCTTTATGTTTGAAGGCAAATTTGCGTTCCGCCCCAAAACTTACCGAACCAATTGCGCCATTCTTTTTTAAATCTTTTTCAGCATCGCTGTGCCAAGCCATTCCTTCATCGCCGGAATGATATAAATTCAGCAGACAGGAATTGAAAGTTTCTCCGGTTTTTTGCTCAATAAAAGCTTTTAACTTTAATAATTCTGGCGTCCATTGAAGTGCTTTTTTTGTGGTATTGGAATACGTATATTCAAATTCCTGATCGCCGTACCAAGCTACTTTTCGTTTGGTTAAAATTAATTTTCCAAAGATGATTGCTTCATCGTTTTTCCATTCGATTGTATCCAATAAAATATCACGATAGAAATTTGCCTCTTCTCTTGAAAACAATTTTCCGTAATAATTTACAGTTCCATCTTTAGGAAGCAGATTTGTATTTTCGTCATTTTCAGGATTAAATAAGTCCATTTTTCCAGTTTTGATATTCGGTTTTCATACAATGTCCGCAAGGTCTGAAACCGTTTTGTTTTGCTTCTTTTTCAGATAAAAAGAAAACCCGATTTTCGCGTTTCATTCTTTTTCCCGAAGAACATTTTAGCGTTCCGTAGATTTTTAATTTTCGGTTGCCGCCGAAGCAAATTTCAGCATTTTTAATTTTAATCCGAAGATCTGAATCTGAAATTTTATTGTGTTGTATCATTTGTTTTAAGTTGCAAAGTTACAGAGAGACAAAGAGACAGAGGTTCAAAGGTGAATAACTTTGTATCTCTGTCACTTTGAATCTTTGCACCTCTAAATTAAGATAACGCATCATGAAAAATAATCCCCAATGTGTATCGTTCACCCGAATAAATTTCACTAACGCCATGTTTCATATTTACTCGATAATATCCTTTTGTACCTTTTACAGGTCTGAAATTGGTTGTGAAAACTAAAATATCTCCTTTTTTAGGTTTTAAAACAATTGCTTTCGATTGCGCTCTCGGCGTTTGCTGTGTCAAAACAAATTCGCCTCCGGTAAAATCTTCCTCGGGTTCTGAAAGGAAAAGCACAATTTGAATCGGGAAATAAATATCGCCGTATAAATCTTGATGCAAAGTGTTGAATCCGCTTTCACCATATTTTAAAATTAAAACCGTTGCTTTAAGTTGATTATTATCGTGACATTGTTTTAATAATTCTTGATGTGAATGAGGAAAAATAGTGTTGATATTCAGTGCTTTCATCCATGCATTTGCGATTGGTGCTAATTTTGGATAAATCGAAGATCTGATGTCCTGAATTAAATCGGGCAATGGATAATTGAAATATTTATATTCGCCCAAACCAAATCGATAACGTTCCATTACAACCGTTTTTCGATAAAGATTTGGATTTTCGTAATCGAATTTTAAATCTTCACATTGTTCGTTATTGAGTACATTCGGGATAATGACAAAGCCATTTTCGTGCATAGATTCGGTGATGCTTTCCCAATTTTGAGAAGCAATTTTTTGTTGTATATTTTGCATAAGAATTTTAGATGTAGTCAAATTTCCAATGAATGATTAATCCTTGGAACTTGGAATTTTGAGTATTGAAATTTTGCAGTTTTTATGGATTTATTTGCGCACCTTCCCAGCCAATTATGGCTGTTTTTCGCGTATTTCCCCACATATAACCGCCAAAAATTCCCGAAGATTGAATTACGCGGTGACACGGAATTAAAAACGCAACAGGATTGCTTCCAATTGCTGTTCCGACGGCTCGTGAGGCATTTGGTTTTTCGATTTTTTGTGCAATAGAACCATAAGTTGAAAGTTGTCCCATCGGAATTTTAAGCAAGGTTTCCCAAACTTTCAATTGAAAATCGGTTCCTTTTAAGTGCAGTTTTATTTCAGATAATTTGCTCCAGTCATTTTGAAATATAAATAAAGCGTTTTGTTGTGCGAGATCTAATTTTTTAGAGAATTGCGCATTCGGGAATTTATCTTTTAAAGCGTCAAATCCGTTTGCTTCTTCTTCGGCGAAAGCCATAAAACAAACGCCTTTTTGAGTAGATGCAACAATAATATTTCCGAAGGGACTTTCGGCAAAACTGTAGTTTATTTCCAGATTTTTACCGCCGTTTTTATATTCGGCTGGCGTCATTCCTTCAATATTTACAAATAAATCGTGAAGTCGGCTGGTTCCTGAAAGACCCGTTTCATAAGCCGTTTCAGAAATGGTTGCTTGATTTTCTTTGAGTAATTTCTTGGCGTGTTCTAAACTTGTATACTGCAAAAACTTCTTCGGACTTGTGCCAGCCCAATCGCTGAAAAGCCTTTGAAAGTGAAACGGACTCAAGTGCACTTTCTCCGCAACCTCATCAAGATTGGGCTGCTCTTTAAAATTTGCTTTGATATAATCGATAGCTTCTGCGATACGATTATAATTAATGGTTTCTTGTGTGTTCATTTTTATTCCATTTTATAAGGCAAAGATCGATTGGTTTTAGCAGGTATAAAATCCGAAACTTGCGGAAATAGATTTTTGTTGTTTTTGTTTCAAGTTTCAAGTTTCATGTTCTGTACTAACTTGAAACCTGAAACTTGAAACAAAATTTTAATGCGCCACAGTTTTAGAAAAAACATTAATTACAATAACACCAATAACAATTAAACTCAGTCCAATTATAGCCGGCAAATCTGGTATTTCTTTGAAGAAAATAGCACCAATTGCTGTAATTAAAACAATCCCGACTCCAGACCAAATGGCGTAAGCAAAACCAACAGGAATTGTTCTGATGGCAAAACTTAAACAATAAAATGCACCGCAATAACCAATAATGGTAATGATGCTCGGAATTAATTTAGTGAATTCTGAAGATTTTTTTAATGCCGAAGTTGCTATGATTTCGAAAATTATAGCAATGAATAAAAATAAAAAGTTCTTCATGGTTCGTGTTTTTTACAAAGTTAAGCTTTGTTTGAAACGGAAAAGAATTTATTTATCGAATGTGAATTTCTGTTTCATTGTTTTTAACTTCATCGAAACAATCAATGCACAGCATTTTAAAATCGGCTTTGGCTTGAAAAACACTAGTCCATTCTTCTCCATTATCAAGAAGCCATTGTTCACATTCTCCGCACCATGCAATTTGCGGAAGATCTTCTTTGACTTCTGAATAATAAAAGCCTACTTTTTCTTTTGAGTCTATTGCCATTGCAATGTGAATACAGGCGAAAGTCATTTCTTTTGAACCATGTATTTCACATAAAATTTTTTCGATCATATTTTTTTGATGTTGTGGAGTTCAAATTTAAATTTAAAATTTCAGGAGACACAAAATAATATGAGAATATTTAAAGTTCTTGGTCTACGTTTGCGTGAGGGATAGAAGCTGGCTACCGAAGTAGCGCGGATAGCCCGACATTATTTAAGAAAAGGCCCTAATCGACTCAAAGTATATTTGGGCCTTTTTTTAAATAATGGCACGCCCTGATGATTTTAGATTTCTGATATTTGATTTTAGATTTAAGAAGTAATTCAGTTCTATTACGGGTTGAGAGACAATCCTACGCTGAAAAACAACCTTACTTTGTCAATATTATTTATCCATGAAGTGTCAAAATGGATTGGGCCTAAAATAGATTGATAGGAAATAGCGGCTCCACCTGATATTACAAGACTAGGTTCAATATTATCATCCCAATTTCCTTTTGGGTTAAAGGCGTGGTCGATATAATCGTCGAAAGTATCAAAACCTACAGTTGCAATATTAAAATGTGGCGTCAGATAAATTTTTCCGGTAAGATTTATTTGAGATCCGAGTTTTAGTCCCATATATTGTGTGACATTGAGTTCGTCTTCGTGCAGACCCGCAAATGAAAAACGATTACTGCCAGAACTTGGAATAATACCACCTATGAAATATTTTGAGGCATAACCAAATCCTGAAAAATCAATTTGATTTTCTTTAAGTTTATCCTGAAAAATAAAATAAGAATCAAACCCAATAATTCCTGTAATTTTCTTTTTTAAGGATAGTCTCTTTTCAATACCGAAGCCAAATTTTGTGTAACCATTTGTTTTGCCAGAAACAGGGGCTAAATCTGGGTCAGAGAAAGAGGCATCAATATCGGTTAAGAATGATCGTGATAGGTTTGATTTTATAATCGTTCCGTTTGTAGCAAAGAAAACTTTATCCATATCATTATAGGAATAATGCATGTTGAATTCGATATTATTAAAGCTGTAATTGTTTAGTGAAATGGAGTTTGGGTTGTATTCCCGATCGTATTTTGGTTTTAAATTGGTGTAATGATAGTTTAGGCCAAAACCAAAGTAGCTTTTCAGGGAATTTAGATTTCTGTTTACCTCATTGTTGAACTCAAAAGCATTATAAAGTATATTGTCTGAGGCTTTGCCATTTATATAAATTTCTTGTCGGAGCAAAGCGCCATAAGCTTCAGTTGCCCACCACCATTCTCTATGCCCACCAAAATTTTTCTGATAGTTGATTCTGGCTTTTGGCTGTTCTGCAATATCGGCGGTTATCAAAAGGCGGGAAGCGTCTGCGAGAATGTTTCTTCCGGTGTAATTAAAAATGATTCCGACGCCTCTATAAGTATCGTAATGAATTGATGTGTTGAGCTGGTTTTTGGCACGTTCAAATCCGAACAATGTAATGCCGAGTTTGTCTTTATCTTTGATGAAATAGCTGTAGGTAATCTCGTCAAAAAGATTGGTTCCCATAGCTCTGTTAATACCTGCGATTAAATCTTTGGTAGTATATTTTACATGGGTTTTAAGGTTTGCTCTTCCAACTACCAAAGGAAGGTTTTCGGGACTTATTTTTTTATAAACTATCGTGTCTAGAACAAATTCTTTGGGCATATCGGGTAATGCGTGCGTGCGTTGCGGAAATGCTTTTAGTTTTTCTGATAAAGCAATTAAAGCCGGAAGATTTTGATTTGTTGCTATTTTACCGTCTTTGTAGATTTCGTCGCTATCTGCAAAATCAGCGGTTGAGAAACGCAAATTGGGTAAGTGATCGACCAAAATTGTACAAAGATCACGATTTGCCGGATTTTTAATATTGCTCGGAAACATACTCGTTTGCATCAAAATGGTCATCAAATTATTTAGCTTATCTGTTGGTTCCATTCCTCCTCCTACGTCGCTTCCAATAATAATATCGGCACCCATTTGTTTGGCAACATCAGTCGGGAAATTATTTAATACTCCTCCGTCTACTAACACTGTTTTTTCGTAAGGCATTGGTTTAAAAATCGCAGGCAAGGACATACTGGCCCGCATGGCATACGCTAAACTGCCTTTGTTTAAAATGACTTCTTTGCCTTCTGCCAAGTCTGTAGCCATCGCTCTAAATGGTATCGGAAGACTGTCAAAATCTCTGACATTATACACAGGAAAGGTTAATTCAGAAAGGTATTCTCTTAGATTTTGATCGTTTAAAAGAGAGCCAACACTATTGAGTTTTCCATCTTTAACACCAATTCCCACTACATATCTTTGAAATTCTCTTTTTTCTTCGGCACTAACAGATCGTAATGATTGGCCTCCGCCAAGAAGTTTGTCCCAATTAATACTTTTCGTTAGTTTTTCAATGCTGTCACCAGAATATCCCATAGCATACAAACCGCCTATGACGCTTCCCATACTATTTCCAACAATAAGATCTGGAACAATGTGCAGTGAATCCAGTTTTTGCAAAAGCGGGATATGGGCAATTCCTTTTGCCCCGCCACCGCTTAAGACCAAAACGACTTTAGGTTTTTTTTCCTGAGAAAAAATGATGTGAGGAAGACACATGAAAAGCAAGAAGACGAATAAATAAGATGTTTTTTTCAAGTTTGTACTGTTTAAGTATTTGAGAAATAGTAACTTATTTTAATTCTTAAAATTAAGCAGTTATTCTTAAAAAACATATTTTTTGAAAGAAATCTTTTCTTTTTTCAGAAATGGATGTCTTATTTATTTCGAAAAATCTATTAAAAACAGAAAACCCGACAGATTTTTAAAACCTGTCGGGTTTGAATATGTATTAAAAATCTAAGATCTACAATCTTAAATCTAAAATCAATTTAGTATCTGTAGTATTCTGGTTTGAATGGACCTTGAACTTCAACACCAATGTAAGCTGCTTGATCGTCTCTTAAAACTTCAAGTTCAACTCCTAATTTAGCTAAGTGCAAAGCAGCAACTTTTTCATCTAAATGTTTTGGCAACATGTAAACGTCATTGTTGTAAGCAGCGCTGTTTTTCCATAATTCGATTTGAGCCAAAGTTTGGTTTGTAAATGAGTTACTCATTACAAAACTTGGGTGACCTGTAGCACAACCAAGGTTTACTAAACGACCTTCAGCCAAAATGATGATATCTTTTCCAGCGATAGTATATTTGTCAACCTGAGGTTTGATTTCGATTTTAGATGCACCGTGGTTTTTGTTCAACCAAGCCATATCAATTTCGTTATCAAAGTGTCCGATGTTACAAACAACAGTTTTGTCTTTCATTTGCTCGAAGTGCTCCCCAAGAACGATATCTTTATTTCCTGTAGTTGTAATGATGATATCAGCATTAGCAATTACAGTGTTTAATTTTTTAACTTCATAACCGTCCATTGCAGCTTGTAAAGCACAAATTGGATCGATTTCAGTAACCGTTACAATAGATCCAGCACCTCTGAAAGAAGCAGCAGTTCCTTTTCCAACGTCACCGTATCCACAAACGATTACTCTTTTTCCAGCTAACATTAAGTCAGTTGCACGACGTACAGCATCTACAGCAGATTCTTTACATCCGTATTTATTATCAAATTTAGATTTAGTAACAGAGTCGTTAATGTTGATTGCAGGCATTGGAAGAGTTCCAGCTTTTACTCTTTCGTAAAGTCTGTGAACACCAGTTGTAGTTTCTTCAGAAAGACCTTTAATTCCAGGAACTAATTCTGGGAAACGATCAATAACCATGTTAGTTAAATCTCCACCGTCATCAAGAATCATGTTCAATGGTTTTCTGTCTTCACCAAAGAATAAAGTTTGCTCAATACACCAGTCAAATGATTTTTCATCAAGACCTTTCCAAGCATAAACTTGAATTCCAGCAGCAGCAATAGCAGCAGCAGCCTGATCCTGAGTAGAGAAAATGTTACAAGAAGACCAAGTAACCTCAGCACCAAGAGCAATTAAAGTTTCGATCAAAACCGCAGTTTGAATCGTCATGTGCAAACATCCAGCAATACGAGCACCTTTAAGAGGTTGTTCGTCTTTATATTCAGCACGAAGCGCCATTAAACCTGGCATTTCAGCTTCAGCTAGTTCAATTTCTTTTCTTCCCCAAGCCGCTAGAGAAATGTCTTTTACTTTGAAAGCCACAAAAGGCGTAGTTGTAGTACTCATTTATAGTATATTTGTATTGTAAAATTTTTGCAAATTTACGGAATACCTTTTGAATTTTACTAATTTCTCTCAGATTTGTGAAATCTTTAATTTCTTAATCTCTAGAAAGTTAGTTATAAAGGTTTTTAGGAGCTAATCCTGCTGTCCGCTATATCTTTTCCTGGCTAAAGAAGCCAGAAAAAGGATACCGCTCCCATCAGGGCTAAAAAGACCAGACATTCAATTAGAAATTTCATTTTCAAAAGAAAAATAATTTATAATTCACAACTCATAATTCATAATTAAAAAGTAATGCCTCTATTTCAGACCATACAATTCAACGAAACGACAAAAATTTTAATTTGGGAAATAACAGAATCTCTCGAAGAATTATTGAGCAAAGTTGTACTGAAAGAAAAAACACAAAAGAGACTGGACGGAATGAAATCACAAATGCATCAGCGTGCTTTTTTGAGCGTTCGAATGCTGATTCAGGAAATGGGTTTTACAGATAAAGATTTGCATTATGACGAATTTGGGAAACCGTATTTTGATTGTCATAATTATATTTCAATAACACATTCATATCATTTTGCAGCCATAATTATAAGCCATGAAACGGTTGGAATCGACATGGAATTACAGCGTGAAAAAATTCAGAAAATTGCGGATAAATTTACTGATTTTGAATGCAGTTATTTAAAACCGGAATTTACGGCAGAATATATAAAAAAACTAACAGTAATCTGGGGGGCAAAAGAGGCAATCTTTAAAATTAGAAACGAAAAAGGAATCAGTTTTAAAGATCATATTTTGGTTGAAGATTTTTCTTTAGAAAAAGAACAAACACAGGCAAGTCTTCATTTTGACGACTTGGTGAAAGATTTTAATGTCTATTATCAAGAAGTTAAATCAGATAATTTTGAAGGGACTTTTACTTTGGTTTATGCTTTTGAAAAGTAGTTTTTTAGTTGCAGTCGCAGTGACAGTTTTCAGTTTTTAAACTTCACTTTCTTTTTTTCGATGCTGAAACATACTCATATACAAAAAAGTGCTCATTTTTCTGGCGCGTCTTTTTAACGTTTCTACGTTTTCACCTTCAAAATGCTCATCTAATGTCTGCGCCCAATAATTTAGCCAAATTCCGAATTCGTTTGCTGTAATCTTACTGCCAAAATGCTCGTCAACCTCATTATGAACCGCATGCGGATTTCCTTTGTACTTGCGAACCGCAAATAAATTAGTTTCCCAAAAATCAGTCAGTTTTTCGAGATGCGCGTCCCAATCGGTAATCATTTCGTTAAAATAAAAGCCGATTTCTTTATCGGCTCTTATTTTAGCATAAAACTGATGCACTAAAAAGGCAACATCAGCTCTATTTTCGATTTGTTTTCTCATACTATAAAATTATTCAGAATGATAAATAAAATGCTTAATACAACACTTGTCAGAATGAAGTTAAAAACGACTTTGTGCTTCATTTGTGCCAAGATAGAAGTATTTGCTAATATACAAGCTAATACTATTATACCTAATTGAATCATTTGTCCAATTGAAGTTCCGTGTGAAAGAATATACATTGCTGCTGCAGCGCCTAGACAGCTTTGGCCAATTACAGCCATTGTTGCAGAACCAATATAATTTTTATTGAAATTTTCGAATGTTGATTGATATAGTGTCATGATATTGTGTTTTTTATACCAACAAAGGTACAGGCACAATACCGGTGCGTTTTATGATTTTAATCATAAAACAAGAACTTTTTTATCGATATACTTTTCGGTTTATAATCTTTAATTCGCCTTTTTTTTCCAATGCTTTTATGGTTCTGATTACGGTTTCTACACGCAAGCCAGTTAAATCGCCAATTTGCTGTCGGGTAAAATTAATGAGGTGGCCGTTTGCATCTTTTTTAAAATTAAAATAAGCAATTCCGTGATCGATTAATTTTAAAACCCGGTGCTCCGGTTCATGTGTTGATATTTCGGCAGCCATTACTGATTTATAATATAAGCGCTGTGCGAGATTTTCGATTATCTTGATACTTATTGCAGGATTTTCTTCAAGAAGTGTCATGAATTTAGATTTTGGCAGAAGAAAAATTTCACAGTCTTCGACCGCAATTGCATTGGCGGGATATTTTTGGTTTAAAAACAAAGGAGGTTCTCCAAAAGATTGTTCTTTATAAAATATTCCTTGAATAAATTCGCGTCCGTCATCATTGTAATTACTCATTTTAATTTCGCCCGAAATAATCTGATAATAATGCGTTGGCAGATTTCCTTCTTCAAAAATAATATCATTTTTTTCGAAGGATTTTTTTAAGGCGCCATATTTTTCTAATAGTGAAGCAGCAATCATAATTTTTTCATTGGTTATCAGTGACGGTTGTACAAATATAATTCATTCAAGATAGTTCTTCTACGTCAAAAACTTTTTACTTTTACGCCCACTATGGCGCAAAAATTACTCAATATACACCAACAGATTTTAGAGGCTAAAAAGAAGGGACAAAAATTATTGGCCATCTTATTAGATCCTGATAAAATTGTACTGGAAAACTTAGATCATTTATTACTAAAAATAAATCAATCTCCGGCTACGCATATTTTCGTAGGAGGCAGTATTGTTGAAACTGAAATTTTAGAAGTTTTAATTGGCCAATTAAAAGAAAAAACAAATTTGCCTGTGGTAATTTTTCCAGGTGATCCGTCGCAAATTTCACCTCAGGCCGATGCAATTTTGTTTTTGTCTTTATTATCAGGCCGAAATCCAGATTATTTAATTGAATATCAGGTTCAGGCTGCGCCAATTCTAAAAAAGACAAATTTAGAGGTTATTTCTACAGGCTATATTTTGATTGAAAGCGGTAACGAAACAGCAGTGGCGCGTGTCAGTAAAACAAAACCGCTTAATCGCGAAAATTTTGATTTGGTTTTGGCAACGGCACAAGCTGGAGAAATGCTGGGAAATAAATTAATGTATTTAGAGGCCGGAAGCGGTGCTAAAAACGCAGTGCCGCTGGAAATGATACAGTTAATTGCGCAAAATATCGAAATTCCTATAATTGTTGGAGGAGGAATTGTAGATTTGCACGGAATTCAAAAAGCGCATAAGGCAGGTGCAGATTTAGTAGTTATTGGAACTGCTTTTGAAAACGACAGCCATTTTTTTGAATCATAAACAACAACCCAAAAACCGCTTAACCCAATGATTGATTTTTTTCTTAATAGTTATGTAGACAAACCATTGTGGCATATTGCTTTAGAATTTTTGATGTTTGTTTTCGGAATTTTAAGTGTTTGGTTTGCTAAAAAAGAAAATATTTGGGTATATCCAACGGGATTAATTGCAACTGTAATTTCAGTGTATCTATTATATATTGCTGGTTATATTGGTGATATGATTATCAATGCCTATTTCTCTATTATGAGCATTTATGGCTGGTATGTATGGGCGAGAGGAGGCACGGTAGAAGATAATTTACCTATTACTCGTACAAGTTTTAATGAAAAAATAATCGGAATCGTACTGTTTATTGTTACTGTTTTTGTAGTTTTCGGGATTTATAAATATTTCGATTATAAAATCAATCCAGACAATTATGTCGATATGATTTCGTCAGGAATATTTTTTGCAGGAATGTGGTACATGGCCAGGAAAAAAATCGAAAACTGGACACTTTGGATTATTGGCGACATTATTGTAGTGCCTCTTTATGCTTATCGCGGCTTAGGGATGATGTCACTTCAATATTTAATTTTTACAATTTTGGCTATTTCAGCTTATTTAGAATGGAGAAAAATCTTAGACAGCAAACAACAACTATCATAAAAATTGCTTTGTTTGGGCCCGAAAGTACGGGAAAAACGACTTTAGCAAAACAGCTTGCAGATTACTATGAAACTGAATGGGTTCCTGAATTTGCACGTGATTACCTGCAGGAAAAATGGGAGGAAAATCAGCATATTTGTGTGGCTGATGATATGATGCCAATCGCATACGGACAAACTGCATTAGAAAATGAAAAACTTTCTCAAGCAAATAAATACCTCTTTTGCGATACTAATTTAATGGTTACTAAAGTTTTTTCTGAAATGTATTATGGCTTTTGCGATCCGCTTTTAAATGAGGCCGCACTTGATCATGAATACGACTTGTTTTTCCTAACAGATATTGATGTTCCTTGGGAAAAAGATGATATTAGAGATTCTCCAAACGGAAGAGAAACGGTGTTTTCTGTTTTTAAACAAACTTTAATTGATACAAAAAAGCCCTTCATAACATTGTCAGGTGATAAAGAAAGCCGATTGTCAAAAGCAACTGCAATCATTGCTGAACTTGCTATGGCTAAAGAACGTGGTTTTTCTTCAGAAGATTTTGTTCAGTTGTATGAACGTGGAATTTCTGTTGATAATGTTCTGAAACAATTGAAAATTTTTAAAAAAGGAATTACAAAAAGCAATTTAATAAGTCCGGCAACAACTGAGAATGGAATTTTAGAATTCTCTGAATCAGAATTTGAAGAAAAAGCGGTTTTTTTTGATTCACAAAAAGAAAAACTTAAAATTAAAAAATTCGTTCCGGCTTCGGGAGCTGCAACAAGAATGTTTAAATTTTTAAGAGCTTTCTTGAATGATTTTGATATTGAAAAAGAAACAATAAATGCCTACATAAACAGGCAAAAAAATAAAGAGCTTTCAATTTTTATTGTAGCAATGGACAAGTTTCCGTTTTTTAAAGCAGTGGAGAAAAAACTGAAATCAATTTATCCTGATTTTGAAAACTTAGAACGCGATTACAAAAATTATTACTTTATAAAAACATTGCTTTCTCAGGAGTATTTTGCTTTTGCAGATAAACCAAAAGCAGTTTTGCCTTTTCATAAATACAAAGATCATATCGCAAATCCTATTGAAGAACATTTAAACGAATGTGTACATTATGCTTCTTCAAATAAAGTTTCGAATCTACATTTTACAGTAACTGAAGCGCATCAAGGATTATTCGAAAAAGAAATTGAAGTGCTAAAGCAAAAAGTCGAGAAGGATTCTGGCATTCAAATTAATATTGGCTATTCTTATCAAAATGCTGGTACAGACTCTATTGCTGTTGATACAAAAAACAGAATAGTCAGAGATAAAAATGAAGCGCTGATTTTTAGACCAGGCGGACACGGTGCTTTGATTCAGAATCTAAACACACTGGAAGCCGATGTTATTTTTATTAAGAATATTGATAATGTGATTCAAAACCATATTGATAAAATCACATTGTACAAAAAAGCGTTGGCTGGAATTTTGATTGAAGCGCAGCAAAAAGTTTTCAATTATTTAAATGCGATTGATCAGAAGAAAATAGGAGAAAGCGAGTTAGAAGAAATGATTTTCTTTTTGTCAGAAGAATTAAATATTCAGATATCAAGTGATTTTAATATGTTTACTTTCGAGAATAAAATCGGAAAAATCAAAGAACTTTTAGATCGTCCAATCAGAGTTTGCGGCATGGTAAAAAACGAAGGCGAACCTGGCGGAGGACCATTTTGGGTTATGAATGATAAAGGAATAAAATCACTTCAGATAGTTGAAACGTCTCAAGTTGATTTATCAGATAAAAAACAGTCTAAGATTTTAGCTGAAGCCACTCACTTTAATCCGGTCGATTTAGTTTGCGGGATTAAAAATTATAAAGGTGAAAAATTTGATCTGCAAAACTTTGTGGATCAAAAAACAGGTTTTATTGTAGAGAAAAGTGTTGAAGGCAAAACAGTTAAAAACTATGAACTGCCTGGATTATGGAACGGTTCAATGGCACACTGGCTTACTATTTTTGTTGCAGTCCCGTTAATTACTTTTAATCCGGTGAAAACGGTAAACGATTTACTGAAAGCACCACATCAGCCACAATAATGGATATTGATAAAATCATATCAGAATTAAGTTTTAAAGCCGTTCGCAGTAGTGGAGCTGGCGGACAAAACGTGAACAAAGTTTCATCAAAAGTCGTTTTGACTTTTGATTTAAATGCTTCGCAAGCTTTGTCTGATGATGAAAAACTGCTTTTGCTCACCAATATTGCATATCGTTTAACAACCGAAAATATACTGATTTTAAATTGTGACGAAGATCGAAGTCAGCTTAAAAATAAAGATATTGTTATAAAACGGTTTTTAGAAATCATTAAAAAAGGATTGTTTGTTCCGAAAATTCGTAAAGCAACCAAGATTCCAAAATCTGTAATCAAAAAGCGTATTAAGGATAAAAAGAATGTTTCTGAAATAAAACAATCACGCAAGAAACCTAACTTGGATTAAAATTCCAATTTTTTAAATTCCAAATTCCAAAAAGCCAATGTGAAAAGTTAGTTTTTTGGAATTTGGAATTTGTTTTTTGGAATTTAACACATTACATTTGCAATGTCTCAAAGGGGTGCTCTAAATAACGAGCTGAGATCATACCCAAAGAACCTGAGCGAGTAATGTTGCTAAGGGAAAAAACGACACTATCGAGCGTGCACACTTTATTTTGTCGTGAAACAATTTATTAATTTAACAAAAGAATAATTCCCCCTTTTATTCGTAATTTTTTACGAATGAAAACTATTTTTAAAGGTACTAAGGTACTAAGTTACAAAGGTTCTAAGTTGAACCGAACATCTATTTTCTTTACTCTATTTTCTTTATTCTATTCTCTATTCTCTTTTTCTCAAGAGCAGGATTCTACCAAAGTAAATCAGCTTGATGATGTATTGGTATCAGCGGTTCGTGTTACTGCAAAAACTCCGGTTACGTTTAGTAATATGGATAAAAAAGAAATTAAATTCAGAAATCTTGGTCAGGATATTCCAGTTTTGATGAATTATCTGCCATCTGTAGTAACAACATCTGATGCTGGAGGCGGAATAGGTTATACCGGAATCAGAGTCCGCGGAAGCGATGCTACAAGAGTAAATGTTACGATCAACGGAATTCCGTATAATGATGCTGAAAGCCAAGGAACTTTCTGGGTAAACATGCCCGATTTTGCTTCTTCTGTAGAAAGTCTTCAATTACAGCGCGGCGTTGGAACATCTACAAATGGTTCAGGAGCTTTTGGAGCAAGTTTAAACATGCTTACTGACAGTTATGCTTCTAAAGCAAATGGAGAAATCTCAAGTTCGTTTGGAAGTTTTAATTCGCAAAAAAACACAGTAAAATTCAGTACAGGTTTATTAAATGATCATTTTGAATTGGCTGGACGTTTGTCTAGAATCAAATCGGATGGTTATGTAGATAGAGCGAGTTCTGATTTGAAATCGTATTTCTTGCAGGGAACTTATGTTGGCAAAACAACTTTAATTAAAGCATTAGTTTTTGGTGGAACCGAAAAAACGTACCAATCTTGGAACGGAATTGATGAGGAAACTTTAAATACAAATCGAACTTTCAATTCGGCTGGAATGTACACCGATGAAGCTGGAAATGTTCGTTTTTATGATAATGAAACCGATAATTATCAGCAAGATCATTACCAATTGCATTGGAGCGAATCATTTTCAGATAAATGGAGTTCTAATTTAGCTTTCCATTACACAAAAGGGAAAGGATATTATGAGAATTACAAAGAAGATGCTGATATGGCTGATTATGGTTTAAATCCGGTTGGAGCAATTACAACAACCGATTTAGTGCGCCAAAAATGGTTAGATAATGATTTCTACGGAACCACTTTTTCTGTTAAATATAAAGATGAAAAACTGGATGTTATTTTTGGCGGAGGCTGGAATAAATATGAAGGAGATCATTACGGAAAAGTAATCTGGGCGAGATATGCTTCGCAGTCAGAATTGGGAGATCATTATTATGACGATTTTTCAACAAAAACAGATGGTAATATTTTCGCAAAAGCAAATTATCAGTTTACAGAAAAATTGAGTTTCTATGGTGATTTACAATACAGAAATGTAAAGTATAAAGCAAATTCTTATGAAACTGGAATCGTAGATGATAATTTCAATTTCTTCAATCCAAAAGCGGGTTTAAATTATCAAATCAACCAAAAAAATACTTTGTACTTTTCGTATGCACGCGCTAACCGTGAACCAAACAGAACAGACTATGAAGGCGGCAATGTGAAACCAGAAAAATTGAATGATTTTGAATTAGGCTGGAGATTTAATTCGGAGAAATTCCAGTTGAATTCTAACTTTTATTATATGGCATACAAAGATCAGTTAATCTTAACCGGAACATTAGACGATGTTGGTTCACCAATTCGTGCTAATACTGATAAAAGTTACCGTTTAGGTTTTGAATTGGATGCTACAATTAAACTTTCGGAACAATTTATCCTTCGACCAAACTTTACTTTAAGCAGTAATAAAAACGTTGATTTGGCTGTTGATGGACAAAATTACGGAACAACTAAAATTGCTTATTCTCCAGAAGTTATTGCAGGAAATATAATTGTTTACAGTCCAATTCAGAGTCTGCATATTTCATTATTGCAGAAATATGTTGGCGAGCAATACATGAATAATATTGAATTGCCATCAGCAAAACTGGCAGATTATTTTGTGAACGATTTGAATGTATCTTATGAAATAAAACCAAAATCGGTTTTCAAATCTATTATGATCACAGGTTTGGTAAATAATATTCTAGACAAAAAATATGTTTCAAACGGCTATATGTGGGATGTTTACCCATATTATTATCCGCAGGCTGGAATTAATTTCTTAGCTGGATTAACTTTGAAATTCTAAAAAATAAAAAAGCCTGAAAATTTAAACTTTCAGGCTTTTTTATTTTAATTATAAACGTGAATCACAGATCCTATAACTTCGACACGATATTGTTTCAAAGGATATTCTTTTCCGCCAAGACCAGTAAATAAGCTATATTGCGTTTTATCGCAAGAACAGACTGCGTTTATGCCATCAATTGTCATTGCAGTGCATGAAGTAAGTTCTTGATTAGGGCAGGCAGCATCAAAAGCATTATAACCGCTTCCGGCATTAAAAACAATAATTCCTTTTGCTCCAAAGTTTGGAACAATGACTCCATTACTTACAAATTTCAAATTCGAATAAGCTGGCAAATTCATATCTACAGATAAATTTACAGAGTAGTTTGGAATGTAAGGATTTTTATTGCTGCGTTCACTGTCGCTACAGGCAGAAAGTGCACAAACAAAGACGATTAAGAGCCAGATTTTTTTCATTATTTTAATACGAATTAGTGAAACAAAAATAAATTATTTAGTTTTGATTTTTATATGATTAACATATAATTATGTACTATTAAAAATAATAGTATATTTGTAATACAAAATCCCGTCCCGATGGGATTTTTTGTATTTATATAAACGATGAAGTTATGAGTAAAGTATCTTATTATACAGCAGAAGGATTAAAAAAGTTGAAAGATGAATTGGAGCATTTAAAAAGTGTAATGCGTCCTAAGGCATCTCAAGATATAGCAGAGGCGAGAGATAAAGGTGATTTATCTGAGAACGCAGAATATGATGCAGCAAAAGAAGCACAAGGGTTATTAGAAATGAGAATTGCTAAGCTGGAAGAAGTGTATTCTAATGCAAGATTAATTGACGAATCACAATTAGATGTTTCGAAAGCGTTGGTTTTATCTAATGTAAAAATTAAAAACCAAAGCAACGGAATGGAAATGAAATACACGCTTGTTGCAGAAAGTGAAGCCGATTTGAAAACTGGAAAAATCTCAGTAACTTCTCCTATTGGAAAAGGCTTATTAGGAAAATCAGTTGGAGAAGTAGCCGAAATTACGGTTCCGAATGGTGTTTTGAAATTTGAAATTCTTGAAATTTCAAGAGACTAAATATTTTAGTTTAATCGTTTAACTGTTTAATCGGTTAAACGAATAAACAGTTAAACGATTAACCAGAAAAAATGAGTTCTATATTCACAAAAATAGTAAACGGAGAAATTCCTGCATATAAAGTTGCTGAAGATGAAAACTTCTTGGCTTTTTTAGATGTTAACCCAAATGCAAAAGGACACACGCTTTGTATTCCAAAACAAGAAATCGACAAGATTTTTGATATGGATGACGAATTGTATTTAGGTTTAATGAAGTTTTCTAAAAAAGTAGCAATTGCTTTAGAAAAAACAGTTCCGTGCAAAAGAGTAGGCGTTGCCGTTGTTGGATTAGAAGTTCCTCACACGCATGTGCATTTGATTCCATTAAATCATATGGATGAAATGCGCTTTCAAAACAAAGTAAAACTTTCTAACGAAGAGTTTGAGGATTTAGCTAAAAGTATTCAGGCGAATTTGTAAAATAAATTTTCTGCTTTTCAACAGAGGATTATCAGACTGAGCGATCCCGAAGCTTCGGGAGAAGCCCCCACAAAGTTTGGCTTTACATAAAAATATAAAAAATGCAGTAAAATTAATTACTGCATTTTTTTATTCAACTGAATCTGAAAAGTAGTTCCTTTCCCCATTTCAGAATGTAAAACTTTGATTTTGCCACTATGGTATTCTTCAACAATTCTTTTGGTTAATGAAAGTCCTAATCCCCAGCCGCGTTTTTTGGTGGTAAAACCAGTTTCAAAAACGGTCTTGAATTGCTTTTTTGGAATTCCAGTTCCGGAGTCTTTTACATTAATTTTTACATGATGTAAATCTTGTTCAATTTGAAGTTCCAGAAATCCTTTTCCTTTCATGGCATCAATGGCATTTTTTACCAGATTTTCAATGGTCCAGCTATAAAGAATTGGATTTATCTGAACCATAATAGGATCTTCAGGAGTATGATAAGTAAAAGCAACCTGTTTTGAAAAACGGGATTGTAAATATTTAAAGGCATTTAAAGTTTCAGAAACAATATCGTGCGTTTCTAAAACAGGAACAGAGCCAATTTTAGAAAAACGATCTGTAATAGTCTGTAGACGCGTAATGTCTTTTTCAATTTCTGAAGTGATGGACGAATCAATATCTTCTGTTTTTAGAATCTCAATCCAGCCAATTAAAGATGACAAAGGTGTACCAATTTGATGCGCAGTTTCTTTTGCCATTCCGGCCCACAGCTTGTTTTGTGTGGCCATTTTGGTGCTTTTGTAAAAGTTATAAATCAAAGCAACAAACAGAAATACAATAAGCAATAAAGCAATTGGATAATATTTTAATTTGTTAAGCAATGCCGAATTACCATAATACAAATGTTGATATTTTCCCGGAGCATATTCAAAAGTTATAGGTTCATTTTCATTACTTAAATTCTTTAAAAAAGCTTTTAGTTTTTTCTTGTCATTCAGGATTTCATCAGGAACATTTTTTGAACTTACAACATTATCGTAAAGCATCAATACCACCGGAATAGAAGTGTTGTTGCTGAAAATTTGAAGAGGCAGTTCAACATCAGTATTTTCGTCTGCGTTTACAATTGTAATTTGCGCATCGGCAAAAAGCTTCATTTTCAGACGCTCTTCATTTTTGAAAATTTGGAAAAAAGTATAAGTGTTCCAAAGAATCAAGGTAATGATTAAAAAGGAAATAAGAATTATAACCCAACGAGTTGTATTTCTGCGTTCAGAAAAATGCATAAATTAATTTTTGAGGTATAAATATAACGAAATAAACGCATTTTATATTTTGCTTTTCTTTAAAGATTTTTGTTTTTATGTCTCAAAGAATTTCTTTGGATTAAACCATTTCTATACTTTTGCAGTTACCAAAATGAGGTTTGGTTAAAAAGAAAAAATTATGATTAGCATCGATCCAAAAGAGATACCAACGGCAAAACTACATGGTTATCTGCAAAGTTCAGTAGGACCGCGTCCCATTGCATTTGCAAGTACAATTAGTGCAAAAGGAATTCCTAATTTGTCGCCTTTCAGTTTCTTTAATGTGTTTAGTGCCAATCCGCCAATTTTGATCTTTTCGCCTGCCAGACGTGTTCGCGACAATACCGTAAAACACACTTTAATTAATGCCGAAGCAACGCGCGAAGTTGTAATTAATGTTGTGAATTATGATTTGGTGCAGCAGACCTCTTTAGCGAGTACCGAATATGCAGAAGGTGTAAACGAATTTATAAAGGCCGGTTTAACACAGATTCCGTCAGATTTGGTAAAACCATATCGTGTAAAAGAATCTCCGGTGCAGTTTGAATGCAAGATAACGCAGATTATTCCGTTAGGAACAGAAGGAGGAGCAGGAAATCTGATTTTATGTGAAGTGGTAAAAATGCATATTCATGAGTCAATTTTAGATGAAAATGGAG
The DNA here is from genome assembly GCF_009711135.1 of Flavobacterium sp. LC2016-01. GTDB lineage: Bacteria > Bacteroidota > Bacteroidia > Flavobacteriales > Flavobacteriaceae > Flavobacterium. The sequence continues at coordinate 63,942 of NZ_WMIC01000002.1, read as the reverse complement.
CAATCGACCAGCATAAAATTGATTTGGTTTCAAGGTTGGGAAAAGACTGGTATTCAAGATCTAATCAAGGACTTTTTGAAGTGCCAAAACCGTTGACAACTCTTGGTGTAGGTGTAGATGTAATTCCGAATTTCATCAAGGAAAGCCCCGTTTTTACTGGAAATGACCTCGGCAAACTAGGAAATATTGAGGCCTTGCCTACAATGGAAGAAGTTAGTATATTTGTGAAAGAAAATTTTTCTGTGAAAGGGGTTTTGAGCTCAGATGATCAGGAAAAAGTACATTTAGAAGCCAAAAAATATCTGAATAATGACGATATTGAATCGGCTTGGAAAGTGCTTTTAGCTAAGAAATAAGAAAAGAAACAATAATTAATTATAGACGAAGATGGAAGTTATAGGAAAAGTAAAAGTGGTTAATCCTGAGCAACAAGTTAGTGCTGCATTCAAAAAAAGAGAATTAGTAGTTACTACAGATGAACAGTATCCACAGCACATTTTAATCGAATTTACACAAGATAAATGCGATTTATTAAGCAGCTATAAGCAAGGTGAAGCAGTAAAAGTTTCTATCAATTTAAGAGGAAGAGAATGGGTTAACCCACAAGGTGAAACTAGATATTTTAACAGTATTCAAGGTTGGAGAATCGAAAGATTAGCTCCAGAAGGTCCAGCACAAGGAGCTCCAATGCCAGCAGCAGAAACATTTGCTCCAGCAGCTAGCATTAACGAAGACGAACCAGACGATTTACCTTTCTAAGAGATTAGAAATTTCAATATTTTAAATTCCAAATTCCAAATTCAGTTGAATGAATTGGAGTTTGGAATTTTGTTTTTTTGTTGAAAGATTGAAAATCGCTATTATGAGACCTTTGTCAAAGTTCAAAACTTTGACAAAGGTTTTCCTCCACGTTTGGAATTTGGAATTTAAAATTTGATTTTTTTAAAATATGCATTATCTATTCGAAGATTTATTTTTTCCTCCAGTAACCGAAGCCGATGAAGAAGGCGTTCTGGCAATTGGTGGCGATTTAAGTTCAGAACGTTTAAAACTTGCTTATAACAGCGGTATTTTTCCATGGTTTAATGAAGGAGAACCAATACTTTGGTGGGCGCCAGATCCTCGAATGGTATTGTTTCTGGATGAATTGGTAATATCCAAAAGCATGCGAAATATTCTGAATCGGAAAATGTTTAAAGTTACTTACAATAAAAATTTCAAAGAAGTTATTTCTAATTGCCAGCAGATAAAACGCGATGGGCAAAGCGGAACCTGGATTTCCAACGAAATGATCGATGCATATTGCAAACTAAATGAAGAAGGAATTGCAAAATCGGTTGAGGTTTGGCAGGACGAAAAGTTGGTTGGTGGTCTCTATGGAATTGATTTGGGGAAAGAAAATATTTTTTGTGGAGAAAGTATGTTTTCTAAAGTTTCAAATGCGTCGAAGGTCGCTTTTATTGCTTTAGCTTTATATTTGCAAAAAGAAAATTACAAATTGCTAGATTGTCAGGTTTATAATCCGCATTTAGAAAGTTTAGGCTGTCGCGAAATTGATCGTGACGAATTTATGTCTATTTTAAAAAGTAAGTAAAATGAGTGTAATTTACAGTGTAAAAGAAATCTATATTTATCCGATAAAAAGTTTGGCAGGAATAAGCTGTGAAGCTGCATTAGCTGAAGAAATGGGTTTTGAAAACGACCGAAGATGGATGTTGATTGATGCAGAGAATCAAATGATAACACAAAGAGAACATCGAATTATGAGTCAGTTTTATCCTCAGATTTCAGATGGGAAAATCAGTATTACTTTTGAAAATCAAAAGCATGAATTTTCTATTGATGAACATTTAGAAAATTCGTTAGCGGTTAATGTTTGGGATGATAAAAGTGAAGTTGTTGAGGTGAATCATGAAACATCAAAATGGTTCAGCCGGCACTTAGGTTTTGAATGTAAATTAGTCAAAATACTTAAAAATGGAGCTCGTAAACACGAAAGCTCTAGACTAAAAGAGACTTTTAATGTGAGTCTGGCAGACGGTTATCCTTATTTATTAATTGGGTCAAAAAGCCTTGATTTTTTGAATGATAAATTGGATGAGAAAATCACAATAAAAAGGTTTCGTCCAAACATTGTAGTAAGCACTGAAAATCCTCATGAAGAAGATGATTTTAATACTTTTACAATTGGAGAGGTTCAATTTAAAAACATAAAACCCTGCGGAAGATGTGTTATGGTTAATAATGATCCGGAAAATGGGCGTTTGAAAAAAGAACCGTTAAAAACGTTAAGCAAATACAGAAATGTAGACAATTCGGTTCTATTCGGAACCAATATTGTGAGTTTGAATGCTGGAAATATTAAGGTTGGAGACGTTCTTGTATTCTAGAAATTCAGTTTTGTAAAATTCCAATTCAGCGTATTAAAAATTATAAGTTCATTTTTTAAGGAAGGTAATTCCAAAATTACTTTAAGTGTTTCATGTGCCATCATATTACCAATAATTCCGGGAAGCGTTCCTAAAACGCCATTCAAATTACAATTCGGAACATCTTTTGGATCGGGCATTTCAGGAAATAAATCTCGAAGGTTTTTACTTCCATTATGATTAAAAACTGCAATCTGACCTTCAAATTTCAAAATACTTCCGTAAACCAAGGATTTGTTGAGTTGAACGCATGTATCATTGACCAAATAACGTGTTGTAAAATTATCTGAACCGTCCACAATGATGTCATATTGCGCAATAATTTGCGAAGCATTTTCTGAAGTTAATTTTTCAGTAATCGCAACTGCTTCAATAAGCGGGTTTAATTTTGAAACAACATCTTTTGCCACGATTGCTTTTTGCTGGCCAATTTCATTTTCGGTATATAATATTTGTCGGTGAAGATTATGAATTTCAACGCTGTCAAAATCCATAATTCCGATAAAACCAACGCCGGCAGTGGCAATATATTGTAAAATAGGACAGCCCAGACCACCGGCACCAATTACTAAAACTCGTGCTTTTTTTAGTTTTTCCTGACCTTCATCGCCAATTTCAGGAAGAATAGTTTGTCTGTTGTAACGAAGGAATTCCTTGATAATGCTCATTTTTTTTAGTCTTAAAGTTTGAAAGTCGAAAGTCGAAAGTGAAAAGTTATAAATGAAAGATTAAAGTCAAGTTTTGGACTTTATGACTTTCGATTTTACAACTTTTGACTATATGCTAGGTCCCAATCCTTCCAAACGGGTTCGTAACCTTTGCTTTTTATAATTTTTGAAATTTCTGCGGCAGAGCGTTCATCACTGATTTCAAATTGTTCCAAAGACTGTGGATCAACAACATAACCACCCGGATTTGTCTTTGATCCCGCACTCATACTTGTAACGCCAATTGGAATAATATTGTTTCTAAACTTTTCATTTTCTCTGGTCGAAATTGATATCTCCAAATCTTCATTCCACAAACGATACGCACAAATCAATTGTGTCAAATCTTTATCATCCATAATAAAATTGGGTTCGATAATGCCTTCAGCGGGACGGAGACGCGGAAACGAAACGGAATATTTCGTCTGCCAATATTTCTTTTGAAGATAATCCAAATGCAAAGCGTTAAAAAAACTGTCCGTTCGCCAATCTTCCAAACCTAATAAAACACCCAAACCAATTTTATGTATTCCGGCAGTTCCTATGCGGTCTGGAGTTTCCAGTCTATAATCAAAATTTGATTTCTTGCCTTTCGTGTGATATTTTTTGTAAACTTCCTGATGATACGTTTCCTGATAAACTAAAACGGAGTAAACTCCAGCATCATGCAGACGCTGATAATCTTCTGTAGAAAGTGGCTGTACTTCAACAGAAATAATCGAAAATTCTTCCCGGATTAAAGCAATGGCATTCAGAAAATAATTGATATTTACCGTATAATTTGCTTCGCCAGTCACCAATAAAACATGATCAAAACCTGTATTTTTTAAAGCTTCAACCTCGAGTTTTATTTCTGCATCGGTTAGTGTTTTTCGTTTGATTTTATTGTCTAAACTAAATCCGCAATAGGTACAAATGTTTTGACATTCGTTGCTTAAATATAATGGCGCATACATTTGGATTGTTTTTCCGAAACGTTTCTTGGTAATTTCATGGCATTTCTGCGCCATTTCTTCTAAATAGTTTTGAGCAACAGGAGAAATCAAAACTAAAAAATCGTCGAGATTGTATTTGGTTTTAGCCAAAGTCCGCTCAATATCTTTTGAAGTCGTTTCGTATATTTTGGTTTGAATGTTATCCCAATTATATTGCTCGAAAATAGATTTGAATGTGTTCATTTTTTTATTTTGTTTCCCGCAGATTTTGCAGATCATACAGATTAAATTTTATTAACTACGCGATGGATATTTTCAAGAATATTAGAGCAGTTGAAATTGACCAACAATCCAAGTCTTTTATTAGTTAATTTTAAATAAGTATTTAATTGTTTAAAGTGAATAGACTTTATCTCTTCTACTGATTTTAGTTCTATAATTACTTTGTTTTCCACTAAAATATCTAGTCTAAAAGTTATGTCTAAATAAATTTCATCATATTTAACTGGTAAATCAATTTGTTTAATTACTGTTAATCCATCTTTTTTTAATTGATAATAAAGGGCACTTTCATACACCGATTCTAATAACCCAGGACCTAGATTGTTATATACTTTAAAAATTGCTCCTCTGACTTTATATGAAATTTCATTTTCTGACATACTTTTGATTTGATTCTTTTGAATCAAATTTAACGAAATTTCTTACTTTTTAATAGAATGTTCTCTCACAGATTTGGCAGATTATTTTTCGTATTTTAAATCAAATAAATCTGTTCAATCTGCTAAATCTGCGAGAGATTAAAAATTAGTCATATAAAAATGAAGTCAAAGGACTTGAAGCAACAGCATAGTTGTGTTGATGAGCAACTTTGGCTTCGAATGCTTTTCTTCCTGCTATTACAGCTTCTTTAAAAGCTTCGGCCATTAATTTTGGATTTCCGGCTACAGCAATTGCAGTGTTTACCAAAACAGCATCGGCACCAATTTCCATTGCTTTTGCAGCGTCAGACGGAGCGCCAATTCCGGCGTCAATAATAACAGGAACATTGCTTTGCTCAATAATAATTTCTAAAAAATCAATAGTTTTCAAACCTTTATTGCTTCCAATTGGCGAACCCAAAGGCATAACGGCCGAAGTTCCTGCGCTTTCCAGATGTTTGCACAAAACAGGATCAGCATGAATGTAAGGAAGTACTATAAAACCAAGTTTCGCTAATTCTTCAGTCGCTTTTAAAGTTTCAATTGGATCCGGCATTAAGTATTTTGGATCAGGGTGAATTTCTAGTTTTACCCAATTTGTCTCTAATGCTTCTCGGGCCAATTGTGCTGCAAAAACAGCTTCTTTTGCATTTCTTGCGCCAGAAGTATTTGGCAGTAAATTAATATTCGGATGTTTTAAATGTGATAAAATAGCATCAGTATCGGTTTCCAAATCGATGCGTTTTAGGGCAACGGTTACCAATTCACTTTCTGACGCTAAAATGGCGGTTTCCATTTCTTTGTTCGAACCAAATTTCCCAGTTCCTAAAAACAAACGAGATTTGAAGCTTTTATCTCCAATATTAAACAATGACGTTTGCATATAATTTTTCGTTTAATTGTTGAATTAATAATTTCTTTTCTGGACTTTCTGTGATGATCCCGGAAACGGCAATTCCATGAATTCCTGTTTCCATTAGCGGACTGACATCTTTTAAAGTAATTCCACCAATAGCATAAACCGGAATTTCAATTTTGTTTTTTTTCATTTTTTGAAGAATCTCAAAATAACCGGATAAACCTAAAATCGGACTTAATTTTTCTTTTGTAGTTGTAAACCTAAAAGGCCCCAGACCAATATAATTGCATCCATTTTTTACATGGTTTTCAATATCTTCAAAAGTATTGGCTGTTCCGCCGATGATTTTTGTATTGCCCAAAATAGCTCTTGCTTCGTCAATTTTCATGTCCGAAAGGCCAAGATGAACTCCATCTGCATCAATTTTCTGCGCAAGATGTAAATCGTCGTTTACAATAAATTTCGCCTGGTATTCGTTGCATAAAAGTTTTACGGCTTCCGCCAAAGTAAAAATATCTTTAGCAGTTTGGTTTTTAAACCGCAGTTGTATCCAGTCACAGCCAGCATCAAGCGCCTGATGAATATTATATAATTGTTCTTCTATTGTTTTTCCCTGTGAAATGTATTGCAGTTTTTTATACATAATGATATCCTATTAAAGTTGATGATGAACTTAGGTATTTTTCGATGTAGATTTTAGCATTTTGACAAGCTGCTTCAATAGTTTGATTTAGGGCTAAATTGGAAGCGATTGCCGAAGAAAGTACACAGCCTGAGCCATGTTTTTCAGAACAGTTTTTATTAGTTGGAAGTAAATCGATGATTTTGTTTTTCAAAAACAATTGATCCTTTCCAACTTCATTTAAATTATGGCCGCCTTTTAAAAGAATTGCACTAGAAGTTTCATTATCAATCCAAAGATGATCTTTTATGAAACCAGGAAGTAATTTTTCAATTTCTATATAATTTGGCGTAATCAAATCAATTTTTGAAAGGATTTTGTTTAAATCTAAGCGATCTTCAATATTTAAAAACTCGAATTTTGTAGTCGATTTTAAAACAGGATCCCAAACAATTTTGGTCGTTGGTGACAATAGTTTTATGGTCGAAAGAATTCGGTTTAAATAATGTAAAGAAGGAACGATACCAATTTTGACCACATTGATTTTATAGGTTAGAAAAAAGGTCTCAATAGATCGAATAACAAAGCTTAAATTGACCCACTGGATTTCATAAAATTTATTTTCGGTCTGAATAGTATTAGCAGTCGCAATGGCAAAACCAGTAACTTTATGCTGTTCAAATGTTTTGATGTCAGCTAAAATACCGGCACCTCCAGAAGGATCTAAACCTGCGATTGTAAGTACGAAAGGACGATTTGCTGACATAATTTAAATTGTTTTAATGGATTTTTGGCATTCCAAATTGTTCCTAAAAGTGCAACATCATCAAAACCATTTTTGAGCGTTTCTTGAATGTTTTCAGGAGTAATTCCACCTAAAGCGATCACTTTTGTTTTATAATTTGTTCTTGATTTTAAGGCTTCGAATAAATCAGTTTTGGGCAGATAATTTTTTTTGGAAATACTTTTAAAAACAGGGCTTAGAAAAGCATAATCAAAACCATTTTCCAAAGAATTAAAATCTTCAATTGAATGTGTTGATGTTGAATTATACCTACAAGGTTTTGGAAACCTTGCAGGATAGTCATCAATATGTTTTCTTTCTTTTTCAGAAAAATGAATTCGATTGATACCAAAGTCTTTAGCCAAATCATGATGACTGTGCAAAACCAATTTTGATCTAAATTCCATTTTTATCGGATGAACAAACTGCACCATTTCCAACTCAGAAAAATCAGGTTTCCGAATATGGAGCAAAGACAGACCTTCTTCAAATAAAGAATGAAGAATGTCTATTTCATTTTCAATTGCAGAAGGATTTGTAATGACAATCATATCTTTCCTCTTTCTTCTAGATTCTTAATTTTTCTATATTCTTTATTCTTTGCTCTATTTTCTTTTAAATATAAATCTCTTTCCCCTGTTCAATAAACTCCTCTGATTTCTCCTGCATTCCTTTTTCTGCGGCAGCGACATCTCTAATTTCCTGAGATATTTTCATAGAACAGAATTTCGGTCCGCACATCGAACAAAAGTGAGCTACTTTTGCACCATCGGCAGGAAGCGTTTCATCGTGGAATTCTCTTGCAGTATCTGGATCTAGAGCCAAATTAAACTGATCTTCCCAACGGAATTCAAAACGGGCTTTGCTCAGTGCATTATCTCTATATTGTGCTCCTGGATGACCTTTGGCCAAATCGGCAGCGTGAGCAGAAATTTTATAAGTAATCACACCATCTTTCACATCTTTTTTATTTGGTAAACCAAGATGCTCTTTTGGCGTTACATAACACAACATCGCACAGCCGTACCACCCAATCATTGCAGCACCAATTGCAGAGGTAATATGATCGTAACCCGGCGCAATATCTGTTGTTAAAGGCCCTAAAGTATAAAATGGCGCTTCATGGCAATGTTCTAATTGTTTGTCCATGTTTTCTTTGATCATGTGCATTGGTACGTGTCCAGGACCTTCAATAAAAACCTGAACATCGTGTTTCCAGGCAATTTTGGTTAATTCACCTAAGGTTTCTAATTCGGCAAACTGAGCTGCGTCATTCGCATCGGCAATGGAACCCGGACGCAAACCATCTCCTAAAGAAAAAGCGACATCATATTGTTTCATGATTTCGCAGATTTCTTCGAAATGTGTATACAGGAAGTTTTCTTTATGATGAAACAAACACCATTTTGCCATGATGGAACCGCCTCGAGAAACGATTCCGGTAACGCGATTTGCTGTTAGATGAATGTAGCGAAGTAAAACTCCGGCATGAATCGTAAAATAAGAAACGCCTTGTTCTGCTTGTTCAATTAAAGTATCGCGGAAAATTTCCCAAGTTAAATCTTCGGCAATTCCTTTTACTTTTTCCAATGCCTGATAAATAGGAACGGTGCCAATTGGAACAGGTGAATTACGAATAATCCATTCTCTGGTTTCGTGAATGTTTTTCCCTGTAGATAAATCCATAATGGTGTCAGCGCCCCATCGGCAGGCCCAAACAGCTTTTTCAACCTCTTCTTCAATGCTTGAAGTTACTGCACTGTTTCCAATATTGGCATTGATTTTTACAAGAAAATTACGTCCGACAATCATCGGTTCGCTTTCGGGATGGTTAATGTTGTTTGGAATGATAGCTCTTCCGCAAGCCACTTCAGAACGTACAAATTCAGGAGTGATTTTGCTTTTTGGAGTGTTGGCTCCAAAACTGTGACCGCCGTGTTGGCATTGCATGGCTTTGGTCTGTTCGTTTAAAAGTTCGATTCTTTGGTTTTCACGAATCGCAATATATTCCATTTCAGGCGTAATAATTCCTTGTTTGGCATAATACAATTGCGTTACGTTGGCGCCTTTTTTTGCTCTTTTTGGCTGATGTAAATATTCAAAACGAAGATGATGCAGCGTTTCATCTTTTAATCGGCTTTGACCGTAATCTGAAGTTATTTCGCTTAAAATTTCAACATCATTTCGGTTTAGGATCCAGCTTTCGCGTAAGCGTGGCAAACCTTTTCTAATGTCAATTTCAACATTTGGATCAGTGTAAGGACCAGAAGTATCGTAAACGGTTACGGGTGGATTTTTTTCAATTCCGCCATTTGAAAGTTTGGTGTCGCTAAGATGAATCTCGCGCATCGCCACTTTTATAGGGTGAATTTCACCATCTATATATACTTTTTTAGAATTAGGAAATGGTGTTCTGGATATTTGTTCTTCTGTAGTCATAGGGAAAGAAGTTATGAGTTATGAGTTATGAGTTATGAGTTATGAGTTATGAGTTATGAGTTATGAGTTACTGTAGAGGCGCACTGCAGTGCGTCTGCGTCCTAAATGGAATTGGAATTTGGATTTTTTTTATTGGAATTTATTTCTAACCTCCCTGCGTAGCAGAAATAATTAAAATTTCGTCAGTTTCTTGTACGAAGAATTCGTTCCATTTGGTTTTTGGAACAACGGTGTTGTTAATAGCAACGGCGATTCCGTTTTGTTTGTGCGGAATTTCGAGATCGAGCAATGATTGAACGCTTAGCGATTCAGCATTGAAATGTTTAGTTTGTTGGTTGATTTTTAGTTCCATTCCTTCTAAGTTTAGTATATAGTTATACTTTAGGAATGGCTACAATTACGCATAAAAATGCGCGCATAAGTCATCTTACTTTTCCCTACGCTAGTATGAACTAGATCAGGTTCAGAGGGTAAAATCTCAGCCTACAAGTTGTAGACACCCCTAAAGTGTGAAGCAAATATATGTAATTTTTTTTAGTTTTCAGTCGCGGTCTCAGTTTACAGTCTCTAATTTGTAATTTCAAGTTTTAAAAAACTGAGACTGCCACTGAAAACTGAAAACTATTTCGTCCTCGTCCAGCAATCTTCGGCGTGATCATTGACCATTCCGGTGGCTTGCATGTGCGCGTAAATAACGGTTGAACCAACAAATTTAAATCCTCTTTTCTTTAAATCTTTGCTGATTTCATCAGAAAGGGGAGTGGTTGCAGGAACTTCTTTTGAAGTTTTTGGGCTGTTTAGAATAGGTTTTCCGTCAGTATATTTCCAGATATAATCAGAGAAACTTCCAAATTCTTCCTGAACTTTCATAAAAGCCTGAGCATTTGAAACAGCGGCCTTAATTTTTAATTTGTTCCGAATAATGCCGGTATTCTGCATTAGTTCTTCAATTTTTTCTTCAGAATAATTAGCCACTTTTTTATAATCAAAATAATCAAAAGCGGCTCTGAAGTTTTCTCTTTTATTTAAAATCGTAATCCAGCTTAATCCTGCCTGAAAAGTTTCCAGAATTAAAAATTCGAATAGAGTAGGATCGTCATAAACAGGAACTCCCCACTCTTCATCGTGATATTTTTTGTATAAATCGCTGGAAGTACACCAGCCACATCGAATTAAATCTTCTTTTTCCATTATCTTCCTATTTGCCAGCTGTATCCTTTAACACTTGGAATATACGCCGAACGGCCAATTATTATTAAGTCGTTATAGATTTTTCTATTGTATTTTATGCCGATAGCATTACCGGACATATACATTTTATTTGCTTTGAATTTTACTATCATTTTACCGTCTTCAAGTTCGGCATCTGACACTTTTTCGACAAGCCAGGTTGACTTCCATTTTACGGATAGCTCATTTTCAGCAGTTTTAGTAACGCTTTTAACTAGTTTAACTGCTTCTTCAGGAATTTCAAAGTTTTGTGTCAGCTCTTTTTGAGATAAAGTCTGACCGATTTTGCAGTTATTGAGTATTTTTCTAACATTTACAAAATTCAGTAATTTATCATTGACTTCTTTTTTAATGTTAGGTTTCGAATTTTCTGTTTTGCTTGTTGGACTTGGAAGTGGCGTTATGCTGATAGTACTTTTTACTGCAAAAGTTTTTTGATTTACAGGAGGTTTTTTTGTTCCAATTTCTTTTGGAGCCTTAATATTTTTGGACGCGATTTTTACGCTAGTTTTTACGGGAGCCGGTGTCAGCATATTTACAGGCATGAGTGTTTTTTTAGGAGGCTTTTTTTCGTCACGGCCACAGCTAAAAGAGAGACATATTAATGCGAATAAAATAAGTAAGCTGACATTTTTCATAATCCAGATGTTTTTATTCTTTGTGAGGAGGATCTTCTTCTAAATATTTTTTAATCAAATGATGTCCGGCGTATATTAAAGGAGTTAAAAGTATTGCAATTGACAATTTAAACGTATATCCAATTAAAGCTGAAGAAATGAATGTATCAAAATTAATTTTTCCAGGCAGCCAAAACGCAATTCCGAGCACAATAAACGAATCAAATAATTGCGAAATTACAGTTGATCCAGTTGTTCTGAGCCATATTTTTCTTTCACCAGTACGTCTTTTGAAAAACCAAAAAATCCAGACATCGATTAATTGCGATGCCATGAAAGCAATCAAACTGCCGACAATAATCCACATACTCTGGCCGAAAACAGCTTGAAATTGATCGTCGTTTACGGGACTTATTCCTTTGGCAGCAGGAATTACAATAGCCATAAATAAAATCAAAAAAGCATAAGCAATTAAACAGGCTGTTATAAAAGAGAGTTTTTTTACTCCTTTTTCGCCAAAATATTCATTTATTAAATCGGTTGTCAAAAAAACTACAGGCCAAGGCAAAATCCCGATACTCATTACAAATGGGCCAATTTGAATCAGTTTTCCTCCAATTAATTCAGCTACAACTGCATTAGTTATAAATATTCCAGCCAAAATAACAAAGACAATTTCTTTTTTGGTTTTAAACATATACGCTTATAATAAAATCTGTTTTATTCAAAGTTAATTATTTTAAGCTGAAAATAAATTAAATATTCTTTTGCAAGTAGGATTTCATTTTCAGTTTTTTCTTTTTTGATGCTATCTAAGTAAATGAGTTATAAGCAGAAAGCTAATAATTGTAATTTGTTTTGGTTAGTGTATTGTGTTTTATTTCAATGATTTATGGGTTTTTCGTTGTGTTTTATGTTCGAAAACTTTTTAAAAAAAATCAGATTGTTTTATTTGTATCATTTTTTTAACATATTGTGATATGCTGCTGGTACATAAATTTTAGGTATTTTTGGAAGAAGAACAAGTTTCTATTATTTATAATCAAATTAATGAGAATGAAAAAATTAATGTCAATTTTTATCATGAGTACAACTTTCCTTGCGGCTTCCGCACAAAGCAATTCTGATAATCCGTTGCTAAAACCTTGGGCTGGGCCTTATGGAGGAGTTCCTGCCTTTAATGAGTATAAAGTTTCAGACTTTAAACCGGCAATTCAGTTTGCAATTCAGGAAAAATTAAATGAAGTAGATGTTATTGCAAACAATCCAAAACCTGCTACTTTCGAAAATACGATAGTTGCTATGGAGCGTTCAGGGCAAACCATCGAAAGAATTTTGACTGTTTATGGAATTTACAGATCAAACTTAAGCAGTCCTGAATTTAGTGCAATTGACAGAGAATTGTCGCCTAAATTTTCTGAGTTTTCAGATAAAATCAATCAGAATAAAAAATTATTTACCAGAATTGAAACGGTTTATAATTCAAAAGAAAAAAGCAAACTTACAGGAGAACAGCAGCGTTTAATTTGGTTGTATTACACCAATTTTGTTCGTCAAGGAGCTCAGCTGAATGAAGCAGATAAAGCAAAAGTTGCAGGAATAAACAAAGAATTGGCTACACTTTTTACACGTTTCAGTCAAAATTTATTGGCAGAAGAACATAATCAATATGTAGCTTTAAAAACAGAAAGCGATTTTGACGGTTTGCCAGCAGAAGTTAAAAATGCAGCTATAGCTGAAGCAAAAGAAAGAAAGTTAGATGCTTTAGGCTGTATTGCCAATACGCGTTCTTCAATTGAACCATTTTTGACATTTTCAACTCGAAGAGATTTAAGAGAAAAAGCGTTTGATATTTTTGTTAAACGTGGAGACAACGGAAACGAAAATGACAACAATGCAACACTTGTTTCAATTTTGCAATTGCGTACTCAAAAAGCAAAATTATTGGGTTATCCAACTTTTGCCGACTGGAGTTTGTCTAACAAAATGGCAAAAGATCCAAAAAAGACTTTGGCTTTAATGGAGTCAGTTTGGGAGCCAGCTGTTGAGCAAGTTCATAAAGACGTTGCCGAAATGCAAAAAATTGTTGATGCTGAAGGTGGAAACTTTAAAATTCAGCCTTGGGATTATCGTTTTTATGCTGAGAAAGTTAGAAAAGCAAAATATGATTTAGATCAAAACGAAGTTAAGCCTTATCTTCAATTAGAAAACTTACGTGAAGGTATGTTTTGGGTTGCTGGTGAATTGTTTAATTTAAGTTTCAAACAAGTTACAAATGTTCCGGTTTACCATCCAGATGTTCGTGTTTGGGAAGTAAGTAATAAAGTAACAGGCAAAGTAGTTGGTTTGTGGTATTTTGATCCTTATGCCCGCGCAGGAAAGCGTTCTGGAGCTTGGATGAATGCATACCGCGATCAGCAAAAACTTGATGGAAATGTACTTACAATCGTTTCTAACAACTGTAATTTTGTTAAAGGAGCGCCAAATGAGCCAATTTTAATTTCTTGGGAAGATGCAAGTACATTATTCCACGAATTTGGGCATGCACTTCACGGATTATGTTCAAATGTAACATACCCAAGTTTAGCAGGAACAGCTGTTGCGAGAGATTATGTTGAATTCCCTTCACAGTTATTAGAGCACTGGCTGGCAACTCCAGAAGTGTTGAATAAATTTGCTTTACATTATAAAACAAATCAGCCACTGCCTCAGGCTTTAGTGGACAGAATTGAAAAAGCATCTAATTTTGGTGAAGGTTTTTCTACTGTAGAGACGATTTCAAGTTCTTTAGTTGATATGAAGCTTCACTTAGCTACAGAACCTATTGATCCTCATAAATTTGAAAAAGAAACTTTAGATGCGCTTCATATGCCTTCAGAAATTGTAATGCGTCACCGTATTCCGCAATTTGGACATATTTTTTCAAGTGATGGATATGCTGCAGGTTACTACAGTTATTTATGGGCAGATGTTATCAATGCAGATGCATGGGAAGCTTTTACAGAAGGAAAAGGTCCTTATGATAAAGCAGTAGCAAAACGTCTTTATGATACTGTTTTTAGCGTTGGAAATACTATCGATCAGGAGAAAGCTTATGAAAATTTCAGAGGAAGAGCTCCAAAATCAGATGCTTTGATGCGTGCAAGAAATTTTCCAATTAAGGATAAAAAATAATAAGATGAGAATCTGATAAAAGTCCTCGAATAATTAGTTATTCGGGGATTTTTTATTGAATTGTATTGGAATTAAAAGCTCTTCAGTAGTTCCGGAAAGAACGAATTATATTGTAGAGATGGACTTCAGTCCAGTTTATGTCGAATAAAAAAAAGCCCTGAATCGTAAGATTCAGGGCTTTTTATATTGAAATAATAATATATTAACCTAAAGTAACTCTTTTGAAACCTGAGATTTCAACGTTGAATCCTTTAACGTAATCACCAACTTTTTTACTGTCATCTTTGATGAAGTTTTGATCTAGTAATGCTTTTTCTTGATCTAAAGTAGTGTTGTCAGAAATGAAACGTTGTACTTTTCCTGGGATAATTTTGTCCCAAATTTGTTCTGGTTTACCTTCAGCTTTTAATTCAGCTTTAGCATCTTCTTCAGCTTGTTTTAAAACTTCTGGAGTTAATTGAGAGAAAGAAATGTATTTAGGAACATTTTTCAAAGTTTTTCCTAAACGTTTTGCTTCTTCATTATCTTTTTCGATTACAGCAATACGAGCAGCAAGTTCAGATTCAACGAAAGCAGGATCAAAATCTTTGTAAGATAATGTATCAGCTCCCATAGAAGCAACTTGCATAGAAACATCTTTAGTTAAAACGTCAGCGTTAGGAATTGCAGCAGAAATTGCAGTTAAAGCAGCAATTTTGTTAACGTGAACATAAGATCCAACAAAAGCACCTTCTAAGATTTCAAAACCACCGATTTCGATTTTTTCACCGATAACACCAGTTTGCTCGATTAATTTTTCAGCAACAGTAATTCCGTTGAAATCTGAAGCTAAGAATTCTTCTTTTGAAGAAAAGTTGATAGCTTTTTCAACTAAACTTTTAGCTAAAGTTACGAAAGCTTCATTTTTACCTACGAAATCTGTTTCGCAGTTTAAAGTGATGATAGCTCCTTTAGTGTTGTCAGCATTAATGAAAGAAACAGCAGCTCCTTCAGAAGACTCACGGTCAGAACGGTTAGCAGCAACTTTTTGTCCTTTTTCTCTAAGGACTTGTATAGCTTTATCGAAATCTCCATCAGCTTCAACTAAAGCTTTTTTACAGTCCATCATTCCGGCACCTGTAGATTGTCTTAATTTATTTACGTCTGCAGCAGTAATTGTTGCCATAATATTTTGAATTTTAATGTTAAAAGTAAAAATTCCATCTTCTAAATCCCAAACTCCAATTTTATTAAATTATCAACATAACGTTTTTAATTTTGTATTTGGAATTTGGAATTTAAAATTTGGAATTTAAATTTGATTTATTCTTCAGTTGCAGGAGCAGCTTCAGCAGCTGGCGCAGCTTCAACAGCAGCAGCAACTTCTTCAGTAGCTTCAGTTTCTTTTTCAGAACCTCTGTCAGAAAGACCTTCGATTACAGCAGCAGTTACTAAAGATAAAATTTTGTCAATTGATTTAGAAGCATCATCATTTGCTGGAATAACGTAATCAACCTCTCTTGGGTCAGAATTCGTATCAACCATTGCGAAAACTGGAATGTTTAATTTTTGTGCTTCTTTTATTGCGATGTGTTCAGCTTTGATATCTACTACGAACAATGCAGCTGGTAGTCTAGACATGTCAGCGATTGAACCTAAGTTTTTCTCTAATTTAGCACGTAGACGATCAACTTGCAAACGCTCTTTTTTAGATAACGTCATGAAAGTACCATCTTTCTTCATTTTATCAATAGAAGACATTTTTTTAACTGCCTTTCTGATAGTTACGAAGTTCGTTAGCATTCCACCAGGCCATCTTTCAGTGATGTAAGGCATGTTTGCAGCTTTTGCTTTATCAGCAACGATGTCTTTTGCTTGTTTTTTGGTAGCTACGAATAAGATTTTTCTACCTGATGCAGCGATTTTTTTCAAAGCTTCATTAGCTTCTTCAATTTTAGCTGCAGTTTTATATAGATTGATAATGTGAATACCATTACGCTCCATATAAATGTAAGGGGCCATATTTGGATCCCATTTTCTAGTCATGTGTCCAAAGTGAACACCTGCTTCTAGTAAGTCTTTTACTTCTATTTTGTTTGCCATTTTTGTACTAGTTTACGTTCTGTTGATTAGCAATGTATAAATGGCGGTTTCCCAGGCTTTATACATTTAGATGCTAAACTATTTCCTACCTCGATAGGAGAGCAACAACAACTGTGTTTTTTAATTTCAATAAATAATTGATAGTCTTGTACCAATGTACAAGACAGGTAATATTAACGTTTAGAGAATTGGAATCTCTTACGAGCTTTCTTCTGACCGAATTTCTTACGTTCAACCATTCTTGGGTCTCTTGTTAATAAACCTTCTGGTTTAAGGATAGCTCTGTTTTCGATGTTCACTTCACACATTACACGTGCTAATGCCATTCTTACAGCTTCTGCCTGACCAGTTGAACCACCTCCGTAAACGTTTACTTTTACATCAAAGTTACCAGCATTTTCTGTCATAGATAATGGTTGTAAAACTTTGTATTGTAAAGTTGCAGTTGGAAAGTAAGTTGCGAATTCTTTTTTGTTTACAGTGATTTTTCCTGTTCCTTCAGAAACATATACACGTGCAACAGCGGTTTTTCTTCTACCGATTTTGTGAATAACTCCCATTACTTAAGATCGTTTAGGTTAACAGTTCTAGGTTTTTGAGCTCCATGTTTGTGCTCAGCTCCTACAACAACATTTAGATTTCTAAAAAGTTCAGCTCCTAATTTGTTTTTAGGTAACATACCTTTTACAGCTTTTTCTACTAGTAATGCAGGGTTTTTAGATTGCAATACTTTAGCAGTTAAAGTTCTTTGTCCTCCTGGGTAACCTGTATGACGCATGTAAATTTTGTCATTCAATTTTGTACCTGTAAGGTTAATTTTTTCTGAGTTGATAACAATTACGTTATCTCCACAGTCAACGTGCGGTGTGTAACTTGGCTTGTACTTACCTCTTAAGATCATTGCAACCTTTGAAGCAAGACGTCCTAAGTTATGACCTTCAGCGTCAACAACAATCCACTCTTTAGTTACAGTGGCTTTGCTAGCTGAAACTGTTTTGTAGCTTAATGCGTCCATAATATTATTTTAATTAAACATTCCATCCCCAATAAAGGGGATGCAAAAGTACAATTAATTATTTTAAAACCAAATACCTGAAAAGAATATTTTATATCCTGAAAATCAGGCCATCAGTTTTATATTTAAATCATTAAAAAAAAAACCACCTTCACGATAACGCGAAGGTGGTTCAATATTTTGATTTTTTTGTGTTAAACTATGAATAAATTTGCAATGTCAACAACTTGCTGTGTGTTCAGCGGTTCGTCATAAGCTTCTGATCCTGCGGCTGCTCCAAACAAACTGGCCGTATTATAGCCTGCCTGCATGGTAACACCTTCGCCATCATAAACGGCTTGTGTTGCTGGTGGCATACCGGCGCCTCTTTCTGCATTTGAAATCCATCCCTTTAATCCGCGCAAGCGTCGCACTTCAGATGCATGTCGTGCTTCAACTGAATGTATCTGCAATGCGGCAGTCAATAAATCGGGTGTTGAAATTAGATTGGCAGCCTGACCTTTATAAGCTCTTACGCCTGTATCTTCGAAGGCTTGTGCCAATGCCAAAAAGGTTTGGTAGTTGTGAAAAGGATCAAATGCTCCTCCTACAGTAAAGTCAAAAGTTGGTTTTGCAACAAAATTAGGACTCATTGTGCCGCCTAATCCAGCTATTAAAAATTTAACATGATTTGATTCATGTGCTGCTATTTGCTGAAAAACTTTTAAATCACGTCCGCCATTTTCAGAAGCTGGAATTACTCCGGAATCTAAGGCCATAGCATAAAATTCGTTTTCAAGATATTCTAAAGTCAGTGCAAACTGTAAAGCTCCAATTGGAGTTGCTGGTGTTGGTGTTATATCTTTTGCAAGCGCTTTATTGGCCATAGCAGATAATCCAAAAGGGATTGAGGCCAGCGCGAGATTTCTTCCAATATTTCCAAACTGATTAAAACTGTCTCTTCGTGAACCAGTGCTTCTCATTAAACTGTCATCAGTAAAGGTTTCTATAAATTTTAAAATATTCATAATTTCTAAGTTTTAGCTAGTTAATATTAAGGTAAGTATTTGGCAGTAAATTTTGTAGTAATAAATCCTCCGGCAATAGGTAATATCTTAGAAGGATCTTTCGCTACGTCTAAACCAGTTGATGTGCTTATAATATCGTCACCAGCAAAATCTTTAGAATTTGGGTTTATTAAGCTTCTTATGGCGGAGGCGTGTCTTGCTTCAACAGAAACAATTTTTCCGGCCAATAATAAATAGTCAGCGCTTTTAATTAGTTTTCCAGCACCGTTATATGCCGCAACTCCGGTGTCTTCCAGTGCTTTTGCAGTAGCAAGAACTTCGTTGCGGCTGTTAAAATTCATAGAGCCATAGTTAAAAGCTAAGGAGGGAAGCAATTGTGTGCTAGGATCAGGAAGAGCTCCAGTCAAAGCAGCTTTAAAAAAATCTCTATGAACTACTTCGTGATGATATAAATCGGTCAGAACTTGACGTTCAATATCATTAAAGGTAGAATTGAAACCGGAGGCATTTACAACTTTCGTGTAAAAATCGGCTTCTAACTGTTCTAGAGCATACGCGTACGTTAATACGCCAAAATCTCCTGAACCCAGATCAAACACTCCGTTCTTTATGCCTGGCAGGGTATTATCCTGCATATCGTTATCATCATCATTGTTGCTGCAACCAGCTAAAACCAAACCTGCGGTAACTAATGTTAGTCCACTGAGCTTAAGAAAGCTCCTTCTGCTATCCAGTGAAGGGTCAACTTCATGAATTTTAACTTCGTTTTTCATAATAAAGGTTTTTATTAAGGTTAATAACATGTATTAGGTTATTAACGAGATTTAGCGGCATGCGGTTTTGGATAATCATTCTTTTTTAATTTTATTTTAAAAAAGGCTTTATAATTTCAAATAGTGGTAGGGCTTTTTTGTTTTATTTTAGGTAATTCTACTATATTTGTATTAATTACATAAAATTTTAATAGATGAAAGCTAAAGCAACTCTTAAACAAATTGCGAAAGAACTAGGTGTTTCTGTGTCTACAGTGTCTAAGGCATTAAATGACAGTCCAGAAATTAGTGAGCAGACGAAGGTGAAGATTAAGGAGTATGCCAAACTCAAAAATTATAAGCCGAATGTTATTGGTTTGAATTTAAAGAATCGTAAAACCAAAACGATTGGTGTAATTATACCTAATATATTAAACTCTTTTTTCGCGAAAGTGTTTAGCGGTATCGAAAAAGTGGCAGACAAAAAAGGATATAATGTAATTACTTGTATTTCTAATGAATCTTTAGAAAAAGAAGTGCATACACTTGAAATGCTGAGCAACGGAACAATTGACGGATTCATTCTTTCTGTTTCTGAAGAAGCTCAAAAACTGCAGGATTACAATCATTTTTCGGCTATTATTAATGATGGAACACCAATTGTAATGTTTGACCGAATTGCAGATGAAGTAGATTGTGATAAAGTAGTAGTTGATGATTTTGATTCGGCTTTAAACTCAACACAGCATTTGATCAATTTAGGATGTAAACATATCGCACTTATTTCTTCAGTAGATAATTTAAGTGTTGGAAAATTAAGAGCCGATGGATATTTGAAAGCTTTAAAAGACAATAATATTCCGGTTGACGAAAATATCATTTTAAGAACGGATTCTGAAGATGATATGAAAGCTAAAATTGATGGACTTTTTGATCATAAAATCGACGCTATTTTTGCTTTAGATGAAAATGATTCAGTTGCCGCTTTAAGAGTAAGTTTGAAAAAAGGTTACCGAGTTCCAGAAGATATTTCAATCATTGGTTTTGCTGACGGAATTTTAGCTTCAAGACGCTTGTCTCCAAGTTTGACAACAGTAAGCCAGCACGGAATTGAAATTGGTGAAGTTGCTGCAAAACGATTGATCAAAAGATTGGAAGAAAGCGAAGAAGAAACTTCAGATTATGAAACAATCGTAATTAAGACAGTTTTGAAAGAAAGAGAATCGACTAGAAAAGTTAAATAATAAAGAAAAAACCATCAGCTAAAACTGATGGTTTTTTTGTGGTATGAAAAGATTATTTATTTTCATCTACGACTTGAGGGCTATGTGAATTTGGACCAGACCAATCAGTGTAGATTTTTAAATAATCTAAAAGAATTTTTTGATTTTTAGTGTCATATTTCTTGATATAATCTATGACTGAAGCTATATCTTTCTTGTTATAATAAAATAAATGTTTGTTGTTCTTTTCAAGGATTCCCCAATAATCATCTGCTCCTGAACCAAGGGAATAAAACCGTACTAGTAAAATGCTATCTTCTGATTTATTGGAAAAAATTTCAATGCATTTAGTTGTACCAATCGCATTTGAGTATTTTTTAATCAATGATTTTTTTGTTTCGTCTTTTGTTCCAAATTGATTATGATCAATTAAAAATTGAATCATTTCTTCTTGATACTTTTTTATACGATAATCTTTGTCTACTCTAAAACCTTTCTGGCTGTAAATGAATGATGTAGAAATAGAAAAGAAGAGAATTGAAATCAATTTAATTTTAAACATAAAAAAATCTAAAATAAATTAATGCGCTTCCAACCAATCTTTACCTAAACCTAATTCAACTTCCAACGGAACTGCCATTTTAAAAGCATTTTCCATTTCGTGTTTAATCATCGGCTGGATTTTTTCTAATTCGTCGTTGTGTACATCAAACACAAGCTCATCATGAACTTGAAGCAACATTTTAGACTTCCAGTTTTCGTCCTGTAATTTTTTATGAATGTTGATCATAGCGATTTTAATCACATCGGCAGCGCTTCCTTGAATTGGTGCGTTTACGGCATTTCGCTCGGCTGCGCTTCTCACAACTGCGTTTGCCGAATTAATATCTTTTAAATAACGGCGACGTCCTAAAATAGTCTGTACATATCCTTTTTCGCGGGCAAATTCAATTTGTTCTTGAATATAAGATTTCAGTCTTGGATAGGTTTTATAATAAGCATCGATCAAAGCAGCACTTTCACTTCGCGATAATGAAGTTTGATTACTTAATCCAAAAGCAGAAACACCATATATAATTCCGAAGTTTACGGTTTTGGCATTGCTTCTTTGTTCGCGGGAAACTTCTTCTAAAGCAACATTAAATACTTTTGCAGCCGTTGCTTTATGAATATCTTCTCCGTCCTGGAAGGCTTTAATCATGTTTTCTTCACCGCTTAAAGCAGCGATAATTCGTAATTCAATTTGCGAGTAATCGGCAGAGATTAAAGTATGGTTTTCATCGCGTGCTACGAAAGCTTTACGAATCTGACGCCCTCTTTCGGTACGAATCGGAATATTCTGCAAGTTCGGATTATTCGAACTCAAACGTCCCGTTGCAGCGACAGTCTGCATATAATCAGTGTGAACGCGTAATGTCTTTTTATCAACTTGTTCCGGCAAAGCCAAGATGTAAGTACTTTGCAGTTTCACCATTTGGCGCCAATCCAAAATTTGTTTTACAATTGGATTATCGTTGGCTAAATAAGTCAAAACTTCCTCTCCAGTTGCATATTGACCCGTTTTAGTTTTCTTTTGTTTTGCACCGCCAATTTTCATTTTATCAAATAAAATATCTCCTAATTGTTTTGGAGAAGCAAGGTTGAATTTCTCGCCTGCGGTTTCATAAATTTGCTGTTCCAAAGATTTGATTTCGACATCCATTTCTTTTGACATGGCACTTAAAAAATCAACATCTAAACGAATTCCTTCTGTTTCCATTGCTGCTAAAACGCTTACTAACGGAATTTCGATTTCATCAAATAACTTTTTAGTTTCTGTTTTATCTAATTCGGTTGTAAAGATTTCTTTTAATTGAAGTGTAACATCAGCATCTTCAGCGGCATATTCTTTAATGTCTTCCAATGCAACATCGCGCATCGAAAGCTGATTTTTCCCTTTTTTACCAATTAAAGTTTCAATAGATTTTGGAGAATATTTCAAATACGTTTCGGCCAAAATATCCATATTATGACGCATATCTGGATTGATCAAATAATGTGCAATCATCGTATCAAAAAGTTTTCCTTTTACAGTAACACCGTAATTCGCAAGGATTTTTAAATCGTATTTTAAATTCTGTCCTATTTTCTCGATGTTTTCATTCTCAAAAAACGGGACAAATTTATCAACTAAAGCTTTTGCTTCTTCCTGACTTTCCGGAAACGGAACATAAAATGCTTTTCCTTTTTCATAAGAAAAAGACATCCCAACAAGTTCAGCATGCAAGGCATCAATTCCTGTTGTTTCAGTATCAAAACAAACTGAAGTCTGACTTTGTAAATTCTGTAAAAGCAGTTTTATTCCTAAATCGCCTTGAATGGTCTGGTAGGAGTGAGGTGTGTTTTCTAAAGTATTATAAAATGAAGTTCTTGGAGTTTCTGCATCTTCATCTGCGGAAGCGCTTCCAAACAAATCAAATTGGTCTTCATTTTTAGGCTGTGGCTTTTTGTATAGTTTGGCATCTGGTTCTGCCGGCGCAGTTGTTTGAGTTCCGTCAGTTTTAAACAAATTATCAAATTGTTCGGCCATTCTTCTGAATTCCAATTCCTGAAAAATAGCATCTGTTTTTTCAATGTCAGGACGCGTTAATTCATAATCATTTTCATCAAAAGTTACTGGACAGTCTAATAAAATAGTGGCCAGTTTTTTAGATAAAAGTCCTTTTTCTTTATTAGCCTCAATGTTTTCTTTCATTTTTCCTTTTAGCTTATCTGTGTTAGCCAAAAGGTTTTCCATTGTACCAAATTCCTTCAAGAGTTTTTTGGCTGTAACTTCACCAACACCAGGAAGTCCCGGAATATTATCGGCAGCATCGCCCATCATTCCAAGAAAATCAATTACTTGTTCTGGACGTTCGATTTCAAATTTTTCTAATACTTCAGGAACGCCCCAAATTTCAATTCCGTTGCCCATACGAGCCGGTTTGTACATGAAAATATTTTCAGAAACCAACTGTGCAAAATCCTTATCGGGCGTTACCATAAAAACTTTGTAGTTTTCTTTTTCGGCTTGTTTTGCAATTGTTCCAATTAAATCATCGGCCTCAAAGCCGGCAACTTCAATAATAGGAATATGCATTGCTTTTAATAACTCACATATATAAGGTACAGCAATTTTGATTGCTTCGGGTGTAACATCACGATTTGCTTTGTATTCTGGAAATAAGTCGTTTCGTAATTGACTTCCGCCTTTATCAAAAGCAACAGCTAAATGATCTGGTTTTTCTCTTTTAATAACATCCAAAAGCGAGTTCATAAAACCCATAATTGCAGATGTATCCATTCCTTTTGAGTTGATTCTCGGGTTTTTTATAAAGGCATAATAACCACGAAAAATTAATGCATAAGCATCTAGAAGAAAAAGGCGTTTTTGAGTTGACATATTAAAAATATTAGTCTGTAAAAATAAACAATTGGGTTCTCAAAAATTAGACTAACAAGATTTTTTTTCCACCATATAAGTTATATAAGTTCAATTTAGCAATGTGCGCACTGTAGAGGCGCATAATGTAGAGGCGCACAGCAGTGCGTCTAATTTAATTCCCTTAAATTAAATGAACTTATATAACTTATATGGTGGAAAAAAACAGCAAAAGTTAATGTCTAGTTAAAAATATTTTATTCAGGGATTTCTTCACTTTGTCTTCATTTTGCGTAGGTAATTTTGATCTGTAAAATAAAAGGTAATTAATTTAAATCTTAGAAATCATGAGAAATTTATTGATGGTATTAGTGGCAGTTTTAGGAACAAGCGCAATGGTTCATGCGTTTCCTGCAAAAGATGGTAAAACAGTTCCTGTAAAAGAAATTAAAGCAACAAAACAGTCAAAAAGCAAAACTGATAAAAAAACAAAATCAGTAAAAAGTGAAGCTCCAAAAAAAGCTGAAACAGCAAAAGTAAAAAAATAAGAAAAACAACTTAAGAGAATAAAAAATAATAATTTAAAAATTAGAAATCATGAAAAATTTATTAATGGCAGCGGTATTGATTTTAGGAACAAGTGCAATGGTGAATGCTCAAACTGCGCCAACTCAGGCTGCACCGGCAAAAGAGGTAAAAGCAACTAAACACCATAATCACAAGTCTGATAAAAAAGAAAAATCAGCAAAAACTGAAGCTCCAAAAACAGAAGCGACTATGAAAAAATAAGGATTGTTTTTGATTTGTTTTCGATGCATTGTAAGGAAACAAAATAGAAATAATGGTTTATGGAGAATGCGGTTGGAAAAGGCTGATGAAGAAATTTGTCAGCTTTTTTTGTTCGTTAATTTTTTAATAATGCGCAACAGGGTTTTTTAAAATTGCTTAAATTTAATTGCGCTTAATAGCTGTATTTATGAATATTTTGATTGTTGAAGATAATAAAGAACTTGCTGCAGAAGTTTACGACTTTTTGTGCAATGCAGGTTATGTTTGTAAAATAACGCATACCTGCAATGACGCTCTCGAAGAAGTCGCTAGCAATGATTATGACGCAATGTTGCTTGATTTGGGTTTGCCAGACGGCGATGGCTTTGAGGTCTTAAGTGCCGTTCGAAAAACAAAATCAAAAATGGCTGTAATTGTGCTCACCGCCCGCGGTGAACTAGATGACAGAATAAATGGTCTTCATTTAGGTGCCGACGATTATTTGACGAAACCTTTTGCGCTAACGGAACTTAGTGCGAGATTGTTCGCTGTGATTCGCAGAATGCATGGTTTTACAGTAAATAGTTTGAGTATTCATGGATTTTTGCTGCAGCTTCAGGATTATAAAGTCACTTATAACGACGTGCCGCTGAGTTTGACCAAAAAAGAGTTTGATATTTTTCAGTATTTGGTTTTGAATAAAAACCGAGTTATTACCAGACTTCAACTAACAGAGCATATTTGGGGCGATATACTTGAAGTTAATTCTGATTCCAATTTTATAGATGTTCACGTTCGTAACCTCCGAAAAAAATTAGATAAACATAGATCTATAGATTGGTTTGAAACGGTTCGAAATGTGGGTTATCGCATAAGCGAATAAAAAAGTAAACTTGTGAAGATAAAACACCAATTAGCGATTTTTAATGCACTGACACGTTTGTTGGTGATTTTGGTTTTATGGCTGATGCTGCCAATTTTAGTCGAAAATGTCGTGTACAGACATATTAATAATGGGCTGATTGAAAAAAAGAAAAAATTTATAGATCATTTGAATCAAAATGAAATCAATGATTTTATTGAAGATGCTGATGATTCGACCGAAACGTATTCTCAGTTTTCTACTTTGCACAGCGAATTTCTTGTGCTGTCAAAGATTCCTGTAAAAGGAAATGAGAAAAAAACATTCTTTAATAACGAATACCGAATTATTGAAGGAGAAGAAAATGAATATCGAATTCTGCAATATCATTTTACCTACGAAAATCAAGGTTATCAGCTGGAAATTGGCAGCAGTTTGAGCGAAGTAAACGACCTTACGTTTATTATCAGGTTCTTTATTATTATAGTTTTAGTCGTGATTCTGCTCGTTACTTTTTTGGCCGATACTGTTTATATTGAATATCTTCTCAAGCCCTTTTATAAAATTATTGATACAAAAATAAGGCGTGTCAACGAACCTGAAGCTTTTGATCATACACCAATAAAAGCAAAATCTAGAGATTTTAGAGAACTGGATTTGGTTTTAAATCAAATGATGGATCGAATTGCGGAGCTTTTCAAAAAAGAAAAACAATTTATTTCCAATGTTTCTCATGAATTGCTGACGCCAATTGCATTATTGAAAAACAAATTTGAAAATTTATTACAGAATGAATCTTTAGATGATAATGCGGTAGATAAAATTGCAGGCTCATTGAAGACGCTGGATATGCTCAAAAAAATCATAAATAATTTATTGCTGATTTCCCGTATTGAAAACAATCAATATGAGGCAAATGAGAAAATAAATTTTCATGAAATTATTGATGATCTGCAGTCAGATTTTCAAGACCGAATGGAAGATCGCGAAATTCATTTTGAAAATCGTATGAAACAGGAATATGCTTTTACCGGAAATAAAACGCTAATTCATATTTTGATTTACAATTTGGTTACCAATGCAATAAAATACAATCGCCCGCAAGGAAATATAAGCATTGAAGATGGTTTTGAAAAAGGCCGTTATTTTATTTCAATAACAGATTCCGGACTCGGAATGAGTGAGGCACATCTTGAAAAAATATTTAATAGGTTCGCCAGAATCAGTTCAGATCAAGACGGGCAGGGTTTAGGACTTGCTATTGCTGAAAGTATTGCTTCTTTTCATCATATCGAAATCAAAGTTGTTTCAAAAGTAAATGAAGGAACAACCTTTACATTACTGCTTCCTGAAGGTGTAAAACATAATTAAAAGTTAATTTTTTCAGATGCATTCAATCTTCATTTAATCTTCATTTTGTGATTCTATCTTTGAAGTATAATAATGAAACAATAATCAGCAAAAAATTTAAAATTATGAAAAAAGTAATAATGTTAGCAGTAGCTGTTCTAGGAACAGTAGCAATGGTAAACGCTCAAACAACTCCAGCTCAAACAGCTCCAGCAAAAGAAGCTAAAGCTCCTAAAAAAGACAAAAAAGCTGATAAAAAAGCTAAAAAAGCAGAGGCAGCTAAGCCAGAAGCTGCAAAAACTCAAAAATAAAAGGCACAAGTTTGTTCAGCAAACTTTGTTTTGGTTTATAAAAGGTTTTAAAAAATTTGGTAGAGAAAAAGCTGGCAGAGAAATCTGCCAGCTTTTTGTTCTTTATATTGAGTTAAATTTTTGATAATAAAAAGCAATAAAATTTTCATTCTTTGTTTCTTTGCTTAAAACTATAACTGATGATCCTTCGTTTTGTAATTCTTTGCGCCCTTTTCTTGCTTATTGAATTTTATTCCTATCAAGCCTTTCGTACCCTTATTAAATTAAGATGGGTTTTAATAAGCTACCAAGTTATTAGTTTTTTGCTTTTAGCATTTATCATATATTCTTTTTCTCAGGTAGATCGTTCTGTTGGTCAAACCAAGCAATTTATGTTTACAACAGGATTGATGCTGTTGATTTATGTTCCAAAAATTGTACTGACATTAATAATGTTTGGTGAAGATATTTTTAGAATCGGAGCAAGTATCTTGAATTATTTCGTTTATAATGCTCCAAGAAAAGAGATAATGCCAGACAGAAGAAAATTTATCAGTCAAATTGCATTAGGCTTGGCTGCAGTACCTTTTTTGTCTTTGATTTATGGAATTTTTGAAGGAAAATATAATTTTAAAGTAATCAAGCAAACAATCTTTTTTCCCGATCTTCCAGATGCTTTTGATGGTTTTAGAATCACTCAGATTTCAGATGTTCACAGCGGCAGTTTTGATAATCCAGAAAAAATAAATTATGCGATTGATTTGATAAATGAGCAGGAAGCAGATATGATTTTGTTTACTGGCGATATTGTAAATACACATGCAAAAGAAATGCATCCTTGGCTGGAGACTTTTAGCAGAATCAAGGATTATAAATATGGTAAATTTTCGGTTTTAGGAAATCATGATTACGGAGAATATGTTACTTGGCCATCTGAAAAACAAAAAGAAGAAAATTTTCAGCAGATAAAGAACTTGTACGGCCAAATTGGTTTTAAACTAATGTTGAACGAACATACTTATATTCAGAAAGGCAATGATAAAATTGCTTTAATTGGAGTAGAAAACTGGGGAGTTAATTTTAAGAAAGCAGGCGATTTGCACAAAGCTTCTGAAAATGTTGCAAAGGAAGATTTTAAAATTTTAATGAGCCACGATCCAAGTCATTGGGATGCTGAAATTAACCAACACCCTAAGAATTTTCATTTAACGCTTGCAGGTCATACACATGGCATGCAATTTGGAATCGAAATTCCAGGTTATTTTAAATGGAGTCTTGCGCAATATATTTACAAACAATGGGCAGGTTTGTACGAAACAGCCGGAAGATACGTTTATGTTAACCGTGGATTTGGTTTTCATGCCTATCCAGGCCGAGTTGGTATAATGCCCGAAATAACAGTGATAGAACTAAAAAAAGGCAACAATGTGGCTTAATTCGTTAAAAATGCTACATTTGTAGAATATTTGCCTCGATGTAGTAAATTAAAAAATTTAAATTTTTGGTTTTATGTCAAAATTTGGAGAACTAATAAATGCTCAAGTCCCTGTGTTGATTGACTTTTACACAGATTGGAACGAATCTTCAGTTTCTATGCATCCGGTAATTAAGGATGTTGCGGCTGCACTTGGTGATAAGGCCAAAGTAATCAAAATTGATGTAGATAAGAATCAGGAACTAGCTGAGGCTCTTCGTATTAAGGGTCTTCCGACACTTATGATTTATAAAGAAGGACAGATGATCTGGAGGCAGTCAGGTGAGCTTGATGCGAATACAATTATAGGAATTGTTCAAGAGCAATTTAATCAATAATAAAATTTCTTTATTGATGTTTTTTAATGAATAACATCAAAAGCATATCCATTTTCTTTTAAAAAATGTAAAGTTTTAGGCAAAGCAAATTTTAAATTTTGTGATGCTTTTATACTGTCATGAAAAACAATTACACTTCCTGAAGTTACATTTTTAGTAACGTTTTCAAGGCATTTCTCAGGCGTAATCGATTGGTCAAAGTCGGCGCTTAAAACATCCCACATTACTATTTTATAACCAAGATTTCGCAAAATTTTAGACTGCGCTTTTTTGATTTTTCCGTACGGAGGACGAAATAGTAAACTGTTCAGTTTTTGCTCATTGGCTAAAATAGAGGCACAGTTTTTTACGTTTTCAATATAATCATTGGTTTGACTTTTCCATCCGTTGATATGATTCATTGTATGGTTGCCAATGGCATGTCCTTCGGCAATTAATCTTTCAAATAAAGTGGCATTTGCGTTAATGTTTTTTCCAATACAGAAGAAAGTAGCTTTTGCATCAAATTTTTTCAATTCAGATAAAACCCATTCGGTAATCTCTGGGGTAGGGCCATCATCAAATGTGAGGTATATTTTCTTTTCTTTGTTTGGAATGTCCCAACAATACTTAGAAAATACCCTTTTTATAAATGAATTTGTTTTTACCCAATAAAAGCTCATTTTGAATGGATTTACAGATACTGTAAAATTAAAAAATGCAGTGCTATTTATCTAACAGCACTGCATTTTTTTAATCAGTATATTTTTCGTATATTATTATTCTTTTTCACGTCCAAAACGTTCGAATACATTTACATACGTATTAAAAGTCTTTTTGTGCTTTTCGTAAAAAGCTTTGTCATGGTTGTGGCTCATTACTTGTAAAAGACTTCTGTATCGCTCAATATCAGTAATGATATCCATCGCAAGATCAGTCTGGTCTCCTGGAGGCAATGTTGCATAATAATTTAGGTTTTCATTGTATTTTTTAACCAATTTATTAAGCAAGTCCTGG
Organism: Flavobacterium sp. LC2016-01; assembly: GCF_009711135.1. Classification (GTDB taxonomy): domain Bacteria; phylum Bacteroidota; class Bacteroidia; order Flavobacteriales; family Flavobacteriaceae; genus Flavobacterium. Next base: position 33,888 of record NZ_WMIC01000002.1, on the reverse strand, counting down.
GCTTTTGCAGTTTCTCCTACTTTGTAATATCCATTTGCAAAAGGTTCTACTAATGAATAATAGCCAAATTTGTCTAACGGCAGTTTCGTCATTGCTAAATTGATAACATTTTTAGCTTTGTCAATTTTACCTTCAGCAATAAGCTGATCCATTAAGCGGGATAAGTTTGTACGGTAAGTAATACTGTTTCTTCTGGTTTCAGGATCATGATAAATCTTATCACTTTCGCTGTTACCCCAGTCCCATTTCATTACAATATCATACATTTTATCAGCATCAATTTGTCCCATATCCATTGGTCCGCCATCTTTTGATGGAACGTTTTTAACAGGAACTAATTTGTAAACCATTCCATCTAATTGCAGATAATCTTTCAGCCATAAATAATCTTCATCATCAAAAGCACCTCCACTAAAATAAATTGGGCGTTTCCAATTATTATTAGCCAAAATATCAAGCATCATTAAGCGGTTTTTGTACAATGCGCTTCCTTTAATGTCAATATCTAAATAAGGTACAATAGAATCGTTGTATTTAGGATTTACGACCTTGTTCTTGATAATTGCATTTTTATCAACAGGAACTCTTATCTTATTTGTTGGATAGAAATGAATTGTCTGACCATTTTGAAGACCAACAGTTGATTTTGGATTTTTAATAAAATTGATAAAATCAGTGATGTTCCAGCGTGTGTCAATTTTTTCAATATGCGCAACGTAATCCAATTTATCTCCAACATAATCATCATGCGTGAAAGATATTGGCAATGGATCAGATTCGTAAGCTTTGGCTTTCATCTGGTCAATATACCAATCTGTCATAAATAAACTTGTATTTACGATTTTAACATCGGTTCTAAAATGCTCAATTTCCTGTGCATACCATAACGGGAAAGTATCATTATCTCCAATCGTGAATAGAATCGCGTCTTTGTCACAAGAGCTTAAATATGCTTTTGCCATAGCAACAGCAGTATATCTTCCTGATCTGTCGTGATCATCCCAGTTTTGAGAAGCCATTAAAACTGGCGCTGCTAATAAAGTTCCGGCAATAATTACTGGTCCGGCAATTTTTGGTGCAATATATTTTTGAATGCTTTCATATAGCGAATAAACTCCAAAGCCTATCCAGATCGCAAAAACATAAAATGATCCTACAAGGGCATAATCTCTTTCACGAGGTTCAAACGGTCTTTCGTTCAAATAGATTTTTAAGGCAATTCCGGTAAATAAGAATAATGCTAAAAGCACGTAAAAACTTTTAAGGTCTTTATTAGCATGGTACATTATTCCGATAAGACCTAAAATAAAAGGAAGGAAATAGTAAACATTACGGCCTTTATTGTTTAAAACATCTGAAGGCAGATTATCTTGAGAGCCCAAATGTAGAGAGTCAAGTGCTTTAATACCGCTGATCCAGTTTCCGTCTAAATTGTCGTATTTTCCTTGAACATCGCTTTGGCGTCCAACAAAATTCCACATTAAATATCTCCAGTACATATATCCAAATTGATATTCGAACATAAAAGAGAAGTTATCTGTTGCAGTTGGTTTTTCAATAATTAAATATTGACCGTAGCTTTTTAAGAATTTAACATAGCCTTCGTTGTCAATTTGTTTTTGAGCAAATGCCTTTCTGAATTCTGAAACTGTTTTTTCAACTTCATTTCTCAATTGAGCGGTAGCTTTATTGTATTCCTCTTCACTTAATTGGCTTGCGTCGATTCCATATTTGCTTAATTCCTCTCCGAAATCATAATTCGGATTGATTTTAAACTTAGGCGGATTTGTAAAGTTGATGTAATTTTGAATGTGTGCCATTTCGGTGCTCCACATTCTTGGCAGAATCGTTTTTTGATTGTCATCAGAATTTTGATCTGCGTTTTTATAGTTATTGGTAATGATATATTTACCAGTTTTATAATCTCTTTCGTAGTTTGGCTTTTTGTCCAAATAAGGAGTTTTTTCGTCAAGACCGGCAAAGTATTCTGTGTACTGCGGTCCATAAAACAATGGATTTACACCATATTGTTCACGATTGTAATAAGCAAGAACCTCAATCGCATCTGATGGTTTATTTTCGTTGATTACCGTATTTGCGTTAGCACGAACAGGAAGCATCATCCAAGTAGAGAAACCAATCAGGATGAATAAAATACAAAGTATAATTGTGTTATAAAAAATTAAACCTTTTTGTTTCGTGTATTTTAATCCAAAATAAAAGAAAGCCACAAAAAGCAGGGCAACAAAAATAGTTCCTGAATTAAAAGGAAGTCCTAAACTGTTAACCATGTATATCTCGGTTTTTCCGAAGAAGGCCATGGTTAAAGGCAGTAATAACTTGAAAATGAATAATAAAATTCCAATTACAACAACATTTGCAATAAGGAAATTTTTGATCGTAACTTTTTCGTAATGTTTAAAATAATATAGAAAACCTATAGATGGAATAGTCAGTAAGGCCATAAAGTGAACACCAAACGAAAGACCTATAACTAATGAAATAATCAAAAGCCATTTGTTTCCTTTTGGTTTGTCCATATCTTGTTCCCAACGAAGACCAAGCCAAAAAAGCAATGCAATTAAAAGAGAAGCCATTGCATAAACTTCGGCTTCGACTGCATTAAACCAAAAACTGTCAGAGAAAGTGTAAGCTAGTGCTCCAACAAAAGAACTTCCTAAAATAACAATAGAATTACTTTGATCAATTTCGGCAAAACGAGCTACAATCTTTTTTAAGATCATAGACGAAGACCAAAACATAAATAGAATTGTAAATGCACTAGAAAAAACAGACATCATATTTACCATCACTGCTACATGTTGTGCGTCTATAGCAAACATTGCAAAAAAGGCGCCCATCATTTGGAATAAAGGTGCTCCTGGAGGGTGGCCAACTTCTAGTTTAGCTGCTGTGGCAATATATTCGCCACAATCCCAAAAGCTCATTGTAGGTTCGACAGTTAAAGTGTAGGTAATTAAAGCGATTGCAAATGCAAACCAACCAATAATTGTATTCCATTTATTGAAATTGAATTGTGCCATATTTAGGTGTTAAAATTTTGTATGTTTTCTATCCTACAAAGAAAATGTTTTTTTATGTAAAGAAACGACCATTAACAAAAAATTCTGTAAAACTATCTATGAAAAGTAATTTGTTGTCTATGAGTAGTTTCCGTTGTTCTAGGGAGTTCTAAAGCGAAAAAAAAATAAAAAAATGATTTTTTTTCGTTAAAAAGTTTGCACAAACTAAATAAAGCCTTAAATTTGCACTCGCTTAACAGCACTGCTGGTCTATGGTGTAATGGTAACACAACTGTTTTTGGTGCAGTCTTTCTAGGTTCGAGTCCTAGTAGACCAACATAAAAAGCCTCTCAGAAATGAGAGGCTTTTTTTTATGTAAAAAAGTTTTCTAAAAAACTTGCATAAACTAAATAAAGTTCTAATTTTGCACCCGCTTAACAGCACTGCTGGTCTATGGTGTAATGGTAACACAACTGTTTTTGGTGCAGTCTTTCTAGGTTCGAGTCCTAGTAGACCAACATAAAGCCTCTCAGAAATGAGAGGCTTTTTTTATGCTGTAAACTCAGTATGGTATTTTTGAGGTTATCTTTTTTAATCGCAAAGCGCGTTAAGGTATGTGAAAAGGGCTTAAGGATGTTTTTAAAGAATATTTCGTATTTTAAATATAGCCCTTGGTTTTAACCACGGGAGGCTTATTTTTGGTTTAAAGAAGAAGGAACTATGCCGAATTTCTTTTTAAAAGAAAATGAAAAATGAGATAAATCTTCAAAACCAACTCCGATATAAACCTCTGATGGCGGATTGCCTTGGCTTATTAAATAATAGGCTTCCTGAAGTCTTTTGTTTAGTAACCATTTTCCAGGTGTCTGTTGAAATGTTTTCTGAAAATCTCTTTTAAATGTTGCTAAACTGCGTCCTGTTAAGTAAGCAAAACGATGTAGGTGAACATTGAAATGGAAATTTTTGTTCATAAAAGCTTCGATGTCAATTTTTCCGGGTTCATTAAAATCAAATAGAATGTCTTTTAGTTCTGGATTTACTTTTAATAAAAGATGAACGGCTTCTTTTATTTTTAAATTAAATAAAGCTTCATTGTTTTCTTGTTCAACTTCAAGGTAGGAAATTAATGATTCCATGAAAGATTTATAAAGCGGATTTGGAGCCAGAGTGATCATGGCTTCTGAATCGGCTTTTTTGTTGATTTTAAAATCATATTCTTTGCTTATTTCACGAAGAATTTCTTGGTCTAAAAAAAGAGAGATTGCTTTAAATTCTCCATTCTCAGGCGGAATCTTGGTGAATTTTGCCAAATGATTTCTTTTGCTGAAACGAAAATCTCCAGCCTTTGTGTGATAAGTGTTTTTGCTGTCTGTAGCTGTCATTTCTCCAGAAATTTGATAGCTAAAAACGTGTTCCGGAATAAAATGTTCTCCTTCTCGGCTGCGTGCATAATAGCAGGAGTAAAGTATTTTTGGTTTTGGATTTGCTTTTGTAGTCATATCGTAAAATTACTAAAAGATCCGGAAAATCTTTTTATGAAAAGAATTCCGGATCTCAAATGATTATTTTGGCTGAATCAGTGCTTTTGGTTCTAAATAAGCTTCAAGTCCAATTGTTCCAAATTCTCGGCCAATTCCAGATTGTTTGAACCCGCCGAAAGGAGCTAGTGGATCGTGTCCAATTCCATTTATTTGAACGCGTCCTGCGTTGATTTGTGAAGCGATCTGGTGAGCTCTTTCGTTGTCTGAAGAGCTTACATAAGCTTGCAATCCATAAGTTGTGTCGTTGGCAATTTCAACTGCTTCTTCATCGGTTTTATAAGTGATGATGGTTAGTACAGGACCAAATATTTCTTCTCTGGCAATACGCATTTGATTGTTTGCATTTACAAAAACGGTTGGTTTTACAAAATTTCCTTTTTCTAAACCTTCAGGTTTTCCTGATCCTCCAACTAAAATTTCGGCACCTTCATTAATCCCAATTTGAATGTAATCTTGAACGCGGTTAAATTGCTTTGTGCTTACCATTGGGCCTACTGCAGTATTTGGATTTTTAGGATCTCCAACAATTATGTTTGAAATGATTTCTTTAATTAGAATTTTGGTTTCTTCTAGTTTGTTTTCAGGAATCAATAATCGTGTTCCGGCAATACAGGCTTGTCCATTATTCATAAATGCGGCGCTTATGGCGAGGGGAATTGCTTTTGAAAAATCGGCATCGTCTAAAATAATATTTGGAGATTTTCCTCCAAGTTCCAGAGTCACGCGTTTCATTGTGTCGACGGCTTCTTTCGCTATAATTTTCCCGATAGTTGTGGATCCGGTAAAAGAGATTTTTGCAATATCAGGATTACGGCTAATTTCTCCGCCGACTACTTCTCCTAATCCGTTGACGATATTTACAAGACCTTTTGGGAGTTGTGCATCGTGTAGGCATTCCATCATCAGCTGTGTTTGCTGAGCACTCATTTCGCTTGGTTTGATTACAGTTGTGCATCCCGCAGCAATTACTGTTGATAATTTGCTGCTAATAAAACCGTTGCTTGAATTCCAAGGAATGATAATTCCGACAACGCCAATTGGAGTCATTTGAACTTCAGATTCTCCCATTGTTTTAATAAAATTGTAACTGCTTAACAAGTTGATTGCCGAATCAAAGCCTTTCAGCATATATTCATAGCTTATAGAGGCAAATTGAAATGTGCCTCCATATTCTTCAATCATTACATCAATGAAGCCTGTTTTTCTCTTTTCAACAGAAGTCTTGATGTTTTTTAAGTATTGAATTCTTTCTGAAATAGAAGTTTTGGAAAAGGTTTTAAAAGCATTTTTGGCTGCGTTTATTGCATTTTGAGTGTCTTCGGTATTTCCTAGGCGAACTTTTCCCAGTTTTTCATTTGTGGTTGGGCTTATTAGTTCAAAATATTCTGTTCCTTTTGGTGAAACAAATTCCCCGTTAATGTAAATTTTGTCTATTGTTTTCATGTTGTATGATTTAATGAATTTTTATTTGACAAATTTCAGAATTAATAAGGCGCATAACTTTGTTGTAAAGCTCAATTTAACTTTGTTATAAAGCTCATATTGCGAAGTCGAATTAATAAAAAAAATCGCCTTCCAGACGAAAGGCGATTTTTGTAAAGTTGATATTTATTTGTTTAAATTTTTAAAGTAATAACGGGTCTGATAGCGTGATTTACTAGCCCCTCGCTGATGCTTCCGTTGAAAAAATGTGCAAATCCAGTTCGGCCATGCGTGCACATTCCAATAATGTCTGCATTTATACTGTTAGAAAAGTTGATAATCCCTTTTTCAATATTAGTGTCGTTATAGATGTGAGTGGAGTAATTGGTGATGTTAAATTGCGTTACAAATTCGTTCATGGCTTTTTGAATAACGTGCGTTGGTTTAAAGCTGTTTGGTGTGCAAATTGTAACAAGATGAATTTTTGAATCAAAAAATTTGATAAAATTCAGCAGTTTTTCAAATGGTTTTTTAGTTTCTTCAGAGAAATCAGAAGCAAAAACAATGTCGTCAACTTTAAAATTAGAAATGTCTTTTTTAATTACTAAAACAGGAATTTCAGAATTTCGTACTACTTTTTCAGTATTAGAGCCTATTAAAAGTTCCTCAACACCAGACGAGCCATGAGATCCCATAATGATTAGATCAACCTCGTAATCTTGACTTACTTGTTTAATTCCGTGAATTGGTTTGTCTATTTTTACAATTTCGGTCACAGAAATTCCGTCCAGATAAGGTTTTGATGATATTTCGTCAAGCATTTCATTTGCCTTTTTCATAAAAAGCATGGTTTCGGGGATGCTTGCGCCGCCAAGGATGGCGTCATTCATTTGGTGCGGCAATTCAAGCATGTGCAAAATGATAATTTCAGAATCATTTTTTTTAGCAATTTGTGCAGCAACTTTTAAGGCATCTTCAGCATGTTCTGAAAAATCAGTAGGGACTAGAATTCGTTTCATAATTTTTTAGGTTAAATTATTTGGGTAATCTCTTATTTTAATGCTACTATAAAGATAAGAAATATTTTTAGAGCAATCAATTTATTTGGTTTATAAAAAAATCACTATATTTGCACCGTTATTTATTAAAATCTAAATAATGAGGGGACTAAGTGTCCCCTCTTTTTATAAAATTATGACATTTAAAGAAAAAGTAAACGGATTAATTACAGAAGCTCTTCTGGAAAAGCCTTCAATCTTTTTGATTGATTTGTCTATTTCGGATTCTTTCAAAATTAGTGTTGGTTTAGACGGAGATAATGGAGTAGCACTGCAGGATTGTATTGACGTAAGTCGCGCAATCGAGAATAATCTGGATCGTGAAGAGCAGGATTTTTCGCTTGAAGTAGCATCAGTTGGAGTAGGATCACCTTTGAAATTAACCAGACAATACAAGAAAAATATTGGTAGAACGCTGATTGTTACTACAAATAATGAAAAAATTGAGGCAGAATTGGTTGAAGCTAACGATGTTTTTATAATTTTGTCTTGGGAAGCAAGAGAACCGAAAAAAGTAGGAAAAGGAAAAGAAACAGTTCAAAAAGAGCAACAAATACCTTATACAGAAATTAAAGAGGCAATTGTTACAGTAACATTTTAATTAAAGAATTCGCATGGAAAATTTAGCATTAATCGATTCATTCTCAGAGTTTAAAGATAATAAACTTATTGATCGTGTAACGCTTATGGCAATTTTAGAGGACGTGTTTAGAAATGCATTAAAGAAAAAATACGGTTCTGATGATAACTTCGACATCATTATAAATCCTGATAAAGGAGATATGGAGATTTGGAGAAGAAGAGTAATTGTTGCTGACGAAGATCTTGATTTTGAAAATGAAGAAATTACTTTGACTGAAGCAAGAATGATTGAAGCGGATTTTGAAATTGGTGAAGAAGTTTCTGAAGAAGTTAAATTGATTGATTTAGGAAGAAGAGCTATTTTGGCTTTGCGTCAAAACTTAATATCTAAAATTCACGAACACGATAATACAAATCTTTACAAACAATTTAAAGATATTATTGGTGATATTTATACTGCCGAAGTACACCACGTACGTCCTAGAGTAGTTATCTTAGTTGATGATGAAGGGAACGAGATTGTACTTCCAAAGGAAAAACAAATTCCATCTGACTTTTTCCGTAAAGGAGATAACGTTCGTGGAATTATAGAAAGCGTTGAATTAAAAGGAAATAAACCTCAAATTATTATGTCTAGAACTTCTGAAAAGTTCTTGGAAAAATTATTTGAGCAAGAAATTCCTGAAGTTTTTGACGGATTAATTACAGTTAAAAATGTAGTGCGTATTCCTGGTGAAAAAGCAAAAGTTGCGGTTGATTCTTACGATGATAGAATTGATCCGGTTGGAGCTTGTGTTGGTATGAAAGGATCTCGTATTCACGGAATCGTTCGTGAGTTAGGAAACGAAAATATTGACGTAATCAACTATACAAATAATATTCAATTGTTTATTACAAGAGCATTAAGCCCTGCAAAAGTTTCTTCAATCAAAATCGATGAAGAAAATAAAAGAGCTGAAGTTTTCTTGAAATTAGAAGAAGTTTCTAAAGCAATTGGTAGAGGTGGTCACAATATTAAATTAGCGGGTCAGCTGACAGGTTACGAGTTAGATGTTATTCGTGAAGGAGATGTTGCAGGTGCAACTGCTGACGAAGACGATGTTGAATTGACAGAGTTTTCAGACGAAATCGAAGGCTGGGTAATTGAAGAATTTGCTAAAATAGGTTTAGATACTGCAAAAAGTATCTTAAAACAAGAAGTAGAAGATTTAGTAAGAAGAACAGATTTAGAAGAGGAAACTATTCTTGATGTTATGAAAATACTAAAAGAAGAGTTTGATAGCTAGGAAATAGCTGATATCTGCTCTAACAACACAACGAAAAAGGTAATAATAAAAAGGTTATATGTCTGAAGAGAGAGTAATAAGAATAAACAAGGTTTTAAGGGAATTAAATATCTCATTAGAAAGAGCTGTTGATTATCTAAAAGATAAGGGAATTGCTATTGATGCAAATCCGAACGCTAAAATTTCTGATAGCGAGTTTAATATCCTACAAAGCCAATTTGCGGGCGATAAGGGGAATAAGGAAGCTTCTAAAGAGGTAGGAGAAGAGAAAAGAAAAGAAAAAGAGGCATTACGTGTTGAACGTGAGAAAGAGATTGAAGACAAACGCAGACAAGACGAAGAACGTCAAAAACAGCAAGAGATTATAAAAGCGAGAGCTGTTGTAACTGGACCTGTTCAAGTTGGTAAAATTGATTTAAATCCAAAGAAACCTGCAGTTGTTTCTACTCCTTCTGAGGAACCAGTTAAAACTGAAGAACCGAAAGCAGCAGTCGTTACTCCAACTCAACCAGAAAAACCTGTTCAAAAAGAAATTGTACAGCCTGAGCCAGTTGCTCCTGTAGTTGTTTCTGAAGAGAAAAAGGTGGAAAAACCTATTATTACTGAGAAAAAAGAAGTGAAAAGTGAAAATTCTAAAACGGCTCAGGAGCCTATTGTTTCAACAGATCCTGCAACCGCTGAAGAAACAATCACTACTCAATATCAAAAATTATCTGGAACTACTCTAACAGGACAAACAATTGATTTATCTCAATTTAATAAGCCTAAAAAGAAAAAAGAGGAGCCAAAAATTACTCCAAATAAACCAGGAGCTCCTGGAGCTGGAAATAATAATAACGCTAATAAAAATAAGCGTAAAAGAATTGCTCCTAAACCGGGTGCGCCAGGTGCGCCAAAACCTGCAACAGGAAATGCGCCAGGGACACCAAACCCTAACAAAATTACTCCAAATACAGGAGGCGGAGGTTTTAATGCTAACAGAAGTGCAAGACCTGGTTTTGTAAAAGGAAACCGTCCTGCTATTGTTGCAAAAGTTGAGCCTACTGAAGAAGAAGTAAAAAACCAAATTAGAGAAACTCTTGAAAAACTTCAAGGTAAAGGGGGTAAATCTAAAGCGGCTAAATACAGAAGAGATAAAAGAGAAACACACCGTCAGAAATCTGATGATGAACAAAGAGCGCTTGACGAAGGAAGCAAAACTATTAAAGTTACAGAATTCGTTACAGTAGGTGAAATTGCTATCATGATGGATGTGCCAATTACTAAGGTAATTGGAACTTGTATGTCTCTTGGAATCATGGTTACAATGAATCAGCGTTTAGATGCTGAGACCTTAACTATCGTTGCTGATGAATTTGGTTATGAAGTTGAGTTTATCACTGTTGATATTGAAGAAGCTATCACTGTAGTTGAAGATAGAGAAGAAGATCTAGTAGTGAGAGCGCCAATTGTTACTGTAATGGGTCACGTTGACCACGGTAAAACATCTTTACTGGATTATATTCGTAAGGAAAATGTTATCGCTGGTGAGTCTGGAGGTATTACACAGCACATTGGAGCATATGGAGTAACTTTAGATAATGGTCAAAAAATTGCTTTCTTAGATACACCAGGTCACGAGGCGTTTACCGCGATGCGTGCACGTGGAGCTCAAGTTACCGATATTGCTATTATCGTTGTAGCGGCGGATGATGACATCATGCCACAAACAAAAGAAGCAATTTCTCACGCACAAGCTGCGGGAGTGCCAATTATATTTGCAATCAATAAAATTGATAAACCAAATGCTAACGTTGAGAAAATCAAAGAGCGTTTGGCTGGGATGAATTTACTTGTTGAAGATTGGGGTGGAAAAATTCAGTCACATGATATTTCTGCAAAAGTTGGAACAGGTGTAAAAGAATTATTAGAGAAAGTTTTATTGGAAGCTGAAATCTTAGATTTAAAAGCGAATCCTAATAAAGCGGCTCAAGGAACTGTTGTTGAGGCTTTCTTAGATAAAGGAAAAGGATATGTATCTACAATTTTGGTTCAGCAAGGAACATTAAAAATTGGAGATTATATGTTGGCTGGAAAGCATCATGGTAAGATTAAAGCGATGCATGATGAAAGAGGGCATACTGTTTTAACGGCAGGACCTTCAACTCCGGTATCTGTTTTAGGTTTAGATGGAGCTGCTACGGCGGGTGATAAGTTCAATGTTTTTGAAGATGAAAAAGAAGCAAAACAAATTGCATCTAAACGTTCTCAATTAATGCGTGAACAGTCTGTACGTACTCAACGACATATTACACTTGATGAAATTGGACGTCGTATCGCTCTTGGTCAGTTTAAAGAATTAAACGTGATTCTTAAAGGAGACGTTGATGGATCTGTTGAAGCTTTATCAGACTCGTTCTCTAAACTTTCTACAGAAGAAGTTCAAATTAATATTATTCATAAAGGTGTTGGTGCAATTACTGAAACCGACGTTAACTTGGCTTCTGCATCAGATGCTATTATTATCGGATTTAATGTTCGCCCTGCTGGAAATGCAAGACAGCTTGCAGATAAAGAAGAAATTGATATCCGTTACTACTCTATCATCTATGCGGCAATCGATGACTTGAAAGATGCGATGGAAGGAATGTTAGCTCCTGAAATGAAAGAAGAAGTTTTAGGAACTGCTGAAATTCGTGAGATTTTCAAAATTTCTAAAGTGGGTTCAATCGCAGGTTGTATGGTAACCGATGGTAAGATCTTGAGAAGTTCTAAGATTAGAGTTATCAGAGAAGGAGTTGTTGTTCATACAGGTGAACTTGTTGCTTTAAAACGATTCAAAGATGATGTTAAAGAAGTAACAAAAGGATACGATTGTGGTATTCAGATTAAAGGATTTAATGACATCGAAGAAAGAGATGTTATTGAAGCATACCATGAAGTTGCAATCAAAAAGAAATTGAAATAATTTTCAATTAATATATTTAAAAGTCTCAATGAAAATTGAGACTTTTTTTATGCTTGTACTTTTAGGATGGAAGTGTGATTTTTGCCAGTATCTTATTTGTTTTAATTTCTTATTTTTGAGTAAAATTATTTAATGATGAAAAAATTAATTTACACAGCTGTTCTTTTTATTGGTATTTCTACTTTTTCTTTTGCTCAAGAAGCGGTAGAAAAAAGCGCTCCACCGGCGGGTAATGCTGTATTAGGAGATTATTATGGTGCTGATGTTTCTGGCATTGCGGTTGGCAAGGCAATCTCTGTTGAAAAATTAGAGAGTAAATTTAAAGATCAGAAGAAAGTTGAAAATATTGCGGTAAAAGGAGAGGTGACAGATGTTTGTGAAAAAAGAGGATGTTGGGTAACTATTAAAACGGAAAATGGTTCGTCTTTTTTTGTGAAAATGAAAGATTATGGTTTTTTTGTACCAACAGCATTAAAAGGAAAAAATGTTGTTTTAGAGGGCGATGCCAAGAAAAAAATCACATCAGTTGATGAGCTGAAACATTACGCTAAAGACGCTAAAAAATCACAAGCGGAAATAAATGCAATTACTGCTCCAAAAGAAGAAATTCGATTTGTAGCGAGTGGAATTAAGGTGGTGAATTAGGTTTAAATTAGTGTTGTTGTAAAGTTTAAAATAACAAAAAAAGCGAGATTTAATCTCGCTTTTTTTGTTATGTTTAACAGCTGTTTTTATTTGCCTGGCTTAAGTAAAAAGACACTTTTGTATCTGTCTTTTATATCGGCCAAATTTCGCTCTGCCTCAATTCGGGTTTTAAAATTCCCAACTATTACTTTGTAGTTTGGCGTATTGAAAATTATTGTTCCGTCAATAGTGCTGAATTCTCTTTTAAAATCAGCGAGCGTTTTTTTTGCCTCGTCGCTTTTTCCGCTAAAAATTTGAATTCTGTATGTGTCGTTTGTACTTATTGATGTGTTAATTTTTCGTTTCTCATTCAATAACTGTTCAAATTTAGGGTCTTGATTTACTGTTAAATTTTGATCCTGAGCATGAATATTATATGCTAACATGAATACTGTCAGTGTTAAGAAAACTCTTTTTGAAGGGGTTAAAATTCTCATAATGTGATGGTTTTTATGCAAAAATAGTATTTAAAGTTTGTATGGAAAATTTTAATATTATTTAGAATTGATATAAATTGATATTTAAGACTATTTTAAGGTTTTGAGAATAGTTCATAAGTCGTATTTTTGTGCAAGTTTTAAAAGAGGGTATTTGTTTTTACAGCTTTGTTACAGTAAAAATCATACCAAAAAATTAGTAGATAATTATTATACTATATGAAAAAGGTGGGTAACCATAATTCGATCTCAAGAAAATTGCTCCTTAGCTTATCGCTAACGCTGATTTTCTCCCTAACTTCATTTGCTCAAGATGCTGCTGCTCCTGCGGCGCCTGAAGCTGCTGCTCCTGCAGCAACTGCGGGTGGTGATCCAGCAAAAGGGAAAGAACTATTTAATGCAAATTGCGCTGCATGTCACAAATTAGATGCTAAATCAACAGGTCCTGCGTTAAGAGGGGTTGCTGACAGGCATGAAATGGCTTGGATTTACAAGTGGGTGCACAACAGTTCTGATATGATTAAGTCAGGAGATGCTGCTGCTGTTAAGCTTTTTGAAGAAAATAATAAGGCAGTAATGACTCCTTTTCCTCAATTATCTGAGGGTGATATTAATAATATTATTGCTTATACTTCTGAGAAAAAAGTTGAAGCGGCTGCGGTTCCAGGTGGAGCAGCTACGCCTCCAGGTACTGCTGTAGAGAGCGGTGCTATTTCTAATAATGTTATTTTAGGTGCTCTTGCTCTTGTAATGGCTATTTTAGTAGTGATGTTGTTCATGGTGAACAAAGTGTTGACTAAAGTGGCAAGTAATAACGGTATTGAAGTTACTCCTAAAGAAGGTAGATTGCCGATTTGGAAAGCTTTTGCTAGAAATCAATTTTTAGTATTGGTTACTTCGATTTTCTTGCTTTTGGCGAGTGGTTATTTTGTTTACGGATATTTAATGCAAGTTGGTGTAGATCAAAACTATGAGCCAATTCAGCCTATTCATTATTCTCATAAAATTCACGCTGGAGATAACGAAATCAATTGTAAATATTGTCACTCTGCTTCTCGTGTTAGTAAAACTGCAGGTATTCCTTCTTTGAATGTTTGTATGAACTGTCATAAAAATATTTCTGAAGTTGCTGAAACTACTGCTACTCCTGAGTACAGCAAAGCATTTTATGATGCTCAAATTCAAAAATTATATGATGCTGTTGGTTGGGATAAAACTAAACAAGCTTATACTGGAAAACCACAGGCTGTAAAATGGGTTCGTATTCATAATCTTCCTGATTTTGTATATTTCAATCACTCACAACACGTTTCTGTTGCGGGAATTGAGTGTCAGACTTGTCATGGTCCGGTACAAGAATTTGAAATCATGAAGCAATATTCTAAATTAACAATGGGATGGTGTATTGATTGCCACAGAAAAACTGATGTTAAGATGGAAGGAAATGCTTACTATGATAAAATTCATGCTGAACTTTCTAAAAAATACGGTGTAGAGAAATTGACTGCAGCGCAAATGGGAGGTTTAGAATGCGGTAAATGCCACTATTAATCGAATTATTAAGATTTTAATATTTATATACAATGTCATCAAACAAAAAATACTGGAAAAGTGTTGAAGAACTAGAGAATGGTTCTATTGTTGAGGCGCTTAGAAATAACGAATTTGTTGAAGAAATTCCTACTGATGAATTCTTAGGAAATGCAGAGGCTTTAGCTTCTTCAGGAACTTCACGTCGTGACTTTTTAAAGTACGTAGGATTTAGTACTGCAGCTGTTACACTTGCTGCTTGTGAGGGTCCTGTGCACAAGTCTATCCCTTATGTTTTACAACCAGAGCAAATCATTCCTGGTGTTGCTGATTATTATGCAACTACTGTTTTTGATGGTTTTGATTTTGCAAATCTTTTGGTAAAAACTCGTGAGGGTCGTCCAATTAAAGTTGAAAACAATACTATTGAAGGTGCTAAATTTGCTGCTAATGCTAGAGTTCATGCATCAATCTTAGGATTATACGATAGTTCTCGTTTGCAAGAGCCAAGATTGAAAGGAAAAAAGAGCAGCTGGCCTGCTGTTGATTCAGAAATTAAAGCGAGTCTTGCAGAAGCAAAAGCAAAAGGAGGTCAAGTTGTATTGTTAACAAATACTTTAGCAAGTCCATCTACTGAGAAATTAATAGGTGAGTTTATTGCTAAAAACCCTAATGCAAAACATGTTGTTTATGATGCAGTTTCTTCTTCTGAGGCGTTAGATGCATTCGAAACAGCTTATGGAGAAAGAGCATTAGTTGATTATGATTTTTCAAAATCTTCATTAATTGTATCTGTTGGTGCTGATTTCTTAGGAGACTGGCAAGGTGGAGGATATGATTCTGGATATGCGAAAGGAAGAATTCCATCTGGATCTGAAGGGAAAAAAACAATGTCTCGTCATATTCAGTTTGAATCAAACATGACATTATCTGGAGCAGCTGCTGATAAGCGTGTTCCAATGACTACTGCTGATCAAAAACAAGCGTTAGTTCAAATTTATAATATAGTTGTAGGTGCTTCTATTCCTGTTTCTTTAGATGGTGCTTTTAAAGCTGAAGTAGTAAAAGCTGCTCAGAATTTAAATTCAGCAGGTTCTAAAGGGGTTTTAGTATCTGGAATCGAAGATAAAAATGCTCAGTTGTTAGTTTTGGCTATTAATCAAAAATTAGCAAGTGAGGCTTTTAGTACTGTTGGTACTAGACAAATTAGAAAAGGTTCTAATGCAGTTGTTGCTCAATTGGTAAAAGATATGAATGCAGGAAGTGTTCATACTTTAATCATGAGTGGAGTTAATCCTGTTTACACATTAGCTGATTCAGCTGCTTTTGTATCTGGATTGAAAAAAGTAGAAACTTCTGTTGCTTTTTCTTTAAAAGATGATGAAACTGCTTCTATTGTAAAAATTGCGGCTCCTGCACCTCATTATTTAGAGTCTTGGGGAGATGTTGTTATTACAAAAGGAACATATAGTTTAACACAGCCAACAATTCGTCCAATCTTTAATACAAAACAATTTCAAGATGTTTTATTGTCTTTAAATGGTGTTGGTGGAACTTTCTACGATTACCTTAAAGCTAATTCTGCTGGTTTAATTGCTGGTTCTTCTTGGAATAAAGTATTACATGATGGTGTTTTTGTAACTGGTTCAGCTGCTTTATCTGGCGGAGCTTTTGATTCGGCTGGTGCAGCAAGTGCGCTTTCTAAATCAAAATCTGTTGGAGGTCTTGAATTAGTATTGTATACTAAAACAGGTTTGGGTGATGGACAACATGCAAACAATCCTTGGTTGCAAGAGTTTCCAGATCCAATCACAAGAGTTTCTTGGGATAACTATATTACTGTTTCAAACGCAGATGCTAAGAAATACGATTTATCAAATGAGATCGTTGCTAATGGTGGTTTGAATGGTAGTTATGCTACAATCACAACTGCTGATGGTGTGAAAATCGAAAATGTTCCAGTTATTGTTCAACCAGGACAAGCTGTTGGAACAATTGGATTTGCAGTTGGATATGGTCGCAAGGCAGACTTAAAAGAAGAAATGCAAGTAGGTATTAATGCTTACGCTTTATATAAAAACTTCAATAATGTTCAGTCTATAACTTTAGCTAAAGCTAATGGTGTTCATGAGTTTGCTTGTGTTCAAGGACAAAAAACGTTAATGGGTAGAGGGGATATTATTAAAGAAACTACTTTAACAGTATTCAATTCTGAAGATGCTGAGCATTGGAATGAAAAACCAATGGTATCTTTAGATCACCAAGAAGTTGAAGCTACAACTGTTGACTTATGGGAATCATTTGATCGTTCAACAGGTCATCATTTTAATCTTTCTATTGATTTAAATGCTTGTACTGGATGTGGAGCATGTGTTATTGCATGTCACGCAGAGAACAATGTACCTGTAGTTGGTAAAGCTGAAGTTAGAAGAAGCCGTGATATGCACTGGTTGCGTATTGACAGATATTATTCTTCTGAAAGTACTTTCGAAGGTGATAACAAAAGAAAAGAAGGAATTGCTGGTTTATCAAGTTCATTGTCTACATTCAATGAAATGGAAAAAGCTGGAGAAAATCCACAAGTGGCATTCCAACCTGTAATGTGTCAACACTGTAATCACGCACCTTGTGAAACAGTTTGTCCTGTTGCTGCTACTTCTCACGGACGTGAAGGTCAAAACCACATGGCATATAACAGATGTGTTGGTACTCGTTACTGCGCAAATAACTGTCCATATAAAGTTCGTCGTTTTAACTGGTTCTTGTATAACAAAAACAGTGAATTCGATTATCATATGAATGATGATTTAGGTCGTATGGTATTAAACCCAGACGTAAATGTTCGTTCTCGTGGAGTAATGGAAAAATGTTCTATGTGTATTCAAATGACACAAGCTACTAAATTGAAAGCTAAAAACGAAGGTCGCCCAGTTAGAGATGGTGAATTCCAAACTGCTTGTTCAAGTGCTTGTTCTTCTGGAGCAATGATATTTGGTGATGTAAATGACGCTGATAGTAAGGTAGCAAAATTAGCTGCTGATGAAAGATCATATCACTTATTAGAGCATGTAGGAACAAAACCTAATGTGGTGTACCACGTTAAAGTTAGAAATACTTAGTAAAATTATTAATAAGAAACAATATAAAGGATTATGTCGTCTCACTACGAAGCACCCATTAGAAAACCTTTAGTTATTGGTGATAAATCTTATCACGATGTAACTGTAGATGTGGCAGCGCCTGTTGAAGGACCTGCAAATAAACAATGGTGGATTGTATTTTCAATCGCATTAATAGCCTTCCTTTGGGGGTTAGGTTGTATAATTTACACCGTATCTACCGGTATTGGAACATGGGGATTAAATAAAACAGTTGGCTGGGCTTGGGATATTACTAACTTCGTTTGGTGGGTTGGTATTGGTCACGCTGGAACTTTGATTTCTGCAGTACTATTACTTTTCCGTCAACGTTGGAGAATGGCTATTAACCGTTCTGCAGAAGCAATGACTATCTTCTCAGTAGTTCAAGCAGGTTTATTTCCAATTATTCACATGGGACGTCCATGGTTAGCATACTGGGTTTTGCCTATTCCAAATCAGTTTGGATCATTATGGGTAAACTTTAACTCACCATTATTATGGGACGTATTTGCGATTTCAACTTATCTTTCAGTTTCATTAGTTTTCTGGTGGACTGGTTTATTACCTGACTTTGCAATGCTTCGTGATAGAGCTATTACTCCATTTAACAAAAGAGTTTATTCTATCTTAAGTTTTGGATGGAGCGGTAGAGCAAAAGACTGGCAGCGTTTTGAAGAAGTATCATTAGTATTAGCTGGTTTAGCTACTCCTCTTGTACTTTCTGTACACACGATTGTATCGATGGACTTTGCTACTTCTGTAATTCCAGGATGGCATACAACAATCTTCCCTCCATACTTCGTTGCTGGAGCGGTATTCTCAGGATTTGCGATGGTAAACACATTGTTGATTGTTATGAGAAAAGTTTCTAACCTTGAAGCGTATATCACATTACAGCATATCGAATTAATGAACATCATTATCATGATTACAGGTTCGATCGTAGGTGTGGCTTACATCACTGAGTTATTTGTAGCTTGGTATTCAGGTGTAGAGTATGAACAATATGCATTCTTAAATAGAGCTACTGGACCTTACTGGTGGGCATATTGGTCAATGATGACTTGTAACGTTTTCTCTCCACAATTTATGTGGTTCAAAAAATTAAGAACAAGTATCATGTTTTCATTTATTATTTCGATTGTGGTAAACATCGGAATGTGGTTTGAAAGATTCGTAATCATTGTTACTTCTTTACATAGAGATTACCTTCCATCTTCTTGGACAATGTTCTCACCAACATTTGTTGATATTGGAATTTTCATCGGAACAATTGGTTTCTTCTTTGTATTGTTTTTATTATACTCTAGAACATTCCCTGTAATTGCTCAGGCGGAGGTAAAAACAATTTTGAAAGGAACAGGAGATAATTACATTAGAGAAAGAGCAAATAGTAAAGATTCACATCATGAGTAATAAAGTAATATACGCCATTTATAATGACGATGATATTTTGATGGATGCAGTAAAGAAAACCAGAGCTGCTCATCATCATATTGAAGAGGTTTTTACTCCATTCCCAGTTCACGGATTGGATAAAGCCATGGGCTTAGCACCAACAAGATTAGCAATTTGTGCTTTCCTATATGGATGTGTTGGTATTTCTGTTGCAACAACAATGATGAGTTATATCATGATTCATGACTGGCCACAGGACATTGGTGGAAAACCAAGTTTTAGTTTCATTCAAAATATGCCTTCTTTTGTGCCAATTATGTTTGAGATGACTGTATTTTTTGCTGCGCACTTAATGGTAATTACTTTTTATATGAGAAGTAGATTATGGCCATTTAAGGAAGCCGAAAATCCTGATGTAAGAACAACAGACGACCATTTCTTAATGGAAGTGGCTGTAAACGATAATGAAGCTGAATTGGTTTCTTTCTTCGAAGGTACAGGAGCTGTTGAAGTTAAAGTAATTGAAAAGAATTAATTGTAGCTATGAAAAGGATATATAAAATAACACTTTTAGTTGGTATAACTATTTTAGTTTCTTCTTGCCACAATAATTCGGCACCAAACTATCAGTATTTCCCAAATATGTATGAGTCTGTAGGTTATGAGCCTTACGCAGAAGCGAAAATATTTAAGGAAGGAAAAGAAGGTCAGCTTCCTGTTAAAGGAACTATTAATAGAGGTTTTGAACCTTATGAGTATGAAAATTCGACTGCAGGTTATGAATTGGCAAAAGCTAATTTAAAATCGCCTTTGACTGAAGCAGATAGAAATTCTGGAAAAGGAAAAGAACTTTTCGAAATTTATTGTATTAGCTGTCATGGTGCAGCTGGTAACGGTAAAGGTAAATTAGTTGAAAGAGAAAAATTTCTTGGTGTACCTAGTTATAAAGACAGGGTAATTACTGAAGGAAGTATCTTCCACGTTGAGACTTATGGTTTAAATGCAATGGGTTCACACGCAAATCAATTAAGTGCCCACGAACGTTGGTTAGTTGCTGACTATGTTCTAAAACTAAAAAGCCAATTATAATTGTTGAACAAACTGATCGTAATAGATATGTATACATTTTCAAGTAAATTAAAAACTTTTTCTATCATCTTAATGGTTCTTGGACTATTAGGAATTGGGTATGGTTTTTTAAGTGCACCTAAAGATATTCAAGAAGTTGAAAAAATACTAGCAGCAGATGCTCATGGGGCTCATGGTACTGCACATGAGGAGTCTGCAGAGGCATCTCATAAAGAAGCAGGTCATCATGAAGCTGCTGAAGCTTCACATGAAGAACACAAAGGAGCAAAGCATGCAGAAGTTTCTGGTGCTGACGAACACGAAAAACATTTGGAGCACGTTTTGCACCAATTGCAAAATAAGCCTTGGTCTGCATTATATGTAGCATGTATTTTCTTTTTACTGCTTTCTATGGGAGTTTTAGCATTTTATGCTATTCAACAAGTTGCTCAAGCAGGTTGGTCTCCAGTTTTATTTAGAGTAATGCAGGGTATTACTGCTTATTTGCCAGCTGGTTCAATAATTTTCTTTGTAATATTAATTTTATGCGGATTGCATTTCAACCATATTTTTGTTTGGCTTGGAGAAGGAGTTACTAAACCGGGTGATCCAAACTATGATGCAATTATCGCTGGAAAATCAGGTTATTTAAATTTTCCTTTTTGGATTGCTAGAGCATTTGTCTTTTTATTAGGATGGAATCTTTACAGAATTTATTCTAGAAAGAACTGTTTAGCTCAAGATGAGGCTAATGATGATCTTTACTACAAAAAGAATTTTAAAATGTCTGCGGGCTTCTTAGTATTCTTTATTGTGTCAGAATCTATTATGTCTTGGGACTGGATTATGTCATTTGATCCACACTGGTTCAGTACATTGTTCGGATGGTATGTATTTGCTTCTTTCTTCGTAAGTGGTATTACGAGTATTGCATTGGTAACAATTTATTTGAAATCAAAAGGATATTTAGAATATGTAAATACAAGTCACATTCACGACTTAGCTAAATTTATGTTTGGTATCAGTGTTTTCTGGACTTACTTATGGTTCTCTCAATTTATGTTAATCTGGTATGCTAACATTCCAGAAGAAGTAACTTACTTTGTAACAAGAATTCAATTATATAACTTGCCATTCTTTGGTGCTGTGGTTATGAACTTTGTATTCCCATTGTTAATATTAATCAATACAGATTTTAAACGTCTTAATTGGGTAATTGTAATGGCAGGTATTGTTATCTTATTAGGTCACTATGTAGATTTCTTTAATATGATTATGCCTGGTACTGTTGGAGACAAATGGTTTATTGGTGTTCCTGAAATTGCATCTATTCTTTTCTTCTTAGGTTTATTTATTTTTGTTGTATTTACTGCATTAACTAAAGCTCCTTTGTTGGCAAAAAGAAATCCTTTCATTGAAGAAAGTAAACATTTTCATTATTAATATTTAAAGAAGTAAACAGATGACAAGTTTGTTGGTAATTATAGTTGTAGTTTTATTAGCAGTTGCATTATGGCAATTGACGAAGATATTTGATCTTACTCAGGTCGGTTCATCTTCGGACGATTCGCAAGTTGCATCAGATAATGATAATAATGTGCAGGGATATGTTATGTTTGGCTTTTTAGCTTTCATTTATATATTTACGATTTACGGTTTGCTAAAATGGGGTGGTTTAGCACTTCATACTCCAGCTTCAGAGCATGGGCTTTTAGTGGATAATTTGATGAATATTACTTGGGTTTTAATTTTTGTAGTTCAATTTATTACACAAGGTTTATTGTATTGGTTTTCTTTTAAAAATAGAGGACATAAAGATAGAAAAGCTTTATTCTTTGCAGATAGTAATAAACTTGAAGCAATTTGGAGTATCATTCCATCAGTAGTTCTTGCTTGTTTAATTCTTTACGGATTATATGCTTGGAACAATATTATGTTTGTTGATAAAGACGAAGATGTTATTGAGATTGAATTATATGCTCAACAGTTTAAATGGACTGCAAGATATGCTGGTGCTGATAATACTTTAGGAAAGGCAAACGTACGTTTAATTGAAGGTATTAATACTTTAGGTGTTGATATGTCTGATCCTAATGCTCAAGATGATATTGTAGTTACTGAATTACATATTCCAAAAGGGAAAAAAGTGCATTTCAAAATGCGTTCTCAGGATGTTTTGCACTCAGCTTATATGCCTCACTTTAGAGCGCAAATGAACTGTGTACCAGGAATGGTAACTGAATTTGCTTTTATTCCAACTTATACAACTGCTGAATATAGAGAGTTAGACTTTATGAAAGAAAAAGTGGCTAACATTAATAAACTTAGAGCAGAAAAAAGTGTAGAGTTAGTTGCTAAAGGCGGTACAGCTTTAGATCCTTATACATTTGATTATTTATTATTATGTAATAAGATTTGTGGGGCTTCTCACTACAACATGCAAATGAAAGTTGTTGTTGATACTCCTGAAGATTATAAAAAATGGTTAAGTGAAAAAACTACTTTAGCTCAAGATATTAAAGCGGCGGCAGCTGCTGAAAAAGAAAAAGCAGCTGAAGCAACTGCTCCAACAACTGATACAACTGCAAAAGTAATAGATACCGTTAAAGCGGTTATTGACACTGTAAAAGCAGCTGTAGCTAAAGTTGCGGTTAAATAATATTATTAAGAAAATTTAAAGTACACATATATGTCAGCAGAAGCGCACGGTCACGATCACGGACACGATCACGAGCACGAACATCATCATAAAGACACGTTCATTACTAAATATATTTTTAGTATTGATCACAAAATGATTGCCAAACAATACTTGATTACTGGTATTATTATGGGGATTATTGGTATTGCAATGTCTTTGCTTTTCAGAATGCAATTGGCATGGCCAGAAGAGTCTTTTAAAATATTTAATGTTTTACTAGGAGATAAATTTGCACCTGATGGAGTAATGGCAAATGATATTTATCTGGCTTTAGTTACAATTCACGGTACCATCATGGTATTCTTTGTATTGACAGCTGGTTTAAGTGGAACTTTTAGTAATTTACTTATTCCACTTCAAATTGGAGCGAGAGATATGGCGTCTGGATTCATGAATATGATTTCGTATTGGTTATTTTTCTTGTCTGCTGTAATAATGTTATCTTCTTTATTTGTTGAAGCTGGACCAGCTTCTGCAGGTTGGACAATTTATCCTCCATTAAGTGCATTGCCACAAGCAATTCCAGGTTCTGGAACTGGTATGACTTTATGGTTAGTTTCAATGGCTATCTTTATTGCATCTTCATTAATGGGATCATTAAACTACATTGTAACTGTTATTAACTTAAGAACAAAAGGAATGTCTATGACTAGACTTCCTCTTACAATCTGGACATTTTTTGTAACAGCTATTATTGGTGTTATTTCATTTCCAGTATTATTGTCTGCAGCTTTATTGTTGATTTTTGATAGAAGTTTTGGTACTTCATTCTTCTTATCTGATATCTATATTGCTGGAGAAGTTTTACACTACCAAGGAGGTTCTCCGGTATTGTTTGAGCACTTATTCTGGTTCTTAGGTCACCCTGAGGTTTACATCGTAATCTTACCAGCAATGGGTCTTGTTTCTGAAATTATGGCTACGAACTCTCGTAAACCAATCTTCGGATATAGAGCGATGATTATGTCAGTTCTTGCAATTGCATTTTTATCAACTATTGTATGGGGTCACCACATGTTTATCTCTGGTATGAATCCTTTCTTAGGATCTGTATTTACTTTCACAACTTTATTGATTGCGATTCCATCTGCTGTAAAAGCGTTCAACTGGATTACAACTTTATGGAAAGGTAACTTACAATTCAATCCTGCAATGTTATTCTCTATTGGAATGGTTTCTACTTTCATTACTGGAGGTTTAACAGGAATCATTTTAGGAGATAGTACTTTAGATATTAACGTTCACGATACATATTTTGTAATTGCTCACTTTCACTTAGTAATGGGTATATCTGCACTTTACGGAATGTTTGCTGGTATCTACCACTGGTTCCCTAAAATGTACGGAAGAATGTTGAATAAAAACTTAGGTTATATTCACTTCTGGGTAACTGCTGTTTGTGCTTATGGGGTATTCTTCCCAATGCACTTTATTGGATTAGCTGGTTTGCCAAGACGTTATTATACAAACACAAACTTTCCATTATTTGATGATTTACAAAATGTGAATGTTTTAATTACAACATTCGCGCTTGTAGGTGGTGCTTTCCAATTAGTATTCTTATACAACTTCTTTAGCAGTATATTCTACGGTAAGAAAGCAGTTCAGAATCCATGGAGATCTACAACATTAGAATGGACTACACCAGTTGAACATATTCACGGAAACTGGCCAGGTGAAATTCCTCATGTATATCGTTGGCCGTATGACTATAGTAACCCAAATCACGATGTAGATTTTGTTCCTCAAAATGTACCGATGAAAGAAGGTGAAGAAGTTTTACACCACTAGAAATATTTAAAAAGACTATCAGAAATGATAGTCTTTTTTTTGTTTAGTTAAAATTTTAAACGTAGTGGTTTACTGTTTTACAAACTGATTAGTTTCTATATCTTTGTAAGATGAATGAAAATCTTGATCCTACTACAAAAGGATATAACCCAGAAGAATTAGATCTTGAAAAAAGATTGCGTCCGCTGTCATTTGACGACTTTGCCGGACAAGATCAAGTTTTAGAAAATTTAAAAGTTTTTGTTGCTGCGGCTAATCAGCGTGGTGAAGCACTTGATCATGCACTTTTTCATGGACCTCCGGGACTTGGTAAAACTACATTGGCTAATATCTTGGCTAATGAACTTCAAGTTGGAATTAAAATAACTTCTGGACCTGTATTAGACAAACCTGGCGATTTAGCAGGGTTATTGACTAATTTGGATGAACGAGACGTTTTGTTTATTGATGAAATTCATCGATTAAGCCCTGTTGTTGAAGAATATTTATATTCGGCAATGGAGGATTTTAAAATCGATATTATGATCGAATCTGGCCCTAATGCCAGGACAGTGCAAATTAATTTGAACCCGTTTACATTGATTGGAGCTACTACACGCTCTGGTTTATTGACCGCTCCAATGAGAGCCCGTTTTGGAATTTCATCTCGTTTACAATATTATACTACTGAACTTTTAACTACAATTGTTGAAAGAAGTGCAGGAATATTAAAAATGCCTATTGATCTAGAAGCTGCAATTGAAATCGCGGGCCGTAGCCGAGGAACTCCTCGTATTGCAAATGCATTATTACGAAGAGTACGTGATTTTGCTCAGATAAAGGGAAATGGAAGAATTGATATCGAAATTTCAAGGTATGCCTTAAAAGCTTTAAATGTTGATGCGAATGGGCTTGATGAAATGGATAATAAAATCTTATTGACTATTATTAATAAATTCAAAGGCGGACCAGTTGGACTTTCAACTTTAGCTACTGCGGTTTCTGAAAGCAGCGAAACCATCGAAGAAGTTTACGAGCCGTTTTTAATTCAAGAAGGATTTATTATGCGTACTCCTCGAGGACGTGAAGTTACTGACAAAGCGTATAAACATCTAGGTAAAATAAATACTAATATTCAAGGAGGGTTGTTTTAAATTCATCTTTATGTCTTCAGACAAAAAATATAATTATCCCAATAAACTTCCGCTATTTAGATTTTTTCTTGATGCTGAGGGTATCCGTAGAAATCCGATTCCTTTTCATAAAAGATATTTTGATAAATTGGGGGATTCGTTTTCTTTAAAAATTGGATTCTCTAAACACTTAATTCTATCCAGAGATAATGAAATTGCGGAGTACATTTTGGTTAAGAATCAAAAGAATTATCAAAAGTCAAAGTTCCAGTCTGTTTATCTTTCTAAATATTTAGGAAAAGGGCTTTTAACAAGTGATGGTGATTCTTGGTTAAAACAACGAAGACTTATTCAGCCCGCATTTCATAAACAAAAAATGAATATGCTGGTTGATAATATGAATAAGACTATCATTTCTGAAATTGATACTTTAAAAGAAAATGAAATCTTTAATGCTTTTCCAGCGATGAGCCAATTGGCGTTTAACGTTGTGGCAAAGTCATTATTTGAATTTTCAATTTCTGAAGAAAAACTCCATCGTATTAAATTTATAATTGAAGAAGTTCAAAAATTTTTAGTTAAAGAAATAAGGCTTCCTCATAAGGCTTTATGGTTCTCATTAAGTGGCCAGGTTAAAAAACATTTGAAATTAGCTGACGAAAATAACCAAATTATTAAGGAAATTATCGAAGAGAGAAGTGCTTCGAATGAAGACTTTAATGATTTGCTTAATATGCTGATGGAAACTAGGTATGAAGATACTGGGGAGTCTATGGCAATGCAGCAACTAATTGATGAAATTAAGATTTTGTTTATTGCAGGTCATGAAACGACTGCAAATGCATTGACTTTTACGCTTCATTTTTTAGGAAGTAATCCTGACGTTCAGCAAAAGGTTTTTGATGAGATTACAGAAATTGAATCGGAGACCGATAATGTTATTGAACAGCTGCAAAAAATGACATATATAAATGCGGTTTTGAATGAATCTATGCGTTTATATCCTCCAGCTTGGATTACAGATAGGCAAAATGTTGAAGATGACACTTTGGGTAACTTTAAAATCAAAGAAGGGACTTTGATTGGAGTTTCATTTTATGAACTGCATCGAAATCCAAAATATTGGCAAGATCCTGATAAATTTATTCCAGAGCGCTTTCTTGGTGAACAAAAGAAGGAGTCGATGAAATATTTTTATCCCTTTGGAGCTGGACCGCGAATGTGTATTGGAGCTGGTTTTGCTATTTATGAAATGTGCTTGGCACTCTCTCATATTGTCAAACGTTATGTTATTGTATCAAATACAGCCACTGTAGAATTTAACCCTTTGGTTACTTTGAAACCTGTTAATGTTGAAATTTCATTGTCTAAAAGATGAGCATTAATTCGAAAGAGACATATTCAAAGTTTATAAAAGAAGAAGCTAAGAGACTTGGTTTCCTTTCTTGTGGCATATCAAAAGCTGGTTTTCTTGAAGACGAGGCACCTCGTCTTGAAAAATGGCTGAATAATAACCACAACGGTCAGATGACTTATATGGAAAATCATTTTGATAAACGTTTAGATCCAACTTTACTGGTTGACGATGCTAAAAGCGTAGTCTCTCTCCTGCTTAATTATTTTCCTTCAGAATCTCAGAATAGTACCAGCTTTAAAATATCAAAATACGCCTATGGCCAAGATTATCATTTTGTTATTAAAGAAAAGCTAAAAGAATTGCTGCATTCTATTCAAGAGAATATTGGTGACGTTTCAGGTCGAGCATTTGTTGACTCTGCGCCAGTTCTGGACAAAGCTTGGGCAGCAAAAAGCGGTTTAGGCTGGATTGGGAAAAACAGTAATTTAATAACGCAGAAAGTAGGTTCTTTTTATTTTATTGCAGAACTTATTTTGGATCTCGATTTAGAATATGATCACAAAGTAACTGATCATTGCGGTTCTTGTACTGCGTGTATTGATGCTTGTCCTACGCAGGCAATTGTTGCTCCTTATGTTGTTGATGGCAGTAAATGCATATCCTATTATACTATCGAATTAAAAGAAAATCTTCCGTATGAAATGAAGGGAAAATTTGATGAATGGATGTTTGGATGTGATACTTGCCAAGATGTTTGTCCGTGGAATCGTTTTTCAAAACCTCATTCAGAACCTTTATTTAATCCCAACCCTGATTTACTTTCTTTTTCCAAAAAAGATTGGACAGAAATTACAGAGGAAACCTTCCGTATCGTTTTTAAAAATTCTCCAATTAAAAGAACCAAGTTTGAAGGATTAAAACGAAATATTTCTTTTTTAGAATAAATTAATTCGGATATAGTTTTAAATTTCCACTCAATTATATTCTCTTTTTCATTTGTAAATCTTCACTCGAGCAGGACACATTTTTTTGTAAGAAGCTATGTTTTAGTTTAATACGTGTGTCTTTTTGCCTATGTAAGAAATAAAACACATCGAATGTAGTTTGTCGATACTAATTATCGACAAATGACATACCAGCTCATGATTTGTTTCATAATCTACCTTTAATTTTAATTTCCTATTTATTATTAGCAATAAATGGCTTGTAAAGTTTATCTTATATGAACGAATCTAAGGTTGAATCAGTTTTCTTCGAATAAAATAGAATTCCAAATTATGTATAAAAATTGGTTGATTTATAATATTATAAATTAATTATTTTAAAACACTGATAATCAGTTGTTTTGTTTTTTAAAACAGACTTAGTATAAAATTAAGTCTAAAATTAACATTGTCTTTCTTTGCTAGTAAAATAGTTAAAAGGAAAATTTTATATAAAAAAAACAGATTTGGAAAAATTAAAATATTGTGATTTGGAATGAATAAAAAAAGCAAACAAATGTTAAAAAAATTCATGCTATTTAAAATTGTTTATTTTGTAAGATATTTTGATGTTTTTCTTTTAAATATTTGATATTTATGAGTTATTATTAATAATTTAGGAAAATTCTTCTGTTTTGTTGCGAAATAAGTAATTTTACTGATTTTTGAAACTGAATTTAGCTGTAAAAAGGTGTTATTCAACGTTTTTATAGGTAGTTTATCGACTAATGTAGCTAGTTATTAGGTGTTTATATACTTTCGCGAGACCAAAACTACCCAAATAACCTATGAGACAATTTTTATGTCTTGAACCTTTAGAGGTTCAAATGTATTTTGATTTTGATAAAAATCTGAAACAAGATTTTATTTTTTATTCAAAATCCAATCCCTTCATTTTTTCGTATCTGTCCAATATGCTGAAAAACATAGTTGTTTTTTCAGCTGGCAATATTTGCTCTCAAATCTCACTTGCGTATGCGTAACTCTACTTCTAATCAGTCTAGATTTTCTAGGCTCACCTTTTTTATTGCATTTTTATTATTGATTAGTTACAATGCTTCGGCTCAGTTCTATACAAAACACTATATAGCACCTGCACCATGGCAATATTTTAGTAAATCGAATGAAATTGTAATTGCAACCAATTCAGTAACGCCCGTAACCATTACTCTGTCTAGAAGTAACGGTGTTGTAGAGACAACTTTAACAGCAGTAAAAGGAAGCCCGGCAATTTACAGATTTACGCTTTTGGCAAAAAATCTACCAATGTATGCGCTAAATACTGTGATTGATGGAGCAGGATTGATTGTTACAAGTACTGGACCTACATCGGTAAACATGAGAAATGTTGCTTCTGATGATGGATCTGGAGATAATAATGATGCTTATCTTAAAGGAAATGCCGCATTGACAAGTTTTGGTGATGCAGGACTTGGAGTACGATTTAGAGTTGGTTATTACAGAGATGGTTCTTTAGGAAACTTCAACAACTATGGGGATCAGCGACCGATTTATACCATTATGTCTACGGTTGCTAATACCACAATAAAAATAAATAATTTAATTGTAACTACTTTAAATGCTGGTCAAAGTTATTTATTTAAAGCGCCAATTGGAACTTTAGTAGAGTCTTCGAGTCCGGCTGTGATGAATACATCAGCGGCAATTGACACGCCTGATGGTTGTGGTGATAGTGCTTATAATCAGATTCCTCCAGAATCAGTTTTGGGGACTGAATATTTTATCGAAAGAGGAAAAGGAAATGATACCGCTGAGAGAACGACTATTGTCGCTACTAAAGACGATACAAATTTAGTGATCAATACCTATTCAACTGCAGGTGCTGTAACAGGAACGACAAATGTTAATCTAGCGACCGCAGGAAGTTTTTATACTTTTAACAATGGTATTTTAGCAACACCTTTCTCTGCCTCGCGAGTTTCTGCCGATAAAAAAATTGTGGTGTATTCAGGTACAGCGCAATCTTGTGAAGTTGATATATCTACAATTGCCCCAGTATCTGAATGTGGCGGTTCTAATTTTATAGAAACAGCAAAATTTAGAAATTACGGCACAGGTACATTGCCTTATTTTGGCTATATCCTCTTGAGAAGTGCTACTGATGCAGTAATGGTCAACGGGACAAATATTGAAACGGTGAGTGGTATTGCAGCTCGTCATCAATTAGGAACTACAGGCTGGTATTTAATAAATTTTGAAGATACTCAAATAGGAAGTCCAGATGTTCTCTCTATTACAAGTGCTACTAAAATGACGGTATCAATTGTACAGCAAGGAGGAGGGTTTTCGATGGCAGGATTTTTCTCTAATTTTGCTGCGCAGCCAGAAGATCCAACTTTAACTTATATTTCTGGTGGAGGATGTACCAATAATACTGCTGAACTTACAACCCCAGCAAATTTTGCTCCATACCAATGGTATTTTAATGGAACAGCAATCACTGGAGCAAATTCATCAACTTATACAGCTACTAAAACTGGTAACTATTCTGTATCATCAACTTTGGCTTGTGGAGCTCAAACCCAATCAAAGCCAGTTAGTGTTACTTTATGTACTGATCTTGGAATTACAAAAACGGTTGACAATGCATCGCCATGTATTGGATCTAATGTAGAATTTACTGTTAAGGTCAGCAATTTAGGAGGAAATAATGTATCTGGAGTTTCGGTAACTGATTTACTTCCTTCAGGGTACACGTACGTAAGTTCAACTCCATCAGTTGGTATTTATGATTCTACAGCAGGAACTTGGAGTATTGGTGATGTAGATGCTCAGACATCGGTTACATTAAAAATTACGTGTACTGTAAAATCATCTGGGAATTATACAAATACGGCATCATTGCCAGCTTCGATAGATACAAATACGGCAAATAATTCGGCAAGTGCGGCAGTGAATCCAAATCCTATTCCCACTCTTGTAACTAACCCTATAGTCGTTTGTTCACCTGCAACTGGTGATTTAACAGCTGCTGCAGTTACTGCTGGAAGTTCTAGTAATTTGACTTTTTCATATTTTACAAATGCGGCAGCAACGGCAGTATATTCAACTCCAACGGCGGCAACGGCAGGAACTTATTATATAAAAGCAGTTTCAGCTGAAGGATGTTCAACTGTAAAATCAGTTGTGATGACAGTAAATTCAAAGCCAAATACTCCGACAATTAGTGTTACTGCGGGAGCGGCATCTTGTGGCAGTACCGCTGGAAACATCACTTTAAGATCAGATGGTAATTCGAGCTCATATGGAGGAAGCAGTTATTTATGGTCCAATGGAGCGACCAGCCGAAGCATTACAATTAGTGCTGATGGAACTTATTCTCTTAGAATAGTCAGCAGTTCAGGATGTATCAGTGATAGTTCAAATTCAATAACAGTTACTCTTAAACCAGCCACTCCAACAGCTGCTAATCAATCATTTTGTGCTTCTGAAAATAAGACTGTAGGTGATCTGGTAGCGACAGGGACAAATTTAAAGTGGTATAATGCATCAACAAATGGAACGCAATATGCAACAAATATAGCGCTGACGGCTGGTACCTATTATGTAAGTCAAACAGGAACAAATGGTTGTGAAAGTGATAGAAGATCAGTTCAGGTAACGATAAGTTCTTCTTCTGCACCAGTAGCTTCAGCTCAGTCTTTTTGTGTGGCTGAGAATAAGATAATAAATAATTTAATTGCTACGGGAAGCAACTTAAAATGGTATAATGCTTTAACGGGAGGAACACAATATGCAGGAACTGAGACGTTGGTTACTGGAAATTATTATGTTAGCCAGACAGCGAATAGTTGTGGGGAAAGTGCGCGAACTTTAGTAGCAGTAACAATAAATGATATTCCATCTGCACCGACTGCATCATCGCAAGTTTTTTGCGGTACCGATCAAAAAACAGTAAATAATTTAGTTGCAACAGGAACTAATTTAAAATGGTATAATCAGTTAACAGGAGGTACACTTTATGATGGAACAGAGATTCTTTCTTCAGGAAGTTATTATGTAAGTCAGACAAATAGCTGTGGCGAGAGTGCAAGAAGAATGGTTGTTGTTACGGTAAATAACACGGCTGCACCAACAGCTTCATCTCAATCATTCTGTTTGCCAGATGCGAAAAAAGTCAGTAATCTAGTTCCTACAGGAACAGGTATTAAATGGTATAGTGCTAGTACTGGTGGGACGCTTTATACAGGTTCAGAGACGCTAACTACTGGGACTTATTATGTAACTCAGACGTCAAATAGTTGTGAAAGTGTAAGGACACCAGTAGCAGTCACGATTTATAATACAGCAGCTCCAACAGCTAATTCTTTAACATTTTGTACTATCGATGCTAAAAAAGTCGCTGATTTAACTGTTACAACAGGAACAAATTTAAAGTGGTACAGTGCTAGCACAGGAGGCACACTTTATAATGGAACTGAAACTGTAGTATCGGGAAATTATTATGTAAGCCAAACGCTTAACAATTGTGAAAGTGGAAGAATTTTGGTTGCAATTACCGTAAATCCTACGCCAACAACACCAAGTAT
Source organism: Flavobacterium sp. LC2016-01 (assembly GCF_009711135.1). GTDB lineage: Bacteria > Bacteroidota > Bacteroidia > Flavobacteriales > Flavobacteriaceae > Flavobacterium. Next base: position 1,278 of record NZ_WMIC01000002.1, on the reverse strand, counting down.
TTCTGCAGGAGGTTCAACAACATTCTGTACAGGCGGAAATGTAGTTTTGACTGCAACTAGCGGAATAGGTTATTTATGGTCGAATGGAGCGACAACTCAATCTATTACGGTTTCAAATTCTGGAAATTATAGTGTTCAGGTTTCAAATGCTTCTGGTTGCTATAGTGCATCTTCAACAGCTGTGAATGTGACTGTGAATACTATTCCTTCGGCTCCTTTAGCTTCAGATCAAACATTTTGTTTTGTAGATGGAAAAAAAGTAAGTGATTTAGCTGCAACAGGAAACGATTTAAAATGGTACAATGCCAATTCTGGGGGAACATTATATTTAGGAACTGAAACTCTTGCAAATGGGACTTATTATGTAAGTCAGACTACAAATAGTTGTGAGAGTATTAGAACCGCTGTAAATGTTACAGTAACTCCGAAACCGGCAAAAGTAATCACGACAGCGACTATCTGCTCTGGCGATACTTACACATGGTCAGCAAACTCAACAGCTTATACAACAGGCGGAACTTACACAGTTGCAAACAATGGATGCACGGCAGATCAGGAACTGCAGTTGACTGTTACTCCAAAACCGGCAAAAGTGGTTACGACAGCAACAATCTGCTCAGGCGATACTTACACATGGTCAGTAAACTCAACAGCTTATACAGCAGGCGGAACCTATACAGTTGCAAACAATGGATGCACGGCAGATCAGGAACTGCAGTTGACAGTAACTCCAAAACCGGCAAAAGTAATCACGACAGCGACTATCTGCTCTGGTGATACTTACACATGGTCAGTAAATTCAACAGCTTATACAACAGGTGGCACTTATACCGTTGCAAATAACGGCTGTACAGCAGATCAGGAACTTCAGCTGACAGTTACTCCAAAACCGGCGAAAGTGGTTACGACAGCAACAATCTGCTCGGGTGCTACTTATACATGGTCAGTAAACTCAACAGCCTACACAACAGGCGGAACTTACACAGTTGCAAACAACGGATGCACTGCAGATCAGGAACTGCAGCTGACAGTAACGCCGAAACCGGCAAAAGTAATCACGACAGCGACTATCTGCTCTGGCGATACTTATACATGGTCGGTAAACACAACAGCTTATACAACAGGCGGAACTTACACAGTTGCAAACAATGGATGCACGGCAGATCAGGAACTGCAGTTGACTGTTACTCCAAAACCGGCAAAAGTGGTTACGACAGCAACAATCTGCTCAGGCGATACTTACACATGGTCAGTAAACTCAACAGCTTATACAGCAGG
>NZ_WMIC01000001.1 GCF_009711135.1 Flavobacterium sp. LC2016-01 | reverse complement strand
GGATTATGGACTGTAGGCGCTTTATTGAACGGTGCTTCGCAAACTTTACAATTAACAGCAACTGTAAATCCTTCTGGCGTATATCTTAATTTTGCTGAAGTAACGGCAAGCGATTTACCAGATCCTGATTCAACTCCGAATAACGGAATTACAACTGAAGATGATTACGCTACTGCAACGATTACACCAACTGCCCTATCTTCTGATTTATCTTTAACTAAAACGGTCAGCGATTCATCACCAATCATTAATACTGAGATTACTTTTGAATTAATTATAACTAATAATGGTCCACAGAATAACACAGGTGTTCAGGTTACTGATTTACTTCCTGCAGCTTTTACCTTTATTAGATATAACGTCTCAACGGGAACTTATGATGCAGCGACAGGATTATGGAACATTGGAAATTTAATGAACGGACAATCAGAAACTTTACAAATTACAGCGAAAGCAAACGCTATTGGAAACTTCGTTAATAGAGCTGAAGTTACTGCAGCAGATCTTCTTGATCCAGATTCAACACCAAATAATGGAGTAAATCTAGAAGATGATTATGCTATTGCACTTGTGGGCACAAGAGCAGAAACACCGCCACCGCCTCCTGTATCTGATTTATCTTTGACAAAAACGGTTAATAATGCAACTCCATTAGTGGACTCTCAAGTTACTTTTGAAGTTGTAATAACCAACAATGGGAAAGATGACAATAAAGATGTTCAGGTTACAGATTTACTTCCAACTGGATATACTTTTACTGGATATACAGTTTCAACTGGAACTTATACTCCAACAACAGGTTTATGGACAGTTGGCAACATAATCAATGGAAAATCGGAAACTTTGCAAATAACTGCAACTGTAAATCTAACGGGAGATTATCTTAATATTGCAGAAGTAACCGCAGCAGGTATTGACGATCCTGACTCAACGCCGAACAATGGTGTTACTACAGAAGATGATTATGCAACGACTTCAACAACTCCTAACCCTCAAACTGCAAACCTATCATTGACCAAAACCGTAGATAATCCGGCTCCGCTTATAGGTTCTTCTGTTACTTTCGAAGTTATTATAACAAACAATGGCCCTCAAAATACTGCTGGTGTTGAAGTAACCGATTTATTGCCTTCGGGATATACTTTCAGCAGTTACTCGGCCACTAAGGGAACTTATAATAGAACAACTGGAAAATGGACTATTGGTTCTTTAGTCAATGGTGATTCTCAAACTTTACAAATAACAGCAACCGTAAATGCTGTAGGCAATTATAGCAATATTGCTGAAGTTACAGCAAGCAATCTGCCAGATCCAAATTCAACACCAAACAATGGAGTTGCAACAGAAGATGATTATGCTGTTGCGACAACTATCCCTATTGCTCCTAATACCGATTTATCACTTACAAAAAATGTTGTCGGAACTAATCTAAGTCCAATATTTGGTGCAACAGTAACATTTGAAATAACAGTAAAAAATAGCGGACCACACACAGCCACTGGAGTAACCGTAAAAGATATACTTCCAAGCGGTTTTGAATACGTTGTTTATAGTGCAACAACAGGCCAATATCTTAATTCAACTGGAGTATGGAATATTGGAACAATTCCAAATGGAGAATCTGAAACTTTATTAATAAGCGTCAAGGTCAATACTACAGGTAATTACACTAATATCGCAGAGATCAATACTTCGAATGAATTTGATCCTGACAGTACTCCAAATAACAATGTGGCAGGAGAAGATGATCAGGATGCACAAATACTTACACCAGTACCAGCAGAAACAGATCTTTCGATAGAGAAAAGTGTTGTTGGCAACAACCTTACTCCTGCTATTGGATCACAAATTGCATTTACCGTTACCGTTACCAATGATGGCCCGAGTACATCAACCGGTGTAACAATTAAAGATATTCTTCCATCAGGCTATCAATATTTATTTTTCAATTCGACATCTGGAAGTTATGATGCAGCAACAGGAATATGGACGCCGGGAACTATTTTATCCGGAAACAGCCATACTTTATTGATAACTGCAATTGTGAAAGCTCCAACTGGCACCACAGACGAATACTTAAATACAGCCGAAATAATGACTTCAGATCAACATGATCCTGACAGTACTCCAGGAAATGGTATCATTACAGAAGATGACTATGACAGTATTTTTGTTACACCAGTAATCGTGATGGCCGATTTATCTCTCAGTAAAACGGCATTAAATGCTAATGCCACTTACGATGTTGGTTCAACTGTTATTTTCACTGTTACGGTTAAAAATGACGGTCCTGCAAATGCCAGCGGTGTATCTGTTAAAGATTTATTGCCTCCTGGATTCAGGTATGTTACCAGTGCTCCCACTAGCGGTCTTTACAATTATATTACCGGCATTTGGAATGTCGGTATTGTAACAGCAGGTAATGATGAATCGCTGGATATATATACAACCGTAAATCCTCCAACAGGAGCTGCGGGTGAATACACAAACACAAGCGAAATTACTGCCAGCAATCTACCCGATCCTGACTCGACTCCAAATAATGGCATTATAACAGAAGATGATTACGCCAGTCTTAAAATTAATGTAGCAGTTGCCGACTTAAGTTTAGATAAAACAGTAAGCAATAAAAATGCAAATGTAAATGAAGTAATCACGTTTACGTTACAGCTTAACAATGAAGGACCAAGCACAGCAACCGGCGTTAATGTCGATGATATAATTCCGTTAGGTTATCGCAATATTGCGAATATCAGCAACGGAGGAATATTCGCTAACAATACCATAAAATGGGCAAACTTGACTGTTCCTGTTGGAGGCGTGACACTGACTTATCAAGTTACAGTTGCTAATCCTAAAGGGCTTGATCATGAAGATTATCTAAATATGGCTCAGGTTACGGCTTCTAATCAATTTGACCCTGACAGTAAACCGAATAATGACAATGGTGATCAGAGTGAAGATGACGAAGATTCTGAATTCATCAATATTCCATCAACAGATATCGCAATAAATAAAGAAGTTGACAAAACCGATGTCGCCATGTACAGCAGCGTAATCTTTACCGTTACAGCCGAAAATCTTGGAAATTTAACCGCAACAAATGTTGAGGTAAAAGACCTGTTGCCAAAAGGATATCAATTTGAATCTGCCTCTGCAACATCTGGAACTTATAACAGCGCAACTGGAATTTGGGCAATTCCAAGTGTTGCATCAAAAGGCAGTCAAACGCTGACTTTAAATCTAAAAGTTGTTGATTTTAAAGATTATCTCAATATCGCTCAGCTGGTTTCAATGGATCAAATTGATACTAATGCCTCTAACAATCAAGACAATGCAACGGTGTCACCAAATTGCTTGAAAATTTGGAATGAATTTTCACCAAATGATGACGGTCAAAATGACACTTTCTACATTGATTGTATCACCCAATATCCAGATAATCAACTATCCGTATTTAACCGTTGGGGTAATATAGTGTACTTCAAAAAAGGTTACGACAATACTTGGGACGGTAAAGAAAAAGGATCTGCAAAAACACTTCCAGATGGAACTTATTTCTACATTCTGGATCTCGGAGATGGTTCTGAAAAAACTTCTGGCTGGCTTTATTTAAAAAATTAAGATAACCAAAATAATTGGCTATGATTAAAGATATAAAAAAGGTTTTTACGATAATTACAATGCTTTCTGTATTGGGAACTTATGCGCAGCAAGAACCACAATACACGCAGTATATGTATAATACACTCACGGTAAACTCAGCTTATGCCGGATCGTTGGGACATTTGGCGATTACAGGTATTTACAGAACGCAATGGGTTGGTCTTGATGGAGCGCCAACAACGCAGTCTTTTACGCTTGACACGCCAATCGGTAAAAAAGTTGGACTTGGTTTGTCTGTGGTCAGTGAAGAGATTGGTCCTTCAGAAGAACAGTTCATTGATGCCAATTTCTCTTATACTATTCAATCTGGAGAAACGCATAAATTGTCTTTTGGTGTAAAAGGCGGTGGCAGGGTCTTAAACATCGACTGGACAAAAGGAAGCCACCGTGATCCTGATGTTGCGTTTCGTGAAAACATAACGAATAAATTTGTACCGGTCGTTGGTGCAGGATTATACTGGCACGGCGAACGCGATTATATCGGATTATCAATTCCAAATTTTCTGACCAGGGAACGCTATAATTATGATGATATTGCCGATGATCTTGTGAACGAAAGAATGCATTTATATTTAATTGGAGGAATCGTATTTGATCTTTCTGCCAATACCAAATTTAAACCGGCAATGCTGCTAAAATATGTATCCGGCGCTCCTTTAATTGCAGATTTTTCGGCCAATTTCATGTTCAACGAAGTTATTACGCTTGGCGTTTCTTATCGTACATCAGATTCTGTTAGTGCTATGGCCGCTTTACAGATTGCGTCTCAATTTACTGTTGGTTATGCCTATGATTACAGCACAACTGAATTGCAGAACTATAACAGCGGCACACACGAAATTATGCTTCGATTTGAATTAGTCTCACGCAAAAAAGGATTAAAATCTCCGAGATTCTTTTAATACTGACCTATATGAAAAGAACAATTATTATACTTGTATTGCTGGCCATTCAAATGGTTTATTCGCAAACTAAGAACAAAACGGCCGATGCTCTTTTTGATAAAATGTACTATATAGATGCAGCAAAGTCGTATGAAATGTCGATAAATAATGGGGATACTTCTAAAGAAATGCTGCAGCGCGCCGGCGACGCCTATTATTTCAATACACAAATGGAAAATGCCAGCAAATACTACAGTAAATTGCTTTCTGATTACCCAATTGAAGTTTCCGCCGAATACTATTTTCGTTATGCACAATCTTTACAGGGCATTCAAAATTATGAATTGGCAAAAAAATGGATGAAAAACTTTTCTGAAAAACAAAAATCATCCGATTCCAGAGGGCAGAATTTTTCACTTAAAACAGTAACACTCGAAGATATTAAAAAACTGAAACCTCAGTTTTTACTTGAAAATCTTGAAATTAATTCGGCTTACTCTGATATGGGGCCAATGTTTTACAAAGGCGATTTAGTATACTCCACAACTGTTGATTCTTCTTTTTTAAAAACAAATAAATACGGATGGAACGATCAGCCGTATTTAAACATGCAGCTTGGAAAAATTAGTCCGCAACAGACAAATGTAAGTTTCAAAGAACGTTTTGGAAAAGAAATCACAACACAATATCATGAAGCCTGTGTGGCATTTTCGCCTGACGAACAAACTATTTATTTTACCCGAAACAATTACAATGGAAAACTAAAAAGAGACAGCAAAGGTGTAAATAATCTAAAAATTTATTCGGCAACGGCTGTAGAAAATGATAATGGATCTGTTAAATGGGAAAATGTAAAAGAACTTCCTTTCAGCAGCGATAATTATTCCGTTGGACAGCCAACTGTCAGCAAAGACGGAAAAAAACTCTATTTTGTTTCTGATATGCCCGGAACAATTGGTTCTGCTGATATTTTTGTAGTTGATATTTTAGGAAAAGACAAATATTCTAATCCAAGAAATCTTGGCGAAAAAATAAACACCAGCGGACGCGAAATGTTTCCGTTTATAACAGATAAAGCACTTTATTTTGCTTCTGACGGCTTCTTGGGTCTTGGCGGACTTGATGTTTTTGAAAGCCATTTAAACAATGAAATTTTTGAAAATCCTGTAAATCTCGGTGCACCGCTAAACAGCAGTATGGACGATTTTGGCTATATCGTAAATGAAGATACCAATAAAGGTTTTGTTTGTTCAAATAGAAAAACAGGCAAAGGCGATGATGATATTTATTCTTTTGAAAGAAGCTGTGTACAATCAATAGACGGTTATGTTTTTGATGCCATTTCTAATAAAAAAATTCCGGGCGCAATTGTAACGCTTAAAAATAATGAAAATCAGAAACTGCAGGAAACGGTTTCAAAAATTGATGGAACATTTGAATTTAGCGAAAATATTGAATGCCGTACTCCTTACACAATTGAAGCGGCAAAAGATAATTTCACAACAAGCACCAAAGCAATTGTTACACCCGAAAATTCAGGTATAACCGAAGTTCCCATTGGACTTGATCCTGCTCTTATTGAACGAAAAGATGGTCTGCTGAAAATCAAAATCGGGATTATTTTCTTTGATCTCAATAAATCAGAAGTTCGTTATGATGCCGCAATTGAATTGAATAAAGTGGTTTTATTAATGACGCAATATCCAACGGTTGTCATTAAAATTGAATCCCACACTGATTCCCGTGCCGATGATCAATACAACCTTGAACTTTCAGATCGAAGAGCAAAAGCAACCCGAGATTACATTATTGCGCAGGGAATTGCGCCTGAACGTATCGAAAGTGCTATTGGCTATGGTGAAACCAAGCTTGTTAACAATTGTTCGAACGGAGTTCCTTGCACCGAAGCACAGCATCAAATGAACAGACGAAGCGAATTTATTATTACTAAAATGTAATTTCAACTTTAAAAAACTCTTTTTTTTTTAAAATTTGAATCGCACATTTTAGTACAATGATTATCAGTGTAGTTAATTTCTTTCAGTACTGTTGTTTATTTTGTTTTTTGACACACAAACAGGTATTTCTACCTATTTTTAACTGTAACTTAAATTATAATTTTGAGCACCAAAAACAAATAACCAACTCATTACAATTATATGCCTTCAGATTTCTTTGAAATTAATAACTATTTTGTGGACAAAAAAAATGGCTTACAGGAAAATTGCCATATCTATAACGAGAAAAGAGAAAGGATTGGCCGAATTAAACAAAAATTCAGCTTAATTCAAAAAGTACTTCCAACGATTATCAGCAAATCGATACTTCCTTTTAATATTGAAATTAGAAGTGCAAATGGCGGTTTAGAAGCTACTATTTTAAAAAGAGGCAATTTCTTAAAATCTGAAATTATAATTCAAGATGCTTCTGGGAAAAAAATAGGAGCAATAAATCGAAATTTCAGCTTTTCTAAACCTGAATTCAAGATTCTAAACACTTCCAATAAAGTAATTGCGGAAATCTGTGATGTATGGAAAAAATCCAACTTTATTATTAATGATTCTTCCGAAAATCAGATTGGATCAATACACAACAACTGGAACGGAAATATGAAAAATAGTATTCCATCAACAGACAGCTACAAAATAAGTGTCATGCCAATTTATTCACAGTATGAAGAAAAGATAGCTGTTTTAGCTAGTGCAATTGTTGTCAATATGTGCTTTTTAAGCTAGAAAAATATCTTTTACTAAGGGTCTTTAAATTCACCAATACCTTAAAATTTATTTTGAAAAGCCTATTTCTTTTTTTTCTGCAATAACATCAATTGGCGTAAAAGGCAATAAATGCTTTAATTAAATGTTTATACCTATAGAGATAAACAAATTTAATTTAAAGAATATATGCATTTATTACCATTGAAAAATAGAATAGGATTTTTGTCTTTAATTCTTGTAATCGGGATTTCGATTCAAGGTTATGCGCAAAAAGAACTGGATAACAAATACAAGTCAATTCCGGCGAAAACTCCAAAAACAAAAGAAGTTGTGCCGCCAAAAGAAGAAGCTCCAAAAGTTAATCCGCCAGCGCCTGTTGAAAAACCGGATCCTTCTAAAATTGATCCAAAAGAATTGTTTAAGGATACTAATTTGTATAAGTCACCTGCAAACGTAGAAGGTATTTTTTACAGACAAAATCAATTTTTGGGAAGTTTTAAAACATCAACTTTTACTTCAACAATTCGTTATCGCGACGCCGCTTTTGTAGACGGCGATAAAATTAAAGTATATTTAAACGATAAGATAATTGAGCCCGAAGTTACAATGAATGGAGAATATCAAGGTTTTAAAATTACCTTGGTTCCCGGAATTAATAAAATTGATTTTGAAGCTTTAAACGAAGGATCAGCATCACCAAATACAGCCGAATTTCAAGTATATGACGACAAAGGCGCTGTTATTGAATCCAGCCAATGGAATGTTGGAACTGGTTATAAAGCTACCATTGTTTTGTATAAAGAGTAACTTAATTCGTTGAGCAAAATTATTTTAACACATAGAAACATAGCTTTAGATTCGGGACTATGTGTTGGATAAAAAATTAACTTTTAAGACTAAAATCAAAAATCCCACTTCGCTCAAAAAGTGGGATTTTTACTTATATACTAATTCAAAACAAACTTATTCTAAAGGTTCTGGAATTTCTAAAGGATCAACAATTGGTTCTTGATGATCATTAACCCAAGCAATGAACAGTTTGTATCCAATTGAAAAAACAATTGGCCCAACAAACAATCCTATAAATCCTGACATAATAAATCCGCCTATAACTCCAAGGAAAATAACAAGCATGGGCACAAGAGCACCTTTACCAAGTAATAACGGTTTCAAAACATTATCAGATAATCCGCTGATGATGAAAAATATCGTCCAGAAAATGGCGTAACCCGAATCGCCTGTAGAAAATAAATAAACGATTACGCCAATATTAATAATGATCGGCCCAATCTGTAAAATGGAGAATATCAGACATATTAAAGTCAAAATTCCGGCATATGGAATATCGGCTAAAAACAAACCAATCGCCTGAATAATGGTCTGAATCACGGCAACGCCTAATATTCCTTTTACCACTTGGTAAATAGTCGAAACAGAAATAGTCATGATTTCATCTGCTTCATTCCCAGCGATTTTTTTAAGGAATTTCATAGCAAAAACTTTAGCGCCAGGTGTTACTAACAAGATACCAGCAATAATAACCGACAATATAAATTGCAGAAATGCCGCACCTGAACTTAAAATACTGCCCATAATTTTTGTCGAAAACTCTTTTATTTGGTCCTGATATTTAATAACACCCTGCTCCAAATCGGTTGACATGGCAAGCAAAAATTCATACAAAGGTTTCCCTACTACCGGCCATTCTTTTATGGATTGTCCCGGTGGCGAAATTTTAAGCGTTCCTGCATCAAAACTGCTTTTCAGTTCTAAAAAATTAGCTGTTGCCGCTTTTAGAAAATAAATTAAAGGCACTAACATGATAGCAATAATTACAATCGTAATAATTATTGAGGCCAATGTTTTTCGGCCTTTTAATATTCGCTGTAAAAAATCAAATAAAGGAAGAAATACAACCGAAAGTATTACTGCCCAAAGAATCGGCATAAAAAATGGCAACAGTAATTTTAGGCAGAATCCAACAATGAGGAAAATGAAAAATAACTGTAAAATAGTATCAAAGAGCTCTTTGCGTTTATTTGAATTTGAATTTGAAGTTTCCATGTTTATTTTGATTTAGATATGATTGGTTTAATTTGATTATTCTTGCTTTTTGATAGAAAAATTGGCATCAGAAACCAATCTTCCTATTAAGATTACGGGATATAAAACTCCAGTAAGAACTTCGATCTGAACTAAAGAGCGCGCCAAAGGATGCAGCGGCACTATTTCGCCAAAACCTGTAGAAGTAATACTGATATAACTGAAATACATAAAACTGGCCTGATCGCTATTACTTTCAAATTGAGATTTAACTATGTTGAAAGACCCCTCGATGTGCCTAAAAAGAAATAAATACAGGGTACACCAAAGATGAACCAGAAGCATATATACTACTATTGAGCCTATAATACGGTAAGTTGTAACGGGTCCGGGTTCTAAAACCTTTCTTAAAACCAGCATAATTAAAAGTCCCATAACCGCTATAGTCAAAAAGAGGTCTGCAAATAAAATAATGATATTTCTATTGAAATAATCAATCCACTGAATGATAACAAACAAAATGGGAATAATTGAAATAATAAACGCCTGTTTTTTATGTTTTGAAAGCGAAAAAATTCCCGCAAATAAAAACAGCATCCAAAAAATATTTAGTCCCACCATAAAGCGGGGATAACTTCCAAAAAATGGAATGGCAATAAAATGCATTATGAAAAGCAAGATAAGCATACCTCCCAGCCCACTTTCTTCTGCCCATAAACGATATAAAAGGCGATTCTTATTTCCTATCATAATAATTCATTTTATTAATTTAATTGCTTTATATAAATTAGATTGGTATTGGCTCTACTTCTACTTTTCCTATTGGCCTGCGCCAAAGTTTAAAGAGAAGAATGATAAAAATGGGCAAAAAACATATCGCCGACATGACGAGATAAACATCTTTATAGGCTAATAAAATAGAAGCTTGCGAGGTTTGATTGGAAAGACTTTTTTCGGCCTTTTTTTGCGCCTCAGCATCCGATAATCCCATGTATAAAAAATTTCTTTTTGAATTGGCCAATTGATTCTGTGCCATCTTATTTGTCTCTGACAATTGCTGGCTCAGTCCGGTTTTATGCAGCACATTCATATTCGAAATAAAAGTTCCTAAAATAGCACCGCCTAATAGTGAAGCAAAAACGGCCTGTGCAATGATACCGCTCATCATTCTTGAAGTACTTAATTGCGGCGGTACGCCTTCAGAAATATATAATAAGGAAACAGGAAAAAGAAATCCCATTCCGATACCTTTAAAAACTAAGGGCAGAAAGAAATCAGACGAATCGATTCCGGGATAAAATCTGAAAAAGAGCACGATATGATATAATCCGTAACAGGCAAAGCCAATAATCCAGATAGTTGCCAGATAAATTCGTTTATACAACAAATAAGTACAAAGCGGAATCGACAAACACAAACCAAACAGCAATGCCAAGTGGGTCAGCGCATTAAGCACGGGGTCAAATCCTAAAACGTTTGTCATATAACCCGTTACAACGCTTCCCGTTCCATTAATAATTCCGATATAAAACATCAAAAAAGCGCCAATAACCACATTTTTATGTTTATAAACATCTGGATTGATGATTGGATCTTCTGTAAAACGAACGTGAAACAGATATATTCCGGCTGTTATAAATAGAAATCCTATTGCTAATGCGATTTTCGGGTCACTTAACCAATTTCTAGTCTGACCTTCGGCACATAAAAAGAGAATAAGGATGAAAAATAAAATCATGATAATCCACCCTCTCCAATCAAACTGAAATTTTTGTTTCATCGGTGCAACATCCGCTTTATAAAAAAACCAAGCCAAAATAATGCAGATTAAAAAATTGACATTTAAAAAGTAAATCCCAAAAGTCCAATTATGAAAACTGGTAAAATGAGCGCCAAAATATTGATACAAATGCTGACTTCCTTTTTGAATAAACTGCAGAATTCCGTACAGCAAAGCCATATTAAAAACAGGATTGTATTTTAGTAAAATAGGAACCATAGAAGCAAATATTCCAATGACCGATATTATGGCTAAAAGCGATCTAAAAAAAACAAACCATTCGATCGTTGATACAAATAATAAAGCGGTATTGAAAATCAGCGACAAAAAACCGGCCGACAAAATCATAGTCCTGATCTTGATTTGCTTTCCTAATTTTAACCCTAAAGGCATAAAAGCAAGCATAACAAAAATGGGAATATAAACAGAATAGGAAAAAACCGTAGTCGAAGCCCCAAAGTGCCCCATAATCTGCGAATTATCATAAGCGGTGACATTCAGTCCATTAAAAAAAGGAATGGTTAGGATATAAAGTCCTAAAAGGGTAAAAATGCTTCCTTTTTTTCCTGCAATCATCTTTTATTTTTTTACATCGACTGTTACATTCATTCCTGGTCTTACATCGCGCAAGTCCTTTGCAGGATTTTCAAACTCAATTCTTACCGGAATCCGCTGTGTGATTTTTACAAAATTTCCGGTTGAATTATCAGGTTCAACCATCGAAAACTTGGCTCCAGTTGCTGGCGAAAATCCGGTTACTTTTCCTTTAAACTCTTTTCCGTCAAGCGCATCAATTGTAATGGTTACTTCTTGTCCGGGTTTTATTTTCTCGATCTGGGTTTCTTTGAAATTGGCCGAAACCCATAATTTTTCGTTCAAAACAATTGTTGCAATAGTCTGATTCGTATTTATTAATTCAGCAATAGACAAATTTCGTTCACCTACATATCCATCACCCGGCGCTATGACCACTGTGTATGATAATTGAAGCTTTGCAGCGTCAAGATCAGCCTTTTTTCGGGCAACTGTTGCTCTGGCTGCTTCTAAATTAATGCTGCTTTGTTTGGTTATCGAGGTGCTTGCATCAAGACTTTTTTGACCCGCTTTTACATAAGCTTCTTCCGATTTTAATTTTGAAATCACCTGATCATATTGGTTTCTAGTCACAGCCGAATCAGCATACATATTTTTGAAACGCTGATAATCTTTCTGCGCTTTTTCAAGACTTGCCATGTCGCCCGCCAGTTTTTCTTTTCCCGATGCTTGATTAGATGCCGATGTTGTAATATTTTGTTCCAATGAATGCAGATTTCCTTCGGCTATAGCCAAATCTGCTTCGGCCTGCATTACTTTTATAAAATATTCCGAATCATCAAGAATTACAAGCGTATCGCCCTTATGAACAAACTGATTGGCCTCAAACCTGATTTCTTTAATATGTCCCGTTGCTCTTGCTGCAACACTGTTGATATAAGCTTCAACCTGAGCATTATTAGTAGTTTCATAAGTACTGAAATCAAAAAACAAACTCAAAATCCACACACCTCCGGCAATCAAAAAAACAAAAGACAGCACGGTAAGAATGGTATTTCTCTTTTTATCCTTCAGATTGGTTTCATTTTGTGTATTTGCTTCGCTCATAATCTTTTACATTAAAGTTTTCCCATTGCGTATTGCAGCGAATAATATTGAATAATTAAATCAAGATTGGCATTAACCAATGAAATTCGGGAGTTGTTCAACTGTAATTCGGCATCAACTATTTCGCTGATTAATGCAAAATCATTGTCATAACGGCTTTTTACAATTTTATAATTGCTCATGGACAGCTCAACATCTTTTTTATAGGTTTTAATATTTTCTTTGCTTTCGGCATATCGTACATAAGCATTTTTTACTTCCGTACTTATTTGATCTTTAGTCACCTGCAATGCTATATTGCTTTTATCCACTTCAAGCCTGTCTCCAGAAATGCGGTGTTTTAAATTATAAAAACTCGAAACATCCCAATTTAACGAAACGCCCGCCGCCCAATAATTTAAAATATTTACATAATTGGGCCATTGTGCAGGATATTCGGTATTCAAAATCAGGTTAGCATTTATATTGGGCATAAAACCGCTTTTGGTCAAACTCAAAGATGATTCCGATAATTTAATTTTAATTTCGGCTCTCCTTATTTCTTCTCTGTTTTGATAAGCCTCGTCTAAACTTTCCTGCAGATTTAGATTTTCTGTTGGAAGCATACTTTCTGTCACCACCGGTTTTAAAATTGTATTTGTGGGAAAACCAATTAAAATATCCAGATAATTGCTGATTAATTCTATAGTATTTCTGCTTCTAAAAACAGAAACTTTAAAATTTGACTGCTGTAATTCTGTTCTTAATAGGTCACTTTTTATATTTTGCCCATTATTGACACGCGATTTTAACTGTCTGATTCGAAGATCTGTGTTTATAATATTTTGCTTCGTCACTTCAATCTGTCTGTATAATTTCTCGAGTGTAAAATATTGTTCTGTAATTGCATTTTTTACATCGGCTTCGGTCATTTTTACAACCGATTCCTGCATTTGGCTTAAAAGTTCCTGTTGATCAATTCTTTTGTTAATGGCCCTTCCGGCGTAAATTGGCAGTGACGAAATAATATTGGCGAAAGCCTGATGATTGTAATAATCTACTGAAATATTGCTCTCGTAAAAACCTTTATAGATTTTAGGATCACCTATATACGTATAGCCTCCATTTAAACCAATGCGTGGCATTTTAGCAATTTTTGCCTGTCCCACATTTTCATTGGCTATAGCCAAATCTGTATTGGCCATTTTAAGCTGACGGTTATTTTGAATTCCTAATGTTATTGCCTCATCTAATTTTATTGTTTTTGCTGTTCCAAGACTATCCTGCTGGCCAAAACTTAAATTGACACAACAGCAGGCCAAAGCCAAAATCTTTAATTTAAAATCTTTTAACTGACAATAATTCATCGAATTTTACGCATTTAAAACTGATATTATTACATTGATTTTTAACTACATAAATAGAGTTCTAAACTTTTTAATTACTATTTTATAATAAATAAATGTAGAGAATTCCTAATAAGGAAATTGCAATAACTTGTTCCATTTTATAAAATGAAACACTTTAAATCACACTTGGCAGTTATAAAAAATAAATAGGTTTTAAATTAGATGACAAACAATTTTGTTTCCTAATTTCATCTACATCTACATGCAGAAAATTTCAATAATTATATCTCTTTTACTGGTTTCTTTTGGTTCATTGGCACAATCAAAAAAAGCTGATAGTACTACAACAGCAAAGGGGCAGCCTAAGAATATTGATTTTAATGTAATGCCTTACATCAGTTATAACAGAACGCTGGATTTTATGTTTGGTGCTATCCCAATGATGATGTACAAAACCGATAAAACTGATACCATTTCGCCAAAATCATTATCTGGTCTAAGTGCCATTTATACTACAAACAAATCTTATTTTATCTGTTCGTTCAATAAATTTCATTTTGATGAAGACAAATGGCGCGCTCAGCTTTTTTTTATAACTGGAAATCAAAATTCACAATTTTTCAATGATGATTTTGATTCTGGCGATTTTTATGATTACGGAACAAAAACAACTCTGATTAGTGTGAGTGGACTCCGAAAAGTATTCAAATCGTTTTATGCCGGCATCGGTTATGCGTATGCACATTATGATACAACTTATCAGGATGATATTCAACCCGCCTCTACTACTCACACAAATGGCCTGCAAGTCATTGCGCTTTATGATACTAGAGACGCTGTTTATTATCCTACCATGGGGAATAAAGCAAGAGTAAGATGGATCAGTTATCCTCAGTGGTTTGGTAATGATGTTAGTGCCAATAAAATTATTTCAGAGTACAACACTTATTTCCCGATGCGTGATAAAACTGATGTACTTGCGGCACGTTTTTCAGGTAAATTCGGATTGGGAGACATTGCTTTTGAACAGCAGGTTACCATTGGAAATGAGGATATAAGAGGTTATTCTGAAGGAAAATACCGTGGTGACGGACTTATGGCTTTACAAGGCGAATACAGATATAACTTTCACAAAAGAATGGGGGTTGTTGGTTTTGCCGGCGTAGCCACTATTTATGGTTCTGATACGCCAAGTTTTGACTGGAAATTATATCCCGGAGCTGGCGTTGGTTATCGATACCGCGCCTTTAAAAACGAAAAATTCAATGTTGGTCTTGACGGTGCCGTGGGAAAAGGCGATTGGGGAATTTATTTTAGAATTGGAGAAGCTTTTTAAATCTAAAAAACACTAACCCATATTTTCGTAAACCACCACACAAACCGAAACAAAAAATCCGATTACGGTATAAACTCCTGCCGATTTATGTCCGTGTTCATAAGCTTCTGGAATCATTGAGTTTGCCAGCATCATTAATATAGCACCGCCTGCAAAAGCTTGAATAAAGGAAAGCCATTCGTTTGAGGCATCTCCAAAAACAGCATAACCTGTTACCGAAGCCAGAGCACACAAAAGCGTTATAAATATCCAGAGCAAAATTATTTTCATATTGCTCCAGTTTCCTTTTTTCATTCCAGATGAACCCGCAATGGCTTCAGGCAGATTTGAAATAAAAACGGCAACCAGCATCGCTAAACTTCCTGATTGATGTTTGAAAAAACCTAATCCTATAATAATTGATTCTGGAATTCCGTCGAGTATTATGGCAAGTACCATTGGAACTATTAAATTTGATTCTTTGGCTGCACCGATTTTTAACCGATTTTTAGCCCCAAAATGACCAATAAGCCGGTCAGCGCCATAAAATAATAAAGCGCCGCTAAAAAAACCAAATGTGGGATAATTGCTTCCTCTTCCAAGTTTTACGGCTTCAAAAACTAACTCATAAGAAATGGCCGAAATCAAAGTTCCTGCTCCAAATCCCATAATTTTCCCGATAAGACTGTCGCTTAAATTAAATCGGATAGCAATTATTCCTCCCAGAATTAAGGAAGATGTTGCCAGCAGACCAAATAAAAAAGCGTCAAGCATACAAAATATTTTAAAACAGCTTCATAGGTTTTATTAAACCATTTATAATAAAACCTATTCGGCCATCATTAACTAAACCAATTATAAAAAAATGAAACTGTTATAGTTTTCGCTTAGAATCTTAATATTCCAAGAATATTTTTTGGAGCTCGTCCAATTTTCTAGGCTTAAGCAATGCCACTGTCAATAGAATTCTAGATTTTTGCGGATTTAATCCATAAGATGCAATAAGTCCTAATTCATCATCATTGCATTCTACATTACGTCCTACAATTCCAGTTGCAACGCGCGAACTTCTTACTACGATAATTCCTTTTTTGCTCGCTCTTGCACAGGCATCGAGCGATTCTTTATTCATATTTCCATTTCCAACTCCTGCAATTACAATTCCTTTTGCTCCTTTTTCAATCGATGCATCTATTAAATCGGCTTTCATATCAGCATCGGCATAAATAATATCAACACGCGGAAAAGCGGTAACGCCTTTTACATCAAATTCAGAAGTTTTTCCATATTTCTGATCAGGATAATGGTAAAAATCATTTATTCCATAAGATGTTGTTCCGATAAGCCCGCGTATTGGCGACATAAAAGTCTGAACCGCAGTAGTACTCACTTTTGTGAGTGCCTGAGCAGAATGAATCCAATCGTTCATTACTAAAAGTACGCCATGCCCTTTTGCCTTTGGATCTGCAGCTACAGCGATTGCATTATATAAATTTAAAGGTCCGTCTGCACTAATCGCTGTTGAGGGGCGCATTGAACCCACAAGTACTACAGGTTTATCTGTTTTTACAACAAGATTTAAAAAATAAGCTGTTTCTTCCATAGTATCAGTTCCATGTGTGATCACAAAACCATCAACATCTTTGCTTGAAGCCAGTTCATTAATTTTGTTTGCGACTTTCATCATAATTTCAAATGACATATCCTGAGATCCAACATTTGCAATCTGTTCGCCTTTAATATCTGCAAGCTTCATAGCATCTGGAACCGCATTTACCATAGCATCAATTGTAACCTGACCCGAAGTATAACCAGACTGTACACCTGTTTTTGCAGCACCTGCAATTGTTCCTCCTGTCGCCAGAATAAGTACTTTAGGCTTCGCCTGTCCAAACATACTGATGCTAAGCGATAACAATAGCAGCAAAAAGATTTTCTTAAAAAATATTAAATTTAATTTCATGGTTATTGATTTTTAAGTTGAGAGTTATTTTTGACCTGTTAAGCTGGCAGGATCCAGAAGTTTTTTGATTTGGTCTTCAGTCAGCAGTTTCTTTTCACGAATAAGTTCTAGAATTCCTTTATTGGTAGCAAGTGCTTCTTTTGCGAGTTCTGTTGTTTTTTCATATCCCAATACAGGATTTAGAGCGGTAACAATACCAACACTTCTTTCCATGTAATGGTTTAAAATATCTTTGTTTACTGTAATGCCGTCAATACAATTTTTTCTGAATAATGGCATTGCTTTAAAAAACAGTCCTTGTGATTCCATCATTGCAATGGCCTCAATTGGTTCATAAGCATTTAATTGTAATAAACCAGACTGAGCGGCTAAAGTTACAGTTAGATCGTTCCCTATTACTTTAAAACAAAGCTGGCCCATAAGCTCAGGCATTACAGGATTAACTTTACCGGGCATAATTGAAGATCCAGGCTGAAGTGCCGGCAAATTGATTTCAAAAATACCTGAACGAGGCCCAGAAGCCAGAATAATAAGATCGCTGCTGATTTTTGCCAATGCAACAGCCATGCTTTTAAGCGTCGATGAATACATTACAAATCCTTGCTGGCTGGTGGTTGCCGCAATAAGATCTTTACTCATTACAATAGGTTTTCCTGTAATTTTAGCCAAATGAACGGCTACTTTTTCAGCATAACCTGGTGAAGCTGTAATACCTGTACCAATTGCTGTAGCTCCCATATTTTGCTCACATAAAAACACTTCGACTTTGCGCAAAGCATTAATTTCGGCATCAAGCTGATTTCCAAAAGCGTGAAACTCTTGACCAACTGTCATTGGCACAGCATCCTGCCCTTCTGTACGTCCCATTTTTAGAACATCTTTAAATTCATCTCCTTTTTTATGAAATGACTGCGAAAGCAATTCGGCTTCTTTGATCAGTTTATCGTTATGAAGCAGTAATGCCACTTTTATCGCAGTTGGGTAAACATCATTAGTAGATTGTCCCATATTCAAGTCATCATGAGGTTCGATAAATTGGTATTCCCCTTTTTTATGACCGCTCATCTCGAGAGCAATATTGGCGAGAACTTCGTTAACGTTCATATTTGCAGATGTACCTGCACCGCCCTGATACAAATCTACCAGAAACTGATCGTGATATTTTCCGTCAATAACAGCCTGACAGGCTTTTTCGATAGCAGCGAGTCTGTCTTTTTTAAGTCGGCCTACATCAGCATTTGCTCTTGCAGCAGCTAATTTTACCATCGCAAAAGCTCTTACATAATCAGGATAAAATTGTGTTGTCATGCCGCTTATCTGAAAATTCTCTAACGCGCGGGCCGTTTGAACACCGTAATAGGCATTATTAGGAATTTGCTTGTCGCCTAAAAGATCTTTTTCTGTTCGCGTCTGCGCTTGTAAAGAGGTAATACACAAACCGCACAGTATGATGTATTGTATTTTTTTATACATGGTTTCTATTTTTTTGTTGGTTTATTTTTAGAACTATCAGTAATTATTTTTTACAATTTCAGTATCTCAATAATTTTTGATTCAGAATCTTATTTAGTTACAATCAAGTACAATAATCTCCTTTTCTGATGTTTTTTTTACGCCATCATCTCGACCATGTATGAGGTTTATGGTCAGAAAGCAAATTAAAATGGCTAGATACCTTATCTTGACCATACTTAAACACTTTTTTTTCATAATAACTATAGTTTAAAATTGTTTGATTACAACTAATGAACTTAATTATAGGGGCTAAAGCTGGGCTGATATTTATAAGAAACTGGGCATTTAAATTCAGGTAGTAACGCTGCTTGTAGAAGGTATTGGCGTTTATTAAATGCAGATAAAAAAATATTTGGCGTAGTACTAATCTTAGTAAAATATAGCGTCCTTTTAACGGGACATTTAATTTTTTCGGATTTTATGCTAAATGATTATAAATTTACGAAGTAAACCCACATAAAAATTCAACTTTTTGTTTCATTTTATAATTTGCAACATCATAAAAAAGCCTGATTTTTTTGAAAAATAAACCTGTAAAGTATTGAAAATACTGTTATTTCAAAAAAGCAATAAAAAAAACAGCCTTAAACAATCGTTAAAACTGTCGTTGATTTCGGTTTTAAACATTTAAAAAGTCACTTCAATTTAAAAGACAGAAAAAGTTTTATGCAATTAAATTTTTTGTTTTTTTCGGAATTAAAAAATCTTTAAAACGCAAAAATCCCATTTCTAATGAAATGAGATTCTGTAACTTACTAACTAAATAACTAAAAAAAATTCTATGAACATTTATTTTTTGTCCCATCCATTTCTAATCAGATAAATTAAAATTTCTTCTTCTAATTCTTTTGCTAAATTTTCAGCTTCGAGTTTGTATTGAAAATATTTCTCGAATTTCATTTTGTACTTCTCTGTTTTGAGTGTGCTTGCGCAATAATCATCGCAGATTGTTTTAAAATTATCATCTGACGAATATAAAACCTTTAGAGATTCTAAATATTCTGAAAACTTTAAATTATATAACTCTTTGGGAACAGACATACTATACAATTTATAAAATTAAATGAATTCGGAATTTGCCTAAAACAAAAGAAATTAAAAACTAAAATGTTTTATAAAAAACTACATTCCAACAACATACATATTCTAATACTTCATAAAGTTAAGCTACAATAATTCTTAAAAGATATTATTTTAGAGCAAGTCTGTTTCATATTATAAAATGAAACCTAATGTTTTTGAACGGCTTAAAATGCATCATTTTTATTAAAAGGATATTTCTAGACCTAAATTTAACAATCATAAGATTTTCGCTGCTTTTTGATTAAAAAGCAATACCTAACTGTTAAAATTGAAACTTATAATTTCTTCTTCTGAATAAAAAAGAAAAATTACATCAAGTTCATCTAAAAAAGAAAAACAGACAGCATCAAAATTGATACTGTCTGTTTTTTTTATCTGAAATATTTGTATGGTTATGCATTACTTGTACTAATCTTGCAAATAGCACACAGATGACACAGATTTAAATCGATAAAAACGGATTTTTAAATAATACTCAGTGAAAATCCGTTTAATCTGCGTCATCTGTGTGCTTTATTAAGTTACTACTCCGCTTAGCAGAAAATCATAATTTTTTAAATTACCAGCCTTTTACAGCACCGCCTTTAAATTCTTGCTCTGCAGCTTTTTCAACTTCAGCAGATTGAAAAGCTTGTAAAAACTGTTTTACTCTTTCGTCGTTTTTATTGTCTTCACGGCTTACAACCAAATTTACATAAGGCGATTCTTTATCTTCAACAAATAAAGCATCACGAGAAGGAACCAAACCTGCTGCAGAAGCAAATGTATTGTTAATAATTGCTATAGCAACATTAGCGTCATCTAAAGCGCGTGGCAATTGTGGCGCTTCTAATTCTAATATCTTTAAATTTCTAGGATTGCTTACAATGTCAGTTACTTTAGGAAGCAATCCAACGCCTTCTTTCAATTTTAATAAACCGTTTTTCTGCAAAAGCAATAAAGAACGTCCTCCGTTTGTTGGGTCATTCGGAATAATAATTGTGCTTTCGTTTTTCAATTCCGAAAGGTTTTTTATTTTTTTCGAATACGCTGCAATTGGGTAAACAAATGTTTTGCCGATAATCGCCAGTTTATAACCGCGTTGTTTCGATTGTTCATCTAAATAAGGTTTATGCTGAAAAGCATTGGCATCAATATCTCCCTGGCTTAAAGCTTCATTTGGAACTACATAATCATTGAAAGAAACCAATTCAACTTCTAATCCGAATTTTTCTTTTGCTACTTTTTTAGCTGCTTCAGCCACTTTTAATTCGGGTCCAGAAGCCACTCCAACTTTAATAAAATGCGGATCATTGTTTTTGCTTTTCCCACAATTTGATAAAACAAGCGCCAAAGCCAAAACTCCAGCTGTTTTTAAAATATTTAGTTTCATGTATTTTAATTATTAATTGTTAACTATAAATTATTAATTGATTACCTATGATCAAATCGTTTTGATAATCGGTCTCCTGCAAACTGAATCACGAATACTAAAATGACCAGCAAAGCCAAAACAGAATTCATGGTTACAGCATCATAACCAATATATCCATATTGATAACCAACTTGTCCAAGTCCTCCTGCTCCAACGGCTCCCCCCATTGCAGAATAACCTACAAGTGTAATTAAGGTAATGGAAGCTGCATTTATTAAAGAAGGCAAAGCTTCTGGAAGCAACACTTTATATACAATTTGAAATGGCGTTGCACCCAAAGCTCTTGCTGCTTCAATTAAGCCAGACGGCAGACTCAAAAGACTGTTTTCGACCAAACGCGCAATAAAAGGTGCTGCACCTATACTTAACGGAACTAAAGCCGCACTTACTCCAATCGAAGTTCCAACAATAGCACGCGTAAACGGAATCATCCAAACGATTAAAATAATGAACGGAATGGAACGAAAAATATTTACCAAAATCGATAAACTTCTGTTTAAAACCGACTGTTCTAGAATTTGATTTTTACGGGTCAGGAAAAGTAAAATTCCCGTTGGAAGTCCCAATAAAAAACCGAAAAAGCCCGACACAAATGTCATCACAATGGTTTCCCAAGTTCCTTTTAACAATAAATCTATAATTGAATCAGACATAACCTATAATTTCTGTTTTAATGTGTTTTGAATTAAAATATTGAATTGCTGCGTTATAATTTTCGCGTTTTCCTGAAAGTTCAATCAGCATAACGCCAAAATTAACTTCGCCAGCCTGATCCATTTGTGCGCTGACAATTTTGAAATCAGTATCAAAAAGCCTTGAAACTTCTGAAATAACAGGCTCATTAACCGATTTTCCTGTCATTTCTAATTTCAATAACGGATTTAGATTTCCATCATCTTCTGATTTTAATTTCTCCTGATAAACTGCCGGAATATCAATATGCAGTGAAGAAGAAATAAATTCTCTGGTCAATTCGTGTTTTGGATCAGCAAAAATTTCGCCCACACTTCCCTGCTCTATTAATTTTCCATGGCTGATAATGGCTACTTCATCACAAATTGATTTTACGACTTCCATTTGGTGCGTAATCAGCAAAATGGTAATATTCAATCGTTTATTAATGTCTTTCAATAAATTCAAAATCGATCTTGTAGTCGCAGGATCAAGTGCGCTTGTTGCTTCGTCACACAACAACACTTTTGGATTATTCGCCAAAGTTCTCGCAATCGCAACTCTTTGTTTTTGTCCGCCTGAAAGACTTGCCGGATAATCGTTTGCTTTTTCTGCCAAACCAACTAACTGCAGTAATTCAGCTACTCTTGTATTGATTTTGCTTTTTGAAATTCCAGCTAATTCCAGCGGAAAAGCAACATTTTCATAAACCGTTCGAGATGAAAGCAGATTAAAATGCTGAAAAATCATTCCGATTTCTCTTCTTTCAATCGCAAGTTCACTGTTTGACAACTTCATCAAAGCTTTCCCATCCACAATAATTTCTCCCGAAGTTGGGCGTTCCAATAAATTCACACAGCGAATCAGCGTACTTTTTCCTGCTCCAGAAGTTCCAATTACGCCAAAGATTTTTCCCGGCGGAACTGTAAGCGAAACATCTGAAAGTGCCGTGACAATCCTGTCTTTCTGATGAAAAGTCTTAGTTACATTTTTTAATTCAATCATTTCTTATTCCAATTTAAAAACAAAAAAGCCTTTCAAATATTCATGAAAGGCTTTAGAAATAAATACTATTATTTTATATAAAAGCCAGATCAACAAAGTGCATTACAACATCACAGCACATTATACTGCTGCTATAATAATTCTTCATATTCTGGTCGTTTTTTCTCATTGCGGTTGCAAATTTAAACAGTTAATTTCAATTTTAATGCAAAAATCATTAAAACTTTTATTAACCTATCAAAATAATAGACTAAATTTTAATCCAGTTTAAACCAATTGTTCACTTCTCTTGTAATTGTATCCGTAATTTGAGGGTTTTCAAATTCATTTGAAGCAGGATTATAGAAATAATCTTTTTGCCATTTCTTATAATTCAAAGCCACTTGTTCGATTGCATCACAAATAAAAAACAGTTCTTCATTCGTCATAATGGGATGAAGCGACAAACGAACCCAGCCCGGTTTATTGGTTTGATTTTTCGCTGATAATTCATTTGTAATCACGTTTGATCGTTTTTCATCAATATTAAAAAGATAATGTGCATAGGTACTCGCACACGACCAGCCACCGCGAACCTGAATTCCGAAACGGTCATTTAAAAGTCTTACGATCAAATTATAGTGAATATCTTCAATTACAAATGAAACACAGCCTATTCTTTTGCTTTTTAAATCGCCCAAAATAGATAAACCCTTAATTTTTTGAAGCCTGTAAAAGCAGATATCCAATAATTCTTTTTCTCTTTTGGCAATCTGCTTCACGCCCATTTTTTCTTTTAATTCTAAAGCCAAAGCCGTTCGAATTACCTGTAAAAACCCTGGAGTTCCGCCGTCTTCCCTAACTTCAATTACATCACTATACGAATAATTCCCAAACGGATTTGTCCATTTTACGTTTCCTCCTCCTGGATTATCTGGAAATTCAGCTTTGTATAATTTTTCATTAAAAACCAAAACACCACAAGTTCCCGGTCCGCCTAAAAATTTATGAGGCGAAAAGAAAATGGCATCTAACTGTTCTTCAGGATCATTTGGGTGCATATCAATTTTAACGTAAGGCGCCGAAGCTGCAAAATCAACAAAACAGAATCCACCGTTTTGATGCATAATTTTGGCCAATTCATGATAAGGCGTAATAATTCCCGTCACGTTTGAACAAGCTGTAAACGAGCCAATTTTCACGCTTCGATCAGCATATTTTTTTATTTCTGAAGAAAGAATTTCAGGGTCAACCAAGTTGTTTTCATCAGCAGGCAAAATCACAACATCGGCATTGGTTTCATACCACGAAACCTGATTGGAATGATGCTCCATATGCGTAATAAAAACGACAGGTTTATCCTTTTCATTCCCGTAATTTTTTCTCAAACCTATAATACGCTGCAGTTTTGACAAAGCAGCCGTCATTCCGGTTCCCGCAGTGACTAAAACATCTGATTCATTTGCATTAACCGATTTCTTGATAATTTCCCTTGCATGCTGATAAGCATAAGTTGACGTTTTTCCCGTCTGACTAGAAAGTGAATGCGTATTGGCAATCATTGGACCAATTTTATTGAGCATTATATCTTCAATCGGAACGTATAATCTTCCGCTGGCCACCCAATCTGCGTAAAGCAAATTTTGCTCACCATAAACCGATTCAAAACTATGATTTACTCCTATCGTGTTTTCTCTAAATTTAGAGAAGTAACACTCCAACTCTATTGGCTTGGTTGTCTCAATTGCATTCATTTCCTTATCATTTAAAATTAACTAATTGTATTATTTAAAGTTCTGTTTGTCATTCCGAGGAATAAAAACTACCCACAATCTTGTAATCTCGACGAAGGAGAAATCTTCGCAAGTAGCTCGACAAAGATTGTCGATTATGATTGTGGAGTTTCTCGTGGAGATTCCTCGTTCCTCGGAATGACAAGATTGCGGGTAGTTTCTTAAATCTTTTTCTCTAAAAGTGCTTTAAGTGTTGACTGCAATTCTTCTCCATGAAGATTTTTTGCTACAATGATTCCGTTAGAATCGACTAAATAATTGGCTGGAATTGCTCTTACACCGTATAATTTAGCAATTGCACTGTTCCAGAAAAGTAAATCTGAAACCTGAAGCCAGTCTAATTTATCATCCTGAATTCCTTTTATCCAGCTTTCTTTTTTTCTGTCCAAAGAAATACCGATTATATTAAATCCTTTATCGTGGAATTCTTTGTAAGCCGCTACGATATTTGGGTTTTCTCTTCGGCAAGGACCGCACCATGAAGCCCAAAAATCAACTAAAGTGTATCCTTTAAGGTTTTCTGAAAAACGAACTGGTTTGCCTTCCGGATTATTAGAAGTAAAATCTGGGGCTTTTTTACCAATCGCTAATCCGCTGAGCACAGTAACCAGTTCTTTCAATTCTTTCACATAAGTCGTAGTTTGCAAGCTTTTATCCAGCAATGCAATATTCTGTGTGATTTGCTCCGGAGTCAGTCTGTACGACCAGTTTCTGTACAAAACATAAGCAGAAACAATCGACGCTGGGTGTTCTGTAATGAATTTGCTGATTTCTGGGTCTTTTTCCTTTTTATACGTTTCAAACAAATCTTGTGAAACTGAACCTGTCACTGTTGAAGTATTGTAATATTTCTTCGGACTTAATTTTACCGTAATAGGTTCTTTCTCAAGAAAAATGTATAATGGTGAAGTTGCTGAATTTACAGTTAAACCATATAATTCTGGCGTTTGTACTTTAGTTTTAAAACTAAAATTTCCGTCTTTTACTTTTACCGAATCAATCGTAGTAAACATTTTGTTGTGAAACTTTTGCAGGTAAACATATTGAACCACTGTATCAGCAACAGTTCCTCTTAACTGTATATTATTTTCTTGCGCCTGCACTTGCGTTAATCCGCACAATAAGGCAAAACCGAGTAACATTTTTTTCATTTTTTTTTGATTTTTAGTGAATAGTAAGCTTAATATTTTCATGTTGATTTAAATTTAAATTGGACAAAAGAATTCCGGGGCCAATGTTAAAAGGCCATAGCAAATGCTGTTAAAATGTGAAATGTGAAAAAAATTAGTGTCTTCGCATTCGGAAAACTTCAAGATTATTTTTTTGAAAGAATAAATTCAAACGATCAGAATAGGTTTGCAATAAAACTGACTTAGTTTTCATTTTTAATGAATTGATTTTAACATTGATGATCTTATTCAGATTTTAAGGAAATCTTTCTTATCTGTCCGTCTCCGCGGAAGGATTTAGCACCTTATTTAGAAACAGGTTGCTAAGACTTCATTGGGCCTATTCCCTCAGTCTTTCTGGATAAGTATCATTACAGAAATTTTCTGCTCTACAAATATATATTAATTCTACCGAATTAGTCAAGTTTAAATTTATTTTTTTTCAAATTTATTTATATTCGCTTCTAAATTGGTTTTAATAAACTTAAAAACAGTGATTTATAAAAGTTTAAATTTTTGATTTTATTGCCGCATTTGATGTGTTTAATCAATAAAAATATCCAAAAATGACTTTTTTGTGCATAAAAAAACTCATTCCGACTCTTGAAATGAGTTTTAAGTTCTTTGATATCCCTTGTCCTATATCGCTCCGATGGAGCTAAAATAGATCTTCACGATTACTTCTATAAATATAGCACTCCTCTGGAGTTTACTACACAGCCCTGAAAGGGCGCAATATTTATAGCTGATTAATTAAACCAAAATCTAAAGCTTCAGAGAAGTGAAATACTCGTTTTACTTCAGAATTTAGGGTTACAATTTCAATCCATCAAAATAAGCTGCAGTTTCTTCAATCAAAGAATGCATCAATTCTCCAGCTTTTCTATGTTTTAAAATAGGTGAAATCTGTCCGCCCCAAAACAATATCATATCCCATTTTTGTTGATCCAGCGCCGCTTTTCGCAAAGGCGACATAAAAGTAGTCTGTAATGGGAATGGCAATATGTCCATTTCCTTGCCCATAATTTCTTTTGCGATTCTGCTGGTTATGCCACGTCCTAATCTTCCGGTGTAAGCTCGTGATAATGTGGTGTATTTTGAAGCATCCGAAAAAAGCATTTCTCTGTGTATTGGCAGTGCGTTTGATTCTTCGGTCACTAAAAATGCCGTTCCTAATTGTGCTGCACTTGCTCCTAAAGCTAATGCTGCAGCAATTCCTTTTCCGTTTGCAATTCCTCCTGCTGCAATAACAGGAATTTTTACTTTTTCTCTGATTAACTGCAATAAAACAAAAGTTCCGGTTAAAGAGGATTCGGCTGAAGCCAAAAAAGAAGGTCGGTGTCCGCCGGCTTCAAAACCTGAAGCAATAATCATGTCTACTCCGGCATTTTCTAAAAATACAGCTTCGTCTAAAGTTGTAGCTGCTCCAACGGTTACAATTCCCAATCTTCGGAATTGTTCTAAAACATCTTGAGACGGAACGCCAAACATAAAACTGAATACTTTTGGGCGAATATCTAAAACAACTTCCAGCTGATTTTCGAATCGGGATTGAAACGATGCCGGTTTTTCAGGCAATGGAATTCCTACTTCGTCAAAGTAAGGTTTGAACAATTCTTTTGCCTTGTTATATTGTGCATCTGTAATACCTTCTGGATTCATATCTGAATCGGAAACCCAAAGATTTAAATTATAAGGTTTATCCGTTAAAGCTTTTATTTGCTTGTCTGCCTCAAAAATTTCCTGCGGACTCAGCGTATATGCACCATATCCTCCCAATCCACCTGCATTTGAAACCGTTGCAACAAGTTCAGGCGATGACAGATTTCCGCCAAATGGCCCTTGCAGTATTGGATATTGAATTCCTAACAACTCTGAAGCTTTTGTATTGTACCACATCACTTTAAAATTTAAAATTATTCACTTACATCAGTCAGCATTTTATTGACAATGAGCCACTTTCCATTAATCTTATGGAAAGATAAAAAATCCCGATAATTAAAATCGTACATTTTTACAGTAACCTCTGCAACTGCGATTGAATTTACGACTTTTATGCTCAAGATTTCGCCTTTAAAAGGTTTTCCTGAATCTTTTGGACTTTGTCTGTTTTTTACGCCATCCAAATAAAGATCTGCGGTTTTAAAATAAGGCTGTCCTTTTACATCACCAAACACAAAACTTCCGGGATAAAAAATGCTTCCTAAAAACAGGGCATCGCCTTCATAAATTCCTTTAAAATAATAGTTTTCAACTGCGTCTGTAATGGCGGCAATTTCAGCTTGATTTTCCATTTTAATTGTATTTTGTGCTTTTATGCTCTGGAATGACCAGAACATAAAAGCAGTTAATAAAATAGTTTTCATCTTAGTTTAAGTTATGTCCAGCCGCTTTACCTCCGTCAACATTGATAATGGAACCGGTAATAAAAGTGCTTTTGGCAACGGTGTAAACCATTTCGGCAACATCATCAA
Source organism: Flavobacterium sp. LC2016-01 (assembly GCF_009711135.1). Lineage (GTDB taxonomy): Bacteria > Bacteroidota > Bacteroidia > Flavobacteriales > Flavobacteriaceae > Flavobacterium. Next base: position 972,248 of record NZ_WMIC01000001.1, on the reverse strand, counting down.
TCTCTCCTACTCTGTTTAACAAATGTAAACCAGCGTTCTGATCGGCTTTATCGCCGTGCATTGGAGTTCTGATAACACCTGGTGCAACAGTATTGAAACGAATGTTTTGTTTACCGAATTCTGCGGCTAATTGAATAGTCAAAGCATGAATCGCCCCTTTGCTTGAAACTGGCGCAGAAGCAGGCCATCCGCCTAATCCATGATTTACTAATGGTGTTCCGATATTAATTACAACACCATCTTTTTGTTTCAGCATTTGAGGAACTACCGCTTGTGTAGTAAAATAAGTTCCTTTTAAATTGGTTGTCAAAAACTTGTCTAAATAAGCTTCGTCAACTTCTAAGAAAGGTTTGCTGTCAAATATTCCGGCATTATTAACCAAAACATCTACTGAACCGAATTTTTCGAGTGCAATTTTTACTAATTGCTCACCTGTTTCTTTGTTGCTGATATCTCCAGCATACATGGCTAAATTATCGCCTCCGCCAAATTCATTAAAAGCGCTTTCTAGTGACGCTGGTGTTACTGAATTGATGACAACATTATCACCTCTGTCCAAAAAATATTTGGCGATTCCTTTTCCAATACCAGAAGCTGCTCCGGTAACGATTATAGTTTGTTTTTTCATGATATTTATTTTTTATCGGCTGTTATGCCTTTTTCTCTTAATACTGATACTTGTTCTCCTGCGTAGCCCCAATCGTCTAAATCTATTTCCTGAATCACGATATGAGTTAAATGCGGATCTTTGTTTAATACTTCTGTAATCAAGTTGGTAATACCACTGATTAATTCTTGTTTTTGCTCGCGGGTTACTCCTTCGCGGGTCAATTCGATTTTTACGTAAGGCATGGCTTTAGTTTTTAGATTGTTCTGAAAAAATGGCTTCGGCAGTGATATTAAAATCAAGCTCAAAGTCGTTGTAGATTAATGTATCGCCTAAATCGACAAAAAAGTTTCCTGAGCGGAATTTGATATCGTATTTAGTACGGTCAATAACCATTTTACCTTTAAGTGCAATTGCATTTCGATTGTTTTCTACTGTTGCATCAAAACCAACAACGTGTGTAATATCTTTTATAGTAAGATTTCCTTCAAGGTGAAAAACATTGTCTGATACTTCTTTCACTGAAAGAACATCAAAAGTTGAAGTAGGAAATTTTTCGATTGAGAAAAAATCATCTGAAGCAAGATGACCTCCGAATTGTGTGTTGGTTGCCGGATCTGTTACATCCAGAATTTTGATAGAAGCTGTATCAATTACAACTTTCCCTCCTTTTACTTTTCCATCCTGTACGATGAAATTACCTTCTTTGATACCAATTGTACCATTATGCGCACCGGTTACTTTTCTTCCAGTCCATTCTACGTTGCTATTTGAGCTTACGATTTTAAAATTTGTTGTTTCCATTGTGATTGTATTTAAGTGTGTTTAAAACTACAGTACAAAGGAACGGCGACTATGGAAATGGGTTACGTGATGTAGGTCACATTCTTTTTTTTTGAGGTGCTAAGGTGCTAAGATGCTAAGGTTTTTATATAACTGGAATTAAAACATAGCCTGCGGTTTCAACCGCTGGGACGCAATTTTTGTGACGTAATTCATTATTATAATTAAAATCCCTGTGGTTGAAACCACAGGCTATATTTGATTATAGGTTAATAAAAAATGTGCCTAAATCTGTAGATATTAAATTAAATCAAACCAAAACATAGCCAGCGGTTTCAACCGCTTGGACGCAATGTTTGGAACACAATGCATTGCTGCAATCTAAATCCCCGTGGTTGAAACCACGGGCTATATTAGATTATATTAAAAAAAATCTGCTCAAATCTGCGGAATCTGCGTGAAAAAATCCCATTCGATCTTTACAATCTGTGGCATAAAACCCTAAGAATTATAAAGCCTGCTCAACGTTTCTCTTGAAACACCTAAATAAGCAGCAATTAAATGTTTTGGAACAAGATTATATAATTGCGGATATAGAGCCAAAAGCTCTTCATAACGTATTTTCACATTATTATTCATAAAGGATAAAAGCCTTTTTTGAGAAGCAATATAACCTTTGTTAGTTCTCCAGCGGAAAAAATGCTCTACTTGATGAAACTCTTTGCAAAGTTTCTCGCGGTCTTCATTTGACAGACAAAGCACTTCGGCATCCGTGATGCAATCAACGTTTATGGTCGCTTCCGTTTTATTGTATAAAGCGGCATAATCTGATGCCCACCAAGTTGGCATTGCAAACTGCAGTATATACATTTTGATTTCATCATTAATAAAAAAAGCTTTCAAACAGCCCGAAATCACAAAATATTCGCAGTTTACTTTATCTCCCGCAGTGATAATCGTTTGGCCTTTTTTGAAAGAAAATGGCTTGAAATGAGAATAAAAGTAATCAAACTCTTCTTCTGTTAATAGGGCAGTTTTGGCAATATGCTGCTGTAAAAGTTCTTTGGCTTCCATTCTTAAAATTGAAAATATAAACTGATTCAAAAAAGTAATTCTCAAAGTTACAAAATCGAGATTACAACTAACGAAATGCTTTAACTAAAAACTTAAAGCCTCATAATGTCTAATTCAAAGTTTAAAATGTCCATTTCACTAAAATGCCACTATGTTTTCTGTTGGTTCTGACGCAATTTTGTCCTGTTTAACAACTTAAAATTTAAAATCATGAACACAAAAACGACTAAAATTATTTACTGGACTGGAATCATTTTAACTTCATTATGGTTTGGTGCCAGCGGATTTTTTGAATTAACAACCAACAAATTAGTTTGGGAAATTACACAGCAATTGGGTTATCCTCCGCATTTCATTTACATTCTTGGCGTAATCAAAATTGCTGGAGTAATCACATTATTGATTCCGAACAAATTATTACGATTGAAAGAATGGGTTTTTGCCGGATTATTCTTTGATATCATTTTTGCTTTCTTTTCAAAATTAGCTGTATTAGGTTTTCCTTCCACAATCGATGCCATTATTGCTTTTGCAATGGTCAGCATAACCTATGCGATGTTTAGAGAATTATACGCAGCAAACTATAGCAGAAATGCATTTGTGAGCTAATTTTAAAGCTTTTCATTAAAATAAGAACGAAAGCGCCTAGAGAACTTTATCTCAGGCGCTTTTGATTTGTTTTACTTTTAAAACATTTCTTATATTTGCACTTTCAAATAAACCACTTCCATAAATGTGAATAAATAATTTCTTTCAGATATAGAGACAGCAAGCCAGACTTTGGTGTTGCTGATTTATTAATGCTTAAGAAAGAGATTATGATCATTCTGCAAAACATTTCATATACACATTCTAATAAAGAACTGCTGTTCAACGCGATCAGTTTAACAGTAAACACAGGCCATAAAATTGCCTTAACAGGCCATAATGGTGCTGGAAAATCAACTTTGCTTAAAATTATTGCAAAAGAATTATTTCCGTCAAGCGGCACAATCGAAATTGAGGCCGAACCGTATTATATTCCGCAAATCTTCGGACAATACAATCATTTGACTATTGCCGAGGCTTTACAAATCGATCAAAAACTTGCTGCTTTTCATGAAATCCTCGAAGGAAATGTAAGCGAAACCAATTTAAACCTGCTCAACGACGACTGGACAATTGAAGAACGCTGTAATGAAGCTTTAAACTATTGGAAATTAAATGATTTTGATTTAAATCAGAAAATGGAATCTTTGAGCGGAGGTCAGAAAACCAAAGTATTTCTTGCCGGAATTGCCATTCATCAGCCCAAACTTATATTGCTTGACGAACCCAGCAATCATCTTGATGTTGAAGGAAGAAATTTATTATACCAATTCATAAAAGCTTCCACAAGTACAATGTTACTGGTAAGTCACGACCGAAAACTGCTGAATTTACTCGATACAACCTGTGAATTAAAGTCAAACGGAATCAAAACCTACGGCGGTAATTATGATTTTTATCTGGAGCAGAAGAACATCGAAAAAAATGCATTAGCTCAGGATATCCATTCCAAAGAAAAAGCGCTCCAAAAAGCCAAAGAAAAACAGCGAGAAACCGTCGAAAGACAGCAAAAACTGGATGCAAAAGGAAAAAAGAAACAAGAAAAAGCTGGAGTTGCCCGAATTATGCTGAATACGTTAAAGAATAAGGCCGAAAACAGCACATCGAAAACCAAAAGCGTTCATGCCGAAAAAATTGGCGGTATATCTCAGGAATTGCGCGAGTTGCGTGAAGGAGTTTCAAGTATTGACAAAATGAAATTTGGACTTGACAATTCGCGTCTTCACAAAGGCAAAATAATAATTACAGCCGAATCACTGAATTACAGCTATAATGATGAAGCTATTTGGGAAACCAATTTGAATTTCCAGATGCTTTCTGGCGATAGAATCGCTTTGAAAGGAAATAACGGCTCAGGAAAAACAACGCTGATCAAACTGATTTTAGGCGAAATAATGCCAAAATCAGGAACGCTGAAAATCGCCGACTGTGAAAGCGTTTACATTGATCAGGATTATTCGCTCATCAATAATACATTGACCGTTTACGAGCAGGCACAGCAGTATAACAATTCGGGTTTTGAAGAACATGATATTAAAATGAGATTAAACCGATTTCTTTTTACTAAATCAGATTGGGATAAACCTTGCCAGTTTTTAAGCGGTGGAGAAAGAATGCGCTTAATGCTCTGCGGTTTGACAATCACAAATCAAGCCCCCGATTTAATCATTTTAGATGAGCCGACAAACAATCTTGATATCCAAAATATCGAAATCTTAACCGCTGCAATAAACGAATATCAGGGAACTTTAATTGTGGTTTCGCATGATACTTATTTTTTAAATCAAATAAATATAACTACCAGTATTACTTTAAATTAATAGTTTTTATTTACACAAAAGCTTGAATTATAATTTAATTTATAATTCAAGCTTTTTTAGATTAAAGAAGGCGCTACGCCAAACCGTTTTTTGAATGAAATCGAGAAATGAGAATAGTCTTTAAACCCGACATCGACATAAACATCAGTCGCTCTCATTTTCTTTTTTTCAAGCAGATAATAAGCTTCTTCGAGTCGTTTTTTCAACAGCCATTTATTAGGCGTTGTACTGAAAATTTTTTCGAAATCACGTTTGAAAGTCGACAAGCTTCTTCCGGTTAAATAAGCGAATTCTTCCAGACTTCCGTTGTATTGATAATGTTCATTCATGTAAGCTTCCAAATCAATTTTGCCTGGTTCGCTAAAATCAAAAAGTATATTTTTCAACTGTGGATTTGCTTCCAGAAAAATCAAAATTGCTTCTTTTATCTTGATTTTAATCAGGCTTTCGCTGATCGTATTTTTATTTTCTAAATAAGGCAAAAGCGAATCAATGTAATTATTAAAATGTTTATTTGGCTTGAGCAAAAAGACATTTTCATGTTGATGCAAAACTGTTTTATCTGCAGGAAAATCATTTTTCATCTCAAATAAAGTTGCGGTATCGAGACAAATCGAAACCGATTTGTATTCTCCACCATCGGGTGGCAGTTTAATAAATTTACTGAGACGATTTCGCACCGCAAAACGAAAATCGCCAGCTTGAAACGAATATGATTTTCCTCCAAAATAAACCTCAGAAGTTCCTGAAATGATATAATCAAACACATGTTGTTTAATCAATATTTCGCCTTCCGTTGCTCTTTTTGAAGTCGCCGAATAGACTATTTGTGGAATTTTAGGGTTTGTTGTGGCAGACATGGCTTTTTTGTTTCAGGTTTTCTTTGTTTCAGGTTTCAAGTTGAAATGGAAGTAAAAAATTTAACCGCAAAGTGCGCTAAGATTTACGCAAAGTACGCAAAGTTTTTTATCTACCTAGCTTTGCGATCTTTGCGACCTAAAACACAAAAAAAACTTTGCGTGCTTTGCGGTTAAACTTAAAACTAATGTAAAAAATACATCATCCCAGAAACAGCGTTGCCATTTCTCTTCTCGACGCCTCTGCACCTACTTCTAAGCGTCTGTCTGACATTTGCTTTGAATCTGCTCCGGCGGTGTAATGTATTTGATCTTTTTCATCTGTTGCGGCTTCGTAAACTACTTGTGCAATTTCTTCTGCCGTTGAACCACTGCTTGTAGGGTCCATCATGCTGTTTACAGCTGCCAAATAACTGTCCATCAATTCTTGGTAAGGTTCTGAGGAGGTTATAACCATGTTTGATCCAAATTCTGTTCTGATAAAACCTGGTGCAACCGTTTTAATTCCAATTCCGAAATGCGCCAATTCATAACTCATTCCCTCGCTCCAGCCATGCAGTCCCCATTTTACGGCATGATACAAACTGTCAAGCGGAAAAGTAATTAACCCAGCAATAGAAGTAATATTAATAAAAAGACCACTGCGTTTTTCTCTAAAATGCGGAACAAAAGCTTGTGTCACACGAATCGCACCAAGCAAGTTGGTATTAATCTGCTTCAATAGAACATCTTCGCTCACACTTTCCAGCGGGCCGATTGCGCCGTAAGCCGCGTTATTCAAAACGACATCAATCTTTCCTAACGAAATGGCTTTGCTTACGGTGTCTTTAACTTGCTCTGGTTCTGTAATATCGAGCGGTAAAATTGTTACCCGTTCTAAACCTTCAAAATTTGCTTTGTCAATATTGCGTATTGTTGCAATAACATTCCAGCCTTTGCTGTGAAACAAATGAACCGCAGCTTTTCCTAAACCGCTTGAAGTTCCTGTAATAAAAATTGTTTTCATAAGTATATTATTTATGAAGCAAAGTTCAGCATAAGGCTTGTAAGCAACATTGTTGCAAAGTTCAAGTTTGATAGTTGTAACGTTCAGTTTTGTTTTTTTTGTTTCAGGTTTCAGGTTTCAGGTTTTGGTACGTACAAAATGACAAAGTGAATCAACTTGAAACCTGAAACCTGAAACTTGAAACTTTTTTTAACCTCAAAGATTGGAATCTTCAGCATCTATTCTGGACAGTTGACGGTTTTTCGCTTACTTATCAGGTATTCCGAAATTACCTTTGATGTAATAACAGAACTTCAATTCTATTTAAAATAAAAAATCATGAAAAACATTCTTTTAATAACGGGAGTCATCGCACTTTCAGGCCTCTTTTTTCTAAATTGTTTTATGTTTCCGGATAGTGAAGATGAATTTACCGGAGCTTTCAAAACAGAAAAAACCAAACTAGAAACCACCAGCAGCAATAGTTTTGCGGTTGTCGAACTTTTTACTTCTGAAGGATGCTCCAGCTGTCCTCCTGCCGATGCTTTATTGGTAAAATTAGAGGAACAAGCCAAAGACAAAAACATCTATGTGCTCGCTTATCACGTGGATTACTGGGACCGTTTGGGATGGAAAGATCAATTCAGCTCGAATGAGTTTACCAAACGCCAGCAAAAATACCAGGATTGGCTGAATTTGTTTGTTATATATACGCCTCAGTTTATCATGAACGGAACGTTAGAATTTGCCGGATATAATGAAATGGGACTTTCAGAAAAAGTTTCTGATGTCTTACAAACAAAACAATCAGGAAATTTGAAACTTACAGCCAACATTGCCAAATCTTCTTTAAACATAGATTTTAAAACAGATGACATTCAGAAAGACTCGAGTTTGTTTATTGCTGTAATTCAAAAACAAGGAATTTCAAAAGTAGAACGTGGAGAAAACAGCGGTACTACTTTGCATCACGTTCAGATTGTGAGAGAACTCAAAAGCTTTCCTATCAATAAAACTGAAGGCAGTATAACAATTGAAAAACCTTCTAATTTCAATGAAACCGAATGGGAAATAATTGGTTTTATACAAAACACAACGACTGGAAAAATAGTAAAAGCAACAAAAACGATCTTACAATAAATAAAAAAAGCCCTCTGATGGGGCGAATTAGACTGATTTCCACTGTTTATTTTTCCATTCGAATTATAAACAGTGGATTTTAATTTACTTTTTTATCTGTTTTCAAGCCAGCTTAGGAATGCTGTAGCTTTTTCTTTTCCAACTAATAATTTTTCTTCTGTAGGGATTGTTAATTTTATAAGCAGCTTACGCGAAAAATAATGTTCCGCTTCTCTTATTGCTGAAAAATTCACCAGATATTGTCTGTTCATTCTAAAAAACTGGATTGGCGACAATAACTTATGAACCTCATCTAGCGACTGCGTAATCTGATATTCGGTTTTATCAAAAGTCATAATCGTAGGCGTTTCATTTTTGATATAGAAAAACGCAATATTCTCGGTTTGAATCGTTTGGTATTTATTGTTTTTAAAAACCAAAAAACTGCTTTTGCCAGTGTTTTCGCCCGTTCTTGTCAAGAGATAATCAAAATCAGGCATCATCTTTTTATTTCTTTGGAAGAAATTCTTCAGCTCGCCTGCTTTTTTGATTGCCTGCGAAATACTGTCCCTTGAAAACGGCTTTAAAACATAATCAATTCCGTTTGATTTAAAAGCTTCAATCGCGTAATCATCAAAAGCAGTACAGAATATCACAGGAGACAAAACCTCAACATTCTTAAAAATCTCGAAGCAAAGTCCATCCGCAAGCTGAATATCCATAAAAATAAGATCGGGCTGATCATTTTCTAAAAGATAGCTTACTGCTCCGTCTATGCTTTGTATATACGACAAAATTTGAGCATCAGGCCTGATGCTCAAAATAAGCTGACCAAGTGCTTTGGCCGTTTTTACTTCATCTTCAATTATTATGATATTCATAAATAAGCGGTATTTTGACTTTAAAAATAGTGTCGTTTTTATCAATTTCGATTTCCTTGTGAACCAAATGCATAAAACGCTGATTAATATTATCCAGACCAACGCCAGTTGACAAAGCACCGCGTTTCAGCTGAATTGGGTTCTCAATAACCAAAAAATCATCTTCGGTATATAATTTAATTCGCAATGGTTTATCTAAAGAAACCACATTGTGTTTAATGCAGTTTTCAATCAAAAGCTGCAATGAAAACGGAGGAATAGCACAATCGTATTGTTTTGGATCAATTTCATTCAGTACCTCAAATCCATCTTCAAAACGGGCTTTCAGCAAATAAACATACGAATCCAGAATCTGAATTTCTTCTTTCAGGGATATCAAGTCAAGCTTTCGGCTCTCTAGTGTAAATCGGTAAAAATCAGATAGTTTTAAAATAAAATCTGAGCTATTTGGGTCCTGAATATCAACCATCGATTTTAGCGTATTCAGACTGTTAAATAAAAAATGCGGATTGACCTGTTGTTTCAAAAGTTCGTATTGCGCACCTAAATTTAAGGCTTTACTGCGCTCGAGTTCTACTCCTAGCTGCTGTGTTTGATAATTCTGAAAAAGCAGATGCAAAAACATATACACAATCAAATTAATCAAAATACCGCGCAGTTCAAACATAATTGGTGCGTCCATTTTAGAAACCTGAAAAAGTTCCTGATGTGCCACTACCAAAATCACCATCAGCAAAATTCCCATTACAACACTCAGCAATAACTTCCAGTTAAATAAGCTTTTAGCCATGTGATGGGCTGAAAATTTCGGCAGACTGTAAATGTTGTAATACCAAATAAATAGAGAAAACAAAAGCGTAATCGAAGAATTGATTACGATATCGCCAGGCGTTGAAGCCATGTCAAATAATTTTGGTATCGAAGCAAGAATTGCAAGTGCTGCAGAACTTCCCCAAATAACGCGGCGGGAAACCTGAAAGCGTTTTACTTTTTCCATATATTTTTTTGTTTCAAATTGTAGTCCCGAAGCCTCGGGATTGGGTTTCAAGTTCGATATACTTTGTCAAAGATAGCGATAAAATAACGGGGTTTTTATGATGAAAACAAAGAATTTAAAATTAAACTTCATTTCAATTTCAAGAAACAACAATACTAATCTTTAACTTTATGTAAAATAATTAAAAAAACTGGTTTTCAATATTTTAAACACAACACAAATATACCGACTGACATTTCGTCAGAACTAAAAACCTGCTGTTTTTGAGGCAAATTGCCCTAAAAAACGCAGGTTTTAAATTAAGCAGAAAAATTCAATTCTCTTCTTAAAAAATAAAACAGATCTGAACCAGAAGTCATTTTGCTTCTCCTCTATTTTACAATAAATTTTGGGCAAAAACTGCTCGCTCAGCAGTTAAAATAATTCCAGAATTCATGTCTTGTACAAACCCGATTACTTCAAAATCTTTTGTATTAAAATCTTTTGGCAAAGCCAAAGAAGCAGTTCCTTTTGAATTTTCGGTCAAAGCAAAACTATTCAGGCTTCGGACAATTTGAAAATGCGACAAAACACGATTGGCATTCTCCCCTCTTTTCACATTTATTTTTCCCGATTTTTGAACCACAGCGATAAATAAGCGATTGTTTTTTGGAACTTTGCTTAAGCTGTAATTCACATTCAATTTATTCTCTTCTATACTGGCTTCTAAAGTAATTTCGGCATTTACAGGTTTTGAAAGCGCCGTGCGTATTCCATTTTGAACAGCCGTTTCCTGCGAACCGATATAATCTATTTTTCCATTGATAATAAGCTGTGGCGTATAGATTGGCTCTTTTCCTAAGAATTTTGCATAATCGTATTGTCTTTTGGTGTTTGAAGCACTGCTGAAAATATCTTTCCAGCCTTGTTTATCCCAATAATCAACATGATAAGACAAAACGTACACATTATCTTCTTTATATTCTTTTTGGATTTTTCCCATCAGTTCATCTGCCGGAGGACAGCTCGAGCATCCTTCAGAAGTGTACAATTCTAAAAGTGCAAAACCTTTTTTATCTTGGTTGCTTTGACTGAAAATGGTGTTTCCAGTTAACAAAAACAGCATTGTAAAAGCGCTAATTATTTTTATCTTTTTCATGATTCCTATTTTATTTCCTGCAAGGTTTTCAAAACCTTGTAGGTCTGTGTTTTTTTTTAAGCTTATAATTTAAACCTACAAGGTTTTGAAAACCTTGCAGGTTGTCCATCATTAAAATTAAAGAATATTAAGCTCAACGTTTATATTTCCTCTTGTAGCTTTAGAATACGGACAAGTTTGGTGTGCCTGTGCCGCCAAAGTTTCTGCTGTTTCACGATCAATTCCCGGAAGGCTGATGTTTAAACGTGCTTGTAAAGAATACTCGCCTTCTGTTACGCATAAATCAACTTCTGCATCTACAGCAGTTTCTGTTGGAAGTTTAATGCCTAATTTTGACGCTGCAATACCCAAAGCTCCTATAAAACAAGCCGACCATCCTGCAGCAAATAACTGCTCTGGATTTGTTCCTGGACGTGATGATCCCGGAGAACTTAATTTGATATTCAATTGCTCATCTGAACTTTGAGAAGCGCCTTCTCTGCCACCTGTTGTGTGTGTTTTTCCTGTGTATAAGATTTTTGTTTCCATGACTTTTTTAATTGTTAATTGTTAATTGTGAATTATTAATTGTAAATTATTATATGCTTTGTGTTGTTGTTATTTTTTGTGAAATGTAAAAAGTGAGCTGTAGAAAATTAATTAACCATTCACCATTTACCATTCACCATTATTTTGAGACGTCAATAATTGCTTGTGCAAATGACTTTGGATCTTCCTGTGGCACATTGTGTCCGATTCCTTTTAAAATTCTGTGTTCGTATTTTCCTGTGAATTTATTGGCGTATGCTTTTCCATCCGCGAAAGCGCCGTCAAAATCACTTCCTATTGTAATTGCAGGAATTTTAATTACTGGTTTTGAAGCCAGACGTTTTTCAAGATTGTCGTATTTTGTTTCCCCAGCCACTAATGATTGTCTCCATCTGTAATTGTGAATTACGATTGCTACGTGATCTGGATTATCAAAAGACTGAGCCGTTTGATCGTAAGTTGCTTTGTCGAAATTCCATAGCGGAGAAGCGATTTTCCAGATTAATTTATTGAAATCGTAAGTATTTTGAGTGTACCCTTGTTTTCCTCTTTCAGTTGCGAAATAATATTGGTACCACCAGCCTAATTCTGCTGTTGGAGGAAGCGGTTTTAAATTTGCTTCAAGATTTACAACCAAATAGCCGCTTACTGAAACCAGTCCTTTTACGCGTTCTGGCCAAAGCGCTGCTGTAACTACTGCAGTTCTTGCTCCCCAGTCAAAACCGCCAATTACGGCTTTATCAATTTTCAGCGCATCCATAAAAGCGATAAGATCACTTGCTAACGCCGCTTGCTGTCCATTTCTGAACGTTTCTTTTGAAAGGAAGGTTGTTGTACCAAAACCTCTTAAATAAGGCGTAAAAACGTGATATCCTTTTGAAACTAAAATCGGAACAACTTCATTGTAACTGTGAATGTCGTAAGGCCAGCCGTGAAGCAAGATTACCGGAGTTCCATTTGAAGGGCCTGCTTCTGTATAACCAACGTTCAATAATCCGGCGTTGATTTGTTTTAAAGTTCCTAGTGAACCTTCTGATTTTTCTGTCTGTGCAATTGATGCTGTGCTTACTAAAAGAAAAGCAATTAAAAGAACTGCATTTGTAAAACTGTTTTTGATTTTTAATATCGTTTTCATAATTATTTATTTTTTATTAGTTGATTATCAGTTAATTTCTTCGTCAAAGGTATCTCGACAATGCTCGTTTTAAAAGAAGAAAAAAGGTGAAGTGGACAAAGTAAAAGTTGAAATGGACAGCTGTTGAGTTATGAGTTATGAGTGAAATGCGAATAGACTTAACCGCAAAGGGCGCTAAGGTTTACGCAAGGTTCGCAAAGTCTTTTTCGCACAGCTTTGCGATCTTTGCGCTTTTATAAAGCCTTACAAGCCAAAAAATCTTTGCGTGCTTTGCGGTTAAACTATTCATAAACCTATTTCTTCAAAACCAAAACCGGTTTTCCTTTTTCAACAATGTAAGTTGCCAATTCAGAAGCTTTTAAATCGGTATTATTTCGTGCCGAGTGAACAACTCCAGCGGGGATAAAAAGTACTTCTCCTGCTTTTAAAATGACTGTCCCTCGACCTTCAACTTCATATTCCAATACGCCTTCCAGTACATAAATAATTTCTTCTCCTGGATGCGAATGTTTTCCGAAAGCCGTATGTTCGTTAAAATCAATTCTTGCCTGAACAGTTTCTCTTCCCGGAATACTCAAATCGTGTTTTTGCAAATCAGTACGTTTTATTCCGGTTTGCGCCGCAATTTGATTCGGAATTAAAAAAGCGACTATACCTAAAATGATGATCGCTATTATAACCCATGTTTTTTGTTTTTTAGTTTCCATTTTCTTAATTTTTAAATTATTTGAATATCTGTTAATTTCTTCGTCAAAAGTATTTCGATATCCCTTCTTACGAAATCAGAAAATAGTCCAAACGGACGAAGTCAGAGGTGAAATGGACAGGCCAAAAGTTGAAGTTTTATCCGCGTTACAGTATTGTTTCAGCATCAATGCGTATTATTCATTTTCTTTCAGCCAATAAGAAACCAATGAAGCCACTTTTGGTCCAATTATCAAAATAACCGGAATAACAATAAGATAAGCTATAAACCAAGATTTCAACCATTTGAATAAAAACTTTTCATTGTAGCCAATGTTAATGCTGATGAGTGTAAAAGAAATAAGGCCTGTAGTAATGAAGCCTATGATAATAGCGGTAATGACTTTTTGTTTCATAATTCTTAAATTAAAAAGGCCCTGATTCTAAAAAAATAGAATCAGGACCTTTAAGAAGATTTTCCTTTTTTTAAATAAGGTTGTACTCTGTTTTGACGTTGCCTTTTATAGCTTTAGAATAAGGACAAGTTTGTGATGCCCCTTCTATAATGCTTTTGGCAATTTCTGGATCTAGGCCAGGCAAGCTAATGTTTAAACGCGCCTGTAATGAATATCCATCATCACCTGAAACTAAGTCAACTTCTGTACTGACATACTGTTCTGCAGGAAGCGTTACTTTTAAATTTGCTGCTGCTTTTCCCATCGCTCCAATAAAACATGCTGACCAGCCTGCTGCAAATAATTGTTCCGGATTTGTTCCCGGACCTGTTGATCCCGGACTTGAAAGTTTAATATCTAATTTACCATCTGAACTGCGAGATTCACCAGTTCTGCCACCTGTTGTATGCGTTACAGCTGTGTAAAGCACTTTTGAATTGTTTGTTTCCATTTTTGATTTATTTAAATTATAGTTGTTTTTTAAGACTCTGAGGTTCTAAGATTCTAAGTCTCTGAGTTAAAAATCTTAGCCTGTTTTTTTATTATCGAAGCGATTTAAATGCAAGATGTAGTTCTGCCGTTAATAAGATTCTAAGATTCTAAGTCTCTGAGTTAAAAATCTTAGCAACTCAGCATCTTAGTCCCTTAGCACCTTTTTTAAATTATCTAAGTGATTTAAAAGCTAGACGCAGCTCTGCTGTAAACAGTTGAGGCTGTTCCCAAGCTGCAAAATGCCCTCCTTTATCTACTTCGTGAAAATAAATTAGATTTTTGAATGCCTTATGTGCCCAAGTTTCCGGTGATGTAAAGACATCTTCTGGAAATACTGTAATAGCAACAGGCAATTTGATCTGGTCTGTTTTCATTGAAGCCGAACCAACGATCTCAATGTTTCTGTTTTCCCAATAAATCCTTGCTGCAGAAGTGGCACTATTGGTAAGCCAATACAATGAAATATCATCTAAAACTTCATCTTTTGTTGGCGATTGTTTAGGATCAGTTCCATACGACCAATTAGCAAAACCCGGATGCAAAAGAAGCCATGCGGCAAGACCGGCCGGAGAATCATTCAGCGCATAACCTACTGCCTGAGGTCTTGTGGCCATTGTCATTTTATAAGTGAAATCGCCTTCCTTAATTGCTTTGCTAAGATGATTAAACGAAGCGCGTTCTTTTGCTGAAAAACTTTCTGGCGCTATACCGCTTGCAAGAGCCTTTCCTCCTTCTGTTGGCAATGTTGCCGGCAAATTACTATGAATACCAAGCAATCCTTTTGGCGCTTGCAATGCCATCGAATTTACAATACCAGCTCCCCAGTCACCACCTTGGGCAACGTATTGTTTATATTCCAAACGATTCATTAATACAGCCCATGCTTTTGCAATGCGGTCAATATCCCATCCGGCTTCTGCTGGTTTGCCCGAAAAACCAAAACCAGGTAATGAAGGTATAACAACATCAAAAGCGTCTTCTGCTTTTCCGCCATAAGCAACCGGATTCGTTAATGGACCAATAACATTTATAAATTCAAATACGGATCCCGGCCATCCATGACTTAAAATAAGAGGCATCGCATTCTTTTCTTTAGAACGAACGTGAATGAAGTGAATATCAACACCATCAATTTTAGTTACAAATTGTGGATAAGCGTTTAATTTTGCTTCTGCTTTTCTCCAGTCATAACCAGTTCCCCAATACTGTACTAAGCCTTTCATTTTAGACAGATTGGCTCCCTGAGATTGATCTGCAACAGTTTCTTTGGTTGGCCATTTTGTGTCCTGAATACGTTCTTTTAGATCTTTTAAATCGGCATTTGAAATATTTACGCGGTAGGGACGAATTGACTCATCTGTTTTTATTTTCTCCTGTGCGGTAACTTCACTCAACACAAGAGAGAATAGTATCACCCATAACGTATGAGCAATGATATTTGCTTTATTTTTCATTTTGTATCTTTTGTTTTTTGTTTTGATTCTGCAAAAATTATTCTTGCAAAATGGCTTGTTCAGTGCGTTCGTGAACATGAGGTTTTGGAGTTCTGTCAATCAGTAAACTTAAAAGTTCCGGACGGCTGTAGTGTCCGCTTGCATCCATAAGTCTTTTGCGGGCATCTATTTGTGCAAAATCAATTTCGGCTATTACTTCTCCTTCTCCAGATTTAAGTGCTTCGCCAATAATTTGTCCGTCGGGACCAATAATAGCTGTGAAACAGCCTCCGCTGATGGCTCCAATTGGCCCACCAGTATCTTTAGCAATTTGAGCCTGCTGCTCTTCATCCAGCCATCCCGTTGCAACCACAACAAAACAAGCTGATTCAAGGGCATGCTGACGAACATTTACTTCTGTCTGTTCACTGAACACCGAACCAAAAATAGATCCCGGGTACATAGCAGAATGTATCTGTTCTCCGTCTGCAATCAAGGCGTATCGGAATAATGGATTGTAATGTTCCCAACAAGCAAGCTGACCTATACGGCCAACGGCACTGTCAATGGCACGTAAGCCAGAACCATCACCTTGTCCCCAAACCATTTTCTCATGGTAAGTGGGTGTCAGTTTTCGACGACGCTGAACAAGTGTTCCATCGGCATCAAAAAGGAGTTGTGTATTGTAAATTGTTCCACCATCTCTTTCATTCACACCAATAGAAACTACCATGTTGGCTTCTTTTGCTGCTTTTCCTATTGCATCAGTTGCATCAGACGGAATTGTTACTGATTCTTCAAGCAGGCGCTGATGTTCTTTTCCCATCGTAAAGGGAGCCTGCAAAAAAGAGAAATAAGGATAATAAGGCACAATTGTTTCTGGAAACGTGGCAAATTGCACGCCTTGTTTCCCAAGTTCTGCTATTTTGTTAACAACCTTCTCTACTGTTTTATCTCTGCTATATAAGACAGGACTAATTTGTACGGCAGCAACTTTCATAACTCGACTTGTTTCTAATTTTTTAATATTTTCCATTGTAATTAATTTTAAATCAACTGGTAATCAATTAATTTCTGGGTCAAAAGTATATTGACAATTCTTTTTATGGCATCAAAAAATAGTCCAAACGGACAAAATTTGGGGTGAAATGGACAGTCTTGAAGTTAGAAATTTTGAGTTATGAGTTATGAGTTTGAAATGCGAATAACTTAACCGCAAAGTGCGCAAAGATTTTTGGCTTGGAAGGTTTAACTATAAACGCAAAGTTCGCAAAGCTTTGTAAATAAAACTTTGCGAACCTTGCGTAAACCTTAGCTCCCGATAGCTATCGGGATTGCGGTTAAATCATCAGAAGAATTAACAATTAATAATTCACCATTAACAATTAACAATTAACAATTAAGATAAAACCATTCCCCCATCCATAATAAAATCAGCTCCGGTGATGAATTTCGCTGTTTCACTGCTTAAATACGAAACCATTTTAGCAACATCTTCAGATTTTCCCATTTGTTTTAACGGCACTTTCTCGACAACCATATCCATAATACCATTTACAGTTGCTTCGTCTAAGCCTACTTTTTTCATGACTTCTGTTTCCGTAGGTCCCGGACTAACCGAATTCACTCTGATTTTTCTAGGCGCCAATTCCAGCGCAGCAGATTTCATAACCGAATTCAAAGCAGTCTTGCTCGCCGAATAAACCGAAGATCCAGGCCCAGGCATACTAGCAGTATTTGAAGAAAGGAATACCACCGAAGCACCATCTTTTAAAACCGGAATAAAACGGCTTAAAGTAAAATAAGCCCCTCTGAAATTGACATTCATAATACTGTCAAACTGCTCTTCTGTGGCTTGATCGATAGTTCCCAAACCTGCAATTCCGGCATTGATGAACAATATATCAACAGTTCCAAAATCTGCTTTTACTTTTGAAACTAGATTTTCGATATCTGCTACACTCGACTGATCTGCTGTAATTGCAGTAACGCCCAATTCCTGCGCCGCTTTTTCAATCGCTTCTTTTCGTCTTCCGGTAATAATAACCGTTGCTCCCTGTTCTTTTAATTGTTTTGCTGTAGCATAACCTATACCACTGTTTCCGCCAGTTATTACGGCTACTTTATCTTTTAAATTGTCCATTATTTTATGTTTTTAAATTAATGGGACAAAGTTAAATTGGAAAAGAGGTTGCTTTTTTGGTGGTATCATGGAGTATACTGCGAATATTTTGAGGAAGATGAATTGAATTATAAATATTTAAGTATTAATAGCAAAAGCCTTAATTCAGGCAAATTTTGTCATAACTTTAGATCTGCCAAGAGAAAACAAAGCTATTTATCAAGAAATAATCAAACTAGAAAGCAGCTTTTATTGGCTCAATGAACTAGCCAAGATCTTAATCGTTATCTGGACGTAGAGTAAAGGTTTGTCTATGATTTAAATATTAAACCCTCAAATAAGGGTTTAATATTGTGTATTCTTTGCATGAAAAATTATTTATTAAAAATCTTACAATATAGTCTCAAAAATTCCTATAACTTTTAAATTAATCAATTCGTCATCTTCTATAACTATTTCTTCATAATCAGGATTAAATGAAAGAGGCTTTAAAATAATTGACTCATGACTCCACGTATCATTTTTAATGCTTTTTTTACTCCTATATTCTTTAATAGTGTATCCTGAACCAAAATCAGGATCTTGTATGCTTGAATGTTCGACTAATACAATTTTACCATCTCTAGAACCACCCGAATATTTTCTAAACATACAAATTGAACCATTTGGAATTATTTTATTCATTGATTCACCAATAACTTTACAAGCAAATAATTCATCTGATATTTTATATGTTTTATTTAATGCAATCCATTTAAAATCTTTCACAGTTTGCAATTCGCTAAAATACCCTGCTGCAACATTTAAATCATATAATGGAATGCTATTTACATATGGAACAATTTTATTATCTTCAAGATATTCTGTTTCCTTTTTTATTTTATATTTTGGAATAAATTCAGAAAAGTAATCTCTTAAGTCTTTATCGCAAACATATACATAAGTGCCTTTAATGCCTCTAAGCATAATTGTTTTATAAATATTCAAAATAAAATCTTTCAGCTCTTCCACATCAACGATGGATTGTTTTCCATTTACATCATGATAGTATTCTTTTAAAATTTTAATTTGATTATTTTTTTTATCATAAGTAATTTCTTTCCCAAAAATTACCCCGGTATAATTTAAATCATAACCTTGAATAGTATGAATACATCCAACTTCATTTATTGAATTTAAAGAATTGACCCAATCAATATTTGTACTATTCCATTTTAATCTAGTATTCCCGATTTCAATATCATAGTCTTGTTTAGCATCTTTTTTATTAGTAATCCACGGCCATGAATATCCTGCGACTAATCTTGACAAACCATTTTCTATATCTCTAGCCTTTATTTCACTTAAGATCGATTCAATTGAGTCAAAAAGAATAAATTCATATTCTTTGACATTAAAAATTATATCAGACTTAGTTAATTTACATTTTAAAAGATTATCGATATAATTGACATAATCATTACCTCCTTTAACTCTAAACTGAGATTTCAAATATTCAGTTTTACTTAAACTATGTGATTTTAGTTTATCAAAATCTTCTTTCTTAACATCCGAAGGTTTTATAGATTGATTTTCGTCATAAAAAAAAACTGCACTTTCAGACTGCTTTACTATCCAATCTAATTCACTGCAAGAATGCTTATCAAAATTTAACTTTTCACATACAACATCAAATGCTCTAAAATAGGCACCTAAATTAACACGTCTTCTTAACCTATGTGATTCATCTACTATAATTATATCAAAAGTATCTTTTACAATTTCTGCAGGACCAATTACCATATTAGCATTTAGTCCCTTAATATTTTTAAAAACTTTTTTAAGAGTACTTCGAAAAGATGACATAGGAACAACAAGAGCCATCTTAGGATTTGGATATTTTTTCTTTAATTCAAAGACCATCTCCAGGAATTCAAGCTCTTCATCTCCAAATTCTTCGAAATTAAAATCTTCATTAGAAGTATTAATTAATTTAAATAGAAAAATTGCTAAAATGGTTTTTCCTGTACCTGCACCACCTTCAATTATAATGTTTTTGTATGTATTGTCTAAAAGGTTTTTCATAATCACCTTTAAACCATTTTTTTGTTCTTGAGTTAAAGCTTTATAAGGTGAATATTTGAATAAGTCAGAATTATCAATATAATCGATAGAATGTTTAGCTATTCCAATTGTCCTTAAATTGTCCCATATAGATTTGAAAATATCACCATATACTTCTCTCTTTTGATAGTAGTTGTGATTGGCTAATCCGATATTTCCATTAATTAATTTATATTGTCCATCTCCAGAAATATATTTAATAAGATTGGATTCTATGTCTAATGTTGCAGATTTATTAAATCTTTCACTTAAAATTAAATGAACAGCCGTTAATTTATTTTTGGTATTATTCTTTAAATGACTTCTCATCCTTGAATACATATCGGCTGTTTCACCTACATATGCTTCTTTGACGATCTCATCGCTTAAAATATAAACAACAGGCCATAGATCTTTAACATAGTGAATATTATTAAACTCATTTACAAGGTTTGAATCGAAATCAAATTTTTTAATAGAAAACATTTGGGTTTGATTCATAATTCATCATATTTTTTTGCCGAACCTTTAGCTTTATCTACAGGGTATTTTAAAGCATTTTTTTTAATTTTTTCAGAAACAATCTCAAATATATCTAAATTATGTTTTTCTGCTAATAAGAAAGCAAATGAGAGCACATCAGCTAGCTCTTCTTTTAATTTATCTTGATTTACGTTTTCTACATCCTCTCCTTTCTTCCATAAGAAAATTTCATTTAGTTCAGCAGCTTCAATTGAAATAGCTAAAGCTAAATTTTTTGAATCATGAAATTGTTTCCAATCTCTTTCATTTCTAAATTCAATTAACTCCTGAATTACTTTTTTATAATTTCCCATAACTACTGAATTGCTTTCACTTCCAAACTTAGGAATAATATAATTATCAAACAATTTCAAATTTTAAAATATATTATCTGTTAGAAAAATACCGTATAAATACTCGTTGTTTTGGGTTTGGATTATTGATATACTTGTTAAAGCATTTTTTTAATGGATTATGGATTTCCGTAAAATAGTGAATAATTAAAAAAATAATCTTTGTTTAAACGAACAATAATTTTCTATAATGAAAAACTTACTTACCATCATCCTAATTCTATTTTCTATTGTCTCATATTCTCAAAAAGAAAATATTGAATCTTCAACAAGACAATTTATGGATAAAGCTCAGTTCACAAGAATTAATAAAGATTGGAATACAACCGCTGAATTTAAATCTGGAATTGGTGAATTAGTTAATTTTTACCCTATTGAAGTTATTGATTTAAAAGCAGGAACAAAAGTAAATGCTCTACAAATTGATATGTATATTAAAAATCCTGACATCTATAAAACTGCTTGGATTGGAATCGATGAAATTGAAGAATTTATAAATTTCGTAGAAGATAATGTTATACCAAACCTTGACTTAAAACTAAAAGACAAATCTTCTGAATTTATCTTTAAAGCAAAGGAAATGACTATGTATTATTTTGTTAATGAAAGAACTAGAAGAATCAGCATAAAATTAAACAGTTACGATAATGACAAAGTTTTAAACTATACTTTTTGGACAGAAACGCAAGTTGATAAAATTCCAAAATTGTTGACTGTCTTAAAAAAGATTAAATAAGCAACATTAAAAATCACCAACTCAAAAAAAAAATGAAAATTAAAACACCCGAAATTAATGGATTTATTAACGATTATGTAAAAGATTTAAGAAGTGGAAATGCTTCTATTTTTGTAGGCGCAGGAATGTCAAGAGGTGCAGGATATGTGGACTGGAAAGGATTGCTTTCAGATATTGCTAAATCATTGAATTTAGACATTAATAAAGAATATGATCTTTTATCAATTGCCCAGTACCATGTTAATGCAAACGGGAGAGCTAGAATTAATAAAAAAATTCTAGAAGAATTCACAGAAGAAAATGAAGAAACTGAAAATCACAGAATTATAGCGCGTCTTCCCTTTAGAACAATTTGGACGACAAATTATGACAATTTAATTGAAGATACCTGCAATAAATATAATAAAATAGTTGATGATAAGTATGCCGTTAAGCAACTATTTCAGAATAAGCCAAAATCCGATCTAATACTTTATAAAATGCATGGAGATATTGATTTTCCGGGCGATGCTATTATAACTAAAGAAGATTATGAAGGATATTTTAGTACTCATGAAGCATTCATAACAACACTAAGTGGTGAACTAATTTCAAAAACATTTTTATTTATTGGGTTTAGTTTTACAGATCCTAATATTGACCATGTTCTCAGTAGGCTTAACTTTAAATATAAGAAAAAAGATAGGGAACACTACTGTTTACTGAAAAAATATAGTATACATGATTTTAGTGGTGATCAAGTAGAATTAGATTATAACTTAAGAAAGCAACAGTTATTTATTTCTGAATTAAAAAGGTTCGGTATTACAACAATATTAATTGAAGATTATACTGATATAACTGAAATATTAGCTGAAATCGAGAAAAGATATAATTCACATTCAGTATTTATTTCAGGAAGTGCAGTCGATTATGGCGAATTCACATTATTAGAAGCTCAAAGTTTTATTCATCTTTTGTCAAAAGAAATTATCAAAAAAAACTTAAATGTTATAAATGGTTTTGGTTTAGGAGTAGGTAGTGCCGTTATTAATGGTGCACTAGATGCGGTATATTCTGAAAATAAAAAATATTCTGAAAATCAATTAGTTTTAAAACCATTCCCTCAGTTTCCTTCGGGAGGGAAGGATTTGAAACAGTTGTGGGAAGAATACAGACACAACATGATTTCAAGAGCAGGGATTATTGTAATTCTATTTGGTAATAAGGAAAATGAAGATAAAATAATTAATGCGACCGGAGTAAAAATTGAATTTCAAATAGCGATTGAAAAAGGTTTAATTCCAATCCCAATTTTTTATACTGGATATATGGCTCAAGAAATATTTGAAGAAATAGCTAATGACTACAGTAAGTACAATTTAACAGAGGAATTATTTAATGATATTTCAAATTTAAAATTGGATAAAGAAGATCTTAATAAATCAATCAGAGAAATAATTTCAATCATCCAAAAAATTGCTAAATAAAATGGGAAGAAAAATTTTTGTTTCATATAAATATGGAGATACACAAGTTCAAGATTTAAATATCTATGATAATGCAGTTTTCGGAATACATAAGATTCAAACAAAAGCTAGACATTATGTCGATGAATTGTGTAAAATGTTGCAAAATGACGATCATATTTTTAAAGGCGAAGACGACGGCACAAGTTTAGCTGATTTTTCTGACGAGTATATCGCCTCGTCTTTAAGAGATAAAATTTATGATAGCAGTATTACAATCATACTGGTTTCTAAAGGAATGAAAAATTTGAATGCAGAAAAAGATCAATGGATTCCTTGGGAAATTTCATATTCTCTCAAAGAATATACAAGAAATGGACGTACGAGTTTATCAAATGGTGTAATAGCAGTTATTTTACCTGATATTTTTGGAAGGTATGATTATTACATTACTAATGATGAAGTTTGCAATTGTAGAAATCTTAATACTAATTTTCTTTTTCAAATATTAAGAGAAAACATGTTTAATATTAAATATCCTAATACTCAAAAATGTTCAAACGGAAGTACTGTTTATTATGGAGATAGTTGTTACATCCAATCCGTAAAATGGTCCGATTTTAAAAACAATTTAAATTTTTATTTAGATAAATCTATTGAATTAAGAGATAGCAAAGATAATTATAACATAACCAAAACTATAAAATAATCATGAGCTTAATAAATATTTCGCAATTAAGAGGTTATCAAAAATCAACGAAAAGTTATACTCTTACTCTGAAAGAAAGTCTAAGGAATTTTAGAAATGAATCGAAGTTCTTAAAAACTAAAATTTTCTTATCACATAAGCATGATGAATTAGAAAATTTAGAAGGAGCAATCTCTTTTTTAAATAGTCAAAGTATTCAAATATACATTGATTGGCTTGATGAGGGAATGCCAAAAACAACATGTGGTAATACAGCAATCCGAATTAAAGAAAAAATAAAAGAGAATGATAAATTTATTTTATTAGCTACTGAAGGAGCAATTAATTCTAAATGGTGTAATTGGGAATTAGGTTTGGGAGATGCCGCAAAATATATAAACAATATCGCAATTCTTCCTGTTAAAAATGACTATTCAGACTTTTCAGGCTCTGAATATTTAGAAATATATCCATATATCTATGAGATCGAATCATATCAATATTTTAAAGGCGATTTTAGAAATAAAGGAGTATATGTCATTTTTCCAGCAGTTAATGGAACAAACAAATTTATGATTTTAAAAGATTGGCTACAATCTAAGTAATTTAATCTAAGCTAAAAGAGAAATGATTGTTAGAAATCTAAAATCAAATTTTGAAAAATTATTAAAAACTACAGAAGAGATATGGTTTTCAGTAGCTTTAATAAAAGAGAGCACATACGACTATATTCAATATACTATTAATGAAAATTGTAAACAAAATTATTTAGTTGGAATAGATCTTCCAACTCATCCCACCGTATTACGTAAAATGCAAAATAAGGTTGCTAAAAAATTATTTGAATCAGGTATTTATAAAACCGAGTACAATTTTCATCCAAAAGTTTATTTATTCAAAGAAAATGATAATTACACTGCTTTTATAGGTTCTTCGAATTTAACTGATGGAGGGCTTGAAGATAATGTTGAATTAAATTATAAGATAACTAATCAAAAAGACTGTCTTGCTATTTTAAATTGGTTTAAAATTTTATACAAAGAATCTTTTCCGTTAACAGAAGAAAACATTTTAGCATATGAAGAACAGTTTTATTCTAATGCAGAAATCGAGAAAGACATAAAGAAAAAAAGAAAAAGTATTAAGCTTAAAAAAACAGTTTATACCAATAATTCATTAGAGAGTATCGACTTTTCCGATAGATACTTCAAAAAAGAACATCATTTAGCTTTCAGAAGAGAAATATGGTCCAACAATAGCAATGAGGCTATCAATGAGAGGGAATTAGCTAAAATAAAGTGCCAAGAATTACATGAATCTATTTTTCCCTATTTCAAAGACTATAACATTCAAACATTAGAGCCAAATCCAATGTCAGATCATTTAATTTCAATGATAAGACAAATTGATCCTACTAAACCGAGGCCTATTAATGCTATGTGGCTAAGTTATGGTAAGAGTGAAGATCAAATTAAAAATTACCAAAAAATTGTTGGCTCAGATCAAAAGGCCAAACAGACTTTTATTCATCATGCTAGATTGCAGTTAAAAATTGATTTTAAAAATATTGGAATCTATCTTTTGTTTGCCAAAGAAAATGAAGGAGGCATATTTGATCGTGATTTTTTTAAAAACAATATGCGTAATAAAACCTATAGAGATAAATTCTATCAAATCATAAACTCTTTACCTAATGATTTTTTTATTGCAGTCGGTGGAAATACTGAATATTGCAATAATTTTAATTCATCTGAAGAACTTCATGAATTTTGTAAAAAAGATAATATTCAAAAATATTTTATAATTGGTAAGGACTTTCAAATCACTGATATTGAAATGTCAGAAACCAATCTACCAATTGAAACACTTAAAATTTTCAAATTACTTTTTCCTTTATATGAAATGATGCGTCATAAATTTTAAAAGAACAAAAAAATATAACTTAACAACTTCATTAAAGAATAAATTATTTCTAAAATAACAATAGCGCATCTCTTACGAGTTTGCGCTTTTTTATTTTAATCACAAATCAAACTCCCAACCTCCCCCGCTCTGCGAAGTCTCCCGACTTCGTAGCGACATCAATAATCAAAGAAATTTAAACTGAAATATATTAGAACAAGTGGAAACTCGAGAAACTTCACACTGCAATTAATAACAATCTGGAGCGGGACTAGTAGTTTAAGTTTTAAGAACGTGGCTTAGCCAAATTCCTGTCATACATAACAATAGTTCCTGCCACGGCCACGTTTAAGCTTTTTTCGGATTTAAATTTTACTAAATGATGACATTTTTCCATTGTTTTTAAAGGTAAACCATGATCTTCCGCACCTAATAAATATACACAACGTCTTGGATGTTCAAAGGTTTCTAAATCGGAAGCGTTTTCATCTAATTCAACACCAACCAATCGCGCTCCTTTAGGCAGGTTTTCGTAAAAAGCTTCAAAAGTATCATAGTGAAAATAAGGAATTGCTTTGACTGCGTTATGGGTATCACAGGCTTGTTTAGCATATCGATTGCCTATGGTAAATATAAAAGTAGCACCTAAATTTTGAGCCGATCGCCACAAAACACCCAAATTTTCAGGCGTTTTACCATTGTGGATACCTATACCAAAGTATTCATTTATAAAGTTGTCATTCATAATGGCAAAAGTACAAACTGTAAGCAGATAAATCAATTTTTTGTTTAGCTGTAAACAAGTTCTTATTGGCATTGCTTGAAACTTAATAAAGCAATTGAAAAACATTTACCCCAGCTTGTCAAAAGAAAATTATTTTGTTTCTACTCTCTCCAGCCTTTTAAATCAATAGTTATAAGTTAAATTAATAACCATTAAAAATTATTAATTTGATTAATAAACACCTTCACTATACCTTTGCTTCATCAAAATCAAAGAAATGATTTGATCATCTTAAAAAATAATTTAAAATATAGAAATCATGAAATTTACAAGAAGAGCAAACGCAAACTGGAAAGGTACAGGAATGGAAGGAAAAGGAACCATTAGTACACAAAGCACAACTTTAGATAATGCACAATTATCATTTAAAACTCGTTTTGAGCAAGGTGTAGGAACTAATCCTGAAGAATTAATCGCAGCGGCACATTCAGGCTGTTTTACAATGCAATTGAGCTTTTTATTATCTGAAGCTGGATTTGTTCCAGAAGATTTAGACACAGTGGCAAAAGTAACTTTTGAAGACGGAACCATTACTTTAATTCAGTTAGAACTTACTGGAAAAGTTCCTGGAATTTTGGCAGAAGATTTTCAGAAAGCAGCACAAAAAGCAAAAGAAATTTGTCCTATTTCGAAACTTCTTAATACAGAAATAACTTTGGCAGTTACACTTAACTAATTAATTTTCAATAAATTTAAAATAAATTTAAATTCCAATTACCCATAATCTTGTCATTTCGACGGAGGAGACTCGAGCGATAGCGAATAGGCGAAGCAAATCTTCACGAGTAACTCCGTCTGGTAAGTCGCCAATCTTTGTAGAGCTTCTTGCGGAGATTCCTCGTTCCTCGGAATGACAAGATTGTGGGGAAACGGAATTTCAACAAACAATCTAAAATCAACAATCTAAAATTTTAAAAATGAAAACATTATTTAATCGCTATTTAGCATTCGCAGCAATAATCTTTAGTTTGGTCTTTACAACAACTGTAAACGCGCAGACTGCACCTCAAATTAAAAATGTAGTATTAGTTCACGGCGCTTTCGCAGATGGATCTGGATGGAAAGGCCTATATCAAATTTTGACAAAAAAAGGATATAATGTAACCATAGTTCAAAATCCGTTAAGCTCTTTAGCTGATGATGTTAGAGCAACAAATTTAGCTTTAGACAAACAAGACGGGCCAACTATCTTAGTGGGACATTCTTGGGGCGGAACGGTAATTACTGAAGCCGGAAATCATCCAAAAGTTGTGGCTTTGGTTTATGTAGCTGCTTTACAGCCTGACAGCGGAGAAAATTCTATTCAATGGTTGCAGACTGCACCTCCAGCTCCTGAAAATGGTGTATTGCCTCCAGATGATAAAGGAATTGCATATTATGACAAAGCGAAATTCCACGCTGGTTTTGCTGGTGATTTAAGCAAAGAAGATGCTGATTTTATGTTTGCTTCACAAGGTGCTTTCTACGCAAATGGTTTCGGAACACCAATCACAAAAGCGGCTTGGAAAACTAAACCTTCTTACGGAATCGTAGCAACTGAAGATAAAAGTATCAATCCTGATATCGAGCGCGCTATGTACAAACGTTCGAACACTAAAATCACTGAAATAAAAGGAAGTCATGTGGTTTTCATTTCTCAGCCAGAAGCTGTTGCAAAAGTTATAATTGCGGCGTCTAAAAAGTAAATTCCAAATTTTTAAATTCCAAATTCCAATAACTGGATTGAAAATTCAATAATAAAATTGTACAAGAAATTCCAAATTCCAAGTCTTAACAAAATTGGAATTTGGAATTTTTATATATTGGAATTTGTTTTTTTCATGTTGGAATTTAAACTCTCACATAAACTTACTGACTGCCTTTACAAAATAAGGCGAATCGTTCCAGCGTATTTTTTTGTAGGCGAAATCTTTTTTGAGTGAATCTGGCAGGCAGTTCCAAATAGCTTCGTTCATTTTTTCGAGAAGCAGTTTTTTGGAAAACGAATCGGAAACTACTAGACTGATTTCCCTTACCGGAATAGGTTCTTTAAAAGGTTTAAAAAGTGGTGATTGCGCTTCGTTTAAAATTGACAATTGCGGAATAATCGCAAAGCCCAAATGCGCCCGAACCAGATTTTTTAAGGTTTCAATCGAATTGATATCGTAGGTAAACTGTTCTTTTATTTTATCTGACGTTTTTAAGCCACAGATATCTAGAAGTTGTGCATTATAGCAATATTCGTGATGCAGCAATAATAATTCGGTTTTATCGCTGGGCTGCATTTCATAAAATTCCTCATTTGCCAAAGGATGCGCCTGATTTAAATAAGCTACAAAAGGTTCTTTAAAAATAACATGCTCTATTAAATTGGGACTTCCGGTTGGTGTCGCCATAATCGCAACGTCAATGGCACCGGTTTCTAAATCTTTCATTAACACTCCGGTATAAGCTTCTTTGATGATGAAATGTACTTTTGGAGCCACTTCTTTCATTGCCTGAATAAATAACGGAATCAGATAAGGCGATAAAGTCGAAATAATTCCGAGTTTGAGTTCTCCTTCGAGAAGATTTTTTTCGTTTATCACAAAATTCCGAATTTCATCTACTTCACGCAGAATCTTTTTGGCTTTATTGATAATCTCAATTCCTAATATCGTTGGAGTAAGCGGCACTTTATTACGGTCAAAAATCTTGATTCCAATTTCTTCTTCCAGATTTTTTAGCTGAATTGTAAGTCCGGGCTGTGTTACCATACAAACTTCGGCAGCTCTTGCAAAATGACGTTCTTCGTCTAAAGCAACGATATATTTTAATTGCTGAATGGTCATGATTATAATTTTATTTTATAAAGATACGTAAATATCAATTTGTCTTATGAACTAAAATTTGGAAGATGTTAAAGTTTTGCGAAAAAAGCGAAATTCAAAAACCAAAACATACACTTTATCGTACATATTGAAAACGGTATTTGGGAGTGTGGTGAATTTGAATGGAGTAGTTTTTGGAGCATATCGAATTTTGTCACATTTCCTGATTATCATTTTCTAACCAATTATATAAAAAAAGCGATCCTAAAAAGATCGCTTTTGTCATTTATTTTTAATTGTAAAAAATTACATTGGTAATTTTACATTTTGTAAAGTCTTTTTAGCAAACTCAGTTTTTTCAGGAAATAAATCTTTCCCCTTTATTTCCTTTAAAACTTCTGCAAGTTTTTTCTTTGTCGATTTCGACATAGGAGTTACGTTTGTTTTTACCATTATTGTTTCATTTTTTTTCATAAAACTCGATCTTGACTTATACAAAATTATCTATTTTTTCCCTACAAAGTTTGGTAAATTCAGAAACTAATAAAGTATAAATTTAAAAAAAATTATTCTTCCCCTTCACTCTTTAACTGCAAAGCCCGCTGTAAAAAACTCTGATGCAAAATTTTATTCTCGGCTTCTTCAATAGCTTTAAGCAGGTTGTTTTGGTTGGTTGTAATTTCGGTTAAAGCACTTTTCATCACTTTCCAGACAGGTTTCATTTGTTCAATCAGCTCCTGTCCTTTTGCTGTAAGCTGAATGAGTCTTTTTCGTTCGTCGATTTTGTCTTTTTTAGAGCGGATCAGTTTTTGTTTTTCCAGCTCTTTCAGCAGACTTATAGTCGACGGATGCGTATATCCAATTTCATTCGCAATTTCAACCACACTCAGCGTATCTTTATAATGAAGCGTATAAATAACCGGAAACCATTTGGGTTCAAAATCAATTCCGTATGATTTATAAACTAACGCACCGTCCTTGCGCAATTGCTCGCTCAAACGCTGCAATCGCGTCGAAATCGCTAAAATCCCTGATTCATCTATAATATTCATCGTTATTTCTTTAAGGTTAAATGACAGAAAACATTATCCGGCGTCATTAACGGAAATTTTTCTGGCAGCGATTCTTTTTCAATTCGAACAAAATCATTCTTTTCATAAAATCGCAATGCCGCTTCTAAAATCGAAACGGTTCCCAAATATAAATCATCGATTCTATTTTCTCGGCAATATTCAATTAAAGTCTCAAGCAGTTTCTGTGCAATCGAGAATTCTTTTCCTCTAAATTCTTTCTTTACAAACATCTTTCGTATTGCTCCGGCATTTTCATCAAACTTAACCAAAGCTATCGTTCCTACTAATTCATCATTAATAAAAGCGCCCCAGAATCCGCCACCTCCAGCATAATAAAAATTCTGAATATTAAATAAATCTGGCTGATCTTCTCTCGTAATCGGAACATTGAATTCCTTTATCTGAATACTTAATATTAAGTCGGCAACAACATTTTCGTATTGGTTTTCTATTGGAAGAATTATAGGTTTCATGATATTAAAATTTTTACAGTACAAAACTACGTAGTTAAATACATAAATAAAAATATTTCTTTATTTTTATGATTTCTTTTATACTTTTGTTGATGCCGCTAAGGCGCAAAGACACAAAGTTTTGTTTGTTTCTCGCAGATTTAGCAGATCATACAGATTTCTCAAGCTCAAAAAATTATCAGCGCAATCTGCTAAATCTGCGGGAAACAAAAAACACATAAAAATTTTAAGTACTCAAAAACTTAAAATTTTCTTATATAACTTATAAGGTTTAAAAATTATGGCAAGAAATCAGAAAGAAGAGTTTCAGGCGCTTCAGGATACTTTATATGTTTTGGGAGGAAAATGGAAACTTCCTATAATCAATTCAATTTGCAACGGAAACAGTCGTTTTAAAGACATCAAGGAAAGTATTCCAGGTATTACTTCCCGAATGTTATCCAAAGAATTAAAAGATATGGAACTGAATAATTTGGTCAAAAGAACTGAAGACCGAGACGCTTTAGTGCCAATTCTTTATGAATCTACATCGTATTGTCAGTCCTTTGGACCCATAATTTCTGAAATGATCAAATGGGGAATTTCACATCGAAATCACATCAAAAACAGAGAAACAGCAACAGAAAAATAATTATTCCTGAGCTTTTCCGCTTTTTAAATGTTTTGCCCGAAGTCTGCTTAAAAATTCAGGAGTTATTCCGAGATACGACGCAATATATTGCTGTGAAACGCGCTGCGAAATAGAAGGATATCGAGTAATAAATTCTACATATTGTTCCATTGCTGTCGAAGAAACAGTTTTGAATAATCGTTTCTGCAGTTTTGATAAATGCCTCTGAATCATCAGCCTGAACATTCGTTCTAAATGCGGCACTTCATTGATTAAATTTTCTTTGGCTTGACGAGTTAAAACTAAAAGTTCACAGTCTTCAAGTGTTTCAATATACATATCACTCGGCACCTGATCTTCAAAACTGGTAATATCACTCACCCACCAGTCTTCAATAGCAAATTGGAGGGTTAACTCTTGTCCGTTTCGGTCAATAAAATATTCTCTGATGCATCCTTTATTGATATACGCTTCAAAATTGCAGATTTCCCCAGCCTTAAGCAGAATCGTTTTCTTTGGAACAAATCTGAGTTCAAGATTTTTTTCAAAGATTTTTACTTCTTCTTTAGAAAGACGCGCTGATCTGGAAAGGTAATCGTGAATTTTCTGAAACATTTTTATCTCCTTTTAGGAATTTGGGTAATAACTTCATTTACAAATAAGAAGTAAATATAAGAGGTTTTATTTAGAATTATTTCTTGATCTAGTTTAAGAAATGAAATAATTTAAAAATCCATCTTTGTTTCCGCTTTAGGCTTTACGCAAAAAAAAAAAATAACAATTTATAATTTACAATTAAATGAATTCACAAATTGCTTTGGCTTTCGCCGAAATTGAAAAATTGATTCCGCAATATCTTCAAATTGAAGAAGACAAATGGATTTCAAACGGAAATGTCGCGATTTGCATTATTAATGAAGACGGCGATACATTTGGCAAAATGTATGGAAACGATAAACCGCGCCAAAGACAATCGTATAAAATTGCCTGGACAAAAGCGAGCCAAGTCTGGCTGACCGGAGTAAAAACCGGAGCATATGAAAAAATGGTTTTCAACGGAATTGTAGGCGAAAATGCAAACGGAATTGAAGCTCCAGATTTAATTGGCTGGCAAGGCGGACAACCGATAACTTTAAAAGATGGTACAAAACTGTCTGTTGGTTTCAGCGGTTTCAGAGGCACAACCGATTTAGAAATTGCCGAAAAAGCTTTTCAAGAGCTTTAAGCAAAAAACAAAATAATTTACAATTAACAATTCATAATTCACAATTAAAAAAATGACTTATTTACCAGATTCAAACCGTTATCAAAAAATGCAGTACCGTCGTTGTGGCAGCAGTGGTTTATTATTGCCTGCACTATCTTTGGGCTTATGGCACAACTTTGGCGGTATTGACAATATTGAAAATGCACGCGAAATTCTACATACTGCTTTTAATAACGGCATCACCCATTTTGATCTTGCTAATAATTACGGTCCGCCTGCGGGTTCTGCTGAAAGTACTTTTGGCGAAATATTCAAACAGGATTTTAAAGAGTATCGAGATGAACTTTTAATTTCGACAAAAGCCGGATGGCCAATGTGGGATGGTCCATACGGTGATTTTGGTTCTAAGAAACATTTAATTGCAAGTTTGGATCAAAGTTTAAAGCGAATGGGACTTGACTATGTTGATATTTTTTATCACCACAGACCAGATCCAAATACGCCAATGGAAGAAACTATGGCGGCGCTTGATTTAATTGTTCGCCAAGGAAAAGCTTTATACGTTGGTGTTTCGAGTTACAGTCCGGCTGAAACCGAAAAAGCGTATTCAATTTTAAAAAATTTAGGTACGCCTTGTGTTATTCATCAGCCAAAATACTCTATGTTTGAGCGTTCTGTTGAAGACGGATTGCTGGATGTTTTAGAAGTTAACGGAATTGGCGGAATTGCCTTTTCTCCGCTTGCACAAGGACTTTTGACGAATAAATATCTAAATGGAATTCCAGAAAATTCAAGAGCTAATGCAAATCGCGGTAACGGCGCAATGGAAAAAGATGCTATTACTCCAGAAAATATTGCCAAAGTGAAACGTCTAAATAAAATGGCCGAAGAACGTGGTCAGAGTCTGGCGCAAATGGCATTGGCTTGGGTATTAAAAGACAAGCGAATTTCGTCAGTAATCATTGGCGCAAGCAAACCAGAACAAGTAATTGATTCGTTGGGCTGTCTTCAAAATACTTCTTTTTCAGAATATGAACTGCAGACTATCGATCAGATTTTACTATAACTATCTAACCAAAAAACCTTTATTATGAATACTAATTTGCATAAAACATGTCTGACCATCATGTTTTCCGGATTTGTATCTGTCAGTTTACTGGCGCAGCAAAAAGCCAGTAAAACGACAGATTATAAAAGTGTTACGGTTTATGTTACAGCTAAAAATACAGACAAAAAACTAACCAAAACCGAAACACTTTCTTTTACATCCAAGCCTCAGACAACAGAAAAAGAAATTGCTGTTTTTGTTGATCCAGCCAAAACCTATCAGACGCTTTTAGGAATTGGAGGCGCTTTGACTGACGCTTCTGCAGAAGTTTTTTATCAGCTTCCAAAAGACAAACAGCAGGAAATCCTGACGGCTTATTATGATAAAGAAAAGGGAATTGGCTACACTTTAGCGCGTACGAATATGCAAAGCTGTGATTTCTCCAGTGATATTTACAGCTATATTCAGGAAGGCGATAAAGACTTAAAAACTTTTGATATCAGCCATGACAGAAAATACCGAATTCCGTTTATTAAAGAAGTTATCGCGAAAGCTGGAGGCAAAATAACTTTATATGCTTCGCCTTGGAGTCCGCCGGCGTGGATGAAAACCAATAATAATGTTTTACAAGGCGGCACTTTAAAACCCGAATACCACCAAAGCTGGGCTAACTTTTTTGTAAAATTTATAAAAGAATACGAAAAAGAAGGCATTCCGATTTGGGGTTACACGGTTCAAAATGAGCCAATGGCGGTGCAGCGTTGGGAATCCTGTATTTTTACTGCCGAAGAAGAGCGTGATTTTATCAAAAACTTTCTTGGGCCAACGATGCAAAAAGCGGGTTTTTCAAAAAAGAAACTTATTATGTGGGATCACAATCGTGATTTAATGTATCAGCGTGTAAGTACGGTTTTGGAAGATAAAGATGCAGCAAAATATGTTTGGGGCGTTGGTTATCACTGGTACGAAGACTGGATGAAAAACGGAATGAATTTCGAAGCGGAACGCCGAGTTGCCGAAGCTTTTCCGGATAAACCTTTAATTTTAACAGAAGGCTGTGCCGCCGATTTTGATCAAAAATTATTAACCGACTGGAGTTACGGCGAGAAATACGGAATGTCGATGATCAACGATTTCAATATCGGAACCGTTGCATGGACAGACTGGAATGTTTTATTAGATGAAAAAGGCGGGCCAAACCACGTTCAGAATTTCTGCATGTCCCCTATTCATGCTGATTTGAAAACCGGAAATTTAATTTATACCAACGGTTATTATTATTTAGGCCATTTCTCTAAATTTATTCGTCCGGGCGCTAAACGTATTGCTTGTAATTCAAGCAGTAATAAACTTTTATCTACTGCTTTTGTAAATGAAAATAATAAATTGGAAGTTGTGGTAATGAATTCAGGCGAAACGGATGTTGAGTATTTTCTTTGGATAAAAGGAAAAGCAGCGAAAGTAACGAGTGCGGCACATTCCATTGCAACTTTAGAAATTCAATAAAAAATCAATTCTATGAAAGCATTTTTAACATTGAATATCGTTATACTGAATTGTTTTATCGGTATGGCACAAACGTCAAAGGCATTAAAACCACAGCAAATTCCGGGAAAAGTAGAATGTGAATTGTACGATCAAGGCGGTGAAGGAATTGCTTATCACGACACTGATGCTCTCAATAATGGAAGCGGAAAACTAAATCCGGTAAACGGGAATCCGCTGAATGAATTCAGGATAAACGAAGGTGTTGATATTTCATATTCGAAAGACGGTGATATTGATAATAATCCGTTCAATAAAGTAGAAAGAAGTATTGGACAGCTTTATATCGGCTGGACCGTGCCTTCAGAATGGATTAATTATACGGTTGAAGTTAAAAAATCCGGAACTTATACAATTGGTTTGTTGTATACCGCAAATGGCGATGGCGAAATTGCGATTGATGTCAACGGAAAAGATGCCACCGGAAATATGAAAATTGCCTCAACACATGACGACAAAGACCCTGTCGACTGGCGACAATGGCATCATTGGAACAGTTCTGAAAATATCGGAACGATAAAACTCCAAAAAGGAAAACAAGTTTTACGCCTTCATATTGTGTCGAATGGCAATATGAATTTTGATTATCTGACCTTTACTGCCCAATAATTTATAATGCCCCCCAAAAGCTCCCACTACTAACCAAATGGGAGCTTTTATTTTTTTAAAGAAAACTACATTTCAAAAAAAGAAGCCAGCAAAACTTTCATGATATGTTTCTTCAGATTTTTTTTATTTTCTTCTTTTAAGCTCCCTTCATTTAAATCGGTCTGCAAAATTAAATAAGCCAGAAATCCTGAAATGTTCATCACAAAAGTTTCAATGTTTACGCCGTCAATTTTTTCATCGGCAACACTTTGAATGATTATATTTTTTAAAGTCTGAATATTAGACTGAAAATAAGATTCGATCATTTCAACTGCTTTTTTATTTTCATTCAACAGTTTTTCAATCATCATCAATCTATAAAACGGCTGATAATCTACCACTAAATCAATATACACACTCATGTAGGTCAAAAGCATTTCAATTGTGCCTTTGTTCTCCATATTTACCGTGTTTTTAGCCATTTTAAACTGCTGAATTCTTCTTTCCAAAACAGTTAAAAAGAGATTTTCCTTCGAACCAAAATAATAATTGAGCATGGCAATACTAATTCCTGCCTTTTGTGTAATCAGTCTTACAGTTGTTTCTCTGGCACCGTATCTGGCGAATAATTTTTCTGAAATATCCAAAATAAAAGCCTTTTTATCGATACTTTCTATTGTTGCTGTTTTCATAGGAAATCGAATTAAACAGCAAGCTGGCTTTGATTTTTAGAAGCCACAATTTTGCTGATGATAATAAAAGTCAGAAAAACCACGATTGCGAAAACCATCAACATCGCTCCGATCATAAAAATAGTTCTGTTCGTCAGCAATTGTCCTTGAATGGCAGTTGCTTTACTGATCAAAATATTGGATAATGCATTGGCCTGATCGGCAGTATATCCTTTCGAAAGAAATAAACTTTGATAGCTGGAACTGCGTTGCACAAAATTTTGATTATCTGTTGTAAGATATTCCAGAAAACCTTCTTTATATTCCTGATTGTAATGCAATTGCAAAGTATAAAATCCTGAAATCGAATTTAAAGTAGCAATAAAACGAGCGTAAGCACAGATAATAATCGACGTAAATCCGGTAAATTTTGGAATTGCCGACATGGTGAAAATCATAACGGGCAGGAAAACAAATCCAGAAGCAATTCCCTGCATAAAAACGGGTACCGCCAAATCAGTAAAAGACATATTGGGCGTCAATGAAAAGTACATCCAAAGGTTGTAAACGATCATCAACAGAAAACCGGAAATGATTAATTTGGGCGCAAAAAGTTTATTTTTCAGAATCAGTTTAACTGAAATCCAAATGGCGATAATGACTCCGGCGCTGTTGTAAAGTCCTAAATAGACAACATCTTCAGCACTCCATCCTAAAATACCGCCGGCATAACCGTAAATAAGGTTGATGGTATCTTTTATTCCATAAAAAATAAGAAGCAAAAAAAGTCCGAGAATGAATTTGCCATATTTAAAAGCTCTCAAATCGATAAGCGGTCTTTTCAAAGTGGCTTGTCTGTACAAATAAAACAACAGCATTACAAATCCAAAAAGTGCAACCAACCGAATAGCATGTGAGGAAAACCAATATTGTCTTGGTCCGTAAATCATAACATAAGCAAGCGAAAGGCTAAAATTAGCGAAGAAAAAAGCTCCCGTCCAATCCAATTGATAAAGTGGAAAAGAACGTAAAATCATTTTTGGCTGAAAAATGAAAAGCGAAACTACTATCGCTAAAATCTGCAAAGCGATTAATCCGTAATAGGTAAAATTCCAATTCATGTTTACCGCAACCCATGAAGATAAAATCCCGATAATTACAGCGGTTGTCAATATTGCAGTAAATAAAAATGAAGATCCGATCAATGCTCCTTTTTCACCCGGAAGCGTTGATAAAATAATAAAGAGCATTCCGCCAACGCAAACTGCCACGGCTAATCCGTGAAGAAAGCGAAGTACAATAAACACCACAATATCATGCGTTATAAAACTGGCAATATTGATTAAAATCCCAATAAATATTGCCGTTATAAAATACTTTTGAACCGGAAAATAGCGCAATAAACGAAACTGTATCGGCAGAAAAGTAATAATGCCCGCGTACATCGCCAAAACCGACATGGAAATATCTTCTGGTTCGACTCCGTAAAACGAAATCAAATGCTGTTGGATCAATGAAAAAGAAGCAAACTGTGCCAAAGCAGTGAACAATATAAAAACCATTAAACCAATTGACAAGCTTTTATGTTTAAAGGCAAAACTGTTTAAAAAAGGATGTGTTTTCATGATTTTTTATGGAAAACGGTTACCGTTACATTCATTCCCGATTTGATTTCTTCAATTTCTTTATTGTTTTCAAAAACAATCTTTACCGGAATTCTCTGAATGATTTTTATAAAATTTCCAGTTGAATTATCTGCCGGCAAAAGTGAAAACTTAGATCCCGTTGAAGCAGAAATCGCTTCAATTTTACCATTAAATGTTTTTCCGGAAATAGCATCAACGGTGATTTTTACGGGCTGTCCGATGTAAAAACCGTTTACCTGAGTTTCCTTAAAATTGGCTGTAATCCATTTTTCGTTTTCGTTTACGATCGAAACCAAAGGCTGTCCTAACTGCACTTGCTGTCCTTCCAGAATTTGTTTACGTCCGGTTTTGCCGTTGTATGGCGAAGTAATTACCGTATAGCTCAAATTTATTTTGGCCAAATCCAGAATCGCTTCTTTACGTTTAATATCGGCGTTAAGCAAAGCTCTTCTGGTTTTTAATTCCTGCACTCTGGATTGCGTGCTCAACAAAGTATTTTCAGTCGCATTGTAATCGTTTTGGGCTACATCATATCTGGTTTTTACCTGTTCGTATTCTTGTCCGGTTACTGCTTCTTCTGTCAAAAGTTTTTGATATCTCAAATTGTCTTGTTTTTGTTGCCATAATCTGGCTTTCGCCGAAGCAATTTGGTTTTTACTCACCGAAATTCCGGTTTGCGCTACGTTGATTCCTGCTTCTAAAACATTGATTTGAGCGTAAGCATCTTCTAAAACGGCTTCGGCTTCCTGCACTTTATAAGTATATTCTCTGTTGTCTAATATGACAAGCGTATCGCCTTTTTTGACATTCTGATGTTCTTCAAACAGTACTTTTGTGATGTATCCGCTGGCTCTGGCCGAAACCGGATTGATATACGATTCGACCTGCGCGTCGTTTGTTTCTTCGTAGTTGGCTCCGTCTGCGAGATAAAGCACAAAACATGAAATTAGGGCAATGCCGATTACGATTGCTGTAATCGATAATATTGAAGTTCTTTTATTAATTGAAGTTTTCATTTTGATTATTTTTTAATGGTTTTAAATTATAGATTACCTGTTGTATAAAGCAATCTGTAGTAAATGATTAAAGCACCGATTTGCGCATTCACGTAAGTGTATCTGGATTCCTGATATAAATTATCAGCATCCAGCAAATCGGTTAAAAGTGATAATTGATTTAAATATTTAGTGTTGATGATTTCAAAATTGACTTTCGCCTGTTCTATCGATTTATCGGTTACTTCAATTCGGTTTAAAGCTTCTCCGTATTTGATATTTAAGGCATTGATATCTTCTTTGACATTGTCTTTGATCCAGTCTTTTTGAATCGTAATCGCACTTAGTCTTTCATTTGCCGCTTTTACTTTATTCGAATTATGGTATAAAGAAGAAATATTGTAACCGAATTTAACTCCCACAAAGCCTGCAGAATACGCCTGATCAATCGGTTTAAAGAACAAATAGTTCGGATAATTCAATCCGTAAGCAGAAATTAAACTTAAAGAAGGATAATTATTCGACTTGATATTTTTGATTCGCGCCGACTGGATTTTCAAATTCATATCTGCTTTTTGAAGCGAATATGAGTTGTTGGCATCAGCATTAATCTGCGAAAGCACAATTTCTTTTAAATCATTAGTCAGTAAAGAATCACTTGGAAAAAGCATTTGAGATTCACCGTTATTCACCAATAAGGCTAATTTTTTACTACCAATTTCAATATCATTTTCGTTTTGAGTTTTGTTTAGTAAAACATTCGATAAGGTTAATTCGGCACGCAAAAGATCACTTTTTGTTACACGTTGATTTTTGTAGAAAGCCGTAATGTTTTTCAACCTTGCTTCTGCCCTTTTCTCCTGATCGGCAATTAATTGTTTAAAATGATAAAGGCGAATTAAATCTAAATATTGAACGGCAGTCTGCAAACCAATATTCCCGCTTTGATCTTTAGTGTTGATGACAGCCAGTGCATTTCGATACGAACTCTCTTCGATAGCCGATTTGGTTTTTCCTCCAGAATAGATATTCAAACTTAAATCAAGTCCAAGATTCATCGCGTCGGGGCTTGGCAGACGGCTTACTTGTCGCGATTCGCTGAAACCTTTATCGTACAAAGTGGCTTTAGAGAATCTTTGGTAGGAACCGCCAACAGCCAAAGACGGAAGTACACTGTTTTTTGCATCATTTAAATCGGCTTCAGTAGCCGTTTGTTCGATTAAGGAAGCTTGAACTGTTTTGTTATTTTGTTTTGCCAAAGAAATGGCTTCTTTCAAAGAAATAGTATATTTCTGCTGTTTTTCCTGAGCTGTAACGCTTGCGCTGAAGCTCCAAAACAGTACTATTGAACCTATAATTGGTATTAAAATTTTCATTTTGATTCGTTTTAAATTATTTCAAATAAGGCAAAAGAATGCCTGCTCCCAATGGGAGATTTTTTTAAACATTAAAATTTGAGGGACTTAAAAAGTAATGGCGCTATTGATCGCCCTGATGGCTTCTTCTAAACTGGCCTGGAGATTTATCGGTTATTTTACTAAAGATTCGGCTGAAATATTTCGGATCATCAAAACCAATGCTATTGGCGATTTCTTTTATACTTAAATCCGAATACCATAACAATCGCTGTGCTTCGCGAATGGCTTCTTCCTGAATCGATGACGTAACCGTATTGCCGGTAACCATTTTCAGTGTATCATTTAGATAACCTAATGAAAGGTTCATTCTGTTCGCATATTCGATCGGGCTTTTGATTTCTTTAAAGTTTTCGCGAAGCAGTTTTCTAAAAGAAGCAACAATCGCCGTACTGCGAACCGAATGCTCTTTCATATCCTGGGTAACAGTTGCCTGATAAATGGACGTAATTTTATAAATCAGCGATACCACTATAGATCGTATTGCCGGCTTATGAAACGCTGCCATATCATTTGCCTTTGAAGTGGAATACAACAGCTCCATCAATTGAAAAAACCATGTTTTTTGCTCTTTCGAAATTCCTAAAATAGGACCGTGATATAAAGATTCTTCTAATATTGATCTGGAATAATCGTCTATTAAATTGTTATCAAAAAACAATACCCAGCCTTCAATTTTTTGGGTTTCTATTACGCGCTGCACCTGGCCGGGATACAAAAATAACAGTGAACCGTTGCTTAGATAAACTTCTTTAAAATCAACAAAAAAATTTCCTTTTCCTTTTTCCGGTATAATGCAGATACAGAAATCGTTGCGATGTGATCTTGTCACTTCTCTTCGGATTGAATCTACAAAACTGTCACTCATCTTTTCGATCATAATACCGAGACTCGATTCGTTTAGTTTTTTAAGTGGAATATTCGTTTTCATTTTTATCTCTTTTTGTATGGGACAAAGTTCCCCTATAAATCCGTAATATTGTCTAATTAAATACGGTATTTAGTGGACGATTCACCTATTTATCCATAAAATTACAAAAACGATGGACAAATCGCCTGTAATTTGCCTGTTTCTGAACTTAAAAGTCCTCATTTTCAACTTTAAACGTCTCCAAATCAAAATAATTCGCGAAAACAATAAATAATTATACCGATTGGTATATATTTGCAGGATCAAAATGATTTTGTCATGAGCAAAGCAGAAAGAACCAAACAGTTTATTATAGAGCAAACTGCGTCCATCTTTAATATGAAAGGCTACAGCGGCACTTCGATGAGCGATATTACAGAGGCAACCGGATTGACAAAAGGAAGTATTTACGGGAATTTCGAAAATAAAGATGAAGTGGCTATTGCAGCTTTTAAATTTAATGTCAAGAAACTTCAAGAAGCTTTTTCCCGAGAAATTGACCAACAGACTACTTTTAAAGGAAAACTTTTGGTTTACCCAAAACTTTACTCGGAATATGCGAATCTGAAAGTAACAAAAGGCGGTTGTCCAATTTTAAATACCGCAACGGAATCTGATGATACACACCCAATATTGAAAAAATCGGCTGAAAGAACCCTTAATTACTGGAAAGAAAAAATAATCTATTTTATAGATCAGGGAATTCTTAACGGAGAATTCAAAGCAAAATCAATTGACACGGAAAGAACCGCATTAACGATAATCGCTTTAATTGAAGGTTCTGTCATGATCAGCAAATTAACCGGAAATTTAAAAGACTTATCAAACATAATGTTATCTGTAACTAAAATCATCGATGACTTAGAATAAAGCAATAACAAATAGTGTTGCTTTTTTTAGCAATAAAAATATACCAAACGGTATTATTTTAATTGTTAATTGTTAATTGTTAATTATCAATTATTAATTGCGTTTGTCAGGCTGAGTGAAGTCAAAGCCTCTCGCAAACCTAAAACCTGAAACAAAAAAAATCTAAAATCTAAAATCTAAAATCTAAAATCTTATGACACGACTACAAGTACTTCAAGATCACATTGACAGAGAATTTACAGCTTCTCCATCGCCTTTTATGCTTTGGATGCGTCCAATAGTTTTAGCTGCTGAAGATGGCAGTGTTACTTTTCAATACCTGGTTAGAGAAGAAATGTCAAATCCGGTGAAATCACTACATGGCGGCGTTATTGCAGCGATTGCTGATGATTGTATTGGCGCGACGATGTTTTCCTTAAACGAAGAAAACTTTTATACGACCATAAATTTAAACGTCGATTATTTTGCTCCGGCTCGTGTTGGCGACACCATTATTGCCAGAACTTCTATCATTAAAAAAGGAAGACAGTTTGTAAACGCACAATGCGAAATTTGGAATGAAGCACAAACGAGGTTGATTGCGACGGCGTATTCGAATCTTTTTAAAACGAATATTGTGAAGCAAGAATTGTAAATTCTTAGTTTCAGGTTTCAGGTTTCAAGTTTCAAGTTTTAGGTCTCCGAGAGGCTTCTCCCGAAGTCTCGGGATCGCTCAGCCTGACACTAAAATTTATAATTAACAATTTATAATTAATAATTCACAATTAAAAATATACCAATCGGTATAATACAAAAATATGAATCCATTACAACGCAAACTTTTAATAATCACCGTCATTTTGGCCGCGATTATGGAACTTATTGATATTTCTATTGTCAATGTAGCGCTTTCTCACATGAGCGGAAATCTGGGAGCAACGCTTGAAGATACTTCTTGGGTAATTACCGCTTATGCGATTGCCAATGTGATTATTATTCCGATTACGAGTTTTTTGAGTGCCAATCTTGGGCGACGCAATTATTATATTGGTTCGGTTATTTTATTTACGTTTTGTTCTTTCATGTGCGGTCATTCATCAAATATCTGGATGCTGGTATTTTTCAGGTTTTTTCAGGGAATTGGCGGTGGTGCTTTGCTGTCGATATCGCAGGTTGTTGTATTTGAACTTTTTCCGAAAGACAAACAATCAACCGCAGGCGCACTATTTGGAGCTGGAATTTTTATCGGACCTACAATTGGACCAACACTTGGCGGTTATATCACGGAAAACTACGACTGGCCTTGGATTTTCCTTATCAATATTCCGATAGGAATTTTAGTTGCTATTTCTTGCTTTTTTCTGCTGAAAGAACCGCCTGTAAAACCCGAAATCGCAAAAGTCGATTGGATCGGAATTGCATTATTGGCCATTGGAGTTGGTGCACTTCAAACAGTTTTAGAACGAGGTGAAGTTGAAGATTGGTTCGAAACCCGTTATATCATAGTTTTGACAGTTGTTGCGACAATTGCTTTATTAACTTTCATTTATTGGGAATTGACCGTGGATAAACCTGTAGTAAATCTTAAAGTTCTTAAAAGCAAATCCTTAAGTATTGCGGCGATTTTGACTTTCGTAACCGGATTCGGAATGTTCATTTCTATTTACATCAGTCCGGTTGTGGCACAGCGCCTTTTGAGTTTTTCGCCTTATCAAACTGGTTTACTGCTGCTGCCGGGTGCCTTATTTGCGCTTGTTGCTTTAAAACTCTGTGGCACTTTATTGCAAAAAGGTGTTTCGCCGGTTATCATTATTGCAGCAGGATTTATGTTGTTCATTTATTTTAATTGGAGAATGTCTGAAATAACTTTAGACACCAGTGCTTTTGAAGTATCAACAGCGCTTGTTTTCCGAGCTTTGGGAATGGCTTTACTAACCGTTCCGCTTACCATGCTTGCGGTTTCTTCGCTTGATGATAAAGATGTCGGCCAAGGCGCCGCGCTTAATAATATGATGCGTCAATTAGGAGGTTCTTTTGGTGTATCGATAATCAATACCTATATCGTGCATCGTTTTGCAGCACATCGAAATGATTTGATTTCGAATGTTACTCTGGACAATGTAAAAGCAATGAATCGTAT
Organism: Flavobacterium sp. LC2016-01; assembly: GCF_009711135.1. Classification (GTDB taxonomy): domain Bacteria; phylum Bacteroidota; class Bacteroidia; order Flavobacteriales; family Flavobacteriaceae; genus Flavobacterium. Next base: position 928,076 of record NZ_WMIC01000001.1, on the reverse strand, counting down.
CAATAGTTACATCAATTATTTTCAGCATCGCGGTTTTGCTTATAATGAAGCAAGATCAAAAGCATTGAAATTAATGGAAAATATAGTAACGAGACAATCTTCTTTATTGAGTTATAGAGACGCTTTTCTTTTTGTAGGTTTATTTTTTGTACTCACGCTGCCCCTGTTATTGCTGGTAATGAACAAATCTAAAAAGCCAAAAACCAATATTATTCTTTCTGATCATTAAAAAAAAGTGTTAAAAATTTGTTTTTATGACCAATCGGTCATATATTTGTATCGTTAAATAAAAGCTATCATGGCAAAAGGAGAAGAAACCAGACAATTTATCATCGAAAAAGCAGCACCGATTTTTAATACAAAAGGGATTGCAGCAACTTCTATGAGCGATATTATGGAGGCTACCAAATTGTCTAAAGGAAGCATGTACGTTCATTTTGAAAACAAAGAGGTCCTGGCTTGCGCTGCAGTCGATCATAATATGAAAGTGTTAGGTGATAAACTGGTGTCAGAAGTCAGTAAAGGCAAAACAGCAAAAGACGAATTGTTTGCTTATATCGATTTCTTTAGTAATGCCGTGAATCCGCCTTTAACTGGAGGCTGTCCGTTATTAAATTTCGGAACAGAAGCTGATGATACGAACCCTATTGTAAAAGAGAAAATCAATAAAGGATGTAACGCCAATCAGCAATTATTGGCCAGCAGTGTCAACAAAGGAATCGCCAACGGAGAATTTAAACCTAACTGGAACGCCGAAGAATTTGCACTCATCATGTTCGCCATGATGGAAGGCGGTCATTTAATTTCAAGAATGTCAGGCAACAACGATAAAATGAAAATTATCACTAAAACCCTCAAAAATTTAATAGAGGAAAACAGCCTCTAATTTTTTTTATTAAAAAAATGACCGATTGGTCATAAAAGACAAAAGAAAACAATTCAGAACTCATATTTTATATATAACATTTTACAACTTATCATTAACAATTAACAATTAGAAAACATGTCAAAAACAATTTTAATTTCAGGAGCGTCAAAAGGATTCGGAAGAGCCTGGACAGAAGCATTTTTAGCAAAAGGATACAAGGTAGCTGCAACAGCCAGAAATATCGATACCCTAGCCGACTTAAAAGCACAATACGGAGAGGCTATTTTACCTCTTAAACTAGACGTAAACAACCGTTCAGAGTCGTTTGCAGTGGTAGAAAAAGTACAACAGCATTTCGGGACTATTGATATCCTGATTAACAATGCGGGTTATGCTTTGAACGGTGCGGTAGAAGAAGCTTCAGAACAAGAAGCAAGAGCACAATTCGAAACCAATTTCTTTGGTACGCTTTGGTTAACACAAGCGGTATTGCCAATTATGAGAAAACAACAAAGCGGTCATATTATTCAGGTTTCTTCTATTTTAGGAATCGCAACTTTACCGATTATTGGATTATATAATGCTTCTAAATTTGCCGTTGAAGGTCTTACTGAAACATTGGCTTCAGAAGTAAAACAATTTGGAATTAATGTTACTTTGGTTGAACCAAACGGTTATGTTACTGATATTTGGGGTAACGGTTTCAACAGCGAAAGCATCGATGCATATGACGGAATCAAAAAAGCACTTGCAGAAGGACATGATCCTGATACTTTCGGAAAAACAAGCGCTACAGTTCCGGCGATCATTAAATTAGTAGAAGCAGAAAATCCTCCTTTACGTTTATTTTTAGGAAAAGTAGCTTTACCATTTGCCAAACAAACTTACGAGCAAAAACTAAAAACGTGGGAAGAATGGGCAGACGTTTCTGTCGCAGCTCACGGTTAATTTGATTTCTGATTTTAATTGAAAAAGCGAGACGATTCTTTTGAATTATCTCGCTTTTTTTATCTGAAAAATTTAAAACTTAATTGCTATTTTCCCAATCGTTCTCCCCGATTCTAAAAGCTGATGTGCTTTTTTCAAATTGTCAGCTGTAAGTCCGTTTAAGGTCAAATTTAAAGTCGTTTTTAAAACACCTTCATCTAGTAAATCGGCAATTTTATTTAAAATATGATGCTGTTCGATCATATCTTCAGTCTGAAACATGGAGCGCGTGTACATCAATTCCCAAGAAAAGGAAACACTTTTACTTTTCAGTTTGTTAAGCGCAACTGGTTCACTGCTTCCAGTAATCGAAGCGATATGCCCTTGAGGCTTAATCAGTTCTGCCATACTATCCCAATACACATTGGTATCCACAAAATCCAAAATAAAATCAACCGTTTCAAAACCAGCTTCTTTAACCGAAGCAATTAAGTTTTTATGATCTACAACAAAATCGGCTCCTTGTTTTTTGCACCATTCAATAGTTTCAGGACGCGACGCTGTGGCAATAACCGTTAATCCAGCAATTTTCTTCGCCAATTGAATCGCAATTGAACCTACTCCGCCTGCACCTCCAATAATTAAAATTGATTTTCCTTTGTCTTTTTCAGCATTGATTCTGATTCGGTCAAACAAAATTTCCCAAGCTGTCAAAGCAGTTAATGGAATCACGGCCGCTTCTTCAATACTTAATGACTTTGGTTTTCGGCCTGCAATTCTTTCATCAATAATCTGATATTCCGCATTACTTCCCTGTTTTGTAATATCTCCGGCATAATAAACCAAATCACCAACTTCAAACAGAGTCACTTTTTCGCCAACTGCCTGTACAATTCCAACGGCATCCCAGCCAATGATTTTTGGAGTTTCAAGAACAGTATCTTTCGCACTGCTCTGACGAATTTTAAAATCGACTGGATTTACTGAAATCGCATCAATTTTTACTAATAAATCATCCGCGCCGGGCACTGGCTTTACAGCTTCAAATTCTATAAAACTCTCTTTTTCTTTTATGTCTAATGATGTTTTAAATCCTATTGCTTTCATTCTTTTTTAATTTTAAATTAAAATATAATAACAAAGATACGAGCAGTTTATATTATTGAACTGGTATATTTTTATCCTATATCGGTAGAAATTCGGCAATATCTTATATGGTTTCCCGCAGATTTTACAGATTGAACAGATATATTTGAAACTTTATTTAAACACATAGAAACATAGAATTTCTTTGTATTGAAAAAGGTAAATTTAAAGAAACTAGTTTCTCACACATAGTTTTGTGGTTTTCCTTGCGAAGAACTTTGTCAAAGTTTAAGGCAACAACTATGTTGGTTTAAACAAGTGAAACGCCTTTATAGCCAAAGATGCCGATAGCTACCGGGACTATGTGTTTAAATAAAACTTTAAATTTGCTAAATCAAACTTTCTCAGAATGAATATCAGAAAAGCCAAAATATCAGATTCAGAACAAATTGCTCCAATATTATTACTCGCAATGGAAGATATCATTTATAAGTTTCTTAAAAAAGAAGATTATGTTGCCGCGAAAGATTTCCTGCAGTATTTCATCGGAAAAGAAAACAATCAATATTCGTATCAAAATTGTTTTGTCGCTGAAGCGGATAATGAAATAGTCGGAGCCGTTAACATTTATAATGGTGCTGCTTTAGAAGCTTTAAGGATTCCGATTATTGAATATGTCCGAACCCATTTTAATCCGGAATTTGATCCGGAATTAGAAACAAAAGCCGGCGAATTTTATATTGATTCTTTAGGTGTAAATCCAAAACATCAAGGAAAAGGGATTGGTTCAAAACTGCTTCGTTTTTTGATTGAAGAATTTGTTGCCAAAAACAATCAGACTTTAGGATTATTGGTTGAAGAAGATAATTCAAACGCAAAAAAGCTTTATTTAAACCTCGGATTTCAAGTTGTTGGAGAAAAAACGTTGGTCGGAAAAACACTGGAACACCTTCAAATACGTCCAAAATAAAAGATTTTTACTTTTTTTTATTTTTTTTTCAAAAATTTGTCCAGTTCTGAAACTTCGGTTGTCATTAGAGTATAAACAATTAAAATTTATACAAAATGGAAACTAGAATTAATGTATTCGAAAAAGGTCAAAAAGCAATCTCAACATTATTTGGCGTAAGCGGTTATTTGAAAAAATCAGGACTTGAAAAATCTCTTTTAGAATTGGTAGATTTTAGAGTATCGCAAATTAATAACTGTGCGTACTGTCTTGATATGCATTCAAAAGAAGCAATCGCAAATGGCGAAACAACACAGCGATTATTTGGTTTAAGCGCGTGGAGAGAAACTCCTTATTTCACGGAACGCGAAAGAGCGGCACTTGCTTATGCAGAAGCTGTAAATGCTTGTGATGTTCCTGATAAAGTTTACAATGTTGCAAAAGCTTCATTTTCTGAAGAAGAATTGATTGATCTTACGCTTGCCATTGGTGCAATCAACATTTGGAACCGCATCAATATTGCTTTTGCCAATACCCCTGGAGCTTACAGAGTTGGGCAATTTGGATAAATAAACCAAGCTGTTTTTATATCTGGTAAAAACACTAAATTTATATCATTATAAAAACAGCTTCTTTTTTATAAAACACTAAAATATATCAAAATGAATGAATTCATATTAATTTTCAGAAGAGATTTTACAACTAAAGAAGTACAGCCTTCGCCAGAAGAATTACAACAGCATTTACAGCAATGGCAAAACTGGTTTGGTGGTTTAGCGGCACAGGATAAATTGGCAAGACCTTTACAGCGCTGGGACGGGAAAGGAAAATTGGTAACTTCAAACAAAGGAATTACCGACGGACCTTTTGTTGAAATTAAAGAATCTATTGGTGGCTTAATTGTTATAAAAGCCAAAGATTATGAAGAAGCGGCAGCAATTGCACAAGGATGCCCGGTTTTAGATTTTGGAGGCAATGTTGAAATCAGAATGGCGGTTTAAATAATTATAAATTGTGAATTGTAAATTATCAATTTATCGTCTTTAAATAATTTATAATTCACAATTAACAATTTACAATTTTGGAAAAAGAACTTATACCCAATTTATTCAGAACGGAATATCAGAAGATTGTTTCGGTGCTTTGCAGTCTGTTTGGCATTCATCATATTGAAATTGCCGAAGATATTGTGAGCGATACTTTCTTGGCCGCTTCTGAAACTTGGGCTATAAAAGGAATTCCAGAAAATCCGACGGCTTGGCTTTATACCGTGGCTAAAAATAAAACCAAAAACCATTTTAAGAGAACTGATATTTTTGAAAAGAAAATTGTCTCAGAAATCAAATACAATGCACCGTTGAACAATCCGGAAATCGATATTGATTTATCAGAACAAAATATTGCCGACAGTCAGCTGGCGATGATTTTTGCCGTCTGTAATCCTTGTAATTCTGCTGAAGCGCAAATTGCATTGGCATTGAATTTATTATGCGGTTTTGGAATAAGCGAAATATCGGATGCTTTTCTTTCAAATAAAGAAGTGATTTACAAACGTATCAATCGTGCTAAAGAAAAACTTAAAGAAGAAAACATTAAAATACAAAGTCCGAATAAGACTGAAATCTCAGACCGGATTGATACGGTTTTAAAAACCATTTATCTGCTTTATTCTGAAGGTTATTACTCGACTTCACAAAATACCACACTGCGTAAGGATCTTTGTGCCGAAGCCATGCGCCTTACCTATTTATTGGTTCAGAATCAAACAACTAATCTTCCCGAAGTAAATGCTTTAATGGCATTAATGTGTTTTCATTCGTCCCGATTTGATGCGCGTACCTCAGAAAGCGGTGAAATTATTTTATACCAAGATCAGGATAAAACGCTTTGGAATCAGGAATTAATTGACCGAGGAACTTATTTTTTAGGTAAATCTTCTATCGGAAATACACTTTCAAAATACCATCTTGAAGCCGGAATTGCTTATTGGCATACACTAAAAAGTGATACTTTAGAAAAATGGAAACATATTCTGGAACTTTACAATCATTTAATTATTTTAGAATATTCTCCAATTGTTGCTTTAAACAGAACTTTTGCTTTATCAAAATCTATTGGCAAACAAGAAGCAATAATTGAAGCAGAAAAGTTAAATTTGACTGATAATCATTTTTATTATTCGCTGCTTGGGAATTTGTATACCGATATTGACAATTTAAAAGCACTTCATCATTTTGAAACCGCTCTAAAACTGGCCAAAACTCTTTCGGATAAAAATATTATCAGTAAAAACATTTTAGAACTTTCGTCGAAAGAAAAGAATTAGAAATAAAAACAGCTTCACCAATGCTTAACCATAAATTTTTTGAATCTAATTATAAAAAGCTGGGCTTCTTCGCCCTGAATGAAGATTTTATTAAAGAAATTAATGGCGATTTGTACAAATCATATATTAAAGTCCTTTATCTTCCTGAAGGATATTCAATTACAATAGACTTTAAGCAGTATCAAACTTCCAGTCCTTCCCTATTTTTTATCAACAGCAATCAATATCTGCAAATTGATAAGGAAGGAAAAAAGCAAGGTTATTTTATGTATTATAACCGAGATTTTTATTGTGTACAAATTCATGATGCCGAGGTGGCATGCGACGGATTATTATTCAATAATATTTTTGAAATGCCAATGACTGCTCTGCCTGATAAAGAGGTCTTATTTATTGATGGCATTTACTCACAGCTGCAGCAGGAATTTGATGCACCTGATTCTTCTCAGGAAGAAATGATCAGAACGTATTTAAAACAGCTGATTATCAAAGCAACCCGAATTTGGAAAATACAGCAGTTAGGTGTTTTGAATGATGAACCTTCAAAAGAAATGGATTTTTTCAGAGATTTCAGCCGATTGGTCGAAATTCATTTCAGAACCAAACATACTGTAGCAGATTATGCCGATATTCTTGGCGTTGCTCCAAAAACACTTTCTAACAAATTCAATCGGTTAGAACTTCAACAGCCAAATGATATTATTAAAGACCGAATTATTCTCGAAGCAAAACGGCTTTTGGGCTATTCTTCCTTAAGCGTAAAAGAGATTGCTTATCAGCTTGGATATGAAGATCCGGCTTATTTTAACCGACTTTTTACCAATAAAGTCGGCGACACTCCTTCAAATTTCAAGAAAAAATACCTTCAAGGGAAAAATGTACAATTAGAATAGACTTTTGTCTATTTTTAAGGCTTTACAACCGCCATATCTTTGTCCTATCAAATTATAAATAATTAAAAGATAAAAGATATGAAAACTATTAAAGCATTACAACAAAGTTTATTTATTGCAGCATTGTTAATCGTAAATACAATTGCTTCAGCACAAGAAAGACCTTATAAAGGACAAAACGACCCGGAAATATTTACAGAAGTCAGAGGTTTTTTAAACGCACTAAATTCAGGTGACGGAAAACCGCTTGAACAATTATCTGTTACTGACGCACGTAATGTTTTAGTTGGTGCCCAAAAATCAGTTGAAGTTGATTATTCTGGTATCGAAGAATCTGAAAAAGTAATTTCACAAAACGGTTTAAAAGTAAAAATTCATATTACAAAACCAAAAGGAGCTAAAGACAATGCCCCTGTATTTATCTTTATTCACGGCGGTGGCTGGGTTTTAGGAGATTATCCAACTCATAGAAGATTAGTAAGAGATCTTGTGGTTGAAAGCGGTGCCGTTGCAGTTTTTCCTGACTATACTCCTTCTCCAGAAGCTAAATATCCTGTAGCAATAAATGAAATTTATGCCGCAACTCAGTGGGTTGCCGAAAATGGAAAAGAAATTGGCGTTAACGGCAAAAACCTTGCTGTTGTTGGAAACAGCGTTGGAGGTAATATGACTGCAGCAATTACTTTGATGGCAAAAGACAAAAAAGGACCTCATATCAAACTTCAAGTTTTACTTTGGCCAGTAACCGATGCTAATTTTGAAACTGAATCTTATAATTTATATGCCAATGGACGTTTCTTAACTAAAAATATGATGAAATGGTTTTGGGATAATTACTTGCCAGAAACTTCAAAAAGAGCTGAAAAATATGCTTCTCCACTTCAAGCAAGTTTAGCTGAACTTAAAGATTTGCCTCCTGCCTTAGTTCAAACTGCTGAAAATGATGTTTTAAGAGATGAAGGTGAAGCTTATGCCCGAAAATTAAACGAAGCTGGAGTTCCTGTAACTTTAACAAGATACAACGGATTGATTCACGATTACGGACTTTTAAATCCAATTTCAAATGTTCCAGCGATTCAAACAGCAATTCAGCAAGCTGCAATTGTGATTAAAACTACCCTGAAATAAGAATTTAACAATATCATAATGAAAAAGAGACAGTAATAAGCTGTCTCTTTTTTTGCTCAAAAAAGTTACAATAAACAGTGAATTTTTATTCTAGCTTTTGATCGATTTAGTAGTTTACAGCAAATTCTTTTGCAAAATCTTCCAGTTTTGTTTTTCCGTCAATAATCTTGTTTTTTAAGAAATCAGCTGCGATTGCGCCACTGCGTAAACCCGTTCCCATTTCAGTATATAAGCCGGCAAATTCTTCTGGCAATCCAGCCTGAATCATTCCGTTTAAAGATTGTTCATCCGTAAATTCAATCCATGGCAATTCTGGCTTTTCGATTGCTGTACCCAATATTTTTGCAGCCTCACCTGGAGTACGCACATCACTTATAATGTAGCGAATATTTTTTCCTGATCCTGCTTTTACCAATTCTTCTGCGGCCGCGTTTGCGATATCTTCTGGATGCACATAAGGAATTACAGTTGATGCAGGATAATTTGCCCCCATAATCTCGGCGCCTTTTATCATTGGAACATCATTATAAAAATTAGTATAGAAAAATCCTGCTCGTAAAAAAGTTATCGAAGCATTTTCTAATTTTTCATATATTTTTTCAATGTTGTAAAGTCCTGCAATAGGACCAGTACCATTTGGCAAATCAGCACCAATACTGCTCAACATTACAACTCTGCCAATTTGAGCACCAGCAATTGCTTTAGCAAAAGCATGTCCGGCATTTATTGTATTCGCTATAACATTACTGCCTCCCATGTTTGGCGGTGTCATTGCAAAAACAGCATCTGCTCCCTCAAATGTTTTCTCTAAAAAGACAGCATCGCTCACAGAACCAATTGCTGCTTTTGCTCCTAATGCTTCGATTGCTTCGCTTCGATCTGAATTGCTGGTAATTACTGTTACCTGATGTCCCGCAGCAATAAGTTTTTTAACTAATGGTTTCCCGATGTTCCCTAACGAACCTGATATTGTAATTTTCATGACTGTATATTTTTTTATTATCTGAAACAAAGGTATATTTGTACTTACTTTTACACAAGTACTTACCCTAAAGTATGCACTATGACAGCAATTAAAGAATCTTCAACAATTCAGGAAAACAAGCAGTACGCCTTAGAAAAATGCCCTGTTACCTATGTAATGGAAAAAATTGGAGGTTATTGGAAACCTATTATTCTTTATCATCTTTCGGAAGGAAGCAGACGCTATAGCGAATTAAAAAGAGCCATTCCTGCCGTCAGCGAGAAAATGTTGATCCAGCATCTTAAACAGCTCGAGGCCGATAATCTTGTTATCAGAGAAGCTAAACCTGTCGTTCCTCCTTATGTAACCTACCGCTTGAGCCCAGCTGGAAAGGGTTTAATGCCTGTAATTCATGCAATGGCAGAATGGGCTTTTAAAGATAAAGAAAACGGTTTTACATCTTAAGTTACCCAACATCTTTTTACTTTTACATAAAAAATTGTCCAATATGAAAAACATATCCTTATCAAATGCCGGTTTTATTTTAAGAATCTTTTTAGGAATTACCATGCTTTCTGCAGTTGCAGACCGTTTTGGCTTTTGGGGCGCACCAGGAGCGCCGGGAGTAGCGTGGGGAAATTGGGATAATTTTATTGCTTATACCCAAACGCTTAATTCTTTTGCTAGTAAATCTTTAGCTGGAATTTTAGGTGCATTAGCTACTTTTTTCGAAATTACATTTGGCCTGCTTTTGATTATCGGATTTAAAACCAAATATGCTGCTCTTGGAACAGCTGGATTAATGCTGCTTTTTGCATTGACAATGACTTTTTCAATTTCAATTAAAGCGCCATTAGATTATTCTGTTTTTACCAGTTTTGCGGCGGCGTTAACGCTTTCTGCAATTGATAAGACTTCTTTTTCTTTAGATTAGTTGTAAAGGGAGACAAAGAGACAGAGAGACAAAGGTTTCTAAACTGTATCCATAAAGCAAACCCGACAAGTTTTTAAAACCTATCGGGTTTATTGTTTAGTGACTAAAAAAAACCTTTACAACTTTGTCTCTTTGTCTCTTTGTCACCTAAAATTTACTCATAAGAGTACAATTTTACCCTCTGAATTTCATAATCATCAACAGCAATTCTTATATGTCGGCCTTGGTGAGTTTGATCTCCGTTGAAGTGGCGAATGGTTTTCCAAACTCCATTTTCAAAAATTCCCTGATCTGTTTTTAAGATTCCTGCATTCAATTCTTTATTTTTTAAAGGTTTAAAAGTGACTACAATTCCGGAGCCGGAAATATAGAATTCGTCTGGAGCAATTTCAATAATAATGGCGCTGGTCATTGGCCAAACTGCTTCCTTGGCACCATCTGACCAATTTAAAGTATAATCATGTTTGAACGTAAATTCATAATTTCCCAACTGAATAATTTGTGACTGATTTTCTTTATCTAATAAAACCCCGTCAATTCTTCCTTGCCCTTTATTTGCTTCAATAATTGGCGTTAATTGCTTTACCAATTCATAAATTTTTCCAAGCGGTTCTTTTTTTGCATCGGCAACAGATTCAATAGAAAAAGGCGAAAAACCTATGGCTTCATAATGACCAATGGCATACAAACCTTTGAACGGCGCAGAAGCATCAAAACGATGTTCAGGAATAAACAACGGGTCGCCCTGACGCGTAAACAAATCATTCCAATGCTTAAAATTTGGATTGTAAAAATCTGGCGAAAGAAAATCAATTGCTGTTCCGCCAGCTTTCCAGACATCCATAAGATGTGGCAACGGCCCGGCACTCGGATATTCGCCTGGTTTTTTTTCTGGCGCATTCAAAGCTGCGTTTACAAACATTGGCAATGCGTAAACCTCTTTTCCGGCTTTGGCAACTTTATTGGTAAACTGCGAAAAATACCAAGCCATAAAAATTTCATCGGTTTGAGTTCCTTTTCCGAAAATGTCTTCCCAATTTCCTTTCGTTTTGAAACCATTTTTCTTCCAGATTTCTAAAAATTCGGGAATTAATTTTTCTTTGTTTTGCTGTAAATATTTTAATAAATCAGCTGGAACTTCTTTCTGAAAAACAATATTCGCCTCTGAGCAATAATCTCTCGCAGTTGGCAGCATTCCAATTTCATTCTCCACCTGAATCATTATGACGGTCTGCTCCTTTTGATCAAAATCTTTGATGTGTTTCATCAATTTCTGAAAAGCATTCGAATCGGCTGTTAAGTTGTTTTCGCTGAAAGGCGTCAGGATCTCATGGCTTTTGTTTTTATCATCTTTAATTCTTGGATATTTCTTCTGATTTAATTTTACCCATTCTGGTGCGTGACTTGACATGCTGTTTTTCCAAGAACCAAACCAAAGAAACACCAGTTTTAAATTCTCTTTTCTGGCTCTGACAATTAAATCATCGACCAAAGAAAAATCAAATTTGCCTTCCTCCTTCTCTATCAATTCCCAATAAATTGGTGTCAGCACTGTGTTTAAATTCATATCCGTCAGTTTGGGCCAAATTGGTTCCATACTTTCCATCGTAGTTGCAGAAGAATTCCCTAATTCTCCTCCGCGAATTATAAATGGTTTTCCGTTAACCATTAACTGTGTCTTGCTTCCTTTTTTTTTTTGATTTGGAATTTTTTCCTGAGAAAATCCAAACTGTATAAACAGTACAAAAAGCAGAAAAAATCTCGTTTTTAGAAAATATTGCATTCTGATTGTTTTAAAAATTTAAGAAAACAAATAATCCATGCACAAACCCGAAATGGAATTTGTGTCATGGATTATTTTTAATTAAAAAATATTACTTCTTTACTAATTCACCAGAGAATCCAGCACTTACATCTTTTCCTGCAAGACCGTCTGCAGTTCCTTTGTAAGCGTGTTTACGAACATAATTTGCGTCCCAAAGGTTTGGAGATTCATTTGGAAGCCAGTATTCGTGCTCTTTAACACTGTCTGAAACACCCCAAATTGTAATTCCGTATTGCTGTGCTGCCGGAATATATTTTTTGTACATGTCAATAACATATTGATACATTGCCGCTTGCGAAGCCTGTTGTTCAACAGTTGGCGTAGCAGTACCTAATCTGATATCCAGCTCCGAAATTTTAATCAATTTCCCAGAAGCTGCCAGTTTTTGGAACATCTGAACAATTTTATCTTTATCAGTTGTCAACGAAATGTGCATTTGAGTTCCAATTCCGTCAACCGTAGCACCTTTGCTTTCAATATATTTCACATATTCAATCAAACCGTCACATTTGTCTAATCTTGATTCAAGATTGTAGTCATTGATGAAAAGTTTATCTGTAGCATTTCCATTTGTACGAGCTAACTTAAAAGCAGTAACGGCGTAATCTTTTCCTAAATATTTAATCCAAGAGAAATAATCTGTTGCTGTGTCGCCTTCTGTTCCGTTTCTTAAAGTTCCGTCTTCTTTCATTGGCTCATTCACAACATCCCAAGCAAAAACGCTTGTTTTATAATGTGCCATCATTTTAGCGATCCAATCAGCCATTGCGTTACCAATGATCGTTGTTTTTTCAGCATCCGTTTTATCGATATTAACTGGAGGAGTTGCACCACCGCTTGATGTTCCGTCAGAAACTACCACATTATCGATATAATACGTTCCAGCAGTTCCTCCTAAGTCAAAGTTCAATCCAGTTTCTGTTCCATTTCCTTTAAACTTCCATTCAATCAGTTTCCAAGTTGGTGAAGTTGCCTGATCTCCTTGATAATGTGCTGTTGTTCCAGTTGTAGAGCAGCGTACAGAACCTGTTGCCTCTGAACGAATCATAAAAGAAATTGTATAATCTTTATCTAAAACTAGCGTAGAAGTAAAATCAGAATGAATCTGTGTTTTCCATTGATTTGCTGCATCACTTGTAGCATTTACTACTTTCATAGCACCATTTCCTTCATAAGCATTTGCTGCTGTTGCAAGACTCAAAGAACCAGCGGCACCATTGTATTGAGACCATCCGTTAATATCTGTGTTGAATTTACCATTAGCAACCAAATTAGTAACCCCTACTGGCGCATCTAAATCAACAACCGCTAAAGTATTAACGTCAATTAAATACGTCACATTTGGCAAGTAACCTAAATCTAAATTAAACTGAAAACTTGTACTTCCAGCCTTAAAATCGCCTGGAGCCAACTTAATTTTAACCTGCTGCCATGATGATGTAGTTGCAAAAGCTTCTGTCTGCGAACCTGTGCCATACCAATCTTTATATGGATATTGACTATTCAATGATGCATTAAAAGAAATACGGCCTTTTCCAGCGATATCCGATTTAATATAAAATGAAAGTTCATAATTATGAGCAGCATTAATAGGAACATTTGGCGATGTCAGCTGTAAATTATACGCTACTGAAGATGTTGCGCTTGACTGTAATTGCACTGCCTGCGAAGTACTCGTAAGTCCAGAATTTGCAACTACCGAAATTCCTTTTCCAGGATTATTTTTTGCCCAGTTGGTAAACGCACCGCTTTTTAAGCCTGCAATATCTAAAATATTAGCACCACTTGAACCCGGAATTACCGTTGCCGCAATAATACTGTTCAAATAACTTGCATTTTGATTCGAATGCCAAACTAAAGTGTGCCCAAAAACTTTTAAGCCAGCTTCTTTAGTTTTAGCAATAAAAGCATCCATTGTAGCAAAGTTTATTTCTCCTTTTGAATTCACCATCGCGCCATGTTTCATCTCATATCCCGGTGTCACCTCGTCAAAATTTTCATTTACAATTTTGCGGTAAGCGGCATCGTTCAGGTATAAATCTGCTCCAATTCCGTTTCCTAGAACGAAATTGGTGTAGTTTTTTAATGGCTCATAACGGCCTATTTTTTCAACTAATTCTAATGGAAGCTCTGCGCCTGTTATAGCACCGTGTTCCGGATCTTTTTCCCAGTCCATCAAATTATCATCGCAAGATGATAAAAACATTAATGACAAGGCAGCTATTGGAAGTATATTTTTATATTTCATTTTGATGCTTTTTTAGTTAAAATCGTTGTAAACTGGTGTGTTTAAAGAAACTATTCTCCAGTTGTCTGTGTACACTTTTACAGAAGTTGCTTTTGATGGAAATTCGACTTCACTTGCAGTTCCTGTTACATCTTTAAGCTTGACATCAGAGTTTTCGAAAAACATTCCGAAGTTTTGATATGTTGCCGCTTCACGGAATGCCAAAACAGTTTCGAAAGTATAAGCTTCTTTCGACCATGCGTAGAATTTATTTAACGGAATAGTTACTGTTTTCCAACCAGTTGTTTTAAACTCTACTGATTTTCCATCAACAATCCACGGAACATAATTATAAACAGCGCCTGTCCATTCTCCTCCGTTAAAGTTATTAATCATACATACTTTTAAGAAACCCGAATCTTTCCATGCATCTGGAACAAAAACATCAAATTGCAATGCTACTTTATCAAGTGGTGTATTTGCCGGAATGTATGGCGTTAATTGTGTTCTCCAGTTATCAACTCCGCTTCCTGCAGTCCAAACTTCTGAAAGACGATTTTTTCCAGCATCAAAAGAAGCGATACGAGCCGGACGATGCGGTACATATTTCCCTTGAGAAACATTACCCGTTCCAATTGCTGCTGATTCCAAATCTTCTGGCTGTATCATACTTGTGCCTGTTCCCCAATATCCGTGCTGTCCTTGTCCGTCAAAATTAAGAAGCAATCCTTTTTTAAAGTTGAAATATGCCGGAGAATAAACACCGCCGTTTGAACCTTCAACATATAATGAACCTCCATTATCTGAAACTCCGTTTGGCATTGCAACCGTAAAAAATTCACCATCTGGATCTGAAACAATTCCTGTCGTTACAGTAACATTTCCTGGGAAAACTACTTTTTTAACTTCTGTCAAACCAGAACCTGAAACCGTAATAATTTCTCCTGGATTAGGCATTGTATTCGAAATTTCATTAATAGCTGGTTTTCCTGAGCGAATATCAAAATTGAAAGTCGTTTCAGTATTATCATTTACAAAACGAATTGTATTTCTTGCTGCAGGATCTGCTTCAATTGTTGGTGTATCAGCAGAAACACTGACAATCATTGAATTATCAGAAACAAATACCACATTAAAATACGTTGAATATCCATTTATAAAAACTCTTCTTAGTCCTGTAAATCCTGAACCTTCAATACGTAATGTCTGTCCTAAACGGGCAAAAGTTACTTCTCTGTCGGGAACAGATGAGTTTACATCTTCCAGAAATACTTTGCTTATTACTATTTGTTTACTGGCGCCATCAGTATTGTCGCAGGCAGTAAACAGCATATTAAAGACCATCATCCCAAGAAATGCGATGGGTGCCCAATACTTTTTATTTAAAATATATTTCATATTAATCTTTCTTTTAGATTTATTATTTTCAGTCTGATTAGAATAAGTCTTTGATTTTCTCTTCTGTAAATTGATACGGAACTGGATTTTCTCTCAACAGCGGATTCTGAACCAATTCAGATTCTGGATAAGGCAGTACAAAAATTGTAGCATCAATTACACCAATCGAACGTGTGCTGTTGCTTTTTGAAGCATCAACCGAAACCGTATTTGTTGCAGAATCATACAAAATTGGCACAATAGTTCCTCTGTTTTGACCTGTTATATAGTTTATTACTTCCTGTTGTTTGTAATACGATCTACGTACTAAATCATACCAATATTGTCCTTCCATACACAATTCTACTCTTCTTTCATGGATAATATCAGCATAAGTCAAAGTTGCTTTTGGATCAAGTCCTGCACGCTGGCGAAGCAAGTTTACACCACTAATTGCAAGAGCATCTGCAGTTGAAGCATTATTTCCTAAAGCGGCTTCGGCATAATTCAAATAAACTTCGCCTAAACGCAACATATAAGTATTTAAACCTGAATTCATACGCGTTGTTTTAGGGTTGTCTTTTGTAGAACCTACAACACCTTTTTTCACAGTAAGGAAATCTTTTGTATGGTCAACCGTATAACCTCCGTTTGATTTGTTTATTTCTGGATAAAAATCATCATCACCCATCCAAGTTGCTTTTCGGCGGGCATCTTTAGATTCATACTCATACAAAATATTATTAGAAGCTCTTGTCCAATATCCCCAAGCCGCATCATCTCCTGTAACATCAGAACCTAGCGCAAAATAAGCCTGATGCATATTATTCACTCCATAATCACCATTTGGAACCCATTGCAAAGCAAACATGGATTCTGTATTGTTATTATTATCAATTTTAAACAAATCAGCATAATTGGCCATTAACTTGTATGGACCAGAATTGATTACTTTTTCAGCTGCTTTTTTGGCTAAATCAAGATATTCCTGCTTTCTTGTACCGCTGTTTGGGTTATCACTTACTCCTGAAAAAGACAAATAAACACGAGAAAGCATTCCGAATGCACTATATTTTGTCAAACGTCCTGCCTGACCTGCCTGCTCTGGAAGATATTTTGCTGCAAATTCTAAATCACGAATCGCAAATTCATAAACATCTTTCATCGGACTTTTATTTACAATTGGATTTTTAACCAATTCTCTTGGGTCAGTAGAAATAATTGCGTCACCCCAAAGCGATGCCAAATACCAGTAAGCAGTTCCTCTCATAAAACGAGCTTCGGCAATGTATTTGTTTTTAATAGTTGTATTTACATTACTGTCTGAAATACCAATAATTACATTGTTTGACTGTTGTACAACATTATATAAAGATCCCCAGGCAGAAACTAAAGGTCCTGTCAGTCCTGTTTCAGATAAATCTGTAAATGGATAAACATAATCGGAATACGGTGCATACAAATTGTCCGAACGCCCGTCACCTAAACCATAATAAAATTTATCATTAAAATCGAACCAAACTTTATTGTAAAGCGGTCCCGTTGCAGCCTGAAAATCGGCTTCTGACTGATAAAAATTTTCTTTTGTAATTTGATCTTCGGGTTCAACATCTAAAAGATCACTGCAACTAGTCCAAACAAATGGTAATGCGATCAAAAGAACCGAGTATAATATTTTTTTTGTTTTCATTGTCTGCACGATTTTAGAAGTTAACATTTAATCCAAGTGTTGTAATCATTGGCGAAGGATAGCGTCCGTTATCAATGCCCGTTAAAAGCGCATCTTGGTTAAGCGAACCAACTTCAGGATCATACCCTTTATATTTTGTGAACGTTAAAATATTTTGAGCATTTGAGTAAATTTTGATATTCGAAATTCCGTATTTAGAATATAATTTCTGCGGAAGATTATATCCTATCGAAATATTCTTAACTCTTACATAAGAACCATCTTCTACAAAACGGTTGCTGAAACGGTAATTTGATGAAGAAGCGGCAGATGATGCAGCAATTCTAGGCATATAAGGATCTCCGCCAACGATGTGTACGTTACGGTAATCATTTGGTCCCGTTGGATCAATCAATTCCAATTGTGCATAAACTAAAGACGATGACAATAAATTGGTATTTTCACGAGGGTTTTCTAACCAGCGTCTTTGGTAGTTTACAACGTCGTTTCCATAAGAACCTGTCAGCAAAATGCTAACATCGAAACCTTTGAAAGAAAATGAGTTATTGATACCAAAAGTAAAATCAGGATTTGGGTTACCAACATAATCACGGTCTTTTTCATTAATTACGCCGTCTTTATTAATGTCTTCAAAAATATAATCCCCAATCCAAACACCATTTTCACCAATTTGCATTCCTTCTGGCAAAGCAGTCGGCTGTACAGCTCCGTTTTTATCTTTATAATAGAAATCAGTTGCGTTTTCAAAACGTCCAATTACTTTGTAGCCATAGAATTGACCAATTGGCTGTCCAACTGCAGTACGCGTAACAATCGTTACATCAGAACCTTGCTGAATGCTTTTGTTCAAAATTCCTGTTTCTGTGTTTAACGAAAGGACTTTACTTCTGTTCATTGAGAAAGTAACATTAGTTCTCCAAGAAAAATCTGGTCTGTCCATATTTAAAGTATTCAGTGTAAACTCAATACCTTTGTTTTCAAGCGAACCAACATTCACCCAAGGAGAAGATGTTGAACCTTGTCCAGTTGTTCCAACATAAGCCGGAAGTGGCAGTTGTAAAAGCAGATTGTCTGTCTTTTTATAATAAACATCTGTCGTAAGTTCGATTCTGTTATTTAAGAATCCTAAATCAAGACCAATGTTTGTTTGGCTTGAAGTTTCCCATTTTAAATCTTTATTAGCTGTATTTGCTGCAAGAAGTCCTGTTCCCCAATTTGTTGCCGAAGCATTGTAAGTTGAAGTATAAGCGAAGTTTGGCACATTTTGATTACCTACTTCTCCCCAGCCCACGCGTAATTTCATGTTATTGATTACTTTGCTGTCTTTTAAAAATTCCTCATTTGAAACTTTCCAAGCCAATGCTGCAGACGGAAACCAGCCCCATCTGTTATCTTCTGTAAATTTTGAAGAACCGTCACGACGGATTGTGGCAGTCAATAAATATTTATCGTTAAACGAATAAAATAATCTAGCAAAATAAGAGCTTAATCCACTTTTGTTGCTTCCGTTTGAGTTCTTAGCAGTTGTTGCGTCACCAGCATTCAAATCGGTTGCGCCGTTTGTTAAATATCCTGAACGGTATCCGTAAAGATTTTCCCAGTGTGATTCCTGCATTTCCTGAGACAACATTGCGTTGATAGTGTGTGAACCAAAAGTTTTATTGTAAGTCAAAATATTATTCCAGTTCCAATAATCACTGTTTGATTTTGTTCTTGTTCCTTCGCGAACATCATTTACAAGTGCACCAAAAGTATAAGACGGACTAAAAGTGTAATTGTTGGCAAAACTATAATCAACAGAATATTGTGATTTGAATTTCAAGTCTTTCGTAAAACTGATTTCAGCATACGTGTTGGCTCTCATATTGTAATTAATATTGTGATTGTCTTTGATAGAAGCAAGTCCAATAGGATTGTTTTGCACAAACTCAGTTGTATCTGGACCATCAAAAGTTCCATCTGCATTACGCACCGCAACGTTTGGTGTTTGCTTAAGCGCTGTCAAAATCAAAGATTCATCTGTAACCGTTGTCGTTTGGTTTGTTTTGCTCAGTGCAAAATTTACTCCGATTTTAAAATAACTTTTCACCTGAGAATCAACAACTCCTCTTAAATTAAAACGGTCAAAACCAGATCCAATCGCAATACCTTCCTGATCTAAATATCCAATTCCCAGTGCATAAGTAGTATTATCTGTCCCTCCCGAAGCAGATAAATTATAACTCTGCATCATGGCTGTAGTGAAAAGCTCTTTCTGCCAATCAGTTCCTTCTCCTAACAAATCAGGTCGAATGAAAGTATTATCACGCTGTACAATTCCTAAATCGGAACGCGTATTTTTTAGTATACCGTATTCTTTTAAATTCAGCAAATCCAAATGTTTTGGAATTTCCTGCCAGCCTACATAACTGTCAAAATTAAGGGCCATATCTCCTTTTTTGCCACGTTTAGTAGTAATGATGATAACTCCATTTGCCGCTCTTGATCCATAAATAGCAGTAGCTGAAGCATCTTTTAAAACATCAAGTGAAACAATGTCTGCTGGATTAATCGAAGCCAATGGGTTTGACATAAGCGCACTCGCTGTTCCGTCAATAATAACACCGTCGATTACATATATAGGTTCATTAGATCCATTTAGCGAACTGATTCCACGAATACGAACCGAAGAACTCGCTCCCGGCGCACCGCTGTTTGCCTGAATTTGAACACCCGCCACACGGCCTTGTAAAAGCTGATCAACGGTTGTTGTTACTGATTCTGCAACTGCTTTACTTGAAATAGAAGAAATGGCGCCGGTTAAATCGCCTCTTTTCATGGTACCATAACCTACTACCACTACTTCCTTTAAGTCGTTTGCGTCTTCTGTTAGCGTAACATCAATTTTAGTTTGGTTAGCAACAGCTATTTCTTTTGTTTTATATCCGATGAAACTGAAAACCAAAACGCCGTTAGCCGGCAATGTGTGAATGGTATAAGCACCATCAAAATTAGAAACTGTCGAAATATTAGTTCCTTTTACAATGATATTAACTCCAGGTATTGGTCCATTTGCATCTGAAACTACACCAGATACAGTGGTTTGAGCATTTACAGCAGCAGAAAACAGGAACATCAGGAACAGCAGTCCTAGATTTTCAAAGTATTTCCATTTGCTTTTCGTAATTAAAAAGTTAGTCATAAATGGTTGATTTAATTAGTTAATAGTATGGTTAGTTAGTTTTTTTAAACAGACATATTATAGGGTTCATTTGAATCATAATGAAAGCCAAAACAAATCTTGTCTGAACAAATATATATAAAATACAACAACACACAACCGGTTGTGCAATTTTTTTATTCGAATAATTAAAAAAAACGCAGTTTAAAAAATACATAATTCAATATTTATATTAAAATTTTAAATATTTAATAAAACAGCAATATTATTCAACGAAAACGTTGTAGATAAATTGATGTTTTGTTAAAAAAATTAAAAAAAATATAAAAGTTGAATATTGGAATTTTTTATTTCTCTTATAATAGCAGTTTTAAGCAATCTGTAAGTAAATATTCTCTAGTTTTACAGTGGTGTAGGAAAATTAACTAAAGACCTATTTTGTTCAGAAAAATAAACCCAAAAGACAATCGGTTGCTTATTACAACAAAAAAACTCCCGTCATAAAAATTGACGGGAGTTTTTTATATATTTCTAAAACTGATTATCAAAAACAATAAACATCTATTAATAAGACATTTAAACATAAAATTGAACTAACCATTAATCCACTTAAAACAGCAATTTACTTTCTATGTGAAGATTCTCGAACAAGAACCTCTGTATTTAAGAAAGTAATTTCCTGAACATCGCTTTCTTTTGACGATTTTAGGTTTTTTATAATGATTTCGGCTGCTGCTTTTCCCATTTTTTCTGCTGGATGCGTGATTGTAGATAAATTAGGATCTATAATTTCAGAAATAGGGTCGTTATTGAAACCAATAACTGCCAACTCTTCCGGCACTTTTATTCCTCTTTTCTTTGCAGTCTGCACGGCACTTACTGCTATAATATCTCCAGAAGCAAAAAGACCGTCTGGAATGGGTTTCAAATCAAACAATTTATTGCTTGCTTTTACGCCATCTTCATAAGTAACCGATTTTAAATCAACTATCAATTCCTCTATTATAGGCAAATTATGATCTCTTAAGGCTTCTATGTAACCTCTTTTTCTTTCATTATAAAGATTTCCAAATTCAGCGCCGGCAGTTAAATGTGCAATTCGGATACAGCCCTGCTCAATTAAATGTTTAGTCGCTTTATAACCTGCTGAATAATTATCGATAACGACTCTAAACGTATTATAATCCTTTGGAACCCTGTCAACAAACACAAGCGGAATATTATTATTTGAAAATTGCTCAAAATGCGAAGTATCTCTCGTTTCCATCGCCAGCGAACAAATAACACCGCTTACACGATTGCTGTACAATGATTTAGCCATATTTACTTCTTCGGCATAGGAATCGTGCGACTGCATAATAATTACAGAATAGTCCGATTTTTGTGCTGTAATTTCAATACCGCTGATTAAAGAGGACAAAAACGGCTGTGTAACTGTTGGAATCAAAACTCCAATTGTGTTTGTTTTATTTCCACGCAGACCAGCTGCCAGAGTATTAGGAACAAATCCCATTTCTTTGGCTGCCTTTTTGACTTTTTTTATCGTTTTATCACTTATTGAATGATGATCTTTCAATGCTCTTGAAATTGTAGAGGTTGCTAAATTCAACTTCTCTGCAATATCGTAGATCGTTACATGTTTATTCTCTTCCATGAAATAAATAATATGAGATGTAAATATAAGTTATTTTACAACACTATAGGATTTCTAAAATTGACTTAATTAATTATCTAATTACCTTATTCCTCATACATTTCCATCCAAAGGCGCGTTTCCTCAAGATCCAGCTCTTTTTCTATTTTTCTGAAAATCTCTTCGTTTACCGAGCCGTTTTTATGCATGAGTTCTAATTTTGCACGTTCAACATTTAGCAGATCGATCTGTAATTTCGTAAAATCATTAAAAATCTCCCCTCCCATTACTTTTCCTTTTCCAAAGAAATTTGCCGGAAGCTCTGTTTTCTGCAAACGATTAAATTTTACTTCATATTTACTTTTAATATTATGGAGCAAATCGTCATTTAGAAGCGAAAAATTATCTTCAATATGAGCGATTGTCTCTGAAACAATCACATTTCTGATCTCATATTCTTCGGCTAAAATCGAATACGGCTGTAATTTTAATTTTCGAATGAGCCAAGGCAGCGTAAGTCCCTGAACAACCAAAGTAGAAAGTATAACACAAAAAACTAAATAAATAATAAGGTCACGAAGCGGAAATCCTTCTTTTTCATTTAACATTAATGGCAAGGCCAATGCTGCTGCCATAGAAACCACACCGCGCATTCCTGACCAGCCAAAAATGATCATATTGCGGTAATCAAATTCTTCATTGTCTCGAATTTTTTTGCTGAGAAATCTCGGAACTAATGTTGCCGGAATAATCCATAAAAAGCGCACTACAACTACAACGATACTTATACTCGCACCCCATAAAAACAAAGAAGTTCCAGAATAATTGCTAATTCCCGAAATAATATCGCGCAACTGCAGCCCTATTAATATAAAAATCAGGCCATTTAATATATTGGTCAAAATATTCCAGATAGTCCCTGCCATCATACGGCTTTCATGCGTAAAAATAACGCTCGATCTCGCCGACAGAAAAAGTCCTGTCGTTACAACCGCAAGTACTCCTGAACATTCAAAGTGCTCTGCAATTAAATACGATGCAAAAGGCGTTAAAAGTGTCAGTGTCGCTTCAATAACATCATCACAGACAAATCTTTTATGAATAATACTCATGACATAACCCACCAAAAGACCAATCGCAATTCCTAAAGTTGACATGATAAAGAAATTTAATCCGGCTTCCCAAAGCACAAAATTTCCAGCAATTATGGCAGTAAGCGCATATTTGTATGCTACAAGTCCGCTTGCGTCATTCAGCAGACTCTCGCCTTCGAGAATAGCAATCAATCGCGGATGCAAGCCAAGTCCTTTAGTAATTGAAGTCGCAGAAACAGCATCTGGCGGCGAAACAATAGCACCAAGCAAAAACGCTAACGGCCAAGAAATATCATCTATCAGCATATGCGCCGCAACAGCAACGGCAAATGTGGTAAATAAAACCAGTCCGACTGCGGCAAGCGTTATAGGCCGAATTGTTTTTTTAAACTCATACCAACTAGTATACCAGGCCGCATGATACAAAAGCGGTGGCAAAAAGATAATAAAAACGACTTCGGGATTTAAGGCAATTACTGGAAGTCCTGGAACTACACTAATTGCAACACCACAAAGAACCAGTACAATTGGAATTGGAAAATTATATCTTTTACTCATTAAGCTCAAAAAAGCGACTCCAAACAGTAACATTATAATTACAGTAATATTCTCCATCTACAGGTTGTTTTGGGTTTTTAAATTTCAATGGTATCGGAAACGGCTACTAAATTAATATTTAATGATAATTATACCCTTTTTTGTTTCAGAAAATAAATTTTGAATGAAATTAAACTTTTATCCTTTACATAGGTCTTATAGAAAGAAAATCATATAAAAAACGCTTAAAATCTGCTTAAGTCCAAAGTTTCTGAGTCAAATAAATTGATTTACTGATATTAATTTTTACATTTGCGTTATTTTTATTTATTCTAAATAGAATCATTTCAACAAATGATTTTTATCAAAAAGAACAACCAAATTATAACTTATTGAATAACAACAAATACCAAAATATGAAAAAGAATATCTTTCTTTATTTGGCATTAACTACCGCTTTTTTTGTTAATGCACAGCAAAAAAATACTTTATTAGAAGCTTCTTTTTGGAAAACCGCGCCAGATGTAAATACCGTAAAAGCCGAAATTGCAAAAGGAAATAATCCGGCAGAAGCCAACGCAAATGCTTTTGATGTTACAACCTTAGCCATTAATAATGATGCACCTTTTACAACAATAACATTCTTATTAGAGCAGCCAGGAAACCCTATAAACAAATCTACGCACGATAATCGTATTTATTTACACTGGGCTGCTTATAGAGGCAATACCGAATTAGTACAATATCTAATCACAAAAGGATCTGATGTTAATTTTGAAGACAGCCACGGTACTACTCCACTAGTTTTTGCTGCGGGCAACGGACAATCTGATCCGGCACTTTATGAGGCATTTTTTAAAGCAGGAATTGATCCAAAGAAAAAATA
The DNA here is from genome assembly GCF_009711135.1 of Flavobacterium sp. LC2016-01. Classification (GTDB taxonomy): domain Bacteria; phylum Bacteroidota; class Bacteroidia; order Flavobacteriales; family Flavobacteriaceae; genus Flavobacterium. The sequence goes on along the minus strand of NZ_WMIC01000001.1, from coordinate 903,572 downwards.
TAAAGACGGCGAAAACTTATTGCTTTTAGGAATTCCATCTGACAAGGATTTAAAACTTGCCGATTTTTTAACTACAAAAGGCTTATCATTAAAAGATACTGACAAAGATGGAAACACTGCATTTGATTATGCTGCCAGAACTGGAAATATTGTTCTTTTGAAAAAATTATTAAACCGAAAAGTAAAACCTACTGACAACGCGATTCTTATTGCAACTCAAGGAAGCCGCAGAGAAACAACTTCTCTTGAAGCGTACAAATTTTTAGTTGAAGATTTGAAGTTAAAACCAACTGTAACAGCAAAATCTGGAGATAATGTGCTTCATTTTTTAGCAACAAAGCCAAATCAAAAAGAAATTATTACTTATTTCTTATCAAAAAATGTTGATGCAAACAAAGTAAATAATGACGGAAATGCGCCTTTCATGAATGCAGCCGGTGCTAGAGAAAATGGAGCATTAGAAGTATTATTGCCTACAGCGAAAAATATTAATCTTAAAAATACAAAAGGAGAATCGGCTTTAACAATGGCTGTAAAATCAGGAACGCCTGAAGCTGTTGCACTTTTATTAGATAAAGGAGCTGACGTAAATATTGTTGATAAAGACGGAAATACTCTAGGTTTTTACTTAGTACAAGCTTACAGACCAGATCCTAAACAAGATACTTTTGATGCTAAAGCAAAACTGCTTCAGGAAAAAGGATTAAATCTTGCTGCACCGCAAAAAGACGGAAGTACTTTATATCATTTCGCAGCAGCGAAAAATGAGCTGCCGTTAGTAAAAAAATTAGCCGCTTTAAATATTGATGTAAACGCTAAAAACAAAGACGGAATTACAGCATTACACAAAGCCGCAATGGTTGCAAAAAATGATACAATCTTAAAATATTTGCTTTCAATTGGTGCTAAAAAAGATCTTATGACAGAATTTGACGAAAGCGCCTATGCGTTAGCAAAAGAAAATGAGTCATTAACAAAACAAAATGTATCAATCGAATTTTTAAAATAGTTTTAAAAGGCTAAGAGTTATTTGTTATGAGTTAAGAGTTTAAACTTTCTTAAACATATCTCTTAACTCATAACAAATAACTCATAACAAATAACTCTTAACGTATAAAACTCTTAACGTATAAAACTCATAACGAATAACCCATAACGAATAACTCACATAATGAAATCAATTCTAAAAATCGCACTTACAAGTGCTCTTATCTGCCTTGTTTCTTTTCAATCTAATGCACAGACTAGCAAATATAAATGCATGCTTCAAATGGCAAATTATATGGGAGAAGGCGCATACATTGTAGTCTCGCTGATCAATCCAAAAGGCGAATACGAGAAAACACTTTATGTAATGGGAGATGATAAAAAATGGTACAAATCATTGAAAGAATGGAACAAATTTCATACTGTAAAAGGCGATGATGTTAGCGCTATTTCAGGAGCGTCAGTTACTGGAGGAGACCGAAGTGTTACTACTTTTGAAATCGATGATTCTAAAATCAATAAAGGATATAAATTACGATTTGAATCGGCTGTTGAGGACCAGAAATATTACGTAAGTGATTTAGAAATTCCTTTGACAACGGCTGGTCTTGCTGATAAAACTGACGGAAAAGGTTACATCAGATATGTACGATTAAACAAAATTTAATACCTTATATTACCGATTTATATTTGATTACCTTTTTAGCTTACATTCAATGACTCTTTCTTTTTGGCGTTACACTCACTTAGCTTTGGCTTTGTTTTCTTCTTTGTTTTTATTGCTGGCATCCGTTACAGGAATCATTTTGGCTGTAGATGCTGTGCAGGAAAAAACGCTTCCGTACAAAACAGAAAATTTTGATTCGTTGACTTTAGGTCAGACGCTTCCTGTTTTAAAAAAGAAATATGCTGAAATCACCGAATTAAGTGTCGATTATAATCAGTTTGTAACGCTTCAGGCAATTGATGAAGATGGAAATGACATCAATGCTTATATTGATGCAAAAACAGGAAAAACGTTAGGAATTCCTGCAAAAAAAAGTGAATTTATTCAGTGGATTACAAGTCTTCACCGCTCTTTGTTTCTTCATGAAACGGGGCGTTTTTTTGTTGGTGTAATTTCGTTTCTATTATTCCTGATTGCCATTTCAGGCTTTATGCTTGTCTTGAGCCGACAAAGAGGAATTCGTAATTTCTTTTCGAAAGTAATCAAAGAATATTTTGCTCAATATTATCATGTTCTTTTTGGAAGATTAGCTTTAATCCCAATTTTAATAATTGCACTTACAGGAACTTATTTATCTCTTGAAAGGTTCAACTTTTTTATGGGAGATGAAAAAGCAAAACCTGTAAAAACAGAACTTTCGGCAATAGCCAAAAAAACTTCTGTCTTTGAAAAAACACTTTTGAAAGATGTAAAGAAAATCGAATTTCCTTTTACAGATGATCCAGAAGAATATTATATCATTGAATTAAAAGACCGCGATATAGAAGTTAATCAGATAACAGGCGCTGTAATCACTGAAAAGCTTTCGCCAATGACAATTCAGTTAGCCGCTTTAAGTCTTGATATTCATACAGGGCGAATAAATGCCATTTGGGCTGTTATTTTAGCAATTGCATGTTTAAATATTCTGTTTTTCATCTATTCTGGTTTTGCGATTACCTTAAAACGAAGAGCGAGCCGAATCAAAAACAAATTCAAAGCTGCAGAAAGTTCCATCATCATTTTAGCAGGTTCCGAAAACGGAAGTACGTTGCGTTTTGCCAATTCTATTCTGAAACAATTAATTGATCACGGACACAAAGCACATATTGCTGAATTAAATAATTTTACTGTTTTTCCAAAAGCAGAACATATTATTGCTTTTTCTTCAACGCACGGTTTGGGTGATGCGCCTTCTAACGGAAGTAAATTTGTTCAGTTATTAAAAAAACACAATCAAGAGCAAAAAATCAATTTTTCAGTCGTTGGTTTTGGTTCAAAATCATATCCAGATTTTTGCGGTTTTGCTGTTGAAATGGATCAGCTTTTAGAAAAACAAAACTGGTCGGAACGTTTCTTGGAATTACAGACTGTCAATGATAAATCGGCTTCAGAATTTGTAGAATGGGTTAAATTATGGAGTGCCAAAACTGGAATTTCATTATCGGCGACGCCTTCACTTTATAACCATGTTCCAAAAGGATTACAGAAATTAATGGTTTTAGATAAAACTTTAGTTTCTGAGTCAGAACAGACTTTCTTAGTTACTTTAAGAGCTAATGCAAGAACCAAATTTACGTCTGGTGATTTGCTGGCTATTTATCCTGCAAACGACAACAGAGAGCGCCTCTACTCTATTGGAAATCATTCTGGAAACATACAATTGGTTATTAAACTGCATCCGCACGGATTGGGTTCTGGCTTCTTAAATAATTTAGAAGTCGGAAAAGTCATAAAAGCAAGAATTATCAATAATCATGCTTTTCATTTTCCAAAAAAAGCATCAAAAGTAGCTTTAATTTCTAACGGAACCGGAATTGCGCCTTTTCTTGGAATGATTGAACAAAACAAGAAAAAAATCGAAACGCATTTGTATGCTGGATTCCGAATGGAAACTGAAATGGTTTTAGGCTATAAAAAGTTTACTTCGGAAATGATTGAGAAAAAACAGCTTCATAATTTTCATTTGGCTTTATCGCGCGAAGTAGAACATTTTTATGTGATGGATTTAATTAAAAAAGATGCTAACTTTTTTGTTGATTTATTAAAAGAAAACGGGACAATAATGATTTGCGGTTCGCTTGCGATGCAAAAAGATGTTGAAACTATTTTAGAGGAATTATGTTTGGCAAATGGCCTTAAAAAAATATCTGAATATAAAAATAATAAGCAACTACTAACAGATTGCTATTAAAAAATTTATATCATGAAGCCGAAATTATTATATCGAATACTATTGCTTCTTGCAATTTTAAGCTTCTTTTCGGGCAATGCTCAGGTTTTGCGAAAAAGAACGACTCTTTTGATGGGCGGACGTTTCGATATTACAATTGTAGCCAATGATTCATTAACAGCAGAGCAAAATATTGATTTGGTGATTGCCGAAATCTCACGAATTGAAAATTTAATATCAGATTGGAAACCGACTTCACAAGTTTCCGAGGTCAATCAGAATGCCGGAATCAAACCCATAAAAGTAGATCGAGAAGTTTTTGAACTGGCACAGAGAGCCGTAAAACTTTCTGAAATAACGAATGGCGGATTTGATGTGAGTTTTGCAGCAATGGACAGAATCTGGAAATTTGACGGCTCGATGACCGAAATGCCTTCGGCGGAAGCCATAAAAAAATCGGTTGAGAAAGTCGGTTACAAAAACATTATTCTTGACAGCGCACAATCAACAATTTTCCTAAAATTAAAAGGAATGAAAATTGGATTTGGCGCTTTGGGTGAAGGATATGCTACAGATAAATGCCGTGCCATGATGCTTGCAAAAGGCATCAATGCCGGAATTATAAACGGTTCAGGTGACATGAGTACTTGGGGAAAACAGCCAAACGGAACACCTTGGAAAATTGGCATTACTAACCCATTTAATCCAGAAAAACTTCTTGCCGTTGTGCCGCTTGAACAGCAGGCTGTCACTACTTCTGGCAGTTATGAAAAATTTGTTGTTTTTAACGGTAAACGCTATTCACATATTATTAATCCTGCAACAGGTTATCCTGCAACGGGTTTATGCAGTGTAACGGTTTTTGGGCCAAATGCTGAAACTGCAAACGGCTTAAGCACTTCACTTATGGTTTTAGGTCAAAAAGAAGGTTTGATTCTACTTCAAAAACACCCTGAATATTCTTGTTTGATGATTACGGATAAAGGAAAAGTGATTAAGTCTAAAAACTTTAATATTAAACATTTTAAGGCGAAATTCTAGTTGATTGTCTTCCAAAGCCAAGATAAGTCCATAAAGAATCAATCAAAAACACCTCAATAATTTGAAGCGCTTTATGTAATATTCTTTTGGAAATTCTACATTATATTTCCTATAATATTTCGTTAATTACACACCAGAAATAGCTAAAAAAATCTAAATTTGAGAACCCAAATTTCATTCTTAAATTATGATTCTAAAAAGAAGTTACCTCTACTTATTCGCCTTATTAACAGTCTTGTTTTTTGTGCCAAATGCCTACTCGCAAACGGCTCCGCAGAAAAAAGAAAACCGCCCAAAATTATTTGAAAAAACCACAACTGACAGCGATTATCTGATGGCAATTGAAAAAGCTGGCGAAGTTATGGAATCGGCCTATAACGATACTGATTTTGATGGTGAAACACGTCATTTATTTGGCGAAATCAAAAGAACACAAGGCAAACTTGATCTTATTTTAACGAGTCTGAAAGGAGCAAATCCTAATGTGCGTAATCAGCAAATGTATCGCATTGTTCTGAAAGAGATTCAGCAGGAACTGGAAGACCAAAATACGGCCATCAATTCCCGAAATGCCAATCTTGAAAAAATCAAAAACAGGTTTGTCGATTTACGCAAAGACAAGACTTTTATGGAACTCATAAAAGATACTGTTCGCCGTAAACAATTCAAAAAAGAGTTTGCCAACCTTAAAAAAAGATATCTGGCAACAGACAGTTTGATGTCGAAAAATCAAGGCATTTTAAACAACAAAAAAAGACTGACCGTTGAAAGAAAAATTGCGGTATCAAACGCCTTAATTACTGTTGAAGGAAAACTCGAACAATCCGGAATTAGTATTCTTAGAAAAGAGTATCCGTTTTTATGGAGCACAAACGATTCGGTACCTAAAAAAGCCGTTTCGCAAAATATAAGAGCAAAAGTCATTATAGAAAAAAGTGTTGCATCTTATTATCTAAGTTACCGCGCCGGCGGATTAATTACATTGTTATTCTTTATGGGAATTTTGTTTTGGTACATTTCCCGTAATTTAAAATACTTAAAAGAAAGTGGACACATTGAAAATCTTAGTCATTTCAATTTTAATTACTTAAATCGAGGTATTTTAATTCCCGTTCTAGTTATCGGACTTAACATTGCTGTCGTAAGTAATTTGTATGCTCCTGCCCTGTTTTTAGAAATGCTTCAGCTTATTTTGCTGGGAATTCTTACCGTATTATTTAAAAACAGATGGTCAGCAAAATCAATGAAAAATTGGACATTGCTTCTAGGTCTCTTCTTTACTCTTTGTTTTCTTGATTTATTTATAGAAGTAGGTTTTATACAGCGCTGTGCATTCATTGTAATTAATATTCTGGGAATACGCTATGGTTTAGTGCAGATAAAAAGCATCAAGGATCAATTGTATATCAAAGGATTTTTTAAATGGGCAAGTATCATTTTTATTGGCTTTAATGCTTTATCGATACTTGATAATCTTTTTGGAAGAGTTTCACTTTCAAATATGCTGACCATTACCGCTTTTATTTCGCTTACGCAGATAATTGCATTGAGTGTTTTATTAAAGATTATTCTTGAAATCATTCTGCTTCAAATCTATACGACAAGAATTAAACGCGGTTTAGAAAAGATTTTTGATTATGAAAGTTTATCTGATACCTTAAAAAAGCCTTTTATCCTTGTAATCAGTTATATGTGGCTTGTAGTGATTGCTTCTAATTTAAATATTTGGGAATCGCTTCGTACTTCTTTAGGCGATTTGCTGAGTCATCCAAACACTATAGGAAGCATTACTTTTACTTTAGGAAATATTGTTTTATTTTTTATCATTATTTGGATTGCCCATCTTCTTCAAAAGTATGTCGCTTACTTTTTTGGTGAAATCGATGATGAAAATGAAGAAAACGTAAACAAAAGACAACATTCTAAACTATTAATTACTCGACTTCTTGTTTTGATTGCCGGTTATCTTCTGGCCGTAGCAGCTTCAGGAATGCCATTGGATAAATTGAGTATTCTTTTAGGTGCACTTGGAGTCGGAGTTGGACTTGGACTTCAAAATGTGGTAAATAATTTTGTTTCGGGTGTCATTTTAATTTTTGATAAACCAATTCAAATTGGAGATGTTATCGAAATTAGTTCAGAATCTGGCCGAGTGAAATCAATGGGATTAAGAACTACAAAAATCAATGCGCCAAATGGAGCTGAAATCATAATTCCGAATGGAAATTTACTCTCTCAAAACATTACAAACTGGACGTATACCGACAACTTTAAGCTTGTCGAAGTTGCAATTGAAATTAGTGGCGAAACAACTCCAGACGCTATAAATGCAATTGTAATGCAAACTCTTGAAAGTCTGCCGTTAATTAATCTTGAAAAAGCACCTCAACTATTCTACACCGCAATTTCAGACGGAAAATACAAACTGCTGATTAAATTCTGGTGCAGCATTTACCGTACCGAAGAAACGATTAGTGGAGCTCGTCAAGCTTTGTTCAGCAATTTTAAATCAAAAGGCTTAACTTTCTCTACTTAGAATTTTAAAATAAGAAAGTATTAAAATCAAAAAACGTCCCGAAATTCGGGACGTTTTTCTTTGTCATGTTTAAATTTGCTTAATGGTGATCGTGGTTTTTATTTGAATGTTTTCCATTTCCTTTATCATTCCCGTAATGATTTCCGTTATTACCTTTTGGTTTTTCACCTCTGTTTTTCTGAGGTTTTCCTTTATATCCTTTTGGATATTCGGCTCTGTGTTTATTATGATACGTATAAGGAGCGTCGCCTCTGTAATCATTCAAAACTACTTTATAACCTGAGTAAAGATCATATTGTCTGTATCTTTCTGGAAGTCTTTTTTCGCGTACCCATTTTCCGTTATTATCAGAAATAAATACACTTTGAGTTACATCATAATACACATCAATATCTGGCAAATAATAATATCTGCTGTTATCATAACCAGCTGGCCCCCAATTTGGAGCTGTTCCAATATTTACATTAACTGAAACCTGTGCCTGAGCAAAAACACTTGTAAAAAGCATTAAGGCGAATACTAACTTTTTCATCTTTTTAAATTTTTAAATATTAATTACGGTAGATATTAATCTAAAGTAATGCCAAATATCGTTTTAATTGCATTCATTATACAAAACCACCAAACTAATCGACGAAAAGTGCTTCTCAACCGATATACATTGCAAAAAAACATCTCAGAATTTGAGATGTTTTTCTTTTAAATTTTATTTCCAGCCACCGCCTAAAGCTCGGTACAAGTCAACAACCGCTTGCAGTTTTTGTAAATTATCATTAATGCCGCTCAATTGTGCTGCTAATAAATTTTGTTCCGAAGTTAATACATCTGTATAATTGGTCGCCGAACTGTATTCTAAAAGCTGTTGTGTATAATCTACCGCTTTTACCAAAGCTTCAATTTGTTTTGTTCTCGAATCTTCTTTTTCGGCTGCCATTTGATACGCATACAAGGCATTTGAAACTTCCTGACCTGCTGTCAAAAGACTTTGCTGAAAATTATTGTAAGCTTGTAATTGCTGAGATTGAGCAGTTGTCAATCGCATTTTATTGAGTCCTTTATTGAATATTGGCTGTGTTAATCCTCCAATAATCGAATAAAAAACAGAATTGGTAAAAAAGTCAGTCAATTGCAAATTCGAAAATCCACCGCTTGCTGTAAGCGTTAAACTAGGATAAAAATAAGTTTTAGCCAAATTTGTAGACTCAAAAGCGACTCTGAAATTAAATTCCGCTTGACGGACATCAGGACGATTTTCAAGCAATTGAGAAGGCAAACCTAAAGCAAGATTTTGCGGAACAATCTGTGAATCTAATTTTCCTCTTTCGATTGGTCCTGGAGCCTGTCCTAATAAAATATTAATGACATTTTCGGTTTCGCGAATTCTTTGTTTTAAATCGGGAATCAAAACTTCGGCCGCATGCTGATTGGCTTCGCTCTGTACCACTGCTGCTCCGGTCACGATTGCGCCTTCTTTTAATTCCTTTATTGTTGCAACATTTTTAATACGGCTTTCTAACGTTTCCTGCGTAATTTGCAATTGCTTATCGTAAGCCAGCAATAAAAAATAATTGTTAGCAATATCCGAAATCAACTGTGTCTGAACGGCTTGTTTTGCTGCGTCTGAAGCCAGATAAGTTGCCAGCGCAGCTCTTTTAGAACTGCTCAGTTTTCCCCAAATATCAGCTTCCCAACTTGTACTTAAACCTAATTTATAAGTTGTTGTTAACGTATTGATGTTAATTCCTGCCGGAAAATTAAGTCCCGCCTTAGATTGCTTGGTATGCGTTGCATTTGCATCTAACTGCAAAGTTGGATAATACGCTAATTTGCTTTGTTGTAAAGAAGCTCTTGCCTGAACAATATTTTCAATTGCATTTTTAAGATTCAGATTCTGATCCAATCCTTTTTGAATCAGTGCATTCAGTTTTTCATCTTTAAAAACACTCTGCCATGGCATGCTCGCAATTGTAGTCGAATCGGCGAAAGCCTGATCACGATACAATCTATCTGTCGATAATGTTGTGGGGCGTTCGTACTTTTTGGTAACGGAGCACGCACTTAAAAGTACGGCCGTCATTACCAACAAAATATATTTATTTGAACTATTCGTCATTTCTTTTTTAATTAAATTTTACTCTTTATGAGCTTCTAAAACCTGAATTTCTTCATCGTCGTCTTCATCATCATAACCATCTTTTGCTGGACCACTTACTCTTTCTTGTAAGGTCTGGAAAATGATAAACAGAACCGGAATCACAAAAACTCCTAAAAGGGTTCCAATCAGCATTCCTCCAACAGCTCCTGTACCAATTGATCTATTCCCTACCGCTCCGGCTCCAGATGCAAACATCAGCGGAACAAGTCCGAGGATAAAGGCGAATGATGTCATCAAAATTGGTCGCAGACGCGCTACAGCTCCTTCAATTGCAGCTTGAACAATTGGCAGTCCTTTTCGTCTTCTGTCCAAAGCAAATTCGACAATCAAAATACCATTCTTGGCAAGCAATCCAATCAACATGATTAAGGAAATCTGCAAATAGATATTACTATTCAATTTGAAAATAATCGAGAACAAATAAGCTCCTGCCAATCCAAATGGAATTGAAAATAACACTGCAAATGGCAAAATGTAACTCTCATATTGCGCACTTAGCAAGAAATAAACAAATACCAGACAAAGAATAAAAATGAAAATCGTTTCACTTCCTGAAGCCAATTCTTCACGTGTTAAACCTGAAAATTCATATCCATAACCGGCTGGAAGATTTTCTGCCGCAACTTCTTGAATGGCTTTAATGGCATCTCCTGAACTGTAACCCGGTTTTGGTGCTCCAGTAATCGAAATAGAGGTAAATAAATTAAATCTTGAAATTGATTCGGGACCAAAAACTCTGGTCATATTTACAAACTCTGTAATTGGCGCCATATTTCCGGCATTATTACGAACGAAAATTTTATTCAAACCTTCCGTATTTGTACGGAATTCTGGAGAAGCCTGAATCATGACACGGTATTGTTTCCCGAATTTATTGAAATTCGAAGCATACAATCCGCCATAATAACCTTGCATCGTTGACAGAATCGTGTTTACAGAAACTCCGGCATCTTTGGCTTTAGCCAAATTAATATCCATCATATATTGAGGGAAACCTGGATTAAAAGGCGTTGTAGCGTATTGAATTTCTGGACGTTCTGATAATTTTGCTAAAAACTCATTGTTGACTTTATAGAATTCGGCCGTTGTATGTCCGCCTTTATCTTGCAATTGGAATTCAAATCCACCACTTTGTCCAAAACCTTGAATAGTTGGCGGTGAAATAAAGAAAATATTAGCCTCACGAATACCGCTGGTTTTAGCAAAAAGCTGTCCAATTACGTCATCAACACTTAAATCACGTTCGTCCCATGGTTTCAATTTCACAATAACCATACTATAGGCACTACCTGCTCCAGCTGTAAAGTTTTGTCCAACAATTCGAAGCGTATTTTTTACTCCCGGAATGGTTTTCGCAATACTGTCTACTCGTTTCGCAATAATATCAGAACGTTCCATAGAAGCTGATGGCGGTAAACTAATATTGGCAAAAACAGTTCCCTGATCTTCCGAAGGAACAAAAGCCGATGGCGTGGTTTTCATCATATAAAATAAAGACAAACCTGCTATTAAAATCGACGCCAGCACAATCCATTTTTTCACAGAAAGAAAACTTACTGAACGTTTGTATCTTTCGGTTACATTATCAAATGCAACATTAAATGAAGTGTAAAAACGTTGTAAATAGCTTTTATGTTTATGATCGTCTGCATGCGGTTTAAGCAAAAGCGCACACAAAGCTGGGCTCAGCGTCAAGGCGTTTATAGCCGAAAGAATAATCGCTACAGCCAGTGTAATACCAAATTGCTTGTAGAAAACCCCTGTTGATCCATTGATGAAAGTTACAGGAATAAATACCGCTGCCATTACCAGAGTAATCGAAATAATCGCTCCAGAAATCTCGTTCATCGCATGAATCGTCGCTTTTTTAGCCGATTTATACCCGTGATCGAGTTTGGCGTGAACGGCCTCGACAACCACAATCGCATCATCGACGACAATACCAATGGCGAGAACCATCGCAAAAAGCGTCAATAAGTTGATCGTAAATCCGAATAAATTCAGGAAGAAGAACGTTCCCACAATCGCAACCGGAACCGCAATCGCCGGAATTAAAGTCGATCTAAAATCTTGAAGAAAAATAAATACTACGATAAAAACCAATATAAAAGCTTCAATCAACGTATGAATTACTTTCTCGATCGAGGCATCCAAATTCTCATTGACATCTACCATGATGGTATATTTCATTCCTTTTGGGAAACTCTTTGCTGCTTCTTCAATTAACTTTTTAGAATTGATAATTACATCACGCGCATTTGAACCCGGAGTCTGGCTTATCGCCATTGCTGCCGATTCGACACCATTTGTTTTAATTGTTGACGAATAACTTAAAGATCCTAATTCTACTTTAGCAACATCTTTAAGTCGAAGCATTTGTCCGTTCCCAACAGCTTTTATAATTATATTTTCAAATTCCTGAGCGCTCGTTAAACGTCCTTTGTATTTAATTACATATTGAAACGCCTGATTTCCGTTTTCACCAAATTTACCTGGCGCCGCTTCGATATTCTGCTCTGCCAAAGCGGCTGAAATATCACTCGGAATCAATTTATATTGCTGCATTACATCTGGTTTCAGCCAGATTCTCATCGAATAATCTTTTGCACCAAAAACGGTTACATCTCCTACTCCAACAACACGTTGAATCTGCGGCACCAAATTGATCTTCGCATAATTTTGAAGAAAGGTCTGATCGTAAGCTTTATCATCACTGTATAAAGAGAAAATCAGTAAGTTACTGCTCTGACTTTTAGTTACCGTAACACCAGCCTGAGTTACCTCAACAGGCAATAAACTTGTCGCTCTTGAAACCCTGTTTTGCACGTTTACCGCTGCTAAATCTGGATTTGTCCCTACTTTAAAGAAAATTTTAATAGAAGCATTTCCATCGTTTGTTGCTGTAGAAGTCATGTACGTCATGTTTTCTACACCATTAATCTGCTCTTCCAATGGAATTACGATACTTTTCAGTACCACATCGGCATTGGCACCTGTATAACTAGCCGAAACATTTACGGTTGGCGGGGCAATATCTGGATATTGAGAAATAGGCAGCTCAATTAATCCTAAAACACCCAAAATAACAATAATAACAGATATTACTGTTGAGAGTACAGGTCGTTGTATAAATTTTTTAAACATGTGTTTTTATTTTAAATCGGCGTAAACTTTATCTGAAGATTGATTTTGGCTCTTAATTTCTGTTCCGTCTTTCAATGTTGCCACTCCTTCAAGAACAATTTGATCTCCAGCCTGCAAACCGCTTGTTACCACATAATAATTTCCTGCGCTGTTGTCTAAAATCGTAATATTGGTACTTTTTGTTTTACCATCTTTTCCAACAGTAACCGCAAATATTTTATCCTGAAGTTCATACGTTGCGCTCTGCGGAATAATTAAAGCTTCTTTTACTTCGTTCGGAATACGAACAGTGGTACTGCTTCCGCTTCTGATAATACTCTTTGGATTTGCAAAACGTGCTCTGAAAGTAACCGAACCCGTTTCAGTATTAATCAATCCATTTACGGTTTCCACTCGGCCTTTTTCTGAGTAAGGAGAACCATCCGAAAGCACTAATGAAACTGCAGGCATATTTTGGATTTTTTGTGCCAATGTTGTACCCGGCGTTTTGCTCTCCGTAAAATCTAAAAGCTTTTTTTCATTAATAGCAAAATAAGCATAAACATTTCCGATGCTCGAAACCGTGGTTAAAGGATCTGCGGTATTTGAACTTACCAAACTTCCTAAACGAAACGGAATTGACCCAACAACTCCATTCACCGGACTTGTTACGGTTGTATAACCTAAATTAGTTTTAGCATTTACTAAAGCTGCATTCGCCTGCGCCAAAGTTGCCATAGCCGATTCATAAGTATATTGTGCTGATTCTAAATCGTATTTACTGATAATTCCTTTTTCCACTAAAGGTCTCACTTTATTAACCGCCAGTTTTGCTGCGCTTACCTCTGCCTGAGCACTTTTAATACTGGCACTTGCGGTGCGAACCTGCTGTTCATATTCCGGAGCACTAATTTTAAACAATGGCTGTCCCGTTTTTACTACAGCGCCTTCATCTACAAAAATCTTATCAATATAACCTTCAACTCTTGGACGTATTTCAATATTTTGCTGTCCTTGAATACTGGCAGGATAATCGCTGTATAATGTTGCAGACTCTGGCTGCAATGTCAGCGTTTTATACTCCTTAACCTGTGGCGCAGCTCCGGCCTGAGCCGATTTGTCATTTTTATTACCGCAAGAAGCGATGATAATTGAGGCTGCGAAAATGCTTAAAAATGATTGCTTATTCATCGTGAAAATGTGTAATTATCTATTTATTAATAAGCAAAGGAACTAAAATAGGGCATGCAAAAATTTCACAATAGACGAACAGCAAAACACAATCGATAGAGACAGCCTGACACCCGACGGATTTTTTTTAAAATTAAACAAGCGTTTAATTTACAAGCTCGTCGGCTAAAAAATGGTTTCTGATGGCTGTAATGTTATTTTGGGCGATTGGTTCCAAATCGTATTCAAATAAAATGTAATATTGTCTTTAAAAAATCACAACTTATAATGGCTTCAAACATCTACAGACCCTATTTATTTACCGGACTGCACATTCTCGGGTGGTTATCGCTGGGCTTTATCATGCTGTTTTACATTCCTTTAACTTGGAATGTTGTTCTTCCAGATGCTTTTTGGCTTTGGCAGATGATTGTATTGTTTTTGCTGATTGTTATTTTTTATACTAATGCAAAAATCATAGTGCCAAAAACCATTATTAAAGACAATACTTCGCCGTTTTTGATTTGGGCTTTTCTTGCCATTGTTGCGATGCAGTTTATCGCTTTTTTATATACTTCAGAAACTGATCTTCATAATAAAATCAGCTTAGTTTTAGGTTTCAAAAAATACAAAAACCCCTATTTTGACAATTATGTTCTTACACTTACTTTATTAGTTTTAGGAATCAGCACCAGCTGGGCAATGCTGCAATATTGGCAAAAGGCAGCGCAGCACAAACAAAAATTGGAACAGGATAAAACCATGGCCGAATTAGCAATGCTGAAGGCTCAAATTAATCCGCACTTTTTTTTCAATTCGTTAAACAGTATATATTCGCTTACTTATACAGATATTGAGGATTCCAGAAATGCACTTCATACTTTAAGCCGAATGATGCGCTACCTGCTTTACAGCACCGAAGAAACAACGACTTTGCTGAAGGAAGCCGAATTTATGAAAGATTTCATAGCGCTTATGAAACTTCGTGCCAACAGCAAATTGACAATTGTAACTGATATACCCGAAAAATTGCAAGATTATCCAATTGTTCCAATGTTGCTGCTTCCTCTGGTTGAAAATGCATTTAAACATGGAATTCATGCAACAGACAAAAGTGAAATCTACATTAAGCTTTTGCAAAATGGGAGCAATCTTGAATTTGAAGTAGAAAATACGTATTTTGAAAAATCTGGAACCTCTAGCGAAGGCGGTATTGGCTTAACCAATACGAAAAGAAGACTTCATTTGATTTATCCAAACAAACATACTTTAAAAGCCGGCGTTGCTTCAAATGGAAAATATAATGTAAAACTGCAGCTAAATTTAGAATAATGATGATATTAAAATGTATAGCAGTTGACGATGAGCCACTAGCATTAAAACTTGTGGAAACCTTTATTGAGCAGACTCCTTTTTTGGAATTGACGGCAAGCTGTGATAATGCTGTTGAAGCAATGGGATTAATTAGAGAAAAACAGCCCGATATCGTCTTTCTGGACATCAATATGCCCAATCTTACAGGCATGGAACTGGCCAGACTTTTGCAGGATACCCCAGGATTAATGCCTAAAATAGTCTTTACAACGGCCTATAATCATTATGCGATTGAAGGTTATAAAGTAAATGCCGTTGATTATCTTTTAAAGCCTTTTAGTTATGAAGAATTTCTACGCGCTGCCAATAAAGTTTTGCAGATAACAGAAGAAAATTCAAATAACTTTCAACCCATTACCGCCGATGATGAATTTATTTTTCTGAAAGTAGAATATAATTGGGTCCGAATTTCGCTGAAGGATATTTCATATATCGAAAGTCTGAAGGATTATGTAAAAGTTCATGTCGATGATTCGCAAAAGACAGTGCTTTCTTTAATTTCATTAAAAGCTTTAGAAGAAAAACTGCCTTCAGCAAAATTTATGCGAATTCATCGTTCGTTTATTGTGTCGCTTGACAAAATAAGCGCCATCAGCAAGCATTCTGTCTTTATCGGAAAAACCGAAATTTCCGTTGGAGAACAATATAAAGAACCCTTTAAAACCATCGTTGACAAATGGTTAAAATAAAATAGATTTTTAAATTATTATGGAAAAAAGATCAAACAAATATTACTTAACATTAAGCTTAAAAGAATACGCAAACGGAGAAACTGAACCTGCAAAAGAACTCGGAATCGAATTTTCTAATCACGATGAGATTTTTAGTATCATTCAAAGAATCAAAGACAAAAACTTATTTGATGATCCGTCTGAAGCAACTCAGTTTGCACTCGGATTAAAATTATTCAGTGAAATCAAACTGAAACACCGCAAAAATCCTTTGTTTGAGGAGCTAAACGAAGTTTTTCCGGTTTTTATGAAGAAACTGAAAAGTATGTAATAAAAAACGCCTCAATTTCTTGAGGCGTTTTTATTATAGTTAAATCGTGTATTAACAATCACAATTTTCATTATCAAAAGTAATATCAATATTAATTTTACGAACAGTAATTGATTTAATTTTGGTGTTTGGCAAATCAAGACATTTTATTAATGAATTGGCTGTTTTGAAGCAATTGGTCGATTCATTATCAATTTGATGTGATGGAAATTCCATCAACGGATCAATATAATAATTCATTCCACCCACTACAATTCCGTCTTGTTTTACTACGATTTCTATATTCTTATTTATCGCTTCCTTCTTCAGATCGACCGGATTGCCTGCTGTCATTCTCATTCGCACTTGTTTTCTTTCGCCCGCATTCATGTAGAAAGACTGTCCTCCTTCACTGATAATGCTAAGTTTCCAGTTATCTTTCGAAATTATATCCGGTAATTTAATATTAATTTCAACTTTTACTTTACGATCAAAAGTGTTTCTTATCCAAAAAGGACGATTTTCAAATGATGCTTTTAAGCCTTCTGAGGTTGATGCAACTGGTGCTACATTACGTTGCCCTATATTATTATCATGAGGCACAAGGCGCCACTCAGGAATTGGCCCAGTGACACGTCCATCAGTATTACATGGATCGCCTGTTGCCGAAACAGTAAAGAACATACATTCATGTCCTATTTGTGAAGGTTCCCATTCAAATGGTCCCACAATTTCACCAACATTGTCATTCGCAGCTAAATTAGAAGCACTTAATTGAGGCGTTGTCATTGCTATCCAATCATTTGGAAATTCCAGACCAACACCGGGATTACAATGATAGCCCTTAACAATAATTCCTGTAGCGGCTTGATAACCTCTGTTTTTGATTCTTACATAAGCATAATTTGTCTGTCCCATTATAGGCTCCTCATGTACGCCCCCTCCATCACCTATTGTTGTACGATTCCAAATATCCTGACAGCTCCAATGGTTTGGCTGATAGTCATACTCTCCATTTCTTCCGTCATTAATGTATACATCAACCGGAGGTGGATTTCCTGCATTGTTATTTGGAGTTGCTGTTCCTGCAAGTTGAAAAGCTCCTTGTTTTTCGAACGCCCAACGAATAACTTTCATGTATGCACCTCCCGCATGAGTTTCTAGTGGACTTTGTGAATTCCAGTCTGCTGCGTCACCATTCTCCATGGCAAGTTCAAATGCACGT
Source organism: Flavobacterium sp. LC2016-01 (assembly GCF_009711135.1). Classification (GTDB taxonomy): domain Bacteria; phylum Bacteroidota; class Bacteroidia; order Flavobacteriales; family Flavobacteriaceae; genus Flavobacterium. Next base: position 886,101 of record NZ_WMIC01000001.1, on the reverse strand, counting down.
GCTGTAGCCGGATTTGTAGTTGTAGTCAAAGTACCGATTGCTTTTAATATCAGGTAAACGGCAAAACGGGATGCAAAACGTTGCGTATTTAAATCAGCAGAATCGCCACCCATACTGCGATACAAACGAAAAAGTGTGGTAGATAAAATTTGTTCGTTATTATATCCACCTGGGTCTGAAGAGCTAAAAGGATTTAATGCAATACTGCCTGCCCAACCCCAGCCTGAGGCAGGAGTACGGTTGTGAAACCTACGTGAAGTTGCAGGCAAAGACAAGAAAGTGAAAGGAAATGTTTCAAAACGATCAGGAGCTAAAGAACCCGGATCACTTAATATTGCCGCAATACTGTCTCCTGCGCTATGCGAGAAACCGAAATTTGCACTTCCAACATGACAATATAAAACACCATGTCCTCCAATTTCGTGAAGAACCACTCGTTTATCGGCAGCTATACTTAATGGACTTGCAGTATTATTATCTGCCAAAGCAAAATTTACGGAAGTGATTCCTGTGCTGTTTCCAAGGCAATAACCATTTACAGTGCCATAACTAAATGCCTTTTGATCACAAGGAACAGGAAAAGCAGTCCCATTAAAATAGGACATTCCAAAACCCATATCAAGAATAAGCTGTAAAAAACCATTACAATGATGATAAACATTTACTGCAGCAAAATTATCGGTGCGGGCATTGTAGGCAAATGAATATGGCGAATTTGTTGTTGGTGCGGCAATTGTAGGAGACTCGACTTCCTGAATGCTTACTAAACTTCCTGCCAAAGATTGTACTCCACCTGATGAAGGTGCATTCAGATTACTAAGTGTTACACTATCTCTTATTCCGGTTAGTAAAGCATCTGAAGAGGATGGAACTAGTCCACTGCCTTTAGTAATAGGATCTCTATCAAAAACCATCGCAGTAGCATTACTTCCAAAAGCACGCAAAAACAAAACTGCCCCGGTTTGCAATTCAATAAATGCACGCCAAATCAGTGAAGCATTGACTACAATAGGAAAATCAAAAATTATTTCTTTTACTACATAAAAATTACCATCTTTTATTGAATCTGGAACTGGAGGCAAAGGCAAAATAAATTCACCATCATTTTCAAAATTATCTTTTTCTGTTTTTTCATGACGCAAAGGAACAATAGTTCTCTTTTTTTCTTCATATTTATATACAAGCAGCCTTTCGCTTTCAATTTTTACTTCTCTTTTTTTCTCTCTTACTTCAGCTTCAATCCCCAGAGATTTATGAAGAAAACCTAACTCTGTTTTTTTTGACAAAGCAGCTTTATTTACATTCGCTACTTCAATTTCATCATAAGCAGAAGAGATGGAGCTTAAAATGCTTTCTCTTTTTTTATTAACAGTAACTGCGACTCCTGCCTCCCATACCGGTAATCCAAAGTAGGTCTGTACAAAAACATAAGTAACAACATCACTTGTGTCTTTTTGAGCCTCAAGTCTGAAAGAAGATTTTTCTTCTATAATTCTCTCTTCCAACTGAAGAGGCATTTTTTCAAGATCGTCTTTGCTTAGATTATAATATGCTGCATTATCATGCAAATAGTCGATTACCGATTTCAGTACTGAACCCTCCTTTAATACAAGAGGAAGTGCATTATGATTTAATTGTCGTTTTCCGTCAAATGAATCATCATTTTTGATTAATTTTTTCGTTGCCATTTGATTGTTTTTAGGGTGCCTACTCTGCATCGGATTTTCGGCTACTTCCGTTTAATCTTTTATTCTCAAAAAGTTAAGACGCTGCATTTTTCTTTGTATGGTAAACAGTTATAAAAAAATTCAGAATTTCGCACTAACAACAAATTAACCATTTGATTTTGACGAAATTAGACATTAACAATGAACTGAATTAGGGGAAAAAAACCCTTTTTTTATTCCCTAAAATGTTAAAATACTTCACCACTAAACAATCTGGTTTTCAGATCTATAACAATTCCTTCAAATGACTTCATAAAAAAAACGCCTCAAGAAATTGAGGCGTTTTTCGTTTCACAAATTAATATTCTAAAATTTATGCTTTAGCTTTTCTTTTTACAGTACAGCCAATTTCTTTTGTCTGCGTAACTGCTGGTTTTTTGTTGCTTTGCAAAGCTGCAATCACATCTTCGGCATATTTTGTTTTTTCAGTTTTTGTTCCTTCTGGATCATTATCGATTGCTCCTACATATTCAATAACATTTCCTTTTGGCGTTTTAGATACAATAAAAATATGCGGTGTGTGTTTTGCACCATATTGATCTGTAACTACTTGTCCTGCATCAAATAGATATGGGAACGGATAGCTTTTATCTTTTGCCAAATCCTGCATTTTATTGAAAGCATCTGCTTTTGAAGCCTCTGGATCATTTGGATTAATAGCAATTACTGGATATCCCTGAGGTCTGAATTTTTTATCCAAATCAATAATTCGCTGCTCATAAGCAACTGCATACGGACAAGTATTACAAGTAAAAACAACAATAAAACCTTTTGCTTTTGGGTAACTTGCAAAAGAAACTTCTTTATTGTCTACATTTTTAAGTTTAAAATCTGGTGCCGGATCTCCCGCTTTCAGCGTTGCTGTCTGTGCCTGTGATAGCCAGGCTGTAAATACCAATACTAATAAAGTGATAATCTTTTTCATAATTTATAGTTTTTTATATTCAGTTAATAGTTGTTCGTAGGTGAGTTCAGTCTCTACAAATTTTCGTTTATCATCTTTAATGAAAATTGTTGCCGGAATGCTTCCTGACCATGAAGGATCAATTCTATCAATGTATTCCTGGGGACTGCTTTCATTTAATAAAAACACTTGATTTTGAAGGTTTTTTCGTTTAACGAATGGAATTACAGCCGAATTTAATTTGGATTTAAAATCGACACTTACCAATAAAACCGCCAGTTTCTCTGATTTAAATTCAGTCTGAAGTTTTTCAAAATTAGGAAGTTCTTTTACACAGGGTGCGCACCAAGTCGCCCAGAAATTGACAACATAAGTACTGTCTTTTCCGTTTTTGATTCGTTCATGAAGTTGATCGACAGTAATAAGTTTTACGTTTTGCCCGTAAGAAACTGTCGATAAAACGACCAATAAAAAGAGGCTTAAAAAAGGCTTTACTTTCATAAAAAACAGTTCTTTAGATTTAATTTGTCTCTTACAAATATAAACTAATGAAAACTTACTTTTTGTTAATGAAAATTTAATGAATAAAAATTCAGAAAATTATTTTTCAAAAAAAGACTCTAATTGCCGAAATACCGGAATTAATGATTTTCCTCTTTCTGATAAATTATATTCAATATGAAGCGGTTTTAATTTGATAACTTCTTTATCTAAAAGTCCAAATTCCTCAAGTTCGCGCAATGCAACTGCAATTGACTGTTTGTTAGAACCTTTAATATCTCTTAAAAGTCCGTTGAAACGTATTGGTCCGTCAACGGTTAATAAAAAAATCTGAGGCTTCCATTTTCCTGATAATAATTTTAGAAGTCCTTCAGCCGGACAACCTTTATCTTTTTCTTCTATATTTTCTGTAGTCATATTTTTTAGACTAATTGACTTTTGGTTAAACATCTGCGAACTTTGATATAAAAATATAAAATATTAAACGCCCACCCTCTGTTTTCCTACCATTTTTATGAAAATAGGACCATTAGTATTAATCCTGATCTACAGCATATCCTGTCAGTCACAAACCCACTTAAAAATGAACCAAAATAATATAAATCCGCTGCTATGTGATCCCGAAAATGGCGCATGCGAAATGCCTTTCAATGAAAAAGCGGTCGAAAATACCACCATTACAACAGAACATAAACCGGTAAAAATAATTTATTATACTGATCCCATTTGCTCTTCGTGTTGGGGAATTGAACCGCAGCTAAGAAAGCTTAAACTGGAGTATGGCGACTATTTTGATATTGATTACAAAATGGGCGGTTTATTGCCAGATTGGAGTTATAACAGCGGTGGTATCAGCAAACCATCAGATGTGGCACATCATTGGGATGAGGCAAGTTTAGTTTACGAAATGCCAATTGATGGAAATGTTTGGATTGAAGATCCGCTGGATTCTTCCTATCCTTCTTGTATTGCTATGAAAGCGGCTCAAATACAGAGCAAAGAAAAAGCAGTTTATTTCATGCGTGTGTTGCGTGAAAAATTATATCTAGAGAAGAGAAATATCGCAAAATGGAGCAACATTGAAGAAGCTGCAAAAATAGCCGGACTCGATATTCAAAGAATGAAATCAGACTATGACGATGCCGAGGAATTATTTCAGGAAGATCTGGACTACGGAAAAAAACTTGGCGTAAGAGGTTTTCCAACACTTTTTTTTGCCGACCAAAGCAATAACCGTTTTGCCGTTTACGGTTCCAATCTTTATTCGGAATACGAAAATGCTTTACTCGCTGCGTTTCCTGATGCAAAAAAGAAAAACATTCTGAACACAGATCCTTTATTTATTTTTGAAATTTATCCAACATTGGCACCAAAAGAATATGCTGTTATTCTAGATATACCATATGCTGAAACCATTATCCTTCTTGAAAAACTATTTGAGAAAGGCAAATTAGGAAAACAATCCATAAAAAATGGTTCGCTCTACTATAAAAAATAGCACTTTATAAAAGCCACAATAACAAACCTTTGTGGCTTTTTAATTTTATAGAAAAGTTACTTTTTATACTTCGATAAAAATCGTTTTCGGATTTTTAAGGATTTTTTAAGCTCCTAAAAATTCCTTCACCAAATATCAATTCGTAAATTAGCCAAAACAAAATTTATTCGAATGACAGTACTTACGTTTACGCTGATTATGATTCTTGGTGCTTTTTTAGCAGGTTTTATTGGTTCATTATCAGGATTGGGAGGCGGTATCATTATTATTCCGCTTTTAACTGTCATTTTAGGAGTTGACATTCATTATGCAATTGGAGCGGCTTTGGTTTCGGTAATTGCAACTTCATCAGGTTCTGCAGCTGCTTACGTAAAAGAAGGAATCACCAATATGCGATTGGGAATTTTTCTAGAAATCGCTACAACAATCGGTGCGGTTGGAGGTGCGTTGCTTTCGGCTATTGCTCCTACTTCTTTCATTGCCGTTTTATTTGGATTAACCTTGATTTTCTCGGCAATAAATTCTCTTCGGAAAAAAGAAGAACATATTGTTTTAGAATCTAGTCCATTGGCAAAAAAACTAAGATTAGACGGAACTTATCCAACACATGACGGCGAAGTAGTAAGCTACGGCACTAAAAATGTTCTTGGCGGATTCAGTATGATGGGACTTGCGGGAATGATGTCAGGTTTACTCGGAATTGGTTCTGGCGCTTTTAAAGTAATTGCGATGGATAATATCATGCGAATTCCGTTTAAGGTTTCAACAACAACCAGTAATTTTATGATGGGCGTTACCGCAATGGCGAGTTCTGTAATTTATATTCAGAAAGGATATATTGAACCCGGAATTTGTATGCCAGTTGTAATTGGTGTTTTGTTTGGAGCTATGGCTGGAGCCAAAGTATTAGTGCGAACAAACCCTAAAAAACTTAGAATATTTTTTGCCTGCTTAATTTTTGTTTTAGCAATTAATATGATTTATAACGGACTTAATGGAAAAATCTAAAAGTATGCAGCACGAAAAATTTGGAGAAAAAGATTTTCAGGCTATTGTTGGAAATTTATTGCGATACGGCGTTTGGATTTCGCTTTCAGTCGCTTTTATAGGTGGAATCGTTTATTTAATGCATCATGGAAGTGATATTGAAGATTATTCTGTTTTTAAAGAAAATGACCGAAATATATTTGAAGTAATAGCCGATGTTTATCGCGGCGTAATTCAGGGAAATGGGGAATTTTTAATTTTCTTCGGAATTATATTATTGTTTCTTACGCCGGTTTTCAGGGTTTTGCTGTCGTTATTTTCTTTTCTTCTTGAAAAAGATTATTTATACGTTGTTATTACGCTGATTGTTATTTTGATTATTATTACCAGTATCTCATTTGGGTTTTCACATTAGAAATAGGTCAAATTTAAATATTGAAATTTAAATATTATGGAAATAGGAATTGACAGTTTTGCTTCGGCAATGTACGGAAACAACAACACTTTGAGCAGTGTTGATGCAATGGAACAATTACTTCAACGAATTGAACTTGCAGATCAGGTTGGTTTGGATGTTTTCGGGATTGGAGAACATCATAAAAAAGAATTTTTAGATTCGGCTACAGTCGTAATATTAGCTGCGGCTGCGGCGAGAACAAAAAATATACGTTTATCGAGTGCGGTTTCGGTTTTAAGCGCTGCAGATCCTGTGAGAGTTTATCAAAGTTTTGCAACATTGGATTTAATTTCAAAAGGAAGAGCCGAAATTGTGGTTGGCCGAGGATCTTCGATTGAAGCTTATCCCCTTTTCGGATTTGATTTAAATGATTATGATGCGCTTTTCAAAGAAAAATTAGACCTTTTTTTACAAATCAGAGATAATGAATTTGTTACTTGGTCAGGGAAATTTCGTCCCGCTATAAATAACCTTCCGATTTATCCGAGAGCTTTGCAGGAAAAATTTCCCGTTTGGCTTGGTGTTGGAGGAACTCCAGAATCTTTTATCCGAGCTGGATCATTAGGTCTGCCTTTGATGGTGGCCATTATTGGAGGACAAACACATCGTTTTCGTCCGTTGATCGATTTGTATCGAGAAGCCGGAAAAGCAGCAGGTTATAAACCCGAAGAACTAAAAGTAGGAATACATTCGCCAGGTTTTGTTGGAACAACTACCGAAAAAGCAATCGAAGAATATTATCCAGGTTATGCCGAGCTCTGGACAAAATTAGGCTACGAAAGAGGCTGGCCACCAGTTACCAAAGGGAAATTTGATGGATTAATTGATGATCTTGGTGTCTTAATTGTGGGAAGTCCTGAACGCGCTGCCGAGAAGATTTTACGCCATAGTGAAGCATTAGGCGGTATTTCAAGATTCACTTTCCAAATGGACAACGCCGGACTTACACATCAACAATTAATGAATTCGATAGAGTTAATTGGAACAAAATTGATCCCTTTAATTCAAAAAGGATAATTTTTCAGCCGCAGATTAAAAGGATTAAAAAGATTTCTTTTTTAATCTTAGAGCCTCAGTATCTTAGCATCTAAAAAAAAAGCATCCGCTAAATAGTAACGGATGCTTTCTTTTTCACTAACAATTCTTTTTAAAGGCGTATAATTAAAATTTATAAGTTACACCAACTCTAACATTTGTTGGCGCTTCAGTCTGCCAGTAGTAAGCATTAAGCCATTGGTAATATGAACCGCTGTAAAGATATTTGTTCAAGATATTAAATACGTTAGCCGTTACTTTCACTTTACCAGTTTCATAAGATAGACCTCCGTCTAATTTAAAGTAAGAAGGCAATTTTTGAAGACCTGCGCTCCAAGTATCCGTTTGTCTTCCGTCAAGGAAAGTTCCTCCAATAGAAGCTCCAAATCCTTTTAATTTACCATTTTGAAGCGTATAGTTTAACCAAGCATTTGCTGTATGTTTAGCATAACCTGGGACAACAGAACCCGCTACAATACTTGGTACATTTGACTCCTTTACAATTGATTCTGTAAAAGCATAATTTGCAATTACATTTAGTCCGTCAAAGATTTTTCCTCTAACGTCAAACTCCACACCCTGAGCTCTTTTTTCTCCCAAAACAACTTTAAATGGATCATTTGGTCCATTTGTTGGATCCGAAGTAAGCTCGTTTTTCTTTAAAATACTGTATGCAGATACACTAGTGCTCCAAGAACCTTCAAACCAATCTTTTTTGATTCCAAATTCAACATTATTACCTGTAAGAGGTTTTATTGGATCCCCATTCTTAATAACGCCCGACTGCGGAGTAAATGCCTGATCATATAATCCGTAAATTGCTGTGCTTTCGTTTACAGAATAACTTACTCCTACACGAGGTGTAATATGACTGTCTTCTTGTGCAATATCATAGCTGCTCGTCTGGCTAATCCATGTATATCTTGCGGCAAGAGTCAATCTTAATCTATTTTGAAAAAATCCAAGCTCATCCTGAATATAACCGGCAGCATATTTCGAACCGTAAAGTCCTCCAGCTCTCTGGCTTAATGGTGTATCATGATCAAAGGCTGGAAGTCCGTTAGATGGAGTACCATAATTTGGATTATACACATTGAATGGACTATCAACGGTGTCAAGATCATGAGATTGTCCCCAATCTGCCATATAATCTTTATCTCCTAAATCAACTCCACTTAAAATTTTATGGCTTACAGATCCAGTGTTGAATTTTCCGTTTACAAATATCTGTCCCAAGTACATATTACTTTCTGCATCCCAAATACCAACGTTTCTGATGATTTCTCCTTTTGCCAGTGTTCCTTCAGAAACTCCGTCAAAATTTCTATCAACATCGCCAGGACCAACTACACCTGGCCAAGAACTGTATCCTTGCTGAATGTATTTAAAGTAAGAAGTCTGAGCCGTAAGTTTCCAGTTGTCGTCAAATTTATGTTCAAACATCAAATAACCGCTGTGATCCTGAATATTGGTATCAGGCAGACCTGGCTGTGTCATTGTAAACCCAACAGGCAAAGTTGCATATCCGTCAGATGCAGGTCCGAAAACATAGTAAGAACCAACCTCAGTCATATTTGCGTACTGAAAATTATATTCAGCTGTAATTTTTGTTTTATCATCAACTTGATATGAAATTACCGGAGCAATTACATAACGGTCGTTGTGTTCAAACGGACGGTGAGAACCTTTCTTTTGAGCTGCTCCGTTAAATCTGTAAAGCAATTTTCCTTTTTTATCTAATTTCCCGTCAAGATCAAGACTTACTCGGTAAAAATCATAGCTTCCGCCAAGCACCGAAACCTCACCTTTTGTAATTCCGGTTGGTTTTTTAGTAACTACGTTATAAAGTCCGCTTGGGTCTCCGCTTGAAAGCATAAATCCAGCAGGTCCTTTTACAAATTCAATATGATCTACAAAACTCATATCTTCCGTTAATGGTCCCCAAAAAGAAGAAACCACATTAAATCCGTTACGGAAAGCCTGAATTTGAGAACCGCGCATGGTAATATTGGTGTACAAATCACCCCAGTGCTCTAAACGCACAGCACCGCTCACATTACGAATTACACCGTCGCTCATACTTGTAATTTGTTGATCTTTTAAAGTCTGACCACTTACAATCTGAACGTTTTGCGGAATCTCCAAAACTGGAGTCTGAAGACGCAAAGACAGCGAAGGTTTGTCCTGCTTGTATTTATTTTTTGTAATAACAACTTCATCAAGATCTTCTTGGCTTTCAGAAAGTCCAAAGTTTTTTGTCGTGACTTGTTTTGCAGTTACCACAATCGCAGCTTCTTCACCGTGAATCCCAACTGAATGAATGCTGATTGTGTAAGAGCCAGGTTTTACGTTTCTAATTTCGTACTGTCCATTCTCATTGGTTACAGCACTATATTTTGTTCCTTTAAGAGCCACTGATACACCTTCTGCCGGAACATTTCCGCTCAAAGATATTTTTCCTGTTACCCTGCCTGTATTTTGATTTTGCGCCATCATAGCTAATGATGTTACGAAAAGTACAAAAAAACAGATTTTTTTAATGGTTAAGCTATTCATTTTGTCTGGTTTTAAATTTCGTTGCCAAAAGTAGCTTCTATAACTTGTTTTTCCAAATTATTTTTAATTATTCTAAATAAATATAATTTACCAAACCTTGCATAAATGAAAATAAAATCCAAAAAAAAAGCCCTTCCAAAATAACAGGAAGAGCTTAAAACTAGAGACTTATAATTTTTTATTTCTTTTCTAAAAACATAAAACTTTCAGGTTTTGCGGTTAATTTATCGCCAGTAAATTCAATTGAAATTATTCCAGATTTTCTTGGCGAAACGGCACTTTCGTTAAAATGAGTATGAAGAACATAATGCATTTTATTGTCTTTGTCCCAAAATACATCGCCATGTCCTATACCGTTTTGCTTGGTATTTATTCTGCTGATAATTGGACTGTCTGGAGCTTTTTCCCAAGGTCCAAGCGGACTTTTACTGGTTGCATAACCAACAGCATAATCAATATTTCTGAAATCGTTAGCCGAATAAATCATGTAATATAAACCATTGTGTTTTAAAACTGTCGGCCCTTCTGTAACGGGCCAGCTTACATTTTGTGTGTTTTCCCAAGGCAAAGTTCCCGAAATACATTCAGTTAAAGTTTCTGGTTTAATACTTTGAAGATCATCGTTTATTTCAGCTGCAAAAATTCGGTTTCCATTTGTCAAGCGAACGTGATACAAGTATTTCTTTCCATCTTCATCAATAAAAATGAATGGATCTATTTGGTTTCCGGTTTTGATAATCGGTTCTTTTGATTCGCTCTTAAATGGCCCAAGCGGACTGTCGCTTGTTGCAACTGCGATATTTTCATTGGCCGTATAAATCATATAAAATTTGTTTTTATACGACAGAATCTGTGGTGCCCAAAAACCTTTGTCACCAAAAGAATCTCCTTTTTTTAAAGCTAAACCATTCTGTGCTCCAACAGGACCTTTCCAGTCTTTTAAATCAGTTGAAGTATAAACTTGAAATCCTTCACCGTTTGGGATATCTCCAGTTGTCGTTCCGTATAAATAATAGGTTCCTTTGTCGTAAAATATAGTTGGATCTGCTAATAAAATAGCATTAGATTTTACTTCTTTTGGTTTGTCTGTGCTTTTTTCCTGCGAACACGCAGAAAAAATAGTTAAAGACATTATTAAGGTTATTATTTTTTTCATTTTTAATGGTTTATATTTTTTTTTAACCGCAAAGAACGCTAAGGCTTACGTAAAGCACACCAAAGATTAAATGATTTGCGCCCTTTGCGTAAGCCTTAGCGTTCTTTGCGGTTAAATTCGTTAAACTAATTCTACTTTTTCACAGAAAACTGATAATAAGAAACCGTATGATATTTACCTCCAGGTTTCAAAACAATCGGAGCAAATTTTGGCTGATTTGGTGCGTCTGGAAAATGTTGGGTTTCTAAAGCAAAAGCAGTTCTGAAATCATCTTTTGAACCTGATTTAAACGTATTTTTTGACTGCATGAAATTTCCGCTGTAAAACTGTAATCCTGGTTCTTCGGTAAAAATATCCAGTGTAATTCCAGATTGATCTCCAGAAATTGTTGCAGCATGATTCAGACCATTTTTCTTGGTTGCGTTTAAAACGTAATTATGATCATAGCCTTTTCCAAATTTCAACTGCTCGTCTTTGGTTTCGATTCTTTCTCCAATTGTATGTTTTGAAGTAAAGTCAAAAACTGTGTTTTTAACTGATTTCAATTCTCCACTCGGAATCAAACCTTCATCAACTGGCGTAAATTCATTGGCATAAATCTGCAATTCATGATTTAAGATGGTACCGCTTCCTTCTCCATTTAAATTAAAAAAGGCATGATTTGTTAGGTTTACAAGTGTTGTTTTATCAGTCGTTGCTTCATATTCCATTTTAACCGAATTATCATCAGTAATCGTATAAGTTACTTTTACAGATAAATTTCCAGGAAAACCTTGTTCTCCATCTGGCGAAACATAAGTAAAAACTAATGTTTTTTCATCTGTTTTTTCAGCATTCCAAACCACATCCTGAAAACCTTTTATACCGCCATGCAAAGCATTTTTTCCATTATTTAGCGGCACTTGATATTGCTTTCCTTCCAAAATAAATTTTCCTCTTCCGATTCTGTTCCCAACTCTTCCGATTGTTGCGCCAAAATATGGTTCTGTCGAAGTTTTAAAACCTTTGGCGCTGTTCATTCCAACTACAACATCAGTCGGTTTTCCGTTTTTGTCGTTAACCCAAAGTCCAACTAATCGTCCACCGTAATTGGTAAAAGCAGCTTTAATTCCTTTGTTTTCTATCCAATATAAATTAACTTTTTTACCGTCAATTATCGTGTCAAAATTTTTAGTTTCTAAAACCGATTTTACAGAATCCGATTTGATTTCAGTAGTCTCTTTTGAAACTGAATCCTCCTTTTTATTTTCTTTACAATTAAATTGAAAAAGTGCCAGCAATACAACTGCAGCAATTTGAATATTTTTCATTTTTATATAATTTATAAGATGATTTTCAATATTTTATTTTGATGGAATTGCCAAAATCGTTTCTTCACTAACCGGTTCTCCCAAAACAGGAAATCCGTTGGCATCCCAATTAATTTTCTGCATTCTTGGCGATCTTTTGTTTCCGCAACCTTCTCCCGGATTTGAATTGGCATGGTATAAAATCCAATCTTCTTTTCCGTCTGGAGATTTAAAAAAGGAATTATGTCCTGGCGCATAAACCTTATTTTTATCTGATTGTTTGAAAATTGGTTCCGGAGATTTCTTCCAAGCTGAAGCATCTAACAAATTATCGCTCCCATTAAACGTTAATAATCCTAAAGAATAAAAATCGGTCCAGCATCCGCTTGCTGAAAACACAATGAAAATCTTGCCATTTCTTTCTAAAAATTGTGGTCCTTCGTTCACGTTTACTTGCGCCGGATTTACATCATCATGCAGCGCTCCGTGCGTTTCCCAATCGTTTGTTGGTTCTGAGATCATAACCCTATCGCCATCAATTTCCAGTGGGCTTTTCATTTTGGCGATGTAAATATTTTGCTGTCCGTTGGTATCTCCTTTCCACCCAGCCCAGATCATATAAAGCTGTTTTTTATGTTCAAAAACGTTTCCATCAATAGCCCATTTGTCTGTTTTTGCAGCAATTTTTCCTTTGAATTCAAAATTGCCTTTAAACGGATCTGACGATTTATTTTCTAAAACATACATTCTGTGATTGTTGTTATTGCCATTATCTGCGGCAAAATAACAATACCATTTTCCGTTGATAATATGAAATTCCGGCGCCCAGATTTCTGCAGAATAATTGGTGTTTTTGGGCGGTGTCCAAATCACTTTGCTTTCTGCATTTTTAATGTCTGACAAATCTTTTGTTTTCCATAAAACGAGTTTATTTCCCAGCGTATTAGTATAATAATAATACCCTTTATAATATGTACTATAAGGATCTGCACCCGATGGAAAAATTGGATTTGTGAATGTTTTTTGCTGTGCAAAACTTATGGTTGTGAGCAGAAAAAGGATTAGGTATTTTTTCATTTTAGTTTTTTTATTGTTGGGCGTGGTTTTTAAACACATAGAGACATAGTTTTGCTTTGTCTGTAAAAAAGGCATTTCATTTGTTTTAAACAAACATAGTATTGATTGTGTGAACTATGTGTGGAAACTAGTTTCTTCTACTTCCTTTTTCAACACAAAAAATTCTATGTTTCTATGTGTTTGAAAAAATCACTAATTATTTATTCAAAGCATTTATAACTTCAGTATTAATTGAATTTATCGCTTTAAAATCCATTTTATCTACTTTTCTGTCGTACGTCATGAAACCGTTTACTTCGCCTTCAACATCGGTGGTCTGCGTATAAACTGCAGCTGAAAAACCTGTTTTTACATAATTCTTTAGAACTTTCGCGTATTTAATATATTCGGCTGTAACTTCAGCTTCATTTTTAAATTTGACATAACCCCAGTTGTCATTTGCTCTCCACAAATGACCTTCCAAAGGAAGTCCAATTCCGCCATATTCCCCCAAAACAGTAACTCTTCTAGCATCATACAAATACATTTCTGGTCCTGGATAATTGTGTAAATCTAAAATATCTCCTGTTTGAAAATGATTTCCGCCACTTGACGAATTTGTTAAACGGCTTGGATCGTGATTTTTAGTCCATTCCGTAATTTCAACTGTTTTAAATTGTCCCCAAGCTTCGTTAAACGGAACCCAAACCACAATACTTGGATACGAATACAAATGATCCATTATTTCGCGCCATTCTTTTCTATATATTTCTTCTGATTTTGCAGAACGCTGTAATTCAGTTCCTGTAAAATATTTTGTGTTTTGCCAAATTGGCTGATCATCTCCACTTGGCATATCCTGCCAAACCAAAATTCCCAATTGATCACAATGCGTGTACCAACGTTCCGGCTCTACTTTTACATGTTTACGAATCATATTAAAACCTAATTCTTTTGTTTTAATAATATCATATTTCAAAGCTTCGTCTGTTGGCGCCGTGTACAATCCGTCTGGCCACCAGCCTTGATCTAAAGGTCCATATTGAAAATAATCTTTGTTATTTAATTGCATTCTCATAATTCCGTTTTCATCTCTTTTTGATGAAATTTTTCGCATCGCAAAATAACTTTTCACTTCATCAACAATTTTATTTTTGCTGATTAATCGAATTTTCGTCTGATACAAAAACGGAGTTTCAGGCGACCATAATTTAGGTGAATTTAAAACAATATCGTTGCTTTCTCCTACAACCGCTTTTTCTTTTGCAATTTCTTTTCCGCCATCAAAAACAGCAATTTCGATTAAATCTCCTTTTTCTGCACCAGCAACATCAGCTTTAATACTAATTATGTTTTGATCAATATTTGGCATCGTTTTTAACTCGGTAATGTTTTTAGCATTTACAGGTTCAATCCAAACGGTCTGCCAGATTCCGGTTACCGGCGTGTACCAAATTCCTTCCGGCTTTTTAACTTGTTTTCCTCTTGGTTGCGGGCCATCATTTGAAGGATCCCAAACTTTCACAACCAATTTTTGATTTTTCCCTTTTTGAATAAATGGCGTAATATCAAATGAAAACGGCGTATATCCTCCTGTATGCGAACCAACTTTTACATCATTAATATAAACTTCTGTTTTCCAGTCTACAGCACCAAAATGCAAAAGGATATTTTTTCCGCTCCAATTTGATTCAATCGAAAAATTAGTTTCGTACCAAAGTTCATTTTTGGCTCCCACTTCTTTCATAACGCCAGACAGACTCGATTCAGCCGCAAACGGAACCAGAATTTGCCCATCATATTTTGAAGGTGCTGTTTTGCCAAATTCTTGAATAGCATAATTCCATAGACCATTCAGATTTTTCCATTGACCACGCTCCATAATCGGAC
Source organism: Flavobacterium sp. LC2016-01 (assembly GCF_009711135.1). Taxonomy (GTDB): domain Bacteria; phylum Bacteroidota; class Bacteroidia; order Flavobacteriales; family Flavobacteriaceae; genus Flavobacterium. The sequence continues at coordinate 871,045 of NZ_WMIC01000001.1, read as the reverse complement.
GGGGATATTCAGGTAAAGTTTTATTCGGATCAACCTGTGCCGCCCATTTTGTTTTGATTTTATCTCCTTGCGGTTTCCATTGTGCATTCACTGCTAGTACGGAAAATAGGGCTAAAAAAAGGATACTTTTTCTTTTCATTCTATATATGTATTGGGCACTTTTTGATAAATAATGCCATCATGTTTTTTCGAAATCAAAATGAATTACCAGACTTGTTCCACACAAGCCTGGTAAATTCTCAAACTAACTTAACTAACCAAATCTTTATAATTGTGAATTATTAATTGTTAATTATTAATTCATCAATACTTATAATTTATAACTTCTTACCTGCGGTAAGACCGAATTTCTTGACTAAACTGTCGTATTCTTTTTTAGATATTGTAATCATACAGCCGTGGCGTACTTTTTCTGGAAGACTGTATTTGTCCCAATCGGAGAAAAAAGTATAGCCTGAGGCCTGATACCAAGGTCCGTTTAGATTATCTGCAATTGATAATCCGTAGGAAACACCTGGATATTGTTCATAATACATGTACCATATTTTATCATCTGGAGAAGGTATCAACATTGGCGCTTCTCTAAAGTTTGGACTGATAGATTGCTGGGGCAAAGAATAAGGCCCTAAAAGGGATTTTGATTTGGCAATTCGCACCGTTTTTCCGGTTGTCCAATATAAAGTTGGATACGTTTCATCTTTAAGAACGGCGTAGTAGGAATCGCCGACTTTACGAATAAAAACATCTATTGTTCCCATATCCCAATCGAATAAACGTTTTGGTGTTCCTTCGAAAGTTTTTAAATCTTTAGACAAAACATACAATGTTCGCTGACTTGCCCAATAACGCTCGCCATCTTCTTTCGTTCCTTCAAGATGTGGCGTGTGCCAAGTCATAATGAACTTTTCAGAGTCTTTATCGTAATATAATTTTGGCGCGCCAATTCGCTGTAAAGCATTTGAATAATCAGGTGTGCTTTTTAAATCCGGTGTATAATCGGAATGTTTTTTCCAAGTAATCAAATCATCCGAAACCCAGATATTAATGCTTTTTGCATCGTCACCAGTATTTCCTGCGATGTAATATTTTCCGTCTGGACCTTTGCAAATGTCTGGATGCCCTTTATATTCTTCAAAAACACGTTTCCCATCATTTAAATTTTCCCAATGCAAACCATCAAGGCTGACAGAATAATACAATCTGCCGTAATCTTTATGCGTCATGTGCGCAAAAAGATAAGCCTCGTTTTTTGGTTTTTCATTCCCTTTAACTTGTCCCGGCGGATCTGGTTGTTGTGCTTTCGCAGAAAATCCAACCAGAATCACCGCTAGAAAAAAGAGCTGTTTTATTTTATTTTTTCTCATGTTGCTAAAAATTAAAATGCTTTTGCCACAGATTAAACGGATTAAAATGATTTTTTAACACATAGAGACATAGCTTTACTTTGTCTACAAAAGGCATTTCATTTATTAAAATACACATAGCTATGTGTGAAAGCGAGCTTTTTCTATACTCTCAAAAAAGAAATAATAAAATCTATGTTTCTATGTGTTTAATTTTTCCGCCACAGATGTTAATCATTTTAATCCGTTTAATCTGTGGCCAAAAGCAATTATCTAATTATCTAATTGACATATTATCTAATTAACCTTATTAACCTCAGAAGTCATTTTTTTAATCAAATCTGTTTCGGCTTTAATGTATGGAGTTCCATCTGTATGTAATACTTCGTGAAACCATAATTTTGGTTCAGCAGTGTACGTTTTAGTCCAACTGTCCCAAGCGTATTTTGTTTGTGTTTTTCCGTCAACAAATCCCCAGTTGATCATACCAATATTGTATTTTCTCGCAATTGGAAGAAATCCTTCGAAAGTACTTCCGTTTGGTCTTGCCATATATTCTGTACATAATAAAGGTTTTCCGTAACGCTGTAATTGTTTGATCACTTTTTCAAAATCCTGAGGCGTATTGTAATTATGGAATGAAACAATATCTGACTGTTCAATCTGCATTTTGTGCATTGGCTGCATTTTAGCTTCGTCGCTCCAATCCCCAACCCAAACTCCAGAAGTCAATGGCTGTGAAGGATTACTTTCTCTTGCCCAAACAAAAACATCTTTTAAAAGTGGCAGAATCAAATCGACTTTATTTTTAATCTCTACTTTTTCATAAGATGGGCCTGTCATATTATCTGGCTCGTTCCAAACATCCCAACCTAAAATACGTTTGTCATCTTTGAATTTAGCTACTGTTTCTTTTACATATTTCTCTAAACGAGGATATTGTGTTTTATCCTGAAGTGCTTTTTGTCCTGGAGCCTGAACCCAGCCTGAGTTGTGCGTATGCGGTTTTGGAGCACGTTGTTTTCCCAAAGCAGGAAACGGATCCCAGCAAGAATCAAACAAAACAAACAGTGTTTTAATGTGATGTTTATCTGCAATTTCTAAAAATTTATCCATGCGTTTGTAAAGTCCTTCTGGATCTTGCTGATGTAATAAATCGTGCAGATATACACGCATTACATTCATGCCAAGACCTTCTGCCCAGCCCAATTCCTGATCAATTCTTTTTGGATCAAAAGTAGCTGACTGCCACATCTCTAACTGATTTATAGCTGTGCTAGGAGAATAATTTGCGCCTACTAACCAAGGTTGTTCTGCGTACCATTTATTGGCCTGATCTTTAGTCCAGATTTCTCTTTTTTCTACTGAAGTGGTTTCGGTTTTATTTTCTTCAGAATTACTCTTTTTATTGTTGCAGCTAAGCAATACTAGCCCTGCCAACACTAATGTCAGACACAATTTTACTTTTTTCATTATAAATTTTGTTATTATGAACAATCGTTCTTTATGATAAGGGAATCAGACTTAAGGAATCTGATTCCCTCAAAAATTAATTTTTAATATCCTGAGTTTTGTTCAAGATTTGGATTATTATCTACATCTGTTTGTGGAATTGGCATTCTTTGATTTTTACCCACTTTGAAGTTTTTAAAATCGGAATCACGAAGCGCAATTTTATCAACAGAAGCTTGCGTATTCAAATCTCCCCAACGTTTTAAATCTTCCCAACGAACACTTTCTCCAGCTAATTCTAAAACTCTTTCCATTTTTAATCTTTCCAAGAACAAATCATGATTATTTCCAATTTCAGGATGTGCAACAGCTAGCGTGTTCATGTTAGCACGCGCTCTTACCATGTCAACATATTGATACGCCTGAGCTGTATTTCCTAATTCGTTCAAAACTTCGGCATAGCGCAACAAAATATCACCATAACGAACTAATCTGTAGTTTACTTGAGAATAATAGTCTTCATTATCTCTGTAATAATCACGGCTTCCTTTTCTGAACCAAGCTTCGTTATTGTTCCATTCCCAGTTTCTGTTGTAGGTTTTGTCTCCAAAATCAGCCAATAAATTAGGGTAGTATAAAGTCCATCTTAAACGGATATCAAGATTTCCATCTTTATTTTTTTCTTCCTTGAAAGCATTTACTAGCCAAAAACGAGCTTGTCCATCAGACCATCCAATTCCTCTTGGTGCAAAAAACTGACAACGGTTGCTAGAAACTGCAGCATTTTGATCTTCTCCAGTTCCTCCTTTTCTTTGATCTCCAAATTGGATTTCAAAAACAGATTCGCTGTTGTTTTCACGTAAATCTGTAAAATTGTCTCTGTAGTTTGCTTGTAAGCTGTATTTTGCTCCTGCACCAGAAATCAAATACTCTAAAGCTGTTTTTGCTTCAGCCCATTTGTGCTGTTGCATATACACTTTTGCTAGAAAAGCTTTTGCTGCACCTTTATCAGGTCTTCCAATATCTGCGCCTGACCAATCTCTTGGTAAATCGGCGTAAGCTTCATTCAAATCTTTTTCAACTTGGGCCCAAATTTCAGTTACCTTAACTTGCTTTGGCAAATCTGCTGGTGTAGATGGATCTAAAACCAACGGAATATCTTCCCAAATTACTGCTGCATAATAGTAATGCAAGGCTCTTAAAAATTTAGCCTGCGCTATAATTCTCTTTTTTGCATCTTCATTTTGGAATGTAATATTTGGAACATTTGCCAAAACTTGGTTACATCTAAAAATCGCTTTGTAAGTATCTCTCCATGTTACAGCATTTCCTTCCCAGAAATTATAATTGATGTAATTGAATCTTGTCCAATCTGCCAATTCTGTCCACGGACTTACACTATATCCTTCATCAGAAGTTAAATCTAAACGGAAGTAGATCCATCTCGCCCACAAACCATCTTTATAAAACATGGCATAAATAGAATTTACTCCGGCTTGTGCATCACTTTCAGTTTTCCAATATTGATCTACTGTAATATCATTCGGGCTATTTAGGTCAAGTTCTTTTTCGCATGAAGCAAAAATGAGACCTAGAAAAGCTACGGTTATTATTATTGATTTTTTCATTATGCTATTTTTTTAAAATTAAAAGCTAAATTCTACACCAAAAGAATATGTCTTAAGATTTGGGAAAGCCCCATTATCAACACCTCTTTCAAAAATATTACCGTTGGTAAACTCAGGATCCAATCCTTTGTATTTTGTAATAGTAATAATGTTTTGTGCCGAAATCGTTAATCTTGCTCTTGTAATACCAGAATTTTTCAAGACACTGCTTGGCAAATTATAGCCAAATCCGATGTATTTAAGTCTGATAAAATCACCGCTTTCTAAGAAACGATCACTGTCTCCTCTTGAGTTTAAAGTTGAACCTTTTGTGATTCTAGGAAAATCAGTATTTGGATTTTCAGGTGTCCAAGGCTGAATACCAGTTCTGTAGTTACTGTTATCGTCAAAACGATCTACAACACTTCTAAATCCGTCATAAACAGTTGCTCCGTGTGAAGCAATCCAGTTCATAGAAAAATCAAAACCTTTGTAGTCTGCTCCTGCATTGAATCCCATTTCAAATTCTGGCCATGGACTTCCAACAACAGCTTTATCTTCATTCGTAATTTGTCCGTCTCCGTTATTGTCTTTAAAACGAATATCTCCAGGAACTGCACCAGGCATAATTACTTTTCCGTCTGCCGTTTTGTAGTTATTAATTTCGTCTTGATTTTGGAACAAACCATCTGTTTGTAAAACATACCACATACCTACTGGCAAACCAGCTCTTGTAACTGTATTTCCAGAGAAGTTTTCGTTTTGTCCATTACCTAATGAAACCAATTTGTTATTCACTTTTGTAAAATTCACAGAAGCATTAAACGAGAATTCATTGATTTTTTTGCTATAAGCCAATTCCAATTCAAAACCTTTGTTTTCAACAGTTGCAGCATTAGAAATTGGATTTCCGCCATCATTTCCTGTCGTCAATAAAATTGGGAAACCAAATAATACATCTTCTGTACGAGCAATAAAATAATCTGCTGTAAGGCGCAAATCATTATTTAAAACGCCAAGATCTAATCCAAAATTCGATTGTTTTAATTTTTCCCAACGCAATTCTGAGTTTGATAATTTTACTTGCGTTGCAGATGGATATAACTTTTGTTCGTTACCCATTACAATCTGTCCAAAATTGTTTACGAAACTTTTGTATTCATAATTTCCAATATTTCCAGAACCTAATTCTCCGTAGCTCGCTCTTAATTTTAAATCTTTAATGAATTCTGATTTAAAGAAAGATTCATTGCTTATTCTCCATCCTGCCGAAAGTGAAGGGAAATTCCCCCATTTGTTAGCGTCGCTGAATCTTGATGATCCGTCACGTCTTAAAACAGCATTAAACAAATAACGATTATCATAATTATACTCTAACCTTCCTAAGTAAGAAGCTAAAGCCGCTTCATTAATAAAACCACCCACAACTGGCGAATCTCCTTGATTTAAAACTTCATAATATTCACCCGTTCCTGAATTCATTGGAAGATTTCGCTTTGTTCCATAAATTTGGTTGTAGTTGTCTTTTTGGTAAGTCTGCCCCACTAAAAATGTAATATCATGTTTACCGAATGCTTTTTTAAAAGTCAATGTATTTTCAAACAACAAAGTTTCTGATCTTCCTTTGTTTTGATCTGTATAGGATTGATCTATTGGCTGATTTAAAGACCAGTTTCCAATTTTTCTCATGAATTTATAAGAGTCGAAACTAGTTTCATATCCAAAATTGAAACGGTATTTCAACCAAGGCGCAAATTTTAATTCAGACCAAATATTTCCTCTAATTCTGAAATTCTCGTTCATTGTATTTGCAAAATCAGCTATCGCTAAAGGATTTGTTCCAAAAGTATCTGCCACACCTTGTTTTCCATAACCGTATCCACCTGGATTTGCAGCATCATACAACGGAATTGTTGGCGTCATTCTGTACACATCAATAATTGGGTTACCAGACATTTCATCTGTTTTAGAATTACTGATGGCCAAGTTTTCTCCAATACTGAAAATTCCTTTTGTGCCGCTTGAGTTTACACGGAAGGAAATCCTGTCGAAATCAGTTCCGATAACGGTACCTTCATTTCCAAAATAATTTGCTGACATAAAGAATGTTGAATTTTCATTTCCTCCAGAAAAACTTGCGTTATAATCCTGAATCATTCCGGTTTTGAAAACAGCATCCTGCCAGTCTGTATTAACAGCCATATTCAAGTTTTGTCTTGTAAATCCAGCATTGTCATACGCCATGTTGTTGTATTTTGCAAACTCTTCAGTTCCCATCAAATCATAGCGAGGCATAACCTGAAAGCTGGTTTTTGCAGAAACTTCAACCTGAAGCGGTCCTTTTTTACCTTTTTTTGTGGTAATGATGATTACACCATTTGCAGCGCGTGAACCATAAATCGCAGCAGCCGATGCATCTTTTAAAACCTGAATGCTTTCAATGTCATTCGGATTAAAATCTCTGTTTGCAGAGGTTACTAAACCGTCAATAACATAAAGCGGATTTGTATTTTGAAGATTCTTCAAACCACGAATCTCAACGCTGGCTTCCTGTCCAGGACGCCCGCCACCACGAACTTTTACTCCTGTAACTAAACCTTGAAGTCCGTCGGCAACTGTTGTAATTTGCCTTTTCTGAATTTCGTCTGGCTTAACCAGCGAAACTGCTCCAGTAAGATCTTTTTTCTGCTGTGAGCCATAACCCACAACAACTATCTCATCTAGTTTCATGGCATCTTCTTCCAGCTTTACATCGATAGAAGTTCTATTGTTGATCGCTACTTCTGTGGTTTTATAACCTTGGGAACTAAAAATTAATGTCTGATTTCCGCTCGCACTAATTTTATATGTTCCATCAAAATCGGTAACAGCACCATTTGTCGTGCCTTTAATTAAAACGTTTGCAAACGGAACTGGTTCTCCCGTAGCGGCCAAAACTTTACCACTAATTGTGATTTGCTGCTGCGCATACGTTTGCTGTAATAATAAACTAAAGAAAAACAAGAGGTAATATCTCTGCTTTAAAATTTGAGTGAACTTTGTTTTCATTGATTTTTCATTTTAGATAGTTTTCATTTTTTGGTTGGTTTTACAATAAATTAGTTAGTTTTCTAATCATCTCTGATTCGAGCAAAACAATTATTGATTTTGCTCATTGACAATAATGTGTTCATTTGGTTTCAAAATTGTGATTGATTCTGTTTTTCAAATATTTTTTTATTGATACTATATTTTTTCAGCCTAAAAATTATCAATATGGTTTATTTGAAAATTCAAAGTAGATGATTTTAATTCAAAATAAAATGCTTCATTTGTGTCAATATCTCTCTCAAATGATTCAAATTGTATAAAAATGATCTTTAAAACATAGGCTTGCAACATTTGGTAGAATATTGAGACGATTTGAAGAAATTTATTTTTTTATAAAAACACACAGCAATGCGTAAATTCTTTCTTTTTACATTTTTATTTCTTTTTTCTGGAAATTTTATTCAGGCTCAGGAATATTATTTCAAACATTTTCAGGTTGAAGAAGGACTTTCTAACAACACCGTTATCACTTCAACTCAAGATGAAGATGGCTTTATGTGGTTTGGAACAAAAGATGGACTGAATAGATTTGATGGTTATCGTTTTAAAACCTACAGAAGCCAGTCTGACCCAATTAACAGCCTCGGAAGCAACTATATACAGTCAATTCATGCTTTTAACGGAATTATTTGGGTAGGAACTGATAAAGGTTTGTACCAATACAATAAAAAAACAGATCAATTTACCGTATTGAACGAAGCCATAAACGACAGAATCAACGATATTAATCATGATAAAAAAGGCAATATTTGGTTTGTTTCTGGAAATATTCTTTACAAATATTCACCTTCAAAAAAAGAAACCAAAACTTTTAATCCAAATAAATATTTTGTTACAACCTCGATCTCACGAGATGAAAACGGCGAAATTTGGGCTTCTTCCTTAAATAAATTATATCATTATTCTGAGGAAAATCTTTCGTTTGAAAGTATGAATATCAATCCGCCGGCAAATAAAGTCAATTTTAGGATTACAGTTGTTTATGCATTAAATAAAAACAACATTCTCATTGGCACACAGGATCATGGCGTTTTGGTTTATAATATTAAGGACAAAACAACATCAGTTTTAGAGTTTTCAGGTAAAGAACCCGTTTTTGTGCGCCAATTTAAAAAGCGAGGAAACAACGAAATCTGGATTGCCAGCGAATCTGGCGTTTATGTTTACAATTTGAAAACAAAAACAAGCATCAATCTGAAAAAAAATTACAATGATCCGTATGCGATTTCAGACAACGCAGCCTACTCGATTACGATTGATAAAGAAAACGGAATCTGGATTGGAACTTATTTTGGTGGAATTAATTACCATCAAAAACAATACACACAGTTTAAAAAGTATTTCCCTCAGAAAAATCAGAATTCCATCAGCGGAAGCGCCGTCCGAGAAATTCATAAAGATGATCACGGCGATTTATGGATTGGAACTGAGGATGCTGGAGTTAATCGTTTCAATCCTAAAACACAGCAATTTACTTCTTATCCTGTTTCGTATTACAATATTCACGCTTTAATGCCCAGAAAAGACAAAATTTGGGTAGGAACTTTTGAGCATGGTTTAGATGTTTTGGATCGAAATTCTGGCAATGTTATAAAACATTACAGCGCCAATAATCCCGCTTCTGGACTGCACAGCAATTTTATTTTTTCTTTTTATGAAACCAAAAAAAACGAACTGATTGTCATTACCACAATGGGAATATATCGTTATGATGAACTTAAAGATACTTTTGATATTCTGAAAAATTTCCCTGAAACTACGCATTATACAACTTATAAAGAAGATCATGATGGAAATTGCTGGGCGGGAAGTTATCGTGATGGTCTTTTTTATTACAACCCGAAAACTCGAAAAAAGGAAGTTTTCACTTATGATTATAAAAATCCAAACGGAATCAGCAATAACTCCATAAACTATATTTTTGAAGACAGCTCAAAAAACCTATGGTTTGCAACTGAAAACGGCCTGAATCTATTTGATAAAAAGAGTCGAACTTTCAAGAAATTCACAACCAAAAACGGATTCCCGAGTAATGTTGTTTATTCTATTTTAGAAGATAAAAGCAGAAATTTATGGCTTACGACTTCAAAAGGTCTGGTAAAATTTGGTCCAGATCATAAAAGCATTAAAATTTACACCACAGCAAACGGATTACTGAGCGATCAGTTTAATTATGCGTCGGCTTTTATGGATACAAATGGCGATATGTATTTTGGAAATTTAAACGGAATGATCAGTTTCAACCCGAAAAACTTTACCAAAAACAAATACACGCCTTCTATCTTTATTACCAATCTGCAAATCAATAATAAAGATATCGATGCCAATGAAAATGATTCGCCAATAAAACAATCTATTTCGCATTTAGACGAATTGGAATTGAATAACGATCAATCGTCATTTAATTTGGAATTCGCGTCTTTAAATTACACCGCACCAGAACTTACCGAATATTGGTACAAGCTGGAAAACGTCAATAATGACTGGGTTTATTTGGAACGAAACAACAAAGTTTTCTTTACAGAATTGGCGCCTGGCGATTATATTTTTAAAGTGAAATCGCTCAACAGTTTTGGTGTTTGGAGCAAAGAAGTAGAATTAAAAATCAGGATTTTGCCTCCATTTTGGGCGAGTTCTTATGCGTATTTTTTCTATTTTCTACTAATTTGCGGTTCGTTTTACTACATCATTCGTTATTCTCAAAACTTGACGCAGATTAAGCATAACCGAAAAATAAAACATCTGAACGACGAAAAAGAAAAAGAAATCTATCAGGCTAAAATTGATTTTTTTACCAATGTTGCACATGAAATCAGAACGCCTTTAACGTTGATTAAAGGACCTTTAGAAAAACTGCTGATCATGGAACATCAATCGCCGGAAGTTCCTCAAAATCTTTCTATAATGAAGAAAAATACGTCGCGTTTATTAAAATTGGTAAACGAATTACTCGATTTTAGAAAATCTGAAATTGGCGGATTGAAACTCACTTTTGTAGAAGCAAATATTTCATCAATTATAAGAAATCTGCATTTAAGATTTACGCCATTGATTGAAGAACGCGGTATTGATTTTGAACTGGAGTTAGGCGAAAAAGACATTTTTGCATTTGTTGATAAGGAAGCTTTCAAGAAAATATTAAGCAATTTGATTAGTAATGCGATCAAATACTCAAAAGACAAGGTTTCGATTTCACTTTTCAGAGATGACAAAAAACTGATCTTAATTGTCAAAAATGATGGAAATTTGATTCCGTTTCAGCTGAAAGACAAGATTTTTGAGCCATTTTTCAGAGTGGATAATATGGATACTACATCGGGAACCGGAATTGGGCTTTCGCTTGCACATTCGCTTGCACAGCTTCATAACGGAAATCTGCAATTAATTTCTGATCCTAAATTAAACATTTTCGAACTTGCTGTTCCATTGCATCAGGAAGAAGAATTTATGCTTTATGCTGATTCTGAAAAAGAAACGAGCGAATCAGAATTAGAAAAAACAGAACTGGAAACAAAACTAGAGAAACCTCAAATTTTAATTGTTGAAGATAATCTGGACCTTTTAAATTTTATTACTTCAGAACTCGCTTCTACATACACAATTTTAAAAGCCGAAGATGGAGAAAAGGCGCTGAAAATAATTCATAATCAAAACATTCAGCTTGTGATAAGCGATGTTTCGATGCCAAATATGGACGGAATTACGATGTGCAAAGAGATTAAAACGAATCTGGAAACAAGTCATATTCCGGTTATTTTATTAACTGCAAAAAACTCTTTAAAATCGCAGATTGATGGTCTAGAAGTTGGTGCAGATGCTTATGTAGCAAAACCTTTTTCGATGGATTATTTAAAAGTTCAAGCCAATAATCTAATCGAAAACAGAAAACAGATTATGAATTATTATGCGAGTTCACCTCTTTCTCATATCAAGAGCATCGCACACAACAAAACAGACGAAAAATTCCTCAAAAAACTAGACGATGAAATCCTTAAAAACATTACAGATCCCGATTTAAGCGTAGAATCGCTGGCCGAAATCATGAACATGAGCCGTTCTACTTTGTATCGAAAAATCAAAGACTTATCTAATTTGAGTCCGAATGAATTGATTAATCTTGTTCGTCTAAAACGCGCCGCAGAATTGCTTTTAAATGAGAATTACAAAATGTATGAAATTGCTGAAATGGTGGGTTATAAATCACAGACAAGCTTTGGAAGAAACTTTCAAAAGCATTTTTCAATGTCGCCTTCGGATTATATTTCGATGAATAAATAGAATTTGATAATGTGGCAATTAGAGAATTAGATAATTTATGATTTTTATACTTTTCTAATTGACACATTTTCTGATTAACACATTTTCTGATTAACACATTTTCTGATTGATACATTTTCTAATTGACACATTTTCTAATTATCTAATTATCACATTTTCTCCTTATCTTTAATCTGGAAAACTGAAACAAAATCCAGATATGAACAATACCACAACGATTAGAAAAGTTGCCATTGTTGGCTATAACCGAATTCCGTTTGCACGTGCAAATACAGCGTATTCAAATGTTGGGAATCAAGAAATGATGACAGCTGCCTTAAACGGACTTATAGACAAATACAATTTAAAAGGAAAATTACTGGGCGAAGTAGGCGGCGGCGCGGTAATTAAACATTCTTATGATATGAATTTGATCAGAGAATGCGTTATGAAAACGTCTTTAGATCCTGCAACTCCTGCCTGCGACTTACAGCAAGCCTGCGACACCGGAATTGAAAGTGCTGTTTATATTGCCAATAAAATTGCCCTCGGCCAGATTGATTCTGGAATTGCTGGTGGTGTAGATTCCATCAGTGATATTCCGATGGCATTCAGCGAAAAACTTCGAAAAATTCTATTGGAAGCACGACAAGCAAAATCGTTTGGCGGAAAAATTAAATCTTTTTTGAAAATTCGTCCGAAAGATTTATCACCATTAGTTCCTCGAAACGAAGAATCACAAACTGGACTTTCGATGGGCGGACATACTGAAATTACTGCAAAATATTATAAAATACCCCGAGAAGATCAAGACCAATTAGCGCTTAAAAGTCATTTAAAGATGGCAAAAGCCTATGAAGAAGGTTTCTTTGATGATATGATTACACCTTTTAACGGACTTGAAAAAGACAATAATTTAAGAAAAGACAGTTCGATTGAAAAATTAGCCAAACTAAATCCCGCATTTGACAAAGCAAACGGAACGCTGACTGCAGGAAATTCAACACCGCTTACTGACGGTGCGTCCTGTATTCTTTTGGCAAGTGAGGAATGGGCAAAAGAACAAGGGTTGCCAATTTTGGCTTATATCACATTTGCCGAGATTGCTGCAATTGAATACGTCAAAAACCAGCACAATCTTTTATTGGCGCCTTTATTTGCTGCATCTCGAATGCTCGAAAAAGCCAATTTAAATTTACAAGATTTTGATTATTATGAAATTCATGAAGCTTTTGCTGCACAAGTTTTGGCTACTTTAAAAATTTGGGAAAGCCCAGAATTGAGCGCCGAAATAGGATTGAAAAAACCTCTTGGTGCGATCGACAGAGAAAAACTGAATGTAAAAGGAAGCAGTCTTGCTGCAGCGCATCCTTTTGCTGCAACGGGTGGCCGAATCATTGGCGTAATGGCGAAACTTTTAAATGAAAAAGGTTCGGGAAGAGGCTTTGTTTCAATTTGTGCCGCTGGTGGACAAGGCGTTACAATGATTATTGAGAAATAATATTTAAAATATTCTTGAGTTTCACTATAAAAATCTGCTAAATCTGCGGGACTAATTTTTTCACGCAGATTTGGCAGATTTTTTTTGATTTTCTTAAAAAGCAAATTCTTCTACAGAAGATAAGGCTTTAGGCAATGCATTTGCAGCAAAATCAGGAATTGCAGTTCCTTCAACGCGGAAAGTAGTGATATCAGTTATTCCTAAAAAACCAAATACGGTTCGCAAATACGATTCTGAAAAATCATAACTTTTATAAGGTCCTTCTGAAAATATCGCACCAGATGCAATTGATAAAAAGACTTTCTTATCTGTCAATAATCCTTTTGGACCACTCTCACTGTAACTAAAGGTCTTCCCTGCTCTAGCAATTTGGTCAATCCATCCTTTTAAAACTGCTGGAATTCCGAAATTGTATAAGGGCACACCAATCACAATCACATCCGATTCCATCAAAGTTTTTATCGCTTCATCAGAATATTTAAGTGCTTCAGCCTGCTCAGGCGTGTGGCTTTCTGCAGGTGCATAAACAGCACTTATATGCGAATTTGTCAAATATGGAAGCGGGGTTTTAGAAAGATCCAGTGTCTGTACTTCAGTTTCAGGATTTGATGCAGTTAATTTTTCAATAACAGCTTTAGATAATTGATTACTAAACGAAGTATCTCCGTTGGTACTAGTAATTATGCGTAGAATTTTTTGGCTCATAATTTATATTGTTTGTTTTACAATACAAACTTATCTACATTTACTATCTCTTTTATAGTACTATCCTCGAGGATAGCGCTATCATTGAGGATAGTAAAGCAATATGTATGAAAACAAAAAACGAAATTAAAAAAGAAATGGGCTGTGAACCAGAAGCCTGTCTGGCTGCATTGCTACCTGTGAGAGATGCTTTAGAAGTTTTAAGTGGCAGATGGAAGCTGCCAATTTTAATTGCATTATCAAACAGGCCAAAACGATTCAAAGAGATTTCTAAAGATATAAACGGAATTACAGACAAAATGCTTTCTAAAGAACTGAAAGATCTGGAAATGAACAAACTGGTTACCAGAACGGTTTATGATACTTTTCCTCCTACCGTTGAATATGCAAGAACTGAACATAGCCATACTTTGTATAATGTTATTGGAGCTCTAAACGAATGGGGAACTTTGCACCGAAAAGAAATTATTGGCAAATAAGTAATTGTTAGATAAGTAATTAAGAGGAAAAAGATTAAATTTGGTTACCCAAATTTATTAATCCTATTAAATACTTATGAAAAAAAACTTACAGGTCCAAATTAAAAAAAGGCGACAATTACTGCATTTATTTTGTGTTTTCATTTTATTGATAACCTCAAAATCCTACAGTCAGTACATTACACAAAATCTTGCTCCTACAGCAGTTATCAAAGAAGGACTTTCGCTGGAACAATCTTTTGACGGAAGAATTTTTATAGCAGAAAGAGGCGGTATTGTAAAAGTTTTTCAGAACAATGCTGTTGCTACCGTTTTTACTGTAAATACCGTTACAGACAATGAACAAGGTCTACTTGGTTTGACTTTGCATCCAGATTTCGCCACAAACGGTTATATTTATGTTTTCTATTCAATCAACGACGGAACGGTAATCAGACATCGTATTGAAAGAATTAAAATCGATAATGCCAATCAGGTAGTCAACAGACAGGAAATTTTACTTTTAGAACCTATTGGCGGTGGTTTTCATAACGGAGGTGATTTAAAATTCTTTAACGGTTTTCTTTATGTAACTGTTGGTGACAGCCAGCAAAATACCAATTCTCAGGATTTGGACACATACAAAGGAAAAATCCTCAGACTTACAGAAAATGGACTGCCTGCACCAGGAAATCCATTTTATGGAAGCGGTTCTTTACAAAGACAAAGCATCTGGGTATATGGTTTTAGAAATCCATGGAGACTGGTTCCGAACATAAAAGCCAATAAATTATTTGTTTTGGACGTGGGAACTTCTTGGGAAGAAATAAACGAAATCAGCAATCCGGCCATTCGTAATTATGCCTGGGGACATCCACAAGGAGGTGACGGAAAACAGACAGAAACCAATTTATTTACCAATCCGATATTTACCTACGGAACAGGAACTATTGGCAATGCGTTGACCAATGGTGTATTATATAATCCGGATACGCCACGCTATCCTAATCTTGAGGGCAAATTTATTATCAAGGATTTTGTTCGAAATGCCATACGCTCTTTTGACCCAAATATTGCTGATCCCGTTTCTACTGAATTTTATTCGGCTCCACAACAGCAGGCTCTCGGAATGATGCTGGGAAATGACGGCTATATTTATTATTGCGCATACGGAAACAATGGTGCGCTTATTAAACTTGATTACATTGCAACTGCTGCTCCTACTATTGTAAATCATCCACTTTCTCAATCCATAATGGAAACAAAACCTGTAACATTTACAGTTTCGGCCAGTGGTGTTGGACTTACTTATCAATGGCAGTATAACAATGCGAATATTAACGGTGCAACTGCCGCTAGTTATACAATTCCAAATGTGACCGCTGCAAATGCAGGAAATTATCGAGTTGTTGTGACAAATACAGCCGGAAATGTAACCAGCAATAATGCAGTTTTGACAGTAACACCTTTTACGAATGCACCAACAGTTTCTATAGTTTCTCCTTTGCCTTCTTTAAAATGGAATGCAGAAGATATTGTCTATTTTGAAGCAACGGCATCAGATATTGAAGACGGCACATTACCTGCAAGTGCTTTTTCATGGAGTATGGATCTTTTTCACGAAGATATTCCGGGAGCCGGACATTCGCACCCCGGCGCAAGTCCTCAAGGCGTAAAATCAGGAAATTTTACAGCATCAAATCAAGGCGAAAAAACACCAAATGTATGGTATCGTTTTACGGTAAAAGTAACAGATAGCAATGGTTTAACAGCTACTGCTTTTGTTGATATCAAACCTAATCTGGTTGATGTTACAGCAGCAGCTTCGCCTGTACCGCTTAATTTAGAATTTAATCAAAAAACAGTTACAGCGCCTTCAACAAAACAAGTTGTAGCAAACGCGGCTTTACAGACTTTAAATGCACCAACTCCGCAATATGTTGGAAATATCCGTTATGACTTTGATCACTGGAGCCAGGGCGGAACAGCCAATCAAACTTTTAAAGCTCCAGCAACAGGGACAATAACTTATACAGCTTCTTATACAGCAACTACGCTTCAAAATGCACCTTATCAGGGATTAGTGGCTCAGATTCCTGGAATTATTGAAGCCGAAAATTATGATGTCGGTCCAAGTGCTTTTCTGGATAAAAATGGCGGTGGAGATACTGCATACAGAGCTGGCGACGGCGTTGGAACAGAAGTTTGTAATGAAGGCGGATTTAATCTGTCTTACGTCGCAAAAGATGAATGGCTGAAATATACCGCAAAAGTAAACACTACCGGAACTTATACTATTAATTTAAGAATCTCAACACCTTACAATACCCGAAAATTACATTTGGAAGTTGATGGTACAAATGTAACGGGTGTTGTGAACATTCCAAATACGGGAGGTTTTCAGGCTTGGCAGACTGTCGCTATTCCAAATATTACGTTAACGCAGGGCAATCACGTTATTACTTTGTATTTTGATGAAAACGACATCAACTTCAATAAAATGGAATTTATTCTCACAGCAGGCACTGCAGCTCCTATTGCAGATTTTGAGTTTACGCCTCAAATGGGCTGTACAAATACTGCTGTCACTTTTACTTCTGTTTCTGTTGGTACTGTAGATACTTATACATGGAATTTTGGCGTAAATGCACAGCCTGCGACAGCAACAGGAGCTGGTCCGCATGCTGTTATTTACAGTACAGAAGGTGATAAAGAAGTTTCTTTGACTGTAACTAATTCTGGCGGAAGCAATACTAAAGATATTTCTTACATGGTTCATGATTGCCATCTTGGTGTAGAAAATCCGGATGAAGCATCCAATAAAATCATCGTTTTTCCAAATCCGTCTAAAGGAATTTTCCATTTATCTAAAGAAGTAGAATGGACGGTATTTTCTCCTTTGGGAACCAAAATCAAACAAGGCAAAGGAAATCTGATTTCGATCTATGAACATGCTGCAGGAGTTTATTTCATCAAAACAAATGAAACCGGCAAAGCGATACCAATCAGCAAGCAATAAATTTTAGAAAACAATTATAAACCCGCATAACCAAAAAAAAGAATGGTTTTGCGGGTTTCATTTTTTGTTCCAATCATAAAAAACACTTTATAAAATGAAGTTTAAATTTTGACAAATTATTCGTAATTAAATAATTTATAGTAAATTAGAGTGCCCTTACAATTTCGATTTCTTAAAATTTGTCTCAACTATTTTAAACAGCTGAAAAGAATGGAATCAAAAATACCCCAAGGACCGCTTGCCGAAAAATGGAACAATTATAAAGCCAAAGCCAAACTGGTAAATCCGGCGAACCGAAAAAAACTTACCGTTATTGTTGTAGGAACTGGACTTGCAGGCGCTTCATGTGCAGCTTCTTTGGCAGAACAAGGCTATAATATAAAATCTTTCTGTTTTCAGGATTCGGCTCGAAGAGCACATTCCGTTGCGGCACAAGGCGGTGTTAATGCTGCTAAAAACTACAAAAATGACGGCGACAGCACTTTCAGAATGTTTTATGATACCATAAAAGGCGGTGATTTTAGATCTCGAGAGGCAAATGTGTATCGCTTAGCCGAATGCTCCGCCGCTTTAATAGATCATGCAGTAGCACAAGGTGTTCCTTTTGCCAGAGAATATGCGGGATATTTAAACAACAGATCTTTTGGCGGTGTTCAGGTTTCGCGCACTTTCTACGCTCGCGGACAAACTGGACAACAGCTTTTGCTTGGCGCTTATCAAGGTTTGCTGCGACAAGTTTCATTAGGAAAAGTAGATTTACACACACGTCATGAAATGCTTGAATTAGTAGTGATTGACGGAAAAGCAAAAGGAATTATTGCCCGAAATCTTGAAACCGGAGCCTTAGAACGCCACAATGCAGATGCAGTTGTTTTAGCTTCTGGAGGGTATGGAAAAGTATATTATCTGTCCACATTGGCAATGGGCTGTAATAGTTCGGCTATTTGGAGGGCGCATAAAAAGGGTGCTTACATGGCTGGAGTAAGCTGGATTCAGTTTCACCCTACTTCCCTGCCACAACATGGTGAAAACCAGTCTAAATTGACCTTAATGTCAGAATCACTGCGAAATGATGGCCGAATCTGGGTTCCAAAAAAAGCCGCTGACAGCAGAAATCCAAATACAATTCCAGAAGAAGAACGTGATTATTATTTGGAACGAAAATATCCTTCTTTTGGAAATCTTGCCCCCAGAGACATTTCTTCAAGAGCTGCAAAAGAGCAAATCGATGCCGGACATGGCGTCGGACCAATGAAAAATGCCATTTATCTTGATTTTTCTGATGCAATAAAATCACAAGGAAAAGATAAAATTGAAACTAAATACAGTAACCTTTTTGCGATGTATGAAAAAATTACTGGCATCAATGCTTATAAAGAACCTATGCTGATTTCGCCTTCTGCGCATTTTACTATGGGAGGACTTTGGGTTGATTATGAATTAATGACTACAATTCCAGGTTTATTCGCGCTCGGAGAAGCTAATTTCTCTGACCATGGCGCCAATCGTCTTGGTGCTAATTCGCTTCTTCAGGCTTGTGTAGACGGCTATTTTATAGCACCCTATACAATTCCGAATTATTTGTCCGGCGAATTGAATTCAGCCAAAATTGACATCAATCATCCCGCTTTTGAAGAAGCCGAAAATGCCGTTAGAGCGCAATTAGATAAATTTTTAAGCAATAAAGGAACTTTAAGCGCCGATTATTTTCATAAAACAATTGGCCGTCTTCTTTATGAAAAATGTGGACTTTCGAGAAGCAAAAAAAGTTTGGAAGAAGCTATTGAAGGCATCAAAGATTTAAAGAAATCTTTTGAAAACGATCTATTAATTACAGGCGATGATACCTTAAACAGCGAGTTAGAAAAAGCCGGACGAATTGCTGATTATCTTGAATTAGCCGAATTAATGTGCCATGATGCCCTGCAGCGCGAAGAATCCTGCGGTGCTCATTTTAGAGAAGAATACCAGACTGCTGATGGTGAAGCCGTTCGGAATGATGCCGATTTTTGTTACGTATCTGCTTGGGAATGGCAAGGAAAAGAAAAACCTCAAAAATTACATAAAGAACCGCTTGTTTTTGAAGCAGTTGAACTTACAGTTAGAAGTTATAAATAATTGTTGATTGTTAATTGTAAATTATTAATTAACAATCCATCAGACTCAATTTTACAACTTGCAAGCAATTCATAATTAACAATTTATAATTAATAATTAGCTATGAAACTATTTCTAAAAATATGGCGTCAGTTTGATACCTCTTCTAAAGGAGAAATTAAAGATTATGAAATAGACGGCGTATCTGAACATATGTCTTTTCTTGAAATGCTCGATCTCTTAAACGAATCTTTGATTCAGAAAAAAGAACGCGTAATTGAGTTTGATCACGACTGTAGAGAAGGAATCTGTGGTCAATGCGGCGTCATGATAAACGGAAGAGCGCACGGTCCTTTGAAAAATACTACAACCTGCCAGCTTCATATGCGAAGCTTTAAAGACGGCGAAACCATTTATATTGAACCTTTTAGAGCCAAAGCGTTTCCGGTTCTTAGAGATTTGAAAATTGACCGCTCTGCTTTTGATTCGATTATTGAATCAGGCGGATTTATTGGCGCAGCAACCGGTCAAGCGCCTGAAG
Source organism: Flavobacterium sp. LC2016-01 (assembly GCF_009711135.1). Lineage (GTDB taxonomy): Bacteria > Bacteroidota > Bacteroidia > Flavobacteriales > Flavobacteriaceae > Flavobacterium. The sequence continues at coordinate 850,975 of NZ_WMIC01000001.1, read as the reverse complement.
CCAACAGTATTCCCATTTCATATGAAACTGCCGAAGCCTCTTTTGACGCTGCCGCCTGTATTGGCTGCGGTGCCTGCGTGGCGACTTGTAAAAATGCCAGTGCAGCTTTGTTTGTGGGTGCCAAAATAACCCATTTAGCTTTGCTTCCACAAGGAAAAATAGAAGCTTCAAAAAGGGTTTTAACGATGGTACAGCAAATGGATGCGGAAGGTTTTGGAAATTGTTCGGACACAAGAGCCTGCGAAGTCGAATGTCCGCAGAGCATTTCGGTACTTTCTATCGCAAAAATGAACTATGAATACACGAAGGCGCTGCTTTTAAAGAAATAACAATTTTCTGTTTATTTACCATAAAAGAGTTTTCTCAAGCAGAATAGTTTCCATTTTTGCGAATTATATTTGTATACCACTATCCAAAATAATTACCGCGTAAATTATGAGAAAAAGTATAACCTTGCTTTTGTTATTCCTGTCCTTTTTTAATTGCAAAATAACCGCTCAAAATAAAAAACAAGATTCAAAACCCAATATCGTAATCATCAATATGGATGATATGGGATATGGAGATACCGAACCTTATGGAATGACCGGAATTCCAACGCCACATTTTAACCAGATTGCTCAGGAAGGAATGCGATTTACAAATTTTAATGCAGGTCAAGCCATTTGTACTGCATCAAGAGCGGCTTTATTGACAGGCTGTTATCCTAACCGAATTGGGATGTCTGGTGTATTGCTTCCCGGAATGAAACACGCTCTTAATCCGAAAGAAGAAACCATTGCTTCAATGCTTAAAAAAGTGGGCTACAAAACGGCTAATTACGGAAAATGGCATTTAGGAAATGAAATGCCATATTGGCCAACAAATTATGGTTTTGACGAGTTTTATGGAATTCCATATTCGCATGATGTCTGGCCAATTGATTATGACGGTTATTCATTGGTTACAGATCCGAAAGATATGCGTTCGAGCTTTCCTCCTCTTCCAATGATCAGTAATACTACTGTAATTGATACGATCAAAAATATTAAAGAAGCTTCAAAATTAACCACTTTATTTACAGAAAAAGCCGTTGGTTTTATCAAAAAGAATAAAAAGAATCCGTTCTTTTTATACCTGACGCATCCTTTGCCTCATGCGCCTTTAGCTGTTTCAGATAAGTTTAAAGGAAAAAGTGATTTAGGCCTTTTTGGCGATGTTATAATGGAAATTGATTGGTCCATTGGAGAAATTTTAAAAACATTAGAAAATGAAGATCTTTCTAAAAATACGGTTCTTATTGTAACCAGTGATAATGGTCCTTGGCTTGTTTTTGGCGACAATGCCGGTTCTTCGGGAGGTTTCAGAGAAGGAAAATCAACTACTTGGGAAGGCGGTACAAGAGTTCCATTTTTAATTCGCTGGCCTGGAAAAATTGAAGGCGGAATGGTAAATAGTTCGCTTTTTACAAATATGGATCTTTTGCCTACTATTGCTGCAATTACAGGAGCTTCATTGCCAGAAAACAAAATTGATGGTCTAAATTTTCTTCCGCTCTTAACTGGAAAAACGGATAAAGGCCCGAGAGATACTTTTTATTATTATTTTGGAATTGGAAGCAATAATCTGGAAGCCATTCGGTATAAACATTGGAAACTTGTTTTTCCGCATAAAGGAACCACTTATAATAAAAATCTACCCGGAAAAGACGGTTTAAGAGGCAAAGGTGCAACAGCTGAAGTTCCAATGGCACTATACGATTTAGCGCATGATCCAGGTGAAGCCCGCGATGTACAGGAATTATATCCGGAAATTGTCCAGCAAATTCAAAAAATAGCTGAGACGGCACGAGAAGATCTTGGTGATGATTTAACTAATAAAGTTGGAAAGAATATCAGAAAACCAGCGATTATTGATTGAGATTTTATTTGGAAAAGAAACGATTAAGCATATTGTTTGTCATTTCGACAAAATAAAATCCTTAGTTTTCTCTATTTCCTCTTTTTGAAGCCAAATTTTTACAGTTCTTACATAAAGATTTTAGTTTGCAAAAAATCTAACAAAATAGCTGTAAAAAAACGACTTCAGCGTGTACAACTAAACATATTTTGAGTAGTTTTATGACCTGATTCCCCAAATCAAAATCAGTAAATAATGGCCTACAATACAAATGAACTAATGCGTTTTTTAGACGCACAAAATAAGCTTTATCTGTCAGCGCTGTCTGAAATTAAAAAAGGTAAAAAAGAGTCTCCATGGATGTGGTTTGTTTTTCCACAGATAAAAGGATCAGGATCTTGTGATACTTCAAAATTCTATGAAATTAAGAATGCCGATGAAGCAATCGCATTTTTAGAACATCCAATTCTCGGAAAACATCTCATTGAAATCACTTCAGAATTAATCAAAAACGAAGAAAAAACGGCAGAAGAAATATTTGGGAATCCAGATGACGAAAAGCTGCAGTCGTGCCTGACTTTATTTGCGAGTATTCAGAACAGCGAACCTGTATTTCAGGAAGCACTTCATAAATATTTTGACGGGTCGTCCGACTTTCATACCCTGCAATTGTTGTATAGTAACTTATAGTTTTTTTAACCGCAAAGGACGCAAAGATTTTATTTTATGCAAGCTTAATATAAACGCAAAGTTCGCAAAGCTTTATTAAAACTTTGCGAACCTTGCGTAAACCTTTGCGGTTAAAAAAAAAACAAGTACCCAAAAGCCTGTTTCATTTGATGACTCAGGCTTTTTTTATATCCATATTTATAAAAATTTATTTACTAAATATCTTAGTTTTTTATAACGTCCCATATTCTAATTTTTGTAAATTTACTACTCTATTTCCCTCAAAAACAGATTTTTAAAAAGTTAGTACTCTTTTTTTATAAATATAATACCATTTAATATTATGAAAAATAACTTTTTGCTTACTGGACTAATTTTAGTCTTAGGTTTTGGTACAATAAATGCTCAAAATTGGCCTGACAGAACCGTTTTGCCTATTGAACCCTATCAAAAAGTGGGAAAAGTAGCTCCTACAATTAAAGGTTCTGATCCTATAGACTGGCCCAAAGAAATCAGTGCGCCAGAAGGTGCTCCCAATGTTTTACTGATTATGATTGATGATGTTGGTTTTGGTGCAAGTTCTACTTTTGGAGGCCCTATACCAACACCAAATTTTGATGCTCTTGCACAAAACGGACTGCGATACAACCGTTTTCACACCACGGCAGTTTGTTCTCCTTCAAGAGCCGCATTAATTACCGGAAGAAACCATCATACGGCTGCGACAGGAATTATTATGGAATTCTCAACACCTTATCCCGGTTATAACAGTTTAGTGCCACGAAGCGTTGCTACCATTGGTAAGATTTTAACTGATAATGGTTATGGAACTTCATGGTTTGGTAAAAATCATAACGTGCCAGACTGGCAATCTACCCCAGCAGGGCCATTTAATTTATGGCCAACAGGTTTAGGTTTTGAATATTTTTATGGCTTTTTAGGAGCCGATGCACATCAATTCAGACCCGCTTTATTTGAAGGAACAAAACCTGTAGATCCTTATTTTAAAGATGAAAAAGTTGATACTGATTATATCTTAGACCGAGATTTGGCAGATCATGCAATTCGTTGGATACAAACGCAAAAAAATGTTTCGCCAAACAAACCTTTCTTTGCTTATTATACTCCGGGAACTGCACACGCTCCGCATCAGGCACCTAAAGAATGGATCGCCAAATTCAAAGGAAAATTTGATCAGGGATTTGATAAACAGCGAATTGCAACATACGAAAATCAGAAAAAATTAGGTATCATTCCATCAGATGCACTACTAGCCGCGACACCGCCAGAATATCAAAAATGGGACGCATTAACTCCTGGAATGAAAAAAGTAGCTGCCAGAGAAATGGAAGTTTATGCTGCTATGCTTGCTTATTGCGATAATCAAATTGGAAGAATTCTTCAGTCAATTAAAGACTTGGGAGAATATAACAATACGATGGTCATTTTTATAATGGGAGACAATGGTGCAAGTGCCGAAGATCCAACTGGGCAAGGTTTGACCAGCGAAATTGGTATTATGGTAAATGGCGAAGTTGATACGGAAGAATTCATGCTGAAACATTTAGATGATTTTGGTGGTCCCTGGATGGCTGAACATTATTCTCAAAGCTGGGCGCATGCAATGAATACGCCATTTCAATGGGATAAAAAAATTGCTTCACATTTAGGAGGAAGCCGTACCGGAATGGTAATTTCATGGCCAGCAAGAATCAAGCAGATTGGGCAAATAAGAAGCCAATTTGCTCATATCACAGATATTGTCCCTACTATTCTTGAAGCTGCAAATATCCCACAGCCCAAAAAAGTCGATGGTTTCGATCAAACTCCTATAGCAGGAAAAAGTCTTGTTTATTCGTTTGATAATGCAAATGCACCTGAAACACATAAATCACAATATTTTGAAGTTATTGCCAACAGAGGCTACTACAAAGATGGATGGATGGCAAGTACAACTCCAAAAAATCTTCCGTGGCAAGGACATCCTATTCCATCTGAAGATCCTGTAAAAGATTATAAATGGGAATTATACGATTTGACAAAAGATTTTAGCCAAGCAAATGATATTGCGGCACAAAATCCAGACAAATTGAAAGAAATGCAAAAAGCTTTTATGGAAGAAGCCGAAAAATACAATGTTTTTCCGTTTGACGACCGTTATATAGACCGCGTAAATCCTGAAAACCGCCCTAATTTAAATAAAGGCCGAAATCAATTTACTTTCCACCAAGGAACATCACGTATAACAGAAGGAATGGCACCTAACATGAAAAATACATCTTTCAGTATAACAGCAGATGTTGATGTGAAAGCAGGTCAGGAAGGTATGATTATTACGCAAGGCGGTTATTTTGCCGGATTAGCTTTAATGCTTCAAAAAGGTAAGCCAACATTTGCCTATGCTTTTTCTCATTATCCAAATCATAAATGGAGCATTCAGTCTCCAACTGCTTTAACTGCAGGCAAACATACTATTGTTCTGAATTTTGATTATGCAGGTGGCGGTGTTGGAAAAGCAGCTAAAGCAACTTTGCTTGTTGATGGCAAAAAAGTAGCCAGTGGTGATATTCCTAAAACAGTACCAAGCCGTTTTTCTGCAGATGAAACCTTAGATGTTGGTGAAGATTTTGGAACACCAGTAAACAGAACTTACGATGCGCCTTTTACTTTTCAAGGCAAAATTGAAAAAGTTGTTGTCGATTTGAAACAATAAATAGTTTGATCAAGATAAAATCAAAAGCCCATTTCAAAAAGAAATGGGCTTTTTTATTAATACAATATAAATCAAATACCTAATAACAAAATTTGTATTTTCATCTTAGAAAAATTTTCTGAATAAACTTTAAATTTTATGAATCGATATTTATTTTTTGCGTTGCTGTTTTTCGTTTTTAATACTTCTAAAGCGCAAACAAATCTTCATTACGAGGAATTAATTGCTGAAGCTTCTCTACTTCATCTTCAAAAAGATTATAAAAATGCTATTCCAAAACTAGAAAAAGCCTTTTTGATAAAACAGCCAGATGCATTAAATGCTTATAAAGCTGCTGGAATGTATTCGTTAGCTCTAAATGAAGCAAAAGCTTTTAAATATTTAAATATAGCTCTAAATAAAGGATGGACTGAAGCAGAGCAACTTTCCATAGATCCTTATTTTGATTTTTTACGTGCTAAATATCCATATACGTGGAAAACGATTAAACAAAAAGCACAATTGAAAGAGCAGGAATATGAAAAAAAATTAAAACTTCCAGAATTGCGAAAACAAATCAATGCAATGGGAATTGCAGATCAGAAAATTAGATATTGGAAAATACAAACTTCAGATCCTGCTCTATTAAATGAATTACAGCAGAAAATTAACGACTTAGATTTTAAAAATCTTTCGACAGCAAAAGAGATTCTGAAAGCAAACGGATGGCCAAAAATATCCGAAATTGGAAAAGACGGCGCTCATAATTTCTGGCTTATTGTGCAACATGCAGATCAAGATATTCAATTTCAAAAAACAGCGCTTCATGAAATGGAAAAACTGAAAGGAACCAAAGAACTTGATATTGAAAATTATGCTTTTTTATATGATCGAGTACAATGCAACCTGAATTACAAACAACTTTATGGAACTCAGGTAAACTGGACACAAAACGGTGAAGCTTCGAGTTTTAGGGCCATCATAAAAGAAAATGAAGTAGATAAAAGAAGAGCGTCTTTAAAACTTCTTCCTTTAAAAATTTATGCTCTCAATTATGGCTTTAAATACACCATTCCAACATCAAAAGAAGCTTCGGAAAGAGATAAAAAAGATACAGAAAACGTCTTAACCCTTATTAATGAAGCTACAAATAATTATAAGGCAAAAGAATTTCAAAAAGTATATGACAACTACAACAATGCTTCAATGATTTTAGGAGGAATGACAAGCGCTCAAAATTTTGAAGCAGCCGAACTTTTTGCCAAAATCTATAATCAAACTAACGAAGAACAATATCGAAGTATTTCATTAGATTTTTTAAGCTTAAATGATCTCAGAGGTGACTTAAATAAGAAAGAATTATTGTCGAATAAAGAATTTCGAAACTTTTATACTGAAAAGAGATGGAAAGACATTACAGATACATTATAGCTCAGAAAAAAGTTTTTCCGTTTGTCTAAAGAAATACTCATTATTTACAATCTATAAAATTCTATAAAAATAATTAGAGGAAAAATAAAATTGAAAAATAAATATTCCGTTTACTATTTGTTTTTAATAAATCTATATCGTAATATTGCTATATTAAAATTTAAACAAAATGGGAGCTTCAAAAACAGAACATTTTACAGATAAACAAAATCAGATTGCTACAATTGCAAAAGCTTTAGGACATCCTGCCAGAATTGCCATTATTGAATATCTTTTGAAAGTAAACGAATGTATCTGTGGCGACATTGTAAATGAGCTTCCGCTTGCGCAGCCAACCGTTTCACAACATCTTAAAGAACTCAAAAATGCAGGGCTTATAAAAGGAAATATCGAAGGAAATGCGATTTGTTATTGCATCGACGAATCGACATTTGATATTTTAAATACCTATTTTTCAAATATTATTGCCGTTACAAAAAATCAGAAATGCTGCTAAAGCATTTTTTTAAATATCTATATCGCAATATTGCATTATAACTATAAATAAAAAATTATGAAACTTTCAGAAATTAAAAACATACTTCCCAATTTGGAAAATGTTGCCTTTCAATTAGAAAACGGCGTATTTGTTCCCGAACATTTTCATGTAACTGAAATTGGAATCACTTCAAAAAACTTTATTGATTGCGGAGGCGTAATACGAAACGAAAATGCGGTAAACTTTCAATTGTGGAACGCAAATGATTTTGAACACCGATTAAAACCAGGCAAACTTTTGCATATTATTCAACTTTCAGAAGAAAAATTAAACATTCAAGATTTTGAAATTGAAGTAGAATATCAAAATGAAACTATTGGCAGATATGATTTAGAATTTAATGGAACTCATTTTATTCTAAAAAACAAAACTACTGCATGTCTGGCGCAAGACGCGTGCAATGTTCCTCAAGCAAAACAGAAAATTGCTTTAACTGAACTGCACAAAAACGAAGCAAACAGCTGTTCACCAAATTCAGGTTGTTGTTAATCATGAAGCAGAAACTAATCAAATACAAGAAACCTATCATTATCACAACATCTGTAATTGTGCTGCAGCTCATTTTTGGTTTTGAACCAAAATTCTGCATTATCAATATCATTTGGTTATTCGTTTAAATTATGACAAAAAAAATTTTAGTGCTCTGCACAGGAAACAGTTGCCGAAGTCAAATCGCCGATGGTTATTTAAAACATTTTTTAGGCAATAAAGCCGAGGTTTACAGCGCTGGTGTAGAAACTCACGGCGTTAATCCGAGAGCAATTGCAACAATGAAAGAAGATGGAATTGATATTTCTAATCACACTTCAAACCATATTGATGAATATCAAAACATAGATTTTGATTTTGTAATTACGGTTTGTGACAATGCTAAAGAACGTTGCCCATTTTTCCCTTCAAAAGCAATCAAACTGCATTATAACTTTCATGATCCGGCCAAAGCAACTGGAAATGAAGAAGAAATTTTAGAGGAATTTAGAACCGTAAGACAAACTATAAAAGCGTTTTGCGAGCAATTTTCCAAAGAACATTTTTAATTAAAATGATAAAAAAATGCGGTGACTAAATAATTTAATCACCGCATTTTATTTTTTATTAAAACCTCATCTTCTGAATTCTGACTGCATTTAAAATTGCCAGTAAAGCCACACCAACATCCGCAAAAACAGCTTCCCACATTGTTGCTAGTCCGCCGGCACCTAGAATTAATACAAAAGCTTTTACGACAAAGGCCAACGTAATGTTCTGCCAGACAATTTTTTTAGTTTGTTTTCCAATGTTGATTGCCATTGCAATTTTACTTGGTTTATCATCTTGAATCACGACATCGGCAGTTTCTATTGCCGCATCGCTTCCTAAACCTCCCATCGCAATTCCTACTGTGCTTAAGGCGATTACAGGTGCATCATTTACACCGTCGCCCACAAAAGCTACGGTTTCATTTTTAGCTTTGATTTCGTTTACTTTATTGACCTTGTCTTCTGGAAGCAAATCACCAAAAGCTTTTGAAATACCGAGTTTATCAGCAACAAATTGAACGACATTGGTTTTATCACCGCTTAGCATTGTTAGTTTCACACCTAAAGATTTTAGTTTTGAAACTGTTTCCTGTGCATCTTCCTTAATTTCATCGGCAATCGTTAAATAACCGGCAAATTTTCCATCATAAGCAATTGCAATTGTAGTGTAAACAATTGAAGACGGATCAATATCATACGAAATAGCATATTTATCCAGAAGCTTGAAATTTCCAACAAGCAATTCTTTTTCGTTATAAGCCGCTTTTAATCCGTGTCCTGAAATTTCTTCAATCTCTTTTAAATCAATTGAAGAATCAATTTGTCCCACATAATTATGAATTGCCGTTGCAACGGGATGTGTACTTCGGCTTTCTAAAACATTTATCAGTTTAAGAATTTCTTCTTTATCAAAATCAGATTTTATAATGACTTCCTGCACTTTAAAAACGCCTTCGGTCATAGTTCCAGTTTTATCTACCACAACATTCTGAATTTTCGAAATGCTGTCTAGAAAATTACTTCCCTTAAAGAGAATTCCGTTTTTACTCGCTGCTCCGATTCCGCCAAAATAACCCAGCGGAATACTGATAACCAAAGCACAAGGACACGAAATTACCAGAAATACCAAAGCTCTGTAAAGCCAGTCGGCAAAAACATAATGATCTACAAAAAACATTGGCAGCAGACAGATTGCAATTGCCAGATAAACCACAATTGGTGTATAAATTTTAGCGAATTTTCGAATAAACAATTCCGCTGGTGCTTTTTTTGTCGTGGCATTTTGTACCAATTCCAAAATTTTAGACAATTTACTGTCGTTATAAGCGGTTGTTACTTTTACTTCGGCAATCGTGGTTCCATTTATCATTCCGGCCAAAACTGTATCGCCTTTCTTTTTTGTGTCTGGTTTGCTCTCTCCTGTCAAGGCAGCTGTATTAAACGAAGCCGAATCAGACAATAATTTACCATCTAAACCTAGTTTTTCTCCCGCTTTAAGCTGAATAATTGCTCCAATCTGAACGTCTTTGGCTTTTACTTTTATCGCAATATTGTTTTCTAAGATATTTACCTCATCAGGACGCTGATCTAGCAGACTTTTAATACTGGATTTTGCTCGCTTCACCGCCATTCCCTGAAAAGTTTCTCCAATCGTATAAAACAACATAACCGCAACACCTTCAGGATATTGACCAATGACAAATGCACCGACTGTAGCGATACTCATTAAGAAAAATTCAGAGAAAACATCGCCTTTAACGATGCTTTCATAAGCTTCTTTCAAAACAGGAAGTCCAACAGGAAGATACGCAATTGCGTACCAGGCAATTCTAACAACTCCGGTAAACCAATTTTGTTCAAAATAATGATCAAAACCAATTCCGATTAATAGTAAAACAAACGATATAATCGATGGCATGAATAATTTAAACAAACTCCCGTCTGTATTATGTTCATGATCGTGGCCTTCGTGATCATGTCCGTCACCTTCTCTGAGTACTGGTTCGTCATGCGAACAGCAGCACGAAGTTTTAGGTTTGTTTTTTATATTTTTTACTTCTTTATCTTGATGTATCATGGGAAAGTTTCAAGTTTTGTTTGTTTCAAGTTACAAGTTTTAACTTTGTCTAAATAATGTTCTAAATTTAATCATTTTGTGGCAATTACTCTTAAGTAAAATGTTTTAATAAGGTTTTTCAAGTTTCACATTAACCTACCGCAAGGCTCGCAATCCCGACGGTTATCGAGACGCAAAGTTAACACGTTGCATAACCTGAAACTTGAAACAAAGAAAACCTGAAACTCTTTAATGCTCATGCTCTCCTCCGCCCTTCATTGTCGAGAGAAGATAAAAAGCACCTTTAGTAACAATTTTGGCTCCCGATTCAGCTTTCTCCACAAACTTAATTTCTGTAAAACCTAAGTCGGTAGTTCCCGGAATTACTTCAATTGCTTTAAAATGAATTTCTTTTTCGTAAGCTTTTTCTTTTCCACCTGTTTTATTCTCATGTTTTTCTTCGGCATTTCCTTCTTGCTGTACAAAAACAAAATATTTGTCTGCATTTTTGACCACCGCATCTTTTGGCAAAGCCGGAACCGTGGTATTTGTAATATTGATATTAGCCGAAACATACATTCCCGGAATCAATCCTTTGGCATCGGCTGGGTCAATTTTGGCGTGAACTGCAACGGTTTTACTTTCGTTTGAAAAAGATTTATTAATTCCGAAAATCTTTCCTTTAATGGATTTATTGGACTGATTTGTCAAGACAAAATCAATCACCTGACCTACAGAAATAGAACCTAGATCTTTTTCATAAACATTCAAATCCAAATGCATTTGACTGTTGTCTACCACTTCAAACAAAGAAACGCCAGTGTTTGCAAAAGCACCTTTGGCAATATTTATTTTACCAACATAACCATTTATCGGTGCGACAATTGGAACTAAAGACGAACTTCCTTTTGCAGAAACATGCAAAGCTTCCAATTTATTGTTTGCTGCCTGCGCGCGGGCTCTTTCGGCCGCTAACTTCGCTTTGACTTCCTGAAATGTTTTCCTCGGATTTACATTTTCATCACTCAACGTTTTCTGACGGTTATATTCTAACTGCAAATATTCAACATTGGCTGTAGCCGACTGATATTCTTCCTGCATTTGGATCACTTCAAGATTCTGAATGGTTGCCAAAACTTTTCCTTTATTGACATAAGTTCCTTCTAGAACAAAAATATCTTTAACCGTCCCGCCAATTAAAGTCGAAACCTCAGCTGAGTTTTGCGGCGGTACTGTTGTATAACCATTTGCTTTGATGACTTTGTTAAGATTTCGGTCTTCTACAAAACCTGTTTCAATACCAACAGTTTGGTATTGTGATTCCGTTAATGCAACTTCTGTACTTGACTTTTCTTCTTCTTTTATCTCTTCGGCTTTCTTTTCGTTGCAACTTGTTAGGATAACCGCAAAGCACGCAAAGGCAAAGCGCAAGGCACGCAAGAAAATTAAACTTTGGGTCCTTTGCGTCCCGATAGCTATCGGGATTACGTTCTTTGCGGTGAAATAATTCAATATATTTTTCATGATTAATTGTTTTTGATGGTTGGAAATTGGAGTTCAATAGCACTTTGATTATAACTGTGAGTCGCTTCAGAATACTGCTTTTTAATATCAATGGCCTGATTTAAAAAACTGATATACGACCAATAACTCATATCGCCGTTTGCATAGCTTTTCTGTGCAGTTTCAATAATCTGATTGGCGTACTGCAGTCCTTCATTTTGATAATAATCCAGGTTTTTCTGTTGTTTCTGAAAGTTATTCTGCAATTCTTCTTTCTGAAGATTTAATATCATTTTATTTTTATCCAATGCCAATTGCGACTGCGAAATACTGATTTCTGCTGCTTTTGCTTTGGTTGTATTTACGCCTCCAAACAGCGGAATCTGCAAACCGGCGGTAAAACCCTGAAACAACGATTCGGTATTAATGGTTTGGGCGAAATATCCTAAGCCAACTTTTGGTGTTCGCAAAGCTTTAAAAGTTCCGACTTCTTTCTGATAAACCGAAATTTGCTGCTGATAAAAATCTGTCATTAAAATCGCTGCTTTCGAATCCTCATTTTCTATAAATGAATATTTTAAAGAAGTCTTTTCATCTGGAATTATATTTTCATCAGTTTGAACAAAAAACTGAAGCTGTTTCTGATAAATCGCCAAGTCATATTCTAATTGTACTTTTTGCGTTTCAATTTCTTTCACTTTGGCTTTTGCACTAATGACTTCAATATTACCGCTTTCTCCCGTTTTAAATCGGAGTTCTGCATTTTTTAAGAATTTGGTATAAATAGCATTCAATTCTGAGTTTAACTTCTGAATCGAAACTCCGTACAAATATTGATAATACGCCAAGGTCACTGCTTTTTCCAGTTCGTAAGATGATAATGCTTTTCGTTTTTCAGCCAGTTTTGCTAATTCTTCCTGTAATTGCCTGTTGGCTTTTGTAATGTTTCCAAGCGGAAAAAATTGCTGCACCGAAACGTTATGATCAAAATCGACACTGTTGAACTGCCCGCCCTGATATTGCACCTGAAGCGGATCAGGCTGAAAGGCGGCCTTTTTTAGAACGGTTTGCTTTTCGATTTCTTTATCAGCAATTTTTAAATCGATGTTGCTTGATTTGGCGAGCTCTATTGCTTTTTCAAGACTAATTGATTGTTGTGCAAATGTTGCTGTGCTTGCCAATAGGAATATGCTTAACCGCAAAGCTCGCAAGGTCTTTTTCGCAAAGTTCGCAAAGGTTTTGTGCTGTGTTTTATATATTGAATTCATTTTTCTCTCTTTTAAAATTTCTTAGCGTTCTTCGCGTAAATCTTTGCGCTCTTTGCGGTTAAATCTCTCTAGCATTAAATACAAAATCGGTAAAACGATTAAGGTTAACAAAGTTGCTGAGACTAATCCGCCGATAACTACGGTTGCTAAAGGTTTCTGTACTTCTGCCCCGCCGCTTGTCGATAATGCCATTGGCAAAAATCCTAAAGAAGCTACGGCCGCAGTCATTAAAACTGGACGTAATCTGGTTTTAGTTCCAATGAGAATTCGTTGAAGCGGATTTGAAACTCCCTCTGCTTTCAATTGGTTGAAATACGAAATCAATACAATTCCGTTTAAAACTGCGATTCCGAACAAAGCAATAAAACCAATTCCTGCCGAAATACTAAACGGCATTCCTCTAAGTGAAAGCGCAAAAACTCCCCCAATTGCAGATAATGGAATTGCAGTAAAAATTAAAAGCGCTTGTTTTACACTTTTAAAAGTAAAATAAAGCAGTACTAAAATAAGTCCCAATGCAATTGGCAGGGCAACTGAAAGTCTTTTTGAAGCTTCAATTAAATTTTCAAACTGACCGCCGTACGTTACATAATAACCTGCAGGAAGTTTAAAGTTTTTATCCAGCTTTTGCTGAATTTCTTCAACCACACTTTTAATATCTCTTCCGCGAACATTTAAACCGACAGTAATTCTTCTTTTTCCGTCTTCGCGGATGACCTGCACCGGGCCTTGTTCGTATTCAACCGAAGCAACCTGAGAAAGTGGTACCTGCTGACCGTTTGGAAGCGGAATAAACAAATTACTGACATCTGTAATATCGGCGCGGTTGTTTTCATCCATTCTAACCACAACATCAAATCTTTTGCTTTCGTCATAAATTTTCCCGGCACTTTCGCCCGCAAATGACGAACGGATGATTTGATTGATATCTGAAATATTGAGTCCATAAAGCGCAATCTTATCATAATCGTATTTAACCGTAATTTGTGGTAATCCGGTAACTTTATCGGCTTTTAAATCGCCAATTCCTTCAATTCCTTTTATTTTAGAAATTAGTTCGGTCGCTTTAGCATCGAGAATCTCTAAATCATCACCAAAAATCTTAATCGCAATATCACTTCGGCTTCCAGTCATTAACTCGTTAAAACGCATCTGAATGGGCTGTGAAATCTCGATATTGGCACCCGGAATAATTTGCATTTCCTTTTTCATGGCATTGGCCAAATCTTCCCAATTATCGTATTTGCCTTTCCATTCTTTTTTGTCTTTTAAAACAATAATTAAATCGGCACTTTCTATTGGCATTGGATCTGTTGGAATTTCACCACTTCCTATTTTGGCCACTATTGTTTTAATTTCAGGGAATTTGGCTTTCAGAATTTGTTCGTATTTTGTTGTCGTTTCTACCATCTGTGTAAGCGAACTTCCGGTCATAATGGTCGTATTGATGGCCAAATCGCCTTCTTCAATGGTCGGGATAAATTCCCCTCCCATATTATTAAAAACAATCAATCCTAAAGCAAATAATCCTAATGACACTCCTAAAACCACTTTTTTAAACTGCAATGCTTTATTCAGAAATGGTGTGTATAAATTCTCAAGCCAGCGCATCATACGGTCACTGAAATTCTCTTTGAGTTCTGTTTTTTTTGACAGAAATAAAGCGCTCATCATAGGTACGTAAGTCAGCGAAAGTATAAACGCTCCAATTACAGCAAAACCAACTGTCATGGCCATAGGTTTAAACATTTTGCCTTCGGTACCAATTAAAGCCAAAATTGGCAAGTAGACAATCAAAATAATGATTTCTCCAAAAGCGGCACTATTTCTGATTTTTGAAGCTGAATTGTATATTTCGACATCCATTTCTTCCTGAGAAAGTTCCTTTTTTTGTTTGAGTTTTTGAAGATGATGCATCGAAGCTTCAACAATAATTACGGCGCCATCAACTATGATTCCGAAATCTATTGCCCCGAGACTCATTAAATTTCCGCTTACGCCAAAGGCATTCATCAAAATAATGGCAAACAGCATCGCCAACGGAATTACCGAAGCCACAATCAGTCCGGCACGAAGATTCCCAAGAAATAAAATCAGGACAAAAATGACGATTAATGCACCTTCAAGTAAGTTCTTGGTTACGGTTCCAATGGCACTGTCAACCAATTTTCCTCTATCAATAAAAGCCTCGGCAACAACGCCTTCGGGCAGACTTTTATTAATTTGAGCCATTTTTTCATGAATTCGATCTACTACGGCACTTGAATTTTCTCCTTTTAGCATTAAAACCAAACCAGAGACAATTTCGCCTTTTCCATCTTTTGTTGATGCACCGTAACGCAATGCAACGCCTTCACGAACCTGAGCCACATTACGAACCAAAACTGGTGAACCGTTCCTGTTTTTTACTACTACATTTTCGAGATCTTTTACTCCTTTTGCCATTCCGACACCACGAATAAAATAAGTATATTGATCTTTTTCAATATAGGCACCGCCAGTATTTTGATTGTTTTTTTCTAAGGCATCAAAGATTTCAGTAATGGTTACACCCAAACTGTTCAGCATATTTGGGTTAACAGCAATCTCGTATTGCTTTAGTTTTCCGCCCCAAGTACTAATATCAGCAACGCCACGAATTCCTTGTAATTGCGGAATAATAATCCAATCTTGGATTGTTCTTAATTCAACAGCACTGTATTTGTTTTCATAACCTTTTTTGGCATAAACATCATATTGGTATATTTCGCCTAAACCCGTTGTAATAGGCGCTAATTCTGGAGAGTTTACGTAATCTGGAATGTTTTCTTCGGCCTGTTTTAAGCGCTGAAAAATTTGTTCACGTGCCCAGTAAATATCGACATTGTCTTCAAAAACAACAGTAACAACAGACAATCCAAAACGGGAAATACTGCGCAATTCTATAATATTTGGAACTGTTTTTACGGCTCTTTCCAGCGGATAAGTTATTAATTGCTCTACTTCCTGACTTGCCAAAGTTGGCGCAGTAGTAATAATCTGAACCTGATTATTGGTAACATCAGGCAACGCATCGAGCGGTAATTTTTTAAGCGAATAGCTTCCCCAAGCTATTAATACAAGGGTAAGTAATAGTATAACGAATTTGTTTCGTATACTAAATTGAATGATTTTATCTAGCATTTGAAATATATAATGACATGAGAAAATAGGCAAAAGTTTGCCTGTTACTTTTGTGGAAACACCACAATACTCTCACCCAATTTAATTGGGTATCATTATGCTATTTGAGGGGGCTGCCAAATGCTTCCGTAGAAATTAGAAGCAAAAACAGAATTATAGGTTGGTAATGCAGCAGTTATTTTAGTGCATGATTTCGAAAATTCAAAAATTACAGGAGGCTGATAACTTAAAACCTGAGCGCCACAGCAATTGCAGGCACAAAATGGAGAACATAAATCATTGTCTTTGTCATGAGAATGATTTGCTTCAGAAGAAAATTGAGCCGTTTTATGCATAGCACTGTTCACTTCCATATCTGCGCAAGGCATATTTGAAAGTGCCATCAAATAAATTGATAATAGTACTGTTATCCATTTCATGTAACAAAATTAATTATTTATTTTCTTGCAAAAACAAATTATTCTAAAAATTTTTGTTAGAAAAACATTAAAATATTACAGAATATACTGATTAATCATACTTCTTAAAAAAACATTACAACTGTTAATTTTTTTAATTAACTTTAACACTAATAAAATCTTTCAAAAAATACGCCGATACACTTTTTACCTCTAATCAATTAAAAAACAAAAGAATACGCATACTCCCCAATTTAAGAATACGATAATACATATTTATTTTACGCAGTTTCTATTAATTAATCCTAAAACCCTTAATTCATGAAATGTACTACAATAATATCAGCCTCGTTACTATTCTTTAGCATGCAAATTTTCGGTCAGGTCTATACCGATAAAATCGTAGGAAAAAAAAATGAAGAATTAAAAGACAGTCTTAAAGTCGAAAAATATCCGTACGCTCTTCCAATCTGGGGAGAAAAAGTAGCTCAAAAAGGATACAAACTTCCCTATTCTGCCGGAGTTTCTGTTAATTATTTTTGGCAGGAATCTGAAATTGTTATCAATGATTTAAATATTGGTTTTAATCATGGTCCCCAATACAATTTAGATGAAATTGTACGATTTGACAAATCAACGGTCGAAGCTAGTGCGCTTACAATTCGTCCTGACATTTGGTTGCTTCCCTTTTTAAATATTTATGGAATTTTTGGAAAAGCCAATACTTCAACTAAAATAAATGCTGGTATCTGGGTTCCAGACGCAGATAATAACTGGTCTGAAGTTGCTAATTTCAGTACCAAAGCAAATTTTGATGCCACTACTTTTGGTATAGGTATGACGCCTACAATTGGTATTGGCGGAGGCTGGCTGGCGCTTGATATGAATATGGCTTGGACAGATATCAGTTCCCTTGATAAACCTGCTTTTTCTTATGTTTTTGGACCAAGATTAGGGAAGACATTTAAATTCAATAAACCAGACCAAAATATAGCGATTTGGGTTGGAGGTTTTAGAGTTCATATTTCTGGAGATACGAACGGAGATTTGCCTTTATCTGATTTTATTGATCTAAGCAGTGCTCAGGCTAAAGTGGACAGCGGTCTTCAAAAAGTAACCGAAAACCAAACTAAAGTAGATAATTGGTGGGACAGCTTGAGCCCAGCGGAGCAAAAAAATCCTGTGAATGTAGCCAAACACAATACAGCAGACAGAGCTTTAGAAAGAGCAGGAACATTTCTGGCAACTCTGGACGGCGCATTGAGCACCGCCAGCGACTCATCGGTTCAGTATTCGCTTCAAAAAAGACCAAAAGATATGTGGAACTTTATCATTGGATCACAATATCAATTCAATAAACATTTTATGTTTCGCGCAGAATGTGGTTTCTTAGCAAGCCGTACTCAAGTTCTGGGAAGTTTGCAATATCGTTTTGGACTGTAATTCATCCATTTTATGAAAAAGATTATATTAATCGTTTTTACCTTCTTTTGCATCAGTTCAGCTCAATCTCAAGTTTTAATTTCCTTAATTTTTGGGGATAAACTTAACTCCGAGTTTTTGGAATTTGGTTTAGAAGGCGGCGTAAATTTTTCTACGATTTCAAATATGGATTCTTCAGGAACAAATCCGGGTTTTAATCTTGGTTTTTATTTCGATCTCAGATCAAGAAAAAATCCTGCTTGGATGATCAATACTGGTGTAATTGTAAAGTCTCCTATGGGTGCACAGGGAATTCCGGTTTATCCTACGGGCGATGCCAATTTAGACAATACTTTTGTCGGCGGAAGCGTAAACCGTGAAATACGTTACTTTAATGTTCCAATTTTAATTAAATATCAGTTCAAAAACAATATTTATGTAAAAGCCGGACCGCAGTTTGGTTTATTAGCCAAAGCTTTTGATGAATTCAAAGATGAATACGAGAAAGATGATATTATCTACAAAAGAAACATCCGAGATCAAATTCATGTTATTGATGCCGGACTTGCTGCAGGTTTAGGGTATCATTTAAACGTTGGGAATGGACTTAATTTTACTGTTCAATATTATTATGGCCTAGTAACTGTGATGAAAGGCGACGGGCCAAATAATCAATACAACAGATCTTGGTACATTACTGCCGGAATACCTATCGGCAAAGGAAAAGCAGCGCAAAGGAAAGCCGAAAAAGAAGCTGAACTGAATAAAATTATTCTTCCAGAAGATGAAAAACCACTGCCAAAAAATTAAGTTCTCCTTTATTTGCGTTTGAAAAAAAATTTAACACATAGAAACATAGGATTTCTTTGCGGTTAAAGGCGTTTCACTTTTTTAAAACAAACATAGTCTATGTGTGAGAAACCTAGTTTCTTTTCGTATCCTTTTTTACACATTTAAAACTATGTTTCTACGTGTTAAAAATAATTGTATCTATTGGTCTATTTTCATATTTACTGATGCAATAAAATGAAGTATTTCCTCCGTATTTAAAACAAAATCAGGATCTGTATATAAAATAGCATTATTAGGCATAAAAGGCATTTCTGCAGAAAGCGGATTTTGAACCGCAATTGTTCCTCCTGATGCTTTAATGGCTTTTAAACCTTCTGTCCCATCTGCATTTGAGCCTGAAAATAAAATTCCGATCAAAGACGACCCATAAATCTCTGCCGCTGATTCGAAAGAAACATCAATACTTGGACGGCTGTAGTTTATTTTTTCAGAGGTATCTAAAGCCAGAATTCCGTTTTTTTCAAACAACAAATGATAATTGGATGGCGCAATGTAAATAAACCCAGGCAAAAGCGGTGTTTTGTCTTCAACTGGCTTTACTTTTATATTTGATTTTAGTGTAATTAAATCCTCTAAAGTCTGCTCGTCTGTGCTTTTTCTGTGAAGGACAATGACAAGTGCAAAATCATTGAGTTTGATCAGCTCGGGTAAAATCTGCATTAAAGCATTCAGACTTCCAGCAGATCCTCCAATAATAACTACTTTACAATTTGATATTATTTTAATTTCCTCCATATTTTATCTTTATCCAATTGTTTGTATTTATTTGGAGCAATAGAATATTTTATGGTTTCTTTTGTCCCTAAAGCTAAAAAACCAAGAACAGCTAAACTTTCATCAAATAAATTGATTACACGTTTTTGCAGATCAGCATCAAAATAAATCAAAACATTGCGGCACAAAATCATATCAAATTCATTGAAGGAAGTATCTGAAACCAAATTGTGCTGTGAGAAAACCATTTTTTCAGCCAAATCACCATTAAACTTTGCGATACCATAATTTGCTGTGTAATAACTTGAAAAATCTTCCTGACCTCCTGCATCTCGATAGTTTTGTGAATATTCTTTCATCATTCGAAGCGGAAAAATTCCTTTTTTGGCTGTCTCTAAAACAGTCGCATTAATATCGGTTGCATAGATTATAGATTTATGAAGCAGACCGGCTTCTTTTAGCATTATGGCCATAGAATACACTTCTTCGCCAGTTGAGCATCCGGCGTGCCATAATCTGATAAAAGGTTTTGTTCCTAACAAGGGCAAAATTTCATTTCGTAAAACACCATAAAATGCCGGATCACGAAACATTTCAGTAACATTAACTGTAATTTCGTCAACCATTCTTTTGTAATATTCCGGATCAGAACGGACTTTAGAAAGAAATTCATGAAAATGAGTAAAGCCATCTAAATGAAAAATTCTGTTCACACGCCTTTTTAATGAAGCTCTGGAATAACTTCCAAAATCAAAACCATAATATTCATAAACTTCGTTGATAAGCGTCTCTAACTCAATATCCTCAATCATATTTCATTTAAGTTTTACTCAAATTCCACTTAAAATAAGCAGTAATTTATCAACATCTACTGGTTTCGAGATATAATCATCTGCTCCAGCTTCTAAACATTTTTCCTTATCGCCTGTCATCGCTTGGGCTGTTACTGCAACAACAAAAACAGCTGCTCTTGACGGAATCTCTTTTATTAACGGAATTGCCTCATAACCATCCATTTCGGGCATCATCATATCCAGTAAAACTGCATCAATCTTTTCGTCAGATTTCAATAGCTTTAAAGCTTCTTCGGCACTTGTACAAGACAAACAATCGTATGACTTGACGCGCAGCGTATGCGTCAATGCGAAAATATTTCTGGAATCGTCATCTACAATTAAAAGTCGTTTTTTACTCATAAACTCTTATATTTTTTTTGCCACAGATTGCACAGATTAAAGTTTTTTTTTAAAATTAAAAAATCATTTAGAATCTTTTAATTTGTGGCATAACTTATTTTATTAAACTTTATCATACAGCCAAACACGCAGCAACGACAACAGCTGATCAACATCAACCGGTTTTGTAATATAATCTGATGCTCCGGCTTTTATGCATTTTTCTCTGTCTCCTGTCATAGCTTTTGCTGTAACGGCAATCAATGGCAGATTCAAAAATTTAGGATTAGCTCTAATTTTTTCGGCTGTTTCATAACCGTCCATATTGGGCATCATCATATCTAATAAAATGACATCAGTATCTGGATTTTCATTCAGAATTTTGATGGCTTCATTTCCATCAAATGCCGTGATAATATTCATTTTGAATACTTCTAAAGCTTTTGTAAGCGAATAAATATTTCGAACATCATCGTCAACAATCAGCACTTTTTTGTCATGCAGAATATTATTCAATAAATTTAGCTTTTTATGACCTTCTTTTTTGTCTTTTCCTTCTTTTTTATCTTCAACTAAATGCAGAAAAAGAGAAACCTCATCGAGCATTCTTTGGTACGAATGCGCCGTTTTTACAATGATTGAATCGGCATACTTTTTAATCTTCACTTCTTCTTTAAGTGACAGACTTTTTCCCGTAAAAACAATTACAGGCAAATTCTCTAAGCCTGGATTTTTCTTTACGCCGTCTAGAATTTGGTATGCCTGTTTATCAGGAATTCCCATATCCAGAATTACGCAATCCACTTCAGTCTTATTTAAAGCCTGAAGTCCATCAGAAACTTCACTTTTAATTTCTGAGTTGATATTATACGTTTCTAAGAAATAAGCTAAAGCTTTGGCATGTTTCGGGTTATCTTCAATAATTAAAACCTTTTGCGCTTCTTTATTGATGATGTGTTCGATTCGCAGAAATACATCTGGAATTTTTTCGAAAGCTACCGGTTTATCTAAGAAATCAACAGCACCTTTCAACAGACTTTCCTGTTTCAATTTATGAGATGACATAATATGCACCGGAATATGCTTGGTTTCAAAATTATTTTTTAATTCTTCTAAAATTTCCCAGCCACTTTTTATTGGAAGTTCGATATCCAATAAAATACCAACTGGCTTATACAGCAATGTGAAATTCAATGCATAGTCACCGCGAACTGCCACTACTCCTTTGTATCCTTTTTGATGTGTAAAACTCAAAAGTGATTTGGCAAAATTAATATCATCTTCAACGATTAAAATTACCTTATCTCCTGTTTTAATTGAATTTCTATCATCGTCGATTTCATCAGGAATTATGTTACTTATGTATTTTTTTGTTTGAACTGGTTCTACTTCCGGTTCTACTTCTGTAAAATCAGTAGGAGGAATTTTTTCAACATTTACTTTATTGTACGCTGAACCAAAAACCGGCAGACATAAAGTAAACGAACTTCCCTCGTTCACTTTACTGTGCAGTATAATTTCACCTCTTAATAATTTTGCTAATTCCCTGCTGATCGATAATCCTAATCCTGTTCCGCCATATTTACGTTTTGTAGAGCCGTCGGCCTGTTGGAAAGCTTCAAAAACAAGCGGCTGTTTTTCTAACGGAATTCCAATTCCGGTATCTTTTACTATAAAACAGATTATTTTTTCATCGTCATCATTTATTTTAATTTCTACACTTACTTTTCCTTTTTCAGTGAATTTAATGGCATTTGAAATCAGGTTTTTCAGAATTTGTTCCAAACGCATTTTGTCTGTTTTGATGACAATTGGCGCTTCATTCGAAATAATTTCAAATTCGATTCCTTTTTCTTTGGCAACCAAATTAAATAAGTTCCAAAGTGAATCTGTGATTTCTTTAGTCGAAACATCTAAAAACTCCAATTCCATTTTTCCGGCTTCGATTTTAGATAAATCCAAAATTTCATCAATTAAGCCTAATAAACTGTTTCCTGAACTCTGAATTACTTTGGCGAACTCAATTTCTTCATTGTTCATGCTTTTATTATTATTTTCAGATAATAATCGGCTTAAAAGAAGAATTGAGTTTAAAGGCGTTCTTAATTCATGCGACATATTCGCCAGGAACTCCGATTTATAACGCGTTGTAAGTTCCAGCGCTTCTGATTTTTTCTGAATTTCATTGTTTTTTTCTTCCAATAAAACACTTCTTTCAGACAATTCTTCGTTGGTTTGTTCCAATTCTTCCTGCTGCACTCTAAGTTCTTCTTCAGAAGCCTGAAGTTTTTCAGTCTGTGCTTCTAGTTCAGCATTAATCGCTTCCAATTCACTGTGCTGTACCTGCAATTCTTCCGACTGAGATTTTGTTTCTTCGAGCAGTTCCATCACTCGTTTTCTGTTTTGAGTCGATCGCAGCGCAATTCCGATGTTGCCCGCAACGGTGTTCAAAAATTCTAAATGCAGTTCAGAAAATCCATATATACTTGCCAGTTCGACTGCGCCTTCAATTTTATTATCGACTAAAGGAAATGCCACAACATGGGTAGGTTTAATTTGTCCTAAAGCATAATTAATTTGAATATCGTCTGGCGACAATGTTTTTAATTCTAGCATTTTCCTAGAAGTAATTGCCTGACCAATAATACCTTCCCCTTTTTTAATTCTTTCTCTATTTTTGCTCGGTATATAACTATAACCTCCAGCAGCCAAGAGTTCATCTCCATCTGTCACATACAATACGCCTGCACTGCTGTTGGTATAATTACATAAAAATTCGATTACATCTTTTGATAATTTCTGCAATGTTTTTTCGCCTAACATGGTATTATTCAAATCGGCAATACCAGTTTGAAGCCATTCTTTCTGTGATAATAAATCAAATGAGTTTTTAAGATTAATGCCCATTGTATTCAACGATTCTCCTAGACTTCCAAGCGCATCGGCTTTTGTGTCATCAACACGAATGTCATAGTTTCCGTTTGAAATATTATTTGCAATGGTGCTGATTGCTTCAATTCTCTGCGCGGTTTCAAAATCTTTTTTCTCCAATTCAAGCTGCAAGGCAGAGCGTTCGTTGAAATCTTTCAAAATTCTGATCAAGAAAATAATCGAAATGATAAAGGCAATAAAAAAAGCGATGATAATTAATATTAAACTATAATTCCCGTATCGTTCTGAATTAGCATTACGTTCTGCTAAAAGTCCCTGCTCAGTAGCTTCAACTTTTTTTATTACCGCACGCAGATCATTCATCATCTGTCTGCCTACATTTAAATCAAAAACGACAGTATCTTTTCCTAGACGTTTTTTAACGATTTGATTGTTTAAATATTTGAAAAAACTAGCCCGCATTACACGAAGTTCTTTCAATTGTTTTTGCTGAGAAGGGTTGTCAACTGTAAGTTCATCCAACTTATCAAAATAAGTATTTGATTTTGCTTCAGCATCATTGTATCGCTCCACAAACTGTTCGTCGCCCGTAATTAAATAACCGCGCATGCTGGTTTGTGCCTCTGTAATAATGGCTGAACCTTCGTTTAAATTGTAAATAACTTCCTGAGTATGATTTACCCAAAAATTACTATGTAGCAAGCTTTTAATGCTGATAAACGAAGCAACAGAGCTGATTGTAAGTACTAATAACGAAACTAAAGAACTGATCAGCAGATTTCTTTTAAAATTATTCTTCATATTTATAATTTCTATTTTATTCGTATTTTAAAGGAAGCACAATAATAAAGCTTGCGCCTTTGCCTACCTCGCTTCTAGCAGTAATTAATCCGTTGTGTTTTTCTATGATTTTTTTAGCAATTGCTAAACCTATTCCGGTTCCTTCGTATGCCTGACGGTCGTTCAGACTTTGGAAAATGATAAATATTCTGTCCAAATAAATTTCGTCAAAACCAATTCCGTTGTCTTTTACCGTAATTCTGCAAAACTTTCCATCGGGCGAAGTTGGGCTGTCAAAAGATTTGAGGGCAATTAATTCTGAAGTAATTTCGATTAACGGAGGTTCATTTGCTCCAGAAAATTTAATGGCGTTTCCAATTAAATTTTGAAAAACCTGACGAAGCTGGCTTGGAATACTGTCAATTGTTGGAAGTTCTGAAGTTTTAATCGTTGCATTTTTTCGATCAATTAAATAATCAAAATCCGAGAGCACTTCCTGCAAAACCACATTAAGATCTGTAGTTTCTGGCTTTACCTGCGCCGATAATCTTGAATAGGCTAAAAGATCCGTAATCAAAGTCTGCATTCTTTCTGCCGATTTAATAGTACGATCCACATAATCGATTGCTTTTTCATCGGCACTTAAATAAAGATCTTTGATGATTTTTATGAAGATTTGGATCTTCCGGATTGGTTCATTTAAATCGTGCGAAACCACCCAGGCAAATTGTTGCAGTTCGTGGTTTTTTAACTCTAATTCTTCGTTTTTTAAAACCAGTTCTTTTGTCCTTTCTGCAATTTTAATTTCGAGATTGTCCTGAGCTTCTTTTCTGATTTTTATTTCTTTTGAAAGAAGGTCTTTTATGCCTTTGAGTTCATTTTGCTGTTCGTAGATTTTGATAAAGGTTTTTACCTTCAACATCAACAGATCAGTATCAACCGGTTTTGTGATATATTCCACAGCACCCGTTTCATAGCCTTTAAAAATGTATTTTTTTTCGATATTTAAAGCAGAAAGAAATATAACCGGAATGTCCTTTGTCCGTTTATTTCCAGAAAGGATTTTTACCACTTCAAAGCCGTCAAGTCCCGGCATTTGAACATCCATGATAATGAGGCAGTAATTTGTTTTTAAAATTTTCCTCAGTGCTTCCTCTCCAGATTCGGCAGCATCGACATCAATATTATGCAGCTCTAATGTTTTTTTTAAGGCAATAATATTTGCCTTTATATCGTCTACAATCAATACCATGCTGTGTGAGGGGTAAAAAGCGTTATGAATTTGTTTTGGTTTAAATATTTAGCGTTGGTAACTATCCAAAACATCTGATCCTATTTTGAACAACCATAGCTCAACCTTCAAATTTATAAAGAAAAGTTAAAATTACTTTTCATCAAAAATCTAATTCGTTATATAATTCCCATGTTTAACGGAATTGCCCTTTTTGAGGCAATCTTAATATTATTTCGGTTAATGTATTGGAGCAAAACTTTCTACATTAGAAATGAATTACTATAACTTAAACTATTATGAAAAAGGTTAAAACATTTCCTGAACAAAAACAGGAACTTCCCGGAAATGAATATTTAATGCATCCCGAACCCGAAATAATACGTGAAAATTATACCGGAAGCGGTAAACTTCTTGGAAAAGTGGCTTTTATAACTGGTGGTGACAGCGGTATTGGGCGCAGTGTTGCAGTTCATTTTGCCAGAGAAGGTGCCAATATTGCAATTGTATATTTGAAAGAAGATAAAGATGCGCTGCGAACAAAAGAATTAATTGAGAAAGAAGGTCAGCAATGCCTCTTGATAAACGGAAATTTAAAAGATGAAAAATTCTGCAAAAGCGCAGTCAAACAATGCATTAGTTTATTCAAAAAAATAAATGTTTTGGTTAATAATGCTGCGGTTCAGTATCCACAAAACGAATTAGAAAAAATTACTGCAGCACAGCTTCAGAAAACTTTTGAAACTAATATTTATCCGTATTTCTATATAACAAAAGCAGTACTGCCACTTTTGAATGAAAATGATACTATTATCAACACAAGCTCAGTAACAGCTTATAGAGGAAGTGAACATTTAGTAGATTATGCGAGTACAAAAGGTGCAATTGTCAGTTTTACCAAGTCGCTGTCTACAATGCTTGCGAAAAGAAAAATCAGAGTAAACGGCGTCGCACCAGGCCCTATCTGGACACCACTTATAGTAGCGAGTTTTGACAAAATTTCAGATTTTGGAAAAGATAACCCGATGGGAAGAGCCGGACAGCCATCAGAAGTTGCACCAGCATACGTGTTTTTGGCCTGCGAGGACAGCAGTTATATTACTGGGCAATTTATTCATATTAATGGAGGGGAATTGGTTAGCGGGTAATTTAATTTTTAGCCACTAAGACACAAAGTTTTTGTCATTGATAAAAAAACAACCTTAGTATCTCAGCATCTTAGAATCTTAGCATCTTTAAAAAAATGAACTACATCGACATCATAGGATTATTTGCAGGAGCGTGCATCACGGTATCAACAATTCCGCAGATTTTAAAAATTTGGAAAACCAAGAAAGTCAAGGATATTTCACTTAAAACTTTTGGAATCCTGACGTTTGGAATCGTTGTCTGGATTATTTATGGCGTTTTAAAAAAAGATCTGCCAATTATCATCACGAATAGTGTTTCGCTATGTCTGAATCTAGTGATGGTCTATTTTATAATTTACTACGAAAAAGAGTGACCTGAGATGCTGAGATTCTAAGATGCTGAGATTCTAAGCTAAAAAAAAAACTCAGAATCTTAGCGACTTAGTCCCTTAGCATCTTAAAAATAAAAATTCTGAGAAACCAAGTTTAAAAAAACTTAGCATCTCAGAATCTTAGCGTCTTAGTATCTCAAGACAAAATATATGTTGCTTTATCAGCTAGCTAATTTTTGGTTATAAAGTTTAAATGACCAATGATGTCTTGCTCTGAAAAGCTTTAATGAAGTTATTACTTCAGAAAAACTCATAGTCGAAATTCGTTTGATTTCAGCAATTTGACGAACAGCGATGTCCAAAATTGGATCAAATGTTGTTAAATAATTAAAAGCATGCTGCTCTACTTCCATCTCAACAATATGATTCAAAATACTCTTTTTAAGAAGCGTTCCTACAACACCTTTTTCCGGCATTGTTTTGTATTGCTGAATCTTTTTTGAAATTCTTGAATTCTCTTTTCCTATGTAGATATAGTTTCCAGAATCGTTTGTAAAATGCTGTTTTACCTGAGAAACTAATGGTGAGTTTTTGTTCTCCATTGTTGGCATACCTAACAAAGTAAACTGAATGCGTTTATGGCTTTCAAAATACAAAACACTATTAATTACAGATGAATTGTTCAAAACCGCAGATTGGTTTTTCCCTAAGATTTTCTTCTCTCCGTCTGCACCAAAACTATGGCACACTTTTCCGTTTTCACAATAAACAAAAAATACAGGAGCCGACTGAAATGCCTCAATACTTAAACTTACATCCTGATGAAAAACCAAGTCAAAGTGCATAAATAAAATTTTGTCATCAAAACGAGTTCCTTTTATTGATCCTTTAGTCCATTTTGATTGAATATCTAAATTATATTCATTGTTTTGGGCACTCAATGTGCCGTCAAAACTATCTTTAAGATTATTAAAAACAGTTTCAAATTCACCATTGTTTATGTATAGTTTTTTCATTTTGGTTTGGTTTTAAAAAAGCAGTCAGTACTTAATTCGTTTCATAAAATGAGTTTAATATTATTTCTCATTTTCTATAATCCAAATTTCGTATTAATTGTAAATCAAACCCTTACACAATTTCAGTCAGATATTTCATAATTTTTATTTCATTAGGTCCTAAGGTTCTAAGGTACTGAGATGCTAAGGTTGTTTTACCTTGATTTTAGAGAAAAAACTTAGAACCTCAGTACCTTAGAACCTCAGCACCTTCAAAAAAAAACAGCTGCCCCAGATAAATCTGGAACAACTGCTCCTCAGCAAAATAAAAATACCTATTTATTTTATCCTAAGTAAGTTCACTGATGTCGGCATTTTTTGAATAATTCTTTTTCGGAATATCTTTAAAAAATTCGGCTTCCTCTAAATCCGCTGTAGGGCCATATCCTAACAAATGTGTTCCTTTTACATGGTCTTTTGTTTCAATTATATACAATATTGACATATCATCTGGATCGCTCATTCCTTCGTATCTGTGATGTGCAACAATATAAATTTCGTCTGGTTGATAAGCATATTTTGTATCCGTATCGATCAGAGAGGCATTATGAAATAAAAAATTTGAAGTATAGCCTTCATCCTGATATTTCTGTATATAATCGGTTTCGTGTTTTTGTTCTTTTTTCATGACTTAAAATTTGAATAACATCTTGGTTAATCTTTGTTTTATCAAATTTCATCATAGTCTGCAAATAATATTAACTCAATAGATTTAAAAAGTATCTCATTCAAAAAAGACCAATTTTAATCCTGAATATTTTTATTAATTTTAATTTCTCAATCATATACGATACAAAAAGTGCTATATTTATTACATAAAATTTATTTTTCAATAAAGCGCAAAAACAAATTTTAATGAACAATACAAATTACAATTTTCTTTCAAATGGAGGCGAAATGGGTGCTCTTACCCGTGCCAAAGATTGGAGCAAAACTCCAGTTGGAGCTGTTGAAACTTGGCCTCAAAGTCTTCGAACCACTTTAGGTATTCTTTTGCATTCAAGGTTTCCCATGTTTTTATTTTGGGGGCCAGAACATATTTGTTTTTATAACGATGCCTATCGTCCAAGCCTTGGAAACGAAGGAAAACATCCTGATATTTTAGGTCAAAAAGGTGCCGAATACTGGCCGGAAATCTGGGATTTCATTGGGCCGTTGATTGATCAGGTTTTAACCAATGGAGAACCTACCTGGCATGAAGATCAATTAGTTCCAATTTACAGAAACGGAAAATTAGAAGATGTTTACTGGACTTTCAGTTACAGTCCGGTTACTGATGATAACGAAAAAATCTTTGGAGTTCTAGTGGTATGTACCGAAACGACAGACAAAGTAAACATTAGAAAAAGACTCGAAGAAAGCAACGAACGCTACCGCAATAACATACTGCAGACACCAAATGCCATGTGCATTTTAAGAGGAAAAGATTTTGTTGTTGAAATCGCGAACCAATTAATGCTTGAAATTTGGGAACGCAAAGAGCATGAAGTTCTTAACAAACCCATTTTTGAATCATTGCCTGAAGCTGCAGGACAAGGCCTAGAAGATCTTCTTATGAACGTTTACTTGACCGGTGAGCGCTTTACAGCAAATGAGCTTCCGGTAAAATTAACGAGAAACGGCAAAATCGTAAATACTTATATCAATGTTGTTTACGAAGCTTTGTATGAGCCAGATGGAAAAATTTCAGGAATTGTTGCCATTGCAAATGATGTCACGATTCAGGTTATGGCGCGCCAGGCAATCGAAGAAAGTGAAAAACGCTTCAAAAATATTGTACAGCAGGTTCCGCTGGGAATTGCCATTCTTAAAGGCCCTGATCATATTGTTGAACTGGCAAATGATACGTATTACCAAATTGTAGATAAAACGGAAGAAGAAACCATAAACAAACCTGTTTTTGAATCGGTTCCTGAAACTAAAAGTGCGGTCTATCCACTGATTTCAAAAGTTTATGAAGAAGGAATTCCTTTTTTTACTGATGAATTGCTTGTTACTTTAAATAGATATGACCGACAAGAAGAATGCTATTTTAATATCGTTTTTCATCCTTTAAGAGAAGAAAATAACGAAGTCTCTGGTGTTATTGTTGTGGGTTATGAAGTAACCGAATCTGTGCGGACAAAATATCATTTGGCCGAACAGGAAAAAGCTTTTAGAAATCTGGTTATGCAATCGCCAATCGCGATGACGATTTTTAAAGGCAAAGATTATATTATTGAATTGGCCAATACAACGATGCTTAATGATATTTGGCAGAAAAAAGAAAGCGAAACTATTGGTAAACCAGCTTTAGAAGTTTTTCCGGAATTACTAAATCAAAAATATCCAAAGCTTTTAGATGATGTACTGAATAATGGAAAAACAATTCGCGAAAATGAATCTGTTGCTTATATCGAAATTAAAGGCAAACTCGAAAAATTTTATCTGGATTATCAATATACACCGCTTTTTGAACCAAATGGAGATATTTCGGGCGTAATGATTAATGTCAATAATGTGACGGACAAGGTCGAAACCCGAAAAAAAGTAGAAGATGCAGAAGAAAGAGTGCGTCTGGCTTCAGAAATTGCCGAAATCGTAACCTGGGATTTAAATGTTCCTACGCAGGAATTGATTTATTCAAATAATTTGCTGACGCTTTTTGGCCTTGAAAAAAACAAAAAAGTTACCCGTGCACAAATTTTAAGCCGAATTGTTAAGGAAGATCTTCCCGTAATTGAAAAAGCATTTACAAAAGCACTAAAAACGAATATTTACAAATACGAAGCCCGAATCCTGAAACCAGATGATTCTCTGGCTTGGATTAGAGTTCATGGAAAACTGTTTTTTGACGACTCAAAAAATCCTGTAAAAATGCTCGGGATTGTGATGGATGTTACTGATGAGAAAAACAGCCAGGAAGTTTTAATGAAAAGTCAGGAAAAATTCAGGCTCCTAGCCGACTCTATTCAGCAGTTTGTATGGACCAGCGACGCGATGGGAAATATGAATTATTTTAATCAGTCGCTTTATAACTTTTCTGGTCTTTCAAAAATTAATATTAATCAAAATGGCTGGCTTCAGATCATTCATCCTGACGACCGCGAGGAAAATATTAACCGCTGGATGGAATCCATAAAAACGGGTACTGATTTTTTATTTGAACACCGATTTCTGCGTCACGACGGAAAATACAGATGGTATGCAAGTCACGCGATCCCGCAAAAAGATGCCGATGGAAAAATTCAGATGTGGGTTGGAACAAGTACTGACATTCAGGAGCAAAAAGATTCTACCACTTTGCTGGAAAAACAAGTTTTGCAGCGTACAGAAGAACTGGAAAGCAAAAACAAAGATTTGATAAACATGAATATTGAGCTGCAGTCTTTTGCTTATATTTCAAGTCATGATTTGCAGGAACCTTTACGAAAAATTCAAACTTTTGCCAGCCGTTTAACTGATCTTGATGAACAGAATATTTCGGCGAAAGCCAAAACGTATTTAGAACGTATTGAGTTTTCGGCCAAAAGAATGCAGGCACTCATACAAGACCTTCTTACCTATTCCCGAACGAATTCGGCCGACAGAACTTTTGTAAAAACCAATTTAGATGAAATTGCAGAAGAAGTCCTAATGGATTTTTCTGATCGTATTGAAGAAAAAAATGCCGTTATCGAACTTCATCCTCTTGGTGAAGGAACAGTAATGCCCTTTCAATTTAGACAGTTGCTTCATAATTTAATTGGAAATGCATTGAAATTTTCCCGCAAGGATGTTCCGCCTCATATTCAGATAAAAGCCCGAAGGATAATTGGCAGTAAATTAAAATTTAAGGTTGATTATCCCGACAAAATTTACTTTTGCTTAAGAATTTCAGACAACGGAATTGGCTTTGATGATGCTTATAAAGAACGCATTTTTGAGGTATTTCAGCGTCTTAATACTGACAGTGAGTTTATAGGAACTGGAATTGGACTGGCAATCGTAAAAAAAATCGTCGAAAACCATAAAGGAATTATTAGCGCGAGCAGTGAAACAGGTCAGGGAGCTACTTTTAAAATCTTTCTGCCGGAGTTATAAAAAAATACCAGATTCATTTTAGTAAATAAATCTGGTATTTCTTTTGTTTTGTAAGGTGCTGAGATTATAATTTGTAGACAAAAGTTTTATGATCTGGGACAAATTCCTTCCAATTTATGGTTAGGGAATGTTCAATAGATTTTATAATATCTTTCATCAAAACTGGCTTGGTAATAAAATAATTCGCTCCTAAAGCGAGGCTTTTTTCAATGATACTTGGTTCATTTGAAGTTGAAAAAATAATAATTGGAATATCATTATTTTCATTGGATCCTTTGAGTTCTGTCAAAACATCAAAACCATTTTTTCCAGGCATATTCAAGTCTAAAAAAATAACATCTGGCTTTGGAGGCGAGTGGGCTATTGCATTTAATAGCTTTTCTCCACCTGAATAAGTTTGCAGCACTATATCTTTTGATAATGAATCGACGGCATCAGCAAATATGCTTAAATCGTCTTCGTCATCATCTGTATAGAAAATTAACAAATCGTTCATGTAGAATGGGTTAAACTGTTTTTGTAAAGATAAAAAAAATAATTTTACACACAATAATATGCTAAAAAATTCTGACAAAAACGGCAGCTTGAAATCTGATAATTTAAAAAGATAATTCTATAAATCTTTCCGTTCTAAAAATCCCAACTTTGTTTAGAATATTTTTCAAACAAAACAAATTCAAAGATTTATACAATTAATTATTTATTTAAATTAAAAGTCATGGGAGATCATAAAAACCTTACCGAAGAATTAGCGGTAAACAAAATAAAAGAATTGGCCGAGAATATAAAAACCTGTATGTTTTGTACGTATAGCAACGACCGCTTGCAGTCAAGACCAATGTCTGTTCAAAAAATTGATGATTTAGGCAATCTTTGGTTCTTATCTGACCGAAACAGCAGTCAAAATGCCGAAATTACACTGAATCCTACTGTTGAAATATTTTTTGCTGAACCGCATGATAAATTCCTCACACTGCATGGGCAAGCAAGTATTTCATACAAAAGAGAAATTATTAAAGATTTATACGACCCTATTGTAAAAGTCTGGATGCCTGGCGGTATTGATGATCCAAATTTAAGTGTCATAAAAGTGGTACCTGAAGACGGTTATTACTGGAACAATAAACACGGTAAAATGGTCGCAATTGCTAAAATGACTGCAGCACTTGTAACCGGCAAAACCATGGATGACGGAATTGAAGGGAATTTGCAATTGCAATAATGCTAGTTTAACCGCAAGGTTCGCAAAGATTTACGCAAGGTTCGCAAAGGATAATTTTCTTTGCGAACCTTGCGCTTTTTCTCCTTGCGAACTTTGCGGTTAAATTAACTTCTTCATCTCTAAAGCATTCAAAATCCCCGCTTCGCTTGCTGTATTATTAAAATAAACAAATCCAGATTTAGAAGCAATTTTAGTTTTTAGTTCCAATAATTCTTCAGAAGAATAACTGGAATAAAACAGTTTTGGAACACCGTGCAAACGAACATAAATAAGCGGAAAATCGGTAAAAATGGTTTGAGGCAACTTTGGATAACTGACACTGCAAAACGTAATATTGTTTTGTAAAAAGACATTCCACACTTCTTGATTCCACCAGCTTTCGTGACGAAATTCAATTACATTTTTGAAGCTTAAATCCAAGTTTTGAACAATCTGCAATAATCTTTCAGAAGTAAAAGAATAACTTGGCGGAAACTGAAACAGAACACATCCCAATTTTTCTTGTAACCCTTCTTTACAGCAGTTATAAAAATCATTTAATACAACTTCGCAGTCCATAAACTTTTTGATATGCGTAATTTCTTTTGGCGCTTTTACTGAAAATATAAAGTCCTCTGGTGTTTTATTATACCAATTTCCAAAGATTCTTAAAGTCGGGAATTTATAAAAGCTTCCGTTAAATTCGTAAGTATTAAAATGCTGGCAATAAAAATCAAACCACTTTGAAGAAGGCAGGTTTTCGGGATAAAAAATGCCTTTCCAAAATCGGTTATTATAACTCGAACATCCTATTAAAATATCATTTTTCATATGTGAAGCTGTTGACAATTGGTACAGAAAAAACTGCGGCGGTTCTTTTTTCCTGTATGTTTTCTGATGATGGGCAAATTACAGCGAAAGCAAAAGCTTTTTGTGTAAGCCAGCCAATGTTTCTTTAATTCAAACTTTTTTTTCCAATACAAAAATTCAAAACTGTAAACAGAACATTCAGAGATAATCTCGGTGATTTTTTCAGGCGGAATTTTTCCAACCAATGATTCCGGATGAATAAAACATCGGTACAAAACTTCATTTTTAATGATGTTCCCTACTCCCGAAAATATATTTTGATCTAAAATCGCATCGCAGATCATTTCGTCAGGAATTTTATCCAAGCTTTGTTTTGCTTTCTTCGGATTCCAGTTTTCGTTCAAAACATCTTCACTCCAGTCATAATATTGATTTACATCGCCTTCCAATATTTTAATCGAGCAGGTATAAAAATTGATCTCGCCGTCAGCAAACTGCAAATGCAGCCGCGGTTTGGTTTCCTTTCGTTCGTTAACTCGATAAGTACCAAACATCAGCATGTGAATTTTCACCGTAAAATCGTCAAAGCAAATCAAAAAATGCTTGCCCCAAGTCTTGAATGATAAGATTTTTTTGCCCTTTAAACGCTGAATTTCAACACTGCTGTTTCCGGAAACTTCCATTATTATTTGACCGGAAAACTGCTGTACTTCTTCTTTTAAAATCAATATGGATGGACCTTCGGGCATAATTTCTCTTTTAAAATTCATTAAAAAAAAGTGCAGTTTTGAAACTGCACTTTTATACTTTAATTTCTAATCTTACTCTGCTTCGGCAGCTTCAAGATTCACCGCATTTACAGCAACTTCTGTCAATAATTTATCGGCACCTTTTTCTTCGTCAAGCGTCAATTCTAATAGCGAGGCTGCTTCTTCCAAACCTAAGGTTTCTGCAAATTGTCTTAAAGTTCCGTAAGTAGCAATTTCGTAATGCTCGATTTTTTGGCTTGCCGCAATAATTCCAGCATCTCTTACTACTCCAATTTCAGTTTCTTCAAGAATTCCTTTGCCTTCTTCAATCAAACCTTCCATTGCATCGCATTTTTTAGCCGTCGCTTTTTTGCCAATCAAGTCAAAAATTTTCTCTAAACGTGTTACATGTTCTTCCGTTTCAACCAAATGGTTATTGATCGCCGAGATTAATTCTTCAGATGTTGCGTTTCTAGACATTACTGGAAGTGCTTTTGTCAAAGCTTTCTCTGCCCAGTATATATCTTTCAAGCCATCTTCAAATAATTCGTTTAAACCTGCAGCAGCATTTGATTTTGGTTTTGTAACACCTCTTTTTACTTCTTGCTTGGCAGTACTTTCGTTTTTGTTATTCACAGTTTTCATGGTAATTTCTTTTTATGATTAATAGAGTATAAAATTACCATTCAATATTTCAGTACAGTTATAGCATTTTTTAATTAAATTCCATTCTACACATCTGATAATTATGCAATTACGCAAAACAATTCTATAAAGAATTCTCTTGCATTTAGAAGTAGATTTGTTTTATAGAAATTATAAAAACTGATATCATGAATACTATAAATAAAAACAACAGCATTCTTAACAGAAACCCAAATACCGCCAATAGAAATGCGGTAATGAACGAAGAACTATACGATTTAAACGATCAAAAAAATACCGATAAGAGTATTGAAGAAACTGCAAATCGCGGCTATACCGTACGAAACGGGCATAATCCTGATAAGCCAAATCCCGATGAAAACGCTATTGATTACAACGACGATGATTTAGATGATCTAGATGATGATTTTCATAGCGAGCATGACTTAGAACACAATAATGATGATGTTTATGAAGTTGAGCTCGAAAATGATGATGATTATATAGACGAAGATCTTGACGAAGAAGAAGAAAATGATGAATTTGATAATCCCGCCGACACTTTTGAAAATGACTTCAATGAAACCGAAGATGATTTAGACGAATTAGATGAAGATGACGACGATTTTAATGACGAAGACGATGGTAACGATGATGATAATACTTATGTTGAGGACGATGTACAAGAAGATGATGACGCGTACTCAGACGATGATTTAAGAAGATAAAATTTAAAATTATTAAAAAATTAAAACCGTTAAGATCAAAAATTCTTAACGGTTTTTTTATGTTTTCTTATCTGGTGAATTAGAATTTCTATAATATTTAAAATATTTAATCCAATATTTCGTAGAGGCGCACAGCAGTGCGTCTACAATTTTTAATCGCCAATTTTTTCAAGTGTCGGAATATCATCCATTTTTTGCAGACGCTCTGTTAAACCAGCTCTGGCTTCGGTCAATTCTTGTTCAGCTTTGCCTAATTCTTTATACCATTCTTCTTTTCCTGTTGGCGAGTTTTCAATTTTACGCATGATTTCATAAATTTCACCCTCGGCTTCCATCACTTGCAAACGTTTATAATACGTCAGGCTTTCGGTCATATGTGCAAGCGCAATCATCGCCGTTAAAAACGGATGATTATTGGTCACGTTTACATCTTTAATTTTTCCGTGTTCAAGCTCCACTTTTAATGCAAAGGCAAATTCCTCCATATTAAAATCTTCATACTTGCTTTTCGGATTTAAATAGGCCTTAATTGCTTCAACATTGTTCATTGTCGAAAGATCAACTTCGGTATGCTTGTTGTCCAACAAGTCTTTGTAAACTACATTTGCAATCGCTCGCGCTTCGGCAGTTGTAGGGTCGTTTTTAGGATTTTCAAAATCACGAACCGACCAGTCCCAGTTTTGAGGATGTACAGGTTTGATATACTTTTCGCAAAAATCTGTTACATCATTTTTCAAGCTTACCATTTCGTCTTCTCTTTTTACGTAGACATCCTGATAAGCACCGCTTTTTGTTCCCATAATTGCTATTTTTTAAAAGATAAACGACACAAAATACCAAGATATAATTGTGTCGTTTTTATTCGTTTTTATGTACTGAGATTCTTGGTTTATACACTTCTTCGGCCACTAATAAGCGAAATGATGAATAATACCAGGAATATAAAAAATAAAACTTTTGCTATACTAGCTGCTCCAGCGGCAATGCCACCAAAACCAAATATTCCGGCAACTATTGCCAAAATAATAAATATGACTGTCCAACGTAACATAATAATTGATTTTTAGTTAATAACGATTTTGTTTGTTACTCAAATTTCATGCTTTTAAAGGAGATGCATTAACTCTAAACATTTTATTTATAGCTCTATAACTGGCGATTTACTTTAAATTGACTTGATAATTTTCAATCAATTCTGCAAAGGCCGTTTCAGAGCGTGAAAAGTATTTTTTTGTGCTTCGGCTCTTTTTTACTTTGTCGAAATAAGGCTGAATCGATCCATCTTCATAAGTGGAAACCAACAGCGGATGAACGTAATAATTTTTGCAAACATTTCTTGTATTTCCAAGCGCTTCAGCCGTGGCGTCGTATGCGGTCAGAATATTCTTTTTGATTTCTTTTTCGTCAGAAGTAATTCCGATTTCCATTAAATTTTCAAAGAATATGATCGAAGCGGCCCAAGTTCTGAAATCTTTGGCACTGAAATATTCTCCCGAAATTTCATGTAAATATTCGTTGACCATATGACTGTCTAAAACTTTGCGTTCGCCGTTTTTATCGTAATATTTAAAAACTTCCCAACCCGGAATTTCCTCGCATCGGCTAACCAGTTTTATCAATTGTTTGTTTCTGGTGGTAATCGTATGCTGTTTTCCTTTTTTTCCGATGAATTCAAATCGGAGGGAATTTTTATTGATGTTGATGTGCCTTTTTCGCAAAGTCGAAAGTCCGTATGATTTGTTGTCTTTGGCATATTTCTCATTTCCAATTCGGATGTGCGTCTCTTCCATTAATCGAATCACAAGCGCAATAACTTTATCTTTTGACCATTCTTTTTGTTCCAAATCATGATCGACTTGTTTGCGAATAGCGGGAAGTTTTTGGCCAAATTCGGCTATTTTATAAAACTTCGTCTGGTTTCTAATTTGGTTCCATTTTGGATGATAACGGTACTGTTTTCTGTTTTTATCATCTAAGCCAACCGCCTGTAAATGTCCGTTTGACAAATCAGAAATATGAACGTTTACCCACGCCGGCGGTAAAACCAAACTGCTAAAGCGTTTTAATTCGCTTTTTTGTTTAATACATCGTCCGTTCTTTTTATAAATAAAACCATCTTCGCCTTCGCATCTTTCAATTGGAAGCTTTTGATTGCTTACATAAACCAAATCCAATTTTTCAAGTACCAAATGCGGTGACTTGATTAATTGATTCATAAGCTTTTGCTGAGCGATTTTTGCAGGCATGGTTTATATTTTTAATTGTTTCGCAAGGAATTTATCAAACCCCTTTTGTTCATATACGAACGTCCTTTTATTCCTACTCTGATTGCTTGTTTCAGCAATTCTTCTTTTGTCCATTCTTCATAAGGTCTTGCTTTTCCGCCTTTTACTCCGGCATCTGGCGTATTAGCGATTCGCGCCGATTTCTCTTTACTGTATCCTTTCTCAACAAGAGCCTGATACTGCTTTTCGTTTTTAATTCTTGGATTAGGCATGACTTTTAATTTTAGGTTAATGATTTAATATGTATGGTATGTCAAAGTTCCCAAAAAAGTAAGGCGATTCTGTTATACAATTTTGGTTATAACTTTCATAATTTGAGTTATTTGTAAATCGAAAGTTTAAAGTCTTAAAGTCGAAAGTCATAAATTTCAGAGCAAAAAAAATCCCAATTCTTTAGGAATTGGGATTTTAGTAACTACATAGTAAAGTCCTTAATTTTTCTTTTTAAAAACAACTATTTTTTCTTTATTTATCTGAGTTTCATAAGAAATATCAAACCCTATTTTATCTGCATTTAATGTCAAGAAGGAAATAGCATCTTTCTTAATTTTCTTTCCTTTAATAATTACATCGGTGGCAAAATAGCCTTTTAACACAATTTCAAGATTTGTCTTGCTGATTTTATATTCTGCATTTGTAATTGTAAAATCTGCCTTATTTTTGACAGATGCAGGATTTACTACTTTAATCAGTTTTTGATCAAAAGCCAAGGAAATTCCCTGCATATCAAAATCTATTCTGCCCTTTCCTCCTGATTCATCTTCATCTATAAACTCCTCAAAAGTCACTGGAAATGATGCATGTTTCTCTCTCAAATTCACATTGAATCTTAAGAATACTCCCGAATTTAAAAAATTATACTCTCTTACAGAAGTTGGCACGACTTTAAAACTGTAAAATCCATTCGATCTACTTGTAGCTGTTTGTACATCTCCTACATAAAGGGTTTTACTAACAACTTTTAATTCTTCTCTGAAATAATTAAGTTCTGGGCTAAAAAGAGATTCATCAGGATCATTTAAAAATAAACTATTAAAGCTAGGAAAATATGCTTGTGCAGAAACAGTAAGATTTAAAAATAATAATACCACAAAAACTATTTTTTTCATTTTTAAATTAATGTATTTAAGCTTTAATTAAAACGTGCTAATCCAAATGATATAGACAATATTCCGCTAATCAAAATAATAAAATATATAAACTTCTTAATATCCTCAAATTCTCTGCCTTCTTTTAAAATTAATTTCCTAAAGCTCTTCGAAATTACGGTTAACACAGAAGTAAGAAAAACTAATCCAAGAGCAATATTAACGCCAATTCCAAAAGAAAAACCTTTAGAATTTGGATTTAAAAAAATCGGAATTAATGCAGATATAAAAAGTAAATTCCAAGCAATAACAAAAAATACAACTACAGATTTTTTGATTGGAAATCCGCCCTGATTTTGTCTTTTTATAATTTCCAAATCGGAATCACTTAGACTACTATTTGTATTATTTAAAAAACCAGTTTTTTCGATCTCATTAAGTACAAATTTGGGATCTTTAAAGGTCCAAAATATAACCTCTTGATTGTATTTTTCAATTCGATGAATAACTTTTATTCCATTGCCAATTATTGGTATCGATCTATAAGCCTTTAATTCGATGATATCTTTTGCTTGAAAAACTAAATTCCCTACAATTGAGGCGTTTATTTTTAAAACATCTTTATCGACATATAGATCAGCAAAAGGATAACTTGCGTTTGCCATTCCAATTCTTGCACCGCCTGTTAAGGTAAATTTTTCAGTCATAAATCTTTATTCTTGTGTTAATATACATTGCCGCTAGTGCAAAATATTTTGAAGTTAGAATTCTTCTTCTTTAACTCCAGCTCATATTTATCAAAACTCTATTTCCTTCGATTTCAACTTTTCCTCCGTAAGCATCGCCATCTTTTGGATGAATTTGATATGTTTTTATTTCGTTTTTTATTTCAGGTTTGACATTTCTAAAACCTCTGCTTTTTAAAATCCAATTTTTAATGGCAGATTCAGAACTTGTAAATTCAATAATAAATTGTCTGGTAAACATACTTCCTCTTTTTTCTAAATGAATAATATCCGCATCATGTGGAAGTTCCTTTAATTGTCCCCAACTTAATGCTGCTTTAATTGCATCATCTCTTTGCCAAGGCATTACAAATGATGAAAAAAAGTTTAAGTAAAGAAAAAATATTCCTAAAAATAATAATACCGAAAGTATTTTAATTATTCTCATATTAAAATTCCTTTTATAATTATTTAATAAACCGTTAGCAATTCAATTTAAAAAGCAAATAAACTTTTTTCTTGTCGAAAAGTAATGCATCCCATTATTCGAAACAAATATTGCACTTAAAAACAAATTTATTTTACGGGAAACCTCATTTTTAAATTAGCGGTCATCCAAATCATATAACAATCTCCAAAAATCCTGTAATACATTCCTCCTGCTTCCTGAATAATTTTACATCGTAACATTCAAACTATTAAAATCATGAAAAAGATACTATTAGCCGGTAAAGTAATTTTAGGAGCGGGACTTATTATTATATTCCTTCAGTCTTGTAAAAATGAAACAAAACAGGAAGATCCAAAAGAAGTTGCAGAAGATGCTAACGAAGCAAAATTTGACTCCATTGACAGCAAAGAAGATGATTCTGAATTTTTAGTTGATCAGGCTGAAATTAATTTGGCTGAAATTGAAATCGGGAAACTGGCACAACAAAAAAGTACCAATCCTGAAGTGAAAAAATTTGGTAAAATGCTTGTTGAGGAGCACACTAAATCGGCTTCAGAAGTAAGCGCTTTGGCGAAAGCTAAAAACTTTACATTACCAACTTCTCTTACTGAAGAAGGTCAGGAAGAATACAACAAACTAAACGAAAAATCAGGTCTTGATTTTGACAAAAAATTCGCCGATATGATGATCGACGGTCACGAAAAAGCGATTGATAAATTGCAAAAAGCAACTAAAGATGCTGTAGACGAAGACATTAAACTTTGGGCTTCAAATAATATTGCAGGTTTAACAGCACATTTGGAACACGCTAAATTGTTGAAACAAAATCTAGACAAAAAGTAAAATAAATTTAATTGGTTATTATTTATTTTTAGACGCTAAGATTTTAAGGTTCTAAGATGCTAAGTTTTTTTCTTACAGACTTTGAAACTTATTTTTAGACGCTAATATTCGAAGTAATTGAGTATCTGAGAACCTCAAATCTTTGCTAAAAACCCCTCAAGAGTTGAATTGCTTGAGGGGTTTCTTTTTTGAGGGACTAAGGGGCTAAGGTTCTGAGGTGCTAAGCTTTTTTTCTTAGTATCTTAGTGCCTCAGAACCTTAGCACCTTATTTCCCCGCTATCTTCTGCAGATGCACTGGATATCTTGCACCTTCAATTGTTATTTTTGATGCTGCTTCATTAATTTCTGAAAGATCAGCAGCAGAAAGTTTTAAATCTAATGCGCCTAGATTTTCTTCTAAACGATGCAATTTAGTTGTTCCCGGAATTGGTACAATCCAAGGTTTTTGAGCTACATTCCATGCCAATGCAATTTGTGCATTTGTTACGCCTCTGTCAGCGGCCATTTTTGATAATAATTCCACAAAAGCCTGATTTGTTTTTCTGGCTTCAGGAGCAAAACGAGGTAATGAATTTCTGAAATCTGAACTATCAAATTGTGTGTTTTCATCAATTTTTGCAGTAAGAAAACCTCTTCCTAACGGACTAAAAGGCACAAATCCGATTCCTAGTTCTTCTAATGTCGGGAAAATTTCTTCTTCTGGAGTTCTCCACCAAAGTGAATATTCGCTTTGCAATGCTGTAACTGGCTGAACGGCATGTGCACGACGAATGCTTTCTGCTCCCGCTTCTGAAAGTCCAAAATGTTTCACTTTCCCTTCCTGAATCAAATCTTTTATCGTGCCAGCAACGTCTTCAATAGGAACATTTGGATCCACACGATGCTGATAATACAAATCGATAACATCTGTATTCAATCTTTTTAATGAACCTTCTATGCTTTTTCTGATCCATTCAGGTCGGCTGTCTAATCCTTTTTTAGAATCTCCTTCTAAAAACCCGAATTTCGTTGCAATTACAACTTTATCACGAAAAGGCGCTAAAGCCTCGCCCAAAAGTTCTTCGTTTAAAAATGGTCCGTAACATTCTGCTGTATCAAAAAGAGTAATTCCTTTTTCATAAGCTGAGCGCAAAAGACTTATCATTTCATTTTTGTCATGAGCAGGACCATATCCAAAACTCATTCCCATGCAGCCAAGTCCCAATGCTGAGACTTCAAGACCGCTATTTCCTAGTTTACGTGTAAGCATATTTTTCTTTATTAGTTACAAAGTTTCAGAGTGACAGAGAAGCAAAGGTTTTCCTTTGACACTTTTTAACTTTGCCTCTGTGAACTTTGTTTATTTCTTTTTTAGTTACAAAGTTTCAGAGTGACAAAGACACAAAGTTTTTAACCTATGTCACTTTGTTACTTTGCCACTTTGTTACTTTATTACTTATTTCAAAGAAGCCATATCAATTACAAAACGATATTTAATATCTCCTTTTAATAATCTTTCGTAGGCATCGTTTACTTCGTTTACGCCAATTAATTCGATATCTGCAGTGATATTATGTTCGGCACAGAAATCAAGCATTTCCTGAGTTTCTGCAATTCCTCCAATGGCAGAACCGGCGAAGCTTCTTCTTCCTAATAAAAGACTGAAAGAAGTTACAGGAAGCGGTTCCATTGGCGCACCAACAAGTGTCAAAGTTCCATCAACTTTTAATAAATTTAGGTACGAATCGATGTTGTGTTCAGCCGAAACGCAGTCTAAAATAAAGTTCAGACTTTTTGCATGTTTTGCCATTTGTTCTGGATCTGTGGACAAAACAACTTCGTCTGCTCCAAGGTCTTTCGCTGCGTCGAATTTAGATAGAGACGTTGTAAAAACTACTACATGAGCGCCCATAGCTTTTGCTAATTTGATTCCCATATGTCCTAAACCGCCAATTCCAACGATTCCAACTTTTTGTCCAGGACCAACTTTCCAATGTTTCAAAGGAGAATAAGTTGTAATTCCTGCACAAAGCAGAGGTGCAACTCCGGCTAGATCAAGTTTATCAGAAATATGTAATACATAATTTTCGTCAACAACAATACTTTCCGAATAACCTCCAAAAGTATGTCCGCCTAAATGTTTGTCTGGAGAATTGAATGTCAAAATATTTCCTTCCTCACAGTATTGCTCTAAATCATTTTTGCAGTGCTCGCATTCTCTGCAAGAATCGACCATACAGCCAACACCAGCCAATTCACCCACTTTAAAGTTTTTTACGTGATCGCCCACTTTTACAACTCTTCCCACGATTTCGTGTCCTGGAACAATTGGATACATTGTGCCATGCCATTCATTTCTAGCCGAATGTAAATCAGAGTGACAAATTCCGCAGTACAAAATCTCGATTTCTACGTCATGTGCCTGAACTGCTCTTCTTTTAATATCTAAGGTTTGTAATGGTGCTTCGGCAGCTTCTGTACCAAAGGCTTTTATGTTTTTTGTTTCCATCTTTTATATTTGTTTCAGGTTTGTTTTTTTGTT
Organism: Flavobacterium sp. LC2016-01; assembly: GCF_009711135.1. Taxonomy (GTDB): domain Bacteria; phylum Bacteroidota; class Bacteroidia; order Flavobacteriales; family Flavobacteriaceae; genus Flavobacterium. Next base: position 806,669 of record NZ_WMIC01000001.1, on the reverse strand, counting down.
TCAGGTTTCAAGTTTCTCCCGAAGCTTCGTGATTAGGTTTAACCGCAAAGGTTTACGCAAAGGAGATTCTTCCTTCGCTCTAAAAAACTTAGCATCTCACAGCCTTAGTATCTCAGAACCTTAGTATCTTAGTAACTCAATAAAAAATACTCTCCATCGGTTACTTTGTCTAGCCAGATTCCATGACCTTTATCAGCTTCTGTGATAATGGCAACGTAAGAAAATTTTTCAAATGGAGTTGCTCCGTACCAATGTTCTACTCCTGGTAAAATCGTAACCACTTCGTTTTTTTGAAGCATTCTCACTGCACTTCCTCGTTCCTGATAATATCCTGCTCCTTCTTTTGCAATAAGCATATGCAGACCTGCGTTGATGTGCCAGTTGCTTCTTGCGCAAGCTTCAAACGTAACTTCTTTTATTACAGTGTTTTCAGGATGAATATCGCTCGTTTGTTTTTTATAAGAAACGTCGCCTGTCATAAATGTATTCGGGACTTTTCCTTCTTCAATAACTGCTGAATAATTTGTTGACATAAATTTACTTATTTTTTTGAGATTGACTTTATTAAAAATCACTTATCTAATTCATTATCAGAATTATAAACTAAATTTTAGAAAGCTAGAATCCGCTTTATGAAGTAGTAATTTAGTTTGTCCAAAACTGATAAGTTATTTCAGCATTGTGATTTCAGGGCAAAATTAGATCAACTTTGCTTTCTGGAAATAACAATATTCAAACAAAAAATTAAGAAATTGAAACAATTTACATTCTTAACGATTTTGGAACCGTTCCTGTAAGTCTTTTAAAATAATTATTGAAATAACTCGGATATTCAAATCCGAGCGAATAACCAATGTCTGAAATACTCCAATCTGTATGATGCAGCAAAGCTTTTGCTTCATTAATTATTCTTTCGGTAATATGTGCTGTTGTTGGTTTTCCTGTCACTTCTTTTACAGAACGATTCAAATGATTCACATGTACAGCAAGGCTTTGCGCATAATCCTGAGGTGTTTTTAAAGTTAAAGGCTCATTTTTAGTTTCTATTGGAAATTGTCTTTCCAATAATTCTAAGAATAAAGAAGTAATTCTGGAAGAGGCATTTTTGTGTTTGAAGAAATTCTCTGAAGGCTGCATCTTCATCGATTCATGAATAATCAAGTTGACATAACTGCGCATCAAATCGTCTTTAAAAACATAATCGGTTTCGTATTCTTTGATCATTTTTTGAAACAAGGAATCTATAAAAACCTTTTGTTCAGCGTTTAAAGAAAAAATTGGCGTTCCTCCTATTTTAAATAAAGGTGATTCATGAAGTGTTTCTGATCGGTCTTTTGCTTTCAGAAATTCTTCGGTAAAGACACAAGCATAACCTTCGTATTCACCAGAAACAGTTTCCCATGAATAGGGAATAATCGGATTACCGAAAAACAGAATTGTTCCATCGGTTTCTATACCGCGGTCAGCGTATTGTATAATACTTTTACTGGTATTGATGCAGATTTTATAAAAATCCCTACGGCTGTAAACCGGAATTTTACTTATATCTCCGTTTATTTGGTATACTTTAAAACCTTTCAGCTTTAAATCTGAAGTAAAATCGCAATTCTGAGTATCTGTCTGATTATTCATTTTGCAAAGTTATGAAAATCAAACAATATTATTTTGTTATTTTTTTGTTTCAGGTTTCTCCCGAGGCTTCGGGATCAAGTTTTAACCGCAAAGCACGCAAAGATTTACGCAAAGGGCGCAAGGGAAAAGAAACTTTGCGTCTTCGCGACTTTGCGCGATTATTTCGTCCAGCTAAAAAAAAAAAACTTGCGATCCTTGCGTAAATCTTTGCGTGCTTTGCGGTTAAACCTCTAATTCTTTAAACTTGCAGATCGAAGTCCTTTCGCAGAAGCGGATAAAATAACTTCTTTGGCATTTTCGTCTTTTTGAATGATGATTTGGGCATAGCCATTAAAAAGTTTTCTTTTCCAAGGCCCTGCAGGCGTTATGACTTGAATAATTCCGGGATCTGTATTCATAATGTCCCAATCTTTTATTTTTTGCAATGGCGTTGCGATAATATGAATTATGTTTTTTCCTTCTTTTAAAATGGCACTATCCAAAACGTATTTTTGAGAATCTTCAGAGCTTGGCTGTACTTTATTTCCGTTAATGAAAACTGCCGTTTCAACTCCAATTTTCTTGTAAAAGAAACTTACAACATTTGATTTCGAAATAGTATTCAAATCAAATTCTCCTTTATAAATATAAGATGATGCCTGATTTTTATAATCACGGTCTTTAAAGGCTGTTTTCCAATCGTTTTCTGGATAGTTTTGTAATTCTTGAGACACATTAGCTGTCGTTCTTTTTTGTTCCTTAAAATGGGTTATTGCAACTAATTGCAAATCATCAATAAACTGGTCTTTTTCCAATGAAGTTGGGTCGCCGTTTCCTACGCCCAAAATTTTTCCTCCTTCTATTGAAAAAGAAATCTCGTCATTTGAAGTCGGAACATGTAAACCTTTTTTATCTGTTAATTCAACTGAAACAACAGTTACTTTAGAATTTGGAACGTTTTCTTTGTCTCCAGAAAGTTTAATATTCTCCGCTTTTCCTGTGGTTTTCCGGGTTTCGGTCAATATCTTTTTTCCGTTTTTATAACCAATCGCTTCCAGTGTTCCGGGTGCATAATTTACTTTCCATTCTAAATGGCTGTTTTGTTGCATTTTCTTTTTGCCTAAACTCTTTTTATTTAGGAAAAGTTCCACTTCATCACAATTTGAATACGCCCAGACATCAATTTCTTTGCCTTCCATTCTGCTCCAGTTCCAGTGTGGCATAATGTGCAAAACAGGTTTATTTCCCCACCATGATTTCAAATAGAAAACATTGTCTTTCGGAAAACCGCAGACATCCATCATTCCAAAATACGAAGTTACCGACGGCCAGCCATAAGGCGTTGGTTCACCGCGATAATCAAAACCGGTCCAAATAAACATTCCGGCCAAATAAGATCTTTCAGCATAGAATTTCCAGCCTTCTTCAATACTGTAAAAAGTTGGACGCGGTTTCTTATCATAAGCGCTTTGATAATGTTTGGCATCATCCGTAAAATAAATACCTCGCGTTGCAAAAGTTGAACCTTCCTCCGTTCCCATTCCGGGCTGCTTTTTGAATTCGTTTCTATGTGCATCGATGTCTCCGTTTCCAAGATAATTGTAACCCATAATTTCAACAACCGACGAAATACCGCTTTTAAATCCGCTGCTGATTCCAACTGTAACTGGTCTTGTTGAATCGATACTTTTTGCAAAATCCTGCATCACATTTGTTATGTGTTCGCCTACAATATTTCCTTCAATATTCCATTCTTCATTTCCAACCGACCAGCAAAAAACACTCGGATGGTTACGGTCACGTTCGATCATTCGCTTTAAATCATTTAGATGATAATCATTAATTCCCATTAATCGGGTTTCGTCAATTACCAGCATTCCAAGTTCGTCACACGCTTTCAATAATTCTGGAGTTGGCGGATGATGCGAACAGCGGTAGGCATTCGAACCCATTTCTTTCAATTTTTTAATTCGGTAATACTGAATTTCATCTGGCAATGCTGTCCCAATTCCGGCATGATCCTGATGGTTATTGGTTCCTTTTAACTTTAAAGGTTTTCCATTCAGAAAAAAGCCTTTTTCAGCATCAAATCTTATTGTTCTGATTCCGAAAGGCGTTTCAAAACTGTCAATCACTTTTCCGTTTTGCTTGATCTGAGTTTCTAAACGATATAAATTTGGCGAATCAATGTCCCACAAAAGCGGATTTTTGACATTTAATTTTGAGGTAAAAAAAGTCGTTTTATAAAATTCAGGAGCATTTCCATTTTCCGAAACACTTGCGATTTGTTTTCCCGAAGCATCAAAAATTGTCTGAATAATTTCAATCGCACCTTTATAATTTCCTTTGTTTTCAATTGAAACTTCGGCAGTAATTGCTGCATCATTATTTTTTATTTCCGAGATAACATAAGTTCCGTTTGTTGCGACATGAATTGGATTTGTTTTCTGCAGATAAACATGCCTGTAAATTCCTGCGCCTTCATAAAACCATCCTTCTTCCATTGAAGCATCGGCACGAACTACGATTGTATTTTCTCCGCCATAATTTACATAAGCCGTAACATCGTACTCAAAACCGTTGTAACCGCTTTCTTCTGTTCCCAGATAATAGCCGTTAAAAAACACTTTCGAATTTCTAAAAACGCCGTCAAATTTTAAGCTGATGATTTTGTCTTTATCTGTTTCCGGAATATTGATTTTTTTTCGGTACCAGCCAATACTTTTATCCGGAAAACCTTTTCCTGCGGTTTTAAATCCGTGACTGAAACTGCCATTTTCGCTAAAATCCTGTTCAACTGCCCAATCGTGCGGCAAATCGATTTTTCGCCAGGCACGATCATCAAAATCTTTGGAGGCAGGACCATCTCCAAAACCAGTTTTAGTTAAATAAGAAAAATATCCTGTTGCATGTCCAAAATCTTTTTCGGTATCATATAAATGACCGAATGAAAAATGCCAGTCTTTATCAATCAAAATCAATTCCCGGTCTGATTTGCTTTGGGCGAAAGCCAGACTTGAAATGGCAAAAATAAAAACCGAAAAGATTTTTTTTAGAAAAGAATTTCTCATGAAAATGGTTTGGAGATAGTTATAAAATATAAAATTAGGCTTTTGAAGGCATTAATTTTAATAGTATTTTATCAAAAACATAAACTATTATCCTTGTACACCCCGTAAAAAATGACTATCAAAATTTAGAATCATTCTATTGGCTATAGTTTTTAAAATGATTTTCTTTTGGTGTAATTTTATACTAAAATAAAAAAAAACAAAGACTATTATGAGTGTTATTAAAGATGAAAAAAAGCTTCTAAGCGCCATTAAACGTATCGATGAGAAGATCGATAAGAATAATGACCAAAAGATTCTTGCCTTTTTTGAATCTCTTGGATTAACTGAAAGAGAAGATGTTCCTCAGAATTTTCTGGACTGGGAAACGATTCTTATTGTCGTACCCGACCGGCATATTTCGCATGAACTGAAATACTATAAATTCTCTATATCAAGACTTTTTTTTGTAACCAATCCGTACGCAGACAAGATTCATATTTATGATTTTGAAGAATGGAAAAATGTTACGAGAAATAAAACACAATTCCAAATTAGAGAAATGATGAAAACGAGTTTTGGAGGCGTTAAAAAGGCGAATACAGAAAACGAATAATTAAAAAAAGTCCATTAGAAATGGACTTTTTTTTGTTTCAGGTTTTCTTTGTTTCAGGTTTCAGGTTTCAGGTTAGAAATTCCACATTGATTTTCTTATTCTGTAATCTCAAAAATCCTTATAAATTTTTTCTCTAATTTTTTCTTTTTTCTATTCTCCTTCCATCTGGAATAGAAAGTTATAAAAAGTAAAAACAAATTGACAATTGTAGAAGCTCTTCTTAACCCTTTTCCAAAAAAAAGAAAAAACAAATTAATTGCTACAATCAAAACTATCGGAAAATATTCCATCCAAATCGACTGGAGTTTACTATTTGGTTCAACAACATAATCCAATTTAAGTACATTACCAACAACTTTATATTTTCCTTTTAAAACGAAAATTGTTGATGATAATTCTGAATTCAACGTTAAACGAAAACTATTATCATCAAAAAGACCGTAAAAAGGTTTTGTTCCTCCAAATTTAGGAAATAATCTAAACGTGCTTAATTTTACTTTTAGAGAACCAATTTCTGTATTGGTCTTTAATCTTATTCTGAATTCAGATAAACTTAGTTTTGATTTCATTTTACTTTAAAATGTTGTTGTTAAAATTGCTTTATTTTAAAGTCAATGTTGTTTTTTTATTTATCAATTTCTTTTTATACAATCAATATTTAATGAAATTCCACTTTCTCCCAACCTTTTCGTTTCTTGTGGATTAAATGACATTGAGCATTGTTTTTCATATTCATAAAAAAGCCAAATAGTTATATCTTCTTGATAAATATTTAAATCCTTAAGTTTTTCGAAGTTTGGTTCCAGCAAATCTAAAAACGCATTTATATAATCAAAATACTCCTCTTCTTCATAAGTTACAACTTGATAAGTCCATATTTGAAAATCTTCTTCTTTTTTAGGATTTACATCTAAGAAATTAGTTATCTTTTGATAAACTTCAAAAGAGCCTTTCGTATCTATGCATAAATTATGAAATTTCATTTAATGATCTTTACTTAGTCAACAAGCTGTTAACCATATCTTCTAAAGCTTTTCCGTGAATATTTTTAGCTAAAATGATTCCGTTTTTGTCAATTAAAAAATTCAACGGAACAGATTGCAGCATGTAGGCGCTTACAACTGGCGAACTCCAGTATTTTAAATCGCTTACGTTTGTCCAAGGCAATTTTCCTTTTGCGATTGCAGCGGTCCATAAAGGCTTTTTTGTATCCATCGAAACACCATAAATAAATAATTTCTCTGGATAAGCATTATGCAATTTTAATAAGGCTGGTTGTTCTTTGATGCAAGGTCCGCACCAAGAAGCCCAAAAGTCAACTAACACTAAAGCGCCTCTAAATGAAGAAAGGGAAACGACATTTCCTTTTGTATCTGGAAGTTCAATTTCTGGAGCAATATCGCCAACATCAACACCTACCACTTGCGCTTTTGAACTGGTGATTACACAACATAAGAAGCCTAAAATAAGTAATGTTTTTTTCATAATTAAGTTTATTTAGATAAAATGGGGTCTTTTTCTTTGTAAGCAAATATAAATTTTCTTTAGTGAAATCTCCAATTTCTCCACCTTCAATCACAAAATTATCCTAAATATTTTTCTTTAAATTGGTATATCGGGAAAAGTCGATATATTTGCACCATGGAAAATATAGAACTTTTTAAAGCACTTTCTAACAAATCCAGGCTGCAAATGCTGGAATGGCTGAAAGAACCCGAAATCAACTTTCCAAGTCAGCTCGAACATGGCGGATTTGAACACGGTGTATGCGTGGGGCAAATTCAAGCCAAAGCCGGACTTACACAATCTACAGTATCTGAATACTTGTCTATTTTGCAGCGCGCTGGTTTTATCGAGGCCAAACGTGTTGGACAGTGGACTTATTATAAACGCAACGAAGGTGCCTTTGAAGCACTCAGTAAATTAATTCAATCTAATTTGTAAATTACTATGAGTACAAACAACCTTTTTTCGGAATTTAACTTAAAATCGTTAAACCTGAAAAACCGAATCGTAATGGCGCCTATGACGCGCTCTTTTTCTCCAAATGGAGTTCCAACTGATAATGTCGCTTCTTATTACCAAAAAAGAGCTGAAGGCGAAGTTGGCCTAATATTATCTGAAGGTACTGTGATTGACAGACCTTCATCATCAAATGATGCTAATGTACCGCATTTTTACGGCGACGCTTCTCTAAACGGATGGAAAAAAGTAATTGATGAAGTTCATACTGCTGGCGGAAAAATGGGCCCGCAGATCTGGCATATGGGAATTATGGATAATCATCATTCTGGATGGGTTCCTCCTGTTCCGTTTGAAGGTCCATCTGGATTAAATCGTCCAGATTTTAGAAATGGTGTTACCATGACCGAAAAAGATATTGAAGATACCATTCTTGCTTTTGGTAAAGCTGCTGCTGATGCTAAAAGATTAGGTTTTGACACTATCGAAATTCATGGCGCGCACGGTTATTTGATTGACCAATTTTTTAGAGCCGAAACAAACTTACGAGAAGATATTTACGGAGGAAAAACGTTGCCAGAACGTAACCGTTTTGCTATTGAAGTGGTAAAAGAAGTTAGAAAACAAGTTGGAAATGATTTCGCAGTTATCATGCGTTTTTCTCAATTCAAACCTTCTGATTACAATTATAAACTAGCTAAAAATCCACAGGAATTAGAAGCTTGGCTTACTCCACTTGTTGATGCCGGAGTTGATATTATACACGCTTCACAACGCAGATTTTGGGAACCAGAATTTGAAGATTCTGATTTGAACTTTGCTGGATGGGCTAAAAAAGTAACTGGAGCACCAACTATAACTGTTGGTTCTGTTGGGCTTTCTAGCGATTTCTTTGGTGCTTTTTCCGGAGAAAGTTCTGAGCCTACTTCTTTAGAAGAATTAAACAGACGTTTCGATAGAGGTGATTTTGATTTGGTTGCCGTTGGAAGACCTCTTTTATCAGATCCAAATTGGGTTACTAAAATTAAAGCTGGACAAACAGATCAATTGAAAGGTTTCAGCAAAGAGGCTTTAGGAGCTTTGGTTTTGGAATAATCTTTAAGATTCTGAGATGCTGAGATGCTAAGTTTTTCTATTCTTTACTTTTATCTTAGAATATCTTTAAATACAAAAGGGATGAAACTTTACGGTTTCATCCCTTTTTTCGAATATCTAAAACTAACAAATTAGAAATTCAATATTTTTATTTAAGTGTCAAAGTTGCAGAGTTACAAAGTGACAAAGGTTTTTCTCTAAACCTTTGTCACTTTGTTTCTTTGTCACTTAACTCAAAACTTTTTTCTTTTGAAACTTATTCTGAAGCCAGTTTCTAACCGGTTCATCGTATAATTTTAAACATACGAAAGCCAAAACAATACTTGCTACTAAAAGTGCAATTCCAGGAAGTAATCCGTCTGCCAACGAAACTTTATTGTTTACAACCCACGCTGTATACCAGTAAATCAGCGGGTAATGCGTGATGTAAATTGGATATGAAATATCGCCTAAAAGCTTGCAAATTTTAGCCGAAAAAGCACTTTTAATCTGTCCGCCAGCTCCGATAGCAACAATCAGCGGGAAAACTAAAATAATACAGAAAGATTCATACAAACCGTTCATCCATAATGAGTTTTCGTCTCCAAATCTTGGCAAACCCAAAACAATTATGATCAAAATACTGCAAATCCAGAAAGCGCCTTTCAGATGAATTAATTTCCCTAAACGGCAAAGTAAAACTCCAGCAAAAAACGGATACAATAATCGAGTAAATCCAATATTCATTTGCTCCAAATTCAATGACCAGCCTCCTATTACATCGCCTTTTGGACCAAAAACAGTATAATTAATTAACAGTCCGGCAAATACCAGTACGAAAACTGACAATACTTTGTTCGAAAATTTGCGAAAAAACAAGGCGTACAAGATATTCGCAATATATTCGAAAAAAAGTGACCATGCCGGACCATCTAAAGGATGCATTTCGCCCCAGCCTCTAATTTCTAATGAAGGCGGAATTGGCAATAAGGTAAAACCAATTACCATTGTTACAATCACTTTCCAAACCTCCATTCCTGCAATCTGAGGAAATAATATATCTGAAGCTTGAAAGTAGTAAAATATAGCGCCAATGATCATTCCCATAATTACCATGGGCTGTAAACGAATTAATCGGCGTTTGTAAAATTCCCATTGTGTCATTTTTCCCCAACGATCGTCATACGCGTAGGCAACAACAAAACCAGATAAAAGAAAAAAGAAATCTACGGCCAAATAGCCATGATTGATAATTTGTTTAAAACGGTTACCGCCAGCAAAAGTTTCAAAAATGTGAAACGTAACGACTAAAATAGCGGCAACGCCACGCAAGCCGTCCAAGATTTCGTAATGTTTTTTTGGTTTAATATCGGTCATATAATGGTTAATTGATAATTATAAATTGTGAATGGTTAATTGTGAATTTAATTAATAATTGATTAATTTATAATTCACAATTATTATTGGTGGTTTTTCAGCCATTCTAATCTTCTTTGATCTGGAAGATGTTTTACGGTGAAGTTTTCAAATTTAGCTTCAAACCCATTTCCATCAGGTGAAGCAGCCATTAATCCTACCATTACTGGTGTATTGTCCTGCAATGGCGCATTTCTCGTCATGATGTAGTTTTTATCATCAAAAGAATAAAATACTTCAACAGCATCTAATCTTCTCACTGCTTTTATCCAAATAAAAGGAGGTGATTTTTCAAGTGTAGTTACGCTCCAATCACTTTTTTCATGTGTTACAACCGTACTGATATTGAATTTTCCGTCAACAAATTCTACTCCAGTTTTAATGTAATTCTTCTCATCAATTCTAATCATCAATCCCATTTGATCAAAACGGGCGATATAATTTCCTGTAATTTTTACTTTAGCCTCAAATTCACCGCCATAAGTTGCATAGTAAAAAGGCGCATCGTCAACCGTAAAACCGTAATGTGAAATTCGCCAGTAGTCACTATTGGCAGTTACATTCATAATTAATGCATTGTTTTTAATTTCCCATTTTTCAGGTTCATTAAACCACTGCATTTTATTTAAACTCTGAGCCGATAGATTTTGAAACAAAAAAAAGGCAACAGTAAAGAGCAATAATTTTTTCATACTATTTTTATTAAAAACAAACTTCTGACAAACAACATTTTACTTCTAACTTTTTTATAAAGCAAAGCTGCAAATTTTTACACTTGCAGCTTTACAAACCAACCAATTTAGAAATAATGAAATTATTGAAGTGAGAAGCCCACTTTAGATTTAATATCTGCTGAAGATGCTCCAATTAAAGCTTCAAAAGCTCCTGGCTCAGCAACCCAGTCGTGTTTTTTATCATCAAAGAAACTTAAAGCTGTTTTATCAACTGTAAAAGTTACTGTTTTTTCTTCTCCTGCTTTCAGCGAAACTTTCTCAAAACCTTTTAATTCTTTTATAGGACGAGGCAAAGAAGATTTTAAATCGCTGATATAAAGCTGCACCGTTTCTGATCCTTCACGGCTTCCAGTGTTTTTTACAGTAACTGAGAATGTAATTTGATCTCCAGCTCCCATTTGTTTTTTGTCAGCAGTAACTTTTCCGTAAGCAAAAGTCGTATAGCTCAATCCGTGACCAAAAGGGAATAATGGTTTGATTTTTTGTTTGTCTGCCCAACGGTATCCAACAAAAATTCCTTCGTTGTAAACCACTTCGTCTCCACCTGGAAACTGACCTAATGCGTGCGCTCCGTTGTCCGTTAATTTTACTGGGAAAGTGAAAGTCAATTTTCCTGACGGATTCACATCTCCAACCAAAACATTTGCCAAAGCAGCTCCTGCCTCAGTTCCTAAAAACCATCCTTGAACAATTCCCGGTACTTCTTTTACCCACGGCATTGCCACAGCATTTCCTGAAATATTAATAAAAACAATGTTTTTATTTACTTTCGCTAATTGGCTGATTAATTCATTTTGTCCATAAGAAAGTTCCAATCCTTTACGATCGTGTCCTTCATCATCTTGATTTGGACTTTTATTTAAACCGCCAATGAAAAGAACAATATCAGCGTCTTTCGCAACTTTTAAAGCCTCAGCAGTCAATTCAGCAGGCGAACGTTTTTCTTCTAAACTTACTTTAGCTACAACTCCGTTATAGTTGCTTGTTGGATCTCCAACATAACCGCGGGCGTACACAATTTCAGCCTGATTGCCAATTCTCTTTTTTAAACCTTCAAGAGGTGTAATTTCGTATCTTGCTTTTAGAGAAGAACTTCCTCCTCCTACTGTCATCATTTTAATTGCATTTTCTCCAATAACCGCAATTTTCTTAGTTTTAGAAAGATTGATTGGCAGAATGTTATTGTTGTTTTGTAATAATACAATTCCTTCTTCGGCAATTTTACGACCTGCATCAGCGTGTTCTTGAGTTCCAAATGATCCAAAAGGACGATTTCTATCCATAGTTGTCAAGAAAGCCAAACGAAGAATACGGCGTACTTTTTCATCTAATTCTTTAGTTCCAATTTCACCTTTTCTAATCATTTCAGAATAAGGTTTTGCTAAATAATAATTATCATAAGCATTGCTCGTTCCCCAAGAAAGTCCGTTTGTCCAAGAACCAAATTCCATATCTAAACCATTATGAATAGCTTGTTTAGTATCATGAACACCGCCCCAGTCTGAAACTACAACGCCTTTGAAGCCCCATTCTTTGCGAAGAATATCGTTTAATAAATATTCATTATGACAACACTGCTGCCCTTTGTATTTATTGTAAGATCCCATAATTGCCCATGCGTCACCATCTTGCACCGCCGCTTTAAAAGCTGGAAGATAGATTTCATACAAAGCACGGTCGTCAACCACAACGTTTACAGTATTACGGTTTGTTTCCTGATTGTTTAAAGCGAAGTGCTTAACACAAGCTGCAACGCCATTTGACTGAACTCCTCTAATGTAAGGAACCACCATTTTTGAAGTTAAAAACGGATCTTCTCCCATATATTCGAAGTTTCTTCCGTTTAGTGGGCTTCTGTAAATATTTACACCAGGTCCTAATAGTACATTTTTATTACGAAAACGTGCTTCTTCTCCAATAGATTTACCATATAAAGAAGCCAATTCTTTGTTCCAAGTTGCAGAAAGTGCTGTAAGTGCCGGGAAAGCAATACAAGAATCATTTGTCCATCCGGCTTGATCCCATTCGTCCCATTTAACTTCGGTACGAATTCCGTGCGGTCCATCGGTCATCCAGTTTTCTGGAATTCCAAGACGTTTTACACCTGGAGAACTAAATTTAGACTGCGCATGAATCATGGCAATTTTCTCGTCGGTTGTCATTCTTTTAAGCGCATCTTCTACACGCTCATTAATTGGCTTTTTATCATCAAGATAAACCGGAACTTTATTTTGTGCATTCAATCCGAATGAACTCAATAAAACTAAAACAACGATTGTTTTAACGTTTTTAAACATAACTATTAATTATTTAGCATTCAATTTCAGTAAAGATACTTCTAGTAGTCATTTGTACCTTTTAATAATATTGTAAAACTAAAACGTTATAGTACATGTTATAATTTTAAACGAAAAAAAGTAGTGAATTAAAAAATCAAACAATTGATTTACAATTATATAACAAAAAATAAACAGTAAAAAAAGTAGTGATTTTAAAATATTTCTTTATGATTTCAAGGCCATTGAACCAATTTTCATTACCATTTCTTCGAAATCATTTCTAGAAACTGCCGCTTTATTTCGAGCTCTGGTTCTGTAATTGTAAATTGTGCTTAACGAGTAGCGAAGAAAAGCCGCAATCTTGACACTGTCTGTAATTCCAAGTCGGATCAAAGCAAAAATTCTTAATTCGGTATTAAGTAATTCGCTCTGCTTCAAAACAATTTGTTCCTCTGGAATCAGCAATGCATTAAAATCCTTTACGAAGGTTGGATATAAATTCAAAAAGATAATATCGAAGTTTTTATATAATTCTTCCAATTCATTATCCACTAGAGTTGTAGATTTCAGCATTTTATAAATTTCATCAAACTGTTTGGCAGCAGCTTTCTTATTTAAAATAATGCGATAGTTCTCTAATTTATTGATGTAAGTCGAACAAAGACTGAAAAAATGAGCAATATATTCTTCCTTAACATGATTTGATTCAGATAATTGTGAGTTTCTTTCCTGCAGCTGTTCATTGGTTTCGGTAATGTCTTTATTTAATTCGGCTAACTTCTGGCTAGTTTCATAGAGTTCTCCACGAATTCTCGAGACCTTTTTCATTTGTTTGTAAACGTAAATTATCGCCACAATTAAAAATACCGACAATAAACTGATGCACAGCAAATAAATCTGTAATTCCGTTTTTCGTTTTGCCTCTTTTTCCAAATAAACCGTATTGATAATCGAATAAACTTCTGACATTAAAAGCGTTCGAAACTGAACATTACAATAAAGTGCGTCTTCAATTGCTGATTGTGTGAGTTTATAAGCCATATCGACATCTCCAATTTCATAAAAAACTGAAGCTAACTCCTGAAGTGAAGCATTGTCTTTATTGGCATTTTTAAGATCTGATGTAGCCGAAAGGGCGTAGTATTTTTTTCGAAGTTCCAGATTATGAGTTGCTTCGTAAATTTTCCCTAATAGATAAGTAATAATGGCATATTGCGGATTATCTTCGGTCGTAGTTTTGAGTAAGTTTTCAAGCTTTTTCTGTGTATTGTCATATTTCTTATGAAAAATATCCTGTGTAAGCCTCGTGATTTGATAATCTAAAGTATTTGGTTTTAAGATCAGTAAAAGCGAATCACGATATTTTCCAATTTGCTGACGATACTCATCATTGTAACTGTTAGCCGCATAATGTTCGAAAAATTCGCGATGTGCAATGTAATAATTTGGCAATAAGTTTAAAGCCAATTTATTTTTGTTGATGCTTTTTAAAATAGCTTCAGATTCGCGGTATTTTCCAGAAGATGAATACAGCGTAACTAACTCTAATTGTGCTAAATTGAGAAGATTTTTATCCTGAAGCTGTTCACCAATTTTAATATTCTTTTTTACATAACGAATAGCCGAATCCGAATTGAATTTCTGATATTCTAAATATAAAGTTTTATTGTAATTGTATTCCTGTTCCGGCGTTAAGCTTTCCGATTTTATTTTTTTGAAGTTTAAAATTCGCTCTTCTTTAAGCTTTACATAATGCTGTTTATTTTTTAAGGCATCATTTAATTTAGCCAAAATAATATCTTCGCTATCCAAAGCAAATGTTGGAAAGCTAATTAAAAAAGCACAAAACAGTAAAAGGTTTTTCAATTTGGTGGTCGATAGTTTTTAGAAAAGCAAATATAAGGAGATACTAAGATTCTAAGTTGGTAAGGTTCTAAGTTTTTTTTATTCGCCACGAATTACACTAATTTCTACGCTATCTTAAATAATTATAATTCGTGGAAATTCGTGTAATTCGTGGCAAAAAAAAATTTTACAATGTTGCAATTGGCGCTGCCAAACAACTTTCTGGAATATCAAAAGCATTAACCAATGCAACCGCATCTGGACGAATATCCCAGCATAATTGATTCACAATTTTACGGATGGCTTTTGTTTTAACCGCTTCCATATAACCGTCTTCAAGATACCATGCTCTGTTTTTTTCTATCTGCGAAAGCGCAAATAACTGATATAATTTGGTCAATATTTGTTTTGAATTTTCGTCTGAAATTGCTTTTAAAGCTTCCTGAAACTGCTCTAAAACAATACGCTCCAAATACGCCTGCGCTACATCTATCATTTGATGCTGCACGACATTAAACGCATCATAAGCTTCTAATCCTCCGTCGACTAATTTCTTGATACGTCTCGCTGCCGAAGCCAAAATTGTTTTTTCTCTGTGTACAAAAGCCTGCAGATGAAATTCGGCATCAATTAAATGTTCGTCATCAGTTCTTCTGGTTGCAATTGGATTTTTTTCTGTAATGGCTGTTTTTGCATTTTCATAAACATAATTTATGATTCCGAGTGAACCCATTTCGCCAAACGATTTTCTGAATTCTGACAAGCGATTTTTGGCAACTAACTGCATTAAAACAGTATTATCGCCTTCAAAAGTGGTGTAAATTTCAGTATCATTTTTTAAAGCATCAATTCGGTTTTCAGATAAATACCCTTTTCCGCCGCATGCTTCACGGCATTCCTGTAGAATATCTCTTGTGCTCCAAGTTGAATACGATTTTAAGCCGGCCGCTAAAGCTTCAATTTCCTGCATTTCGGCTTCCGTTCGATTCAAAAATCTATTAGTAAGATATTGAAGCGCAAAATGAACGGCGTATGTTTTAGCTAAATTTGGCAATAATCTTCGCTGGTGCATTCTGTAATTTAAAATCGGAACTTCTGATCCGCCTTCTGGTCCAAATTGTCTTCTTTGATCGCTGTAACGAATCGCAATTGTCAATCCCGATTTGGCTGCTGCCAAGGCTGATCTCGGAATCCCGATTCTTCCTCCGACCAAAGTCCCTAACATTGTAAAAAATCGTCTATTATCACTCGGAATTGGACTTTCAAATTCGCCTTTATCGTTTACAGAAGCAAATCGATCGAGCATGTTTTCTTTTGGAATCACCACATTATCAAAGCTGATTGTTCCATTATCAACGCCGTTTAAACCCATTTTATGACCGCAATCGCCAATAGTAACACCATTTACAATAATTCCATTCGTATCGCGCAACGGCACAACAAAAGCATTTACACCATAATCGTGATCATCAATAATTAATTTAGCAAAAACAGTTGCCATTTGGCCGTGAACTGCTGCGTTGCCAATATATTCTTTCTGAGCGTTTTTGTTTGGTGTATGAATTGTAAAAGTTTGATTGCTGTGATTATAAGTCGCCGTTGTTTCTAAACCTTTTACATTTGATCCGTGATGCGTTTCGGTCATGGCAAAACAGCCCGGAAGTTTCAAGGAACCAATATCTTTCAAATATTTCGCATAATGTTTTTCGGTTCCCAGAGACTGAACGCTCATTCCCCAAAGTCCAAATTGAACGCCAAATTTGATTACCAAACTCAAGTCATGGTAACTCAACGTTTCCATGATCGCAAAATAATCTTCTACGTTGCCTCCTCCTCCATATTCCTTCGGATAAGCCATATTCCCTAAGTTTTCTTCAGCCAGAATTTTACACCAATTGTAAACTGTTTGACGAAAAACATTAATATCTGTTGAAGTTTCGTAAGCAAATTCAGGTCGGGAAATAATTGATTTTACTCTTTTGATGATTGGAGCTTCTTTTCCGTCTAGAAGTTCCGTTATTTTCTGAATATCAAAATTGCTTGTCGTTTGTGAATTTGCAGTAAACGAATCGGCTTTTGTTTTGAAGTTTTGAAGTGCTTCTTCGCCTAAAATTCCAAGATCATTTTCCAGTTTTTTGAAATCAGATGCTAAAACCGAAACATCAAGATCTTTTCCAGAAAGTGCCACTGCAATATCAAAAATGGATTTTATAGACGATTTATCCTGAATACTTTTTTCAATATCCAATTTCCATTGTGTGAGTTCATTTCGCGAAGGCGGATTTGAAATATCCACTTTTGAGAGAAGAAATTCTTTTTCATCTGAAGTTAATGCTGACAGCGAATTGATAAACTCTTTTAAAGTAATAAACTCTTTTTGTGTCAATAAATCATCAGACCACACTAAATAAAATAACGGAATAAAGGCTTGAAGTTTTGCTGGTTTCATATAATAGAGATTCGGTTTTATTTTTTTGCCACAGATTACACAGATTAAAAAGATTTTTTTTCATGAATTATTTAAAAAGCAAATCAAAATAATTCGTGAATTCGTAGCTGTTCTTTTTTTGCATAAAACAATTAATCCTTTTAATCTGTGTAATCTGTGGCCTATATTCAATTTACTGCATAAAAAAACAGGAACGAAAAATAATCATTCCTGTTTTAAAACCCTGTTAAGATTCTCGTAATTTTACTTTCTAAACCAATAAAAAATGTAAAATCAACTTATTGAGAATCTTTAGATGACAGGATATATTTTTGTTTTATTGCAAAAATATGATGTGAATTAAAAACTAACACCGCTATAAAAATGATGCTGTAAGCTGCAATCTGCAAAGTGCTTATTTGTTCGTTAAAAACAAAAGCAGCGAGCATAAAAGCAATCATAGGATTTATATTTAAAAGCATTCCAACAGTTGATGAAGGAAGCCCTGAAAGCGCATATAAATTCAGAAACAATGGAATTATAGTAAATGCAATTGCAATGGTTTCAATGAAGAAATAAAATTTAAATTCTGTTGGCACCGGTCCGCTGTAAGCAGGATAAAAAGGCAATAAAACCAATGCTGCCAAAGTAATATGAAACGTAAGCACGATAAATTTATCAAACCCTTTATTGATTCGCTGGCTCACCAAATAAGAAGCATATGTAAGTCCGATGATGATGCTGAAAAACATATCCATAATATCGGCATAAGACAACAGCAGACATCCCAGAATACTTAAACCAACTGCAAGCCATTGTGTTCTAGCCAGTTTTTCTTTCAATAAAAAATAGGCAAGTAAAGTGGTTAAAATTGGGCAAACCAAGTATGCGAGAGAAGTTGCTTTAACACTCACGTGATTCATTACATAAATAAAAGTAAACCAGTTTGCCATTAAAAAGAAGCTTCCGCCAATGTTCAGCAGAATTGCTTTTTTCTTTTCAGAAGAAGACAATGTTTTGAAAACCCCCACAGTTTCTTTGATTTTACTTCTTCTAAAAAGAAAAGCAATCAGAAGCATCAAAATGCTGCAGCTGAAAACTCTAAAAAATAATATATCGATAGATTGATAATCATGAATTGGCCTTAAAACCAAACTGAAAAATCCCCATACAGTATAAGCGGCGATGGCGGCGGTGTAATATTTTGTAGTCTTCATGATTTTGATCTCTTCTTTTAACTGAGACAAATTTCTTAAAAATAAAACAGCAATACAGATACAGTTTTTGTAAATTGCAGCATAACAGTTTATTTTATGAAAAGTTCCAATTACTTGTATTTACAGTTTGCAGATGTTATTGAAAAGCAGATAAAATCTGGTCTTTTAAATGTTGGTGATAAATTGCCATCCATAAGAGAAGTCTGTGCCGAAACGGGCTACAGCATGAGTACCGTGAGCAAAGCATATTATGAAGTGGAGAGCAGATCACTTATCGAATCACGTCCGCAGTCGGGTTATTATGTGAGTAATATTTCGGCAAGAGTGATTGCAGAACCTTCGGCAAGTACTCCTATTTTAAAAGTTGAAAATATTGACCGTGAAGATTTAGTTGATTTGGTTTATGGCGATATGAGAGTAAAAGATGTTACAATGCTTTCACTTGGTTTTCCTTCGAATGAACTTCTTCCTATTGCCAAATTGAATAAAGGAATGGTGCAGGCGATGCGTCAATTGCCCAATAGCGGTACAAGTTATGAGGAAATTCAGGGTAACAGCAACCTGCGTAAAGAAATTGCGCGCTGGTCTTTTACGTGGGGCGGTTCATTAACAGAAGAAGATATTATCACGACGCCCGGCTGTATTTCTGCGATTTCTGATTGTTTGCTGACTTTGACAAAACCGGGAGATACCATTATTACCGAAAGTCCCATTTATTTTGGTATTCTACAGCTGGCAAGATCTTTAGGTTTGTATGTTATGGAACTTCCCACAAATATGACTACGGGAATCGAATTAGAAGCGGTTAAAAAAACACTTAAAACCAATAAAGTAAAAGCTTGTGTTTTAATGAGCAATTTCAGCAATCCATCTGGAAGTATGATGCCGGCCGAACATAAAAAAGAAATTGTACGCTTAATGGATTTTTATAATGTTCCATTAATTGAAGATGATATTCATGGCGATTTGTATTTTGGCACAAGCCGGCCAACTAACTGCAAAACCTATGACGAAAGCGGTATTGTACTTTGCTGCAGTTCGGTTTCGAAATCATTGGCGCCTGGTTATCGCGTGGGTTGGGTTTCTCCCGGAAAATTTAAAAAAGAAATTCTACGTACTAAATTGTATCACACCATTTCGGCAACGACAATTACGCATGAAGTGGTTGGTGATTTCTTGAAAAATGGCCGATATGAAAATCATCTCCGAAAAATTCGTCAGATCTTAAATCAGAATTGTAATAATTATATCAATACTGTTTTGGAATCTTTTCCGGCTGGAACAAAGGTGAGTCAGCCTCAAGGCGGTTTTTTTCTTTGGGTTGAATTGGATAAAAAAATTGATACTGCGGCTTTTTATCATTTGGCTATGAAACACAATATCAGCATTGCGCCGGGAAGAATTTTCTCTTTTCAGGATCAATTTTCAAATTGTATGCGTTTGAGTTTTGGTCTTCCTTGGACAAATGAATTGCGCCAATCAATACAAACGCTAGGAAATTTGCTCAAAAAATATTCACTTTAAAATAAAAAACCAGACAGCGCCACTAATTAAAACGCTGCCTGGAACAAATTGAGAAACCAAGTCAATTACTTTTATAAAACATAATAGGCATCTTTGTCTGCCTTTTTTGGTACTTCGTTTAAATCAAATTCTTTCAGAATATCAAATTCGCTTTGGTACTCGTTCAGCATTTGCTTAATATTTTTTTCAATCGTATTTGCAATTGCAGTAACTGGCGTATCTGTAGGTCTGTTTTCAAACGGATCCTGCAAATGAATTGCCATTCTTTCAATCAAAAAGAAAGCGGCACCGATTGCTGTAATCAATGGAATTGCAAACCAGCTTAACACACTTGTCAGTCCAAACGGCAATAAAAGAATAAACAAACACAGCGTCAATCTGATATACATGCTGTAAGTCGTTGGGAAAATGGTATTTTTAATTCTTTCGCATTTACCCATTCCGTCACATAATCTTGACAATGTATTGTCTATTTCTACCTGCTGATACTTGTTGAATCGCTTGTCATTTTTAGCGTTTCTTAAATCTCGTCCGTGCAGCATCAAAATCGCATTTGGAATGTTTTGATGATTTTTAATGTATTTAATTTCTTCATCACTCATCAAACCTTCGAGCGGTTTTATAGCATCTTTATTTCTAAGCGCCTGCCCTAAACTATAACACCACGCAATTTGTCTTTTTGCGAAATTTTCTTTGAATTCGCTTGCTTCAACAGAAAAATCAGGATCTTTATAAAATGTCAAAACTTGACGAATTAATGTTCTGGAATCGTTCACAATAGCGCCCCAAACAATTCGAGCTTCCCACCATCTGTCGTACGCCTGATTTGACTTAAAAGCAAGCAATAATGATATAATTGTTCCAATCATTGTTGGAATTGCAATTGGAATATCTACAGGCAAATTGATAAAATAGTAATGAAAAATCTCAAATAAAATCGTGTACGCTAATACAAGTACAATTTCTACTTTAATTTTCCCGAGAACGTACTTCATTGGTATTCTTTTCTTTAATAACATATCTTCGGTTTTAATTAAATTATTTTTTAGTTTTGAGCGGCTCTTTTAAGCCAACTCTTCATACAATGAAAGAACAGGAAGTCCTAGTTTTTCATTGATACTTTCTTTTTTATTTTTTTTAAATTTGATTTTCTCGCCTTTTCGCGTTTCTACTACCAAATCAATGTCATATTTAGAAATCGCTTCAGATAAGTAAGGAGCTAGATTGTCGTAATCATCATCAATTTTAGAAGTCAGACTTACAATTTCATAGGAGAAATTTTCATTCAAAAATTGCTGTACATCTTTAACATGCATATTGGCTCTGCCATTTTCGATATAAAGTGCTTTTGTGAAATCTTCTTTTAAATTTTCATTTCCTAAATGCAGAATCGGACATTTTTGATTTCCAGCCAATTGAATTAAATATTGATGAATACGTTTTGTTTCCTGTTTATATGAATTAGTCAGAATAACTAATTTTACAGAGAAATGCTCAATAACGCGTTTGAAAATTGGAGATGAAAGTCCGTATTGGTTGTGTACTTTTATTTTGCAGTTTGGCGTATGTTCTACAATGTATCGGCAAGTTTCCAAAACTTCTTCTTGACTAATTGTAAGCCCTGTTTTCATTTCGCGCAAATAAAACGAAGAAGAAAACGAATCTGGAGTTTCGGCGGCCATAAACAAAATGATTTCACAGCCCGAATCTTTTGCTTGATTTACTGCAGATTTTACCGCGCAAATTGTGTCATCTTTTAAAGTAGTGGGTATAAGGATATTTTTCATATGTATAATCGTTTAGTTTATACATGCAAAATAACTCCCTGTAAATTAGAAGGGTCTTAATCTAAAATTAGAATTTTCTAAGATTCAACATTAGAATTTTTAATGTTGCTAATTTTTGTATTTGATTTATTAAAAATAAGGGTAACAATAGTTCCTTTATTTTGTTCCGACTGCACTTGAATTTCGCCGCCGTGCATGCGGATGATTTTTGAAGCCAAAGGAAGTCCTAAACCATAACCAATATATTTGGTTGCAATTTTTCCTCTAAAGAAAGGTTCATATAAATGCGGAATATCTTCAGGTGGAATTCCGATTCCAATATCGTTAATGGCGATTTTAATCGATTCTTTATTAGCAGAAAGCGTTACAAATACCTCATTATTATCTGAATATTTTACTCCGTTGGTAATAATATTGTTTATTGCCAATTCTAAAAGCGGTTTATTGCACGGAATTAAAAGCAAATTAGAATCTTTTGGTGCAAAATTAAGTTTGATGCTCACGCGATTATCCGGATAAATTTTATCTAAATCAGATTTTACGTCCAGCAATAATTCATCAATTCTGGCAATATCCAAAACCTGTTTTTTTCCGTCATAACCCGTTTGCGTCAATTTCAGCAGACTTTCGGTTAGATTTCCTAATCTTGACGCCTGACCATAAATATTCTGCAAAGATTCAATATACTCAGAAACCTGGCGTTCCTTTAGAAGCATAATTTCAGATTCGGCAATTATAGTCGTAATCGGTGTTTTTAATTCGTGTGAAGCATTATTTATGAAATTGGCCTGAATCTCAAAAGAGGTTTCCAGTCGGTCTAGCATATCGTTAAATGTAGCTGTAAGATCTGAGATTTCGTCTGAGTTTTTAACATCGGGCAATCTGTTATGAAGATTTGACGCACTTATTCTGTTTACTTCTTTAGTAATTCTCGCAACAGGATCGATAACTCGTTTTGCTAAAAACCGGCCTAAAAGGAAAGCTAAAAGCACGAATCCGATGCCGCCAAAAAGCAATATCTTTATAATATAAATGCTTGTCGTTTTTCCTCTTCGATCTCTCGCACCAACTATAACAATATATTTTTGATTGTCCTCAGTAAAAACCTGCCCTAAGTAATATTTACTGTTGACCTCAAAATAATCTTTTCCGGTACTTAAAATATTAGAATAAAATTCATTTGGCAAATTCAGTTTTGTATTATAATCAAAACTATTGGCGCTGTTTATTTTAAGAACATATTCTTCTTCTTCAATAAGTTCTTCCAGCCCATTTTTTTTAAGGTTGCTGTAGTATTTTATTTTTTCAGGGTCTTTTTGAAAATGAATTGAAGCTACAATTTTCGCACGATCTTCTAACCTTTTTAAGAAATGATAACGGTTATTTTCTCTAAATAAAACAAAAACAATAATACATAACAACAACGTACTAAAGGTCGATAAAGCTACATAAGTGAACGTAATTCTTTTTCTTATATCCATTTTATAGCTGTATAACATAACCTAACCCTTTCATGGTATGAATGAGTTTGGTTTTATAAGGTTTATCAATTTTCTTTCTCAAATAATTGATATAAACATCGACAACATTCGTGTTCATATCAAAATTAATATCCCAGACATTATCCAGAATTTGATCACGGGAAACAATTCGGCCTGCATTTCTGGCTAAATAATAAAGCAGCTTAAATTCTTTGGCCGTCAAAACAATTGCTTCTCCCGCCCTCTTTACAGCTTTGGCTTTACCGTCTATTTCTAAATCGCCAATTATAATTTTATCGATTTTTTCGTTATCCTGATTTGCTCTGCGATTTAAAGCATTTACTCTCGCATCAAGTTCACCAAATTTAAAAGGTTTAACCAAATAATCATCTGCTCCGGCATTTAATCCTGTTACAATATTTTCTGAAGTTCCTAGGGCCGTTAAAAGTAAAATTGGTACGAAGTTTTTGCTTGCGCGAAGTCTTCGGCAAATTTCGATTCCGTTAATATCCGGAAGCATTACATCTAAAACGACAACATCGAAATGGTAATTGTGGATCATTTCCATAGCTGTTTTGCCATCGAGTGCCACGCTTACTTCGTTGTTGTTTTCGGCAAATCCTTTGCGTAAAATGGACAAAAGATTTGGTTCGTCTTCGACTATTAGTAACTTCATCTAAATAGGGATATACAACAAAAATAGGGATTGACATTAAAAATGTAAATCAG
Source organism: Flavobacterium sp. LC2016-01 (assembly GCF_009711135.1). Taxonomy (GTDB): domain Bacteria; phylum Bacteroidota; class Bacteroidia; order Flavobacteriales; family Flavobacteriaceae; genus Flavobacterium. The sequence continues at coordinate 782,916 of NZ_WMIC01000001.1, read as the reverse complement.
AATAGTTAAAAATTATGATTTAATTATGAACATCCCGTTAGGTGCAAATAATTTAAACACATAGAAACATAGATTTTAAAACGGCATAAAGGCGTTTGACTTACATTAACAAACATAGAGCGCTATGTGTGAAAATCTAGATTTTCTCCAAACTCTTTTTTTAGAATTAAAATCTATGTTTCTATGTGTTGAAAAAAAATTACACCCAACCGTTTGTAAACAATAACTTTTTGCATTTAAAAATAACAGCTTGAAATTGTTAGAAAGTTTCGCCTGCATTTAAGTAAAAGCCTTTTGAATTATTTCCCCAAGCTAAATCTGCAATAAGATTGGTTCTTGTTGCTTTGTCGATTAAAATTCGAAGTCCGAAACCAAAAGCGGGCTGAACATATTGAAAAAGTTTTGTATTGGTATCTGGATTACTTGTTGTTACGAAGTTTGTAAAAACGGTTCCGCTGAACATTTGATCACAGGAAATCGGAAATCTGAATTCTGTTGCAAAATAAACCAAATTTGTTCCTCTAAATAATCCTTGTGTATATCCTTCTCCGCTTCGGCTGCGCTGATCCCAGCCAATTGCCGGTAAATTTAAATACGGAACTTTTCCTTTGGTAACAAATTGACCGTAAGTCCAAAGCGCCAGAATGTATCTTTTATCTTTTTGTGAAACGGGAATAAAATTTCGGTATTCCGCATACAAAACATTACTTACTTCTTGATTGTCAAATATTTCCGGATTAAAACGATAATTGATATTTGCAAACCATCCATGTGTTGCATTTACTTGATTATCTCTCGAATCGTAAACCAGATTAAGACTCATGCCGTTTAAAAAATATTCGGACTCATCGAATCCATATTTCTGATTATAATTATAGTGATACGTAAGTTTTCCATTTGCAACATCAAGTTCTTTATCAATAATACTCGAATACCAATCGATATTAATACCGCCGCCAACATAAAAATTTGGACGAATTTGAAAGGAAACCGACTGATGAAATTTAAAGTAATTGTAATCCATCGGTTCAGCGATAGAATCAATGCTGAAACCTGGCTCCTGATCGCGCCGAGGCGGAATAATATTTGTTCCTAAACCATAATTGGGCTGCGAAAATATATACAAACGATAATCACCGCTTAAGAATATCTTGTTATTTTTTAGCAGAATGTTGTTCTTTATATTGACAAGCCACTGTTTTTTTGTAGTGTATGTTATTCCAACATTGGCTATTGAATATTTATCTGCTTTTTCTTTTCCTTTAAAAGTATACTGTGCAACGGCGCCATAAAAAAAACCTGTAGCCGGCTGAGAACCTATTGCCGGAATAATTAAGAAAAAACTGTTTTTTATGGGTTTTACGACATAAATCGAATCCTTTTTTTTGAAGATTTCTAATATTGTTCTGGGCGGGCAAATTTTAGAACTGTCAATCTCGGTTTGAGCATTCAAATTATATTGAATAAAAAAGAGCAACCATAAGATTTTAAATTTATTCTGAAAATAATTATTTTTTAAAAATTTTACCATGTGAAAGTTTTAATTTTTTGAAACAATAATCAATTCATATGTAAATATATAGCTTATTTTCAACATTTTAGACTTAAACTTCAATAAAATTGAAATAAAAAAAACCGTCAAATAAATGACGGCTTGCTATTATATTTTTTATATGAAATCTATTTTGTGATAAATTTTGGATGGATCAAATTTTCTAATGAATAGATTTCATCCCATTTTTCTTGAGTAATCAGCTTTCTTTCTAAAACAGCAATTTGATGCACGCTTTTATTTGTTTTTAAAGCTTCTCCTGCAATACTTGCACTTTCTTCGTAACCAATAATTGGGTTTAACTGCGTTACAATTCCGATGCTGTTCATCACCATATTATAACAATGATCCACATTCGCTGTGATTCCGTTAATACATTTATCAATTAAAGTTTGAATGGCATTTGAAAGATAATCCAACGAAGTAAACATGGCAAAAGCAATAACTGGTTCCATTACATTCAGCTGTAATTGTCCCGCTTCTGCCGCCATAGTAACAGTCAAATCCTGACCAATTACATAAAAGCAAGTCTGATTTACAACTTCTGGAATTACAGGATTTACTTTCCCCGGCATAATTGATGAACCTGGCTGGCGCGCCGGAAGATTAATTTCGTTTAAACCTGTTCTTGGCCCAGAACTCAATAAACGCAAGTCATTGCAAATCTTCGAAATCTTAACTGCCGAACGCTTTAAAGTCCCCATTATCTGCACATAAGCGCCCGTATCAACTGTTGCTTCAATTAAATCTGGTGAAAGGGTTAAAGGAATCCCAACTTCTTTCGCCAAATACGCCACACAAATTTCAGGATAACCTTCAGGAGCATTTACTTTTGTTCCAATGGCTGTTGCACCCATATTAATTTCCAACAGTAATTCCTGAGCATTTTTTAAGCGCTGAATATCTTCACCAATTGTTGTGGCATAAGCTTTAAATTCTTGTCCTAAAGTCATTGGAACAGCATCTTGAAGCTGCGTTCTTCCCATTTTTAGAACTTCTTTAAACTCCTCGCCTTTTTTGGCGAAAGCGACTTCTAAACCTGCTAAAGTTTTAATAAAGCTTTCCATTTTTAAATACAAAGCAATTCTGAATGCTGATGGATAAGCATCGTTTGTTGACTGCGAACAGTTTACATGATTGTTTGGATGAAGAAAATTGTATTCGCCTTTTTTATGACCAAGATATTCCAATCCGATGTTTGCAATTACTTCATTGGCATTCATGTTTACAGAAGTTCCTGCACCGCCCTGAATCAAATCGCTGACAAATTCCTTATCAAATTTGCCCGAAATCACTTGATCGCTTCCATAACATATTGCTTCTGCAATTTTTGAATCGATTGCATTACAATCTTTATTGGCTAAAGCTGCCGCTTTTTTCACATAACCTAAAGCTTTTATGAACAAAGGTTCTTTTGAAATTGGAATTCCGGTAATATTGAAGTTTTCTACCGCTCTAAAAGTCTGAATTCCGTAGTATAAATGATTCGGAATTTCTAATTCTCCTAAAAAATCATGCTCTTTTCTTGTTGATTCCATATAATAAAATTGATATGTTTTTAGCTAAAAAAATAACAGTAAAGCTACATTATTTTTATGCGAAAGCGGATAGATTTTTAAAATGTTTTATGATTTTCGCCGAATATTTTACTGCAAATTATTACCTTTTCAGCCTCAAACAATTATCAAAATTAAGTTGAAAAAGGAAAGCGAATATTTTCTTGATAAAGAATACAATACCATTATTTACGCCAAAGACGATATTAATTTTAAGGATTTCGAATGCTGTGTCTTTAATAATTGTAATTTTTCGGCCTGTACTTTTTTAGCTGTTACTTTTATCGACTGCATTTTTAACGACTGTATTTTCAGCGAAGCCAAGATTAATTATGTTGCTTTTAGAACCGTAACCTTTAATAATTGCGAAATTAAAGAAGTGAATTTCGCCATGTGTGACAAACTAATTTTTGAAGTTCGTTTTAATGACTGTATTTTAGATTTTTCCAAATTTTATACTTTAAAAATAAAAGGAACGCCATTTACCAATTGCAGTTTAATCGCTGTAGATTTTATGTCGGCTGATTTAACGAATGTTATTTTTGACAACTGCGATTTATACCGATCTGAATTCGACAAAGCCATCGCCAACAGAACCGATTTTAAAGCAAGTTATAATTATACTATTGATCCTTCTAAAACGAAACTAAAAAAAGCTGTTTTTTCTTTAAAGGAAGTGAAAGGGCTATTGTTTAAGCATGATGTAATTGTGAGTTAAATGAAATAAAAAAGCCAGTCAAAAACTGGCTCTTATTATATTCTTGCTTTGGAGACTATCCAACTATTACATCACTTTTCATAATAAATAATTTTTAAATTAATTACATAACAATATTACAGAATATTAATACAGCTTGCAACTTATTATAGTTAAATATTATACAACTCCCAAATCATCTCCCGATTTGAATTTCTTGGTTGTAATGGCATCTTTAGAATAAAAATCTTTTACGAAAATATCTGTAAAACCAGACAGTGAATGCTTTGCTATTACTGTAAGTCTTATATAAGATGAAGCATCGCTCCAATTCATTTCAATATCTTCCACTGTTCTAACCCTCATTGCATGCAAACTATTATTATCACTCTTTCGCTTACATGGTATGTAGGAAATAAAATTATCTTTTAAAACAATATCTTTCCCCTGAATGTTCATTCCTCCAGCACCTCCAACTTGTTTATAAAAAGTAGGTTCGATTCGAATGTCAAATATTTCAGAATTTGTTTTATTAACGAATTTAAAAAAATAATTCGTCTGCCCTTCGAAAGTAACTTTACTTATATGTGCAGAAATTTCTATTTTAACTCTTTTCCTGTTTAGGAAATACATTAAAAATAGATATGATGAAATCACACCTGTAATAATACTAATTATTATACCTAAAAATACCTCTGCCATTCTTTACCTAAATTAAAAACGTAAAATTAGAACATTTTTAACAAGATAAAAACTACTTTTTAAATATTTTTCCCCATCACATAATCCTCCATCAAATACCCATTTCCAATTTCTATATCAACAGTTTCCTTTATCTCAAAACCAAGTTTTTTATAGAAATTTAAAGCCGCATTAAATCGGTTGACATTTAATAAAAGTTCCTTTGAATTATTTTCTGAAGCTAATTTTTCAATTGTTTCAAAAACAATTTTACCATAACCTTTTCCTTGAGTTTCTGGCAAAAGATAGATTTTGTGGATTTTAGTTACAGCTGTATTTTTATAATTGTGCTCAATTCCGATAAAACCAATTATGGATTCTGAATCTGAAATAAGATAAAACAATTGTTCTTTATTCTGAATTTGTTTTGAGAGCGCTTCATCAGAATAAATTAGATTCAACATATAATCTAATTGTTCTGTAGTTAAAATTTCGCCATATGTAATAGGCCAAGTTATGTTTGCAATTTCTTGAATTTTAGCAATATCTTCAATAAATGCTTCGGTAATCTTAATCATATTTATTTTTTAAAAACTTGATTTTCCTGCTCGCTTACGCGGATGAAAGTCGTTCGTTTAGTCAATTCTTTTAATCTTGAAGCTCCTACGTAAGTACACGTACTTCTGATTCCTCCTAATATATCTAAAACAGTATAAATCACTTCACCTTTAAATGGTACTTGAACTGTTTTTCCTTCGCTTGCTCGATATTCTGCAACGCCTCCAGCGTGCTTATCCATAGCGGTTTTCGAACTCATTCCGTAAAATTGTTTGAATTTTTCGCCTTTTACTTCGATTAGCTCGCCTCCGCTTTCGGTATGTCCGGCAAGCATTCCACCCAACATTACAAAATCGGCTCCAGCTCCAAAAGCTTTCGCAACATCACCCGGAGTTGCACAGCCACCATCACTGATAATATGACCGCCTAAACCATGAGCAGCATCAGCACATTCGATAATGGCAGAAAGTTGCGGATAACCAACACCCGTTTTGACACGTGTTGTACATACAGAACCCGGCCCAATTCCGACTTTCACTATATCAGCACCAGCCAATAAAAGTTCTTCAGTCATTTCTCCTGTGACTACATTTCCCGCAATAATAATTTTATCAGGATATTGTTTTCGCGTTTTCTTTAAAAACTGAACAAAATGCTCTGAATAACCATTTGCAACATCAATACAGATAAATTTCAAAAGCGGATTTGCTTCAATTATTTTTCCAATTTTATCAAAATCTTCTTTTCCTGTTCCTGTACTGACAGCAATATAATCGTAAAAATCAGGAGTTACATTTTGCAGAAAATTATTCCATTCTTCTACAGAATAATGTTTATGAATGGCTGTAAAAAGCTTTTCCTTTGCCAAAACCTGAGCCATTTCAAAAGTCCCAACCGTATCCATATTGGCACCCATAATCGGAATTCCGGTCCAAGATGCTGTGCTGTGCAAAAATTTAAAGTTTTGTTCTAGAGAAACTTCTGATCTGCTTTTGAGCGTTGATCGTTTTGGTCTAAACATTACATCTTTAAACCCTAATTTTAGGTCCATTTCTATTCTCATAATTCGAGATTTTGGTTACTCTCAAATATAAGAATTTTAGATCTTAGATTGCGGATTTTAGATTAAATCTAAACGTATAAATTATGACGCTGATAAAACTGATTCGCTATCGCAAAAACGCGGATTGAAACGGATTTTTCTGAAACTGAAATATACTGCGTGGGCTTCGACTTCGTTCAGCTTGACAAACGTAAAACTGAAAACTGCCACTGAGACTGAACACTAAAAAAAAAACCTGAACACTGAACACTAAAAAAACTACCCGTGAATCGTTTCTCCTTTTCCGTAGTTGCTAATAATTGATTCTTCAAATGCCAGCCATTCTCTCCAACGTTTTTCAACATCGATTCCTTTACCGTATTTTCTGGCGTAAGTAATAAATGTCGTGTAATGTCCCGCTTCGCTTTCCATTAATTCTCTGTAAAAAACAGCTAGTTCTTCGTCTTGAATATTTTCAGAAAGCACTTTGAAACGCTCACAGCTTCTGGCTTCAATCATAGCAGAAAACAACAATCTTTCTACAAGACCAGAAACACGGCTTCCATCACCGCTCTTCTTCATATATAAATACAACTCATTTACATAATCATCTTTACGTTCTCGGCCTAATTTTAATCCGCGCTTGATGATAATGTTGTGAACCTGCTCAAAATGATCAATTTCTTCTTTAGCTAAAGCCAATAAATCCTGAACTAAATCCTGATGTTCTGAATTATTAGTAATAATTGTAATCGCGTTTGTTGCTGCTTTTTGCTCGCACCAAGCGTGATCTGTCAAGATTTCTTCAATGTTTTTCTCAACAATATTTACCCATCTTGGGTCGGTTGGCAATTGTAATCTAAGTACGCCCATTTTTTTTAAGTCTTAAAGTTTGAAAGTCCAAAGTCTAAAGTCGAAAATAAAAAGTCTTAAAAGCAAAAATCGAAAGCCAAAAATAGACTTTTGACTTTCGACTTTAAAAACTTTAGGACTAATTTTTAGTAAGCAAAAATCGGTCTTTCGCTCATTAATTCGTTTACTTCTTCAGCAACTTCTTCAATAACGTCTTCGTTTGTATGATCAGCAAGAACTTTATCAATTAAAGCTACGATAGTTTCCATATCTTTTTCAACTAAACCACGAGTTGTGATTGCAGCTGTTCCAACACGAATTCCAGAAGTAACAAATGGTGATTTGTCATCAAAAGGAACCATGTTTTTGTTTACTGTGATTTCAGCTTTTACTAATGCATTTTCAGCTTCTTTACCAGAAATGTTTTTATTTCTTAAGTCAATAAGCATCATGTGGTTATCAGTTCCGCCAGAGATAATGTTGTAACCTCTTTTTACGAAAGCATCAGCCATTGCATTTGCATTTTTTTGCAATTGCATTGCGTAAGTAAAGAACTCATCTTTTAGTGCTTCACCAAAAGCAACTGCTTTAGCAGCAATAATGTGCATTAAAGGTCCGCCTTGATTTCCAGGGAAAACCGCTAAATCTAATAATGAAGACATCATTCTGATTTCTCCTTTTGGAGTTTTTAAACCTTGTGGGTTTTCAAAATCTTTCCCCATTAAGATCAAACCTCCACGCGGTCCTCTTAATGTTTTGTGAGTTGTTGTAGAAACAATATGACAATGTGGAATTGGATCGTTTAATAATCCTTTTGCAATAAGACCTGCAGGGTGAGAAATATCAGCAAATAAGATTGCTCCTACACTATCAGCAATTTGTCTGAAACGCTCAAAATCCATATCACGAGAATAAGCCGAAGCTCCAGCGATGATTAATTTTGGTTGTTCTTTAGTTGCAATTTCTTGGATTTTATCATAATCTAAACGGCCAGTTTCAGCATCTACACCGTAAAAAACTGGACGGTATAAACGACCTGAAAAGTTTACAGGTGAACCGTGAGTCAAGTGACCACCGTGAGATAAATCGAAACCTAAAATAGTATCACCAGGATTCAAACAAGCATGATAAACAGCAGTATTTGCCTGAGAACCTGAGTGTGGCTGTACGTTTGCGTATTCAGCACCAAATAATTCTTTAGCTCTGTCAATTGCAATCTGCTCAATAACGTCAACTACTTCGCAGCCTCCGTAATATCTTTTGCCAGGATAACCTTCAGCATATTTATTAGTTAAAACAGAACCAGCTGCCTCCATTACTTCGTCACTTACAAAATTCTCAGAAGCAATAAGTTCTAGTCCGTGAATTTGTCTTTCTTTTTCCTCTTGGATAAGATCAAAAATTTGTTCGTCGCGTTGCATTTTTTCGTTTTTCGTTAATTTGATGCAAAAATACAAAAAAACGTTTGTCATACAGTTAGATTATGATATATTTGACATGTAATTTTTCAACAAATAATTAACATCTAACATGCCGATAACCGCCAACGATACCAAAAGAAAATCATGGTTAGAAGTACCGCAAAATAGCGACTTCCCTATTCAAAATATTCCTTTCGGTGTATTTCTTACTAAAGAAAATGTCGTTACAGTAGGAACTAGAATTGGTGATTTTGCTATAGATTTAGGGGCTTTACAACAGTTAAACTATTTTGAGGGAATAGATTTAACCGATGATATGTTTATGCAGGACACGCTGAATGATTTTATTTCTGACGGAAAAAAAACATGGCGATTAGTCCGAAATCGTATCGCTGATATTTTCGACGAAAACAACCCACAGCTTAGAGATTCAACAAAAGACCGCGATATTGTTATTTTTAATATTGACGATGTCGAGATGCAATTGCCTGTTTTAATTGGCGATTATACCGATTTTTATTCAAGTAAAGAACACGCTACAAACGTAGGTAAAATGTTCCGTGATCCAGAAAATGCTTTATTGCCAAACTGGCTTCATATTCCGGTTGGATACCACGGAAGAAGTTCTACAATCGTTCCGTCTGGAATTCCGGTTCACAGACCAATGGGACAAACAATGCCTGCTGGTGGCGATTATCCTGTTTTTGGACCTTCTCGTTTAGTAGATTTTGAGCTTGAAACTGCTTTTATTACTACTGATGTAAATATTATGGGAGAAAACATCCCAACGTATGAAGCAGAAGATTATATTTTCGGAATGGTTTTATTGAATGACTGGAGTGCGCGCGATATCCAAAAATGGGAATACGTACCACTTGGACCATTCTTAGCTAAAAACTTTGCAACATCAATTTCTCCGTGGATTGTGACTATGGATGCTTTGGAACCTTTTAGAACAAAAGGACCAAAACAAGATCCGTCGCCGCTTCCTTATTTGCAGACTAAAGGAAAAAAAGCTTTTGATATTCATTTAGAAGTTTCAATAAAACCTGAAGAGGCTGAAGAAACTATTGTTTCGCAATCCAATTTTAAATATCTATACTGGTCAATGGCACAGCAATTAGCACATCATACTTCAAACGGATGTCGTGTAAATTCTGGTGACATGATGGGTTCAGGAACTATTTCAGGACCAACTCCGGATAGTTTTGGTTCGATGTTAGAATTGACTTGGGGAGGAAAAAATCCGCTTACCTTAAAAGATGGAAGCGAGCGTAAATTTATTGAAGATAACGATACGGTAATCATTAGAGGTTTCTGCGAAAATGCGGAAGTAAGAATTGGTTTTGGAGAAGTTGCAAGTCAGCTTTTACCTCCATTTATCAGACCGTGAAGAGCAAATAAAGTATCTGAAGAGATATAGAAATAAAAAAACCTTGGTTGTCGCCAAGGTTTTTTTTATGATTTATTTTGCCACAGATTAAAAGATTAAAATGATTCTCTAATCTGTGAAAATCATTTAATCTTTGGCTAATATTTTTTAAGCCGGAATCTGCTGGCTTAAGCAATGTAAAGTTCCGAATCCCCAGATGAAATCAATACAGCTTATTCCTATTACCTCTCGATCAGGGAAACATTCTGACAATATATTTAAAGCTACACGATCGTTGCTGTCGTTGAACGTTGGTACTAAAACGCAATTATTCAGAATTAAGAAATTAGCATAACTTGCCGGTAATCTTAAATCTTCAAAATCAACACGTTTTGGCATTGGTAATGCAACAATTGTTGGCGATTTTCCATCTTCTAATTTTGCGTTTTGCAAGCGTTTCAAGTTATCCTGAAGAGGTTTATAATTTGAATCGTTTTTATCTGTTTCAACAATAGTTACAATCGTATCTTCATTTACAAATCGGCATAAATCGTCGATGTGTCCGTGTGTATCATCTCCTTCGATTCCATCTCCAAGCCAGATAACATTGGTCACTCCAAGATATTCTTTAAAAACCGCTTCGTAATCTTCTTTAGTAAAACCTTGATTTCTAACCTGAATTGTCGGGTGCATTAAACATTCTTCAGAAGTCAACAAAGTTCCTCTTCCGTTTACATCAATTGCACCACCTTCGACGATTACCGGCTTTCCTTTATACATAACCTGCGTTAACGGAACATCAATAAAATCAGCCACTTTTCCCGGAACAAATTTATCTAACTGATAATTTTTATATTTTGCCCAGCCATTAAAATTGAAATTCAGCGCTTCTCTTTTTGAACCATTTTTTACAATAATCGGACCCGAATCACGCATCCAGCTTCTGTTGGTTTTGTGAATGATATAAGAAACGTTTTTGATATTTACACGAGCTCTTTCAAGCATTTCGGCAACTTTTTCTTTTAGTTTTTCATCGGCTACGACCAAAAAAACAGTTTCAAAAGTGGCTACTTTTTTAATAAATTCTACAAAAGCCCATTGAACAGCTTCATATTTTCCCGGCCAGTCATTGCCATTATGCGGAAAACACAATACAATTCCTTGCTGTTTTTCCCATTCTGCTGGAAATCTTCTATTATTTGTTGACATAAATAGGTTCTAATTTTGAAAGTGTACAAAGATAAGCATTCATTAGGATTTTGAAACATCTGCTTGAAAATCCTATGTAATTTCACAAAAAATATCTTGCAAAAATTAAGTTAAAGATTAAATAATGAAGGCTTAATATATAAAAAAGTTCTCCTATCTACTTTTGGCAGAACTAAAAACTATTAAAATGAAAAAATTAACTATCTCATTATTAACAGCTTTACTAATTATGACGAGCTGTAATAACGATGAAAATTCAAACAATGAACCTGAAGTTACTGTAAATGAAAATCCGGGAACTTTTAAAGAAATTGGTTCGATCACTATTGGCGGAGAAGCGGCGGCTGAGATTTCGGCTTACTGCGAAAAAACGAAAAGACTTTTTACAGTAAACAACAGTGGTGTAAATCAAATTGATATTATTGATATTGCTGACCCAACAAAACCAACTAAAATTGGTAAAATTGATTTAACTGCTTACGAAGGCGCTGCAAACAGTGTTTCGGTTTTTGACGGAAAATTGGCTGTTGCCTTAGAATCAACTGTTAACAAACAAGGAAACGGAAAAGTAGTAGTTTTCAACACATCAGATTATAGCTTAATAAAACAAGTTACTGTTGGTGCTTTGCCAGATATGATCACTTTTTCTGCTGACGGAAAATTTATCATGACTGCTAATGAAGGCGAACCAAATACCGACTATTCTCAAGATCCAAACGGAACAATTTCGATTATCGAAACAAGCACTTATGCGGTGACAACATTAGATTTCAGTTCTTTCAGCGGTCAGGCTGCAACTTTAGCAAAAGACGGTTTCAGAATTTCTAAAGTTGCTAAAAGCTTTGCTCAGGATATTGAACCAGAATACATTACTATTTCTGATGATTCAAAAACTGCTTGGGTAACTTTACAAGAAAATAACGGCGTTGCAAAAGTTGATTTAACTTCTAAAACTATTACAGCAATTTATCCTTTAGGTCTAAAAGATTATAATACTGCAGAAAACGCTATTGATGTGAGTGACCTTGATGACAAAATTGCTTTCAATCCGTGGAAAGTAAAAGGAATGTATATGCCAGATGCAATTAGTCATTTTACTTCTAATAACATTCCTTATTTTGTTACTGCAAATGAAGGCGATGCAAGAGAATATACAGCGAACACAGATATTAAGAGAATGAAAAGCTTTAAACTTGATGCAACAATTTTCCCAGATGCAGCTGCTTTAAAACTAGATCCTAGTTTAGGCCGATTAAATCTTGTTGCCGATATGGGAGATACTGACGGTGACGGAGATTTAGACGAAATGGTAAGTTTTGGTGCAAGATCTTTCTCAATTTGGAATGGAAATACAGGAAAAATTGTTTTTGACAGCAAAAATGATGTTGATAAAAAAACAAATGAATTAGGAACTTACGATGACAAACGAAGCGATGATAAAGGTTCTGAACCAGAAGCTGTTGTAGTTGCTAAAATGGGAAATCAAAACATTTTATTTGTAGGCCTTGAAAGATCTGATGCTTTTATGACTTATGACGTAACAAATCCTACTTCACCTCAATATTTACAAACTGTAAAAACAGGAGATGCCCCAGAAGGAGTTTTGTTTATTCCTGCTTCAAAAAGCCCTACTAAAAGAAGTTTATTAGTAGTAAGCAGCGAAGGTGACGGAAGCATAAAAATCTATCAGCCAGACTTAAAATAGATTTTACTTTAATAAAGAAGAAAAGGACAAAATATAAATTTTGTCCTTTTTTTTGCTTCATAATTTTGATTTCGTTAACGATTTTACATAATAAAAAGCCAAAAGGTGGAAATTATGTAACAGCAAATAGAACACATTCTAAAATCCACCGCATAATTTTGTCATGAGTTTAAAATGAAAACCAAACTAAATTTGAATATCATGAAAAAGAAATTATTTTCCCTGTCCTTTTTAATAGCAGCGTTTTCTGTAAGCGCCCAAAATATGACGACCACTACCGCCCCAACTGTTGATCAATCACAATACAACAAATGGTCTTTAGAATTAAATGGCGGAGTTAACAAACCAATGCGAGCAATGACGTCAGGTTATTCTACTTCAACATTAAATCCGTTTCATGCTGATTTGGGTGTTCGATATATGTTTAGTCCAAAGTTTGGTGTTAAGTTAGATGTTGGTTACGATCAGTTTAAAGAACGTGACAACACACCTGATTTTGAAAGCAGATACGTAAGAGCAAGTATCCAAGGTGTTGTAAATATTGGACGCGCTTTGAATTTTGAAACTTGGACCAATACCATTGGCGTTTTAGCACACGGAGGTTTTGGGGTTTCTCAAATCAGCACTGAAACCGGCCCAGGAGGTCAGGATTATATGGGACATGGAATTCTTGGTTTAACGGGACAAATCAAATTAAGCAATAGAGTTGCTTTGACTGGTGACCTTACCGGAATTGTAAACGGAAGACAAAACTGGAACTTTGATGGAATGGGAAATACAACTACCGGTTCATTAGACGGAGTTTTATTAAATGCTTCAGTTGGTCTGACTTTCTACTTAGGTAAAAATGAAAAACATGCTGACTGGGTTGGCGAAGAAGACAGAATCAGTGAGCTTGAAAAAAGAGTGGACTTAGTTGAAACTGGACTTTTAGACACTGACAAAGATGGTGTTGCTGATTTATATGATTTAGAGCCAAATAGTATTGCAGGCGTCGCTGTTAACACAAAAGGTCAATCTATTGATACCAATCAAAATGGTGTACCTGATGAGCTGGAAAGCTACTTAGACAAAACTTACGAAAAGAAAGGTGCTGGAACTGCTACAAACAATACAGTTGAAGAATTGATCAACGGAGGTTATGTTAATGTTTATTTCGATTTTAATTCGGCTAAACCTACGAATGCTTCATTGTCTGGAGTTGATTTCTTAGTGAAATATTTGAAAAACAATCCGGGAAAATCAGCAGATATTATTGGTTATGCGGATGAAATTGGAAGTTCAAACTACAACACTGAATTATCAAGAAAAAGAGCTGAAGCGGTGAAAAAAGTAGCTATAAATGCTGGAATCGATGCTTCTAGACTGAATGTAATTGCTAACGGAGAAGACACTTCGGTTAACAAAAATTCTAAAGAAGCACGTCAAATCGTGAGAAGAGTTACTTTCCAAGTGAAATAAACTTCATAAAAATATTTTAAAAAAGCGGTTTCAAAAATCTTGAAATCGCTTTTTTTTGATCCTAAATTTAAAATAATTGCTATCGCCTTTTTCAGATATTTTTTCACACAGAAAACAATAAAAAAACCTTTGTTTCGTTTATACCTAAAATGATTAAAATTGAGATTTTTTGTATTTTTAAAACCTTTAAAAAAAAGTGACAGTTCTGGGAAAATTGGTTCATTATCTTCTTAAAAAAGATCTTTTTAATCGAATTTTATTAATTATATGCAGCGAATAAACACCTATCGCTAGCACACTTATGTAAAAAAAGAAATATTATTCTTACCAATAAAAGCGTAAAAAAAGAAAAAAATTAACATTTTTTTCTTTTTTTTTTAAGCTATCTACCTAATTTTAACTTATTTACGTTAAAAACTACAAAAAAAAAGAAAATATATTACTTTTTTTTAAAGCTATTATTTGCTTCAACTTCTTATTTTTGCACCGACTTTAAACTAAATATAATTATAATTATAAATTTAATACGATGAAACAAAAATTAGCATCTATCTTACTTTTAGGTCTATCATTTGCAGCAAATGCGCAAAATGCTAGTACCTCAGAAAAGTCTCCTGCGACAGAAACTTATAATAAATGGTCTATTGAAGTTAATGGAGGAGCAAATAAGCCAATTAGAACATTTACTAAAGGTTACTCTACTGAAACAGTAAACTTTTTTCACGCTGACTTAGGTGCAAGATATATGTTTAATACAAAATTTGGTTTGAAATTAGATTTTGGTTACGATAAATTTCAAGAACGCAATAATACTCCTAATTTCGAAACTACTTACTTAAGAACTGACCTACAAGGAGTTATAAACTTAGGAAGAGTTTTAAATTTTGAAACTTGGACAAATAGTATTGGTTTATTAGCACATGGTGGTTTTGGAATTTCTAAATTTAATTCGAAAGACGGTTACGATCAAGACGACTATCTAGTAAATGGAATTGCAGGTTTAACTGCACAGGTTAGACTAAGCAATCGTGTAGCTTTAACTGGAGATCTTTCAGGAATTATTCACGCTTCACAAAACCAAAGCTGGGATGGAATGAGTAATGCAAGAGTTGCTACTATTGACGGAATCTTATTTAACGCATCTTTAGGTTTAACTGTTTATTTAGGTAAAAGCGAAAAGCATGCTGACTGGGCTGCTGAAGTAGATACTAAATACAATTCTCTAGAGCAAAGAGTTGCTACAATTGAAAGCGGTCTTTTAGATAGCGATAAAGATGGTGTAGCTGATTTTTACGATTTAGAGCCTAACTCTATTACAGGTGTTGCTGTAAATACAAAAGGACAATCAATTGATAACAACAAAAATGGTGTTCCTGACGAATTAGAAAGCTATCTAGAAAAAACATACGGACAAAACGGAAAAACTGTACCAAACAGCACTCTTGAAGATTTAATTAACGGAGGTTACGTAAATACATATTTCGACTCTAATTCATCTAAACCAACATATACTTCATTATCTGGTGTAGATTTCTTAGTAAAATACTTGAAAAACAACCCAAGCAAATCAGCTGATATTATTGGATATGCTGACGAAATTGGAAATACTGAATATAACCTTGAATTATCTAGAAAAAGAGCTGAGGCTGTTAAAAGCATAATTGTAAGCGCTGGAATTGATGCTTCAAGACTTAATGTAGTTGCTAACGGAGAAGATACATCTGTTAACAAAGATTCTAAAGAAGCACGTCAAATCGTGAGAAGAGTTTCTTTCAGAGTGAAATAATCTTTACAACACAAATTAAAAAGGGCGGTTTCGGAAAAATTCTGAAACTGCCCTTTATTTTTTTTTTATAGTAAAACCTAAAATGATTATCATTTGCTCTTGCAATTAAAGCACAATCATAAATTCTTATTGGCTCTGAAAAAACCAACTTAAAAATCATTTTCCTACCAATAAAACATTTACACGAGCATTTTACTATAACTAGTATATATTCGAAGCTAAGTAATCTTAAAATTAAAAAGGCGAGTTCATCAATTTGAACTCGCCTTTTTAATTTATTTAAGATAAAATTTAATTATCTATCTATTGCTCTTTTTGTAATATCTCCAAAAGCATCAATTCTTCTATCTCTAAAGAATGGCCAATTTTGACGAACATTTTCCTGTAAATCTAAATCAACTTCAGCAATTAAGATTTCTTCTTTATCGTGTGAAGCCTGAGCTAAAATTTCTCCTTGTGGTCCAGCAATAAACGATGCTCCCCAAAATTGAATTCCCTCAGTTCCTTCAAGATATTTTTCAAGACCAATTCGGTTTGCTGCTGCAACGAAAACGCCATTTGCTACTGCATGACCTTTCATTACGTTCATCCAAGCTCCATATTGGTTTTCTCCGTATTGTTCTTTTTCTTTTGGATGCCATCCAATTGCTGTTGGATAGAATAAAACTTCTGCTCCTTTTAAAGCTGTTATACGTGCCGCTTCTGGATACCATTGATCCCAGCAAATTAAAGTTCCAACAGTTCCTTTTTTAGTTTCTATTGCCTGAAAACCTAAATCACCTGGCGTAAAATAGAATTTTTCATAAAAATGTGGATCGTCTGGAATATGCATTTTACGGTATAAACCAGCTTCTGTTCCATCTGTATCGATGATATAAGCACTGTTATGGTAAATTCCAGCCATTCTTTTTTCGAAGAAAGGAACAATGATTACTACTCCTAGTTCTTTTGCCAATTCGCTGAAAGCTATAAACGAAGTGCTGTACAAAGGTTCTGCTAATGCAAAATTGTCAACATCTTCACTTTGGCAGAAATAATGGCTGCTATATAATTCAGGAAGCAAAATAACTTCAGCACCTTGGCTTGCAGCATCTCTTACCCAACTGATACATTTTTTTAAATTGTTTTCGGCAACATCATTCAGATTTAACTGAATAACCGATATTTTATATTTTCTTTTCGGCATGACATAAAATTTAGAGTGCAAAAATAATACTTTTTAAAGGATTGGCAAAGTCTATAACTTTTATATAACACAGAAGAAGCAATGCAATGAATCAAAACAAAAACCATTTCACATCAATTTAAAATTTAAACTTTTGCAAAATGGCTTTCAACCTAAAAAAATATCAACTAAGAAGGTTGTTATTCGATCACTACTTTTTGAGTAAGGAATTCAGTTTCTGATTTTCTGAATTTAATTTCGATAGTTCCTTTTGCAGTTGCTTTGAATTTGTAAACTGTCTTTTTAGGATCTGGAACTTGTTGTGTGCACAATTCAGATGGATATTTTGCTACAACTTGTAATCCTTTTGTTTCGCCAATTGTAGTTTCAGCAATTTTATCGAATTCTCCACAAGCATTATCTACTAAATACGTAACGTCATAACTCAATTCGTCGTTTACTTTTCCTGTTGCAGGACCTTCAATTTTAGTAACAAATGCCGTTTTTGTTTTAACTGTCGATTCTGCGTTGTCATCGTCGTTGCTGCAAGAAATTAATACAGTTGATAAAAATAATACTACTAAAACTGATTTTAATCTAAACCTTTTCATATAAAATAATAATTAATTGTTAATTACTATGAAGATGCGGCATAGTTGCAAAGGTTGCTTGGGCGAAATGTTAAATAGTTTTATTAAAAACTCAAACAATTGTAAATCAAAAGCTTATTCTTTGAAAATATTTTTAAAAAAGACCTATATTTCTTATGAAAATATAAATTTCTCGCTTAGCCCCGATAGCAACGACATCCTTTTATGGTGGGGTTCACCATAAAAGATATAGTGGATAGCGGGACATAAGTTGTTTTGAAAAAAGATATTTCTGCTGCAAAAAAAAAACACCAGCCTCGAGACTGGTGTTTTTATATTTTTGAATGCAATAACTAAACTGCTGGTTCTTTCTTTTTAAATATTTTTTTGAACAGATTTACGATTCCTAAAACAACAAAACCTAGAATAAGTCCGATTGCGAACTCTTTTATTATCGATGGAAAATTAGGCAGTAAATGGTGGAAAAATTCAATATTATGTACAAATAATCCTCCAGCCACTAAAATCAAAGCAATTGTCCCGATTACGGTTAAAGCTTTGATAACTTTTGGAAGCGCCTGAACTAAAATATTTCCAACAAATTTTAGAATTCCGTTTTCTTTTTTACTGATCTGTATTAGTTTAAAACCTGCTTCATCCATACGGACAATAAGTGCAACGATGCCATAAACGCCAATTGTAGCAATTACTGCGATGATTGAAACTACTATTATTTGCTGTGAAATAGGTTTTCCGATTACAGTTCCCAGCGCAATGATTACGATTTCGACAGACAGAATAAAATCGGTTAAAATTGCTGATTTAATTTTTCCTTTTTCGGCTTCTAAAATTTCTTCTTCGGTAAAAGTTTCATTTGTAATTCCTTCTGATTCTTCGTGTGAATGCGGAAAAATAAATTCATATATTTTTTCGGCTCCTTCATAAGCTAAAAATAATCCCCCAAGAACCAGAATTACCATAATTGCTATGGGAAAAAAAGCACTTAAAAGAAATGCAATTGGCAAAATAATGATTTTATTCAATAAAGATC
The DNA here is from genome assembly GCF_009711135.1 of Flavobacterium sp. LC2016-01. GTDB lineage: Bacteria > Bacteroidota > Bacteroidia > Flavobacteriales > Flavobacteriaceae > Flavobacterium. The sequence goes on along the minus strand of NZ_WMIC01000001.1, from coordinate 764,218 downwards.
CTTTGCTGATTGCCCACAATACAGGAAGTTCTCTAGATGATGCAAATCCAGAGGCTTTTTCGGCATTTACAGCCAAATCGTCTCCTAAGATTCCAGCTGTTTTTTTAGCTGCAACTTTACTCATTACTGCAACATCGTCCATAATTGCTGCGATATCATCTAATAGTACAAAAAACCCTGATGCCATTCTGTTTTATTCTTTTAATTTTTAGTTGTGCGAATCTAACACTTTTTATCCTAATTTCTTAGCTGAAAATTGGATTTAATTCTAATGGCATTGTCCTAATAACGCCCATATTATTACAAAAATAAGTATTGTACTGAAACAACCTCCACCTAACTTTTTTGCGCCATATCCTGCGATTAATCCTCTAAAAATATTGTTCATCGTTTTTTGATTTTAAGTTACTGTAAATTTGAGAATTATAGTTTAGATTTTATTTATAATACTTTTAAAAAAAGTTTCAATATTTATAGATGGAAACAAAAAAACACCAAATCATTTCTGACTGGTGTTTTTTGAACATTAAAATATTTAGAAATTTATTCTGCTGTGTGGTTGTGTGTCTGATTTCTGAAAACCAGATTTCCATCAAAGGCATCAATTAAAATAATGCTGTCTGTAGTTATATTTCCAGCCAGAATTTCTTTTGACAACTGATTAAGTACTTCTCTCTGAACCACACGTTTTACTGGTCTTGCTCCAAATTGAGGATCATATCCTTTGTCTGACAAATAAGCAATTGCTTCTGGAGTTGCATCCATTGTAATGCCTTGAAGCGCCAGCATTTTTGTAACGCTCTTCAATTGAAGGCTCACAATTCTTGAAATATTTTCCACAGTAAGCGGTGTAAACATCACGATTTCGTCAATACGGTTTATAAATTCCGGACGGACAGTTTGTTTTAATAATCCTAAAACTTCTGTTTTGGCCGCTTCTGTTGCTGCTTCTACTCCACCTTTTAGATTTTCAAATTTTTCCTGAATAATCTGGCTTCCCATATTAGAAGTCATGATGATAATTGTGTTTTTGAAATCGGCAAGACGACCTTTGTTGTCTGTCAATCGGCCTTCATCAAGAACCTGCAACAAAATATTGAACGTATCTGGATGCGCTTTTTCGATTTCGTCTAACAAAATAACAGAATATGGTTTTCTGCGAACGGCTTCAGTCAATTGACCGCCTTCATCGTAACCTACATATCCTGGAGGCGCACCAACTAAACGGCTCACACTGTGGCGTTCTTGGTATTCACTCATATCGATACGCGTCATGGCATTTTCATCATCAAAAAGATATTCGGCCAAAGCTTTTGCTAATTCGGTTTTACCCACTCCTGTTGTTCCTAAGAATAAGAATGTTCCAACTGGTTTTTTCATATCCTGTAAACCAGCACGGCTTCTGCGAACAGCATCACTCACCGCTTCAATTGCTTCTTCCTGACCAACTACACGTTTGTGCAATTCATCTTCCAAATGCAATAGTTTTTCTCTTTCTGTCTGAAGCATTTTCATAACCGGAATTCCTGTCCATTTTGCTACAACTTCTGCAATATCTTCTCTAGTTACTTCTTCTTTAATTAAAGAATTACCCGATTGGAATTCCTGCAGTTGTTTTTGCAAAGCGTCTTGACGTTCCTGCGCTTCTTTTATTTTTCCGTAACGAATTTCGGCAACTTTTCCATAATCACCATCACGCTCTGCACGTTCTGCTTCGTATTTAAAGTCTTCTATTTCTAGTTTTACAGCCTGAATTCCGTCAACGATATCTTTTTCAGATTTCCATCTTGCGTAGATTTCGTTGCGTTCTTCTTTTACGTTCGCCAAATCCATTCGAAGGATTTTCAGCTTGCTTTCTTCATTCTCACGTTTAATAGCTTCAATCTCGATTTCCAGCTGCATGATTTTACGATCCAAAACATCTAATTCCTCCGGTTTTGAATTGATTTCCATACGCAGTTTTGAAGCCGCTTCGTCCATTAAATCGATCGCTTTATCTGGTAAAAAACGGTTTGTAATATAACGTTGTGAAAGTTCAACAGCCGCAATAATCGCTTCGTCTTTGATCTGAACTTTATGATGCGTTTCGTACTTTTCTTTGATTCCACGCAAAATTGAAATCGCACTTTCAGTATCAGGTTCGTCGATTAGAACCTTTTGAAAACGTCTTTCAAGCGCTTTATCTTTTTCAAAATATTTTTGATATTCATCTAAAGTTGTAGCACCAATTGCTCTTAACTCACCACGAGCCAAAGCTGGTTTCAGGATATTAGCAGCATCCATTGCGCCTTCACCTCCACCCGCACCTACAAGCGTGTGAATCTCATCAATAAAAAGTACAATATCTCCTTCTGCAGATGTTACTTCTTTTACAACCGATTTTAAACGCTCTTCAAATTCTCCTTTGAATTTCGCTCCAGCAATCAAAGCTCCCATATCTAATGAGAAAACGATTTTATCTTTTAAGTTTTCTGGAACGTCTCCATCCACAATTCTGTGCGCTAAACCTTCTGCAATTGCTGTTTTACCAACTCCAGGTTCACCAATTAACATTGGATTATTTTTTGTTCTACGAGTCAAAATCTGCAATACACGTCGAATTTCTTCATCACGGCCAATAACAGGGTCCAATTTTCCTGTACGTGCTAATTCATTCAGGTTTTTAGCGTATTTGTTTAGAGAATTGTATGTTTCTTCAGCTGAAGTTGATGTTACTCTTTCGCCTTTACGTAATTCTTCTATAGCTGCTTTCAGACCTTTTCCGGTAACGCCCTGATCTTTTAAGATCTGAGAAACTTTACTTTTTGAGTCAAAAATTGCTAGAATTAAATGCTCGATCGAAACGTATTCGTCATTCATTTTCTGAGCGATAATCTCCGCTTCGTTTAAAGCTTTATTTGCATCTCTGGAAAGCAAAATATCACCTCCTGAAACTTTTGGAAAACTCTGAATTGTACTGTCTAAAATTTGCAAAAACAATGGCACATTTACATTTAATTTTTTTAAAATAAACGGCGCTACGTTTTCATCAACTTCAAAAATTGCTTTGAAAATGTGTTCATTTTCAATTTGCTGCTGGCCATTTCGCTGTGCTAATTGTTGCGACAACTGAATGGCTTCCTGCGATTTAATAGTAAATTTGTTAATATTCATATTTTTTCGATTTGATTGATTTTAATTGTTTGATATTCAATAAGATTAAAGTTACGATTTATAGAGCTACATTTTTAACTCAAATAATCTAACTTTGTAATCGAATAGACAAATTATATTCCACAGTAAAAACAAAGACAAAATGACCTGAAAATCATGATTTTTATCAGATTTAGCTGTCAAAAAGTCATAAAACAAGCCAAATATGAGTTTTTTTAATTCAATCTTCGGAAGTTCAGAGAACTCAGAAGCTCCAAAAAGTAAAATGAACTGGACAGAATTAACAGATATTCTTCAATTAATGGAAATTGAAGCGATCTCTAAGGAAAAACCAGTTGTGATTTTTAAGCACAGCACAAGATGCAGTATCAGCCGAATGGCGCTGAAACAATTTGAAAGAGAATTTGATCTTGAAGAAGTTGTTGATGCTTATTTTTTAGATTTAATCGCGCATCGTGATATTTCAAACGAAATTGCGAATCGATTTGGTGTTTATCACGAATCTCCACAATTAATTTTAATTAAAGATGGAAAAGCTGTTTACGATGTTTCACACAGCGATATTGATGCTGAAGCGTTGAAAAGCAAAGTGTAAATTATTTTGTTCCAAAATGATTTATTGTAAAATGTGAGATGCGAGTGTAAAACTATGCATCTCACATTTTACATTTATAATTCATAATTAACAATTTATAATTACTAAAAATTTCCTTCTGATCCGCCTCCGCTAAAACCTCCGCCTCCAAATTCCATTGGCGAATCTTGTGGTTTTACTTCTGGCTTCATTCCAAAAGTTGAAGCTACAACCAAAGCTTCTGCGTTTAAAAGTGCATCTGAATGATTTATTCTATCTGGTTTAAAGGTTAAACCGCTTTCTTTTTCTTTTAATTTTTTAATTGAAAAATACGCTATTGCGAATAGTACAAGTCCGCCAAGAGTCAACGCTACTTCAATTGGCAATACCGCATAATAAAATCGAATTGTATAAATAGAAAATCCAATTGCTAAAAAGCTGATCCAAAGCATAATTCTATCTTTAACTCTTAAAGCTTGCACTAAATAAATAATTGGAACAATAAAAGTAAAGGCATAAAAGAAAAACGCAAATGGAATATCTGTTCCTGGTTTTACTTCAGTTCCCAAAAGTGAAGCCGAAAGTTCTCTTACCACCAAATAATTACAGGATAGATAAAACAATATCAGACAAAAACTATTCGCTAATAAAAGCCCGTTATAATAATAACTTTTGGTTAATTTATTTATCAATTTCTTGGTCAAAAAATAACAAATCACTGCAAAAATCATCGCTGTGAATGGTAAAACAGCTTTTCCAATTTCACCAAATTCAAACATTTGAAAGAATAAAAACGCGGTAATTGAAAAACAAAAAACCAGCATTGAAAGCAAATGCAGGTATCTTAAAAACATATAGATTGAGGCTGTTGCCATAAAAAAAGCTATAACAGACTCGTAGCCGTCGGTAGTAATTCCGATAGCAAATCCAATATTTAAAATGGCACCTAAGATAAATGCATCATCTAATCCATGATTATGATAATTTTGTTTTGCCAGCAATTCTGAACCTGCAAAACCAATAGCAGCAAAAATATAACAGCATATATTAAAATAAGCATTCTCGGCATGCATTCCAAAAATAGAAATAGCACCGCAAATCGAACCATATAAAAAACTGCCTAACAAAAAGAATCCAATTCTAACTAGAATATTATCCTGGCTTTTAAATACAGGCAATTCCTTTTTTATAAATTTCTTTTGTTCATTACTTATAAAACCGCCTTTGCATAAGGCAGCAGCTTCATCGACCAAAATTTCATTATCTAACATTTTTGTATCGTACACTATCATTCTGCAATTTGTTTATGAAAGTTTTTAATTAATTTAATGAACATTACGATTGACCCTATAAAATAAATTGGTAATAAAAAGACAAATAATTCCCAAATATCAGAGAAATCAACATTCTCAAAAAGCCTTGCCAAAAATATATTAGCGCCAATATAACCGTAAACAATCATAAAAACGTAGAGAGACATTGCCTTAAATTGGTAACTAATTTTATAAAAATAAAAAGTTGAACACGCTAAAACACACGCAAAAATCATCCAAATTAAAATATCATGATGCAATAAATTACTTATTGCTGCAATACTTATTATATGCAAAGCAAAGGTCAAAAAGATTAAACTAAAATGAGTTTTAAGGGAAATTCGGTTACTGTAAATTGTCCATAGAATCAGTACAACTCCAAGCATAACTGCACAATAACTCAAACTCTCACTGGAATAAAAATCATTGTTTTTTAATAAATCCTGAGGCGTTACAGAAAGTCCGACATAAGCCGCCAATCCTGTCACAGCAATCGTTAAGACACTTTTATTATCAAAATAATAAGCACAGAAGAAACTCACTATTGTCGGCACCAAAGTGGCTAACCCATAATGCTCTCCAAAAGGTTTGTATTGAAACTGAAGATAGCCGATAAAAATACAGGTAAGAATATTAGCTGCTAATACTAAATATTCTAAAACAGGATGATCAAAAGTTGTTTCTGTTTTTTGAAAACCTTTAGCGTTTTTAAAACAGTAATAAAAGCAGACAGCAATTACAATTAAAAGAAGGGAAAGAATTGCAATATGGCCAATACTATCTATATTTTTATAGATCAATACTCCAATTCCCGAGGTGAAAAGCAAAACAGATAAATACAGGAAAAACTTCAACTCTGCATTTAAGGAAAAAATAGTCAGCCCACGATAGGCAGTTATTTCCTCATATTGATTTTCAGTAATCAGCTTCTTATCCAGAAGCTGTTTTGTATTCTCGCTGTCAAACTTATTCATGGGCAGTTATATAAAAGTACATTTCAAAAATAGTGTTTTTTTGATTCAATAAAATTATACTTGTAAAAATAATCTCGCTAAAAACAAGATCTTCCCTTTATTATAAAAGACACCTAATTTACCACGAACTTGAATTCTCTAAACAAAAAAACAGTTTAAATTTTAATTAATTACATTTATGTAATCGATTACATTTTATTATATATTTGCAATACGAAACCACCTTAACAAACCACAAAAAATGAAATCAAAATTAATTGTATTATTTCTAATAGCTAGTGTGAATCTTATTTCGGCACAAAACTATTTTATGACATCACCTGAAGGATTTGGCGCCAATGCAACCGGCGGTGGAAATGCTACTCCTGTAACCGTTTCAACTTATGCCGATTTGACTGCAAAACTCAAATTAACCACTCCACAGGTTATTTTAGTTTCGGGAACCATAAATTTTACGTACACCAGTTTATTGATTAACGACAAAACCATTATTGGCCTCCCGGGAGCAAGATTAGTGAGCACGGATCAAACCGCTGCAGGCTCTGGAATTTTAAGTATAAAACCGGGATCAAATAATATTATAATCCGAAATTTAATATTCGAAGGCCCTGGTGCTTACGACGTTGACGGCCATGATAACCTTACTTCCGAAGCGACAAATTTATGGGTTGATCACTGCGAATTTCAAGACGGCATGGACGGCAACTTCGACAACAAAGGCGCAGCAGACAATGTGACTATTTCTTGGACGAAGTTTACTTATTTAAAAGCTCCAAAATCTGGCGGTTCTGGCGGAGCCGATGATCACCGATTTACCAATCTAGTGGGTTCAAATAAAAGCGATGCACCTGCTGACGGCCATTACAGCATTACTTTTAAAAACTGTTATTGGGCAGAAGGATGCAAGGAAAGAATGCCAAGAGGCAGAAATGCCGAACTTCATATTTTAAATTGTTATTACAATACTTCAGTTTCAGGTTCTTTAGCAATTGGTTTAGGCGGAGGTGATAAAAATTCGACTTGTTACGTTGAAGGAACTGACTTCGCTAAAATTGGAACCGCTTTTAAAAACTACATCAGTACCGATGGTGGAACTGTTGGAATCACGTTTGTCAATTCTTTAAAAGCTTCAGCAGATTATGGTGATGCTGTTGCAAAACCTTCTTATAGCTACACCACAATTCCTGCTGCTGATGTTGCTGGTTATATTACTAATACCTCTTGTGGAGCCGGTGCAACGCTTTTGGTTGGTGCAGATGGAAAAATATCTTCAAGTTGTACAAATTTAGGACTGGGTGAAAAAAAAAGTCCAGACGTAAATCTTGACTATTATCCGACCGTTATAGACAGCATTTTAAATATCAAATTTTCAAGTTCAGAAAATGGAACGGCTTCTATAAATGTGTTTTCTTCGAATGGAGCAAAAGTATTTACAAAATCAAAAAGCATCACTCCTGATGAAAAGCTGGAATTAAATCTGGGAAATCTTGCAAAAGGAACTTATGTCTGTAAAATTCAAATTGAAAACAGAACAAAAACTTTTAAGATCATCAAAAATTAAATTCATAAAAAAACCGATTTGTATTTGATACAAATCGGTTTTTAAATTTTAGCAATTCTTTTTAAAAAACTGCTTTCATTTTGTCTTTAATAGCATCAAGGCATAAATTATTAATACTGCCTTCATGTGTGTGTTTTGTTTCTTTTGGCGATTTATATGTTCCTGCTTCCAATTGTTCAGCAACGGCCTTGTATGCATCTCTAAACGGCATTCCTTCAACAACCATTTCATTTAAAGTATCAACTGTAAACAAGTAATCGTATTTTTTATCTTTTAAAATATTATCTTTTACGGTAATATCTTTTACAGAGAAAATCGCAATATCCAGACAAGATTTTAAGGTTTGAATTGCCGGAAACAATCCTTCTTTTAAAAGCTGTAAATCTCTGTGATAACCGCTTGGAAGATTATTGGTAATTAAAGTGATTTCGTATGGAAGCGCCTGAATCTTATTGCATTTTCCTCTGATTAATTCGAAAACATCTGGGTTCTTTTTATGAGGCATAATGCTTGAACCTGTTGTAAGATGTGCAGGCAAGCCAATAAAATCAAAGTTTTGGCTCATATACAAACAAACGTCCATGGCGAATTTTGATAACGTTCCAGCCACACTTGTCATCGCAAAAGCTACTGTTTTTTCTGCTTTTCCACGGCTCATTTGTGCAGCAACAGCATTGTATTTTAAGGTTTCGAAACCTAACTCCTGTGTTGTAAATGTTCTGTTGATTGGGAATGAACTTCCGTAACCTGCAGCTGATCCTAACGGATTCTGATCTACAATTTTAGAAGCTGCATTTAACATCGTAATATCATCAATCAAACTTTCAGCGTAAGCAGAAAACCACATTCCGAATGAAGATGGCATGGCGATTTGCAAGTGCGTATAACCTGGCAATAATACATTTTGATGCTTTTCTGCCGATTCCATTAACAAGTCAAACAATGTTTTTACCTGTTCTTTTATCGCTTTTAATTCGTCTTTTAAATACAAATGAACATCCACTAAAACCTGATCGTTACGAGAACGAGCGGTGTGGATTTTCTTTCCTGCATCGCCTAGTTTTACTGTTAAAAGATATTCGATTTTAGAATGTACGTCTTCGAAACTGTCTTCGATTTCGAAATTTCCAACTACGATATCAGCGATGATTTCGTTTAGGGCTTCAACCAAAGAAGTAGTTTCTTCTGAAGTTAATAATCCAATTTGCCCTAACATTTTGGCGTGCGCGATTGAACCTAAAGCATCATATTTTGCTAAAACTAAATCCAGTTCACGGTCATTTCCAACGGTGAATTGCTCGATTTGTTTATCTGTTGGTATTCCTTTTTCCCAAAGTTTCATAGGTCATGTTTTTTTTCGCCACGAATTCACGAATTATTTTTTTCGAATCTTTGCGATTATTTTTTTTGAATTAATTCGAATTAATATTTCGTTTAAATAATAAAAAAACAATTCGTGAATTCGTGGCGGTTTTTCTTTTTTATAATTTAAAGAAATCGCTTAGTATTTTGATATACAAATCGACTCCTTCTTCAATTTCATTTACAAAAATAAATTCGTCTGCTGAATGCGAACGTAACGTTTCTCCTGGCCCTAATTTCAAAGACTGACAGCTTAAAACTGATTGATCTGAAAGTGTTGGCGATCCGTATGTTGTTCTTCCTAAAGCAATTCCGGCCTGAACCAAACCGTGCGCAACGGGAATAGACGATGCATTTAAATGCATAGATCTTGGCGTTACTTCTGCGTTTACATTGGCTTTAACCACTTCCAAAATTTCAGCATTTGTATAACGGTCTGTTACACGAATATCTACTACCAAATCACATTCTGACGGCACGACATTATGCTGTTTTCCCGCATTAATCTGCGTTACGGTCATTTTTACAGGACCTAAAACGTCTGAAATTTTGTCGAATTTATAGTTTTTAAACCATTCCATTACCGGAATTGATTTGTATAAGGCATTATCATCATTTTGGTGCGCGGCGTGGCTTGCGGTTCCTTTTACTTTTACATCTAAAACCAATAAACCTTTTTCGGCAACGGCTAATTGCATTAATGTTGGTTCGCCTACAATAGCGCAATCTAGTTCTGGTAAATGTTGTAAAACGCTGTTTAAACCATTTTTCCCACTGCTTTCTTCTTCGGCGGAAGCCACAATAACAATATTATGTGACAAATTTTGATTTTCGTAAAAATGAACAAACGTTGCTAATAATGAAACCAGACATCCTCCAGCATCATTACTTCCTAATCCGAATAATTTACCGTCTTTTTCAATCGCTTTAAACGGGTCGTTGGTGTAAGCCTGATTAGGTCTTACGGTATCGTGATGTGAGTTTAGCAAAAGTGTTGGCTTATTTTCGTCGAAATATTTGTTGAAAGCCCACACATTGTTGTTTTCTCTTTTGAAAGGAATCTCGTTTTGATTGAACCAATTTTCGATTAACAGAGCCGTTTGGTCTTCTTCACTTGAAAATGAAGGGGTTTCGATTAGGCTTTTTAATAAACTAATTGCTTCTTGGGTAAGCGCTGCAATATTTTTCATAGTTATGGTTTCTTTGCCACGAAGGCTCGAAGTCACAAAGTTTTTTAATTAAATGTGACATTTTTTATTTGCGCAAATTTCTAAAATTAAAATTTAAAAGTACTGCACAGCTCTCTTTTTTTGCCACTAATTGCACGTATTTCACAAATTATTTTTTTATCTCAAATTTAAAATCAAAATAAACTTTTTAATGTACGTCTAAAATTATTTTCTCTTTTAACAGAGAAAATAAGTGTCAATTCGTGGCAACATTTTTTATAATGTAATCGTTGTATGCAGAACATCTGGATTTTGAAGCATTTTATGATGTCCAATTTTGATTTTCTGTACGCCTCTTGATAAACTATTGAAACAGTTATCCAGTTTTGGAATCATTCCAGAATGGATTACTTTTTCTTCTTTTAGTTTATGGTATAATGCTTCGTTTATTGCTGTTATTACAGATGAATCGTCTTCTGAATCTTGCAAAACGCCTTGTTTTTCAAAACAATACGTCAGCGTCACATCAAAAACTTCAGATAATGCAATTGATAATTCGCTTGCAATTGTATCTGCATTTGTGTTTAACAATTGTCCGTTTTTATCGTGTGTAATCGCGCAGAAAACAGGAACAACTCCAGCTTCTAATAAAGTTGCCAGTAATTTGGTGTTAACTTGCTTTACATCGCCTACAAAACCATAATCGATTGTCGGGTGATTTCTTTTTGTTGACTGAATCAAATTTCCGTCAGCTCCAGAAAAACCAATTGCATTGTTGTCTTTTGCCTGCAATTGTGCTACAACATGTTTGTTGATTTGTCCTGCATAAATCATGACCACAACGTCAAGCATTGGAGCATCTGTAATGCGGCGTCCGTCAATCATCTGCGGAACTAAACCAATACTCTGCGCCATCTTTGTAGCTGATTTTCCACCGCCGTGAACTAAAACTTTATAGCCTTCAATTTTAGAAAAATCGGTTAAGAATTGTTCTAACTCTGCTGGATTATCGATGATGTTTCCACCTATTTTTATTACGGTAACTTTCTTCATAAGATTCTAAGGTTCTGAGATTCTAAGATACTAAGTTTTTGCGCAAAGTTTCTTAGCATCTTAGTAGCTTAGAATCTTAGCAACTTTAAAAAATTTATATTTTTTTCAAAATCTTCTGTAAAACTAATTGTGCTGAATACGTTCTGTTATTCGCCTGTTCGATTACGATTGAATTTTCTCCGTCTAGAACTTCATCGCTTACAATTACGTTACGACGAACTGGAAGACAGTGCATGAATTTTCCATTGTTGGTTAGCGCCATTTTTTCGGCTGTAACGGTCCAATTTGGATCGCTGTTGGTTACTTTTCCATAATCGTTGAAGTTGCTCCAGTTTTTTACGTAAACGAAATCGGCATTTTCGAAAGCTTTGTTTTGATCGTATTCGATTTTGCAGTCTTTTGTGATTTCTGGGCTTAATTCGTAACCTTCAGGATGTGTAATTACAAAATCCATATCTTTTTGCATCTGCATCATTTCTACGAAAGAATTGGCCACAGCCTGAGGCAATGCTTTTGGATGCGGCGCCCACGAAAGTACCACTTTTGGTTTGTGTTTTGTTTTGTGTTCTTCCATCGTAATCGCGTCTGCCAACGACTGCATCGGATGACGAACGGCACTTTCCATGTTTACAATTGGCACCGTTGCATATTTCAAAAATCCTGAAATAACGGTTTCCGCATAATCTTTTTCTTTGTCAACCAAACCTGCGAAAGCACGAATAGCGATAATATCACAGTATTGTGAAACGACTTCTGCCGCTTCCTTAATATGTTCTGAAGCACCAGAATTCATTACTGCTCCGTCTTCAAATTCTAAAGTCCATCCTTCGTTGGTAAAATTCATTACCATAACGTTCATTCCTAAATTTAAAGCCGCTTTTTGAGTACTCAAACGCGTTCTTAAACTTGGATTGAAGAATAACATTCCTAAGGTTTTGTTCTTTCCTAAACTTTGATTTTTAAGCGGATTCTTTTTGATTTTAATCGCACTTTTTACCCATTTTGATAATGAGTCGATATCTTTTATTGAAATATAATTCATGTCTTTTTTAATTAATTTAGATAATGTGATAATTAGAAAATTGGATAATTGTGCATTATCTAATTAACTAATTTTCTAATTGACTCATTTAGATTATTTTCGTAAACGGAATTTCGTTTTTTAATGCCTTTAAAATAAAATTATCATTTAATCCATTTACAATCCAGGTTTCGATATTGGCTGCTTTTGCTATTCCAGCTGCTTCAATTTTGGATTGCATTCCTCCTGTTCCGTGTGATGATTTTGATTCACCTATTTCTTTTTCTAAAACTTTTAAATCGTTTACCAGTTTAATTGTTTCCGGAATTTCATCGTGAATCGAATCTTTCGTATAGATTCCGTTTGTATTGGTAGCAATGATCAGAATATCAACATTTAATAGAACCGCTGTTAAAGCCGCTAATTTATCATTATCACCAAACCGAATCTCATCTGTGGCAACGGTATCATTTTCATTGATAATCGGAATGTAATTATTTTTAACTAATACATTAATGGTATTGACAATGTTCTTTTTGGTCTGCTCTTTTTCGAAATCAGAATAAGAAAGTAAACACTGCGAAGTATTTAAACCTAAATCCTTAAAATTTTCATTGTAAATCCGCATTAAATGGGGCTGTCCGATAGAGGCCAAAGCCTGTTTCACGAAAACATCTTTATCCTGATTATCCAGTTTTACAAATTGTTTTGCTGCCGCAATTGCTCCTGAACTCACTATGATAAACTCATATTCGTCGTTTAAAGCCGCAATCTGTATTCCCAGGTCTTCAATCTTTCCCCGCGAAATATGATTGGTTTCCTTGGTTAAAGTATTACTTCCTATTTTTAATAAAATCCTTTTTTTTGACATGTTATCTTTTTTAACCGCAAAGGGCGCAAGGTTTTTTTATATTGCTCGTGTTTACAAACGCTAAGTTCGCAAAGCTATATCTTTAAATAAATTCCAATTTTCAAAATCCAAATTCCAATAATCTGAAATTAAAAATCGTTAATCATCAATCTAAAATTCTAAGAAGTCTAACAATCTAAGAAAGTCTAACTATCTAATCTGTCCTTCTCCGTAAACGTACCATTTGTTCGTCACCAGATGCTGAAGGCCGATTGGACCTCTTTGATGCAATTTATCGGTGCTTATTGCTAATTCTCCGCCTAAACCAAATTGTCCGCCGTCAGTGAAGCGGGTTGAAGCATTTTGGTACACTGCAGCTGCATCTATCGCTTCCATAAACTGCTGTGCAACTTCGCTATCTCTGGTAATAATGGCTGCAGAATGTCCTCCACAATATTTATTGATCATTTCGATGGCATTTTCCTGAGAATCGATGGTTCCAATAACAATTTTATAATCCAGAAATTCTTCGTACCAAATATCTTCGTTTTGAAGTGTTTTGGTATTTTCGAAATTTGCTAAAGATTGATCCACAATAACTTCTACTTTTGCTTCTATTAAAGCTTCAATCAGCATTGCTGTGAAGCCTTCAAAATTGGGCAGTTTAGAATCTATTAAAACTTTATCCAAAGCATTACAAGCCGATATTTTAGCTGTTTTAGCATTTAAAATTACTTTTAAAGCCAAATCAGTGTCTGCTTTTTCGTGAACGTAAACGAAATTGTTTCCGCGTCCGCTTATGATTACGGGACAAGTTGCATGCGCTTTTACAAACTCAATTAATTTTTCTCCACCTCTTGGAACTATTAAATCGACTTTTTGAGTTGGTTTTTCTAGAAAAGCCTGAGTTTCTGTTCTGTTATAATTCAGATATTCCACCCAGTCTTTCGAAACTCCATTTTCTTCTAAAGCTTTATGCCAAAGACTTACGATTTTCAAATTTGATTTTAACGATTCTTTTCCGCCTTTTAATAAAATCTTATTTCCAGATTTAAAAGCGATGCCGCCAGCTTCAATTGTAACATCTGGTCGAGATTCGTAAATAATTAAAATCGTTCCGAAAGCAGCAGTCTTATTTATAACTTTTATTCCATTATCATGAGTAAAATGAAAACGCTCAACACCAACCGGATCTTCCTGAGACGCCAATTGGTTTAATGATAAAATCATTTCGTCAACTTTTTTATCATCTACTTTGAGGCGTTCTTCCATCGCTAAATCTGACCCATCGTAATCAGCAAGATCTTCCTGATTGGTCAAGATAATCTGATTCCGCTCCTGCTCGACCAGCTTTGCCATAGACCGCAAAACCAGATTGCGTTTTTCAATTGATAATGGATTCATTTTTTTGGTTTAATTGGTTAATTCGTTTAACTGGTTAATCGTTAATTCGTTTAATCGTTTAACTGGTTAAACGATTAAACGAATTAACATTATAGTAAACTTAGTTTTTAAGCTCTTCTAAACTTTCTTTCAAAGCTTTTACAAACGTATCAATATCAGATTTTTTCACTGTTAGCGGTGGTAAAATTCTTAACAGATTTTTATTGTTTGCACTTCCTGTAAAAATGTGTTTTTCGATGATTAGTTTCTTTCTTAAAGCTGCTACATCAAAATCAAACTCAACTCCAAGCATTAATCCTTTTCCTTTTACTTGTTTAATTCCGTCAACTTCTTTGATTTTTTCTAAGAAATATGCATAAACTTCATTTACATTTTTCTGCAAATCCAGTTTTTCAATAACATCTAAAACTGCGATTCCTGCTGCACAAGATAAATGGCTTCCACCGAAAGTTGTTCCTAATAATCCGAAACTTGCTTCAAATTTTGGAGAAATTAAAATAGCTCCAACTGGAAATCCATTTCCCATTCCTTTTGCAACGGAGATAATATCAGCATTAATTCCGTGATGTTGGAATGCAAAGAATTTCCCGCTTCTTCCGTATCCTGATTGCACTTCATCTAAAATCAAAACAACATCGTGTTTTTTACATGCTTTTTCTAAAGCCTGAAAAAATTCGGTTGTTCCTTGATCTAAACCTCCAACTCCTTGAATTCCTTCGATAATTACTGCTGTAACATCGCCTTTAGCTAATTCAGCTTCAACTAATTCGATTTGGTTTAAGGGTAAAAAAGTAACGACTTGCTGTGCATTAATTGGTGCAACGATTTTCTTATTGTCTGTAACGGCAACAGCTGCAGAAGTTCTTCCGTGGAAAGAATTATCAAAAGCGACAACTCTAGATTTTCCGTTATGGAAAGACGCTAATTTTAAAGCATTTTCATTGGCTTCAGCACCAGAACTGCACAAAAACAATTCGTAATCTTCTAAACCAGAAAGTTTTCCTAATTTCTGAGCCAATTCCACCTGCAAAGGATTCTGAATTGCATTCGAATAAAATCCTAAATTATCTAATTGATTTTTTAATTTTTCTACATAATCCGGCTGTGTGTGTCCGATAGAAATCACACCATGTCCGCTGTATAAATCTAAATATTCTACTCCTTTGTCGTCTGTAATTGTACAGTCAATTGCTTTTACTGGAGTTATGTCGTATAATGGGTAAACGTTGAATAAGTTCATGTGTTTTTTGTTTATTTTGTTTCAGGTTTCAAGTTTCAAGTTACGTACAGAACGTGGAACTTGAAACATGAAACTTGAAACCATTATTAAAATCCGCTTGGTTTCAAATGTAAACCTGTGGTTTCTTCTAATCCGAACATTAAATTCATGTTTTGAATCGCTTGTCCCGAAGCACCTTTGGTTAAGTTATCTATAATTGATGTTATCAAAACCCGGTTTCCTTTTTTTAATAAACTAATGATACATTTGTTCGTTTGCACCACTTGCTTCATGTTGATGTTTGTTGTGGTTACAGTTACGAAAGGTTCGTTTTTGTAGAAATCTTCATATTTAGCAACCAATTGCTCCAAACTATCATCAGAAAGTGTGTATAAAGTCGCAAAAATTCCTCTTGGAAAATCACCTCTATTCGGAATAAAAAGCAATTCACTTTCAAAATCGTCCTGTAATTGCACCAAACTTTCTGAGATTTCACCTAAATGCTGGTGTTCAAAAGCTTTATAATGCGACATATTGTTGTTTCTCCAGCTAAAATGAGAAGTTTCAGAAAGACTTACGCCTGCTCCTGTACTTCCTGTTGTAGCATTGATGTGAACATCATTATTCAACAGATTATTTTTAGCTAAAGGCAACAAAGCCAATTGAATAGCCGTAGCAAAACAACCTGGATTTGCAATATAATTTGCTTTTTTAATGTCCGCTTTATTCAATTCAGGCAAACCGTAAATAAAATCTTTTCCTTCAAAATGAGCGTCTTTATTCAATCTGAAATCATTTCCTAAATCAATGATTTTAGTATGACTTGCAAATTGATTTTCTTTCAAAAATGAAATTGATTTTCCGTGGCCTAAACACAAGAAAACAACATTTACGTCAGGATTTATTTCATCAGTAAAATTCATTTCGATATCACCCATCAAATCTTGATGCGCCACAGAAAGTGGTTTCCCAGCGTTTGTTGTACTGTAAACAAAATCGATGTTTACTTTTGGGTGAAACATTAAAATTCTGATGAGTTCTCCGGCCGTGTAGCCCGAACCACCAATTATTCCGACATTAATCATGATCTAAATGATTTACAGATGAAAATATGTTTTGTGCATTTCCTAAAATCTTAATAAATCCTTTTGCATCGTCAGACGTCCAGGCATTGTTCATTTCTCCGTATTGACCAAAACCAGTGTTCATCAAATCGTTTTTAGATTCGATTCCGTCAAGTGAGAAATGATATGGTTTTAAAGAAACTGTAACAGTTCCGTTTACTGTTTTTTGTGTGTCTTGCAGGAAAGTTTCAATATTTCTCATAACCGGATCTAAGAATTGACCTTCGTGGAATAGCATCCCGTACCAGTTCCCTAATTGCTCTTTCCAGTATTGCTGCCATTTTCCAAGCGTATGTTTCTCTAATAAATGGTGCGCTTTGATGATAATTAATGGAGCAGCCGCTTCAAAACCAACTCTTCCTTTAATTCCGATAATCGTATCTCCAACGTGAATATCTCTACCAATTGCGTAAGCATTTGCTAGTTTTTCAAGTTTTACAATATTTTTTTCAGGAGCATCTTTTTTACCATTTAATGCAACTAATTCCCCTTGTTCAAAATGTAAAGTCACTTTTTCTTCACCTTCTTTTTTCAATTGCGAAGGATATGCTTCACTTGGCAACGGCTGGCTTGAAGTTAAAGTTTCTTTTCCTCCAACGCTGGTTCCCCAAAGTCCTTTATTGATAGAATATTGTGCTTTTTCCCAAGAATAGTGAACTCCGTTTTGAGCCAAGTAATCCACTTCTTCTTGTCTTGAAAGTTTTAAATCTCTAATTGGTGTAATAATTTCGATTTCCGGAGCGATGGTTTGGAAAATCAAATCAAAACGAATTTGGTCATTTCCTGCACCCGTACTTCCGTGTGCAATAGCGCTTGCTCCTACTTTTTTAGCATATTTGATAGCTTCAATAGCCTGAAAAACACGTTCTGCACTCACTGATAACGGATAAGTATTGTTTTTTAATACATTACCGAAAATCAAATATTTTATCGCTTTATCATAATATTTATCTACGATGGTAAGGTTAGCATGTTGTGCACTTCCTAACTCGTAAGCTCTTTTTTCAATAGCTGCTAATTCTTCTGCGTCGAATCCTCCTGTATCTACTAGTACGGTGTGAACTTCGTATCCTTTTTCATTTTTTAAATATTTCAAACAATACGAGGTATCTAATCCTCCGCTATAAGCTAATACTACTTTTTTCATTTTTTATAATTTTGGCTAATACTTTCGTATGTAGCAGTTTGAGATTTCTTTTTAATTAAATTTTGAATAAAAAAACAAACGACAATAATTTATTTAAAAATAAAGCCTGTTTAATTTTTTTAAGTCTGCTTAAAACAGCCTCGTTAAAAGGATGTCTAGGCGGTGTTTTTTGTTTTTCTTTTGGATCGTATAACATTCCGGTACAAAGACACATTTTGTTTTCTTTGCTTTGTAAAATAGGGAAGTTAGTACAAGTTTTACAGCCAGCCCAGAAACTTGGGTCGGTTGTAAGTTCAGAGAAAGGAACCGGTTTATAACCTAAATCAGAGTTAATTTTCATTACAGCCAAACCAGTTGTAATTCCAAATATTTTTGCATCTGGATATCTCTGTAATGAGTAATCAAAAACTTTTGATTTTATCTTTTTTGCCAAGCCTAAACTTCTGTAGTCAGGATGTACAATTAACCCCGAATGTGCCACGAATTTTCCGTGCTGCCAGCTTTCGATATAACAAAAACCTGCAAATTTACCGTCTGCCAGAGCAATCATTGCATCACCATTCGACATTTTTTTCTGAATGTACTCAGGAGTTCTTTTAGCAATCCCCGTACCTCTCAACAAGGCAGATGATTCTATCGTATCGCAGATTTCTTGTGCGAATTTGAAGTGTTCTTCCTGGGTAACAACAATAGAGATCTTCATTTCAATAATTGAAGTTAGAGTTAAAAATTAAAGCATATTGTTTAGTTTGAAATCCAGAATTGAATCCAATAAAATTAAGCAAAATAGAAGTAACATTCTCAAAATCAAAAGATTGATTTAAAAAATCTACAAAATAATAAATACTTTTAGGATATGTTTGTCCAATGGACAAATTATGTGATTTCAAAATGAAAAATGGATATGAATAAATATACGGCTATAAAACTCAGTGAATACTATATAGATAGTATCCGTACTTCGGGAGAAGTACTAGGTGAGTTTGTCCGTGACAAAGAAGTTGTATGTAAACTTATTTTATTCATCGGTGCAAAAGTACATCTTTTTTTTATTTACAAAACAAAAAATTAAAATTCTAACATTTTTTTAATGTAATGTTATTTTTTGAAGATAGTAAGATTCTAAGTTGCTAAGATTCTAAGATTTAAAATCCGGTAAAGTAAACTTGAAACCTGAAACAAAAAAGAAAACCCGATAATCAAACATGACTATCGGGTTTTTAAATTATTTACAACTTTACCTTTTACTTTTTAGCAAACGGAATTACTTTTCCATCAGATATAATCATATCTACGGCAGTCTTGGCTTCATTGAATTTGAACTTAACTCCTGCTCTTTTTGATTCAAATGTATCATTTTCTCCAGCAACAGCTTTAACAGAGAATTTTGGATAGTTTGTTAATTCAGCATTTAGAACACCATTTTTTTCTGTAAATTCAACTGTCAAAGATGTTTTTGTAGCAGCATATGTTCCCAAATAACCATCTAAAATTACATCTTTTTCAATTTTTCCTTTTCCAGCAGTCCAAACATTATTTGACTCGTTATTATCTGGGAAAGCATGATCAGGATCTAAAGTAATACTTTCGATTTCTTCAGTAGAATTGTGTTTGAAAGACCAGTCATTGTTACGCTGCCAAATTTCAACAGGCAAATTAACTCTAGTCACTTTACCACTTTTTGTTTTAACATCTAAAACAATTGGCATTGGCATTTTATCGAAATTTTCAACTGTGATTACAACACCTTTTGCAGGGTCATTTTTCACGTATTTAATTGAATTCACACCTTGGTCAAAACGCCAGTTGTTCACATACCAGCTTCTCCAGAACCAGCTTAAATCTTCTCCAGCCACATTTTCCATTGATCTGAAAAAGTCATCTGGAGTTGGATGTTTGTAAGCCCAGCGCTCAACATAAGTTCTAAAAGCAGTATCAAAACGTTCTTTTCCTAAAACCTGCTCTCTTAAAAGAATCAGACCTGCACTTGGTTTAAAATAACACAGCATACCAATATTTGCTTCCTTCATATTATCAGGAGAACTCATAATAGTTTCAAGATCAGGACGTGTGAATGATTCAGCTTCTTCGTGTAAATCTGTTGCTGGCTCTTTGTATTCGCCATTATTAAATGTCGCTGTACTTAATGAATTGATAAATGTATTAAACCCTTCATCCATCCATGCAAATAATCTCTCGTTCGAACCTACAATCATAGGAAACCAGATATGCCCGAATTCGTGATCTGTAACTCCCCATAAATCAGCTTTTTTAGATTTCCATCCACAAAAAACAATTCCAGGATATTCCATTCCGCCTTCGTTTCCTGCCACATTTGTAGCAACCGGATAAGGATATTCAAACCATTGTTTTGAATAATGCTCAATTGCTCCTTTTACATACTCACTTGAACGTCCGTATGCGTCATTTCCGTTACTTTCAATAGGATAAGCTGACAGTGCCAAAGCTTTTTTGCCGCTTGGCAAGTTGATTTTTGCTCCATCTAAAATAAAAGCTGGTGATGATGCCCAAGAAAAATCACGAGCGTTTTTGATTTTGTAATGCCAAGTTTTCTCAGTTCCTGCATTTGTATTTGCTGTAGCATTCACTTCATCAGCAGTACGAATCATAACTGTTTTATCACTTTGAGAAGCATCTTTGTATCTTTTTAATTGTTCAGCAGAAAATACTTCCTGACCATTTAACAATTCTCCAGAAGCCACTACATAATGATTTCCAGGAACAGTAAGTTTTACATCAAAATCTCCATATTCTAAATAAAACTCAGAAGCTCCTAAATATGGCGCTGTATTCCATCCGCGCACATCATCGTACACACACATACGCGGGTACCATTGTGCAATAGTGAAGATTTTTCCGTTTTTAGTTTCTAAAACTCCCATTCTGTCAGATCCTTCAAAAGGTGCAATGAAAGAGAATTCGATTTTAATTTTTACTGAAGCTCCCTTTGCTGCTAATTCTTGCGGAAGAAAAATCTGCATTCTGGTATCTGTAACAATAAACTTTGCGTTCACTTCTGTTTTAGTTTTTCCACCAGAAATAACTTTTACAGATTTAATCTTATTTCCTCCATCAAAAACCTGCCCCTGAGCACCGTTACGGCTTCCTATTAAAGGCACAACCGCATTTCCTCTAGAATCCTCTTTGAATAAATTCTGATCTAAATTCAACCAAAGAAACCCAAGTTTGTCTGGACTATTATTTGTATATGTAATTTCGTCTGTGCCGACAATTTCATTTGTGTTCGCATTTAATTTAGCAGTGATTTGGTAATCGGCTCTATTTTGCCAATATTCTGCGCCCGGCTGACCGCTTGCAGTTCTTGTGGCAGTTCCGTTTTTTGTGTAAAAGTGCGGAGCAAAGGCATCATGATAATTATAATTGTTTACTGGATTTGCTGTTTGCGCTGGCGGCGTCTGCTGTGCCCATGCAAAAGAAATTCCAAAAAATAAAGCCGCGGTTAAAATGGCTTTTGAAGATTGCTTTTTCATATTTTTTAGCTGTTTATGTAGCAAATTAATGAAAAAAAAAGCTATTTACAGAGAAATATCCAAGCTTAAATTTAATTTTAGCAAAATTTTATCAATAAAATAAATTGAACGATTTTCCTGAAAAAATAAAATTTATTCAAATATCTTTACATCAGCATTAAAATCAACTCGTTTAATTTTACAATTTTGACTACAACTATATCAAACTCAATACTTACTGCTTCAATCAAACATGCCGGAGCAGAATTATCTTCTTTAAAAAACAATGATAGCAAAGAATATATTTGGGAAGGAAATCCAAATTTCTGGGGAAAACACTCTCCTATTCTTTTCCCAATTGTAGGCACTTTAAAGAATAACACTTATGAAGTTAATGGAAAAGAATATCAATTGCCAAGACATGGTTTTGCAAGAGATATGGAATTTCAATTGATTGAAAAAACAGGAAACAGTGCGGTATTTTCTTTAGAATCGAACGAAGAAACTTTGAAAAAATATCCTTTTGAATTTGAATTGCAGCTTATTTACACGATAGAAGGCACATCTTTAAATATTGAATATATTGTAATTAATAAGAATGATGAAAAAATGCCATTTTCAATTGGAGCGCATCCAGCGATTGCACTTCCTGAAAGTTTTGAAAGCTATTCATTTAAGTTCGAAAAAGAAGAATCGTTGAAATTCAATCTTTTAGAAAATGATCTGATTTCAAATAAAACCGAAACTTTGAAGACTACAAATAATGTAGTTCCCTTAAATTACAAGCTTTTTGAAAATGATGCCTTGGTTTTTAAAACTTTAGAATCAAATTCACTCACCATACTTGAAAACTCAAAACCCTATTTAGAAGTTGATTTTGAAGATTTTCCGAGTTTAGGTATTTGGACCAAAGACCAAGCTCATTTTGTTTGTATTGAACCATGGTTTGGATATTCTGATACTTCTAATAATTCAGGGAATCTATTTGAAAAAGAAGGAATTTTGATTTTAGAGGCCGATCAAACTTTTTATTCTCAATTTAGTCTTAAAATTTTATAAAATGTTAGAATTTAACTTTCATCCGTTTCCAATAATCGAAACAGAACGTTTATTATTGAGAAGAATGACAAACGATGATGTCAATGAAGTTTTCGAATTGCGTTCGAATCCAGAGACCATGAAATATATTCCGCGTCCATTAGCTAAAAACAATGAAGATGCTTTAGCTCACATTGACGTAATCAATAAAAATATTGACAATAACATTGGCATCAATTGGGCAATTACTTTAAAAGATAATCCAAGACTTCTCGGGATTATAGGTTATTACAGACTACAGCCTGAAAATTACCGCGCAGAAATTGGCTATATGCTTTTACCTGAATTTCACGGAAAAGGAATTATACCAGAAGCCGTCAATAGATTGATCACTTACGGGTTTAAAGATTTGAAACTGCACTCCATAGAAGCTGTTATAGACCCTGAAAACTTTGCTTCCGAAAAAGTACTGCAAAAATGCGGATTTGTTAAAGAAGCTCATTTTAAAGAATCAGAATTTTATGAAGGTCGTTTTCTAGACAAGGTAATATACTCATTATTAGAAAAATAGACATTCGTTAACTTTTAACAAGAAATCAACATTTGTTAAAACAAATATTATTAAGACGAAAAGTATGTTAATGCACTATATTTGCACGCGAAATTAGCCACTTTTAACTATTTCGTTCTAAAAACATCTTTATGAAAAAAATATTTTTATTAGCCATAATCTTCTTTTCAATTCAATCACACAGTCAAACTTTTATTAAATTTAATGGTGCTACGGCACTTCTAGCCATTCCAAATGTTGGTATTGAAACCAGCATTGGAGAAAAAACAACTTTTAGCTTTGATGTTATGGCATCTTTCTGGAAGTCGTTCAACGGCCACAACCCAATGGAATTTTATACTTTTACTCCTGAAATTCGTTATCATTTTAAAGAAAAATACAATGGATTGTATGTTGGAGGCCATGCTGGTCCTGATTTTTATCAAATTCAAAAATGGGGATACTGGGGTAGTCCAAAGTACGAACATGGTTTTGGTTATCGATTAGGAGTTACCGTAGGATATAATATTAAATTAAGCGACAAATTTTTATTAGATGTTTTTGCAGGTGGCGGATGGCATCAAGGTTTCTATCATGGATATTATAATGATGGAACTCCCGGAAGATATGACAAGGCAGAAAACTGGAATAAAAGTGGTGAATGGCTTCCATACCGCGGAGGCGTTATGATTTCTTATAAGTTATAGCTATCAACTAAATTTAGGAATTGACTTAATATAAAGTTCTTCCACTTTTTTACGGGCCCAATCTGTTTTTCTTAAAAAAGTAAGTGATGATTTTATGCTAGGAGTCGAAATAAAACATTTAATTGGTATTAATTCTCCCAGAGTGTCAAAACCATAATAATCGACTAAAGTTTCGACAATTTTTTGAAGTGTTATTCCGTGTAAAGGATCTTTTGATTTGTTTTCCATTTTATCACTTTTTAAATTATATCAAAAAGACCGTACTGTAAAAAAGTACGGTCTTTCTTTTTTTGCAAAATTACAAAATAGAATTCGACATTAATCAAATAATGAATATTAGAATAAGAATTTAAATCCAACTGAAATTGGAGAAGTCAAATTTGGATGACTACCACCTAAAGCACCTGTATAAAATGAATCAACATTTGCAGCATGAGCTAAAGCAAAATTAGTTACAGTTGTTTTCTCTCCAACTTTTGGATCAAGTGTTGTAGAGGTAAAATTAGCTAAATCATAAGAAAACTCAACAGAGAAATTCTTCGTAACAAAATAATCAAATCCTCCTGAAAGCGCTAATCCTACTTGATTTACTTTTAATTCACTTTCTTTCTCTTTTCCCGTAATAACTGGCAAAGCTAATTGTCCAAAGAAATATAACGAGCCTGCAACATTCCAATATTTTCTTGCCAATGGTTCAACCACAATTAGATCTGTTTTTGCAGCTGTTCCTGCATTTGAATCTGATTTAATGTTGATATAACCAACTGCACCTCCAACCGCGACAGATGGCGTAACAAATGTTCCAACGATTGGTAAAACTGATAAAGTAGTATTTTTTACATCACCCGTTTTGGTCTGCTGATAACCAAATTGCGATGTTGCAAACCATGCTCCTTTTAAACCTTGACTTGAATCTTGCGCTTTTACTGATAATCCAATTAAAGCGATACTTACGAATGTTAAAAATTTTTTCATTTTTTAAGTTTGTTTAGAATTATTTAACAAAAATAATCCTAAGCTTTTTCTTTAAAACTGATTAAAATCATAGATTAAAAAAAATGTTTAATTATCTTAGATCGCATTAAAATTTTTCAATTTTGTTTTACATTTGCAGTTATGATAAAATCAGTTAATATACTAAATAAAAGAGCTCGATTTGATTATGAAATAATCGATACCTACAGTGCCGGAATTGTTTTGACAGGTACTGAAATCAAATCAATACGCTTAGGAAAAGCAAATATTACGGAGAGTTTTTGCGAATTTAGCGGTATGGAACTTTTTGCCATCAACACTTATATTGAAGAATATTCTTTTGGTAATCAATTCAATCATAAATCCAGAAGTGAAAGAAAATTGCTTTTAAATAAAAAGGAATTAAAAACACTTCATAAAAGTGTACAGGCAAAAGGACTTACTATCGTTCCATTAAAATTATTTACGAACGAAAAAGGATTAGCAAAACTTCAAATTGGACTTTGTAAAGGAAAGAAGAACTACGATAAACGTGAATCTTTAAAAGAGCAGGATACAAAACGTGATTTAGACCGAATTAAAAAAGCTTATAATTAACAAACAGGACTTTAATTTTCTGAAAATGATCAGTTTATAAATATTTTATCGTTATTTTTACTACAAACAATATAACCGTAAAATATGAAAAAGTATCTAATCTTGTTAATTACTATACTGTCCCTTTCTAGTTGCGGCAGTAATACTTCAATTGTAAACAGCTGGAGAGATCCTGATGTCACCGTTGCTCAGGAACAATTTAAAAAAGTTTTAGTTGTAGCTTTGGTCAAAGATGAAGCTTCAAGAAGAATTACAGAAAACAGAATTGCAGCAAGCAATCCTGTATTCAAAACTTCATATCAATATTTAACTGCTACCACACAATTAACGCAGGAGCAAAAACTAAAAATCCTGCAAGATGAAAACTTTGACGGTGTTGTCACAATGCGTTTAGTAAGCAAAGAAAAAGAAACTAATTATGTACCCGGAACATACACAGGAATGTATTACGGCGGTTTTGACGGAATGTATACGGGAATGTACGGATATGGTTTCGGGAATTGGTATGGCATGTATTCCCCAAATTTTTATGATCCAGGATATTATCAGGAAACAACATCCTACATGGTTGAAACCAATATTTTTTCATTAAAACAAAACAAATTAATCTGGACAGGAACTACAGAATCGCAATATGTGACAGATCTAGGGCAAACAGTTGATGCAATTATGCAGGCCGTTGTCAAAGAAATGAGAAAAGACGGCTCTTTGCCTCCAAAATAAAACTGACGAGAGCAACATTTAAATTGTTGCTTTTTTTCTGATTAAATAAATGACTAATTTTGTCAAGACCATAATTTTCATCAAAAATGAAATCACTTTTAAAAAATGCTAGAGAACAAAAAGGTTTAAAAACTCGTGAATTGGCACAATTGGCGGAAATAGATCAGGCGCTAATTAGTAAATTTGAATCAGGAACAAGAAAACCTACTAGAGATCAAGTTATTAAATTATCTCAACTTTTAGAAATTGATTATGAAACTTTAATGGTTGCTTGGCTAAAGGAGAAAATTCTTAATGAGATTGGCGATGATGAGTTTGCTTTGAAGGCTTTAAAAATTGCTGAGGATGAAATTAAATACAATAAAACGGTATCAAGTCTTAAACTATCTACTTCTTTAGAAAAAATCTTAAAAGAAATTGATTCTCTAAAAGAAAAATTAGACACTTACAGACAATTTGATAGCTTTAAAATTAAGCAAGCTTTAGAACTTGAATATACATTTGAAAGCAATAGAATTGAAGGAAATACTATGACCCTGCGTGAAACTGACATGGTAATAAATGAAGGTTTGACAATTTCTGGAAAAAGCATGCGTGAACATCTAGAAGCAATTAATCATCAGGAAGCAATTGGTTTTATTAAAGATTTGATGAGTAAAAACAATTCATTAAACGAGCGTGACCTCTTATCCATTCATAATTTAATTCTCAGAGGAATAATTCCTGAAGATGCAGGACGTTACCGAAAAGTTCAAGTTATGATTCAGGGAAGTACTCACATGCCTCCACAACCTTTGTTAGTTCAACAGGAAATGGAAGAATATTTTACGTGGTACGAAATCAACAAAAACAAACTTCACCCTGTTATACTGGCTACCGAAATGCATGAAAGATTGGTTACAATTCATCCTTTTATTGATGGAAATGGAAGAACCTCAAGACTAATTATGAATTTAATTTTGATGCAAAAAGGTTATTTAATTGCCAACATAAAGGGTGATTACGAAAACCGAATGCGTTATTATCAATCTCTCGAAACTGCACAGATCAAAAAAGATAAAGAAGATTTTCTGCTTTTTATTGCTCAAACACAAAAAGAAAGTTTAGAACGATATATCTCAATTCTTACGCAATAAAAAAGTCCAGCTTAAAACTGGACTTTCTTTACTAATTTTTATCTTCTAACAAAGGAACGAATCTAAATTCTCCAAACTCATGTTTTTCAAATTGAGTTTCATTTTTTCGGATTAACAAAGTCATAATCTGAACATCTTCTCCTAACGGAATAACAAGTCTTCCTCCTATTTTTAACTGTGCCATTAAAGGTTGTGGAATAAATGGTGCGCCCGCCGTAACAATAATACTGTCAAAGGGAGCAAAATTTGGCAATCCTTTATATCCATCACCAAAAGTGACATGTTTTGGACGAATATTTAATTTTGGAAATAAATTGGATGTGGTTTTAAACAATTCATTTTGTCTTTCCACAGTATATACTTTTGCGCCTAGCATAAATAAAACAGCTGTCTGATAACCCGAGCCCGTTCCAATCTCTAAAACTTTGTGATCTTTCTTAACTTCAAGTAATTGCGATTGAAAAGCAACTGTATAAGGCTGTGAAATAGTCTGACCAGCTCCAATAGGAAACGCTTTGTCCTGATACGCAAAATCTTCAAAACTTGAATTTAGAAAAAGGTGTCTCGGGATTTTTTTTATCGCATCCAGAACGGCTCTGTCAGTAATTCCTTTTTGTTCTAAAGTTGTTACTAATTGATTACGAAGTCCTTGATGTTTTGCAGTATCTTTCAAAATGGGTTGGTTTTATTTTGGCAAAAATAAGAAAACAAATTATCAATTTTCAAGTACTTTTTAATCATTTAATTTCTATTTTTGATTTATATGCTAACTCAAATGAATTCTAATATTTTATGAAGAAAACTATACTTGCCTTATCTTTATTTTTTTCATTAATGGGGATTATAAGATCCTTTATTTTTGTTTTTTATAATTTTGAAGATATAACGGAATTTTTAAATTTTATACTATTCGATATTCAGGCATATGATTATGCAGGAATGACCATCTATATCCCAAGACACCCAATTCATGGCATTGAAGGCGGCAGAGTTTCCATGGAACTTCTAAATTTGTCTTTTTTTCTAACTTTCCTTTCTGGTACTTTTATCTATTATTTTTCAAAATACAAAGAAACCAAACTCTTAGCTTTCAATTACGGTTTAGTGTTTTTAGGTTCTATACTAAAAACAGGCTCTTTTATTCTTTTTTTTAATTTTGAAAAATTAAATTTTTATACTGTTTTCTATATCGCAATAACACTATTGTACATTTTCATGTCCTATCAATTTATAACCAAAGAGCTAAATTCTAATGGAATTGAAGATGATATTCAATTAACCGAAAACAAACTTGAAAACGCATCGAATACAAAGCGTTTTTTAAATTTATTCATTGATTCTTTCATTATACTCGCAATTGTTTTTGGTTATATCAAATATGCGGATAGAATGGATGGTGTAACCACTTATTACAATTATTTTAAAAGCGCTTTTGGTGATCAATTTGCGGGTATTGCATTCTATTGGACCTTTAAATTTATATATTATCTATTATTTGAATCTGTTTTTAAAACTACACCTGCAAAATTTATAACATCATGTTATATAACAGATGAAGAAGGAAATCCACCAAGCTTTCAGATGATTTTAAAACGAACGTTACTGCGTTTTGTTCCTTTTGAAAGTTTCTCATTTCTGCTTGGAAAAAATTTACACGACGACTATTCAGATACCTATGTTATCAATAAAAAAACAGATCATAAAATTGAAAATCAATATACACAATTTTTAGCAATCTCATTCGGAATAGTTTTAGTTGTTTACCTCACTATGTTCAACAGAGATTTTTATTAGTAAAAAAAACAGACAAGTAAGATTGATTTAAATTATCAAATCGCTAAATCTTTACTGCATTCATTTTCCCGTTCAACAAATAAATTATATTTTTGTTTAAAATACATTCTCATGTTAAAAGTAGGAGTTTTAGGTGCTGGTCATCTTGGTAAAATACATTTACGCTTATTACAACAATCTGACAAATACGAATTAGTTGGATTTTACGACGAAAATCAAGAAAATGCCGAAAGAATTTCAAAAGAATTTGGCTATAAAAACTTCAGCACAATTGCAAAACTTATTCACGCCGTAGACGTGATTGACATTGTTACTCCAACACTTTCACACTACAAATGTGCAAAAGTTGCAATCAAATCAGGAAAACATATCTTTATTGAAAAACCAATTGCAAACACTGTTGAAGAAGCTGAAGAAATCATTGCTTTAGCCAAAGAATACAATGTAAAAGGCCAAGTTGGCCATGTGGAGCGTTTTAATCCTGCTTTTATTGCTACAAAAAACATGATCGAAAATCCGATGTTTATTGAAACGCATCGTTTGGCCGAATTTAATCCGCGTGGTACAGATGTACCTGTAGTTTTAGATTTAATGATTCATGACATTGATGCTATTTTAAGTGTTGTCAATTCAAAAGTAAAAAATATAAATGCGAGCGGCGTTTCTGTAATCAGCGACACGCCGGATATTGCGAATGCCCGAATTGAATTCGAAAATGGATGTGTTGCTAATTTAACTGCCAGCCGAATTTCGATGAAAAACATGCGTAAAACACGTTTTTTTCAAAGAGATGCTTATATTTCAGTTGATTTTCTAGAAAAAAAATGCGAAGTAGTTCGTATGAAAGATGCTCCTGAAGTTCCAGGAGATTTTGATATGATTCTTCAAAATGCCGAAGGTGTAAAAAAACAAATCTATTTCACCAATCCAGATGTAGAGCAAAACAATGCCATTCTTGATGAATTAGAATCTTTTGCAAATGCAATTAATACAGATACGACTCCGGTTGTAACACTTGAGCAGGCGACAGATGCATTGCGTGTGGCTTATCAAATTATTGATTGTTTCAATAAATAATTTTAAGAATTTTAAAAATAAAATTAGCCACGAAATTCACGATAATGAAGTGAATTCGTGGCTAAATCGTAAAATATAATACCAAAAAAGTAAAATGAAAACAATAGCAGTAATTGGTGCAGGAACAATGGGCAACGGAATTGCTCATACATTTGCACAAAGCGGTTTTATCGTAAAACTAATAGATGTTTCAGAAAAATCATTAGACAAAGGAATGGCAACTATTGCTGCCAATTTAGACAGAATGTTGTCTAAAGGAACAATTACTCAAGAAGATGTTGCAAAAACAATTACCAATATTATTACCTATACTGATATTAAAGACGGAGTTGTTGGCGCTGATTTAGTAGTGGAAGCTGCAACTGAAAATGTCGAATTGAAACTGAATATTTTCAAACAATTAAACGAAGCTTGTTCTCATAATACGATCTTAGCAACAAATACTTCTTCTATTTCAATTACACAAATCGGATCTGTAGTAGCACATCCTGAACGCGTAATCGGAATGCATTTTATGAATCCGGTGCCGATTATGAAATTGGTAGAAATTATCCGCGGATACAATACCAGCGATGAAGTAACCAAAATCATCATGGATTTATCTGAAAAACTAGGTAAAGTTCCTGTTGAAGTAAATGATTATCCAGGCTTTGTGGCCAACAGAATTTTAATGCCAATGCTAAACGAAGCAATCGAAACGTTATATAATAAAGTTGCCGGCGTTTATGAAATTGACACGGTAATGAAATTAGGAATGGGACACCCAATGGGACCGCTTCAATTGGCCGATTTTATTGGTCTTGATGTTTGTTTGGCAATCCTAAACGTAATGTATGAAGGTTTCAAAAACCCAAAATATGCTCCTTGCCCACTATTAGTCAATATGGTTAGAGCCGGAAAACTGGGTGTGAAATCTGGTGAAGGTTTTTATGATTACAGCGAAAGTAAAAAAGCAGAGAAAATCTCGAAGCAGTTTTTATAAAAAATAAATACCATGTCGATTCAATCGAATTTAAATACAATAAAAGAAAGTTTACCTGAACACGTAACGCTTGTTGCCGTTTCAAAAACAAAACCAGTTTCAGACTTATTACAAGCCTACGAAGCCGGACAGCGTATTTTCGGAGAAAACAAAATTCAGGAAATGACGGAGAAATGGGAACAAATGCCAAAAGACATTCAATGGCATATGATTGGTCATGTTCAGTCGAATAAAGTAAAATTTATGGCACCATTTGTGAGTTTGATTCATGGTGTTGACAGTTTAAAATTACTGCAGGAAATCAATAAACAAGCTCTAAAAAACAATCGAACAATAGATTGTCTTCTTCAAATATATATTGCAGAAGAGGAATCTAAATTTGGTTTGGACGAAAACGAATTAAACGAACTTTTAACTTCTGTAGAGTTTAAAGAGTTAAAAAATATTCGTATCTTAGGTTTAATGGGAATGGCAACTTTCACAGAAAATCAAAACCAGATTAAAAAAGAATTTACGCATTTAAAATCTATTTTTGATTCTATTCAAACACTGAAAACTGAAAACTGCGAACTGAACACAATATCAATGGGAATGTCCGGAGATTATCAATTAGCAATTGAATGCGGCAGCACAATGGTCCGCATTGGAAGCAGCATTTTTGGAGGAAGATAATTTTAAAGAACCAAAATCATAAGATGTACAGTTGTGCATCTCTACAAAAAACTGATTACTAAAAACTGAACACTGATTACTGAATTTGTACGCGATATTAGACATAGAAACCACTGGAGGACAATTTAATGAAGAAGGAATTACTGAAATCGCCATCTACAAATTTGATGGACATGAAGTAGTTGACCAATTCATCAGTCTTGTTAATCCCGAAATTCCGATTCAGCCTTTCGTTGTAAAGTTGACCGGAATCAATAATGCTATGTTACAGTCTGCTCCAAAGTTTTTTGAAGTCGCCAAACGCATCATCGAAATCACTTCAGACTGCGTTATTGTCGCTCATAATGCCTCTTTTGACTACAGAATTCTTCGTACAGAATTCAGACGTCTAGGTTATGATTTTGAAGCCAAAACACTCTGTACAGTTGAATTAGCCAAAAAATTAATTCCGGAACAGCCTTCCTATAGTTTAGGAAAATTAGTTCGAGCACTTGGAATCCCAATGGCCGACAGACATCGCGCGAGCGGAGATGCCATGGCAACGACAAAGCTTTTTAAAATGCTTTTAGAAAAAGATGTCGAAAAAACAATCGTAAAAGATTTTATAAAACTCGAAGTCGAAAAAGGAATTGCACCAAAATTTCTTGATCTAATTAGTCAAATGCCTGCAAAAACGGGTGTTTATTATATTTATAATGAAAGTGGCACTTTAATTTATATTGGCAAAAGTCAAAATATAAAAAAAAGAATCAATCAGCATTTTACCGGAATTACAACAAAAAGCAAAAAAATCCAAGCCGAAGTTTTCACCATTACTTATGATGAAACCGGAAGCGAATTAATAGCGCTTTTAAAAGAAAGTGAAGAAATAAAAATTAATCGCCCACGCTACAATCGAGCACAGCGAAAAACAATTTTTCAATACGCCTTATATGCCGAAAAAGATGCTCAAGGATATTTGAACTTAAAACTTGAAAAAGCAGACGGACGAAAAAAAGAAATAACCTCTTTTGCTTCTTTGCAGGAAGGTAAAAATGCGCTTTTCAAATTCACTGCAAAATATCATTTGTGCCAAAAACTTACAGGCTTATATCAAACTAAAAAAGAGTGTTTTCAATATAAAATAAAAGAGTGCGACGGGGCCTGTATTGGTGAAATCACTCCAGAAATTTATAATTTGAGAGTCCAACAGTTCATTTCTGAAAACAGTTTTGAAAATAAAAGCATGATTTTGATCGACAGAGGCCGAAATATTAATGAACGAAGCGCTGTTTTGATTGAAAATGGAATCTATAAAGGTTACGCATATTACGACCTTAATTACCAGATTACTAACATCGAAATCCTAAAAAACATCCTGACGCCAATGCAGCACAATCGCGACGTCAAAAACATCATTCAAAGTTACATTCGAAAAAGTAAGTCGGTAAAAACGCTTCATTTTTAACAAACTTGAACTTTCATTTATCTTTAGATTAAAATTATCCTTTATAGCAAAGGAAAATGTTCGATTATTATAAATATGAAACCGAATTGCTTAGTAATTAAAATTAGAAGCTAATCCAGCTGTACATTGCAACTCCTCCTTATATTTGTTGTTTTTTTAAGGCATAAAAGGAGCTTCCGCTGGTCGCTCTTTTATACCAAAAAAACTAACAAATATAAGTCCGGGGTTTCCATTTCCATCTGGGCTAAAAAATATGAAATACCTAATTACCATTGTCGGACCAACAGCGATAGGCAAAACAGCCTTAAGCATTGCTTTAGCACAACATTTTAAATGCGAGATCGTTTCTTGCGACAGCCGTCAATTTTTCAAAGAAATGACAATTGGAACCGCAGTTCCCAGTCAAGAAGAATTAAATTCGGCCAAACATCATTTCATTCAAAATAAATCTATTTTCGAAAATTATACCGTCGGCGACTACGAAAAAGAAGCTTTAGCCAAAATTGAAGAACTATTTCAAACCAATGATTTTGTTATTCTAATTGGCGGTTCAGGTTTATACGTCGATGCTGTTTTAAAAGGTTTCGACGAATTTCCAGAAATCGATCCACAAGTTCGTTCAGAAATAAATTCAAACTACGAAAAACTCGGAATTGAATATCTTCAGGAACAACTGAAAAATTTAGACCCTGAATATTATACAAAAATAACTTTAGAAAATCCTCAGACTTTACAAAATCCACAGCGGATGATGCGTTTTGTAGAAGTTTGCATTGGAGCTCAAAAACCATATTCTTCCTTTCTAAATCAAAAGAAAAACAATCGGAACTTCACTCCCATTTTAATTGGTTTAGATGCAGATCGAGAAATCATTTACAGCCGAATCAACCAGCGTGTTGACATCATGATGAACGAAGGATTGCTCGAAGAAGCAAAGTCATTGTATCCTAATAAAGCGTTAAATGCGCTTCAAACGGTCGGTTATAGAGAATTATTTAGTTATTTTGACGAGGAATTCACTTTGCCATTTGCTATAGAAGAAATCAAGAAAAACACAAGAAGATTTTCTAAAAGGCAATTAACGTGGTTCAAAAGAAACGAAAACACAAAATGGTTTGATTACGCGACAGATAGAAAAAATATCACTGATTACATAGAAAATCTTCTAAAGTAAAAGTCTTTTCTCTATGTTCTTTATTCTATTCTCTAAAAAAAAAATAAAAAATGCCAATATCTCCAAATTTCACATCAGTTTTAAGTAAAGACTGGGAAATCAATTTCACTCAATGCACACCAACAGGTTTCTTAAAATATACCGATTTGTGTAATATTTTGCAATTAACCGCGGCGGCACATTCTGAAATTGGAGGAATTAGTTTTTATGATATGCAGGAATTTCACCAAGCCTGGGTCTTAAGTCGAATGCGTGTTGAAGTGCATGCGTTACCAAAATGGCAGGACGTTGTAACAGTAAAAACATGGATTAATAGTCTGGAAAACTCACGTTCTGTTCGCGCATTAGAAATGTATGTAAACGGAAAAAAAATCGTGGGTTGTGAAACGTATTGGGCTGTTTTTAATACACAAGCACGCCGTCCAGAAGCTTTAGCTTTACCTTATGAACACTTCGAATTATTCCCTGAAAACAGAGCAACCAAAGAAGGTTTTTCTAAAATAAACATCAACCACGAAAAAGAAGCTGTTTTTGAAAAAACCGTTTATTTATCAGATTTAGACATTGTAAATCACGTAAATAACGTAAAATACCTAGAATGGTGTCTTGATCATGTTGATGCAAAAAGAATCTTAAAACAAGAAGTAAAAAGCTTTGAAATGAATTTCATGAAAGAGCTTTCATTAAAAGATAATGTTGTCATTCACGAAAGCGAAGACGACGATCATACAACAGCAACATTCAGCATTACAAAAGGCGAAAAAACCTGCTTTGCATTGGAGTTGCATTGGAAATGATCTGGGATTCCATTCCTGCAAGGTTTTTAAAACCTTGTAGGTATTTACACTTCCAGTATTTCAATTAAATTACGATCCCGTAATCTAAATAACAAACCTGCAAGGTTTCGAAAACCTTGCAGGAAATTGTACTCAATAAAAAAACGATGCAAAATTGCATCGTTTTTTATTAATCATTTCGATTTCTTTTTAGAATCTTTTTTAGATTTCTTCTCCTTCTTCTTTTTCAATAAATCTATTTTGCCTTCAATTCTCTTCTCTACATCAGAAATATCCGATTCATAATTGAATTGCAACGAATGAAGTTTGGCATTTTTAATTTCTTTTAATGCGTTTTTAAAGTCGTTCTGCGCTTCTAAAAGAATGGCTTTTTTGATGTAAATTTCAGATTTGTTGATTCCTTTTACTGTTAAAGCAAAATCAATTAGCTTTTGAGCTTGTTCATAATCTTCATTTAAAATCAATGTTTTTAAATAATACGGATACACTTCAAGCGCATGAATATTAATCGACAGAGCTTGCTGAAAATAGGCTTTCGCTTCTTCATAATTTAATAATTGCTCTGCCTGAATTCTTCCGTACAAACACAAAACCATTGTGTTTTTATCATCATAAGAAAAAGCATAATCTAAAGATTCAATCGTTTCTTCAAGCGAATACGGATAGTTATCCAAAGCCTGAAAAAGGTATTTATCAATTGTTTTCATTTTTTAAATCGTTTTTTAATTTCTGACGAGTTCCTTTGTAACTTTTCTCTGCTTTATTCTTTTTAAAATCACTTCCGGTAAAAATTCTAACAGGATTTCCACGCTCAATGTTCAGCTGGTTTTCCCATTGTTTCCCCACATGATTTTTAAGCTGAACCAGTTTTTCGTCTTCTAATTTTTTTAATAACCTTTCTGTTGCCAGTTTTTTGTTTTGGTGTTGCGAACGGCTGTCCATCGAAACTACCGCAATTCCAGTTGGAATATGCGTCGCACGAATTGCCGAACTCACTTTATTCACATGCTGACCACCGGCGCCCGAACTTCTCATGGCCTGATATTGAATATCATTTTCTGAAACTGATGCGTTTTTCTGTGCTTCGATTTCAAAAATTCCAATAAACCAGTTTTTGCGTTTGTGCATTTTCCTAAACTGACTCTGGCCAATCCATTGAATGGTTCCAATCCACGAATTCACAAAACTATCTGCATTTTTTCCTTTTACAGAAATAGATGCTGTTTCGACAGTTCCATTTTCCTGACCCGCTTCTCGTTGTAGTAAAACAACATCTAAGTTTTGATCCTGCGCTTCCTCCAAAACTTTTTTAAGCACTTGGGCCACAACCCAAGTGCATTCTGCAGGTCCACGACCCGCTGTTATTTGAATTATTTTTTCCATTTTAAATCTCTTTTAGCGGTCCATTCTAACAATCTTTGGTGTAAAAGTTCCCAGAACTTCAACTAGATCGGCTTGATTTGCCATCACTTTTGTAATGTCTTTGTAGGCCATTGGCGCTTCATCAATATTTCCCCCAATCAAGGTTACGTCATTAGCTTTCAAAACCTTTTTGATTTCGCTTTGCGTGAAAGTACTTTTACATTTTGCTCTCGAAAACAAACGTCCCGCACCATGTGAAGCTGAATTTAAGCTTTCAGCATTTCCTTTTCCTTTTACAATGTAACCCGGCGCAGTCATCGAACCCGGAATAATTCCCAATTGGCCTTTTCCTGCTGGGGTTGCACCTTTTCTGTGCACAATACATTCCTGACCGTTTACCATTTCTTTCCATGCAAAATTGTGATGATTTTCGATTGTTACCACTACCCTTTTCCCAATCGCTTTTGCAATTCGTCTGTGAATATCATCGTGACAAGCTTTCGCATATTCTCCGGCTAAATTCATCGCCAGCCAATATTCCTGTCCATCATGTGTATTCAAATCCAGCCAAGCCAAATGTTGCACATTTTTTGGTAATGGACATTGTTTTGTTGCCAAATAGGTATAATGCTTTGCAATATTTGCACCCAAACCGCGGGAACCACTATGTGAAAGAACAGCGAAATATTCGCCTTTTTCCAATTTCCATTCGTTCTCAGGATTTTCAATTTTTGCAATTCCAAATTCTACAAAATGATTTCCTCCGCCCGAGCTTCCTAATTGTTTGTAGGCTTTTGGCAAAAGATTTTTCAACAATGGAATATCTTGAAATTCGCTTTTATAAAACACTTCATGATCTACTCTTGAAGCATGCGTTTCATACATTCCAAACTTGGTATTGTCTTTTAAAATAGCTTCTAACTGATGCTCTCTTCCTTTAAAATGAGAAGCCGGCAAATCGAAAATTGAAAGACTCATTCGGCAACCAATATCTACTCCAACTCCGTATGGAATCACAGCGTTATCTGTTGCTAAAACCCCACCAATCGGCAATCCGTAGCCCGAATGTGCATCTGGCATTAAAGCTCCAGCTACTGAAACTGGCAGTTTCAACGAATCATACAATTGAAATTTTGCCTGCTGATCGATTTCATTTTCACCAAAAATGGTAAAAGGTGCTCTCGTTGTTTTAAGCTGATGCATTCTTACGTGAACTGGTTTTATCAAACCTTCTGCAACTTTTCCCCATGTTCCATTTCCTTCGTATTTTTCAGGATTTAGCAAAACATCTTTCGCTTCTGTTAGAATGGATTCCTTTTTTTCTCTTTTTCTATATCTGTTTATCTGCCCTAAGGCAATGTTTATTGAATTGTTCTTTGGAAAGCCTAATTTGATTAGGTCTTTTCCGGATAATTTATTTCCCATAAATTTTTTAATTATTCTTGTTGTTTTGCAAGCTGATACTTTCCAAAACCAAATCGTTTTGAATAAAACATAAGCGTGCGGCATCTTTTATCCTTTTGGATAAATAATAAAATCTATTATTCGGGAAAATTTGAAGTGTCTAGAATAAAAAAAGCCCGAAACTAAATGTCTTCGGGCTTTTTTATATATCTAAAAATGTATTTCTAAGATTGAAATAAGCCACGAAGAAGCGCTGCACCAAATCCGTTTGGTGTGAAGCTTTGTGATGTCGATGTAAGTACAAACATTTTTCTTCGTTTTTAAAGGGTTATTATTTTTTTCGTCTGCAAATATTCAGAATTGTTTTTTGATTTTCCAAATTTATTTTAGAGAAAATTCGTGTAAAAATAATTTAGATGGTATTAAAAAACTAAAAAAAATAGTATAGATAATTGAAAAACAAAGAGATAACATCAATAAAAACAAGATCATTTTTTTTCTCGTTTCCCATAATTACTTTACTACTTCATTGTTGACAAAGTTCATATTCATTCTTTGTCGAGCTACTCGCGAAGATTTCTCCTTCGTCGAAATGACAAGATTGCGCAGAAATTCTGTTTATCTTTAAACATAAAAAAAGCCCTGATTTCTCAGAGCTTTTATTTTATTTATAAGTGAATTTGTTATTCAGTTACTTTGCTTTTTACAACTAATCTGAAACCTTCTCCGTGAATGTTTAAGATCTCTACATCTTCATCTGCTTTTAGATATTTTCTAAGCTTAGCGATGTAAACGTCCATACTTCTTGAAGTAAAATAGTTATCATCTCTCCAGATTTTAGTTAAAGCTAATTCTCTTGGCATTAGATCATTTTCATGAAGAATCAGCATTTTAAGTAATTCGTTTTCTTTTGGAGACAATTTAATTGGTTCTTCATCTTGAAAAGTCAAGAATCTAAGTTTTGAATTTAAATGGAATTTACCAATATTAAACTCAAACTGAACTTGCTCCGCTTTATTATCCGCAGATTTTCTTTGAATAATCGCTTTAATTTTCATCAATAAAACCTCTGAATCAAAAGGTTTATTTAAATAATCGTCAGCACCAGCTTTATATCCTTTCAACACATCCTCTTTCATAGATTTTGCTGTCAAGAAAATAATTGGCACTTCACTGTTTTTTTCTCTAATTTCTTTGGCTAAAGTATAACCATCTTTATAAGGCATCATTACATCAAGAATACATAAATCATATACATCCTTCTTGAATTTTTCGAAACCTTCCATACCGTTTTTAGCTAAAGTAACTTCAAAGTCATTTAACATTAGATAATCTTTAAGAACTGCCCCAAAATTTAGGTCATCTTCTACTAAAAGTATTCTTTTGTTATTATTTTCCATATTTTAATTTATTAATGGTATTTTTATTATAAAGGTGCTACCTTTTCCTTTTTCGCTTTCTACATATACTTGACCATTGTGATCTTCTACTATTCTTTTTACATAAGCAAGACCCAGTCCGTGTCCTTTTACATTATGTAAGTCTCCTGTATGTTCTCTGTAAAACTTCTCAAAAACTCGCTTTTGAGCTATCTTACTCATACCAAGACCATTATCTTTTACTTTTATCAGAATCATGTCTTTTACATTTTCTGTAAAAATTTCAAT
The DNA here is from genome assembly GCF_009711135.1 of Flavobacterium sp. LC2016-01. Classification (GTDB taxonomy): domain Bacteria; phylum Bacteroidota; class Bacteroidia; order Flavobacteriales; family Flavobacteriaceae; genus Flavobacterium. The sequence goes on along the minus strand of NZ_WMIC01000001.1, from coordinate 724,701 downwards.
CTCAGGAATATCCGGTGAATATTTTATTGCATTTTCTAAAATATTTACCAACACATTTGTAAAATGCACTTCATTTACCAAACACGTTGTTCTTGAGGCATTTAAGTGTTTCACTACTGTTCCGTTTCTATCCTCTAGAATCAGATTTACGTGCTCTATTGCATCATCAATAATATCATGAATTGCAGTTGGTTCTTTTGTAATATCCAATTCTCTTTTTTCTAATTTAGAAATACGAAGAACGTTTTCAACCTGCGCATGCATTCTTTTATTTTCATCCCTGATCATTTGCAGATATCGATAGACCTTTTCTTTATCTTCAATAACCTTCGGACTTTTAATCGCATCAAGGGCTAAATTTATAGTCGCAATTGGCGTCTTAAACTCATGCGTCATATTATTTATAAAATCTGTCTTAATTTCAGATATATGTTTTTGACGCAGCAACTGATTCAAAGCACTTGTGTATGCTATTATTATAATAAGCGTAAAAACAATAGATAATATTGTAATACTTAACAGCTCTGATAATAAAAATTTCTTTTTGTGTGGAAATGTAATGAATAACTCATATTTACTATTTCCTTCATTATCCGTATATATTGGCACATGATAACTTGCATCTTTATCGTAATGAAACCCATCCGATTTTACTTTTGTTGGCAAACCACTATTAAGAACACCAAATTCGAATTTGGTTTTTACGCCATATTCTTCTAATTCTTTCTTTAATAGTTTGTAAAGTTTGTCTTTTGTAATTCTGCCTTCAATAGGAGTCAGCGAAGCGATATCTTTGTATTGAATTTGCTGCTGTACTTTATTTAAGATATCTAAACTGCCTGATTTTTCAATTTTTAAATCAGGAATAATAGTCTGTCCTAAAGAATTATTATCAATACCATTATTATTGTTATAAACTTCAGTTACACGTTTTGAACTAAAATTCTTAAATCTTTCACTGCTGAATTTTTTATTAAAAAGCGATCCGCTTATATCATAATCTTCAGAAGTCAGCGTGTTAGAATATACGATTGTTTTATTTGTTTTTGTATTTCTCTGAACGTACAAAACCTCCAGTAAATCTTCTTTTTTAGGAATTTTACCAGTACTGTCTTTTATACGATTGTATTTATCATAAAAACTATACTCTTCTTGTTGCTCTAGTTTATCAGCAACATTTCCAATTACTTGAGTAACGTGGTATTTAAATTGTTCGTCATTATTTTTGAACGAAGAATTGAACCAAAATACTTGAACCAGAATTATCCCTATTAAGGACAAACTCATAAGCAAAACAAGTATTCTAAAAAATAATTTATTCATCGAAACAAAATTAATATTTTAACAATATACTAAATAATACATTAACCAAATATTAACATTTAAGACTGATTTTGTTTAATATTTAAAATTTTAAGAATTTTAACAACTTCTTCCTTAGCAATTTTAAGATTTACGTTATTAATAATAAAATTACTCTTCAAAATGCGATCTTCATCTTTCCATTGCATCTGCATCCTGCTTAAAACTTGTGCTCGAGTGGTATTATCACGTTTTAAGACTCTTTCAATTCTGACTTCCTCTGGAGCAGTAACTAGAATTATAAAATCGCAGTCTTTGTATCGGCCGCTTTCGAATAAAATTGCGGCTTCATAAATTACATATTCTTCATTTTTATGCTGTAAAATCCAAGATTCAAAATCTTCTTTTACTGCAGGATGTACAATTGCATTCAGCTTTGCTAATTCATCAGCATCATTAAATACAATTTCAGCCAGTTTTGCTCTATTTAAAACATTATTTTCAAAAAGCGATTCTCCAAATACTTTCTTTACTTTTTCAATAACTGCCTGAGACTGCATAACAGCTCTGGCTGCATCATCGGCAATATAAACGGAAACTCCCATTTCCTTGAAATAATTCGCAATAGTCGTTTTACCACTCCCTATTCCGCCCGTTAAGCCAATAACTTTTGTCATTTTAAACTTTAAAAAACATACGAGGAAACGCTTCTTGCGGTTTTCTCTTCAGAAGAATAACTTTTACATATGATTCTAAAAATCCTGTTCCGTAACCATAAAATTGTTTCCAAACCGCAATTACGGATAGATATCCAATTTTAATACTTTTATTTTGAATACTTGCTGTAAGAAAAATAATAACGAAATATACAAAATATAATTGTAATAAAATATCAATATTAAAAATTAACAATAAAAAAGCTAATAATAATCCGAACATGAAGAATGTTGGAAAGAAGAAAGTTAATTTATTATACTCTGGATACCAGCTGTTTAGTATTGGTCTTGCTATTCCAAATTTATGAACTTGAACAGAAAATTTCTCCCAGTCGATTCTACGTTTATGGTAAACATAAGCTTCTGAAAATAACCGAGTTTCAAAACCTAAATTCCACAAACGAATTGACAAATCAGGATCTTCTCCTGGGTGAATATTGCCAAAACCTTTTGAAATCTGAAACGCTTTTTTAGAAATCCCCATGTTGAAACTTCTTGGCTGAAACTTATTAATTTTCTCAGAACCACCGCGAATTCCACCCGTTGTCAAGAATGACGTCATTGCAAAGTTAATTGCTTTCTGAATACTTGAAAAGCTGTCTAATGCTTTATCTGGACCGCCAAAACAATCTACATATTCTTTATTCAACGCTTTTCTGACCTCGGTTAAATAATTGGAAGGAATGATGCAATCTGAATCAAAAATGATAAAATAATCACCGCGCGCTTTCTGCATTCCGAAATTTCTCGAATCTCCTGGACCAGAATTATCTTTAAAATAATACGAAATATTCAGCTTTCCCTGATAATTCATCACGACATCCTTACACGGAATCGAAGAACCGTCTTCAACAAGAACAATTTCAAATGGTTCATTATAATCAGATTTTGCAAGACTTTCTAAAAGTTCATCAACTTCATCTGGACGATTATACACGGGTATAATTAAAGAAAAAATCATAATGGAATATGCGGTATTAGAATGGCAATTTTTTAAATTTCAAAATTTTAACAAAGATAGGCTATATTCATAAAAAAACCATCAACTTTTGGTTGATGGTTTTCATTTTATATTTTTCAATATCCTTATTTGATACTTTCAATATCAACTACTTCATTTGCCTCTGCCTGATAATCAACTCCAGCAAATTCAAATCCGAATAAGTTTAGGAAATCATTTCTGTATCCAGCTAAATCGCCAATTTCTGGCAACGTTTCAGTTGTAGCTTCTAACCAAAGTTTCGCCACTTTTTCCTGAACATCATCTCTCATTTCCCAGTCATCAATTCTGATTCTTCCTTTTTCATCAACAGGAACTTCAGAACCGTTATATAATCTGTCTTGGAATAAACGCTGAATCTGCTCAATACATCCTTCATGAATTCCTTCTTCTTTCATAATTTTATATAAAAGAGAAATATACAATGGAATAACCGGAATTGCAGAACTTGCCTGAGTTACCAACGCTTTATTTACTGAAACATAAGCTTTTCCACCAATAGATGCTAAGCTGTCAGTAATTGTAAATGCAGTAGCCTCTAAATGATCTTTTGCACGTCCGATAGTACCTTTACGGTAAACCGCTTCAGTCAATGAAGGTCCGATGTAAGAATATGCAACTGTAGTTGCACCCTCAGCTAATAAATTTTCAGCTTTTAAAGCATCAATCCACATTGCCCAGTCTTCACCTCCCATAACCGCAACTGTATTTTCAATATCTTCCTCATTTGCAGGAGCGATTGAAACTTCAGAAACTTTTCCTGTATGAAAATCAACTGTTTTATTTGTAAACGTCTGTCCAATTGGTTTTAAAACCGAACGATGCGTAACACCTGTATTAGGGTTTGTACGCACTGGCGAAGCTAAACTGTAAATTATAAGATCTACTTGTCCTAAATCAGCTTTGATTAAATCTAACGTTTCTCTTTTTATTTCGTTTGAAAAAGCATCTCCATTGATACTTTTTGCATATAGACCTGCTTTATGAGCTTCTTTTTCAAATGCTGCAGAATTATACCAACCTGGTGAAGCCGTTTTTCCTTCAACTGGCGGTTTTTCAAAAAATACTCCAATCGTTGATGCATTAGATCCAAAAGCACTTGTAATTCTTGAAGCCAATCCGAAACCTGTTGACGCTCCAATAACCAATACTTTTTTAGCACCAGCAATTGATCCTTTTGATTTTACATATTCTATTTGATTTTTAACATTTTGCTCTGCTCCCGCTGGGTGGGCTGTCAAGCAAATAAAGCCTCTCATTCTAGGTTCTATAATCATATTTTCTTGTTTATTCGTTAATATAGCAATCGTCAGTTAAGACAATTGATTAACTTATTTACCTTTGTTTAATTCGTTTTTAGATGACAAATATAAAGTATTTCTTTAGTTCAACAAGGCTTTAGCATGATTTAAAGCCGAATCAGAAACAACTGCACCAGATAACATTTGAGCAATTTCGATAACTCTTTCGTCCTGAGACAAAAGCTTTAATTCTGATTGTGTGTCATCATCAACTGTTGATTTGAAAACTTTAAAATGAGAATCTCCTTTTGCCGCAATTTGAGGTAAATGCGTTATTGCAAAAATTTGCATCGATGTACTCATTTCTTTCATTATTTCGCCCATTCTAATAGCGATTTCTCCAGAAACACCTGTGTCAATTTCATCGAAAATTAACGTTGGAAGTTTTGAATATTGTGCCAAAATTGCTTTTACAGCCAGCATAATACGCGACATTTCTCCACCTGACGCCACTTTCTTAAGCAACCCGAAGTCGGTTCCTTTGTTTGCAGAAAATAAAAACTGCAGTTCGTCTTTACCATTTGAGAAATAGGTTTCAGATGGTAAGAGTTCAATATTAAAACGCACATTCGGCATTCCTAAAGTTTCTAAAATAGAAATCAGTTTATTCGATAAAACCGGAATTGCATTTGATCTATTTTGATGAATTGTTTCAGAAAAAGCATCTAATTCAATTACTTTCTGATCAATTATTTTTGATAATGAAGCTATCTCTTCTTCAATATTTCCTAATTCTAAAACCGTGTTGCTCAATTCGGCTTCAATTTGAATTAATTCCTCAACTGAAGATACTTGATGTTTCTTTTGAAGATTATAAATCAATTGCAATTTCTGACTGATCATTTCTAATTGGGCAGGATCATTCAATAATTTCTCTGAGCAATTTTGCAGTTCTTTTGAAACATCATCAAATTCAATCGTCAAACTTATAATTCTTTCAAAAAGATTTTGATATTCGGTCGAAAACGGAGCAATCTTCTGAAGTGTTGCTTTTACTTCATTTAAATTATGCAAAACACCAAATTGCTCTTCATTAGCAATTACTAACGATTTATCAATTGATTCTTTTATGATCTCAACATTATTTAATTTCTCAAAATCAGCCTCAAGTTCTGCTTGTTCTCCAGATTTTAGTTTAGCAGCAACCAATTCATTCAATAAAAAAGTATTGTATTCCTGTTCTTTTCCAGAATCACTCTGCTTTTTCAGCAATGCATTAAGTTTTGATTTATCTGATTTATATGTTTTTAATAATTTTTGATAATCTAAAATAACTTCTCCATTATTTGCAATAGCATCAATTATTTTAAACTGAACACTCTCATCTGACAATTCCTGAGTTTGCTGCTGTGAATGAATATCAATTAAAAACAGACTTAAATCTTGCAATTCCTGAAGATTTACCGGACTATCATTTATAAAAGCACGGGATTTTCCTGAAGGTAAAATTTCACGTCGGATGATGGTTTCATCTTCATAATCTAAATCATTTGCTTCAAAAAACTCTTTTAGATTGTATTTTGAAATTTCAAACTGTGCTTCAATTATACATTTTTCTTCTTTATTCTTTAAAGAAGTCAAATCGGCCCTTTTGCCTAAAACCAAGCCCAAAGCACCTAAGATAATCGATTTACCTGCTCCCGTTTCACCTGTAATTATTGAAAATCCTTTTGAAAAATCAATAGAAAGCTTTTCAATCAAAGCATAGTTTTTAATCGACAGAGAAGTAATCATAAAATAATTTGTAGCTAAAAGTTAATGAGAGAAAGCAAAAGTAAGACTAAAAAAGCAACTAAAACTTAATTTGCGACCATTTTGTACTATTCAATGGCGAAACTTTATTTAAAACATCGGTTAAATCTGTAACGGTAATACTCGGACCACCAGAAAAGATTGAAGTAATTTCATCTGATTTTGCATCAAAAAAGACTCTGGTCAAAAAGGCATTTGGTTTAACACTATTGAATTTTCCAATCAGCATTAAAGAAGCTTTGATTTTTTCTTTTGCCCCTTTTAGATCCTCACTCATAGTATCCAATCCTGAGTGATACATATATGTAACCTGACGCAAATCACTATACATTGGTGAAATCATATCTGTTATCAAATAATAACGATTTTGAATTCCGTCAGCCTGGCTCCAGCCTTTAAAACCGCCTTGCTGGGCAACATTTGCAATATTTTGAGCCGTTTGAAGATATTGATTTCCGGCGCCTAATTGAAATGTATCAGCATCCATCCCTAAAATCAAGTAACTATAAAAAGAAACGATAGAAACTAAATTAGACTCAAAAGTGGTTGGATTAAATAATAACGGTTCATATTCTGTATATCTAAAACTACAATCTTTATCGTTATAATTTAATACAGGAGAAGAATAAGTAGAATTAAAAATCAATCGTGAAGACTGTACCTGAATAGTTCCGGTAAACTGATCTGAATTGTTTGAAGACAATGTAATATACATCGAGCAGTTTATACGCTCATTCTGCTTCAGCACTGAGCCAGTCCAATCTGTTTTATTCACAAATTCTGACAATGAAGTCTGAAGCGTTTTAAAAACCTGCTGATTAGGATTTGGAAGTCTTTCAGTGTTAATAGTTACGATACAATTTAGCTGCTGTGCCTGAGTAAAGCTAAAAATTAAAAACATTAAAACTGTAACTGCTTTATTCATAAAAAAAGATTTGTGTTGATGTAAAATTGTTATTGATACTTTATCTTAAACTCAAAGAAAAGGCATTTATTTTGCAAAATGCAAAATCACTTTGTTTAAAATATCAACAGCAACAGACTCTTTTGATTTTAATTCCATAGGTTCGATTTTAAAATCTTTATCAATAAAAGTAACTTTATTGGTTTCTTTTTTAAAACCTGCACCTTCATCCTGCAAGGAATTAAGAACTATCAAATCTAAGTTTTTTTTCTGAATTTTCAGCTTCGCATTTTCAATTTCATTTTGAGTTTCCAAAGCAAAACCAATTAAAAACTGTTCTTTTTTTATTGCTCCTAATGATGCTAAAATATCTTTTGTTTTTTCAAGCTCAATTGAAAACTCCTCGGCCGCTTTTTTAATTTTTTGCAGTGCCACAACTTTAGGCTTATAATCTGCTACGGCGGCGGCGGCAATAGCCACATCAGTATCATTAAAATACAAATGACAAGCATCATACATTTCTTGCGCAGAAACTACATTTACAACTTCAATTAAACTATTTTTAACTTTAAAATGTGTTGGACCGGCCACTAAAATTACTTGCGCACCTAATTTTGCGGCTTCGTTTGCGATATCAAAACCCATCTTTCCAGAGGAATGATTTCCAATAAAACGTACAGGATCTATCGCTTCGTATGTTGGTCCGGCAGTAATAAGTATTTTTTTTCCTTTTAATGGAAGTTTGCTTTCTAAATCAGCTTCAAGAAAAGCGATTATGTTTTCAGGTTCAGCCATTCGGCCTTCACCAGATAAACCGCTTGCCAGCTCACCATTTTCAGCAGGAATCATTACGTTTCCAAACTGTTTTAAAGCCGCAAAACTTGATAAAGTCGAAGGATGTTTGTACATATCCAAATCCATCGCCGGAGCAAAATAGACTGGACATTTAGCCGATAAATAAGTTGCAATTAAAAGATTATCGCAGTTTCCTGTTGTCATTTTAGACAACGTGTTTGCAGTTGCCGGAGCAATTAGCATTAAATCAGCCCAAAGTGCCAGATCAACATGGTTGTTCCAGACAGCATCTTGATCATCTTCATTAAAGAAACTGGAATGTACAGGATTTTTTGACAAAGTAGATAACGTAAGCGGCGTTACAAAATCCTTAGAAGCAGGTGTCATTATCACTTGGACATGTGCACCTGCTTTTATAAAAAGTCGTACTAATGAGGCTGTTTTATAGGCTGCAATTCCACCAGAAACTCCCAGTAAAATTTTTTTCCCGTTTAAAACTGACATTTATACTATATTATTTGTTTGAACCTCTGTGGTACGTTTTACCGTCTAACCATTCTTGAACAGCTAAAGCGTGTGGTTTTGGTAATTTTTCGTAAAATTTAGAAACTTCAATTTGTTCTTTATTTTCAAAAACTTCTTCAAGACTATCATTATAAGTAGCAAACTCTTCTAATTTCTCAGTCAATTCTTTTTTGATTTCAGAATTAATCTGATTTGCTCTTTTAGCCATAATGGTAATTGCTTCATACACATTTCCTGTTGGCTCTTCAATAACAGTTTTATTGTATGTTATTGTATTTACAGGAGCATTCGTCTTTTTTAAATCCATGACTTTTTTTTATTTAGTATATTTTTGTAAATCAGTTTCAACACGGGCATTCATTTCGTCTGCCTCTTTTTTGTATTTTGTATCGCTTTTAAACTTAATTAAGTTGTTATAAGCCACTTTTGCAACATTTAAACGCTCTTCCATTTTTTGAGGAATACTGTTTATAGCCAATTTATATGCCGAATCATATTTATAAAACAGTGCATCTTCTTTAAATGGAGTTCCAGGGAAATCAGCAATAAAATTATCAAATGCAACTAAAGCTGATTTATAATCCGAAATTGTATTATAACCTTTAGCATTTTCGTATGCTTTTTTCTCCAATTTTCCGTTCAAAACCTTAACAGCTTCATTAGCCTGAGCAATGTATTCAGAATTAGGATAATTATCAATAAATGCTTGTAATTTCTCTAAAGCTTTTACTGTATCAGCCTGATCTAAACTGTAAACAGGAGCTAATTTTGAATAACTGTATGCACCTAAAAATGCTGCTTCCTGTACTTTTTCACTTCGCGGATAACCTGAAACAAAACTTTCGAATTGGTAACCAGCTAAATAATACTGACGCGTTTTATAGTAAGATTGTGAAAACATATAAAAAAGCTTTTCAGCCTGAGGCTTACCTCTATATGATGGCGCTAATTGCTCAAAAAGACGAATCGCTTTTGAATATTTGCCTGCATCGTACATTTTTGTTGCCATTTCAAATTTTGCTGCAACATCTTCATTTTTTAATACCTTTTGGTAATCACTACAAGAACAAAAAAGGACAACAACAATTAATAGAGATACTATTTTTTTCATTTTCTTACTTTTATTATGATTTCTTAGACAATTATGCCAAAGCAAAATCACACCGAAGTTCCGGTGGCAAATTTAGTTATTAATTTAGCTACTACAAAATATTTTTTTTGTATAATAAAATCGTGACAGTCTTACTCTGCTTTGATACTGCTTTTTACAAAATCATTCAATCTTGAAGCCAAAGATTCATCAACAGCTACAAGCGGTAAACGCACGGTATTGTCAGCAATTCCAAGGGCCTGAAAGACTTGTTTTATTCCCGCAGGATTTCCTTGTTCGAAAATCATGTCGATACAATCTGCCAAGAAATATTGTGTTTTAAATGCCTCATTTACTTTTCTGTTCAAACCTAAACGAATCATTTCTGAGAATTCTTTCGGATAACCTTGTCCAATAACTGAAATTACTCCTGCTCCGCCAGCTAAAACAATTGGCAGTGCAATCATATCATCTCCAGAAATTACAAGGAAATCTTTTGGTGCATTTTTAATCAATTGTAAGGCCTGAGCCATATCTCCCGCAGCTTCTTTTATTGCTACAACATTTTCAAAATCATTAGCCAGACGAATTACTGTTGAAGGCAACATATTACTTGCAGTTCTACCTGGAACATTATATAAAATTACTGGAATTGGAGAAGCTTCAGCAATGGCTTTAAAATGCTGATAAATTCCTTCCTGAGTTGGTTTATTATAATAAGGAGAGACTGAAAGTATAGCTTCGAAAGCTGAAAAATCTCTAGTCTTTAATTCTTTGACAATCTCCATAGTGTTATTCCCTCCCACTCCAAGAACTAGAGGCAATCTTCCTTTGTTTACGTCGATTACTGTCTTTATAACCAACTCTTTTTCTTCTGATGTAAGGGTAGCATTTTCTGCTGTTGTTCCCATAACAACCAGATATTCAACTCCTCCATCGATAGAGAAGTTTACAATTCGTTGTAAAGCCTCGATGTCAACTGAAAAATCTTTTTTAAATGGAGTTACAAGCGCAACACCAGTTCCTATTAATGATTGCATATTTTTATTATAATTTATTTTAAACTTTTTAAATACCTAAATAATTCGGAAACAAATACTTTATAGTTTTCCATTTCCGTCTCGATCATCCATCGGTTTAAATTTTTATTTACTGATGAAAATCCGACTTTAAACTTCGCTTTTGATTTACTGGTTATCATCATCAAAATTGCTTTTTCGATGTTATAATAACTAATCAAAAGATCAAATTCTTCTTCTGTAAAATCATTTAGAAAATCTGCTGTAACATCTCCCTTCCAATTAATGTCTTTTTTACTGAAAGTAGGCCTTGAGTACGTTTTTTTCTTCTCTAATTTACTTCTGTAAGCAACGATTTTTATGTTTTTCGGATCAATTCCATGCAGTGAAAGCTCTTTTACCAATTCCTTAGAATGGCGAAACTTACTCTCATCTATCAATAAACCAATTGTTTGTACATTACTAGTAAAGACTTCGTTTTTGACAATTTTCAGATTATTTTTTAATGATTTTTTTACAAATAATTCCTTTATATAATTTAAAAACATAGTATTTTTACCAGATTACAAAATTAATTATTTAAGTCGCATTTAAAATGGTAAAACTAAAAAAGTATAACGGATTTTTAAAACTTTTTGTTATATTCTTAACACTTTTTTTTATTTATTCCTGCAGTCCAAAAAACTACAATTTAACTAAAATAGAAGGCAAACAACTTCCGATAACTGAAAAAGGGGCAGAAACTCCTGAAATTGAAAGCTTTATCAAACCCTATCGCGATCATATTAATAAGGATTTAGACAGTATTTTAGCGTATTCTCCTGAAACTCTAGATAAAAGCAGCGGAAAATGGCAGACAACAATAGGATGTCTATTGGCAGATGTTTGTGTGCAAAGAGGTAATTTAGTTTTCAAAAAGCGCGAAAACAAAACAATCGATTTGTGTCTTTTAAATCATGGCGGGATCCGCGCTATTCTTCCAAAAGGAAATGTAACGAGCAGAACCGCTTTTGAAATTATGCCTTTTGAAAACAACTTAGTTGTTATTGCCTTAAAAGGACAGCAAATTCTTGATATTGCTGCTTATATTATTAAGGAGAAAAAACCGCAGCCGTTATCTGGAATGACATTTACAATTGCTCAGGATAAGACTGCAAAAAATATTTTAATTCAAGGAAAACCTTTTGACATCAACAAAGTTTATTATGTTGCAACAAATGATTATTTGGCAAATGGCGGAGATAACATGAGTTTCTTTGCAAAAGGTGTTCAGAAATTTGATTTAAACTACAAACTTCGAGATGTATTGATTGATTATTTCAAAGAAGTTGATACAATTCCAGCACCAAGAGATATCAGAATTACTGAAGAATAACATTTCAAGAAAAAATAAAATTACCCGCGTTTACGCAAAAAAATATATCCCATGAAAAGAAGAGAATTTATCGAAAAAACTGCTGCCAGTACTGCCCTATTAAGTTTAGGTTTGTCGTTAAGCAGTTTTGAAACTAACGATATTAAGCACTTGACTATTTTGCATACTAATGATGTTCACAGCCATATTGATCCTTTTCCTGCTGATGATCCTCGTAATGCAAATAAAGGTGGCGTATCTCGACGTGCAGCACTTATTGAGACTATTCGTCAGGAAAATCCAAATGTGCTTTTGTTAGATGCTGGAGATATTTTTCAGGGAACTCCTTATTTTAATTATTACGGAGGAGAACTTGAATTTAAGCTGATGAGCATGATGAAATATGATGCTTCGACTATTGGAAATCATGATTTTGATAACGGTGTTGAGGGCTTATATGCACAAATGCCTCATGCAAAATTTGAATTTATCAATTCTAATTATGACTTTAAAAATACGGTCATGAACGGACTTGTAAAACCTTATAAAATTTTCAACAAAAACGGAATTAAAGTGGGTGTTTTTGGTGTAGGAATTGAGCTTGACGGTTTAGTTGATAAAAAAATGTACAAGGAAACTGTTTATAATGATCCTGTAGAAATTGCTCAGGATATGACTCAGTTATTAAAGAAAGAAGAAAAATGTGATTTGGTTATCTGCTTGTCGCACCTTGGTTACAATTATAAAGATGAACCAACAAAAATCTGTGATTTGAAATTAGCCGAATTAACGCAAGATATTGATTTGATTATTGGCGGACACACACATACTTTTCTTGACAAACCAACTATTGTAAAAAATAAGGCCGGTGAAAATGTATTGGTCAACCAAGTGGGCTGTTATGGAATTAATTTAGGCCGTATTGATTTTTATTTTGACCAAAACAAAAATCATACAAACCAAGGAAAATCAATTATTGTATAACATTTTCTTTTGCATTTTTGCCTTTTCAAGAAAATATTCAACCATAAAATAGTAGGCTAAAATTTGCGTTATGTCGCGAATTAAAACCAAAACTACTGAGTATGAAAAATATTCGCTGAAAATATAAAAGATGTCCGAAAATATATAACTGACGGCCATTAAAGACATTAAAAGTGCTATATGCGTTCCTTTTGTAATGTAACTTACAAAGGAATAATAACTCATGACACTTAATACAATTCCGTAAACAGTGTAAAGCAAGTTGAACTTTTTCATGTTGTCAAACTGAAGGCTTAACACTGAAACGAGCAAATAGACAATAAATATGACCACGATAGAAACCGGAAGAACATCTTTTCTTCTTAATTTAATTTTTTCGTGGTCTATTACAAAAAGCTTTATAATCAATAAGTAAACAACTAAAAAGCTCAGCACGGCGCCTATTTCTGAAATTTCAACGTCCATAAGGTCAAAAACCTGACCGACGAAGCAAAAGAAAAAAACAAAACCTTCAGTCTTTCCAATTTTAAAATCATTGCTGATAATAAAATAGAAGAAAATGGCCGGCAATACAACAGCTTTTGCATAAATAGCCAAAATATCCTGTTTTGTGCTATCTAAAATTATTGTAAACAATAATGCTACAAAGAATAAAATCAAAGACGGTTTATTCGCTTTCATTTAATTTAGTTATAAAATCTTCCTCAGACAATATCGGAATATTTAATTTATTTGCCTTTTCTAGTTTTGCTGGTCCCATATTATCACCTGCGACAACAAAATCAGTTTTTGCAGAAATTGAGCTTCCTACCTTTCCACCATTATCTTCGATTGTTTTCTTTAATTCATCTCGCGAAAACTGAGTAAAAACTCCTGAAACTACAAATGTTTTTCCGATGAATTTTTCAGTAGCGTTGGGGTTAATTTTTTCAACTATTTCAAATTGAACACCATAATTTTTTAAGCGTTCAATTATTCGTTTATTTTCTTCATTTTCAAAAAATTCGATTACACTTTTGGCAATTCGTTCTCCAATTTCATCAACTAAAATTAAATCCATTAAAGAAGCTTGGCTTAAAGCATCGATACTTTTATAATGTTTGGCTAATTTTTTAGCAACGGTCTCGCCTACAAAACGAATCCCAAGTGCAAATAGAACGCTTTCAAAAGGAATTTCCTTAGACTTTTCAACTCCGTTTACTAAATTCTCTGCCGATTTTTGCGCCATTCTTTCTAAATGCAAAATATCTTCGACTTTCAATTCATATAAATCGGCGTAATTATGCACTAAATCATTTTTGAAAAGCAGCGCCACTGTTTCACCTCCAAGACCTTCAATATCCATTGCTTTTCTTGAAATATAATGCTGCACGCGGCCAATAATCTGCGGAGGACATCCGTAGAAATTTGGGCAATAATGATTTGCTTCACCTTCATTTCTCACTAATTCCGTCTGACATTCAGGGCAATGTGTAATATATTCTGTTTTTTCTGAATTTTCTGGTCGTTTATCTAAATCTACTGCAATAATTTTCGGGATGATTTCTCCTCCTTTTTCAACAAATACGGTATCGTTTATTCTGATATCTAATTTTTCGATTTGGTCTGCGTTATGCAAAGAAGCTCTTTTTACAATAGTTCCTGCCAATTGCACAGGCTCAAGATTTGCAACCGGAGTGATAGCTCCTGTACGGCCAACTTGATATGAAATTGAATTTAATTTAGTAGAAACTTGTTCTGCCTTGAATTTGTAAGCCATTGCCCAACGAGGCGATTTGGCTGTGTATCCTAATTCTTCCTGATGCTGAATACTGTTTACTTTTATTACAACACCATCCGTTTCATAAGGCAAATTGTGGCGATGTGTGTCCCAATGATCAATGAAATCAAAAACTTCATTCATATTGCCGACCAATTTTGCTTCTTTTGGCACTTTAAATCCCCATTTTCTAGCTGATTCTAATCCTTCGTATTGCGTAGAAAAGGGCAAATTATTTCCGGTTACAAAATACAACAAACATTCTAATGGACGTTTGGCAACCTCAGCACTATCTTGAAGTTTTAAACTCCCTGAAGCTGTATTTCTAGGATTTGAATAAGGTGTTTCGCCTATTTCAATTAATTCCTGATTCATTCTTTCGAAACCGGCAAAAGGCAAAATAATTTCTCCGCGAATATCAAATGTTTCCGGATAATTTCCTTTTAACTGAAGCGGAACCGATTTAATTGTTTTAATATTATTTGTTACCTCATCACCTTGAAAACCATCTCCGCGCGTTAAGGCCTGAACCAGTTTTCCGTTTTCGTAAGTAATACTTATTGATGCTCCGTCATATTTCAACTCGCATGTATATTCTAATTTTACGTTTCCTAAGACTTTTTGAATTCGGTTTTCCCAATCCAACAAATCTTCTTTTGAATACGAATTATCCAAAGAATACATACGGGATCGGTGCGCAATTGTTTTAAAGTTTTTAGTAATGCTTCCTCCTACGCGCTGCGTTGGTGAATGCTCGTCAAAAAATTCGGGGTGTTTGTTTTCTAAATCCTGAAGTTCTTTTAATTTAATATCGAAATCATAATCTGAAATTGTGGCGTTATCAAGCACATAATAATTGTAGTTGTGCTGGTTAAGTTCGTTTCTTAAAGTTTGAATGGTTTCTTGAATACTCATATGATATTAAAATAATGCCTGTTAATTTAGAATAACTGAAGTATCAAAATTAGAATTATTTTTGCGGAAAAACATCAAAAATATAAAGTTTTAAAAAATCAAAAATCAGGCGACAACGAATTGTAGCCTGATTTTCTTCTTGTCCACTATTCTTTAAAAAAGAATTAAACAAAACCAACTTCCAAATGGTTTCTACGTTTTATATTTTTGCACTGATAATCAAATAATTAGAGTGCAAATATAAAACTATTTTTGGATAATGATAAAGTCAGAGCGTCTATTTAACAAATGCTCTTCTTCGGTACATTTTACGCCGTTCTTACATTTGTTAATCAATCGGCTTTCGCCATAACCTATTGCACTTTCAATGCGAGAGGCATCAATCCCTTGAGAAATAATATAATCACGAGTTGATTTCGCTCTATTATCTGAAAGTTTCAAGTTGTATGAATCCTTTCCTCGGGAATCAGTATGCGACTCAATTTTGATTTTGATGTTTGGAAATTTTTGCATGATAAAGACTACTTTTGTCAGCTCTTCAACTGCCAACGGTGTAATAGCATACTTGTCATAATCGAAATAAATAGGTTTTACATCCACTTTTTCAACACCTTTGCTTTTGACTACCAAATCGTCATAATTACTCAATTCAAAATTGACATCTTTAATTTCGCCTCCATTTTCCTTTGTTGTTTCAACTGTTTTTTCGTCGCTGGCGTAATTTGGTTTTGCGGCAATCATTTTTACTATTTTTCCGCAAGGTACTTCGATGGCGTATTTGCCTTCAAAATTTGTTTTTGTTTCGCCAAGAATTTCGGTATATGAATTATATGCCATAATTGAAACATCTGTAAGAGGCAATCTAGTCTTTTTATCTATTGCCATACCCGAAATACTCTGGTTGCAGACTGGTTTTCCTTTTACAAAAGAATAGATATCATCATCTCCTTTTCCTCCGGCTCTGTTTGATGAAACATAACCATAAGTATCGGCGTTGTCGATTATAAAAGAAAAATCATCTTTATTGCTGTTAATTGGTGCACCTAAATTAACTGGAGCCGAAAAAGTTCCGTCAGCTAAAAGGTTGCTTTCATACACATCTAAATCTCCATAGCCATAATGTCCATCTGAAGAAAAATACAGTTTTCCGTTACGGAAGTATGGAAAAACCTCATTTCCAAGCGTATTGATTTTTGGTCCAAGATTTACTGGAGAACTCATGGTGCCATCAGCAGCAATTTTTACATAATACAGATCCGTTTCACCTGCTCCACCTGGCATATCTGAGGCAAAGAAAAGCCATTTTCCATCTTCACTTAAAGCAGGATGCCCAACAGAATAATCTTTATTATCAAAGAAAACCTGCTGTGGATTTTCTAATTTATTATTTACAATATCGCCTTTAACAATCTGAAAATTATTGGTTTTACTTTCGTCAATAACCAATTTATTCTTTTTGACAATGTTTGTAGAATAATAAATTGTTTTTCCGCTGGCATCAAAAGATGCTGTTGCTTCGTGATATTTCGTCATTACATTTGGAAGAAACAGTTTTTCGTTAAACAAACTTCCATCAGCAGGATTTCTTTCGGCCAAATAAAGATTCAAGAAAGGCTGATTGTTCCATGTATATAACTTTTCACTAAACTTTGTGGTGTCTCTGGCAGAAGTAAATACGATTCGGTCTTGAAAATAAGTTGCTCCAAAATCAGATTTACTGGTATTAATATCCAGATTTTTAATTGTGTACAGCGATTTTGCTTTAGATAAACTGTCCATTTGCTGTTTTTGAGCAAGATATCGGTTGACTTCTTTCTGATCGCCTTTTTTAGTCAGATATTCTTTGGTCATTTTATCAGCATCGTCATAATCCATTACGCCTTTCAGTGTCTGAATATAACGGAGATAATAAATATCAGTCAAATTATTGCCCTGTGCTTCGTACAGCTTTTTGTACCATTTTAAAGCATTTCTTTCATCGGAAATAAAATAATACGAATCGGCAGCATTCTTTAAGGTTTGTGCCGAAGGATTTTTGCTGTTCTGCAAAATTTCTTCGTATGCCTTTGAAGCATCTGCGTAAGCATAGTTTCTAAACAAGGCATCGGCCTTTTTTAAATTAGTCTTCTGAGCAAAACTAAACGTAATGCTCAAGACTAAACTTAGGATATATAGTTTTTTCATAGGTTTTTGATTTAGAAGAATCGAGGAGATTTAATTTTACTTTCGCCTTTATTGAACTGATAACGCAGGATAATTTCGTGCGATCCGTCATTGTATTTATTCAGATCGCTCACGGTGTAATCGAAAGCATATCCGACATAAAAACTTTTAGAAATTTGAAAACCAGCCAGTATGCTTACAGAATCATCTGTTCTGTATGAACCGCCAATTACAAATTTTTCAGCAATCATAAAATTCGCCGAGATATCAGCAGTAAGTGGAGCTCCACTCACTGCTTTTACTAAAAATGCAGGTTTAAATTTTAAATTTGGATTCAAATCAAAAACATAACCTCCCATGAAATAATAATGCAGACGATCGTAGTCGATAGATTCCTGAACATCATCATAATAGGCGTTCTGGATAAAACTCGGAACTGATGCCCCTACGTACCATTTATCAGTATAATAATAGATTCCGGCTCCAACTGCCAGTTTTGCCTGGTTGTCAATATTTTGATTTAGCAAAACATCATTTGGATCGTAATATCTCCCTTTTGACCAATCTACATTTAACATTCTCATACCTGCTTTTAAACCGAAAGCCAATCTTTTTTCATATCCTAAGGGAATTGAATAAGAAAAGTTTCCGTCAAGGTAAAGCTCGTTTGACGGACCTATTTTGTCATTAACAACACTAAGTCCCAAGCCAACTTTTTCATTACTAAGCGGTGCGTGAATAGAAAAAGACTGTGTTTCTGGAGCGCCATCAATTCCAACCCATTGAGAACGGTGTAAAAGAGTTGCTTCTAAAGTACCGGTAGACCCAGCATAAGCTGGATTTACCGCCATAGTATTATACATATACTGCGTGTACTCTGGATCTTGCTGTGCACTGGCACAGACTGTGATAAAAGAACATATTAAAATAAAATATGTTTTCTTCAGTGATTTTATATATAGTTTCATAACGATACTTATTTAGTTTAATTAATTAGATGATTAACATCGTCTGCTTATCTCATTATAGATAACCATCCTTTTTTAACCGTTCCGTCTCCAATGTCTATCACATAAAAATAAGTACCTGTTGGCAGCATATCTCCTCTACTAATAACTCCTGATACATTGGCAGTTCCGTTCCAATCATTTTCATAATGCTGTTTGCTGTAAACTAATGCACCGTATCTGTTGTACACTTTCAACTCATTATTTGGATACGATTCGATACAGTCAATTCTGAATAAGTCATTAGCTCCATCATTATTTGGCGTAAACTCATTGTAAACTGTCAAACAAATTGGGGTAACAGAAACTGAAGCCGTATTGTTTGCTGCAGAAACATCTAAAGGAGTTGATATTTCGATGGTTGCGACAGAAAGATAGTCGGTTCCATGAAGTACTTCGGCAACAATTGTAAGCACTACGCTCTGACCTGCATTTAACGTTGGAATTGTCCAAAGCTGTGTTAGTGGATCAAATGTTCCTTGAGTTGTGCTTGAACTGATCAATTCATAACCATTAGGCAATAAGTCGCTTACAAGTGTATTTATGAAATTTCCTTGTCCAACATTATTTACTGTTACTGTAAATGTAATCTGCTCACCAAAATTTGGAGTTGGATTACTCACTGTATTGGTAATCGTTAAATCGGAACAAGTTGCTACTGTAACATTCAAAGTTTTAGTAGTTGTTTCATCGCAAGTGTTTATGTAGGTAACTTTAACTTGACCAGCACCAATATCAGACCATGAAATGGTTACATTTCCATCAGCAGTTCCTCCGCCAGAAAGAATTGTTCCGTTAGTAACTGACCACACATAATTTGATTTGCCGTTTGCAATTGAATACGTCACACCTTGGAAAACACATGGTGTATCGTCGCTTGATGTTATTGGAACTAAAGCATCATTTTCAAATGCAATGGTTACTCCTAATCTTGCTGCGCTTTCGCATCCATTTGTAGTATTACTAAGTGCTGCTGCATAATAAGTTCCAGCCGTTAATTGCGTATTTGCAGTTAAAGGTGTTCCTCCTGTTGCAGTAGAATACCAAACTACATTTGGCTCATTTACCAAGATATTAGCAAGTGTTGGCAATTTTGACAAACAGAATGTTTGCGTTGTTCTTGGCGTTGTAACTACTCCAGGAGTATTTACATTTACCACAACTGCCAAACGTACTGGATTCTCGCAGCCTATTGCACTTGAAACAGCTCCATAATATGTACCTGTAACTAATGCTGTTGTTGCAGGAATTGCTGTTCCGCCAGTTGCAGTAGCGTACCAAACCACATTTGCTTCATTTACCTGAATATTCGCAACTGTAGGTGAATTCAGCGTACAGAAGTTTTGCGTCATATTATTTGTAGTCGGTGTCAGACTTGGATTCGTTACCGTAACCGTTACCTGCAAACGAGTTGAGCTTTCACAGCCTGTCGCCGCATCTATAATATTTCCAAAATAAACGCCGGATGTCAATGCAGTTGTTGATGGAATTGCAGTTCCGCCTGTTGCAGTACTGTACCAAACAACATTACTCTCATTTACTTGAATGCTTGCAATAGTTGGCGCTGCTGTAGAGCAGAAACTTTGTGAGGCATTGTTCGTAGTAGGATTTATTGTGTTTCCTACTTTTACATTTACAAGCAATCTTACACTGCTTTCACAACCCGTAACCGGATCTTTTATAGCTCCGTAATAAACACCTGTAGTTAAAGCTGTTGTTGCTGGAATTGCTGTTCCGCCTGTTGCAGTGCTGTACCAAACCACATTTGCTTCATTTACTTGGATACTTGCCACTGTCGGCGCATTTCCAGAACAGAAAACTTGGGCATTATTAGTCGTTGTTGGTGTAGCTGGATCAGTTACTGTAACCGCTACTTGTAAACGTGTTGCACTTTCACAACCCGTTGCCGGATCTTTTATTGCTCCAAAATAAGTACCGCTTGTTAAAGCTGTTGTTGAAGCAATTGCTGTTCCTCCTGTTGAAGTGCTGTACCAAACTACATTTGCCTCATTCACCTGAATACTTGCAAAAGTTGGTGCATTTACTAAACAGAAATCTTGTGTATTATCTACAGTTGTTGGTGTTCCCGGATCAGATACAGTAATTACTATTTCTAATCTTGTTGCGCTTTCACAGTTTGTTGCTGGATCAAAAATCGCTGCAAAATAACTGCCGCTTGTCAACGCTGTTGTTGAAGCAACTGCAGTTCCGCCTGTTAAAGCTGTGTACCAAACAATGTTTCCAACTGCTGGTGCATTTATTTGAATATTAGCAACCGTCGGCGCATCAATCAAACAGAAATCTTGCGTAGTATCTGCTGTTGTCGGAGTTCCCGGATCAGATACTGTAACAGTAACTAATAAACGAACTGCACTTTCACAATTTGTTACAGGATCTTTAATAGCTGCATAATAATCACCGCTCACTAAAGCCGTTGTTGATGCAATCGCTGTTCCGCCTGTTGAAGTGCTGTACCAAACCACATTTGTTTCATTTACTTGAATGCTTGCCACTGTTGGCGCATCGATTAAACAAAAATCTTGCGTAGTATCTGTAGTTGTTGGTGTCAATGGATCAGATACAGTAATCGTAACTGCTAATCTTTGAGCACTTTCACAGTTTGTTACTGGATCATGAATTGTTGCATAATAAATACCTGTTGTTAAAACTGTTGTTGATGGAATTACTGTTCCACCAGTTAACGCAGTGTACCAAACAATATTTGCCGGATCTGCTGTACTAACTTGAATACTTGCAAATGTTGGCGCATCAACAACACAGAATTTTTGATCTGTATTTGTTATTGAAGGTGTTCCCGGGTCATTTACTTTAATTGTAACTGCTAATCGAACTGAACTTTCACAGCTTGTTAAAGGATCTTTTATTGCTGCATAGTAAATTCCATCAGCTAATGCGGTTGTTGGGGCAATTGCTGTTCCACCTGTTGAAACGGAATACCAAACCACATTTGCTTCATTTACCTGAATATTAGCAACAGTTGGCGCATTGATTAAACAAAAATCTTGCGTATCATCTGTTGTAGTTGGAGTTCCAGGATCTGTTAGAGTTATAGTTCCTTCTTGAAGAGTTCCTGCTAAATTTTCGCAAGTTGTATCACTTGAAACTGCAACATAATAAGAAACTGGTCCCATTGCAAGTGTTAATCCTGAAACAGTTAATACTCCTGCTGAATTAATTGCATATGTTATGCCACCATTAGTATCTCCATCAGCTATAGGCTGTGTTTTATTGCTGTCAAGATACCAAGTAAATACAGGATTTGTCAAAGCTGCTGCAACCGGAGTTAAAGAAGCTGATAAATCGTGACAAACGGTTACATCATCTACCGAAAGATCATTTTGATCAGATGGTCTTAATATTGTAAAAGTTATTTGTTTTCTGTCGCCTTCAGCAGTTTCACAATATTCATCTGAACTGAATCCAACAAAGTAAGTATAAGTTCCAGGTGTTAAACCATTAATCGTTAATGAAGCTGTTGTTGCTCCCGCGACTGGCTGACTGGTTGTTCCATCAAATTTATACCAATGATAAACAGGATTTGTAATTGTTCCTGTAGCCGTTAATGTTGTAGCTAAAGTTACCGTTCCTGTTGGCGCACAAATAGTAGTTGAAGCTGCTCCGTTTAAAGTGATATCTGTTAAAAGATTTTCTGGGCTAGATGCCTTAATTTCAACAGTAACTTCTCCTCTAGTCATTGCCTCACAACCGTAACGAACTGGCTGAACATAATATTTGTATGTTCCCGCTGCTAAATTTGCCGGAAGCGTATAAGTAAGACCGCTGGCAACAATTGAACCTCCAGTAGGAGCATCGTACCAAACATAGGTAGAACAAGCTTCTTCTGGTATTTGAAGCGTGACATCACTTCCAGGACAGACCGTAACTTTATTAGTAATGTCTCCGCCAACGACTGAAGTATTTGCAACACGTTCAACTGTATGAACTCTTAAGAATTCTAAAACACCTGCTACTCCTCCAAAGCGAATTCTCACTCTGTCATACGATTCTGTTGGAGAAGATACTAAAACCATCGCCATCGTATTTGCAGATAATAATTTTATACTTAAAAGCGAACTTGTGTTTTGAATTGGAGCTCCTACTGCAACGTTTCCTAAATAACGCTGAATAGTAAAACCAGTCAATAAATTAACATTTAAAAGAACCGCAGGTTTTGAAATTACAATTCTTAAAGTATCACTTACCACAGATGGGGTTTTAAACTGTACTGTTAAATCTGCTGCTGCCAAAGCACCAACTCCACTGTACATTGTTGCATAGGTCGTAACATCATTATCAGCAATATTCCATGCATCACTTACTCCAACTGTAGCTGTTAATGCTCCTACAGGAAGTCCTAAGTCAGTTGTTCCGTAAAAGATATCCTGAATATCTCCAGGCGTACATGCTACAGTAGTAACTGATTTTTTATAATAAGCTTCATATACTTTTGTATTTTGGGCAACACTCAAAAGTGCTCCTGATACAATTCTGATTCCGTCATAATCTTGAGGACCAGCTGCATTTGATGGAACAAAAGTAAATTCGTACGCATTATCTCCCGGAAGAACATTCAATAATGCTCCCGAAACAGACTGCAATACTCCGATATCTACTCCTGCTTTTCTTCCAATAACAGAAACTCCTTGTGCAACGCCCAAACCACTGAATTCAGAACCAAGCTTAATCGTTACTGGTGTTCCTTTTGCAATATTTGAAGGCCATGTTAGATCTTGCCAAGTTGTACCAATTCCTAAAAGTCCAACTCCTGTTGTGATAGTTGAGAATGTCTGCGGATTTCCGTCAATTGCATTTGCTCCATTAGAAACGCCTCCCGTAACAATTGAACCTGAACTTTGCGCAGTCGCATATACTCTTTCAGTTAATGATTGACAATTGTCTGGATCTTTAACATTGATAGAAAGAGTTCCTGTAACAGAACAGCTTCCTAAAGTTGCTACAACTGTATAAGTATAAATTCCCGGAACATTCAGCGCACCTGTAGTAAAAGGTGGCCCTGCCAATGCATTTCCTTGTGGATCATACCAAGCCAATGTACCGTTTGAAGTTGCATTTAATGTTACATTTGTTCCTTGAGCTACAGATTGAGCCGGATCAACTGTCAAGCTTGGCAACGGATTAACTGTCACAGTTACTGGCTGTTTTGCAGATGGACAATCGACTCCGTTGGCTTTAGCCTGAATTGAGTAAACACCATTAATTGTTATGTTCATCGCCGCTTCATCTGTCATAACTGCATTTGAAGGGTCGAAAAAAGTATAAGTTGTATTACCGCTAGTATCTAACGTCGTAATTGCATTTTTTAAGTTGGCACTTCCGCAGGCAACTAATGGCGATGTTACTGCCAAAGTTGTAGATGTTGCTGGGAAATTAACAACAACAGGCTTCAAGGTATTTATTGCATTATCACAACTTGTTGCATTTCCTACAGCAATATAATATGTATATGATGCGCCTGAAGCTAATCCGTTTATTGTAAGTGCTCCAGTTGAGCCATCTTTTGAGAAAGTTACTCCTGTTTGACCAGCCACTGTAGATCCTGTTGTAATTTCCTGTGTTTTTAACTGGTCAGTATAATATTTAAACTGTGCACCAGTTAAACCAGAAGTTGGAGCCAAAACAGCTGTTCCAGCACAAGACGATACTACTGGACTTGTAATAGTAATATCGGCCGCAACTGATAAAGGCAATACTGTTACAGTTACTGGCTGACGAACACTGTTTATACAGGTTCCACCGCGAACAGCTTCAATATAATATGTTTTTGATGCAGTTAAATTGCCTGTATTATAGGTCAATGTATTTGTTGCCAAAGCTGTACCTCCACTAGCAACATCATACCAGTTAATTGTATCACCAGCTGTAGTTGATGCCGTTAATAGTGTAGATGTTCCTGAACAAATTGCAGAAGATGCTCCTGTAATTGTTGCTTCTTTATATCTGAATGAAGCGCCATAGATATCTAAATTAGTAAGTAGCGTAGCTATTCCTCCTAATCGAACTTCTACAGCAGTAAAATCACCAGATGTTACAAAACTTGCTTTAAGACGCTCTCCACCTAATAATTGAACATTTACTAATGCGCCAATATTAACTTGATCACTGTTTGGTGTTCCTCCATTATAGCTTCTTAAACTTATATAGGATAGCGCACTTACATCGGCAATGCCACCTGGAATTCCTAATTCAACATCGATAATATCGCCTGCTTTTCCTGAAGTAGAAAAAGTAAGCATTTGCTGAATATAATCCCCAACTAACCCTACCGGAACTGAAAGTCTTGCAGCTGTTGCGTCATTACCATCAACAGAATTACCATCATTAAGAGATGAACATGTAAGACAAACTGTTAATCCTCCTTTTGAAGTTACTTGCGAATTTACCTGCAAACAAGAAGTAATTGGAGCTGGAGGTGTAACCACAACATTAATTACTGTTCTTGATGCACTAACACAATTTGTTGCATTTCTCGCTTGAATATAAAAGGATTTGTTTGCTGTCAAAGCTGGACTTGGCGTATAGCTTGGATTATCTGTTACTAATGCTGTTCCACCTGTCGCAACATCGTACCAATCGTAAGCTACCCCCGCAATAGGATTTGAAACTTGTAAAGTAACAACTTGCCCTGAAGGAATAATTACTGTTGAAGAAGCCACAGTTGGAACTGCCGGCAACGGATTAACAGTAATAGATGCTTGTGCACGTGTTGGACTAGAACAGCTTCCAATTACTGACTCAACATAATAATTTGTTGAACCAGTTAAAGCAGGTGTTGTAAAAGATGTTCCCGTAAATAACAAATTCCCAGCCGTTGCAGCATCGTACCAATTATAAGTTGTTCCCGCAACTGGAGACTGAACTGTTATAGTAGCCGACTGCCCTGCACAAATACTGGAAGAACCTCCATTAAGAGCAGCAGCAACAGGATTGTTAACGATGATTGGCATTGCATAACGTACGCTGTTAACGCAGCCATTTCGAGTGATCTCAGCATAATAAGTAGTATTAGCCGTTAAATTTGGTGTTGTAAAAGCTGCAGTACCTGCCAGTGAAGCACCGCCTGTGGCTGCAGAATACCAATTAACGGTTTCTCCAACAGCAAGGCCTGCAGTTAGTGTTGTATTTTGTCCACTGCAAATAATTTTATTTCCAGTAACACTTGGATCGCTATATCTATAACTTGCCTGATAAATATCTAAACTTGTCAGTACTGTAGCCAAACCGCCTAAACGAACTTCCACTCGGTCAAAATTTGCACCTGCAGTAATACTCGCTTTAAAACGGTTTCCTCCTAATAATTGAACACTGACTAAATTATTTATCGAAACTCTGTCGTTATTAAAAGTTGCTCCATTATAAGTTGCTAAACTAATATAATTCAATAAACTTAAATCAAGGACACCTCCTGGCAATTCTAATTCGACGTCAATAATATCTCCAGCTTTTCCTGGATTATTAAATTGTAATGTTTGCTGAATCCATCCGTTTATTAAACCAACTGGAACAGTCAAACGTGCTGCAGTAGAAATATCTCCATCAACAGAATTATCTGGATTTGTACTGTTGCACAATAAACAAAGTCCGTTTAAACTTGTTTGCTGGCTGTTTGCCTGTAAACACCCGCCTAACGGAGTCGTAATTACATTAACAGTAATTGGAACTCTAGAGGCGCTTACACACCCGCCTGCTGCACTCTGTGTTTCTACATAGTACGTTTTTGTTGCAGTTAAAATTGGTGTTGTAAAAGTTGAAGTATTTGTTGCGATAGCTGTACCGCCTGTTGCAACATCATACCAATTTAAAGTTACTCCAGCTTCAGATGTTGTGGCACTTAATGTGGCATTTTGACCTGACTGAATCGTTACGCTTTGTGTCAATGCAGTAGCCACAGCAGGAACTGGGTTAGACACAACATCAACTTGAGCACGAGTTGGGCTTATACAACTTCCTATAACAGCTTCTACATAAAAACTAGTTGTTCCAATAGGAACTGTTGGTGAATAAGAATTTCCAGAAGCTAATATTGTTCCACCGCTTGAAGTTGAATACCAATTATAAGTTGTTCCCGGAATTGGGTTTATTAAGGACAATGTAGTCTGCTGTGTAGCACCACTCGAGCATACTGCCGTTCCTGAAGAACTGATTGCAGGTGCTACAGGATTAGAAACATTAACTACAACTGCCACACGATTATTTCCTTCACAGCTTCCTGCTCTCGCTACTCCTATATAATAGGTAGTATTTGCAGTTAAACTAGGAGTTACATATGTATTTCCTGTTGCTAATGCTGTTGTTGAAGATGCTGAATTGTACCATGCTAATGTTGTTCCCGCAACAGTTGTCGCGGTTAATGTCGTTGAAGTTCCAGAACAAATAGTCTGATTTAGCCCCCCAGAAACACTAGGTTTAGCAAAATCCAGACGAACATCGTAAACTCTTAAATTTACAAGGAGACTTAAAAGTCCTCCTACTTGAATTTGAACCTGATTGGCATCACCCGGAACTGTGTATCTCACTTCTCCTATCGCGTTTCCAGATAATAAACTTAAGTTCAAAACGGGGCTGTTTAATGCCACTCTTGGACCTACGTTTGTGCCAGAAAGCTTTGTTTGAATTGAAACATTAGACAACAGTCCAACATCAAGCAAACCGTTTCCTGTACCTAAATAAAGTACAATTTCATCTCCGGCTCTTACGGTCTGATTCAATGTCATGGTCTCTTCAACCATACAAAGGAGTCCGACCGCATTTTGCAGAGTTGCATAAGTCGTTAGGCCTGGATCATTATCATAGGCCAATGCAGGACTATTTACATCTAAACCTATACATAATAAGCCCGCCTGACTATTTGTTTGTGACACTGGTCTACAAACAGTCTGAGAAAAAGCATTACCACATAATAGGAATAAAAACAATAGTCCTAATAATCTCTTCTTAAAGCAGAGATCACAAAAAGTAAAATTTTTTTTCATAATTTGGAAGATTAGAAAATGGACAATAAAACACCTGTTGCGATAAGCACGTATGCTTAGGCAATTTTAAAAAACATTAATACTCAAATAGTTAAAATGAAATTTAAAACATTTGGGGCCGAACTTTAAATCTTCATTTCATTAAAAAAAATAAATGCTGCGATACATATTTATGTATCTAAAGAGTGCTTTTACCCATCAAGAATAAAACCCCTCGAAACGTTTAGGAAATATTGATCTGGACCAATCTTCCTCACGAAGTGATTTGTTTGAAACATAATTTTCATAAAAGAAAATTTTAACGTTATGTAAGGGGGGGTATTTAAAAAATATTTTACTGATTCAATATCAAAAGAAGCTGATTAGACTACCTAAGATTTTTTATTTAGAAAATACTAAAAATTGAAGCAGTTCTGTGATAAAATAATCAATATCGCATTTATCAAAATGTTAGACACGATAAAACATTACTTCATTAACAAAGCCGCCGACTGGGGTTTGAAAATGAACTAATGAAGCAATTATATTGTTGGAAGGAATTTATAATTGAAAAAAAAGATATTTCACGAAAAAAAATTATCGCATTAAATATGCTAAAAAATAAGGCAGAAATAAATTGAACACTTAACGCAAACTTGATAATGAGAGTAGTTGTCAATTCCATATACAGGCTAATTAAGTTACTTAAAAAATTTGATAAATCTTTTGTTTACCAAAACTCAAACATTAAACAAAACAAAAACAAAAACATCAAAAAGCAATCATCTTATACAAAAGCAAATAGTTTTGTTTAACATTTCTATTTCAAAAATATAGAAAATAAAAACAAAAAACAACCTAATATTCTTATTTTTTTTGAAAGCCAACATTCAACAAAGTGCTAAAAAACAGCTGAATCACAAGAAAAAACCGCATTTTCACTTGAAAAACCTAATTCTCTTATGAGTGTAAAAATAACGTTTATCTCGTGTTAAATTTTAAATTTGAAAGTTAATTCATACGAAAAATCACTAAATCCGACTTGATTTTAACATAAAAACAAATCAAAGCCAGAAAACATTCATTTTTATAGTAGAAATCACAAAATTATGAGAATTATGAAATAAACACGTAAAACTACTTGGTTTAAAAAATAATAAAGATTAAACAAATGTTAAAAAAATAAAAAAAGGTTAAACAATTTACACCTAAACTGTTTAACCTTTTAAAGATATTTAAAATAAAAAAAGCTTATTTAAGACTCAATAATACTATTGATTTGTTTGAACAATTGTCCATCACTTAAAAAAGCACCTTGCTGAATCAATTCAAATATAGAAGCATTGCGATCTTCAGTGAATACTTTTTTACCAACTTTCATTTCAATTGTCTCAGTAAACATATTGTCGCTTAACCACTGTAAACCTTCCTGAGTTAAAAAATCAGTTTCAGGCACTAATGATTTCAGCACTATCGACTGAACATGGGTTTCAAAGCATTGAAACAAGAAAATATGATTTTTTGAGAAATGTTCTAAAAATTCAGCTCTAGACAAAACACCTTCCCAGATCAAATCTGAAAAAACATCCAATTCCTGTTCAGCAACTTCAGGTTTATTTATTTTTAAAGAATCCCATTCAGCTTTATCAATAGCCTGTGTCGCTAAAAAGCTCGCAAATTCAGCGTGTAATTCATCAAATTGTTCTTTTGTTAATCTTGCGTATTTCATTTTATTTTAGGCTTTGTGCCTTACACTATAAGCAATAAGCAAAAAGCGCTTATGCAAATAACTTTAAGTCTGTTAATCAATATTTCATTAAACAAAAAAATCCCGATTTTCATCGGGATTTTTGTATAGTTTTTAAAACTATTACTTTTCAGCAACAATTTCGTAAGCTAAATCAACGATTACATCTCTGTGTAAACGAACTGTAGCATTGTATTTTCCAGTACGTTTAACGATACCGCTAGTGATGAATTTTCTATCGATAGCATTACCAGATTTCTCTAAAGCTTCAGCAATATCGATGTTAGTGATAGAACCAAAAAGTTTCTCTCCACCAGCTTTTGCAGTAAGTTTAATTTCAAGAGCTTTAAGAGTTTCAGCTAATGCTTTAGCATCAGCAACAATTTTAGCTTCTTTATGTGCTCTTTGTTTTAGGTTTTCAGCTAAAACTTTTTTAGCAGAAGGAGTTGCTAAAGCAGCAAAACCTTGAGGAATTAAAAAGTTACGACCGTAACCAGGTTTTACAGATACTACATCATCTTTAAATCCTAAGTTTTGTACGTCTTGTTTTAAAATAAGTTCCATGTTGTTGTCCTTATATTTTAGAAGTTAGGTTCTGCTTTATACAGAAACCAGCGACTAGAGTTTTTAATTATTTTAATAAATCGGCCACGTATGGCATTAAAGCTAAGTGACGAGCTCTTTTTACAGCTACAGAAACTTTTCTTTGGTATTTTAATGAAGTTCCAGTTAAACGACGAGGAAGAATTTTTCCTTGCTCATTAACGAATTTCAATAAGAAATCAGCATCTTTATAATCAATATATTTGATTCCTGATTTTTTGAAACGACAGTACTTTTTAGTTTTGTTAGTTTCAATGTTTAAAGGCGTTAAATATCTGATATCTCCGTCTTTTTTTCCTTTTGCAGATTGTTCGATTGTAGACATAATAATTACGCTTTAGTAGATTTTAATTTAGCTCTTCTTCTCTCCGCCCATGAAATAGCATGTTTATCTAAACTTACAGTTAAGAAACGCATAACTCTTTCGTCACGTCTAAATTCAGTTTCAAAAGCAATTAGAACTTCTCCAGCTACTTTGAATTCGAATAAATGGTAAAAACCACTTTTTTTGTTTTGGATTTCGTAAGCCATTTTTTTCAGACCCCAATCCTCTTTCGATACCATCTCAGCTCCTCTACTAGTAAGAAATTCTTCAAATTTCGTTACTGTTTCCTTCACCTGAACCTCAGATAAAACGGGATTTAAAATGAAAACAGTTTCATAATGATTCATAAATACAATATTTATTTGTTAAAATTGGGTGCAAAAGTAATCATAAAATTTAAATACACAACACATTTTTGCTTTTATTCGTCATAATGCAAAAAATATATGCTCACTTTAGGTTTTTTTACAAAAAAAATAATACTTTTACTAATGCTATCCTGAATTTATTCTAAATTTAAATGTTATGAAACTAAACTGTGTTGTTGTAGATGATAGTTCTATACAGAGGACCATTATTGCAAAATTAGTTAATAATCACCCAGGTTTGCACTTAATCGGGGATTTTTCTAATGCAATAGAAGCAAAAAGCTGTATCTCTTTAAATAATATCGATTTAATATTTCTAGATATTGAAATGCCTGTTATTAACGGTTTTGACTTCCTTGACGGACTAAAATCAAAACCGCAGATTATATTTATTACTTCTAAAGCAGAGTATGCCTTAAAAGCTTTTGACTATGATGCCACCGATTATCTGCAGAAACCAATTGCAGTCGATCGATTCAATGCTTCTGTCAAAAGGGCGATCGATATGCACTTGCTCAAAAAAGAAGTTAAAGAAGAAGAAGGCGAACATATATTCATTAAAAGTAATCTTAAAAAACTAAAAATCTTTACCGCTAAAATCAAATGGATCGAAGCATTTGGAGATTATGTCAGAGTGGTTACAGAAGATGACAGCAATTTGGTTCTTTCAACAATGAAATCCTTTGAAAATGATCTATCAAAGGATAAATTTATTCGAGTGCATAAATCTTACATCATTAATATTGATAAGGTAGAACGCTTTAACAGCAAATTTGCTGAAATTGGAATTACAAAAATTCCTTTAAGCCGAAACAAAAAAGAAGACCTAGTTAAAGCATTATCAACTTCGTCTTAATAGAAATCTACATTCACGACAACTTTTATAGCTCTGTACTGAGCAACAGCTTCAAAACTATTCAGCATTTTCTGAATAGTTTTTTTTGTGTTTCCTAAATGCAAGTTTTGTGGAATCTTAATTAATATAGTTCTGATGTATTCATTTCTGATTCTGCTTATAGCTGGTTCTTCCGGACCTAAAACAGGCATATTCAAGTTTTGGCTCAAAACCTGATACAGCCACATCGAACCTTCTTTCAGCTTATCAAAATCCTTATGTTTTATGGTAAGCTTGATAATCCTGAAATACGGCGGATATTTATAGATTTGACGGTCGTATAATTGCTCTTTAT
Source organism: Flavobacterium sp. LC2016-01 (assembly GCF_009711135.1). GTDB lineage: Bacteria > Bacteroidota > Bacteroidia > Flavobacteriales > Flavobacteriaceae > Flavobacterium. The sequence goes on along the minus strand of NZ_WMIC01000001.1, from coordinate 692,892 downwards.
ACATACCCATATAATTATGATTTGTAACCTGCTGAATTGTATTATGATTTGGATTATAAGTCTGAATGACAACTTTTCCTTGTTTTTCAGATCTTCCTGCCCTTCCTGCAACCTGCGTCATCATTTGAAAACTGCGTTCAAAAGCTCTAAAGTCAGGATGATGAAGCATATTATCCGCATTCATAATCCCAACCAAACTTACATTATCAAAATCTAAACCTTTAGCCAGCATTTGTGTTCCGACTAAAATATCAATTTCTCTATTTTTGAATGTATCGATAATTTTTTCAAAACCAAATTTTCCGCGTGTCGTATCCTGATCCATTCGCGCTGTTTTCGCTTTTGGGAAAAGAGAAACCAGCTCCTGCTCTATTTGCTCTGTTCCAAAACCTTTTGTTGTCAAATCAATACTCGAACAACTATGACAATTCGTTGGTTTTGCAATCGAATAACCACAATAATGGCAACGCAATTGATTTTTAAATTTATGAAAAGTCAAACTCACATCGCATTGCTGGCAATGAGGTACGTGTCCACAAGTCAAACATTCTATTATAGGAGAATATCCTCTTCTGTTTTGAAACAAAATTATCTGTTCACCCAAAGACAAAGCTTCGGCAATTTCCTCTATTAAAAGATCACTAAAATGCCCCGTCATTCTTTTTCTGAAATGTTTGTCTTTCAAATCAACCAAAACAACTTCAGGCATACGAACATTTTTATATCGTTCTGTAAGCGTTACCAAACCGTATTTATCGGTCTGTGAATTAAAATAAGTTTCAATACTTGGCGTTGCTGATCCTAATAAAACTTTGGCATTATGAAAATTAGCCAAAACTATAGCACTGTCTCTCGCGTGATATCTTGGCGCAGGATCCGTTTGCTTAAAAGTCTGTTCATGTTCTTCATCCACAATCAACAATCCTAAATCATTAAAAGGCAAAAACAAAGCCGACCTCGCTCCTATTACAATTTGTGCTTTTTCTGAATTTTCAAGCGTTTGTTTCCAAACCTCAACTCTTTCGTTATTGCTGTATTTTGAATGAAAAACAGCTACTTTATCTCCAAAATGAAGACGCAAACGCGAAACCAACTGCGTTGTCAGTGCAATTTCAGGAAGCAAATACAAAACCTGTCTTCCTGTCTGCAAATATTCTTCAATTAATTTGATGTAGATTTCTGTTTTCCCGCTTGAAGTAACGCCATGAAGAAGGCAAACTTCTTTCTCAGAAAAACTTTCTTTTATTGCAAGAAAAGCATTTTCCTGAGCTTCGCTTAGCTGAAGTTCTTTTTCTGATTTTTCTCCATTAAATGAAACTCTATCGTGCTGTAAATAATATTCTTCGAAAATTTCTTTTTCTACCAATGCCTTTACAACAGCTGCGGTTACATTAGAAGTCTCAGTAAGTTTTTTTACTGTAATTGGCTTTTTTTCTGAAGCATTCAGCTGAAAATAAGTTAGAACAACTTCTTTTTGCTTATTGGCGCTTTTCAATGCATCAAGCAATTCAGTCAAACCATTGTCCGATTCATATTTTGAATGCAGTTTTACATACCGAACCAATTTTGGCTTGTAGCTTTCTTTTATTTCTTCTTCTAAAACAATAATGTCTTTGCTTATTAATTTTTGAAGAACCGGAAGTATATTTTTCTTGTTTAAAATCGAAGCAATTTCCTGAACCTTTAACGAACTCTGATGCTGTAAAGCTTCATAAACTAAAAATTCATCATCTGAAAGTTCAGAATCATTTACAATTACCTCGGGTTTATGTGACACAATTGTTTCACTTTCCAGCAATAATCCGCTTGGAAAAGCGCCGCGATATACATCGCCAATACCACACATATAATAATTGGCAACCCAGAGCCAATGCTTTATCTGAATTTCGGTTGCAATTGGTTTTTCATCGAGAATTTGATGGATTTCTTTGGCATCATATAATGTTGGTGCATTTTCATGAATATCCAAAACTAGCGCCGTGTATATTTTATTTTTACCAAAAGGCACCGCCACGCGCATTCCTTTTTTAATGAAATGATATTCGGCCTCAGAAATACGATAAGTAAAAGTTTTTGCTAAGGAAAGCGGTAAAATAACTTCGATAAAAAACATGCGATAATTTTAAGTAAAAATTGGAAAATTATTTTTTTCCTAAAGATTTTTGAGCCAAATACTCATCAACCAATTTCTGTGTATGATTTAAAGATTCGATATTTTTCCAATCTTCGTGACCTGGAATAATATACTTTGGACTTTTAAATTTCGTTTGCACTTTTTTAATAGATGTTTTCCATTCTTTTACATCAGCATCACCTAAATAACCAAGATCTTGAGCATCGGCACTTTTTATAAAACAAGCTCCATACAGCACTTTTTCTTTGTCAAACCAAACTACAATATTATCTGGTGCATGTCCTTTTCCAGGATAATAAACCTCAAAAGTATGCTGACCCACAGTAAATGTTTTATCACTCGGAATTATGAATTCGGCTCTCGGTTTCTTTTCTTTTTTAAGAATATCATCAGTCAATTTAATCGAATAGGTTTTGATTCCTTTTTTTCTATAAAAATCAAATCCCCCTGCACGATCATCATGCGAATGTGTAGCAAAAAGCATGATAACGTCTTTATGATGCCTTGCTTTTATAGTATCTAACAAAGGCTGAAATTGTGTTTGATCCCAAGGAGCATCAAACAGAACAACACCTTTATCTGTAACAAGATACATAGCATTGGCAGAAATCATCGTTCCATTATAATCATGAAACGTTTTATAAACATAAAAGTCACCTGTAAGATGACTTATTTGTAATGGCGAATTCTTAGATTGTCCAAAACTATTTGAAGTTAAAACTAAGAATAAAATTATCGAAGTTAATTTTCGCATTTAGTATTTTAATTAATTATTTCACTCGTGTCCAGTATTGTGTTCTTCCCATTAAAGAAATTCCAACATAACCGCGAAGCTTTAATTTATCAGCAGATTCTAAAGTAATATAACACTTGTATTTTTTACCGTTTGTAGGATCTAAAATAGTTCCGTCGTTATATTCGCTTCCCTCTTTTTTAAGACCATTTATAATCACCATTCCTAAAATTGGTTTGTTTTTTTCTGCACCATCACATTTAGAACAAACATCTTTTTTATGATTTTCACGAAGTATTTCTACTATTTTACCGTATATTTTTCCTGATTTCTCGTAAACTTCAACAACAGATTTTGCTTCACCTGTTTCATCATCAATCGTTTTCCATTTTCCAATTACGCTTTGCCCTTGCATACTGATTGCTAAGAAGAAAACACCAATCGCTAACATCCAATTTTTCATATTATTTTATTTTTTTTTGTTTTAATTTTCTGATAGTAGCATTCAATTCGAACCCTAAAAGCAGAATCATACAGTTAATCCAAATGTAAAACATTAGAATTAATAATGTGCCAATAGAACCATAAAGTTCGTTATATTTTGAGAATTTTATAACCCAAATCCCAAAAAAGAACGAAGATATAACAATTAATACCGTCGTAAAAACAGAACCGATGCTTATAAAAGGCACTTTATTGTACTGTTTAGTTCCATAACGCAATAATATTGAGGATGTTATCAAAATCATTAAAAGAACAAACAAATATCGGCCTAAAATAATCAGTGGAATACGATCACTCAACACATCCTGAATGATTGTTTTTTGAATAAATACCTCAAAAACGACAATGGTTGCCACCGTTACAAACAATATTATAGTCATTACAAGTGAGATTGCCAGCGCCACCAAATATTGATGTAAAAACCCACGCTTGTCAAAAACATGTTTTGAAGATTCGAAACCACTCAAAATTCCGTTGATTCCATTTGCCATTAAAAATATGGACAGAAAAAAACCAGTTGACAATAATCCCGAATGACTATTATTCAAAATATCGCTGATAATTTTACTGATGGCATCGTACGTATTTGGAGGAACTCCCTGCTGCACAAACTGAAGAAAATCTTCCTGAAAATTATCGATTGGGATAAACGGAATTAAGTTTAAAATAAATAAGGCAAAGGGAAATAAAGCCATAAAAAAACTAAAAGAAACAGCGCTTGCATGATAGGAGAATGCACCGTCAATAATACCGATAACGTACATTTCGATCAAATCATACAACGAAAAACCTTCCAGCCAAGGCAATTTTATTTTCTTTAAAAGTCGGGCTAAAGTGCGCACTACAGGCAATTTCTCAATCCGAGCTTCTATCTCTTGCGACATATATTTTTAGATTTTAGACCTTTTAGATCATTAGACTTCTTAGAATTTCAATGCTAACAATTGATAATTAATATTTTATAATTATTAAAAAGCTTTCAAACTCAAATCCATGTTATAAACAGAATGCGTTAAAGCTCCGGACGATATATAATTTACACCGCAAAGTCCATACCCGTGAATCGTTTTTTCGTTGATATTTCCTGAAGATTCGGTCTGACATTTTTTACCAATTAAATCCACAGCCTTTTTAGTATCTTCATAATTAAAGTTATCGATCAAAATTCTGTGAACGCCATCGCTTAATAATATTTCGCGAATTTCATCAAGGTTTCTTGCTTCAACAATAATCTTTAAATCTAAATTATTGGCTTTTAAATACTCTTTGGTTTTCTTTATCGCAAGTGTAATTCCGCCAGCAAAATCAATATGATTATCTTTCAGCATAATCATATCGTACAAAGCATAACGATGATTTTCGCCTCCGCCAATTTTTACTGCCCATTTTTCAGCTGCTCTGAAATTTGGCGTTGTTTTACGTGTATCTAATATTTTAGCACCTGTTCCTTCTAAAAGCTGCATCAAGTGATGAGTTTTTGTAGCAATGGCTGACATACGCTGCATGGTATTCAAAACTACTCTTTCGGCTTTTAAAATAGACTGTGAACTTCCGGAAACCTCAAAAACGATATCGCCATATTCTACATGTGTTCCGTCTTCGATAAAAGTCTTTATTTTTAGCTTTGGGTCAACAAATTCGAAAATCATTTTCGCCAAGGCAACACCAGCAATAATTCCCTGATCTTTTACTAATAATTTGGCCTGGCCATGTGCTGTATCAGGAATACAAGCCAACGAACTGTAATCGCCCGGGCCAACATCTTCTCTTATGGCATTGCTTATCAAAAGTTGTAATTCTGCCTGAAATTGCGCTTCGCTTATCATTTTTCTGTTTTTAATAATATGCTAAATTAGGATATATTTTATGGATTTGAAAGTTTACTTAACATGAAAAATTTTTCAAAACATTAAAGTTTTCTTTTTTAACCATTAAGATATTTAGAAAAAAAAGTTACAATTCTTAACAAAACTTACTCCCTTAATAAGCGTTCAATTAAATATCTTTGAGGTTCATTCAAACAAAATCATGGGATTAATTAAAGATATTTATTCGGTTTCTTTTTACGAAAAATTTAGTCAGGCTGTCGCCGAAGTACATCCAACATTCAACAAACAAAAATTTATCGAAGCCATTTACGAAGGCGATTTTGCGCAAAAAGAATGGAAAGAAAGAATGAAACACACCACAGTAGTTTTTCATCAATTTATGCCTCAAAATTTCCCTGAAGCCGTTTCTCTAATTGATAAGATCATTAAAAATTTGAAGAAAAACAATTTTGCAGACAGCAATCTGGCTTTCATCTTTTTTGCTGATTATATTGAAATGTACGGTTTAGACGATTTTAAAACTTCGGCGAAAGCCTTTGTTTCCATCACACAATTTATAAGCTGTGAATTTGCCGTTCGTCCTTTTATTTTAAAGTATAAAGAACAAATGATTGATGAAATGACCAAATGGTCTCTGCACGAAAATCATCATGTTAGAAGATTGTCCAGTGAGGGTTCACGCCCAAGATTACCGTGGGCAATGGCGATTCCGTTTCTTAAAAAAGACCCTACTTCTATTCTTCCTATTTTGGAGAATTTAAAAAACGATCCATCAGAATATGTCCGTAGAAGTGTTGCCAATAACTTAAATGATATTGTAAAAGATAATCCGCAGATTGTATTAGAAATTGCCAATAGATGGAAAGGTCACAGCAAAGAAACAGATGGAATTATAAAACACGGGTGCAGAACTTTATTAAAACAAGGTCATCCAGAAATTCTGAGTCATTATGGCTTAGAAAGTACCAATATTGAACTTTCGTCATTTGAAATCAAAACACCAACTGTAAAAATTGGCGATTATTTGCAGTTTCAATTTCATTTAAATAATAAAAATTCAGCAGCTAAAACGATTCGTTTAGAATATGCCGTTCATTACAAAAAAGCAAAAGGACATTTGGCGAAAAAAGTCTTTAAAATCAGTGAGAAAATTTATCAACCGAACCAATTGATTAAAGTAGACAGAAATCAATCTTTTAAGTTAATTACAACGAGAGTTTTCCATACGGGAATTCATCAATTGTCGATTATTATTAATGGAACTGAAAGTGAGGTTTTGGAATTTGAATTGATTGATTAAATGAAATAAATTCTCGTATTTTTTTGTCATTCCGAGGAACGAGGAATCTCCGCGAGAAGCTCGACAAAGATTGATACTTTAGATTGCGGAGTTACTTGCAGAGATTCCTCGTTCCTCGGAATGACAAATAGAATTGGATAAAAAAGAAGCATTTGAATTATTCGACATTTTCCTTACTTTTATAGATATTACCAAAAACAATTTTTCTTAATCTAAATTAAGTTACAGATTTCTATCACCACTGTAATTTTGTTTTCAAATCAAATCAAAATACCACATGTCAAATATCAGTTTAATTATCGAAGAACGTGCTGCCAATATTGGCAATTTTATGGTTGGACGTTTATTGCCTTTCCGTGAAAAAAGAGCCGTTGGACCCTTTGTATTTATCGATCATATGGGACCTGCGCATTTAAGTGACCATGAAAATATGGATGTTCCGTCACATCCGCATATTGGACTTTCAACATTGACTTTTTTGTTTGAAGGAAGCATTATGCACCGCGATAGTTTGGGAACAGAATTAGAAATAAAACCGGGCGCCGTAAACTGGATGACGGCCGGAAAAGGAATTGTGCATTCTGAAAGAACGCCTGAATATTTAAGACGTTCAGACAAAATGCTTCACGGGTTACAGATTTGGGTGGCACTACCAAAAGAATTGGAGCAAATGGATCCGAATTTTACGCATGTTGAAGCTGATGATATTCCGGCTTGGGAAGAAGACGGCGTTTCATACAAATTAATTGCAGGAGAAGCTTTTGGAAAAAAATCGCCGGTTCCTGTTTACAGTCCGCTTTATTTTATTGAAATTAAAAGCGAGGAAGCGAAGAAAATTAATATTGGTAAGGATTTATTCGGCGAAAGCGGTTTGTATATTTTGGAAGGAAGTATTAAAAGCGGTGAACACGTTTACGATCCGAAACAGATTTTAATTACAAACGACAGTACGCTTTGTGAATTTGAAATTTCTGAAAACTCAACGGTTTATATCTTCGGAGGACAGCCGTTTCCTGAAGAACATTTTATCTTTTGGAATTTTGTTTCTTCAGATAAAAATCTAATCGAAAAAGCCAAAACAGACTGGACAGCACAGACTTTCCCGAAAGTTCCAGGCGAAACCGAATTTGTGCCATTACCAGAACCTAGAATCAAATAACTCATGCAAACAATTTCAGCAAAAATAGATACACGTTTGTATCGTACGGAAATCACATCAGCAAGCGGAAATGTTTTGATTTCTGATGAACCTCAAGAAATTGGAGGAAAAAATTTAGGGCTTAATCCGACAGAACTTTTGGCTTCATCATTAGCATCTTGCACATTAATTACTTTAAGAATGTACATTAATCGCAAGCAATGGAACGTCGAAGAAATCAATATCAAAATTGATTTTGAAAGAGATTCAGAACGAAATTGTACCTCATTTACCAGAAGAATTGAAGTAATCGGAGAAGTAGACGAAACGCAAAAACAAAGATTGGAAACCATTGCCAACAGCTGTCCAATTCATAAAACATTAATGCATTCAATAGAAATTAAAACGACACTAATATAATTAACATGGAAATTCAACAAATAAACGATACAAGAAGAGGATATTTTGAAGCTGTAGAAGACGGAAAACAAGCTGGAAAAATGACTTACACCTGGGCCGGAGATTCAAAATTCATCATAGACCATACAGAAGTCAACGAAGAATTTAACGGAAAAGGTGTCGGAAAAAAATTGGTTATGGCAGCCGTTGAATATGCGAGAGCAAACAACTTAAAAATTATTCCGCTTTGTCCTTTTGCAAAAAGCGTTTTTGATAAAGTTGAAGACATTCATGATGTACTTTTTTCTTAAAGATACTAAGGTTCTGAGTTGCTAAGATTCTAAGGTTTTTTTAACCGCAAAGCACACAAAGGATTACACAAAGTTCGCAAAGTTTTTTAGACAAAGCTTTGCGAACTTTGCGTTTTTTATTAAGTCTAGCAGATAATAAAACCTTGCGTTCTTTGCGGTTAAAATCAACGCAAAGAAATTCAATTTTCAAATCTCCTCGAAAAGCCTTACATTTGCATGTAATTTAAACTTAGAGTATGACAAGGATAATTACGTTTTTCTGTATTTTTATAGCACAAATCGGCTTTTCTCAATCGGCTGAAAGTTATTTAGAAAAAATCAGAAATAATGAAGCGCTCTTAACCGCTTTTTTTCAACAAATGCCAAAAGGAGGCGATTTACACCACCATTTTTCAGGATCAATTTACGCAGAACCACTATTAGAAAGAGCGATTTCAGAAGACTTTTATCTGAATTTAGAAACTTTGGCAGTTTCGAAAACAAAACCTGAAAAAGGAAATTGGGAAAGCTTCTCCTCTCTTAAAGAAAAAGGAAAATTAGAGTATTACCAACAACAAATTATGCAGACTTGGTCGATCAAAGATTATAACGGTTCAGTTCCGTCTGACGATCAGTTTTTTGATTCGTTTATGAAATTCGAACCGACTATTCAAGGTCATTTTGCAGAAGGAATGCTCGAATTAAAAAAACGTGCGATTGCCGAAAACGTAAGTTATATTGAAACACAATTATCTACAATTCCGTGTGACATGAATGTTTCTGATTTGACTGATTTCAATTCGAAATTGCGTCAGGCTTCTGTTCAAAAAGATGAAAAAACAGTTTTGAAACTTTTAGACGAATTGTATAAATCGCTTCAGAAAAAAGAGGCTAAAAAATATGCCGAGGATTTCAATACTAATTTCTTAGCAAAACTTCATAAAGACTTAAAAATTGACGACGAAAAATTCACCATGCGTTATCAAAATTTTGTGCTTCGTTTTATGGAACCGGTAGATTTGTTTAAAAATCTGGTTATTGCTTTTATTTCTTCAAACGAAAGCAAATTGACTGCGGGTGTCAATATCGTTTCTCCAGAACATGGCGAAAATTCGATGAAAGATTATTGGTTGCATATGGTGATGTTTAAATACTGTCACGATAAATTTCCTGATGTAAAATACACGCTTCATGCAGGCGAATTGACTTTAGGTTTGGTTCAGCCGGAAGATTTAACGTGGCATATTAACGACGCGATTTATGTTGCAGGCGCTAACAGAATTGGTCACGGAGTTGACATTGCTTACGAAGCAAATTCATATGATTTATTGAAATACATGTCAAAAAACAATATTCCGATCGAAATCAATTTAGCGAGTAATGAGTTTATTTTGAAAGTAAAAGAAAACAAACATCCGTTTACGCTGTACAAAGAATTTAATGTGCCAATTGTAATCAGCACAGACGACGCCGGAATTTTAAGAAGCAATATGACAGAACAATATGTTTTATTAGCCAAAAGATATCAGGATGTTTCCTATGCAACAATAAAAAAATATGTTTATAACAGCATCAATTATAGTTTTATTCAGGATGAATCGGTTAAAAAACAATTGATTAAAGATCTTGATAATCGTTTTAAAACTTTTGAAGCGAAGCTCTCCAAAAATTAATAAAAATAAAAATCAGCCAAATCCGCTAAATCTGCGAGAGTATAATTTTTCCCGCAGATTTAGCAGATCAAGCAAATAAAATTGAGTTTAAAATGATTCTAGAAGCCGTTTATCTTTTTATAAAACCGGAATTAGCTTCAAAATTTGAAGATGATTTTGCAAAAGCAAGTCAGTACATTTCTTCGATTGAAGGTTATTTAGGGCATCGTTTAGAGAAATGCCTTGAAGTCGAAAACAAATATCTTTTGTTGGTTGATTGGAATACATTGGAAGATCATACAATAGGTTTCAGAACTTCTGAAGCGTATTTGGAGTGGAAAAAGATTTTGCATCATTATTACGAACCGTTTCCAATTGTAGAACATTTTGAAACGGTTTTTGAAAATAAAAAATAGACATGAACATCAAACTTATCGCCATTGGCAAAACAGATAATAAATCGCTTCAGACTTTGATTGACGATTATACCAAACGTTTGTCATTTTACATCAAATTTGATTTGGAGATTATTCCGGATATCAAAAACGTAAAAAACTTATCTGAAAGCCAGCAAAAAGAAAAAGAAGGCGAATTGATTCTGTCGAAACTTTCACCAACCGATCAATTGATTTTATTGGATGAAAATGGGAAAAACTTCTCCAGCGTTGGTTTCTCTGAAGAATTGCAAAAGAAAATGAATTCGGGAATCAAAACTCTTGTTTTTGTAATTGGCGGTCCTTATGGGTTTTCAGATACGGTTTACAGCAAAGCGCAGGGAAAAATTTCGCTTTCGCTGATGACGTTTTCCCATCAAATGGTTCGACTATTTTTTATTGAACAATTGTACCGCGGATTTACCATTTTACGAAATGAACCTTATCATCATCAGTAAAATTAGTATTCAGTCGCAGTTTTTAGTGTTCAGTTAGAAAACGAATTCTTCTTCTTTATTAATAAACTGTTTTTGTTTCAAATTTAATTTTTCCAAAAAAATCTTATATTGAATGTATTCGCCGTATGACATGTTTTTTTCGAATGAAAAAACAATCTTGAATTTAGAATATTTCATTAAACTGTCCAAAAATACGGGAAGCTCATTTTTAGGAAAATAATAGTCTTTTTTTGTCGTGTACTGAATTATTCCATTCTTTTTTAAATACAGCTCGCTACTATTTTTAGCAAATTCCATATTGTAATACACTTTCGTGAAAGGCAAAAAGGCTAAATTCTTCCCAATTGAATCTGCGTAGGAATAATAATTTTCAGCTTTTTCATTTTTATGAGCGCTGTCACCACGTTTTTTTTCCTGTAATTTCATTACTTCCGGAATTACCAATTTTAAAGGCAAACGTTTGTCAATATTGAAAATCCAATTCGTTGAGATAATGCTGTTTTTTCTGTTTACATCGGCAATTGTGTCTTTTCCTTCAGTTTTAAAAAAGATATAAATTGGAGAGTGATCTTGTACATCTTTTACAATTGTGACGCTTGATTTTGGAAGCAAAACGTCTTTTTTTTCTCCGCAGGAGAATAAAAGACAAATCAATAATAAGATAATGTATTTCATAACAATTTAATTAGCAACTTTTTTAGTCTTAATCTTAATTTTAAAAAAATAGCTCTAGATTTTTTCGTTTAATATTGAAAAATATCTTTTTTCTAATTTCATATAATCATTTTTCCAATCTTGAACATTTTTTGGTACATTATACTTTGAAAAGTTCAAAATTAAAATTTCGTGATCAATATCATCAAAACACCCCCATTCTTCTTCATATTCTGTTATTTCTCCTTTCCAGAAATTCACACTATTGTTCTCCACAGTTAGAAAAGATTTTTCACCTATATACCTATGAATTTTCCAATATAAATCAACTCTTTCAGAATAATCTAGATTGAAATTTATTTCTACAACTTCATAATAATCCACAGGCTCACCAACTCCATATAAAAATTCATTTTGACTCCAATTAGGAATATCGCTAAAATAGAATAAAACATTAGCGTTTACGACCATTTCTATTTTTTGGAGTATATTTAAAGTATTTATAATCCTTGGTTTTTCCATAAACTTATCAATAATAAAGTAGATTCTAATTAATTCAATTTATTAAACAACGCCACACATTCCACCGCTTCCTTCACATCATGAACACGTAAAATTTTAGCTCCTTTTGTTAAAGCAATTGTATTCAAAAATGTTGTTCCGTTTAAAGCTTCTTGTGGTGTAATATTAAGTGCTTTATAAATCATCGATTTTCTGGAAATTCCTGCTAAAACCGGCAATTCTAATAGATTAAAAAGTTCCATTTTTTGCATCACTTCATAATTCTGATCAGTAGTTTTAGCAAAACCGAAACCTGGATCTAGAATCAAGTCGTTGATTCCTAAACTTCTCGCCTTTTTTACTTTTTCAGAAAAATAAAAAAGTATTTCTTTTACAATATCATCATACTGCGTCAAACTCTGCATCGTCTGCGGATTGCCACGCATGTGCATCATGATATACGGAACATTATATTTTGCAATTACCTCAAACATTTTATCGTCAAGTTCTCCTGCTGCAATATCGTTGATGATTGTAGCGCCGCTTTCTATGCTTGCTTTTGCAACTTCGGCCCTGAAAGTGTCAATTGACAATAATGTTTCTGGAAAATGCTTTAAAATCAATTCGATTACAGGAACAATTCGGTCGATTTCCTCTTGTTCGGTAACAAATTCAGCGCTTGGTTTGCTTGAATATGCACCAATATCGATAAATGTTGCGCCTTCAGAAAGCATTTTATCGACTTGCGAAATAATTTCGTCTTCGTTTTTATATTTTCCTCCGTCAAAGAAAGAATTTGGTGTAATGTTCAAAATTCCCATTACTTTGGGAATTGATAAATCTATAAGCTTGCCTTTGCAGTTAATTGTCATCTGTTTTGTTATTTTTGTTTCAGGTTTCAGGTTTCAAGTTATGACCTAGATTGCGATAGTTCTGGAACTTGAAACCTGAAACTTGAAACTTTTATATTTTCAAGCTGTTGTCATTAACACTTTGTTTAGAAAAAACTTGAAACAAAGAAAACCTTAAACTTGAAACTCTTTAATTTAATCCTTATTTTTGGAAAAATTTAAGCAAATATACAGCAATAAATGAAGAATACTTCCCTTGAATTTGATAATGTAATTACGGTTTGCCGAACCTTATTTATCAATAAAATGAAAGATTACGGCAGTGCATGGCGAATTTTAAGACTGCCGTCATTGACCGATCAAATTTTCATAAAAGCACAAAGAATCAGAAGTTTACAGGAAAATGATGTCCGTAAAGTTGATGAAGACGAAAAAGGAGAATTCATCGGAATCATCAATTATTCTATCATGGCTTTAATTCAGCTGGAATTAGGCGTTGTTGATCAGCCTGATTTGGATGTTGAAAAAGCAACCGAATTATACGATGCCAAAGTTAAATTGACCAAAGATTTAATGGAAGCTAAAAATCATGATTACGGAGAAGCGTGGCGTGATATGCGTGTGAGTTCTTTGACTGATCTTATTCTTCAAAAATTGTTGCGTGTTAAGCAAATCGAAGACAATAAAGGTGCAACTTTAGTTTCTGAAGGCATCGACGCAAATTATCAGGATATGATTAATTATGCTGTTTTTGCTCTGATTTTAAACCCTATTACTAAATAAAATTCCAAATCTTAAATTCCAAATTCCAATGCTAAACTTGGAATTTGGAATTTGAATATTTAAATATTTGTTATGAAAAACATCATTACTCAATTCTCCCGATTATTTGTCGGTGTATTATTTATCATTTCCGGATTAATCAAACTAAATGATCCTGTTGGTTTCTCTTATAAACTGGCTGAATATTTCAGCGAACCCGTTTTCAATATGCCATTTTTAGAGCCATTGGCTTTAGGTTTAGCAATCTTTTTAGTGATTTTAGAAGTAGTTTTAGGTGTCATGTTATTAGTTGGCTATAAATCAAAATTGACCATTTGGGCGTTATTATTATTAATTGTTTTCTTCACGTTCCTTACCTTCTACTCTGCTTATTTTGACGTAGTAAAAGATTGTGGATGCTTTGGTGATGCTTTACATTTAACTCCTTGGCAATCTTTCACAAAAGATATTATTTTACTTTTCTTTATTCTGATTTTATTCATTAATAAAAAATTAGTTAAACCATTATTTTCAAAAATGGTTACAAACATCCTTACTTTAATCAGCATCGTTCTTTGTGTGTTTATGGCAGTTTGGGTTTTAAATCATAATCCGATAAAAGATTTCCGTCCGTATAAAGTGGGAACTAATATCGAAAAAGGAATGGAAATTCCAGAAGGTGCTCCAAAATCTGTAGTTGAAATGATTTTCATTTACAAAGTAAACGGAGTTGACAAAGAATTTACTGAAAAAGATTTAGCGAATATTCCTGAAGGCGCCACTTTTGTTGACAGAAAAGACAAAGTGATTACAGAAGGTTATGTACCGCCAATTCATGATTTCACGATGACAAAAGACGATTCTGATTATAAAGCAGAATTATTGCAAGAGCCAAAATTGCTGGTTTTTGTAACTTACGATTTGGCTTTGTCTAATCCTGAAGGAATGAAAAAATTAGCAAAAGTGGAAGCTGATGCCAAAGCAAAAGGATACAAAGTTATCGCGATGACAGCTTCTGGAGCGGATGAAATTGCAAAGGCAAAAAAGCAATATGGTTTAAATGTTGACTTTTATTTCTGCGATGCAACAGCTTTAAAAACCGTTGAAAGAGCAAACCCGAGCATTGTTGTGATACATAAAGGAACTATTGTTCAAAAAGTGCATTATAACGATGTTGATGATTTAAAATTGTCTGATGTAGCTTACGGTATTTAAAATCATAAACAATAATTTTACTAAACGCCAATATTCTTTTTTAGATGTATTGGCGTTTTTTTGAATAAACAATTAACCAATAAGAAATATGTTTGCAAAACTAAAAAATGAATTGATTACCAAGTTTTCACAAAATCTTTATCTTTTTTTATTTATAATATTTTTAATTCTTTATGCCATCTGTGATTCTAATTTTTACGAAACTGATGGTGTACATTTGATTCCTCTTCATATCCTGGCTTTAATCTCAGGTATTATTTTTGAAAGTAAAAGAATTACAAAAACATGGACAACAGCTTTTGTAATAGCGATTATTTCTCTTATTTCTACTTTTTCTTTAGGTCTCTATTTATATCACATCTCGCCTAATTCAAAATTTGATTTCATGCAAATTTTAAATCTAAGTATTTTAGCTTGGCCTATTGTTTTCTTTATTTTATATGTTACTTATTCACTACTATTTAATAAGAGAAGAATTGCTCCTCAATTGACAGAAGGTATAACCTTAATACTTTCGATATCGATGATTTATTGGGTTATAGATAATGGTTTGGTAAGATTTGATAATTTCATCTTACGAACATTCATGATTATTGTAATTTTACTTTCCTTATTTTCTTTTTATAATGCTTTTAGTAAAGCTTATTTATCTGATACTAAAAAACTAATCCTAAGCATCTGGAGTTCGATAATTATAATGTTTTTTGCTATCGATAACTTATCTGGAATTTTTAAATATGGAAGCTTTGTAAGTACTAATGAATTAATACAAGCAACATACATTGCAATTCAATATTTTCTTTTAGGTGTTTCAAGTATTTACATGATTCAGAATTTTATGATGCTTATTGGTTTTCTGCTAAGTTGGAAAATATTCTTCTTTACAAAATATTCTGACGCAATAAGTGACCTTAAAAATGAACACATCGATAGATATTCAGATACACAAGTAAGCAAATCAGACTCTAAGTTCTGTATTCTTTTTGTTAGTACTATTTTCTTTTTAAATTATTATTATGAAATCGTTCCCAGACAATTTATAATCTGGTTAACTTTTGTAACATTCCCATTTTTTTTAATGGCGTATAATCATTTTCTAAAAAAGAAAAAAGAACCTTATTTTCAATTTTTGCGACGCAACATCTTTAAAAACAGTTGAAAGATCAAACCCTAACATTGTAGTTATATACAAAGGAACTATTGTTCAAAAAGTGGATTACAACGATGTTGATGATTTGAAATTATCTGATGTTGCTTATCGTCTTTAAATAACATACAATTCAAAAAAACGCTAATATTCTATTTTTAGATTATTGGCGTTTTTTTATAAGAAAATTTTTAATCTTCATTATTGTTTAATTATATTTGGTTTGAAAATTATCCGAAATAAACCTTATCGATGAAACAATTACCAAAGTTCTTTTCTGCCTACTTGCTTATAATATTTTTCAGTGTTCTTGCTTCTGCTCAAGGCGATAAAGATCAGAAATATATCTTTTTTCTGCATAACGCATTTGTGGAGCAAAATGATTTAAGTGTGGCACATCCTGAATATGGAAAAGCAGAGTATAATGAAATTTTGGCTTCATTTAGAAAAGATAATTTCATTGTTTACAGTGAAATCAGGAGTAAAAACACTAATGCAGCAGAGTATGCAAAAAAAATTGTCAAACAAATAAAAGCATTATTAAAAAAAGGCGTTTCTGCCAATAAAATTACCATCATCGGAACTTCAAAAGGCGGTTATATTGCACAATATGCTTCTACTTATTTAGCCAATCCTGATGTAAATTTTGTTTTTATCGGCTGTTTTAGAGATGTTGATATTGAGCAAGCTCCAGAAATCAATTTCTGTGGAAACATTCTCACCATTTACGAAAAATCAGATATCTATGGTGTTTCAGCAATTAAACGAAAAGAAACTTCGAAACTTAAAATAAATCACTTCAAAGAGATCGAATTGAATACAAATCTAAAGCACGGTTTCCTTTATAAAGCTTTAGACTTATGGATTGCTCCATGTAAAAAATGGGCCAATGGAAATTATGATTTGAATTAGCATTTTAAAATTATTCTCAAAAAACTGAATTTGTTAAAATAAATAATATTCTTAAATTTAATATACCAAAAACGAAACTATATCCATGAAAGTATTAATCAAATTATCATTTATTTTCTTTTGTATAACCATTTCAGGGTGCGCTGGAGAAAATATAGATTGTACAACACCACCAAATGAATTTGTTTTTCAGTTTATAGATAAAAACACAGGCGAAGATTTATTATCAAACGGAAAATATGATCCTAAAACTGCTATTATAGTAACTGATTTAAATACGGCAAATATTATAAGAACTGTAAACATAATAAACGGAAACTCCTATTATGTTTCAATTCGTGATATAGGATGGCAAACAGAAAAGATAAATTATGTTATTGCTTTTTTTCAAGGCAAAAGCATTTTTGAACTAAAAGTTGATGCGGAAAGAATAAATAAAAAATGTTCTTATACAAAATACAATTCTATTGAAATCAAGAATGCAGATTTTCAGTTCGATAAAACTACTGGAATTTATAAAATTCTAATCGATACAAAATAGTAAAATACCCATCTATTCTTTTAAAAAAAGTAAAACATAAGATATTTTTTTAACGTTAAAGGTACCTTTAAAAATAAAAAAACTCCTTTTTTTGTCTTAATAAAAAATCAATTCTAAAAAAAACTCTTTAAAATTAGATTTTTCAACCTAACTATTACGATTTCATTCTGTTTTTCGTAACCAAAATTTAACGAATTGTTACAAAACAAACTACTCTTCAAATTTTGTTAATCTCCATTTGGCATTCAATTTGTTTGTTTAACTTTGTGAATTCAGTACTTAAAAAAATAATTTAAATATAATATGAAACAGTTAGCCCTAGTAGTTATTGCATTTATTACATTTTCATGTTCTCAGGCACAGAAAAAAGAATTTTCAAAAGAAGCTTTATCTGAAAAATTATTAGCAACAGACGATAGTCAAGTTGCATTCAAAAGCATATTAAAAAAATATAAAGGAAAAACTTTGGTTATCGAAGTTTGGGCTTCATGGTGCGGTGATTGCGTAAAAGCAATGCCAAAAGTAAAAGAACTTCAAGCTAATAATCCTGATGTTTCTTATCTATTCATTTCCGCTGATAAAACAGCTGATAAATGGAAAGCCGGAATCGAAAAACACGAATTAAAAGGTGATCATTATATGATGAATGACGGCATGAAAGGACTTTTTGGAAAAGCAATTGACTTAGACTGGATTCCAAGATATATCATCATTGACAAAACTGGAAAAATCGTTCTTTACCGTGCTATCGAAACTGATTTTGATAAAATCAATGAAGCTTTGAAAAGCTTAAAAGAAGCTTAACAAATTACCGCAAAAACAAAAAATTAAAAGAATAATAAAAACTACCAAAATGAGAAAAAAGATTGTTGCAGGAAACTGGAAAATGCATAAAAACGCAGCACAGACTGAAGAATTATTAAGCGAATTAATCACTAAAATACCAGCACAAACAACTGCACAAGTTATTGTAGCACCTACATTTGTAAATTTACAAGCAGCCGCTGCAAAAGTAAAAAATACAACTATTGGAGTTTCTGCTCAAAACGTTCACCAAGCTGAAGGCGGTGCTTTTACAGGAGAAATTTCTGCAGATATGCTAACAAGTATTGGTGTTAATACAGTAATTCTAGGTCACTCAGAGCGCAGAGCTATTTTCCACGAAACTGATGCATTAATCGCAAACAAAGTTGACACAGCTTTGAAACATGACATGACTGTTATTTTCTGTTTTGGAGAAGAATTAAAAGACCGTCAGTCTGGAAATCACTTCAACATTGTTGAAAATCAATTACGTGATGGTATTTTCCATATTGCAAAAGAATCTTGGTCTAAAGTTGTTTTAGCGTATGAGCCAGTTTGGGCTATTGGAACTGGAGAAACTGCTTCGCCAGAACAAGCTCAGGAAATGCACGAATTTATCAGAGAAACTATCCGCAAAGCTTTTGGAGCTGACATCGCTGACGAAGTTTCTATTTTATACGGTGGTTCTGTAAAACCAGACAACGCTAAAGAAATATTCTCTAAACCAGACGTAGACGGTGGTCTAATTGGAGGTGCGGCTTTAAAAGCAGATGACTTTTTAGCAATTGTAACTGCTATATAATTAGATTTTCAAAACCTTATATAAAAAAGCGTTCGTTATTCGAACGCTTTTTTTTGTTTTAAATTATTCTTAAATTATCAATGTTCTTCTAGATTTATAAGCTACTTCTGCTTTCTATTCTTACCTTTGCAAAAAAATAATTTATGTCGAATATATATTTAGGATATCATTTTACAATTGAGCCGAAAGAATTAGGATCAGAAATTTTAGTTGCTGAATTAGGAGAAAAAGCGTTTGAAAGTTTTACAGAAACTGAAAATGGGATTTCGGCTTTTGTAAAGAAAGATTTATGGGATGAAAATATCCTGGATGATATTTATATTTTACAGTCTGAAGAATTTAAAATTGAATATACCATTGAAGAAATCGATCAGGTTAACTGGAACGAAGAATGGGAAAAGAATTTTGAACCAATTGACGTTGATGGAAAATGCCACGTTCGCGCTCCTTTTCACCCAAAAACGGATGCCGAATTTGATATTTTAATTGAACCAAAAATGAGTTTTGGAACCGGACATCATGAAACAACACACATGATGATTCAACATTTGTTAGAAATGGATGTTAAAGGTTTAAAAACACTTGATATGGGCTGCGGAACTGCAATCTTAGCTATTCTAGCTGAAATGAAAGGTGCAGAACCAATTGATGCAATTGATATCGACAATTGGTGTTATTTAAATTCTATTGAAAATGCCGAACGCAATAATTGCAAACATATTACCGTTTACGAAGGCGATGCTGCATTATTAGCTAGTAAAAAATACGATTTGATTATTGCCAACATCAACAGAAATATTCTGTTAAACGACATGCAGGCTTATGTTGATTCTTTAAACCCAAAAGGAATTATATTGTTCAGCGGTTTTTATGAAGAAGACATCCCATTTATTGACGCTTCTTGCGTTGAAAAAGGACTGACGTATGTTAAAAAGCTGCAGAGAAACAATTGGGTTTCATTAAAATACGTAAATTAGTTATAAGTAATTACAAGTACAAAAATTAGACAAAATGAGTACTAAAGAAAAAGTAAGAGAAAGAGTTCGCGAAAAGGAAGCAACAGTATTCAATAACGAAATTATTGTTTATAATGATGATGTAAACACTTTTGATCACGTAATTGATACTTTAATGCGTGTGTGCAGCCATACTGCAGAACAGGCAGAACAATGTTCCTTGATTGTACATTACAACGGAAAATGCACCGTAAAAACAGGTCCGCTGGACAAGTTAAAACCGCAATGCTTACAACTTTTAGATGCCGGATTAAGCGCTGAAATTGTTTAATCGCAAATAATTTAAAAAGCATTCTATTTTATTTTATATTTGAATAAAATAGAATGCTTTTTTTATGGAAGAATACGGAAAAATACTAATTATTGCCATGCCGGTCTTTTTAACTTTAATTGTAATTGAAAAGTTATACGGCATTTATAAAAAAAACGATACTGCGCCTTTAATAGACAGCGTATCGAGTATCAGTTCCGGAATTACTAATTCAGTCAAAGACGTTTTGGGACTGAGCATTACTTTTCTTTCGTATGAATGGCTGGTTTCAAAAATAGCCATACAGCATTTAGAACCAAGCGTTATCTCCTATTTTATAGCCTTTTTTGTTATTGATTTTTATGGTTATTGGAGCCATCGTCTGGCACATCAAATCAATTTTCTTTGGAACAAACATGCAATTCATCATAGCAGTGAAGAATTTAATTTGGCCTGTGCGCTTCGTCAGCCCATTGCGAGTTTAGTCAATCTTTTTACTTTTTTGCTGATTCCTGCTGCGCTTCTTGGAGTTCCAGCTTCTGTAATCGCAATTACGTTGCCGCTTCATTTGTTTTTACAGTTTTGGTATCATACCAAACACATCAAAAAAATGGGGATTTTAGAACATATAATTGTTACACCTTCGCATCATCGCGTGCACCATGCCATAAATCCAGAATATTTAGACAAAAACCATTCACAGATTTTTATTTTCTGGGATAAGCTTTTCGGAACTTTTCAGGCCGAATTAGATGATGTTCCGCCTGTTTATGGAATTACAAGACCTGCAAATACTTGGAATCCTGTAAAAATCAATTTTCAGCATTTAACCTTACTGATTAAAGATGCTTGGCGTGCTGAAAATTGGAAAGATAAATTCACTATCTGGTTTAAACCAACGGGCTGGCGTCCTGAAAATTTTGAAGAAAAATATCCTGTAAACAAAATTGAAAATGTTTTTTCTTTTGACAAATACGGCACGCAAAATTCTCAAAAACTAATATATTGGTCGGTTACACAAATGTTAATTACGCTTTTGTTTGTAAGTTATCTATTTGACAATATTGCTAAAATTGGTCTTCCAAATATCTTTGTCTATGGCTTTTTTATTCTGATCACGATTTACAGTTACACCGAATTGATGGACAAAAATAAATATGCCATTTTTTGGGAAGGACTGCGTTTTGCAGTTGTCAGCGGTATTATAGTATATTATGGCGACTGGTTCGGTTTAAATACTATCTTTCCAGCAGGCAATTATATCATTTTAGTCTATTTGACTTTATCCTTTTTAACCACAATTTATTTTGTTACTATAGATTTTAAAAGACCAATGACCCAAACCGCTAATTTATAACCATTTATGAGAAACGCCACCTACTATAAAATTTACAGCGCTTTTAGCTTCATTTATCTTCTTATCTTGTTTTTAGGCTATGAAAATTTAGATTTATTTTTAAAGCCAATACTGATTCCGTTATTGAGTTTTGGAATTTATTTTCACCCAAATTTTCCAACAAAAAACATTTTGCTTCTTGCTTTGCTATTTTCATGGATTGGCGATGTTATCTTGCTTTTTACAGATTTAGGTGAAATCTATTTTATTTTAGGATTAGTTTCGTTCCTGATCTCACATATTACATATTGCGTTTTATTCAACAGACAAAATAAAGGCGAAATCAAAAGAAACTTAGTTTTTTTCGCAATTGGAAGCGTTGTTATTGGCTTATATTTAATCGGAATGCTTTCTGTTTTACTGCCTTCTTTAGGCGATTTAAAAATTCCAGTAATTGTGTATGCTACTGTCATTTCAATAATGCTTTTATTTGCTTTTAATGGCTATTTAATATGGAAAAAACCAGGGAATTTATATGTTTTTTTAGGTGCGATTGTGTTTGTAATTTCAGATAGTATTTTGGCTGTAAACAAATTCTACTCGCCAATTGAAAAAAGTTCGTTTTTTATTATGCTGACGTATCTTGTGGCACAATATCTGATTGTAATTGGTATATTAAAACTAAATCCAAAAAAGGCAGAATAATGTTTTTTAAATAGATTTCTGAGTTTTTAAATCTTTAGAATTATTTATCTGATAGCTCTTAGGAGTGACGGAAAAAACCTTTTAAATTTGCATGACCAAAACAATACAAATCATGAAAAGAATATTCTTTTTTTTAATTTTATTAATTACTGCATCCTCTTGCGTGAGTACTAAATCGACATTGAAAAATGTAGATGACAATGCTCCCGATTTAATTTTGAAGAAAGACAATACGTTCGCCATTACGCTTTTTGCCAAAGACAAAAAATATGGCTACCATCCCGATTATCCGATAAATATTTTCTACAGAAACACCAAAGATGAAGCCTTAAACGAAACTCGTTTCCTAAACGCTCTTACTGGTCCAAATGGTGAAAAAATCACGTATAAACGCTTAGAAACCTGTTGTCCTTTTCCAACCAAAAGAAGCGATATGGGAGCTGGATTTTTAAATGTATATGAATTAACTTGGGAAGGTCAAAAGAAACCAATTACACTTTATTTGAATATTTATGAAAAAGGAATTTTAATGGTACCGATGGGATTGGGTTTGAAGAAAGAGTAAAATATAGTTTCAACATAAAACATTCAAATTAATGTCTGACAATATTAATAATAGGATCGAGTTTTGGATTAATTTGTGGGAAGATTTAATTTCTAACTTTTTAAAAAAATCATATGGATTGTCATTATATAGTCCGCATATATTGGTTGAAGACATTATTACAGAAATAGAAGAAAACTCATTTCAGAATTTAGATAATAGAGCTTATTTTTATAAGAAATTATCATTTTATATAGACAATGATATTATTGTTAAAAATAATTTCAAATCAAGTTTCAAAATTTTAAGATCAATTTTTAATTCTGAAAGAAATCATTATATCCTTGAAACTTCAAAAAAAATAAAAAATGAATTCCAAGAAGGTTTGTATTTTAATTCTTGTTTAGAAATTTTAAATATAGAACTCAGCAAAGATGAAGAAATATCAATAAACTTTATAGATTCTATAAATTACTTAACCCAAAGTATAATCGTTGAATTTATAAAAAAAGGTTACGTATTAGAAGATATTAAAAAATTCGCAGAAAATATATTTTCTGATTATAAAAAAGTTTCTGGAATTGTTAATACAAATTATCCACATAATTTAGATGAGCAAAAATACATCAATGAAAACGGTATTTTCAATCAATCTAAATATGATGAAGATATTATTTTTTTGATGGATAAATTAGAGACTAAAGACCGAATTCATTCATTTTTACAATATTTTTATAAAACAAAAGAAAAAGCTAATTATATTTTTGTTGTTAAAGGACTGAAGGGTTCTATCAACATTGAAATTGGAGGAATTACTTTGTATTCATTAGAAAACAAACGATTTATTACAAGTGAAAGAGGAATTAATGATGAAGACATACAAGGAAGAAATAATAATTCATCCGAGAGATTTATTCAAGCGTCAGTTGAAATTGAATACCTCTCTCCTAAATCTTCCTTAATTAATGCATTAACAAAACTTGAAAATGCCCTAGATTTAATTTCTTGCCATTTCAAAACAAAAACTGAGATTGAAATAGATTCCTCAAATTATATAATAGTAAAAAATGGTGAACGTATTTTTTCGTCATGGGGTCTTAATAAAAGAGAAAATCACATAAAGTTTCGGGACTCTTTAATTTTAAATGATTTCGAAAAAGATTTAAATAGTCTAAATGATTTTTCATTTTTATGGAGTGATAAAAAACAACATAAAAAAGGTCACTCAAAATTATTAAATGCCATCCATTGGTACAGTAAAGCAGAGCAGTCAATAAAGCAAGAAGACAAGATGCTTAATTACTGGATTGCAATCGAAAACTTATTTAATTTAGAATTTGATATATTAAATGATGTTTTAAATAGCAAAAAAAAGCGAAAAATTCACTTGATACAAGAAGTAATTTCATCTACACAAATTTTTAATTATATTTATGATTATGGATGGGAATTATATCGTCATTATGAAAATCAAATTGCTAACCAACGTTTTTCAACAGCAAAAAAATTACCAGACGAAGTCATTTTAAAAGCAAACTTAGCAGTAAATGCAGGGAAAACTATTTATTTAGAAAAATTCATAGATTCATTAGAAGAAATAAAAGAACACGAAACTGACTTGTTCATATTACAAAAAATAGAAAATTTAATTTCCTTTTATAAGGATTCAAAATTCACTAAAAAAACTATAGAAATGCAAATTGAACTCATTGAGAGTGATGTGCTCATGATATATAGATTTAGAAATTTAATCGTTCACAATGCCCACTTTGATAATGCTTTATTGCCATATTTTGTGTGGAAAATTAGAGATTATTCTGGAACATTAATTAGAAAATTAATTCAAGAATTGAGTGTTAATGATAATGAACTTTCTAATTTAATGATACAATTATTTCTAAACAAAGAGCATTTTCTCCTTGAACTAGAAAGAGGAAAAGTTAATATGTTTGAAGATAAAAAATAACTTATACAATAATTGCGCTTACGCTAGTGATTAGAGAAAGTCTCGAAAATAAATATTAGATTCATTATCTTTATAATTAATGAAAATGACTAGAAATAATGACACAATCAAAAAATCACTATAAAATTGAATCTTCAAGTTTCAATCTACAACAATATTTAGACAGAATTAAATTTTCAGGAGAAATTGAATTGAATATCTCAGGCATCAAAAAATTAATGCAATCTCAGTTATTTACTGTTCCTTTTGAAAACATTGATGTTCAAGCTGGAAAAATTATTTCTCTTGCTGGTGATGATATTGTTGATCAAATCATTCATAAAAAGCGTGGCGGATACTGTTATCAGATTAATGGAATATTTTCTTTAGCTCTTCAAGAAATTGGAGTGCCGCATTATTATATTGCTGCGCGACCAATGGTAAATCCCGGAGAAAATGCAAAAACACATTTTGGCATTATTGCAACTATTGAAAATGAAGATTATTTGATTGATTTGGGTTTTGGCGGAAATAGTATCCGTGAACCTTTAAAGTTGAGTGAAGTTGGAAAAGAAATTCAGCATGACTCTGATATATTTACTTTAATCAAAACTGAGGATGACGAATATTTGCTTCAAATTTTAATTGGGAAAGAATGGTCAAATTTGTATTCTTTTGGCTTAACACCTCAAAGATGGATCGATTTTAAACCTGCCAATTATTATAATTACTCTCATCCAGATTCCTTTTTTACTCAAAACTTAATTGTTGTTTTGCAAAATCCATTAGGCAAAAAAATACTGTTTAAAAATTCAGTAAAATCGATAATAAATGGTAAAACAGAAATTGCTTATTTTGAAGATAATGATTTGAAAACGGTTCTTGAAAATGAGTTTAGTTTGAAAGATTTAGAAATCTTTAATTAACTTAAATTATCGTAATTCCACTAATTCCTAGCCCTGATAGCAGTGGAAATCATTTTGCTCTTAAACTTATTTTTTACTGGCTGGGCAGAGCGACCAAAGGAAGCTCCTGAACAGACTTTGGAAAAAAAAGTTTAAGAGCAAAATATTGAAACGGATAGCAGGATTAGCTTCATAAAAATTTCTTAAATCTTCATTCGAAACTCACAAATCATAACTACCTTTGCACTGTCAAAAAATCATATTATGAACATACAACATATTCCACAAATTAAGCATACTGACAGCGGAAATTTCTTTTTATTGGCGGGGCCTTGTGCGATCGAAGGAGAAGAAATGGCGCTAAGAATTGCTGAAAAATTAGTTGGTATTACCGACAAACTTCAGATTCCTTATGTATTTAAAGGATCTTTTAAAAAAGCAAACCGTTCTAGAATTGACAGTTTCTCTGGAATTGGTGACGAAAAAGCTTTGAAAATTTTAAGAAAAGTTTCAGAAACTTTTCATGTTCCAACTGTTACTGATATTCATACCAATGAGGATGCTGATATGGCAGCTCAATATGTTGATGTTTTACAAATTCCTGCATTTTTAGTTCGTCAGACTGACCTTGTTGTGGCTGCAGCGAATACTGGAAAAGTAGTAAACTTGAAAAAAGGACAATTTATGAGTCCGGAAAGCATGAAACATGCGGTTCAAAAAGTACTAGATTGTAATAACGAAAATGTTATGGTTACAGATCGCGGTACTATGTTTGGTTACCAAGACATGATTGTTGATTTTAGAGGGATTCCTACTATGCAGCAATATGCATCTACGGTTCTAGACGTGACACATTCTTTACAACAGCCTAATCAAACTGCAGGTGTAACTGGAGGAAGACCAGATATGATCGAAACAGTTGCTAAAGCTGGTATTGCTGTTGGTGTGGATGGTATTTTTATCGAAACTCACTTTGATCCTGCAAATGCAAAAAGCGATGGCGCTAACATGCTTCATTTAGACTATTTTGAAGGCCTGATGACAAAATTAGTGGCTATCAGAAAAACGGTTAACTCATTCTAAATTTATAACACTTAAGTTCTTTGAAAACAAAAATTTTATTTTTCTTTCTTGCTTGTGTTTCATTAAACACTTATGCACAGGACGAAATTCCGGTTCAAGATAAATACACTGCTCACAACAAAGGTAAATTCTTTATTTCATGGGGAGGAAACAGAGACAGCTACACAAAATCTGATGTGAATTTCAGAGGGAAAGATTACAACTTTACAGTTGCTGATATGGCTTCTCACGATAAACCAAAAGGATATCATGTCGATTACATCAATCCGGCAAATATGACTATCCCTCAGACTAACTTTAGAATGGGATATTTCATTAACGATCATTACAGCGTTGCTGTTGGCTGGGATCACATGAAATATGTGATGACTCAGAATCAAACGGCTAATGTTACTGGTACTATTAATTTACCTGCTGATCAACCTGGAT
This sequence comes from Flavobacterium sp. LC2016-01, assembly GCF_009711135.1. GTDB lineage: Bacteria > Bacteroidota > Bacteroidia > Flavobacteriales > Flavobacteriaceae > Flavobacterium. Next base: position 665,619 of record NZ_WMIC01000001.1, on the reverse strand, counting down.
CTTACTACAACGGAGTTTATAATAATACTCCTGTAGATATGTCTCAAAATGGCGCTATAGAAGGTGGTTATGATAAAGGTGTCGCTCAAGGAAATCCTCCTGCTTTTTTAATGTACGAACATACAGATGGTTTGAATTATATTAATACTGAGGTTTCCAGACATGACGATATTTCGAAATGGTTTGGTTTGCCAAATATCGATAAAGTTCAGATTAATTTAACTGAAGGTGTAGGAGGTGGAGTTTTATACCCAAAAACAAATACAACTTTATTAGGAATGGAACGTCATGATGATTTCCATATTTCTGGTTTTGGTGTGTCTGCAAAAGCGGGAATCAACTTTACTTTCTTTAAACATTTTTACCTTCAAGGTGAGTTGAAAGGCGGTTATATCGATATGAAAGATATTAGAACTACTCTTAGCAGCGACGATAAAGCGACACAACATTTCTTATTCTTTCAGAGGATTGTTGCTGTAGGCGGTATTTTTAGAATTTAACCATTCTTAAAAAATATATTTAAAAATAGTTATCATTAATTTGGTAACTATTTTTTTTATCATTTACTTTGTAACTCAAAGTACTTTAAAAACAGATTTATGAAATCTAAAAAATATCTATTTCCCCTAATCACATTCATTCTTAGTTTTGGATGTGCATTGTTTATCAGTTTAAAAGTTTTTCCAGATAATCCTTTTACTGGAAATAAAGAAAAAAAAGCTCTATTGAGTAAATATAAAGATGGCGATATTATTTTTCAAACTTCAGAATCTAAACAATGTGAAGCGGTTCGTATAGCAACTAATTCTAAGTTTTCGCACTGTGGGATAATTTATGATATTAACGGAAAATGGTTTGTTTTTGAAGCTGTTCAGCCTGTAAAATTGACTCCGCTTGAAGATTGGATCAAACACGGACGAGACAGCAAATATGTCGTTAAAAGGTTGAAGAATGACAGTATTCTGAAACCTGAAGTTCTACAAAAAATGAAAGAATACAGCCAGCAGTTTGACGGTAAAGAATATGACGCTTATTTTGAATGGACTGACAATAGAATTTACTGCTCCGAATTGGTTTGGAAAATTTATAAAAACGCTGCCGGAATTGAATTATCAAAGCTGAGAGAATTAAAAGATTTTAATTTAGAAAATCCACAAGTTCAAAAAATATTGAAAGAGCGTTATGGCAATGCTATTCCATTAGAAGAAAAAGTCGTTGCTCCTTCTGACCTTGCTGATTCCAATTTATTGAAAACTGTTATCGACACTTACTAAATATTAAAAAGCTAGTTAAGTTATTATTTCTAGCTTTTTTATTTATTATTTTACTTTGAATTTCAAAGAACTTTTAAAATATATTTATGAGAGATTATTTAATTGAAAAATTGTATGAATGTTCTAAAAAACCCTATCAAAAATACTTCAAGAAAAATGAACCTTGGAAAATTGACAAAGCCAAGCTAATGGATTATCCAACAGAAAGTTTAGGTTATGGTTTAGGGAATTTTCTTCACCACAATCATTTTGATATTCAGGAAAAACTGGAAGATCACGATATAATTCATGTTCTAACGAATACAGGAGTTTCTGTTTATGAGGAAATTGGAATGCAGTTTTATCTGCTCGGAAACGGAAAGAAAAGTTTGTATTTGTTTATGGTTATTTTAACTGGAACTGTTTTTTATCCTAAACGAATAAATTACTTCATTCAGCAGTATCAAAAAGGAAAAAATGCGTTTTCGTTTCATTATTTAGATTTTTCAAAAATGCTTTTTATCCCAATTCAATCTATTCAACAGGCTTTTAAAATTTAATATTATGAAAACAATTAATGACAAACCTTTCAAAGAAAATCAATCCATTGAACTGGCAGTTGGTTCTTTTATAATAACAACTGTATTATTTGTACTCTACATTATTTTAAATGAAAGTCCGAATGTTTTAGTTATTGCATGGCCGTTTGCTTTATCTGCAATAATCGTAAACCTCATTATGTTTTTTCATTTGACTGATAAATTCATTCATTTACCACAACAGCGAAAAGAAATAGGCATTAAAATTTTATTGTTGCTTTCTAATATTCCTGTCACATTTGTTTATTATTTGATTGTGATGAGACTTTAAGTATTAGTATGATTGTTCCTTTAATGATCTTAAATAAAATGTCGATCCTTTGGGATTTTTATAAAAAAATAGGCTGTCATTTCTGACAGCCTATTTATATCAATTTTAAAAATCTTAATTTGAAGCCGGAACTGTTATTCCGTTTTGATCAACTAAATAAATTAATGATGTCATTGTAGCTGCACCAAGTTCTAATTCTCTTTTGTTGATTGCATCAAATTTATCATTTGCTGCATGGTGATAATCAAAATAACGCTGTGAATCTGGCTGTAAACCAGCTTTAACAATCGTTTTTGAAGTTAAATGCTCAATATCTGATCCTGCATGTCCTTTTACAAAACTATGGATTAAATAGGGCTCAAAAAAAGTTTTATACTCCTGCAGCTTTTTGAAGTTTGCTTCATCAGCTTCAATTGAAAATCCTCTTGGTGTAAATCCGCCTGAATCACTTTCTAAGGCAAAAATATGATTCTCGTTCTTTTGTTTTGAAACTTCTTCATATTTTGCTCCACCTTTTCCTCCATTTTCTTCATTCATAAACAATACAACACGAATCGTATTTTTAGGTTTGTAGTTTAAGTTTTTCAAAATACGAACTACTTCCATACTTTGTACTACTCCTGCCCCATCGTCATGAGAACCGTCTGCTAAATCCCAAGAATCTAAATGTCCACCAACAACAAGAATGTTTTCTGGAGTTACAGTTCCTGTTAATTCGCCGATAACATTATACGATAATGCATCTGGCAACGTTTCGCAAGATTGCTTGAAATAAAATTTTAAAGCAGGATTTGCTTTTAATGTTTTGCTTAATAATTCAGCACCATTTGTACTAATTGCAGCTGCTGGAATATATTGTTCTTTTGGCAAATCGCCATAACTTTGAGCTCCAGCGTGAGGAAAATCATCTAAACGAAGGTTTAACGAACGTACAATTGCACCAACTGCACCAAGTTTAGCTGCTTCTTTTGCACCGCTTCTTCTTTGATCTCCTGCACTTGAATAAGAATCAAAAGTTCCGATGTTTTCAGGATTCATTGGTCTGTTAAAAAACACAATTTTACCTTTTACTTTGTCTCCAAGTGTTTTTAATTCGTCAAGACTTTGTACTTCGATTACTTCTGCCGTAATTCCTATTTTTGGAGTTGCAACAGAACTTCCTAAAGCACAAATTGGCACAGCCGTTTTTACTTTTCCATCAAGGATAAAAGCGGTTTCTTTTTCGCCGCGAACCCAGTGAGGAACCGTAACTTCCTGCAAATAAACTTTGTCAAGGCCTAAACTTTCTAATTGTCTTTTTGTATACTCTACCGCCTCTGCTGCACCTTTTGATCCAGATAAACGGCTTCCGATATCATTTGAAAGATATTCTAACCAAGAATAACATTTAGCTTCGGTTAAAGCTTTTTTATAAAATAATTTAATGTTTTTTTCATCATTTGACTGAGCAAAAGATGCGGTCAATCCATTTAAAACTAAAGCAGTTAAAAGAATCGTTTTTTTCATAATTTTAATACCATTTTGGGGTTATGCTGTTTTTTGGGTTTGTTTGACAAAGTAACAAAAAATCTATAGAATTGTCAGAGTTTTTCCTTAGTCTTTGGTAAAAAAAAAACTCCAATTACAAATCTTTAAATTTATAATCAGAGTTTTTATGATTTTAATTAAATAAACTTATTTTACTTCAATAAGCTTATTTCTTGTTCCAATGCCGTTTTCATTAAAAGGTTCAATGGTAAAATAATATTTTGTTCCTTTATCTAAACCTCTAAAATCATATGAATTCTCTCCGTAAACCATAATACTGTTGTATAATTTATCAGGCGTAATTCCGTAATAAATATTGTACCCAACAGCATCATTTTGTTTTTTCCAAGAAATCATAGCATTTCGGGAATCAGTTTTATTTCTGTCTACTTTAAAAGAAGTGACTGCTTTTGGTTTTTGTGCTAAACCATTTCCAAAAACTCTAAAATCAGATATTGCAAACAATCCAGATGCATTATGAATGTTTTCCATTTTGATGTAACGCGCTTTTATTGATTTTGTAAGCTCTACATAATCATGCGGAACATCTTTGTCATTTTTAGATTTATCAACAACCAAAGTCCAGTTTACAGCATCATCAGACATGAATATTTTATATTGATAATAAATATCCATCGCTTTATTGTACTGCATTGCTTTATGATCGGCATAGTTGATCTGTAAAGCATTTATTTCCATTTTTCTGCCTAAATCCAGCTGCAGCCATTCCCCAGGATTACTTGTTTTAGCAGACCAATAGGTTTGGATATTTTCATCAGTAAGATTTTCTGCTCCGTAACAGAATTTCTCATAGACTTTTTTTCCACCATTATCCATTCTGTGTGTTTCAACTTCCATACATTCTTCAGAAGAAGAAACCGTAACGGGCTTTTTGTACGAAAGCAGCATCCAGCCCGATGAAGCACCTTTTGTCTGATCACGCTCGCCAGTTGGAAGCACTATCGGAAAATCTCCATAAGCTGTAATAGAATACATTACATCATCTTTATCAAATCCGGCGGGAAACATATCGATACGGCGCTCAAAACGGTCTTTAATTGAGATTTTGCAGGTTCCCGTATTCCAGTAATTTCCGTAATTATCTGCAAAAGTATTTCCGTGTCCCGCTCCAATCACAAATCCGCCTGGTTTATAAGACATCGGATTGTGTTTTTGATAGGTAAAAGGTCCTAACGGATTATCACCTACGTGAACGCCATTTGCATAACCTTTAAATTCTGTTGCTGGAGCTCCATACTGCATATAATATTTTCCATTATGTTTGGTCATCCAAGCACCTTCAATGAAATTTCCCCATGGTGCTGGTTCCATATCATTATTTGGCCCAAAACGCTCCCATCCATGAGCTGATGGATCTAGAATCGCAACTTCTTTTATCTGTCCATAGGGACGCTGAATATCTTCTACCTCAGTTGCTTTGTATAATTGCGCATAATCTGCCTGATTTCCTTTTGGCAGCCAAGTGTTATAATCAACTTCAGTACCTACAAGTGGCAGTTTTCCGCTTGATCCGTAGTACATATATACTTTTTTGTCATCATCCTGAAAAATCGCTGGATCCCAAGTCGGCAACATTGCTTTGTCAACATGACGCGTCCATCTTCCTGATTTTGGATCAGCCGTTTTCCAAATTGGATGATCTCTTTTCCATGTCGAACCAACGTAAAATAAAGTATCATTTACAACCCAAGCAGCAGGTGCGCACTGGTCGTCATCGCCGGGCTGTCTTTGAAAACTTCCGTAAACAAATTTCCAGTCTGACATGTCTTTACTCCAAAAGAAACCTGCCTGATTTGTTGCAAATAAATAATATTCGCCTTTATAAGTAATAATTACCGGATCGGCACTTGAACGGCGCGATTCTGGAATTCCGTTATGGTTGTGTGTGGTGAAATTGTAGCCAATATTAATAGGATTACAATAAGTCGTTGCCGGTTTAGCAGGGTCAAACCATTCTGTTTTTCCACTTGCATTTTGAGCCAAAATACTGTTATTGAAAACGATCAAAAACAATACGACTGGCAGTCTCAGTTGTTTGTATATTTTTTTCATGATTTGGTTTGTATTTGTAAAGGGCAAAAGATTACTTTTTTATGTTTAATCTTTCCTTTAAAAGTTCAGGTTCATTTGTAGTGATATAATCGAATTTTTGATCGATAATCCAATCCATATCAGCAGCTTCATTTACAGTCCAGGCATTCAAAATAATTTTGCTGTCTTTTGCTTCTTGAATCCATTCAGGATGTTTTTTAAAAACCGAATAATGATAATCAACACCATTAATATTATCAGCTTTAACTTCGATTGGAGATTTATTTCCTTCCAAATATTGAAGCTTTGTTTTAGCATCTATAGCTCTAATTTGTTTTAGAATGTCATAATCAAAACTTATATAACAAGTCTTTTTGTCGGCTTTAAGTTTTTTGATTGTTTCTACGGTTTTAATAGCCGTTTCTTTTCCGCGTTCTTTGCTTATTTCCGAAGGTTTTATTTCGCAAACCAAAAGAGTCTGTTTATTGTTTTTTATTCCTTCTGAAATATATTCATAAAGCGTTGGAAGCTTTTCTCCGTTGGATAACTTAAACTTCATCAAATCGGAATAATTGGTTTGTTCGATCAGTAATTTATTAAAATGTGCGTCGTGATTAATTACCAATGAATCGTCGGCAGTACGCCAAACATCAAATTCTGATCCAGGCAATTTTAAGTCAATTGCATGTCTTAAAGAAGCTATAGAATTTTCAGGAAAATTGTTCTTTTTCCAAGCTCCTCTATGTGCTACAATTGCATTTTTCTGCACATTGCAGGAAGCAAAAACCATTACTAACAGTAAAGAAAAAGCGCTAGATATTTTTAAAGTATTCATAGATAAAAATTAAAAAGAGAATCTTTATTTTAGAAAAAAAGCCCTCCATATGAAGGGCTTTTAACTAACCAATAAACCAACTATTTAGTTAACTCGAAACTAACTTTCTTGTCGGCAGTTGAATTTCCTCCAACGAAAATATCAAACTGTCCAGGTTCTGCAGCGAATTGCAAATCAGAATTATAAAATTTTAAATCTTCAACAGTAATATCAAAACTTACGGTTTGTTTTTCACCTTTTTTAAGTGCTATTTTTTGGAAACCTTTCAATTCTCTAACTGGTCTTGTTACAGAACCAACTAAATCTCTGATGTATAATTGAACTGTTTCTTTTCCGTCAAAATTTCCTGTATTTGTTACATCAACAGTAACTTTTAATTTTCCGCTGAAATTCATTTTATCAGCAGAAATTTTCAAGTTTGAATAATCAAAAGTGGTGTAGCTTAAACCAAAACCAAATGGGAATAAAGGTTCGTTTCTTTCGTCAATATAGTTTGATCTGAATTTTTCGAATTTCCCTTCCGTATTAGAAAGCGGTCTTCCTGTATTTTTGTGTGCGTAGTAAATTGGCAATTGACCAACACTTCTTGGGAAAGTTGAAGTCAATTTTCCAGAAGGATTTACATCTCCAAATAAAACATCAGCAATAGCGTAACCTGCTTCTGTACCAGCAAACCAAGCATTTAAAATGGCTGGAACTGTTTTTTCTTCGTCAACAATTACTAAAGGACGTCCATCAAACAATACTAAAACGACCGGTTTTCCTGTTTTTAATAAAGCGTTTAATAAATCTTTCTGTGCTTGTGGAATCTGTAAATTTGTACGGCTGCTTGATTCCCCACTCATTTCTGCAGATTCTCCTAAAGCTGCAACAATTACATCAGATTGTTCAGCTACTTTTAAAGCTTCTGCTAATAATTCTTCTTTTGAACGCCCGTCACGGTGTAGAGTTTTTCCAAACATCGTTGCATTAGTTTCAAAAGTTTCGTCGTAATCTAAATTGCTTCCTTTAGCATATAAAACTTTAGTTCCTGCTCCAGCAACTTCTTTAATACCAGCTAATAATGAAACTGCATTTTCCATTTTAGTAGCCACACTCCAAGTTCCTGGCATATTTTCTTTAGCATCTGCCAATGGTCCGATTAAACCAATTGTTCCTGATTTTTTAAGAGGCAATAATTGGTTTTGATTTTTTAGCAATACCAATGATTGCGCCGCAATTTGACGCGCTTCTTTTCTGCTGTCCATTGTGAAAATTTCAGTTTTAGCTCTTTTCTCATCACAATATTTATATGGATCTTGGAACAATCCTAAATCATATTTTGCTTCTAAAATAAGTTTTACTGCATTGTCGATTGTTTCCATTGAAACTCTTTTTTCATCTAATGATTTTTTCAAAGTTCCTAAGAAACCTTCTCCAACCATATCCATTTCAACACCAGCATTTAAAGCCAAAGCCGAAACATCTTGAAGGTTACCCATTCCGTGCTCGATCATTTCAGGAATTCCTGTAAAATCGGTTACTACGAAACCTTTGAAACCCCATTGTTTTCTTAAAACATCTGTCATTAACCATTTATTTCCCGTTGCTGGAATTCCGTCAATTTCATTGAAAGATGCCATAACTGAACCTACACCAGCATCAACCGCTGCTTTGTAAGGAGGAAAATAATCATTAAACATTCTGATATGGCTCATATCAACTGTGTTGTAATCACGTCCCGCTTCTGGCGCACCATACAATGCGAAGTGTTTTACACAAGCTAAAATTGAACTGTTTTTTGAAAGATCGTGTTGTTGGTATCCGTTAACCATTGCTTTCGCAATTTGGCTTCCTAAATATGGATCTTCTCCTGAACCTTCAGAAACTCTTCCCCAACGTGGATCGCGAGAAATATCAACCATAGGAGAGAATGTCCAGTTGATTCCGTCAGCACTTGCTTCTTTTGCTGCAATTTGAGCACTTCTTTCAATTAAACCCATATCCCAAGTACAAGATAATCCTAATGGAATTGGGAATGTTGTTTCGTAACCGTGAATTACGTCCATACCAAAAAGCAATGGAATTTTTAAACGGCTCTGTTCGACAGCAATTTTTTGTACTTCTTTAATTTTTTGTACTGATTTTATATTGAACAAACCGCCTACTTTACCTTCAGCAATATTTTTTGCAACATTTGAACTATTTGCCTGACCAGTTGTAATATCTCCAGATGTTGGTAAATTCAACTGTCCTAATTTTTCTTCTAATGTCATTTTTGACATTAAATCTGCCACAAACTCTGACTTAGGTTTAATTTTCACTGTACTTTTTGTGCTCTTTTTTTGAGCATAACCCAAAACAGCACATCCTAAAAAAAGTAAGACTAATTTGTTTTTCATTCTATTCTATTTATTTGTTTGTATTCGTTTTTTTCTGCTGTAACATCCAGTCATAGATTTCTTGATTATCATAAACTCTTGTCCAACTATCGTGATTTGCGTCATCAAAAATGGTCAGCTTTACATCTTTTGCATTACACTTTTTCAATTCTTTGTAAACCGTTATCGCATAATTGACGTTAACCACATCATCTAACAATCCGTGGAAAATTCTGGTTGGAATATTGGCTATTTCACAAATTTTCTCCAGCTGAATTAAATCTACAAAACCAGCGACAGGTACGTTTGCTGCAAATAGATCTGGATGTGCAAAAGCCAAATTCCATGAAGCCCAGCCTCCTGAGCTTAAACCAGTAACATATATTCTTTCTGAATCAATTTTATTTTCTTTCTGAATTTTTAAAATCAGCTCATAAATTGACTCTATATCCCAATTTTCATCTTCATTGCATTGAGGAGCCAAAACATAAGCATCTAGCTGATGTGTCTTTAAATATTTAAAAGGACCGTTAATTTTCACTTTTGCAATATCGGTTCCTTTTTCACCATCTCCCGAAATAAAAACTATTAAAGGCTTCTTTTCTTTAGTATTTGCTGGCTTGTACAAGGCATAACCAAGCTCATACTTTGCCATAATAACCGTATTTATTTTACCCGTTGTTTCGGTTTGGGAAAAACCAAATACCGAAAATAATAAGATGAGAAGCGTTACTTTAAATTTCATTTAGATGCAATTAAATTCCGTACTTACCTGACGTGAAACCAAGTTTTTTCAAACCTTGTTTGGTATCTGACGCATTCATAAATAATTTCCATAATAAACCACTTCTGTAGTTTTCAATCATTGGTGCAATAGTTCCTTGATCGATTGCTAAATAACGAGCCGTTACCCAGTTGTACTGCGGTGAAAAAGCATCATATGGTCCTGCAATTCCAACAAGTTTTGTTCTATTATCATCATATAAATAATGCAAAAACTTCATTGCTTCTGTTGGTGCATAAGGAAATGATGATAAAGCGGCAGTTGGAGAAATAACTCCATTATCATTATTTGGCTGATGTGCTGTATAACCAGTTGTTCCGTCAGGATTAAGAGTATAACTTGCTGTTAATCCCCAGCATTTATCTGAATAATCTTTAAATCCTTTTGGATTAGCAATACTGTACTGAACCATGATTTTTGCATGATTTTGTGTCAACTGCCAATAATCAGCATATTTATCTTTAAGCATATTTGGGTCTAAGCCTAAATATGAATAGTGCGACCAAAACATTGGTCCTACATTTCCAACTGCTCCGTTATAACTTAAAACAACTGGAATTCCATATTGCAAACCTCCGTTTACTATAGCTCCATTTCGCGCCCAAGCCTGGTGATACGCTTCTGCAGAAATTGGGTGTGTTGGAGATGAAGCTGCCATAACATATGTAATCAGACACTCGTTGTAGCCTTCAAGCTTAAAGTTCATTTCCCAGCCATAATTAGGTGACCAATGCCAATACAAAGCATTTTCTCCTTTTGTGTACCAGTCCCACTCTACACCTTTCCAAAGTTCATCAGCTTTTGCTGCTAATGCTTTTTCAGAAGTACTTCCGTTTTTAAAATATTCTCTAATGGTAATTAAAGCTTGACAAACGAAAGAAGTTTCAACTAAATCTCCACCATTATCTTTTGTTCCAAATGGTATAACTTTACCCGCTTTGTTGTCCATCCAATGTGGCCAAGCACCGTGAAAACGGTCAGCATTTTCTAGGAAAGTTAATGCCGTAGTAAGTCTAGAAACAGCTTCAGCTCTTGGCAAAAAACCTCTTTCTACGCCTACAACTATACTCATTAATCCAAATCCAGAACCTCCTGTAGTTATAATATTTGACTCAAAATTAGGATCTTCTGTCAGGTATCTTTCTCTTGCCAATTTTGAATTAGGGTCAGCATAATCCCAAAAATATTTTATTGCATCTTTTTGAACCAGATCCATTGCTTCGGCATCAGTCAAAGGTTTAGTTGGCGTTGTTGGATTTGTTGGCAATGGAGTTCCGCCTCCTGTTCCATCTGGTGTAGATGATGAGCATGAGTTGAAGAAGCTCAAAAAAACAATTACTAATATTGAAGTTTTCATTTTATTCTAAATAATATTAACTAAATAATACACCTGAAGAAAATTCTCCAGGTGTATTGAAAAATACTTATCTCTTATCTTTTTCCAGTTTATATAAAGCCGTAACTTCATTATCTGCAAGAGCAGCATCATATATTCTGAACTCATCCATTAAGCCTGTATAATTAAGCATCCATCCATCAGGAGCACCCCATGGAGCACCTAAATGCTGCTGATAACCTCCAATAATGAATTTAGAAACTTCAGAACTAGCTAATTCTCCAAAAGGACCACCGCCTGTTGCAGGATCACTTGCATATCTTTTAGAAATAGATGCTGGTAAAGCGATTTTTTGTCCATCAATATAAAGGCTGTAAGTAGAACTTGTTCCGTTATATGACCAAATTACCTGTTTCCACGCACCAAACATATTTGGCAAAACATTTGTTCCTCCGTGTTCAATAAATTGCCCAGCCCAAGGAATGCTTGGAGTTACATCTCTTTGAATATGATTTTTCATCAACATTGTTGTTGCTGGTCCAGTTCCTTCAATAAGTGTAAAAATATTACCCCAGAAATCTGTTTTCTTTGGAAGCATGAACAACGACTGAGCACCGCCTGTATGCGGATCAGTTTTGATCCACATTGAAACTGTAATACTTTTCAAGCCTGCAACAGAACTTGCAACATTGTTATAAGCAATAAATGAAGTTGCAGAACCTTTGTAAGCACTACCTTTTACACCTGTATCATACGAAACATTTGTTCCTGTTCCACCAGTAATTGCTCCTTTTGAATCATTGATATTTCCATCAAAACTGAATTTAGCAAGCAAGTGGCTTGGTGCAACATCATCTGAATTCTCATACCCGCCAATTGACTCGTATGGAATTGGACTATTAACTTTATCTATACTATCCTCACAGCTTACAAAAATTTGTGAAGCCAAAGCAAAAGAAAGTAATAAAATAGATTTATTTTTTTTCATTTTATTTATTATTTAAGGATTAGTAACCAGGATTTTGAGCTGATAAACCACCAGCTTGATTAATGAAAGTTGCCGGAATTGGGAATAATTCATTTTTACCTTCTGTGAATACTTTGCCATCAATTGCAAAAGCCGCTTTTGCCTGACCAGTTCTAACAAGATCAAAGAATCTGTCGTGCTCGAAAGCCATTTCTACTCTTCTTTCTTTCCAGATTGCAGTTCTAATATCTGCCTGAGAACTTGCACTAGTATTTCCTAATCCAGCTCTGTTTCTGATTTGATTCAATAATGGAATCGCTGCAGAAGTTTGTCCTAATTCATTTGATGCTTCCGCTTTCATTAATAAAACTTCAGCATATCTTAAATACTTAATGTCAACATCTGTTTCCCAAGCATCTGTATAGGCAGATGAGTATGCTTTATAGTTGTATCTTTCATTTTCAACCGTATTTGGTATTACTCTTCCATCATACAAAGTAGTTCCTCTAAAAATGATTGTTGCTGCTTTTCTAACATCACCAGCCTCATAAGCGTTTACTAAACTTTGAGATGGCGTATTGAAGCCCCAGCCCCAGCCACCAGCACCACGAGCACCTTGCGTATTAGAGTAACCTTCAATTCCTTTTGCTGGTACTGCTCCTTGTGCATAGATTTCGAAAATAGACTCAGAATCAAACTTCCCTGTTGCTTTGTACATTGAAGCATAATCACTTACAAGAGAATAACCAGTAACTTTATTACAATTGTCGATTACTTGCTGCCATTTCTTTTGGTATAAACTTACTTTAGCTAATAAAGCATAAGCAGCACCTTTTGAAACTCTTGATTTTTCATTAGCTGAATAAGCTCCTTTTTCAGGCAAAGCCGCAATCGCATCATTTAAATCAGCTTCGATAAAAGCATAAACTTCAGCAGATGTTTTACGTGTTAACTGCATAACTCTGTCTGATTCTAAAGCTGGAACTGGTAAATGATCTACAATTGGTACTCCTCCATAACATTTTACTAAAGTAAAATACATAAAAGCTCTTAAAAATTTAGCTTCACCGGCTAATCTATTTCTCAAAGCAGCATCTGCTTTATCTAATTTGGGAAGTATGTTTAAAGCCTGATTACATCTATTAATTCCATCATAGTTGGCAATAAAAGTACTTTCGCAAGAAGGATTAGAAGCGTTATAAGTCAGAGCATCCAATACGTCTTTATCTGTTCCAGTATCACCAGGAGAAGATCCCTTATCAGCATCATCAGATGTAATACTTGATAAACCGATCCAACCAAAAGAGGTCATATCCCAATTTAAAAATTTGTTATAAATTGAAGTAACAAACGTTTCTGCTCCTGTGTTGTTATTATATAACTCAATATCTTTTGTCGAAACAGTCTCGGTTTGCTGAACATCTAAATAATCGTCTGCGCATCCTGTAAAAAAGAATGTCGAAAGAACAAACGCGGTAATATATATCTTTTTCATCTTTTTAAAATTTTAAATTAGCACCAACTACAAATGATCTCATTGTTGGATAAGCATCAAGCTCAATTCCCTGAGAACCATAAGGATTTCCATCTCCGTTTAATTCTGGAGAAAATCCTGAGAATTTTTGTGTAATAAATGGATTAATAGCATTTACATAAATTCTGCAAGCGCTGATAAAATTATTTTCTTGTATTGGCAATTTGTAACCTAATGTAATATTATTGATTCTGAAGAAATCTCCAGATTCTAAATAGTAAGTAGAAGCAACAGGTACTTGATTAAATGGTGCAGGGTTTGAAGCTGTTAAATTATTTGGTGTCCAGAAATCAGTAGCAATTGAATCTTCAATATTTTCTCCTGCAAAACGCTGTGCTTTTTTACCATTATAAACTTTAGCGCCACCTGTTCCGTATCCGTCAACAGAAAAATCAAAGTTTTTATAGGTAATTCCTAAAGTAACACCATAGTTCGTTTTTGGTAAACTAGATCCAACATATTTTCTATCTTTATTAGCATCTAATGCATCTTGAGTAACTTTATCTCCTGCAGCATTGTAATAAAGCATTTTTCCATTTGTAGCATCAAAACCAGCATAATCATAAATATAAAAACTTCCTAAAGGTTGGCCAATTGTAGTATTATTAAGCAATTTAGTATTCTGTCCATTTCCTAAACCTCCACCTATAAGATCCGATAAAATAACATTTTTTAAACCTGTAAGTTCATTTTTATTGTTAGAGAAATTTCCTCCAACCCAATATCTAATATTTTCTCCTATTTTATCATCCCAACGCAATGAAATTTCATAACCTCTATTAGATACTTCTCCAACATGTGCAGGTGATGGGAGTGTTAGTCCAGATGTATAATAAGGTTTTGTATTTAAAATTACATTAGATGTTTTCTTGTCATACACATCAAAAGTTCCTTTTAATCTGCTATTTAAAAGTTCGAAATCTAAACCTGCAGAAGACTCTTCTGTAATTTCCCACGATAAGCTAGGATCAATTTGAGAACTAATTGTAGTACCGTTATATAGAAGGGAACCTCCTAGGTAAGCATTACCTCCAGAAGTATATGATTGATCATTAAGCGGAACATTTTGATTTCCTAATCTTCCCCAGCCTCCTCTTAATTTCAATAAATTAATAGCTTTTACATCAGCCATAAAACTTTCTTTGGTAATAATCCAACCTAAACCAAAAGCCGGGAAAGTTCCCCAACGGTAATCTTTACCAAAATTTGACGAACCATCACGTCTAACAGTTCCGGTAATTAAGTATCTATCCATTAATTTATATTGAAAACGTCCAAAATAAGATGCCAATTTCGTTTCATTATAAACAACATCGTAAAAACTTGTTACAGTTGGAGCATATTCTACTCCATGATTAGCAACAGGATCGTTTAATGACCAATAATTAGAATTCGCATTAACATTTTTTCTTGCAATAGTAAGCGTTTCTCTAGGGCCTTTTACCGAAGTTTCAATACCACCTGTCAATTCAACATCGTGGATCTCATTAAATACCTTGTTATAAGTTAAATAATTTGATAAATTCCAATTAAAATAATCTGATCTTCCTTGAGTTAATAAATTTATATTGCTATTAGGAAATTCTTTAGCATAATCGCTATCAACTTTATTAGGGTTAGCAGCTAACCAAATATTTTTAGTATCATCATAATTATACTGTTTCCAAGTATAATATTCACCATTAAATTGTGAAGTAAATTTTAATCCCTTCAAAATTTCATAATCTAATTTCAATCCTCCCTGCAGCGTAACACTTCTTTGTTGTTCATCATAAAAATTTAATTGAGCAACTGGGTTTCCTACGTTGTTAAATGAAGAACCTGTTTCACTTGCAAAGCCATTATCGCCTACACGAGAAACACCATATTTACCATCAGGAAAATAAACCGGCACAATAGGAGACTGTTTGTAAGCATTTGTAAATGCACTTAATGGTTTTGGAGTTGAGTTAGCAGATGTAAAGCTGAAATTTTGACTTAAAGTCAGTTTTTTAGAAATTTTATATTCATTATTATTTCTAAACGTAGTTCTTCCGTAATCCAAGCCATTTAAAACAGCTTTCTCTGAATAGTTTCCTAAACTGAAGAAGTATTTGACGCTCTCTGTAGCTCCAGAAACTGACACGTTATTTTGAGTATAACTTCCAGTTCTTGTAATTTCATCAAACCAATCTGTATTTACAGGCTGATCTTGTGAAAAAGTTGTAGATTGCAAAGCAGCATTTGAATAGTAAGCATACTTGTTGCTTCCTGCCATTTTTACTGTTTTAAGTGGCGATCTAACCCCTGCAAAACTTTCAATTTCGACAGAAACTTTATCTCCTGTACCTTTTTTAGTTGTAATGATAATAACTCCGTTTGCAGCACGAGTTCCGTAAATGGCTAACGCAGAAGCATCTTTTAAGATTTCATAAGAAGTAATATCATTTGCATTGATATTGTTGATATTTTCAGTCTGCATACCATCTACAATATATAAAGGATTTCTTCCTCCTAATGCAGTTCCTAAACCTCTAATAACAACAGAAGGTGTACTTCCTGGTAAATCAGATGAAATTACTTGTACACCAGCCGCTTTACCTTGAATAGCTTGTGAAGCATTCAATACTTTGGTTTTTGTAATTTCTTCTGCTTTTATAGATGAAATAGCAGTAGTGTTATCTACTTTCTTTCTTGTTCCGTAACCAATTACCACTACTTCTTTAAGAGCAGTATCGCCTGCTTCTTTTAGGGTAATTGTCATAGGAGTCGAAGTTGCCACAACAGAGACAGCATCGAAACCTAACATTGAGACCTTTATTGTCTCTCCCGCTTTGGCATTGATTGTAAAATTACCGTCGAAGTCAGCATCAGCAGTTGTTCGGGAACTGGCAGCACTAATAACTGCTCCAGGAATCCCCATTCCGCTGCTGTCAACTACTTTTCCTTTAATTGCTTGCACTTGTCCAGACATATAAGCCGGAAGCAGCAATAACGCTAAAAAGCTAAAAATAAAATTTTTCATACAGTATGTAATCGTTTAAGTTAGTAGAGCCAAATTAAACAATTACAACGTTGTAGTACATCAATTCACACTACTACATAGCTACATCATTATGTTAAAAACTTATTGTATACTTCTAAAAATCAACAGTCTAAATGTTAATTTATTTTCTTTAACATAACCTTATGATGTAGTAATGATGTATTGGAATTATATAAAAAAAGGAATGAAAAAATATAAAATCTTTAAAATTCAATGTCAAATCTTACACAGTTAATAAAAACTTTGACAGGTTTTCGTCCTGTGTGAGGTTTAGCTTCTTTCTTAAGCGATATCTATGTAATTCTACACCTCTAAAAGAGATATTCATCATAGGAGCAATTTCCTTTGATGAAAGATTCATTTTTAGATAAACACACAGTTTTATATCCTTTGGAGTCAGGTTTGGATATTTTTTTGAAAGATTAATAATAAACTCATTATGAATCTGATTCAGATTTGTTTCAAAAATCTCCCATTCGTGTTTATTTACTTCATTTATCTTAATTGCTTTTCTGATTTCGCTCTTAAGCTTGTTAAAATCTTTTTCAGAATCTAAAATATGCTGAATATTATCAATCATTTCACTTTGTTTTGCAATAGAAAGTGATTTCCCAGCAACTTCTGATAATTTGGTCTGCAATTCTAATTCTAAAATGTGCTTTTCATATTCCTGAACATTCAATTCATTCTCTTTTTTCAATTCCATTTCGAGAATTTCACGCTGATGTTTCAGTTCTTCGGCCTGCAGTTTTAATTTTTGAGTATATCTAAGCTTATTCCATTTGTAATAAAAGAACAATACTGCTCCAATTACTAATAAATAAAGCAAAATCATCCAAAATGAAAAATACCAAGGCTGGGCAACCCTAAACTCAAATACTGCAACATTATCGTAGTTCGCCCCATCATGCTTAAAAATCAGGATAGAATGATAACCACTATTTAAGTTATTTAAAACAATTGTTCCGTTTGAAATTGGAATATAATTTTTACTTCCATTTATCTGATAAAACAAATTTGGCTTGCTGGCGCCATAAATACCCGAAATGACATTAATGCGCAATTCGGTATTGTGTTTTATTTTGCCTTCATTTGCCAATAAGATATTATTATTGTAGGCTTCAACTTTAACTCCTTTGTTTTGTTTGTTTTCATAAGACAGCTGCAGCGAAATAAAACCGTCATCAAGATTCATTAAATAATGATTATTGCTTTTGAAGATGCGCAGGTTTTCATTAATTAATTTTCCTTTATAATATTTCTCCTGAATCATATTCCAGACAAATTTATTGCCGTTAGCATAAATATGATATAAGATTCCTTCCTGAAGCACTATAAAATGGTTCTCGTCGATAGCAACAACATCTGAAATATTTTTGAAGTTGGTATTGAACAATTCATTCTCTTCTAATTTATTTGTAATTGAATTGAATGTGTACCATACATTATTGATCAAAAAAAGAATTTCTTCTCTAAACTCAAAAATCTTAACACCAAAGTCATTTTCTATTTTACTTTGCTGCGTAATATTTTCAACTTTTGTGGTTTTAAAATTATCATCAAACAGCACTCTATATAAGCCGCGGTAATTATCTGCTGCCCAAATTTCATTTCTTTTATTCTGTGCAACATATTTTATTGGTTTTGAAAGATCATTAAACTTGGTGCTTTCTGTCAATTTCGAAGCATCCTTGTAAACTAAAATTCCGCTGTAAGTAGATTGAAAATAAGTGTCATTTATAATACTTTTTGACAAATTCCATCCGCCGCTGACATTATTAATTTTTGTCAATGCACCATTTTCATAAGAGAAGGTTCCGTCATTATGACCAATAACATATTTACTGCCAATTTTAGTGATATTCCAGCCTTGTCCTTGTGTATTAGGCAGCATTTTAAAATTACCCGACTCAAATTCAAAAATACCATGATTTGACGCAATTAAATATCCTTTATTTGTTGTGGCTACGGAGTAAACTGAACCTAAAATACCCGAATTATCATAAAAAAAGGAAATTGGAGAATTTACCTCAACATGTGCAATTCCGTTATCAAGCCCAAGCCATAAATCTTCCTCTTTATCAAAGCCAATACATAAAACCGAATTGTTCATTAAAACATTATTTCGGTCTATATTTTTAAAAGAATGAGAACTGAAATCATAAATAAAAACACCTTTATTTCCTGTTCCAATGACCAATTTATTGTTTTTGATAAACTTTGCAACATTAATTCCAGTTCCTTTCAGCATTTCGTTTAATGGATTTTCCCATGCAGTCAATCCATTTTTCTCAACAATAAAAATTCCCTTTTTGTGGGTAAAAATATAGGTTTTGCCTTTGTACTTTTCGATAGCATGAACAACTGTATTTTTTAAAACATTCCACCCTTTCGGATTTGCGATTTTTGAGCCATTCATTCTAAAAATACCTTTGTCGACAGAAGCTACATAGAGATTTTGATCGACAACAAAACAATACGATATCAGAAAAGGAAATTTGATTTTTTTAATATGTTTTCCATCATAAATAAAAACATCATTGAAAGACTGAAAATATAGTGAACCTTTGAATCTGAAAATTTTCCAGATTTCTTCATTGTCTTTTTCATCAAACAAACGGAGATTTTTGGTGATAGAAACGTAAAGCATTTTTCCGTCTTTTCTATACCAATAACCAAATTCTTTATAAGAACCTGAATAAATTCGATCTCCTTCAATTAATATAGAACGAATAATTGTTTTGTTTGGCAAAGAATATTTTTCCCAAACAACACCATCATATCGCAATAAATAATGGTTATTTGCGAAATACATGGCTCGATCCTGACCTTGAACAATATTCCAGATTTGATTATCGCCTTGATAATCTGATTTATTATAATTTTCAACAAAGGGAAGTAATTCTTGTGCTTGTATGTGCGAAGCAATGAAAAAGAAGAAAACTAGTTTAAAAAGTATCGATTTCAAGATATTCGGTTTTATAGTCAAAGATACTCACAAATATTTAATTTTAAGGCGTAAAAAAAGCCTCTCTAAAGAGAAGCTTTGTTATCTAAAACTGTTTTAATCTTAACTGTTCAACAACTGATACACCTGATTTGCAATTTCGTATTCTTCATCTGTTGGCACAACTAAAACCTTTGCTGTTGAATTGGCTTTATTAATTTCTCTAACTTCTTTTGAGCGAATTTTATTTTTTTCTGAATCAATTTCAATTCCAAAATACTCCATATCCGTACAAACCAATTGACGCATATATGAAGAATTTTCTCCAATTCCTGCTGTAAAAACAATAGCATCTAAACCATTCAACGCTGCAGTATAAGAACCAATTGTTTTTTTGATTCGGTAAGCATTCATCAATAAAGCTAGTTGGCAGTCTTTATTTCCTTTTTCAGCCTCTGATTCAATATCACGCAAATCACTATAACCAGTAAGACCAAGCATTCCCGACTGTTTTAATAAAACCGCATTAACTTCATCCGGAGTATAGTTTAGATTTTTTATCATATAAAATATGACAGACTGGTCAATATCGCCCGCACGCGTACCCATAATCAGACCATTTGATGGCGAAAATCCCATTGAAGTATCAATACATTTTCCGTCTTTAACGGCCGCCATACTGCACCCATTTCCTAAGTGAATGGTAATTATTTTCGAATGATTTTCTAAAAATTTAATTGCTTTTTCTGAAACGTATTTGTGACTTGTTCCGTGAAAACCGTAAACACGAACTTTATTTTCTGTCAAGAGATAATTCGGAATTGCATATTTATAAGCCACTTCTGGCATTGTCTGATGAAAAGCAGTATCAAAAACTGCAATTTGTTCAGCCGAATTAAATATTTCTTCAGCAACATTTATACCCTCCAAATTTGCGGGATTATGAAGCGGAGCAAGTTCAAAAAGCTGTTTGATTTTTAGTTTTACTTTCTCGTCGATTTTTACTGTGTCACTAAAATCGCTTCCGCCATGCACCACACGATGCCCAACTGCGGTAATTTCGGAAGTAGATTTAATTACACCTTTTTCAGCGTCTAAAAGCATATTGGCTACTTTTTGCAGACCAACTTTATGATTTGGAATTGGAAGTAATTCCTCAATAGAATTTGAGGATGTTTTAAAAGTAACATTTGAAGTTTCTAAACCAATTCTGTCAATCATACCAGAACAAATTACTTCGTTTTCTGGCATAACCATTAATTGATATTTAATAGATGAACTTCCTGAGTTTATAATTAGTATTTTCATTCTTTTTAAGTTGCTAAGGTTCTAAGATGCTGAGCTTCTAAGTTTTTTTTTATTTTTTTTTATCATGAATTTAGGCTGAAACGAAAGCAATTTTTAGACAAAGTGCAAATTCATAATTTACAATTAACAATTCATAATTAATTACAATCCCTGCGCTTGAATCGCTGTAATGACGACAGTATTGATTATATCGTCAACTGTACAGCCACGGCTTAAGTCATTTACAGGCTTGTTTAAACCTTGAAGCATTGGTCCAATTGCCAAAGCTCCAGTTTCTCTTTGTACGGCTTTGTACGTGTTATTTCCGGTATTTAAATCAGGGAAAATAAGCACACTTGCCTGCCCTGCTACTTCAGAATCTGGCATTTTGCTTTTTCCAACTGCTCGATCTACCGCTGCATCATATTGAATTGGACCTTCGATTTTTAAATCAGGTCTTTTTTGTTTTACAATTTCGGTTGCTGTTCTTACTTTATCAACTTCATCACCTTTTCCTGAAGCTCCAGAAGAATAGGAAAGCATGGCAATTTTTGGCTCAATTCCGAAAGCTGCACTTGATTCTGCCGATGAAATAGCGATTTCTGCCAATTGTTCAGCCGTTGGGTTTGGATTGATGGCACAATCGCCAAAAACAGAAACTCTGTCTTCTAAACACATAAAAAACACAGAAGAAACTACAGAGGAATTGGGTTTTGTTTTAATGAATTGAAGTGCCGGTAAAATCGTATGTTGTGTAGTATGTGCCGCTCCCGAAACCATTCCGTCTGCGTGCCCTTTATACACCATCATAGTACCGAAATACGAAACATCTTCCATTAAATCTCTTGCCATGGTTATACTTACGTTTTTAGCTTTTCTAAGCTCATAATACGTATTGGCATAATCTTCATAAAGCTCTGATTCTTTCGGATTAATAATCTGCACTTTTGAAAAATCTAGGCTAATTCCGAGTTCAGCAACTTTGCTCTCAATTTGTTTTTTATCTCCAATAATCGAAATATCAACCACATCCATATCCATCAATCTTGACGCTGCAGTGATAATTCGGTCATCATTTCCTTCTGGAAGCACAATATGTTTACGATGCTGTTTGGCTCTTTTTACCATGTTGTACTGAAACATTTTTGGCGTCATTCCTTCAGGCTGAAAAGTAATAACTCTTTCTGATAAAGCATCGATTTCAACGTATTTCTCAAACGTACTGATTGAAGTTTCAATTTTATGCGTGTTAGTAGCATAAATTTCAGATTTTATGGAACCAATTTTATTTGTGATATTATAAGTTCCGCCATCGACAGCGATAATTGGAACAATGGCCGAAAGTCCTTCTATAAGCTTTAAAATACTTTCTTCTGGAACAATATTTCCGGTTAAAATGATTCCCGAAATCGTAGGATAATTAGCAGATTCATTTGCCTGCAAAGCTCCTAAAATAATATCTGAACGATCTCCAGGGGTAATTACAAGTGCATTATTATGCAAATGCACCAGATAATTATGAAGCTGCATTGCTCCAACGCTGTAATGACCAATTTCGTTATTAAGATAGTTTTCACCAAACAAAACTTTAGCGCCAAGTTCATTCACAATTTCCTGCATTGTAGGATTGTTCAAACTTGATATTAACGGAATCGTATTGACCAATACATTTGGAGGCAGACTTTTTTGAAGACTTTTAGTGACCAATTTTATATTTTCAGGCTGTACCTTATTGGCAAAAACAGACAAAACCTCAACTTCTTTTACTTTGAAAGAATCATACACTAAATACAAACTATCAACCAGTTCTTCTAAAGTTTTTCCAACGCCGGAACCAATAATTATAGTTGGAATTCCGAGATTTTTTGCAATTAAAACATTCAAATCTAATTCAATTGAAGTTCCTTCGCCAGTAAAACTCGTTCCTTCAACTAAAACAAAATCAAAACGTTCTTCAAGCTTTTTATATTTTTCGATAATTAAATCTAAAACCTCTCCTATTTTGCCTTTATTCTTTTTCTTGATCAGTTTGCTTTTTGTAATTGCATAAGCATCTTCGAACTTAATATCAAGGTTAAAATGCGACAAAACCGTCTCGATATGATTGTCTTGTTCACCGTCTACAAAATCTTCTACAATGGGTCTAAAATAACCCACTTTTGCTGTTTTGCCTAACAAAATGCTCATTAAACCAAGGGTAATTATTGATTTACCGCTATTATGATCACTTGTGGCAATGTATATCGCTTTACTCATAATTTATATTTTGAAACTATAATATGTATTTGAAAAATATTTTTATTCTAAAACCATCGTCTTTTCTTGAAATAGATAATCAAACCTATCACAAGCAAAAGCATAATGCCCATAACTACAAAATAGCCATTTTCGGTTTTGAGTTCTGGCATATTTTCAAAATTCATTCCGTACACTCCCACAATAAAGGTTAATGGAATAAATATAGCTGAGATTATCGTGAGCGTTTTCATGATTTCATTCATTTTTCGGCTTTGTTCCGAAAAATAAAAGTTAGAAGCGCTTTCTAATGAACTCATATCTGATTCTATCTGCTCTAAGAGCTCTAAACTTTTTTGATGAAGTCTGATAAAGAAATTAAACGTTTCCTTCTGAATAAGGCCGTTATTTTCATCGTCATCTTTAATTGTTTTCAGATAATACAATGAATCTCGAAGCGGTACAATGGAACGTTTTAAAAAATTAAAGTTATCTCGGTGATTCTCAATTTTTTCCAGAATAACCGGATGCGCTCCTTTTTTAGCCTGATTAATTAATTCTTCGATTTTGTCTTCTTCATCTTCAATTGTGATGTAGAAATTTTCCATTACGGCATCAAGCAGTAAATAAAGAAGATAATCTACTTTTTTTGTTCTTACAATTCCGGCATGTGTGCGAAGACGCTCGCGAATATGCGTAAAGAAATCACTGCGTTTTTCCTGAAAAGAAATCAGTAATCCATCTTTCAAAATAAAACTAAGCTGCTCCACACTAATGTTATCTGAATACTCAGAAGGTAAAAGTGATTTTATATTAAAAAATAATATATCAGGTTGCTCTTCTAATTTGGTTCTTTTGGTTGTGTTTAAAATATCAGCTAAAAGGAAGTCGTCAAGCTTAAAATGAGTTCCAATTGTTTTAAGCAAGTCAATGTCATTTAAGCCATGAACATTTAACCAATTGTTTTTAGTAAAATCAAAACAAGAATTTAAAGCTAAAACCGTAAACTTGTCATATTCAACAACATCAGCATCATCATATACAAAAAGTTGCATCTCTGTTTCATGTTCTTTATGTGTACCGGTGTACTCTAATGTAATGTGCTGCAGCTTGCGCCCTTTCTTGTATTTAATCTTTCTCATTCAAAAAAATTTACAATAGTAATATTACGAAAAAGAATCCGAATGGGAAATGACAATTGTCATTTTGGCAAGAAAAATAAAGCTTCAATAATTCAAAATAAAACTTATTTTTATTAAAATTAATCGTTCCAAAATTTTGCATTATGATGAAACTAAAAATGACTCTCGCAATTCCTGAATTACAAGAGCAAAATACTAAGTGGATAATTCCTTTTGTCTTAATTATCGCTTTTTTTGGATTAGGAATTCAAGCTACCAAAGCGCAAGAAAAGATGCAAGCCGAACAAAAAATTAATCAGCTCCAAGAAAATATAAAAACGAAAGCCAGCAATGACACTATAGAATATAAAGGAATTGTATATTACAACAATAGCAATGAACCTTTGCCTGGTGTAGAAATAATTGTAAAAGGAACAAAAACCGTAACTATAAGCGATATTAATGGCGAATTCACAATTAGAGCAAAAAAAAGAAATGTTTTAATATTTAAGTACATAAGTTGTGAAATTAAAGAATTAAAACTTAAAAAGAAGCCTACAATAATAGTAAATCTAGACAAAATACCTACTCCGGGAGTTGTAGTAATCACAAAATACGAAGAAGAAGATTAACAAAACAAAAAAACCGAGCCATTTCTGACTCGGTTTTTTTATTTATGATCTTTAAAAAGATCCCGATAAAAATCGGGATAAGCGATTCACATCCCGATAAATCGGGAGCTCTCTGCTTATTTTACTTCTTCGAATTCAACGTCTTCAACATTGTCTCCAGATTGCTCTTGTTGTGGAGCAGCTTGTTGACCTTCCCCACCTTGAGCGTACATTGCTTCTGTAGCTGTTTTCCAAGCTGCATTTACATTGTCTAATCCTTTTTGGATTGCTTCAAGATCTTGAGATTGGTGAGCGAATCTTAATTCAGTCAAAGCAAATTCGATAGCTGTTTTTTGATCGTCTGTCAATTTACTTCCCAATTCTTTCAATTGACTTTCAGTTTGGAAAATAGTACTGTCAGCTTCGTTCAATTTCTCAGCTCTTTCTTTTGCAATTCTGTCAGCATCAGCGTTAGCTTCAGCATCTTTTTTCATTTTTTCGATTTCTTCAGCTGTTAATCCAGAAGAAGCTTCGATACGGATATCGTGAGATTTTCCAGTTCCTTTATCAGTTGCAGAAACTTTGATGATACCATTAGCATCGATATCGAAAGTTACTTCGATTTGAGGAACTCCTCTTGGTGCTGGTGGAATACCATCTAAGTGGAAACGACCGATAGTTTTGTTATCAGCAGCCATAGCTCTTTCTCCTTGTAATACATGGATTTCAACAGATGGTTGAGAATCAGCAGCAGTAGAGAATACTTGAGATTTTTTAGTTGGAATAGTTGTATTAGACTCAATTAGTTTAGTCAATACACCACCCATAGTTTCGATACCTAAAGAAAGAGGTGTTACGTCAAGTAACAATACATCTTTTACATCTCCAGATAAAACTCCACCTTGAATAGCAGCTCCAATAGCAACAACCTCATCAGGGTTAACACCTTTAGATGCTTTTTTACCGAAGAATTTTTCAACTTCGTCAGCGATTCTTGGCATACGAGTAGAACCTCCAACAAGGATTACTTCGTCGATATCAGATGTAGATAAACCTGCATCTTTTAATGCTTTAGCAACTGGCTCCATAGAACGTTTTACTAAAGAATCAGATAATTGCTCAAATTTAGCTCTAGATAATTTTTTCACTAAGTGTTTTGGTCCAGAAGCAGTAGCAGTTACGTAAGGCAAGTTGATTTCTGTTTCAGCAGAAGATGACAATTCAATCTTAGCTTTCTCAGCAGCTTCTTTCAAACGCTGTAATGACATTGGATCTAAACGTAAATCAATACCTTCTTCAGATTTGAATTCGTCAGCTAACCAGTCAATAATAACTTGGTCAAAATCATCACCACCTAAGTGAGTATCACCGTTTGTAGATAATACTTCAAATACACCATCTCCTAATTCAAGAACAGAGATATCAAAAGTACCTCCACCTAAATCGTAAACAGCAATTTTTTGATCAGTTCCTTTTTTATCTAATCCGTAAGCAAGTGCAGCAGCAGTTGGCTCGTTGATGATACGCATAACTTTAAGACCAGCGATTTCACCAGCTTCTTTAGTAGCTTGACGTTGCGCATCGTTAAAGTAAGCAGGAACAGTAATAACTGCTTCAGTTACAGTTTGACCTAAATAGTCTTCAGCAGTTTTTTTCATTTTTTGAAGTGTCATTGCAGACAATTCTTGAGCAGTGTATAAACGACCGTCAATATCCACACGTGGCGTATTGTTGTCACCTTTTACAACACTGTAAGGAACTCTTTTTGCCTCATCTTGAGTTTCAGCAAAAGTGTGTCCCATAAAACGTTTAATAGAAGCAATCGTTTTTGTAGGATTCGTTACTGCTTGTCTTTTTGCAGGATCACCTACTTTAATTTCTCCACCTTCAACAAAAGCGATGATAGATGGTGTAGTTCTTTTTCCTTCTGCGTTAGGGATAACAACTGCTTCGTTACCTTCCATTACAGAAACACAAGAGTTCGTCGTACCTAAGTCAATTCCGATTATTTTACCCATTTTTTATATATTTAATTTTTGATTTAATTTTATAACTCAGGTGGCATAAGTCAATCTTTGTGCCAATATAAAAAACTAAATAAAAATGTCAGTTTTGCCGTCAGAACCTTAAAAATCATCTGACAACATGACATTTTTAAAACCTGACAAGTGTGGCATATCAGTATTTTGGCTGTCATTATATAGGTTATTTTACAAATTTAAATGGTTATTTTTTTTATCCTTAAATACTATTTTTAAGTAAATTCGTTAAAAACTTTATTCATGAAAAAAATATACTTCGCCTTTTTATTCCTTTTCACAATAAACCTTGCAAATGCGCATACCTGCGAAAACGAAACTGTCAATTGTCCTTTGGATAATGCTAAAGTTGACTTTTGTGTGACAATGAGTATGACAACATTTGGCTCTTTAAAAGACTTTCAAAAGCAAGGCGCTATTGGTAGCTTTTATGAGGAACTTATCAATTCCTGTCCGAAATGTCATTTTTCAGGATATATTGATGATTTTAAAGCGAAATACAGCGACGAAGAAAAAGCGAAAATAAAAACCTTTCTGCAGCAATATGAACAAACAAAAATGACCGACATAATGCAATGCAAAGTGGCAGGAGATTTAAAAGAATTTCTTTCTGCTCCAAATGCAAAAATAGCGCACTGCTATTTAGTTGGTTCCTATTTAGCCCGAGACAAAGGAAAATTTATTGATTTAAGAAAAGAACTTCAAGTAAAAACCAAAACTTTCTTGGTTCTCGCTCTTGAAAAAAATGAATACGAGGATAAAACGTCCATCGCTAATATAGATTATTTAATAGCCGAAATGTGTAGAAGAACAGCCAACTTTGATGACGCAATAAAATATTACGACCTTGCCCTAAATGATCCCAACAAACAGGAATGGATTGATGAAGTCGCAAAAATGCAAAAGGATCTTGCTTTGAAAAAAGATGACAATAATACTCTTTAATAATAGTTGCCACAATTGATTTAGGCAATTGGCTTTGTATTTCGGATGATTTTACAAATCCGAAGAATGGTCTTAATTTAGTCACAAACCCGCTATACTACCAAAACGTTGCTGGCAATTATAACAAACATACTCCAATGACAATAAGAAAAGTAATCATTTTAGTTTTAAAAATTTCAATTTTAACAAGTTGCAGACGTGGCTACAAGATTGAAGGCGATAAAGTTTATTATGAATATTGGAATGAAGGAAGTGGGCAAAATAAACTACTCATTCAACAAGCAGATGCAAAGACTTTTAAAGAATTAACTTTTGACTGCGATTGTGACTTTGAGTTTGGCAAGGATAAAAATCACTTATTTATTGATGGAGAACTTATAAAAAATATTGACCCAAACACTTTTAAATTTATTGGAAATTATATTTTCCGAGACAAAGACTCCGCTTATTTTTTTGGTTTTTATAACAACATAAACGACTGTGTAATTAAGGGTATTAATCCCGACAAAATAAAATTGATTAAATATCCTTGGTCAAAGGCCGATAATTTTTTAATTCACGGTGGAGATGCTGTAAATATTGACAATTTAAATGAATTTATTCCTATTGATGATGATTGGGGAAAGACAAAAAAATATATAATTAATAACAATCAAATTCTATATGGAGCAGACGTAGAAACTTTTAAAATTACAAGTTCTTTTCAAGGTAAAGACAAAAACTTCAATTACGAGTTCGGTATTATTAATGAAGATGATTTCAAAAAAATAAGTTACAAGAAATTTGATTTTGACAAGCCTATTTGTGAATATGAACCAATAGTATTTGATGATATTTATGACAGTTTGGTATCATATAAAGAAGATCAAAATAAAAGCATTGAAATTGTAGAAAAATTAAAATCCAAAGGTTTTACAATTAAGAATATTAGATATTCAAATTGGTCAGGCGAATCAAAAATTATCAGCGTTTCGTTGGCAAATGACAAATGTAATTGCATTGTTGAGAAACTTTACCGTTACGATTATTCAAAACCTTCTGAAACTGAAAAAATATTTAAAGTAACAGAAAGAATTCACTGTAAACCGAAAGAAAAAAATCAAGACTAATATAATATTTCACAGCTTTAATCATAAACTGAATTCTTTAAATCAATGGAAAATTACAACAAAGAAGTTACTGCTTACATTGCAAAAATGACCGACTTTGCAAAACCAATCCTAACCCATTTAAGAGAACTAATTTTTAGCACCTGCCCCGAAGTAGAAGAAAATATTAAATGGGGAACACCGCATTATTCCTACAAAGGTGACCATTTAGTTATGATGGGAGGTTTTAAACAGCATTGTTCTTTTAGTCTGTATAAAGCTGAACTAATGAAGGATAAGGATATACAAGAAAGTGTAAAATCAGGTAAAAAATTCGGATATATGGACAAAATTAAAGATATATCTGAACTGCCAAATAAGGAAGTTTTAATTGCGTATATCAAAGAAGCAATGGAATTAAATAAAAACGGTACTGCAAAACCCAAACCCGTAAAAGAGAAATCAACAGTAGAAGTTGTTGTTCCCAAAGAATTTTTGGATGCATTAAAAAAAGACAGTAAAGCAACCGAAATCTTTGAAAGCAAATCACCGTCATTTCGTAAAAATTATATCATTTGGATTGCAGACGCAAAAACAGACGAAACCAGAAATAAAAGAATTACCCAATCTTTAGAATGGATTGCAGAAGGAAAAGATAGATTTTGGCAATCTAAAAAGTAAATACGCTCGACAAAGAACAAATAATGACTGATAGTTTTACAGGATTTGAAAAATTAACTAAAATAAATTATTAAAAATGGGAATACGTGAAAAACTATTTGGAAAGCCGAAACCAAAAAATCCTGAAGATATTTTTTTAATTACAATTAATAAAGAATTTATTAGAGTCGAGCATCCTGAGAGAAAAACCGAAGAAATTTTATGGAATGATATTCAAGAAATAAAATTAATAAATACAGATGAGGGACCTTTTGCACCCGATGTTTGGCTAGCCTTGCTTGGCGAAAATTCAGGGTGTCTTATTCCACATGGCGCTAAAGGATTTGAAACAGTTTATGAGATAATATCAAAATATGATAATTTCAACTTTGACAATTTTATTTCTTCAATGTCGTGCACAGATAATGAAGAATTTTTATTGTGGAAAAAGGAATAAATATGCTGTATGATAACTAACAAAACGATTTTTTGAAAACAAGTTTAATGAATCGGTGTAAATAATGCTATCCATTAAATTGAGATCAACAAAAAAACAATACGTCATAAAATGAGACTAAAATTAACTTTGCTTTTTCATATTTTATCTATTTCGATATTTGCACAGACAAACTTAGGAATTGGTTTGATATCCATTAAATTTAATGATAAAACCGTTTTGCCCTTTTATTCTTCAACGAATGACAAAGAGCCTATAAAAACCATTCGGTTTTTTAATGATACATCGATCAACAGCTGGAATATTAAAGATCTTAAAAATCAGCAAAAATGGCTAAAACCAGAGGTACTTTGGCTGGATTACAATTTCTTTGTTTTTCGTTGCGAGAAACAGGAAAATGACTGGTTTAAAATAATTGTAAATAATGAATCAGGAAAATCACTTTGGATTAAAAAAAATAAAATAACAGAATTTAGAAATTGGGAAAAGTATCTTCAGGATATGTTTAGAATTAGTCGCATTTCGAAAACGGACAAAATTTATAAGTTACCCAATAAAAATGCAGCAACAATTAAATACTCTGGAGAGGATTGTTTTCAGGTTAAATCAACGAAAGGAGATTGGATTGAAATTTTTACTTCAGAATGTGATGAATCAAAAAATGAAATAAAATCGGGTTGGATAAAATGGAAAGAAGGAAATCGTTTATTGATTGAATATTTTCCAATCAGCTAATAAACAGTTGAATCATTGCTTATTAACATTTTTCTAAATTATAAAAATGAAAAAACTAATTTTACCTATCATAGCAATTTCATTTGCTTTTACAGTTCAATCTTGTCTTAAAAAAGAAACAATAAGCCCCAAAAAAAATGTTTCTGTAATCGACAGCCTTCCTGAGCACGACTGTGCGGAAGAAGAAGAATACGAGGAAACTGTTTCTGGAGAACCTAATGATGTTACCTATCCTGAAACAGGAAATAAAATTGCAGACTTTCTTCCTAAACCCGACGTTTATGAAGTACAATATAAAGCTGAAGGAGATTTAAACAATGACAATTTACCAGATATTGCTGTTGTATTAAAACATAAGGAAAATTACACTTTAAAAAGACCTATGCTTATCCTTTTACAAAATATAGATAAATCATACCATTTAGATAAAATTTCGAATATTGTGATACCAGCTGAATACGACGAAAACGATTTTAAAATGTACAGTGAAAAAATCAGTATAGAAAAAGGAGAATTGCGTATTTATCTCTTTGGCGGACCACATAATGCCATTTCCAGTACATTTAAATACATTGAAAAAGGCCTTGTTTTAAACACTTTAACTGCATATTCTGGTGGTGCGGGCAGTATTGTCGAAATGTCTTATGATTTTGAAAAAAGTGAGATCACAACAAAAGAAACCAATACAATGGAAGAAAATATGCCGTCAACATCAGAAACTTTCCCTGTAAAAAAGGAATTTCATTTTTTTGAAGACACAGCCATTACGGAATTCTATAACGAAGATAGTGACGAATCGTAAAATTTAGAATGATTTAGTGTCAAAACCGCTGTAGTGCCAAAAACTTATACTAAATATTAAAACAAACTAAACAAAAATGGGAATATTTGATTTCTTTAAGAAAAAAAGTAAAAACAGTACCGAAGAAAAAAATGATGAACTTTTAATAAAACCTCAAACAGAGGAAACAAAACCTAACACATCTTCAAGCGAAATATCGATCGAGATCATTTCAGATGATCAAGGCTCTCATGGCGATAATTTTGGAGGACTTTTAGGATTTAATTATTTAAACTCTGATAATGGCAATCAATTTATAAATGAAATGATTGCTTTAGCTGCTATTCAAGCGCCAATTCTTGAAAATCCTATTATCAAAATAAATGAGGTAAGTTTCGAAAATTCAAACAATGTAAAAATTAGGGCAATTACCAAAAACGGAAATATGTCGAATGGAGCGGTTTTATCTGCTTATCCCTATATAAAAACGGATTATATATTGCCATTTGAAACTAAAAAAATCATTGAATGGTCACATGTTGCAAATATGGAAGCTGAAATTCAAGGCGGAGGTAGGGATACTTTTGGCTTATCTTTTTTTGCAACTGACTATGCAATTAATAAAAGAAAATACAAATCTGAAAAAAAATTAAATATTAAAATTTCTGCAGTTGGGCTGGTTCTCGACAAGAGTGATTTAACAGAAATAAATGGCACTTCAGTAAGTCCAGACTTTTGTACCTATATGCCAAACCAAGATATTCCAAGACCAACATATTTTGACTTTATAGGAGTTCTAAACAGTTATAAAGAATGCAAAATAAATAACGAAAACTATGGATATTTAATCAATGTAAAATTAATAAACCAAGAAGAAGATCCTGATTTTTTCACAATAGATTTGTTTATTAATAAAGAGAATATGCGATTTACAGATTTAACTATAGGAATGAAAATTACCGGAGCGCTTTGGCTACAGGGAGAAATTGCATAAAAATATTTTGTAAAACAAGGGTTTTACCTCAAAAATGTTAGTGGTAGATTTCAGAAAAAACAAGAATAACAAGATAGAAACTGAATAAAAAATTAAATGAAATTACTCCTAAAGATCATAAGTCCAATTTTAATTGCTATAGTTCTACTAAGCTTTACATACGGTCAAAATTCAGTAAAGATTTATGGGGAATTGAAACCTAAAAAATCTGAAATCAATGTTTCTCGATTGAAAATTTTGGTAAAAACGAACAACCTTATTTCAGCTGAAACAGTAACAGATACTTTTGGTAAATTCAAATTAATACTTACTCAAAAAACAAATGACAAAATTGATTTTTATTGCACAGGAATTGGCAACGACACAATATTTTTAAAAAGAGTATTAAATATCCAATCCGACTCCTTAAATCTAGCTTTTTTACTGCCGTTAAAATACAAACTAAATTTAAAGGGAAAAGTAATTTGTCCTATTTGTAAAAAAACAGATAAGGTTGTGAAAATTATTTATATAAATACAAATCCTTATATTGCTGTTGGAGTAAAAAAAACAGATAACGGTCTATATGATATGTCAAATGTTGAGCTAAAACAAGAAAAATATACTCCAGTAGAACTTTCAAGATATTCATGCAAGAGAGATGTTATAAAATTTTAAAAAATGGAAAACTATACCATAATCATTTTCATATTAGCCATTGTAATTGGTATTTCTGCTTATGCCGAAAAATCAAAACTGCCATTCCCTATTCTTTTGGTAATTGTTGGAGTTGCGATCGGTTTTATTCCGACTATGAATGAAATTGAGATTAATCCTGAAATTATTTTCCTGATTTTTTTGCCTCCGTTGTTGTATGATGCTTCATTTAATATTTCGCCAAAACATTTTAAAACAAACCTGAGTACGATAAGTACATTAGCTATTCCGTTAGTTTTTTTGACCACATTTTGGATTGCCGTCGTTTCGCATTATATGATTCCGGGTATGAGCTGGCCTTTGTCGTTTGTTCTTGGCGCCATACTTTCAGCAACAGATGCAGTCGCAGCCATAAACATAACAAGAGGTCTTGACATCCCCGAAAAGACACTGACAATACTTGAAGGTGAAAGTCTTATTAATGATGCATCTGCGTTAGTTGCGTATCGTTTTGCAGTTGCAGCGGTAATGGGTTCTGTTTTTGTTATCTGGAAAGCCACACTTCAGTTCGTATTCTTGCTTGGAGGCGGATTTCTAGTAGGTTTTGTTATGGGCAAAATCTTAGCTTTCATTCTGACAAAAGTCCGAAACAATATTAATGTTACGGTCAGTTTTATGCTTTTAATGCCATTTGTAACGTATCTTGTTGCAGAGCATTTGCATGTTTCAGGCGTAATTGCTGTAGTATTTTTAGGTTTGGCGATGGCTCGTTTAAGCAACAAAATTTTGCCAGAAAAATTAAAGGCCAATTCCAGAAGCCTTTGGGACGTCATCATCTTTTTGCTCAACGGATTAATTTTTATCTTAATCGGACTTAATTTCAGATACGTTTTAAAAGATATTGACGACGGAATGATTCTTCCATACATTGGTTATGCCGTAATAATTACAATCGTCGCATTATTAACCCGAATGGTGAGGATATTTTTTCAAAAAATAAATTTACAGAAAGCCTATCTCAAAAACAGCAATAAAAAACGAAAAGTAAGTGAACATGCTTTACTCGATTCAAAAAACAGCTTTATTATCGCATGGTCAGGAATGCGCGGTATTGTTTCGCTGGCGATTGCTTTAGGTTTGCCTAAATTTCTGGAAGACGGAACTCCTTTTCCGCATCGAAATGCCATTATTTTTATTTCTGTGGCTGTTGTACTGATCACTATCATTGGCCAAGGCCTTACTTTGCCGTGGGTTGTAAAAAAAATAAATGCCAAAAACGACATTTCGTCATAATAAAAAAGTTTATTTTTTATCTTTACATAAATAAATCTTTCCCGTTTTACTATTTTACCTTCGATAAAATATTCGCCCCTCTATCACAAAACCATTTACTAACAACCAAAAACATAAAAATATGAGTGAAGAATTACAAAGCCAATTTGACGAATTTGAAAAAACAGGAATCATCAGAAGAAAATTACTGCCTTGGTGGATTAAAACATTCTGCTGGATTTTTATGATTTTGTCCGTTTGCGGGTTAGGTACTTTAATAGGCAGTGCTTTTTCAAATAATGTTCATTTATCTTTATATGGTTTTGAAACCAATACTGCTTACTCTGGTGTTGGAATTTTTCTTATTGCAGTTATGACTTTTAAAGGTTATGCCGCGTACTTACTTTGGTTCGAAAAAGCAAATGCGATATCAATTGCCAAAATTGATGCAATCATTGGGGTTGTAATTTGCATCGCATCAATGTTTGTACTTCCTTTTACGACTGGAGATGGACATATTCCTATTCGATTAGAACTTTTATTATTAATCCCGTACTTCATTAAAATCAATAAAATTGAATACGAATGGGATAATCTGGAAAAAATTTAATTATTTAAAAAATATTTAATTACTAAATAGATTAAAAAATGAAATCAGAAATCATCATAACAACTGCAGAATCAGAAATTGTTACGACACGAATTCTGAATTTCCCGCAGGAACTGGTTTTTAAAGCCTGGAGCGATCCTGACCATTTAAAAAATTGGTGGGGACCAAAAGGCTTCACCAATACTTTTAATAAATTTGACTTCTGCGAAGGCGGAAAATGGGAATTTATTATGCATGGCCCTGAAGTGGGAAATTATGCCAATGAATGTGAATTTATAAAAATTGACAGACCAAATCTTATTGCATGGAAACGCTATTCAAAACCGCTTTTCCAAATTCTGGCAACATTTGAAACTGTTGCTGAAAATGAAACAAAAGTTGTTTTTAAAATGCTTTTTGAAACAATTGAAGAATGCCAGAAACTAAAACCTTACGTTGTCGATAAAAACGAAGAAAACTTCGACCGGCTTGAAGTTGAATTATCGAAAATGAAGCCCTAACCATCTATCAAATATATCTTATGACCGCTAATCGAAAAAGAATATGTGTAGAGTTTATAACACAATTGGATGCCTGAATGCTATACAATTAATGTTAGTCAGATATAACGTTGACGAATTTCGCACGTTAAATGAATTGATTAATTATCGGAAAAATTATCAGTTTAACGAACAAGAAATCATCTCTGATCATACGCTGTTTATACAGGAGGAAAAATCAATTCTTGAACAAGAAATCGCTGAATTAAATGACGCAATTCCTCGAAATAAAAATGATCTTGAAGATCGGCTGCGCCAACAGCTTGATGCTTTTAACCAAGAAATAGATAATCTTCCTGAAACTAATTCTAAAATTATCCCAACAATACGGGACTATTGGCTAAACCTAGTCATCTGTACAAAATTTTGGTTTGTCCAGCTTCAATTTCATTATAATATTAAAACATTCAATTATCAGGTAAAAAAATTACTTTCCGAAAAAAATAAACGTTTCGAATATCTTTCTGCAAATTTTCAAGATGCTATAAACGAAAGCTGTTTTCCAGAACTGCAGGCATTTGAGAAAAAAAAGGAAATAATTGAAAATCTAAACCATACAATTTACGGCGCCGTTGGCGAACAAAAAGTCGAAAAGACACTAAGAATACTCTCCGACGATTTTATTTTAATAAATGACTTTTGCTGCACTTTTAAGCCTCCAATTCATAATAAAGCCAATAACGACACGATTCATTCCATTCAAGTTGATCATCTTTTAATTTCATCAGCAGGCATTTTTTTAATCGAAACAAAAAATTGGAGCGACAAGTCAATAAATAATTCAGATTTACGCTCTCCTGTAGAGCAGATTCTTAGAACAAATTTTGCGCTATATAAATTATTATCTGAAAAGAAAAGAAAACGAAATTGGAATTTTGCCCGCCAGCATTGGGGCGATCGCAAAATTCCAATCAAAAATATTATTGTCTTCACAAATAATAAGCCAGTCGAAGAATTTCAATTTGCAAAAATTCTCACACTGACGGAGTTAATTCCATACATAAAATATTTTAAAGGAAATTTCACATCTGATGAAACTGAAATGATTGCCGAATTTCTGCTTAAATTTTCGGAACAAAAAAAAGCGCATTCTAAATTAAAATGCTGAATACATAACATCTCCGATTCTATTTTTGAGGCAATTCCTTTTTTTATTCTTAAAAATCCTATATTTATAAAAAACTAAAAATACCACTATGAAAAAAGTAATTTGTTTCGTCCTTCTGATGATTTCTTATTCGTTTTGTGCACAAAATAAAGTCGCAAAAAAACCTGAAAATGTAATTATAATCAACAATGAAATCGTGACGATGGAACAAGTTGAAAAATATGGGCAGGAAGGCAGAATCAAATCTATGAATAAAGGCGTATCGGAAGAAGAGAGAAATGAATTAGCTAAAAAATATGGTGATAAAATTGGTGACAGAGAATTTATAACGGTTGTTGAGATTTTTTCTGAACAAGAAAAACTTGAAAACAGCAAAAAAGTTGTCACTAATGCACCAAAAAAAGAAATCCAAAAAACTAACGAATATCTTTTAAACATAAATGACACCGCAAAAGATTTCACTTTGAAACTCCTTGATGGCAAAACAATAAAACTTTCTGATTTAAAAGGAAAAGTAGTTCTTGTAAATTTTTGGGCCACTTGGTGTGCACCTTGTCTTTTGGAATTTTACGATATTCCTGCTAAAATTACTGAACCATTTAAAAACGACAATTTTGTATTTTTAGCCATCTCAAGTGGAGAAGCTGAAAAACTTGTGGCACAAAAAGCAACAAAACTAAAAAAAGATGGTCTTGATTTTAATTATGGAATTGATCCAGATAGAAAAATTTGGAATGATTATGCCACCAATTCGATTCCAAAAAACTTTCTGATTGACCAAAATGGAGTTATAAAATTTGCAACGACAGGAAATGTAGAAGGAAATCTAGATAATCTTGCGGCTGAAATCAAAAAACTACTTTCAAAATAAACTAAAGTACTTTCTTCAAATATTCATAAAATTTTGCTTGCTGGAAATTCCATTTGTTTTTATTCGTAATTTCGATTTTTAAAAATGATTGTTTTTTTAGCCGAAACAATTTCGGCAGGCAATCGCAATAAAATCTAAATTACAATTACAAAATGGCTTCATTTATTAAAGAAATTTCTTTTCGCTGGTCAGATCTTGACCCTAATTTTCATGTTCGTCACAGTGCTTATTACGATTTTGGTGCACAGCATCGTATCGAAATCCTTGAAGAATTAGGTTTGACTTTAAGAGTGATGCAATCACAGGGTTTTGGACCTGTTTTGTTTAGAGAAGAATGCGTTTTCAGAAAAGAATTAAAACTTTCTGATAAAATATTCATTCACACTAAAACATCAAAAATGAAAGCCGATGCTTCGCGCTGGTCTATCATTCATGAATTTAGAAGAGAAGATGATACGCTTTGTGCTACTATTACGGTTGACGGTGCCTGGATGGATACAAAATTGCGCAAACTAGCTTCTCCAACTCCAGAAATTGCGATTGAAGCGCTGAGCATTTTCCCAAAAAGCGATGATTTTGTTGGACTATAAAACTAACAATATTTAACCCGTTGGGTGAATTAATTCAAACACATAGAAACATAGATTTAG
This sequence comes from Flavobacterium sp. LC2016-01, assembly GCF_009711135.1. Classification (GTDB taxonomy): domain Bacteria; phylum Bacteroidota; class Bacteroidia; order Flavobacteriales; family Flavobacteriaceae; genus Flavobacterium. The sequence continues at coordinate 627,490 of NZ_WMIC01000001.1, read as the reverse complement.
GAGGTGCAAAAAAGGCGTTTCACTTGTTTAAAACAAACATAGCAAGCTATGTGTTAGAAACTAGTTTCTTTTTTAAGCTCTTTTTTCTGCAAATAAAATCTCTGTTTCTATGTGTTAAATAAAATTTCACGCATTACACCTAACTGGTAATATTTATTTTAACTTTATAAAATCCAAAAAGCAATATTCAAAATTGTTTTTTGGATTTTTTTTCTCAAAATCAAAATCTATGATGGATTACATAAATGATTTCAGAATCGCATTTGTAATTGCTATAATTGCCATTACAACTATTATTTTGGGCGCTATAACAGAAAAAACGCTGCGTTATTTTTTATATCGAAAGTTAACCGATAAAGAATATGATGCAACCGGATTTAAGTTCTTAAAACACTTAATAATAACTGTAATTTACATTCTTGGTTTTGCTTTTGCATTAATTCAGATTCCCGAATTTAAAATTATCGGACACTCCTTTTTAGCGGGTGCAGGCGTAATTTCTCTTGTTGCTGGTTTGGCTTCACAGCAGGCTTTAAGCAATATTGTGAGCGGTATATTTTTGGTCATTTTTAAACCTTTTAAAATTAATGACAAAATCACCATTAACAACTTTGCCGGTACGGTTGAAGACATTAATTTAAGACAAGTCGTTTTGAAAGATGCCGAAAACAACCGAATTATAATTCCAAATTCGGTGATCAGCAATCAAATAATTGTCAATACCAATATGCTTGATACTAAATGCTGTAAAATAATCGAAATCGGAATTGGTTATGATTCTGATGTCGAAAAAGCATTAGAAATCATAAAAGATGAAATTGCCAAACATCCATTATTTATTGATACTCGGACCGCAGAAGCTAAAAAACAAAAAGAACCGATGGTTATTGCAAGAGTTGTGGCTTTAGCCGATTCCAGCGTAAATTTAAAAGCCTGGGCTTGGGCAAAAAATTCTACAGAAGGTTTTGTAATGTATTGCGATTTACTGCAAAGCATTAAAAAATGTTTTGACGAAAATAATATCGATATTCCGTATCCGCAAAGAGTGGTGACACTTAAAAAACAATAATCTTCAATAAATTTTTTAAATTCCAAATTCCAAAAACCTGCGGCCTAAACCGTAGCTACTCAAACTTTAACCCAAAGTTTACTTTTTCAAAAGTGGTACTGCAGGAAAGTGCAAATCGTCCGAGATTTACTGTTCCGAAGATTCCTCCTACTGAGTGTCCAGAGTAAAATCCTCCGGCTGAAAATCGGTGAACCTGATACTTCAGTGCAATATCATTAACTCTGCTGCTCAGCTGACCAAAAGCAATCACATTTGGGATAATTTCATAACTTCCAAAAACTTTCGGAACCAGTTTTTTGTAATAATCAAAACTTTCATCGGTTTCATAATCAACACTTGTCGAATGTAAATTTTCAAGATTTCCTCCGATATAAGTGTTTTCAGAAAAATGCCATGAAATGCTGAAACCCGTAAAAGTTCCGTCGTAACCGCTCCGCGATTCTAAATAACCAACTCCAATTGTAGCTCTGAATTTACCGCATATTTTTCCGATGTAACCAATGTACGTTCGGTCAATTTCCGATTTATCGATTCCAGCGCCAAAAATAACATCGTCATCACACATACTAAATGCGTACTGAAAATAAGCCGAATATTGATCTTCATTGGCCGCGACAACGCTCCGCCCTTTATCAAGATCGATATTTGCTGAGATTAAGGTAGAGTTTATAACGGCGAAATCAAATGTGTTGATTTCTTGGGCAAATGTGGGGACTGTGAGCAAGAGTAAAAGTATTGTTTTTTTCATAATACACTTTTTTAGCTGACAACATTCTACCTCTAATTTACCTACAATTTCGAAATTTTCAAAAGAACTCCCTTAAAGTAGTGGCATTAATCGTTGAACTGCAATATTTTCACAATCAATACCTTACAAATGATAAAAATGCAAAATTAAGAATGCCAAAAAAAATTAAAAGTGAAGAATCAGATGATTAAATTGACTTTAATTTTTCTTTCTGATTCATTTTTTCTGATAATTTTAAGAAGTTAAACTTTGGTTTTCAGAATGGTTAACGGTAATTTTATAGTTCTTAACCCAAAATCAACTCAAAAATGAAAATTTTCCAGCTCTTAATGCTCTTATTTCCTTTTTTAAGTTTTTCTCAAGATGGAAACATAAAACCCTTAGATATAAATCTTTCAAATTACGATTATCCTTTTCCGGTTCAGTTTTTAGAATTAACCAGTCAGCGCCAATACATGCAGATGTTTTATATGGACATAACTCCAGATAATTATAACAATAAAAATGTGGTCCTGCTTCACGGAAAAAACTTCAACGGCGCCTATTGGGAAACAACTATAAAAGCTTTGACCGCAGCAGGTTTTCGCGTAATTGTTCCAGATCAGATTGGTTTTGGAAAATCATCAAAACCAGATAATTTTCAATATACGTTTCAGCAATTAGCAGAAAACACCAAAAAATTATTAGATCATCTCGGAATCGGAAAAGCAACTATTTTAGGACATTCTATGGGCGGTATGCTTGCCACAAGATTTGCTTTGATGTATCCAGAAATGACCGAAAAATTAGTTCTAGAAAATCCAATTGGGTTAGAAGACTGGAAATTAGTGGTTCCCTACAAACCTGTTGATTGGTGGTACGAATCGGAATTAAAACAAAATTATCAGTCCATCAAAAACTATCAAATGGCGAATTATTATAACGGAAAATGGAATGCTGAATATCAAAAATGGGCAGAACTCAGCGCCGGCTGGACAACTGATCCTGAATATGATAAAGTGGCTTGGAATTCGGCACTTTTATATGAAATGATTTTTACACAGCCTGTATTGTATGAGTTCAGAAATATCCAGGTTCCTACTCTTTTAATTATTGGAACAAGAGATAAAACTGCTTTAGGCAAACCTTTAGTTTCTGAAGAAATCCAAGCGGAAATGGGGAACTATGCCGAATTAGGCCGAAGAACACAAAAAGCAATTCCGAATTCAAAACTGGTTGAAATTCCAAATACTGGACATTTGCCGCATATTGAATCTTTTGATCAATTTATAAAACCATTAATCGTATTTTTGAAACAATAATTTTTTTGTTCGCCACGAATTCACAAATTACACTAAAAAAATTCGTGAATTCGTGGCGAACAAAAACCTAAAAACTAAAAACTATGTTTACTATCGACCAAATCAAAGAAGCACATTCTAAAGTAAAAAGCGGTGCTGATTTTCCTAATTATATTCAAGATTTAATCATTCTTGGTGTAAAAGGCTACGATACTTTTGTGCATGACGGAAGTGTCATTTATTTTGGATTAAATAATTATACCGCAGCAGCTGAAGAAAAATATCCTGAAATAAAAGTTGCAGATTTTCCTAACAAAGAACTTTTTATCGAACTTTTGGTAAAACATCAGCATGGTGAAACCGATTATATGACTTTCTGCACCCATTGTGCGCAATGCGGTATTGCAAAATGGCGCGTGAACATTATCGAAATGACATGCACTTATTTTGATAAATCAGAAAACGAAATTTTAATCGAAAAAATTCCTAGTTAAGAGATGAATGTTTTTAATCAAAAAATGAAATTAGCTGCAAAGTGTATTCTGTTAACTCTTTTTCTTGTTTGTTTTACAGGAATTGCACAGCATAAAAAAGCAAAATTTAAAGTAATTGCTTTTTATACAGGCAAAAATGATCAAGCGCACATAAGTTTTGTGCACGAAGCCAATAAATGGTTTCCAAAAATAGCGGAGGAAAATCATTTTGAATACGATTCAACCAGCAATTGGGACAACCTCAATGCAAAGTTTTTAGCAAATTACCAAGTTGTATTATTTTTAGATACAAGACCAGAAACTCCAGCGCAGCGTGAAGCTTTTCAAAAGCATATGGAAAACGGCGGCGGTTTTATTGGTTTTCATTTCTCGGCCTTTGCATTAAATGATTCATCCTATCCGCAAAACTGGGATTGGTACCATAACACATTTTTGGGTTCCGGTGAATACGGAAGCAATACATGGCGGCCAACATCAGCAGTTTTAAGAGTTGAAAATCAAGATCCGATAACTAAAAACATTCCTAAAACCTTTAAATCTCAGCCAAACGAATGGTATCGATGGAGCAATGATTTGACAAAAAATCCAGACATCAAAATTCTGTTGGCAATTGACGAAAGCAGTTTCCCTTTAGGAACAGGCCCAAAAGCGCATGAAATTTGGCACAGCGGTTATTATCCTGTCGTTTGGACCAATAAAAAATACAAAATGATGTATGTGAATATGGGACATAATGATATTGATTATGAAGGCAAAACCAACAAAACGCTTTCGTATACATTTGAAAATGAAACACAAAATAAAGTAATTTTGAATGCTTTGCTTTTGTTTGGAACTAAAAAAGGTAAATAATTTCAAAATGTCAGACAAACTTTCTCCAATTATAAGTGCTGAAGAATTATTAAAACTTAATTCTTCAGAAATCATATTAATTGATGCCAGAGGCGGCATTAATGCACCAGAAAATTATCTAAACGAACATTTAAAAGGTGCACGATATGTTGATCTAAACAAAGATTTGGCAACAGCCGAAAATCCTGCAGATGGCGGAAGACATCCTTTGCCATCTTTTTCCAAATTTTCTGAAGTGTTGTCTAAACTCGGAATTTCCCCAACAAGTCATGTTGTTGTATACGATGACAAAAACGGATCAAACGCCGCGTCACGATTTTGGTGGATGCTGAAAGCCGTTGGACATGAAAAAATTCAGGTTTTAAATGGAGGTTTACAAGAAGCTATAAAAGCAGGTTTTCCGGTAAGTTCTGAAATTGAAAATTTCGAAAAAACAGAAAATTATCCAATAACGGAATGGAAATTAGCTTTAGTCGATATCAATGAAGTCGATAAAGCTCGAAATAACAACGAAAATATCGTAATCGATGTAAGAGATAAAAATCGATTTGATGGCCTTACAGAACCTCTGGATTTAATTGCAGGACATATTCTCGGAGCAGTAAATGTTCCGTTCAGTGAAAATCTGGATGAAAATGGTCTTTTTAAATCGGCTGAAGTTTTAGCTGAAAAATATACTTCAATTTTAGAAAGCAAATCATCTGAAAACATAATCGTTCATTGCGGATCTGGTGTTACGGCTTGTCACACATTATTAGCAATGGATTATGCCGGAATTCCAATTCCAAAATTATACGTCGGCTCGTGGAGTGAATGGTCACGAAATGACCGCGAAATGGCAACAAAAAAATAGAATAAACTATATTCTTCTTGCCGCTCCCGATGGCTATCGGGAGTGGCAAAAGAAACTTTTAATAATACAGAAATGCAGCACTGGGACATACTTTTATCTAACCAGGTAAACAAAAAAGCTTTTATTGATAACATACTTAACGGCGAAGCAAAAGGAGAATTAGCCGTTTTCAACAATCAAAAAGGTATTTTATTCTCTGACATCGCAATTGAAAAATTCATCGAAAAAGAATATCAATATGACAGTGTAGAAGCTTCTCCGGAATCGCATCGCCAATTGAGAACCTTTTCATCAGGCGAACGCAAAAAAGAATTTTTAAAATACTGTATCAATCAAAAGCCAGATTTTATCATTTTTGATAATCCGTTCGATCATTTAGATCAGGCATCAAGAGTAATTTTAGCCGATTCTCTAAAAGATTTAACTGATGAAATTGCTATTATCCAGCTTTTAAATCGTGTTGTGGATGTTTTGGAATTTGTTCCGAATAAAGCGCAGATCAAAGACAATACTTTTGAATTGCATCCAATTTCAAAAACCGAAAGCCATTTTAAAACTCTGAATACATCAGAAATTCCAAAGGCGATTGAACCACATTCTTTCCACGAAAGTGTATTAATAAAACTGGAAAATGTATCCGTAAGTTACGAGGAAAGAAAAATTCTCGACACTATTTCATGGACCATAAAACAAGGTGAATTCTGGCAGTTAATTGGCCCAAATGGTTCTGGAAAAAGCACCATTTTATCTCTAATTACAGGAGATAATCCAAAAGGGTTCGGGCAGGATTTATTTTTATTCGGAAGAAAAAAAGGAACTGGAGAAAGTGTTTGGGACATCAAAAAACAAATCGGAATCTTCACGACTTCGATGACTGATTTATTTCAAAAAGGCCACACTCTGGAACAAATGATTCTTTCCGGTTTTTTTGATTCCATCGGGCTTTATAATGAGCCAACAACCCATCAACAGCAAATTGTATCGCAATGGCTGGAAGTAATCGAAATGACGCATTTGCGAAAAAAACGCTTTATTGATCTTTCCATCGGGCAGCAAAGAGTTGCGCTGATTGTTCGTGCCGTTTTGAAACATCCGCCATTATTAATTTTAGACGAACCGGTAGAAGGCCTGGACGACGAAAATGTAGATTTGGTCATTCAGCTAATCAATACAATTAAACAGGAAACAAACGTCACAATTTTATACGTTTCGCACAGAATAGAACAAGGCCTCGCTCCTACTTCGGTTTTCGAACTTTTACCAAATCCAACAGGATCAATCGGTAAAATAAAATCCCATTCAGAATTAAACTAGATTTTTTTACCATTAAGATATTAAGTTAATTAAGAGTGTTGCGCTTAATTTTCTTTTAAGAATATTAAGCTTATTAAGATCTACGCTTAATTAACTTAATATCTTAATGGTAAAATAAAAAAAGCCCCAGTTGGAGCTTTTTCTATATTCTTTAATCTATTTTCTTTTTTCTAAAAAATTAATTCTCTTCATCTTCCGTATTATGTGATTTCACATATGTACGCCATTTTTCAATACAATCCTGAAAATCCTGAGGAAGTTCCGTATCAAAACGCATCATTTCTCCCGTATTCGGGTGAACAAATCCAAGCGTTTTAGCATGAAGCGCCTGACGTGGCAATGCTTTAAAACAATTCTCAATAAACTGTTTGTATTTGGTAAACGTCGTTCCTTTCAAAATTAAATGACCACCGTAACGCTCATCATTAAATAACGGATGCCCAATATGTTTCATGTGCGCACGAATTTGGTGTGTTCTTCCAGTTTCTAATCGGCAAGAAATCAAAGTCACATAACCAAAACGTTCCAAAACTTTATAATGCGTAATGGCAGGTTTTCCAATTTCAGGATCAGCAAAAACAGCCATTTGCATACGGTCTTTTAAATGTCGTGCCAAGTTTCCTTCAATTGTACCACTTTCTGCAACGACATTTCCCCAAACAAGCGCAATATATTCACGTTCCGTTGTTTTAGCTTCAAATTGCTTAGCCAAATGCGTCATTGCCGCTTCAGTTTTGGCAACAACCAAAAGCCCAGAGGTATCCTTGTCAATTCGGTGCACCAAACCAGGACGTTCACTGCTGTTCATTGGCAAATTATCAAAATGATGTGCCAATGCATTTACAAGAGTTCCTGTATAGTTTCCGTGACCTGGATGTACCACCATTCCCGGCTCTTTATTGATCAATAAAAACGCATCATCTTCATACACAATATTGATCGGAAGATCTTCTGGCAGAATATGATTTTCGTATGGCGGATGCGACAACATAACCGTTATCACATCAAAAGGTTTTACTTTATAATTTGATTTTACCGGAATATCATTTACAAAAATGTTTCCGTCATTTGCCGCGTTCTGAATTTTATTACGCGTAGCATTCTGAATCAAATTCATTAAATATTTGTCAATACGCAAAAACGCTTGACCTTTTGGGACTTCAAATCTGTAATGTTCGAATAATTCGTCTTCCAGATCTAAATTTTCTTCAATATTATTGTTCATCTTGTGGTGTTTCTACAGGCACTGCAGTACTGTCTGCCTGGCTATCATCTACATAACTCGCTTTTCCGTCACCTAAAACCAAATCAATTTTAGACGCTTTCAACACGCGATCTCCTACTTTTAAATTTCTGCCTTTGTAACGCATTTCCAAAACCATATCTTTCCCAAGATTCGGAATATAAGTAATCGTTCCCAGCTCAAGTCCTAAAGCTTTCAAAGTTGGAACCGCTTCACGATATGTTTTTTCAATCAAATCAGGAATCTTCACAGATGAGAATCCAGACGAGTTAATTTTAATATATATTTTTCTTCCTACTTTCACTTTAGTTCCCGGCAGCGGATCCTGCTCTACAACACTAAATTTCGGATATTCACTTTTGTAATCAACGCTGTCCAAAAGCACATAATCTAAGTCAAGTTCGTCTAGTTTTTCTTCAACTTGTTCTTCCGTTAATCTTGCTAAATTTGGAACTGCAATTTCGTGTCCGTGATCAGTTGTAAAAGTCAGCCAATGCATAAACAAATATCCTAAAACTGCAATGATAGCAGCCGCACTCAATAATTGTAAAAAAAATACGCGGCTAGTTAAATACTTACGTAAACTCATAAATTAATTTTTAGTTGTCGCAAAGATAAAGTATTTCATTTCAAAAAAAATGATAATTTTGTTTAAAACAAGAAACTCCTGCGATTGTCATCCTGAGTGAAGTACAAGGATAATTTTGAGGAGCTGTTTCCTGCTGTCCGCTGTATCTTTTATGGTGAACCCCACCATAAAAGGATGCCGCTTCCATCAGGGCTAGGGCACTCGGTTTCAAAAGAACATTATTTAAAAAATCATATACCCAATAAAAAAATTCAATAACGAGTTTTAACAATCCTGACAAAACTTGAAACTTGAAACAAATTAAAACCTGAAACAAAAACATGAAAAACATTGCCATCATCATGGGCGGATATTCAAGCGAATACAAAATTTCGCTTATCAGCGGAAACGTTGTATACCAATATCTTGACAAAACAAAATACAACGGATTCCGAATTCATATTTTCAAAGAAAAATGGGTTTATGTAGACGCAAATGACGCCGAATTCCCAATTGACAGAAACGATTTTTCTGTAACAGTAAATGGCGAAAAAATTACTTTCGACTGCGTTTTCAACGCCATTCACGGAACTCCGGGCGAAGATGGATTAATGCAGGCTTATTTTGAATTAATCGGTTTACCGCAATCGTCTTGCGATTATTACCAATCGGCATTGACTTTTAATAAACGTGATTTATTATCTGTTTTAAAACCATACGGAATCAAAACAGCAATCTCTTATTATCTAAACAAAGGCGACGAAATCAACACAGCCGAAATCGTTAAAAAAGTAGGTTTGCCATGTTTCGTAAAACCAAACAAAGCCGGTTCAAGTTTCGGAATCTCAAAAGTAAAAACGGAAGCAGAACTGCCAATCGCAATTGAAGTGGCGTATAAAGAAGACAACGAAATCATCATTGAAAGTTTCCTTGACGGAACTGAAGTTTCTGTTGGCGTAATCAATTATAAAGGCGAAATCAAAGTCTTGCCAATTACGGAAATTGTTTCTGACAATGATTTCTTCGATTACGAAGCCAAATACGAAGGAAAATCACAAGAAATCACACCAGCCAGAATCTCTGATGAATTGACTCAAAAAGTAGGAGAAACTGCAAAACGTGCTTACGAAGTCTTAAAAATGAAAGGTTTCTCACGAAGCGAATTCATCATTGTAAACAACGAGCCATACATGCTTGAAATGAATACAATTCCAGGCTTAACTACCGAAAGTTTGATTCCACAGCAAGCAAAAGCAGCCGGAATTTCGCTGGAAGATTTATTTACAAATGCGATTGAGTTGGCTTTGGCCTAGTTACTAAGATACTAAGGTGCTAAGATTTTAGCACCTTATTTTTTTTCAAAAAAATTAAATAATAAAAATTGTCGTTCCGAGCTTCATTATCTAAAAAAAACTTAGAATCTTAGTATCTCAGAACCTCAGAATCTTTAAAAAAAAATGCGAAAAGCCATATTTCCCGGATCATTTGACCCTATTACACTTGGACACGAAGATATCATCAAAAGAGGAATTTCTTTATTTGATGAAATCGTAATTGCAATTGGTGTCAACGCCGAAAAAAAATACATGTTTTCACTTGAAGAAAGAAAACGCTTTATTGAAGAAACTTTCAAAGACGAACCAAAAATTTCGGTAATTACTTATGAAGGCCTAACAATTGATTTGGCACACAAACAAAAAGCCAATTTCATTTTGAGAGGCTTGCGCAACCCAGCCGATTTTGAGTTCGAAAAAGCAATTGCACACACGAACAGACGACTTTCTAAAATTGAAACCGTATTTTTATTGACTGCAGCCAGAACATCATACATCAGCTCAAGTATTGTTCGCGATGTATTGCGAAATGGCGGCGAATATGAAATGCTGGTTCCCGACGCTGTAAGGGTTAAGAAATAACTGAATAAGGTACAAGCAAACTTATTTGCATTGCTCAATTAAATCGTTATTTTTGTTTTTATTAACCAATAAAACCCTAATAATGATTTTTTACGGAACCAAATCGAGACACATTAAAAATGACCGCATTAGCAATGTAGATTGCCCAGATTGCAACACTACGGTTTCTATGAATTACAGTTTATATGAAAAGTATGCACATATCTACTGGATACCATTTTTTCCAATTAAAAAGTTAACCTTTGCCGAATGCAACTCTTGTAAAAAAACATTTGAACAGAAAGATTTTTCAGCCCCTATTAAACAAAAAATACACTACTCGATGGGAAGAATAAGCAGCCCGCTTTGGATGTATTCTGGAATTTTTATTATAGCTGGTATTTTTCTTTTTGCCATGTATAGTTCGGTACAAAAAGGAAAAGACACTGAAACTTTTATTAAAAGCCCTAAAGTAGGAGATGTTTATTTTTTAAATTCAAGCAAAGGTTTTTACTCAAGTGTAAAAGTAAGTAAGGTTTCAAAAGACAGTTTGACTATTTTATTAAATGATATGGAAATTGATAATAAAACAAATATCGATAAAATAGATGTGGACAAAAATTATAATAACAAATCTAATGTTTCTAAAAAAGAGATGCAGAAACTTTATGATGAAAAGAAGATTTTTGAGATTAAACGTAATTAATATTTAATCTTCAAATACAACTTGCAAAATGTAGTATTTAACTGTATTTTTGCCAAAATAAAATAATAAAATGAGCATCGAAAGAGAATTAAGCAAACGAAGCGGATCTAAATGTGAACTTTGCGGCGCGGAAGAAAACCTAAAAGTATATCAAGTACTGCCAACACAAAAAGGCGGAATTGATGAAGCAATATTTGCCTGTACTACCTGTATTGACCAAATTGAAAATCCTGATAATGTTGATCTAAACCACTGGAGATGTCTGAATGACAGTATGTGGAATGAAAATATTCCGGTTCAAGTTGTAGCATGGAGAATGTTGAGCCGTTTGCGAGCTGCAGGATGGCCTCAAGAATTGCTGGATATGATGTATTTAGACGAAGATACGCTTGCGTGGGCACAGGCAACTGGAGAAGGCGAAGATGACGAAAACAAACTGGTTCACCGCGACAGCAACGGCGTAGTTTTACAGCACGGAGATTCTGTTGTTTTGATTAAAGATCTAAAAGTAAAAGGCTCAAGTATGGTAGCCAAACAAGGAACTGCTGTTAGAAACATCCGTTTAGACCATGAAAATGCCGAATATATTGAAGGAAAAGTCGATGGACAGCAGATTGTGATTATCACACAATACGTGAAGAAAATATAGGTGCTGAGATTCTAAGATACTAAGTTGCTGAGATTTTTTGAAATAACAACTATTTTAACCGCAAAGCACACAAAGGATTACGCAAAGTTCGCAAAGTTTTTATTCACAAAGCTTTGCGAACTTTGCACTTTTTACAAAGTCTTAGATAAAAAACTTAGCGTGCTTTGCGTTAAAATAAAGACAACGTAAAGAAACTTGAAACTAGAAACGATAAAAAAAGGCTATTCAAAATTTGAATAGCCTTTTATATTTTATAAGATTTACAGTAACTTGAAACTAAATCAAACCTGAAACCTCAAACTAAACTAAATTATTTTTGAAATAATTTATTGATTTGATCTTTTATAAATGGCTCAGAAACACTGCTTGTTGCTGCTGTAGCTTCTTTACTTGAAACCATAAATTGAACTGTCGCTTTTTCTGGAATAACACTTCCTGTGTAGTGAAGCCAGATATAGTTATTAGGCAATTCTAACTTAATATCATATAACGGACTTGCAGTGAAACCGTTCATAATAATGTTATAAAGACTTGCATAATCGTTATTTACATTTTTGAACGTAAATTTTCTTAAAGTTGATCCTTCGTCATCGTTTTGAATACTAGTATAATATACAGTGTATTCGTCTCCAATTTTTTGAATGTAGTTGTTGTTTACTTTTCCTAATTTCTCAACAGGAACGGTTTCAAGAACTTTAATTTGTGCGAAAGAAACAAAACTAAAGAACAAAATGGCAACGGTAATAATTCTTTTCATAATGGATTTGGGGTTTACATTTTTACTGTAACAAAAAAACATAGAATTTATGAAAAAACCCCTATCAAATCGTTATTTTTTTAACACAAAATTGTAAAACTTAGTTTTCATTTTATAAAAACCTGATAAACAACAAAATAGAACATCACGCTCCATTTAAAACTTTTTGCCCTTCTCCTCTTCTTTCTTGATTACATTGCGCGCAACTTCAATTTTAAACTTCTTGCCTTTCATCTTTTCGTCTTTAATATTCTTTAAAAGCTCTTTTACTTTCCCGAATTTTACTGCTGCAAACGAAACAAAATCTTTTACCTCGATCAGTCCTATATCATCTTTTTCTAATTTTCCTTTTTGAGAAAAGAAACCCACAATATCAAACTTATTTAACTTTGTCTTTTTACCTCCGCTGATGTAAATCGTCTGAAATTCTGGCGGTTTTGGCAAAGAAACTTTTCCTTCAACATTTAAAACGTTCATTTCATAATCAATATAATCAAGCTGTTTTTCACTTTCATGAATGATTACATATGCTGTTCCAGTTGCCTGCATACGTGCTGTACGCCCATTTCTGTGTGTGAATTCATCTTCTTTTAAAGGCAAATGATAATGAATTACGTGTTTCATTTCAGGAATATCCAACCCTCTTGCAGCAAGATCGGTTGTGATTAAATAGGATATACTTCCATTTCTAAACTGAATCAAAGCGCGCTCACGTTCATCCTGATCCATTCCGCCATGATAGTAGGTGGCGTAAATTCCTTTTTCGTTCAAAGTATCGCTGATTCTTTCTGCAGCATCACGATGATTACAAAAAATAATAGCCGACTGCGATTTAAGTGAACAAATTAAATTGAACAAACTTTCCAGTTTATCTTTAGAAGGAGACAAAATCATCTTCATCGAAAGATTTGCTTTTTCTTCTTCTTCCGGAATAAAATCTAAAACCGTTGGATTTATAACTCTTGTATACTTTGGAATTTCAATATCTGAAGTAGCCGAAACCAAAACTCTTTTATTCACTTTAGGCAATCTTCCAATGATGAAAGACATCTGTTCATGAAATCCTAATTGAAGCGATTTATCAAATTCGTCTAAAATTAACGTCTGAATTTTATCTGTTCTAAAAGTATCTCTGTCAATATGATCGGCAATTCTTCCTGGAGTTCCAATCAAAACTGCTGGCGGATTGCTTAAATTCTTGATTTCAGTATCAATGGAGTGTCCGCCATAACAAATATTTACTTTATACTGCGTTCCCATTTTTTTCCAAACCTGCTCAATCTGCAACCCAAGTTCGCGTGATGGAACCAGAATCAAACATTGAACTGATAAAATTTCTGGCTGTAATAATTCTAAAACGGGAAGCAAAAAAGCTAATGTTTTTCCAGATCCCGTTGGCGAAAGCAGTAAAACATTGTTATCGTTCAAAATAGCATCTTGCGCCATTTCTTGCATTTCGTTCAGGCTTTCAATTCCTAAATTCGAAAGTATGTTGTTGGAATGGTGTTTTTTATTCATTTTGCAAAAATAGAGAAAATAGTTGGCAGTGTACAGTTTTTAGTGTTCAGGTTTAAATAGTGTTGAATTTTACCTCACGCAGATTTTGCAGATTAAACAGATTAAATTTTCAACTAATAGAATAAAAAATCTATTTAATCTGCAAAATCTGCGAGAAAACAATATCCGAAAAGCATATCAACTTGAAACTTGAAACAAGAAAAACTTGAAACAAAAAACTTATATTTGATTCCTATTAAAATCAAACTCATGAAACTTTTTACCATTCTCATTTCACTTTTCACGATTACCGCTTTTGCTCAAAACAATAAAAAATACGACACTTTTTTTGAAAAAGGAAACGGAAATCAATCGGCTCCATATGCTGAAACTATAGCATATTTTAAAATGCTGGCAAATGATTTTCCAACGATCCAAATAAAAGAAATGGGTTTGACAGATTCTGGTGAACCTTTGCATATGGTAACTTTTAATCCAGACGCGGCATTTGATTTTGATAAAATTCAGAAAACAAAAGCAGTTCTTTTTGTGAATAACGGAATCCACGCCGGAGAGCCAGACGGAATCGACGCGACGATGCAGTTTTACAGAGATTTAGCCATTGGAAAACTGAAGGCACCAAAAAATACTGTTTTGGTTTGTATTCCTGTTTATAATATTGGCGGGGCTTTAAACCGTAATTCAACAACACGCGCCAACCAAGACGGACCAGAAATTTACGGTTTCAGAGGAAATGCCAGAAACTATGATTTGAATCGTGATTTAATGAAATCGGACACTAGAAACACCAAAAGTTTTGTCGAGATTTTCCAGAAAATAAATGCCGATGTTTTTATTGATAATCACGTGAGCAACGGTTCTGATTATCAATACAAACTGACTTATATTATGACGGAACATAATAAATTAGGAAGCGTTCTGGGTGATTTTATGAACAACGAAATGATGCCGGCGCTGGTAAAAGATTTACAGAAAAAGAAAATCGAAACTACACCTTATGTTGATTCGTTTAAAGACACGCCAGACAAAGGTTTTGGGCAGTTTGTTGACAGTCCGAGATATACAACGGGTTATACTTCTTTGTTTAATACAATTGGTTTTGTGGTCGAAACACATATGCTGAAAAAATATGCCGAGCGTGTAAAAATGACTTACGAATACATGAAATCAACTTTGGATTTTACAGATGCCAATTATCTAAAAATCAAAGAACTTCGCGTTAAAAATCTGGAGCAATACCAGCCAAAGAAAAAATACACTTTGCAATGGGAATTAGACAGCACAAAAGCTACTACTTTTTCGTTTTTAGGATATGAAGCGAGTTACAAAAAAAGTGAGGCGACAACAGGAAATCGTTTGTATTACGACCGAAGCAAACCGTATAAAAAGGACGTTCCGTATATCAAAGAATTCAAATCGCTAAAAGACGTTGTTATTCCGTCTGCTTATATCATTCCGCGCGGATATTGGAATATTATTGATTTATTGAAAAACAATAACATCACTTTTTCACAGCTTAAAAACGACACTATTATTGAAGTGGAGAGCTACAGAATTGCTGATTTTAAAACCGTTCCATCGGCTTACGAAGGACATTATGCACATAGAAACACAACGGTAACTTCTAAAATCGTTAAAATGGCTTTTGCCAAAGGAGATTACATCGTTCCAACAACTCAAAAAGGTGTAAAATATTTAGTTGAAGCTTTTGAACCAGAAGGCGTTGATTCCTTTTTTAACTGGAATTTCTTCGACCCAATTTTACAGCAAAAAGAACATTATTCGGAATATATTTTTGAAGATACTGCGGCAAATCTTTTAAAAGAAAATCCGTCTCTAAAAGCAGAATTAGAATCTAAAAAACAAACTGATGCAGCATTTGCAAAAAGCCCTGAAGCGCAGTTGGAATGGATTTACAAACATTCTGTTTATTATGAAAAGGCGCATTTGCAGTATCCTGTTTATCGTGTTTTGTAGATTTTTTTCTAACGCAAAGCGCGCTAAGATTTTTTTGATTTTGGGTGCGTAATAAAAACGCTAAGATCGCAAAGCTATATGTAGAAAACTGACTTGTCTTAACAAATATTTTATTTGTAAAAACTTTATACAGATGTATACTTATAAACATTTATACTTCAGTAATATTTTACTTTTCATGTTTGTTTTCTACATGCTTTTAATTTAGTTTTGATTTAATAAACTTACAGTATGACAATACCGGATTTAATAAAAGATTTTATTGATGCTAGTAAAGAAAGACTAAAAACTCCTATTTCAGGAGCTTTTTTATGGTCATTTATAATTTATAATTGGCGACCAATTTTTTTATTAATGTTTTCTAATAAATCCATTGAGGATAAGATCACGGTAATCAATAACGAGTATTGTAATCTTCTAGCCATAATAGTACCTATTTTAATGGCAATTTTTTATACAAAAACGATTCCTTGGATAATGCTACAAATCGATAATGATTTATTAGAAACTAAACTTAAGCGAATTGACAATATCTATGATTCAAGATCTCATACAATGGATAGAAAAATTAATATTGCAAAACTAGACTTTAAACTTAAAAATGCCGAATCAGGAAATCGTGAAATAGAGGATTATTTAGAACAAATCGAATCTCTAAAAAACAGCAATAAAGGCTTGCAAGACAGTATTAAAAATATTAATGAAGCAAATAATAATACAATCAACGAACTTAATAACCAATTTACTATGTTGGAGGCCGAAAACTCTAAGTTGAAACATAGATTAAAATACAATAGTTTGCGAGTTAATATTTTAAGTGAAACACTTCATTTAGATCAAAAATTAGTCGATCATACTGTAATAGTCGCAGATACACTGACTTTCACTGAATATATGTTTTTATGGAGACAAAAAATGACAGAGAATAACATGGTCAAATACACAACAGATAAGGCAGAAATGGTCCATGAACTTGCAAACAAGGGTGTTTTCATTATTGACCCGGCAAGCAGTAGCGTGCAATTTACTGAAATCGGAGACCTCTTATGCAAAATAATTCAAACTGTATAAAGAACAATTGTTATGACTATCGCAGATTTAATAAAAGAGTTTATAGAAACCAGCAAAGAGCGTTTAAAATCTCCTTTTTCAGGAGCATTTTTATGGTCTTTTGGAATTTATAATTGGAGACCATTTTTTTTATTGATGTTTTCAGATGCTTCAATGGAAGATAAAATTGTAGTCATAAATCATGAATACTGTAAACCAGGGGCTATTTTATGGCCAATTGGTTTAGCTCTTTTTTACATAGTAATATTACCATTTATCATGTGGCTAATTGATTGGCCTGTAGTTTTCGCAAAAAAGATAAGATTGGCAAAAGTGTATGAAAATAAAAATAATGTAATAATAGAAAAAATTGCAATTGCAGCGAAAATATCGGAATTAAAAAATGCTGAATCTGGGAATAAAGAACTACAAAATTTATTAGATGAAAACACTTCGCTAAAGGAACAAACATTTAGTTTACAAGAAAGCATCAACCAGATAAATGAATTAAATAAAAATAGAATTGATGGGCTTAATGATCAATTAAAGATTGCAATTGAGACATCTAATGAAAAACAAAAAGAGATCAATAAAATGAATAAGCTTGTTGATTCAGATTTTAATCAAATGCGTAGTCGTTGGCATCGAAGATTTAATAGAAAGATTCAGCGACTTGAACAAGATTATCCAACACTTTCTCCTGAATTGGTAAAAGAAATTTATTCCGTTTCTCATCTTTTAAATTATTACGAGTTTGAAATTTTAATTAAAATTGAAACAAGCAATACAGGTAGCATTTTAAATGGTTTAGATGAAAATTTAGAAACATTAAAAGGGTTACAAGGGAAAGGACTACTTCGTACTCAATACAATGGTAGTAAAATTGAATTCTTCTTAACTGATGTAGGTAAGATAGTTACAGAAGTTATACAAGATACTCGAGACGAAGAGTCTGAGAATATTTCATAACTTAAAAAAAATGCCAAAATAAAAAATAAATCATATAAAAATCTTAAATAAAAAGCTATGCCACAGGAAGAACAAACAATTTACAATTTACAACTTCACCAATCGTTAACAATAAATATTTCAGGAGGTGAAGGCGACAATCGAGCCGCGCACACGACAGTCTTAAGAGTTCCAGGTGGATGGGTTTACACTACAAAAACTCAATTAGGAGATATTTTAACACAATCAAGTGCATTTGTTCCATTCATTCAAGAATTTAAAAAATTAGAAGATGATGAAGAAGTTTATGAATAATATGAAAAAGTGAGTTTTAATAGCATCATTGTTTTTTATTATATTCATTTAGTTCAAAGAAAAACGAAGATGTATCACCCGTTAGTGCGGATTTGCAATCCGAGCTCGCATAGAGAAGAAGTTTAAAAAACGAAAACTGATACTTTGTGGGCACGGATTACAAATCCGCGCTAACGTTATGCTTATTTAATAATAAAAAAAATTACGTTTTCCCGTAATCATATTCAATTCCAACATTCTATATTTGAATTCAAATAGTATTACCCAATTCTAACCTGCTTAACCAAAAACTATGGACAACCAAACCGGCAACACTATTGTTGAAGGAATATTTTACGGACTAAATTATTTGGGAGCTCTATTCCATTGGTCTGTTTTCTTGGGTAAAAAATCTTTTCAGAACGCACTTCAAAGCAGTTTTATTAATTGTATTATCGGAATTTTGGCAATTGTCTTGATTGTCATTGTGTTCAAAAATGAAGTTTTGCATCTTCTATTATCTTTAATCAAAAACCGACTAAACCATAACTAAAAATGAATTACCAATCTTCTGGAAACCCAAAACCTTTTGCGATAATAGGCTTAGTATTTGCCATTTTAGCCTTTCTATTTTCAATGATTCCGTGTGTGGGATTTTACGCCGTTGGCCCAAGTCTTTTTGCGCTTGCTTTTAGCGGTATTTCCTATCTTGGCTTAAAACAAAGAAACGAAAGTACCTCTATTTCACTTGCTGGTTTAATTATTGGAGCAGTCGCGATTTCTATTGGGATTTTTCAATATTATAAATACGAAACAGTTTATGATGCTAAAGCAAAAATTGAAAACTCTATCAACGAAGCACAGGGAGAAATACTCGATACTATTCAAAAAAAGGTTTTAGAAAAAGCAGAGCAAAAACTTCAAGAAGAGATATCGAAAGATTCTATTTTACAGATTAAAAAAGATTCCCTTCAAAAAATCAAGAATGATTCTGTCTCGAAATAGAGAATATCATTTTTTTAATTTTTTAGTATTTACTGCTATACTAATTTTAGTTCTTTATTTGAAGACTGAAATTATCAGCATAAAATGTCCGTATGCAGAAATTGGACTGAAATGCAAAACCTGCGGCCTTACAACATCTTTTAAAAGGATTTTAAACGGTGATTTTTCCAATTTAAATTTTGGATATTTATTGCTGTTTATTGCCTTTCTTTCACAATTGATTTTGAGACCATTAGTGAGTTTTGCACTGTTTTTTTCAAACAATTGGAAATTGATCCGAAATATTGATATACTATTTTCTGTTTTTCTATTTGCTTTTGCTTTTGCCGAATTAATCTAAAAACTAAAATTATTACTTTTAATAAACTAGCCAAATGAAATTAAAACTTGTATTAATAACTGCATTTGTTTTAAGTATTTCTTCGTGTAAAAACGAAACAAAAGAAGGTAATACTAAATCAGGATCTCAAAAGCCAGAAAAGGAAACTATTTTAAATGATACTTTAAAAACGGATTCGGCAACTGTCAGTTCTTCAAAAAACAATGTTACCGAAAACCAAAAATTACTGCTCGATTTTTTTATTAAAAATGATAAAAAACCACAATTCTTTTTGATCAATAATCAGAAAGACACCACTATTATTTGTGCCGAGAAAACCAAGATTACAATCAAAGCAAATTCTTTTGTTTCAATTAAAACGGGAAATGAAGCATCAGGAAAAATCAAAATATCAGTTAAAGAATATTACTCTATTTCTGATATAATTTTGGGCGGGCTTTCAACAACTTCTAACGGAAAATTATTAGAAACTGGCGGTATGCTGCATATTACTGCAACATCAAATAATGAAAAGTGCGATTTAAAAAAAGGAAAGAATATCGAAATTGCTTTTCCTAAAAAAAGTAATAAAGATGGAATGCAGCTTTTTAATGGAAATTGGAAAAAAGACCAGATCAATTGGACTGTCGACAAAAAATCGGTTGATTTAGCACAGACTTTTACAAATGTTGACGAAAGACCCGTGTATATAGGTGGGAATGAAGCTTTGTACAAATTCATTGGCAACAATTACAGAAATTCTGATGAAGAAATTAGTGGCAAAATATATGCTTCTTTTGTTGTAAACAGAGAAGGAAATGTCACTAATATTAAGATAACAAAAGGTTTGAGTAGAAAAGCTGATGACGAATATCTTAGAGTTCTAAAAAAAATTGGAAAATTTACCCCAGGCAAAGTGCAAGGCGTTCCTGTGAACTTTACGTATACTTTGCCAATTACTATAAAATCAGAGGACTCCGATATTTCCAGTTCAAGAAATTACAGCAACAACCGCTCTCAAGAACCTTATTCCACAAAAACGGATGAAAATATAAAAGCAAATGAAATCAGTTACAATATGTTCAGTAGTGCAAAGCTTGGTTACCTAAATTGTGACCGTTTTTTATACTATATTCCATCAATGGTAATCAATTATGGTGTTATTGTCGAAGATGAAAGCAATGTTTCGATGAATATTATTTACCATAGCTTTAAATCTATTATGAAAGGTGAATTGAGTCCTAAAAAAGTTGTTTTTTATAATTCGCTTTTAAAAGAAAAAATTACGATTGTTGCTATTAAATATTTTGAAGGCAAACCATTTTTAGCGATTAAAGAAGCGACTACGAGTGAAAAATCGGCAAAGGATCTGCAATTTAACCCGGTAACGCCTGAAGAGTTGAAAAATGAAATCATAAAACTGAATAATTTCAATTAATCGCTCGATTTGAGTTATTTTTAAGCATTAATTTAAAAAAATGGATACTTCTTTTTATCTGGAAAATTTTCAAAAAATAGCTCATCAGCTTGATCAGAAGCTTCTGGATGAAAAATCAATTGAAGTTTCTGTTGGTATTTATCTAGATTCTGTTTTTATCAAATTGTATAAAAAATCATGGGCAAGTAATCCAAACGAAGCTTTAACAGCCGAATCAAGGATTTTCTTTTCTGTTTGGATTAATGATTCAAGCATCAAGAAACAAAAAATCATGTATAATATTCATGCCCTAAAGTTGAGAAAACTTAAAGGTTATGCAATAGAAAGCAGAAAATTTGCCGAAAAATTCAGAAATCTTTTTGAAAATTACAGCCAAAAATGGCCAAATGTCAGCACAAATCACGGTCCGTTGACTTTAATGGAAGGCTGGATTGAGTTGGATTCCGAAAATTATCAAAAAGAAATTTTAAAAATCTGCGATAGCTTTTTGGAGATTGATTATTTAATTGATGATACGCTTCTTCAATTTAAATCAATAAAATAGAAAACTATTCGCAAAGTGCAGCTCCGCGTGAGGGATAGAGCTAAGCTACCGAAGTAGCAGCGAAAGCCCGACAGCATCCCGATAAAAGGGCGTATACACACAAACTGAGTTAGCCCTTTTATCGGGATGGTGGCACGCCCAACTATTTATATTTCAAATTTTAATCATCAACCGCAGCGCAACCTTTTCGAGCTTTTTGTACTTATAAAATATAACGTAAACAAAAAGTAAAATGAAAAAGCTAATCGCATTATTTGCTGTACTTGCAATTGTTTCTTGCTCTAATGAAGAAATTGGTGACGCATCAACTAAAACTAATTTAAGTTCTGTCAAGATCACTGATTACTCCAAAAATACTGAAATTCTTAGTTCTCAAGAACTGTTTTTTGAAAATGAGAAACTTACAACAATTAAATATTTTGACGACAGAATAAGTGATTATACGTATAACAATCAGAATTTGGTTTCGAAAATAATTGATTATAATCCTGATGGGGAAATTTTAATTACAACCACTTTCTTGTATAATACTACCGGAAAAATAAGTGAAATTACGCGAATCTCAGGACCGGCAAATGATGAAATTTTGAATAACAAGTTTGTTTTTACTTATCTGGCGGGTAAACTACTTTTGGCAAAATCTTCTGGGAATAATCCGGCGGAACATTCGGAGATTTCACTTAATTCAAACAATCAATTTGAAAAACAAACTATGTTTTCGGGCGCTTTATATTATAAGTATAATTTTGTGAACGGCAACTTAGAAAAGTGTGCTGAATTTGATAATAACGGGAATTTGACCGGAAATGTTAGAAGTTATAAATACACAAATTTGCCCAATATTGATAGTTATAAAAAACTCCTTTTTGGCAACGAATGGAAACTTAATAACTTTTTATGCAGTTTTTACAATTCTAACAGCACTGTGTTTCTGGATCTTTCTGAAAACCTAGTTTCTGAAGATGTCCTTACTTTTTTTCATGCGAGTTCTAATTATACTGTTACTTATAGAACAAAAACAGATTATATTTTTGACAGTTCAAACAGAATGTCAAAAATGACTGAAAACAACACTATTGAAAGTGGTACAACAAGTACTACTATAAGACCAAGCATTAAAACGGAGTTTGTTTTTACTTATAAAGATTAAAAACCAACAACAAAAATGGATTTAAATCGCAATTTACTATTGCGATTTTTTATTTATACTGATTTTCTTCTGCAAATAACAATTTAATATTCTCGTACGAATTTTTAAGCGCTTCTTTGATTTGTTCTGGATTTAACCAAGCTACTTTTTCGATGCCTTCTTCGATTTGTCCGTGTGGTGTTCCTTCAAAATCAGACTGCATTTCAAACCAATGCGTGATTTTAAGTTTGTATTTTCCGTTGCGTTTAAAGATATGATAGGTTTTTTGAAGCTTATTGGTAATTCTCAGTTTGTTTACACCCGTTTCTTCTTCAACTTCGCGCATAGCGGTAACTTCGATGTCCTCACCTTTCTCGATTCCTCCTTTTGGAAGATCCCATTTTCCATTTCTGAAGATAAATAAAACCTCGCCTTTTTTATTGTACACAAAACCTCCGCCGGCTTTATTTACCGGAATTTTGGCTTTCAAGGTTTTCATAATTTCACTTTCGTCAGGATGATAAAGAATAGCTTTTTGAATTTTATTTTGAAAAATTTTTATAATAAGCTGTTCGATATCAATACTTTCTAACAAGAACAATTGGAAATCTGTTTCGCGCGAGATTTCATTTGTCAAAAAAAGTGGTTTGTCGTTCACAAAAACTTTATACATTTGTACTATGATTTTTAATAAAGATACTGCCGAAAAAACAGCCGAATTGCTTTTGCAAATAAATGCAATTAAATTGAATCCCGAAAATCCTTTTACATGGGCTTCTGGTTGGAAATCTCCTATTTACTGCGATAATAGGTTAATTCTTTCATTTCCGATCATCCGAAACTATGTTCGTGATGAGTTTGCAAAGAATATTGAAAAACAATTTGGAAAACCTGACGTAATTGCCGGTGTTGCTACTGGAGCGATTGGAATTGGTATTCTGGTTGCTGAAAGCCTTGGATTGCCGTTTGTATATGTGCGTCCGGAAGCTAAAAAACACGGAAGACAAAACCAAGTGGAAGGTTTTTTACAAAAAGGCCAAAATGTTGTGGTTGTCGAAGATTTAATTAGTACTGGAAACAGCAGTTTATTAGCTGTTGAAGCTTTGCGTAATGAAGGTGCAAATATTAAAGGTATGGCGGCAATTTTTACATATGGCTTTGGAGTTGCCGAAGAAAATTTCAAAAATGCTAATATTGATTTATATACTTTGAGCAACTATGAAAATCTATTGGATTTAGCGGTTCAAAAACAATATATTACTGAAGACCAGCAATCTACCTTGCAAGAATGGAGCATAAGCCCATCAACTTGGGGACAGGAATAGATTTTAGATTTTAAAAAACCGCTCCGCTCTTTTTTGAAATTTCTAATTAAATACAGCTTTGCGATCTTTGCGCAATTTAAAGATAAAACTTAGAAAAAAACCTTGCGCCCTTTGCGTTAAAAAACAAAAAACAATATGAACTTAGAAAGTCCAAAAGTTACTGTTCAGAAATCAGCTCAAGATTTATTTGATCAATTGACTGATGTTAAGAATTTTGAAAAATTAATGCCGGATAATATCGCCAAATTCGAAGTAATTGGTGAAGATGCTTTTATTTTTGGATTGAAAGGTATGCCGGAAATCAAATTAAAAATGAAAGACAAAGTAGCTCCAAACAAAATCGTTCTGGGTGCTGCAAGTGATAAACTTCCATTTACTTTGACTTCAAATATTGACAGTGTTTCTGATTCAGAAAGTGCCGTTCAGTTATTTTTTGAAGGTGAATTTAACGCTATGATGGCAATGATGATCAAAGGACCAATCAGTAAGTTTATTGAAACTCTGGCAAACAACATGAACAAGCTTTAATAATGGTGAATTATTAATTGTGAATTATAAATGAAAAGTCCAATCTAAACGATTGGACTTTTTTTATGCCCATTTATTTCACGGCAAAGCAAAAAACCTTAGAACCTTAGAATCTTAGCAACTTAGAACCTTCCAAAAAAACATTTCATCCTGAAAAAAACACAGTTCAGAAACAAAAATTATTCTCCATTGAAATATTGATGGAAGTTTGAATCATCAAACTAAAACATATCAAAATGGAACCAGCTATTAAGATTTTAATTTACATTCACGCTTTCTTTGGCGGAATTGGGCTAATTACAGGAATTGGAAGTATTGTCGTTAAAAAAGGCGGAAAACTTCATAAAAGAATGGGGAAATTATTCTCTATCGGAATGATAACCAGTTCTCTAATTTCTCTGCCAATTTGCTGGATGCCAAAACATCAAAATATTTTCCTGTTCTTAATTGGCTTATTTACTATTTACCTTGTTATTTCTGGAAACAGAGCTTTAGGTTTTAAAACTAAACCTAAAGCCGACTTATTAGATAAAATAATTTCAGGAACTATGCTGTTCTTTTCTGCCGTTATGATTTCAATTGGCTTGTACTGCCAGTTAAACAACATTGCAAACGGAATATTATTTACTTTTTTTGGCGGATTTGGACTTTTTATGACCGTTAAAGATTTTATTTTCTACAGAAACTTTTCAGAAACCAATAGAAACTGGCTGTCAAAACACATTGGAAAAATGGTTGGCGCTTTAATAGCTTCAATTACAGCCTACATAGTAGCCGGATTGGGAATTGGCAGTTTAATTGCTTGGATTGCTCCATCAATTTTAGGTACTTTTTATATCATTTATCGGAACAAAAAAATAGAGCCAAAAGCAAAAACAATAATTAATCCGAGTTAAGAAAAACTCAGAATCTTAGCAACTCAGTATCTCAGAATCTTATCAATAAAGCATCTGAACTTCTTTAATATCAAACTCTGAAACCGAATCATCTTCAAGCAAAACCTGCAATTTTCCAATTGAAGAAACGCCTTGAATAATTCCCATAAAATTTTGTCCAGACGAATTAGGATCAAGATTTTTAAAAGGCATTGGAACACCTTTTCGGAACAAAGTATTAAAATATTCTTCCCAAAAAAATGAAGAATTTGATTCCCAAGATTCGATTTTCTGCTGTATTTTCTCTATGATTAATTCTGGCAAAAGATTTTTATCAAGAGAACTCCCTAAAATGACTGCCAATGAAGAAGCATTTGGCAATTCATCAAAATTAGTCTGATTGACATTAAGTCCTAATCCGACTACTGACACGATTCTGCCATCACTTTTGATGGTATTTTCGATTAGTATGCCACCAATTTTTTTATTGTATGACATAATGTCGTTTGGCCATTTTATACTTAAATCAGGAATATTTAACGATTTTAAAACTTCAATTACACTCAATGAAACTATTAAGCTTAAATTAAAAACCTCTTCATTACTATAGATAAAATCCTTTACCAAGGCACTCATAATTAAGTTTTTACCTGATTCTGACTGCCACTTTGAGCCCATTTGCCCCTTTCCTTTTGTCTGATTTTCAGCCGTTACCACAGTAAAATTATCAAGTTCATCCTGGCTTGATAACGCTTTAAGAAAGTCATTTGTAGAATCTATGGCATCGAGTTTGATTAGCTTCATCTAAGTAATTTAAATTAACTTAATTTAATATTTTGTTAAGGTTCAAAAATAATCACAAAATTTGGTAACTTTACAAATTCATAAAAATAATTCATGGCGAAAAAGACTATTAATAATGATGTTCTGCTGGCGAACATAATCAAAGGGATTGAAGAAGTAAAAGGAAATGATATCGATATTCTTGACTTAAGAGAAATAGATACGGCTGTATGTGACTACTTTGTCATTTGCAATGGATCTTCAAATACCCAAGTTAACGCCATCGTAAACTCTATTCAAAAAACAGTATCTAAAGACTTAAAAGATAAACCTTGGCACGTAGAAGGAACCGACAACGCAGAATGGGTTCTGATGGATTATGTGCATATCGTGGTACATGTTTTCCAAAAACACATACGTGAATACTATAATATCGAAAGCCTTTGGGGTGACGCCAAAATAACTACAATCGAAAACAAATACTAAAGAAAAATTTTTCTAATGGCTAAAGATAATAATCCAAATCCGAATAAATTTAAAATAAGTCCTTGGTTAATATATACCGCAATACTTTTAGTTTTTTTATTTATAAGTTTTGCAACCGGAGGATCTAACTTAAGCGAACCTGCTCAATTGACTTCTTCTAAATTCAATACGTTATTAGAAAAAGGTCAAATTGAAAAAGTAATCGTTTATAATAAAGCTGAAGCCGAAGTTTACTTGACTGCTGCAGCTCTTAAAGATAAAGCAAACGAGAAAGTTTCTAAAGATATTTTCAAAAATCCTAACAAAGGACCACATTATACTTTAGAAATTGGTAACGATCAAATTTTCCAGACTAAACTTGAAAAAGCAGTTGGCGAAGGAAAACTAAAAGATTTCAATTTTCTTCAAAAAAACAATTGGAGCGATATTTTAATCAGCTTGCTTCCAATCATCATTATTATTGGTGTATGGATTTTCATTATGCGTAAAATGTCTGGCGGAGGCGCTGGCGGAGGCGGACAGATTTTTAATATTGGAAAATCAAAAGCTAAGCTTTTTGATGAAAAAACAGATATCAAAACAACATTTAAAGATGTTGCAGGTCTAGAAGGTGCTAAAGAAGAAATTCAAGAAATTGTTGAATTCCTTAAAAACCCTGAAAAATATACCAACTTAGGAGGTAAAATTCCAAAAGGAGCTTTACTTGTAGGTCCTCCGGGAACTGGTAAAACTTTGCTTGCAAAAGCTGTTGCCGGCGAAGCTCAAGTACCTTTCTTCTCATTGTCAGGTTCTGATTTCGTTGAAATGTTTGTTGGTGTTGGTGCGTCACGTGTACGTGATTTATTCAAACAGGCAAAAGAAAAATCTCCTGCTATCATTTTCATTGATGAAATTGATGCTGTAGGTAGAGCTAGAGGAAAAAGCAATATGTCTGGCGGAAACGACGAAAGAGAAAATACTCTGAACCAATTACTGACAGAAATGGATGGTTTTGGTACAAACTCAAACGTAATTGTTTTAGCTGCAACAAACAGAGCTGATGTTCTTGATAAAGCTTTAATGCGTGCTGGACGTTTTGACAGACAAATTTTTGTTGACTTACCAGACATTCGCGAAAGAGCTGAAATCTTTAAAGTTCACTTGGCTCCTATCAAAAAAATTGAAGGTCTTGATTTAGACTTCTTAGCAAAACAAACTCCAGGTTTCTCTGGTGCTGATATTGCTAATGTTTGTAACGAAGCTGCATTAATTGCTGCTCGTAACAATAAAACTGCTGTTGACAGACAAGATTTTCTTGACGCAGTTGACAGAATCATTGGTGGTCTTGAGAAGAAAAATAAAATCATTACTCCAGAAGAAAAAAGAGCAATCGCGATTCACGAAGCTGGTCACGCAACTGTAAGCTGGATGTTAGAGCATGCTGCACCGCTTATTAAAGTAACTATTGTTCCTCGCGGACAAAGTTTAGGAGCTGCTTGGTACCTTCCAGAAGAAAGACAAATCGTTAGAACAGATCAAATGTTAGACGAAATGTGTGCTACTATGGGCGGAAGAGCGGCTGAAAAAGTAACTTTTGACAGAATTTCAACTGGTGCATTAAGTGATTTAGAAAAAGTAACACGCCAAGCTCGTGCAATGGTAACGATTTACGGTTTGAACGATAAAATCGGGAATGTTACTTATTATGATTCAAGCGGACAAAGCGAATACAACTTCTCTAAACCATATTCTGACGAAACAGCAAAAATTATTGATGCTGAAATTTCAGAATTAATTGAAGGACAATACCAAAGAGCTATTCAAATTCTTGAAGAAAATAAAGACAAGTTAAATCAGCTTGCTGATATCTTAATAGAGAAAGAAGTTATTTTTAAAGATGACTTAGAAACTATTTTCGGAAAACGTACTTTTGACAAAAATCTGGAAGAAGTGGTTTCGTAAATAATTCAGAAATATGTAATATTTTTTAAAATCTTAATTCAAAATAGCCTTTTGAATTAAGATTTTTTTATCTTTGAACGTTTTCAATTAACATGTAAAGTATTTCATATAAAAATGAATTTTTTCAAAAAAATATTTGGTTCCAGTGATGCCGCTTCGGATGAAGAAAGTGAAAGCGAATATGGAGGAAATCCTATTCAGAACAGTCATTTATCTATAGACGAACAATTCATTTTTAATTTCAAAAAAAATGGCGGTAAATTTTTGTATTGTGAAAACACACAAGAAGTTGCTGAACAATTTGAAAATATTTTAGAAGAAAATGATTGGTTTGAAAATGAAGTTTTATGTTACGAACCAGGTCTTTTTCATTTATTAGAAGAAAATAAACTGCCTCATATTTCACCTAGAAATCCTAAATTTTTATTGGCTTCATGTGAAAATTTAATTGCCGATGAAGGTTCAATTTTGTTTTCCTCTAAACAAATCAGACAAGACAAACCTAACGAACTTCCTGCAAACATTGTCATAATTGCCACTACAAGCCAAATTCTGCCAATGAAAAGCGACGGCTTAAGCGCAATTAAACGCAAATACGAAAGAGACTATCCTACCAACATTACCACTATAAAATATTTCGAAAAGGCAAAAGAGGAAGATTTTACTCAATACGGAAGTGTTGCAAAAAATCTTTATTTATTGCTTTTAGAAGATCTTTAAGATGAACGAAACACTGAAGAGAACCATTTCTGGTGCTGTTTATATCGCTTTACTGCTTACCTCTATTCTGTTTTCAACTGAAAGCTTTATTGTTCTTTTTGGTATTTTCTTAATTATTACAATTTACGAATTTTCCAATCTAGTAAGCCTGAATAAAATATTTTCTATTTTATTTGGAACACTTCTATTTTCTGTAATTATACTGATCAGTCATTATAACAAACAAACTACTGATTATTTAAATAGCGCATTGAGCTCAAATCTTGATTTAACCATCAATATCAAGCAATTAGATTTAATACTTCTTGCCGTTACGCTAGTTATATCCATAAAATGTATTCTATTCTTATTTTATGATTCGGTACAAAAAATAAGTACTTCTTCTAAATATTTGTACTTATTAGGATACATTACTTTGCCTTTTGTTTTTATTGTAAAAATTTCTTTTGGTGCTAATGATTATAATCCGAAAATCATTCTTGGATTATTCATTTTAATATGGACCAATGATACTTTTGCCTATTTGGTCGGAAAATCTATAGGAAAACATAAATTATTCGAACGTGTTTCACCTAAAAAAACAATCGAAGGTTTTTTAGGCGGTGCTGTATTTGCCGCATTTGCCGGTTTCTTAATATCAAAATTATACATTCAGCCAACTCCTGAGTTTAGCAATAAATCCATTTTAATCTGGACCATAATTGCTATAATTGTAAGCATTTTTGGTACAATTGGAGACTTAATAGAATCCAAATTTAAACGAATTGCTGGCGTAAAAGACAGTGGTTCAATTATGCCAGGACATGGAGGCATTCTAGATCGCTTAGATAGTGTTATATTTGTATCACCAATTATATTTTTATTTTATCAAATTTTATATTATGTTTCATAAAGAAGGAGGACCATCCATTTTACTAGGTACTATTTTTGCTGTTGCTGTACTGCTTATTGCTGAAAAATTTATTGATATTGCCTGGCTGAGAATGCTTGTTCAAATTGCTGGCGTAGTAGTTTTGATTATTATTTTGCAGTTTTTCAGAAACCCAAAAAGAATTGCAATTCGCAACAGCGATCACATACTTGCTCCAGTTGACGGAAAAGTTGTGGTTATTGAAGAAGTTTATGAAGGTGAATTTTTTAAAGATAAACGTTTACAAGTTTCTATCTTCATGTCGCCAATAAACGTTCACGTAACGCGTTACGCTATGGACGGAGTAATAAAATTCAGCAAATATCATCCTGGGAAATTTTTGGTAGCGTGGCACCCAAAAGCAAGTGAAGAAAACGAAAGAACTACAGTGGTAATCGAAAATGATACTTTTGGAGCAGTTCTTTACAGACAAATTGCTGGAGCTTTGGCACGAAGAATTGTAAATTACGCTAAAGAAGGAATGCAGGTTGTTCAAGGAACTGATGCCGGTTTCATTAAATTTGGTTCGAGAGTAGATTTATTTTTACCTTTAGGTACTCCAATTGATGTGGTTTTAGGCCAAAAAGCAATTGGCGGAAAAACAATTATAGCTACAAAAGCTTAAATGGCTGAAAAAGATTTAGATACACGGTTCGCAGAGGCTGTTGAAAATGCTTTAAAAATGACACAGGCCTCACTGCCTCAAGATGTGCAGTTACGACTTTATGCCTATTACAAGCAAGCAACTTTTGGTACAGCAGTCTATAATCAATCGCAGAATTTTGATTTAAGAGATGCCTTCAAAACAAATGCATGGATGCAGATCAGCCATATTTCAATTGAAGAAGCAAAAGAAAGTTATATCGAGATCATCAATTCACTAACATCGAAATAAATTACATTATGAAGAAAAACATTACTCGTTTTGGCATTATAGCTTCATTTTTCGTATTATTTTCTTGTAATGACAGTAATAAACTTACTGAAGTTGTGGAAGTGCCTTTGCCGACGAAAGAAGAAAAAATCACTATTGGATCTCCTGATCAAGTTACGATTGCACCTGGTTCATTTGAACTTACCAAACTGCCTTTCGGTTATGATGGTTTAGCGCCAGATATTCGTTCTCTTACTCTTGAAACACATTATTCTAAGCATTATGTTACTTATACGAATAATCTAAACAAAGAGATTGTTTCAACTGAGTACGAAAATATGCCGTTGGAGGATATTTTAAAGAAAATGGATCTCAGCAATGCTAAACTTCGTCAAAATGCTGGAGGATATTATAATCACACCATGTATTTTAATCTCCTGACACCAAAAGAACAAACACCAAAAGATACACTTGCCAGTTCTATCAACAAGGAATTTGGATCTTTTAACAACTTGACAAATCAATTTAAAGCACAGGCGGAAAAACAATTTGGTTCTGGATGGGTTTGGCTTGTTGTAGACCGATATGGTAAACTGCAGATTACAACAACAGACAATCAAGATAATCCTTTAATGAAAAATGCTTTGATTCCGGGAACTCCAATTTTAGCAATTGATTTATGGGAACATGCCTATTATCTTGATTATCAAAACCGAAAAGGAAGTTATGTTGATGCTTTTTACAAACATATAAATTGGGAAAAAGCAAACGAATATTATAAAGAGGCTTTAAAGAAAGTCAAAAAAGTATAATTTAAAAAAAGCTGATACAAAATAAGTATCAGCTTTTTTTGTATCTTAATGTTCTGATTTTAAAGACATGAAAGATATTGCCCATCGTTTTATAGAAAATCCGCTGTTATCACCTTCAGATATTCCAGCAAGCCTTGACGGACTAGAAATCACTTGTCTTCTCAATCCAGGAGTTTTTCAATTTCAAAATAAAATATGGCTGGCAGTGCGAGTTGCCGAAAGGCCAAAACAGATTGAAAGCATTATTTCATTTCCAATTTTAACAGAGTTTGGCACTATTGAAATTATTGAAATTTCAATAGATCACCCGGAATTGATTGCAACTGACGCAAGAGTTATCAATTATCAAGGAGCAGATTATTTAACAACATTATCACACATAAGGCTGTTATGCAGTGAAGACGGACGTCATTTTTATGAACCTGAAAATTATCCGCATCTTGTGGGTGAAGGAATTTTGGAAACATTTGGAATCGAGGATTGCCGTGTTTCTTTCATCGAAGGAAAATATTACCTGACATTTACTTCTGTATCAAACAATGGCGTTGGCGTTGGATTACGCACAACAACCGATTGGAAAGTTTTTCAAAAACACGGAATGATTTTACCTCCTCATAATAAAGATTGTGCTCTTTTTGAAGAAAAAATAAACGGATTATTTTATGCATTGCACCGCCCGAGCAGTGTTGATATCGGTGGAAATTATATTTGGATCGCTTCTTCACCAGACGGCATTCATTGGGGAAATCATAAATGTATCGTTAAAACCAGAAAAAATCTTTGGGACAGCAAAAGAGTTGGTGCCGGCGCTGCGCCTATAAAAACAGAAAAAGGCTGGCTGGAAATTTATCATGGCGCAAATGAACAGCATCAATATTGTTTAGGCGCTTTTTTGATGGATTTGAATGATCCTTCAAAAGTAATTTCAAGAACTGAAGATCCAATTATGTTCCCAACAACAGACTATGAATTGAGTGGTTTTTTCGGGAATGTCGTTTTTACAAATGGTCATATAATTGAACCCGACGGAGACACTCTAACCATTTATTATGGCGCTTCTGATGAATTTGTATGCGGTGCTCAATTTTCAATAAAAGAAATTTTATCACTTTTAATAGACATCTAAAAAACAAAAACTTGCCTAGAATTGATTATTCTAAACAAGTTTTTTTTGCATTTAAGTCTTCTTATTTCTATCAGTTCACTTCATAAATAAAGGATTCCGAAGGCTTTATTTTAACTCTTGCTGTACCTTCACCATTCTTAACCGTAAAATAGGTTTTACTCTCAGAATATAATTTATCTAAAAGCACATAAGAACCGTCTTTCAGTTTCCATTTTGAAATGACATCCGCTGGAACTTTTAATTCGAATTCGCTTGTTTTATCAGAAGAAAAATTGGCTATAACAATCAATTTTTGTTTTTCAGACCAGCGAACATAAGAATAAATTAATTCATCGTATCCCGCATTATTCTGACGGTTTGCTGACTGAATTTCCTGAAAACTTCCCATTAAAGCTGAACTATTAATTGAAAAATTCAATAATTGTTTGTAGAAATCGCGTAAATTTTTCTCTGAATCAGATAATTTCCCGCCATCAAATTTTCCATCATTCATCCATCTTTGATGATTTGGAACTCCGATATAATCAAAAATTGATGTTCTGGAGCGTTTTCCAAAACCAGCATCGTCGTTTCCTGCCTCTCCTACTTCCTGTCCAAAATAAATCATTGTAGGCGAAGTGCTTATTGTTGTCGAAACGACCATTAAAGGTTTTCCGCGTTCTGGAGTTCCTGCAAATTCAGGACTTGCTAAGCGCTGTTCGTCATGATTGTCTAAAAAATGAAGCATATGATGCTCAATATCTGTCATTCCTTTTTGAATGTCAGACAAACCATCTGGTGAAGATTTCCCTCTAATAACATCTTTCAGTTTATCGTAAGTTTCTACTTTATCATATAAATAATCCATTTTTCCTAAGCGAATATAATTACGATATTCATTTGGATTATAAACTTCGGCTAATAAAAATGCATCTGGATTCTTCATTTTAATTGCCGAATTCATATAACTCCAAAATTCATATGGAACCATTTCTGCCATATCATAACGAAAACCATCCACACCTTTTGCTGTCCAATACAATGCAATAGATTTAAATTTTTTCCAAGAATCTGGAACGTCTTTATCTTGCCAAAAAGCAAAATGCTCTTTATAAGATTTCTGATCAAATCCTGCAGGAAGTTCTGGAAAATCTTTTGAACCATCTGGACGAATTCCGTAATTGACTTTTACTGTTTCATACCAGTCGTTTTGATCTGGTTTTGCTTTTCGTGAGCCATTCCCTGTCCACTTTGCTGGATTTTCGGGAAATTTTCCATCAACAAGAGGATTTTTTTCTCCATTTAAAGGAATGTCGCCATCCGGAATTTCAAAAGAAGTATTTGGTATATAGTAAAAGTTGTTATCTCGTTTATATTCAACATTTACATCGTCATTGGCACCAAAATCACTTACACCTTGAGGATTGTTTTTTCCTTCATATTTTCTGGCAATATGATTTGGCACAATATCAATAATCAGTTTTAAGCCTGCTTTGTGTGTACGTTCAATCAGTGCCTCAAATTCCTGCAGTCTGTTTGCGGGATTCTCTGCCAAATCAGGATTTACATTATAATAATCTTTGACGGCATAAGGCGAACCTGCACGTCCTTTTACAACTTCTGGATCATCATTTGAAATTCCAATTGCCGTGTAATCGTGAACCAGTGCATGATGAGGAACACCTGTGTACCAAATGTAAGTAACACCTAAATCTTTAATTTCATGAAGCGCTTTGTCTGTAAAATCATTAAACTTTCCAACGCCATTTTCCTCTATTGTACCCCAAGGTTTGTTTGTCGTGTTTTTGTTTCCAAACAATCGTGTAAAAACTTGATAAACTACAACTTTCTTCGTTGCAGAATTTTCTTCTTTAGCCGTACTCATTTTTATATCTTTTGTTTTACATGCCGAAAAAAGCATACTTACTGCTATTCCCGCAGCAAAAAATCGTTTATTTATCATATTCACTATATAATCTTTCTTTTTTGAGATTTCAGAATTAAAATTGGCTTCCAAAACCATTTC
The DNA here is from genome assembly GCF_009711135.1 of Flavobacterium sp. LC2016-01. Classification (GTDB taxonomy): domain Bacteria; phylum Bacteroidota; class Bacteroidia; order Flavobacteriales; family Flavobacteriaceae; genus Flavobacterium. Next base: position 592,455 of record NZ_WMIC01000001.1, on the reverse strand, counting down.
CTAAATTTAGTTTAATTTTTAGAACAGGAATAAAACTGATTTTAAATTATTCTAAATTCGGTTCAAAATAGTGAACTACAACGTGAGAGTAAGATCTTTTGTTAATAAATTAAAGCTTCAGGCATACAAAAGCACGAAGGCTCTCAAAAATCATTAAAAAATGTAAAAAGAATCAATTTAAACTTTGAAACTTTGCCCCTTTGTACCTCTGAACCTAAAAATATAAATTAATCCTAATAACATTATAAGGTTGTATCCTTTTTCATAAATTTGACAAAAATTTAATCAATTGAAGAAATCACTCTTTTTCATATCTTTTTGTCTGATGTTACTAGCTGCGCAATTTGGTTTTGCACAGGCATCAAAAAATAAGCCAGGAACTAAAAAAATAATTATAGAGAACTCTGACTTTTCTGATGTCAACCAAGAAATAGCGCCAGACGCAATTTTATTGACTGGAAATGTAAAAATCAATCACGACGGAGTAGTTTTAACTTGCAACAAAGCTTATTTTTTTCAGAAAGAAAATTATTTAAAGGCTTTTGGAAATGTACAATTGGTTCAAGGTGATACTTTATACTTAAACAGCAAATATGCTGAATACAACGGAAATCTAAAAAAAGCTTTTGCAACCGGAGATGCCGTGATGACTTCGCCAGACGCTACGCTGCAGACCGATACAATTAATTTTGACCGAAATGTACAGCAGGTTTTCTACAACACAAAAGGAACAATTGTCAATAAAGACAACACTTTAGTAAGCAAATCTGGGCGCTATTTTGTGGCTGAAAAAAAGTTTCAATTTTTAACCGAAGTGACCATTACAAATCCAAAATATGTAATTAAATCAAATCACTTAGATTATTACAGTAATTCAGGACACACTTATTTACTTGGACCTTCGACAATTACAAGCAAAGCCAATTACATTTATACCGAAAAAGGTTTTTATGACACGAAGAAGAACCTAGCCCATTTCCTCAGAAAATCGTACATAAAATATGATGATCGACGTATTGAAGGTGACAGTTTATATTATAATCGAAATACCGAATTTGCATCGGCAACGCGAAATGTAAAAATAACCGATTCCATAAATCGCGGTATTGTAAAAGGTCATTACGCCGAAATTTTTAAGCTTAAAGATTCTATGTTTGTTACCAAAAGAGCCGTAGCGGTTAATTTTGTCGAAAATGATTCGGTTTACATTCACGGACAAAAGTTAATGGTTACCGGAAAAGAAGGCGAACGAATTTTGAGAGCGTTTAAAAATGTTCGTTTTTACAAGACTGATATGAGCGGTAAATGCGATTCGATTCATTCTAATTCTAAAACTGCCTTGACTAAATTGATAGGAAATCCGATTTTATGGAATGGAGAAAGTCAAATTACTGGCGATGTCATGCACTTAATTGGCGATAATAATACTAAGAAAATAGATTCCTTAAAAGTGCTCAACAATACTTTTCTGATTTCGCGGGATACGTTAGGAACTGGTTTTAATCAGGTAAAAGGACTTAATTTATTTGGGAAATTTTTAGACGGAAAGCTTCATGACGTTGATATCATAAAAAATACCGAGGTCATTTATTATAGCCGAAATGACCAAAACGAGCTTGTTGGGATTAATAAAAGTGTTAGCAGTAAAATAAATTTGATAATAGAAAATAATGTAATTGAAACTATTACTCTTTTTAATAATGTTGACGGAGATTTATTTCCTGAAGCTGATTTGCCTGAAAATGCCCGAAAATTAAGAGGTATGCACTGGCGAGGTGATGAACGAATAAAAACGAAAGATGATATTTTCACCGAGGAAGATAATGAGCTCAATGACAAATTAGTCAAAGAAGGAAAAGATCAGGAAGAAAAAGATAAAAATGTCCCGATGAAAGTCAGAAAAGAGACATTGAATTACGATAAGAAGAAACCGGCTGTGAAACCTGCAATTACGTCTAAGAAAAAATAGTTTTTTTTAGTTTTCAGTCGCAGTCACACAGTTTTCAGTAACCTGAAACAAAACCTCAGAACCTTAGTACCTTTGCTACTTAGCACCTTTAAAAAAAATGAATCCAGATTTTATAAAATATCAGGCACAAACTTCTCCTTATCCTTTAGGAATGGAAGTTTCTCACGCCATCGGCTCTTATATTTACGACACAAACGATAAAAAATATTTAGATTTTGTAGCAGGCGTTTCTGCCTGTACACTTGGGCATCAGCATCCGCGAGTAAATCAGGCTATAAAGGATCAGCTTGATAAATATTCGCATGTAATGGTTTACGGAGAATATTCGCAAAGTCCCGCTGTACAGTATTGCAAATTATTGGCCTCACTCCTTCCTGAATCTCTAAACAAAACGTATTTAGTCAATTCAGGTACCGAAGCGATTGAAGGAGCCTTAAAACTGGCGAAAAGAACTACAGGCCGCAGTCAGCTTATTTCTTGCCACAACGCGTATCACGGAAACACAATGGGTTCTATGAGCGTTATGGGATTTGAAGAACGTAAACAGGCATTTAGACCTTTACTTCCTGATGTTGATTTTATCACTTTCAATAACGAAGAAGATTTACAAAAAATAACCACTCGAACAGCTGCAATTCTTTTAGAAACCATTCAAGGAGGTGCTGGATTTATTCAGCCTCAGGATAATTATCTTCAAAAAGTACGCAAACGTTGTGATGAAGTTGGCGCCATGATGATTGTAGATGAAATTCAGCCTGGTTTTGGAAGAACTGGAAAACTTTTTGGGTTTCAAAACTACGATGTAATTCCAGATATTGTCGTTATGGGAAAAGGAATGGGAGGCGGAATGCCAGTTGGAGCTTTTACCGCATCGGCAGAAAAAATGGATCTTTTGACGGAGAATCCCAAACTAGGACATATCACCACTTTTGGAGGACACCCTGTCATTGCGTCAGCCTGTTTAGCTACTTTGCAGGAATTAACTGAAACAAATTTAATGGCAGATACGCTGGAGAAGGAAAAACTCTTCAGATCACTTTTGGTACATCCTTTGATAACAGAAGTAAGAGGAAAAGGATTAATGCTGGCTGCCATGACAGAATCGGCTGAAATTACCAACGAAGTCATTTTAAATTGTCAGGACAAAGGCTTGATATTATTTTGGCTTTTATTCGAAGGATGCGCAATTAGAATCACTCCTCCATTGACTATTTCAGAAGAGGAAATCAGAGAAGGCTGTGCCATAATTTTAGCCGTAATGGACGAAATTATGAAGAGAAACCAAGAATAGATTTTAAAGTTATATTTCAGCCATTTTTTTCTTCTTGAACCAGCAGACAGAATAATAAACAGCAAATTGATAACCGGCTAAAATTTGGGTTACAATTAAAAAAGAATAAAAAACGAAGCTGATCCCTTGATTATAAAGGAGATTTCTTCCCAAAACAGAATAAAAAACATCATATATTGTTAATTAAATTGTTCAAAACAATTAATTCTCTTTCCTTACAACAATTATATGGTTGCCTAAATTTATAACAGGCTAATTTCAAATAGAGAAAGTATGCAATTAAGCAACGAAGAAGAAGATTATAACCTATCCCTATCTAAATTTGAGTCAATGTTAAAAACTAACAAAGTACTCTTTTTTGATTCTGAAGAATTCGAGGAAATCATTCTTCATTATCTAGATATAGGTAAGGCTAATTTAGCAAAAAAGGCCTTAAAACTTGCATTAGATCAGCATCCAAAATCTACAGGCTTAAAATTAGTACAAGTAGAAATGCTGGTTTATGACGACAAACTCGATATCGCTGAAAAGCTTTTGAATGAGTTGTACGCAATTGAACCCAACAACGAAGAGATTTATATCCAAAAAGCTAATATCTGTTCTAAAAGAGATCAACACGAGAAAGCCGTAGAATTACTAAAAATTGCCCTGCAATATACAGATGACTACGCTGACGTGTACAACTTGATTGGAATGGAATATCTGTTTATGGATAATCTTGAGATGGCAAAAGAAAGTTTTATCAAATGTCTTGAAGAAGATTTAGAAGATCAGTCGGCTTTATATAACGTAGTTTACTGTTTTGAATTTTTAGATCAAAATCAGGAAGCTATTGTTTATCTTAACGACTACATCAACAGAAATCCGTATAGTGAAATTGCCTGGCATCAGCTTGGACGCCTTCATTATGGCGTAAAAGAATATGAAGCTGCAATTCGCGCTTTTGACTATGCAACGCTGATTGATGATGAATTTTTAGGAGCGTTTATGGAAAAAGCAAAAGCTTATGAACGCCTTAAAAAATACAATGAAGCAATTGAAAGCTACAATCGTACAATCGAACTTGATGACGCTACTTCATATGCATTATTGCGTATCGGGAAATGTTATGAAAAGCTTGGAAATGCGGTAAAAGCACTTCAGTATTACAATCAAACCGTTCATGAAGATCCGCTTTTAGACAAAGGATGGATCGCGATCACTGATTTTTATGTTCGCCAGAAAAATTTCCAAAAAGCACTGTTTTTTGTAAACAAGGCTTTGGCAATTGACAATCAAAATCGTTTGTACTGGAAACGTTATGCAACGATAAACAAACAAATGAACTTTTTTGAAGAAGCTGAGTTTGGATACCGTAAAGCTGTAGAATTCGGAGATTATGCTTTAGATACATGGTTATTTTGGACTGATATTCTTCAGTTTCTAGGCGAATTTGAAAGTGCCATTCAAACTTTATTGCAGGCAACAGAATATTTTCCAGAAGAAAATGAAATTGAATACCGTTTAGCAGGATTGTATTTCATGATTCAGGATACAACAAAAGCAAAATTTCATTTAAGCAATGGTTTGCGTTTAAACTTCGACAATTATATCTTAATCGAAGATTTGTTTCCTGTTGTTTGGACAAAAAAAACAGTTAGAAATTATATCGAAAAACATAGAAAATAAGAATGATAGGGATTTTAAAAAGGCGATTTGGCTTATTGGGCCGTAATATTAGCTACTCATTTTCAAAAGGTTATTTTACTGAAAAATTCAATAACGAGATTTTTGCCGGCAACAGCTACGAGAATTTCGATATTGCTGAAATTAATCACCTTACTGGATTATTAAAAAACAATCCTGATTTGAAAGGTTTAAATGTTACAATTCCATATAAAGAGCAGGTCATTCCTTTTTTAGACAAACTATCACGAAAAGCAACTTTAATTGGTGCAGTAAACACTATTAAATTCACCAAAAACGGAAAACTAAAAGGATACAATACTGATTATTACGGTTTTAAAAAATCATTAAAACCATTATTAGAGCCACACCATAAAAAAGCCCTGATTTTAGGAACTGGAGGTGCTTCAAAAGGTGTTGCTTTTGCTCTTGAAGAATTAGATATTCCGTATACTTTTGTTTCGCGTGAAGCCAAAGAAAATATTATCGATTATAATTTAATCAACGCTACGACCTTTGATAATTTTCAAATTATAATCAACTGTACACCGGTAGGAACAAGTCCGAATATTGAGGCTTGCCCTGAACTTCCTTATGAGTTTTTCACTGACAAACATATTGCTTACGATTTAATTTATAACCCTGCTGAAACGCAATTTTTAAAAAATGCTAAGGAAAGAGGCGCAATAATTAAAAACGGATACGATATGTTAATTTTTCAAGCTGAAAAAGCTTGGAAAATCTGGAACAAATAAAAAAAAATACTGACTATCAGAATGTTAAAGTAATTTTCGTAAATTAGTCTACTCATTTGTAGATAGTTATGAAAAAAACGATACTTTACTTCTGCATATTTTTTTTAATTTCAATTGCTGCTAAAGCACAAGACGGAGATATTATTGCTAAAGCAGATGGTCCATTTATGGAACCGCGTTTTAATTATTTCTTAAAAACGATTTTGCTTTTTAATGAATATTTAGACACAAAAAACGGTTCCTTCAACACTACTAATTTACGTATCTTACACCCTATTGGAGATAAATCATGGAATCTTCGATTTGACCTTCCTTTAATTTCAACTAATTCAAATTCTATCAATCAAACCGGGCTCGGTGATGTTGGTGCGGGAATTAGTTATATTCCCTATTTCAAGAAAGACGATGGTTTTGCTTTCAGAACCAGAATAATTTCAAATTCAGCAGCCGATCCAAGTTTTGGAACCGGAAAATGGGTTGTGATTCCAGCCGGTTTTTATGCGCGATATTTTAGACATAAGCAGTTTTTATGGATTGCTACTGTCGAGCATTCCCAAAGTTTTGCCGGTTCAAGTAACAGAAGTGATGTCAGTGTAACGCTTCTTGAAAATAATTTTCTATGGTTTTTTGGAAGAAACTGGCTCGCAACAGATGTTGGACTTAGATATAATTACGTTCTGGATGGTTTTCAGAATAATGCATTTTTAGAATTTGGGCGAAAAATTACACCTACCAATCTGGCCTACGTGCATCCCAGCGTTGCATTCGGCGGTGAAAAATCGTATAACTTTGGCATTGAAATGGGATTAATAATATTGTTTTAATTTCAGAAATACAATAAATTTAGATCGACAACATCGTTTTTCATCTCTTTTTCTAAAAATTATAAGAAATTCAAATTTATGTTTCATTCAAAGAAAAAGTAAAAATTTAAGATATCATACTTACAAAACAGAGTAAAGAATAAGAATTTCATCGTAAAATAAAGCATAAACAAGTGATTTATTTTGTATTTAGAAACACCTTTACTATCTTTCGCACTGTTTAAAGTACAAACCTTATACATTTAAGATGTTAGAAGAAAAGAATGATAACCTGCAAGAAGCAGACGGAAAATTAGAAATCGAAACTACAGATTCTATTCAAGAAAACGCAATTGATGAAACATTGGGTACGGATACAACTGCTGAAAATCCAGTTTCTGAAACGGAAACAATAGCAGAAAATACAGCCGGTACCGAAGAAGACGATCATCAAGATGCGTTAGATGCCATTACAAATTCTAATGCAGAAGAAAGTGAAGATGAAACGCTGAAAGAGCGTCATGATATTCCTATGCAGGATTACGATACTTTTTCATTAGATGCACTTGTAGATGAATTAAGAAAGCTGATTCAAACAGACAAAGTAATGTCTGTAAAAGATCATATTGAAGAAATTAAAAAGTCATTTTTGCTGCAATACAATCACTTGATTGAAGAAAAAAGAGAAGAATTCAACGCTTCAAAACAAGATCCAAATGAAGAGTTTGAATATCATTCTCCTTTAAAATCAAAATTTGACGAATATTACAATGTTTTCAGAGAAAAAAGAAACGTTCACTTTAAACACTTACAGAGTAATCTAAAAACAAATTTAGAAAATAGACTGGCTATTGTTGAGGAATTAAAAGAACTTATCAATCCGCAGGAAAATATTAAAGATACTCTTAAACATTTTAATGACTTAAGAGAAAGATGGAAAAATGCTGGTGCGATTCCAAAAGACAAATACAATCACGTTTGGAATAATTATCATTTTCATGTAGAGAATTTTTATGATTATCTGCATTTAGACCGTGAAGCGAGGGATTTAGATTTCAAATATAATTTGGAACAAAAACAAAAAATCATCACACGCGTTGAAGAATTAGCCAATGAAACTGATATCAGTAAAGCTTTCCGTGAATTGCAGGATTTGCACAGAATCTGGAAAGAAGATATTGGACCAGTTTCTAAAGAACATCGTGATGTTATCTGGAATAAATTTAGCGAACTGACCAAAAAAATACATGACAAAAGAGAAATATTGTTTGAAAGCCAAAGAGCTAATGAACAGCAGAATCTTGAAATCAAAAAAGAAATCATTGGCAAAATTGAAGTTTTAGGAACCGAAAAAGTAAATTCTCATTCGCAATGGCTTGTACAAATTCAAAAAGTAGAAGCACTTAGAAATGAGTTTTTTGCAGCTGGAAAAGTACCTTCAGAAGTAAATGAAGAAACTTGGTCTGCTTTTAAAACAGCAGTAAGAAACTTTAATTCATTTAAAAACTCGTTTTACAAAGACATTAAAAAAGACCAAAACGACAATTTAAATAAAAAAATGGCTTTGGTTGCAAAAGCTAAAGAATTACAAGAAAGCACTGATTTTAGCAGCACTACTCCAATTATGAAGCAAATTCAGGAAGAGTGGAAACAAATTGGTCATGTTCCTAAAAAATATTCAGATAAAATCTGGAAAGAATTTAAAGACGCCTGCAACCATTATTTTGACAAATTAAAAGAGCATAAATCTGAAGAAAACCAAGACGAAGTAACTGCTTTTGACAACAAAAAAGCGTATTTGGACATCTTGAGAGCCTATCAGCTTACGGGCGATCATAAAACCGACTTAGACGCTATAAAACAGCATATTGAAATCTGGAAAAGCTACGGTAAAGTTCCTTTTTCAAGACGTCATATTGAAGGGAAATTCAACAAAATTCTGGATGCTCTTTTTGAAAAATTAAGTTTAAGCAAAAAAGAAAGCGAAATGATGCGTTTTTCAAACCGTCTTGACACTTTATCGGAAAGCAACGATACACGTAAACTAGACAATGAGAAAATCTTTATAATGCGTAAAATTGAAGAAGTTCAAAATGAAATTTTCCAATTAGAAAATAACATTCAGTTTTTTACAAATACTAAAAACGCTAAAAAAGAAAATTCAATTGTTCTTGAAGTCCGTAAAAACATTGCAATTCACAAGGAAAGTCTTGATGTATGGAAAGACAAGTTAAAGCAGCTTCGCAATTTAAACCAAGAGTAAAACTCGATTTTAAATAAATACAAGAGGTGTAATGAAATAATTCATTACACCTCTTTTTTTTTTGCATTTCACTTTCTGGTAACAAATTGATAAAACAATACTTCAAAATAATGCTTATATTTGATAGATTGATTGTAATTGACAATCAACACTTTAAAAATGTTTTATTAACTCAAAATACTTAAATAATGAAATTTACTAGAAAAGCGCACGCCAACTGGCAAGGAACCGGGATGGAAGGAAAAGGAACGATAAGTACACAAAGTACAACTTTAGACAATGCACAGTTATCCTTTAAAACAAGATTTGCTGATGGCGTAGGAACAAATCCTGAGGAACTTATTGCAGCAGCGCATTCAGGCTGTTTTACGATGCAATTAAGTTTTTTGCTGAATGAAGGAGGTTTTACAGCTGATAATTTAACTACAGAAGCGACTGTAACTTTTGAAGATGGAACAATAACATTAATTCACTTGGAACTAAAAGGAAAAGTTCCTTCAATTTCTTCAGAAGAATTTAACGCAGCAGCTGCAAAAGCAAAGGAAATTTGTCCAATTTCAAAGCTTCTAAATACCACAATAACACTGAATGTAACTTTAGAAAGTTAATTGAGACTTTATTGCATAAAAAAAACCATCCGCCAAGACGGATGGTTTTTTTTATGAATTCAGAATTTTTATTATCCTTTAGCTTTTAAAGCTTTAGCTTCAGCAGTCATTTCAAGAGCACTGTAAACCCCTAGCAATGTTTTTTTAACATCTTCGTTTTGTGGATCTAATTCGTTAGCTTTTTTAAGGTAAGGAATTACGCTTTTGAAAACACCTTCTCTTTGTGCTTTTAATACATCATAACGCTTCATATCTTTCGCTGAAGTACCTAACTTATTCATTTCGTCAATGATTGGTTTTTCAGCTTCTAATTTTAAAGCAGCAAGATTAATATAAGCATTTACATAATCAGGTTTAATTTCGATTGCTTTTGTATAGTATTTCTCAGCGTCAACATTATTTTTTGCACCAGCACTGATAACTCCTAAGTTAAAAATCAAATCAGCATTAGTTGGATCTTTTTCTAAAGCTTCGTTTACTAATTTTTTGTAAGTTTCAAAATCTTTAGTTTCTAGATATAAATTAGCTTCAGTAAGAATCAAAGAACTATCATCTGGATTTGTTTTTCTTGCATCAGCAATTGCTTTTTTAGCTTCTTCAGTTTTTCCTTTTTGAACTAAAATTAAAGCTAAGTTTTTGTAAATCTCACCTCTTTTAGAAGGAACTGCTTCCGTTTTAGGTTTTTCGTGAGTTCCTAATTTTACAGCTAAATCTCTGTCTTTTGCATTACTAAAACCATCTTCGCTTCCAGAAATCTTGTTTACTGCAGTAAAAAGAGTTCCTTTTCCAGAATAATTTAATTTTTTCAATTCTTCATACATTGGCAATGCAGCATCATAATCCTGCGCATTTACAGCGGTAGAAGCTGCATAGTATAAATTAATTGTATCGTTTTTATCTAATAAATAAGCATCGTACAATTTTTTAGCACTTTCTGTATGCTTATTAGCCTGAGAGTCAGCAATAGCTGAATTGATTAATTTTCCTTTAATCTCAGTAATTGAAGCAGCAGCTTGAGTTGAATACTTCTGTTTTCCAGATGTTTTTTCAACATCAATCAGTGTTTTGTAGCTTTCAGCTGCAGCAGTCAAGTTTTTGCTTTCGTCAACTTTTTTATTTGCTAAATCTAAGAAAGCATTACCTTTTACAAAATAGTATTGTGCTTGTTCAACATCTTTAGCATTTGTTACTAAGTTTTCAGCATCTTTCAATATTGCAATTGCTCCTTGTGCGTCGCCGCTTTTTAGCGCTTTTTCAGCACTTTTGATTTGATCTTTCTGAGCAAAAGTTGCTGCTGAAATCAATAATGCTGAAGCAAGTAATACATATTTACTTTTCATAATGTTCAATTTGTGTATTTAATTTTAATTTCCTTTTTTTTTATTATTCTTCAGATTCCTCCTCATCAGATTCCTCTTCTTCGTCTTCAACTACATCATTAGCGTCATCATCGTCATCATCTGCTGTTCCGTCATCTTCAAGAACTTCATCAAGATCTGGCTTAACTCTTTCGATTGCAGACTCAACAACATTTCCATCTTCGTCAACAACAACTTCTTCGGCATCATCTTTCATAACTTTTGTCACTGCCGCGATAGAATCTTTCCCTTTTAAATTGATTAATCTAACACCTTGAGTAGCACGTCCCATAACACGTAAATCCTCAATCGCCATTCTGATTGTCAATCCTGATTTGTTGATAATCATTAAATCATCAGCATCTGTTACAGCGCTGATTGAAATCAACTTACCTGTTTTTTCCGTAATATTAAGCGTTTTAACCCCTTTACCTCCACGGTTTGTAATTCTGTAAACATCTTCTCCATCTTCGTCAACTAATTTAGTACGTTTACCGTATCCGTTTTCAGTTACAACCAAAATTTGAGAATCGTTAACATCATTTTTACCAACAGTTACCATACCAATTACTTCATCAGTATCATCTTTTAAAGTAATACCGCGAACTCCAGAAGCTGTTCTTCCCATCGGACGCGTTTTAGTTTCTTCAAAACGAACTAACTTACCAGATTTAACTGCCAGAATGATTTGGCTTTCTCCGTCAGTTAATTGCGCCCCAAGTAACTCATCACCTTCTTTAATTGTAATTGCAGCAACACCATTTACACGAGGTTTAGAATATTTCTCTAAAGAAGTTTTCTTAACCTGGCCTTGTTTGGTAACCATTACAAGGTTATGACTGTTGATATAATCCTTATCTTTTAAATCTTGTGTACAAATGAAAGCTTTTACTTTATCATCACTTTCAATGTTCACTAAGTTTTGAATTGCTCTACCTTTTGCCGTTTTGCTTCCTTCCGGAATTTCATAAACACGCATCCAGAAACATTTTCCTTTTTGTGTAAAGAACATCATATATTGATGGTTAGTTGCAACGAACATATGTTCAAGGAAATCCTGATCTCTTGTTCCAGCACTTTTTTGCCCAACTCCACCTCTATTTTGAGTTTTATATTCTGTTAAGTTTGTACGTTTGATATAACCTGCATGAGAAATCGTAATTACCACATTTTCATCAGCAATTAAGTCTTCTATACTTACATCTCCACCAGAATATTCAATTTGAGAACGACGAGCATCGCCATATTTATCGCGAATTTCAATTAATTCTTCTTTAATCAAATCTGTTCTTAAATTAACATCTGCTAATAAAGCTTTCAAATGCTCGATTAACTTCATTAATTCTTCAAACTCAGCTCTTAATTTATCCTGCTCCAGTCCAGTTAACTGACGTAGACGCATCTCAACAATCGCACGAGCTTGAATATCTGATAACTTAAATCTTTCGATTAATTTTTCTCTTGCTTCATCTGTATTTTTAGACCCTCTGATTAACGCAATTACTTCATCAATATTATCAGAAGCAATAATTAAACCTTCTAAAATATGAGCTCTTTCTTCCGCTTTACGCAATTCAAACTGCGTTCTTCTTACCACAACATCATGACGGTGCTCAATAAAATAGTGAATCATATCTTTCAGATTCAACATTTGTGGGCGGCCTTTTACCAATGCAATATTGTTTACACTGAAAGAAGATTGTAATGAAGTGAATTTATATAAGGTATTTAAAACTACGTTTGGCGTTGCATCACGTTTTAAGATATAAACGATACGCATACCATTTCTATCCGACTCGTCACGGATATTGGCAATACCTTCGATTTTTTTATCGTTAACTAAATCTGCCGTACGTTTGATCATTTCGGCTTTGTTAACCTGATAAGGAATCTCAGTAACAATGATACATTCTCTACCGTCAACTTCTTCAAAACCAACTTTTGCACGCATTACAATACGGCCTCTTCCTGTTTTGAAAGCTTCACGAACACCTTCGTATCCATATATTACACCTCCAGTTGGAAAATCTGGAGCTTTTACATGCGTAATTAATTCGTCTATTTCAATATCGTTATTATCTAGATATGCTAATGTACCATTGATAACTTCCGTTAAATTGTGAGGTGGCATATTTGTCGCCATACCAACTGCAATACCGGTTGCTCCATTTACTAACAAAGTAGGAACTCTTGTTGGCATTACTTTTGGCTCATATAAAGTATCATCAAAGTTCAATTGAAAATCAACTGTTTCTTTTTCGATGTCTGCCATAATATCCTCAGATATTTTACGCATTCTGGCCTCAGTATAACGCATTGCTGCAGGACTATCGCCATCAACAGAACCAAAGTTACCTTGACCATCAACTAATAAATAACGCATACTCCATTCTTGAGCCATACGAACCATTGCATCATAAACTGAAGTATCTCCGTGTGGGTGATACTTACCCAGAACCTCTCCTACGATTCTTGCAGATTTTTTGTGGGCAGATCTTGAAGTTACACCTAAATCATACATTCCATAAAGAACTCTTCGGTGCACTGGTTTTAAGCCATCTCTAACATCCGGAAGTGCTCTCGATACGATTACTGACATCGAATAATCGATGTAAGCTGATTTCATTTCATCCTCAATGTTAATAGGAATTAACTTTTCTCCTTCAGACATAAGTTGTTATGTTTAAATAATTATATTAGTTTCAAAGCGTGCCAAGATACGTTTTTTTGAAATTTTTTCAGCTATTTCCTTACACTTATTTCAATGATTTATTAACAACTTTATTTTGTCTTTTAGTTAATAAATTAAGCGTTTTTTAACTCTTTTATTGTTATTTTTTTTGTCAATTAGCTGACAGCAGATATCAATGGGTATGATTTTTGTTTTTCAACCAGTAAATAATTAAATTTACATATCGAATTATATATTATGGATGATAATTTTTCACCAAGAGTAAAAGATGTTATTACATACAGTAAGGAAGAAGCACTGCGTCTAGGGCACGACTTTATTGGTACTGAACATCTGATGCTAGGCATTTTAAGAGATGGTAACGGAAAAGCTATTCATATACTTAATAACCTAGCAGTTGATTTAGATCATTTACGCAGGAAAGTAGAAATACTGAGTCCAGCCAATCACAGCATTGAGATAAACACTGAAAAGAAAAACCTTCATCTTACACGCCAGGCCGAAAGAGCCCTTAAGACAACCTTTCTTGAAGCTAAAGTATTTCAGAGCTCGTCGATCAGCACGGCTCACCTGCTTTTATGCATCTTACGAAACGAAAACGATCCAACAACCAAGCTATTGAATAAGCTAAAAATAGATTATGACATAGCTAAAGAACAATATCTAAACATGACGCCAAACGAAGAAGAATTTTTAGAAAACTTGCCAAGAAATGAGTCATACAATGACGATTCAGGACAAGATGACAGTCTTAAAGAAAGCAGTTTTAATAATCCCGCCAATAAGTCAAACAAAAAATCTAAGACTCCGGTGTTAGATAATTTTGGGAGAGATTTAACAGAAATGGCGGAAGAAGGAAAACTAGATCCTGTCGTAGGACGCGAAAAAGAAATTGAACGCGTTTCTCAAATTTTAAGCCGAAGAAAAAAGAACAACCCGCTTCTTATTGGAGAGCCTGGAGTTGGTAAGTCTGCTATTGCAGAAGGACTGGCTTTGCGCATCATTCAAAAGAAAGTGTCTCGTATTCTTTTCCACAAGCGTGTTGTAACACTGGATTTAGCCAGCTTAGTTGCCGGAACAAAATACAGAGGACAATTTGAGGAAAGAATGAAAGCCGTAATGAACGAGCTTGAGAAAAATGACGATATTATTCTTTTCATTGATGAAATCCATACTATTGTAGGTGCTGGAGGAGCAACTGGTTCGCTTGATGCTTCAAACATGTTCAAACCTGCTTTAGCAAGAGGCGAAATTCAATGTATCGGTGCTACTACTCTTGATGAGTACAGACAATATATTGAAAAAGATGGTGCGTTAGAAAGACGTTTCCAAAAAGTAATCGTTGAACCAACTTCTGTTGAAGAAACTATTGCTATTTTGAACAACGTAAAAGACAAATACGAAGACCACCATAATGTTACTTATACTCAGGAAGCAATTGAAGCCTGTGTGAAATTAACAAACAGATATATGTCTGAGCGTTTCTTACCAGACAAAGCGATCGATGCAATGGACGAAGCTGGATCTCGTGTTCACATCACTAATATTGATGTTCCTAAACAAATTCTTGATTTAGAGCGTCAATTGGAGGAAGTTCGTGAAAATAAAAACATGGTAGTCAAAAAACAAAAATATGAAGAGGCTGCCAAACTTCGCGACGATGAAAAACGCATCGAAAAAGATCTTGCTGTTGCTCAAGAACAATGGGAAGAAGATTCTAAAAACAACAGAATCGAAGTTACAGAAGATAATGTAGCCGATGTTGTTTCGATGATGACTGGAATTCCTGTTAACAGAATTGCTCAAACAGAAAGCAATAAATTGGCGAAATTACCTGAATTGATTCAGAATAAAGTAATTGGACAGAATGAAGCTGTTCTTAAAATTGCACGTTCTATTCAGCGTAACAGAGCCGGACTTAAAGATCCTAACAAACCAATTGGTTCGTTTATTTTCTTAGGTCAGACTGGAGTTGGTAAAACACAATTAGCAAAAGTATTAGCAAAAGAATTATTCGATTCTGAAGATGCGTTAGTTCGTATCGACATGAGCGAATACATGGAGAAATTTGCGATCTCTCGTTTAGTTGGAGCGCCTCCAGGATACGTTGGTTATGAAGAAGGCGGACAATTAACTGAAAAAGTTCGTAGAAAACCATATTGTGTTGTTCTTTTAGACGAGATCGAAAAAGCGCATCCAGATGTATTCAATATGATGCTTCAGGTTTTAGATGACGGATATTTAACAGATAGTTTAGGTCGTAAAATTGACTTTAAAAACACGATCATTATCATGACATCTAACGTTGGTGCACGCCAGTTGAAAGATTTTGGACAAGGTGTTGGATTCGGAACTGCTGCAAAAGTGGCTCAGGCTGATGAAAACTCAAAAAGCATTATCGAAAATGCTTTGAAGAAAACTTTTGCTCCCGAATTCTTAAACAGAATTGACGACGTAATTGTATTTAATGCATTAGAAAAAGGTGATATTGATTTGATTATCGATATTGAACTTGCTAAACTTTATTCACGTATTGCTGAATTAGGATACAAACTGAATTTGACTGATAAAGCCAAAGCATTTATTGCTGAAAAAGGTTTCGACAGACAATTTGGTGCAAGACCGTTGAAAAGAGCAATTCAGAAATATGTTGAAGATTTGTTAGCCGAAGAAATCATTACTTCAAAAATACATTCTGGTGACGAAATCATGATGGATTTAAAAGATGACTCACAGGAACTTTCAGTAGAAATTCATAAAGCTGAAGAACCGACAAATCAATAAATTACTTAAAATTTATACCAAAAATAATACACCCGTTACGTTTTCATAACATAACGGGTGTTTTTTTTAGATAATTTACTATCTTTAGTAAAAGCAAATAGCTACTTTTGAATTTAAATTCTATAATAAAAATTAACGTATGCTTCAACACAAAGTCATTTTAGGCAGCGAAGAATGGTGCTCATTTCCAGAACTAGGAATCCCGACGATTAAAGCTCGTGTCGACTCTGGTGCCAAAACTTCGGCAATGCACGCTATTAATATAGCTCCTTTTATAAAAAATGATGCTAATTGGGTAAAATTTGACATTAATCCAATTCAGAATAATATTAAAACTATCATTCATTGCGAAGCGCCGCTGGTTGATAAAAGAATTGTAAAAAGCTCAAGCGGTTTTAGAGAACATCGTTATGTAATTCAGACAAACATTAAAATTGGTGATTCAAAATGGCCAATCGAAATGACTTTGACTAATCGTGATTCAATGGGTTTCAGAATGCTTTTAGGCCGTGAAGCCATGAGCGGACGTGTATTAGTAGATCCAGAAGAAAAATACCTATTGGGACAACCTACACCAGAATCTCTTAAAGAATTATACCAAAACTCAGAAAAAGCAAGTTCTGGTTTGCGAATTGGGCTTTTAGCCAGCAATCCAGAATTATACAGCAATAAAAGAATCATGGAAGCCGGCGAAATGCGCGGCCATGAAATGCATTTTTTGAATATCAAAGAATGTTATATGAAACTGGACGCCAAAACTCCAGAAATTCATTACAGAGGCGGAAAAATCTTAAATCAATTTGACGCTATTATTCCGAGAATTAGACCAAGCATCACTTTTTATGGATGTGCTTTAACGCGTCAGTTTGAGGCTTTGAAGGTTTTCGTTTTAAACTCGGCTACAGCCATAACACAATCTCGCGATAAATTATATTCTTTACAATTGTTATTAAACAGTGGGATTGATATTCCGACAACTGGATTTGCCAATTCTCCGCTTGATACAGACAACTTAATTAAGATGGTTGGAGGTTCGCCTCTAATTGTAAAGTTATTAGAAGGAACACAAGGAAAAGGGGTTGTTTTAGCCGAAACCAAGAAAGCAGCCGAAAGTGTTATAAATGCTTTTAAAAGTTTAAATGCCAATATCTTAGTTCAGGAATTCATTAAAGAAGCTAACGGAAAAGATATTCGCTGTTTTGTAATCGACGGAAAAGTAGTTGCTGCTATTCAGCGTGAAGCGATGCCGGGAGAGTTCAGAGCCAATATTCATCTTGGTGGAACTGCATCAGTAATCAAAGTAACGGCTGAAGAAAAAAAGATCGCTATTAAAGCCGCAAAAGCAATGGACTTAAAAGTAGCTGGAGTTGATATTATTCGTTCTTCTAAAGGACCATTATTGCTTGAAGTAAACTCTTCTCCAGGCCTTGAAGGAATTGAAGGCGCGACAAATAAAGATGTTGCTGGAGAAATGATTAAAGCAATTGAAAAGAATTTCAAACTGAGTTAAGTTCATTTAAACTTAATATCACATAAATAATTTAGCAGCTTTGTCGAAGTTTAAAACTTTGGCAAAGCTTTTTTATTTAACTTTAATAAAACAAAAGAATAAAAAATGATGCAATTCCCCTATTTAGATATCATAATAAGAAGTATCGCTGTCTATTTTTTCATGACGATTGCTTTGAGAATTTTTGGCAAAAAAGAACTTTCACAATTGAATACCGCTGATATTATTCTGATTTTACTGATCAGCAACTCCGTTCAAAACGCCATGGTTGGACCTGACACTAGTCTTTTAGGAGGCTTAGTAGCAGCTTTAGTTTTATTCGCAATCAACTTTATAATAAAAAAACTTACGCGCAGGTATAAAGTTATCGGCGATTTATTATTAGACAAACCTGAAATCTTAATTCATGATGGAAAATTAGATTTCAAAGCTTTAAGCAAACTTGATATTTCTGATGAAGAATTAAAAGAAGCCATGAGAGAACACGGAATTGAATTCTTTAAAAATGTAAAACTTGCCATGCTCGAAATCGACGGAACAATCAGCATCATTTCTGAAGATGAAAAGGACCTAAAACAAACGCATTACAAACGTAAACATAATCGCAAAAACATTCAGAACTTCTAATAATTTCAAAGACAAAAAAAGCCGATTTCAAATTGAAATCGGCTTTTTAATATGTTTACAAAATGCAATTTACATCTCACATTTCGCAATAATCGTTTTAAGAAATAAACACGCTCAGTACAAAATAAACCAAACCTGCTAATATAGCTGAAATTGGAATAGTCAAGATCCATGCCCAAACTAAACTTACGGTAACTCCCCAGCGAACTGCAGAAACACGTTTTGTTAATCCAACTCCAATGATAGATCCTGTAATCGTATGCGTTGTACTTACCGGAATTTTTAAATGCTCTGTAAAATAAAGTGTCAAAGCTCCAGCAGTTTCCGCAGCAACTCCTTCAAATGAGCTCACTTTTGTAATTTTAGAACCCATTGTTTTTACAATTTTCCATCCACCACTTAAAGTTCCCGCAGCAATTGCAGAATAACAAGCTAACGGAATCCAACCTGGCATCACTCCTTTTATTCCCAAATCATCATTTGGCAGAACAACATCTAGCCAAGAAGCCATGTGAACTCCAGGATTTGTATTGATATAAACCGCTACAGCCGCAGCGATAATACCCATTACTTTTTGAGAATCATTTCCTCCGTGACCTAAACTAAAAGCCGCAGAAGATATTAACTGCATCTTTTTCAGTGCAGCATCTGCTTGATGAAGATTTAAACTGCTAAATATCAAACAAAATGCACTTACAGTTAATATAATAAAGGCTACTAAAAACCATTTAATATTATGAGGATCAAAAGCTACACTCCAAAAATGAGAATCAAATCTTCCTTTATGACCATCTTTTATAATTTCTTCATAAGGAACCATTTGTGTATATACAAACCAAACTGTAGCAATCATTAAACATACAGTAAACACTTTAGGCCAAATACTTTTACGAGAAGCATTCAATAACCAAATAGAAATTAAATACGAAGCTAAAGCCCCTAAAAGCGGTGCTAAAACAATAAAAGCAATAATAATAAGAACTCCTGAAGGCATTCCACCATCTTTTCCGGCTTTATACCAGCTTACGATTTCGTACCAATAATGTGTCGCTCCATCTTCACCAACATATCCAGAAAAACCATGAACTGCGATAGCATGCGCAACGGCTGCTCCGGCAAAACCTCCAATAAGTGTATGTGAAGAACTTGAAGGAATTCCAAGCCACCAAGTCAATAAGTTCCAACAGATTGCCGCAATAACACCGGCAAGAATTACTACTAGGTTAATTTCCATTGTGTGCGCTGTTTTAGCAACAGTATCTGCAACACCAAATCCGAAAACCCAATAAGCTAAAAAGTTAAAAAATGCTGCCCAAAGAACGGCCTGAAAAGGCGTCAAAACCTTTGTAGCAACAACAGTCGCTATAGCATTTGCCGCATCATGAAAACCATTGATGTAATCAAAAATTAAGGCTAATACTATAATTAATATAAGTAGCGTCATAAAATTATAACTTCAGAATGAAAAATTGAATTAAGAATGTTTTACAGAAATAGATTCTAGTATGTTTGCAACACTCTTACATTTATCTGTTGCTGATTCTAAAACAGATAACACTTCTTTATATTTAATAATATTTTTAGCGTCTGTTTCGTTTTCAAAAATTTCAAAAACTGCTTTGTTATATACGTTATCAGATTTGTTTTCCAGCTTGTTGATTCTGGCACATGAATCTTTAATAACTTTCATATTTTTCAAGTTGCTCAATTCCTTAACAGCACTATCAATATTTTGACAAGCTTCAAGGTTGATTTCTGTCATTTTTCTGATCGATTTTGTAATCTTGTCAACTTGGTATAATCTCATACGGCTTGCAGCTCCATGAAGGTAATCTGCAACGTTATCAATTGAAGTAATTAAGGTATGAATATCTTCTCTATCAAATGGAGTAATAAAGTTTCTGCTCAATTCCAAGTTAGTTTGACGTGTAATGTCTTCTCCTTTTTGCTCTAATTCATCAATTTTCTGAAAAAGAACTTCTCTTTCTTTTAATGGTAAGTTTACAGCTTCGTGTAGGTTAGATGCTAATTCAATTAAATTGCTTGAAGCCTCTTCAAAAAGTGGAAAGAATTTCTTGTCTTTCGGCACTAAAAATTGGAAAATACTGTTTATTGACATTTTTATATTTTTGATAGTGCAAAATTACTTCAATAATATTCTACTATGTTAAGCCATTGTTAACAAATCGTTTTCAATTTGAAAACTATCCAAGAACGATATTGTCTTCTCGATATCATAATGCAAGATTCTATCTTCTTTAACCAAAGGCACAACTTCACGATAACTGCTTAAGAACATTTCAATAAAATCACTTGATTTCAAAGGCTCTCTATACGCAATTGCCTGTGATGCATTCATCAATTCAATTGCTAAAATACGCTCTAAATTATCTAAAACACGCAATGCTTTTGTCGCGCCATTTGCTCCCATACTTACGTGATCTTCCTGACCATTGCTCGAAACAATACTGTCAATACTTGATGGAGTTGCCAACTGTTTATTTTGACTTGCAATACTTGCAGCAGTATATTGCGGAATCATAAATCCTGAATTCAATCCTGGATTATCAACTAAAAATGCAGGAAGATTTCGTAATCCTGAAATCAACTGATACGTTCTTCTTTCTGAAATACTTCCCAATTCCGCCAAAGCAATTGCCATAAAATCTAAAGCCAAAGCCAATGGCTGTCCGTGGAAATTTCCTCCCGAAATAATCTGATCTGCTTCAACAAATATGTTTGGATTATCTGTAACCGAATTAATCTCAGTTTTGAATACTTTTCGGACATAATCGATCGCATCTTTTGAAGCACCATGAACCTGTGGCATACAACGGAAAGAATACGGATCTTGAACGTGTTTCTTTTCTTGAGCGATAATTTCACTTCCGTCTAAGAATTCTGCAATTCGCTGCGCCGTTACAATTTGCCCTTTATGCGGACGTATATAATGTATCAATTCATTGAATGGTTCAATTCTTCCATCAAAACCTTCCAACGAAATAGTTCCGATTAAATCGGCTAAATAAGATAATTTATAACCTTTAATTAAAATATGAGCTCCGTAGGCACTCATAAACTGCGTTCCGTTTAACAAAGCCAAACCTTCTTTTGACTGTAAAATAATTGGTTCCCAGTTAAAATGTTTTAAAACTTCGGCAGAAGCTGTTTTTTTACCTTCAAAATACACTTCTCCTTCTCCTAATAAAGGCAATGATAAATGTGCCAAAGGCGCCAAATCGCCAGAAGCCCCAAGTGAACCCTGAGTATAAATAACAGGAAGAATATCGTTGTTATAAAAATCAACTAAACGTTGAAGCGTAATCAACTGCACTCCTGAATGCCCGTAGCTTAAAGACTGAATCTTCAGCAAAAGCATCATCTTCACAATTTCTGCAGGAACTTCCTCTCCTGTTCCGCAGGCGTGCGATTTTACTAGATTTTCCTGAAGCTTAGAAAGATTTTCATTTGATATTTTCACACTGTAAAGCGATCCAAAACCAGTATTGATTCCATAAATAGGTGCAGAAAGCGTCGACATTTTTTTGTCAAGATAATCACGGCATTTCTGAACGTTCACTTTTGCTTCTTCAGATAATTCAAGCGTTTTGTCATTAACTAAAATCTCTTGTAATGTTTCTAAAGTTATGGTTTCAGTACTTATATAATGAATCTCTCTCATGATTATTTTAAATTTAAGACGTCAAAATTCAACAAATCAATATTAAAAAGCAACATTTTATCACAATAATTAAAATTTGCATCTGAGCATTTCTTAAGTTTTATTTATTCAGCAATTTGAAATTTAGCCAAAAACAACATTTTTTGACAAGACTTTCGTTAAAAATCAATTCATTGTATCTGTTTTATGAGCAAAAAAACCAATCTTAAATATATCAAAACTTCAATTAAGCTTGCTGAATTTTAACAATTACTCAATATTGATTTTTTGAGATTTGAATTATTAAAATATTCGCAAAAAGGAAATAAGAATTTTTAATGCTGCTTAAAAGCTGTACTTTTGAAAAATCAAAAATGAAAAGTAACAGCACAAAATATCAATCTACAATGACAACTCAAACTGGAGTTGCGATTGCTGCTACGATTATTTCTACTACAACAACTACTACCCCTTAGGGGTATACATTTTTACATATAATCCAGGTTATCTATACTTTTTTCTAAAAAGAAGAAAGGTATTGGATACATAAAAATATTTGCATAAAAAGAAAAAAATATCAAAATGAAAGTATTAAAATTTGGCGGAACTTCGGTTGCCAATGCTCAAAATATAAAACTCGTTCTCGAAATTGTTAATCAAAAAGCTAAAAATGACAAACTCGTTGTTGTAGTTTCTGCACTTAGCAAAGTGACTGATTTATTGCAGTCAGCTGCTGCAAAAGCCGCCGCAAATGATGAAAGCTTTAGAGAAATTGTTGCCGAAATTGAGAAAAAACACCTTGACACACTAAAAGAATTGATTCCAGTAAGCGAGCAAAGCAGTTTGTTGAGCCACGTAAAAAGAATCATTAATCACTTAGAAACTTTATTGGATGGTTGTTTCCTTTTAGGAGAATTATCTCCAAGAACTGCCGATACTATTTTAAGTTTTGGAGAATTGCTTTCTTCGTACATCATCGCGCAGGCATTTCAGCAAATTGATAAAAGTGCCGTTTATAAAGACAGCCGTGAGCTGATCAAAACAAATGCTGATTTTGGAAAAGCGGTTGTAAATTTTGAAATCTCTAATAAATTAATTCAAGAATATTTTGCTTCGAATGAATCAAAAATCAATATTCTTCCTGGATTTATCGCACAGACTTTAGATGGAATCACTTCGACTTTAGGACGTGGCGGATCTGATTATACGGCAGCAATTATCGCCGGAGCAATCGATGCAGAACAACTTGAAATTTGGACTGACGTAAACGGAATGTTTACTGCCAACCCAAAAATTGTAAAACAAGCACAGCCAATTGCCAACATCTCGTATCAGGAAGCGATGGAATTGTCGCATTTTGGTGCCAAAGTTTTGTATCCGCCAACAATTCAGCCGGTTTTAAGAAAAAACATTCCAATTTTAATCAAAAATACTTTTGAGCCGGAAGCCGTTGGAACTTTAATTTCTGACACTGTTGTATCAAAAGATACTGTTGTAAAAGGAATCAGCCATATTGACAATATTTCGCTTTTAACGCTTGAAGGCCCGGGAATGATTGGAGTTGCTGGTTCGTCAAGACGTTTGTTCGAAGTATTATCTCAGGAAAAAATCAACGTGATTTTCATTACTCAGGCTTCTTCTGAGCATTCGATTTGTATCGGAATTTTAAATTCGGATGCTGATAATGCCGAAGCTGCAATCAACAGAGCTTTTGAAATCGAAATTGCACAAAACAAAATCGATCCTTGTTATGTAGAAAAAGACCTTTGCATTATTGCTTTAGTGGGTGAAAACATGAAAAATCACCAAGGTTTAAGCGGAAGAATGTTCAGTACTTTAGGAAAAAACAACGTAAACATTCGTGCGATTGCGCAAGGTGCTTCTGAAAGAAATATCTCGACTGTAATTAACGAAAGAGACGTTAAAAAAGCATTGAATACTTTGCACGAAAACTTCTTTGAAGAAAATACAAAACAGCTGAATTTATTCGTAATGGGCGTTGGAAATGTGGGTGAAAAATTCATCGAGCAAATTCATTCTCAAAGGAAATTCTTAAAAGATCATTTAAAGATTAATGTTCGCATAATTGCTTTGTCAAACTCAAGAAAAATGCTTTTTGATGAAGACGGAATTTCGTTAAAAGACTGGCAATCGACTTTAGATAAAGGTGAAGAAGCAATTCCGACAGAATTCATCGCACGTGCTAAAGAACTGAATTTACGTAACAGTATTTTCGTTGATATTACAGCAAATGCAAGCGTTTCTGAAATGTATGAGAAGTTCTTAAAAGAAAGTATTGCGGTTGTAACTTGTAATAAAATTGCTTGTTCATCTGCTTATGACAATTATAAAAAATTAAAAAGCTTATCTCGCCAGTACAACGCTCCGTTTTTATTTGAAACAAATGTTGGTGCGGGATTGCCAATTATTGATACCGTAAAAAATCTTATTGCTTCTGGTGATAAAGTGCATAAAATTCAGGCGGTTTTATCTGGAAGTTTGAATTTCATTTTCAACAATTTCGATAAAAACAATTCTTTCCACGATGTGGTTAAAGAAGCCGGAGTTCAAGGTTTCACAGAACCAGATCCAAAAATTGACTTAAGCGGTGTTGATGTGGCTCGTAAAATCCTGATTCTGATCCGTGAAAGCGGTTATGAAATGGATATTGACGCCATTGCAAACGAATCGTTTTTACCGGCAGAATGTTTAGCAACAACAAACAACGAAGACTTTTTTGCTTCGTTAATCAAACACGCTGCTCATTTTGAAGGTATTTACAACGAAGCTTTAGCCAAAGATTCAAGATTGAAATACGTGGCGCAATTCGAAAACGGAAAAGCAAGCGTTGGCCTGCAATTCATCCCAAAAGATCATCCTTTCTACAATTTAGAAGGAAAAGACAATATCGTTTTGTTCTACACAGATCGTTACGTAGATCAACCTTTATTAATCAAAGGAGCTGGAGCCGGAGCTGCGGTTACTGCTTCTGGAATTTTTGCTGACGTTATACGCATTGGGAATGTATAGCCGCTAAGGCACTAAGACGCTAAGTTTCTAAGTCTTTTTATACTTAGTATCTTAGAAACTTAGCATCTCAGAAACTATAAAAATAAACTTTGTGACTTTGTGCCTTCGTGGCAAAACCAACCAGAAATGAAAGAAATAAAACTATTTTGCCCAGCAACTATCGCCAACCTCTCATGCGGATTTGACGTACTCGGACTTTGCTTAGACAATGCGGGCGATGAAATGATTGTTCGAAAAGTCGATCAAAAAGGAGTTCGAATCACTAAAATTGTGGGTGCCGACTTGCCTTTGGAAACCGAAAAAAACGTTTCTGGAGTTGCGGCTTTGGCCATGCTTGAAACTTTAGGTGAATTAGACTTCGGTTTCGAAATCGAAATTTATAAAAACATAAAAGCGGGAAGCGGTATCGGAAGCAGTGCAGCAAGTTCTGCCGGAGCGGTTTTCGGAATTAATGAATTATTAGGAAAACCTTATTCCCGTAAAGATTTGGTTCAGTTTGCGATGCAGGGCGAGAAATTAGCCAGCGGAAATGCACATGCTGACAACGTTGCTCCTGCCCTTTTAGGCGGCTTTACTTTGGTAAGAAGTTATGCGCCTCTTGATATTATCCAAATTGACAGTCCGGAAGAATTATTCGCAACAGTAGTTCACCCACAAATTGAGTTGAAAACATCTGATGCACGTTCGGTTTTAAAACAAAACGTTTCCCTGAAAAGTGCCATCATGCAATGGGGAAATGTAGGTGGATTAATTGCCGGCTTATATACCAAAGATTACGATTTGATCGGAAGATCACTTCATGATGAAATCGTAGAACCTTTAAGAAGCGTTTTGATTCCGGGATTTGATCAAATCAAACAAACGGCTCTTGAAAACGGCGCTTTAGGTTCTGGAATTTCAGGTTCTGGCCCATCGATTTTTGCTTTAAGCAGAGGAAAAGAAACCGCTGAAAAAATCGCAAAAGCCATGAGCGACGTTTACGAAAAAATGAATTTACCGTATGAAATTCACGTTTCGAAGATAAACCCTGATGGCGTTAGGATTTTGTAGAAAAGTATTAAGTACGAAGAATTAAGTATTAAGACAAAGTTTGTCAGGCTGAGCGAAGTCGAAGTCCGCGTAAAGTATTGACACAAAGTGTAGACACACAAACCGAAAAACATAAAGTTTGTCATTCCGAGGAACGAGGAATCTCCACGAGAAGCTCGACAAAGTGTATACACAAAGCATAACCATACAGTTTGTCATTCCGAGGAACGAGGAATCACACTAGAAGCCCGACAAAGATTTGATTCTCGTTGCGGAGTTACTTGCGAAGATTTCTCCTCCGTCGAAATGACAAAACAACTCAAATATTAAAATGTAAATTATTGGAATTTGGAATTTCAAAAAATTGGAATTTGTTTCCAGAAATCTAAAATTAGAAATGAAATACTACAGTTTAAACCATAATGCCCCAAAAGTTTCTTTCAAAGAAGCAGTAATACAAGGATTAGCGAGTGACAAAGGATTATATTTCCCAGAAAACATTACCGCTTTAGATCCGTCATTTTTTGATAAAATCGAAAGTTTAAGCCACGAAGAAATTGCTTTTGAAGCGATCAAACAATTCGTAGGCGACGAAATACCTGCAGACAAATTAAAAGAAATCATTGCCGAGACTTTAGTTTTTGATTTTCCGGTGGTGAAAGTCGAAAACGGAATCTATTCATTAGAATTATTCCACGGCCCAACAATGGCTTTTAAAGACGTTGGAGCTCGTTTTATGTCACGTTGTTTGGGTTATTTCAATAAAGACAAAAAAGATGCTAAAAACACGGTTTTAGTAGCTACTTCGGGAGATACAGGCGGCGCCGTTGCCAGTGGATTTTTAGGCGTTGACGGCGTTGATGTTGTGATTTTATATCCGTCAGGAAAAGTGAGCGATATTCAGGAAAAACAATTGACGACTTTAGGGCAAAACATTAAAGCACTTGAAGTGGAAGGCGTTTTTGACGATTGCCAGGATATGGTGAAAAAAGCATTTTTAGATGAAACTTTGGCGCATAAAAACCTGACATCGGCGAATTCTATTAATATTGCGCGCTGGTTACCGCAAATGTTTTATTTCTTCTTTGCTTATAAAGCACTGAAAAGCCAAAACAAACCTTTCGTTTTCTCTTGCCCAAGCGGCAACTTCGGGAATATCTGTGCCGGAATTATGGCAAAAAAATTAGGTTTGCCAATTGAGCATTTTGTAGCGTCTACCAACGTAAACGACACCGTACCAAGATTCTTAGAAAACGGAAAATACGATCCAAAACCTTCTAAAGCCACAATCTCTAACGCCATGGACGTTGGAAACCCAAGCAACTTTATCAGGATTCAGGAATTATACAATAACGACTTAAAAGCTTTCGAAAAAGACTTCTCTTCTTATAGTTATACTGATGAAGAAACGCTAGTTGCTCTAAAGAAAATTTATAACACGGACGGTTATATCGCAGAACCGCACGGCGCTGTTGGTTATTTAGGTTTGAAAAAAGAACTGGAAAAACACCCCAACGCCATTGGTATTTTCTTAGAAACGGCGCATCCTATCAAGTTTTTGGATGTTGTGGAACCTGCTTTAGGCATTACACTTCCAATTCCAACTCAAATTGAGAGTGTTATTAATGAGGAGAAGGTTAGTGTTAGGATTGGGACTTATGAGGAGTTGAAAAGTTTCTTGGGGTAATAACCATCCTTTTACATAATTTAAACCATAAATTACGGGAATTTTTTCAGTGTAATTTGTGGTTTTTTATTTTACTTCCGAATTGTCTTTTTTGCAAGTTAAATTGATAAATTTGATTACTAATCATTTCGACCTTAATGAAAAAAATAATTTATCTTTTTATCTTAGTTTTTTTTCTTTCCTGTAATAGAGAAAAAATCGACTTACCTCTACTTTTAGAAAATACGTTGCCTTCTTCTTCTGAGATGCCATTTAATTTAATTCTTTCAGAAAATAAATTCCCAGACAAAATCAAAAAAATTTATCAAGTACAAAATCAAGACACTCTAAATATTCTTGAATTTGATAAAAACAAAAATCTAATCTTCAAGTATTACAAACAGTTTGTAAGTGAGAATTGGAATGGTAAATTTCTTTATATGATAGAAGCAAATGTCTATAGTGAAGGTAAACTTGTAAAAACTTATTATTTACATTCAAATACTGAATATGAAGTTTTCGAATACGCTTATAATGGTGATAATATTACTGAATTAAAATCTTTTTTACTTGGATATTTAAAAGGTTATAATGATAATCCTCATTTGCTTATAAAAGAAATTAAGAGTTATCAAACCTGTATCAACTTCATAAAAAAAATAGAAAGCGAAAGTAAAAAAAGACCAAATTATACGATTAAAAGAGAATTTTCTAAAAATGAAATTAAAGAATATTTTAATTCTAATAATATTCAGAATGATGGATCATACAAGTTGTACATCTTAAATGAAAAGAATAAAATTCAAAAAATAGAATATTATGCAAAAGATAAAAAATGGGATATTAATACAAAATATTTTGTGTATGACAATTTCAATAACTTAAAGAAAACATACTCTTTAAATAAAAATAATGATACTCTAAAGAGCACTGAATACCTATATAAAAATTCAAATAAAACTATAATTAAAAAAGAAAATAAATTTGAAATTTCAAGGAAAGAATTTTCAAAAAACACCCTTATAAAATATAAATATCAAGGAGCAGACGGTTCTTCTTGTGGAGTTGAAAATTATTTATTAGATAAATTTGAAGTTCCAGTGAAAATAATCAAAAAGACCCAAGAAATTGATACAAGCTACAGCTTAAAAAATTTCTACGAATTTTATAAATAATTATTCTCTCAGATGTCCACCTTTCGCGCGAGCGTCCTCCTCCTGAACAAGACAACTATTTAATTTCAATACAATTACAAAAATGGCAGTTTGGCAATATCTTTTAATTGTGGTTCCTGAGAAATCAACTCAAAACAATTATCAATGTATTATTAAAAACAATACGACGAAATACTTACCAAAAACTAAATCATTATGGAAAGATTTTAATGGTAATGGTGATTCCATTATTTCTGAAATGGACAGTATTATAAAAAGAGCAGATTGGGGAGACGAAACTTATATTTGTTGGAAAGGAGATGAATCAAATCAAGAAGACAATGACTGCAGTATTTCTTTAAATGGAAATAAAACTCAAATTGAGGAATTTCACTTTCGAATTGATTTAAGAAAGTCGTCAAATATTACAAATACACTAAAAGCAATTTTAAAAATTTGCGAAACAAATGAATTAGTTTTGATTGATTTAAAAGGAAAAATTCATAAACCAAAAATTGAAAATCTTTTAATAAGTCTCAAAGAATCGAATGCGACTGCTTTTCTTACTGATCCAATAAAATTTTTAGAGAATTTATCTAAAACTTAAATTTTGATTTTCCCCCGCTAGCGCGAGCGTCCCGCTCGTGAACACAAAGAAATTCAAAACCCAATTGGGACGTTCACGAGCGGGACGCTCGCGTTAGCAGAGGGTAAATTTTAAAAATTATCCCGAAAAAAACATATATATTTGTAAAGCGCGAAAACGAAACAAAGATTCATCTATCTACACGAATTTAAAATCATATACTAACGTCTGTTTTATCTATAAACAACTTAGTAACAATAGCTAAATAGGTCAGATTTCCTCCCTTCCAGCGAATCTGAAAATGTTTAAAAATGCCTCATTATATTTTTTTGATCACGTACCTATATGAATAAGCAAGGATTGCAAATCCGCACTATCTAATAATTTAGAAATTATGCTTTCAAAAGAAGAAAAAAAAATAATTCGAGAAGAAGAGTCTTATAAATTTGAATTAAGGAAATATTTTGAAAAAAAAAATGAGAAAACTTGGAAAGAAAAATTATGGCTATTTCTCAATAGCGCTTTCGGTTTATGGCTTTTATCAACCATAGTTTTCAGCATAATAGTAAATTCGTATGCAAATTTTAAAGAAAATAATACCAAAGCGGCCATAAAAAATGAAACTGTGCGCAAATTAGAAATAGAAATCTCAAATAAAATTCAATATTTTAAAGCACGCATAGAAGAAAATAAAAAAGAAATTACCAAATCTTTAAATAATTTGAACAATAATGAATCTACTTATACAGCACCATTAAATCCAACAATTAAAGAAATATTAACTGAAACTGAAAAAAATGCAGATATTTTTCCTGAATATAAGGACAGAACACTTCAATCCTTAATTTTCGAATTAGATCAACTAAGTGAAAAAGATACTGATAAAGCGTCATTATACACAAGCAGAATTTTATTAAAAAACATGGCTCTAAAGGATAGTATAATTTCAGATTATAAAATTTTACTTAATGATTACAACACTGTTTTAAAGTCAATATCCAAAGATGATAATTTAAATAAATGGTCAAAATAATTAATAGTGTCCCCTCGCTAGCGCGAGCGTCCCGCTCGTGAACACAAAGAAATTCAAAACCACACTGGAAATTCACGAGCGAGACGTTCACGCTAGCAGAGGCAAAAGCTTCCAAAACATAGCAACAAAATGAATTCCCAAAAATTAAAAACATGAATAAAAAAATATTCGTATCATTTGCATTTTTGATTGGCCTAATCTACGTCTATGACAACTTCTTTACTAAATCTATGATTATTGGAACTTATGTAAGCAATGGAAATGGTATAGATGGACCAAATAAAAACGATACTTTAATACTTTTAGAAAATTACACGTACGAAAGTCAAAGTTGGGGAAAAGGAAAGTATACTTTAAAAAATTCAGGAAAAGGAACCATTATTGATATTCAGTACGATTATGAATTTGGGAAAGGTGGTTATCAAATGAGTATTGAAAGGGATTTTTATGTAAAACCGAAGCTAGTCTTTGATTTTGACCAAGATTACTACTTCAAAAAAATAAAATAGACCCCGCTAGGGCGAGCGTCCCGCTCGTGAACACAAAGAAATTCAAAACCCAATTGGAACTTTCACGAACGGGACGCTCGCGCTAGCAAATACAAAACTTTCTTCTCTCCATAAATAACGCTCAAACATCCATCGTTTGGGTTATTTACCCCAATTTTTAGGTTCCAAGCCTAAAATTTTACGTCACGAACCTAAAAATATACGTTGCCTGACGTAAAATTTGACGTCTCGAGGCTAAAATTTGGGGTTCCGGATGTCAAATTTGAGGCTCCGAACCTAAACGATGGAGTTCAGCACCTAAACGATGCAGGAAAGAACCTAATCAGAGGTTTAAATTATGTACCGGATTTACAAGACTAAAAATCATCACTTATTATTTTTTTATATCTTTAAAAACTCTAATTATAGTCCCCCTATTTAGAGCATTGAAATTCAATAACACACCCTAATTCTATGAAAAAAACATTTACTTTATTCCTTTTAGTTGGATTTTTTACTTCATACGCTCAGGATTCAAAACCGAAAGCCGCCACTGCGCCTCCGGCAGCAAAAGAAGAAAACTCACCTGCCAATCTTACTTTCAATCCAGATTCGCAAGTCATCACCAATCATACCACCACAATAAAAGGACAAAAAGTTCCTTATAAGGCAACAACAGGTACTATGCCTGTTTGGGACGAAGACGGAAAAGCAATTGCTGGATTATTTTATACGTATTATGAGCGTTCTGATGTAAAAGACAGAGATTCCCGTCCTTTGGTTATTTCGTTTAATGGTGGGCCTGGTTCTGCTTCGGTTTGGATGCAGATTGCTTATACGGGACCAAGTTTGTTAAATATTGATGATGAAGGATACCCTTTACAGCCTTACGGAATAAAAGAAAACCCGTATTCTATTTTAGATATTGCTGATATCGTTTTTGTAAACCCTGTTAATACAGCGTATTCAAGACCTACAAGCAAAGAAATCCCTGCTGCAAAGTTTTTCGGAACAAATGCCGACATTAAATACTTAGCCGATTGGATTAACGGTTTTGTAACCCGCACTAATCGTTGGGCTTCGCCTAAATACCTGATAGGTGAAAGTTATGGTACAACCCGAGTTTCTGGATTAGCACTTCAATTGCAAAACAATCAATGGATGTATCTTAACGGAGTAATTTTGGTATCACCAACTGATTTAGGAATAACGCGCGGCGTTGTTTCTGATGCTGCTCTTAAATTGCCTTATTTTGCAGCGACTGCATGGTACCACAAAATGCTTAGTCCTGATCTTCAAAATAAAGATTTAACGGATATGCTGCCCGAGGTTGAAGATTTTACCATAAACGAACTTCTTCCTGCAATGAGCAAAGGAGGATTTTTGGAGGAACAAAAAAGAAAAGAAATTGCTGCCAAAATGGCTCGTTATTCTGGTATTTCAGAGAAAGTTATTCTGCAAAACAATTTAGACGTTCCTTATGATTATTTTTGGAAGGAACTGTTAAGAGATAAAGGCTACACCGTAGGAAGACTTGATTCAAGATACAAAGGAATTGACCGTAAAGACTCAGGCGAAAGCGTCGATTTTAATGCTGAACTTACGTCTTGGTTGCATTCGTTTACACCTGCTATCAATATGTATGTACGTAATAATCTTAACTACAAAACCGATTTTAAATACATGATGTTTGGTTCTGTACATCCTTGGGACAGATCTAATGATAAAACAGGCGAAAATTTAAGACAAGCCATGGCACAAAATCCATATTTACATGTAATGGTGCAATCAGGATATTATGATGGTGCCTGTGACTATTTTAATGCTAAATACGATTTATGGCAAATGGATCCAAGCGGAAAACTAATGGATAGAATGTCATGGAAAGGCTACAGAAGCGGTCATATGATGTATTTGAGAAAAGCTGACTTGGAAACTGCAAATGAAGACATTAGAACATTCATAAAACAATCATTGCCGAAAGTTAGCGAACCTGCAAAATATTAAATCTGATTTTTAATCCTAAAGAAGCTAAATTACAAGTACTATAATTCATGATCTCAAAAGCAACATTAGCAGATATTTCTGCTTTGAATATCTTAATCAATTCCGCATACAGAGGAGAATCTTCAAAAAAAGGCTGGACAACCGAAGCACATTTATTGGAAGGAAAAAGAACCGATGAGCAGGAAATGACTGCCATTTTCCAAGATTCAAAAAATACGATTCTGAAATTTACAGAGGACGATAAAATTATTGGTTCGGTTTTATTGGTTGAAAAAGGGCAGCAATTGTATTTGGGAATGCTGACGGTTTCCCCAGAACTTCAAAACAGCGGTATCGGAAAAAAACTTTTGGCTGAAGCCGAAAATCATGCTAAATCTTTGGGATTGTCAAGTATTATTATGACCGTTATTTCGGTTCGCGAAGAACTTATTGCCTGGTACAAACGTCATGGTTATGTGGATACGGGCGAAAGAGAAGCTTTTCCGGAAAGTGATATTCATGTTACGGTTTCTGAAGAACCTTTAGAGTTTATTTACTTAGAGAAACAGCTTTGAGAATTTAGAGAATAAAATGAACATACACCTTTTGCCTAAAAAAAGCAGTAAAGCCTCTGCTTGGAGTGGCGGATTGACATATGAATATATGATCTATCCGAAAACAGCAAACTATGCTGATAAAGATTTTCTATTCAGAATAAGCAGTGCTACAATAGAGCAAACACCTTCTGTATTTACCAAATTTAAGGGCTATCATCGATATTTAGCTATGCTTGATAACAGACTAGATATTGAGATAAACAAAGAAAAAAGAACGTATGAGAAATATGAAATCACGGAATTTAATTCGGATGACGAAGTAACTTCTT
This sequence comes from Flavobacterium sp. LC2016-01, assembly GCF_009711135.1. Classification (GTDB taxonomy): domain Bacteria; phylum Bacteroidota; class Bacteroidia; order Flavobacteriales; family Flavobacteriaceae; genus Flavobacterium. The sequence goes on along the minus strand of NZ_WMIC01000001.1, from coordinate 558,611 downwards.
ATACAAAAGGTATTGATTTTAATTGGATGGTTTCTGAAAAAATAAACCATCACAAACTGATAATAACGAATAATGAGCAACATTATAATGCTCCAATAATAATTTTGTTTTGTTTACAGACAACAGTTATTAAAATTAATGATAAGTCATATCATTTAAGCCCTTATGATTTATTAGTCATTGAAAATCAAAAAAAGGAAAATATAATGGTTGATTTTTCTAATGAATGCCTTGCTGGAATATTGGATTTTTAATCTAAGTTTTTTTAATCTCTCAAAGACGCAGAGTCGCAAAGTTTTTTTTATCCCCGCATTATCCTCAATATTGTCATTTCGAGGAACGAGAAATCCTCGCAAGTAGCTCCGCACAGAAATGTTGCCAATCTTTGTAGAGTTTCTTGCGAGGATTTCTCGTTCCTCGAAATGACAAACTGTTATGGGAACTTTGTCTAAAAACTTTGCTACTCTGCGTCTTTGCGAGATTTTTACAATACGTTACACGCACTGCAGTGCGTCTCTACAAAAAACCTTTGTCGCTCTGTCCCTCTGTAACTTTGTCCCTCTTTAAAGAACCAATTCTTCAAACAATGTCTGAATCGTTTTCTCTAAATCCTGACACAAACCCGGATGAGGTCGTGACGTTTGAATTGCTGAACTTCTAATTGCAGTTAACCAGCGAAAACGTTCGGGAATATCAAACTCTGCAATTGGACCGCCGTCTTTTGCTCCGTTTGTGATTTTTTCTAATGAAGTCAAATTGCATTCTAATTGTTCGATGTCAAAATCGTTAGAAAGAGCTTCTATTTTTTCTTTATTCAAATGAAAAAGAACCTTTATAAACTTGGCTTTTTTGCAAAACAAAATGATTCCGATATTCAGGAATTCTTCGCGCTCTACCCTTGGCACAACACGAATCACAGCATATTCGTATAAGTGATTATCTTGCATTTTGAGCCTGATTTACAAATATTTCTGAATTCTCTAATCTTGTCTTTAAAAACTGCAAGTATACATTTCGCAAGCCTTCTGGCGTTTCGTCTGCATCTTCCCATTGCAGCCAGTCTACCGGAATCGTATTTACAATTTCTTCCAAAACTTCTGGAGTCAAAATTGCTTTGAATTCGGTATCCACTTCTTTTAAAAGTGTGGCCTGAGGCAATAAAACGTGATCTTTGATCAATGTAAACGGACTTTTAGCATGCTGTTCCCAATTGTTCCAGGAATGATGGAAATACAAACATGCTCCGTGATCAATCAGCCATAATTCTTTATGCCAGATCAGCATATTCGTGTTTTTGAAAGTTCTGTCAACATTGGTAATATAGGCATCCAGCCAAACAATCTGCGACGCTAATTTAGCATCAACCGTTGTTACAACAGGATCAAAAGTAATCGCGCCAGATAAGAAATGAAGCGCCAGATTTAATCCCTGACTTCCTTGCAGTAAATCCTGAATTTCTTCATCGGCTTCGGTTCTTCCGAAAGCTTCGTCGAGATTCGCGAAAACCAATTCTGGCAATTGCAGTTTTAATGCTTTTGCTATTTGTCCGCCAACTAATTCGGCTATAAGGGCTTTTACGCCGTGTCCGGCACCTCTAAATTTTAATACGTATTTAAAATCGTCATCGGCTTCTGCCAAAGCGGGTAAAGAACCGCCTTCGCGCAGTGGTGTTATATAACGGGTAACGTTTACCGTTCTTAGATCGAAGTTGTTTTCCATATTACAAACTTAGTGATTTTTTGATTTTAGATTGTAGAGGGTTAATTTTAGATTTTTCGAATTGAAGATTTTTTAACACAAAGCGCGCAAAGGTTACGCAAAGAGCACTAAGTTATTTTTAAAGTTGCTTTGCTTTTTAAGATCACAAAGCATTATACTCATTTTTTGTCATCCTGAGCGAAGTCGAAGGACCGCAAAGATATTCCTCAAAGTTTAGTTACTTTGTCGAGCTACTTTCGCCCCTTCGACTTCGCTCAGGGTGACAGCTCAATAAAATTATCTAATTATCAAATTGGCAGATTTCCTAATTCAAGAAAAGCTTTCCCTAAATACTTAATGATAGTAGAAGCCGTAAAAGATTCATAACCCGTTTTTGGCAATGCAATATCAGCCGTTAAACCATGAATGTAAACACCGAGTTTTGCAGCGTATTTTGGTTCATAACCTTGTGCCAAAAGACTCGTTAGAATTCCGGTTAAAACATCACCGCTTCCTGCTGTGGCAAGCGCTGCGTTTCCGGTTGTGTTTTGATAGATTTCAGATTTGTTGACTATGAATGTCGGAGCGCCTTTCATGACGATAATGACTTTATATTTTTCTGAAAAAGCGACTGATTTTTGAAATTTTTCTGCTTCTGAATTCCATTTCCCGATTAGTCTTTCCAATTCTTTAGGATGAGGTGTCAAAATCGTGTTTTCAGGAACTAATTCCAGCCATGCTAAATTTTCAGAAATGATGTTCAAAGCATCGGCATCCAGAACTAAAGGTGCTTTGTTTACTCTCAAAAACTCAAATAAAGCTTTTTGGGTTCCGAGTTCCTTCCCTATTCCTGGACCAATTCCGATTGCCTGTGGCACTAATGGCAAATGAATATTGGTAATGAAATTTGCATTTTCATCGGTGGCAACCATAACCTCGGGAATCGAAATTTGAAGAATTTGATAACCGCATTTAGGTACAAAAGTGGTTACGAGTCCGCAACCTGATTTAAGACAGGATTTTGAAGCTAAAACTGCGGCTCCAATTTTTCCATAACTGCCGCCAATAATCACGGCGTGACCTTGAATTCCTTTATGTGTCTGCGGATTTACAGGCTTGTAGATTTTTAAAACTTCTTCTTTTGTTATTAAATATGGAGCTTTCATTTTCTATTTTTAATTCAAACGCTGATTTACAAAATACATTTTCATCATGCCTTTATTTTTAACTTCGATTTCACCGCGATAACTGCAATTAAAATTGTCTTTTACTAATTCAAACGTATTTTCAGAAATATTTATTTTTCCGGATTCCGAATTAGATTCCATTCTTGAGGCAATATTTACAGCATCTCCCCAAATATCGTAAGCAAACTTCTTAGTTCCCACAACTCCCGCAACAACAGGCCCCGAATTAATTCCGATTCTGATATTAAAAGGAGTTCCGTTAAAATCGATATTTGATTTTGAGTCTTCAACAAATTTAAGCATTTCTAAAGCAGCGAGAACCATTAAATTTGCATGATTATCAGAGGCATAAGGCAATCCTCCGGCGCACATATAAGAATCGCCAACGGTTTTGATTTTTTCTAAATCATATTTTTCGATAATTTCATCAAATTTCGAAAAATAATAACCTACACTTTGCACTAATTTTTCTGGAGATAAGTTTTCAGAATAACTTGTAAAGCCTTCAAAATCGGTAAATAAAACGGTAACCGATTCGAATTTTTTAGCCAAAACTTTTCCCGTTTCTTTTAATTCGGCCGCCGTTTCTTCGGGAAGAATATTGAGTAATAAGGAATTTGAACGGTTCCTTTCATTCTCAATAATTTTATTGGTCTTATTCACAAATTTATATCTTCGGTACAATCCAAAAGCCAGCAAAAGCACCAATACAAAAGAGATTATAGACGAAATTGCGATGATTTTCTGTGTCTTTTTCTGCTGATTCAATAAATTGACTTCAATTTGTTTTTGCGCGACTTCGGCATTCGTTCGGATGTCAGCCATTTTTTGAACCATTTCAATATTATTCACACTGTCTTTGTAAATAATATGGTTTTTAAAATAATGCAGCGATTCTCTAAAATTCCCTGATTTCTGATACAGTTCTGAAAGTTTTAAATTTGAATTGCTCAGCTGTTCTTTTAATCCATATTTCTGCGCCAAACTCAAACTTTCTTCGGCATAACCCAATGCTTTTTTCCAGTTATTTCGTTTCAAATAAATATCAGACATATACGTGAGATAGTCTGAAATAGCATAATAATCCTCTAATTTCTCTAGAATTGCGATAGCTTCATTTATGTTCTTCATCGCTAGATCATCTTCTCCTTGTTCCGCATAAAGCATTCCGGTATTCCCTAAATTATAAGCTGTACCAATTAAATAATGAGCCTTCTTAAAGAGAATACCGGACTCTTTATAATAGGCTAATGCATTTTCATACTTTTTACTTTTCGAATATTCTTCCCCAGCGTTCAATAAGGCAGTGGCTAATGAAATTGTATCGGTTGTTTTTCGTAAAATTGAAATTGCTTTGTTATAGTACATTTGGGCATTTAAAGTGTTGTCCATAACCGAATAAACATCGGCAATAGACATATTTGCAGCGCCTTCTCCAGCAGGAAAATCGGCCTGAATTGCAGCATCTTTACTTTTAAAGTACGCATCAAGTGCGGTATTCAAATCACCAAGAACGCGGTACGAATTCCCTTTTTGCAGATAACCGCGATGTAAATAAAGATAATTGTTTTCCTTTTTTGACAGCTGAATGAGTTCGTTGGCATATTTAAGCGAAGTTTTGAGATTACTGACTTCATTAAAAGATAAATTTCGCAATAACTCGAGTTTGGCTTCTCCGGAAAGTTTATTCTCTTCATAAATCTTCACTAAGCTGTCAGCTACTTTTTGATTTTGAGCATGGCAAATAACAGATAAAAAGCAAATTGCAATTATCAAAAAACAAATTCTGGTAACTGAACTACTTTTTCTCAAAATTCTTAACTGTTAGCTCTTAATTTAGGATCGATCAGGTATTTTTTGACATTATTTTGGTAGTAAATACTGAAATTGATTTTGTAGATATTATTAGTTTCAGCAATATCAGCTTGATCTTTAACGGTGGCGACTACTTTGCTGTTTTTTCCGCCGGAACCGGTTATCGTAATGTCATCGTCAAGAAAATAAATATCAGTTGGGTCGTTTAAATCAAAATCGTAAACAATGCTGTCAATTGCAATATTGTATCCTACATCTTTTGATTCGCCTACCCATTCCACATTTTGAGCAATATAAACATTGCTTAAAAAATCAACTATTTTTCCGGTATCGCTCACGCCGTCATTATCATCAGAAAGTTCGCAATTATCGTGAATATCATCCTGAGAAGGATTTTTCATATGATAGAGTCGGCTGGCATCAACAGTCAAAACTATCTGTACATTTTTACCCATAATTCAATCATTTAAAATTAATTATTTTGCTTTTTAGAGGTCCAAAATAGTAGTCAGGAAACTAGTTTTAACTGGTTGATTTTTAAGGGGTAAAATTTTAAATCATACTCAAATTTAGTAATTTTTTTATTTGAACTTTGATAAAATCAACAAGATGCTTTTTAATCGGATTAAAGTATCGTTTCGTCGGGTATTTAGTTAATAAAAGAAGTAAATTCTTTATATTTATAAATATAATTACCTGTTTTTAAACATCTTACAAGTTTACTTCGAATAAAATTCAGCTAACATACAACGCTTATGAACGTAAACAAACACGCTATAGAGTGGAAAGAAATTTTAAACTTTAAAAACATTGCTCTTAACTTAATTGGAGTTGCTTTTATCACGCTTGCTTTAAAAGGTTTTATGCTTCCAAATAAGTTTTTAGACGGTGGTGTCATCGGAATCTCGATGCTTCTTCATGAAATTTTACATCTCCCGTTTGGTGCTTTGGTTCTCGTTTTAAATATTCCGTTTTTGTTTATTGGAAAAAAAATCCTCGGCAATACTTTCGCTGTTCAAAGCCTTATTACGTTTATCCTTATTGCTCTGAGTATTAATTTTGTACATATTGATGCCGTGACTTCAGATAAATTACTGATTGCTTTATTTGGAGGCTGTTTAATAGGCATCGGGATGGGTTTTTGTATCCGGAGCGGCTCAACTGCTGACGGAATTGAAATTTTAGCTTTACTGACCACTCGAAAAATCGGTTTAAATGTTTCAGAGGTCATCTTTGGGATAAACAGTTTGTTGTTTCTTGCTGCTGCCTGGTATTTTGGAATCTCAACTGCATTATATTCTATTGTAACTTATTTCTCGGCTGTAAAATCTTTAGATTATATCTCACAAGGTGTTGAACAGTATATTTCGCTGCATATCATTTCAGCCAAAAGTGCTGAAATTAAAGAATTAATTGTTCAAAAATTTAAAAAAGGAATTACAATAATCAAAGGCGAAAGAGGCTATCTTCCAGACAGTTTTGATGAAAAATGGGACTGTGATATTATTGTAACCATTGTCACTCGTTTGGAATTACTCCGAATTAAAGAAGAAATCAGTCAGCTTGATCCGCATGCCTTTATGTATATTCAATATATAAAAGATGCGAGTGGCGGTATTTTACGATTTAAACCGAAGCATTAGTTTTTTTGCCACGACCCGAGCGATAGCGAACTGGCGAAGCAATGTCACGAATTTTCACTAATTAATTTTGTTTAAATTACTGAAGCTATAGTAATTTTTTAGAAATGAGACTTCTTTTTTACCAATATGTCCTAGCCCTGATAGCAGCGGCATCCTTTTTGTTTTTTCTTTAAAAACAAAAAGATATAGCGGATAGCAGGAAATTGCTCCTAAATATTGCGAAATTTATAATTTAGACTATCAAAATTCGATATTTTTTGAATAAATTTGCGACTCAATTTTATAAAACAACACAATGAAAAATACTGCGCTTACGCACATACATGAAGGTTTAGGAGCAAAAATGCTTCCTTTTGCTGGTTATAACATGCCAATTACTTATGAAGGAGTTAATGCTGAACATGAAACGGTTCGTAACAGTGTGGGCGTTTTTGACGTTTCGCACATGGGTGAATTTTTCTTATCGGGTCCAAATGCTTTGGCTTTGATTCAAAAAGTAACTTCAAATGATGCATCGACTTTGACGATTGGAAGAGCGCAATATTCTTGCCTTCCAAATAACGAAGGAGGAATCGTGGATGATTTGATTATTTATAAAATGAAAGACGAAGAATATTTACTTGTTGTAAATGCTTCGAATATTGAAAAAGACTGGAACTGGATTTCTTCTCACAATGATTTGGGAGTTGAAATGAAAAATCTTTCTGATGATTATTCATTATTAGCCATTCAAGGTCCAAAAGCGGTTGAAGCTATGCAGTCTTTGACTTCTATTGATTTAGCTGCCATTACCTATTATCATTTTGAAGTGGCCGATTTTGCTGGTTTTAATGATGTAATTATCTCTGCAACTGGTTATACTGGTTCTGGAGGATTTGAAATTTACTGCAAAAATGCTGATGCTGAAGCAATTTGGAACAAAGTTTTTGAAGCGGGTGCAGCTTTCGGAATCAAACCAATCGGACTTGCAGCGCGTGATACTTTACGTTTAGAAATGGGATTCTGTTTATACGGAAACGATATTAACGATACAACTTCTCCGCTTGAAGCTGGTTTAGGATGGATTACTAAATTCACTAAAGATTTTACCAATTCTGAAAACCTGAAAAAACAAAAAGAAGAAGGAGTTTCAAGAAAATTAGTTGCTTTTGAAATGCAGGAACGTGCAGTACCAAGACACGATTATGAAATTGTTGACGGTTCTGGAGCTGTAATCGGGATTGTAACTTCTGGAACAATGTCGCCTTCTATGAACAAAGGAATTGGTTTAGGATATGTTACAGTTGCAAACAGCGCTGTTGACAGTGAAGTTTTTATTAGAATCAGAAAAAATGATGTTCCTGCAAAAGTGGTAAAATTGCCTTTTTACAAGAAATAGTTTCCAATAAGTCTTAAAGATGAAAGTCAAAAGTCATAAAGTTGTGAAATACAAAACTTTTAGACTTTTCACTTTTGACTTTTGACTTAAAGAAAATTCCAAAAATGCATTACAATCTTAAAAGTTGTAATGCATTTTTTTTTGATGTTTATTTTGAGATATTACGCGTCTATTTCGATCGTTTTGTCAATTTTTAATACTCGTTTTTCTCATTTCATGTCATTCATAGATAAAATCTTTTAGTTGTCGATATTCTGCAGAAATTACTGTCATTTATCAAAAAAATACCGTAATTTTAGTGTAACTGATGATTTACAGATTTATGAAAAACCTATTATTAGTACTTCTGCTTACTTCAACTGTTCTATTTGGTCAAAATAGCGCTCAGACATGTCAAATCCTAAATAAAATCAATGCACTTATTCAGACTGAACATATTCGGCCAAAGCCAATAAATGACAGTTTGTCGATTTTTGTTTTTGATAATCTGATCAACGAATTAGATTCTTCCCGAAACATATTTTTTAAAAGTGAATACGATGAAATGTCTAAAAAATACCGCCTAAATCTAGATGATTTAATTTTGAGCAACGACTGCAGTTTTTTAGATGATATCACGTCAAAATACAAAACGGGACTTTTGAGAACCAAAGCTGTTTTGGAGAAAATCCAGTCCGAAAAAATTGATTATGCGGTTAAAGATACAATTCGGTTTTATAAAAAAGCATTTCCATTTTATCTGAAAAAAGAAGATCTAGAAAAAGTCTGGCTTAAAAAGCTGCGTTATCAAATTTTAGATGAAATGGCTGAAAGCAGTGAAAATCTGGACTCAATTAAAGCAAATTTCGCCTCAATTGAATCGGCTTCAAGACACCAGATTTTATCTAATGAAATTTGCCGAATAAGTACACTGCTAGAAACTAAAGTTAAGCAGGAAGAAAATCTTTATAATTATTTCTGTACCTATTTTGATCCGCATACTGCTTATTTCAGTGATGATTCTAAAACCAGTTTTGTTGCTTCATTATCTAAGGAACATCTTTCGTTAGGAATGAGTGTTAATCTGAATGAAAAAAATGAAATCATTATAGCCGAAATTGATCCGAATGGTCCAGCATATCAAACCGGACTCATTAAAAAAGGAGATCAAATCATTTCGATATCCAATCAAAAAGAAACCCTGAAAGTTTCCTGTTCTTCGTTAGAATCAATTTCGACCATGATTTTGTCCGAATCCAATAAAAGCATAACGCTTACGCTGAAACGAAATTCAGGAAAAAGCTTTGATGTTTATATTGAAAAACAAGTTATGAAGGATGAAGATAATTCGGTTTACAGTTTTATCATTGGGAAAGACAGTAAAATTGGCTACATCAAAATTCCAAGTTTTTATGCTGACTTAGATGAAAATAACCGAAAAGGCTGTGCCGACGATGTTGCCCGAGAAATAATGAAACTTGAGCGCGACAACATAAAAGGCTTAGTAATTGATTTAATTGACAACGGCGGCGGTTCTATGGAAGAAGCCATAAAATTAGCCGGAATGTTTATTGATTATGGCCCAATTTCGATTGTAATCGACAACAAAAAAGAGAAATCGGTGATTAACGATCCGTATAAAGGATTAATTTACAAAGGCCCAATTGTGGTACTTGTAAACAGCAATACAGCATCGGCAAGTGAATTTTTTGCTTCTATAATGCAGGATTATAATCGTGCTCTTTTAATGGGAAGCACCACACTAGGAAAAGCGACAATGCAGACTATTCTTTCGCTTGACGATCAAAAAAACACTGATTTCTTAAAAATTACAATTAATAAATTTTACCGCGTTACAGGTAAAAGTCATCAATATGTTGGTGTAACTCCAGATGTAGTATTACCCGAATTTTATGAAGATGTTTATCAGAAAGAAAGTGATTTTCCAACCGCAATTAAAAATGACAGTATTGCGTCTTTTTTAAAATATAGACCTTATGCAAAACGTGCTTTGATTGATCAATTAGCGAAAAACTCTGCTGCAAGGCTAGTCGATAACTACTATTTTAACGACATTAAAAAAATCAACCAAAAAATTGACAACATCGTAAACACACCAAAAGCAGAACTTCCAATGACTTTAGATGCCGTTTTTAAACAAAAAAAACTGGTCAATTCGCTTTGGAAAGAAATCAATACTTTCAATGACGAAAATAATCCACTGGATGTTTACAACTCAACTGTGAATCAATTTTTACTTGGCGTTTATCCAAACGATAAAACAGCAAATCAATACCAGATCGACAATCTAAAAACGAATCCGTACTTGAATGAAGCCGTAAATGTTATCAATGAATTTAATGCTTCAAAGTAGCGTTTTTGTTTCAGGTTTCAGGTTACAGGTTACAGGTTACAGGTTACAGGTTACAGGTTACAGGTTACAGGTTACAGGTTACAGGTTACAGGTTACAGGTTTCTTATATAAAAAAATCCATTCGCAATACGAACGGATTTTTTAATTTATGGATTCCAATAAACTTGAAACGTGATCCCGAAGCTTCGGGAGAAACTTTTAAACTAAAAATATAATTGAAATTGATTTTGGAAAAATAAGGAATAACCGTATTTTTGCATCACAAAACTAAAAATTAGAAATGGGAAGAGCGTTCGAATTTAGAAAAGGAAGAAAAATGAAGCGTTGGTCAGCAATGGCCAAAACATTTACCAGAATTGGTAAAGATATCGTTATGGCTGTTAAAGAAGGCGGACCAAACCCAGATGCCAATTCTAGATTAAGAGCTGTAATACAAAATGCGAAAGCAGCCAACATGCCAAAAGACAATGTGGAGCGCGCAATTAAAAACGCAAGTAATAAAGATACTGCTAACTATAAAGAAATTTTATTTGAAGGATATGCGCCTCACGGAATTGCAATCTTAATTGAAACTGCTTCTGACAACAATAACAGAACGGTTGCAAACATTAGAAGTTACTTTAACAAATGTAACGGAACAATGGGAACTCAAGGTTCTGTAGAATTCATGTTTGACCATACTTGTAATTTCAGAATTGCAAAAGGTAATCTTGATCCTGAAGAACTAGAGTTAGAATTAATTGATTTTGGTGCCGAAGAAGTTTTTGAAGACGAAGACGGAATCTTAATTTACGCTCCTTTTGGAAGCTTTGGTGCTTTACAGAAAGAATTAGAAAACAGAAGTCTTGAAATTTTATCTTCTGGTTTTGAGCGTATTCCTCAAATCACAAAAGAATTAACTGAAGCTCAAATCGCTGACGTTGAAAAATTAATCGAGAAAATCGAAGAAGATGATGACGTTATGAACGTTTATCATACTATGAAAGAAGAATAATTTCTTATTTGCGATATATTTTAAAAGCTCTAGATTTTTCTGGAGCTTTTTTGTTTTCATAAACTTGGCCTTTTTTAATTCAAATAAAAAATTATATTTGCTAATCTCAGCAATAAACTAATTTAAATACAATTTTATGCAAACCTCAAAAATCACAAGATACGCTATAATATTATTAGTTGTTTTATTCGTAGTAATTAGCGTATTAGGCTAAAAAACAAGAAAGCCTTCTGAAATTTCAGAGGGTTTTGGTTTTTTAAAACAATTGAAAACTAAACACATGAGAAAAGTTTTAGAAAAAGACTGGGAGATTTTTGATAAAAATTACAGAATTAGCAGAGAAGAATTGTTTCTCATTTTCCCTTACAGAGCAAATTTTGAGGAGCTGAAACAATTGCTTCTGGAATCAAAAACTGATTCTATATTCAATAATCGATTTGATGCTATATTATGGAGATTTCCAATTTCTATGTCGGATAATGAATTCATGAAATTATTACAATTCTTTTTACTAGAGAATTGGCATCATGATCATGAATCCATGATCAGTTCTTTCCAACAATGGTTCAATCAAGATAAGGAAAACATAAAATATCTAATGCAGGCATTTTCTTCCCTTCCTGAGTTTTATAAGTATGATGAAGATCTTAAATATCCTTATATTCGAAAAATCATCTATGCAATTGGCGCACAACCAGAACCCTACAATTTTGAAGCATTAGAAACTATTTCACAATCAGAAGATGAGGAAATAAAAGCATTAGCATTGCATCAAATTGAGAAAAGAAAACGACTTGGTAGATGGGAAGCAAAAAAACATGAATAACTTTTTCATTAAGACTTCAATTAAACTTTCCAGAATTAGAGAATGACATAGATCACCCGATAGCGCACATCTCCGAGTAATTTGTTTTTCAGGAGCCTTTTGTTTGTAACGGTTTTAAACTAAGACAGTATATTTGAAAAATCATATTTACCATTATATTTGCAAAACCTCAAATAAAAATTAAAATATGCAAACATCAAAATACACAAAAATAGCTGTAATTGTAATGGTACTTTTGTTTTTAGTATTAAGCGTAATAAGCTGCAGTACTCATGTTCATACAAACGGGCCAGCACCAACAACTAAAAAAGTACCGCCAGGACAGGCTAAAAAAATGTCGGGAAGCAAAAGTGCAAAAGCATACGCTCCAGGACAACAAAAGAAAAAATAAAAAAAAGCCTTCTGACGGTCATCAGAAGGCTTTTTTGATTAAGAAAAATCAAATTATTTTTTTGCTGGTTTTTTTGTTATTTTCAACAAATAAGTTCCTTCCGGTAAATCAGTAACATTTGAAGCGTTACTTCCCATTATTTTATTTCCTTGAGAAAAAATTTCAATTGTTTTAGATTCTGCATCATTTTCTTTTGAACTTTCGACAGCAGTAACTGGCGTTTTTGTTGGAACTACAGTTTGTACTGTTGGTGATGCAGCAACTTTTTTTGCAGCATTTGAAGCTGGAGCCGTCGCAGGTTTAGAACTTGCATAAGAATCCATAACTTGTTCGTCAGTCATTGCAACATTATATATTTTAAGATCGTCTATATCAGCATTAAAAACAGCTGTCGTATTTATTTGTCCAAGCCTTAAAATATAACCTTTAGTTGCGCGCGAAATTCCAGTTGCCGATTTTAATAATTCTCCATTACGGTATATTTTTGACGTATTCCCATCATAAGTAATGTTATACTGATACCAAACCTCTTTTTGAAGCGGAAGTGAAACAACAATATTATTAGCATCGCCCCAGCCAATTAGACTTAAATCTGAATTTCCTGAAGCAACGGGTTGCTGTACTAAACCAAAAAATTGAGCATTTACAGCTGCACCATAACCTAAAATGTAATTTGCTGAAGCAACATTATTAAATTTCACCCAAAATGATATTGATCTGGGTTTATTTTCTTGCGGAAGTTCCCCTACTACACCCTGCAGTACTTTATTCGTAATTCGCTGTGCCGCTTTAGCAGTTCCCATTCTGTCATTTACAAAATTAGGAGCTCCTAATAAGGTGATACTATTATCAGAACTGCTTAAAGTTCCATTGAAAGTGAATTCCTGAACAGGATTTTGAGCATTAGAATTTAAAAAAGCTACAAACATTAATATAAGTAATAGTTTTTTCATAGATATGATTTAGGGTACTTAAAAATCTTGTAAATATGTAATATAGATGCGATTAATTAATTTAGCAATCAGGCTTGGACAATTATTATGCAAGCTCAATAAATAACTCCATTTTTTGTTAAAACTATAAATTTAATTCAAATCTACCAAATACTTGCAATACAATAATACGTTATTCTTATTAAAACAATGAAAAAGTAATAAAAAATAAAAGTTAAGTACAACATTTGTAAATACATCTTTACAAAAAAAACCTTCTGAATTTCAAAAGGTTTTTTTTTCCACTATCCAAAATAAATGCTCACTAAACAACATACTAAAAAAAAAAAAAAAAACTAACTAACTATTTCTATTAACCAAATCTTTAATTCTTACTTTGAAGTGATTTTTTTTGATGGTGCATTTGTTATTTTCAACAAATACGTTCCTTCAGGCAAATCACTGATACTCATCGAATTTTCTCCAATTATTTTTTGTCCTTGCGAATAAACCTCAACATTTTTACCAGCTGCATTTATATCACTATTTGCGATTATTGCTGCTGAAGGAGCTGTTTTAACTGCAGTTTTACTTTTTCCTGAAGAAGTCTTAGCTGATCCTGTTTTAACAGCAGGAGCTGCATCGGCAACAACTGCAATCACTGGTTTTGATTCGTCATAAAATGCTGTAACCTGTTCATCAGTCAGTGCAACATTAAAAATCTTCAAATCATCAATATCTGCATTAACTCCAACTGTCGTATTTATTTCTCCAAGTCTGAAAATATTGCCTTTTGTCGAACGTGTAATACCTTCTAAGGATTTTAAAAGTACTCCATCACGATAAATTTTTGAAACTTTTCCGTCATAAGTTATAGTATAATTATACCATTTTCCTTTTGCTAATGGAACCGAAACAATAACATCATTGCTTGCTCCCCAGCCAGCCAAACTAAGATCTGAATTTGAAGAGGCCGTACCTTGTTGCAGTAAACCATAATATTGAGCATTATATGCCGTTCCGTAGCCCAAAATATAATTTGGTTTCGAAATATCGTTTAGCTTTACCCAAACACTAATTGATCGAGCACTATTATTTTGTGGCAGGTCGTCAATTACAGCTTCCAGAGATTTATTATTTAAGTGCTGGGCACCGTTTGGATTTCCCATACGATCTGGAACAAAATTATTTGTTCCCATGAAGGTAATAGTATTTTGAGTATTGTTTAAAGTACCGTTGAAGTTAAACTCCTGAATAGGATTCTGCGCATTAGCATTCAAATAACTTACAAACATTAAAGAGAGTAGTAATTTTTTCATAGCGATAGATTTAGGGTTATTAAAAAACATTGTGTCATTTTAACACTGCTAAACTATATTTTTATGCTTCTCAGCGAAAATTTTTTCGATAACTAACCTAAATAATCGTTTAAATAACAAAAACTGATGATTTTTAGCGATCAATTGCATTTTTTTTATACTCTCATTAATATTATTAAAATAATATTATTAGTTCAATCAAACTCAAAGTTTCTTACGTATAAATACGGTATTTATAATAATTACATGATTTTTATAAATCCGTTTTTTATGCAATTTTTATGTATTTTCTAAGTTTTCAAAAATTCCTTTAATCTAATGTGCAAAAAAAAACTCCATCACAAGGATGGAGTTTCTGTATATTAAAAAGTCTTTTTATTTACTTTACAAATTCAATTTTTTGAGCTTCTTCTTCGTTAACACTGTCAAAGAATCCTTGTTCGTTCATCCAGTCATCGCTAAATACTTTACTCATATATCGAGAGCCGTGGTCAGGGAAAATAGCAATAATGTTACTATCTTTTGTAAACTCGCCTTCTTCTGCATATTGTTTAATCGCCTGCATTACTGCTCCAGAAGTATATCCAACAAATAAACCTTCTTTACGAGTAATTTCTCGTGCAGAATGAGCACTTTCCTCGTCGGTTACTTTCATGAATTTATCGATAATATCAAAATCAGTCGCTGACGGAATTAAATTCTTTCCTAAACCTTCAATACGGTATGGGTAAATTTCTTTATTGTCAAATTCTCTTGTTTCGTGGTATTTCTTTAACACTGAACCAAAAGCATCAACTCCCAAAATTCTAATATTAGGATTTTGCTCTTTTAAGAATTTTGCAGTTCCAGAAATTGTTCCTCCTGTTCCGCTGCAAGCAATTAAGTGTGTGATTTTTCCTTTTGTCTGTTCCCAGATTTCCGGGCCTGTACTATTGTAGTGTGCATCAATATTTAACTGATTGAAATATTGATTGATATAAACAGAACCTTTTGTTTCTTCGTGTAAGCGCTTTGCTACATTGTAATAAGATCTTTCATCATCTGCTGAAACGTGCGCCGGACAAACATAAACTTTTGCTCCTAGGCTTCTCAGCATGTCAATCTTATCTTTTGATGATTTTGAACTTACGGCTAAAATACAGTTATAACCTTTAATAATGCTGACCATTGCTAAACTAAATCCCGTATTTCCCGATGTAGTTTCAATAATCGTATCCCCTGGCGACAAAATTCCTTTTCTCTCAGCTTCTTCAATAATATATAACGCGATTCTATCTTTTGAGGAATGACCTGGATTAAAAGCTTCTACCTTTGCGTAGAAATTTCCTTCTAAGTCTTCGGTGATTTTATTTAGCTTAATAAGTGGGGTGTTACCTATTAATTCTAAAACATTATTATAAGCATTTATTTCTTCTTTCATAAAAAAATAGTTAATCAAAGGTTTTTTTTAAAACCCCCGATAGGTTGCAAATTTAACAAAATTTTTCTAATTAGCTTTTAATTTTCTCTAAATCTAATAAAAAACTAAATTCTTTTGCTAAGTCCTTCAAAGCCTCAAAACGTCCTGAAGCTCCGCCATGTCCGGCATCCATATTGGTATCTAAAAACAAAAGTTTCTCATTTGTCTTCATATTTCGCAATTTGGCGACCCATTTGGCAGGCTCCCAATATTGTACCTGAGAATCGTGCAATCCTGTAGATACATACATGTTTGGATAATCTTGCGCTTTTACATTATCATACGGTGAGTACGACAACATATAATCATAGTATTTTTTATTGTTTGGGTTCCCCCATTCATCGTATTCTCCAGTTGTTAACGGAATTGTATCATCTAACATTGTTGTAATAACATCAACAAAAGGAACCTGAGCAATTACTCCGTTGTATAATTCAGGCGCTTCATTTATGATAACTCCCATTAAAAGTCCTCCTGCTGATCCTCCTTCTGCATACAAATGTTTAGAAGATGTGTATTTCTCGTTTATTACAAATTTAGAGCAATCGATGAAATCTGTAAAGGTATTTTTCTTTTTTAACAGTTTTCCGTCTTCATACCATTGTCTTCCCAAGTCTTCTCCACCACGTATATGAGCGATGGCGTAAACAAATCCGCGGTCTAAGAGCGAAAGTCTTGTGGAAGAGAAATAAGTATCCATAGTAATTCCGTACGAACCATATGCATACAATAAAAGCGGATTTTTGCCATTTTTCTCTAGTCCTTTTCTGTAAATCATCGAAATTGGCACTTTTGCACCGTCTCTAGCTGTTGCCCAAACACGCTCTTCAATGTAATTTTCTTTATCAAATTTTCCTCCTAAAACCTGCTGTTCTTTTAAGATCTCTTTGGTTTTAGTTTTCATATTAAAATCAATTACAGACGATGGCGTTGCAAGCGACTGATAACTGTAACGCAAAATATCGGTATCAAAATCAATATTTGTTGTTGTATAAGCATTATAAGTCTCGCTTCCAAATGGCAGATAATAATCTGGCTCTCCATTCCAAGGCATGATTCGAATATGATTCAATCCGTTTGAGCGTTCTTCAACAACTAAGTAATTCTTAAAGATTTCAATATCTTCCAGCAAAACATCTTCTCTGTGCGGAATAACATCTACCCAGTTTCTTTTGCCTGTTTTGTTTTCAGGCGTTTTCATCAATTTAAAATTGGTCGCTTTATCTTTATTAGTCAAAACATAAAACGAATCTTCAAAATGTGAAATACTATATTCTAATCCGCGCACACGGGTCTGAAAAACTTCAAACTCTCCGTCTGGATTATCAGAATTCAAAATTCGGTATTCAGTTGTCAAAGTGCTTCCTGAACTGATTACAATATATTTTTTAGATTTTTCTTTGTGAACAGAAACATTAAAAGTATCGTCTGTTTCATTGTAAACCAAAACATCGTCTTTAGAATCTGTATTTAATTTATGTCTGAAAATTTTATCTGCTCTTAAAGTAACTTCATCTTGTCTGGTGTAAAACAAAGTGTTATTATCATTTGCCCAAACCGAACTTCCTGTGGCATTTTCAATTTTGTCTGACAAGATTTCTCCTGTTTCCAAATTTTTAACTTGAACGGTATAAATTCTTCTTCCAACAATATCTACTCCAAAACTGGCAAATTTATTATCTGGACTAATGCTTAAACCTCCTAATTTGAAGTAAGCATGACCTTTTGCCAATTCGTTGCAGTTGAACAAAATTTCTTCTTCTGCAGAAAGACTTTCTTTTTTTCTGGCAAAAATTGGATAATCCTGACCTGTTTCAAAACGTGTAATATAAAAATAGCCATTATAAAAATAAGGAACAGACGAATCGTCTTCTTTAATTCTGCCCTTCATTTCCTCATATAAAGATTCTTGCAAATCTTTAGTATGAGCCGTCATACTTTGATAATAATCATTTTCTTTATTTAGATAATCAATAACTTCTGGATTTTCGCGGTCATTTAGCCAAAAGTAATTATCAATTCTGGTCTCTTTATGTTTTTTAAGTTTCTTCTGAATTTCCTTGGCTTCTGGAGCCATTATATTATTTTGCATTGATTGAGCATTTATTTTAAATACGAAGGAGCAAAAGTAGTACAATCAAAAGGAACGAAAATTAATTTTTTCATAAAATATTCTATTGATTTACCATAGCAATATACTAATTTTGTCTTAAATAATTTAAAAAATCAAGAAAAATGGATTTAATGGGAATGATGGGTAAACTTAAAGAAACCCAGCAAAAAATTGAAGATACAAAGAAACGCTTGGATACTGTTTTGATTGACGAACAAAGCGCTGACGGATTATTGAAGATAACAATTACGGCAAATAGAAAAATAAAAACAATCTCTGTTGATGACTCTCTTTTAGAAGATAAAGAACAACTGGAAGATTACTTAATTGTAACATTAAATAAAGCAATTGAAAGAGCAACAAGCGTAAATGAAAGAGAACTTGATGCTGTTGCAAAAATGGATATGCCGATGATTCCTGGAATGGATAATCTTTTTAAATAAGATTCTAAGATGCTAAGGTTCTAAGATACTAAGGTTCTAAGATACTAAGGTTCTAAGATACTAAGGTTCTAAGATACTAAGGTTCTAAGTTTTATAGAGACTGAGTTTTATAGAGACTGAGTTTTATAGAGACTGAGTTTTATAGAGACTGAGTTTTATAGAGACTGAGTTTTAAAAAAAAAAGACGCACAAGTGCGTCTTTTTTTTTTCACAAA
The DNA here is from genome assembly GCF_009711135.1 of Flavobacterium sp. LC2016-01. Classification (GTDB taxonomy): domain Bacteria; phylum Bacteroidota; class Bacteroidia; order Flavobacteriales; family Flavobacteriaceae; genus Flavobacterium. Next base: position 539,845 of record NZ_WMIC01000001.1, on the reverse strand, counting down.
GGAAAAACCTTAGAATCTTAGCAACTTAGAACCTTAGCATCTTTTTTAGATTTTCGAAAAAGTCTCCATAACATACGTGTGCATCACTTCTTTATAATCTAAATGTGTCACAATTCTTAGTTTGTTGCGTCCTAAAGAGCTTATTAATATATTTTTCTGTTTTAATTTTTCGATTAAAAGCTGATCGCTGTAGCCTTCTGCCAAAGAGAAAATTAAAATATTAGTTTCCACCGGTTCTACACTTGAAACCCAAGATTTTGTACTTAAAATAGCTCCTATTTCCTTAGCTCTTCTGTGATCTTCAGCTAATCGTTCTATATTATTTGCCAAAGCATATAATCCCGCTGCTGCCAAATAACCAACTTGACGCATTCCTCCTCCTAATATCTTTCTGATTCTCAACGCTCTATGGATATCAGCTTTGCTTCCAAGCAAAACAGAACCAATTGGAGCACCCAAACCTTTAGATAAACAAACTGATATTGTATCGAAAATAGCTCCAAATTCCTTTGGATTTTGTCTTTTAGCCACTAATGCATTCCAAATTCTTGCTCCATCTAGGTGAAACTTTAAATTATTGGCATCACATACTTTTTTGATATCTCTTAAATCTTCAAGTTCGTAGCAGGCACCGCCTCCCTTGTTTGTTGTATTTTCTACACAAACCAAACTCGTTAACGGACTGTGATAAAATTCTGGGTCATTGATTGCTGCCGCAACCTGAGATGCGTTGATCATGCCTCGGTCGCCATCTAACAAACAGCATGAAACACCGCTGTTGAAAGAAACTCCTCCTCCTTCATAATGAAAAACGTGAGCATATTTATCGGCAATTAACTGCTCGCCAGGCTGTGTATGAAGTTTAATAGCGGTTTGATTTGCCATAGTTCCCGACGGAAAAAAAAGTCCAGCTTCCATACCAAAAAATTCGGCTACTCTTGTTTCTAATTCGATAACCGTAGGATCCTGTTTGTATACGTCATCACCAACTTGTGCGTTAAACATATATTGCAGCATCTCATATGTAGGTTTTGTAATGGTATCGCTAATTAAATTTATTTCCATATAAAACTAATATCTTTTTTGGACAGCAAAATTACATATTACTGTTATTTATTAATCGTAAGTTTTCATAAATTTTAACTTTCGATTACTATACAACCAAATTAACGTAATATTTATAAAAAACATATAAAACTAACATTAATAATTCAAAAATTGAGCGCCAAGTTTAGAAACTATTTTATTTGATGAGAAACAGCATCTTTTGGAAAACAAAAAAACTAGGCAAAACTACTAGTCTTTAATCATTTAGGTGCGAATGGCTGTATTCTAAATTTATTGCTGTATTCTAAAAACTAAATCTTATTTTTGTAGAACGAAATTACATAAGCAAATGAATGTAATCTCTACAAAAAACATCTTAAAACTACTTATTAATTTATGACAACAGCCGAACAAGTAAAAGGTATTGTGGAGCGCCTTGGTGCGTTGAGGAGGTATCTTTGACGTTGATGCCAAGCTAATCGAAATTGCAAACGAAGAAGAAAAAACTTTTGCTCCAGATTTCTGGAATAATGCCAAAGAAGCAGAAAACATCGTAAAAAATCTTCGAAACAAGAAAAAATGGATTGAAGATTATGATAAAGCTGTCGAACTTACTGATGAGCTTCAGCTTGCTTATGATTTTTATAAAGAAGGAGAACTTTCTGTAGAAGAATTAGATGAGCAATACAGTGGAGCACAAGCGCACATTGAAAACATCGAATTTAAAAACATGCTTTCTGATGAAGGTGACAGTCTGAGTGCAGTTGTTCAAATTACGGCCGGAGCCGGAGGAACTGAAAGCTGTGACTGGGCCGGAATGCTGATGCGTATGTACATGATGTGGGGAGAAAGTTACGGTTATAAAATAAAAGAACTTAACTTTCAAGAAGGTGAGGTTGCCGGAATCAAAACCGTGACTTTAGAATTTGAAGGTGATTATTCTTTTGGTTATTTAAAAGGCGAAAATGGTGTTCACCGTTTGGTCAGAATTTCTCCTTTTGACAGTAATGCAAAACGTCATACTTCGTTCGTATCGGTTTATGTTTATCCGCTTGTTGATGATAGTATCGAAATCGACATTAATCCTGCTGATATCGAAATTACAACTTCGCGCTCAAGTGGTGCTGGTGGACAGAACGTAAATAAGGTTGAAACTAAAGTACAGCTGGTTCACAAACCAACCGGAATTCAGATTCAATGTTCTGAAACTCGTTCGCAGCAAGACAACAGACAACGTGCTATGCAAATGCTTCGTTCTCAATTGTATGAAATTGAGTTAAAAAAGCAACAAGCACAACGTGCTGATATTGAAGCCGGAAAAATGAAAATTGAATGGGGTTCGCAAATTCGTAATTACGTAATGCAACCTTATAAATTAGTAAAAGACGTTCGAACTGGCTATGAAACCAGCGATGTTGACGGCGTAATGAACGGAAATATTGATGCTTTTCTGAAAGCCTATCTAATGATGATGGGACAGAAAGAGGAAGAGTAAACAGTGTTCAGATTTATAGTATTCAGTCACAGTTTGCAGTCACAGTAAACTTGAAACCTGAAATTTGAAACTTTAAAACTAAATAGTTATGATAAAATGGGCCGATGTAATTCATTTTACAAATAAAGGAAATCCAGCTCCAGACAATAGAGTTGAAAAAACGGAAGAAGAATGGAAACAGCTTCTTACAACGGAAGAATTTCAGGTTACACGTTTAAAAGGAACTGAACGATCTTTCAGCTCAGAATTATGCAGTTTATTTGATCCTGGAATTTACGAATGCAAATGCTGCGGAACCGTACTGTTTGATGCAAGTGAAAAATTTGAATCAGGAACCGGATGGCCTTCTTTTACACAGCCAATTAAAGAGAATGCAATTGGGTATAATGCCGATAAATCATACGGAATGATTCGCGTTGAGGTTGTGTGCAACGTTTGTGACGCACATTTAGGACACGTTTTCCCAGATGGTCCGCCTCCAAGCGGTCTGCGTTATTGCATAAATGCAGTTTCCTTATCTAAAATTAAAGACTAAAAATAGAAAAACGATTCCTTTAAAAAGTGAATCGTTTTTTTTTGATGCTTAGGTCATTAACAAAAAAAATGTAAGTTAGTGCTTATCAATAAAAAAACTTTTACATCTCTGTCAAAAAAAGCCTAAATACTTCTTTATAAGCAACATAAACCCATACAAATACTACCCATGAAATTGCAAAACAAACAAAATTTTAATATCTAAAATGTTAATTTTGTAATATTTAAACTATTATAATAAATATCTTTCAATAAACCCAATAAAAATATTAGGTAATTAAAATGTATTTTATTTTATTTGGCAAAAATTAACCCCAAATACTATTACATACAATAAATGAAATCCTATTCAATTCAAGAGATTAACGAAGTAATTAATGGCGTGATATACGGCACAACTTCTCAAAGTATTACTGCAACCGAGCAACTGGAAAAAGCAACAACTTCGCAAATTTCATTTATTGGTAATAAAAAATATGAAAAACATTGGTCAGCTTCAAATGCTTCTATTGCAGTTGTAAATGAAGATATCTCAATAGAGCCAGGAGAAAATCGCGCTTTTATTAAAGTAAAAAATGCCGATTTAGCCATGTCTCAAATTCTTGCTCTTTTTGCTCCTCCTACTCCAATATTTCGCACCAACATTCACAAAACAGCTACTATTGACGAAACAGCAATAATTGCAGATGGAGCCAAAATTGGCGCTGGCTGTTATATTGGACCAAAAGTTGAAATTGGAGCTAATGCGACTATATATCCAAATGTGACAATTTTGGACGAATGCACTATTGGAAAAAACACAATAATTTGGCCTGGAACGGTTGTTCGTGAGCGTTGTCATATTGGAAATGACTGTATTATTCACCCAAATGCAACTATTGGTGCTGATGGCTTCGGATTTCGTCCTTGTAAAGAAAACGGACTTGTGAAAATTCCGCAGATTGGAAATGTAATTATAGGAAACGGTGTTGAAATTGGCGCAAATACTTGTGTTGACCGCGGAAAATTCAGTTCTACAATTCTGGGTGACGGCTGTAAAATTGACAATTTAGTTCAAATTGGACACAACAGCAAATTAGGGAAATTTTGCATTATGGCTGGAAACAGCGGTTTAGCAGGTTCTGTAACTTTAGGAAATGGCGTTATCATTGGCGGAAGCGCATCCATAAAAGATCATACCAATATTGGAGATGGAGCTGTAATTGGTGCCGGATCTGGTGTTACGGGAGATGTTCCGGCAGGGAAAACAATGCTGGGTTATCCAGCGGTTGAAGCTCGAGATGCTCTAAAGCAATGGGCAATGCTGAAACAAATGGTCTGCAGTCCAAAAAAATAATCACAGTTTAATCAATTATACAAAAACAGAAGCGAAACCTTCTGTTTTTTTTATGCCCTAATCTCATTAAAATTTAAAATTAGACATTTTCAAAACATTCGATTTATTTCAATTGATTTTGTAAATTAGCCAACACTATTTTGTAAAATCAATATTATATCATGGATTTAAACTTCAATAAAAACGAAGATCACAATAAATTACTCCTTTCAGAATTAAAACAAAAATTTGCTAAAGTCAAATTAGGCGGAGGCGAAAAACGTATCGAAAAACTGCATGCTGAAGGAAAAATGACAGCTCGTGAAAGAATCGCTTATCTATTGGATGAAAATTCAAAAAATATTGAAATTGGAGGTTTTGCCGGCGATGGCATGTACGCGGAACACGGAGGATGTCCGTCTGGCGGTGTTGTTGTCAAAATTGGTTACATTAAAGGAAAACAATGTATTGTTGTCGCAAATGATGCCACTGTTAAAGCGGGAGCTTGGTTTCCAATTACAGGAAAGAAAAACCTGCGAGCGCAAGAAATTGCAATGGAAAACCGACTTCCAATTATTTACTTAGTTGACAGTGCAGGAGTTTATCTGCCAATGCAGGATGAAATTTTTCCGGATAAAGAACATTTTGGACGAATTTTTAGAAACAATGCTCAAATGAGCAGTATGGGAATTACTCAAATTGCAGCCGTTATGGGAAGCTGTGTTGCAGGAGGGGCCTATTTGCCAATTATGAGTGATGAAGCTTTAATTGTGGATAAAACTGGAAGTATTTTTCTTGCCGGAAGTTATTTGGTCAAAGCTGCAATTGGAGAAACTATTGATAATGAAACTTTAGGAGGCGCAACAACACATTGCGAAATCTCAGGTGTTACAGATTATAAAGCTAAAGATGATAAAGATGCTCTAGATAAAATCAAAAATATAGTAGATAAAATTGGTGATTTTGATAAAGCTGGCTACAACCGAATAAAAGCAGAAAAACCTGCTCTTGAACCAAAAGATATTTACGGAATTTTGCCAAAAGCTCGAAATGAGCAATACGATATGATGGAAATCATTAATCGTTTGGTTGACAATTCAGAATTTGAAGCCTATAAAGAAGGTTACGGCCAATCATTGATTACCGGTTATGCCAGAATTGACGGCTGGGCAGTTGGAATTATTGCTAATCAGCGAAAAGTAGTAAAAACCAAAAAAGGTGAAATGCAATTTGGCGGTGTTATTTATTCTGACAGTGCCGACAAAGCAACACGTTTTATAGCAAATTGCAATCAAAAGAAAATTCCGCTTGTATTTTTACAAGATGTTACTGGTTTTATGGTGGGTTCTAAATCTGAACATGGCGGCATTATTAAAGACGGCGCTAAAATGGTAAATGCTGTCAGTAATTCTGTTGTTCCAAAATTTACTATAATTGTCGGTAATTCATATGGTGCCGGAAATTATGCAATGTGCGGAAAGGCCTATGATCCTAGATTAATTTTTGCTTGGCCAAGCGCAGAACTTGCTGTTATGGGCGGTACACAGGCAGCAAAAGTATTGGCACAAATAGAAGCTTCTTCGCTTAAAGCAAAAGGGGAACTTGTTGACGAAGCCAAAGAAACAGAACTATTCAATAAGATTAAAGCAAGATACGATGAGCAGACTTCACCTTATTATGCAGCCTCACGATTATGGACAGATGCTATTATTGATCCTTTAGATACACGCACATGGATTTCAATGGGAATTGAAGCAGCAAACCACGCTCCTATTCAAAAACCGTTCAATTTGGGTGTAATTCAGGTTTAAAGCGTTCCGAAATTCTCAAAATAAGACAAGCAAATACCAAAAAACTCATTTTCAAGGACTTATTATTAAATATGTTATTAAAATTTTGTAATTTTAATAAACAATTTTTAATCACGTAATGTCATGGAAAATGTAAAAAGCTTGAATAAATGGGCAAATTCGCACACTTATTTACCAGTAGATTTAGTACGTATTGTATTGGGTGTTTTTTTATTTATGAAAGGAGTTTCATTTGTAACTAACGTTCAATATCTGCATGATTTAATTTCTCCAATCGATCAGTTTGGAGGCGGCATGTTTCTGCTGCATTATATTGCGCCTGCGCATATGATTGGAGGAATAATGATCGTTTTCGGTCTGCTCACACGATGGGCAATTGCTGCACAGCTGCCTATACTTTTTGGAGCAGTTTTAGTTAATTTCATGGGACGAATGCATTCTGAAAGCTTATTTCTTGCAATAACAGTTTTACTGATTTGCATTTTCTTTCTTTTTTATGGCGGGGGAAAGCATTCTGCCGATTATTACTTTAAAATGCAGCAATAAAATACCTCTATCCTCAGCCTTTATTTAAGCTGAGGATAAAGCAAAAGAGCATTTTTAAGAAGTAATTAATACTCTAAAATTTCTTTTATTCTGTTTTATGAACTAAATTCGCCTCATGAATTGGATTCGTAAGACGGTTTTATTTATTTCACTTTTGATTATTGGCTTCTTTGCTGCTCAGGCAAAAGACGTTCCTATGCAAATAAGTGAAAGCCAAAAGACGGACACCAATTTCTCCAAAGATATTCCAGATTCCTCTGCGTTTATCCAGCCACAAGCCAGTTATCAATTTGCTGCAAGCATTAAAACAGAATATCCAGTTGTAATAAAATGGTTTGATTCGTTAATAGCAGTCATTCCGCAGCATGAAGCGGTTAAATCTTCATTTAATTTTACACGTCAATTTTCAACACAGAGCAAGAAAATCTCATTAATGCTCTATGCTTTCCATTTTTTTTGGTAAATAAACCCTGAAATTTAATTAGAAAGAAATCCTTTCTTTCTTGCGTCTTTAAACCGTTTTCAGCCCGAAAACTGTTTATAATTTCATATTGTTTATCAAATTAAAAAATCAAAAATGGAAACAAGTGTAACCATAATTGGATTAGTGATTGCAGTCATTGTCGCTATTCCGGTCTATTTTTCAGCACGATCGAGCGCTGCAAATAAATCTAAAATTTTAAATATCAAAAAGAAATTCAATGCATCGCATCCTGAAGATTTTGATCTAACCGAATCACAAAGCAACAAAACGCTTACTATAGATCAAAAAAACAGGAGATTTATTTTAATGAATTTCAATCCAAATCAGCAAGAATCAACCTTTATTGATTTAAAAAGTGTTTCCTCCTGCAAATTGGTTTTGACTACAGATGGAAACTCAGATACAATTCTAAAAATTGATTTTGAATTCCAAGAAAAAGAAATTTCTAAAAAAATCACAATACCATTCTATGATTTTGATGATGACCGCATCAAGCAGATCAGCTCTTATCAAGATCATATTTTTGCAAAAAAATGGCTTAAAATCATCCAAGATTCTATTTCACGTTAGTTATTTAATTCAGAAAAGAGGCTCAAATATTGAGTCTCTTTTTATTTATATGATATTTATCATTTTAATTTTTAAACGAGTAAAGTAATTTTGATACCTCTCAAAATGTTTTATTTTATGAAAATTTCGCTGACTCAAAAATATAACGTCCCAGGTCCAAGATATACAAGTTATCCAACAGTTCCATACTGGAATGAAGCCGATTTTAATTTAGAAAAATGGACGGCATCTTTTCAAAAATCATTTTCCGAAAGCAATACTCAAAATGGAATCAGTTTATACATTCACTTGCCATTTTGTGAGAGCATGTGTACTTTTTGCGGATGCAATAAACGAATTACAAAAAATCATTCTGTTGAAGAAGTTTATATAAATGCAGTTTTAAAAGAATGGAGTCTTTACTGCAGACTTCTTCCTGAAAAACCTCTTATCAAAGAAATTCATTTAGGCGGAGGAACACCCACTTTTTTTTCGGTTTCTAATTTGGAAAACCTAATAAATGGAATCTTTAAGTTAGCCGATAAAGCTGAAAACTACGAATTCAGTTTTGAAGGACATCCTAATAACACCACTTACGAACAGCTTAAAAAATTATATGATTTAGGCTTTCGCCGAGTAAGTTTTGGAGTTCAGGATTATGCCGAAAAAGTTCAAAAAGCCATTCATCGCATACAGCCTTTTCACAATGTTGCAAAAGTAACTTTTTGGGCAAAAGAAATTGGTTATAAATCAATTGGCCACGATATCATTTTTGGGCTTCCATTTCAGACTATCGAAAATATTGTAGATACGATTGAAAAAACAAATTCATTAAAACCAGACCGATTAGCATTTTACAGTTACGCTCATGTTCCTTGGATAAAAGGCAACGGACAGAGAGGCTTTAATGAAGAAAACCTGCCAAAAGACGCCGAAAAAAGGATGCTTTATGAAATCGGAAAAAAACTTCTTTCAGCAAATGGATATCATGAAGTTGGTATGGATCATTTTGCGCAGTCATCAGATAGTTTGTTTCAAGCGGCTCACTCTAAAAAACTGCATAGAAACTTCATGGGATACAGTGCATCAAAAACGCAGCTTATGATTGGTTTAGGGGTTTCCTCAATCAGTGACAGCTGGTATAGTTTTGCGCAAAACACTAAGAATCTTGAAGATTATTATCAAATTCTACAATCAGATCGATTGCCAGTCGTAAAAGGGCATATTTTAAGTGATGAAGATTTAATTATTAGAAAACATATCTTAAATCTAACTTGTGAGCTTGAAACTTCCTGGAACAGCGAATCTTTATATTTTAAAGAATTACCAGAGGTTCTTTTAGCCCTAAAAGAAATAGAAAACGACGAATTAATTGTAATTGAAGATAACAGAATTAAAATTACTGAAGCCGGAAGACCATTTGTCCGCAATATCTGTATGGCTTTTGATTTGCACTTAAAAAGAAAATCACCGGAAACAAACTTGTTTTCGATGACTGTTTAATGACAATTAGGAGTCTCCTGCACAAATAAACTCATATTTGATGGCGACAGATATGGAATTCCTAAACCTAAGCCTCTCAAAATAAATAATACGCCTATAAAAACAGCTACAAAAGGAATTGCCTTTTGAATTTTATTTCGGAAAGACAGTTTTAATAATGAATTAATGTAAACCACAATCGTCATTAAAGGAATAGTTCCTAAGCCGTAAAGCAACATATAAAGCACTCCCAAATTGGCACTTTGCATGGCGATTGCACCAAACAACGCCACATAAACCATTCCGCATGGAAGAAAACCATTTAATAAACCTATTATAAAAAGTGATTTGTAACTTTTCTTTTTAAACTGGCTTCCTAAACTTGATTTAATTTTTGAAATTACTTTGTAAACAGGCTTTGAAAAGTTGTATTTAGAAAATGTTTTTTCAGGAATCAATACAACTGCTATCATTGCAATACCAATGAAAATTGATATTTTCTGTTGTATTCCTGCCATAAAGAAACCACGTCCCAGCAAACCAAAAATCAAACCTATTGTTGCATAAGCTGTCAGACGTCCTAAATGATACGTGACAATCTGAGTAACCTTTTTAGCTTCATTATGATGATCAACTGGCAACATTACAGCAATAGGCCCACACATTCCAACACAATGCAGACTGCTGATAAGACCTAATATGAATGCTGAATATAACATTTGTAAATTAGTTTACGTAAATTACTTCTTTACTCAAGTACCTTTTTCCGTTATACTGCCATTCCATATTAACATCCCAACGCCCTTTGATCAATTTATCTTTCGGGATAAATAAAGCTGAATTTGTTAAGGCAATTTTAGTATTAAAATCAAATTTTTTATTTGAAGGGCGGTACAACAAAATATTCCCTGTTATTTTATCACTCTCAAAAGTTGCCGGAAATACAACTTTCACACCAGTATCACCAAAGGTAATAGACGGTTTTTGCTGTAAATCATGTGCGTTTTGAACACGTGCCATCTCCTCTTGAAAATGTGAATCATGCTTGTAATATTCCTCGACAACTAAATCATTATCATATTTTGCATTTGACTGTACTTCAAAAACGAAATACAATATAAAACTCATAAAAAGAGCAAAGGCTATTACAATTCCGGTTCCCCAATTTATTTTCATAATCTTGTATTTTAATTAAAACTTCGCGGACCTAAAAAGTTTGTTTTAGTAGTTTCCAGCAATTCATTGCCGTTATAAACACCAATTTTAACTGTTGTTTTATCGCTTTCTAAAATTGCTTCATTAATTTCTATAAAAAGTGTTCCTTGGGCAGTTTCTTCTCTTTTAATTTTGAAGTGAGTATTCCCCACATTTTTTATTTCACCTTTTTGATCAATCAATTCAAAATGAATGTCATTATAGTCGTTCATTGTTTTATTGACAATCTTGTAGGTATAAACATTGCTTATTTTATCTCCTTTATGCTGAAATAATTGTCCTGGCAAACGTAAAATAATTGCTTCAACATTAGTTCTTAAAAACAGCATTCCAACAAAAACACTCAGTAAAATAAATAAAACAGCAGTATAGCCTTTCATTCGGTTTGTAAATCTAAAAGGCTCTTTTTTTGTTATTTCATCTTCAGAAGCATAGCGTATAAGCCCTTTTGGCAAGCCAATACTTTCCATTATATGATCACATTCGTCGATACAAGCCGTACAATTAGTGCATTCCAACTGAGTTCCGTTTCGAATATCAATCCCCATTGGACAGACATGTACACATTGAAGACAATCAATGCAATCTCCTTTTCCTGTTAAAGCTCTGTCCTCTTTTTTATTGAATTTTGCTCGTCCCTCTTCCTTTTCACCACGAACAAAATCGTATGCTACATTGATGGATTTATTATCGAGAAGAACCCCCTGAAGTCGGCCGTAAGGACAGGCAATTATACAAACCTGTTCACGAAACCAAACAAAAACAAAGTAAAAAACACTAGTAAAAATAAGCAGTGCTATAAAATTGCTTGCCTGTTTTACTGGACCTTGCTCCATCATTAAAAATAACTGATCACTGCCTACTAAATAAGCCAAAAACACATTTGCAATGCCAAAAGAAATCAAAAAGAAAACCGTCCATTTAAAGAGTCTTTTTTTAATTTTTTCAGCATTCCATTCTTGTCGGGCTAAACGTGCTTGAGAACCTCGGTCACCATCAATCCAATATTCAATTCGGCGGAAAACCATTTCTAAAAAAATAGTCTGCGGACAAATCCATCCACAAAAAATTCTTCCAAAAACGACCGTAAACAAAATGACGAAAACAACACCTACCAGCATTGAGATCACAAAAAGATAGAAATCCTGCGGCCAAAACGGAAAACCAAAAATATTAAAACGACGTTCCATAACATTGAACATCATAAATTGATTTCCGTTGATTTTAATAAATGGATTTGCAACTAAGATGGCCAACAAAACATAGCTGACAATCTTTCTGTAATCATAGAACTTACCAGACGGTTTTTTAGGAAAAATAAATTTTCGATTACCGCCTTCATCAATAGTTCCGATGGTATCTCTAAAAGCTTCGTCTGGTAAATTTGACATGATTCTTATTTTTTTACTTCTGTACTATCTTTTGGGCTAGTTGTTGCTGTTGTAGCTGTAGCATCTTTTTTGGGAGCACTTTCATCGACCCAAACTTCACCTTCGGCTGGTTTAGGATCTTTAGGATTGCTTCCTTGTAAAGAAAGTATATAACTAGCCACTTTTTGAATATCTTTTGGCTTCATACCGTTTGTTTTCCAAGAAACCATTCCTTTTCCGTCACGTCCACCATTTGTAATGGTATGGAAAACATTTTTGATACCACCACCTAAAATCCATTTGTCGTCGGTTAAATTTGGTCCAATCTGACCTCCAGCATCTGCTCTGTGACATGCCGCACAGTTTGTCATGAAAATTTCTTTACCTGCTGCTAAACTTGCATCATCTGTAAGTAAAACAACTGTCTTTTCATCCATTAAATCTGGTGCTGTTTTCAGGTATTCATCTACATCAATTTTAGCTTGAGCCATTTCTTTTTTAAGTTCTGTTTCCTGATCATCTGCACCAAGAATTTCATAACGAACAAGGTAAACAGCTCCAAAAAGGATCGTGATGTAAAATAAATATACCCACCAAGGCGGTAAATTATTATCAAGCTCTTTGATTCCATCATAATCATGATGCATCAACAAATCACCTTCTTTTTCAATTGGCGACGTTTTTGTAAGCTTTTGCATCAGTTCTTTAAACCAAGTGCTTTCACTTAAACTAAGACTATTTTCGTACTCCAATTTAGCTTTTTCTTCAGGTGAAATTAAATGATACATCACTCGATTAACTGCGCTGAGCGTAATTTCAATTGCAATTAAAACAAATAGAAATACTGCTAAGAAAACAGAAACCATTGGGAATTTTATAAATGCCGGTTTATCACCTGAATCAATAAAATACTCCATCAAAGCAAAACCGATGAAGAAAATAAGTGGTACTCTTACATATACTGGGAAAAACTTTTTCATTTTATTTATCTTTTGAAATTATACCAAGTCCTCGTTTAAAGGAATTTCACTCATTTCTTTAATCTTGTCTTTTTTATATGAAAACACCCAAAAGGCCAATCCAACAAAAAATAAAAAGAAGATCAAGAGAGAAAGAATCGGGTAAATTTCTATACCCGATATTGTCTCCATATTGTGTTTTATCTGTTCAAACATAACCTTATTTTTTAGCAGTATCTTTTACTTTAATATCAGTACCAAGTCTTTGTATATAGGCAATCAAAGCAACAATTTCTCTTTCATTCATTGGAACAAATTGTTCGCCTTTAGCAGCAGCCTTCTTTTTACTGTCGTTATAACTTTTCACGAAATCAGGGTCGTTTTCTAAGCTTTTTTCAATCTTTACGGCTTGATCTCTCAATGTTTTCTGAGCGTTTGCAATTTCAGCTTCTGAATATGGTACACCAAGTGTAACCATCGCCTGCATTTTCTTTTGAGTCAATGAAATATCCAATGGTTTATTATCAAATAACCACTTGTAACCTGGCATAATTGAACCGGCAGAAGTGCTTTGCGGATTCCATAAGTGATTAAAATGCCAGTTGTCATTATACTTTCCTCCTACTCTCAATAAATCTGGACCAGTACGTTTTGATCCCCATAAAAATGGATGATCGTAAACAAATTCTCCAGCTTTTGATTGAGGTCCATATCTTTCAACCTCACTTCTAAATGGTCGAACTGACTGTGAGTGACAACCTACACATCCTTCTCTGATATACAAATCACGTCCTTCAAGTTCTAAAGGTGTATAAGGTTTTACACTTGTAATGTTCGGTATATTCGTTTTAACCATAATTGTTGGTACAATTTGAATAATACCTCCAATTAAAATTGCAATCGTAGCTAAAATGGTTAATTGAATAGGTTTTCTTTCTAACCAAGTATGGAATTTTTCTCCGCTTAATCTATTATTGCTTATCCTTTGCAATGCTGGAGCTTGTGCCAATTCGTCTTCAATTGTATCTCCTGCTTTTATCGTCATTATAATATTATAAACCAATGTCAGCATTCCAATTAGATATAAAGTGCCTCCAATTGCTCTCATCCAGTATAAAGGCATAATTGCAGTAACTGTTTCAAGGAAATTTCCGTACGTTAAAGTTCCGTCTGGATTAAATTGTTTCCACATAGATGCCTGCTGGAAACCTGCAACATACATTGGCAATGCATATAATATAATTCCTAAAGTTCCAATCCAGAAATGGAAATTAGCCAGTTTTTTAGAAAACAAAGTACGTTTTGTCATACGTGGAATTAACCAATAGATAATACCAAATGACATAAATCCGTTCCATGCTAATGCTCCAACGTGTACGTGTGCAATAATCCAGTCTGTATAGTGCGCAATTGCATTTACATTTTTGAAAGAAAGCATCGGACCTTCAAAAGTCGCCATTCCGTAACCTGTTATAGCTACAACGAAAAATTTTAAAACTGGTTCTTCACGAACTTTGTCCCAAGCACCTCTCAACGTTAAAAGTCCGTTGATCATACCTCCCCAAGATGGAGCAATTAGCATTACTGAAAACACAACTCCTAAATTCTGAGCCCAGTTTGGCAAAGCTGAATACAATAAGTGATGAGGTCCAGCCCAAATGTAGATGAAAATTAATGACCAAAAGTGAATAATAGACAATCTATAAGAATAAATAGGTCGGTTGGCAACTTTAGGAATAAAATAATACATCATTCCTAAAAATGGCGTTGTCAAGAAAAATGCAACAGCATTATGACCGTACCACCATTGTACCAGCGCATCTTGAACACCTGCGTAAACAGAATAACTTTTTAATGCAGAAACTGGCAATTCGATATTATTGAAAATATGCAAAACAGCAACTGTTACGAAAGTGGCTAAATAAAACCAAATAGCAACGTATAAATGCCTTTCTCTTCTGCGCAACATTGTACCGATCATATTGATCCCCATTACAACCCAAATTAAAGCAATTGCTATATCAATAGGCCATTCCAGCTCAGCATACTCTTTTGATGAAGTATAACCTAAGGGCAATGTAATAGCGGCAGCAACAATGATTAACTGCCAGCCCCAAAAATGCAGATTACTTAAAAAATCACTAAACATTCTGGCTTTCAGCAAACGCTGCAGCGAGTAATATAAACCCGCAAAAAAAGCATTTCCGACAAAGGCAAAAATAACTGCATTAGTATGCAAAGGTCTTAATCGGCCGTAGCTAAGCCACGAAATCCCATCTGTCATGTTGGGAAAAAGGTACATAACCGCTAAGGTCAGCCCCACTAACATACCTACTACTCCAAAAAGAATAGTGGCATAAATGAATTTTTTTACAATTTTGTTGTCGTAATAAAACTGTTCCATTTCCATAATTAAACTTGTTTTTCTTCGGTTGGTGAATTATTTTGCTGGGGAATATTTTTTGTCTCATCATCAAAAAGCATTCTGACTGAGGGCGTATAGTCATCATCATACTGTCCAGATTTGACAGCGATAATAAAAGCAATGAAGAAGCCAATTGCTACGCAAATACTTACTGAGATTAATAGATAAATTACACTCATACCATTAAAATTATGTTAACAAAATTAACTGGTTAGTATTGCATAAAATATGATAATTATCATAGTCAAAAGACCAATGTTAAATTTAGTAAAAAATTATTTATAAATTACTTATAATTACTACAAATTACTGTTTTTGAAATAGTTAGACATAAAAGTCACAAAACTTACAATAGTAATTGTGCTTAATGGCATAATAATCGCTGCCACTAACGGAAGTAAATTACCTGTTATCGCAAAACCAAGTCCGACAACATTATAAAGAAGAGATAAAGCAAAACTCATTTTTATAATCAAGATCGATTTTTGAGAAAGCTTTAAAAAATAATTCAATCGGGAAAATTCATTAGCATCTAAGATCGCATCACAAGCTGGCGAAAACACATTGACATTTTCAGAAATAGAAACCCCAACATTGCTTTGCGCCAATGCTCCAGCATCATTTAAACCATCGCCGACCATCATCACATTTAGCCCGCTTTCCTGAAGTTTTTTAATGAATTCAAGCTTTTGTTCAGGTTTCTGATTAAATATAAGTTCAGTTCCTGTAGGCAAGATTTTTTCAAGATTTGACCTTTCTCCGTCATTATCTCCTGAAAGTACTTTTAACTTGTAGTTTTTGCTTAAATTTAAAAATAACGTTGCAAGACCATCTCTATATTGGTTTTGAAAATTAAATCGTCCAAAATAAACATCTCCAATTTTAATATGAAGGGCTGTTTTCTCAATTTCTGACGAATCTGAATCTGGACTTTCAACAAATACTGCCGAACCAATTTTAATCGTTTTATTTTCGGCGAAAGCCAAAATTCCTTTTCCCGTTATTTCTTCAAATTCATCAATTTTAATTCGTTTTGTTTCTGGCAAAAAATCATAAAGCATTCTGCTTAAAGGATGATTTGATGCACGCAGTACATTTTTCAGCAAAATCTTATTTTCATCAGAAATCACAATTCCTTCATAAACAATATTTGATTTTTTATTTGTTGTGATTGTTCCAGTTTTATCAAAAACAATTGTATCAACTTTGGCTAATTGTTCAATGACCAACGCATTTTTAAGATACATTTTTTGTTTGCCCATAATTCTTAGGATATTTCCAAAAGTAAATGGAGCTGTAAGCGCAAGGGCACATGGACAAGCAACAATTAATACTGCAGTAAAAACATTAAATGCCGTATTTGCATCTATAAATATCCAATATCCAAATCCGGCAAAAGCAATAAGCAATAATATAGGAGTAAAATAACGGCTGATTTTATCGGTTATCGTTTTGTGTTTTTGAATTACCTTTTTCTGAAAAATTTCGTTGCTCCATAACTGCGTCAGGTAACTTTGTGAAACCGAATGTAAAACTTCCATTTCAATTACTTTTCCAATTTGTTTTCCGCCGGCAAAAACTTTATCACCCGATTTTTTTGTTATTGAAACTGCTTCTCCAGTAACAAAACTATAATCAATTTCAGCTTTTTCGCTGATTAAAATACCATCAACCGGAATCAATTCCTGATTTCTGATCAATAATCTATTTCCTTTTAAGACATCATAAATCGGCACACTTTCTTCAGAGGTATCTTGATTAATTCTGGTAACCGCAATTGGAAAATAGGATTTAAAATCTCTTTCAAAACTCAAAAAACCATAGGTTTTAATCTGGAACATTTTTCCGAGAAGCATAAAAAATACCAAACCCGTAAGACTGTCAAAAAAACCGCCTCCGTAATTCATGACAATATCAAACGTACTTCTAATAAACATTACAATAATCCCCAATGCAATCGGAATATCAATATTCAGCATTTTTGATTTAATACTTTTGTAAGCTGATACATAATAACCGCTAGCTGAATAAAGAAAACTCGGCAAAGCCAATAAAAAAATCAAAATCCTGAAAAACGGCTTGTAATTATCTAGCCAATATTCCTTGATTTCAAAATATTCTGGAAATGAAAGCAACATGATATTTCCAAAACAAAAGAAAGCAACTCCAAGTTTATAAGTCAAACTTCTGTCAACACTGCTTTTTCCGGTTTCGTAATTTTCGAGACTTATATAAGGTTCGTAACCTATCGAACTTAGCAAATAAGCAATAGATTTAAGCGAAACAAGATCTGAGTTGAAAGTAATTCGGACTTTTTTTTCTGGAAAATTAACTTGAGAAATGCTGATTCCTGACTGAATTCTGTTGAGATTTTCTAGAATCCAAATACATGAACTGCAATGTATGTGCGGAATACTTAAAGAAACGATAGCAGTATTTCCCTCTTGAAAATCGATTATTTTGGATGAAATTGCTTCATTATCTAAAAAATCATACTTTCCTTGAATATCCTGAGGAGTAGCGCCTGGCGATTTTTCGAAATCATAATAACAGGTCAAATCATGCAGACTAAAAATCTCATAAACCGTTTTACAGCCGGCACAACAAAACTTTTTTTCATCAAAATTGATCTCTTCATTTTTAGGAATGTCAATCCCGCAATGAAAACAGCTCTGCTCAGTCATAATTTGTTTCTTTTTTAATGTAACAAATATTCCAAATAAGATTTTAGTTTAAATATGACAATTATCATATGAAAATGAAATCCAATTCTAATTTAATGAAATAAAATAGTCAAATTACGTTCGTAAAATTTTTCTGCATATTTTAAGAGAAAACAGGGCTGTAAAACACGAATATTAGTTAATTTTGCACTAAATTATTTTTGCGATGAATAAATGTGATCAATGTATTGTACGCCAATTGTCGTCTTTAAAAGCCCTTAATAAAGAGGAAGTTGTAAAATTAGCAAATAGTAAAACTAGTTATTCAATTAAAAAAGGAGAAGCTATTTTTGAAGAAGGAGAAGTTACGAATGGCGTATTTTGTATAAAAGATGGCGTTGGAAAATTATCTAAA
The DNA here is from genome assembly GCF_009711135.1 of Flavobacterium sp. LC2016-01. GTDB lineage: Bacteria > Bacteroidota > Bacteroidia > Flavobacteriales > Flavobacteriaceae > Flavobacterium. The sequence continues at coordinate 521,535 of NZ_WMIC01000001.1, read as the reverse complement.
TTAAGCGCTAATGGAAAGGACCAAATTGTAAAATTGGTAAAATCTGGCGAATTATTAGGACAGCGCTCTATGATCAGCAATGAACCTGCAAATTTATCTGCAAAAGCAATCGCTGATATGGAAGTTTGCTTTATTCCGAAATCTGAAATCATCCATTTTTTCAATAACAACAATCAATTCTCACTTAATTTAATGCAGTCCATTTGTGAAGATCTTAAAGAATCAGAAAACGATAAAATTGCATTAGTTCAAAAAACCGTAAAACAGCGTTTAGCCGAAACATTATTACAGCTTCATGATGAATTTGGAGAAAATCCAGACAAAACTTTAAAAGTACAGCTTACAAGAGAAGAACTTGCAGGAATAATTGGAACCGCAACTGAAAGCTGTATTCGCCTTTTATCTGATTTTAATAAATTAGAACTGATTGAACTTGTTGGAAAAAAAATTATGCTGAAAGATGTCCGAGCATTAAAAAAAATGGCGGAATAATTAGAGCTTTTTAGCTTCGTTCCAAAAAACATCCATTTCTGCCAGCGTCATTTCTGACAAAGGTTTTCCTAATTCACCAGCTTTGCTTTCTAAGTATTGAAAACGCTTAATGAATTTTTTATTCGTGCGCTCTAATGCATCTTCTGGGTTTACATTTAAAAATCGGGCGTAATTGATCATGGAGAATAAAACATCGCCAAATTCGGCTTCAATTTTATCCTGATCACCCGTTTTAACTTCCACTTGAAGTTCTTCTAACTCTTCCTGAACTTTATCCCAAACCTGATGCGGTTCTTCCCAGTCAAAACCAACGCCTTTTACTTTGTCCTGAATTCGGCTTGCTTTTACTAAAGCGGGAAGGCTTTTTGGCACTCCTTCTAAAACAGATTTCTTGCCTTCTTTGAGTTTAAGTTTTTCCCAGTTCTGCTTTACTTCTTCTTCATCTTTTACAACAGTATCGCTGTAAATATGCGGATGACGATGAATTAATTTATCACAGATTTCATTGCAGACATCAGCCATATCAAAATCATTGGTTTCTGAGCCAATTTTGGCATAAAAAACAATATGGAGCAGCAAATCACCAAGTTCCTTTTTAACTTCGTTTAAATCATTATCTAAAATTGCATCTCCAAGTTCATAGGTTTCTTCGATTGTCAAATGGCGCAAAGTCTGAAGCGTCTGTTTTTTATCCCACGGACATTGCTCGCGAAGTTCATCCATGATTATTAATAATCTTTCGAAAGCTTTAAGCTGAAGTTCTTTGCTCATTTTTAATTTTTTTTGAATAGTAACCGAATACTGTAAAAGTAAAAAATCCTGTCAAGAAAACATCTCAACAGGATTAATATATTTGAAAGAAGAATTTTCTATTCTTCTTTTTTTGCTTTTGCTTTTTTAGCTGGTGCTTTTTTAGCTTTTTCTTCAACTGCAGGAGCCTCTTCAGCTGTTTCTGCTGGAGCAGGAGCTAAATCAGTAACTAAACCTTTTGCTTGAAGTGTGTTGTACCAATTTAATACTTTTTTAATATCAGATGGATAAACTCTTTCTTCATCATATTCTGGCAAAATTTCTTTAAAATAAGCACTTAACTTAGCATTATCTTCTTTATGTGAAATAGCTTGACCTTTATTTTCTTTAGCTGCAATTTTTTGCATTACTTCAGTTAATGGTTTTTCGCCTTCGTATGTATAAATTGAAATTTCTGACAATAAACTTACATTACTTTTTAAGTTTACTGTGATTTTTTTTCCGTCTGTTAATGATTCCGCCACAAAACCTGTACGAGTTTGCACTTTTAGTACATATAAACCTGGTTTCCCTGAAATGGCTAAAATTTTGTCTAAATTCATGTTGTATTAATATTAGTATTAAGAATTTTATTGTATTTTTTTTGCTCTTGTCAAGAACAATTATCTTCCTTTTTTAGCAGCAGCAAATTTCATTCTGTATTCTTGAAAAGTCTTGCCTTCTGTAATATTTTTTAATTTCTTTTGAATCAAACGTTTTTTCAATGAAGATATTTTATCTGTAAACAAAACTCCTTCGATGTGATCGTACTCATGCTGAATAACTCTTGCAATTAATCCGTCAAAAACTTCTGTTTTCATTACAAAATCCTCTTCGCAATATTCAATTGTTACGGTTGGTTTTCTGTAAACATCTTCGCGAACATCAGGAATACTTAAACAGCCTTCGTTAAAGCTCCACTCTTCTCCTTCTTCCTTAACGATTTTAGCATTGATAAAAGTTTTTTTGAATCCTTTTAATTCTTTAGCCTCATCAGATCCCAAATCATCATCTTCACTAAAAGGAGTTGTATCAATAACAAACAAACGAATTGCCATACCTACCTGAGGAGCAGCAAGCCCAACACCGTAAGCATTATACATGGTTTCATACATGTTTGCTATTGTTTCTTTTAGGTTTGGATATTCTGGCGTAATTGCCACACCTACTTTTCTTAAAACAGGATCCCCATATCCTACAATTGGTAAAATCATTTGTATTAATTTATTGCATTATCTACTGTAAAACTGAATTTTAGTTTCCCATAATTCAGCTGGCAAAAATAGTAAAAAATACTCTATTAATAATTCTTAACCATATATTATATCTTATTTTTTGCCCGTATGTTAAAATCTCATCCATAATTATGCCAAATTAATTCGTACAATTCTTACCTTTGTTAGTAAACCTCAATATATGTTTGATCGCATCTCGAAATTCACGAACAGTACTTCTTTTTTAAATGCCTCAAAAGTAACCATTGCTTCTGTAGTTCCTGTCTTGATTTTAAACTTCTTAGGACATTTTGAGATTGGATTTACCATTGCACTTGGCGCTTTTTATACCTATCCCAGTGATATTCCGAGTTCGTTGAGTCACAAGATAAAAGGACTAATTGTGGCTTCTTTTATTGTTTCGGGAGTTAATTTGCTAGTAAACTTTACGTATCCATATCCGTTTTTGTTTTATCCTTTCTTAGGATTTTTATTGTTTTTATGTTCCATGATTTCTGTTTACGGACAGCGTGCTACATTAGTTTCTTTTTCTGCTTTACTTTCGATTTCATTATCATTCGGACATTTACACGAAGGCTGGGAAGCGTTTGAATATGCTGGATTTATTTTTATTGGAGGAATTTTATATCTCATTGTATCGCTTGTTTTTCACTTTATACAGCCTTATAAATATGTGGAACTTGAAATTGCAGAAGGAATAAAACTTACCGCTAAATACCTGAAACTAAGAGGTGATTTATGGAGTCCCGAAGCAAATAGAGATGCTATTACAGAAAAACAGTTAGCTGTTCAGGTCGAATTGAATTTGATTCATGAAGATCTAAGAAAAATGCTTATTGGCAATCAGAATACATCTGCTGCAACGGCTCAAAACCGAAAGATGTTATTGGTCTTTATCACTTTGGTTGAAATCCAAGAACTTGCCTTATACACTTCATTTGATCACAGCAAACTTCATGAAAAATTTGCTAAACATCCCGAAGTGCTTCGAACGTATCAAAATGTTGCTTATAAACTGGCTTCGACCTTAAAAAAGCTTTCTAAAAATGTACATCATATTGCCGTTTACGTCGATAAAAATGATTTAAAAAACGAATTGGATGCTCTTGAATTTGCCATTTTTGACTATGAAAAAAGTTTGGGCAAGGAAGAAGCTTCAGAAGGCGTTTTAATGCTGACGAATATGCTGAAATATGCGAGAAACCAAGTTGGAAAAATCAAAATCATTCAGCGTGCTTTCTCACTTGCAATGCAGTCTTACAAGCTAAAAGATAAGGATAAGGAACTTGAAAAATTCCTGACACCACAATATTATCCATTACGGACTTTGACTGAAAATCTGAGTTTTTCTTCTTCCATTTTCAGACATTCTTTAAGATTGACCATTACAATTTTAATTGGCTTTTTGATTGGAAAAATCCTTCCATTTCAAAATGTTTATTGGATCTTATTGACCATTGTCGTTATTATGCGTCCGGGTTACGGATTGACAAAAGAACGCTCTTATAATAGAATTTTCGGAACCATTTTAGGAGGATTATTTGCTTTTGGAATCGTATCGGTTGTTCAAAATCATATCGCACTGAGTATATTCTCAATTGTTTGTATGCTTCTTGGAATTTCTTTCACTCAGATCAATTACAAAATAAGCGCAACTTTCGTAACGATGTATGTCGTTTTCATTTACGGAATTTTAACGCCAAATGTTGTCGAAGTAATTCAGTTCAGAATTTTAGATTCGCTTGCAGGAGCTATTTTAGCCTTTTTAGCCAATCAGTTTTTGTGGCCGGCCTGGGAGTTTATTAATACACCTATTCATATTGAAAATTCAATTCGGGCAAACCGAAATTATCTGAAAGAAATTGCCGATTTTTATAATAAAAAAGGAGAAATTCCTACTTCATACCGCCTAGCCAGAAAAAATGCTTTTGTCGAAATTGGCAATTTGATGACCTCATTTCAGCGTATGATGCAGGAACCAAAATCAAAACAGAAAACATTGCCGCTGGTAAATAAATTAGTAGTACTGAATCATTCCATTTTATCGGCTTTGGCTTCACTATCAACCTATATTCAGTCACATCAAACAACATCGGCATCAGATTCATTTAATTATATAATCAAAACGATTTTATCCAATTTGGATCATTCCATTTCTATTTTAAAAAATGAAACGATTATTAATGATACTTTTTTTGATAAAGAAGATGTAACACTGCAGTTTGAAGAACTAAAACGTAAAAACTTTACGCGTCTGGCCGAAGATGACGAACTTGACAAAGAAACCCGTCAAGCCAAAATGCAGGAAGCTCAATTGGTTATTGAACAATTAATCTGGATGAGCAACCTTGCCGAAAAGATTTTAAAAATTACAAAAGAATTAAAAGCAGCAAATCCAGATTAATCAATCTGGATTTACTGCTTTTTTTATATAAAAACTTGAATTTTAGTTTAATTTCAAAGCTTCAGAAGTCTCTTTTCTAAGTTTAGCTAAAAGTTCAGGCTTGTCATTTAATGTCTGACCGTAAGAAGGAATCATTTCTTTTAATTTTGCTTCCCACTCTGGTGTTTTGATTTGATTTGTAAAACATCTGCTTACAAGATCAATCATAATCGCTACAGCCGTTGATGCTCCTGGAGATGCCCCCAAAAGAACCGCAAGAGTTCCGTCATGCGTATTGATTACTTCAGTACCAAATTCTAAAACACCACCTTCTTTTTCATCTTTTTTGATCACCTGAACACGTTGTCCAGCTTTTTCAAGTTTCCAGTCTTTTGAACGTGCAGAAGGCAAATACTCACGAAGTGCTTTCATTCGGTCTTTTGGAGACTGACGCACTTGCTCGATTAAATATTTTGTAAGCGGAATATTGTGATATCCGGCAGCTAACATCGGAATTAAATTATTCGACTTTATAGATAACGGCAAATCTAAATAAGAACCATTTTTCAAGAAACGAGTTGAGAAACCTGCAAATGGTCCAAAAAGCAATGCTTTTTCGCCATCAATTACACGAGTATCAATATGAGGTACAGACATTGGAGGTGCTCCAACACTTGCTTTACCGTAAACTTTTGCCTGATGTTTTGCAATAACTTCTGGATTTGTACATTTTAACCATTGACCGCTTACCGGAAATCCGCCGTAACCATTTCCTTCAGGAACATTTGCTTTTTCTAATAAAGGCAATGAACCTCCTCCAGCGCCAATAAATACAAAGCTTGTATATGCTTTTCTTTTTTGTCCAGTTGAAAGATCAGTGATTTTAATTCTCCAAGATTTATCCTCACGCTGTTTTAGTTTCTTAACCTCATGATTAAAAAATAAACTAACACCATCAAGTTTCTCAAGGTAACTAAACATGCTTCTGGTCAAAGCACCAAAATTAACATCGGTACCAATTTCCATATGCGTTGCCGCTAATGCTTCGTTATTTTCTCTGCCTTCCATTACTAATGGCATCCATTCTTTCAGTTGATTAAAATCAGTACTGAATTCCATTTCAGCGAAAATTGGGTTGCTTTGCAAAGCTGCAAATCTCTTTTTAAGATATTCTACGTTTTTATCACCCCACACAAAACTCATATGAGGAACACTTTTTATAAAATTTTCTGGAGATGGCACTTTCTTTTCTTTAACTAAGTAAGACCAAAACTGGCGTGAAATTTCAAAAGATTCTGCTATGCTGATTGCCTTTTTTGGATCAATACTCCCATCAGCCTTTTCTGGTGTATAGTTTAATTCACAAAAAGCGGAGTGCCCTGTTCCTGCATTATTCCATGCATCTGAACTTTCTGCTGCGGCAACATCCAGTCTTTCATAAATTTCAATTTTAATATCCGGCTGCAGCTCTTTTAAAATTAATCCAAGAGTTGCACTCATAATTCCAGCTCCAATAAGTACTACTTCACTATTAGAACGTATTGTATTGTCAGGCATAACAGTATTTGTTTTTAAAATGCAAAGGTACTTTTTTCAATCGCAAAAAAAAACTAAAATCTGCATGATAAAAGTTAGGAAATCATATTTTTTTCTAAATAAAGTGAAATTTTTAAGCCCGAAACTTAAAAACGGTTAGAAGAAAGATAGTCTTGAAGCATAATCGTTGCAGAAATTTCATCGATCAAACCTTTGTTTTGACGTTGTTTTTTGCTCAGTCCGCTGTCGATCATGGTTTGAAAAGCCATTTTTGAGGTAAAACGCTCGTCAACACGAACCACTTTCATGTCTGGAAAAATATTTGAAAAATGAGTTACAAAGCCTTTTATTATAGAAGCACTTTCTGAAGGAAGTCCGTTCATTTGTTTCGGCTCGCCAATTAAAACCGCTTCGACTTTTTCTTTGGCAAAATAATCTTTTAAAAAATCAATTACGGTATTGGTTGGGATTGTCGTTAAGCCCGATGCAATTATTTGCATTTCGTCAGTAACCGCAATTCCTGTGCGTTTTTGTCCGTAGTCTATGGAAAGTATTCTTGGCATTTTAAAATTTTTATCAAAGATAACTATTTTAACTTTTTGATTTCAACAATCCAATACTCTAAAAACCAAATAAAAAATCCGCTTTAAAAAAATTTAAAAGCGGATTCACCCAAAATATTTAAAACCCTAAAAAATTCAATTTACCTATTAAATAGTCTTCTAAAAAAACCTCTCTCCTCCTCTTCTTCGTCTTCAGTCTGTTGTTCGTACTGCAAAAACTTAGATTGAGATTTTTCATGTTCCAGAATTAACTCCTTAATATATTCAACATACGATCTCTTTTTCTCTTCCAAAAAACCAATTAAATACTTTTCACTAAATTCTACACCGCTTGCTACTTCAATCTGTAAAAGCTTTTTGTATAAAGGTTCAATATGAAGAGAAACCACTTCATGCGGAACAGATTGTCTTCTTCCAAAATAATTTACAATCACTCCATTTTCATCTTTTGCTATTTCAAAATCGGTAATAACCCAATAGTATCTGCCCGATTTTGCTAAATTTTTCACGATTGCATGAAAATTTTTCCCTTGTTTCAGATTTTCCCAAAGCACTTTAAAAATGACCTTGGGCATATCTGGATGCCTAATAATATTATGCGGTTGTCCCATCAATTCATAATCTTCATAACCCGAAACATCTACAAACACTTCATTGGCATATTCTATAATACCAAAGGCATTTGTTTTACTCATAATAACTTGCGTTTTATCCCAAGTAACTTCTTTGTCAATTACCGTAACTTTATTCTGGAGCTGATTTTCTTGATTCATAATACTGTGCTTATAATTTGTTTTGGAAAGGTATTTTATTAGTTCTATTTACTCTTTTTCAGAATTAACGCTGCGAAAGTAGTCCCAAGAAAAAAGCTAAAATCTGATTTTTGTCATATTTTGATATAAAAAAAACTTTTAGAGGCTTTTAATGTAATTAAAATCAAAACTAAAATTCTTTAATTTATCAAATTAAAAACAAAATGTTACATATATAACATTTTCAAAAAGGTTTTGCTTTTCCGCTTTTCCACAAATACGCTATCTTTGCCAAAAATTAAAACTTATGAATTCTTTACAGACTATAATTGAACAAGCTTGGGAAAACAGAGCTTTATTACAAGAAACTGCAACAACTGATGCGATCAGAGAAGTTATCGAGCTAGTAGATGCAGGAAAATTGCGTGTTGCTGAACCGGTTGCAGAAGGATGGCAAGTAAACGAATGGGTAAAGAAAGCTGTTGTAATGTATTTCCCAATTCAAAAAATGGAAACATGGGAATCTGGTATTTTTGAATATCACGATAAAATGCTCCTTAAAAGAAATTATGCTGAAAAAGGAATTCGTGTAGTACCAAACGCTGTTGCACGTTACGGAGCTTATATTTCTAGCGGTGTTATCTTAATGCCTAGTTATGTAAATATTGGTGCTTATGTTGACGAAGGAACTATGGTTGACACTTGGGCAACTGTTGGTAGCTGTGCTCAAATTGGTAAAAACGTTCACTTGAGTGGTGGTGTTGGAATTGGCGGTGTTTTAGAGCCATTGCAAGCTGCCCCGGTAATTATTGAAGACGGTGCTTTTATTGGTTCTCGTTGTATTGTTGTAGAAGGTGTTCATGTTGGTAAAGAAGCTGTTCTTGGTGCTAACGTATGCTTAACTGCTTCAACAAAAATTATTGATGTTACTGGTGATGAACCAGTTGAAATGAAAGGTTTTGTTCCTGCACGTTCTGTTGTAATTCCAGGAAGTTACACTAAGAAATTTGCTGCTGGAGAATTTCAAGTTCCATGTGCATTGATTATTGGTACTCGTAAACCATCTACAGATTTAAAAACTTCATTAAATAATGCACTTCGCGAATACGACGTTGCGGTATAAATTTTAGAAAATTCAAATTAAAAAATCCAAATTCCAATCTAATAATTGGAATTTGGATTTTTTTTTGCATAATCAGAAAAAAAAATTATACTATTGCACAAATTTTACAAGATTTAAAACTGCCGTTTATGTCTACTGAAAATAAAAAATTATCTGTCATTATATTAACTTATAATGAAGAATCCCATATTAGTGATGCAATTAAATCTGTAGCATTTGCAGATGAAATAATTGTTTTAGATTCTCATAGTACTGATGCGACTGCTGAAATTGTTATCGATCTAGGCGTTGAGCTTCTTTATAGAAAATTCGACAATTATTCGAATCAAAGAAATCATGCCATTGAATCTGCAAAAGGAGAATGGATTCTTTTTCTTGATGCCGACGAAAGAGTTACGCCTGAACTTAGGGATGAAATCCTAGAAAGCATCTATTCCAATAAATCTGATGCCTACAGAATCTGGTTTCCTCACTTTTTTATGGATCGTTTTTTATTTCATTATACAGATAAAGTAACGCGCTTGATGAAAAATGAAAATCTTCGTTTTGAAAATGAAGTGCACGAAAAATTAGTTGTAAAATCGAAGCCGCCTGTATTAAAGAACTACATGATACATTATACCTATAAAGGTCTATTTAACTTTATATACAAAAAAGATAGATATGCATGGTTTCAGGCAAAAATGTCACACCAAAAAGGAAAAAAAGCTACTCTTTTTCTATTATTCTTTAAACCTTTTTACCGATTCTTTCATACTTACTTTATAAAAAGAGTTTATCTTGATGGAGTTCCAGGATTAGCAGCCGCTTCTATCGATGCTTATGGCGTTTTTTCAAGATATGCAAAAATGGTATTACTAGAAAAAGATCTAGAATAATTTTAATTTTCCAAATCTTATTTTCAATTTAAAAACCATCAAACTGTCAAAACCTTTAATGTCTATACGTTTGATTTCATAATTATCTTTAAAAGGAAATATATTAGGACGATTACCGATTTTTAATGCAAATTTCATCTTATTTTCAGTAAGTAATGTTTTGAAATTTGCATTTTCAACACCTTCTTTTGGATAGTTTCCATAAGGATATGCAAGTGCTGGATATACTTTAAGATTATGGGTTTTAATTTCTTTTTCGCATTTGAAAAAATCATTCTCGATTTCTGAAGAGCTTAACATTTCATATTTATTATGCCCATAAGAATGATAACCAAGTTCAATTATATGACTTGGCAATTTTTTTAATTGCTCAATAGTCATAATTTTTTGCTCCGGCTCTCCTGTATCTTTATTCCAAAAATCTGTTTTTCCTATATATTTAAAAGGAATAAAGAAACTGGCTTTTAGTTTGTACTTCTCTAACAAAGGCAGCGCATAAATTAACTGATTTTCGGTAACGTCATCAAAAGTCAGGATAATACTTTTTTGAGGAATCGTTTTCATTTTTTCCAATTCCGAAAAATGAAATGTCTTATAATTATTGTCACTTAAATATTGAAATTGTCTTTCTAAATTTTGTACCGAAACTGTCAATTTATTACAATCTGAAGGAGATTGGCATACATTATGGTACATTAAGATTGATAATTTAGACATTTTAATTAATTTTCGGCAAAGTTATGGTTTTTAACATTATTTTTGGCGAAAAAATCAGAAATCGTGTTGGCTGAAAAAATAAGCATCATCTCTCTTTGTTACAATGACGAGACCTACATAAAAAAACATTTCGACAATTTATCATTTGCCAATGAGATCATTCTAATTGACAATAACAGCACGGACAAAAGTGTTGAAATTGCCAAAGAATTGGGAGCAACTGTTATTTTGCAAAAAGATAAGTTGAAGGCTGAATGTGTCAAATCAGCAATTGCATCTGCAAAAAACAATTGGGTAATATTACTTAACTGTACAGATCATCTTTCTGAGGAACTTATAAATGAAATGAGTTCTGAAATTTCCAAACCTAAAACTGAAGCATCCTATTTTTCTGGGCAAACTTTATTTTTCTTTGGAAAAACTATAAAATACGGCGTGTTTTTAACGAGAAAGAAACTCTTGCTTTTTGATAAAACGAGACATTCCTTTACTGAAAGTGCTTATAATAGCTTATTTAAAAGACCAAAACTCTTCAAAAACAAAATAGCATCTTTTGCTTACAAAAATTTTGATGACTTTAGCAACAGGGTAAATGTAGTACGGAAAGAAGAAGCTTTGGTTTTGTTCAATAAAAATAAAAGACCAAATATTTATCATTTTTTCATAAAACCATTTTTCATTTTTATAAATCAATTTTTTCTAAAATTAGGCTTCCTTAATGGCCGTGAAGGATTTATTTTAGCCTACATATATTCTTTCTCCATATTAAAACGTTATTTTATTCTATGGCTCTTATACCGTAATATGGATTGATTTTTTCAACACATTTTATAAAAAATTAAGCCTTAATTTAAAATACTCAAACCATTTAAAATGAAAATATTAGTAATACAGCAGAAAAGAATTGGAGACGTTTTGCTAACTTCTATCCTTTGCAATAGTTTAAAGCAGGCATATCCAGACGCTACAATAGATTTCATGTGTTATCCTAATTGCAAAGATGTTTTGCTTGGCAATCCAAATATTGATTCTATAATATTGCTTCCAAATGAAGTGCGAAAATCATATCCATCATTATTTAAATTTTTCTTTGAGATTAGAGCCAAAAAATATGATGTACTTTTTGATGTATATGGAAAATTAGAAACCAATTTAATAACATTGTTTTCTGGTGCAACTACTAAAATATCATATTACAAATGGTATTCTTCGTTATTTTACAATCACAATCTTCATCGACTGCCAAAAGAGGCTAAAACAAAATATGGTCAGGCAATTGACAATAGACTTTTGTTATTACAGCCATTAAAGCTGGATGAAAGCGCAATTAACCCTTATCCAAAATTATACGTTGCTCCTAAAGATAATGATGATGCATTAGCTTTATTTAAAAAGCATAATGTAGACCAAAACAAGAAAATTGTAATGATCAGCCTTTTGGGAAGTGAGAAAATAAAAACATATCCTTTAGAATATATGGCTGAAATAGTTGAATATGTAAGCCAAAATAATGATGCTGAAATTTTATTCAATTATTTCCCGAGTCAAAAAGAAGATGCACAAAAAGTTTACGATCTCTGTTCATCTGAAACGCAGAAAAAAATACATTTTGATTTATTAGCAGGCACTTTAAGCTCGTTTATTGCTATAATGGATTTATGCGATGTCATTATAGGAAACGACGGAGGCGCAATAAATATGGCAAAAGCGTTAAACAAACCTTCGTTTACTATTTTTTCTCCTCATGTTGACAAAAATGACTGGGCAACTTTTGAGGATGGCAAACAAAACATCTCTGTACACTTAAATGACTTTAAACCGGAACTATTTAGCGAATTGGGAGATAAAGAAGTAAAACCAAACACGCTTCAATTATACACTGAATTTAAGCCTGATTTTTTCAAGGATCAAATCTCATTCTTTTTAAATGAGCATTTGTAATTCATTATATTTTCAGAAAGCAAAGACGAATCTTATTATTTTTTCCAGAATTTTAGTTTCTTTTTAAGTCTTTGCTTTCTGGCAAATTTTTCTTGAAATTCACACGTCTCGCTCCACATCTTTTCAAAAATTTCAGCTTCTGACTTATTAGTATACAATTTAGCATACTCATTACTCATTACTGCAATCATATCTTTTTCAGGCGTTAAACGTCTTAAATTATGCATTCTTTGCTCAAAACTCATAGTTTCATGAAAATCCATTCGGTTTAAATCGACTAAAAAGAATTCGTATTTATTATCTGCAACCTTTTTTATCAAAGTATTTCCGGGAGAATGGTCTAAAAATTCAATTCCTTTTTCATGCAGATCAAAAGAAAATCTAGTAAACTGTCTTAAAATAGTATCACCATCTGGATAATCTGGAATTAGTATCAATTCCCTGTAAGTCAATTCTGTTACTAAATGTTCACTTACATAATAACTGTCTTTTAAACCTAACGCATTAAAATTTTCAACAAATGCAATTGGCTCTGGAGTTCCAATACCTTTACTCAGCAGAATTGTAGCGTACTCATAAGAGCGTTCTGCTTTTGATTTTCGAAAAAATCTATAAACAACCTTATTTACTAAATTAGGGACCTTAAATGATTTAATATTAATTGTTTTACCTTCAAGATCAAATAACTTTATAATATTACGTTGTCCGTTGCCAAAAATAATACCTGACCCATTAAAATCTCTGGTTACACCAAGAATAGATGAGATAGCGTTTAGAAAAACGGGATTTACTCTAAAATTCATTTATGATTCTTTATAAGCAACAAAAGTAGGCATAGAATATAATACTTCAAATGAATATGATTTTTTTCATATTACTTAAATTGTACTAAATGCACTAATTTGTTATAATTTGTTTTTGTTTGTTTTAACTGATCAAAACACATAATTCCTTTAAAAAATACGCGTTTCCAAAATGGAAAACGAACATTTTACTTTTATATTACTTCAAAGCAAATTAAATCGAAACCAATATGTTTTTACTTTAGATACCAAAAAAGCAAAAAGGTTTAATCTAAAAATAAAAAAACACAACTTTAAATGATCGCATTAAATTATCAATGTACAACTATCCGAAAATAATTCACTCTAATACAACCTTTTAAATCTTTGACATTGAAGCACTGTTGTGGCTGAAGAACCAACAATACTTTCTCTAAGCTTCTTCAATAGTTTATTATCACTTATAAAGTTAAGCAATAATTTTTTAGTATTTATCAATTATAGGTTTCCAAAAATCAATAACTTTTGGTTTATTAATTCCATGACAGCCAAACGGAAGTACATTATTAGTAAGTGCCATTCCCAGATTTGGTTTTCGGTCTAGTGCAAAAAAGATAGCTTCTTTATAATCTGGAATTTTAAAATTACTTTCAAATTCAGGAGCTTTTATTGACCAGAACACATCTTCGATAGCATAAATTTTCTTTTTTTCTTCTTTTAAAAAATCAGAAATAAACTGCTGATATTTTTTTGCAATTACATAATGTGATGCCACTTTACGCAATGAGAATCCACCGTTTCCTGACTTAAAAAAAATCTGATGTCTTTCTTGTTTTTTCTTAGACAGCTTTCGGACTAATTTATGATAGTATTTCAAAAACACAGTGTCTTCAGGTGTAGCAAGCCAAGGCGCGCCGATATAATCATATCCTTTTTGGCACCATTTTGTCAAATCATTTTTAAAAACAAAAGCATCCAACTGATAGATCAAAATATATTCTGAATCTAAAAAACTTTCGTAAAATATAGGAGACAAAAGCAATTCATTGTAACCGTCAATAGAGGTAAAATAACTTTTGGGAAAGCTCTTGGAAGTAACATTATCAAACTTATCAGTCAAATAAGAATGATTCAATCCTTCTGGATGCACAATTACAATTTCATAGTCTTTTAAGACTTTACAGCATTGTAAAAACGATTTTTCTTCAAGTTCACCAAAATATTCCTTGTAAGCAGGAATAATTACTTTTACAAGATTTTTAGACATGTCGTGTTTTAGATTAACTACTATTTAAGAGTAAATTCTGAGTTTAAAAAATTAAATCAGATTCGCTCTTTTCGATATTCAACTTGACAACAAAAATAATCTTATAAATTACAAAAACTTGATTATTGTAAATATTTTTAAACTTTATACGAAGAAGAAATATTATTTTTGCAATAAAATTACATTCCATTTTACAATGAACGAAGAAATAATCAAAGCTTACGAAGTTATTAAAGAAGGAGGAATTATTCTTTATCCTACTGACACCGTTTGGGGAATTGGATGCGACGCTACTAATCCTGAAGCCGTTGCTAAAATCTACAAATTGAAACAGCGTGCCGAAACTCAAAGTATGATTGTACTGATGAATGGGGAAAAAATGATGTATAATGTTTTTAAAAATATTCCTGAAGTGGCGTGGCAAATTTTAGATTTATCTGAAAAACCGACTACTTTAATTCTTGACGAACCGAGAAACGTGGCTCCAAATATTATTGCAGCCGATAATTCGCTTGGAATTCGTTTAGTAAAAGAGCCATTTTGCTTTAAATTATTAGAGCGAATGAAAAAACCTTTAGTTTCAACTTCAGCCAATATTTCTGGCCAGCCAACACCAATAGCTTTTAAAGATATTAGTCCCGAAATTGTAAATGGTGTTGATTATGTTGTCAACTTATATCACGATAAAGTTGCAGGAAAACCATCGACAATTATAAAATTGACAAACGATTCGCAGGTTAAAGTGATTCGTAAATAATTGTTAATTATCAATTGTTAATTATTAATTTCTTTAAGGCTCTCAATCAGCCAATCGATATCTTCTTTGGTGTTATAATGACTAAATGAAATTCGAAGATTTGGCAATTTTAAGTCAGACTCCGAAAGCATTTCTTTTAAAACATGCGATGGCTTAATGCTTCCTGACTGGCAGGCGCTTCCACGTGAAACTGCAATTCCTTTCATATCCAGACTAAACAGCAGCATCGAAGTTTTATCTGAAGAAAAAGGCAGAATAATATTGATGATATTATAGAAATCTTCTTTTTTTCCGTTAATTCTAAAATCTGGAAAATGAATTTCAAGCTGTCCAATAAGATACGTTTTTAAGCCTGAAATATAATCTCTTTCTTCGTTTAAATTCTCACAAGAAACAGCCAAAGCTTTTGCCATTCCGGCTATTTGATGGACAGCTTCGGTACCGGCGCGCAGTCCTTTTTCCTGTTCTCCGCCAAAAATTAAAGGCTGCAGTCCAGAATTTTTTCGAACAAATGCAAATCCGACTCCTTTTGGTCCATGAAATTTATGTGCACTGGCTACTATAAAATTAACTGGTATTTTTTGCAGATCGATTTCTGTTTTCCCAATAGACTGAACCGTATCTGAATGAAATAAAGCACTGTATTGTCTGCAAATAACACCAACTCGCTCAAGATCTAAAATTGTTCCTGTTTCGTTGTTTACATGCATCAAACTGACAATAGTCTTTTTATCTTCTGACAATAAATTAGACAAATGTGTCAAATCAATACTTCCATCTGGATTTACATTCACATAATCGACTTGAATACCGTAATCCGATTCTAAAGCCAAAACAGTGTATAAAACAGCGTGATGCTCAATTCTTGAGGTAATAATTCGCTTTACGCCGAGATCTTCAACTGCCGAACGCAAAATCCAGTTATCAGCTTCAGTGCCGCCAGAAGTAAAAATAATTTCCTGTGCAGAACAGTTTAAATGTTTAGCGATGCTTTTTCTGGAAAGTTCTAAAATAGTTTTGCCATTTCGTCCAAAACTATGCGTAGAAGACGGATTACCAAAATCTTCTGTCATCACTTTTGTCATTTCCTGAATCACTTCAGGACGCATGGCGCTGGTAGAGGCGTTATCGAGATATACTTTTTTCATTACTGCAAAGTTATAAAATATCAATTGTCCAATCTTCAATATCATTTGCGAAATTTTTCACTATTTTTGACCCAAATAAAATTACGATGAAAAAATATGCAAGCCTTCTGTTATTTGCACTTTTATTAAACGGCTGTGATGATGGTGACTTAACTGTAGAAACTATTGATTTTAAAGATGTCTCCGCTACAAGCTGTGATCCTACAACTAATACTTTGATTTATAAACTTAAGCCTCAGGAATCTTTATTATTACAGATGCCAGAAAATAGTCTTAAAAATGAACCAACAGCAAAAGATACTTTAACTTACGATATTGATGATAAAACTTTTCGCTTTTTCTACAGAGCTTATGATGGTGCTGTTACACAATCAAACGTCTGTGATGCGATACCTCCAGCGACACCAAACATTAATCAGGAATGGCGTGCACTTGCAGGTAAACTTCAAATCGTAACCAAAGCGACTTATAAAGATCCTGCTCCAGCAGACGGACATACAGAAATTGTTGGGTACAATCACAATATTACTTTAAAAAATGCAACATTTTCAAAACCAGGTCCTGTGTTAGTTAATGATGAATATGTTTTTGGAGATTTTAAAACAACTGTTGATCCTGTTGTTGTATCTTTTACAGATGAAGTAGCAAAATACTGCGATGTTCAGCTTAAAGTTTACAACAATAATTCATCAAACGCACTTGTAATAGAAAATTTAGACAAATCTTTAATTGTAAATGTAGATACACCTGCCGGACAGCCAAGAAAAAGCCTAATCAATTTACCTACAAGCGATCCAAAAGTTACATCAAATAATCTTTATTACAGAATATATTCCGGGAATCTACCTGAAATAACTAAAGACTATTTTTGCATAAATTCAACGCCATCTACTCCAACAATAAAAGATACTTGGGTAGGTGTAGCAGGAGTTGTAAACGTAAGTGGAATTATTGAAGTAACTACAACCAGCAGTCTTAAAGTTTTCAAACATAAAGTGGTAATAAGAAACGCAACTTTGACAAAAGGAAACAGTACTTTTAGACTTGCAACCGAATTTGTTTTAGGAACTGTAACAACAATAGCACCATAAAAACAATATAAAAAAATGCTTTAAAAAGCACTTTTAAATTCTTACAAAAAAACATCCATTTTTCAAACTGATTTCATAGTAGAATCAGAACGAAAAACGGATGTTTTTTTATGCTTTAATAATAGCTGTTTTTTAGATCAAAAAAAGTGCTATTTATTGTTTTGTCTAAAATAAACTTCGGTTGCTCCAAGACCATATTTTTGATAATTGGCATCTTGAAAATCTAATCCATCATAACGACCTAAAAGAAAATCAAGTTCGGCTTTTAAAATTCCTTCGCCGACACCGTGAATAAAAACAATTTTTGGAATCCTATTTTTAATCGCAAATTCAATATGTCTTTTTGCCGTTTCTGTCTGCAAAGTCAAAATATCATAATTGGACATACCGCGTTTATTTGGAACCAATTTCTCAATATGCAAATCAAATTCGGGAGCCGAAATTTCGCGTTTATCTTTCTTTTCTTTGACAAAACTTCGTGCTTTTGGCTCTGTTTTCTCTTTTGAAATTTCTTCTAAATCAATTCTTTTAATAGAATTCATTAAATTACTGGTTTCCTGAATCTTAATCAATTCGTTGACAAAAAATGTCATCATAAATCCATCTTCAGTTTCAATCAAAACTTCGTTATTTTTCACTGAAACTACTATTCCGTTTATGGCTTCATCTAAAACAGAAACCTTATCTCCTTTACTCAGCATCTTCTTCGTCTTTATCTTGATTTTTACTTGGCGTTTTTGCACTCAGCTGCATCATTCCATACATAAAAACTACAATTGCAGCAATCATGATATAGATATTTTTTTCTTCAGAAACTTGCTCATAAAGCGCTACTCCAATGGCAAGAATCATTATTAAAATTTTAAAAGCTTTCATTTTTTTTCTGGTATAAGATTTCAAAAGTATAAAACTTTAAAATAGCAGTTCGATTCTTCTGAATTGATATCGAATATTTTTTTGTAAAATTGCAAAAACATTCCCTTGAATTTAGAAATCTATATGATTCCCTGCTTGTTCAAATCACTCTTTGGATTTGACTGTCTCGGCTGTGGTTTTCAGCGCGCTTTATTCTTACTTTTTCAAGGCGAGTTTTTAGCCGCTTTTAAAATGTATCCGGCGCTTTATTCTACTCTTTTATTTTTCGGATTTTGTATTTTTTACTTTTTCGACAAATCAAAAAAACACAAAAAGCTAATTTGGAATTTAGCATTATTAAATCTGATTTTTGTTGTTTTCGGCTATTACCTCAAGCATTTCTACTTTTGATTTTTGTCCCGAAGCCTCGGGATTACTTTTTGATCTGATGCAAAATATCATTCATCATTTCAATCTGAACTTTTTGAATTTCGATTAATTCCTGCTGTTGATGCATAATCAAATGATCGATTTTATCATGAATCATTCTGATCTCTAATTCTGATTTCAAGTTGATCATAAAATCTTTTTTAGCGCGGTTTCTGTCTTTTTCTTCCTGACGATTTTGACTCATCATAATTACCGGCGCCTGTAAAGCAGCGATACAAGATAAAATCAAATTAAGCAGAATAAAAGGATAGGGATCAAAACCTTTGTTTACCAAAATCAAAACATTTGCACTAATCCAGATAACAATAAAAAGCACGAATGAAATAATAAAAGTCCAGCTTCCTCCAAAATCAGCTACTTTATCGGCTATTTTTTGTCCAAAACTTCTGGACTCATCTTCATCTTCAACAATGCTTACAATTGATTTATCTTCCTTTAAAGACGAAATAACATTTTTTTCAAGATCTGAAAGCATTCCGATTTCACTAGATAAATAATTCGAAATATACTTTTGGCGGTAATCATTCAATTCTTGAACCGAAATACAATCCTCGTCACAAAACGAAGGAAAATCTTTGATAATAAGACCTAGAATAGGATTGTGAATTGATTTTCCTGAGATTTTCTGATTGTCTGCCAATTCAAGACCAGAAATGGCACTTTTAAAAGTTGAATTATTTTTCATTTTTAGAAATTTTACTGGCTAATTTACGCATTTAACTTTTTAAGATACATACAAATTAATCGTATTTATCAATCATTTAATTATCACAAATAGGATTGCCAACACAAAATTTCTTTAGTTAATTCCTGCCCTTATTTACAAAAAACGCCTTACTTTTAACGTTTGAAAACATTCAATCAATTTTACCATTGTGACAAAAGACACTATCATACAAAATATCAAAGCTTTAAAAAGCCATTCAAACATAAATTACGGAATCAAAACTAAAACAGAAGATTTTACCGAGAAGCTTTTTTACACACTTTTTGATTCGAATGCCGCTTTAGACAAAAGCATTGACGATCTCGAAATTCGTTTTAAAGAGATTGCAGTTCTGGCATGCCAAAAACCAGAAAACTTATGCGAATCAATCTGGGACAGATTTCTAGAGAAACTTCCGGGTGTTTTAGAAAAGTTAAATGAAGACGCAGCTTATATTTTAGAAAATGATCCTGCATCAAACAGTATTGATGAAGTGTATCTGGCTTATCCAGGTTTTTATGCCATTGCCATTTATAGATTAAGCCACGAATTATATCTACTCGATTTATTATTATTTTCTAGATTAATGAGTGAATATGCACACCGCATTACTGGAACAGATATTCACGCCGGAGCTAAAATTGCATCGCCATTTTTTATTGATCATGCTACCGGAATTGTTATTGGCGAAACCACAGTCATTGAAAAACATGTAAAAATATATCAAGGTGTTACGCTTGGCGCTTTGAGCGTAAGCAAAGAGATGAAAAATGCAAAACGTCATCCTACTGTAGAAAAAAATGTCTGTATTTACGCCAATGCAACAATTTTAGGCGGAGAAACTATTATCGGAAAAAATAGTGTTGTGGGCGGAAATGCGTGGATTACAAAATCTGTTCCTGCAGATTCTATCGTTTTGAATACTACTACAACAGAAGTTAAAATAAAAGAAAAAAAATAAAATGAGTCCACAGAAATTGGTTAACCTTATTGGAAATACTCCATTGATGGAAACTGTCAATTTGGTTAAAAATAAAAACGTAAAACTTTTACTGAAACTTGAAGGAAATAATCCTGGGGGAAGTGTAAAAGACAGAGCGGCATATAATATGATTGCGGCAGCTTTAGAAAGAGGCGAAATTAAAAAAGGTGATAAACTGATTGAAGCAACAAGTGGGAATACCGGAATTGCTCTGGCTATGATTGCACAATTGTTTCAAATTGAAATTGAATTGGTTTTACCAGAAGATTCTACCAAAGAACGAACTCAGACCATGCGTGCATATGGCGCTACAGTGATTTTAACGCCTGCTGAAGAAGGAATTATTGGCTCTAGAGATTATGCCGACAAAAAAGTCGCAGAAGGCGGTTATATCATGCTAAATCAATTTGCAAATGATGATAACTGGAAAGCGCATTATAAAACAACAGGTCCAGAAATCTGGAACGATACTGAAGGAACCGTTACGCATTTTGTATCTGCGATGGGAACCACAGGAACGATCATTGGAACTTCGACTTATTTAAAAGAAAAAAATCCAGCTATACAAATCATCGGTGCGCAGCCAAGCGATGGATCTCAGATTCCTGGAATTCGTAAATGGCCACAGGAATATCTGCCAAAAATATTTGATGCCTCAAAAGTTGATACTGTTATCGATGTCAGCGAAGACGAAGCCAGAGCAATGACAAAACGTCTAGCGCTTGAAGAAGGTGTTTTTGCCGGAATGAGCAGTGGTGGTTCTGTTGCCGTTGCCCTAAAAATAGCCGAACAATTAGAATCTGGTGTTGTGGTTGCGGTAATCTGCGATCGCGGCGACCGTTATTTGTCTTCGGATTTATTTGATTAAAAGATACAAAGTTGCAAAGACACAAAGTAACAAAGGTTTCTAAACTGAGTAAAAAACTTTAAATCTTTTCAACAAAAAACTTTGTCTCTTTGTCTCTTTAAACCTTTCTAACTAAAAAGAAAAAAATGATCTACAGAAAACTAGGAAAAACAAACTTTAATATCTCTGAAATCTCACTTGGAACTTGGCAAGTTGGAGGAAAATGGGGATCAGGATTTGACGATAAAACAGCCGATGCGCTTATCAATACGGCAATTGATAATGGTGTTAATTTTATTGATACTGCCGATGTTTATGAAAACGGTTTAAGTGAAACTGCTGTCGGGCGTGTTGTGCGCTCAAGATCTGAGCGTATTTACGTTGCTACAAAATGTGGGCGATTTATTAATCCGCATGTAAATGAAGGTTATCAGCCAAAAGTGCTTCAAAAATTCGTTGAAGACAGTTTAAAAAGAACAGGATTAGAGGCGCTAGATTTGATTCAGCTGCACTGCCCTCCTACTGAAGTCTATTATCGTCCAGAAATTTTTGAATTATTTGACCGTTTAAAAGATCAGGGGAAAATTTTAAATCTTGGCGTAAGTGTCGAAAAAGTAGAAGAAGCTTTAAAAGCCATCGAATATTCAAATGTAACTACAGTTCAAATTATATTTAATTTGTTCCGTCAGCGTCCTTCGCAATTGTTTTTCTCAGAAGCGAAGAAAAAAGACATCGGAATCATTGCTCGTGTTCCACTTGCAAGCGGACTTTTAACAGGTAAATTTGATTCGAAAACCACTTTTGAACCGCAGGATCACCGTAATTTTAATCGTAACGGAGATGCTTTTGACAAAGGCGAAACATTCTCAGGAATTGATTATGAATTAGGCTTAAAAGCTGTTGAAGAATTAAAAGCGCTCTTCCCAGAAAATCCAAACCTTGCTCCTATTGCCCTGCAATGGATTTTGAATTTTGAAGAAATCAGCTGTATTATTCCCGGCGCATCAAAAGCAGATCATGTTTTATCAAATTTATCTGTTTATAATCTTCCAAAAATAAGTCCCGAAAAAATTATTGCAATGAACGCAATTTATGAAAAATACATAAAACCATCTGTTCATCACTTATGGTAGCTTTTTAAAATACTAAGGTTCTGAGACACTAAGATGCTAAGTTTTTTTTCAATCTTAGTATCTCAGAACCTTACTATCTTTTTTATCCACGCAACCTTTTTTGAATTGGCACATCTATGTATAAGACTAACCTTCAATCACTAACCATGAAAAAATTAAGTTTTATACCAGCTGCTCTTTGTCTGATTTTTGCTTCCTGCAGTAATGATCGTGCTGAAGATAATAATGCCAAAGAAACTGACCTGCAGCAATTAGAGAAAATGTATCAGGAAATTGTAACGCTTTCGAAAGTAAATTCGGAGACCTGTACAGATTCAAAAGATTGGGATTTTACTGCAATTGGTTCAAAAGCTTGTGGCGGACCTGAAAAATTCATTATTTACTCAAAAAAAATAAATACTGCTGCATTTTTAGCTAAAGTAAAAACCTATACTGATGCAAGAGCAGCATTTAATGTAAAATGGAATATTTTCTCGACCTGTGACGTTGCCCTGCCACCCGCTGGAGTTGGATGTGCTGATCGAAAACCAGTTTTATTGTGGAATGTTGCTTTTTAAACACAAGTAGTCTTAAAGATCAAATTCAATTTTGAATTCAGCTCCTCTATTCTTACCATCACTTTCAGCGTTCAGCGTACCTTTATGACGTTCGATTATTTTTTTGCATAAATAAAGACCAATTCCCGTTGATAATTCGTTTGCAGTTCCCAATCGGCTCATTTTAGTGAATTTTTTGAATAATTCTTCGATTTGATTTTTATCAAAACCAATTCCTTTATCGGCTACAATAATCTTTAATTTCGAATCTTCACTGTAAATTCGGACTTTCACTTCGCTGTCAAAATAGGAGAATTTTATTGCATTGCTTATCAAATTAACTAAAACCTGAACCAGCAGACCTTCGTCAATTCTTAATTTTGCTTCAGATATATCTAAACTTAAATTCAACGTGATATTTTTATCCAATAAACGCTGTTCCACTTGTTCATTTATAAAAGGTACAATCCCTGTAAAAACGATCGTTTTAGCTTCGGGATTAAGCTTCGCAACCTGATCCTGTTCTTTCAGCAGTTTTATAAAATTTTCGATGTATCGAAATTGCAAATTAGTCGATTCACAAATTAATTCGGCTAAATGTTTAACAGATTCTGATGGATTTTCGCTTAAAATCAATTTTGCCAGTCCCTGCGGATTTCCTGCGAAATTTTTCAAATCATGCGAAAGCATATAAATCAAATCTTGTTTTTCATTTATAAAACTTTCAGACTCATAAATCGATTCTTGAATATTACACATCAACAAACCTGCTTCATCTGTATATTCCGTCGGCAAAACCGAAAGTTTACGATTATTTCTATAATCATCCAGCGATTTTGAAGCAATAGCTATTGGCATAATCAATTGATTTAAAACCAGCAATGTCACAGCAGTAGCCAATAATGTCATAATTATTGCAAAAATCACAACAGAGGCTACAGAAATATTGTACGATGAAAACAGTACAAATAATAGAATACCTATTAAAGGAATATGAATTCCGATGAATGCAACAAATAAAAATTTAAAAGCATAACTCTTTTTAAGAAAACTTATTTGTGACAGATTATGATACAACTTCATAAAAAAATAACAATACTAATAGGTTAAAAACGCAGCACTTGGGACAATTGCTAAGAAACAAAGTTAACTTTTAAACTCAATTTATATGTTAAATTAAACAATTTGATAAAATATTTTGAAAATTAAATTTATAAAAGTTTTCAAACCCTTATTTTTGCGCTATGGGAAGAAAAAATACAGACAAAGTTGTCTTTCATCAAATTGAAGTTTTAGACGCAGGAGCTAAAGGAGTATCAGTAGCAAAAGCTCCTGATGGAAAAGTAATCTTTATTCCGAATGTTGTGCCCGGCGATGTTGTGGATGTACAGACATTCAAAAAAAGAAAAGCATATTACGAAGGAAAAGCCGTGAAATTTCACGAATTTTCTAAACATCGTATTGAACCAATCTGTGATCATTTTGGTGTTTGCGGCGGATGTAAATGGCAAAATATGAAATACAGTCAACAGCTGTATTACAAACAAAATGAAGTAAAAAATCATTTACAGCGAATAGGAAAAGTTGAACTTCCAGAATTTGAAACTATTTTAGGTTCTGAAAAACAGTTTTTCTACAGGAATAAAATGGAATTTTCTTTTTCAAACAGCCGTTGGTTAACCGAAAAAGAAATTGGAAGCACAGAAGATTTAGGAAACAGAAACGCATTAGGATTTCATATTCCTAAAATGTGGGATAAGATTTTGGACATTCAAAAATGTCATTTGCAGGAAGATCCTTCAAACGCAATCAGAAACGAAATTAGAACTTTTGCCAATGAGCATAACTTAGCTTTCTTTAATCCGAGAGAACATTCTGGATTATTGAGAACTTTAATGATTCGTACTGCTTCAACAGGCGAAATCATGGTTTTAATTCAGTTTTTTGAAAATGACAAAGCAAACCGTGAATTGGTTTTAGATCATTTATACGAGAAATTTCCGCAAATCACTTCATTGCAATATGTTGTAAATGCAAAACAAAACGATACTATTTACGATCAGGATATAAAACTTTATAAAGGAAGAGATTATATCTTGGAAGAAATGGAAGGCTTGAAATTCAGTATAAATGCTAAATCTTTCTATCAAACCAATTCTGATCAGGCTTACGAATTATACAAAATAACGCGTGATTATGCTGGATTGACTGGAGAAGAAACTGTTTATGATCTATATACAGGAACCGGAACTATTGCACAGTTTGTTTCTAAAAAAGCAAAAAAAGTAATTGGTGTAGAAAGTGTTCCTGAAGCTATTTTAGATGCCAAAGCAAATGCTGAACGCAATAATATTACTAATTGCGAGTTTTTTGTTGGAGATATGAAAGTGGTATTCAACGAAGCTTTTATTGCACAGCACGGAAAACCAGATGTAATTATTACAGATCCGCCAAGAGACGGAATGCACGCTGCGGTAATTGATCAAATTTTAAAAATTGCTCCAAAAAAAGTTGTTTACGTAAGCTGTAACTCGGCTACACAAGCACGTGATTTAGCTTTGATGGATGAAAAATACAAAGTTACGCGCGTACGTCCGGTTGATATGTTTCCGCAAACGCATCATGTCGAAAATGTTGTACTTTTAGAACTTCGATAATAAAATATAAATGAGAAAAATAATTTCAGTTTTACTAATTTTTACTTTTGGCCTATCAAGTTGTGAAAAAGACGATATTTGCGATCCAGATACTCCAACAACACCAAGATTAGTAATTACATTTTATGATGCTGACAATGCCTCTGCACTTAAATCAGTTACCAACTTAAAAGTAACTGGAGAAGATATGCCCGAAGGGATTATTTTTAATGAAAACGCAACTGGTGATGCAAAGTATAGAGCAAACGGAAGTAAAATTTCTATTCCTTTAAGAACAAATGCAAAATTTTCGACATTTACCTTTACTTTAGATGATGGTAATGAAAATACCGCAGCAATAAATGTAGACCAGGTAAGATTTAATTATACAACTCAAAATCTTTATGTTTCAAGAGCTTGTGGTTTTAAAACCATTTTTACTCTTGATCCTTTTTCTGACGGAATTCCGCCAACAAACGCATTTATAAAAACCGATCCAGATTCGAAAGGCTTCTGGATGAGGCAGATTTTTGTAGAAAAATATAACATTGAAACAGAAAATGAGACACACATTAAAGTATATTTCTAGTTTTTGCTTATTGTTTTCAATGTTTTTGGGTCATGCTCAAGAAACGCCGACTACTACAGTAACCAAAGAAATCGTTCCTGAAAAATCAAAAACAGAAACAGTAACGAAACCTGCTTTGCAGGAAGTAAAAGCCGACAGCATAAAAACAGACCGTTACGGGCTTCGTGTGGGAGTTGATTTGTACAAATTAACTCGTGGTCTTTATGACAAAGATTATAAAGGAATCGAATTTGTAGCTGACTGGCGTTTGACAAAAAAATACTATTTAGCTGCTGAGCTTGGTTTTGAAGATAAAACGACAGACGATGAGAGATTAAACTCATCAGCAACTGGAACCTACATTAAAGGTGGTTTTGATTACAATTTGTATCAAAACTGGC
Organism: Flavobacterium sp. LC2016-01; assembly: GCF_009711135.1. Taxonomy (GTDB): domain Bacteria; phylum Bacteroidota; class Bacteroidia; order Flavobacteriales; family Flavobacteriaceae; genus Flavobacterium. The sequence continues at coordinate 494,967 of NZ_WMIC01000001.1, read as the reverse complement.
TTGATATGGAAAATTTGATTACTATTGGTATGCGAGGCGGTTTCAGCACATTTAGTCAGGAACTAAATAGTTATAAAATTTACAATGCAAATCCATATTGGGGTGAACAGCCTGCAATTGTGGATCATCAAAAATATAGTGGCCTTACAGCTGGCTGGATTGAAGTAGCAATGGGTATAAAAGCAAAAGTTTTTAATAATGTATTTGTTGGTTTTGGTGTGCAGCTGAAAATGTTGGTTGCAAATACAAAACCAGACAATTTTGACAATTTGTACATCCCAGGTTTTAATAGAACTTATGATGGAAGTTTCGGAATTGGCTTTAACTACACTGTTTCTTATTTTATCCCTATTTACAAGAAGAAAACGGTTATTCCTGTTGTTCCGGCTAAAAAAGCACCTAAAAAATAAAATTTACCAAATACTAAAAAACCACGAACTCATAATTTTGAATTCGTGGTTTTTTATTTTATTTCTAAAGCTATTAAGAAAGCTGAAAATTAACTGCTGCTTTTGAATGTATCAAAGTTGTATCAAAAACTGGAACTGAAATGTCTTCGGGTTTTATTACTAACGGAATTTCAGTACAGCCCAAAATAATTCCTTCTGCACCATTTTTAATTAGTTCGTTAGCAATTTCAAGATAACGCTTTTTAGTTTCATCAGTAACGAGACCACGGCCTAATTCTTCAAAAATAGTGTAATGAATAAAATCTTTATCACCTTGGTCAATTGGAATAATTGCTTCGATTCCTTTATCAGCTAGTTTATCTTTAAAGAAATCCAATTCCATTGTAAACTTAGTTCCCAATAAACCGACTTTTTTAATTTCTTGCTTTTGAATTTCAACAGCCGTTTCAGTTGCAATATGAATAAGAGGCAAATCAATGGCTTCTTCCAATCTATCAGCAATAAGATGCATCGTATTGGCGCATAAAACAATCGCTTCTGCCCCGCCCGATTTTAAAAATTCGCATCCTTTAAAAAGCATTTTAAAAGTTGAATCCCAATCGTTGTTATCGTTATTCTTTTTGATATCGGCATAATTAAAAGAATAAATCAAACATTCAGAGAAGTTCAAACCTCCCATTTTCTCGTTTATTCCTTCATTAATAAGCTTATAATAATCAGCCGTTGAAACCCAGCTGATACCGCCAATAAGTCCAATTTTCTTCATAATGCTGATTAAAATTTTATCCGATTTCTTTAATCCCTTTTATAAAAATCCATTTCATAAAAAGCTTTTCACCATCTTTAGTTTTTACAGCCTGAAATTTAGGTCCAATAAGAGTTGCCACAATAAAAGAAGTCATTGGAATCCAAAATCCCGTTAAACCTGTATACTGCGAAACAATGAATCTGCCCAAAATAAACAGAATCGCAAAAGTTCCTAATTGATATAAAAAAGCTCTTACTTGTAGTTTTGTCATTTTTTTTGAGTTGCTGAGGTTCTGAGATGCTAAGGTTCTAAGGTTTTCTTTTAGAACTTAAGCTTTGAACCTAAATTATTATATAACTAAATTTCGCAAGCCAAATCTCTTAGCACCTTAGTACCTCAGAAACTTAGCGTCTTAGATCTGAAATTTCGTTCTCTTGCTTCCTTCGTACATTTCGTATTTTACCAAACGTGCTTCAAGGCTTCCGTTGAAAAGTTTAATTTTTCTTGAAGGCTTTAGTCCAACAAATTTCAAAGCTTCAAGATTTGCCGTTATAAACCAAGCGTTTGTTCCAGGATAACTTTTCTTTAAAGTATCGCCAATACTAGCGTAGAATTTCTCCATCTGAATATCCAAACGCTCATCGTACGGCGGATTGAAAACCATATGCAGTTTTCCTTCAACCGCTTTTTCAGTATCAAAAAAGTTATCTTCAGAAACTGTTACATAATCTTCAAGATTTGCATTTCTGATATTGTCTTTGGCTTTGCTTACCGCACTTGGCGCTTTATCAAAACCTTTTATCGTATAATGAAATTCCTTTGTTTTTTTCATTAAACTGTTTACAATCTGATCAAACAAATCGTTGTCCCAGTCTTTCCATTTTTCAAAAGCAAACTCTTTTCTGTTGATGTTTGCCGGAATATTGCAGGCAATCATTGCGGCTTCCGCCAAAAAAGTTCCAGAACCACACATTGGGTCTAAAAAGTGACTTTGCCCTTCCCAGCCAGATAACAACAAAATTCCTGCTGCTAAAACTTCGTTGATTGGTGCGATATTCGTTGCAGTTCTGTATCCGCGTTGGTGCAGTGAATTTCCAGAAGTATCCAAAGCAACCGAAACCTGATCTTTATCGATATGAACGTTAATTCTTAAATCAGGATATTGTTTATCGATGCTTGGTCGTTGTCCCGTTCTTTCTCTAAACTGATCTACAATCGCATCTTTACATTTTTGAGAAACAAACTCAGAGTGATTAAAATATGTCGAATGCACTGTTGCATCAATAACAAAAGTTTGGTTTGCATTAAGCAATTTAGACCAGTTTATGCCCGAAATTCCTTTATACAAAGCCTGCTCGTTATTGGCTCTGAACGAATAAATCGGCTTTAAGACTTTAAGCGCCGTTCTCAGTGATAAATTGGCTTTGTACATAAACCCTTTATCGCCTTTAAAACTCACCATTCTCACCCCTTTTTCGACATCCTGAGCACCAAGAGCACGCAATTCGTTTTCTAATATTTCTTCGAAACCAAAAAAACATTTGGCTATCATTCTAAAATTTTCTTCCATCTTTATTTTTGTATTAAAAAACAACCCCAATCGCATCTATAGTATAACGTTTATTTACGTATCGTCGCGAAATAGTTATTTTTCGGCAAAAATACACTAAATTTGCGGTACTTTGAATTAATTGAAATAGAATAAATGTCTGAAGCACCAAACTCATCAACACCAAATCAGGAGCGTAACACCGAAAACTGGTTTACATCATGGTTTGACACTCCGTATTATCACATTCTTTATAAAGACCGAAATTACAGAGAAGCTCAGATTTTTATGGATAATCTTACGCATTATCTCAATCTTCCTGAAAAAGCAAAAGTGCTTGATTTAGCCTGCGGAAAAGGGCGCCATTCTATATATCTAAACCAATTAGGTTTTGATGTTTTAGGAGCCGATTTATCTGAAAACAGCATCGCCGAAGCCAATAAAAACAGCAACGAAACCCTTCATTTTAAAGTGCACGATATGCGTGAGGCTTTCGAAGAAAAATTTGATGCTATTTTTAATTTGTTTACGAGTTTTGGCTATTTTGAAAGTGACGATGATAATCTTACGACTTTAAAAGCGATCAAAGAAAGTTTATCTGAATATGGTTTTGCCGTAATTGATTTTATGAATGTGAATCAGGTAATCGAAACTTTGGTTCCCGAAGAAGTTAAAACCGTTGACGGAATCGATTTTAAAATTAAAAGATACCTTGAAGACGGACATATTTTTAAAGAAATTGATTTTGAAGATCAAGGCCGAAAATTTCATTTTACCGAAAAAGTAAAAGCGTTAACATTGAAAGATTTTCAGGATTTAATGGAGGAAGCCGGAATCTATCTTTTAGATATTTTTGGAGATTATAAACTCAAAAAATTCCACAAAACCGAAAGCGAACGATTAATCATGATTTTTAAATAAAATTGGTGAATCGTTTAATTGTTTAACCGTTTAATCGCTAAACAAAAAAACAATTAACCGATTTAACAAATCAACGATTAAACAATAAAAAATGAGTTATATACTACCCTTACTTTCTGTACTTTTAGGTTATGGCGTGGCTTTGTTTTTAAAACCAAACAACAAAACCAATTTAAAGTTGTTGCTAGCTTTTAGCGGTTCATTTTTACTGTCTTTAACCGTAATGCATCTTTTACCGGAAGTTTACGAATCACATAATCATAATATTGGTTTGTTTATAATGGCTGGGATTTTATTCCAGATCGTATTGGAGTTTTTCTCCAAAGGTGCCGAACACGGGCACGTTCACGGGCATGCAAAAATGTCTCAAATTCCGTGGTTATTATTCATCAGTTTATGTATTCATGCCTTTTTAGAAGGTTTTCCGGTAAGTCATCATCATGATTTAGCGGTTGGTATTGCGATTCATCATTTGCCGATTGCCGTGATTCTTACCACGTTTTTCATCAATGCTGATCTTAACAAAAAAGCCATTTTTGCCTTCATGCTGACTTTCGCGATCATGACACCATTAGGCACAATTGCATCCGAATATCTAGCCTTTCTAAACAATTATTACACCGAAATAACTGCCATCGTAATCGGAATATTATTCCACATTTCCTCGACTATTATTTTCGAAAGCAGTGAAGGCCATAAATTCAACATCGCCAAAGTTTCCATGATCGTTCTCGGAATTCTATTGGCATTCTTTTTATAATAAATAAATTAGAGAATGTGTCAATTTGATAATGAGATAATTTTCTAATTTATTCAATATTACTTCAATGATTTTTTTCGAAAGCATCGAAGCTCATCAATTTAATGTCGCAAAAGTTTCCATGATTGTACTCAGAATTCTATTGGCATTCTTTTTTAATAAATAAATAAATAAATTAGAAAATGTGCCAATTCGATAATGAGATAATTTTCTAATTGACACATTTTCTAATTATCTAATTAATTCCCCGCTCTCTTTTTCTCCTCCTGATTTCCAAAAGCACGTTCTTTTATATTTATCTTTTTGTTACCAAAATTATAAACCACAGATAAACGTACAAATCTGTTACCCTCATTATTGGTATAGACTTGTTTTACACCATTTACAATCGAAGTAAAATCTTTTAAATAAGAAGTATTAAAAATATCGTTTGCCAAAAATGCAATTTGAAGCGATTTATTTAATAAATCCTGCTTAAATCCAATATCAAAACTTGAACTATATCCTATTTTATACAAACCACTTTCATAAGGCGTAGAATAGGAAAAATCAATCTGAAGTTTTGTGTTTTTTCCTAAAATAAGAGTATTATTGGTCGAAAAATCAATTTGCAGACTATTTGATGGTGTTGCATTTATATCTTTTATAAATTCAGTTTTGGCTCCTAAAAAATACAATGAATTTTCACTTGACCACCAATCTGCAAAACTTGCCGAATACGTTTCTCCAACACTATAATTTAAGCTTTTAAAATAATTTTCTCGTGTCACAATCTGCGTATTGGTTTCGGGATTTGATGTAAATAAAACGCCATAGCCATTTGTAATTGCATTTACAGAAACACTCGTTCTTAAAATTTCTTTATACGAATGTGAAAATTCAAAATTATCACTAAACGATGGTTTTAAAAACGGATTACCTTCTGAATAGCTGTTACTGCTGATATAAATACGAAAAGGATTCAATAAGTCAAAACGAGGTCTGTTAATTCTTTTTCCGTAATTTAAAGTAAAAGTATTGTTTTCATTTTTCTTGTACGAAGCAAAAACTGTTGGGAACAACTTCAAATAATCATTAATCGTTTCCTGATTTAAAGTTTCTGAAAAACCGTTTGTTTGTGTATTCTCTAATCTTAATCCAAGTTGGAAATTCCATTTTTCATCAAGTTTTTTATCAGCATTAATATAAATTGCCTGATTATTTTCGGTGTATTTAAATTGGTTCGATTGATTCGGATCTAATTCCGGAGTTCCCGTAATTGTATTATAATAAAGTACATCGCTTAAACTGTTTGTAAAACTTATTTTTGCACCGTAAGATAAATTCAACGCTTGAAGCGGATGTTCCATGTCTGCCTTAAAACTCACGTTATCAATATCCTGATTAGAAATATTTCGTCCTGATTGATTTACATCTATAAAAGTTCCATCTGATGCGTAATTGTTTGCAATAAAATCTCTATCAAATTTTGAATTGTAATTGAAATAATCAACATCAAATGATAATTTTCTGTTTAGAGGATCTAGTTTTGTAATCAAATGTGCGTTATAGGTCTGGTTTCCAGATCCTCTGTCTGCAGAACTATTATTAAGTGTATAATTTTCTAATTGATTTTGCGTATTATATCGGTCGATTCTAATATTTGATTTAAAATCCGGGTTATTTTTATCATTTACAAATTGAAAACCGATTGTTGTCTTTTCTGAAAAATCATAATCTAAGGCCAATTTACCTGATACATTTTCATTTTTTAGTTTTGTTGTCGCAGTCATTTTGGAAAGTCCATCCGCAAAATACACATCCGAAACTTCATCTACATTTTTATAACCTGTTTTTCCATTAACACTTGCTGAGAAACGAAATTTATTTTTGCTGTAAAAGAAATTATCCCTCAAAGTAAAATTTCCGTATTTATTTTGATCGTAAGAAACTGTAGTTGTATTTTTCCAGGAATCACGAGTTCCTTTTTTCATAATAATATTAATAAGTCCGCCAGTTCCTTCAGCTTCATATTTTGCCGGCGGATTACTGATAATTTCAATATTTTTAATATCACTGGCCGAAATTGATTTCAGAAAATTATTCAGTTCTTCGCCCGTTAATTCAATCATTCTTCCGTCAATCATAACGCGGGAAGTTCCTTTTCCTAAAATATTAATTGTATTATTCTGCACGACAACGCCCGGCGCAGTATTAATGGCGCTTAAAGCATCACCGCCCACATTTGTTACATTATTTTCAAGATTATAAACCAAACGATCTGTTTTTTGCTCTATTGTTTTCTTTTTAGATTGAATAACGACTTCTACCAAGTGGGTTTCACTTTGTTTCAAAATGATAATTCCTAAATCTGTATCTTTTTCTATGGAAATCTCTTTTTCAAAATCGGTAAATCCCAAAAGACTGATTCCAATTTTATAAGTTCCTTTTTTAAGATTAATTTCAAAAGTTCCATCTTGTTTGCTTGTTGTTCCGTCAATTATTTTTCCTTCTGAATTTGAAATTGATATATCTGCCCATTCTAATATTTCTTTTTCACTTGTTATTTTTCCTTTTAATTGAAGGGATTGTGCTAAACAAAATAGTGGCAATAATAAGAAGATAAGGAGGTTTGCTTTTTTCATGGTTTCTAATTTTAAACTTGTTTCGATTAATTTGAAGCAAAGTTGCCTTAGAAATTTTCCAGATTCGACCGACAAAAAAAAGTCGAACCAATTTCTATTCAGGAAATCGGTTCGACTTTATTGGGTATGAAGTACGACTTTTTACAAAGCTTTAATTATGAAGCATTTCGGTACGCTGTTGGCGTTAAATTAGTATATTTTTTAAAAGAGGTATTAAACGAAGATTTCGAATTAAAACCAACTTCGTATAAAATTTCTAAAACAGTAAGATCACTTTTAGACCCATCTTTTAAAATATTCATGGCTTTTTGAATGCGATATTCATTTACAAAATCAAAAAAATGCTGATCCATTTGGTGATTGATCAAAACAGACAAATCCCGAACCGGAATATCAATTTGATTGGCCAATTCCTGAATCGTAAGTGACGGATCAAGATAAGGCTCCTTCTCTATCATATAATTTTTTAATACCGCAATTTGAGAAAGAACAGCTTCATCCTGATCATTTACTGTTTCGGTTATCTCATTATTTTCTTTATTTTCTTTAGGAAGAAAGTCTTTAGTTAAAGGCAATCCGGAATTAATTCCTCGAAAAAGTTCTGGATGATTTAATGCTTTCATTACAAACCAGCATATTACACTTAAAGCCATAATTACCATTAAAACATTTCCCCAAAGAAAAACATCTCTTGAAGCAGTATAACGCAACAAATTCTTTGAAGCTGTAATAGAATGCATTACTACAAAAACACAATTCATTTGAAAAAGCCATTTGTAGGTAGAAGTACTGGGATTAGTATAATTTTCGAGATAGATTTTCTTGTATTTTCTTAAAATCAAAAATATGCTGACAATGTAAAACCAATATTGGCATTCGATTAGAATCTGAAAAAAATACACTTCAGGCATTGTACTGAAACTAGCTAAAAATTGCTGTTTCTCTATAACTGATTTTAAATAAAATCTGGGCATTAAAACTATATTCATTACTATAAAAGGTATTAAGTATAGTAAATGTTTCCATTTCAAACGAAAATCAGAATAGCAGACTGCAAAAACGTACAGATATATCAAAGGCATTTCTAGCAAACAAAATGTACTTCTAAAAATCTCTAAATGAATATATTCAGCTGGAAATGAGAAATCAAGAAGACCACTGAAATCAATTGCTGAAAAAGTTATAAAACAAGCAAATAATCGATTAGCTAATTTATTCTCTGTTTTTACGGTAAATAAAAAAAGTGCAAGCAGTAACGAAATAAAAACAGCAATCCGGGCAACCCCGTCCAAAAAAACTAACTTATCCATTTATCTTTTATATAATAACAAATATAATATTTTAGTTTATCTAATAAAGCTTTAAGAAAGTATTCGATGATAAAGTATGAAAACTACAAAATACAATGTTCTTTTAACAAAGATGTAAGAAAGAATTCGCAACAACCTAAACAAAACTTTAAATCTTTGTGACTTTGCGTTTCAAATTTCGCGATTGAAAGAAAAAACATTAATTTTGACGAGTCTAAACAACTGATAAAAATGACATTTACCAAAACTACTGAACTAGCATCAAAATATGAACATTTAGAACAAATGTCTGTTCATGAATTGTTATCCAATATTAACCAAGAAGACAAAACGGTTCCGTATGCGGTTGAAAAAGCGTTGCCTCAAATAGAAGCTTTAATTCCGCAAATAGTGGCTAAACTAAAATTAGGAGGCAGGCTGTTTTATATTGGAGCAGGAACTTCAGGACGACTTGGCGTTGTCGATGCTTCGGAGTGTCCACCAACATTTGGTGTTCCTTTTGATTTAGTAAACGGAATTATTGCTGGCGGTGATACAGCAATAAGACGTGCAGTAGAAAATGCTGAAGACAGTACCACAAATGCCTGGATTGATCTCCAAAAGTATAATATTGACGCTACTGATGTTGTAATTGGTATTGCTGCATCTGGAACAACTCCGTACGTTATCAGCGGTTTAGAGGCTTGTAATCAAAATAATATTGTTACTGGATGCATTACTTGCAACGCGGGAAGTCCATTGGCGTTGACTGCTCAATTTCCTATTGAAGTAGTGGTTGGTCCAGAATTTATAACTGGAAGTTCCAGAATGAAAGCCGGAACAGCTCAAAAACTAGTTTTAAACATGATTTCGACTGCAGCAATGATTCAACTTGGAAAAGTTAGAGGAAATAAAATGGTCGATATGCAATTGAGCAATGTGAAACTTGTGGATCGCGGTGTAAAAATGATTATGGAAGAAATTCCGGTTTCATATGATGAAGCTTCAGAATTATTAAAGAAATATGGCAGCGTGAGAAATGCTGTTGATAATTATAACAAGTAAAAGGTTTTCAATACCCAGTTTGTCATTTCGAGTGACGACAAACTTGAAACAAAAAAAACCTGAAACAAAAAAACATGGCAACAAATAAAGAATTATTAGGAAAAGGAATTAAATATTTATCTGGTTCGCTGCCATTACTATTTATTGGGCCTTCGTTGATTTATAATGCATTTATGAATCAACATACAAATTGGCACTATTTAGTTTTAGGAATTGGTATCGTAGCTTGTCTAAGTGCTATGTTTTTGATTTTTTATGGATTGAAAATCATTATGAAAGGTTTGTTTAATGACTAATTTCGTTCACTAAGCAAACTCCACAGATTTATCCCAAGGCTTCGGGACTATCGGGTTTAATATTGAAACCTTAAAAAACAAAAAACTTATTTTTATCCAAACAAAAATGGAAGACATAATTCACATTCAAAAAACATTCGAGAAGGTTATTTATATCGATAAAAAAATAAACAATCGGGAGTTTGAGGATTGTGTTTTTAAAAACTGTGATTTTTCTAACAGTAATTTTAATTCTAACAGCTTTTTAGACTGCGAATTTATTGACTGCAATCTTTCAATGACAAGTTTAGCCGGAACAAGTTTAAAAAATGTCACTTTTAGAAACTGTAAACTTCTTGGAATTGCTTTTCATGAATGTGACGATTTTTTATTTCAGGTTCATTTTGAAGAAAGTGTCTTGGATTATGCCATATTTTCCAACAAAAAAATGCCCAAAACCAAGTTTATTGATTCTTCGGTTCGCGAAGTAACTTTTATTGGAACTAATTTAACAAGTTCTGTTTTTGATAATTGCAATCTTGAAGGTGCTATTTTTAATGAAACACAATTGGCCGGAGTTAATTTTAAAACAGCCTATAATTATAAAATTGATCCCGAATTTAATCCAATGCGAAAAGCACAATTTTCTAATGATGGAATTGTTGGGCTTTTAGATAAGTATGATATTAAAATCGTATAAATATGGAAACTGCTCAATCTTATTTGGAAAGCGTAAAAAAGCAATTTTTATATTATAAAATGCTGGGCGAAAAAGCGATTGACCAATTAGAACCTCAACAGCTTTTTGTTGCTATTAACGAAGACACAAACAGTATTGCAACTATTATAAAACATATTTCAGGCAACATGCTTTCGCGCTGGACTGATTTTTTGACTTCTGACGGCGAGAAAGAATGGCGCAACCGTGACGCTGAATTCGAAAATGATTTACAGTCAAAAGAAGAAGTATTAGAAGTTTGGAATAAAGGCTGGAATGTTTTTCTTGAAACACTAAACAGTTTGAAACCAGAACAGCTTTCAGATATTATTTATATCAGAAATGAAGGTCACACTGTTATTGAAGCCATAAACAGACAATTGGCGCATTATCCTTATCATGTTGGACAAATTGTTTTTTATGCCAAACAATTGAAAAACAGCGAATGGAATAGTTTATCGATTCCAAAGAATAAATCTGGAAATTATAATGCTGAAAAGTTTGCCAAAGAAAAAGAAATCAAGAACTTTACAGATGATGAATTAAAGAGATTGAAATGATAGAATATTATGCAAATTTTGGCGGGACATGTTGGTGGATTTTAATTAAATTCTGTAAAACAAATTTAAGTGAAGAACAGAGTTTTAAAAACAAAAAAAGGAATTTGCTTTTTCTAACTTTTATAACTCTTGTAATTTTCTTTTTATTCTTTAATTAAAAAAGAACTTTTGAAAACTAAAGCCCTAGCCCTGATGGAAGCGGCATCCTTTTGTGGTGGGGTTCACCACAAAAGATACAGCGTACAGCAGGAATAAGCTCCTAAAAAAACTTATTTAAAATGAAAAAAATACTATTCCTTCTTCCGTTAATTGCATTAGCATCTTGTTATAACGCAGAACACAATTGCAAAGATTTTAAAAACGGAAAATTCAAGTTTGAGACTGAAGTAAACGGCGTAAAAAAAACGACCTTTTTTGAGCGAAACGACAGCATTGAAATCGAAACTTTTGAAGGAAAAACAGATACGGCAACTGTGCGCTGGGTTAGTGACTGCGAATACGTTTTGCAGAAAAAACATCCAAAAAATATGGCTGAAGAAAAAGCAATCAGTATGAAAATTTTAACGACTTCGAAAGATTCATACACGTTTGAATTTGGCTTAGTTGGCTCTGAAGAGAAACAGAAAGGCAAAGTTTATAAAGTTGAATAAAAATTAAAGTCCCAGATTGGGGCTTTTTTTTTTGATTTGCCACGAAGACACAAAGTCACAAAGTTTTTTTTACCATTACAGAAAAAACTTTGTCGCTTTGCACCTTTGTTCCTTTGTCCCCAAAAAAAGAAACGTGTTTATTTCACGTTTAAATTTTTAAATAGTATTTTAGGACTTTAAACTAACCAAATGAAAAATACCATTTCGCAAAGAGTTGCCGACTTTTTAAAGAATTTCCCGCCTTTTAATTTTTTACATCAAATGGATTTGGAGAAACTTTCGGAACAGATTTCTATTGTTTACAAAGAAAAAGACGCTGTGATTTTTGCTGAAAATGACAAAACTCATGATTCTTTTTATGTAGTTCATAAAGGTGCCGTTGCTTTGAAAAAAAGCACAAAAAATACGGTTTTAGATATGTGCGACGAAGGTGATATTTTTGGATTGCGTCCGCTTTTGGCGCAGGAAAATTATATTATGGAAGCTGTAGCACATGAAGAAACGATTTTATATGCAATTCCGATTGCGGTTTTTAAGCCTTATGCTCTTGAAAACAGAAATGTTGGCAATTTCCTTATTGAAAGTTATGCTTCGAACACGCGAAATCCGTATTCAGATATTCATAAAGATAAATTGTATGGAGACGATGATTTATTAAACGAAAATCGGCATTCAAATAACGATTCATTTGATTTAACACCAATAAAGTATTCAAAAAAAATTGTTACCTGTAGTCCGTCAACAACGGCTCGAGATGTTGCAAAAATTATGAATAAGAAAAAAGTCGGAGCAATATTAATTGTAGATGAAATGCTTCCGATTGGTATTTTGACAGATAAAGATCTTCGAAACAAAATCGTAACCGGCGATTATTCGATTATGACAACTGCCGAAACTATAATGACGAAACCCGTTATTACCTATCCTAAAAAAATGACGGTTACCGAGGCGCAAATGGCGATGATGAAAAGTAATATCAGTCATTTATGTCTAACAAAAGATGGAACGGTCAACACCAAAGCCGTTGGGATTTTATCAAAACATGATGTTATGGTGGCGCTGGGAAATAATCCAGCAGTTTTAATAAAAGCACTTAAAAGAGCTAAGAAAACCAAGGAAATAAAACCCATCAGAAACCGAATCATGCAATTGCTTCAGGGATATTTAGACCAAAATATTCCTATGACACTGATTTCTAAAATTATAACGGAGTTAAACGAAGCTTGTACTACACGCGTTATCGAGATTTGTCTGGAAAAAATGAGCAGTCCTCCACCTGTAAAATTTGCATGGCTGGCGCTTGGCAGTCAAGGAAGAGGTGAGCAAATGTTGCATACGGATCAAGATAATGCAATTGTGTATGAAAATGTTTCTGAAGTTTTTAGAGATGAAACAAGAATTTACTTTTTGAAATTTGCCTCTCTCGTTAACAAAGGACTTTTTGATATTGGTTATGATTATTGTCCCGCCGATATGATGGCTTCAAGTCCAAAATGGTGTATGAGTTTGGACGAATGGAAAAGCCAGGTATATCATTGGATCACCAATCCGGGCAAAAATGAGGTTTTACTTTCTTTCATTTTCTTTGATTACAGTATGACCTATGGCGATGCCGAAATCGTAAATCAATTATCGGATTCTATTTTTGAAAACGTAAAAGCAAACCCAATTTTTTATATGCATTTGGTAAGTGGTGCATTGCAAAGCCCTTCTCCTACTGGTTTTTTTAGACAATTTTTAGTCGAACAAGATGGTGCAAACAAAGATAATTTTGATATTAAACGAAGAGCATTAATGCCTTTAACCGATGCAGCGCGAGTTTTAATTTTATCACATTCGGTTAAATCGATCAGCAATACTGCAGAACGATTTGAGAAATTAGCAGAACTGGAACCGAACAATCGTGAATTGTATTTATCTTGTTCCTATTCGTTTAAGGCTTTATTGAAATTTAGAACCAAACAAGGACTTTTACACCATGATTCTGGCCAGTTTATTGCTTTGGAATCGTTATCAAAGATGGAAAAAATTAAGCTGAAACGTACTTTTAAAACCATTAAGGAACTTCAGGAATTAATTTCAGTGCGTTTTAATATTTCAAATCTGGTATAATCATGAGTTTATTCAATTTTTTCAAGAAAGAAGAAAATCTTTTTGATGAAAGTGTCACTATCGAAAACACGCGATTTGTAGTTTTAGATACAGAAACCACCGGATTTGACTATGAAAATGACAGAATATTATGCATTGGCGCATTAATTCTTCAAAACGGAATTATATCGATTCAAAATAGTTTTGAAGTATATATCGAACAAGATCATTACGACAAATCGACCGCTCAAATTCATGGTATTTTAAAAGCATTTGTGATTCAGCGTCCAAATGAATTAGAGGCTTTGCAACAGTTTTTGTCATTTTTAGGCGATTCAATTATTATTGCGCATCACACTATTTTTGATGTTACAATGATCAATAAAGCTCTCGAGAGAAATGGTTTGCCAGAATTAACCAACAAACGTTTAGATACAGCATATTTATATAAAAAAACCTTAATAAAGTCTCATTTATTTGAAAGAAAAGACCATTACACTTTAGACGATCTTGCGGATAAATTTGATATTTCTAAAAAAGACCGTCACACGGCATTGGGCGATGCTTACATTACGGCAATCGCTTTCTTGAAAATTGTAAAAAAGCTGAAAGAGAAAAAAGAAATCAATTTGAATTATCTTTTCAAATAGAAAACTTGACTTTAAGAAGTCAAGTTTTCTTCGATTTTACTTATCTATAAATAATCGATACGGAAATACATTTGAAGATCTATTCTTTAAATTTTTCATGAAACTATCACATAAATAATCCCATTCGTTGGTGCTCCGCCAGGCTATGTAGGCTATGAACAGGGAAGTTTGCTAGTAAACAGGATCAGACAAAAGCCTTATTCTATTGTTTTATTCGATGAAATTGAAAAAGCACACCCTTCTGTTTTTGATATTTTCCTGCAAATTATGGATGAAGGAAAATTACACGATCGTTTAGGAAAGGAAGGCGATTTTTCGAATGCCATTATTCTTTTTACTTCAAATATTGGTGCAGACCATATTGTGAATACTTTTAATAACGGAGAAATTCCGACTTCAAATTCTTTAATGGAAATTATGGGAAATTATTTCAGACCTGAATTTTTGGGACGTTTGACTGAAATAGTACCTTTTGCACCTATCAGTAAAGAAAATGCATTAAAAATATTCAATATACATCTTAAAAAAGAATTCTTAGATTTACTGACCAACATCAATATTCAAGTTGAAATTCCCATGGAGGCAAAACTTTACCTTGCCGAAAATGGTTACAGCGCCAAATACGGCGCAAGACCCATTAAAAGTATTATCAGAACACATTTAAGAAGGCCTTTAGCAAAAAAAATAATTTCTGGAGAAGTAAAAGATGGAGATATTATTTCTGTAAAAATTGAAAACAATGAAGTAAAATGGACTAAAGAAGAAGCGTTTTCTTCTCTTGAAAATTAAATCAAAAAAAACGCTAAGAACTTAATCTTAGCGTTTTCATTTCTTATTCTAAAACCAAACCTATTTGGCCGTCATCATCTAGTTCTGTTTCAACTGACTCATCATCTTCTGATAATTCTGGTTTTTCAGGAACTTCTTCGACAGGTTCTTCATAAGGCAAAGGCTCTAATAAATTAACTTGTTTCAGTTTATCTGCTGTTAATTGATTTCCTAAAGCTTTGAAGCCTTTTACAGCTATAAAATCCTCAACATCTATATGTAAATCTTCTTTTTGTACACCTTTTACTTTTGCAAAAACCAACTGTGCCAATGGACGATAATCTGTCGACACGATTTCTAACTGCGAATTTGGATGATCTGTAATAAAACTTTCTTCTTTTCCTTCATTTTCAACAAGGAAACGTTTTAAGAAATAACGTTCTTTTTCTCCATCATAATAAATAGCCGAAATTGGTTTTTTAGGTTTCCATTTTTCCAAAATAATCATATCTTCCTCAAAGTGAGTCGATAATTCCGGAATAATGACTTTTAATTTTCCAGTCTGACTAATTACTAGAATTTTATCACTTGGTTTAAATTCCCCAAGCAATTCTCCTCTTGCATCAACATTTAAACGTTTTACAGTATCATCAAACCAAACTTTTCTTGGCAGTAAAGTCGAAATTCCTTTTTCTTTTAATTCGATTTTCTTGATTGGATATTTGGTTACCAAATTCCCTTTTGAAGCACGTCCTTTGATCGCTAATTTAGCAAAATCAATATCGAATTTTAGCTTCTTAATCGTTCCAACCTGGCGTAATAATATGGTTACAACCTCAGCTTCGCCATTTGGATTATGCGAAAAATAAACCACTTGCGAACCGTTTGTTCCGTTAGTTAAATCATAAGCTTTGTCACGTGTTACACCTGAAACATTGAAACGCTTGATATATGATGGACCTGATTTTCCATCACGATACATCATATTATAAATGGTACGTTTATCGCTCTTGTCAAAAACTGCAACATGAATAATGTCTTTTCCGATAAACGTTTTGGCATCCACTTTTGTAACCATCAATGTTCCGTCTCGTAAAAACACGATAACATCATCGATATCAGAACAATCGCCTACATATTCGTCTTTCTTTAAGCTGGTTCCAACAAAACCTTCTTCACGGTTTACGTATAATTTTGTATTACGCAAAACTACTTTTGTAGCCTCAACGTTATCAAAAACACGAAGTTCTGTCTGACGTTCACGGCCTTTTCCGTATTTCTCTTTTAATTTGGTGAAATAAGCAATTGCAAAATCGGTTAAATGCTCCAAATTATGCTCTACTTCTTTCATTTCGTCTTCTAACTTCGCAATAAAATCATCAGCTTTATCAGAGTCAAAACGGGTAATACGAATCATCGGAATCTGAGTCAGTCTTTGTAAATCATCATCGTTAATTTCTCTGACAAATGATTTTTTGAACGGATCAAAACGATCATATAAATATTTATAAAGTGATTCTCTATCCGAATATAATTTGAAATCAATATACATTTCTTCACGAATGAAGATTTTTTCTAAAGTAGAGAAATGCCATTTATTTTTTAATTCTTCTAACTGAATTTCTAATTCCTGACGAAGCAAATCAACTGTTCTGTGTGTTGAAATTTTCAACATTTCAGAAACACCAATAAACAATGGCTTATTATCTTCAATAACGCAACCTAAAGGCGCTACAGAGGTTTCACAGGCTGTAAAAGCAAACAAAGCATCAATTGTTTTGTCTGGAGAAACGCCCGGGAAAAGATGTATTAAAATCTCAACATCGGCAGCGGTATTGTCTTCAATTTTCTTGATTTTGATTTTACCTTTATCATTGGCTTTCAAAATACTGTCAATTAAACTCGATGTATTGGTAGAAAACGGAATTTGTGTAATCACCAATGTATTTTTGTCTAATTGCGCAATTTTTGCACGCACACGCACACGTCCACCACGAAGTCCGTCATTATAATTGGACACATCGGCAATACCTTGTGTCATGAAATCAGGATATAACGTAAAAGATTTTCCTTTTAAAATCTTGATTGAAGCATCAATTAATTCATTGAAATTATGAGGCAAAACTTTAGTTGAAAGTCCAACCGCAATTCCCTCTGCTCCTTGTGCCAAAAGCAATGGAAATTTTACAGGAAGATTGTTTGGCTCAGCACGACGACCATCATACGAAACGCCCCAATCAGTGATTTTTGGAGAATACAAAACCTCCAAAGCAAATTTAGATAAACGTGCCTCAATATAACGCGAAGCTGCTGCTCCATCGCCCGTTAAGATATTCCCCCAGTTCCCTTGACAGTCAATCAATAAATCTTTTTGACCAATTTGCACCATTGCGTCACCAATACTCGCATCTCCGTGTGGGTGATACTGCATGGTGTGACCAACGACATTGGCAACTTTATTATAACGACCATCATCCAGCTCTTTTAAAGAGTGCATAATACGACGCTGAACCGGTTTAAATCCGTCCTCGATAGCAGGAACTGCACGTTCCAGAATTACATACGAAGCATAATCCAAAAACCAGTCTTTGTACATTCCCGTTACTTTGGTAATAACGTCTTCTCCTTCTTCTTCCTGATTTTCGTAAAAATGCTGTCCTTCGAAATGTTTGGCATCTACGTTGATAATCTCATCGTCATCTCCATCCTGATTATCATCCATCAGGTTTTCATCTTGATTATTCTCGTCGTCGTTTGGAATTATGTTATCGTCTTCTTCGTCTTTCATTTTATATGCTGAATTATTTCAGTAAACTATTTCTTTTATTCATAATTATCGTCAAAATATTTTATACCAGCTTTTTTAAAAAGCTCTTCCATTTGACTAAAGCAAAAGCCATTGTAATTTTCAAGATTTTTTGATTCTCTAAAACCTTTACATGACAAACAAAGCTCTTTATAACCAATTATTCTATTTTTTTGATCTCTAAAAAGTATCATATGCCGTGGCATATAACAATCTGAAGGTAACTCTTCTACCCTACAGCTATCCTGAAACATTAATTCCAGTAATTCTGATTTCAATACTGAATTTAATAATACCCTTTCTTTAACCTTTGTACTATCAAAATTCAATTTAAAATGAACAACTAGATCTTTTGTATATTTATTATCCTTCTTCGTAATTTTTCTATCCCATCGCATTCGATCTTCATAAGACAAAACCTCGACTTTAGATAAATTCTTTAAAGGAAAATCTTTTCTTTTGATTGCTTCACTTTTTGATTTACTCACTTGTGTTTTCTCACTTACGATTGAAGATTCTGTGTTTTCTTTTTTACAGGAAATAAGTATCACGATAAAAATCAAAAAAAATGCTTTCCTCATAAATTAGATTTGGATTTTAGCTTTTAAACTTCCTCAAGCTCATCAATCTCAACCTTCAGATTCTTGATAATAAACTCTTGTCTGTCTGGCGTATTTTTCCCCATATAGAAAGACAACAATTGCTCAATTGAAGTATGCTTGTCCATCATAACCGGATCAAGACGAATGGTGTCTCCAATAAAGTTTTTAAACTCATCTGGCGAAATCTCTCCCAAACCTTTAAATCGGGTGATTTCTGGTTTTGGTTTTAGTTTTTCGATAGCATCTTTTCTTTCCTCTTCAGAATAGCAATAAATCGTTTCTTTTTTGTTTCGAACCCTGAAAAGCGGTGTCTGCAAAATATACAAATGCCCTTCTTTGATTAACTCAGGGAAAAACTGAAGGAAAAACGTAATCAACAACAAACGAATGTGCATTCCATCGACATCGGCATCGGTTGCAATTACGATGTTGTTGTAACGCAGTTTTTCTAATCCATCTTCAATATCAAGCGCTGCTTGCAGTAAATTGAATTCTTCATTTTCATACACAATTTTCTTTGTCATTCCGTATGAATTCAAAGGCTTACCACGTAAACTGAAAACGGCTTGCGTATTCACGTCGCGCGACTTTGTAATGGATCCAGAAGCCGAATCTCCCTCGGTAATAAAAAGCGTGCTTTCTAAGTTTCTTGGGTTTTTAGTATCTGGAAGATGCGCTCGGCAATCTCTTAATTTTTTATTGTGAAGATTGGCTTTTTTAGCACGATCTGTCGCTAATTTTCTAATCCCTGACAATTCTTTTCTTTCGCGTTCTGCCTGAAGAATTTTGCGTAATAAAGCTTCAGCAGTCGGCGGATTTTTATGCAGATAATTGTCTAATTTGGTTTTGATAAAATCATTTACGAAAGTACGAACCGAAACCGCCGGAGTTCCATCATCAGAACCCATATCTGTAGAACCTAATTTGGTTTTGGTCTGAGACTCAAAAACCGGTTCCATAACTTTAATACTAATCGCACTTACAATCGATTTACGAACATCAGAAGCTTCGAAGTTTTTGTTGTAAAACTCACGGATGGTTTTTACAATTGCTTCTCTGTAAGCTGCTAAGTGCGTTCCTCCCTGCGTCGTATTCTGACCGTTCACAAAAGAGTGATATTCTTCGCTGTACTGCGTTTTACTGTGTGTAAGCGCAATTTCGATATCGTGATCTTTCAGGTGAATAATCGGATATTCTAAATCATCTTCACTGATTGTTTCTTCTAATAAATCTCTAAGACCATTTTCCGAAATATATTTTTCTCCATTAAAAATAATTGTCAGACCATTGTTCAAATAACAATAGTTTTTAACCATTTTAATGACATATTCTAAACGAAATTTATAGTTTTTGAAAATCGTTTCGTCTGGCGTAAAAGTTACTTTTGTTCCTTTACGTTTTGTAGTATCGACTATATCTTCTTCTAAAACAAGATTTCCGGCAGAAAACTCTGCTCCTTTTTGCTTGTCATCACGAACAGATTCTACACGGAAATAATTCGAAAGTGCATTAACCGCTTTTGTTCCGACACCGTTCAAACCAACCGATTTCTGAAAAGCTTTAGAATCGTACTTTCCACCTGTATTCATTTTCGAAACTACATCGACTACTTTTCCTAACGGAATTCCACGTCCGTAATCACGAACCGAAACCGTTTTATCCTTTATAGTTACTTCAATAGTTTTTCCGGAGCCCATTACGAACTCGTCAATACAGTTATCTAAAACCTCTTTTAAAAGAATATAAATACCATCATCTGGAGAAGAACCGTCTCCTAATTTCCCGATATACATTCCCGGACGCATACGGATATGTTCTTTCCAGTCGAGTGATCGGATATTATCTTCGGTATATTGATTTTGCTCTAGCATAAGGTGAATTGGATTTTTGGCTAATGTACCATTTATCGGCAAAAAATGAAAGCGTATTTTTTCTTTTGTTACGAATAATAACAGCTTTTTAATCTATTTAAATTGATTTTAAAAAAATACGACCGTTAAAAATATAAAAAATCAGCTATGAAACAAAAAAATACTATTTGATTCCAAGTACTTCTTTTGCCAAAGCAATCATTTCGGGCGTTCCCGTGTTTTTATTTTTTTCGTCAGAAAGTTTCACAACGCCCTGCCAATGTGTATTGTCAGGTTTTGTATCGGTCAATTTTATTACCATATTCATGGCTGGAAGCCCAACATCATTAGTGAAATTTGTTCCGATTCCGAATGACATTTTTATTTTGTCATGACAGAAATCAACTATCGTTTTTACTTTTTCGTAATTAAGAGAATCAGAAAAAACAATTGCTTTTGATTTTGGATCAATTCCCATTTTAGTATAATGTGAAATCACTTTTTGTGCGAACTCAATCGGGTCACCGCTGTCATGGCGAACGCCGTCAAAAAGTTTGGAATATTTTTTATCAAATTGGGTGAAAAATATATCGGTCGTATAAGTATCTGTCAAAGCAATTCCGAGGTCACCGCCGTACACTTGTGTCCAATGTTCCAGACTTATCAAATTGGCCATTTTAAAGCCATACTGCGCAGCATGAAACATAAACCATTCGTGCGCATGCGTTCCTAAAGGCCGTTTATTGTTAAGCATTGCAAAATGCACATTACTGGTTCCGAGGAAACTATGCCCGCCAAAAGTTTGCAAAGTTTCGTTTACCAATGCATGAACATCGTACGAATGACGGCGTCTTGTTCCGAATTCTAAAACCGAAACTCCCAGTTTATTGTAATTATCGATTTTATCTTTCGTAAGACTTTTTATGGCTTCGTCGTTTAGACGGATTAAGTGGTTTGATTTATAAAAAAGCTCCGAAATTAAGGACATCAACGATACTTCCCACAAAATTGTTCTGTACCAAAAACCTTCAACGGTAACTTTAATTTCTGAGCCTTCCTGACTGATATGAACTTCAGAAGGATCATAAATAAATCCCTGCAGAAAGTCTAAATAAGTTGGATCCAGATAAGGACAATGATGGGCTAAATAATGCTTTTCTTCTTTTGTTAAACGGAGATCTGCCATTGCATCAACTGATTTTCGAAGCAGATCTGCGAAACCGGGCGGAAAAATATGTTTTCCTCGATTTATAAATCCGTATCGAACTTTCGCCTTTGGGAAAAGTCGGATTACAGCATGCTGCATCGTAAATTTATAGAAATCATTATCTAAAATTGATTTCAAAAAAGTTGTTTCCATGGCCTATTAATTCAAATCCTGAATTGCTAAGATACGGCAATTCAAGAAAAGAAGAAAATCCAATCAAATAAAGCTTTCTAACTCTTACTTTGGAATTACCTTAAAAGCAGCAAAAGATTTTCCATTAAGGTAAAAAGTAATAAATCGTCCCAGTTTTCTCGCATAAGTAACCTGAAACTCCATTATTCCATCTTCTACTTTTGAATTTTCTACCTTAATTTTTTCATCTTTTTTATCAAGATAATACAAGTCATCTATTTTGGAAAGATTTTTTAATTTAAAATTTATTTTATCTCCCTCATTTGCACTGACAACCCCCGAAAAAGGCATCAAAACTTCGCAGTTTTCTTCTATAAAATCATTGTATATAAGAGGTCCGTTCAAAAACGCTGCTTTATTCCCTGTATTTCCTTTATACATCGCACTCTCTGCATAATGTTTGGCATTAAAGTATTTCGGATCCATGTCAAAATAGATCGGAGTAAATTTTTTGATTAGCACTTTTCTACGATAATCATAACTTCCCTGGCCCCATGTAGCATCAACTAAAACCCATTTTCCATCTACCTGAACCGAATTCCATGCATGATTTAAGATATAATTTCTTCTGCCGATATCTGTCAATTCGACTTTAGCATCTCCATGTATCACCTGACATTTTAAGCCTGACAACAAAGCCAAATGCTCGTATAATTGAGCAAAACCTTCGCAAACCGCTTTTCTTGATCGAAATGCTTTTTGTGCTGTTTTTGCATTTTGCAGCTGTATTTGCTTGGCTGCATCAGAATCACTGCTCGAAATTTCTTTTGGTTTAGGAGGATCTAAAAATGTATCCAAATCATATTCTAAATTTAACGCAATCCAGCTGTAAATTGCTCTTGCTTTATCATGTTCTGTGGTAAAATCATTTTTAATTCTTTCCGCTAATTTTTCAGTGCTTCCAAAATCAGGATATTTTAAAACGATACTATCAATAGCACTGTACTGTTGCGAATAAGAAGAACTTATAAAAATAAAATTCAAAAGGAATGCTAAAACAATTTTCTTTATTGTCATTATACTATTAGGTTTTAGAAATGGGGTTAAATGGGGAAACTCTTTTATTTCAGAGCAATTTTAAAAGAAACGATACTGTTTGTATCTACAAAAATGGTGATATACTCGCCTACATTTTTATCAATAAGAATTTGAAATTCTAAACCTCCTCGTTTTTCTCTGGCGTTTTGAATTTTAACAGGCTGATTTCTTTTATTCAAATAAAAAACCTGATTTGATTTTGAGACGTTTTTAATTTCAACAGTAATTTTATCTCCGATTTTGGCTTCAATTATGCCAGAATCAGGAGATTTAATTTGAAAATCATTTTCAATGGTTTTATTGTAAATCAAAGGTCCGTTTAGAAAATCTTCCTTACTTAGTTTATTCCCTAAATAAGTGCCAGAATCTGGAAAATGTTTGGCGAAAAAATAATCAGGATCTGTGTCGAAATAAATGGGCGAAAAATCGTTAACCATTCGGCCTTTACTACTGTCATAATAACCCTGACCCCAAGTAACATCAACCAAACGCCATTTTTTATCAATCAAAACCATATTCCAGGCATGATTTGACGATGTTGTTTTACGGCCAATATCGCGTACCGAAATTTTCGAATCTCCGCGAATAATTTCACATTTTATTCCTACCAAAGAAGCCAAATGCTGATACAAAGCCGTGAAACCTTCACAAACGGCTTTTTGAGATTTAAAAGTTTTCTGAATCAGATTGTCATTAATCTGTTTTATTTTTCTTTGTTTTTCGGCTTCAGTAGAATAACTGAAACCCTGACTTTTAGGCGGATTCAAAAAAACATTGAAGTCATATTTTATATTAAAAGCCATCCAGCTGTAAATAGCTCGTGCTTTGTCATAATCTGAGTTGAAGTCTTCTTCAATTCTTTCCGCTAATTTTTCTGTTGTTGCAAAGCTTTTTGGGTATTTTGCAACAATTTTGTCGACTTCATTAATCTTTTGAGCAAAAGTATAATTCAAAAAAATACAGTGCAGCAAAAGAAATATAAGAGTAATCTTTTTTTGTGGCATTTAAAAATTTGATTTGATAATATCTTTGAGTTCCTTATCTAACTCAACATTAGAAATTTTATTTTCTTGTAAATCAAAATTCGAGCCAAATGCCGGTAATGAGAAACTTCCTTTGATTTCAGCTCCATAACGCGGAAAAAGATTTTGTGCAATTCCTAAAACAGAACTTCCGCCTCTTCCACCCGGCGAAGTTGCCAGCAAAAGCATTGGTTTATGCTGAAAAACATCTTTTTCAATACGTGAACTCCAATCAAAAATATTTTTAAAAGCAACCGAGTAGTTTCCGTTGTTTTCTGCCATTGAAACTACTAAAATATCAGCCTCTTTGAGTTTGTTTAGAAAAGCTTGCGCCACTTTATGCTGACCAACTTCTTTTTCAAGATCAACGCTAAACAAAGGCATTGCAAAATCGTTTAAATCTAAAACTTCGACAGTGGCATTCTCAAACAAACTTGATGCGTAAGTAGCTAACCGTTTATTGATTGAATGTTTACTATTGCTTCCTCCAAAGGCTATTATTTTCATATCGTGGTATTTTTCATTTTTTTAAACCATATAAGTTATATAAGTCCATTTTAAAAGCTTTGTATTTAATTCAGACACAAAACTTAAATTTTCTTATATTACTTATATGGTTTATTTTATTTAAGCACTTTCGATTTCAAAAATCTCTTTTTGTATTTCTACGGAATAATCATTTGGCGAAATACTCCCGCCGAAAGCTTTTGCGTATACTTTTGTAAATTCTGCTCCAAAATACAAAATAATAGCCGAATAATAAACCCAGACCAATATTATAATTACAGAACCCGCAGCGCCATACACACTTGCAATAGTCGAATTTCCTAAATAAAGTCCGATTGCGAATTTACCAATCATAAATAAAATCGCCGTGCAGGAAGCGCCAATAAAAGCATCTTTCCATTTGATAACTCCGTCAGGTAAAGTTCTGAATATAATCGCAAAAAGCAATGTTATACTTGCAAAAACGATTACTAAATTAATGACATAAAACAAATAAACTGTGCTGTCTGGCAAATACATTTTCAACCTTTCATTCATTACATCAAGCGTGGCATTAACCATTAAACTCACAAGCATTAAAAACCCAACTGTAACAATCATTGAAAACGACATGATTCTATTTTGAATGAATTTTTTCAGTCCTTTATTTGGTTTTGCCCGTAATCCCCAAATGTAATTTATGGAACTCTGAATTTCTGCAAAAACTCCCGAAGCACCAATCAACAGCATTACCACTCCAAAAATGGTTACAAAAACATTACTGTCTGATAATTGAACATTTTTAATTGCCTCCTGAATCTGAACCGCAGCATTATTTCCCACCAACCTATTGATTTGTCCGTATAATTGACCCGTGACTGCTTCTTCCCCATAAAAGAAACCACAGATTGTGATAATTATAATTAACAGCGGAGGCAACGCAAAAATGGTATAATATGATAACGCTGCACTCAATTTTATCGCATTATCGTCGTTAAATTCAAAAAAAGTTGTCTTCAATAAATACCATGATTTCGAAAATATATTTTGATTTTTCATTTGCTGCTTTTTTGATATTCTCTCAAATTTACGCAATAATGAAAAATTTTGAATTCTTGCTTTTTAGGTGAATTTTATATTTTTTCCATGTCTTCTTTTGAGACTTTTTTATATTCTTGATCGAAACCTAGATTTTGAATTTTCAGAATATTTTTAAACTCTTTTCTTGTTGGCTTTATTAAATAGGAAAGTGAATCTAGCATTTTTGCTTTTATTGCAGAAACTGAATCTAATTTCTTCAAATCTTCAGGCAAATAGATACTCTTAATTTTAAGAACATTTTTTTCTAATGACATCATTTTAATTTTCCAAAAAACAGAATCTCTTGTACTTAAAACTAGTTGTCCATAAATACGTTTTAACTTCTGATTATAAGACAACCTAAATAATGTATCTATCTCTTTTCTTGATAATTCAATTGAATCCCCTTTTTTAAATACATCAAATTTATATTTTGTATCCTTAGAAATTAATTTTCCATCAACAAGGTCAAATTCAGATTTTAAAGAATCTAGTTTTTGTCTGTGAATCCTGAATTTAAAATAATATTCCTTTGAAATTCTCTCATCATCAATTCTTAAAAAAGTAGAATCTGGTGTCATATATAATCCTTTAAATTTTGAAGGAAAGCTATTTAGCTCAGAATCATTAATTGGCTGAGGCTTCTCAAAATAAAATGCTAAACCTCCATATTCTGCCTCGGCATCAGCCTTTTTACAAGAAATCATTAATAATATTATCGCAAAAATTAAAATCAGCTTTTTCATTGCCAGATTATTTATAATGACAAAAAATCCCTTTATCATAAACCGTCCATAAACTAGCTTTTTGATTCGCTGCTTTTAGTGCACTGTTCGCCCAAGTATTGCAGGTGTTAAAAAGGCTGTAACTTCCTTTTGCTTCATAAAAAGCATCTTTTTTTCCGTAGCTGTGACCTTCAATCCATTGCGGATGAACTGGATCACTGAAACTGTTTGAAATATAATTGACTAAGTTTTGATAGTTTTCTTTTGAAACTAAAATGCGTTTGCAATCATCGCCTTCACGTAATTGTTTAAAAAATGTAGTATGCATTGCCGATGAACTTACTCCAAATGCGGCTTTGAACGCGGTACTCGCTTTTAAATCAGACCATTCTGGCGTATCGAGATAAAAACCTTTATCACCCCAGCCGAAAGCGATAAAATTCATTAAGGAATCTTTTGATTGTGTTTGACTGAACTGGATTTCGTTTCGCCAGTCTTTGATTTCGTTTTTTACAGGAACGACAATATCTGTATGAACGCCATTGGAAAGAATATAAATTGGAACCGCATTTTGTTCTTCCACTTTTGCAATATCCGAATTCACTGTGATTCTTGAAATAATAAGAACAGAAGAAATATACAACGCAAGGAAAGTGAAAATTCCGAAAAGTGTCCAGCCTAGAAATTTGAATGATTTTTTTAGCATTTTGATTGGTTGATTTTAGATTCGTAATTGGTTATTTTTTCTGTAACCAATTTTTGAGCCAAAGATTTTGCTTCCTGAAAATAGCACGCGGATTTTACGGATTCGCTTTCGCGAAAGCGCAGATTTACACGGATTTTTTTTTAAGATTGTCATCCTGAGCGAAGTCGAAGGACACGCAAGAAGCTCCACAATCTAAATCGCCAATCTTTGCGGGGCTTCGACTTCGCTCAGCCTGACAATCGAAAACTTAAGTTTAATACATAAAAAAACTGCTGAATTTCTCCAGCAGTTTTAGTCTATTTTCTATATTCTTTCTTCTATTCTCTAAAAAAGATTATACGTTGAAACGGAAATGCATCACATCACCATCTTTAACAATATATTCTTTTCCTTCTACTTTGAATTTTCCTGCTTCTTTTGCTTTTGCTTCAGAACCATATTGAACGTAATCTTCATAAGAAATAACTTCCGCACGGATGAAACCTTTTTCAAAATCTGTGTGGATAACTCCAGCCGCTTGAGGCGCTGTAGCTCCAATGTTGATTGTCCAGGCACGAACTTCTTTTACACCAGCGGTAAAATAAGTTTGCTGTTTCAATAATTTATAAGCTGCACGAATTAAAACAGATGCTCCTGGCTCAGTCAATCCCATATCTTCAAGGAAAACCTGACGCTCTTCGTAGCTTTCTAATTCTGTAATATCAGCCTCTGCTCCTACTGAAAGAATAATTACTTCTGCATCTTCGTCTTTAACTAGTTCACGAACCTGATCTACATATTTGTTTCCGTTTACAGCTGAATTCTCATCAACATTACAAACATATAATACTGGTTTTGCAGTAATTAATTGAAAAGATTCCATTAAAACTTCTTCATCATTACCTTGAGGTACAATAGTACGAGCCGATTTAGCCTGTAATAATGATTCTCTGATTCTGTCTAAAAGTGCTTTTTCAGTCTGCGCTTCTTTATTTCCAGTTTTAGCAGCACGATTTACTTTTTCCAAACGTTTTTCAACCGTTTCTAAATCTTTCAACTGCAATTCGATATCGATAGTTTCTTTGTCACGAATTGGATTTACGTTTCCATCAACGTGAACGATATTATCATTGTCAAAACAACGTAAAACGTGAATGATCGCATTACACTCTCTAATGTTTCCTAAAAACTGGTTTCCAAGACCTTCACCTTTACTTGCTCCTTTTACCAAACCTGCGATATCAACAATATCAACTGTTGCCATTTGCACGCGCTCTGGTTTTACCAATTCTTCCAATTTATTGATTCTTGGATCCGGAACGTTTACAACACCAATATTAGGTTCGATTGTACAAAACGGAAAGTTCGCACTTTGCGCTTTTGCATTAGATAAACAATTAAATAATGTTGATTTTCCAACATTTGGTAATCCTACAATTCCTGCTTTCATCTGTTGTTTCTATTTATTTTATGGCACTGATTTTTCTCAGGCCAGCCCATTAATACTTCTGTTGTAATGGTTTATGATTTACGTGTACTTTTTTGATTTTCTGCCAAAATGCTATTTTTTGACTTTAAAATTTTGCAAATATAAGATTTAATAGCTCGTGAGCGAAGTAAAAATGTGTAATAATATAATTTACAGGTTAATCTTAAAAATTTTTAAACTTTTTATTAAGTTTTTGTTAAAAAATACTACTTTTATCATTATTCAAAACAAACCAATATTCAAAAACAACCAAACCATGAAAAAGATTGTATTATTATTATTTCTATTAAATACGGCATTTCTTTTTGCTCAGAAAGAAGTCTCAGGCGTCGTAAAAGACAAGACAGGAACACCGTTACCGGGTGTGAATATTGTCGAAAAAGGAACTACAAATGGTGTTTCTACTGATGCTGACGGCGGTTTTAAAATAAAAGTAAAAGAAGGTGCTAAATTAGTTTTTACTTATGTTGGATTTGCAACTGTCGAAAAAACAGCAACAGATAAAATGGAAATTAGTTTAGACGAAAGCGGTGGTCAGGTCCTAAATGACGTTGTTGTTGTAGGTTCCAGAAGCACTAAAAGAACTGTTGTAAATTCAGCCGTTCCCATTGACGTAATCAATGTAAAAGATGTTACAACACAAAGCGGTAAAATCGAAATTAATCAGCTTCTTCAATATGTAGCTCCTTCATTTAATGCCAACAAACAATCTGGCTCTGATGGTGCCGATCACGTAGATCCTGCTTCTTTAAGAGGTATGGGACCAGACCAGACTTTGGTTTTAATTAACGGAAAAAGAAGACACCAATCCTCTCTTATCAATTTATTTGGAACACGCGGACGCGGAAATACAGGAACAGATTTAAATGCAATTCCGGCCGCTTCAATCAAAAGAATTGAGATTTTAAGAGATGGTGCAGCGGCACAATACGGTTCTGATGCTATTGCCGGCGTTATCAATATTATAACAAATGATAATGTAAAAGAACTTTCAGGTTCTGTTACTTATGGTGTTTTTAATACAAATGCAAAAGGAGACTTTTTGCCTGGAACACCAAATACTGATGGTTTCAGACTCGATCAAAAAGGAAATGGAAACTCTTACGGAAAAGACAAATCTTTTGACGGAGGATCTCTGAAAGTGGCAGCAAATTATGGTTTTTCTGTTGGAAGCAAAGGCGGCTATGCCAATTTTACTGGTGAATTCATCAATAAAGACAAAACATTAAGACCAGCTTATGATTTTAGAAAAGGTTTTGGTGATGCACAAATGAAGGGTATCAATTTCTTCGGAAACTTTTCACTTCCATTATCAGACAGAACTGAGCTTTATGCTTTCGGAGGCAGTAATTTCAGAAATACTGATGCTTATGCCTTTACAAGAAATGATGGAGAAAGAGTTGTAGAAGAAATTTATCCGGGCGGTTATACACCAAGAATTACTTCGAATATTAGAGATAACTCATTGGCAGCCGGAATTAGAACAACAACCGGAGGCGGATGGAAAATGGATTTGAGCAATACTTTTGGAAAAAACAAATTCGAATATGATATTAAAGGAACTTTGAATGCTTCTCTAGAAGCAAAATCTCCAACTGAATTTAATGCCGGAGGACACAGTCTGCTTCAAAACACAACGAATTTTGATATTTCTAAAAACTATGATGATGTTATGAGCGGTTTTAATATCGCTTTTGGAACCGAATTCAGAGTAGAGAAATTTGAGATTTTTGCAGGTGAAGAAGGTTCGTACACAACTTACGACACAAATGGAAAACCAATTACCGACCCAACAACGCAAAGTGCTCCTATTGATCCAATTTCAGGAAATCCTCGTCCTGGAAGCTCGCAAGGTTTTCCTGGTTACAGTCCTGCAAATGAAGTAAATAAAGACCGTACTAACTTCTCGCTCTATACTGATGCTGAATTAGATGTTACAGAAGCTTTTATGGTAAGCGGCGCTGTTCGTTTTGAAAATTACAGTGATTTTGGAAGTACAGTAAACGGAAAACTAGCTTCTAGACTTAAAATTAATGATCATATTAACTTAAGAGGTTCTGTGAGTACTGGTTTCCGTGCTCCTTCTTTGGCCCAAATTTATTATAATTTACGTTTTACAAACTTTAATGCAAGCGGTGCAACTGAGGTACTTTTAGCACCAAATGACAGCCCTGTGACAAGAGCTTTCGGAATTGAAAAATTAAATGAAGAAAAAGCGGTAAATGCTTCTTTGGGTTTCACTGCAACTTATGGAGATTTTACTGCAACTGTTGACGGATATTATATTAAAGTAAAAGATCGTATTGTTCTTACCGGATATTTTGACGCAAGTTCTTTAGGCCTTGGTGTTTCTGAAGCACAGTTTTTTGCGAACGGAGTAGATACAAGCACTCATGGTTTAGATTTGGTATTTTCTTGGAAAAAAACATACGATTTCGGACATATTGGAGCGACTTTAGTTGGAAACATTAATGATATGAAAATTGATAATGTAAAAAACGGTTCTCTAGATGCTGATACCTTTTTTGGAAATCGTGAAAAAGCCTTTTTACTGGCTTCTGCTCCAGACAGCAAATTTGGTTTGAATCTTACTTATGCAAAAAATAAATTTGACGCAGGATTAGCTTTCACTCGCTTCAGCAAAGTGGTTTTAGTTGATTATGCCGATGAAGAGGATGTTTACAACCCAAGATTAGTAACTGATTTGACTTTTGGCTACCAATTAAGTAAAAGTTTAAAATTAAGCATCGGAAGCAATAACTTATTCAATGTTTATCCAACCAAACAGGATGAACAAGGAAACACAGAAGCTGGAGGATATTGGGATGCTGTACAAATGGGTTTCAGCGGTGCTTACTACTACGCAAGACTTGGATTTAATTTCTAAGAAACGGGCTTCTCCTGAAACTTCGGGATGTGGACGCTCAGCCTGACAATCTACATTTAATAAAACAAAAAATCCTGAACATTTTGTTCAGGATTTTTTTTATGTTTTTCTGCAAAAACTACAGTTTAAATTCTAATGAATCTACTATTGCTTTTTCTTCTTCAGTGGGTACAAATCCTGATATTTCCCAATATTTGGTCAATACTTTATTCTTTTTATTGAAAAGTGATTTTTCTTTAAAAACATCACTTTCACTATAGGTGAAATTTTGCCTGTTGAAATGTGTGGTAACAAAACTATTGCGAACCTGAATATTTTTGATGTGATCTTTTAAAATAAGATCATAACCAATTTCTTCATTTGAACTCAACAAATAATAATCTTCCCCATCAATTCTATAATTCACTTTAACAATTGATCTGGTCACATTTTTTGAACCGATTTTTGTCTGCTCTTCAACTTGAAGCAAATTTTGAGGCGTAATTATAATGCTGAATTCAACAATTAACTTTTTTACGGGATCATAAATTACCTCAAAAGTATCTAATGCCTTTTTTGATTTATCTAATGGCGTTATTGCCATGATGTAATAATTTTTATTATTTGGATGGCCTCGCGTAATAAAATCATATTCTTTTCTGGTCTTGGAATCTAAAAGAGGATCGAAATACTTCAGATTACAATAACTTTCCATGATATCATTCAGATTATAACCTTTTAAATCAGCGCTGACATCAGTATCCAAAAGTCCATAAGAGCGGTTTTGCTCTACTAATAATGTTGTCGTTGATTTTTTTTGACTGGCTGTAAATTGAAAGTTTACTAATCCGTCGTTATAATAAGAATATTTATTATCAAGCATAAAAAACTCTCTCACAAAGACTTTTAATCGATAGGAAGAAGCTAATTTTTGCCTTGAATTCACAACTATTTTTTGAAGAATCTTTTGCGGATTTTCTTTAGAAACTACAATTTCATCTAATTTAGTATTGTTGCTTTCAAGATAAACCACAAATAAATCTGGTTTTAAAGGCCCCCATCGAAGTGTTACTTTTTCATAATCGATTTGAGAAACCTGAAGGCTCGAAGATCCATTTAATCTAAAAGTTACCTTTCCGTCCTTATTGCTTAACAATGTCTGCTTTGTTTTCATGATAAAAACAGTTGCATTTTCTATAGGCAATTGTGTTTCAATGTCTTTAACAACAATTGAATACTCTGCATCTTGAGCAAAGGCGGCAAAATTAAATAATACAATAAATAAAAGTACCAGTCTCCTCATAGGCTGTTATTAAATTTTCAACTAATGTATTAAATTATTAAATATAAATTAACATTTGTTCAACAAAACATTAAAAACCAACAAAATACGTAAGTTAAGTCTTTAAAATTGGATAAAAAAAATCCTGAGCACAATACTCAGGATTTCAATATTTTAGTTACGAGAAATTATTCTCCATGCAAAAACGCCTGTCTGTTCAACAAGGTTTCTTCATCTTCTACGTGATTATCATCTGGTACACAGCAATCAACAGGACAAACAGCTGCACATTGAGGTTCGTCGTGAAAACCTTTACATTCTGTACATTTTCCTGGAACGATATAATAGATTTCGTCAGAAATAGGAGTTTGAGCATCTTCAGCATCAACTTCAGTTCCGTCAGGTAAAATTACTTTTCCAGAAAGACTTGTTCCGTCTTTATATCTCCAGTCATCTGCACCTTCATATATTGCTGTATTTGGGCATTCTGGTTCGCAGGCCCCACAATTAATGCATTCGTCAGTTATAATAATTGCCATCTTTTTCTTGATTACGTGTTAAAAGTCTTAAAATCAAAAAAAGTACATAATAGACATTCCTCGCTTTTGACTGAATGACTTTTGACTTTCGACTTATTTATCCTTATTTTTGTGCAAAATTACAATCAAAACAATTCATAAACAAACATTATGACATTAGAAACAAAAAAAAGTGTTTTTGTTGAATTAGGAAATTTTTTAAGTCAGTTTTCTGAAAAGGAATCCGTTAAAAAATCGGACGTATTATATAACGATATTTTTTTCGATGATTTTCAAAGTCTTATTCAATTATCACAATCTCATAATGGCTGGTACACCCCTGAACAGGTTTACTTTGCAATAGAATCATGGGCAGAAGCTTTGACAGCAGAAAACATTGAAAAATGGCTTTCTCAATACAAAGCTCAATTCGCTCAAAATGACGGAAAAGAAAAAACAGTTGCTTTGATTTTGGCCGGAAATATTCCGTTAGTTGGATTTCATGATTTCTTATCGGTTTTGATAACCGGCAATAAAGCTTTGATAAAAACATCATCAAACGATCAGCATTTATTGCCATTTTTGGCGAAATATTTAATTGCTGTTGATGAAAATCTGAAAGATAAAATCACTTTTGTTGAAGGAAAATTGGAGAATTTTGACGCTGTAATTGCAACGGGAAGCAATAATACTTCACGATATTTTGAATATTATTTTAAAGACAAACCTTCTATCATCAGAAAAAACAGAAATTCGGCTGCTGTTTTAAACGGAAATGAATCTAAAGAGGAATTAGAAAATTTAGGCGAAGATATTTTCCGTTATTTCGGATTAGGATGCCGAAATGTTTCTAAACTTTTTGTTCCAAAAGGCTATTCTTTTGATGGATTTTTTGAAGCAATATTCAAATATCAAGATGTTATTCATTATGAAAAATACGCTAATAATTATGACTATAATAAAGCCGTATTTTTAATGAGTAATTTCAAATTATTGGACAACGGATTTTTGACTATTAAAGAAGATTCGAGTTATGCCTCTCCAATTTCGAGTGTTTTTTATGAGTTTTATGAAAATATTGATGATTTAAAAACGCGTCTTGAAGCTGATTCTGAACAAATTCAGTGTATCGTAAGCAGCGATTTAATTCAAAACAGCATCAGATTTGGTGAAACTCAAAAACCGCAATTGTGGGATTACGCAGATAACGTAGATACTATAACGTTTTTGTTAACAACAAAGTAAAAATATGTTTAATTATTTCGAATAATTTATCGCTTTTTCAGCTCCTATTGCCGAAATTTGCGTCTTTAAAATTTTCGACTATTAACAACAACCATGAAAAAACACAACTACAGCGCAGGACCAAGTATTTTACCTCAGGAAGTTTTTGAGAAGGCATCAAAAGCAATTTTAAATTTTAATGATTCAGGATTGTCTATCCTTGAAATTTCGCACCGAAGCAAAGATTTCGTTGCTGTTATGGATGAAGCTCGTTCGCTTGCTTTAGAATTATTAGGACTTCAAGGAAAAGGATATCAGGCTTTGTTTTTACAAGGTGGTGCAAGTACTGCATTCTTGATGGCTCCTTATAACTTAATGAAAGAAAACGGAAAAGCAGCTTATTTAGATTCAGGAACTTGGGCAACTGCTGCAATTAAAGAAGCTAAGTATTTTGGAGAAACTGTTGTTGTAGCTTCTTCAAAAGAAGAAAATTACAACCATATTCCAAAAGGATACGCAATACCAAGTGACGCAGATTATTTTCACTGTACAAGCAACAATACCATTTTTGGAACTCAAATGAAAGAATTCCCATCGACTAACATTCCAGTTGTGTGCGATATGAGTTCTGATATATTTTCACGTGAATTGGATTTCTCAAAATTTGATTTAATCTATGCTGGAGCTCAAAAAAATATGGGACCTGCAGGAACAACTCTTGTTGTTGTTAAAGAAGAAATTCTAGAGAAAAGCGGCAGAACAATTCCAAGTATGCTGGACTATGCTAAACATATTAAAGCAGAAAGTATGTACAATACTCCTCCTGTTTTTGCTGTTTACGTTTCTTTATTGACTTTACAATGGATTAAAGAAAAAGGCGGAATTGCTGCGGTTGAAAAATTAAACAACGCAAAAGCAGAATTGCTTTATGCTGAAATCGACAGAAACCCATTATTTAAAGGCGCTGCTGCTGTAGAAGACCGTTCAAACATGAATGTGACTTTCTTATTAAATAACGCTGATCATACAGAAACTTTTGATGCTTTATGGAAAGCGGCAGGAATTTCTGGATTGCCAGGACACCGTTCTGTTGGTGGTTACAGAGCTTCTATTTACAACGCTATGCCTATCGAAAGTGTTCAGGTTTTAGTGGATGTAATGAAAGCATTGGAAGCTAAAGTTTAATCGTTTTTTCGGTTAATCGTTTAATCGAAATATCTGTTTACTAAAAAATATCAATTGAATACAGGATTCCTAGCCCCGATAGAAGTGGAAATCCTTTTGTGCCGGTCCCGAGACTTCGGGAGGCACAAAAGATTGTAACGAATAGCGGGATTAGCTCCAAAATCAAAAAAGAAAAAATTATAATAGTTGGTTTATCAGTTAAACGATTAACCAAATAAACAATAAACACACAATGAAAGTATTAGCAAATGACGGAATTTCTAAAAGCGGAATTCTAGCCTTAGAAAAAGGCGGATTTGAAGTTATAACTACAAAAGTAGCTCAAGAACAAGTAGCTAACTTTATAAATGAAAATAATGTAGACGTAATTTTAGTTCGTAGTGCAACTAAAGTTCGTAAAGATATTATCGATGCTTGTCCTGGTATCAAAATCATTGGTCGTGGTGGTGTTGGTATGGATAATATCGATGTTGATTATGCGAAAAGCAAAGGAATTCATGTAATTAATACACCAGCTTCATCATCAGAATCTGTTGCTGAATTGGTATTTGGACACTTATTTTCTGGTGTTCGTTTCTTGCATGATTCTAACCGAAATATGCCTCTTGAAGGAGATTCAAACTTTGACGGTTTGAAAAAAGCTTACGCTAATGGAACTGAATTAAGAGGAAAAACTCTTGGTATTGTTGGTATTGGACGTATTGGTCAAGCTACAGCAAAAATGGCGCTTGGTTTAGGTATGAAAGTTATCGCTGCTGATAGCTTTATTCCACAGGTTGATGTAAAAGTGGAGTTTTTTGACGGACAGTCTATTACAACTACAATTGTTTCTCAATCTTTAGAATCTTTATTCAAAGAAGCAGATTTCATCACATTGCACGTTCCTGCTCAAGATGGTTACATCATTGGAGAAAAAGAACTTGCTATCATGAAAGACGGAGTTGGAATCGTAAACTGTGCTCGTGGTGGAGTTATTGATGAAGTAGCTTTAGTAAAAGCATTAGATTCAGGAAAAGTTGCTTTTGCTGGTTTAGACGTTTTTGAAAGCGAACCAAAACCAGAAATGGCAATCTTAATGCACTCTAAAATCTCGTTGACTCCTCATATTGGAGCTGCAACTGGAGAAGCACAAGACAGAATTGGTACTGAATTAGCATCTCAAATCATTACTTTGTTAAGCTAATTAACCATAATTAAATTAATTGTAAGGGATTTATTAACATCGTTTAATAAATCCCTTTCTTTTTTTGTTTAAATTTGAGTTTTAATCTAAATCCTTAATATCATGTTTGAACAATTAACACAATTAGTACAGCAATATGGCGGAGATGCCGTTGTAAACAATTCTGCTGTCCCAAATGAACATAATGAAGCTGTATTAAGCGAAACCAGTAATTCTATTTTTGCAGGATTACAAAAGATTGTTTCTGAAGGTGGAACGGAACAAATTGCCGGATTATTTAATGGAAATTCAGCCATTGACAGTTCAAATCCTGTTGTACAGCAAATACAACAGCAATTAAGTGGCAATCTTGGTGAAAAATTTGGACTAAGCAGTGCTGATTCAAACGGCGTTGCATCTAATTTGATTCCGCAGATATTAGGTTCATTGGTTAATAAAGCAAAAGACCCAAATGATAGCAGTTTTCAGATTTCAGATATCATCAATTCGATTTCTGGAAACAGCGGACAAGCTTCAGGAATTATGGATACTATTTCGAAATACGGAATGCAATTTGGTCTTGACCAAAACAATGACGGAAAAGTAGATGTTGCCGATGTGCTGGTAGTTACTAAAAGCAAAGGCGGTATTTCTGGTTTTATAGGAAAATTGTTTGGAAGTAAATAGAGTTACTAAGATTCTAAGTTTCTAAGACACTAAGATTTTTGTCTTTATCTAAAATACTAAAAAAGCTGTTTACTAAAATAAACAGCTTTTTTTATAACGAACAACTTAGAATCTTAACCTCTTAGAAACTTAGAGTCTTAGAAAAATTTCGTAACTTTAATTGTTCAAAACAAAAGTCATGAAGAAATTCATTTACATATCAATTGTTTTATTTACGATAATTGCGTGCTCGACTGCGTCAAAAAACGATGCAGTTGCCGTCAATACTCCTAAGGTAAATAAAGCTGTAAATAAAGCCGTAAGTGATACGGTCAAAATTGTAAATGATTCATTAGAATACGAAGTAATTATTATTGACAATGGCTTTTCGACATGGCTGGTATCAATGGCACAACCGCGACAATATTATTCACTCTCTTATCTTGAGAACAAAAACTTTCTGTATGTAACAGAATGGAATAATCGCGTACGACAACCCCAGGTTTATAACCCAAATTTATACGAAATGCTGATTGATTACCGCCCAGAGATTCATTACGGGTATGAAGTAAATTATCTTATTTACAACTACATGATTTATTTTCAAAATACTTACAAACAAAAGCTTTGGGGTTATGTTCCATCTAGATAATGTTCTTATATTTGTAATCATTACAAATAGCAATGAATAAATTAAAGAAACGCTGGGGAATCACCTCAAATTTACAAGCCATAATCATTCTTATCGTTTTTGCCATCACCGGATCGGCATCTGCGTGGCTGTCTAAACCTTTTTGCGTTTGGCTGGGCATTACAAAAGAAGATTTTGGAGGCTGGTTTACTTTAATTCGGCTGCTTATTATATTCCCAATTTATCAAGTTTTATTAGTTGCCATTGGAACTGTGTTTGGGCAATTCAAATTCTTTTGGAACTTCGAAAAGAAAATGCTTAAAAATATGGGATTAGGTTTTCTATTCAAAGATTAAATTTTCATGCGTTCTCTCGAAAAGAAATAGGTATAAATCCAAGTTAATGTAAAAGACGGAATTACATCTGTGAAAGGAATTATCTCTTCCAGAAAAGTCAAAACACTCGCTACTTTCCCTACTCTTCCTTTATACATTCTAGTCATTATAAAAGCGGCAATTGGTGCCCAAATTACATCTGAAAATTCGCCGAGAAGCGGAATCGAAAAAGAAATCATGCCAATTCCATCTAAAATTAATCCTATCATTAATTTCGAGATTCTACTATCATCTACAACTTTTGTTTCTTCCTCCTTCATCATATTCATTTTTTACTTTTTTCTTACTACTGCAAATAATACACCAAAATCTCCATCAGTCTGAATCCAGTTTTCTGATGGCACATAAGCTCTTGAAACAAATCCGTCTAAATACAAGGCATTCTTACATCCTAAACCCTTAAAATAATTGGCAAAATCATAGAAATTTACTTCGTTTTTAGACAATACAAAAACCACTTTCCCATTTGGCAGAATACCAACGCCATTTCTAATATTCAAATTTGGTGATCCTTCTTTAAACTCTGGATGAATTTGACCATTAATAACCAGCATCGGTCCAGATTGAGTGGCGTATTTTATTTTTCCATTCGCATTGTTAAAATCTTCTGTTTTACAAATTTTAGGAACATTTTGATCTGTTATATAAAAAACTCCATTTGGCTTTAAATAAAAATTTCCTGTTGCTGTCGAAGTATCCAGTGCTGCTAAAGTCTTTTGATTTTCAATGTAAAGACCTTGTGGCGCATTTTCTTTATTGTACATTCCGGCGTTCATTGCAAAATCTAGCGTTTGATTCTGTTTTTCTATCCAATTTTTTAAATTCTGAATGCTTTTAAATTTTTCACCCTTTTCATTTTTCCAATATAATTTTAAATTTTTAGCTTTAAGATCAATTGTATAAACCACAAATTCGTTTTTATCATACACTTTTGCGCTAATAAAAACAGTTACTAATAAAAACAAAAACAGTGTTATTTTTAATTTCATTTTTTCAAAATATAGTATAAATGTAATATTAAATTTTCATACCAATTTACATCGTTTTTTCTTTCGCTTACATATTCGCTACATTACAAATGTTATTCTTAAAATTCTGTTACAACTCATTTTTATATCGATATAATCTTCGTTTCTTTGTAGAAACAGTTTCAAAAAAATGATACACGCAAAAAATATACATAAATTCTACGATCAGCTTGAAGTTTTAAAAGGCGTAGATTTACACATTAAAAAAGGAGAAATTGTTTCTATAGTTGGCGCTTCCGGAGCGGGAAAAACAACTTTGCTTCACATTTTAGGAACTTTAGACAAACCTTCAAACGCTACTACACCTACTTCATTAAGCATAAATGGCCAAAATATTCTAAAATTGAATGATAAAGCTTTATCTAATTTCAGAAACCTGAATTTGGGGTTTATTTTTCAGTTTCACCAACTTTTGCCTGAATTTACAGCTCTTGAAAACGTTTGTATTCCCGCTTATATTGCAGGAAAAAAAGCTGCCGAGACTGAAGCAGAAGCTAAAAAATTGTTGAATTTTCTAGGATTATCACACCGTATCAATCACAAACCAAACGAGCTTTCAGGAGGAGAACAACAGCGTGTTGCGGTCGCTAGAGCTTTAATAAATAAACCGGATGTTATTTTTGCCGATGAACCTTCGGGAAATTTAGACACACATTCTGCCGAAAACCTTCATCAGTTATTTTTTCAATTGAGAGATGAATTTGGTCAAACGTTTGTAATCGTAACGCATAATGAAGAATTGGCAAATATGGCCGATAGAAAACTGGTAATGGTTGATGGCCAAATTAGTAATGCTGGAGTAATCAAAGATGAATAAAGCAGAACTCAAAGAATTTCTAGACGAAAAAGTTATTCAATATAACAATCAGGATTTTATTGAAAGTGATCCTGTGCAGATTCCGCATTTATTTTCTCAGAAAGAAGATATTGAAATTGCCGGTTTTCTAAGCGCTTCAATCGCTTGGGGAAACCGCAAAATGATTATCAAGAATTCACATAAAATGATGGAATTGATGGGTAATGCGCCTTACGATTTTGTCATGTCGCATTCTGATGAGAATCTAGCAGATTTAGAAACCTTTGTTCACCGTACTTTCAACGGAAAAGATTTTGGCGGATTCATCAAAGGATTACAGCATATTTATAAAAATCATGGCGGACTTGAAGCCGTTTTTGCCAAAAACCAAGAGCAAAATAGTCTGCAGAAAAGCATCCATGAATTCAAAAAGATATTTTTTGAAATCGATCATTTGCCAAGAACACAAAAACACATTTCGGATCCAATGAATAATTCGGCTGCAAAACGCATCAATATGTATTTGCGATGGATGGTGCGCCAAGACACAAAAGGAGTCGATTTAGGAATTTGGAAAACCATTTCTCCGGCATCTTTATCTTGTCCGTTAGACGTACATTCAGGAAATGTAGCCCGAAAATTGGATTTGCTTACCCGAAAACAAAATGACGGAAAAGCATTAGCCGAATTAGATGCTAAACTTAGAGAGATGGATTCTCAAGATCCTGTAAAATACGACTTTGCACTTTTTGGTTTAGGTGTTTTTGAAGGATTTTAACTACAAAATGCATTGATATTATTTTGATATTGCATTTTTTTTTCGTAATATTACAAGTGTAAAAGCCTGTATTATGGAACAAATTATAGTTTATATCAAACATTTTGTCCTTCCATTTTTTTTAGTTTTAACGCTTTCTTTAGCAGCTATTCTAATTCTGAAAAGAGTTTTTTATCAATACAGCCTTCCTTACAAGCAAATGATTATCAGAAAGTCTGAAATATTTCTGACTGAGATAACCTTATCAAAACCTGACAAGAATACACTAAAGTATAGAATTGCAAAATTCAAGTCAGAAATTCCAATCCATAAAACGTGGTGCAAAAACATGCTTATCGAGGATTTAATCCGAATGAGAAGCAACTTAAAAGGTCCTGCTGCAAAAAATATTCTTCTTATTTACAAACGTTTAGGTCTAAACAATTATTCTGCAGGCTTAATTAGGGATTTCAGAAAATACAAAAAATACGAAGGCATACATCATTTTCAATTATTATGCTATAAACCAGGTATTTCGCTTATAAAAAAATATTTATTCAGTTCCAATACAATTATTCGGTCCAATGCCAATATTGCCTATTTAGCATTGTCAAAAGGCGACTGGCAGGCTGTGGACAAACTGCCTCTTAAAGTAACGATTATCACGACGATAAAAGTTATGGATGTACTTCATACAGAAAATATACCAATGCCTCAAGAAGTAAATCAATGGATATATTCTAAAAAGAAGGCGGTTTTAAAACTAGCCGTAATGGTAATGGTTTTTTATAATTACAGAAACAAATCGGCCGAAATTATTAACTTATTGCATCATAAACATCTAGGTTTAAAAACGGATGTAATTATAGCCATCAGAGATCTTTATTTGTATGAAGCCGAAGATGTAATTTTATCTTTATATCCCGCGGAAACTCAGGAAATTCAATTTCAAATGCTGAAAACGCTGTCTGTTATCGGCTCAAAAAAAACATTGAAATTCCTAGAAATTGAAATTGAAAAACAAGAAATAAAAGACCTGAAGCTTAAAATGGTTTATTGCTACAACAGCTTAGATCCTAAAAGGCTGGAATTATTAGGCAATAAAGATGCTGATACACAAAAAATGATTAATCACATTAGACAAATACAAATATGATTCACGATTTTCTGACTCATCTTATACGTGGTTATGACATTTTTGTCGCCTTTTTTTCTATTGGGTATATTTTATTTTATGTGTTTTTATCCATATTGTCCTATTGGGCCATTATAAAACATTTGAAATATCAAAAATATCTAGAAGAAGAAGTTTTGTTGCGCTCCAATCATATTTTAGGCGTTTCAGTTGTTGCACCGGCTTTCAACGAAGGTTTAAATATTGTTTATAATGTAAAATCACTGCTCTCACTGACTTACCCTAAATTTGAAATTATAATCGTAAACGACGGAAGCACAGATGATACATTGCAAAAACTAATAACCGAATTTGATTTAGTAAAGATTGATTTTTATTATCAGGAAAAAATCGTGACACAGCCTGTAAGAGGGCATTATAAATCTAAAAATCCCGTTTATTCTAAACTGTTGGTTGTAGATAAAGTAAACGGAAAAAGCAAAGCAGACGCATCAAACGCAGGCATTAATTCATCACAATATCCGCTGTTTTTATGTACAGATGTTGATTGTATTTTAAAGCAAGATACAATTCTAAAACTGGCAAAACCATTCATGGAAAGTCAAACTCGTGTAATTGCCAGCGGTGCCGGCATTAGAATTTCAAATTCTTGTGATGTAAAAGAAGGTTTTTTGTTTAGAGTTCATTATCCAAAAGAATGGTATCCGCGGTTTCAGGAACTGGAATATGTTCGTTCTTTTTTATTTGGGCGAATGGCCTGGAGTCAGATAAACGGCTTATTGCTTGTTTCTGGCGGACTCGGAATGTTTGATAAAGACATTGTGATCAAAGCCGGCGGTTATTGGCATAAATCTTTAGGCGAAGATATGGAACTCGTAACGCGTATGCGCAAATATATGCATGATACAAAGCAGAAATTTTTGATTAAATACATTCCAGAATCACTCTGTTGGACAGAAGTCCCTAGTACAAGACAAGTTTTTTTGAGACAAAGAATCCGTTGGGCACGAGGGCTTGTACAAACGCTTTATTTGCATAGAAATATGTTTTTAAACCCAAAATACGGACGAACGGCATTTCTAGTGCTGCCTTTCTTTTTCAGTTTTGAATTTTTAGTTCCAATAATAGAATTCATTGGAATCATTACTTTGATTTCGAGTTTCATTTTTGGCATTATAGATTTTCAGTATTTATTGATTATAAGTGCTTTAGTGTACCTTTTTTATTTATCAATTACTATTATTTCAATTTTAATAGATGAAATACTGTACAGAAGCTACGCAAATTATAAAGAATTAATAATTCTTGTTGCAATGGCGGCCATTGAGCCTTTTGTTTATCATCCAATAAACGTTTATGCATCGTTAAAGGGATATTGGTACTTTTTTACAAACAAAGAACAAAAATGGGGTGTCATGGTTCGCAAAGGTTTTGAAAAATCACCCGTAAAATAATTTGATATGAAAAGCATTAAAACTTTACATATAATCCAACTGTTTATCTGCCTATTTTTATTTTCTAACCAAAATATAAAAGCCCAGAAAATTGATACAGACAGCCTATTAACTGTCATAATCAAAGATATGAAAAACAATAAGCCTGATTATAAACACAATATTCAGCGCGCTTTACTGGGTAAAAAATTGGCTCCAGATTATCTTGATTTTCATTTGGTGTTGGGGCGAAATTATGATTTTGTAAACCAAAAAGACAGCGCCAGATATTATTACAATTATGTAATTGACAAAAATCCAAAGTATCAGGAAGCTTTCCTTTATTTGATAAATTTAGATTTAGAAGAAAAAAAATACGCCGATGGTGTCGCAACGGCCAATAAAGCAATTGAGCTATATCCTGACGACAAAACATTCCGGCTTAAACGTATTGCTTTTTATTCCCTGCAGAATGATACAGCAAACGAAGCTAAATATTTAAAATCGATTAAGGCCAAATTTCCAAACGATCCAGAAATTCAACAGCTCCTTTTTGAATTATATTCGACTGTAAATATGGATCGGGTTGGTATGTATTATAACTACACCTCAATTAGCCGAGACGGAATTGGCCCATGGCATCTCGCAAGTGCAGATTACTTAAGACAGCGTTTATGGGGAAGCTTAATTGGCCGAGTAAGTTATGCAAAAAGATATTCCTCTAACCAAGTAATGGCAAGCGGACTTCAATTTGAAGTTGAATCCTATCTTTATGCCAAAAATAATAATTACTCCTACCTAGATGCCGCATATAGCAAAGATGACGCATTTCCTGAATGGAGATTAGGATATTCTTATTTTCATAACTTTAATCATGGCTGGGAAGCTGATTTGGGAATTCGCTATATTAAATCGCAGGACAACAGCGATATTAAATCACTTAATGTAGGTCTTGGCAAGTATTTTGGTTCCTATTGGATAAATCTTAGATCTTTTATTCAAGATGAAGGCCCATCTTTTACTTTTACCTCTCGATATTATTATAAAACAAAATTTGATTACGTAACTTTGATTGCCGGTTACGGAACTTCCCCAGATGACAGAACACGCTCCGCTGAGTATGAAGCACGAATGACTTTAAAATCGTTCAGAATCAGTGCGGGTTTTAAC
The DNA here is from genome assembly GCF_009711135.1 of Flavobacterium sp. LC2016-01. Classification (GTDB taxonomy): domain Bacteria; phylum Bacteroidota; class Bacteroidia; order Flavobacteriales; family Flavobacteriaceae; genus Flavobacterium. The sequence continues at coordinate 450,459 of NZ_WMIC01000001.1, read as the reverse complement.
AAACTTATAAAAAGTCATTATATAGCAGGAATTTTAATCACAGCAAACGAGCAAGAATATACGCCCAATAAATATCAAACTGAACTTGATTTTGCCTTTTTATTGCAATATAAATTTTAGAAATCATGAAAAAAAAGCATCAGATATATTTACAGCTCCTCATTTTCTCTCTATTTAATTTTAATATGATGTCGCAATCTGAAATTATTATAACTAATAAAAACAGTATTCTCTCAAAATCAGATGATGCTCGTGATGCAGCTGTAATATTAAAAAAATATATCGATAAAGCTTTTGCAAAAGAATTTGATAATATTTCAGGCGAAAAAAGAGATCCTGATCAATCGGAAATAATTTTAGAAATTTCAGATCAGGAAAAACTGAAACCCAACGATTTTATCATTAAGAGTGATTCAAAATCTATTTATCTGATTGCAGAAAACTCACGATCAATCCGTTATGCCGTATATACGTTGCTTGAAATTTGGGAATTCAGGAAATTTTCTGCCACTGAAACCTATATTCCAAAAGTGGATCAATTTACGTTCGCCAAAAATACACTTAAACGTTACCAGCCTTCATTTGATTATCGAGCACTTTTTTTTCCTGATTGTTATGACGAGGCTTTTAGAGACTGGCATAAACTCGACTGGCACTTAAATGACTTCGGAATTTGGGGACATTCTTTTAATGTGCTTGTTCCGCCAAAAGAATACTTTAAAAACAATCCAAAACTTTTTGCGCTCTATCAAGGAAAAAGAAACGGAGAATCGTTATGTATGACGAATGATACTGTCGTTGATTTGGTGCAGAAAAAAATGGCTAAAATCATTGAAACAACTCCAAATGCCCAATTTTACTCCGTAAGCCAAAATGATGACGTTGTCTACTGCGAATGCGCTGAATGCCGAAAAATGAATGAAAAATACGGTGGACCGCAAGGATCTCTATATTATTTTTTAAATAAAATCGCTTCGCATTTTCCGAACACAAAAATTACAACACTCGCCTATTTACATACTTTTAAACCCCCGGTTAATCTAAAAATTTCTCCAAATATTTATACCATTTTCTGTCCGATTGAATTAAACCGAGGAAAAACAATTACAGCTCAAAATGAACCTACATTTGTAAAAACACTTGAAAATTGGAGCAGTACTTCTCCGCATTTATTCTTATGGGATTATACGGTTCAGTTTTCGAATTACATGTCACCTTTTCCAAATTTCGAACCTTTTCAGAGCAATTATAAGCTCTTTAAAAAGAATAAAGTAAAAGGTTTATTTGTTCAAGGATACGCTGATGTTCCTGGCGATTTCTCAGAATTAAGACAATACCTTTTGGCCAAATTATTATGGGATACCGATATTAATATTCAAACCACAACAGCCGATTTTTTAAGAGGTTTTTACGGAAAAGCTGCGCCATTTATAGGCAATTATTTAAAAGCTTTAACCGAAAATCAAAGCAAAAGCAATGCTTATTTAGATATTTATTCGGGTCCGGTTCAGGCTCGAAATTCTTTCTTGACGCCAGCAAATATGGATCAATACGATCAATTACTGGAAAAAGCCGCCGATGCAGTAACCGATGATGCTGTTTTAAAAACCAGAGTTCAAAAACTGAGACTAGCTTTAGAATATGCCTATTTTGAGCAGTCTAAATTTTATGGGAAAAACCAGCACGGAATGTTTGTCGTAAATAATAAAGGAGAGAAAGAAGTAAAAAATGGTTTGACCGAAAGAGTTTTACAATTTACTAAATCCTGCAATGATCTGGGAATTTATGAATTAAGCGAAGATGGTCTCTCTCCCGACAATTATTATAAAGAATGGCTTGAAATCTGCAAAAACAAAACAACTCATTTAGGAGAGGATTTAAAAATCAATTATTTGACGCCTCCGTCTGAAGATTTTAAAGGAAAAGGAGGTTATGGTTTAGTAGACGGAAACAGAGGTTACAAGGATTTTAATATCAACTGGATTGGATGGTACGGAACAAATCCTTCATTTGAAATTGAAACAAACAAACTGAATTTTAATGTTTTGAAACTGAATTTTCTAAACGATCAGCGTCATTGGATTTTTACTCCAAAAAAAATAAAAATTTATGGTTTTGTAAATCAAAAATGGAAACTTATTGAAGAGAAAATTTGTGATAATTTAACAGAAGAATTTGAAATTACAACGAAATCTTGGGAATTTGAAAATCAAAGCTTTAATAGTTTTGCGAAGATTAAAGTGCTTGTTGAAAACCAAACTGAATTACCAACTTGGAGAGAAAGAAAAAATAAAAAGCCAATGGTTATGATTGATGAAATCGAACTTTATAAAAAATAAAAGCCAAAATGAACAGCAATGAAAAAAAAATTATGATTATCGATAGTGATGATATGACTATCGAAATTCTAAAATTTATTTTAAATCGGGAAGGTTATCAAATTAGTGTCGCTAAAGACGGAATCAGCGCACTTGAGCAAATACAAATGATTATGCCTGACTTGGTGATTACTACCATTATTATTCCATTAAAATCAGGATTGGAAATCATCAATCACATTAAAAAAAATTACCCGCAGATACGTGTGGTGGCGCTTTCGTCGCTTGGCGAAGAAGAAGAGACTGTCGAAGAAGCTTTTAGACTAGGCGTTGATGATTTTATTGCAAAACCTTTTAATCCAAACGAGCTTTTATTGCGAATAAAACGATTTTTGCAGTAATTCAAACTGTAATTTTAGGAAATATGAATTGCTTAAGTTTTTGTAATTTCTAAGAAATACCAATTTTTCAGCTATTTATAGCTATCTTTGCACAAAATTTAATGCAAATGAGCACTTTCGAAAAATTCAATCTCCCAAAATCATTACAAAAAGCTGTTGACGAATTAGGCTTTGTTACGCCTACTCCAATTCAGGAAAAATCTTTCTCTGTAATCATGTCTGGACGTGATATGATGGGAATTGCGCAAACCGGAACCGGTAAAACATTTGCTTATTTACTTCCTCTTTTAAAGCTTTACAAATTTACAAATACCAATACACCAAAAATTGTTGTTTTGGTACCAACTCGTGAATTAGTAGTTCAGGTTGTCGAAGAAGTTGAAAAACTGACTAAATATATGTCGGTTAAAACTTTAGGAATTTATGGAGGCGTAAATATTAATACACAGAAAAAAGCCGTTTACGAAGGAATTGATATTTTAGTTGGAACTCCCGGCCGAACAATGGATTTAGCTCTTGACGCTGTTGTTCGTTTTGATGAAACACAGAAATTAGTAATCGACGAATTTGACGAAATGCTGAATTTAGGTTTCAGACCGCAGCTGACTTCACTTTTGGCAATGATGAAAACAAAACGTCAAAATATTTTGTTCTCGGCAACTATGACTGACGAAGTTGATGAAATCTTGAACGATTATTTTGATTTTCCTGAAGAAGTTACACTTGCAGCTTCGGGAACACCTCTTGAAAAAATTACTCAGATTACATACAATGTTCCCAATTTTAATACTAAAGTAAATTTGCTGAAACATTTATTGGAAACAACCGAAAACATGGATCGTGTTTTGGTTTTCGTAAACAATAAAAAGATTTCAGACATGCTTCATACACGTATTGAAGAGCATTTTGAGGGACAATTTGGCGTTATTCACTCCAATAAGTCTCAAAACTACCGTTTGAGTACTATGGCCGAATTTCAAGCAGGAAATCTTCGTGGCTTGATCACTACAGATATTATGGCGAGAGGTTTGGATATTTCTGACATCACGCACGTAATCAACTTTGAGCTTCCAGAAGAACCTGAATTATACATGCACAGGATTGGTCGTACTGGTCGTGCTGATGCAACCGGAACTGCAATTAGTTTTATAACGCCTCGTGAAGAAGAATTTAAAGTTGAAGTGGAGGTTTTAATGAATCAAGAACTTGAAACAACCACTTTTCCAGAAGAAGTCGAAATTTCAACTAAATTAATCGAGCCTGAAAAAGACAGACAGCCGATTAAGTTTTTAATGAAAAAAGTAAAACTTGATGGTGAAGGTGCTTTTCATGAAAAATCTAAAAAGAACAAAAAAGTCAACTTAGGTGGGCCTTCTAAAACCAAAAAGAAAACTCATGGTTCTGTTAATAGAAACATGTTGAAAACGAGAGACAAAAAGAGAAAAGACAAGGACAAATAAAATTCAAAAAAAAAATCCAAATTCCAAGTTTATCAGGAATTTGGATTTTTTTTATGCTGCAAAAATTAAAAGGCCAATTGCATTTAAAATAAAAACACTTGACCAAAGCCAAATCTTCTGGTATTTATCAAAACTTAAGTATTCCTTCATTATATTTAAATTTAAAACATTAAATACAAAAATCATCATACTCGAAATTATGATTACTGGCCTAAGAAAAATCCATGTTATTACTTCATAATGACAGAATTGAGTAACTAGACTAGCAGTCAAACCACAAAAAGTTAAGAGTACAAAAGCCTGAGGGAATATCCAGCCAAGTACATTTTTACGCACAAAACCAATTCCTCCAATTAACAATAATAACCAACGAAAGGTATCAAAAAGTAAAAAATATTTCTGTGGAACTCCACTTCCAACCATTTTATAGGAATCGTAAGATGACAATTTTTCCCAATAAGTAACTAAGAGCTTGACATCTGTAAAAATGAAAACAACCGCGATAATTATCAAAAGCAAACCTAATCTTGAGATGGTCTTTTCTAAAGTATCCATTTAATTATTTCGTAAAAACTAATCCAACTGGCGAGCATAACTCAATTCGTTTTCCAGTATCTGTAAGCTTTCCGGTAGTTTTATCTCTTTTAAAAATGATAATATCATTTGTATATTGATGTCCCACTAAAAGGTAATTTCCAGATGGATCAATAGCGAAATCTCTCGGACCTTTTCCTAATGTGCTTTGCTGTTCTACCAATTCTAAACTTCCGTTTTTCAAAATTTTATATACCGAAATTGCATTGGCATCTACACGGTCTGTTAAATACAAAAAGTTTCCGTCAGGCGAAATTTTAATTGCTGCGGCGCCAGTTCCACCCGTAAATCCTTTAGGAAGAATACTTGTTTCAGCAACTATTTTCAAATTTCCGGTTTTATCATAACTTAAAGTTGTCAACGTGCCATCAAGTTCCTGAACTAAATAAACAAATTTACCGTCTTTGCTGAAAGTCAAATGTCTTGGCCCGCTTCCTGCTTTTACGTCAATACTTCCTTTTAAAGTTAAAATCTCATTTTTAGCGTCAGGATTATATTTGTAGATAAATATTTTATCGAGACCTAAATCATTAGACAAAACAAATTTTCTGTCTGGTGAAAAAACAACTTGGTGCACATGCGCTTTTTCCTGACGCGCCACATTAGGACCTTTTCCTTCGTGCTGAATTAATTGCTGTACAGTTGAGATGCTTCCGTCTGTATTTTTCTTAAAAACAACAATACTTCCTCCAGAATAATTAGCAACAATTACATTTTTATCATCATTAATCAAATGACAGGGATCTGCTCCTAAAGCATCATTTGTGTTTAAAAATTTAAGTTTTCCAGAAACTGAATCATATCCAAATGCACTTACAGCACTTTGAGTTCCGTTTTCATTTACAGCATATATAAATTTATTGTTCGCCGAAACCGACAAATAACTTGGGCTGATTACATTTTCAGAAGAATTTTTCAATTTAAATTCCCCAGAATTTGCATTAAATTCATATACGTAAATTCCGTTGCTTTGGCATTTATTAGTATAAGTTCCTACTAACAAATTGAATTTATCTTGAGCTTCAGCCGTTGTCACTGCCAAAGCTGAAAATAAGATCACATACAATTTTTTCATATTCTATTATTTTTTGAATACGCTAAAATACGCAATAATATCTTTTTCATCATTACAAATGAAACCAGAAAAGTTACATTTTTTTGATCTATTTCACCATATAAGTTATATAAGTTCATTTAATTTAAACGTAATAACGCTTGCTTATAATCTCTTATATAACTTATATGGTTTAACTTAATATTACTTATATGGTTTGACTAAAAATTTGTATTTTTGACCAGCATCTACAAAATGTAGTGAAGTAAATCGAAGCCAGAATGCATTTTAAACATCCCGAAATTCTATACTTTCTGTTTTTATTGATTGTTCCAATTTTGGTTCATTTATTTCAATTACGACGATTTAAAACTTCTTATTTTACCAATGTCCGTTTCTTAAAAGAGCTTGCAATTCAGACCCGAAAAAGTTCTAAAATCAAAAAACGATTATTGCTTGCCACTCGATTATTACTGCTTACTTGCATAATTATCGCTTTTGCACAGCCTTTTTTTGAAGCCAAAGACAGTAAAAATGCTTCAAACGAAATGTATATTATTCTAGACAATTCGTTTAGTATGCAGGCAAAAGGCAAAAAAGGTGAATTACTAAAACGCGCCGTTCAGGAACTATTAGAAAATACGCCTGAAACTGCTCAATTTTCCTTATTAACGAACACCGAAAATTATTGGAACACTGATATTAAATCGGTTAAAAGTTCTTTACAGAATCTAAACTACAGTGCAACGCCATTTGAACTTTCGTCCATTATAGCAAAAGTAAAAGCACATAAATCGGCATATAAAAAAGACATCATTATTATTTCTGATGCTGTCGGCTTAAAAGAAAACGATATTACAACTATTGATTCTGATGAAAAGCCCTATTTTATTCTTTCAGAAGCTGAACAGAAAAATAACGTTTCAATTGACAGCGTTTACATCAATCAGACTTTGGAGAATTTCTACGAAATAAGTATCGATTTATCTGCTTATGGCGAAGATTTCAAACCAATTTCGACAGCTTTATACAATCAAAACAAACTGATTGCCAAAACGATTATCAATTTTGATTCGAAGAAAAAGAAAATCAACTTTACGATTCCAAAAGAAGCTTTCCATGGCTATGTTTCTATAGAAGACAATGGATTGACTTATGATAACAAATTGTTTTTCAGTATTTCTAAAAACAAAAAAACAAACGTAATCAGCATTGGCGAACCTGAAAAAAGTAATTTCTTATCGAGAATTTATACTTCTGCCGAATTCAATTATAATAATTATTCCATTAGTTCTTTAGACTACAATAGTTTAGAAAAACAAAACACAATAATCCTGAACGAATTAGTTGAAATTCCGCAGGCTTTACAGACGACTTTAAAAGCGTTTGTTTCTAAAGGCGGCAATATAGTTGTCATTCCTTCTGAAAAAAGTTCAATTTCAAATTTAAATTCCTTTTTAGGGAATTTTGGAAAAATTCAATTTAATAATCTGAAAACTGAAAGTAAATTAATTACGAAAATCAATTTTGATCACCCTTTGTTTTCTGGCGTTTTTGAGAATAAAATCACGAATTTCCAATATCCAAAAACAAGCAGTTCATTTGCGATTTCGAGTCCATATCCGGCCGTTTTATCTTATGAAGATCAGAGTGCATTTGTAACTGCAATTCAAAACCCGACTGCCGGAATTACAGTATTCTCGGCACCAATAAATTCGGCCAATTCAAATTTTCAGCAATCTCCATTAATCGTTCCATTGTTTTATAAAATGGCACAGAATAATCAAAAAACCGGAGTAAATGCCTTAACAATTGGAAACAATCAGCCTTATTTTGTGGATGTTTTATTGACAAAAGATGCAATTTTAGAAGTAAAAGGAACTGAAGATTCTTTTATTCCGATTCAGCAAAGTTTGAATAATAAAGTCAAATTAACATTCAATGATTTCCCTGAAAAAGCTGGAAATTACAGCATTTTTGACAAAAAAGAATGGGTTGAAAATTTAAGTTTTAATTACAAAAGAACCGAAAGCGATTTGAGTCAGGTAAACACAAACGCAGTTTCTGACTTTAAAACTGCAGATACTATTTCGACTATATTTAATACGCTACAAACTGAACGAACTGACAGCCAAATTTGGAAATGGTTTGTTATCTTTGCACTGTTATTTTTAGCATTAGAAATGGCGATCATCAAATTTGTAAAATAGATTCAACGACAATTTAAAGGCGTTGTACTTTTTACAAAAATTATTTTACGACAATAAAATATCTACATATGAAAATAATCATCAAAAGCGCCAAAATTATCGACTCAAAAAGTCCGTTTCATAATCAGACCGTTGATCTTTTAATTGCAGATGGTTTAATTGAAAAAATAGGCGTTTCACTTCCAAATGACGATGCCGAAGTAGTAAGATTCGACAATCTTCATGTTTCTCAAGGATGGTTTGACAGCAGTGTTTCGCTTGGAGAACCAGGTTACGAAGACAGAGAAACCATTGCAAACGGATTAAATGTTGCAGCAAAAAGCGGTTTTACTGCGATTGCTTTACAGCCAAACTCCTTCCCGATTATTGACAATCAGTCTCAGGTAAATTTTGTAAAAAATAAGGCAAATGGTTTTGCAACGGAAATTTTTCCAATTGGAGCTTTAACAAAAGCCAGCGAAGGAAAAGATATGGCAGAACTTTATGATATGAAAAATTCCGGAGCAATCGCTTTTGGAGATTATAACAAAAGTATCGAGAATGCTAATTTGCTTAAAATCGCATTACAATATGTTCAGGATTTTGATGGATTAGTAATTGCTTATTCGCAAGATCCAAATATCAAAGGAAATGGAGTTGTCAACGAAGGTATTGTCTCTACAAGATTAGGCTTAAAAGGAATTCCGAATTTAGCTGAAGAACTACAGATTTCAAGAAACTTATTTTTATTAGAATATACTGGCGGAAAACTTCATATTCCGACCATTTCTACGGCAAAATCGGTTCAATTGATTAGAGAAGCTAAAGCAAAAGGTTTAAACGTAACGACAAGTGTTTCTGTTCATCATTTGGTTTTAACCGATGAAAAACTGGACGGATTTGACACACGTTTTAAAGTAACACCGCCGTTACGCACAGAAGTTGACAGACAAGCTTTACTAAACGGAATCGCTGACGGAACGATTGATACCATTACTTCAGACCACAACCCAATTGATATTGAATTCAAAAAAATGGAATTTGATACCGCTAAAAATGGAACTATTGGTTTAGAAAGTGCTTTTGGAGCTTTATTAACGGTTTTACCATTAGAAACTGTAGTTGCAAAATTAACTTCTGGACGAGCTGTTTTTGGTTTGGAAAATAATACAATAGAAGAAGGTGCAAAAGCCAATTTCACATTCTTTACTCCAGAAGGAAAATCGACTTTTACGAAAGAAAATATTCTTTCAAAATCTAAAAATTCTGCTTTTTTAGGAACTGAACTTAAAGGTTCTGTGTACGGAATTTTAAATCAAAATCAACTTGTTACAAAATAATACAATGAATAATAATTCAATCGAAGAAGGAAAATCAATCGCCATTACCAGCTATATTTTAATTATTGGCGTTTTGATTGCCATGTCTATGAATTCTGAGAATAAAAACAGTTTTGCGTCTTTTCATATTCGTCAGGCTTTAGGTTTGTCGCTGACTTTTATTTCTTTCGGAGCTATAATCAGTAATTTTGACAGCTTTTTTATCACTTTCCCAATGTGGATCTGTATTTCAATTCTGTGGACTTTTGGTATTTTTAATGCTATTCAAGGACAAATGAGACCTATTCCTTTGGTTGGGAATTTATTTCAGAAATGGTTTAAATCGATAGGTTAGAAAAATTCTAATATTTAAATTCCAAACTTGAAAACTTTGTCAAAGTTTGAAACTTTGACAAAGTGAAAAATTCACAATTCACAACTTACAATTCACAATTAAAAAATGAATCTATCTTTAGAATATAAAATACAAGAACCAAAAGTAATTTTAGATAAAAATCCGTTATTGCTTTTATTGCACGGATATGGCAGCAACGAAGCAGACTTATTTTCGTTTGCCTCTGAACTTCCAGATAATTATTATATCATTTCAGCAAGAGCTCCTTATGATTTGCAATATGGCGCTTACGCTTGGTACGCTATTAATTTTGATGCAGATCAGAATAAATTTTCAGATAACGAACAAGCAAAATCTTCTCGCGATGTAATTGCAAATTTCATTGACGAATTAGTTGCAAAGTACCCAATTGACGCCAATAATGTAACGCTAATTGGATTCAGCCAAGGCTCTATTTTAAGTTATGCAACAGCACTTTCTTATCCTGAAAAAATTCAGAGAGTTGTGGCCATGAGCGGTTATTTTAATGAAGAAATCATCAAAGACGGTTTTGAGAAAAATGACTTTAGAAACTTGAAAATATTTGCTTCTCACGGAACTGTAGATCAAGTCATTCCAATTGAATGGGCGAGAAAAACTCCTACAATTTTAGAAAACTTAAATATTCCAGTTACTTATAAAGAATATCCTGTTGGTCACGGTGTTGCTCCTCAAAATTTCTTTGATTTTAAAAATTGGCTGGCTTTGTAAGTTTGCAGTATTCAGTCGCAGTTTTCAGTGTTGAACAAGCTTAGAACTTTCACAAAGTTTCAAGATTTACTATTCCAAACTGAAAACTGCGACTGAGACTAAAAACTAAAATATTACTGTCCAGTATAAATAATTTTCCCTTCTTTTTTCAAAACATATCCTTTCCACGGAATTAATTGCCAATCACCATTTACCCACGAATCACCTTCCGATTTTCTTTCTAAAATGATGGATTCTTTTTGAGTATCAAGGAAAAGCTCTGCTTTATTTCCGTCGAAAATTACATAAGAAGCAGTTGTATGATTTTTTCCGTCATCGTAATGAGACAATTTGGTTCCATCAAATATTCGGATACATTCTTTTTTTAATGTAGACCAAGTGTAACCTGCAGAAGCTTTGCAGCCGTGAGCATCTGAGTCTGCTCCTACCGCTGTTTCTGTTTTTGATTCGGTTTTTGGTGCTTTTAAGCCTTTCTTTTCTGAGGAAACTTTCTTCGCACAAGAAAATGCAAGAGTTGCTATAATTGCAAACAAAATTATCTTTTTCATAATCCTAATAATTTTAAAATTGAGCAAAAAAAATAGGATTAAAAAATCCTATTTTTGATATAACCAAGTTTGATTTACTTCAAATGTAATGTTATCATCGTTATCAACAAAATATTTTAACAAGACTTCTCCCCATAATTCTCCATTGCTGTAATCCGCAATAATCCATCTGTGGTTTAAAATTTTAATTTTATTGATGATAAATTTCTTTCCGTCAATCATATCCTGACCTGTGTATGGGTTTCCTTTTGGATTCGCATTAAGATCTAATAATTTTTCTGTCACAACCGGAATCAATTTTTCGTATAAAATTACTTTTCCGCCAGAAGCACTGTTATCAAAGTAATTTTGAGCATTTTCATTATGTTCTAAAGAAAAATAATCGGCCTCAGCCAATTTGGTAGATACCAAATTTATACTGTCTCTAAGTTTCTTAGTAGTTTTATCGTATCGATCTTGCTCAAATTTAACTTGTCCGCTGTAAAACGTATAAGTAAAAACATTCATTAAAATGGCAAGAATAAAAAGATAAAGCATTAAGGATTTTTTCATTGTAGGTATAATTAAATTGTAATTTCTAAATTGTCATAAGCCAGAAAAACATTTTCAGGAAGTGTTTTTTGCACTTCTTCGTGAAAACCTAAAACATGGCTGATATGAGTTAAATAAGCTTTTTCAGGCTTAACAAGGTTAATAAAATCAAGGGCTTCCTGCAAGTTAAAATGTGTATCATGCGGCTCAACGCGCAATGCATTAACAACTAAAACTTTCAGGTTTTTTAATTTTTCAATTTCGGCAGCTTCAATTGTTTTTACATCAGTTAAATAAGCAAAGTCATCAATACGATAACCAAAAACCTGCAGATCGCCATGCATAACATTTATCGGAATAGCTGTTTTATCGCCAACTGCAAAAGGTTTATCATTTAAAACTTCAATTGTTTTAATGCTTGGTGCGCCGGGATATTTGTTTACGGTTTCGAAAATATATTCAAATCGGCGTTCCAGATTGGTAATTACACGCTGATGCGCATAAACCGGAATTTCGCCTTGCCTGAAATTAAACGGACGAATGTCATCCAGACCCGCAGTATGATCAGCATGTTCATGTGTAAATAAGATAGCATCGAGTTTTCGGCATCCGCACGAAAGCATCTGCTGTCTAAAATCTGGGCCACAATCTATCACATACGAATGTTCGTCCCACGAAATCCAGATGGATACGCGGAGCCTTTTGTCCTTAGCATCAGTGCTTTTGCAAACGGGATGATCAACCCCAATAATCGGGATACCTTGAGAAGTACCAGTACCTAAAAAATAGACCTTCAATTGAACTTAATTTTTTTACAAAAATAGGATTATTTCTCTTTCATTAGAAGCCTAATTTGCTAACTTTGTAACAAATCTATTTAAAATAAAATGGGTACAGAAATAAAACTCAAAGGTGACAAGGTCATCGAACAGATTCCTTCTATAAAAGACAAAGCGTTACGCATTAATTTAAACGAGAATATTTACGGAACATTTGCCGAAATTGGCGCTGGACAAGAGACCGTTAGGCACTTTTTCAGATCCGGAGGTTCATCGGGAACAATTGCAAAAGCGATGTCTGCCTATGACAAAGATTTTAGTGACGCCGTTTACGGTATTGAAGGTGACGGCCGCTATGTGACTGAAAACCGACTAAAAAAAATGCTGACGTTTGAAGGTGAATTGATCGAAGAACGTTTAAGCCGTGAAAAACATCCAAATAAACTTTTCTTCAGCTACGCCAATACAGTAGCAACTATAGATTTTGCCAAACAGTTTAAAGGCCACGGCTGGGTAGGAATTCGATACCAAATTGAACCAGACGAAGCATACAACGAAATTATACTTCACATTCGTTTTAAAGAAACTGATGCCCGATTACAACAAGAAACTTTAGGAATTTTAGGTGTAAACTTAATTTACGGTGCATTTTACAAATACAACGATCCAAAGCGCTTACTGCGTTATTTATATGATCACTTAGACAAAGATCAGCTTGAGATTGACACCATTAACTTTTCAGGACCTCGTTTTGCCGATGTTGATAATCGTTTAATGAGTTTACAGTTAGTTAAAAATGGAATGACCGATGCCGTGATGTTTAATCCGGAAGGAAAGAATGTTTTGCCAGCTGCTGTTTTATACAAAAAAAATATTCTTGCTTTTAGAGGAAGTTTCCGCCCGGTAACTAATGTAAATCTTGATATGTATGAAAAATCATTAAAGATGTTTCTGCATGAAAATAAAGTTGACAAAGATAATACCTTAACAGTTTTTGAAATTACGCTTTCGAATTTACGTTCTGACGGTGAAATTGACGAACGTGATTTTATGGACAGAGCCGAATTGCTTTGTTCTCTTGGTCAAACCGTAATGATTTCGAATTTCCAAGAATATTATAAAGTTGTTGAATATTTCTCTAATTATACTAAAGCCAGAATGGGATTGGCGATGGGTGTAAACAACTTAGTTGATATTTTTGATGAGAAATATTACCGTCATTTAAGTGGCGGAATTCTGGAAGCTTTCGGTAAATTATTCTACCGCGACATGAAAGTTTTCTTGTATCCAATGCTAGGCGATAACGGCGAAATTATTACTTCTGATAATTTGAAAGTTCACCCTAGAATGAAAGAATTGTACAAATTCTTTAAATTCAACGGAAAAGTGGTTGATATTAAAGATTACAATCCAGATATATTAAATGTATTCTCACGCGAAGTATTAAAAATGATCGGCCAAGGAAAAACGGGCTGGGAACCAATGCTTCCTTCTGGAGTTGCAGAAATTATAAAAGAACATCATCTTTTTGGGTATCACCCGCAGAAAGAATTAGAACAAAATACTTAATAAAAAAAGTCCCTTTATTGGGACTTTTTTTTGTTTCAGGTTTTCCTTGTTTCAAGTTTCATGTTCTAAACTGATCAAATTTAACCGCAAAGCACGCTAAGTTTTTTGATCTTCGGGATTTTATAAAAACGCAAAGTTCGCAAAGCTATCTATTGATAAAGCTTTGCGAACTTTGCGCATTATAAATGCAAACTATAAAAAATTTAGCGTGCTTTGCGGTTAAATATCACATTCAGCAAAAAACCTGAAACCTAAAACCTAAAACCTGAAACTTGAAACAAAAAACTCTATTTCAAAATCTGCGTCGTATGTTCTTTTGTTTTTACTTTTTCGATTACCTCATCAATAATTCCGTTTTCATTGATTACGAAAGTCGTTCTATGGATTCCGTCGTATTCTCTTCCCATGAATTTCTTTGGTCCCCAAACTCCAAAAGCATTGATAACCGATTTATCTTCATCGGCTAGTAAAGGAAATGGCAATTCGTATTTTTCTTTGAATTTGGTTTGCGCTTTTTGATTGTCGGCACTTACACCAAGAAGTTCGTAATTATTGGCTTGGAATCGATGAAAATTATCTCTTAAATCACAAGCTTCAGCTGTACAGCCCGGCGTGCTAGCTTTTGGATAAAAGAAAACTACTAATTTTTTTCCGGCATAGTCTGCCAGTTTGTGTGTTTTTCCTTCTTGATCTACTCCAGAAAAATTTGGTGCTTTATCGCCTGCTTTTAATGTTGTCATTTTTTTAGATTATTTAGATTGTTAGACTTCTTAGATTTTTAAATCTTGTGTTTTGTTTAAAAAAAAACTGATATTATAAATCTAATTCGTCTTTATTTTATTCTTTGGATTAAGCCGTCTAATTATTATTAAACTAAATCCTCCAAAGGTAAAAGCTATCAAACGATCTAATTGATATGCAAATTGACCCTTTGATTCTTCAGCAAATTGTTTAATATTAGATGTTACATTTTTGTCTTTCATCAAGCGTACAACATTTAAATCTACCTCACGATTATATTCTTTACAAAGCCAATCTCTTTGAATGTAGATAACAAAAATTATAAGTACAATAAATAATATTTCCATAAAATATTGTTTTAAAAATCTTACCATTTATCTGTGATTTATTTTTAGGATTTTAGATTGTTAGACTTCTTAGTCTAACTTAGATTATCAATTTTACTATTATAATTTAAAGCAATTCATAATTAACAATTAATAATTGTTTTCATGCCCCAGATTGAAGTGAAAACCCCGGAATTGTGGCGGTTTACATTTTTTGTATTTAAAAAGCGACCGAAGGAAGCTCTTTTAAATACTTAAAAATGTTACTGACTCAATGAGGAGTTGAAACGGAAAGCTGGATTAGGCACATCATCAAAAATACACTATTTTTACGACTCTAAAAATACGGAAATGAATAAAGAAGCTCGTGTACAATTTGTCATCGATACATTAAAAGAACTTTACCCTACTATACCTGTCCCGCTTGATCATAAAGATCCCTATACCCTTTTAATTGCGGTTTTACTTTCGGCACAATGTACAGATGTTCGCGTGAATCAAATTACGCCTTTATTGTTTGCAAAGGCTGATAATCCGTATGATATGGTAAAAATGTCGGTCGAAGAAATTAAGGAAATTATTCGCCCGTGTGGGTTGTCGCCAATGAAATCAAAAGGAATTCATGGTTTATCTCAAATATTGATTGATAAGCATAACGGAGAAGTTCCGCAAAGTTTTGAAGCTCTTGAAGAATTACCAGCTGTTGGGCATAAAACAGCCAGCGTTGTAATGTCTCAGGCTTTTGGTGTTCCGGCTTTTCCAGTTGATACACATATCCACAGACTGATGTACAGATGGAATCTTTCGAATGGAAAAAATGTGACTCAGACTGAAAAAGATGCCAAAAGATTATTTCCGAGAGAAATATGGAATGATTTACATCTTCAAATTATTTGGTACGGACGTGAATATTCGCCTGCGCGAGGCTGGAGTTTGGAAAAAGATATTATCACGAGAACTGTCGGAAAAAAATCAATTATTGAAGAAATGACGAAAGTGACAAAATAGAAAAAGGCACAAAGATTTAAACCTTTGTGCCTTTGTTAATTTTTTAATGTGTCAATTTGATAATGTATTGACAAAGATTTACTATAATAAATTATCTAATTATCACATTTTCTAATTATCACATTTTATTACATTCCCGCTTTTAAAGCATTGTATTCAGTAGTCATATCAAGCGATCTGTAAACTCCTAAAAGTGTTTTTGCCACGTCTTGGTTTTTAGGTTCAATCGAAAGCGCTTTTTTAAGATATGGAATTGCACTTCTGGCAATATCATCTTTTTTTGCATTCAATTTATCATATTGCTGCATTTCTTTTGGCGTTGTTCCTAAGTTGGCAATTTCATCAGCTAATGCCTTTTTTTGCTGTAATTTTAGATATGCAAGATTAATATATGCATCTATATAATTAGGATTTACTTCTAAAAGAGAATTATACGTTGCCTCAGCCTTTGCATAATCTTTATTTTCCATGTAACAATAAGCCAAATTATTGATAACATCTATTTTTTTAGAAGGAACTGATTCAGTTCTTGGTTTTTCATAAAGACCTTGATCTATTGCTGATTGTCTGGCTTTTGGCGAAATAAACGCATCTTCTTCTTTTGTTTTCTTATTTGTTGCATAATAAAGAACGCCTTGCCCAGAATAATTTCTTTTCTTTAGCTCTTCATAATATTTAATTGCCGAATTATAATCTTTTGCATTTATTGACGACGAAGCGGCATTAAATAAATTAAGCGTATCTTTTTTGTCAAACAAATATACTTTGTAGCTTTTATCGGCACTTTCTTTAAATTTACCTGCTTTAAAATCGTCCATAGCACCATTAACCAGGTTAGACTTCATATCTTTTAAAGCCGCTGCTGCTTTTACAGTAAATTTAAATTTTCCTGATTCGTTTTCGAATAAAAATACGTCTTGATACGCTTGCGATGCAAGACTGAAGTTATTTGCAGCATCAATATTTTTGCTGGCTAAGTCTTTTAATACATTTCCTTTCAAAAAATAAAAATCAGATTTATCTTCATCTGGCGCATTTATGATCAGATATTCTGTTTTATTTAAAATCGTAATTGCTTCTTGCGAATTACCTTTATCAAAAATTGCCTGCGCATCTTTTATTTGTGTCTTTTGGGCATACGTCCCAACATTTATCAATACCATTGATAAAATCATTAGTTTCATTTTCATTGTAGATCAAGTTTGATAGTTAAATAGATTGGGTTCTTCTCTCTTCAATTTTGCTGGTTTTCCTTCAAAAAAGGACAAAATTGCACTTTTGACATCCTCATAGTGGATTCAAAAATAATCAAACTTAAAAGTTAGCTTGAGTAGTTTTTTATCATATTAAAGATTTTAAAGGATTAAACATATTTTTTAATTATTTTTTATAATAATTTGTTTTTTAACAGTATTTGCATTATAAATATCATTGTTTACAGATATTTCATGTGAACATTATATTTTTTTATCTAAAATAGAATTAAAAAATGAATACACAATAAAATGTGAATATTTTTTTAGCGAAATCATAACTTTTTCTTAAAACCGCTAAATTATCATAATTTTCTAAAGTTTCAACAAAGAACAAAAAAAAACTCACTGTCAGTATTTTGCATACTAAAAGTGAGCTTTAAACCAAAACGACCATTTGGTTTTTTCGTTAAGAATAACTTTCGGCCTAAATTGCCGATTGTTTAATTTGCTATTATATCAAAAGTTTTATCTTCGATTTTCACAACTGTTAAGGCTTGTGAATAACTAAGTAAAAAAGAAACAACTTCTTTTTTAGGTTTTAAATTTTTAGAAGCTAACGCTTTCTTAGAGTAAATTTTTGCCATACTGTAAAATGTTTATATACAGTATAACGAGTTAATACTCAAAATAGTATTAGTTGGTTAAAATAATTTGATGTTTATCAATTATTTTTCTCAAATTCATTAGTGCATAACGCATTCTTCCTAATGCTGTATTGATGCTAACGTCTGTTAATTCAGAGATTTCCTTGAAACTCATGTCCTGATACATACGCATTACCAATACCTCTTTTTGATCGTCAGGAAGTTCTTCAATTAGTTTTTTTAAGTCTATTTCGACTTGATCAAGTATCATTTTTCCTTCGATTGTCAAAGAATCATCAGACATTACAGAGAAAATTGAAAATTCTTCTGTTTCTCTGTACATTGGCATTTTTTTGGTTTTGCGAAAGTGATCTACAATTAAATTGTGAGATATACGCATAACCCAAGGTAAAAATTTACCTTCTTCATTATAGGAATTACTTTTTAAGGTTTTGATTACCTTAATAAAAGTGTCTTGAAAAATATCATTTGAAATATCTCTATCGGCGATCTTAGAATATATGAAACCATATATCTTAGATTCGTGCCTTTTAATTAATGTCGACAGTGCAACTTCATTGCCATCGATATAATTTTTCACTAACAGAGCGTCTGGAATGTGCAGATGAGCCATAATACTACTTTTTTAGTTTTTTTTAATTTGGAGTAATTTTCTAAAAAGTAATTTTATTGTATAGGCTTCTCTTTTTTTAGTTGTGTTAATTAAGTGATCAAATTTAACAAATTATTATTTTAAAAAGCAAATAAAACACAGAATAATTAACAATAAAAACTTAAAAAACATGTTGATACGTTAAATTTTATTCGCAAAGTCCGTTAAAACCTTAAATTTAATACATGAAAAAATCAATAAAAAAAAGACATAAATAACTTACAATTAAGCACTTATAGCTATTTATATCTTTCTTTTCAATACTTTTATTGGTAAACACGCACGTAGTCAACATAGTACTTTTGCGGAAATATTTTATCATCAACTTCTGGTCCTCCAAAATTTCCTCCAACAGCTAAATTGACAATTATATAAAAAGGCTTGTCAAAAGGCCAAGTGTCTTCATTTTTTACAGGAGGATTAAAAGTATACACCAATGTTTTATCTACAAAAAAGTCCATTTTATCTTTTGTCCATTCGATTGCAAATATGTGATACCCTTCTTCAATATTAGGATATGGTGTTCTTTTGGTATTAATCGTATTTCCATGGCTGTCTTGCGTATGCAAAGTAGTGTAAACCATTCCGGGATCGCGACCAATATATTCTAAAATATCAATTTCACCTGCTTTTGGCCAATGAATTTTATCAATGTTAGCGCCTAACATCCAGAAGGCAGGCCAGATTCCTTGACCAACTGGCAATTTTGCCCTAGCTTCGATTCGTCCATATTTAAATTCTTTTTTTCCTTTTGTTGTAATTTTTGTTGATGTGTATTTAGAACCTTCTTTTCGGGCTTCAATTACGAGATTTCCGTCTTTAAATTCGTGATTTGTTTTGGTATAAATCTGTCTTTCATTATTTCCAAATCCACAAAGATTAGGACAACCGTCGCCAAGCTCAAAATTCCATTCTTTTTCATTTAGCTCTTTTTTATTGAAATTTTCTTCCCAGACCAGTTTCCTTTTTACTTCCTGAGCAAAACAAGCACTACTGATTAACAGCAGTATTAACACCTTTTTCATAGTTTTCTTTTAAAATTATAAAAATTAAGAAGGCCAGCCTAAACTGACCTTCTCATTTCATTCTTACTAATTAATTTAATCTATTGATATACTCTAACGTAATCAATCTCCATCGAAGACTGCGTGAAAGCTGCATCAATATTACCGCCAAAATTACCTCCCATAGCTACATTCAAAATTAAGAAAAAGTCTTTGTTGAAAGGCAAACTCGCATCATTAGGAACCGAATGAATTAACTCATCATCTACATATATTTTTACTGCTTCAGGACTCCAGATTGTTTTATAAATATGAAATTCTGTTGAAACATTTGCGATTGTTTTAGAACCTGTATTGGCAGTTCCGCCTGAATGTCCAGGATAATGAAGTGTTCCATGAATCAAGTTCTGGCTGTTTCCTACATGCTCCATTATATCAATTTCTCCGCACGCCGGCCACGCATTTGTTGCGTAGTTTGCACCCAACATCCAGATTGCAGGCCAAGTTCCTCCGCCTATTGGCAGTTTTGCACGTACCTCAACTTTTCCATACGTAAATTTATATTTTCCTTCAGATTTCAATCTGGCTGAAGAATAATCAGCTCCACCAGAAGCTTCTTTTTTAGCCGTAATTTTTAAATTACCTCCCTGAACAATTACGTTTGTTGACGAATTAGTATAATTCTGTTTTTCATTATTTCCCCATCCATTATCGCCGCGTCCTAAATCATAAACCCATTTTGAAGCATCTGGCGCTCCATCTGTATTAAACTCATCTGACCAAACTAAATTGGTATAATCTTTATCTGGCGTTGTTGGGTTTTGCGTTGGTTTTGTAGTCGTGAAAATATGATACCAAGCCAATGATGCGTTTCCGCCCATAACGGCTCTTACCACCATTCTATTTGCTGTAATCGATAAGATCTCATATGAACTCTGACCAATATAATAACCCATAAATCCGTTATCAGAGAAGTTCATCATTGTACCTCTGGTTTGCGTTGCATGATTTGGATTTTGCATTACAACAGATTCTGATGGACTCAACGAAACTGTTTTCTTTCCTGAAGTGTCATAAGCCAAACAAGCGTCAGATCCTGAACTTCCTCCTCCTACGCTTTCAAAAGCGGCGTTGAAGAATGTTGCTCCACCATTATTTAACTGAAATTTAAGCAGACCACCTTCAAGAGAGAATGTCAGTTCGTTTTCGTATAAACAGCTGCTCGTTGGCGAACCTGCTTTTTCCCAAGCTCCAGCCTGATAATAGTTTCCATAATAGTTTTTAGTAGCGTCGCCATCATTTTGACCAACACCTAAATGTCCCGCTTCTGAAGCCGACCAATACCATTTTTTAGAAGTACCGCCCGTTAAAAACTGAACAGCCTCAGCATCGCTAAAATCACTTTTAACTGTAACATCAGTTGTAGTTGTACTGCTTACTCCTCCTTTTCCAGAAGCAATTATCGTTACGGTATACGTATTAACGCCCGTTTTTGTAAAACGCTTTGTTACTACTCCGTTTGGCGCATTGTCTGATGTTCCGTCACTATACACGTATTTGTATGATATTGCACCATCTGCTTTAGCGGTAAACTTTACAGTTCCCGAACCATCTCCCGTTGGAGCTGTGGCAGTTTTACCAATAATCTCGGCAGTAACCTTAAGATTTGTTGGCGAATCTATTGATCCAAAAGTAAAATCGTCTTTTTGACAACCCGTCATCAAGAGAATCGTAAATATGGATACTATTTTTATAATTATATTTTTGCTCATGATTTCTGGTTTTAATTGGATTGTTTTATGTCGTCAAAATAATAACTCGCTCCAGTTCCTGATTGTCCAAAGTCTGGGAATAAAATTACTCTGTCGTATTTGACGCTGGCATCAAAACTCGCTGCACTTGTCAAATCAAAAGTTAAAATTTGCCAGGCATTCGCAACCGTAGTTGAGACATGTACTTCAAAATTAACGCTTGGATTTCCGTTTCCATCTTTAGGAGATGTTGAAAGTTCCATTTTGTATAAAATATCAGCGCCCACTTTTGGCGACCAAACGGCTACTTTTACTTTAGTTCCTTTAGAAAAATCTGGCGAAGCGTCAAGATTTAAACTCGCTCCTGCCCAGGTTTCTGCTCCTGATTTTTTCTCTAATTTCACTACTTTGTCAGAAACATTCGATCCAGTTTTATCAGGATTTGTTGTCATTGAAGCAATAACATTTCCAAAACCACCCCAAGCATAAGTCAAGTTTGCCGATTCAAAATCGATAGGTAATGCAATTGATTCCGAAGGTGCTTTGTAGAAATAGATATTATCGATATAAACACTCTTACCTGGTACAGGAGCTGTGTCTAATTTTAACTGAAAAATATCAGCTACTGTAAAACCGCCCTGACTAGTAAATGCTGAAATTGGAATATCAATACTTGTCCATTGATTTAAAGTAAGGTCTTTTTCCACCTTTCTTTCTCCATTAGATTTACTAATAGGGAATATAGCCAGTTTCTCTAAATCTGCTGTCCATACATCCATGTGCAAATATTCCATTTTAGAAACATCAATTGTTACACCGTCTGCCAATGCAATTCCCTGATAATTTAGTTTGATATAATTAAGTATTTTATCACCATTTAGGTCAAATTCAGAGAAAGTTCCTGCTTGTCCCCAATTCGGGTTAAAGTTAGTTCCTGCAACATCAGTGTATTTCGCACTAAAAATCGATATAACATCAGCTGGCTGTCTATTTGGTGGTGTTGGCGCAGATGCTGAAGGCGCTACAACTAGTTTCGCAGTCACTTGTGCTGTATACTCTGTTGTTTTAATAGCAGCACTTTTAGAAACTACACGAACAGTATAAACGCCTGCCTCTTTATATGTATAAGAAACCGATTCGCCATTGTTTGCCGAAATTGGATCTGGTTTTCCAGCTTCTCCAAAATAAACATCATAAAACAAAGCAAAATCTGCCGTTGCTTTTACGGTTACTTTTTTAGATACTGTTAAATCATTTGTGATTTCAACAACCAACTTTTCTGGCGCTCTGAATGAAACGACAACATCTTTCGTCACTTCAGTCGTTTTTCCATTAACATTCATTGCCGTAATTTTCGATTTATAAGTTCCTTCTTTATAAGTATGCGATAAAGTACCGCCAGAAGAAATATAAGCCGATTCGGGAGTTCCGTCTCCAAAATTAATTTTGTACTGCGTTGCACCTTCTCCTGTAGGGATAAAAGTTACTTTTCCGGTGTTATCCTGTGTAACTGTTGTCAGTGCCGAAATGTTTGTCGGCGCTGCTGCACTGTCTAAATCAACATCAAGAGCATCATCGTTTGTGCAAGCAATCAGCGTTGCTAAAACGAATAGATTTAGTATTAGATATATTTTTTTCATAATTGTATTTTTTAGTATCCAGGATTTTGTTGCCAGTTTCCGTTTGCGAATTGAATTTCTTCAATTGGAAGCGGAAATAATTCGTTCTTATTAGCTGTAAATCCAGGGATTTTTCCAACAGCTTTTCCAGTTCTTACCAAATCAAAGAAACGGTGTCCTTCTCCAAAAAGCTCCACTCTTCTTTCCGCATAAATAAAGTCAGTTAAAGCTTGTCCAGAAGCTGTGATATCGTGATTATTATCGCCAAAAGCGCGTCTTCTTACCTGATTTAAATACTCTCTTGCTTTCGCATCATTGTTTCCTGCTCGACTATATGCTTCGGCAGCCATCAATAAAACATCAGCATAACGAATGGCTCTGTAGTTATTTGGGTTTGTCAAGTTCAAATCTCCAGCTGCAGCTGAACTTCTTTTTCTTGGAAGATATTTTCTGTTGAAATATCCTGTATCCTCATTTCCTTTTCCGTAGCTCACACCTTTTCCGCCGTCATAATTAGCATTTGCAGCAGCAAAAGCGGCAATATCTAAAATGGCAACATCTTTACGTTTATCTCCAGCTTCAAAAGCATCGGCACCTTCTTTCGTTGGAACATTAAAACTAAATCCAGAAGAGAAAAGAGGTCCTGAAAAATTTCTGACACCGCTAAATCCAACTGCTACGTTACCTTCACTGCACTGAAGACATCCAAAACCAGCGCCTTCAACATCTGTATATTGCACTTCAAAAACAGATTCTGCATTATTTTCTCCATCCATTTCAAAAATGGAATTATAATCAGTTACCAAAGAATATTTTGCCGAAGTTATTACACCGTCAAGGGCACTTGCTGCTTGTGCAAATTTACCTTCATATAAATACGCTTTTCCTAAAAGTGCCAAAGCTGCACCCTTTGTAGCGCGTCCTTTTTGAGAAGCAATTGGAGATAAATTAGCAGCCGCAAAAGTCAAATCGGCTTCAATAGAAGCGTAGACTTCTTCTTTACTAGAACGCGGTACTGTTTTTTCATCTCCAATTTTAAACCTAGCATCGCCTTTCATTGGTATACCACCAAACCATTTTACTAACTCAAACTGATAATATGCTCTAAGAAAACGTGCTTCGGCTATAATTTGGTTTTTTCCTTGAAAATCGGTTTTATTTTGAAATTCAAGAATATAATTTGCTCTTTGAACACCTGCAAACATCCAGTTCCAAACATCTCTTAAATTACTGTTTACCGGAGTATGAATCATATCATCTATCTGTTGAAAACCAATAACATCTGTTGGGCTTTCTCCTCCGCATAATGTATTATCTGAGGCAATTTCACCTAATAAAACATTTACATAAGAAGCCTGAAGCAAATCGTAAGCGGCAATTAATGCCTGATCATAATCTGCTTTTGAATTAAAATAGTTTTCAGAATCGATAGAATATTCTGGTGTAGGATCTACATACTCATCCGAACAAGAAATACATAAAGTCGAAAATAGAGTAAGCGTTATAACGGTTGTATATAAATATTTTTTCATTTTAATTGAAATTAAAAATTAAGATTAAGCCCCATCAAGTAGGTTCTCGGAATTGGATAAAAACCATAATCGATTCCCGCACCAATTGGCGACTGAGAAACATTATCACGATTTTGCGGACCAAATGAAGCGCCTGGATCAAAACCTTTATATTTTGTAAATGTGTATAAATTATTTACCCCAACGTAAAGTCTTAATTTTGTAAGGCCTGCTTTTTGAGCCACATTTGGACTAAGAGAATATCCTAATTGAATATTTTGGATTCTGAAATAAGAAGCATCTTCTACAAAATAATCAGAAAAAACATTGTTTGCTGTTGCCCCCGTTGTAACTCTTGGAGTTGAATTTGTTGATCCTTCGCCTGTCCATCTGTCTAAAACATAATTTAAACGATTAGCATCTGAAAGTGTTCTTTCATAATTACGAACCATATCATTTCCTACTGAAGCAAAGGTGAACATCGCAAAATCCACATTTTTATAATTCATCTGTATATTGAAACCCATTGTTGCATCGGCAATTGGATCGCCAATATTGGTTTTATCATTTGTATCGATTTTTCCATCTCCATTAACATCAACGTAACGAAGATCACCAGGAGCAGCATTTGCGCCTAAAGCAATTTGAGAGGGATGCGCATCGATTTCTGCTTGATTTTGGAAAACTCCATCGGTTTTATATCCATAGAAATAACCCATTGGCTGACCTACTTCCATACGTGAAGGTGCAGGCTGTCCAACGCCAAAAGCGCCTCCTTCAATAAACCCTGTGCCATTATTTACTTGTTGCACAACATTTTTAAGAAAAGTAACATTGTAGCCTACGCTGAAATTAAAATTATCTGAGAATTTATCTTTATAATCAATTGCGAATTCAAAACCTGAATTTTTAACCGATCCCGCGTTTAAAGTTGGAGCACTTGCACCCGGAGCTCCTGTTCCGTTGATTCCAGAAACTGGAATATTTGGCACTAATAAATCTTTTCTGATATCACTGAAATAATCGGCAACGATGTAAACTTTGTCGTTTAAGATTTTCATATCCAAACCAACATCAAATTTCTCAGCTTCTTCCCATTTTAAATCTGGGTTTGGAACCTGACCTGTAGCACTTCCGTTTACAATTGCACCGTCAAAAACATAAGTTGCTTCACCGTTCAAAAGTCCTAAATAACCATAATTCGGAATTTGGTCATTTCCTAACGTTCCATAACTAGCTCTTAGCTTTAAGAAATTTATAAACTTAGGCTCTCCGAAGAAATCTTCTTTCGAAACAATCCATCCACCCGTAACGGATGAAAAATATCCAATTTTATTTCCTGGTCCGAATTTAGTCGAAGCATCACGTCTGGTCATTCCAGACAGTAAATACTTCTCTTTATAATCGTACTGAAGTCTTGCATAATAGGATAATCTTCTCTGGTCATAATTATACGAACTGTTTGTAAGCGTTTCCGAAATTCCTTTTGTTAAAGAAATATCGGCAAAATCCCAAGAATTATTTGGAACATCAAAACCCGTTGCTGAAAGTCCGTTACCCCATTCTTTAAAGATTGTTGTACCAACAGTTGCCTTTACATTATGATTTTCTGCAATTTTTGTTTCATAAGTTCCATAAAGGTCAAATGAATAATTATTATCATTTACTGCTCTTTGCGTTACTGAACTTCTTTGAACATCAAAAACTTTTCCACCATAACTAATCTGTTGTGCAAAGTCTTTTCCTTCACTGTTTGAAGTATTAAAACCGATAGCACTTGCTAAGGTAAATCCTTTGAAGATTTTATAATCCAGTCCAAAGTTTCCGTTTATTTTTTTATAATTATAACTGTTATAAGTATTTGCAATTTGCGCCAGCGGATTAATGATTTCATTTCCTAATCCTGTAGTATTTGGCACAAGAGTAAAACTGCCGTCAGCATTATATGGATTTAACGTTGCAGGAACGTTTAAAGCATTAAACAATACAGATCCAAGGCCATTTTCATTTAATGTTTTTCTAGTGAAATAAGTATAGATAACATTTGTTCTCAATTTAATTTTACTGCTTAAATCAGCGCCTAAACCAATTCTTGCCGTATTTCTTAAATAACCCGATTTATCACCTCCAACAATACCTTCTTGATCTAAATGCGATCCACTGATAGAGTAGGTAATATTTTCTGAACCTCCAGAAATAGTCAAGTCGTTATTAATAAGAGGTGCACCTTTCTGGAAAACTTCATCTTGCCAGTTTGTGCCTTTTCCTAGTCCACTTACATTTGGATAAGGAATTGTTTTTCCTCCATTTGCATAACTTTCATTTAATAAAAGTGCATATTCGGTAGCATTTAAAGTTGGAAGTTTCCTAGATGTTTCCTGAAATCCTGCATAGCTGTTAAACGAAACTTTAGTTTTAGAGTTCTTTTTACCCATTTTGGTTGTCACCAAAATAATTCCATTTGCACCAATTGTTCCATAGATTGCCGCCTGAGCATCTTTTAAAACTGTAATGCTTTCAATATCATTTGGATTCAACAAACTAAAATCACCCACATAACCGTCTATAATAGCTGTTGGCGAATTTTGTCCGTTGGTAGCAATACCTCGAATACGAATATCCAAACCAGCTCCCGGCGCACCAGACTGTGTAGTCACATTCACACCCGAAACGGTACCTTGAAGCGCTTGCTCAATTCTTGTTGGTTTTAAAATATCCAGCGTTTTGCTGTCTACAACAGAAACGGCTCCGGTAATTTCTCTTTTCTTTTGAGTACCGTAACCAATAACAACGACTTCTTCAAGGGATTTTGCGTCGTCGGCCATCTTTACATTCATTATAGTTCCAGAAACTGCAATTTCCTGCGTTCTGTAACCAATATAACTAAAGACAATTGAAGCTCCTTTTGGAACTCCGGTTAACTTAAAAGATCCATCAAAGTCTGTGGTTGTACTTTGAGACGAACTTTTAACTTTTACATTTACGCCAGGCAGTGATAATCCTGACCCATCTACTACCGTTCCGCTTACATCATAAGATTGCGCAAAGGCAAATGATGTACACAACGATAGTACAATTAGTAACAATTTCGATTTCATAATTAGTTAGTTTTTATTGAAAGATAAATTTATTCGTTCCAATTAGGAATCCGCTAAATTTAACCTCAACAAAAAACATACATCTCAAAAAAAATGTTACTAATTTCAAGATTTCGCAAAAAAAATCCTGAAACGACTAATATTTACGAATGTTAATTTCTTTAACATTTGCGTTATAAAACCCTAACAAAGTCATAATGTTGTGGTAATGTATAGTTATTTTGGCTGTTTTTTCGTGCTACTATACAGCCAGAATATATTCAACTAAACCGATTTCGTGCTGCAAATCCATTTTTTTGCGCAAACGGTATCTTTTAATCTCAACACTTCGGACAGAAATATTGAAAAGCGGTGCGATTTCTTTGGATGAAAGATTCAAACGAAGATAGGCACACAAACGCAAATCATTTGGAGTCAATAAAGGATGAAGCTGTTTGATTCTTTTTAAGAAATCTTTATCGGCATTATCAAAAGCTTCTTTAAAAACATTCCAGGAATCCTCTTCGGTAATATTTTTATTAATCGTACTGATAACTGATTTTATATTTTTGCTTTCACCTGGAACCGTTTTCTGCAAATCTTCTCTAATAAAAGCCAACAATTCATTCTTACTGTTTAAACTCATGGTCGAAACAGCTAATTCCCTGCTTTTTGTATCTACATCCTGAGAAAGCTGTTCGTTTCTCAGTTTCATTAATTGCTGTTCGTTTTCTAATTCTTTGATTTCGAGCAAAAGATTATTCTCTTCAATTAATTTTTCTTTTTGTTTATGATAATAATTTCGGTACGCTTTGTTAATGAAATAAGCCATTGCCAGCATCAATAGAAAATAAATAAAAACGGCAAGATTAGTCAAATACCAAGGTTTTGAAATTGTGAATGTATAAACGGCGGTATTTTCAAGAATTGTATTAGCGTATTTTGCCCGAACCTTAAAGGTGTATTTTCCCGGAGAAAGATTTTTGAAATTCACAGTTGCTTTTGTACTCCATTCGCTCCATTCATTTTGAAAACCTTCCAGCGAGTATTGATATTCTGTATTAATATATTTGTTGTATTCCGGAACGGTATAATTTAATGTTATATTATTTTCGTTTGATGCAAAACTTCCTTCTTCTTGAATAGCAACATCTTTCAGTGCTTCGTTTTGCTTATTCATGGCGATATCAGTTATAAAAACGGTGTAATTTTTAAAACTTAAATCATCAATATTTAAAGTATAATAACCATCTGTTGTGCCAATTAGATAATTTGATTTAGAAATTTGGGTGATATTTTCATATCCGAGCATCGAATTTGTCAAAGATGCCGGAATCGGAATTACATTTTCCTTAAGCTGACTGCTTAATTTACTGGCCGAGAAATAATGAATATAGTTTTTAGAAAACAGCCAGATTTTATTCGAATTGTCAACAATTAATTTACCTGAATTATATTCATCATTTTCAAAAATCGAACTTAAAACAGTGTCTTTTTCAAATTGCTTTGTTGCCGCATTTAATTTAAAAATACCCGCTTTATAGGCATAATAAATCGAATTATTAAACTTAGTCAAACTTGCACGGATTCCTTTTTGAGGCGATTTATAAGTATAGAAATTATCTGTTTTTAGTAATGAATTATACAATTTCAATCTAAAAATCCCCTTATATTCATGGCTCACATAAACATCTAAATGATTTGAAATTTCAAAATAACGGGATGAATAATCAAATCCTTTAATTTTATTTCGAAATACCCATTGATTATTCACCTTTTCTAAAACCGAAATTCCGTAGTAATTTCCTTGAAGCAAAAGATTTTTATTATGAGGAACTGGTTCAAATTTCCAGCTTCCAGATGCTGAAAAAATACTTCTAGCCGTGTCATTTGCAACTACAAATGTTCCCGAATCATGTCCGCAAAAGAGCGTATCATCATAAACAAAAAGTGACCAAACCTGACCTTTTGTTCCGTTTATAAACTTAAAATCGATGTTGCTTTCAAGCGGTCTGCAAAAAAGTCCTTGATTTGTTCCAATGTATAAAAGTCCTTTGTAAACTGCCGAAGCATAAACCGTTCCCAAAACTCCCGAGTCATCAGTAAAACTGTGGACTGGTGACTGCATATTGATACAGTTAATCCCGTTATCAAGACCAGCCCATAAATTCTGATCTTTATCTTCAAAAAGCGACAAAGCGGTATTATTGCTCAATCCTTTACTTTGTGATAAATGATATTTTAATTTTCCTTTATCCGATAAAACAAAAATTCCGTTTGAAACCGTTCCTAAAGCAAAATTTCCATTTTGAAGACGCTGACTGCTGTAAACAAAACTCGATTTTAATTCTGAATCAACATCGGTAACAAAACGAGTCAGTGTATTTTTGACCAATTTATACATTCCATCGAGCTGTGTCTGAATTAATAAACCTTCATCGGTAGTGAAAATATTGGCAATCGTAAATTTTTTCAAAAT
The DNA here is from genome assembly GCF_009711135.1 of Flavobacterium sp. LC2016-01. GTDB lineage: Bacteria > Bacteroidota > Bacteroidia > Flavobacteriales > Flavobacteriaceae > Flavobacterium. Next base: position 420,563 of record NZ_WMIC01000001.1, on the reverse strand, counting down.
CGGATTATCGGAAACTAACTTTGCTTTTCCGCTTTCGATTTCAAACAGACCTTCTTTCATCGTTTGAAAATAGATCGCATTTTTTGGCGCGAATGATTTTATAACACCATTTTTTGGGGCAATAATTTTAAACTGTCCCGTCTTTGTATCATAAATGTAAATTCGGTTAAGCGATTGAAACAAAACCCATTGATCGTATTTTAATATGTTCCAAAATTGTTCATCATCTAATATTTTGCTTTTGATTGTATTGCTAAGCGAAGTATATTTCAGTCTGCCATCTGGTTTTCTCGTCCAGTAACCAAAATTCATGTAAGTTCCTGTGTAGATTTTATTTCCGATTACTTTTACAGAGCGCAGAATTGTTTCATTTGGAGCACGATACAATTGCCAATTTGTTCCATTATACTCTAAAAGTCCGTCATTATTAGCAAAATACAAATAATTCTGATCGTCCTGCGAAATCATCCAGCTCTGATTTCCAGCTCCATAGACAGAAGATGAATACTTAATAATTGGCGGGAATTCCTGGCCGAACAGCAGGAAATTCAATAAAAAAAAGAAGATAGATAGTTTAGTTTTCAAAATTTGGTCAGGATATTAAAATAATACTAAAACAGTTCTAAAATAGGATATTTTGCAGTTGAAACAATATTTTTTTTCAAAATTACGCGAATACATTGCGCTCCTGCGGTTAAAACCTCAGGCTATGTTTTTCAAAATATTTCTCAAATATATTCAAATATAACCCATCGCCTCAACCACGGGAAACGAATTGTGATCAATTTAGATTGTCGTTTCGATATCTAATTTTCAAGACCTAACATGGTAATTCTGTTAAGATTTGGAACAATATCCTTAACAAAACTCTGCTTAAAATTGATTACTTTTGTAAAAATTGACTTTTTTTATGCAAATTGACCTTTCTACACTCGACCCAAAGCAAAATATCATCATTAAAGGAGCACAGGTACATAATTTAAAAAATGTAAGTGTTGCGATTCCGCGAAATAAACTTGTTGTGATTACAGGACTTTCGGGATCAGGAAAATCCAGTTTGGCATTTGATACTTTATATGCCGAAGGACAGCGCCGTTATGTAGAAAGTTTATCTTCATACGCACGTCAGTTTTTGGGACGTTTGGACAAACCAAAAGTAGAATATATAAAAGGTATAGCACCCGCAATTGCAATTGAGCAAAAAGTGAATACTACAAATGCGCGTTCGACTGTTGGTACTTCGACGGAAATTTATGATTACATCAAACTCTTATACGCTAGAATTGGTCGTACTTTTTCTCCAATTTCAGGGCAGGAAGTCAAAAAAAATACCGTAACCGATGTTATTTCTGATGTAAAGACTTTAGAAATTGACAGCAAATGGCTTCTCTTGTCTCCTATTCATTTAGAAGAAGGAAGACAGCTCGAAGACAAACTAAAAGTGCTTTTACAGCAAGGTTTTGCCCGTATTTTAGTCGATAATGAAATGGTTCGTTTGGATGAGTTTACAGCTTCAGACTTGCATTCATTAGATAATAAAGATATTTTATTAATCATCGACCGAATTGTGGTCAAAGAGGAAGAAGAATTCTATAACCGTCTGGCAGATGCGGTACAAACTGCTTTTTTTGAAGGAAAAGGGATTTGTTTCCTGCAGGAATTAGGGACAGAAAAGCGTTTTTCCTATTCTAATAATTTTGAATTGGATGGCATTACGTTTTTAGAACCAAATGTTCATTTATTCAGTTTCAACAATCCTTACGGTGCTTGTCCGGTTTGTGAAGGCTACGGAAATATTATCGGTATTGATGCCGATTTAGTAGTTCCAAATACTTCTTTATCTGTTTTTGAAAGTGCTATTTATCCGTGGCGAGGCGAAAGCATGAGCTGGTATAAAGATGAACTAGTAAAGCATGCTTACAAATTTGACTTTCCTATTCATAAACCTTATTTTCAATTGTCTGAAGAGCAAAAAGATTTGGTTTGGAAAGGAAATCAGTATTTTCAGGGATTAAATGATTTTTTCAAAGAATTAGAAGAGAAAAATTATAAAATACAAAACCGTGTCATGTTATCGCGCTATCGAGGCAAAACAAAATGTCACGCCTGTCGCGGAAAACGCTTGCGTGAAGAAGCTTCATATGTAAAAATCAATGGCAAAACGGTTTCAGAATTAGTCGATTTGCCGATTAGACATTTGGTTACTTTTTTCAAAAACATCGATTTAAATGTTTATGAAGCGCAAATTGCAAAGCGCTTGATGGTTGAAATCAACAATCGTTTATCATTTTTGACTGAAGTTGGTTTGGATTATTTAACACTTAATCGAAATTCTTCAACGCTTTCTGGAGGAGAATCACAGCGTATTAATCTTGCGACTTCATTAGGAAGCAGTCTTGTTGGTTCGATGTACATTTTAGATGAACCAAGTATTGGTCTGCATCCAAAAGATTCTGAACGTCTTATTAAGGTTTTACTTTCCCTTCGTGATTTAGGAAACACTGTAATTGTGGTTGAACATGACGAAGATATCATGAAAGCGGCCGATATGATTATTGATATTGGTCCAGAAGCAGGAACTTTTGGAGGAAACTTAGTCGCTCAAGGCACTTATGAAGAAATCCTAAAATCAGATTCGCTTACGGCAAAATACTTAAATGGCGATTTAGAAATTTCTGTCCCAAAGAAAAGACGAAAATTCAAAAATCATATTGATATCGTTGGAGCAAGAGAAAATAACTTAAAAAACATTGATGTTACTTTTCCGCTTGATGTTTTAACGGTCGTTACTGGAGTTTCTGGAAGTGGAAAAAGTACTTTAATCAAGAAGATTTTGTTTCCTGCCATGCAGAAAAAACTGGAAAACGCTGCCGAAAAAGCGGGTCAGTTCAGTGAAATAAAAGGTTCTTTTTCTCAAATCAAACATATTGAATATGTAGATCAAAATCCAATTGGAAGAAGTTCGAGATCAAATCCAGTGACTTACATTAAAGCTTATGATGATATTCGAGATTTATATGCTAAAGAAAAACTTTCGAAAATAAGAGGTTATCAGGCCAAACATTTTTCTTTTAACGTTGATGGCGGCCGATGCGAAACCTGTAAAGGAGAAGGCTCAATAAACATTGAAATGGTTTTCATGGCCGATGTTTCATTGCCTTGCGAAACTTGTGGCGGAAAAAGATTTAAGAAAGAGATTTTAGAGATCAATTTTGACGATAAAAACATCAACGATATTCTGACTATGACTATTGATGACGCAATTGCTTTTTTTGAAAAAAACAAGCAGTCAAAAATCACTCAAAAACTACAGCCTCTGCAAGATGTAGGTTTAGGATACGTTCAATTAGGACAATCGTCTTCTACTCTTTCTGGCGGTGAAGCACAGCGTATTAAATTAGCTTCGTTTTTAGTAAAAGGCGCAACAAAAGACAAAGCTTTATTTGTATTTGATGAACCTACAACCGGTCTGCATTTTCACGATATCAAGAAGTTATTAGCTTCATTTGATGCTTTAATCGAAAAAGGCCATTCTATAATTGTCATTGAACATAATCTTGATTTAATCAAATGTGCCGACTGGATCATTGACCTCGGACCTGAAGGAGGTGAAAATGGTGGGCATCTATTAGCTGTTGGAACACCTGAAGATATTGTAAAAGTAAAAGAATCTGTTACTGGGATTTATTTGAAAGATAAATTATAAAAAAGGTTCTGAGGTTCTAAGTTACTGAGATTCTAAGTTTTTTTTCACCATAAACTTTTTGCTGCTCAACCTGACAACAAATAAAAATTCCAAATTCCAATGACATGATTAATCATATTGGAATTTGGAATTTTTTAATTTTGTAATTTAAGTTGCTAAGCAACTAAACATTTTTCTTCAAAAGGAACGCCATCTTCATCGATGGCAACTAATATTTTTTTCTGCTTTGAGGCCTCTAAAGTAAGATAAAGCCATGCGAACGACCACAATCCTAACGTCAAGCAAAAAATAATAAAATTCAAACCATGATTCACCACTTTTCCGCCTTTTGAAAGTACGGCAAAAAGTAATTCATCATTTCTTTCTTCCAGTGTAAATCCATTATGAACTTTGTTTGAGATCATATTTGAAAACACTTGTAAGCTTTGTTCTTGACTAAGTGGATTGCCTTTCATAATCATTAATTAATTAAAAGATTAATCTAAATACTACTACAACTACTTAATGCTTTTCAGTTCTCGAAAAGCATTTCAATCTCAATAAAACATAACACTGTCAACTTTTATTGCTTTATGAATGATATTTTTTATCATTGCCGGCAAAACGTTGCTGAATTCTCAGCTAAAGTTAGTTTTAATAAAATTAACTGCAAAGAAAAAGAGTGTTAAAATTTCAAACTTAACAACTTAATATCAATACCTTAACCCTTATTTTTTACTTCAAAAGAAGGTGCTTCGTAATCTGGATTCAGGTAATTTGCCGGAATAGTTGTGGCATTTCCGTCACGGAGCGAATTATAATGAGGCGACATTATTTCGATTCCAGCAGCGTTAAATGAATCTTGGATATTTTGATGCAGTGATGAATAAATTCTAGGCTGTTTTGTTGGCTCTTTGGTATAAACATTAATTTGATACGACACATAAAAATCGTCCAAGCTAGTCTGAAGAACAAATGGCGGAGGTGTTTTCTCGGCTAATTCTGTTTTTAGCGCTGCATCAATTAAAGCTTTATGAATGTCTTTCCAAGGCACATCGTAACCAATAGTCACTGTGGTATGAATAAGCAGTCCATTTGTCGACTGTTTTGTATTCGCCGAATAATTTGTAGATGTACTAGATAATACTGTCGCATTCGGGATTGTAATATCTTCAAACTTTGGCGTTCTTATTCTTGTTACCAAAGCCGTTTTTTCAATCACTTCTCCGCTTACATCTCCAATTTTTATAAAATCTCCAATCTTAAAAGGCCTCATATACGTTATAACCAATCCGGCAACCATATTGGCAATGGCATTTGAAGAACCCAATGAAAATAAAATACCGACAAATACTGAAACTCCTTTAAAAATGTCTGAATCAGATCCTGGCAAATACGGAAAAATAATTACAAGCATAAAGGCAAACATCAAAAACCGAATAATATTAAATGTCGGCATTGCCCAATCGCTGTAAAAACCATCAATTTTAATATTTTCCTTCTTAATCTCTTCAAAAAAGAATTTAATTACTTTAACGCTAAATCTGAAGATAATAATAATGACAAGGATAGTAACCAAACTCGGCAGAAACCCTACAAAGCCCATAACGGCCAATTTTGCAGGCGTCAATATCCAGCGAAGCAAAGTCGTTGTATAAACCTCTGTAGCAGGAAAAATACTGAACAAAACCGGAAGCGACAGGTAAACTATAAAAATTAATGCAATTACTTTTATAAAACCAAATAATCGCATAATCAGAAACTGCTGTTTATTCGCCGCGATTAAATTAATAGTATTGTATTTTATTCCTTTAAAATATCGGTCGCTATTTTTTAGAATATAAAGTTTTATCCAATTAAAAACTTTCGACACAAGATATAAAACCAAGCCAATTATAAAGATCAGCAATGCCGTATATCCGAGTCTTTTTGGGAGCTGTGAATAATTTTCGTTTTGATAAATAACTGCCTTTTTTATCGCGTTAAGATTACGAATGGCAATTTCTTCAGCCGATTTATTTTCTGAAGCCGCATCGGCATTTAAAACAGACATTAGTATTAAATCGCCTTTGTAAACAATATCAACGCTAATATCAGAAGTAATAGTCTTTAAGGAATCGGCCTCAAAAAGATCATTTTCATACAAAGATTTTATTTTCTCTGTTATTGCTTTTGCTCTATTTTCTGCAGAAAAAGATCCCACTTTATTATAAACATAAAAAAGTGTGTCTTTAAAAGGAACGACTGGATATCCTTTTGGTTTTGACACATTAGTCCCAATATTTGCGTTTTGGGACTTCTCTTTTTGAGCAAATAAAAATGAGGAGAATAAAAGAATAGAAAACGCTAACAAATAATTGAATTTCTTTTTCATAATCTATTAGAAATAAATTGGTTATCCTTTCTAACAAATATAAAAACAAAATTGATTCTAATTTAAATTACTTTTCGTTTTCCAAAAAAAATCGTACTAAATTTTAATTCCCACTTTATTTAATAAACTATCAATAACCCTATTAATGTCTGGAGATATTTTAAATTTATAATTCAGATACACATATAAAATCGTAACCAAAATTGATTTTAAAGCGATACTAATCAATTGAAAAAATGGAAATTCCCAGAAATAAAACACTAAAAACAATGCAAATGTCAGCAATGCCGAGTAAATAGTTTCTTTTGTAAAAGGATATAAATGCAATTTTTTAACCACAAAAAGAAGTTTTGCCAAACTATATAAAGTAATAGAAAGCAGTGTGGCAAATGCAGAACCAAAAATTCCGAAAATTGGGATAAAAATCATATTCAGAACAATAGTCAAAACAACCAGCATAAGTCCTAAATACAATACCATTCGGTAGTATTTAGTGTTAAAAATGATGGCGTTGTTATTGCCTAAAATCAGATCAAAATATTTAGATAATCCAATCATAAATACAACAGCAATTCCACCACTGTATTCCTTTGGAACCAATTCATAAAGCTGACTGATATTTACAAAAATGCACAGCATCACAAACCCGCCGACCATTTGTAAATTAATAGAGGTTTTTTTGTAAAGCGAATTCAATTCATCATGCTTATTTTCATGCATCAATTTTGCTGTAATTGGATATACAATTTGATGCATTGCACGACTCGGAACTGAAATTACCAAAGCAATATATGTCGCTACAGAATAATAAGCGATATTTTCGATTTTCATATATTGATTCAACATCAATTTATCTCCATCTAAAAGTAAATTGGCAACACTTCCTGAAAGGATAATAAAAAAGGTATATTCCATTACGCTCTTTACATTCTCAGGAATTGTAATCTGAAATTTTGGCCTTTTGATGTAAAAAGCATAAAACATTGTTACTATAAATGCAAAGAAATAAATTATCGCAGTTACATATACAAATTCAATTAATGAAATCCATTTAAAATATAAACCAATTAAAGCAATAGTCGAAAGCAGTCTTAAACCAACTTCCTTTATAAAATTTCCAAAAACCGAATGCATATGTACTCTCGCCCAAGCATAAAAGATTTCAAAATAAGCCATACATATTCCGATAAACGGAATCAATAGCATAAATTCTCTTACTACGGGATTTTCTTTGGATACAAAATCAGTTATATCATCATAAAAGAAGATTCCAATAATTCCTAATGGGATACACATCAAAACAGGAAATAATGCTGTAAACGATAGGAATTGTTCCCTCTCTTCTTCTGTTTTATATTGTGAATAGAATTTTACTAAGGTATTTTGCATCCCAATAGCAAACAAAGGCATAATTACATTTGCTGCCGAAGTAATGTAATTCGTTAACGCATAATAAGTTGCACCAAGAAAAACAGGATACAAATAAAGTGTATTGATGGCTCCAATTGCGAAACCTATATAGGTAATAATAGTATTTTTGAAAGATTGATTTAAGACAATACCCATTTTTGGATTTCTGAATTTAGATTTTAGATTTTTTGCAAAATTAGATTATTCACTAATCAATTGTGCTAATTGTTTTGTCAAGTTTTTTCGGGAATATTGCTGTAAACCAACGCCATTAGACTGTAATTTTCCTTCTAAAAATTGATTATAAAAGTCCAAAATTACACTTTTTAACTTCGCTTTTTCAGAATAATCAAAAAATACTCCTGTATTCGTTTCAGTAATAATATCGGCAAAATCAGAACCTTGAGGTCCAATAGCAATAATTGGTCGGTTTGAGACCATATATTCAAACAGTTTTCCAGGAATAATACTTTTGGTGTCTTCAGAATTAATTTCGATTAAAAGCAAAACCTGCGACTTTTTTTGATGAGCAATTGCTTCATTATGCGAAACATATCCCAAAAGATTCAAATAATCATTCAGTTTAAATTCTTCAATAGCATCCAAAACTTCCTGACTAACTGCTCCAATTAATTTAATTTCTAAATGAGATTTAAAATCCGGAATTTCCTGAAGAAGCTCAACAAGACATTCCCATAAAAATCTAGGATTTCTATCAGATAAAAATGAGCCAATATGTGCAAGCGTGAATTTTGTATCCAAAGGCTGTTTTTCAACCTTTTCGATATCATATCCATTTGTAATTACTGAAATTGGCTTATTGGTAATCGCCTGAAATTCAGTTTTTGTAGTTTTACTCGTTACGATAATCGTATCTGCAGTATTAAGTACTTTATGCTCTAAACTTTTATGCTTTTTTTCAGCGTAAGATGATAAACGTAATGCTTTGTGATAGCCAATAGTTGTCCACGGATCACGAAAATCAGCAAACCATTTTACATTTAATTTTTCTTTTAATTCTAAACCGATTAAATGCAGACTGTGCGGTGGTCCCGAAGTCACAATGGTATCGATATTATTTTCCCTAATATATTTTTCAAGATAAGCAACAGAAGGTTTTACCCAGAAAACGCGTGCATCTGGAATAAAAAGATTGCCACGAATCCAAAGGAAAGTCTTATCTAAAAACGTCTGCTTTTTTTTATGTGGAAAAATACCAGAACTGATTTTCTTGGTTTTATTTTTTGAAAACACAGAAGCCAATTGATACGGTTCCCAAATTTTATTTTTAAGAACAATTACTTTATCTGATATTTCGCTTACTAAACCTTCGTCAACAATTGGATAAGTTGGATTTTCTGGAACATAAACAATTGGCTGAACACCAAAATCTGGCAGATATTTTACAAATTTCAGCCAGCGCTGTACGCCCGGTCCTCCTGCTGGTGGAAAGTAATACGTAATAATTAAGAGCTTTTTTTGTTCCAATGAAAATTGTTTATTGTTTAAGGTAAAATTATTTTAGAGTCACTTTTCTATATACTCGATAAATGATATAGAATAAAAGCAAGCAATTTAAAACTATCCAAAAATTATAAAATCCCCAGACCATCTTATACTCCGTTTTCATGCTTGAAAAACTAAAGTATTCTCCTTGACTTTCATTATAAAAGTCATCATATCCCATCATGTAGATTCCGCAAAAAACAAAAATCAATAAGTCAAAAATGACAAAGAGAATTATCTTTAGAATCTTAGAAAATCGCATTGAGAAATTTTAAACTTTAAATTCGCTTTTGTTTTTATTAGATCTTCTATTCTCAAAATAAATACCGCCACCTAAAAGCAATAACATTCCAATTGAACTTATTAAAGTGATCGTTCCTCCAGTTTTAATTACCTGTGGTTCAAACTTAAACTCAATAGTATGTTTTCCACCAGGAACTTCCATTGCTCTTAAAACATAATCAACAGGGAAATGATCTGTCAACTTTCCGTCAAGGTAAGCATTCCAACCGTTTTTATAATAGATTTCAGAGAAAACAGCTAAACCATCATTTTTGCTATCAGACTGATATTTAATATAATTTGGCTTGTATTCAACAACTTTAATCGTTCCAGTTGTATCCCATTGAGTTTTTATTGGAGTATTTTTAGACTTAACTCCATTTTCATTAACGTTGAAAACTGCTACTTTTTTAGTATCAATATGATCTAAAGTTTTCATTACATCGTCTGAGTTTTTTACTAGTTTTAGATCGCTTACAAACCAAGCGTTTCCATTTGCTTCAGGATTAATTATTGGTATAGGTGCACCAGTTGAATCTGTCTGAATTACATACTTAACATTTAACATGTTAAGCACTTCAATATTCATTTTTTTTGACCTATTTCCAATTTGGTAATCAAACAATTGCTGCATTCTTCTTGGTTTTGCAGCGTGATAACCTCCAATAGAATGATGAAAATAAGAAGCTGTTGCGCTTGACATATTTCCGTTCATATCGAAAACTCTGTAAATAGTTTTATCTTCCAAAATTTTAGCATCAGCTGCTGTTTCCTGAAACGGTGCTGCAATTTGAACTGGACTTACAAAATCTTTAGGAGAAACATATTTTCTATCTACAAAAAATAAATCAAAAATCATTAAAAGAGCAACAATAACTAAAGTTGTTGTCTGAGAAAATTTGTTTTTAATAAACAACCATAAAACTCCAAAAGTTACCACAATAAAAAACCCTGAACGAAGTAAATCTGCTGAATACAAAGACATTCTGTCTTCTTTTAAAGCATCGACGAAGTCTGGTCCGTAAGTTTCCATGAAGTAACTATCACTGCTTCCTGAAAAATGAAAGAAACCTTTCGCAATTACCAAAATCAAAATAACTCCAAGACCAAAAATTCCTGTTTGAACAAGTGCTTTTTGCTGTGTTTTTGGTTCTTCTTTTGCTTTGAAAAAGGATTGAATTCCCATAACAGCAAGAACAGGCATACATAATTCAAGAATAACCTGAATTGAAGAAACTGCTCTAAACTTATCGTACATTGGAACATAATCAATAAAAAAATCTGTCAATAAAGAGAAATTTTTACCCCATGAAAGTATCAATGAAAATAAAGCTCCGCTTAAGAATACATATTTTATTTTTCGGTCATCAATAAACAAAGCTAAAACTGCCAAAAAGAAAACCACAGCTCCAATATAAGCAGGTGCAGCTACAATAGGCTGATTTCCCCAATACGTTGGCATTCCTGATACAAAATTTTCGGCATCAGTTGAAGATACGCCGTGTTCCGTCATAAACGAATACATACGGCTGTCTGTTCCAACATTTTCATGATTAGAACCTCCAAAAAGTCGTGGTGCAATAAGGTTGAAACTCTCTGCAATTCCATAACTATATTCTGTTATATATTCACGGCTCAATGCGTTCTCGTTTGTCTTTTTAGTCCCGTCTGGATTAAAAGTCAATTCGCTGTTGCTTCTTGTACTGAATTTAGCATATTCGCTTGTTGCCAATAAATTTCCGGCATTGGCGCCAATAGCAAAAATTCCTGCCACAGCCAAAGTTCCAATCGAAATTAAAAGCGGTTTATATTCTTTATCTTTTATAAAATTGAAAGCAAAATAACCTGAAAGAATCAATAAGAAGATCAAAAGATAATACGTCATTTGAAAGTGGTTTGCATTAACTTCTAATGCAACCGCAAACATGGTGAGCAACCCTCCCCAGACATATTTTTTCTGAAAAACAAGTATAAATCCGGCGATAACAAGAGGCATATACGCAATTGCGTGTGCTTTCGCATTATGTCCAACACCAAGAATAATAATTAAATAAGTAGAAAATCCAAACGCGATCGCGCCTATAAAAGCTTTTAAAGGATCTGTTTTTAGAACTAATAATAGTCCATAAAAACCTAAGAAATATAGAAATAAGTAATCCGCCGGTCTTGGTAAAAAACGCAAAACATCGTCAATTTTTCCAACAAAATCATTTGGATAATTTGCACCTAACTGATAAGTCGGCATTCCGCCAAAAGCAGAATTAGTCCAATATGGTTCAGTATGTTCAGCGGCTCTAAAGTCATTTTGCTCCTTTGCCATTCCGGTGTACTGTGCAATATCTGACTGGTAAATTTGTTTTCCCTGCAGTACCGGGTAAAAATAAATTAATGAAACGAGAATAAAGCCCAATATTACAAGGGCGTGCGGAATGAACTTATTTACTATTTTCAATTTTGGCAGGTTTGGTTAAATGATGAATCCTAATTTTTCAGGATACAAACTTAATCTATTTCTTCGTAATCAACATAATCACCCACTTTTTTGGTCTCACGCGGGTTTTTAGCATTAGCAGTGTTAATGATTATTTCATCATTATTCTTATTTTGAGTTTTCTGCCAAGAGTTATCCTGGGTATACTGCTGCTGTCTCTGAAAATTTTCACCTGCTTTTTCAACCGCCTTCTTTACCAATACTGGCAAAAAGATTCGAGCTAAAAATTTAAAAATATAATAAAACGCAATGATCCACATTATCGTTTTAAACAAGTTTGTAAAAGATGCTTCTTGCATAACTATATAATTTTTGCCAAAATTAGTAAATCCGCTGTTTAAAATTAAAATATCAATCTTAAATAAATAATAAAATATAGTACATTTGAAATGCGTTATAAGTTTTTAATCCAAAAATACATTTATGTTAAAAATTAAAAAATTATTTATTACAGCTCTTTTTTTTGTGCCTCATTTCTTTTTCGGACAATATACCGATGTTATCAATTCAAACCGCCCCGGCGAAACTATGTCTGCTTATGCAGTAGGAAAAACAGTAATTCAGGCCGAACTTGGTATTTATGGAATCAAGGAGAAACACGATTTGCTAGATTATGATGCAAGCGGTTTTGGTACCGATTTTACGCTAAGATATGGTGCTTTTCTAGAACAATTAGAATTTGTGCTTGATGTGCAGTATCAAATGGAAAACTTTGATACTCCATACACCAGCTACAAAAAAAACAATTTCAGACAAACTGTTTTAGGAGCTAAATATTTAATCTACGATCCTTATAAAAATTACAAAAGAGAAAACAATATTTACAGCTTCAAAGCTAATTATACGTTCAACTGGCGTGAATTAATTCCAGCAGTTTCTATATTTGCAGGAGCAAATTTTGTTGGTGCAGACAATCCTTATTATTTTTCTCCACAAAGTGCCATTTCGCCTAAAGTAGCATTGGTAACTCAAAACTTATTTGGAGGCGGAAAATGGGTTTTTGTAACCAATATCATTGCAGATTATATTGGTACCGATTATCCGAGTTATGGATATGTTTTAACTTTGACCCACGGATTTAACGACAAATGGTCTGGATTTATAGAAAATCAAGGATACAAAAGCGATTTTTACAGTGACGCAATTGTTCGTGGAGGTGCCGCCTATCTGCTTTCAACAAATATGCAGGTGGACGCTTCTATAAGCACAAACTTCAAAAATACGCCTTCAATATTATATGGTGGAATCGGCGTTTCGTGGCGTTATGACGGCTGGTATAAAGAAAAACTGACAGAAGTCAAAAACAAAGAAAGGGCAGATAAAAACGACGATAATAAAAAAGAGATCGACTACCAAGAAAAAGAAAGAAAACGAAAATCTAAATACGAATAAATTTTATAACTAAGTCTCTTCAAGAAAAGAGAATCTTATAATACCACCTTAATGATTACAATTAAAGAAGCCAAAACTAAAAAAGAATTAACTGAATATATAAAATTTCCATTTTCACTTTATAAGGACAGTCCGTATTGGGTTCCTCCTATTATTGCTGATGAACTGGAATCTTTTGACAAAACAAAAAATCCTGCTTTTGATAATGCCGAAGCTTATTTTTATATCGCCTATAAAAATAACGAAGCTGTTGGCCGTATTACAGCTATTATCAACTGGGCAGAAGTTAATAATCAGCATAAAAGAAAAGTACGTTTTGGCTGGTTTGATGTAATTGATGACATTGAAGTTACCAAAGCATTACTTGAAAAAGTGTACGAATTAGGCCGAAAACACAATCTGGAGCACACAGAAGGCCCAATGGGTTTTTCAAATTTAGACAAAGTTGGTGTGCTGACTGAAGGCTACGACCAAGTTGGGACAATGATTACATGGTACAATCATCCTTATTATGTAACGCATTTTGAACAGCTGGGTTTTCAAGTTGAAAAAGAATATATCGAAAGTATTTTTCCTTTTTCGAACGTAAAACCAGAGTTTTTTCAGAAAGCACAGGCGTTAATCAAAAAACGTTATGAGCTGAGAACACTTAATTTTACCAAAACAAAAGACATTATGCCTCACGTAGACAAAATGTTTGATTTGTTTAATGAATCGTACGAAAAACTGGCTTCTTTTGTAGCGATTTCAGATGTTCAAAAAGAATATTTTAAGAAGAAATACATCAGTTTTATCAATCCTGAATATATTAAGTTTGTTGTTGACAAAGATGATAATTTAGTTGCTTTTAGCATTGTAATGCCGAGTTTTACAGAAGCTTTACAGAAAATAAGAGGGAAATTATTTCCGTTTGGATTTCTGCAATTACTGAAAGCTAGAAAGCACAGTAAAGATGTTGTTTTTTACCTAATTGGAGTTCATCCTGATTATCAAAATAAAGGTGTAACAGCCCTTATTTTTGACGAATATTTTAAAACTTTTTCAGAAAAAGGAATCAAAAACTGCATTAGAACTCCTGAATTATTAGAGAATACTGCAATTCATTTATTATGGAAGAACTTTGATCCAAAAATTCACTGTCAGAGAAAAACGTATTTGAAGAATCTTTAGTTTTAAGTGATTAGTGAAAAGTAAAAAGTGATTAGGCCAACCTATAATCAAAATGGACATTAAAGATTCAATAATTGTTTGTGATGAATGTAAAAGTGAATTTTACAGAAAATCTTCTAGAATGAAAAATTTATGTCCAGAATGCGCACATCTTTTGTACGGTTATGAAAATTGCGATCATGAATTTGTAAATAAACGTTGTAGAAAATGCAATTGGAATGGACATTCTAGTGATTATATAAACAAATTAAGATTAGAAAGCTAAAACATAAAAAAATCCATTCGCCCGAAAACGAATGGATTTTTCAATTTATAAACTATATTTATTCTACTTTGCAATCAACTTTAGTCAAAGTGTTTTTTGCGTCGAACTTTAATTTTGATTTGTCTTTAAAAGTAACTTTATCATTGCTCGAAACCACATCACCATATCCTTCAATTAAAGTTCCGTCTTTCTGCAGAAAAACAACTTCTCTTACAGATGAAACTCCCTCAGACATAAAGGTATAATCTGCAACTAAAGTATCTCCTTTCATATTACCAATTAGAGTTCCTTCATTTTTATCTTTTCCTGTCAAATTATAACTTAGTTTTCCGTTAACCTCTTGATGAGAATTGACATTAAAACTTAGCGCAACAATATATCCGTTTGATCTTGAAGCATAACATTGATCCCCTGCTGGTTCTACTATTTCAGCTTCTTTTGGCGCTTTTGGCTCAATTTGAACTGGTTCAGTATCAGTTGCTTTTTTACAGGAAATAAGAAGTGTTAAAACAAGTGTTGTTATTGCTAATACTTTTTTCATAATTCGTTATTTTTATTTTGTTGATTTTGAGATAAAGTTAGTCCAAATAAAAAAAATCCATTCGTAGAACAAATGGATTTTTTTACATAATTCCCACTTAAGAGAATTTATTTTATAATTAATTACGAAACGTCAACTGTTGTACGCTCAGCAATTTCTTTATAGATTCCGTTAACTAATTTCTCGCGGATTGCTTCAAAAGCAGTTAAAGTTTCATCAATATCAGCAAGCGTATGAGAAGCTGTCGGGATCATTCTTAACAAAATAATTCCTTTTGGAATAACTGGGTAAACAACAATCGAAAGGAAAATACCGTAGTTTTCTCTCAAATCGTTTACCATAACCATTGCTTCAGGAATACTTCCTTCTAAGTACACTGGTGTAATACAAGTATTTGTATCTCCAATATTAAATCCTTTTTCTTTAAGACCGTTTTGCAATGCATTAACGTTTTCCCAAAGTTTATCTTTAATTGAAGATGAATTACGCAATAATTCTAGACGTTTCAATGAACCGATCGTCTGAATCATTGGCAATGCTTTTGCAAACATCTGAGAACGTAAGTTGTATTTTAAATAATCAATAACCGATTTATCAGCCGCTACAAAAGCGCCAATATTAGCCATTGATTTTGCAAAAGTAGAGAAGTAAACATCAATATCATCTTGAACTCCCTGCTCTTCACCTGCTCCAGCACCTGTTTTTCCAAGTGTACCAAAACCGTGTGCATCATCAACTAATAAACGGAAATTGTATTTTTGCTTCATAGCAACAATTTCTTTTAGTTTTCCCTGTTGTCCGCGCATTCCAAAAACACCTTCGGTAATAAATAAAATACCTCCGCCTGTTTCTTCGGCCATTTTAGTAGCACGCTGCAGGTTTTTTTCCATACTTTCAAGATCATTGTGTTTGTATGTGAAACGTTTACCCATGTGCAAACGAACACCATCAATAATACAAGCATGTGAATCAACATCATAAACAATGATGTCATTTTTTGTTACCAATGCATCAATGATCGAAACCATTCCTTGGTAACCAAAATTCAATAAATAAGCAGACTCTTTCATTACAAAATCAGCCAATTCATTTTCTAATTGTTCATGATACGTAGTGTGTCCAGACATCATACGAGCTCCCATCGGATAAGCTGCTCCAAACTGAGCTGCTGCATCTGTATCTGCTTTACGAACCTCTGGATGATTAGCTAAACCTAAATAATCATTTAAACTCCAGTTTAAAATATTCTTTCCGTGAAATGTCATTCTAGGACCCAGCTCACCCTCTAACTTTGGGAAAACATAGTAGCCCTCTGCTTGAGAAGCCCATTTTCCTAAAGGTCCTTTATTGTCCTGAATTCTCTCGAATAAATCTTTTACCATAATATAGTGTAGTAATAATTTTAACTTTAATCAGCGAGCAAAAATAATCATTATTAATTTAAAATGAAGAACCTCAATTATTTTTATTGAAAATAATTCAACTCATTATATTTAACAAGATAAATCCTAAATAAACATTTCAAACCTTTATAATTTAGGCATATAGTTGTTTTCAGATCATGATTTTTATCCTAAAAAAGACAACATCATCTTTTATTTTTTGATCTTAATTAAAACCTTAGAAAACCAAAATACGACGAAAACCAAAAAAGGCATTTTAATTAAAACGGGACTGTTGACCTGTAATCCTTTTAGTGCATTATTTATAATCAGCTGTAAAAAGGAAGAAATTATTAATTATGATAGTGTAGACAAACATTCTATAAATATTATAGTTCCTTGGGAGATTATTTACTTGAACCATTCAGAATGTAAATTTCTAATGGATGTCATCATTAAAACTAATCCTAAAACCAAAAACAGACTCAATATCAAAATACTTTGATAGTAAAATGCAATTGTTCCTTTTTCAAAAAAGAAAAGCCAGCCTTGAAGAAATAGTAAAACTTCTGTAGCAATATATCCAAAGATAAAGCACTTCACTCCTATTTTCAATAGTGAAGAATTGGCAGAAAGTATTTTATTCTGAAGCAAGATTCCAAACAAAAATCCTGTGATAATTCCTAAAGTTGTTAAGTGAATAAAGCCAATTACAAAATTTCGAATTTGATGCGAAACTTCGGCTAAATTTGGAAAAACGGTTAATAACTGAATTCCGACTTTTAAAAACAAAGAACAGAATGCCAAACCATAAACCATTTTTGCAGTTTTATCTAAAGTGCTTTTGAAATGACCTATTTGAGGTTTTAGCATTTTATAAAAATAAATAAAAGCGACTAATTGAATTAAAACTCCCAAACCATTGATATAATTCAAAACATCATTTTCTATAAACCATCGTATTGGAAAAGAAACCGTTAAAAGCGTTGAGATAACTAAGGCATAATAGAACTTTTTAAACTTTACTTCATCCATTTTATCTTGAAACTGTTTTAAAAACAAAGCTAAAATAGCCAGTATAAACCAGCCATTAAACTGAAAATGCAGGAAAAACTGAATCGCAATCTGGTAAAAAGCACTTTGTTTTCCTAACATACTTACTGCCGGCCCCAAACACCAAACGCCACAAGTTGACAAAATCATAAACAGAATTGAGGTCAGTAAAAGTCTTTGCACAGGAGATTTTTCTTTAGAACAATCCTTCCAAATCAATCGGCAAAAAACATAACTCAGTAAGATATGCATAGTCGAAAATACAATTGAGAACAAAGCATATCCCTGAATTGGAAAAGCAATCATCATTCCGATAACTGAAAATTCCGTCAGCCAGAATAAACGATTGTAAATTAGTTTTTGACTTTTCTCATTTGGAATAAAAAAACGAACAATCAGAACATAAACGATCATATAAACCCAGCCTAGCATCGCTACATGCGAATGAGCGTGAAGCAAAAAACTGTAGTTTAAAAAATCTATTGGAAAAAGATACATAAACCGCATTAATAATCCGAAAACACAGGCAATCAGAAAATTAAAAAAACAGCAAATAATCCAAGCTTTTTGGGAATTCATATTGTGATTATTTTTTAAACACATAGAAACATAGATTTTGCAGCGGCTTTAAAGGCGTTTCACTTGCATTAACAAACATAGCTATGTGTGAAAATCTAGATTTTTTAAAATAATCTTTTTTTTATCTTCAAAATCTATGTTTCTATGTGTTAAATAATTTTAAACTCAATCTATTAAAATAGCATTTCTTCAAATAAAAACACCGATAATTATCATTTTAAAAGATTGTTATCGGTGCTTTTCGAACTATTAAATCAACCTTTATTGTACTTCAACAAAGTCTTTTTCTAAAACAACCGCTTTTGGAAATAAGATATTATTTTCCAGATGAATGTGTTTGTGCAAATCTTCTTCAAATTCTTTCAACATTGCAAAAGTCACTTTGTATGTGGTACAGGCATCTGCTGGCGGTGTATAATTATTTGTCAATTCGGCAATTGCTCTAAAACGTTCGCCTTCATTATCGTGTTCGTTCATCATCATCGCAATCGGATTTGAAACGGTTCCGAAAGAAGGCTGATTCAAAACTCCATCAGATTCTTTGATTTTTACCATTCGCTTTACAAAAGGAAACAACATCAATTCTTCTTTTTTCATGTGCTGCGCCAATTCACCCGCACAGCCAATAAACAATTCATTAATCTTAAATAATTCAGGATGATTGCCACCGTGAACTTTACATAATTTATCTAAAAACGGAAGCAAAATATTTGTTTTTTCTTCTACGTAACGGTGGTGTTTTTTCTCAATATAATCTACCAATAAATCTAGAGGCCATGAATTAAAATCGACATTTCCATTGTTTTCTGATTGTACGACTTGCAGCACATTTTCTAATAAAGTAGCTGCGTCGATATTCTGTTTTTCACAAACTTCAGTAACAGTTCTATTTCCTTTACAGCAAAAATCGATTTTATATTTAGAGAAAACTGCTGCTGTTCTAAAGTCTTCAGCTACGAACGATCCTATTGTTTTGTTTTTTAAATTTTCCATGATAATGTGTTTTTATTTTTTGTTTTTTAAAGTCAGTTCAAATACAAACCAAGCCATTGTAATAAATCCGATTCCAAAGATTGAATCTCCAATGGCACGAAGCCATTTCAGCGTAATCATTTCTGGCTGCTGCATTAATTCTGATGAACGTGCGTACCACATTCCGTGATTGATACTTTCAATTGCCTGCCAAACCCCAATTGGAAGCAAACTCAAAATTGCCATTAGGAATAAACCAATATTTAATGACCAAAAAGTGATTTTAAGCAGTTTGTTGTTCCAGCTTACATTTCGGTACAAACTTCTCAATACAAATAACACTAAACCAATTCCCAGCATTCCGTACACTCCAAATAAAGCAGTATGTCCGTGTAATGGCGTTGTATTCAAGCCTTGTATATAATAAAGTGCAATTGGCGGATTGATGATGAATCCGAAGATTCCGGCGCCTAGGAAATTCCAAAATGCTACAGAAATCATAAAGTAAATCGGCCATTTGTAATCGGCAATCCATTGTGTTGATTTTGAAATTTTATAGTTTTGATAGGCTTCAAATCCGATTAAAGTTAAAGGCACAACTTCTAAGGCACTGAATGTTGCTCCCAAAGCCATAATTGCTGTTGGTGTTCCTGAGAAATACAAGTGATGAAATGTTCCTAAAATCCCTCCAGACATGAAAATAATTGTCGCAAAAAGTACATTTAAGGTTGCTGTTTTGGTTTTTAACAATCCCAAACGAACAAATAAAAATGCGATCACAACAGTTGCAAATACTTCGAAGAAACCTTCCACCCAAAGGTGAACAACCCACCATCTCCAGTATTCAGCAATGGCTAAATTCGTCTGTCTTCCCCACATTAATCCTGCTCCGTAGAACATCGCAATGGCGGTACAAGAAATTAAAAACAAGATCATTAGATTTTTCTCTTCTGTTTTTTTCTTAAGAACAGGAAGTAACGGACGAATCATTAAAGCCAGCCATAAAAACAATCCTACCAAAAGGAAAATTTGCCAGAAACGACCTAAATCAACATATTCGTAACCTTGATGTCCGAACCAGAAATTTTGAACCAAATTCAGTTTTTGCATTACACCAAACCATTGTCCAGCCATTGAACCTAAAACAATAATCAATAAAGCCACAAACAAAAAGTTGATTCCAAAACACTGAAATTTAGGGTCTTTGCCCGAAACTGCCGGCGCAATATATAATCCTGTTGCCAGCCAAGCTGTTGCAATCCAGAAAATCGCTAATTGTGTGTGCCAAGTACGTGTTACAGCATACGGCAGAATCTTATCAATTGGAATTCCGTACAAACCGTTACCTTCTACTCCATAATGCGCTGTTATGATTCCAAAAACCATTTGCAAAACCATCAATAAACTCACAACCCAGAAATATTTAGTCACCAATCCCATTGATTTAGTTTTTCCCTGCTTGATGATTGGATCTTCTTTTGGAAGCGGGAATTCTTCTTCTTCACCTGATTTTGCATGATAGAAAACTAAAATTCCAACACTTAAAATCAATAGAATAATACTTACTCCAGACCAAGCCAAAAGTTCGGTTGTGGCAGTATTTCCGACCAATTCATCTGATGGCCAATTGTGCGTGTATGAAATTTTTGAATCTGGTCGATTGGTAACTGTTGCCCAAGTTGCCCAAAAGAAAAAAGCGTTCATCTTATGCATTCGTTCAGCATCTTTAATCGAATTTTTCGGAATGGCATATTCTCCTCTTAATTTATCGAACTTAGGATCATTCGTAAAAAGACCTTTATAATATTCGCTTAAACCTTTGATCGCTGCAGCACGATTTTCAGAAATCGTAAGTACACCTGTGTCAGGATTATAACGATTAGTTCGTACATCTTTCTGTAAACGAATCTTTAATGCCGATTGCTTTTCAGCATCTAATTCGTCATATTTTTTATTAAAATCTTTTTGGGCATAAATATCCAGTATAAAAACCGCTTCTCTGTGGAGCCAATCTGCAGTCCAGTCTGGAGCTACATAAGCACCGTGTCCCCAGATCGATCCCACTTCCTGGCCTCCTATACTCTGCCAGATATTTTGTCCGTCTTTAATTTCGCTTTCACTAAAAATAACTTTTCCAGAATCTGAAACAATCTGTTTTGGAACCGGCGGTGCCTGTTGATAAATCTCGTATCCGTAATAACCAAGCACTGCAAATGAAATACTCATGACCAATGCAAAAACAATCCATAATTTTTTTTCTCTTTTCATCTTTTTCGATTAAATAAAAGACAATTTTATCTTTTATTAGTTTTAAAAAAAACTTCAAACCCAATGATACGATTTGAAGTCTATATTATTTACTCAACAATTAATACGCCTTTCATCATCGCCACGTGGCCTGGGAAAGAGCAAATGTATTTGTATGTTCCTTTTTTATCAATTGTAAATTCGATTGTATCTTCTTCGCCACCGCCCAATAATTTAGTATGAGCAATAATTGAAGCTTTTTCAGATTCTGGAATATAATCCGTTGCCTTAGCGTCATTCGCTTTCAAAGCAAAAGCAGCTTCGTCTGTTCCTTCTTGAAGGATTACTAAATTATGTCCCATCGCTTCTTTTGGTATTTTTCCAACGTGTTTCAAAGTCAGTTTAATTGGTTTCCCTGCAACGGCTTTCAATTCGTTTACATTGTACTGCATTTGGTCATTTCCTTCAATAACTAATACATTTTCTTCAGTTGGTGCAGCTGTTGGAGCTGGTTCTCCTTCTGTAGATGTTTCTGTTTGTTCTTCAGCCGGCGCTGTTTCTTTTTTACCGCAAGAAGTTATGGTTAAAAATCCCATTAGGATCAATAGTGAAATTTTGGTTTTTGTATTCATATTTGAGATAATTTATTAAATATTAATCGTTTGTATTCAATGTTTTAAGGAAAAAATCGCCAGATTTCACATCCGAAGCCAATTGTTCCAAAGTAGTTTTAGTTAGCATTTCCAAGAGCAAACCTCTTATTTTCGTAAATTCGTTATGAACAGGACAAGGATGCACCGCAGAACATTCTTTAAGTCCAATACCGCAGCCAGTGTAAATCTTGTTGCCGTCAATGGCATCCACGATTTGAATTAATTTTATTGATTTTACGGCTTCATTTGAAACCTCAAAACCGCCTCCGACTCCTTTAGCCGAATGAATAATTCCGTTTTTAGTCAGAATCTGCATAATCTTTGCTGTAAATGGCTCAGGTGAATCAATTTCTTTGGCAACATCTTTTATACCGACTCTGATTCCCTTTGAAGAATTGGCAGCAATAAAAATAGAAGCTCTAATTCCGTACTCACACGCTTTTGAAAACATATATCCGTTTATTAATTCCAGACAAAGATATACAGACTCACAATAAAAGACAAATTTATCTTTAATTAATTTTTGAGTTGTTCCATATTATTTATAATGAAAATAATTAGTGTTGATCAAAGCACTAATTCACCTATCGATTCTTATAAAAACCAATTTTAATTTTAACTTTGAGAAACTTAATTTCTAATATTGAAATAATGGCGTTAAGCAACTCAAAAGATTTAAAATTGGCCGTCCTGATTGATGCCGATAATGTGCCCTACAGCAACGTAAAAGGTATGATGGAGGAAATTGCAAAGTTTGGAACGCCAACAACCAAACGTATTTATGCCGATTGGACAAAACCAAATGCCAACGGATGGAAAGGTGTCCTTTTGGAACATGCCATTACTCCTATTCAGCAATATAGTTATACAGTTGGGAAAAATTCTTCAGATTCTGCTTTGATTATAGACGCAATGGATTTGCTGTATTCAGGAAAATTAGATGGATTCTGTATTGTTTCGAGCGACAGTGATTTTACTCGTCTTGCCATCAGGCTTCGCGAATCGGGAATGAAGGTGATTGGTATTGGCGAAAAGAAAACCCCAAATTCTTTTATTGTTGCCTGCGACCGATTTATTTATATTGAAGTTTTGGATGGGGCAATTCAGAAGAAAAAACCAAAAACTACGCCTTCCGATACTAAAAAACCTATTGAAAAACCAACCGAAAAAGCACTTCATAAGGTTGACAAACAAACTATTGAACTAATTGAAACCACAATTGAAGATCTTGAAGATGATGACGGCTGGGCATTTTTAGGAGATGTCGGGAATTTGATTGTAAAGAAAAAACCAGAATTTGACCCAAGAAATTATGGTTATTCAAAACTTACGCCAATGCTGAAATCACTGACTGATTTTCTTGAAATTGACGAAAGAGAATCAGACAAAAAAGGAATCAAACACGTCTATGTACGTTTACGATTCAACTAAATTATTACACTTATTACCTATTTAATTTTTTAAAAACATGAGAAAAAAATTCTTCATTTACGGATTCTTATTGTTTCTAATTGTTGCCGCAGTTTATTATTACACCGGACGTGGATTTTTGTTAGTACTTATTCTCCCTTTACTTTTAATTGTCGGAGTTTATAATGCATCACAAGAAAAACATGCAATTTTAAGAAACTTTCCAGTTCTAGGTTATTTCAGATATTTATTTGAAATGATTGCGCCGGAAATTCAACAGTATTTTATTGAAAGATCAACAGACGGAAAGCCTTTTTCTAGAAATCAGCGTTCTTTGGTTTATCAAAGAGCTAAAAATATTGATTCGAGCACCCCTTTTGGAACACAGCAAAACTTAAATACAGAAAGCTACGAAGGAATAAAACATTCTATTTTCCCAGCAAAAGTAAACGAAGAATTACCGCGCGTTTTAGTTGGTGGAAAAGACTGCAAACAGCCTTACTCTGCTTCTTTATTTAATGTTTCGGCAATGAGTTTTGGTTCTTTAAGCGAAAATGCCGTTCGTGCCATCAATATTGGTGCACAAAAAGGAAATTTTTACCAAAATACCGGAGAAGGCGGATTAACTGAATTTCATCTTGCTGGAGGCGGCGATATTACATGGCAAATTGGTACGGGATATTTTGGATGCCGTGATGATGACGGAAATTTCAACCCAGAAAAATTCTCAGAAAAAGCAAATCTTCCAAATGTGAAGATGATTGAGATCAAGCTTTCTCAAGGTGCAAAGCCGGGACATGGAGGCGTGCTTCCTGCTAAGAAAAATACGGAGCAGATTGCTAAAATCAGAGGGGTTAAACCGCATACTATGATTCTTTCTCCTCCAGGCCATCACGCTTTTTCGGATTCAAAAGGACTGATACATTTCATAAAACAATTGCGTGAACTGTCAAACGGAAAACCAATTGGATTTAAATTATGTATTGGAAATACAGCCGAATTTGAAGCCATCTGCAACGAAATGATTGCTGCCGATATTTATCCAGATTTTATTACCGTTGACGGTGCTGAAGGCGGAACTGGTGCTGCACCTCTAGAATTTGCGGATGGAGTTGGAATGCCGTTTGAGCCCGCTTTAATTTTTGTCAACAAAACTTTGGTGCGATTAAATATTAGAGATAAAATCAGAATTATTGGAAGCGGAAAAATTATTTCTGGCTATTCTATTTTGCATGCCGTTGCTCTAGGTGCTGACATGTGTAACAGTGCGCGAGGTTTTATGTTCTCTTTAGGCTGTATTCAGGCGCTTCGATGTCATAATAATGAATGTCCGACAGGAGTTGCAACTCAAAATAAAATGCTGATGAAAGGTTTGGTTGTCACCGATAAGTCAGAGCGTGTTTATCATTTTCATAAAAATACGCTTCACTCAGCAAATGAACTTTTGGCTGCTGCCGGAAAAACTTCTTTTGCAGATGTTGATATTAATATCTTCATGCGAGGCGATGAATTTACGAATCTCTCTGAATTATACTTTCCAGATAACTTAACAAACGTTACCAAAAGAAATTAAACTAAAAAGCCTCTTTGAAATCAAAGAGGCTTTTTACATTTTATCTATTGTTAAAGTAGTTTTATTTTCCAGGCACTAAAGTTTTGCAGTTTCTTTTCCGTTTCCTGCACCCGCTGAATCTTCTAGGATTGCCAATTCTTCTTTGTCAACTAATTGTTTTGCTAGAATGATATTATTATAAGAGATAAAATATACATCAAACTTTACACCTTCTTCAATTAACTCCTTAGAGATTTGGTCGTTTTTAATCATTTCAGTAAGTAAACTTGGGAAAGTCTCTTGATATGCCAATTTGTTTTCTTCAGTTCCTTCTAAATCTGTTTCAATTCTAATTTCAATTTTATTATCATTTAAAAATGCTTTCGAGCTGGTCGATACAACATTTCCTCCTTTTATAGAAGCTGTCGTATTGTAATTACTAACGTGCTCCTGAATTTTTTGCTTAGTGTTCTTACAGCTGGCAAGAACTAAAACCAAAACAAACACAAATGCGATTTGGGTAATTTTTTTCATAATTTTTTAGGTTTTTGGTTATTTTTTAACTCAAACATAACAAACTTTCAACACAAAAACAACATTAGAATGAAAAAATAAAATTAGTAATTATTTAATTACAAATCACATACAGCCAAATAAGACAAAATTTATCAAGCAAAAAAAAACCTCTTCAGAAAAACTAAAGAGGTTTTTTAATTATTTTGAGCCGTTTAAAATATCAGTAGTTCCTTTATTTTAATATTTCAGAAATAGATTCTTTATCGATAATTTTCTTTGAAAGAACTGTATTGTCATTTGCTAAAAAATAAGCATCAAACCGAATTCCTTCTTCAACCAAATCTTTTGGAAGCTGATTTTTATTTATCATTTCCTTTAGAAGCTTTGAAAATGCAAGATCTCCAGCCATTTTATTGGCTTGATTTTGTTCCAAGCCCGTCTCAAATCGCAATTCAATTTTATTATCGTTAATATACCCTCTTGCCGTTGTCAAGGTAACATGGTCTGCCTTAAAACTTGGCGCAGCAGTATTATATGCAGTAACATATTCCTGAAGTTTTTGTTTTGCATTTTTACAATTTACAGATAGCATGGCAACTGTAAAAAAGCAAAGAATCAGGCTGATTTTTTTTATCATAACTATAGTTTTTATACTAAATAAATTTAGGAATTATATTTAATACTGATGCAAAATTCGATTGAGAAAGGCATTTAATTCAAAAAACATTATTTTTTTTGTTTCGTATTTTGAATCAAAAATTCTAATGCTTTGTTCTTTAGCATGTCTTTTGAAAGTGTGCTGCTCTCAAATTCATAAAAAGTTTGGTAATCTCTAGTCTTACTTTGAAAAGCCAAAGCATAACCATTGAATTTTTTACCCTCTTTAGAAATTTTATATGAAAAAACTTTAGCAGATTCCAAATTATTCTCTACTTTAAATTTCTCAAGATTACTGTATCTTTTAACACTTTTAAAACCATTCTCTACACTTTCTTTGGTCTCAAAATCGTGAATAAAAATAGTTAAATTTCGAGGTGACTTAAAAGCAACCCGAAGCGAATCATCATGATTATTCTGCAAATAATATTCTTTCGGAATATTTAACTGTGATTTTATATCCATAAAAATCAGAGAATCTTTTTTCAGCCTGCAAACCCCATATTCTTCCTGCTCAGAAACAGTTAAACTATCTAATGCAGCATAATCACTATAAAACAAATTATTAGAAAATCTATTTTTTTCAAACTGTACAATCTTAGTATTAACTCGTTTTTGGTCAGCTATAGCTTCAGCCTGCTCTTGGGTCATAACATAAGGACTGACATCCAGATTATTTACTGCGCTATCGTCTCTTCTGTTCATATTTGAACAAGTGTACATCAGCCTGATTGAGGTCACTATAACAAAAATAATACTTAAAACTGTTCTCCAGCTTGATGATTCTCCACTCATTATAGTTTAAGATCTTTTTCAGTTATAACCATACTATTAACGATTTTACCTTTTGCGTTTAGATATTCGTATTTTATATCTTTAATACCATAGCGACTTACAGTACTAGCCACTTTTTGCAGCTGACCTTCTCTTAAAATACTTTCTTTTACCAAAGAATTGGCTGCATTATTTTTTAATATCTCAAGTACATCTTCAGGCATTTCTACTTGATAAACAAGCTGCTTTTTATCATTAACATAAATTTTCAAAATTTTACTTCCGTCGTTATTTTTGAATGGCATATTTTGATTCATCATAACCAATATCTGCTGAAGCTGCGTATCGCTGTCAGATGATGCTAATGATTCGGCAGAAATTGTCGGTTTGCCAGCATTCTTTTTCAATAAAGCAGCCAATTCTTTCTGATCGATTTTAAATTCTGCAATCGATGTTCTATCATCTGCTAGAAAATTAACATCGAAAACCACGCCTTCTTCAATTAAATCTTTAACATTTTGATCTGTTGTAAGTGCCTCTTTTAAAAAAAGAGGAAACATCTGTCCGTAAATAGATTTGTTGTTTTCGTTTTGCTCTATGGAAGTTTCAACATTGATTTCAATTCTTTTTTCATTGTGAAATGCTTTTGCTTCTGTTGAAATAATTATTTCGTTGCTGAAATTAGCAGCGGAATTATTATATGAATTTACAAAGGCTTGTGTCTTTTGCTTCGTATCCATACAACTTGACAAAGACAATAAAATCGTTAAAACAAATAAGACTTGGGTAATTTTTCTAATCATAGTTCAATTTTTTTCGGTTAAAATAATAAATATTTTACTACGAAAATAAGCAATAGTAAAACTTATCCAAATCTTTACATATAAAATGTTTTGATTCGAATTAAAAAATAATCCTCTTACGATTTTAAAAATTTATTTTAATTTTTTAAGTCTCAAAAGTGCTTCTAAATAGTAGTAATCTGCATAGTTGATTGAACAGTCGATTTCACTTCCGGCTGGTTTGTGGCCTGTAGAATGAAGCAAAAATGCCGAATTGACATCACGGCTCTGGTAATTATCTGAAAGTGAAACAATCATTTTTTTAGCTTTCGTCAAATATTCATTTTTTAGATTTTTATCTTTTGTATAAGAACTTAATTCTAAAAGTGCCGAAGACACAATTGCCGCTGCAGAAGCATCACGCGGTGCATTTGGAATATCTGGCGCATTAAAATCCCAATACGGAATCAAATCTTCTGTTGTCAATTTATCCAAATAAACTCGGGCAATTTTATGTGCAAAATCTAAAAATTTAGGATCTTTAGTTTCTCTGTACACCATTGTGAAACCATAAATACCCCACGCCTGGCCTCTCGCCCACATACTATCGTCGCTATATCCTTGAGCCGTTCTTCCTTTTATCTTTTTTCCCGTTTCATAATCGTAAATCACAACATGATAAGAAGTATAATCTGGTCTGAAATGATTGTTCATTGTTGTTTCGGCATGCTTTAAAGCAATGTCATACAATTTTTTATTTCCTCCATTTTTAGAAGCCCAAAACAACATTTCTAAATTCATCATGTTGTCAATAATGGTATTGTGACCGCCCATTTTATTATGAGGCCAAGACTGAATTGTTCCCACTTTCGGATTAAAAAGTGTTGCCAATGTATCTGCCGTTTTTAGAATGATCTCTTTATATTCTTTGTTTTTTGTCAAACGATATCCGTTTCCAAAACTATTAAAAACCTGAAAACCTAAATCGTGATCTCCTGCCTTGCTTACCGATAAAGGTGTTAAGAATCGGCTGAATTTATCGGCTTCTTTTTCCCATTTTTTATCTCCAGTTGCTTCATATAAATACCATAATTCTCCTGGCCAGAAACCGCTTGTCCAATCTTTATAACCAACAAATTTCCATTCTTTGCTTCCATTTGGAACTGTTCTTGGCGAAGTTCCGTCATTCGGAATCACTTTTAATGTTTTTGATGCCTGTTCTGCACAGTAATCAAGCTGTTTTTTAATAGTAAACGAACTGTTCTTTTGAGAAAAACCCTGAGTTCCAAGTAAAAACAAAGCAGTAATCAGAGCGAAAAATTTTACATTCATGTGGTTATTTTTTAATCGATAGTTTATTGAATCGATAAATTTATGAAATAAAGAGAACTTATTTGAGTGTTTGTATTTTTCGTTCCCTAAAAGTGTACTTTCTTGCCCATTTTTCTTAATCCACGTGTTGTTTGTCATATATTTGCTTTAAAATAATATCTCCCGAAACTTGAAAAAATCCAGACTTCTTTATTTGATTTTTTTTCTGTCGATTATTTTTCTCGGAATTATTTCAAGAAAAATTTCTTTTATTCCTTTATGGATTGGCGATTTTCTTTATGCAGTAATGATTTATTTTTTGGTGAGAATATTTCTTCCAGCTAAAAAAGCTTCTGTCATCGTTTTAATTTCTCTATTACTATGTTACTGCATTGAATTTTTACAGCTTTATCAAGGAGAATGGATTATTGAACTCCGAAAAACACTTTTTGGAAGATATGTTTTAGGGCAAGGCTTTTTATGGTTCGATATTCTGGCTTATACAGCAGGAATACTATTTATCTTTTTTATCGAAAAAATCATTTTAAAATATACCTATTATGAAACTCGTTTTCGCATCAAACAATAAAAACAAAATCAAAGAAATTCAAAGTATCTTAAATGGCTCAATTGAATTATTAAGTCTTGAAGAAATTGGCTGTTTCGAAGAAATTCCTGAAACTGCCGATACTATTGAAGGTAACGCAATTTTAAAAGCAAATTATGTAACCGAAAAATATGGCTACAATTGTTTTGCCGATGATACAGGATTAGAAGTCGCTGCATTGAATGGTGAACCTGGAGTTTATTCGGCAAGATATGCTGGCGAACAAAAAAATGCTGACGATAATATGAATAAACTTTTAGAAGCTTTATCAGAAGAAGAAAATCGCAATGCACAGTTCAAAACCGTTATTGCATTAAATTTAAATGGAAAACAGCATCTTTTTACTGGTTTGGCAAAAGGAAAAATCACACATCAAAAATCTGGAATTTATGGTTTTGGATATGATCCAATCTTTCAGCCTGAAAATTATTCAGAAACTTTTGCAGAAATAGCAGCCGAAATTAAAAATAAAATCAGTCATCGTGCAAAAGCAACAGAGCAACTAATTGATTTCCTGAATACAATAAAATAATTGTTTAAAATACAACATTTTAAAGACGAAAATTTATATTTCACGACGTAATTTTTCCGAAAATTATTCAATCTTCGGCAAAAATGATTTTACATTAAACATAACTTTTTGATTATCAAATCATAAGAAATACATAATTCTTAAAATAGCATTAGTTTATCTGAATAATTAACAGTAATTTTGCACCCTATTTTAAAAATACATATGAACAAATTTGAACAATTAGGATTGAATGAATCGTTACTGAAGGCGATTTTAGATCTAGGATTTGAAAATCCGTCAGAGGTACAGGAAAAGGCGATTCCCCTATTATTGGAAAAAGACACAGATATGGTTGCGTTGGCTCAGACAGGGACAGGGAAAACGGCAGCTTTCGGTTTTCCGCTAATTCAAAAAATTGATGCTGACAACAGAAATACACAAGCATTAGTTTTATCGCCAACACGAGAACTTTGTTTACAGATTACCAACGAACTTAAAAACTACTCAAAATACGAAAAAGGTATTAATGTGGTAGCAGTTTACGGCGGGGCTAGTATTACAGAGCAAGCTAGAGAGATTAAAAGAGGAGCACAAATTATTGTGGCAACTCCAGGAAGAATGCAAGACATGATTAACAGAGGTTTAGTTAACATTAAAAATATAGATTACTGTATTCTTGATGAGGCTGACGAAATGTTAAACATGGGATTTTATGAGGATATCGTGTCTATTTTATCAGATACTCCAGATCAAAAAAGTACATGGTTGTTCTCTGCAACTATGCCACAAGAGGTTGCTAGAATTGCAAAACAATTCATGAGCGAACCAGTTGAAATTACTGTTGGAACTAAAAATTCAGGTTCTTCAACAGTGTCTCACGAATTTTATTTAGTAAATGCACGTGACCGTTACGAAGCTTTAAAACGTTTGGCAGATGCTAACCCAGATATTTTCTCTGTGGTTTTCTGTCGTACTAAAAGAGATACTCAGGCTATTGCCGAGAAATTAATTGAAGACGGATATAGTGCTGCTGCGTTGCACGGAGATTTATCTCAAGCACAGCGTGATGGTGTAATGAAATCTTTCCGTGGAAGACAAATTCAGATGCTTGTTGCAACTGACGTTGCTGCACGTGGTATTGACGTTGATAACATTACTCACGTAGTAAATTATCAGCTTCCTGATGAAATCGAAACATACAACCACCGTTCTGGACGTACTGGTAGAGCTGGAAAATTAGGAACTTCTATTGTTATCGTTACAAAAAGTGAGTTGCGTAAAATTTCTTCTATCGAAAGAATCATCAAACAAAAATTCGAAGAAAAAACTATTCCTTCTGGAATTGAAATCTGCGAAATTCAATTATTGCACTTAGCAAACAAAATTAAAGATACTGAAGTTGATCACGAAATTGACAACTACTTGCCAGCAATCAACAATGTTCTTGAAGGTTTATCTAAAGAAGAATTGATTAAGAAAATGGTTTCAGTAGAATTTAACCGTTTTATTGCTTACTATAAAAAGAACAGAGATATTTCATCTCAATCTGGAGAAAGACGCGAAAGAAGTGATGCTGAACCAAGAGAATTCAATAATAATGGAGCAGTTCGTTATTTTGTAAACATCGGTTCAAGAGATAACTTCGATTGGATGACGCTTAAAGATTACTTGAAAGAAACATTAGACTTAGGTCGTGATGACGTTTTCAAAGTAGATGTAAAAGAAGGTTTCTCTTTCTTTAACACTGATCCTGAGCATACTGATAAAGTAATGGAAGTATTAAACAACGTACAATTAGAAGGACGTCGTATTAATGTTGAAATTTCTAAAAATGACGGTGGCGGAAGACGTGATCACAATAATCGTGGTGGCGGAAGAAGTTCTGGAGGACCAAGAAGAGAAGGAAGTTTTGCTCCAAGACGTGAAGGTTCTGGTGGTGGAGGTTTCAGAAGCGACAGAAACTCAGCTCCAAGAGAAGGTGGTTTCAGAAGCGACAGAAATTCATCTGCTCCAAGAAGAGAAGGTGGTTTTAGAAGTTCAGCTCCAAGAAGCGAAGGAAGTTCTGATAGAGCTCCAAGACGTTCTGACAGCTTTGGTGATTCACCAAGACCAAGAAGACCAAGAAGAGATTAATAATTTAGTTTCTTAAAATATAGATCCCAAATTCCAGACATAATTGGAATTTGGGATTTTTTTATGCCAAGAATCTTTCTCCTTGCCTCTTTTTAGTTAAATACTAAAAGCAACACTTGTATCCTTTGTTAATTTTCTTATAATTATATTCCAAGACTACGAAATATTTAATCCTGATTTATTACTTTTAGTGCTTTAAATCAGGATATGAAATATTTCGCAGTTTTCTTTTTTATGTTACTTTCGAGTATTGGTTTTGCCCAAGATACAGAATCAACAGCTCCACAAAGAGTTTCAGGCTATATCTTTAATGATAATTCTAAACAGCCTCTTCCTAATGTAAATATCATCAATAAAAACAAAGTACTAGGCGCAAAGTCTGATGCTAAAGGTTATTTTGAAATTGATGTACAGCAAAATGACACACTGCAATTCTCTATTCTGGGATTCCAATCTTTGCGTATCAGAGTAACCAATGACTGGATAAAAAACAAAATCACAAGAATTCAGCTTACCGAAAAAGCAATTGCACTTGAAGAAGTAGTTATTGCTCCTTTCAACTTAACAGGATATCTTGAAATTGATTCAAAATTGATTCCGACAAAAGAAAACTACCGTTACAGTATTTCAGGTCTTACACAAGGTTATGAAGCCGGTGAATATGCTCCAAATGCTTTCGGAAAAGTATTGGGTTCTATTTTTAACCCCGCCGATATGCTTTATAATTTCTTTGGAAAAAATGGAAAAGAACTCAAGAAGCTTAAAGACATGAAAAAAGATGATACGATCAGAAATCTTCTTGAAACTAAATACGACAGAGAAACGCTTGCCCTGCTTTTGGGAATAACAAAAGAAGAAATTCCGGAGATTTTACAACGCTGCAACTACTCAGAATCTTTTGTTCAGCAAGCAAATGACTTGCAGATTCTTGATGCTATTAGTGGCTGTTATGAGCAGTATAAAGTATTGAAACGTAATTAAGTTAGTGTTCAGTGATCAGATTTTTAGTGGTCAGCCTGAACAACTTAACTTTTAAATAAATAATCCCTGATTGCTAAAAGCGGTCAGGGATTTTTTGATTTTTAGGCATGCGGTAAAGCTGCGAAAATTTATAAAAGTTAGTACGAAAAGTATTCAATAAATTAAAAGTTCGTTGGATGATTTATAAGGCAAATATTCTATATTTGAGTTTTACAAAATAAATAAAAACGGATAATTATTAGACGGAGGATAACGTAAACAAAAACTCAAATGAAAAAAATATTTTGTCTTTTATTCTTATTATTTAGTGCAATTTCCTTTTCACAATCTGTTACTGGAGAAGATGAACTTTATAAACAATATCAAAGAGTTGACAAAAAATTAAATTCTGTTTATAATAAGCTAATGAAAGGACTTGAAGAAACTGACAAAAAGAATTTAGTTGAAGCTCAAAAAGCATGGATAAAATTCCGAGATTTAGACTGTAAATTTCAAAGTCAAGATCCAGGAGATGGCGGTGGACCGTATGAAAACAAAATGAAAATAGATTGCTTAATTACAAAGACTACAGAAAGAATAAAGGAACTGGAAAATTTAGATCAGTAATTTAAAAAACTAATGACTAATAGATAGTACAACGGATTTCGGCAATTGCCTTAATTGAAAATTGCTTTTGTATTTGCGTTAATTTGGCAAATCCGAAAACAGAACTTAATTTAGTCTCAAACCCGCTGTAACAGCGAGAAGTTAATCGTTAGCACACGAATTATTAGCTTAAAAAGACAAAATTTAAATAATTTATTTTTTTCAAAACATATCAAAAAATCTTGAAATATCTTATCTATATTACTTTCGTATTCGTCCTGAATGTCACACAAGTGAATTCACAAACAAATACAAATCTTATTTCGGATAAAGAATATAAGGCGTTTTTTATTGACCTAAAGCAAAATTTAAAAACCAATAGAATCGAAACAAAGATTGAAAAGTATTCTATAATCAGCAAAAACAATCCGATAATCAAGGAATGGAGCAAGTATTTCACCAAGGAAGATATAGTTTTTCAAAATAAGCAGATTAATTTATTAAAAACTAAAAAAAATATACCAGCAAATCTAATTGATAATGTTCATTTTATAAGTGATAACGAATTGAAAATAATAGAAGAAAATTTATCTGAAAAGAATGCTTATTATTCGCTTAGATATCCAATTTTCTCGAAAAACAAGAAACTTGCTGGCATTTGGATTAAATATAATTGCGGAAATTATTGTTCAGAAAATAAACTAATTCTTTACAAAAAAGTAAATAACCATTGGAAAGAATACAAGACTTTATTTCACATGACTTGGTAAGAGTTCATTAGCTAGCTAATTACAGCGGATTTGGACAATTAACTTAATGAAATTGCTTGTATTTGAGATGATTTGACAAATATGAATAATGGATTTAATTTGGTACCACACCCACTATAGTAGTGAAACGTTAGCAGTAATGCAAAACAGAAAATATGGAAAACGAGAAAATATCAATTGAAAATGGAAAGTGGTATATCGCTGAAATAATTGAAAAATGTGAACCCGTAAATCGAAATGAAGCAAAAGAATTACGTCGTGTCAAAACTTGGGGAAATTTCCATATAATTAAAGCCGAAACACCAAAAATAGCATATGATAAAGCTGTTAAAATTGGAAAGGACGCAGAATTTAAATTCATTAACTCTGACAATTTAGAAATGGAATGGATTTTTATTGGAATCGGAAATCTTATTCCTATTTACGAAGATATAGAAGATGGAAGTGAAATAATGTGGGAGGATTATGGAGACATTAGCAACAGAAAAGCGATGAAATTTCCAATTAGTGAAGAAAAGCTTTTAGCAGAATTAAAAGAAAAGAAGTAAA
This sequence comes from Flavobacterium sp. LC2016-01, assembly GCF_009711135.1. Lineage (GTDB taxonomy): Bacteria > Bacteroidota > Bacteroidia > Flavobacteriales > Flavobacteriaceae > Flavobacterium. The sequence continues at coordinate 385,420 of NZ_WMIC01000001.1, read as the reverse complement.
AAAACATTGTAAAATAAGTGCATTACCGACAACAGCTACTATAACGGAATTGGGCAATTGACTCAATGAAAATTTGGTTTTGTATTTGAGACTATTTGGCAAATCAAAAATTAGAACTTAATTTAATCTAAAACCCGCTGTGGTATCAGAACGTTATGGCTAATGCTACTACTCAAATTTGATAAAAAGAACTATGAGAATATTAAATTTATTTATTTTTATACTTCCTCTTCTACTAATTTTTAGCAGTGAAAAAAAAAATGGATTTTGTTTTTTTTTCAATGGAAACTCCTAGTAAATGGAATTATGTCAAAGAGAGAGGCATAGACTCTTTTGTGGGTAAAATAGGAATTGACAAGAAGGACACTGTATATTTTGACTATGGATTATATTCAAACGATCTCGAAGAGAGCTTTAATAATGGTGAGTATTTAATTAGGAATAACGACAGTATTTTTATTGATGATTGGGAACGTAACAAGCTAGACACAATCAATGGACCTTATTATAAATTTTATGCTCGAGGAGGACAAAACAAACTTCGGGAGTTCAAAAAGGATACGTGTTATTACGAGACAATCTATGGACTTAAAGCAAAAATCGTAGTGCCTAAAAATTCAGGAATAGGAACTACTGGAGTTTATTTTGAAAACACACGTACTGATGGAAAAGGAATGAAATTTCAGATTAGTGGTTACAATTTGAGCAATGAAAATCAGAAATCATTTTTGAAAGTAATAAGAACTCTGAAATTCAAAAATTGAAAAAAAATACTAGCTATAACATTTACTACAACGGATTTGGGTATTTGGCTTAATAGAAAGTTGGTTTTATTTGGAACTATATTGTAAATCTACAAAAAAGAAATAATTTAGTCCTTAACCCACTGTAGTCCCAGAACGTTGCTTATGCAAAAAAAAACGAAAACTAAATAAGTATAAACCTCTAATATGAAAATTTTAAAAGGTTGTTTAATAACAATAATTGCTTTTATTTTAATGTGTATTGTTGCTTACTATTTTTATAGAAATAATGTGATTTCTAATTTAGAAAGCTCAAGTAAAAATGTTGAAGAAAATTGGAAAAAATACACTGAAAACATAAATTTAAGAAACAAAGAACTCATTCTTGAAACAATCAATGATGATAGTTTACAGCATTATTTAAAAATGTCTAAGGACATTAAAAAAGAGGAATTCTCAAGAGATTTTGAATATATTGAATACAAAATCAATGAAAAACTCATGTCCGAAAATATCGAAAATGAATTTAACGAAAAACTAAATTCTAATGTTGATGCTTATAATCAATCGGTCAGAGCGTACAACGTTTATAGAGTAACTTTTCCAAATTCTCTAATTGCAAGAAAAACGAATTATCCAAAAAAATTCAAATATTTTGATATCATTAGATACGGAATTGAAAACCAAAATCCGAAAGAAAAAAGACAAAAAATTGATCATTGGATTAAAAATGGCGGAAAATACCCTGAATAAAAACAGCTACTACAACAAATAATCAAACCAAATCTTTATTAACAACATACAATTGTTTAAAAACCAAAAAAGAATGAAGAAAACATTAGCCTCAATATTTTTAATTTTAGGATTTGTATCAGCATACTATTTAGTTAGAAATTCTCCTCCAATTCACGGTCTGCTTTCAATTATTTTCAATTATCTTTTAATTTTTATTCCTTCGTATTTTTTCCTAAAAACTTTTTTTGCTTCTGCTGATGGTGTCGGCATGTTTAATGATGGAAAAATAACTTTTATTGCTTGCATAGTAATCACGGTTATCACAATGAATTTACTGCACTCAAATATTCATGGCGGCACAACATCTGACGAAAAAATTAAGACAATTAATGAGAAATACTGCTTAAATACACAAGCCAATATTACGGAAATTGTTCATCAGGATGGGTTTTATATTAAGGGTAAAGAAGTTAAAGAAACTTGGTTAGTGATATATGTTTTTTTTGCTAAAGGAAAAGAATATTATGGTAAAGAAATATTTCAGTCAGTGCCTGATTTAAAAAAGGGTGATGTTATTGATGTGAAATATGTAGAAGACACTCCAACGATTAATATACCTTTAAATAAAATCGAGTAAATGAACTTAAAATTCATCTTCCAACAGCTGATACAATAAATTTAGACAATAGGCTTAATGAAAAGTCAGCTTTGCACTTGTGCTGATTTGGCAAATCCGAAAATAGGGTTTAATTTAGTCTCAACCCCGCTGTAGTAGTAGAACGTTATGTGCCCTAGTATCAACATTAACCCAAAAACATATGAAACAAATCCTAATTATTTTCACTTTATTAATTACATTTTCTTCTTTTGCGCAAAAGAATCGCAAACCTTTTTCTTTAGAAATTGCAGCGAATGAAACACAGCAGTACAAAGCTGAAATTCCTGAAAGCCCATATTTTGTAAAGGAAAAATTATTACAAATTTATTGTGGTGAAAAAGTTTTCGTTGAATGTGAAATTGCTGGAGATTCAATAAGTAGCATGAAAATAGTAGCAGAAAATATACATCCCGAAAAGACAATAGAAATTCAGTTTTCTCAAGATGCTAAAGACCGAAAGAATATAAATACTATGCTGCAGTTAAATAATCCTTTTAACAAAGACTTAGTTTATGAAGCAATTATGCTTACGCCATCAAGCGGACAATGGAAATCAACATCCACAATTCCAATTACGGCAAAATTAAAGAGTTTCGAAACTTGGGGCCATTCAATTATATCTTTAGGATTAATGAATTGGCATTTTAAATAAAGCTACGATACATAACAGCTAATACAATGGATTTTTATGACACAAATACCACATAAAATTGCACTTGGTAAAGATTGGAGTATTTTGAATCCTCTAGATTTTTTTAATATTAAATTTTTCATTTTTAATAATGCAATTGGCGGACATGCAAATACTCCTCCTCGACTAGAATGTATTTTATCTCCAATTAATTCTATAGACAGTTTTGTTCATGAGGTAAAAGAATTGGTAAAATTGTATTCTGATTCCAACATTACTATTTCAAAAAATGAAGAAAATCTAAAAATTGAATTTTTCGAGTGGGAGCTTTACGATTATGAATTTCAACTTGCTGAAAAAATTGAAGACCTGATTGAAAAATATAATTTAAATAGCATTTCTAAAACAGACAATTATAACTTTGAAGAAATTTTTCAAAATAGACGCGAAGATCACAAAAACGGTTATTTTCTTGAAACTAAAACGAATTTATCTCGTACTTCTTCTCGCATATATTTTGATTGTAATTTAAAAATTACCTCAGAAACCGAATTTATAGAACATATTAAATCTATATTCAACAATTTTGAACTTGATGAATTGAAATTTAGTCGAAAATTAATTTACCAAAATGTTCAATTTCGAATATCGTTTATTAAGCATAAAACGATTTTATCTCAAAATGGGAAGTATGTATTTGATATTCATTTACTAGATAATAAATTATATCAAGTTTGTAAAGATCTGAACGTTACTATAGGAACCTTAAAAGATAGTTATTCCGTAAAGTATGAAGTATTATTATTTACCAAAAAAAATTAGTTCAGTGAACCAATTTCAAGCTTATATCCTTTGCCGCGCACAACAACAATTTTTATATTTGGATCAAATTCCAGTTTTTTTCTAAGTTTTGATATGAACATATCCAAACTACGTCCGACGATAACGCCTTCATCTTCCCATATCTCTTTTTGAATTCGTTTTTTCTCTATAATCTCGTTGGGAGACAATGCAAAAATGAGCAGTAAACGGGTTTCTGTTCCGGTCAAGTCTACTGCCTTTCCATTTACAAAAAGTTTCTTGTTCATCGCATCAAATATTGCCGAACCCAAAGCGATTTCATTTTTATGCTCACTATAAGATAAAGCTTTTTGCGGCTTAAAAGATCTTAAAAAAATAAAACCGAAAAATCCTAAAAAGGACAAGCTTCCCAGAAGATATAAATTCTTAACTATATTTATACTTGTTGGTTCGAATTTAATCTTAATCATATAACAGGCTTTGGGCTGTTTTCTTCCTAGACAGGCTACAATATTATCTTTCTTGTTTTTGGATATAGCATATCCATAGGCCACACTTGAATTACTGCAGTTCAAAACGTTAACAATATAATTACTTGCAAACGATTGTTTATCCAAAAAACGGCTGGTAGTATTCACTAAGCTGTCCGGTTGAAAAGTAAAGTCATTCTCAAAACGAATCAGGTATTCATTTTCTGCGATTTTTTTCACAGGCAATACTCTTGATGTACTATCACCCGACTGTAGAAGTATTTCATGTCCAATTCGGCGAAGCAAAATTTCTCTTCTCGCGTAGTTATAGTCATCACTATCCTCACTGTTAAAAGCAACACAAATTACGCAGATTACACAGATAAATGAGAAAAATAGCAATCCGAACAAGTATTTGCGTTTTCCTGAAAGAAGATTTCTGCTATTAGACATAGTATCAAGTTTTTATTTACAAAGTTTACATTTTTATTTACAATTTTAAACTCTCAATCAGCAAAATAATAAAGTAATTTGCTTCATAAACTTTAAAAAGAGATAAAACTATAGTATTAATTAAAACAACGAAAACATGAAAAAAATCATTTATGTAGTGATCTTATCGCTGGTTGTGGTAAGCGGAGTGGTATTTGCTAATCGTGAAATTAAAAATGAACCTCTTAAAAAGGAAATCCCGAAGCACCTCTCTGATGCTGAAAGGAAAGCGGCATTAAAAAAATGGGAAGCTACACCTGATGGTAAAATGTACAAAAAATGGGAAGCATCTGCTGCAGGAAAAAAAATGCATGCCAGTGTTACTAAAATAAGCAAGTCCATTATTGATTATACCGATATGGACGGAGTTGTAACCTCTCTTTCTCTTCCGCAAGGTGCAAGATTAGGTTACGGTATGATGGTCAGGATTAATGGTGGCGATTATATTCTTGCTTTTGGAACAGAAAAGTCTGATTATACTACTTTGAATTTCAACAATACCTTTGACCAATTACATAAACTGAAAGTTAACGACAAAATAACTATAAGAAGCCATGGCCTATCGCAAGCGCCAAAATATTCATATCCAATAATAACGGGCGACTATGTAGAACTAAATAGTAAAACAATTTATAAACGTCCACCTAGCGAAGACGGCTGCTAAGTAAATAAATTATGAAATACGTTCATATACCTTAAAAACACTATATTTACTTGTAATTAACTTTAACACAAGCAAGTCATGTCAAAAGGTCAAGATGCTAAAAAAACAGCAAAAAAAGAACCGTTAAAAACGGCTAAAGAAAAAAAAGAAGAAAAAAGAGAAAAGAAGAATTCTCCCAAAAGGGATTAAAAAAAAAGTGATCAGTGGTCAGCTTTTTAGTGATCAGTAAAGGTAATTCTATAAAAAAGAAAGCAATCAATATGATTGCTTTCTTTTTTATACAAACTGATCACTAAAAAGCTGACCACTGAACACTACTATTTAACCGGTATATTCGAAAGAATTTCCAATACAAATTTCCAATATTTTTGAGCAGATGAAATGCTGGCTCTTTCGTCTGGAGAATGTGCTCCGTGAATAGTTGGACCAAAAGAAATCATATCCATATCTGGATAATTAGTTCCTAAAATACCACACTCTAAACCAGCGTGACAAGCTACTACTTTTGGTTTTTCACCATTTTGTTTCTCGTAGATCTCTTTTAAAACTTCTAAAATTTCAGAATTTACATTTGGCGTCCATCCTGGGTAAGAACCCGTAAGTTCAACCTCGCATCCAACTAATTCAAAAGCTGAACGCAACGAATTAGCCAAATCAAATTTTGAAGATTCAACAGAAGAACGTGTCAAACATCCCACTAATACTTCTCCATCTTTGATGATTACACGAGCAATATTATTTGAAGTTTCAACTAAATCGGCCATATCAGCGCTCATTCTGTAAACTCCGTTGTGTGCTGCGTAAATCGCTCTGATAATTCCTTCTTGAACTCCTAAATCCATCACTTTTTCAGGCAAATTGCCTTTTACGATTTCAATCGATAAGTTTGGTTCAGTTGTTTTGTACTCCGCTTTGATATCAGCAATAATTTCCTGCATATCATAAACATACGCTTCATCAAACATTTGAGAAATTATTACTTTCGCAACACTTTCTCTCGGAATTGCGTTTCTTAAACTTCCTCCATTAATTTCAACAATCTGCAAACCGAAGTTTTCAAAAGCATCAAATAACAAACGGTTCATGATTTTATTCGCATTTCCTAAACCTTTATGAATATCCATTCCTGAATGTCCACCGTTTAAGCCTTTTACAGTAATAGTATAACCAACAGAACCTTCTGGAACTTCTTCTTCATGATATGTTCGTGTTGCTGTAACGTCAATTCCGCCGGCACATCCAATATCAATTTCATCATCTTCTTCGGTATCCAGATTCAGCAAAATCTGACCTTGCAAAATGCCTCCTTTTAAATTTAAAGCTCCTGTCATTCCAGTTTCTTCATCAATTGTAAACAATGCTTCAATTGCCGGATGCGGAATATCCTTGCTTTCTAAAATTGCCATAATTGTAGCTACTCCAAGTCCGTTGTCAGCACCAAGAGTTGTTCCTCGCGCACGAACCCAGTCACCATCTATATACATGTCGATTCCTTGAGTATCAAAATCAAAAACAGTGTCGGCATTTTTTTGGTGCACCATATCAAGGTGACCTTGCATTACAATAGCTTTGCGGTTTTCCATTCCTGGAGTTGCAGGTTTTCTGATGATTACATTTCTGATTTCATCTTCAAAAGTTTCTAAACCTAAGCTGTTTCCAAAGTTTTTCATAAACTCGATAACACGTTCTTCTTTTTTCGATGGACGCGGAACAGCATTTAAATCTGCGAATTTATTCCAAAGTGCTTTTGGTTCCAGATTTCTAATTTCCTGACTCATTATATTTTGTTTGAAGTTTAACAATTAAGAGTCCCAAAGTTACAAAGTTTAAATGCTTTTTTAGCCACAAATTATACGAATTAGCACAAATTATAATAGCTCTAAAATCGGACAAATCAGTAATTAGCGAAAATTTTTGGAATTCGTGGCTAACTTTTTTCAATCAGTCAATATTGTAATTATATTTACGTATCCAAAAATTATACTGTGAAATCAAAATATATTCTTCCCCTATTTCTTTTACTTCAGATTATCTTTTTAAAAATCCTGCCATTTTTCCCCGATTATGTTGAAGGTTTTTACAGCAATAACTTTTATATCAGAATTTCGCGTTTCTCGAGAACACTTTTGGGCAAAGTTCCGTTTTCTGTCGGCGACTGTATTTATGCTGTTTTAATTCTTTCCGTTATCATTTGGTTTTGGAAAATACGAAAAACTTGGAGAACAAACTGGAAAGATCATCTTCTAAAAATCTTAGGCAAAATTTCTGTTTTTTACTTTCTATTTCATGTACTTTGGGCGTTTAACTATTACCGTGAACCTTTGTTTGAAAAGATGGAAGTTAAAAGAGAATATACTGATGCCGATTTATTGGCTTTTACAAAAAAATTAATAAACAAGACCAATGAAATTCAGTACCAACTCACAAAAAATGATGCTGCAAAAGTAGTTTTCCCTTATTCTCAAAAAGACGTTTTTAAAATGAATGTCAGTGGATATGATAATTTAGCAAAAGAACATCCCTATTTTAAGTATGAGATTTTGAGTGTCAAAAAATCACTATTCAGCGTTCCTTTGACTTACATGGGATTTGGCGGTTATTTGAATCCATTTACAAATGAAGCGCAGGTAAATGATTTACTGCCCATGTATAATTTTCCCATTACAAGTTCGCACGAAATGGCGCATCAAATTGGCTTTGCGAGTGAAAATGAATGTAATTTTATAGGCGTTTTGGCAACGGTGAAAAATGACAACTTATATTATCAATATTCCGGATATAGTTTTGCTTTGCGCTATTGCCTTGGAATCTGGCAATTTAAAAACGAGAAGGTTTTTAATCAATTAAAGAAAACGGTTCATGTCGGGATTTTAAAAAACTATCAGGAAAGTCAAGATTTCTGGCAGAAATACGACACTTTTATTGATAAAGGTTTTCATTTTGTTTATGACAGTTTCCTTAAATCAAATAATCAAAAAGACGGTATGGAAAGCTACAGCAAGTTTATTGATTTGATGATTAATTATTATAGAGGAAAAGAGTTCTGATTCATTTTAACTTTGAAACTAAAAATACCTAACAAGTTTTAAAAACCTGTTAGGCTATCAGTCTTTTAAATTAAGGCAGAACTTCAATTTCTAAACCAGAATTCCAATTTTTGTGTTCATTTTCATAGTACAAGTACGCTGACGAAGCAACACCTTTATATTTCCCAGGAATAACTGCTTTAAAATCAATATTTACTTTTCTGGTCTCATTCGCATCTAATTTTCTGAAATAAAGCACCAATTCATTTCCGAAAATCTCATAATAATCGACCACATTTTTCTCTATTAATTCTTTCAGTTGCCAAGGCTCAGGAGCTAATCCGCCTGGAATTCCAATTCTGGCAATTGGGTTTGAAAGCTGTTCATTGCTTTTATTCTGAATCTCGATTTCAACTCTTGCCGTTTCGCTTATTTTCAGTTTATCTACCAATGATTTTGTTTTTAAACTCACTTTGCATTCTTTGGCATTATTGGGCAGTAAAGTTTGATACTGTACATAAAATAAATACGGAACTGATTTTTCTTCGGGAACTTGAATCGAAAATTTATTATTTCCTGTATTAATCTTTAAGTCTTTCAAAATTACATTTTCATTGGTATCTTTTTTAGACAAATCGATTGCTCCGTCATTCAGCGACATACTCACATCATTAGAAATCATCGAATCCATATTGATTTTAGAAAATTCTGTAATCGCTTTCAATGCGAGTGCTGTTGCTTGCGTAGAACCAAATCCATAGGTATTTTTTGATGATTGAATATAATCTAAAACATTAAAAATCTCTTTTGTAACTTTTTTTTCTTTTAATAAAGCAAGCGCATAAAGCGAGGCAATTTCAACATTCATCGACCTGCCATAACTATTAATAACAGATTGTTCGGCGTTAAGTTCTTTAAATGCGAGTTTATTCACTTTTGCTTTTATCAAATCCATCAGCTGTTTGTATTCGGGCATTTTTTTAAGATTAAACGAAGCCAGAGCCAGCAAATTCATTCGGTACAAATCATTGCTTTTTAAGGCTTCAGCTAAAGCAGTATCATATTGTTTCTCAATATCAACTTGTCCAATTTCAGACAAAACATAAACGATATAAGCATTATTAACAACATATTTGATTCCCGAAAAGCCGTATTTTGCAGGATTTTGCTTAAATCCTCCGTTTTCATCTTTTCTAGAATCCAGCCAATTCATTGATCGAATAATTAATTTTTGATCAATATTGATAAACTCTTTCATTTCATAAAATTGCAGTAAACCGTACGCAGTCAATGCTTCGTTACCAGGATTTCCGCCATACCATTCAAAACCACCCTCTTTTGATTCGTAATTTTTTAATTTCGTATAACCGATTTCTAAATATTTTAAAGCTTTCTCTTTAAACTGTGGAGTCGTATTTTTAAATTTCAACAACTGCATCGCCATAATATTAGGATAATTTGTAGACGAAACCTGCTCAAAACACCCGTGAGGTTCGCTCATCATACTTTCGAGTCCGTCAAAAATGGAAGAAAACGGATTCAAGAATAATTTAAATCCAGAATCTATAGAACCCGGAATAACTTCTGCAACAGTGAAATCTTTTGTTTGTGATCTGGTTCCCGAAATATCAATATTCATTGGGAAATCTCTTGAAAATATATCGATGCTCTTTTTGATTTTAGATTTAAAATTTTCAGCATTCAATAAAATTTCCAATGGCAATTGTTTTCCTATTTTATCTGTTTTTACCGTTATATAAACAGTTCTCGATTCATTTGGTTTTAAATGAATTAAGGAATCTTTCAGGATAAGATTTTGCTTATTGAAATTGGCTTGACAATCTAGTTTCAGCATTTTATCTGAATTGTTTTTTAACCAAAGCGGCAATACGATTTTATCGCCTCGAGAAGCATACAAAGGCACTTTTACATCAGTCTGAATCAAATCTTTTACTGCATAAACAGCTTCCGCTTTCCCTACGTCACCTTTATACGAAATTCCTTCGGCTAAAATCTTGAAAGAAGTGTTATCATCTGAATTATGAAATTCAAAATGAGCTTCACCTTGATTGTCTGTCTGGATAATCGAATTCCAATAAATACAGTTTCTAAAATCTGTTTTTTCTTCAGTGATTACTGATTTGTATATTGGCGCATAAAAAGTCTCCGCTTCATTTAAATCTTTTATTTTAGATCTTTTTATTTCCTGAAATGTATAATTATGTGTTTTGCCCAATACAATATTGGCCGGATTTGCCTTGTTTTTTGTGGTAACATAAATAACTCCGTAAGCGCCCGCTGACCCGTAAACGGCAGTTGCAGAAGCATCTTTTAATATTGTTATCGACTCAATTGAATTTACAGGAAGACTGCCAAATACAGATGAATTTTCATTATTTGCATATGGAATTCCATCAACGACAATTAAGGGCTGACCGCCAGATCTGTTTCCATAAATCGAAGACAATCCTCTGATTACAACTTTATCAGCTGAAGCCACCTGACCCGAAGATGATGAAATCTGAATTCCTGCGGCGCGCCCGCTCAATGCATTTGAAAAAATTTCCTGAGAAGAAATCTTCACAATTGAGCCTGTAAGCGCTTTTCTTGTTGTCATTCCGTAACCTATTGTAACCACTTCCTGTAATGCATTAGAATTAGCATCTAAAATAATGCTGCTTCCAGATAATTGGACATTTCTGGTCGTTTTTTCTTTCTCTTCGGTGTATTTGTAATGAATATTTGGTGTTGATGTATCTGTTAATCTGGATCTTAATTTCCAAAATTCATATTCATCTGAAAATGAATTCTTAATGGTCAGATCGCGATAATATTTATGTTCGGCAACCAGATAACCAAAATCAGAAAAGTGAATTCGGTTGAATTTAAAATAACCGCTTTTGTTGCTTTTCGTTTCAAAAACTTTTCCCTGCTCTGTAAAAAACATAACTTTTACACTGGCCGGTTTCCCTTTTTTAGTCAGTACAAATCCTTCAATGGTATTGCTTTTTTCCGGCTGAATATTGGCCGCTTCTGACAAAAGTTTTTGTAGCTCTTTTTGATCGTATTTTCTCCATCCGTGCGTATTCAAAAGCAAATCAATGGCTTTTTCTCTTTCCTGAAGCGGTTTATTTTCATCAAAATAAAATCTTGGCTCATGAATTTTTCCTTTCAATTCAAAACCTAAAAGAAGCCACGACACTATATTATCTTGTTTGTCATCGATATATGTTAAAAGCTTCGAATCGGCGACAGAAACGGAAAGATTAGACGCAATTGGAGCATTGTTTTTATCTGTTGTAATAATCGAAACTTTTACTTTTTCTCTTGGCAGATAATTTTCTTTGTCTGTTTTAATTTGAATTTTAAGTCCGTCCTGATAGTTTACAAAAACCAATCTTTCAGCCACAATTTTATCTTGAATCAATAATGAAAAAGACTGAATTCCCATTGGAAATTCTTTTGTATTGATCGAAATAGTATTCCAGCCCTGAACTAAATTCAGTGCCAATGTTTTGTAAATTTTTGCCGTATTTCGAACTAATAATTTTCCGGAAGCGTCTGTTGGTGAATAAATTTTCAAAAGAACATCTTCCTGACTTTTCTCTGCATTTAATACAAACAGATTTTTTTCTGCCACCGGCAATGCAATTTTTTCTTCCGATTTAAAGGGAGAAGTCACAACAGCAAAATATTTTTTATTTTCTTCTGATTTTAATGCGACGTTCCCCATTCCGTCGTGAAAACTTTTGAAATCTGTGACTTTATTGCCTTCTTCATCTTCAATAAATCCAGCAACATCCATTGGAAGCCCAAATTCATTTTTTGCTATAAAAAACAATGACGACGCTTCACTCAAAACCAAATTACCGCTTTCTGCTAGAAACTGCAGATCAACAAAATTCAGGTTTATTGGAATAGAACGCGTAACCGATTCTTTGAAATTGTCATAATCCAGCATAACATTCAAAATTCCGTCATTCGATTTTAAATTTTCCGGAAGTTTAAATTGAATTACTGCTTTTCCTAAATCATCTGTTTTTGCATGAAGCGAATCCATTTTTGCTCCGCCAATAAAAATGTCATATTTAAAATCATAATTTTTAATAGGCTGATTTTCCAGATTTTTAAGCTCAAAATCGGCTTGGCAGATTTCTCCTTTTCCGTAGGCTTTTTTCTTAAAATCTAAAGTCATTAAAATTCTTGGTGAAATCACTTTTTGTACAAAAACAGTCTTTTCAAAAATATTTTCAGCAACCTTATCCTGAATTCGTGTATAAGCACGAATTTTATAAATTCCTGAAGCTCCATCTTGTGGAATTGCATACGATCCAACAGCATTTCCGTCTTTTACAACATAAGTTTGACTATTTATTTTTTTGTCGCTGGCGTCTAAGAAATCCACATAAAGATAATCGCTCAAAGTTGTTGGTCTATTGTCACTTTTTGTGATATAGGCTTTAAAATGAATTGTTTCACCCGGAAAATACAATACGTTATTAAAATGCAAATACACTTTTTCGGTTATTGACCACTTATATGCTGTATTCCAATCGGTTTCAGTATTTTGAGAAAAAATACTCTGAAACACTAATAAAAAGAATACGTATTTTATATTTTTCATCGGATTAAAATTTAATAGTTAGAGAGGAACCAAAACTTTTCATCATTGGCGAATTGAAATAATCTAATCCGGTAGTATCGATTGAACTAAACATAGAATTACTACTAAAAGCCGATTTACTTTTAGACGCAATAAAAGCATTGTTCATAAAAACTGTAAGAGTAAAATTTAGATTGTTTCGTGTCCAATTTGTTGCTTTTGAGTACGATAAACTAATTGAACTCAATCTAAAATAAGTTGCATCTTCAATTGCATCTTCAGCAATTCCTTCAGTTCCATATCGAACCCAGCGATTCTGCTCCACCGGAAGTCCGGCATCATAAAACGAAACCGCTTTTGTATTTGGCAAACCACTTTGCGTTACACCGTCAAATATGTAATTGGTAACATTACGCTGGTTTCCAGTTAATTCAGATTTTCCATAATAATTCAAAGTCTGCTGTGTTCCGTTCCAGATTTCTCCTCCCTGACTCCACTCAAAAGTTAAATTCAGCATTAGTTCTTTATATTTAAAAGCATTAAAAAACCCCACAACAAAATCTGGATTTGGGTTTCCTAAAATTTTAGGCTGTGCATCTTTTATAGGAAAACCAGCATCGTCAATAATTATGTTTTTACTGCTGTCTCTCAAATAACCGTTTCCAACAATAACTCCTAGTGGCTGTCCCACAATATAATTTTTATTAACATCAGCAAAACCGGCAAATGGAAGACTGCTCAAATTGCTGTTTAAACTTGTAACCTCATTTTTGTAATACGTGAAATTTATATTGAAATTATAGTTAATCTCATGGTTATAAGAAAATGATTTCCGAATTTCAAACTCGATTCCGTTTTGTTTGTAATTAACATCTGGCGACCAGCTGACCGCATTAGAATTCAAAATTGGCGCGTATAAATTATCAACCTTTTTTGAATAATAATTCAGATTTACGTTCCAATAATTAAATTCATAACTCAATTTAAGATTCGTAATCTGCTCTTTTGTAGGCGCAGCACCTCTTGGCGTTATGATCTCCCAACTATTTTCAAGTTGTTTAAATTGATTGATTTGAAAACGCAGTGAATTAAAATTCAAATTATTGTTTTGCAGTGAAGGTTCGGTTTCATTATATCCGTAATCAATTCCAAAGTTTATGCGCGTTTGAAGAATATTTTTGAATTCGGCTGATCCATAATAATTCTTCATAAAATGATTTTGAACCGTTGACGAATAATTCAAATCGGTTTTCGCTTTTATCGTTACATCACAGTCATATCCATCCAGATCATTAATAAAAAACGACCCATTTATATTATAAAAAACTTCAAATCGATCTTGCGCAACATTAAAATTGGTCTGATTTTGACTGTTTTTTGGAAAATCAGAAGAAGAGGCAAATCCGCTGAAATAATCACGATTCAATTCCCGATCAAAAAATCGGAAATCGATTTTTGATTCTATAAACTTCATGTAATTAAATTTATGACGGTAAACATCTGACACCGAAATGCTTTTAAAATTTTCGGTTCTTTCATTAAAATTTGGTGCAGTGATTCCTGCCATATAAAAAGGCTGTCCGTTTGTGTTTTTTATTTCCGAAGACTGAAAACTTGCGTTAATTTTATTTTCGTTGTCCATACTATCATAATTAAGATTGAAATTAAATGATAGTGTCTGACTTTTATTTCGGTCAAGATTGTTCTGCAACAAATAATAGGGATTATTTTCTAAAGCCGAATAACTTCTCTGTGAACCATTTGACAAAACAGAAGCAATACGATTGTCAAAATGAATTGGCGTAACGGCATTTGCAAAAACAATTTTATTGATTGCAAAATTGGAGTTCGATAAATTATTCTCAAAATTATTATAACTCAAAATCGCATCAATTTTGCTTTTGATTGAAACCTCTCTAAAATATCGCAAAGAAGTCGTAATTTCATTATTACGAGTATCTGGAATTGCAATATTTCCGGTTTTATAAGCAAAGTTTATTTTTAAGAAGTTTTTCTTTGGGCCAATAATTTGAGCGCTTAAAGAGGTTTTGCTATCTATGGTATTCTGAAAAAAGTGATTCGGATTATAAAGTTCCAACTGATTTGCACCAGCAGAAGTCCGATTCACAATATCACCCTGAGGATAATATTCTGAAACATTCTGAGAATACTGCAATGAACTGACTTGCGGACCCCAGCTGAAAATTTCATTTGTCTGTGGCGACTGATAAGTCAACGCACCATTTTGGCTTCTTCCCTGCGCATATGCATTTTGATATTTTGGAAGACGAAACGGCGACGAAACCAAAAGTTCCTGAACCACCTCAAAAAATGTTCTATTATAATCATATCGGCTTTTCAATCTATAAAAACCATTTTCTTTTCGAATAATATTCTTTATATCACGGTCGTTAAAATTTAATTCTAAGCTGTTATCATAATAGCCCGAAGGTTTAGAAATTGGCACTGAATCGGAGGATTTTTCTATTTTATCCGTGTAATCATTACTTAGTATTGGCACTACTCTTTCGTCGTTTTCAAGTAAAGTCCTGTTGGTAATTTTAATTGTTTTCGTTTCCAAACCAACACAGGAAATCTGCAAAAAATCACCTTCTTTTACTTCAATAGCATAATTTCCATCAAAATCTGTGGAAACACAATTTTTAGTATGCAAAACACACACATGAGCGCCAGGAATGGGCTGGCCTTCGTAACTTACATTGCCTTTAAAGATAGATTGAGAATGTCCAATGGCGGATAAAAAAAGAAATAGTAATAGTTTTTTCATACTGCTGTTTTATACTATAGAGCCCAATTCTTATTAAAAGGTTGGGAACGAAATAAAAAAATGTAAGAATACAGCAAAAATTTAATTTTATGTTAATTTTTTTTAACTTCACACTGTAACAAAAGTGATTTCAACACTACTAATACTTTATGAGCGAAAATCTAGAACAGTCATTTGTTGCGCAATTGCAGGCAAATCAGAATATAATCCACAAGATTTGTAGATTATATACTGCCGGCGAAGATGCTCACAAAGACTTGTTTCAGGAAATTACCATTCAGCTCTGGAAAGCATATCCTAAATTTAGAGGCGACAGTAAATTTTCGACCTGGACGTATCGTGTGGCTTTAAATACTGCCATTACTTTATATCGAAAAACCAAAAGAACCATATCGACAGTAGAATATGAAAGTCATCAGCATTTTGTAAAAGATGTTGATTACAACTATGAAGAGGAAGAACAGATTAAATTGATGTACAAAGCGGTTTACCAGCTCAACGACATCGAAAAAGCATTAGTTTTTATGTATTTAGAAGACAAAGATTATCAAGAAATAGCTGAAACCTTAGGAATCAGCGAAGTCAATGCGCGCGTGAAAATGAACAGGATCAAAGGGAAACTTAAAAAAATACTAAATCCTTAAAAATTATTATGAAAGAACTGGATTTATTAAAAAAAGACTGGAAAAAGAACTCGGATTCTTTTGAGCAAATTTCTGAAAAAGAAATCTACAGAATGATTCACAAAAAATCATCTTCAATTGTGAAATGGATTTTGATTATCAGTATTTTGGAAGTTACTTTTTGGACTTTTTCAAACTTATTTATCAATACTGACGATTTATTGAAAAAAATGAATCATCCGGAGATTGTATTGGCAATGGAAATACTTACCTATTTTAACTATATAGTTGTTTTAGTTTTTATTGTTATTTTTTATAAAAATTATAAAACAATTTCAACGACAGTCGCAACAAAATCACTTATGGGGGCGATTTTACGAACTCGAAAAACAGTTCAGTATTATGTGTGGTATAATCTTGGAATGCTTGTTTTAATAACTATTTTGAGTTATTTCATTGCTTTTGTTTACAATCCAGATATGGCATTTTTTAGAGAACAACTTGCCGAAAGCGGGAAAACAATGTTTTTTACTGTCGGAATTTTATTTCTGATAATATTAGGAATATTGGGGCTATTCTGGTGTATTTACAGATTAGTGTACGGAACTTTATTACGCAGATTATATGCGAATTATAAAGAGCTGAAGAAAATTGATTTCTAAGGTGCTGAGATTCTAAGATACTAAGGTTCTAAGATACTAAGATACTAAGGTTCTAAGTTGCTAAGACTTTAAGTTTTTTCAAACTTGAAACTTGAAACCTGAAACAAAACCTAACCTCTTAATACTCCCACTGTCTTAATCTGTTAAGTTCTTCCTGTGCTTTGATTTCTTCGGCTGGAATAACTTTTAAGAATGATGGATGCTGTTCGATGGCGTATTCTACTTTTTCAACAATTTCGTCGATTGTGTCGTTTTCATAATCAATTTCAAGAGGTTCTTTGATAATGAATGACTGCAGAATTCCTTTTTTCTTCATTCGTAAACCTTTTTTGTCAAACGAACGACGGAAACCGTCAATAACAATAGGAATTACGATAGGTTTATGCTGTTTGATAATATGAGCCGTTCCTTTGCGAACAGGTTTAAACGATTTTGTAGTCCCCTGCGGAAACGTAATTACCCAGCCATCTTCAAGAGCGATTCTGATATTTTCAGTATCATTTGGGTTAACATCTCTTTTTTCAGTTACGTCTACACCTTTTGCGCGCCAAGTTCTTTCAACAGTAATGGCACCAACGTAAGCCAGAATTCTTGGCAGTAAACCAGCCTGCATTGTTTCTTTAGCAGCAACATAATAAATATTCATTTTTGGCTGCCATAAATAACCAATGTTCTTAATAGTATCTTGACGTCCGCTTAAACTTGCGTTAAACACATGAAACATCGCCACCACATCAGCAAAATAAGTTTGGTGATTTGAAATAAACAGCACATTAGTATCAGGCAATGTTTTAATAATTTCAGATCCTTCAATCTGCAATTCATTAAATCCTCTGTATCTGCGGTGCGTCATAGCTCCCAAGACTCGGATTAACCATTTCTTGATGAATAATATATGTCCAAAAGGATTTCGTTTAAACAATCCCATAGCTGTTTATTGTGTTTTTTTTGTTAAGTCGCAAACATACAAAAATTATTCTTTTAGCAATACTATAAAGCAATTTCGGAAATAAATCGTTATAATAATGAATATCAAATCGTTAAATTTTCATTTTTATGATTTTTCACCTAAAACAGTTTTTAGAACGTCTCTCAGTTCGCTTAATATCATCGCTGTTGCGCCCCAGACAACGTGATTTTCAATACTAAAAGCCGGTACCAAAATATTAGCCGCGTAAGAAGTTGACAATGTGGCTTCGATGATAATTTCATCATTTAAAAAAACAGATAATGGCAGTTCAATAATAGCCGCTACTTCACGGATATCAGGATAAAAAGAAAGCTCTTCTTTAGCAATTCCCATAAAAGGATGCACCAAAAAATTACTCGGCGGAATGTACATTGGCGTAAATTGTTTAACAACTTCTATTTTTTCAGGAAGAACACCAATTTCTTCATTGGTTTCTCGCAACGCAGTATCTTTAAAATCAAAATCGGAAATTTCATATTTACCGCCTGGAAATGCAATTTGCGATGAATGGACGCCATTATAAGCATTGCGGACGATTAAAACCAAGTGAGTTTTGCCATTTTTAGGGTAAAACAGCATCATTACAGCAGCAATTCTCGGATTCTTTGCACTTAAATCGAGGTTTTTAAGCTCTTGCATGCGTTCCTTTGGCGCCATTTTTATATGCGAATTCGTCGCTGGAAGTTCAACAGGAATTAAATTAGGAACATATTGCAAAAAATCTTGAAAATCCATATTCAAAGTTTATTTTTGTACTTTAAAATAAAATATAAATATACTCTAGAAAATGCGGTTCTACAAATTTTCTAAGATAAAGCCATAGATAATGTACAGTAAAGAAGAATCACAACGCATGAAAAGAGAATTTTGGGTAGCTTTTGCAGAAAAGTATCCGAGAAAATGGGTTCTTTATGATACAAAAATCAAAGATTTCTCTTTTAAGTTTTATGTTGACAATAAAAAAGCACAGGTTTTAATTGATATTGAACACCGAAGTGACGAAAAACGAAATGCCTACTTTGAAAAAATAGAAGCCTTAAAAAATATTCTGGAAGAGGAATTTATTAAGGATTTAGTCTTCGAAAAAAATTATACGCTGGAAAGCGGGAAAACCATCAGCCGAATTTGGGTTGAAAAACAAGGAATTGGTTTCAGCAACCGAAATAATTGGGATGCCATTTTTGATTTTTTTAACGAAAATATGCATGCGCTTGAAATGTTTTATTTAGAGTATGATGAATTTATTAAAGATATAGAGTAGTTTTTAAGTTGCTAAGGTACTGAGGTGCTGAGATTCTAAGATTTTTAAACCCTGCTGATTCTTTCTTGTGGGGTTTTCTTTTTTATTCTTTCAGCATTCAACATTTATTAAAAAAATATCTAAAAATCACTATTTATAAGGGATTACAACATATTTGTTTTGTTTTTAAGATATCTTAAAAATAATTAATAAAGAAATACCTATAATCAATGAAGATTTGGTCAAAATTTTTATATTTGAAAAACCTAAATCTGCAATGAGAAAACTTTTACTGGTGTTTTTTTTAGTTTCATTTTCAAAAAACTATGCTCAAACTGATTATGCTTTTGTTTACAACAATGATTCCATAATCAAAAAAGGTGAAAGATTATATGATACTCAAAAATATGATGAAGCCTTAAAAGAATATCAAAAAATCAGTAAAATTGACCCCAGATATCTTAATGCACAATACGAAATAGGTCTTGTCCTGAATGCTCAGGAGAAAAAAACAGAGCTTAAAGCGCATTTAGAAAATTTATATGCTAAAGGAAAAATGCAGGAATTTCCGGAGCTGTATAAAATGTATGCGATCTTTTTAAGCAACGAAAAAGAATACGAATTATCAGAAAAAATATTTAAAGAAGGTGAAAAGTACATTGGAAATTACTCCACTTTTCAGTACAATTTTGCCATACTTTATATTCGTAAAAAAGAAACACAAAAAGCACTTGATATATTAAAAACCATCATTACAAATGATCCTAATTATGCCTCAGCGCACTATTTATTAGGAATTATGGCTTTTGAAAACGGTAAAATTACCGAAGGGACTCTTGCCTTAATGAGCTACCTTGCTATTGCGCCTACTGGCCAGTTTGCTGCTAAAGCAGTTGTGCAGTTAAATTCCAGCTTTGGGCAAAATTATCTTGAGGAAAACAAACTGGTTTTCTCAAAATCTGGAGATAATTTTGAGGAAATCGAAACGATCTTAAGAAATCAGCTTCCATTAAAAAAAGTATATAAGATAAAGTCAAGCATTGATGATGTTATTACACGTCAAGTTCAGGCAGTTGCAGAATATGCTGTGGAACATAAAATGGGTGACGGTTTTTTTGAAACCACTTACATTCCGTGGGTAAAAGACATGGTTGCAAAAAATCAGTTGGAAAATTACTCTTATTACAGTTTGCTTTCTTTAGAAGATAAAATTGGAAAAGAGCTGACTAAGCAAAAGAAAAAGATAATGTCTTTTAATGATGATTATATTCAAAAGAGCTTCTGGTCCGTTTTTGCAGCCAGAAAACTGGATCTTTTCGGCAAAACAGAAGATGTTGTAGTTACTATCAGAAATGAGCGACCTTTTATCATTGGCCCACAAATAAATGGCGAGTTTAACGGAAAATGCAAGTATTTAAATGCTTTTGGAAACTTAGGCGGTGAACTTAACTTTAAAAATGGCGTTTTAGATGGTCTTCAAAAATATTATGATGAAAAAGGACGTCTTACTGAAGAAAAATATTTTGCTGACGGAAAATTAAGCGGTGAAAGAAAGGTTTATTATGAAAATGGAAACATTTCTTTATATGAAAATTACAAAGATGATAAGCTTGACGGAATTAGCACATCGTATTACCCAAATGGCGGAAAAACCTGCGAAATAAACTTTACAAACGATCAGCGTAACGGTACTTTAGTTTGTCTTTATGAAGCTGGAACGAAAAAAAATGAAATTGATTTTGCCGATGGAAAATTGAGTGGGAAATACATTTCGTACAATGAAGTTGGCGATATTACAGAAACTTACAACTGTAAAGATGACAAAATTGAAGGCAATTATGCCGAATATTTTGACGGCAAAACTTTAAAATCTGAAGCAGTTTACAAAAACGGTTTTATTGAAGGAAGCTATAAAACGTATTATACCAACAAAACTTTAGAAAAAGAAAATATCTGTTCGCTTGGCAATGTTTCTAAATCAATAGATTATTACGAAAACGGAAAAAAATCTGCTGAGACTTTATATACTGCTAAAGGCGAAATGGATGCTTATGCTTGTTTTGACACTTTTGGAAACAAATATTTTGAAGAAAAATACAAAGCTGGAGAACTGAAAACAGGAATTCAATTTACTGAAGATGCACCAAAAGGAACAGAAGTAAATGTGACTAAAAAAGGTTTTGAGATGAAAAACTTTGACGGTTCAACTAGAATTACAGGAAACTTCGATAAAGGCAAAAAAACAGGCGAATGGAGTTATTTATTTTCATCTGGATTTCCTAGATTGAAAGAATCTTATATCAATGGGAAAAATAGCGGTTTAAGCACTAATTATACGGAAAGCGGAAAGCTTTCAAGCATAGCACACTTTGAAAACGACACTTTAAACGGACGTTATGAAGGGTACGACGGCGACAAGGTGAATCAGCTTTTTTATTATGAAAAAGGAAAACAAAATGGTCCTTTTCAAACTTTTTATGCGGATGGAAAAGTGAGTACAGAAGGTTTCATGAACAATGACAATATCTCAAATGATAAATATATTTATAATCAAAACGGAACTATTGCATCCATTGAACATTATGTAAACGCCTATATAACCGTTAGAAAAACGTTTGGTCCTGATGAAAAATTGGAAAATGAATTTGACTATAAAAACAAAACAGGAAAATTCAGCTTATCTTTCAATAATGGAGTTTCTACAGAAACCTTGGAAATGAAAAACGGGATTTTAAATGGTAAAGCAATTTCTCAGGATAAGTATAAAAATATGATGATAGATGCCGAATATGTTAACGGAAAACTTCATAATTTATATAAAAAATACGGGCCGACAGGAGCTCTTCTTTTAGAGCAAAACTATTATTGCGGAAAATTAAACGGATTGAGCAAGCAATATGATTTTGTTGGAAACTTAAGACTTGCCGAAGAATATTCTTTTGGCAACGAAAATGGCAAAACAACTCGTTATTTCAACAATAAATCAAAAATGATGGAGAGTTCATTGCAAAATGAGGCACGTGAAGGAGAAACTACTTATTACAATCAAAAAGGGGAACCTTTAGTTATTATTGGTTACGAAAATAATATGCCTCAATATTTCATCACAAAAAACAAAACTGGTGAACTGACTGATAAAAAACCTATCAGCAATCAAACTGCTGAAATAGTATCGTATTATCCAAATGGAAAACCAGCGATTCAGCTTGCATTAAACAAAGGACAGCTAAACGGAAAATTCGTTATCAGTTCTGCTGAAGGAAAACCAGAATATGAATGTAATTATAAAAACAGCAGTTTAGAAGGCGACCGTTTTGAATATTATGCAAATGGAAAAGTGTACAAAAAAGAGCACTTTGAAAACAATAATTTTGAAGGGCAGCAGCAATATTTTAAAGAAGACGGAAATTTATGGGCTGCAATATCTTATAAAAATGATGAACTGCACGGAAACACGTTGATTTATAGCGCTGGAAAATTAGTACAAACAAAAAAATATGATTCAGATGAATTGGTTGACATTATCAAATAAACCTTTAATTCTGAGTGTATTCTTTGTTCTATATTCAGTTTTAGGTTCGGCACAAAAATCATTTCAGGATACAAAAAACTTGTACCCAGATTATAACGAAATCATTCTGGATAATACGGAAGCGTACGATATTACTTTTGAGAACAACGGTCTTAAAATCATACTTGATAATCATTATGAAGCCATGATCTTGACTCAAAACGGAATAATCAACAACAAAGAATCTTTTTCTTATTCCGATTTGATTCCGCTTAAAAGTTACGATGCGTATACTGTTATTAATGAAAACGGAAAAGAGAAAAAGATAAAAGTAACTCAGACGATTGAAAAGCAGTCACAGCAGAGTTCGATCTTTTATAATGATGTAAAAGAACGACAGCTTACTTTTCCGAATTTAGAAACGGGAGCCAAAAAAGTATACAATTATCAGACTCAGTTTTTAGATCCGCATTTATTGCACAAATTTATTTTTGGAGATGTTTTGCCTATTCAAAATTCGACTTTAGAAGTCAAAACGGATAAAAACATTGTGATTGATTACAAGATTTTTAATGATCCCAACAAAACAATTGTTTATTCTAAAACAGAAAAAAAGGGCAAATGGATTCATAGATGGACATTAACTGATATAAAACCTGTAAAGTATGAAGACGGAACTCCTGGATATTTATATCAAGTTCCTCATGTTGATTTTTATATTAAAGAATATACCATTAACAATGTTACAACTCCGGTTTTAGGTACTATTACTGAGCTTTTTAATTATTACAAAGCTTTTGTAAAAGACCTGAATAAAAAAGAAGATCCAGATTTGAAAGCGCTTACAATGGATCTTACCAAAGATAAAACTACGGATGAAGAGAAAGTAAAAAGCATATTTTACTGGGTCAAAGCAAACATTAAATACATCGCTTTTGAAAATGGCTACGAAGGATTTATTCCGCGTGAAGCGAATCTGGTTTTTGAGCGAAAATTTGGTGACTGTAAAGACATGGCCAGTATTATTTCCTGCATGGCAAATTATGCCGGCGTAAAAAATGTGACTGTTGCCTGGATTGGTACGCGCAGTATTCCGTATTCCTATAATGATCTCGCAACGCCTTCGGTAGATAATCATATGATTGCTATTTTTAAAAAAGACGATCAGTATATCTTTTTAGACGGAACTGATAAAGAAACCCGTTACGGCATTCCAACGGCTTTTATACAAGGAAAAGAAGTTCTTTTTAGCGAAAACGACCAGTACAAGATCTATCCGGTTCCGGTGGTTGCTCCAAGTCAAAATGAAGTTAAAGAAACTGTCAATTTAAAAATTGAAAACAGCAAATTGATTGGAAATGCAAAAATGGAACGTTTTGGCTATAACCGAAGCCATATTTTAATGCAAATTGGCGACGCAACAAACAAAGCGCGTCAGGAAATGATTAAATCTTTGGTTTTAAAGGGAAATAATAAGTTCATTTTGAAAGATTATAAAGAGGAAAATCTATCCGATAAAGATCTGCCTTATGTGATTGATTACAATTTTGACCTTGATAATTACATCGTAAAAGTGGACAAGGAAATTTACGTGAATTTGTTTTTAGACAAATTTTTAGAAAAAGCAACTCTTGCAAAAGACAGAGTTGCACAGTATGAATATGAATATCTTACTGAATTCGCAACACAATATGCACTCGAAATTCCGAAAAACTTTAAGATCAAATATCTTCCAAAAAACTTTGATTTAGATAATGATTATTTGAAAGCGCATTTTGTTTATGAATTCAAGAACAACATTATGTATTTAAATGTCAGTTTACAGCAAAAGAAATTACTGCTCAATAAAACCGATTTTGAGCCTTGGAATGAAACCATCAAAAAATTAAAATCTAACTATAGCGAAACCATAATTTTACTTGAAAATAATGAAAAAAAACTTCCTTAAAACCCTTTTTACCTTTGCTACATTATTATGCACTACACTCTTTTATGCTCAGGAATATAGTTTCAAGAATTATGACTGGAATGAAAAAGATGTAAAAATTGAAGTGCCTCAAAAATATGAAACAGAAAAAGAAATCATTCTGAACCGTACTATAAAAATTGAAATTTTAGTGGATAAAAACACGGCTTCACAATATCGTCTGATTCACGAAAAAAAATACATCAACTCTGATGATGCTATCGAAAGAAACAATAAAATTTATATTCCGTTTAGTGATAACGAAAATGTACTGGTTACAAAAGTTCGTGTGATCTTAAAAAATGGGAAAACGATTGTTTTAGATAAAAAAGATATTAAAGAAGAGGTTGATCAGGAAAAAGGAATGAAATACAACTATTTCGCCCTAAACGGACTTGAAAAAGGCGCCGTGATCGAAAAGTTATATGTTCTTGAAGAAAATCCAGATTTGAAAGGAAATACAATCAAAATGCAGGATGAATATCCAATAGCCGAATATAATTTTGAACTTATTACGCCTGCACATCTTGTTTTTAAAACGAAATCATATAATGGTTTGAGCGAACCTGTTTTGGATGACAAAAAATTGGAAAATAAAAAAGTAATCAGTATTTCCGAAAAAGATATTCCTGCTTTAAAAGATGATGAAGAATACTCAAATTGGGATGTCAAACTAAAACTTTTCCGTTACAAATTGGATGCAAACCTTTATAACGGCGCAAAAAACCTGAATAATTTTAAGGAATACGCGACTGCTACTTATGAAAGAATCAATCCTGTTTTAGATAAAAAACAAGAAAAAGCAATTGCTACTTTTTGTAGTTCTATTCCGGAATCTAAAGATCCTCAAGAACAGATCTGGAATATCGAAAACAAAATCAAAAAGACAATCATTTACGATAAATATACCGACATGCAGCCTTCTTTGAGCGATGTAATCAGCAAAAAACAGGCAAATAGTGTTGATATTATAAAATTGTATGTTGCGGCTTTTAAATATTTTAAAATAGAGCAAAATCTAGTTTTTACTTCAAGCCGTTACAAAGTTCCTTTTGACAAAGATTTTGAAAGCTATGAAAACCTAAATGATTTCTTGTTTTATTTTCCAGCCATCAAAAAATATCTTTCACCAACAGAAATCGAATACCGTTTGCCCCTTTTCCCAAATTATTTAGGAAACAACAACGGATTATTTATCAAAGAAAAAGTATTTGCCGGCGTTGCAATGGGAATTGGTGAAATCAATTTTATCGAAATTCCAGGAACCGAAATCACGCATGATTATATGGATATTACAGTTGATTTTACAAAAGATCTAGAAAATCCATTAATTACCAGCAACATGACTTATGGCGGCTATTCTGGTTTGAATTTTCAGCCGATAAAAGATTTTGTTTCGGCAGAACAATACAAAACAATGCTGAAAAGTGTTTCTGAAAACTATACACTTCAAAGCGAATACAAAACGCTTACAACAGAAAATGACGGTACAGAGTTTATTGGCAAAAAACCATACAAACTGAACCTAACATTTGATGGAAAAGATATGATTCAGAAAGCGGGAGAAAATTATTTGTTCTCTGTGGGACAGACTATTGGACGCCAGATGGAATTTTATCAGGAAAACAAACGTATGCTTCCTATCGAAATTGATTATCCGCATTACTACACCCGTAAAATAAAAATTGTTTTGCCTGAAGGTGCTAAAATCAAAAACTTGGATAAGTTTGTAATGGACTTTAAAACCGATTTAAACGGTAAAACTGAAGCTGCTTTCACGAGCAAATATTCTCAAAACAAAAATGAAGTTACGATCGAAAATACAGAGTATTACAATATTGTAAATTATCCGCTGGCAAGTTTTGACCAATACAAAGCGGTTATTAACGCTGCTGCCGATTTCAATAAAATTGTGGTTATTGTGACGCAGTAAATTCTAAACTTATTAAAAAAAAGAAGCCCGGTATTTAAAAATACCGGGCTTCTTTTTTATTCTTAAAAACTACACACTAAAAATATTATAAACAATAATGTGATCGTCGTAGTTAATATAAAGCTGTTTACGGAAGTCTTGTTTTTTGCGGGTAATAATAGAAAGCTTACATTCTTTGCCGTCATTATCTTTGCACATAAAAGAATACACAATATCAGTATCGTTTTCTTCTCTTTCAATATAATCCAAAATACTAAAAAGCTGAATTTCCTGCGAATAAACTACGATTCTGTGTTTATTAGTGTCTAAAACCACACTCAGGTTTACTAAATCTAAATTAGACCATTCGCCCCAGGTCCCTTTTTGATTTTTCTCTAAAACGCTAAAACCCGAAGTTTTAAAATTATAAGACTGGCTTTGAACGTTTTGCAGTCCAAAAATAAAAAATGATAGTAATATAGAAATGCGAATAAAATTCATGAAATATTTCTTACAGATAATTAAAATTCAAATTTAGCCTTTTCTTTGCTAGCAGCATCAAATTCGGCCATCATTTGCTGGATAATTTGTTCAACAGGCAAAATTTCGTGAATGAGTCCGGCAATTTGTCCTATTTCAAGTTCACCTTCGTCAAGGTCTCCTTCAAACATTCCTTTTTTTGCTCTCGCTCTGCCTAAAAGCTGCACTAAATCTTCTTTTGAAGGACATTTTTCATACAAAGCCTGAACATCGTGATAAAACTTATTTTTCACCAATCTAACAGGCGCTAATTCTTTCAGCGTTAAATGTGTATCCCCTTCTTTTATAGTAACTATAGTTTCTTTAAAATTATTGTGAGCCGAAGATTCTACCGAAGCAGCAAAACGGCTTCCAACCTGAACACCATCGGCACCAAGAATCATTGCTGCCAGCATTCCTCTTCCTGTTGCAATTCCTCCCGCAGCAATAAGCGGAATTTGGATTTTTTCTCTCACCATCGGAATCAAAGTTAACGTCGTTGTTTCGTCACGTCCGTTATGTCCGCCGGCTTCAAAACCTTCTGCTACAATGGCATCAACTCCTGCTTCCTGCGCTTTTAAAGCAAAAACAGAACTGCTCACTACATGAACAACTGTGATTCCTTTTTCTTTTAAAAATGAAGTCCATGTTTTAGGATTTCCTGCCGAAGTAAAAACGATTTTCACGCCTTCTTCAACAACGATATTCATAATTTCTTCAATGTTTGGATATAACATGGGAATATTGACTCCAAAAGGCTTATCTGTCGCTTTTTTGCATTTTTGAATATGCTCTCTTAAAACTTCAGGATACATAGAACCCGCACCTATAAGACCTAAACCGCCCGAATTACTAACGGCAGAAGCTAATTTGTAACCACTGTTCCAAATCATTCCGCCTTGAATTATTGGATATTTTATATTAAAAAGCTGCGTAATTTTATTCATGCAAGTAGGCTGTTATTGTTTAATTATCTTTCCTGTTTTATGTAAACCTTCAGCATCAAAAGTATAAAAATAAAGACCGCTGTTTAAGGTTTCAACAGAAAGAGATGGATTTTGATTTGTAATTTGTTTTTCAATTAATTTCTGTCCCAAAAGCGAGTAAATTGTTACTGACGCTGTATAATTCTCCTCCGGAAATTGAAAAGAAATTGTCGTTTTAGCTGGATTTGGAAAAACTGAAAAAGTTGAGGATAAGAAGAAATCATTGACACCTAAATTAGACCCAAAATTTGGAATTCCGTAACCGTAATTAAAATCTGGAGTTGTATAACGATCTGATGATTGTAAAATCATTTGTCTGATTTCTTTATTTGTTTTTGATGGAAAAGCCTGCCAGAGACACGCGACCAATCCCGCCATAACCGGACATGAAAAAGAAGTTCCGTTTGACGTGCCAATATTTCCCGAAGGATCAGAAACTGCGGTTGCTGTTCCTTGAGCCATAATATCAGGTTTTACCCGATTGTCAAAACTTGGCCCGATAGAACTAAAATCAGATCTTACTTTTCCCGAAGTCACAGATCCAACTGCTAACACCGAAACGGCATCGGCCGGCGCACCAATATGAGGTTCAGCACTTTTACCTTCATTTCCTGCAGAAGCCAATACAATCATTCCTTTGCTGAAAGCGATTTCTGCTCCACGCGAAATAAAAGTGGTACTGCCGTTCATATCACTATACGTATGGCTTTCGCCCGCTTTATCAAATTCAAAATAACCTAAAGAAGTTGTAATAATATCAACACCAAGACTATCTGCTCTTTCAGCTGCTTCTACCCAAAGCGACTCTTCAATTGGATTTTCAGAAGCATCATTTTCAGTAATAAATAAATAATAAGAAGCATCCGGAGCTGTGCCAATCAAAGCATTTTCTTTGTAACCGCCCATGGTTGAAAGCACTAAAGTCCCATGATTAACGCCAGTGTAAAAATTGGTATTTCGATTTACAAAATCATATCCGCCTAAAATCCTATTGTTTGTTTGCAGATTCTGAAAAGGCTGTGCGGTATTTACACCCGGAAAACCCGCATCTAAAACTGCAATTATTTTTCCTGAACCTGTATAATTCTGTTTATGTAAAGCCTGTCCATTCAGCATTTGAATTTGATTTGCCGCATTTCCATAGGCATAATCAATCGTTGTTTGGAGCTTATTCTTTGTTTGTGCGGTACTGTTTTCGTTAACTCTTTTTGCTGTATTTAAAGTTTTATTCGTAAAAACAACTTTGTCAACAAATGATAATGATTTAAGTGCCGAAACATTTGTTTGAGTTCCGCTTATATGAAGCGCATTCAGCCATTTTGATTTGGCTAAAACTGTAATTCCCGTACTTGATTTTATTTGGGTTATATAACTTTTTTCAATGGGAACATCGGTAAGATCCAATGCAATATTCTGAGCCGTTCTTCGGGTTAAAGAACGCTGTGTCAACATATCCAAAGGCTTATCTAAAAAAGATTGCGAACTTGGCTTGTCTTTAAAATAAACCCATGCATCCTCTTGCGAAAACATCGCAGAAGAAAAAAGCAAAAGAAAAAAGATGAAACAGTACTTCATAGTTTACTTTTTTAAAAAGGAAAATTCCCTATAAAAAAGTATAAAGCTAAGAAATTACTCCCGAACCAACTAATTCATTATCTAAATACCACGCAACAAATTGACCTTCAGTAATAGCAGATTGAGGTTCTTCAAAACGAACGTACATTCCGTTTTCAAATTGATACAGAATAGCTTTCTGCAAAGGCTGACGATAACGAATTCTGGCCATCACTTCCATTGATTCACCTGATTTTAAAGCCAAATCAGTTCGAACCCAATGCACTTCAGAATTACCAACAAACAAAGCTTTTTTAAACAAACCAGGATGATTGCTTGATAAACCTGTATAAATAGTATTGGTATCAACATTAGTTGCAATTACAAAAAGCGGATCAGTAGTTCCTCCTACATTCAGACCTTTTCTTTGTCCGTTTGTAAAATAATGAGCGCCTTGATGTTTCCCAACTACTTTTCCCATTGTAGGCAAGTAATTCAGTTTGTCAGATTCCGCTTTTAATTGTTCTTCTAAAGATAATCCTGCCGTTTCTTCAACAGCATAAATTGGATCATTTTTATCAATCTGAACAATTTTGCCTTCTTTTGGCTGTAATTTTTGCTGTAAAAATTCAGGCAAACGAACTTTACCAATAAAGCATAATCCTTGCGAATCTTTCTTTTCGGCTGTTACCAATTCCATTTCAGCAGCGATTTCGCGTACTTCTGGTTTTGTCAAAGCTCCAATAGGAAACAATGCTTTTGATAATTGTTCCTGTGATAACTGACATAAAAAATAAGACTGATCTTTATTGATGTCGTTTCCGGCAATTAACTGATAAACAGGTTTTCCGTCAACTTCAATTTCGTTTTTTTGACAATAATGTCCTGTTGCTACATAATCAGCACCAAGACTTAGAGCAATTTTCATGAAAACGTCAAATTTGATTTCGCGGTTACAAAGCACGTCAGGATTTGGAGTTCTTCCTTTTTCGTATTCGTTGAACATATAATCAACGATTTTTTCTTTGTATTCTTCGCTTAAATCAACAGTCTGAAACGGTATTCCAAGTTTTTCTGCTACTAATAAAGCATCATTACTGTCTTCTAACCAAGGACATTCGTTAGAAATAGTAACCGAATCATCATGCCAGTTTTTCATAAAAAGGCCAATAACTTCGTATCCCTGCTGCTGCAATAAATAAGCGGCAACACTAGAATCTACTCCACCAGAAAGTCCAACAACTACACGTTTCATTCTAAATCGTTTATATTTTTACAAGGGTGCAAAGATAAGCCAAATAATAGAAAATTATAACCGTTTCGATTAGTTTATATAATCCCGCAGTAGACAAAAGCTATCGTTTTTTTTAATTACTTTTAATAATCAATAAAAATGCCATGCAAAAAATTGTTTACAGCTTTATTTTACTGCTTCTAACAGCCTCTTTGAGTGCGCAGCGATTCAGCGCTTCTTTGCCAGATTACGATTCTTATAAGGCTTTTAAGGGAAAACCATTATCGGATAAATTTTCGAATATCGAATCGGTAAAAATTATTTACGATTTGAAACAAAAGAAAATGTATTATTTCAACAGTACTTTGATTCCGCTTCATTATGATTTTGTTACCGATTATTTAGGCTATGACAGAGGAGTTGAAGTTTTTAATGATGAAAATTACAGCGATACCGAAAAAAACCGAAACTATTTGCTCGGAAATTTAAATCATATCAAAGGAACTGATAAATGGGTTTTCGAACTTGCTGCTTCAGATCATATGCCGATTCCTTTGATCGAAAGGTTTTACAATCTAATTGTGCAGTCCACTTTTATTGGCCCGAAATTAAATTTCTATCTGAATAATCCTGAAAAAATGGAATGGTTCCAGCAACAGAAATTTAAAATTCCCTGTGTAAAATCAGATTATATATTTAATGAAGTGACGTATCAGGAAGTGGTTTCTGGAAACAATATCGGAATCTTAAAACAATATAAAATAAAGGATTTGGAAACCATAAAACCAAATGCTGATGAAATTATAGTTTTGGACGGAACGCCAGATATACTGCCAAATGTTAGAGGAATTATTGTAAATGAACTCCAGACACCGCTAAGTCATTTGGTTCTTTTAGGCAAAAACAGAAAAATTCCGATTATGGCTTACACCAAAGCTTTTAAAGACAATAACATCAAAAGGCTGCTTTCTAAAAAAGTAGAGTTAACTATTCAAATTGATACTTTTTATATCAAAGAAACCAACAAAAAAATAGTTCAGAAAACGAATTCAAAAAAGAAAATACTTGTAACGGATAACAGCGTTACCGATTTAGTTGATTTAAATACGATT
This sequence comes from Flavobacterium sp. LC2016-01, assembly GCF_009711135.1. Lineage (GTDB taxonomy): Bacteria > Bacteroidota > Bacteroidia > Flavobacteriales > Flavobacteriaceae > Flavobacterium. The sequence continues at coordinate 353,520 of NZ_WMIC01000001.1, read as the reverse complement.
CCAAAAAACGGTGTGAATTACATTGGTTCAAAAGCAACGAATATGGCTTATTTAGTCGCTATTTCAAAAGAAATTCCGTTTAAAACTCCGGAAGATGCACATGCAATTCCGTTTTATTTTTATACCAAACACATTCAAAAAAAGTCGATTTCACCTTTAATTGAAGAACTTTTAGCATATCCAAATAAAGATTCTGCCGTTTGGATTCATAAGCAATTAAAAAAGATTAGAGACGCAATAAAACAGGAACCAATTGATCCAGGACTAATTGCTAAATTAAATCAGACTTTTAAAAATGCTAAATTCAAAAACTTTAGATTCAGATCATCAACTAATGCCGAAGATTTAGACGATTTTAACGGCGCCGGATTATATGATTCGAAAACAGGAATTGTGGGCGACACGATCAAAACTTTCGAAAAAGCAATAAAACAAGTTTGGGCGAGCGTCTGGAATGAAGCTTCTTATACTGAACGAGAGCTTTTTGGAATTGATCAGCATAATATTGCAATGGGCGTTTTGGTTCATCGCTCTTTTCCGGATGAACTTGCAAATGGCGTAGTTATCACAAAAAACATCTTCAGAAAAGATTTTCCCGGAATTACAGTTAATGTTCAAAAAGGCGAAAACTCAGTTGTAAAACCAGAAAAAGGAGAAATCTGTGAGCAGTTTATTGCTTCTCATTTTAATGATGGAAAAGATGATTCTGACTTTGATGTTGACTATACCTCCAATTCAAATCTAAACAATAATGAACCTTTATTGAGCAGAAAAGAAATGAGTAATCTTTTTTTAGTCAGCAAAAAAATTGAAACCAAAATGTACCGTTACTGGAAGAAAAACCGATTTAATCCGGTCGACATAGAGTTTAAAATTGTGGGAGAAAATAGGGATTTATATATTAAACAGGTTAGGCCTTTTAATGAATAATCAGTAAAAAACCTGAAGTTCAATTTCGTTTGCAACTGTGTTTACCAATACAATTTTAAAATCGAAATCTTGAATGTTTATTTTTTCCTGAATCGCTTTTCGTACGTTTCCATTCTCCAAAGAAAAATCGCTTAAAAGAGGGATTTTAACATCAACAGAATTTAAATATTTAGAAGCTTTTTTGTTTACGATAAGCGAAGCTGCAATGTAAAATCCGATAATTATCAATTGAAAAAATAAAAGCACTTCAATTTTTTCATACGGATACATAATATCTAGAATCGAAAGTGTGATTGTTGCAAAAAGAAAAATAATCGCATTTACGGTAAAAGACTGCGTTCTGAATCTTAAAATGGAAAAAATCGCAAATAAGCCAAAACCAATTCCGACACCAATTTCAATTTTGGTAAACAAATAACAAAGCGAAAAAGTACACAACCCAACAATTACCATTAATGGATTTATGGTTTCATTATCTTTTCGGTTAGAGAAAAAATACAAAACCAAAATCGAAAAAAACAACAATAAAAATCGGCCAATCAACTCGTTTAAATCCATTTCTTTCAAAGTGTTAGACAATCAAATTTAAAAAAAGTTTGCCACGAATTCACAAATTTTTTCTTCTAAAATAAATTCGTGAATTTGTGGCAAAAAAACTTAGTTTAAAAAGCTCAATTTATTCCATTTTTGGCTTTGAATCAGCTTTATAATTACTTTTTGGGTCGCTCATGTTTACTTCTTTGGTTAATTTCCCTCTTGAATAAAACTGCCACATTCCCACTTTTTTACCATTCAAAAATTTTCCTTTAGACGCCATAACACCATCCGAATCATAGAAAACAGCATCGCCATTATAAACATTATCTCTATAAGTTGACTGCTCCAGCAGAATTGCATTTTGCCCATATTTTTTATAAATCCCTTCTCTTGAACCATTTTTATAAATCATTTCTTCGGCGATTTTTGCATCAGGATAATAGACAGATCTTGTCCCTTCAAGCTTTCCATTTTTATAATTTTCAAGCGTCATTATAACCTTTGAAGCTTTGTGGTAATATTTCCATTCACCTTCACGCGATTTTCCAACTTCTTTTCCTTCGCTTACTTTATTCTTGTTCTGATCATAAAAAATCGTGTATGAACTTCCATCATTTGCAGTAAAATCACGAGTTGCAATTACGTCGCCTTTTTTGGTATCATCAAAAAATTTAAATACTCCTGTTTCTTTACCATGACTAAAAGTTCCTTCATAACGCGGGCGTTTTGAAAGTTCGTAAGTTCCTTTCCAAACTCCGTCTTTTTTACCATCAGAATCGACTTTATTAAAATCTTGCGAAAAAGCTAGTGTGCTTATTAAAAATAAAATCCAAAATTTTTTCATAATTCGTTTTTCTTTATAACAACAAAAATTCAGTTTTAGTATCGCAAAAGTATGACCAATTTTACTTTTATCCTGATTTTTAAAGTCTTAAATGTCATTTTATATTTTGTTTAATTTTTCTTAAACAAAATAAGCAGAAGTAAACAGAAAAACACAACATACTAATACAAATAATTAAAAATCAACAACTTACATTGTTAAACAAAATAGTTAAATCTATATTAAATTTAATATTTGTTTAATTTTTAGTAAAAAAAGTTAAACAAAATAGTTACTTTAGCGGTACAAACGAAAAAAAACAATATTATGAAAACAATTAAAATCAAATTAATTGCTCTTTTAGCGTTAATTACTTTCGTCACTGTTTCCTGCAACAATGATGACGATTCAAGTCAAAATCCCCAAACAATTGTATCGATTGCGCAAGCAAATCCAAATTTAAGCTCTCTGGTAACTGCTTTACAAAAAGCAGACTTAGCCACAACGTTGAAATCTTCTGGCACCTTTACAGTATTTGCTCCCACAAATCCTGCTTTTAGTGCTTTTCTAACTGCAAATGGTTATGCCGATCTGAATGCTGTACCCGTACCTGCACTTAAAGAATTATTATTAAATCATGTTTTAAACACCAAAGTAAAATCAAGTGAAATCACAACAGGTTATGTCAAAACATTGGCCAAAGGAAGCGCATCAGCTGCAAACACTATAAGTATGTACCTTGAAAAAAATTCTGGCGTTGATATTAACGGAGGAAAAGCAAATGGCGGAGCAACGGTAACTATTGCTGATATCCCGGCTTCTAATGGTATTATTCATGTTGTAGATGGCGTAATTGGACTGCCAACTGTTGTGAATCATGCAATAGCTAATAAAAATTTCACAACACTGGTTGCTGCCTTGACCTATAATCCATCATCTGGATTTGCGGGAATTTTATCTGGTACAGCTAGTTCGCCATTCACCGTTTTTGCCCCTACAAATACAGCATTCTCTAATTTTTTAACTGAAACTGGATATTCCGGACTTGCAGCTATCCCTGTAAATGTTTTAGAAACAACTTTAAAATATCATGTGGTTGCCGGCGCAAACGTACTTTCAACTTCTTTAACAAATAGTCAAATCGTAAGCAATTTTGCCGGTCAGAATTTCACCATTGGCTTAACCGGAGGAGCTAAAATTACTGATGCAAATAACAGAATCAGCAATATTATAGCTACAGACGTACAATGTTCAAATGGAGTTATTCATGTCATTGATAAAGTTTTGTTACCTAAATTTTAAGCATAAAAAAACCGCTGTTTTGCAACAGCGGTTTTTTTTATCAATCTAAATACTATTTCTTTTTATTCGCTTTTGCAGCTTCTTGCTGTTCCATTACTTCATTAAGACGTTGTTGGAATTTGCTAGGTTTTTTAGGCTCTTTTTGTTTATTCTCCTGAATTTGAGCGTGAATTTTAGTACTATCTACAATGTAATTCTTGATCACAAACATAATTCCGATAGTAATTAAGTTTGAAATAAAGTTGTACAAACTCAATCCTGCACCATAGCTATTAAAGAAAATTAACATCATTAATGGCGAAACATAAATCATGATTTTCATCATTTTAGCCATATCTGGCATTCCTTCTTGCTGAGGCGCAGCCATTTGTTGATCCCCTGAAGTCATTTTCATATAGAAGAAAATTGCAATTGCTGCCAAGATTGGGAACAAACTGATATGATCTCCATACAATGGAATAGAAAATGGCAATTTAACAACTGAGTCAAAAGATGATAAATCGTCTGCCCAAAGGAAGCTTTTTTGTCTCAACTCAAAAGCCGCCGGGAAAAACTGGAACGATGCGTACATAAAAGGAAGCTGAATCAATGCTGGGATACATCCTGCCATTGGGTTTACTCCTGCTTTGTTGTACAGTTTCATTGTTTCCTGCTGTTTTTTCATTGGGTCTTTTTTGTATTTTTCTCCCAACTCTGTAATATCAGGTCTTAAAACTTTCATTTTAGCCTGAGACAAGAACGATTTATATGTAATTGGCGACATTGCCAATTTGATGATAATGGTAAAGATGATAATTGCAATTCCTAATGAAAGTCCCATTGTTGAACTTAAGAATCCAAATAAAGGAATAAAGATCCATTTGTTGATCCATCCAAAAATTCCCCATCCTAATGGAATAATTTTTTCGAAATTTTTATCGTAAGCTTTTAATGTCTTATAATCTGCAGGACCAAAATACAAACTCATTTTGTAATCAACTTCTCCATTTGAGAATGCTAAAGGCAAATTAGCTCTGAATTGTTTTGTAAAAACAGTATCAATTTTTTCGTCTTTAACTAAATTATCCGATTGTAATTTTGAAGTTTCAAAAGGCTTTTCAGTCGCTAAAATAGTAGTAAAAAAGTGCTGTTTGAAAGCTACGAAACTCACTTTTGTTGGCGTTTCCTCTTTTCCTTGACCATTACCGCTTACATTGCTGTATTTTGAATCTTCGTATTTGTAATCAACCTGAGAGAAACGGTTTTCATATGAAATACTTTTCTCGTTTCTGTATGTTTTTAAATCCCATTGTAAATCTAATGGTTTTGCAACATTTAAAACTTTATTAAGTCCTTGAGAACGAATATCAAAACCAACTAAATAATCATTTGGCTTTAAAACATATTTGTACTCTAAGAATTCATTTGCACCCGCTTTCAAACGCATTGACAAAACCTGATCTTGACCCACTTTTTCTAATGTTGGCTCAAAATACAAATCTTTAGAATTTAAAGTTCTGTTGTCAGTAGTCTGTAACTGAATATTTAAGTTTGAATTATTGTCTTTAATTAACTCAACTAATTGTTTAGAACCTTTTTTAAACTTTTCAAATTCTTTTAAAGTTGCTTCAACGATGTAACCGCCTTTGTTAGCAATTTTAAGTTTAATCTTTTCGTTTTCGATTGTTGTAAAAGATTCTTTTGCAGAAGGAAGCGTCGCAGAATAAGCAAAACCACCTAAAGTTTTTTGCAATTGCGCTAATTGAACTGTATCACCTGGAGTTGTTGCTGCAACTGGTGCAACAGCAGTTTTAGTTTTATCAGCTTTTGCTTGAGCTTCTTGCTTAGCAACTAATTCTTTCTTGGCTTTTTCAGCAGCAATTTCCTTCTCAGAAGGTTGATTTTGATACATGATCCAAATCAAAATTCCAAATATCAATACAAAACCAATGATTGAATTAAGGTCAAATTTTTTTTCTTCCATTATTTTTAAAAAAGTTATTCGTTCGAGGTTATTAGTTATCCGTTTAAGTTAAAAGTTACACCTCTTAGAATGAATTATTATTTTTTATGCGCATTAACCGCAGCGGCCACAAAGTTTACGAAAATCGGATGTGGGTTTGCAACTGTACTTTTATATTCTGGATGGTATTGTACGCCAATGAAAAACGGGTGGTTTTCAAGTTCTACAATTTCTACCAATCCTGTATCTGGGTTCACTCCAGAAGCTTTTAAACCAGCTTTCTGCAATTCATCAGCATATTTATTATTGTATTCATAACGGTGACGGTGACGCTCAGAAATTGTTTTCTGTCCGTAAATTTTATATGCTAAAGTGTTTGGTTTAATATCACATTTCCAAGCACCTAAACGCATTGTTCCACCTTTATCTGTAATTGTTTTTTGCTCTTCCATTAAATTCACAACCGGATGAGGCGTTTTATCGTTCATCTCTGTAGAATTCGCATCGGCATAACCTAAAATATTTCTAGAATATTCAATAACAGACATCTGCATTCCCAAACAAATTCCGAAAAACGGAATATTATTTTCACGTGCATAACGAACTGCTTCGATTTTTCCTTCAATACCTCTTTCTCCAAAACCAGGAGCTACTAAAACTCCATCAAGAACGCTTAATTTTTCAGCAACATTATCAATATTAATATGTTCTGAATGAATAGAAATCACATTAACTTTAGTTTCGTTTGCAGCACCTGCGTGGATGAACGCCTCTAAAATTGATTTGTAACAATCCTGCATTTCTACATATTTTCCAATCAAACCAATATTTACGGTATGTTTTGGGTTTTTTATTCTGCGTAAAAAAGTATTCCAGTTTTTCAAATCTGGAGCTGCTTTTTTAGGTAAATCTAATTTTTTCAAAGCCACAACATCTAATCCTTCTTCAAGCATTAAATTTGGAACTTCATATATTGTTGAAGCGTCAATGGATTGAATAACTGCTTCTTTCTTAACATTACAAAACAAAGCTAGTTTTTGACGTAATTCCTGAGACAATTCATGCTCCGTTCTGCAAACTAAAATATCAGCTTTGATTCCGCTTTCCATTAATGTTTTTACAGAGTGCTGTGTCGGTTTTGTTTTCAACTCCCCTGCTGCTGCCAAATAAGGAACTAAAGTTAAATGAATAACAATTCCGTTATTTTCACCTAATTCCCAAACTAACTGACGAACTGATTCAATGTAAGGTAATGATTCAATATCACCAACAGTTCCACCAATTTCAGTAATTACAATATCATAATCGCCAGATTTACCCAGCAATTGCATTCGGTCTTTAATTTCGTTTGTAATATGAGGAACAACCTGAACCGTTTTTCCTAAAAATTCTCCTCTTCTTTCTTTTTCAATAACCGAAAGATAAACTCTTCCTGTAGTAACGTTATTTGCCTGAGAAGTAGGAACATTCAAGAAACGCTCGTAGTGACCTAAATCTAAATCTGTTTCAGCTCCATCATCTGTTACATAACATTCTCCATGCTCGTACGGATTCAATGTTCCTGGATCCACATTAATATACGGGTCAAATTTTTGAATAGTTGTACGGTATCCTCTTCCTTGTAACAATTTTGCTAAAGATGCTGCGATAATACCTTTTCCTAATGAAGAAGTCACACCGCCTGTAACAAAAATATATTTTGTTTGATTCATTCTGTTGTTGTTTGTAAGTAGTTGTGTAAAAAACTTGGCAAAAGTACAAATTTAATTAGACAATTTATCAATTAGATTATGAGATAATTTGCAAATTTTTAAACAGATCGATTACTTGGTTTGGTAATCGATAATTTTAACTTTTAATTAGAGTTTTTTTTGAGGAAAGTCCTTATTTCTGAGTTCAAAAATTTTTTGAGAAGACTTTAAAAGAAAATAAATAAAGAAGTATATTAATAAATGTCACCACAACGCAGGTTTTAAACCAAAAAAAAATATTATAATTTGAAAAACACTGACTTGTACACATTTATGAATTCAGGCTTGAATTCTGTGGTATCATTTTGTTTTTGGAAATTATAATATTTTTGTATTTCAAACTTAAATAAAAAATTTTAAACCGCCAAAGATTTTTCTTACTATTTAATAGGTTTTGGATATTGCTTCTTAATATTCCGTATCAATTCTTCCAAACCGTTTAATTTTAATTCATAAATAAGCTGCAATTGCTGTCCTAATTCTCCATTTGGAAAACCTTTATTGTGGTACCAAACCACATAATATTCGGGTAAATCAATTAAAAAACGGCCTTCGTATTTCCCGAAAGGCATTTTAGTGTGTGCTAATTTTATGAGAAGTTTTTTGTCTTGTTCCATTTTTTTTTAGAGAAGAAAGAAGCTAGAACAAAGAAAATAGATTATTCCGCTTAATTTAATTGTATACAAAACTATCACTTATTTTTTCTTTTGCCACAGATTAAAAGGATTTAAAAGATTTTCGCCACGAATTCACGAATTATATTTAAATCAATTCGTGAATTCGTGGCGAATATAAAATCTTAGAATCTTAGCATCTTAATAATGCCATCTCACAAAAGCTTCCATCGCTGCATAAGTTGCTAAACCTAATTGCTGATATAAAGCTGCTGTTTCGCTGTTTCTGTCTTCGGCTCTTTGCCAAAATTCTCTGGCATCAGTTCCTTGAAAAACAACGCCGTCTTTTTGCGATTGGTGTTTGAAGATTCCATGACGTTTGGCTAAAACTTGGTCTGGGCTCATTGGCACAGCCATTTCAACTTCATCAATTCCCCATTCCTGCCAAGCGCCGCGGTACAACCACAACCAACAGTCATCCATAAATGATTTTGGTTTTAGAACTTTTACAGCTTCAAAAATAGCATCCAGACAAACTTTGTGTGTTCCGTGCGGATCTGCTAAATCTCCTGCTGCGTAGATTTGATGCGGTTTGATTTTTTCAATTAAATCAACCGTTAACTGAATATCTTCTGGTCCGATTGGTTTTTTCTCGATTGTTCCAGTTTCATAAAAAGGCAATTCCATAAAATGAATCTGATCATCGGTTAAACCAACAAAATGACTGGTTGCTCTCGCCTCTCCTTTTCTGATCAAACCTTTAATGTAACGAACTTCTGGAATATCAATTTCACTGTTCTTTTTATTTTGTAAAAATGATTCGGCTTTTTTATAGATATTATCCGCCTCAGCACTTTTTATTCCGAATTTCTCATTGTAATCAATTACAAATCTTGCAAAACGAAGCGCTTCATCATCCGCGACAGCGATATTTCCTGAAGTTTGGTACGCAACATGAACTTCATGCCCTTGCTCCTGCAGACGCATGAAAGTTCCTCCCATACTGATAATATCGTCATCTGGATGCGGACTGAAAATCAATACGCGTTTTTTAGCCGGCTCTGCTCTTTCTGGACGATTTGTGTCGTCTGCATTTGGTTTTCCACCTGGCCAGCCCGTAATTGTATTTTGAAGTTTATTGAAAATTTTAATATTAGTGTCGTATGCCGGACCAGAATCTGCTAATAAATCGCTCATTCCGTTTTCGATATAATCGGCATCGGTAAGTTTTAAAATTGGTTTTTTAAGATCTAGTGCTAATCCTAAAACCGCTTTGCGCGTTAATTTATCAGTCCATTCAATTTTTTCAACCAACCAAGGCTTATTAATTCTTGTTAGTTTTGAAGAAGCTTCTTTATCTAAAATAAAAACAGCATCATCATGTTCCTGCAAAAACGAAGCTGGAACTCGGTTCGTAACTTCATCCTCAACAGATCTTTTTACAATATTTGCTTTTCCTTCTCCCCAAGCCAATAAAATTACTCTTTTGGCTTCCATGATTTTTTTAACCCCAAGCGTAATTGCCGTTCTTGGCGTATTATTTAATCCGAAGAAATCTTTGCTTGCGGCAACTCTTGTAATATGATCCAAAGCCACCAAACGTGTTTTAGAGTTTTGAAGCGAACCTGATTCGTTAAAACCAATATGTCCGTTTCCTCCAATTCCAAGAATCTGCAAATCGATTCCGCCTAAAGCTTCGATTTTAGCTTCATATTCATGACAATAATCGGCGATTTGTTCTTTTGTTAAAAGTCCGTCTGGAACGTGAGCATTTTCAGGTAAAATATCGACATGATCAAACAGCAATTCTTTCATAAAACGAACATAACTGTTGATTGAGTTTGGTTCCATTGGATAATATTCATCCAAATTAAAACTGATTACGTTTTTAAAACTCAAACCTTCTTCTTTATGCAGACGAACTAATTCAGCGTACAATCCTTTTGGCGAAGAGCCTGTTGCCAAACCTAAAATACAAGGCTGATTTTCTTTTTGTTTTGACTGAATTAAAGCTGCAATTTCTTGAGCAACTGCTTTTGAAGCATCTGACGAATTTTCAAAAACAACCGTATTGATGTTTTCGAATCGTTTTTCGAATCCCGTTGCTTTGTCGATTTTACTTTTTAACATGATATAGTTTTTTTAATTTCTCTTCTTTATTCTACCATCTTCTGTATTTATGCCCTTTTACAGCATAAAAAAGAATCATTAGATACGATGGTAAAAGCATTAAATAGGCCAACTGGTTACCGCTTCGCGATGTTGCCTGTGTTCCGGCCGCGATATTTGATGTGTTTATTGTTTCGGTAATCAAACCATAAAACAAAGGAAAAATAGCACCGCCAATAATTCCCATAATCAAAATGGCACTTCCTATTTTAGTGTATCCGCCTAGATCTTCTAACGCCATTGGCCAGATCGCCGGCCAGCAAAGTGCATTTGCTAAACCTAATAAAGCAACTAACAGAATGACAATTGGCAAACTTGGAATTCCCGGCAGCTGAACAGCCAATTTAGGCGAAATCATAACAATTGCGAGGACCAAAATGATTCCTAAAACTCCAGATCCTTTTAAAGCTGTTACCTGCGAAAGGTATTTTGGAATCAATGTTATTCCTAAAATATAGCCCACAACCATTGCCGACATGGTAAAAGAAGTCAGTTTTAAATAAAAATTTCCTTCGTCGCCATAAACGCCTAATTGTTTTCCAAAACCTCCAATTGAATCTCCTGCCAAAACTTCGGCAGCCAAATACAGCATTAAAGTTATCACTCCCAAAACCAATTGAGGACGTCTGAATGCATTTTTAATTTGTTTGAAAATACTCAGATTTGAAATATTTCCTTCTTCATCTAAATCAATTTCTGGGAGAGGCGAAAGCTTTACAAATAAAGCTAAAACCATAATAATCAACCCCATATAAAGATAAGGTCTTTGCAATTGTAATGCAAGAGAATCTAATGCATTTGATTTTGAAACAGAATCCAGCATTGCAATTTTGTCTGCCGTGAACTCCTGCATATTTGACAAAACCAAAGCCGTTAATATAATTGGTGCTACAAATCCTGCTAATTTATTGGCAATTCCTAAAACACTGATTCTTGCTGCAGCGCTTTCCCTTGGACCAATTACAACGACATACGGATTTGAAGCCGTCTGTAAAATTGCTAAACCAGTTCCCATGACAAAGAGCGCTACTAAAAACAGTAAAAAAGTACGGCTTTCAGCTGCTGGATAAAACAAAAATGCTCCTAAAGCAATTATTAATAATCCTAACGAAATACCATTTTTGTAGCCTACTTTCTCGATAACCCATGATGATGGCACTGCCATAACAAAATAAGCAATATAAAAAGCAAAAGTTACAAAATAAGCCTGAGAAGAAGACAACTCACAAGCTAATTCAAAAAATGGAATTAAAGGTCCGTTTAGCCAGGTTACAAATCCGAGAATAAAAAATAATGCGGTCAGGATGACCATCGGAATAATTGCATTCCTTTTTTCTGCTTGGATGACATTTTCAATGTTTGACATAATACTTTGGGTTGATTGTTAATAGATTTTTCGCTTTCAATCTATGATAGAATCAACGCTAAACATTTAATTTGCATTTTTTGCGCAACTATTTGCGATTTTTTTGCAATGCAAATGTAATGCAATAAGAAGTACTTATCCTAAAATAGATATGAAATTTTTGTTAATATTTTTTAAGACTCCCAATTAAGTACTGGATAGTGTTTTTTAAGATATTCTTTAACGTCAGCAATATCTTCTTTTGCAGTTAAATCAGGTACATGCTCAGAAAACGGAATTCCGATAGTTGTATTTGGGTTTGCTTTTACGGTATTTAAAAGTACAGTTGGCAATTCTTTTTCGTCTCTTTCAGGATTTACTGGGCAATTTTTCAGATGCGAATACAAAGTCTTTCCTGTAAACTTAAAAGCATTCATGCTAACTCTGATTTTTCCTTCAACATCTTTATAATTTTGCAAATCATTTGCAGTCGGCTTTTCTAAAATATCCAGCAGTTGATTATTTTCATCCAATTTTGCAATAGCGAAACGCGAAATTCTTTCTAAAGGAAACTCTAAAGCATCGCGGTCATAACTGATAAACGCATTTGGACTAGCTGTTTTTCTTAAAGCCAATAAAGCTTCTGCAGAATACAAATTATCGCTGTTGCAAACAGAATATTCCAATTCATTCAGCTCCGGAAACTGCTCAACAGCTTGGAAAAGTGCATCTGCCGTTCCAAAAGGTTTTATTCTTCCTTCAGGAATATATTGAACCGCAAATGAAATATTCAAACCATGAAAATCATTATCAGTATCATGACTTCCATAAAACTCTTTAAACAATTGTCCCTGTTCACCAATAATAATGTAAATATTTTGGTAACCCGCTTTTTTTGCATTCAATAAAAGATAATCCAATAAAGGTCTTCCGCTTGATCCAACGCCAATTAAGCCTTTGCTTCTTTCATTTGCCTGAGCGATTTCTTCTGGAGTTAAATTATCTGTAACGGCTTCTTTTTTCATACGAGACGATGCTCCGCCCGCAAGAATAACTAAATTGTTGTGCATATTTCTTTCTCTAAATTTCAATATTTTCAATAATTCTAACGCCAGGAGCAACTGCTACACCGTAAGCTTCTTGTGCGCCAGCTTTTAAAATAGCCTCGATAACTTGAGCTTCTTTTACAGGATCAGCAATAACAACGATGCTTCCACCACCGCCAGAACCTACAATTTTAGCTCCGTAAGCGCCTGCTCGCAAAGCGGCATTGATCATGTCATCAATACGAGGGACTGTGTTTTTTAATAAATCGCGCAAAACTTCATGATGCTGATTCATCCAGAAACCAATTTTTTTAAGATCTAAAACCGGTTTTTCAAATTCTTTTAAAGCTTCTTTTGTATAATGATAATTTTTTAAAGCAGCTTCAAAAAACGGAATCAGACGATCTGGAAGACAATTTTTATATCGATCAACATCTTCAATTTCAGAAGCATTTAAATCAAAATCAGGATAGTTTTGCTTTACAATAGCAATAGCCATCAAAGCATTTCCTTTTAATTCGCCAATTAATCCGATTGTTTCCTTTGGAACGCCAGAAACACCCGTAATTAAACCTTTTAATTCTGTGCCGATGCATCGATACGAAAAAGGAACTTTCGTATTTATATAAACGATATTTCCAGCTCCAATACTAAAATGATCCATCATGCCGCCCGGTTCTCCGTGTTCCAAAACTTCAGATGCATATCCAATTTTGGCGATAAAATCTGGAGTCGCTTCTTCATCGGCTCCGAAAGCTTCGATTAAAAACCGAATCCAAGCCATTAACAAAGCAGATGAACTTGATGTTCCCGAATTAATTGGAATATCGCCAGTGATTGTAATGTTATAACCTGATGTAGGAATACAGCCATGTCTGCGCAAAACGCGCAGTGATGAGGCGAAATAATCTCGCGGTTCTAATTTTTCAAAAGTTGCATTAATATCAATGACACGAATTTCATTAATATCAATCATATTAATAACAAAAGTATCGGTGTTATTTTGTTCTGCTGTCAGCTTTATATTTCGGTCTATCGCGCAGGCTATAACAGGCAAACCTAAATAGTCCTGATGATCTCCAAAGAGACACGTACGGCCTGGGGCTAATGAAGTAATTTTTTTCATGTAAAAACTTTACATTAAAATATTGCAAATCAATACATTACAATATTTATTGGTTATAAATTTATTTTAGATTTTCAGTTTTGATTTTACGAAACTATAGATTATATTTTGATAAAACAAGAAAAAAATAAAAAATGTGCTCGAACACACTTAAATAATGTTCTCGAGCACACAACTTAATTTCAATAAAGTTTTTTCAAAATAATTAAATCAAAGTTTCTATATTTGCTCATATGGATAAAAAGTACACGATAAAGGATATTGCAAAAATGGCTGGAGTTTCTAAGGGAACTGTCGATCGTGTTTTGCATAATAGAGGAAAGGTTTCTCCTACAGCACTTGAAAAAATCAACGAGGTTTTGAATGTGATCGATTATGAGCCCAACTTAATTGCCCGAAATTTAAAAAACACTAAAGTTTATCGTATTTGTGTACTTCTGCCCGATCCAGAAATTGATCCGTACTGGCTTCCGTGCGTAAACGGAATTCAAGATGCTATTGTTGAGTTTAAGGCTTACAGTGTTATTATTGAAACGTATTATTTTAATCCAGAAAGCACAAAGTCATTTTTAAAAACACACGAAACCATTGTTGCACAATCACCTGATGCTGTTTTACTCGCGCCTCTTTTTCATAAAGAAACCGTTGAAATCATTAAACAGTATGACGAATTAGGAATTATCGTGAACACTTTTAATAACCAAGTTGAATCTTCGTCGATTAAAAGTTTTGTTGGTCAAGATCTTCATAAAAGCGGCCGTGTTGCTGCAAGTTTGATGAATTTGATTTTAAGCAAAGGCCAAATCGCAATTATCCATATTGATGAAAGCCTTAAAAATGCAGTTCACATGCAAGAAAAGGAAAAAGGCTTCAGAAATTATTTTGAGGAAAAAAAGCTTTCTGACTTTTCTCTAACCACTCTGAAACTTAAATTTTCAAACATCGAAACTAAATTTGCCGCATTTGTAGAAGAAAACCCAGATTTAAGCGGTATTTTCATTACAACTTCAAAAGCATATCAAATAGCCTCTGTTTTATCTTCGGCAAAAAACAAAAAAATTGCTCTTATTGGTTATGACTTAATCGAAAAAAATGTCAATTTCTTAAATCAGGGGTTGGTTCATTTTTTAATTCACCAAAATCAAAAAAGGCAGGCTTACTTAGGAGTGAGTACTTTAGTAGATCATTTTCTATTCCGAAAAGAAATTCCGGAAACTATTTTGTTGCCAATCGATATTATTAATGTCGAAAATGCATCTTTTTATTCGTAAGGTTCTATTCTAAGATACTAAGGTTCTAAGATGCTAAGATTCTAAGGCTTCTTTTCCTTTGCCTCTTTGTCTCTTTGAGCCTTTTTGAAGCCTACTTCATCAAAATCAACTTTCCAAACGAAGAAGCAATGTGAAAATTGGGTTCAGCAGTATTTGGATTTACCCATGAAATCCAGGTTGGTTGATAGTTTTGATTTTCATCTTTAGAAAATTTCGCTCTAAAAATCCCCGTTTCAATTGTATTGTTCTGAATCAAATGCAATTTATTTAATGATTCAATACTGATATTTCCTTCTACTATAAAAGAAATTTCATCTTTTGATGCCTTAGTATTAAAATCTTCTTTTGGCCATTTCCAGCTGAAATCAAAATCTTTATTCGGCTTTGCCATAAAATCCATTACTCTTGCAGCAGTATCTATTTCGAGACAATAATATGGATTTAAAGAATTATCTGTTCTAAAAAAAAGTTCCACTCGGTCTGAGTTTCCAATACTGTCAAAACTATTATCTTTTTCATCAATATAAATATCAGTATCAAAAACGCTGAATTTAAAATACAGGTTTTCAAAATCCCAAAGTGCACGAAATTCAATTTTAGAAATCGGATCACTGTTCCAAGGTGAAGAAAAATCGCTGAGACAATTTGCATTTTCCCAAGCAGATAAATCCAAAATTCCACTCTTTTTTTTCAGATTTTTATCTATTAAAACTACTTGATATTCCTTCATGATTTTATTCTTAAATTTTGTTAATTTTTTGCTTCTTGAAAAACTCGGATTGACTGAAATTTACCTTCCATTTTAAGTCTACTTTTTCGATCGTTAAGATAGCGTATATTCTAAGAAAAAAAATGCGCTTAAGAATTTATAAAAATTGTTGCAAATCAATTTTATTGCTAAAAAAAGGCATCAGAAAATGCTGTATAATATCTACATTTTCGGATTTGTAATTGCGAATTTCACAACATTTCATCAAAACATCATTTATAATTCATCTAAACAGCAATTAAGCATAAAAAAGCCACAATTACTGCGGTGCTTCTATTTCTAAAATATTTTATAAAAATAGCAAGAATTTAAGTCAAAAAAAACGTTTCGCACAATTTTATGTGCTCGAGAACATAAATTTTGTGTGTTCGAGCACATTTTTTGTGTTTTTTCTTGTTTTATAAAAATATAATCTATAGTTTCGTCAGAGATTAATCTTAAAACCAAGTTAAATCGGTGAAATTTTTGATGATTTTGAAGCTTGAAAAATGATTAAAATTGAACTAAACAAGCAGTATTTTGATTGAAAAATTAAGTGATTTTTTTAATCGAAAAAAAGACAGAAAAATGTCAAATCAAAAAACAAAAATGAAATTGCCAATCAAAAAAGAAATCTAAAACCTACAAACAGAAAAAAACAATTAAACATTAACCAAAACCAATTTTTAGTATGAAATTATTAACCCAAAAAAAGCCAAGAGATTTTCGGATTAACAATTTATCCCGCAAAGAAATCAAACTGACAGTTCTTTCACTGTTAGTTTTTACATTTCAAGCTTCGGCGGCTGCATCAATAAGCACTTCTGATAAAAATTATACTTCATTATTTTTTGAGAAAACAATAAAAGGTACAGTAACCGATCAAAATGGTTTGCCTCTTCCTGGTGCAAATGTTCTTGTAAAAGGCACTTCAAAAGGAGTTCAGACTGATGTTGATGGAAGTTTCTCGATTACAGTAGCAGATAATGTTACCAAACTTATTGTAACCTACATTGGTATGGAAGATCAAGAAGTGTCAGTAGGAAACAGTCCGTTAAAAATTGTCATGAAAGAAGCAGGACAAAAATTAGACGAAGTTGTTATTGGATACGGAAAATCAAAGAAAAAAGATCTTACCGGTTCTGTTGCCTCTATCAGTAAAGATAATTTAAACTTGGGCGGGACAATTTCGAATGTTGGCCAAGCTTTACAGGGGCGTGCTTCTGGAGTTCAGGTACAGCAAAACAGCTACGCGCCTGGAACTAATCCTTCGGTTATAATTAGAGGAGGAAACTCTATTAATACTTCTAATGCGCCTTTGTATGTAGTTGACGGATTTATTACAAGTACTGGTGCATCGATAAGCCCTAACGATATTGAAAACATACAGATTCTGAAAGATGCCGCTTCTACTGCTATTTATGGTGCACGAGGAGGAAATGGAGTTATTTTGATTACTACTAAAAAAGGAAAATCGGGCAAAATGCAGGTTGAGGCCGAAATTTCAGATGGTTTTCAAAATATTATCAAAGAACCATCTTTAATTACAGGACAGCAATATGCTGATATCCAAAATGCAATTGCCTCTGAAAACGGAAGACCACCAGTTTTCCCTGCAAGTTTTCCTATTGCAAACACAAACTGGTTTGAAGCTGCAACGCGTCCGGGTGAGGTTTTAAACAGAACGCTTACTTTTAGCGGAAGCGATAAAACATCGAAATTTTTCTTATCAGGAAACTATTTAAAACAAACCGGAGCCATTGAAAATACAGATTTTGAAAGATATACGGTGAGAATGGGCGGCGAGAAAAGATTTAATGATAAATTAAACATGGGAACTAATGTTTATGGCGCTGTAAGTGAAGGAAATAACAGTGATTTTGGCGATAATATTTTATCTCCTATGTTCTCTATTCAGACTGCACCTCCAACAATTCCTATCTATAATGCTGACGGTTCTTATTACAAATATCAAGGTAAAGACAATGCTTTAGCGCTTTTGTTAGAACCAACTGACCATACTATCAATAGAATGGTAAACGGAAATATGTTTTTAGATTATGAAATCATTAAAGGTTTGACATATCATTTTGGCGCCGGTGCTGAATGGCAGGAAGTTATCCAAGGAAAATATACGCCAAGTACTTTAGTAGCTGGAGCGGCTTTAAAAGGATCTGCATCTGAGGAAAACAGAACGTATTTCAGATGGAGTACTGAGCAGTATTTGACTTATAAGTTCAATATCAATGAACAACATGTATTTACTGCAATGATTGGAACTTCCAACCAAAAAGATACTTACGAAAGAGTAAAAGCAGCTGGAACTGGTTTCTCAAGCGACTTGCTTACTTACTATAATCTTCAGGGTGCTGCAGTTTATTTAAAACCAGAAACTGAAAAAACAGAAACAAAACTTACTTCTTATTTTGGAAGGTTAAATTATGCATTCAATGACAAATACCTTTTCACTTTTACAATAAGAAAAGACGGTTCTTCTCGTTTTGGTCCAAATAACAAATTTGGTATTTTCCCATCAGGAGCTGTGGCTTGGAAATTGTCTAATGAATCATTTATTCAAAATCTGAACACTTTCTCTGATCTTAAATTAAGAGCTAGTTATGGTATTACAGGAAGTGATGGTATTGGAGATTATTCCTATATGAGCAGACTACAATCATGGGGCGTAACGATTGCTCCTGATGAATTTGTTGCGGGTACTGAACCAGCCAACTTGGCAAATCCAAATTTGAAATGGGAACAAACAGCTCAAACGAACTTAGGTTTGGACATGGGATTCTTTAATGACAATGTTACAGTTACAATTGACGCCTACAAAAAAAGAACGAGTGATGCTTTATTGAACGTTCCTGTTGGAGGATGGTGGGGATTTGGTACACAAAGAGTTAACTCTGGAGTTATTGACAACAGCGGAATTGAGTTGGGAATCAGCACAGTAAACTTTAAAACAGATAAATTCACTTGGAGTACATCTTTAAACTTAGCTTACAACAAACAAGAAATTGTATCTCTTGCTGATAATGTAAAAATCATCAGTACAAATACTTCAAATCCAAGCGGAACTGTTTCTGGACAAGAATTTACAAGATTAGAACCTGGAAAAGAAATGGGCGTTTTATATGGTTATAAATATGCAGGTGTAATAAAAACTGGAGAAACCTATTCGCCGCAACCACTTTCTAAACCGGGAGATCCAAAATATGTTGATGTTGACGGAGACGGAACAATTACAGCAGCTGACAGAACGTATTTAGGAAATTCAATTCCGCATTACATTGCTGGTATTAATAATGATTTTAGATATGGAAACTTTGATATGAATATCTTTTTCCAAGGCGCTTTTGATTATTCAGTATATAATATGACTGCAATGGTGGGAGAATCATCTACAAGTACAGATGCTTTAAACCGCTGGGTTGCTGGAACTAATGAAAACACTGATATTCCAAGAGATGGTTACTACAAAAGCAAATACGGAAGTTATGTGAATTCTAAATTTGTTGAAGAAGCATCATACCTGCGTTTGAAAAATGTTTCTATAGGATATTCTATTCCTGAAAGTGCTTTAAAATCAGTGAAATTTATTGACAGCATCAGATTATATGCTATCGGACAAAATTTATTGACGATTACAAATTATTCTGGAAATGACCCTGAGGTTAATGGACATTCAGGCAACAATTTAGGTGGAGGAATTGACTTTAACTCATTCCCAGCTTCGAGAACATTCATAATTGGTATCAAGGCCGCAATTCACTAGTCTAAAAAGCTTTTTTAGTAACACTAAATTTATTAAAATGAAAAAATATACACTTTTATTATTTTTACTAGCCGCCGGTGCACAATTTTCGTGCAATCAGGATCTTGATCCTACGGTGTACAGTAATTTGACTAATACCAATGGGTATCAGACAAAGTCAGATGCGATTGCAGCTATCAATTCCATTTATGGAAGATTGAAAGGTCCTGCTGTAGGCGATAACTTTTCATACTGGGCAACAAGACACTTTGCTTTGACTGATATTGCTACAGATTTGGGGCATTGTCAATATGGCGGAGATCCAGGACAATTATCATTAGGAACCTGGAATTCAACAAACGGATTACTTGATGAAGACTGGAAAGCGATGTACAAATTGATTGCCAATGCAAATAATGCGATTTTCAACATTACGCCAATGTCTGGGATTACAGCAGCAGAAAAAGCGCAATTTATTTCTGAAGCAAAATTTTTGAGAGCTTCGGCTTATATGGATTTGACTGATTCTTGGGGACCGGTAATTTTAATTACGGAAGCCAATTTAGGAAGTCCTGGATATTTAGATCAGACACCTCCATCATCTGTTGAAGAAATTGATGCTTTCCTTGTAAAAGAATTAACAGAAGCAGCAGATGTATTGCCTGTAAATTATAAGAGCAATGCCATTTATGGTACAAATGACGTTGGCCGAGCTACAAAAGGTGCAGCACTTACTTTATTAGCAAAACTTTACATGCGCAGTCACGAATGGCAAAAAGTGGTAACACTTACACAGCAAGTAATGGCTTTAAACGAGTACAGTTTATATCCTTCTTATTTAGGTTTGTTTAAAGAAAGCAACAAATGGTGCAGCGAGAACATCTTCTCTTCTTTGAGTGATGCTAACACAAACGGAACAGAATTATTGAATCATTTTGGACCAATTGATCACCCAGTAGTTCAAAACAGATGGCAGTATTATACTGTAAACTGGGATTTCTACAACACTTTTGGTGACGAAGATGACAGAAAAAAATGTTTCTTTCCAGAATTTATGGGAACTGACGATCTTCTTCATAAACAAGCGCCATCATTAGGAGCACAGCCACCAGCTGGTGAATTTTACATGCCAGACGTTTCAACAAGAAAATATGCTGATGATGAAACAACAACTTATTATGACGGACATAGTGTAAATATTTTACG
The DNA here is from genome assembly GCF_009711135.1 of Flavobacterium sp. LC2016-01. Lineage (GTDB taxonomy): Bacteria > Bacteroidota > Bacteroidia > Flavobacteriales > Flavobacteriaceae > Flavobacterium. The sequence continues at coordinate 332,953 of NZ_WMIC01000001.1, read as the reverse complement.
TTATGCTGATGTTTTATTAAGCAGAGCTGAAGCTTTAAACGAAATTAGCGGCCCTACAGCTGAAGCTATCAACTTGATTAACCAAGTAAAAGGAAGATCTCATGCCAAATTATTGGTTTTAGCAGGTTTGACGAAAGAAACGCTGAGAGATGCCATATTGCAAGAAAGAGGCTGGGAACTTTTCTACGAAGGAAAACGCCGCGCCGATTTGATCAGAATGAACAAATATGATGTTCTTGTAAATGCTTATCACCTTAGAGTTGGAGAATCGGCACAAATCAAAATGCCGCAAAATAAGTATTACACTTATCCGCAGAGTCAGGTGAATCTTAACCCAAAATTAAGCAATGCTGACCGACAATAAATAAAAACTTAAATCAAGAATAGACAGTTAAAATTGTCTGTCTATTCTTGATTTTTTAAACAAAAAAAGTACTTTTCTGTTTCACAAAGAAAACCTTTAAGATGATCAAAAAATTAGTATTAAAATGGAGTTTTATTTTGGTTTTGCTTGTTTTTACAGGCTGTTCCAAAAATCAGGGCAATGGTATTACAAATATCAATATTGGGACTCATAGCAACAACGAACTGAAAATTCAGATCGATGTTACTACGAAGGACAATGTTCAGGTATATGCAGAATATTGGTCAGATAAAGAGGGTATCAAGAAAAAAATAACTTCTCCTATTTCAAAAACTGGTCTTGAACATTCTTTGGTTCTTTGCAATATTATTCCTGAAACGAATTACAGTTATCAATTGACAACGATTCAGGATGGCAAGAAAAAACCGAGTAAAGTGTATACTTTCAAATCAAGAAAACTTCCAGAATGGCTTCAGAAGCAATTCAAAGCAAATTGTCCAAAACCAGAATTATTGCCTGCAAATTTTAAAAAAGGTTTTATGCTTTTGGCAAAAAGAGAAACTCCGGGAACAGCTTATATTGTTGATTATAAAGGAAACCTAAGATGGTATCATACGGTTGAAGGAACCGGATTTAAAGTCGCACATTTTACAGAAGAACAGACCATTCTTTCGATTTTAGGAACAAATGACGAACCAACAAGTTACGGAAGCGAAATCTTAGAAATCAATCTTCAAGGCGATACATTAACGCATATCAAAAAAGGTCAGGGCGATTTTAAACAAACCATTCATCATGAAATTTTAAAAAAATCGGCTAACGAACTTGTGACAATAACGGTTGATCAAAAAATAATCGATTTGACTTCCATTGGAGGAAAAAAACAAGATACTATCAATAGTGACGGAATTCTTATTATGGATAAAAAAGGAAAACAACTCTGGAAATGGAGTGTTTTTGATGATTTAGATCCTTTAAAAGATAAGAATCTATTAAAAACTAAAAAAGACTGGACACACGCCAACAGCCTTAATTATGATACAGATGGGAATTTTTTAATCTCTTTCTATAATAACGGCCAGATCTGGAAAGTCGATTCAAAAACTGGAAAAGTAATCTGGAAACTTGGAAAAAGCGGTAATATGAAAATGTCACCAGATACTAATTTTTCTCAGGCACACGCCGCGCATATTGATCAGGAAGGAAGTTTATTGTTTTTTGATAATGGTGTTGATAAAAAACAATCATCTGTTTTTGCATTAAAAATAAATGAAAAAGACAAGGCAGTAAATCTGGATTTCCAAATAAAATTGCCAAAAGATATTTATAATGACAGAATGGGGAGCGCTTACATGATCAATAAAGAGCTCTTTTTAGTTTGCTGTTCAAAAAGACACATAACGGTTTTAACCAATAAAAAAGGAGTTCTATTATGGGCTTTAGAATCTGAAATTCCTCCTTATCGCACACAGTTTATTGAAGAAGAAAAAATGAAACCTTTTCTTTTAAATTAAAAAATATTAAACATGAAAAAAGTAATTCTTCTCGGTCTCTTTTCAGCTTTGCCAATTATTGTTTTCAATTCTTGCACCAAATCAAATTCTCAAACATTAGCAGCAAAAACTGCCGATGATGAGGCATATATTACAATTGATACTTCAAAAATTCCTGACGACCAATTTGGGGAATCGGTTCGTTATGGAAGGGAATTAATGATGAAAACGGCATATTACATTGGTCCAAACGGAATCAATGGAAAATATCTTGGCAATAAAATGAATTGTACAAACTGCCATCAGGATGCTGGAACAAAACCGCATGCTTTTAATTTAATGTCTTCGCATGATAATTATCCGCAGTACAGAGGCCGAGAAAATAAAGTGCTTACGCTTGCTGAGCGTGTAAACAATTGTATTATGCGTCCGCATTCTGGAAAACCGCTTCCGCTCGACAGCAAAGAAATGGTCGCTTTTTTATCTTATTTTAAATGGATCAGTAAATTTGTTCCAAAAGATGGTAATTTTAAAGGTGCAAAAAATTTAGAAATCGAGTTTCCAGATGTTGCCGCGAGTCCAGAAAGAGGAAAAACTTTATTTATTGAAAATTGTGCAAGATGCCACGGAAATAATGGCGAAGGCGTATACAATGCTGATAAATCAGGTTACACCTACCCTCCTCTTTGGGGCGAATATGGATATCAGCCCGGATCAAGCATGCACCGCGTTATTAAACAGGCACAATGGCTAAAAAGCAATATGCCTTATGATAAAGTAACTTTAGGAAAACCTTATCTGACGGATAAAGAAGCACTTGATATTGCAGCCTATGTAAATGACGATTCACAGCATACAAGGCCAAACCCAAAAACATTTGATTATCCTAATAAAATGGGCAAACCTATAGATTATTCACACAGCCCTTTTCAGGATAATTTTACCGAAGAACAGCACAAATACGGTCCATATAAACCAATTATTGCGTACTGGAAAAAGAATGGATGGAAAGCCGTTTATTAATTTTAGAACCTTACTACACTATTATAATCTGAACAAAAAATAAAATGAAACTAAACCTAAACAAACAGCTCCTAAATAAAATATTGATTGCGTGCCTTTTCGTATTCAGTATTTCATTGACTGCACAAATAAAATATTCAGACGGAAATGACAGCTGGAATCCTAATCAATTAGGAAATCACCGTGCTGTAATTGCATTTTCTGGTTCAGGAAATATTGCCAAAACTACCATTGAATGGAGAAGAAGAGATCAAAATCCAGAACTTAAAAAGATTATTGTTCAGGATGCATCTGGAAAAGAAATTCAGAATATAAAAACGGAAAATATCAATAGAGAAAACGGAACTATTTTCTTTGAACCAATTTCAGGAAAAGGAATCTATTACGTTTATTATATGCCTTACATTGACGAAGGAACTGCAAATTATCCAAAAGGAATTTATCAGAAACCGGAAGATAAAGCCGATGCACAATGGATTTCTAAAATAAAAACCAATATAAAAGACAATGCTTCAGTAACCGAAATTCAAAGCGTAAATGCGTTCAATAGTTTCTACCCAATGGAAGTTATCGCTACTTCGGAAGAAACTTCTGCACTTTTGAAAAAAAACAGCGGAAATTCATTTTTGATTTTCCCAGAAGACAGAGAACATTCCATCAAACTAAAATCTGATTTACCACAGAGATGGATTCAGAAAGGAGTTCAAAATAGTTTTGCAGATACTGCAATGAAAGGAGAATATTTGGGTTTTCAATTGGGCGTTTATGCGCTTGAAGATTTACAGAATGTAAAAGTGACCTTTTCGAACTTAGTAAGTCCAACTGGAACAATTGAGGCAAAAGACATTAACTGCATCAATACTGACGGAACTAAATATGACGGATCTCCTTTTACAAATACGGTTTCGGTTTCAAAAGGAAAAATTCAGGCAATGTGGTGCGGTATTGATGTTCCTCAAACTGCTACAGCTGGAACTTATAAAGGAAAAGCGACTGTTATTGCTGACGGAAAATCAAAAGAAATTGAACTTCAAATTACGGTAACTAGTGAAGTTACTAAAAATGGTGGAATCGACAGTCCTGAAAAAATGACGCGTTTAAAATGGTTAAACTCCACTTTAGCTCAGGAAAACACTGTTATTGCACCTTATACTCCACTAACTGTAAAAGATTCTGAAATTTCTTTATTAGGAAGAAAATTGATTTTGGCGTCAAATGGATTTCCAGCACAAATTCAGACTTTTTTCACTCCAGAAATGACAACAACAACTACAAAAGCAAACGATATTTTAAGTTCGCCTATTGATTTTCATTTTGTTGATGCATCTGGAAAAGAAGCACAGTGGAAAAACAGCGGTGTAAAATTCACTAAAAAAGAAGCTGGAACGGTTTCTTGGGAAAATACTTCTACATCAAACTCAGTTCAAATGGATGTAAATGCTTCTATTGAATTTGATGGTTTTGTACATTATATTGTAAAAATTACAGCACTTGAAGATGTGTCATTTAATGATATTAATTTCCAAATGCCAATCCAGCCAACAGCTGCAAAATATATGATGGGATTAGGCCAAAAAGGCGGTGATCGTCCTGCAACTTTTGACTGGAAATGGGATGTGGCGCATAAAAATCAAGACGGTGCTTGGATTGGCGCTGTAAATTCTGGATTACAATTTTCTTTAAGAGATGAAAAATACAGCCGTCCGTTAAATACCAACTTCTATTTACAAAAACCATTATTATTACCAACTTCTTGGGGCAATGATAATAAAGGTGGAATCACAATTGCACCAAATCCAAAATCAGTTCTGGTAAATGCGTATAGTGGTGCTAGAACGATGAAAAAAGGTGATGTTTTGTATTATAATTTCAATTTATTGATTACTCCTTTCCACACAATAAATACTGATTTCCAATGGGATACTAAATTCTACCACAAATACAGTCCAATTGATACCATTGCAAAAACTGGCGCAACGGTAATCAATATTCACCATGCAAATGCAATAAATCCTTATATCAATTACCCTTTCATTGAATTTAAAAAGATGAAATCGTATATCGATGAAGCACATGAAAAAGGTTTAAAAGTAAAAATCTACAACACTGTTAGAGAAGTTTCAAACAAAGCTTACGAAACTTTTGCGCTTAGAAGTTTAGGCCACGAAATTTATTCTCCAGGAAAAGGCGGCGGATTCTCTTGGCTTCAAGAACATGTTGGCGATGATTATATCGCGGCTTGGTTTGTTCCTGAAATTAAAGATGCTGCAATCGTAAACAGCGGTATGAACCGTTGGCACAACTACTATGTTGAAGGTATGAATTGGCTGACTCAAAATGTTGGTATTGATGGAATTTATTTGGATGACGTTGCTTTTGACAGAATCACAATGAAACGTATCAAAAGGGTTTTAACCAATAACGGACATCCTGGAATTATCGATTTGCATAGTGCAAATCAGTATAATAAAAGTGACGGATTTAATAATAGTGCCAACTTGTATATGGAGCACTTCCCATACATCAATAAATTATGGTTTGGAGAATATTTTGATTATGAGAAAAACCAGCCTGACTTTTTCTTGACAGAAGTAAGCGGTATTCCTTTCGGATTAATGGGTGAAATGCTTCAAGACGGAGGAAATCCTTGGAGAGGAATGGTTTATGGAATGACGAACAGATTACCTTGGAGTGATAACGCTGACCCAAGACAAATCTGGAAATTATGGGATTCTTTCGGAATTAAAGGTTCTGAAATGATTGGCTACTGGAGCGAAAATTGTCCAGTAAAAACAAACAACGACAAAGTTCTGGCAACAGTTTACAAAAAGAACGGAACGGCTTTAATTTCGATTGCAAGCTGGGCAGATACTGATGTAAATGTGAAACTGAATATCGATTGGAAAAAACTTGGAATCAACCCTGCTAAAGCAACAATTACGGCTCCAGAAGTTACCAATTTTCAATCAGCAAAAACCTTCACTGCAAAAGACGAAATACCAGTTTCAAAAGGAAAAGGCTGGCTGTTGATTGTGAAGTAACAATAGCCAATTATTCTAACTACAATTTTAAGCCACAGATTTCACAGATTAAAAGGATTTTTTGATTTTATTTAAATATATCTGTGTTAATCAGTGAAATCTGTGGCAAAAAAAATAACCACAAAAAAACCAGCTCTCCATATGAAACTTAGACCAATATTATCCCTTTTACTCTTTGGAAGCCTTTTTATAAATGCACAAAATAAACCAACTGTAAAGGAATTTAAAAAAGTATTTACCACTTACCCTTTTTCAGATCCTGATCCAATTCCGAAGCCAGATACAAAGTTTTATCCTTATTTCCGTTTTGACGGTTTTGCCGATAAACCAATACAGAAAGAATGGAAAGTAATCGAAATTGAAAACGATTATATCAAACTGATGATTCTGCCAGAAATAGGCGGAAAAGTCTGGTCGGCTGTAGAAAAATCAACAGGAAAGGATTTTGTTTACAATAATCATGTAATCAAATTTAGAGATATCGCCATGCGCGGACCGTGGACAAGCGGCGGTGTTGAAGGCAACTACGGAATTATTGGGCATACGCCAAATTGTGCCACTCCAGTCGATTATAAAATCATAACTCGAGAAGATGGAAGCATCAGCTGTGTTATTGGCGTTTTAGATTTATTAACTAGAACTTCGTGGAAATTAGACATTAATTTACCCAAAGACAAAGCCTATTTTACGACAAATTCATTTTGGTCAAACACGACTGAATTTGAACAGCCGTATTACACTTGGATGAATACCGGAATAAAAGCAGCAGGAAATCTGCAATTCATTTATCCGGGACAAACTTACATTGGTCACAATGGCGAATACAATTCATGGCCAATTGACAAAGAAAACGGCAAAGATTTATCCTTCTACAAAAACAATGATTTTGGCGGTTATAAGTCGTATCACGTTTTCGGGAAATACAATGATTTCTTTGGCGGTTATTGGCATGACGAAGATTTCGGAATGGGAAGATATGGCAATCATGACGACAAACCAGGTAAAAAAATCTGGATTTGGGGATTGTCGCAGCAAGGTATGATTTGGGAAAAATTACTAACCGATACTGACGGACAATATGTAGAAGTGCAAAGCGGGAGATTGTTCAATCAAGCGAGTGAAGGCAGTAATTTGACGCCTTTCAAACAGCGTTCATTTGCACCTTACCAAACCGATACTTGGACAGAATACTGGTTTCCTGTAAAACAGACAAAAGGTTTTGTAAAAGCCAATAATTATGGCGCAGTTAATATCAAAAATGAAAATGGCTGGCTGAAAATCTATCTTTCTCCGCTTCAAAAATTAAATGAAAAAATAGAAGTTTTTGAAGGGGAAAAGAAAATCTATTCTAAAGATATTGCGGTAAATACGCTGCAGTTATTCAAAGATTCAATTCAGGTTAAAGCCGATTCTAATAAGTTGAAATTTGTTCTTGGCGAAAATAAATTGGTATGGAACGCAGCTCCAGAAGACGGAAATATTAATCGTCCAGTAGAAATTCCCAAAGATTTTGATCATAATTCGGTTTACGGATTGTATCTGCAAGGAAAAAATTACATCAGTTTTAAAGATTATGCAAAAGCGGAAGAAAATCTTTCGGCTTGTTTAAAAAAAGAGCCAAACTTCGCTCCTGCCCTTTCTGCTTTAGCATCTTTACAAATTAGAAAATTAGAATTTAAAGAAGCTGTAGAAACTGCCAAAAAAGCATTAGCAATTGATACTTACGATCCTGCTGCAAATTATTTTTATGCTTTGGCAAATTTGCATTTAGGAAATAATACTGATGCAAAAGATGGTTTTGATATTGCGGCCGCGGGCGTTGAATTCCGCAGTCCGGCTTATACTTCTTTAAGCAAAATTTATTTGGCTGAAAACAATTTACCAAAAGCAGTTGAATATGCTGAAAAAAGTTTGGTGAACAATCAATATAATGTAGAAGGATTACAGGTTTTGGAGGTTTTATATCGTCTTCAAAATAATGCTGAAAAAGGAAATTCGGTTTTAAAAACGATTGCTGCACTTGATCCGTTAAATCATTTTGTGGATTTTGAGAAATATCTTTGGAACAATTCAAATGATACAAAGCTGAATTTTACTGCTTCTATTCAAAATGAAATGCCAGAGCAGACGTATCTAGAATTAGGAATTTGGTACAACAATTTAGGTCGCAAAGAAGAGGCTTTAAAAGTGTTTTCAATCGCAGAACCAAGTGCCGAAATTAATTATTGGAAATCATTCTTAGAAAACAAACCGGTTGATTTAAGCAAAATCAAGCCTTCGACAAGTTTTGCTTTCCGAAATGAAACAGCGGAAATTCTAAAGAAATTGATTCAGACAAATGATCAATATCAATTAAAATATCATTTGGCATTAATTGAATGGAACCGCAATAATATATCTGAGGCTAAAGAATTATTCTCGCAATGCGGTGCAAAACCAAATGATGCAGCATTTTATGCCGCAAAAGCTTCTTTATTTAAAGACGATGCAGCGACTGTAAATACAAGTTTGCAGCAGGCTTTAAAATTAGATCCGAAAGGCTGGAGATATCATAAATTATTAGTTGAAAATTATATCGTTCAAAAGCAATTTGATAAAGCACTTTCGACTGCAGAAGCATTTTACAAAACGCATAAAGACAATTATTTAATTGGAATGCTATACGCCAAAACTTTATTATTAAATAAAAAATATACGGCTGCAGATGCTTTTTTGACCAAATTACAAATCCTTCCTTTTGAAGGCGCAACCGCCGGAAGACAGTTGTATCATGAAGCAAAATTAATGCAGGCTCTAGCTGAAATTAAAAACAAACAGTACAAAAAAGCTTTACAATTTATTACCGACGCAAAACTGTTTCCTGAAAATTTAGGCGTTGGAAAACCTTACGATGAAAACATTGATGAAAGACTTGAAAATTGGTTAGATTACCAATGTTATACCAAGCTTGGTAATAATGAAATGGCATCAAAATCATTGCAGAAAATTGTTGCTTTCCATCCAAAAGTGGACAATACGGTAATGAACTTTTTGCCGGCAAATGATCTTGTTTCAGCTTGGGCAATCGAAAAAACTTCTTCTTCGCAGGAAGCAGAAAAATGGCTTAAAAATCAAGCCGATTTATATCCGACAAACAAAATCATTCAGTGGAGTTTATTGGTTTACACGAAAAAACCATCGAATATTTTAAGTGAAGATGAAAAAGACGGCGAAGTCAGAATAATCGAAAAACTTTAAAAAATGTATTAAAAGTACAATGCAATTAGCTGTACTTTTAAACCATAAAACAATCATTTAAAATCAAAAAAATGAATAACCTTTTCTTAAAATGTACTCTTTTTGGTCTTGCCTTATTGGCGGGTCAAAATACAGAGGCACAAAACACAGACAAGAGCAAAGATGAATTGTCTGTTTACCGAGCTACCGCTCAAAAAGTTCACGATTTAATTCACACTAAACTTGACGTATCCTTTGATTATGGCAAAAGATACCTGTATGGAAAAGAGTGGCTGACTTTAAAACCACATTTCTATGAAACCGATTCACTTACACTTGACGCAAAAGGAATGGATTTTAAAGAAATTGCAATTATTGAAGGAAACAAAAAAACACCTTTAAAATATACGTATGACAATGAGCAACTTTTTATTGCTTTAAACAGAAAATACAAAAGCACTGAAAAATTCACTATTTACATTAGTTACACCGCAAAACCAGATGAATTAAAAGCAAAAGGAGGTACCGCAATTACAGATGCAAAAGGATTATATTTTATCAATCCTGATGGAAAAGATGATAAACCAATCCAGATCTGGACACAAGGAGAAACAGAATCTTCATCGGCCTGGTTTCCTACAATCGACAAACCAAATCAGAAAACAACTTCTGAAATTGCGATGACGGTTGACGCAAAATATGTAACCTTATCTAACGGTAAACTAGCCTCACAAAAAGTCAATTCAAACGGAACCCGAACGGATACCTGGAAAATGGAATTACCACATTCTCCTTATTTGTTTATGATGGCTGTTGGTGATTTTAAAATAGCCAAAGACACTTACAATGGTAAAGAAGTAAGCTATTATCTGGAACCAAAATATGCCCCATACGCAAAACAAATATTTGGTAAAACTCCGGATATGATGAACTTTTACAGCAAAATGTTAGGTGTTGAATATCCATGGGCAAAATATGCGCAAATCGTTGCAAGAGATTATGTTTCTGGTGCAATGGAAAATACATCTGCAACTTTGCATGGCGAGTATGTACAGAAAACAGCCAGAGAATTACTGGATGACAATCAGGAAAGTACGATAGCTCATGAGCTTTTTCACCAATGGTTTGGAGATTATGTAACGGCTGAATCGTGGTCAAACTTAACAATGAATGAATCGTTTGCCACTTTTGGAGAAGTGCTTTGGCACGGTCACGATGCCGGACAAGATGCAGAAGACCGCTCTCGTTATGAAAAACTACAGAATTATTTACGCTCTCAAAAAAATGGAGACAGCCCTATTTTAGCACGTTTTTATTACAAAAATGCAGACAATATGTTTGATAATATCAGCTATTCTAAAGGTTCTATCATTTTATATGCGATAAAAAATCAAATGGGAGATGAAGCATTTTTCAAATCTTTAAATCATTATTTGACAACCTACGCTTACAAATCTGGTGAACCACACCAGCTTCGTTTATCGATGGAAGAAGTTACTGGAAAAGACTGGTTGCCGTATTTTAATCAATGGTATTATAATGCTGGAAGTCCAATTCTGGATGTGATTTACAAATATTCTAATGGAAAAATGATCATTACAATAAGTCAATCTCAGGATAGTGCAGTGCAAACCTTTACATTGCCTTTAAAAGTTGATTTTTACGTAAACGGAACTAAAATAAGAAAGGATCTTTTAATTAATAAAAGAGAACAAAGTTTTAGTTTTGATCTTCCTTCAAAACCTGAATTTATAGATTTAGATCCAGATAAAATCCTAGTTGGCCAAGTTAATGTTGATAAAAAAACGGCTGCTGATTATCTTTTTCAATATAAAAATGCGCCATCGTATTACAACCGAATTGAAGCTATAAAATTTGCTTCAAAAGACAGAAGTCAGGAATCACAACTTATTTTACTGGAAGGTTTAAAAGATCAACAGGAAGATTTAAGAGTACTGAGTATCAAAGCAATTGATTTATATGAAAAACAAACCAAAGATCAGGTTTTAAAAACGCTTCTTGACATTGCTAAAAACGACAAAAAGACAATTTCCAGAGCAAATGCTATAGTAAAATTAGCTTCTACAGGTGATGCTTCTTATAAAAATTTAATGGAAGAAAGCATTAAAGAACAATCATACAACGTAATTGCAGCAGGAATCTCCGGATTAACAAAATACTCTTCTGAAGAAAGCGAAAAAGCATTAGCAGGATTAGATGACGACACTAAAAAACATGTGACGCCTTTAATCAAAAAGTTTAATAGTCAAAAATAATTAGCAAGGTCCATTTGAATTGTTTTGTTTTTGAAAACCTCTCTAATCTGGTTCATTAGAGAGGTTACTTTTCAATTAAAAACCAAAATTCCAGCAAATGAAAAATTTATTTTACCTGTTTTTTGCTTTTTTATTAGTCTCGTTTTCGAATGAAAAAAAAGAGGCCGAAACAACCGTTTCTATTCCACTTGCGGGAAATGCTTTCAGTTCTGAGCATATCGACGGAAGCAATACAATTACTGAAAATGGTATTGAAAACTGGACAAATGCAAAGGAGTTTTTTACCGTTTATTTTCGAATTTCAAAAGCGGGAACTTTTCAGATTTCTATAGAAGAATCAGTAGAAGTTTTTGGAAAATCAGAACTTGAATTTTCTATCCATAATGAAGCAAAAAAAGTAATTTTCGATACCTCAAAAAAGGCTGTTTTAATTGGAAATTGGAAAATTAATCAAGAAGGTTATGTTGCCTTAAAAATAAAAGGAATCAGTAAAAGCGGTGGTCAATTTCCATCTCTAAACCGATTAAAAATTTCAAGCACAGGTTACGACGGAAAAATATCTTTTGTCCCAAATAACGAAGGCAACTTTTATCATTGGGGACGCCGTGGTCCATCTCTACATTTAAATTATCAGGTTCCTGAAAACATAAATGCCGAATGGTATTACAACGAAATTATCGTGCCTAAAAATGAAGACAAAATAGGATCTTATTTTATGGCGAATGGTTTTGGTGAAGGTTATTTTGGAATTCAGGTCAATTCCGCAAACGAAAGAAGAGTTTTGTTTTCGGTTTGGAGTCCTTTTCAAACAGATGATCCTAAAAGTATTCCTGATTCGCAAAAAATCAAAATGCTCAAAAAAGGAGAAAACGTTCACGCAGGTGAATTTGGAAGCGAAGGCTCAGGAGGTCAAAGTTATCTGAAATACATGTGGAAAGCGGGTACAACCTATAAATTCTTATTGCACGGAAATCCTCAAAACGATAATTCCACAAATTACACAGCCTATTTTTATGCTCCAGAATTAAAAAAATGGCTGCTGATTGCGAGTTTCAATCGTCCTCAAACCAATACTTATCTAAAAAGATTTCATTCGTTCTTAGAAAATTTTATTCCAGAACAAGGCGATTTATCGCGTCGTGTTTTATTTAATAATCAATGGGTCTGCGATGAAAAAGGAGTTTGGACAGAAATTAATTCGGCTCGATTTACCACAGACAATACCGGCGCAAAAGGTTACCGAATGGATTTTGCAGGCGGGCTCGAAAATGATTCTTTTTATCTAAAAGATGGTGGCTTCTTCAACAATTTTACAACACCGAAAACTATTTTCACAAGACCTTTAAACAACAAAAAACCTGAAATAAATTTTAATGCTTTGCCTTAAAAACAAAGTATTACAAAACAAAAACCAAATTAACTTACTTATGAAAACTGCATTTTTAAAATCAACCATAGTCTTTTTTCTTTTGTTTGGATGGACAATTGCATCGGCACAAATGATTAAAACCAAAACGCCATCACGGCCAAAAGGACAGCAAGATGTTCTGAGAATGGCGGCAACTCCAATTCCGACAGTTCGTATTGCTTTCATTGGTCTTGGAATGCGTGGACCAGGTGCTGTAGAACGCATGACGCATATTCCGGGCGTAGAAATTGTAGCGTTATGCGACATGACCCAGGAAAATACTTCAAAAGCAAATGAAATTTTAACTAAAGCTGGTTTCCCAAAAGCGCAGGAATTTTATGGCGATGAAAATGCTTGGAGAAAAGTAACGGCATTGCCAAATGTAGATTTAGTTTATGTTGCAACAGATTGGCTTCATCATGCTGTGATTGGAGTTCAGGCAATGAAAGACGGAAAACACGTTGCAATTGAAGTTCCGGGAGCTTTGACCATGAAAGAAATCTGGGAACTTATTGATACTTCAGAAAAAACAAGGAAACATTGTATGCAGTTAGAAAACTGTGTTTACGATTTCTTCGAATTGACTACTTTAAATATGGCACAGCAAGGTTTATTTGGTGAAATCCTTCATGCTGAAGGTTCTTACATCCATGGTTTACAGCCTTTTTGGGGAGAATATTGGAACAATTGGAGAATGGATTACAACATCAAACATCGTGGCGATGTGTACGCAACGCACGGTATGGGTCCAGCTTGTCAGGCATTAAACATTCATCGTGGCGACAAAATGAATTTCTTGGTTTCTATGGATACAAAAGCGGTTGGAAATCCAGCGTATATTAAAGAAAAATCCGGTCAGGAAATCAAGGATTTTAGAAACGGTGATCATACGATGACAATGATTCGTACAGAAAACGGAAAAACAATTCAGATTCAGCATGACGTTACTTCACCACGTCCGTACAGCAGAATGTACCAATTGAGCGGTACTAAAGGTTTTGCAAATAAATATCCTGTAGAAGGTTATGCTTTAGACGGAAAAGAATTAAGTGATGACGTAAAACCAAATCACGAAAAATTAAGCGCTCACTCTTTTGTTCCAGAAGAAGTTAAAAAAGCGCTGATGGAAAAATACAAACACCCAATTGCAAAAGGAATCGAAGAACAGGCTAAAAAAGTGGGCGGTCACGGCGGAATGGATTTTATTATGGATTACCGATTGATTCACTGTCTGCAAAAAGGACTTCCGCTAGACATGGACGTTTACGATTTGGCTGAATGGTCTTGCCTTGGACCATTAACCGAAATTTCATTAGATAATAATTCTGCTCCCGTTGAAATACCAGATTTTACAAGAGGAGGATGGAATAAATTGAAAAAATTAGAATTTTCTGAATAGAAATTTATTATTGGTTAGTTAAAAGGAACAAGAGGGCATTATTTTAAAAAAGTGCTCTCTTGTTTATTACAGTTATTTATACTATTTCACTAATGAAAAAAATCTTATACACCTTTTTATTTTTGTTTTTCATGGCGTTATCGTCAACTGCACAGCAAAAACAAACATTTGCCATTCGCGACGGGAATTTTCTTTTAAATGGAAATCCAATCCAAATTCATTCTGGCGAAATGCATTATTCCCGTATTCCACAGCCCTATTGGAGACATCGTTTAAAAATGATGAAAGCAATGGGTTTAAATGCTGTTGCGACTTATGTATTTTGGAATTATCATGAAATTGCTCCCGGAGTCTGGGATTTTAAAACGGGCAATAAAAATTTAGCCGAATACATTAAAACCGCTCAAGAAGAAGGCTTGTTCGTAATTTTACGTCCAGGTCCTTACGTTTGTGCCGAATGGGAATTTGGAGGTTATCCTTGGTTTTTGCAGAATGTTCCAAATATGACTATTCGCGGTAATAATGCAGCTTATTTAAGCGCTACAAAAGCTTATTTTACAGAATTGTATAAACAAGTTGCCAATTTGCAAATCACCAAAGGCGGACCAATTATTATGGTTCAGGGCGAAAATGAATTTGGTTCGTATGTTTCACAGCGAAAAGATATTCCGTTAGAAGAACATAAAAAATATAGTGCTGCTGTTTTTCAGCAATTAAAAGATGTTGGGTTTGAAGTTCCGTTTTTTACTTCAGACGGAAGCTGGCTTTTTGAAGGCGGCGCTTTGCCTGGAGCTTTGCCAACTGCAAATGGAGAAGATGACGTCGCAAAACTAAAAAAAGTGGTTGATCAATTTAACAATGGACAAGGTCCATATATGGTTGCCGAATTTTATCCGGGCTGGCTGGATCATTGGGCAGAACCATTTCCGACTCAAAAACCAGAGCAAACAGTTCGTCAGACAAAAAAATATTTAGACAACAATGTGTCTTTCAATTATTATATGGTTCATGGCGGCACTAATTTCGGATTTACTTCTGGTGCCAATTATGATAAGGAACACGATATTCAGCCTGACATGACATCATATGATTATAATGCGCCAATAAGCGAAGCGGGCTGGGCAACTCCAAAATACAATGCTTTAAGAGAGCTTTTAAAAACGAAAGAAACACCAAGTATTCCTGAACAGATTGCTGTAATCACCATTCCAAATATTTCTTTATCAAAGGTTGTAGATTTAGATGATTTAAAATCGAAAATAGAACCCGTTATTGAAGATACACCGCAGACATTTGAACAATTAAATCAAGGCTACGGCTATGTTTGGTACAGTAAAAAATTCACACAGCCTATAAGCGGAAAATTAGAATTAAACGGTTTAAGAGATTATGCCATCGTTTATCTTAATGGAAAAAAGGTTGCCGAATTAAACCGATATTACAAAAAATATAGTTGTGAAATTGAAGTTCCTTTCAATGCGACTTTAGATATTTTAGTCGAAAACATGGGACGCATCAATTATGGTTCTCAAATTAACTCAAACAATAAAGGAATTATCAGTCCGGTAATTATCAATGGAGAAACTATTACAGGCAATTGGGAAATGTATAAATTTCCAATGAACAAAGAACCAGATTTAGCCGCTTACAAAAACTCAGGAAAAGCAAATCGTCCTGTTTTATACCAAGGAACTTTTGATTTGAAAAAAACAGGTGATACGTTTTTAGACATGCGAGATTTTGGAAAAGGAATCGTTTTTATAAACGGAATCAACGTTGGCCGTTATTGGAGCGTTGGGCCACAGCAAACGCTTTATGTTCCGGGATGCTGGCTTAAAAAAGGCAAAAACCAAATTACCATTTTTGAACAAAAAAATGAAATCATCCAAAAAGAAGCCAAAACTATTGCAACACCAATTCTAGAAGATTTAAAACCTGAAAAAGGATAAAAAAAGGCTATCGCAAAAAACACTTTTGAATAGGCAACTTATTTTATAAGCAAAAGCCCCAGCGGGGTAAAATATTTATAGAATTTGAATACGACAAATGAGAAAAAAGCTCCAGCGGAGCGACATATCTTTAATTATAAAAAAGACATGTCGCTCCGCTGGAGCTTTAAATTGCATACATAGATTCTTTTCTATAAATATTTCGCTTCTCTGAAGCTAAAAAAAAAGAGGCTATTCTTTAGAAAGCCTCTTTTTTTTATTTAGTCGAAAATTAACTCCAGTTAAAAGTAATTTTCTTTTCTATTTCACTGCTTAAACTCAAAAATACTGGGCAAGTCATTGCAGCACGTTCTAAAATTGTTTTGCTTTTTTCATCAGCATTGCTTTTCATATCAAACACAATTTCAATTGCGCCAATTCGTCTTGGTTCTGCATTCATGATTTTTGTTACTTCGGCTGTAGAGCCAACAAAATCAACTTCTAAATCGCGGGCTTTAATTCCCATAATCGTCATCATACAGCTTGCTAAAGCATTGGCAACTGTATCTGTTGGAGAAAAAGCTTCTCCTTTTCCGTTATTATCTAATGGTGCATCTGAAATAATTTCGCTTCCAGATTGCACGTGAATTGAACTTGTTCTTAAATCGCCTAAATAGGTTACTTTTGATGTCATTAATTTGCTGCTTTTAAAGTTAAATCGGTGTCGTAATATAAAATGTAAACACCTTTGTTTGCGTGTCCGCCATCTTCTTTTTTGTAATATTGAAATTTATTATCCACTTGTTCTGTGGTCATTAAATCTGCTGTTTCTTGATATGTTTTCCCTTGAACCAAACGCATCATGGTATCAAAAGTAACATCAAATCCTTTCGTTGCATACGTACTCGGATTTACCTTGTTTTTTAATCTATATGCTTTTTTGAAAATTAAAGCTCCAGCCTCATCGCTTTCACGCGTTATAGACGGATACATCAATTTCAGTTTAATTAAATTGTCAAAACTAATTTCATCTGTGTCTAATGTGCTGTTTGGTTCTAAAATAACCAATTGCACCTGACAAGTTTTCTGTGAATCAAGCAATGCTTTTATAGTTGTTTTTACCATTGCGGTATTTCCAGTTTCCATCACCACATAATTCATTCGGTTTGGCAAAAGAAGACTTTTTAAATTGGCAACGTCTAATCCGCCAGTTTCGGTCAAAGCAGCAAATACTACTCCTTTTTGGTTTTGCTTGATATAATTAATCACCGATTCTTTTTTCTTATCTACAACAGCCACAATATTTCCGTTTTTAGCTCGCATATAATCAAAAACCGAATTACGGATTACATCATTTGACGGAATCGCTTGATACAAATTATCAATTGGGTTTGCGGCATCTTTTGATAATGGAGAAATTACCGGCACATTATCTGCACGAAGCATATTTGCAGTCGATTCGGCATTATTTTGATAAAACGGCCCAATAACTGCGTTTGCATTCTGCAATTTATTTTGAGCAATTAAACTAGAAATATTTGATGACGTTTTGGTTTCCTGCGAATCATAAATAGCAACATCAATTGGCAGTTTTAAAGTTTTAGCCGAATCAATTGCCATCATAGCTCCAGAATAAAAATCAAGAGTCATGTTTAAAAATTTATCATTTTTAATTTTAGTCGCCATACTTGTCGTATCGCTTTGAAGCTTCGCCAAATTAAAAGGCAATAATAAAACTACTTTCTGACGATCAGTCTGACCTCTTTTCTTTGTTAACTCAACAATTTCAGGGTCTGCAGAAACAGTTTCCGATTTTACTTTGTCAACAATTTTAATACCGCTTGGCGTTTCTGGCGTTTTTTCGATTGGTTTCTCAACCGTTTTTTCAATTGGCTGTGCCTGAGCTATAATGGGCTGTGGCGCTAAATATCCTGTCGGAACTTTCAAAACCATTCCTTCTTTTACACCTTCAGAAAGTGACGGATTTAAAGCTGTCAATTCTTCTTGAGACAAATGAAATGTTCTTCCTAAACTATAGAAAGTTTCCTTTGGCTTTACTTGATATTCCATATAAGAAACTGCCTTTTTAGAAGTTTCAGTTCCTTTTTTAGCTTCAGCAGGTTTAGCCGCATTTGTAATTGGCGCTGCTTCCGTTTTAGGTGCAGTTCCTTTTATCGTTAATCGGTAACCTACTGGCAAACTTTCAACGATTTCCGGATTACGTTTTTCTAATTCGGCAACAGAAATATCATATTGTTTTGCAATACCAAATTTGGTTTCCTTAGGCAAAACATCATGATAAACATATTTTTCTTGTCCTGTACTTTTAACCGATTTCGTACTTGCAGCTGCTGCTTTTGAAGCAGAACCTTTTGCAGGAATTACCAATTTCTGTCCAACTACAACACCATCTTTTTCTAAAAATGGATTTGCCGTTTTTAAATCTTCATCTGAAATTCCATATTTATGCTCAATACTCCAAAATGTTTCTTTTGCCTGCACTTCATGAATAATTTCTTTTGAATTCGCGGGAGTTTTCACCGTAGCAGTTTCAGATTTCACCGCTGTTTTCCCGCCAGCAGCAGGAATCAGCAAAACTGTATTAGGTTTTACTCCATTTCTTGCATCTGGATTTAATGCATAAATATCATAAGGCGTAATTTTAAATTTTAACGCAATCTGGTTTATCGTTTCTCCGCCCGAAACTGTATATTTTACTACCTTTTCCTGAGAAAAAGCAGAACAGGTTACAAAAAAAACGAGACACAATAATGTTGAATAATATTTCATAATATGCTTAAAACAATTTAATTTTTAATTCAAAAACAAGTTACTAAATTCTTGTCAGAGCAAGATTCGGACCACTGTTAATTCCAACCCAAAATTACCTCAAATCGATTTCGACTTTAGCGATAATTATCTTTTTATATAACTCATCTTCTTCCTTTTTCTTGCATTTATATAAAACTTCTTCCATGTTTTCGAATTTATCTGAGTAAACATAATACGAAAGACTGTTGATATTGAAAAAGAAACTTGCGTTAAAATCACCAGAATCAATAAGTTTCATAATGAACTTATCTCTTAGTGTAGCGTCTGTAAATATACCCAAAACTAAGTAATACCCATTCGAAACTTCTTTAAGATTATCAAAAACTTCAACGTTTACAGTTTTGTCTTTTCTCAGCGGATTTTCCTTGAGCTCGCGTTTCATTTCTTCTAACGAAACAGTTTTTGAACTTTCAGCTGGACTCGAGTTACTTCTGTTTTTAACTGCTTCATCCTGATATTTTTTCAATTTGACCAAAGCCAGTTTATCATCAAATTTCCTTGCTTCCATACTATAATAAGAAGCTTTGCTGATATGTCTTTTTACTTCAATTTTTTTCTGAATATCCAGCGAATCAATTTTTGCAATCAATAACTGATTCTGTGCATCGCCCTGCTCCTGCTCAATTTTGTAGCGCTTAATTTCTTCTAAAGAAAGTCGTTGCTGGATTGAAGTGACGTTATTATTTTTTTCGCTTTCGCGGATTTTCTTCTTGTATTCCTGATTTTCTTCAACAGCAATTTTCTCCACTTTGCTCATTAAACCAGCATAAGCTTTTCGGTTTTCAGCCAATTCTTTTTTCAGCTGAGAAGATAATTCACTTGTTTTCCCAATGCTCTCATACGATTGCTTTTCCAGCCGTTTTGATTCGTCGACATTCAAAATATCCATGTGTTTCAACTCAACTAAATCATTATTCATTGTATTTACTAATGAATCTAATTTTGCCATTAAAATATCCTGAACATTTTTGTTTGCTTCCAAAACCAATCGCAATTTTTCAACCGAATTTTCTTTAGAACCATTCATGTCATTCAGATTCACTTTCAAATCATTAATTTTTATAATCTTCTGATTCATTTCTTTCTGAATAATTAATCGGTCTTTTAAATCATCAATTTCAACTGTTTTGGCTTTTGTTTTTTCAACTACAACTTGCTTTTCAGCAAGAGCCAGCATCAGTTCTTCACTTTCGTTTGCAGGTTTAATTGCTGTAGTATTGATGGCCAATTTATTGCCAACAACCAATCCGTTTACAATTTCTGGATTTTGAGATTCCAGCTGATCAATTGAAATTCCGTATTTTTTAGAAATCGAAAATTTAGTTTCCTTTGGTTCCACCACATGAAAAATAGTTTCCTGATTAATCACACGAACTCTTCCGTCTAATGTTTTTCTTTTATTCGGAATTGCAATTGTCTGCCCAATCTGCAATCCGTTCTGCAATATATTCTTATTGAGATCTTCTAAATCCTGAACTGAAACATTGTATTGTCTGGCAATGCTGAATAAAGATTCTTTAGCTACAACAAGATGTGAGCTTTTTGAAATAGTAACATTTTCAGTTTTAGAAGAATTTGAAGTATTTTGCGGAATCACTAATTCCTGACCTATTTGAAGTCCGCCGGCAAGAATTTCTTTATTCGCTTCCTGAATGGCTTCTTGAGAAATATTATATTTTTTTGATAAGCCATACAGCGTTTCTTTTTCAGCAACGGTATGAATAACTTGAGAATCTGATTTTGGTTTTTCTGAAGAGTGAACTGGAATCTTAATTATTTGATTGTCTTTGATTCCGTTTTGAGATTCAGGGTTGAGTTTGTAGATTTCATCAACCGAAACCTTATATTTTTGAGCTATAAAATAAGCGGTTTCGCCCTTTTGAATTTTGTGCTCGATAAATGAATCTTGTGCAGTTATTCTGTTAAAAGACAAAACAAAGACAAGAAAAAACGTTAAAAATTCTCTCATAAATAGTAGGTTTAAAAAATTAAGGCATTACAAATGTAACGCCTTAATTTGAAAAATCTTACTATTCCCACTCAATTGTTGCAGGTGGTTTTGAACTAATATCGTAAACAACGCGATTCACGCCTTTTACTTTATTTATAATATCATTTGAAACTTTCATCAAGAAATCATAAGGTAAATGAACCCAGTCAGCCGTCATACCGTCCGTAGATTCTACAGCTCTAAGTGCAACCACTTTTTCGTAAGTACGCTCATCGCCCATTACACCAACACTGTTTACAGGAAGCAAAATTGCTCCAGCCTGCCAAACTTTGTCGTATAATCCCCAAGATTTTAATCCTTCGATAAATACAGAATCAACATCCTGTAAAATCTGAACTTTTTCAGGTGTAATATCTCCTAAAATTCTGATTGATAATCCTGGTCCTGGGAAAGGGTGTCTTCCTAATAATTCAGGATCTATTCCTAAAGTAGCTCCAACTCTACGAACTTCGTCTTTAAACAACATTCTAAGTGGTTCCACAATTTTTAATTTCATATAATCTGGCAATCCACCAACATTGTGGTGCGATTTAATTGTAGCCGATGGTCCTTTTACAGAAACCGACTCAATTACGTCAGGATAAATTGTTCCCTGAGCCAGCCATTTTACGTCTTCAATTAAATGTGATTCATCATCAAAAACTTCGATAAATACACGTCCAATAGTTTTACGTTTGGTTTCAGGATCACTGATTCCGGCAAGTTCTGAAAGAAAACGATCTCCGGCGTCAACGCCTTTCACGTTCAATCCCATTCCTTTATATTGATCTAATACATTTTGGAATTCGTTTTTACGAAGTAAACCGTTATTTACGAAAATGCAGTAAAGGTTTTTACCAATCGCTTGGTTCAATAAAACTGCCGCTACGGTAGAATCTACTCCACCAGACAGTCCTAAAACTACTTTATCGTTTCCTAATTTCTCCTTTAATTCTGCTACCATTTCTTCAACGAAAGCATTTGGTGTAAAGTTTTGAGGAACTTCGGCAATTTTAACTAAAAAGTTTTCCAGCATTTTTGATCCATCTGTAGAATGGAAAACTTCTGGATGATATTGAATTCCGTAAGTCGTTTCACCTTCAATTTTGTAAGCAGCAAATTCTACATCATGCGTGCTTGCTAATTTTACAGCATTTGTTGGAAGTCCTTTGATACTATCGCTGTGGCTCATCCAAACTTGGCTGTTTTCTGAAACTCCATCAAAGAAAACTTCATTCTCCTTAATAAAAGACAAATTCGCTCTTCCGTATTCTCTTGTATTTGAAGCTGCTACTTCTCCACCGCTAAAGTGTGCCAAGTATTGCGCTCCGTAACAAACCGCCAACATTGGAAGCTTGCCTCGAATTTGAGATAAATCAGGATGTGGAGCGTCTTCTGCACGAACAGAAAATGGACTTCCTCCTAAAATTACTGCTTTATAAGGTGATAAATCACTAGGAAAGTGATTGTAAGGGAAAATTTCGCAGAATATATTTAATTCGCGAACTCTACGCGCAATAAGCTGTGTATATTGCGACCCGAAATCTAAAATAAGTACGTTGTGTTGCATGCGCAAAAATACTTTTTATATTCCAAAATGAAAAATCGGAGCAATGAAAAAAAATATTTTTTTTTCATTAAGCTTCTAAGATGCTAAGATTCTAAGGTTCTGAGTCTTCTTTTTCAACTTTAAAAACAAAAAAACTTAGCATCTTAGCAACTTAGAACCTTAGCATCTTAGAAAAAATCCAGACTCTAAATTATTTCGTATTTACTGAAAAACCCAATTTAAATTTAACTATGAAATCAAAATTTATTGCTCTGACAGTTTTGCTGTCGATCTTTTTAACCTCTTGTGATGCTGTTGATGATTTATTGACGTTTAACATTTCTAATGAAACTTCAATAAAAATCCCAAGCACTTCACCTATTAATCTACCTTCGGAAATTATCATGCCGGACGTGACTACAAATTCATCTGCCGAATTTGAAAATAACAAAACCAAAGCCAGTCTTGTAAAAGATGTAAAACTGAGATCATTAAAATTATCGATTTCTGATCCGTCAGATAAAACTTTTACATTTTTAAAATCGGTTCATTTGTATATTTCGACCACAAATTCAGATGAAATAGAATTGGCCTACCAAGACAACATTATGGCAACAACCAACACAATTGATTTGATTTGCACCGATAAAAAACTGGATCAATACATAAAAGCTGACAGTTACAAGATAAGAACTCAGGTAACGTTGAAAGAAACTTTAACTAAAGATGTAACTGTAAAAGCTGACATGAAATTTAAAGTTACTGCGGATCCTTTCTAAAAAGGTTCAGAGTTACAAAGAGACAAAGGTTCAAAGGTTAAAAAAGTAAAAAACTTTGTCCCTTTGAACCTTTGTCGCTTTGCTCCTAGCGCTAGCAGCGCTATTCTTTCGTCACAATAATAGAAGCTTTAAATCCAGCAGCAAGATTGTCCCAATAGTCATTTGTAACCAATTGGCCTTTATCATCAAACACTTGAATTTCGGCAGTATTTCCTCCTAGAGTACCTATATTCAATGCTTCGAAATCTAATTTATTAAATCCGTCTGAAAGATCTATTTTTACATCTTTGAAATTAGCATCCAGAAATATTTGGTTCTGAATTACCTTATCATTATTTGAAACCTTTACCAAATCGCCATCGATTGCTCCAAAATCACGAAACTTTACAATAAAATATTTCGATTTTGTTCTAAAATCTCCTAACGAAATATTGTGTTTTACTAATGTTCCTCGACCTTCGCGAAGTCCGGCGTCTTTTAGAGCTTTATCTAAATCTTTTTCCATTTTCGCAACATAGCGGTCACCCGGATTAGCAAATTCCGTTTCTGTTGACATTGTAAATTTGCTTTTTTCTTCGCCTACCTGAAATTTTGATTTTGTTGTCAACTTGGTATTATCATAAACATTTGGTGTTTTGATACTCGGAATTTCAGCAGTTGGAGCGGCAGGATCATTAAGATCAGGCATAGCTGGATCAGGCAGTTTTTTTGGTTTTGCACCAAACTTTGGTGCAGGAATACTTTTAAATTTAGTACTAAATTCGGTTTGGGCTGATACTGTTGCAGCGGTAAAAAATAATATGAAAAATAAAATATGCTTCATTGAAAAAGTTTTATCGATCTCGCCTTTTATAGTTTTATAAAATAGTACAGCAAAGCAAAAATAATATAATTTACTTACGCACTTTAACTTTAAGGATTTTATAACAATAATTTGGGCAAATTTTTAGAATCAAAAAACCTGCCAATAATTCTTCAAATAAACTTTCAAGAAAATAAAATCCAAATTCCAAATTAATGTAAACCTACTTTTTTTTCTTTCAAAAAGAACATCATCATTTTGATAGTTAACAACTTATTCTTAAATTCAAGGTTTTAATTCACGTTTATAAAAAATCAAAAAGATGGATTATATCGACTATTACAAAACATTAGATATAACGAAGGCTGCAACTGAGGCCGAAATCAAAAAAGCCTACAGGAAATTAGCCCGAAAATATCACCCTGATTTGAATCCGAATGATAAAGATGCGGAGAGGAAATTCAAGGAAATCAACGAAGCAAATGAAGTTTTGAGTAATCCGGAAAATCGTAAAAAATATGATAAATACGGAAAAGACTGGAAACATGCTGATGAATTTGAAAAGGCAGGTTACGATCCAAATCAGCAACAGCATCAGCAATATTCAAGACAGCAAAGCGGTCAGGATTTTTCTGGTTTTGGCGGTGATTTTTCAGGAAGTGATTTCTCAGAATTCTTCAATTCGATGTATGGATCTGGGCGAAGCAGCCGAGCTCAGTCCAAATATAGAGGTCAGGATTTCAATGCCGAATTACAGCTTGATCTAGCACAAGCATACACGACGCACAAACAAAGTTTAACCGTAAATGGCAAGAATATCCGGATTACAATTCCGGCCGGAGTTGAAAACGGTCAGGTTATAAAAATTTCGGGGCATGGCGGTGCTGGTGTTAATGGAGGTCCAAACGGTGATTTGTATATTACTTTTTCTATCTCTAATAATTCTGATTTTAAAAGAGACGGAGATAATCTGTATTCAAATGTCGATCTGGATTTATACACTGCAGTTTTAGGAGGAGAAATCAGCATCAAGACATTTGACGGAAAAGTAAAAATTAAAGTTCCTTCCGAAACTCAAACGGGAACTAAAGTCAAATTAAAAGGAAAAGGATTTCCAGTTTATAAAAAAGACAATCAATTTGGTGACTTATACGTAACCTACAACTTAAAAATCTCGACCAAATTATCTGAAAAAGAAAAAGAATTGTTTACAGAATTATCTAAACTAAGAAATCATGAGCAGTAAAAATTTAATCCAAATAAAACAATTTTGTCTGTATCACGAAATTGAAAATACGTTTATAAAAGAGCTTAATAATTATGGTTTGGTCGAAATTATTTTTGAAGAAAATGATGAATATCTAGAGCCAGAACAATTGCCAGCAATCGAAAAAATGATGCGAATGCATTATGATCTTAATATCAATTTAGAAGGAATTGACGCCATTTATCATTTACTGAATAAAATTGAAGTTTTACAGCAGCACTTGACAAATACACAAAACAAACTCCGAATTTACGAAGAACAGTAAAGCAAATAAAACCGTAATTCATTTTCAAAATATCACAAAAAAGAGGGATTTTAAGAGGGATTTCAAACTAAAATGATTCTTTTTCACAGGCTTATTTTATAAATTGCAGCACATTAATTAACCTGAATTTGTTTTTTAAAACCACCGAAAACAATTCAAAAAAACTCATAAAATGAAAAGAGAAAACATCTTAACAGGATCACCGTGGGAAGACAAAATGGGATACTGCCGTGCTGTAAGAATTGGTAATATCATTGAAGTTTCGGGAACTGTTGCAATCGTTGACGGAGACAAAGTAAAAGCCGATGACGCTTATGCGCAGACCTATAATATAATCGAACGTGTTGAAAAAGTTTTGGAGGATTTGAATGTGGGAATAAAAGACGTGATCAGAACTAGAATTTTTACAACTGATATTTCTACTTTTGAAGAAGTTGCCAGAGCGCATTCTGCTTTTTTTAAAGATGTAAAACCTACAACAGGTTTTTATGAAATCAGTAAATTAGTTGCTCCAGAATATTTGGTAGAAATCGAATTTACAGCTGTTGTACAGTAATATTTTTTCGGCACGAATTCACGAATTTTCACTAATTTACTTCTCTTTTGCCACTCCCGATAGCTATCGGGATAAAAAGATTTAAAATGATTTTTTCTATTTTAATTCGTGAAAATTCGTGAAATTCGTGGCAGAAAAAAATCAAACCTATTTAATGACTTCTCAAAACCTAAAACAATTACTGCTTTCCATACCTAAATGGATTTTTATTTGTGGTTTAATTGGTATATTATCAGGATCTGCATCGGCATTTTTTCTTGTTTCTTTAGAATGGGTAACACAATTTAGAATACATCACGACTGGATTATCTGGCTTCTGCCTTTTGGTGGATTATTAGTCGGTTTGAGTTATTATTACTGGGGAGAATCTGTTGCAAAAGGCAATAATTTACTGCTGGAAGAATATGAGAATCCGCAAAAAGTGATTCCGTTTAAAATGGCTCCTTTAGTTCTTTTAGGGACTTTGCTGACACATTTATTTGGAGGTTCTGCTGGACGTGAAGGAACTGCGGTTCAAATGGGAGGCGCCATTGCTGACCAATTCACTAAAATTTTCAAACTTGACAATTCTGAACGCAAAATTTTAATTATTCTCGGAATCAGTGCGGGTTTTGCATCGGTTTTTGGAACGCCTTTGGCGGGTGCCATTTTTGCTTTGGAAGTTTTGTATTTCAGCAAGATCAATTTCAAAAGTATTTTACTTTCATTTTTAGTCGCTTATGCAGCTTATTTTACTGTCGAATTTTGGGAAATAAAACATACACATTATAGTATTCCGGTTGTTCCAGAAATTAGTTTCAGTAATATTTTTTATACCTTAATAATTGGGCTTTTATCTGGTTTTGCTGCTTTATTATTTGCAAGAAGCACGCACTTTTGGAGTTCTCTTTTTTCAAAAAACATTAAGTATCCGCCACTTCGTCCGGTTATTGGCGGCGTGATTTTAGCCATTGCAATTGCGGGTTTTGGATTTACAAAATTCTCCGGACTTGGCGTTCCAGTAATTGTTGATTCTTTTTCTAATCCAAACCAATGGTACGACTTTTTGCTAAAAATTCTTTTTACAGGATTTACTTTAGGCGCCGGTTTTAAAGGCGGTGAAGTAACACCATTATTTTTTGTAGGCGCAACTTTAGGAAGTGCTCTATCCTTAATTATTCCAATGCCAATTGCTCTTCTCGCCGGAATTGGTTTTGTTTCTGTTTTTTCGGGAGCAACCCACACTCCTATCGCCTGCACCATTATGGGAATGGAATTATTTGGTATTCAGCCTGGAATTTTTATTGCGCTTGGCTGTACGATTGCTTATTTTTCTTCAGGTTCTGTTGGAATTTACAAATCACAAATTATAAAAGGTGCAAAGTATAAATTGTATCAGCGATTTAAGAAAGAAGAATTGGAACATCTGTAATGAATATTTTTCTAAGAAATAAAAGTTTTTTTTGTAGTATTGTTCGACCTAAATCAAAACTATCAAAAAATGGCATTTGGATTTCCTGCAGCATATTCTCAATTAACGCCTTTAAATAATTTGCCTCAAAAAGCATTTATTTTAAATGCCATCACAATTTGCAAAAAACTAAATTGGAAAATCATTAACATTGATGAAAATGAACTAATTGCAATTTCTCAAAACAATAAAAACACCTGGTATGAAACCATTTCATTTTCGTTTGATGAAAATACTGCAATAATTTCAAGTTCGTCAAATGGAAATCAAATCTATGATCGCGGAAGAAATAAAAAAAATACGGAAGCTTTTTTAGATCTTTATTTTGAAGGTGCTAAAAACAGTTCTGATTTTGAAATAGATGAAGCTGTTTTTTTTGAACAAATTAAAAAAGAAAATGTTTTAAATAAAGAAAAAGCAGCACCTCAAAACATTACATCATTTTATTCTTTCTTTTCGATTTTTACCCCTTCAAAAGGTTATTGGGTAACTCCAATTTTAATTTACATAAATCTTTTGGTTTTTCTTGCCATGACTTTTTCAGGAGTACATTTTTTCAAACCTGAATTTCAAAATATTATTGACTGGGGAGGACTTTATGGGTCAATGATTTATGAAGGCGAATTTTGGAGACTTCTCACTTCCTGCTTTGTTCATTTTGGATTTTTCCATTTAATTCTAAGTTGTCTCGCGCTGGCTTATGTTGGCCTTCTTTTAGAACCCTATTTAAAGATTTGGACTTTTCTGGCAACTTACTTTTTCTGTAGTATTATTACCAGTTTGAGCAGTTTATACTGGAACAAAGATTTGATAAATGCAGGTGCTTCGGGAGCCATTTTTGGTTTGTATGGAATCTTGCTTGTGACATTTTTATTTAAAACTTTTGAAACCAAAATAAACTTAAAATTACTAATCATTATCATTGTCTTGATTTCGCTTAATATACTTTACGGTCTTAAGTATGAAATTGGTACAAGTACTCATATTGCAGGTTTTACTTCTGGTATTTTATTTGGTTTTATACTTTCTCTTATACGTAAAAGAAAAGATTACAGCATGGCGCTGATTTCGTCACTTGCTACCGTTATAATTGCTTGTTTATTTATAAATTTCAAAAATTCTAAAGTTTATATTTATCAAGTGATGGAATATGAAAAAAGGATGCAGGAGTTTACTGATATGGAAAAAATGGCTTTGGAAGCGTATAGCACTCCTTACGGAAATTCGATTGAAGAAAACAAAGAATCTGTCTTATACATGATTCGAGATCGTGGTATTTATTATTGGAACGAAAATATTAGTTTAATCAACGAATTAGACAAATTATACCTACCAAAAGAAATTCACGAGCAAAATGAAAAACTAATTGAATATTGCAAATTAAGAATCAGTTTATATGAATTGGCCTGCAAAAAAATCGTTGAAAACACTGCTCAATATAATGACCAAATGCTTACGCTAAACTTTAAAATTGAAAGCATTTTGAACCAAATAAAAAAAGCACAGTCAAAAAGCTAAATTTCAAAACTCAAAACTTACAACTCCCAACTCATAATCCATAACTTAAAAGTGTGTTAATCTATAAAATGATTGCAACATTACATTAAAAAAATGTAAATTCGCACACTATGAAAATACAAGATATTCAGGCAATACAATTGTGGCTTTCTGCCCCAAAGAAAATTGCAATAATCCCACACAGAGGACCCGATGGCGATGCTATGGGTTCAACTTTAGCATTATACCATTTTTTACTTAAAAATAATCATCAGCCAACAGTAATTGCTCCAAATGATTTTCCTGATTTTTTAGCCTGGCTTCCAGGTTCAGAAACGGTAAAAATATTTGAAAAAGATACTGAAAACTGCACCAAAATATTAGAAGAAGCTGAGCTGATTTTTACACTTGATTTTAATGCATTTCATCGTACAGGCGAAATCATGGAACAAACTTTAGCCAAGCTGACAGCTCCATTCGTTATGATCGATCATCATCAAAAACCTGATGATTATGCGACTTATATGTATTCGGACACTTCATTTGGATCAACCTGCGAAATGGTTTACAACTTTATTTCTTTTTTAAACAAAAAAGGAGATATCGACAAAACCATTGCAACTTGTATTTATACCGGAATCTTAACCGATTCTGGCTCCTTCCGTTTTCCTGGAACAACCGGAGACACGCACCGAATTATTGCTGAATTGATTGATTTAGGAGTTGAAAACACTCAGATTCCTGTTTTATTATTTGACAACAGTTCGTACAGCCGTCTTCAATTGCTTGGACGCGCGCTGCAGAACATGAAAGTGCTTGAAAAACATAAAACTTCTTATACATCACTTACACAGGACGAATTAGATTCTTTTGATTATGTTAAAGGTGATACTGAAGGAATTGTAAATTACGGATTAAGTATAAAAGGTATTGTTTTTACTGCTATTTTTATCGAAAATAAAGAAGAAAAAATCATCAAAATATCTTTCCGTTCACAAGGAGGTTTCGATGTAAATCAATTTGCCAGAGATCATTTTAATGGCGGAGGCCACAGCAATGCCGCCGGCGGAAAATCTCTTTTGTCGATGGAAGAAACACTAAATAAATTTGAAGATCTAGTAACTAAACTTACAATATAACCGCATATGAAGTATTTAAAAATCAGTATTTATACACTTCTTTTTACTATTCTATTAGCCAGCTGCAAACAGCATGAAGAAGCAAGAAGACCGCTTTCAAGAGCGTCAGGTACTTTCATGAAAAAATCGGCTGACCGAAATAAAAAATTAGTAGCTAATGAAGAAGGAGTCATCAAAAAAATCATAAAAAGCAATCCGAAAGTAAAATATTACGCAACAAGGAAAGGCTATTGGTTTTTTTATGATGAAAAAAATCCAACTGAAACTTTAACGCCTAAAAAAGGCGATATTGCTTATTTCAATTTAGAAATAAAAGACATTCAAGGCAAAGTAATTTATTCGGAAGCTGATCTTGGTCCGCAAACTTATTTCGTAGACAAACAAGATATTATGATGGGACTGCGTGACGGTATCAAGTATATGCACAAAAATGAAACTGTTACCTTTTTATTTCCGTCGCATATTGCTTATGGCTATCATGGCGACAATAACAAAATTGGGACAAATGAATCATTAATGTGTACTGTAACGCTTCGTAATTTTGTTCCAGATCCGGCTGCACCAAAAACAGCTGTTCCAGCAGGACAAACTACAGCCGAACAAGCTCCAGCAGGACAAACACCAAAACCTGCCGCACCAAAACCGGTCGCTGTAAAACCAGCCACGCAAATTAAAAAAGACACAGTAAACCCTTAAAAAAAACATTTTAGAAATGAAAAAAAGTATTTTAGTATTACTATTAGCCGTAACCTCACTTTATTCTTGTAAAGATGAACACAGTAATTTACCTGATGGTTTATATGCCGATATTGAAACAAACAAAGGACATATCATTGTTGAATTAGATTATAAAAAAGCACCTGTTACTGTAGCAAATTTTGTGACTTTGGCAGAAGGCAAAAATGAATTTGTAACTAAAGATTATAAAAAAGGCAAACCTTTTTATGACGGATTAAAGTTTCACAGAGTTATTGCAGATTTTATGATTCAATCTGGAGATCCAGAAGGAACTGGTTCTGGAGATACAGGGTACAAATTTAAAGACGAAATTACAGACTTGAAATTTGATTCAGCTGGAGTTTTAGCAATGGCAAATAACGGTCCTGGAACAAACAGCAGCCAATTTTTCATTACACATGTTGAAACACCTTGGCTGACAGGAAAACACACCATTTTTGGTCACGTAGTGGAGAAAGGACAAGAAGTTGTAAACCAAGTAAAACAAGACGATACAATTGTTAAAGTAACTATTATCAGAAATGGTGAAGCAGCGAAGAAATTTGATGCTGTAAAAGTATTTGGTGATTATTTCTCAGAAATTGCAAAGGAAAGAAGCAAATATGCAGGAGTTCAAACAGCAAAAGTTGCTTATTACGCTTCTATCAGACCAAAAGCAACTAAAACGAATTCAGGTTTAGAATTTGTTATTACTGAAAAAGGATCAGGCAAAAAACCAGCTATTGGAACTCAGGTTTACATTCATTACGCAGGTTTCCTTGAAGACGGAACTTTATTCGATTCAAGCATTGCGGATGTTGCAAAAGCTTTTGGAAAATATGACGTTTCAAGAGAAGAACAACACGGTTATCAGCCAATTCCATTTCAGGCAGGAAAAAAAGACGGTTTAATTCCTGGATTTATTGAAGGAATTGAGCAGCTTTCATTTGGAGACAAAGCGGTTCTGTTTATTCCATCTCACTTGGCTTACGGAGCAACTGGTGCTGGAGGCGTTATTCCTCCAAATGCAAATATCATTTTCGAAATTCAATTATTAGAAAAACCACAATAATAAATTAGTACGCAGACTTAAATTTGACACAAAATGAAATTTAAATTTCTATTATTATTCTGTTTGGCAGTAGTAAATCTTCAGGCACAAACAAAAAAACCGGCAGCAAAACCAAAAGCGGCTCCAGCTAAAACTGTCCCTGCTAAAACTGCTGTTACTGCAAAATCAGCTCTTCCAGCGAATCCAAATGATGGTATTTTTGCAACAATTTCAACTTCAAAAGGCGATATCGTTGTTTCTTTAGAATATGTAAAAGCCCCTATTACTGTAGCTAATTTTATTTCTTTGGCAGACGGAACAAATCCAAATGTTAAAGTAGAAAGACTTAAAGGAAGACCATTTTATGATGGTTTGAAATTCCACCGCGTTATTAATGATTTCATGATTCAGGGTGGAGATCCAGACGGAAATGGTTCTGGAGGTCCTGGATATTCCTTTAAAGATGAATTTACTGAAGAATTGAAATTTGACAAAGGCGGTATTCTAGCAATGGCAAATTCTGGTCCAGCAACTAACGGAAGTCAGTTTTTTATCACGCATAAAGATACACCTTGGTTAAACGGAAAACACACAATTTTTGGTCATGTAGTTTCTGGAATGGATAATGTAAACAAAATTGTTCAGAATGATATCATGACCAAAATCACGATTACACGCAAAGGTGCTGCAGCTAAAAAATTTGATGCTGTAAAAGTTTTGGCTGATGATGTAAAAAAAGAAGAAGCAAAAAATGTTGAAGCGAAAAAAGTAATCACAACAAAAGCAGCTTATTTTGCCGCAACTAAAGCAAAAGCAACTACAACTGCATCTGGCTTAAAATATGTGATTACACAAAAAGGAA
Source organism: Flavobacterium sp. LC2016-01 (assembly GCF_009711135.1). Lineage (GTDB taxonomy): Bacteria > Bacteroidota > Bacteroidia > Flavobacteriales > Flavobacteriaceae > Flavobacterium. The sequence continues at coordinate 300,049 of NZ_WMIC01000001.1, read as the reverse complement.
CTGGCGTAAAAGGAGCTGAAGGATCTACAATATATTTTCACTACGCAGGTTATTTTGAAGATGGAAATCTTTTTGACAGCAGTATTGCCAAAGTAGCTAAAGAGTACGGCAAATATGATGCTAACAGAGATGCTGGCGGAGGATACAAAGCTTTCCCTTTTGCAGTTGGAAAAAAAGATGGTATGATTCCTGGTTTCATTGAAGCTTTAGATATGATGACTGACGGAGACAAAGCAATTTTCTTTCTTCCTTCAAATTTGGCTTATGGAGAAAAAGGTGCAGGAGGCGTAATTCCGCCAAACGCTACTTTAATTTTCGAAATCGAAACCTATAAAGATCAGCCAGTCAAATAATTAGTCTGAACGATTTATAAAAAAATAAAAACCATCAAAGCGCAAGTTTTGATGGTTTTTTCATTTTAGAAGGTTTGACGTTTTTTAAAAAATATACAATTTACAGCCAAAAAATATGACTTCACTAATATTAATCCCAATGTTTCCTTCTTATTTCTATTAAATCATAAACAAAATAGCTTACCTTTGCCGGCCTTAATTTTTAAAACAGGAATTTCAGATGTCACAAAACAATGTATTAAAAGGAGTTTTTCTAGTTGCTTTAGGAGCTACAACTTACGGAATGTTAGCCACTTTTGTAAAAATGGCTTACACAGAAGGTTATACTACTGCAGAAGTAACCACTTCACAATTTGTTTTAGGAATAATTGGAATTTTAATAATCAATGCATTTCAAAAAATAAAACATAAAGACAATGTTGTAAAAGCTTCATCAAAAAACATTTTCAGTTTGATGCTTGCCGGAACCTCATTAGGAATGACAAGTTTGTTTTATTACTTGGCTGTAAAATATATTCCGGTTTCAATTGGAATCGTTTTATTAATGCAGACTGTTTGGATGGGTGTTTTTCTTGAAATGATTTTAGAAAAAAAACTGCCTTCAAAACAAAAAGTTATTGCCGTTTTTATTGTCCTTATCGGAACTGCTTTGGCTACAAATCTTATCCACGCTGATTTTAAACTAGATTGGAGAGGAATTGTATGGGGATTATTAGCAGCAGCTTCTTTTACTACAACCATGTTTACCGCAAATCGTGTTGCTACCGAAATTTCGTCGGCGCAGCGCAGTTTATATATGCTTTTGGGCGGTGCTGTAATTGTATTTTCTTTTGCACTAGCAACTCAGACAGAAACTTTTAATCTTGCCATTTTCATGAAATGGGGAATTGTTTTGTCTTTATTTGGAACTATAATTCCGCCAATGCTTATGAACGCAGGTTTTCCTTTAACCGGAATTGGTTTAGGAAGTATTGTTTCTGCTCTTGAACTTCCAGTTTCTGTAACAATGGCTTTTATACTTTTGAATGAAAAAGTAATCTTTGTTCAATGGGTCGGAATTGTTTTGATCATTCTTGCCATTATTATTATGAACATAAATTTTAAGGCTAAAAAATAGTCAATTTTGCATACCTCTAAAAAAAAGCGTCTTGTAATGCAATAATTGTTAATTTTTTTATAAATTCGTGATAAACAATAAGATATCATGAAACAATCTTGGCATTTATATTTAATGGCTTTTTTATATATACTTGCTGGTATCAATCATTTTATAAAACCCGGAATGTACATCAGAATCATTCCGCATGTTTTTAAAAACCCCAAATTAATAAATAATTTAAGTGGAGCTGCCGAAATTATATTGGGCTGCCTCCTATTGCTTCCTTTTACAAAAAGTTTTGCCGCATGGGGAATTATTGCATTGTTAATTGCAATATTTCCCGCCAATTTGTACATGTATCAAAATAAAAAAGCAAGTTTTAATTTACCAAAATGGATTTTATTTGTACGTTTGCCCTTACAAATTGTTTTGATTTTTTGGGCATACCAATATACCCTTTAACAATCGGAATCTATTAATTTAAAATTACTTAATTATGAAAAAATTATTTGCAGAGTTTTTTGGAACTTTTTGGTTAGTTTTTGGAGGTTGCGGAAGCGCTATTTTTGCGGCAGGAATTCCTGATTTAGGAATTGGATTTGCTGGTGTAGCTTTAGCTTTTGGTTTAACAGTTTTGACAATGGCTTATGCTGTTGGACACATCTCTGGCGGACATTTTAATCCGGCCGTTTCGTTTGGATTATGGGCTGGCGGAAGATTTTCAGCAAAAGACCTTATTCCTTATATTATCGCTCAGTGTATTGGAGCAATCGCGGCTGCGGGAACTTTGTACACCATTGCTTCAGGAAAAGCTGGTTTTGTAATTGATAACACTAAAGCAGGTGCATTTGCATCAAATGGTTTTGGTGCTTTTTCTCCTGAGGGTTATTCACTGCAATCTGCTTTTATAGCTGAGTTTGTATTGACATTGTTTTTCCTTTTGGTTATTTTGGGAGCTACAGATAAATTTGCAAACGGAAGATTCGCTGGTCTTGCAATTGGTTTAGCTTTAACTTTAATTCACTTGATCAGTATTCCAATTACAAATACTTCTGTAAATCCAGCAAGATCTTTGTCTCAGGCTATTTTTACTGGCGGTGAACCATTATCTCAGGTTTGGTTGTTTTGGGTCGCTCCTATTTTAGGCGCCATTGTAGCAGGATTTATCTACAAAACTTTACTGCAAAATCATGATGAAGCATAAGCTAAAAAACAAATCAAATACAAACTAAAAAAATTAAAACTATGGAATTTTTATATTTCTTACTTATAGGAGCAATTTCTGGATGGTTGGCAGGTCAAATTTGGAAAGGTGCTGGCTTTGGTCTAATTGGCAACATTATCGTTGGAATTATTGGCGGTATCATTGGTGGCTGGATTGCCGGAAAACTTGGTATTGGCGGAGGCGGACTTCTTTGGCAAATCTTGATTGCTGTTGGCGGTGCTTGGGTTTTACTATTTATCATCAGCCTCGTTAAAAAAGCTTAAACCAAAAGCATCAAAATAAATTAGTTAACCTAATATCATATAAAGAGAAAAAAGATGTCTTATTGGCCTTTTTTCTCTTTTTTTGTCACTACTTTTTCTTCATTAAGCAATAAATACTAAAGTGATTATAAAAATTTACATTTCTTAAAATTAATGTTATTATTTCATCAATTTTATTACATTTGAAAAAATACATTAGAGAATTATGAATGACATTATTGCTTATTTCAGTACTATTCCTTCTTCGCATCGAAGTTTAATTTTGATTGGAGGAATAACTATTTTTTGGCTGATCGAAAATGCATTTCCACTTTTCCAAATGCAGTATAAAAAATGGCATCACGCAGGAATTAATATTTTTTTTACTGTTACCACTATTATTGTCAATTTCATTCTGGCTTTTATCTTAATTAAAACTGCAGCCTGGACAACTGAAAATCATTTTGGAATTTTGCAATGGCTGCCAAAAATGCCGCTTTGGCTGAATGCTATAATCGGTTTGCTTTTACTTGATTTAATCGGTGCCTATTTAGCTCATTTAGTACAGCATAAAGTAAAATTTTTATGGCGTTTTCACCTGATTCATCACACCGATACTTGGATTGACACAACGACCGCCAACAGACATCATCCAGGTGAAAGCGTAATCCGATTTGTATTTACAACTTTGGGCGTTTTAATTGTAGGAAGCCCAATGTGGATGGTTTTTCTTTACCAATCATTATCGGTAATAACTTCACAATTCAATCATGCAAATATTTCACTGCCCAATAAGTTAGATGTTTTCATAAGTTATTTTATTGTTTCACCAAATATGCATAAGGTTCATCATCATTATATGTTGCCTTATACAGACAGTAATTATGGAAATATTTTTTCAGTTTGGGACCGGCTTTTCAGCACTTTTACCACTTTGCCAAAAGATCAGATAATTTACGGAGTAGATACGCACCCAGAGCCTGAAGAACATAACAAATTGAGAAATTTATTGCAAATTCCGTTTCAAAAATCAAGATCTGCAAAAAACAGTTAAAATCAATAAAAAAATATAGTTCTGCGTACCAACTAATTATTTTTTTTATTAATATTGATATATAAAATGAAAATCAATCTATTAATCATTAACCTCTATTTTGAATTAATTTTCACGAGATGAAAAAGAGTAACCGCAAAGAATTGAATTGGGAACAAACTGAAAGACTTGTTTCTTTAGCTTTAGAAGAAAAAAATCCATTTGAAATTATAAAAAAAGAATTTGGATTAGCAGAAAAGGAAGTTCTGGAAATCATGAAAAAGAAGATGCCTGTAGAAAAATTTGAAATGTGGAAAAAGAAGGCAATTGCAAATAAACCTAAGCCAAAACCTGTCAAAATAGATGACTTTGATGAAGATTTGGACGGTAAATATTACATAAAAAACAAACTAGACTAAAAGAAAACTCCTGAAATTCAGGAGTTTTTTTTATATTTATATAAAGTGTGTAACAATTTGATAATTTATAAGTCAAATACACAAAACTAAACGCGAACAAATGAAAAAAATAATCTACACACTAGCTCTTGCTGTAACATTATGGAGCTGTAAAACGGGCAGTACATCAGGAGATGCGAAAAGCAAAACCGTTGATGTCAACATTAATCTTGTTGATGTAAAAGACGATAAAGTCTTGGTAACGGTAACGCCTCCAGCAATCAAAACAGATGAAATTATTTATAGCATTCCAAAAACAGTTCCTGGAACTTATTCTACAGATAATTATGGTAAATATTCTGATGGTTTTAAAGCTTTTGATGCCAAAGGAAATGAATTAACCGTAAAAAGAATTGACGATAACTCTTGGTCCATTTCGAATGCAAAAACACTTAAAAAAATCACTTATTTAGTTGGCGATACTTTTGATACTGAAAAAGGAACTGGTTTTGGAAACGATGATGTATTCTCACCAGCGGGAACAAATATTAACGCCGGAGTAAACTTCATGGTTAATACACACGGTTTTGTTGGATATTTTCAAGATAAGCTAGATGTTCCTTATAAAGTTACAATTACACATCCTGAAACACTTTGGGGAGCAACTTCGATGACAGATGAAGATGCAAGCAAAACAAGCGATGTTTTTGTAACGCCTCGTTATGCTGTTTTGGTTGAAAATCCAATTATGTATTCGAAACCAGATTACACGACATTCAACGTGAACGGAATGGATATTTTAATTGCTGTTTATTCTCCAACAGGGAAATTTACTGCAGAAAGCATTACTCCGGAAATGAAAACGATGATGACGGCGCAGAAAAACTTTTTAGGGAAAATCAATTCAACTAAAAAATATACTGTTTTACTGTATTTATCGAGCTTAGCAAAAGATGATGCTCACGGTTTTGGAGCTTTAGAACATCCTACAGCTACAACAGTTGTATTGCCAGAATCAATGCCTAAGGAAAAATTGGTAGAATCAATGAAAGATGTGGTTTCGCACGAGTTTTTCCACATTGTAACACCATTGACAATTCACTCAAAAGAAATTCAGTTTTTTGATTACAATGCACCAAAAATGTCAGAACATTTATGGATGTATGAAGGTGTAACGGAATATTTTGCAAATCTTTTCCAAATCAATCAAGGTTTGATCGACGAAGCAGAATTTTATACTCGTATTGCTGACAAAATCGAACAGGCTAAACATTTAAATGATACAATGTCATTTACGGTAATGAGCAAAAACGTACTGCAGGAACCTTATAAAGACCAATACTTGAATGTATATCAAAAAGGTGCCTTAATTGGTATGTGTATCGACATTATCATTAGAGAAAAAAGTAATGGAGAGAGAGGAATTCTTGATTTAATGCATAAATTATCAAATGAATACGGAATCGAAAAACCTTTTAATGATGAAGAGCTTTTTGCAAAAATCACTCAATTGACTTATCCAGAAGTTGGAGAATTCTTAACTAAATATGTTGCAGGAACTACGCCAATTCCTTACGATGTTTACTTAGCAAAAGTAGGTGTAACAAAAGCAACGGAGAAAAAAGCTAGTCCAATTTTCCTTAAAGGTCAGACTCCTTATATTTCTGTTGATAAACAAACTAAAGAAATTGCTGTTCGTTCTGATATTGAGCCGAATAATTTTTTCAAAAACCTTAATCTAAAAGGTGGAGATGTTCTTGTTGCAATAAACGACAAGCCTTATTCTCTTGTAAATATTTACGAATTAATTGGAGAAAGTGAAAATTGGAAAGAAAACGATCCAATTACAGTAAAAATTAAACGTGCAGGAAAAGAAGAAACTATTAAAGGAACAGTAAAACTTCCTTATGAAGAATCAGAAACTTTTAAAGCTACAGATGCTTCAAAAGACAAACTTAAAAATGCATGGTTAAAAGGATAATTTCTTTTAAGCTTATAAAAAAACCGACAAGTGATTGTCGGTTTTTTTATAAGTTTATTTCTTCACTGGAAATTTCCAGTCAAATTCATCTTTACTATTAATGATTGCGCCAATTTCAAATTTTACTACTTCATCAAATTCTGTTTGAAGAATGAACCAATTGTCTTCATTGAAGTAATTTTCGAAAGTATCAAAAGTCTCCTGATTGTATTTTGTAATTCCTTTTGCAGCGAAATCTTTCTTTACATCAGCAATTTTTCTGCCGATTATTTTGAATCCGAAAACTTCTAAATCATTGCTTGAAGCTACAAGATAGCCTAATTTCAAATCTTCTTCTTCATAAAATGTCAATCTGATTTTGTGTGAATTATATACAAAAATCACGTTGTCATCTTCGTCTTTATAGTTTTTATCAGGTTTTCCAAAAACGGCAGTAACGTCGTTTTGTTTCATTCCGAAAAGCAATTTATCGATTCCTGATTTTAGATTTATTTTCATATTTATCTGTCTTTATTTGAAATGCAAATTTCGTGAAGTTTTTTGTTGTTTCGTCACGAATTACACAAATTTTCTCGAATTTTAATATTGCTTTGTCTAGCTGAGTTGCCTTTTATGTCAGGCTGAGCGAAGTCGAAGCCTCGGGAGAAGCTCTTTTCGTTACAAGAAGCCCTTCGACTTCGCTCAGGGTGACAATAGAATAAACCATCTTAATTTTGATAACTCTTTTTGTTTGGTTTTGCACTCATATAAAATGTGATTTTCCCGCCATTCATTACGTCTGAATGTTTTAAGAAAGGTCTATTTAATTCTTTCCCATTCAACAAAACTTTGCTTACAAACATATTTTTATCCGATTGATTTATTGTTTCAACTTCGAAGTTTTTTCCGTTTTCTAAATTAAAAACCGCATTTTTAACCAACGGACTTCCCAATGCATATTCATTAGAACCCGGCGCAACAGGATAAAACCCTAAACTGCTGAAAATATACCATGCGCTCATTTGTCCGAAATCGTCATTTCCGCCTAAACCGTCTGCTCCATTTCGGTACATTTTTTTCAAAATCATTCGAATCTTATCTTGCGCTTTCCATGGCGAATCTGTCCAATTGTACAAATAAACCACGTGATGAGAAGGTTCATTTCCGTGCACATAATTTCCAATGATTCCGTCTCTTGTAATATCTTCCGTATTTTCGAAATATTTATCCGGTAAATGCATGTTGAATAATGAATCTAAACGGACTTTGAATTTATCATTTCCTCCCATCATTTTAATCATATCAGCAGGATCTTGCGGTACATACAAACTGTAATTCCAAGAATTCCCTTCAATAAAACCTTGTCCGTGTGTATCCAGCGGATCAAATTCTTTCTTGAAAGTTCCGTCATTTAATTTAGGACGCATGAATCCAGTTTTCTCATCATAAACGTTTTTATAATTTTTAGATCTCTCGATGAATTCATTATAAATGGCTGTTTTGCCTAATTTCTTCGCAGCCTGTGCAATCGCCCAGTCATCATAAGCATATTCTAATGTTTTAGAAACAGAAGCCCCATTTTTGTCTTCAGGAACATAACCCATTTTCATATAATATTCCAATCCGTCATAATAAGGTACTTTTGCTGTATTAACACAAGCCTGAAGCGCCTTTTCCGCATCAAAATTCACATTTCCTTTCACAATAGCATCTGCAACCACTGAAACCGAATGATAGCCAATCATACACCAGTTTTCATTTGCATAATGCGACCAAATTGGCAGCATTTTGTGAACACTTTGATCTGAATGCGCCAGCATAGAACTGACCATATCTGCATTTCGTGTAGGCTGTATAATATTAAAGAATGGATGCAAAGCTCTATAAGTGTCCCATAAAGAATAACTTGTATAGTTTTTAAAATTTTCGGCTTTGTGAACATTCATATCCAAGCCTTTGTAATTCCCGTCAAGGTCCATATATTCTGTTGGTCCTAAAAAGGCATGATACATCGCTGTATAAAAATTCACATAATCTTCTTTTTGAATGGCTTCTATCTGAATTTTATTCAGCTCATTGTTCCAAACTTCCTGACTCTGTTTTTTTACTTTTTCGAAATCCCAGCCTGGAACTTCTTTTTTCATATTTACTAACGCTCCAGCCGAACTTACCGGCGATAAAGCCATTTTGATTTTGATTTTCTCGCCTTCATTCGTATTAAAATCAAAAAATAATTTCAGATTTTGACCTGCCATTTCTGGGAAATTTTTCGTCTGGTCAAATCGTCCCCAAAAACCTCTGTAAACGCTTTTTTCCTGTGCTGCCTGCCCGTAGCTTTTTATGGGTTTGCTGAAAGACATTGCAAAATAAACCGTTCTGGTTCTTGCCCAGCCATTTGTTTGGCGGTAACCCGTAATTAAAGTATCGTTTTCAACACGAACAAATGTCCAAACGTTTTTCTTATCGTAATTATAAATCCCGGAAGTTAAATCGAGGATTATATGCGCTTCATCTGATTTTGGAAAAGTATATTGATGCATGCCGACTCTGGTTGTAGCAGTCAATTCGGCTTTAATTTTATGATCTTCTAAAAAAACGCTGTAATAGGCCGGTTCTGCTTTTTCTGTTGTATGCGAAAACGCAGATCTATAGCCTGACAGAGGTTTTGAAGCCATTCCTGGATTTAACTGTAGTTTCCCAGTTGTTGGCATGATTAAAAAATCTCCTAAATCGGAATGGCCTGTTCCGCTGAAATGCGTGTGGCTGAAACCTACAATCGTTTTATCTTCATATTGATAACCTGCACAATATTTATAAACTTCACCGTTGTATTTACCGTTTAAGCCGTAAGCAATGGTATCTGTTTCTGGACTCAGCTGAACACTTCCAAATGGTACTGTCGCTCCAGGATAAGTGTGCCCCATTTTGGCTGTTCCAATCATTGGATCAACATATTGAATTAAATTTCGTTTTTCAGGAGCTTTTTTTTGTGCATTTGAAATCGTACCAAGCATCAAAAAAGAAAATCCGAAAAGAAGACTTTTGCAGTTTATTCTATTCATTGGGTATTTTTTAAAATCATTATATTTTTTATCTAAAACAAATCAGGCATTTACTAAAACGATTTACCTGTGTTTTTAGTTTAGAAAAATACAACAAAATATGCTTTTAAAAAAAATAAATTATATCCTTCTAAAAAGCTTTTAAATATCTTTGAAATATAAAAATATTGCATTTCATGAAAAAATATATAGCATTAGCTTCAACAATTATAGTATTCATTATAACTCAATCTTGTTCTCAAAAAAAAGAGAATGCAGATGCAAAATTGAAAGATTATTGCAGTATTATTTTTGAATCAAAAAGAAAAAATATTTATGTAACTTATGATGATGCTTTTTCAGAAGAATGGATTAAGCAAAAGAACGGAAAAGACAAAAAAATTCAAAAGAAATTAAATTTCACTAAGAAAGAACTTGACAGCTTAGCAAAATATGCATATCAAATCATAAAAGCTCCTGCTCTTGCCACTACACATCTGACTTGTGGCGCAGGTGAAAATATAACAATTGAAATTAGTTACTGCAATACAAGTATTTTATGCAAATACTCATCCATACAAAGTTGGTCAACATTATCAAACGACAACAAAAAATTGTATGATCTATTAAGTTCCAAAACTATAATTCCAAAATAGCAATTGTTAAAAAAACGGTTGAGATGCAATAGAGGATTAATCTTCGCAGGATCGAAATCTAGCTTTTTATTATTTCTTATTTCTCTTTAGACTGGACTGAAGTCCAGCCCTACAATATGGTTCGAGCCGCTGGCTCTTTTTCGCTTTGCTCTTTTTTATTGTAATTTCCTTTTTAGGTTTTCTTTTACCTCATCAAACCATTCATTTTTAAGAATGCTTAAAACTATTGAATCACGTCGGAGATTATTGTCTCTTGTTGGCATGTTACTTCTTAAAACTCCTTCGACTTTACAGCCAATGCTTTTCATCGCTGCTATACTTCTTTCGTTATTATTATCAGCGCGAAACTCAACTCTTTCTAATCCAAGTGTTTCAAAGGCAAACTGAAGCAGTAAAAATTTGCAGTGTTTGTTTAAACCAGTTCCTCTAAATGCCGAGCCATACCAAGTATATCCCAATTGTAAAGTTTTAAAATCAAAATTGATATCATAAAAACGTGTTGAACCTGCATATTTTTGAGATTTTTTATCAAAAACGATAAAAGGAAATTCTTTCTTGTCTTCTCTGGCTTTAACTGCCTGCTGAATATAATTGATCAAATTTTCTTTTCCTTCTGCGCCAACTAATGAATACTTCCAAGTTTCTGGTTCGTTGATAGAAATATCCAATAAATTTTCTACATCTGATTCTTGAAGCGGGCGCAACAAAACGAAATCGTCCTCTAAAATAATAGTATCGGTGAAATTGAAATTTGATGTTTTATTCATAATTCTTTTTTTGGTTATTAAATGTTTTGGTCATAAGAAAAGCCCCGTTAGGGACTTTACTTTTCTGCTATTATTTTTCTAGAGTCCATAATTTCTTTAAAAAAATTATTCGCTCATTTCATCGTAACGCTCTGGAACTTGAGGATCGTAAAGCGGACATTTGAATTCTTCCATTACCGAAAGCAATTGATTCATCGTTTTTCCTTCGGTGCCATAACAATCAATTTTTATACTTTGTGGTGTTGTAATCACTTGAAAAGCGCCTTTTCCGGCATTATTTTTCCAACTGTTTTCGTCGACTCTTTCCCATTTTGAAAATACAGAATTGATTCGGTTAATGATTACGTCAACCGGAAGAACTGCAAGTCCTTGCATTTCTTCTTTCTCAATAAGAGCTTCATAAACTTCCTGATTGTTCAGGTAAATTTCATCTAAATATCTCCAAAAAAGAAGTTCGTACATAATGAAGTGTTTTATAAATTGTAGAGGCGCACAGCAGTGCGTCTGACATCGAGTAAGACGCACTGCTGTGCGCCTCTACATTATATGGTGAATTATTTTAATATTCAAATGTTCCGTACTCGCTGGTAATAGTCAGCTTTTTAGCATCTGCTGCTTCTACTCTTCCTACGATTTGTGCGTCAACATTGAATGATTTTGAAATTTCGATAATATCTTGTGCGATGTTTTCTGGAACATAAATCTCCATACGGTGACCACAGTTGAAAACCTGATACATTTCTTTCCAATCCGTTTTTGATTGCTCTTGAATTAACTTGAACAATGGCGGCACTGGAAATAAATTGTCTTTTATAATGTGTAAATTTTGAACGAAATGAAGGATTTTAGTTTGTGCTCCTCCGCTGCAATGTACCATTCCGTGGATATCTGCTGGAGTATATTTATCTAAAATTTTCTTGATAATTGGCGCGTAAGTTCTTGTTGGCGAAAGCACTAATTGACCAGCATTTATTGGACTGTTTTCTACCTCATCAGTTAAATTTACCTGACCTGAATAAATTAGTTCTTCGGGAACGGCTGCATCGTAACTTTCCGGATATTTTTTAGCCAAATATTTCCCGAAAACATCATGACGCGCAGATGTTAATCCGTTGCTTCCCATTCCGCCATTATAGCCTTTTTCATAAGATGCCTGACCAAAAGAAGCCAAACCAACAATTACGTCTCCAGCTTTGATATTTGCATTATCTACAACATCAGAACGTTTCATTCTTGCCGTTACAGTAGAGTCAACAATAATTGTACGTACAACATCTCCAACATCGGCAGTTTCTCCTCCTGTTGAATGAATTGTTACTCCAAAAGATTTTAATTCGTTGATTAATTCTTCTGTTCCATTAATAATTGCAGAAATAACATCGGCAGGAATTAAATTTTTATTTCTTCCGATTGTTGATGAAAGCAAAATATTATCTGTTGCTCCAACACATAATAAATCATCAATATTCATGATTAAAGCATCTTGAGCAATTCCTTTCCAAACCGAAAGATCGCCAGTTTCTTTCCAATACATATACGCTAATGACGATTTTGTACCAGCGCCGTCAGCATGCATAATTAAGCAATGTTCTGAATCTTGGGTAAGATAATCAGGAACAATTTTACAAAATGCTTGTGGAAATAAACCTTTATCGATGTTTTTTATGGCGTTGTGTACGTCTTCCTTTGATGCCGAAACACCTCTTTGTGCGTACCTTTTGCTAGAATCTGAACTCATGAAACTTAGTTTGTGTTGATGTGCTGCAAAGATAACCAGTTTTTTTAATTCTTTGGTTGCTCGCCAATTTAAAATTAGATTTTATTCGGACTTACTATCCTAATTTTACGAACTAATGTTTCAAAAAAAAACCGACAATGAGAACACTGCCGGTTTTTTGAATTCAAATTATTCGAAAATTCTGATATATTATTTCCAGTCTGGCATTGAGGCATTCTGGAACAAGGTTGTTCTTGTACTAGTGCCGCTACTGTCTGATGATAAACTGACGGTTTGAATATTTTTGGCCGACAATCCATCATTGGATGTATTTACAAAAATAACTTTTGCTTCATTTGGTGAAAATTTCACATCAAGATCATTGAATCCATTTTCTTTATTTGATGCTAATTCAGCCGATGTATTTGTCGCTACCGTATAGATGAATATTCGAGAATCTAATCGTCTGTAATCTGCATTTTCAAATCCGGATACATCTCGGGTATATACAACGCTCTTATTGTCAATCGAAATATCGATTCCGCTTGCACCTCCAGTCACTCCTGAAAGCACTGTATATAAAACATTTCCGCTCATATCTATTGCATAAATTTCGACGCTGTATCCTGAAACATCATTTACTTTTAAGATGATCTGGCTTCCATCACGGCTCCATTCGCATTCAGAAATAAATTTCCCGTTTGGTGTTTTAAACAACTGCAGCAATCCAGATCCATCAGCATTTATACGATAGAGTTTATCAAAATTCGGATAAATTAATTGGCTTCCGTTTGTGCTCCATGAATAACTCACATTATCCATATTAAAACCTGCAATAGGTACAAAATTTGTAATTTTTCTCACATCGGTACCATCAGGATTCATGCTGAAAATTTGATTCAAAGATCCGTCAGAACTAATATAAGCAATTCTATTAATGCTCAGATTTTTTCTTGGACGATAACTGTTTACTTCAGCAGAAGACAATTGGAGTTCATTTCCTGCATCATCAGCTGTAAAAATGACGTTATTGTTTTTTATTTTTTTAACGTACATGTATCTCGGATTTGGGAAAGCCAACGTTCTAAACGAACTTGTCGCACTATTTATAGGCTTATTGATTCCGTCATTTACACTTACCTGCCAATAATATTTGGTACTATAACTTAAATCTTTAATCGCTAAAGTTGTTGTTTTAAGATCAGCATACGTTTTGACTTCGTCTGTAGTTCCGTTTTTTACTGTAACTGTATAGGTAAGCGGATCTCCTTCTGGATCTTTGGCTGTCCAGGTCAGATTCAGGCTTAAAGCCTGACCAACAGCATTATCTACAGGAGCTGTAAGCACCGGAATTTCTGGCGGTTTATTAGTAGCCGTTGACACTTCTAACTCAAAAATAACTTCAATTTCAATATCTTTTTCAATTGTAGCGGGTACAAATCTGGCAATAAAGCCATCTTTTTGAGCCTGAAAAGCATATTTACCACCTGGTACTTTATCGATTTTAAAGTATCCATCTTTATCTGTATAAACAGTGCTTGTTGTTGGACTGGACGACACGCGCGCGTTTTCGATTCCTGTGTAGGTTCGAACATCAACAACTCTTCCTTTTATTGATCCTGTTCCTGCTTCGTCAAGCTGTTCTTCACTACAAGAAATTAAAAGAATAAAGCACGCCAAAATTTTTAATCCTATTTTCATTTGAGACTGAATTATATTAAACTTATATTGAACTTAATCCTTTAATCATTAGTTATTAAAGATTGAAAGGCTGCCTATTTTTTCTTGTAATTAATGTTCTTCGGGAAATAATATGTCATTCCAAAACCAAATCGGTAGAAATAATCGTCCCGGACTCCGGCTATCTTATGATCGACATTATCGCTAAAAGCGGCATTAAATTCACCGTATAATTTGAGCCCTACATGTGGCGAAACAAGATATTCGATTCCTGCCCCAGCCTGAACTTTGGCATGGAAATTTTCGCGATGATGATCGAATTCAAATCCTGTTCCTGCAAAAACGAAAGGAGAAAATACGTCCCGGGGCAATACGATACATTCCAGATTTAAATCTAAAGAGAGATAACCGAGATCCATATAATTTTTATTTGCCACTTGAAATGCATTTGATGAAGCACTTAAGTTAAATGTTGGTGAGAAAAAGAATTTCACGGCTCCTCTTATCATTGGCATAGGCTCAGGATTTGGATAATCGCCCTGCATTAGGGTTGTTCCTCCCACGACTTCAATTCCAAATCGGGCTCTTCTGTTTTCGCTTAAGTTTCTATTATATAACTGTGCTAAATCGGCTTCGTCTTTTTCTTTATCGTATTCTGCTACAAAATCGTCAATTTGTTTTTGCGGAGCGTCTACTACCCAAAGTTTATCTTTGATTCCGTCTACGATAAGCCCTTCAACCGCTTTTTCAATTGCTTCTGTAACGGCCATCTGAATTGGTTCATTTCTAGTAAAACCAGTTTCAACTTCGAGTAGTCGGTTTAAATTAACGTATCTAAACAAACTTGCGTCAATACTTTGTGATAAAATAGTTTTAGAAACGTAAACTGTATTTAAAATTTTTCCATTTGAAGTAGAAACTAATCTTAAATAAACAGTAACTCGGTCTTGTCTATATTGTGTTGACCCTCCAGCTCCAAAATATCTCGCACCAAAACCTCCGGTAATAATATTGGTATCATAAGAAATAATCCCACCTTCGAGCAAAACTCCTGCGAACAAAAGAGGTGTCAAGACGGCCTCATTAGGTTCTGTTTTTGATGCATATTCCTGACGAGTTGAACGAATAATATTTCGCTCATTCAAAAGGTTTCCTAAATTTTCACGTTCAATAGGTATAAACCATTTTGAATCTTGAAGTGCTTTAATTAAAATTGACGTTGCTCCTTGTGTAACAGCTGTACTAAAGGTACTCCCTAATTCGGTTGGCTTGTATTGACCTGTCTGGTCCTTAAATTTATAAACACCTACAACTACCTGTTCTTTTGGTTTTGGCATTTCTACCAATTTAGCAGTTGCAGGAGTATTTTCTCCGAAAACCGCTTTTTGAACCCCAGCAGGCTGATTAAAATATGCTCCACATCCTGAGAATAGGCAAATTAACAAAAATAGAAAAAGGGGACTTTTATTCATAATCTTAATTATTTACAATAATACATGAACCTAACTATCTCTAAATTTTAAATCTTATTGACCTGGCAAAATCACTTGTGTCTGCTCACCAGTATCTGTATCAAGTACATCCACTACTAATCCTAAGTTAGAGTGATATATATCAATTGACAAAGTTCCAAATACATAAGTTCCCGGACTAAGAGTGCCATTTCCGGTGCCTGTGCCTGTACCAGTCCCGGTGCCCGTTCCTGTACCCGCAACTCCAGTGGTTGATCCGAATTGATTGCCAAATAAGGAATTCGAAAGTCTGTTAAGTAATTGATTATTCAAATTACTTTTAAAACGCTCCAAATCGGTCTGCTGTTTATACGCCGAAGTCGTGTCTTCCTTATAATCATTCTGAGCCTGAGCCGAACTTAACAGCCAAGGATAGTTGAAAGTTTCTCCTCCAAAATTTGGATTTGCCGGTTTATACGCCAGGTTTTGAGCTATTGATATAGTGCTAAAACCAAATAAGCAAACGAGTAACGCTATAGTTTTCATATAGATACTTTTTTATTATTTTGAACATTAAATAGTAAACTCTTTATCGAAAAAAAGACCCTCAATTGTAAAATTCAATATTGAGTGATCATTTTACTTTGCTTTTCCTGATCTTTAAAATACTTGAATAATTTTGAAGCGGCTGATTCTGCCATGTATTTTAAAAAATCTTCTTCAGGACGTGAAATAAACTCCTCTATAATATCACTGTCAACTAATATTGTAATTTTTGTTGTGCGTCCAAAAGTCAATTCTTCTTGAACGGTTACAATTTTAGTAGTATGAACTTTTAGTTTAGAATATTGAGAATAAAACATATCATAAAAATCATTTCCTAATTTTGTTTTGGTATCATTGGCTACAATTCCAACCATTTCGATACCGTCAACAGGAACAGATTTTTCTGCGTCTGATTGTGTTTCTTCATTAAAAACAATTCGGTCTTTGCCTATTATTGCATTACTTTCATCATAAATCAACAACATTACAATTACTTCATCCTGTTTGGTATAATTTACCTGCGTTTTGGATAATTCTACTTTTTGAATGGGTTCTAATGTTACTCTTCCGTCTTGGGCATTAGTTGATTTATTTGAATTTGATTTGTTTTTCTTGAATACGCTTAACTTATATGAAATATTCTTAAACTCTGATTTTAAATTTTCTGCAGTTCCAGTTATAAATAATAAATTCTCGATTTCCTTAACTTCAATTTTCGCTTTTACCTCTTTATTGTACTCGGTTTGCGAAAATCCGTTTTCAGAAAAAAAAATAAGAACAAATGCAACGATTATGTTTAAATACTTTTTCATGATCTTAACGATTGAATACGTAAATGACACCAGAATTTCCAGACTGATTGATGATCATATCTTTGGATATTGAATTTGATCCAGTACTGAAAATCGTTAAATTATTGCCTTCTTGATTGACTTTCATTTGTTCAGCTCCGCGGGAGTATGATGAAATATCACTTATATAATTATTATTACCGGACTGTATATAGGATTGGTTTATTTCGTCTGCTTTTTTGTAGACATTCATGTAGTTATTGTTACCAGTTTGCTGTGCAGTTACATTAGCATTATTACTGATGATGGTTAAATTGGCTTGATTGTAATTGCCAATTTGAGCGATTTTGACTATATTATGACTTATAATATATTGGTTTGTATTCTGATTCTGATTTTGATTGCGATTGTTTGATTCATTCATGGCTATAGCATAATCACTTATATTCCCGTCAATTGATTGTGAGAATACAATTCCTGTAAAAAGAAAAAATAAGATTACAATAGCTTTCATAATTTTTGAAATAATAAAAAAAGGAAGAACTGATTATATCGAGTCCTTCCTTTTCTTGGTTTTTTTTAGTTTGCTTGTAGCACTACGCTGCCATTTAAGAACCCAGCTTGAGTAACAGTACTAGCATTTCCCCATCCTAATTGTGCTGTCAAAGCATAGTTAGCAACTCCGTATTGATCAATACTAGAATAGTTTCCAATTCCAAGTTGAATTGTTGAAGCTGAATTGAATAATCCTTCTTGATAAGTTTCAGATACGTTGCCGAAGCCAAATTGATAAGCATCCGCATCGTTGCCCCAACCTACTTGAACTGCACTAGAACTATTAAAGAATCCGATTTGTGTTAGATCAGCATCATTGCCAATTCCAAATTGAAAAACTGTAGCACTATTTCCTAATAGTGGACCTTGGTCAATATCAGAAGTATTTCCCCATCCAATTTGTGTAACTGAAGCAGAGTTTGCAATACCTAATTGATCAATAGTTGATGAGTTATCAACACCTATTTGAAGAACAGATGCAGAATTTAAAATACCATCTTGGTGAACATCTGAATCATTTGATCCAACTTGAACAACTAATGCTCCATTTAAAAAACCATCTTGGTCAACATTACTAGTGTTTTGTGCCACGGCAACACCTACAAACAGCATCGCGGAGATGCTTAGAATTACTTTTTTCATAATAAATATATTTAATTGGTTATTAATACAAATTATTATGCAGGTTGTAATTTGGGGAAAAAAACTTGGGATTTTTTACGTGAAATCTATGCTGAAAATGGGGTTCTTTCTTGATTTCTTTTTCAAAATTAGGAAACTTATCGAAAATCAAAACAGGTATAAATACGTATTTTACAAGTTCTTAACGTGTTTTCGATGAACTGTGAAACTATCTCGATGAACTGCCATTTTTGATTTTTTACTTAGTAAGAAAAAACTTATTTCTTGCAATTTATTTACATTTATTCCTAAACAGACGTTAAAAAAAAGTTATAAAGGCACTTATTTTAACATATTCATAAAAAAAGCCTGTCTTTTTGAGACAGGCTTTAACTAAATGTTTACAAAACGTTATTTGGTAAACAATAACTCTCGGTACTTTGTTAAAGTCCAGTTTTCATCATCTACTAACAATTCTAGTTTATCACAGTGATTACGAATATCTTCAAAATAAGGTTTTACTTTATTACAATACACTTCAGCCATTTTTTGAGCATCTGTCAACTGATTCGCTTTCTTTCTTTCATTTGTCATTGCCAATACTTTAGAATTGATTCCTTCAATATGACCTGAAATCTCTTTAATTAAAGTAATCTGCTCTTTTGCAATCGTTTCAAATTCTTTTCCAAAGATTTCTTTTAAGCCTTTTACATTTTCAATTAAAGTATTTTGATAACGAATTGCTGTCGGAATAACATGGTTTCTGGCAATGTCTCCTAAAACCCTTCCTTCAATCTGGATTTTCTTAGTGTATTCTTCCAATTCAATTTCGTAGCGGGCTTCTGCTTCTACGTGATTAAAAATTCCAAGCTCTTCAAATAAATCCAAAGCCTGTTTAGAAACTTTAGCTTTTATAGCTTCTGGAGTAGTCTTAAAATTACTCAAACCTCTTTTTGCTGCTTCTTTTTCCCAGGCCTCGCTGTAACCGTCTCCTTCAAAAAGAATCTTTTTCGATTGTTTGATGTATTCTCTCAAAACATTAAAAATAGCATCGTCCTTTTTCATGTCTTTTGACTCGATCAGGTTCTCTACTTCATTTTTAAAGTCTTTTAATTGTTTTGCTACAATTGCATTAAGTGTTGTCATTGCATTTGAACAGTTTGAATTTGAACCAACGGCTCTAAACTCAAATTTATTTCCTGTAAAAGCAAATGGCGAAGTTCTGTTTCTGTCTGTATTATCTAATAATACGTCTGGAATTTTTCCAACTACATTTAATTTAAGATCTGTTTTTTCTTCAGGAGATAATTTACCGGTTGTTACGCTTTCTAATTCAGATAATACTTTTGTAAGCTGTGCTCCAATGAAAACTGAAATAATAGCCGGCGGTGCCTCATTTGCTCCCAACCTGTGATCATTGCTCGCTGTTGCGATCGAAGCTCTTAACAACGTTTCGTAATCGTTAACTGCTTTTATCGTATTAATAAAGAACGTCAAGAATTGCAAATTGCTCATTGGCGTTTTACTCGGACTCAATAAATTAACTCCTGTATCTGTTGCTAATGACCAGTTATTGTGTTTTCCTGAACCGTTTACACCTTTAAATGGTTTTTCGTGGAATAATACTTTAAAATCATGACGCTCTGCCACTCTCTGCATCACATCCATTAATAAAGAGTTATGATCTACGGCGAGATTTGTTTCTTCAAAAATTGGAGCCAGCTCAAACTGATTTGGCGCAACTTCATTATGACGCGTTTTTACCGGAATTCCCAATAACATACATTCCTGCTCCAAATCTCTCATATAAGTAAGAGCACGAGTTGGAATTGATCCAAAATAATGATCGTCTAATTGTTGTCCTTTTGCAGATGTATGCCCTAATAATGTTCTTCCAGTCATCACTAAGTCAGGGCGGGAATTTGCCAATGCTTTGTCAATCAAGAAGTATTCCTGCTCCCATCCTAAAGTTGCCGTTACCTTTTTTACGTTTTTGTCAAAATATTTACAAACTTCTGTCGCCGCTTCATCAATTGCAGATAATGCTCTTAATAAAGGTATTTTATTATCTAAAGCTTCACCTGTATAGGCGATGAAAACTGTCGGGATACATAAAGTTGTACCATATATAAAGGCTGGCGATGTAGGATCCCAGGCTGTATAACCTCTTGCTTCAAATGTATTTCTGATTCCTCCGTTAGGAAAACTTGATGCATCTGGCTCTTGCTGCACTAATTGTGCACCGCCAAATTTCTCTACAGGATCGCTTCCATCATACGATATTTCAAAAAAAGCATCGTGTTTCTCAGCAGTTGTTCCTGTTAATGGCTGAAACCAGTGTGTATAATGTGTTACGCCTTTGGCCAAAGCCCATTCTTTCATACCCATGGCAATATAATCTGCCAGTTTTCTTTCTATTTTAGTTCCATGCTGAATCGCATCTCGCACTCCTTTTAAAGCATCTGAAGTTAAGTACTGCTTCATTGCTTTTTCATTAAACACATTTGAACCAAATAGATTAGACTTTCTATCCATTTCTTCAAAGTGTACCGGCTTTCTTGTAGAAGCTTCTTTTAAAGCTTGAAAACGTAATGTTGACATGTATATTAATTTTAAGAATTCGTAATAATTTTCACAGAAAAATGAAGAACAAATATAAACAATAAAAATGCCTGTTTAGAATATAAGTTTTAGATTTTTGAACTGTGATTCCGCAACAGATCATGCTTTTTTCAGAGAATAAGCAAACACATTCCAAAAATGTAACAAAAAACAGCAATAATCCCTATTAAATAAACATTTTTTCATAATTTCTTAACCCATAAAATCAAAAATAGTACTTAATTATTACGAATTTATTTTTTATAGCGGTTAAAAATTGCTTTTTTAAAAATATACCCCTGCGAAAATTACGCTTCTCTGAAAAATTATACTCCGCAAAACAAAATAGCCCCCTAATTTTTAGGAGTAAAAAAATAAATCTATATTTGACCCAGCGAAAAAACAAAAAAAATAAATTTATATTATTATGGCTAAAATTAAGTTAGAGTACATTTGGTTAGATGGATACGAGCCAACTCAAAATCTTAGAAGTAAAACTAAAGTTGAAGAACACGAAAATTTCAAAGGAACATTAGAAGAACTTGGAAATTGGTCATTTGATGGTTCGTCAACAAAACAAGCTGAAGGTGGTTCATCTGACTGTTTGTTAGTTCCTGTTGCAATCTACCCAGATCCAACTCGTATCAACGGATATTTAGTAATGTCTGAAGTTATGTATGCTGATGGAACACCACACCCTTCTAACGGAAGAGCTACTATTGATGATGAAGATGATGATTTTTGGTTTGGATTCGAACAAGAATATTTCATCATGGACACTAAAACTTTATTGCCATTAGGTTTCCCAGTTGGAGGTTATCCTGCTCCACAAGGTATGTACTACTGCTCTGTAGGTGGAAAAAACACTCACGGAAGAAAATTAGTAGAAGAACATGCTGATTTATGTATCGCTGCTGGAATCAACTTTGAAGGTATTAACCAAGAGGTTGCTTGCGGACAATGGGAATTCCAATTATTCGCTAAAGGTGCTAAAAAAGCTGGAGACGAAATTTGGGTTGCTCGTTACTTATTAGATCGTTTGACTGAAAAATATGGTTACTATATTGAATATCACCCAAAACCTCTAGGAGATACTGACTGGAATGGTTCTGGAATGCACGCTAACTTCTCTAACGAGGTGTTAAGAACATGTGGAGACCAAGCTACTTACGAAAGAATTTGTGAGGCTTTCCGTCCTGTTACTGCTGAGCACATCGCAGTTTACGGAGCTTACAATGAGCAACGTTTAACTGGTAAACACGAAACTGCTTCTATCCACGATTTCTCTTATGGAGTTTCAGACAGAGGATGTTCTATCAGAATTCCTTTAATGACTGTTCAAAAAGGTTGGAAAGGTTGGTTGGAAGACAGAAGACCAGCTTCAAACGGAGATCCATACAAAATCGCTGCTAGAATTATCAAAACTGTTAAGTCAGCACTATAATTCAAAGCTTAATTTATATTCTAAAAAGTGCCAGTTTCATTACTGGCACTTTTTTTTATGGCAAAAGCATTTCGACTTCGCTACATGTGACAGCGACGGAATCACTTTAATGAAGTTTACTATAAGATTGTCACATTGAGCGAAGTCGAAATGCTTTTTACCTTTCACATCTAGCATTTTACAAAAATCTCTTAAATTTAAGAGCAAGTTTCCTATAATTAATTTTTCAAAGTTGAACTTCAAAACTTATCTTTGTAGATCACTTTAAAAAATCATCATAATGGTCTGGACTCTGTTTTTAATAGCTGTTGTTTTAATTCTTGCTTTAGATTTGGGCGTTTTCAATAAAACACCGCATATCATCAGCACCAAAGAAGCCAGTAAATGGACATTGATCTGGGTTACTTTATCCTTCCTGTTTTCTGGAGTAATTTATTGGCTGTACACTACAGACTATATTGCAAACCCAGATAAACTGCTTCCTATGGCAGCCTCGATGAAGTTTATTACTGGTTATTTAATTGAGCTTTCGCTAAGTGTTGATAATATTTTTGTAATCGCAATTATTTTTGCTTCCTTCAAAATTCCGCAAAAATACCAGCACCGTGTTTTATTCTGGGGAATTCTGGGCGCAATTGTTTTCCGCGGCTTAATGATTTTCTTCGGAGTTATGCTGATCAATAAATTCACTTGGACAACTTATTTGTTTGGTGCTTTCTTGATCTTTACTGCCTTAAAAATGTTATTTTCTGGCGAAGATGAAGATTTTCACCCGAAAGATTCTTTCGTATACAAAACATTAGGAAAAATTATTCCAATTACATCAGAAATGGATGGGGAAAAATTTTTCATTTCAACCAAAACAGCAAGAAAAGCAGCAACTCCATTATTTGTCGCTTTAATTGTAATTGAAGTAATGGATGTTTTATTTGCGGTTGATAGCGTACCAGCAATTTTAGCGATTACTAAAGATCCGTTTTTAGTATTCAGTTCAAATATTTTTGCCATTTTAGGATTGCGTTCTATGTATTTCTTCCTTGCTAATATGTTGGCAAAATTCAGTTATTTAGAATATAGTTTGGTTGCCATTTTAGCATTTGTTGGATTAAAAATGATTCTTCACGATTGGATTCAGGTTCCAGAATGGGCTTCTTTAGGATTTATTGCCTTATCACTTTTAGTGGGAGTATTAGTTTCTCTTAAATTTGGACAAGAGAAAGTATTAACGGATTCAGATTTAACTGAACAATAATTTTATAAACATACAGTCATAAAAAAAAGGAAATCTTGCGATTTCCTTTTTTTTTTATAAAATTACATTTAATTATAATTTAATTGTTTTGATTTTAGTATCATCAATGTTATACTTTTTGATTACCGCTTCATAATCTGAAAAATCAGGTTTATTAACCGATTTTCCTGTTCCAGTCAAATATCCCGGAATAATCACGATTCTAAATATTTGATTCAACCTGAAAGAAGTTTGAACACTTCCTAAATCCTTCCCATCTAAATAAATGCTGACATCACTTTTAGTAAAATTAAAATTATAACCAAAATTAAATGTTCCATCTGCAAAATAATAAAGTTCAGGAGTCATTTTCCAAACATCACGACCATTATCAACTCCTGCCAATCTATATAAAACCACCATGTCAGAATCAAAAATCGCAGGATTTAAAGGGATAATAGGATTATAATCATTATTATCAGTAAAATTAACATTACTTACTTCATAAACTTCAGCAAGTGGCCCTGGCTCTCCCGGAGGCCCTTCAGGTCCTTCACAGCTTGAAAATGCAATTAATCCAACTACGGCAAATAAGGTAAGTATCTTTTTCATAATATTTGTTTTTTAAAGTTTATAAAAGCATTCCAAAAACCAAACCAAAAATTTTGTTAAACAGGTTTTTGAATGAAATTTCTAATTATTTTTTTGCAACAACCTGATTTTTAAGCAAAATTTTGTTGAAAAATAATACATGGTACGGCAGTGAATTTTCCCAATAATCCCAAGTATGTGCGCCAGGACGTTCGGTATAATCGTGTTCTACTTTATTGTAAACTAATCTTCGGTGCAATTCTCTATTTGGCTCAATTAAAAAATCATCAACACCGCAATCTATAATTAAAGGCAATTTATTTGCTTTTATTTTATCCAGCATATTCATAACGGCATATTGCTCGTACATTTCGGTACTGCCGCTTTTATCGCCAAAAACCGGCTGCATTAATTTTACAACTTGAGCTGCCGAATCCCTGTTCAGCATCGTACTCATATCTACTGCACCGCTCATACTTCCGGCCGCACAAAATAAATCGGGATGTTTTGCTGAAAGATACAAAGCACCATGACCTCCCATTGAAAGTCCCGTAATTACTCTTCCGTTTTTATTGCTGATGGTTCGGTAGGTTTTATCTACTTTCTGAATCACTTCTTGCGTTATAAAAGTTTCAAACTGGCTTTCTTTATTTACTGGGCTGTCTAAGTAAAAACTAAACACCTCGCCTTCTGGCATTACAATAATCATATTGTATTGATCAGATAATGTCTGAACTAATTTTTTATTCGGTGTATTTTTCAACCAGTCGCTAAAATGCCCGTAAGCACCATGTAAAAGATACATAACTGGAAAAGCTTGCTTGCTTTTAGCATAAGAATTTGGTAAAACTACCGCAGCTTTATAGGTTTTACCCATAGCGGCACTGGCAACTTGTAAAGTGTCAACTTTTGCTGCATATGTCATAGTAGTCAAGCAAAGCAAAAATACAGACAGCAACATTTTAAATTTCTTCATTTTAATATAGTTTTTTTTCTGATTAGGGAATGTAAATATACCTTTTTCAAAATAAAATATATGAAAAATCCGACCGCTTTTATGTAAAAAAGAAATAGCCACGAATTCACGAATTTATGCTAATTAAATTCGTCAATTCGTGGCTAAAAAATTATTTAACCAGCAATATAAAAATTCTAACTTATTATAATCTTGTGTTCCAAACGGTATTGCGATGCGCTTTTACCAGTGTATTGTTTGAAAGATTTACTAAAATGACTGAAATTATTAAAACCGCTTTCATAACAAACTTCATTAATACTGATTTGCTTTTCGGCCAAAAGTTTAGATGCGTGAACCAAACGATATTCGTTCACAAATTCAGTAAAAGTTTTATTTGAAATCTTTTTGAAATAACGGCAAAATGAAGGCGTAGTCATACTCACTAGATTTGAAATCTCGTCAATAGCAATTGATTCCTGAAAATGATCTTTCACATAATTAAAAACCAAATTCATACGATCACTGTCCTGTGTCTGTAATTCTAACGAAAATCCGTCAGCGTTCAAAACCGTATATTCTTCAGATGCCTCTAATTCATCTAAAATACTCAAAAGAGTCAGCAAGCGCTCAAAAGGAAGCTGGTGCTCCATCATTTCGATTTTTTTGCCAATCTGTTTTTTAGTCTCTCCGTTAAACGCAATTCCGGCTTTTGACTGACTAATGATATTCTGCACCCTTTTCATTTCGGGAGCAACAAAAAAATCGTTTCCTAAAAATTCAGGTTTAATATGAATCACGGTTTCTTTTTTATTTCCCGTTTGTTCATTTGTAAAACCGCAATGTGGCAAATTTGCACCTATTAATATCAAATCTCCATTGGTATAATAAGAAACATGGCTTCCTATTTGTCTTTTTCCCGCACCTCCATTAATATAAACCAACTCAATTTCTGGATGATAATGCCATAAATGGGCTTTACTGTTGGTCTTTTCGGCATGTTTAGTGTAGGTAAAAGAACTTCCGTATGAGTTTGATATCACTTCAAGAGCTGGGGCGACTGTTTTCATGATATATATCTTTAAAAAATAATAGCAAATTTAACAAAAACACCTAAAATAATTCAAATTTTAACCTATAACGGTTTCGTAAATAAGAATTATGCATGAAAATCAGCAAAATATCGTTGCTAATTTTATACGTAAACCGCCTTTTTTTTAGGGTCTGATTTTTTTATCCCTGATTTTTTTAAAATATCATATTTAAAACCGCTTTTTTATATTGATATAGCATTTCTGTAAGAAAACCGGAAGATTTTAACAAACTTAGTTTTAATCAAAACATTGAAAAATATTAGCGCAATTAACAAAAACACTTAAAATAATTCAAATTTTAACCTATATCGGTTTCGTAAATGAGAATATAGCATATAAATTGGAAAATAGAGTTGTGTTTAAAAAGCTGCTGCTGCAGTAATTTTACATCAGAGAAATGAACTAATAATTTAAACATAGAGAATATGAAAACGATTTTAAAATTAAGTTTAGTAGTTGCAGTATTATTATCAGGATTGAATACTTATGCAATTAATGGAGACGGAGAATTTGGTCTTCATGTATTAAAAGGAGAAGGAAAGCTTATAACGTTTGCTTTAAACCAGACAAAAAAAGCGAATCTATCTATTTATGACAAAGCAGGTACTTTATTATATTCTGAAAACGCATATGGAAAAGATGGTATCTTAAGAACTTTCAGTTTAGAAGAATTTCCAGCTGGAACTTATTATTTAGAAGTTGAAGACAGCGCTAAAAAAGTAAGACACGAAATTACAATTACTGATGATGCTACCGTTTTATCATCAAAAGCAATTTCATCTGTTTACAAAACAGATGCTAAAAATACAGGCGTAGCAGTACGCTAAAAAAGTTATACTAGAACACAGTATAAAAATGAGGTTAGATAGTTAGTAAAGTTTAAAAACCGTCAGGTTTTAGAAACAGCTCTTTGTGGTTATTGAGCTGTTTTTTTTTGTTTTTTATTTAACCGTAGATTTTTTTTAACCGCAAAGACGCAAAGGTTTTACGCAAAGTTCGCAAGGTTTTATTTTAAAAGCTTTGCGAACTTTGCGTTTTTTGATTTGCGTCTTTGCGGTTAAAATCAACAGATCTTTTGTAAAGAAATCATCAATTCAATGCAAAGCCAAAATCATCAAAACTTTAAAAAATAACAACCTAATTAACACAATCATTAAATATAATTTAAAATTTAACCTATAACGGTTTCGTAAATGAGAATACAGCATCGAAATCAGCAAATGCAGTTGTGCAATTAGCAATATATCATAACTAATTTAGCATCAGAGAATTAGATCTATTAATTTAAAAACGAATGCTATGAAAAATTTAAAATTAAGTTTAGTGTGTGCAGTGCTTTTCACAGGAATGAGCGCTTTTGCAATTGACGGGAACGATAATTTGAACGTTCACGTATTAAAAACAAATGGTAAAGTGATCACGTTTGCGCTTAATCAAGTTAAAAAAGCAAACGTATCAATTTACGACAAAGATGGAACTCTAATTTATTCAGAAAGTGCTTCTGGTAAAGATGGAATTTTAAGAACTTTTAATTTAGAAGAATTTCCAGAAGGAACTTACTATTTAGAAGTAGAAGATAATGTAAAGAAAGTGAAACATGAAATTATTATTACTGATGAAAAAACAGTTTTATCAGCAAAAGCAATTTCATCAGTTTACAAATCAGGATTTTCTAAAAATACAAGTGTAGCAACACGTTAACAATGATGCTTGTATTGAAAAACAAAATTAGATTTTATATTCTTTAAAACAGCTTTCTTAATAATGAGGAAGCTGTTTTTTTTTGCAAGGTATTTTTTTCACTGATCTATTTTGCAATAATGAATTAAAGATTCTCAATTTCTCTTCTCAAACCGAAAATCCTTATTCTGAGACGATTAAAAACTTTAAAAAATAACAATCAATTTAACAAAAACACCGAATATAATTCAAACTTTAACCTATATCGGTTTCGTAAATGAGAATATAGCATAGAAATCTGCAAATAGAGTTGTGCAGAAACAGCAGTATCAGGAGTAATTTAGCATCAGAGAATTAGAACTATTAATTTAATAACTAAGATTATGAAAAAGATTTTAAAATTAAGTTTAGTATGTGCAGTACTTTTTGCAGGAAGCAGTGCTTTTGCAATTGACGGGAATGACAATTTGAATGTTCACGTATTGAAAGGAAATGGAAAACTAATTACGTTCGCTCTTAATCAGGTTACAAAAGCCAACTTAGCGATTTACGACAAAAACGGGGAACTGATTTACTCCGAAAGCGCTTCAGGTAAAGACGGAATCCTAAGAACTTTTAATTTAGAACAGTTTCCAGAGGGAACTTACTATTTAGAAATTGAAGACAATACAAAAAAAGTAAGACACGAAATTACAATTACTGATGATGCCTCAGTTTTATCATCAAAAGCTGTTTCGTCAGTTTATAAAGCAGGTTCTGCTAAAAATACCAGCGTAGCAGTACGCTAAAAAAGTTATACTTCTCATAAGGGTATAAGGTTAGATAGTTAGTAAAAACGTGATTGTTTTACAAACAGCTCTTTGTGGTTATTGAGCTGTTTTTTTTATGCCTAATTTTTACCTTACTTATGTACTCTTTCATTTTTTCACAAAAGAATTCTTAATAATTTTAAAAGTCTGATTTCTACACTTTTAAAAATTTTCATCAAAAAAAATCCAAAAACGAGGTTTTTTCGTATATACTGTAAGAAAAATACAGAAACATCTTTAATTCAGCAACTTAACCGTTTGAAAACGGCAATTTTTTGCAGAAAATTAAATTTCTTTTGTAGTTTTGCTGTTCCACTATTGAGTATAAACTTTAAAAAAACAATTAAAAAAACATGACAAAATTTACCAAAATGGGCTTAATTGCCGCCCTCTTATTTACCTCGATTTTTACCTACGCATTTAATGGAAAAGGAGACTATATTTTGAATATAGTTACAGGAAACGGAAAAGTAGTAAGTTTTACTTTAGACGCAGTTGAAAACACCTCTTTTTCTATTTATGATGAAAACCACAATTTAGTTTATACTGGAGCATCTGCAGCAGATAAATTAGAAATTTCAAAAACAATAAGCTTAGAAGGTCATCCAGCCGGAACTTATGTTTTAGAAGTAACAGAGAACGGTAAAATTGCGAAACACGAAATTAAAGTTGCAGCTAAAAAAGTGAAAGCTGTTAAGTTAGACGAAACAGTGAACCAAAGTCCGTCTTTCCGCCGCTAACCCTTTTTGTCCCAACAAAAAATAAAAGCAGCTCGTTCCAGGAGCTGCTTTTTTTATTCTTCTGTTTTCCGGATGTTGTTGCCAATTTTTACCAAATTCCAAAAAGAATCTGCATCTGGTGGAAATATTATTTTTTGAGTTTCTTTATAAAGAGAGCAATGCGCAAAAGCATATACATAATCTAATACGTCTATTAATCTAAAACTTTGCCTGTATTCTGATCGTAATTCAATGCTTTCTGCATAACAGACGTTTCCTATTTCTTCTTCCAAAAAAAATAAACCTGAATGATTTGAAAATTGCTTTATAATTTCTGAATTTATTGCAATTGATTTAGAAACTGATTTCTGAAAAAAAGAATCAAGTGCAAAACCGTTTTCAGCAATATTTGAGGACATTTTCAAAACAAAATTTTCCAGATCAAGATTATCAAAAAAGGCATTTCTGTTTTCGGTTTTCTGCAAAAGATCGATTTTAATTAAATATTGCTGTATTGTCATGACACTGATTGCTTTACAACTATAAAGTTAGATTATATATTTCGAATTCATGAAAAATAGTCTTTAGAAAGGTTTTTTCACTCGAAAACATACTAAAATTGAAAAATAACAGTTTTGACAGTATATTTTAATCGATAAAATGAAAAAAAACACCGTTCAATTACACGTTATATCACTGATTTATATACATTTGCAATCTAAACTAGCAGTTTACAATAAAATTATCAGAGAAAAAATGACTATCAAAACCAATCTTTTAAACTAATACTTATGCAACAGAAACTTATTGTTTTAGTATTATTGATTGTTTTTTCATTTCGTGCAGCTGCTCAAAGTGAAAAAGTTTATGTAACTGATAAAATAAGCGACAAATACGCTTATGTTGACGTGATAAAAACGTACGAGAAAATTGCAGCAAAAGGCTACAAATCTGTAGACTTATTTCAGAAATTAGGAGATTCCTCTTATCAACATGATAAACTAGAAAAAGCAGCCGATTGGTATGATCAACTATTTGCCATGACCTCTGACTTAGAACCTGTTTATTATTACCGCTACGCAGAATCTCTAAGATTCATTTGCCAAAATGAAAAAGCAGATGCAATTATTGAAAAGCTGAAACGAAAATCTAAAGGAACAATCAAGAAAAAAGTTTAAATTCTTTAAAATTTTATAAAATATAGAAAAACCTCTCATTGCTGAGAGGTTTTTCTATTTAATTTGTTCCAGTAATAATTTTATACAATTCTTGACAATAAGTAAACTTGTCATTTTGCTGGTTTCTTTTATATTCCTGACCCGTTTCATAAACCATAACCTGAAACCAATTTAATATCCTAATAGCCATATTTTGCTCTAAACGATTTTTGTCATCAAACTTCATAACATTCAAATCCTCAATTTCAGATTTCCAAAACTTTAAATTAGAAGTACTTTTAGCCCATTTTAATTCCTGGTCAAAGCGAAGTGATAGTTTGTCCATTATTTTGTTTTCCAAAGCCTTTATTTCTTTCATTTTGGCCATTTCATCTTTATACTCTTTGGATTTTTTGATTTCGGCAATCTTGGCTCTTAGAATATTGTCTTCATTAGTATTAAAAAAAGTAATACCCTTTTCGTAGGCATTTATAGAAAGTAGTATTTCTTTATTCGCTTTTAAACTATCGGCTATTCGCAAATTGGTATCGTAAATTCTTTTAATAATCGAATCGTTCTTCGGTCTTATATTTTTTCTATACGCCTGAATTTCCAACCAGTCAAATGCGCGAAGCATTTCAGATGGTTTAGGCCAAGCATGCCCCGCATGAGTAACAAAAAGTGTATTTACAATCTTTGTTTTATCGAGCCATTCTCTATTTTCGATCATTTCCTGATAATTCATATCCCGATCCCCAACTATACCAACGTAGGAGAAATTATTTGACGGAGTTATAAACTTATCCATGCCATTAAAAGAAGCGCCACAAGCAATAACACCCTGAAAAGCACCTGTAGATATCCCAAAAAGACTAGCTAATCTTGCACCTCCCGAAAAACCTGATATATAAAGTTGTGAAGCATCAATAGCATATGTTTGCAATACAGCATCAAATAATCGATTGGCAATGGTAATATTATTTTGGACTAATCCATTTTTCAAGGTATTGGAACATACCAAAATATAATGATACGTTTCTGCTGCCAAAATAAAGGGTTCAATTCCTTTTTTGCCTCTAGCCGCTGGATCAAAAATAAAAACCAATGGTAGTGGCGTTTTTGCATCGTATTTTTTAGGAAAATATATAGCATACGATTCTGTTGGAGCAGTTGCAATTTTTACTGAATCGATAACAACTCCTGTTTGTAATAATTGCTTATCCTGAGAATATCCAAAAACCGTAACAAAAAGAAACAGAATATAATAGATTGTGTTTTTCATAACATTAAAATTAAAAAAACCTTTCGTTTCTGAAAGGTTTTTATTTATCATTAAAAATTAAAAAAATTCTATAACAATTATATGACATTTGTTCTAACACGGAAAATGACAAACTTTATGGAATTTTATTGTGCTGCTTTCCTGAACTTATCGCTCGTGCATTACTTTGCATTCACGAATTGCTCTAGCATAGAATTGTTCGTGAGAAATCAATAATAATTTTTAAAATGTTTCTATTTTTACATCATTATCTGACTAATAAATAAGACATAAAATGGCTAGAAGAATAGAACTAGAAGTTGATTATGACGATTCAAATGCACCAGGCTTTTATACTAATTTTGATAATTATGGAGCAATATTATACTATGCCTATTCAGTAAATAAAGATTTAGCATTAGAATTATATAAAGCCATGGTCAGTGAATATTATTATAAATTAGAAACTGATATTGCTTTAGAAGGATTAACTGAATTTGATACAAATTGTTTATTTACCATTGAGCGATTTGCCTCAAGTAATAACATTTATTGACAAGCAAGTTCTACCCTCTTTACAACCATTACCATTAAACTTAGATTTAACCACTACATGGAATATAGGAAATAGCTTTGATGCTTTTTTAATGAATCAAGGCAGTTTTTTTGAATATTTTAGTATTGATGATATAGAACAAGATGGCTACACTGTTAAATATTTTATAGGTACTTTTAGTAAATTGAATGCTTTTTTTCAAGAGGTTGTTGATCAAAATGTAAATTACAAAGTAACAATCGCTTAATTGCTGGTGTTGAGACAGTTTAAAAAGCAAATTAAACACAAAAGCCATGGATTATAACACAAACGAACTTTTTTATTATCTAAATCAATCTTTACCAAATAATGTAACTTATACAGAGTTATCAAATTTATGCTTAACATTATTTTGTACTTGTAGTATTTTGCCGGAAAGGTTTGAAACAGCAATTATTGACAAAGATAAATTAGCAATAATATTTTCTAAAATTGCAAAAGAGAAAAACATTGTTTCTTATCCATCAACTGCTTCATTTTATGGAGCTTCATTTCATAACACTTCTAGTGAAGGTCATTGGTTAGAAATAATGGCTAGCGTATTGAAATTAGCAAGAGAACCAAATATAGCAGAAGCTAAAAATTTATTAGTATAAATATTTTGCTGGCGCGAGCGTCTCCCTCGTGCATTACTTTGAGTTCACGAGCGAGACGCTTGCGCCAGCGACGTATTCTACTTAATCTGCAATTTTATAATCAGTGAACTTATAAGTGTTATCAATTTTTCCCATTAATTCTACAGATTGAAAATCAACTCCTTCATCCGTAATCTTGTAATCGTAGACATCTATAACTCCATCGTAGTTATGCAATTCGTAATACTTTCCATTTTCAACCCACCACTTTCCATTTTCAGTTGTTTGGTCTACTTTTCCATTCGGGTATATTACAACAAATAACAAAGTACTTGTTCCATTTTTAAAACGGCATGAAACCCAATATTTACTTACACCATCTTGCTGTTGTCCAGTTTCTGAACCTTTCCAACATCCAAAAAGCTTTGAATCGTATGTTTTTGTTTCAGGTTTGTTTTGTGATTTTACAGCCAGTTTTTCCTTTGTCTGGCTAAAACAAAAGCTTGTGAGAAGTAATAATCCTATAATAAAAATGTTTTTTCTCATTTAAGATTAAATTTTAAGATCGTTTATAGTTTGCAAATTTTCAAATAAATATTATACGCTAATATATATAAACATATTTCATAAAAATTACGTCAAACCGTAAAGTCTCAAAATTTCTAAAAATCAAGTCTTATAAACAAAAAACCTCTCAATATCTGAGAGGTTTTTCCATATCATTTAAAAAACAAAAAACTTACATATTCCTTCTATACTGCCCTCCCACTTCAAACAATGCCGAAGTAATCTGACCTAAAGAACAAACCTTTGCAGCTTCCATTAAATGGTCGAATAAGTTTTCATTTTTAATAGCCGCTTGCTGTAACGTATTTAAATGTTCGTTTACTTTTTCTTCGTGGAATTTATGCAGGTTATCCAACATCGTAATTTGATATTGTTTTTCTTCTTCCGTTGCACGAATAACCTCAGCCGGAATTACCGTTGGAGAACCTTTTGAACTCAAGAATGTATTTACGCCCACAATTGGGAAATCGCCATTGTGTTTTAAAGTTTCGTAGTACAAACTTTCTTCCTGAATTTTAGATCTTTGGTACATCGTTTCCATTGCGCCAAGAACTCCTCCTCTTTCTGTAATTCTATCAAATTCCTGTAAAACTGCAGCTTCAACTAAATCAGTTAATTCTTCGATGATGAAGGAACCTTGAATTGGGTTTTCGTTTTTCGCCAAACCTAATTCTTTATTTATAATCAGCTGAATGGCCATTGCACGACGTACCGATTCTTCTGTAGGCGTTGTAATGGCTTCGTCGTAAGCATTAGTGTGTAAGGAATTACAGTTATCATAAATGGCATATAAAGCCTGTAAAGTTGTTCTAATATCATTAAAATCAATTTCCTGCGCGTGTAACGAACGTCCAGAAGTCTGAATATGATATTTCAGCATTTGTGCTCTTTCGTTGGCTCCGTATTTGTTTTTCATGGCTTTTGCCCAAATTTTACGTGCCACACGACCTATAACTGAATATTCTGGATCTACTCCGTTGGAGAAGAAGAACGATAAATTTGGTCCGAAATCGTTGATGTTCATTCCTCGGCTCAAATAATATTCCACGTAAGTGAAACCATTTGAAAGCGTAAAGGCCAATTGCGTAATTGGGTTTGCTCCTGCCTCTGCAATATGGTATCCTGAAATCGAAACCGAATAGAAATTACGAACGTTTTTAGTAATGAAATATTCCTGAACGTCGCCCATTAAACGCAGAGCAAATTCGGTCGAGAAAATACAAGTATTCTGCGCCTGATCTTCTTTCAAAATATCGGCCTGAACAGTTCCACGAACTTGCGATAATGTTTTTACTTTAATTTCATTATAAACCTCTAAAGGCAAAACCTCATCTCCGGTAACGCCTAAAAGCATTAATCCTAAACCGTTGTTTCCTTCTGGCAAATCGCCTTGGTATTTTGGTCTTTCGATTCCTTTTGCTGCGTACAATTTGTTGATTTTTGCTTCAACTTCTTTTTCTAAATCATTTGCTTTGATGTAAATCTCACATTGCTGATCGATTGCCGCATTCATAAAGAAACCTAACAACATTGGCGCAGGTCCGTTGATTGTCATACTTACCGAAGTTAACGCATGAACCAAATCAAAACCTGAGTATAGTTTTTTAGCATCATCTAAACAGCAGATTGAAACTCCCGCATTTCCAATTTTTCCATAAATATCCGGACGCAAATCTGGATCGTTACCGTATAAAGTTACACTGTCAAAAGCAGTAGAAAGACGTTTTGCTGGCATTCCCGCGCTTACATAATGAAAACGTTTGTTGGTTCTTTCTGGTCCGCCCTCGCCCGCAAACATTCTTGACGGATCTTCGCCTTCACGCTTAAACGGATATAATCCTGAAGCAAAAGGAAATTCTCCAGGAACATTTTCCTGTAAATTCCAACGCAGAATATCACCCCAAGCTTCATATTTAGGCAAAGCAATTTTCGGAATCTGTAAATGTGATAAACTTTCAGAGTGCGTGGCAATCTTGATTTCTTTATCACGAACTTTAAAGGAATAAACCGGATTTTTATATTTTGCTACTTTTTCATCCCAATTCAAGATAATTTCCCAATTGTACGGATCTAAGTCCATTTTTACTTTATCAAACTGATTCAGTAAAAGATTTAAAAAGATTCTGTTTTCATCGTGTTCTTGAATTCCGCTTGGCAAAACAGATGCATCATCGATTCCAGCTTTATTGATTTGAGGAATTTTTCCAGAAACCGATTCAATCGTTTTGAAAATTCCGTATAATTTCTGTGCTACTTTTTGTTGCGAAATTGCTGTTTCATCATAACTTCTGTTATTCTCTGCAATTTCAGATAAATAGCGTGTTCTGTGAGGCGGAATCACGAAGATTTTCTCGCTCATTTCTTTCGTGATCGTAAAAGTCGATTTCAAATCTGAAGCCGTTTTTTCAACCACTTTATCCATAATTGCTTTGTAAAGCGTATTCATTCCAGGATCGTTAAACTGCGAAGCAATTGTTCCGAAAACTGGCATTTCATCAGGATTTTTATCCCAAAGATTATGGTTTCTTTGATATTGTTTTTTTACATCGCGCAAAGCATCTAGTGCTCCACGTTTATCAAATTTGTTTAAAGCGACTAAATCAGCAAAATCAAGCATGTCGATTTTTTCCAATTGTGTTGCCGCTCCAAATTCTGGAGTCATTACATATAAGGATACATCAGAATGGTCCATAATCTCCGTATCAGACTGTCCAATTCCTGAAGTTTCTAGAATAATCAAATCGTATTTTGCTGCTTTTAAAACCTGAATCGCTTCGGCTACATATTTAGATAAAGCCAAATTCGACTGACGTGTTGCCAGCGAACGCATATACACACGAGGATTATTAATAGCATTCATTCGGATTCTGTCTCCTAAAAGTGCTCCTCCAGTTTTTCTCTTCGAAGGATCGACAGAAATTAATCCGATTGTTTTTTCTGGAAAATCAATTAAAAATCGGCGAACCAATTCGTCTACCAAAGAAGATTTTCCGGCACCGCCCGTTCCTGTAATTCCCAAAACTGGAATTTTAGAACTTGCATTGCTTTCATGAATTTGATCAAAAACAGGTTTTGCGATTTCTGGGAAATTTTCTGCAGCAGAAATCAAACGCGCAATTGCGGTTGGAACTTTATTTTCGATGTGATCAATTTCTCCGTTTAATTTATCTCCAATAGGAAAATCAGCACGCTGTACCAAATCATTAATCATTCCCTGAAGTCCTAAAGATCGTCCATCATCTGGCGAATAAATTCGGGTGATACCATATTCATGCAATTCTGAGATTTCGCTTGGCAGAATTACACCGCCTCCGCCTCCAAAAATCTTGATATGTCCTGCTCCTTTTTCATGAAGCAAATCATACATATATTTAAAGTATTCGTTGTGTCCGCCTTGGTAAGATGTCATAGCGATTGCATTTGCATCTTCCTGGATTGCGGTATTTACTACTTCTTCTACACTTCGGTCATGACCTAAATGTATTACCTCAACTCCCGTTGACTGTATAATTCTGCGCATGATATTGATTGCAGCATCATGTCCGTCAAATAGCGAAGCGGCTGTGACAATTCTTACTTTATTTTTAGGAATATATGGTATTTGTGGTTCCATTTTATGAATATGATAATTTTGAGCGACCAATGTACAAATTATTTTAATATTTGATTAAAAGAATAGCTTTATGTTAACAAAAAAATGAAAAATGTTTTTTTGAGGATATGGGGTAACAATTTTGAAGACGAATTGATATAAGTTAAAGAAAGCTTAAAGACATGGCAATTTCGCAACATTTAAACAAAATCTAAAAACGTGTTTCGCTCTCTCTCATAGTAATTTAGCAGTGTAGAAAAGCCCCAAATTTTTACCAAAACTTAGCAAATAAAAAGTAAAACGTAAAAATTTAAAAAAAATGAAAACTATATATTCTTTCACCGTAATTTTAAGCTTAGGTTTTTTTGTAACTTCCTTTAATAGAATTGAAAACAGCAATTTCTTAAATACAAAAACTCCAAACGCTGCTGTCATCAATATTAATCTAAATAATGATGACGAAAATGAAATTTCAAACGACTTCTTTAAAAGATATTCCGATTTGAAAAAATACAAATCTGATATTATGTCATTGTACAAAAACAGAACTCTTGGAAGTATCTGGTATGATGAAGATCAAATAAATGAATTTGCTGCTGCTTTATACCAAAAAGCAAAAACAAATAATTTGGAAATTCCGTATCAAAAAGAAATTGATCAGCTTTTTGATTCTTCAGCAACAACAAATCTTTCAAAAACAGATGCTGATATGCTTTTAAGTTCCTTATATATTATATATGCGAAAAAAAGCAATGCGGATAAAAACGTGTCTTATGATACTATGCTGAAAAACTTTATGAATTACAGCACAATTGAAGAAACAGCTGCTGCATCAGAAGATAATAAAGTAGCTTTTGATCAATATTATAAATTGCAAGGCGCTTTGAAACAATACCAAAAAATAGAAAGATCAAATAAATGGAAACCTATTGTTGCAGAAACTCCATACAAAGATTTACGTCCTGATGCTGTTTCGGCTACAATTGCGCAAGTTAGAACTCGTTTATACTTATTAGGCGATTTAAAACAGGATTCTAAAAGCGATGTTTATGACCGTGAATTGATGGATGGTGTTATGAAATACAAAGTGAGAAACGGATTTAAACCCAACTATATTCTTGCAGAAGAACATATTAAAGAAATGAATGTGCCGCTTTCTGATAAAGTAAAAACGTTGATGTTAAATATAGAAAGATGCCGTACAATTTCTGCTCAAATGGCTGGTAATGATGAATATGTTTTTGTAAACGTTCCTTCTTATGAATTGGTTTATGTTAAAAACGGAAAAGTTGTTTTAAAATCTAATGTATTTGTTGGTTCGCCTTTAACCAAAACTACCATTTTTAATGGCGAAATTGACAGAATAGTTTTCAGCCCTTATTGGACAGTACCACAAAGTATTGTACAAAATGAATTGAAATCTAAAATCGCTGCAGATCCAAATTATCTTGCTGATCATAATATGGAAATGATAAACGGTCAAGTTAGACAAAAACCGGGACCAGAAAACTCTTTAGGATTAGTAAAATTTGTGTTTCCAAATCCTGATGATATTTATATGCACGATACACCGGCTAAAACTTTATTTGATTTTGAAAAAAGAACTTTCAGCCATGGTTGTGTAAATGTGAAAATGGCCAAAGAATTAGCTGTTGCAATGCTTAAAGATTATCCAGAATGGACACAAGCTAAAATTGATCAAGCTATGGCTGGAAAAACAGAAAACAGCTTTAAATTAACTAAAAAAGTGCCGATCTACATTACCTATTTTACTTCATTAGTGAATGAAAATGGCGAAATCGGTTTCTTTCCCGATGTTTATCAAAGAGATAATGAACAGGTTTCTCAAAGTGTAGTTTTAAATTAACAATATAATAAACTAAAATTTTCAAGAGAGAATTTATCAGCTGATAAGTTCTCTCTTTTTTTTCATTCCTTTTTTAAACCAAAAAAACACCTTAATCTATTAATTTTAAAACTCTTACATCCTGAAAAAGCTTTTTCAAAATTTGAACTTTGCAAAATAATATACCACTAAATAGTAATGCAAAATCAATTTATCATGAAAACAGAAAATATAGATGGATTAACGCTTTTTGAAATCAATTTATTAATTCAGCAAGGCGGAAGATTTGTAACATTTCCAAATACGATGACTAAAGATAAAAGTTCAACAATCTATTTTATTCGCCCAAATGAAAAAGTATTCAAGTATGCATTAAAGCATTTTATAAAAAATTTAATGCTCGGATGGAAATCATTTCCTTTAAGACCATTTCAAGTATCCAAATCTTTATTTTATTTAGCAATTGGAAGCAAAGATTATACACAAACTATTTTGGCTGATGCAAAAACAATCAATCCGGTTTACAATCCTAATTTATACTGTTTAGAATACGTTTAAATCGTAACAATCTAAAAATCAAAGCGGAAATAAACATTTTATTTTCGCTTTTTTTATTTTCATAACCCCAATCTGATCAAAAAATGTGTATTTTTAAGTTCCAATTACGAATGTCATATATAAATTAGCAAACCTTAAAATATGGAAGATTCAAACGAACTTATAGAAGATAAAAGAAACTGGTGGAATCGAAACTGGAAATGGTTTGTTCCTACTGGCTGTTTAAGTCTTATCGTATTATTTGCTTTATTTTTATTTGGAGTATTCTTTGAAGTTACTTCAATAATCAAAGATTCTGATGCTTATATAGAATCGATGACAAGAGTTGAACATAATAAAATACTGATCGAAAAGCTTGGATCACCTATTGAAACTGACGGAATGGTTTCTGGAACTGTCAGTTCAACAAATGACATTAGAAAATGTGATGTACAAGTACCGCTAAAAGGGCCAAAAGGCAAAGCAACGCTCTTTGTTGTTGGCGAAAAAAGAGGAACCTGGAAGTACAGCGAAATGTCTGTTTATATTGAAAAAACAGGTGAGAAAATTGATTTGCTTAAGAAAGAATAATACATATGCAAAAGTATATTTTCACTATGTTTTTGATCTTCTTTATTTCTTGTAATAAGATTGAAAACAATAAAAGCTTAAATCAAGAAGATATTAAGTATATCCAAAATCTAAAGATTTTAGACAAAAATGAAGTCATTCTCAAGTTTTACAGCGAATTTAAAAAAGAATTTGCAGGCAACTTTTTCACTGATAAAAGAGTCGCAACCTACTGGATAGACAAACGGAATTCAGAAAAAAATAAAATTGATTTTGCGTTTTATTCTTCGATATCGAAAATTGACACTGTATATAATGCCGGATTAACCTACTGCCCCTATGCTCTTATTACCAAAAATGATGGAAGCAATTTTAAAGTCAGCGTTGATGGTGATAAACAAGAAATCAAATCTTTC
Source organism: Flavobacterium sp. LC2016-01 (assembly GCF_009711135.1). Taxonomy (GTDB): domain Bacteria; phylum Bacteroidota; class Bacteroidia; order Flavobacteriales; family Flavobacteriaceae; genus Flavobacterium. The sequence continues at coordinate 259,674 of NZ_WMIC01000001.1, read as the reverse complement.
TTTGAAGATTTATTGCACGAATGGCATAAAAGGAGATAAACATATTTTCAAATAAAAAAAATATTATACCTAATTTGTGCTTAGGGTAAAGTCTTTGATTTTCCTTAAAAGCAAATAATAAGGAAAGTGTGTTAGTTATGAAACAAAATCTTTCTGCTCCTGAAATAAAATTGTGGCGTTGTTTTTGAATAAGTAGTATTTTTGAAACTTAAATAAAACCCCCAAATGAAAAAGATTTTATTATTAGCCGTTACATTTTCACTTGTTTCATGCGCAGAAATGCAGCAGACTTTAAATCAGCTCCCACAAATAGCATCGCAAATTCCGGTTGGCGGTGTTGATATTTCAGCTGGATTAAAAGAAGCTCTAAATAAAGGAATTACACAACAAGTTAGCAAGTTAACCGCTGTTGATGGTTTCTACAAAAATGAAGCTGTAAAGATTTTAATGCCCGAAGAATTGCAAAAAGTAGATGCTACTCTGCGAAAAGTTGGTTTAAGTTCGCTTGCCGATGAAGGAATCAAAATGTTGAATCGTGCTGCGGAAGATGCTGTTAAAGAAGCAACTCCAATATTTGTTACGGCCGTGAAAAATATGTCGTTTACAGATGCTAAAAACATTTTGTTAGGAAATGACAGTGCTGCAACAACGTATTTACAGGGAACTACAACAACAGCTTTGTACGGAAAATTTAATCCGGTGATTAAAAATTCATTCGCAAAAGTTGGTGCCGATGTAGTTTGGGCTAATATTATCAACAAGTACAACACTATTCCGCTTGTAAAAAAAGTAAATCCTGATTTGACAGATTATACAACGAATCAGGCCTTAGCAGGTGTTTACAAAATGATTGCTGTAGAAGAAAAAGAAATCCGAAATAATATTAGTGCAAGAACAACACCTTTATTAAAAAGTGTTTTTGCTATGCAGGACGGAAAATAGTTTTTTTTCGAAGGTGCAAAGTAACAAAGTAACAAAGGTACAAAGAGCCCTTTGTTACTTTGAACCTTTGCGTCTTTGTCACTAACCAAAAACCAAAAAACTAAGATGCAAAAAATTACCATTCTTATTCACTGTAAAGACCAAAAAGGAATTATCGCTGCAGTAACTACTTTTATTGCTAAAGTAGAAGGAAACATCACCTATATTGATCAACATGTTGATGTAGAGCAAAATGTGTTTTTTATGCGATTGGAATGTGAATTTACCAATCACAAAACGACAATTGAAAGCTTTAAAGCCGATTTTAACCAATCCATCGCTGCCGACTTTAATATGTCTTGGGATTTGTACAATCAGGAACAAAAACCAAAAATGGCTTTGTTTGTCTCTAAATATGACCATTGCCTTTTTGATATTTTAGGACGTTACAGTGCTGGCGAATTAAATGTTGAGATTCCAGTCATTATAAGCAATCACAACGATTTAAGATCAGTTGCCGAACGATTTAATATTCCGTTTCATTGTGTTCCTTTTACAAAGGAAAATAAAGAAGAAGGTGAAGCCAAACAAATTGAATTATTAAAGCGATACGAAATCAATTTTATTGTTTTGGCGCGCTACATGCAGATTGTTACACCAAATCTGATTTCGCTTTACGAAAATAGAATCATCAATATTCACCATTCATTTTTGCCTGCTTTTCCGGGAGCAAAACCGTATCATTCGGCTTTTAAGCGTGGTGTAAAAATTATTGGTGCAACAAGCCATTATGTTACCGAAGAACTAGACGAAGGACCAATTATCGAGCAGGATATTGCCAGAGTTTCTCATATTCATTCGGTCGAAGATTTTATTATGAAAGGAAGAGACTTAGAAAGAATTGTTTTAGCAAGAGCAATTAAATTACATGCTGAACGCAAAACAATGGTTTATAGCAATAAGACGGTGGTTTTTTCTTAAAGATGCTAAGGTTCTGAGATGCTAAGATTCTAAGGTTTTTTCTCTTTTCCAAAAATTAATAAACCCGACAGGTTTTTAAAACCTGTCGGGTTTATCGTTTTATATTTTTAACATATCAATCAAACCGGATTAAAATCCGGCCCTACAATATGATCCGAGCCAAAGGTTCTTTCACAGTTCCGAAGGAACGAACCATATTGTCGAGCTGGACTTCAGTCCAGTTTAAATAAAGACAATAAATAAACCCGAGAGATTTTAAAAATCTCTCGGGTTTAATTTTAAATTCTGGTTTAAGATTAAAACCTTAGTAGCTTAGCATCTTAGTATCTCAGAACCTTTTTATCGAACCACAATCGACAATCTAGGATCATCAAAAGCATTAACTTCAGCCATTGTCAAGCCTAAAGCATTTGCCACTCCTTCTCCATAAGCTGGATCTGCTTTAAAGCAATTTCTGATGTGACGAATTTGAATAAACTTCTGTGCTCCTCCAACTTGTGCTGCAGTATTTTTAAACAGCAATTGTTTTTTCTCTGGAGTTAATAAGTTGAATAACAAACCTGGCTGCGTGAAATAATCATTATCATCATCTCTGAAGTTATGTGCCCATGCGTCGCCATGAAGTTTTAATGGCGGTTCTTTAAATTCTGGCTGTTCTTGCATTTCACCAAAACTGTTTGGTTCATAATGTTTTTTAGATCCGTTATTTCCATCTACGCGCATTGCTCCGTCTCTGTGGAAAGTGTTATAAGGACATCTCGCAGAGTTCACTGGAATCTGGAAATTGTTAACTCCTAAACGATATCTGTGTGCATCTCCATAAGAGAATAAACGCGCCTGAAGCATTTTATCTGGTGAAAAACTAATTCCAGGCACCACGTGCGCCGGATTAAAAGCAGCTTGTTCTACTTCGGCAAAATAATTTTCAGGATTTTTATTCAATTCGAATTCTCCAACCGGAATCAAAGGAAAATCACCTTTTAACCAAACTTTCGTTAAATCAAAAGGATGAAAACGATATGTCTCAGCTTGTTCTTCGGTCATGATTTGAATGAATAATTTCCATTTCGGAAAATTTCCTTCTTCAATAGCATCAAATAAATCACGCTGATGGCTTTCTCGGTCGCCTCCAACTAATTTAGCCGCTTCTTCATCAGAAAGATTATCAATTCCTTGTTGTGTTACAAAATGAAATTTCACATAATGTCTTTCATTTTGATGATTTATAAAACTAAAAGTATGACTTCCAAATCCGTGCATTTGTCTGTACGATCTCGGAATTCCTCTATCGCTCATTACAATAGTAACCTGATGCAAAGCCTCTGGTAATAATGTCCAAAAATCCCAATTGTTATCAGCACTTCTCAAATTGGTTTTTGGATCACGTTTTACAGCATGGTTCAGATCAGGAAATTTCATTGGATCTCTAAAAAAGAATACCGGAGTATTATTTCCAACCAAATCCCAATTTCCTTCATTGGTGTAAAATTTCAAAGCAAAGCCTCGAATATCTCTTTCTGCATCTGCAGCACCTCTTTCTCCTGCAACGGTAGAAAAACGAGCAAACATTTCGGTTTTCTTTCCAATTTCTGAAAATAAATCTGCTCTCGTGTATTTTGTAATATCGTGAGTAACAGTAAAAGTTCCGTAAGCTCCAGATCCTTTGGCGTGCATTCTTCGTTCCGGAATCACTTCACGGTCAAAATGTGCCATCTTTTCTAAAAACCAAAAATCTTGTAATAAAACAGGTCCGCGAGGGCCAGCAGTTTGAATGTTTTGATTGTCTGGAACGGGAGTTCCTGTTGCAGTTGTTAATTTTTTGTTTGATTCCATATTGCTGATATTTAATGTTTTATCAAATATACAAACTTATCTTTAGCATATTAATAAACAAAATTGATTGTTATTATATTTTAATAACCAAAAGTTATTTAACGCTGCAAAAAGCTCAGAAATGGGTTTTAAAAAATCTTAACTTATGGTCAACAAAGTAATAACAAAACCTTAACAGCAAAAGATTGATATATGTCGGACATTTGTAATGTAATAAACTGGTTATTTATTATTTTGGTTTTGGTTAGTTAAATGATGCCGGCGTCTTCGAGATGCCGGCATTCTTTTTTTTATTAAATCCCAATAAAAAAATTCCAAATTCCAATTTAAGCAAGTTTGCATTTTGGAATTTGGAATTTGAAAAATATTGTAATTTAAATTTAGACATTAACTTATTTCCAACAAAGTAATAACAAGAACTTAACAGCATAAGATTGATATATGTCGGATCTTTGTACTGTAATAAACTGGTTATTTATTATTTTGGTTTTGGTTAGTTAAATAATGCCGGCGTCTTGAAGATGCCGGCATTTTTTTTTGCTGTAAATGCCAATAAAAAAATTCCAAATTCCAATTTATTTTAAGCTTGGAATTTGGAATTTATCCCGAAGCTTCGGGATTGGAATTTAGTTTTTCAATCTTTCGTGAAGTAATTTAAAATAAGCGAAAGCCTTTAATAATCGGCTTCCGTGCCAGGAGAACATTTCGCCGTCTACGAAAATGGTTTTGGCGTGGTGTGTGAACCTTCCTATTTCGAAAGCATCTTCTTCTTTAAAAGGATACGGTTCTGAAGAAAGAAAAACAATATCTGGATCGCCTTCTAAACGCATTTTTTTAAGTTCGACTTCAGGATAACGCCCTTTGTCTTCATAGATATTTGTAAAATGATTCAGTTTTAATAATTCATTTATATAAGTATTTTTTCCGGCAACCATGTATGGATTTTTCCAAATAAAATAAGCTGCTTTTTTTACTTCAATATCCTGAATATATTTTTTGAAATCGCTCAAGGCAAAAGCCAATTTGTCATTCCACTTTTGAGCTTCGGTTCTACAATTGAAGATTTGACCGAAATCTAAAATCATCTGAAAATTATCTTCTATAGAAACAATATTCGTTACCCAAACCGGACAAATTTCCTGTAATTGTTTTACGATTTCTTCTGTGTTTTCTTCTTTATTACAGATGATAATATCAGGCTGTAAAAGCTTTATTTTTTCGAAATGAATCTTCTTGGTGCCACCGACAATCTTTTTGGTAGATTTTAAATAATATGGATGTACACAGAACTTTGTAATTCCGATTATTTTTTCTTCTAAACCTAAATCATAAAGCAATTCTGTTTGAGAAGGCACGAGAGAAATGATTCTCTTTGGAGAATTTTCAAAAGAATGTAAAGTTCCTAATTGATCTTGAAATTGCTTCATTGATTTAGATTGTCATTTTAACCGCAAAGTTCGCAAAGATTTACGCTAAGAACGCAAAGTTTTTTTCCTTGCGAACCTTGCGAAAAATCTTTGCGAACTTTGCGGTTAAATGTATTTATAAAGTTATTTAAAACTTAGAATTAATAATTTCTTCCATTTCTTTTTGCACTTTCAAAGCCTCTTCCCTAGCCTTTTCAGCAAAGTCAGTTCCTTTTGAAGCGTAAATAATCGCTCTTGCAGAATTTACTAATAATCCGATTTTATCATTCATTCCGTATTTGCAAACTTCTGATAAACTTCCGCCTTGAGCGCCAATTCCGGGAACTAATAAAAAGCTGTCGGGAACAATTTTTCTGATAGCCGCAAAATATTCGGCTTTTGTCGCACCCACAACATACATTAAGTTTTCACTGTTTTTCCATGTTTTAGAAGTTTCCAAAACTTGTTTGTACAATTCGGTTCCGTTTGTATTTAAAGTCTGAAAATCGAAAGCGCCTTCATTTGAAGTTAAGGCCAACATGATGGTATGTTTGTTTTCGAAAGCGAGAAAAGGCTCTACCGAATCTTTTCCCATATAAGGTGCAACGGTTACGCTGTCAAAATTTAAATCTTCAAAAAAAGCTTTTGCATACATACTTGAAGTGTTCCCGATATCACCGCGTTTTGCATCGGCAATGGTAAAAACTTCAGGGTAATTTTCATTGATATAATTAATCGTTTTCTGCAATGACATCCAGCCTTTTATTCCGTATGCTTCAAAAAAAGCCGTGTTTGGTTTGTATCCAACTGCTAAATCGTGAGTGGCATCGATTATCGCTTTATTAAATTCGAAAATTGGATCTTCGGTTTCTAATAAATGTGATGGAAGCTTGCTTAAATCAGGATCTAAGCCAACGCATAAAAATGATTTTTTTTGAAGAATTTGTTCGTGTAGCTGTTGTGTTGTCATAGTGTGTTTTAATAGTGGGGCAAAATTACAAATTATAATTGTGAATTGTAAATTGTGAATTGTGAATTGTTGTCAGGCGGAGCGAAGTCGAAGCCTACATTCCAATTGGAACGCCCTTCGACTTCGCTCAGGGTGACACTCTAAATGTTTCAGGTTTTTCTTGTTTCACGTTTCATGTTATACTCGCATTGTCAGGCTGAGCGGAGTCGAAGCCCACGTTCCAATTGGAGTGCCCTTCGACTTCGCTCAGGGTGACATTGGAGATTTTTCAAGCTTCATTTTCTAATTGCCACATTATCTAATTATCTAATTCACATTGAATTCCTATAACAACTTCTCAAAATTGTGTAAGAAAAAAAGAAGCCGTCTTCTTTAATTTTGAAAAAGAACCCAAAAATCAGACAGTTATGAGTCCAAACATCGGAATATCGACGAAAAATTTAAAGAAAAGCACTAGCATATTAGCCACGATTTTATCAAACGAAATGACATTGTATGTAAAAACAAGAAAATTTCATTGGAACATTTCAGGAAACAGTTTTATGGAACTTCATAAATTGTTTGAGGAACAATACCGAATTTTAGAAGCTCAGATCGATGAGGTTGCAGAAAGAATCAGTCAGCTTGGTGAGAAAACCATTGGAACAATGAAAGAGTTTATTGAAAATTCGACTTTAAAAGAATCTCCAAAAGAATATGCTTCGCAAAAACATATGCTAGAAGAACTTTTAGAAAATCACGAACAATTAGTAACCGAATTTAGAGATTATATTCCGGTTTTTGAAAATGAAACAAACGATGCCGGTTCTGCTGATTTTATTACGGGACTTTTGCAGGAACATGAAAAAATGGCTTGGGTCCTGCGCCGTTATCAAGTTTAAAAATGTGAATTATGCAACGTTAAGCGAAATAAATGTAACGCGTTTTTAAGACTTAAATTAGAACTTTACAAAACAATAATTACGAAAATCTGACTATCATGAATACTACTGAAATAAAAGGAAACTGGAATGAGCTTAAAGGAAAATTGAAACAAAAATACGCAGATCTAACAGATGACGATTTGATGTATGCTGAAGGAAAAGAGGACGAAATGTATGGAAAACTTCAGCAGAAACTGGGAAAAACTAAAGAAGAATTTCATCAAATCTTATCCGATTTGTAAAACCTTTGAACTCAAATCAGGGAATACCGTCTAATACTTGTACTAGACGGTATTTTTTTGAAAATTTTATTTGTTTTTCAGCTGTTTTCAGCATTTCTAATGAATCTTAAAGACCATAACCAAAAATAAATTAAGTATCTTTAACCAAATTTTTATAAAATGAAAGTATTTATAAAGTTCGACATTAATACCATTTGTTCTCTTTATCTAAAACACAATCTCGACCAGCAAAATATAAATTTTACTAGTCTGGGATTTGGTGAGATCGAGATTGCTGACAACCTTGATGCTGATGCTCTCGAAACTTTAAAAAATAATTTGAGTCCGTGCGGTTTTGAAATCGTAGAGAATCAAAAAAGTGTTTTAGTACAAAAAATAAAAGATGCCATTATTGAACTGGTTTTCATGGAAGACAGCAACAATTACAAAAGCTCTGTTTTCTTAGCCGAGAAACTCAATCACAGTTACGGCTATTTATCTAATGTTTTTTCGGAAGTAACGTATTCTTCTATCGAAAATTTTATCATTTTACAAAAAATTGAAAGAGCAAAACAACTCATTATCATAAATGAAATGAGCCTGACCGAAATTGCTTTTTTACTAAATTATTCGAGTGTTGCCCATTTGAGCACACAGTTTAAGAATACAACCGGAATTACACCTTCGGCTTTTCAGAGAATAATTAAGAAACGAAGAGAAAATTTAAAATAAAAACCTAAATACCACACTAAAATGCAAAAAAACGCATTATATATTTTACTGGCTGATGATGATGAAGATGATCGTCTTTTTTTTAAGGATGCATTTGAAGAAATAAAAATTCAGACCAATGTAGATTTTGTTCACGACGGAATGCAGTTAATGGATCATTTAAATAATCTTGACAACAAACTTCCGGATATTTTGTTTCTGGATTTGAACATGCCAAAGAAAACAGGTAAAGAATGTTTGATTGAAATCAAAAAAACCGAACGCCTAAAAAATATCATTATTGCCATCTACTCTACTTCATCATCTGAAGAAGATATTGAAGACACGTTTATTCAGGGTGCCAATATTTACATCAAAAAGCCAAGCGATTTTAATACGCTTAAAAAAATAATTAATGAAGTCGTGACCGTAAACTGGCACTATCATACCTCCGGGTTAAACCGTGATAATTTCCTGCTGCGACTAAAATAGTATAAGCCTGTCACATGAAATGGATACCAAATTTTAATTCTTCAAACTCATTGAGAGTTATTTTTGTAGTCGCAGTTTTCATTCTGTTATTTCTTTCATCCATTGCTTACAAACACAATCAGGACTTGAATGAATCAAGCAAGCTTGTGATGCATACTTATGAAATAAACATTCAATTAGAACGATTAATGTCGGCGATTAAAGATGCTGAAACAGGCCAACGCGGGTACATTATAACACGCAACGGCCGTTTTTTAGCGCCCTATCTTTATTCGCGCGACAAAGTAAATGCCTCGTTCATTACCTTAAAAAAACTGACTGCCGATAATCCGCTGCAGCAGCAAAATCTCGAAAATCTATTCAAGCTCATTATTCAGCGATTTGTCTCTTTTGAAAATTGTCTGAAATACAGCGATCCTAAAACATACGACAAAAGAAAACTTGACAATTATATGTTTGGTGGCCGAATTTTAATGGAAAATATTCGGTTTCAGGTGGACAAAATGAATGATATCGAAAAAAAATATTTAGAAAAAAGGCTTAAGATTTACGATCAGGAAATTTCGTTGAGTCCTATTTTTTCGATTTCACTATTTTTAACGGCATTGACTTTTATTTTGTTGGCCTACAGACAAATCAGCCGAGATTTCGAGCGTTTGAAAGTATTCAATAAAAAACTTTTAATTTCCAGCGGTTTGATGGCCGAGTCCGAAATTATTGGGAAATTCAGCACTTGGCAATGGGATTTGGATTCCAATAAAATCGATTATTCAGACAATCAATTCCGAATTTTAGGAGTTGCACCTAACTCTTTTGTTCCAGAAAAAGAAACATTTCTTGATTTTGTACATCCAGATGATAAAGATGCCGTTGCTGCATCAATGGAAAGAATTATAGAGAAAAAGAATCTTCCTTTTATTTACTATAAAATTATTCGTAAAGATCGAGAAATCAGACATTTTAAATCGACCGGAAAATTATTGACCGATCAGCAGGGAAGCAAAATTTTACTCGGAATCAACTTTGATATTACCGATGAGCATCTTTTAAATATTGAACTTCAGGAACGAAATCGAGAACTGGAAAAAAGCAATAAAGAACTGGCTTCTTTCAATCACGTTGCGAGTCACGATTTGCAGGAACCGCTTAGAAAAATACAAACTTTTATTTCAAGAGTTTCTGATGCCGATAAAGCCGTAATGTCTGACAGCGCGCGCGAATATCTTTCTAAAATTGAAAGTTCAGCAAAAAGAATGCGTGTTTTAATTGATGATCTTCTTTTATTTTCAAGAACCAATACGACTAAAAAAGAGTTTCTAAAATCAAATTTGAACGAACTTCTGGAGAATGCCCAATCTGATTTAGCCGAAATTATTCAGGAGAAAAAAGCCGTTGTTACGACTTCCAAACTTCCAAAATTAGAAGTGATTCCGTACCAAATTGAACAGCTTTTCATCAACTTGATCGGAAATTCTTTAAAATACAGCCAGCCCGACCGAATTCCGGAAATTGTTATTGAAAGCGAAAAAGTACTTTCGACCAGTTATCCTGATTTATTGGAACAAACTATAAAAAAATACCATAAAATTACTTTTTCAGACAACGGAATGGGATTTGACCCGCAGTTTAAAGAAACCATTTTTGTTCTTTTTCAGCGTCTGCATTCTAAAACTGATTATCCGGGAACTGGAATTGGTTTAGCCATCTGCAAAAAAATTGTCGAAAATCATAAAGGTTATATTTTAGCCGACAGTCTTCCAGGAAAAGGCTCTCTATTTACCGTTTTTCTTCCGGATTAAAAAATATACCAATTCTTACAAAGAGCGTTCACTGCAAATAAATGATTATTTGCAGTGAACGCTCTTTTTTTTCTGCCAAAAAACGCCTTAGCACCTTGATATAAACCGATTATGGGAATTATATAACGATTCTTTTTTATGCTGTAAAGCAAAATAAGGTATTCGTTAGCAACTTTGTAATGTAATACTTTATGAAGTAATAATGAAAGCAATGCTCCACATAAAAGCAACTATTTTAAAGGTCTTTTTCTTATTGATTATAATCTCTTTTTCAGCATGCGGAAAAAAAGAACATCAAAAAGCAAGTCCATTTATAAAGGAAACTTTTAGCCAAAACAACAAACAGTTCAATGATAAAGATCAAGTGGAATCTTCCTTTTTTATTGCTGTGGCAAATGTGAGTAATGCCCTTATTTCAAAAAGTCAATTTGCACAAAAACGTTCACAAAGTCCGATACAGGAATTAAGCAAAAAAATTGAAGATCATCAATATCAATTGCTTCAGAAAATATCAGAAATGGCAAATAAAAAGCTCATTATTATTACTGATATCAATGTAACTCATAAAAGAGATTTATATGAATTGATTGCTACTGATGAAAGTTCTTTTGATAAAACATATCTGAATTCGATTTCAGCGTCATTATCAGAACAGATTAATTTATTAGAAAATATTTCATCTGAAACAAATGATGAGAAGATTTTAAAATTAGTGCTTCAGTATCTGCCAGACCAGTACCAGCTTTTGAGAGAAACCGAAAGATTAAAAACAGAATTTATTTAAATGCCTTAAAATCTATTATTAACTAAATTTTTTACTATGAAAATGCACACTAATTTTTTATGCGCCTTAGCCTTATTTTTTTCAGCTTCATTTGGAATGCTTCAAGCTCAAAATGACGAAAATGTTACTACCGAGTTTGGTGTAAAAGGAGGATTCAACATGTCAAATTTATACAACAATAATGCTGACGACGAAAATATTTTATACGGTTTTAACGCCGGTGTTTACGCAACATTGCCTATTTCAGATTTTATTGCCATTCAGCCTGAAATTTTATTTACTACAAAAGGCGCCGAGTTAGAATATAACAATGCCTTTGTAAGCGGAACCGGAAAATTTAAACTGAATTACATCGAAGTTCCTTTGTTAGTGAGAGTAAATGTTACCAGAAATTTTAATATTCATGCTGGTGGATATGCATCGTATCTGGTAAGTTCTAAAGTTTCTGGCGACGGTGACTTCAACTTTGACGAAGAAATTAACGCCGATGATTTAAATAGATTTGATGCTGGTTTAGCTGCCGGTATAGGAGTCGATTTTAGTCCGATCAGTATTGGTTTACGATACAATTACGGATTAACAACGATAGGAAAAGAAAGAACCGTTGCAGGAGCAACTTATACCGTTCCTGATGCTAAAAACAGCAACTTGTCTTTATACCTGTCGTATAAACTGAATTAGTAAAACGAATTAATTAACCCTCTAAAAATAAAAACCATGTCAAATTTATTATACACAATCGCAGTAATATTAGTTATTCTGTGGGCTCTTGGTTTCTTTGTTTACAGCTTCGGAAGCGTTATTCACATCTTATTAGTGATTGCCATTATTGCTGTATTGCTTAGACTTATCAAAGGCAGGGAAATTTAAAACAAATCATATTAACAATTATATATTAATCATTAAAATCAAATATTATGAAAGCAAGTAACACCATTTTAGGAATTGTTGGCGCTGCAGCTGCAGGAGCATTATTAGGAGTTTTATTCGCACCAGATAAAGGTTCAGAAACTCGCAAAAAAATCAAAGATAAATCGAAAGATTACGGAGATAACTTAAAATCAAAATTTGACGGAATTGTAGATACAATCAAATCAAACGGAAAAGAAATTGTAGATGAGGGAAAAGCTAAATTTAACCAAGTTAAAGAAGACTACAATACAATTAAAGACGAGGCAAAAACTGTAAAATCAAACTACTAGTATTATAGTACAAAGTGAGATTTTTAAACCATAAATACCTTATATCATGGAATCAAATGCAACAACAAACGAGAATTTAAATCTTTATGAAAAAGCGGAAAACTATACTAAAACGAGTTTAGAATTACTAAAACTCAAAACAGTATGTGCAGTCGCAGATGTGGTATCCACCTTAACATCAAAGATCGCAGTTGGCGTGGTTGTTGCATTTTTTACCTTGTTTCTTAATATCGGGATCAGTTTATGGATTGGCAAAGAACTTGGAGAGTATTACTACGGTTTTTTTATCATGGCATTTTTTTACTTAATTGTGGCCATTGTGATTCATAAAACGCATCACAGTCTGATAAAAACCCCAATTGGAAATACTATCATTTCAAGTATTCTAAAAGAAGAGAATAAAAACTGATTTAACTGTTAATAACTAAAAAAGACTATAATGGAGCCTATTTACACTATTGATCAATTAAATCAGAGAATAAAAATTTTAGAAAATCGTCAGGATACCGAGTGGTGTTCTATCAAAGACGAAATAGAGGATATTAAAGAGAATTTAAAACCTCTAAACCTGATTCGGAATACGGTTGAAGAAATCAACGAAACTGTTGGTTTTAAAAGCCACATTGCCCAGTCTGCTATCAGTATCGGAATTGGATATCTGGCAAAGAGATTCATCGTCGGAAAAGGCGATTCAATGTTCAAGGGAATTTTGGGTTCAATCGTTCAGCTGGTCGTAACCAATCTGGTTTCGAAACCACAGCACGAATCTTCAGATGCATCTTCAGAAGAAGAAACATCAAAATACGAACCATCTAAAGAGTAGTTTGTCTAACGTAAATTTTATATCATGGAAAAGTTAAGCGAAATCGTAATAAAAAATGGAGTTTACATGTACTCTAATCTATATAAATGTTTTGAATACACAAGAGTATTTCTAGGTATCTAACTTGTTTATACGTTTCTTTAAAACAAACGGTTAGGCAGTTAATACACTATATATATTTTAAGGTTCTAAGGTTCTGAGTTTCTAAGATGCTAAGACTCTGAGATACTAAGTCAAAAAGCTTTCGAACCAAAAAGAGACTGTTTCACAGAAGTGAAACAGTCTCTTTTCATTATAAAAAACTCAAAATCTTAGTATCTCAGAGTCTTAGCATCTCAGAGTCTTAGTTGTAATTTCTAAAAAGCGGCAATTTCAAACCAGCATACAAATTACACGCTTTTGAAGTATTCGAAAACAAATTCGAAATCAGCGATCCTGAACCCACAAACAACGGACCTGCTCTAAAACCAGTTCCAACCTGTGTTCCACTGTATTCCATATACGTTACCGGAACATAAAAACTGAATTGTCTGGTTTCATAACGAGGCGTAAATGTAACCGAATTTGGAAGTGCAGTTCCGTTTATAGTTTTTGCATTCACTAAGCTAATATCCGTGCTTAAATTCAGATAAAATTTACTGTCAATATTCCAGTCGAAGTTGGTGTGGAGCGCCGTTGGCAAATTCGCTTTTACGCCAGTTCTTGACGAAACTTTTGTATAATGCTTGTCGAAGAATTCGAAAATACTTTCCGCATTATCAATATCAGCCTGGGTTACTCTTCCGGCCAAATTATAGGTGTTTTCGGTGATGTTTTTGTAATTGATTTTTCCAATATCTGTTATAGATGCAGCAGCTTTAAGCTTATATCGGTTTCCAATACAGGTATGGCAATTTGTGCGGTATTCGTATGTAAAACCCAAATCAAGCCCTACGCCTGCCGAGGCTCCGCTAAATTTAGGATCATTTCCGTTTTGATAATCATAACTCGCAGCCGTTTTTAATGTTCCCGTCGAATAATATTCGCTCAGCGACGGATTTGCATTATTTTTATTGAAAGCAACGCTCAAGTCATTTCCGCTGATATAACCGTTAACGCCTGCCATTAAATATTTTACAGTCAGACCTCCTTTTATAAAATGATCTTCTTCGTCTAAAAATATTGTGGCATAACTTGCTCCAATTTCTGCCCACGTATTGCTCACGCCATTAGGATTGCCTCCTTTAATTAAAAAACTATTTGAAACATCAAGGTTTTTGCTAACCTCATCAATCAGCTGTCCGTTTACATCAACCATTCCTGTAACGCTTCTAAATCGTGTAAAAAGAGCGATACTATGTTCAGGTGTAATATTCATCATAAACGAAGGCCCTAAAATATCGAAATTCACATTTCCTCGATTGTTTGTTTTAATGGTTTTGCTGGCATCTTCATGAATGTCGTAATTTCCGTCCAGAACCTCAGCAAAATTAAAACCGTACAAATCATTTTGTCCCGTTGCACTGGCTGAGAAAATAGTAACATCGGCTCTGTACTTAGAATCTACAATGACAGACGGATTAAACAAAGCCGACTGGATTCCAGCATAATTATCATCCCTGAATCCGAAATACGATTGCGATCGCGCATAAAAAAAGCTTCCAAAGAAGCAAAATAGTAGTAAAGTTCTCTTCATAGATTTTTTATAAGGGGTTGGTTTCTTGTGCTTTTCATGAAAATGCACACAAATATTAACAAAAAAATGGCAAAAAAAAACTTCCTTAATCTGATCGATTAAGGAAGTTTTTTTGAGATGCTAAGATGTTAAGTTACTAAGCAACTAAGTTTTAAATAAAAATATTATTAATCTTACTTCATCAAAACATCTTGTAGTAATGCTCTTAGTTTAATATGTAGAATTTAAGAAAATCCCCAACACATCTATTAACAATTTAATCTCAGAAATTTAACATCTTTCAGAAGAAAAAACTCGAAAATTTAAAAATCTAAGAAGGTTCTTGCATTTTTTTTAAGGTGCTGAGATACTAAGGTGCTGAGGTTCTAAGGTTTTCTTATTGGGATGAATGAAAGAATTTGAAATATAGCGCGTGGTTTCAACCACGGGGAACGAATTGGGAATGGATCGTAAATGAATCGTAATCATATTGCATCCCAATGGTTGAAACCATTGGCTATATTGAAAATCAAATTAAACAATTCCCAACATCAAACATAGCCCGTGGTTTCAACCACGGGAGACGAATTGGGAATGGATCGTGAATGAATCGTGATAATATTGCATCCCAATGAATCGTTATCATATCGTGTCCCCGTGGTTGAAACCACGGGCTATATTTTAATATTTTTGACACAATTCAAAAAAAAAAGCCGAACATAAGTTCGGCTTTTCAAATATTTATAGATTCCAAAGAGAAACCTTAGCATCTTAGTATCTTAGAATCTCAGCATCTCAGATTAGTAAACTTCTGAAGCTTCCTTCAATTTCTCCATATTATTCACTAACTGAAGCTCAGCAACAATTTTCTGAATATCACCATTCATTATATTTCCTAAATCGTAAAGCGTCAAACCAACACGGTGATCGGTTACACGGCCTTGCGCGTAGTTGTAGGTACGAATTTTAGCCGAACGGTCACCAGAACTTACTTGAGACGTACGTTTTGTAGCATCTTCAGCTTCTTTTTTGGCCAATTCTTGTTCGTATAAACGAGAACGTAAAACGTTCAACGCTTTATCTTTATTCTTGTGCTGCGATTTCTGATCCTGACATTGCGCCACCAATCCTGTCGGAATGTGCGTTAAACGTACCGCTGATTTCGTAGTATTTACCGATTGTCCTCCAGGTCCTGATGAACAGAAGAAATCTACACGAACATCGTTCATATCGATTTGAACATCAAACTCCTCCGCTTCTGGTAAAACCATAACAGTCGCCGCCGATGTATGCACACGACCTTGCGTTTCCGTTTGAGGAACACGCTGTACACGGTGAACACCCGCTTCAAACTTCAAAGTTCCGTAAACATCCTCTCCCGAAACTTCAAAAATAACCTCTTTGAAACCTCCCGAAGTACCTTCGTTCATATCCACCACAGATGTTCTCCATCCTTGGCCTTCACAGTATTTAGTATACATTCTAAATAAATCCCCTGCAAAAATACTCGCTTCGTCCCCACCCGTTCCGGCGCGAATCTCCACCATAACATTTTTAGCATCTTCAGGATCTTTAGGAATCAACATAAATTTGATTTCCTCCTCTAGTTGAGGCAAGCGTTCTTTTGCTTCGTCAAGCTGCATTTTGGCCATTTCGGTCATATCAGCATCGCTTCCGTCAGCAATAATTTCGTTTGCTTCGTCAATATTTGCTAAAACAAGAATGTATTCTTCTCTCTTATCAACCAAAGCTTTTATGCTTTTATATTCTTGGTTGAGTTGCACATAACGTTTTTGATCAGCAATTACATCCGGCTGAATAATCAAATCCGAAATCTCATCAAAACGCTGCTTTACATATTGAAGTCTATCTAACATTTTCTAATTCCTTTTATTGGACTGCAAAATTACAAAATTTTTGTGGAAAATTCTAGTGGTTATTTGTTGTGTTTTTTAAGTCTGATATTTAGTGGAATTAGGATGGTTTTTAGGAGCTCTTTCCTGCTATCCGTTACAATCTTTTGCGCCGAACCCCGGCACAAAAGGATTTTCACTTCTATCAGGGCTAGGGCTTTTCGGGTTTTAATTGGCTTTTATGGATTTCCGTAAAATCATCCAATTAAAAGGATATATTATTGACAAGAACTATTTAAAATAAAATCAGGTGTTTTTACTTGGTGGTGAATTTAAATTAAAAGCGATGTTTGTTAGAAATATCTAAATACTGTTTGCCTAGAAAGTATATCAATTCTATAAAACCATAACCTTTTTTTTTTGAGTTTTACGGTTATCCATAATATTTTTAAATCATTAAAAAATAGATTTGAAAAAAATATTAAAAAAATGTATTATTTCACATGGGCTTGTTCAAAAGTTTTTGAGGATTTATTATTTAGTCATTTAACTTAATAATATTTGATATCTATCTAGCCTATTACTAATAATTAGAATCGATAAAACTTTATAAGGCTCATAAACAAAAGTTGGGATTAAAATAGAAAAACACAAGTAATGAAACTTAAAATTCAACTTTACATATTATCATTATGGTTGCTTTTTATTTTATTGTTTATCAATAAAGTAAAGATCCCTCTTTGTTTTTCCGATTGTAAATTCATTGGATGGAAAAATTTATTTTTAGATAATATAATACCTACGATTTCTATTGTTATTGTGTTACTTGGTTTCATCTTTTATTTCAGATTCAAGTATATTGTAAGTGGCAACAAATCGTTACCAGAGAAAGTAACCAATATTGAAAACATAAACTGGGAACATTTAACCTTTTTGGTCACTTATGTAATCCCACTTCTAAGTTTTGATTTAGACTTTAACTTAGATGAAGATAGAAATAGCCTAATGTTCTTTTTAGTTTTAATTATTATTGGTTTGATTTATGTGAAAACTAATATGTTTTATACAAATCCAACACTTGCAATTTTAGGTTATCACATATATAAAATTTCTACGACTAAAAGGAATAATGTAATTTTTATTTCTAAGGATGTAATTTCAGAAGACGATTGGATCGAGCATAAACTATTGAGTGATAACATTTACATAGCAAATAAATCTAAAAAAAATGAATCTAGAAGAACTTAGAGAACAATTAGACATAATAAATGATGACGTAAATCCAATTGGAATAAATGTTCATCTTATTAAAAAAAATGATGATGAAACAGAAACAATTTTAAAAGCTGATATTTCCATTGAGCTTGCAAATGAGTTGAAGGAAATATTCCGAACGACAATAAACAATAAATTTTTCAACAATGAAGAATTAGTGTTGAGAGAAATTTCAAGTTCTATTGAAACTGTCAATTCAATTTTCTATTATGATTTAGAAGAATTTCCTGAAAAATTATCTTCAGCAAACAACTTTGATCCATTTACCGAATACGAAGATTTTTCATTTAATAATCATGATATAGAAAGTATAAAAGCAATCCTAATTACCGTTGGTAATGTTGATAATTATTTTACAATATACAAACACGTTTATCCTGTAACAATTGTAAGACAAGATAGAATGCTTGGATTTCTTCCAATTGGTGATAGATTTGAAAAATTAAATTCAAATATATTGCAGATAAATAACTCAATCGATTTTCTTTTTACAAATGATAACTTATTTGTAAATAATATTAAAACATTGTCATCTGCATACGGTTACAATGAAATAATAAAAAATCAAGCAAGAGAAAATATAACTTTAATTCAAAATTTGGATTTAATTGATAATATTGCTGAATTGACTTCTTTTGTTGATAATATTAAATATGCTAAAAGAGTTTTAAGAATCAATGCAAATTCACCAGTACTACAATTAGCGAAATTGAGAATAATCGATTTTATTACAAATCATCCGAAATTAAGCACTAAAATTAGAATGAATATTACTAATGACAGAATTATGCTTGATACAGATATATCCAAAATTATTACTATTGGAATATTAAACGATGATTATTTGAAATCAAATTTAACCGACTTAGATTATGAAAGTGAAAACAAATCTGAAATAGAAGAAAATTAAAATAACTCTGCTAGCGCGAGAACCTCGCTTTTAATAAAGACAGACAATTTGTAGGGATGATAAAATTAAATAAAAAAAAAATCATTACTGAGGATTCATTAAGAGGCATTGGCCAAAATTTCAATGGTAAAAGTCCTCAAGAGACAGTCATCGCCGGAAAAGATATTTGTGAAATTGAGTCTGCGATGAATCTTGCAGCATATAAAATTGGAAGAATAAATATTGACAATGCATTTTTACTTTCTGACAAAAAGGATATTTTTTATTTATACGTTAATATTAAATACCAGAATTATAGAAAATTGTTCTTAAAATTTATTAATGAGATTCCTAAGCATTATCATGTTGACCATATTTTAGCGAGAACATTAGCAAAGCATTATCTTTATAAATATTTATTAATTTGCATGTTACCTGGAATCGTAAATAAAAAGCATGGAAGAATAGAAAAAATCAAAATGTCATTAGAAATCTCAAGTAATTTGCCCTCTGTATGCTTTATGGATGATAGGATATACAATAAAATTCTCTCAAGAAATCCTACAACGAGACAAAAAATTGAAGAAATAAAATCCGGATTTTCTCCAAAATCATCCCCTAAGTATGGATTAACGTTAAAGCAAAAAGGTATTTGGAATAGTTCATTTGGTTTCTATAAATCTAAAATTAAAATATTATTTGAGTCTGGAATCTTGAGAAAAATAGAATCTGACTCAAACCATTCCTTTCTGGTACGCAGGTCTCGCTCTTAACGTAATCAAAAAAAAAAAACGCTCTGCGATCATGAAAAGTTACGCAAATGTTCCCATTAGACCAGATTTCCAATTAGTGCCCGCAACAACGCAAAACAACACAAATCATCAAAAAACAAAAGCTACAAAAAAATCATGTTGCTTTTTTATATTTACAAAACACAAACCAATCTTTGCGGGCACAGATTACAAATCTGTGCGATCGTGATTTATTTTATACAAATAACTTGTAGCAAATTCAGTACAATAAAATTTAAAAAAAAAACTAAAAATGGCACTCCAAAAAATATCTACACAAGCTATAATTGCACTAAAAGATGCTTTATCAAATATATATTGGCGGAAGAAAGATTTAAGACAATTCATTGAATTAACAATTGAAAATTCAGCAATAGTTTCAACAATTGATTGGCAAGAACCTTTAAAACAAGAAAGCGTTTCAATACTTATAGACCGAATGATTGCACGTCAAGATTTATTTCAGAATGATTTATTAAAGTTAATTCAAGAAACGGGGAACTTCAATGATTTTTCGCATTTAGATTATTTTGATAAAGATGGAAATTTGAAAAAGAGAGCTAAAGAAAGTGTTACAAAATTAAGAAACCAAACTAAAGGATATTTTGATGCCATTGAAGAATTAAAAAAAGCAGAAGAAAGAAGAGAAATAAATATAGAGAAAGTAAAAACCACAATGTATTTTACTCAAAAACTTGAAGAGTTAAAATCCAAGTTTTTTGAAATAGCAATTAATACGGATAATCAAAAAAGAGGATTTCAACTTGAAAAACTTCTAAATGAGCTATTCCTATTATTCGAATTATCTCCAAAATCATCTTTTAAAATTTCAGGAGAGCAAATCGATGGCGCATTTACTTTTGACAGTTCGGATTTTTTACTCGAAGCTAAATGGCAAAAAAAGCTTGTCACAGCAAGTGAACTTTATGCGTTTGGCGGAAAAATAACAAACAAGCTAAAAAATACACTTGGTTTATTTATATCAATAGATGGTTTCTCTAAAGACGGTATTGAAACAAATAATCCATTAACAAAACAAATGATATTGATGGATGGAGAAGATTTAATGATGGTTTTCGATGGAAGAATTCGTTTAAATGAAATTATTCTTTTAAAAAGACAACATGCATCTCAAACGGGAGAAATATTTTATAAACTAAGAAAATAATAAAATCCCCCCTGTCCGAAAAATTCTCATGAACCGCTACGCAAATGTCTCTGACTTTGCGGTATTTTTTTAAGTTCTTAAAAACCATAAACCCTACAAAGTCTCACGACTTTTGACGAATTGCTCTAAAATAATTATTTTTAGAAACATTTATAAAGTCAGAGACTTTGAATATTTCTGTTTTTCAAACAAATTATATAAAATACTGCAAAGTCAGAGACATTTGCGTATTGGAATAAAAAAAAATAACTTTTATAAAATAAATGACATCAACAACATTAAACATTATCGGGCTTATAACCAACATCGTAGGGACAATTATACTTGCTTTTAGTTTGAATAAGTATATTCGTTCCATAAGAATGGCAATAGATGCTCATGAACTTTTCATAAAATCAATTTGCCACCCTACGAAGCCAGTTATACAAGTTACAGGTACAAATAGTCATATGAATAGAGATAAAAAAATAGCAGCTATTCTCTCTTGGCTTGGAGTTGGTCTTGTGCTTTTAGGTTTTATTTTTCAACTAGCCTCTTACATAAAATAAATTTACGATGACAGAAAAAGAAATCAGAAATAACTTTTTTAAAAACTTAATGATCGGGTTGATTTATCCTGCTGTTTTAGGAAACATAATCTACATTATCCTATCAGTTGTAAAAGACCATTCCAATATAAGCGACTTCAACTCGAAATTTGCAATTTTATTAACAACCACTATTTTTTATTTATGTGATTATCTTTACATTTATTTTACAAAATCTTTTAAAATATGGATGTTTTTCTTAGACATTCTTTTTGTAATAATTCTTTTTTTAACTTACCAAGAAATTCACATTTCAATAGATCAGACAGATTCCGCTTTATCTGCCAATATTTTCAATATTCTATGTTACTATTTAGTTTTTATAACTCTTTATTTCTTTTGGGACTTATTCGAGTGCAAAAACACTAGTGATACTGTTGAAAAATTAATGTACAAACGGATTCTAATTTGGGAAATGCTCTCGGGCGGTTTACTTATTGCGAACATTTTTCTACATTATTTTGATAATATACTTCTTAGTTACAAAAATATAATTTCAATAGCTTCAATTGTAATCATTACGATTTCGTTTTGTGTTGTAAATTTTTGGAAGTATAAATTTTGGATGCAATATGAAAAGGAAAAGGAAAACGAAAAAAACAATAAAATGGCCCCAAGCGGGATGCTAACGCCAGCCGAAGAGAACATTACTTCAACATTAAAGTAAAAAAATGGACCAAACAGAACTTCTACAACATCTTAAAGAACAAATTTATTTCATTGAAAAATGTATTGAAGATTATGATAAAAATGAAATTGAAGCAAAAAGAGTTGCTACACATATAAGAACCTTAGTTCATGACACTTCAATTTCAATTTCTTTATTGAAGCAACTGAATTTAAAAGAAAGAATGTACATTAATACCAATGTACCTAAAAATGCATTTGCTTATTGGAAAGTAAGTCATATTGGAATGTCAGGAGGAACGATTAACAATCAAACGCCATATATTGGAATAGTTGGAAAAGAAGTATATGGCAATAGTGACGGATCTATTTCGATTAAATATTTTCCTATTTATAAGGAGTGGAAAGATTTTAGTCCAAGTATGGATTTCGACACGTGGTGGAATGCTGAAATATATGACAACAGAAATGGTGATGTATTAACTAGAAAAGGTTTAATTTTAAATGTAGCCAACAAAGATGGTGGTGCACATATTGACAATTTGAAACAGGAATATAGATCTTTTAAAAAAAATGATATAATCCAATTTAAAGTAAATGAAAATTTACAAGGATTTGACAATATACCAGCATATCCGGCAGTTATACAGATTGCTTGGGAATTACTAAATTCTATAAAAAATGAAATAAATTCACACTACTAATCACTCACAAACACAATCCAAACAACTCAAAACAAAAAAAGCTGGAAAAATTTTTTGTAACCCTGCGCTCTTCGAAGTCTTCTTACTAAAAAAATAGGCTTTGGAGAACGTGAATACTACAACATAAATTTAAGCCCTAACAGAATTTCTTTTACGGTTTCCCGTAAGGAAATTGAATTTAAAGCGATTATGTTTGAAAAAAAACTACGTTTAACTCCATGAAACCAACCCAATACAAATGAAATTTATCTACACTTTACTTTCGTTCTTTATTTTACAAACTATTTTTTCGCAGGCTGTTATTAAATCTAAAAGTTTTGGAACTCTAGAACTTAAAGAACTTGATTACGGGCTTTCAAAAGGCGAATATGGCACAACAGAAAGTGCCAACACGCCAACAGGCAATCATATCTGGCTAAAAGACTTTGCCATGATCAAAACTACTGATTCGATTAAGGCGGTAAAAAAAGCCAATTTTGGAGTGGTTTATATCGTAAAAGCCAAAGACACGGTGAATATACCAATCGACATTGAATGGATTTATCCGGAAAAAGTAACCAACAATAAAGGGGAAAAATTTAAAAGTATACGATATACCACGGAAAGACCAACAAATATTCCGTCTGCTTCTTCCTACAGTTTAGATGAACCTTATGAATTAGTTAAAGGAAAATGGGAAATGAACCTTTATATCGAAAATAAACGTGTCTACACCAAGACCTTTATTTTATATTAATCAATCTTGTTTATTAATACAACTATAACCCACGCTTTAGTACTAAAGCTTTGGCGGTTATACTAAAAACACGAAATGACAGAAATTAAAATAATTTTTCGTTATAATATATCTGAAGTTGTATATCCTCCAATTGAAGAAATCGTATATTCTGAAAAAAAAGTAAATATTATTTCCGGGGACCGAATTAAAAATGATTTTTTGAAAAGTGAAAATCCTATTGCAAATAAGATCAATAACCTTATAAACAATGGAGAATTGATTCCAACACAATTGTGGTCTTCATTTTGGACGGCTATGATTCATGAAGAACAAATCAATGTTTTTACAGCGGCAATAGGAAATATTGAACAGTTTAAAGAATTTGAAAAATGTATAGAATCTAAAAAATTCACACTTACTGAAATTATTTATTTAAAGCTGAATGATATTTCTAAACTTACTGAAATGGCAAAACAGAAATATTTTAAAATGTATGATAACGAAGACATATTGAAAAAACATATTGAAGAATATCATACAATGAGAGAAGAAGTAATAAATTATGCTTTGCCAAAATATAAAGTATCAATACATGATTTTTTTCTAGAACAAATAAAAATATAACCTGCAATGAAATATTTAAGCTTAACCATTTTGATTTTTCTAATTTCTTGTGCAAAGAAAAATGAATCCGAAAATTTAAATACAGGAGCTGTAACTTTAAAAACTGAAACGTCAATAAAATTAACAGACAAATCGGTAAAATTTTTATGGAGAGCAGATGAATATGACAAGGAACTAAAGGACACGGTCAGTAGGATTTTTATAAATCAGGAATATTCCAAAAACATTTCTGAACCCGAAAAAGCAGCTCTCGGATTTGTTGCAAGCTTTATTGGAAGTGACTGCGATTGGGATGGAGAACCCAATGCAAAATATGATAATTTAAGCTGTAAAATTAATACAGCGCTTCATCTTGGTCATCAATGTTCAGAGGAACATTTAGGTTTTTTAAGAAAGTGGTTTAAAAATGACAAAAAAGCGTTAGAACGTTTAAAAGATTGCTCTGCAGTTCCCTATACAGCAAGTGTTCAGTCAACATTTGATTACATCAATATTACAACTAAAGGCGACACTATTACAATATCCTTTGCAGCAAATGGCGTAAATATGCGCACTGAACAATCTTGGAGTTATAAAGAAGAAGATACATTTGTTTTCAAGAAAGACAATTTAGTTTTTGTAAAATCTAAAGAATCAGAAAATGAAAAAAACTCATTTGGAATAGATGATGAACCAGAAGAAGAAAAATAAACGCTGCAAAAAATCATGCAGCTTTTTTTTATATTTACAAAAAAGCAAATAGTATGGTCTGGAACGATAATAAGACATTATTAGAATATTCAAAACGCACACCATGCAAAGAAATATTTCAAGCAGTGTGTGATGAACTTGGCAAACATTATGCAGCAAAAGGGTTTAAATATTCTCGTTCACGACCAAAATTAACTCTTGAAATAGACGACATAAAACTAGTAATTGAATTTTGGTCAACCAAAAGCAATACGCCTGGCAAATCTGTTTCGTTTGAAATTTTACCCAATTTTTACTCTAAACAGTTAGCTAAAACGAGTACTATAAATGGATTTCTATTTGGACATACGGGACTTTTTTACCATAAATATACTGACAACCCCAAACAAATACTGGTAAAACAAATATTTGGAGATCAATTGGAACGCATTGATGAATATAGTACTGAATCCAATATAATTGAAAACCATTACTGCAATGTTTATGGCATTGACAAAGAAAAATTTGATTCAATAGTAAAATTTATTGATGACAAAATTGTTATCTGGATTTCTAAACTTGCAACCAACGAAGGAATTTTGGAATTAATAACAAATGCATGTCGCACAAGAGTTTGGGCAATAAATGGAAAAGGCACTAATTCTGACTTTGTAAATTATGTAAAACTCCATTTTTCAGATATTGATATTGAAGAAAAACTTGGTTTATAATAAACTCGCTTAACGAAGGAAAAAGTTCCTTCTAAAAAAGTCAGTCCCGAAAGTTTTCGGGACTGCGCAACATCAAATAAGTCTTTTTAATTTGATAAATAAATATTCTCTTTAGTAATTTTCAAAGTATTTTCAGGAGCTGTATACCACGCAATAAATTGATCCATTTTATCCTTATTCTCAGTTTTCCAAGCAGTAAATTCGTCCTGTGCTCCCATTTGAAAAAGATACTCGTTGTAAGTTTCAAATAATCCTAAATCAAACAAGTTTTTTTGATATTCTAAAACCACATTCGGGTATTTTTTAAAATCTTCTTTAAAGTAATTTTTAATAAAATTCGACCTGATTTCTGAAAGTGATTTTAAAGTAATTTCTTTTTGCCCAATTACACTCAACGAAAGATTCATGCCATAAACCGCACAAAACGGAAGTTTTAAATCTTTAATATCGCCGTTGCTGTTAATTACAGTTTTACATAAATCAACTTTAATTTCGTTGTCCTTAAACTGAATACTGTTTTTATACGTTTTATAGAGCAACTCACTTATTTTTTGAGTTCGCTTTGTCGTTCTTTCCAAGTTCACAAAAATTTCGCCATACATTAAACCTGCAAGTTTGTTGTCTGAGCTTAAATAAAGCAATGCAGCCCTGTAATAGTTAGAAGGATACATAGGCTCGACTTCTATTCCTTTTGCGTAACTCGAAACAGCTTCCAGATAATTCTGCTGCGACTCATAAATAACACCTTTTTCAAGGTACAATCTTCCAGCATTTGGGAATTTTACTAATCCTTCCTCATAAGTTGCAATGGCTTTTTCAGGATTTTTGGCATAATCGTAATTGTTTCCCAGCAACTGATAAAAATCGGATTCGATGCCAGCATAATTTTTTATTTTTTCAAGCTGGTCAATCGCTTTTTGATACTCTTCTTTATGTGTGTAAGCCAATGCGATTTCGTATGGATAAGCATAATCTTTAGGATCTGTTTTTTCGCATTCTTTCAGGATAGCAATACTTTCGTCATATTTGCCTTCGTCTATTAATTTGGCCGCTTTATAAATGTCCTGACATTTAAATTCTCTTTTTTGAGCTTGTGTGGTTACAATAAAACATAGAGCAGTAAACAGAAAGAGGTTTTTCTTCATAAGATTAGGTTGTTTTTGGTTAAACCAAATATAAGTATCCTGTGCTTCATATTTTTACGGGAAAACGTAATTAAATAGAATATTGATTTTATAACTTGCTTATTTCTTTATCATTTGTAATCCATGCTCAAATCATGTGACTTTTTTTATATTTACGAGGAAAACAAATCGATTTTAGCTGAAACAAATTATTTCGTCAGTTCACTATCAAAATTTTATAGACTTATAAAGCAACTTTAATGAAAAAAATTATCGGAATAATTTTAGGTGTAATTATAATTGTGTTCGCTTATAATTATATTTCTAATTTTCTTTGTGAATGTGAAGTCAAATGCAAAAACTGCCCCAAAACATCTAAAAATAGTGAATTTTCTAAAAAATCAGGATTTTACATTGGTACTTATACCCCTTCGTTTGATACAATTAAATTGAAAAATTACAACGAAAAAATTATCATTAAAAATGTTTGGGTTGAAAAAACCTGGTTTAAAAATACTGATAACTGTACTTCTCCAAAGCTCGAAAAAACAGAAGGCTACAATGTTATTCTCGAGTTCAGTAAAACAAATAAAAATTTCATTTTTAATTTAAGGCCTATAACAACAGATAAATTTGGAAAATACTCGAATGGGATTAAGGAAAACAAAAAAGAAATGCGATTTGTAAATCTGCCAAGCAAAATTCAAATAATTGTGCAAGAACGAAGTCCTGATAAAAATGTCGGTTGGACAAAAATCACTGTCAGTGACACATTGGTACTGAATTTATCGAGCAAAAAAAAAGCCTTAAAACGCCAAATAGAAAATCGAAAGTTTTTTGTTGGCGATGTTGATAATGATGAAGTCAGCGACACTGCCTTTGTAAGTTATAAATGGAATAATGAAACAAATGAGATTGAGTGTGGAGAAAAAATTTGTCATGCAACTATTAAATTTAAAAAAAATATTCCAACAATAAGTATGGAACAACGTTTAGCAGGACTTACTGTTATGAAAACCGAAGATGTTAATCAGGATAACGCAAATGAAATTTTAATTTTTTCCCGAACAAATGAAGGCTGGTGGAATACTATTTCGGTTTGGTCTTTTCAAAAAGGAACTTGGAATGAAATTGCAAAAACAAATGCATTTATATCTGATGATAAAGATTTTGAAAATCGAATAATTAAAGAAAAAGGAAAATACTATTTAATTGGGCAGGATAAATGGAACGAAGATGAAAATGGAGATTTCAAAGAAGTTAAAGTCAAATTATAAAAACGGAATGTTTTGCTTACAAATAACTTATAATCCGAATTCCTGAATGAATTTTAAAACTGACATAGAAAATAGAATTAAAACAGACTTTGGAGAAAATTCTTCGGAAGTTTTTAAAATCCTTACTGCAGCGGTGCAGAAAAATGATTATTTAAAAACAGACAGAATAATCAGGTGTATAGTATTCTTGTCTGAAAGAAGTATTGAAAAACTAAAGCAAAGCATTGAAACTGCAATTCTTGACCCACGAGATGTACTATTTTGGGCAGAATACACAATTCGAAAGGAATTAGGAACAGAAAAAAGAGTGAGAGATTTCAATAATAATTTTGATGATGCTGATTTGTAATCCCTGCTATAAGACAAGAAAAAACTTTAACTATCAATGAAAATACATTCAAAATTTCGGACCTTATTTTTAATTAGGATAAACTTGGTTTACGTTATATTTGATTTCATTTGTCTCTCTTATTTTTTCGGCAGTTTTCGTACTGAAAATTATAAAGTAACTTTCGGATCGCTTATATTTTTAGCGTTAAGTTTATTTTTTCACATTAATAAAATGCGTTCGGTTTATGAAATTACTGTCACAAAAAAAGGGATAAAAAGAAAAACTTTAACTTCGAGTAAAGAAGAATTCATTCCTTATTCCTCCGTTTTAAAAGTTCAAACAGAACGTATTCAAGGATCTTATAGTGATGCAGGACAAATTACAACAGGTTATTTTGAAAGCACAGTCTTTCTTGAAAATGGTACAGAACTACTAATAAGTCCTGATCATTTTGAAAATTACCATGAAATTATTGTAGCGATCAGGAGTAACGTAACGAATTAGCTTTTCTCGCTCTAAGAAATATTCTTACTTAACCTCTTCTACCCGTTAATTTTTTACCACAAAAACAAAACGCACAGTAAATCAATACCTTACAAATTAATTTATATATTTGACAAATCCAAAATCTATTCTTTAATCATTTTTTCTAACTAAACCACTAATGGAAAAACTCATTAAAATTGGCCGTGTCTTTTTTGGTATCGGCATTATTGCTTTAGGGATTCATCAACTTATAATCAAAAAATTTCGTTCCGAAATTTTAGCTCCATTTCCTGCCTGGGCAAATAACAACAGCATCTTCCCCATTCTTATCGGTCTAGCTTTTATAGTAACAGGAATTATCATTTCAGGAATATTTAAAATCAAATTTATTGACACTAAAAAAGTATGTCTTTATTTGGGTTTTGCTTTTCTGGCTTCTGTCCTAGCTTCTCACCTGCCTTATATGATAATGCTAAGTGCAGAAAAAACACCTGATTTTCAAGTTTGGATAAATGCTCTCGAAGCCTTAACGTATAGCGGTGGAGCGTTTGTAATGGCAGGATCATTTATAGAAAACAGTTCCGGAGGCGAAAAGAATTTTACCTCATTCTTAGAAAAACTTATTCCGTGTGGACGCGTTTTTTATTCCATTTTGATGATTGTATTCGGGTTGAGCCATTTCTTTTTTGCCAGCTTTATCGCGACATTGGTTCCAAAATGGCTGCCTGCGCCTATGTTTTGGACTTACTTTTTTGGCGCTGCCCTTGTTATCGCTGGCCTATTCATTATTTTCAAAATACTGATAAAACCAATTGGGCTTCTTTTAGCCTTTATGCTTTTACTGTTTTTTCTGTTCTTTCATATTCCTGATGCCGTTGCAAACCCATCAGCTGGCGGTGGAAATGAAATTGTACGTGCACTTATATGCCTGCTTTTTTGTGGTATTGCTTTAGTAATTGCATTGACAAATGATTGTAAAAGAGAGGTTAGTTGAAATAACACAAAACGATTAAAAAAACAATAAAACAGTTATGAGCGAGATACTCGCGCTAATTGAAAATACAATATAATTCAAAGTAAAAAAGCCACAAAAACTTGTGGCTTTTTTATATTTATAAACAAAAAAAATAGTAATCTTTGTGTGCATCACTACAATCAAATTCTAAAAAAAATGAACACAAGAACTCTATTGATCTTAATTTTTCTTCTACTTGCCAAACATGCAAAAGCCCAAAACAAAATTGATGAGATTTTTAAATTGAAAACGGAACGCGCAATGATTTCGAGAGGAGATAATTTTCCTGATTTTAAAATAAAAAAAGACAGTTTAGATATTTTGTTGTTTGCACTTCACAAAGGTTTTTCTGTAAAAGATTTTCAAGATTTTACAAAGTTTAATGATGAAAAAATGACCAATGCAATTGCCTTTTTAGAATCTAAAAATTGGCTTCATAAAGTTAATAATCAGTACAAACCCACCATTTTTATTGCCGACTCAAAAGATGGTGAATTACTTTATAAATATGCAAAACCCATTTCAGCTAAAATAACAAAATCGATTACTAAAAAATTACCCGAAATAAAATCACTATTCAGCACTACAGCAATTTCTAAAACGCAAAGTTTTGAGAAATGGTCGTTTCTAATTTTAAGTGATGTTTTACTGGATTCTTGGCAAATTGATAATGTCGAAAAAGAATTTCTAAAGCAAGACGATAGACCTTTGAGAAATGGAAAACATTATTATTTCAAGATTAGTGAAAATACAAATTCGAAAACTGAATCTTTCGGAATTTATGGTAATCAATCCTATCAAACGGGAGATACTTACAGCAGTATTTATGGAAATAACAGAAACGATTTAAAT
Organism: Flavobacterium sp. LC2016-01; assembly: GCF_009711135.1. Taxonomy (GTDB): domain Bacteria; phylum Bacteroidota; class Bacteroidia; order Flavobacteriales; family Flavobacteriaceae; genus Flavobacterium. The sequence continues at coordinate 229,233 of NZ_WMIC01000001.1, read as the reverse complement.
AGTTCATCGTCTAAAAACATAATCTCAAAATCAGATGATCAAATTTTTAATGAAATGGCTAAAATCTATTTACCTGATTTATTGAAAAATTTAGAAAGTGAAAGAAATTACAGTAAACAGATTTATGTCAAATTAGGTTACGATAAGGAAATATCTTTTGAAGAATTTTTTATTTGGTGGTACCATTTCATTTATACACAAGCAACAAACGAAATGAAAGCAAACGGAATTTTAACAATCCCGGTAAATGGCAATTTTGACTATATTTTAGAAGGATAATCATACTTTAAAATTCACATACTAGCGCGAGCGTGGTATGTCTATAAGCTTACATTAATCATCTTAAAAACAGCTTTTACGGTTTTACGTAAAGTATTTAATTTCAAACCACTTACTTTTAAAGCTCCGCAAACCAAAACCATTATATTCTATAAAAATTATGAATAAACTAAAATTGATATTAACGTTACTTCTTTTGTTGCCCAATTTTATTTTTTGCCAGACAACGACAGATTTCTCTAATGTAAAAACGCCAACTGGTGAGCTAAAAATTCCCGGAAACTGGGAACAATTGAATACCGTAAATGACTCCGGCCAGACGTATTTAAAAAACAGTGAGGGCGTAATAATTGCCGTTGCTCAAAATCCTAAAAAAGCATATTCGTTTTTTAAAAGCAATAAATCTGCTTTCGAAAACGTAAAATTATTTTATACTTGGGATTCTGATTATATGAAAGAAAGTAAATTCAAAACAGATAAAATCAAAGAGAATTCCAAATCAGAATACATCATTTGGAAATACAATGATGGAAAACTGGATAATATGTTTCTATTCGGTTCGGCAAAAGATAATTTTTTAAATCTGTTGGTGTGTACCAATGTTTGGGATGAAGATAAAAAGGTGCTGTTTTTAGAAAATCTGTATGAACTGAATAAATAATGCTTCTGTACAAGTTTCCTCAACGCATTCTGAATAACTAAATAATTACAACAAAAACTATGAAATACCTATTACTCCTTTTTTTCACATTCTCAATATCATTGGCACAATCTCCTAAAAGAGTAATAAAAAAGCTAGGAGAAAATCCTGTTTTTTTTATTGACAGTGTTAATGTTGATAAGGATGATTTACAAAAATATGACCCAAACGAAATTAGTTCGGTAACTGTTTTTAAAAATAAAGAAGCAATAGCATTGCTGGGAGATGATGGAAAAGATGGTGTAATTTATATTGAGACCAAAATTTTTTCAAGAAAAAGATATTGGAGATATTTTGCATCAAAATCTAGCGAATATAAAGAACATGTTAATCCTACTGATGATACTAATGTTCAATATATTTTAAATGACCGTGTTTTAGTAAAAGATTCTTCTGGTGATTTGGCTTCAATTGACGATAAAATTTTCAAGTCAATAAAATTTATAAGCAAAGAAGAATTATCAAAAAAATACAATATTGAAAACAAAGATTTTGGCTTTCAAATACTATCAGAAACTCCGAAAAATTTGTACCACGGAAATCAAAAATTTTAAAATAATCTAAAATCTATAACCAAAATCTACAACCTGTATTTATGAAAAAAGCGCTTTTTTTTCTTTTACTAGTTTTTCTTTCTAACAAAGGTTTTTCTCAAGAATCGAATTGCGAAAAATTTAAAACCGGAAAATTTCTGTACACAAGCCAAGGACTTCCAAGTATAACGGTAACCAGAACCGAAACCACACAAACGGAAAAAATTAATCCATTGGCAGAAGAAGTTACAGGAACAATTATCTGGAAATCAAACTGCAATTACGAATTCACCTTCACAAAATGTCCTGTACAAGAACTTTTAGGAAAAATGCTATCTGTCGAAATATTTGATGCAAAAGGAAAAATTGCAAAAGGAAAAAGTACGTTTCAAGGATCTGCTATTAATTTCAATATAGAGAAATTGGATTAACTGGTTCTGCGAAAAACTTTAAATTAGGCTGTGCAAATGTGCTCGCTAGCGCGAATATCATGCTTGTGAACACAAACCAAAATAAAATCTAATTTTTTAATAGAAATAGAAAAACTCCTTTTATTATCAGTAATTATTCTTCCCCACGCTGACGCGAGCGTCCCGTTCGTGCATTAAGTAAAAATAAATTAATTGAATGTTGATGAACGAAATACCTGAAATTGAAAACAAAATTGAAGCTTTGTATTTATATATAAATAGTAATTCCGCAGATCAAGAGGGTGATTCGTGGTACTATGACCATAATCCAAAAATAGTCTCACACATCAATAGTTTTTCTAAAACCGAATGTGAAAAATTTGTTTCTGAACTTTGGAATTGGAAAGAAGAAATCATTTTTGATTTAGCCGATCCATTTCTCAATATCGTTAATCCAAATTTAAATGGATCTTATCTGTATTGCAAACTTATTTTATATGTTGATGATATAGAAAGTCAAGAATATTTAGTACAAAATATACAAGTTGTCCATAATATCCCTATAAAGGCGCAACCAATAGATTTCTATCTAGATTTAGCGAAAAAAATCTTAATTATAAACGAAAAAAATAATCAGAATTATAATTATGCTGTTGAGGAAATTAGATCAAAAATTACAACCGAAAAATCTTAAAAAGACTAATCAAAATTTACAACCTACAATTTATGAAAAAAGCACTCTTTTTTCTTTTACTTATTTTCAGCATTGTAAGCTGTAAAAATGAAAAAACAGATTTCAAATTATATTCCTGCGAATATAACGTAGGGCAATACACTGATTCAATTTATTATAGCAAATGGATCGATAGTAAAGATGATGCGTTTAAAACAAAACTCACTTTCGATGATTCAAAACTAAACCAAAGAAATTTGGATAGTTTATATAAAAAAACTGCACAATTTTTATTTGTTATTGGTGGTGGTAGCCTTAGTATACTTCCAAAAGATTGTGTGCCTGAAATAAAAAATGATACTCTTTTTATACGATATAAAGCAATAAGTCATAGTGGCGTTGGTGAAATTGCTTCTTCAAATATTTGTTTAGAAATCAATAAAAAGAAATATCCTAATTTTAAAAACATGAAGATTGCTTTTGTAAAATGGGATGGGTTGTTTTAAAAGATTTTTTAATTAAAAGCCTTCCTCACGGGAGCACTTCACTAAAAGATACAACTCTTAAAAAACTATTCCCAGCAATATCTGACTTATAAAATGAAACTAAAAAACCATCGCTTTTTTAAGAAATATAGAAATCTTAAGTACTTTTTATTAGTTCATCTGTTTTTTTCTCTATTAGTTTTCATTTCACTATTAGTTCATGGAATAATAGATGGTAATATCTTGGAAACTTTAACAAACCCGTATAAAAATTATACCGCATTATCGAATCAAAAAAAATACTTGAAAAACGATTTTTTTGTACTTGATACAGTTTATACTAAAGAACAATCGCAAGACAGAAAGACCTCGCCACGTCCACTTTATACAATCATTCAAGGAAATTTATTGCATTCAAAAATTAAACAAGAAATAATTTATCGAGGAAATATTTTAGATACATTTTATAAGGGAAATTTGATTCTTATAGACGATAATTTGACTTATGTTTATAACCAAAAAAAATCAAAAATTATAAAAGTATGGCGAAACACACTTAATGATGACGCTTTATTAAAAAACAAAAAATATTTAAGCGATGAAAAAGTCAACAATTTCACGATTATATATTTCCAACTTTCTCTTATTATACTTATTGCAATCTTAATAATTTTAAAAAAGAAATCGGAAGTGAAAAATTTAAAAATCTGATAACAGATCTATTTTTCAATTCAAAATTTCGTATTTCTTCCCAACAAAACCAATCGGTTATACAATTTAAATCATCTTTAATCAATATTAGAAACTTTTTCTTACTTTTGAAATTATACAAACCACATTTTCAACAAAATACAATATTTCAAAAATGTATTTTATTGAAACTTTTATAATTCCAGAAACACCAAAAAAAGCAAAATATGATTAGAAAATCCGTTTTATCCGTTTTAGTTGTTTTGGCAACACTCTTTATTTCCTGCAAACAGGAACCAAAAGAAACCCCTGCCCCATTAATTGATGTGAAAACTTTTTTCAAAAATGGAGAAAAAAGTTCCTTCCGAATTTCACCCGATGGAAATTATTTTAGTTATCGCGCCGATTACAAAGGAAAAACCAACGTTTTTGTTCAAAAAGTGGGCGAAGAAAAGTCGGTTCGTGTGACCAATGATACGCTGAGAAGTATTTTCAATTATTTCTGGAAAGGCGACAGAATTGTGTATGCTCAAGATATTGGCGGAGATGAAAATTTTCAGCTTTTTTCGGTAAAAGCAGACGGAACAGATTTAAAAGCATTAACGCCTTTTCCAGGCATCAGAAGCGATATTACAGACGCTCTGATTGATATTAAAGGAAAAGAAAAAGAGTTGATTGTGCAGATCAATAAACGCGTTAAAGAATATTTTGACCCGTATCTTTTAAATGTTGAAACAGGAACTTTGACGCTGCTTTACAACAATAAAGAAAACTACGACGGCTGGGTTACTGATAATAATGGTGTCATTCGCCTTGCATCAAAAACAGATGGTGTAAACATTACGTGGAATTACAGAAATTCAGACAAAGAACCTTTTACACCTTTGATTACAACGACTTTCAAAGATATTTTTACACCTTCGTCTTTTGATAAAAACAATAAGAATATTTATGCGCTGAGCAATATCGGAAAAGACAAAGTGGCTTTGGTTGAGTACGATCCTATTGGCAAAAAAAATGTAAAAGAACTTTTCGCTGACAGCAAATATGATTTAGACGGCATTAATTACGACAGAAAAAAACAAGCTTTGGTTTCTGTTGACTGGGAAGGTGAAAAACAAGAAAAACATTTTTTTGATAAGGATTGGGAAGAAATCAATACCAATCTGAAAAAACAAATTGAAGGCTACGAAACCGAAATTGTTAGTTATGATGATGCCCGAACTAAAGCTATTGTCTGGGCCGGAAATGACAGAACTCCAGGGAAATTTTATCTATATGATTTTAAATCAGCCGAAATTAAAGAAGTTGCAGATCCATATCCGTGGATTAAGGAAAATCAAATGAGTCATATCAAACCTGTTACGTATAAATCAAGAGATGGTTTAGAAATTCATGGTTATCTAACGCTTCCGCTTGGTATTGAGCCAAAAAACCTGCCGGTGATTATCAATCCGCATGGCGGACCTTGGGCAAGAGACGGCTGGTATTATAATCCAGAAGTTCAATTTTTAGCCAATCGCGGTTATGCTGTTTTACAAATGAATTACAGAGGAAGTACGGGCTACGGAAAGAAATTTTGGGAATCAAGTTTCAAACAGTGGGGAAAAACCATGCAGGACGATATTACAGATGGCGTTGAATGGCTGAAAAAAGAAGGCATTGCCGATGAAAAACGAATTGCAATTTACGGAGGAAGTTATGGCGGTTACGCAACGCTCGCCGGAATCACTTTTACTCCAGATTTGTATGCGGCCGCGGTTGATTATGTGGGCGTTAGTAACTTGTTTACGTTCATGAATACAATTCCGCCTTACTGGACACCGTATTTGGATCAGTTTCACGAAATGGTGGGCGATCCTAAAAAAGACAGTTTACTGCTTGCATCATCATCTCCGGCATTACACGCTGACAAAATTAAAACACCATTGTTTATAGCACAGGGCGCAAACGATCCAAGAGTAAACAAAGCCGAAAGCGACCAAATGGTTGAAGCGCTAAAAAAACGCGGTGTCGTGGTAGAATATATGGTTAAAAATGATGAAGGACATGGTTTTAGAAATCAGAATAACCGTTTTGATTTTTACTCGGCTATGGAGAAATTCCTTGACAAACATTTGAAACAGAAAAGCAAATAAAACTGAGATAATTGAAACCAAAAAAGGCTGTAAATAAATATTTTACAGCCTTTTTTATTTAGTAAAGTTTATGTCAAAAGTCTTTTATTTTGGTGCAAATCGATTATGATCATACGATTTTTTCTCTACAATATGCTGTATCACAAGATTCTTGATTTGATCTTCGTTTAAACTCTGAGTGTATTTTTTAGCAACAACAACCTCTAATCTGTTCAATTCCTCTTTTGACAAATTCTCAAAATAAGAAATTACCCTTTCTTTGTCTTCAAGTTCGTTTATATCAAGATTCGGAATTACTTCAAGCGCTGGAGCAGTTTCTTTGCTTCTTTTTAAAATAGTATTTTTTTCTGTTTTTTCAGCAACTTTTTGAGGTGAGACTTTAACGGGAGTATTTACTTTAGAAATATTCAAATCATTCCTCTTTTCAGGTTCTCTTGAAACAGGTAAATCGGCATAGTTCAATTGTGAAGCTTCTTTTAAAATATATCCTAAAACAGCAGCCGTAAAAGCTTTCAGCAAAAATGTTAATACTTCACTACCTGTAATAGATACAACTGCAAATGCAGAAAATACACCCAGTAATATTAATAAAAAACCCAAAACTTGGAAAAATTTCTTTAAAATAATATCAATTTTTAGGATACGAATTCCCAATAAAATATTAACAATTATCAATGTAATATTAGAGAGAACCAGCACTAAGGCACTTGAAATAGAGACTGAAGCAAAAGACGTTAAGGAATTAATATCTTGCTCCCCATCAAGCGATAAATATAGCTGTACCGATTTAAATACAACCAAAGCCACTGAATAAAGCCCGATTAATAAGAATACCAAAGAAACATTTATCAATGAATCTGCTTTTTTATACTTCAATATTCGATTTAAAAAAAGTTTAAAAACGATCAATATTCCCATCCAAACCAAAGTACTTATAAGGGATAAACTATTTGCTGTAAGACCATGAAACCATGTTTTGTCAACATAAAAAAATAGTTTATAAACTCCAAAGAGAATTGTAAAACCAGCATAAATAAAGACTATTAATGCGGTAATGTTGTAAAATTTCGGTAAACTGGTTTCTGTAGTAGAGTTGCTCATAAAAAGTAGTAATTTCTTAATTGGTGATTTGATTGATGTTTATAAAAATTTGGCAAAATGAACTGTGTTGTTTTATTTAATATGAATTGTTATTTTAATAGATATATTCACAAAACAGCATAATACTTAATCAAGATACATACCAAAACCATAAAAACAAACTATTATTTTAGTTAATAGGAACAAGAAATAAGCAAACACATTTCAAATCAAAAATATATAAATTTTAATTACTAATCATCAGAAGATTTTTACTTATTTTTATTTTTCATTATATCTAAACCAAACTTATGAAACAACTAATCATCGCTCTATTTTTAATTTCAAACATAACATTATTGGCACAAACTAGTCAGTTTTCAGGCAATTACAACAGAAAACTTTCTGACGGAGAAAAACATATAATCGAATACCACTTGACTTTAAATTCGGATGGAACATTTGTATTTCATTCCTATTCAAAACTGCAAGGTGGAACACCGCCAGAAGCCAACCAATACGGTAAAGGAAAATGGAGTGCAAAAGGTGATTTAATAACGTTCTCTTCGAATAAACAAGAAGATTTTGACGAAAAAAATACTTTGGATTTTAATAAATCAACCGCACGATTTATAACTAAAAATCCGAGAGATAAAAGCGATAAAATCGTTAAAACAAAACTTCAATTTTTAGAATCAGAAATTTTTTGGATGAGCAGAATTGATATTTTTAAAGAATAGCACCATTTTAATTTTTCACATAAAACTAAAAAGCTGTAAGAAATATTCTGCAGCTTTTTGCTTTTATAAACTTAAAAATGAATCTTTGTAGAGATCGCCTAAAAACGATCAAACTATTAAATTGAAAACCGAAAGGCCAATATGACTACCCAAATTCAACCAAACCAAAATTCGAATCCCGAAACAGTAAAACCAAAACAGCATTTTGAAATCCTTGACGGCTTAAGAGGAATTGCCGCTTTAGCCATTGTCGTTTTTCATTTTATGGAAATTGTTTATCCGCCAAATGAAAATTTCATTGCACATGGTTTTTTGGCTGTCGACTTTTTCTTTTGCCTCTCCGGATTTGTTATTGCCTATGCTTATCATGATCGAATTGGCAAAATGACGCTGAAAGAATTCTTTAAATTAAGGTTAATCCGATTACATCCTTTGGTTATTTTTGGTTCCATTCTGGGTTTGCTGACATTTATTTTTGATCCTTTCAGCAATCATTTTCAAAACTATGAAACTGGTAAATTAATTCTGGTGATTGTAAGTTCACTTCTTCTAATTCCGTTTCCGGCAATGCCAGACCGTTATTTTAATTTATTTGGTTTAAGCGCACCTGCGTGGTCTTTGTTTTGGGAATATATTGCTAATATTTGTTATGCTCTTTTTCTTCATAAGCTAAGTCGTCGCATCCTGTTTTTATTAACTATTCTTGCTGGAGCAGGAATCTGTTTTATCAGTAATCGCGCGGGCGGTTCGTTAATGGGTGGCTGGAGCGGTGAGACTTTCTGGGATGGATTTGGACGTATTTCCTACTCTTTTTTAGCCGGAATGCTCATTTACCGTTCTAACTGGATTATTGAGTCAAAACTGGGTTTTGTTGGTTTATCCATATTAATGTTATTAGCACTTTTAATGCCTTTTACGAGCTGGAATTGGCTGAGCGAACCTGTTGTTGTATTGCTTTATTTCCCTCTATTAATTGTATTGGGAGCCGGAGCAAAACTATCAGAAAGCTTTAGAAAATTATGTGTCTTCTTCGGAAAAATATCGTATCCGCTATACATGACGCATTATGCCGTAATGTGGATATTTGCAGGTTATTATGCGAAATATAAACCAGATGCAAGTCAACTGACTTTTATTATAATTATTGGAACGCTTCTTCTGCTTGGTTTTGCCTATTTAACAATGGTTTTTTATGATACGCCAGTTAGAAAATATTTGACGGAGAGAAGAAAGAAGATATAATCTTATTTCACGCAGATTTAAAAAGATTTAAGCAGATAAAGGCAGATCATCCTATTATGAATCTGCTTAAATCTGCCGAATCTGCGTAAAAAAACAATAAAGCTATCAATCTATGTAGAGTTTCTTGTGTGATCCTTCCTCTCTCAAGATGACAAAAAACTTTGCGCCTTAGCGTCTTTGCGAGATTTAAAAAAAATAGCTTTAAAAACCTTTGAAGTTTTGTCCCGATAGTTATCGGGATTGCATCTTTGTCCCTCTATAATTTCGATACCAAATTCTAAATTCCTAATTTCGCCTATCAATAAGAAAAGGAGAAAATGAAGGTATGTATTGCTGAGAAACCAAGTGTAGCACGTGAAATCGCATCCGTTTTGGGCGCTAATACCAAACATGACGGGTATTACGAAGGAAACGGTTATGCCGTAACCTACACTTTTGGGCATTTATGTACCTTGAAAGAACCCAATGATTATAAACCGCACTGGAAAAGTTGGGATTTGAACAATCTGCCTATGCTTCCTGAAAAATTTGAGACTAAAGTCGTTGAAAATTCGGGAATCCAGAAACAGTTTAAAATCATTAAAAGTCTATTCGATAAAGCCGAATTGGTTATAAACTGCGGGGATGCTGGACAAGAAGGAGAATTGATTCAGCGCTGGGTGATGAACGAAGCAAATTATAAAGGCGAAATACAGCGTCTTTGGATTTCGTCCCTAACCACCGAAGCCATAAAAGAAGGTTTTGACAACTTGAAACCCTCTGAAAACTACGATAATTTATTCTACGCCGGATTTTCGAGAGCGATTGGCGATTGGCTTCTCGGAATGAATGCTACTCGTTTGTACACCGTAAAACATGGCGGTTACAAACAAGTTTTGTCTATCGGGCGCGTGCAGACACCAACATTGGCAATGGTTGTGGAAAGATTCAAAGAAATTGAAAACTTCAAACCACAGCCATATTGGGAATTACAGACTTTGTACAGAGAAACACTTTTCAGCTATGAGGAAGGCCGTTTCTTAAAAAAAGAAGACGGAGAAATTCTGGCTGAAAAAGTAAAAGAAAGTGATTTCGAAATTGTTTCTGTTGATAAAAAAAACGGAAACGAATATGCACCAAAACTATTTGATTTAACAGGTTTGCAGGTTTATTGCAATCAAAAATTTGGATTTTCTGCAGAAGAAACGCTTAAAATTGCACAGACTTTATACGAGCAGAAAGCGATTACATATCCCAGAGTTGATACGACTTTTCTTCCAGGAGATATTTACCCTAAAGTGCCGGGAATTCTGCAAAAACTGACGCATTATGCTCATTTAACAGAGCCTCTTTTAGGAAAGAAAATTAAAAAATCGCCAAAAGTTTTCAACGATAAAAAAGTAACGGATCACCACGCTATTATTCCAACCGGAATTGAGATTAATCTGCCGTACAATCAACAGCAGGTTTATGATATTATTGTAAAACGTTTTATTGCTGTTTTTTATGACGATTGTTTGGTTGCCAATACTACAGTTATTGGAAAAGCGGCCGATGTAACTTTTAAGGCAACTGGAAAAGAAATCTTGAAAAAAGGTTTTCGTATTGTTTTTGAAGATCCAAATGCGAAGGAAAAAGAACCCGATTTACTGCCGAGTTTTGTTGTGGGTGAAAAAGGCCCGCACGAGCCTTCTTTCCTTCAAAAAGAAACCAAACCGCCCAATCATTTTACAGAAGCAACTTTACTGCGCGCGATGGAAACCGCAGGAAAACAAGTTGATGATGAAGATTTACGCGAATTGATGAAAGAAAACGGAATCGGGCGTCCGTCAACGCGTGCGAATATTATTGAAACCCTTTTTAAGCGTCAGTATATTGTACGAAATAAAAAACAGGTTTTACCGACAATAACCGGAATTCAATTGATTGATACGATTCAGAATGAATTGATCAAATCGGCGGAGCTTACTGGTTCTTGGGAAAAACAATTGAAAGATATTGAAAAAGGCACTTTTACGGCTGCTGCTTTTATAAGAAACATGAAACGAATGGTTGAAGCTTTGGTAACTGAAGTCCGAAGTGAAACCAGACATGCTAATATTTCGCATGCTGCAACGATTCAGAAACCGGTTGTAAAACCGGAAAAGAAGAAAGCTGCGGGAGGAATTTTGGCAGAAACTTGCCCGAAATGTCAGAAAGGAAATTTGATCAAAGGGAAATCGGCTTATGGATGCAGTGAATATAAATCGGGCTGTGATTTTGTACTGCCTTTTGTTTTTTCTGATAAAAAAATTACGGAAAGCCAATATTTACGATTGGTTCAAAAAGGTTCAACCGTAAATATAAAAGGCTTTAAAACCGATGCTGGAACAGTTGAAGGTTTGATTCGTTTTGAGGAAAATTACAAACTCAAATTAGAACCCAAGAAAACCGAAGCTAAAAAATCTGCAAAAGAAACATCAGATTCTTTAACATGTCCGAAATGCAAAAAAGGCACAATCCTGAAAGGCAAAACAGCTTATGGCTGTGCCGAATATAAGTCGGGTTGTGATTTTAAAGTTTCTTTTGATGAAGTTCGAGCTAAACTAAAAGACCAAAAACCAACGAAAGAATTGGTTTACTCTATTTTACAGGAAAGCGTTTAAATTATTTCACGCAGATTTAAAAAGATTTAAGCAGATGCGCGCAGATTTTATTTAATTAAAATCAGAATTAAATCTGCTACAATCAGCAGAATCTGCGTGAAAAAATCATTTCAATCTTGGTAATCTGTGGCAAACATTTTTTTCATACTTTAGTGCAACCAAAACCTTTAAATTATGTTTCAGAAAATTACTCTTTTAGCGCTTATAATCACTTTCGTTTCTTGTCAAAAGAAAGAATCTGTTGAAAAAGATAAAATCAAAGTGGCCGACTGGCTTATTGGAAACTGGGAAAACAAGTCTCCTGACGGTGTTTTGACTGAAAACTGGCAAAAATTAAACGACAGTACTTTCAGTGCTGCTTCGTATTTTATAAAAGGAAAAGATACTTTGCATTTTGAATCTATTGTTTTGGCTCAATTAGGCGAAACGCTTACTTATAAAGCAACCGTAAAAGGACAAAATGATGATAAACCGGTTTCATTTCCGTCAACATCTGAAACAAATCAAAAATTAGTTTTCGAAAATCCGAAACATGATTATCCTCAAAAAATCACGTATACAAAAGGTGCAAATAATACTTTAACAGCTGAAATTTCTGGGAACTTGAATGGAAAGCTGACAACGGAAAGGTTTATTATGACGAAGAAGTAAATCAATGAAACAGAGAATAAATTACATCCAGATAATTTTTCATTTCATTGCGTCTTATTTCATTATGTTTTCTTTTCGGACATTTTCATGGCTCCGCGATATTAGACTGATTGAACTATCACAAATTCACGGTTCTCAATATGTTATGGACAATCACAAAAAGCTCGGAATAACTCTAGAGGAAATAGCTTATTTTAATTTTTGGCCGAATATTTATAGTTTGATAGGAATTGTTTTTGCTCTTGTTATATCAATTGTGATCTCAAAATTTAAAAAATGGTCTGTTCTAAATAGCTTTATCGTGCTGATACTAATTTATCTTTTATACCGATATAATTCTTTGGGTTGGGATTATTTTAGAATTTTAGCAATAGGTCGTTTTATTGATGATTACCGATTAAATTTTATCATAACCGGATCATTTTTTTTAATTATTGGACTTATTATTTTCTTTTCAAAATGGACAAATAGACTAATTCAAAATCAATATCAGAAAACAACTTAAATAAAATTTTAACTATAATTATTAAAATGAAATACAGTATTTCAGAAGAAAACAAACAAAAATTTATAAAGAAAAGTAGAATTTTCATGTCTGTCTATTATGGAAGCGGTATGTTAATCGCGGCTTATGTTTTGACAAAAGATTTCAATTCAGGGTCAATGCAAATAATGATCTTTTATGTTTCAATCCTAATTGTTTTACCAATTGCTTGGTTTTATTTTGACAAAAAATGGAAAAAAACACTTTCTACAGTTTATGAAATTGACAATGAAAAAATAATTATAACAGAAAAAGGAAAACCAACAAAAACTATTTCCTTAAACTCAATTTTTGCAGTCACAAAAATTCCTAACGGGTATCGGGTTGAATCCAAAAATGGAAAATTTTACATTTTTAGATTAATCGAGAAACAAGATGAATTAGTAGACGAATTAAAAAAACATATTAGATAAATCATGCATAATTTCCAACGGATTGAAATTCGTTGCTACTACACATTCCATTCCTACGGAATTTTACAAAAGAATAAAGAACAAAAGGTTCGAAAAATCTTGTAGAGCTGGACTTCAGTCCAGTTTAGATTGAAAATTTTATTCGTTTTCCCCAATTTTATTCACCATAAAAATCATCAGAATTCCTAAAAGCGCCATAACCAGAAAAGCCCATTTCATACTTAAATACTCTGAAATAAAACCCACCATTGGCGGCACCAATAAAAATCCCAAATAACCAATAGTAGAAATAGAAGTCAATGCCGAACCGCTGCTTAATTTTGAAGATCTGCCGGCAATGCTGAACACCAACGGAACCACGCAGGAAACGCCAAAACCAATCAACATATAACCAAAAATAGTTGGATATATATAAGGCAGAATGAAACAAATACCAAAACCTACTGTGATTAAAATCCCGCTGTAAAGCAGAATTTTTTTAGTTCCAAATTTCATTACGCCGTAATCTCCAAATATACGTCCTAAAGTCACTGCGGATGCAAAAAATACAAAAGCGGCACTGGTTAATTTTGGAGAAGCTTTTAATATATTTTCGAAATAAATACCACTCCAGTCGTACATTGTATTTTCACAGGCCATTGAAACAAAACAAATCAAAGCGAACTTCACTAAGTTTTTTTCAGGCATTGAAAAGAATTTCTTTTTGACCGGAACAGGCTCATTATGAATACTCATTGGATAAAAACAAGCTGTAACTGCCATCATAAAAACACTTACTCCTAATAAATGATGCGAGGGTGCAACATGCTGCGTAACCATGACATAACCCAATCCGGCACCTGTAAAAATCGCGATACTCCAAACAGCGTGAAAACGAGTTATAATTGATTTGGGATATAATTTTTGGACCTCCAACGACTGTGCATTAATTGACAAATTGAAAATATTTCGAGAAGCTCCAAAAATTAAAAGTACAATAACCAATTGCCACACAAAGGCAACCAAACCGGGCAAAGCCAGTACTATATTAAACATAACTGCTCCTAAAAGCATGATATAACGACTGCTGTATTTATTTAATAATCTTCCTGTAAAAGGCATTGTAAGCATTAAACCAATGGGAAAAGCAAATAAAACGGCACCAAATTGTGCTTCAGACAAATGCAATTGTGCTTGTATGTGCGGAATTCTAGAAACCCACGATGAATATCCAATTCCGGAGAGAAAGAAAAAAACCGTGTTAGCAATACGATAGCCTTTGGGGGTATTTTGGTACTTTTTTAAGAAAGGTAAAATCATGAAATCAATTTTCTGACTGCAAAATTAAGGCTTTTAAAATGAACTTCTTCTTTTTTATAAAATACTAAATCTTAAAAAAAATGAAAACTTTACAAATCTTTCTTTTCTTTTATTTTTAATTATTCTAAATAAACTTTAAGTTTGTGCAATAATCCTATTTTATAATTTTAAACTTCATTATATGAAATCGAAAACTTTAAAAACAATTACATTTTTACTTTTAATGTTCGCTGCCAGTCCGCAATTATTTGCCCATGCACTTTGGATCGAAACAAAAGCTACGGGAGTGAAAGGAAAAGCACAGGAAATTTCAGTTTATTTTGGAGAATTTTCAGAAAACGATATTACAAAAGCTGACAAATGGTTTTCAGATCTAAAAGATTTCTCATTGGCAGTTATCAGTCCGTCAAAGAAAGAAACTAAACTTACTTCAAAAGCTTTAGATAATAAGTATCAGGCATTTTTTACGCCAGATGAAGATGGAGTTTACACTATTGTAATGCATCACACAGTTAAAGATGTTTACGGAACAATGAAGTTAGATTATAATTCAAGTGCAACAGTTGTTGTTGGAAATAAGACTGCAGGAAATACAATACTGGCAAACAAAAATCAGATCAGTTTATTTTCTGAAAATGCCGACATCGCAAAAAAAGATGCAAAAGTATCCGGTGTAGCAGCTTATGAGGGAGCATTAGCAAAAGAAACCAAAATCAAAGTAATTGCTCCAAACGGCTGGGAAAAAGAATTATGGACAAATGATAAAGGTGAATTCTCATTTACTCCTATCTGGTCAGGAAATTATATGGTTGAATATGCACACACAGATAAATCGTCTGGAGAGCACAACGGCAAAAAATATGATGAAATTTGGAAAATGGCTACTTACCAAATTACAGTAAAATAATAATACCCCTTCATTTTTAAATTAGTCTTAGTAAAAAACCTTGTTCGTAAGAACAAGGTTTTTTTGTTTTCAGTTTGCTTCTTTTAATTTATTCTAAATAATAAATAAGAATATAAAAGACAAAATCTTAAGCAAATCTTAAGATAAAATTAATGCAACTTTAAGTAAGAAAACCCTTTTATAAATTTTGTTAAACGCTCTATGCAGCCTTATATTTGCACAAAAAATTATTTTTATTAAATCTAAATAAGCCAAATGAAACATAGTTTACTACTTGCTTTATCTTTGATAAGTTTTGCATCATATAGCCAGGAATTTACAAGTGCAGATAATGCCACAACTGCAAGTGATACCGTTAAAAATAAAAAAGGAGAAATTCTTAACGAAGTAATTATAACTAAAAATAAAGAACCAAAACCGGTAACTGCAGTTCGTTCTGGATTAAAACCAATGGATAATCCGCAAGCGATACAAGTTATTGGTTCTGAAGTTATCGAACAGCAACAAGCGGTTAGATTAAGTGAAGTTCTTAAAAATGCAAATGGTGTATATGTTGGTTCAGCCAGAGGTGGTGCTCAGGAATCTTTTTTCTCAAGAGGTTACGACTTGTCAGCCAATAATATGTTTAAAAATGGATTTCGTTACAACGCAGGTTCTATTCCGGATGTTTCAGGTTTAGATAAAGTGGAATTCCTTAAAGGAGGTTCTGCATTATTATTCGGAAATGTAGCTCCTGGTGGAATCGTTAACCTTGTAACAAAAACTCCTCAATTTAAGACTGGTGGTGAAGTATCTATGCAAATAGGAAGTTTTGCTTATTACAAACCAACTATTGATTTTTATGGAGGTTTAACTAAATCAATTGCTTTTAGAATTAATGGTTCTTACGAAAATTCAGAAAGCTTTAGAGATGTCGTAAAAAATAAGCGTTTATATGTAAACCCGTCGTTGCTTTTTGTTATTAGCCAAAAAACGCAAATTACAGTACAGGGAGATTATTTAACAGCAGACTGGACACCAGATTTTGGAACAGGAATTATTGGTACACAAATTCTTGATTTACCTCGTAATGCTTTTTATGGATCACTTTGGTCTAATGGAAATACGAAATCTGCTAGTGCTTCTGCCTTATTGAATCATGATTTCAATAAAAACTGGAAGCTTAACTTCAACAGTTCTTACCAAACTTATAATAGAGCTTCAAAATCTACAGCTCAATTATCGACAATTAAACCTAACGGAGACTGGACAAGACCTTTAGTTCAAAACGAAAACTTAGAACAAATACTTGGAGATCAATTAAGTCTTCAAGGGAATTTTAATACCGGATCAGTAAAGCACCAAATATTTACAGGTTCAGACTGGGAAAACTCATTTGCAACAGCTTACACTTTTGCATTTAACCCCGCAAATTACGACACAATTAATCTTTTCAACTTTGATCCGTCAACACAAAGAAATGACATTCCTGATGCCAGAGCAACACAAATTGCAAAAACAGAAACAAACCGTTTTGGTGTCTATTTTCAGGATTTGATTTCAATCACAGAAAAATTCAAAGTATTAGCTGGTGTACGTTGGTCATGGCAGGAAGCTGAAGTTACCACTTACAAAGAAACATTAGTAAACGGAAAACAAACTGTAGCTCCAGAAAATGCAGTACCGACAGTTGGTGCTAAAAAATTAGACAATGCATTTTCTCCAAAATTTGGATTAATATACCAGCCAAGAAAAGACATTTCTATATTTGGTAGTTATTCTACATCCTTTACTCCAAACACTGGAACGACAGCAGATTTAAAACCAATTGAGCCATCTATTATTGATCAATATGAAGCAGGTATTAAAACTGATTTCTTAGAAGGAATGTTGAGTACTAATTTTACTGTTTATCAAATCGTAAACAGCAACTTGGCTCAAACGGCTGAATTTAAAGCTGACGGAAGTTTAAACACCGACACAAACGTAAAAATTTTGAGTGGTGAAACTAAAAGTAAAGGGATTGAAATTGATGTTACGGCAAGACCAATCGAAGGATTAAATATTATTGCAGGCTACAGCTATAACGATATGCGTTATTCTAAAACATCAGGTTTAAACGGAAGTTTTATTGAAGGTGATCGTCTTGTTAGAACTCCTGCAAATACAGCAAACTTAAGCTTCTTTTACACCGTACAAGAAGGATTCTTTAAAGGAGTATCTTTAGGAGCAATTGGAAATTACATTGGTGACCGTTTAGGTGGATGGAATGATCAATACAGTACAGATACTGTGACGTATCCTGATGGAATCTACCACAGAGAAATTCCGTTGAAAGGTTACACTACAATTGATGCTTCAGCTGGTTACACTTGGAAAAAAATCTCGATTTTATGTAAATTATCAAACATTACAAACGAGTTAAATTATACAGTTCACGAAAATTATAGTGTGAACCCTATAGCACCTCGTCAAATTATGACGAGCTTACGATACAAATTCTAAATTTTTGAATTAGATTTTAATTTGTTAAAACTATTCTTCACTTTTTTAAACAGTGAAAGTTTCGGTTTAAATTTCGACAAAAACCTCATTTAGCAATAAATGAGGTTTTTATTTTTTAGCAGAAGAAAGTGCCTTAATTATCTTTACTTTTGCTCTAAATTTTCCACTTTAAACAAAACCAACTTCTATGTCAGATTCCAAAAACCAATTAAAAAAAACACTTGGATTAAGTTTTAACATTGCTGTATTAATTGGCGGAACCATTGGAGTCGGGATTTTACGAACGCCGGGTTCCATTGCAGGACTATTAAATAATTACTGGCTGATTATCGCTTCCTGGATTTTTGGAGGTTTATATGTTTTACTGGGGGCAAACTCTTATTCAGAATTGGCCACAATGCTGCCAAAAGCTGGTGGATCTTATAATTATATCAAAAGAGCTTTAGGTGAATATGCCGGTTTTTTATCTGGTTGGTTTGATTATATTGTCAATGCCATTCCGCCTGCATTTTACTGCATTGTAATCAGTGAATATTCGATTATTTTATTTCCATCTCTTGCCAATTATTCAACTGTAATATCCATTTCTCTATTAACTGCTTTTGTATTGCTTCATTTAAGCGGTGTGAAAAACGGAAGCGTAATTCAGCAAATTACAAGTTTCTTAAAAGTGATTTGTTTTGTCGCTTTGGTAATTGCTTGTTTTATGTATTCAGGAATTGAGGTTCCAAAAATCAAAACCGACAGTTCCATCTTTCAAATCGGACTTGTATTTGGATTTTTTAAATCTTTACAGCTTATTATAGGAACTTATAATGGTTGGAACGCTGTTTGTTTTTTTGCAGAAGAAAATGACGATCCGAGCAAAAATATTCCAAAATCTTTATACAGTGGTGTTTTACTGGTTGTGGCAATTTATGTTTTAGTAAATGCTGCCTTTTTTCACGTATTGTCTATTGAAACTTTGGCAAAATCAAATTTGGCCGCTGCCGATGTTGCCAAAGTTCTTTTTGGAGAAAACGGCGCCGTTGTTGTAACGGTGATTTCTATTTTCTCTTTAATCAGCATTCTGAATGCGTTTATGATGATACCGCCAAGAATTCTTTACGGATTAAGCCGTGACGGATTTTTTATAAAAAAAGGAACTCAGGTTAATAAAGGTGGAACGCCAATTGTCGCGCTTTTGGTTTCGTCGCTTTTCAGTTTGTTTTTAATCTGTATTGGTTCTTTTGAAGTATTATTTTCTTTCGCCGCTTTTATCTCTATAATTGTTTGGGGACTGGCCTATTATTCGCTTATAAAATTAAGAACCACAGAACCTGATTTACCGAGACCTTATCGTTCATTCTGGTATCCTTGGACGACTATAATAGCAATTATATTTTCTATCGCATTGCTTGCAGGTTTCATTTACAGCGATCCTAAAAGTTTTATTATTATTGTTGGAATTACGATTGTTTCTTATCCTTTGTTTTTGGTTTTGAGAAAGAAAAAAAAATAGCCACGACCCAAGCGATAGCGAATTGGCGAAGCAATTCACGAATTTTATTTTTACAATTATTCGTGAATAATTCAGTAAATTATTATTTTACTCAACGATTGCAAAAATAAAATTCGTGAATTCGTGGCGAAAAAAAATAACAAACCCGACAGGTTTTTGAAACCTGTCGGGTTTAATTCTATAAATTAATAGAAACTCTGAATTTTATTTTAATCCAGCTAAACTCTGCTCAATTGTCGCAATTTTTGCTAAAGCATCGGCTTGTTTTTGTTTTTCTATGTTTAGCACTTTTTCAGGAGCTCCGTTTACGAATTTCTCGTTTGAAAGTTTTGCTTCTACAGATTTTAAGAATCCTTTTGTGTAATTCAATTCTTCTGTCAATTTTGCGATTTCAGCTTCAACGTCAATATTTCCTGTAATCGGAATGAAATATTCATTTGATTTTACACGGAAAGATAAAGCACCGTCTACTTTTTCAGAAACATATTCGAATGCAGAAACGTTTCCTAATTTCGTTACAACTGAATCAAAATAAGTCGAAAGATTTTCGCTGTTGATTCCTTTTAATTCGATTGCATCTTTAAACGGAATATTTTTGTCTTTACGAATCGTTCTGATTCCAGAAATTACTTCAATTGAATTTTCAAAATCGGCAATCAATTTAGCATCAAATGGTTTTAATTCTGGCCAAGTCGAAACAATTAAAGCTTCTTCCGGAGTTCTTTCTGCAATTAACTGCCAGATTTCTTCCGTTAAGAAAGGCATGAAAGGATGTAGCAATTTCAAGTTACTTTCTAACATTTCGATTGCTTTATCAAAAGTCGCTTTATCAATTGGTTGTTGGTAAGCCGGTTTAATCATTTCTAAGAACCAAGAACAGAAATCATCCCAAACCAATTTATAAATTGCCATCAATGAATCTGAAATTCTGTATTTTTCAAAATTATCTTCAATGTCAACTAAAGTCTGCTGTAATTTCGCTTCAAACCATTCAATCGCTACTTTTGATGATTCTGGCTGTGGAATAGTTTCAGAAACTTCCCAACCTTTAATCAATTTGAAAGCATTCCAAATTTTGTTTGAGAACGCTTTTCCTTGATTACATAATTCCTCATCAAACATAATATCGTTTCCTGCAGAAGCGCTTAAAAGCAATCCTACACGAACACCATCGGCACCGAATTTCTCAATCAAGTCTAAAGGATCAGGAGAATTTCCTAATGATTTAGACATTTTACGACGTTGTTTATCACGAACCAAACCAGTCAAATATACATTCGTAAATGGTTTTTCTCCTGCATATTCGTAACCTGCAATGATCATTCTCGCAACCCAGAAAAACAAAATGTCCGGACCTGTTACTAAGTCATTTGTTGGATAGTAATATTTATAATCAGCACTTTCCGGATCCATAATTCCACCGAAAACAGACATCGGCCAAAGCCAAGATGAAAACCATGTATCTAACGCATCAACATCCTGTGTTAAATTGTTAATTGTTAATTGTTGATTGTTAGTTCTTTCTTTTGCTAAAACTAACGCATCTTCTATATTTTCAGCAACTACGAAATCTTCTTTTCCGTCTCCGTAGTAATACGCCGGAATTTGTTGTCCCCACCATAATTGACGAGAAATATTCCAGTCACGAATATTGTTCAACCAATGCGCATAAGTGTTTTCGAAACGTTTTGGATGTAATTTAATATCTCCCGTTTCTAAAACCGATTTAATAGCTGGTTTTACCAAATCTTCCATTTTCAAAAACCATTGGTCCGATAATCTTGGTTCGATTACGGCTTTGGTTCTTTCAGATGTTCCAACTTTATTTAAATGGATTTCAGTTTTTGCCAAAGCTCCAATTTCTTCTAATTCTTTTGCAATTTCAGTACGAACTACAAAACGATCTTTTCCTTGATAATGTAATCCGAAGCTGTTTAAAGTTGCATCTTCATTAAAAATATCAACGATTTCAAGATTGTGTTTCTCTCCAAGCGTTTTATCGTTCATATCGTGCGCAGGAGTTACTTTCAAACATCCTGTTCCGAATTCAACATCTACATATTCATCTTCGATAATTGGAATTACACGACCGCAAATTGGAACGATCGCTTTTTTGCCTTTTAAATGTGTAAAACGCTCATCATTCGGATTGATACAAATAGCAGTATCTCCAAAAATAGTTTCCGGACGCGTTGTCGCAATCGTCAAGAAATCTTCTGAACCTTCAATTTTATATTTTAGGAAAAATAATTTCCCTTGTTGTTCTTCGTAAATAACTTCTTCGTCAGACAAAGTCGTTTTTGCTTCCGGATCCCAGTTTACCATTCGGTATCCTCTATAAATCAAACCTTTGTTGTATAAATCCACAAACGATTTAATTACAGATGCGGACATATCTGGATCCATAGTAAATTTGGTACGTTCCCAATCGCATGAAGCTCCTAATTTTTTAAGTTGCTCTAGGATTGTTCCACCATATTTATCTGTCCATTCCCAGGCATGTTTTAGGAATTCTTCGCGGGTTAAATCATTTTTGTTGATTCCTTCTGCTTTTAATTTGGCTACAACTTTTGCTTCAGTAGCAATAGAGGCGTGATCCGTTCCCGGAACCCAGCAGGCGTTGAAACCTTTTAAACGTGCACGACGAATTAAAACATCCTGAATAGTATTGTTCAGCATGTGACCCATATGCAAGACACCAGTGACGTTAGGAGGCGGAATTACAATAGTATACGGCGTTCTATGATCTGGCTCTGAATGAAAGTAATTGTTTTTCATCCAGTAATCATACCATTTATTCTCAATCGTCTTAGCGTCAAATTGTGCTGGAATTGTCATTTATATATGTTTAATCGTTTATTTGTTTAACCGTTTAATCGGTTTTGATCATTAGAATATAAATTGATTCATTTAATTGTTTTTCTGTTTTAAAAACATCATTTACAAATCCATCATTACGATTAAACAAATAAACGATTAAACAGTTAAACAAAAATTTGGTTCAATTTTTGTAATTATAACTGACAGCAAAAGTAAATAATTAAAGACACTATAAAAAGCGAATTATTAATTTGTGTGTTAATTAAAAGAATGTATATTTACTTACAATTTAAAATAATTTCAAATGAAAAATGTTGCCTCTTTTATTGCAATCGTATTGTTTTCTGCAATCGGTTATGCGCAAAACGGCCCAAAAATTGAATTTGCAGCCCAAGACAATACTATTGATTATGGAAAAATTTCTAAAGGTGATAACGGAGTCCGCTCTTTTGAATTCACCAATACCGGCGATGCCCCACTGGTAATTACAGGTGCTGAATCAACCGTAAGTTCTATCGTAGTTACTAAACCTGCCGATGCTATACAGCCTGGCAAAAAAGGAAAAATTGACGTTAAATACAATATGACTTCCGGCCCAATCCGTAAAACGATTACGGTTGAAACCAATGCTGTCAACTATCCTGACGGAAGAGTAGCCTTAAAAATTAAAGGTGAAGTTTTATAAATAAATTAAAATCTTAAAATACAAAAAGCCGTTTCTGAAATTTAGAAACGGCTTTTTTATTTCAGCATTGTCAAATCTTTGTCAAAGTTTAGAACTTTGAAAAAGATCGTTAAACGCAAAATCTTCTTTATTTTTTATCAGCGCATTCTGCACTGTCAAATTTATATTTTACACGGTCAAAATCGATTGGTTTGTCTTTTAGCAAATAGGTAACTCCCATTGTAGTCTGCATCTCTCCCTTTCCTAAAATAAGCTTTTTGTCTCGTTTTAAAAATGCCATTGGGTTTTTGAACGTTTTGTTTTTATTGGTTACTTCAACAAAAGTGTAATCAGCAAACAAAGTATCTCCGTGAAATTCTCCAGCAATCTCACCGGTTGTTTCTGTCGCCTGAGCCACTTTCATGATCATATTTCCAGCTATTTTCCCATTCTTTAAAGTATTTAACTTTAACTGAAGCGTGTCTTTTTCATAAATTGCCTGATAACATTCACTGCTGACAACCTTTTCGCCTTCGGCTTTTGCTGCTTCAATTTCTTTTTGTTTTTCTTCATTTTTACAGCTTTGGAATCCAATGCAAGTAATAAGCAAACATGATAAGGCTAATTTTTTCATAATTTGATATTTTATTTTGATACGGTTATTTTATAAAATTAAATAAAAAAGAAGCCAAAAAAAAGGCTTCTTAATTAAATTTATGTTTTTTAGAAAATCTACAGTTTCTTAATTACAAATTCTGATCTTCTGTTTAATTCGTGGTCTTCTTCTGAACAGGCATCGTCTGTTTTGCATTTTATAATTGGCACCGATTCTCCATAACCTTTGGCCGAAACTCGACTAGCGTTTATTCCCGACTGGATTATAAACTCTCTTGTCGAGTTTGCTCTTTTTTGAGACAGTTCTTCATTAAATTTAGCATTTCCTCTAGAGTCTGTATGAGAACCAATCTCGATGACCATTCCTGGATATTTGTTCATCAAAGCTACTACTCTGCCCAAAACAACTTTTGATTCTTTACGGATATACCACATATTGTAATCAAAATAAATAGGATCTGTTTTGATAATTAATCGGTCCTTATCGTCTTTTACAACATCTTTTTCCTGTTTTAAAATCTCCGTTACTTTCTCTTTTTTCTTGACTTCTTCCGCTTTTATTTCATCAGCTTTTGCTTTTTTCGCTGCTTCATTTAAAGCAATAATTGCCAATGCTTCTTTTTTCTTATTTTCTTCTTCTAAAATAAGTTCCTGTTTCCTTTTGTTTTCGGCAAGTTGTTTTTCTTCTAATTTAATTGCTTCTAAAGATTTAAGTGCCAATGAACCGTCGTTAGTAACATTTCTAATTTTTCCGATGGTCAGTGTTTTAGATTCGTTGGTGTATTTTTCTTTAAAAGCAACCACTGTATAAATACTTTCACAGGCAACTGTAAAACTGAATTTCCCGTCTGCCAAAGTTGTAATGGTATTCAATGTTTTTTTATCAGCATCCTGCAGCATTACTGTTGCATTTTCTAGTGCTAAATTTGTATCAACATCCGTAATTGTTCCAGCAATAAACTGTTTACAGTCTTCAACAATTAATTCTTTTGTTTCTTTAAATTGATAAATATCGTCGCTTCCTTTTCCGCCTTCTCTATTTGAAGCAAAAAAACCTTCTTTGGTATTTACATCAATATAAAAAGAAAAATCATCTAAATTAGAATTTAGAGGCAATCCGATATTTACGGGTTCAGAATATTCATTTCCGTTAATTTCTGAAACAAAAACATCAAGCGATCCGTAACCTAAATGTCCATCTGAAGAAAAATAAAGTTTATTATCAGCAGCCACAAAAGGAAACTGTTCTCTTTTATCGGTATTGACAATTGGCCCTAAATTCTTTGGAGTGTCAAATGCGCCTTTATTAATGTTCACCGAATAAATATCAAAAGAGCCAACAGATCCAGGCATATCCGAAGAAAAATACAACACTTTTTCGTCAACACTCAAAGCTGGATGTTCCACCGAATAATTTGGACTATTGAACGGAAGCGATATAACATTTGTCCATTTTCCATCAACTAATTCGGCTTTGAAAATTTGAAGATTCGAAACTTTCTGATCGTTTGTTTTTCTTGTTTTATTTTTTGAATTGTTTCGGGTAAAATAAACCGTTTTTCCATCTTTTGTAAAAACTGCATTTGATTCGTGCATTCCTGTTTTTAACTCTGAAGCAAAGTAATTAATGTTTGGTTCAGCTGCATTGATTTCATTTAAAGGAACAGCAACTAAATTTAAATACGTTTCATTGTCCCATTTAAACTTTTTATCAAATAATCCCGGTTTCAATTTTACGGCAGCAAAAACCAAATTATCGTTGTATTTAACAGCTCCAAATTCAGAATTTGGTGTGTTTAAAGCCAGATTTTTTATTTCAAATCGGTTTCCTATTGCCGAAACATTTTCAAGTTCTTTCAGTTCTTTTTGAAAATAAACAGAATCTTTGCTGGTAGTCGAAGAAGCATAATATTGTTTCAGCGCCGCATTTGCATCGGCATAACTATTGGTTGCTTTTAAGGTCTGAGCGTATCTAAAATAATATTCACGATTTAAATCCTTATTATAATTTTGAAATAACAACCTATAATAACGCTGTGCTTTCACTAAATTATTGCTATAATAATAAGAGTCTGCCAGGTTTTTAATTACTTCCTGTGAAGGATTTTCTTCAGCTAATTTTTCATACAGAATAATCGATTCGGCATAATATGTTTTATCAAAGAATCGTTTGGCTCTGGCCAATTCTTTATCTTGGGCGTTTATAAATTGTATTGAAAATACGAATATAATAACTAGGAGTTTTTTCATATTTTTCATTTTAAAAGAATCTAGGGGATTTATCGTATCCTTTACCTAATAAATCTAAATCGAACAGAAGCATAATTTCATGCGTCCCTGAATTAAACTGACCTAAATTTGAAAGTGTATAATCGTAGGCATAACCAACTCTAAGCGATGGCGTAACATTAAAATTAAACAAAGCACTTACCGAATCATCGATTCTGTATGCCGCACCAAGCTCAAACTTTTCGTTGTACAAAATATTCGCACTCAAATCAATAGAAACAGGAGCTGCTTTTACAAATCTTGTCATAAAAGCTGGTTTGAATTTCAAATTATCATTGATTTGAAAAACATATCCTCCGGTAAAAAACATGTGTATTTCTTCTGAACCAAAAGCATTTACTCCTGATTTTTCTTCGATATATTTAGATTTTATCAAATTTGGAGCAGAAAATCCGATATATAAATTATCTCTAAAATAATAAGCTCCGACACCAATATTAGGTTTCGTTGCATTTATATTTTCCGAAAAAGCAAAATCAGTTGCAGGATCGCTAAATTTAAATCCGTTAAAATTAGTCTGCATTGATGAAACTCCCGCTTTTAAACCCAGTGAAAGTTTATTTTTTCCCCCTAAATTCAATACATAGGCAAAATCAGCATAAATATTATTCTCCTTTTTTGCACCATCGCCAATATCATCAGAAATCAATGAAAGACCCACTTCAACTTTTTCAGATAAAGCAGTATGTCCAAAAAAAGTAAAGGTTTTTGGCGCTCCTACTGCCCCAACCCATTGGGTTCTGTATAATCCTCCAAAATTCATCATTAAAGGAGTTCCAGTTGCATAGGCCGGATTTACAACACTCATATTGTACATATAGTGTGTATATTCAGGATCCTGTTGTGCAGAAACAGTCGTAAAGCAAAAGAGAAAAGTTATGTAGAGTATTATTTTTTTCATTTGAATTATATTAAAATATTGCAAAATGGAATTATCGGTTTAAATAAAGGCGTCCTTGAATTGGAGGTTTATTGCCTTTATTAAATTGAAGCGTATAAAAATAAACTCCGTTTGGCGCTATTCCATGAGCAAATCCGCCTGTCTGCCAGTTGGTACCATCCCAACCTGCTTTGTCTTTAAATCCTTCGTACATTCTGTTTCCGTATCTATTGAAAATTTGCAGATAATAATCAGGAAATAAAAAATCAATGTTAGGTATCACGAAAGTGTCATTTATTCCATCACCATTTGGAGAAAATCCGTCAGGAATAAAGAAATCAGGTGGTACAGTATCGCAATCGGTTAATGAAACAACAACTTCCAGGCTTTCATAAGAAAGACAATTTTCGGTGGTCGAAAAGTCAAATCCGTAATATTTTTTTTTATCGACTAAAAGAGTTGAAGCAGGCAAAAGCGTTCCTCCTTTAGGCGCATCATACCAAACTACAGAAGATGGGACATTTGTATTATTTGATAAATTAGCAAGTGTTGGAGCATCTAAACCGCAAAAATTCTGACCATCTGTATTTAATTCAGGTGCAGGAGTATCTCTAATGACAACCTTAAACATTGTTGCAGCAGAAGTACATGATAAAGTAGTTTCGGTAACATAATACGTTTCACTTTTAAGCACATAAGTATTTGCAAGAGGTGTTGTCAATGTTGGTGAATTATACCATTTAAACTGTGTTCCATTTGGTACCAAATTACCAATAATAGCATTATCAGACTTGCAAAAAGATTGGTCAGCAACTGTTGGCGCAACTGGAATAGGATTTATTGCAAATGTTGCTGCAATACCAGTTACAGCGCTCTCACAGCTCGTAATATTATTTTTTAAATTAGAAACTCTAATTGTCGTTGAACCAGTATTGACAAGCAGAGCAGCAGGAATAACAAAACTTGCATTTCCGCTTACTGGAGACAACGCAATTGTTTGTACTGTCGCAGTATTAGCTCCAGAAAGTGTGTATGACAAAGTAACATCTGTCAAAGTTCCTAAGCCCGTAACCGAAGCTGTAACAACAGATCCAAAACAAACTGGTGCAACTTGTATTCTTAAATTTGAAGTATTAGGCAAAGGGTTTACGGTAATATCGCCTGACACATTAGATGAATTTGTACAACCAGAAACTGTATGAGTGATTTTAACAATTTGAATGGTTCCGCTTCCGCTCTGTGAACTTAAAATTGCAGGAATATAAAAAATTGCATTACCTCCAGAAAAAGTAGCAGATGCTGTTTGAGATGAAGCATTATTAGCACCGGAAATGTTGTAAAGAATATCATAAGTTCCATCAACAATTTTTACAGCATCCTTAATTGTAACTTCAGTAATTGTATTTTGACAGGTGCTTACAGGTGGTATTTTTGCACCTGCCAAATCTGGAATTGGGAATATTTTTACAACTTCTGAAAGATTGTTAATTATGTTTCGACATGCTCTAACACTATTTGTGTCATATATATTTGTAACTGTTACAGTGTAGTTACCAACTTTTTGAAAATAATCTGATTTTAAAGGGAAAACAAAAATACCATTAATAAAGTTTCCTGGCACTGTTTCACTTCCGCCGTTTGGCCCGGAAACCGTAAATGAAACATTATAATCACCATTTGGTATCGCAGCTGCTCCTTTTTTAATTGTGGCTGTATATGTGGCTGTAGGTATTGCTGTTTCACATATATTGTTATCAACAATTTTAAGTTCTGCGCCTGTAAAATCAAGTTTTTCCTCCAAAACGATTCGAACAGTTGTCTGCTCATCTGAACAAATTGGATTATTAGATTTTACTGTATAATTATAACTATAGCTTCCTTTTCCACGATTCGTGTAAATTCTCTGAACATTAACAAAATGATCGCCTAGATAAGTCAGCTCGCCGGTATTACTAGCTTCAGTCCATGTTCCTCCAGCATCTTGTCCAGAAATCAGATTATTTAAATCATAATCCGTATAAGCTGACAAACCGTCGCTTGCACACAATCGCAGCGTTTGACCAGTACCAGATTTAGGTGCCCTAAAAATGGTTACAACCGCAGTCGAAGACATAGCTGGACAAGTTCCTATTGCAGGCATAGTGTATGTGTACTGAAAAGTTCCCTGCATATCTGAAACATTCACAATAGCTCTTACATTTTGATTTGTAGTATCATTATGCCATTGTCCATTTGAGTGTGGACTAATATATACTCCGTTAAAAGCAGAAAAAAGATTAAACTCACCAACTGCACTGCAGACAGAAACATTTGGAGAAGTCACTCCAGAATAGCCACCAATGGTTACCGTAACTGTTGCCGTATTATCAGGACAAAGACCAATTCCGTCAACTGTATAAAGATATCTGAAAGTACCACTTTGGCGAATCTGCTGTGCATTTAAAATTCCAGTATCTACATCTAAACCACCAGTACCATCAACATCTGTCCAAACGCCACCAGAAAGAGGAGAACCTGTAAGATGCGCATATAAATCAATTGCCTGACTGCTCGCTGCCGGAATATCACAAACCGTTAAAGTTCCGTCATCACCCGCACATTGTGCATAAATTTTATTTGGGATTGCAGATAAAAAAATAAAAAAAAGAATGATTCGTAGGAAATTAATGTATTTTTTGACCATAAAATTATATTTGGCTAAACATTATAATTAGGAGCACGTATGTAAACAATAAAACAATTTAACAATTATTTTATCACAAAAGTGTACTTACTTTCCAAAAATAGTCATTCTATTGATTATGACCCAAAAAAACTTTCTAAAATATCCTCTCTTAAAGTTCGTCTTCAAGTTTAAATCTAAATTTTAGTATCAAGCTATTACGCTCAACCTCAAGAGTTATCCAGACATCTTCCTCCGATTTTAAGAGGCTATTTATTTGCTGCAAAGAATATTTATAAGGCATCGCATTATTTATGCTGACAATTACATCTCCTTTTTGCAGACCACACCTTTCGGCAGCAGATTTTTTCCGAATATTTACAATTTCGTAAACTGGTTTTAATGAAAACTTATATTTAAAATTGTCATCTTTTTTTCCATCGTAACCACTAACATCTGACATTGTTGTTGCAACTTGCACAGTTTCTAAATGTACTGTTTCCTGAACCCATTGCAATCCATTATGCTGTACCGTAATACCGCTTTTATTATAAGTAAACGGTTCTGAAAATTTATTATTTTTTTTAAGATACATCTTTTGATCGGCATAATCTAAAACTATAGTAAAACGTTTTAAAACTTCACCTCCTATTGAACCTATACGGCCTGGCACCATTTTTACGTTTCGAATCGAACTTGAATCTGGAAACGAGACAATTGGATTTTTAAAAGAAAATTCATCGATAGAAAATTTAGCAATTTTTGCCCGATGCCCTTCAATATCACCACTAAATCCTTTTCCTAAAAAATCAGGAAAGTTTTTTTTAGGCAATTTGATTTTATTATTTTCGAAAATCCAAAAAGCATCACTGTTGCCAATATCAATTAGCAATTTCGCAGGAATCTCAACACTGTCAACAATTGCTTGTGTTGTTATATAAGGTTTAGATTTTTCTATTGAAATTGGGATTGCTTTGAATTTCTTAGCCAATTTCTCTCTGACTTCATTATTATTCTGATAAACGTAAACCCTTTTCTTTGAGTAATTAATTTCGACTAAGTTGTTTCTAAAAAACTTATATCCAATTATCCCATTTACAGGAATCCCAATATGTGATGATAAGTTAAAGTTTTGATCCAGAATAATATAAACCAAATGATTACTGGATTTTATACCATGCGTTTCAAAAACATTATTAGTTGATTTTAGTCCTTCGATTTCTTCTTCACTTCCTAATCCTCTCAATTTTACTTTTACAACATTATTAAAACTGACTTTCTTTTGTTCTTCCATACTAAACAAGATGGTTTCTTCGACACCTGAATCCAATAAGAAATTCAATTCAACTCCGTTTACTTTTATCGGAATAAAAACAAGATTATTAATCAATTTAAATGGGATTGTGATCTTACTGGAATGACCCTGTATCAAAAAATCATCTTGAGCCCAAATGTTAAAAGATACCAAAAGCCCAAAAAACAACATGAAATATTTTTTCATTGCTAATATTTTAATATAAAATTAATAAAAATATTGATAATTGTTACATTTCGATAACACCTCATAATGTTTACGTTAAATTCGAAAAAAAAATGCAAATTTGCACTTCAATAATTTATACTCATGCCAACAATTTCACACAAAGGCAGAAACATGCCTGAATCTCCGATACGCAAGCTGGCTCCTTTTGCAGATTTAGCAAAGAAAAAAGGACACAAGGTGTATCACTTAAACATTGGTCAACCGGATATCAAGACACCCGAAGTGGCCATCGAGGCGGTAAAAAATATTGACTTAACTCTAATAGAATACAGTCCGTCAGCCGGATATGAAAGCTATAGAAAAAAATTAGCAAAATTTTACCAGCGCCAAAATGTAAACGTTAACACAGAAGACATCATTGTAACAACTGGTGGTTCTGAAGCCTTACTTTTTGCACTGGCCACAATTACAGATCCTGGAGATGAAATTATTATTCCAGAACCTTTCTATGCTAATTATCATGCATTTGCATCTTCAACTAGTGCAACTGTAGTTCCATTAGTTTCGACTATAGAAACGGCATTTGCATTGCCAAGCATTGAGGAAGTTGAAAAATTAATTACACCAAAAACAAAAGCCATTCTGATTTGCAATCCTGGAAATCCGACTGGATACTTATATTCTGAAGCAGAAATTAAACAATTAGCAGGCTTAATCAAAAAGCATGATTTGTATTTAATTGCTGACGAAGTATATCGTGAATTTTTATACGACGGTGATGATGTGCATTATTCAGTAATGAATTTAGAAGATGTGCAGCAAAACGTTATTATGGTTGACTCTGTTTCAAAACGCTACAGTATGTGCGGCGCAAGAATTGGCTGTTTGGTTACTAAAAATAAAGAGGTTCTAGCAACAGTAATGAAATTTGCGCAAGCGCGTTTAAGTCCGCCGACAATTGAACAGATTGCCTGCGAAGCTGCTATTGACACTCCTCAAAGTTATTTTGATGAAGTTATTGCCGAATATAAAGAGCGCCGCGACACTTTAATTACCGAATTAAATAAAATTGACGGCGTTATTGTAACTAAACCAAAAGGTGCTTTTTACTGCATTGCCCAATTACCAATTGCAGATTCAGATGATTTTGCACAATGGCTTTTAGAAAGCTACAACCTAAACGGTGAAACTGTAATGATTGCGCCAGCAAAAGGATTTTATTCGACTCCAGGAATGGGATTAAATCAGGTTCGAATTGCTTACGTTTTAAACAAAAAAGATCTAATTACAGCAGTAAACATCTTAAAAGAGGCTTTACTGGCATACAACAATAGATAAAATAAACTAAACTTAAACTTTCAAAAGACAATAACCATTTTCGTTATTGTCTTTTGTTTTTTGCATCAATTTTAAATTATATCCAAAAAGGATCGATTAAATAATAAAAACCATAGAAAAGGTTTCCTATTTATTAATTATCTTTACCCCCTTAAAAAGATATACCCATTATAATAGTAGTTTTTAATGATAAACAACGAAGATTTTTTAGACGAAATAGGTGACAGTCATTTCAGCAGTAATGCAAAAAACCCTCTTAGAGCGGATGCTTTTGACATAACTGATGAAGAAAAAATAGAAAAAATAAAAAAAGATGTTGAAAACATTCTGCAGACACTTGGAATGGATTTGACAGATGACAGCATAAAAGGTACTCCAAACCGAGTAGCTAAAATGTTTGTAAAAGAAATTTTTGGAGGTTTAAACCCTGCAAAACAGCCAAAAGCTTCTACTTTTGACAACAATTACAAATACGGTGAAATGTTAGTTGAAAAAAACATTACCGTTTATTCTACCTGTGAACACCATTTACTGCCAATTATCGGGCGCGCTCACGTTGCTTATATTTCAAGCGGAAGAGTTATTGGTTTATCAAAAATGAACCGTATTGTTGAATATTATGCAAAAAGACCTCAGGTTCAGGAGCGTTTAACCATGCAGATTGTTCAGGAACTTCAAAAAGCATTAGGGACTGAAGATGTTGCCTGCGTTATTGATGCAAAACACCTTTGTGTAAACTCTAGAGGAATTAAAGATATCGAAAGCAGTACTGTAACATCTGAATTCGGCGGAAAATTCAAAGATCCTCAAACAAAAAGAGAATTTCTTGATTACATTAAACTAGAAACTCAGTTCTAATTTTTTACGATATTTCTATTATATTTATGATCTAGCCCTGATGGAAGCGGCATCCTTTTATGGTGGGGTTCACCATAAAAGATACAGCGGACAGCAGGAATAGCTCCTAAAAAAACAATTAAAACAATATGCCACTATATAACAGTCAACCCTTAAAAATATACAATTCACTTTCGGGTGAAAAAGAAAATTTCAAACCAATCCATGAAGGAAATGTTGGAATGTATGTTTGCGGACCAACGGTTTATAGCAATGTGCATTTAGGAAATGTGCGAACTTTTATGTCTTTTGACGTAATTTTCAGGTATTTTTTACATCTGGATTATAAAGTTCGTTACGTTCGTAATATTACCGATGTTGGCCATATTGTAGATGATGTTGACGAAGGCGAAGATAAAATTGCAAAAAAAGCACGCTTAGAACAATTAGAACCAATGGAAGTTGTACAGCGATATACTGTAGATTTTCATGACATTTTAAAAGCTTTTAACTTTTTACCGCCAAGCATTGAACCAACTGCAACAGGTCACATTATTGAACAAATCGAAATCATCAAAAAAATCATAGATACTGGAATTGGTTATGTGGCCAATGGATCCGTTTATTTTGATGTTGTAAAATATAATGAAACCAATAATTACGGTATTCTAAGCGGCAGAAATATCGAAGATATGCTAGCCAATACCCGTGATCTTGACGGACAATCTGACAAAAAAAATCCACAGGATTTTGCACTTTGGAAAAAAGCAGAACCAGAACATATCATGAGATGGCCTTCACCTTGGAGCGATGGTTTTCCGGGCTGGCACTTAGAATGTACTGCAATGAGTACAAAATATTTAGGCAATCATTTTGATATTCACGGCGGTGGAATGGATTTAAAATTCCCTCACCACGAGTGCGAAATCGCTCAAAACGAAGCCTGCACAGGACAATCGCCTGTAAATTACTGGATGCATGCCAATATGCTTACTTTAAACGGCAAAAAAATGGCAAAATCAACCGGAAATAATATATTGCCAGGTGAAATTTTAAGCGGAGACAACACAATCTTAAGCAAAGCATTTTCTGCATCGGTAACGAGATTTTTCATGCTTCAGGCACATTACAGAAGCATTTTAGACTTTTCTGATGATGCGATAACAGCTGCCGAAAAAGGATATAAAAGATTAATCGAAGCGCTTGATGCATTGCCGGCAATTAATGCAGGAAAAACAAGCTCAATTGATTTTAATGCATGGAAACAATTGTGTTATGATGCAATGAATGACGACTTCAATACCCCAATTTTAATTGCTCATTTATTTGAAGGCGTTCGTTATATCAATTTGCTAAAAGACGGAAAAGAAACAATTTCTGCTGAAGATCTAAAAGTTTTCACCACAGCAATTAATGCTTTTGTTTTTGATGTACTTGGATTAAGCGACGAAAAAGGCGCCGACAGCAACAATGATAAATTAGAAGGTGTTGTAAACATGCTTATCGGAATGAGAAATCAAGCCAGAGCTGATAAAAACTTTGCTCTTTCTGATCAAATTCGTGATCAGCTGATTGCTTTGGGAATTCAGCTAAAAGACGGAAAAGACGGTACGTCTTTTAGTATTTAGCAAAAAAAGTGTTCAGTATTCAGTTTTTTAGTGTTCAGATTTGAACTATAAGTTAAACTGAATGCTAAAAAAACTGAATACTAATTACTAACAAAGAAGGTTTGGATTTTGAACGGCAAATTAAACTGAATACTAAAAAACTGAACACTGATTACTAAAATAGTATGTTTTCAAAAATTCTAATATACCCATTTGTACTGCTTGTCCGTTTTTATCAAACTGCCATTTCGCCGTTTACACCAGCGTCATGCCGCTTTGAGCCAACATGCTCAAGTTATATGATTGAAGCCTTGCAAAAACACGGATTATTTTATGGCGGTTACTTAGGAATGAAACGAATTTTAAGCTGTCATCCATGGGGAAGAACCGGTTATGATCCCGTTCCCGAAAAGAAATGTTCACACAAACATTAACTTTTTATAAATAGGAACTCTGCTTTAAATATTTATTTTTACAATTAATAAAAAACACAATACTACATGACACACGCCTTAAATCTGGTTTGGAACCCTTCAGAAGGAATAAATTTAGGTTTTTTTATGATTCGTTATTACAGCTTAATGTTTGTAATTGCTTTTGGTTTGGGATGGTTTATAATGAAAAAAATCTTCGAACGTGAAAATGAATCTCTTGACAAATTAGATTCTCTATTTGTTTGGACCGTTTTAGCCACTTTAATAGGCGCACGTTTAGGACATGTTTTCTTTTATGACTGGGAATATTTCAGAAACCATATTGTTGAGATATTTTTGCCAATTAGAGAAAATGAACAAGAAACACTCTTAGGTTTTATAAAAGGCTGGGAATTCACAGGTTTTCAAGGTTTAGCAAGTCATGGTGCAGCAATTTCTATTATAATTGCAATGTATTATTACAGCAAAAAAATCTTAAAACGTCCTTTGTTATGGATTTTAGACCGTGTGGTTATTCCAGTTGCAAGCGGTGCTATTTTTGTACGTTTAGGTAATTTCTTTAATTCTGAAATTACCGGACATGAAACAACATCTGCATTCGGAATTCGTTTTTTACATGAAAAATTCGCTAAAAATGTAGCAATGGAAAAAACCGGAATTGCAAACCCAAAAGAAGCTTACGATGCAATCGCACACGATCCAAGATTCGCTGATTTATTAGCTCAGGTTCCTGCAAAACACCCAACTCAATTATACGAAGCATTCTGTTACATTTTTGTCTTTGCAACTTTATACTTCTTATATTGGAAAACAAACGCAAGACTAAAATCTGGATTATTATTCGGATTATTCCTTGTTCTTTTATTCGTAGTGCGTTTCATTGTTGAATTTGTAAAAGAAAGCCAAGGTGGTTTTGAGAACGAATTAGGCATTTTCTCAACCGGACAATGGCTAAGCATCCCTTTTATCATTATCGGGCTTTTCTTTATCATTAGAGCACAAAGAAATCCTTTAGCGACATCTTAAAAAATACATTTTAAAAATACAGAAACGCCCAATATTAAATATTGGGCGTTTTTTTTATTATAATAGTCCAAGTTAATCTTAATTTTTTGAAGCAGATAAAAGTGTTTTCAAAACAACTTTCAGTCCCGCTGTCCACTATATCTTTTCCCTGCTAAAGGAGCAGGAAAAAGGATATCGCACCCATCGGGGCTAAACTACAACTTTTGTTTTCAAAAGACGTTTTAGTAAGATTGCTTAATAAGCACTTAATCTTCTTTCTTCTAATAATAAAAACAAAAGAAGAACCAAAGAAACAAAGAGATTGATTCTTTAGCTATGGCTCTCCGAAATACAACCAATTAAAGCAAAAAAAAAAGATCCAGTTTTCACTGGATCTTTTTTCTATATAAACTAAGGTTTAAATTATGCCTTATTATGTTTGTCTTCGATTGTGTGTTTATCATCTTTAGAAATCGTGTCAACCAATACTGGCGTTGCGATAAATAATGAAGAATAAGTTCCAACAACGATACCAATTAACATCGCGAAGATAAATCCTCTAATTGACTCTCCACCAAAGATAAACATTGTCAATAATACAATGATCATCATTAATGACGTATTCAATGTTCTAGATAATGTAGTATTAATAGAAGCATTTACGATATCTTCAAAAGTCCCTTTACGGTTACCAATGATAAACTCTCTAATTCTGTCAAATACAATTACTGTATCGTTCATAGAATATCCAATTACCGTCAGAATCGCAGCGATAAAATGCTGATCCATTTCCATGTGGAAAGGCATGAATTTATAACATAATGAGTAAATTCCTAATACAAAGATAACGTCGTGCGCAACAGCAGCAATCGCACCTAATGAATATTGCCATTTACGGAAAGAAATCATTAAGTATAAGAAGATAACAGCCATAGCACCAAGAACCGCCCAGTAAGAGTTAGTTTTGATATCTTCTGAGATAGAAGCTCCAACTTTAGACTGTTGTAAAACCCCTACTTTTTTGCCATCAAAAGAATTGATGAATTTATCGTAAGTAGTATTTGGATAATACTTGTGTAAAGCTTGATATAACTTTTGGTTTACTTCCTCATCGATAGCAACACCATCTTCTTTAATTTTGTATTTAGTTGTAATTTTCAACTGATCATTATCACCTAAAACTTTAGCCTCAACAGGAGTTCCGAAAGCAGCAGACAATTCATCTGAAATAGCTGTAGCATCAACCGGTTTTTCAAATT
The DNA here is from genome assembly GCF_009711135.1 of Flavobacterium sp. LC2016-01. Taxonomy (GTDB): domain Bacteria; phylum Bacteroidota; class Bacteroidia; order Flavobacteriales; family Flavobacteriaceae; genus Flavobacterium. The sequence continues at coordinate 191,947 of NZ_WMIC01000001.1, read as the reverse complement.
TAACTTGGAAAGTTCTACCTCCAACAAAATCAACACCTTCGTCTAATCCGTTAACGAAGAAGATAGAAACTAAACTCACAACAACTACAATAGATGAGAAGATATAAGTGAATTTTTTGATTTTAATAAAGTCAAAGTGGAAATTAGTAAACCAGTTTTTAGTAATGTTTGTAGAGAAAGTTAAATCACCTTTTCCAGCAATGTTTCTGTCAATAAAAATTCTAGCAATAAAAATTGATGTAAACAATGAAGTTACAATACCAATTAATAATGTTAAAGCAAAACCTTTAATTGGTCCTGTTCCAAAAATAAACAAGATTGCTCCAGTTAAAACGTGCGTTACGTTCGCGTCAATAATAGAACGCATTGCACCATGCCATCCGTAAGAAGCTACAACAGCCTCAGACAATGATTTACCTTCACGTAATTCCTCTTTTGCTCTTTCAAATATAATGATGTTCGCATCTACCGCCGTACCTAATGTTAATACGATACCTGCAATACCTGGCAATGTTAATACAAAACCAAAACTTGCCATAATTCCGAATAAGAAAAGTAAGTTTAATAATAAAGCAAGGTTTGCATACCATCCAGCTTTACCATAATAGAATACCATCCATAAACAAACTAATAAGAATCCTAATACAGATGAAACAGTTCCAGCATCAATTGCAGCCTGACCTAAAGATGGTCCAACAACAGTTGATTGAATAATATCAGCAGAAGCTGGTAATTTACCTGCATTTAATACGTTAGCTAAATCTTTAGTTTCAGCTACGTCAAAAGAACCTGTAATTTCAGATCTTCCACCAGCAATTGGTCCACTTGTAACTCCAGGAGCAGAATAAACGATATCATCTAAAACAATAGCAATATATCCTTTTTGAGAGAAAGCTCTTCCTGTCAATTCTTCCCAAACTTTAGCACCTTGGCTGTTCATTTGCATAGAAACAGCTGGTTTTCCTAATTGGTCAAAAGTATCTTTTGCATCAGTAACAACACCACCGCTCATTGCTGGAGTATTATCTCTGTTACCTTTTAAAGCATATAATTCAACTGCTTCAACTTCTTTTCCTTTAGCATCTTTTAATGTAGTTGGTTTACTCCAAACAAATTTTGCATTGTGTTGGTCAGCACCCAATAAAATTCTAATGTCTGCTCTTTTGAAATATGCATTAACTGTTGCAGTATCTTTTGGAGCAAAATATCCTAAAACTGGTCCACCACCTTGACCAATCATTTTGTCAAATAATGGATTGTTTCCTTTTTTAGTATCTACAGAATCTTTAGCATCTGTCAATAAAGCATTCAATGAATCTTTAGCAACAGTTTTAGTTTCTGTTTTCTTAACTTCAGTTTTTTTCAAAGCCTCATTAGAAGCTACTAAGAAGTTTCCGATTTCTTCAATTTTAAAAGTTTCCCAAAACTCTAACTGAGCTTTTCCACCTAATAATTTTTTGATTCTATCAACATCTTTAGCACCTGGAAGCTCAACTAAGATTCTTCCTGTTTCTCCTAATTTTTGAATATTTGGCTGTGTTACACCAAATTTGTCGATACGCTCTCTTAATACTTTATAAGCACTTTCGATAGACTCACCAACTTTTCTTTTAATTACTTTTTGAGCATCAGAATCAGACATTTTAAAATCAATTCCGCCTTCACCTTGCATACTTTTGTTTGCAAAGATATCTGGAGAAGCTAATTTTACAGTTCCGTTTGAATTTGCTTCGAAAGCTTCAAAGAACTTATTTAAATACGTTTTGTTTCCTTCTAAATTTGCAGTTGCATCAGCTAATGATTTATTAAATACTGGATTTTTAGAATTATTTGCTAAACCTTTTAAAACGTCTTTAACAGAGATTTGAAGAATCACGTTGATTCCTCCTTCTAAGTCAAGACCTTTGTTTAGCTGTTTGTTCTTTACTTCGTTGTAAGTATAATCTGTAAAACCAAGATCAAATACTTTCTCTTTACCAATAGAATCTAAATATTTTAGCTCTTTATCAGGATTATCTCCTGCAAAAGCTTTAGCCTCACCTTTGACATTATTTGCCACAAAAGTGAATGAAAGTTGGTAAATACTTACCAATGCAAATAGAATTGCGAAAAATTTAATAAGTCCTTTATTCTGCATTATTACTAAAAATTAATTATGTTTTATTGTTTGTTTTTGGTTCCAAATTCCCTTAAAATAAGCCCTGACATGAGATTTTAAAACTAAAAAATCGAGATCACGAATTACAACATTTTTTTTAAACCGAGCAAATATATAATTCTCGAAATGATTAAGCAATTTATTTATTAATTAATCTCAAAAAAAAGACTGCAAAAGTGCAGCCTTTTCTTTTTTTTACCGTTTTTATTATACTAAAATCGACTTTAGAGCATCATTCATGTTACGAACTGCATCTGCACTTTTCGAAAATAATGCCTTTTCTTGGTCATTTAAATTTATATCGACAATTTCCTCAACCCCGTTTTTACCAATTATACAAGGTACTCCAATACAAATATCGTTTTGTCCGTATTCACCTTCTACAAAAACAGAGCAAGCAATCATTTTTTTCTGATCGTTCAAAATACTATCAACCAAATATGCTACAGAAGCTCCAGGAGCATACCAAGCCGATGTTCCTAATAAACCTGTCAAAGTAGCACCACCAACCATTGTATCAGCAGCTACTTTTTGAAGCACTTCTTCTGAAAGAAATTGTGAAACCGGTATTCCATTATAAGATGCTAAACGTGTTAATGGAATCATAGTCGTATCGCCATGTCCTCCAATAACCATTGCAGAGATATCATTTGCTGGTTTGTCCAGCGCTAAAGAAAGATAAGTTCTGAAACGAGAGCTGTCTAATGCACCTCCCATACCTATTATTCTGTTTTTTGGCAAGCCTGTTGCTTTTAATGCTAAATAGGTCATTGTATCCATAGGATTAGAAACAACAACAATTATTGTATCTGGAGAATATTTAAGTACGTTTTCGGCAACTGTTTTTACAATTCCTGCATTTATACCTATTAATTCTTCTCTTGTCATTCCTGGTTTTCTTGGAATTCCTGATGTAATAACTACTACATCACTGCCGGCAGTTTTAGAATAATCGTTGGTCACGCCCGAAACTTTGGTATTAAAACCTGTGTTTGTGGCACATTGCATAATATCCAACGCTTTACCTTCGGCAAAACCTTCTTTAATATCCAACAGCACTACTTCGCTAGCAATTCCTCTATAAGAAATAACATCTGCACATGTAGCTCCAACATTTCCTGCTCCTACAATGGTAACTTTCATATTTTATACTTTATCGGTTATTAATTTGTCTATTCCTTAAACAGACAATTCGTTTAATTGTCTAGTAAATTTAAACAATTAAACGAATTGGAATTATTAATTTTTCATTTTATGCGTCAATATTTGCGTAAACTGCATTTTTCTCGATAAATTCTCTACGAGGCGGTACTTCGTCACCCATTAACATAGAGAAAACACGGTCAGCCTCAGCAAGGCTGTCAATAGTTACCTGACGTAAAGTTCTGAAGTTCGGATCCATTGTAGTTTCCCATAATTGCTCCGCATTCATCTCTCCAAGACCTTTATAACGCTGAATAGCAGCACTTCCACCCATCCTTTCGTTAGCTTGATCACGCTGTACATCATTCCAAGCATATTCTTTTTTTTGTCCTTTTTTAACTAAGTATAAAGGCGGTGCAGCAATATAAACGTGTCCTTCTTCGATAAGTTCTTTCATGAAACGGAAGAAGAACGTTAATATTAAGGTAGAAATGTGACTACCATCGACATCGGCATCACACATGATGATTACCTTATGATATCTTAATTTTTCAAGGTTTAATGCTTTACTATCTTCAGCAGTACCAACTGTTACTCCTAAAGCTGTAAAGATATTTCTAATCTCTTCGTTTTCGAATACTTTGTGATGCATCGCTTTTTCAACGTTCAAAATCTTACCACGTAGCGGCAAAATTGCTTGAAAGTTACGATCACGACCTTGTTTTGCAGTTCCACCCGCCGAATCTCCCTCGACTAAGTAAACCTCGCATCTTGCTGGATCCTGCTCAGAACAATCTGATAATTTTCCTGGCAATCCGCCACCGCCCATAACGGTTTTACGCTGTACCATCTCACGCGCTTTTTTCGCAGCATGACGGGCTTGAGCAGCTAAAATTACTTTTTGAATAATGATGCGGGCGTCGTTTGGATTTTCTTCCAAATAATTCTCCAACATTTCTCCAACAGCTTGAGAAACCGGAGAAACTACTTCTCTGTTTCCAAGTTTTGTTTTCGTTTGTCCTTCGAATTGAGGCTCAGCAACTTTTACCGAAATAATCGCTGTTAAACCTTCACGGAAGTCATCCCCAGAAATTTCAAATTTCAGTTTATCCAACATTCCGGAAGCATCGGCATATTTTTTAAGTGTTCTTGTCAAACCACTTCTAAAACCTTGTAAATGCGTTCCTCCTTCGTGAGTGTTAATATTATTTACATAAGAGAAAATATTCTCTGTATAACTTGTATTGTAAATCAAGGCAACTTCAACTGGAATTTCACCTTTTTCATTATCCATGCTGATAACGTGTGAGATAATTGGTTCACGATTTCCATCTAAATAACGGATGTATTCTTTAAGACCTTCATCAGAATGAAAAACTTCGCTTTTGAATTCACCTTTTTCATCAACTTCTCTTTTATCCGTAAACGTGATTGTAATTCCTTTGTTTAAGAAAGAAAGCTCACGCATACGAGCTGATAAAGTATCATAAGAGAACTCTGTAGTTTGAGTAAAAATAGTATTGTCAGGGTAAAAAGTCTGACGCGTACCTCTTTTATCTGTTTCTCCGATTTGTTTTACCGGATATAATGATTTCCCTCTTTCATATTCCTGCTCATAGATTTTTCCATCTCTAAAAACAGTAGATTTCATATGAATCGAAAGTGCATTTACTACCGAAACCCCAACACCGTGCAAACCTCCAGAAACTTTATAAGAATCTTTATCAAATTTACCTCCGGCACCAATTTTAGTCATTACCACCTCAAGTGCAGAAACACCTTCTTTTTTATGTAAATCTACAGGAATACCACGACCGTTGTCCTCAACTGTTACTGAACCGTCTTCGTTAATTGCAACACCAATGGTATCACAATGTCCTCCCATTGCCTCATCAATAGAGTTATCTACAACCTCATAAACCAAATGATGAAGCCCTCGAACCCCTACATCTCCAATATACATCGATGGACGCATTCTTACGTGCTCCATTCCTTCTAATGCCTGAATACTATCTGCTGAATAATTGTTCTTCTTGATTTCTTCGCTCATATAATTTATCCTAAAAAAATGTAATTATTGTCTAACACGCAAATATATAAAAACGCAAATTATATATCCGTTAAAATACCATTTAAAGCGCTTAAGTTATTAACATATTATCAAAAAAAGCCAATTAAAAAAGGAACTATCGATTTAAATTCCAATTTTTTAAAATTTAAAATTCCAAAAACAGGAATAGCATAAAAATTCTCTTTGCTGTTATAAATTCCAAACCTGCAAATTCCAAATTCCAAACTTTCTAAGCACACAAAAAAGCCGAAATAACATTCTAAAATGTATTTCGGCTTTTTATATTTTAAGTTCCAAATTGGAATTTGGAATTTAAGAAAATTGAAATTTCATTCGTTTATCACTTTTTATTAAAATCTCCAGCATAGATTGATGTCATTTTATCTAAACTCAAGTATTTTTTCAAAACAGCATTCACCTCTTCAACTTTAAGGACTTTTACTTTGTTTTCTAGATCATCATAATCTTCAAGCGGAATTCCGTACTGTAAATACGTATTTACTAAACTCATCAAAGTGTTATCAGTTCCTAATCTGGTTTTTCTTTCGTTCTGCCAGCTTACCAAATTCGATTTTAATTCTTCCGCCGTAAATCCATCTTTCAATGCTTTTGCAATTTCTTCTTTTGCAGCCGTTTCAACAGCATTCTTTTTCGTTGGATTTAAAAAAGCATAATAACTCCATGATGCCACATCGTTTGTAATTGGAATCGTGATAAAAGACCCTGCGCCATAGCTTATACCATCTTTTTCTCTTAATCTCATTGGAATTCTCGCACTTAAAAAACCGCCGCTTCCTAATATTTCATTTGCCATAACAAATGCTGGGTAGTCCGCATTTTTTGTATCCATTTTAAAACTAACTCTTCCTACGGCAACTGCATTTTCTTTGTCTGGAGTAATGATATCTTTATCCGATTTTTGTGTTTCAAAATAAGTTGGAACAGCACGCTCATATTTCGATTTAGAATTCCATTTCCCGAATGTGTTTTCTAAAATTGCTCCAGTTGATTTTCCATCTAAATCTCCAACTACACTTCCAACACCATTATTTCCGCCTAGGATGTTTTTATAAAAATCTACAATTTCAGATTGTTTTATATTTTTAAAAGCATCTATTTCTTCCTGTGTAGTCGAGGTGTAAAAAATACTGCCTTTTGGATATTTTGTCGTTTGTCTTGCAATTTCTGTAAAAGCAATAGATTGCGGATCGTTTAAGTTTCCTTCCAAATAAGTATTATATTCTGCTATTGTTTTAGTTAATTCATTTTGCGGAAAAGTTGAATTAAGAAGCACATCTTCTAATATCCCCATCACCTCTTTAAAACTTTCTTTATAAGTATTTACATAAACAGACAAAGTTTGATGATCAAAATTAAAATAAATACTTGATTTTAATTGGTCTAAACGATCTTGAATCTGTTCTTTGCTTTTTGTTGTTGTTCCCGTTTTCAAGAGTTGCGCCATAATACCGCCAACATCAGATTTTCCATCCAAATCTTTCTCATTACTTACAGGAAAACTAAAATTGGCCTGTACTTTTCCGCCTTTAATTTCTTTTTTAATCAAGCCATATTTCATACCGTTGCTTAATTTTCCCTCCGTCAAATTTTGTTTTAAGTTTTTGATTGAGGCTTCAAACGCCGCAACTTCTTTTTCCAAAGCTTTTCCTTTATAATCTTTAGTAAGAGCAACAATCTGTTCGTTTGTATATTCAACAGGTTTTAATCTCTGCTCATCTTTTGACGGAATAAAAATACCTACTGTTCTATTGTTGCTTCTAAAGTACTTTTCTGCAACGCGTTGAATATCTTCTTTTGTCAGTTTTTCTACAGCATCACGATATAAATATCCCAATCTATAATCGCCAGAACCAATAATTTCAGTCAGATTAATGGCAAATGAAATGGTATTATTTTTAATAGATTCTATTTGTTTGATAATTTTTGCCTGCGCTCTGCTAACATCCTGATCTGTATATTTTATGTCAGTAATTTTATCTAATTCAGCTCTTACAACATCTTGCGTGGCTTTGATATCTTTATCGTTAGCTACTGCAAATCCAAAATACATGTAACTTGCATCTCTTACTGTTGGCTGCCAATAATACAAACTAGAAACTTTTTGAGTTTCAACCAATGATTTATATAAATATCCTGAAGGATCAGCGGTTAAAATTTCGCCCAAAGCATCAAGTGCAGCATAATCTTTATCAGCATATGAAACCGTGTGATACAAAGCACCTACATTTTTACTGTCTCCTGCTCTTTTTAACTCCACAAATTTCTCACCATCCTGTGACGGCTCAATTGTATAGGTTTTATCTAAAACTCGTTTAGGTCTTGGAACAGCTCCAAAATACTGTCCAATATACTGCAGTGTTTTTTGTTCATCAAACTTTCCTGCAACAATCAACGTTGCATTATCTGGCTGATAATATTTTTCATAAAAAACTCGAAGTGTGTTTGCTTTTACGCGTTCGATATCTTCTTTGCTCCCAATCGTACTATTTCCATAGTTATGCCATAAGTAAGCTGTTGACACAATTCTTTCCTGCAAAACGCGATCAGGATTATTTTCTCCAATTTCAAACTCATTTCTTACTACCGAAAATTCTTTATCAAGATCGGTTTGCAAAATAGTAGAGTTTACCATTCTGTCCGCTTCCATTTCAATACTCCATTTCAGATTTTCATCATTTGATGGAAAAACTTCATAATAATTTGTTCGGTCAAGCCAAGTAGTTCCGTTGGCATTTCCTCCTTTATCCGAAAGCATTTTTTTAATATCTCCTAGATTTTTAGTGCTTTTAAAAAGCATATGTTCCAGCAAATGCGCCATTCCTTTCTCACCATAACCCTCATTTCGAGAACCTACATTGTAAACAATATTGACCACCATGTTGCTTTGTGAAGCATCAGGAATCAAAAGAACTTTTAATCCATTTTTTAAAGAATATTCTTTAACACCTTCGACATTGGTAATAAATTTAGGTGTCTCTTTAGGCGTTGCCGCTTTTTGTGCATAAACTGAACTCATGGAAATTAATGAGCAGCATAAAATTCCGCTTAGTAATAAGTTTCTCATAGATTGATAAATGGTTTGAATTTATATTATTCTTGGTAACCAAATATAATATTTTTCTTAAACAGAAAATCCTTATTAACTTACTTTTAATATTTTACGGCATTCCGTAAAATAGTATAATTGCGAATAAAAAAACCGAAACCACATTTAAAATGCTGTTTCGGTTTTTATAATTTATAATTTTTAAAAAAGCCCTTTTAAAGCGTAATTCCTGATTTTGGAAGTTCTACACCTGGCACTTTTACGTGTGCAGCATTGGCTCTTCCGCTCGGATCAAGATTATCCTGCCATTTCGGAATCCACTTGCGCACTGTATGCGCAGCGCTTACCTGAGGATAATACTTGTGAAAAATACTTCGGTACAAATAAGCTTCTTTTGTTGTTGGAGAATTGTATGGGAATTCTGCACTTGCACCAGCCAGCTGTTCATCTGTTACTTGTGATGCACAATATTCAATCAATTCATCAACCCACTGATAACCTACTCCATCTGAAAACTGTTCTTTTTGACGCCATAAAACTTCAGCAGGCAAATAAGGATCTTCTGGAGTATCAAATGCTTTTCTTAAAATATATTTTTCGATGCCATCATATGTTTTTGGCTGTTTTTCTTCTGGTTTAATTCGGATGGCAACATCTAAAAATGAAGTATCTAAAAACGGAACTCTAGCTTCTAAACCATGCGCCATTGTTGTTTTATCAACACGCAATAAATCTGCAGTAAAGAGCTTTTGCACTCTTTCTATAGTTTCATCCTGAAATGCTTCTGTAGACGGCGCATTTCTGAAATATAAATGTCCTCCAAAAATTTCATCTGCACCTTCACCAGAAAGAATAACTTTTATTCCTGCATCTGCAATTGCTTTTGATAATAAATACATTGGCACACCAGATCGTACAGAAATAATATCATACGTTTCAATATGATAAATTACTTGTTCCAATACTTTAACTCCCTCTTCAACAGAGAAATGAACTTCATGATGCTCAGTTCCTAAAAACACTGCTGCTTTTCTTGCTGCCGTATTATCAGGCGCATCTGCATTTAAACCGATAGAAAATGTATGTAGTTTTTCGCCTTTTTCTTTCAAAAGTCTTGAAGTAATAGACGAAATCAAAGAAGTATCTAAACCTCCAGATAATACAGCTCCTAGCGGAACATTACTCAATAAACGCTTGCGTGTCGCTTCAATTAAACTCTCACGGATTAAGCCTAAATCCAGGTTTTCAACTGCTTTTTTATGATCCTCACATTCTGGCTGATAATATTTTACAAAACCAGTTTTAGCGGTATAATAATGTCCCGGAGGAAAAGTTGAAAACGACTTGCATTGATCTGCAATTGATTTCATTTCTGACGAAAAATAAATTCTTCCTCTTTCGTCAAGTCCATAATATAATGGTTTCACTCCAATTGGATCTCTGCCTGCGATATAATCATCTCCATCGATTACAACGAAAGCAAAATCTCCATCAAGTTTATTACAGAAATTATATCCAAATTCTTCATACAAATGAACAATTACCTCTGAATCAGAATTGGTTCTGAATGTATGCTCTTTTAAAATCGTGCTTTTTAATTCTTGATAATTGTAAATCTCACCATCATGAATCATCCACGCTCTATTTGTTCCTTGAATAGGCTGTTTGCCCGTATTTAAGTCAACAATTGATAAACTTTCGTGGCAAAGCACACTTCCGTTATCCATAATGTGCAAATCACTCTCATCTGGTCCGCGATGAGACATTCTTGCTGAAAGCTCTTGTACAAGTTTTGGGTCTTTTCCTTTGCCTATAACGGCCAATAATCCAGACATATTCTATTTTTTTTACTTATTATTTTCTTCAAACTCACTTTATGAAGCCAATTAGCTGCAAAAACAATTATACTTTATAATCTGCAGCAAAACTAAATATTATTTTCTGCTTTTCTTTTATAATCCTACTATAATATCAGGCATTTAACTTTATTTCGGCGAATGCCAAATATAAAAAAGAAAGTCAAATTATTGTCAAAATTATTTCTAACTATCTGTAAATATAGAATCTAAACAATTTAAGACAAGAAAAACGTCCTCAACTAAGAGAACGTTTTTCTGCAATATATATACTAATTCTAAAATTATACTTGATTATGCTTTAACGTAAGCGTCGTCATGAACACTTGCGACAGCTCTTCCTGAAGGATCGTTCATGTTTTTGAAAGCTTCATCCCATTCTAAAGCGATTTTTGTACTGCACGCAACACTTGCTTCCTGAGGCACACATAATGCAGCAGCATCACTTGGGAAATGTTCCGTAAAAATTGAACGGTAATAATATTCTTCTTTTGAAGTTGGTGTCTGCAATGGGAATTTGTATTTCGCATTTGCTAATTGCTCATCCGAAACTTCTCTTCCTACAACTTCTTTCAAAGTATCAATCCAGCTGTATCCTACTCCATCAGAGAATTGCTCTTTTTGTCTCCATGCAACACTTTCTGGAAGCATTTCTTCAAAAGCTTTACGAACAACCCATTTTTCCATTGGATGTTCTTTGTTGATCATTTTATCCTGTGGGTTGATGCGCATTGCAACATCCATAAATTCTTTATCTAAGAAAGGAACTCGTCCTTCAATTCCCCAAGCCGCTAAACTTTTGTTTGCACGCAAACAGTCGTACATATGAAGCTTACTTAATTTACGAACGTTTTCTTCGTGGAATTCTCTTGCATTTGGCGCTTTGTGGAAATATAAATATCCGCCAAACAACTCATCTGCACCTTCACCAGAAAGAACCATTTTGATTCCCATTGATTTAATCACTCTCGCCATTAACCACATTGGAGTTGAAGCTCTTACTGTAGTTACATCATACGTTTCAAGGTTGTAAATCACATCACGAACAGCGTCTAAACCTTCTTGAATTGTAAATTTAATTTCGTGGTGAATGGTTCCAATATGATCTGCCACTTTTCTTGCAGCAGCTAAATCAGGAGAACCTTCTAAACCAACTGAAAACGAATGTAATTGCGGATACCAAGCTTCTGTTGTATCATCAGACTCGATTCTGTTTTTTGCATATTTTTTGGCTACAGCTGAAGTAATAGACGAATCTAAACCTCCTGAAAGTAAAACTCCGTAAGGAACGTCACTCATTAATTGTCTGTGAACTGCAGCTTCAAGTGCTTTCTTGATTTCAGGAATACTTGTTTCGTTGTCTTTAACTGCATCATAATCAACCCAGTCTCTTTTGTACCATTGTACAAATTCTCCATCTTTGCTTGTTAAATAATGTCCTGGAGGAAATAATTCAATTTTTGTGCAATATCCTTCTAAAGCTTTTAATTCTGAAGCCACATAAAAAGTCCCGTGCTGATCCCAACCGATATATAGTGGAATAATTCCCATATGATCACGAGCAACAAAATATTCATCTTTATCAACATCATAAATTGCAAATCCGAAGATTCCGTTCATTTCATCAACAAAATGAGGGCCTTTTTCTTTGTAAAGTGCTAAAATAACTTCGCAGTCACTTTCTGTTTGAAAGTTGTATTTCCCTTCAAATTGTTTGCGAAGCTCTCTATGATTGTAAATTTCACCGTTTGCAGCCAAGACCAACTTTTTATCTTCTGTAAATAAAGGTTGTTTTCCCGAAGCTGGATCTACAATTGCCAAACGCTCATGAGAAAGAATTGCTTTATCATTGCTGTAAATTCCGCTCCAGTCTGGTCCGCGGTGGCGAATGATTTTAGACATTTCTAATACTTGAGGTCTTAAGGTTTCGGCTTTTTGTTTTAGATCAAAGGCACATACGATTCCGCACATAATTATATATTTTTAATTGTAAATTTTATTTTGATAAGGCAAAGATGCGGTATTGGTTATAATTGAAAAACACAAATACCAATTTCAGTTATAATTTTAAACCATAATTTTAATTTTACATATAAAATGTAAAATTTTAACACAAAAAAATGACCTAAACTTGAAAATTTCAATTTTGAAGAGGAAATGCGAGTAAAATTTAAGGTTTTACAGAAATCTTTGAATTAAATTTTGAGATATTCAAATATTCATGAAAGATTGACAAACAATATCCAAAAAGGCATTCACAAATTATTCGATGTTCAATTTTACCATTAGATATTCACATGCAGTTTGTCATTTCGAAGAACGAGAAATGACATACTTTGCGATTAAGGCATCGCTTTAAAAAAATAGACTATTCCAAAAATTATCAGCATAATTATAATCGTCCAATTTTTGAACGCCTTAAAATTAATTTCAAATTTATATAGTTTATTATTTTCATTAACATCTTTCTTCCATAATTTATGAATCTTATAAAAAGCATAAGAAGCACCAAAAAAAGAAAAACTACAAATTAACGACAGATAATCCATTTTAAATTAATTAACTTCTTCTATCGTATAATGCGTCTTATTAATCTCAAACTGAAACCCAACTTTATTTCCCATTAAATGATTTCCTAAAGGAGATTGTGGAGAAAGCGCAATAACATTAATGCCGTCAATTGCAATTTTTGGAAGTGCAACACTCACATATAAATAAATTCCGTTGGCTTTTACCAAACTTCCTGAAATGATATTTTCAGTTGTTTTTGAAGCGTCAATTTTATCTAAAATCGCTTTTTGAGCAATGGCTTCTTTTAGTTTATTAGTCAGTTTTTCCTGTTCGATATGCATCATCGACAAAGCCGTTTCGTGTTTATCGCCAGCCGAACCTTTGGCATCGTTTTTAGAATCTTCGGTCAATCCTGAAATCATGTCTTTGAAAACATCAATTCGGTCTTGAACCATTTGTGAATAATGAGAATGTATTTTTTGCTTGAATTCCATAAGTCGTCTGCCACGAAGGCGCTAAGTCGCAAAGATCAAAAAAATTAGCCACGAATTCATGAATTTACTCCAAAAAATTCACAAGTCCATGGCTAAAAAACGCACTTTTACAAAAAAATAGTGCCCTAATATTTTCGTGGAAAACCTTAAAAATCGAATTTATAATTTCCGCCTACTAAAACCTGAAATCCCTGAACAGGATAATTCAGCCATCTTTCGTAAGCCTGATTTCCGATATTGTTTAGTTTTAAGAAGAAAGTCAAACGCTCGTTATATTTATATCCTAAATGTGCATTGGCATCAAAATAGCTTTTTAGCGTAACAGGAACGCCAAGAGTTGCAACGTCAAAATTAGTCTGCATGTCTTTACGTTCTCCTACAAAGAAAACATTCAAACCAGCGTACCATTGCTTGGTGATATTAACATCTAAATTTGAACTTATTTTCATCGATGGCAAATTCCAAGCTTCTAAACCATCTGTTTTATAACTATTGAAAGTTCCATTAATTCCGAAAGAAACATTTTGCGAAAAATCGGCTTTTAATTCTCCGTAAAAACGAAGCGTTCTCACGTCATCATAAACTACTCCAAAAGAGTTTCCAAAAGCATAATTCTGGTTCGAAAAGTCTTCTGTATAATCATTGCTTTTAAACAGCGCTTTTTCTTTTTCGTTCAAGTAAGAACCTGTCAAATTATAACTTACATTGTTTGCCAATTTCCCTTTCAATCCAGCAAAAACATTGTATTGTGTACTACTCGGCCTCATCTCTAAAGTCGGTGATAAAAATGGATTTTCAGTCACAAAATCAGCATAAGAATTCTGATTTAAACTTCCGTTTACTCCTGTGTAGAAAATCATTAAATCACCCACTAATTTATACGAAGCATTTACTTTTGGATAAATATAAAACTTGTTTCCGCTGTTTTCAGAATCCAAGGCATAGAATAAACCAGCACCTAATTCAAGTGTCCAGTCATTTTCATGCACCACAAAACTTGGCTCAATCCCAAAATTAGTCAAACTATATTTTACTGGCTCAGTGTTCGTTAAATCATAATTATTTTCAAAAGAACCGCTCACATGATCAATAATAACATTCGTATTTATGGCTTGATCCATAACATCAACTTTAAAAGTCGGTTTTAGATAAAAACGATTTTCTGAAGAAGAAAAACTATCTGAAAAATGGGTGAATCGTGATGAAATTTTACTGAAAACACCTTCATTAAATTCCACATTTCCACCAAGTGAAATTGTGTTATAAGAGTGATTCGGATTAATTCCTCTTATTAAATCATCCTGTGTTTGCGGAGGCAAAGTTGCTCCAAAATCAGTTGGCAAACCATACCAATTGTATAATTGATTTTGATAACCCAAATCGACGCCCCAAGACATATCGCGATTGATTACGCCGTAACCAACATTTAAGGCCGTGTCATAAAATTCATCATTCAGGTTTACATCTTTTATGCCGCCTTGCGAAGAATGATGACGAAGCATTCCAGCTACATAATCATTGTTTCCTAAATCCTGCGTTACAAACAATTCTGCATTTAAAGTTCCGTAATTTCCAACTCCTAAAGTTGCGTAATTATTGAATAATTTCTCTTTTTTAGATTTATCAACACCTTGCGCATTTCCCTTTGACGGCGTAAAAGTCGACGCAACCGGAACAGACAAAATACTATACTTAATAGTCTCTTTTGGCTGATTTCCACTGTCATCAAGCGAAGGAGTCTCTTTCACTTTAAAAGCATCCGATATTGTAGGCGAATAAGGTTTTACTACGTTTACCGTTTCAGTTCCTATAGTTTCATTTTTCTTCTGTGAAAACGAAAGCTGACAGGCAAATAACACTAGTAAAACGATAATTTTATTGCGGCAATTAATTTTCATATTTCTTTCTTTTTTAGAGAAAAGAAGCTAGAATAAAGAAGAAAGACTGCTCTCCTATTTCTAAATTTTCCTCTATTCTATTCTAGTTTCTAATATATTGACTCTTTCTTCTTTGCTCTTGACTCTTTCTTCTTTGCTCTATTTTCTATATTCTTAATCAAGCTTCCCACTCGCCTTTAGCCACAAACTGGGCTTTTCCTCCAATATTGATATCAAACTGATCATCAGCTAATTTCCCTTTAAAATAAATTTGAGAAGGACGACCGATGTAATCTCCCTGATAATTAATCAATTCAAATTCTGGTATATGATATTTCAGTAGAAAGGCTTGTAAACAAGTACTTGCACTTCCTGTTGCGGCATCTTCTACTAATTGGTTGTGTTCTACGCATAACATTCTGCTGAACAACTTTTCTCCTTCTAAATAATAAAAATATAAGCCTCGATGATCTGTTTTGCAATTATTTCTCATCCATGCATCGGCTTTATCTTTGTCTAAAACTAAATTTTCAAGTGCTCTTTTACTGCTTAATCCAACCATAACAAAAGCGCTTCCGGTGGTAACTTCCTGAATTGGAAATTGATTCTCAAAATCACTTACCTGCAGATTGGTGAAAAATGTAAAATCGATTTTCGAAAAAGTATCCCAGAATTTTGGCTGCGCTGCTTTTAACCAAATTTGATCTTCTGTTTTATGAATCGCAATGGGTCCAATTGGAACTTCTAGCTTAATTTCAGTAGGGAAATTTTCAAAAACTTTATTCATCAAAACCCATGAAGTTCCAATTATCGGATGTCCCGCAAACTGCATTTCATGAGCTGGAGTAAATATTCTGATCTCGGCTTTATTGTTTTCTCTGTCCAATTTTGTTACAAATGTGCTTTCTGCAAAATTTATTTCACGGGCCATTTGTTGCATTTCTTCTGAACTCAATTTTTCCGCATCCATAAAAACCGCCAACTGATTTCCGGCATATTTTTTATCTGCAAAAACATCCACTATATAAAAAGGTAAACTCATTTCTTTCATTTTTCTAAAGAGTCAAGAAGAAAGAGACAAGACTTTCACAAAATCTTGCTTCTTGTTTCTTGCTTCTAAATTATCTTTACTTATTAATCGACGAATTCGTTTTTGACTCTTCTAACTTAATCGCGCTTAATTCTCTTTTTGCTTCTTCAACCACATCCGGATAATCTGTAAAATTGTTTATTACGTTATCTAAAATATAAGTTGCTTGATAACTGTCTTTTAATCCGTAGAAGTTTTTGGCCATTAAAACCAAGCCTTTCGCTCCGTAATATTTGTAAGCCGAATAACTTTTAGCCAGTTTTTGTACAGAAACATTCGATGCATCAAATTTTCCTTCTTTTGTTTTGAAATAAGCATCATAATAAAGTGCTTCTGCCGCTAATTCTCCTTTTGACGTTGCCGAAAGTTTAGCATAAGCCGTTTTAGCTTTGTCTTCGTTTCCTGTCTGCATTGCAGCGCGGGCAACAATTATCTGCGCATCGGCTTTTACTCCTGCATCTGATTTTGGGTTTTCCAATACTTTCTCAGCAGCAATAACCGAATTGTCATAATCTTTTTTATCATAATAACATTTCATCAAGTTTGCTTGAGCAAAAGTTTTATTTTGAGGAAAATCGGCTTCTTTTTCTAAACGAACTAAAACTGGAATCGCTTTATCACAATCTTTTGCTTTTAAGAAAATTTGAGCCAATCTATTCAAAGCTTGTTCAGTAAATTCATTTCGTGGCTGCTCAATTACATACTGATAATTTGGAACTGATTTAGTCTCTGAACCATCTGCATAATATAATTGTGCCAAATAAAAATTAGCTTCTAAAGCATGCAAACCAGAAGGGAATTTGCTCACATAACCTGCAAAACCAGTAATGGCAGTTTTGCTGTTGTTTTGGCTGTATTGTTTGAAAGCGGCATCGTAAGTATCATTATCCAATTCCGCATCTGTAACCGAAACAAAATCTAATGTTCTAACCCAAGTTGCATATTCATCTACTTTTCCTGAATCAACATAAATTAATCTTGCAGTCGAAACAGCTTCTAAAGCTTCTGGACTTTTTGGAAACTCTGCTGCCACTTTTTTAAATTTCGTCAACGCTTGTTCGTCGCGATCCGAATTGTAATAAATCAAACCTTGTTTTAAAATGGCTTTTGAAGTAAAAGATCCATCTTTAAACTCTGAAATTAACTGATCATACGTTTTTATAGCCTGATCATTTTTCTTTTCTGCAACGTAAGTATTTCCCAATTCAAATAAAGCATCATCACGGTAAGATGATTTTTTATACATCTGAATAAAGTTGTTCAATTCTTCCACTTTCTTTGTATTGTTTGACATGAATCCGTAAGAAAGTGCTTTTTGAAACTGAGCATAATCCGCATCAACACCTTTTGCCGCAATAGCTTTTGCGTATGCTTCGTTTGCTGCACTGTATTTTGAAGTCACAAAACGACAGTCTCCTAAACGTAAATAAGAATCGTTTAAACGAACTTTATCTGATGGCGAATTATCAATTTGTGCCTGAAATGAATTTGCGGCTTGATCGTAGTCCTTCAATTTAAAATACGTGTAACCAATATTATAATTGATATTTTTATACTCTTCTGTCGATTTTGCCGCGGTCATTCCTGCAAATTGCTTATAAGTCAATAATGCATTTTGCATATCGTCATTTAAGTATTCTGTTTCGGCTTTCCAGAAAGCAGCGCGTGCTGTAAATTCAGGCGTTTTTGGTTCGCTTATTGCGCTTTTAAACATCTTTCCAGCTTCAGCATAATTAGATTCGTTGTACAATTCTAAGCCTCTGTAAAAAAGCACTTTTTGATACGCCGTTTTATTTTCAGCCGATTTATTTTTTTCTAATAAAACCAAAGCTTCTTTATAATTTTTAGTCGAAATATAAGAATCAACTAATAATTTTTCAACTTCTGCTTTGCTTGAATTGTTTGGATATTTTTTTAAGAAATCAAGCAAAATTCCAGGAACAGTCTGATACGCATTTCCGATATCGTAACTCAATTTGGCATAATTCAAAGCAGCATCTTCCTGAATTTGAGCATTGAATTCCATTTCCGAAGCGTTTTTAAATGCATTCAGCGCTTCTTGTTTTTTTCCTGTATTCAAATAACTTAAACCTAAATGGTAATACGCATTTTGAGCAACGAAATCTTTTCCTTCAATGATTTTATTAAATTGAGAAATGGCTTTTTCGTACTCTTTCTGTTCGTAATACGCGTAACCTAACTGATAAAAATCGGTATTATTCCATTTTCCTTTTTTACCTGCGTATAGTTCCAAAAACGGAATCGCTTTCCCGTATTGTTTTAAATTGAAATAACTTTCTCCAATAATTTTATTTAATTCCGATTTTTCTATTTCATTAGATTTCGCCATTGCTTTTTGGCCCAAATCAATTGCCTTTTGGAAATTTCCTAATTTGAAATTCATATCGGCCTGATAGTACGAAAGCTTTTCTTTGTATTTTTCTTCTCCCGAAACTTCATCAAAATATTTGGTTGCTTCTTTGTAATCGTCACCTTCATAAGCCATAAATCCTAAATAATATTTTGCTTGCGAACCAAATTCAGGTGAGTTAACCACTTTATTAAAATACGTTGTGGCTTCTTTTTTCTTTTTGGCAGTAAAATAACTATAACCTTTCTGGAAATTAAATTTATCAGAATCAGTTTTGCTCATATAACTTTCATCAACTTTATCAAACCATTGCAAAGCTTTTGGATAATTTCCCTGTTCGAAGAAATATTGAGCAACTTCAATATATGCTTGATTTTGTTTGGTACTTGTTGGATAATCTTCAACAAATTTTTCCATCAAAGCATCCGCATTTGGCTGATTGGTTCTGATGGCGCAGTTTGCGATATAATAGGCACAGTCTGATTTTACTTCTTCAGTTGGCGCCGTATTATTTTTTACATATTCAAAAATATGCTGTGCCGAAGCGTATTGTTTGTCATTGTACAAAGCCACCGCTTTGTCAAAATCCTTTAATTCGTAAGTATATATAGCTGATTTTTGTGCCGAAACCGTGGTCGAAATAAGAATAATTTGGAGTAAAAAGAACCAGGAAAGTCTACGCATTTTAGTTTTATTTAGTATTCAAATTTATCATTTTATACCGTTTATAACGAAACGTTTCTGTCTTTTATTATGAA
Organism: Flavobacterium sp. LC2016-01; assembly: GCF_009711135.1. Lineage (GTDB taxonomy): Bacteria > Bacteroidota > Bacteroidia > Flavobacteriales > Flavobacteriaceae > Flavobacterium. The sequence continues at coordinate 172,551 of NZ_WMIC01000001.1, read as the reverse complement.
CAAAAAATTTAACAGGCGCTATTTAGCAGCTTCTAATGTGGCATTTTTTAACCATATAAGTCACATAAGTAATTATAAGCTAGGTGTTTTCGTGATCCCTTTTTTGTTCCAAAATCATATAAGCTTTGACCAATAAAAACTTCCACGTGTTGATCTCTAAAATGAACTTATATTACTTATATGGTTAAATTTTCATTTCAATATTTTACAAGAAATGATTGAAATTTATTTTGAATCCAACCGTTATCTTATTACTTTTACCAATCAAATCAATTTTACTATGTCACAAATCGTACTATCTCTTAAAGAAGTTACTATATATCAGGAAGGAAGAAAAATTTTATCTCATATTAATCTGGATGTAGAGCATGGCGAATTCATCTATATTATTGGAAAAACTGGTTCTGGAAAAAGTAGTTTCATGAAAACTTTGTACGCAGATTTGCCTTTAACTGAAGGTGAAGGCCATATAGTTGAATTTGATTTGGCAACTTTAAAAGAAAATGATATTCCGTATTTGAGACGTAAAATCGGTATCGTATTCCAGGATTTCAAATTGCTTCCGGACCGCTCGGTAAAAGACAACATGCTTTTCGTTCTAAAAGCAACCGGCTGGACTGAAAATGAAGCAATGGAACATAAAATCGATGAAGTTTTGAATAAAGTAGGAATGAAAGATTTCCTTAACAAAATGCCGCACCAGCTTTCTGGAGGTGAACAACAGCGTGTTGCGATTGCAAGAGCTTTGCTAAACGATCCCGAATTTATTTTGGCCGATGAACCAACAGGAAACCTTGATCCTCAAACAAGTTCTGAAGTTTTAGAAGTACTAAAAAATATCAATGCTAATGGCAAAACCATTATCATGGCAACTCACGATTATGCTTTGTTGATGAAATTTCCATCTAAAACATTGAAGTGCGAGGATGAAAGAATCTTCGAAGTGGTGCAAAGAAGCGTGTAATGCTTTCTATTTTAATTCCGGTTTATGATTATAATGCTTTTCCTCTCGCTGAAGAACTCGTAAAGCAATGTAATTTATACGGCATTACTTTTGAAATACTTTGTCAGGATGACGCTTCAAACTCACAGGAAAACATTTTAAATCAAGAAATTAACACTTTTTCTAATGGTTCATTTTTTATAAATGAAAACAATTTAGGAAGAGGGAAAAACATCAATTCATTAGCTAAAAAAGCAAAATACGATTGGCTGTTAATTTTAGATTGCGACACTTTTCCGGCAAAGGATAACTTTATTCAAAACTATATTACTGCAATTTCAAATTCCGAAAAAAAAATTGTTTTTGGCGGGATTATTTATGAAGATAAAAAGCCTGAAAAAGAACAACTTTTGCGCTGGATTTACGGCCAAAAAAGAGAAACTGCTTCAACTTTGACTTCTAATTTATGGATTAAAAAAGACGTTTTTCTGCAACATCCTTTTGATGAATCGATTACTAAGTATGGTTATGAAGATTTGTGTTTCTTTTCAGTTTTAAAAAAGAATCATTTTGAAATTTCCCAAATCGAGAATCCGACTTTTCATTTGAATTTAGAAACTTCAGAAGTGTTTTTATCCAAAACAAAAACAGCTTTAGAGAATTTAGTTTTGCTTTATAATTCTGGAAAAATTTCTTCAAAAGAAAGTAAAATAATTAAAGCTTTTGAAATTCTTAAAAAAGTAAAATTGATTCGTTTTGTACTTTCACTTTTCAAAAAAAATCAAGTTAAAATTGAAAGGAATTTACTTTCTGAAAAACCATCTTTATTTCTTTTTGACATTTATAAATTGGGGTATTTTTGCTTTTTAAATTCCTGCAAGGTTTTAGCATAGTTATTTCGCCTAGTTTGTCATTTCGACTGAAAGGAGAAATCTTCGCAAGTAACTCTACAAAGATTGGCGATATTCTGGACGGAGCTTCTTGTGGAGATTTCTCGTTCCTCGAAATGACAAACACGAGAGTTATTCAAAAAAAAACAATATTATAACTTTTCTAAAAACTGCCTCCATTTTTCCATTATTTTATCAACAGAAAAATTTTCAGAAGTTTCTTTTGCATCACGGCCAAACTTCAATCTAACTTCTTCATTTTCAATTAAAAAAGAAAGTTTTTCAACATACATTTCAATATTATTGTCCGGAATCAAAAAACCATTTTCAGCATTCGTTATAATAGTTCTCGGACCAATTGGGCAATCATACGCTATACAAGGCAAACCGGAGGCCATTGCTTCCAACAAAACCATCGGAAAACCTTCTGTTCTGGAAGTCATAGCGTAAATCGAATATTCGAGGTATTTTTCTTCAATGTTTTTGATAAAAGGAAAAATATTTGTGTTTGATTTAATTCCTAAATCAGAGATTATATTTTCTAAAGATGCAACATCATCCGTATAAATATCTAAAGTCCAATCTGGATGTTTTTCAATTATTTTTTCCCAAATTGACAACAATCGATCTAATCCTTTTTCATAGGAATATCTAGCAATTTCAATTACTTTTTTATTTTTTAAATCGGAAACATTTTTTGTCTGAATCCATGACGGATTCGGAATTATAATTCCATTTTCAACATTCCATTCTTTTAGACTTTCTTCAGATAAAGCAACTATTTTAGCGAACTTTCCGGCACTAAAACTCTTAAATCGATATTTAAAATTCCGATTAAATTTGGACAAAAAATCAGTTTTCTGGCTTTCTTCTTCAATAAATTTTGAGCCATGACATTCAAATACAATTGGAGTTTTTGTTTTTGCAATAAATGGAAAAATAAAAGCCTTTAAACCATTATCTGCGACCAAAATAATATCAGGATTTATTTCGATGATTTTTTGATTTATTTGTTTTCGAAAAGCTTTAAAAAAGCCAAAACCTTTTCGGTTTAAAGTAATATTATGAAAAACAATTTCAGAATTGAAGTCATAAAAAAACGAATCATTTTCTTCGTTTTGAGACAAAATATGAACTTCATACCCAAATTTTTCGACGAAATAATTCGCTTTTATAGACAAAACCCGCGAGACTCCGCCAGCATTTTTTATTTTGGGAACAATGTAAAGCAATTTCATTTTTTGGAAATCAAGAAAGTTCCAAAATCCCTGATATAATCCGATTCTTCAAAAACATCTGAAGCCAAAACCAGACAGACAGCACCTGATGAAAAGTTTTCTAATTCACGCCAGATTCCTTTTGGCAAATGCAATCCGATATTGGGTTTGTTGAGCAAAAAGCTTTTTTTATCAGTTCCGTCAGTCACTTTCACTTCAAAACTGCCGCTTAAAGCGATCAAAACTTCTTGCTGTTCTATGTGCGAATGACCTCCGCGAAAAGCAGAGCTGGGAACATCAAAAAGATAATAAACACGCTTGAATTCAAATGGTAAAATATCATTTTGAATAAAAGCCAAATTCCCTTTTAGATCTTCTACAACCGGAATTTTAAGTACTGTTATATCTTGAATCGTTGTCATATTTTAATTCGCTTTCATCAAATGTAACCATTGTTGACCAATTTTTTCCAGTAAAAATGGATCAATACTTTTCAATGTATTTTGTTTGATATTTTGATACAAAACTTCATCTGAAATCAATAAATTCATTGCTTCTGAAAGTTTCTCCCAATTTTGATTTTCCACTAAAATACCATTTTCAAAAGAAGAAATCATATCTCTCGGACCAAAATCACAGTCAAAAGAAATAACTGGAGTTTTGCAGGCTAAAGCCTCTAAAATAACATTCGGGAAACCTTCATTTTTACTGCATAAAACTAAAAATTGAGCTTTGCTTAAATATTTAAACGGGTTGTTTTGATATCCCAAAAGATGAACAAAATCTGAAACATTGTTTTCTAAAATCGCTATGTTAAGCTTTGCTTCATCGCCATTTCCAACAATAACTAAATGTATTTTTTTTCGCAATAAGTCAGATTTCGCGTAGCTTGAAATCAGTTTGTCAAATTGTTTTATTTCATTCTCATATTGCCCAATAGCAATTATAAAATCAAATTCAAGGTCAATTTTTTCATTTTGTTTTTTTACAATTTCTTCCAAATAAACTGGATTGTGAATTGTGACAACATTTTTTAACTGATGCTTTTTTTCAATCAACGTTTTCATTTCGTTTGTAATCGCCACATTGGCAAAACAATGATTGTACATTAATCGTGTCAGCCAAGAATTATTCGGCATATAATGATCAATCAAAAAACTGTGAACCGTAAAAATAGTTTTGGTATTATAAATAAATCGGGCTAAAATAAGTTCCTGAATTATCTTGGTTCGGAAACGAAAATCAATAATAAAATCGAATTTATTTTCATTCAAATAACTTTTCAAAGCCTTTAAACGTTTAATTTTATTAAAAACTCCGTTGCTTTTGCTTTTCAACAAACCCAAATTCACTAATTTTCCCAAATACGGAAAACTTACTTCGTCTAAAACAATAATAATATCGACTTCAAAACCCTGATGCTGAAAAAAGATTGACAAATTTGCCATCACTTTATCGCTCCCGCCTCCGCTCAAGCGATAACCAATTAAAGCGATTTTCTTTTTTTTGTGAGTCGATATCATTCGTGATTTCTTATTTTCGTATCAAATATAACTCTTTAAAATAAAATAAGATTTAGAACCATTAAGACATTAAGTTGCATAAAGCTTTGGGCTTAATTTTCTTAACGGAGAAAAGAAAATTAAGCTTTTGTTCAACTTAATTTCCTTAATATCTTAATGGTAAAACAAAAAAATATGAAGGACAATTCATTAGTAACTATTATTTGCTTGTGCTATAATCAGGAAAAATTTGTTGTCGAAAGTTTAACTTCGGCAATAAATCAGGATTATCCGTTTATTGAGTTAATTATTGTTGACGATTTTAGCACCGATAATTCTAAAGAAACGATTGAAAAATGGCTTATTGATTATCCTGAAATTCAATTTATTGCAAATGAAAAAAATTCAGGAAGCACAAAATCATTCAACAAAGCTTTAAAACTGGCCAAAGGCGATTTTATAATTGACTTGGCTTGTGACGATATTTTATTGCCCAATTGTGTTTCATTGCAACTAAAAGCTTTCCGCGAAAGCGACTTTAAAGATCTAGGAATCGTTTATGGAAATGCTGAATTAATCAATGAAAAAGGCAAATTTTATTTTTATTATTTTCCTGTTGATGAATCAAAAAAAACAATTGAAAAAAGACAAACCGGCGATATTTATTTAAGCGTTATTTCAGGCGGAAACAGTATTTGTTCCGTTTCCTCTATGGTCAAAAAATCAGTTTTTGATGATTTAGAAGGTTATGATGAAAATCTGGCTTATGAAGATTTAGACCTTTGGATTCGGGCTTCGAGAAAATATGATTTTGATTATATCGATGAGATTTTAATCAAAAAAAGAATTTCGACAACGTCTCTTGGTACTCATTTCTTTCTTAAAAACGATGAAAGATCCAGAAAAATCAATTTTTCAACTAATGTGATTATCAAAAAAGCGATTGCTTTAAATAAAACAAAAGAAGAACATAAAGCCATTTTAAAACGAATGCATTTTGAAATGATTTTGGCGTTTAAAACTTCGAATTTTAAATTGTTGTTCCGATATATTTTATTAGAAATAAAACAACGTATTCATATTATAATAGAACGCTGATTTTACGGATTTACTTCGTAAAGACGCGGATAAAAACAGATTTTTTTTTTGATTAATGCATTAAAAAAAATCCGTTTTTATCCGCGTCTTCGCTTTAGCGAATTTGTGATATCCGCGTACTTTTTTAAATTGTCAAAAAATCATCTAATTGTTGTTTTTCGCCTTGCCAATCTCGTGAAATATTAGTTCTGATTAGTTTTGCTGGAACACCTCCAATTAAAATATTATTTCCCCAAGATGTATAATCTTTATTGCAGAAAGAATTAGTTGCAATGGTACAAAAATCAGGTGTTTTGGTATTTTTCATAATCGAAATCCTGCTTCCGCTAAAAGTATAGTCTCCTATAAAAATTGGTCCCGTTTTTTTTTGTTTTTCACCGGTAACAGTATCAATCATGTCATGAAAATTGGTATCAATAATCTGGCTTTCTGCACCTAGACGAACGTAATTTCCTAAAACCACTTTTTCAAGGCAAATTAATTTTGCGTTTGAAGCCATTGAGGACATATTTCCTAATTCGCAAACCGCATTTTCTCCAACAAAAAGAAAATAATCTTTCCCAAATTGAAATTTTCCTTTAAAAATTAGCTTCCCCTGAATATTGATTTCTGCAATGCCGCGATGGACGGTGTTCAATTCGTAAGGCTGACCAAAACCAATCATTCCCTTTTCAATATTTCCATCAATTTGAATTTCACCAGAAATTGAACTGAACTTTATTCTTTTATAAAAGAAAACAGGAAGCTTTTTAGCGGTTTCAAAAGGGAATTTTTTGAAATTAAAGTACAGCGTTTTTGTCCAGTTTACTGACCAGTAAAACCTGAATTTATGATATATCGAACGACATTTTCTGTAACTATTCCTGATCATTTTTACCTTTTTTTCGCTGAACAAATGACGTAAATATTTCGCTTAAATTCATCTTTTTATTGATTTCGTAAAAACTAAAACCAAAAGACAATAAAATCATTAGGGCAAATAATCCATATTTTAAAACTTCATTTTCTATGAAACGTACCAAAAATGAAGCAAAACAAATGACAAAACAAATAAAATGGATATTGTAAAATTCTCTTTCGAAATAAAAATTATAGCGGTTTTTAGTTATTATTTTCAATCCTATAAAATGACATAAAAAGTAAAGGCAAAAACTAATTCCTAAACCTTCTAAACCATAAAAATAGTAGCCTGAAACATTCATTAGCAGAGACAAAATATTAAAACCAATGGCAGTTTTAATAAACATTTTTGAATCACCTTTTGCTATTAAAATAAATCCCATCGACCAGGAAACGGCTCGAAAAAGCATTCCTAAAATTCCAGCGCAAATCATTGGAACTATGGCTTCAAATTTTGAAGTATAAATTACTTTTACAATTATTGGGCTGAAAACCAAAAACAAAACAATAATGGGCATTATAATCAAAACGGAAATAAAAGCCTGTTGCTGAACACTTTCTCTAACTTTTTCATTATCAGAATTGATCGCAGAAAGTTTCGGAAAATAATCCGTACTCATGACGGTGAAAATAATTCCGACATACGAATTCAGTAAAGTAAATCCCGCGTTATAAAACCCAACTTGTTCTAAACCGCCTATTTTTCCAACATAAATCTGAACTAAATAAGTAGACAAAAGCGTTAAAACACTGCTGATTGTCAACATAAAACCCAATTTCACAATGAGTTTACTTTCAAGAAAAAGAGTTGAATTGGGAATTTTTTCTCTTTCAGTTTTAATCTTATTCGAATAGTAAAATGAAAATACTAAAGCCGAAAACGACGCAATTATAATTGTTGGAAGAATGGCATCAACTTTCAGAAAATAATACAGCGGAATCGAAAAAAGCAAACCAAAAAGGTTGCCATATAAATTGGCTTTCGCTAAAAAACGAAAAGATCGCAAACCTTGCAAAACTGCCAATTGTCCGGAACTTAACTGCTTGAATAAAACTGTTACAGAAAGAACTGCAAAAGCAAATGTCTGGCTTGAATCTCCAAAAGTGATTATACTTAAGACTTTTGAAAAAGCTAGAGTCACGATCATTCCAAATATTCCGGTAAAAAAAACAATCTTTTTTACGATTTGAATGGTTCTTGAAACGGTCTTTAGATCTTCGTTTTTATATTTTTCAGAGATATTTTTTATCGAACTTGTTTCTATTCCAAAACCCGAAATACCGCTTAAAACGCTCAAAGTTGAGTTCAGCAGCGCAATTATTCCCATTCCGGCCGGGCCAATAAAAACGGCAATTAATTTGGTTCGGACAATCGAAATTAGAATCGAAAAAAACTGAACGCCGCCAAAAAGTGAAGTCGTTTTTAAAATCTGCTGATATGATTTTTTATCCGGCACGAATTAGTATTTATTTAAAATTTCGATGATAAAATCTACTTCTGTTTCTGTCAAAACCGGACTCATTGGCAAGCTTAAAACTTCGTTGTGAATCTTTTCGGTAATTGGAAAAGACAAATTATTCCACGCAGAAAAAGCTTTTTGTTGGTGTGGCGGAATCGGATAATGAATTACGGTCTGAATATTATTGTCAGTTAAATATTGCTGTAAAGCATCTCTATTTTCAGTTCTAATAACAAACAAATGAAAAACATGATTATCTGAGAAATCCCAAAACGGAAGAATTATTTTATCGTTTTTAATTTCGGATAAATAACGTTTTGCAATCGTTCTTCGTTTATTATTATCGCGATCTAAATTTGGTAATTTCAGACTCAAAAAGCCAGCCTGAAGTTCATCTAATCTTGAATTTACGCCAATATATTTGTTATAATATTTTTGCTCAGAACCATAATTACGAAGCGAAAAAAGCACCTTAGCCAATTCGGAATCGTTCGTTGTAATCGCACCGCCGTCACCGAGACAGCCTAGATTTTTTCCGGGATAAAAACTATAAGCGATTGCTGATTCTAGATTATTGATTTTAGATTTTGGATTTTCTACTGTTTGGAATTTGGAATTTGAAATTTGATTTTTGAAATTTGATTTTGCTCCATGTGATTGTGCAGAATCTTCGACAATTATCAAATTATTCTGAATTGCAATTTCATTTATCTTGTCCATTTCAGCTAATTGTCCGTATAAGTGAACGGCTAAAATGGCTTTTGTTTTTGAGGTGATTTTCTCCTGAATTAGATCTGGATTGATATTGTAAGTTTCTAATTTCGGCTCTACCAAAATCGGAACTAAATCGGCTTGTACAATGGCTAAAATACTTGCGATATAGGTATTTGCAGGAACGATAACTTCATCGCCTTTTTTGAGTTTTCCGAGTTCGATATAACCTTTAAAAATTAGGACTAAAGCGTCAAAGCCATTTCCTGTTCCGATGCAATATTTCGTTTGATTGTATTCGGCGAAAGCCTTTTCAAAAGTTTGTACTTCTTTTCCTAAAATGTACCAGCCGTTGTTTAAAACCAATTTCAGTTTGTCCTGGAAAGCGGTTTCATACGGTTCGTTTATTTTTTTTAGATCGAGAAATGGTATCATTTTAAATCGATTTTATAAAAATCCTGATTGTAAACCGCACAGCCCAATTCTTCTTTTTGTTTTAAAAGTCCTGAATGATAACCGCTTTCGCTGTCTTCATTAACAATTCCCATATCAAAAAAAAGCTTTCCTTTTCGTTTGTATTTATGAATCAGATTAATGAATAAAAAGTCTAGTGCTCTCACTTCTTCGCCTTTTTTTGAAGTGGCGCCATATTGCGATTTAACCACATTTTCAGTCTCAAAAATCGTTATTCCTGCAATAATTTCATCGTTTTGATAAACCGAATATTGTCTGATATTTTGTGGAAAATTCTGTTTTAACAGTGTAATTTCCTCTTTGCTGTGAACTGGTTTTGAATTGAATTTTTCTAATAATCTTGGTTCCAGAATTTGTTCCCAAAAGGGTTGAAAATCATTTTCTTCTATAATATCTAAATCAAGATTTTCAATTCGCCTGAAATGCTTCATTTTGCTTTTTGAAATTTTTAATGGCATTTGCAAATTAACTGCCAAATTCATTTCTTTTCGTTCAGGAACGGCATTTCTTTTAAATAAAAAAAAGTCGATTTCTCTATTTCCTTTTGAAAAATAAAAATCGGGAATTGGTTTATAATGAAACGTTTCTATTTGATTTTCTTTCAAAAAAAACAAAATTTCGTCCAAAATATTTTCTGCTTTTTCTGCTTTTAATTTAGACGAAAAAATCAATCCGCCGTAAGTAAGACCTTGATGCGAATGAACCGATTTTCCTTTTTTATTAGCGGGAAGAATGGCTTTTAATTTTTCATCTTCAAAAACTAAAAGCGAAAAATCTTCAAAACGATCTTTATGGTATTCCATGAAATCACGGTGAAATAAAAACGTAGCATTTTTAGCTTCGGCGATAAAATCGTTCCAAAGCTTATAATCGTTTTGATCGTATATTTTTACAGTAAATGCCATATTCAAAATTACTTATGATCAAATGCCTTCAAATGCCATTTGTATTTAACCGCCATTAATCGAACTACAATGATAACCAATGAAGTCACCAGATATAAAACATCTACATTTAGATTTAATTTTCGTAAACCAAAGAAAACGATTCCGCCTAAAATACAGATTGTGGCGTAGATTTCTTCTCTAAAAACATTCGGGATTTCGTTGCACAAAATATCTCTGATTACGCCTCCAAAACAGGCTGTCATAGTTCCTAAAGCAATACAAATTACGGGATGAAGTCCCGTTGTAAGTCCTTTTTCAAGACCAATCAAAGTAAAAACACCCAAACCAATTGTATCGAACAAGAATAAAGAAGTTCGAAGTTTATCAAAGCTTTTTCTGAAAAGAATAGCAAGAAAAAAACCTAAAATAATCACATAAACGTACTGCATATCGCGCATCCATCCAACGGGCGTCCTTCCAATCAAAACATCACGAAGTGTTCCACCGCCAACGGCAGTTACAAATGCAATAATAAAAACCCCAAACGGATCGAGTTTTTTATGCATTGCCGTTAAAGCGCCAGACATGGCAAAGGCCATTGTACCGATAAGATCTAAAATATGGAACATTTTTGTTTAAAGTTGCAGAGGTTCAGAGGAACAAAGGTACAAAGGTTTTTTAGGTGTAAAGTTGTAATTAATTGTATTTATTTTTTTACGTAAATCGGACTTCTTTTCAGTAAATACTGCACCGAATCGATCCAACTGTCTTTTACTGCCAAAAACGGTTTTCGGGTTTGGGAGTATATTTTTGAAGCGTTTTTATACAGATCAAAATAGACTGTGTAGTAATAATAAAGCTGATTATTTGCCGTAGTTGTCGAATAATCATTGGTTGTGACCTTTTTATTATTGTCGCTTACTTTTGCATTTCCGCTATTGTAAGTAGTTGCTGTCGTGGCAGTTCCTATTGTATAGGAGATTTTTGCTGCGATGATATTATCAACACCTAATATTTTTTGAAGGTCTTCAATAGAGGTTTCATCAACATTATTATGATCAATTCCAGCTTTATGAAGCAGTGTATTTGTGGTTCTTAAATCTTGAACTGTAAGCGGAAAAATATTGGAAGACTTGTCTAATAATTTGTTGTAAATATCATTTTGAGCAAATTTTGCCATGTCTTCAGAACCTTCCTGATTGTCTGAATTCACATAAGGAACGGGCAAAACGGCAATTGTATTCGGTTTCATTTCTGAAGAAACAACATCTGAATTTGATGCTGATGGTGAAGTGCTTTCCTGACTTACATCAAATGTCTGCGATCGTCCGCTTGCAAAATCGATTCGGGCAATCTGTGAAACATCCAGAACAATTTGCAGTGTTTCTCCAGGCAGTGAATATTCGACAGTTTTATCAGATATTTTAGAAATTGTACCTTCAATAATCGTGTAATCTCTTTTTATAATTTTATCTAATTTTTTTCCGCTTTGAGCGAAAGAAAAAATAGAAATAAAAAACAATAGTAATATCGCGGCGGCTTTTTTAATTTTCATGGTATTTACGCTTAAATTTACCTACTCTTTGGCTTTTCGGAAACTCCTTTTCTAAATATTAAACTTGTTAAATTTAAAAAATTAAATCCAAAGCATTGTTAATAAACCTTTTAAACTAAAAAAACACTAAAAAAAAAATCTCGAAAAGCCGCAAAATCGCAAAGTTCATAATGAAGAAAATGTCTGACAAATAATTAAGCCTTAGAGTATTTTACTAAAAAACTTAGAACCTTAGCAACTCAGAAACTTAGAGCCTTTCCTTACATATTCTGCGTATAAAAATTATAATCTTTTAAAACCACTCTAATAAAATCGCTGTTATTTCCTGACTGATTTTTGATTCCGGTAACGCTTTCAATTTTTGCCACTAATTTGCTTATGATTTCATAATCATTTTTATCGGCCGCTTTATTGAAAGTTTCTTTGATGATTCGCATATCATTGTCAGATAATTTTATTACAAGAGGATAAGTTGGCACATAGGAAGTTCCAATGTCTTCTAAAATCGTATGACTTATATTGATATTATTTTTTAAAGTAATCACGGCCGTTCCTGCCGCCATATCTCCCAAACGTTGTGCTTTTTTACTTGATATTACGGTAATTAAAGCCACAAGTCCGTAAATTATGGGAATAAAAAAATCAATAATTCCAAAAAACCAGCGAATTAAATAGTCACCAAATCCAGCTTGATAGCCGTCAATTTTTACCACTTTTATTTTGAGCAGAATTTTTCCTATCGACTGTCCTTCAAAAATACTTTCTAAAGTAAGTGAGTAAAACATTAGCGGAATGGCAAATAATGACATTAAAGCTCTGGCCGACCAGCTATCTAAGCCATCCATTAGAACACCAACTTTGAGCCAATAAAAAAACACAAACCATACTACAAGTATATAGGCGATTTTTACCGATGCATCAATAAAATAGGCCCCTAATCGCTCGCCGATAGAAGCTGCTATAAAATTTATTTTAACATTTTGTGTTGTATTAATAGATAATTCTGACATATTTTATATTTTAGCCTGCAATGAGAGAAATCGCTTTTATAAAACAAAATAAAGAAAAATGGCTGGAATTTGAGCTAGCTATTTTTGGTAAAGCTAAAAAAAATCCTGACGAGTTAGCTAATTTATACATTCAAATGATGAATGATTTGTCGTATGCGCAAACGTATTATCCTAAAAGTAAAACAGTTATTTACTTAAATCACCTTGCGTCACAGATTTATCAGAAGATTTATAAAACCAAAAGAACCGAAAAAAACAAAATCGCAGAATTTTTCATAACCGAAGTGCCATTGCTTGTCTATCAGTACAGGCGTTATTTAATTTATGCCTTCGTTTTGTTTTTTGCGACGGTTGCTATTGGTGTAATTTCGGCAAAATACGATCCTAATTTCGTTCGTCTTATTCTTGGCGATAACTACGTTAATGAAACTTTAGAAAACATAAAAAAAGGAAACCCAATGGCCGTTTACGGTTCCGGAAGCAACTGGGGAAGTTTCATTTCTATTACTATGAATAATCTTATGGTTGGTGCAAAATGCTACTTTTTTGGTCTTTTTGCTGGATTAGGAACTTTTTATATCTGCCTGAACAACTGCATTATGCTGGGATCTTTTCAATATTTCTTTTATGAACAGGGCGTTTTCTGGAAAAGTGTGAGAGGAATCTGGATTCACGGGGCAATGGAAATTTTCGGAATTGTAATTGAAACTGCTGCCGGATTTATTTTAGGAGCTTCCATCTTGTTTCCGAAGACTTTTTCGAGAATAAATTCTTTTAAAATTGGTTTCAAAAACAGTTTTAAAATCTATTTAAGTACTTTTCCTTTTACAATCGCTGCAGGATTTCTGGAAGGTTTTATTACTCGATATTCTATTGATATGCCAAACTGGCTCAGCAGTTTTATAATATTATTTACGTTAGGAATAATTTCATTTTATTATTTGGTTTATCCTTTTATCGTCTACAAAAAAACACAAAATTATCAGCCCAAATTGACTTAACCGGAAACCATAATGAATAAAATTTTCTTCATTTTACTTTTTGTTTTTTGCTGCAGTTTTTCGAATGCACAGGATTCTCTTGTGACCGAAGAACCGCCAAAAATCGCTTCTATTAAATACACCGAAAAAGATATTCAGGTCGATTCTGCTGCAATTCCTGTAAAAACATTTAAAAAAGATTTTAAAGAGAATTATAAAGGCTCCGATTTTGTTTACGAGACTAAACCTCCAGAAAAAACATTTTGGGATGATTTTATGGAATGGCTGGCAAGCATTTTCAGAAGAATTTTCACTTTCAGCAATCCTGAGGCTTCAGTTAATTTTATCGCGATCCTTTTTAAAACCTTGGCTGCAATCATCATTATTGTAGTTATATTCTTGATTGTAAAAGCATTAATCAATAAAGACGGTCAGTGGATTTTTGGCAAAAATTCGCAAAAACGAACCATTTATTATTCTGATACCGAGAAAAATATCCATCTTTTAGATTTCGAAAAACTGATTAAAGAAAATATCGAGTCCGATCAAAAACGAATTGCTATTCGCTACTATTATTTATGGCTGCTGAAAGTAATGGCGCAAAATCATTACATAGAATGGGATATTGAAAAAACAAATTCAGATTATTTATACGAGATTCAAAGCCCTATTCATAAAGAAGAATTCACTTATTTATCGTACTTGTACAATTACATTTGGTATGGTGAATTTGATATTAATACAGCCATTTTCTTAAAAGCCGAAAACCGATTTAAAAATGCCATAAAAACCTTCAGCCATGAATAAATCTATCAAAATTTACATAGGCGTTCTGGTTTTTCTATTGGCAATCATTTTAATGGTTGATAAAGGACAGCCAAAACCAATTGACTGGCGCCCTACTTTTTCTGTGCACGACAAAATCCCTTACGGATTGTATGTTTTTGATAAAGAAATTAAAGGTCTTTTAAAAAGTCAAAAAATCGAGAGAATCTCAACCATTACACCTTATGAGTATTTAGATTCGAAATATAATGCAGACACTTTAGTTGAAGATTACCGAATAAAAGGCACCTTTTTAAATATTGCTGCAGAAGGCGATATTGACGAGCAATCTGTAAAAGAGCTTTTTTATTTTGTATCGAGAGGAAACAGTGCCTTTTTAAGCATGAGAAGTTTCCCAAAAATCTTGCTGGACAGTTTAAAACTGGAAACTGAAACAGATTTGAAGCGTGTTAGCAATACATCGATTTGGATGGCAAATCAAAAAATAAGCGCTAAAAAATATGCTTTTAAACAATCAATTGAGGACTATTTTTCGAAAATTGATACTTTAGAAACTACCGTTTTGGGTTATCAAAGCAAAGAAAAAAAGGAGAAGCATGTTAATTTTATAAAAGTTAAATACCACGATGGTTATTTTTTCTTGCATACTCAGCCTGCTGCTTTTACCAATTATCATTTATTAAAAGACAATCATTATCAGTATGCTGAAGATGTGTTGTCTTATATTCCAAGAGGAGACGTATTTTGGTACACCAAAGGACAAAATAATGAATCGGTTTCAAATTCACCGTTACGTTATATTTTTAGTCAGCCGGCATTAAAATGGGCCTATTTGCTGAGTTTATTAGGGCTTGTAATTTTCATTTTTTTCAATGCCAAAAGAAAACAGCGTATTGTTCCTATTGTAAAACCACTCAGTAATTCAACAGTTGATTTTACCAAGACAATCGGAAATTTATATTATCAGGAAGGTGATCATACTAATATTATTGATAAGAAAATCATCTATTTCCTTGAAAAAATGCGAAACGAATATTTGATGGATACCACAAAACTTGATGATGATTTTATTAAAAAACTGCATCTTAAAACGGGTAAAAACATTGCCGATATTCAGGAACTTGTCTTTTTGATCAACGAACACAGAAAAAGTTATCACGGAAGTCTTGAAGAAGATTTAATCCGAATTAATAATGCAATCGAAAAAATTATACATTAGATAAGATATATCACAGATTAAAAAGAATTAAATTTTTCACGCAGATTCTGCAGATTAAGCAGATATTTTTTATAAATGAAGTTCAAGTAAAATCTGTTTAATCTGCAGAATCTGCGAGAGAAAACAGTTAACATAAATTAAAATATAAATCTATTTAATCTTTTAATCTGTGGCAAAAAAACAACCAAAATCAACAAAAGAAAACATACCAAATTATGGACGATATTAATACCCCAGAAACCGAAATCACAAACGAAAATGTGAATTTTGAAACCCGAATAAATTTAGCACCGCTTTTAGAGCACGTTACTGCCATTAAGAAAGAAATCGAAACCGTAATTGTTGGACAGCACAAAATGGTCGATCAGCTTTTGGTGGCGGTTTTGTCAAACGGACACGTATTGTTAGAAGGTGTTCCGGGTGTTGCAAAAACTATTACGGCAAAACTTTTGGCAAAAGCCATAAATATTGATTTCAGCAGAATTCAGTTTACTCCAGATTTAATGCCGTCAGACATTTTAGGAACTTCAATTTTTAACTTAAAAAGTTCTGAATTTGAGTTTAAAAAGGGACCAATTTTCTCGAATTTAATTTTAATTGACGAGATAAATCGTGCTCCGGCAAAAACTCAGGCGGCTCTTTTTGAAGTTATGGAAGAACGCCAGATTACAATTGATGGTTCTGTTTATCAGCTGGAAACTCCGTTTTTAGTTATCGCAACGCAGAACCCAATTGAGCAGGAAGGAACGTATCGTTTACCAGAAGCGCAATTAGACCGTTTTTTATTCAAAATTGCGATTGATTATCCAAAATTAAACGAAGAAATTCTGATTATTCAGCGTGAACATTTATTACAGAATCATGGCAAATTAGAAGCTATAAAAGCTGTTCTTTCTGCTTCAGAAATTAAAGAATACCAGGCTTTGGTAAAACAAATCAGAGTCGAGCCAAATTTATTGGAATACATTGCCCGAATTGTTGTTAACACAAGAGAAAATGCGTTTTTATATTTAGGAGCTTCGCCTCGTGCTTCAATTGCAATTTTAAATGCTTCAAAAGGTTTCGCTGCCATTCGCGGACGTGATTTTGTGACTCCTGAAGATATTAAAGATGCCGCAATTCCGGTTTTACAGCATCGTGTAATTGTAGCACCAGAAAGAGAAATGGAAGGAATTACAAGTTCTGAAATTATTAAACAGATTATTGAAACTGTAGAAATACCTAGGTAATTATTAATTGTGAATTGTTAATGATGAATGGTAAATTGAAAAACGAGCCTTGGACTCCGCTCAGGATGACAGCTGTTTTAATGAACCTTTTTATTTTTTGTCATGCTGCTGAGCGTCCCGAAACTTCGGGAGAAGCAAACTTGAAACCTGAAACTTGAAACATTAAACAAACAAAAAAGTGAAATTCATAAAAAGTCTATATCTCAACAACTTCTTTTTCTATGTGCTTGCGAGCATAATAGGATTGTTTGTCTGTGCTTTTATTTTTCCGAATATTTATAATGCGGTTTGGTTTGGGGTTTTGGTTTTAATTACTTTTCTAGGTCTCGATATTTTGCTCTTATATTTGACCAGAACCGGATTTGAAGCAGATCGTGTAACACCTGAAAAACTGTCAAACGGAGATTTAAATCCGATAACTCTCGTTCTGAAAAATCATTACACTTTTCCGGTTTCAGTAAAAATAATTG
Organism: Flavobacterium sp. LC2016-01; assembly: GCF_009711135.1. Lineage (GTDB taxonomy): Bacteria > Bacteroidota > Bacteroidia > Flavobacteriales > Flavobacteriaceae > Flavobacterium. The sequence continues at coordinate 155,220 of NZ_WMIC01000001.1, read as the reverse complement.
ACGAAATTCCAGTTCAGTTTCAGGTTCGTGATTTTAAACTTATAAAATCAGTAAAAGCTTCGGAACAAAAAGAAATCGGTTACGATCTGCGTCCAACAGAACGCGGGGAATATTATTTTGGCTATTTAAACATTTACGTTTCTTCGCCTTTGCGATTGATTTCTCGAAGATTTACGTTCAATAATGAGCAGATGGTTCCTACGTATCCTTCGTATATTCAGCTGAGAAAATACGATTTACTGGCCTTTTCAAATAACTTATATCAATTCGGAATCAAGAAAATTCGCCGAATTGGCCATACAATGGAATTTGAACAAATTAAAGAATATGTTCAAGGCGACGATTTAAGAACGATCAACTGGAAAGCAACCGCAAAGAAAAATGCTTTGATGGTCAACCAGTTTCAGGACGAAAAATCACAGTCGGTTTATATGGCGATTGATAAAGGGCGTGTGATGCAATTGCCTTTTGACGGTTTAAGTTTACTAGATTATGCGATAAACTCAACTTTGGTTTTATCTAATGTAATTCTGAAAAAACAAGATAAAGCGGGTCTTTTCTCTTTCTCTAAAAAAGTAGAAAACCGAGTTTATGCCGAGAAAAGAGGTTCGCAGATGCAAAAAATCCTGGAAACGTTATACAACATTAAGACCGATTTTTTTGAAAGCGATTACAGTCGATTGTATGTCGACATCAAGAAAAACATCAACCAAAGAAGTTTGATTATTCTGTATACCAATTTCGAAACTATGGACGGTTTGAATCGTCAATTACCTTATTTAAAAGGAATTGCAAAAAACCATTTATTAGTTGTTGTTTTCTTTCAGAATACAGAATTAAATGCCATCATCAACAAAAAAACAGATACCATTCAGGAAGTCTACGATAAAGTTATTGCCGAAAAATTCATGTTTGAAAAACGCTTAATTGCAAATGAATTAAAGAAATACGGAATTCATTCGGTTTTAACCCAGCCAGAAAACCTGACTTTGGATGCTATTAATAAGTATTTGGAAATAAAGGCTCGAGGGATTTTGTAAAGATGGTGAAATGTTTTTTTTTGAAATGTAAAATGAAGGTCTATTCTTTTTTTATCTGATTTCTTCATCTTTTAATTTGTAGTTACATTACGTTATTCCGTAAAATTTGCTTAATTAAATTAATTAGTTTTGAAAATCATATTTACACCCAATCAACGTAAATTCAAACTAATAGAAAATGAAAAAAGCATTTCTTCTTATTTTTACATTTTTGATTTCTTATTCTTATGGGCAAGAGAACAAAATTGAAATAATTTCTAAATTAGATGTACCTTCTTTCGGATCAAGAGAATTTATTTTAGAAAGCTTTCAGGGAATCGAAAAAATCGATTTAACTTTTACTAATTCTGAAAAATTAATTGGCAAAAATTACAAGATTATAATTCAAAAATATAAAAAAGGAAAAGTTGCTATTGAAAAAGTTGCTAAAGACACAAAAAGAGATGAAGATCCTAAAATTGGTAAAGATTTTAAGTTTTCTATTGTTACTCAACAACTTTTAAACAATGAAAAAATCACATTTGCTTTTTCAAATTCTTATAATAAAAATATTTTTGAAGTAAACTCAAAGTACAAAGACAATACATTTTCTCTTCGCGAAATTTCTAATCAAAAACCACTTGAAATCCAGATTGGAAAAGAAATTCAAATTGCTCTGATTACGCCTCCAAATGAAAATTCAGAAAAAGGTGAACTCGGTTATTGTGAAGTTACCAAAGGCTATATAGACATTGAAAAATGGTATAAGCAATATGAACTAGATGAATTTTTCCTTATTTATTTAACTATTGAAGATTAACAAATTCTTTATGATTTGAAAATCTAAAAAGAGTGTTCGTAAGATATACAATTTGTAGATTTAGATCGAAGAATAATGAAAAACTTTGAAATTTTTAATTCAAAAAATATGAAAAAACCATTCTTAATTCTATTCTTTTTTATAAGTTTTTTATCCAGTGCGCAAAAGAAAGAAACTGTTACAATTCCAAAAGGTGTTGTGTATAAATATGCTGATGCCAAAATCATCGAAAAAGCTAAAAAATTAATTAGCGACAATTTGTCTGAAAATAATGATTACAAAATATTGCAAAACAATTTAATCATTGGTCCTGAACTCTGGAAAAGGTTTAAAGCCAATGAAAAAATACAAAAAATAGAAGGCGGAGCAGTTCAATTTCATGTAGACGATTTAATATTAGATGGTAAAATGTGTCAAGATATCACTGACACTAAAATAGTATGGGATGAATTTAAAAATGAAGTTTCAAATCAATTTATCATACGAAAAGCCAATGAACTGGAACTAGCCTATTATTGGTCTGTAATATCATTTGATATTGAGGAACCTCTATTAATTGTAGAAACAAAAGAGCATAACTATATTTTAAATCTGCTAAAAAAAGATTTAAAACTATTGTGGTTAGATGAGGCTCCAAAAACAAATTATATACGTGTTCCTGGCAAAATATATCAAAACGGAAATGAAATTGAATCCGTTTCTGAAGGAATAAAAGAAACCAGACTTGAGAAAGTTGTATTTTTAAATTCTGATGCAGAATTGGCAGAAAATAGTTCTTTAGAAGACCTTCAATTAATTATACAAAAGACCGATAAAATATTTGACGAGTTGTTCAAAAATTCAATGAAATCAGGAAAAATAATGGTTGAATTTGAATTAAAAAAGAAAAAAAACGAGATCACCTATGCTGTAAAAGATGATTTGGATTTAGATATCATGAAAGAATTTGAAAAAAGAGTGAATAGCGAACAATATCCGAATTCCAAAAATGATCCTATTAAACTTCAACTAATTTACAAGGTTAATTCGTTTAATGATACCGAATAAACTTTTATAAACACTGTTTAAAACTTTAAAACTAAGAACTTTCGTAATTCAAAATAGATATGAAAAAAGTAATTTTATTTGCATTCGTTTTAGTAAGTTTTCTATCTAATGCACAAAAAACAGAAAATATCATTATCATAACTACAGACGGTTTTAGATGGCAGGAAGTTTTTAAAGGTTTAGATCCTGCAATTGCTAATGACAAAAAATTCAATCAAGGGGACAGCGCTTATATTTATAAAAAATATGGAAATGCCGATGTCAAAGAAGCGCGCAAAAAACTGATGCCGTTTCTTTGGACCGAAATTGCATCAAAAGGACAAATTTATGGAAACAGAGATTTAGGAAATAAAGTTGATGTTGCCAATCCGTATTGGTTCAGTTATCCGGGATACAGCGAAATCATGACGGGAAATGTTGATTTAAAAGTCAATTCAAACGGCTACAAAGCCAATCCAAATGTCAATGTTTTAGAGTTTTTAAATCATCAGTCCAAACTTAAAGGAAAAGTGGCCGCATTTGGCGCTTGGGATGCTTTTGACCGAATCTTAAACGAAGAACGAAGCGGTTTTCCTGTAATTTCGGCTTTTGATAAAGTGGGCGGAAATAAACCAACGGCATCTCAAAAATTGTTAAATGAAATGCGTGACAACTCGTTTAAGCCTTTCCATGAAGATGAATGTCTGGATGTTTTCACACATTATCAAGCAATGGACGAACTCAAAACCAAGAAACCAAAAATCCTTTATATCGCTTATGGCGAAACTGATGAATGGGCGCATCACGGGCAATATCGTTCGTATCTAGATGCTGCAAATCAAGTTGATAAATGGCTTCAGGAAATCTGGAATTTTGTTCAAAATGATCCTCAGTATAAAAACAAAACCACCCTATTTATAACCGTTGATCACGGCCGTGGTGACAAAGTAAAAGCGCAATGGACAGATCACGGCGCCGATGTTGCGGGTGCATCTCAAATTTGGTTCGCAGCAATGGGACCAGAAATTGCTCCAAAAGGCGAAATCACAACGGAATCTCAAATTTATCAAAAACAATTTGCTCAGACTATTGCAAAAATTTTAGGCTATAATTTTACTGCTGAACATCCTGTCGAAAAAGAGATTTCAGAATTATTTCAAACCAAATAAAAACCAAAATAATTAACCATTTTTAACTAACCCCAAAATGAAAAAAACTGTACTTTTTCTTTTTCTATGGCTGATTTCCATTTCTAAAATCAATGCACAGGCAGATACACTTGCTGCTTTTTACGACAAGATTGAAAAATCTTTTACTTATGAATCAGGAAAAATTAAACTTCCCGAAGGCGACGGAACTTTAAATGTTCCTAAAGGATTTAAATTCTTAAACAGCAAACAGACTCAAGACGTATTAAGCAATTTATGGGGAAATCCTGAAGATAAATCGATTCTTGGTTCACTTGTTCCTGACGGAAAAGGAGTTACACACGCTGACAGCTGGATGTTTGTAATAAGCTATCAAGGTGATGGTTATGTAAAAGACGATGATGCTGGCGATATTGATTATGATGATCTTCTTAAAACTATGAAAGAAGATGTTGCTGCAGAAAATACGGAAAGAAAAAAAGGCGGTTATCCTGAAGTTCAATTAATTGGATGGGCATCTAAACCTTATTATGACAATAATTTAAAAGTGCTTCATTGGGCAAAAGAACTGCAGTTTGGTCAAGATAAAGAACATACTCTTAATTACGATTTAAGAGTTTTGGGAAGAAAAGGAATGTACAACATTTCTGCTGTAGCAGGTGTTAATCAGCTTGCTGAAGTAAAAGCAAGTATTCCTGGAATTATTCAAAGTGTGGAATTTAATGACGGAAACAAATACTTAGATTTTGACGCCGACACAGACACAGTTGCTGCGTGGACAATTGGCGGTTTAGTTGCCGGAAAAGTATTGGCAAAAGTTGGATTTTTTGCTATTCTGGCAAAATTTGCAAAAGTGATTGTGATTGGAATTGTAGCCGCTTTTGCAGCCGTAAAAAAATTCTTTTTTGGAAGCAAAGATCAAGTCGTAAGAAAACCTGAAGAAGAAACGGCTCTTTTAGAAGAAAACAATTCTACTGAAGAGTAATATTTTTTATTAGCCACAAATTCCACCAATTTCCACTAATTTTTTCCCCCTTCATGCAAAAGAATTAATTCGTGAAAATTGGTGGAATTCGTGGCTAACTTTTTTCCAAAACCGACAAGGTTTTAAAAACCTTGCAGGAAGAAAAAAACTCAGTACCTTAGCGCCTTAGAATCTTAGTCGCTTAAAAAAATGAAACAAATCACTTCAGTACAAAATCCGTTTATAAAATCACTTGTTTTACTTCAGGAAAAATCCAAAGCAAGGAAACAGACCGGAACATTTTTGATTGAAGGACAACGCGAAATTTCATTAGCCATAAAAGGCGGTTACGAAATCGAAACGGTTTTATTTTTGCCCGAATTAATTTCTGAAAACGAAATAAACAAACTGATTCAGAATCCGTTTCAAATCATCGAAATTAATAAAGAAGTTTATCAAAAACTGGCTTATCGCGATACTACCGAAGGTATTTTGGCTATAGCCAAAACCAAATCACTGAAACTATCTGATTTAAAATTATCTGAAAATCCGTTAATTCTTGTTGTTGAATCTTTGGAAAAACCAGGAAATATCGGAGCAGTTTTACGCACTGCTGATGCTGCGAAATTAGATGCCGTTTTAATTGCTAATCCAAAAAGTGATTTATATAATCCAAATATTGTCCGTTCCAGCGTTGGATGTTTATTTACCAACCAAATTGCAACTGGAACATCAGAAGAAATCATTGCTTTTCTGAAAGAAAAAAAGATCAGTTTTTACAGCGCAACTTTACAAAATTCAACTTCTTATCACACTCAAAATTTTACCACTCCAACGGCTTTAGTTGTGGGGACAGAAGCGACAGGCCTAACACAACAATGGCGTGATGAAGCGACTCAGAATATCATTATCCCAATGCAGGGCGAAATCGACAGTATGAATGTCTCGGTTGCCGCCGCAATTTTAATTTTCGAAGCAAAACGTCAAAGAGGATTCAATTAATTATAAATCAAAAATTATGAATTTTAAACTATCACTTTTAGCATTATTTTTCTGTTTTACTGCTTCGGCACAAATTACAAATCAGGAAGTTGATGAATTGGTAAACAGAACAATCAAAGCTTTTGATGTTCCCGGAATCGCGGTTGCGATTGTAAAAGATGGAAAAGTTGTTCTGGCAAAAGGTTATGGTGTAAAATCAACATTGACACAGCAAAAAGTTGATGCGAATACACTTTTCGGAATTGCGTCAAACAGTAAAGCATTTACTTCTGCAGCTCTGGCAATGTTAGTAGATGAAGGTAAAGTTAAATGGGATGATAAAGTCATTAAATATCTTCCGGATTTTAAAATGTACGATGATTTTGTAACGCGTGAATTCACCATTCGCGATTTATTGACTCATAGAAGTGGACTAGGTCTTGGCGCAGGAGATTTGATGATCTGGCCTGACGGAAGTGATTTTAAAGCACAGGATATTATTCATAATTTACGTTATTTAAAACCTGTTTCGAGCTTTAGAACAAAATATGATTATGACAATCTAATGTATATTATCGCCGGTGAAATTGTTCATGTTGTAAGCGGAAAAACTTGGGCAGATTTTGTAGAAGAACGTATTATGAAGCCTTTGGAAATGAATAATAGCGTAGCTTCAATTAAGCGCTTAAAAGATACTTCAAATGTAATTACACCACACGTTCCGATTGATGGAAAACTAAAAACAATAAAACGTTACGAAAATCAGCTTTTTGATGGTGCAGCGGGAATTTACTCAAGTGTAAACGATTTAAGCAAATGGGCCATTTTGCAAATCAATAACGGAAAATACAGCGATAACAAACAATTATTTTCTGAAAAAGAACATGATGAAATGTGGCAATTGCAAACAATTATTCCTGCCAAAACCAGACCGCCATATAACACTCATTTTTCTGGTTATGGATTGGGTTGGTTTTTAAGTGATGTAAAAGGATACAAACAAGTTTCACATACGGGAGGTTTGGAAGGAAATGTGACGCAGACAACATTAATTCCAGAAATTGGTTTGGGAATTATTGTTTTGACGAATCAGCAGTCTGGAGCCGCTTTTAATGCAATTACAAACACTATAAAAGACAGTTATTTAGGCATTAAATCAGATGATTATGTGACGGTTTACAGCAACAGAATGAAGGCCAACGAAGAAAAAGCCGATAAAGTTACAGACGAAGTTTGGGCTGTTGTTGCTAAGAATAAAAAAGATAAAATAAAAACTGATTTTTCTAAAATCGTTGGGACTTACAAAGACAATTGGTTTGGTGAAGTTACGATTACAGAGAAAAAAGGAAAAGTATATTTTGCTTCTAAACGTTCTCCACAATTGGCTGGCGAAGTTTCTTTTTATAAAGATGGAAATTATGTTGTAAAATGGAATAATGCTTTCTTTCATGCTGACGCCCATTTACTTTTCAAATATGATGAAAGCGGAAAAGTTACTAACCTAAAAATGCTTCCAATCTCAGAATTAACTGACTTTAGCTACGATTTTCAAGACTTGGATTTTTCGAAAGAGTAATTTTTGCTTCAAGTTTCAGGTTTCAAGTTTCAGGTTGAAAACCGGAACTAAAAACTCAAGTTAAAAAACTTGAAACCTGAAACTTGAAACAAATAACTTTAATCACAAATCAACAATCTATTCCCTTGCGTATATTCAAACTAATGCTTATTTTTAGTACTTGAATATGCCGTTATGATAGAAATAGATATTGAGAAAGAAAACAAAGCGATTGCGCAGGAATACAAGGAATTACTTCGAATAAGTTACCAAACTTTAACCCCCGCCGATAAAAAACTGATTCGGAAAGCTTTTGATGTTGCCGTTGACGCTCATAAAGAGCAAAGACGCAAATCGGGCGAAGCGTATATATTTCATCCTATTGCAGTTGCGAAAATTGTTGCCTCAGAAATTGGTCTGGGTGCGACCTCTATTGCTGCGGCCTTATTGCATGATGTTGTCGAAGATACACCAATGACGGTTGAAGAAATTGAGCGCTTATTTAACCCAAAAGTGGCTCAATTAGTTGAAGGTTTGACTAAAATTTCTTTGGTTCAAAAAGATTTGAATGCTTCAATGCAAGCTGAGAATTTTAGAAAAATGATCCTTACGCTGAATGATGATGTCCGTGTTATTTTGATAAAACTGGCTGACAGACTTCATAATATGCAGACCATGGATTCGATGGCAGAATATAAACAAACGAAAATTGCTTCGGAAACCCTTTATATTTATGCGCCACTCGCCCACCGTTTAGGACTTTATAATATTAAAACCAAATTAGAAGATTTAGGTTTAAAATATACAGAGCCTGCTGTTTACAATGACATTGTAAGCAAAATTAGAGAAACAAAAGAGGAACAGGATGCTTACATAAAAGACATATCGGATGTTTTGAAGAAATCTCTGGATGTCGAAAATATTGATTATATCATAAAAGGCCGTCCGAAATCTATTTATTCGATCCGTCGAAAAATGCGTGCTCAAAATGTAAGTTTTGATGAAGTTTATGACAAATTTGCACTTAGAATTGTCTATAAATCTGATCCTCATGACGAAAAATTTATCGCGTGGAAAATATATTCAATCGTAACGGATCATTACCGACCAAGTCCGAGCCGTTTACGTGACTGGATTTCATCTCCAAAATCAACTGGTTATGAAGCACTTCACATTACCGTTATGGGACCAAAAGGACGCTGGGTTGAAGTTCAGGTGCGAAGTGAACGTATGGATGAAATTGCAGAAAAAGGTTATGCTGCACATTATAAGTACAAAAATGGAGCAACTGAAGAAAGCGGTTTAGATGTTTGGCTGAATTTACTTCGCGAAGCCTTAGAAAATCCGGAAACAAATGCCGTAGACTTTGTTGAAGATTTCAAAATGAATTTATATTCAAAAGAAATTTTCATTTTCACGCCAAAAGGAGAAATAAAATCATTGCCTAAAGGCGCTACTTCATTGGATTTTGCATTTAGTATTCACTCTGAAATTGGAATCAAAACCAGAGGAACACGTGTTAACGGACGTCTTGTTCCGTTAAATCATGAATTAAAAAGCGGTGATCAGGTTGAAGTTATTACATCTGCCAATCAAAAACCAACGGTGAACTGGCTGGAATATGTTACGACTTCACGCGCAAAAAACAAGATTAAAAATGTTCTAAACGAGAACACGAAAAAAATCGCTGAAGAAGGAAAAGAATTACTTACACGAAAATTAAAACACTTAAAAGTAACCATCAACGAGCAGGTTATTAATGAATTAGTTAACTTTTTCAAATTAAAAACAAGTTTAGATTTATTTTACAGAGTTGGAATTGGTGCGATTGAAAATCAGCAGTTAAAGGATTATGCTGCTCAAAAAAGCAATTCGTTTATCAATTTCTTCAAAAATAAAATCAAAAGAAATAAAGATACTGCCGACGAGGATATTCATAAACCAGTTATCAGCAGCAATTATGACATGCTGGTTTTTGGAACAGAGCATGACAAACTCGATTATAAGCTTTCACAATGCTGTAATCCAATTCCGGGAGATGATGTTTTTGGTTTTGTTACCATTAACGAAGGTATAAAAGTGCATAAAAAAGATTGTCCAAATGCCATTGGAATGCAATCCAATTATGCTTACCGAATCATGAGCGCCAAATGGATTGATTCCTCACAAGAAGAATTCAAAGCGATTATCAATATTACCGGAATGGATGTTTTGGGACTTACAAATCAATTGACAAAAGTAATTTCGAACAATATGAGTGTGAATATTCAAAGTATTTCTTTGAGTACCGATGCCGGAATTTTTCACGGACAGGTTGCTGTAATTGTTAAAAACAACACCATTTTGAAAAAAATGATAAATGCTATCAAAAAAATAGACGGAGTTGATAAAGTAACAAGAGAATATAGAACATAGTATTTACTAATAAAGAATGTCAAAAAAATTAATTTAACACATAGAAACATAGATTTCTTTGTCGATAAAGGCGTTTCACTTATATTAACAAACATAGGCTATGTGTTAGAAACCAGTTTCTTTTTGCCCTCTTTTTTAGAAATAAAACCTATGTTTCTATGTGTTTAAAATAATTATTTATGGAAAATGAAAACTTAGAAATTCCTGAAATCAATTTTGACGAAAACGGAGAACTTATTATTATTGCTTCTGAATCTTCTTCAAAAGATGACTTTGATTTTTTCAAGGGAAAGTCTTTCATTCGAAATAAAAAATTAAAACAAAGATTTGCGAATTGTACCGAATGGATTGAGTTTCCATCAACTCAGGAAATGTATAAAATCCTGAACGGAATTGGAAATATTGATAATTTTCTGGCCACTTTTGACGGAGAACCTTTTGAAGGAATGACCGTCAGATTGTTTAATCCAAAAACCAGATTGTGGAGCATTTATTGGTCCGATTCAAACACGGGAGTTTTAGACAAACCTGTTGTGGGTTCATTCGAAAATAATATTGGACATTTTTTCTCAAAAGATATTTTTGAAGAAAAAAAAGTGATTCAGGTTTTTCGCTGGGATGCCAGAGATCAGGACAATCCTGTATGGAGTCAGGCAATGTCTGATGACAATGGAAAAACCTGGGAATGGAATTGGTACATGTACATGACAAAAAGCAAATAGAAATTTGTTAATTTTATTGTAATTAAAAATATTTATGTTAATTAAGGTTTTTTAGATTCTCCAAAACATATCACTGCTAAAGCCTGTAAATATTGCATTTTTACCACTCTGATATGATTTTGAACGTTAAACTTTAAAGCCGAAACTTTTATTGATTAAAAATAAAAAATTATCTTTGCCGGATATGACACTCATTTCAACTGACAACACTAAGAATCAAGAAATTGTAAAAAATGTTTTTACAATGTATCTTGAACAAAAAGGGCATCGCAAAACTCCTGAGCGTTATGCTATACTTCAGGAAATTTACGATAGCGAAGAGCATTTTGATATTGAAAACTTATATATCAAAATGAAAAACAAAAACTACCGTGTGAGCAGGGCTACATTGTACAACACGATCGAGTTATTGTTAGACTGCGCTTTGGTTAGAAAACATCAATTTGGACAAAATCAGGCTTATTACGAAAAATCGTATTTCGACAAACAGCATGATCATATTATCATGACTGATTCGGGAGAAGTTATTGAATTTTGCGACCCAAGAATTCAGACCATCAAAAAAACAATCGAAGAAATATTTGATATCGAAATTACGAATCATTCACTTTATTTCTACGGAAACAAAAAGCAAAAACAATAATCCAAGAAAGGAATTATTCAAAAAATAAAAAAAAAGAAAATTAACTACATTAATCAGTAGGACAGCTTGGCTTGTCTCAACGCAAATTAAAACAGAATGACCGTAGATTTATTACTAGGATTACAATGGGGAGATGAAGGTAAAGGAAAAATTGTTGACGTTCTTACCTCAAATTATGATATTATTGCACGTTTTCAAGGAGGACCAAATGCAGGACATACATTAGAATTTGACGGAATTAAGCACGTACTTAGAACTATTCCTTCTGGAATTTTCCATAAAGATTCTATAAACATCATCGGGAATGGAGTTGTAATCGATCCTGTAGTTTTTCAAAAAGAAATTGAAGGTTTAGAGAAATTTAACCTTGACATTAAAAAGAAATTAATCATTTCTAGAAAAGCACATTTAATTTTACCAACACACCGTTTACTTGACGCTGCTTCTGAAGCATCAAAAGGAAAAGCTAAAATTGGTTCTACTCTAAAAGGAATTGGACCAACTTACATGGACAAAACTGGTAGAAACGGTTTACGTGTTGGAGATGTTGAATTAGAAGATTTCAAAGAGCGTTACAGAGCTTTGGCAGACAAACACGAAGCAATGATTGCTTTTTATGATGTTGCGATTCAATATAATTTAGCTGAATTAGAAAAAGAATTCTTTGAAGCTATTGAAGAATTAAAAAAATTAGATTTTATTGACAGTGAAGAATATATGTACCAAGCTCAAAAAGCAGGTAAATCTATTCTTTGTGAAGGAGCTCAAGGTTCTTTATTAGATGTTGATTTTGGAACTTATCCGTTCGTAACTTCATCAAACACTACTGCAGCAGGAGCTTGTACAGGTTTAGGAATTGCTCCTAACAAAATCAAAGAAGTGTACGGAATTTTCAAAGCTTACGTTACTCGTGTTGGCAGTGGACCTTTCCCAACAGAACTTTTTGACGAAGTTGGTGCTACAATGGCAAGAGTTGGTAACGAATTTGGATCGGTAACAGGAAGACAAAGACGTTGCGGATGGTTAGATCTTGTAGCTTTAAAATATGCTGTTCAGGTTAATGGTGTTACTCAGTTGATGATGATGAAAGGTGATGTTCTTTCTGGATTTGAAACTTTGAAAGTTTGTACGGAATACAACTATAAAGGACAAAATATTTCTCACTTTCCTTACAACATCGAGCCAGAAAATGTAACTCCTATTTACAAAGAGTTTAAAGGATGGCAAGCTGATTTAACTGGATTGACAACTTACGATCAATTGCCAGTGGAGCTAAAAGAATATATCGAATTTATTGAAGCTGAAGTTGGAGTGCCAATCAAAATTGTATCGGTTGGGCCAGACAGAAAGCAAACAATAACAAAATAACACATTTTAAACGCTCTGATAATCAGAGCGTTTTTTTATACAAATTTATTCGCCTTATGAAAAATCCAGAAATTAAAATTACAGAAACCAAGTTATTATCAGACAATTGGTATATTTTAAACAAAGTTACTTTCAGTTATCAGAAAGAAAGTGAAAAAATTCAGACGCACGTTCGTGAAGTTTATGACCGTGGAAATGGAGCTGGAATTTTATTGTACAACACCACAAAAAAAACAGTTATTTTAACAAGACAATTTCGTCTGCCGACTTTCCTTAACGGAAATAAAACCGGAATGATGATCGAAGTCTGCGCCGGGCTTTTAGACGAAGATAATCCTGAAGAATGTATTATTCGTGAAACGGAAGAAGAAACCGGATACCGCATCAAAAAAGTAGAGAAAGTAACACAAACCTATATGTCTCCTGGAGCCGTTACTGAAATTTTGTATTTGTTTACTGGCGCTTATGATGAAAGCATGAAAGTAAGCGAAGGCGGCGGATTAGCTTCTGAACAGGAAAATATTGAGGTCCTTGAATATACTTTTGATGAAGCGTATGCGATGATTGCATCTGGAGAAATCGTCGATGCTAAAACTATTATTTTATTACAGCATGCTAAGATAAAAGGATTGATTTAGATTTTTTTTACTATGTTTAATGACGATAATTCACTGTGCAAATTATTCGAAAAACTAAAACCAAAGTAAAAAAATGAAACTATTAAAATCATTATCCCCTTTTATCTTATTTCTTATCACGACACTTTCAATGGCTCAAAACAATCAAAACTTTGACTGCAAAATACTTAAGGATATTAAATTAAAATATGCACATAAGCCAGATGATCGGTCTTACATTATTATAAAAGATAATAAACATGTTGAAAGTTTAGAAGATGGAAAATATTTCATAAAATCAGATTTAGAGTGGATTAGCGACTGTGAGTATAACGCAACAATGACAGAAATCACGTTGCCAAACTTTTCTTTTAAGCCGGGAGAAATCATGAATGTGAAGTTTGAAAAAATAAAAGATGGTTTTATTTACGGAACAGCCACTGTGCGCAATCAAACCTTTCCTGTAAAATATTTAGTTATAAAATAGAAATCCTTTTTCAATATAAAAATAATGTCTAATTTTTCTCAAAATTTCTGGCAACAATTTGCAAAGGAAACCGGTGGTACTTTTAAAGAAGGCTATTCCTGGCACTCAGATTCTGTTTCTATTGAATACAAAAACTGGTTTGTAGCTTTTGACAATTTTACATTGTGGTCTGGAAAATATAGTACCGAAATGACTCGAATTATTGCTCCTATTACTTTAAAAGACAATTTTAAATTTGAAATTTATAGAGAAGGATTTGTTCGTAAAATAGAGAAAATATTTGGAGCGCTGGATATTGAAATTGGTTATCCTGAATTTGACAAAGCTTTTACAATTAAAAGCAATAATGAATTTAAAATTAAGACCTTATTACAAAATAAGGAGATCAGAAATCTGATTATAACTCAAAAAGATGTGAACATTCAAATTTCTAATCAAAAAGGCATTTGGGAAGAGGAATTACCCGAAAATGAAATTGAATTATCCTATTTTATGGATGGCGAAATTCATGATTCAAAAATCTTACTGTCTATTTTAGAGTTGTTTAAACTTATCTTAGATGATTTATTTCAAATAAATTCTATTGCCTAATGAAAATCCCGAAAACAATTCAAAAAATTGTGTAACGCCTTTGCCCTATCCTATTTATAACTTTACTTTCATAAAATTACTACCTATGAAAAAGTTATATTACTCCGCAAACGCCCTACTTATATTGATGTTAGTTTTATTAGGTTCTTGTAAAAAAAGTGAAACAGTACATTTATCTGAAAATAAAAAAGAAAGAAAAGTAATTGAATATAAGAAACCTGCTACTGCTATTTCCTATCAAATTCAAAATACTAAAGAATGGCTGAAAACGAACGAAGCTGACAGCAGTAAAATGGATCTTGTTTACGCTTTAAACAGAACCGATAAAACAAATTTCAAGAAATTGGATTCCGTTGTGATTCCGGCGGATTTTAGCGGTGATTTAGTTTATTATATGCCATTTCCGCTTCATGTTGCTGCTTTGGAAGAAGTTTCAAAAGTTATCATCTTCTCCTATCCTACTCAAACATTTGGTGCTTACGAAAATGGTGAATTAGTTCGCACAGGTCCAACAAATATGGGAAGAAAAAAAGATCCTACACCAACCGGATTGTTCTTTACCAATTGGAAAGCAGAACAAACAACCAGTACTTTTAATGACGAATGGGATTTAAAATGGAATTTTAATATCGAAAATAAACTTGGAGTTGGTTTTCACGAATATGAATTGCCGGGTTATCCAGCTTCGCATTCCTGTTTAAGACTTCAGGAAGAAGATGCGAAATACCTTTACAAGTTTGCCGATGAATGGATTCTGAAAGACAAGGAAAATGTAAAAGTAAAAGGAACGCCAGTAATTGTTTTTGGAAGTTATGATTTCGATGGCCCAAAACCTTGGCTTCAATTAACTTCAGATTCAAAGGCTTTAAATATTTCAGAAAGTGAAATAGAAAGTCAGGTACAACCTTTTCTACAAAAGATTTTAGACAATCAAAAATTACGTGAAGCTGAACCAAGTTCAACTATATAAGAACTGGTTTTAATATATAGAATCCGCTGAAACATATAAATAATGTTTCAGCGGATTTTTTATAGATAATATTCAAAATTTGGCTAAAGCCTTTCCTCTTGCATCCTATAAACCTCCAGCTAAAGCTGGAGGCAATTCAACTTTTAAGAATTATTAAAATCTGTAGTTCCAACAACAAACAACAAACAATAAACAACAAACCATCAACAATAAACAAAAAACCTCAGAACCTTAGCAACTTAGTATCTTAGCATCTTAAAAAAATAAATAAGCGAACATTCACTTATTATTTATATCTTTGTGCCATAATTCAGAAAATTATGAGAACAAGAGACATAAATAAAGAAGAAATTGTAAAACAAAAAGCAATCGAAATGCTGGTTTCACAAGGCGTAGAAGGTTTCGGAATGAATCGCCTGGCTAAAGAATGCGGTGTTTCTGTGGCGACACTTTATATTTACTATTCTGATAAAGAAGATTTGATTAAGAAAATTGGAACTGAAATTGGCCAAAATTTCTTCGAAGAAATGCTGGTCGGATTTTCTTGGGAAATGTCTTTTGTTGACGGATTACGCAAACAATGGGAAAACCGTTCAAAATACACGATAAATCATTCTTTGGAAACTTCCTGTTTCGAGCTTTTAAAACATTCCACTTACGGAGAGGCAATTCTAGCAGAAATCACTCCTGATTTTAGAAGCGAAATGACAAAATTCATCACAAAATCAATTGAAAAAAAAGAACTTGTTCCTATGACGTTTGAGATATTTTGGAGTATTGCTTATGGCTCTCTTTACTCTCTTTTAGAACTTCACAGAGAAGGAAAATCGATGTCAGGAAAGCCTTTTCTTTTTACTGACGAAATTAGAGACGAAGCTTTTAATATGGTTTTAAAGGCGCTGGTTCCTTAGAAAAAATCATTAGCAATAGCAATTACAAAAATCAATATCAATTACAATATTAAATCAACAGAATGAAAACTTCACTTATAGAAAATAAAAAAATTGCCATTATTGGCGGTGGTCCTGTTGGACTTACAACGGCTAGAATTTTACAAATTAATGGCGCAGATGTTACGGTTTACGAAAGAGATCTAAATGCACAAGCCAGAACCTCAGGAGGAACACTTGATATACATTCAGGTTCGGGTCAATATGCGATTCAGAAAGCCGGACTGATGGAGGAATTTTACAAATATGCGCGTCCTACTGGCGAGAAAATGGCTGATATGCATGGAAATATAAATTCCGATGAAATGCCAGACGAAACCAATTCCTATTCAAGACCAGAAATTGACCGTAACGATTTGCGAAAAATTATGCTGGAAAACCTTCAGAAAAATACAGTTGTTTGGGACAGCCAATTAACAAATATTGAAAAAGAAGAAAATCAGTATGTTTTAGAATTCAAAAACGGTACAACAGCAAAAGCCGATTTTGTAATTGTGGCTAACGGAGGAAGATCAAATGCTCGAAAATGTGTGAGCAACCAAGAACCACAGCTTTCAGGAACTTATATTATTCAGGGAGAAATTGTAAATCCTGAGCAAGATTACCCAGAATTCAAACCTAAATATGGAAACGGAAATGTAATGGCAATGGGAGAACAAAAAATGTTTTACACACACACTATGAGTGATGGTTCAGTGCATTTTGGAGTTTCTTTTAAAGCCGATGAAAATTGGGTTTTAAATCACGGAATCAATTTTGAAGAAGACAAAGCGGTGATTTCTTTTCTAAACGAAACTTTTAAAAACTGGAGCGATGATTACAAAAAATTCTTTGCAGTTTCGACTGAATTCTCAGGTTTGCCATTAAGATTGTTTTCTTTAGAAGAAGATTGGAAAGAACATTCAAATATCACACTTGTTGGCGACGCGGCACATTTAATGCCACCTTTTGCAGGTGAAGGCGTAAATATGGGATTATTTGATGCTTTTCATTTAACCGAAAACTTAACCAACGGAAAATTTGAAACAATCGATGGCGCCATTCAAGATTATGAGAAAAAAATGTTTGGTTATGCATTAGAAGCACAGCGCATGACGAAAAAAATGGAAGATTTACTGCATTCTGATATTTCAGCTAAAGATATTTTAAACAGCCGAGTTGATGATTAAATGCTTCACAGAAAAATTTCAGCTTAATTAAAGTCGTTTTATTTTCTTACTTTCGTTTAGAACAAACACAAAAATTCCATTAAAAAACATCGATGAAAAAAATATTTTTACTTCTTTTTAGCACTGCAACACTTCTAAGTTATAGCCAGTCGAATCAAGTTTTAGACTTTAAACTAGGATTTTCTCCTCAAACCTCTTACAATCAATCAACAGTAACTGTGGCTGAATATGAGCTTAGTTACGAAGGGTCACAAGAAATACTAGAAACGCTAAAAAGTAATGGTATTCAGAATCCAGTTATTACAAAAAACTCAGTTGACATGGAGACTGTTTTAAAAACAGGAAAAGCAGACGCTTCGGGAAATTTTCCTGTGGTAATTGAGTATCTAAAATCTTTAGATGCAAATGGTAAAACTATTATCCCAAACGGTACTCTGATATATGGAAAAGGATCTGTTTCATCTTTACCAAAATTAGATTCGATTGTTGCAAAAGGTCTCGATGAAACATTTAAAAAAACTGTTTTTCAAATCGTGCAAAGTACATTTGCGCAGTTAGCTCTGCCAGAAAAGAAACTTAAAGCCGGTGAATCATTTGCGCAAGAAACACCAATTAGCATTCCTGTCGGAGGGCTGAATATTGATATGATAATCACTACAACTTACAAGCTAAAAAGTATTACAGGAAAAAATGCCTTTTTTGATATTGATCAAATATATACCGCTAAAGTTTTAGACAAGGATAAAAACAATATCAATGTTTCAGGAACAGGAACTGGAAATCTAATTTACGATATTCCAAATCATTTTTCAACTGAAAATAATCTAGACATGAAATTTATATTTGAACTAAAAAAAGACGAAATTACAGTCAAATTAAATTCAACTAATAACATGAAACAAAAAGCAACAATCACTAAAATCAAATAAAAAAAGGCGTAAGAATTAAATCTTACGCCTTTTGCTTTATATTGAAAACTAAAAATTATCTAGAATAATTTGGAGCTTCTTTTGTAATAGTTACGTTATGCGGGTGACTTTCTGTGATGCCGCTTGACGTGATTCTAACAAAACGTCCTGTTTCTTGTAAAGTCGGAATATCTTTAGAACCGCAGTATCCCATTCCGGCACGAAGACCTCCAATAAATTGAAGCATACTTTCGTTTAATTCACCTTTGTAAGGAACACGTCCAACGATTCCTTCAGGAACTAATTTCTTAACATCGTCTTCAACATCTTGGAAATAACGGTCTTTAGAACCTGTTTGCATTGCTTCAACAGATCCCATTCCGCGGTATGATTTGAATTTTCTTCCTTCAAAAATAATAGTCTCACCTGGAGATTCTTTCGTTCCTGCTAATAATGAACCTAGCATTACACAGTCAGCACCGGCAGCGATTGCTTTAGGAATATCTCCTGTATAACGAATTCCTCCATCAGCAATAACTGGAACTCCAGTTCCTTTAATAGCGGCAGCAACTTCTAAAACTGCTGAGAATTGAGGGAAACCAACACCTGCAACAATACGCGTAGTACAGATAGAACCAGGTCCGATTCCAACTTTTACACCATCGGCACCATTTTCTACTAAATATTTAGCAGCTTCTGGAGTTGCGATGTTTCCAACAATTACATCTATTTGAGGGAATTTTGATTTTACTTCTTTTAAGGTATTTACAACACCTTCTGTATGTCCGTGCGCTGTATCGATAATGATAGCATCTACACCGGCGTTAACTAAAGCTTCAGCTCTTTGAACTGCATCTCCAGTAACTCCAATAGCTGCAGCAACTCTTAAACGTCCAAAAGAATCTTTATTTGCGATTGGTTTTTGAGTCAGTTTTGTAATGTCTCTGAAAGTAATTAAACCTACTAATTCATTTTTATCGTTTACAACTGGCAGCTTTTCAATTTTATGTCCTTGTAAAACTACTTCTGCTTGTTCTAATGAAGTTCCTTCGGCAACGGTAACCAAGTTTTTACTTGTCATTACCTCAGCGATTGGTCTTGCACCGTTTTTCTCGAAACGTAAGTCACGATTGGTTACAATTCCTTTTAAGATTCTGTTTTCGTCAACGATTGGAATACCGCCAATTCCGAATTCTTTCATGGCGTTTTTTGCGTCTGCAATAGTTGAATTCATTGGCAAAGTTACCGGATCGATAATCATTCCTGCTTCTGCACGCTTTACTTTTCTAACCTTCGCAGCCTGTTGCTCGATGGTCATGTTTTTATGTAAAACACCAATTCCACCTTCTTGTGCCATAGCAATTGCCATTGCACTTTCGGTCACTGTATCCATAGCTGCAGATACAATTGGAACATTTAGTGTTATGTTTCGTGAAAATTTTGATTTGATACTCACTTCGCGAGGAAGCACATTCGAGTAGTTAGGTACTAATAATACATCGTCGTAAGTTAAACCTTCGCCGATAATCTTGGAGTTGTGTGCTATCATGGTGCAATTTCTAGTTGAATTGCGTGCAAATGTAGTGAATAAATTGGTAACTTGAGTACTAAGTAATTCATAAAATTGTATTTACAGGAAAATGCTTACTATTTAAAAATTCCAAAAAAGAAATTCCAAATTCCAATAAAAAGCAAAAATGAAGTTTCATTTTTGGAATTTGGAATTTTCCTTTTTTTGAAATTTCTTCTTTTAGATTTTACTCTTCTTTGTCTTGGAAAACGAAATTTATACCGATCTGAAACGCGGCGCTGCTGGCTTTGGACATATCTTTATATTCTAAAACATTATTTGCCAAGGCATAAATATTCACTTTCCAAATAGTTCCAGAAAGTCCGAGGCCAATATTTGTCGCCGAAAATGTATCGACGGTATAAGTTGCTTTTAAATCTAATTTTTCGAAAATATTTCTTTTGTAAAAAGCGGTTAAAGCAACAAGCGGTTCTCTTGGTGCGGACATGGCAAAAAATTGAAGTCCGGCAGCATTTTTATATCGTTCTTTAACTTGCCCCATGCAATTACAGTCTGCATTTGAACGAGACATGCCAAATGAATATTCAACAGATGTATATAATTTTGTTGGACGCCAAGTGGTATATTTATTATATAAGGTATCTCTTGGAATTGCTTTTTTAAATTCATCAAAAACATTTTCTGGATCATCTGAATTCATAAAACTGGGATTCGCACCTTGATATTGATACGTTCCTTTGTAGGTCAGGGTTTCAATATCTTTTGATTGTTTTACAAAACCAAGATCAATAATACTGGCGGTAACCTGAAGATTTTCTTTTAAATAATAGGTCACGCCGGCATCAAGGCCCAAACCTAAACTTCCGTTGAAAAAAGTGTTGTGCGCAATATCTCGTGCAATATTTCCATCATATTCATCTTTAGTAAAAGGAGCAATTCCAGAAGTTTTAAGTTCTAAATTAGACGAAATAATTTGATTATAAAGATTTGGTGTTCCCGGTTCCTGCCCCGTATAGATGTAACCCGAATTGTGAACCGAAACTGCATTGGCACCGCTGGAATAAATTTTAGCACGACCGCCGAGAACTAATTTATCATTCAGTTTTTTATGGAATCCAACATGAAAAACAGAAAGCACTTCCGCTTTAACATTAAGATCGTCCAGATGAAACATTCTTCCAATGTAATCTTTATTACCGTCTAAAGCCAATATCGCCAAGTCTTTAGGCATGTACATAAAAAAATCAAACTCCTGATAAAGTCCGAACGAAATATACGAACGGCTTTCTCTCCCGCCTATTCTAAATCCGCCAGAAAATATTTCCAACTGTTCATTCGTAACTACTTTATCATTTCGCGAAGATTTATTGACAACATCTCTCACTTTTTGATTGAAATCGACTCCATTATCGGCAAATAAATCATAAGCTGAAAAACTGCTTGATCCTGCATTTAGAGAAACGCCAGACAATACAGGAAAACCAAAATAAAATTTATAAGAAACATCGGCGCCGGGATTTACCAATGAAGATTGCGGAATTGTAGTGAAATTGTACAGCACTTCTTTATTTTGAGCAAAACAAGAAAACTGTATCAGGAGCCCTAAAACTAAATATTTTATCCTCATTGGATCTCAAAATAAGTGGTTGCACTTGATCGTAACTTTAAACTTCCTAAACTGTTTTCATCTAGCGGGGTTCCAGATGTCATCAGGACAATAAAACCAATTCTCTCGGTTTGTTTTAAAAGTTCTAATCTTTGATTTTCAAAAACTTCAGTAGGATATTTTATAACATTTGGACTTCCTTTGTAAGCGGGCACGCTAAAAGTTTTAGTTATAAGAATTTGATTTTGTGAATTGAGAAGCAGCATGTTTATTACAAAACCACGCTCGATAGTATTATTAATTTCGACATCAAATTCAGCTTTTTTTAAATAGTCTCTAAGAAACTGTTTTTTAAAAATGTCAAAATATCTGGAATCATACACAATCTGATTACCGCCGTTATCTGTTAACTCATTTGCTGGAACATCAAAATAAGCAAGATTGGCAATATAAGCAGGTTCCAATTTTAAATCTTTCACCTGATCAAAATCTAAATCACTCGAACAGGAAAAGAACAAGGTTGCTGTGGCAAAAATCTTTAGTATACTATTGATGCAATTCAATTTCATTTTTGAAAGAATTTTAAAATAATAGTAACAACTGGGGACTTGTTGCTTTTAATGCTTTGATAAGTAAATATAAGATTTTTTTTAATGAAACTTACCAAATAATTTTGAAGCTCTAAAAGGGAATTTATCGATCTTCATTTTTTGAAATTATACTTGAGTTTAGTATTTCTTCCAAATTGCCAGTTTTTAGCAGATCATCAATCGTTTTTTCAATACAATCTCTAGTTAATTCTTTAACAAATAAATCAGGAGGAATTAGGTATAAACCTTTTAAATTTTCACCAGAAACAGCATTATAATCAACTGCAATTTTAAGAAATTATAGGTCCAAATATTTATTCCATATTTTCTTCCATCATTCAATTCGACATGTATGTTACAAAAATCATTATTGACATTCCAATTATCAGGATCGACTTCCTCAAATTCCAACCATAGTTTAAAATCATTCATTTTTCATTAATGAAATTTTCCAAACAATTTTGAAGCTTCATTATAAGCACTTTCAAAACTTAAGGAATTAAGTCCGGTGATTTTTTTATTGGCAGTAAAATAAGAAACCAGTTTTTCTGTAGGCATATTCCCTGTCAATTTATCTGTTGCCATAGGACATCCTCCAAATCCTTGAATTGCACCGTCAAAACGTGTACAGCCAGCTTTTGCTGCTGCATCAATTTTTTCAAACCAGCTTTCTGGAGTGGTATGCAAATGAGCTCCAAACTCAATTTGAGGGTATTTCGGAATTAAATTAGAAAAAAGATACGTAATGACATCTGGCGTTGAACTTCCCACCGTGTCTGAAAGCGATAAAATTTTAACGCCCATTCCGGCCAGTTTTTCGGTCCACTCCCCTACGATTTCAATATTCCAAGGATCTCCGTATGGATTTCCAAAACCCATTGAAAGATAAGTTACAACTTCTTTATTCTTTTTATCGGCAATCTCCAGAATTTCTTCTAAAGTAACCAGCGATTCGGCAATGGTTTTATGTGTATTACGCATCTGAAAATTTTCAGATATCGAAAAAGGAAATCCTAAATATTGAATAGATTCAAATTCTGAAGCCAAAGCTGCGCCTTGCGTATTGGCAATTATAGAAAGTAATTTACTTGAAGTCTGCGAAAGATCCAGCTGTGCCAAAACTTCGGCGGTATCCTGCATTTGCGGAATTGCTTTTGGAGAAACAAAACTTCCAAAATCAATAGTATCAAAACCCACACGAAGCAATGCCTGAATATAAGTAACCTTATTTTTTGTTGGAATAAAATCCTTGATGCCTTGCATAGCATCTCGCGGACATTCGATAATCTTGATTTCTTTATTCAAAACTTTTTCTTTTGTAAAGGCTAAGTTAGTTTCTTTTTTAAAGAAATAAAAGCAATTTAATCAGAATCCAAAATTATTACACAAAACTGCAATACTATAAAAAATTACCAAAAAACGTAATAATTACAAATATTACCAAAAAACGTAATAATAAAAAATATTACTTATATTTGTAATAGAAAGTTTATTATTTTTTAATTATATTTGGTTATGACTAGTGTAATTACAGGCGACATTATTGGTTCAAGACAGCAGAAATCAAATCATTGGGTCGAAGATTTGAAAAAAATCCTAAGTCCGTTTGGCAAAACACCAACCGAATGGGAAGTGTACCGAGGAGATGAATTTCAAATTGAAATCAAAAACCCTGAAGATGCTTTATTAGCTGCTATTTTAGTAAAAGCGCATTTACGTACAATAAAATCAGATGCTCGGATGAGTATTGGTTTTGGAGATAAAACATATACAGCTGAAAAAATATCCGAAAGCAATGGCGTCGCATTTATAAATTCAGGAGAACTTTTTGAGACTTTAAAAAAGCAAAAAGTAACTTTAGCTATGCGAACTGGCGATTTTGCTTTTGATGAAAAAATGAATTTGATGCTGCAGCTTGCGCTCACTTTTATGGACAGCTGGCTGGTACAATCAGCAGAATTTGTTGCCGTGGCTATCGAAAATCCGACGCTGTCACAGGAAGAACTTGGACAGAAATTAGGCATTAATCAGGCCGCTGTAAGCCGAAGACAAAAACGCGCTCAATTTGATCTAGTCATGAATTTAGACCGATATTTCAGAACTCAAATAAAACAACTTGCCCCATGATTTTATTCGTAAAACTGCTTTTGGCACATTTATTAGGTGATTTTATCTGGCAGCCAAATTCTTGGGTCGCCGACAAAGAAATTAAGAAACATAAAAGTATCTACTTATATGTTCATGTAGTGTTACACGGCGTTTTAGCTACAATTTTAGCCGGAGAAATCAGTTTTATTCCATATGTCATTTTCATTGCTATTACGCATGGAATTATTGATTTAATCAAACTGAATTTTCAGAAAAAGAAAACCAAACGTACTTGGTTTGTTGTTGATCAAATCGCACATATTCTGGTTTTAATCGCCGTTGTGCTACTTTATCAAAACAAAAATATCATTCCTTTTTGGCAGGACAATACTTTTTGGATTTTGCTTACAGGTTTTTTACTTGTTACAAAACCAGTATCAATTTTCATCAAAACCATTATTTCAATCTGGAGTCCTGAAAGTCAAAATAGCCACCAAGATAATTCTCTTGCCAATGCAGGAAATTACATTGGCATATTAGAACGTTTGCTTATCGTTTGTTTTATTTTAACCAATCACTTTGAGGCAATCGGATTTTTATTGGCCGCAAAATCTATTTTTAGATTTGGAGACCTACAAGAGGCCAAAGACCGAAAACTTACTGAATATGTAATGATTGGAACTTTAATCAGTTTTGGAATTGCAATCGTAACCGGACTTATTATCCAGGCACTTCTTTTACAATTTAGCTAAAACTTTTTTATTGATTGCTTTTATCAGCGCCGGACCTTCATAAATAAAACCAGTGTACAATTGTACTAAACTTGCTCCTGCATTTAGTTTTTCAATGGCATCATCGGCTGAATGAATTCCTCCTACTCCAATAATTGGGAAAGCTTTATTGCTTTTTTCTGAAAGAAAACGAATCACTTCTGTAGAACGTTTTGTTAATGGTCTTCCTGATAAACCTCCCATTTCAGATTGATTTACAGACTGTAAACCATCTCTTGAAATGGTCGTATTTGTAGCAATTACGCCCGCAATTTGAGTCGTTTTTACAATATCAATAATATCTAATAATTGCTCGTCTGTTAAGTCTGGAGCAATTTTTAAAAGAATCGGTTTTACTTTTTGAGTGCTTGTTTTTTGTTTTTCAACATTTCTGTCCTGCAATGTCTGCAATAAAGCTGTTAAAGGCTCTTTATCTTGAAGCGCTCTTAAATTTGGCGTATTTGGCGAACTTACATTCACTACAAAATAATCGACGTGATCAAACAATGCGTCAAAACAAATGATATAATCGTCAACAGCATTTTCGTTTGGAGTTACCTTATTTTTTCCAATATTTCCTCCAATCAAAACTCCCGAATTCTTTTTCAAACGTTCTACGGCTTCAATAACACCGCCGTTGTTAAATCCCATTCGGTTAATAATGGCTTGATCTTCTTTCAAACGGAATAAACGTTTTTTAGGATTTCCTTCCTGACCAACCGGAGTTACAGTTCCAATTTCAATAAAACCAAAACCAAAATCCCCAAGTTCCTTATATAACTTGGCATCTTTATCAAATCCTGCTGCAAGTCCAACTGGATTTTTGAATTTAATTCCGAAAACTTCTCTTTCTAATCGAGCATCTTTTACTTCATAAATTGCTCTTATAATTGACGAAACTCCTGGGATTTTTGAAATGAATTTTACAAATGAAAAAGTAAAGTAATGTACTTCTTCTGGATCAAACCAAAAAAGTATCGGACGAATTATCAATTTATACATAAGAATTTTGTTGTGTTGTTTTCGGATGCAAATTTAAATATTATAGTTTAAAAAGGTGCTTTTTTATAGAAAACAAATAATTACAATTTTATTCAATTCCTTTTAACCTATTCAAAAAAGTAGAAGTCAAGATTCAAAATTTAAGGTTGCAAGTTATAAAATGAAACAATTTTAAGGTTTATCAAAAGACTTGATCATCTATTTATTATTTAATTTTGAGTTAGTTACAAAAAAAACACCTCAAAAAAATTCATTTCAATTAGAAGCCATATAAAAAAGGAATATTTAAATCTATACGCTCTAAAAAACTATTTACAAATAAGAAAATCAGGTTGCATTATTTTTTACCCGTTAAATTATTATCAAAAATTCAAGAATTGTTTACCAAGACAAGAATAAAAATAAATTTAATACCATAAAATCATGAAAGCCAGCACTCTTACGATACTTAAAAAAAGTATCCTATTATTTCTACTTTGCCTTCTGCCGTGCATCGCTCCAAAAGCATCAGCACAAGCTGATCCTCAACAAATTACAAAAGAAAACTTTAAAGGCAAAATTAGCTTAGATGTTCGAGATTCTAAAGAAGACTGGGCACCTTATAATCCAAAAACAGCTCCAAAAGGCGCGCCAAATATCTTATTTATTTTATATGATGACACTGGTCTTGCCGCGTGGTCACCATTTGGAGGCGCTATTAATATGCCAACCCTGCAAAAATTAGCTGATAATGGTCTTATATACACACAATGGCATACAACAGCTTTATGTTCGCCAACGCGTTCTACCTTGCTTACTGGCCGAAATCATCATTTAAACGGAATGGCTGCCATTACTGAAGCTGCTGCAGGATATCCCGGTGCAAGCGGAAGACTGCCAAAACAAGTTGCTACCATTGGGCAAGTATTGCAAGATAACGGATGGAGTACCTTCTGGATTGGAAAAGATCATAACGTTCCTGAACAAGACGTGGCTTCTGGCGGCGATCGCAGTACTTGGCCATTACAAATGGGATTTGACCGTTATTACGGATTTCTTGGAGGAGAAACCAATCAATGGTATCCTGATTTAGTGGAAGACAATCATTTTACAGAAGCAAAATATGGCCCTGAAGATGGTTATCATTTATCTAAAGATTTAGCCGATCATGCTTTAGAATATATTCGTGACCAACAAGCAACAAACCCATCAAAACCTTGGTTTATGTGGTATTGTCCGGGAGCAAATCATGCACCGCACCATGCACCCGAAGAATATATTGCAAAATACAAAGGCAAATTTGACGAAGGCTATGACGCTTATCGCAAATGGGTATTGCCTCGTATGATAGCTAAAGGAATTATCCCTGCCGGAACTAAATTTGAGAAATTCAATCCGCTTCCTCCGGGAGTTTCAAATCCAGGTGATGAAGTTTTAGATTGGAATAAATTAAGCGCAGACGAAAAGAAATTATTTTCAAGATTAGCCGAAGTTTATGCCGGTTTCTCCGAATATACAGATGCTCAGGTAGGCCGTATAATTGATTATTTAGAAAAAACGGGGCAATTAGAAAATACAATCGTTTTATATGCTGCTGATAATGGAGCTTCAGGCGAAGGTTCTCCTTCTGGTTCTGTAAATGAAAATAAATTTTTTAACGGATATCCGGATGAAGTAAAAGAAAACTTAAAATATTTAGACAAATTAGGCGGACCAGATACTTATGAGCATTATCCAACAGGATGGGCTGCCGCATTTTCAACTCCATTTAAAATGTTCAAAAGATACAGTGAATATGCAGGCGGAACTTGCGATCCTTTAGTAATTTCTTGGCCGAAAGGAATTAAAGCAAAAGGAGAAGTTCGCAATCAGTTTCACCACTCGACAGATATCGTTCCAACTTTATTAGAAGTTTGCGGTGTTGAGATGCCAAAAGTATATCGTGGTGTTCCGCAATATCCATTATCTGGAGTATCGATGAAATATACCTTTGATGCTGCACCAGATGCCAAAACTCAAAAACACATTCAGTATTTTGCCATGCTGGGAAGCCGTGCTTTATGGAAAGACGGCTGGAAAGCAGTAGCATTGCATGCGCCACTGACTGGAAAAGGGAATTTTGATAAAGACGAATGGGAGCTTTATAATACAGATGTTGATAGAGCAGAATCTAACAATTTAGCCAAAAAAAATCCAGACAAATTAAAAGAATTAATTGCCGACTGGAATACAGAAGCAACCAAAAATTTGGTATTGCCACTTGATGACCGTACAGCAATTGAACAATTAGGTATTGAAAGACCATCAACAGAAGCGCCTCGCAGCAGATATGTTTATTATCCAGGAACTGCTCCGGTACCAGAAGGCGTTGCTGTAAATGTTCGTGGACGTTCCTATAAAATCGTTGCAGACGTTGATGTAAAAGATGCAAATGCTTCTGGAGTACTTTTTGCACATGGATCTCGTTTTGGAGGACATACCTTGTTTCTAAAAAACAAAAAACTAAATTATGTCTACAATTTTTTAGGAATCGCTCCTGAACAAAAATTTACTTCAAACGTAGATATTACGCCAGGAAAACATGTTTTCGGGATGGAATTTACACGCGAAAAGGAAGGCCCAAATGGTGAATCACTTGGAAAAATGAAACTTTATATTGACGGCAAAGAAGTGGCGTCTGGACCAATGAGAACACAAACAGGAAAATTCACCCTTTCAGGTGATGGCCTTTGTGTTGGTTTTGACAGCGGTGATGCTGTAAGTCAAGAATACAAAACTCCAGGCGAATTTAAAGGAGGAGAAATTTTTGGTGTAGGCGTTGACGTTGGTAAAATCGAATATTCAAATTTAAACAGCGAAGCGAAAAGTGCTTTGAATAGAGATTAATTAAAATTTAGATTTATAAAGAGGTATTTGATTTGAACAGTAAAATGGACAATAAATACCTCTTCTATTTATAAGTCAGTTTCCATTTTTCAATTAAACAATTATCAAATGCTTTATGTAAATAACAATTTAAAAAAGCTTATCCCTTTTATATTTATTCTGAGCTTTAGTTTATTTAATTATAAATGCATTGCTCAGGAAAATGAAGAAAAAGCTTTCAGTCCGCATCATCAAATAGGAATTTCAATAAATCATGTTCATGTTTTTGAAGGCCGGGATGACGAAGGAAACAAGGAAGTTTTAAGTCTTCCGGCTTGGGGATTAGATTATACTTTTCAATTTCAAGAAAAATGGTCAATTGGTCTTCATACTGATTTTATTATCGAAAAATTTAAAGTCGAAAAAAATCTGGAAAGCGGAGACGAAAAAGAAACCGTTGAAAGAAGTTATCCAATTGCACCAGCAGTGATGGGAATTTATAAACCAAACGAACACTGGAGTTTTCTTTTAGGCTTAGGAGGTGAATTTGCCAAAGAAGAAGATTATTTCTTAACCAGAGCCGGAGTTGAATATGGTTACGAACTGCCAAAAGATTGGGAAATTTTTGGAACTGTCAGCTATGATTTTAAATGGAATGCTTATGACAGCTGGGGAATTGGATTAGGAATTGCAAAAAACTTTGGAGGGAAATAAATATTTTAAAAACCAATTATGCACCTATATAAAACAAATAAAACTGTTTCGATTTCAAAAATTCTTTTGACATCCTTACTGCTTTTAATTGGTTTAAATGGAATGGCACAGCTCGAAAAAGAAAAAGACACTACCAAACTGATCAATGTAAGCTACGGAAGCAAAGGAATTGAATTACGAACCAGAGACAACAAATTTCTTTTTCAATTACAGAGCAGACTCCAATTTCGATTTTCTACTCCTAACGATACAGATCCGCTAACTTATGACGATTACAGTCAGGAAGCAAAAACAACTTTTAAAATCAACAGAGCCCGTTTAAAAATTGGCGGGCATGCCTTTCATCCTTGGCTGAAATATTATTGGGAATATGAGCTCAGTCAGTCAAATTTATTAGATTTTAGGCTGATGATTGAAAAATGGGAATGGCTCAGTTTTAAAGCCGGTCAATGGAAAGTTGAATATACTCGTGAACGTTTTATAAGCAGCGGTGAACAGCAAACGGTTGACCGATCTTTAATAAACCGTCCTTTTACCGCCGACAGACAAATGGGAGTTGAAGTTTACGGACATCTTAAAGGAGCCGGTATTGCCGATTTTAATTATTGGGCCGCAGCACTTACCGGAACCGGACGAGGAAATACAACAAATGACGATGGAAATCTGATGTATTTTGGCCGTGCACAATGGAATTTCTTAGGAAGATTTCTTGACTTTGAAGGCAGCGATTTAGAATTTCACGAAAAACCAACTCCAATTATTGCAATTTCAGGATTAACAAACCGAAGCCCTTATACCCGATTTTCACAATCTGGCGGAGGATCTTTAGAAGGTTTTGAAAATGGTGCTCCCGGACAGTACCGCGTAAATCAATGGAATTTAGAAACCGCTTTTATGTACCGTGGTTTCTCTTGGCAAAGTGAAATGCATACAAAAAAAATCATCGATAAATTAAATTTTGACGATACTACTACATTGAAAGGTTATTATGTTCAGGCAGGTTATTTCTTTAATAATGTTTTTGAATGGTGGCCAAAAAAATTAGAAATGGCGGCCAGACACGCTGGATATCGTCCTGACAGTTCAATAAAAGAAAACTCTCAGGATGAAACCACTATCGCTTTTAACTGGTTCTTTAATGGACATAAAAACAAATTAACCTCAGAGGTCAGCTATTTCAGTTTTCAGGACAAAACATTGCCCTTAGAGCAAGGCTGGCGCTTTAGAATACAATGGGATATTTCATTATAATTTTCAAGATGTCTCAACTGAATTATAGTTAAATTTTGAAGAAGAAATCATTTTTTTAATAACTTTATAACACTAAAACTCTGAAAATGAAAAATATAACCCAAACAATAAAAAAAACGGTTTGTATGCTTTTCGTGGGATCGCTTTTTATGATTTCATTTGACAGTTTTGCACAGCGTGGCCGTGGCGGTTTTCACGGAGCTGGCGGTGGAGGCGGACAAACTAGACAAGCAAGACCAGCAACGCAATCTAGACCCGCTAATATAAATAGGCCTTCAAATGCAAGCAGACCTGCTAATATATCTCGTCCAGGAGCAAATAAGGGAGGAACCAGAATTAACGGAGGAACTGCCAATAATTCCAATATCCGAAACAAAAATGGCAATAATCGAAATTCAAACAGTGGAAACAGAATCAATAATTCTGGTAACAGAAATACCAATATAAGCGGTAATACCGTGAACAGAAACAGAAACAACGTTAATATTAACGTTAACAACAGTGTTCATGTTCGCAACAATCGCAACACAATAGTAAGACCAGGAGTAAGACCTTATGTACGTCCACCTTACAGATATGGCGGTTACAGATACAATTGCTATCACCCTTATTATCCACGTCCTTACAGACCATTTTATTGGGGGCCAGTTTGGCATCCATGGGGATTTTTTGTAGCTACCTTAGCAACAACGGCTATTATTGTGAGTGTTGAAAACCAGAAATATCATTATGACCAAGGCGTTTGGTACTCTTCTACAAGCGGAGGCTATACAGCTGTTCCAGCACCTGTTGGAGGCACTGTTAATAATATTCCGAGTGGCGCAGAAACGGTAAATACTGGAACGGTAAATAATTATTATTACGGAGGAACCTATTACGAAAAGGACGGAAGCTCTTATAAAGTAGTAGCTCCAACGGCAGGAACCATCGTAGACAATTTACCCGAAGGTGGCGAAGAAGTAACTATTGGTGATGTAAAATATGTGAAGTTTGGCGAAACATATTATCAGCCAGTTCAAGTTGATGGTAAAGATAAATATGAAGTTGTATCGGTTGAAAAAGATAGTTAAACAAATTAGTCTATAAATTCTATAAAATAAATAGACTATTCTAATCTTATTTTTATAATTTTATCACCCTATTAACAACCACTACATCTTAAAAACGATTATAATGAAAAATAAAACCTATTGGATATTTGCACTGCTGACCATTTCAATTATTTCGATTGCTTCTTTTGGATACACTAAATTAGTGGTTCCAAAACAAGAAAAACCAGTCGCAATGGATTGTGCAGAAACTCCAAATACCGCTGAAGCATCAGCATTTAAGCCAACTATTGAAAACAAAAACAAACCAGCCGGAAAAGCGCCAAAAGGAATGGTATGGATTCCAGGCGGTGAATTTTCGATGGGATCAAATGTTGAAGATGAAAGTTTATGCAGTGTAAAAGGCGTTACAAAAGATGCGGCTCCTATTCATCGCGTTTATGTTGACGGATATTATATGGACCAAACAGAAGTAACAAATGAAGAATATGAAAAATTTGTAAAAGCAACCGGATATGTAACCGTTGCCGAACAAAAACCAACTAAAGAAGAGTTTCCAACAGCTAACGAAGAAGATTTAGTAACGGGATCAGTTATCTTTACTCCTACTCCTGCTGCCGTAAATTTAAACAACTTCTTACAGTGGTGGCGCTACGAACCAGGTACCGACTGGAAACATCCTGACGGACCTCAAAGCACTATTAAAGGAAAAGAGAAATATCCTGTTGTACATATTGCTTATGAAGATGCAGCAGCTTACGCAAAATGGGCCGGAAAAAGATTGCCAACCGAAGCGGAATGGGAATTTGCAGCAAGAGGTGGAAAAACCGGAAATCTTTATTCATGGGGAAATTCATTAAAACCAAATGGAAAATTTCAAGCGAATATTTATCAAGGACATTTCCCTATAAAAGATGGTGATACTGGTGAAGACGGCTTTAAAGGAATTGCGCCCACTGGACAGTTTGCTCCAAACGCATACGGATTATATGACATGGCTGGAAACGTTTGGGAATGGGTTAACGACTGGTATAGTGTCGATTACTACAAAACATTGGCCGAAAGCGGAGAAATAGCAAAAAATCCGCAAGGACCAAGCGCTTATAATGATCCAAATGATCCAACTCAGATTAAAAAAGTACATAGAGGAGGCTCTTTTTTATGTACAGACCAATATTGCACACGCTACATGGTTGGAACCCGCGGAAAAGGCGAAATTCGATCTGCCGCAAATCATCTTGGTTTTAGATGCGTCAAAAGCAAATAACAAAAAATAAAAAGAGATTTATAAATTTTATAAATCTCTTTTTTTGTCCCAAACTGCAAATAAAATTTTAAAATCATACGATTGAAAAATTTCTATATTTGCTAAAAAAACAAAAAAATGCAACATATCATAGATCGTTTTATCAGTTATGTAACAATTGACACAGAATCAGATCCAAGCTCAAAAACTACTCCAAGTACAGAAAAACAATGGAATCTTGCCAATAAACTAGTCGAAGATTTAAAAGCAATTGGACTACAGGATGTTACAATTGACGATAAAGCCTACATTATGGCAACTTTGCCAAGTAATGTAGATCATGAAGTTCCTACAATTGGATTTGTTTCTCATTTTGATACTTCGCCAGATTTCAGCGGAGCAAATGTAAAACCTCAGATTGTTGAAAATTATGACGGAAAAGACATTGTTTTAAACGCAGAAAAAAACATCATTTTATCTCCAAATTATTTTAAAGATTTGCTTCTATATAAAGGTCAGACTATCATTACAACTGACGGAACAACTTTATTAGGCGCCGATGATAAAGCCGGAATTACCGAAATTGTTTCGGCTATGGAATATCTTGTTCAGCACCCTGAAATTAAACATGGAAAAATAAGAATCGGTTTTACTCCTGATGAAGAAATTGGTCGCGGTGCACATCATTTTGATGTTGAAAAATTTGGCGCGCAATGGGCATACACTATGGACGGAAGTCAGATTGGCGAATTAGAATACGAAAATTTTAATGCGGCTGGAGCCAAAATTACTTTTAAAGGAAAAAGTGTTCATCCTGGTTATGCCAAAGGAAAAATGATCAACTCGATGTTAATTGCCAACGATTTTATTAATGAGCTTCCGAAAGGAGAAACACCACAGGAAACAAAAGGCTACGAAGGTTTTTTTCACGTGCATCATATAAAAGGAAACATTGAAGAAACGGTTTTAGAATTGATTATTCGTGATCATAACAAAATTAAATTTGAGAAGAGAAAAGATTTAATTGGTAAGATTGCCAAAAAAATCAATAAAAAATATGCGAAACAATTTGGAGAAGATATTGTAACAACTGAAGTTAAAGATCAGTATTATAATATGAAAGAAAAGGTATTGCCTGTAAAATATATTGTTGATATTGCCGAAAAAGCAATGCGCGAATTGAACATCAAACCAATCATTAAGCCTATTAGAGGCGGAACTGACGGGTCTCAATTGTCATTTATGGGTTTACCATGCCCGAATATTTTTGCCGGCGGACATAACTTTCACGGAAAATACGAATATGTTCCCGCAGAAAGCATTCAGAAAGCAACAGAAGTAATTGTAAAAATTGCTGAACTTACTGCAATACCAGGAATTTTTGATGCTCCAGAAAAACCCAAAAGAACAAAATAATTGGAAGCTAAACCAGAAAATAAAGGCATGTGGAAATACGGCGGACAGTGGGAAGAAGAATTAATCCTGCTTAAAGCTATTATTGACAAAACGGTCTTAACCGAAACCACAAAATGGGGAGGCTGTGTTTATGTTTATGACAAGAAAAACGTTGTTGGAATTGGAGGTTTTAAAGATTATTTTGCTTTGTGGTTTTTTAATGGCGTTTTCCTAAAAGATGAAAAAAACAAACTGATAAACGCACAGGAAGAAGTAACAAAATCTTTGCGCCAGTGGCGATTTACGTCCAAAGAAGAAATAAATGAGGCCGTCATTTTAGAATATATTGCGGAAGCAATTGAAAATGAAAAACAAGGAAAAGTCATAAAACCTTCAAAAAAAGAAGCGATTATTTCTGAGCTTCTTGAAAAAGAAATGGTTCAGAATCCAGCTTTAAAAGACGCTTTTCAAAAATTCTCACCTTATAAACAATATGAGTTTTTAGAATATATTGAAACCGCTAAACAGGAAAAAACGAAACTTTCAAGAATCGAAAAAGTAATTCCGATGATTTTAGCGAATGTTGGACTGAATGATAAATACAGGTAAAAATTATCTAAAAATTCCAATATTTAAAAATTCCAAATTCCAATTGCATTGTCACTCTGAGCGAAGTCGAAGAGCATACAACTATACGAGACCTTTGTCAAAGTTTTAAACTTTGACAAAGGTTTTTCGTACAGAAACATCTATCATTTTGCTAAACATAGCCTGTGGTTTCAACCACAGGGAAACGGATTGTGACCATGATTGGGCTCCCGTGGTTGAAACCACGGGCTATATTTTAAATCAATGATCTTGTCATAAATGACAATCATACACATAACTGTCCATTTTGAAACAAAAAAAATCCCAAACTCCATTGAAGAGTTTGGGACTTTTAAATTGAAAATTTTTAAAAAAATTAAGCTTTTTTATTCAAAGTAGCACTTAATTCTAAAGAAATAGCTGAACGCTCTAATTTTAATTTTCCAGACATTGTTTCGATCACAACTGTAGTTTCTGCAAGTTCAACAACTTTACCGTGAAAACCACTTTTCGTAATTATTTTATCACCTACTTTTAGGCCGCTTTCAAATTCTTTTTCGTTTTTCGCTCTTTTTTGCTGTGGTCTGATCATGAAGAAATAGATTACCACAAACATTAAAAGAAATGGCGCAAACTTAGATAATTCTCCCATAATTTAATTTTGTTTTTGATTTATATTAATATTTTCTTTGCTTTGGCTCTTCGACTTCGCTCAGAGTGACAACTCAATTTTTTTAGATTTTTAATTTTACATTAACCCTCTTCCAACTTTTACCATCTTTTTATTGGCTTCAAGTTCTTTTACAAGGTTATCTAAAATTCCGTTGATAAAAATACTGCTTTTTGGTGTAGAATACTCTTTTGCAATTTCTAAATATTCGTTAAGAGTTACTTTTACAGGAATTGAAGGGAATTTCAAAAATTCGCAGATTGCCATTTTCAAAATAATCGTATCAATTTCAGCAATCCTTTCACTGTCCCAGTTTGGCGTTTTATCGTCATATTCTTTTGCAAGAACAGATTCGTTTAAAACTGTACGTCTAAATAAATCTTTTGCAAAATCTTTATCTTCAACGTCTTTGTATAATTTTGGAACTCTAAAAGCATCTGGATCTTCCGTTTTGATTGCTTTTAATTGTTTAATGATGTGTGTGTTTACAACTGGAATATCATCAACCCAAGTTAATTTATCATCCTCAAGATATTCGTATAATTTCTCATTCGGAACAATAACATTTTCAAACAAATCAATTATAAATTGTCTGTCTTCTTCAAATGTATTCACGTTATTGCTCATGTATTTTTTATACAAATCGCTCGCTTTAATATCATTTAAAAGCAAAATGATATAATCGTCATTTAAAGACCAGTTATTGATTTTACGAGTTTCTAAAGCAATACTAAGAGAGTTGCTTTCGGCAAGAAGCTGAAAAATTTTGTTTTTCACAAACTTTTCGTTCGGGTTGCGTTCTGCTGCAGTCGCAAGGTGTTTTTTGCTTGAAAGATGTAAAAAAACAGATTCTTTTTTGCAGATTTCAATCAATGAAGAAAGCATTATAAGATATAAGTCCTGAATATTATCTATGCTGTAAAAAAGAAATTTTTCTTCTTTTTCCATATTATCAGAACCGCTTTGATGCATTGCATAAATGGATTGCATTACTTTAACGCGTATGTGTCTTCTATTTACCACCTTGTAAGAACTTTTAAAAATTAGTCTGCAAAATTAGGAATTTCAATCCTTATATTAAAATTTATTCGCAAAAAAGTCATCGTTTTAGTGGTCAGTTTTCAGAATTTAGTGGTCAGTCTGCGTTTGTAGTGGTCAGTTTTCAGTATTTAGTGATCAGTTACAATATACCTATAAAAAAAGTCTCAGTTTACAGAACAAACTGTAAACTGAGACTGAGACTATAAACTGAACACTGAACACTTAATTATTTCGCTGCGTTCTCAATTCTTCTCGCATCAATACGATTTTGAGCAATTGTAAGCGCTGCTTTATGCGTTGTCATTCCGTTTTTCACAGCATAATCGATAATTTCTAAAGTAGTGTTATAGATATTTTCGGTTTTACTCATGATTTCGGCTTTACCGTAGTTTGCTAATTCAGCATAAACATTGATGATTCCACCAGCGTTGATCAAGAAATCAGGAGCATATAAAATTCCTCTTTCCTGTAATCTTGCACCGTGTACATTTTCGTCAGCTAACTGATTATTTGCTGCACCAGCAATAACTTTAGCTTTAATTTTATCTACAGTATTATCATTTATAATTGCTCCCATCGCACATGGCGCATAAATATCAACATCAGCAGTATACAAATCTTCACCTGTATAAATTGTTGCGTTGTATTTTTGAGCAACTTCGTATAATTTTTCTTCATTGATATCAGAAATCGTTACGATTGCTCCCTCTTTAGTTAAATATTCTACTAAAGCTTCACCTACGTGCCCAATTCCCTGAACCAAAACTTTTTTGCCATCTAAAACATCAGAACCAAACTGACTTTTAGCAGCCGCTTTCATTCCTAAATAAACTCCGTAAGCTGTTACAGGAGAAGGATTTCCAGAACCACCTCTTTCTTCAGAGATTCCAGTAACATAAGGCGTTACATCTCTAACAGTGTCCATGTCTTTTGTCTCCATTCCAACATCTTCAGCAGTAATATATCTTCCGCTTAAAGAGTGAACAAATTCTCCAAACTTGCGCATTAACTCAGGTGTTTTCTGCGTTTTAGCGTCACCAATAATAACAGCTTTTCCACCGCCAATATTAAGTCCGGTAATGGCCGATTTATAAGTCATACCTCTTGAAAGGCGTAAAACATCATTTAAAGCTTCCCATTCTGTGTTGTAATTCCACATTCTGGTACCTCCCAAAGCTGGTCCCATAACCGAATTATGAATACCAATAATTGCTTTTAAACCTGTATCTTTGTCATTGCAAAATACAATTTGTTCGTGATCGTCAAAAGATAATTGACCAAAAACAGGATCCATTTTTTGAAGTTCCTTTCCAGTTGCGAAAGTTGCATCCATAGCGCTAGTATTAATTAGTTAAAATTATGAATTTGTCAAAAAGACTTCTCAAACATAATTAAAAAATACACATGTGCTAATTTTTTATCTTTAAAATAACAATTTTACAATATAATTGTTTTGATTAAAACGCAGTTTATTATAATTTTAATTAATAATAATTCATAATTTTAAATCAATTCAATATCACATTTCTTAAAAAAATGAAAGAATTAAGCTATTTAAACAAATATTTCATCAAGTATAAATTCAGTTTCTCTTTTGGAATTTTAATCACAATTATCGCACAAATTTTCTTTTTATTTACTCCAAAGCTTGTCAGCCACTCTTTTGATGTTATCGAACGCTTTCTGAAACTCTCTGAAGCAGATCAAAAATCCGCTATCATCAGAAATTTTTACCGACAAGATTTGATTGATAACGTACTGTTAATCATTGGAAGTGCGATTGTAGCTGGTTTTCTAACCTTTTTAATGCGCCAGACATTGATTGTAATGTCACGTCATATTGAATTTGATTTAAAAAATGAAGTCTTTAAACAATACGAAACGCTTTCGCAGAATTTTTACAAGCAAAACCGTACCGGAGATTTAATGAACCGTATCAGCGAGGACGTTTCAAAAGTGCGTATGTACGTTGGCCCGGCCGTTATGTACACGATTAACACTTTTATTCGTTTTGCAATCGTTATTATATATATGTATAATGTTTCGCCATTATTGACTTTATATACGATTCTTCCGTTGCCAATTCTTTCTTACTGCATCTTTAAGTTAAGTTCTGAAATCAACAAACGAAGCACCACTTTCCAGCAATATCTTTCAAAAGTTTCCAGTTTTACACAGGAAATTTTTTCTGGAATCAGAGTTATAAAAGCTTATTCGCTAGAAAATCAGCATCAAAATAATATGATTGATCTGTCAGACGAAAGCAAACGCAAAAGTTTAGATTTAGCCAAAGTTCAGTCCTTATTTGGTCCGCTTATGATTGCACTTATCGGAATCAGTAATCTGGTTGTGATTTATTTTGGAGGTATCATGTACATCAATGGCACAATTCCTACTATTGGAACAATTGCCGAATTTATTTTATACGTAAACATGCTGACATGGCCAGTAGCTTCTTTAGGCTGGGTTTCATCGATGGTTCAGGAAGCCGAAGCTTCTCAAAAACGTTTGAATGAATTTTTGAAAATTGAGCCGGAAATAAAAAACAACAATCCAAATTCATCAGAAATTCTGGGTTCAATTGCATTTGAAAATGTAAGTTACACCTATGAAGACACAAATATCGAAGCTTTAAAAAATGTAACATTCTCAGTTAAAAATGGAGAAACATTGGCCATTTTGGGTAAAACCGGTTCTGGAAAATCAACTATTTTATCTTTAATTTCCCGTTTATATGATGTTACAGATGGAAGAATTACAATTGACCAAAACGAAATCAGCACTTTAAATCTAAATGATTTGAGAAACAACATTGGAATTGTGCCTCAAGATGCCTTTTTATTTTCGGACACTATTAAAAACAACATCAAATTTGGTAATCAAAACGCTACAGATGAAGAAGTTATTGAAGCGGCAAAAAACGCTGTCGTTCATGACAATATTATCACATTTAACAAGCAATATGATACCATTTTAGGAGAAAGAGGAATCACACTTTCGGGCGGACAAAAACAGCGTGTATCAATTGCGCGCGCTATAATTAAAAATCCGGCGATTTTACTTTTCGATGATTGCCTTTCTGCGGTTGACACGGAAACTGAGGAAACCATCTTAAATAATTTGTTTGAAATTTGTAAAAATAAAACTACAATAATTGTAAGCCACCGAGTTTCATCGGCCAAGAATGCTGACAAGATTATCATTTTAGAGGATGGCAAAATAATTCAACAAGGCTCTCATAATCAATTAATAAATCAGGAAGGTTATTATTCATCGTTATATTTAAAACAACTTTCGGAAAAAGAATTACTTTAATTGTTGTGTAATAGATAATTTTTTATGATTTTTGATTACTATTAATTCCAAAAAATGATAGAACGTATTATGAGAGAAAATGACATGTTAGAAAAAGAAGAGATTTTTTCTAAAGTATTACGAGCAGGAAGAAGAACTTATTTCTTTGATGTGAGAGCTACCAAAGCTGACGATTATTACATCACGATTACCGAAAGTAAAAAATTTACTGAAGAAGATGGTTCTTTTCATTTTAAAAAACACAAAATTTACTTGTACAAAGAAGATTTTAGTGCATTTGCTGAAATACTAGAAGAAATGACTTCATACGTCTTGAACCACAAAGGCGAAGAAGTAATCTCTGAAAGACACCAAAAAGATTTTAAAAAAGAATACGGTTCTGACAAACCTGAAGGGCAAAGATCTAGTTTTACTGATATTGATTTTGACGATATTTAGTCCCAAATAGCTTTTTAAAAAAGTACGAGTCCAATTTGTCCAGCATTTTGGACTTTTTTTATATATTTATGCCAATGGTTAAACGTTAGAAGTTAAAAGTTAAACGTAAAATGACGATGTTGATTTATGATAAATGCTAAGTTTCTTCCACTTTTAACATATAACTTTTAACAAATAACTTCAAAAGAAAATGAAAAAACTAGTTCTCTTATTTGCTTTCCTTTTTATTACTGCTTCTTCATTTTCTCAAAAATTAGAATACGACACTAAATCGAATATTCAGTATTATAATGCCACAGTCAATAAATCTGACAGTTACATTAACGAAAGATGTGTTTTAGATATCTATTTTCCAAAAAACACTAAAAACTTTGCTACTATAATTTGGTTTCACGGCGGTGGATTAACTGGCGGAAGCAAAGAAATTCCAGAAGCTTTAAAAAATAAAGGGTTTGCCATTATTGGTGTTAATTACAGGCTTTCGCCGAAAGTAAAAGCAGAAAAAGCGATTGAAGATGCGGCCGCTGCAATTGCATGGGCTTTTAACAATATTTCTACTTATGGAGGTGATCCTTCGCAGATTTTCGTTTCGGGACATTCTGCTGGCGGTTATTTAGCCTTAATGACTGGACTGGATAAAAAATGGC
Organism: Flavobacterium sp. LC2016-01; assembly: GCF_009711135.1. Classification (GTDB taxonomy): domain Bacteria; phylum Bacteroidota; class Bacteroidia; order Flavobacteriales; family Flavobacteriaceae; genus Flavobacterium. The sequence goes on along the minus strand of NZ_WMIC01000001.1, from coordinate 114,082 downwards.
TTCAAAAAGAAGGAATTGATGCCAATAAAATCGCTGGCCTTATTCCGTTTAGCGGGCAATGTATTACACATTTTGAAATTAGGAGAGAAAACGGAATTCCAGATACAACGCCAACAATTGATGCTTATGCGCCACTTTTTTATGTTCGTGCTGATGCTCCTCCACTTCTGCTAATTACCGGCGACCGCGAACTTGAAATGTTAGGCCGATATGAAGAAAACGCATATATGGCGCGCATGATGAAACTAAAAGGCCATAAACAAACCAAACTTTATGAATTAGACGGTTACGGTCACGGAATGACGGAACCTGGTTTTCCACTTCTTATTAATGAGATAACCCGAATTTTAAAAGAAAAACAAACACAAAAATAAACACAATAAAAATCCACGGCAATGGACACACAATTATTGATTTTACCCGGATTAGGAAATTCTGGCGACAAACACTGGCAGACCTTTTGGCATGAGAAATTTAAAAATTCTATTCGCTTAGTTCAAGACAATTGGGATGAACCGCTTCTCGAAGACTGGATTTCACGTTTAAACGAAGAAGTTGCGAAACTTGAAAACCCGACAATTTTAGTGGCGCACAGTCTGGCGGTTTCTCTAGTACTGCATTGGGCCGAAAACAATTCAAACAAAAATATTATCGGCGCATTATTGGTCGCGCCTGCTGATGTTGATTCACCTGAGCATACGCCAGATATTATCCGGAATTTTTCGCCAATGCCTCTTTATAAATTACCATTCCCATCAATAGTTGTTGCCAGCGAAAATGATCCTTATGCTTCTTTCGAAAGAAAACAATATTTCGCCGAAAAATGGGGAAGTGATTTTGTAAACGTTGGAAAGCAAGGCCACATCAACTCTGATTCTGATTTAAAGTACTGGGAAGAAGGACAGGTTATTTTGAATCAGTTGATCGCTAGTATAGAAAAGTAATTAGTGTTCAGCATACCTTCTAAAAGTGATCAGTGTTCAGGTTTTTAGTGTTCAGTTGTTTCTTCATTTTAAGACTGAACACTAAAAACCTGAACACTGAATACTAATCACCCTATTCTAAGTCCATTATCTATCTTAAAATCGGGCGCTAATAAAATAACATCTCCCTCCTCTCCTACAGCACCAAGAACTAGGCATTCACTCATGAATTTTCCGATTTGTTTCTTCGGAAAATTTACTACCGCAACAATCTGCCTATTCACTAAATCTTCTTTTTTGTAGCGTTTAGTAATTTGTGCCGATGATTTTCTGATTCCAATTTCAGAACCAAAATCTATTGTTAATTGAAATGCGGGTTTTCTTGCTTCGGGAAAATCATTTACCTCAACAATGGTTCCAATGCGCATATCAGTTCTTTCAAATTCATTCCAAGTTAAATCCATTTTGTAAGCTATCTAGTTTATTTACAAACCTATAATTTTGTAACGAATTGCACTAATTCTATAATTAGTTTTTCTGATGTCACATTTAATTTTACTAGACAGATTAATGAACTAACAGTAAAAACATATAAAATGGAAAATAGTGTAATAGCTCCTGGTATTTCTCTAAAAGATTTCGATTTTGAGGTTAATAAATCAAATAGCGATAAATATATTGAAACTGCAAAGAATGTAAAGCTTTATGTAAAAGATTATGGGAAAGGAAAACCAGTAATTTTAATTCATGGCTGGCCGCTTTCAAACGAAATGTGGGAGTATCAAATCGAATTTCTGGTTCAGAATAATTACAGGGTAATTGCTTATGACCGCCGTGGTTTTGGTAAATCATCTCAGCCTTGGGATGGTTACGATTATGATACTTTGACTGATGATTTGAGCGAAATCATTGAACAGCTGCAGTTAGAAGATGTAACTTTAGTAGGCTTTTCTATGGGTGGCGGAGAAGTAGTACGTTATTTTAGCAGACATCAGGGAAAAGGCGTTACAAAAGCAGTTTTGATTTCTTCTATAATTCCATTTTTATTAAAAACGGAAGACAATCCTGAAGGGCGCCCAAAAGAAAAAAGCGAAACAACAGCAGCTTCAATCAAAGAAGACAGAATTGGTTTTCTAGATAATTTTGGCAAAATCTTTTTTGGGGTAAATATCATCAATAAACCTCTAAGTACGCCTTTGTTGGAATATTACAGAAATTTATGTGCTGTAGCTTCGCCAAGAGCTACTTTGCAATGTGCTGAATCTTTAAATACGACCGATTTTAGAGATGAACTTCACACTATTAAAGTTCCAACTTTGATAATTCATGGAACCGATGATAAAAATGTTCCTATTGAAATCAGTTCAGAAAAAACAGCAAAAGCAATAGAAAACAATACTTTCATTGCTTATGAAGGCGCACCACATGGCTTATTTTATACCGAAAAAGACAGATTAAACAAAGATCTAGTTGAATTTTTAAATTCGTAAACAAATCTATTGATCAAATAGCTCCCGCAGATTGTGCAGATTTGGTAGATTTTTTTTAAACTTTCAAAGAAATAATCTGCACAATCTGCGGGAGTTTTTTTTAACGCATTTTTGTAAATCATTTTAATCTCGTAATCTTTGGCAAAAAAAAAAATCAAGCAGCGTAAGAATTCTTTCTTGCGCTATTTTTTTAACAGAAATTAAATGGAAGTAAACTTTCAAAAAAGTTTGTTATCTTTGTGAAACAAGCAAAAATTACTCATTGTGAGCACTCTAATACTATTTACAGTTTCGGCATTACTGTTTTCTTCTCCAAGAAAACCGCTTTCGGCTGTATTTATTTCACATAGTAAGGCCTTTATTAATTAGGCCTCCGTCTATTTCATTTCTTCTTTCAGGCGGAGGATTTACATTTTTTTTAAACTTTATTTTATTTGACAAAATCAAATTTTGGTCAGATATTTTTTTGTTTTCCCCCATTTAAGCATTTCAAAATTTCGACCTTTTTAAAGGTTCTGAAATGGCTTGCTTTATCTCTCTAAAAGAAGAAAAAATCATTCAAAAAAAACAATAATAAACTCAAACAGATATGAAACCTATCCCAACTTTCACTAAATCAGAATATCAATTTTTAAGAGAATTGATTTTAAAAAGTAAAAATTCAACAAATGCTAAAGAAGCCAATCAACTTTCACAAGAGTTGGATAGAGCGGTTATAAGCAAGGAAAGCGATTTAGATCCATCGGTTATCAGAATCAATTCTTTTGTAACCATTGAAGATGTTAACGCCAAGAAACAAATGACAATACAAATTGTTCTTCCTTCATCTGCCGATTTAAAAGAATCTAAAATTTCGATTCTCGCGCCTTTAAGCGTTGCCATCATTGGTTTTAAAGAAAATGATCAAGTCGATTGGGAATTGCCTGCCGGAATTAAAACTTTAAAAATCATTGCAGTTAATAATGCTGAAGTACCTACTTCATAAACTTTTAAACACCTCATTTATGTGAAGGTGTTTTTTTATATCTGTCTGAAAAAAAAAACTATTCAATACAATTACTGAATAGTTTTTTTTATGATTTTTTCAAATGCAAATTACAACTGCGAATGAATATAGTTTGTTATTGAAGCCATATTAGTATCGTCCAGTTTTGCTTTTTTCTGCATACGGACTAAGATTGGCTGCCATTCTTCTTTCGTAAATTTTGTAGGCTCATATAACTTATGACATCTTGCACAACTGTTTTCATATAAGCTTTTCCCTGCAGCAAGTTCAGGAGTTAATTCCTTTGCTTTTGCAGTTTCAGTTACTGCAGGCGCAGCTGGAGCTGCTGGCGCTTTTTTTGTACCGCAAGAAGCTAATAGCAACACTGCTGCGGTTAAAACTAAAATTTTTGATTTCATTGCTTTGGTTTGTTTTTATTTTAAGTAAATATAAAAAAATCCCATATGCCGCAGCATATGGGATTACTATTTAAAACAATACTAAATTGTTTTTGTATTCTTATTTAACGTCCATTAATTCAACGTCAAAAATCAAAGTTGCGTTTGGTGGGATAACTCCTCCAGCACCTGATGGTCCGTAACCTAAATCAGAAGGAATTACAAAACGAGCTTTGTCTCCAACTTGCAATAAAGCGATACCTTCATCCCATCCTTCTATAACCTGACCAACTCCTAATTTAAATTCGATTGGTTTTTTTCTTGGGTAAGAAGAATCAAAAACTTTTCCGTTTTCTAAAGAACCTTCATAGTGAACCGAAACTGTTTTTCCTGCTTCAGCTCTTTTGCCTTCACCTTTTTGAATCATTTTGTAACGTAAACCGCTTTCTGTTTTATCAAAACCAGCAGCTAATTGTTCCATTTTTGCTTCAGATTCTGCTTTTAAAGCTGCTTCACGTTTTAGACGAGCACCTTTTAAACCAATAAAAGCCTCAATAGCATTAAATTTTTGAGCTTCCTCACCCACTCTGATAATTTCTAAAGTTTCAAGAGCATCACCTTGAGCAACAGCATCAACAACATCTTGTCCTTCAACAACATATCCAAAAACACTGTGTTTTCCGTCTAACCAAGGAGTTGGAACGTGAGTAATGAAAAATTGAGAACCATTGCTTCCAGGTCCTGAATTTGCCATAGATAAAACGCCTGGACGATCGTGTTTTAAAGTTGGGTGAAATTCATCATCAAATTTATATCCAGGATCTCCAGTTCCAGTTCCTTTTGGACATCCTCCCTGAATCATAAAATCAGCAATTACTCTGTGAAAGTTCAATCCATCATAGAATTTTTGTCCTTGAGGTTTCACTTTATTTTCCATATTTCCTTCTGCAAGAGCTACAAAGTTTCCTACAGTTCCTGGTGTCAAATCGTGTGTCAATTTTACTAAAATCGAACCTTTGCTAGTATTGAATTTAGCGTATATTCCGTTTTCCATTGTTGTATTTTTTTTTATTCGAATGCAAATTTACAAATTAATTGTTTATCAATTTGTCTTTCTATTTTTAGATTTATAAGTAAGTCCGTAAACAATAAATGCCAATGCTGATAAGCCAACACATCCAAGAGCAACTGCATGCCACCCGCCCAGTTTCCAAAGCAACAATCCGTATGCAGATCCAGCAGCAGTTCCTAAAAAACTAAACGACATAAATACCGTATTTAATCTGTTTCTTGCTTCTGGCAATAACGAGTAAACTCTGGTTTGATTTGAAATATGAACGCCCTGAATTCCTATATCAATAAATACAATCCCAATCGCAATTCCGATTACGCTTTCTATCGAAAAATAAAAAATCAGAAAGCTTATTAAGATTAATAAACAGCCATAACCAACTGCAATTCTCGAATTTCCTTTGTCGCCAATTTTACCAACCAAAGGCGCCGCCAAAGCTCCAGAAGCCCCTACAATTCCGAATAAACCAATTGTGGCACTGTTAAAATGAAACGGTTCGCCTGAAAGCAATAAAACCATTGTTGTCCAGAAAGCGCCAAATTGAGCAAAACTGAAAACATTGATTGCTGTGGCTTCACGCAAAACCGGCTGTGTTTTTATAAGTGTAAATAAAGATTGAATCAATTGCCCGTAAGTTCCTTGAAACTGAGGTTTATTAACTGGGAATTTATTTTGGATTACAAAAAAGATCAAAAGACAAATTCCAGCGGCGATATAAAACATCGATCTCCAGCCTAAAACTTGGCCTATAAGTCCGCTTAAAGTTCTGGAAAGCAAAATCCCGACCAATAAACCGCTCATAATTGTTCCAATAACTTTTCCTCGCTGTTCTGGCGTACTTAATGACGCTGCCAAAGGCAAAATAAGCTGTGGCACGATCGACGTGATTCCGATCAGTAAAGAAGCGATTTGCAAAATAAAAAAACTTTTGGCTGTTGCAGCAATCAAGAGCGCGATTACAGAAGCAAAAGTGGTGATCAAAATTTGCTTTTTACGTTCTAATTTGTCACCAAGCGGTACCATAAAAAAAAGACCAATCGCATAACCTGCCTGCGTCAGGTACGTTATTGTTCCGGCGCTGGCTTCGGGAATTTTAAATTCGTTGGCAATTAAAACAATCAAAGGCTGGCAGTAATAAAGATTTGCAACTATAAGACCAGTGCAAACTGCCATAAACAAGACATTGGTTTTAGATAAATTCATGGTGCAAAAATACCATCAATATTTAATCTAAACTTATAATTTAAGTTATTTTTTTAATAAAATCTGGGTGTTCGCGATAGCTAATCTACGTCATCAGTGTTCTAAAAATTGACGCTGATTAAACGGATTCGCTATCGCGAAAACATCGATATCAATTGATTCCCTTTATTTCGTTTATTTTAAAAAATCCTCGCGAACAGGGCTGAAAACATCGGTAAGCATTCCGCTTTCAAGACAAACAACGCCATGAACAGCATGAGGCGGAATATAAAAACTATCGCCTTCTTTTAATGTCTGTGTTACACCGCTGATCGTTACATCAAATTTTCCGCTTGCAATATAAGTCACCTGCGAATGGTAATGATCGTGTAAAACGCCAATACCGCCTTTTTCAAAATGAACATTTACAAGCATAATTTTATCATCAAAGGCAAGTATTTTGCGTTTGATTCCTTCTCCTACTACTTCCCACTCTATATCATCACCTTTTATAAATTCTTTGCTCGTTGCCATTTTATTCATTTTTAATTTTTTCAATATCTTTTTTCATTAATGCTAATCCTTCTGCCAAGTTATTTTCTTTAAAATACTTTTCCAATTCTTTCAGTCTTTTTACATTATCGTATTTGAATCCAGTATTTATTTTTCTTTGGCAGAGCGAACACAGTCTAAGGGAATGTTTATCTGTTTCAGACAAACTATTAGTGCCATTCATAGTGCAATCAGCCTCAATACAGTGATGCAGTCCAAACATATGTCCAATTTCGTGCGAACAAATTTTAAGTAATCGTTCTAAACACAAACTAAAATCGGCTCCTTCCATTTTTTTGTCATACAGCCTGTGAATCGAACTTACTGCAATTTTATCTCTATAAGATGCAAGTCCAAAAACATAATTCCATTCCGGCTTTGGATACAAATCCTTTTCTGTTATCGCCATTAATGCGATTCCTTTTTCATGTTTTTCTTTCTTTAAAATGCTGTCTAAAATATATCCTGCCAAAAATTGTTCTTGACCAAGATCTCCTTTTCTTCGAACATTTTTTGGAATAATATCATTTGAAACATCTTTCAAAACCTTTGTCTTCAACTGAAAAAATATTTCTAAATATTGACGAACCAGCTCAATTTGTTTGACTTGCAGTGGGTCGAATTTTCCTATTGGCTGCAAATAAATAATATCTTCTTCTTTTGTTGGTACAACATGTTTTGTATTCATAAATTGCTCAAAACTCTGGCCTTTTTCCTTATGAGAATCTAACCAGTCACCAAAAACCGGCGTACCAAGCTTTATATCATTAACTTGAATTTCTGCAAAATATGGATTTGGAGGTAAATTTAATTCCGGATTTACTCCTGAATTTTCTTTTTTATTTGATTGACACGAATAAAGAATCACTAATATCAGCAAAAGGACTTTCTTCATAAAATACCAATAAATTAAATTAGATTTTTCGCAATAAAATCGCTGCTGGTTTTGATTGATTCAAAAGCATTTGGCACATAATTATTTTCCTGTTCTACAAAAAAATGAATCATTCCAGATTGTTTTGCTGCTGCAAATAAAGGCTTAAAATCAATTAACCCCGAACCAATTTCAGTATTAAGCGCTTGATTTGCCTTATCCATATCTTTTATATGCCACATTTTAAATCGGCCTGGATTTTCATTAAACAATTTTAAAGAATCGTTTCCTGATCTTGCAACCCAGTATAAATCCAATTCAAAATAAACTAAATCTTTATCCGTTTCCTTCAGCAAGATTTCATAACCTGTAACACCATCATGTTTTTGAAATTCAAAATCGTGATTATGATACGCTAATTTCAAACCGGCTTTTTTACACATTTTAGCAGCTTCATTTAAACGCAAAGCAATCGTTTTATAATTGTCAATACTTTTTCTAAAATGCTCATCAACCCATGGAACGGTCAGAAATTCATTTTTCAAAACTTTTGCAGCTTCAATTGCAGCAATAAGTTCCGCCGTATTTCCATCGTATAAATAACTTCCTAAATTATAATGACCGCTCACTGCTTTTAAATCATTATCATCCAAAATCTTTTTCAACTCTTTTGGCGATAATCCCCAAAACTGATCTTTTATAGAAAACCCGTATGTCTCGACTGTTGTATAACCCGCTTTTGCTACTTTTTCTAAAGTTGATTTTACATCTTTTGGAAGTTCATCGCGCAGTGTATACAACTGTAAACCTATTTCTTTTTTGTTCATAGTAAAAGCTAATGATGGCAGGGCCAAAACTGCAGTAGTTGCTAAGCCCGTATTTATAATAAAGTTTCTTCTTGTTATCATTTTAATCTTAAAAAATCTAAAAGTAAAACTAATCTTTTTATTGAAACGCTGCACAAATCAATCAAAATTGATTTTCAAAATTATTGACAAAATTGGCAAGTGCCTTTTCTGTATCAGGATTTGTGATTTTTCCTTCGTCATTAATTTTTCCGCGAATCCCTTGTATCAATAATGTTGAAGCGCTGTCGAATTCAGCTTCAAGTGTTTTCATAATAAGTAAAAGCTGTTCGTGCGCCATTTCGCCAGAAGCCGAAGCGGTAATAAGACCAGTCTTTTTTCCTGAGAAAATAGTAGTCGAAACACACCATTCTAAAGCATTCTTTAAACTTCCCGGCAAACTGAAAACATATTCTGGCGTACAAATCAAAATACCATCTGCCTGAGCAATTTTATTTCTGAAATCAATTACATTTTCAGGTGCATTTTCTTTATCCAAGTCGGGATTAAAATGTGGCAATTGATCTAGTTTTTCAAAAATTTCAAACTCAAATTCTGGTTTTATATTTTCTGAAATATGTTTTAGTATTTTAAAATTACTGGCATTTTTTCTGGTACTGCCATTTATTGCGAAGATTTTTATTTTTTGAGAAGACATTTCTAATTCACACTATTTTTAAATTCAACCTTTAAAAATAATATTTTATTTATTAACCTAAATAAAATCTTTCACACGAAATTATCCTTCGAAATCACTTCACAGTCAACAAATTCATCCCCGCTAATTTATCAGAATCAATAGATTGTGGTGGGTAATTTTGTTTTTCATTTCTAAAAGAAACTATTTTCCCTGCTTTGTTTACGTAGATATAAATATAATTCCAATATAACGGGCCGGCCATTCTTGAATCATGGTCTTTATCTTTTTCATACACTTGATCTGCATAAACAAGTATTTCGCCATCTGTTGTGTTATCAAATGTCCTTATTGGTGTTCCCCAGCTTTTTATTAGATTTTGTTTTGATTTACCAACCCATTTATCCCCTGAGTTTTTCGAACTTGAACATGCACATAAGAATAGTACAGTAATCAAAAGAATGATATTTTTCATAGGTTCATATTTTTAAGATTTGGTGCTAATTACTTTTGTAATGTTAGTTAAATTTACTAATTAAAACTTTACATAACTACTGTTCAATGTTATATAATTATTACCTACAATATTGACATACAACACCTTAATACAACAACAACAATTACTTGAATCTCTATTTAGTATCTAAAATAAAATCCAATTTATTTTTAATACTTTTTTTGCAATTCAATGATATAATATTGTCTTTTTCTTGACTTGTCCTCAATAGTATTTTAAAATAAAACTTGAAAACAAATTAATTTGAAAATTTTTTACTACAAAAATAAAGAATTAAAATTTTAAAAGTAAGTTAAATAGTACAATATTAATAATTTATTTATATGTGAAATATTTTTTTAGCAGATTCGATTATATTTTACACTACATCATAAATCCAATAAATCTCAGATATTAACTTTGTATCTTTGCATTCAAAACTTTTGAAAGAGCAAAATGCGAATTGACATTATCACACTTTTACCTGAATTATTAAGAAGCCCATTTGAAGCTTCGATTATGAAACGTGCCATTGACAAAGGTTTAGTCGATGTACATTTTCACAATCTTCGTGACTATAGCACTAACAGACAAAAAAGCGTTGACGATTATCCGTTTGGAGGAGGTGCAGGAATGGTGATGACGATTCAGCCAATTGACGACTGTATCACACATTTAAAGAGTCAGCGTAATTATGATGAAATCATTTATATGTCGCCTGACGGAGAAACACTGAATCAAAAAATGGCCAACAAAATGTCGATGTATGAAAACATCATTATTTTATGCGGACATTATAAAGGTGTTGACCAAAGAGTTAGAGATCATTTTATTACTAAAGAAATTTCGATTGGCGATTATGTTTTATCTGGCGGAGAATTAGGCGCTATCGTTTTATCTGACGCTTTAATTAGATTGATTCCCGGTGTTTTAAGCGATGAAACTTCGGCTCTGACCGACAGTTTTCAGGATAATTTACTTTCTGGACCTATATATACAAGACCTGCAGATTATAAAGGATGGAAAGTTCCAGAAGTTTTAACCAGCGGTCATTTTGCCAAAATTGACAAATGGCGCGAAGATATGGCGTTTGAACATACTAAAAATAGACGTCCGGATTTATTGGAAGGACATTAAAAAATTAGTTTCAGGTTTCAGGTTATTTTTGTTTCAGACCAAAACTCTACACAACAACAACTTGAAACTTGAAACCTGAAACAAAATAAACGATAACTACCATTTTATCAACAACTTAAAATAATTTACAATTTATAATTCATAATTTATAATTATTTTTTACATTTGCACCCGAATTAGACTAACCTCTGGCGAAATGCGTGAATGTTGCTCTATTAAAACTATAATAATAAAATTATCATGGCAGATTTATTAAAATTCGTTCAAAACGAATTCGTTGCTAAAAAAGATTTCCCTGAGTTTGGAGCTGGAGATACTATCACAGTTTTCTACGAAATTAAAGAGGGTGAAAAAACAAGAACTCAGTTTTTTAAAGGAGTTGTTATTCAAAGAAGAGGTTCTGGTAACACAGAAACTTTTACTATCCGTAAAATGTCAGGTGCTATTGGAGTTGAGCGTATCTTCCCAGTAAACTTGCCAGCTTTGCAAAAAATCGAAATCAATAAGAAAGGTGCTGTACGTAGAGCTAGAATTTTCTACTTCAGACAACTTACTGGTAAAAAAGCTAAGATTAGAGATAAAAGAAGATAATCATTTATCCATCTGTTATAAAAAACTCGTTTCATACTATTTGAAACGAGTTTTTTTTATGGCTTATTTTTAACCAATATCAAAACCGTAATTTTTTAATATCAAAATCACCAATTTGACAATTTAAAGACGACGAAATAACAATCTGATAATTCCTGTATTTCTCTGGAAAACTACACCGTTTTCGGACTGTTTTTATTATATTTGCTCCGCTCATTTTGAGCCGACTATACTTTTCATATCGTCATCTTTTGACGACACGCTTATAAAAAAAAAAAAAAAATGACACAGAATTCAAAAATTTTTTACACCTTAACTGATGAGGCGCCATTATTAGCGACTTATTCTTTGTTACCAATTGTGCAGGCGTTTACATCTACAGCAGGTATCGCTATTGAAACCAGAGACATCTCTTTAGCAGGAAGAATTTTATCAAACTTTCCTGAATCATTAACAGATGCTCAAAAAACAGGAGATGCTTTATCTGAACTTGGCCAACTAGCTACAAAACCTGAAGCTAACATCATAAAATTGCCAAACGTTTCTGCATCTGTACCGCAATTAAAAGCAGCTATTGCTGAATTACAATCTCACGGATACAACATTCCTAATTTCCCAGAAGATCCTCAAACGGATGCTGAAAAAGAAATTAAAGCAAAATATGCAAAAGTTTTAGGTTCTGCTGTAAACCCAGTTTTACGTGAAGGAAACTCTGATCGTAGAGCTCCAAGAGCTGTTAAAAACTTTGCAAAAGCAAATCCGCATTCAATGGGTGCTTGGTCTGCTGACTCAAAAACTAAAGTGGCTTCTATGCCAAACGGTGATTTCTACGGAAGTGAACAATCACTTACTGTTGCTGAAGCTAATGATGTAAAAATTGAATTCGTTGCTAAAGATGGCTCTACAACTATTCTTAAAGCAAGTACGCCGTTAAAAGCTGGCGAAATTATTGACAGCTCTGTTTTAAGCGTAAAAAAATTAAAAACTTTTGCAGCTGAAGCAATCGCTGAAGCAAAAAAAGAAGGTGTATTGCTTTCTGTACACTTAAAAGCTACAATGATGAAAGTGTCAGATCCAATTATCTTTGGCGCTATCGTTGAAGTATATTTTGCTGATCTTTTCAAAAAATATGAAGCTTTATTTGCTGAATTAAACATTGATACTAGAAATGGTTTAGGTGATATCTATTCTAAAATTGCTGGAAGACCTGAACAGGCTGAAGTTGAAGCTGACATTACGAAAGCGATCGAAAACGGACCAGCTCTTGCAATGGTTAATTCTGATAAAGGAATTACAAACTTACATGTACCTTCTGATGTTATTGTTGATGCTTCTATGCCGGCAATGATCCGTACTTCTGGACAGATGTACAATAAAGAAGGAAAACAACAAGATACAATCGCAGTTATTCCAGACCGTTCTTACGCAGGACTTTATACTGCAACTATTGACTTCTGTAAAAAACACGGTGCTTTTGATCCTAAAACAATGGGAAGTGTTCCAAATGTTGGATTAATGGCTCAAAAAGCAGAAGAATACGGATCTCACGACAAAACTTTCCAAATGAAAGCGGACGGAGTTGTTCGTGTTGTAGATGCAAATGGAAATGTTTTAATGGAACAAAACGTTGAAACAAATGATATTTTCAGAATGTGTCAGGCAAAAGACGCTCCTATTCAGGACTGGGTTAAACTAGCTGTAAACAGAGCTCGTTTATCTAGCACGCCTGCTGTTTTCTGGTTAGACGAAAACAGAGCGCATGACAGAGAATTGATCTTAAAAGTTCAAAAATATCTTAAAGACTACGATACTACAAACTTAGATATCCGTATTTTAAACCCAATCGCTGCAACTGAATTTACTTTAGACAGAATCATTAAAGGTTTAGATACTATCTCGGTTACAGGAAACGTTTTACGTGATTATTTAACAGATTTATTTCCAATTTTAGAACTTGGAACTTCTGCAAAAATGTTATCTATCGTTCCATTAATGAATGGTGGTGGATTGTTCGAAACTGGTGCTGGAGGATCTGCTCCTAAACACGTTGAGCAATTTACTGAAGAAGGATATTTACGTTGGGATTCATTAGGAGAATTTTTAGCTCTTGGTGCTTCATTAGAGCATTTAGGACAAACTTTAGACAATTCTAAAGCGATTGTTTTATCTGAAACTTTAGATCAGGCAAACGATAAATTCTTAGCAAATGATAAATCTCCAGCCCGTAAAGTTGGTCAGATTGACAACCGTGGATCTCACTTTTATTTAGCATTCTACTGGGCTCAGGCTTTAGCTGCTCAAAATAAAGATGCTGAATTAAAAGCAATCTTCACTCCAATCGCAGCTGAATTTGAAGCTAACGAAGCTAAAATTGATGCCGAATTAATAGGTGCACAAGGAAAACCTCAGACTCTTGGCGGTTACTACCAGCCAACTCCTGAATTAGTAAGCAAAGCAATGCGTCCTAGTGAAACATTCAATGCAATTATTGCTAAAATCAAATAATACCAGAGCATAACTAAATGTGCTGCTGCAGATAAATAAAAAAAGACAACCCTATAAGGTTGTCTTTTTTGCTTATCTTAACCAATGTTTAACATAATTTCCATGTTAAATATTAGTAAGAATTCTTAACTATGTAAACCAAAATCAAAAAGATGATTATAAGAAAGTTTGGCATCCTTATTATTTTAGTTTTAACGGCTTTTACTTCATTTTCTCAAGAAAAATTTACTTTGAGCGGTACCATAAAGGACAATAAAAGCAATGAAACTCTAATTGCTGTCAATATCTATATTCCATCTTTAAAAATTGGAACTACAACAAACGAATATGGTTTTTATTCACTCACGATTCCGAAAGGCGAACATCAAATTGAAATTAGTTATGTTGGCTATCAAACACTTCGGCAAACGATAATTCTAAACCAAAATACTAAACAAAATTTCAGCCTCAGCGAAGGCGAAGGCCAAGAACTTCAAGAAGTCGTTATTACCGACAACAAAGGAAAAATAAATACGAAGTCTCCCGAAATGAGCGCCAACAAGCTCTCCATTGCAACCATAAAAAAAATGCCGGTAGTTTTAGGAGAAGTTGATGTTCTTAAATCGATTTTATTGCTTCCGGGGGTTACAAATGCAGGTGAAGGCGCATCAGGATTTAATGTTCGAGGCGGCGGTGCTGATCAGAATTTAATTTTATTAGACGAAGCAACAATTTTTAATTCATCACACGTTTTTGGTTTTTTCTCGGTTTTTAATCCGGATGCAATTAAAGATTTAAAATTATATAAAGGAGGAATTCCAGCACGTTTTGGCGGACGAGCTTCTTCTGTTTTGGATATTTATCAGAAAGATGGAAACAGCAAAGAATTCCATGTAAACGGAGGCATCGGATTAATTTCGAGCCGACTTTTAGCCGAAGGTCCTTTGGTGAAAGATAAAGGTTCTTTTTTAATTGGAGGAAGAGCTTCCTATGCTCATTTATTTTTAAAATTATCTGCAGATCAAAAAGACAATTCGGCTTATTTTTATGATCTTAATACAAAATTGAGCTACAAATTAAATGACAATAATAGTTTGTACTTGTCAGGTTATTTTGGACGCGATGTTTTCAGCCTAAACAAAAGCTTCACTAATATTTACGGAAATTCAACTTTAAATCTTCGCTGGAATCATTTATACTCAGACAAATTATTCTCAAATTTATCGATGATTTACAGTGATTATTATTACGGATTAGATCTTGATTTTGTTGGTTTTAAATGGGATTCAGGCATTCAAAACTATAATATTAAGTACGATTTCAAACATTATCTTTCAGACAAATTCAAATTGAGTTATGGCTTAAACGGAATTTATTACAAATTTAATCCGGGAACCATTAAGCCAAGCGGACCAGATTCTGGAATTAATCCAGATCAATTGGATAAAAAATATGCGTTTGAACCTTCAATTTATATCGATGCCGAAAATCAGCTTTCTAAAAAAGTTACTGTTGCTTTCGGATTGCGATACAGTTTGTTTTATCGTTTAGGTCCTTCTTCTGTAAATCTTTACGAAAACAACAATCCTGTTATATTTGATTCTAATTTGCAGATTTACGAGAAAGCAACTCCCATTGGAACAGAATATTTTGGCAAAAACAAATCAATCAAAAATTACAACAATCTAGAACCTCGATTTTCTATTTCTTACCAATTAAATGATGATCAAGCCATCAAAGCAAGTTATAATAGAATGGCGCAGTATCTTCAGCTGATTTCAAATACCTCATCACCTACTCCGCTGGATGTCTGGATGCCAAGCGACAATTATATTAAACCACAAATTGCAGATCAGGTCGCGCTGGGTTATTTCAGAAATATCAAAAACGGTGCATATTCATTGGAAGTTGAAACCTATTATAAAGAAATTCAAAATAGATTAGATTACATTGACGGAGCCGATTTAATTGCAAACAATGCCATTGAACAAGTAATTTTAAATGGACAGATGCGTGCTTATGGCTTAGAAATTATGGTAAAGAAAAACGAAGGCAAATTCAACGGATGGATATCTTATACTTTATCAAAATCAGAACAGCAGACTCCTGGAAGAACTCCAGAGGAAACTGGAATCAATAATGGCCAATGGTACAATTCCGCTTACGATAAAACGCATAATTTAGCTGTAACTTCGGCTTATAATTTGAACGAAAAATGGTCTTTTGGTGCTAACTTTGCATTACAGTCCGGACAGCCAGTTACTTACCCGATTGGACAATATGAATATTTAGGAATCACAGTTCCGAGTTATGGCCTGCGTAACGAAAATCGATTGCCGGCTTATCATCACCTAGATGTTTCGGCAACTTTAACTCCGAGAAAAAACAAAGACCGAAACTGGAAAGGCGAATGGGTTTTTAGTATTTATAATTTGTATAACCGTAAAAATGCAGCTTCTATAAATTTCCGCCAAAATGTTGATACAGGTGACAATGAAGCAGTAAAAACGTCCATTTTTGGAATTGTGCCTGCGGTGAGTTACAATTTTAAATTTTAAAAATATTCCTTTTTATGAAAAAGCATATTATGAAAAAAACAGCTTTATTAATTGTAATTTTTATAGCGACATTCTTTACAAGCTGTGAAGAAGTTGTAGATGTTGATTTAGATACAGCGCCACCAAAACTTGTTATCGAAGCTGCTATAAACTGGCAAAAAGGGACGACAGGCAGACAACAAACCATTAAACTTACCACAACAACCGGTTATTTTGAAAACGTAATTCCAACAGTTTCTGGCGCTCAGATTTTTATAAAAAACAGTGCAAACGAACAGTTTAATTTTATAGAAATTCCGAAAACAGGCCGTTATGTCTGCACCAATTTCAAACCAGTTTTAAATGCCGAATATACTTTGACTGTAAAAACAAACGGACAGACCTATACAGCTGTTGAAACTTTTCAATCTGTTGCTCCTATAACACATATTGAACAAAATAACGAAGGCGGATTTACTGGAAAAGACATTGAAATAAAAGCGTATTATAATGACCCCGGAGATGCTGATAATTTCTATTTGTACAAATATGTGTACTCCAATAAAATTAAATCTAATTATTACGTCGACGACGATAAATTTTTTCAAGGAAATGAATTTTTCAGTCTTTCAGATGATGATGAATTAAAATCTGGAGATCAAATCGAAATAACACATTTAGGAATCTCAAAGCAATATTACAATTACATGAGTATTTTGGTAAGTATTGCAGGAACTAACGTTGGCGGACCTTTTCAGTCCCCTCCGGCAACGGTAAAAGGAAATATCATCAACTCAACTAATAAGGAAAATTATCCGCTAGGCTATTTTTCACTTAGTGAAACCGATTTAAAAAAATACACCATAAAACAAACCTACTAAAATGGAAGCCCAAATTAAGATTTTAACCGAAAAAAAATTGGTCGGAAAATATATTGTAATGTCGTTTTTGGAGAATCATACTTTTCAATTATGGAACGGTTTTATGCCAAGGAGAAAGGAAATCAAAAATACACTTAATTCAAATTTATACTCACTTGAAGTTTTTCCAAATGGCTATTTCAACAATTTTGATGCCAGTAAAACATTCCAAAAATGGGCCGCTGTTGAAGTTAAAAACTTCCCTGTTGTCCCTCCTCCAGAGATGGAAACACTCATAATTCCGACTGGAATTTATGCTGTTTTTATTCATAAAGGTCCTGCCAGTGAAGGACATAAAACCTATCATACTATTTTTGCAGAATGGCTTCCAAATTCGGAATACACGGTCGATGACAGACCCCATTTTGCGGTTATGGACGAAAAATACAAAAAAGACGATCCAGATTCTGAAGAAGAAATCTGGATTCCTATAAAAAATAGAGATTAATCTTAGCTAATTTCATTATTCAAATAGTTAAATCAAAAAAAAATCATGCTGACCGAAACGCTTAAATCGTTATTTGAACGAGACTTAAACAAACTGAAATTCGAAATCGAATCCTATCAAACTGAAAGCAAAATTTGGGAAATTGATAAGAACATTTCAAATTCGGCAGGAAATCTTTGTCTGCATTTAATTGGAAACCTAAACACTTACATTGGAGCCGAAATTGGAAAAACAGGTTATATCAGAAATCGTCCTCTGGAATTTTCTCTAAAAGATATTCCAAAAACAGAATTAATCAAGAAAATTGAAGATACTCTTTTTGTAGTCAATAAAGCTTTAGATTCTTTAACTGAAACTGATTTACAAGCCATTTACCCACAAATCGTTTTTGAAAAAGAAATGACAACCGGATTTTTCTTAGTGCATCTTTCGACACATTTGGCTTACCATTTAGGACAAATCAATTATCATAGAAGACTAATATAATTTTAGATTATTTGAAAATCTTTGGCAAAAAATTCTAAAATTTAAAATCTAAAATACTAACCGTATATTTGCTCCACATTCAAAAAAACACACATGTCATCACATCATATAGTTCGCGACGATCAGGAACCTGCTTTAATTATTGCTAACGGAGCCGCCTGCAGCAGTGAACTATTGGGGCAGCTGCTGGAATGGTCGCCTCTTGTTGTTGTTCTTGATTCTGCAATTGAAAGAGTTATTGAATTAGGCATAAAAATCGATGTGCTTTTGGGCGATTTTGACCGCGGTTTTGATCCAGAAGTTTATAAAACTTCACAATATCCAATAGAAATTGTTCATACACCAGATCAAGATAAAACAGATTTAGAAAAGGCATTTGATTATTTAATCGAAAGAAAAATTCCGGCTGTAAACGTTGTCTGGGCAACCGGAAGACGCGCCGATCACACGATTACAAATCTTACCAACATTGTTCGTTACCGCGATTTGCTTAAAATTGTGATTCTCGACGATCACTCAAAAATATTTTTACTGCCTGCTAAATTCGAAAAATGGTACACTGCCAAAACTCCAATTTCACTTATCCCAATTGGTGTTGTAAACGGAATTTATTCTAATAATTTAAAATACGAACTTCAAAACGATACACTTACAATGGGCTACAGAACCGGAAGCAGTAATTCTGTTGAGCAAGATGGACTTGTATTGATTTCGCATCGTGAAGGGGATCTTTTGATGATGGAATGTTTTGACTGATTTTTTTTCTGATTGCCTAAAAAGATTATTTATATATTTAATTAAAATATTACCATTATATATGAATTTGGCTGGCTTTGTATTTTGTTATGATTTGTCAAATTAGAAGAATGGGCTTAATTTAGTCCCAAACCCACTGTAGTAGCAGAACGTTATATGCAATTATGAAAACACACTTCTATTTTTTAGCAACACTCCTTCTATTTTTGTCATGTACTGATAAAAATAAAAATTTAATTACACCAGAAATTAAATCAGATACTGCTAAATTATATCAAAAGAAAAAGGAAGTAAAACCTGTAATTGATACTATATTGAATGACGGTAGTGTAATTATTTATGGAGATACAACTATTCAGAAAGATAAAATTAGAGAAGTTCTAATAAAATTTGAACCATACATAACTTTTGATGATTTTAAAGTTAGTGTTGAAAATGTCAAAGCTAAACTTGACTTAAACTCTCACGAATTAGGAAGGCGATTTAGAACTGCAATTAGAGAAAGTTATAATGATCCTGAAAATCTTTTTGCAGGGCATTATACTTTTGCTACTTGGGGTTGTGGAAGTCCTTGTCAGATGAATGTACTAATCGACAGAAGAACTGGAAAAATATATGATGCTCCAGATTCATCAGTCGGCTCAGAATTTAAAAAAGACAGTAGAATGTTAATTATTAATCCACCTGAAGAAACAAATTATTTTTACAATAATTGCTCATACTGTAAACCGGAAATATATATTTTAAATGAGACAACAAAAAAGTTTGAAAAGAAAGAGCCTTATAAAAAATAACTGCATATAACAGCCGCTACAACGGATTTGGGCAATAGGCTTGATGGAAAAATGTTTTTGTATTTGGAATGATTTGGCAAATCCGAAAATAGGGCTTAATTTACTCCCAAACCCGCTGTAGTAACGGAACGTTGGCAGACATTGCAAAAAAAAAACGGAGAATTGAAAAAATTATTAAACAAATGAAAAAAATATTGCTTTATATTGTTGACTTTTTTAATATAAGTCGTAAAGAAAAACAAAGAAATTTTTACGGTTTTGGAGAAATTAAATTAGATACTATTTTTAAGAATTTATCATCTGCAAAGCATTTCAATAAATTGTCAAAAAGGGAATTTAAAATAGACACTTTTAAATTGTCAGAAGAAATTGGCTTTGTCAAAAATCTAATAGTAAAAATTAAGAATGAAAAAATTTATGATGTAAGTTTTGATTGTACTGAAACTACAGATATTCATTTTATAGATTCATCGATGGAAAAATTAACTGAATTAAAATCTTTGAATAATGTAGAGAATAAATCTTTGCCTGTACAATTTTATCAGCAAAGTGATGGTAATGTAATATTTTCTAAAATAATTGAAAAAAAAGCTTCTCTCGTTACTTACAGATATTGTGACATACGGAAAATACTATAGTTTACTAAATATTAAAGACAATAATAACCAAAGCAACGCTCTGCCAACAGCTACTACAACGGATTTGGACAATAGGCTTACTGGAAAGCTGGTTTTGTATTTGGGATGATTTAGCAAATCCAAAGAATGGGCTTAATTTAGTCCCAAACTACTTGTAGCGCGGGAACGTTGACAGTCATTGTACCAAAACTACACCAACAAACAATTATCAATTTTCCAAATATGAAAAAAGAAGAAGTAGAACTAATAATTTTCAAAGTAACGGCAGACGGACAGGAAGCCTTTAATATGAAAATTTACAAAAACGGAACAACTTGCAGACACGGAGTTGGCGGACTTCCCCAACTTGGAATTTCAGGAATGAGTTTTTTTAACAACTCAAATTTCTTTGACCAACTAATTTCAAAAGTTCCTGAACAACTTTTGGAAAATCCAATGAACTATGAAGAAGAAACACCAAATGGATATTTGGAATATGTGATTGCATTTTATGGTGTTTCAAATAATGGTGACACAGGAGAAAGGGCAAATTGGACAAAGTCAACAGGAATTAGGGCGAAGTTAGACCACCAAAGCAATTTTAGAGACCCAATTATGGGTTTCTTAGACGGTTTAACTTTAGATGCAGCCGAACTAACTAACGAATGGTATTTTGACATTGTAATACTTGCAAAATATAAAATGCAGAGTTCAACAATACCGAAAGAAACAATTTTAGCACAACCAAAGACTGACGAAGAAATTCACAATAACTATGAAAATTATGTGAATATGATGATGACAAGTGCAAGAAATTGGACTATGAGTAATTTTGATAAAAACAAAACTTACGAAAGAGACGGAAAAACATATACAGCAATTATTCAAGAGGACGAACAATCTTTTAGCATAAACTTTATTGACCTTGGTAATTCAACGACAGAATATAATGCAACTAATCCAACAGATAAAGACAAAAAATCTTGGTGGAAAGTATGGTAGAAAACAACGAACCGCCAACACACGCTACAAGCAAGCTAGGCATTTGGCTTAATTTGAAAATGGTTTTATATTTGAATGATTTGGCAAATTAGAAGAATGGGCTTAATTTAGTACCAAACCAGCTGTAGTACCAGAACGTTATACCTAATTAAAAGAGCACAAAACGAATGAACATATTTCCAAAAAGCTATTATACTTTCAAAATAATTGGAGAAGAAACCGAAACTCTTGAACGCTTAAAAAGAAGAACTGAACTTTCTGAAAGTTTGACTTCAAAAATAACCGACAAATCATTTCGTGGAATAATTAAAGACAATTCATTCAGGATAATATCCTCAGAAATTGGAAAAGGCGCATTCTGTGTTTTAACAGGCGAAATTGTTAACAAAGATGGACAAGTCGAAGTGGAAATAAATAAAGCCTTCCGAATTTTGCTAAGTATTTTATTATGCTTTCCTTTCATTGGTTTCATTACTCTATTTTTTTCTAACAAACAGGAATTTTCAATAATCTCAATACTTGCGGTAATATTACAATTATTAATGATTAGATATGTATTTATTGAATTAGCATTCAGACGATTCTCAAAATCTAGTTTGACTAAATTGAGTGACGTACTGGACATAGATTACATTGAAAAAAACTAGGTACAACAGCTACGACAACGGATTTGGGCAATAGGCTTAATGGAAAATTTCCTAAAATCATTTCTAAAAAAGGAATACCTATCTTTGCACGAAATTTATAAAAATGAAAGCAAACGATAATTCACAAAAAGACAATTTACATCCAAGAAATCTGCATCGTTCGCGATATGATTTTGAACTTCTTATTTCAAATTGTCCCGAATTAAAAGCTTTTGTTTCCATAAATAAATACGGAATTGAAACCATTGAATTCAGTAACCCGCTTGCTGTAAAAGCTTTAAACAAAGCTTTGTTGCAGACTTATTATGATATTCAAAACTGGCATATTCCAAAAAATTATCTTTGCCCGCCAATTCCAGGAAGAGCTGATTATATTCATTACATCGCTGATTTATTGGCCGGAAGCAACAACAATCAAATTCCAGAAGGAAATTCTGTTTTGGGATTAGATATCGGTACAGGTGCAAATTTAATCTATCCGATATTAGGAAATGCCATTTACAATTGGAGTTTTGTCGGTACAGATATCGATGGGAAAGCAATTGCAAACTGCAGTAAAATAATAGAAAACAATCCAAAATTAATCGATGCAATCAGTTTACAGCAGCAGACTGAATCTCGATTTATTTTCAAAAATATTATTATTCCTGAAGACAAATTCACTTTCACAATGTGCAATCCGCCTTTTCATGCTTCGGCAGAAGAAGCAAACAAAAGTGCTTCACGAAAAGTTTCGAATTTAAAAGAAAAAAGAAGCACAAATCCTGTTCTGAATTTTGGCGGTCATAACGCCGAATTATGGTGTAATGGCGGTGAAATTGGATTTGTTACACAAATGATTTACGAAAGCGTCAAATATGCTTCACAATGTCTTTGGTTTACTACACTGGTTTCAAAACAGGAAAATCTTTCCTCAATTTACAAAACATTAAAAAAGGTAAATACCGTTTCAGTAAAAACAATTGAAATGTCGCAAGGACAAAAAAACAGCCGTATTGTGGCTTGGTCTTTTTTAAGTGAAGCGGAACAGAAATCATGGAAACTTTAAGAATTATTAAGTCCTGATATTAAATTTTGTTTTGTAACTTCGAGTAAATTATAGTATTATGGATACAATTCAGCTCAAAAATATCTTGATTTCTGAAATTGAAAAAATTGATGATGATATATTTTTATCAGCATTAAAAACGATTTTAGATAGTCGAAAAACTTCCCCAAAAGAATATTTGGAACAATACAATGATGAGCTAAAAGTTGCTGAAGAAGATATTGAAAGCGGTAATTTTTATTCTCATGATGATGTCAAGAATAAAATGGAACAATGGAAAAAAAAATAATTTGGTCCAACACTTCTCTGAATCAGCTTGAAAAAATTTACTTCCATTTATTTAAAGAATCTAAAAGCAAAAACATTCCAAACAAAGTAATTGATAAAATTTACAGCTCTGTTTCAATTTTAAGTACAAATTGGGAAATATATGAATTGGATGAAATGAAAATTCCAAATCATATAAATTATAGAGCCTATGAAATTTACAGTTATCGTATATCTTATAAAATAACTCTCAACGAAATTCATATTTTAAGAATTCGACATACAAGTCGGAATCCTAAAAGAATCTAAAGTTTTAAATCCTTGATTTTCAGCCCCAACTCTTGATTATATAATTAGGTTTTGTTACATTTATTGTAAACTATTTAATATCAAGACTATGGCAGAGTATATTGGTTACCTAGCATCTGTTTTTATCGTTGGAGGATTTTTGCTGAAAGACCTCAGAACAATCCGGTTTATTAATATGTTTGGCTGTATCTGTTTTGTCATTTATGGCATCTTTTTAAAAGATTACAAAGATTTTAACCAATGGCTTTTACCTGTAATCATTCCTAATGCGATTTTAGCTTTCGTGCAAATTTATCATTTGACAGTGAAAAAAAACTAGAAGTTATAATTATGTTATTTTAGAGCAAAATTCTGAAACTTCTTCGAAATTAGATTGTTGTACCTTTAAAGTAAATTAAATTTTATGAGTACTTCAAAAATATACGTTCGGTTATTTTTTATTTTATTACTTGCAGGATGCGCTTCTTCTAAAGAAACAAAATTCGAAGACTACGTTTTTAAAACCAAAAACGACAAGCAAAATTACACTGAAGCTTACGACAAATCCCTTAAACTTTGGGACATTCCTTATACAGAAGAAAATGTAAAAACCAGTTTTGGAACTGCGCATGTTATAATTGCAGGACCAAAAAATGGAAAAGATTTAGTACTTCTTCACGGAATGGACGCCAGTTCTACAATGTGGTATCCAAATATTAAAGTCATTGCTAAAAATCACCGTATTTATGCTATAGATTTTATAATGGAACCGAGCAAATCTACTTTAACTGCAAAATCACTTTCATCAGAAGAAATTGTCGCTTGGTACAACGAAATTTTCGACCATTATAAATTAAAGAAATTTGATGTTATTGGAGCTTCACGCGGTGGCTGGATTGCGACATTGCTAGCCGTTCAAAAAAATAACTCAATTGACAAAATTGTTCTCCTGAGTCCCGCGCAGACGTTTAAATTTATTGATAAGCCTAGAAAAACATCAGCCGCTTTATTTTTAAAACTTTTTCCCAGTCAAAAGAAATTCAGTAAAACATTAAAAACATTTTCGACGCATCCAGAAAAAATTAGTCCTATCTATAATAGACAATTTTATTTGGCCAACAAATATGCCAAATCGAACTCAAGCATGCTCAAAATGACGCCCTTTTCAGATTCAGAATTAGAGTCGATCAAAAATCCTGTTTTAGTTTTAATTGGTGATCATGATGTCATAAATTCGGATGAAAGTTTAGAGCGCGCAAAAAAACATTTAACCAACAGCAAAACAATAATGATTACTGATGCGGGGCATTTTTTAAGTATTGATCAGTCAAAATTTACAAATGATGCGATTATTAATTTTCTTGAAAAGCCTTCAAACTTTGTATCTTTACAAAACTAATTTTTCATCAGTACCAAATGAATTTTCAAGTATCCTCAGAATATAGTCCAAAAGGAGATCAGCCTCAAGCCATACAAAAACTAGCACAAGGTGTAGTCGATGGAGAAAAATATCAAACTTTATTAGGAGTTACAGGATCTGGTAAAACTTTTACTGTTGCAAATGTTATTCAGGAAGTACAGCGCCCTACTTTAGTTTTAGCACACAACAAAACTTTAGCTGCACAATTATATTCAGAATTCAAGCAGTTTTTTCCCAATAACGCTGTTGAATATTTCGTTTCTTATTACGACTATTACCAGCCGGAAGCTTTTATGCCCGTTACAGGTGTCTTCATCGAGAAAGATTTATCTATCAACGAAGAACTTGAAAAGATGCGTCTAAGCACTACTTCTTCCCTGCTTTCAGGACGAAGAGATATTCTAGTTGTAGCTTCAGTTTCTTGTTTGTACGGTATTGGAAATCCCGTTGAATTTAAGAAAAATGTGATTGAAATTGCAAGAGATCAGGTTATTTCGAGAACTAAATTATTACATAGTCTTGTTCAAAGTTTATACGCCAGAACTGAAGCCGATTTTAATCCGGGAACTTTTAGAATCAAAGGTGATACTGTTGAAGTGTATCCAAGTTATGCTGATGATGCGTACCGAATTCATTTCTTTGGGGATGAAATCGAGGAAATTGAAGCATTTGACGCTAAAACTTCACAGGTAATTGAGAAATTTAAAAGACTGACAATTTATCCGGCCAATATGTTTGTTACTTCGCCAGAAGTTTTACAGGGTGCGATCTGGGAAATTCAGCAGGACTTGGTAAAACAAGTTGATTATTTCAAAGAAATAGGAAAACACTTAGAAGCCAAACGTTTGGAAGAAAGAACGAATTTCGATTTAGAAATGATTCGGGAATTAGGTTATTGCTCCGGAATCGAAAATTATTCCCGTTATCTTGATGGAAGACAAGCCGGCACAAGACCTTTCTGTTTATTAGATTATTTTCCGAGCGATTTTTTAATGGTTGTTGACGAAAGTCACGTTACCGTTTCGCAGGTTCATGCCATGTACGGAGGCGACCGCAGCCGAAAAGAAAATCTGGTGGAATATGGTTTTAGATTGCCAGCCGCAATGGATAACAGACCTTTGAAGTTTGAGGAATTTGAAGCACTTCAAAATCAAGTAATTTACGTTTCGGCAACTCCTGCCGATTATGAACTGCAAAAATCTGATGGTATTTATGTCGAACAGATTATTCGTCCAACTGGATTATTAGATCCAATTATTGAAGTACGCCCGAGTTTAAATCAGATTGATGATTTGATTGAAGAAATTCAGGTTCGATGTGAATTAGACGAACGCGTTTTAGTAACAACTTTGACCAAAAGAATGGCAGAAGAATTGGCCAAATATTTAACCAAAGTAGGTGTTCGATGCCGCTATATTCATTCTGAAGTTGATACATTAGAACGTATTGAAATCATGCAAGATTTACGAAAAGGTATTTTTGATGTTTTGATTGGTGTAAACTTACTTCGTGAAGGTTTGGATTTACCTGAAGTTTCACTTGTTGCAATTCTTGATGCTGATAAAGAAGGTTTTTTAAGAAACCACAGATCTTTAACACAAACGATTGGGCGTGCTGCAAGAAATTTAAATGGTAAAGCCATTTTATATGCTGATAAAATGACTGGAAGCATGCAAAAAACCATAGATGAAACAAATTATAGAAGAACAAAACAAATAAATTTCAACACAGAAAATAACATTACGCCTCAGGCTTTAAATAAAAAAATCGACAGCGCGTTTACCAAAAATCCTTTAGTTGAATATGAATTAGGACATACTTTGCCTCTTGCAGCCGAGCCAGAAACGGCTTATTTATCGAAAGCTGAATTAGAGAAAATGATCCGCGAAAAACGAAAATCAATGGAAAAAGCGGCAAAAGAGTTAGATTTTATGCAGGCAGCCAAACTGCGTGATGACATCAAAAGACTTCAGGAACAATTGCCTTAAAAATTTTATAACTATTTTAAGTAAAATGTTTTTATAAATTTACACTTACAAAAACACGCCATATTTTATTTAATCCTAGTTATAAACCAAGCAAACAACATGAATAACCGATTCATTCTAGTTATTACTTCATTTTTAGGTTCCATAATTTCACTTTCTGCACAAAATAAGCCACAACCAGCCCCAGAAGTAATTGTTACGGACAATTATTTTGGAAAAATCGTATCCGATCCTTATCGTTATCTCGAAAATCTTAATGATCCAAAAGTAATCGACTGGATGAAGAGCAATGCAGATTATGCGCGCGAAAAATTAAACGAGATTCCAGAACGTGAAAACTTAATAAAAAAAATAAAAGAATTAAGTTCTAGAAGAGGCAGTACAATTTCTGAATTAGAAATAACAGAAAATAATAAATATTTCTATCTGAAAAGAAACGTAAACGACGAAAATGCTAAACTATATTACAAACAAGGATACGAGGGCGCTGAAATATTGCTTTTTGATCCTGTAGGCTACAAAAAAGCTAATGGCGTAACTTATAACATCAGCACAATTACGCCAAATATTGAAGGAGACAAAGTTGCTATCCAAGTTTCTCCAAATGGCTCCGAAAGTGGTGAACTCTTTATAATCGATATTAATGGAAAAACATATCCTGAAACATTTGATAGATGTTGGTCCAGCTATGTTTCTTGGTTCCCTGACGGAAACTCTTTTACATTTACAAGACTTAATTCTTCTGATGTTAAAGATGTAAATCGCTCATTAAATACTAAAGTCTATTATCATAAATTAGGTCAAACCGAAAAAGAAGATGTTGAATTTCTTTCTAATGTCACCAATCCTGAACTTAATATCCGTCCTGAAGAAGCTCCATATAATATTTATCAAAAAAATTCAAAAAACTACGCCCTACTGCGTACTGTAGACGCCAGAATTAGATTGTACACTTCTGATTTCAATAATAATCCCTCTCCAACGACTTGGAAAAGTTTGGTCACTCAAGAAGATGAAGTTGTACGCTTTAGAACCGATAACGAATTTATCTATTATTTAACTTTTAAGAACGCTGCTAATTTTAAAATTATTAAGGTCCCTCTTTCAAGTCCCGAAATAGAAAATGCTATAACTGTTGTTAAAGAGCCGAAAAATGGAAATATTACTAATTTTGCTGTCACAAAAGACGGGCTATATTATTCGATTACAGAGAATGGCATTGAGGCAAAAGCCTATTTTTTAGCAAAGAACAAAACTAATCCAATTGAACTAAAATTACCTTTTCAGGCAGGTTCGGTATCCTTTTCAAACATTAGTATGAACAAAAGCGATATTTGGATGACAATTGAGGGCTGGACTTCTCAACAAAAAAGGTATTTTTATAATCCGATTACCAATACATTTACTTTTCAGCCTTTAACAAAACCGATCGAATATCCAGAATTCGAAGACATTATCTCAAAAGAAATTATGATACCGTCATACGATGGCGTGATGGTTCCTGTTTCACTTATTTACAACAAAAACATCAAATTAAATGGTGATAATCCTGTACTTATAGGCGGATATGGATCTTATGGAAGCTCTATGGAACCTTATTTTAGTCCTGGTCGTCTTTTACCTTATTGCCTTTATGGCGGCATTTATGTTGTAGCTCACGTTAGAGGCGGCGGAGAACTGGGTGATAAATGGTATAAAGCAGGTTTTAAAGAAACAAAACCTAATACCTGGAAAGATCTGATTGCAACAGCAGAATATCTGATTAATAAAAAATATACTACGTCCAAAAAAATCGCAATTCGAAGTGAAAGCGCAGGCGGAATACTAATTGGAAGAGCGATTACAGAGCGTCCTGATTTATTTGCCGCATCAATAATTCAAGCAGGTTCATTGAATGCTATTCGATCCGAAATTCAAGCTAATGGACCAGCAAATATTCCTGAATTTGGCACTGTAAAAGATCCGAAAGATTTTAAAGCTTTATTAGAGATGGATGCTTTCCATCATATTGTGAAAGGAACTGCATATCCGGCTACCTTAGTCACCGCAGGAATAAACGATCCTCGTGTTACTGCATGGGAACCAGCAAAATTTGCTGCATTACTTCAAACTGCAAATTCGTCTGATAAACAAATACTTTTCTTTACTGATTTTGAAGCTGGACACGGAATAGGAAACAGCAAATCAAAAAACATGGAAATTTCAGGCGACATAATTAGTTTTGCATATGCCAATACCGGACATCCAAAATTTCAAATCTCAAAAAAATAATTTCCACATAAAAAAGCAAGGACTGCAAAAATGCAGTCCTTTGTTATTTTAATTGTGCTGCTCCTGAAAAACCTTCAATAATATTTTAGGATCAATCATAGCATTTGGTGCATTTTTCATCAATTCTAAAACGCGTTTTACCGCACTTGGGTTTAATCCCATTTCAAGAGCAATTTGATGAATTGCTTTTGATTCTTTTTCGTGCAAAATGCCATCGCAATGCATAATCAAAGCCAATCTATAAAATTGCTGAATACGCTGAAATTCCGATTTGATTACTTTTACCGTATGTTCCTGATGAAATAAATCCTGAAAAAGATCCTGCTTAACATTAAGTTCCTGAGCAACTTTCCACAAAAATTCGAGTTCGCGTTTATGCAATTGCCCATCAACTGTTGAGAAAGCAATCATTTCTAAAAGTAAACTTCTTTTTTCTTCTTCGGTATTCATCAAATTTGTTATTTTTAGCTAAAATATTACTTTAATATCTAAAACACAATAACTAATGATTCGAGGATTCTTCTTTTTTATTCTTTTGTCGCTGGCTAATATCGGAAATGCACAGGAAAGCACGGCATCCAAAAACGTATCCACTTTTACCATTGAATCGCCACAGCTTAAAACCACTAAAAAAATCTGGCTTTATCTTCCTGAAGGTTACTCAGCTTCAGTCAAAAAAAGATACAGTGTAATCTATATGCATGATGCCCAAAATTTATTTGATGCCAAAACATCGTTTGTAGGCGAATGGAATGTAGATGAAAAACTGGATAGTTTGAAAGCGCCCGTTATTGTTGTCGGAATCGAACACGGAAATGAAAAAAGAATGGACGAACTTACACCTTACAAAAATGAAAAATACGGTGGCGGAAAAGCTGATGATTATGTTGATTTTATTGTAAATACATTGAAACCATACATTGATAAAAACTATAGAACTAAAACTAAAGCCAAAAACACTACGATTATGGGAAGTTCACTTGGCGGTTTAGTTTCCTATTATGCGGCCGTAAAATATCCGCAAGTTTTTGGAAATGCAGGCGTTTTTTCACCTTCTTTTTGGTTTTCAAATGAAATTTACACTTTCACAGAAAAGTCGCCAAAAATCAAAACCCGATTTTACTTTTTATGTGGCGACAAAGAAAGTGACGAAATGGTTAAAGATTTAGAAAAAATGGAGCGTTTATTAGACAAAAATCGCTGTTATTGCCTTCACCTCAGCAAAACAAAAATTGTAAAAGGCGGAGAACATAACGAAAAATTATGGCGAGACGGATTTGTAAAAGCTGTCCTTTGGCTAGGTTATTGAGGAATAAAGAATAAAAAAATACTACAAAATGAAACTAATTTTAAGAGAATATAATTTAAAACTAAAACACACTTTCACTATTTCAAGAGAATCGATTGATTTTCAGCCTTCATTAATTGTTGAATTACAAAGTAATGGTTTTTCTGGCTTTGGTGAAGCCACTTCAAATCCGTATTACAAAACGACGGTTTCAATGATGATGGCAGATTTAGAAAAAATCAGAGCAGTTATTGAAAATTCAGAAATCGAAACTCCTGATGTTTTTTGGTCCAAAATTCATCCGTATTTAAAAGACGATATGTTTGCTTTATGCGCGCTGGATTTGGCTTATAATGATTTATATGCCCGAATAAAAGGGAAAAAACTATACGATCTGTGGAATTATACCACAGAGAAAAATCCGTTGACCGATTATACAATCGGAATTGCTTCTATTGAAAAAATGGTTTCGAAAATGCAGGAACTTCCGTGGCCAATTTATAAAATCAAATTAGGAACTAAAGAAGATATAGCAATTGTAAAAGAACTAAGAAAACATACAAATGCCATTTTTAGAATTGATGCAAATTGTGGCTGGGGAGTTGAAGAAACAATAAATAATGCAGTTGAATTAAAAAAATTAGGAGTGGAATTTCTGGAACAGCCTATGAAAGCTGATAATTGGGAAGGACACAAAGAAGTTTTCAAACATTCGGTTCTTCCTGTAATTGCTGATGAAAGCTGTATTATTGAAGAAGATGTTGCAAAATGTTTCAATCATTTTCATGGCGTAAATGTCAAATTAGTAAAATGCGGTGGTTTAACTCCTGGAAAACGAATGATTGAAGAAGCTAAAAAATTAGGCTTAAAAACCATGGTGGGCTGTATGACCGAATCGACTGTGGGAATTTCTGCAATTGCACATTTGCTTCCGCAGCTTGATTATGTTGATATGGACGGCGCACTTCTTCTGTCTGAAGATATTGCAACCGGAGTAACTATTAAAGATGGTGTTGTAAATTATTCTAATCTAAACGGAACCGGAGTTACACTTCTATAAAAATGAAAGTCGAAAAATTTCCTGATAGAATTATTGAAATTGACCATGAACAGTATTTGTATTTTGGCGGAACTGCATATTTAGGGCTTCCAACAAACGCAGCATTTCAAGATCTTGTCATAAAAAATATTTTAAAATGGGGAACTACTTACGGAAGTTCGAGAACGGCAAATATTCAATTAACAGCTTATGATGCAGGCGAAAAATTTTTAGCTTCACATATAGGTTCTGAAAATACTGTTACCGTTTCTTCAGGAATGCTGGCTGGAAAGCTGGTTGTCGATTTAATGAAAAAGCAAACAGATTGTTTTTTTCATGTTAATGACATTCATAATGCAATCAGCATTGAAAACAGTCTTCCGTTGTTTATAGACAAAAAATTAAATGAACGTTTATTAGATGCAAAACCGGAGAAAATAACGATTCTTACAGACGGAGTTCCTTCTTTTGAAACAAAACCTATTGATTTATCTTTCTTAAAACAAATTCCGAAACATAAAGAAATTACTTTAGTTGTTGATGAATCGCATGCATTCGGAATTGTTGGCCAAAATGGTTCTGGACTTTACGCTTCAATTCAGTATCCCGTTAAAAGAAAAATAATGGTTTCTTCTTTAGGAAAAGCATTTGGATTAACTGGCGGTGTTATTGCTGGAGACTCAGATTTTATAAATGAAATTAAAGAACAGGAAACCTTTACAAGCGCAGCCGGAATGAACCCTGCTTTTGTACAGACACTTTTTGATGCTTCGGCAATTTATAAAATGCAGCATCAAAAACTTAAAGACAATTTAAGTTACATTGATTCGATTTTAATCAAAAACAGCACTATTAAATTTGATAAAAACTATCCTTTAATTTATTTGTTATCAAAGGAATTAGTAGAAAAATTAAAAGCAGAAAAGATCATTATTGCCAGTTTTAAATACACAAAAGAGGCAGAACCGCTGAATAGAATTGTAATTACGGCTAATCATCTTAAAGAAGATTTAGATAAATTAATTCAGGTTTTAAATCATAAATAAAAAAGTTCGCCACGAATTACACAAATTTCCACTAATTTATTTAAAATTTTAATTCGTGAAAATTTGTGTAATTCGTGGCGAAAAAAAATACTCCAAATCTTTGCTTTTAAACCGTACCTTTGTAAAAAATTAAACAATGACGAATAACGATATACTTAAAAAACTTCGCGTGGCTTTGATGCTCCGTGACGACCAAATAGTTGAAATTTTAGAATTAGTAGATTTTAGAATTTCAAAATCAGAATTAGGTGCTTTTTTCAGAGCTGAAGATCATGAAAATTACATGGAATGCGGTGATCAGGTTTTGCGTAACTTTTTGAATGGATTAGTAATTCATTTAAGAGGAACAAAAGAAAATCCTAAAAACCCAAATGATGTTTTAGCAAAGCATAAAGCTGAAATTCCGAAGAAAGAAACTTCAAAAGAAAGACCAGAATTTAAAGCGGCACCGAAAGATTCAGAAAGAGCAAGAGGTGATAAAGCCCCTTCTAAAACTGGTACGGCAGCTAAAAAACCTTTTAAGAAAAAACCAGCTACACCAAAAATTCAGGTGGTAGAAAAAGTGGTTTACAAAAACGGTAAGAATAAAAAATAATTTAACCGCAAAGGGCGCAAGGTTTTTTACTTCTAAGACTTTATATAAAACGCAAAGTTCGCAAAGCTATATGGAATATAGGTTTGCGAACTTTGTGTTTTAAAAAATACCCTAACACAAGTCCAATTTTTAAATATAGCCCGCGGTTTCAACCGCGGGAACGCTTGGGAGAGCGCTCAGGAGTTCCAAATTGTGCGATATACATTGTGTCTCCTTGGTTGAAACCACGGGCTATATTCTTAAAAGTTCACAAAGCTGTCAAGATAAAGCTTTGCGAACTTGCGTTTATACAAAATCCTACAATAAAATCCTTGCGTTCTTTGCGGTTAAATCGATTCCAAAAAAAAATCCCTCCGAAGTATCGGAGGGATTTTCTATATAAATTGATTTCTTATTTAATTAAGAAAGAGCAGCTTTAACTTGATCAGCAGCTTCTTGGAATTGAACAGCTGATAAGATTGGCATACCAGAGTTGTCAATTAATTCTTTTGCAATTTCAGCATTTGTTCCTTGCAAACGAACGATAATTGGCACATTGATAGCGTCACCCATGTTTTTGTAAGCATCAACAACACCTTGAGCAACACGGTCACAACGAACGATTCCTCCGAAGATGTTAATTAAAATAGCTTTTACGTTTGGATCTTTCAAGATAATTCTGAAAGCAGTTTCAACACGTTTAGCATCAGCAGTTCCTCCTACGTCAAGGAAGTTAGCAGGCTCAAAACCAGCGTATTTAATTAAATCCATAGTTGCCATTGCAAGACCTGCTCCGTTTACCATACATCCTACAGTACCGTCAAGGTCAACATAGTTCAAGCCTACTTCTTTAGCTTCAACTTCGATTGGATTCTCCTCACGGATATCTCTCATTTCAGCATATTTTGGTTGTCTGTATAAAGCGTTATCATCGATATTCACTTTAGCATCAACAGCCATAATTTTATTGTCTGAAGTTTTCAAAACTGGGTTGATTTCAAACATAGAAGCATCAGAACCAATGTAAGCATTGTAAAGTGCATCGATGAATTTAACCATTTCTTTGAAAGCATTTCCAGAAAGACCTAAATTGAAAGCAATTCTTCTAGCTTGGAAACCTTGTAATCCAACATTAGGATCAACTTCTTCAGTAAAGATTAAGTGTGGAGTATGTTCAGCAACTTCTTCGATATCCATTCCACCTTCAGTAGAATACATAATCATGTTGCGTCCTGTAGCTCTATTTAATAAAACAGAAACATAAAATTCAGAAGTTTCGCTTTCTCCAGGATAGTAAACATCTTCAGCAACTAAAACTTTGTTTACTTTTTTACCTTCAGCAGAAGTTTGAGGTGTAATCAACTGCATTCCGATAATTTGTCCTGCAATTTCTTCAACTTGCTGTAAATTTTTAGCTAGTTTAACTCCACCGCCTTTTCCACGTCCACCTGCGTGAATTTGCGCTTTTATCACGTGCCATCCTGTACCAGTTTCGGCAGTTAATTGTTTTGCAGCAGCTACAGCTTCAACCGCATTGTTAGCCACAATTCCGCGTTGAATGCGTACTCCGTAACTTGCTAAAATTTCTTTTCCTTGATATTCGTGTATGTTCATAATATAGAATTTGTCTGGTTCTGAATTTATTTCAGAATAAAAGTGCGACAAAAGTAGCAAAATTCAACTTAATAGTAAAATCTTTTTCCAATTAAAAAATGAGTCAATTTGTTATTAATTACAGATTCTTTTTCAAAGCAAATTAATCGTTAACGAATTGCATCGAAAAAGTTAACACAAAATCACTATATCGTTTGATATTTAACAAAAAAACCTATTGAATTATGGGCTTGACGCCGATTTTTCCTAATATTATTTAAATGTTATTATGATTTTATCATTTCGCAATGCCTTATATAATATTATTATCATTTAAGAAGCCTTTTTCTAATATTACAGTAAAAATGTAAGCTAAATTATAATTTCACTACATTATGTTTAACGAAATCTCTATTTTTGTAGAAAAAATATCAAGAATGAAAGTTAAAGAACAAGGGCTTTATTTGCCTGAATTTGAACACGACAATTGTGGTGCAGGATTTATTTGTAATTTGAATGGTATTAAGTCAAATGATATTATTCACAAAGCATTAGACATCTTAATTAAATTGGAACATCGTGGTGCCGTTAGTTCTGATGGAAGAACTGGAGACGGGGCTGGAATTTTATTCGACATCCCTCATGATTTTTTTAAGAAAGTTTGTGACTTTGAAATCCCTGAAACGCGTGAGTATGCAGTAGGAATGGTTTTTTTACCAAAAAGCAAGAACCAGGTTTCTTTTTGTATTAATGCATTTGAAGCAACTATCAAAGACCAAAACTTAAAGGTTTTAGGTTGGAGAGATGTGCCTGTTGACGTTGAAAATTTAGGGCAAATCGCCGCAGAAAAAGAACCAACAGTTAAACAAGTTTTCGTTTCTAAAAACGGACAGAATTTAACTGAACAAGAATTTAATGCAAAACTTTTTGCAGCTAGAAAAATTGCTGAACATGCCGTAAGAGGATCTAAAACCTCTGAAAGCCATATGTTTTATTTTACTAGTTTATCGACAACTACTATAATATATAAAGGTCTATTGATGCCGGAAGACATCAGCCGTTATTATATAGATTTGAAAGATCCAGACTTGGTGACTCGTCTTGCACTTGTACACCAGCGTTTCTCTACAAATACATTCCCATCTTGGGACTTAGCGCAGCCGTTTAGATACATGTGTCATAACGGTGAGATCAATACACTTCGCGGAAACGTTAGCCGTATGCGTGCTCGTGAAGAGCTTATGGAAAGCAAAGTTTTTGGCGATGATATCAAAAAATTATTCCCAATTATCTTAGAAGGAAAATCAGATTCTGCTTCTATGGATATGGTTATTGAACTTTTATTAATGACAGGCCGTTCATTGCCAGAAGCGATGATGATGGTAGTTCCTGAAGCTTGGGAAAAACACCAGACAATGTCTCCTGAGAAAAAAGCATTTTACGAGTTTAATGCTTGTATTATGGAGCCTTGGGATGGTCCTGCTTCTATTCCGTTTACAGATGGAAACGTAATTGGTGCTTTACTAGACAGAAACGGATTACGTCCTTCTCGTTATACATTAACACACAGCGGATTCGTTATTATGTCATCTGAAATTGGTGTATTAGACATTGATCCAGAAGATGTAATTCAGCACGGTCGTTTAGAGCCAGGAAAAATGTTCTTGGTTGATATGAACGAAGGCCGTATTATTGAAGATGAAGAGGTTAAAAAAGCCATTGTAACAAAACGTCCGTACCAACAATGGGTTGACGAAAACTTATTGCCACTTGCAAAAGTTCCTTACACAAACAACCCTACTCCTGTTGAAAAATTAGATTTCTTGACAAGACAGCGTTTGTTTGGTTACACAATTGAAGATTTAAAAACAATCATCAATCCAATGGGAAGTGACGGAGCTGAAGCAATCAGTTCTATGGGTAACGATACTCCTTTGGCCGTTTTATCAGAACAGCCTCAGTTGTTGTATAATTACTTCAAACAATTATTTGCTCAGGTTACCAACCCACCGTTGGATGGTATTCGTGAAGAAATTATTACTGATATCAGTTTAGCAATTGGAGGAGATTTCAATATTTTCGAAATCGCATCTAAACAATGCAAAAAACTTAAAATTCAAAATCCGGTTATTTCTAATGAGGATTTGGATAAAATTAGAAATATCGATCACGCAGATTTCAAATCGGCTACTATTTCTACTTTATATAAAATAGAAAAAGGAGTTAACGGTTTAGAGCGTGCGCTTGAAAAATGTGTTCAGGCTACTTTCAAAGCAGTTGAAGAAGGATGCAACATTATCATTCTTTCAGACAGAGGTGTAAGTGAAGAGTTAGCTCCAATCCCAATGTTATTGGCTTGTTCTTATATTCACCACTCTTTGAACATTTTACAGGTTCGTTCTAAATTCGGAATCATCATCGAATCTGCTGAACCGAGAGAGCCTCATCATTTTGCTTTATTGTTCGGATATGGTGCAAGTGCAATCAATCCTTATATGGTAAATGAAATCATTCACGATCAAGTTGAAAAAGGTTTCATTACAAAAGTAAAAGCGGATTATGCAGTTGTAAACTACAACAAAGCGATTGCAAAAGGAATCGTAAAAATCATGAACAAAATTGGTATCTCTACTTTACATTCATACAGAGCTGCTCAGATTTTCGAGATTTTAGGTTTAAACAAAACATTCACATCTAAATACTTCCCTTACACTCCATCAAGAATTGAAGGAATTGGTTTAATGGAAGTAGAAAAAGAAGTAAAAAAACGTTTCCAAAAAGCTTTCCCAAATTCAAAAGTGGCAAGTTTGCTTTCTCTTGAAATTGGAGGTATTTACAGATGGAGACGTGGCGGTGAAAAACACATGTTTAACCCAACTACTATTTCTAAATTACAACAAGCGGTTCGTTTAAACAGCCCAGAAAGTTATAAAGAATACTCAAATGCCGTTAACGAGCAAAGCTCAAACTTAATGACGATTAGAGGTTTATTTGAATTCAACAACTTAGATCCAATTTCTATTGATGAAGTAGAACCTTGGACAGAAATTGTAAAGAAATTCAAAACGGGTGCAATGTCTTACGGATCTATTTCTAGAGAAGCACACGAGAATTTAGCGATTGCAATGAACAGAATTGGCGGAAAAAGTAACTCTGGAGAAGGTGGAGAAGATCCAAAACGTTTCCAGAAAGAAATTAACGGAGATTCTAGAAACTCTGCAATCAAACAAGTTGCATCAGGACGTTTTGGTGTTTCGATCAACTATTTGACAAACGCTAAAGAAATCCAGATTAAAATGGCTCAAGGAGCAAAACCTGGAGAAGGTGGGCAGTTACCTGGAGAAAAAGTAGTGCCTTGGATTGCTGAAACTAGAAACTCTACACCTTATGTAGGTTTGATTTCGCCTCCTCCTCACCACGATATTTACTCAATTGAGGATTTATCTCAGTTGATTTACGATTTGAAAAATGCAAACCGTGAAGCTCGTATTAACGTAAAATTAGTTTCTGAAGTTGGAGTTGGAACCATCGCTGCCGGTGTTGCCAAAGCAAAAGCTGACGTTATCTTAATTTCTGGTTATGACGGAGGAACGGGAGCTGCACCTTTAACATCGTTACAGCACACAGGTATTCCATGGGAACTTGGTTTAGCTGAAGCGCAACAAACTTTAATCTTAAATGATTTAAGAAGCCGTGTAGTTTTAGAGTGTGACGGACAGTTGAAAACTGGTCGTGACGTTGCCATCGCAGCTTTATTAGGAGCTGAAGAATTCGGTTTTGCAACTGCACCGCTTGTAGCTTCTGGATGTATCATGATGAGAGCTTGTCACTTAAATACTTGCCCAGTTGGTATTGCAACTCAGGATCCTGAATTGAGAAAAAATTTCAAAGGAACTCCAGAGCACGTAATCAACTTCATGTATTTCATTGCTGAAGAGTTAAGAGAAATCATGGCGCAATTAGGTTTCAGAACTTTAAAAGAAATGGTAGGCCAGTCACAAAAATTAAA
Source organism: Flavobacterium sp. LC2016-01 (assembly GCF_009711135.1). Lineage (GTDB taxonomy): Bacteria > Bacteroidota > Bacteroidia > Flavobacteriales > Flavobacteriaceae > Flavobacterium. The sequence goes on along the minus strand of NZ_WMIC01000001.1, from coordinate 75,378 downwards.
TGTGAACAAAGCCATCAAACATTATAAAGCAAATGGTTTAGACTTGTCATCAATTCTATACAAACCGGAAAAAGCGAAAACAGAGCCAAATCATAATACTACTACTCAAGATCACCAACTTGAAAATGTATTGGATTTTGACATCATCAAAGAAGCGATTCCGTCTATTTATAGAAAAGAAAAAACAAGAGTAACTTTTAAAATTAAAAATACAGACCGTTCTGTAGGTGCGATTTTGAGTAACGAAATCTCAAAAATCTACGGCGCACAAGGATTACCTGATGACACTATTTTAGTTGATTTTGAAGGTTCTGCCGGACAAAGTTTTGGTGCTTTTGCAACAAACGGATTGTCATTTAAAATTCACGGAAACTGTAATGATTATTTAGGAAAAGGTCTTTCTGGAGGAAAATTAATTGTAAAAGTACCTCCTACTGCAACCTTCAAACCTGAAGACAATATCATTATTGGAAACGTTGCCCTTTACGGAGCTATTACCGGAGAGGCTTATATTAATGGAATGGCCGGAGAGCGTTTCTGTGTGAGAAATTCTGGAGCAACAGCAGTTGTTGAAGGAATTGGAGATCACGGATGCGAATACATGACCGGTGGTACAGTAGTAGTTTTAGGAAAAACAGGAAGAAACTTCGCAGCTGGTATGAGCGGTGGTGTGGCTTATGTTTACGATCCAAATAAAAAATTCGACTCGACAGTATGTAACATGGAAATGGTTGCATTCGATCCATTGGAAGAAGAGGACGTTACGAAACTAAGAAAATTGATCAAAAATCATTCATTGTACACAAGCAGTCCATTAGCAAAAAGAATTTTAGCAGACTGGGAAAACCAACAACAGCACTTCGTAAAAGTAATGCCAACTGATTACAAAAAAGCATTACAAAGAATTGCAGAAGAGAAAAAAATAGAAGAATTAATAGCTGGATAAAAATCAATTTCAAAAAATAAAATTCCAAATTCCAATGGCAACATCAATGCCTATAGTAATAAAAAATTGGAATTTGGAACTTAAAGAAATTGGAATTTAATTTAAAATGTCATGGGTAAAATAGGCGGATTTAAAGAATATAACAGAGCCGATGAAAGTAATTTAGCAGTAGCAGAACGTGTTTCGAACTACAACGAATTTACTATTCCATTAGCAAAAGATAAAGTAAAAGAACAAGGTTCAAGATGTATGGATTGTGGTATTCCTTTTTGCCACAGTGGTTGTCCGTTAGGAAATTTAATTCCTGACTTCAACGACATGGTACATCAGGAAGAATGGCAGAGTGCATTAGAGATTTTACAATCGACTAATAACTTTCCTGAATTTACAGGACGCTTATGCCCTGCTCCATGTGAGAAATCATGTGTATTAGGAATCATCAAAGATCCAGTTTCTATCGAAAACATTGAGAAAAACATTGTTGAAATTGGTTTTGCTGAAGGATGGATCAAACCGCAGCCACCAAAAAAGAGAACGGGTAAAACTGTTGCTGTTATTGGTTCAGGACCTGCAGGATTAGCTGCAGCACAGCAATTAAACAGAGCGGGACACACCGTTACTGTTTTTGAAAGAGACAATGCAATTGGAGGTTTATTACGTTACGGAATTCCGAATTTCAAATTAGAAAAAGGAATTATCGACAGACGTGTAGCGATCCTTGAAGCAGAAGGAATCACTTTCAAAACTGACGTAAATGTTGGTGTAAACTTCAGCGTAGCAGAATTAAATGCTTTTGATTCTATCGTTTTATGCGGAGGAGCAACAGAAAGAAGAAGTTTACCAACTAAAGGAATCGAAAGCAAAGGCGTTGTTCAGGCAATGGATTTCTTAACACAGCAAACTAAAGTTTTATACGGAGAATCAATTCCAGATCAGGTAAAAGCAACTGGTAAAGATGTTATCGTTATTGGTGGTGGTGATACAGGTTCTGACTGTGTTGGAACTTCAAACAGACACGGAGCAAAATCAGTAACTAACTTTGAGATTTTACCAAAACCTCCAGTTGGAAGAAGCGAGTCAACTCCTTGGCCTTTCTGGCCGTTGCAGTTAAAAACATCTTCTTCTCACGAAGAAGGATGTGACAGAAACTGGCTAATCAATACGAAAGAATTCATTTCTAACGATAAAGGCGAATTAACTGGATTAAAAACGGTTGAAGTACAATGGAAAATGACTCCAGGTCAGCGTCCAGAATTAATCGAGAAAGAAGGTTCTGAGAAAATCTGGCCTTGCGATTTAGCTTTATTGGCTCTTGGATTTACAGGTCCGGAGAAAACATTAAGCGAGCAATTAGGCTTGGAAATTGATTTCAGAAGCAACTACAAAGCGCATAATTATCAGACAAATGTTCCTCACATTTTCACTGCAGGTGATATGAGAAGAGGACAATCATTAATCGTGTGGGCTATTTCAGAAGGTCGCGAAGCAGCAAGAGAGGTAGATTTGTTCTTAATGGGCTCTACAAACTTGCCTACTAAAGGAAAAGGAGATTTACCTAGCCTATAATTTTAGGTTCTAAGATGCTGAGATGCTAAGGTTCTAAGTTTTTTTTCCTTGCATTTTATTTAATCTTTATTCCTATAAACAACATAACTACTAGCAAACCCTTGAATTAATAATTCAGGGGTTTTGTTTTTTTGAAGCATCACAATTGGCATTTTAATAAACATGGTTCCCGCTTTCGGCTTTATCTCTCCTCCCGATAGCCATCGGGATTCGAGGATACCGCCTCTATCGGGGCTAAATTCAAATATTTGGCTTCTTTTAAAAATTGGGACAAAAAAATCCATCTAATCAGTTTAATCTGTGGCAAAAAAATAATTTCAACTACATTTAAGAATGAGTTAAATTCGTGAATTCGTGGCAAAAAAACTTTGTATCTTTGGGCATTTACCAATTTGTATCTAATTTCTAGTTGTAAAAATCCGAAATAAGCAACTTTTTGTTTAAAAATAAACAATTTGTTATAATTTGTTATTTTTCTACAATTAATTTGCAGTTACTCAAAAGTGTAATAACTTTGCCCAAAATGATTTAAAAATGCAAGCAAAAGATTTACTGCAGTTAGCAGACCAATTTGGAAGTCCATTATATGTTTATGATGCCGAAAAAATCCAATCTCAGTACAACAGGTTAACTAAAGCTTTCTCTAAGGTAGAAAACTTAAGAGTTAATTACGCCATGAAGGCATTGTCAAACGTTGCGATTCTTCAGTTATTAAAGAACATGGGGTCTGGTTTAGATACTGTATCAATTCAGGAAGTTCAGTTAGGACTTCATGCTGGCTATGATCCTGAAAAAATATTTTTTACACCAAACGGAGTTTCTTTAGAAGAAATTGAAGAAGTTGCCGCAATGGGTGTCCAAATCAATATCGACAATTTATCTATTCTGGAGCAATTCGGAACAAAACATCCACATATTCCAGTATGTATTCGTATCAATCCACACGTAATGGCGGGTGGAAATGCTAATATTTCTGTTGGACATATTGATAGTAAATTCGGAATTTCTGTGCATCAGATTCCGCATATATTGCGAATTGTTGAAAATACAAAAATGAGTATTGTTGGAATTCACATGCACACAGGATCTGATATTTTAGATATCGAAGTATTCTTGTATGCTGCTGAAATCTTGTTTGATACGGCTAAACATTTCAAAGATCTACAATTCTTAGATTTCGGAAGCGGCTTCAAAGTTCCTTACAAAAAAGATGATATCGAAACAGACATCGAAGAATTAGGTAAAAAATTATCTAAAAGATTCAATGCTTTCTGTGCAGAATATGGAAGAGATTTAACGCTGATTTTCGAACCAGGAAAATTCTTGGTGAGCGAAGCAGGTTTCTTCTTAGCAAAAGTAAACGTAGTAAAACAAACAACCTCAACAGTTTTCGCCGGAATCGACAGTGGTTTCAACCACTTAATCCGTCCGATGTTTTACGGTTCTTCACATTATATTGAAAACATTTCTAATCCAAAAGGAAAAGAGCGTTTTTACTCAGTTGTAGGATACATTTGCGAAACAGATACTTTTGCCAATAACCGCAGAATCTCTGAAATTACTGAAGGCGATATTTTAGCTTTCAGAAACGCTGGAGCATATTGTTTCTCAATGTCTTCGAACTACAATTCAAGATACAAACCAGCCGAAGTTTTATGGATGAACGGTCAGGGAATCTTAATTCGCCAAGCTGAGACATTCGAAGATTTACTTAAAAATCAAATTCCGTTGCCACAAGAAATTGCTGCAACAGTTTAAAAATAAAAAAAAAGAGAATATCTATTTAATCCCGTTTCTTAATTGAGGCGGGATTTTTTTTGTTTCTCGCGGATTAGGCAGATTAAACAGATTTATTTCTTTATCTTTTTGTCAGGCTGAGCGAAGTCGAAAAAAATTCAAATCCCTACAAAGAGATTTTACCACTTTTATCCCTTCACGAGGGCATACATTCATCTCTTGAATACCATCTAAGTGACAAGAATATGGATGAATTTAATCAATACTAAAAATAATTTAATATCTTCCGTCTAAACTTCTGAAACCTCCAAAATGAATTTTGAAGTACTTAATATACGCAAAATAGACTCTTCAACAGGAAATTTCAAATTAAATGAAGATTATATTCTTTCTTATGATCATTTTGATGGTTGGTCAGAAAGATTGTTGAGTTTAGGGATTTATATCGACATCATTTTTGAATGTAAAGTTCGCTTACATTTTCGTGATAAAAATATGGAAAAATTCGAAAAACAATTTGAATGTGAAATACCTGCTGAGATTAAGAGCATAATTTTAGAAATACAAAAAATAGATAATTTTGCATTAAAACATTATTACGCTGATATATTTTTGGAAGATCAAGCTAATCAGGATTACGTTATTAATCATTTGGGTAAATCACATAATATCCGAATAGGAAATTTGTTGAAAAAACCAAAATCTGAAAACTCTTCTGAAAAATCATTTTTTGTTTTAATTGATCTCTTTACAAAATGGAGGGAAGATATTTATCAGGAATGTTTCCAATCTTTGTAGAGCAACTTACGAAGATTTCTCCTTCTTCTAAATGACAAGATTACTGATAATTGGGATTTAAAGTCTAAACAATTTAAGTATTCCCTTCACACAGTACTTTCTGTTATATCTTTCGTTTAATTTCACTTCACAAAATAGTATCGTCTCTATCCTAATCTTTAAAAAGTATTCTGTAAGACAAAAAAAACACATTTGATCATCTACAATAAAAAATAACTATTTTAGACAACTTTATTGGAATACTTAAGTCATCTATGGCTCATTTACAAAAGTTAATTAAAAAATTATAATCCTTAAACCAAACAAATAATTCTATGAAAAAAAACTTCATAAAAATACTGGCATTAATTTTACTGACTCTAAATTCTTGTTCAGTAGCAAATTTACCTTCGAAAAACATTCCCAAAAAACTAAATCTTGAAAACGACAATGGCATATCAATTGGAGCACTCGCATTTGATAAAGCCGGGTCAACAATTGATAATAGTTATTATTTTTTCTATTCTAATATTAAAAAACTCGATAGCCCAAAAGAAAACCATATCAAAATAATTCCTTCACAAACAGTTTATATGCATTTCAAACCGGATTTTTTTGATGGTGAAAAAGCTATTTATTATTTCAAAATCGAAAAACCGAAAGGAAAATATAAATTTTATGCAATCAGAACGACTAGAGAAGGTGTTCAAAATTTTACAATTCAAACAGACACAATCAATATACCTTTTGAGATTGAAAAAGGAAAAATTAAATATATTGGAGAGATTTACTTTAAAAAAGACAGGAAAGTTGAATTAATTGATAAATCTAAAAGAGATTTAGACACTTTAAAAGTTAAATTTCCATCTTTAGAAATTTACAAATAAATTGTCAAAGGTTCAATTATCCTCAAGAGTATTCAGGGGTTAAGTATTTCATAAACTTTACATACATGACCCCAACAATCGCACTAATCACAATAAAAAAACACACATAATTTTCCAATCCAGAAAGCTATGTGTGTTTTAAACAAATGAAATTCCTTTTTCAAGACAATCCAATTCCTATGTCTCTATGTGTTTAAAAGAATTAAACTTTCTTCTTTCCCTCAATATTTGGCAAGAAACCAGTAATAATCCCAATCAAAGGCAGAAACGCACAAATTTTGAAAACATATTCTATACTTGTTGCATCGGCTATTTTTCCTAGAACTGCTGAACCTAAACCTCCCATTCCGAATGCAAATCCAAAGAAAAGACCGGCTACTAAACCCACTTTTCCTGGCAATAATTCGGTTGCGTAAACTAGAATTGCAGAGAATGCCGAAGAAAGAATCAATCCGATAATGACAGATAAAGTTCCGACCCAAAATAAAGACACATACGGCAACATCAAGGTAAATGGAGCAACGCCCAAAATTGAAACCCAGATTACATATTTTCTTCCAACACGGTCGCCAATTGGTCCGCCAATTAAGGTTCCTGCTGCAACGGCTCCAGAAAACAAAAACAAATAGATTTGAGACTGCTGAATCGAAATATGGAATTTATCAATTAAAAAGAACGTATAATAACTCGTAATACTGCTCATGTAAAAATATTTAGAGAAAATCAAAACCAATAAAATAATCAAAGAACCAATCACTCTGTTTTTTGACAAATGATGTGTTTCGATTTTATGCGCTGCTTTATTGGCATTTCTTTCAGACAAATGTTCCGTGTACCAAAGCGCAATTTTGTACAAAGCAAAAATTCCGACTAAAGCGATAATACAAAACCAAGCCACATAACTTTGTCCGTGCGGAATGATAATAAAGGCTGCCAATAAAGGTCCGATGGCACTTCCGGCATTTCCTCCCAATTGAAAAATAGACTGCGCCAATCCTTTTTTACCGCCCGAAGCCAAATGTGCTACTCTCGAAGATTCTGGATGAAAAATTGAAGATCCTATTCCTATTAAACTTACTGATAATAATAGAAAAGTGAAACTAGAAGCAATAGACACCAGAAATAATCCGGTCATGGTGAAACACATTCCAATAATAAGCGAATAGGGTTTTGAATTTTTATCCGTATACATTCCCACAAAAGGCTGTAAAATTGAAGCAACGATTTGATAGGTAAAAGTGATAATTCCGATTTGAGAAAAACTCAGTCCGAAATTTTCTTTAATAAGCGGGTAAATTGACGGAACTACAGCTTGTAAAAGATCATTAATTAAATGCGAAAAACTGATTATAAAAAGTATTGAATACGTTGTTTTTTTAATTACTTCTGGTTGTACTTTAACGGTTTCCATGAGTTGTTTTTAGGTTAATCTTCATTTTAAAAATAACAGCTGTATTATTTTTTTACAAAATTGAAATAAATTATAATGTCAAAATTGCTATATTTGGACAATGAATAATCAGATTCGGACATATCGAATGGCACAGGATTATGGATACCAAGTTGATCCATCGATACCTGTTATAGGTTATACCGAAACGGTAAACAATGAAATGTGTATTTCGCACTCGCATCCCAGAGCGCAGCTTATTTATGCTACGCGCGGTGTCATGCATGTTGTGGTTGGCAACCATATTTGGGTTGTAAATCCGCTGCAGGGGTTGTGGCTTCCGGGCGGTGTCGAACATCAGGTTACTTTTCAGAAAGACGTTAATTACTACAGCGTTTTTATCGATCCGTCTGCGACCGAAGGATTGCCAACAAACAGTTTTTCTTTTGATATTCCGATGTTTTTAAAACAGCTGGTTTTCAAAATTATTTCTTTCGGAACCAATGGAAATTTAACCGATTCACAACGAAGAATCATCGCGGTTTTTCTGGATGAATTGGCTCAGATTGTACCAAGTGCTACTTTTTTACCGACGACAAATAATGAAAGATTACAAAAAGTTGTCGAGCTTTTATTAAACGATGTGGCGAGCAAACATACCATTGATCATTTTGCCGAACTTTCGTTTATGAGCAGCCGAACATTATCACGCTTATTTATCAAGGAATTAGGAATGAATTTTAGTGATTGGCGTACTCGTTTAAAACTAATCGAAGCCATTAAACGACTAGGCGAAAAACAATCCATAAAAGAAATCGCTTTAGATTTAGGCTATGAAACGGCCAGCGCTTTTATTTTTATGTTCAAAAAGCATTTAGGAAAAACGCCTTCTAATTATATTTTAGAAGATGAAAATGATACAGATAAAATATCAGCATAATTTTTTTTGATAAAGAATCAATCCAAAAAACTGGAATCAAAAATTGTTGAATTCTGTTTGAAGACTTCCCAATTTTATACCGCATTTAATATTATATTCGTGTAGAAAAATGTCATTATTAAAAACATACAAAATGAAACCACAAGTACGAATTCTTTTTTACTCCATTCTCTTCTTTTTATATCTTACAACAACTACTATTTTACTTACTGTTGGAGAAAAATTAAAAACAGATCCTTATAAAACTTTAGGCTGTGGTTTTGCCATTCTCAACTTAATTTATGCTTTCGTGGCTTTAAAATGGAATGTATTGCTTAATATAATCTGCTCGATCTCTATTGCTGCTTTGTCACTGTTTTTGGCCTTAAAATTTACCAATTTACATTTGGTAATAGATTATGATCCGTATCAGGTTAAAACTGCAATCTTTGCAAATGCCGTGTTTTCAATTATTTTTTGGGAAATCGTTTATCAGGTGAAAATTAGAAGATGATTTTTTCTTCTAAAAAACATAAAAAGCTTTTGGCTTTTGTATTTCTCTTAGCTAATACATTTAGTTATTCTCAGAAAAACAATCTCAATTGCTCCGATTTAAAGTTTAAAAATTATTACTATAAAGAGAAAAACACATTTAAAAATGGATCAATAAAATTATTTTCTGATAAAAACGGAAAGCGTCTTGATGTGCTGAACAAGTTGATTTTAAAAAACAGTGAATATCTTTTAGAACTAAACCTAAAAAATAACAGCATATCATTTCATAAACCCGATTCTATTTTTGATAATTCTGAAGAGAACAAAACATTTCAAAATTGGGTTGATCATCTTGATCTTTCTAAAATTTTCACTTTAGATGCTGAGTCAAAATCGTATCAAAAATTGTCTGAAGAAAGGCAACTTAATAATGAATCTGGAAGTCTTTCGACGGAAATTGTATGCTTAAATAAGATTCTTGTTTACAATATTGAATTAAATGATGGCAGAGATAAAGGATCACCATACAATGAATTTCTAAATATTGATTTGACTAAGATGGAATTAATCGATTTTAAATTATTAGTTCCAATTAATCAATTGAGTGGTTTTAACAAAGCAGTTCTCAATTATGCTAATGGTCATAAAAAAGAAATCGTAAATAATTATAAGGAAATAATAGCTAATGGTTTTGGCGATTTATTAGCTAGTTATCAGGATGCTTTTGAACAGCCCACCTATAATTTTAATAAAATAAATTGTAAAATTGATTCCTCAAATTTTTCTCACTTCAATTCTGAAGGCATTACTTTCACAGTTAATATCACGGATAAAAATTTAAATATGAACGAAGAAAGAGATCAAATTGGAGAATATGTTTCTGAAATAATTATTCCGTTTAAGGAAATTAAAAAGTATTTAGATAATAAGAATGTTTTATTTTCAAGTTTGATTAAATAGATCAATCAACATAATAAACTAAACCCCAAAAACCATGAAAATTACGATTCCCCTGTCGGCATTATTCCTATTTCTTACCACAAATTTATTCAGCCAAACCATCGCTGATTTAAAATTAAAACCTAAAGAAATTCCAAAAGCTTATACTTTTAATGACGGTAATATCTGCATTACGCCTCAAGCCTGCACTTTTTATAACGATATTGAAACGTACAGCAACATTGTTGGAACTGTAAAAAGCAAAGCCATTCAAAATTTTAGAAGTAAAGGCGACCGCGGTTCTATCATGTATTTTGAATTTGAACACGTATTTAAAGGCGATCGTTTTCTGCAAGGATTATTGTGGGGAAAAGACGGTCAGCCAACTGATGAACATCCAGAAGAATATGTCGCTAAAGGCAAATTTTTGATTATTTGGAGTTTTCGTCCAGACAGCGCTTTACGAGAAAAATCAGAAGCTAAAATTGAGGCACTTTTGCAGTAAACAACAATTCCAAAAATGAATAGAAAAGGTGCAGTTGGTGCATTACTCGACATTTACGAACAAGCAATTTTAGATCTTCAGAATGTGATTAAAAACATTCCTGATAATGCTTTGACAAACATTATAGACGAAAAAACAACAAACGAAGATTGTAAATCGGTACAGACCATTCTATCTCATGTTGTAAGTTCTGGCTACAGCTATGCTATAAGTATTCAAAATCTGAAAGGACATAATCTTCAACGGCCAGAAAAAATTTTTCACTTAACTATTGCCGAATATTTGAACGACCTAAAGAATGTTTTTGACTTTACTGAAAGTATTTTCAGAGAAATTAAAGACGAGGAATTAGAACAATATGATGATTCATTAAAAATAAAAACGGGCTGGGGACAGCTTTATGATATCGAACAACTAATGGAACATGCTATTGTACATATTTTGCGACACAAAAGACAAATTGAAAAATTAAAATCAATATAAGGCTTACAAAAACAAGCATATGAATCAAGAAAAAATAGTTACAAAACCAAATCTTAGAAAAAGAATGCTTGCGGGCTTAGTCGATTATACTTTGTTAATCGGAATGACCACGGTTATGTTTATTTATTTTGGAAAAAAGATCGATAACGGATATCAGCTAAATGGATTTCCAGCATTTCTAAACGCATTAATATGGTTTGGTTATTTGGTTGGTTTTGAATTGAAATTTGGAGGCACTCTTGGCAATCTAATGTTTGATTTACAAGTTGTTTCGATTCGAGATAATGACAATTCCAGTATAACCATTGGACAATCATTTAAAAGACACTTATTGGATATGTTCGATATTTGGTTCTTTGGAATATTTGGAATTTTATTAATTAAAAACACCAAATACAATCAAAGACTTGGTGATATTTGGGCACATACAATTGTAATAGATACAAAAGATGAAGAGCAGTTTTGCAAGCGCATTATTTGAAAAATATTCCAACCGCCAATATTTAATTTCAATTGCCTCCAGCTTTAGCTAGAGATTTATAAAATAAGTCCTAAAGAAGCTTTAGCCAAAAAACACTTCCTAAAAAAATGAATCAAACCGAAGCTCAAATAACGGATAAAGACATTAAAACCATAAAAAGAAAAGTAAAAAAACAAAAATTTACTTTTTTGTTTTTCCTGCATTTATTGCACTTTGGGCTTGGGGACTTAGTGATAAAGATTCTTTGTTTACGATATTAAATATCTTCATTTTTGTTTTTATTATACTAACTATCATTGCATTAGCATTTTCTTTAAAAAGGCTAAGCGTAACAAAAAATGACCTTACAGCACAAATTAAAATTGTAAGCACTTTTAAAGTAATTGACAAATATTACACGATACGAAAAAACAGCAGTTATTTTATTGCATTCGATTCAAAAGATATCCCAAAATATGAGGTTACAAAAAGAACTTATGAACTTATAAATATTGACGACTCGATTGAGATCGAATATTCAAAATTTGCTTTCTGGATTCTAAAAATCGAACATAACGGGAATGATATCGAAAATAAACAAAATGTTCAATAACCAATAAAACTGGAGTTTTTTTGTGCGTAATTTTTTATATTAGTATTTTGATTTTTTCCATATAAATTTATTTAACGATGAAAAATACAATAGAAATTGCCAATCGGTTTAGAGAAGTTATCTTAAACGGGACTTGGATTGCTAATACCAATTTTAAAGACCAGCTCGAAAATCTAGACTGGAAAATTGCGGTTAGTCCGATTCAAAATTTAAATACAATTGCAGTTCTGGCACAGCATATTCATTATTATATCACCGGAATAAATCAAGTCTTTAAAGGCGGAACACTGGATATAAAAGATCAATTTAGTTTTGACTTCCCTCCCATTCATTCGCAAGAACAATGGGATACTTTTCTAACTAAATTTTGGAATGATGCTGAAGAATTTGCTCTTTTGATTGAAAAAATGAACGATGAAAAAATCGATGACGTTTTTGTGGATGCCAAATACGGAACATACAAAAGAAATATCGAAGCTATGATTGAACATAGTTATTATCATTTGGGACAGATTGTTTTGATCAAAAAATTTCTAACGAATTAAATGCCTAATTCCTGCAAGTCAAAAAAATGAAAAAGTATCTTTTCGCTTTACTATTTTGTGCACAGTTTTCATTTTCGCAAAATACAGATCATCTAAATTCCGTTTTAAGACAGCTTAAACTAAAAGAAAGTCAAATAGACTTGGAACTTTTTACTGAAAAAGTGCTGCCATATGATAAAGCTAAAAGCGTATTAGTTATTCCAAAATATGCTTCTGAAGTTGCCGAAGATTATTTCGTATTAGACGCTTATATACTGATGATCGATAATACGACGGGGAAAATAATCTATAAATTTATGGAACCTAATGCTTGGACTTCAGATGCCGTAATTTTAACAGACATTTCGATTGATACAGGTTTGTACCTCTTAAACAAAAGTACAAGAGCCTTTGGAATCAGAGTAAATTATCGCAACCAAAGTCATCCGAATCCTTACAGCGAAAGCATCTTATCGTTGTATATTATCAATAAAAATGTATTAAAACCAGTGCTTCATAATTATACCATTTCACAATATGGCGGAGAATGGGACACTAACTGTGATGGAGAATCTGAAGAAAGCAATTCGGCTATTGATATTGATAAACTGCAGACCAATAATTTTAGTAATCTTATTGTAAAAACAAAGATTCTCCAAACAAAAAGCGCCTTTAAAAATGGTGATTGTATTTCTAAAAAAACGATAAAAACTGAAACCTCTAAACTGCTTTTTAATGGAAAAGAGTATAAATAAATATGAAGCTCTGGAAAAATTCTATTATTTTGAAAAAGAATATTGTTACCCAGTTTTAACTGTTACTGACAAACCTCAAATAAAAGCTTTAACAGATCACTATTGTTCTCAACTTTGGAATGAATATGTTTCAGAAACCAAGCATCACCTGATGCTTGTAAATGACCTCAAAGATTGGAAAATAAAAAATGAGATTAAAAAAGAGTATAATTGGCAAAAGGACTGGAACAATAATATCATTGAAGCATTCGAAGAAAATATAAAACCTTTACTAGACTGGAAAGATGAAGACCCTGTCTTCTTTTTTTGGAACAAATTTTCTGGGATAGAAACTACATGGAGTTTGATTTGTAAATACTGGATTTCATTTTTATATGAAGATGAAGCCAATATTTTAGTGAGTCCTAAAAGCAAAAATGTGATTATTTTAAGTGTAAATGGGAATTTGACGATTGCTGAAAGAGAGTGATATTCTTATGAAAAACAAAATGAACTAATCTAGCCCCGATAGAGCCGATATCCTCGCAGTGGAACGGAGAGATAAAGGCGAAAGCGGGACTGAAGGTTCTTATGAAAACATCCGTTTCTGCTCCTTAAATAAATTAGAAAAAAGGCATAGTTGTTGAAAGTTAAAAAGATATATTTACACCTTCAAAAAATACAATATGCAAAAAATTACTTTTCTATTTTCTATATTATTTTTAGCCTTTTCTTCGTGCGGTGTAAAAACAACTCAGGCACTAATAAGCGACGGTAATTATGACGGCGCAATTGATCGTGCGGTTGAAGCTTTGAGAACAAATAAAGATTCAAAAGGAAAACAAGATTATGTGTATTTGCTCGAAGAGGCTTTTGCAAAAGCGAAAGACCGAGATTTACGCAATTTAGAAATGCTTAATAAAGAAAATAATCCTGCCAATGCTGAACGCATCTACAATACTTATTTACAGCTAAATAATCGTCAGGAAAAAATCAGGCCGATCTTGCCTTTGCCTTTATTGAAACTGGGAAGAAACGCGCTTTTTCCGTTTGATAATTATTCGAATGACATTGTAAACAGCAAAAATACGCTTTCAAAATATTTGTATGACAACGCTTCTGCCCTTTTGAAATCGAATAACAAAATGGATTTTAGAAAAGCGTATGATGATTTTTCATACTTAGAAAGTATAAATCCCGGCTACAAAAACACCAAGAAATTGATGGATGATGCGCTTTTTAAAGGAACTGATTTTGTCGATGTCTATGCAAAAAACGAAACCAATTTGGTGATTCCGAAAATGCTTCAGGACGATTTGCTGGATTTTAAAACCTACGGATTAAACGACAAATGGACGGTTTATCACAGCGCCAGACAAAAAAATGTGAAGTACGATTACAGCCTGATTATTAATTTTAGAGATATTTATATTTCACCGGAGCAGATTAAAGAGAAGGAATTTAGTAAAGAACGACAAGTAAAAGATGGCGTAAAAACACTTTTGGACAGTCGCGGAAAACCTGTAAAAGATAGTTTAGGCAAAGAAATTAAAGTGGATAATTATAAAATTCTTCGTGCGACGGTTTATGAATTTAAACAATATAAAGCATGTCAGGTTACTGCAAAAGTGGATTATGTGGATTTGAAATCGAATCAGCTGGTTCAGACCTTTCCTGTCAGCAGTGAATTTGTTTTTGAGAATATTTATTCGACTTATAAAGGTGATAAAGAGGCCTGCGATGATAATTATCTCGGCAACTTTAATAAGCGTCCGGTTCCGTTCCCGAATAACGAGCAAATGGTTTTTGATACGGGCGAAGATCTGAAAGCTAAATTGAAAGATATCATTGTAAAAAATAAGTTTCGACGATAATTATATAACACCATAGTAGAAAAAAAGACGCAATTTTAATGCGTCTTTTTTTGTTTATGATCTTTCGAAAATAAAAAAAAATCATTTTTTTAATTGCGCAACCAAAAAGTTGCGTATATTTGCAACTGATTAGTTGCGTAATTTTATTTTAAAGATGAAACGAGATATTTTTCAGGCAATTGCCGATCCGACACGAAGAGCTATTTTGGTTTTGATTTCTGTCAATGCATTGACTCCAAATGCTATTGCGGAACAATTTAATACAACGAGACAGGCAGTTTCGAAACATATTAAAATCCTGAATGAATGTGAATTACTCGAAGAAAAAAAGATGGGAAGAGAAATTTATTATCAACTCAAAATCGACAAGATGAAAGAAATAGATCACTGGCTGGAGCAATTCAAGAAAATTTGGGAAAGCCGTTTTAGTCAATTGGACCAAGTATTAATGAATTTAAAATCTAAAGAAAATGAAATCTGATCTTACAATGAATTTTTCCGTAGATAAGGAAAATAAAACCGTAAATGTGACACGCGAATTTAATGCGTCATTGTCAAATGTTTGGTCTGCGTGGACTGAAGTTGAAATTCTCGATCAATGGTGGGCACCGGCTCCGTTCAAATCAAAAACAAAGCGCATGGAATTTAAAGAAGGCGGACGAAGATTGTATGCTATGGTGAGTCCTGAAGGCGATGAACGCTGGAGCTTTTTTGAATATACATCTATTTCTCCAAAAAAGAATTTCAAACATACTTCGACTTTTTGTGATGCTGATGAAAATCCGGTTCCGAATTTTGGAAGTTCGCTTTGGGATATCAGTTTTTCTGAAGATGGTGAACTGACTGTTGTTGACATTGTAATTAAACGCGACACCTTGGAAGAAATTGAACAAATTATTGCCATGGGCTTTAAAGATGGATTTACAAGTGCGCTTAAAGGTTTGGATAAAATACTTGAAGCAGAAAAATAAGCCTTTTATTTAACCAATTATTAATGCTTTTAAAAACTGAAAAAATATGAAATCAAATTTTTTAATGGATTTTACTGTAGATAAAGAAACCAATAAAGTAAATGTAAAACGTGAATTTGGCGCATCGTTATCAAATGTTTGGTCGGCTTGGACAGAACCTGAAATTCTGGATCAATGGTGGGCACCGGCGCCTTGGAAAGCCCGAACAAAAAGTATGGAATTTAAAGAAGGCGGACGCCGACTGTATGCGATGGTGGGCCCTGAAGGCGAAGAACATTGGGCAATTGCTGATTTTACTTCTATAACGCCAAAAACGAATTTTAAATATCTGGATGCTTTCAGTGACAGCGAAGGAAATTTAAATGTCGATTTTCCACGATCAGACTGGGATGTGAATTTTTCTGAGCAGGGCGATTCTACTTTTGTTGATATTGCTATTAAACACAAAAACCTGGAAGATCTTGAACAAATTATTGCAATGGGCTTTAAAGAAGGTTTTACGATTGCAATGGAAGGTTTGGATGCGATTTTTGCAGAAAAACAAAAATAATTTTTTCTTATATTATTAATGAAATCCTGCTTTTAGTTAAGCGGGATTTTTTTATGTTTTAATGAGTTGATTGGATTAACATTAAAATTCGTATTTTCGATTTTAATCTCCTTTTTCAGAAGAAGTTAAATATGATTTTGAATACTTTAAGACGTAATTAAACATGTTGAAAAAAATCTTTAAAATAATTGTATTCATCGCCACAATCTTGGTTGCGCTGTACATTTATCTTTTAAGTGATTATAACCCAATGTTCAAAAAGGATGATTATGTTTATCTTACTAAATCATTGGACAATACGAAAGCGGAAGATCTTGAACCAATTATTGCCTTGTATAATAAAATTCATGAAAATGAATCCAAAGGTTGTTCTTGCGAAGCTGTATTGAAATTAGTTAACTCCTATAACTATGGAAGTCTTTTAAAAAAAGCGGTTTACATCTCGAAAATTAAAAAAGAATATGGTGAAGATACTTGCTTAAAACTTGAATTATTAAATTATGATTTTTGCTTTAGAACAATCGGAATTCATAATGCTTGCCAATTTTATTTCCATAAAACAGTTGGAGAACTAAACGAAAAAGAAAAACTAACTATCGTTGCAATGATTTCAAATTCAGCGCTATTTAATCCTATAAAGAATAAAAAAAGAGTAGAAAATAAGATTTTGATGTACCAAAAAATCCTTCATCAAGACAAACGTAAATAATAAAATAGAAAACTTTTAAACTAACAAACCTAACCATTCTAACCAAAAAAATTATGATCAAGTTTATTACCACAACACTTTTACTTGCCACCGTTTCTGTTTTTTCTCAGAGCAGATATGAACTTTCCGACGAAGGAAATGATAAATTTTATCTTTCGGATTCTATTGTAAATTTAGCTAAAGCCGGAAAAATCACTGCTCAGCCGATTGTTGTTGTTGATGGAATTCCGCATCGTTTTCAGGATTTAGAAAAAGAAAAACTTGTTTTGTCTAAAATTGAAATCGCAAAAATTATTGCTATCGATAAACAAAAAGGCATCAGCATTTATGGAAATTATGGTGAAGCCGGCGTTTTGATTATCACAACAAATAGAAGTAGCTATCACAAACCTGTGCAAGAAGTGAAAGAAATGAAAGAAAATTAATTTTCAGGTTTCAAGTTTCAAGTCTCACTAACAATTGTCAGGCTGAGCGAAGTCGAAGCCCACGTTCCAATTGGAGCGCCCTTCGACTCCGCTCAGGGTGACAATCGGTTTTACAATTCACAATTAATAATTAATAATTAACAATTACCCCAGCCATCCTTCACGATCTAGACTTCTGTATTGAATAGCTTCGGCGATGTGTTGCGAAATTATGGCCGGTGCATTATCTAAATCGGCGATTGTTCTTGCTACTTTTAAAATCCTGTCGTAGGCTCGTGCTGAAAGATTCAGTCTTTCCATTGCAGTTTTTAGCAGTTCTTTGGACTGTTCGTCTAATGCACAAAATTCACGAATCAATTTACTGCTCATTTGTGCATTGTAATGTATGTTTTCGATTTCTTGGAAACGTTTTGTCTGAATTTCTCTGGCAGCGGTGACACGCTTTCTGATTTCGACACTGCTTTCGGCTTTGCGGTCGTCTGCCAGTTTTTCGAAAGGAACGGGAGTCACTTCAATATGAATATCAATTCGGTCTAAAAGAGGACCTGAAATTTTGCTCATATAACGTTGCATTTCGTGCGGTGAAGACGTATTTGGCATACTCGGATCGTTGAAAAAACCACTCGGACTTGGGTTCATACTTGCCACAAGCATAAACGATGACGGATAAGTAACCGTAAATTTAGCACGAGAAATGGTTACTTCACGATCTTCGAGCGGCTGGCGCATCACTTCTAAAACGTCACGTTTAAATTCTGGCAATTCGTCCAGAAATAAAACACCATTATGCGCCATTGAAATTTCGCCCGGCTGTGGGTAACTGCCACCTCCGACTAATGCGACGTTCGAAATTGTGTGATGCGGACTTCGAAATGGCCTTTGATTCATTAAACCAACTTCTTTCAGTTTTCCGGCAACGCTGTGAATTTTAGTTGTTTCTAGTGCTTCTCGCAAAGTCATTGGAGGCAAAATACTCGGGACACGTTTTGCCAGCATTGTTTTTCCGGCTCCCGGCGGACCAATTAAAATGATATTATGACCTCCGGCTGCTGCAATTTCCATACATCGCTTGATGCTTTCCTGTCCGCGTACATCTGAAAAATCAAATTCAGGGAAATCGAGTGTTTTGTAAAATTCGGTACGAGTGTCAATTACTGTGGGTTGGAGCGTTCCTTTTCCTTTAAAGAAATCTATTACTTCCTGTAAATTTGAAACACCATAAACGTCAAGTCCTGCAACGATTGCAGCTTCTTTTACATTTTGAATTGGGAGAAAAAATCCTTTGTAACCTTCTTCTTTTGCTTTTATGGCAATTGGCAATGCACCTCGAATAGGCTGTAAACTTCCATCTAATGAAAGTTCTCCCATAATAATATAGTGTTCGATTTCAGGAGCTTTTATTTGGTCAGAGCCGACTAAAATTCCCATTGCGAGTGGTAAATCGTACGCTGAACCTTCTTTTCTTAGGTCGGCGGGCGCCATGTTTATGGTTATTTTTTTTCCCGGAAGACTTAATCCATTATTTTTTAAAGCGGCCGCAATTCTAAAACTGCTTTCTTTTATTGCATTATCTGGAAGCCCAACTAAATGATAACCAATTCCTTTATCCATATGAACCTCAATCGTAATTGTGGTTGCTTCTACTCCAAAAACGGCACTTCCGTAAACTTTTACTAACATAATTATTCTTTCATTAAATGATTTTTAAATCTAATGAAAAAATAATTATTGTAAATATTTTATTACAAATAAATTTAAATTAAAACGGCAATTTGATTTGCATTTTAATTTCCTCCACAATTCTGTTCAAATCCAAACTATTCTGATGCGACCAAAATTCACTTTCAATTTGACTATTCCGAATACAATTATGACATTCAATAATTTCATGCGAATAACCTTTTCCTAAAACCGGCAAACTGATAACAGCTTCTTTTTCTTCGTTTATAAATAAAGAATATCCATCAGCTACAAACCAAGGCGAATTGAGTTCGATTCTTCCTTTGCTTCCGGCAATAGTTGCTTTCATATCAGAATCTGAAACTATAGAAGCATGCAAAACCGATTGTGCATTTTCATATTGCAAAATCATAGAAGTTTGTAAATCAACATCATTTTTATGTTTTATTGCTTTTGCTACAATTTCCTTCGGATTTCCTAATACTATATAAGACAGGAATAATGAATAAACGCCAATATCAAACAATGCACCTCCGCCCAGTTTTTTATCAAAAAGTCTAAGATTTTCGGTTTCACTTCCGCGAAAAGCAAAATCGGCATTTATGTATTTTACTTCGCCAATTTCTCCTTTTTCTACTTGCTGCAAAACTTCTTGTACAGCAGGAATAAATCGGGTCCAGAAAGCTTCCATGAAAAACTTGTTATTTTTTTTAGAAGCTTCAATCATTCGAACAGCATCAGCATACGAAAGTGCAATTGGTTTTTCACATAAAACGTGTTTTCCAGATTCTAATGCTTTAATAGACAATTCGGCATGCGAATCATGCGGTGTGGCAATGTATATAATTTCGACTTCTTCATCGGCAAAAAGCGCTTCATACGAATCATAAGCTTTTGAGCAATTGTACTTTTGGGCAAAATCATTTGCTTTAATATTATCCCTGGAACCAACTGCTGTTAATTCAGCATCTTCCAACAACAGCAAATCTGCCGCAAATTGATTGGCGATATTTCCCAAACCAATAATTCCCCATTTTATTCTTTGTGAATTTTTCATAAATGTCCTATATACACTATCCATCAGCGGTTTACTTAAATCGTTGTCTAAATTAGAGAAAAAACATTTCAAAAAAATAAAACTTGTATAACATATATTTCATATTTTTAGCAACAAATTAGCAAATACCATATGAAAAAAGCCCTACTACTACTCTTTTTGAGTGTTTTTTTAACAAAAACGTATGCTCAAGATTATTTCCCTGTTAATGAAAGTGTGCACAACAAAAGTAAAAATTATACTGTTTTTACGAATGCCACAATCTATGTTTCTCCAACTCAAAAAATCGAAAAGGGAACTTTACTTATCCAAGATGGCAAAGTCGTTTCTGTTGGAACTAATGTTGTAATTCCTAAAAACAGCATCACAATTGATCTTACAGGAAAAACAATTTACCCATCATTTATTGATATTTACACCAATTTTGGAATCGAAAAACCAAAAGGAAACATGACTCCAGGACGCAGCCGTAACCCGCTGTACGACACAAAACGAACTGGTTTTTACTGGAACGAAAGTGTAAGACCTGAAGTAAACGGTTATGAAACTTTTAAATACGATCAGCCAAAAGCCGATGAATTTTTGAAAGCTGGTTTTGGTGTTGTTGGAACTCACGTGCCTGACGGAATTGCTCAGGGATCTGGAGCTCTAGTTGCATTAAACAACGAAAACAACTCGAAACAAATCATTTCAAATAAATTAACGAATCACTTTGCTTTTACTAAAAGCGCCTTGACAAATCAGCAATATCCAAGTTCTTTAATGGGTATGATGGCTTTGCTTCGCCAAATGTACTTGGATTTAGACTGGTACAAAAAAGGAAATTCTGACACTAAAGATTTATCGTTAGAAGCATTAGCAAGCAATGAAAAACTGGTTCAAATTTTTGCAACAGAAGATAAATTGAACAGTTTAAGAGCTTCAAAAATTGCAAAAGAATTTGGTTTAAATTACGTTTTAAAAGGAAGCGGAAATGAATTCGAAAGAATTGAAGAAATCAAAGGAACAAATGCAAAATTCATTATTCCGATAAGTTTCCCAGACGCTTATGATGTTTCAAATCCGTATTTATCAAACCAAATTGAATTGGCTGATATGCGTTTCTGGAATCAAGCTCCTACAAACTTAAAAGTGCTTTCTGAAAATGGAGTTGTTTTTGCATTAACGACAGACAAATTAAAGAAAATTGAAGATTTCAAACCTAATTTATTGAAAGCAATAAAATATGGTTTTGATAAAACAAAAGCTTTAGAAGCGTTAACTACAATTCCTGCTGCTATTTTAGGAAAAAGCGACGAAGTAGGAAGTTTGAAAACAGGAAGTTATGCGAATTTCATTATTACTTCTGGAGAAGTTTTTGACGAGAAAACGGTTTTATATGAAAACTGGGTTCAAGGAAGCAAATTTATTGTGAATGATATTAATGCAAAAGATATCCGCGGTAATTATGACCTAACGGTTGGAAAAGATACGTACAAATGGAAAATTGACGGAACTGCTGACGCTCAAAAATCTGAAGTTACAACGGTTGATGCCAAAAAAGTAAAAAGCACTTTTGCTATTGCTAAAAACTGGGTTTCTCTTGTAATCAAACCAGCTGACACTATCAAATCAAGCTTTACACGTTTAACTGGTTTTGTTGAAAAAGCCGATGCTTTATCTGGAAAAGCGGTTTTATCAAATGGAGATGAATTGGTTTGGAATGCAGTAAAAACAAGCCCATTTGTTGCTGTAAAAGATACTGTTAAAGCAGAAAAACCAAATCCGATTATGCCTGTAACGTATCCAAATGTTGCTTTTGGTGATACTAAAAAACAAACTGCGCAGACTTTATTATTCAAAAATGCTACAGTTTGGACGAATGAAAAAGAAGGAATTTTGACAGAAGCTGACGTTTTGATTAAAAACGGAAAAATTGCTGCTGTCGGCAAAAACCTTTCTGATGCATCTGCAACTGTAATCGATGCAAAAGGAAAACACATTACAAGCGGTATTATTGATGAGCATTCGCATATTGCAATTTCTAAAGGTGTAAACGAAAGCGGCCACAACTCAACTGCCGAAGTTACTATTCAGGACGTTGTAAACTCAGAAGACATCAATATTTATAGAGATCTTGCGGGAGGTGTTACTATTTCGCAATTATTACACGGATCTGCAAACCCAATTGGAGGACGTTCTGCAATTGTAAAATGGAAATGGGGTTCTGCAGCAGATGAAATGTTATACAAAAATCAACCTAAGTTTATCAAATTTGCTTTGGGTGAAAACGTAAAACAAGCGAACTGGGGAATTGATAATCCAACTCGTTTCCCTCAGACAAGAATGGGAGTTGAACAAGTTTTTACAGATTATTTCCAATTGGCTAAAGAATATGACGAAAACTGGAAAAAATTCAACGCTGGAAATAAAAAAGGAAAAGCGCCAAGAGTGGACTTAGAATTACAGACTCTTGCTGAAATTTTAAACAAAGAGCGTTTCATTACTTGTCACTCTTATGTGGAGTCTGAAATTTTAAATTTGATGAATGTTGCTGAGAAATTCAACTTCAGAGTGAATACTTTCACACACATTTTAGAAGGTTACAAAGTGGCCGACAAAATGAAAGAACACGGAGTTGGAGCTTCAACATTCTCTGATTGGTGGGCTTATAAATTTGAGGTTAATGATGCTATTCCGTACAACGGACCAATTATGCACAACGAAGGTGTAGTAGTTGCTTACAACTCTGATGACGCCGAAATGTCTCGAAGATTAAACCAAGAAGCTGCAAAAGCAGTAAAATATGGAAACATTTCTGAAGAAGATGCTTGGAAATTTGTCACTTTAAATCCTGCGAAATTATTACATATTGATGATAAAGTAGGAAGTTTAAAAGTAGGTAAAGATGCCGATGTTGTTTTATGGAGCGAAAATCCATTGTCTATTTATGCTAAAGCCGAAAAAACAATTATTGATGGTGTGGTTTATTTTGATATCGAAAAAGATGCTCAGAAACAATTGGACATTACTAAAGAAAGAAGCCAATTGATTGGACAAATGCTGCAGGAAAAAAACAAAGGAAACAGTACTCAGGCACCAACAAGAAAAGAGAAAAAAGAATATCACTGTGATACTTTAGAACAGTTATAAGAGCTTTAGAAAATTCATAATGATAAAAAGAGACAACATGATAAATAAAAACATATATAAACTGCTGTTATTATTTTGTGCTTCTGTACAAATAAATGCACAGCAAATACCGGCGCCAAAGCAATCTAAATCGGTTTTGATTTTAAATGCTACTGCACACTTGGGCAACGGAAAAGTGATTCAAAACAGTGCCATTGGTTTTAAAGACGGAAAAATTACTTTAGTGGCCGATGCAACAACAATCAGACTTGCTGCTGATGCTTATGACACGACTATTGATGCTTCAGGAAAACATGTATATCCTGGCTTTATTGCTGCAAATACAACTTTAGGATTAGTTGAAATTGATGCTGTAAAATCATCTGATGACGAAGAAGAAATTGGAACTTTTAACCCGAATGTCAGAAGTATCATTGCTTATAATTCTGAATCGAAAGTAGTTGAAACTGTTCGCCCAAATGGCGTTTTAGTAGCTCAAATTACACCTCGTGGCGGAACAATTTCTGGTACTTCATCCATTGTACAATTAGATGCTTGGAGCTGGAAAGATGCAATTGTAAAAGAAAATGACGGAATACATTTGAATTTTCCTTCTAGTTTCAAAAGATCTGGATCTTGGTTTGAGCCTGGAGTTATTGAGCCAAATAAAGATTATGCAAAACAGTCAGAAGAAATAAATGCATTTTTAATCAACGCAAAAGCATACAATCAAACAGCGCCTAAAGAAAGAAACATTGTTCTGGAAGCCACAAAAGGTTTATTTGACGGAACTCAGACACTTTACATTCATGCTGATGAAGAAAAACAGATTGTTGATGCAATCCAGTTAGCAGCAGACAATCAAATCAAAAAGATTGTAATCGTTGGCGGATTTGAAGCTTACAAAGCAGCTGCTCAATTATTGAAATATAATGTTGGTGTTCTTCTAAGACGTGTACATGATATGCCAACAAGTGCTGACCAAGATGTAAATCTGCCTTATAAAATGGCAAAAATACTTACTGACAAAGGTATTGTTGTAGGTTTAGAAAACAGCGGTGATCATGAGCGTATGAGCGTACGAAATCTGCCTTTCTTAGCAGGAACGTGTGCTGCTTTTGGTTTAGATAAAGAGGTTGCTGTACAGCTTATTACACTGAATACTGCAAAATTATTAAGTGTTGATGCTACTTGCGGTTCTTTAGAAACTGGCAAAGATGCTACTTTGTTTATTTCTGAAGGAGATGCTTTAGATATGAGAACAAACAAGCTTACAACTGCTTTTATTCAAGGAAGATTAATCAATTTAGATACTTTCCAGAATAAACTGAATCGAAAATTCAAAGAAAAGTACAACCAGAAATAAGTACTTTCCTCTCATAAAAAAACGGCATCTTTTGAAATATTCAATTGATGCCGTTTTTCATTTAAACCAAACAATTTGAATACTTAAATGATTATTTGAAGAGAAAAAACCACAATTTTAAGAATAATATTATCTTTTTTCTATCATAATTTACAGGAATTGCGCCTTTTCCTCATTTTAACTTTAATAAATTGTAAAATTTAAGTCTTTTTTAAGAAGTACACGCAAAATTTAGGGGGTCAAATTTAAAAATTAACAAAAATTAAACATTAGACTCTATTTTTTATAGGGGTATCAATTCATTTTATACTTTTATAAAAAATTTAAAACTAAATAACTATGCGAAAAATTATTTTAAGTGTGATCCTCATCACGATTTTATTACTATCTATTTTTTCTATCTCATTTGTTACTGAATCAAAAACATTAGGCGCTCATGTTGTCCAATTAAAATTGGATACGGGTGACACAGCATGGATGGTTGTTGCTACAGCTTTCGTATTATTAATGACTCCAGGATTAGGATTTTTCTATGGAGGTATGGTAGGCAAGAAAAACGTAATCAGCACAATGCTTCAAAGTTTCATGGCAATGGTAATTGTTACAGTTCTTTGGGTAGTAATTGGATTCGGATTATGTTTTGGACCAACTATAGGTGGTTTCATTGGAGACCCTACTTCAAATATATTTTTTCAGGGAGTCAGCGCAAACACGGCGTGGGAATTAGCACCAACAATTCCGATGATTCTTTTTGCTCTATTCCAGGCAAAATTCGCAATCATTACTCCAGCGTTAATTACAGGAGCTTTTGCTGAACGTGTACGTTTCTGGGCTTACTTATTATTCATGGTTTTATTTATCTTATTTGTATACGCTCCATTATGTCACATGACTTGGCATCCTGATGGATTGTTCTTTGGATGGGGAGTTCTTGATTTTGCTGGTGGTACTGTAGTACACATGAGTGCTGGATGGGCTGCTTTGGCTGGAGCAATTTTCTTAGGAAAACGTAAAGTTCAAAAAGTAAACCCTGCTAGAATCACTTATGTATTATTAGGTACAGGTTTATTATGGTTCGGTTGGTTTGGTTTCAATGCAGGTTCTGCCGTTGGAGCAAGCAGTCTTGCTGCACAGGCTTTAGGAACAACTACAATCGCTGCCGCTTCTGCTGCTATGGCTTGGGTTTTCCTTGATAAAATATTAGGACACAAATTATCTGCAATGGGAGCTTGTATTGGAGCTGTTGTAGGATTGGTAGCCATTACTCCTGCTGCAGGTTTCGTAAGTATTCCTCACGCATTAGCAATTGGTATTATCGCAGCTGTAATCAGTAATCTTGTAGTTAGCAAATTCCCTAAAGGAAAAATTGACGATGCTCTTGACGTATTTGCTTGTCACGGTGTTGGCGGAATGGTAGGAATGTTATTAACTGGTGTTTTTGCTTCTAACAGCGTAAACTCTATAGTTGGAAAAAACCAAGGATTAATTTTTGGTGACGCGACTTTATTCTTAATACAATTAAAAGCATTAGTTATCGTATCAATCTTTGCTTTTGGAGCTTCTTATGCTTTGTTCTTCATTGTAAACAAAATAACTCCTCTAAGAGTTACTGAAGAAAAAGAAGAATTAGGATTAGATATTTCTCAACACGGAGAATACTTATAATAAAAAGAATTTCCTCTTTTTGCCTTTATAAAAAAATCCCTCTAAGTTTTGCTTAGAGGGATTTTTGTTTGAATTAATTATTAGTGCTTAGTGATTAGTTCCTAGTGATTAGTTCCTAGTGATTAGTCACTATACTTTTAGTTTAGTTTAGTTTAGTTTAACTTATTAATCATTAACTCTATAATAGATTAAGACTAATTACTAAGGACTAAGGGCTAATCACTAAGCACTAAAAAATCTTATTTAAAGTTCGAAATTCCTTCTTTAAGCCAATGCAAATATTCTTCTGTACTTACATAACTAATTGTAGGTTTTGAACTGTTCAGATTATTACCTTCTAAATCTGTAATAACATATAGAGGCTGTGTATTTGTTTTATATTTTGAAATCATAAAATCAGTCCATTTATCACCTACTGTAATAATTTCATCTCCAGCTTTAGTTACAAATTGTTCTTCTTTTGGCAATTCTCTTTTATCATCAACATAAAGAGAAATCAAGACAACATCATTTTTTAAGATGGGTAAAACCGTTGGATCTGACCAAACATTGTTTTCCATTTTTCTGCAGTTTACACAAGCATATCCTGTAAAATCAAGCATAATTGGTTTGTTGATCGATTTTGCATAAGCCAATCCATCTTCGTAATCATGAAAAACCATAATTCCGTGCGGACCTAATTCTGCACCTTCTGGCAGACCTTTTATATCTGAAGCTGCAGCTGTTCCATTACCAGAACCTCCAACTCCAAAAGGGCTTTCACTATAAGTTGGCGGCGGCGGAAATGCACTTATTAATTTCAATGGCGCTCCCCAAAGTCCCGGAATTAAATAAACCGTAAACACAAGAGTCAATAATCCTAAATACAATCTTCCGACAGAAATATGCTGTAACGGACTATCATGAGGCAATGTAATTTTTCCGAATAAATAAAAAGACAAAGCTCCAAAAATAGCGATCCAAATAGCAATGAAAACTTCTCTTTCTAAGAAATGCAATTGTAAAACTAAATCGGCATTTGATAAAAATTTGAATGCCAAAGCCAATTCTAAAAATCCTAAAACAACTTTTACCGTGTTTAACCAGCCACCTGATTTTGGCAATGAATTTAACCAGCCTGGGAACAGTGCAAAAAACATAAATGGCAAAGCCAATGCTGATGAAAATCCTAACATTCCAACTACAGGCGCAATTCCTCCGTTCGAAGCCGCTTCAACTAATAATGTTCCAACAATTGGCCCTGTACAAGAAAACGACACAATTGCTAATGCCAAAGCCATGAATAATATTCCAATAATTCCGCCTTTATCAGCTTGTTGATCAGCTTTGTTTGCCCATGAATTTGGCAGCATAATTTCAAAAGCTCCCAGAAATGAAGTCGCGAAAATCACTAATATCACAAAGAAAATTAAATTGAACCAAACATCTGTAGACAATGCATTTAAAGCATCGGCACCAAAAATCTTAGTTACAACTAAACCTAATATTACATAAATAGCAATAATTGCAAGTCCGTAAATAATAGCATTTCTAATTCCTTTTGCTCTGCTTTTACTTTGTTTCGTAAAAAAGCTTACCGTCATTGGAATCATAGGAAAAACGCAAGGCGTTAATAAAGCGGCAAAACCACCTAAAAAAGCAAAGAAAAAGATCGACCATAAACTTCTGGTAGGCGCAGGTGGCATATCTTCTTTCGAAACAGGTTCTTCTATGTTCGATTTCACTACCTGAACTTTTGCTGTATCTGTTGCTTTTGCAATTGTATCTACAGCGATTCCAGCTACTTTTGTCTCGTCTTTTTTCGCTTCTGTTATTGCCGGTACTGCTTCCATATTGAAAGTCGACGGAATAGCAATCGAGAATTTTTTATTTGAATTGATACAAACTTCTTTACAAACCTGAAAATCAAAATCAACATCAACTGTTTTTAAATTCGGATTTATAATTTTAATTTCCTGTTCAATGTGCGCTTTTCCTTCAAAGAAAGTTTCATTTACGCCAAAAACATCATTAAAAGCCGTTTTGGTTTTTCCTTCCTTGGCTTTTCCAACTAATTCGTAATTTCCTTTTTGATTTTTAAACGCAATTTCCAGTGCAAGCGGACCGCCTTCTGGTGTAAATTGCGAATACATATGCCAGTCTTTTTCAATCGTTCCGTCAAAAATTAATACGGCATTGTTACCAGCTTTTTTTTCAATTTTCGAAGTCCATTTTACTGGCTCTAAAATTTGAGCGTTGCTTTTTGCAAAAGAAAAAAGAAAAAACAGTAAAAATAAAAGAGATTTACTCCAGACATTTTTTAGCGTTATCGCTTGACGGTATTGATTAAAGTTCATTATTGCAGTTCTATTTTAAGTATTTTATTTGTGGTATTTTCTATTTTAAATCGTTCATCTTGTCGAATGCCGACTACCCAGACAATTTGATTTTCTGAGCATAAAATCCATGTTTTTTCCTTTTCGATGAGTGATAATTTTTCGTCTTTAAAAAGCTTGCTTACTTTTTTTGATTTTCCCTGCATTCCAAACGGATGAAAAACATCTCCTTCATTCCATTTACGTAAAACAAGAGGAAAACGGATTTTTTCGGCGTCAACAAATATAACTTTATTTGAATCTACTATAATGTCGTTTACCTGACAAAACTTCAAATTTAAGGGAAAATTAACGTCTGTCACATTTTCATGAATCTCAAATTCTTCTTTTTCTGAGATTTCAGAAATCGGACTTAAAATCAATGTTTCCCGATTTTTTAGCAATCTGAATTCAGCCGAAAGTACTTGCTTTCCAGATTGTCCTTCAACTAAATCATAAATATCATTCCATGCCGAAAATCCAAATTCATTCAGCCATTGGTACAAATACGATTTATAATTCGGTAATTTTTTAAGCTGCTTTAAATCAAAATGGATATCTTCTCCATCCTCTTTTGCCACTTGCTGATAAATCATAATGGAAGCATCTTCAACCATTTCTTTTGATTCCTGCAAATACGATTGTGTTTTCTGGAAAGCATCCAAAAAGTTCGGATTAATTTCTTTCAAAATCGGAATTAAATCATGACGAATTTTGTTTCGCAAATATTTATTGGATGCATTACTGCTGTCTTCTCGCCATTCAATAGCATTTTCTTTGGCATATTTCAGAATTTCTTCTCTTGAAAATGGCAAAAGCGGACGTATAATTCGGTCATTTTCCTCCGGAATTCCGGTTAATCCATCTAAACCTGTTCCTCGTGTCAAATTGATAATGAATGTTTCCAGATTATCATCTGCATGATGTGCTGTCAGAATAAAATCAAAGTTTTTTTCTTCTAAAAGCTCATAAAACCAGCTGTAACGAAGTTCTCTAGCCGCAACTTGTGTGGATAACTTATAATCTTCGGCGAAAGCCTTAGTATCAAACTGAGTGGTAAAAACAGGAATGTTATTTTGATTGCAATAATTCTGAACAAATTCTTGATCTCCAAAACTCTCTAAACCTCGAAGCTGAAAATTACAATGCAAAACCGCAATTTCAGAAGGCAACTGCTGAAATAAATGCAGTAGAACCATACTATCCAGTCCTCCGCTAACCGCTAGAAATAGTTTTTTATCTTCCAAAAATGGAAATCTGGAAATGATATGATCTTGAAATTTTGAAAACATTTGATAAATGTAAAAAATTAAATGCTATCTATTTTTAAATGAAATGTTAAGCATTTTTTTTCGCCACTAATTCACGAATTTAATTTAATCATTGTGAGTATAAAAAATTCGTGAATTAGTGGCGGAAAAAATTATTGCAAAACTTCGTGCATTGCTTTGGCTTTCAGGAGGCATTCTTCATATTCTTTTTCTGGGATTGAAAGTGCTGTAATTGCGCTTCCAACAGAAAACGAAACATATTTATTTTCCTGATTGTATAAAATACTTCTAATTACGACATTAAAATCAAAATCGCCTTCGGGAGTAAAATAACCAACCGCTCCGCTGTACAAACCGCGTTTGGTTTCTTCCAGATTTTCGATAATTTTCATTACCGAAATTTTTGGCGCACCCGTCATACTTCCCATTGGAAAAGTTGTTTTTAAAACATCAATCGGTGAATATTGAAGATCAACTTTTGAAGTTATTGTCGAAATCATTTGATGAACCTGCAGAAACGAATAAATTTTGCAAAGCTCTACAACCTCAACAGAACCTTTTTGGGCGGTGTGCGATAAATCGTTGCGAACCAAATCGGTTATCATAATGTTTTCAGCCCTTTCCTTTGAATCGGATTCTAGGAATTGTTTTGACTTTTCATCTTCAATAGGATCTGAAGATCGTTTTGAAGTGCCTTTTATAGGCTGCGAAATAACCGTTTCTCCAACTTTTTTCAAATATCTTTCAGGTGAAGCCGAAAGCAAATATTGTTTATGATTTTTAAAGAAGACCGAAAATGGCGCCTGTGAAATTTCATTCAGTTTTTGGAATTTTTCTAACGGATTTATTTCGGCATTTTCAGCAAAAAATTCCATACAAAAATTAGCTTCATACATATCACCAATGTGAATATGTTCAAGCATTTTTGAAACTTTTTCTACATACGAATCTCTAGAAATTCTTTGTTCAATCTTTAAAAATCCAGAACTTTCGACTTTTGACTTTTGACTTTCGACTATCTCATTAAAATCATCTTCGACCTCATCATCACAAAGCAATAAATATTGAATTTCAAGCTGATTGCCTTTTAGTACGAATATTTTTTTTGGCTGAAAGAAAAATAAATCGGGAAAATCTAATCCATCAAAATTAGACGATTTCAAATCTTCAACATCATTTTTTAAATCATAAGAAAGATAGCCAAAAAGCCAATCTTTAGTGGTTTGCTGATATTGTTTTAAATCATCAAAAGCATTTTGAAAATCGGTTTTTAAAGAAGTAAAAGCGTCGACAGCCAGGACAAAATCAAAGCTTGAATATTCCTGCGGATATGAATTACTGTCTAGAAAAACAATCTCGCGGAACTGCTGTGACCAAATTAAAAGCTGCTGTTTAAAATGTTCTGGATTGGAAATATGTTTATGAATTGAAACTCTCAAAGAAGTATAAATTTTAGGTTTCAAAATTACGACAAAAATAATCCTTTGATAAAGCAATCCCGAAAAAATATTGGCACACTTTTTAGTATATCGAATTAGTGCTAATTATTAAAACTTTTCTTGCCATTTGATTAAAAAATTACTCATAAAAAAACGCCTGAAAGATAGGCTCGCTATTATTTATTAATCAAATTTTAAAACCTTTATGAAAACAATTGCAAAATTAGGATTGACTTCCTTGGCGGTTATCGCATTATTATTTTCTTGTAAAAAAGCAGATTACAATTCTGCCGAAGCAGCTGCAGATACTGCAGTTTCAATAGACAGCACAGCCGTATCCTCATCGGCTGCAGTCGAAAAGAAAGACAGCAAACAGAAATTTATTCGAACTGCTGATATAAAATTCAAGGTTAAAAATGTCGTCAAGTCTACTTATGCAATTGAAAATGCCGTGGCAAAATTTGGAGGTTTTGTTACTTACACGAATCTTCAAAGCAACATTCATGATCAGATTAAAACCAAAATCAGCCAGGACAGCACTTTAGAAACTACTAAATATTCTGTTGAAAATAATATTACTATTCGCGTTCCCAACACCCAGCTCGATACTGTTATTAAAAGTATTGCCAAGCAAATTGACTTTTTAGATTTCAGAGTTATCAAAGCCGATGATGTTTCGCTGAAGTTGCTTGCCACTCAGCTTTCGCAAAAAAGAAGCACTGTTTCTGAAAAAAGGGTCGAAAAAGCAATTGATACAAAAGGCAAAAAAATAAATGATATTATGGAAGCCGAAAATGCTTTGGCCAACCAAAAAGAAGCAAACGACAATCGTACAATTGATAATTTATCGATGCAGGATCAAATCAATTTCAGTACAGTGACTTTACAGCTTTATCAAAATGAAACAATAAAGCAGGAAATCACGGCAGGCGAGAAAGACAGTGCGTTTTACAAACCTAATTTAGGGATTCAGATCATTGATGCTTTAAAAAGCGGCTGGTACATTTTACAAGCCATTTTAGTTTTCTTTTTAAACCTTTGGCCGTTTATTTTAATTAGTTTAGGTGGATTTTTTCTCTACAAAAAATACGTCAAGAAATAAGAAAAGTGTTAATAAAATAGCAATTTAATAATGAAAAAATCGTTATATTTGATATAGCATTCAATAAATACCAAAATAGATCAATATTGATTGTAAAATTCTCAATAAAATGAGTTTAAAAACTGAATTTCATTTTACAGCAGAATTTAGGTTAAACGATTTCCAGCACAATTATTTATATTTTTTAACTTATTTAAAAATCCTAAGTATTATGAAAATTGCTACTATTATTGTCCGAATTTTAGTTGGTCTTATGTTCCTTTTTGCTTCCATTAGTTTCTTTTTTCATCTAATGCCCGCAGAACCTGCAACTAATGATAATTTTAAAGCCTTTAACACCGGTTTGATGGCTTCTACTTATTTAATGCCTTTGGCAAAATCAATTGAATTGCTTTGTGGAATTGCATTTGTAACGGGACGTTATGTAACATTGGCTAATATTTTAATCTTGCCTATTACGGTAAACATCTTGTTTATCAATTATTTTCTTGAACAAAAAGCCCTTCCAATTGCAATACTATTATTTCTGGCTAATCTATTTTTAATTTACAGATATTGGGATAATTATAAAAGTGTTTTCAAACCATAAATCATTCAATAACTAAAATAATAAACCCGACAAATTAAAAAATTGTCGGGTTTAATTTTTAATTGACTTTATCGTGTTTTACCCAAATAAGGTCTGAAATTTTATAACCAATTTCCTGTGCTTTTATAAGATAATCTGCTTTTATGCTTTCAGGAATAGCAGTTTCTCGCGAAAGAATCCACATGTATTTTAAATTTTCGCCTGCGACAAGTGCATACTTATAATCCGGATCAATGGCAATGACATTATATCCAGCATAAAAAGGACCAAAAAATGAGACCTTAAGCATACCAACATCGTCCTTTTTGACAAACTTGGCTTTCCCGATACTTTCCTCCCACTTGTCTTTTTTGACATTATAGCCCCTGTTATCAACTTTTATAGTGTCATTATCATTCAGCGAATATTCGGCAGTTACATTGTTTAAGTTTTTCTCCCATTTGTAATCTAACCTTGCAATTTCAAACCATTTTCCTAAGTACTTTGCTTTGTCAAAATTAGTGACGGCAACTGCTTTTTTAGGAATAGTCGATTTGCACGAAGAGAGTACAACTGCAATTCCCGCTCCTATTAAAATCGGAGCTATATACTTATTTTTCATAATGTTATCTTTTTAATTAAAGTAAAGATAGCATCAGAATTATACATCTAATTTACAAAATTTTTCTTTGATTTTATATTTTTTCAGGTATAAAAATTAAACCCAATAAAAAACCCGTCAAAATTAATTTCTGACGGGTTTTAAAATATGATTTACGTAAAAAATTATACGTGGATTGCTCTGTTTTCAGTAGCTGCTAAAGCCGCTTCTTTTACCGCTTCCGCGAAAGTTGGGTGCGCGTGGCTCATTCTTGAAATATCTTCCGCAGAAGCTTTAAATTCCATTGCAGTAACCGCTTCAGCAATTAAATCGGCTGTACGTGCTCCAATCATGTGAACTCCTAAAACCTCATCAGTTTTTTCGTCAGCAAGGATTTTTACGAATCCGTCTAAGTCAGCACTTGCTCTAGCACGTCCTAACGCTTTGAAAGGGAAACTTCCAGATTTGTAAGCAACTCCTGCCGCTTTTAATTGCTCTTCAGTTTGTCCCACTGCAGCAACTTCTGGCCAAGTATAAACTACACCTGGAATTAAGTTATAATCAATATGCGGTTTTTGACCAGCTAAGATTTCAGCAACCATTGTTCCTTCTTCCTCTGCTTTGTGCGCTAGCATTGCTCCACGAACAACATCACCAATTGCATAAATATTTGGAACATTAGTCTGTAAATGATCGTTTACTTCAACTTGTCCTCTGTCTGAGATTTTTACTCCAGCTTTGTCAGCGTTTAATCCGTCCGTGTAAGGACGACGACCAACAGAAACTAATGAATAATCTCCTTCTAAAGTGATTGTTTCTCCTTTTGCATTTTCAGCCTGAACTGTAACAGCATCGCCATTTCTTTCAACCGATTTTACTTTATGAGAAACGTAGAATTTCATTCCTTGTTTTTTCAAAACTTTAGTTAGTTCTTTAGAAAGAGATCCGTCCATTCCTGGAATGATTCTGTCCATGAATTCTACTACAGAAACCTGAGCACCTAAACGAAGGTAAACTTGTCCAAGCTCAATTCCGATAACTCCACCACCAATGATAACTAAGTGTTTTGGAACTTCTTTTAAAGCCAAAGCTTCAGTAGAAGTAATAATTCTTTCTTTATCAATTTTGATGAATGGTAAAGAAGATGGTTTTGATCCTGTAGCAATTACAGTATATTTTGCTTCGATAGTTTCAGATGTTCCGTCAGCTTTAGCAACTGCAATGTGCGTTGCATCTACGAAAGAACCTAAACCATTGAAAACAGTGATTTTATTTTTATCCATTAAGTAGTTGATTCCACCTACGGTTTGATCTACAACGGCTTGTTTGCGCGCGATCATTTTCTCTAAATTGATTTTTACATCTCCAGAAACTTCGATTCCGTGATCTGCGAAATGAGCAATTTCAGCATAATGATGAGAAGAAGATAATAATGCTTTTGAAGGAATACAACCTACGTTAAGGCAAGTTCCGCCTAATGAATTATATTTTTCTACAATTGCAGTTTTGAAACCTAATTGTGCGCAACGAATTGCCGATACATATCCTCCAGGACCTGAACCTATAATGACTACGTCAAATGAACTCATAGTATTTTGTTTTTATTTTAGCGGTTACAAAATTAAGGAATAAAGTTCTGTTTGAAGTTTAATTTTCAATGTTTTTTGTGTGAAATTTTGGGTGTAGGTTTTAACAAAATGGGCGGGGTTTTACCGCAAAGAGCGCTAAGATTTACGCAATCCCGATAGCTATCGGGACGCAAAGTTTTTGTTTTAATCTCGCAAAGACGCAGAGTCGCATAGTTTTTGACTTAAAATTCAATAGCATCCAGCTTTAGCTGGATGGTAAATAATCTCACGATAAAGGCTTTAGCCAAACTGACACAGATTTGGCTAAAGCCCTTTTTTAATTAAAACCTCATTCCTCCAGCTAAAGCTGGAGGCAATTCAAAAAACTTTGAACCTTTATTTCTCTGTCACTTTGCAACTCTTTACTAAGGCTTCCTTTCAGGATTTCTTGAAGTATGAAATACAGAATGAATAATAATATCAGTCTCTATAATCTCATAAATAATAACAAAAGGAAATTTTACCAAAGTCATTTCACGATAACCTGGTTGCTTTTTAATTTCAAATAATTCTGGATTTGTTTTTAAAACCTTGAGATAATATCTTAGATAAGTTAGAAATTGCTTTCCTAAACCTTTACTTCTGCTTTCGTAAAATTCAATAGATTCATCAATCTCTTTTTCTGCTAATGGTAAAATTTTGATTTTAAAAACCATATTTCGCATTCAATCGCTGTTCTGTTTCTTCCCACGAACTTGCTTGTATTTCTCCAGACAGATATTTTTCTCTTTCTTCAGCAACTAAATTATAATGCGTATTAGGAACAATTGAATCTTTTTCATCATGATTAATGGCATCAAAAACGCTTTCCAAAATTTCTAATTTAGAATCGTCATCAATGAATTTACCAAAATCTTTTATAAGCTTGCGTCTTAATTCCTTTGTCCCCATTTCGTTTCTATTTAAACTCAAATTTAAGATTTATAATGATTCAATTATGTTAAAACTTATTTTGCCCGACAAAGTCTCAGAGAAAAAAACTTAGAATCTCAGAACCTTAGCATCTTAGTACCTTAAAAAGAAATCACTGTCGAATTCTTCACTTCGCTGATCATAAACATACTTTGCGTACTGCCAATGTGTTGTAAAGAAGTCAATTTGGTTACTAAAAATTCCCTGTAAGCTTCCATATCTTTTACTAAAACTTTCAAAATATAATCGTAATCGCCACTTACATGATGGCATTCCAGAACTTCGTTGAGTTTGATGACTTCGCTTTCGAATTTGGTTAGGAATTCTTTGGTGTGCTGAATCAATTTTAAATGACAGAAAACTACAAAACCTTTTTCGATTTTAGATTTATCGACTAATGCTACGTAATTTTTGATTATTCCTTCACGCTCTAACTTTTTGATTCGTTCGTATACTGCTGTAACCGAAAGATCCAATTTTAAGGATAATTCTTTGGTCGTTTTTTTACTGTCGGTTTGTAAAAGAACTAAGAGTTTTTTATCTGTGGCGTCTAAAGTCATGGTTTCTGTTTATAGTTTTTTGGTTTGTTGTTTTTGGCTTGTTGCTGAGATGAAAGAAAATCTACTAAACCACATTTCCTATATCAAATTTAGATTAAAAATCATTATAAATTCATTTTAATAGTTTTAAAATCTAATTATTCATTTTACAGTTGATTAATTTTCTAATTAGATCTTATTTTGAATAGAATTTCTTTTGAAAATGACTGCTCTAGCCCTGATAGAAGTGGAAATCCTTTTGTGCCGGGGTTCGGCGCAAAAGATTGAAACGGATAGCAGGATTAGCTCCTAATAATTAACACTAGTTTCAATCAACTTGAAACCTGAAACTTGAAACAAAACAAACAAAAACTAACTATATGAAAAACTTCAACCCAGCAGATAAAATTCAGGATTTGCAGTACTTTGGTGAATTTGGCGGTGTGAATCCGTCGATTTCTGATTCTTCGACTTATACTTTTCTTTCGGCTAAAACCA
This sequence comes from Flavobacterium sp. LC2016-01, assembly GCF_009711135.1. Lineage (GTDB taxonomy): Bacteria > Bacteroidota > Bacteroidia > Flavobacteriales > Flavobacteriaceae > Flavobacterium. The sequence continues at coordinate 38,083 of NZ_WMIC01000001.1, read as the reverse complement.
TGTTTGACACTTTCGAGGGCAATATGGAAGGCTGTTATTTGTATTCGCGCCATTCATCACCAAGTAATTTGTATTTGGATCAGGCTTTGGCAGCGATGGAAGGAACAGAAACTGCAAATGTTTCGGCTTCGGGAATGGGAGCGATTACACCTACTCTATTACAGCTTTGCGGTGCGGGCGATCATATCGTTTCGAGCAGAACAATTTACGGCGGGACTTATGCTTTCCTGAAAAACTTTACGCCAAGATTTGGTATTGAAACGAGTTTCGTGGACATTACAAAACTGAAAGCCGTAGAAGCAGCAATTACACCAAAAACGAAAGTTTTGTATTGCGAAACAGTTAGTAATCCGTTGCTTGAAGTGGCGAATATTGCAGGTTTGGCGCAAATTGCCAAAAAGCACAATTTGAAATTGGTTGTTGATAATACTTTTTCACCTTTATCTGTTTCTCCAGCAAAATTAGGAGCCGATATTGTGATTCACAGCTTAACAAAATACATCAACGGAAGCAGTGATACGGTTGGCGGTGTGACTTGCGCATCGAAAGAATTTATTAATTCGCTGAAGAATGTAAATTCGGGAGCAAGTATGCTTTTGGGACCGACAATGGACAGTTTACGTTCGGCGAGTGTGATGAAAAATTTACGTACGCTTCATATCCGCATTAAACAGCATAGTCATAATGCGCATTTTCTGGCTGATCAATTTGAAAAAGATGGCTTAAAAACGGTTTATCCAGGTTTGAAAAGTCACCCGAGTCATGAATTATATAAAACAATGATTAATCCGGAATATGGTTTTGGAGGCATGTTGACAATTGATGTTGGAACTTTAGAAAAAGCCAATGAATTAATGGAATTAATGCAGGAACGAAATCTGGGTTATTTGGCGGTAAGTTTAGGTTTTTACAAAACACTTTTCAGCGCGCCGGGAACCTCAACTTCAAGTGAAATTCCGTTAGAAGAACAAAAGGAAATGGGCTTGACAGATGGTTTAATTCGTTTTTCGATTGGTTTGGATAATGATATTGATCGTACTTATAAAATGATGAAGGCTTGTATGGTTGAGCTTGGGATTTTGAGTTCTACAAAGATTGACAAAGAAGTTTACGCAGACGTTCACTAAGCTTTCTCTCTCGCAGATTTGGCAGATTACGCTAATTATTTCGGAAATCTATAAAAAATCCGTTAAATCTGCAGAATCTGCGAGAGAAATTTTAAGCGTTTTTTTAGAATAACAAAAGCCGTTCTGATTAATCTCAGAACGGCTTTTCCATTTATAATTTATAACTCTTAACTTATAATTTAACTACGTTTAGTTTACTGTTTTTTCTGCTGTAAGTAAAGTAAATCAACAATCCGATTAATAGCCAGACTGTAAAGTAAATCCAGTTCCAAACGCTTAATTCGGCCATCATGTAAAGACAGCAGATTAAGCCTAAAAGCGGGATTAAAGATAGATTTCTTCTGAAAGCCCAAACCGCTAATCCAACTAAAACAAATAAGAATATCCACATTGGAATTTTGTGTTTGAATAAACTGAAACCTGATTCGAATTTCAATGAATCATTGATTGGAAGTCCTTTTACAACTTCAGCATATTTAGCATTGTCATCTTGATATTGGCTCAATAAATGCTCTAAATCTGATGTTTCTGCCGTTTTATTTTTAACGTCAATACTTTCTAAATAAGTAAAAACTTTGGCAGATTCTTCTTTATCTAAAGATGTAATAATTGTCGTGGCGTCGTTTATTTGCGCTTCATTATTAATAAAAGCCATTGTAGCTTTATTATTGAATGCAAAAGCATAATACAGTCCTGCAATCATTAAAACCGGCAAAATAAACTTTGCATTGATGTAAGGTGTTTTGAATTTTCCTCTCGGAATATCTGGTTTATTCTGCAATACTAAAACACCAGCGCAAACTAATACAAAGGCAAACAAAGTTCCGATACTACATAAATCAGTTACCATTGTAAGGTTCAAAAACAAAGCTGGAACTGCAACCACAAAACCAGTTACAATTGTAGCAAAAGATGGTGTTTTGAATTTTGGGTGAACGGTAGAGAATTTTTTTGGCAATAAACCATCACGGCTCATACTCATCCAAATACGAGGCTGTCCCATTTGGAAAACCAATAAAACGCTCGCCATCGCTACTACTGCACTTACGGCAATAATTCCCGACATCCATTTTAAGTTTAATTTATCGAAAACAAATGCAAGAGGATCTCCAACATTTAATTCGTTATATTTTACCATTCCCGTTAAAACCAAAGCAATGGCGATGTATAAAATCGTACAAATAATAATCGCCCACATCATGCCGCGTGGTAAATCACGTTGTGGATTTTTACATTCTTCCGCAGTTGTCGAAATTGCGTCAAAACCAATATAGGCAAAGAAAACGGCAGAAACTCCTTTAAGAACTCCTCCAACTCCGTTTGGAGCAAATGGATCCCAATTTGCTGTATCTACATAAAATACTCCAACTGCAATTACTAGAAGTACCACACAAAGTTTTACAACCACCATTAAATTACTTGCATTACGAGATTCTTTCATTCCTCTGTAAACCAAAGCCGTAATCAAAATAATGATAAACAAAGCTGGCAAATCAGTTACAAAATGAAAAGATCCTATTGTTGGCGCTGTTGTCCAAGCTGTATGTGCTTGCTGTAAAGCGACACTTAAATTTTCGAAAGATTTTCCGCCTCGCATTAAAGCTTCAGCATCATTAAATCCGTTTGATGCGGTTAAATAATCCATCTGAATCCATTGCGGGAGATGAATACCTCCGCTCTGAAGCAGTCCGGTAAAATAATCACTCCACGATATGGCGACCGTTATATTTCCGACGGCATATTCCATAATTAAAGCCCAGCCAATTATCCAAGCGATAATTTCTCCAAAAGCAACATAAGAATACGTATAAGCACTCCCTGAAACTGGAACCATAGATGCAAATTCGGCGTAAGCAAAAGCTGCAAAACTACAGGCCAAAGCAGTAAATAAGAATAAGAAAATAACAGCTGGACCTCCATCTGCACTGGCTTTCCCGATCGTACTAAAAATTCCCGCTCCAACAATAGCTGCTATTCCGAATGCTGTTAAATCTTTGGTAGTCAAATGCTTTCCTAACGCATTATGACCATCTGATTCGTTCTGTGCAACTTGCTTCAGAATATCCTGTACTGTTTTCTTTCGGAATAAACTTGAAAATGCCATATATGTTTTGCTGTTATAAAATTAATTTAATTCAGTCGTTTTTGTTTTATTTTGCAAATAATGCAAAAATTATCCTGATTTCAAATATATAAAACGATTTTGTTTTTTCGGTGTTTTTTTGCCACGAAGACACTAAGATGCAAAGTTCTTTCTTTTGCTTCGAATTTCTATAATTTCTTTATTTTTTTCTTCTGTCAGCCAAAAAGAAAAAAATCCGAGTTTCATTTGCTTTCATAAATTTATTACTGCTTTTAGTACAAATTATATATTGCATTTAAAAAAATGAGTAATTTTAAAAACGATTAAAACACAAAAAATAATACAACTAAATAGGCTATTAATTTAAATACAAAAATGCGTCGATGAAAAAGTTCTTTTTCCTATTGTTTCTAATCTGCTCAAATGTTTTTGCACAAGACATTGACATTGATCATCTGAATTGGCTGCCAAATTCAAATTCTTTTTGGGTAAATTCTCAAGATAATATTGTGGTTTATGATGTTAATAAACTTAAGCAAGGCACTACGATTTTATCTAATGCTCAATTAAAAAATTCAGGTTTTACGAGTGAAATCGAAAATTTGGTATGGAATAATGACAAAACAAAAGTGCTTATTTACACCAATTCAAAAAAAGTCTGGAGAGCCAATACTAAAGGAGATTATTGGTTTTTCGACCTGAAAACCGGCAAAGGAAGACCATTAGGTGCAAGTCTGGAAAAATCATCTTTGATGTTTGCTAAATTTTCCAGCGATAGCGAAAACGTAGCTTACGTTTCTAAACATAATATTTATCTTGAGAATTTAAATTCTGCAAAAATAACGCCGCTAACTACAGACGGAACTGATAAAATCATCAATGGAACTTTTGACTGGGTTTATGAAGAAGAACTTGCGGCACGCGATGGCTTTAGATGGAATCCTGACGGAAAAAGTATTGCGTTTTGGCGCGTAGATGCATCTGAAACAAAATTTCATTTAATGATAAATAATACTGATGCGCTTTATCCTTTTACAATTCCGGTAGAATATCCTAAAGCCGGAGAAAAACCTTCCTCAGTAAAAATTGGCGTAATCGACATTGCGTCTTTAAAAACAAATTGGCTCAATATTCCGGGCGCTCCAGATAATAATTATCTAGTGAGAATGGAATGGATGAACAATCAAAGTGTCATGGTGGTTCAGCTTAACAGAAATCAAAATCAGGCTTCTATTTATAAATGTGATGCAAAATCTGGAGAAGCAAGTTTGATTTATCAGGAAAAATCAGATTCATGGATAGATGTTTTTGATATTTCTTCGGGAGAATATGATGTTTTTTCTTGTCCATTTGTTGACAGCGGAAAAGCTTTTTTATGGAGTTCAGATGCTGATGGATGGATGCATATTTATAAAATCAGTATCGACGGCAAAAAGAAAGAGTTAATTACTACTGAAAATTTTGATGCTTATTTTAAGGCTTATAACGAAAAAACAAAATCGGTTTATTTTATTGCAAGCCCTACAGATGCTACACAGCGTTATTTGTATGAAACGAATTTGGATTCGAAGAAAACAAAACGCGTAACGCCTAAAGAATTTGAAGGTACAAATGAATATCGTTTTTCGACAAATGGTGAATTTGCTACACATACCAATTCAAATATTAATCGAAATCGTAACAACCGCTTAGTTGCTTTATCTGGCCATAAAAAAATATTTCCAGAAACTGCCGATGCTTTTTCAAAACCAGAACGCAATTATTCGATGGAGAAATTCAAAGTAACAACTGTTGACGGAATAGAAATAGACGGAATCATGGCGAAGCCCTTAAATTTTGATCCTGCAAAAAAATATCCTGTATTTTTCTATGTTTACGGAGAACCTATGGCAACGGTTGCAAATGATGAGCCTTATTTTTATGGGTTAATTACGCCTTTAATTCCGGCAGGATATATAGGAATCGCAATGGACAATCGCGGAACTCCTGCAATGAAAGGTACAAAATGGAGAAAATCGATCTACAAAAACATCGGAATTATCAATACGCATGATCAAGCAATGGCAGCAAAAGAAGTTTTGAAATGGAACTTTATTGACTCCGACAAAGTAGCGATTCATGGCTGGAGCGGCGGCGGTGCTATGACTTTAAATTTAATGTTTCAGTTTCCTGAGATTTACAAAACCGGAATAGCGATTTCTGCTGTTACTGATCAGCATTTTTACGACAATATTTACACGGAAAGATACATGGGACTTCCGAGTGAAAATGAAGCGAATTATACTAAAGCTTCACCTGTAACGTATGCGAAAAATCTAAAGGGAAATTTACTATACATTCACGGAACCGGCGACGACAACGTGCATTATAAAAATGCTGAAGTTTTAATTAATGAATTGATCAAATATGATAAAATGTTTAATTTAATGATTTACCCAAATCGTACTCACAATATTTCTGAAGGCGAAGGAACAATGAAACATCTTTTTGACACTTTTATCAATTACATAAAAGAGAAATCTCCTCCTGGAGCTAAATAAATACAACTGTTTTTAAAACTATTTCACAGCCTTATTATTTTTCGAAATAATGAGGCTTTTTTTATTTCAGCTACAGAATATACAGAAAGTTTGTCATTCCGAGGAACGAGGAATCTCCGCGAGAAGCTCGACAAAGATTGGAGATTTTAGTCACGGAGTTACTTGAGGAGATTCCTCGTTCCTCGGAATGACAAGATTGTAGATAATCTCGTAGTCAACTTCGACAAAGTTTCCCCAGCATGTAACTTTTTTAAACAACAGTGTACTAACAAATTAACAACATAACTAAAAAACCAATTTATGGAAAAAATCTCAAGACGTTCTTTTGTAAATAAATTTGGCGTTGGTGTAGGCGCATCGGTTATTATGACTACACTTCCTTCATTTTTAACAGAACCAGAAAAAAATGAAAAACCTTATACCGGAAAAAAATTAAATGTTGCCTTGTGCGGTTTGGGAGTGTATGCTTCTCTAGTAGCCGAGGGACTTCAGGTTTCTGAGTATTGTACGCTTGCCGGAATAGTGACAGGAACACCATCTAAAGCCGAAAAATGGAAAACTCAGTATAATATTCCGGAAAAAAACATCTACAACTATCAAAATTTCGATGAAATTGTAAAAAATAAAGATATTGATTTGGTGTATGTGATACTCCCAAATGGATTGCACAAAGAATTCGTCATTCGCGCTGCAAAAGCTGGCAAACATGTTATTACAGAAAAACCAATGGCGATTACGGTAAAAGATTGCGAGGAAATGATAAAAGCCTGCGAAGACAATAAAGTACAGCTCGCAATTGGCTATCGCTTGCATTACGAACCAACGCATCTCGAAATTAAAAGATTAGGGCAAAATAAAGTTTTTGGGCAAGTTCGATATATTGAAGCTTCTCTTGGTTATAAAATTCACGATCCGCTTGATACAAAAAGCACTGTCGATTTCAATGACCGAAACGAATGGAGGCTTAACAAAAAATTATCCGGAGGCGGACCTCTGATGGATTTAGGCGTTTATTGCATTCAGGCAAGCCGTTATGTTTTGGGTGAAGAACCCATTGCGGTTACGGCACAATTTGGCAAAATATATAACAAACAAATTTTTTCTGAAACCGAGGAAAGTATTTCTTGGCAAATGGAATTTCCCAGTGGTGCAAGAGCAAATTGTAACACAACGGTAGATTATAATATCGACCGATTTTACGCTACCGCAGATGAAGGTTCATTCGAACTGAGTCCGGCTTTAAGTTATGGGCCTTACAACGGAAAGTCAACTAATGGGCCTTTAAAATTTCCTGTAATAAACCAACAGCAGACACAAATGGATGAAATTGCGAAATTACTATTAGAGAACAAAAAACTGCCCAATCATATTACCGGCGAAGAAGGACTTAAAGATATTAAAGTCATCAACGCAATTTATAAAGCGGCAGAAACTGGAAAGAAGATTGCAGTAGTTTAAATTTTCTCTCGCAGATTTAGCAGATATAGCGGATTTTGATTAATCTATTAAAGATTTAAACAGATTTAAAAAATAAAATCTGAACAATCTGCCAAATCTGCGAGAGAAACAAAAAATCTTGGTGTTCTTGGCGTAAATCTTAGCGAGCTTTGCGGTTAAACCTATTTTAAACAGCTTCTCAAAATACTAACAGGATGTTGTGCTTCTCGTTTCGTTCCATCATAAATTTGATGACGACAACTCGTTCCCGCCGCAGCAATTTTTACGTTTTCGGCAGTGTTGCGCACTTTTGGAAAAAGCGTGTCCTCTCCCATTTGCATGCTCACTTGATAATGTTCTTTTTCATAACCAAAAGATCCTGCCATACCGCAACAGCCCGAATTATAAATCGTAACCGTATTATTTTTAGGCAGATTCAGCATGGCGAAAGTCGCTTCAACAGAACTCAATGACTTTTGATGACAATGTCCGTGAATTTTAATTTCTTTTGTTTCTTCCGAAAAAGAATCTGGTGTTATTTTCCCGTCGATAATTTCTTTTTTGAAGAATTCTTCAATGGTGAAGGCGTTTTGCGAAATCCTTTCTGCGCTTTCTTTATCCGATGCCAATCGTAAATATTCATCTCTAAAAGTCAAAATCGCGGAAGGTTCAATTCCAATTAATGGCGCTTTCGAAGAAATTAAATCTTTGAAAATATTGACATTAATATCAGTGATCTTTTTCGCTTCTTCCAAAAATCCTTTTGAGAGATAGGTTCTGCCACTTTCTTCGTGATTTACAATTAAAACTTCGTAACCTAATTTCGTCAATAATTCAAAAGCATCAATCCCGATATTGACGTCGTAATAATTGGTAAATTCATCTACAAACAAATACAATTGTCCGTTTGGGAAATCATTATTTTGTGTTTTTTGATTTTCATACCATTTTCTAAAAGTCTTTTTTGCCAAAAGTGGCACTTGTCTTTCCGACGCAATTCCCATTGATTTTTTTACCAATGACTGATTCGAAATAAAATTCGTAATCGACGGAAACAAACTTCCCATTTTGTTCAATTTTGCATTGTTAGCGAAAATCTTGCTTCGGGTCGAAAATCCGTTTGCTTTTTGATATTGGTATAAAAATTCAGCTTTCAGCGTCGCAACGTCAACATTACTCGGACATTCGCTGGCGCAGGCTTTACAGCTTACACACAACTCAAAAACTTCGTATAATTCTTTCTGGTCAAATTTGTTTTCTTTTTCAGAATACGTCAAATATTCTCGCAACGCGTTTGCTCTCGCACGAGTCGTCTCTTTTTCGTTTCGTGTCGCACGATAACTCGGACACATCGCTCCTCCGGCCGATGGCATTTTTCGGCAATCTCCCGAACCGTTGCATTTTTCGGCAGCACGCAAAATCCCTAAACTGTCAGAGAAATCTTGAAATGTTTTAATATCCGGCTCAACTCTTCCAGAAATTACGCGATGGTTTTCATCCATTTTCAAAGCGTTGACAATTTTTCCAATATTGAAAACCGAATTCGGGTCAAACGCCAATTTGATTCTTTTCAGCAATTCGTAATTCTTATCGCCAATCATAAACGGAATAAACTCGCCACGTACGATTCCGTCACCATGTTCACCGCTTAACGAACCTCTGTATTTTTTTACCAAATGCGCCACATCGGTCGCAATGGTTCTGAATAATTTTAAGTCCGAAGTTTTCTTCAAATTCAAAACGGGACGCAAATGCAATTCTCCCGCGCCGGCATGCGCGTAATAAATCGCTTCCTGTCCGTGACTTAACATCATCGCCGAAAACTCTGCAATATACGCTGGCAAATCGCTTAATTCTACGGCTGTATCTTCAATAGAATCGGCGGCTTTGTTGTCGCCTACAATACTTCCTAAAAGTCCGAGTCCGGCTTTTCTCAGTTCGTTGGCTTTATCAATATCCGCTCCGTAAATTTTTACGAGTGCGTAACCAAAATTGTGTTTTTCTAAATCGGCAATTAAAGCGTTTGCCTGATTTTCGGCATCTTCTAAAGTATGAGAAGCTACTTCAAAAAGCATAATCGCTTTAGGTTCTCCAACCAAAAAGAATCTATTTTTAATGTGTTCACGATTCGTTTTAGTACAATCTAAAATCGTATCGTCAATCATTTCACAAGTGTACAAATGATGTTTCATCGCCACCACAACAGATTCCAAAGATTCCTGAATCGTATGATAATGTCCAACGACCATAATACTGTGCGCTGGCGGTAAATCGTCAACTTTTAAAGTGATTTCGGTTGTAAAGGCCAAAGTTCCTTCGCTTCCGCAGAGTAATTTCCCGAGGTTTATTGTTGGTTCTGTTCCGCCAAATATTTCTGATTTTAATAAAATATCAACGGCGTAACCTGTATTTCGTCTGTGAATTTCCGGTTTCGGAAACTCTTTTATAATTTCTACCTGATTTTCTTTTACTGAAAGTTCGTCGTAAACGCTTTTGTAAATTTTGTTTTCTAAAGCATCGCCTTTGGTTTTCTCAATAAATTCTGCCGAAGTCAATTCGCCAAAAACCACTTCCGATCCATCGCTTAAAATCGCTTTTACTTCAGCAATTTTATCACGCGTAACGCCATAACGAATCGAAGTTGTTCCAGATGAATTATTCCCTACCATTCCACCAATCATCGCGCGATTGGAAGTGGATGTAATGGGCGCAAAGAAAACGCCGTGAGGTTTTAAAAACAAATTTAGTTCATCGCGAATCACGCCGGGCTGAACGGTAACCGTTTTTTTCTCGGCATCGTAACCTAATATCTTGGTGAAATGTTTCGAAACATCAATCACAAGTCCGTCTCCAACCGCTTGTCCGGCAAGTGAAGTTCCGGCAGTTCTTGGTGTAACCGAAATATGATGTTCTCCCGCAAAGCGAATTAATCTGCTGATATCTGCCGTAGATTTAGGCAAAGCCACCGCATTTGGCCGAATCCGGTACACCGATGCATCTGTCGAATAAAGTGTTTTATGAAGATCATCGTATAAAAGTGTGCCCTCGAGTTCGCCGGCTAATTGCTCTAAATCCTTAAGTATTGACATTTTTTCTGAATATGATTTCACAAAAATACTTATTTTTTTAGGTTCTGAGGTTCTAAGATGCTAAGGTTCTAAGGTTTTTTTGTGATTGTTTTTGGAGTTGGAATTTGGGATTTGCTTTTTGGAATTTAACCTGATTGTCATCCTGAGCGATCCCGAGGCTTCGGGAGAAGGCTTTTGAAAACGTAAATTTTCTCTTTTTAATCAATAAGTCTTTCTGTAAACTTTTTAGAAAGAATATCAAAAGTCGGTTTCATATAAGCTTGAAAAGCATTTGCCTCTTCAAGAGTTTGAAAAGGTATCAAATGTTCGTCAATCAATGCATTCAATGCAAAATTTAAGTGCGTAATGTACTCTTGAAAATCATCGAGATAATGAGATTTTGCATCTACTAGTTCCATACCTGATAATTTTTCAAAAGGTTGGCGCTTTGCGTTTATATACTCTTCCGCACTTTTAATAAATTCTTCTTTGATTTTTTCGTAACTCATCTTAATGATATATGAACTGTAACATTTTTGCCATCTGTTTGAAAATCCTGCAGGGATGATTTTCCGAATAAGTCTAATATAAATTTATCGATATTGGAGTCTGAAAACGTATTGTATCCGATTGTTTTTCTTTATCTAAGAAGATTTCAATGAATGTTGGGGTAATTCATTTACTCAAATTTAAAAAAAATTAGCGAGTATAACAAAATTTTAAAACATCCTGAACTGATCGCAAAGTATGTCTTTTTCAAGTTATATTACGGGCAATCTTTGCGGGCACGGGTTGTAAATTCGCGCTATTGGGTGTCGAAGGCTTATGAAAACGGAAACCTCCTTTTGAAAAATAACCACAAATATGACGTTCTATGGTTGTCAGTTGATGTTCTAAACCCCAAATTTGACGTCCTGAAGTTCAAATTTGACGTTAGCGACGTCAAATTTGAGGTAGCATGATCCCAATTTTGACGTGCCTGACCTCAAAGATGGCATGTAAAAACTGATTGATGATCACGTAAGTTACGTTATGTGCACGAGAGGGACGCTCGCGCTAGCCTGGTATCTAAAATAAGCTATTTAATTCCATAAATTTCTTCACGCTGTTTAAAAGCTCTTTTTCCTCCTTCTAATATTTCACAACAAATTGCTCGTGTTTCTGTTCTATCTATTGAACCAGCATCAATAACGTGAGTAACTATATTTGTACTTTTTAGTGGAATAATAAGCTCTGCATCACCTAATACTGCAATGTTAGGATTATGAGTTACAATGATAACTTGTCTTTGTTCCTTAATCTTTCTAAGGTTTTTAACTATTGTTTTAAAAATAAACTCGCTGTCCAAATTATCCTCCGGTTGGTCTATTATTAATGGTTTATTGCTATCTGACAACATTAAAATACCTAATAGTACTGACTGCTGTTGACCTAGAGAAAGTTTTGAAAGAGGTTTTGATATATATTTGGTAGAACCTTCAGCATCTATATAACTTTTAGTAATAGTTACCTCAGGTAAATCATCAAACCTTACCGCTTGAAAATCTTCAAAATTAAAATCACCATTAATTTTATCAATAATGCTCTGACATTCTAAACTTGTGAATATCAAATTACCCTCTTCATCTGTCAAATTGACTAATTTATCAAGCTCATTTTTTTGACAAATTTCAAGAAATTGAAAGACAGAAAAATTTGACGAAATGATTTTTGTTTTTTTGTTTTGCCTCCAATCCATTTTTACTTTTAATAATTCTTCAAAGTCCGTCGAATATATTCCTGATTTATATTTGATTGTTATAAAAAAACCGTCTATTGTATTTTTCAGATTTAGGTTTGCTTTTTTAGAAAACACTTTTCTTAGATCATAAATTTCTTTTTTGTTAGTTAATCTCTTTTCTATTAATATAATACGCTCATCATTGAGTTTTTGCAATAAAATTTTATCTTGATTTAGCTTTTCTATCTTCTTCTTATAATCAATAATATCAATTGATATTTGATTTATCTTTCCTAAATCAAAAGGAATTCCTTGAGCTTCTAGTTGTGCTTTCTTAATATCAATTTTTGCCTGAATTTCTGTCTCTTTTTGTGCCCAATTTTTCAATTCAATATTTAATTGTTCAATTTTAGCTGTAAGTTCCGAATTTAATTCAGTCGATTTAGTTTTTACGACATTTGAAAAATCCGAAACAATTTTTTTGACATTTTGAAAAAAATCTTTCCCAACAATAATTTCATCATCAGAGATAGTTGAAAAATTAGTAAACAAAGTATCATCAGAAAAAATTTCTTTGTATTTAGCAACTAACTCCTGAAGTTTGCTAATTAATTCTGCTCGAATTTGTCTTTCTTTTATTAAAGAGTTTTGATAGGTTACTAATTCCCCTGCTTTTTCCTTTTTTAAGCTTTCTAATTTTTTTTCCTCATTTTTTAAGGCTTTTTCAGTTTCTACATAACTTAATAATTCAAGTCTTATTTTTTTTGATGAACTTTGATTTTCTAATAATTCCTTTATCAATAAATTATCCTCAATATTTTTAGATTCAAGATTCAAAAAACTATCTAAAAAATTAATTAAAACTCTTGGATTTTCATCACTGTGTTGCAATGTTTCAGCTGTTTCTCCCTGTCCATAAGTCTCTATGTCTATTTTTCCAATTCCGTTTATCGGATCAGTTGCATTTCTTATTGAATTATTCTTTTCTCTAACAAAATCAATTTTTTGATTTGCTTCATCATAATATGTTAGCTCAATTTGTTGTGGCCAAACATCTGAATCAACAACTCCATATTTTGATTTATTACCAGTTGCTTCACGTATTGACTCAAGTAAAGTTGACTTACCCGCTCCTCTACTACCAATAATACATGTCAAATTACTACTAAGTGTTATAGTGGTAGAATTAAAGAGCCCTCCTTCTAATTTTATTGTTTTGATATATGGTCTTTGTTCTGGAATTTCATTTTCTAATCTTATTCGAGATTCATAATATTGTAAAGCAATTTTAATTGAATGAAAATTGAGTTCATCAACTTTATATCTTGTTAACTTATTTTCACCTTCTGCATTTGTTCCTAACTTATTCAAAGTATGGGAGTCGGAAGACATAATTTTTGGAAGATTATAATCTAAATCATATTCAAGATGAGCCCTTCTTATAGCTACTAAATTATTTCGTTCCTTTTTTAAATCTGAAACATCAAATTCACTATACAAGCTAATAGAACTTCTAGAACTAATTTCCAATCCTAATAAATTTTTAATTTTAAAAATCTCTTCCATTTGAGGTCCGAATCTAGCAATTGTTTTTTCAAAGCCTGATGTTAATTCAATATGTGCAAGAATCCCGAATCCTCCAAATTGATTGGCAAAGTCTAAGCAATCAACAATGCCTTGAGTGCAAAGTGTTTTATCCCCAGAAATTGTTAATTTGCCATAAAAACTTCTTAGTTCTGCAAAAGTTTCAAAGTAAACAAGTAAATGTCCTTGTGTAGTAGAAATTTCTACACCAGGTATTACTAAAACATCTTTACCTTTTGCATATTCAATTGCAAAATGACAATTGTTTATTTCATTGTGATCTGTTATACTTATTATTTTGAGATTTTTTTCAATAGCGGTATCAACAATTGCTTGTGGCGTCATTGCGGTATCAGTAACATCAAATGAACCAAATTCTCCATAAGAATGAATATGAAGATCTCCTCTATAAAATTGCGCTTGATTATTTATCATTACTTTATCATTTTTATATTACGGCATTTCAACCTGATTTCGATCGGGACTAATTTTTAAACCTTTTGAAAATCAAACAAATATCAACACATAAGTATTACCTCTTTTACGGAAAACCGTATCATACTGAAATTTTATCAAAAACAAGTTTAGTAATAAATAAGAGAAAAGAAGCCAGTAGTTATACCTGTTTATTTCATAACAATAAAGATATTTTAAAAAGAAAAACCGTTTAATAAATCTTGAGACAAATCAAAATCTATTAAACGGCTTAAAATATTTTATATAAAAAAAACTACTCCTTCCCCCAAATCCTAGTATTCAAATCCAGTTCCTGAACAATATCATGCATGAATTTTACAATCGAAAGATCATCTGCAAGCAAATCAGGATCTAAAAGCGTTGAATGAATAGGCGCTTCAAAATAATTGTGTGACAATGGAAAAGCAATATACATTTTAGAACTTATAAACGAGACCGAAATTGTTTCGTCGCATTTATTGTTTAAGTCCAGAATTCTTTCCATCATCGCAGGCGTTAGAATGTATCTTGCTTCAATTTGGTTTCTGGAATAGGTTGCAAATTTGCTATCAAATTCTGTGTTTTCTAGTTCTACTACTTCGCTGTTTCCAAAACTAAAAACGTTTTTAGAAAACCACGAACCAAAAGCTTCGCCATAACCTTTTGGGCGAACAACAGTTGAAACTTCAAAGTTTTTATTAAAATCGGCTACAAAAACAATTCCTTTCAAAATAGTATGCCATTCTGTACGAGTTCCGTTTTTTGTGCTTGTTTCCGTTTTATATTCGGCATGAACTTCGGCAAACCAAAAAGAAGTTTTGTCGTTTGTTCCGCTTATTAAATCCTGCGTTTTATAACGATCCGGCTCTGTTGTAAAAAGCTCCGAACTTATAAATTCATATTCAGGAAGCCCACTTTGCGGTGTTAATGTCAAACTTTCATTGATATTTTTTAATGCTTGTGCTACAACATTAGTTTTGTAAGCAACTTTGTATTTTACGGCAGTATCTTCTATTTGAAAATACATTACAATACCAGTAATACCAGAAGCTGCAAATCCCAGAAAACCTATAATCGGAATTCGAATCAAAAAACCTATTATCAGAAGCACAAAGGCAAGACCAAATAAAATGTAACAGGTCGTGTAGGTTTCGGCAATCTTTTTTCGGTCAATTTCTAATGTATTCAAAACCTCTTGCAAGGCTGTATTAGTGTTAATTTCTGAATCCATTAATTATTGAAAAGTTCTTTTGCACTAATATTTTTACGCTCTTCTTCTGAAGTTTCCAAAACATCAATTTTGGTATAATTCAGCATTCCTGAAAATAAATTTCCCGGAAACATCATAATTGCATTATTATAGCTCGTAACCGAAGCATTGTAAGTTCTTCTGGCAGCCGCAATTTGTTCTTCGCTTTCTGTCCAAGTGCTTTGCAGATTTAGGAAATTCGTATTCGCTTTTAAATCTGGATAATTTTCAACTGTAACCATTAAACCTTTTACAGCAGTACTCAATTGTGTGTCTAAACTTGCTTTTTCGGCATCGGTTAAAGTACCAGAGCCTGCTTTGGCACGAAGTTCTACTATTTTAGTTAAGGTACTTTGTTCGTAATTGGTGTATTGTTTTACTATTTCAACTAGATTCGGAATCAAATCAAAACGTTTTTTCAGCATTACATCAATTGCCGAAAAAGCATTCGTAACATTATTTCTTTTTTCGATAAGGGAATTGTAAATAAATACCCCAATTAGTAGAAAAGCAACAAGAATAATAACAATAATCATGGTTTAAGATTTAATTAGTTTGAAAACAAATATATAAAAAGAGTTGTGAGTTTTATTTGATGAATTGCGTTTTTATTTAAACACATAGAAACATAGTTTTTGAAACTGAAAAAGAGATAAATAAAATCAAGATTTTACACATAGCTATGTTTGTTTAAAAAAAGTGAAACGCCTTTAACCACAAAGAAATCTATGTCTCTATGTGTTTAAAAACAATTACGCATAACGTAAAAAAAATAAATCTTGTAGTTTATTTATATTTATATGTAAAATAATCCCATTTTAGCGTTACCAAATTAAATGCTTTTTTTAAGATTACTTAAAATGAATAAAAATATAAAATCGCTTTACGAAATTGCTCAAAAAGAAACCCGAAAAATAATCGGTTTAATGTCAGGAACTTCCCTTGATGGACTTGACTTGGCGCTTTGTGAAGTTTCTGGCGAAGGAGAAAATACAATTGTAAAAATCGAACAGTTTGAAACCATTGATTACAGTGAAGATATTAAAACCGAAATCAGAAAAGTGTTTGCTAAAAAAACAATCGATTTTCAGCATTTGGTTTTATTAAACGAATGGATTGCCGATTTGCATGCCGGAATGATAAACGATTGTCTTTCAAAATGGAATATCCCCTCAATTGAAGTCGATTTAATAGCATCACACGGACAAACGGTTTTGCATGCGCCAAAGTTTTTGCATCAGCAGGAAAAATTTCCAAATGCAACTTTGCAAATTGGCGACGGCGATCATATTGCGGTAAAAACCGGAATTATCACTTTATCTGATTTCAGACAAAAACACGTTGCGGCAGGTGGTGAAGGTGCGCCTTTGGCGGTTTATGGCGATTATTTGTTATTCAGCAAAAAAGGCGAAAACCGCATTATGCTGAATATGGGCGGTATCGCAAATTTCACTTATTTGCCAGCCTCTCAAAACGCCGAGGAAGTTTTTGTAACCGATACCGGAACTGCCAATACTTTAATTGATATTTTCACCAAACAATTTTTCCCTGAAAAAAGCTTCGATAAAGATGCTGAAATCGCTAAAAGCGGAACTGTAAATCAAGTACTTTTAAATGAATTAAAAAGTGATGCTTTCTTCCAGAAAAGCTTCCCAAAAACCATTGGTCAGGAATTATTCAATCATGATTTTGTCAATTCGGCTTTGGTAAAATTAGGTTTCGAAAACATTTCGGCACCAGATTTGCTGGCCACTTTAACACGCCTCAGTGCCGAGACAATTGCCGAAGCAGTTCTATTTGTTGTAAAAAATACTAAAACACCAATCGAAGAGTTTACAGTTTATATGTCGGGCGGAGGTGCGAGAAATCCGCTATTAGTGAGTTGGTTACAGGAATTATTGTCTTGTAAATTTGAAAAAAGCGACGTTCTCGGAATTTCAGGCGATGCAAAAGAAGCGGTTTTATTTGCCGTTTTGGCTAATGAAACTGTTGCAGGAGGAAATTATAATTTTGGTTCAAAAAAAGGAATTCCATCGGTAACAATGGGGAAAATTTCATTTCCTAGCTAAATATTTTTAAACACATAGAAACATAGATTAAATTTTATCAAAAAGGTAATTTAAAAAAATCTAGATTTTCACACATAGCTATGTTTGTTTAAAAAAATGAAATGCCTTTAAGCGCACAGAAAAACTATGTCTCTATATGTTTAAAATAAAAATACAATTTGCATTAATTTTTGTTCTTAATTATTCTTTTAAAAAATAATTTGTGAAAATTCGTGTAATTCGTGGCAAAAGAAACTATTTTTGGTTTTTGTTAAAATAAAGATTGCAATGCATAAAAATCAGACACTATTATTCTCTATCATATTCATACTTTTCTTTGGATGGAAATCCTCTTCACAGGAAAAAATACTGCATCCTAAAAATGAATTCAGAGGTGTGTGGATTGCTACTGTTGTTAATATTGACTGGCCAAAAACAGCCACTGACAACGTTGAAAAAGAAAAAGCTGATTATCTTGAAATTTTAGAGACTTATAAAAAACTGAATTATAACGCCGTAATTGTTCAGGTTCGAAGCGTTGGTGATGCTATTTATCCTTCTGAATTTGCACCTTGGTCCCGTTTTTTAACAGGGAAAGAAGGTTTGGCTCCTAACCCGTATTATGATGCCTTGGCCTGGATGATCGAACAAGCGCACAACCGCGGATTTGAATTTCACGCCTGGTTAAATCCTTATCGTGCAACTTTCGATTTAAACAAAAACCTTTTAAGCCCAGGACACGATCTTTTTAAACACCCGGAATGGATGATCGAATATGGCGGAAAATATTATTATGATCCTGCTTTGCCAGAAGTTCAAGCGCATTTGACTAAAGTGGTAAAAGAAGTAGTGGACAAATACGATATCGACGCGATTCATTTTGATGATTATTTTTATCCGTATGCTGTTCCAGGAAAAGTCTTTAACGACAGTGCTTCATACAAAAAATACGGTGCTGGCCTAAGTCTTGCCGATTGGCGCCGTGCCAATGTGAGCAACTTTGTACACACGATTTCAACTACTATAAAAGCAAGCAAACCTTGGGTTCAATTCGGAATCAGCCCGTTTGGGGTTTGGAGAAACAAATCGGTTGACCCGAGAGGTTCTGAAACTTCCTCTACGGCAAATTACGACGATTTATATGCTGATCCTATTTTATGGATGGATCAAAAATGGATTGATTATATTCTGCCGCAATTGTATTGGAGCATGAATAATCCAAGAGCTTCTTATTCAAAATTAGTAAAATGGTGGTCAGAAAACTCTAATAATACTGCCATTTACATTGGCCATGCTTCTTATAAAATTAGAGGTGATGGCGACAAAAGCTGGAATTTCATGACCGAAATCCCTACTCAAATTGACTTTTTGAGAACTTTTAAAAATGTTTCCGGAAGCGCGTATTTCAGCTCTAAATGGTTCATGAACAAAAACTTTGATGTCGTTCGTCATTTAGAAGAAAATCAATATCGATATCCAGCGCTTCCTGCTCCGGTTCCGAATTTAAAACATGTGATTATTGATACTCCGCAAATTGCCGAATATACTAAAGACAGTATTAAATATACTTTTACAGTGAAAAGTCCGCTGAATACAAAAGTTCGTTATATCGTAGTTTATGGAAGCGAAAATGTTTCAAAAATCGACATTAATGATGCTACAAAAATTGTAGAGAAAGTTACCGTAAAAGAAGTTGACGGACAAATTACGTTCTCAATCGCTGGCGGGAAGCTCAATCTTTACAAAGCCTGCGCCGTAACTTTTATTGATTATTATGCAAACGAAAGTACCCAGACTGCCATAGATCTAAAAAAACCATTTAAAAACTATACACCTGCTCAGCCTAATGAAAACAGATAATAAACCTTGGTTCTGGATTCCGCTTCTTAATTTTGCTTCTGGATTGCCATATGCCATAATTATCTCGGTTTCGGTAATTATGTATAAAAATCTTGGTATCTCAAATGAAGATATTGGAGTTTACACCAGTTTATTATATCTTCCTTGGGTAATCAAACCACTTTGGAGCCCGTTTATTGAAATTACAGGAACCAAAAGAAAATGGTTTTTATCGATGCAGTTGCTAATTTCGATTGCGTTTTTATTGGTCGGATTCACGATTCCTTTCAATGGCTTTTTTATACTATCATTATCCATATTCTGGGTTGCTGCTTTTGCTTCGGCTTCAAATGATATTGCAACCGACGGCTTCTATTTATTAGTTTTGCCAGAAGACAGACAATCTTTCTTTATCGGAATCAGAAGCACTTTTTACAGGCTTTCTATGCTCGCAGGAAATGGTTTAGTAGTACTTTTTGCAGGTTATTTAGAGCATAAATACGGCGACAATACAAAAGCCTGGTCGTACACCATGATTTGTGTTGGTTTATTAATGACTTTCATTACAGCTTATAATTTTGTTTTTACTCCAAAAAACGAAATAAATGCTGTGGCAAGCAATAAAGAAACACATCAAAATCAAAACTTCGCTACGGTTTTCATAAGTTTCTTCAAGAAAAAACAAATTGGATTGATTTTGGCTTTTATTTTGGTTTTCAGATTAGGAGAATCACAATTGCTTAAAATGCTAAGTCCTTTTTTACTTGATAAAAGAGAATTAGGCGGAATGGGATTAGATACCGAAGCTGTTGGAATTATTTATGGAACATTGGGGATTTTCGCCCTTACAATAGGAGGAATTTTAGGAGGAATTGCCATTTCTAAACACGGACTTACAAAATGGATGTTGCCAATGTTTTTAGCCATGCACCTTCCAATACTTGGTTTTATTGGTTTGGCTCATTTTCAGCCTCAAGAACTTTTTCATCTTCATTTAAATTTATATTTTTTTGAGATAAATTCTCCATTAAATCTTTATACTTGCATTACTGTTATATTAGAGCAATTTGGTTATGGTTTTGGATTTACAGGTTTTATGATGTATTTAATTCATGTTGCCGAAGGAGAATCAAAAACAGCACATTATGCATTGGCAACCGGATTTATGGCATTAGGAATGATGCTTCCGGGAATGCTGAGCGGTTATATTCAGAAATATTTAGGCTATGACAACTTCTTTATTTGGGTTCTTATAGCTACAATTCCAGGTCTTATTTTATCACGTTTTTTAAGTTTCCCAAAAGATTTTGGGAAAAAATCAGAAGAAGTTTAACCCCCAAATCAAACATCTTACCTATGGAAATCAATGAAAATTTGCAGGCCGAACGCAACTCGAAAGGAGCTGAGTTCGA
Source organism: Flavobacterium sp. LC2016-01 (assembly GCF_009711135.1). Taxonomy (GTDB): domain Bacteria; phylum Bacteroidota; class Bacteroidia; order Flavobacteriales; family Flavobacteriaceae; genus Flavobacterium. The sequence continues at coordinate 17,520 of NZ_WMIC01000001.1, read as the reverse complement.
AAAAAATGGAAATCTAGAAAAAGCAATTGAGTTATATGAGGAGAATGTCGCGGAAAGCTTTAAAGGAAATCATCCTTACGATCGATTAGCTACGATCTACAAAAATCAGCTTGATCTTGAAAATGAAATCAGGATTTTAGAAAAAGCGATTGTAGTTTATGAAGAAATCACAATCGAAGACCGATTGGAAGGTTTGCCAAAACTTTTCCGTTTCAAAAACCGATTGGAAAAAGCAATTGAAACCAAAAAACAATTAGCCAAGCAAAAAAAGGCCAAACTGAAGTAAAACAACAATCTCAAAATCTTTATCAAAAGGATGAAAGCAAGAATTTACATAAAAGCATTAGCTATGATGTTACTTTTATCTTGTGGACAAACTAATGAAAAGAAAAATAAACTATTGGATAAAGAGAAACCTGTTACAAAAACATTTGAGCAAAGAGAAAAAGAACGTTTAAAGAAAAGAGCTGAAATTGAAAAACAGGATAAAATCGATAGTTTAAAATTAGATAAAGTTTTATTTGACGCTTTGAAAGTTGCCACTCCGGAAATTAATCAAAAAAAGCTTGAAAAGAAATACAACGTTAGGTTTGACAACGAATATAACGTTCAAGTCGAAATAAGTATAGATAACTATTTTACAAAAAATAATCCTCACTTAATTATCCGAAGATTAAGTCCAGGTAATGTATATATCGATATTTATTCAAAAGATGGAAATAAATTCAAAAAAGTTGTTTCTCATAAAGAGTGGACTATGACTTATATGAATGACACAATTAGAGACATTAATGGAGACGGCTTAAAAGATTTTGTTGTTAATTGGTATGGTGCAACTGGGTGTTGTTTAAAAGGATTCAGTGACATTTATTTGCTAAGAAAAGATAAAAAAGAATTCTCAAAAGGCTTTGAATTTATTAACCCTACTTTTTCTCCTCAAGAAAAAACAATTAGAGGTGTTGAATACGGTCATCCCGGACAAACCGAAATCTATAAATATAAGTGGAATGGTGAGACAGTTGACACTTTGGAATACGTTTATTATGATACGGATAAAGAAGGAAAAAAGACTGGGAAAATAATTATTTCAAAAAAAAGAGCTTACAGTAAAAATAAAAAAGACATACAGAAACTAAATTCAATACCTGATGAATATAAAAAAATTGAAGGTTTTGATTGGTTTACAGGAAATGTTCCGTGAATAAAAAATATATCTAGGATATGAGTAATTTAAAACGAACCAATTCAGACGATATCGATTTTATAAATCTGGTTGCTTTATTAGATAAAGATTTAGCAATTCGAGACGGAGACGATCATGCATTTTACAATCAGTTTAATAAAACGGATAAAATAAAACACACGATCGTTTATTACGAAAATGGTATTCCGGTTGGCTGTGGTGCTTTTCGTGAAAAAGAAAGCGACAAAACCGAAATTAAACGAATGTATGTTCATCCTGATTTTCGCAATAAAGGAATTGCATCAAAAATTTTAGCCGAATTGGAAATCTGGGCGAAAGAAGTAGGTTATACTTATACCATTCTCGAAACAGGAAAAAATCAGCCGGAAGCCATAAACTTATATCAAAAATTAAATTATATCATAATTCCAAATTATCCGCCTTATGAAAAGATGGATAATAGTGTCTGCATGAAAAAGACTTTATAATAATGAAAATGACAGCCGAAGCATTAAAACAAAAAGTGGGACAATTCTTTTTTCCTGCCGTATTCATAAACGATACCGAAGAAAATATTCAGGAAACTGAACGTCTTATCAAAGAACACAATATTGGCGGATTAACCTTTTTTCACAGCCGTGCTAGTGCTGCAACGAATTACGAAAGCAAGAAAAAAGTTGTTTTTAATGATGACAGCTACGAAAAAATCAAAGCATTAGTTGTTCGTTACCAAAAAGCCGCTGCTACCCCACTTTTAATCAGTATTGATGCGGAATGGGGTTTGGCAATGCGTATCGAAAAAACACCTCAATATCCGTACGCGATTACGCTTGGCGCTTTGCCTGAAAACAAATCAAATTTAGTTTACGAAGTTGGAAAACAAATTGGCTTAGATTTAAAAGCTGCCGGAATTCAGTACAATTTATCGCCTTTGGCGGATATCAACAATAATCCAAATAATCCCGTTATTGGTTATCGTTCTTTTGGTGAAAACAAAGAAAAAGTAGCCGATTTTTCCATTGAATATTTAAAAGGAATGTCGGAAGTTGGTGTTTTAGGCTGTCTGAAACATTTTCCCGGACACGGAAATACAAATGTTGATTCGCATTTAGGATTACCGGTTTTAAAGGAAACTTTAGAAGAATTATTAGAAAACGAATTATATCCATTCATCAAAGGAATTGAAAACAATGTCGATTCAATTATGATTGGGCATTTGGCTGTTCCGAGTTTAAATGATGGAAAAGATACATCAGCAACTTTATCAAAAGCGGTTATTCAGGATCTTCTGCGTGATAAATTAGGTTATGATGGTTTGGTGATTTCTGATGCCTTGAATATGCACAGCGTTTCTAAACTTTATGATACCAAAGGGCATTTAGAATGGGAAGCCTTTAATGCTGGAAATGATGTTTTATGTTTTGCCGAAAATGTTCCGGAAGGAATTGAAGAAATCCTGAAAAATGCTTCACCAGAAAGAATCGAGGAAAGTTTCAACAGAATTATGAAGGCCAAAGAAAAAGCTGGAATTCTTTCTGGAAATACTGCTGCTTCGGGCGAATTAGATTTCAAAAAAGCATCAGAATTAAATTTGGAAATTGCTCAAAATGCCATTACCACAATCATTGACAATTCAAATTCAGAGTTGGTTTTTGAGGCGCAAAAAAACAATAAACTTGCTAAACTAAGTTTATATAAAAATATCGAAAACACTTTCTTTAAAACTTTAAATTCAAAACTGACTTCACCAGAATTTGCTTTTGAAAATATAGAAGTTTCGGATATTTCATCCATCAAAAAAGAATTAGAAAATTTCGAAACAATCCTAATTTCATTATTTGTTCCAAAAGCAAAACCAATGAACAATTTCGAAATTAATGACGAAGTTTTAGAATTGCTTTCCAATTTGCTTCAAAGCAAAAAATGTATCGTTTACGTTTTCGGAAATCCGTACGCTTTACCTATAATTCCAAATCTTAAAAAGGCTTCAGGATTAGTTCAGGCCTATCAAGATTTTGAGGAATTTCAAAAAACTGCGGGAATTCAATTTTTAGATAAAATTTCTTCAAACGGAGTTCTCCCTGTAAATGTTGACATTCAATAAGTTATAATTAAAAATAATCAAAAACTATCAACTTATAAATTTTAATAATCACATCTTATTGTAAGAACCTGCACTTATGCCCTACTTTTGCACCAGAAATAAATTTTTAACGTAAAACGAAAAATATGTCTTTAGTAGGAAAAAAATTCCCAAGTATTGCAGTAGATGCTATCTCAGAAATGGGTGACAATTTAAAAATCAACATTTTTGAAGAAGCAGTAAACAACAACAAAAAAGTATTATTGTTTTGGTACCCAAAAGATTTCACTTTTGTTTGCCCAACTGAATTACACGCCTTTCAAGCTGCATTACCAGAATTCGAAAAAAGAAATACTATCGTAATTGGTGCTTCTTGCGATACTAACGAAGTTCACTTCGCTTGGTTGAATACTCCAAAAAACAACGGTGGAATTGAAGGTGTTACTTACCCAATCTTAGCGGACACAAACCGTAACTTATCTAACATTTTAGGAATTTTAGATATTGATTCTACAGAATACAGCGAAGAAACGGATTCAGTTATCATCGAAGGTTCAAACGTAACTTTCAGAGCTACTTACCTTATTGACGAAACTGGAAAAATCTTCCACGAAAGTGTTAACGATATGCCATTAGGACGTAACGTAAACGAATACTTAAGAATGGTTGACGCTTACACACACATCCAAACTAAAGGTGAAGTTTGTCCTGCAAACTGGGAAGCTGGTAAAGAAGCTATGTCTGCTGACAGACTAAGTACTGCTGAATACTTAAGCGCAAACTAATTTTTTTAAGGTTCTGAGGTTCTAAGGTACTGAGGCACTAAGTTTTTTTACTGAACTTTTAAATCTTAAATAAAATTCTACAATACAGTTATCGGGTTCTAAGATTAACTCTTAGAATCTTAGAACCTTGATAGCTTTAGATCTCAAAAAATAATTTTAACGTTAAGTCATTTTATGGACTAAGGGCTAAAAAACTTAGAACCTTAGCGACTTAGCACCTCAAAAAATAAAAATTATGTTAATCGACTTAAACGAAGATACGTTAGCAGATTTAGTTGCTAAAAACGAAAAAGTAGTAGTACAATATTCAGCTTCATGGTGTGGAAATTGCCGTATTATGAAACCAAAATTCAAAAAATTAGCCACAGAAAATGAAGCTATCACTTTTGTTTTGGTTGATGCAGAAAATGCTCCTGAATCAAGAAAATTAGCTAATGTGAGCAATTTGCCAACATTCGCCACTTTCGTAAACGGACAATTGGTTGGCGAAACACAAACTAATAAACAAGAAGTTTTAATCGATCTTGTAAACGCAATTGCTTAAATTTAGATTAGTTAGACTGGCTTAGATTTTTAGACTTCTTAGAAGTTGTCTACAAACTTTAAAAAGGTCTAAGAAGTCTAAGAATGTCTAAAAATCTAAGAAGTCTAAATTATGAAATTACCTGTAATAAAGCATTTGACGCAATTCATCGAAGAAAACGATCAGGATTATATCATTGAAACAATCGAAGTTCTTGAAGCTATGACTGAAATTCCTTCTCTTAAAGACGAAGAATTAGACGTAATTGGCGAATTGATTTCGAATATGTACGGTGCACTTGAAGTACAAAAATTGGTTGCACAAGGAACAGATAAAAAAGAAGCTTTAAATACGTTCATGAAACGTGTTTTAGGTTCAATCGATAAATAAATCGGCCTCTTTTTCAAATAAAAAACAAAAAACAAGACTGAGAAAGCGTTTCTATTTTAGGGACGCTTTTTTTGTATTGTGGCAAATTGCACACGGATGACACGGATTCACTTCGTGAAGTCGCGGATTTAAACGGATTCTTTTCGTTTCGTACGTAATCATAAAAAAAATAAATCCGTTTAAATCCGCGTTTTTGCGTAAGCAAATCTGTGCCATCCGCGTTCAATCTATATACAAACCAAAATAAAAATTCACCTCCTTAATCTCTCCTTAAACCCATAACAAATACTTTTAGATTCAAATATTAATCCTTACTTTTGAACCTCATTAAATTAAACAAAAATCATGGCTTCAATAACATTAGGAGGAAATCCAGTTCATACATCAGGCGAATTACCAGCAGTTGGATCAAAATTGGCTGATTTCAAATTAGTACAAAACGATTTATCAGTTGCTTCACTAAGCAATTTTGCAGGTAAAAAATTAGTTTTAAATATTTTCCCAAGTGTTGATACAGGAACTTGCGCAACGTCTGTTAGAAAATTCAATGCAAGCGCAAGCGGATTAGAGAACACTACTGTTTTATGCATCTCTAGAGATTTACCTTTCGCTCAAAAACGTTTTTGTGGTGCTGAAGGTTTAGAAAATGTAGTTAATTTATCTGATTTCCAAGAAGGAAGCTTTGGTAAAGCAAACGGTTTAGAAATCGTTGACGGACCTTTAGCTGGTTTACACTCAAGAGCAATCATTGTTGTTGACGCTGACGGAACAATTACGCACACAGAACAAGTTGCAGAAATTGCAAACGAACCAAATTACGAAGCGGCTTTAGCAGCACTATAATATTTTCCAATAAATGGAGTTTCAAAAAGATAATACATTTGTTACAGGTCGTTTAAAAAGCGTTACATATGCTTTTAAAGGAGCTGTAAAACTAATCAAAACAGAACACAGCGTTATGGTTCAATTCTCATTGGGAATTATCATGACCATTGCCGGGTTCTATTTTCATATTTCACAAACCGAATGGCTTTGCCAGACTTTGGCAATTGGCTTAGTTTTAAGTGTTGAAGGTTTGAATACAGCAGTTGAAAAAATTGCTGATTTTATTCATCCTGATTACAGCAGACGAATCGGATTTATTAAAGATATTGCTGCCGGAGCGGTATTTTTTGCCGCAATGACTGCAATAGCAATTGGCTTAATTATTTATATCCCAAAATTTATATAGGCGGAACGCAAGAATGGCAAAAACAAAAAAAGAAACGGCAGACAAAAAAACTGAATCAAAAGTTGAGAATATTAGGTCTTGGAAATTAACCAAACAGCAAAAGTTTGTTTTGGGATGTCTTCTAATACTTTTTTCAATCGCATTATTGGTTGCATTTATTTCGTTTTATATTAACGGACAGTGGCAAACAGACCAAAGTGCTGTCAACAGTCTTGGAGACCGAGACGAAGTGGTACAAAACTGGCTCGGAAAATTCGGAGCTTATCTTGCTGATCTTATTGTTTACAGAGGTTTTGGGATTGCTTCTTTTATTTTTGTCCGTTTATTTTTCCTTACCGGATTGTTTTTAGCATTAGAACTTTCGACCAAAAAACTAAAAAACACTTGGTTTTGGGACTTATTTGCTATGATTGTTGTTTCTATTCTGTTTGGTTTTTTCGCTACATCAGCGCCAGAATTAGGAGGAACAATTGGTTATGAATTGAATCTTTTTCTTCAGGATTACATTGGAAAAACAGGAACTTTATTGACCTTGTTTTTCGGTCTGATCGTTTATTTGATTTTCAAAATAAAAGTATCACCTGAAAAAATTCAGTCTTATTTTGATTCAACTAAAAAGGAATTTAATTCAGAATTAGAATCTATAAAACCTGTTCAACAACATCCACAACCAGAAAGTGCTTATAATTTAGAAGAATTTGCAATTGAGGAAGAAGATCCTGAATTGGATAACATTCACTTAAAAACGGTTGATTCCCAATTCGAAATCAATAAAGAAGCTTTAAAACCTACTATTTCAAATTCTTCAGAAATTGATTTAAATCCGGTTTTAAAACCCGTTCAAATGAATATCAATCCTGCAACTGTTACAGCTCCAGCTCACACTGAAGAGTTTGTGATCGAAAAAGCAGAAGAAGAAGATATTATTGAAGAAAATCTGGCTTCTCGCCTAGTTGCTGATTTTGGATTATTTGACCCAACTTTAGATCTTTCGAATTACAAATTCCCAACCATCGATTTATTAAAAGAATATTCGACAGGCGGCATTACGATCAATCAAGAAGAATTAGAAGAAAACAAAAATAAAATTGTAGATACATTGCGTAACTACAAAATTGAAATCGCTCAGATTAAAGCGACTGTTGGTCCATCGGTAACTTTATATGAAATTGTACCGGAAGCCGGAATCAGAATTTCTAAAATTAAAAGTTTAGAAGATGATATTGCACTTTCATTATCCGCTTTAGGAATTCGTATTATTGCGCCAATTCCAGGAAAAGGAACGATTGGTATTGAGGTTCCGAACAAGAATCCAACGATGGTTTCGATGAAAAGCGTTATTGGATCAGCTAAGTTTCAAGAAGCCGAAATGGAATTACCAATTGCATTAGGAAAAACAATTTCAAACGAAACTTTTGTTGTCGATTTAGCCAAAATGCCTCACTTATTGATGGCGGGTGCTACTGGACAAGGTAAATCGGTTGGATTAAATGCTGTATTAACTTCGCTTTTATACAAAAAACATCCAGCAGAAGTAAAATTTGTTTTGGTTGACCCGAAAAAAGTGGAGCTTACGCTTTTCAATAAAATTGAAAGACACTATTTAGCCAAACTTCCTGATACAGAAGATGCTATTATTACAGATAATGCAAAAGTTGTCAACACTTTAAATTCGCTTTGTACTGAAATGGACAATCGTTATTCTTTATTAAAAGATGCGATGGTTCGAAATATTAAAGAATACAACGATAAATTCAAAGCAAGAAAATTAAATCCTGAAGCCGGACACCGATTTTTACCTTACATCGTTTTGGTTGTCGATGAGTTCGCCGATTTAATTATGACTGCCGGAAAAGAAGTCGAAATTCCGATTGCGCGTCTGGCTCAGCTTGCCCGTGCCATTGGTATTCACTTAATTATTGCCACACAGCGACCTTCTGTAAACGTAATTACAGGTTTGATTAAAGCCAATTTCCCAGCCAGAATAGCGTTTAGAGTAACTTCAAAAATTGACTCGAGAACAATTTTAGACACTCAAGGTGCTGATCAGCTTATTGGACGAGGAGATTTATTATACACAAATGGAAACGATGTTGTGCGTGTACAGTGCGCATTTATTGACACTCCTGAAGTTGAAAAAATTACAGATTTTATTGGCGGACAAAAAGCGTATGCCACAGCATATTTGCTTCCGGAGTTCATTGGAGAAGAAAGTGGCATCAATCTTGATATAGATATTTCCGAAAGAGACACCTTATTTAGAGAAGCCGCTGAGATTATTGTCAATGCACAGCAAGGTTCTGCTTCATTACTGCAAAGAAAATTAAAATTAGGCTACAACAGAGCCGGGCGATTGATTGATCAATTGGAAGCAGCCGGAATTGTTGGCCCTTTTGAAGGCAGTAAAGCAAGAAGCGTGAACATTTTAGACTTAAGTGCTCTTGATCAATTTTTTAATAATGAACAAAATTAACCCCATCATGAAAACGAAAATTCAGGAAATCAGAAACAATTCTATCACTAACATGACTAAAAAGTGCTTTCAAATTGCAGTAATATTGCTTTTGAGCTTCACTTCAACTCAGGCTCAGGATAAAAAAGCCAAAGATTTATTGAACGAGGTAACCACTAAAATTAAAAGTTACGACAATATTGTTATCGATTTTAAATACTCTTTGAATAATGCTAAAGAAAACATTAATCAAGACAGTAAAGGAAATGTAACTATGAAAGGAAATCAATATGTTTTGAATTTCATGGGTGTCACTAAAATATTCGACGGGCAAAAAACCTATACTATAAATCCTGAAGACGAAGAAGTTACTATTTCGAAAGTAAATGAGAAAGATGACAATGCTATTACGCCTTCAAAAATGCTTACTTTCTTTAATTCTGGATACAAATACAACATGGATATTGTTCAGAATGTTAAGGGAAGAAAAATTCAGTACATCAAATTAGTGCCAACAAGCGGTAAAGACCAAAGAAAAGAAATTCTTTTAGGCATTGATGTTCAGACAAAACACATTTACAATTTAATCGAAACTGGAAAAAACGGAACAAAAACAACTTTAACCGTTAATTCTTTTAAAACCAATCAGCCTTTATCAAAAAATCAATTTACCTTTGTAGCGAGCAAATATCCAAAATACTACATCAACAAATTAGATTAATTACGGGTTGAAAATTTTAGACAAATACTTACTAAAAACATTTCTGATTACGTTTACTACGGTATTCGTAATCCTTTTTTTTATATTCATACTTCAAACAGTATGGCTTTTTATCGCAGAACTTGCAGGTAAAGATCTTGACTTAATATTAGTTGTCAAATTCCTGCTTTTCTCAATGCCGCGTATCATTCCGCTGGTTTTACCTTTATCGGTTTTATTAGCTTCAATTATGAGTTTCGGAAATTTAGCCGAAAACTATGAATTTGCCGCTATGAAATCTTCTGGAATTTCACTTCAAAGGGCAATGCGTATTTTAATCGTATTTATCTTTGTTTTAAGTATTGTTGCTTTTTGGTTTGCTAATAATGTAATTCCGTATGCAGAATACAAATTTGTTAACTTCCGAAAAAATATCGCTCAGGCTAAACCAGCAATGGCAATTGCTGAAGGCCAATTTAATGATGTTGGATTTTACAACATCAAAGTAAATAAAAAATCAGGCGAAAACGGAAATATCTTAACCGGTGTTACCATTCATGAAAAAAATAATAACATTGGCGAAAACAAAACTGTTATTAAAGCAAAAAATGGCGAGTTAATAAGTAATGAAAAATCAAGTATTTTGAAACTTGTTTTAAATGACGGCTATTATTACCAAGACGTAATGCCAAAAAAATATGAAGACCGTGCCAAATTACCTTTTGTAAAAGCTGCCTTCAAAAAACAAATCATCAATATCGATTTATCTGAACTGAATAAAGTTGACGAAAATAAAGAAGATGTGAACAGCACAAACGGGATGCTGAATGTTAGCGAATTGCGCTATACGCTTGATTCCTTAAACAAAAATTTGGACAATGAAATAATTTCTTTTTCAGAAAATATCAATCAGCGTGTTGGAATTAAAAAAATCCCAATGCCTATTAAAACTGATATTAAGAAAAAGCAAATGCCTAATGATCTTCTATCATTATATACAAATAAGCAAAAACTGGATATTCTAAAAATGGCAAGCAGTAATGTGAGCAGTAATATTTATTCAGTCGAAGCCACCCAAAAAGATTTAAAAGACAAACAGCGAGAAATCAACAAGCATCTCAGTGCATTATATGAGAAATTTGTCATTGCTTTCGCCTGCTTTTTAATGTTTTTTATTGGAGCTCCATTAGGCGCAATCATTCGCAAAGGCGGACTAGGATTGCCAATTGTTTTTGCAGTATTGATTTTCATTACATTCCATTTCATTAATACTTTTGGAAAAAGACTTTCACAAGAAGGCGGTATGACTCCATTTTTGGGATCATGGATGTCCTCTTTCATATTAACGCCATTGGCAATTTTATTAACATACCGTGCAACAAATGACAACGGATTAATAAATTTTGATGCTATTATGACGCCTATATCACAATTATTTCAGAAAATTTCCGAGCGATTTTTCCCCGCTCAAAATAAATAAAATTATGTCAGCAAAAATACAACTAAATACCATTGAAGAAGCTATAGAAGATATTCGTCAAGGTAAAGTAATTATTGTAGTCGATGATGAAGATCGTGAGAATGAAGGTGATTTTTTGGCAGCAGCCGAAAAAGTAACTCCAGAGATGATCAACTTTATGGCAACACACGGCCGCGGATTAATCTGTACACCACTTACAGAAAGCCATTGCAAAGAACTTGATCTACGTGCCATGGTAACTAACAATACAGATCATATGGAAACTGCTTTTACAGTTTCTGTTGATTTAAAAGGTCACGGCGTAACAACCGGTATTTCTGCCGCTGACAGATCAAAAACTGTTCAATCTTTAGTTGATCCAAACACAAAACCGCACGATTTAGCGCGTCCTGGACATATTTTTCCGTTGATTGCTAAACAAGGAGGCGTTTTAAGAAGAACAGGACATACAGAAGCAGCTATTGATTTTGCAAGACTGGCAGGATTCAAACCTGCAGGTGTTATCTGCGAAATTTTAAATGAAGATGGAACAATGTCTCGCCTGCCTCAGCTTATTGAAGTTGCTAAAAAATTCAACTTGAAATTAGTTTCTATTGAGGATTTAGTTGCCTACAGAATGCAGCACGACAGTCTGATCGTTAAAAAAGAAGATTTTGATATTGAAACCCGTTTTGGTACATTTAGATTAAGAGCTTACGAACAAACTACAAACAAACAAATTCATATTGCCTTAACAAAAGGAACTTGGAATTTAGGTGAGCCAATTTTAACCCGAATCCACTCTTCGCAAGTAAATAATGATTTATTAGGCACTTTAACCAATAATGCCGAACAACAACTGGATGATATGTTTAAAGTTATTAATGAAAATGGCAAAGGCGCTATTATCTTCATTAATCAGGATATGACTGCAGTTAATCTTTTAAATAGAATTTCTGAACTTAAATCATTACAATCTCAAGGAACATTAAAAGCCCCAAAAGTAATTATTGACAGTAAAGACTACGGAATTGGAGCTCAAATTCTACATGATATCGATATTTCTAAAATTAGATTAGTATCGAATACACAGCAAACAAAACGTGTTGGTATGATTGGGTATGGACTTGAAATTACTGAATACGTAAACTACTAATATGGGGACATTAGAAGAAAGAATTTTAAAATCTGAAACACATATTTTCAAAGCTGTTTTTCCGAGTACAACGAATCATTATGACACCTTATTTGGAGGAACTGCACTTCATTTGATGGATGAAGTTGCTTTTATATGTGCAACCCGTTTCAGCCGTAAAAAAGTGGTAACAATTTCAACAGGTCAAATTGATTTTAAAAAAGCAATTCCGGCGGGAACTTTAATCGAATTAGTAGCGAAAGTTATCAGTGTTGGAAGAACAAGTTGTAAAATTCACGTTGATATTTTTATGGAACAAATGTATTCAGAGCTTCGCGAAACTGTAGTTTCAGGAACTTTTTCGTTTGTTGCTGTCGATGAAAATAAAAAACCGGTGCCAATTTTGGATGATTTAGAGTAATTTTTCAAAAAATCTATTTTCGTAAATACTGATAATTAGACACTTGAAAATTAACTTAAAAAAATCGCTAAAAAAGTTTTTATAATCGGAAAAGCGTACTATATTTGCACTCGCAATCAGATAACGAGAGCGACATACTGGAGAAATGGCAGAGCGGTCGAATGCGGCAGTCTTGAAAACTGTTGACTGTAACAGGTCCGGGGGTTCGAATCCCTCTTTCTCCGCTGAAGGCTAAAAAGAGACTTTTCAAAGTTTATAAAAAAAGCCAAAAAGAGCGGTAAACCCTGCAAATCAAACGATTTGCAGGGTTTTTTCTTTTATACCACTTTTCAATATTTATAAAAGCGCGCAAAATCGCCACAGCACATTCGAGGCAAGACTTATCTCTTAAAAACAAAAATCAAGCATTTATAAGGTCTGCCGAATTTAGATCCTAATTTTTATTAAGCTAGAACAAAAAAGCAACTGAACAAATACTCCAAAACAGGTATAACTACTTGACAATTATAACTTTATATTTTTTAATTTCGAAGCTAATATAATAACACAGAAAAGTTCTTCTTTTTCCATGATTTACAAAAAGACCTTTTACAATACAAAATTCTTCAAAAGATCTAATATGTAAAATTTTTAAGCATTAATTAAGATACTTAAAACATACCCGCCAAATAAAGATCATAAATTAAAATGCGTTTTCATTATATCCGACAAGACTAGTTTTTATTATATAAACTCGTCATGACATTGAAAAAAAAAAAAAAAAAAAAAAATAATTTCAAAACTACTGAATCTATATCCTACTAATCAATTAAAAATCTTAATCATGAAGCATCTAAATTTCATTTCAGGACTTTTAACAATACTGCTTATTCTTAGCATTACGTCCGGTTTTGTACCTGCTGTCGATAGTACAAAAGCCAAGAATCCTGATACCCCTAAAATTGAAAAAGGCAGGTCAGACTCCGCCATTGAAACTGCAGGAGGTCAATCAGATACCAGTCACAAAAATAGTGCTGTGCCTGCTGCTCCGTCAATAAATGAAAATGCAGTTCTTATTATTACTGTTCTCTTTTTTGCTGTGATGCTGTTTCTCTTTTATAAATTATTTGGCCACCTTAAAGACAGGGAACAATATATAGGATTTCAATCCATAAAACTCATCGGCCTTATATTAATGTTTCCGGGCATCTGTATCCTTGCCTTGGCAGGAGGAGGCCTTATAGGAGGCTCTACCCTTGCAGCGCTTTTGGGCACTATAGCAGGGTACGTACTCTCAAGAGAAGACGACCCTAAAGATTCATCACTAAAAGAAGATTATACAAAATTAAAAAAAGACAAGGACGCCTTAGATGATGCTGTAAAAAATCTCAAAATAGAAATTGAGGAACTGAAAAAACAAATTGCAGGATAAAAGAATTCACTTAATCTTTATCAATTATGAATATATTCAATAAAAATAATGGTGTAAGCGTACGCGCTTTCAAAGGCGATGCAATGACTTTGTTGGCATTCGACTTAATTCCTTCATTAACAGATAATCTGGCAGGATTCACTATTCGTTATAAGATAAAAGGAACTGCTTTCGAAGATTATATTTATAACCGGATGATCTTTCCTGACCATGTGATAATTGCCTCCAATATTCCTCCCAGAGAAAAAAATTCAACATTATATGCTCCCATACAAAAATTTAACTGGGTACATGTTCCCAATGCTGCTATCGATAGCCAAATACCAGTTTTTGGTATTTATATTTACGAGATTACACCCCGCCACATTGCCGATAATGTTTTGAAGCCCATTGATCATTCACTAACAGTGACTATAGAAATTAATGTAGGTCCTTTTGAAATGAAAAACACTAAAATTGGATTTACAAGAGGCTTTGTGTCCTCTGTGGCTTACGCAAAAAGGTTTAATGTGGAAAACAACAGTGTAAGACCAAACGAAACTGATTTAATTTTCGACATCAGCCAAAAAGCAGACAACGCAAAGAGATGGAATAACGCCCTGCACAATTACGAAATGGTGCCCTATACGTATGAAGACCAACATAAGTGGCTGGGATGGCAGGCCAGACAAAGAATACTCGATTTTTTAAATGAAGTCATTACAGATAATTCACTGAGACTTAAAGTCTTTGCCTATGATTTAGATGAACCCGAAATCTGCAACCGCTTACTGGAAATAACAGCATCTGGAAGATTAAAAATCATTTTAGACGATGCTGGGGATCATGGAGAGCTAGATTCTTTTGAAGACAAATTCAATATTCTTTTTAATAGCAGAAAAACAGGAAATTCAGAAATTGTAAGAGGCCATTACAAAGGTCTGGCGCACTGCAAAACTTTTATAATACTTGATTCCAACGACAAGGCTTTAAAAGTACTTACAGGCTCCACTAATTTTTCAACAAACGGAATTTATATTAATTCCAATCATGTGCTGGTATTTGATAATAAAAAAATTGCTGAATGCTATAACAATCTTTTTGATATGTCATTTTCCAAAACTAAAATCAATAATCTTAAAGGTACTGAGCCTACAACGCTGGATTATCATTTTGAAGCAGAAGAAATTCCAGAAATGACAATCACTTTTGCACCGCATGCTAAAGCAGATGCCGAGAGAATTTTTAAAAGAATCAGTGACCGCATTACCCGAGAAGGAAATAGTGACGTTCTTTTCGCCATTATGAAAGATAACAGTGCCAGCAGTATCTTAACTGCCGTACAGAATCAATTAAAAAACAATACTGTTTTTACTTACGGCATAACGGACAGAATAAATAAAAAAGCAGAAGACTACGAAGTCTTCCTCTATAAACCCAACAATATAAACGGAATAAGAGTTGCAGGAAGAGGTATAGCCTCTGTATTGCCCCAGCCGTTTGGAACGGTGCCAAAAATCGACGGTTATGCTATTCATCATAAATTTATTGTGGTGAACTTTAGGGGAGACAATCCTGTAGTTTACTGCGGAAGCAGCAACCTTGCTTTTAATCCCGAACAAAAAAACGGAGATAATCTGCTGGAAATCCACGACGATGATATTGTTACGGTTTTTGCTATAGAAGCCCTCCGATTAGTTGACCATTTTCATTGGAGAAATTACGAAGTGAACCCAGACCAGGAAAGACATCTGGACGATTTAAACGACAAACGCAAATCTTGGTATAAATCCTGGTTTAATCCCTCAGATTTAAAAAGCAGGCAGAGACAATTATATATTAAATAAGAAGAACCAAATCCGAAAACATATGAAAAGATTTCTAGTATTTTTCTTTATTCTCATTCATTCAATAGCGCATTCACAGGAGAATGAAAATAAAACCGCGGAAATAATCAGAACCAAGGAATCTCTCTCCAATGAAGAGTTCAACAAAATAATACAGACTAACTTCTCAAAATTAATTACGGGCCAGTCCGCTAACAACATAGGAAGTTATGCAGGCGTTGATATCGAAAAAACAGAGGTAACTTTCAGTCCCACTTTTATATTAAAAAACGGAAATATCGTTACAGGCAAAATGATGGGAGGCATATCTGACGGCATGTACTCTATTTTCAACAACTCTAAATTAAACACCAATATCAGTCTGGAAGTTCAATATCATTTTTTATTCAATAACCAGCCTAAGATAATATATTATTACAAAAATGATCTTGACAAGCAGAGAGAAGCACTACAGAAAATCGATAAGGAATACAAAGATGCTTTAATTAAAATTGATTCTTCGTTTGATAAAAAGAGCCGGATAATTGAAAACAATCAATTAGAAACAGATAACAAAACTGCTGATACCAAAATTAAAAAATTAAAAAAGCTTAAGAGCGATTTAAAAGATTCTCCAATACCTAAAGTCCAGGATTCGGTAACCGCTTATAGAGAACTCTACGATGCGCAGATTACTGTAGAAAATATCAAAAAAAAACAAAACCAAGCTAAGATAACCGAAAACGATTCTTTAAATAAAATTTTCAATAAATTAAAAGAGCGCCTTAAAATTGGAAATGCCAGAGCTGAAAGATTACAGGAAAATGACATTTCAAAACTAAAAGTTGCCGGCTATCGATTTGCGTGGTTTTCAATGTCTGCTAAATTAAAAAATGATGATTTTCGTTTGTTAAATCCTCAAGAACCTTATGAAAAGCAGATTACAAAAGATAACTATGTCAGTTATGAATTTAAAACACAATATTCCTATATAAATTTAAATCCGAGCAAAAATGACAAAACTACATACCTCACCTCATCTTTAACCATGAAATATAAAAGCAATTTTAATGATTTAAAGAAAGTCGAAGTTTCCCAGACAAATCTCACAGGCACAAGTTCAAATCAGACAAGGGAAACTGTTGAAAAATATTTTGCATACTCCGGAGTCTACAAAACCGGCATAACCGAGATTAACGCAGATATAGATTTTTATCATTTCCCATTCAGAAACAGCAGCATTGGATTTCACCTATTCCCCAATAGCAAATACACCGAAAATTTAAAACCGGTTTATAATGCTGGCTTTGGAGTGGTATTCCCTTTCATTGACAAAAAGAAGGACAAATCCACCATCAATGCCGAATTATATTACAATGCAGTCAACATCTTTAATTCCAAAGATTCAGACTACTCCTTAATTGAAAGAAACAATATCGGAATACGATTAGTTTTCCCAATAAGTTTTAATCTTAAATAATCAAAATCATGGCAAAGAAAAACATTATAAAAAGTGATACTTTTAAATTAATCCGTCAATTTAAAGCAATCTGCAAAGAAAAAGATCTTTCATGTGATTGGAAAAACACAGAAGATGAAGCAATTTTAGACGCGATAAACCATCAGAATACAAATATTACTCATAGCGTCGATATACTTGTACAAGAACGACAAGAATATATAATGAAAATTGGAAAAGATAAAATTGAAAAAGTTCTTAATTTGAAATAAATATTTCATTCTTACTTAGCTGTCAAATATAATTTTCTTTTTAAATAGTATCAAAAAAATTTCTAAAATCGAAAAAACATTTTATCTTTGCACCCGCAATCAGAAAATGATTGGAACATACTGGAGAAATGGCAGAGCGGTCGAATGCGGCAGTCTTGAAAACTGTTGACTGTAACAGGTCCGGGGGTTCGAATCCCTCTTTCTCCGCTGA